>NZ_CP098827.1:0-4927540 GCF_040070525.1 Halomonas sp. RT37 | reverse complement strand
GCGAGCTACCTTGGTTGAAGAACGACCGCACATTGTAGCCTTGTCACCACGAGTTATCCACACGAGAACGGCACCGAAACCTAGCTGTGGAAAACCCTTGTACGCCATTCGGAGTTGTGCTGGAACAACTTGCTGGCGAACGAGTCCCTGTGGACAATCTCATCATTGATCCACCGGAACCACACCGCTCCTCCCCGCGGTCTCAACGTTTTCTCCACACTTTTATATGCAACGCAACATGTTGAAATTTCATACGTGAACACGCTTATCCACAAAAACTATCCCCAGTAGTAATAACAACATCAGTCAAGAACTTCTCTTTATTGCTATGTAGGCAGCGGGTCATGTCGCGAGGTTGGCCCCGGGTGGCTTGTTCACCCGCCGGTTCGGCTCGAGCAAGAGTTATCCCCAGCCGTCTGGGCCGGACTGGCAGGGGCGAACACCCTGAAACCTGCTTTCTGGCCCGCGAAAAGATTGCACCCAGGGCTTGAAATCACTAAAATATCCGGTCTTGAGCCGAATACCCCCGGGGGCCCGAGCGGATTCCGGGAGCCTCTGGATGTCTATCCGTTCCAAAAAACCACTGTGGGATTAACGAGTTATGAAGCGCACATTCCAACCGAGCGTTCTCAAGCGCAAGCGCGCGCACGGCTTCCGTGCTCGCATGGCCACCAAAAACGGCCGCGCCGTTCTGGCACGTCGCCGTGCCAAGGGCCGCAAGCGCCTGAGCGCCTAAGCGCAGGTCCTTCGTGGCCTGTCTGACCTTTCCCCGGCAATGCCGCTTGCTGACTGCCGGGGACTACCGCCAGGTGTTCGATGGGGCGGTCTACAAGGTTCACGGCAAGGGCCTGATGGCGTTGGCGATTCCCAATGACTTGGGACACCCTCGCCTGGGCCTGGTCTTCAGCAAGAAGAACGTACGCCGGGCCGTCGATCGCAATCGACTGAAACGACTGGCTCGTGAGTCCGTTCGGCATGCACAGCATCGACTTCCCGCCGTGGATATCGTCTTGCTGGCCAGGCGTGGCGTCAACGAGGTCGACAACGACACCGTGCTGCGCCAGCTGTTCGGCATGTGGCGTCGTCTCGAGCGCGAGGCCGAAAAGTCGACTCGTCCCTCGCGGACATCGACGACACCTCGCCACGCGAGTGACACCCGGGGTGACACTCGGTCACAGCCGAAGCAAAGCCGTAACTAGCAGCAAGAGGCTCTTCAATGCCGAACACACTTCGTCCGAGCATGAACGAGTCCCTCTTCCGGCCCCTTGACGTCACCTCTCGCGACGCGGAACGTTTCCGTACGAATACTGGCCTGCCTCCGGCAGGCTTTCGTGTATCTCATGTAGGCGTCTCGCGTGGCGCCATCGGCATGTTCACTTCCCTTCGGGCAGACCCTTCATGGACGTAAAACGACTACTCCTGCTGATCCCCCTGGCGGTGCTCGCCTACCTGATCATGGTGCAGTGGAACCAGGACTACGGTCAGCCGCCCAGCACCCCGGATGCTCCGGCGATCACCAGCAACGCGACCTCAAACGGTGCCGACGCCTCCACGTCGGAAGGCCTGGCGGCACCCAGCTCGGCCAATGATGTCGGCAGCGAGCTGCCCGGCAGCAGCGAGCCCGCTGCCAACAGTCGAGATCTCATTGCGGTCATCACCGACGTCCTCGACGTGCGTATCGACCCCCAGGGTGGCGACATCGTCTACGCCGCCCTCCCCCAGCATCTGATGAGCCAGGATGGGGATCGGCCCTACGTGCTGCTGTCCAACAACAGCACCCTGAGCTACGTCGCTCGCTCTGGACTGCAGCTTGACGGCAACAGCGGTCGTATCGCCTTCTCGCCCGAGAAGACCGAGTACCGCCTGGCCGACGGCCAGGACAGCCTGCAGGTGGACATGACCGCCACCGTCAATGGCATCGACATCGTCAAGCGTTTCACCTTCAGTCGTGACGACTACGCAGTCGACGTCAGCTACCTGCTTGCCAACGCTGGCGAGGAGCCGGTAAGCGCACGCTTCATCGGCCAACTGGCCCGCGACAACAACCCGGATCCGTCCACTGGCCCCAAGATGGGCATGCGCTCCTTCCTCGGCGCGGCGTACTCCTCACCGGAGAACCGCTACGAGAAGATCGACTTCGAGGACATCCAGGCAGGCAACTTCCAGAACCGCGAGGTCGAGGGCGGCTGGGTCGCGATCATCCAGCACTACTTCACCTCCGCCTGGGTACCGCCGCAGCAGCAGGACAACCTGTTCTACGCCGCCACCGACAGTCAGGACCGCAACGTTGCTGCCTTCGCCGGCCAGGCCCAGACCCTGGCACCGGGAGCCGACGCCACCCTGGGTGCCACCCTCTACATGGGCCCCAAGGTGCAGGAGCGGCTTGAGGCCGTGGCACCGAACCTGGAGCTGACCGTCGACTTCGGCTGGCTGTGGTTCATCGCCAATCCGCTGTTCTGGCTGCTCGATCACATCCACGATCTGATCGGCAACTGGGGCTGGTCCATCGTCATCCTGACCATCATGGTCAAGGCTGCCCTGTGGCCGCTGTCTGCCAAGGCCTACAAGTCCATGGCACGCATGCGCAAGCTTGGCCCGGAAATGCAGCGTCTCAAGGAACGCTTCGGCGACGACCGCCAGAAGATGTCCCAGGAGATGATGAAGTTCTACCAGAAGGAAAAGATCAATCCGCTGGGCGGCTGTCTGCCGATCCTGATACAGATGCCGGTGTTCATCGCGCTGTACTGGATGCTGCTGGAGTCCGTGGAACTGCGTCACGCGCCCTTCATGCTGTGGATCCAGGACCTGTCGGTGAAGGACCCCTACTTCGTCCTGCCGATCCTGATGGGCGCCTCCATGTTCGTTCAGCAGATGCTCAACCCGACGCCTCCGGACCCGATGCAGGCGAAGATCATGAAGATGCTGCCGATCGTCTTCACCTTCTTCTTCCTGTGGTTCCCGGCCGGTCTGGTCATCTACTGGGTGTGCAACAACTGCATCTCGATCATTCAGCAGTACGTGATCACCCGCAAGATCGAGGAAGACCCCAGCGTCGGCAAGGGCATGAACACCAAGTAAGTCCTCATGCATGACGCTTCCAGACCCCCGCTTCGGCGGGGGTCTGGCGTTTCAGGGCCCGCACCTCTGGCCACAGCCGTTGGTCACACCAGCCGGACTGGCAAAGCCAGGCGCTGCGCCTGACAATACGCCCGATCATCAAGGAGTCTGACCATGACCACGCCTCTTTACACCCAGGACAGCATCTGCGCCCTCGCCACGCCGCCGGGTCGGGGCGGCGTCGGCATCATACGCGTCTCGGGGCCTGCCTGTGGCGCGATTGCCAGCGCCATGCTGGGCCAGGTACCGGACGCGCGCCAGGCCTTCTACGGACCGTTCAGGGGCGATAACGGGGTAATCGATGAAGGCATCGCGCTGTTTTTCGAAGGGCCACACTCCTTCACCGGCGAAGACGTGCTGGAACTTCAGGGTCACGGCGGCCCGGTGATCATGGACATGCTGCTCGAGCGCTGTGTGGCGCTGGGGGCACGGCTGGCCCGCCCGGGTGAGTTCTCCGAGCGCGCCTTTCTCAATGACAAGCTCGACCTGGCTCAGGCCGAGGCCATCGCCGACCTGATCGACGCCAGCTCCCGTGGCGCCGCCGAAAATGCCTTGCGCTCCTTGCAGGGCGAGTTCTCCACCCGCGTGCAGTCGCTGGTCCAGGGCCTGATCGAGCTGCGCATGTACGTAGAGGCGGCCATCGACTTCCCCGAGGAGGAGATAGACTTCCTCGCCGATGGCCATGTCGCGGCCAAGCTTGGCGCGCTCATGACGGAGCTCGCCGAGGTGCGTCGCAGTGCCGGCCAGGGCGCACTGATGCGCGAGGGCATGAGCGTGGTCATCGCCGGACGGCCCAATGCCGGCAAGTCGAGCCTGCTCAATGCGCTGACCGAACAGGACACGGCCATCGTCACCGATATCGAGGGCACCACCCGGGACGTGTTGCGAGAACATATCCATCTGGACGGCATGCCGCTGCACATCATCGACACCGCCGGCCTGCGCGATACCCCCGACGCGGTGGAAAAGATCGGCGTGGCCCGCGCCTGGAGCGAAATCGAGAAGGCCGACCGGGTCCTGCTACTGGTGGACGCCACCACCACCGAGGCCACCGACCCCATGGCCATCTGGCCGGAATTCGTCGAGCGCCTGCCGGACGCCTCACGCTTGACCCTGGTGCGCAACAAGGTGGACCAGAGCGGTGAAGCACCGGGACTCGATTTATCCACAACACCTCCTACGCTGCGGCTCTCCGCCAGATCACGTCAGGGTGTGGATAACCTCAAGTCTCACCTCAAGGAGATCATGGGCTTTCAGTCCACCACCGAAGGCCGCTTCTCGGCTCGGCGTCGTCACCTGGACGCCCTTGACCGCGCTCGCGAGGCCCTCGACAACGGCCATGCACAACTCGAAGGCTATGGCGCGGGCGAGCTGCTGGCCGAGGACCTGCGTGATGCCCAGCAGGCGCTGGGGGAGATCACCGGCGAGTTCAGCGCCGACGATCTGCTGGGTGAGATCTTCGGCAGCTTTTGTATCGGCAAGTGAATGCCTGAAAATGCACAAAAGCCTTTAAAACAGACGCTCCACCGATAGCAAGCACTTACCCACTTTCATGCGCCAGCGATCGCCTCGCCACCCCTTCAGAGATGGCGAAGCCACGCCTGGCGCCGACATGGGGCGCCTGAGGCGTCCGCCATCACTGGTGCCAGACATCCGCCCCCCGGCCGGCCGGACCGAGGGCTCGTCCAGGGCATCTGTCATACCCGCTACACTGTGGGCAGTGCCCCCTTGCCCACAGGAGTCCCCATGAAAGTCCTTCCCCTGGTTGTCGCAATGGCGCTAGGCAGCGTCTCGCTTTCCGCCCTGGCGGACTGGCAGCTGTCCGGTGACGATTCACGCCTGTGGTTCGGCTCGGTGAAAAACCAGAGCATAGGTGAGACCCACCACCTGGACGGTCTGTCCGGCGGTATCGACGATAGCGGCAAGGTCACCATCGAGGTGGCCACAGAATCGCTGGACACGGGCATCGATATCCGTGATGAACGGATGCTCGAGCACCTGCTGGCCGCGGCCAGCTTCGCGATCTCGGCCCAGGTCGATACCTCCAGCTTCGATTCACTTGGCGTAGGCGAGACCCTGGCGACCAGTATCCCAGTCGATATCAGTCTCGGCTCGGCGTCGACCGAGCAGGAGGCCCAGGTACTGGTGGCAAGACTCGCCGACACACGCTGGCTGGTGGTGTCGGATCAGCCGGTATGGCTAAGCGCAGAATCGCTGGGCTTCGAGGACGGCATCGCCGCCTTGCAGGAAATTGCCGGCCTCTCATCCATCGACCGAACCTCACCGGTGGGCTTTCGCTTGATGTTCGAGGCACCATGATCCGATTGGCGTCTGGCCAGATGACCGACGACCAGGCGCTACTCCCCGACCCACCAGCGCTGCTCGTGGCGCGCTGCGTCACCGAGCAGCGGCAGCCAGTCAGCGATGGCGGCCTGCATGCTGTCGCTGACACCCCAGGGCGGGTTGGCCACCAGCATCCCGCTGCCGTACATGCCGTGACTCGCCCCTCCCGGGGGGTGCAGGATCACCTCGCTGCGCCATAGCTTGCGCACACCGCTGGCTCGCAGCCTGTCCAACAGCTCCTGGTGGCGCCCGGCGGGCAGCAGTGGATACCACAGCAGCAGCACCGCGTGGCGGACCTTGCCGAGGGCATGAATCATGGTCTCGGCGACCTCCTGGTACTCCGACTTGCGCTCGAAACTCGGGTCGACCAGCACGCACAGCCGCGGTGTCTTTACCGGGAGCAGTGACCTGAGCCCGGCCAGGCCGTCGCCATGCACGCGTCGAATATTCGCCTGCTGCCCTTCGCCTGCCAGTGACTGCCGGGCCAGGTGGCCGTGCTCACCCGGGTGCAACTCGAACAGGGTCAATCGGTCCTGATCACGCAGCCGATGACCCAGCCACCAGGGCGAGCCTGGGTAGTGGGTCAATTGCTGTGGCCGCGTCTGAACGGAGTCGATCGCCTCAAGCCAGGTCGTCAGCAGTGGATTCTGCGCGCCCGCCTTGCCCGTCTCGGTGCGGCTGTCCCACAAGCGCTTGACGCCCGTCTGGTACTCCTTGAGCCGCGCGGTTTCTTCAGCCGCCAACGGATAGCTTCCTCGCCCGGCGTGAGTATCCATAAACGTAATAGCACTATCTTTACGTAATAAATGATCAATCGTGGCGTAAAGCCACAAGTGTTTATGAACGTCGGCGAAATTGCCGGCATGATAGGCGTGCTGATAGGAAAGCATGGATGGTCTGACCTGGTCGTGGGGCGAAAATCGTTCGCCGAGTCGATGGCTTTACGATAACAGCAAGTAGGGGTCTGCGTGCAGACGTATAGACTCATGACAGACATTGGGCTTTGTCCGAGTAGGTACGCTGTCCCCCCACGAACCCGAGCCGTTGAATATCATGGAGCCGTCGCCAGATAGCGCTGTGACCAAGGTTGGGGCAGCAGCAGGGCTTGGGAGAGACCAGGCCAGACAAGATCAAGAGAGATCTAGAGGGTCCTGGAGAGACCGGGCAGGAATGAAGAGAAAGGCAGGTATCGAAAAGGCCCGCGCCTCTGTCGAGAGGTGCGGGCCTTGCCGTTGCAGTCGCTGCAACGTCGCGACTTCAGCTACGGGCTATCGACGCAAGCGAGAGAAACCCACCGAGGTGGCGGGCCTCCCTCATACAGGTCAGGCAGCCGAGTCGCCTTACCCCTGCTGGCCGGTCGGCGTCAGGGTAATCTCGACGCGACGGTTCTGGGCACGACCTTCTTCGGTGTTGTTGCTGGCGATCGGCTGGTTTTCACCGTAACCGCTCACATACAGACGACCGGAGGCGACACCCTGCCCCTGGAGGTAGCTGCCCACTGACTGGGCACGACGCTCGGACAGACGCTGGTTGTAGCTGGCGTCGCCGGTAGAGTCGGTGTGGCCGGCGATATTGACGCGGGTTTCCGGATACTGGGTCAGCACGTTGGCCACGTCGTTGAGGGCGCTGGTGGCGCCGCCGGTCAGGTCGGCGGAGTCGAAACCGAAGGTCACGCTACTCGGCATGTTGAGCACGATGTTGTCACCCTGGCGCTCAACCTCGATCCCGGTACCCTGCATGCTCTGACGCAGCTGTTCTTCCTGGCGATCCATGTAGACACCGATACCACCGCCCACGGCGGCACCTGCGGCGGCACCAATCAAGGCACGGTCACGTTTGCTGGTGCTGCCGTCGCCACTGATGGCGCCGGCTGCGGCACCGACGGCGGCACCCACAGCGGCGCCAATGCCGGTGTTGTTGCGATCGGTCTGGCCAGTGTAAGGATCCGTTGTGGAGCAGCCAGCCAGAATCACGGCGGCTGCCAGCGGGGCGATCAGTCGAGTCTTGCTGCTCATGGCGTCAACGTCTCCTTCCATGTGGTACATCATCCCTTTCAGTCTTCGCTGAACAGGGTCAAAAGGTCGTTCAAGAATAATAGACCTTGCGCAGAAGCTTGAACCCTGGCGGCGTCTTGCACAATAAGTCCCTTTTCACGCGCCTTGTCGATCTTTGGCGACAACTCTGCCACAGAGCGTCCTGTGTGTGCACACCAGGTATCCAGCGATACCCCGTCGACCAGTCTCAGTGCGTTCATCGCGAATTCCAGCGCCACCTCGTCGGGCTTCACCCGTCGATGACCGGCCACGAAACCCCGTGGGTCCTGATGTCGCCGCAGGTACGCCTCGGGCTGGCGAGTCTTCCAGCGGCGCTCGATGTGGAAACCCGACTCGCTCGGCTGGCTGATCTTGCCGTGGGCACCGGCGCCGATCCCCAGGTAGTCGCCGAAGCGCCAGTAGTTGAGGTTGTGACGCGCCCGACGTCCGGGCTTCGAGTAGGCCGAGATCTCATAGCGTTGAAATCCTGCCGCCTCGAGACGCTCGTGGCCCAGGTCCTGGATATCCCACAGCACCTCTTCTTCCGGTAGCCGCGGTGGCTTGGCATGAAACTCGGTATTGGGCTCCAGCGTCAGCTGATACCAGGACAGGTGTTCCGGCGCCAGCGTGATGGCCCGCTCCAGGTCGGCAAGCGCGAGCTCCGGGGTCTGCCCCGGCAAGCCATGCATCAAGTCCAGATTGAGATTGTCGAATCCGGCTCGGCGAGCCTCATCGAAGGCGCGCTCGGCGTCCTCGCCGCCATGGATACGACCCAGCGCCGAAAGCTGTGCGTCGTGAAAACTCTGAACGCCAAGCGACAGCCGGTTGATGCCGGCACGGCGATAGTCGGCAAAGCGGCCACGCTCCAGCGTCCCCGGGTTGGCTTCCAGCGTAATTTCGATATCCGAGGCGAAAGGCACCAGCTGGCTCGCCGTATCCAGCAATCGGCGATAGAAATCTCCAGACATCAGACTCGGCGTGCCGCCGCCGATGAAGATGCTGACCAGCTCGCGTCCGTCGGCAAGCCTGGCATCGCTGCGCAGGTCGTCGATCAACGCCGCCAGGTAGGCCTGTTCGGGGAGTTCGGCGCCGCGCCCGACACCGTGGGAATTGAAGTCACAGTAGGGACACTTGCGCACGCACCAGGGCACATGGACATACAGCGCCAGCGGCGGAAGACGAGACACCATCACGAACTCGACCGACGCTCGAGTTCGAGCAGCAGCGCCGAGAGGGCGCGACCGCGATGACTCAGTCGGTTCTTCTCCGCCGCGCCGAGTTCGGCGGCGCTGGCGCCCTGATCCGGCAGCCAGAACAGTGGGTCATAGCCAAAGCCGCCCTCACCGCGCGGATGGGCCAGGATCTCGCCACGCCAGTCGGCCTGGACGATCAGTGGCACTGGATCCTCGGGATGCTCGAGCAGCACCAGCACGCACCAGTAGCTGGCACCACGACTCCCTTCGGGCACCTCGGCCATGGCCTCGAGCAACTTGTCGTTATTGCGACCGTCGTCCTTGGGTTCACCGGCAAAGCGGGCGGAATAGATACCGGGGCGACCATCGAGTGCATCCACGGCGAGCCCGGAGTCGTCGGCCAGCGCCGGCAGGCCGCTGATCCGGCTGGCTTCCCTCGCCTTGAGCAGGGCATTTTCGACAAAGGTCAGTCCCGTTTCCTCGACCTCGGGAACGGCAAACTCCGACTGGGCGTGAACCTTGATGCCCAGTGGCGCCAGCAGCGCGCCCAGTTCCTTGAGCTTGCCGGCGTTTCCACTGGCCAGCACCAGTTCGGTAAGTTGACTCATG
Source organism: Halomonas sp. RT37 (assembly GCF_040070525.1). Taxonomy (NCBI): domain Bacteria; kingdom Pseudomonadati; phylum Pseudomonadota; class Gammaproteobacteria; order Oceanospirillales; family Halomonadaceae; genus Halomonas; species Halomonas sp. RT37. The sequence goes on along the minus strand of NZ_CP098827.1, from coordinate 4,918,245 downwards.
GCGTCGCTCTTGATGGGTAGTTCGATAGAAGACACGTCGGCACTATGCCGGCATGTTTGCCTATACTCTATCATGCGTGGTTTGAATGCCGTTTAAGCACAAAGTTGGAAAAAAGATTCAAAAAATACCGGGAAAATGTCCGAAAATTCGCTATTTTCTAGGACCAAGGTATGAATAATTTCGGTAAAGCCGTGTATCAAGCCTAACTTTACTGTGCAGTAGTTACAGAACCTTACAAAATGAATGGAATAGGCCCATAATGGTCACCACTTACTAGTCATACCCATCCCTGTCAGCAGGCGTCTGCGGGTGCACGGAGACACGACGATGAGCAACAACACAGGACAGATAGTGCTGGTGACTGACCACAACCCTCAGTCACTGCTCTTCATCAACTATATCAAGGACCAATTCCACTGCCCTGTCTCCATCGCCGCCCCCGCCGACACCATCGAAATCGATGACAGTCAGCAGGTGCTGGTACTGATGGACGCCGACCACGTCGACGACGCCGCCATGCAGCATTGGCAGGACGTCAGTGCACGCCACAGCGGCCTGTTGCTCACCGCCTTCAACCTGCGTGACGAAGAACATGCGCTGGAGGTGCTGTCCTTCATGCATCTGCGAGGGGTCTTCTATCGTCAGGACAGCCTCGACAGTATCTGCAAGGGCATCGCCAAGCTGTTCGAGACCGACGATCTGTGGATGTCGCGCTCGCTGATGACTCGCCTGATCGAGTTTTCCCGCCGCCAGCAGCTCAATGCCTATCGACCGGCCTGTGGCCTGACCCAGCGCGAGATGGAGATCATCGGACTGCTGGGCTCCGGCGCCTCCAACATGGAAATTGCCGAACGCCTGTGCGTCAGCGAACACACCGTAAAGTCTCACCTGTACAACGTGTTCAAGAAGATTCGCGTCAGCAATCGCCTGCAGGCGGTCAACTGGGCACGCCAGAATCTCGGCGCACCGCCACCTCGACGCTCCACTGCGACACGCTAAGACTGGACGACCGAGCCCCGGACCTACGGGGGCACAGACGCCTTAGGGCCGAGATCGAGCAATGGAATAACGCTACTGCATCGACAACACAGGTGCAGCCAACAAGGACGCCGGCATCGCCGGCTTCCTTGTTGGTGGAGCAAGATACCTGGCTGGTCTCTTACAGCACGCGTATGTGCTCTTCGATCAGGCTGGCCAAGGTCTCCGCCGCGTTGTCGGCCGTGCTGTCCAGCCGCACCAGGTGCAGGCGTTCCTCGTCGGTGAAGTCTTCGAAGGCGTCCTGCTGTGCCGCCAGCACCGCCAGGCTCAACGATTCGTCCCGCTCATTGCGCACCGCGCGTTTGCTGATGCGACGTCTTAGCGTTTCGTCGTCCGCCTCGAAGCTTACCAGCAGCACCGGCAGTCCCCTGGCCTCGGCCTGCCAGCGCAACAGCTCGCGCTGCTTGCGCTCGAGGAAGGTGCCGTCGACACAGACCATGTAACCGGCGTCCAGCAGAATCCCGGCGCAGGCGGCCAGGCGCTGGTAGGTCTTGTCGGTGGCCTCGCGGGTATAGATATCCACAGGCAGATCGTCACTACCCTGTTGTGGATTGAATCCATGCAGCACCAGGCGCTGAACATCTGAGCTCAGTCGCACCGCACCCTGGCGTCCCACCAGGGTACGGGTGAAGCGGCTCTTGCCGCTGCCCGACACCCCGACGCCGATCACCAGCGGCGGAAAGCGGAACTCCGCGTGGCGCTCCGCCAGGGTCAGGTAGCGGCGGAAACTGTTCATGGTCTCGGCCATCAGCGACGGACGCTCCTGGCCGCTCACCTGGCGACGCTGCAGCGCACGGCGCATGCCCGCCATGGACTCGATGACCTGCAACAGTGACAGGATCCGTGCCAGCTCGTAGTCGCCACTGCGACGTAGATAGCCATCCAGAGCCTGATGGGAGAGCGTCATCTCGCCACGCAGTTCGAGTTCCACCCTGAGACTCGCCAGGTCATGGCCGGGATCTGCCATCTCGGGATAGTCGAAGGGCTTGGGATCCTGGGCGGCACTCTGGGCGACTACCAGACGCCCGTTGTCACACAGACGTACATCGGAGTACTCCATGTACCAACGGCTGGGACGCAGGCGATCCTTGCGCACCTCGATGATCGGAGCGAGACGATCGAATTCCTGATCCAGCCACACCTTGAGGGCATCCAGGCGCTCGACGTCCTCGTCCCCGGTCAGCAGTGATCGACAGGCCGAGAACTCGGCCTCGCTGCGGTGCTTGAGCACCGTCAGCGGTTCCGGCAAATCGCTCTCCGGCGGCAACGGCTCGGCGTGAAACTCGGCCAGCGCGTCCAGCAGTTCTTCCAGGGTAAATGGCTCCAGCGCGGTGTCCGGCGAAGCGGCGTCATTGCCAGTCATGGTCGGCTCCTGTCAGGCCTGGGTCGTCATCTGGGCGAAGGCTTTCTCGGCAGCGTCCAGGGTCACCTGGATATCCTCCGGCGTGTGTGCACTGGACATGAAGCCAGCCTCGTAGGCCGACGGCGCCAGGTAGACTCCCTGCTCGAGCATGGCGGTGAAGAAACGGCGGAAGGCATCGGCGTCACAGGCGGTGGCCTGGGCAAAGTTCTCGACGCTGCTCTGGGCGGTGAAGAATACCCCGAACATCCCTCCGGCACGCTGGGTGATCATGTCGATACCAGCCTCGCGTGCCCGGCTTTCAAGCCCGTTGCACAGGGTCTCGACACGCTGCGCCAGGGCCTTGTGAAAGCCCGGCTCTTTCAGCTTGGTCAGCAGTGCCACCCCCGCCGCCATGGCCAGCGGATTACCGGCCAGGGTGCCGGCCTGGTACACCGGTCCCAGCGGCGATAGTTCGCTCATGATCTCGCGGCTGCCACCGAAGGCACCCACCGGCATGCCGCCACCGACGATCTTGCCGAGACAGGTCAGATCCGGGGTCACGCCGAAGTGAGCCTGGGCGCCGCCCAGGGCGACACGGAAACCGGTCATCACCTCGTCGAAGATCAGCACACTCTGGTGGCGGTCACAGACCTGGCGCAGGGTCTTGAGGAAGTCGGCGCTCGGCGGGATGCAGTTCATGTTGCCGGCCACCGGCTCGACGATGATGCAGGCGATCTGACTGCCGATCTCCTCGAAACAGCGCTCCACCTCGTCGATGTCATTGTAGGACAGCGTGATGGTATGTTCGGCCAGAGCGGCAGGCACCCCGGGAGAACTGGGCTCACCGTGAGTCAGCGCGCCGGACCCCGCCTTGACCAGCAGCGAATCGCTGTGGCCATGGTAGTTGCCCTCGAACTTGACGATCTTGTCCCGCCCGGTGAAACCACGGGCCAGGCGAATCGCCGACATGGTCGCCTCGGTGCCCGAGTTGGTCATGCGCACCATCTCGATGCTCGGGATGATCTCGCAGATCAGCTCCGCCATGGTGGTCTCGACCGCGGTCGGGGTACCGAAGGACAGGCCCTTGTCGAGGCGCTCGCGCACCGCGCCCAGCACGTCGGGATCGGCATGGCCGGTGATCATCGGTCCCCAGGAGCCCACGTAGTCGACGTAGCGCTTGCCTTCGACATCGAAAAGGTAGGCGCCCTTTGCGCTCTCCATGAACACCGGCGGACGATGCAGCCCCTTGAACGCGCGCACCGGTGAGTTGACGCCACCGGGAATGTGCCGACAGGCCTGTTCGAAGAGCTCAGCGGATGTGGTCATGGCAACCTCTTTGCCCAAAAGTGAAATTCAATCATCGATGCCACAGACATCGATTCAGCGCGACACCGCCTGTGGATAACCCTGTGGAGGGCATGGGATAACCCGGTGAATTGGGCGCCAATACCTTCCAACAGGGGCTGATCGGGGTCTCTCATGCCGACTGCCGTGTCGCCATCATACCTTGACCTCGTCCGGCGAAAAGCGCGGCGTCGGCATTTTCCACAGCCGGCGAGGCAACGACTGCCCCTGGCCGGGCGTCCAGCCATGGGCCAGCGCCTGCCAGGCAAACACCTGAGCCTGCTCACAAGCCTGCACCAGACTTTCTCCCGCCGCCAGTCGCGTAGCCACGGCAGCGGCCAGGGTACAACCGGAACCATGAAAGGTCGCCGGCAAGCGGGGCCAGGTCCACTGACGATCGCTGTCCGGAGTATGCAGGGTATGGGCGACGCGCCCCTTGGCCGTCTGGCCCTGGGGATCATCGGTGCCGGTCACCAGCACCGCCTGGCAGCCCTGGTGCATCAGACTGACACAGCGCTCGGTATCATCCTGGTAGTCGAGCCCGGCCAGGCGTGCCAGTTCGCCGCGATTGGGGGTCAGGATATCGACCCTCGGCAGCAGACGCTCGAAGTAGGCGTCGATCAGCTCCTGGGTCGCAAGCGGTGATCCGCCCCCCGCCTTGAGCACCGGATCGGCAACCACCGGCACACCGGGCCGGCGCCGCACCACATCGACCACCGCGTCCAGCGCCTCGAGGTCGGCGATCAAACCGATCTTGATCGCCGCGATCGGCAGGCTCTCCAGCGCTGCGGCCGCCTGGCGAATGGTCGAGGCCGGCACCGGGTGCACCGCCTGGACGTCGACGAGGTCCTGTACCGTCAGTGCGGTAGGCACGGTCAGTGCCCAGCCTCCGCAGGCGGCCACGCTCTCGGCGTCGGCCACCAGGCCGGCACCGCCGGTCGGGTCATGCCCGGCCAGCACCAGCACCATCGGCAGGTGGGGCGAAGTCGAAGGACTCAGGCTATTCAAAAGGGTTTCACCACGGCCAGGATCACGATAGCCACCAGTGCCAGCACCGGCAGTTCATTGAACACACGAAAGAAGGTGGCACTGCGACGGCAACGATCCTCGGCCAGCTGCTTCAGGTAGATCAGGCAGACATGGTGATAGGCCACCAGCGCCACCACCAGCGCCAGCTTGGCGTGCAGCCAGCCCTGGCTCATCAGGGCCGGGTTCAACCACACCAGCAGGGCCCCCAGCAGCAATACCGCCACCATCGAAGGTGTCATGATGCCGCGATAGAGCTTGCGTTCCATCACCATGAAGGTATCCATGCTGGCGTACTCGCCCTTGTCCCGGGCCATGGCGTGGTACACATAGAGCCGTGGCAGATAGAACATGGCGGCGAACCAGGTCACGATCGACATCAGATGAAAGGCTTTTATCCACAGATACATGGCGACTCCTCAGGCTGTGGATGGATCAGACAGGCGGTAGTACCGCTCAATGGCATCCCGGGTGATGATACCGGAAATTCGCTTCTGCTTCGGTCGATAGCCGTGTTCCACGTAGAGTCCATCCACCTTGCTTTCGTTCAGCACGTTCAGCGCCTCGGTCAGGGTCGCCTGCAGGTGGATGGCCACCAGGTCCAGTCGCTGGCCGGGGATTTCCAGCAGGTCCAGCAACGCCTCCTTGTCTTCATCGGGGCTGGCCGCCGCTGGTGACACCGGCGGTGGCGAGCGATCGACGTTCTTGCCCGCGATGACATCCGCCTGGCCACCAGCGGCGCCCCCCTTCTCCATCAACACGTCCATGGCGGCATTGTCGTCGCTGGCTTCGCGTTGATCTTCCGGCGCCGCCTTGTGTTCCTGTTTCTCCCGCTGTTCCTGCTGCTCCTGCTGCTCGAGCAGATAACGCGCCAGGTCGGCCGCCTTCAGCGCCAGGGTCGGCTTGTCGTCGGTGGAACGTTCGATGATGATCCACACCGGTTTGGCCTCGAGCAATGCCCGAGCCTGGGTCTCCGAGATCCGTCGCCTGGTGCGCACCAGGCTGCGCTCCATCACCGCCGGCACCGACACCCGCGACAACGCCTGCATCAACGGTTGCTGGAGGGGGTGCAGACCATGGCGCTTGACGCTGATAAAGAAGCCGTCACAGCGACACAGCTGGCGCGCGGTCAGGCAGGACACCACCACCGCCAGCATGCCCGGCAACAGAATATGCGGCATATGGGTCAGTTCGAGCAGCGCCATCAGCGCCGCCAGCGGCGCCTGCAATACCGCCCCCATCATCGCCGCCATGCCGATCATCGCGAATAGCCCAGGGTCTGCGGCCTTGTCCGGCCACATCCAGCCCCCGGCAATGCCGAACAGCGCCCCGGCGGCCGCGCCCACCACCAGCACCGGGCCGATGATGCTCACCGGCACCCCGCAGCCTACCGCGAAGGCAGTCAGCAGCAGCTTGCCCAGCACCAGCGCCATCAGAATATCCAGCGTCAAACGATTGAACAGCGCATCAGACAGGCTGTCGTAGCCGATGCCCTGGACCTGGGGGTAGCACCAGGCCAGCAGCGCCGCCAGGGCACCGACCAGTGCCAGGCGCCACCACAGCGGCAGGCTGGCGATGCGCTCCGAGCGCGATACATGGATGAACAGACCCGCCAGCAGGCCGATACCGAAGGCCATGGCGGCGATCCAGTAGATATTGAACAGCGAGCCCATGGACAGATCGGGAACCGCGAAGGCAGGGTCGGCGCCATAGACCAACTGGGAGACCAGGGCTCCCATGCAGGCCGCCAGGATGACCGGCATGAAGCCAACGATGGTGTATTCCATCATCACCACCTCCATGGCGAAGATGACCCCGGCGATGGGCGTATTGAAGGAGGCGGCGATGCCTGCCGCGGTACCGCAGGCCACCAGCACCCGCAGGCTGTTGTGGGGCAGGCGCAGCAGTTGGCCGAGGCCACTGGAGGCGGCGGCGCCCAGGTGGATCGCCGGGCCTTCGCGCCCGGCGGACAGCCCCCCGACCACCGACACCACCCCCACCCACCACTGGTTCAACCAGTTGCGCAGCGGAAAGCGGCCCTGGTGATAGGTCAGGCGTTCGATCACATGGCTGACGCCGATCTTGCGGGCGGCCAGTGGCTGACGCCACAGCAGCACACCAATCACCGTCACCGCGATGATCGGCAGCACCATGCGCAGGCCGGTAGACAACTGCTCGAAGGCTTCAGGATCGTCGTAGGGCATCACCAGCATGGCGCCGACCATCAACGCCAGCCGGAAGACCACCATCAGACTGCCGGTGATCAGCCCCGTCACCACCCCCAGCACGCACAGTTGCGGCAGGGCGTCGACGCTCGCCAGCTGGCGACGGAAGGCATCAAGACTGAGATCGGGCAGGCGCATGGAGGTGTGGGTCGCTTCCTTGAGAGCGAAGGGTCGAGTCCCTGACGCAAGATGAAAGGCAGGCTTACCTTAGGTGACTATCTCTTGTGTATCATAGAACGTGACTTGGCACCCAGGCCGCCGTCATCGTCGTCTCTCGGAACCCCCATCGCCTGGCCCGAGAATCTCCAGGCAGGCCTGTGGCCAGGCCATTCGGCTCGCCTTGCGGGCGGCCACATTTCCATGGCAATGCGCTGAAACAGCAAAGTGCAAAGGAGCGTTACGTGATCAAGGTTGGAATCGTCGGCGGCACCGGTTACACCGGCGTCGAACTGCTCAGGCTGCTGGCGCGCCACCCCGAGGTGGAGGTGGACGCGATCACCTCACGAAGCGAAGCCGGCCTCGGCGTGGCCGAACTCTATCCCAACCTGCGAGGTCACTACGACGAGCTGCGCTTTTCCGAGCCTGACCCGGAGCGCCTGGCGCGCTGCGATGCGGTGTTCTTCGCCACCCCCCACGGCGTCGCCCACGCGCTGGCCGGCGACCTGCTGGAGCGAGGCACCCGGGTGATCGATCTGTCAGCCGACTTCCGGCTGCGCGACGCCGGCGTCTGGGCAGACTGGTACGGCCAGCCTCACGGCGCCCCGGGTCTGCTCGAGGAAGCCGTCTACGGCCTGCCCGAGGTCAGCCGCGATCAGATTCGCCAGGCCCGCCTGATCGCCGTCCCCGGCTGCTATCCCACCGCGGTGCAGCTTGGCTTTCTGCCGCTGCTAGAAGCCGGGCTGATCGACGCCGACCACCTGATCGCCGACTGCAAGTCCGGCGTCACCGGAGCCGGCCGTGGCGCCAAGGTGCCCTCGCTGCTGGCCGAGGCCAGTGAATCGATGAAGGCCTACGGCGCCTCCGGCCATCGCCACCTGCCGGAAATTCGCCAAGGGCTCGGCGACGCCGCCGGGGGTGAGGTCGGGCTGACCTTCGTGCCCCACCTGACGCCGATGATCCGCGGCATCCATGCCACCCTGTACGGGCGCCTGACCGGCGACCCCGGTGATCTCCAGCGCCTGTTCGAAGACCGCTTCGCCAACGAGCCCTTCGTCGACGTGATGCCCGCCGGCAGCCACCCCGAGACCCGTAGCGTCAAGGGCGCCAACCTTTGCCGCATCGCCGTACATCGCCCCGGCAACAGCGACACCGTGGTGGTGCTGGCCGTCATCGACAACCTGGTCAAGGGCGCCTCCGGCCAGGCCATCCACGCCCTCAATCTGATGTTCGACTTCGACGAGACCGCCGGTCTCGATGCCCCGGCGATGATGCCCTGAGGCCCATCCCCCCGCTTGCTGCGGGGGGATGTCGACGTACCAGGCACCTTACCTCCGAGGAAAAGTTGACCCTTTTACTCTGGCTTGGGGATAATGACCGATGCGGTCGACGTCGGCTGATCGACGACATCGACCGCTTTGACCCTGTTTCTCGACCCCGGGAGCTCTCATGAGCGGTGCCGAATCCTTTGTCCCCACCCCGCTACTGCTGTCCGACAACGCCCAGCGCCGACTCAAGGCATTGATGGCCGAAGACGGCGCCAGCAACATCGCCCTGCGCGTCTATGTCACGGGAGGCGGCTGCTCGGGATTTCAGTACGGCTTCGACGTGGCCGACGGCGTCAACGACGACGACACCGAGATTCCCTTCGGCGATGTCTCGCTGGTGGTCGACCCGCTGTCCTACCAGTACCTGGTCGGCTCCACCATCGACTATGAGGAAGGCCTGGCCGGCGCACGCTTTCTGGTGCAGAACCCCAACGCCACCACCACCTGTGGTTGCGGCGCCTCCTTTATGGTTTAGCAACCTTGCTGCGCGTCAGCCGACGCGACAGCGACACGCCTCTCCAGATAGCGCTTGATGCAGCCCTTGATGTCACCCTCGACGCAGCCTCCCGGCTGCGTCTTGCGTTGTGTTGTAGCGCCGCCAGCGTTGGCCCAGCGGATTCTCCCCCAACTTGACCCCTTCCCCGCAACTCGCCATGGTAGTTGAGGATTTCACAATAACGTCAACTGGGGAAAATCATGAAAACCGCCCTTACTTCTGCCGCTCTTGCCTCCGCCCTGCTCACCTTCGGTGTCATCGGCAGCGCCCAGGCCGAGACCCTGAACGTGGCCACCGACCCGAGCTTCGTGCCGTTCGAGATGATGGACCAGGAATCCGGCGAAATGGTCGGCTTCGACATGGACATCATTGCCGAGCTGGCCGAGCGTGCCGGTTTCGAATACGAACTGCGCACCATGGACTTCAACGGCATCATTCCCGCCGTCCAGACCGGTAACGTCGACATCGCCATCGCCGGTATCACCATCACCGACGAACGTGCCGAGATCGTCGACTTCTCCGCCCCCTACTACGACAGCGGTCTGAAGATCCTGGTCAACGCCGACGAAGAAGGCGTCAGCGAGATCGATGACCTGTCCGGTATGCGTATCGGCACCAAGATCGGCTCCACCAGCTATGACTTCCTCCAGGAAAACCTGGGCGAGGACGCCGAGATCACCCCCTATCCGGGCACCAGCGACATGTACATGGCCCTGCTCGGTGGCAGCGTCGATGCCGCCTTCTACGACGCCCCCAACGTCGGCTACTTCTCCCAGACCCGTGGCGAAGGCAAGGTCAAGGTCGTTGGTCCGCTGTACGAAGGCCAGCAGTACGGCATCGTCTTCGTCAAGGGCAGCGAGTGGGTAGAGCCGGTCAACGAGGCCCTGGCGGCGATGAAGGAAGACGGCACCTACGACGAGATCCACGCCAAGTGGTTTGGTTCCACCAGCGAGTGATCGCAGTCCATAGCGACCTGGGCAACCGACCTGGGATTCATGGGGGCCGGTACACGACCGGCCCCCTTGGTGTTACCCGGACGTCACCCCGAGGCACTGTCTCGACCCCGGCATCAAGGCCTCTCGCCTTGTCCTGATTTCACGTGCATGACGGAGACCCACTCGTGGACGTCAACTTCCAATTCGACTGGTCGGCGGCGCTGTCCTCCATCCCCCAGCTGCTGACCGGCATCCCCTATACCCTGCTGATTTCCTTCGGCGGTCTGGCCATCGGCTTTGTCATCGGCATCATCTTCGGCCTGTTGCGCATTTCCCCGAGCGCCTGGCTGCGTGTTCCCGCCGTGGCCTACATCGAAATCTTCCGCGGCACCCCGGTACTGGTACAGGTGCTGTTCATCTTCTATGGCCTGCCGAGCATCCTTGGTGGCCCCATCGACGCGGTCACCGCAGGTATCGCTGCCATCGCCGTCAATTCCGGCGCCTACATCTCGGAGATCGTTCGCGGTGGTGTGCAGTCCATCGAGCGCGGCCAGCGCGAGGCCGGCCTGTCGCTGGGGCTGTCCCGCCGCCAGACCTTCCGCTACATCATCTGGCCCCAGTCCTTCCGCCGCATGATCCCGGCGCTGGGCAACCAGGCCATCATCAGCATCAAGGACACCTCGCTGTTCGCCGTCATCGGCGTGGGCGAGCTGGTGCGCCAGGGCCAGATCTACATCGCCACCACCTTCACCGCCCTGGAGGTCTATCTGATGGTGGCGCTGCTCTATCTTGCCATCACCCTTTCCTTGTCCTTCGCCCTGCGCATGCTCGAGCGCAAGGGCCTGGTGGGCCAGTGAGGTGCAACATCCCATGGAAAATTCCGACATGAACCCAGCCTCTCACGCCCAGGGCGAGCCCATCGTCCGTATCGACAAACTCAACAAGCACTTCGGCTCGCTCCACGTGCTCAAGAACATCGACCTTGAGGTGGCCCAGGGCGAAGTGGTGGTCGTCATCGGCGCCAGTGGCTCCGGCAAGTCGACCCTGATCCGCTGCGTCAATGGCCTGGAAGAATTCCAGCAGGGCGCCCTCAGGGTCGACGGCAACGACCTCAAGCCCGACGGCAAGGCCAGCCAGGCGCTGCAGACCATCCGCACCGAGGTCGGCATGGTGTTCCAGCAGTTCAACCTGTTCCCTCACCTCAGCGTGCGTGACAACGTCACCCTGGCCCCGATGAAGGTGCGCGGCGAAAGCCGTGACAAGGCCGAGGCCACCGCGGAACGGCTGCTCGATCGGGTCGGCATCAAGGACCAGGCCGACAAGTACCCGACCCAGCTCTCCGGCGGTCAGCAGCAACGCGTGGCGCTGGCCCGCGCACTGGCCATGGAGCCCCGTCTGATGCTGTTCGACGAGCCCACCTCGGCGCTGGACCCGGAGATGATCGGTGAGGTGCTCGACGCCATGCGTGAGCTCGCCAGAGAAGGCATGACGATGATGATAGTGACCCACGAGATGGGCTTCGCCCGGGAGGTCGCCGACCGCGTGATCTACATCCACAAGGGGGAGATCGTCGAGCAGGGCAAGCCCGAAGAAGTCTTCGACAATCCGCAGAATGAACGTACCCAGAGCTTCCTGGCGCGGGTGCTCAAGCACTGAAAAAACCGCCCGTTCGAGCCTCTGAAACGCCCTGTCGAGTGATCGACAGGGCGTTTTTTTGGCTTTTTGGGGCTGTGGACAAGATTTTTCACATTTTGCTGCTAAGCCCACTGCCACGGGGGCTGTGGGCAAGTCGGCGAGTTGTTCACCGTCGCGGTGACAACCGCCCCCGAGCTCGGTGGATAACTGGTGGAAGCCGAGCCTTGTGGGCAAGTCATGATTGTGTCCACAGGCAGATAACACGCCATCAAACGTTGGTACGTCCCTTGTCCAACAAAGGATCAACATTGTATCTATTTGTTTTTTGTAGATTTAAATGGTTTTTCCACAGAAAGTGTCCACACCAGTAGTTACAACCACTACAGAACTTCCTTTCTTATTCTTTTATTTTTTTATAGGTAGGTAAGTGAAGCTCCTGCCTGACAGACGGGGTGTGGAAAACCCTGACGTTTACCCACAGGAGGGTTTATACTGGCCGGCTATTTTTCGTACGAACCCAATATCCAGACCGCTGGCGCGCTGCGCCGAACGAGGTGAACCTTGGAGTATCCCGACCGCTTTGACGTCATCGTCATCGGCGGTGGCCATGCTGGAACGGAAGCTGCCCTGGCCTCTGCCCGCATGGGTTGCCAGACCCTGCTGTTGACCCACAACATCGAGACCCTGGGCCAGATGTCCTGCAATCCCGCCATCGGCGGGATCGGCAAGAGTCATCTGGTCAAGGAAATCGACGCCCTCGGCGGCGCCATGGGATTGGCGACGGACCTGGGCGGGATCCAGTTTCGCGTGCTCAACGCCCGCAAGGGCCCCGCGGTACGGGCGACCCGTGCCCAGGCCGATCGTGTGCGCTACAAGGCCGCGATTCGTGGCATGCTGGAAAACCAGCCGAACCTGACGCTGTTCCAGCAGGCCGCCGGCGACCTGATCGTCGACCAGGACACCGTGCGCGGCGTGGTCACCGAGACCGGACTGCGATTCCTGGCCGAAACCGTGGTGCTGTGCACCGGCACCTTCCTCGGCGGGGTGATCCACATCGGGCTGGACAACAGCCGTGGTGGTCGTGCCGGGGATCCGCCCTCCAACGCCCTGGCCGAGCGTCTGCGCGCCTTGCCGTTTCGGGTCGATCGCCTGAAGACCGGCACCCCGCCGCGCATCGATGCCAAGAGCGTCGACTTCTCGCGCCTCGAGGAGCAGCCGGGCGACAGTCCGACTCCGGTGATGTCCTACCTGGGATCGCGGGACATGCATCCGCGTCAGGTCAGCTGCCATATCGCCCATACCAACGAGCGCACCCACGAGATCATCTTCGATAATCTCGATCGCTCGCCGATGTTCTCCGGGGTGATCGAAGGGGTCGGGCCGCGTTACTGCCCGTCCATCGAAGACAAGGTCCACCGCTTCGCCGACAAGACCAGCCACCAGGTGTTCGTCGAGCCGGAGGGTCTGGATACCCATGAGCTATACCCAAATGGTATTTCGACCTCCTTGCCCTTCGACGTGCAGCTCCAGGTGGTGCGCTCCATCGAAGGTCTCGAGCGGGCCCATATCACCCGTCCGGGCTACGCCATCGAGTACGACTTCTTCGATCCGCGGGACCTGAAGCACTCGCTGGAAACCAAATTTATCCACAACCTGTTTTTCGCCGGCCAGATCAACGGCACCACCGGCTACGAGGAAGCGGGGGCCCAGGGCCTGCTCGCCGGGCTCAACGCCGCGCGTCGCGCCAAGGCGCTCGACGCCTGGTGTCCGCGCCGCGACGAGGCCTACCTCGGGGTGCTGGTGGATGACCTGATCACCCTGGGCACCAAGGAGCCCTACCGGATGTTCACCTCCCGCGCCGAGTACCGGCTGTTGCTGCGTGAGGACAACGCCGACATGCGCCTGACCGAACACGGTCGCGCACTGGGTCTGGTGGACGATGAGCGCTGGGCGCGGTTCAGCGACAAGCGTGAAGCGGTGGAGCGCGAGAGCGCCCGCCTCAAGGCCACCTGGGTGCAGCCCGGGACCGATGCCGCCGCCGACATCGAGCGAATCACCGGCAAGCCGCTGGCCCGCGAGTACAGCCTGATGGACCTGCTCAAGCGCCCGGAACTCGGCTATGCCGACGTGGCTGCGGCCAAGGGTGAGCCGGTGAGCGACGAGACAGTCGCCGAACAGGTCCAGATCCAGGCCAAGTACCAGGGCTACATCGATCGTCAGCAGGACGAGATCGACAAGCTCAAGCGTCACGAGTCCATGGCCCTGCCGTCGGATCTCGACTACAGCCGAGTCGAGGGGCTGTCCCACGAGATTCGCCAGAAGCTCGCCGAGGCGCGCCCCGAGACCCTGGCCCAGGCCGGGCGGATCAGCGGGGTGACCCCGGCGGCGGTATCGATCCTGCTGATTCACCTCAAGAAACGCCGGTTGCTCGATGATCGCGAGGTAGCCAGCGGATGAGTCAGGCGATGTCCCCGGCCCTGCAGCAGCGACTGCACGAGCGCTTGAGCGAGGGCCTTGCCGCCCTCGAGATCACGGCCACCGCCCCCCAGCTTGACCAGCTTCTGGCCCTGGTGGGTCTGTTGCACAAGTGGAACCGGGCCTATAACCTCACGGCGGTACGCGATCCGCTGGACATGGTCTCTCGCCACGTGCTCGACAGCGCCGCGGTGCTGCCCTGGGTCAAGGGCCCACGGGTGCTCGACGTGGGCGCGGGGCCTGGCCTGCCCGGCCTGGTGCTGGCGATCCTCAACCCCGAGCTCGACGTCAGTCTGCTCGACAGCAACGGCAAGAAGGTACGCTTTCAGCGTCAGGCGGTGATGGAACTTGGGCTTGCCCGGGTGACCCCGATCCAGGCGCGAGTGGAAGCCTATACCCCGGCCGACGGCGGGTTCGATCAACTGATCTCGCGGGCCTTTGCCAGCCTCGAGGACTTCGTCGAGCTGACCCGGCCGCTGCTGGCGCCCCACGGCCAGTGGCTGGCGATGAAGGGGCCGGCGGTGGACGGCGAGCTTGAACGCCTGGAGGACGACGTGCGCTGTGTCTCGCGCCATGCGTTGAGGGTGCCGTACGAGTCAGCGGGTCGAGAACTGGTTATGCTGGAACCCGAGGCCGGGGGCCGCTAGGCTCGGGCTTGGGGTTCGGTTTTCACGATTTTGCCGCCACCAGCCACCCGAGAATTTCCACGCAAGGATGACGTCGTGACCAAAATCATCGCCTTGACCAACCAGAAGGGTGGGGTCGGCAAGACCACCTCTGCCGTCAACCTGGCCGCCAGTCTGGCGTCGCTGGATCGCCGCGTACTGCTGGTCGATCTCGATCCCCAGGGCCACGCCACCATGGGCAGTGGTGTCGACAAGCACAGCCTCGAGGGCAGCGTGCTCGACGTTATCCTGGGCGACAAGCGCCCGGTGGAGGTCATCCTCGACTGCCCCGAGGCGGGCTACGCCTTGCTGCCCGGCAATGGCGACCTGACCGCCGCCGAGGTCGAGCTGCTCGATCGTGGTGAAGGCCGCGAGCGGGCGCTGGCCAAGGCGCTGGACGAAGTCGCCGGCGAGTACGACGTGGTGATGATCGACTGCCCACCGTCGCTGAACATGCTCACCGTCAATGCGCTGACCGCCGCCGATGGGGTACTGATACCGCTGCAGTGCGAGTTCTATGCACTGGAAGGCCTGTCGGCACTGCTCGACACCGTCGAGCAGATCAAGGACAGCGTGAACCCGGGCCTCGAGATCTTCGGGATCCTGCGCACCATGTTCGACGCCCGCAACAGCCTGACCCGGGACGTCAGCAAGCAGCTGCGGGACTACTTCGGCGATGCCCTGCTCAAGACCACCATTCCACGCAACGTGCGGGTTGCCGAGGCGCCGAGTCACGGCCTGCCGGTTACCAAGTACGCACGCTTCTCGCGGGGCAGCCAGGCCCACCGGGTGCTGGCCAAGGAACTGATTCGTCGGCTGTCGCTGTAGCCCCGGCCAGGGTGGCAAGGGCCAGCAGTGTCGAATTTTTGAGCGTGCTGTGATGAGGATGAATCGATGACGCGCAAACGCGCCCTGGGACGAGGACTGGATGCGCTGATCGGGGCCGGTGCCCGCCGCCGCGAGAGCCTCGATCTGCCCGAGGTGGATGCCGAGCTGACGACCGACGGCGACGAAGACGCCACGGTGGTGCCGCCTCCCGCGCCGGAGGAACGTCTGGAGCGCCTGCCGCTGGGCCAGCTCAGCCGTGGACGCTACCAGCCAAGGCGCGATATCCAGCCCGAGGCGCTGGAGGAGCTGGCCGACTCGATCCGCGCCCAGGGCGTGATGCAGCCCATCGTGGTGCGTCCGATCGGTCCCGACCGCTATGAGATCATCGCCGGTGAACGCCGCTGGCGGGCCTCCCAGCTGGCCGAACTGGACGTCATCCCGGCGGTGATCCGCGAGGTGACCGACGAGGTGGCCCTGGCGCTGGCACTGATCGAGAACATCCAGCGTGAGAACCTCAACCCGGTGGAGGAAGCGCTGGCGCTCAAGCGTCTGCTCGACGAATTCGAACTGACCCAGCAGCAGGTCGCCGACGCCGTGGGCCGTTCGCGTACCCAGGTGACCAACCTGCTGCGCCTGCTGGCGCTGGACCCCGAGGTGCAGACGCTGCTCGAACGCGGTGACCTGGACATGGGCCATGCCCGCGCCCTGTTGACCCTGCCGGCGGCCAAGCAGCGCAAGGCGGCCCATGAGGTGGTCAACAAGGACCTGACCGTGCGCGCCACCGAGGCGCTGGTCAAGCAACTGGCCAATGGCAAGCCAAAGGCCGCCAAGACTGCGCCGAATCAGGACGTGGCCCGGCTGGAGACCCGTCTGGCGGACCTGCTCGGCGCCCCGGTCAAGATCAGCCACGGCAAGGCCGGCAAGGGCAAGGTCACCATCCAGTACTCGAGCCTCGACGAGCTCGACGGCATCCTGGGCCACATCCGCTGAGTGGCGACGACCAGAGACGGCGACCGGGTTGCGCGTATAAGCGCAGTAAACCACTTAGGTCGCTAATCACTTTAGCGGCCTTTTCTCCGCATTTGGTCGTAAGCCAGCGCGAAGTGACGACAAATCGTCACGTCTTTGGTTGAAGCCGTTAGGGGGCTTCCCTATAATCGCGCCGGAGTCTGCCGGTGGTCTGTCGCCGGCGATCACGATGGATGACGAGTTCGCGCCAAGAGGCGCGTCGGGAGAGACACTTGGCGGCCAGGATCCAACGACCCCAGGTGCAGCGCCTGCTGATGGCACAGCTCGCTGTGCTGGCGCTGACCAGCGTTGCGGCGGCTGGCATCGACGGTATCTCCGGCGCTTCCTCGGCGGCCCTGGGCGGGCTGGTGGCCTTTTTGCCCAATGTGTTCTTTGCCTGGTGTGTGTTCCGGGCGCAGGGCGCGCGCTACTCCAAGGCCATCGTCAACAATTTCTATCGTGCGGAAGCCGGCAAGTTCGGTTTGACGGCGGCGCTGTTCACCCTGGTGTTCATCGCAGTGCCTCCCTCAAACCCGACTTTTTTCTTTGGCGCTTATGTGGTGACGCTGTTCGTTCATTGGCTGGGGCCCTGGCTGGTGAAACGACCGTCGCACACCTGACAACGAGGCAGACATGGCAGGCACGAATCCGACTCCGACGGAATATATCCAGCACCACCTGCAGAACCTGACCTTCGGGCTGCACCCGGACAATGGCTGGTCGATCGCCCATTCCGCCCAGGAAGCTTCCGACATGGGCTTCTGGGCCGTTCACCTCGATACCCTCGGCTGGTCCGTCGGTCTCGGTCTGATCTTCCTGTGGCTGTTCAAGAAGGCGGCCAACACCGCTACCACCGGCGTGCCTGGTGCGCTGCAGAACTTTGTCGAGCTGATGGTCGAGTTCGTCGACAACTCGGTCAAGGACACCTTCCACGGCAAGAGCAAGCTGATCGCGCCGCTGGCGTTGACCATCTTTTGCTGGGTCTTCCTGATGAACCTGATGGACCTGGTGCCGGTGGACTTCCTGCCGCTGCTGGCGGCCAAGATCGGCGCCCTGTTCGGCGCGGACCCGGCCCACGTCTACTTCAAGGTGGTACCGACCACCGACGTCAATGCCACCCTCGGCATGGCGCTGTCCGTGTTCGGCCTGATCATCTTCTACACCATTCGTGCCAAGGGCTTCTCCGGCTTCATCGGTGAGCTGACCCTGCACCCGTTCAACTCACCCAACAAGCTGGTCCAGGCGCTGTTCATCCCGGTCAACTTCCTGCTCGAGACCGTGACCCTGATCGCCAAGCCGATCTCCCTGGCCCTGCGACTGTTCGGCAACCTCTACGCCGGTGAGCTGATCTTCATCCTGATCGCGATGATCGGCCTGTGGCAGCTGCCGCTGCACTTCACCTGGGCGGTGTTCCATATCCTGGTCATCACCCTGCAGGCCTTCATCTTCATGATGCTGACCATCGTCTACATGAGTATGGCGGTGGAGAAGCACTGACGGTTTCGCTTCAACCCTAAACCCTTAACCCTAACCCACTGATAAACCTTAGTTTCAACTAAAAACTGGAGAGACCACCATGGAAGCACAAGTTCTGGGTATGACCGCCATCGCCGTGTCCCTGCTGATCGGCCTGGGTGCACTCGGCACCGCCATCGGCTTCGGTATCCTCGGCGGCAAGTTCCTGGAAGGCGCTGCACGTCAGCCGGAAATGGTTCCGATGCTGCAGGTCAAGATGTTCATCGTCGCCGGCCTGCTGGACGCCGTGACCATGATCGGTGTTGGTATCGCGCTGTTCTTCACCTTCGCTAACCCGTTTGTCGGTTAATGTCCGACCGCTCGTCCCGAGCCGTCGATCCGTTAACCCCAAACCCGTAACGCGAGAGGTGCTGGCGTGAACCTGAACCTTACCCTAGTCGGCCAGGCTATCGCCTTTGCGTTCTTCGTCTGGTTCTGCATGAAGTTTATATGGCCGCCGGTCATGCAAGCTCTGCAGGAACGCCAGAAGAAGATCGCCGATGGTCTGGATGCTGCCAGCCGTGCGGCGCGTGATCTCGAGGTGGCCGAGAAAGAGGCCGACGAGACCCTGCGCAAGAGCAAGCAAGAGGCGGCCGAGATCCTGGAACAGGCCCAGAAACAGGCCAACCAGAAGCTCGAGCAGGCACGCGAAGACGCCCGCCTTGAAGGCGAGCGCATGATTGCCAAGGCCAAGTCCGAGATCGAGCAGGAAGTGGCACGCGCGAAGGAAGACCTGCGCGCACAGGTGTCCCGTCTGGCGGTCCTGGGCGCTGAGCGAATCCTGGAGTCCTCCATCGACGAGAAGCAGCACGCTGCCATCGTCGACAAACTCGCCAAAGAGCTCTGAGGAGGTGCCCCATGGCGGAAACGTCAACTATCGCTCGCCCGTACGCCAAGGCTGCCTTTGAGCACGCAGTGGCCAAGGACGCGCTCGACGAATGGTCCGGCATGCTGGCCAGGGTCGCGCAGGTCGTCGGCGACGACGACATGCGCGCCCGGGTGCTCGGCAATCCCAAGCTGTCCAGCGCACAGAAGGCTGATGTTGTCGTCGACGTCTGTGGTGACGCCGTCAATGACGACCTCAAGAACTTCGTTCGCCTGGTCGGCCAGAAGGGTCGCCTGGCGGCGCTCGGCGCCATCGCCGAGCAGTTCGAGGTGCTCAAGGCCCAGCAGGAAAAGCGGGTAGAGGTGGAAATCGTTTCCGCCTTCCCGCTGGCCGAAGCCCAGGAACAATCGCTCGCGAGTGCACTGGCCAAGCGTCTGAACCGCGAAATCTCCATTACCACTCAGGTGGACAAGACGCTCCTGGGCGGCGTGATCCTGCGTGCCGGCGACACCGTCATCGACGGTTCGGTACGTGGTCGATTGAACCGCCTCCAGGAAGCCCTTTCCGCCTGAGTCTGAGGGACATGGCATGCAGCAACTGAATCCTTCCGAGATCAGCGACATCATCAAGCAGCGTATCGAGAAGCTTGACGTCGCATCCGAAGCCCGTAATCAGGGCACGATCGTCAGCGTATCTGACGGTATCGTGCAGATTCACGGCCTCGCCGACGCAATGTTCGGTGAGATGATCGAATTCCCCGGCGGCATCTTCGGGATGACCCTGAACCTCGAGCGCGACAACGTCGGTGCCGTGGTTCTGGGTGATTACCTGCAGCTGGAAGAGGGCATGACTGCCCAGTGTACCGGTCGCATCCTTGAGGTGCCGGTGGGTCCCGAACTGCGCGGCCGTGTGGTCGACGCCCTCGGTAACCCCATCGACGGCAAGGGCGACCTGGGCACCAAGGAAACCGACGCGGTCGAGAAGGTCGCACCTGGCGTCATCACTCGTCAGTCCGTCGACGAGCCGATCCAGACCGGTTTCAAGTCCATCGATGCCATGGTGCCGATCGGCCGCGGTCAGCGTGAGCTGATCATCGGCGACCGTCAGATCGGTAAGTCGGCGATCGCCATCGACGCGATCATCAACCAGAAGGGCACCGGCGTCACCTGTGTCTACGTGGCCATCGGTCAGAAGCAGTCGACCATCGCCAACGTGGTGCGCAAGCTCGAAGAGCACGGCGCCATGGAGCACACCATCGTGGTCGCCGCCGGCGCCGCCGATCCGGCCCCGATGCAGTTCCTCGCCGCCTACTCCGGCTGCACCATGGGCGAGTACTTCCGCGACCGCGGTGAAGACGCGCTGATCGTCTACGACGATCTGTCCAAGCAGGCCGTGGCCTACCGCCAGGTGTCCCTGCTGCTGCGTCGTCCGCCGGGCCGTGAAGCCTTCCCTGGCGACGTCTTCTACCTCCACTCCCGTCTGCTCGAGCGTGCCGCGCGTGTCAACGCCGACTACGTCGAGAAGTTCACCAACGGTGAAGTGAAGGGCAAGACCGGCTCGCTGACCGCACTGCCGATCATCGAGACCCAGGCCGGCGACGTGTCTGCCTTCGTTCCGACCAACGTGATCTCGATCACCGACGGTCAGATCTTCCTCGAGACCGACCTGTTCAACTCAGGCATCCGCCCGGCCATCAACGCCGGTCTGTCGGTGTCTCGTGTGGGTGGCTCGGCACAGACCAAGATCATCAAGAAGCTCGGCGGCAGCGTGCGTCTGGCTCTGGCCCAGTACCGCGAGCTCGCGGCCTTCTCCCAGTTCGCTTCCGACCTGGACGAAGCCACTCGCAAGCAGCTCGAGCACGGTCAGCGCGTGACCGAGCTGATGAAGCAGAAGCAGTACTCGCCGATGTCGGTTGCCGAGATGGCGATCTCCCTGTTTGCCGCCAACGAAGGCTTCCTGGACGACGTCGACGTCAACAAGGTGCTGGACTTCGAACATGCACTCCACGAGTACATGAAGTCCGAGCACGGCGAGTTGCTCGACAAGATCAACGAGTCTGGCGACTACAACGACGAGATCAAGGACGGCCTGAAGCAGGGTCTCGAGAAGTTCAAGTCCTCTCAGAGCTGGTAAGCGTCCACTGGCCCGCCGCAAGGCGGGCCAGGTGGTCGAACAGGATTCTGAGGGTCACCGAACAAGGGTAGATCGCCATGGCAGTCGGAAAAGAGATTCGCACGCAGATTGCGAGCATCAAGAACACGCAGAAGATCACCAATGCGATGCAGATGGTGGCGGCGTCGAAGATGCGCAAGACCCAGGAACGGATGTCGGCGAGCAAGCCTTACGCCGAACAGATCCGTCACGTGGTGGGTCATCTCGCCCAGGCCAACCCGGAATACAAGCATCCGTGGATGGAAGAGCGTGAGGCCAAGCGCGTCGGTTACATCGTCGTCTCCAGCGATCGTGGTCTCTGTGGCGGCTTGAACGTCAACCTGTTCAAGGCGACGGTCAAGGACGCTCAGGCGTGGCACGAGAAGGGCGCCGAGCTCGACTTCTGTGCCCTCGGCAGCAAGGCCAGCAGCTTCTTCCGCAAGTATGGGGGAAGCCTGGTCGCCGCCAAGAGTGGCCTGGGGGAAACGCCGAGTCTTGATGATCTGATCGGCAGCGTGAAGGTGATGCTGGATGCCTACGATGAAGGCAAGCTGGATCGTCTTTACGTGGTGCACAACGAATTCGTCAATACCATGACCCAGAAGCCGGTCGTCCGTCAGCTGCTACCGCTGACCGAGGACACCGCAAAGGTCGAGGAAGACGACGAGAACAAGCGTCCCAGCAGCTGGGACTACCTGTATGAGCCGGATGCCAAGGCGCTGCTCGACAGCCTGCTCGTGCGCTACGTTGAAGCGCAGGTGTATCAGGCGGTGGTCGAGAACACAGCGTGCGAGCAGGCGGCACGCATGGTTGCCATGAAGAGCGCGACCGACAACGCGGGCAATCTGATCGACGATCTGGAGCTGGTGTACAACAAGGCCCGTCAGGCGGCCATTACCCAGGAAATCTCCGAGATCGTAGGCGGTGCCGCCGCTGTTTAAGGCATGCAGGTTTCATTTGCAGGTATTAGAGAGGAACCAAGATGAGCGGACGTATCGTACAAATCATCGGCGCGGTGATTGACGTAGAGTTTCCGCGGGACGATGTTCCCAAGGTCTACGACGCGCTGAAGGTCACCGAAAAGGAGACCATCCTCGAAGTCCAGCAGCAGCTGGGCGACGGCGTGGTGCGCTGCATCGCCATGGGCTCGACCGAAGGGCTCAAGCGCGGCATGAACACCGATAACACCGGCGCGGCCATCTCCGTCCCGGTCGGCCAGGAAACCCTGGGCCGCATCATGAACGTGCTCGGCGAGCCGATCGACGAAGCCGGTGAGATCGGCGAGCAAGAGCGCATGCCGATCCACCGCGAGGCTCCGGGCTACGCCGACCAGGCGGCCACCAACGAGCTGCTCGAGACCGGCATCAAGGTCATCGACCTGGTGTGCCCGTTCGCCAAGGGCGGCAAGGTCGGTCTGTTCGGCGGCGCCGGTGTCGGCAAGACCGTCAACATGATGGAGCTGATCCGTAACATCGCCACCGAGCACAGCGGTTACTCCGTGTTCGCCGGTGTCGGTGAGCGTACTCGTGAAGGTAACGACTTCTACCACGAGATGCAGGAGTCCAACGTTCTCGACAAGGTGGCACTGGTCTACGGCCAGATGAACGAGCCGCCCGGGAACCGCCTGCGTGTGGCCCTGACCGGTCTGACCATCGCCGAGAAGTTCCGTGACGAAGGTCGTGACGTACTGTTGTTCGTCGACAACATCTACCGTTACACCCTGGCCGGTACCGAGGTGTCCGCACTGCTGGGCCGTATGCCGTCCGCGGTGGGTTACCAGCCGACCCTGGCCGAGGAGATGGGCGTTCTGCAGGAGCGTATCACCTCCACCAAAACCGGCTCGATCACCTCCGTGCAGGCCGTCTACGTGCCCGCGGATGACTTGACCGACCCGTCTCCGGCGACCACCTTCTCGCACCTGGACGCCACCGTGGTACTGGCGCGTTCCATCGCCGAGCTGGGTATCTATCCGGCCATCGACCCGCTGGACTCCACCTCTCGCCAGCTCGATCCGCTGGTGGTGGGCGACGAGCACTACAACGTCGCGCGCGGTGTTCAGGGCGTGCTCCAGCGCTACAAGGAGCTCAAGGACATCATCGCCATCCTGGGTATGGACGAGCTGTCCGACGAAGACAAGCAGATCGTGGCACGTGCGCGTAAGATCCAGCGCTTCCTGTCACAGCCGTTCTTCGTTGCCGAGGTGTTCACCGGCTCTCCCGGCAAGTACGTGTCGCTGAAGGAGACCATCCGTGGTTTCCAGGGCATCCTGGACGGCGAGTACGACGAGCTGCCCGAGCAGGCCTTCTACATGGTCGGCACCATCGACGAGGCCGTCGAGAAAGCCAACCAGATGAAGTAATCCCTCTAACCGGGAGACGTCATCATGACGAAAACCATCCAATGCGAGATCGTCAGTGCCGAAGCCTCGGTCTACTCCGGTAGTGCCGAGCAGGTGGTGGCGGCTGGCATCCTGGGGGATCTTGGCATCCTGGCCGGCCACACGCCGCTGCTGACCGAGCTGGCTCCGGGCCCTGTGCGGGTGCTCAACGAAGGCAGCGAGGAGCACTTCTACGTCTCCGGCGGCTTTATCGAAGTGCAGCCCGAGAAGGTGATCGTGCTGGCCGACACGGCGGTTCGCGCATCCGATCTGGATGAAGCGGCCGCCGAAGAGGCCCGCAAGCAGGCCATCAAGGCCATGGAGGACAAGTCGGCGGAGCTGGATTACACCCGCGCCGCGGCGGAACTCTCCGAGGCCCTGGCCCAGCTGCGTACCATCCAGCAGCTGCGCAGGAAGGCCGGCAAGGGCTAAGTTCCCTGGCGCCGATGCCCCACGCCCCCCGAATGGCTGACATTCGGGGGGCGTTTTCGTTGGTGATGGCCACAGCGAACCGCGACTGACGCTTCTTCGATGCTTGCCTTGTGTCTAATGTTCATCCAGACGTGGCATCATGTCGCCTTTTCGAGCAGCCCCGATAGGTCGTCTCTTGGGGACACTGCGCCTCAGCGATTTGCGGCAAGGACGCCGGCCATGAGGAGACGCCCATGAATCTGACCCCCAGCCTGGATGCGCACAAGCAGGTGCTGCTGCGTGCCCTCGATCCCCGCGACAGCAAAACGCTGGAAGCCCGCCTGCCCGAGATTCGCTCGGCGGATCTGGCCGAGATCCTCGAGCGACTGATCGAGGATGAGGACCGCCTGGACAGCGCCGTGGCGCTGTTGGCCTGCCTGCCGGTGGGGCGCCAGGCCAGCGTGTTTGGTCACCTGCCGTTCGAGGCCCAGGATGCCATGGCGTCGCGCATCGAGGACGCCTGGCTGTCGCGAATCCTCGACAAGATGGGCTCGGACGAACGTGCCGACCTGTTCAAGGTGCTGGGAGATGATCGCAAGGAGGCGCTGTTACGGCGCATGGCAAGGCGCGAGCGCGAGGCGCTCAAGCGCCTGGCGAGCTATGAGGAGGGCACCGCCGGCGCCCTGATGACCGCCGACTATGTGGCGATCCCGATGGGGCTCACCGTGTCCCGGGCGATGATGCGGGTGCGCCAGACCGCTCCCGACGCCGAGACCGTCTACCAGCTGTACGTGGTGGACGAGCACGGTCGCCTGGCCGGCACCATGTCACTGAGACAGCTGATGGTGGCACGGCCCCAGGCGATCATCGACGAGCTGATGATCCACGACGTCATCAGCATCGGTGTGGACGCCGAGCAGGAAGAGGTCGCCCGGGTGGTGGCGCGCTACGACCTGCTGGCGTTGCCGGTGACGGACACCGACGAGCGACTGGTCGGCATCGTCACCCACGATGACGCCATGGACGTGGTCGAATCCGAGGCTACCGAGGACATCCACAAGGGCATGTCGATCGGCCAGCTGGAAGGCGGCGTGTCCCGGGTGCCGCTGTGGAGCCTGTATCGCAAGCGAGTGATCTGGCTGGTATTGCTGGTGTTCGGCAACCTCTTCTCGGGAGCCGGCATCGCCCACTTCGAGGACACCATCGCCGCTCAGGTGACCCTGGTGTTCTTTCTGCCGCTGTTGATCGGCAGCGGTGGCAACGCCGGCGCCCAGGCCGCTACCCTGATGGTGCGAGGCATGGCCACCGGCGATGTCGGCATCAAGGACTGGAGCAAGCTGCTCGGCCGAGAACTGCTGGTGGCAGGCTCGCTGGGACTGACCATGGCCCTGGCGGTGGCCCCCATCGGGGTCATTCGAGGTGGTGAGGCGGTGGCCTTGGTGGTGGCCATCAGCATGATCTGCATCGTCTTGTTCGGCAGCCTGCTCGGCATGTGCCTGCCGTTCGTGCTCGATCGGCTGGGCTGGGATCCGGCCACCGCCTCGGCACCGCTGGTCACCACCCTGATCGACGCCTCCGGGGTGGTCATCTACTTTTCCATCGCCACGCTGGTACTGATGGGAACTTGATCGACCGCAGCGGGGGCGGCCAGGGGCCCCCTGACAGCGGACAAGAACGCCCGTGGAGTGTATGCTCTTGCGGGCGTTTTGCCTGTTACCCCTCGCTTACGGGTCACTCCATGGATTGGCTACAGATTGTCGTTCTCTCCCTGATTCAGGGAATCACCGAATTTCTTCCGGTATCGAGCTCCGCCCACCTGATACTGGTCCCCGTGTTCAGCGACTGGCCGGACCAGGGACTGGCCTTCGACGTGGCGCTGCACCTGGGTAGCCTTGGCGCGGTGGTCATCTATTTCCGCGACGAGATCCTGCGCATGCTGACGAGCTGGTGTGCCAGCGTCGCCGGTCGCGGCTCCGATCAGGACGCTCGGTTGGCCTGGTGGGTGATCCTCGCCACCGTTCCGGTGGGGCTGGCCGGACTGCTGTTCAAGGACGTCATCGAGCAGTATGCCCGCTCGCCCATGGTGCTGGCGTTCGGTCTGATCTTCTTCGGCCTGCTGCTGGGGCTGGCCGACTGGCGCTTCAGGGGCTCGCGCAGCGAGTATCAGCTGCGCTGGAGCGATGCCCTGTGGATCGGCATCGGCCAGGCGCTGGCGCTGATCCCCGGCACTTCGCGCTCCGGCATCACCATCACCGTGGCACTGATGCTGGGCATGGGGCGCGAAGCCGCGGCCCGCTTCTCGTTTCTGCTGTCGATTCCGGTGATCGTGCTGGCGGGGGGACTCGAGGCCTGCGAGCTGATTCAGACGGGTGTCGATGTGCACTGGGGTGACATGGCGCTCGGCACGCTGCTGTCCGGCGTCAGCGCCTACCTGTGCATCCATTTCTTCCTGTCGTTCATCAAGCGCATCGGCATGCAGCCCTTCGTCGTCTATCGCCTGCTGCTTGGTATCGCCTTGATCTGGCTGTTTGGCTGATATATCTGAAGAGACCCCTCATGACTGGATTCAAGACCGCTCGGCGTGGATGGCTGACAACCTGGCTGGCGCCCCTCCTGATGGCACTGCTGGTGTCCGGTTGCAGCGAAGAGACCACTACCCGTTCGCCGATCACCCTGGAAGGCGACATCTTCGGCACCTTCTACCAGATCACCCTGGCCGACCCGCTGACACGCGAGCAGGTCGAGGAGATCGAGCAGGGCGTGCTCGACGAGATGCACGCGGTCGACGCCTCTATGTCGACCTGGCGCGAGGATTCGGAGCTGTCTGCCTTCAATCAGTCGCCGCTGGGGGAGTGGCAGCCGATCTCCGACGAATTCATGGAAGTGCTGGCCATCAGCCAGTCGGTCAACCAGCAGAGCCACGGCGCCTTCGACGTCACCGTCGGTAGCCTGGTCAATCTGTGGAGCTTTGGCCCCGAGGCCCGTCCCCGGGAAATTCCCGATGAAGCCGTACTCGAGCAGCGCTTGTCTCAGGTCGGCATGGACGCGCTCGAGATCGATACCGCCGAGGCCCAGGCCCGTCGCCTGCGTGACGTCTACGTCGACCTGTCCGGGGTGGCCAAGGGCTTTGCCACCGACGAGGTGGCGGCTTACCTGGATCGCCAGGGAATCGCCAACTACCTGGTCAACCTCGGCGGGGAGGTCAAGGTCAAGGGGCGGCGTGACGGCGGCAAGGGCCTGTGGCGCATCGGTATCGAGGTGCCCGAGAACGGCACCCCCAAGGCTCAGCACGTGGTTGGCCTCGATGACGTCTCGGTGGCGACTTCTGGTGACTACCGTCACTACTTTGAGGCCGACGGCAAGCGATACTCGCATACCATCGATCCTCGAAACGGGCGACCGATCACCCATCGCCTGGCCTCTGTCACGGTGGTGCATCCGTCCAATGCATGGGCCGACGCCTGGGCCACCGCGCTGAGCGTGATGGGCGAAGATGAAGGCATGCAGGCCGCCATCGACCAGGAGTTGCCGGTGGTGATGCTGGTGCGTCAGGGTGAGGGGTGGGAAAGTCGGGTCAGCCCCGCCTTTGTGACCCGTTTCGGGCAGGAGATGGTCGATACGCTGGGGCTGACGGTGGTGACGGATGACGACACCCCGCTAGAATAGAAGCGCTGTTCTCATGCAATCGGTCCCTGGCGCCGTTTGGCGGTTCAGCTTCGATACTGTAGCGATATTCGCTTCGATCTTTTGTTTTTGACAAGGAGTCACGATGAGCCTCGATGTGGTGATTCTCGCCGCCGGACAGGGCACCCGCATGCGCTCGAGCCTGCCCAAGGTGCTGCATACCCTGGCGGGCAAGCCGATGGTCCGTCATGTGGTCGATACCGCCCAGGGTCTCGACGCGGATCGCACCCACGTGGTCATCGGGCACGGTGGCGAGCGGGTGCGCGATGCCCTGGCCGACACCGAGGTTCGCTTTGCCCACCAGGCCGAGCAGAAGGGTACCGGTCACGCCGTCGCCCAGGCGCTGGGCCAGCTCGGCGATGGCAAGGTGCTGGTGCTCTACGGCGATGTGCCGTTGATCCGTCGGCAAACGCTGGCGGCCTTGCTGGAGCAGGTAGACGAGCGCCATATGGGGCTTCTGACCGTGACCCTGGACGACCCGGCGGGGTACGGTCGCATCGTGCGTGACGACCAAGGCGAGGTGGTGGCTATCGTCGAGCAGAAGGATGCCTCTGAAAGCGAGCTTGCGATCACCGAGTGCAACACCGGCATCATGGCCATGACCAGCGCCCAGCTGAAGCGCTGGCTGCCGGAGCTTTCGTCGGACAACGCCCAGGGCGAGTACTACCTGACCGATGTGATCGCCATGGCCGCCGCCGAGGGTATCGCCGTGGCTACCGCCCAGCCGTCGCGGCCGATGGAGGTGGAAGGCGTCAACAATCGCGCGCAGATGGCGAGGCTTGAACGCGCTCACCAGCGTGATATCGCCGACGCACTGATGGAAAAGGGCGTGGCCCTGGCTGATCCTGAGCGTCTGGATGTGCGTGGCAAGCTGAGCTGCGGGCACGACGTCTTCATCGACGTGGGGTGCGTGTTCGAAGGCGAGGTGGAGCTCGGCGAAGGCGTGCGCATCGGCCCCTACACGGTGATACGCAATAGCCATGTCGGCGCCGAAAGCGTCATCGAGGCCCACAGCATCGTCGACGGTGCAGTAATGGCCGGGCTGAACCAGATCGGTCCCTTCGCCCGCCTGCGCCCCGGTTCACGCCTGGCGGTCAAGGCCAAGGTCGGCAACTTCGTCGAGACCAAGAACGCCGAAGTGGGCGAGGGCAGCAAGATCAACCACCTGAGCTACGTGGGTGACGCCCGCCTGGGACGCGAGGTCAACATCGGCGCCGGCACCATCACCTGCAACTATGACGGCGCCAACAAGCACCGCACCGAGATCGGTGACGCCGCCTTCATCGGTTCCAATTCGGCGCTGGTGGCCCCGGTCAGTGTCGGCGAGGGTGCCACCGTCGGCGCCGGTTCCACCATCAGCCGCGACGTCGCCGATCATAGCCTGGCGGTGACGAGGTCTCGTCAGATCGCCAAGGCCAACTGGCCGAGGCCGACCAAGGACGAGAACTGAGGGACATTCGCTGTCCCTGTCAGCTTGGCGTCAATCTGGCGGGCCGTCCCCGCCAGATGGCCAAGGCCAAGGGCTCAAGGACGACTGATGGCGGAGATATGGCCGCCGATCCGGGCTAGACAGCCAGCCGATCGCCGGCGAGCCCGGTTTTATCGCTGCGGTGTCCCTGTTTCGCCGTTCAGTGGTAGCCAATAACGATACTTTCAAGGAGTGACGCCTATGTGTGGCATCGTCGCCGCGGTGGCCCAGCGCAACGTACAGAACATTCTGCTCGAAGGCCTCAAGCGCCTCGAGTACCGCGGCTATGACAGTGCCGGCATGGCGGTACGCAGCTCCAGGGGGACTCTGGAGCGACAGCGCGCGGTGGGCAAGGTGGCCGCGCTCGAGGAGCGACTGGAAGAGTGTGCACTGCTGGGACTCAGTGGCATTGCCCACACCCGCTGGGCGACTCATGGCCGTCCCAGCGAGCCCAACGCCCATCCTCACCAGTCGCGGGACCGCCTGGCGGTGGTGCATAACGGCATCATCGAAAATCACGAGCAGCTGCGTCGGGAACTCACCGATCAGGGCTATGTGTTCGAGTCCGAGACCGATACCGAGGTGATCGCCCACCTGCTGGAGCGAGAGTCTCGCCGCGACGGTGATCTGCTCAGCGCCTTCCAGCGGGTCGTCGCTGGCCTCGACGGCGCCTACGCCCTGGGCGTCTTGGCGGTGGACGAGCCCGATGTGGTGGTCGGCGCGCGCAAGGGCAGCCCGCTGGTGGTCGGCGTCGGCATCGGTGAGGCCTTCCTGGCGTCCGACCCGCTGGCGCTGCTGCCGGTGACCGATCGTTTCATCTATCTGCGTGAAGGCGACGTGGTTCGCCTGTCCGCCAATGGTCGCATCGAGATATTCGATTCCGAGGGGTCCGCGGTCGAGCGTGAGGTCCAGACCTTCGAGCATGGTGACGGCGCCGCCAGCAAGGGCGAGTACCGCCACTTCATGCTCAAGGAAATCCACGAACAGCCGGCGGTGATCGCTGCGGCGCTGGAAGGCCGCCTGGGCGACCGGTCGGTGCTGGTGGAAAGCTTCGGCCCCGACGCCGAGCGTCTGTTCCAGCAGGTCCGCCAGATCCATATCGTGGCCTGCGGCACCAGCTATCACGCCGGCATGGTGGCGCGCTACTGGCTCGAGCGCTATACCGGCATCCCGGTGCAGGTGGAGGTCGCCTCCGAGTATCGCTACCGCAAGGTGGTGGTGCCCCAGGGCACCCTGTTCGTGACCCTGTCCCAGTCCGGCGAGACCGCCGACACCCTGGCTGCGCTGCGTTTTGCCATGGAGCAGGACAACTACCTGGGCAGCCTGGGTATCTGCAACGTACCGGGCAGCTCGCTGGTGCGCGAAGCCGACCTCACTTTGATGACCCAGGCCGGCCCCGAGATCGGTGTGGCCTCCACCAAGGCCTTCACCACCCAGTTGACCGCGCTGATGCTGTTCGCCCTGGCGCTCGGCCGAGTGCGAGGCATGGATGAGGACGAGCAGGCGGATATTGTCGCCGCACTGCGGACCCTGCCGGCGCTGTGCAGCCAGGTGCTGGGGCTGGACGAGGCCATCGAGCGTCTGTCCACGGCCTTCGCCGAGAAGCACCATGCACTGTTTCTGGGACGTGGCGCCCACTTCCCCATCGCCCAGGAAGGCGCCTTGAAGCTCAAGGAAATTTCCTACATTCACGCCGAGGCCTACCCGGCGGGCGAGCTCAAGCACGGCCCTCTGGCGCTGGTGGACAGCGAGATGCCGGTGATCTCGGTGGCGCCCAACGACGAACTGCTGGACAAGCTCAAGTCCAATCTGCAGGAGGTCAGGGCTCGAGGCGGCGAGCTTTATGTGTTCGCCGACGAGAACGTCGGCCTGAACGCCAGCGAGGGCATCCAGGTGCTGCATCTGCCCCACGTCCACGAGGCACTGGCGCCGATCCTCTACACCCTGCCGCTGCAGCTATTGTCGTACCACGTGGCGGTGCTCAAGGGTACCGACGTCGATCAGCCGCGTAATCTGGCCAAGTCGGTGACGGTGGAGTAGACATACCGTCTAGCGATAGTACGGCAGCGGTCGCAGACTCGGCGTGACGGAAGGGAAATCTTCCCATCAACTCCAGAGAAGGTGTTGATGCAGTCCGTTCTTGTTCTTGGAGGCTAAAGAGAGTGCGGTGACACCCCGGTGTCCCGCGCTCTTTTTTGCCTGGGAATGGGGGCCGCTTCAGTTCAAGGATGGAGAGCAAGTCACCGAACAATCAGACAGGACTGCCGCCAAATAGTCCGGCACCGGATTTGACGATATCTCGTTCCGTTCTCGGTGGTGATGATTCTGATGTGCTATACAGTCATCAAGGCGCTGAACGGAAAGCGGCGTCGCTTTCGTTGATATTTCCACGCGTTATTTGCGGTCCCCCCTGTTGTGCTGACCTGCACGGGGTAGATGGTTTCAGGGGAGGGCTGCTGTTTCCGGTGCACATAGTGACGCCGAGAGCTCAATCTTTCCGCTACTGGTAAGGGAGCCTCAGCTCTCATCGCTTGTCCTGTCACACCAACAGCTGACGTGTGCGAGACTCACTCGGCCAGTGTGTTTCCATCCACAGGAGCATCATTCATGAGTACTCAAAGCGAGCAGGCTCCAACCCCGGTTTCGGACGACATGCAGACGGACTATACCGTCGGGCAGGACAACTTAGAGGGCAGCCTGGGGCCTATCGGCTTCGATATACACAACCGGGTCTTCGCCATCTCGGCGCTGGCCTCGATTGTCTTCATCGTGCTGACGCTGCTGTTCCCCGAGCGAGCCGGTAATCTCTTTCAGTCCATTGTCAGCTTCTCCACCGGCACCCTCGACAGCTACTTCATGATCGTGGTGGACGGCTTCATCCTGTTCTGTCTGGCACTGGTCGTGCTGCCATACGGCAAGGTCCGCCTGGGCGGCCCCGACGCCACGCCGGAGTATGGCTACCTGTCCTGGTTTGCGATGCTGTTCGCGGCCGGCATTGGCATCGGCCTGCTGTTCTTCGGCGTGCTGGAACCGGTCTATCACGCCAACGTCTCCTCGCCGCTGGGCACGCCCTCGCCCTTCGGCAGCGACGGGGAACTGAACGCTGAGGCCGTCGCCGACGCCACCGCCATGGGGCTGGCCGGCACCTATCTGCACTGGGGCATCCACGGCTGGGCCGTCTACGTGGTGATGGCGCTGGCGCTGTCCATCTTTACCTACAACAAGGGCCTGCCCTTCTCCATCCGTTCGGCGTTCTTCCCGCTGCTGGGTGATCGCGTCTGGGGCTGGTGGGGCCACGTCATCGACATCCTGGCGGTATTCTCGACCCTGTTTGGCCTGGCCACCTCGCTCGGCCTCGGCGCCCAGCAGGCCAACGCCGGCATGAACTTCGTCTTCGGCCTGGACGTCAGCATCACCACTCAGGTGGTCGTGATCGCAGCCGTCACCGCTGTGGCGCTGGTCTCGGTGTGGCGCGGTCTGGAAGGTGGCGTGAAGCGGCTTTCCGAGATCAACATGGGAATGGCCGTGCTGTTCTTCTTCTTCGTGCTGTTCGCCGGCCCGACCCTGGCAGCGCTCGCCGGCTTCTGGGCCGGCCTTGAGACCTACGTGACGAAGTTCATCCCGCTGTCGGCCCCCTTCGGCCGCGAGGACGACGCCTATCGCCAATCCTGGACCATCTTCTACTGGGCCTGGTGGATCAGCTGGGCGCCTTTCGTCGGCATGTTTATCGCCCGCGTCTCCCGGGGGCGCACGGTGCGTGAGTTCGTGATCTGTGTGCTGGTGATCCCGAGTCTGTTCATCTTCATCTGGATGGGCGTGTTCGGCGCCACCGCCCTCGACCAGCTATATGCCAATCCGGCCGGCAGCCTGGTCAAGGAATACGTGATCGACAGCTACAGCCCCGAGCTGTCGCTGTTCGGCATGCTCAACGAGCTGCCGCTGTCGGGCCTGATGTCGACCCTGGGCATCATCCTGGCGCTGATCTTCTTCGTCACCTCGTCGGATTCCGGCTCGCTGGTGATCGATACCATCACCGCCGGTGGCAAGATTGATGCACCGCGCCCTCAGCGCATGTTCTGGGCCACGGTGGAAGGCCTGATTGCCATCGTACTGCTGATCGGCGGCGGACTCTCGGCGCTCCAGGCCGGAGTCACGGCCACCGCGATCCCCTTCTCGGTGGTGATGATTGTGATGTGCTACACCATCATCAAGGCGCTGAACGGCGAGCTTCGTCAGTTACGCCGCCGGGGTGGCTGAGTCCTCTCATCATGCGAAATCTGTCGGATTTTCTCGGTTGTAAATACTCTATCTGCTGTCACAACAACGTCGACTGATCCCGTTTTGCTGCATTCAACTTTGCCCGGCCTCACCAGGTCGGGCTTGTTCCCTTCCTGTTGTGTAGTGCTGAGAGAAGCGTAGGCTCAAGTGTCGCCACAGATTCAGGAGGTGCGGTCGAGGACAACGCGATATTCCGTCTACCGGGGTATGGCTCCGCTTAGCTCGATAGATCAATGTTCAAGTCATTGATGGTAATTAACTCAGTTTTTCTAGATAGGCGCTTGGAGCGTGACGCGCTCGGTGCCGGCAGCCCAAATCCACATGAAGTGACGAAGAGCTCTTTCCAGAGTGACGTCGGCAGCGAGGTATCGTCGACGGCGCGACGGGTCAGCGTCATAGCTGCGAGGCCATAGGTATCCTGGCGCAGCGCCGGGAGGTCTTTGAGGCGACAAAGCAGCTTTATCCGGAGTGTTGGTCCTGGGACATCGGAAACCTCGGCCTGCCAGAGGTAGCGCACCTGAATCCCGAGAGGAATGCGGCGCCCCTGGCGGCAGGGTGTTAAAGAGTCAGAAGCATTTCATGTGTCATCTGTGTTGACAGGCTCCGCGCTGCCGGCCCGAGAACCTGGGCGCAGCTTCTACTGCCTATCGATATATGCAGTACCGGTACTTAATAAAGAAGAAAGCTCAGAATTTTCCATATTTTTCGGTTCTAGCATTATGAATTTATAAGATATATTTCTATTGTTTTGCTAATTCGGACGCTTCTTTTGCGTGCTCCATTGGGCACAATATCAAACGCCGTTCTCTAACCTTCATTTCTATAGTCGTTAGTTAAGCGCTTGGTTATACGTGGTCGCCATCCCTGCGAGTGGATTGCCGGTCATGCCTGGGTCTCCGAGCGTGCAGGCGTCGGTGATTCAGTTCAGCGACAGCTGCCATGACGACCGCCACGACAACGATAATGAAGGGAGACGGCGATGAGCGGATTGCGATCCACAAGCGCCTTGCTGACGGGAACCGGCCTTTGTGTGCTGATGCCGATCGTGGCCGAGGCGCAGACGTCGATGCAGGAACTCAATGACCTGAAGGCCCAGATCGAACAGCTCAAGGCCCAACAGCAGGCGGCCATGCAACTGGTTGAACAGCAGCAGGCCCAGATCGATAACCTGATCAACCAGCAGGCCAGCATGCAGGAGGATGTCGCCGACGTCAGCGAGAACGTGGTCAAGCGCACCGACAGTGGCGACTTCCTGGTGGGAGATACCACGGTGTCCTTTGGCGGCTACATCAAGGCTCAGGCGGCGTTCTCCGACAATGGACTCAGCGACGGCAAGGCCAACGAGACGGTGACGGCGGGGCTGTTGCGCGCCACCGACGACGATGCCGACAACCGCGTCAGTTTCAGTGCGCGGGAAACGCGTCTGAGCTTCGGTACCAGTACACCGCTCGGTGGCGATACCATGAAGACCTATATCGAGACGGATTTCTATGGCGCCGACGACGAAGCCAACGAATTTGTTTCGCACTCCTACGCGCCGCGCCTGCGCCACGCCTACCTGAGCTGGGGCAACTGGCTGGCCGGGCAGTACTGGTCCACCTTCATGGACCTCAAGGGACTCGGCGAGATCGACGCCTTCAGTACCCATACCGGCTCGATCTTCGTGCGCCAGCCACAGCTTCGCTATACCTACCCGCTGGATTGGGGCAGCCTGCAGTTCGCGGTGGAGAATCCCGAGGACGGCGACGATGACCAGGACACCCCAGACATGGTGGCCCGGGTCAATGTGGATCAGGAGTGGGGGCATGTTTCAGCGGCCACCGTGGTCAGGCGCTTCAGCCTGGATGACGCCGAGGACGACGACAGTCGCTGGGGGGCCGGTTACAGCCTGACCGGTCGATTCCCGGTGTTCGAAAAAGACGACCTCATGCTGCAGGCCAACTACGGCAACCTGGGGCGTTACATGGCGCTGGGCGCCTACCCCAACGCCAAGGTGGAGGACGGTCAGATCAAGATGGTGGAGTCCTGGGGCGCCTCGGCCATCTATCGTCACTACTGGACCGACACGCTGCGCTCGAGCATCGCCTACTCGGCGACTGAACTCGACAGCAACGGTTCCGGCGACGACACCGACAGCTACGACAGCTTCTTCCTCAACCTGATGTGGTCGCCCTTTGCCAACACCACGCTGTCGGCGGAGTACCAGCGCTACGACCTGGATGAGGTGGACGGCGATACCTTCGACCTGGACAGGGTTCAGTTCTCCGCCAAGTACGACTTCTAGGGCTTGTCTGAAAAGTGCCTGCGCTCGGTAATACGGCGTTAAAAATCGGATCAAAATGCTCATTTACACCCCGTAAACTGCGCTTTCTCACCGATTTTTGCCTTGTCTAACCTTCGCTCGTCGACTTTTCGGACAGCGCCTAGAAGGCTGAAAAGCCCCTGTACCCGTCGGCTTTTCGGACAGAGTCCCGGCTGAGGGAAAGAAGCTCCGACGCTCGGTGCCGCTTGAAGCTTGTCAGCATCGCCACGTTCGGCAACACCGGGCGGGGCGATGCTATGCTGGCGCCCCTGAAACCGTCGAGTCTGCCTTCTTGAACGATCGATCAGCGCAACCACCCATGTACATTGGTCTGCCGATGTGGGCCAATCCAGACTGGCGTGGTGGTCTCTACCCACCCCACGCCGGGCGCGAGGGTTGGCTCAACGACTACGCCGCCGTATTCAACGCCGTCGAGGGAAATACCACCTTCTACAGCGGGGCGCCCAGGCCACGGACGGTGGAAGGCTGGTCCCGCCAAGCGCCACCGGGCTTTCGCTTCTGCTTCAAGCTGCCCCAGGCGCTGACACATGCAAAACGATTACGCCAGGTCGAGACCGATGTGGGTGACTTCGTCGAGGCCCTGTGGCCACTGAAGGACCGCCTCGGGCCGGTCATGATTCAGCTCCCCAGGGACTTTGGTCCTGAGGAGGTGCCTGCTCTGGAGAAGGTTCTAAGAGATTGGCCACAAGACGTACCCTGCGCAGTAGAACTGCGCCACAGTGAATTTTTCCACAAGGGGAGCGCCGAGAGAGATATCAACGCCCTGTTGATAAGTCATGGCGCCGATCGCGTGATGCTGGATGTCAGGCCGTTGTTTTCCGGACCGCCCGAGGCCCATTCGGGATTGATCCAGGCTCGTGCGGAAAAGCCAAGACGCCCACTACACGTGATCTCTACAGCAAAATTTCCTGTGATACGTTTCATTGGCCATCTTGACAGCGCCATCAACGAGCACTATTTCACCCCCTGGATAGACCAGCTCGCCTTGTGGATAAAACAGGGGAAAACCCCTTTTCTTTTTGTGCATACGGCGGATAATCGCGAGGCTCCGGAACTGGCCAGAAACCTGTACGCCAGAGTCGCCGATAGAATGGGGTGGCAAGCATTGCCCGGGTTTCCGGGAGATCGACAGAATCAGCTGCTTTGACCATTGTTGGCTGGCGTTTGTTATTGTCATACGCTAGTTTTGTCGGCTGTTCGTCACTTGCCACGGGCCAGAGACGGTCGCCTCCTTATCCTTGGATGGTGACTCGCCTGGACCCACCGGTCTCGACCAGCGCGAACCCTGCGCTGGGGAAGAGTGGTGTGCCGGCAGTGATCCTGCTGACATCCGTCAGACCCCTTGTACATCGGTGGATCCGTGACCCGGACCATCGAGGACGTGGCGACTACAAACACAACGCCGTCATTGCATCCGATCGATCGATGACGACACGTATCCGAAGGGTGATTTATGTCCAAAACGACACACGCGCAGTGGTCATCGCGCTTTTCCTTTATCCTCGCCGCCACCGGTTCCGCTGTCGGGCTTGGTAATATCTGGAAGTTTCCCTACATGGTGGGCGAGAGCGGTGGTGCCGCCTTCGTGCTCGTCTACCTGCTGTGCATCGGCCTGATCGGCCTGCCGATCCTGGTCACCGAGTGGATGATCGGTCGGCGTGGGCAAAGCAATCCGGTCAATGCCATGGCCAGCGTCGCGGCCAAGGCCGGTCAGCCCAAGGTCTGGGCCCTGGTCGGCGTCGCCGGGGTCATCGGTGCCTTCCTGATCCTGTCGTTCTACAGCGTGATCGGTGGCTGGTCGCTGTACTACACCCTCGGCAGCGTGACCGGTGACTTCAGCGGCCAGGACGCCGACGGTATCGGCGCCTTGTTCAGCGGCATGCTGGCAAGCCCCGGTCTGCTGCTGCTGTGGCACTCCATCTTCATGCTGCTGGTCATCGGTATCGTTGCTCGCGGCGTGACCAAGGGCCTGGAAGGCGCGGTCAACGTGTTGATGCCGGCCCTGGCGCTGCTGCTGGTGGTGCTGGTGGGCTACGGCATGACCACCGGCCATTTCGGTGAGGCGTTGAACTATCTGTTCAACCCGGACTGGACAGCACTCAATGGTGAGGTGGTACTGGCAGCGCTGGGACACGCCTTCTTCACCCTGTCACTGGGCATGGGCATCATGATCGCCTACGGTTCCTACCTCGGCGAGAAGGTCGACCTGATCAAGACCGCGCGCACCGTGGTGATCATGGATACCGTGATCGCACTCGGCGCGGGCCTGGCGATCTTCCCGATCGTGTTTGCCAATCAGCTCGACCTGGCCTCCGGCCCGAGCCTGATCTTCGTCACCCTGCCGCTGGCCTTCGGCAATATGGGCGGTGGCCTGATCCTGGGCCTGATGTTCTTCCTGTTGCTGACCTTCGCCGCCCTGACCTCGGCCATTTCGCTGCTCGAGCCGGTGGTCGAGTTTGTCGAAGAGCGCACGCCGTTGTCGCGTTCCGCGTCGGCGGTGGTCTCCGGCATCGGCGCCTGGGCGCTGGGTATCGCCGCTCTGCTGTCCTTCAACGTGTGGAGTGACCCGGTACTGTTTGGCCTCGGGGTGTTCGACCTGCTGGACAAGCTGACCAGCAAGTTCATGCTGCCGTTGACCGGCCTGGGTGCCATCCTGTTCGCGGGCTGGTTCCTCAACCGCGAAGGCGTGGCCGAAGACCTCGGTCTGTCCGGTGGCAAGGAAGCCCTGTGGGTCGCCTTGACCCGCTTCGTGGCGCCCATCGGTGTGGCGGTGGTGTTCATCTCCAGCCTGTAACAGGCGTCATTGCTGCATGCCAGACCAGAGACCCGGCCTTGTGCCGGGTCTCTGCGTTGACAGGCAATGCCAGGCGATCCATCGGAACCGGGCGGCAGGGCAAGACTGCCCGTACAGAGTGACCAGAGGCGGACGTCAACGAGGTGGCAGTGGGGCCTCAGCGGGAGCCCAACGAGACGTCAGTGCTTGTTCATTGATGCCTGCAGCCAAAGGCATGCATTTGGGAGAGCATGCCAGGAGGGACGCTTGGCGGTGCCTTTGACGCGCCTGGGGCTTTCAGGCGACAGACACCTGATGGCGAGTCTCGTCGGTGCGATTCTCGCAAGGGATGGGCCGGCCGTCGCTCGAGCCAGCGGCCAGGCCCCGAATTATGGTACAGACCCGCGTTGTTGGCGGTCTGGCGCACGTCGGGCCGGCGGCCACGCGTGCTGGTTCAGTCTACCGGGTCAGTGCATTTCGTCGTCGTTGCCGTCTTCTGGCAGTTCGGCGATGTCTTCGGATAGACGCTTGAATTCCCGATGAAGCTCGATGCCGCGGCGGGCTCGCAGGTTGCGTTGGGCCGCGGTGCGGGAGCGCCTTTCGTGTTCGGCGACTTCCATGCTCATGAAGATGTCGAGGAGTTCACTCTTGACGGAGGATAACCTTTCGACATTACGCATGATCGATTCTCCTATGCAGTGAATGTGCCGGCATCCAGGACGCTGCGCGACACTGCCCTTTTACTATACCCCAGTTGACAAAAAGATGACGGTGTGGACGTCAATCCTGCAACGTTCTGCCAACGCTAGAAAAAAATCCATCCGGTTGAGCAGGGGCGGCCTGGGGGCTCGATGCATGACGCAGCACAGGGCGCATTTGACGCCGTCATGGGGCATACTGGAACCAGACCGGATCGATAGCGACGGGCATTGCGCCCTGCCAGCTCCGGGTCCTCCCAGCCAGTCAAAGGAGTAGAGGGTGAGTCGCGCGCTGTTTGATGAAATGCGACGTCGCATGGAGCACTTCCGTCGGTCGGAGCAGAAGGTCGCACGCTTCGTATTGCGCAACCCCGACGAAGTTATCCACATGCGTATCGTCGATCTGGCCACCGAGGCCAAGGTCAGCGAGCCCACGGTGGTACGCTTCTGCCGGGCCCTGGGCTGCAACGGCTTTCAGGACTTCAAGCTGAAGTTGGCGCAGATGCTGGCGTCGGGCAGCCAGTTCGCGCAGTTCTCGATGAATGACAGCGACTCCGTGGCCGAGTTTTCCCACAGCATCTTCGATTCCACGGTGGGGACCCTGCTGTCGATCAGGGACCGGCTCGACAACGAGGCGTTGAACAAGACGATCAACGCCCTGGCCATGGCCAATCGCGTCGAGTTCTACGGCTACGGAGCTTCCGGTGCGGTGGCCTTCGATGCTCAGCACAAGTTTTTCAGGCTGCAGATTTCCACCGCCGCCTACGCCGATCCGCACATGCAGAACATGTCGGCGGTGACCCTCAAGGAAGGCGACGTGGTGGTGGCGATCTCGCAGACCGGCCGCACCCGGGCACTGGTGGCCAGCGTCAAGCTGGCACGGGAGGCGGGCGCCACCGTGGTCGGTCTTTGTCCCAGCGGCTCCCCCCTGGCGGACGAAGTCGACCTGCCGCTGTACATCGATGTGCCCGAAGACACCGAGATCTACACGCCCATGAGTTCCCGCATCGCCCATCTGGTACTGGTCGACGTGCTGGCGGTGGGAGTGGCGAAGACCCGGGGCCCCAAGCTCGCCGAGCAGCTCAAGGCGGTAAAGCGCAGCCTCAACCCACTGCGCTATCCGGAGTCCGATCCTTCCTGACCGAGGGCGCCCTGCCTGTCCATTTATCCAGCATCGCTGTGATAGACTGGGCGCCCATTTTCGATCTCGAGCGGTGCCTTCTCCATGGACGACGTCACGGCGATCATCGACGGCCTCAATGCGGCGCAGCATGAGGCGGTCTGCGCTCCCCAGGGCAATATGCTGGTGCTCGCCGGCGCCGGTTCTGGCAAGACCCGCGTGCTGGTCCATCGCATCGCCTGGCTGATGCAGGCGGAAGGTCTCTCGCCCTACGCGGTGCTGGCGGTGACCTTCACCAACAAGGCCGCCAGGGAAATGCGCACTCGCCTGGAGGCGTTGCTGGGGATCTCGCTGCGCCACGTCTGGGTGGGTACCTTTCACTCCATCGCCCACCGCCTGCTGCGTACCCATTGGCAGGACGCTCGTCTGCCCCAGCACTTCCAGATCATCGACTCCGATGATCAGCTACGTCTGATCAAGCGCCTGTTGAAGGACAACAAGATCGACGACGAGCGTTTTCCGCCCCGTCAGGTGCAGTCGTTTATCAGCGGCTGCAAAGAGGAGGGATTGCGTCCTCACCAGGTCCGGATCAACGGTGACGCCTACGTGGAGCAGATGGTGGCGCTGTATGACGTCTACCAGCTGACCTGCGAACGTGGCGGCCTGGTCGACTTTGGCGAGCTGCTGCTCAGGAGCCTCGAGCTGTTGCGCGACAATCCTGCTCTGCTGGCCCACTATCAGGAGCGCTTCGCCCACGTACTGGTCGACGAGTTCCAGGATACCAACACCCTGCAGTATGCCTGGCTGAAGCTGTTGACCGGACAGCGCACGCCGATGACGGTAGTCGGCGATGACGACCAGTCGATCTACGGCTGGCGCGGGGCACGGGTGGAGAACATTCGTCGCTTCGAGCAGGAGTTCAGCGACACCAAAACGGTGCGCCTGGAGCAGAACTATCGCTCCACCAGCGCCATCCTCGACGCCGCCAACGCCCTGATCAAGCAGAACTCGGATCGCATGGGCAAGGAGCTGTGGACCGCCGGCAGTCGTGGCGAACCGATTTCGGTCTACGCCGGTTTCAACGACATGGAGGAGGCGCGCTTCATCGTCGACACCATCAAGGAAAAGGTCGACGAGGGGTTCAAGCGCCAGGAGGTGGCCATCCTCTATCGCTCCAACGCCCAGTCCCGCGTCATCGAGGAGACCCTGATCCGCCAGGGCATGCCCTACCGCATCTACGGGGGCCAGCGCTTCTACGAGCGCCTCGAGATCAAGAACGCCCTGGCCTACCTGCGGCTGCTGCTCAACCGCGACGACGATGCCTCGCTGGAGCGGGTGATCAATGTCCCTGCCCGCGGTATCGGTACCCGCACCGTGGAGGGACTGCGCGATCGTGCCCGTCGTACCGAAGTGTCGCTGTGGCAGGCGATCCACGACACCCTGGCCGAAGGCTCGCTCAAGGGGCGTGCGGCCAACGCCGTGGGTGCCTTTGCCAATTTGATCGAAGGCCTCGACAACGACACCTCGGGGATGGCGCTTCACGAGATCATCGCCCACGTGAATCAGCGCAGTGGACTGATCGACCATCATCTGAGCGAGAAGGGTGAAAAGGGGCAGGCCCGGGTCGAGAACCTGGAAGAGCTGATCAACGCCGCCCGTGCCTTCACCCAGGGTGAGACGCTGGACAACGTCGAAGCGGGGGAGGGCATGGCCGCGCTGGAAGCCTTTCTGGCCGAAGCTGCCCTCAACGCCGGCGAGCACGAGGCCGACGAATTCGAGGACAGCGTCCAGTTGATGACGCTGCACTCGGCCAAGGGACTCGAATTTCCCATCGTGTTCGTGGCCGGGGTCGAGGAAGGCCTGTTTCCCCACCGCATGTCGCTGGAAGAACCCGGGCGCCTGGAGGAGGAGCGCAGGCTCTGCTACGTCGGGGTCACGCGCGCCATGCAGAAGCTCTACCTCACCCACGCCGAGATCCGGCGCATGCATGGCAAGGAGACCTTTCAGCGCCCGTCACGCTTTCTGCGTGAGCTGCCGGAGTCGCTGCTCGAGGAGGTGCGTCTGCGTGGCCAGGTATCGCGTCCGGTCAGCGCCCGGCCAGCGCCGTCGCGCTTCGCCCAGACGACCGTGGAGGCGAGCGGCGATCTACCTGCCTTGTCGCTGGGCCAGCGGGTGCGCCATCCGGTATTCGGTGAGGGGGTCATCCTCAACGCCGAAGGAGAGGGCGAGCGGGCCCGTGTCCAGGTCAGCTTCGAAGGCCACGGCGACAAGTGGCTGGTGCTGGGCTTCGCCAAGCTGGAGGCACTGTAGCGGGGTCTCAGTCTAGTCATCAAGGCGCCGGTGACCGCCATGGGCCTGCTGACACTGATCCATCTGATCAGCATCCCGGTGACCAACACCTCGGTCAATCCGGCGCGCAGCACGGCGGTGGCGGTGTTCGTGGGTGACTGGGCGCTGGCGCAGCTGTGGTTATTCTGGGTGGCGCCGCTGATCGGTGGTGTGCTGGGTGCGCTTGTCTACCGCCTGATCGGAAGCGCTCGACCGGTGGGCGAGCAGGCGACCTGAGGTGACTTGAGCAAGACGCAGGAAACCGGCCCGGCCATCGCCGGGCCGACCTGCATGGTGGTGGCTTGCAGGCGAATTTCGCTTTGCCGCATACTGCTTGGCGGACACCACGCCGAGCGCGGGGAATGGCGCTTCAGCGCGGCTCTCTGCGCTCCCGGCGTCGACACTACAAGCTTCAGGAGCTCGCCCCATGGAACGTCGTTCCTTCCTCAGGACAGCCGGCCTCGGCGCCGCCGGCGTGGCCGCCGCCCCCTTCGTCAATACCGCCAGCGCACAGGAAACCATCACCTGGAACATGGTGACGTCCTGGCCCAAGAACTTTCCGGCCCTCGGCACCGGAGCCAACGATCTGGCAGCGCGTATCGAGCGGATGTCCGGCGGACGCATGAAGGTCAGGGTCCATGGTGCCGGCGAGATGGTACCGCCGATGGAGGTCTTTGACGCCGTGTCCCAGGGAACCGCCGAGATGGGCCACTCCGCTTCCTACTACTGGCGGGGAAAGGTCGCGGCTTCTCAGTTCTTTACCGCCGTGCCCTTCGGCATGACCACCACCGAGACCAACGCCTGGCTGTACTACGGCGGCGGCCAGGAGCTGTGGGACGAGCTCTACGCCGACCACAACCTCAAGCCTTTCGCGGTGGGTAACACCGGCACCCAGATGGCTGGCTGGTTCAAGAAGGAAATCAACTCGCTCGAGGATATGCAGGGCCTCAAGCTGCGTCTGCCAGGGCTCGCCGGCGAGGCGATGGCCGGGATCGGCGTGACCACCCTGACCATTCCGGGTAGCGAGATCTTCACCTCCCTGCAGACCGGCGTGCTCGATGCCGCCGACTGGGTGGGGCCCTACAATGATCTGGCCTTTGGTCTGCATCAGGTGGCGGACTACTACTACACCTCGGCCTGGAATGAACCCAGCGCGGTGCTGGAAGGCACGGTCAACCTGGATGCCTGGAATGCGCTGCCCGATGACCTCAAGGCGGTGGTCAACGAAGCCGCCAAGGCCTCCAACCTGGCCATGATCAGCGAATTTGCCTTCCGCAACGCCGAGGCCCTGGACGCTCTGGTCAACGAGCATGGCGTCAAGCTGCGCTCGTTTCCGGAGGAAGTACTGGCGGCCCTGCATGACTCCTCGCAGCAGGTACTGCAGAAGCAGGTCGACAACGACGAGGCGTCGGCGCGGATCTACGAGTCCTATCGCAATTTCCAGCGCCAGGTCCGCAAGTTCTCTGACGTCGGTGAGTTCGCCTACCTGAAGGCCCGCGATAGCGTGCTTGGCCAAGGCGAGTCCTGACGCCAGGCAAGGCTCAAAAGTGGTGGCGCAGACCCGGCGGTGACGGGCCTGGCGAGGTGATGAAGGCTAGCGACGGAA
Source organism: Halomonas sp. RT37 (assembly GCF_040070525.1). NCBI lineage: Bacteria > Pseudomonadati > Pseudomonadota > Gammaproteobacteria > Oceanospirillales > Halomonadaceae > Halomonas > Halomonas sp. RT37. The sequence goes on along the minus strand of NZ_CP098827.1, from coordinate 4,874,186 downwards.
AACCAGGCGCGCCACGGGCGCGCCTCTCTTGAAGGGCTATCTTGCAGGTCTAGCTCGCACCTCTCTCTCGCCGGTCGCGTTCCCAGCTCTTGCTGAGGTATCGCTCAGGTATCGGATCGGACGCCGCGTATACGCCCGTTGTCATCCAGTGCCACCATCACATGGCGCGCCTCGGTGACCTTATGCAGGTCGGCGTCTTCGGCGTCCTGGAGGGACCGGATCCAGACCTCCACGTCGATCTTGATGGAACTGTGGCCGATATCGCGCACCTCGGTGTAGACGCAGACCAGCGAGCCGACACGCACCGGGCACAGAAAGTCCATGCCTTCGATGGCGACGGTGGCGGTACGTCCCATCGCCTCGCGGCTGGCGGTCCATTCCGCGGCCTGATCCATCAGGCCCACCAGCCAACCTGCCGGGATATCGCCGTGGGCATTGGTATGCTGTCGTGTCGCGGCCAGCTGGAGCGTCAGCTGTCCCTTTGGCACGGGAACGTCATCGAGTTCTGTCATCATGGTGGGCGGCGCCTGGTCGTGGATGTTGTTGTGTCGTCATGGTACCCACCCGGGTCAGTCTTTCTCTACCGTTGGTGTCATGAAACGCCCAGGGGAGCGCATGTCTAGGTTGTCGCGTTGCATAGGTGCGCTCAAGCGCACGCTGTTGGCTCCCAGCCGGGGGCCGAGAACGCTGTCGATAGCGGTGTCGAGCGAAGCGCCGGCAGCGGTGTCGAGAGTGGCGCCGGGAGTGGCGCCAAGAGTGGCGTCGAGGCTGGTCTCGGGCCTGGTGCTTTCCGCCATGCTGGTGTCGGCGAAGGTTGCCGCCCATGACGTGGCCGGCTCTCTCGATGCGGTAGGCTCGGATACCATGGCGGAGTTGATGCTACGTTGGGGCGAGCAGTTCGAAGAACAGCGACCGGGGGTCAGGCTGCAGCTTCAGGTGGCCGGTTCGGCCAGTGCACCGCCTGCCCTGATCGCCGGCACCACCCTGCTGGGCCCCATGTCCAGACCCATGCAGGAGGACGAGTCCGCGGCCTTTCTCGAGCGCCATGGCTACGCGCCGACGCCGGTGGTGGTCGGCAAGGATGCCCTGGTGGTGGTGGTCAATCGCCACAACCCCTTGTCTCGACTGTCTCGAGCAGAGCTCGATGCGATCTTTTCCGACACCCTCGCGTGCGGTGCCAGCGAGAGCATCGAGCGCTGGCAGCAGCTGGGGCTCGAGCGCCCGGGGGGCACCATCCACCTGTATGGCCGCAACGCGGTCTCCGGCACCCATGGATTGTTTCGTCGCCGCGCCCTGTGTGACGGCGAATTCAAGGTATCGGTCATGGTGTCGGCGGGCTCTGCCGCCGTGGTGGCCGCCGTGGGTGACGATCCCGCAGGCATCGGTTACGCCGGCCTGAATCACTTGAATGCGGACGTCAAGGCGGTAGCGATCGGCAACGCCGAAGGCGGGATTCTTCCGCGCCGACAATCGCTGCGAAGCGGCGGCTATCCGTTGTCACGGGACCTGTTGATCTACGTCAATCGCCCACCCGAGGGCGAGCTTCCCGACGTCGAACGGGCCTTTCTCGACATGGTGCTGTCACCCTCGGGCCAACGGGTGGTCAAGGAGCTGGGTTTCGTGGCGCTGCCGCCGTCTGTGCTGGCCGCTCAGCGACATGCCCTGGGGCTGGCTGAACTGCCACGGGACGGGCCTTGAGAGATGCCAGGCCCCGGCCGGGTTGTCATCTGGGTGTCATGAAGTTGTCGTAATCTTTCGCTATACACCGATGGCCCAAGATCAATGTCTGACCCTTCTCCGATAACCTCACTGCACCAGACGAGACAGCGACGTGACCGCCTGGCGACCATGCTGATCACGGCCGGAGGGGTTGGCGTGCTGTTGGCGGTGGTCGCCATTGCGGTATTTCTGCTGGTCGAAGTGCTGCCGCTGTTCTGGCCGGATGGCGCTAGCTTTCCGCTGGAGGCGCTGTGGTCATCGCCAGACGTGAGCGGCGAGCCCGAGTATCGCTGGCTGCCCCATCGGCTGGATGACGCCGCGGTGCCCCAGGCGAGCCTGGCCCCGCTGTTGTGGGGCACCCTGGAAGCGGCCGCCTGGGCGTTGGTGGTGGCGATTCCCTTGGCCCTGGGTGCTGCGGCGCACTCCAGCCTGTACATGTCTCCCGGCCTGCGCGCACGGCTCAAGCCGACGCTGGAGCTGATGGAGGCGATGCCCAGCGTGGTGCTGGGGTTTATCGCGGGTCTGGCGCTGGGGCCCTGGGTCGAACGTCACCTGGCGCAGTCGCTGTCGATTGTGGTGGTGCTGCCCGCGGCGGTGGTGCTGCTGGCGTTGGGCTACCGGTGGTTGCCCGATCGGCTGAAGGCTGCCCTGACGTTACGCTGGGCGGCCCTGTGGTTGATACCCTGTCTGTTGCTGCTGGTGTGGCTGGCGATGAGTGTGGCGCCGATGTGGGAAGGATGGTGGTTCGATGGCGACCTGCGCCTGTGGGTCGAGGAGTCCTGGGGGCTCGACGTGCAGGCACGCAACGCCTTGATCGTCGGGCTGGCCATGGGTTTTGCCGTGATTCCCGGCATCTACGCGCTTGCCGAGGATGCGCTGAGCGATGTGCCTCGGGAGTTGGCCGAAGGCGCCCAGGCCATGGGCGCGACCCGCTGGCAGACGCTCACCCGGGTGATGCTGCCGGTGGCGCTGCCAGGTGTCTTTTCGGCGATCATGATCGGCGCCGGGCGCGCCGTGGGCGAGACCATGATCGTGCTGATGGCCAGCGGCAACAGCGCGCTGATGACGGCGAGCCCGCTGGATGGCTTGAGGTCGCTGGCCTCGAGCATCGCCATCGAACTGCCGGAAGCCGCACCCGGGGGCAGCCACTATCGGCTGTTGCTGCTGGCGGCGCTGGCCCTGTTTGCCTTCACCTTTCTGGTCAACACCCTGGCCGAGGTGGTGCGCGCCCGCCTGAAGCGTCGTTTTACCCGGCGTAAGGGGGACGCATGAAGATTCCCGGCCACACCGCGGTGGGCATGCCCGGCAAGCGGCGCACCCGAGAGGGCCCCTGGGCCTGGTTGGCAGCGGCCTCGGTGGCGCTGTCGCTGATCATGCTGGGGGCCTTGCTGGTGCTGTTGAGCGTCAAGGGCCTGGCCAATTTCTGGCCAGCGACGGTCCACCAGTTGACCCTGAAGAGCGGTGAGATGGTGATAGGGGTTCCCCTGGAGACCCGCGAACTACCCTCCGGGCAGGGGCTGGAGCGGCGCTATCTGACCGCCAATCGTGATGACGGCGGTGGCATCTGGCGGTGGCTCGCCAATGACCAGATCACCGAAGACACCACGCCGGAGGATCTGGTGGTGCTGGAGCGGCGCCACTGGGGCACCTTCCTGGGGCGTCTGGTGGCCTTGCAGTCGGGTGATCAGCGCTTGACCGGTCCGGATGCCTGGACGGTGCTCGAGTCCCGGCTGAAGGAGATCAATGCCCTGCGCGACGAACGTCGGCGTCTGACCCACGACGAGATATTACCGCTGATCCGCAGCATGGAAGACCAGGATGGCCACCGCTCGGAGGATCGGCGTCTGGCCGACCTGCAGCGCCGGGCCAGTGAGCTTCAGCAGCGCATGCAGGGTGACCTGGTGGTGCTCGAGAATGGTCAAGGGCGCCGTCAGGAACAAGCCCTTGCCGAGATACTCGAGGCCTGGCGCCCCAACGCCATGGCCTGGCATGAAAAACTCGGCCACTGGGTGCGGGAGCTGTGGCAGTTTCTGTCCCAGGGGCCACGCGACGCCAATACCGCTGGTGGCGTCTGGCCGGCGATCTTCGGCACCATCCTGATGGTGCTGTTGATGTCGATTCTGGTCACGCCCTTTGGGGTGCTGGCGGCGGTCTATCTCAATGAGGTCGCCCACCAGGGTCGATTGACCCGACTGGTCCGGATCGGCGTGCGTAATCTGGCCGGGGTGCCGTCCATCGTCTACGGCGTGTTCGGCCTGGGGGTCTTCGTCTATGGCATCGGCGGCAGCATCGATCGCTGGTTCTTCGAATCGACGCTGCCCTCGCCGACCTTCGGCACCGGCGGGCTGCTGTGGGCCTCGCTGACCCTGGCGCTGTTGACCTTGCCGGTGGTGATCGTGGCCACCGAAGAAGGTCTTTCGCGGATCCCGCTGCACCAGCGTGAAGGCGCTCTGGCGCTTGGGGCCACGCGCTTCGAGACCTTGACCCGGGTGGTGTTGCCGATGGCCACGCCGGCGATGCTGACCGGCCTGATCCTGGCGGTGGCCCGGGCCGCCGGCGAGGTAGCGCCGCTGATGCTGGTCGGGGTCGCCAAGCTGGCGCCACAGGTGCCGCTGGACGGGGAGTTCCCCTTCCTCCACCTTGAAAGGAAGTTCATGCACCTGGGGTATCACATCTATGACGCGGCCTTTCACTCCAGCGATGTCCAGGCGGCGATGCCGCTGGTATATGCCACAGCGCTACTGTTGGTCACGGTGATTCTGGTGCTTAACCTGACTGCAATATTCATGCGTCACTATTTGCGTAAGCGTCATGGTGCCCCGGTGCGCCGATGATGCAGGGAGAGGCAATGTCCATCGATGGCGAGCTGCCCAAGCGTCAGCTGGCCCAGGCAAGACTGGGAAATCGACGCGGGGCGGTCATGGAGTTTTCCGCGGCCGATACCTGCCTGGATATCCAGGGTTTGACCCTGGCCTATGGCGGCAAGACGGCGCTCAAGGATCTGACCCTGCGCATTCCACGCCATCGGGTCACGGCCTTTATCGGGCCGTCCGGCTGCGGCAAGTCGACGCTGTTGCGCGCCCTGAATCGTCTGCACGACCTCAATGAGGACGTCAGTCGTCAGGGTCAGATTCATCTGGATGGCCACGATATCCATGACCCCAGGGTGGCGGTGGCCGAGCTCAGGCGTCGGGTGGGCATGGTGTTTCAGGCACCGAATCCCTTCCCCATGTCGATCTACGACAACGTCGCCTTTGGCCTGCGCCTGCAGGGAGGCTTGAGCAAGCGTCGCATCGACGACGTGGTCGAATGGGCGCTGAAGTCGGCGGCGCTGTGGGAGGAGGTGAAGGGGCGTCTACGGGCGTCGGCCTGGTCGCTCTCGGGAGGCCAGCAGCAGCGTCTGGTCATTGCCCGGACCCTGGCGGTGGAACCCGAGGTGCTGTTGCTCGATGAGCCGGCCTCGGCCCTGGATCCGATCTCGACGCTGAAGATCGAGGAGCTGATTCGCACACTCAAGCCGCACCTGACCCTGGTGCTGGTGACCCACAACATGCAGCAGGCGGCGCGGGTGTCGGACTATACGGCGTTTTTGCACAACGGTGAGCTGGTGGAGTACGGCCCGACCGACACCCTGTTCACGCATCCGCGCCTGAGGCGCACCGAAAACTACATCACTGGACGCATGGTGGGCTAGCGTCCCGTCCCATGCTTCTTCAGGAGACCTTCATGGATATCACCAGCGATACCCACAGCCAGCACATCTCGAGGCAGTTCAATCATGAGCTCGAGGAACTCAAGACCCACCTGATGGCCATGGGTGGCCTGGTGGAAAAGCAGGTGCAGGATGCCGTCAGTTCGTTGCTCGACGCCGACTCTGCACTGGCCTCTCGTGTGGTCGACAACGACCGTGCGGTCAATGACATGCAGGTCAAGATCGACGACGAGTGCACCCGCGTGCTGGCACGCCGTCAGCCGGCGGCCTCGGACCTGCGACTGGTACTGGCGGTGATTCGTGCGGCGTCGGATCTCGAGCGCATCGGTGATGAGGCCAGCAAGATCGCGCGCAACGCCATCGAACTGGTCGACGGCAACAACGGCACCCGCGGCTTCGTCGAGGTGCGCAATATCAGCGAGCACGTGCGTCACATGATGCGTGACGCCCTGACCTCCTTCGCGCGTTTCGACACCGAACTGGCGATGCAGGTGGTGCAGGAAGACGAGCGGGTCGACAGCGAGTATCAGAGCGCCATGCGCTCGCTGATGACCTTCATGATGGAGGATGCGCGTTCGATCTCTCCGGTACTGGGCATCATGTGGATCCTGCGCGCGCTGGAGCGTGTCGGCGATCACGCCAACAACCTGGCCGAGTACGTCATCTATCTGGTCAAGGGCCTTGATATCCGTCACATCGCCCCTGACGACCTCAACCAGGAACTGCTCGACGACAGCAGCACGTCTTGACCTCGACGCCCTGAGCGGCGTCAATAGGCCGGCCCCGTCAGGGTCGTTGCCTGCACTCTGAGCATCGGGCCATCGTCGAGACGATGGCCCGATGTCGTTGGGGCACTGTCATCTTCAGCCACTGCCAAGGATCGATGTCATGCTGAATGCCCTCGAGGCGGTCCGCCGCGGAACCCGCCTGGTCTATAGCCAGGGCCTGCGTCGTTATGTGTTTCTTCCCATTCTGGTCAACCTGCTGGTCTACGCCGGCATGCTCAGCTACGTGCTCGGTGAGTTCGGTGGCTGGCTCGATAGCTGGATGGCCATGGTGCCGAGCTGGCTGGAATGGCTCGACTGGCTGATCTGGCCGTTGTTTGTGGTCAGCCTCGTGCTGATCGTGTTCTTCAGCTTTACCCTGGTTACCCACCTGATCGCCGCCCCCTTCTACGGCTTCCTGGCGGCCCGGGCCGAGGTCGAGCTGACCGGCCGCGAGCCCATCGATGATCGTGGCTGGCTCAAGACCGGTCTCGACGCCCTGGGCAGGGAGCTGTTGAAGCTGGCCTACATCCTGCCGCGCATGATCGGGCTGTTTATCCTGAGCTGGATTCCGGTGATCAACCTGATCGCGCCGCTGTTGTGGGCGGCCTTCAGCGCCTGGGTCATGGCGATCACCTACCTCGACTACCCGATGGATAACAACAAGGTCAGCTTCGCCGATATGCGCAAGCGCCTGTCGGCGCGCTGGTGGCCGAGTCTCAGCTTCGGTGGCCTGGTGACCTTGATCACCTGGATCCCGCTGGCCAACCTGTTTCTGATCCCCGGGGCCGTGGCCGGCGCGGTGCTGATGTGGGATCAGCACTATCGGCAGTTGCCGGTGGTTCGGCGTTGAGAGGCACTTCCTGTGGACGTATGGCGTTGAGCAGCACTGTCGGTGCTGCCGATAATGGTGCGGCGTCAAAAGGGGATAGCAGGGAGTGGCCATGACGGCGCTGTTGCCAAGTCTTTTGCTCTATATCGCGGCGGCGCTGGCCGAGATCGCCGGCTGCTTTGCGGTGTGGCGCTGGTGGCGAGATGACGCCTCGGCATGGTGGCTGCTGCCCGCGATGGCGAGTCTGATGGCCTTCGCCTGGCTGCTCAGTCAGATCGATGCCGACTACGCCGGGCGTGCCTTTGCCGCTTACGGGGGCGTCTACATCGTGGCGTCACTGGGCTGGCTGTGGTGGGTCGAGCAGCGCCTGCCGGATCGCTGGGACCTGATCGGGGGCGCGCTGTGTCTGGTGGGTGCCGCGGTCATCCTGCTGGGGCCCAGGAGCTGATGGGAGCACGCTCGGTTCGTTCTGGCGGGGCCTAGTGCACAGCGCCTGCGCGGCCGAGCGCCACCGGGTCGGCCGCTGCCAGCCGGCTCGAGGGAAAGATGCAGCGGAAGGTTGCGCCCTCGCCGAGCCGGGAGTCGATATCCAGGCGTGCCTCGTGGCGCAGCAGCACGTGCTTGACGATGGCAAGCCCCAGACCGGTACCACCGGTGGCGGTGCTGCGGCCCTTGTCGACCCGGTAGAAGCGTTCGGTAAGGCGTGGCAGGTGCCTCGGATCGATGCCTTCGCCGTCGTCTTCCACCTCGAGGCAGGCGCCTTCGCCGTAGGCACGCCAGCGTAGCGTGATATGGGCGCCGTCACCGGCGTAGCGCACCGCATTGAAGGCCAGGTTGGAGACCGCGCTGTGCATCTCCTTCTCGCTGCCGGTGAGGCTGCGCGATTCTTCGACGACGACCTCGATCTGCTGGCGGCCGCCTGACAACGCCTCGGCGTCGCGCTTGACCGCCTGCAGCAGGGTGGTGGGGTCGAGGCGAACGTGATCGCTGCCGCCCTGGTCGTTCTCGAGTCGTGACAGCAGCAGCAGGTCGTTGACCAGATTCTGCATGCGGCGCGTCTGGCTCTGCATCTGGGCGACCCCCTTGCCCAGGCGCTCCGGCAGCATGCCGGCCATGTCGCTGTAGGTCTCCAGGTAGCCGGTGAGCACGGTCAACGGCGTGCGCAGCTCGTGGGAGACGTTGGCGACGAAGTCGCGGCGCATCTGTTCCAGGCGATGCAGACGGGTGATATCGCGGGCCATGACCAGGCGTTCATCGTCACCGTACAGGGTGATCTGGAACTGCAGGATCATGTTCTCGTCGATGGGGGAGGGCAGGCTCAGCGGTTCGCGGTAGTCACGGGCATTGAAGTAGCCGACGAAGCGCGGGTCGCGCAGCAGGTTGGTGATGTGCTGGCCGCGGTCCAGCGCCGGCTTCAGGCCGAGCATGCGCTCGGCGGAGCTGTTCCACCACTCCAGGTCGCCGTGGCGATCGAGCATCACCACGCTGTCGCGCATTGCCTCGGATGACTCCTGGATACGCTGGAGGGTCGAGCGCAGGCGGCGCTGGGTGATCCGCTGGCCCTTTTGATAGCGATAGAGGCGATCGAACAGCTCGCCCCACAGGCCACTGGCGGTGGGAGGTTCCTGCTGGGGGCGGTGGGTCAGCCAGTCGTGCATCGCGTGCAGGTTGCGCAGGTGATAGCTGAGCCCAAGCGCCAGGCCCAGGCCGATGCCTACGCTGGACAGCGAGAAGGGCCAGCCCAGCAAGGCGCCGAGACCCACCAGCACGGCCAGGCGCCAGACTTCTCGTCTCCACAGACGACCCACGTCAGTTCTCGGCTCCGTTCACCTCATCCCTCCTGGTGCTGCGTTGCGTCGATGGCTCGCTCAGACCTTGGCCGAAAAGCGATAACCGGTACCGCGTACGGTCTGGATCAGTTGCTGATGGGGTTCCCCCAGGGCCTTGCGCAGGCGGCGGATATGCACGTCGACGGTACGTTCTTCCACGTAGACGTTGCCACCCCAGACCTGATCGAGCAACTGGCCACGGGTGTAGGCGCGCTCCTGGTGGGTCATGAAGAACTGCAGCAGGCGATATTCGGTGGGGCCCATGTCCAGTGACTTGCCGTCGACGCTGACGCGATGGCTGACCGGGTCGAGCTTGAGGCCTTCTACCTCCACCGGGTCCTCGACGCCCCGCGGAGTGGCGCGTCGCAGCACTGCCTTGAGTCGGGCCACCAGTTCTCGCGGCGAGAATGGCTTGGTGATGTAGTCGTCGGCGCCGGCTTCGAGACCCTGGATCTTGTTGTCCTCCTCACCCTTGGCGGTGAGCAGGATGATCGGCAGCTCTGCGGTGGTTTCCTCGCGCTTGAGCCGGCGGGCCAGTTCGATGCCGCTGGTGCCCGGCATCATCCAGTCCAGCAGCAGCAGGTCTGGCTGGTCATCGACGATGATGGCGTGGGCGGCCTGAGCATTGTCCGCCTCGAGCACCCGGTAGTCGGCCATTTCCAGCGCCACCGCGATCATTTCGCGGATCGGGGCTTCGTCATCGACGATCAGTACGGTCTTGGCGGTCATCCCGGGAGCCTCTTGGTCAGGGTCTTACACTCGACGGTGACAAATGACACCACGTCAATGTGACAATTAGATGACATTGTATCCATTGTCGAGCGACCGAGACGGGCATTTCCCTCACCCGAGGGAGGGGTAGAGGCTCAGTCCGAGTCCGGCGAACAGCAATAGGCCCGACCAGTGGTTGTTGAGAAAGGCCTGGAAGCAACGGTCGCGGTCACGGCTCTTGATCAGCCGCTGCTGGTGGACAAAGGTCGCGCCCATGGCCAGCCAGCCGAGCCAGAAGAAGCCGCCCAGCGCCAGCAGGCTGCCGGCCCAGGCCAGCAGCCCCAGGGTAGCCAGCTGCAACAGCGCAATGATACGGGTGTCCCAGCGGCCGAACAGTACCGCGGTGGACTTGATGCCGATCTTGAGGTCGTCGTCGCGGTCGACCATGGCGTATTCGGTGTCGTAGGCCACGGTCCACAGCACGTTGGCGGTAAACAGCAGCCAGGCGACCATCGGGACTTCGCCGAGCACCGCGCCGAAGGCCATCGGAATGGCCCAGGAGAAGGCTGCGCCCAGCACCACCTGGGGGAAGTGGGTGTAGCGTTTCATGAAGGGATAGCTGGCGGCCAGCACCGCTCCGATCAACGACAGCCACACGGTAAAGCCGTTGGTCAGCCAGACCAGCGCGAAGGCCGATCCCAGCAGGTACACGAACAGCACCTTGGCCTCCCGCTCACTGATGCGGCCGGTGGCCAGCGGTCGGTTCTTGGTGCGTTTGACGTGGCCATCGAAGTGGCGATCGGCGTAGTCGTTGACCACGCAGCCCGCCGCCCGCATCAGGTAGACGCCGGCGACGAAGATCAGCAGGGTGTCACGGGCCGGAATGCCCTCGGAGGCCACCCAAAGCGCCCACAGGGTCGGCCACATCAACAGCCAGGTACCGATGGGGCGGTCCAGACGCATCAGCGCCAGAAAGTCGGGAATTCGGTTCAGGTATCCAGGGGGACGCAGCAGCGAACGATCCATCGGTCTCTCTCATGCTCTGGCGCAGGTCAGGCGAAAATGAGGCGTAAGCCGGGCAACAGTCGCTCCTCGGAGAAACATCGCCGAGAAGCCTTGGCGCAGCCTAGCGCGAGCCGACGGCCATGACCAGCCAGGCGGCTCGCTCCGAAGGTGGCGACGGAAGGGCGATGGCGGGGTGACAGCCGGTGAGCGACAGCTAGTCAGCCGGTGGCAGAGGCCGACAGCGACAACGCTCGGCCCATGGTCGGCATAAAGCTCTCCTGCACCAGCAGCACCCAGCCGCTGTGACGAAATACCGAGCGGCGTTGCCACAGTCCGGTATAGCCGTGGATCGGCCTGGTGTTACGGCCGATCTGAATGGCGCTGCGCTCGAGATCGGGCTGGCGAAACAGCCAGCTGCCGAGAGAGGTCTCGCCGAGGCCTTCGAAGGGAGCGTCGTGACGCTCGACGATCGGTGCCACGCTGCGCGCCACCACCCAGGGCTCCTCGTCCACGCACAGGGCGACCTCGCGCAGCCAGGCCTGCTCGTCGCTGGCCAGGCCCAGCACGTGGGCCTCGTCAGGCCACGGCAGGCCCTTGGCCTCCGCCAGCAGGCGTACGCGAAAGTGCCCGGCGCCTGCCGCCTCGATCAGGCGTTCTGTCAGGGAGTCCCGCGAGGCCAGCCAGGCGTGCCAGTCAGCGGGCACCGCGATGCCACCGGAGGCCAGCGACACCCAGCCGGGGTCGACGATATCGGCCGCGTCGGCATTCGGCGAAGCGGCTGTGGCTGGCGCGGGATTACCCGGTTCGGACCCCGAGCGCTCCCCCAGGGAGCGGAATGTGGAAGGAAGCTGTGTCATGCGGCCTCGGCAGGGCTGTCGTCACCGGAGGGCGGTGCTCCGGTCGGTCGGCGCATAGTGTACCATGTGGCCCAGCACTCACCCGCTGGTGTGGCCCCGTGCGGGCCGGCCCAGCTTCAACAGCGACCGCCCGGCGGTCGTCGGCAGAGTCGAAGGAAGCGATGCAAGGACCCTTGACCATCATCGGTACCGGCATGGCGGGCATAGGCCTGGCACGCCAGGTGCGGGCGCTGGACGCCCACCGACCGATCACCCTGATCAGCGCCGACTCAGGCGATGACTATTCCAAACCGCTGCTGTCCACCGGCTTCGCCAAGGGCCTGGCGGCGGATCGGCTGGCCGCGCGCTCGGCGCTGGAACTGGCCGATCAACTGGGCGCGGTGGTACGTCCCCACACCAGGGTCGATGCCATCGATCTGGCGTCGCGCACCCTGAGCCTGGGCCAGGAACGCCTGCCCTGGTCGGATCTGGTGATTGCCACCGGTGCCAGCCCCGTGGCGCCCTTCGAGATTCCCGATGCCCTGGCCGGACGGGTGTTCTCGATCAATGATCTCGACGACTATCGGCGTTTTTCGGCAGGCCTCGAGGCGCTGGGGCGCCCGGCTCGGGTGGCCATCGTCGGCCTCGGACTGGTCGGCTGTGAATTTGCCAACGATCTGCACGCCGGTGGTCATCGCGTCTGCCTGGTCGGCCCTGAACCCTCGTTGCTGCCCAGGTTGCTGCCACGGCGGCTGGGTCAGACCCTGAGCCAGGCCTTCATCGAGGCCGGCATCGACGTCATCCATGGCCGTCTGGTGAGCAGGCTCGAAGGTGCCGGTGGTGACATCGGTGTGCACCTCGACGACGGCCATGAGCTGGAGGCGGATATGGTGCTGGTGGCCACCGGTCTGAAGCCGCGCTCTCGGCTGGCGCGAGAGGCCGGTATCGCGACAAATGGTGATGCTATCGTCGTCGATCGCTACCTTAAAAGCTCCGATCCTCGTGTTCATGCGCTGGGTGATGTGGCCTCGGTGGATGGCGTCAATGCCATGTACGTGCAGCCGCTGCAGGCTTCGGCCAAGGCGCTGGCTGCGACCCTGTGTGGTCGTCCCACCCAGGTGCGTTACGGGCCCTGGCCGGTGCTGGTCAAGACGCCGCTGCTGCCGGTGGTGGCGCTGCCGCCGATGACCGACAAGGTGCATTGGCGAATCGAGGCTGACGGCGAGGATATCAGCGCCCTGGCCGAGGATGACGAAGGGCGTCTGCAGGGCTTTGCGTTGACGGGAAAATGCGTTCGTCGGAAAGTCGAACTGGCGCGGGCGGCACCGCCGTTGCTAGGCTAGGTTCGTCAACGGCGCGGGTTGTACGCGATACAGCCGTCGTTGAAGGTGCCACCGAGGCAGGGCAATTCTATCGGCGACGACCGCCACGACGTGTGGCTGGCCGGTGTCGTATCGCCGGTTTCGTTCCGATGGAAGAGGCAAGGTCCCGTCGGCGGTGGCTCTCGCTAGTCGAAAGACAGTCAGGAAGCGCTGAGCGCACCGTGATGTTCATCGTCGTGGTCAACGATCCTGTTGTCACGGCGCAGGGCCGGGGACTGCCCGTGTGGACACTCGGACAGTGTTTCCATAACAATGATGCCGGTGTCACGGCACCGGAGTATCAAGCCAAACCAGGAGGGCTGTATGCGCAAGCCAGAACTCGCCGCGGCGATTGCCGAGCGTGCCGATCTATCCAAGGACAAGGCCAGCCAGGTGTTGAACGTCATCCTCGACGAAATCACCGGTAGCGTGTCTTCCGGCCAGGACGTGTCGTTGATCGGCTTCGGCACCTTCACCGTGCGCGAGCGTGCCGCCCGCACCGGCAAGAACCCTCAGACGGGCCAGCCGCTGAAGATTCCCGCCAGCAAGACAGTCGCCTTCAAGCCCGGCAAGGGGCTCAAGGACGCAGTCGCCCGCTGAGGTGACGACTACCACCGCCTGTCCTCCAGGCGGTGGATCGATATCGCGGCCCGGTAGCGGGCCGCGCCTACCCGTCGACCGGTGAGGCAACATGACCCTGAGACTGATGCTGTGGCTGCTGGGCGTCATGCTCAAGCGGGCCTTCAAGCGCAAGGCGCGATTCCGCGAACGTCTGCAAGACCGGGGTGGGCTCGACTGGGGCATCGCCACCGAAGATCTGTCCATCGCGCGCCACTATCGCATGCGCCCCACGGGGATCGAGAGTCAGCGTGGACTGCCGGTGGATCTCGATCTGGAACTACGCTTCCAGGACAGTCAGACCGCGATCAAGGTACTCCGGCGCCCCTCCCAGCGCACCTTCCTCGATGCCATGATGGCCGGCCAGCTTCGACTGGTGGGCGACGCCCAGGATCTTGATCGGCTGCAGCGTCTGCTCAAGCACCTGTGAGGCACACCTGATCCATACCCGGCCCACACCTGGTCTACACCCGGTTCACACCTGGCCATAGCGGCCGGCTTCCTCGCCCAGCCAGCGCCTGATCAGTGGCCTGCTGGCCTCTGCTGCCTGCTCGAGCAGGGCATCGGCCAGTGGAGTGATGCGCGGCAACAGGTCGGCATCACGCTCCAGGTCGGCGATCTTCATCTGGGCCAGCCCCGTCTGGCGGGTGCCCAGCACCTCTCCGGGGCCACGAATCTCGAGGTCCCGCTCGGCGATGCGGAAGCCGTCGGTGGTCTCGCGCATGACCGACAGGCGCTGTTTGGAGGACTCCGATAGCGGCGGATGGTAGAGCAGCACGCAGTAGCTCTCGGTACTGCCGCGCCCCACCCGGCCACGCAGCTGATGCAGCTGCGATAGCCCCAGACGTTCGGGGTTCTCGATGATCATCAGGCTGGCGTTGGGCACGTCGACACCGACCTCGATGACCGTAGTGGCAACCAGCAGGTCCAGCTCGCCGCTCTTGAAGGCGGCCATCGTCTCGGCCTTCTCGGCCGCCTTCATGCGCCCGTGGACCAGGCCGACGGCCAGGCCCGGCAGAGCCTCGGTCAGCTCCTCGTGGGTCACCTCGGCGGCCTGGCAGGTCATCGCCTCGGACTCCTCGATCAGGGTGCAGACCCAGTAGGCCTGGCGGCCCTCGTCGCAGGCCGAGCGGATGCGCTGAATCACCTCGGGCCGGCGTTCGTCCGGCACCACAGCGGTGGTCACCGGGGTACGCCCGGGCGGCAGCCCATCGATCACCGAGACGTCCAGGTCGGCGTAGGCGCTCATCGCCAGGGTGCGAGGAATCGGGGTGGCGGTCATCACCAGCTGATGGGGCGTCAGCCCGCCCTGTTCGCCCTTCTCGCGTAGCGCCAGACGCTGATGCACGCCAAAACGGTGCTGTTCGTCGATGATCGCCAGGCCCAGACGAGAGAACACCACATCATCCTGGAAGATGGCGTGGGTGCCGACGATCATGCGCGCTCGACCGTCGGCGATGGCGGCCTTGGTGTCCAGGCGCGCCTTGCCCTTGAGCTTGCCCGACAGCCAGGCCACGTCGATGTCCAGCGGCGCAAACCAGTCGCGGAAGGCGCGGTAGTGCTGCTCGGCCAGCAGTTCGGTGGGGGCCATGATGGCGGCCTGGCAGCCGCCGGCGATGGCCGTCAGTGCCGCCATCGCCGCCACCACGGTCTTGCCCGAACCGACGTCGCCCTGGACCAGACGCAGCATTGGCGCGGGCCTGGCCAGGTCGGCTCCGATCTCGTCGAGCACGCGACGCTGGGCGCCGGTCAACGAAAACGGCAGCTGGGCCAGAAAGCGAGTCTTCAGGCTGCGACCGCTGGGCAGCTCCGGCGCGCCGTCCGACTGAATGCGCAGGCGCACCTCGCGCAGGCTCAACTGGTGGGCCAGCAGCTCTTCCATGGCCAATCGCCGGGTGGCCGGGTGATGCCCGTCGCTTAGCGCCTCGACGTCGCTGTCGGGGGGCGGATGGTGCAGGGTGGCGAGGCTATCGTGCAGCGAGGCCAGGCCGAAGCGCTGACGCAGGTTTTCCGGCAGGTAGTCCGGCAGCGCCTCGGGGGTTTCTTCGAGCAGCGTCATGGCCTGATCGATCAGCGCCCGCAGACGTGCCTGGGCAAGCCCCTCGGTGGTGGGGTAGATCGGTGTCAGGTGGTCTTCCACCGGCGGTTCACTGCCACCGATCAGACGATATTCCGGGTGGTAGATCTCCAGACCGGTCGCGCCGGCGCGGGCCTCGCCAAAGGCACGCACCCGCACGCCGGGGCGAAACTGCTGCTGCTGCGCCGGCGAGAAGTGGAAGAAGCGCAGGCTGAGGATGCCGCTGCCGTCACGTAGTCGTACCAGCAGGCTGCGGCGGCGACCGCGGACCACGTCGGCGGCGGATACCTCGCCCTCGACCACCGCCTCGTGTCCCCCTCGCAGGGTGGCGATAGGGGTGATCCGGGTGCGGTCCTGGTAGCGCAACGGCAGGTGAAACAGCAGGTCCTCGATTCGCTCCACCTTGAGCCGGGCCAGCTTCAGGGCCAGCGCCTCGCCGACCCCCTTGAGCGTCGTGACCGGGTCCGCCAGCCCGCTCACGGAGTCTCCGATTCGGCGGCGCGGCAGCGCGCGATGGCTTCGGTCACCGCATCGATGGCCTTGGGCCGGGGAAAGCTGGCGCGCCAGGCGATCGCCACGGTACGTCCGGGGGGATCCGTGAAGGGGCGGCTGATCAGCATGCCGCTCTCGTAGTGGCTGGTGCCGATGGCCGAGCGTGGCAGCACCGTGATGCCGAGTCCCGAGGCCACCATATGGCGGATGGTCTCGAGTGATCCGCCTTCGGCGGTGAGGGTATTGTTGGGGCTGTTGAGCTTGTGGCTGATCGCCGGGCACGCCTCGAGGATCTGGTCGCGGAAGCAGTGGCCTTCGCCCAGCAACAGCAGGCGTTCATCGAGGAGGTCTTCCTTGGCGATGGTCTCGCGCTCGGCCCAGGGATGCTCCGCCGGCAGCAGCACCTCGAAGTCTTCCTTATAGAGCGGCTTGGTGACGACGTCGGTCTCGGTGAACGGCAGCGCCACGATGATGGCGTCGAGCTCGCCATTTCTGAGCTTGCGGCGCAGCCCGCCGGTAAAGCCTTCCTCGATGTACAGCGGCATCTGGGGCGCGCCGCGGGTCAGCTCCGGGATCAGGTGCGGGAACAGATAGGGCCCGATGGTATAGATCGCACCGATACGCAAGGGGCTTGCCAACTGGTCCCGGCCGGCGGTGGCCAGTTCCTTGATGGCGCTGCTTTGCTCCAGTACGCGCTGGGCCTGTTCCACGATCTTTTCGCCGAGGGGTGTGACCTGTACCGTGGACTTGGAGCGCTCGAACAGGGCAACCTCCAGCTCCTCTTCCAGCTTCTTCACCGCCACCGAGAGGGTCGGCTGGGAGACGAAACAGCGCTCGGCGGCGCGGCCAAAGTGGCGCTCCTGAGCCAAGGTTACGATATAGCGGAGTTCTGTTAGAGTCATGATGGTGCCGATCGGCATCCTCTATCCGGGGTATTGATCGAGGCGCCAGACGCTGGACGCGCGGGTCTCCGGGCCGGAGCCTCATAGGGATTTTATATCAGGGGGACGCGGTAAAGGTGAAGACAACGACACTGATTGTTGGTTGTGGCGACATTGGCATAACGCTGGGACGCGAGCTGCTCGCCAGTGGACACCGGGTGATCGGCGCGCGTCGCCGGCCCGAGTGCCTGGCGGATTCGGGTATCGAAGGCGTCAAGGTCGATCTTGCCGACCCCGAGACGCTGGCTGAACTGCCCGATGCCGACATCCTGGTCTACGTGGTCAGCGCCGACCGCTTCGAGGAGGAAGCCTATCGCGCCGCCTACCCCGAGGGCCTGAAGGCGGTACTGGCGACCATGGCCACCCGTGACAAGGCGCCTCGCCACGTGTTCTTCGTGTCCTCCACCAGCGTCTACGCCCAGCGCGACGGCGAGGTGGTGGACGAGACCAGCCCGGCAGAACCCACCGGTTTCTCCGGTGTGCTGATGCGAGAGGCCGAGCAGGCGTTGATCGAACATGATCTGCCCGGCAGCGTGGTGCGTTTCTCCGGCATTTACGGCCCTGGGCGTGATCGCCTGATCCGCCAGGTGGGCGAGGGCCGCATCGCGCCGGCGTCACCGACTATGTACTCCAACCGCATCCACCGCGATGACTGCGCCGGGGTGCTGGCCCATCTGATCGGCAAGGCGCTGGAGGGAGCCACCCTCGAGCCCCTGTACCTGGCCAGTGACACCGAGCCGGCCCCGCTCAACGAGGTAATGACCTGGCTGGCGAAACAGCTCAAGGTGGAATGTACCGAAACCATTCAGTCACCGCTGCGTCGCAGGGCCAGCAAGCGCTGCGACTCCAGCCTGCTGATCGACAGCGGGTATCGCTTCCGTTACCCGACCTTCCGTGACGGCTATACCCAGGTGCTGAAGGAAGGCGGTTTTCTCAAGGCCGGCGTGGTGGAGTAAGGCCGGCGTCGAGCACCGGATCGACGAGGGTTTCAAAAGGACCGACAGCGCAAGGTCCGACAGCGCATGGCCGGCAATGGAAAACTGCCGGCCAGTTAGCAGAAAAAGCCCGCAACAAGGTTGCGGGCTTTTTCTTATCGACTTTTTCTTGCGGACTTTTCTTGCAGGCTTTTTCTTGCGGACTTTTTTTGCGGTAGTGGCAGCGCGGGGGCGATCGCTTGCCCCGCCTCGTTCAGGACGAACGGGGAGTCATCGCTAAAAATGGCATGACAAGATCGTGCAGCGCACGTCTTGTCCGATAAAAGCGTATTCGTTTTGGTGTCTCGAGTGCGCCGAATGCATCGCCAGGGTCTGACCCTTGTCGGTCACATCCCGCAAGGCTTCAGTAGGCAAGGCGCCAGTTGAGCGCATACAGCTCGAAGCCATCGTTGGGCTCCTTGATACTGGCGTTGGAGTAGTGGGTGGCACTGATCGAAAGATCGCCGTAGGGGCCCATCCGTAGACCCAGGGCGAGACGATCCTCGAACTGGAAGGAGCTCCCCAGATCACGGTCCTCGATATGGGTATCGATAAAGGCCGAGGCACCGATGCCACCTTCCACGAAGACGTGGTCCCAGCTGTAGCGCAGCGCAGGACGCAGGTAGAAGGCCTGGTTGGCGCTACGGTCGTCGCCTTCGAACAGGATCACCCCGGTGCCCAGGCGCAGGTCCAGTGAGGGATGATAGCGACTCAGGTCGAAGGTCCAGTCATAGCCCAGATCCAGTGCCCCGGTGCCCTCGCTGGTGGAGCCGAGGCCGAGGGTGGGGCCTGCCGTGGCGGTAGAGGCGAGTCCCATGAGCAGGCAGCAGGCCAGCGGGCGGGCGAGTGAGGTAGTCATGGCGATTCCCCTATCCTTGTTGTGTCCTCGGGTCGTGAATCCCGCTGGCCCGAGCGCTGTTCGTTATTGTCTTTTGCAAATGGCTTTCGACACCGGCATTCGCACTCGTGCCACTGTCGCGTCTTGCCCGGATATCGATGATGCAGATGTGCTGCAATACGCTAGTCCCGGGTCCCACCATCGTTCGTGATTCAGGTCACATTCTTCTGCATAGCCGTGAGGTTTCTGCACAGCGGAAAAGCTCTTGTCGATAGGCCAACCCCAGGTAGATCGGTCAACAGGCAGACCCTCCGGGTGTACGAAAGGTGGTGTTCCTGTGCCTGGCCGGAGCCTACGCTCAAGGGTGCCACTATCGGTCAGATGGCAGAGCTACCCATACCGAGTTATCGACTGGTTGCGAGCGTGGTATATCGGCTGCCTTCATGACTAATTGATGACTGTATTAGTTGAATTGAAGTATAAGGCCAGCAGAAACAATCTTCTGATAAAGGTTGTGCTGATTGAGTCATCGCACTACGCAGTAACGATACATGGGGACGAAATTGCTGCGGTTGGTGGGGCAGGCCCCATCGGGTGAGCTGTTGCGACAGGTCGCTCTGCAGCTTGAGAAGGGAGTCGGGGGGAGAGGAAGGACCGATCCAGGCGATGCCGGGCCGGTGGAAGTAGCCTACGTGGTCGAGGGTCAGCCGACCGGGCGCACAGGGGTAGCGCTGGACCCAGCGACGCAGCTTCAAGGCGGTGGTGTCGCTCTGCTCACCGAGGAAGGCCAGCGTCAGATGAAGGTTGTCGTCGGGGATGCGGCGCCCGCCCAGTTCGGCGTGCAGCCGGTCGGCCAGCCCGCCGAGGCGTTGGCGCAGCGCAGTCGGCGGCGTGAGCGCAAGAAACAGTCGCATCCCCGGATTGCCCAGGCAGGGAGCGAGGCCGGAAATCCAGACGCCTCGGACCCTGACCTCAGGCTCCGTCCATCAGTCGCCGATGACCATCACCGCCTCGGCTTCGAACTGGGCGCCCTTGGGCAGGGCCTTGACGCCGACCGCGGCACGCGCCGGGTACGGCTTGGTGAAGACCTCTTCCATCACCTTGTTGACGGTGGCGAAGTTGTCCAGGTCGACCAGGTAGAGGTTGAGCTTGACGATGTCCTGCAGCGAGCCTGCGGCCTCTTCACACACCGCCTTGAGGTTGGTGAAGACCTGGCGCGCCTGGGCCTCGAAGTCGTCGGAAACCAGCTCCATGGTGGCCGGGTCCAGCGGAATCTGGCCAGACATGTAGACGGTGTTGCCGGCCTTGATGGCCTGGGCGTAGGGGCCGATGGCGGCGGGCGCCTGGTCGGTGTTGATGACAGCCTTGTTGCTCATTGTTGACTCCTGATGTCGTGTCAGCGGCAAATAGCAACACCACCACCAGGGCCGTCATCGGGATGACGGCCCTGGCGTCGGGGCTCAATTGCCAAGTCGAGAGATCTTGCCGATATGCGAAAGGTTACGCAGTCGTTTGATGATGCGTGCCAGATGGGTCCGATTACGCACAGAAAGTGTCAGATTGACGATCGAGAGACGGGCGTCACGCTCCTCGATGCCGATGCGCTCGATATTGGCGTCGGCGTCGGTGATCAGGCCGGCCAGCTCGGCCACCAGGCCGCGACGACTTTCGACCTCGAGGCGCAGCGCCACGGGGAAGTCCTCGTCGATGGTGTCCGACCAGTTGAGCGTCAGCAGTTTCTCCGGGTCGCTCTTCAATTCCTGGAGGTTGCGGCACTCGGAGCGGTGTACCACGATGCCCTTGCCCACCGACAGATGGCCGATGATCGGGTCTCCCGGCAACGGGTGGCAGCAGCGGGCAAACTTGATCACCATGCCTTCGACACCGCTGATGGTGACCCTGGAGCTGTCCTCGGCGGCCTCGCTATGGGCGATTCGCTCGCCACGGTGCAGTTCCACCAGACGACGGGCGATCACCTGGGTCATGCGATTGCCAAGGCCAATGGCTTCGAGCAGGGCGGATTCGCTCTGCAGCTCCATCTCCTTGAGCAGCCGTGCCATGACGTCTTCGCCGACGTCCTCCAGATGCACGCCGAACTCGCCCAGCGCCTTGGTCAGCAGGCGGCGTCCCAGCTGTACCGCTTCGGTATGCTGCTGATGCTTGAGCGCATGGCGGATGGCCGAACGCGCCTTGGCGGTAACGACGAAATTGAGCCAGGCGAGGTTCGGCTTGCCGCCCGGAGAGGTGATGATCTCCAGCGTCTGGCCGCTCTCCAGGCGCGATGACAGCGGGGCCAGATGGCGGTCGATGCGACAGGCGATGCAGGTGTTGCCGATCTCGGTGTGCACGGCGTAGGCGAAGTCGATCACGGTGGCGCCCTGCGGCAGCTCCATGATGTCGCCTTTCGGCGTGAACACGTAGATATCATCGGGGAACAGGTCGTTCTTGACGTGTTCGATGAACTCCAGCGAATCGCCGGCATGGCGCTGCATCTCGAGCAGCCCCTTGACCCATTCCCGGGCCCTGGCGCGGCTGCCTTCGGCGATCGGGTGGGAGGTCTGCCCGGCCTTGTACAGCCAGTGGGCGGCGATACCGTTGTTGGCCATCGCCTCCATTTCCCGGGTACGGATCTGGACCTCGATGGGCATGCCGCTGTTGCCGAACAGGGTGGTATGCAGGCTCTGGTAGCCGTTGGCCTTGGGGATGGCGATGTAGTCCTTGAAGCGCCCCGGGACCGGCTTGTAGAGATTGTGCACCATACCGAGGATGCGATAGCAGCTGTCGACGTCGTCGGCGATGATGCGAAAGCCGAACACGTCCATGATTTCGGCGAAGGACTTTCGCTGGTCGCGCATCTTGCGATAGATCGACAGCAGGTGCTTCTGGCGGCCGATCACCGTGCCCTTGAGCTCGTGCTCGTCGAGCCGGGTCTGCAGCGCGTTCTGCACCTGACGGATGGCCGAGCGACGGTTGCCTCTGGCGCTGGCCACGGCGCGCTTGATGCGTTCGGCGCGCATCGGGTGGATGGCCTGGAACGACAGGTCCTCCAGCTCGACCCTGATGGTATTGATGCCTAGGCGGCTGGCCACCCGGGCATAGATCTCGAGCGTCTCCCGGGCGATGCGGCGCTTCTTGTCCGGGCGCAGCGCGCCCAGGGTACGCATGTTGTGCAGCCGGTCGGCCAGCTTGACGATGATTACCCGGATATCCCGGGACATCGCCATGACCATCTTCTGGAAGTTTTCCGCCTGGGCGACGGCCTTGTCCTCGAAGGTGATCTGGGTGAGCTTCGAGACGCCGTCGACCAGTTCGGCCACGGCTTCGCCGAACTGCCCGGCGAGGGCATCCTTGGAGACCCCGGTATCCTCGATGACGTCGTGCAGCATGGCCGCCATCAGGCTCTGATGGTCCATGTGCATGTTGGCGAGGATGTTGGCCACCGCCAGCGGGTGGGTCACATAGGGTTCGCCGGAGCGACGACGCTGGCCGTCGTGGGCCTGTTCGGCATAATAGAAGGCACGCCTGACCTGCTGGATTTCCTCGGCGGGCAGATAGCCTCCGAGTCGGTCAGACAGATCGTCGATCGTGAACATGTGGCGTGCCCTGACTGCGTGATGAGAGGTCCGAAGGGCGACTCGCGGCCGCCTTCGGCACGATCATTCCTCGGAGGGCGAGGCCTGGTACTCGGGACGGAAGCGGCTGGGCGCCTCGACCGGCTCGTCCAGCACGCTGTGGTCGATCAGGCCCTCGGCGATCTCGCGCAGAGCCATGACCGTGGGCTTGTCGTTTTCCCAGGGAAGCAGCGCGTCGCGTGAGCCACGGGCCAGCTGCCGGGAGCGCTGGGTGGAAATCATCACCAGCTTGAAACGGTTCTCGACGTGTTCCAGACAATCTTCGACAGTAACTCGCGCCATTGGGCCCTTCCTGATCTGACAGACGGTGTGTCGGGCAGGTGCTGGCCTTTCGCGGTCGGCGAGACGGACTGTGCCCCCGTCGACGATTGCGCCCGGGGGTTGCACCTGCGAAGTGACAGGCTAGATTACTCGAGTCACGCCGCCTGTGACAAGACGCCGGGGTCTGGTTGCAGCGCCGAAAAGCGAGCCGTGGGAGGCGTGGGTTGCCCGCGCTCCTCGGCGACTTGCCTTTGAAAGCGTGTTCTAGTCGGACAGAAGCGCCTCGAGCAGCGGGGCATGGCGCTGTCCAAGGCGCGGTGTGGCCAGGCGCTGGCTCACTACCAGGGCGCGCAGCTCGTCCAGTGCGGTGGTGAAGTCGTCGTTGATGACCAGGAAGTCGTATTCGCTGTAGTGGGACATTTCGCTGACCGCCTCACGCATGCGCGCGCTGACCACCTGATGGTCGTCGGTGCCGCGGCTCGACAGGCGGCGTTCAAGCTCTTCCCGCGAAGGCGGCAGGATGAACACCGAGACAGCCTCTGGCATCTGCTCGCGAACCTGGCGGGCGCCTTGCCAGTCGATCTCCAGGATCACGTCCTGACCGGCGGCCAGCAGTGTCTCCACGGCGCTGCGCGAGGTGCCGTAGCAGTTGTCGAAGACCCGAGCGTGCTCGAAGAAGTCACCCTGCTCGATCATCGCCTCGAAGGTGGCCATGTCGACGAAGTGGTAGTTCACGCCGTCGACCTCGCCCGGGCGCATGGGGCGGGTAGTGTGGGAGACCGAGACCTGAATGCCGTCGAGACCCTCGATCAATTCACGCACCAGGCTGGTCTTGCCGGCGCCGGAAGGGGCAGAAACGATAAACAGCGTACCTTGGGACATGGGCGGGGTCTTCACTTGGAGGCCTTGGGGATCGTGCGCCGTTCGCGGGCGACTTCGCGGGCGACAAGGTGGCGAAGTATGGCACAGTTGGGCCTGGGCCTGCATCCGCCCAGGCTGACCCGCGACGTCGCTCGGTGGGGCCATCGCTCCCCCTGGACTCTCCGTGAATTCCCCCTGAACTCCCGTGAAAAAGCGCCGTGGAGAGGGAAACGGGACCGCCTGGGCGTGCGGCGAGATCGGACAAAGGCAAGCCGATGGCGGCGGTGGATCCGGGGAGCGTCATTCAGCCGGGGCGGAACAACGTCCGAGCATGGGCAAGGGAGCATAAGACATGAAAGGAATAGCCTGGCGGGCGGCGTTGACGGGGGTGCTGATCCGGCTGGTGGCACGGCTGGTGACGGCGCCCAGGCCGATCTGGTCGGGGGTCGCGCCGGTGGCACGTCAGCGGCTGTACTTTGCCAATCACTCGAGTCATGGCGACTTCGTGCTGATCTGGACCACCCTGCCACCGCGCCTGCGGGCGCGCACCCGCCCCGTGGCGGGCGCCGATTACTGGCTGGCGTCACGGCTGCGGCGCTTTCTGATCCACGACGTCTTCAAGGGGGTGCTGGTCGACCGCCAGCGCAAGCCCGGCCAACCTGACCCCCTGGCGGTGCTGCGTGAGGCGCTCGACGGCGGCGACTCGCTGATCCTGTTTCCCGAGGGCACCCGCAATACCGATGACAAGGGCCTTTTGCCGTTCAAACCGGGGCTCTACCACCTGGCCTGCGACTATCCCGAGGTAGAACTGGTGCCGGTATGGATCGACAACCTCAATCGGGTGCTGCCCAAGGGCGAGGTGGTACCGCTGCCGCTGCTATGCACGCTCAACTACGGCGAGCCGCTGGCTCGGATAGAGGGCGAGGACAAGGCCGATTTTCTCGCCCGGGCGAAGCGGGCGCTGCAGGCGCTGGCGCCGGCCGGGGCCAGCGTTCCCAGCGACCCCTTGTCACCCGTCACCGCGCCACCCGACACCGCGCATCCAGGTTCTACCACCCCTGGCGCTACCACCCCAGCTACCAGCACCCCAGGCTCCGCTACCGAGGCATCTGGCCCCAGGGAGGGGGCGCCGAATGACTGATATCGTGATTCCCGCCGGTCTCGGCACCCTGCTCGCCGCCATCGTCGGGATCTTGCTGGTGGCCAGTAGCGTTGGCTTCGTACTGGCCCGCCGCTATTCGCCCGAGGGCGAAAACGAGGTGATCGAGAACCTCAACCAGCGCATCCGCTCCTGGTGGATCATGACGCTGTTGATGGGTATCGCCCTGCTAGGCGGCAGGACCGGGGTGGTGCTGCTGTTTGCCTTCGCCTCGTTTTCCGCGTTGCGCGAGTTCATCGGCCTGGTGCCGTCACGACGGGCCGACCACTGGGCGCTGGCGCTGGTGTTCTTCGTGGTGCTGCCGGTGCAGTACCTGTTCATCTGGCACCAGTACTACGGCATGTACTCGATCTTCATTCCGGTCTATGCGTTCCTGCTGTTGCCGGTGGTGGCGGCCCTGAGAGGGGATAGTCAGGGCTTTCTCGAGCGGGTCAGCGAGGTCCAGTGGGCGCTGATGGTGTGCGTCTTCTGCGTATCCCACGTGCCTGCGCTGTTGAGCCTGGACATCCCCGGCTACGAGGGGCGCAACGTGCTGCTGATCGCCTTTCTGATCGTGGTGGTGCAGCTCAGCGATGTCCTGCAGTACGTCTGGGGCAAGCTGCTCGGACGCCGGCGTATCGCCCCCAGGCTATCGCCCTCCAAGACCTTGGAAGGCTTCCTCGGCGGGGTGGCCAGTGCCACCCTGGTCGGGGCCGGATTGGCCTGGATGACCCCCTTTTCCATGGGCCAGGCGGCGCTGCTGGCGCTGATGATCGCGCTGCTCGGCTTCGTCGGAGGGCTGGTGATGTCGGCGATCAAGCGCGATCGCGGGATCAAGGACTGGGGTCACCTGATCGAGGGACATGGCGGCTTTATCGATCGTCTGGATTCGGTGATCTTCTCGGCACCGATCTTCTTCCACGTGGTGCGCTACTTCTGGTCGGTGGCATGAGGCCCTGGTGGCGTCACAGCGCAATGCATGGACTGGTGGGCTTCATCGCCATGGGCGGTTGGACCGCCTGGGCAAGGGCGCGGAGCCTGTCATTGCGCTTTCCGCTCAACGAAGGCGGTGCCTGAGTCCGGGGCGGACGATCAGCTCTCGCTGGCGCAGTCGGTGGCCGCGGCGCGGCGTCTGTCGCTGCGCTTCTCGGCGCGCAGGCCGATATAGAACACCACCAGGCCGCCAAGGGCGAGCCCGGCGCCGACCAGGCCACTGGAGGACCAGGGCGCACCGGCCTTGATGGTGACCCCGGCCAGATAGGCGCCCAGCGCATTGGCGCAGTTGAAGGCGGCGTGATTCATCGAGGCGGCCATGGTCTGGGCGTCGCCGGCCACGTCCATCAGGCGTGTCTGCAGCGCCGGACCCAGCGCCATGCTGGTGCCGACCAGACCGACGAACAGGATGCCGGTGTAGAGGTTGTCGGCGGCAAAGTAGAAGGCGCCCTGGACCACCAGGCACCACAGCAGGATGCGTGGCACCGCCTTCATCAGGTTCTTGTCTGCTGCCCGGGCGCCCACCAGATTGCCGATGATGCCGCCGATGCCGAAGATCGCCAGCACCCAGGGGCCGACCATCTCGGGCATGTCGGCCTGGGCGCGCAGGGTCGGTACCACATAGCTGAACACCGAGAACATGCCGCCAAAGCCGATGCTGGCCACGCCCAGGGTGTAGAGCACCCGCTGTTTGACCAGGGCGGTCAGTTCGCGCTTGGGGCTGGCCTTGACGTCATGCGGCTGGCGCGGCACGAACAGCTTGATCAGGCCCATGGTGACAAAGGCCACGACGCCCACCGCGAAGAAGGCGAACTGCCAGCCGAACCACTGGCCGGCCCAGGTGGCCAGCGGCGCGCCAATCACGATGGCGCTGGTCAGCCCCAGCATGACCCGGCTGATGGCTCGGGCGCGTTCTTCCACCGGTACCGCTGCTGCGGCCACCAGGGCGGCCACGCCGAAGTAGGCGCCGTGGGGCAGGCCGGCAAGAAAACGCAGACCGACAAAGGGCCAGAAGCTGGTCGCCAGGGCGCTGGCGATGTTGCCCACGGCGAACACCAGCATCAGGCAGATCAGTAGGGTGCGCCGGGGCACCCGCGCGGCTAGTGCCGAGATCAGTGGCGCACCGACCACTACCCCCAGGGCATAGGCGGAGATGGCGTAGCCGACGTCGGCGGCGCTGACCGACAGGTCCTGGGCGACACGCTCCATCAAGCCCATGATCACGAACTCGCTGGTACCGATGCCAAAGCCACCGAGGGCCAGGGCGAGCTCCGCCAGGCGAGGATGACGAGCTCTGAGATGGGTGATGGAGATTGCCATCGGGCCTCCTGGAAAACGAAAACGATCCCGATGGGTGTTGAGATCGTAAATTTACGACAAAAGTATAAGGCATCCGAAAGGTGGGTTCTAGCGCCGAAAACGTCAATCTTGTCGATTAGATAGGGCTAAAATGCGGGTAAGTGACGGTTATGTGTCGTCGAACCGGGGCGCTCTCCAGCGCCACGGCGAGCTATCGTGTTGTTAATTTTACCACTGTGAAAAAGCGCTCAGCTTTAGCGCATTTCTGTTGAAGAAGTTTCACCTATACGCAGTGTACTGTTTTTCTGTGCTCTTTTTTTGACACGACCAGCAGGCTGATCTCTTCAAAATTCTCCACTGCGCTTAATGTTTGATTGAAAATCAATAGTCTGGCATGTGTGCGCCGGCAAGTGATCGTGCCGATATCGACGCGTGATTGTCGTGACGAGTGATGGCAGCGAGTGAGGAACGAACTACCTTAGTAGTTCAGTACCACCCGACTAAGTCCGTTGAGCCCCATTCCTCGGTTCAGCGGCGGTCGTCGTGGCGACGCCGAAACCGATGGTTCGGCGCACGCGCTGACGGCAGGGAGTCGACATGAAGGTCGAACTGCATCAGGCAAGGAGCGGCGACGCGACGCTGACCGAGCGCGTCGAGAAAGCCGGTGGCTGGCTGGTGGAGGCTGGACGCAAACGGCTGCTGGTCGCCGCCAACGCCCGCTGGCGGGCCGTCCGCGAGGCCACGAGCCTGCATGACGCCGATGACGCGATGGTCCAGGACCTGGGCCAGGGAAGGCTGCACGGTGTCTGCCAGAAGGGTCGGCTGTTCCAGCAGGCCCATCCCGAGGTCCCGGTGCTGCTGGATGCGGGGCGCTATCTGGTGGTGGACCTGCCCAGGTCCGAGGCCAACAGGATCAACAAACCCCTTGAGCAAAGTGAAGCGCCCTGCTTCCGCCTGTTCCCTTTAAGCGAATCGACCCGTCTGTTTCGCCAGGTTGCGCCTCGTCGCGACGCCGCAGGATCCCGGGCCGTCGACGCTGTCGTCGCGTCGGCCTCCCAGGCCCGCTACGTCACCCTACTGAGTCAGCTGGTGGCCTATCCGACGCGCCTATCATCGAGCGCCGAGTACGCCCAGGCGGTGGACTGGGCCGAGTCTCAGCTGACCACGGCGGGGCTGGCCGTGGATCGCCAGCAGGTAACGCTGCCCGGCGGCGCCAGCAGCATCAACCTGCTGGCGCGGCTGCCGGGGCAGGCCGCCAGCCCCCGGCACTGGCTGGTGGTCGCTCACCTGGACAGCGTCAACCATCAGGGCGGTCCGTCCGCACCGGCGCCGGGCGCCGACGACAACGCCAGTGGCTCGGCGGCGCTGATGCTGATGGCCGAGGTGCTGGCCGGGCAGCGTTTCGATGATGACCTGAGCTTTGTGCTGTTCGGCGGCGAGGAGCAGGGGCTGCACGGTAGCCGCCAGTTCGTGGCGGGACTCTCCGCTGCCGAGCGGGGGCGCATCGCCGGGGTGCTCAATATGGACATGATCGGCTCGATCAACGCCACACCTGCGGCGGTACTGCTGGAAGGCGCGCCCCTCAGCCAGGACATGATAGATGGCCTGAGTGCGGCGGGAGGCCGCTTCACCGATCTCGAACTGCAGGTCTCGCTCAACCCCTTTGCCAGTGATCATGTGCCCTTTATCGACGCCGGCATCCCCGCCGTGCTGACCATCGAAGGGGCCGACGGCGCCAATGACGCCATCCACGGACCGAACGATGTACTGGCCACGGTGGATCCGTCCTACGCCATGAAGATCGTGGCAATGAACCTGGGGTTTGTGGCCACCAGCGCTGGCCTGCACGCGGTCGACGCCCCGCCCCTGCCGGAATGCCACTGTCGTGGCGACGAGCGCCACCACCTGGGCGACCCCTGGCGCCAGCTCGAGGCCCACCATGAAGCACTGCTGGCCCAGTATCGTCGCTGGCAGGGACAAGGTGTCTGGTCGGCACAGCTGGACGCCGGCTGGCGTCAGGCCTGGCAGCGGTTGGAGTTGCTGCGCTCGCGCAGGGAATGGGAGCGACGGTCTCGGTCAACGGGCCGTTGAACGAGCCAGTGGCAAGGCCGCTCACCCAGCCACTCACTCAGCCATTAACCCAGCCAGTGATCGAGTGACGCCCCGGCGAGACGAGAACAGGCAAGACAAGATCAGGTAAAGCAAGACAAGACCGATCAGGAGGATGTGATGCCAAAGGACCTGTGCGGAGACTGGATCGAGATGCGCGAGGAAGGCATCGGCGACTGCACGGTGCTGCGGCACCCGGATTCGCCGGCCGTCACCCCCTCGCGGATGCCGCGAAGGCGCCTGTGTCTGCACCAGGACGGCGCCGTCGAGCTCCACACCGGAGACGCCGCCGACCGCCTTGCCTGCGATGCCCGTGGCCAGTGGCGGCGTGATGGCGATCAACTGCACCTGACACTGCCCGGTTGGGACGGTGACTACGATATCGATGCGCTGGAGGACGATCTTCTGATCATTACCCGTCATTGAGGCCACCAACGCCGCCAATACCGTGCGTTGTGGGGCCACTTGAGGCCAGTTGCTGGCCATTGAACCTGTACTCACGACGCCGACCGGCTGGCCGGCGGGGAGGCTTGCATGTCCGATAACACCACCCATCCGGAACGGTGTCGCTGTTGTGGCACCATGGCGGTTCACCGGCGACTGCTGGACCAGGACCCCGGTTATGCCAGGCGGCGATCGCGCATCGAGGAACACGCCTTTCGTGCCATGCGCGGCACCATCGTCCAGCGTCCGGGGTGCACCCGCATCCCGGTGGTCGTCCACGTGGTCTACAACACCGACGAGCAGAACATCTCGCGGGAGCAGATCGACAGCCAGATCGAGATCCTCAATGAGGACTTTCGCAAGGCCAATGCCGACATCTCGACGGTACCTGCGCCCTTCGCGCCGGTGGCCGCCGATGCCAGGCTATTGTTTGCGCTGGCCGCCAGCGATCCCGACGGCAACCCCACCGATGGCATCACCCGCACCCGCACCGACGTCAGCGGTTTTGTCGATGACGACAAGGTCAAGGCCGACGCCAGCGGCGGCAAGGATGCCTGGCCCGCAGACGAATACCTCAATATCTGGGTCTGCCCGCTTTCCGGTGGCCTGCTCGGCTACGCCCAGTTCCCCGGCGGACCCGCCGCCACCGACGGCGTGGTGGTGACCTATACCGGCTTCGGCAACATGGGCACCGCCCGGGCGCCGTTCGACCTGGGGCGCACCACTACCCACGAGATAGGCCACTGGCTCAATCTCTTTCATATCTGGGGAGACGACGGCACCGGCTGCTCTGGCTCGGACTTCGTCGACGACACCCCCAACCAGGGCGGCGCCAACCTGGGCAAGCCGACCTTTCCCAAGGTGTCCTGCGACAACGGCCCCGATGGCGACATGTTTATGAACTACATGGACTACGTCGACGACGACACCATGGTGATGTTCACCGAGGGCCAGGTGGCACGAATGCAGGCCTGCCTGGATGGCCCCCGCAGCGCCATCGGCGAGATGGTGTCGTGCACGCCGTTGCACCCCAAGGCGCTGCCGAAGGACACCCCCAAGGAGTTCACCAAGGAACCGATCAAGGATCCGCCAAAAGAGCGGCCCAAGGATAACCCCAAGGAGTTCGTCAAGGAGCCGGTCAAGGAGAGCGTCAAGGAGGGACCGAAGGACCTGATCAAGGATGGGATCAAGGACGGCGGCAAGGAGTTGCCCAAGGACAACCCCAAGGACTTTGGCAAGGATCCAGGCCTGGAGCCGGGCAAATGGAAGCCGCTTGACCCGCCTCCCAAGCAGATCTTCGAAGTGCCGACCAAGCAACTGGTGGAAGGCCCCGTGGGCGGCAAGCAGGCCTTCGAGAATCCGCTACCGGGGGGCTGGGGCAACCAGCCCGTCCAGCCCATGCAACCGATGCAGCCAGCCCAGCCGCTGCAGCCCTTTGTGCTGGCCACCGGTCAGGCGCCGTCGGGCGCCTCGCTCAAGCCGCCGGTGGCGGATGGCGGAGGCGAGCAGGATCAGAGCCAGGCGTTGCTTGGCGAGTACGCTCAACTGCTGGCGCAGTACGCCCAGCTCTACCAGCAGGGCATGCTCGATCAGCAGGGGATGCTGGCCTGGCAGCAGGCCTGGGCGGCCTACGTGCAGCTTGGTGGACGGTGAGCGATGACAGGACCCGCGGGCACCCTGTCGGTGCCCGCCTTTTTCGAGGGAGCCGAGCATGATCCTGATCCTGTCGTTTGCAGACAATGCCCATGTCGAGCGGGTACTACCCCATCTTCACTCGCCGGTGGAGGTGATCGACGTCGCCGACTTCCCCCGGCGCCTGGGAATCCTGGCCTACGCAGGTGCCAGCGGTGACAGCCTTTGGCTGGAACTTGGCGACGGGCGCCGGCTGGCGCTGGACGAGGTGCGCTCGGTATGGAACCGGCGCATCCGTTCCTTTGACCTGGACCCCGCCCTGGGCGACGGCACCGAACGGCTGTTTGCCTGGTCCGAGACCCAGGAGGCGGTGCTTGGTCTGTGGTATGCCCTGGATAGCTTCTGGATGAACCATCCGCTGGCCGACGAACGCGCCCAGCGCAAGCTGACCCAGCATCGTCTGGCCCACCGGCTGGGGCTCGAGATTCCCGATACCCTGATCACCAATCGCCCGGACGCCGCTGCCGAGTTTATCGCCCGCCACGGCGACGGTGGAGTGGTGCGCAAGGCCTTTCGCAATATCGTCGAGGCGCCGCGAGAGACCCTCAAGGTCGGCCAGGACGAGATGGCCAGGCTCGAGGCGGTTCGTCTGGCGCCGGTGATCTTTCAGGAGTACATCCCGCTGGCGCTGGATCTGCGCGTCACCGCGGTGGCCGGCGAGATGTTCGCGACCGCCTTCAGGAGCGAGCCGCAGTACGAGGTCGACTACCGCAGTGGCGTGGGCAGCGCCGAGGTCTTCCCCTATACCCTGCCGGATGAGGTGGAGACCGGACTGCGCGCGCTGATGAGAGAGCTTGGACTGGCCTACGGCGCCATCGATCTAAGGGTCACACCCGAGGGGCGTCATGTGTTCTTCGAGGTCAATCCGGCCGGCGAGTACCTGTTCGCCAGCGAGCGCAGCGGCCAGCCGATTCCCCAGGCCATCGCCGCCGCCCTGGAGCGCGGCGGCGGCGAGTGGTGACGTCCCCGGCCGGTGGCAGCAGGGCCCCCCGGTCGGTGTGATCAGGGCCCCCGGCCGGTGTGATCAGGGCCCCCGGCCGGTATCAGGTCAGTAAGGTCCCTGGGACCCGGGGCCAGCGCTGGAGGACGAATCTTCCTGTGAATCGGCCGCCTGCGGGCCAAGCGCAAACTCCGATGCACGCTGGCGCACCGCCTGCATCATCAGGCTGACGTCGAGCCCCACCGCCACGAAGCTGGCACCAAGGGAGAGATAGTGTCTGGCAAGCTCCGGGTCACCGGTGAGCACGCCGGCGGCCTTGCCGCTGGCAACGATGCGGGCGATGGCCTCGTCGATGGCGGCCTGGACCTCGGGATGGCCCGCGTCACCGAGGTGGCCCATGGAAGCGGCCAGGTCGGCGGGCCCGACAAAGACCCCGTCGACGCCGTCCACCGCGCAGATCGCCTCGAGGTTATCCAGCGCGATCACGCTCTCCGCCTGGACCAGCAGGCAGATCTCGTCGTTGGCCCGATGCACATAGTCAGGCCGTGCATTCCAGCGTGACGCCCGGACGATGGCGGAGGCTTCACCTCGCACCCCGTCCGGTGGGTAGCGGGTGGCGGCGACCATGGCGCGGGCCTGCTCCGGGGTGTCGACCATCGGCACCAGCAGGGTCTGGGCGCCGATGTCCAGCAGTTGCTTGATGCGTGCCGTCTCGCCGTTCACCACCCGAACCACCGGGTGGCTGTCGTAGGCGGCGACCGCCTGCAGCTGGGCGAGCATGGAGCGCACATCATTGGGGCCGTGTTCGCCGTCGATCAGCAGCCAGTCGAAGCCGGCGCTGGCGCACATCTCTGCGCAGTAGGGGTCGCCCAGCGACAGCCACAGGCCGATTCTGGCCTGGCCACTGGCCATGGCGGTCTTGAAGGGATTGCCGGCGGGGACACCCGCGCAGTGGGAAGGGGTCATGGTCAGCGTCCTTGATGAGTGTCAATCGTCCAGCATCGCCTTGAGCCGACGGAACACCCCGGGGTCCTGGCGCAGCCCGTCGTGCTCGTACTCGTTGGTGATCCAGTAGCGTAGCCGCGGGATCGCCTCGGCGGTGGCCAGCGACAGCTCGGCGTCCACGTACATGTCGTCGAAGTAGATCAGCGCCGCCACCGGCACCCGGTTGGCGGCGAGCTGTCTGGCGTCGTAGAAGGGGCTGGCCAGAGGTCGCCGGGCCAGCTGGTGTACCGCCCCACGGAAGGGCTTGAGGGCACGAACCTCGTCGAACATCCAGGGGTAGATCATCTCGCCGGTCAGCCTGAGCGGGCGATGACGCTCGTCGAACTGTGGCCCCTGCTGGCGCTCGGCGGCCCAGTCGCACAGGCGCTCAGGATTGGCGTAGATGTTCTCGTGGATGGCGCCGAACAGCGGATTCTCGTCGAAGCCGGTCAGCGTCATCACCTCCACCAGGAAGTGATGGTTGAGGGCGCTTCGCGTGTCGTCGGTGAAGGCCTCCTCGAGCAGCCAGTGGAGCTGCTCGGCCCCGTCACCCATGCCCAGCATCAGTCCCAGGCTCTGGAAGCGGCGCACGCTCAGTCGGTCGCCGTCGGGCAGGCGGACATCGTGGTCCAGCAGATGGTCGGCGATGGCGTCGATCCGCTCGCGATCATCGGGAAAGCGCGCCAGATACGCCTCAAGCTTGCGCTCCACTCGACGGTGCGTGCGCCGATAGACCTCGTCGGGGTCGGCGTCGAGCGCCGGCAAGCCACCGGTGATGTAGCAGCGGCTCAGTCCCTGAGGCGCGTAGGACAGGTAGGTCAGGGTCAGAAAGCCGCCGTAGCTCTGGCCCAGCGTGGTCCAGGTGGCGCCCTGGTAGCGGGTCTTGCGCAGGTGCTCGAAGTCCGCGACCACCGCATGGGCGTCGAAGCAGGCCAGGTAGTCACCGCCTGCCTCGTCACTGTCGAAGGCGGCCATGGTGGCCTCGGTGATGCGCGAACTGCGCCCGGTGCCACGCTGGTCGGGCAGGATCACCCGATAATGCTTGAGCGCCTCGTGCAGCCATCCCGGTCCATTTTCGGTGGGGCGTGGCGACTTGCCGCCGGGGCCACCCTGCAGGAACAGCAACAGCGGTAGCTCCTCGTCGACACGGTCTGACGCGCAGACCTCGCGGTAGAACAGGCTCAGGGTCTCGCCGCTGTCCGGGTGGGACCAGTCCAGCGGCACCTCGAGGCGATGGTCGCTGATGGAAAGGCCCGGGATGGCGTGGTCGGAAGGCATGCCTACATCCTGTGTCGAAAGAGTGGCGAAAGAGACAAGGTCGGCCAGCTTCTTGCTGCCAGCGCTGGCCGACCCTGGCGGTAGCTCAGTCCGCGCCGCGCATGGCCCGGCGAATGAACGGCAGGCAGGCCGCCAGCAGCAGGGCGCTGACGCCACCGATGGCTGCCATGGCAATAAAGTAGCCGACTTCGGTGTCTTCGGTATAGAAGGCGCCGAGCTTGCCGCCGGCGGCGAAGCCGAGCGCCAGCGAGAGGAAGAACAGTGCCATCATCTGGGTCTGGAAGGCCCGCGGCGCCAGCTTGGTGGTCACCGACAGCCCGATCGGCGACAGGCACAGCTCCGAGGCGGTGAAGCCCAGCAGCAACAGCACCAGCATGGCCAGCGGCATGCTCGCCCCTTCGCTGCCGAGAAACGGCAGGTAGCCGAGGAAGGTGGCGCCGATGATCGCCATGGCGATCACGAACTTGCCGGCCGACGACGGCTGGCGCTTGCCCAGCGTCGTCCACAACCAGGCGAACACCCCCGAGAACAGGATGATGGTCAGCGCCTGCACCGACACCAGCCAGCCCACCGGGATCTCCCAGCCGAACAGGCTGCGATCCACGCGCTGATCGAAGAAGGCGGTGATCACGGTGTAGGACTGGCTGTACAGCGCCCAGTAGGCGGCGCTGGTCAGAAACAGCGGAATGAACGCCAGCACCCGGCTGCGCTCCTCGGGGCTTACGTGGGTGGAGCGCAGGATCACCGCAAAGTAGCAGAGCGCCGCTACAGCGATGATGCCAAGCATCACCCCGGAGAGATTGTCGGCACGGATCCAGCCTGCCAGGGCCGCGCCGACCACGACGGCGAGCACCACCAGGGCGATACCCAGGTAGCGCTTGAGGGTCGCCGGCGCGATGGGGTCCGGTGCGGCTTTCTGATCATCGGGCAGTCCCTTGCGTCCCGCCGTGTACTGGGCCAGACCGATGGCCATGCCCACGGCGGCGATGCCGAAGCCATAGTGGAAGCCGGCGTTCTGCTGCAGCAGGCCTGTCAGCAGCGGGCCGACAAAGCCGCCGATATTGATACCCAGATAGAAGATCGAGAAGCCGGCGTCGCGTCGGGGGCTGCCGGGCTCGTACAGGGACCCCACCAGCGCCGAACAGGTGGCCTTGACCCCGCCGCTGCCCAGCGCCACCAGGATCAGGCCGGCGGTGACGCCGTAGACACCGGGCAGGATGGCCAGGGCGATATGCCCGAGCATGACCACGATGCCCGAATAGAACAGGGTGCGTTCGGCGCCGAACACCCGGTCGGCGAACCAGCCGCCGAGGATGGTGGCCAGATAGACCGAACTGCCGTAGGCACCGACGATACCGATGGCCACCGACTGGTCGATCGCCAGGCCCCCACGGCTGGCCTCGTAGTACAGGTAGATCAACAGGATCGCCTGCATGCCATAGAACGAAAAGCGCTCCCACACCTCCATGCCGAACAGGGTGGCGAGAGGCCAGGGATGGCCGAAGAAGCGGCGTTTGCCGCTGTCGCCGTGCTGGCGGGCGGCGGCCTCGGTGGTTTTCATCGGGAGCTCCTGCTTTGACGAGAAAATCGGAACGAAAAATACATTTTCCGCCCATGAAAACCCTAAAGCGTTGCGAATTACAGGGCAAAACCCATGTCCGCGATCGGAAAGGCCACGACGAAAAACGACAAGCGGGAGCGAGGACGTTGGCTCGCAGAAAAGCGGGATCTACTGCTGGATAGCCGGCCCATACCCCACCATTGGCTAAGACTTCTCCGAAAAGTGCCTGCGCTCGGTGATACGGCGTTAAAAATCGGCTGGTGCGCCAGCCCGGTCAAAATGCTCATTTACACCCCGTAAACTGCGCTTTCTCACCGATTTTTGCCTTGTCTAACCATCGCTCGCCGGCTTTTCGTACAAAGTCTAGTTGCCATTTGCGCTGCGAGTACGGTTGTGCTTTATTGTTCACATCGCACGCAGAATTGCGTGCAATCCTGACAAGGCCGCCAGACGGTCGATAACAACACCAACAATCAGGGTCGTCACTTGTTTGGCGACCTCAGGAGAAACGGGATGCTCCCGCAGCGTGATCTGGTCGGCTACGCCGATACACCCCCCACCGGGGCCTGGCCCAATGGCGCCCGCCTGGCGGTCAATATCGTGGTCAACTACGAGGAGGGCTCTGAAAGGTCCTTCGCCATGGGCGACGACGACCAGGAGTCGATGACCGAGTGGGGGAGTTACGTAACTCCCGCTGGCACCCGTAATCTGGCGATGGAGTCGATGTACGAGTACGGCTCGCGGGTCGGCATCTGGCGCATCCTCGACATCCTGCGCGAGGCCGACGTGCGTTCGACCTTCTTTGCCTGCGCGGTGGCGCTGGAGCAGAACCCCCGCGTTGCCCGTGTCGCCAGCGGCGATGGCCACGAATTCTGCAGCCACGGCTATCGCTGGGAGGAGGTCTTTCGCCTCAGCGAAGACGAGGAACGCGAGCACATCCGCCTGGCCATCGAGTCGATCACCGCCACCACCGGCAAGCGCCCGGTGGGCTGGTACTGCCGCTACGGACCCAGCGTGCGCACCCGGCGCCTTTTGGTAGAAGAGGGTGGCTTCCTCTACGACTCCGACGCCTACAACGACGACGTACCCTACTTCACCGAGGTGGCGGGCAGTCGTCAGCTGGTGGTGCCCTACACCACCGACATGAATGACTTCCGCTTCTGGCTTTCTCCTGGGCTTACCTCGGGGCGTGAGTTTCTCGACAACCTCAAGGAAGGCTTCGACGTGCTGTTCGAGGAGTCGGCCCGCGGCCCCAGGATGATGTCTGTCGGCCTGCATCCGCGCATGGTCGGGCGCCCCGGCAAGATTCGTGCGCTCAAGGACTTTATTGCCTATGCCCAGGCCCACGAGGGCGTATGGTTCGCCACCCGTGAAGAGATCGCCCGGGCCTGGCTTGCCCGGGAAGGTGAAGCGACCGGCGTCGTCTGACGTCGCCGGTGACCCCCCGTGTTTTCTGCTGTACCCGCAACAACGACAATAACCAGAGGAAATA
Organism: Halomonas sp. RT37; assembly: GCF_040070525.1. NCBI lineage: Bacteria > Pseudomonadati > Pseudomonadota > Gammaproteobacteria > Oceanospirillales > Halomonadaceae > Halomonas > Halomonas sp. RT37. Next base: position 4,836,793 of record NZ_CP098827.1, on the reverse strand, counting down.
TCCCATGAGCCTTTCCTACAAGACCTTCTCCAAGCGTTCCCTGGTGCTGGCCACCGCCCTTTCCGCCGGCCTGGCAGCAGGCGGCGTGATGGCCGAAACCCTCAAGGTCGGTGCCAACATCGGCAACCTGCCCTGGGAGTTCCAGGACGACAGCGGTGACTACGTTGGCTTCGAGATCGACCTGGTCAACGAGGTCGGCAGCCGCCTGGGCTTCGACGAGGTCGAGATCAGCAACATTCCGTTCAATGGCCTGTTCTCGGCGGTACAGTCTGGGCGCATCGACGTGGCGGTGTCCTCCATCACCATCACCGACGAGCGTCTGGAGTCGGTGTCCTTCGCCCAGCCCTACTACGACAGCGACCAGTCCCTGGCGACCCACACCAGCAAGGGCATCAGCGGGCTCGAGGACCTGGACGGCAAGGTGGTCGGCGTCGATACCGGCTCCACCGGCGACATCTGGACCAGCGAGAACCAGGAGCAGTACGGGATCAAGGAAATCCGTCGTTATGAAGGCCTGCAGCCGGCCATGCTGGACCTGTCCAGCGGCCGCCTGGACGCCTACATCTCCGACATTCCGGCGGTGCAGTACTACGTGCGTGACAAGCCCAGCCTCGAGGTGGTCAGCCGCATCCCCAGCGGTGAGCAGTACTCGATGATGTTCGCCAAGGACGCCGAGCTTGCCACCAAGGCCAGCGAAGTGATCAGCGAACTCAAGCAGGAAGGCTTTGTTGCCGAGCTGCACGAGACCTGGTTCGGCGCCGCTCCGGATGCCGGCACCAGCACCGTCGAAGTGCGCGATATGCCTTCCGCCCAGTAAACCTGGCCCAGCAAGTCCCGTGGCCGCGGCGGTGACCGCCGCGGCCAGCGTATTACCCTCGATCGTGGAGACGATCCATGGACCTGGTCCAGACATTCTTCAACTGGGAGGTGCTGGTGCGCACCTTCCCGATGCTCCTGCAGGGGCTCGGCATGACCCTGATGCTGGGCTTTCTGAGCATCCTGCTGGGGCTGATCGGCGGACTTGGCCTGGCGCTGTTGCGCCTCTACGGCCCCAAGCCGCTGCGTTTTCTCACCATTGCCTACATCGACGTCTTTCGCTCGCTGCCGGTGCTGGTGTGGCTGGTCATCGTCTACTACGCGCTGCCGTTCGTCGGCATCACCCTGTCACCGTTCGCCGCGGCCTGCACCGCCCTGACCATGATCTCCAGCGCCTACGCCGCCGAGATCTACCGCGCCGGGATCGAGGCGGTGCCTCGGGGCCAGTTCGAGGCCGCCCAGTCGATCGGCCTGAGCCAGTATCGGGTGATGTGCGACGTGGTCCTGCCCCAGGCGATCCGGCTGATCATTCCGCCGCTGACCAGCAACTGCATCAACGTGATGAAGGACACCGCCCTGGCCTCGGTGGTGGCCATGCCAGACCTGCTCAAGCAGGCCACCCAGGCCCAGGCGCTGGCGGCCAACCCGACACCGCTGATCGGCGCGGCGCTACTCTACCTGGCGGTGCTGCTGCCACTGGTGCGCCTGGTCGGTCTGCTCGAGAAACGCTTCGCCCAGGGCCGGGCCTGACAGGAGAACTGCCATGATCAATGAAACCCGGACAACCCAGGGCACTACCCTTCCCCCGCTCGAGGCTGGTCTGCCCGAGGCGCCCAGAGCGATCATCTCGCTCGAAGGGGTCAACAAGTACTACGGCGACTTCCACGCCCTCAAGAACATCGACCTCAAGGTACGCGAAGGCGAGGTGGTGGCGATCCTCGGCCCGTCGGGCTCCGGCAAGTCGACGCTGATCCGCTGCATCAATCATCTGGAGGCCTACAGCGCCGGTGACATCTACGTCGACAGCGTGCGGGTCCAGCCCGGCCCCGAGCTGATCGAGGTGCGCAAGGACGTCGGCATGGTGTTCCAGAGCTTCAACCTGTTTCCCAACATGACGGTGCTGGAGAACGTGACCCTGGGGCCGATCCGGGTGCGTGGCATGAGCCCGGGGGATGCCCAGGCGCGGGCCAAGGAGTTGCTGGAAAAGGTCGGCATCGCCGAGCAGATGTACAAGTATCCAAGCGCCCTGTCCGGCGGTCAGCAGCAGCGGGTCGGCATTGCCCGGGCGCTGGCCAATGAGCCGCGCGTGTTGCTGTTCGACGAGCCCACCTCGGCGCTGGACCCGGAGATGGTCGGCGAGGTGCTCGACGTCATCAAGACCCTGGCCGGCACCGGCGTGACCATGCTGCTGGTGACCCACGAGATGGGCTTCGCCCGCCATGTCGCCGACCGGGTGATCTTCATGGAGGCCGGCCAGATCGTCGAGGAAGGCGCTCCCGAACAGATCTTCTCGGCGCCGCAGGAAGACCGAACCCGCGCCTTTTTCCAGTCGGTGCTGGCTCACTGAGTCGTGGCGCCTGTTCGACGGCTGGCTCGGCGCTTGTTTCGCCCCGGCCTTGTCTCTCGACGTCTATGTATCGCCTCTCGACCCCAATTCAAGGACTTCCCATGTCACTCGATTCATCCTCAGACGCTCGCCTTGATCTGACACGCGTCAGAGCCCAGTTTCCCTCGCTTGAAAGCGACTGGGTGTTCATGGACAACGCCGGCGGTGCCCAGGTGCCGAAGATGGTGGTGGAGCGCATCAGCGACTATCTGCTGGGCGACAACGTGCAGCTCGGCGCGAGCTACGCCCCCAGCCAGAATTCCAAGGCCAAGGTCGACGCCGGTCGCCAGGCGGTGGCGACGCTGGTCAATGCTCGCCACGTGGAAGAGCTGGTGTTCGGTCCCAGTTCGACCATCCAGTTCCGCCTGCTGGCCGACGCCATGGCCAGCCAGTTTGCCCCGGGTGACGAGATCATCGTCACCAACACCGACCACGAGAGCCACGTCGGCCCCTGGATGCGCCTCGAGCAGCGCGGCGTCAAGCTGCGCTTCTGGAACTGCAATCCCGAGACCCTGGAGCTGGAGCTGGACACCCTGGCGGAACTGCTCAACGAGCGCACCCGCCTGGTCTGCGTGACCCACGTCTCCAACCTGCTCGGCACCATCAATCCGATCAAGCGGATCGCCGCCATGGCCCACGAGGCCGGCGCTCGCATCTGTGTCGATGGGGTGGCCTTCGCCCCGCACCGGGCCATCGACGTCCAGGACTGGGACGTCGACTACTACGGCTTCAGTCTGTACAAGGTATTTGGCCCCCATCACGCGGTGCTCTATGTGAAAAAGGAGTGCCTGCTGGAGTTGGACAATATCTACCATCACTTCTTCACGCGTGAGCAGATTCCAGGAAAGATGGAGCCGGGAAATCCCAACTACGAGCTGACCTACGCAGCCACCGGTATCCTGGATTATCTGACCTCGCTGTCGGGCGATAGTGGTGAAAGTGACAAGCGGAAAAAGCTGGAAATAGCCTTCGATTCCATCGCGAAACATGAAGCGATATTGAGCAAGAAACTGCTCGATTATCTCTCTGGAAAAGAAGGCGTTCGCATCATCGGAAGGCGGGATGCCGATATCGAACATCGCGTCGCGACCATCAGCTTTACCGTGGAAGGGCATCAGTCTGACGAGATCGTGCGCAAGATCGACGAGGCCAAGGTAGGAATCCGCTACGGCGACTTCTACGCCCGCCGCTTGACCGAGGATCTCGGTCTGATGGACATCCAGGGCGTGGTGCGAGTGTCCATGGTGCACTACAACACCGAGGCCGAGGTGGACCGACTGATCGAGGCGCTGGACGCAGCGCTCTGAGGGCGGGGGCCAGAAGCTGGCAATGACGTGGTGGAAATGTAGAAAAGGGGCTTCTGGCCCCCTTTCTGCTACGCATGTCCCAGCCTCAGGGCCGGCCTTGTCTCCTGCTTAGGCGGGTTTTTCGGTCTGGCCGGCCCTTTAGCCCAGCGGATCGTCGATGTCGATATCGTAGATGTTGGCCTCGGCGCGGCGGCGCTCGGACAGGTCCAGGCTGTAGAAGATGTGGCGACAGTGCTCCATCATCGACGCGGCGGCGCCCTCGGCGTCGCGCTTTTCGATCAGATCGACCAGGGTCTGGTGCTCGTGGGTCAGGCACAGCACGCCGGTGGAGCGTTCGTACAGCGACTGGATGATGCAGAAGCGTCGGATGATCGGACGTACGATGGCAATCAGCTCGTCGTTGCCGGTCAGCTCCGCCAGCATCAGGTGAAAGTCGCCGGAGATACGATTGACGCTGGGCTGGTGCTCCTCGAAGACCTGATGTTCCAGCGCCAGGTGGCGACGTAGCGTGGCGATACCTTCGGCGTCGATACGCTCGCAGGCGATCCGCGCCACCGCGCCCTCGATATGCAGCCGCGTCTCGAAGATATCGTAGGCTTCCTTCACCGATGGCAGCGAGACGAAGGCGCCCCGGTGCATCTCGAAGCGTACCAGACGCTCCGCCGTCAGCCGGTTCAGTGCGCGACGTACCCGGCTACGCGGCGTCTTAAAGGCGCTGGCGAGCTTGGCCTCGTTCAAACGCTCGCCAGGACGCAGACGCTTGTCGATCAGGGCGTCGACGATGCGATCATAGACGAGCTCCTCGGCCAGGGCTTCCGGCTTGGATGGTGCAGCGGAGGTGGCGTCACTCGTCATGGCATTGTCTCGCCAGAAGGCTCGCCCTTCACCAGGGAAAAATCACCGGGATGGTTGAGCATTGTGAAAGGTGAAATAGCGTCAATTTACGGCCGTCGTTCAAGGGACAGATTATCACGATGTCACTCGAACGGTAACGTTGGATCGACCAAAGTTCAGGCGCCCAGTGTGCTGCATTTTTGCCATCCGGTCAGCCAGGGCGTACTACTATGAGCAAGCTTCTCGATAACTCCGGACGAACGAGGAAGGATCGGGTAGCGTCCCTTGCCTCGTTCTGGCGCCCGGCTGGGGGTGAGGTTCGCTGTTCCGCTGCCACCAAGGAACGATCAGATGCAGACATTGAAGCCTTCCATCAAAGCCAGCGTGGCGGTATTTGACGACGCCCTGATGAGTCAGGTGCGCGCTCGCTTTCACCACGTCGACCGCTGCCCCTACACCGGCCCCCGGATATTCTTCGAAAACGCCGGCGGTTCCCTGACGCTAAAGGCCGTGGTGGCGCGCATGGCAGAAGTGGCCGCGCTGCCGGACAACGATCATCGCGACAATGACGCCTCCCGGGCCATTTCGCGCATGATCGATGAAGGCCGCGACGCCATGGCCAGCCTGCTGGGGGTGGAGGACGGCACCGTGTTTGGCGGCGAGACCGGCACCGAGTGCCTGTTCCGGGTGATTCGCGCCGCCGCCAGTGCCGCGCCAGCGGGCGGCAACATCGTTGCTTGTGAGCTCGAGCACCCCGCCACCTTTGACGCCACCGCGCAGTGGGCGAGGCGCACCGGCAGGCAGCGGCTGACGGTGCCCTTCGATCCGCATCAGGGGCGCGCCACCGCCGAGGACTATGCCCGCGTCGTGACGCCGGAGACCCGTGTGGCCACCGTTTTGCACACCAGCCCGGTGACCGGCATGACCCAGGACGTGGCCGCCATCGCCGAGGCGATTCGCGCCATCGCACCGGATTGCTACATCATCGTCGACGGCATCCAGCATGCCCCCCATGGTGCGTTGGCGGTATCGAACTACGGCGTCGATGCCTATGCGGTGTCGCTGTACAAGGTGTTCTGCCCGTTCAACGACGGCTACGCCTGGGTCTCGCCGCGACTCAGTTGCGCCGATCACGACCGCCTGGCGGGCAAGCCGGACGACGCCTGGGAGCTGGGTAGCCGCGATCCTGCCGCTTGGGCCGGCGCCCACGAGATGGTCCGCTATCTCGAGTGGCTGGGAGGACACTTCACCGACGAAAGCGACCGCCGTCAGCGCCTGCTGGCCGCCGGCCAGGCCATGCATGACCAGGAGGCCGCGCTGATGCGTCGGCTGATCGACGGCGTCGATGGTGTCACCGGACTCAGGGACCTGCCCGGCGTGACCCTGATCGGCGAGGCGGATTCGCCCTGGCGGGAAGGCGCGGTTTCGTTCTGCGTGAAGGACCGAGACGCACTGGAGATCGTCGCCGAGCTCGGCAAGCGTGGCATTCGCGTCCACGCCCGCAAGGACGACGCCTACTCCGGCAATATCCTGCGCCCCCTGGGCCTGCCCTCGGTCACCCGGGTGTCATTGGCCCACTACAACACCCTGGAGGAAGTGGACGCCTGTCTGGCGGCGCTGAAGGACGTCCTCGGAGCCTGAATCTGGCGGCCCCGCCGAATTTCCCATTCCGGGCGCCGCTGATCAGACCTGGCTTGCCAGGACACCGTGTTCAGGCGAGGGCTTCGACGCGCACTCGCCGAAGACACGCTTGGCGCAGCCCTGGCAGACGTCTGGATCCAGCGCCGGGGTAATCGAGGCAATGGCCGCCTCGGGACTTTCGAAAAAGCGAGCTTCGCCGATTCTCTTCAGATCCCCGCGGCGGCGCAGCTCGTCCATCACCGTACCCTTGAGCGAGCTGATCATCAGCTCGCCCCCCTGGTCCGTCAGGCGACGGACCTCCTGCAGCAGCATCTCCACGCCCGCCGTATCGATGAAGTTGATGCCCTTGCCGATGATCAGCGCACGGGAGCCCGGCTCTGCGGTGAAGGCGCGAAGACGACGTTGCACGTGGTCGGTGGCGCCGAAGAACAGCGAGCCGTCGATGCGCAGTATCTTGAGCTGTGGGCACTGCTCAAGCTGATAGCGTCTGACGTTGCGGATGAGTCGCCGGGGATGATCTTGGCGCGGCGCTACTTCAAGGACGGTGGGACGCGAGGTGCGCTTTAGATAGAGCACCAGTGACAGCAGCACGCCGATATAGATGGCGAACTCCAGTGCCACCAGCAGGGTAGCGGAGACGGTGGCGACCAGCACCATCGCCTCGTGGCGACTGACGCGTACCAGATGGACGATGTGCGGGACGTCGATCAGGTTCCAGGCGATCAACAGGATGCCTCCAGCCATGGCGGGTAGCGGCAGATAAGCGGTGATCCCCGGGGCGAAGATCAGGATCAGCGACAGCAGCAGGGCGGCGAACACCGAGGCCAGCGGGGTGCGGGCGCCTGCGTCATAGTTGGCACCGGAGCGGGTGAAGGAGCCCGAACTGGCGTAGCAGGAGAAGAAGCCCCCCACGATATTGGACAGGCCCTGGCCGATGAATTCCTGATTGCCGTCGATCACCTGACGCGAGCGCAGGGCAATGGCGCGGGCGATGGATACCGCTTCGATCAGCCCCAGCAGGGCGATGGCGAAGGCGCCGGAGGTCAGCACGCGCAGGCTGTCCGGCGTCAGTTCGGGCAGCGTAACGGGTGGCAGGGTCCCGGGCAGGGTGCCGACCAGCGCCACACCGTGGGCGGCGCCATCCATCAACCAGCAGGCCAGGCTGCCGGCGGCCAGGCCCAGCAGCAGGTGAGGACTACGACGATGGAGGCGTCGTGCTACCAGCGAGGTGATCAGCGAGATCAGCCCGATGGCCAATGCGTAGAGGTTGATATCCGGCAGCGCCCGGAACAGCGCTGACAGCTCGGCCAGGAATCCCTGAGCGTCGATGGACACGCCAAGCAGGTGCTCCATCTGACTGGTGGCGATCAGGATGGCCGCACCAGAGGTGAAGCCGATGACCACCGTGTGAGAGATGAAACTCACCAGATTGCCAAGCCGCAAGAGCCCCATGGCCAGCTGGATCAGACCGACCAGGAGCGTGATGGTCAGCGCCGCTCCCAGGTATTGGTCGGGTGTCAGCGTGCCGAGGCCGCCGATCACGCTGGCCAGCACGATGGAGAGCGCCGCAGTGGGGCCTGAGATCATGTGCCAGGAACTGCCGAACAGCGCCGCCACCGTGGCCGCGACGATCGCCGTGTAGAGCCCGACCTCCGGTGGCAGCCCGGCGATGAAGGCATAGGCCACACCCTGAGGGAGTACCAGGATGGCGCCGGTAAGGCCCGCCATCATGTCCGCCGACAGGGTGCGGCGGTCGAGGCCACGTCCCCAGCGCAGGAAGGGCAGATAACGCTTGGGGGAAGACGCCATGGCGGAACCTCAGGTGGGCAGAAGTAGGGGGTCGGGCAAGCCTAGAGAAATGCGGGTATCCTGAAAAACAAAATTTTTTGCGCTTCACGAACAAAAAAACCGCATAGGTGAGCCTTGGATACCCAACTGCTGAAGACCTTTCTCGAGGTCAGCCGGCTGCGCAATTTCGGCAAGGCCGCAGAGAGCCTCTGTGTCTCGCCCTCGACGGTCAGCTCACGTATACGCCAACTCGAGGCGCAGCTGGGGTTGTCGCTGTTCAGCCGCGGCCATCACCACATCGGTTTGACCCCCGCCGGGGAGCGCATGGAGCGTCACGCCCGCTTTCTGCTCGACGCCTGGGAGCGAGCCTACGAGGACACCGCCCTGAGCGAGCGGCACCAGCGGCGTCTGGTGGTGGCGGGGGTCGCCAGCCTCTGGGATATCTTCCTGCAGGACTGGCTCGCCACCATCTACCGCGCCTACCCGACGCTGGGCGTTCGCGCCGAAGAAAGCACCCCGCTGCGGGTGGTCGAGAAGCTGGAGCGCAACATGGTCGACGTCGGCTTCCTCTACGACACCCCGCGCATCAGTGGCGTAGGGGTCGAGGAGGTGGCGACCATCCCGCTGGTGATGGTCTCAAGCCAGCCGGATAGAAGCGCCGAGCAGGCGGTGGGCGAAGGCTACATCCGGGTCGAGTGGGGCACGGCGTTTGCCAGCATCCACGAGAGCAGCTTCCCGCAGCGCCAACTGGCGCGAGGCAGGGTCAACAGCGGCCGCATCGCCCTCGGCCTGCTGCTCGAGTGTGGCGGCGCCGCCTACCTGCCCCAGGACATCGTCGCCCCCTGGTGTGACCGGCAGCGGCTGTTCGTGGTCAAGGACGCGCCCGTCATCGAGCTAAAGGCCTATGTGGCCTACCACTGGCACGGCGAGCACCGCGAATTGATCGGCGAGTTGATCGAGCAGCTGGGGTGATCTGCTATGGAGTCTGTGTTGCTTGCGCAGGTCGCTGCGTCATCGTGCCTGGTGTCTTGGCATCATCACCCCGTCGGTTCATCGAACCATGACCATCCGGTTCTTCAAAAACCGCTGGAACACGGTTGAGCCAAGTCGCCCCTACCCACACTGATCGACTTGGAAAAACGGTGGATACAAAAAGCGAAAAGTCCCAGTGAAACCACCGAGGCTGTAGCGCCGACCGGGAACTCCCAATCCACTTGATTCACAGTCAAGTGGATGCGCTAACCAGGGTCAAGGCGTCTTCTGTGCTGAATGCTCGGCTGGCCTTGGCGGATACAGCGGCCCTCACTCAATATTCTGGATCTGAAGATGTAATTTGATGTTTTTTTATTTATAAAACAGTTGGTTGGTTTTATTTTGTGCATAGTTTTTTGTTTGTTCCTACCCATCTTACTCCCCATCTGGTAGGAGAGAGACAGTCCTAGCTGAGAGCAAATGCAAACCGACCACAATCAGCTCAAGGTGACGCTCTCGCAGGGGGCTTCGTGCGTGCGATGAAATGTCCACCATCTCTGGGCTGGTATTGAGAGTAATGTCAGCAGCGTAGTGGTGAAAATGCCGCTACTGACCTTGGGGGCGTGCATGATGTCCTGTTCAAGGCTTCCCAGACACCGTTCGCTGCGGGGAACCTTCTTCTTGTTCTGTTGCTGAGCCTGAGCGACAGAAATCTGCTTCATCGGTTGGCTTTGGTCAGACAGTGGCAAGAAAGCCAGGTTTTACCCTGCGGTTGACTCTCCGTCAGCTGCGGAGGTGTTTACGCAGCGCTTCCCTAGCCCCACAGCTAATCACTCTGCGACGGAAATGGGGCTCCCTCGCTTTCTTCCGCCTGATGACGTCGTTGCTCCGGCGTCCATAGCGTCTTGAGATAGTTCACCACGGAGCGGATCTCGGCGGGGGTCAGGACATTCTCGAAGGCCGGCATGGTGAGTCTCTCGGTCTTGTTCCAGGGATCGCGCCATCCCTCGGCGACGATTCGGTAGAGCATCGCATCGGAGTGTTTCCAGGTATGCCCCTCCGGCCCGTGAGGGGGAGCGGGCAATTCGCCCTGGGCATTCTGGCGCTCCCAGTTCGGCTGGCCCTCGCCCTCGCTGCCGTGGCAGCTGGCACAGTACTGCTGGTAGATCCTTTCTCCCTCTTCCAGCCGAGAGGTATCGCGCGAAGAGGGGCCACCCCCCGCCATGGCCTGCCCGGCGGCACTCATCAGCAGCCACGTTGTGACGAGGATCCAGCGCTTACGCATCGGGGGGTGTCCAGGTTTGGCCCTGATCTTCGCTGCGCATGAGCTCCCCCTCGCGATCCAGGGCATAGAGCGTTCCCTGCGGCGCAAGCGTAAGCGTGACGAACGTCGGGCCATCACCCTTTACTTGCTGCCACTCCTGGCCGCCATTGTCGCTGCGCCACAGGCCTTGCTCCGTGGCCACATAGACGTGTTCGGGATCGTCGAGCTTGTAGGCCAGATCATAGACCCTGCCGGCATCGAGCTCCCCGGTCGGTCGCCAGCCGCAGAAGCAATCCATCGACAGGCGAACCGCATCGTCGGACACCGCATAGAGCCAGCCAGTCTGCATGCTCCCCTCCATATCGGAGTGGATGAGCCGGCGAACGGCCTGGGCAGGACCGCTATCCATCTTCTTCCAGGTCGTGCCGGCATCCTCACTCTGGTAGAGGCCGTCGTCGGCAATCACCACATAGAGTGTCTCGGGCTGATGGCGGTGCACGTCCAAGGCGGTAACGTCCTGGTTAGGCAAGCCATCGTTGAGTTCCTGCCAGGTTTCTCCATGATCGGTGCTGCGCTGCACCCCGATCGAGGGGCCGGCGATATAGAGGGCATGTTCGGCTGTTGCCGATACCGTTACCAACCGTCCCTCCGCTACTTCGTCGGGCAAGGGAATCATCGTCCAGGCCGCTCGGCCATCCGTGCTTTCGAAAAGCTGGTTGGCCTGGACCTTGAGCAGCCGTTCGCCTGTTTGGTCATAACTCAGCGACGGCAATGCCTCCTCGGCGGCCCCGGCCATACTGACGAAGCTCAGACTGGCCATGACCCAGCTCGTCAGTGACAGGGCACGCCAGAAGCGACTCGTGATCTTGTTCATTGCAATATTTCCTCGAATAATGGCTAGCCGATGCTGCCTAGCGCCGGGAAGGTGCGCAATAACCAATAGGACAGCTCGGTCAGTTTGCCGGTGATCATCAAGATGCCCATCAGGATCATGATCAGCCCGGCCGCCAGATGCGTGACCCGGCCCCAGCGGCGCAGAAATTTCTGGTGTTGCAGGAAGCGATCGAGTGACACCGCCGTCAACAGAAAGGGCACCCCCAGGCCCAGCGAATAGATGCCGAGCAACGCCATTCCGCTCGGGGCATTGGCCGTCGAGGCGCTGACGGTCAGAATGGCGCCCAGGATCGGGCCGATACAGGGGGTCCAGCCGAACGCGAACGCCACACCCAGCAGATAAGCCGCACTGGGCCCCCCGCCCGCTTCCTTAAGCCTGCCGATAAATCGCCATTCTCGCTGTAACCAATGCAGCGGAATGAGCCCGGTCATGAAGGCACCGAACAGGATGACGATGATACCGCCGACCAGGTTGGCTTCCTGGCGGTAGACCAGCAGCAGGCGACCGATGGCCGTGGCACTGGCACCCAGCATCAGGAATACCGTGGAGAACCCGAGCACGAACCATATTGACTGGGTCAATACCCGGAGCCGCTCCCGCCGGTCCGCTTCCCGTATCTGCCCCAGCGAGCGCCCGGCCACGAAGGAGAGATAGCTAGGCACGAGCGGCAAGACACAGGGCGAAGCGAACGAGGTCAGGCCCGCCAGAAAGGCCGTGGCCAGGCCGATATTGGCAACTTCCCACATCCCCCCTTAATCCCGTGGCTAGGCTTGGAGCTTGGAGTCGGGGCGCTCGGATGGCACCTGGTGATCCGCTGCTTGGCGATTGGCAGATGCCGTCTCCGTGGTTACCGCGGTAGTGGCTTCCACGTTGGCTTGGACGTCAGGGGCTTCGCCCGGCTCGGTAGCCTTGCCTTTCTTGTCCTTGCATTTCAGCATACACATTGCTCCACACATGACGAGGCAAGGCAACAGGGTCACCAGGATAGGGGCGATGCCCAGCAGGACCAGTTGATCCCAGCCCATGGCAAGACCACCAGCCACCGCCACAGCGCCCAGCAGCATCCAGCGGCGTGGGCCTGTTACCAGGCCTTTCAGTCCGGCTTTCTCTTGGCCCTTTTGGGGCTTGTCGTCACAGCAACTCATGGCGCGTCCTCCTGGGTGGTTTCTATGGTTTCGGCAAGAAAGTCGATCATTTCAGGGGTATCCCACTCGGCCTCCCCGACCAGGCGTCCGATCTCCCTGCCCTGGCGGTCGAGCAGAAGCGTCGTGGGAATACCCACGGCACTGAGGTTCGCGCTGGCCATGCCGGTTGGATCGACGTAGGGAGCGAGATGCTCGATCCCCACCTCCTGATAGAATTCGTTGACGACCTCGATGCCTTTGCGATCGATCGAGAGTGCGACGACCTCGATATCCGTACCACCCAATTCAGCCTGGAGGGCATCCAGGGTGGGCATTTCCTCGCGGCAAGGGCCACACCATGTCGCCCAGATGTTGAGCAGGATCAGCTTTCCTCCGAAAGTGGTCAGCGTCAGCGGGGTACCGTCGCCAGCCTCGAAGCTAATTTCCGACACCTCGCGTGGGCTTTCCCAGAGAAGAAACCCATTCGGCCCCACACGTTTGGGTGGTTCGGCGACGGCCAAAGAGGTGATCATTCCCCACAATGCCACCGCTACCCAACTGGTCCCGATCAGTTGTCTCATGACCAAGGCTCACCTTCAGTGGGTGGCGTAAACTTCAGGGGTATCGGTCGGCTGAAAGGCCAGGATGTAAACCTCCAGTGGGCCCTGTTTCTCGCCCGACATCCCCGGTGAGCCAAGTGGCATTCCGGGTACGCTCAGGCCTTTGATGAAAGGTTTCTCTTCGAGTACCTGGGTGACGCTTTCCACGGGTACGTGGCCCTCGAAGACATAGTTGTCGATGAGCGTGGTATGGCAACCCTGCAGTTTCTCGGAAACATCGTGTTCGGCTTTCATCTTCGCGAGATCGTGAGTATCGATTGTCTCCACTTCGAACCCGTTTCGTTCGAGATACTTGGCATATTCGGCGCAACAGCCACAGTTGGGGTTCTTGTAGAGGGTTGCCGACGTCTCGGTTGCCAACCCTGTCAGGGGGAAGGTCAATAGAGAAGCGATGGTCAGCGCTTTCCAGTGTTTCATACGCTAAGGCTCCATAGAGTTCACGAGAACGTTCGGCAGCTAGGCCGGCTATACTCTCGCGGCATTAATCGAAGGTGTTGACGACAGTATGGCGAATGCGATCCCACACACCGGTGGATAATGTCTCTGGTCCTTCTGCCAACACCTTTACATAGTAAACTAGGTGCTCCGGATCGAATTTGAGCCCATGAAAGCGGGCCCGTATCCGTCCTGATTGGTCGATGACATGAGTCACAACGCCATGCGCCTGGACGCCCTCGGCCACATCGTCGAATTTCAGACCGTAGGCTTCCGCGACCTGGCGTGTGGTGTCGACAAACTCATTTTCGCTTCGATAAAGAAACCGCCAGTTGGCGGGGTCCAGATCGAAATTTTCACCGTAGGCCCGCATGTTGTTGTGCGTGCCGGCAAAGTCCTCGCTGTCGGTAGCGATGGTGATAAATTCAACATCATCTCGTAGGCCGGTATCGTTGACTCGCTCTTGCACCTCGGCAATCAGGTTCATATGCACCGGGCAGGCTTCTTGATAGCGCGAGTGGATGATATTGAGCACCACGACGCTTTGTTCCAAGTCGGAAGACGACACGCCATTGCTGTCTGTATTATTCAACGAAAATTCCGGCGATGGCTGGTCGATGAATTGGGCGTAACGTTCCCACTCTTGCAGCTCTTCCTCGGTATCTTCGAGGGAATGGGAAAAGACAGGAGAACTGGGCATCAATGCCAAGACGAGTAGTGGTGTATACAGCTCTTTTTCACGTACCGTCCTCCCTTCGCGTTACCCAGTTCTAACGAAGGCTGCTCCTATGCGGAGCAGCCCCGGCCAGTGCCACTTCAGGTGTTGCTGTCGGTTTCATGGCCTTGTTGCATATTTTCCATCATGGCATTGCAGTTTTTCATCATGGTATTCATTTCACGCATCATTCCCATCATGTCGTGCATGCTGCCCTCCTGCATCATGTCGCCCTCCATTGGCGTCTGCTGATTCTCTTCCTGCGCAAGAAGCGAGCCGGCTCCGAAGCTGCTGGCGACGATGATGGCGGCAGTCAAGATTGCTGTGTGACGTTTCCGCATGACACTTCTCCTCAATCTTTCTGGGAATCACCTTTCCACCAGCAAGGCTGATAGAAGGCCTGGCTTGGATTTCTACCTGGCAGCAGCGCTGCTTGCTGGAAAGATATCCTTAAAGCCAACTTCAAGGTCAAGACTTTATTTTTTGCGTTCCCGCTTTATGCAGCAGGCCACCAGTTGAACGCTACAGCCATACCTTGACCTTTGGGCGGCCTCACGGTTGTAGGCTGTCTGAAAACGGGCAGGTGAGGAAAAGACAATGCGAGTCACTGAACTGGCTCGGGCTGGTGGGGTCACTGCGGAAACGGTACGCCACTACACCCGTGAGGGGTTGTTACGACCGCAACGGGACTCGCGCAACGGCTATCAACTCTATGACGAGAAGGCACTGGGTCGCCTGCGTCTCATTAATTGCCTTCGCTCTTTGGGAGTCGGTCTCCCAGACATCAAGCAGATATTGACCTGGGCGGAGCACGACATGCCTCCGGTTAGCGATACGTACGCTCCCCTGGCTGAACAAGGGCGCTACATTCGCTCGCGGATCCATGAACTCCAGGCGATAGCGCGATGGTTGGAAAGCATCGACCATGATGATGGTTCCGAGGCCCCTAGCCTGAAGCAACTGATCGAATCGCTGGGATCGGCACAACCGGCTATCGTGACGGATGGCCCGTGCGGTTGCCATTAGTGATGCGACGGCGCCATGCTGGCCATATCGTCCATGCCGGTCATGGAGTGCAGATGCCAGAGTTGCCAGACGGCAAACGCGATGATCAGCAACGCCGCCAGCGTGCGGGTCGCTGGATGGCGAATCCATAGCGAGATGCGCCGGGCAGCCATACCGGTCGCCAGGACGACGGGGAGGGTGCCAAGCCCGAAGGCCCCCATCATCGCCGCGGCGCGTAGCGGCTCGGCTACGGCCAGACTCCAGGCCAGCATTGAATAGATCAGCCCGCAGGGCATCCAGCCCCAGATCGAGCCCAGCGCGAAGGCCTGGGGTACCTTCACGACGGGCATCAAGCCTCGACCTAGCGGTTCGATACGCCACCACAGGGAGCGACCCAGGGCTTCGATACGTAGCAACCCCTTCCACCAGTTGGCGATATACAGCGCCATCAGAATCAGCATGACCGCCGCCAGGATACGCAGCACCAGGGCGATGCCGTCCAGGGCATGATTGAGCACGGAGCCGAGTAGCGCCACCAGAGCGCCGGCGATCATGTAACTGCTGATGCGGCCCAGGTTGTAGCCGAGCAGCAGGCCGGCCAGGCGTCCCGGCTGCCGCATGCTGGAGGGCACGGCAAAGGTCAGGGCACTCATGATCCCGCCACACATGCCGATGCAGTGCGCCCCTCCGAGCAGGCCGAAGACGAAGGCCGCCGCCAGCGGCGGCAGGCTGAGGTCGGTGGGATCCAATCAAGGCGCTCCTTCTTCGCTATTCCCAGTATCACGAGGAGGAGAATCGAAGGCTGCCGGAGGGGGAACCGTACAGCGCGTCAAGCTCGACCAGCTCGGGCGGATAGCAGAGTCCCAGGTCGGAACACCCCTGAAAGGTCACCGTGATGGCCAGCGGCTCGGCAGCGGTGTCGCTCGCCTCGATGGGCGCACTGAATACCACCTGGTCATAGAACACCTCGATTTCCCCCAGAGACGCGTGCACCATGGGTTCGCCGGGGGGAATTGCCAGCTCACCGAAACTGACGCCCGGAGAGCGACTTTCCAGTGCAAACCGATGGCGGTGGAGGTAATAGTCCTCGGCAATGACGAAACCGACGTAGAGCCGCCTATCGTCTCGCCAGGCGCTGGCCCGGAAGGCTTCTTTAGTCGCCAGGAATTCCCGTTGAGCCGAGGTACCGAAGGGGGAGCTCTTGCCACTGCCCGCGGGAAACTCTCCACGGGCCGCTACCGGTGTGGCGACGAACAGCAGCACCAGCAGAAAGGTGAAGGCCGTGTTCATGAGGCCGTCGCCGTTTTCGCCCTATCCACTGGCTGACGCATTGACCAGACAACCAGAGCCAGCCCCGCGATGAGCATCGGCAGGGTCAACAGCTGCCCCATGGTCAGCCAGCCGAAGGCGACGAACCCAAGGTGAGGATCGGGCAGGCGCACGAACTCCACGGTGAAGCGGAAGGCGCCATACAGCACCAGGAACAGCCCGGAGATGAGGCCCCGCTGGCGCGGTCGGCGCGACAGCCACCATAGCACGGCAAACAGCACCACGCCTTCCAGGGCGAACTCATAAAGCGCTGAAGGGTGCCGCGGCTCCGGCCCCAGCCCCATCATGGGGGGGAAGACCATGGCCCAGGGAACGTCACTGATACGTCCCGGCAACTCGTGATTGATGAAGTTGCCGAGGCGCCCGGCGCCCAGGCCGATCGGCACCAGCGGGGCGATGAAATCGGTCAGCTGGAAAAAAGCCAGGCGATGCTTGCGGGCAAACAGCAGGGCGGCGATGAGCACACCGGCAAGGCCGCCATGGAAGCTCATGCCCCCGTCCCAGACCCTGAAGAGCCACAAGGGGTTGGCCAGCAACTGGTCGAGCCCATAGAACAGCGCATAGCCCAGGCGGCCACCCAAGATGATCCCCACGGCAGCGTAAAAAATCAGATCGCCGATATCATCGTGACTCAAACCCAGGCGATGGGCTCGACGACGCCCTAGCCACCAGGCGGCGGCCAGCCCGACCACATACATCAGGCCATACCAGTGAATCTGCACGGGACCAAGGGAAATGGCCACGGGATCAATCTGCGGATACTGCAGCATGAGTCTTCCTTATGTTTTGGCAGACAATGGATGTTGCCGGATTAGGTTGCGATAGGTCTGCATTACTCGACGACGCGGCCGATGGTGACTTCGACCGGGGGTCCGGCTCGCCGAGTGTCACCGGTCCCGCCTCGCCGATCAGGTCGCCTGGCTGCGGGGTGACTTCGCCCGATGCGGAGACGCGCACCGTCAGGCGCACCTCATTGACTTGGGAGAGTCGCGCTCGGGGTGTCATGGCATCGTTGTCGCCCAAGGTCACTTTGAGTGGCAGGTCGCTAACCGTGACCCGCTCCACCGCCAGTGGCGGCAATTCACCAGCCACGTCGCGGGCGATGACGAACACCGTGTCGCCCGGCGCGGCCCGCTCGCGGAGCGATTCGGCGAGGCCGACCCTGACCGCGAGCGACGCGCCGTCCTGCGCGGCTTGATGGGCATCGACCTGGTCGGACGAGGCGTCCAGGCGCTGTTGTGCCACGGCAATGCCCTCCCGCAGCGCTTCCGCCGAGCCGGGGTCGTCGAAGCCGGCGATCGCGCGTCGCCAGTAATCGATAGCCTCTTCATAGCGGGCGCGATCGAAGGCATGGATGCCCAGCATGCCGAGCACCGTCGGCTGACGCGGATCCTTGTCTAGGGTCTCGTCGACCAGTGCCTGGACCTCCTCGGTCATCGAGCGATTGGCGACGAAGAATTGGATCTGTGCCAATTGCGCCAGCAGGGAAGGCTGTCGACCCTCCAGCTCAATCAGGCGCTCAAGCGCGGCGATGGCATCACGTCCCCGATTGCTGTCCCGGTACAGAGGAAACAGCGACATCCACACCTTGGGATTGTCCGGCTGTCGCTTGGCCTGCTCCTCGAGCCGCTCGATCAGCATCGCCAGCGAGCCGTCAGGCGAGTTGCGCACCTCCTGATGCACGGCATACAGTGCCAGATCGCCCTCGGCGCCTTCCCGTTGATACCAGAGCAGACTGGCCACCACCAACGCCACCATCACCAGCGGCACCAACAACCGTCCGGCCTGGGGGGATTTGAGCGGTGTGCGTCGGCGTACCTGGGTATCCTCGAGCAGGCTGCGTTCGAGCTCCAGCCGACCCTCCTCGACTCGCGCGGTGTCGAGCTCGCCGCGTGCATGGGCCGTTTCCAGCGAGGCCAGGCGCTGACGATAGACCGCCACGTTCTGGGCATCGGTGCGCTGCTTGGTTTCGAAGGCCTGCTGAGCATCGTGCAGCGGGCGGGTCCGTCTCAGCGGCAGGATCACGAGCCACAGGGCAGGCAACAGTAACAGGGCGATGCCCAACCAGAGCAGATTCATTCGCTCCCCTCGCGGTTAAACAGGGCATTGAGGTACTCGCGCTCCTCGGCGCTGAGCGCTCGAACCTGGGCATGCTTTCGTTTGCTGACGAAGACCGCCACGATAAACCCCCCGATCATCACCAGCACGAACGGCAATCCCCATAGCAGCCAGGTACGCTCGTCGAGTCGCGGGTTATAAAGCACGAATTCGCCGAAGCGTGCGACCATGTAATCGAGGATTTCTTTATCGGATCGCCCTTCGCGTAACAAATCTGCAACGCGTTCGCGCATGTCGGCAGCCACCGGGGAATCCGAGCTGTCGATGGCCTGGGCATCGCATTTGGGGCAGCGCAATGAGGCAGTAAGATCACGATAGCGCTCGGCCATTACTGGCCTCTCGAAGTCACGCACCTCGATAGCCGAATCCGCCAGCACAGGGACCGACGTTATCAACAAGAGCAACAGCAGGCCGGCCCGGGTCATCAACGCCATTTGCCCACCTCCTGCACGACACGTTCGACATCCTCGGGAGTGATATAGCCCGTGTGCTTATAGCGAATGATGCCCTCGGCATCGACGAGGAAGGTCTCCGGCACACCGTAGACGCCGAGCTCGAACCCCAGATCGCCATCCGGATCGAAGATATTGACTTCGAAGGGGTCGCCGAACTCGTCGAGAAACTCCCGCCCCTTGACGCGGGTGTCCTTGTAGTTGATGCCGACCAAGCGCACGCCGCGCTCAGCGAGTGTCAGCAGCTGGGGCATTTCCTCCTTGCAGGTCGGACACCACTCGGCCCAGACATTGACCAGCGTGACCTGCCCGTGCAACAGCGACTCATCGACCCGGGCACCGGGATCCTTCAGTGTCGAGAGGGAAAAGGCAGGAAACTGCTGGGCTAGCAGTGCCGAATTGCGGGCACTGGGATCCATGGCCAAGCCTCGGTAGAGAAAGAAACCCAGTCCCAGGAAAACCAGCAAGGGGAAAAGCAGTAACAGTCGCCGTTTCATGTATGGACCTCACGGAGGAGAGTGGAGTCAGCTGCCACTGAGCGCTGACGCCGATAGCGACGGTCCGCCACCGCCAGCAGACCGCCAGTGGCCATCAACAACGCCCCCAGCCAGAGCCAGCGTACGAACGGCTTGATCTGGATTCGCATGGCCCAGGCACCGTCACCCAAGTCTTCGCCCAGCGCCACGTAAATGTCCTGCAGCAGCCCAGGGCGAAGGGCGACGTCGGTCATGGGCTGACCGCGGGCAATATACAATCGCTTCTCGGGCCGTAGGGTGGTGACATGCTGGCCATCACGTGCCACCTCAAGGGCTGCCGTATCGGCCAGGAAATTGGGACCGCGGCGCTCGCTCAGGTCGGTCATGGTGAAGCTGTAACCGCCTATCTCGACACGCTCCCCCACGGCAAGACGTACGTTACGCTCGATGGCATAGTTCGACACCATGGCCACGCCCACGATGGTGATGGCCATGCCCAGATGGCCGACTACCATGCCCCAATGCGCCAGCGACAGCTTGCGCAAGCCGGCCAGGGGGGAGGAGGCATGGCGGGTCTTGTCGAACAGGTCACGGATCAACGCCAGCACGACCCACAGGGCCATGACCAGTCCCAGCGCCACGGCGGCGTTCCATTCTCCGCCGTAGAGGAACGGCACCGCCGCCGCCATGATCAGCGCGGCGATGCCGGACCGAAGTAGTCGGCGCATCAACTCGCGCCCCGCCATCTGCTTCCAGCGCGCCACGGGGCCTAGCCCCATGAAGGCACACAGCAGCACGGTCAGCGGCACGAATAGCGTATTGAAGTACGGTGGGCCGACGCTGATCTTGCCCAGCCCCAGGGCATCGAGAATCAGCGGATAGACCGTGCCCAGCAAAACGGTCACGGTCATGACGACCAAGAGGATATTGTTGATCAGCAACAGCGCATCACGAGACAACCAGCCGAAGCCCACATTGCCGCTCATCCGCGGCGCACGCAGGGCAAAGATCAGCAAGGAAGCGCCCACCGTGAACCCCAGCAGTGCCAGAATGAAAATGCCCCGTGACGGGTCATTGGCGAAGGCATGCACCGACGTCAGCACCCCGGAGCGCACCAGGAAGGTGCCCAGCAGCGACAGCGAAAAGGTAAAGATCGCCAGCAGGGCGGTCCAGCTCTTGAAGGTGCCACGCTTTTCCGTGACTGCCAGCGAATGGATGAGCGCCGTCCCGGTCAGCCAAGGCAGGAACGAAGCGTTCTCCACGGGGTCCCAAAACCACCAGCCGCCCCACCCCAGCTCGTTGTAGGCCCACCAACTACCCAGCGCGATGCCCGTGGTGAGGAAGGCCCAGGCAATATTGGTCCAGGGCCGCACCCAGCGTGTCCAGGCGGCATCGAGCCGCCCTCCCAGCAAGGCAGCGATGGCAAAGGCGAAAGCTACCGAGAAGCCCACATAGCCCATATAGAGCATGGGGGGATGGAAGATCAGCCCGACGTCCTGTAGCAGCGGGTTGAGATCGGCGCCGTCCTGAGGCACTCCCGGCAGCAGACGTTCAAAAGGGCTCGACGTGATCAGGATGAACAGCAAGAATCCGGTGCTTACCATGCCCATGACCCCCAGGACATGGGCCAGCATGTCACGCGGCAGGTTCCGCGAGAACAGGCTGACGGCGAAGCCCCAGCCGCTGAGGATCAGGCTCCATAGCAGCACCGAGCCTTCGTGCCCCCCCCACACCGCCGTGAGCTTGTAATACCACGGCAGCATCGAGTTGGAGTTGTTGGCCACATAGGACACGCTGAAATCGTCGAGCAGGAAGCTCGCGGTCAGGCTGGCATAGGCCACCAGCAAGAAGGCGAACTGCCCCCCTGCCATGGGCTCGGCGAAGGCCATCCAGAGTGGGCGGCGGAGCGTGACACCCGCTAACGGAACCAACGCCTGTATAAACGCCAGGCCCAGCGCCATGATCAGCGCGAAGAGACCGAGTTCAGGAATGATTTTGACGAGCATGGTGATTCCGGCTTGAGTCGCGTGATTTCTTGGGACGAGGCAATCGGCATCGGCAGCCGTCAATTGGAGCTAGTCCGTCGCTTTCGATGCAGGGCCCAAACGAGTTTCGCCAAGAGCGGCAGGAGCGTGATACCGCTGAGCAGTATCAACGCGACCGTGAGAACGCGGGAGTCGGCGGTAATCAGGACTTCGCCGAACATGACGATCAGGTACGCCGTCGGAAGTACGCCAGCCAGCGTGGCAATCAAGAATCGCCAGAAGGCCAGTGGTGTAAGGCCCGCCGCGTAGCTGACGGCATCAAACGAAATGAATGGCACTAATCGCGATGCGAATACGACGAGCATCAACCCCGTCTGAGAGCGTTCTTTGCCCAGCCAGTTGAGGATGGGACTAGTACGCGACCAGCGATGGATCACCTCATAGCCGAGCAGGCGAGCGATGCCGAAGGCGAGCAACGCGCCGGCCTCAGCACCGATGACCACATACGCCGTCCCCCATAGAGGGCCGTAGATCGCACCGGCCACCATGGCTATCGGCCCACTGGGTATCGGGCTCATGACTATGGCCGCTATCATCATGGCGATAATGGTCAATGGCCCCCAGACCCCCAACTGGCCAACCCACTCACGCAGGGCCTGCTTATTGGTGAGCGTCGATAAGGCACCGGTCTCCATTAGGATCCAATAGAGGATCACCAAGCCAATCAGCACAGAAGCTCCCAACATGAGCCTGTGTTTTACACCGAGCGTACTTGCCATACTCATCTCAGTTGTGTGAGGTGACATCTCATGTCACTCCTGTGCCGTTATGGCGCGTCATTCGACACCTAATATGTTGCGAAGCCGGTCGGTCGACACCGCACCATTGATGCGCTGCACATTACCTTCATCATCGCGGTAATAGCTGGTCGGCGTTCCCGTGGCGCCGGCCTCGCGCATGAGCTGGGCATGCCGCCTAAGAAGCGCTCGACTCTCCTCCGACGGCACTACCGGACTGATGCCGCCATTGCGGAAGTTCAATTCATGGGTTTCGAGGGCTTTGGTTGGGGCATTCGACTCAAGGATCGCGGCCGCCTTGCGGAGACTATCCTCTGACAGAGCGCCGACCAGCACATGACGAAGCTGAAGCTCACCTTGATCGATTAGAGACCGTGAGCTCTTCCACAGCGCATTGCAGTAGGGACAATTGGGGTCGGTCAGCGTATACACGATATGTGACGCACTATCAGGACCTTCCGGAATGAAGCGAGTGTCCTCGAACGCGCTCCAGGTAGCTTCCAGCATCGGTTCCAGCACCAGAGCTTGAAGTTGGTGTTCCATTACAGCGTTGCCCTGAGGATCAATTAAGGTACCGATGATGGCGTGGTCGGAAGTGGAGGGAATATAAGCCGCCACGGGCTCATTATCATAGGACAAGGCATAACCTTGTATATCTCCAGGGGCATTAAAGGTTCCATGGAATTTGAGTCCTTGATCCAATAATGCCGTAATCGATGCGGGTAGGGGGGCTCCAGTAGCGGCTGTACTAATGGCCTGGTGGCCTTCAAGCGAATCGTCCCCCGTTTCCTTCGCCAGAGCGGGGAGCGTAATGAGACCGAACAGCCCTGCAATAACAAGGCAATAAGTGGAATAGATGATTTTCTTCATGAACGGTCTCTTTGTCGCTCTCTGATCAACCCCGGAATCGTGCCTGCTTGTAGCGATGGGCTGTCAGCTATCACGCTTCTTTCCGAAGAACAGATACTTGGCGAGCGCGGCGACGCCAAACACCAGCGCGATAATCAGCAGGATGGAAATGAGCCCCATCCCTGCCATCCCCCACGTGCATGCTTCGCTTCCCATCATCTTGGTCTCCTATTAAATTTTGCTACTCAGACTTGGCGGGCCCGAACCGCCTGGGGTTCACCGCCCGTCACCGGCGAAGCGTCATCGATATCCGGCGTGAAGCGGCGTAGCCGCAACGAGTTGGTCAACACGAAGACGCTGGAGACGCTCATGGCGGCTGCCGCCAGCATGGGGCTGAGCAATACGCCGATGAACGGATAGAGCACGCCCGCCGCCACGGGGATCAGCGCCACGTTGTAGCCATAGGCCCAGACGAAATTCCCGATGATGGTCCGGTGGGTACGCTTGGAGAGCGCCACGGCATTGACGATTCCCCTCAGGTCGCCACGCATCAGCACTACGTCGCCGGCCTCGATGGCGATATCCGTCCCGGTGCCGATGGCGATGCCCACGTCGGCTTGTGCCAACGCCGGTGCATCGTTGATGCCGTCGCCCACGAAGGCGACCTTACCGCCCTCGGCCTGTAGTCGCTTGATCTGGTCTGCCTTCTGGTCAGGCAGCACCTCGGCGAGTACGCGCTGAATGCCGACCTGTCGGGCGATGGCGTCGGCGGTGGCGCGGTTGTCGCCGGTGAGCATCGCCACTTCCAGCCCCAGCGCCTTGAGTGCTGAAATGGCTTCGGCCGAGCCCTCCTTGAGCGGATCGGCCACCGCGATGACCGCGGCGAGTCGGCCGTCCACCGCGGCATAGAGGGGGCTCTTGGCATCCTCGGCAAGCGCCTTGGCGCGCTCTTCCGCCTTGCCGAGCCCAATCCCGAGCCGGTTCATGTAGCGATCGGCCCCTACGTAAAGCCGGTGACCGGCGACGTCGGCTTCGATGCCGTAGCCCGGCTCGGCGCTGAAATGGCTGACGGCCGGCAGCTCGAGTCCACGCGCCTGGGCGCCGCGCACGATGGCATCGGCGATGGGGTGCTCGCTCTGGGCTTCCACTGCCGCGACCAGTCGCAGCACCTCATTCTCGTGCCCCTCGATCACTTCGAAGTCGGTCAGCTCGGGGCGACCCTGAGTCAGGGTGCCGGTCTTGTCCAGCACGACGGTATCCATCTTGGCCAGCGTCTCGAGCGCCGCGCCCTTGCGAAACAGCACCCCCATCTCGGCCCCCTTGCCGCTACTGACCATGATCGCAGTCGGGGTGGCCAGGCCCATCGCGCAGGGGCAGGCGATCAGCAGCACACTCACCGTGGTGACGAAGGCGAAGGACAGCGCCGGGGCCGGCCCGACGGCGAACCACACCCCGAAGGTGATCAGGGCGATGGCGATGACCACGGGCACGAAGACACCGGCGATCTTGTCGGCCAACTGCTGGATCGGGGGTTTCTCGGCCTGTGCCGCTTCCACCATCTTGACGATCTGTGACAGCACGGTGTCGGCACCGACCCGAGTGGCGCGGAAGGTAAGCGCGCCGTTCTTGTTGATGGTGCCGCCGACGACTTCGGCATCCTGCTGCTTGGCAACCGGTACCGGTTCGCCACTGATCATCGACTCGTCGACGAAGGAATGGCCTTCTTCAACGATGCCATCCACCGGGATACGCTCGCCCGGGCGGGCCAGGATGCGATCGCCGGGCACGACGGCCTCGATCGGCACCTCGACCGCTTCGCCATCGCGGATGACGCGGGCGGTTTTCGCCTGCAACTGCAGGAGCTTCTTGATCGCCTCGGAGGTACGGCCTTTGGCGATGTGCTCGAAGTAGCGTCCCAACAGGATCAGCGTCACGATCACCGCCGCCGCCTCGAAGTAGCTCACGGCGGTATCAGCCGGGAAAAAGCCGGGTACCAGCAGAGCGACGACCGAATAGAAGTAGGCGGCGCTCGAGCCGATCATGACCAGACTGTTCATGCCCGGGTTGAGATGTCGAAGTTCGGCATAACCACCGCGATAGAAGCGCGCCCCGGCATAGAACTGCACGGGCGTGGTCAGCAGCCACTCGACGCCCATCCAGCCGCGATGCGGCATCAGACTCGCCAAGAGCGCATCAAAGTCGGGAATCACTTTTCCCATGGCGATGATGACCACCGGGATGGTGAGCACTGCCGCGAGAATGACCCGGTGGAGAAGCTGTCGTCCCTCGCGATCCTCGTCGTCCGCCTGCTGCTGCGACTCGGTTTCCTGCGGTTCATAGCCCGCCTCGCGGATGGCATGCTGAATGCGTGCCAGCGATACGGTCCCCGGCAGGAAACGGACGAAGGCCTTCTGGGTGGTGAGATTGACACTCACCTCCACCATGCCGGGCAGCTTGCCGAGCGCTCGTTCTATCCGCGAGACGCAGGATCCGCAGCTCATGCCGGCGACGGGAATCTCGAGGCTCTCCACCACCGGCTGATAGCCCGCCGTTACGATAGCGTCGAGCAGGCTGGCCGTCGTGGAGCCTCCCTCTATCTGGATCGCCGCCTTCTGTGTGGCCAGGTTCACCTGAGCGTTAATCACGCCCGGCTGCTGGCCGAGGGCCCGCTCAACCCGTCCGACGCAGGACGCACAGGACATGCCCCGAATCTCGATATCGACGTTTTCCGCCATTGCGGTCTCCCCCAACTTGGTTCTTCATCAGCCCAGCGTGCGCGCTTCGGGACTCCTGCGTTACACTGCCAGAAGCGACGAGGCCGCTCATTCGTCCCTATCGGCGATGGCGTCGACGATGGGGCAGCCTTCCTGCATCGGTCCTTCGCCTGTACATTCTTCAAGCGTTTTGGACAGCACAGCCTCGATTTGCGAGAGATGCTTGATCTGCTCGCGAATCTTGTGCAGCTTCTCGCCGGCGATGCGCTTGGCCTGTGCCCGGTCGCCGTTGGCATCCTGGAGGATCAACAGCTCACGGATCTCGTCGAGCGTAAAGCCCCACTGCTTGGCATGGACGATGAATTGCAACCGGGCCACGGCATCCAGGGGATAACGCCGATAGTTGGCTTCCGTCCGTGGGGGGGCGGGCATGAGCTTCTCTTTCTCGTAATATCGGATCGCCTGACTGGCGATCCCACTACGTTCGGCAAGCTCACCGATACTGAGGGTTTGCATGGCTTCACCTCTCGCACTGTGAATCGGAGCTTCTAGCCGCCCGACTGGGCCGGGCAGCCTGAGTCACGAGTCGTGACTTCGACTAGTCCGGTTGGCGCACGACCCGCAGATAGGGTGTCTTGGCATCCCAGCCGTCGGGGAAGTGTTGTCTGGCGTCGTCATCCGTGAGCGATGGCAAGATGATGACATCGTCACCGGTTTGCCAGTCGACGGGCGTTGCAACCTTGTGCTTGTCGGTTAGCTGAAGCGAGTCGATGACCCGCAGGATTTCGTCGACGTTGCGCCCGGTGCTGGGCGGATAGGTCAAGGTCAGGCGAATTTTCTTGTCGGAATCGATAATGAAGACGGTACGCACCGTCACCTTGGGGTCGGCTTTCGGGTGGATCATTCCATACAGCGTCGCCACCACCTGGTCTTCGTCCGCCAGTAGGGGATAGTTCAGGGCCGCGCCCTGGGTCTGCTCGATATCCTTCGCCCAGTCGTGGTGAGAAGCGAGGGGGTCGACCGATACCCCCACCAGCTTGACGCCACGCGCGGCGAACTCGTCCTTTCGCCTGGCAAACGCGCCAAGTTCCGTGGTACAGACTGGCGTATAATCGGCGGGGTGCGAGAACAGTACGGCCCAGTCCTTGCCCAGCCACTGATGAAAGCCAAGCGTGCCTTCGGTGGATTCGATCGTGAAATCGGGAGCTATCTCCCCTAGCTGTAGGGTCATCTCACTATCCTTATCTATGGTAAGTGTCGGATGATGCACTACGCACGATAACCTTTAAGTCAACTTTAAGGTCAAGGGCTTTCGAGGAAAGGAGTCTATTCTTTTACGTTATATCAAAAGGCATTAACTCATGGATGACTTTGAGGTAGGCGCAACCCTTAGAATTCTCTGCCTAACCATGTCCGAAGTAGGCGGCCGGCCCCAGGCTGCTTCGCGCCCAGCACCTTGCCCCCCCCCAGGAAGCGTAACGCCTTGGAATCTCTCTCTTCTATCGGTCTGATTGGCGCCTTCGCCGGCGGGTTGGTTTCCTTCTTCTCGCCCTGCACCTTGCCGCTGTTGCCGGCCTACCTGTCGGTGGTCACGGGCGGGAGTGCCGGCAAGGCCGATAGACGCCTGGAGGCATTGATCCTCAGTGCCTTCTTCGTCTTCGGCTTCAGCATCGTGTTCATCCTGTTGGGACTCGGCGCCAGTGGTATCGGCCAGCTGATGCGGGGGTATCGCCAGGAATTCAACTGGGTCGCCGGCTCGGCGGTGATCGTGCTGGGCCTGTTCATGACCGGTGTGTTCCGGTTGCCGCTGTTCCAGCGCACCCTTCAGTTCACACCGAACGTCCAGGGTGGCTCCCCGCTGTCGGCGACGGTGTTCGGGATCTCCTTCGCCATCGGCTGGACGCCCTGTATCGGCCCCATCCTGGGCGCCATCCTGATGGCCACCTCCAGCGCCGCCAGTGCCCAGGCCGGCATGCTCTATCTCAGCGCCTACTCGGCGGGCCTGGCGCTGCCTTTTCTCGCCAGCACCCTGCTGATCAATCGATTCGCCCTGCATCGGCAAAGTCTGGGTAGGTGGAGCGCCTATGCTCGCCCAGTCGCCGGCACGATCGTTATCCTGATGGGCATCGCCATCGTCTCGGGCACCATGACGCGGCTTTCCAGCATCATGGTCGACTGGTTTCCCTCGCTGGCGACACTGGGATAGTCGGGTCGGCGGCGGTGGCAAGGTGTAACCTGTTCATATCAGCGAGGAGAAACGCCACCGACCACGCAACAGAAACCTTTTGTACAATGGAGGGTTCTTCATGGAAAAAGACCCCGTTTGTGGCATGAGCGTCGATCCCGCCTCGACGGAGAGCGTCGAGCATCGCGGTGAGCGTTACTATTTCTGTAGCAAGCAGTGCGCCGAGCACTTTCGCGAGGATCCAGGCGCCGTGCTTGCCGCCACCTCGGCGGCTGCGTCGAAGCCCAGTGGCAAGGCCAATTATTTCTGCCCCATGTGTTCTGGCGTAGAGAGCGAGGAGCCGGGGGAGTGTCCCAAGTGCGGCATGGCGCTGGAACCCGTCAAGCCGCAACCGTCGTCGAGGGTCCAGTATACCTGCCCCATGCATCCGGAGGTGCGGCAGGATGAGCCCGGCGACTGCCCCAAGTGTGGCATGGCACTCGAGCTCACCCGCGTTTCCGGAGAGGAACGCAGCTTCGAGTTTCTCGAGATGTTCCGACGCTTCTGGGTGGGCGGCCTGCTGACGCTGCCGGTGTTGTTCGTCGCCATGGGCAGCGTGCTGCCCGGTATCGGCCCTTGGGTGGATGAGGTGCTGCCCGCCGGCAGTGGTCACTGGATCGAACTGATCTTTGCCACGCCCGTGGTGCTATGGGCCGGATGGCCATTCTTCCTGCGTGGCTGGAAGTCCCTCGTCACACGCAACCTCAGCATGTTCACGCTGATCGCCCTCGGTGTGGGGGCGGCCTATGGCTACAGTGTCGTCGCCACGCTCGCCCCTGGGATATTCCCGGCCACTTTCCGTGACGCCGATGGCTCGGTCGGCGTGTATTTCGAGGCGGCGGCGGTGATCGTCGTGCTGATCCTGCTCGGTCAAGTGATCGAGGCCCGCGCCCGCGAGAAGACCGGCAGTGCGCTGCGCGCGATCCTCGATCTCGCGCCGCCGACCGCACGACGCATCGATGCCGAGGGCAATGACGAGGAGGTCTCGCTCGACGAGCTGTGTACCGGTGACCGTCTACGGGTACGCCCCGGTGACAAGGTGCCGGTCGATGGCGAGGTGCTCGAAGGCCACAGCACGCTGGACGAGTCGATGGTGACCGGGGAGTCCCTTCCCGTCGAGAAGCGCGAGGGCGACACGGTCATCGGCGGCACCGTGAGTGGTCAGGGCAGCTTCGTCATGCGCGCCGACAAGGTCGGCGAGGACACGGTGCTTTCGCAGATCGCGGAAATGGTGGCCGAAGCGCAGCGTTCGCAGCCGCCCGTTCAGCGGCTTGCCGATGTGGTCGCCGGCTATTTCGTCCCCGCGGTGGTTATCGTGGCGATCCTGGCATTTATTGCCTGAGGGATCTGGGGGCCACCGCCGGCGATGGCCTACGCGGTGATCGCCGCGGTATCGGTGCTGATCATCGCGTGTCCCTGTGCGCTCGGCTTGGCGACGCCGATGTCGATCCAGGTTGGGGTCGGTCGCGGGGCCCGGGCGGGCGTGTTGATCAAGAATGCCGAGGCACTGGAACGTTTCGAGAAAGTCGACACCCTGGTCGTCGACAAGACCGGCACCCTCACAGAGGGTAAACCCCGGGTCGATCCCTCAAGCCCGTTTCCGGCAGTGATGAAGCGCAGTTGCTGCAACTTGCCGGCAGCCTCGAGCGAGGCAGCGAACATCCGTTGGCCGAGGCCATTGTCAGTGCTGCGCAAGAGCATCATGTCGAGCTGAGCGATGCCAGCGATTTCGAGGCGGTGACCGGCATGGGGGTCACCGGTCGGGTCGAAGGACGCGAGCTTGCGCTTGGCAATGCCCGGCTGCTCGAAACACGTGGTGTGGAGGCGCGGGAATGGACGCAGCGTGCCGAGACGCTGCAAGCCGAAGGGCAAACCGTGATGTTCCTGGTGGCCGATGATCAGGTCATGGGACTCATCGGTGTCGCGGACCCGATCAAGGAAACCACCGCACAGGCGATCCGGACGCTCAAAGAGGATGGCCTGCGCCTGGTTATGCTCACCGGCGACAACCGTACCACCGCCGAAGCCGTGGCGCGCCAACTTGGTATCGACTAAATTGAAGCGGACGTACTGCCGGAAGATAAAGGGCGTATCGTGCGCGAGCATCGCGAGGCCGGGCGCGTGGTCGCCATGGCCGGCGACGGCGTCAATGACGCCCCCGCCCTGGCCGAGGCTGACCTCGGTATCGCCATGGGCACGGGGACCGATGTCGCCATCCAGAGCGCGGGGGTGACTCTGGTGAGAGGGGATCTCTCCGGCATTGTTCGCTCCCGCCATCTCAGTCGCTGGGTGATGCGCAATATCCGCCAGAACCTGTTTTTCGCCTTCGTCTACAACAGCCTGGGGGTGCCTCTGGCCGCCGGGGCGCTGTTTCCGTTCACCGGCTGGCTGCTCAGTCCCATCTACGCCGCCGCCGCGATGAGCCTGAGCTCGGTCTCGGTCATCGCCAACGCACTGCGGCTACGCGCCGCCAAGCTATGAGCCGGGGCCGCCGACAACCATAGAGGAGGGGGAGCATCATGGCTTATGTCGACCTGCAGCGACGTAGCGTATTGCGCCGCATCGGCGGTGTGGCGGCGTTGTCGACCCTGGTGGGGGCCGGGGTATGGACCGGGAGATATCGCCCCGCTCTGCGGGCGGCGTCCGCGTCAACGGCCATGGGGGGGCCCTTCGACGTCGACCTGCGTGTGCGAGCCCGTCCCGACAAGGTGGCTATCCTGCCCGGTGCGCCGAGCGACGTCTGGCGCTACACGGCCGAGCGAATCGTCGGGCCTGAAGATACCCTGACGCCCGTGGGTGAGAGTTATACGGGGCCATTGATTCGCCTGCGTCGTGGTCAGCGCTTGCGGGTACGCATCGACAACGATCTCCCCGAAGACACCACCGTGCATTGGCATGGTCTGCACGTACCACCGGACGTGGATGGTCAACCGCGCCTGCCGATCGCGCCAGCGACGAGCATGGCGGTCGCCTTCGATGTCGTGGATCGTGCCGGTCTGTACTGGTACCACCCCCATCCTCACGGCCCCGATGGTGGCCGGGTTGGCTTTCAGAGTTACGCCGGCCTTGCCGGTCCACTGATCATCAACGACGACGCCGAGCGTGCCTTGGAGCTCCCCGACGGAGAGCGGGAACTGGTCCTCATCCTGCAGGATCGCACCTTTAGCAATGGCAATGAGCTTCAGTACATCGACGATGGTGGCATGGGGGCGATGATGACCCGCATGCAGGGCTTTCGCGGGGAGCGGGTACTGGTGAACGGCCACCCGGACGCGCGACGCGAGGTGTCCACGCAGCCATATCGATTGCGCCTGCTCAACGGCTCCAACTCGCGCATCTACAAGCTGGCCTGGAGCGATGGCCGGGCGGTGACCGTCATCGGCACCGACGGTGGCCTGCTCGCCAAGCCCGAGCGGCGCCGCTCGGTCACACTGGCGCCGGCCCAACGGATCGATCTGTGGGTCGATTTTGGCGACACCGAGCCGGGAGAGTCCGTACAGCTGGTGAGCGAGGAGTACCAACTCGGCATGATGGGCGAGCGAATGGGCGACATGATGGACCGGGGCATGATGGGCGATCGAATGGGCGGCATGATGGATCGAGGGATGATGGGTGATCGAATGGGCGAGATGATGGATCGAGGCATGATGCGCGACATGATGGGAAGCGAGCGGCTCTCGCTAGTTACCTTCGCCGTCGTCGCACGGGCGAACGATGCGGAAACCCTGCCGGAACGCTTGGCTCAAGACCTGCCGGCCTCCCCGGTTCAGGCCGATACGCCAGTACGCCGCTTCGAGCTGGGCATGCGCATGATGCAGGGGTTCACGATCAACGGCCGGCAGATGGAGGGCGCGACGGTGGCAGATGACGAGATCGTCCGGCTGGCGCAGACGGAGATCTGGGAGTTCGTCAACAACACCATGATGCCGCACCCCATGCACGTTCATGGACTGCAATTCCTGGTTCAGGAGCGGATATCGGCGGGCGGCAAGACGGACCTGCACGATGGGATCATCGACGCGGGATTGCATGACACGGTGCTGGTGTTCCCGGAGGAACGGGTGCGCATCGCTCTGACCTTCAAGGACTTCGAGGGGTTCTACATGTACCACTGCCACACCATGGAGCATGAGGATGCCGGTATGATGCGCTACTTCAAGGTGGTGGCATAACGAACCGGTCTGGTTTCGATCACACCGTATTTCGATCACCTGGCAACCACACGGGATGACGATACAGATGTCCTTCTACGAGAATCGTGTTCTGCCGCATTTCCTCCACCTGGCGTGTGGCAACACGGTGGTCGATCGTCAGCGGGCGGCCGTGGTGCCGCAAGCCCGGGGCCGTGTTCTGGAGGTGGGTATGGGGTCCGGGCTCAATATTCCCCACTACGATCCGGACCGGGTCGAGCTGGTCTGGGGGCTCGAGCCTTCCGAAGGCATGCGACGCAAGGCCCGCCACAACGTCGCCAGCGCACAGTTCGAGGTGCGCTGGCTGGACCTGCCGGGCGAGGAGGTCCCTCTCGACGACAACAGTGTCGATACCGTGGTGCTCACCTACACCCTGTGCACGATTCCGGACTGGCACCGGGCGTTGGAGCAGATGCGTCGCGTGCTCAAGCCGGGTGGCCAACTGCTGTTCTGCGAACACGGCACGGCGCCCGACGAAGCCGTACGCCAGTGGCAGCGCCGTATCAATCCCCTGTGGCGCAGAGTGGCGGGGGGCTGCCATCTCAACCGCGACATACCCGAGCTTATCGGGCACGCAGGCTTCGGTATCCAGCGGATGGAGACGGGCTATCTTTCGAAGGTCCCGAGGTTCGCTGGCTTCAATTTCTGGGGGGGTGCTGTTCCCCGCTGATCAAGCTCGCGTGTAATGAGGCGATTCCCCGAACAACTGGCCATCCACTTCGATGGCGGTGCCATCCACGAACACTGGCACATAGCTCAGGGTCTTGACCTGATAGTCCAGGATCGGCGGCGCCAAGTGCCTTGCCCAGTAGCGAGCGATGCTCTGGAGCGCGTCGAGGTGGACCGTCCCCATGCGTACCAGGTATTTGCCGAGGCGGCCTCTCGCCGGCACGGTCTCGATGCCCAGCAGCTTCGCCGTGACCGGATCCTGACGAAAGGCGTCCAGATCGGACGCGCGCCATTGCCCGTGGCGAGGGAGGCCACCAGGCTCCAGAGTGTCTTCGCAACACTGGCGTCGTGCTTGAGGTGACTTTGCTAGGTGAACTGGCTCAGCAGGCCACTGAATAGCTATTAATAGACATTATTTAACCCTTGAGCGCCAGAATGCGCCTGGCACCGTTGAGCACAATGACCCCCGCGATGGTGCCGATAATCAGATCCGGATAATTGGTTCCGGTCCACGCGACCAAGGCGCCGGCGGTGATGACCCCCAGGTTGATCACCACGTCATTGGCCGAGAATATCCAGCTTGCCTTCATGTGCGCCCCGCCCTCTCGATGTTTGGATATCAGCAGCAGACAACTGGTATTGGCAATCAATGCGACGAATGCGATAGCCATCATCATCAGCGATTCAGGCTCGCTACCGAATACAAAGCGCCTGACCACCTCTGCGAGTACGCCAACCGCCAGAATCAGTTGGAGCACACCTGCAAGATGCGCGGCACGCACCTGCATTTTTACGCTATGCCCAACCGCATACAGGGCGAGCCCGTACACGGCCGCATCGGCAAAATTGTCTAGGGATTCTCCAATCAGGCCGGTGGAGTGCGCGATCAGGCCGGCCGTCATTTCCACCACGAACAGGACCGCATTGATACCGAGCAACCAACGCAGGGTGCCGGACTCCTGCGCGGCAGAGGCCGACGTGTCACCGACCGCCTTGATCGACTCAGGATCGGCAGCGGCCGTTTCCTGAAGCGAGGCTCCTAGCCCCAAGGTTGTCAGTTTTGCGGTGATGGGCTCGACCTCGCCGTCATGCACGACCTCTAATCGGCGGTTCGACAAGTCGAAGGACAGCACCCGAATCTCCTCAAAGCCGTTCAGGGCAAGGCGAATCATTCGCTCTTCCGATGGACAGTCCATCTTCGGCACGGCATAAACGCTGACCCATTTCCCCGATGCTTCGGAGGAGCGACGCATATCGGTATCCGCTATGGGCGTCGCATCGCCGTCACAGGGGGCTCCACAGGTTTTGCTCATGATACGACTCCACTTGAATATTATCGGGCTATCATTTAAAACCATATAGTCACTATAAGGTCAACAGAGCGGAGAGAATCCGTTGAGGAGGAGCTTGGTGCGTATTGGTCAGTTGGCAGAGTTGGTAGGGGTCGATACACAGACGATCCGCTTCTATGAACGACAGGGCCTGTTACCGTCGCCTGAACGGCAGGAGAACGGTTACCGTGTCTATACCGAGGAACATGGTGAGCGGCTGGCTTTCATTTGTCGCTGCAGAATCCTGGACCTGTCGCTAGCAGAGATTCACGAGCTACAGAGGTATCAGGACGACCCTCACCAACCTTGTGCCGCCGTGAACGCTTTGCTCGATGATCACATCTCTCACGTGCGCTCGCAGATAACCGCTCTACAGGCGCTTGAGAAACAACTCGTTTCACTGAGAGCGAGTTGCAACGATGGCCGGGAAGTTGAGGCGTGTGGGGTTCTTGCTGGAATTAGCGAGGGAAGCATGCACCAACAGTAGGTTGACGCATCAACCATTAAATCCGGATACCCCCCCCAGCCGTGCATTAGGGCTTGTCTGAAAAGTGCCTACGCTCGGTAATACGGCGTTAAAAATCGGATCAACATGCTCATTTACACCCCGTAAGCTGCGCTGTCTCACCGATTTTTGCCTTGTCTAACCTTCGCTCGCCGACTTTTCGGACAGAGCCTAGAATGTACGAGAGTCTGAAGAAACGCCCCAGCGATCCTGTTCGCCAGGGCGCCGCTGTGCTGATGTATTGAACGCTACTCAGTCGCGGTTAGTCACCATTGCCCACTCGCAGGGCCACGAAGTAGGTGCGGCCTTCGCGGTTGAGCAGAACAGGCACCGCTTGATCATCTGGCAGGCGGGTCAGCATCTCCTTCAGCTGTTCCGGACTCTCTACCGGCTGCTGGCCCAGTCTGACCAGCACATCGCCGGGGCGAATGCCGACGGCAGCGGCATGTCCGGCGGGGGCCACCTTGACGATGCGCACCCCGTGATCGATGCCAAGCCGACGCTTCTCCATGTCGTTCAACGGCTGAACCGCGATGCCCAGTCGAACCGGGTCGCCATCGGATTGACCGGGGCCGGCATCCGGCCACTCGCCAACTTCCACCGTGATGGTCTCCTGCTGACCATCGCGCAACACGGAGAGATCAACGTCTTCGCCGGGGGCCGTCTCACCGATCAGGCGCGGCAGCGTGGTGGAGTGGTCCACTTCCTGGCCGTTCACCTCAAGGATGACATCACCGGCCTTGAGGCCGCCTTCTGTCCCAGGGCTGCCGGGCTCGACCTGGGCAATCAAGGCACCCTCGGCCTGCTCCATGCCGAAGGACTCCGCCAGGTCCTTGGATACCGGCTGGATGCTGACGCCCAGCCAGCCGCGGCTCACGTACCCCTCTTCACGGAGCTGGTTGGCCACATCCAGTGCCACATCAATGGGAATGGCGAAGGAGAGGCCCATGTAGCCTCCACTACGGGTCAGGATCTGGGAATTAATGCCCACGACCTCACCGTCGAGGTTAAACAGTGGTCCGCCCGAGTTGCCCGGGTTGATCGCCACATCGGTCTGGATGAAGGGAACGTAGACGTCTTGGGGCAGGGTGCGGTTGATGGCACTGATGATCCCGGACGTCACCGAGTGGTCGAAGCCGAAGGGTGAGCCTATGGCGGCGACCCACTGGCCGACCTGGAGGTTGTCGGAGTTGCCCAGTTGCAGGGTGGGTAGGTTATCCGCCTCGACCTTGAGGACCGCCACATCGGTCTTCTCGTCGGCCCCCACCAGCTCGGCCGAGAGTTCGCGACGGTCGTTGAGGCGCACCAGAATCTTGTCGGCCTCCTTGACCACGTGCGCGTTGGTCATGATGTAGCCGTCTTGATCGAAGATGAAGCCCGACCCCAGTGACCGACGCGGCTCTTCATTGCGATTGGGCGCACCGCCAGGTGGCATCGGGAAGCGGTCGTCGAAGAAGTCACGGAAGATCTCCGGCACCTCCTGCCCCCCAAATTGCCGTGAGGACGTCATGGACCTCTCGACCTTGCGGGAGGTGGAGATGTTGACCACGGCCGGCGCGGCCTCGTCGACCAGTTCCGTGAAGTCCGGCAGCTGTGGCTCGGCGAGGGCTGGCGTTGCCACCATCAGCAGTAAAGCTAAGCTCATCAGCCAGGCGTGCGAGTAAGGCTTGGGTATCACAATGGGCTCCTTCCGGGGGCATGGAACATGGTAGCCAACTTGGTACAGTGCCCACTATGCAAAGTTCCGTACTCCTAACCCCGGCTCGGCCTTCAACAGAGTTCGGGCTTGAAGCTTGAGTTGCTATAGGTTTTATACTGCTGGGTCATCAGGTGACACCACAAGGATGACGCATGGGACATCATCACGATCATCCCCATCTTGCCCCCACCTCTGGTGACCGTCGGGTGAGTATCGCCATCTGGGCCAACGGGATATTGACCCTTGCCCAGATCGTTGGGGGCATTCTGGCGGGAAGCCTCTCGCTGATCGCGGATGCGCTGCACAATTTTTCCGACATGGCTGCGCTTGTCATTGCGTTTGCTGCCCGCAAGATCGCGAGACGACCGCCCGACTCACAGATGACGTTTGGCTATGGCCGAATCGAGGTTGTCGCAGCGCTGATCAACTACACCACCCTCATTATCGTTGGCATTTATCTAATTTACGAAGGCTTCATGCGCATGATCGACCCGCCAGAGATTCAGGGCTGGATAGTCGTTATCATTGGCATTGTCGCTCTTCTTGTCGATGCGCTAACGGCCTTGCTCACCTGGTCGATGCAAAAACATAGCGTCAATATCCGCGCCCTCTTCCTGCACAACCTGTCTGATGCCTTTGCGTCCATCGCCGTGATCATCGGGGGCTCACTGATTCTGCTGTATGACATGCGTTGGGTAGACCCCGCGATTACGATCGGTATTGCACTCTATATTCTCTATCTTGCCTTTACGGAGATAGGTACCCCTATCCGGACACTGATGCTGGGCTCGCCACCCGATGTCGATGGTCAATCCGTCATTGATCTCCTGCGCAGCGTCGAAGGGGTTGAGGATGTGCATCATGTTCACCTATGGCAAATGCAGGAGAATACCGCCGCGCTTGACTGCCACGTGGTGACGACGGAAGCCGGCTGGCAGCAGCTCGAGGCGATCAAGGCGGATATCAAAGCTCAGCTGAAAGCGCGCTTTGGCATTGGCCACTCCAGCTTGGAATTCGAGCATATTGATTATGCACATCAGGATGCCAACCTTTATGGGCATGGATAACACGCCACTATTCGCCGACTTAGGCACCCAACAGCGGCTGAGCTCCACTCAGCAGTATCCTGAGCTTTTTTAAACCTAACTCTTTGAAGTTGAGAGAAAAATGTACAAAAAGGCGACGTTTATCCTGGCCGGAGCGTTGATGCTGACGGCCATCATCGTGATCGTGTCGAGGCCCTCGTTGTTGGGCATGGGCGCCGAGACGGCGAGCCGAGAGGGTGCACAGGCCGAGAATTCGCTGGTGCGCGCGCACTCGCCGGTCCTAGGATCGGAAGAGGCACCGGTGACGGTCGTGGAGTTCTTCGACCCGGCCTGTGAGGCCTGCCGTGCCTTCTATCCGCTGACCAAACGCATCCTGGAAGCCTACCCCGAGAAGGTGCGGCTGGTGGTGCGCTACACCCCCTTCCACGGAGACGTATCCGAAACCGCCATTCGCGTGCTCGAAGTGGCCAGGCGCCAGGATGCCTTCCAACCGGTGCTGGAGGCGCTGCTGGCTCGGCAGAGCCAGTGGGCGGCTCATGGCAGTGTCGATGAGGAAGCGATCATGGAGATCGCCAGCGAGGCCGGACTGAACAGAGCCACAGCCGAAGAGCAGCTCAATTCACCAGAGGTACAGGCGGTCTTCGACCAGGACAAGGCTGACGTCGAGGCCAACCAGATCAGCAAGACGCCGACCTTCTTCGTCAATGGCGAGCTGTTGGACCCCTTCGGCATGCAGGAGCTGGTCGACGCCGTTAACCGTGAGGTAGCCGAGGTCTCCGGCGAAGGGGATGCATCATGACACGACGCTGGTTGCTAGCGGGACTGATGGTCCTGAGCCCCGTGTTGGCTGAAGCCCGTTGGCAAGAGCGTGCCGGATTATCACCGGCCAAGCCGGTATCGGCCAGGGCACAAGGTCGCGTCGCCCAAGAGCTCACTGTGGCACCAGGGGATACCCTGGACGCACTGCTGCAGCAGCTTGGCGTGGATGCCGAGATGCGCACCCAAGCGGCGACCTCGCTGGCGAACAGGTTCGACCCGAGACGATTGCTGCCCGGAGATCGTATCACTTTCACCTCTATGGCGACGGGACAGCCGGTGTCGGTGGCCATCGAGCGTGACTCGGGTATTCAGTACGTCGTCACCCTGGGTGAGCGTCCGTCGACGCGCATTGTCCAGCCTCGCCTCGACACCCTGACCTTGGGTCGTGAAGTAGATGTCAAGACGTCACTCTATGCCGCCTTGGAGGCTGAGGAGATACCCAGGCGTTTCGCAGCAGAGCTTGACATGCTGCTGGGCGGACTCATGGACACACGCCGTGATATCGCGGGGGGCGAGCGCCTGCAATTACTGTGGGAAGAAGATCGCCGTGAGGATGGCACTCGAGTCGGGCCTCCCCGTCTGACCTATATGAGGTTGGTTGACCAGGGGGAGCGGCTGGAGGTGCTGTGGCCGGCGGACCAGAGAACCACCGTGATGCTATTTAAAAATGGTAGCCTCTTGGACTCCTTGCAGATTCCGGTTCTCGGCGCACGCCTGACATCTCCCTTCGGCAACCGGCGCCATCCCGTATCCGGAGAGGTCCGACGTCATGACGGTATCGATCTTGCCGCGCCTCGCGGCACCCCGGTCATGGCCACCGCACGGGGGCGCATTTCCTTCATCGGTCGCCGGGGAGGTTATGGTCGTGTCGTCGAGATAGAGCACGAGACGGGCACCATCAGTCGCTATACGCACCTCAGCCGGTTCGTCGCCAGGCTGGCGGTCGGGGACTCCATCAAGGCCGGCGAAAAACTGGGTGAGGTAGGGGCCTCCGGACTCGCCACGGGGCCCAACCTGCACTACGAGGTGAGAGTGGATGACCGCCCCGTGGATCCTCTCGAGGAAGGGCAGCTCATCCTTCTGAGTGAGTCACCCACACGCCAGGAGTATCGCAGCGCACTTTTCGAGGCTCGGACACGTCTGCAAAAAAACATTGGAACGTCCGCTGCTCCCGATCTGGCCGCATTGGACAATCGATAAGCCACCAGGCGGGCTTGCGATGCAACCCGCCTCGGTGGGCACGATCTGCCTATCGTCATGAGACCCTACCGCCTCAGCGGCAATCGCTTCACCCGGGAAGGGGGTATGGAAGGTATCTCGACAGTCACGCTGGGTTTTTAGGCAGCCTCACCGCCGGCGTGATGGTGTATGTCATTGGCCATGAGATCACTCCCGAGACCATCGCAGCGGTCACCAGAACAAGGCGACCCTGGGAGTCTCAATGGAGCATGGTGATCATGCTGCTCCTGAATGTCTCAACTAGGGCACGCTGGGACGCGCAGGAGGTTACCCAAAGTCGTGAGCGCCTTTGTGGGCTGTCTCACTGATACACAGCTGGTGATCACTCAGCACCTCGATGATCCGGCAGCTTTCGACTTTCCCCCCATCACACTGGCTCACCATCCGCCTGAGCTCGTCACGCAGTGCCGAGAGCCGCTGCAGACGTGTCTCCACTTCCTCCAGGTGATGCTTGGCAACGGCATCGACCTCCTGACAGGACATGTCGGGCTGGTCGGACATCGCCAGTAGCTCACGTACCGCATCCACCGAGAAGCCGAAGTCCCGGGCATGGCGAATGAAGGTCAGCCGTCTGACGGCGCGCTCGTCGTAGCGACGCTGACCCCCTTCAGTCCGTAAGGTGTTTTCCAGCAGCTCGATGCGCTCATAGTAACGCACCGTTTCAGGCTGGCAGCCGGTACGGCGAGCCAACTCCCCGATACCGATGGCATGGCTAATCTCCGGCATCCTGATGCTCCTCTTGCATGACTTGAACCTGTAGTTGCTACAGGGATTATGCTTCCGGACAAGATTAAGACATTCGGAGAGGCAGCGCCATGACCGAACCAACGCAAGGCACCATCCCGTCGACGCTGACACTGCAGGTGGAAGGCATGGACTGCGGCGGCTGCGAGCGCAAGGTAGAGGCCGCTCTGGGCCGCCTGGAGGGCATCGGGGAGGTGTCGGCCAGTTCGGTCACCGGATCGGTGAGGATTCACCCTCAACAGGATACGACGCCTTCTCATGAGGCGATCGAGCGGATCCTTAACGAGCTCGGCTACCAGCTTGCCACCGATGATGAGGGAGATGAGGCGGATGCCGCTCCGGCCTCTTGGTGGCAGACCGCCAAGGGACGCTTGGTGCTCGTCACGGGGGGGCTGCTGGCTCTGGCCTTCGTTCTCCGCCTGGTCTGGCCTAGCCTAGGCAACTGGCCCTTCGTAGCGGCCACCCTGGTGGGGTTGGTGCCCATTGCACAAGGCGCCTGGGGTGCGCTGAAGATGCGCAACCCCTTCACCATCGAGATGCTGATGAGCATCGCCGCCTTGGGGGCCCTGGCCATCAATGCCGCCGCCGAAGCGGCGGTGGTGGTCTTCCTGTTCGCCGTAGGCGAGTTGCTGGAGGGGGTGGCCGCGTCGAGGGCGCGACGCAGCATCTCGGCCCTGGCGGACCTGACGCCGTCCACGGCGAGGCTGATGGAGGATGGGGATACCCGTGAGGTCTCGGCCGCCTCGCTCACGCCTGGGCAGCGAGTCCTGGTGCGACCGGGCGACCGCGTGCCCTGCGATGGACGTATTCTGACCGGCGAATCCGACCTGGATGAGTCACCGATCAACGGGGAGTCGGTGCCCCGCACGCGGGCGCCGGGGGACGACGTCTTTGCCGGCACGGTCAACCTCGATGCCGCCCTGGAGGTGGAGGTAACCCGCGGCGCCGAGGACAACACCATCGCACGGGTCATCCGCCTGGTGGAGGAGGCCCAGGCCGCCAAGGCGCCGGTGGCACGTTTCATCGACCGCTTCGCTCGCTACTACATGCCGGCGGTGGTGGGGCTCGCCCTGCTGATGGCGGTGGTGCCGCCGCTGGTCTCGACCATGGCCTGGTCGGAATCGATCTATCGCGCCCTGGCCCTGCTGTTGATCGCCTGTCCCTGTGCTCTGGTGATCTCAACCCCCGCGGCGATCGCTGCCGGCCTCTCGGCGGGCGCCCGGCGGGGCCTGCTGATCAAGGGCGGCGCGGTGCTCGAACAGCTGGGTAAGCTGCGGACGGTGGCGCTGGACAAGACCGGCACCCTCACCGCCGGCACCCCCAAGGTCACCGACGTGGAGGACTGGGCCACTGGCCAGGGCACGCAAGAGATCCTGAGGCTGGCGGCTGGGATGGAACGTGACTCCAGCCACCCCATCGCCACGGCCATCCTCGCCCACGCTGAGCAGTTGGGCCTTTCCCTTCCACTGGCGAGTGAGAGCCGCGCCCTGTCGGGCCGAGGGGTCTCCGGTCGGGTCGAGGGGCGTGAGTTGAGCCTGATCACCCCCCGCCACCTGGCAGAGCAGGCCGCCCTCGATCACGATCTGACCGCTCGGATCGCCGAGCTGGAACACGCCGGCAAGACTCTCGCCGTGCTGGTCGAAGGCGAGCGCCCGCTGGGCCTGATCGCCGTGCGCGATGAACCTCGCGACGATGCCCGGGAGGGGCTGACGGCGCTGTCGCGCCTGGGCGTGCAGGCGGTGATGCTCAGCGGTGACAATGCGCGTACCGTCGCGGCCATCGGTGACAGCCTGGGCATCGAGGCACATGGCGAGCTGATGCCCGAGGAAAAGGCCCAGCGCGTTCGTGACTGGCAGGCCGCCGGCCGAGGCCCAGTCGGCAAGGTGGGCGACGGTATCAAC
Organism: Halomonas sp. RT37; assembly: GCF_040070525.1. NCBI lineage: Bacteria > Pseudomonadati > Pseudomonadota > Gammaproteobacteria > Oceanospirillales > Halomonadaceae > Halomonas > Halomonas sp. RT37. Next base: position 4,794,684 of record NZ_CP098827.1, on the reverse strand, counting down.
GATGCGCCGGCGCTGGCCGCGGCAGAGGTGGGCATCGCCATGGGCGGCGGCACGGATGTGGCACTGGAAACCGCGGATGCGGCGCTGCTCAAGAACCGCGTCGGCGGCATCGCCGAGCTGATCGCCCTGTCCCGGGCCACGCTGCGCAACGTCAAGACCAACGTCGCCCTGGCGCTGGGCCTGAAGGCCATCTTCCTGGTGACCACGGCGCTGGGCATCACCGGCATGTGGATCGCGGTGATGGCGGATACCGGCGCCACCGTGCTGGTGACCCTGAACGCCATGCGGCTGCTGGGCTATCGCTTCTCGCCAGGCAATAATGCCACGACTGGCTCGGCAAGCCCGCGCTACCAGGAAGCCACGTCATGAGGACAGAGCGGATACCGACAGTGCCGCGCCGCTGGTACTGGTTGGCATTGGCCGTTATGGTCGGCCTGGCCGACCAGGCCATCAAGGGGCTGGTGCAGGCGCTGATGCCGTATGGCCAGACCATCCCGCTAGCCCCGTTCTTCAATTGGGGCCACTGGTGGAACACGGGAGCGGCCTTCAGCTTCCTCGCCGATGCAGGCGGCTGGCAGCGCTATCTCTTCTTGGGCCTGACAGGGATGGTGACTATTGTCCTGACGATCCTGCTGTGCAGGCCCAGGCCCCGTCTGGAGGCGCTGGGGTACAGCTTGATGCTGGGTGGCGCGCTGGGCAATGGCATCGACCGCCTGGTACGAGGGTATGTCGTAGACTACCTGGACGTCTACTGGCATGAGTGGCACTGGCCCGCCTTCAACCTGGCGGATATCACCCTGTTCCTGGGTGTCATCGCCTTTGCGATTGCGGCCTTACGTGAGCGTCCCTCCCCCAGAGCGTCTGAGTAACGGCATGGATGCAGAGAACCTGCCAGTCCGGTACATGACGCTTGCCGGCCGGATCTCTCCGGCCCTCGGCTGTTTCCTGGCCCTGACCGCCGGGGGACTGACCACTCTCAGCGCCGCGCCCTTTGCGCTGTGGTGGCTGGGCCCGGTGGCGGTGGCACTGGTCTATTCCGGCATCCATGTCCTGACACCCGCTCAGGCCGGCCTCCGCGGCTGGTGCTATGGGGTGGGCCTGTTCGGCTCCGGTGCCTCCTGGGTCTTCGTCGCGATCCACGACTACGGCTATACGGGGGCGCCCCTGGCGCTCTTCCTCACCGGCCTGTTCGTGGCCAGCCTGGCGCTGTTCTTCGCCGTCCCCTTCTGGCTCTATCGCCGCGTCACGGGCCCACGCCTGGCCTTCCTCAGCTTCGCCGGCATCTGGGTACTCAGCGAGTGGCTGCGCACCTGGCTGTTTACCGGGTTTCCCTGGCTGCTGCTGGGCACGTCCCAGGTAGACTCGCCGCTGGCGGCCTGGGCCCCGGTGGGCGGGGTCTATCTGCTGTCGCTGATCACCGCCCTGACCGGCACCCTGGGCGTGGAACTGCTGAGACGACGCTGGTGGGCCGCGGCGCCCATCGCTGTTCTCTGGCTAGCCCCGATGGCCTTGCCGACCCAGTGGACCTTCCCGGCCGGCGAGCCGCTGCGGGTCGCCCTGCTGCAGGGCAACCTGGATCAGGCGATCAAGTGGACTCCCGAGGGGCAGCGCGAGGCGGCCAGTATCTATACGGCGTTGACCCTTGCACAGTCCAACGACCTCGACCTGGTTGTCTGGCCCGAGGCGGCCCTGCCGATGCTCGAGGAGGAGGCCCGGCCAATACTGGAGCGGGTGCAGTCAAACCTCGTCCCCGACACCGCCTTGCTCACCGGCATCCTGCAGCGCGACGGCGGCGACTACTACAACGGCGTGATCGGCCTGGGTAACGCCGAGGGAAAGTACCGTAAGGCGCGCCTGGTGCCCTTCGGCGAGTACCTGCCGTTGGAGAGCCTGCTCGCCGGCACCATCGCCTTCTTCGACCTGCCCATGCCCACCATGACGCCTGGCACCGACGATCAGGAACCGCTGCGCGCCGCCGGAACCACCATCGGTAACGCCATCTGCTACGAGATCATCTATGCCGACCGGGTGGCCGAGCAGGCGCGCGACGCCGAGCTGCTGCTGACGGTCTCCAACGACACCTGGTTCGGACGCTCCATCGGCCCCCTGCAGCATCTGCAGATGGCCCGCCTGCGCGCCCTGGAGAACGGCCGCTATCTGATCCGCGCCACCAGCAACGGGGTGACCGCCATCGTCGATACTCAGGGCCGTGTCACGGCCCGCGCACCACAGTTCCTGGCGACGAGCCTCCGCGGCGAGGCGCTGCCCATGGTGGGGAACACACCGTTCACACGTACCGGTAGCTGGCCGACCTGGGTGTTGGCCGCCTTACTGGTGCTGCTTGGATGGAAACTCAACACACGTCGGTCTGGATGATAATAGTCCAGTCGAAAAGGGAGAGAATAATGGCTTTATCGGAACGTCACTCTAGTACAGCGAGGAACGGTCCATGGTGGCAGCTCCGAGCACGCTCAGTGGTGGGGGTGCTGGTCGGTTGGCTGGCACTCATTAGCGTTGCTCAGGCCGAAGAGGAGAACGAGTGGCCCCGCGGCCACTATCCGCTGCCTGAGGAAGGCAATGTGATCGGCGACACCTACCGCATAACTGTGGATGATCGAGGAGATACCCTGCTCGATATCGCCAGGCGACACAACCTGGGGTACAGGGAGATCGTGCGCGCCAATCCGGATGTGAGTCTCTGGATTCCCGGCGAGGGTACCGAGGTGACCATACCCGGGCGCTTCATCCTGCCCGATGCTGAGCGCACCGGGATCGTCATCAACATCGCCGAGCTGCGCCTCTACTACTATCCGGAGGTTGACGATGGTGAAACGCCACGCGTTGAGACCTATCCCATCGGCATCGGTCGTGAAGGCTTCGGTACCCCCCTCGGTGTCACCGAAACCACCATGAATATCGAGAACCCTGCCTGGTACCCACCCGAGTCGGTCCAGCGTGAAGCCAGGGCACGCGGTGAGAAGGCGCCCAGCGTGGTGCCTCCGGGTCCGGATAATCCACTGGGGGATCATGCCATTATCCTGGGTTTCGACGGTTACTTGATTCATGGCACCAACCAGCCGGATGGTATCGGCATGCGTGCCAGCCGTGGCTGTATTCGCATGTTCCCTGAGGACATCGAGTCGATTTTCGACCGCGTGCCACCGAACACCCAGGTCCAAATCGTCAACCAACCCATCAAGATCGGCTGGGAGGAAGAGCAGCCGCTGGTTCAGGCATTCCCGCCGCTGGAAGAAGAAGGGCACAGCATGTCCGCGTTGGAAGACACCGTCACACGCCTCAACCAACGCGGTGTCGAGGGCTTGAGCTTCGATGATGGACAGCTTCGCGGCCTATTGGATGACCCCAGCGGTCGCATGGTGTCCCTGAACCCCAAGCCGGCGCCGGAACCGGATAGAAAGCACGACACTGGCTACAAGGGTATCTACGCAGAAATCGCGCTGCGTAGGCCATGACGACGACATGGCGAGTCTTGTCAGTCTCGTGAGCTGACTCGGTCGTGGCTTATCCAAGGTCTATCGCCCTCTGCATGGCCACTGGCGGTGCGTTGGGGCTCGGCCTTCCTCGCCTACCAGGCACCGAGGTGCGGGCTCTGGCTTTGCCTGCGTTTATAGGCCCACCTTGCCGCATGGTGCGGCGGGCTCCTAAGCTCACCATTGGCGTGCCGATTCTGGGGAGGGAAGGGCTATCGAGCTCGACGTCGCTCTGGGCTACCTGCTGCCGTGGGAGTTCTCACTGACCTGGTCGGCGAGCTGCCTGCTGGCCATCGTGCTCTACCTGCGAGGCCTGCGGCAGCGCAGACGGCGCGGCGAGGCCACCGGCGCGGGCCGAATCCTGGCCTACCTGCTGGGTGTCGCCACCATCTATGGCGTCACCCAGACTCATTACGACTACCTCGCCCAGTACATGTTCTTTACCCATCGGGCCCAGCACCTGGTGCTGCATCACGCCGGCCCCCTCCTGATCGCCCTGGCCGCCCCCTTGCCGGTACTGGCAGACGGCTTGCCGACTCGAATCAGACCCTTCCCCGGGTGGAGCCTGGCCGCGCGCCTGCTGCGTCCTGTTTATCGGACTCTGCAGCATCCACTGATCGCCCCCCTACTGTTCGTCGGGCTGATCTATTTCTGGCTGATTCCCGAGATCCACTTCGACGCCATGCTCAGCGCTGATCTCTATCAGGTGATGAACTGGAGCATGGCGCTGGATGGGTTGCTGTTCTGGTGGCTGATCCTGGATCGCCGCTCGCCGCAACAAGGCGGTCTCGGCTATGGCAAGCGTGTCGCCATCCTGTTGGCGGTGATCCCCCCGCAAATTCTCCTGGGCGCCTATATCACCTTCAGTCGCGACGTGATCTTCGATGTCTACGAGGTTTGCGGTCGCGCCTGGCCGCTGGATCCTCTGACTGACCAACTCCTCGGCGGCCTGCTGACCTGGATTCCCGCCTCGATGATGAGTGCCATTGGGGTTCTGATCATTCTCAGCTTTCTGTTCCGTGACGCCCGCAAGGAGGATGCCGCTGATGTCTCTCACGCCACACGCTAGTCTGCCGCGCCTGGCGAAACGCTGGTGCTGGGCCTTCCTGCTGCTGATCGCGACGCCCGGCACGGTGGCTGCTGCCGAACTGCAGGTCAGCGAGGCGCGTCTTCGGCTTCTGCCCGGGGACCTGCCCGCGGCAGGCTATTTCACCCTCACGAATACCAGTGAGATGGGCGTCACCCTGACAGGAGCGGATAGCCCCGCTTTCGGCAATGTCACCATGCATCGCACTGTCAATCAGGATGGCATCACCAGTATGCAACCCGTCGCCCAATTAGAACTGGCAGCGGGGGAGCAGATCGAGTTCGCACCGGGGGGCTATCATCTCATGCTCATGAAACGGACTCGCCCCCTCGTTGTTAGTGACGACATCGAGGTGAACCTTCATTTCGCCGGCGAGCAGCGACAGCGTGTCACCTTCCGCGCCGTGGCGCCGACAGCACAGTAGGGGGAGCAGGATGCACCGATGGATCATGGCACTATTCGTGACCCTATGGCTTGCGGGCTGCAGCGAGCCGCCTTGGCAGACCAAGGATATCTCGGGGCTCATGCCTCCCCTGGCGTTCGAGCTTGTCGACGAGAACGGCAAAGACGTCAACGCCGATCAGTTCCTCGGCAAGAGCACACTGCTGTTCTTCGGCTTCACTCACTGCCCCGATGTCTGTCCCACCACCCTCGCGCGCCTCGACGCCGCCACCCAACGCATGGATGAGGCGGCGCGCGACGACATTCAGGTGCTCTTCGTCTCGGTCGACCCTCGTCGCGATGACGCCGAGACGTTGCGAGAGTACACGGATGCCTTCGGCCCCCAGTTCATCGGCCTCACGGGGGATAAAGCGGCCCTCGATGAACTGACACGCCGCTATCGGGTGACCTACGGGTATGGCGAAGAGGACAGCGAAGGCAACTATGATGTGTCGCACTCCAGCGCTGTTTTCGCCTTCAATGATCAGGGAGAGGCGCGCCTGCTGATCCGCGACAGCGATCCTATGGAGGCCGTGGTTGCTGACCTCGAAAGGCTTGCCAGCGGTGCCTGAGTAGTCACTGTCCATCGCCCCTATCTTCCGTAGAGGATCGGTACGGTTCAGGGGGCTGCCGAGGGGGCTTGGCTAGGAGTACGGTGCAAGGTTCGTCGTTGCGCCTTGAGGCAGCCGAACACCACGTTCGATCACATTTTACTCCTGGAAATTGGATGGGGAGCTGCAAGGGCTATGTGTGAGAGGGCTCCGGGATCAACTTGCCTGGCACCCATCTCAGGTACACCACCATGCCGAACAGCTCGACCAGCGACTGGAAGACGATGACCACCACGGCGGCTTGCCAGGCATCGGGCAGCGTCAGGGCGATGGGTAGCACCACGAAGGAGTTGCGTGTGCCGAAGCTGAAGGTCAGAGTCCTGGCTGATGGCGCGGAGAGCCGGAAGAGCCTGCCGAGGGTCTTGCCCAGGATGGCGGCAAAGGCCAGGTAGGCGACGAAGATCGGCAGCACTTGCAGCAAGACCCCGCCGAGGCCGGCCACGGTCGTCACCTGGGAGGCCGCGATGACAAAGACCACCAGTGCCAGCAGGGGTACGGGCAGTAGGCCCAGGCCATGAACCCACCGTCTGGCATTGAGGTGACGCTCGGCCAGCCGCTCGGTCACCCAGGCCAGGGCCAAGGGGGTGAGAATCAATCCCGCGAAGGCGCTGAGGAGGTGGGTGCTGATCGCTGCCTGGAACCACTCCGCGCCCAGAAAGAGCCAGAGATAGACCGGTAAAGCCAGCAACTGCATGAGCAACAGCACCGGCGTGGCGGCAATGGCTCGGCCCGCATCGCCCTTGCCTAGGTGGGTGAAGCTGATGAACCAGTCGGTGCAGGGGACCAGCAGCACCAGTAGTACGCCGGCCTGCACGGCGGGCTTCAGAGGCAACATGGCCATCAGCCCACCTAGGACCATGGGAATCACCACGAAATTACCGAGCAGCAGCGCCGCCAGGAAGCGCCAACCCTTAAAGCCCTGGCCGATCCGCGTCAGCGGCACCTGGGTGAAGGTGGCATAGAGCAACCCACCAAGCAGCGGCCAGAGGAAGGCTTCGAGCCGGGCAGTCGCGTCTGGCTGGCGAAGCCCGATGGCCAGGCCCGCCAGGATAAAGAGTAGATAGATCCAGGATTGCTGCCGTTCCATCCAGTCGCGCACGGGCAAGCGTCCCTCTCAGTGTTCCAGTAACAACCCGTCGGCCTGCCAGGCCCGTTTACCGCCCACATAGTGGAAGACCGCCGTGTAGCCGAGGCGGGTCAGGCGCTCGGCGGCACGGCCGGCCCGCTAGCAGTCCTCGCTGGCGCAGTACACGACGATGGTCGCCTGCTTGTCGGGAAGCCGTCGGGGCGCCTCGTCCAGGATATCGTCGGAGACGATGTTGATGGCCCCCGGCAGGTGCCCCTTGGCGAAGGCAGCGGCCGGCAGGGTATCCACCAGGGCGACGTTCCGGTACCGCCGCTGCCAATCCCGCAGGGTCGCGGTATCGATCGTTGGCATGGCAGATCTCCGGGCTCAGGCGTGAGACGGCTTGGCAACGTAGCGGTCCAGTCCCCACAGTAGCAGGCCGAACAGCAGGTGCGGCAGGGCGGACGCCGGGATCAGCTGGGGACCGATCGCCAGGCCGGCGAACCCCCAGCCCACCACGGGGAAGAACACCACCAGGATCACCCCCCATAGCACGGCGGCCAGGCCCAGCGCGGTCGGTAGGGTCTTGCGCGGGAAATAGCGCACGAACACCCCCGACCAGAAAGTCACGTAGGCCGTATGGAAGAGCTGGCCGACTGGCAACGGCAGAGACCGCCCTAGCAGAGTCTCGGCGAAGGCCAGGGAAGGTGGCTGCGGGAAGGGCGATACGCCGGCTTTCAGCAATGTCACCATCACGATGGCGGTCAGCGCCGACACCGCGATGCCGATGCCGATAGACCTGAGCCAAGAAGGTTTGGCGCGAGTGGTTTGGATCATCTTGCGCTCCTCTTGATGACGTTGATGAGTGATCTTTGAGAAACCGGCGGCACCTTACCGGCTGCCGGAGGTGGGGCAGCGGGGGCCACAGCTGGCGTCTGACTCACGACAGCAAGCGCCGACCAGGTGGTCCGTCATTGCCAGCAAGGCGTCGAACTCCGCGCGGTAATAGACGAACTGGCCCTCACGGCGCGACGCAACCAGGCCTGCGACCGCGAGTTTCTGCAAGTGGAAGGTCAGTGCATTCGGCGCCGTACCCAGCCGCTCGGCGAGCTTGCCTGCCGCCAGGCCGGCAGGCCCTGCCGCCGCTAGCTGACGAATGGCCGCCAGGCGGACGGGGTGAGCAAGAGCGGCTAGCTTGGCTGCCACGAGGTCATCATCATATTGGTCCATGATTCAACGTTAGATGAAACAATGATTTCATGCAATATTGAAATCATTACCCCGCACAGCAGGACAACTGCGTCACGTCCTTGGTGAAGGTCTGGGCGCAGAGCTTGAGGCCTTCCACCATGGTCAGGTAGGGGAACAGCTCATCGCCGATGGCCTGTACCGTCATGCGCGCGCGGAGTGCCATCACTGCCGTCTGGATCAGCTCGCCGGCGTCCCCCGCCACCGCCTGCACCCCCAGCAACCGCCCCGAGTCGCGTTCGGCCACCATCTTGATGAAACCACCGGTGTCGAAATTGACCAGCGCACGCGGCACGTTCTCCAGATCGAGCACGCGGGTCTCCACGTCAAAGCCCTGCTCGAGTGCCTGGGCTTCCGTGAGGCCGACGGTGGCCACCTGGGGATCGGTGAAGATCACCTCCGGCATGGCGCTGAGGTCTAGGGTGGCATCGCCCCCGGTCATGTTGACGGCGGCCCGACTGCCCCCGGCGGCGGCGACATAGACGAACTCCGGCTGATCGGTGCAGTCACCGGCGGCATAGAGGCTCGGTACCGTGGTTTGCAGGTGCTCATCCACCAGAATCGCCCCGCGCACGGTTTCCACGCCGATGCTCGCCAGGTTCAGGGCCTCGGTATTGGGTGTCCGTCCGGTGGCCACCAGCAGTTGGTCCGCACGAAGGGTCCCGGCGTTGGTGTCCAGCACGAACTCGCCATTGGTATAGTCCACGCGGCTGGCCTGGGACTGATTGAGCACCTCGATGCCCTCGCAGTAGAAGGCTGCCTCTACGGCCTCACCCACCGCCGGGTCTTCCTGGGAGAGCAGACGGCTGCGGGCCAGCACCGTGACCCGGCTGCCCAGCCGGGCGAAGGCCTGGGCCAGTTCCAAGGCCACCACCGAGGCCCCGATCACGATCAGCTGTTCGGGAAGGGTGTCCAGGGCCAGTGCGCTGGTGGAGGTTAGGTATGGGGTATCGGCCAGGCCCGGCACCGGCGGCTCTGCCGGTCGGGCGCCGGTGCCGATGAAGGCGCGATCGAAGCGGACGGTTTGCTCGCCGCCCTCATTCAGCGTGACCGTCAGGCTATGGGCATCGACGAACCGCGCCTCCCCCTTCAGGACCGTGATGGCCGGGTGGTCGCGGAGTATGCCTTCATACTTGGCATCGCGCAGTTCCTCGACACGCCGCTGTTGCTGCTCGAGCAGCTTGGCCCGATCTACCACCGGCGCTTGGCTGCTCAGGCCGGCATCGAAGGGGCTTTCCGTGCGCCAGTGGGCGATATGGGCCGCGCGAATCATGATCTTGGAAGGTACACAGCCGGTGTTGACGCAGGTGCCGCCGAGGGTGCCGCGTTCTATCAGGGTGATGCGGGCGCCGCGTTCGGCGGCCTTTAGAGCCGCCGCCATGGCGGCTCCACCGCTGCCGATCACCGCGATGTGCGGGTTCTTGTCATCACTCATGAGGGGAATTCCTTGAATCGGTAGAGGCGTTGTCACCCCAGGCGTCGTATTGCTTCTTGCGCCATAGCGCATAGAGGGTCAGGCCGATGAAGAAGGCCAGGGCAGGAAGCAGCACCACGTCCAGATAGCCGGTCAGTGCCGCCAGGCCAACGGTGCCAAGCAGGATCACCAGGATGGGTGTAAAGCAGCACAGCGCCATCAGGACGGTGCCAATCACGCTTGCGCGCAGCAGGGTCTTGGGGTTCTTCATGGTCACTCCCGATCCGCTTCCGAGGGTGTCGGGGATGAGGGGTAGCCGGCGTTGGTGGTGGCTTCGGTCAATGCTTCGACGGACGTTCGTGAATCGTCGAAGGTGACCACCGCCTCACGATCCGGGTAGCTCACATCGACTTGCGAGACGCCGTCTACCTTGTTGAGGGCGGCCTTGACGGTGAGAGGGCAAGCGGCACAGGTCATGCCCGGCACCGACAACGTCACGGTCTGCGGGGCGGCCCAGGCCGACGTAGCGAGCGTCGCGGAAAGCACAATACAGGCAGCGAGTCGTTTCATGGTGATCTCCTCTTAATAGAACAGGGGCAGGAGGTAAGGAAACAGCAGCGCGATCAGCACCAAGGCAGCGACGATCCAGAAGATGGCTTTATACGTCGTGCGAACCTGTGGCATCGCGCAGGTTTCGTCTGGCTTACAAGCGGTGGCAGGCCGGTAGATTCGGCGCCAGGCGAAAAACAACGCCACCAGTGCCACTCCCACGAAGAACGGGCGATAGGGTTCCAGGGCCGTCAGGTTGCCGATCCAGACGCCCGAGAAGCCCAGTGCGACCAGCACAAGCGGCCCGAGACAGCAGGTCGAAGCGAGGATCGCAGCGAGGCCGCCGGCTGCCAGGGCACCACGACCGTTCTTGGATTCCGGCATGAGATTGTCCTTCTGAATTCTTGGTCGATACGCTAACGTTACTTCCGTAGTCAACTACGGAGTCAAGCTCGATGAATGAGGCACCGGAAAATCTGACCATCGGCACCTTTGCCCAAGCGGCCGGGGTCAATGTGGAAACGATCCGCTTCTATCAGCACAGGGGGTTGTTGCCGACGCCGGAGCGCCCTCCTGGCGGCATCCGGCGCTATGGCAGCGCCGACGTGGCGCGCGTGAAATTCGTGAAAGCGGCGCAGCGGCTGGGATTCAGCCTGGACGAGATCGGGCAGCTACTGGCTCTGGAGGATGGTGCTCATTGCAGCGAGGCGGCGGAACTGGCGTCACAGCGGCTTGACGACGTGCGCGCCCGGCTGGCTGATCTGACCCGCATCGAGGTCGCCTTATCCCGGCTGGTCGATGAATGCCATGTGCATCAAGGGAAGGTGTCGTGCCCGCTGATCGCCGCCCTGCATGACTGGTAGGTCATGCAGGGGCTCGTCGTTGTGGTGCTGCCAGCTTCTGACATTCCATGCAGCCATCTTTTGAAACTTACAGTCTTGAAGAACTCCGACATGCGATGCAGCGAAGACCTTGACAGCTGTTGGGGGCCAGCAGGGCTTCCATGATGGAGTTGATACGTCTGTTGGGTGAAAATTTCATGCTTGGCCTCCCAAGTTAGTGGGCTGTGGATAGAGATGGCGACGTTATTGCGCCGTGCCGCCCTGTGCGGCGTTTTATGTCGCTACCTAATGATTTCCGTATCTCACAGCATAAAAGCGGCTCTGGGCCGCTCAGCGCCATTTCGTGGGAAAGAGGGTGGTGATCGAGACGATATGTCGCCTCTACTGTCTCGGCCGTGTAGTCGCCTAGCTTGAGAAGCCTGAGGTATCACCGCTAACGAGGGGGATCGGGAAGAGCGGGTGCCAGAGGTCCGTGTGATAGGCTTTGCGAGATATTCGATGGCGAAAAGGCACGAGGTAGGGAATGACGGATCATAGTCAGGATAACCACGAGTCTCATACAGTGGGACACGAGGGAGCTAGTACCAGGCACCGGCGGCAGAGGTTTGGCCTGAGTGAGCATTGGCGTGAGCAAGCTAGGAAGGTGGCTTCTGATGAGCTTGATGATGCCGCAGAGACTTCACCTATGCCCGATACAGGACCTTCTTTTTCGTTTCCCAATGCATCACACGATGATGAGCCACCGGTCACTGTGAAGTCGCTCTTTCACGACCCCGAAACTCAGAGCGTACTCAATGCACCTTGGCCCTACAGCCCATCGGAACCTGTGTTAAGCAATGAGCCTGTTGCTGCTCGTTTTGGAGTTATCGTCAAATCTGGTGGATGGCGGTCAGGCCGCATTCCTGTCTGATTGATCGGCTACCTGCTCCCCGTCCTGGAACTTGACGTTGCTGACGACCAGCTCCAACTTCTGGAAGTGCTTGATCCGCCTCCAGCGTTTCTGGGCAGTCTGGAGCAGTTTGAAGACCATCGCCAGGGTCGTATCCCGGGAGCCGCAGTTCCGGCTGCGCTTCGTCCTCAGACGGACCGTGGCGAAGGTCGACTCGATCGGGTTGGTAGTGCGGATGTGCACCCAGTGCTCTGCCGGAAAGTCGTAGAACGCCAGCAGTTCATCCCGATCCTTGGCCAGGCATTCCATCGCCTGGGGGTACTGGGCGCCAAAGCGCTTCAGCGTGCGGTCGAAGGCCTGATGGGCTGCCTCGCGCGTCTCAGCCATCCAGATCTCGTGAAGGTCGGCCTTGACCTTGGGCTGCACCGACTTGGGCAGCTTGTTCAGCACATTGGCGGTCTTGTGAACCCAGCAACGCTGGTGCGCCGTGGCTGGATAGATCTTGCTCAGTGCCTTCCAGAAGCCCAACGCACCGTCGCCGATCGCCAGCTTGGGGGATTCCGTCAGGCCACGCTCTCGCAGGCCCGTGAGCAGCTCTTTCCAGCTGGCTTCCGACTCGCGATGGCCATCCTCGACGGCAACCAGTTCCTTGCGGCCATGTGCCGTGACGCCAACGATCACCAGCAAACACAGGCGGTCATCCAGACGCACGTTGCTGTAGACGCCATCGGCCCACCAGTAGACGTAACGGCGGTCCGCCAGATCCCGCTGACACCAGGCCTTGCGTTCGTCTAACCACTGGGCCTTCAATCGCGAGACCGTGTTGGCCGACAGGCCCTTCGCCTGGTCACCCAGCAGAGCCGACAGAGCCTCCTGATAATCGTCGGTGGAGATGCCCTTGAGATAGAGCCAGGGAATCAGCTCCTCGACGCTGCGGGCCCGCTTCAGGTAGGGCGGCAACAGGGTGCTGTTGAAGCAGGCCTTGCCGCCACTCCGGTCCCGTACCTTGGGCACCTTGACGGTGACCTCGGGTTCTGGCTGCGATAGGGCTCGGAGGGCAGAATCGGTCATGGCGTATCCACTCGTGTTGATTGAGATCTTGGTCGTGATCAATCAACAGGATACGCCACCCTTCCGACCTCCTCCCGTACACCAGAAATCACCATAGCTCGTTGGTGTGTAGAAATTTACGTTGTGAGTTAGGGAAGATTTATTGCAGGGCCAAGAAGGTTTGCGACCTTGATAATCGCTTCTTTTCGCTCGTCGAAGTAGTCGTAACGGTCGTAGATGCCTTCGACGCCCTTGAGCTTGTGATTCAAGCAACGCTCCGCGACATGCCCCGGTACACCAACGGCAGCGAGCAAGCTGCGGCAGGTGCGGCGTAGATCATGCACAGTAAACTCGGTGATATCGCCCATCCGGTTCTCTGGTTGCGGCTTCTTGCCAGGCTCCTTGCCAAATAGCTTGGCAATGGCACGATTCAGCGTGTCTTTGCCCATGTGGGCCCGCTTACTGCTGCGGCGATTAGGAAAGACATAGTCCGAGCCGCAGGCACGGATCTTGAGCTCTTCCAGCCAGCCGATGGTTTGCGGTGGGAGGGGAATGACGATCCCGGCGCCTGTCTTACTGCGCTCACCGCTCAGGTTCCACCGGCCGTTCTTAAGGTCGAATTCTGACCACTGGGCTTCGGTAAGTTCGGTCTTACGTACCCCCAGGACGAGCAGTAGCGCGCAGGCGAGGTAGTTGTCGCGGCTGAAGCTGTCGCTATTGTCTCTGAAGGCTTGGAAAACGTTGCGAATCTCATCGAGGCTCAAAACCCTATCGCGGCTTTTCTCAATACCGCCTGCGTCGTTGACGTTGAAAGCGGATGCTGGGTTGTAAGTTAAAATTCCCAGTTTTATGGCGTGGTTGAACATCTGTTTAAGATACATCAGTGTGTCATTAGCTATTGTCGGCCTACCGCTATTTGTTACTCTTCTAATTATTTCACGGATATCAATTGGGGTGACAGCATCCAGCGATCTACCCCCGATGAGGGGCGCCACTTCTTTTTTGTATATCCGCTTTGGGATAGCTGGGTGCTTGAGTCTTCTCTCTAGCTCTGGGTACCAGTCAGCAAACAGGTCCTCCACTGTCCTGATCAAGGCTTGGCTATCGCGTTTGCGTTCCTCGATGGGGTCAAGGCCTTCGCGTATAGACTTCTGGTTTTCAACCGCTTTCGTCCGAGCCTCGGCGAGAGAGAGGTGGGCATGTTTGCCCAGCGTCATCTCACGCCGCTTGCCAAACAGCGTGTATCGCAACATCCAGTAAGGAGTTCCTTTCCTCGGTATCATCAGGTATAGGCCGTTGCCGTTGCCGTCGCTGTAGCGCCCTGCTTTACCCTCCTTGACAAGCGACTGGCTCTTCTTAGCGGTAAGGCTTCCCATTATTTCCTCTCGTCCCCCGCGGAAAATAAAACAAACGACTGTTTGATAACTACTCGGGCTAGGCTTGGGCTAGATAGTCGGCTTAATGTCATATGAGCTCGTCACTGGCGCCTAGTGGGCCTTTTTCCAACGGCATTTAGAGTGCCAGCGGGCACCCCCCCCACTTGCTCCCGGTCATGCACTCGGATCGACATAGTTGGGGAGTATCTGTAAGGGTATGTGTCGGAGGGAGGAGAGGCAATACTTTTTCTCCCCGTTTTACTCCCCTATATGATCTGGATTTCCGGGGAGGTTGGTGGAACTTGGTGGACTTCTTGCACCTTTTTTCCATTTAAAAACAGTGGTTTAATGGTTTTTGATGGCCTTTGGTGGATTCTACTCGATGTTCTGAATCTGCTCGCGCATCTGCTCGATCAGTACCTTCAATTCCACCGCGCAGCGCGTGGTGTCGGCGACCACGGACTTGGACGACAGGGTGTTGGCCTCGCGGTTCAGCTCCTGCATCAGGAAGTCCAGGCGACGGCCGATGGGGCCTTTCTGCTTAAGCTGGCGGCCGACTTCGGTGACGTGGGTGTCGAGGCGGTCGAGCTCTTCGGCGACGTCGGCCTTCTGGGCCATCAGCACCACCTCGGCCTCGAGCCGGTGGGGGTCGAGCTCGACATTGAGGTTGGCGAGCTTCTCCTCGAGCTGGGTGCGCTGACGTTCGAGGATCTGCGGCATCCTTTCGCGTACCTCGGCCACCAGCTCATGGATGGCCGCCAGACGCTCCTCGATCAGCGCCTTGAGCTGCTCGCCTTCCCGGGCTCGGCCTTCCACCAGGTCATTCAGGGCCTGCTTGAACATCTGGTTGGCGGCTTGCTTGACCGCGTCCAGATCGAGGCCTCCGCCTTCGAGCACCCCAGGATGGCCGAGCATGGCCAGGGCGTCGGGCATGTGCACCTCGGGCAGGGTGGCGCGTACCTCGGCCAGGGCCGATGACAGGGCGGCGAGGCGCTCATGGTTGACGCTCAGGCTGTCGCTCTTGTCGCTGGCATCGAAGCGCAGGGTGCACTCGATCTTGCCCCGTGCCAGGCGCTTGCGCAGGGCATCGCGGAAGCCGGGTTCCAGGTCACGCAGGGCCTCGGGCAGACGGAAGTGCGGCTCCAGGTAGCGCTGGTTCACGCTGCGCAGCTCGAGCTGCAGGCTGCCCCAGTCGGCCTCGAGGTCCTGGCGCGAAAAGGCGGTCATGCTGTGAACCATGGCGGGTCTCCTGGCGATTTCCTGGCGAATTCCTGGCGTCGGGCGCGGTGGTGTCGCAAGGCCGTCGAGGGTGGGCTCGACACCGGTGAGCGCAGTGTACCCGATTCATCGGTCAAGGCGTGTAGAATGGGCGGCCTTCGTTTTCCATTCCATGATCGACGTCGTCCCCTTCGCTGCGCCAGGCGATGCCGCGGCAAGAGGCGTGTCGACCAAGAGAGGTGCCATGTCCACGGACATCCGTCGTCCCAGCGGACGCGCTTTTGACCAGACCCGCGAGATTCGTCTCACCCGTGACTACACCCGCCACGCCGAAGGCTCGGTGCTGGTCGAGTTTGGTGACACCAAGGTGCTGTGCAACGCCAGCGTCGAGGCCGGCGTGCCGCGCTGGTTGCGGGGCAAGAAGCAGGGCTGGGTCACCGCCGAGTACGGCATGCTGCCGAGGGCGACCCACTCGCGCAGCGGGCGCGAGGCGTCACGCGGCAAGCAGGGCGGCCGCACCCTGGAGATCCAGCGTCTGATCGGGCGTTCGCTGCGTGCGGCGGTGAACCTGAAGAAGCTTGGCGAGTTCACCATCACCGTGGACTGCGACGTGATCCAGGCCGATGGTGGCACGCGTACGGCTTCGATTACCGGGGGCTGCGTGGCGCTGATCGACGCCATCCGCTACCTGCAGCGCGAGAAACTGATCAAGACCGACCCCTTTTCGCAGCTGGTAAGCTCGGTGTCGGTGGGGCTCTATCGCGGTCAGCCGGTGGTGGATCTCGACTACCCGGAAGACTCCAGCGCCGATACCGACATGAACGTGGTGCTGAGCGAATCCGGCGAGCTGATCGAGGTCCAGGGCACCGCAGAGTCCGGCACCTTCACCCGTGGTCAGCTCAACGCCATGCTGGATCTGGCCGAAAAGGCCGGTAACGAGCTGTTCGAGCACCAGCGTGAGGCGCTCGGCAATCGCGCCTGAGCGGTCGCCGTGACGAGATGAGTCGCATGAACGAAGGCGCCGGCCCCCCGGGGGGCCGGCGCTTTCGTGTCCGGCCCCGGACCCGGGCCAGACGGCGACGAAGGGAGGCTTACAGTTGCAGGTCGTACTCGACGATCAGCGGCGCGAACTCCGAGAAGGTGGCGTCGTAGTCGATCCAGGCGTCGGTGATATGGCGACGGAAGTTCGGCCCGACGATCTGGTAGTCCAGGCGCCAGCCCTCCTGACGGGAGCGCGGCTGATCCTGGTCCAGCGCCGGCCACCAGGTGTACTCGTCACCGTCGCGGTTGATCTCACGGAAGGTGTCGATGAAACCGGTGGGGCCGAACACCTGGTCCATCCAGGCGCGCTCTTCGGCCTTGAAGCCGGGCGTCGTCTGGTTGTCGGCCCAGTTGGCCAGATCGATGGTCTTGTGGGCGATGTGCCAGGTGCCGCAGATGATGTACTCGCGGCGCTTGCGAGCCATCTTCGACAGGTACTCCTGGTACTGGGCCATGAACGCCTGCTTGGCGTCAGGATCGCTGCCGTCGGGCATCAGGAAGCTGGCGATCGAGAAGCGATCGTAGTCGGCCTGCAGAAAGCGTCCTTCATGGTCGCACTGGGGGAAGCCCAGGCCGTACATGATGGCCTTGGGGATCTTGCGGCAGTAGAGGCCGACCCCTGAGAAACCGTCCTGTTCGGCGTCGAGGAAGTAACCCTCGTAGCCCTCAGGATAAAGAATGCTGTCGTCCAGCTCGAAGCTTTTGGCCTTGATGTTCTGGACGCAGACAACGTCGGCGTCCTGGTTGGCGAGCCAGTCGAGAAAGCCTCGACCGACGGCCTCGCGGATGCCGTTTACATTGATGGTGGCGATTTTCATACGTGGTCCCTTTTGCGTCGCGCGTGTATGATACCCGACGTTTCGACGTTTGGGTAAATGGCCGGTCGAGAAAAACGTGATAAGGCCAGGCAATTGGACAGGAGGCCTCGTGGCTGACATGGCACCTCAACCGCCAGGCGCGGCGCGCCTTCATCCCTACCAGCGGGAGTTCATCGAGTTCGCCATCGGCGAGGGCGTGCTCAGTTTCGGTGAGTTCACCCTGAAGTCGGGGCGGGTGAGCCCGTACTTCTTCAACGCCGGCCTGTTCAAGACCGGCCGCGCCCTGGCGCGCCTCGGGCGCTTCTACGCCAAGGCCATCGAGCAAAGTGGGATCGAGGCCGACGTGCTGTTCGGTCCGGCCTACAAGGGCATTTCGCTGGCGGCGACCACCGCCGTGGCGCTGGCTGACCATCATGACCGTGATCTGCCCTTTGCGTTCAATCGCAAGGAGGCCAAGGACCACGGCGAAGGCGGCAACATCGTCGGGGCCGCGCTCGACGGTCGCATCATGATCATCGATGACGTGATCACCGCCGGTACGGCGATCCGTGAGGTGATGGGGTTGATCGACGGCGCCGGCGCCCAGGCCGCCGGGGTGGTGGTGGCGCTGGACCGCCAGGAGCGCGCCAGCGACGACACCGACAAGAGCGCCATCCAGCAGGTGCAGGCCGAGTTCGGCATCCCGGTGGTCAGCATCGTCGGCCTCGACCAGGTGCTGGCCTACCTCGAACAGAGCGGGGGAGACACCCTCAAACCCCACGCCGAGGCCATCCGCGCCTACCGCGAACGCTACGGCGTCAGCGCCTGAGTCGCTATGGCTTCCTTGCGCCGAGGTCTTCCTCCCAGGAGGGCCTCGGTGATCTCCCTGCCTCACATCGTCCTCCGCCGCGATCCTGGTGATGTCCAATGCTCGACGTGGTGCTCTATCAACCCGAGATTCCGCCGAACACCGGCAATCTGATACGCCTGTGCGCCAATACCGGATTTCGCCTGCACCTTATTGAGCCGTTAGGCTTTACCCTAGACGATAAGCGCCTCAGGCGCGCGGGGCTGGACTACCATGAGTGGGCGCGGGTCCGGGTCCACGCCGACTGGCAGACGTTCATCGACGAGGTTTCGCCCTCTCGGGTCTTCGCCGTCTCGACCCGTGGGCGGCGTGGTTACCATGAGCCCGACTATCGTTCCGGCGACGCCCTGGTATTCGGCCCCGAGACCCGAGGCCTGCCCCAGGCGATGCTCGATGCACTGCCGCCGGAGCAGCGCCTGCGCATCCCGATGCTGCCGGACAGCCGCAGCCTGAACCTGTCCAACGCCTGTGCGGTGCTGGTGTTCGAGGCCTGGCGACAACTCGATTTCGACGGCGCGGCGCGACTCGATGTCCAGCCCGGCGCCCAGGACGACGCATGAACGCACCTGTGAAGACGATCCGCGAACGCATCCGCGGCCTCAACCCGCGTCAGCGCGAGGCCGTGCACTTCATCGACGGTCCCTGCCTGGTGCTGGCCGGGGCCGGCTCCGGCAAGACCAGCGTGATCACCACCAAGATCGCCTACCTGATCCAGGAATGCGGCATGAGCGCCCGGCGCATCGCTGCGGTGACCTTTACCAACAAGGCCGCCCGCGAGATGAAGGAGCGGGTCAGCTCGATGCTGCAGGGGCGTGAAGGCCACGGCCTGACGGTCTCGACCTTCCACACGCTCGGCCTCAACATCATCCGCGGCGAGCTCAAGGCGCTGGGCTACAAGCCGGGCTTTTCACTGTTCGATCCGGAAGACGCCAAGGCGCTGCTGCGCGATCTGATGAACAAGGACGCCCAGGTCGACGCCGACCAGATCAATCAGGTCCAGGGAGTGATCTCCAACTGGAAGAACGACCTGATCCTGCCCGGCCAGGCGCTGTCCCACGCCGCCACCGAAGACGAGCAGTACGCCGCCCGGGTCTACGAGGCCTACGTTCGCCACCTCAAGGCCTACAACGCGGTGGACTTCGATGACCTGATCCTGCTGCCGGTGGTACTGCTGCGCGACGACCCCGAGGCGCTGGCCCGCTGGCGTCGCAAGATCCACTACATGCTGGTGGACGAGTATCAGGACACCAACGTCAGCCAGTACATGCTGGTCCGCATGCTGATGGCCGAGCGCCAGACCTTCACCGTGGTCGGCGACGATGACCAGTCGATCTACGCCTGGCGCGGTGCCCGGCCGGAGAACCTGGTGACCCTGGGCGAAGACTTTCCGCGGCTCAAGGTGATCAAGCTGGAGCAGAACTACCGCTCCACCGGCACCATCCTGCGCGCCGCCAACACCCTGATCGCCAACAACCCCCACGTCTACGACAAGACCCTGTGGTCGGACATGGGCCAGGGCGATCCGATCCGGGTGGTGGTCACGCGCCACGAGGAGGCAGAGACCGAGCGGGTCGCCAGCGAGATCCTGACCCGCCGGATCAAGGAGCGCGCCGAATGGCGTGACTTCGCGGTGCTCTACCGTGGCAACTTCCAGGCGCGCCTGCTGGAATTGAAGCTGCAGCACTACCAGATTCCCTACAAGCTGTCCGGCGGCACCTCGTTCTTCTCCCGGGGCGAGATCAAGGACGCCATGGCCTACCTGCGGCTGTTGATCAATCCGGCCGACGACAACGCCTTCCTGCGTATCGTCAACGTGCCGCGTCGCGAGATCGGCCCGACCACCCTGGAGAAGCTCGCCAACTACGCCACCGAGCGCGGCGTCTCGTTGTTCGCCGCCTGTCACGAGCTGGGGCTGGCCGAGCAGCTGCCGGCCCGCGCGGTGGAGCGGCTTACGCGGTTCACCCACTTTATCGATGGGGTGCGCCGCCGCATGGACCAGGGCGACGCCATCGCCGCGATCCGCGAGATGATGCGCGAGATGGACTACGAGGCCTGGCTCTACCAGAACGCCAGCGCCCCCACCATCGCCGAGCGGCGCATGGCCAACGTGTGGATCCTGATCGACCAGCTCGAGAAGTCGATGCAGGCCGATCCGGAAGAGAACACCGCCAGCACCGATACCGAAACCGACGACGTGGAATCGGCGATCTCGCGCCTGGTATTGCGCGATATCCTCGAGCAACAAGCGGAAGAAGATGACTCGGATCGTGTGCAATTGCTGACCATGCACGCCTCCAAGGGCCTCGAGTTCCCCCACGTCTACCTGATGGGTCTCGAGGAAGAGCTGTTGCCTCACCGCAACTCCATCGAGGCCGGCACCGTGGAGGAGGAGCGCCGCCTGGCCTACGTTGGCATCACCCGTGCCCGGCGTACCCTGACCATGACGCTGGCGCGCCAGCGCAAGGCCTACGGCGAGTTGATGGACTGCGCCCCCAGCCGCTTCCTCGACGAGTTGCCGCCGGATGATCTGGAGTGGGAAGGACGCGCCGATCGGGAAGACCCCGAGCGCAAGCAGGAGCGGGGCAAGAGCGCCATCGCCGGGCTGCGCTCGCTGCTGGACTGAATCCATCCACAGCCGCTGGATCGCCACAGGCTGTGGATAAGCCCGATGGCATCAAGGCTTGGCACGACCCGAGTGCAGGACCAGGCCTCGCCAGCAGACCAACGCAAGCGGGGCGCCCATGGGCGCCCCGCTGCTATATCGCGTGAGTCGATTTACTGGGTCATGTAAATGACGGCCGCCTTGATCTCGTCATCGGACAGACTCGGGTTGCCACCCTTGGGCGGCATCGCGTTGAAGCCGTTGATGGCGTGGTCATAGAGGGTGTCCATGCCCTTGGCCAGGCGCGGTTCCCAGGCGGCGGCGTCACCGCGAACCGGGGCGCCGGCGACACCGGCTTCATGGCACGCCATGCAGATGCCGCCATAGACCGCTTCACCATCGATGGCCGCCACCGCCGGGTCGACCTCGGCAGAGCCTGCATCGGTTGCAGCGGCGTCGTCGCCGCCAGCCGCATCGGTGGCGGCAGCGTCCTCACCTGCTGCTTCGTTGCTGGCAGCGGCGGCGCTGTCGTCTGATGCTGTCTCTTCGGCAGGGGCCGCCTCGCTGGCGCCTGCGTCGCTTGACGGCACTTCCATCACCGGCTCGACCAGGTAGGCCACCGCCGCATGGACTTCTTCATCGGACAGGTTCGGGTTGCCGCCACGGGCCGGCATCGCATTGAAGCCGTTAAGAGCGTGATCCAGCAGGGTGTCGAAGCCCTTGGTGGTGCGTTCGGCCCAGGCCGCTTCGTCGCCGCGCTTGGGTGCGCCGGCGACGCCGGTATCGTGGCAGGCCATGCAGATGCCGCCGTAGACGGCTTCGCCATCGACGCCACCGCCCGACGCCGCGGCGTCACCGCCGCCTGACGCGGCGGCCATGGCGCTGCCACATTCCTGGCCTTCGAGGCACACAGAACCTACCGGGGCCAGGCGCTCGGCCATGGCGTCACGCTCGGCATCGTCCTGTGCCATCGCCTGGCCGGAGCCCAGGCCCAGGGTGATCAGACACCCCATGATCAGCTTGCTGGATTTCACTCTCACCACCTCTGTAACGGTCGCTTGATGGAAGTTATTGTTGGTGGCGCCGAGCACGGCCATCGTCCCTATCGCCGGGCGTCACGCTGTGCCGGCAGTATAGCGAGATCGCTCGAGACGGGAAAATGTCGCCCGTCGCCGGGAAGGTGGCGCTGCGGGGCTTGGGCATGCCCTTGGGTGGACACCGGCGGGTGCGTAAGGTAGGATATGGCTCGCCGCGTGACAGGTTCAGGCGGCACCGCGCGCCCTTAGCTCAGCTGGATAGAGCGTTGCCCTCCGGAGGCAAAGGTCAAAGGTTCGAATCCTTTAGGGCGCGCCATAGAATTCAAGGGCTTACGACGCTGTCGTAGGCCCTTTTTCATGTCTGGAGGGTAGGTCGGCAGGGGGGCATCGAGCGCTCGAATCGGGCCATTCACTGCCGTTGAATTTGCCCATTGCTGCACGAGCACATGCTTGAAAGTGCACGGTTTTCTGCCAAAGTTCGCCCTTGAGGCGAAAGCGCCTTTGCTGATCTGGATCAAGTCGGCCTTTGTTGCCGAGCGCCGTTGGCCAGGAGCGAGCGGCAGCTTCGCCCCTGGCGTGAACGTTACGCTTCTCTGGCGTGGACGTTTCTCTTCTCTGGCGTGGACGTTACCGGGCGCTCGCTGGACGCTTACTCGACCGGGCCGCTATCCAGCTCGCTGAACACGACCTGGGCGTAGTCGCCGTGTTGCTGGTCGGTTTCCCACACCCCGGTACCCAGGCAGGCGCCAGATTCCGGCTTGGTGTTGCACTGGTTATAGGAACCCGCCTTGAAGTACATCCAGTCACCGGCGTATCCCTGCGGATGGTCGGCCTCGTCGACCTCACCGTCGGGACCGACGTTGTCGGCCAGGTTCTGCTCGAAGGTGCGGGTGGGGTGGCCGTCTGACGCGAAGGTCAGGTGCATGACGTCGTCCTTGACCTCGACCCGATAGCGGAAGCTCTCGCCCAGGGCGATGCCCGCCTCGCCCGGATCCTCGCTGCCGCTCCAGTCGTTGCCCCACACCGCGTGGCTGATATCGATGCGCTCGGGGTCATCCTTCTCGAGGTTGCGTTCGTAGTTCCAGAACACCGAGCCGGTCTCGTGGTCGGGAAACTTCTTGTAGTAGATCTTCAGCGGTTCGTTGCCGTGGCCGAAGCCATTGTCCTGGGCCAGCACCGCTTCGTCCTTGCCGGCGTGGATCTGGCCGATGACCACCGAATAGGCCGCTGCCCGGTCGGGCTTGTCGGTGCGCTCGGCGACGTGATCGACCCGCAGCGTAGCATCGAGGTAGCCGCCGATCTGGGCGTAGCGGTCAGCCTCGGGGTGAGAGGCGAGGGCAAAGTTCTGCTCAGGTGCCTTGGGGCCGAAGGCGTCGTCGGCGCCGGCCAGCATCTGGCGCAGTTCGGTGCGTGCATTGCTGGAATTGGGGGTGGTGAAGGCGCTGTTGGGGGTCACGAAGACCAGATTATTGTTGTCGTTCAGATAGTAGTAGTCCGGATGTTGATAGGACTGAAGCTCGCCGACCGATATCTCGTCGACGTCGTCGTCGCCGTCGGCGTCCATGGGCAGGGTCAACTTCCAGGTCGTGAGGTCGAAGACTTGCGCCGGAGGCGTACCCTCGTCGGCGGCCATGGAGGATACACCGAAGGAGGAGACGGCCAGGGCCGACAGCGCGACGATCAGGGGCTTGCGAAGGGGGTGTCGAAGGGACTGGTAAAGGGGCTGGCAAAGGGAATGGCGGTGGGAGAGAAAACGGCTGAGATGGTCGTGTTCGAGCACGGCGTTGTTCCTTGTTGTGCTGGGGTGGCATCAGCAAGGCTAGAATTGCGTTTCAATATTGTCAAAGATGATTCATCAAAAATAAAACGAGGTTTTGTTTGTGTGGGTTCCATGCCTGATAAAAAAAGCCGCCCGGAAGGGCGGCAAGGCGGGGAACCTGTAGGGCCTATGCGTGGCAGTCGACAAGGGTGGCCTGGGGTGAGCCGATAAGCGGCCCGTCTTCCGACGTGGCGTGAAGGGCCGTTGGCACATCGACCTTGAAGCGGCCCACCAGCGAGGCCATGTCGCGAGCCCGCTTGTCGAGGGACTCGCTGGCGGTGGCAACGCGTTCGACCAGGCCGGTGTTGCGCTGGGTGACGTCCTCGAGTTGCGCCAGTGCCTGAGTGATCTGTTCGATACCCAGCGACTGCTCGGTCGCCGCGGTGGAAATCTCCGACACCAGGGTCGCCGTCTGCTGGGCATGCTCGGAGATGGTGACCAGCGCCTCGCTGGTGGAGGTCACCAGGCGCTCGCCCTTGTCGACCCGCTGCGTACTGGTGGTGATCAACCGGCGGATCAGGGTGGCTTCCTCTGCGCAGCGGCTGGCGAGTTTCTGCACCTCCGAGGCCACCACCGAAAACCCTCGACCCTGGTCGCCGGCGCGCGCCGCCTCCACCGAAGCGTTCAGGGCCAGAATATTGGTCTGGAAGGCGATGTCGTCGATGGCCTCGACGATCCTGGTGACTTCCTGGTTGGCGTCGCGAATCTGTTCCATGGCCGTTCGGGTCTGGGCGGCGTTCTGGCTCAGGTCGTTGGCGCGGCAGGCGACTTCACGGGTCATTTCCTGCGCCTGGCGAGCGGAATCAGAGGTCTGCTTCACGGTGGCGGTGATCTGCTCCATGCTGGAAGCGGTCTGGATCAGTGAGGCCGCCTGCTGCTCCGTTCTGCTCGCCAGGTCCTGGTTGCCCCGGGTGATTTCTCCACTGACCGCCTCGACGGCGTTGGCGCTTTTCTTGAGGTTGACCACCAGGCTGGCAATATTGCTCAGCGAGTCGTTGAAGGCGCGGTAAAGCTGCGACAGCTCGTCCTTGCCGGGGACCGCCAGTCGCTTGGTCAGGTCATCCTTCTGCTCGTGGATATCTGCCAGGGCCGCCTTGAGGGGGCGAACCACGCTGCGGGCGGTGATGATCGAAAAGGCAAGGGTGACGAGCAGGACGGCAAGCATGACCAGGGCGTGCTTGAGCAGGTAGCTGAAGGACGCTTTCTGCAAGTCGTCAATACGTGCCAGGAGGTACTGATCCGCCGACCGGGAGATCTGCTGAATGCCATCGATATACTCGGTCTGGGCCTCGAACCACTCCTGGTGATCGATACCGAAGCCGCCGCTTGAGGCCTTGTCGAGGACCACGCTGCGCATGGCATTCAAACGCTCGCCAAGTGCGCTGTCGGTCAGCGTCTTGAGCTCCTCCTGAACCCTCGGTGATGAAAGCTCGAAGAAGTTCTTCTTGTGCACATCGGACTTCACGATCAACGAAAGCAGCTTCCTGAACATTACTGGCGATATCGCGTCGGCGCTGAAAGATGCCGCCAGTACCGCCCGTTCTATGCCGGCCAGCTCCTTGATGTTCAAAAGGTCGTAATAGGCCGTCAGCTGACGGGCGACCTCTCCCTGATCGACGCCAAAGGTCAGCTTGGCGACGATATCGATCAGCGCCTCGTTGATGTTGGTATAAGCGTCCGTCGATGCTTCGGCAGATATGTCGAGACCATCGACCTTGCGCCGTAGGCCATCCTTCTCCTCAAGCAGACGCTTTGCCAGATCGACCTGTGCTTCGATTCGAGGGTCTTGACGGGAAAAGTCGATGTCAGCGATGTAGCGGGCGAACGCTTCAACCTCGATATTGGTCGCCTCACGTTGCACCGGTAGCTCTGCGTGATAGTTGCGGCCCTGGCTGCTGAGAAAGGCGGCCGTCATCCCCCGTTCGCGCTGAAGTTCGTGCACCAGGTTGGCCGAATGACGCCCGAGGATCGCCACCTCTTGAAGGCTATCCATCCGGGTGACGACCGCCTGGCGTTCCAGCACTGTGGAGAGCGTCATCCACAGGATGGAAAGCAGCGGAAAGAAAAGCACCAGGAAGAACTTTCTTCCCATGGTCAGGCGATCAAGGAGTGATGTCATTGGCAGAGGGCTCATGCTGGGAGGGGCCAACCGGCAGTCATGGGTTGAGCGAAGTCATTTCCTGGCTTGCTCATCGCTCAGACTGCCTCCGATTAGCAGCGATGCCAGGGTTATCGACCCATGAAAGCGTCAAGTTGAGAGGAATATGCTAAAGCGCTTCGCACCAATGATCTGGATCATGAGAGCAGCCGGTTCTCGGCCATGATGCTCAGGTTCGACTGCGACTATTCGCTGGGTGACGGAGGTTTCACGAGAATGGCCGCCCCGGAAGGCGGCCTGTCTTTTTGCCTAAACCTCAGAACCCTGATCCTGAAGGCGAGTCGGGGGGGCTTCGGTCAAGCAGGGTGGTCAGGGAGGGATGCGTTCGGATGGCGGGCATGGGCGCGATGGCTGCGACCGACGAGGGTCACGCCGATATACAGAGCCGACGACACCACGCAGCCGGTCAGCGGACCGATCAACCAGCCCACATCGGCGAACAGCATCATGTAGCCGCTGGTGAAGAAGCCGCCGAGCATGGCCGCCAGCGCCCCCCAGGCCGAGCCCTGCCAGAAGGTCGAGATGAACACCGGGCCGATCAGGCTGGCGAGCAGGGTGCCGGTGCCGAGGATGCCGAGCCAGGACAGCATGAAGGGCGGTGCGTAGAGCATCATCAGCAGTGCCAGCACGCCGAGCACTAGCACCGCGGCCCGGTTCAGGCCCAGGACGCGCCGTGCCGAAGGCTGTCGTTCGGCAAAGATCGCCAGGCGCAGGTCATGGGAGACGCTGGAGGCCACGGTGTGCAACAGGGAGTTGGCGGTAGACTTCATGGCGAAGATGATGAACAAGGTGATGACGCCCTGGATCGCCGGATGCATGAACTGCTCGAGATAGACCGGCATGGCGCTGTCGGGATCCGCCAGTCCCGGCAGCTTGACCCTGACGTAGAGCCCGACCAGCGGAATCAGACTGAGCAGGCCGCCGAGCACCGCGACGTAGATGCCGACCTTGTGCAGCTTGACCTCGGGCTTGAAGGCCAGGAAGCGGATCGCCATGAACGGCAGCACCGCCGCGAACAGAAAGGCGTAGGGCAGGACCAGGAAGACGTTGCCTCGGGAGGCGCCGTAGTGGGCCCCGTTGGTCGGGTTCAACAGCTCCGGGTCGATGGCGTTCAAGCCGCTTTCCCACTCGTTCACGTCAATGGTGGTCAGCATCTGGATGACGATGATGACCGCCGCCAGGGCCATGCCCCAGACCATGATGGTGTCGGTCCAGGCCACCGCGGCCAGCCCCCCGAGCATGGTGTAGAGGATGATCACCCCGACCATCAGCATGGCGCTTTGATCGAGTTCGATGCCCAGCCAGCTGGCACCCAGAAGCCCCACCGCCTTGATCTGACTGGTCAGGAAGACCAGCAGCAGCACCACGGTGATGATCGCCGATACCGCCTGCAGCACTCGCCCCATGGCGCCGCCGCCGTGGGACTGGCCGATGTACTCGGGGATGGTGTTGCTGCCCATATCGATCGCCTTGCGCTGCATGAAGCGGGCGAAGTAGAGCACCGCGATGACCATCGCTGGTGCAAAGAAGAAGTTGCCCAGCACCTCGATGGCACCAAACTGGTAGGTGACCCCGGGCGAGCCCATGAAGCCCCAGCCGCTGAATCCGGTGGCAACGATGGTACCGGCACCGACGAAGGCCCCCAGCGAGCGCCCGGCGACCAGGAAGCCGGCGGCGTCATCCTTGCGCATGCGCCGCGAGGACAGGTAGCCCAGATAGAGCATCAGGCCGAAGGTCATCAGCAGAAGCGCCCAATTGAACAGGGTAAAGGAGTCCATGTGCGTCACCTCGGTTGGCGGGCCTTGAGTTCTCGACGCAGGTAGGCTGCACCGGTGTGAATCAGCATGGAGAGCGTTAGAATGGCAAAGGTGGTCAATACCCAGGAGTTCATGAAGAAGCCTCTATTGTTTGTTGTTGGACGTCGACAATCGGCAGTCGTCGAGAGGTAGCGTCGATTTCCATCGACAGATTCAAGGTATTTTCTTGCCGCTGATGCGACCAATAAGAACGACAAATCGATGCATGATCTATGCCAATGAGGCCCCAGGTTGAAGACGATACCGAGTGAGTTATTGCGTACCTTCGTGACCATCAATGAGCTGGGAGGCTTTACCGCGGCAGGAGAGCGCCTGGGGCGTTCCCAGCCCGCCATCAGCCTGCAGATGAAGAAGCTCGAGGAGATGCTGGGTACTCGCCTGTTTCTGCGCGGAAGTCAGCTGGAAATGACCCAGGATGGTGACTATCTCTACCAGGAAGCCAGGGCCATGCTGGCGATCAATGACCGGCTGGTGGAGAAGCTTTGCGGAGGGGGCGTCAGTGGCAAGGTAAGGCTAGGTATTCCCAACGATTTCGAGCTGGCATTTGTGCCGCGAGTGCTGAGGAATCTGGCGCGGGTCTACCCCAATATCGAGGTCGAGGTCGACTGTGAGATCAGCAGGGTCATACTCCAGCGTTTTCACAGGCACCACTACGATATCGCCCTGGTGATGGAGCCGGAAAGGGTCGACGATGATCGCGATGCTCGGGATATCCGGGTAGATGACCTGGTCTGGGTGGTCGGCGACACGGCATTGCTGGAGGGTGAAGCGCCGCTGCCTCTGGTCACCTATCCCCTAGGGTGCCTGTACCGCTCTGCGGCGGAAGCGGCGTTGAGGGCCAGGGCGATGCCCTATCGGGTGAGCTACGCCAGTACCAGCCTGCTCGGTATCTTCACCGCGGTGGAGGAGGGCCTGGGCGTGACCGCCCTGGCGCGCAGCGTCAGCCCCGACCACTTGCACTGCGTGGATGGGGCGGATCGGCTGCCCGAGCTTGGGCGCGTCACCTTCGGCCTGCACTACCAGACCGGCGAGCTGTCCGTGGCGGCGCACCACGTGCTGGACTACCTCAGGGCCGGGCTCGCCGACATGGGGGGCGAGCGGCCCCCCATGTCACGTCCCGGCCGGTGATCGCCGGATCGGTTCAACCCACGATGTTATGCGCCGGCCCGTAGGGGAAGCCGGTGATATTGTCGGCGCCGTCTTCCTTGACCACCAGGATGTCGTGCTCGCGGTAGCCACCGGCGCCGGGCTGGCCTTCGGGAATCATCAGCATGGGCTCCATCGACACCACCATGTTGGGCTCCAGTACGGTGTCGATGTCCTCGCGTAGTTCAAGACCCGCCTCGCGGCCGTAGTAGTGGCTCAGGGTGCCGAAGGAGTGCCCGTAGCCAAAGGTGCGGTACTTGAGGACGTCGTGTCTGGCGAAGATCTCGTTGAGCTCGTGGGCGATGTCGCTGCAGCGGGCGCCGGGGCGAATCAGCTGCTGTCCGCGCTCATGGACCTCGCAGTTGATCTCCCACAGCCGCAGATGGGCATCGCTTGCGTGCTCGCAGAACAGAGTGCGCTCCAGCGCCGTGTAATAGCCCGAGATCATCGGGAAGGTGTTCAGGCTCAGGATGTCGCCGGGACGCACGCGACGGCTGGTGACCGGATTGTGGGCGCCGTCGGTGTTGATGCCGGACTGGAACCACACCCAGGTGTCCATCAGCTCGCTCTGCGGGTAGGTCTTGGCGATCTCGCGCACCATGGCGCTCTGGCCGGCCAGCGCCACTTCGTACTCGGGCACCCCGGCGGCGATGGCGTCGCGTACCGCGACACCGCCCACGTCGGCGATACGCGCGCCCTGACGGATCAGTGCGATCTCTTCGGCGGACTTGATCATGCGCATCTGCATGGTGGGTACGCCGATGTCGACCAGCTCCACCTCGCCAAGGGCGCTTTCCAGCTTGTCGCGGTTGGCCAGGGTCAGATGGTCGAACTCCACCCCGATGCGTCGTTTGCCTTCGCATAGCCGCATGATGGCCTTGAAGAAGTTGTCCTTCTGCCAGTCGGTGTAGACGATGTTGTCGCCCAGACGGTTGCGCCGATACGGTTGGCCGCCGTCGATGTTGGCGGTGACGGTAGTAAAGCCTTCCTGGGTCACCACCAGTCCATAGTCGCGGCCAAAGCGACAATAGACGAAGTCACTGAAGTAATTGATGTTGTGATAGGAGGTCAGGACCACGGCGTCGACCTGCTGCTCGGCCATGTGCTGGCGCAGACGGGCTAGGCGGCCCTGCATCTCGGCGTCGCTGAAGGTGGGGGTGACCTTTTCACCGTTGGGGATCTCGATCAGAGAGGGCAGTTGCATAGGGGCTCCTTGTAATTCTTGGCCGACAGGGCGGTGGTTCTCATCCTGCGCTGGCGCCAGCCTCGACGCTGACCACCACGCTGGATTGACTATCGCCGTGGAGCCGTCAACGGCGCCAATCACAACCGCAAATGTCCCCATTTGCGCCAGAAAAATGGTTCTTGAACAGTGCGTTAAAGAAGTGTCTGCAAGCACTTGTGGTTGCCGCCCGAGGCCTGTCGAAGGGCCACCCTGACCACTGTCCAATGGCTTTGCATAAATCAGGCTTATGCAAAGCATAAAATCTTGAAAATTGTCTAATACGCCTACCTGGCCGAGTCTCAAGTGACGCCTGTCTTGCCGTCAACAAAGCGGTGGCGGGCCCAGATCACAATCACAACGACTCAACGGGTACCCCCATGACCTCCAGGATGCTCCCCCTGCTGGCGCTTGGCGCCTTCGCCGGTCTTTCCACCTCGGCCCAGGCCCTCGACATCAAGCTCGGCCACGTGCTGGCCCCTACCCATAGCTGGCATATCGCCGCTGAAGGCTTCGCCGACGAAGTGCGCGAGGCCACCGAGGGTCGCGTCAACTTCCAGGTCTTCCCCAGCGGCCAGCTCGGCAACGAAAAGACCATGGTCGAAGGCATGCAGATCGGCAGCGTGCCCGCCGGGGTGATCGGCTGCGGCTCCTTCCAGCCGCTGGACGCCCGCTTCGGCATCGTCGAGCTGCCCTACTCCTGGGCGGACCGCCAGGACGCCTACGCCGCCTACGACGGTGAGCTGGGCGAGGCGCTGGAAGCCATCGCCTCCGACTACAACATGAAGATCCTGTCCTGGTGGGAGAACGGCTTCCGCCACGTCACCAACAACCAGGGCCCGGTCGAGACCCCCGAGGACCTGGCCGGTCTGAAGATCCGGGTAACCCCGGACAAGATGCGACTGGATACCTTCACCGCGCTTGGCGCAAGCCCGGCTCCGCTGTCCTTCGGCGAGCTCTACTCGGCGCTGCAGCAGGGGGTGTTTGACGCCCAGGAAAACCCGCTGTCGATCATCCACTCCTCGTCCTTCTTCGAGGTCCAGGACTACGTTTCGCTGACTGGGCACGTCTGGGCACCGGCCTGCCTGACCGTCGCCAACAACGTCTGGCAGCGCCTGTCCGAGGACGACCAGGCGGCGGTCCAGCAGCTGGCCGACGCCTGGCGTGACGAACAGCGCCGGATGACCCAGGAGGACGACTCGCGCCTGGTGGCCGAGCTCGAGGCCGAAGGCATGAGCGTCAACGAGGTCGATACCACGCCGTTCAATGCCGCCGTCCAGGGCGTCTGGGCCGACTACGAAGACGTCTTCGGCAGCGACCTGATGGCGCTGGTGAAGCGCTACCGCGAAGGGCAGTGAGCGCGATGACCGTGCACGGCCTGCTGCATCCCGTGGCGCGTCTCGTCTCGCGCCTGTGCCTGGCGCTGGCCGGCATCGGCGCCGCCCTGCTGGCGGCGCTGGTCGCCTACTCGGTGTTCATGCGCTGGGTGGTGGGGGCGCCGCCCCACTGGGCCGAAGAGCTGCCCCAGCTGGTGCTGGTGTGGACCGCGCTGCTGGCCGGCGTGGCCTGCACCTACAAGCGCAGCCACCTGAGCGCCGGACTGATGCCGCTGCTGGTCGGCTCCCCTGCCATTCGCCGGCTGATCACCCGGGCCACCGACCTGCTACTGCTGGTGATGCTACTGCTGCTGGCCAAGGCCGGCTGGGACCTGGCCTGGTTGACCATGAGCCAGACCACCACGGCGCTGCAGCTACCTGCGGGGCTGGTGTATCTGTCGGTGCCGGTGTGCTGCGCCGGCATGGCGCTGGCGCAGTGTGACCATCTGCTGGCGAGCGATCCGCTGTCACAGGAGGACGCCTCATGACCCTTGGTGCCTTGACCCTGGTGGGCGTCTTCGCCCTGGCGATCCTGATCGATATTCCCATCGCCTTCGGCCTGATCCTGGCGGTGCTGTCCTATCTGCTGATGTTTGGTGCGGCGCCGATGATGGTCTCCGCCCAGCAGTTCGTAGCGGGCATGGAGAGCTTCACTCTGCTGGCCATCCCGCTGTTCGTGATGGCCGCCCAGTTGATGAATCACGCCGGACTGACCCAGCGTCTGGTGCGTCTGTGCATGGCGCTGGTGGGCGACATCCGTGGCGGCCTGGCGGTGGTCGCGGTGCTGGCCTGCATGATGTTCGGGGCACTGTCAGGCTCCGGCGTGGCCGACGTCATCGCCATCGGCAGCATGCTGCTGCCGGCGATGCAGCGCAGCGGCTATCACCGCGGCTTCAGCAGCGCCCTGGTGGGCACCGCCAGCTCCATCGGCACGGTGATCCCGCCGAGCATCGTGATGATCGTCTACGGCACCACCTCCAACACCTCGGTGGGCAAGCTGTTCATGGGCGGCGTGATCCCCGGCCTGCTGCTGACCCTGGCGCTGGTGGGGGTGGCCATCTATGTGTCACGCCGCAACGGCTGGTCCGGTGGTACCCGGCCCGAGCCCGGCGAGCGCAAGCGTGCCTTTATCGCTGCCCTGCCGGCGCTGCTGGTGCCGGTGCTGATCATCGGAGGCATTCGCTTCGGCGTCTTCACCCCCACCGAAGCCGCCGCCTCGGCCATCGTCTATGCGCTGATCGTCGGCACCCTGGTCTATCGCAGCCTGAGCCTTCGGGACATCGTCGACAGCGTCATCGCCACCGCGGAGACCTCCGGCGCCATCCTGGTCATCATCGGTGCCGCCGGCATGTTCGCCTGGGGCCTGACCTACGAACAGGTGCCCCAGGCCATCGCCACACTGATCGGCGAGATCACCGACAGCCGCTATGGCGTACTGCTGCTGCTGACCGTGGTGTTGCTGGTGCTCGGCTCCTTCATGGAAAGCATCGCCATCATCATCATCGTCACCCCCATCGTCATGCCGCTGCTGGTGCAGTACGGCATCGACCCGGTGCACTTCGGGGTGCTGCTGACGGTGAACCTGGCGATCGGCGCCAATACGCCGCCGCTGGGGGTCGACCTGATGGCCGCCTGCCGCATCGCCGGAATCAGCGTGATGGAGTCGTTGCGCTACCTGGGACTGATGCTCGGGGCGATGATCGCGGTACTGCTGCTGATCACCTTCGTGCCCGACATCGTGCTGTTCCTGCCGAACCTGATGGAGTGACCCATGGCGTCCTTGATTCCGACTCCTTTGTCCCTGACCCAGTGTCGCAGCTGGCTGTTCGTGCCGGGGCATGACCCGGCACGCCTGGATCAGGCGCTGGATAGCGGCGCCGAGGCCATCATCGTCGACCTGGAGGAGTTCACCCCGGCCGCCGATCGCCGCCAGGCCTGCGACGACTTTGTCGCCTTCGCCGAGCGCTGCCGGCAGCACCAGCGGCTGCCCATGGCGCGCATCAACCCGCTGACCCAGGGCGGCAAGGGCGAGCTGGCGGCGCTGATGCGGGCACGACCAGCGGCCATCTTCCTGCCCCAGGTCGAGTCCTCCATGGACATCGTGCTGCTGGCCCTGGCACTGGCCCGCGAAGAGCGTCGCGTCGGCCTCGAACAGGGCTGTACCGCGCTGATACCGACGCTGGAGAGCGCCGTCGGTGTGGGCGCCGCAGCGGAGATCCTCAAGGCAAGCCCAAGGGTGAGCGCGGCGCTTCTCGGCAGTGGCGATCTGTCGCGTGATCTGGGCGTTGCCGCCGACGCCGAGCCAGGCGAGCGGGCCAGCGTCCTGGCGCCCTGGCGCCAGCGCTTCGTCGACGCCTGCGCCAAGGCCGAGTGTCTGGCCATCGACGGCCCCTGGACTTGCCGAGAGGGCTTCGAGCAAGACCTCGAGTGGGCCATGGCGCGGGGCTTTCGTGCCCGCTGCGTGGTGCTGCCCGAACAGATCGCCCCGCTGCACCGCGCCCTGACAGACGCCTGAACCGTCTTTACCAACAACGATATCGAGAACCCTGACATGAGCCTGCCAGCCTCCACGCTTTCGCCAACCACGTCCCTTGCGCGCCGCAATGGCGGCCAGATCCTGATGGACCAGCTGCGCGCCCACGGCGCCCGCCGGGTCTTCCTGGTGCCGGGGGAAAGCTACCTGCCCTGCATCGACGCCCTCAACGAGCATCGGGGCGCCATCGAGCCCATCGTCTGTCGTCAGGAAAGCGGCGCCGCCTACATGGCCGAGGCCTACGGTAAGCTGACCAACGAGCCGGGCATCTGCTTCGTGACCCGTGGCCCGGGGGCCACCAACGCCTCCATCGGGGTGCATACCGCCTTTCAGGACTCGACCCCGATGATCCTGTTCATCGGCCAGGTAGGGAACGACTTCGTCGAGCGCGAGGCCTTCCAGGAGATCGACTACCGTCGCATGTTCGGCCCCATGGCCAAGTGGGTCGCCCAGATCGATGCCACCGATCGTATCCCCGAGTACATCGCCCGGGCCTATCGCGTCGCCACCAGCGGGCGTCCCGGTCCGGTGGTGCTGGCGTTGCCGGAAGACACCTTGTGGGGCGAGGCCGAGGTGGCCGACGCCCAGCCCATGGCCAAGCTGCATTCCCACCCCGGCGCGGCTCAGCTCGAGGCGCTCAAGGCGCGTCTGGCCGAGGCCGAGCGGCCCTTCCTGCTGATCGGTGGCAGCGGCTGGACGGCACAGGCTCAGGCCCAGATGGCGGCCTTCGCCGAGCGTTTCGATCTGCCGGTGGGGGTGGCCTGGCGCCGGCTCGAGTGCTTCGACCAGCGCGATCCGCGCTTTGTCGGCCACGTCGGCTTCGCCATGGACGACGCCCTGCGCGAGCGGCTTGAGCACAGCGACCTGCTGATCGCCGTCGGCACCCGCATGGGCGAGGCCACCAGCGAAGGCTACTCGTGGATCCAGTCGCCGACCCCGCGCCAGACGCTGGTGCACGTCTACCCGGATCCCGAAGAGCTGGGCCGGGTCTATCATGCCGAGCTTGCCATCAACGCCGACGTGGTGGGCTTCGCCGCCGCCCTGGACGGGCTGGCGCCGGACACCTCACCGCGTTGGGCCGACCAGACCCGCGCCGCGCGCGCCGACTACCTGGCGACGCTTGAGCCCCAGCCGGCCCCGGGGCCGCTGAGTCTCGACAAGGTCGCCGCCAGCGTCGATCGTCGCCTGGATGGCCAGGGCTGCATCAGCGTGGGGGCCGGCAACTATGCGCTGTACGCCCACCGTTACGTGCGCTTCGCCGGGCTTGGCAGCTCGCTGGCGCCGACGGTGGGCTCCATGGGCTACGGCCTGCCGGCGGCGATCTCGTTCAAGCTCGAGCACCCCGACCGCCCGGCGGTGTGCTTCGCCGGTGACGGCTGCTTCCAGATGAACCTGCAGGAGCTGGGCGTGGCGCTGCAGTACGATGTCGGCCTGGTGATCCTTCTGTTCAACAACGGCATGTGGGGTACCATCCGTGCCCACCAGGAAAACGACTTCCCCGGCCGCGAGATCGCCCTGACCTTCACCAACCCGGCCTTCACCACCCTGGTCGAGTCCTACGGCGGCCTGGGCGAGATCGTCGAGCGGGACGAGGACTTCGACGCCGCCTTCGAGCGCGCCCTGGCCTTCGCCGAGCGCGAACGCCGTCCGGCGCTGATCGAACTGCGCTACGAGGCCGACGGCATCGCCCCGGGCAAGCGGCTGAGTGCCATCCGCGAGGCTGCCCTGGCGCGTTGAACAGGCTGCCCTATGGCGTATCGTCAAAAGCGAGGGGCGCCTGGGCGGCGTCGGCCACGTCGATACCGGTGGTCAGGCGGTGCTCCATGGGCACCTTGGCCATGCTGGTGAGGAAGAACTCGATAAAGGTTGTCTCCGCCACGCTGGCGCGGCCTTCGCGGTGCCACATCAGGTGCAGGTCGATATCGGCCACGCCGTCGTAAGGCGGCAGCGGCCATAGCTCGCCGTCCGCCACCTGCCGAGCCACCAGGTGCTCCGGCAGGCAGCCGATGCCCCAGCCTGCCATGACCATGCGCTGGATCTCCTGCAGGCGACTGGACTGCCCCACCACCGGGCCCTTGAGGCCGTGCTGGGCGCGGAACACCGCCAGCGGCGACAGCACCCCGTCGAGCTGCTCGCTGCCAAAGGACACGTAGGCCTCCTGCTTGAGTTCTTCCATGGGCAGGCTGTCGCGGCCGAACAGGCGGTGGCTGCGCCCGCAGTACAGCCGATAGCGCTGGCGCGCCAGCACCTGGCTGTCGAGGTTGTCCGGGCAACTCTGGGCCAGACAGATACCCAGCGCGCTCTGGCGTTGTGACAGGGCGTGCTGCACCTCCTGACTCGACATGTCCTCGATTTCGAAGGTGATCTGCGGATAGCGACGATGGAAGGCCGCCAGCACGCTGTCGAGAAAGCGACACTGGATACCGGTGATAAAGGCCAGCGAGACGTGGCCGGCCACCTCCGGGTCCGACTCCCCCACCGAGGCCGCCAGGCGTGCCACATTGGCGTAGATATCCACCGCCTCGCGGTACACCAGTTGACCCGCCTGGGTCACCCGAAAGCGATGGCTGTCGCGCTCGATCAGCTTCTGGCCCAGCCGTTCTTCCAGCCGTTTCAGCGACAGACTCACCGCCGGCTGAGACAGGTACAGGCGCACCGCCGCCTTGCTCACGCTCTCTTCCTGCACGATGACGATAAAGGTCCGCAGCAGGTTCCAGTCCAGGGTGTCGTGAATCGGCCGCATCACCGGCTCCTTTCATTTCTGTCAGCAAGAGGCGCTCGTGGGGACGATCTGTCCTCGCCGAAGGCGCCCTGATGTTGGCCTGTGTATGGTTGGCCAAGCTGTTGTCAGAGAATACACCGTCGGCCGTTGTCGGGCATGGGTTACCTCCTGCCAGCTTCGGCCTGGTCGAGGGTAACCGGCCAGGCGAGTCGATCCCTTCTTGCTGGAAATAGTTTTTCTTCTGCTGAAAGGTGGCCGATAGGGTGTCGAAATTGTCGCCTGTGGCAATAACGACGATGGAGCTGGGCGGGCGTCTGTGCGAAAGAGGGTGTTTTATATAAGTCGTTGTATTATTTGGTTTATCAGGCGTTATTGGCGTTTTGTCTCATCATGTTTGGCGTAAAATACTTCGAGATAATAGCCCTTTAATACGAGATTTTTCACAAGATAGTGCTCTTTATTTTTCTGGTTTTTATATTTTCATTTTGTTGTATAAATTCTGTAAATTCTACATATTAAAAATCGAAAAACTCGATCGGTGCCTTTCCATTGACCCCGGTGTGTCGGCCTGACTAGATTGAAGTGGTATCGAAGATCCTTCTGCCGGACGCATCCCGCCTCGGCCACGGATGATAACAACCATAAACGCGAGGAAGACCATGAATCGCTCCCTGTCCCGACTCTCCCGCTCCATCCTGACCGTGTCCGCGCTGTCGCTGTCTGCCCTGTCACTGTCGGCGCTGTCACCCGATGCCCAGGCCACCGATCTGCGCATGCTGTCGAGCTACGACCTGACCTCGGCCTACACCCGCGAAGTCGCCCAGCGCTACATCGACAAGGTCCAGGGCGCCAGCGACGGCGAGGTCTCCATCAGCCTCAATGGCCCCGACGTGGTGCCGCCGTTCGAACAGCTGCAGCCGGTCTCGGTAGGGGTGTTCGACCTGCTCTACACCCACGGCGCCTACCACACCAACACCACCGGTGTCGGCGCGGCCATGGACGGGGTCTTCGTCGATCCTGCCAAGACCCGCGAGTCCGGCCTGTGGGACTTCATCGACAGCCACTACAACGAGCTCGGCCTGAAGCTGCTGGCGATTCCGCCGCTCGGCTCCAGCGGTTTCCAGTACGTGCTCAAGGAGCCCATCGAAGGCTCGCCGGGCCTCGAGGGACGTCGTCTGCGCGGCAGCCCCACCTACACCAACGTGACCCAGGGCCTGGGTGGCACGCCGGTGCTGATGTCCAGCGGCGACGTCTACTCCTCACTGGATCGTAACGTCATCGACGGCGCTGCCTGGGGCCTCAACGGCGTCGAGGATCTTGGCTGGCACGAGGTGGCGGGCTACTTCTCCAAGCCCACCTTCGGCCAGACCTACACCTACCTGCTGATGAACCTCGACACCTTCAATGGCCTCGACGAGCAGCAGCAGTCGGTGCTGCTGGCCCAGGGCGAGGCGCTGGAAAGCGAGATCGCCGGGGTGCTCGACGAACTGGCGGTCGAGGAATGGGCGCGCCTGCGGGAGCTCGGCATGCACGAAACCGAGTTCGCCCCGGAAGACGCCGAGCGTCTCGACGAGCTGGTGACCGAAGGCATCTGGCAGCTCGGCCTCGACAAGTCGCCGGAGGCGGTGGCCAAGATGCGCGAGATCGCCGAAAGCAACGACATGACCCCCTGATCGGATCGCTCCCATGCTGGCTACCATTGCCCGTTGGCACGATGGCCTCACGCGATTCGGCTTCTACCTCGGCGGTGCCACCCTGTGTGGCATCGTCGTGTGTTTCTGGATCGAAGTGGTGGCCCGCTACTTCTTCAACGCCCCGACCCTGTGGTCGAGCTCCATCGTCGCCTACTGTCTGTGCCTGTCGGCCAGCCTGGCCATGCCGGAACTCGCCCGGACCCGTGGGCACATCGCCATCAGCGTGCTGCAGGACAGCCTGCCCGCCGCCCGTCGACAGGGCTTCGAGCGCTTCACCTCGCTGCTGACCGCGGCGGTGTGTGCGCTGGCAGCCTGGATGCTGATCAGCGAGAGCCTTCGCCAGTTGGCCAGCGGCACCACCACCGCTATGGGGCTCGATATCCCCAAGGTGTGGGTGTCGAGCTTTATCGGCTACGGCTTTTCCAATACCGCGCTGCACTTTCTGCGGCGCGCGCTGCTGCCCGCCACCGTCGAGTGGCCCAGCGACAGTCCACGGCAGGAGGCGTAGACGATGGAGTGGTATGTCACCCTGGGCCTGGCCGTCGCCCTGCTGATGGGGCTGTTCGCCCTCGGCGTGCCGGTGTTCGTGGCCTTTCTGGCGATCAACGTGGCCGGCACCTTCTGGCTGATGGGCAGCGCCGGCTTCGGCCTGTTCGCCAACAGCGTCTATGACACCGTCACCTCGGAGACGCTGACCACCATCGCGCTGTTCGTGCTGATGGGCGAGCTGCTGTTCCGCTCGGGCTCCATCGACGTCATCTTCGACTCCCTCGACACCCTGATGGGACGCATCAAGGGCCGCTTGTACTTCTTCGTGGTGGCCCTGTCGACGCTGTTCGGCGCGCTGTCCGGCTCGGCCCTGGCGGTGACCGCCATGCTCAGCCGTTCGGCGCTACCGACGATGCAGCAGCGTGGCTACGACGACCGCCTGTCGATCGGCCTGATCCTCGGCGGCGCCGGCCTTGCACCGATCATCCCGCCGAGCCTTCTGGTGATCATCATCGGCTCCATGGTCGACGTCTCCATCGCTCGCCTTTTGATCGCAGGCATCATTCCGGGCATGCTCCTGGCCGGGTTGTTCGTGACCTACGTGGTGGTGCGCATGATGCTGGACCCGTCGCGGGCACCGGCGGTGGACGACTCGGGCGGCGGCAACTGGCGCCAGCGCGGTCGGGCGCTGGCCAACATGGCGCCGTTCTCGATCATCATCTTCTCGGTGCTGGGGCTGATGATGCTGGGGGTGGCGACGCCGTCTGAGTCCGCCGCCACCGGCGTGCTCGGGGCCATTCTGGTGGCCTTCTACTACCGCAAGTTCAGCCTCAAGATGGCCGGACAGGCGCTGCTGTCGTCGCTGTCGATCAGCGCCATGATCATCACCATCCTGGCTTGCTCCAAGCTGTTCAGTCAGCTTCTGTCCTTTACCGGGGCCACCTCCGGGCTGGTGGCCGCCGCCACCGCCATGGACCTGGACACCGGCCTGATGCTGCTGCTGTTGATGCTGATCCCGCTTATCGCCTGCATGTTCATCGACCAGATCGCCTTCATGATGGTGGTCATCCCGATCTACGCCCCGCTGGTCAAGGCCTACGGGTTCGACCCGGTGTGGTTCTGGACGCTGTTTCTGATCAACCTGGCGGTGGGCAGCCTGACCCCGCCGTTCGGCTACAACCTGTTCGCGGTCAAGGGCGGGGCACCCTCGGTGTCGATGCCGACCATCTACGCCGCCGCCTGGCCGATCGTGCTGTGCTTCCTGTTCGGCATGCTGATGCTGTACTGGGTGCCGGGACTGATCACCTGGCTGCCGAGCCTGATATAAGGAAAAACGCTGTGTACACCATCGCCGACCTGCCCGCCCCGCTGGACCCCGCCCGCCATCAGCGCCTGCTCGAGTGCGAGACCGCCACCATCGGTCACTTCCGCGAAGAGGGCTTTATCGACCCCGAGATCCGCTGCCAGCTCGACGAGGTGCGGGTGGCCGGGGTTGCCGTGACCCTGTCGCTGCCGCCGGGAGATGGCACCCTGCTCAACCACGCCATGCGCCTGTTACGTCCCGGCGATGTACTGGTGATCGATCGCCAGGGCGATCGTCGTCACGCCTGCTGGGGCGGGGTGCTGACCGAGGTCGGCTCGCGCCTGGGACTGGCCGGGGTGATCATCGACGGCACCGCCACTGACCTGGCTACCCTGCGCGCAAAGCGCTTCCCGGTGTGGAGCCGCGGCGTCTCGTCGCTGACCACCAAGCTCGCCGACCAGGGCGGTGCCATGAACCTGCCGGTCAGCGTCGGTGGAGTGGTGGTATCCGCCGGCGACGTGGTGCTGGCCGACGAGAATGGCGTGGTGGTACTGCCGCCGTCGGAGGTCGACGCGGTGATCGACCACACCCTGGAACTGCAGCGCCAGGAAGAACGCATCCTCGAGCGACTCGCCCAGGGCGAGTGCCTTCCGGACATCAGCGGAGCAAGTGCCATGGTCGAAAACCGGCTGACACCGTCGAACTGAAGTTGCAACAGTGACCAACGATCAGGCCGCTCCCCACGGGGAGCGGCCTGATCGTTTTTGGGCGCTTGGGAAATGCTATCGCGGGCGAGGCGACATCAGGGTGCGTCGGCTGCATCGATGGCGTCGAGCATGCTCGCCAGCAGGGCTTCGCCTTCACTGCCGTAGCGCTCGCTGATCACCTCGCGCACCGCTGGCTGGGCCTTGTCGATAAAGGCCTGACGGGCCTCGGGGGTGATGGCGTTGACTTCCATGCCGTCGGCCAGCTTCGGCAGGCCGTTGTCGGAGGCCTCGATGATCCGCGACATCGAGCGGCCGGCGTCCACCGCCACATCGGCGGCCCAGTCGATGACCTTCTGCTGCTCGGGGTCGAGCCCGTTGTAGAAGTCCTCGTTGATCAGCCAGATGTAGGGCGTGATCAGGTGGTTGCTGACGGTCAGGTAGGACTGCACCTCGTCGAAGTTGGCGAAGGACGTCTGCTGGATCGGGTTCATCTGGCCGTCGGCCACACCGGTCTGCAGCGCGGTATACACCTCGGACCAGGCCAGTGGCGTGGCCTCGGCCCCCAGGGCATTGATCATCGCTTCGTGGGTGGGCAGCGTCATGGTGCGAATGCGCAGTCCGTCCATGTCGTCGGTGGTCTCGATCGGACGCTGGGAGTTGGTGAACTGGAAGAAGCCGCCGCTGTCGAGCAGCCCCAGCACCTTGAGGCCGTCGGTCTCGGCTTCGAGGTCCTCGGCCAGGGCCTTGCCGAAGTCGCTGTCCAGGTCGATGACCTCGGTGGCCACCGCGATGTTGGGGAAGGCGAAGGGAATATCGAAGATGCCGATACGCGGATAGTGTTCCGCGACGCCACCGGCGGAGGAAATGGTGGACTGCACGATGCCCTGGCCGACCTGATTGATGACGTTGGCATCCTCGCCCAGCTGCCCGGCGGGGAAGATCTCGATCTGAATCTCGCCGTTGGTGGCGGTCTCCACCAGCTGCTTGAACACGGCGGTCATCGCGCCGGAGTTGCTGGCGGTGGGGTCCGGCGGATTGAGGTGGGCGATGCGCATGGTGGTCGCGGCCTGGGTCGAGGCGCTGGCGACCAGGGCGGCGGCGAGAGCGGCGCCCACCAGGGCAGTACGCGGGGCGACGGGGAGGGGCAGTCGAGACATGGTTCACTCCTTGCGTTGTTGTTGGCGCCCGCCGAGCGAGCCAGGCGCCTTGGGTGTTGCACTGCGTCGAGGACAAGCGGCGCCTGGCGCCGCAATAGATTAGCCCGCCAGTCCCAGCATGCGCGGGATGGCCAGACTGATGGGTTCCCAGTAGGCGGTGGCCAGCAGCACCAGCAGCTCGACCACGATGAAGGGCCACAGCGAGCGAGTGATCGATTCGATGCGCTCGCCGGTCACCGACGCCAGCACGAACAGGCAGGCGCCGACCGGTGGTGTCATCAGCGAGATGGTCAGCGACAGGATGATGATCATGCCTGCGTGTACCGGCTCAAGCCCGATGGTCGCGGCCAGGGGGGCGAGCACCGGCGCCAGGATGATCAACGCAGCGTTGATATCCATGAACAGGCCGATGAACAGCAGCAGGGCGACGATCATCGTGACCACCACCACGGGTGACTGCGACACCGACAGGAAGGCGTCGGCGATCAGCTGGGGGATCTGATTGAAGGTCATCCACCAGCCGAGGATCGAGGCCGAGGCGATGATCAGGAAGATGACCCCGGTGATCAGCGCGGTCCTCGCCAGCATCTCGTAGAGATCACGCCAGCCGATGTTGCGATAGCACACGCAGCCGACAAAGAGGGCGTAGAACACCGCCAGCGCAGCGGCTTCGGTGGGCGTGGTGATGCCGGTGAGGATGGCGCCGAGGATGAAGACCGGCAGGATCAGCGCCAGCAGGCTCAGGCGAAATTCCTTGAGAATACGAGCAAGGCTGGTGCCCTGTTCATCCTTGGGCAGGTTGAGGCGGCGGGCGGTGGCCGCGATCAGGCACATGCACACCAGACACAGCAGCAGCCCGGGGATGATCCCGGCGGCGAACAGCCCGGCGATCGACACTCCCATCAGCGAGCCGTAGATGATGGCCAGGGTGGATGGGGGGATGATCGGACCGATGATGGAGCCGGCCGCCGTGACGGCGCAGGCGTAGGGACCGCTGTAGCCGGCCTTCTTCATTGCCGGCACCAGGGTATTGCCGAAGGCGGCGGCGTCGGCGGTGGCCGAGCCGGTGAGCCCGGCGAACATCACCGACGCCAGCATGTTGGAGTGGGCCATGCCGCCGCGCAGCCAGCCCACCAGTGACTGGGCGAAGTTGACCAGGTTCAAGGTCAGCCCGGAACGGTTCATGATCTCGCCGGCGAGGATGAAGAACGGCATCGCCAGGAACGGGAACAGGTTCAGCCCAGAAAAGAACTTGTCAGGGACCATGGCGAGAAAACTGCCACCGCCCATGTCGACGAGTCCCAGCAGCCCGGCGACGCCGAGCACGATACCCACCGGCATGCCGATGACCAGCAGCAGAAAGAAGGCAGAGGCGACTAGCACCATGAGGGCGACTCCTGTTCAGGTGCGCTCGAGCGCCGGTTGGGGGGACGTACGCTTCATGTCCTTCAGCGCAGACAGAGCGAGCTGCAGGCACGCCACTCCGGAGGCGATGGGGAGGATCAGG
The DNA here is from genome assembly GCF_040070525.1 of Halomonas sp. RT37. Lineage (NCBI taxonomy): Bacteria > Pseudomonadati > Pseudomonadota > Gammaproteobacteria > Oceanospirillales > Halomonadaceae > Halomonas > Halomonas sp. RT37. The sequence continues at coordinate 4,751,407 of NZ_CP098827.1, read as the reverse complement.
TAGGGGTAACCCTTGGGAACCCCGAAGATCATGGTGGACTGACTGAAGCCGCGTTCGACGTAGGTCAGGCTGTAGAAGAACATGACCGCGAAAAAGGCGATGCCGATAAGGTCGAAGGACAGCGCAAGAACACGCTGGAGAAGCGCCGGAAGTCGGTCGAAGAGTACCAGCATGCCGACATGCTGGCGCCGACATATCCCCATGGAGATCGCCAGCAGCGCGACCCAGATCATCAGATAACGGGCCATCTCTTCGGTAAAGGTAAGGTTCCAGGGAAGGACATAGCGGGCGAGGATGCCGGTCCAGACGGTGACGACCAGAACGGCGAGCAGAATGACGCAGCAACGCTCCACCCATTGGTCCAGGGTGTGGCTCAGTCGTGCCGCCAGGTCAAGGGTTCGTGACATGGTGATTGGCTCCCGTCGTGTCTTGTGTTTGTTCTTTACATCTTTGGTGCCAGAGTCGGGTTTCTCTTGTTTTTTCAGTATATTGCTGTGTTCAATGTTTCCTTTTTCGACCCGATAAAGCTCGAGGTGATAATAAATGGTGCAAGCGGGTGTTCACCTTGGTGCAGACTGGCTTTCGCGCTTGAACCCTTGTGGTGAATGTGTCGGTTTATCAGAATATATGGTTTCTAGAAATTTTCCGTCATGAGATAAGTAGTCACTGGGTTAACGGCTTTTTGGCACATTAATGTCCCCGTATATTCATCACTACAGAAGATATTGTTACAGCCTGGAGAGCTCATCCAGGCTGTCATGAAGCGCTTCGACTTCCCTCAGGCGCTGCTGACAGGTATCGATATTCTGACGGTAAAAAATGGTGCAGATCGCCTGGATCATGCTGAGACAGGAGGCGTAGCTGTCGAAGGGTGAAGCCGAGGCCACCCGTGCTTCCAGGCGCCAGTCGCCTGCCAGGGTGGTCGGGCAGGTCGGATCGACCAGCAGCAGGGTCTTGGCTCCCTGCTGACGGCAGCAGTCGAGCAGGCTGGTTTCCTGGCCGGTGCGTCGCCTCAGCGCGATCAGTATCACCAGATCATCCGCTCCTACGTCGACCAGGTCCTCGCCGAGGGTCTGGCCTGGCCGGGGCAGCAGCTGGACATCGGGCCTGAGCAACTGCAATTGACGATGAAAGAAGCTCGCCAGCATCTGGCTGTTGCGAAACCCCGCCAGGTGTACCCGGGGCGCCTTGCCCAGGGCCGAGATGGCCTCGCCTAGCGCCGCCTGGTCCAGCTCGGCGAAGCTGCGCGCCAGGTTGTCCTGTTCCTGCGCCAGGTGCATCCCGAGTGCGCTATCCGCATCAAGCCCACCCAGTGCACCCTGGCTCCCTGACAGCGCTTGGCCCTCCGTCCCGCGTGCCGACGGCTGGCGCGAGCTGCCGCTCTGGTCAGCTCCTCCCTGGGCGGCACTTTCCAGGCCGGTACCCTGCTCAAGCGCACCGCTGTCATGGCCGGTGGCGTTCTGGCCTGTCGCACGGTTGTCGCCAGGAGCCGGTCGACGGGCCTCGGTGGCGCTGGACAGGTACAGAGGCGAGCCCCAGCGCTGGGCGTCACGCACCTGCTGTCTGGCCTCGTTGAAGTCGCGGTAGCCGAGCCGGCGAAACAGGCGTGACGCCGCCGCTCGAGAGGTACCGGCGGCCTCGGCCAGTTCTCCCGCGCTGTAGCGCGAGATGTCACCGGGAAAGTTCAGCAGCAGCTCGGCCAGTCGGCGCTCCGCCGGAGGCAGGTCCTGGTGGTGGGCGCGCAGCCTGGCTTCGAGGCTCTGTTCGTGGCTGAGGCTCTGTTCGTGGGTCATGTCGGCGTGGGTCGTGTCGGTCATGAAAGCAGTATGGCACGTGGTAAAGCGATGTGAAAATGTATTTTCAATAATTGACAAAGTGAAAATATGGTTTCAGATTGAGGTGAGATATTCAGGCCAGGTGACCTTTGCCAGGCCAGGGCCCCACCGCCCTCGGTTTGCCCGCCACCCCGCCCAGGGGCTCGACGACCGCTTCCCACCGACTCCAGGAGACCCCATGACCGCGCTGATCGAACATTCCCGCTGGCGCCACGTCGCCAACCCACGCGTGACGCCCGGTGCGCCCATCGGCGAGCGTCAGCGCGCGATCCTCCATCAGGCAGCGCTCGAGCAGGCGCGGGACGAGATACGCCGCTGGCCCGGCTACGCAGCGACCCCGCTGGTGCGCCTCGACGGCCTGGCGGCGGCGGCGGGGGTGGCGGCGATCCACTACAAGGACGAGTCGGAGCGCTTCTCGTTGAAAAGCTTCAAGGCCCTCGGCGGCGCCTACGCGGTGCTGCGGTTGATCAAGCGTCGGCTCGGCGAGCAGGTCACCAGCGAGGCGCTGATGGCCGGCGAGTATCGCGACGCGCTGGACGGTTTGACCGTGTGCTGTGCCACCGACGGCAACCATGGTCGCTCGGTGGCCTGGGGTGCTCGTCAGTTCGGCGTGCGCTGCGTGATCTATCTGCACGCCACCGTCTCCCAGGGGCGGGAGCAGGCCATCGCCGACTTCGGCGCCGAGATCCGCCGGGTCGCCGGCAACTACGACGATTCGGTCCGTCAGGCCGCCAGCGACGCGGCCGAATACGGCTGGTTCGTGGTGTCGGACACCTCGTATCCCGGCTACATGGAGGTGCCACGGGATGTGATGCAGGGCTACAGCGTGATGGTCGACGAGGCGGTGGATCAGCTCGATCAGCCGCCCACCCACTGCTTCGTCCAGGGCGGTGTGGGGGGACTCGCCGCCGCGACCCTGGCCCAGCTGTGGGAGGCCTATGGGGTGAATCGCCCGCGCGTGATCGTGGTCGAGCCGGAGCGCGCTGCCTGTCTGCTCGAGAGCGCCCGCAGCGGCGAGCCGGTGGCGGTCGATGGCGACCTCGACACCCTGATGGCGGGGCTTGCCTGTGGCGAGGTGTCGCTGCTGGCCTGGGAGGTGCTCGATGAAGGCATCGACGACTATCTGGCGGTCAGTGATGAAGCAGCTGTGGAGGCGATGAAGCTGCTAGCCGAGGGCGTTGGCGGCGATCCGGCGCTGGTCGCCGGGGAAAGCGCGGTTGCCGGTCTGGTGGGGCTGTTGCTGGCTAGTCAAGAGCCGGAGCTGGGCGCCCGGCTGGGCCTCGAAGGCAATAGCCGAGTGCTGCTGATCGGCAGTGAAGGTGCCACCGACGCCGAGGTCTATCGTGAACTGGTCGGCGCCAGTGCCGAGGACGTCATCGCACGCGGGAGGGCCAACCATGTGGAATGATCTGCGAATCGACGGCGAACGCCTGTGGCAGCGACTGAACGAACTGGGCGAGATCGGCGCGTTGGCGGGGGGCGGGGTCTGCCGCCTGGCGTTGAGCGAGGAAGATCGCCTCGGCCGTGAGCGGGTGATGGGCTGGATGCAGGAGCTCGGCCTCGAGATTCACCAGGACGCCATCGGCAATGTGTTTGGTCTGCGTCCGGGGCAGCAGCCCGGCCCACCGGTGATGACCGGGTCGCATATCGACACCGTGCGCACGGGAGGTCTCTATGACGGCAATCTTGGGGTGCTGGCCGGTCTCGAGGTGGTCCAGACCCTCAATCAGGCCGGTATCGAGACGCGCCGGCCGCTGTGCGTGGCCTTCTTTACCAATGAGGAAGGCGCGCGTTTCGCGCCGGACATGATGGGCAGCCTGGTCTATGTGGGCGGCATGCCACTGGAGCAGGCGCTGTCCACCCGCGGGATCGACGGCGAGAGCTTGGCCGATTGCCTGACGCGTATCGGTGCCGTGGGCGAGCGGCCGGTGGGCCGCCCCGAGGCGCACGCCTTTGTCGAGCTGCACGTGGAACAGGGGCCGGTGCTTGAACAGCAGGGCATCACCATCGGCGCGGTGGAGCAGGTTCAAGGCATTTCCTGGTCGGAGTATCGCTTCGACGGCTGCTCCAATCACGCCGGCACCACGCCGATGTCGCTGCGACATGACGCTGCCCATGGGGCGGTGGCCACCGCCGCCTACGTCCGGCAACGCGTCGAGCAGGCCGGCGGCCATCAGGTGGGCACCGTGGGACGCATGGCGTTCACCCCGGATCTGATCAACGTGGTCCCCTTGAGCGCCAACATGACGGTGGATCTTCGCAATACCGACGATAGCGTGCTGCGCCAGGTCGAAGAGGACGTGGAGCGCTTCGCCCGGCAGGTCGCCGAAGAGGAGGGGCTGGCGTTCGAGCGACGCTCCCTGGCCCGCTTCGAGCCAGTGGACTTCGATCCTGAAGTGGTGGGGCTGGTCGAGACCACCGCGCGCCGCCTGGGCTACAGCGTGCGTCGCATGCCCAGCGGCGCCGGCCACGACGCCCAGATGCTGGCGCGGGTCTGTCCAACGGCGATGATCTTTGTGCCGAGCGTGGGCGGCATCAGTCACAACATCGAGGAGTACACCGCGCCCGAGGATGTCGCCGCGGGAGCCAACGTGCTGCTGCAGGTGCTGCTCGAGCTGTGCCAGTCCCCTGACGTCCCGAGAGAGAATCCATGAGTCGACAAATCGTGGTAGGCGCGGCCCAGCTGGGTCCCATCGCACGCAGTGAGTCCCGTTCCCGGGTGATCGAGCGGATGCTGGCGCTGCTGCACAAGGCGCACCGGCGTGGCGTGACCCTGCTGGTGTTTCCCGAACTTGCGTTGACCACCTTCTTTCCCCGCTGGTTTTTCGACGATGCCGACGAACTCGATGGTTTCTACGAAGGCGAGATGCCGGGTGAGGCCACCAGGCCCTTGTTCGAGGCGGCTAGGCAACTGGGTATCGGCTTCTACCTGGGCTACGCCGAACGCATCGAGTCGGGTGGCCGGGTGCACCGTTACAACACCTCGATCCTGGTCGATCAGGCCGGTGAGCTGGTGGGCAAGTATCGCAAGGTGCATCTGCCGGGCCATCATGAGCACGAACCCTGGCGGCCCTTCCAGCATCTGGAGAAGCGCTACTTCGAACCTGGCGAGGACGGCTTTGGCTGCTGGGAGGCCTTCGGCGGCAAGATGGGCATGGCGCTGTGCAATGATCGCCGCTGGCCGGAGACCTACCGGGTCAGCGCGCTCAAGGGGGTCGAGCTGTTGATGCTGGGTTACAACACCCCGATCCACTATCCGCCGGTGCCGGAGCATGACCACCTGCAGGGCTTCCACAATCATCTGTGCATGCAGGCCGGGGCCTATCAGAACGGCATGTGGGTGGTGGGCGTCGCCAAGGCGGGCCGCGAAGAAGGCTGCGACCTGCTGGGGCAGAGCTGCATCATCGCCCCCACCGGCGAGATCGTCGCCATGGCCAGCACCCTGGAGGATGAGCTGATCGTCCACGAATGCGACCTGGACCGCACCCGGGAGATACGAGAGCACATCTTCAACTTCTGCCTGCACCGGCGACCGGAGTGCTACGGCGTACTGGTGGACGGCGATCAATAGACCAAAAAAAACCGCCCCGAAGGGGGGCGGCATGTGTCCTGTGTCGGGGATGCGCTGAAGTGATGTCGAGTGCAGTGGGTCGTCAGGCAAGGCGCCGCGACGAGCCGTAGTGGTTCTACGGCGAGAAGCGGCAACGCAGCATAGCGGCTCACGGCGCCGTCAGGCTTCAGCAGCCATCTCCGGATACAGGGCACCAATCACGACCTTCCTGGTCGTGGACACCGCGGCCAGGGAAGCCAGACGGTGTCTTCAGGGAACACAGCTTTGTCGTGGTCGAGGGCTCGACCTTACTGACGAATCAGGTAGTCGAAGGCGCCGAGGGCGGCGGTGGCACCTGCCCCCACGGCGATGACGATCTGCTTGTAGGGCACGGTGGTGACGTCGCCGGCGGCGAAGATGCCGGGGACCGAGGTCATGCCGTGGGCGTCGGTGACGATCTCGCCGCGTTCGGAGAGCTCGATCGGCGAGTCCTTGAGCCATTCGGTGTTGGGCACCAGGCCGATCTGCACGAACACACCTTCCAGCTCGACCTGCTTGAGCTCGCCGCTGGCGCGCTCTTCATAGCTCAGGCCGGTGACGCGGTTGCCGTCGCCGTTGATCTCGGTGGTGCGGGCACCGGAGATGATCTCGACGTTGGGCAGACTGCGCAGCTTCTTCTGCAGCACGGCGTCGGCACGCAGCTCGTCCATGAACTCGAACAGGGTCACGTGGGCGACGATGCCGGCCAGGTCGATGGCCGCCTCGACGCCGGAGTTGCCGCCGCCGATGACCGCGACGCGCTTGCCCTTGAACAGCGGGCCGTCGCAGTGCGGGCAGTAGGCCACGCCGCGGTTGCGGTACTCGGCCTCGCCGGGCACGTTCATCTCGCGCCAGCGGGCGCCGGTGGCCAGGATCAGCGTCTTGGCGCGCAGGCTGGCGCCGGAGGCGAAGCGCACCTCGTGCTCGCCGCCCGGCTCGCTTGACGGCACCAGAGCTTCTGCACGCTGCAGGTTCATGATGTCGACGTCGTACTGCTTGACGTGCTCTTCAAGCGCGGTGGCAAGCTTGGGCCCTTCGGTCTCCTGCACCGAGATGAAGTTCTCGATGGCCATGGTGTCGAGCACCTGGCCACCGAAGCGCTCGGCGGCGACGCCGGTGCGGATACCCTTGCGCGCGGCATAGATGGAGGCGGCTGCGCCGGCGGGACCGCCGCCGATGGTCAGCACGTCGAAGGACTCCTTGGCGCTGATCTTCTCGGCTTCACGCTGCTCGGCGCCGGTGTCGACCTTGGCCAGGATCTGCTCGAGGGTCATGCGGCCCTGGTCGAAGGGTTCGCCGTTGAGGTAGACACTCGGCACCGACATGATCTCGCGGGCCTCGACCTCGTCCTGGAACAGGGCGCCGTCGATGGCGTCGTGGGAGATCCGCGCATTGAGAATGGCCATCAGGTTCAGCGCCTGGACCACGTCCGGGCAGTTCTGGCAGGACAGCGAGAAGTAGGTCTCGAAGTGCATGTCCGCGTCCAGCGCCTGGATCTGTTCGATCACCTCGTCGCTGGCCTTGGGCGGATGCCCGCCGACCTGCAGAAGTGCCAGCACCAGCGAGGTGAACTCGTGGCCCATGGGGATGCCGGCGAACACCACCCCGGTGGGGGCGCCATCACGATAAAGGGCGAACGACGGTGTGCGTGCGTCCGTGCCTTCGGTGGACAGGCTGATGTGGTCGCTGAGCGCGGCGATGTCGCTGAGCAGGCCGTGGAGTTCCCTGGACTTGTCGCCGTCATCGAGGGTGGCGACAAGCTCGAAGGGGCGGGTGACACGTTCGAGATAGGCTTTCAGCTGTTGCTTGAGAGAGTCGTCCAACATGACAGCGGCAATCCTGATAAAAATCGGAAAATGGTGGTCTGCGGCGGGGGCGTAGTGCCGGTATCGGCGAACTGGCCGATCATTGGGCCGCAGAATCCCCACCGGGCCGAAGGACCCGATCTCGCATAAGCGACTGGTAGGACGACCGAGACGAACGACCCGGTGGGGAAAAGGGTGTCACCTCAGGGGTGACGGGCGCCTCTGGCGAGGCGCCGTGACTGCGACAAGGGACACTAAGGCTGAGTCAGCCAGCCTTGGCGCAGTCACATCTTGCTCAAGACACTTTCGGTCAAGTGTCAGATCTTGCGGACAAGGCTTAGATCTTGCCGACGAGGTCCAGGGACGGCGCCAGGGTCTCTTCGCCTTCCTTCCACTTGGCCGGGCACACCTCGTTGGGGTGGGCGGCGACGTACTGGGCAGCCTTGACCTTGCGCAGCAGCTCTTCGGCGTTGCGGCCGATGTTGCCGGCGTTGATCTCGACGATCTGGATCTTGCCCTCGGGATCGATGACGAAGGTGCCACGCTCGGCCAGGCCGTCTTCCTCGATCAGCACCTCGAAGTTGCGTGAGATGGTCAGGGTCGGGTCGGCGATCATCGGGAACTGCAGCTTGCCGATGGTCTCGGAGCTGTCGTGCCAGGCCTTGTGGGTGAAGTGGGTGTCGGTGGAGACGCTGTAGATCTCGACGCCCAGCTTCTTGAATTCTTCGTAGTTGTCCGCCAGGTCACCAAGCTCGGTCGGGCAGACGAAGGTGAAGTCGGCCGGGTAGAAGAAGACGATGCTCCACTGGCCTTTCATGTCGTCGCTAGAGACGTCGACGAACTCGCCGTTGTGGTAAGCGGTGGCCTTGAACGGCTTGACTTCGGTGTTGATCAGGGACATTCCCGTCTCCTTTGAGCGATGGGTGTGTTGTCTGAAGACAGGGCTCACCTTACGCAGAAACGAGCAATTGGATAAATTGAATGGTCCGATAATCCTGATAAGAGATGGCTATGGGGTGGCTGTTCCCTCTAGTCGGCCGCTCTTTCTAACCTGCCGTTTTGCCGGTGGTTTTCTTCTTTCGCTTTCTTCTTTCGCTTTCTTCGCTGAGTTGTCGGAGCGGCTCAGTGCTCGCTTAATCGCGCGCGCAGTCGGCTCACCGCCTGGCTATGGATCTGGCACACCCGGGACTCGCTGACTCCCAGCACGGCGCCGATCTCCTTGAGGTTGAGCTCCTCCTGGTAGTAGAGCGCCATCAGCAGTTTTTCCCGCTCGGGCAGCTCGGCGATGGCGGCGACCAGCGCCTCGCGGCGTTCGCCGTCGAGCAGTTCGGCCAGCGGCGCCATGCCGATCTGGTCGCTGAAGCGATGCTCGTTGCCTTCGGCGAGCAATTCCTCGAAGGGCATCAGCTGGCCATTGTTGACGTCGCTCAACAGGCGTCGGTAGCTGACCAGGTCCATGTCCAGCGCCTCGGCGATCTCGTGTTCCTCCGGGGGGCGGCCGAGGCGCTGCTGCAGCTCGCGGGTGGCCTCGTCCAGTGCCCGGGCCTGGCGGCGTACGCTGCGCGGCAGCCAGTCGCGGCTGCGCAGTTCGTCGAGCATGGCGCCGCGCACCCGCTGGCTGGCGAAGGTCGTGAACTGGGCGCCCTGGCTTGCATCGAAGCGCCCCAGCGCCTCCAGCAGGCCAACGATGCCGGCCTGGATCAGGTCATCCAGGTCGACCCCGGCGGGCAGCTTGACCTGCAGCGCCAGGGCCTGGCGACGCACCATGGGGAGGTAGGCTTCGAGCTGGGACTGATGCTCCATTCTGCCTTGTGCGGTGTACATGGCACTTTCCTCTGGGACAGCCTCAACGGTGGTTGACGATCACGCTCATGCCGTCGACAACGAGCGGCGACTCACCATCCAGGAGACGAAAACGAAAGACGAAGGGGCCGGCGGCGTCGAGGCCGGCGAAGTGTTCGGTGCTGCCGTGGGCGGCCTTAAGGCGAAGGCAGCGCTGTCCATGGCACAGGCGACCCTGCAGGCGGGCGCCAGGCGCTGCGTGGTAGCGCCACACCACCCGTTCGATCACACCCTCGACGCTGGCGGAGGGCGGCGTCAGCGGTCGCGACGACTGGTCGAGCTGGCTCGAGGCGACGGTCATGCGCGGGGCGTTGGCGGTCCAGGCACCGGGGAAGGCCTGGGCGCCGCTGGCGATCAGCCACAGTGCCAGCAGGGCGAGTGTCGCCAGGCGCCTCGGCGCACACTGGGTTCTCCGGGCAAGGATCAAGGTTGGGAGCATGGTCACATTCCCCCGACCTGATGGGTGACGCGCAGCATGCGGTCGTCGGGGATCTCGGCCTGGGACATCACCACCAGGTGGCGCAGTCGACGGCGCAGGAAGCGTGCCAGCACCGGGCGCAGGCTCGGGGTGACCACCAGCACCGGCGGCTCGCCGGTGGCCTCGTGGCGGCCCAGCGCCGCCTCGGTCTGGTCCATCAGGGTCTGGGCCAGACCCGGCTCCAGGGCGCCGTTGCCGTTCATGGCCTGGTGCAGCACCTGTTCGAGCTGGGGCTCGAGGCCGATGACGTTGAGCGATTCCTGTCCGGCGAACCACTGCTGGGTGATGGCGCGGCCGAGCGCGATGCGCACCAGGGCGGTCAGCTCGCTGGGGTCCTGCTGATGGGGTGCGTGCTCGGCCAGGGTATCGAGGATGGTGCGCAGATCGCGGATCGACACGTCCTCGTCCAGCAACTGCTGCAGTACTCGGGTGAAGGCAGTCAGCGACAGCGCCTTGGGCACCACCTCCTCGACCAGCGACTTCTGCTCTGCGCTGAGCTTGTCGAGCAGCTTCTGCACCTCCTGGCGCCCCAGCATCTCGGAGGCGTGGCGGTGCAGCAGGTGGTTCAGGTGGGTGGCGACCACGGTGCTGGCGTCGACCACGGTGTAGCCGTAGACCTGGGCGCGTTCGCGCTGGCCGGCGTCGATCCACACCGCCGGCAGGCCGAAGGCCGGGTCCTGGGTCGGGGTGCCGTCCAGCTCGCCGGACACCTGGCCGGGGTCGATGGCCAGCCAGCGCCCGGGCCAGGCCTCGGCGCGGCCGATCTCGGCGCCCTTCAGGGTGACCCGGTAGGTGGAGGCGTCCAGCTCCAGGTTGTCGCGGATATGCACCACCGGTGGCAGGAAGCCGACCTCCTGGGCGAACTTCTTGCGCACGCTCTTGATCCGGCCAAGCAGTTCGCCCTGCTGGCGCGCGTCGACCAGCGGAATCAGCCGGTGGCCGACCTCCAGGCCCAGGGTATCGACCAGCTGGACGTCGTCCCAGCTCGCCTCCGGGGCTTCCGGGGGTGGCGGCGGGGCGGCGCTTTCCTGCTCTTCGACCAGGCGCTTCTCGGACTGGCGGGTCAGCCACCAGGCCAGGGTCGCAAGCAACCCGGTAAACAACAGGAACACCAGGTTGGGCATGCCCGGCACCAGGCCCAGCAGACCCATCACCCCGGCCGCCAGGATCAGCACCTTGGGATTGACGAACAGCTGGCTGATCATCTGCTGGCCGACGTCCTGGTCGGTGTTGACCCGGGACACCGTGACGCCGGCGGCGGTAGAGATCACCAGCGCCGGGATCTGGGCCACCAGGCCGTCGCCGATGGTCAGCAGGATGTAGGTGCGGGCGGCGTCGGAGAAGGCCATGTCGTACTGCATCAGGCCGATCATCAGCCCGCCCAGCACGTTGACCACCATGATGATCAGGCCGGCCATGGCGTCGCCGCGCACGAACTTGCTGGCGCCGTCCATGGAACCGTAGAAGTCGGCCTCCTGGGCCACCTCGGCGCGCCGTCGCTTGGCGTCTTCCTCGCCGATAAGACCGGCGTTGAGGTCGGCGTCGATGGCCATCTGCTTGCCCGGCATGGCGTCGAGCATGAAGCGTGCGCCCACTTCGGCGATGCGCCCGGCGCCCTTGGTGATGACCATGAAGTTGATGATCACCAGGATCAAGAACACCACCAGACCCACCGCGAAGTTGCCGCCGACCAGAAACTGGCCGAAGGCCTCGATGACCTTGCCGGCGGCGTCGCCGCCTTCGTGGCCATTCATCAGCACCACCCGGGTGGAGGCCACGTTGAGCGATAGCCGCAGAAGGGTGGTGAACAGCAGCACCGCAGGGAAGGCGGCGAAGTCCAGCGGCTTTTCGGTGAACATGCTGACCAGCAGCACCATCACCGCCAGGGCGATGTTGAAGGTGAACAGCACATCCAGGGCGAAGGGCGGCAGCGGCAGGATCATCATCGCCAGGATCATGATGATCAACAGCGGGCCGGCCAGCACCTTCATCGGGATCTCGGCCATCCAGTCGCGGCGGGTCAGGTACTGGGACAACGGCTTCATCCGTGGTCTCCCGCCGGGCTGGCGATGGCGCTGTGGTCAGGCGCTGGGGTCATGGTTGTCTCTCGTCTGCTGTCACATTGCGCTCTGGCGTGGAGGCGGCCACGGCAAGCTCTGCCGGCACCTGGATGGATTCTGGGGCGGGCGGCGGCGTCTCGCCTTCGCTGGCGGCGCGTTTGAGGCCGAAGGCCCAGGCCAGCACCTCGGCCACCGCGGTGTAGAGCTCCATGGGAATCTCGCGATCCAGGTCCACGTGGCGGTACAGGGTGCGCGCCAGGGGCGGCGCCTCGAGCAGTGGCACGCCGGCCTCACCGGCCAGCTCGCGGATGCGCGCGGCCACCGCGTCGGCGCCCTTGGCGACGACCCGTGGTGCGCCCATGCTGCCTTCGCGGTAGCTCAGCGCCACCGCGTAGTGGGTGGGGTTGGTGACCACCACGTCGGCGTCGGGCACCTGGCTCATCATGCGGCCTCGGGCCATGGCCTGCTGCTGCTGGCGGATGCGGCCCTTGACCTGGGGGTCGCCCTCGGACTCCTTGTGCTCCTGCTTGATCTCTTCCTTGCTCATGCGCAGCTTCTTGGCGTGGCTCCATAGCTGGTAGGGCACGTCGATCAGGATCACCACCACCAGGGTCAGCACCATCAGCGCGCTGGCCTCGGCGGCCAGCTTCATCGATGCCGCCAGCGCCGCGGCGATGGGCAATTCCATCAGGCTCAGCGCCTCACCCCGATGCAGGTAGACGAAGCCCAGGCCGACCCCGCCCACCAGCACCGACTTGGCGATGGCCTTGCCCAGCTCCGCCAGGGCCTGGGTGGAGAACATGCGCTTGAGGCCCTTGACCGGGTTCAGCTTCGACGCCTGGGGCTTGAGCGCCTTGGCCGACACCAGCCAGCCGCCGAGCAGCGCCGGCGCCACCAGCGCGATCAGGGTCAGCAGCAGAAACAGCGGAATCAGGCTAAGCAGGGTGCGACTGCCCAGGTCCAGCGCCTGGGACAGCATCGGCATGGTCTCCATGGCCTCGCGGCGCTCGAACAGGAAGGCCTGCTCCATCACGCTGCCCAGCTGGCCGTAGAGCATGGCACCCATGGACCACAGCCCGACCACGCCGCCGAGCAGCAGCATGAAGGTGGCGAGTTCCCGCGAACGCGCTACCTGGCCTTCCTCGCGCGCCTTCTCAAGGCGTCGCGGGGTGGCCTCTTCGGTCTTTTCCTGATCGCTGGAGCTGTCGGCCATGGGGGATCAACGGGCACAAGTTCTGGTATGGCCCATTGTCCCTTGGGCAGGCCAGTTCAAAGGCCCGAAAAGGTGACGAGAAAGAGGGCTTACCCCCTGATGGGGGAAGCCCTGTGTGATCCCGGGAAGGGATGGTAGGCGCGCGGCCCTTGGCGAGGCGGCTAGAAACCCAGTTCGTCGAGCAGGTCGTCGACCTGGTCCTGGCTCGCCACCACGTCGTTGCTCTCAGGCTTGACCTGGGGGCCGTTGAGCAACGAATCCTCGTTGCGCCGGCGCAGGCTGTCACGGGCTTCGCTCTCGGGCACGCTGTCGATCAGCACCTGCACCAGCTGGTCCTCGATCTCGCGGATGACGTCCATCATGCGCTTGATCACCTGGCCGGTCAGGTCCTGGAAGTCCTGGGCCATCAGGATCTCCAAAAGCTCCTTCTGGGTGGCCTGGGTGTTCTCCGGCACCATCGTCAGGTAGGCACGGGTGTCGCTGACCAGGTCGCGGGCCTCGTCGAGCTCCTTGGGGGCGTCGAACCACTGCTGCCAGCGATCGTCCAGCGCCTTGGCGTGTTCGCTCAGACTATCCTGTAGCGGCTGGGCGCGGTCGATGGCGTTGAGCGAGCGTTCTGCCGCCTGTTCGGTCATGGTGGCGACGTAGCTGAGGCGGTCACGGGCGTCGGGGATGGCCTCTGCGGCCTTTTCGATCTCCTTGTCCAGGCCCAGCTCGCGCATGCTTTCACGCAGCATGCGGGTCAGCTGGCCGATGCGCTGGACCAGGTCGTCGCCCTGGGCGTTGGGCCCGGGGGCGGCGCTGGCGATCTGCTGTTGTGTCATCGTTGTCTCCTCGTGGCGCCAGGGCGTCACATACCGAGCTTTTCGAAGATCTTGTTGAGTTTTTCTTCGAGGGTGGCAGCGGTGAACGGCTTGACCACGTAACCGTTGGCGCCGGCTTGCGCCGCGGCGATGATGTTTTCCTTCTTGGCCTCGGCGGTCACCATCAGGACCGGCAGCGACTTCAGGGCATCGTCACCACGGATGGCCTTGAGCATCTCCAGGCCGTCCAGGTTGGGCATGTTCCAGTCGGAGACCACGAAGTCGAAACCGCCTTCACGCAGTTTTGTCAGGCCGTCCTGGCCGTCCTCGGCCTCTTCCACATTGGTGAAGCCCAGCTCCTTGAGCAGGCTGCGCACGATGCGGCGCATGGTGGGAAAGTCATCCACCACCAGGATGCGCATGTTCTTGTCGGCCATTGATACGGGTCCTCGTCGTCGTTATCGCTTGGGGTGGAGGCCTAGAAGGCCTCCCATTCGGTTTCGTCGTGTCGCTGGCTCGCGCGGGCCTCGGGCTCGCGGCGACCATCGCTGCTGTCTGTGCTGCGGCCATCGTCATCGAGGTCGTCAGGGCCGCTGCCAGTTCTCGCGGTCAGCGGCTGCCCCGGCGCGCTTGACGGCATGTCAGGGCCATCTGTCTCGAGCCCTGCTGGCAGGCGGAACACTTCCACCTCGGCGGCCAGCTGGCGCGCCTGCAGTGCCAGGTCTTCGGCGGCGCGTGACACCTGCTGCACCAGCGAGGCGTTCTGCTGGGTGGTCTGGTCCATCTGTACTACCGCCTGGCCGATCTGTCCGATGCCGTCGCTCTGCTCGCGGGAGGCCACGGCGATCTCGTCGACGATGTCGAGCACCCGGCGCACCGAGCTGACCACCTCTGCCATGGTCTCGCCGGCCTGGCGGGCGAGTCGGGTACCACCGTCGACACGGCTGGTGGAGGTCTCGATCAACGACTTGATGCGACCGGCGGCCTCGGCGCTGCGACTGGCCAGGCTGCGGACCTCGCCGGCGACCACCGCGAAGCCGCGGCCCTGTTCGCCGGCCCGTGCCGCCTCCACCGAGGCGTTGAGCGCCAGGATGTTGGTCTGAAAGGCGATGGCATCGATCATCCCGGTGATCTCGCTGATCTGGCGCGAGTCCTGGCTGATGGTTTCCATGGTCTCCACCACCTGGCTGACCACCTGGCCACCCTGCTCGGCGGTGGTTGAAGCCTGGCTTGCCAGATGGCGTGCCTGGCCGGCGTTGTCGGCGTTCTGGGACACCGTGGTGGTGAGCTGCTCCATGCTGGCGGCGGTCTGTTCGATGGAGGCCGCCTGCTGTTCGGTGCGGGTCGCCAGATCGACATTGCCCGAGGCGATCTCGTGGCTGCCGCTGGCCATGCGGGTGCCGCCCCGGCGAACCTCGCTGACGGTCTGGCCAAGCTTGAGCTGCATTTCCTGCATGGCACGAAATAGCTGGCTGATCTCGTTGTCGCCCCGCACCTGGATCGGTCGCGACAGGTCGGCGTGGGCGATGGCGTCCAGGCTCTCTACCGCCCGTGCCAGCGGCTTGATCACCAGGCTTTTCAACAGCAGGTAGGCGCCGGCGATGGCCAGCAGGATCATCGCCAGGGCCGCCAGCTCCAGCCCGCGGTCCAGGCGTGACTGACGCTCGAAGTCGCTGACGATGGTGTTGCCGCGGGCGTCGGCGTAGCTGCTGAATTCATCGAGTGCCTGGTTGAGCTCAGCAAGTTCGGGGGCGAGCGCCAGGCTACCGGCCTCGAAGCCTTCGCTGTCGCCATCGCGCAGTGCCTCGATCAGTTTGACGGCGCCGTCCATGACCACCGGGTAGCGGTCCTCGATGCGTCCGCCGACGGCCTCACCCTGGGAGGTGCGGGGGACGGCAGCGAAACGGTCGAAGTGGGACTCGGCACTGACGATCAGCTCCTGGGCTTTGTCCAGCCGATCCAGTTGCTGGCTGGTGGCGGCGACCTCGATCTCCAGCAGTGCCTCGTTGAGCAGGGCGTCACCGCGATTGACCGCGTTGAGCTGCTCGACGTTGATGCGGTTGAGCAGCGACAGGGTGTCGGCAGCCTTGTGACTGCTCAGCATGCCGATCCCCAGGCCGATGACCGAGGCGACCAGCAGGCTGGCCAGCATCACGATCATCAGGGTGTGCAGGCGAATATTGCGTAGTAGTGACACGGTGAACTCCTTGAGCGAATACGCCCTTCCCTGGGCGACCATCAGACGCGCTGGGCACGGCCAGCGGCGGCGACCAGCGCGAGAATCCTCGGCGCCACTTCAGGCAAGGCGACGGTTTCGTCCGCCCCTCCCAGGGCGATGGCTTCCCGCGGCATGCCGAACACCACGCAGCTGGCCTCGTCCTGGGCCAGGGTGGAAGCGCCGGCCTGGCGCATCTTCACAAGGCCGGCGGCGCCGTCCTTGCCCATGCCGGTGAGCAGTACGCCCACCGCGTTGGCGCCCGCCAGGCGTGCCACCGAGTCGAACATCACGTCTACCGAGGGGCGGTGGCGATTGACCGGCGGTCCGTCGTGCAGCCGGGCGATGTAGTTGGCGCCACTGCGGGCCAGCTCCAGGTGCATGTCACCCGGGGCGATGTAGGCGTGGCCGGGCAGCAGGCGCTCGCCGTCGCTGGCCTCCTTGACCGAGATCTGGCACAGCCGGTCCAGGCGCTCGGCGAAGGAGCGGGTAAAGCCGCCGGGCATATGCTGGGTGATGATGATGGCGGGGCTCGCCGCCGGCAGCGGCTCGAGCACCTGGCGGATGGCCTCGGTACCGCCGGTGGAGGCGCCGATGGCGACCAGCTTCTCGCTGCCGATGATGGGTGCCGACAGGCGCCTGGGCGGCTCCTGGTTCGGTCGCGTCTGGCGGGGGCGCGAGCGTGCCGCGGCGCGGATCTTGGCGGCGATGTCATTGGCGTAGTCGAGCATGCCGTCGCGGATGCCCAGGGTCGGCTTGGCGACAAAGTCCACCGCACCCAGCTCCAGCGCGCGCAGGGTGATGTCGGAGCCGGCCTGGGTCAGCGACGACACCATCAGTACCGGCATCGGGCGCAGCCGCATCAACCGCTCGAGAAAGTCGAGGCCATCCATGCGCGGCATTTCCACGTCCAGGGTCAGCACGTCCGGGTTATGGCGCTTGATCAGATCCCGCGCCACCAGCGGATCGGGCGCCACCGCCACGACCTCCATGTCCGCCTGGGACTGGATGATTTCCTTCAACAGGTTGCGAATCAGGGCCGAGTCATCGACGCACAACACCTTGATCTTGGGGGCGCTCAAGCAGCTCTCCTAGGGGGATGGGCCAGTATCTGTGTTATCGGCTGCCGGGGAGGGATCTTTAGGCGTCGTTCAGCGCCCGGCCAGTCGATAGACGGTCTGGCCACGCAGACGGAAGGCGTCGCTGATCTGGGAGAAGTTCTCTGAATGGCCGGCGAACAGCAGGCCGTCGGGCTTGAGCAGCGGTGCAAAGCGTTCGAGGATCCGCGTCTGGGTCGGCTTGTCGAAGTAGATCATCACGTTACGGCAGAAGATCGCGTCAAACTTGCCTTCCAGGCCCCAGCTCGGGGCGAGCAGGTTGAGCGACTGGAACGCAACACGTTGGCTGACGTCGGGATGAATCCGCGCCATGCCCTCGTGGCGGCCCTTGCCACGCAGGAAGTGGCGCCGCTTGAGGCCCTCGTCCAGCCGCGCGAGCTGCTCGATGCTGTAGACCCCGGCGCGGGCCCGGGCCAGGGCGTCGGTGTCGATATCGGTGGCGATGACCTCGAACTTGCCGGTATTGCCGCTGAAGACATCGCTCAACGTCATGGCGATGGAGTAGGGCTCCTCGCCGGTGGAGGCGGCGGCACACCACACTCGGTAACCGCCGGTACGGCCACTGGCGTGCTCGGCCAGCAGCGGAAAGTGGTGGGCCTCACGGAAGAAGGCCGTCAGATTGGTGGTCAAGGCATTGGTGAACGCCTCCCATTCCCTGGCATCCGGACGTCGTTCGAGTCTTTCCAGATAGTCGCTGAAGCGGGTCAGACCATGATGGCGCAGGCGCTTGGCCAGACGGCTGTAGACCATCTCGCGCTTGTGCTCGGCCAGCACGATGCCGGCCCGCTCATGGATCAGCTGACGAATGCGGCTGAAGTCGCGCTCGGTCAGCAGCAGGTCACGCTCGAGCGAGGGGATCCCCTCGCTCGTGCTCCAGCTGCCTGGTGGTGCCAGGGGCTCGTTCAAAAGGCTTCCCACTCCTCATGGTGTGTCTGGGCGGCGGGCGCCGGCTCGCGTCGCGGCGCACTGTCGTCGGTCCGTGGGTCCTGACGCTCGCGCTTCTCGCTCACCGTTTCCTGGGCCGAGCCCTTCAGGCGGAAGGCGCGAATGGCGAAGGCCAGTGCCTCGCTGTGGGCACGCAGCTGGTAGGCGGCGGCGGCGGAGGTCTGGACACGGGCGGCGTTCTGCTGGGTCACCTGGTCCATCTCGGTCACCGCCTGGTTGATCTGGACGATGCCGTTGCTCTGCTCGTTGGAGGCGGCGGTGATCTCCGCCATGATGTCATTGACCCGGGTGGTGGCTTCCATGACCTCGGTCATGGAGGCTTCGGCCTGGCGCACCAGTTCGGCGCCGCCGTCGACCCGCTGGTTGGCGTCGTCGATCAGCCCACGGATCTCGCTGGCGGCATCGGCGCTGCGGCCGGCCAGCTTGCGTACCTCGCCGGCCACCACCGCAAAGCCACGACCCTGCTCGCCGGCCCGGGCGGCTTCCACCGAGGCATTCAGCGCCAGGATATTGGTCTGGAAGGCGATGGCATCGATGGTGGAGATGATCTCCGCCATCTTGCGCGAGCCCTCGGTGATCTCGCCCATGTTGCCCACCAGGCGCTGCATCAGCTCGCTGGTGGCCTGGGTGCGCTCGGCGTTGTCCGAGGCAAGACCACTGGCCTGACGCGCGTTGTCGCTGTTGTGGGCGACGGTGGTGGTCATCTCTTCCATGCTGGCGGCGGTCTGCTGCAGCGACGACGCCTGCTGCTCGGTACGCGCCGACAGGTCCTCGTTGCCCCTGGCGATATCGGCTACCGCCGGGGTGACCTGGCCGATGGCCTTGTTGACGTCGCCGATGATGCTGCCGAGGCTCTTGCGCATCACGTCGAGGCCGGCGATCACGCGGCCCATCTCGTCGCGCCGGGCGCTGGGCACCTCGGCGCCCAGGTTGCCCGAGGCGATCTGCAGGCTGAAACGCTCCACTTCGCGCAGCGGCTTGAGCATGGCACGCAGGGTCAGGCCACCGATCAACACCAGCAGCAAAAGGCCCGCACCGAGCACCCCGGCAAGCACCATCAGCATGGTCTGCTGCATCTGACTGGCTTTTGCCGCCAGGGCGTTGGCGGCGGCCTGCTTGTCCTGGATCAAGGTGGTGACCCGATCGGACAGCGCCTTGCCCTCGGCCTCTACCACGCCGATGTGGTTGGGCAGGGCGACGAACACCTCATAGCTGTCTTCACCCGTGAGGATATCGATCGACTTGCCCAGGGAGTTCTCCAGGTACTCATTGAGCTGGCGCTCGAAGATGTCGGCCAGGGCGGTCTGGTTGACCTCGCGTTCGCGATAGCGCTCCCACAGTCCGCCGAGGCTCTGCTGGATCACCGAAAGCTCGGCGGCGTGCTCCTCACGCTTGTCCATCAGCGCCATGCGCTCCTTGCCCACCAGCGACGAATACCCCTGGGTGATCAGTTGATCCATGCGCTGCAGGCTGGCCACGTCCTGCAGGCCGTCCTGGTGGATGGACGCCAGATAGCCCACCGACTGACGCTCGGCGTAGAGCCCGATCGCACCGCTGGCCGCCAGCAGCACCGCCGCCACCCCGATCAGCCCGATCAGACGCGCCTTCATGCTCTTGAGGTTCAGTCGTCCCAGGGCACCGAAAAGCCCGCGCCGGCGCAGCTGGCCCTGGCGCAGGGCGTAGCGGGGGCGGCGCTTGCCGGCGCGGTAGTCGGCGTAGGCGCGCTCGGCCAGGGCGATCTCGTCGCTAGATGCCTTGACCCGCACCGAGGCGTAGCCGACCACCTCGCCGCCTTCTTCCAGCGGCGAGACGCTGGCCCTGACCCAGTAGTAGTCGCCGTTCTTGCGGCGGTTCTTGACCAGCCCCTGCCAGGTCCTGCCGGCCTGCAGGCACTTCCACAGGTCGGCGAAGGCGGCCGGCGGCATCTCGGGGTGGCGCACCACGTTATGGTGTTCGCCGATCAGTTCGTCGCGGGCAAAGCCGCTGACCTCGACGAAGGCCGGGTTGGCGTAGGTGATCCGGCCCTGGAGGTCGGTGCGGGAGATCAGGAAATGATCGTCATCGAGCACGAATTCCCGCTGGGTGGTCGGTTGATTGTTTCGCATCTTGCCCCCTGCATGGTCGTTTTCTTGTGTCGTTGTCGCGGGTGCTGCCCGAGGTCATTAGGGGTGTCCCCGGGCAGCCCTGAGTGAGGTCGTCAGAACGACTCCCACTCGTCGTCGCTGCTGCTGTCGTGCTGGCTGGTGCTGGTACTGGTGTTGCTGTTGGTCTGGCCGGCTCCGGGTCTTTGCCCGGCGTGGCGGCTGGCCTCGGCGTCGCGCTGGCTCGATCGCAGTGCCGGCATCCAGCGGGCCAGTTCGTCCTGGCTGTGGTCGGCATCGGCCCCGCTGTCGGCCAGCTGGAAGCGGCTCATGGTGGCGGCCAGACGGCTGGCCTCGGCCTCGAGCTGGTTGGAGGCCGAGGCGGCCTGCTGCACCATCTGGGCGTTCTGCTGGGTCACCTGTTCCATCTGGTTGATGGCGTCGTTGACCTGGCCGATGCCGTGGCTCTGCTCGCTGGTGGCCGAGGCGATCTCGTCCATGATGTCGCTGACGCGAGTGACCGAGGTGACCAGTTCCTGCATCACCTGGCCGGCCTCATCCACCAGTTCGGTGCCCGAGCCGACCTGGTTCAGCGAGGCATCAATCAGCTCGCGAATCTCCCGTGCCGCCTCCGACGAGCGGCTGGCCAGCTTGCGCACCTCCTCGGCGACCACCGCAAAGCCGCGGCCGTGCTCGCCGGCACGCGCCGCCTCCACCGAGGCGTTCAGCGCCAGGATGTTGGTCTGGAAGGCGATGGCGTCGATGGTGCCGACGATGTCGGCGACCCGATGAGAGCCCGAGCGAATGTCGTGCATGGTGGTGACCACGCTTTGCATCACCTCGCCGCCGCGGCCGGCGGCGCTGCTCGCTTCGTTGGCCAGTTGACTGGCCTGGCGGGCGTTGTCGGCGTTCTGGCTGACGGTGGAGGACAGCTCCTCCATGCTCGAGGCGGTCTCCTCCAGCGACGCGGCCTGCTGTTCGGTGCGCGCGGACAGGTCGTTGTTGCCGCCGGCGATATGCTGGGCACCCTGGTAGATCAGGTTGCCGCTGTCGCGTACCGCGCCCACGGTGCCGGCCAGCCCCGCCTGCATCTTGGCCAGCGAGGCGTAGAGACGGCCGATCTCGTTGTTGCCGCGCTCGGGAATCTGCTGGTCCAGGCGACCGGACTCCACCGCCTCGAAGTAGCCGACCAGCCGCCCCAGCGGACGAATCACGTTGACCGTGACACCCCACAGCACGCAACCGATGGTCAGGGCGGCGATAATCAGCACGGCGACGATGGCCCACTGCAGCAGCCCCATGTTCTCGAGGAAGGTGTCGTAGAGCGCGGCGCCGTTGCTCTCGGCGGCGACGAAGAAGTCCACGGCTGCCTGGTAGAAGGCGTCGCTGAGCGCGATCAGGCCTTCACGATTCTGGGTGAAGGCGTCGGTGTCGCCCTCTGCCAGCGCCGCCCGCTGCGGGATCAGCCCCTGGTCGACCAGGGCGCGGAAGGCCGCTTCCACCGCGGCGATGCGCTCGGCCTGTTCGGGGCGGCTCGGCAGTGCCATGAACTCGGCGAAGGTGGCCTCCAGGGTGGCCAGGTCGTCGTCGAGGGCAGCCGCCGCCTCGATCAGCGGTTCACGCTCCTCGGGCCACACCGCGTCGAGCAGTCCGGCCTGGATGTCGCGCAGTTCGAGCTGCAGGAACAGCTGTTGGGAGTTGGCCCGGTTGAGGGCGGATTGCTGGTCGACGTTGACCTCGTTCAGGCGCTGGATCGAGTCTTCGCTGAGCGAGGTGATATAGAGGCCGAGGGCGCTGAGCAGCGCCACCAGCAGGGCGAAGGTGCCCAGGACCAGCGTCCAGCTCAGCCTTACCGTCATGTCATTGAGTCGCTTCACGTGCCTTTCCTGTACGGGCGTCGTTTCAAGGGTCCAGGGACCGGATAGATCGGGAGCAGAGGGCGTCAGGCGCCGTCACCGGCGTGTTCGACCAGGGCCATTTCGTCGCTGGTCAACAGCTTGTCGATGTCCACCAGCACCAGCATGCGGTCCTCGAGGCTGCCCAGGCCGCTCAGGTAGTCCGACGACAGGGTCACGCCGAACTCCGGGGCCGGCTTGATCTGTTCCGGGGCCAGGGTCATCACGTCGGATACCGCATCGACCACGATGCCCACCACGCGGGTGCCCACGTTGACCACGATCACCACGGTCTGGCCGCCGTACTCGACCCGCTCCAGGCGGAACTTGATGCGCAGATCGACGATGGGAACGATGACGCCGCGCAGGTTGGTCACGCCCTTGATGAAGGCCGGGGCGTTGGCGATGCGGGTGACGTTCTCGTAGCCGCGGATCTCCTGGACCTTGAGGATGTCGATGGCGTATTCCTCGTCGCCCAGGGAGAACACGAGGAATTCACGATGGCTCAGGTCGGTGGCCGCCTGTGCTGCCAGATCGGTGTGCTGGTTCATGCTGAAAGGTCCTCCGTCAGGGGCTGGGATTCAGGCAAAAGGTGGGCGCCGCGAGTATCGTGGTGGCGTCGCTGTTTCTTCTCGCGGTCGAGGCGGTGCAGATCGGCGATGTCCAGGATCAGCGCCACGCTGCCGTCACCCAGGATGGTGGCGGCGGACACACCCGGCACCCGCCGGTAGTTGGTTTCCAGGTTCTTGACGACCACCTGCTGCTGGCCGATCAGGTCGTCCACCAGCAGGGCGTAGCGGCGCCCTTCGCCCTGGACGATGACGGCGATGGTCTCGGTGATCTCGGTGCGGGCGTTGGCCACGTCCAGCGCCGAATGGACCGCCACCACCGGCAGGTACTCGTCGCGCACCTGCAGTACCTGGTCGTCGCCGGCCATGGCGTAGAGGTTGTCGCGGGAGGGCTGCAGCGACTCCAGCACCGCCGACAGCGGCAGGATGAAGGTCTCCTCGCCGACCCGAATCGACATGCCGTCGAGGATCGCCAGGGTCAGCGGCAGCACGATGCGGGTGGTGGTGCCCTGGCCCTGGCGCGACAGGATCTCGACGTGACCGCCCATGGCCTGGATGTTGCGCTTGACCACGTCCATGCCGACCCCGCGGCCGGACACGTCGCTGACCTGGGCGGCGGTGGAGAAGCCGGGGGCGAAGATCAGTTGCCACACCTCGTCATCGCTCATCGCGTCGGAGACGTTCAGGCCGCTTTCGCGGGCCTTGGGCAGGATGCGCTCGCGGTCCAGGCCGGCGCCGTCGTCGATCACCTCGATCAGGATGTTGCCGCCCTGGTGCTGGGCCGACAGGGTCAGCCGCCCGGTCGCCGGCTTGCCGGCGGCAAGGCGCGCCTCGGGCGACTCGATGCCGTGGTCCAGGCTGTTGCGTACCAGGTGGGTCAGGGGGTCGATGATGCGCTCGGTCAGGCTCTTGTCGAGCTCGGTGGACTCGCCCTCGGTGGTCAGCTCCACGTCCTTGTCGAGCTTGGAGGCCAGGTCGCGGACCAGCCTTGGGTAACGGCTGAAGACGTAGTCCATCGGCACCATGCGGACCGACATCACCGCCTCCTGCAGATCCCGCGCATTGCGCTGCAACAGGCTCATGCCGTTGAGCAGGCGCGGATCGGCGGCGGCGTCGAGCTCGCTGACGGTCTGGTCGAGCATCGACTGGGTGATGATCAGCTCACCGACCAGATTGATGATCTGGTCGACCTTGTCCACCGAGACGCGGATGGAGCTGGCCTCCTTGACCGGCTTGGCGCTGGTCTTGCGCTGCTGGCGCGGCGGGGACGAGCCGGCATCCGCGGTAGTGGCGGCGGCGGGGGCAGTGGCAGCAGCGGCGGCGGGGCCGGCATCAGCGCCGGGCGTCGCAGCGACTGGCTCGGCCGCAGGCGCTGGGGCGGCGGGGGCTTTTTCTGCGGTATCGCCGGCGCCAGCGCTTTCCGGGGCGCTGTCAGTGCCGGTAACGGGGGCTGTGTCAGCGACACTCTGGCAGGGACCTATCTCGACCTGGTCGGCCTCGGCGATAAAGCACATCACCGCCTCGATATCCTCGGCGCTGACGCTGGTGGACAGCACCACCTCATGGCGCTGGGCGTCGCCGCGTCGCTCCAGCACCTCGCCGAGCTGGGCCAGCTCTTCCACCAGCAGCTCGCGGTCCTTGTCGGCGACGCCGATCAGCGCCACCACCAGGGCCGTGCCGTCGTCCTGTGAAGGCGCTTCACTGGTGGCGGCTTGATCCGCGGGCGAGTCGGGGGGCGGAGCCGTCGCCGCCGGGGCGGGGGCCGGATCAGCCGCTGCCGCCGCCGCAGGTGCCGCAGGCTCGGCGCCGCCGTCCAAGGCCTGGCCAATCTCCTCCAGTGCCAGGGTCTTCAGGGTCTGACAGATGCGCTCGTAGGCCTCCTGGTCCGGCGCCTGTTCGTTGCGGTAGGCGTCGAGCTGGTCGTTGAGCATGTCCTTGGTTTCCAGAAAGGTGTCGACGATGTCGGGGCGAAGGCGCAGCTCGCCGCGCCGGGTATGGTCGAGCAGGTTCTCGAACAGGTGGGTGGTGCGCTGCAGGATCTCGAAGCCGAACGTACCGGCGCCGCCCTTGATCGAGTGGGCGGCGCGGAAGATGGCGTTGAGCTGCTCGGTGTCCGGCGCTGCTGGGTCCAGCTCCAGCAGATGGCGTTCCATGTCCGCCAGCAGTTCTTCGGCTTCCTCGAAGAAGGTGTCGTAGAAGTCGGTGATATCCATGCCTGTGTCACCCTTGTTCTGGTTCAGTGCGGCTCGTCTGGCGGCGACGCTGGGGAATTGGCCAGGGCGGTGTGAAAGCGTGCCTCGATGTCCTCGAGGGGACCGGCGAGCTGGGCCTCACCGCTTCCCCTAGCGGGCCTGGGGGCTCGCGGATCCAGGGTGCCGGGGTGGCGAATCAGCTCGGCGACGCTGGGAAACAGCACCACCAGTTCGATACGTCGATTGATCGGGTCATCGGCGTCGGTGCCAGGCATCACCACCTGGTCGGCGAGGCCTGCCACTCGCAGCAGCTTGTCGCTCTCGAGGCCGCCATCGAGCAGCTCCCGGCGCGAGGCGTTGGCGCGGTCCGAGGAAAGCTCCCAGTTGCTGTAGCCGCCCCGGCCGTTCAGGTAGGCCAGGCTGTCGGTATGGCCACTGATGCTCAGGTCGTTGGGCAGGTCGTTGAGCAGTGGCGCCATGGTGCGCAGAAGATTGCGCAGGTAGGGCGCCACGCGGTCGCTGCCGAGGGCAAACATTGGCCGCTGCTCGTCGTCCAGCAACTGGATGCGCAGCCCCTCCTGGGTCATGTCGAAGCGCAGCTGGTCACGCAGTCCACGCAGGCTGGGGTCCTGCTGGATGGCCAGCTCGATGCGCTGCTGCAGGTCACGGAAGGCGCGTCGTTGCTGCTCGCTGGGGCGGGTCTGGCGCTTGAGGTCGATGCGCATGCGCTCGCCCTGCTGGCTGGTCACGTCGGGCCCACCGCCGGGGATGACCTGGGGGCTCATGGCCACGCTGTCGCCATTGGTCATGGCGGCCAGCAGCGGCATGCTGAAGTAGTCGGCCACGCCCTCGCGGGTCTCGCGGCTGGCGGAAGACAGGATCCACATCACCAGAAACAGCGCCATCAGCGCCGTCATGAAGTCAGCCAGGGCAATCTTCCAGCTACCGCCATGGTGGCGATGCACCACCTTCTTGCGGCGGATGATGATCGGTCGGCGCTGGTTGGGGCTGCTCATGCGGCCCCCGCGCTGGCCTTGGCGTCACGCACATGGTCCTCGAGCTCCTTGAAGCTCGGGCGTTCGCTGGTGTGCAGCGCCTTGCGGCCGAACTCCACCGCCAGCTGCGGCGGATAGCCGTGCAGACTGGCCAGCAGGGTAACCCTCAGGCACTGCAGCATCTTGATCGACTCGCCGGTCTGGCGTTCGATGCGGTAGGCCAGCGGGCTGATGAAGCCATAGCCGAGCAGGATGCCGAGGAAGGTGCCGACCAGGGCGTGGGCGATCATCACCCCCATCTCGGCGGGATCGGCGGCGGTGACGCTCAGCGCCTTCACCACCCCCATCACCGCGGCGACGATGCCGAAGGCGGGCATGGAATCGCCGACCTTGGCGATGGCGTCGGCAGGAATATGCGCCTCCTGCTCGAACATCTCGATCTCGTGGAGCATCAGCTCGTCGATTTCCATCGGGTCCATGCTGCCGGCCACCATCAGGCGCAGGTAGTCGGTCAGGAAGTTCATGATCATCGGGTCGGCGACGACCTTGGGGTACTCGCTGAACAGCGCACTTTCGGCGGGGTTGTCGATGTCGCGCTCGATGCCCAGCATGCCGTCGCGGCGCACCTTGGCCAGCAAGCGGTAGAGCAGCGCCATCAGCTCCATGTACATGGCCTTGTCGTAGCGCTTGGAGCGCCTCAGACGAGGAAAGATGCGGAAGGTCGCCTTGAGCGCCTTGCCGTGGTTGGAGGCGATGAAGGCGCCAACGCCGGCGCCACCGATCATCAGCAGTTCGGTCGGCTGGAACAGCGGGCCGAGGCTGCCGCCGGAGAGCACAAAGCCCCCGAATACCGACAGCAGCACGACCGCGAATCCAATAGGTATCAGCACGACGACTATCCTTTGCAGAGACGTGGAAGACGTTCTGCTTCAGTTATCGGCGTGCCGGCGACAGACTTGAGCCGTGAAATCACCGTTCAACGAAAAAATATGCAGGATCGGTGGGCCCAAGGAAGAAGGGGGAGAGAGTAAAGACAGAGTGAAGGTAGAGAGGTAGAGAGGGAGAGAGCGGAGAAAGAGAGGGTAAGAGAGTGAGAGGGCGAGGGGGTGGGGCCTAGCGAGAAGGGAGTAGGGCGAGTGAAACAGGGCGGATAAACGCAGACTGGACTGCCGCAGGGCGCCCCGACAAGGAGTCGCCCTGCGGCCTGCGGTGGTAAAGAGGGGTCAAGCCAGATGCTTGACCGGCCCTGCAATCGCTGGCGTCTCTGCCGCCTTGGCGGCCTCGTCCTTCTGCGCCTGGCGACGGCGGGTCTTGCCGGCGCGGGACGGTGGCTGGCAGATGCCGCAGACGTAGTCGTGGCTCGGCGAGTGAGCGTGGGCCACGAAGTTGCCATGACAACGGGTGCAGGGCGTCAACTGCAGCAGGTCGCTTTCAAAAAAGCGGATCAGCGTCCAGGCCCGGGTCAGCCCCAGCACCGGCTCGGCGGCGTCGATGTCGATCTGCTCGGTGTACAGCCGGTAGGCCTTGACGAAGGCCTCCATGCGCTCGCATCCCTGGTCCTGCAGGCGCTGATAGAAGGCGTAGAACAGCGACGAGTGGATGTTCGGCAGCCAGGTGATGAACCAGTCGGTGGAAAACGGCAGCATGCCTTTGGGCGGTGACATGCCGCGGACCTCCTTGAACAGCCGGATCAGGCGGGCCCGACTGAGGTCGGTCTCGGTTTCCAGGACCTGCAGACGCGCACCGAGTTCGATCAGGTCGATGGCGAGCTGCACCTGATGCATCTCCTGGACCAGGCTCTTGGTGCTCATGTCAGCGCGCCTCCGGTAGAGGCCGCGCTGCAGGCCATCAACAGCGAGGAGTGGAGGTGAGCCAGGCCCTGTTCCCGCGGGTTGTCCACCACCTGACGCAGTTGCTCGGTGGAGCCGAGCCCCAGTTGGCAGAGCAGTTGGTTGGTGCGTGACAGCCGGGTCAGCTGGCGTGCATTGAAGCTTTCCAGCAGCTCGGCCTGTTCTTCGCTGATGTTCAGACGCAGACGGGCGGTGGTGCGGTCTTCGGCCAACAGACGTTGGGCCAGCAGAAGATAGGCAAGATTCAACTCCTGAATCTCGTCGATCAGTGACTGATTGCTCATGGGTTCCCTGCCTTGATCGTTTTTTTTGCTGATCATCGCCAGCTTTAGGTATTGCCGATATACCTGAATAGGTGCGGACGGACACTATCGGAACTTTTTGACGTTTAAGTGTCAGGTCCGTGTCCACCATTCGAGGTATTGTCGATTGCTATCAGTGTGGCGCAAGCCAGGAGGGAGGAAAAAGCTTCAACGGTGTCCGTTTGATGTGTATCAAGAAAAGTGAATATTCAAAGAAAACCGATATTTACGACGCCAAAAAAACCCAAGTTTAATTAGTCCTGTACATTTTATTACATTCTGTTTCGCGAGTCGCTCGCATTTAGCTCGCCTACCCACACCAGCAGTTCGGCGATCACCTGGTAGAGACGAGGCGGAATCTGCTCGTCCAGATCGAGCTGCATCAACAGGCCCACCAGCGCCGGTTCATCATGGACGTGGATTCCCTGGCGGCGGGCTTCGTCGATGATGCGCTCGGCGATATCACCGTAGCCCTTGGCGATCACTCTCGGTGCCTGATCATTTTCACCATAGCTCAGCGCCACCGCATGGCGGCGTGAGGGTGCGGGTTGGTCATCGCTCACTTGGGAAGCTCCTCGGCAGACCTGCTGTCACCTTCGGTGATGGTCAGCTCCACCCGGGCGAAGCCATGGCCCTCAAGGCGCTGTATCAGTGTTTCGCGCCCTTGCTCGAGTCGATCCCTCAGGCCCTCGGCGGACGTCGCCAGGCGCAGGCTCAGGTGCTCTTCACCGAGCAGCGCGGACACCCTGAGCGAGCCATGTTCGGCCAGCTCCAGTTCCAGCTCGGTGCGCCAGGCGTGTTCCTCGTCCTTGTTGTCATCGCGGCCCTTGCCGCCGCCCTGATGATCCGGCTCCCGTTGCGGGGGATGAATGGCGAGCGCCATGAACAGTCCGCTCCAGACGTCGCCTTCCCAGCGCAGCACCGGGGTGGCCAGCATCTCGAGCTGGTGGCGCACCAGCGGAGCGAGGCTCTCGTGGACGCCGCTTGGGGATGCGCCCTCGCGACGGGCGGCGGCGGCATCGCCCGACGTGCTCGAGACGCCCTGGGCATCGGCGGCGATCGTCGTCGCCAGGCTGGGCAGATAGCCGGCCGGCTGGGAGCTGCGCCAGGGCGCCAGCGGGAAGGCGGGCGCAATGTTCTGTCGAGTGCTCGGTTGAGTGTTCGATTGCCCGAGCGTTGCGTCTGCTTTGGCAGAAAGCTGACCAGAGCCGGAAACGGGGGAGTGCCCAGAGGTCTGAGCATTCGCCTCGCTGGCCATTGGCCGAAACACCAGGGCGCGCCACATCTGGGGCTCCCGTGCCAGCTGGGCGCGGTCCAGGTTGCCGTGAAACCAGCGATTGAGGTGGGACTCGTAGAACAGGCCGCTGTCGCGCACGCGCTCGCCCAGGCGCTCGGCGAGCATCGTGACGGCGGGCCCCGACGGGCCAGTGGCCAGCCCGGCCGTTGCGCTGGTTGCCGTGGTGGCCGGGGCGCCGTGTGTGGCGCCTAGCGTCGACGGCGACGCGCTCGGGGCCGCTTGTTGGGCGGGGCTCGCCGTCAGCAGGGGACCCGTCGATGTCAGCGCCGAGGGCGGCGCCGGAAAACGCGCCAGCAGCTCGGCGATGCGAGCACCCGGTGCGCTCAAGCGGGTGATGGTGGAGGCGGGACGATCGCTGTCGGTGGGGACCTCGGCGTTCGGTGTTGCCGGGCGCTGGCCGGTGGTGGCGGCGGCTTGCTGCGGCCGCCGTGCGTCCAGGCGCGAGTCGCTATGGACCGCGCCTGGCCCCCGTCCCGGGTCTACCGGCTGGACCGGGGCGTTGGGGTCCTTGGTCGGGGGCACGTCGACACGCTTGCCCAGCACCTGGTGGAGCAGGGTATCGATCAGCGGTGTGATGCCGCTCACGGCGTCTCGCGTCGAAAGCGGGTGCCGGCGTTGACCACCCGGCCACCGGCGTAGGCGCGGTGCAGGTCCTGCTGGTTGCGCGACACCTTGAGCAGTTCGCCGAGTTCGTCACGGCGGTGAACCAGCTTTTCTCGCAGCGCCAGATCATTGACCAGAATGGCCTCCAGCAGGCTGCCCAGGCGCTGGCGCTCGTCGGCGTCGAGGCTTGCCATCGGTGCCGCGCCATCGAGTGTCGCTCCATCACGTGCAGCGCTGTCGAGAGCGGCAACCTGGCTGACATAGTCGCCCTCAATAGCAATCAGCTCGTCCCAGGCGTGGTCGGCGGCCAGCGACAGCATCTGTTCGGTCAGCGCCAGCAGCGCCTCATAGCGAGACAGCAGGGGGGCTTGAACATCTGGGCCTTGGGTATCTGGGCCTTGGGTATCTGGGCCGTGGTACTCGGCAAGCGGTGGCATCTAGGACCTCAAGCGCTCAGGAGTGGGTGGTGGTGCCGATCTCGCGCCAGGCCGAGGCGATATCCTCGATCAGGCGTTCGGCTTCGTCGAGGCCACTGGCGTCGTTGCGCAGGTTGGCGTCGAGCAGGCGGCGCGCTATGTAGTCATAGAGGCTGTCGAGCTGCAGTGCCACCTCTCCGCCCTGCTCGCCGTCCAGCACCGCGCGCAGGCCGCTGTTGACGATATCCAGTGCCTTGGAGATGGCGGCGCCCTTGGCCGGAATATTACCGTCTTCCAGGTGCAGGCGGGCGGCGCGAATCGACGCCTGGGCGCCGT
Organism: Halomonas sp. RT37; assembly: GCF_040070525.1. Classification (NCBI taxonomy): domain Bacteria; kingdom Pseudomonadati; phylum Pseudomonadota; class Gammaproteobacteria; order Oceanospirillales; family Halomonadaceae; genus Halomonas; species Halomonas sp. RT37. The sequence goes on along the minus strand of NZ_CP098827.1, from coordinate 4,720,968 downwards.
CGAACAGCATCACGATCAACTGGTGGGGGCTGGCCGACATCACGCCGCTCTCCACCCCCATGCGGGCGTAAGCGCCGGCGCCGCGGCCATAGGTGGCCTGTGCTTGTGTCACTGGTTGTCTCCTCGGCTGGGTCTGGCGGGCTCAGGGCTATTGGTTCAGCTGGGCGTTCAGCGCATCGAACTGCTGGGTCAGGTAGCTGCTGGTCTGGTTCATGCTGGCGATCATGCTGTCCAGCTGCCCGAATTGGCTGCGGTAGCGCTCCACGGTGGCATCGATGCTCTGCTCGGTGCGCTCGTACTGGCGATCGAGACTTTCCATGCGGGTCTCGAGCCCGCTGGTAGCATTGTCGAGCAGGCCGCCGTCATCGAGGATGGCGCCCAGGGTGTCGTCGAGGCTGTCGGCAAGACCTACCCCGTCCTCGCCACCGGTAAAGAAGTCGGCCAGGTCGCCGCGCTCGCTGGAGATGACCTCGTCGAGTCGCTCGTCATCGAGTTCAAGGGTGCCGTCGAGCTGCAGGGTGATGCCGATATCGCTGAGGGTGCGGAAGTCACCCTGGGCCACGCCGCCGGACAGGGTGCCGCGCAGCCGCGATTCGATGCTGCGCAGGGTGGCGTCGCCAAGCAGTTCGCCCGAGGCACCGCTTTCGGCGTCGAAGCTGGTCAGCGTGCCCATGGTGTCCTTGAGCTCGTTGTAGCTGTCGACAAAGCCGCTGACCGCTTCACGCAGGGCCAGGTTGTTGTACTCGACCTTGACCGTGGTCTCGCCGACGTCCGTCAGGGTCAGGTCGACGCCCTCGATGGCCCCCTCGACGCTGTTGGAGGCACTGGTGATGGCGATGCCGTTGACCGTCAGTGCCGCGTCTTCACCGGCCACCGACTGGTGCATGCCGGCGCCGGTGTCGTCGGGGTCGGGGCTTGCGATGTCGAACGCCAGCTTGGCCTGCAGCTCGGTATCGGCAGCGTCATCCGGCACGAAGCTCACGGCGCTGATCGACGCCTCGGCGCCGGTCTTGTCGCTCGACAGCACCAGACGGTAGGGGTTGTCGGCGTCGCCGGTATTGATGATCGAGGCGCTGACGCCGGCCTCGGCGTCATTGATGGCGTCGCGCAGTCCCTCCAGGGTGCTGTCTTCCTGGCTCAGGCTGATGCTGACGTCTTCGCCACCCACGGTAAGGCTCAGGGTGCCGGCGCCCAGCTCGCTGTCCCTGGCGTCGAAGCCGTCGCTGGCCAGGCTCTGGGCTCGGGCCAGCCGGGTCACCTCGACGTCGTAGCGGCCGGGGCTCGCCAGTTCGCTGGCGCTGGCGCTGATCCCCTCGCCCTCGACGCTGCTGGACAGGCTCTGGTAAAGCGCCGGGTCGCCGAGCTTGTCGACCGCCTCCTGGAAGCTGTTCAGCGCGCCTTCCAGGGTGCCGTAGGCGGAGATCTTGGCCTGATAGCTCGCCTGCTGGGCCACGATGGGCTCCAGCTGCTTTTGCTCCGCCGCCTCGAGCTGATCGAGCAGCCCGTTGAGGTCGATACCGGAACCGATGCCGAGCGATGAGATCGAGGCCATGTCGTCCTTCCTGTGTGATGGGGGCAGTGTGACAGAACGCCGGCAGGCCAGTGGCTCGAACAGGCGCCCTTGTGCTTGGTATATCGGGTTATCGGCGGTTGCTCATTTGACTTGAGCCTCAGGCGCCGATGATCACCTCGGCCTGGATCTCGCCCAGCGCGGCCAGTGTCTCGCCTTCCACCACGGGGCCGATCAGCGGCTCCCGTGGGACCTGGCTGGGCGGCTTGCCGGCCATGCGCTGTACCCGCGAGGGTCGGTCCTGGTCGTCCAGCGCCAGCACCCAGCCCAGCGAGGCGTCGTCAAAGCGGACCAGCGAGCCGATCGGGTACAGTCCGAAGCGCCGGATAAAGCGCTTGACCCAGCTGGTGTCGAACTTGTCGGGGTGGTCGAGCAGGTAGCGGTAGATCGCCGCGAGACGCCAGGGCGGACGGTCGGGGCGCTGGGCACGCATGGCATCGATGGCGTCGACCACGGCACTGGCCCGGGCCAGCTCACGTAGCTCGTCGTCGCGGATGCCGGCGGGATAGCCGCTGCCGTCGAGGCGCTCGTTGATCTGGCAGGCGGTGGCCTCGAACACCGAGGCGTTGATCCAGGCGCAGTGGCTGAGGCGCTCGCGCAGCCAGCCCACGTGCTGGACCAGACGATTGCGTTCGGCGTCGCCGAAGGTCGGCGTCAGGCGCAGGGGCTCGGGCAGCAGCACCTTGCCCAGGTCATGAATCATGGCGCTGGCGACGATGGACTTGCGCAACTCGCCGGGCAGGCTGTCTTCCAGCAGGTCGATCAACAGGATCGCCACCGACAGGCCGTGGCGTACCGGCCAGGACTCACGGGTCAGGAACCTTAGCGCGAACAGCACGCCGTCGCGGTCTTCGTCGTACAGGGCCAGCAGATGGTCGGCCTGGCGCGACAGGCGCGGGCCGTGGATGCAGCCGCCCTGAATCAGCTCCATCGCCTGGGCGTGCAGGTAGCCGGCTACGCGGGACAGCCGCTGGGTCATGACGGTGGGGTAGGCTTCCGCCTCGCGACGGCCAAGGCGCGGGCCGCGGCGCCCTGCCGGTAGCTGAAACAGCGGCGAAGGCGGTCGCCTGGAATCCACCCCTTCGGCGATGCGCGCGGCCTCGCGTTCGACCTCGCGTACCAGCTTCCACAGGGTGCGATCCTGGTGGGCACCGACGCCGACGAAGCGAAAGCCGGCCTCGACCAGCCGCCGTTCGGGGTCGAAGCGATGATGTTGCACGACGGCCTGGAGCGCCAGACGGGTGCCATCGGGAAAGCCCAGCTCCAGCGGCACCGGCAGCTCTCTGTTGGTCAGCACAGGAGCGGCGGTGCGCGGGAGGTCGAGGCGACAGCCGTCCACCGACAGATCGATCAGGTCGCCGTGCAAGTCCTGGCTATCGCCGTCTCTGAGCACCGCCTCGGCGGCCATGCCCAGGCGCAGGCGCGCGCGAAAGCTCTGACGGCGCTGTAGCCGCTCCAGCTGGTTCGGGTAGGGGCAGCGCCACAGCCGGCGCAGCGGAACGCCTTGGCCGGGCGAGCGGCTGGCTTCCCGCGACAGCGCCGCCTCGCTCGGCGCCGTGGTCACCTCGCCGTCGGCGGCCGTGATCGCCGGAGTGCGGGTGATCATGCCCTCGCAGTAGCCGACCAGACGAAAGGACTTGCCCTGCTTAAGCTGGCGGTGAAGCCCCTCCACCGCGGTGATGTCCAGGGTGATGGACTCCCCCGGGGCAATCTCCATCAGCAGCACCGGTGTCGGCGTTCCATTGCCTTCCTCCCACGCCAGTGCGGCCCCCTGGGGGCCGCTCAAGCAGTCCAGCAGCCTGGCGATTTCCTGGGGGGCGCGTACTTCCTCGAATTCTTGTTGGTCCGGCACCAGCGGGACTCCTCGACGACATCTGGCATACGTTGTCTCGGAGTATCGGCAGAATGTGCCGGATCTTTAGGCTGCCAACCGTGCTCGGGCTAGACAGTCGGCGTGGGTGGTGACTCAGGTCAAGCGTTGTCAGGCCTGGGAGTGACGCTTGCGCCGGGAGCGGTCGATGGCATCGCGCTGGCTGGCCAGGCGATGCTCGCCGAGAAAGCGGGTCAAGCGCTCGAAGGGCATGGGGTGGGCCAGGTGGAAGCCCTGGAAGGCGTCGCAGTGATGCTGCAGCAGGAACTCGTGCTGGGCCTCGTGCTCGATGCCTTCGGCCACTACCATCAGTTCCAGGTGGTGGGCCATGGCGATGATCCCCTGGAGGATGGCGCCATCCTCCTGGTTGTCCGGCAGTCCCTGGACGAAGGTGCGATCGATCTTCACCGTGCTGACCGGCAGGTGCTTGAGGTAGCCAAGGCTCGAGAAGCCGGTGCCGAAGTCGTCGATGGCCACCTCGACACCCATGTCGCGCAGCGACTGCAGCGTCTCGATGGCGTTCGGGGTGTCGTGCATCAGGATGCCCTCGGTCAGCTCGAGGGTGAGCTGGTGGGCCTCGATCCCGGTCTGGTTCAGGGTGTCGCGTACGGTCTCGAGGAAGTTGGCCCGGCGGAACTGCAGCGGCGACAGGTTGACCGCCACCGCCAGGCCCTCGAGGCCGGCCTCGTTGAGGAGCTGCAGGTCGCTGCAGGCGCGGGTCAGCACCCAGTGGTTGATGGCGATGACCTGGCCGGTCTCCTCGGCCAGGGCGATAAAGTCCTGGGGCGGCACCTGGCCGCGTACCGGGTGCTCCCAGCGCAGCAGCGCCTCGACCCCGATGATCGCCCGGTGGTTGTCGAACACCGGCTGGTAGTGCAGGCGTAGCTGGTCACCGTCGATGGCGGCCTGCAGATCATGGCGCATCGCCACCCGCTCGTTTACCCCCCAGGTGATGTCCTGGCTGAAGTGCTGCAGCGCATTGCGTCCCTGGTGCTTGGCCTGGTACATGGCCATGTCGGACTGCTGCAGCAACTGCATCGGTTCGATGGTGACGTCGCTGGACACCGCCACCCCGATGCTGGCGGTAACGTGCAGCTCATGCTCGCCGACCCGGTAGGCCTGGGCCACCTTCGGCAGCAGACGTTCGGCCAGGGTCACCGCCTGCTCGGGCTCGTCGAGGTCCGGCAGCAGCACCACGAACTCGTCGCCGCCGAAGCGGGCCACGGTATCCCCGGGCCTGAGCGCCTCGGTGAGCCGCTGGGCGACCTGGATCAACACCTTGTCGCCGACGTCGTGGCCGAGGCTGTCATTGATCGGCTTGAACTCGTCCAGGTCGATGAACAGCACGCCAAGATGGTGGGACTGGCGCTTGGCCAGGGCGAAATCGTGGCGCAGGCGATCCTCGAACAGGGCGCGATTGGCCAGGCCCGTCAGGGCGTCGTGGCTGGCATGGTAGGCCAGGCTCTCCTCGTAGGCCTTGTGCTCGGAGATGTCGTGCTGGACGCCGACGAAGTGAGAGACCTCACCTTCGCTGTCCATCACCGGCGAGATGTAGAGGTCGTTCCAGAAGGCCTCGCCGTTCTTGCGATAGTTGAGCAGGGTGGCGCGGACTTCGCTGTGGTTTGCCAGCTGGCGACGAATGCGTGCCACCACCTGTGGATCGCTCTCCTCACCTTGCAGGAAACGGCAATTGCGCCCCAGCACTTCTTCCTCGGGATAGCCGGTCATGCGCATGAAGGCCGGGTTGGCGTAGATGATCGGCAGCTCCGGCGAGCGCGCATCGGCGATCACGATGCCATTGATGCTGGCCTCGACGCTGCGCTGCAGGATGCGCAGCTGGGTCTCCTGGGCGTGGCGCTCTGTCACGTCCTTGGCGATGCCGAAGGTGCCGCTGATGTCGCCGTCGATGATGATCGGCAGGTTGGTGATGTCCATCACCCGCCTGCCCAGGGGGGTGGTGATGGGCAGGGTGTAGCGGGTCACCTCGCCCTTGAGCGTCTTGCGCACCGCGTCGCGCACCCAGGAGCGATCCGTTTCCTTGACGAAGACCTCGTAGTGCCGCCCCAGGATGTCACCCAGCGGCACCCCGGTAAGGGTCGAGCAGGTGGTGTTGGCGGCGACGAAGATGCCTTCGTGGTCGAGGGAGTAGATGGCGTCGGGGTTGTAGGTGAACAGCGAGCGGTAGCGCTGTTCGCTCTGGAACAGCGCCTGGCGGTCCTGGTCGCGTTCCACCGCCAGGGCGACCAGCTCCAGGCAGCGCTCGATACGCCTGCTGGGCTCGGCCTGTTGTGCCGGCGGGTGTCGAAAGAACAGGCTGACCACCCCCAGCAGGCGTTCATCGCTGGCGATGACCGGGTAGGCCCAGCAGGCCATCAACTCGCCGTCGCGCAGGCGCGGGTGCACGCCGGCGCAGGCCGGGTCCTCGGTGATGTCGTCGCTGGCCCGGGGGGCCCTCGCCGCGGCGGCGCTGGCCCAGGTGCCGAAGGTGCCGCCCACCGGGGTTCTGGCGAGCAGTGGTGCCATCTCAGATGGCAGGCTGTGGCCCGCGGTCAGGCTCAGGGTCTCGCCGCCGGGGTCCAGGGTCAACACGGTCGCGATGGCATTGGGGAGGTGGCCCTCGAACAGCCTGCAGCAGGCCTCCAGGGTCTCGGTCAGTGGCGCCTCCCGGGCGATCATCGACTGGATGCCCTGGTAGCTTTCGAGCTGGTCCTGGGCGGCCACCAGGCTCTGGGTCTGCCACAGCAGGGTGCGCATCAACGACAGGCTGATGGCCAGGCTGTAGGACATGATCAATCCGATCAAGGTGATCACTGCCGGCAGGCTGCCGGCCAGCCACCAGTCACTGTCGGGGCCTGGCAGCGCGCGCAGGGTCAGGGTGCGCCCGTCCAGCTCCAGGGTCTGCTCGGCCAGTCTGGGTAGGGTCGGGTCCTTGACCTGCCAGGTGTCTTCGCCAAAACCGCACCACCAGACGCCCTGGCTGTCGGTGACGGCCAGCAGGGTGCGGTCGGCAACGCTGCGGTGACTGGGGGCCAGGGTGCCGGGCAGATCGATGCAGGCGACCAGGCGCAGATCCTCATCGGCCAGGGTCCTGACCATGCGTGCCGACGTCGCCAGCGGGTTGTCGGGCAACTCCAGCCGTAGTTCGCCGCGGGCCGGCCTGGGCAGTGCCTCGCTCAAGCGGCAGACGCTGTCCTGGGCACGCCGTGAGCGCAGCCATAGCCGCTGGTCGCCGCGATACAGCGCCAGGCTCTCCAGGCTTTGTACGTCTCGCAGATAGAAGGTGATGACGTCGGCCAGGGTATTGGCGTCGGTCGTCTGCTCGCCGGCACGGTTGGCCAGGCGGTCGAGCCAGCGCTGGTGTAGCGCCATCTGGCCGCGTGCGCGCTCTTCGATGTTGGTCAGGGTATTGGCGGCGTCCTGCTGGACGTGGCTCTGGCGCACATGGTTGAGCGACAGCCAGGCCAGGCTGCTGAGCAGTACCCCGGCACAGGCCACCGCGATGCTGGCGCGTTGTAGGCGCAGCGGGCGGTTGGGCGGGCGTGAGGCAGCCACCAGCGAGGCCGGGCCGGCGATCAGGTAGAGCAGACACACCGCCATGGGCGAGGTGCTGCGGGTCACCTCCCAGACTTTGGGTGCCTGGCCAGGAATCACCAGCCAGACGGTAAAGATCGCGCCGATCAGCAGCAGCAGCCCCCCCGACAACCGCCACCAGAAGGAGCCCTGGCGATGCTCCACCCCGATCATCAGGGCCACGCAGCCCGGCAGCATCGCCAGGCCCGCCCAGCTGGTCATGCGCGGACCGCCGGTCAGCAGCGACTGCACGTCGGCAGGGCCGCTGGCGACCAGGTCATGGACGATGGCGTACAGCGCCAGCAGCAGCATCATCAGGCCGCAGACGCTGCGGCCACGCGGTCTGCGCAGTACCTGCAGCAGAACGCCGCCGCCGCCAGCGAGGCTTGCCAGCGCCACATCGGGGACCAGCAGCGGCTGTTCCACCGGGTGGATCAACCAGGCGGCGAGACCCGCAGCGCCGACCATCAGCAGTCCGCTGGAGGCCATCAGCAGCCAGGCATCTTCCGCCACATCGCGCAGTCTAAACGGCATCCTACCCACGACCCCCTTGGCGACCCTGCTTCCGGGCGCTCATTTCCTTGTCCTTCCGACGCTATGACGAAGACTCGCCATCCTCACAGCATGGCAGGCGACAGCGTTGATAGCGGCCACCGTGGTGCGTCTACCGCCCGAGGCAAAGGCGCCTTTGGACGGGCGGTCCGGTATCCCTGGACGCGTTTGCTCGAAATGGCACCAAAACAGTCTTCAACATACCTCAATCACCCGCGAGTGCTAGCCCCTGATGTCAGCATCCACTACCAGAGTCAGCGTCCAGCAAGGGCGCGAGGGGGACAACCGTAGAGGGCATGCTTCAGCGAATGGGCACAAAGAGGGCACAGGAAAGCATGCAGAACAGTCACAGACCCGATTAAGCGCGGGTGAAGACCCGATGGAGAGCCGATAAAGAGCCGATAAAGAGCCGGTGAGGGGGGCGAGCGAGTGAAGAGCGAGTGCAGGCCTGATGCGGACCTGATGAAAAGCGGCGCAGCCCCGGTAAAGAGCCGGCGCAGACCCGGTGAAAAGCAGCCGCAGGCGGCCCAGCAGGCGGTCAAGCAAGCCCCCAGGCAAGAGCCTTCCAAAGAAATTTGCCCGCCAGGGCTAAAGCTTTTCGACGAGCCACCGATAAAGAGGGTAACGGCCAACGGCGCCGTTGCGGCAGGCCAAGACGGTCCGCCAATGGAGCCCAACCCTTTAAGGAAGGATGACACCATGTCCGTGATCAATACCAATATCACTTCCATGATTGGTCAGCAGAACCTCAACGCGTCCAAGAGCGCCCTGACCACCTCCATGGAGCGCCTGTCCTCCGGCCTGCGCATCAACAGCGCCAAGGACGACGCCGCCGGCCAGGCCATCGCCAACCGCATGTCCTCCCAGATCACTGGTCTGTCCCAGGCCCAGCGCAATGCCAACGACGGTATCTCCGTTGCCCAGACTGCTGAAGGCGCGCTCAACCAGGTTAACGATAACCTGCAGCGTGTGCGTGAACTGACCGTTCAGGCCCAGAATGGAACAAACTCTACTGAAGATAAACAATCCATTCAGGACGAAATTAACCAGCGTCTCGATGAGATTGATCGTATTTCTGAAGAAACTGACTTCAATGGCGTAAAGGTTCTTGCTAGTACGCAAAATCTCAGTATCCAAGTTGGTGCTAACGATGGTGAGAACATCAGTGTCAACTTGGAAAAAACTGATCGTGCAAGCCTTGGGCTTGATGGGTTCAACGTCAGTGCTTTGTCTGGTCCCATCACCGAAATCACTTCTACAAGTGCGGGAGGTGTGGAGACTACCACGCCTGTCGACTTCTCTGGGCTAGGTGCTCTCACCGCGTCAGGTGGGGCTTTGGATGGACAAAGTTTAACGCTGCGTGGCTACGGTGATTTCGATGCGGACGCCGGGACCTATGCAAATTATGCCATCGAAGATGATAATGGTAACTTGTATAAACTCGATGCAACAGGCACAGCCGCCGATGATATTGCCTTTGATGCTTCGGCTGGTACATTCGCTATCGGTGCTAACATTGACGCGACCGACTCCGCGGATCTTGATAGTTTGGCAACTGCCTATGACGATGACGTTGCAGCAGGTCTTTCTTCAACAGCGAATCCGCTTGGCACTATAGATAGTGCGCTCAAGATGGTCGATGAGCAGCGTTCAGAACTGGGTGCGATCCAGAATCGTTTCGAGTCTGCAATCACCAATCTGAGCACCACCGAGACCAACCTGTCTGCCGCCCGTTCGCGTATCGAAGACGCCGACTACGCGGTGGAAGTGGCCAATATGACCCGCGCGCAGATCCTGCAGCAGGCCGGTACCTCTGTGCTGGCTCAGGCCAACCAGGTGCCGCAGTCCGTGCTGTCCCTGCTGGGCTAAGCTAAGGCTTGGCCGCAAGGCTGAAGTGGTAAGTAACGACGGGGCCGAAAGGCCCCGTTTATGCTATTAGCTATTCAGGTGACAACATGACGGAATATGCTTTGGTCAGTAGCAAGGAAGAGCTGAAGCAGGCCTTAAAATCTGAGACAAGAAACATAATCATTACCAACCAGTCCTTGGCCGCTAATGTTGTCCGTATAAAAACAGCATCAAAGGTGGCTTTGGTCGCAGTGGTGGGCGGTGCCGGTTTTGCGGCAGTGAGTTTCTGGAACCCTGTAGGGTGGACCGCCGGAGCAGTGGGAATTGCAGCAGGTGGAGCGACGCTAACCCCAGCGGTTTTGGCCCTAAGCCTGAGTGCCAGTCTGATTTTCCTGATTTATAACGGTTACTCTATCAAAGGAAAGGGGAAGTATACGGCACCCGATGGCTCGGTGTTTGAAGGGGAAGTTATTTTGGAGAAAAAATGACCAGCACTGACTATTAGCAAGTCATCGATAAACTACAAACCGCCATCGAAGATACTCAGCATGCTCGACGCATCGAGGGAGCGAGTATAGGTACTGAGATGCTTGAGGTTTAAGAAAAGCTGTGACTCAGTAGCGGAAGTATACGCTGACGATGGTGGACGCTTGATTCACATGAAACGACTGATAGCCGACCTTTCCGGAAAGTCGTTTTTTTCAAGTTGAATAGAGAAGTAGCTAGCATATGCAAAACGATAAAATTCACGAAAGCGAGTCTCATTCACAGGAAGATGAGCCCGGCACTTTCGCGACATCCAGCCCCTTTACCTTGGCCAATGCTTTTCGTTCGGCCGCAGTGCTGAGTGTGGTGGCAGGGGTCTATCTCTTCTTTCAGGCCCTACAAGCGGCTTCGATTGTTGGTAGTGCGGCCTATGAAGTTGCTGGCTTGCGTCTTGGCATCACCGTGGTCATCACGCTATTTCTCCTGCTTGGCGAGAAGCTATGTCGCTTTCTGGACGGCTATGAGTAGTGCCAACTCGACATAATATTCTGACAGAACTTGATGGGTAGCTTGAGGCAAATATGACAACAGACGAATGCCAGCAAGTAATCGATGAACTTCAAGCGGTCATCGACGATACCCACCAGACCCTCGAACGCTTTGAGGCGACCGGGATGGCGTCCGAGATGCCTGAGGACGTTGAACAGCTTCACGCCATCCTCGATCGCGCCGTCCGCGACCAGAAGGTACATACGCTGGCGATGCTGGACGAAAAATAGATCAAGATCGGCTCAGGCGGCTCTCTACGCCTTCTTCCTTCTATATTGCTACCTGCCTCTGCCTGTTCTTCCCTTCGGCTGAGGCGCCGACTCAAGGCGATATGGCTGTATATCCCCCATATTGAAAGGTCGGCTTACCATCTGCATGCTTTGGCTTGGTATTGAATAGTATTGACTATCATTAACACAAACTTTTTTCGCCACTTAATACCTGGATTCATAAATTAACCGCAGCACTTTGGCCCGCGAGGTAGAGGCAGGAGAGGCAGCGCCGGTACTCATCTCGGCACACCGTCCAAAGTGAAGCAGTGCATGGGATACCGACAACTGACCCAGACCCAACGATACCAGATCTATGTCCGTTATGACCTGGGCGTGAGCCGACGCCAGATAGCCAGAGAGCTTGGCATCGACAACAGCACGGTCAGCCGGGAGTTGCGTCGGAACGCCATCGACAGCGGTTACGATCCTGAGATAGCGCCATCCTGCAGTGATCATCGGTGACGCACTGCCTGGAAGAGGACAAAGCGCTTGCCCAGCATGATTGCCGCTGTCGTCGACCGGCTGCGAGAGGAATGGAGTCCAGAGCAAATCAGCGGTTTCATGTCGCCCTTGTCTGGTGTCGGCGTCAGTCCCCAGTGGTTCTACTCCTTGATCTGGGATGACAAGGCCTCCGGTGGCGATCTCTGGAAGCACCTCCGCCAGCCCAAACGGCGCAGCAAGCACCGGGCTCAAGCCAAGAGCGCAGGACTTGGTAAGATTCCCTACCGCGTGGGCATCGAGCATCGCGCGGCTGAGATCGATGAACGGCGCTTCATTGGCTACTGGGAGGGCGACACCGTGGTCCAGGGGGCACAAGCAGTCGGGCCTGGACACGCTGGTCGAGCGCCGTAGCGGCTATCTGCTGGCGGCACGGTTGCCCAAGCTTTCGGCTGAGCTGACGCAAAAGGCCATGATTCAGCTGCTAAAACCTCGCCGCGGTGCTGTCCTAACCATCACCCTGGACAAAGGCTCGGAATTCGCGGATCACGAGATCGTGGCCAATGCGGTAACGGCAGCGACTTACTTCTGCGATCCCTACTGCTCCGGGCAGCGTGGGACCAATGAGAACACCAATGGCCTGATACAACAGTACTTTCCCAAGGGAACAGACTTTCGACAGGTCACCGATGCCAAGCTGCGCAAGGGGGTCGAGAAGCTGAATGACCGCCCCCGAAAGCGTCTCGGCTATCGCACACCGGCACAGGTTTTCCTGGGGGAATATTCAGGAGCCCTGAATACCGCAGCTGCTGCGCTTGTTGCTTGAATTCAGGTTTCTCTCCTCTTTCCCCCCCCCATAGCGATAGCCAGCCGGGCTGACCTATTCATCGTATCTATCTTTCGCAAAGGGCGGTGGGCAGCGCCTAAGCCATTCGCCTGACGCCCCTGGTGCTGCCTCTGTCTTGAGCTTTTTCTGCTCCACGTCGCAGCGACAAAAAATTCATTTAAAACAGAGCATTGCAATAACCTCTGCCGTATCCCCTAAGACGTTTGTCTTATCTCTCATTTCTTGTATTCACGTGGCACCTCGACTAGCTTCTCCCTCACTAGCTAAATTCATCTGATCAATTGTCTCGATAACCACATACAAATACATACAAGGAGTCACTTGTGGATGCATCCTCTACCGCGGCGGCTGAGCAACAGTCGGCGCCGGAAAAGTCCTCTTTTCTGCACAGGGGCATGACCTTGCCCTTTGTGCTTATCGTCACCTGCTTTGCCGCCTGGGGGCTCGCCGGCAACCTCACTGATCCTCTGGTGTCGGTGTTCGGCTCGGTGTTCTCGATGAGCGCGCTGCAGGCGTCGCTGGTGCAGTTCGCCTACTACGGTGCCTATTTTGCCCTGGCGATCCCGGCGGCCTGGATCAATTCGCGCCTGGGCTACAAGGGTGGCGTGCTGATCGGCCTCTTGCTGGCGGCCACCGGGGGGCTTCTGTTCATGCCGGCCTCCCAGATGATGACCTACTCGATGTTCCTGGTGGCGCTGTTCACCCTGGCGGCGGGGCTGTCGATCCTCGAAACCTCGGCCAATCCTTACGTGATGGCGATGGGCCCGCGCGAGAACGCCACTCGGCGGTTGAATTTCGCCCAGTCGTTCAACCCGGTGGGGTCGAACCTGGGGGTGCTGCTGGCCGCGGTGTTTATCCTGCCCCACGTCAATCCGGCCACCGCCGAGCAGCGCGCCTCGCTCACCCAGGAGGCGCTGACCGAGATGCAGTCGGCGGAATTGCAGGCGGTGATGGGGCCCTACATCACCCTGGCACTGGTCTATGTGGTGATCGCGATAGCCATCGCCATGGTGCGGGTGCCGCGCCACGAGGCGCTGATGGCGGACCGCAAGAGCGAGACGGTGGCGCTGTCGGGAAGTCGCCTCGGCCGGCTGGTGCGCAACCGTCGCTATGCCTTCGGGGTGGTGGCGCAGTTCTTCAACGTGGCCGCCCAGACCTGCACCTGGACCTTCACCATCCACTACGTGACCGAGGCGCTGGGCGTCGGCAGCGAAGAGGCCGGCTACTGGCTGCAGGCTTCCCTGCTGGTCTTCCTGGTGTCGCGCTTCGTCATGGTCGGTGTCATGGGTCGGGTGGACCCGCGCAAGCTGATGACCGGGATGTGCGTGCTCGGCGTCGCGCTGTCGCTGGTGGCGGTGTTCAGCGGCAACCTGCTCGGCGCGGTGGCCCTGGTGCTGCTGAGCGCCTGTATCTCGCTGCTGTTCCCCACCATCTACGGCATCTCGCTGGAAGGGCTGGGGCAGGACACCAAGTACGGCGCCGCCGGCCTGGTGATGGCGATCGTCGGTGGCGCCCTGGTGCCGCTGGCCCAGGGCTGGCTGATCGATATCACCTCGGCCCAGACCAGCTACCTGGTGGTGGCGGTGTGCTTCGCGGTGATCGTGGCCTTCGGCGTCTATGTGCAGCGTCATCCGCGGCCCGAGACCAGCAACGAGGGTGATCTGGCCTGAGCTGGCGTCTCTTGAACTGGCAGCGCCTTAACGCGAATCGGGGGTGTCCCGCAGCACCACGGCGACCTGAGCGAGGTGAGTCTGCATGGCGGCATGGGCGCCCCTGGGGTCGCCGGCGACGACGGCATTGAGGATGGCCAGGTGTTCCTGGTGGGTGATGGCGATACGACCGCCGAGGTGGATCGATTGCCACAGCCGCATCCGCAGGGTCGGCCGCGACAGCGCCTCGAGCAGGGCGACCAGCACGGGGTTGCGGGAAATCCTCGCCAGGCTGAGGTGGAACTCCAGGTCGGCGGCCATGGCACCTTCGTGGTCCAGCGCCTGGATGGCGGGCTCGGCCTCGGCCAGTACGGCCTTCAGGCGCTCGATGTCCTCGTCGGTTCGGCGCAGCGCCGCCACCGCCGCGGCCTCCACCTCCAGCGCCTGGCGCACATTGTGCAGGTCGCGGGACGAGGTCCCGGCCTGGATGCCTGCCCAGAACTCCAGGGGCTTCAGCAGCAGCCCCGGGTCCAGCGAGGTAACGGTGGTGCCGGAGCCCTGGCGGGTCTCGAGGATGCCCATGGCAACCAGCGCCCTGACCCCTTCGCGCAGCGAGCTGCGCGAGACAGCGAAGCGGGTGGCGAGGATCGACTCGACGGGCAGGCGGTCGCCGGAAGCGATTTCACCGGAGACGATCATCTCCTGGATGCCTTGCACCACCACCTCGTACTGGGAGGGGCGGCGTTGGTCGCTTTCGGACGGGGGCGGCGGCGTCATGGCAGGGGCTCCGGCTCGGAAGGGGTGATCGAATCCCGCCATTCTATCGAAAACTTCGGCAGCACTTTAATACATCTGATGAATCTGGAGGACGATACGTGTCCGTCATCACCTCAATCGAACTGGTGGATCTGCGTTTTCCCACCTCGGACAGCAGCGACGGCTCCGACGCGGTCAACAAGGACGCCGACTACTCGGCGGCCTATCTCAGGCTGGTCACCGATGACCGCGCGCTCTATGGGTGCGGCTTCACCTTTACCATCGGTCGCGGCAACGAGATCTGCCTGCAGGCCATGGAGGCCCTCGCCCAGCCGCTGGTCGGCCGGGACGCGGCCGAGGTCTGCAAGAGCCCGGGGGCGGTCTATCGTGAACTCGCGGCGGATTCGCAGCTTCGCTGGCTGGGCCCGGACAAGGGGGTGGTGCACCTGGCGCGGGCGGCGGTGATGAACGCCGTCTGGGACCTGGCGGCCCGGCATGCGGGGCTGCCGCTGTGGCGTCTGGTCTGCGAGATGGAGCCGGAGGTGCTCGTCGAGCAGTTGGATCTCAGCTACCTGGGTGACGTGCTGAGCGCCGAGGAGGCGGTGGCGATGCTCAAGGAACAGCGGCCCTTCCAGCAGGAGCGCATCGCCGAGCTGAGCGAGCAGGGCTTTCCCTGCTACACCACCTCGGCGGGGTGGCTCGGCTATTCGGACGAGAAGCTGGCCCGCCTGTGTCGGGAAGCGATGGACGAGGGCTACCGCCATATCAAGCTCAAGGTCGGCGCCAATCCGGAGGACGACGAACGTCGCCTGGGGATCGCTCGCTCGGTGATCGGCCCCGACGTGGCGCTGATGATCGACGCCAACCAGATCTGGGAGGTGCCCGAGGCCATCGAGCGGGTCGAGGCGCTTTCCCATCACGACCTTTTGTGGATCGAGGAGCCCACCAGCCCGGATGACGTGCTGGGGCATCGCAGCATCGGCGATGGCGTGCGCCCGCTCGGCATCGGCGTCGCCACCGGCGAGCACGGCATGAACCGGGTGCTGTTCAAGCAGTTGCTGCAGGCCAACGCGGTCGACTACGTGCAGATCGACTCCTGCCGTCTTGCCAGCGTCAACGAGATCATCCCGGTGCTGCTGATGGCCAGGAAGTTCGGCAAGCCCGTCTGCCCCCACGCCGGCGGGGTGGGGCTGTGCGAGCTGGTCAATCACCTGGTGATGATCGACCACGTCGCGGTGTCGGGGCCCGTGGACGGGCGGGTGGCCGAATTCGTCGATCACCTGCACGAACACTTCGTCGACCCCTGCGTCGTGCGAGATGGCGCCTATACATTGCCGCGTGAGCCGGGGTATTCCGCCGAGATCAAGGCCGAGACGCTGGCGGCCTGGGCCTGGCCGAACGGCACCGAGTGGACCCGTCGGCGCCAGGCGGTGCCGGCATGATCCGCGGCCCGCTGCTCAATCCGCCCTTGCTCGAGGGCCTGGCCGCCGCGGGTCATGGCGCCAGGGTGCTGGTGGCCGACGCGCTATATCCGCATTCGACCGGTGCGCCGCCAGCGGCGAGCCGGGTCTACCTCAACCTGTGCGAGGGCATGGTGCCGGTGCTGTCGGTGATGGAGACGCTGGCCCAGGCGGTGTTCGTGGAAGAGGTCACCTACATGGCCGACGCCGAGGGCGGCGCCTCCGAATCGGTGGTCGAGTGCCGCCAGCGGCTGGCCGACCACCGCCATGGGGGAGGCCAGCAGATCGCCTGGTCGAGTCTGGATCGCTGGGCCTTCTATGACGCCTGCCGCGGCCCCGAGGTGTGCCTGGTGGTGGCCACCGGCGAGTGCCGCCCCTACTCCAATTTTCTGCTGACGATAGGCGTTCCGTGATGATCGATACCCACCTTCACGTCTGGGACACCGGTGCGGTGCGGATTCCCTGGCTCGCCGATGCGGGGCTGCCCGCCCGGGCGCCGATTCCCGATGGCCAGGACCGCCGCTACGTGCTGGTCGAGGCCGACGCCCCGGACCCCGCCGAGGAAGCCGCCTGGCTGATCTCGCTGGCCCAGCAGGACCGGCGGGTCCACGGCGTGGTGGCGAGCGTCGCGCTGGAGCTTCCCCAGGCCGAGCGGGCGCTGGCGAGTCTGGCCGAGGTGCCCCAGGTGGTCGGCGTCAGACGCCTGCTGCAGGACCGCGAGCTGTTTGATTCGACCGTCCTGGTCGAGGGCCTGAAGCGTCTGGCCGACTGGGGCCTGCCCTTCGATGCCTGCGTCAGGGATCGGGAGCTGCCGCGCCTGCTGGCGTTGCTCGAGCGGGTGCCGGAGCTGACGGTGGTGCTCGACCATATGGGCAAGCCGAACCCGCGTGATGGCGTCGCGCGAGAGGCCTGGCAGCGCAATCTGGCGCGCCTGGCCGAGCTCGACAGGGTCCACTGCAAGCTGTCCGGTCTGCCGGCGGAGTGCCGTGACGCCGACGAACTCGAGCGCCACGCCGCGGACATCGTCGACGTGGCGCTTGAGACCTTCGGTGCCGAGCGCTGCCTGCTCGGCAGCGACAGCCCGATCAGCCAGGACCCCAAGGACTGGTGCGAGCGGGTGCTGGCGCGGGTGCCCGCAGAAAAGCGCCAGGCCGTTGCCGAGGACAACGCCTTGAACATCTATCAGAGGAGGGATGCCCGATGACCACATCGCCGATCGCCAGCCGTCTGCCGCCCAAGCTGCGCCGTGCCTTTGAGGGCCTCGGCGTCGGTGCGGCGCAGTTCGGCAACATGGGCAAGGTCACCCCCGAACAGGACTGCCTGGCCGCCGTGGACACCGCCTGGGAGCTGGGGCTGCGGTTTTACGACACGGCTCCGCACTACGGGCTCGGGCTGTCCGAGCAGCGCCTGGGCAAGGCGCTCAAGGGGCGTTCGCCGGACGACTACGTCATCTCCACCAAGGTGGGGCGCCTGCTGGAGCCCAATCCTGCCCCCCAGGGCAGCGACGAGGCCAACGGCTTCCACGTGGCCGATGACCTGACCCGACGGCGTGACTACACCGCCGAGGGCGTCAGGCAGAGCCTGGAGGCCTCGCTTGCGCGCCTCGACATGGCGTCGGTGGACATCCTCTGGATCCATGACCCGGAAGAGCCCACGGATCGCTTCGAGGAAGCCCTGGCGGGGGCCGTCCCCGAGCTCGAACGCCTGCGCGAGCAGGGCAGGATCGCGGCCTGGGGCGTGGGCTCCAAGGACGCCGGTATGCTCAAGCGCTTCGTCGATCAGGCCAGGCCCGACCTGATCATGCTGGCCGGTCGCTACACCCTGCTGGAGCAGGAGCAGACAGGACTGATGAGCGCCTGCCTGGAGCACCAGGTCGGAGTGGTCGCCGTCGGCGCCTTCAATTCGGGCCTGCTGGCGCGTGACGAGCCTCCCGCCGACGCCTGGTACGAGTACGGCCAGGCACCAGAGGCGGTGCTCGAACGTGCCCGCGAACTCGCCGCGGTGGCGCGAGCCCACGGCGTCAGCCTGCCGGCGGCGGCGCTGGCCTTTCCGTGGCGCCACCCCGCCGTGGTCAACGTCATGGCCGGAATGCGCTCGCCTGAGCAGGTTAAGCGAAATCATGCACTGGCCTCGTGCGATATCCCCGAGGCCTTCTGGAACGAACTGCAGGCGCGAGGCCTGCTGAAGGAGAACACATGAAGCTGTTGCGCCGTGGAACGATGGGTAACGAGATGCCGCTGGTCGAGGTCGAAGGTGTGCTCTACGACGCCTCACCGGTGGGCGACTTCGGGCCAGGCTTCTGGAAGGACAACGGCGTGGCGCGTCTTCGCCAGCTGCTGGACGCCGGACGGCTGACCGCCGTCGAGCTTGCCGACGAGGTTCGCCACGGCTCGCCGGTGGCGGCGGTGGGCTCGGTGATCTGCATCGGCCAGAACTACGCCGCCCACGCCGCCGAGTCCGGCGCCGAGCCGCCGAAGCAACCCATCGTCTTCTTCAAGACGCCCAACACCGTCGCCGGCCCCGACGACACCGTCACCATTGCGCGCGGTTCGGAAAAGACCGACTGGGAGGTCGAGCTCGCCATCGTGATCGGCAGCACCGCCAGCTACTGCGACTCGCTGGAGGAAGCGGCCAGCCACATCGGTGGCTATGTGCTCGCCAACGATCTGTCGGAGCGCAAGTTCCAGCTTGAGGTCTCCGGCGGCCAGTGGAGCAAGGGCAAGTGCAGCCCGGGCTATATGCCGCTGGGCCCCTGGATCGTGACCGCCGACGCCTTCGATCCCGCCGATGTGGGCCTGCGCTCCTGGGTTAACGGCGAGCCGCGCCAGGACTCCCGCACTTCGGACATGATCTTCGGCTGCGCCGAGATCGTGCGCGATCTGTCGCAGTACATGCAGCTCGAGCCCGGCGACGTCATCTCTACCGGAACCCCCGAAGGGGTGGCCGTCTCGGGGCGCTTCGACTACCTCAAGCCGGGCGACGTGGTCGAGGTGGAGATCGACGGCCTGGGCCGCCAGCGTCAGACATTTCGTGCCTGGGAGGACTAATCCATGACAGCTCGATTCGAAGGACGGGTGGCCATCGTCACCGGCGGCGCCTCGGGCATCGGCGCGGCGATCGCCGACTGCCTGGCCGCTGAAGGCGCCCGCGTTGCCGTGCTGGATCGCGAAGATCCCGCCAATCAACACCATTGGGAAGCGTGCGATGTCGCCAGCAGCGAGCAGGTAGAGCGCGCGGTGGCAGCCGTCGCCAGTGCGCTGGGGCGTATCGATATCGTGGTCAACAACGCAGGCATCGGTGCCCAGGGCGATGTCGCGGGCAACCCGGATGAGGAGTGGGCGCGTGCCTGGGAGGTCAACGTCGCCGGCATGGCGCGGGTGTCTCGGGCGGCGCTGCCTCATCTGCGCGAGTCGGACGCCGCCGCCATCGTCAATATGGCGTCCATCGCCGCCACCGCGGGGATTCAGCAAAGGGCCCTGTACTCGGCGACCAAGGGCGCCGTGCTGGCCTTGACCAGAGCCATGGCGGCCGATCACCTGCAACAGGGCATTCGGGTCAACTGTGTCTCGCCCGGCACCGCGGATACCCCCTGGATCGGCCGCTTGCTTGCGCAGGCGCCTGACCCCGAGGCCGAGCGTGCGGCGCTGGAGGCCCGCCAGCCCCACGGACGGCTGGTCGCCGCCGCCGAGGTGGCCCAGGCGGTGGCCTATCTGGCCGATCCCGCCAATCGCTCGACGGTGGGGGTCTGCCTGCCGGTGGACGGTGGCATGGACGCCCTGCGCCTGCGTCCGCGCTAGCCCTGTTCATGTAAAAACCGTTCATGTCGGTCCTCAAGAGTACGCCGGCCTAGCCGATAGTGGTTATATTAGGTAATGCGCACCGCTTACCTCTATCTGGGCAGGGCTCATGGCTAAGGATCGATCAGCGGGCTTGGGCCCGACGACGCTGTTGCAGGCGGCCTCCGCCGGCAAGGTCGCCCATCACCCCTCGGTGGTGGCGGGGCTGGTGCTGGACCGCGCCCCGGTGGGGCTGGCGCTGATCGATGCCAACGACCGCCTGGTATGGGCCAACACCGCGCTGACGGAGCTGGCCTGTCCCACCGGTGGCGAGCTGCAGGGCCGCAACCTCAACGAGCTGTTTCGCCCCTTCGTCAATCTGCTGGGGGAGCGGGGCAGCTACCATACCCTGTCACCCGGCGAGGACTGGCAGCAGGCCTGGCTTGCGGTGGATGACAGCGCTAGCGCCCGGCTGGGGCTGATGTCCTGCGTGGCCTTCGACCGAGGCGCCGATGCGGCTCTGGACAGCGGCACCGATCCGCTGATGTGGCTGGTCACCTTCGTCGATCTCGACGCCGACGCCGACGCGGTACTGGATCGCCGCCATGCCGATATCGGCAATGTGGCCAGTACCTGGATCTTCGAGGACCGCCTGTCCCACGCCTTCGATCGCGCCGACCGTCTGGGCCAGCGCCTGGGCGTGATGCTGATCGAGCTGCATGGCCTGTCGCGCATCCTGGTGGACCATGGCGGCGAGATGGCGTCGCGGGTGTCGCGCCGGGCCGGACGTCGACTGGTCAACGTGCTGCGCCGGGAAGACAGCGTGGTGCAAGTCGATCGCGAACGCTGGGGGGTGCTGCTCGAGCATCCGGTCACGCCGGAGACCCTGCAACTGGTGGCCGACCGCTGCCTCGAGGCGCTGGAACCGCCCTTTACCCTGTCCGGCTATCGGCCCGCCCTGATCGAGCCGCGTATCGGCATCGTCCTGTGCCCGGAAGACGGCGAGGAAGCCGGTGAGCTGCTGGCCCACGCCGAAAAGGCGCTGGAAGAGGCCGTGCCTGGTGGTTTCGCCTTTTACGACGGCAGCCTGCAGCGTCTGATGGAGCGCCAGCAGCGCTTCCGTCACGAGCTGCAGGAAGCGCTGATGTTCCCCGATCAGCAGTTCTATCTGGTGTATCAGCCCCAGTTCGATCTGATCACTCGGCGCTGCTGCGGGCTCGAGGCGCTGGTGCGCTGGCGACATCCTCAGCGTGGCGAGGTCGCGCCGGGGGAATTTGTCGCACTCGCCGCCGAAATGCAGCTGGTCGACCGGCTAGATCGCTGGGTGCTCAAGGAAGTCGTGGCCCAGCGCCGGCGCTGGCGCGAGGCCGGCTCCGAGCTGGGTGACTGGGATATCTCGGTGAACATTCACCATTGCCTGCTGGATCAGGACGGCTTCGATGGCCGCGCCCTGGATCTCTACCTGCGCCAGCTATGCGAGTCTGGCGCGAAGGGGGAGGCGGGTGCCGAGAAAGAGGCGGGCGGCCACTATCGCCACGAGTGCCTCGACTGGTTGTGCCTGGAGGTGGATGGCGCGGGGTTGTTCGAGGTGGGCCACCGCCAGTCCCACCTGTTAAGGCGTATCGTCGCTTTGGGCGTGCGGCTCGGCGTCGATGGGCTGGGCCGCTCCCCGGTGGATCTGTTCGGCATGGCCTCGCTGCCGGTGACCCTGGGCAAGCTGGGGCCGGATACCCTCAAGACCCTGGCCGATCCCTCCACCAGCATGCGCCAGAGTGTGGCGGCGCTGATGCGCTGCCTCGAGGCGCTGGAGTTCGTCGCGGTGGCGGTGGGAGTCGAGACCGCCGAACAGCTCGATACCATCAAGGCGCTGGGGCTGGTTCGGATTCAGGGGCGTCTTGTCGGTGCGCCGCTGGAAAGCGAGGCCCTGGTGGACTGGGCGGCCTCCGGCGCGCATCCCGCGATAGCGATCTGAGCCAGGCATTGATGCCAGCAAGGTGGCAGAGCCGGGCAGGTGTTTCCGAGAGGAGGCGTCAGGCCCGATGTTGAGAGTCTAGGCTGAGAGTCCAAGCTGAGAGCCCAAGCGGCAAGCCAAGACCTTGAACCAGGAAATCAGGCCGAGACGTTGAGCCGAGAAGGCTGCAGCCGGGTGCGGCCGTCGGGCTGGTAGACGCTGGCGTTGGCGATGCGGTGGATCTGGTCGAGCATGCGCTGGTTGTGCTCCATGCGCAGGGCCAGCAGTTCGCCACAGCGCAGGTTGGCGCGGGAGACTTCCCTAGCGAGTGCCATGGTGGCCTGCCAGGCGGCTTCGCAGCCGGCGTCGCGAGCGGCTTGCAGGGTGCCCTCGCGGTCATCGGGGTAGCCCAGTCGGCACTGGACCTGATGGCGGCGCGCTTCCGTCTCGGCAAGCCTTTGCTGGATCTCGGACTTCTGGCCGGCGAGCGCCACCAGCGCCTCGCTGTCGACCTGGCCCTGGACCAGGCACTCCTGTTCCTCGCCCAGCAGGGCCAGCAGCTCGGCGAGTCGCTCACGCTGCTGGTCGAGCAGTCGGGCCAGACTCACGACCGCGAGCCCTCTGAACCATCGCCGAGCATGTCGCGGACGCTGTCGATCAGGCCGTCGGCGATGCGTTCGGGATGGATTTCCAGGCGACCCTCGCGGATGGCGTCACGAATCTGTTCGACCCGGGCGCTGTCGATGTCCTGGCTGGTATCCGCCGCCGGGCGGCTCAGGTGGGCCTGGGCACCGGCTTCGACACCGGCGCCAGCGGCTTTTTGCGTCTCGCTTTGCTGGAGCTTGTCGCTCTGCTGCGGCCCCTCGCTGTGGGCGGGGCGGGTCAGAGGATGTTGCGAATCGATCTTCACGGGCAAGGCCTCACGAGAATGGCGATGGGACCAGGCGCTGGCTGTCGCCGTTGATCCGAATGTCTGCGTCTATGTACATCATCGGCCGCAAGAACAAGAACTTTAGGTCTGGCCGGCTGGCACGGATGATTTTTGTGCCCGTCTAGCTGTGGAAACCCACCAGGCCGCCACCCGAAAAGTCGCCGAGCGCAGCCGCTTCGCAGATATGTCCTGGGCGTTTTACGAAAAGTCGCCGAGCGAAGGTTAGACAAGGCAAAAATCGGAGAGACAGCGCAGTTTACTAGCAGTAAATGAGCAAGTTGATCCGGTTTTTAACGCCGTATTACCGAGCGCAGGCACTTTTCATCAACGTCCTAGTAGGTTACCGCCAGCCGGCCGTGTTCCACCACCCGGGCGTCGAGGATCTGGCGCCGATCCACCCTTACCCGCACGATATCGCCGAGGCCGCCGGCCTCCAGCGCCTCGCCCTGGCGGCTGATGCGAAAGCCCCGGCCACTGGCTTCCACCGCGACCTGCTCGCCGCGTCTCACCAGCTTGGGTGATGTCAGCTGATGGGCCGACAGCGCCTGACCCTGGCGAATCCCGCGTCGGGCGATCTGACCGATGGCCGCTTGTGGATCGGTCAGCGCCTGGGACGGCAGGCGGCTTACGTCGAAGCGCTCGCTGGTCAGCATGTCGGCGCTCAGGCGCTCGCCGGGGGCGATGTCCCGCGCCGCCACCAGGCGCTCGCCCAGCCGGGTGATTTCGGCCTGCAGATAGCGACTGCGATGGCGCTCACCCTCGCAGCGAAGTCCCACCGAGACGCGTCCGGCCAGACGACTCCCCGCCCGGGGCAGGAAGGGCTCGGGCTGGCGGCAGTCGGCGAGGCTTGCCGCCGGCGGGAATACCTGAATCTCCAGATCGCCTGGCCGGGCGCCGTCGGCCAGGGCCTGCTCGAACAGAAAGCTCTCCACCCGTGTCAGCGCTTCCCCGGTGCCCGCATCGACCCCGCCGTCATCGACCGCCTGGCCGCTGGCCTGGGCGGCGGCGTGGCCGGTACTGGCGGCAAAGCCCGTGCTGACACACAGTACCAGCGCCGCCCGGGCGATGACCCAGGACAGGGAAGCAGTGGCTTGTACAAGAGATGAGGATCGAGACATCGGGTTACCGGTGGTCGGTGCGATCTGTAGCGCCCTGGGCCGTTTCAAGGGCGCTTTCCTGGCCATTCAAGGGCCATGGCACACCAGTGTAGAGAAGCGGGCATCGACGCATGGTCTGAAATGGGCGTGGTAATGGGGGCTGTTCACGGCTTTGTGCAGACAGGGGCCTGGGTATTCTTCATCGTCGAACCCCTTGTCTCTTTGTTCCCTTGCTTACGGAGCGCACCGGGATGATCGATCAGCTCGAGGCCTCGCTCGCTTTTCACCAGCAGGCCCTGTCGCTTAGACAGGAACGCCAGAAGGTCCTGGCCAGCAATATCGCCAATGCCGATACCCCCGGCTACAAGGCCCGCGACATGGACTTTTCCCAGGCCCTGGAAGCCGCGACCAAGGGGGCGAATCAGCCGGGTCTGGCCCTGGCGCGGACGTCCAGCCATCACCTGTCGGGCCATGGTCAGGCCATGTCGCTGGGCGGCAGCGAGCTCAAGTACCGCGTACCGGAGCAGGCCAGCCTCGACGGCAACACCGTGGACATGGACCGCGAGCGGGCCGCCTTCACCGACAACTCGGTGCGTTACCAGGCCGCGCTGACGATCCTCAACAGTCGCATCCAGGGCCTCAAGCAGGCCATGCAGCCCGAGCAGTAAGCCCGGTCCATCTCAGTTTCCAAGCAGGGAGAGCGCCCCATGTCGATGTTTTCGATCTTCGATATCTCCGCCTCGGCGATGTCCGCCCAGGCCCAGCGCATGAACGTCACCGCCAGCAATATGGCCAACGCCGACAGCGTGGCCGGCCCCGACGGCGAGGCCTACCGCGCCCGCCAGGCGGTGTTCGAGTCCCGCGCCGCCAGCGATGGCATCGGCGGCGTCGGTGTGCGTGAGGTGGTCGAGGACCCCTCGCCGCTGCGCCAGGAGTATCGCCCCGAGCACCCGCTGGCCGATGACGCCGGCTACGTGGCGATGCCCAACGTCGACCCGGTGGGCGAGATGGTCAACATGATCTCCGCCTCCCGCTCCTATCAAGCCAACGTCGAGGTCATGAACACCAGCAAGCAGCTGATGCTCAAGACCCTGACCCTGGGCGAGGGCTGATCCCATGGCCAACACCATCGATGCAAGCGTTTACCAGTCGGTCAACGCCGCCACTGCTCAGGCCAGCTCCAAGCAGGCGTCCGACGAGCTCGGCGACAACTTCATGACCATGCTGGTGACCCAGCTGCAGAACCAGGATCCGCTCAATCCCATGGACAACAGCGAGATGACCTCGCAGTTGGCCCAGATCAACACGGTTTCCGGCATCGAGTCTCTCAACGAGACCATGTCGTCGATCACCGGCCAGATCAACGCCGGCCAGGCGTTGCAGGCCACCGGGCTGATCGGCAAGGGCGTGCTGGTGCCGGGGGATCGCATCGTCATGGCCCACAACGATGAAGGCGCGCCGGTCTCCACGCCCTTTGGCGTCGAGCTGGAAAGCCCCGCCGCCGAGGTCAAGGTGACCATCACCAACGAGTCCGGCGAGGTCATCAACAGCTACAACCTGGGCCCGGCCTCCGCCGGGACCGAGTCGTTCCAGTGGGACGGCATGACAGGTGAAGGCGTGGCGGCCCCCGAAGGTGCCTATCACGTCAGCATCGAGGCCACCGGTGTCGAGGGCGAGGAGCTTGCGGTGACCGCGCTCAACTACGCCCAGGTCGGCGGGGTGTCCCCGGCGGATGACAGCGGCCAGGTGCAACTCGATCTGGGTGCCGTCTACGGGCAGGTGGCGCTGAGCGATATCCGCCAGATTCTGTAGCGAACGCAGGATGACCGTCGGGTCATCGACGCAGGGAAACGTATAAGGAGAGTGACATGGGTTTTTCACAAGCGCTGAGTGGTCTGAACGCCGCCGCCGACAGCCTGGACGTGCTGGGCAACAATATCGCCAACTCCCAGACCGTGGGCTACAAGAGCGGTAGTGCGCAGTTCGCCGACGTCTTCGCCAACTCCCAGATCGGCCTGGGTACCAAGGTCTCCACCGTGCTGCAGGACTTCAGCGGCGGCAACCTGGAGTCCACCAACCGGCCGCTGGACCTGGGCATCAGCGGCGACGGCTTCTTCCGCATGGAGCAGAACGGCCAGGTGGTGTACAGCCGCAACGGCCAGTTGACCATGACCCCGGACGGCTACCTGCAGAACGCCCAGGGCGCGCGCATCATGGGTTACGGCGTCAACGCCGCCGGTGCGGTCCAGGTGGGCGGCCAGCCCGAGGTACTGCAGATCGAGGCCGACGAGATGCCGGCCAGCGCCACCACCGAGGTGTCCACCACCTTCAACCTGGACTCGCGCAAGGTCGTCGGCGAAGACCTCAACAGCGTCACCCTGGCGGGCTCCGACGGCTCCGCCAGTGTCCCGGTCGATTACCACTACTCCAACAACTTCACCGCCTACGACTCGCTGGGTAACCCGCGCAATGTCACCGTCTACTACGAGAAGACCGGCGACAACCAGTGGACCGCCACCACCGCGATGGACGGCATGGTGCTGATGGATGGTGCCACCCCTGCCGAGCCGCAGACCATGGACATGACGTTCAACGAGAACGGCCAGCTGACGACACCGGGTAACGGCCAGTTCGCACTGACCTTTCCCAACGACCCCTTCCTGGGCGGCGCCAACGACATGGCACTGACCTTCGATATTTCCGGCTCCACCCAGTTCGGCAACAACGCCAGCACCACCTCGCTCAACCAGAACGGTTATACCTCCGGCGCCCTGGTCGGCATCAGCATCGACAGTGACGGCACCGTAGTGCGCAGCTACTCCAACGAGCAGACCCGCCCGGCTGGCCAGATCGCCCTGGCCAGCTTCCGCAACCCCGAGGGCCTGTCACCCGCCGGTGACAACACCTGGGCCGCCACCGATGCCTCCGGCCAGGAGCTGGTCGGTGCCCCGGGTACCGGCCTGCTGGGCGGCATTCAGTCCGGCGCCATCGAGACCTCCAACGTCGACATGGCCAAGGAGCTGGTGAGCATGATCGTCACCCAGCGCGCCTACCAGGCCAATTCGCAGACCATCAAGACCCAGGACGAAGTGCTGCAGACCGCCATCAACCTGCGCTGATGACCACGCCGGACCGCTGCCTCGGGCAGCGGCCTCTCACACCTTCCAGGGGAGTCGTAGATGGATCGCATGCTCTACACCGCCATGAGCGGCGCACGCCAGACCATGGAGCAGCAGTCGGTGGTCAGCCACAACCTGGCCAACGCCTCGACCACCGGCTTTCGCGCCCAGCTTCACGCCATGCGCGCGGTGCCGGTCGAGGGCGAGGCGCGTCTCGACACCCGGGTGTCCACCGCCGCCTCGACCCCGGGGGCGGACTTTTCCCCGGGGGCCATCACCCGCACCGGTCGCACCCTGGACGTGGCCATCGACGGTGACGGCTTCTTCGCGGTGGAAAGCGATGACGGCAGCGAGGCCTACACCCGACGCGGTGACCTGCAGGTGGATGGCAACGGCCTGCTGACCTCGGTGGGGCGCCCGGTGATCGGCGAGGGTGGGCCGATCCAGGTGCCGCTGGAGGCCGAGCTGTTCCTCGGTGCCGACGGCACCATCAGTGCGATCGGCATGGGCCAGGACCCCGACGCCCTGGCCGAGATCGGCCGGCTCAAGCTGGTCGAGCCGCAGCCCGGCGAGCTGACCCGGGGCGGCGACGGCCTGTTTCGCTCCATCGGAGAGAATGGCGAGCCTGCCGCCCTGGCGGCCTCCGACCAGGTACGGGTGGTCAGCGGGGCGCTGGAGGGCAGCAACGTCAATCCGGTGGAGTCCATGGTGGCGATGATCGATGTGGCGCGGCGCTACGAGCTGCAGACCAAGATGATCAGCACCGCCGACGAGAACGCCCAGAAGGCCAACAGCCTGCTGTCGTTGAACGGCTGAGCCCTTCAACCGACGGCCAGGGCCGAATTATTGAGCGGTCAGGGGAGTCTCCTGACCGAGGGAGAGAAGAACCATGATCAAGTCGCTGTGGACGGCCAAGACCGGACTCGAATCCCAGCAGGTCCAGCTGGACGTGATTTCCAACAATCTGGCCAACGTCTCGACCAACGGCTTCAAACAGTCCCGGGCGGTGTTCGAGGACCTTCTGTACCAGAACATGCGCCAGCCCGGCGCCCAGAACAACGTCCAGGACCGCCTGCCCTCGGGCATGCAGATCGGCTCCGGCGTGCGTCCGGTGGCCACCGAGCGCCTGCACACCCAGGGCGGGCTCGAGGCTACCGAGAACTCGCGTGACCTGGCGATCAACGGCAAGGGTTTCTTCCAGGTGCTGATGCCCGACGGCACCACCGCCTTCACCCGCGACGGCAGCTTCCAGCTCGACGAGAACGGCCAGATGGTCACCGCCAACGGCTACCCGCTGGAGCCGGCCATCATCATCCCCGACAACGCCCTGTCGGTGGACATCGGCGAGGACGGCGTGGTCTCGGTGACCCAGCCCGGCACCAGCGAGTCCGACGAGGTGGGCCAGATCACCATCTCCACCTTCGTCAACGCCACCGGACTTCAGTCCATCGGCGGCAACCTGTACCTCGAGACCAGCTCATCGGGGCCGCGCAACGAACTGATGCCGGGCATGAACGGCGCCGGCCGCCTGCTCCAGGGCTATGTGGAGACCTCCAACGTCAACGTGGTGGAGGAGATGGTCAGCATGATCCAGACCCAGCGTGCCTACGAGATCAACTCCAAGGCGGTGCAGACCAGCGATGAGATGCTGGCGCGCCTGGCACAACTCTAGCCATGACCCCGACAATAATTTGCCAACGCCCCTCGGTGGCACTGGAGACGGCCATGCACCCTGACACGACCTCATCATCTGGCGCGCCACACGGTGGGGCTCATGCTGTTCTGCGCCTGGCGACACTGGCGCTGGCCCTGGTGCTGCTGACGCTTGCCGGCTGCGCCCAGATTCCCCACGCCTCGGTGGTGGGCGAGCAGGAGCAGATCGAGATCCCCGATCGACCGCTGCCGGTGGCCAACGGCTCGATCTTCCAGAAGGCCCGGGGCTATCAGCCGCTGTTCGAGGATCGTCGTCCGCGCAGCGTCGGCGACATCCTGACCATCGTGCTGGACGAAGAGGTCAGCGCCAGCAAGAACTCCCGCTCCAACGCCGACCGTGACGGCGGCTCCAGCCTGACCTTCTCCCAGGTGCCGGAAGGCCTGGAGGAATTGATGGACTACGGCTTCGAGATCGACGGCGATACAGATTTCGAGGGCGGCGGTGGCTCCGAGGCCAACAACTCCTTTACCGGCACCATTACCGTCTCGGTGATCGAGGTGATGAACAACGGCAACCTCAGGGTGCGCGGCGAGAAGCAGATCGCGATCAACCAGGGCACCGAGTTCATCCGCTTCGGCGGGGTGGTCAATCCGCGTTTCATCACCACCCAGAACACCGTGCCGTCCACGGCGGTGGCCGATGCGCGCATCGAGTACGTGGGCAACGGCTACATCAACGAGGCGCAGCACATGGGCTGGATGCAGCGGTTCTTCCTGAACGTTTCCCCCTTCTAGGCCGAGCATGATGAGAAACCCTGTCTCCCGTCGCCCCACCCTGACCCTCGGCAGCCTGATGCTGGTGTTGCTGATCGCGCTGTCGGCCTTCTCCCACCTGGCTCGCGCCGAGAAGGTCCGCGACCTGGCCAGCTTCGCCGGGGTGCGCGACAACCAGCTGGTGGGCTACGGCCTGGTGGTGGGCCTGGACGGCTCCGGTGACCAGACCATGCAGGCGCCGTTCACCGGCCAGAGCCTCAACAACATGCTGTCCCAGCTCGGCATCACCGTGCCGCCGGGCACCAACATGCAGTTGCGCAACGTGGCGGCGGTGATGGTCACCGCGGACCTGCCGCCGTTCGCCCAGCCCGGCCAGCGCCTCGACGTGGTGGTGTCTTCCATCGGTAATGCCCGCAGCCTGCGCGGCGGCACCCTGTTGATGACACCATTGAAGGGCGCCGATGGCGACGTCTACGCCCTGGCCCAGGGCAACCTGTTGATCAACGGTGCCGGCGCCGAGTCCGCCGGCTCCAGCGTGCAGATCAGCCACCAGGCCGCCGGGCGCATCGCCGGCGGCGCCATGGTCGAGCAGACGGTACCGCTGGCGCTGGGCAGCCGTGACGGCGTGCTGGAGCTGCAGCTCAACCAGGCCGACTTCGGTACCGCCGAGCGCGTGGTCCGGGCGATCAACGACACCTTCGACTACCCGGTGGCCTCGGCCAGAAACGGCGGGGTCATCGCCCTGAACGGGCCGACCAACGCCAACTCCCGGGTCAACTTCATGGCCCGTGTCGAGAACGTCGACGTCACCCCGATGCCGGCCCGGGCCAAGGTGGTGCTGAATTCGCGCACCGGCTCCATCGTGCTCAACGGCAGCGTGACGCTAAAGCGCGCCGCCGTGGCTCACGGCAACCTGTCGATTGTCATCGACACCGCCTTCGGCGTCAGCCAGCCGGCGCCCTTCAGCCGTGGCGGCGAGACCACGGTGGTACCGGACTCCGATATCACCATCGACGAGGGTCAGGGCACCCTGCAGGTGGTCGAAGGCGCCAATCTGCTCGACGTGGTGGACGCCCTCAACGCCCTCGGCGCGACCCCCAACGACCTGATGTCGATCCTCGAGGCGCTCAAGGCCGCGGGATCGCTCAGAGCCGAGCTGGAGATCATCTGATGGCTATCTCTGATCTTTCATCTGGGCCCATGACAGGGCTGGCTTCGGGGCCCGCAACAAGACTCTCGGGTTCTGCCCTGTCCGGCGCCAGCCGGGCCACCGGCAGCGTCGGCCAGGCCGGCTTCGCGCTGGACATGCAGGGGCTGGCGCGACTCAAGACCAGCGCCCGCCAGCAGGACCCGGCGGCGGCGGCGGAGGCGGCGCGCCAGTTCGAGGCGATGTTCATCAACATGATGATGAAGAGCATGCGCGACGCAGTGCCGTCTTCTGGCCTGACCGACTCGAAGCAGACCCAGTTCTACCAGACGCTGCTCGACCAGCAGTGGTCCCAGACCATGGCCAGCCGCGGCATCGGCCTGGCCGACCAGCTCATGGCCCAGCTACGTGGCCCCGAGGCCAGCCAGGCCAAGGATGTCGAGGCACTGATCGCGGGCATTCCCCGTGGCACGCCGCGTCCGCTGTCCAACGCCCTGAGAGCGGACGCGCCGGCAGACAGCGAGGTCGAGGCGCCGACCAACTTCCTCGACGAGCTGGGCGCCGTCAGCCAGGGCATGACCACCGCCCAGGCCGAGGAGCGCATCAGCGGGCGCGAGGCACGCGACACCCCGGCCCATGTCCAGGCCTTCCTCGACAAGCTGGCCGCCCCGGCCCAGGCCGCCAGCCGCGCCTCCGGCGTGCCGGCGGAATTGATCCTGGCCCAGGCGGCGCTGGAGACCGGCTGGGGCCGTCACGAGATCGCCACCGCCGACGGCAACAACAGTCACAACCTGTTCGGCATCAAGGCCGGCAGCAGTTGGGACGGCCCCACCACCCGTATTACCACCCACGAGGTGGAAGACGGCCAACGCCAGCGTATTCGCGATGACTTTCGGGTCTACGGCTCCTTCGAGGAGGCCTTCACCGACTACGCCAGGCTGATCAGCAACAACGCCCGCTACGCCGAGGTCACCACCGCGCCGGACGCCGAGGCCGCGGCCCACGCGCTACAGCGGGGCGGCTACGCCACCGACCCGGCCTACGCCGCCAAGCTGATCGCGGTGATGCACACCTTCGGCCCGATCGATGACGGCGCAGGCGCCACCCGCGTGGCGGCCGGCGAGGCTCGACCCGCGAATGTCGGCGCATCGCCAGCAGAAGCCGCCAAGAAGGTGGATGCGGGTGCCACCGCGGGTGAGCGTGGCAGCGACTGGCTGGCCAGGGCGGATATAAGCGCCAACCCCACCCAGGTCTTCTAGGGCTTGTCTGAAAAGTGCCTGCGCTCGGTAATACGGCGTTAAAAATCGGATCAACATGCTCATTTACACCCCGTAAACTGCGCTTTCTCACCGATTTTTGCCTTGTCTAACCTTCGCTCGTCGACTTTTCGGACAGCGCCTAGTCGCCCGGAAAATTAATGGTTTTTGCGGTACCGAGGCTCTCAAGCCAGCGGCCATTCGGCCGATAAACAGGCTATCGGCGAAAGGAATTCCACCATGAGCATGTTCTCCATCGGCTTGAGCGGCCTGAATGCCGCCCAGAACGCCCTGACCACCACCAGCAACAACATCAGCAACGTCTATACACCGGGCTACAACCGCGAGATCACGGTGCTGGGCGAGGGCAGCGGCGGGACCCAGGGCGTCCAGGTCAACGACATCGAGCGTCAGTTCAACCAGTACGTGGCCGACCAGCTCAATGGTGCGGTGAGCTCAAGCTCGGCGCTGGACGCCTACCAGACCCAGATCAACCAGATCGACAGCCTGCTGGCCGATCAGGACGCCGGTCTGGCACCGCTGATGCAGAACTTCTTCTCGTCGTTGGAAGACCTGGCCTCGGCCCCCTCGGACCCTGCCGCCCGTCAGGGCGTGCTGGGCGCGGCGGACACCCTGAGCGCCCAGTTCCGCGCCTTCGACAGCTACCTGCAGGACATGCAGGACGGTATCAACAGCCAGATCCGCGACGAGATCACCCAGATCAACAACCAGAGCGAGCAGCTGGCCTCGCTCAACCGCGAGATTTCCCTGGCCAAGGCCAAGACCGGCGAGGCCCCCAACGCGCTGCTCAACCAGCGTGACCAGCTGGTCACCGAGATGAGCGAGCGTATCGGGGTGGAACTGACGGTACAGGACGGTTCTTCCTATCGTGTCAGCCTGCCCGGCGGCCAGCCGCTGGTGGCCGGCACCGAGTCCTACCAGTTGAAGGCGGTGGCCTCGGCCAGCGATCCCCAGCGGGTGGTGGTGGGCTACCAGGACCCCGGCGGCGGCCTGCAGCGACTCGATGAGGACAGCCTGCAGGGCGGCTCGCTCGGCGGGCTGATCCAGTTCCGCTCCGAGACCCTGGATCGCACCCAGAACCAGATCGGCCAGCTGGCGGTGTCCATGGCGGTGGCCTTCAATAAACAGCACGCCGATGGCTACGATCTGGATGGCAATAGCGGTGGCGACATGTTCGACATCGGCGAACCGCGGGTCTTTGCCAACGACGCCAACAGCGGCGGCGCCACGGTCACCGCGAGCTTCAACATCGACAAGATCGAAGACCTCGAGGCGGCCGACTACGAGGTCAAGGTCAGCGACGCTTCGGCCTCGCCGCCGACCTTCGAGGTCACCCGCAAGGACACCGGCGAGGCGGTGGACGCGAGCTTCGACGCCACCGAGAACACCCTGACCTTTGGCGGCGTGACGCTCGGCATCGATGACCCCAGCGCCCTGGCCGACGGCGATCGCTTCGAGGTGCAGCCGGTGCGCCGCGCCGCGGGTGGCTTCGACACCGCCATCAGCGATCCCGACAAGATCGCCGCCGCCGGGGAAACCGGCGCCAGCGGCGACAACGAGAACGCCCTGGCCCTGCAGGGGCTGCAGGACGAGATGAGCGTGGGCGGCAGCGCCACCCTGAGCCAGGCCTACGCCTCGCTGGTCGGAGACGTGGGTAACCGTACCAACGTGGTGCAGGTCAATCTGGCGGCCCAGCAGGGGCTGACCGAGCAGTTGAGCGCGGTGAAGCTGTCCGAGTCCGGGGTCAACCTGGATGAGGAAGCGGCCAACCTGATCCGCTATCAGCAGTACTACCAGGCCAACGCCAAGGTCATCGACACCGCCACCTCGGTGGTCGACACCATCCTCGGACTGCGCGGCTAAGGAGAGCAGAGCATGCGTATCAGCACCGTCACCATGTACGACCAGAGCGTCAGCTCGCTCAACCGTCAGCAGTCCGAGTTTCTTCACCTGAGCCAGCAGCTCGCCAGCGGCAAGCGGGTGGTCAATCCCTCCGACGACCCCCAGGCGGCGTCCCGGGCGGTGGCGGTCAGCCAGGCCCAGGCGGTGACCCAGCAGTACACCGATGCCCGGGTCAGCGCGCGCAACGCCCTGTCCCAGGAAGAAAGCGTGCTCAACAGCGCAAGCGACGCCCTGGCCAGCGCCAAGGCGCTGGTGATCCAGGCCTCCAACGACACCCTGAGCGATGCCGACCGGCAGTCCATCGCCAGTGAACTGCGCGGCGTCTACGAGACGCTGATCGGTCAGGCCAACGCCACCGACGGCAACGGTCGCTACCTGTTCGGTGGCTACGCCGATGGCGCTGAGCCCTTCACCGACAGCGGCAACGGCATCGAGTACGTGGGCGGTGACAAGGTGCGCGAGCAGCAGGTGGACGCCTCGCGACTGATGGCGGTGGGGGATACCGGCGCCGACATCTTCACCAGCGTGCCCAGCGGCGCGGGCTACGTGGCCGAGCAGGGTGACAACAGCGGCAGTGTGACCTTCGCCGGCCCCGATGTGGTCGACAACAGCGACGCCGGCCACGGCAAGCGCTACCAGGTGGAGTTCGGTGGTACCGACGACGCCCCCACCTACAGCGTCAAGGTCGAACAAGACGATGGCTCCTGGGTAAGCGCCGGTGCAGCCCTGGAAGATCAGCCCTACGACCCCGAAGGCACCAGCGTCGAGGTGGGTGGCCTGCGCCTGGAGCTTGAAGGCGCGCCTGCGACCGGCGACAGCGTGACCTTCGGTCCCGCCGACACCATGAACACCAACGTCTTCACCACCTTCGAGAAGGTGCTGTCGGTGCTGGAAGCCCCCGCCGACACCCCCGCAAAGCAGGCGACGCTGCATAACACCCTGAACGGCGCCATGCGCGAGCTGGACGCCAGCCTCGACAACGTGCTGACCAAGCGGGCCTCGGTCGGCGCGCGGCTCAACGAGCTGGACGTGATCGACTCGGTCAGCGGCAACCGCGAGCTCAACTACGCCCAGACCATGTCGGACCTGGTCGATCTGGACTACAACCAGGCGATCTCCGAGTACAGCATGCGTCAGGTAGGCATGCAGGCCGCCCAGCAGGCCTTTATCGGCATTCGCGACCTGTCGCTGTTCAACTATATGTAGGGTCGATGTAGCGCTGGTATAGCGCGCAGGTAGCACGACTCTATCGTCGTCGTGTGACAGCCCCCTCAACCAAAAAGCGGCGCGTCTTGCTGGACGTCGCCGCTTTGTCGTTCTTGGCCAGGGTGACGGCAAGCGAGATGCCCTGGATCAAGAAGTACTTGACCCGCACATCAATATGTCCATAATTCCGGACATATGGACAAAGACGATCTGCAACCGACCCTCGACACCTTCGCTGCGCTGTCTCAGCCCACCCGGCTCGCTGCCTTTCGCCTGCTGGTGCGCCACGAGCCCGAAGGCCTGCCTGCCGGCGAGCTGGCCCGCCGCCTGGAGGTGCCCCACAACACCCTGTCGGCCCACCTTGGCGTGCTCAGCCGGGCGGGGCTGGTCAGCCAGCGCCGGGAAAGCCGCTCCATCGTCTATCGGGCGGACCTGGCGCACATGGTGGCCACCCTCGACTTTCTGGTGCGCGACTGCTGCGCCAGCCGGCCGGAGGTGTGCAACCCCCTGGCCGACCTGCTGGGCCCCGCCACCGGTGACGACACCAGGACCTGCTGAGCCACGACAGCCTCGATAGCCAAGAGCGCCTCCCGGAGACCCCATGACGCTGATCTACCACAACCCGGCCTGCGGCACCTCGCGCAACGTGCTGGCCATGCTCGAGGCCTCCGGCGAATCGCCCGAGGTCATCGAATACCTGAAGACACCGCCCAGCCGCGAGCGCCTGGGCGAGCTGATCGAGGCCATGGGCATCACGCCCAGGGCACTGCTGCGCCAGAAGGGCACGCCCTACGACGAGCTGGGCCTCGGCGATGACCGCCTCGACGACGAGGCCTTGATCGACGCCATGATGGCTCACCCCATCCTGATCAACCGACCCATCGTGGTGACCACCAGGGGCGCGGCGCTGTGCCGTCCCTCCGAGCGGGTACTGGCGCTGGTCGAGGCGCCGCTGTCGGCCATCGAGGGCGACAGCTTCACCAAGGAAGACGGCGAGACCGTCACGCTGGAGGCAAACCGCACATGAGCCCCGATACCCTGCTCAAGGACCTGCCCAACATCGATCCGGAGCTGTGGCGGCCTATCGCCGTGGACGAGCTGGCCCCGCCCAGCGCGCCACGCCATGCGCCTCGCATCCTGGTGCTGTACGGCTCGCTGCGCGAGCGTTCCTACTCGCGGCTCTTGGCCGAGGAGGCCGGGCGCTTGCTCGCGGCCTTCGGCGCCGAGGTGCGTACCTTCTCGCCCCAGGGGCTGCCGCTGCCCGATGGCGCCGAGGCCGACCACCCCAAGGTCGCCGAGCTGCGCGATCTGGCGAGCTGGGCCGAGGGCATGCTGTGGGTCAGTCCCGAGCGCCACGGCGCCATGACGGCGGTGATGAAGGCCCAGATCGACTGGATTCCGCTGTCACTCGGCGGGGTTCGCCCGACCCAGGGCAAGACCCTGGCGCTGATGCAGGTGTGTGGTGGCAGCCAGAGCTTCAACACGGTGAACCAGATGCGCCAGCTGGGGCGCTGGATGCGCATGCTGACCATCCCCAATCAATCGTCGGTGCCCAAGGCCTTCAACGAATTCAACGAGGCGGGGCGGATGCGCTTGTCCCCGCTGTATCTGCGCGTGGTCGACGTGTGCGAGGAGCTGATGAAGTTCACCTGGCTCAACCGTGGCCGTGACGGTTACCTGACCCAGCGTTACTCCGAGCGGGTCGAAAGCGCCGAGCAGGTGTCTTCGCGGGTCAATCAGGACAGTCTCTGACAGGGAGTTTTCCATGCTGGCA
Organism: Halomonas sp. RT37; assembly: GCF_040070525.1. Lineage (NCBI taxonomy): Bacteria > Pseudomonadati > Pseudomonadota > Gammaproteobacteria > Oceanospirillales > Halomonadaceae > Halomonas > Halomonas sp. RT37. The sequence continues at coordinate 4,684,494 of NZ_CP098827.1, read as the reverse complement.
TTCGCCATCTTCGTCGTGACCCTGGTGCTGGTGATCTGGCAGCCAAAGGGCCTCGGTATCGGTACCAGCGCCCTCGGGGGCGCCGCGGTGGCCCTGGCCGTCGGGGTGGTGCAATTGCCCGATGTGCTGGTGGTGTGGGACATCGTGTGGGACGCGACCTTCACCTTCGTCGCCCTGATCCTGATCTCCTTGATCCTCGACGAGGCCGGGTTCTTCTCCTGGGCGGCGCTGCACGTGGCGCGCTGGGGCGGTGGCAACGGACGCCGCCTGTTTCCGCTGATCGTGCTGCTGGGGGCGGTGATCGCGGCCTTCTTCGCCAATGACGGGGCCGCGCTGCTGCTGACCCCCATCGTCATGGCGATTCTGCTGCGCCTGAAGTTCTCGCCTCAGTCGTCGCTGGCCTTCATCATCGCCACCGGCTTCGTCGCCGACTCCACCAGTCTGCCGCTGATCATCTCCAACCTGGTCAATATCGTCAGCGCGAACTTCTTCGATATCTCGTTCAACCACTACGCCATGGTGATGGTGCCGGTGGACCTGGTCTCGCTGGCGGCGACCCTCTTGGTGCTGACCTGGATGTTTCGCAGCGATATACCGGAGCAGTACGACGTCGAACGCCTCGAGGCGCCGAGCCACGCCATCCGCGACCCGCTGGTGTTCCGCGCCGCCTTCCCGGTGCTGGCGACGTTGCTGGTGGCGTTCTTCGTCACCGCGCCGCTGGGCGTGCCGGTGGCGCTGGTGACCGGCAGCGCGGCGCTGGTGCTGGTCGCTCTGGCCGGTCGCTGGCACCAGGCCGGGGGCAGCACGGTGATCTCGCTGTCGCGGGTGTTCAAGGGCGCGCCCTGGCAGATCGTGCTGTTCTCGGTAGGCATGTATCTGGTGGTCTACGGGCTCGGCAACGCCTGGCTGACCGAAGACGCCAGCGCCCTGCTGACCTGGCTCGGCCAGCAGGGCACCCTGGTGGCGACGCTGGGTACCGGGGTGGCCTCGGCGCTGCTGGCCTCGATCATGAACAATATGCCCTCCACCCTGGTGGGGGCACTCGCCATCGACCAGGCCCAGGTCGGCGACCTGACCCGGGAGCTGATGATCTACGCTAACGTCATCGGCAACGACCTGGGGCCCAAGTTCACCCCCATCGGTAGCCTGGCCACTCTGCTGTGGTTGCACGTGCTGGCGGAAAAGGGCACCCACATCAGCTGGGGCCAGTACATGAAGGTCGGGCTCAAGCTGACCCCGCCGGTACTGCTGGCCGCGCTGCTGGCGCTATGGCTGTGGCTGCCGCTGATCTCGTCCTGAGCACGCGGCGTCGGACCCGTGCCGATCCGCTTGCAGCCCTGCGCTCGATACGCCACTCACGCTAAGCTTGGCACCACGATTTCCGGGAAGACCTGGCCTTCCCGGTACTGTGTATCGGCCCGTCGTGTCGACCCCGATCGGGCCTTATATCAAGGAGTCTTGCGTGCCCGTTTCTCTGAGCAGTGAACACAAGGATGCCCTGGTCGCCGGCGTGGAAGAGGCCGGTCGACTGGTGCTCGAGATCTATCAGCGCGACTTCGAGGTCGAGCACAAGGACGACGATAGCCCATTGACTGAGGCCGATCTGGCCGCCCACCACGCCCTGGTGGCGCTGCTGGGACGACTGACGCCGGAGGTGCCGGTGCTGTCCGAGGAATCCGAGGAGATCGCGACCGAGACACGTCTTGGGTGGTCGTGCTATTGGCTGGTGGACCCGCTGGATGGCACCAAGGAGTTCGTCAATCGCAACGGTGAATTCACCCTCAATGTGGCGCTGATCGAGCATGGCGTCCCGGTGCTCGGGGTGGTCCACGCGCCGGTGCTGGGGGTGACCTGGTTCGGTGAACAGGACAATGGCGCCTGGCGATCCGAGGGCGAGTCGCGCCAGCCGATCCATGCGCGTGAACTGCCGGACCCCGGCGAGGCCCCCTGGGTGGTGGTGGGTAGCCGCCGCCATGGTGCCGAGGCCTTCGAGGCTTTCTGTGCACGCTTGCCGGCCACCGAGTGCACCTCGATGGGTAGCTCGCTCAAGCTGTGCCTGGTGGCGGAGGGCAAGGCCGATCTGTACCCGCGCCTGGCACCGACCTGCGAGTGGGACACCGCCGCCGCCCAGGCGGTGGTCACCGCCGCCGGTGGACTGGTGCTGGACGCAGAGACCCTTGAGCCGCTGCGCTGCAATCGTGGTGAGTCGCTGCTCAATCCGTTCTTTGTCGTGTGTGGCCAGCGCGACGCGCGCTGGGAGCAGGCATTGGTTGCCGCCCTGGCACAGTAGCGCTTGAATTCTAGAAATTTATGCCGATTCGGGCCGTGGCTCGGATCGGCCTTTTTTTGCCACATCGATCGTTTTCTTTCTGCGGTTTCAGGTGTCCCGAGGGCTGTGGCCCTTGGCGGTGCGCTATCCCTGGCTGTCCTGGCCCCATAGGTTTCTCACTCATTTTTCTGAGTTTTTGCTTGCTGGAGGCGCGGCCGTTGGCCCGCCTGAAGGTAGGCTCTGGCGTGGCTATGCTTGAGAAGTGACGAGGAATCAGGCAATTGTCGCAAGGCGCGTTGAGAGATCGCTTGCTGCGGTAGCGGCACAAAAGTGGTAGTAATATGCCTCTTTGGTCGACATGTGCTTCGTTGGTCGAAGCATCTTTCCCGCATTCTCTCTTGCCGGTGCCGTGACGGACCAGGCATGGGAGAGGCGTGCCTTGGCCCGTTGGAGACGGAAGATGAGTGCCTCGGACGATATCCAGGATTTCCTGCGCAAGACCGGTTCCGATACCGCAGGCTACCAGGCGTTTGGTCGCACCAATGAGGAGGCGGGGCAGCCACGCTGGGGGCTGCTTGGCCAGCTCTCGGGCCACGACGTCGATCCTGGTGACAGGCCGTCACGCGCCGAGCCAGGTGCTCGCCCAGAGCCCTTGCAAACGGCAGCCGAGGTGGCCCCTGCGCGCAAGGGGAAGGCCTGGGCGACGCTGGAAAAGCTTCCCGCAGCCCCGGCCCCCGAGCCTGCCTCTGGTCCTGCCGCCCGGCCCGCCCCCTCGGCCGTCGCTGAGCGTAGCGAACCACCCGCTGGGCGGCGGGTCGAGCACCAGGCGCCTGCCACCAACGCCTTGAGCGTGGGTGAGGCCTCGCCTCCTGGGGAGGCACGTGTGCCGCCTGCCGGGCGCTTTGGCCATCTGTTTCGCAGTGCCCCGGACAAGGCGTCGTCCGAGGCCGCTACCGGCAAGGAAACGCCGCTCAAACCTCTGCTCAAACGAATCTCTCAATGAATCTGGTTTCCCTGTCGTCGCCCAAGGGCGGCGTCGGCAAGACAACGCTGACCGCCAATCTGGCTCACGCCCTCAAGCGTCTCGGGCACCGGGTGGTGGTCATCGACTTCGACGTGCAGAACGCTCTGCGACTGCACTTCGGGCTGGGATTCGGCGAGGGGCGAGGTTTTGTCGCCCAGGCCGTGGAGATCGATGACTGGCGACGCCTGCTGGTGCCCAGTGCCAGCGGTATCGAGCTGTTGCCCTATGGCGAGGTCAGCGACGCCCAGCGCCTGGCGTTCGAGTCCTGGCTCGGCGCGCACCCCGAAGCGGTGGCCCAGCGCCTGGGGCCTCTGCTGAACGAGCCACGCTGTGTGGTGCTGGCGGATCTACCGCCTGGGCCGTCGCCGAGCCTAACCGCCATGGGCGCTGCCGATGCCATCCAGGTGGCGGTGCTGCTGGCCGACAGTGCCTCGCTGTCGGTGTTGCCGCGTATCGAAGGCGGCGACTTCATGGGGCCTGGTGTCAGGCCCTACTACATCATCAATCAGGTGGATCGACGCCGCAGGCTTTCCAGCGACGTGGCCGACTTCCTGCAGGATCGCCTGGGCAGTCCGTTGCTCGGCAACGTGCATCGTGACGAGGCGATTCCCGAGGCGCTGGCCTGCGAGCAGTCGATCTTCGACTACGCGCCAGCCTCGGCGGCGGCCCACGATATCGACACCCTGGCCCGCAGCGTCAGTCGTCTGCTCCCCTCACTCCAGTCCCATGGGGTGGTCGCCCCGGCGCTATAGGATGCCCATGAACGTCTCTTCCTCTGCGTCACTGGGCGCGCGTCTGCTGGCGCTGATCCTGGGGGCGCCCCTGGCTGCCCTGCTTGTCACCACGCCGTTGACCCTGGAGCGCCAGCTGGTGTTCGCCGGTGTCGGCATGCTGGCGTTGCTGGTGCTGGCTCGCCTTCGTGGTGGCTGGGTACGCCAGGCGATGATGCTGCTGTCGGTGCTGGTCTCTACCCGCTACCTGTATTGGCGTCTGAGCGAGACGCTGGTGTTCGATACCCAGGTCGAGGCGGTGTTCGGCTACGGTCTGCTGGCCGCCGAGTGTTACGCCTGGGTGATCCTGGTGCTGGGGTACTTCCAGATCGCCTGGCCGCTGGAGCGCACGATCCGGCCGATGCCGCCGGATGCGACGCGCTGGCCGACGGTGGACATCTATATCCCCACCTATAACGAGAGTCTCGAGGTGGTGCGGGACACGGTGCTGGCCGCCCAGAACATCGATTACCCGGCGGATCGCATGCGTATCTATGTGCTGGACGATGGCAAGCGACCCGAGTTCGGCGCCTTCGCCGCGGCGGTGGGGGTCGGCTACATCACCCGGGAAGACAACAGCCACGCCAAGGCGGGCAACCTCAATCACGCCATGGGGCTGACCGACGGCGAGCTGATCTGCGTATTCGACTGCGACCATGTGGCGACCCGGGCCTTTCTGCAGGCCACGGTGGGGGAGTTTGTCGCCGATGAGCGGTTGGCACTGCTGCAGACGCCTCACCACTTCTATTCCCCGGATCCATTCGAGCGCAACCTCGTCGCCGGGGCGGACATCCCCAACGAAGGGGAGCTGTTCTACGGGCCGGTGCAGAAGGGCAACGACTACTGGAATGCGGCCTTCTTCTGCGGTTCCTGTGCACTGATGCGGCGAAGCGCGCTGGAAGAGATCGGCGGCTTCGCGGTGGAAACCGTGACCGAGGATGCCCATACCGCCCTCAAGCTGCAGCGGCGTGGCTGGAACACGGCCTTCCTGGGGGTGCGCCTGGCCGCTGGCCTAGCCACCGAGCGACTGTCTCTGCACATCGGCCAGCGGGCCCGCTGGGCCAGGGGCATGACCCAGATCTTTCGGCTGGACAATCCGTTGTGGGGGCGTGGCCTGCGCCTGCCGCAGCGGCTTTGCTACCTCAACGCCATGCTGCACTTCCAGTTCGCCATGCCTCGCCTGGTGTTCCTGACCGCACCCCTGGCCTACCTGTTGTTTGATCTGCACGTCATTGCCTCGTCGCCGCAGATGATCGCCGTCTACGCTTTGCCGCATCTGTTTCACGCGATCTACACCAACTCGCGGCTGGTGGGGCGCTTCCGCTACTCCTTCTGGGGCGAGATCTACGAAAGCGTGCTGGCCTTTCACTTGCTCAAGCCGACCCTGGTGACTCTGCTCAGCCCGCGTCGGGGCAAGTTCAATGTCACCGAGAAGGGTGGACTGCTGGAGGAGGGCTACTTCGACGGTGAGGCGGTGCGTCCCCATCTGTTCGTGCTTGGCCTGTTGGTGGCGGCGGTGGTGTGGGGGCTGGTGCGGGTCTTCTGGAATGATCTGTTCGATGTCCAGACCAGCGTCATGCTGTTTAACGTGATGTGGGCCTCCGTCAGCATTCTGGTGCTGCTGGCGGCCATCGCGGTGGCACGGGAAACGCGCCAGCTGCGGCGCTCGGTGCGGGTCGAGGCGCGTCTTCCGGTGGTGTTGCATCTGGCCAGTGGCCATGCGGTGCAGAGCTGGACCGCCAACCTGTCCATGGGGGGCGCCCTGGTGGAGGGCAAGCGCTCGGCCCTGGGCAGCGAGGTGGAGTGCCTGGAGATCACCTTCAATCGACGGGGGCTGATGTTTCCCGTGTGTTCGGTCAATGCTTCCGGTGCCGATGACTCACTGCGCTTTCGTTTCGATGAGTTGCCGCTGCGCCAGCGCAGAGAACTGGTGCGGGTGGTCATGGGGCGTGCCGACGCCTGGATTCCCGAGGCACCGCATCCCCAGGACCGGCCATTGGCGTCACTGTGGCATGTGGTGCGCTCGGTGGTGGGACTGTTCTTCCACCAGTGGCAGCAGAAGGGGCTGCACTTCCGTAGCCCGGTGCGGGGGCTGACCCAGGGGCGCTTTAGTCGAGGTTGGCTGGCGCCGGTGATGCTGGTGGCCACCATCGTGCTCGGGGTATTGATGGTCTCGCACCGGGTCTGGGCCCAGGTCCCGGCGCCGACGATCGGCGTGACGCACGAGGCCGGCGGTTTTGGTGACGTGCCGGGTGACACCTCGGTACCGGGCGAGACGTTGCCTCCGCTGCGTTTCGGCGAGGACGGTCGGCTGGATCTGGACAGCGTCAGCCAGCCGTTGCAACCGACCCGGCGCGAGTTGTCGATCCCGCTGCTGGCCGCTGACGAGACCTTGCGCCTGACCCCGAACACCCGGCTTTCGGGTACTGCATTCTCGCTGCGCGATGATGAGGTGGCGGTGGCTGCGTCGCTGTCGCTGTCGTTGTCACACAGTGACCTGCCGGCCGACAGCCAACTCGGGGTGCTGCTCAACGGCGAGACGCTTCAGACCATCGACCTTGACCAGTTCAACGCCGGCGGCATGACCCAGCGCCTGGATATCCCTTCGGCCCTGATCCTGCCCTTCAATCGCCTGGAGTTTCGCCTGCTGGGGCAGGCGACCCAGCAGTGCCACGGTGATGACCAGGCCGTCGGCAGGGTGGAGATCGCCCCCGAATCCAGGCTGGCCTTGACCCTGCAGCGGCTGCCGACCCCCGACGAGCTGGCCCGCCTGCCGAGGCCCTTTATCGATGCCGCGACGGCGGATGTCAGTCGGGTGGCGATGGTGATGGCCCGCGATGCGTCTGAGGCCCAGTTGCGCGGGGCGGCCATCATTGCCTCGCACTTCGGACGCTACGCCGAGGCCGGGCAGCTACAGGTCGATGCACTTTACGATCGCCTGCCGCTGGACAACGCGGTGGTGATCGGGCGCTCGGGGCAACGTCTGGCGGGATTGACCCTGCCGCAGGTCGAGGGGCCGACCCTGTTGATGCGTCCCAATCCGCGCAACCCGCTGTTCAAGCTGCTGCTGGTGGTGGGCAACAGTGACGTCGAGGTGGCCCGGGCCGCCCGCGGCCTGGCGCTGTCGGGACTCGGGGAGAGTCTCGATAGCGCAGCGCCGGTGACGTTGAGCGGCGAACGGCTGCGCCTGGATGACGAACGACTGAGCCCGCCAGCCCCTCGCGAGCCCTATGACGCGCCGCGCTGGGTCGATGTCGAAACCCCGGCCAGCCTGGCCTCATTGGGCGAACCCGAGGGCTTCGTGGCACGCGGGCTGTCCGCCCGGGAGCACGCCCTGAGCCTGAGGGTGCCGCCGGATCTGTTTCTGTGGCCCGGTCAGAACTATCGGCTGAGAGTCGACTATCGTTTTCCCGACGAGCCCTGGCTCGATCCCATCGCCTCGAGCCTCGATGTCAGCCTCAACGGCGAATATCTCGCGGCCTTGCCGGTGGAGTCGGGCAAGGCGCTGGAGCGGCTGTGGCAACGCCTGGTAGGCGCGGGCCGGGAGCAGAGCGCCGAGGTCCTGCTGCCCAGGGACCTGCTCTACGGCAACAATCGCCTGCAGTTCTACTTTCACCTGGCGGTGGCAGACGGGGTCGACTGCGCGCCTGGGCTGGGTGAGGACGCTATCAGCCGAATCCTGCCCACCACCACGCTGGACCTGCGGCGGGCAGAGCACTTCAGCGTCATGCCGTCGCTGTCGTCCTTCGTCAGCGCGGGGTTTCCGTTCTCGCGTCAGGCGGATCTTGGTGCCAGCGTGGCGCTGGTGCCCGAGGCCCCCGACGAGAGCGAGTTATCGGCGCTGTTGACCAGCGTGGGCCGTATCGCCGGCGCTACCGGTTATCCCGCCCTTGGCATCGAGGTGCGTCGAGGGCTTTCCCTCACCGGCGATCTGACCGACAAGGATCTGCTGGTGGTCGCCGACCTCGACAGTCTGGCGCAGACGTCGCTGTTCGACGCCGGCGTTTACCGGGCCGACGAGGGGCGTCTGGCGGTGGCCGAGGTGCCCTGGATGGAACGCTGGCGCTACTGGCTGTTGGGTGACTGGCGGCCGCTGTGGCGAGAGGCCGCCCAGGCGCTGCAGGACAGCGAGGTGTCCCAGGGGCTGGTCAGCCTGCCGTCACCCTTGAACCGTTCGCGCTTCGTGGTCGCGGCGGTCGCCGACGACGCCGAGGCGCTGCCGTCGCTGGTGGCGCGACTGGGCGACGATGAGGTAAGCCGCTCGGTGTATGGTGATCTGGCGCTTATTCCTGTCGAGGGCAGTGCCGAAAGTTTTCGCGCAGGGCCGCGTCAGGGCGTCGGCGAGATGCCCTGGCACATGAGGTTGCGCTGGATGCTGGGCCAGAACCTGGTGGCCATGGCGGTTCTGCTGCTGGTGGTGGTGACACTGCTGGGGCTGGTCTGCCACCGAGGACTGGCTCGCCGTGCTGCACGGCGCCTGCAGGGGGGCCAGGCCGACGCTCCTGAAGCCCAGGCCGACGCTCCTGGAGGCCGCGTCGACACCCCGGTGGCCGACGGCAAGGGGCAGAGTGACAACACCAGGGGAGCGCCACGCCGATGAAACACATGCGTTTGTTCAAGGTTCGCAGCGCCGGTGCGACAGGACTGCTGTCGTGCTCCCTGCTGTCATTGACGCTGTCTTCCGTCCCGGCGCTGGCGCAGGACCAGAGTCCGGCCCAGGCCCAGGGAACCGATCAGGCCCTGGCGCCGCTGTTCGAGCAGGCTCGCTTCTGGCGGGATCGGCAGCGCGCCGATCTGGCCGAGCAGTCCCTCGAGCGGGTGCTCGATGCCGACCCGGGCAACCGGCGTGCCCTGTACCTGTTGGCGGAATATGCGCTGACCGATGGCGATATGGAAAAGGCCAGTCGCTGGCAGGCACGGTTGGCCGAGGTGGCCCCGGAGGATGACCGGGTCGAGGCGCTGGCGCAGGAACAGAAACTGCGGCGTGCCGACGGCCAGCGGCTTGCCGAGGCCCGCTCCCAGGCGGCGGCGGGCAACTACGCCGAGGCCATGGCCAGCTATCGGGCGGTGCTCGAGGGCGACGCGGTTCCGCCGAGGCTGGCGCCGGAGGTCTACCTGACCCTGGCCGGCACCGACAATGGCTGGAGCGAGGCTCGCGACCGCCTGGCGGCGATGGCGCGTGAACATCCCGACGAGCCGGCGCTGGCCACCGCGCTGGGCCAGGTGCTGAGCTACCGTGAAGCCACGCGTCGCCAGGGTATCGAGCGTCTGGCCGAGCGCGCTGCGACCGGCGATGCGGCCGCCGATCGCGCCTGGCGTCAGGCGCTGGAGTGGCTCGAGGCGACCCCCGCAGACGAGCACCTGTATGCCGCCTATCAGCAGGCGCATCCTGAGGATAGCCAGATCGCCGAGCTGTTCGCCGACAAGATGACCCTGCCGCCGGAGCGCGAGGCGGCCCAGGCCAGGGCTCAGGGGTACGACAGCCTGGAGCAGCAGCGGCTGGACCAGGCCGAGGCGCAGTTCCAGCAGGTGCTCGAGCAGACCCCGGACGACGCCGATGCCCAGGGCGGGCTGGGGCTGACCCTGCTGCGCCAGCAACGTTTCGCCGAGGCGCGAGACGCGCTGGAGCAGGCGATCCGGCTGGCACCCGAGCGACGCGACCAATGGCAGGCCGCCTACGAAAGCGCGGCCTTTTATGCTCGACTGGGGGAAGCGCGCGCCCAGGCCAGGGCGGGGCGACTGGATCGTGCGCTCGAACTGGTGACGCCGCTGACCCGTGATGGTGGCGACGGGGCGCGGGCGGCGACCTTGCTGCAGGCCGATCTGCTCAAGCGCCAGGGACGTCTCGATCAGGCCGAACAACGTTACCTCAGTCTGGGCAATGACACCTCGGCAAAGCTCGGTCTGGTCGACGTCTATCGACGCCAGCAGCGCTGGTCCGAGGCCGAGGCGCTGGCCGCCAGTCTGCCGGCCAGCGCTCGTGCCCAGCTTGGCGACCTGGGCGCCGCCCGGGCCCAGGCGCTGCGGCAGCAGGCCACCGGTCAGAGCGCCAGCGAGGCGGAAGCGACCCTTCGCGAAGCGCTGGCGCTGGCGCCCGCGGACCCCTGGGTGCGCCTGGATCTGGCTCGGTTGCTGGACCGCCAGGGGCGCGTCGATGAGGCTGGCCACCTGGTTCGCCCGCTCAACCTGAGCGAGGCCAGCGCGCCCCAGCTTCAGGCCGCGGCGCTGTATGCCAGTGAAAAGGGCGACTGGGACCAGACCCGACGCTATCTGGCGGCGATCCCGCTGGCGCTGCGCGACGAGGACATCCAGCGACTGGCCGATCAGGCCGAGGCTCAGTCGGCGTTGGCGGCCGCCGAAGCGGCCTGGGACCGGGGGGATCGCGCCTCGGCGCTGGAGCGTCTCGATGAGGTACTGACCAGCACCAGCGATCCGGGAGTCCGCGCCCAGGTGGCCCAGCGCTATCAGCAGATGGGACTGACCAGCCGGGCCTTCGAGCTGGTCGAGGCCGATACCGCCGGCGAGCTGGACGCGCCGGTGGAAGCCTACACCGGCTACGTGGCGGTGCTGGCGAGCGCCGGCCGCGACCGCCAGGCCAAGGCGCTGGTGCAGCGACTCGAGGCGCGCGACGACTTTGGCCTGGCGGCTCGTGCGGCGCTGGACGAAGCGATGATCGGCGCCCGGGTCGCCCAGGCAGACCGGCTGCGCCAGCAGGGCCAGCTGGCCAGCGCCTATGACGTGCTGGCCAGCGCCCTGCGCGAACGCCCCGAAGATCAGGCGCTGCTGCTGGCGATGGCGCGGCTGTATCAGGACGGGGGGCGCCAGCGTCAGGCGGGGCAGCTCTACGACTACACGCTGAGCCGCTTTCCCGAGAGCGATGACGCCCGCCTGGGGGCCGCCGACGCGGCCCTGGCCCAGGGCGATAGCGTGCGAGCGTCGCAGCTTTTGGTGGCGCCGCCGGCCAACGCTCAGGATCGACCTCGCTGGCTGCTGTCGCGGGCGGGGCTGGCCCGGGCCCAGGGCCAGGACCGCCAGGCCCTGGCGCTGTTGCGTGAGGCGCGCAGCGAGCTGCGCGCCGATCCGCAGCAGTCGCTGGCGCTGGCCACGACCACCGGCGACAACCCCTTCGAGAACGCCAGCGGTGGCGCTGGTGGCGGACGGCCCGCCTGGCTGCCTGGCGGCTCGTTGTCCGCGGGCGCTGGCTCAGGGACGGGATCAGGGGCTGGGGCCTCGGCCGATGAGGCAGCTCCTCAGGCTTCGCCGCTGATCGATGAGGTCGAGCGGATGATGGCCGAGGTGCGCCGCGCGGTATCGCCCAAGGCACAGGGTGGGCTCGCTCTGGTGGTGCGCAGTGGTGAGGAAGGCCTGAGTCAGTTCGATCGGGTGGAAACACCCACCACCTTCACCTCCGGCGATTTTTCCTCGGTCTTTGGTCGCTCCCGCGCCGAGCTGACGGTGACCCCGGCCTACGGGTCCGCCGGTACGCCCTCCGGCGACGCCGAGCGTCGCTTCGGCCGCATGGCGATCGTCGAGGCCATCGGTGAGCTGGCAAGCGATGACGATGTCAGCGCCGGGGTCACCGGCGACTACCTGTCCCGGCTGGGGCAGGTGGGGGGCGACGGCCTGGACGTGTCGGCGGATTCCCAGAGCGACGCCGGGGTGGGTCTGTCACTGGGCTTTCGCAGCGATCTGCTGGACGTGGACGTCGGCACCACTCCGCTGGGCTTCGACCAGTCCCAACTGGTCGGGGGCCTGCGCCTGCACCCGAAGGTAGGCGATTCCGGGGAGTTCACCCTGACCGCGGAACGCCGCGCGGTGAAGGATAGCCTGTTGTCCTACGCCGGCACCCGCGATCCGGTCAGCGGCGAGCACTGGGGCGGCGTGGTCAAGACCGGGGGTGCGCTGGGTTACAGCTTCGACAATGGCGACAGTGGTGCCTACGTCAGCCTGGGCGGCTATCGCTACACCGGCGACAACGTGGCCGACAACGACTCGCTGGAGGCAGGCATGGGGGCTTACCTGCGTCCGATCAACGAGCGTGACCGCGAGCTCAAGGCCGGGGTGCACGTCAACTACCTCGACTTCGATCGCAACCTGAGTCGCTACTCGTTCGGGCACGGGGGCTACTTCAGCCCGCAGGACCATATCAGCGTGGCCTTTCCGATCAGCTTCAGCGAGCAGCGTGGGCGTTGGTCCTATTCCGCCAGGGTGTCGCCGGGCTTCCAGAGCTACTCCGAGGCGGCGGAGGACTTCTTCCCCACCGACGGCGAATCCCAGGCGCTGCTCGATGACCTGGCCGATGCCGACGCGGCGGTGGAGTCGCGCTACAGCGCCTCCAGCGAAAGCGGCTTTGGCCTGACCCTGGGAGGCGACGCCTCCTACCAGCTGACCAATGACATGAAGGTGGGTGGCCGCCTTGGCTACGACACCTTCGGCGACTATGACGAGACCTCGGCATGGCTGTACCTGGACTACACCCTTGGGGGAGCAGATGAGTGACCTTGACGCGGCCCGGCGCCGCTCGCTCGCGTACTTCGACAGCACCCACTGTGCGTCACAGTGGAACGATGTGCTGCGATTCCTGCTGGAAGAGTTGTATGCCTCCGGCGGCGAGCAGGATGCAGGCACTTTTCTGCGCCATATCGGGGCCAGAATGGCCAGTGAACTGATGCTGCCCGACCAGCAGACCCTGGAGGGGCTCGAGCGAACCCTCAACGAGCTTTGGCGTGCGCGCGATTGGGGCTGGGTGTCATTGACCGCCGGGGAAACTCGGCTGACCATCGAACATGGTGCCTATCCCGTTGCCGGTCACAGCGAGGCCGAGCGAGCCCGCGGCGCCCGTGCCGCCAGTGCGCTGCTGGCCGGGGCCTATGGTGTATGGCTGGAACGCCAGGGGGGCGATAGCTCGGTGCCCCTTCGGGTGGTGACGGCAGAGGCGGGAAAACCTCTGGAGTTCGTCTATGCAAGGGAAGAAGTCGCCGGCCACTGATGCCGGCCCGTGTTGGCGCCGATTGACGGCGATGTTGCTGGTCGCCGTGGCCTCCTTGACCTTTGCCCTTGCGGCACCGGCCGACGAGAGCTGGGAGCGTTACAAGAGCCGCTTCATGAGCGCCGACGGTCGCATTCTCGACAGCGGCAACGGCGACGTTAGCCACTCGGAGGGGCAGGGCTTCGGCATGCTGCTGGCGGAGGCCCAGGGGGATCGCGAGGCCTTCGATCGGCTGTGGCAGTGGACCCGACTGCATCTGGCGCGGACCGATGTGGCGCTGTTTTCCTGGCGCTACGACCCCACCAACGTGCCACCGGTGGCGGACCCCAACAATGCCAGTGATGGCGACATCCTGATCGCCTGGGCGCTGCAGCGCGCCGCCAGCCGTTGGCAGGAACCCCGCTACGCCCAGGCGGCCGCGATGATCCGCGAGGCCATCGCCGAGTATCTGGTGGTGCAGCGCGGCGGCTACCGGGTGCTGCTGCCGGGGGTGCAGGGGTTTCGTGGCGAGGGTTACGTCGACCTCAACCTGTCCTACTGGGTGATGCCGGCGTTGCTCGACTTTGCGCAGGCGGAGCCGGGTGCGGGCTGGGAAACGCTGGTGGAAGACGGCCTGAGGTTGCTCGAGCAAGGCCGCTTCGGTCGCTATCGGTTGCCCACCGACTGGCTGCGGCTTGACGCCGACGGCAGCCTGGCTCCGGCGCCGGGCTGGCCGCCCCGCTTCGGCTTTGATGCGGTGCGTATCCCGCTCTACCTGGCCTGGGCAGACCAGCTCGATCGTCCCGGTGTCTCGCCGATCCTGGCCTTGTGGAACGATCCCGCTCGCCAGCCGCCACCGGCCTGGATCGACGTCTACAGCGAGGCCCGGGCGGAGTACGCCGCCTCCCGCGGGGTGCTGGCGATTCGCGCGCTGGCCGGCCGCGACCGCCGGGCGATGCCTGCGGGCCTGGCCCCCGGCGACGACTACTATTCGGCCTCGCTGTTGCTGCTGGCGCGACTGGCCCAGCGCGAGTCCGCCCCTGCACCTGACTAGTTTGAATACTCGGGCCTACGCCTCTTGCGCCAGGCGGTCCTGGAAGGCCTAGAAGTCGTAGGACAGCGAGGCGCTGATCACGTCGTATTCGGTAGCGCTGCTGCCCAGTGTCGTCTGGCCCGCGAGGGTAACGTCCACGCCGCGGCCTAGTCGCTGGGTGGCACCGAGCTCCAGCACGGTACGATCGTCATCGCTCCCTTCGAGAAAGTCGGCGTCGTCGTCCACGTCGCTGGACACGTCGTAGTGGTAGAGCAGGCCGGCGAACAGGCGGCCGGTGAAGACGTCGGCACCCAGTCGAACTCCGGCAAAGACTTCGCCGGTTTCTTCGCCGTAGTCGGTTTCCGCCTGCAGGTAGTCGCCATCCACATCGTCATCCAGATAGGTCCCACCCAGGGTCAGGCTTGAGTCGATCCGGTGCTGGCTCGTCAGCTGATAGCTCGGCAGGTGGTAGGTGGCGGCGCCGCGCGCGCCCCAGCGATCGCCGTCGAGATCGATGCCCTCGACCAGATAGTCGCGTCGTGCGCTGCCGTCCAGGTCCTGAAACAGCAAGGTAGCGTCCAGCACCAGGCGGTCGTTCAGCAGGGCGATGGCGGCGTAGGGCGCGACCATCTCGCCGCCCAGGTCGGTGTGGCCACCACTTTTTCCATCCAGGTACATCTCGCTCTTGCCGGCGGCCACGCCGACCAGCAGGTTGCGGTAGCGGTAGTCGATGCCCAGCAGGGCGACCTTGCCATCGCCGGAGTAGTCCGAACTTCGGGTGTCGCCGTCGAGATCGCCGATCTCGGCGGTGCTCCAGACACTTATCCCCGGCGGACGCTGATAGGGGCCGTCGCCGAGTGGCGCCATGGTGGCGTCGATGCGCTGGGTGACCGGCCGGAAGTTCTGGGCCATAGCCTGTTTCTGTGCGCCGTACAGGGTCTGGTCGAGTTCCAGCAGGCCCAGTGCATCGGCCAGGGCGAGGGTGCGATCACGGCCGAGCGCATCGAGGCGCCCGGCGAGCAGCACCTTGCCTTCGCCGTCGCTGAGCACCACCGGGGTCTGACCATCGACCTCTGCCAGGGTGATGCCCGCAGGTAGCCTCAGGGTGACGGGTCTGTCATTGATGCTCACGAACACGCGGCTTCCTCCTGTCACCGCCTGCTGACCGAGCAACTCCAGGGTCAGGGGGCGATCTTCCAGGGTGCCAACGAAGGTGGTGGGGTTCTGGTCGAGTGGCGCGAGGTCGACGTCAAGTGCAAGGGCACTCGACGAGGCGCTGCCAAGGATCAGGGCGAGGGGAAGGGATCGCCAGGCACACAGCCTCGAGGCGGCATGGCAGGGAGTCCTGCGGGGCGGGGAGAACTGTGGCTTGTGCATGGGATCATCCTTGATGGGCGAAGCCGGCTTCCTGCCAGGATGTCTGGCGTAGCGTCTGACGCTGGCGGGGCGATCGTGCAGATCAGCGGTCGATGACGTCGACTTCAGGAGTTGGCATGAGTGACGGCCATTGTTAAGCATCAAGGGGCGTGGCGTGCGAAATCCTGTGCAGATAATGCCTGTGCGAGGGAAAGTTGGCGTTCTATCGGCAAGTTTTGGTGTCAAAACCGACGTGATTGATGAAATTCGGGCGTCAGCAGCAGGGGCCTATGTGGCCACTGCTTCCCTGGTGTCTTGCGCAGACGACATCAGGGCACGCCGTAGCCGAACCATCGCATCAAGGCCTGTGCCAGCCTCGGCGGCAACAGGGTCAGTCCCTGGGTGGCGAGGCACAGTGGCAGCGGGAAGCTGACCCTGGGACGATTGGCATCGATGGCCGTGGCAATGCGCCGGGCCGCCCTTTCGGGCGACCAGGTGAACGGCTTGGGGCCGGGCATCGCCCGGGCCATGGCCGAATCCACGTAGCCTGGCATCACCAGGGTGACGCCGACGCCATCGCTGGCGAGCCCTCCGCGCAGAGCTTCGGCGTAGGCCTTGATGCCAGCCTTGCTGGCGCTGTAGCTGGGGGTGACCGGCAGCCCATGCCAGGCGGCCAGCGAGCTGATGAAAACCAGCTGGCCGCGGCCTCGGCGCTGCATGGCAGGGGCAAGCTGGCGTGCCATTTCCATTGGCACGCGTAGATTGATTTCCATCAGCTGACGTCCTGCCTGAAGCGATTCGCCGTCGCGGCGATCGACCACGCCGGTGTTGATGCCGGCGCACATGATCACGATATCCGGCGTCCGTGACAGCCCCGCAAGCCAGGCCTGTCGGGCATCGTTGTCTTCCAGGGGGCCGCTCGCCAGGCTGACCTCGGCGCCTTGGTCGCGACAGCGCTGCCCTATCTCTGCCAGCGTGTCCTGGCGACGCCCATGAAGCACCAGATGATGCCCTGGCCTGGCGTAGTGGCGCGCCAAGGCGCCGCCGATGGCGCCGGTGGCACCGGTAATCAGGATCTGGCGCTGGGGGGCCGTCATCTGTCGAGTCCTCCTGTGGTGGAAAAGGGGCAAGGGGCAAGGACTGGCGCTCCGTCTCAATAGCGCCCGTACAGATAGCGCCGGACCTGTCGGTAGAGGCGTTGCCACAGCCTCAGCCTTGGCCCTTGCTGGCGTTGGCGTTCGAGCAGGGTGATCGCGGTCTCGACGTTGATCGGCTGGCGGGTAGCGGGGTCCACGTAGCCGGGATAGTGGATCAGTGCCGCCGCGACCAGTTCTTCCAGGGTGGCGCGCCGACATCGCCGAGGGGGCGTCGCTGCCTCATCCCGGGTCAGTCCCCAGCCGGCGTAGAACGGCAGGCCATAGGTAATCACCGGGCGACTGCGGAGTAGCGCCTCGAAGCCCGCCAGGGAGGTCAGGGTATGAACCTCGTCGACCTGATCGATCAGGGCAGTGATGTTGCCCTCTGCTGCCAGCACATCGTAGGCCTCGGCGGGAACCTGCTCGCCCTGGCGTACGCCGGCGACCACGTCCGGATGGGGACGATAGAGCAGGAAGGCGTTGGGGTGGCGGCGGCGCACCTCTGCAAGCAGGGCGCGATTGGTGTGGATCTCACAGGCACCGTGACGTACCGAAGCGTCACTTTCCACCTGGCCGATCACCAGCAGCCGGGGACGATCGCTGGGCAGCGCTGGCAAACCGGGCTTGGGCGAGGCGTCGTGGCCGTCGTTGTACTTGGACAGACCCCGTTGTACCAGCCGCGAGATCAGGCTGCGTGCGCGCAGGTGGTCCCGCGGGCTGAACTCGCCATTCTCGATCAGTTCCTCGAGCTCGCTGGGACGGGTGGGGTCGTAGTGGATGCCGGCCCCGTCGATGACCAGCGACAGCGGCCGAGTGAGATCGATACCGAGCCCCACCGAGCGCAGGAAACCGTCTTCCATGCGATGGACATCGTCTCTTCGGGGATATTGGCTGCCCCACACCAGATGATTCACTGGCGTGGGTGCTGGGTCGGATGCCGTTTCAGACGATGAATCGGTCGATTTCAGCGAGCTCAGTGGCAGCTGTTCGACCCGCGACAGGGGGCCGAGGAAGTCCGTCACGAAGCCGCGCTTCCATCGCGACAGACCGTAGCATCGCCAGTGCCCGGCGCCGCGCTGTATCTGACGGCGCTGATCCTCCAGCAGGTCCAGGGTGTCGCCCAGCGTCGCTGGCTCGCCGGTATAGGGGTTGGCGTAGCGTGTGTAGCGCAGGTAGGCGGCGGCGAATACCCGGGCCAGGGATGCCGGTCGCTGACGCCGCGCACAGCGTTGTCGGTCCTGGGTGAGGCCCCAGCCGGCATAGAACGGCAGGCCGTGACAGGTGACCGGCAGGCCCGCCAGCAGCGCCTCGAAGCCGAGTTGACTGGTGACCACATGGACCGCCTCGACCACGTCGAACAGGGCCCAGGGATTGATGTCGTCGGTGATCAGGCGGCAGCGGGGACGGCCGGCGGCCCCCAGCAGGTGGCCCTGGCGTCGCCCGGCGATCACCTCCGGATGGATCTTGATCAGGATTTCGGCCTCGGGATGGCTTTCCAGGGCCTGTTCAAGCATACGAACAAAGGTGGCCTCCGAGGCCCCGCCGCCGACAATGGAAGCGTCGTCCCGGGTCTGGTCCACCACCAGTACCCGGGAGCGGGACGAATCTTCCAGTCGAATGTCAGGGGCGTGGTTGTACTTGGACAGTCGGGCGAGCCGCAGGCGCGCCATCAAGGCGTTGGCCCGTACCTCTTCGGTGGCGTCGATGTAGGCGTGGTTGATCAGGGTCTCGAGATCGGAGGGCCGGGAGGCGTCGTAGTGGATGCCGCTATGATCCACCACCAGGGAGAGGCTGGCGAAGCCTTCGTCGGCGGGCCCCCAGGAGCGCAGGAAACCGTCTTCCAGGGCGACGAAGGGCAGGCCCTTGTCCGTCGCCAGGCGCCTGGCGCGACGGGTGGTCCCCCGGTTGCCCCAGCCGAGCACGGCGGCGGGGCGGCAACGGTGGCGCTGGCGCCAGGGCCGAATGCGGGAAAATTCCGGCAGGCAGGGGGCGAGTATCGGTAGCCGGGCCAGGGCATCGGTCGCCGTCAGGGCCTGGTTGTCTGTCGGGGCCTGGTCGTCTGTCGGGGCATGGTTGTCTGTCGAAGCATAGGTCGCCGTCAGGGCGGTGGGCTGCCTGTCCTGCTCGTCCGTGTGTGGTGAAGCGCCCATGCGTGCCTGCATCTCGCCGATGATCGGGGGTCCATCGTATCAGCGTGGCGCTAGCCGCCCTGGTCTCGGGTGTGCCGCTGCCTGCAGCCCGGTGAGTCACGGCTTGATCGGGGTCGTTCGCGAGTCTGATATCGCGCCTGGCTTCCAATCGCTTCCGGCACCGTCAGCTTGCCAGGGGCGCCAGGGTGTCGAGCAGCGACTGCAGGAAATCCAGACCCTGGTGGAAGTGGCGCTGCAGAAAGCGACCGAGGTCGGTCATCAGGACCATCAGCAGTGCCAGGCCGACGCTGAGAGAGGTGGGGAAGCCGATATTGAATACGGTCAGCTGGGGTGCTGCGCGATTGAGGATGCCGAGTGCCAGGTTGATGGTCAGCAGCGGGGCGACCAGCGGCAGCGCCAGCAGCAGGCCGGTGGCAAAGATGGTGCCGCCGTAGCGGGCCAGCAGGATGAAGGCTTCAGGGTTGAAGCGCTGGATGCCGATGGGCAGGGTCTCGAAGCTGGTGATCAACAGTTCCAGCACGATCAGGTGGCCATTCACCGCCAGGAACATCAGTAGCGTGATCATGTACAGAAAGCGCGAGATCACGACCATGTTGGTGCCGCTGGAAGGGTCGAAGAAGGTGGCGAAGGCCAGGCCCATCTGCAGCCCGATAAACTCACCGGTGGCCTGTACCACCACCAGGATGATCCGCACGCACAGGCCCATGGCCACGCCGATGATCAGCTGTTCGACCACCAGGCCGAGGCCGGCCCAGGAGGCCACCGGGACATCGGGCAGTGGTGGCAGCATCGGCGAGATGACCACGCTGATGGCACCGGCCAGCCCGATCTTGGCCTGGGTAGGCACCGCGCTGTGGCCCCACAGGGGGGCGCTCAGCATCAGCGCGGTGATGCGCATGAACGGCCACAGGAACAGGCTGAGCCAGGCATGCAGCTGGGTGAAGGTGATCTCGACCATCAGGACGCGGGCGCCTCGGGGATAGGGCCGGTGGCTTCAGCGCAGGCGGCCCGGCTCAGGACACCAGCGCCGGGATACTGGTAAACAGCTCCCGGGTGAAGGTGATGATCAGCTGCAGCAGCCAGGGACCGGCCAGCACCAGCACGGCAAACACGGCCAGGATCTTGGGAATGAACGACAGCGTCATCTCGTTGATCTGGGTAGCGGCCTGGAACAGGCTGACCAGCAGGCCGGTGAACAGCGCGGTAAGCAACAGCGGCGCCCCCAGCAGCAGGGTCACGCGCATGCCCTGGTAGGCCAAACTCATGACGGTTTCGGGATGCATGACGAGTCTCCTTGCTGGCGCCGCCTTGTCTGGGCCCGTAGGCCTTCGCCGGGGCCCTGTCGTCGGGGGCCTATAAATAGAAGCTTTCCGCCATCGAGCCGATGATCAGCTGCCAGCCGTCCACCAGCACGAACAGCATCAGCTTGAACGGCATCGAAATGGTCACCGGCGGGACCATCATCATGCCCAGTGACATCAGCACGCTGGCGACCACCAGGTCGATGATCAGAAAGGGGATGAAGATGGTGAAGCCGATCTGGAAGGCGGTCTTCAGTTCGCTGGTGACGAAGGCCGGTACCAGCACCTGCAACGGCACGTCCTCGGGACCGGCCAGGGGGCCGACCTCGGACAGGCGGGCAAACATGGCGAGGTCCGGCTCTCGGGTCTGGCCCAGCATGAACTCGCGAAAGGGCTGCTGGGCGAGCTCGATGAACTGGCCAAAATCGATGGCGTCGGTGGACAGCGGCAGCCAGGCGTCCTGGTAAACGTCGCTGAGCACCGGAGACATGATGAAGGCGGTCAGAAACAGCGCGAGGCCCAGCAGCACCTGGTTGGGCGGCGTCGAGGCGGTGCCCATGGCGGTACGCAGCAGGCTCAGCACGATGATGATGCGGGTAAAGCTGGTCATCATCAGCAGCGCCGTGGGCAGAAAGGCCATGGCGCTGAGCAGCAGCAGGGTCTGCAGCGACAGCGACCATTTCTGCCCGCCATCGGCCATGGGTTCACTGATCAGGCCCGGGATCTGCTGGGCCTGGGCCGGGCCGGCAGCCAGCAGACAGACAACCAGGGCCAGTCCGAGGCTGGCCACCAGTGGCGTCCAGGGACGGGAGTAGAGGCTGTGCTGAAGAAGTATCAACTGTCGCATCACCGCTCTCGCCGACCAAGGTTGGCCTTGAGAGCCTGGCCCAGGCGCTCGCCAAAGCTGTCACCCTGCGGCGCGTCCGGCTGGGCGGGCGTCGCCTCGTCGGTCGGGGCGGGCAGGCTGTCCAGCCGATTGACCTGACCGCCGCCGACGCCGAGCACCAGCCAGCGATCCTGGACCTGAACCACCACCACGCGCTCGCGCTGACCGACGGCGGTGGAGCCGACCACCTTGAGTCGGGACTGCTGGCCGTGAAAGCCGCCGCCCCGCCGCTTCAGCCAGGCGGAAAGGCCCAGCAGAATGGCGATGATCAGTGCCAGGGCGGCGGCGGTCTTGCCCAGCATGGCCAGTCCCAGCAGGCTGTCGCCTCCCTGGGCCAGTCCGTCGACGGCGGCGCTGGAGGTGGTCTCGTTCATCGGTTGAGCTTCTGCACCCGCTCTGAGGGGGTGATGATCTCGGTGATACGGATGCCGTAGCGGTCTTCGACCACCACGACTTCGCCCTGGGCGATCAGGTAGCCGTTGATCAGGATGTCCATCGGCTCACCGGCCAGCCCCTCCAGTTCCACCACCGAGCCCTGGGCCAGTTCCAGCAACTGCTTGATGGTCAGGCGGGTGCGACCAAGCTCCACGGTCAGCTTGACCGGGATATCCATGATCATGTCGAGCTCGCGGGCAGCGCTGGAGGAGGTGCTTTCACCGAGCGGGCGGAACACGCTGTCTCCTGCGGCGCGCGCTGCGGCAGGGGTATCTTCTGGGGCCTGCTCGCCCGGGTTCTCCTCGGCGGCCTGCTGTTCGGCCATGGCATCGGCCCAGGGGTCGTCCTCGCCAGCGCCATCGCTGGTGGCATCGTCCTGTTGTTCGGACATGGCGGCGGCCCAGTCGTCGTCGCCGACAGGGGAGTCGGGTTTATTGGGGTCAGTCATGGTGCGATTCCTTGGAAGGAGGCCGAGAGCCTTTGACGAAGGCGTTGCTGGGCTGGTGACCGGCGGCGTGGTCGAACATCCGCAGGACTCGGAGGGCGCGCTGGTCGCGCTGGCTGCCGTATTCGCATTCCATCACCGGCACCTCGTCGACCTGGGCGGTGACGGTATCGGGCAGTTCGAGCGGCAGGATGTCACCGACCTTCAGCGCCATCACCTCGGCGATGCGCGAGTCGATGGTGGCGAAGTTGGCCACCAGCTCTACCTCTGGATGACGCAGCTCGCCGGCCATACGCCGGTGGAAGGCGCCGTCCTTGTCGCGACTGTTCTCGCTCAACGGGTTGGTCAGCAGGTCCTTGAGCGGTTCGATCATGCTGTAGGGCATGCAGATCTGGAAGCTGGACGAGAGGTTGCCGACCTCCAGATGAAAGCTGGTACTGACCACGATCTCGTTGGGCGAGTTGGTGATGTTGGCGAACTTGGACTGCATCTCCGAGCGCAGGTAGCTGATGTCCAGCGGGTAGACGGACTTCCAGGCCTCGCTGTAGCCATCGATGGCCATGTTCAGCACGCGCTGGATGATGCGCTGTTCGGTATTGGTGAACTCGCGCCCTTCGGACTTGGTGACGAAGCGGCCGTCACCGCCGAACAGGTTGTCCACCACCATGAACACCAGGCTCGGGGGAAACACGATCAGGGCCGAGCCCTTGAGCGGTTTCATGGCGATGATGTTGATGTTGGTGGGCACCGGCACGTTGCGCGAGAACTCGCTGTAGCTGAGGTAGCGCACGGCGTCGACGCTGATGTCGGCGCTGCGCCGCAGCAGGTTGAACATGCCGGTGCGGAAGTGACGGGCGAAGCGCTCGTTGATGATGTCCAGGGCCTGCAGACGCTCGCGGATGATGCGCTGCTGATTGGCCGGATCGAAGGGGCGCAAGCGCCCTCGAGCTGCATTGTCTTCGCCCTCGGCATCGTCGTCGCCGCTGACGCCCTTGAGCAGTGCGTCGATTTCTTCCTGGGACAGGAGATCGTCTTGAGACATGGGGGCGACCTATTGGACGATGAACTCGGTGAAAAGCACATCATCGATATGGATGCGCGGACGCTCGGGGCCGAGCACGTCTTCCAGGGTGGCGACGATATCCTCGGCCAGGGCCTTCTTGCCCGATGCGCTGACCAGTGTCTCGGCCTCGCGGTCCGACAGCAGCAACAACAGCTGGTTACGCACCTGGGGACGGTGCTGTTCCAGCGTCTCGAGGCTAGCGTCATCGCTGAGCTTGAGGGTCAGGCCGGCGTACAACAGGCGCGGTCCGGCGTTGTCTTCGGCCAGGTTGACGGTGAAGGGCTCCAGTTTCAGGTAGATGGGCGCCGTATCTTCAACCGCGCCGGTGCTGGCCTGAGCCATATGCTCGCCGAAGGTGTCTGCTGATTCTGCGTGCGCCTTTTCCTGGTACAGCAGGTAGAACCCGGCCGCGGCACCGAAGGATGCGAGGATGACCAGGATCACCAGACACCAGATGAGCCGTCGAGATTTCGCCATGTCCTGAAGTCCTGAGCCTGTGGCCCCTCGAGGGGCGGTAATGTACTAGCGTGCGGGCGTGCCGCAACCTTAGTATGCCGTCAGGCATCGGCGATCGATGGCGAGAACAGGCACCGAGTTCGTGCCTATCTTGGGTATTTGTGGGGTGAGCCCCGCCGCTCACGCTGTGTAGCGGCAGGGGGTGCCTGGAAGGGCGTGGGTCAGGCGCAGGTCAGGCGCGTGTCCAGCCCTATGCGTCAGGCGTAGATGTCCACGCGGCCATCGTCTGACTCGTGGCGCTGGTCAGGGGCAGAGCTTGCCGTGGTGGCCGGCTCCATCGGCTCGCCCTTGCCCTGGCCGGAGGCTGCCAGCGATGGCTGGCCGCGAGAGTCCGAGGGTTGCTGGCCGCCAAACTGTGCGCCCTGGTCGCTCACCGAGGCGTCACCGAGCTGGATGCCCTGTTCGGCCAGGGCTTCGCGAAGCTGGGGAATGGCCTGCTCAAGGGCCTGGCGCACCTGGGAGTGGGCCGAGAAGAACTGGGCCTGGGCACCGTGCTCGCCCAGCTTGAGGGTCACCCCCAGCGAGCCGAGTTCGGCGGGGTGCAGGCGCAACTCGACCTGCTGTTCGCCCGCACCGCCCTGGCTGGACAGCCTTGCCAGGGTCTGGCCGAGCTGCTGCGGCCAGGCGGCCTGGTTGAATGACAGTGAGGCATTGGTACCCGGGGGCATGGCGGCGGCCAGGGAGGAGCCAAAGGGCGACGCGCCCCGTGCCTGTGAGGCGGTGGGCGAGAGCACGGCATCCAGCGAAGCGTCGGCCTCGCCCCGGGCAGCGCCAGCAAGGATCTCGCCGGGACGCAGTTCCGCAGCGCCTGACCCTGTGCCCTGGGCCATCCAGCCGGACGTGTCTGGAGCCAGGGCGCCGGGTGCGAGGCCCGCCGGGGCAACGGGTGCCTGTCCTTGTAAATTACCCTGCGCATTGCTGCCGGCGGCCATGGCTGCCTGCTGCGCCGCCGAGGGAGCGCGATCCACCGGATGCTCGGCCCTGGGGAGTCGATGCAGCGCCGGGAGCGCGTCCTGTGCCAGGCGTGACTGGGCGGGCGCATTTTCCGTGGCGGCGGTGGCGTCGAGGGCGGCGCTCTGCAGTGCTGGGGCCTGATTCTGGACCTGGACCCGAACCAGGGGCGAAAGCTGAGCCTGCGCCGACGGCCCTGATGGCGGAGACGTCGCGAGCGCCGGTGTGGCCTGGGCTGCGACGTCCAGCGGTAGTGCCTGCTGACTTGCGGCGCCGCCTTGTGTCAGCAGTGCATGCGCCCCGCCGGGGAGCTGCCCGGCAAGCGCTGCGCCTGTAGCGTCCCGCGGTGCGCCGTTCAAGCCTGGTGCGCCGAGTCCTGATGACGCCAGCTGGCCTGCGTCAGCAGCGGGCTGCCCGTGGGGGCCCGGGGCCGATGAGGCAACGGCCAGCAGTGCCAGTGTCCAGTCCTGGGGCTCGCTATGGTCCTGATCACTGAGCGCCGTGTCGCTGGCCTGGCCATTGGCGGGGCGCCCGGTATTGTCGAGGGGGGCCGCCTGGCCGCCGAGTGCGGCCAGGCGCTGGGCGAAGTCGCCACCGATCGGCGCGGCGGCGCCCTTGCTGCCACTGGCCTGGGAAGAAACGGGGCCTGCCAGGCCCAACAGGGTGAGGTCCATGGTGAGTTCCTTTGAGGTCAGTAGCCGCCGGGCATGGCGCTGCCGCGCTGCAGTCGGCTGTTGATCAGGTCGTCGCTGGAGCGCTGTTCCTGGCGGGCCTGCTGGCGCAGGCCTTCCTGGGCACGGCGTTCGGCCAGGGTGTCGTAGGCGCTGAGGCGCTGCTGTTCGTGTTGCCACTCGCGCTGGCTGTCGCTGACCTTCTGGCGCTGTTGCTGGAGCGCTCGTCGTGCGGTGGCCAGGGCATCGTCAAGCGACAGCAGGAAGCGCTGAGTATTGTGCAGGGTGGCCGGATCGATGCCACTGCGCATGTTCTGGTGCAGACGCTCTGCGTATTCCTGTCGGTAGTGTTCCAGCGACGACAGCTGATCGGCGACCTGACGCTCGTCTCGGCGGGCGCTGGCAAGGTGCTGCATCGCCTGGTCGCGGGCGTCCCGGGCCAGCTCGGTCAAGGTGTCCAGAGGGGTTCTCATGGGGTTCCTCCCAGGGTGGACGAGAGCGCCTGACGCGAGGCCTCGAGGGTGGCGCATTCGTCGATTCGCTGTTGCAGAAAGGCTTCCAGATCCGGATAGCGGCGCACGGCTTCGTCCAGGCGAGGGTCGTGGCCGGGCTGGTAGGCGCCCACGCTGATCAGGTCACGGTTGCGCTGGTAGCGCGAGAACATGGCCTTGAAGCCCTGGGCCTGGCGGCGCTGGCCGTCGTCGACGATGGCGTTCATGGCCCGGCTGATCGAGGCTTCGATGTCGATGGCGGGGTAGTGGCCGGATTCCGCCAGGCTGCGCGACAGCACCACGTGGCCATCGAGGATGGCGCGGGCGGAGTCGGCGATGGGGTCCTGCTGGTCGTCGCCTTCGGTCAGCACGGTATAGAAGGCGGTAATCGATCCCCCACCGGGCTCGGCGTTGCCGGCGCGCTCCACCAGCCCCGGCAGTTTGGCGAACACCGAGGGCGGATAGCCCTTGGTCGCCGGAGGTTCGCCGATGGCCAGGGCGATCTCGCGCTGGGCCATGGCGTAGCGGGTCAGCGAGTCCATGATCAGCAGCACGTTCTTGCCGTCGTCGCGAAAGCCTTCGGCCAGGCGGGTGGCGTAGGCGGCGCCCTTGAGTCGTTGCAGTGGCGAGGTGTCGGCGGGGGCCGCCACTACCACGGCACGGCGCCGGCCCTCGGGCCCGAGGATGTTGTCGATGAAGTCCTGGACCTCGCGGCCACGTTCGCCGATCAGTCCGACCACGATGACGTCGGCTCGGGTGTAGCGCGCCATCATGCCGAGTAGCACCGACTTGCCGACGCCGGAGCCGGCGAACAGGCCCATGCGCTGGCCGCGGCCGACGCTGAGCAGGGCGTTGATGGCGCGGATGCCGACGTCGATCTGTTCCTCGATGGGAGCACGAGACAGGGGGTTGAGCGGCGGTGTGGCCAATGGCGCCCGGGGGGCGTCATCCAGTTCACCGAGACCGTCCAGCGGAGCCCCGGTGCCGTCAACGACCCTGCCCAGCAGGCTCTCGCCCAGCGGAAAGCGTCGCGAGGCATTGACGCTACCGTCGCCCAGGGGCAGCACCCGGGCGCCGGGCATCAGTCCACTGATCTCGCCAAGCGGCATCAGGAACAGGCGATCGCCGGCGAAGCCGACGACCTCGGCCTCGGCGTAGTCGTGCGCTGAGCCGGCAGCGGTGTGATCTGCCGTGCCGGGAAGCTCGATGCGACAGCTGTCACCCAGCGCCACCTGCAGGCCGACGGCTTCGATGACCATGCCAGTGGCGCGCACCACGCGGCCTGTGGCCCTGGTCATGGGCAGGGGCTCGACGCGATGGGCGACGGCCTTGAGGGCGTGCTGCCAGCGCTGCTGGTGGGTCTGGGGGCCGTTCATGGCGCATCGTCCTCGTGGGCGACGCCATGATCCTCTGGTTCGGGGGTGTGGCGCGGGGCCCTTCTGCGCACCTGGCGATTCACCGCCTGCCAGCGACGCTCCCAGGTGGCGTCGATATCGCCCTGTTCGCCGCTGACCCGGCAGCCGCCACGGTGCAGACGCTCGTCGGCGCGCAGGGTCCAGCCGGCGGCCTCGAGCTGCTCGCCCAGGTGGCGCTCCACCAGGCGCAGGTCGAGCGGGTGCAGCCACAGGCGCTGGCGTCCCACCAGGGGCGGATCGGTGTGCAAAAGCCGCTGGACCAGCTCCACCACCTGGCGTGGCCGGGCCTTGAGGGCGTCATCCGCCAGCTGCCGGCCGGTGGCCAGGGCCAGGTCGGTCAGATCCTCGGCCACCGCATCGTCCAGCTCGGACAGTGCCGTGCGGAACTCGTCGACGAGTCGGCCAAGCGGTGCCAGGGCCTCTTCACAGCGTTTGTCCAGGGCGTCGGCGATCTCCTGCTCGGCGCGGGCGCGGCCCTCGGCCAGGCCCTGCTCGAGGCCCTGGGCCAGTCCTTTCTGGTAGCCCTCGTCGTAGCCCTTCTGGTGGCCCTGGACATGGCCCTCGCGGTGGCCCGTCTCGCGGGCCCGGCGGCGTTCGTCATCGAGTTCCTGGCGAGTGGGCGGGCGCGGGGTCGCTGCGGCCTCGGTGGTGCCGTCGTCGCCTTCCTCGGGCAGCTCGCCCATGTTCCAGCGGCGCCATTGGCTCATGCCGAGACCCTCCTCGCCGGCGTGCCAGGTTCACTGAATCGAGGTGTCCTAGACATAGGCTTCGTCGCCTCCGCTGAGCACGATTTCGCCGTTGTCGGCCAGGCGACGCACCACCTGCAGGATGGCCTTCTGCTCGGTCTCCACCTGGGAGATGCGAATGGGCCCCCTGGCGTCCATGTCTTCCTGCAGCAGGTCGGCGGCGCGCTGGGACATGTTGACCAGGAACTTGGCCTTGAGCGTTTCCGGGGCTCCCTTGAGCGCGATGACCAGGCTGTTGGTCTCGATCTCCTTGAGCAACAGCTGGATGCTGCGGTCGTCCAGATCGCCGATGTTCTCGAACAGGAACATCTCGTCGATGATCTTCTGAGCCAGGTCCTCGCTGTGGGCGCGCACGGTGTCGATGGCGGCCTCTTCCTGGGTGGTGTTCATCAGGTTGAGGATCTCCGCCGCGGTACGTACACCGCCCATCTTGCTGCGCTTGAGGTTCTGGCCGTCGAGCATGCTGGTGAGCACTTCGGTGAGTTCCTGCAGTGCCGCCGGCTGGACGCCGCTGAAGGTGGCGATGCGCAGCACCACATCGTTGCGCTGCTTGTCGTCGAACAGCTCGAGCACGTCGGCCGCCTGGTGGCGCTCGAGGTGCACAAGCACGGTGGCGATGATCTGTGGATGCTCGTCACGGATCAGCTCCGCCACCATGGACGGCTCCATCAGGTTGAGGGCGTCGATGCCGCTGCTGGTGCCGGCAGTTTCGAGGACGTCCTCGATCAGGCTGGAGGCCCGTTCGGTGCCGAGCGCCTTGGTCAGCACCGAGCGGATGTGCTCGCTGGAGTTCATGTTGAGACCGATGAACTCCTCGGTCTCGGTGTGGAAGTCGTGCAGCACGCGACGCATCTCTTCGTGGGAGATCTGCCCGAGCTGGGTCATCTCCCTCGATAGCTGCTGGATTTCCTTGGCATTGAGAAACTTGAACACTTCCGCCGCGCTGTCCTCGTCCAGGGCCAGCAGCAGTACGGCGCTGCGGCGGATGCCGCTCGAGGCTTCGATGTTAGTCATTGGCGTTCATCCAGCTGCGTACGATCATGGCGACCATGCGGGGATCTTCCTGGGCCAGCTCGCGCAGGTCGTTGAGGTTCTGTTCGTAGGCGCTGGCCTTGCGCCGGCGGCGGTTGTCGCGGCCGTAGGTGGCGTCCTCACCGTCGGTCGTCTCGCTGTCACCCTCGGACGCCTCTTCGTCGTCGCTCTCGTCGTCGCCGACCCGTGCCGAGAAGGCGCTGGGCATGGGGGCCGGGGCCACCGGAGCCTCGGTATAACGACGGATCAGCGGACGCAGCACGAGCAGGTAGAGCAGAGCGACGGCCAGGATGATCAGCAGATAGCGACCGAGTTCCTTGGCCAGTTGATGGACCATCGGGTCCTGCCACCAGGTGGGGGCTTCGACCTCGGGTGCCTGGGCGAATGCACTGTTGACCACCGACAGGGCGTCGCCGCGGCTTTCCGAGAAGCCCATGGCCTGACGCACCAGTGCCTCGATCTCGGCGAGTTGTTCCGCTGACAGGGGGGTGAGGGTGGCTTCGCCTTGCTCATCGACGCCGTCCTGGTAGTTCACCACCACCGCGGCGGACAGGCGTTCGATGCCTCCCTTCTGGTACTGCACATGCGATACCTGTCGATCCAGCTCGTAGTTGGTGACGTCATCGCGCCGCAGGCGTTGCGGTGACGCCTCTTCCTGTTCGACGGTATCGGCGGCGGCCTCGTCGTTGTCCGGCTGCGCGGCATCACCGTTGTCGATGGGTGACGCGGCGGTACCTGGCGCGGTGTTGCTCAGGGCGCCGGGAATGCCGCTGGCCAGGTCACCCTGGCCATTGATGTCCAGGCTGGTCTGGCGGCTGCGGACCGCCGCCTGTGCGGGCGGCTGGTTCGGGGTGTAGCGCTCCTGGGTCTCTTCACGCTGGGAGAAGTCGATCTGGGCGGTGACCTGGGCACGCACGTTGGCATGGCCGACCAGCGGCGCCAGGATGTCCTCGATGCGCCGCTGGTAGGAACGCTCGATTTCGGCGACGTAGTCCAGCTGCGAGCCGTCCAGCCCCAGCCCACCAGCGTCGGCCGATGACAGCAGGCGCCCGTTCTGGTCGATCACGGTGACGTCTTCACCGGCCAGGTCGGGCACGCTGGAAGAGACCAGGTGGACCATGGCAGCCACCTGGCCCTCGCCGACACGTCGGCCAGGCTCGAGTGTCAGCACCACCGAGGCCTTGGCCGGCTGACGCTCGCGTACGAACACCGAGTCCTTGGCCAGGGCCAGATGGACACGGGCGTTGGCCACCGGGCCCAACGAGGCGATGGATCTGGCCAGCTCGCCTTCCAGGCCGCGCTGGTAGTTGATCTGCTCGGCGAACTGACTGATACCGAAGGCCTGATCCTGCATCAGTTCGAGGCCGACGTTGCCGCCGTGGGGCAGGCCCTGTTCGGCAAGCTGCAGGCGCAGGGTGTGCAGCTGGTCGTCCGGCACCATCAAGGCGTGGCCGCCGGCGGAAAAGCGATAAGGCACCCCGCGGCTATCGAGTTCAGTGATGATGGCGCCGCCGTCGGCTTCGCTGAGATTGCTGAACAGGACTCGGTACTGTGGGCGCGAAGCCCACATCACCAGGGCGATGATCAGAGCAATCGCGGCGGCGCCCCCGATCATCAAGGGAATCAGGGGTTTGCCGCGTAAGCGGGACGTCAGCCCGGACAGGGGGCCGGAGCTTGAGGCGGAGGCCGCTGAGCTCATGGACGACTCCCGTCGGGGGACGGCAAATGGGGGCTGTTCATTGGCATGACCGGTGGTCCGTGGGTCGGGTGGCCGCGGGCGGTGCCCGGTTCTGTGTTGATGCCCATTATCCCGGGGCTGTGGCCAGCCAATGATCGAAATAGCCCATGTTTTGACGGCCATTTACTTCGATGACGGTGCGCTCGCTCTTGTTAGGCTTGCTGTCGTGGAGGCGATGCGCCTCCGTCACCGGCCAACGAGACACAGGACCCGTCATGTCGACTCCCGCGATGCAATCGGCCCTTGCCCAGATGACCACCATGGCCCGCGAGGCCAGCCAGGTGTCGTCCCCGACACTGGGGGGCAACACCGAGGCGGCCCAGGCCGACGCCGGCTTCGCCGACGCCTTGAAGTCGTCGATCCAGCGCATCAACGAGCTCAAGGCCACCGCCGATTCGCAGGCCAAGGCCTTCCAGGCCGGGGTGCCGGGGGTCGAGCTCAACGACGTCATGGTCGACATGCAGAAGGCCAGCGTGGCCTTTCAGATGGGCCAGCAGGTGCGCAATCGCCTGGTATCGGCCTACAGGGATGTGATGAACATGCAGGTGTAGGTGCCGCGCTCGGCTACCCCCTCGGCGATCCCCCCATCGTCTGCCGACATTTTTATGTAATGTTTTGCTGATATTCCTTCGGCACCCGCTCGCCCGAGAAGCGGGGCAACCAGGGATATTCGCTCCATGACGTCTTTTCGAACGCTCTCCATACGTGCCAGCGGGCTGCTGGCGTTGTCTCTCTTCCTGATATTGATGGTCGGACTGGGTGGACTGGGCCTTTATGCCAACCAGCAGGGACGAGAGGCTTTCGATGTAATGCGCGACGAGCACGTCGGTCAGTTCCGTCTGCTCAATCTTGCCCAGACCAGGGTCTTTCGTTCACGCGTCGAGATGGATCGGGCGGCCAGGCTGACGCGGGTGCCGTCCTTCGATCGACCGGGTCCGGTGATCGCTTCTGCCGAGACGCTGCTGAGCGAGGCCAGGGAGGCCTTCGAGGCCTTCATGGCGATCGATGTCGGCGAGGCCCAGGCAGACAACAAGGCGACGCTCGAGCGCCACTTCCGCTCGCTGGTATCCACCGGCCTGGAGCTGCAGCTGATGTTGCTCAAGGAGGGAGATCTTGGCGCCTATGATTCGGGCCAGGCTCGACTGACCAGCATGAGCCAGGCCTTTGTCGATAGCGTGGAGGCCTTTTCCACCCTGGCGCTGGAGCAGGAAGAGGGACTGGCTGCCGGCTTCAGGCACCTGGCAGACAGCATGAACCTCGCCCTGGCGGCGGCGCTCACCCTGGCTCTGGTGCTGGCCATGGCAATGGCTCTGACGGTTCGACGCTACCTGCTGGTCCCGTTGAAGCAGCTGCTGGAACACTTCGAGGCGATGGCCCAGGGCCGACTCGAGCGTCGCCTGCCCGATATGGGCAGCAGCGAAGTGGGCCAGCTGTATCGGGGCGTGGAGTCACTGCGACGGGCGTTGGTGAAGAATATTCGCGGGATTCGCGAGACCAGCGATGACCTGCGTCACAATGCCGAACGCATGCTCGATGATGGTCGCGAACTGGCCACCCGTACCCAGCGCCAGGCATCGGCCCTGGAGCAGACGGTCGCCAGCCTCGAGCAATTGACGGCGACGGTGGCCCAGACGGTGCAGCATCTGGGGGACGCCAACCGCCTGGCGGGCGATGTGGGCAAGCGTGCCAGCAAGGGCAGCGAGGGCGTCGCAGCGGTGGCGGCGGCCATGGACGAGATCCAGCGCCATGCCGACCAGGTGCAGGCGATGGTCAAGCTGATCGACGATATTGCCTTTCAGACCAACCTGCTGGCCCTCAATGCCTCGGTGGAGGCTGCCCGTGCCGGCGAGCACGGCAGAGGCTTCGCGGTGGTAGCGGCGGAGGTGCGCGGCCTGGCGGCGCGCAGCGCCGAAGCGGCCGGCGAGATTCGCAGCCTGACCGGTGCTTCCAGCAAGAGCGTGGCCGATGGCGCGAGGCAGTCCCGCGCCGCCGATCTGTCGATCCAGGGGATAGCGGCGGCAGTCGGGCAGTTGGGGGGCCGAATCGCAGAACTGGAACAGGCCGCCGGAGAGCAGCATCAGGGCCTCGATCAGATTCATCGGGCGATGGCCGAGATCGATGCTGTTACCCAGCGCAACGCCCAGATGGTCGAGCGCTCACGGGAGGAAGCCGAACGTCTGACTGGCACCGCCCTGGCGCTGGGGCAATCCAGTGCGCACATGCAGCTGTCCGACGAAGACGACGACACCTGCATCGGCGAGATGACGGTAAGAACGCAACGCTCGTGGTGGCGGGGGCTGCAGGCCTGGCGCGAGCGCCGGCAGGCCAGACGATTGACGCAGGGTGTCAGCGCCTGACGGGCGCGGCCCGTTTCCCTATCGTCGATGAGTCGCTCGGGAGCCGTTCGGGAGCCATTCGGGAGCCATTCGGGAGGCGAAAGGGGGTAATCGTCAAACTTGGGCTAAAGAGGCATTCTCGATGGCCGATAGTCGCTTGTGTCGACCTTGCAGCCGCAAGGCGTAACCCTTGACAGAGAGCGACATGATTCATTCCTTGAGATTTCGGCTCCTGCTGACCACCGTGGCCGTCATAGTGGTGGCCCTGGCCATCAATGGAGCGGTCAACCTCAGCATTCTGCATCACCATCAGGAGCGCCAGGATGCGCAGCAGCTGGCCTCGGTCGCCGAAGGCAATCGGGTGGCCATCGATGAGTGGGTGTCGAGCCACGCACGCCAGCTCGAGGCACTGGCGCCGGCAGTGTCCGATGCCGATCCCCTGGCGGCGCTGCTGCAGTTGCAGGCCGGTGGCGGCTTTCTCACCACCTATCTGGCCGAGGCCGCGAGCGGAGATGCGATCTTCTCCGACGGCTGGGATGCCCCCGCAGACTATGATCCGCGTCAGCGCCCCTGGTATCAGCAGGCCGTTGAGGCTGAAGCGACCGTGGTGACCCCTCCCTACAAGGATGCCAACACGGGGGGGCTGGTGGTGACCTTCGCCACGCCCTTCTTTAATGAGGGCAGGCTCGAGGCGGTGGCGGGTGGCGATATCACCATCGACGGTGTGATCGATGTGGTGGCCGACATCGCGCCGACGCCGAGCAGTTTTGCCTTCCTCGTCGATGGTGAGGGAGCCCTGGTGGCGCATCCTGATGCCACGCTGAGCCTGGCGCCGGCGACCGAGCTGTCTGCGCGTCTGACGCCGGATTTCCTGACGCAGCTGGGTGACCAGGCACGCCCTGTCACCGTAGACATCGGCGGACGGCAGCGCGAGCTTCTCGCCACGCCCATCAGCGGTACCGACTGGCGACTGGTGATTGCCCTGGACAGCCGGGAGGCCGGTGCCAGCCTTCAGCAGGTGACACAGGCAGCGCTCTGGACTCTGGTGATCGTCGGCCTGGTGGCACTGCTGCTGCTGAGCGTGCTGTTGACCCTCGCGCTCAAGCGACTGTCGATTGCGCGGGATGCCATGGCCGACGTCGCCAGTGGCAACGGAGACCTGACCCGCCGCCTGCCGGAGGACGGCAAGGATGAGGTGGCCCAGATCGCGAGTGCGTTCAATCGCTTCGTGTCGCGCATGGAGGCGGTGATGATCACCATCCGGGACAGCAGCGAGTCGGTGCGGGTTGCCGCCGGCGAGATCGCACTGGGAGGGCAGGACCTGTCGCGGCGCAGCGAAACGACCGCATCGAGCCTGCAGCAGACCTCGGCATCGATCGAGGAGATCACCAGCACCGTGGCGCATACGGCGGCGGCCTCGCGCGATGCCAGGCGGCAGTCGGGGGAGGCCACCGACGTCGCCGAGCGAGGCGGTGAGGTGGTGGACCAGGTGGTGGACACCATGGAGTCGATCACCGAGTCCTCTGTGCAGATCGGCGCCATCGTCAAGGTGATGGATGGTATCGCCTTCCAGACCAACCTGCTGGCGCTCAATGCTTCGGTGGAGGCGGCCCGGGCCGGGGAGCATGGCCGTGGCTTCGCCGTGGTGGCCAGTGAGGTACGCCAACTGGCCACCCGATCCGCCGAGGCTTCCCGTGAAATTCGTAGCTTGATCGAGACCTCCGGCGAGCGCGTGGCCAGCGGTACCGAGCTGGTGCGCCGGGCGGGCGAGACCATGGGCGAGATCGTTCAACAGGTCGGGCGCGTCACGTTGAGCCTGGACGAGATCAGCGTGGCGGCGGAAGAGCAGAGCGAAGGTATCGCACAGGTCAATATCGCGGTGGCGGAGCTGGACCGCATGTCGCAGCAGAACGCGAGTCTGGTCGAAGAGTCTTCTGCTGCCACCGAGCACCTGCTGGAACAGGCCGACCGACTGGGGCGGATGGTGGCAGGATTTACCCTGAGTGAGGCTGCCAGCTCTGCCTCAGCGCCGGCCAATCACCCCGAGCGGGTTGCCGCGCCAACCCCCGCTTGATGCCCTGTTAGTGGGCCGGGGCTTTCCGGCCCCCGCTTCAACCCTCCACTTCAACCTTCCACTTCAACCCTCCAGTTCCAGCCCAGGTTCTTCCCCCTGGCGGCGCAGAGCCTGAGCTGTTCCCTGCCATGCTTGTTACACCAGGCCAGCAGGCACTCTGCGTCCCGGCCTCCTCTCGACGAGAGATGCCGGGGCGCGCGGTGTCCCTTGGTGGTCTCTCCCATGACCGGCCCCACGCTATCTACTTTCTACTTTTCTCTGCCTCTACCTTTCTCTGTCCCTCTGTCCCTCTGTCGCTCTGTCCCTCTGTCCCTCTCTGTCTCTGTCCCTCTCTGTCTCTGTCCCTCTCTGCCTTCTGATTCTTGTGTTCCTCCGCGCCCTGCAGGGCGCCCGTCATCACGTGCCCGGTGATGGCGGAACGTCGATTGGGGGCCAGGAGGGCCTCCTTGAGAAGGATCAGACTGGAGGAAGCGCGCGCCTGGAGCGGCCTGGGAGCTAAAGTTCGGCACAGTTAGTTGCCCTGCTCAATGGCGACTCCCTCATAAAAGCGGCCCTCCGGGCGCCCCCTCATGGCCTTGGCGCCGAGGCGGGGCGTTAGAAGATTACATTTGTTGGATGCTGGCACTTCTGACGATCAAGAAATGTTCTTCGCCAAGATGGTGAAGTTTTAATGAAAAACAATACCGTCGCAGTTAATTATTAAAGTTCTATGCCGGTCGTGACTCACGCCTAACCTAAATTATCCAATACTTGCTTTAATTATTGTACCGAAGAACTAGGCACGAAGCTTTTAAATGTGCCGTAACGACATTATTGCAATGAGCATGCTTTTTCTGGTCCTTGTTTTTTTGTTATGCCTTTGATTTTTTTGATCTTTTGATGATTTTTTTGGCGTGTGTGGATTATGGCCTTTTAGATATTTTTTTGTATTGCAGCATAGTTAAAGGGAGGCGGATTACTCTCTATGCAGTAACCGTTTATTGCCCGCCAATAACCTCGCCCGTGTCTGGATGGAGAAGTACAAAAACATTAGTATCGATGATTGTGATCAAGTGTTAATGAACCGTTATCAATGTTACTCGTCTGTTTGCTACCACGGTCGAGGGCAAAATTCGTTGAAGCAGGGCATGGGAAGGCGTCCGTGACATCCCGGGGCGGTAGCGTGCTTCATCGCCATCAGGTCCAGTGCCCCTCTCCTGCACCAACTCGCGGATCACATGCCGCGCCCACTCTCCGGTGCCTGGAGCCTTGGTGCTGCTGTGGGCTATTCGGGCCAACGGCTGCGGCTACGTCACGCGGGTCGAGTCGGCCGAGTCCACGCATTCCGCCGGCGAGTGTTTCCCTTTCCGAGGACTTCGATCCGTCATGGAACTACTACCCGATCGCCAGACACACCTCCGACAGCTGGAGGCCGAATCGATCCATATCATCAGAGAAGTCGCAGCCGAGTTCCGTTCTCCGGTCATGATGTACTCGATCGGCAAAGATTCATCGGTGATGCTGCATCTGGCGCGCAAGGCTTTCTTTCCCGGCACGCCCCCCTTTCCGTTGATGCACGTGAACACCACCTGGAAGTTCCGCGAGATGATCGCCTTTCGC
This sequence comes from Halomonas sp. RT37, assembly GCF_040070525.1. Taxonomy (NCBI): domain Bacteria; kingdom Pseudomonadati; phylum Pseudomonadota; class Gammaproteobacteria; order Oceanospirillales; family Halomonadaceae; genus Halomonas; species Halomonas sp. RT37. Next base: position 4,648,089 of record NZ_CP098827.1, on the reverse strand, counting down.
GATCTCATGGCGAAGCAGTCCGGCATGGAGCTGATCGAGCATATCAATCAGGAGGGGGTCGCGGCCGATATCAATCCCTTTGATCACGGTAGCGCCAAGTATACCGACGTGATGAAGACCGCCGCTCTCAAGCAGGCACTTGATCACCATGGATTCGACGCAGCCTTTGGGGGTGCCCGCAGGGATGAGGAGGCGAGTCGTGCCAAGGAGCGCATCTTCTCCTTCCGTGACAGGCATCATCGGTGGGAGCCGAAGAGCCAGCGTCCCGAGTTGTGGAGCCTGTATAACGCCAAGGTGAACAAGGGGGAGTCGATTCGCGTCTTTCCTCTCTCCAACTGGACGGAACTGGATATCTGGCAATACATCTATCTCGAGGGAATCCCCATTGTGCCGTTGTACTACGCCGCACCGCGGCCAGTGGTGGAGCGGGATGGCATGACGATCATGGTCGACGACGACCGACTACCGCTGCGGAAGGGCGAGACGCCCCAGGAACGCTGGGTAAGATTCCGTACCCTCGGCTGTTATCCCCTGACCGGTGCGGTGGAATCTCGAGCCGCGACTCTCCCCGAAATCATCCAGGAAATGCTGCTGACGCGGACCAGCGAGCGCAGCGGTCGAGCCATCGATCATGATCAGGCGGGGTCGATGGAAAAGAAGAAGCGCGAGGGGTATTTCTAAATTAGTTGGAATGAATGTTCGCCTGCCGTCTTGTACTGAATTCGCGGATTGCCGATGGGGGTGTTCCCGGGAAGGCGGCTACACCCATCGCTTCACCAGACGGCAAAGGCCGCGACTGCGTGGCTCGCCGCATTCCTCCACGCTCCGCTCTTCCAGTCTCCAGATTGCACTCCGGTTCAGCCCTAGTCTCCTCGGCATCCTTGTCCGGGTGCTGTGGCTTGCGCCTCTACCAGGAATTCGTCATGTCCCATCAATCCGAGCTGATCGCCAGCGACATCGAACGCTACCTGAAGGAACACGAGAACAAGGACCTGCTGCGCTTTATTACCTGCGGCAGTGTCGATGATGGCAAGTCCACTCTGATCGGGCGCCTGCTGCATGACTCCAAGATGATCTACGAGGATCAGCTGGCCGCCATCACCCAGGCATCTCGCACCAGCGGCACCACCGGTGACGAGGTGGATCTCGCGCTACTGGTGGATGGCCTGCAATCAGAGCGTGAGCAGGGGATCACCATCGATGTGGCCTATCGGTTCTTCTCCACCGAGAGACGCAAGTTCATCATTGCCGACACGCCGGGGCATGAGCAGTACACCCGCAACATGGCGACCGGCGCTTCCACGGCCAGTCTTGCGATCATACTGATTGATGCTCGACACGGTGTGCAGACCCAGACGCGTCGCCATAGCTTCATCTGCGACCTGCTGGGCATAGAGCACCTTGTGGTAGCGGTCAACAAGATGGATCTCGTGGCGTATGACGAAGATCGTTATCTGCAGATCGTCGACGAGTATCGGCTCGTCATGGATCGACTCGAAGCCCGGGATATACATTTTGTCCCGCTGTCTGCGCTGAAAGGCGACAACGTGGTCGAGCCCAGCAGCGAGATGCCCTGGTATGACGGCCCCAGCCTGCTCACGCTGCTGGAAGAGGTCGAGATCAGGCACGACCAGAATCTGCGAGATGTGCGCTTGCCGGTTCAGTTCGTCAACCGCCCCAATCTGGATTTCCGGGGATACGCGGGCACCCTCAGCTCCGGTGTCTTGACTCCCGGACTGGCGGTCAAGGTGCTGCCGAGCGGTACCACCAGTCAGGTGAAGCGCATCGTTACCATGGATGGTGATCTCGATGCGGCATTTCCCGGGCAAGCGGTGACCATCACCTTGTGTGACGAGATCGATGCATCGCGCGGAGACTGGATCGTCGGGGTCGATGATCAGGTGCCGCTTCGGTCGGAATTCGTGGCCGATATTGTGTGGATGCACGAGTCCCCGTTGGAACCTGGGAAATTGTATGACATCAAGCTGGCCACTCGGGACCTTGCGGGAAAGGTTGTCGCCATCGACTACCTGGTGGACGTCAACACCCTGGAGCAACGGCATGGGGAGCAGCTGGATCTCAATGCTATCGCGCGTTGCCGTGTCGAGCTCACCACCGCGATACCTGTCGACGACTATCGTACCCACCCTGGCACGGGCTGCTTCATTCTGATCGACCGATTGAGCAATCTTACCGTCGGTGCCGGGATGATCCACAGTCCGTCGGATGCGGAGCTGCCCTACGAATTCCGCAAACACGACAGCAAGGCCAGCGTGGTGTGGAACCGCACCACGGTAACCCAGACCATGCGAGAGAGGATCAATGGCCACCGTGGCTGCTGCGTCTGGTTTACCGGGTTATCGGGCTCCGGCAAGTCGACCCTCGCCAATGCTCTGGAGGTGGAGCTCAATCGACGTGGGTATCACACCATGCTGCTGGATGGCGACAATGTCCGGCATGGGCTATGCAAGGACCTTGGCATGGGGGAGCAGGACAGGGCGGAGAATATTCGGCGAGTCGGTGAGGTTGCTCGGCTGTTCGCAGAGGCTGGGGTGATCGTTATTACCGCATTTATTTCGCCGTTTCGAGCAGACAGAGAGGCGGCCAGGGCGCTGTTTCTTAGCGATGATTTTGTCGAGGTGTTTGTCGATACGCCCCTGGATGTCTGTGAAGAGAGAGACCCTAAGGGACTGTATCAGAAGGCGAGGGAAGGCAAGATTCTGGATTTCACTGGCATCAATAGTCCTTATGAGGCGCCTGTGAAGCCAGAGGTTTCCGTCAATACCGAGATAATGAGCGAGCAAGATATTATTGCGAAATTGCTAAAACATCTGTAACAGTTATTCGTCGTTTATCGCATGACGACGTCGGGAATTTCGCTATGATTATGCTTCGATATTGCACGTTTTTAAGGTCGATTCCAGCCGATGGAAGGGCGCCTGAAAGGGGGGCGGGTCTTTCGAGGAAAAGCGTCTTTCGCCGGGGTGCCACGGTCACGCTTCTTCTTGCTACGGTGCTGATCACTGGCTGTGTTCAGCGTCCGCTTACTCAGCCGAACAGTGCCCAGGGGATCATGAGCGAGCCTTCCGGGATCCCTGCCTCCAGCGACTTGTCGCGGTTTCTTGCCCAAACCCCCGCCGGGAGCGCCACCACACTATCGAGTAGCCCCTGGGGAGCGAATGTGGAGGTGGTGGCTGACTCCCCCTACTTCTCTGCCAGCAGGCGCATATGTCGTCACTTGACAGTGACTCGCCGGAGCAACGGGGATCGACTGGCGGCCGTTGCCTGCAAGTCGGGAGAAGGCGCCTGGTTTACCAGTCGCCTGGTAACGGCGCTGTACAACGGAGCGGAGACCTGGTGATGACGATCATGGATGAACGGCTCGGCAGGGCGCTGCTGTATCTGGCAAGACGGCTGTCGTTGCCTGTGTTGTTGCTGATGGTGAGCTGGTCGATGGCGAACTCGGTCGCTGCGCAGGGTATTGCCCTGCCGGACGATATCTTGCCTCAGGCCCGGGAGCAGACGGATGAGGGGACGATCAATGACTCGCCTCGCGCCAACTGGAGCAACGATCGCTACGGGCCGCCCTCGATACCGTCACCGATCGATGTGGAACTGCTTCCTCCCTTTGGCGCCAACCTCTTTACCGGTGGGTTTCGAGGCACCATGGCAGATGGGCTCAACCGTGACTATCGCATCAAACCTGGCGATCAGGTCACCCTGAGAGCATGGGGGGCGGTGGAATTCGATCGAGTGGTGCCCGTGGATGCCCAGGGCAATATCTTTCTCCCGTCGATCGGCCCCCTCGCCGTGCAGGGAATGAGTCATGGCCAGTTGGATGCTCGGGTTCGAGAAGCGATCCAGAGCATCTATCCCGAGAACGTGCAGGTGTACACCAACCTGCAAGGCGTTCAGCCCGTCGGTGTCTATGTCACCGGCTATGTGCACAGCCCTGGACGTTACGCGGGCACCCCCTCGGATTCGATTCTGTACTTTCTCGATCAGGCCGGGGGGATCGACAACGCCCTTGGCAGCTATCGCAGCATCAGCCTGATGCGTCAGGGGCAACGCCTGGCAAGCTTCGATCTCTACGACTTTTTGCTGGATGGCAGGATCGCTCGGCCTCAGTTGCGCGACGGCGATACTATCGTGGTGGGTGAACGAGGCCCCTCCATCGCGGTGACCGGTGATGTGGAACGCGCCTACCGATACGAACTACAGTCTGGCCAGTTGAGTGGCAGCGATCTGGTAAGCCTGGCCCGCCTGAAGAGTGGTGTGTCTCACGTATTGCTGCGCGGAGAGCGTGCAACAGGCCCGGTTGCCACCTACCTGACGCTCGACGAATTTCTCGCGCGCCAGGTTCAGCCTGGTGATGAGGTGATCTTCAATGCAGATCATCAGGAAGGCACCATCGTGGTTGCCCTGGAGGGGAGTTTTCTGGGCCCGTCGAGGTTTGCCCTGCCGCGGGATGCCCGGCTCGGAGAGTTGCTGGACGCCGTCGCCATCCTGTCCGACATGTCGGCCAGCCACAATGTGTCGATTCGCCGAGAAAGCGTAGCACGGCAGCAGAAAGAGGCGCTCGAGGATAGTCTCCGCCGCCTGGAGACGACCTATCTGGGAACATCGTCATCCACCGATGAGGAGGCCAGAATCAGGATTCGCGAGGCCGAGCTGATTCAGATGTTTGTGGCGCGGGCGCGACAGCTCGAACCCAGCGGTCGACTGGTGGTCGCCAGTGATCAAGGGGTTGCCGACATTCGGTTGCAGGACGGTGACGTCATCACGTTGCCGGAGGCCATGGATTCGGTGCTCATCAGCGGAGAGGTGGTCGTGCCACAGGCGGTGGTCTATCAGCCGGGTTCTGGTCTCGACCACTATCTTGATGCCGCAGGTGGTCTTACCCAGCGTGGCGATGAGGACAACATATTGGTGGTTCGCCAGAACGGCGCGGTGCGGAATGCCGACGATATCACCCTGCGTGCAGGAGACGAGATTCTGGTGATGCCGGCTGTCCCCACCAAGAATCTTCAGTTGGCAACCAGCCTGACCCAGATCCTTTATCAGATTGCCGTGGCCACCAAGGTGGCGATCGATCTCTAGTGGGGGGCAGCATGTCGATGATTGGCAACTCCGTGCAACGCCACCCCTGGGCGGTGACGCGTAGCGTCTGGTACGCCATGTTCCTGCGAGAGGCCATTGCGCGCACCATGTCGGATCGCCTGGGCTGGTTCTGGATGATCGCGGAACCTGTGTTCTTCACACTGATCATGGTGGCCATCCGCAGTCTCATCCGCGGAGACGCCCTTATCGTGGGAGCCCCTTTCATCCCATGGATGGTGGTCGGACTGATGGGATTCTTTCTGGTTCGCGAAGGGATGATTAGAGGGCTGGGAGCCATCAAGGCCAACCAGGCGCTGTTCGCCTATCGGCAGGTCAGGCCCGTGGACCCGGTGTTGGTGCGCAACGCCCTGGAGGGGCTTCTGCGATCACTGATATTTCTCTTGTTCATCTTCGGCGGCATGTTGCTCAAGGTCGAGGCGCTGGCACCTGACGACGCCCTGTTGGCACTGGCGTGGTGGCTCTCGCTCTGGCTGCTGGGCCTGGCGCTTGGGCTAATTGTCTCCGTGCTTGCCACCCTCATCGCCGAGGTGGCGATCGTGCTACGGATGATGATCATGCCATTGTTGATCCTATCCGGTGTCATTTTCCCGATCCATCACATGCCCCACTGGATGCGTGAGTACCTGTTGCTCAACCCGATTGTTCATGGTCTGGAGCGACTACGTGGCGGTTTTTTTGAAGGGTATTGGCAGGTCCCTGGTACCAGTGCCCCCTATTACTGGATGGTGACGCTGGCACTGCTGTCACTAGGATTGATGCTACACCTTCGGTTTCGACATCGGCTGATGGCGCAATGATCCAGATAGAACACCTCTACAAGCGCTATCACCATCACAAGGTCAGGGACTGGGTGTTGAAGGATATCAACCTGACCATCCCCCACGGCGTAAGCGTTGGAGTGTTGGGGAGAAATGGCGCGGGAAAGTCGACCCTGCTGCGATTGATTGCCGGCATGGATACGGCTGAAAGGGGCTCTATCCGGCGCGATGCTCGGGTCTCCTGGCCGATGGGACTGGCCGGAGGTTTTCAGGGGGCCTTGAGTGGCCGTCAGAACGTCAAGTTTGTTGCCCGTGTCCATGGTGGTGGTCGTGACGTCGGAGCCATCATCGACAAGGTGCAGGAATTTGCAGAGCTCGGGCCGGCCTTCGATGACCCGATTCGTACTTACTCCTCCGGGATGCGTGCGCGACTCAATTTTGGTCTGTCGCTGGCGTTTGATTTCGATGTCTATCTGTCTGACGAGGCGACCTCGGTGGGCGATCGGGTATTCAAGGCCAAGGCGACCCGTGCCTTCAAGGACAGGGTCAATCGCGCAAGCCTGGTCATGGTCTCCCACAGCGAAGGCATACTGCGCGAACTGTGCCAGGCAGGCATCTATCTGAAGCATGGCGAGGCGTTCTGGTTTGACGATATCAGAGACGCCATTCGCAGCTATCACCAGGACAGTGACAGCAAGGCCAAGGCCAAGGCCACCGGCGGCCCCGGCAATGGGCCACGCCACGATGGCGAGCCGCAAGCACCCCGGTATCCGTCACCTGCGCCGACACCGGGTATCGACACAATGTCCCTGGATACGCTCAAGGCATTGCTGGGCAAGCGCAGACAGCAGCTGGAGCGTATCCAGAAGCGCCTCGATGCTCTGGAGATGGGGCGTGAGAACGCAGACGAACTGGTCGACCCGAGGGTCCGTCAGGAGCTCATTGCTCGCCTTCACCTGGCGAAGCAGCGCTTGCATGAGGTTCGTCGCGCGGTACAGACGAAAAAGCGAGCCACACCCGCCAGTGGCAAGGACGATTCGGGGAAGGATTCGCGGAAGGAGTCGGAGAAGGGTTTCGAGAAGAAAGAACGGTAGCCACCAGGCGATGGCAAGGCGTCGCTCACTGAGGACTAGATCCCGACGGTGGTGCTCGCATTCAGAGGCGTCCGGATGCCCCGCGACGTCGCTCCAGCAAGGAAGCCAAGATAATGTTGCGATGGATTGCTCGGCAGCCCCATTGGGCATTTGCCTGCCTGTCGATATTGGCCATGTCCTTCTACTGGCTAGTCTGGGCCGAGGATCGGTACGTATCCGAGGCCGTCGTGGTACTGGAAAGCCCACAGATCGCTGCCCCAACCTTCGACTTCTCGAGCCTGCTTTCCGGTGCCAGCGTCGATAGCGATATGTTGCTTTTGCGGGAGTATCTGCTTTCTGTGGATATGCTCAAGAAGGCTGATGAACGGCTCGACCTGAGGTCTCATTACAGTGAGAACGGTGACTTTCCTGCTCGTCTGTGGGACGCCGAGGCTCCCATCGAAGACCTTCACGAGTATTACCTGAGTCGCGTAGAGGTAACGCTCGATGACTACGCAGGGGTCCTGAAGCTGGAGGTCCAGGGCTTCTCTCCCGAGTTTGCCCAGCAACTGACCTCGCTTTTACTGGCGGAAGGTGAAGCGCACATGAATGCCATGGGGCAGCGCCTGGCTCAGGATCAGGTACGGTTCCTCGAGCTTCAGGTAGAGCGCCTGTCCGATCGGTTGGATCAGACACGCACGGATCTCCTGGACTATCAGAACGAGCATGGCCTGGTGTCTCCTACCTCGACCGTGGACAGCCTCAACCAGGTGGTGGCCAGTCTGGAAGGTGAGCTGGCAAGACTGGAAGCTCGGCGTAGCGCCTTGGCCAGCTTTTCCAGCCAGCGTTCATCGGACATGGTGAGAGTCGAGAGCGAAATCACTGCGTTGCGTCGTCAGATCGATCAGGAGCGTGAGCGACTGGCAAAGGCCACAGGAGACTCCCTCAACCGCCTGTCCTCCGAGTATCAGCGGCTCGAGCTGCGGGCTCGCTTTGCCCAGGATACCTATGCCAGCGCTCTCGGTGCATTGGAGGGCACGCGCATCGAGGCTGCTCGCAAGCTTAAGCAGATCAGTATCTTGCAGAGCCCTCTACTGCCCGAGTACGCCACGCGTCCTGAGCGCCTCTACAACCTGACCATCTTTGTGATCGTCACTCTGTTCCTTGCCTTCATTGCCAGCATGCTGTGGCTGATCGTCCAGGACCACAGAGACTGACGCTCTTGCTGATGGAACTACCGATAGCTGTCGTCGGACGGCTGCCACAATTAAGCCCTTCATGTTGAAGAGCTCAGGGCTCACGCTTCCTGTCATCCTCTCTTCCTTCCCGCCCGTATGCCATTTCTAGCGTCCTCCCTGGCGGGGCGGGCAGAATTTCCAGTCCTCTCGGGGTTCTTTCATGATCAAGACGTTTCTCGTGACCGGTGGTGCCGGTTTTATCGGCTCGGCCGTGGTGAGGGAGTTGATTACCCACACCCCTCATCGTGTCGTCAATGTGGACAAGCTGACCTATGCCGGCAATCTGGCATCCGTAGCGTCTGTCGCCTCCGATCCTCGCTATATCTTCGAGAGAGCGGACATCTGTGATGGCGCGGCAATGAGCAGAATTCTGGACAAGTACCGCCCCGATGTGGTGATGCATCTGGCCGCTGAAAGCCACGTTGATCGCTCCATCGACGGGCCTCGCGCCTTTATTCAGACCAATGTGGTGGGCACTCTGGTATTGCTCGAGGCGGTACGCGGGTACTGGGAAGGAATCAGGCAACAGGACAGCGACAAGGCCGATGGTTTTCGGTTTCACCACATCTCCACCGACGAAGTCTACGGAGACCTCCAGAATGATGGCAGCCTGTTCACCGAACAGACCCCCTACGCGCCTAGTTCGCCCTACTCGGCCAGCAAGGCGGGATCGGATCACCTGGTGCGGGCGTGGACGCGCACCTATGGCTTGCCTTGCCTGGTGACCAATTGTTCAAACAACTATGGTCCGTTTCACTTTCCTGAAAAACTGATTCCTCTGATGATCCTCAATGCGCTGCATGGAGAGGCTCTTCCTGTCTACGGTGATGGTGGACAGGTACGAGACTGGCTCTATGTCGAGGACCATGCGCGCGCCCTGGTGCTGGTTGCCAGCGAGGGAAAGGTTGGAGATACCTACAACATTGGTGGCCATAACGAGAAAACCAACCTCGAAGTGGTACACACAATCTGTGACCTGTTGACGGAAATGGCTCCGGACAAGGGCGAATATCGTGATCTGATCACCTACGTCGCCGACAGGCCTGGCCACGACCGGCGCTATGCCATCGATGCATCCTACATTCAGCACACGTTGGCCTGGGAGCCACGAGAGACTTTCGAGTCTGGCCTTCGCAAGACAGTGTCCTGGTATCTGGCCAACGAGTCGTGGTGGAAGGCGGTGCAGGATGGTAGCTACCGGGCCGAGCGCCTGGGGGTGTTGTCATGAGTGGGCTCTTGCTTGGTGCCTCGGGCCAGGTGGGCCATGAGCTTCACAAGGCGCTAGCCATCCATCTGGATCTTCATGCGCCTGACCGCAGGACCCTGGATCTGACCGACCTTGATGCGGTGAAACGCTGTCTGGACCACTATCGCCCCCAGTGGGTGATCAATGCTGCTGCCTACACCGCGGTGGACCAGGCAGAGACCGATACGGCGACTGCCTTTCGACTCAATGCAGAGCTGCCTGGCTGTCTCGCACGCTATTGTGCCGATCACGGGGCACTGTTGACGCACTATTCCAGCGACTACGTCTATCCAGGCGATGGCATTCGGCCCTGGACGGAAGATAGTCCAACCGACCCTTTATCTTGCTACGGCCAGTCCAAGCTTGCCGGCGACGAGGCGGTGCTCGCCAGTAGATGCGACGCACAAATCTTCCGGACAAGTTGGGTTTACAGTGCCAGGGGCAACAACTTCATGAAGACCATGCTGCGTCTGGGGCGGGAGCGGGCGTCCCTGGCAATTGTCGACGACCAGGTGGGGGCCCCTACGCCCGCACGCCTGATTGCTGACGTGACCTTGCATGGGTGGCAAGTCTACCGCTCTCGTCCCGAACTGACCGGGCTCTACCATCTGGCACCACGGGGCTTCGTGTCCTGGTATGACTTTGCCCGAGAGATTTTTCGTCTCGCCCGTCTGCACGGCCTTCCTCTCATGCTCTGCGACGACCAGCTGTCTCGTCTGGCGACGAAGGACTATCCCACACCAGCAAAGCGTCCACCCAACTGCCGGCTGTCGGTCTCTCGTCTTGAGAACGCCTTCGACATCTCGCTCCCTGACTGGAGGGGACAGTTGTCTCTCACCATGAAGGACTACCTAAGGTAGGCCTGCCGCCGCAAGGCGTTGTCCGAAAACTAGAGGTTACCGCCATGAATCGGAAGGGAATCATCCTTGCCGGAGGCTCCGGTACGAGACTTCACCCCATTACCCATGGGGTCTCAAAACAGCTTCTCCCTGTCTACGACAAGCCGATGATCTACTATCCGCTCTCGGTGCTAATGTTGGCAGGAATAAGAGAAATACTGGTGATATCTACACCGGATGATCTACCGGTCTACCGTCAGTTGCTCGGTACCGGTGACCAATTTGGTGTTTCCTTGTCCTACGCAGAGCAGCCAAAGCCAGAGGGACTGGCCCAGGCTTTTATTATCGGCGAGAAGTTTATTGGTGATTCTCCTGTCTGTCTCGTCCTTGGCGATAATATCTTCCACGGACAACACTTTTCCGAGCAACTTCTGAGAGCCTCCGACCAGGCTCGAGGTGCCACAGTGTTCGGCTATTTCGTCAAAGACCCGGAACGCTTTGGTGTTGTCGAGTTTGATGAGAAAGGGCGTGCGGTCTCTATTGAGGAAAAGCCCAAAAAACCAAAGTCATCCTATGCGGTGACGGGCTTGTACTTTTATGACAACTCCGTGGTGGACATCGCGCGGAGCGTCAAGCCATCGGCTCGGGGAGAGTTGGAGATAACCTCGATCAACAATGAATATCTACACCGTGGTGAACTTCACGTAGAGCGTTTGGGGAGAGGATTTGCCTGGTTGGATACAGGTACTCATGACAGTTTACTTGAGGCAGCGCAGTACGTGCAGACAGTCGAACATCGACAGGGGCTGAAGATAGCCTGTCTGGAAGAGATTGCCTGGACTCAAGGCTGGATCAGTGACGAGTTCCTGCTTTCACAGGCAAACAGCCTTTCCAAGACAGGATACGGGGAATACCTGCTACAGCTTCTGGCCGCGAAGGCTGTTGGTCAGTGACAAGGCTACCTGATGGTGGAGGTGACGTGCATGAAAGTTGAAAGGCTGGCTATTCCTGATGTCGTGCTATTTACGCCAAAAGTGTTCGGTGACGAAAGAGGTTTCTTTATGGAAACCTTTCGCCAGGAAACATTTGATGAAGTCTGTGGTGAACACAAGTTTGTTCAGGACAACCATAGTAGGTCGAGTCGCTCGATACTCAGGGGACTGCATTATCAGCTGAAGCATCCCCAGGGAAAGCTGGTGAGAGTAGTCAGGGGAGAGGTATTCGACGTAGCCGTTGATATGCGAACGTCCAGTGCCACCTATGGTAAGTGGGTAGGCGTTTTCTTGAACGAAGACAACCGGCAGATGCTCTGGGTACCACCTGGATTTGCACATGGTTTCTACGTTACCAGTGACGATGCCGAGTTTGTATACAAGTGTACTGACTATTACGCGCCTTCAGACGAAATGTCGGTGCACTGGGCAGATACTATCCTGTCAATCGACTGGCCATTGGACAACATTGAGCCACGAGTTTCCGATAAGGATGCTCGAGGGATGTCGTTTGTCGAGGCTCCTGGCTACTAGTAATTGCCTGAGGAAGTAGACGTGGTAGAACATGAACCAAGAAGCGGCCCTCCCTCTTCGCAATCACCACACTTGGCTACACTGGCGTTGTCGGCACGCCTGAGGCGAATGCAGACTTCCTTCAGTTGGCGAGCGACCAAACCGCTGAGAGATCTCGGTGGGTTGTATCACAAGTACATCAAAAAATGCTCCCGCATGGACTTGCTGCCGATCCATGAACTGGAGCTGATGACCCGCAATAACAAGGTGGTCTGGGTATCTCGCGGTGGAGATCCACAGTTCCTGCTCACCCCGATCAATCCCGCTGTGCTTCGCCAAGGTGGATGGTTCAGTCTCGAATACGACTTTTCGGCGACTCAGGCAGTGGATCAGTGTCTCTATATTGATTATGGCGATGGTTTCCAGGCAGATATCGTGTGGGCCCGTCATGTGGAAAAGAGCGGCCACCAGAGCCTGGTCATTTACTTGCCGATGGGAACACAGGCATTGCGGCTGGACCCGATGACTCGACCTGGAGAGTTCCGGTTGGAGGATCCGGTGCTGAAAAAGATCGAGACGCCACAGATCCCGCACCCTTGGTCGGGGCTGGATGGATATCTGAAGTGCTGCGAAGGCTGTGAATTTACGCTTGCCGCTGCCCAGCAGCTCGAGCGCCGCCTGGAAGGGGAGTTCCATTGGCGTTCCCACGGTACCGATCCGGCCTTCGTCGTTCGTCATCGCCGAGGTCGAGTCATCGAGCCTGGGTGGTGTCGTATCGAATTTGTTCTCAGTGGCGAGTATCAGCACCAGGTCGCCAAGCTATATATCGATCACGGAGAGGGCTTCAGTGAAACTCACGCCTATCCCATACCCTTCCAGTCAGGGAAACTGGCGACAAGGGTGATTCAGCTTGAGCGAAGTATTGTCAACATACGCTTTGACCCATGGGAGCGGGAAGGAAGCTTCCGTCTGGAGCGACTATGCATCGACAATGTCGATGCCGAAGAGGCTTGGGATGCGATTGCCGGGCGTCTTGTCGAGACTGCTCCTGAGTACATGGACTTGAAAAAGGCCGAGGTCCTTGCGGGAGTGGGTAGATCTGCTCCGGAAACGGATGAAGGTGACGGGACGGCAAAGAAAGCCGAGTTGGCGGATGCCGAGGACGACGCCGCACGCGAGACCCGCCTTCTCGAAGAGTACGCGGAAACCTTTATTGTCAACGAGGCCGAACTCTCCTACCAGAAATGGATAGATGAGGTAGAAGTCAATGGCCTGCCGAGCTCTGAAACCATCCGCAGCTATCTTGAGGGCCTTGAGAGTCCTGCATTAATTTCGGTGTTGGTGCCGGTTTACAATACCGATGAAACGCTTCTGAAAGCTTGCATCGACTCGGTCATCGCACAGTCTTATCCCCACTGGGAGCTTTGCCTTGTGGATGATGCCTCTCCATCACCACATGTCGAAAAAGTACTCAGGCACTATGCCAGCAAAGATAAACGCGTAAAAATACATTTTCGGCCGGATAATGGGCATATTTCCAAGACAACTAATGACGCCCTGTCGATGGCCACTGGTGACTATCTGGCATTGCTCGATCACGATGATGAATTGGCCAGAGATGCGTTGTACTTTATTGCAAAAGAGCTGGAAAAGAATCCCGATGCCCAGTTGATCTACAGTGATGAAGACAAGATCGATGTTCAGGGCATGCGCTGCGAGCCTCACTTCAAGCCAGACTGGAACATCGACCTTCTCTATTCGCAAAACTATGTTTCTCATCTGGGCGTATATCGACGCTCGTTGATCGAGAAAATTGGGGGGTTTCGAGTCGGGGTAGAGGGATCGCAAGACTATGATCTGGTGCTGCGTTGCATACCACACCTGACCGCTGGCTCAATTTCCCACGTTCCCAGAGTTCTCTATCACTGGCGCGCTATCGAGGGTTCGACAGCACTGGCTGAAGAGGGCAAGGATTACACGACCTCAGCTGGTGTAAAGGCGCTGAAAGACCATATTGAAGGAATAGCAGATGGGCGTGCGATTGTAGAGCAGGGGATTGTGGGAAATACCTATCGTGTGCGTTGGCCTATTCCTGAGCCGGCACCGTTGGTGAGCATGTTGATTCCTACGAGAGACAAGAAGGACGTCACAGAGCTGGCAGTGCGCAGCATCCTGGAGAAGTCACGTTATACAGACTACGAGATTATTCTCCTTGATAATGGCAGTGTAGAGCCTGAGACGCATGAATTTTTTGAAAAAATTCAGGCTGAAGACTCCAGGGTAAGCGTTCTCAGGTACGACCACCCCTTCAACTACTCAGCTATCAATAATTTTGGTGCAGAGCATGCCAAGGGAAGCATCATTGGTTTGGTAAATAATGATGTTGAAGTGATCAATGGAGACTGGCTCCGGGAGATGGTTTCTCATGCCTGTCGCGAGGATGTCGGCTGTGTCGGCGCAAAACTATACTATGGGAATGACACCATTCAGCACGCAGGCGTCATCGTTGGGCTTGGCGGAGTAGCAGGGCACTCTCACAAGCACTTTCCTCGAGAGTCCGGCGGTTATTTCAACCGTTTGAAGGTGGTCCAGTCTGTATCTGCCGTGACAGCGGCGTGTCTGCTCGTGAGAAAGTCGGTGTATGAGGAAGTCGGAGGCCTGAACGAACAGGACCTCAAGGTCGCTTTCAATGACGTTGATTTCTGCCTGAAGGTGCTCGATGCCGGGTATCGTAATATCTGGACCCCATACGCTGAATTGTATCACCACGAATCCATCAGTCGTGGAGCAGAAGATAACCCAGAAAAAGTTGCCAGATTCAACACCGAGATAGATTACATGCAGAAGGCCTGGGGAAAAATAATCGAACACGACCCCAGCTACAGCCCTTGCCTCACAAGAAGCCGAGAAGACTTCTCCATCGGAGGTCGTTGATGGCTTTCTTGATGGGTCGTCGTATTCGGAGAAACTACGTATCCCAGGAGGGGACATGCCCAAGAATGATGCCTTGATCAACAAGGGAGTCGTGGTCATAGGGGACCAGGATGACAAGATGCCATCTCCTATCATCGTCATTGGAACCGCGCGAGGCGGGACCTCGATGGTCGCTGGCGTGTTGGCCAAGCTTGGCGTCTTCATGGGCGACCGTGCCTCACACCCTGTGTACGAAGACGTCAGACTTTCCGAGGCTTTCGAAAAGCAGGACATGGCTCAGACAGCTTTGATTGTGAAGGAGTACCAGACCAGGTACACCCGCTGGGGCTGGAAGCGACCTTCCATCATCGACCATCTGGATGAAGTAGACGCTCTATTGCCGAATGCCAGGTATGTGTTTATCTACAAGGATATTCTTTCAATAGCGCAGCGGAATTCTATTTCCATGTTGGCCGAAATTACCGAGGGCATGGACAGAGCGCTGTCACAGTATAGAAAGACGCTTCGCTTTGTCAGGCAGAAGTCTCCGCGTGCCATGCTCGTCTCCTACGAAAAGGCCAGTGCTTATCCCGAAGCCTTTCTTTCCACTCTCGAGTCCTTTTGCGGAATTTCTCCCTCGCAGGAGGAACACCAGACGGCACTGGCCTTTATCGATCCTGAACCAGAAGACTATATAGAGGCAACCCGGATCACCAAGTCACAGGGAAAACTTCTTTCATGTGATTCACGACGTGTCAGCGGTTGGGCGCGCTATGTACACAAGCAACAGCATGCTGAGGTAGAAGTTTTTGTTGATGACCGGTCCGTGGGTGTGGTGGTGGCGAACGAACCGAACCCCGGTGGCGGTGCTCCCGCGAACGAGCCATGTGGCTTCACCTTCACCCTTCCTGCCGGTGAAAGCTTGAGCGAGGACGCCAGTGTCAGAGCCAGAGTAGTGAACGACGTTGTCGATCTTGGCAACTCTCCGGTCAGGGTGGGCTAGAGATGGCGAAGTTCTGTGTTGCCGGTATCGTCCGCAATGAGGTGGATTACCTTGTCGAGTGGGTAGCTTGGCATCGGCTGGCAGGGTTTGGGCATGTCATTCTGGCCGACAACGGTTCCGACGACGGCACCCGCTCTTTGCTCGAAGCGCTGGCAGATCTGGGAGAGGTCAGCCTGCTGTACCAGCCGGTGCTTGAGCGCAGGTCGCAGCAGTTGGCCTATCGTCGCATCCTTGGGCTGGCTCTGGGAAAGCATGACTACGTCATGTTTCTCGATGCCGATGAGTTTCTTGTGCACGAAAGCCAGCGTCACGGTGAGGAATGTCGCGAGCTGGAAAGGCTGGTGGCGTCGGGTGATGTGGGAAGCGTCAGCGTGAACTGGAAATGCTTCGGCTCCTCGGGGCTTGAAGAGGCGCGATCTGAACCGGTACTGCAACGTTTCACCCGTTGTGGCACTGCACCAGGCGCGAGCGCAGATTGTCACACCAAGAGCCTGGTACGCGTCGACCATGTCAAGGCGCCCTATTGTCATTCCTCTACCCTGGTATCGGCCTGGAAATATGTCGATGCCACAGGGGACGTGATCGAGGACTTCGTTGGCTCGCCGGACGGCAGTGGTGAGTCGGACCCACGTGGTGGGCGTACGCGGTCGATCCATCAGGGACCGCTTCGGGTTCACCATTACGCGGTGAAGTCGCGTGAGGAGTTCTCGCGCAAGCGATTGAGGGGGAGTGCTACGCGAGGCGCCAACTTCGACAAGGGCGAGGCATATTTCGGACGTTACGACATCAACGACGTTGCTCATGAGTTCCAGGCCGGCAAGCTTGCCCGCCTGGCTCGGGAGATGTCGGCGCTGAAACAGCGTCTGGCAGAGCACACCGTGCTAGATCGCCCTTTGGTGGGAGCCATCGATCATTTTGACGCCAACGCAGTCTGTGGTTGGGTGACGGACCGCAACGGCAAGGCCAGTGGTCTGGCAGTGAACATCTTCGTCAATGGTGTTCACGCGGGGCGTGCAAGGGTGGGGTTCTATCGACCCGATCTACGACGTTCCGGCAAATCCGTGGATGGTTATTGCGGGTTTCGCTGGCTGCATCCGGCGCCTTTGAAAGAAGGCGATCATGTGACCGTTTCTCTCCATGCCAATGCTTCAGTGCTGGTGGGGGGGAGTGATCTTGTTGTCGGCACATCGTGACGCGTCTGGAGTGTGGAGGTGGCTCCGCCACCGGATCCCGTGTCGTCTTCCCCTATCCCTTTTGCCACGCCGCGCCGCAGGACTGATTCCTGCGGCGCTTTTGTCAGGAGACTCCACCATGAAACCCTTGTTTTTCGTACATATACCCAAGACGGCGGGAACCAGTTTTCGTCACGGTGCTGAGCGCGCCTTTGGCTTCGACAAGATCGTCTATGACTACGGCCAGGATGCATCTCAGACCAGCGTCCTGACACGCGAGTGCATGTATGGCGAGTCCCCCGATCCTTGGCGCCTGTATCGCAGGAGCCTGGACAACCAGGCGATGATGCTGGCAGGACACGTCACCGCGGCCAAGTATGTCCCGCTGTGTGGCGTCGATCGCGCGGTGACCTTTGTTCGCGAACCGTTGCAGCGGGCGGCTTCCGAGTATTCGCACTTTCAGCGGATTCATCAGTACAAGGGCAGCTTCCGCGACTTCATGAAGATTCCTCTGATGCTTGATCGCCAGTCGAGCATCTTCAAGGGGGTCGATGTCGAGGCGATCGGGATGGTCGGCTTGACCGAACGCTACTCGGAGAGCCTGGAGTTGATCAATGCTCGCTTTGGCATCGATATCGCCCAGCGTGAGGACAACCGGGGGAAGCCGCAGGTGGGCGAATTGCATGACATCGCGCCGGAGGATGAACAGGAGTTCCGCAAACTCAACCCGCTGGATCTGGCGCTCTACGAGCGTTGTCGCAAGCTATTCGAATCGCGCATCCAGCTCTATCGCGACAATCTCCCCTTTGCTCACGCTCGACTGACGCAGTTCGATGCCGAGCGGGTGGGGGGGTGGGCCTGGTGGGAAGGTGGTGCTGATACCCCGGTGGACGTCGAAGTCTGGGTCAATGACGAACATCGCGACACTGTGTCGGCCACCCAGCTCCGTCCGTCCATGGCTCGTTTGAAGCTTCCCCGTGGCGGCTATGTCGGCTTCCAGCTGAAGGTGAATCTGTCTGCGGGTGACAGGGTCCAGTGTCGTGTTGCCGAGACCGGACAATGGTTCCCGCCGGGGCCGCGTCGAGTCGCTGTGGCCAGCAACTGAGCGGCGGGTATGGAAGGTGCCAATCGAGGTGGCGGAACACGATCGTGGCTGAAAGGTCTTCTCGAACTATGCCACCTGGTCGTTCAGCCTCAGCGACACTGGCAGCCTCATCATGGCCTGAGACAGCAGGCGAGTGGAGGGGACTGGGAGTGGGAGTCGCTGGATGAAGACCCCCAGTTCCTGCTGTGTCGGCACCTACCGTTGCCTGGCTGGCATATGGTGGAGCTGGACCTGGACCACGACCAGCATAGCGTTGCTGTCAGGCTTTACTTCGATACGGGGGAAGGCTTCAGTGAAGACGAGTCGTTGACCCTTCCGCTCAAGGGTGGACGTATTACCAAGCGGTTGATCTACGTGAAGCGACGACTGCGCCGGTTGAGATTTGACCCGATGGAGTCGCCGGGATACTTTGCGATCCGCCACTTTCGCGTCGTCTGGCTCTCCCCCTGGTTCGCGCATGATCGCCTGAGCCAGCGTCTGGTCAATATGCACCATCGCTGGCGTGATGTGTCGAAGCAGGAAGTGCTGGGAGTGCTTCGCCACCGCGCCCTCCAGGACGGTACCTGTTGGCGCGACCTTGCCCTGTCGGACTACGAGGAAACGTTCGAACGATTCTGCTCGGGTCGAAGCTATGTGCAATGGCTGCGTGAGCGCGGATGGGATAAGAATTCGGATAGCAGTTCAGATAGTAGTTCGGATAGAAGTTCGGATGATTGCGACAAGACCTCTATGGTCTCGGCGCTCGAAGGTGGGTGGCGTTCCAGGAATAGAAGAGCTGAGCTGGACGAGATTCGTGGTGGGCTTGACGGGTGGCGAGGCAAGGATGAACGCCGCCGTAGCCTGGCGCTCGAGCGTCGCTGTGCTGCTGCCGAGCGAGCTGCGCAGTCATGTGTGGACACCGCAGTAGCAGCCAGGACGGATACATTCAGGCCGATTGTGTCGATCTTGCTGCCGGTACATGATCCTGCGCCGGAACATCTGAAAGACTGTCTCGAGTCTGTGCTTCGCCAGGACTATGATCATTGGCAACTCTGTATCGCTGATGACGCCTCCAGAAACCGCGAAGTCATAGCGTTGCTGGAGCAATTTGAGGCTCGTGATTCTCGAATAGTTCTGCGTCGCCAGAAAACTAATGGCCATGTCTGTGAGGCCTCCAACGCGGCCTTGAGCATGGCCGCTGGGCCCTACGTGGCGCTACTGGACCATGATGACCTGCTGACTCCGTGTGCCTTGAGCTATGTCGCCGAGGCGCTGAGTCGCTCACCACGACCGGTGCTGGTGTACAGCGACGAAGACAAGGTGGATCAGCGTGGTGTGCGCTGCGAACCTCACTTCAAGCCCTGCTTCAATCCTGATCTGCTGCTGGCCCAGAACTACATGGCGCACTTGAGTGTCTTCGACACCGCGCTGGTACGGCAACTGGGAGGTTTCCGCAAGGGGCTGGAGGGCAGCCAGGACCATGATCTGGCCCTGAGAGTCTGTGCCCACACAGAGCCTGATCGCATCGTCCATATTCCCAGGATTCTCTATCATTGGCGTGCCAGTCCCGGCTCCACGGCCATGACCAGCAACGCCAAGGATTATACGTCCCGTGCAGGGCTGCGAGCGGTCGCCGACCATCTGGCACGAAGCAGTCCCGGTGCCACCGTCGAGCTTGGGCGCCTGCCCAATACCTATCGTGTCCGCTGGCCTCTGCCGGATCCGCTCCCGCTGGTCAGCCTGATGATCCCTACGCGTGATCGTGTCGATCTGTTGGCACCATGCGTCGATGCGATCCTGTCTCGTACCCGCTATTCCAGGCTTGAGGTGCTGATCCTCGACAACGGGACGCGATGCGAGGAGACACTGGCTTATCTGGCCGAGATCGGCAAGGGAGACCCCCGGGTCAGGATTCTGGCCTGGAACCATCGCTTCAACTATTCCGGCATCAACAATTTCGGAGCGTATCACGCACGTGGTGATGTGCTCGGACTTATCAATAACGATATTGAACCCATCAACGAAGAGTGGCTCGAGGAAATGGTGCGGCACGTCGTGCGGCCGGAGATCGGTTGTGTCGGCGCCAAGCTCTATTATCCCAACGATACCATCCAGCACGCCGGTGTCGTGTTGGGTATCGGGGGCGTTGCGGGCCACGCTCACAAGTATTTCAGCCGCCATGCCAACGGGTATTTTTCTCGCCTGGCGCTAGCGCAGAATTACTCTGCGGTGACCGGTGCCTGCTTGTTGATCCGCAAGGCGCTCTATCGGCAGGTGGGCGGCCTCAACGCGCGAGATTTGCCGATCGCTTTCAATGATGTGGACCTGTGTCTAAAGGTTCGGGAGGCGGGTTATCGAAACGTATGGACGCCCGACGCTGAACTCTATCACCACGAATCCGAGTCGCGTGGTGCCGATGACAATGCCAGCAAGCGAGCCAGGGCCATCGGAGAGGTACTCTACATGCGCCACACCTGGGGTGAGCAGCTTGATCGGGATCCGGCCTACAACCCCAATCTGACGCTGGTTCACGAGGATTTTTCTCTGCGTTGAGAGGCGTTCACCATGGCCCGGGGTTCTGGCATTTGTGGTTCTCGCTGGCTGTTGCTGAGTGATGGGGCTCTGCCCACCGAGGACATCTACTTCATGGCGACGGCTGCGCCCTGGCTTCGCTATGCAGGTGCGACAGTGACTCGCCTTGATACCCGTCGGTGGGCGTCTCCTCTGCTGTGCTGGCCCTGGCTGGATCGCACCTTGGCCGGGGCACAGATCATCGTTTGTCGAAGCCTGTCCGAAGCCTGGATCGATCTGCTGGAGACGCGACGAGCTCAGGTCGCCAGCGTGCATTACCTGCTGGATGATGATCTTGATGCTGCCGCCAGGGATCCTGGCTTACCGATGGACTATCGTGAGCGTATGGGGTGGGTGTCGCGCCGGATTATGCCCAGGCTACTGGTCCTGGCCGACGAAGTCGTCGTACCAAACGAGGAGCTGGCGGCACGAATCAGGCCGCGCCACTCCCGGGTGGTGACGCTGGCACCTGCGCTGCTTTTTTCCCCGGAGATGGCCACCCCCGAGGCAACATCGACGGGATGGCGATTGGGTTACCACGGTACGCGGGCCCACCGGCGGGATCTGGAGCAAATCAGCTCGGCACTGGTCAGCGTTCTCGAGGCCCACTCTGGTTTGATGCTGGAAGTGGCAATGGGGCGCTACACTCCGCAATCCTTGCGTGAGCATGATCGTGTGGGCGCGCTCGCGCCCATGGCCTGGCATACCTATCTGAGGCACTTGAAAGGATCGCGGTTGCATCTGGGGCTGGCTCCCTTGTGGCCGACAACGTTCAACACTGCCAAGTCCCATATCAAGTTTCTGGAGATTGCCGCCATGGGGGGTGTGGGCCTCTTCAGCAGGCGTGCCCCCTACAGCAATATCGTGAGCGACGGGGAAGATGGACTGCTGGTCGATGATGATCCCGCGGATTGGCAGCGCTGCCTCGTCCGGTTGCTGGAGTCTCCACGGGAAACCCATCGCATGGCCCAACGGGCGTTGGAAAAGGCCCGGGATATCGGCAGTGCGGCCCACCACCATGCCTTCTGGGGTGAGCGTCAGTGCTGAAACAGACAACAGTTTCCAAGGGAGCAAATGCTGTATAGACAACAGTGATTGGTGCTTTCTTCTCTCCTTCTCTCCTTCTCTCCTTCTCTCCTTCTCTCCTTCTCTCCTTCTCTCCTTCTCTCCTTCTCTCCTTCTCTCCTTCTCTCCTTCTCTCCTTCTCTCCTTCCTCCCCCCTTCCTTTCTAACCTCCTTCCTTCCTAACTTCCTTCCTTTCTTACTCTCTCTTTCTCTCTTCCTTATCTAGCCCTGCTTCCTGTTCTTTCATTGAAGCTTGGTACCTATCCCTATCCCTATTCCCTCTCCCCATCCGTGGCCGCCGCTCGCTATCTGTTTTTGTGGCTGGGCTGCCTGCAAGGTGGGGGAGCGTCAATCTGAGTTGATCAGCCCTCCCAGGGCCGACAGGGTCTGATCGATCTGGTCCGGCTGGTGCTCGCAGCTGACAAAGAAGCGCAGCCGAGCGCTACGTTCTGGCACTGCAGGGTGCAGGATGGGTTGCACATTGATACCCGCCGCCAGCAACGCATGGGACAGCTTGGCTGCCCTGGCGGAGCTGCCGAGAATAAGTGGCACGATGGCATGTCCCTCGCTGCTGCCGGTATTCAGCCCCAGGGACTGGATACCGTCCAGCAGACGTCGAGCGTTCTGCGTCAGCCTGGCGGTTCGCCAGGGCTCTTCCTGCAGCACTTGCAGAGCGCGGCGTGCTGGTGCGGCCAGTTGCGGTGCCAGCCCGACGCTGTAGAGAAACCCTGGCGCAAGGTAGCGCAGCGTATCCACCAGTGCTTGGCACCCGGCGATATAGCCTCCGCAGGAGGCAAGGGATTTGCTCAGGGTGCCCATCCAGATGTCTACATCTCCCGGAGCCACTCGGCAATGCTGGTGAAGACCTAACCCGGTTGCCCCCAACACGCCAAGCGAGTGGGCTTCATCCACCATCAGCCAGCAGTGGTGCCTGCGCTTCACCTCAACGAAACGTGCCAGGTCCGGGGTGTCACCGTCCATGCTGTAGTGGCCTTCGATTACCACCAGTACGCGCTCGAAGCGATCGCGATGGTCGAACAGCAGACGATCCAGGGCTTGGGCATCGTTGTGGGGGAAACTCATGCGAGTGGCGCCGGATACGCTGGCGCCCACCACCACACTGTTGTGGATCAGGCTGTCGTGGATGATCAGGTCCCTGGTGCCCACCAGCATGGCGATGGTGGAGACATTGGTAGCGTGGCCGCTGACGAAGGCGAGCGCATCATCACTTTGGTAGCAGTGTGCCAGCTCACGCTCCAGGGCCCCGTGAAAGGGGCGTTCGCCGGCGACAATGCGACTGGCCGATACCGAGGTGCCGTAGTACTCGATCGCCTGATGGGTGGCGTCCAGGACACGTCGATCGCCGGCCAGGCCGAGATAGTCGTAGTTTGCAAAGTTGATGACGTCCTGATCGCCGAGTCGGCTGGTAGCCCCCGCCCTACGCTGATGACAGCGAAAGAAGGGGCTGGTGATACCGAGGGAGTCCCCTAGCGTCCTCATCATGGCGATGCGGCGATAGCCTTCGAGGCTGCGGAAGTCGGTGGTTGTGACGAGTGTTTCGGTCAGCGGGTAGTGCTCTGAGGTTGAAACAGCGCGGTCGATGGGCGTTGCCTGGGCATGACGAGCGCTGTCGATCGCCCTGGCCTGGTTGAGCAGGCGGTCTTTCAATGCCTTCCGGTCATCAGGATTCATGTCACCTCGCGTGCAGGAGCAGGAGGGGAGACTGCGTGGCTGTAGGCCAGCGCAGCGTGTTCGTCGGTTGCATCGAGCTCGGGGCTTTCCAGCAGGTCGCAGATCAACAGGGTGGTGCGATGCAGGGTCGCGGCGTCGGCGAGGGCCAATGCGGACACCTTCACGCCAAGCCGGGTCTCGATGGCCGATACCAGCTCGACGGCCATCAGCGAATCGAAACCGAACTCGGAGAGCCTGCGCCCACTGTCGATGCGTTCCGGGTCCAGCATCAGGATGCTCGCCAACTGTCGACGCAGGATGGCTTCGACGGCCTTGCGGCGGGACGATTCATCGAGCGCCGATAGATCGAGGTCGTCGTTGCTACTTGCCTGGCGGTCCGCTTCACCGGAGTTCTGGCGCAACTCGATAAAGCGCCGCTGGATGAAGCCATGGTCGATGGCACCGATGACGGCGGCGTTGCTGACGCCTGCCGCGAGTGCTCGTTCCAGCGCGTCCAGCGCCTGCTCTGCGCTCAGCTGCCCACCCCCCATACGCTGGGACAGGGCCTGACGCTTGGTCTGGTGACGAGCCAGAAAGCCGGTGTCCTCGATGATGCCCAGGCTCAGGCAGGTGGCGGGTTTCCCCGCCTGACGGCGCCGCACGGCCAGCGCTTCCAGGCCAAGGTTGGCCGCCACATAGGCGGACTGCCCGGGACTTCCGAACAGGGTGGTGGCCGAGGAGTAGAGCACAAAGTGCTGCAGGTCGTGATGGCGGGTCAGGCGGTCCAGCAGGATGGCGCCCAACAGCTTGGGGCCGAGTACCGCGTCCAGCTGCTCGCGAGTCAGCTGTCGCGCGAGGCCGTCTTCGATGACGGCGGCGGCGTGAATGACGCCACGCAGCGGTGGGCGCCGGGAACCGCATTCCTCGATCAGTCCAGCCAGGGCCTGCTCATCGGTGACGTCCAGCGCTGGCGCTTCTACCGTGACGCCCTGTCTTTCCATGGCGGCGATAGCGGCACTGGCCTCCGGGCTGCTGACGCCCGAGCGACTCAGCAGCAGCAGATGGCGAGCGCCGCGCCTCACCAGTCGCTCTGCACTGGCCAGGCCCAGGCCGGACAACCCACCGCTCACCAGGTAACAGCCTTCGGTATCCAGCGCCATGCAAGCCGGATTGGTAGAGCTATTGGTGGTGTTTCTCGGACCGCCATGCGGGTGCATGGTGGTCTTGGAGGCTGAGCCTGTGCGGAGTGTGTCAGGAGACGGACTGGCAGCGGCTGAAGGGTGCGTCACGATGATCTTGCCGATATGCCGCGCCTGCTGCATATGGCGGAAGGCCTCGACCACTCTGGTGGTCGTGAAGGTGGTATAGGGCAGGGCGCTGAAGGCGCCCTCGGCAAAACGGTCCATGACCTGTCGGAACAGTTGGCGGGCGAGCGCGGGACGATGTGACAGCAGTTGATCGGAGTCGATGCCGAAGTAGCTCAGGTTGTGACGGAAGGGGCGCAGCCCCATCGGGGTATCCTGGTAGAAGTCTCGCTTGCCAAGCTCGAGAAAGCGCCCGAAAGGCGCCAGCACACGCAGGTTCTGATGGATGGCGTCGCCGGACAGGGAGTTGAGCACCACATCGACACCCTGGCCATCGGTGTCTGCGAGGATCTGTTCGGCGAAGGCCAGGCTGCGTGAGTCGTAGCAGCGCTCGGCACCCAGCAGTGTCAGCAGATCACGCTTGTGCGGGCTGCTGGCGGTGGCCAGCACTTCAGCCCCTCGCCACCGGGCCAACTGTACGGCAGCCAGACCGACACCGCCGGCAGCGCCGTGTATCAGCACCCGTTCCCCGGGCGATAGCCGAGCCAGATGCTCGAGGCTGTACCAGGCGGTGAGAAACGCCGTGGGCAACCCGGCAGCGGCCACCGGGTCGAGACCTGTCGGCACCCTGGCCAGCGAGTCGGCCTCGACCACCAGATGGTTAGAGAAACAGGCCGACCCCAGCCCGACCACCGGGTCACCAATATCGAACTGGGTGACCCCTTCGCCCAGCGCCTCGACGATACCGGAGAACTCGAGCCCCAGGGTGGCGCCGGAAAAGCCCTGCTCGAGCGCCTCATCGGTGAGCACGCCGAGAGCATACATGACGTCACGGAAGTTCAGACCCGTGCCCAGGACCCTTACTCGGACCTGGTCCTTGGCGAGCGTCGACCGTGCCGGGTGGGCTCGCCACTGCAGGCGCGAGAGCTGACCGGGATGAGCGATTTCCAGGGTCACCCTGGACGCTACTCGGTCTGGCGTGGGGGGTGGTGTGAGCGCTGGCGGTGTGTCGGCGACAGGACGCACGCGCAGTGCCCGGCGATGTCCGTGGTGGTCGATGACCACCTCATCCTCGCCATCGTCGTGATGCAGATCCTGCGCCAAGGCCACCAACGCCGCTTCTCCCGAGGCCAGGTCGACCAGCCGTACGCGGGTGTTCGGCAGTTCGTTGTCGAGGGAGCGACAGCCCCCCCACAAGCCAGCCTGGTACAGGTCGATATCGGGGGTATCAGCGCCGAACAGCGCGGCGACATCGCGAGTCACCACGACCAGCGTCCCGTGGCGATCCGCCAATGTCCTTGCCCAGTCACCCAGTCGCTCAAGGGCATCCAGGCCCGCCTGGTGGGTCTCGAGGTCACCGCCTGTCTGCCGAGACGGTACGGCGGCTCGCAGGTCGACAACTTGCGGGGCGACCACTTTCCGGGCACTCGGCGCTTGCTGCGCGTTCGAGGCGCGCGCTGAGGTGACCTCCGCAAGCGAGGACGGGGCGGCAAGCGTCAACTCGAGATCATTGTATGTCACGCAGCGGGTAGCACCCGAGGGCATGTGTTGTACAAGCCGCTCACCCAGAGCACGACTGGCAGCATCCACCACCAGCAAGGTGGCTGCGTCGCGCTGTGCAAGAGGCTCGTCCGAACCGGTCTCGGTGGTGGGGCGAGCGCTTGCCGAGGGCACGGCACTCAGCAGAGTCGGAAGATGGGAGGCCTCTGTCGGGGGACGCGCCTCGACGCTGAACCCGGCCTGGCTCAGGTGGTGGCAGATCGCCTCGACAGTGGCCGGTCTGGCGTCAGGACGCAGGGAGCCCAGCGCTCGCCACCACCCTGTAGGGGGCAGGACCAGTATCAGCAGTTGCCCGTGCGGTGCCAGGCGCGCCGTGGCCTTGTCGATTGCCTCGATGCTGACCTCGAGATCCGTCGGTGTGCTCACCACCCAGGCCAGCTGGGCGCCGGGGGCGGTATGGAAGGGGGGCAGCGATGCGGCACCGTTGGACGCTTCGATCAGCGGTTGGGTGCGTTGGCTGGAGCCATCATTTGGGGGCAGGATGTCCACCATGAGGCGATCGGGGTCCAGTGTCTGGCTCAACGCCTCGCCCAACCGAGGCGCCGCGCATCCCGCCTCGACCAGATGCAGCCGTTGTGCCGAGGGTAGCGTCGACAGGATCCGGGAAACGCTGGCGAGAACCTCGTCGTGCAGGGCCTGCCACAACGCTTCCGGGATCAGCGAAGCGGCGTCGAGGGTCAGCCCTTCGATGTGCTCGACCGAGCCCTCCAGCAGGCCGGGAAGATGCAGGCCAAAACGCCCGAGTGAGCCAAGCAGAGGGAACTGCCGAGGGTACTCCGCCAGCAGCAGGCGCCAGATATCGACCGCCGCAGGAGACGCTTGCACCTCCGAGGAGGTCACTGTCGCGCCTGTCGGGTACTGAGCCAGAAGTCGACGGTAGAGTTCATTATTGCCGAGGCCGTCGCCTTCGATATCGGGCCGAGCGGCGACGAAGGCCTCCTCGAGCCAGGCAACGTTGAGACGCTCGAACAGCAGGCTGAGCTCCTCCAGGTCGCGCCCCACTGGGCCTGACATGATGCCGGCAAGGGCATTGGCCAGTCGCCTGCCTTCTTCGCCCAAGGGGGTAGGTACCAGTGGCGCCGGGGTCAGGCGGGTGGTCAGCCACTCGGTGGACGAGGAGGTTGGCAGGGCTAGTGGCGTTGTCGCGAAGCGGACCTCCTCGAGGGCAGCAACGCAACGATGCTTGCGGTACAGCCAAAGGTCGGCGGTGAAGGAGTGTGGTGAGCGTCGCGTAATGACGGCGCGGGCGTGGGTCGGTCGACCGCCGTCCTTGTCGAACTGCATGCGCGACAGGCGCACGGGCAGGTAGCCCTGCGTCGGCGGCGTCTGAGCGTTGTTCATCAGTGGCAGGCACAGTTGCAGGGCGCCATCGAGCAGACCGGGTGGCAACCACCAGCAAGGAGTGTCTTCACTGACGGTGAACTCGCCGATGGCTTCATCGTCCTGGCACCAGATCCGGCCCAGGCTACGGTACTCGCCGCGGTAGTCGAGCCCCATCGACCTGGCGAGCGCCAGGTGGGCGTCGCTGTTTATGCAGGCCTTTTTATCCAGCCAGGTCTCGCCATCCAGGTGCTCCTCACTGGCCGGCTCAAGCGGAGGGGCCGAACGCAGCAGACTGCCCTGGCAGGCAGGGGCCAGGCGGGCGCTGAGGTGTAACTGCCAGGCGGCTGCCGGGTCGAGGTCGCGTACCGTCAACTGAACACGCCCCTGATCGGCCAGGGTGAGCCGCGCCAGCTTGCCCACAGAGGCGTCCAGTACCAGCGGCGCCAGGATCTCCAGGTCGTTGATTTCGAAGGTGGTGTCTGGCGACGAAGTGATGGCGGCAGCCAGTACCATCTCGACGTGCGCCGCTGCGGCCAGCACCGGTGTCTCCCCGACCCGGTGGTCCGCGAGAGCGGGCTGCGTGGCAACACTCAGACGCTGGATCCACGTCGACTCGTCCGGGGCCTGGCGAGCCCCCAGCAGGGGATGTTCGTCACGCTGCTCCAGCGGGTTGTGGCCCAGGCCACTCGGGCGGGTCCAGTGGTGGCGACGTTGCCAGGGGTAGGCGGGGAGTTCGATGGGGGCAAGGGGCCGTTCGAACCAGGGGGAAAAGCCATCCAGGGCTCCACTGAGCCACAGACGCGCCCGTGCTTCGGTGAGTTCGTCCAGGGCCCGGCCCTGGCGTGTCAGGGTAGCGATATGCAGGACCTGATGCCCCCGCAGGCGACACTGCTCCTCGATGTATCGCTTCAACAATGGATGGGCGCCGATTTCCACCAGCACCGAGTCACCGCGATCGATCAGCGACTCGATGGCCTGGCGAAAGCGCACAGGCGCCCGCAGGTTTTGCCACCAGTAGTCAGCGCCGAGGGGGCGGTGGGTCTCGCCACCCTCGACGGTGGAGATCATCGGCAAGCGTGGAATTGATCCGTCCAGATCGGCAAGCGCCTCGAGCAGCGGGGTCTTCAAGCCATCCAGCAGTGGGCTGTGGAATGGGTAGTCCAACGCCAGGCGAAGGTATCGATGGCCCGCGGCCCGCAAGGCGTCTTCCAGTTCGGCCAGCGCCGGCAACGGTCCCGCCAGCGTGACATTCCCTTCGCTGTTGTCCCCGGCCAGGGAAATCTCGGCGAAGCGTGGCTGTGCGAGCCAGGTGGCGATGGTGTCAGCGGAGCAGGACACCGCGGTCATGCCTCCCTGATGACGGATCTTGCCCTGCAGGCGGCTGCGGTGGGCAATCAC
The DNA here is from genome assembly GCF_040070525.1 of Halomonas sp. RT37. Classification (NCBI taxonomy): domain Bacteria; kingdom Pseudomonadati; phylum Pseudomonadota; class Gammaproteobacteria; order Oceanospirillales; family Halomonadaceae; genus Halomonas; species Halomonas sp. RT37. Next base: position 4,619,245 of record NZ_CP098827.1, on the reverse strand, counting down.
GGTCACCGCCTCAGCCAGTGATAGTGCGCCGCAGGCCCAGCCCGCCGCGACCTCACCGACGCTGTGACCGACCACCGCGGTGGGCGTGATCCCCGCCTCGTCAAGCCAGGCGGTGATCCCGACCTGAATCGCAAATAGCGCCGGTTGGGCCACCACGGTGTCTTCGAGCAGGGCCGGATCATCGCTGCTGGCCAGTACCTCGAGCAACGAGAAGCCGGCGATGGGCAGGAAGTGCTCATCCACCCGCGCGACGGTATCGGCGAAGGTGGGACTGGTCGAGAGCAGGTCACGCCCCATGCCAAACCATTGGCACCCATTGCCGGTGTAGACGAATACCGGCCCCTGGGGCGCATCCAGGCGTCGCTGGCGCCACACCCTGGGGGCGCTGCTGTGGGGAGCGGTCGTCGTGTCCTTCAGCGAGTCCAGGGCCGCCTTGGCCTCGTCATGGTCCCGCACCAGGGTCAGCGCCTGTTCGTCAAGGCGCTCGCGGTGGTGAACCAGGGTCCAGGTCAGGGCATCGAGGGCTGGCTGGTGCGTTTCGAGGTGGTCGCTTAGCCGACTTGCCAGTGCAGCCAGCGCTTCCTCGTCGTGGGCCGAGACAAGCAGCGGTAGCGGCTGCTCGAAAGAGACTCGTGGCGTCGGTCGCGATCGCACCAGTGACGGTGGCGGCGGCGTGGTCAGCACTACGTGGGCGTTGGCCCCCCCGAAACCGAAGCTGTTGATACCGACGGTTAAGGGGCCGCTTTCGGGGAGCGTCCGCGGTGTCAGCACCACGTCCACATTGGCCTCGTCGAGGTGCAGCTCAGGATTGAGGCGATCGACACCGATGGTGGCGGGGACGAAGCGCTGGGTCAGGCAACCCAGCGCCTTGTAGAGTCCGGCGATGCCGGCCGCTGTCTCCAGGTGGCCGATGTTGCTCTTGACCGAGCCGATCGGCAATGGGTGGTGACGATGTCGCCCAAGGGCCTGGCCGATGGCGGTGACTTCGATGGGATCTCCGACGGCGGTGCCGGTCCCATGGGCTTCCAGGTAGTCCAGTCCGTCGGGATCGATCCCCGCCCGGGCGTAGACCTCGGTCAACAGTTGGGCCTGAGCCTGAGCGCTGGGTACCGTGAGTCCTGACTTGTGTCCGTCGGTATTGGTGCCGCTGGCGGCGACTTCGGCGAGGATGGGGTCGCCGTCCGCGAGCGCCTGATCGAGCGCCTTGAGCACGAAGATGCCGGCCCCTTCCGAGCGCACGTAGCCGTCCGCGTCTTCGCTGAACACGCGACAACGGCCTCGCGGCGACAGCATGCCGGCCTTGGAGAAGGCGACGAAGCCGAAGGGATGCAGGTGCAGGCTGACGCCGCCGGTCAGGGCGGTGTCGCATTCACCGGCGCGAATGGCCTGACAGGCCTGATGAAAGGCTACCAGGGAAGACGAGCAGGCCGTGTCGATGGCCATGCTGGGTCCCTTGAGATCGAACACGTAAGACAATCGATTGGCGGCGATGCTGAAGGTGTTGCCGGTGGCGAACAGATTGCCCAGAGAGGCCAGGTCGGCGGTATGCCGATAGGCGAAGTCAGGACTGGAGATGCCGATATAGACCCCGCAGCGGCTACCGCGCAGGCGCGAGGGGGGGACGCCCGCGTGCTCGAGCGCTTCCCAGGTCAGCTCCAGCAGCAGGCGCTGCTGGGGATCCATGGTCGCCGCTTCCCTGGGAGAAATTCCGAAGAAGTCGGCGTCGAAGCCGCCGATGTCGCCGAGTGATCCGGCGGCGAAGGTCACGCTGGTACCGGGCGAACGACGGTCGGGATGATAGAACCGGCGCCAGTCCCAGCGCGATGCATGCACCTCTGTGACCAGATCCCGACCCGCCAGCAGGCTCTGCCACAGGGTTTCTCCGGGGACTCCAGGAAAGCGGGTAGCGTTTCCGATGATGGCGACGCGCCTGGTCATAGCGGTTCCTTGCAATGGCGGTGGAGGGAGCGCCCGAGGGAGCCTGTGGCGACGGTCGTGGTCTGGCACCCGATGGTGTGGAGCAGTGCTTCGGCCAGTTGCGACAGGTCGGACGGTGGCTCCGGCCGTCGTGTGGTCTGGGGTCGGTTGCTCCAGATCATGAAAGGCGTTGTTCCATCGGGCTCTCCGTGCCAGCGATAGCTGGGAGACAGGATAGGGACGTGGTCGCCATAGGCGCACAACAGGCCCGGGCGCGATTGCCTGGTGAGGGTCGCCGCCAGGGCGCCGAGCATGGCGTCGGTATTGGCCAGGTGATGGAGATAGATATCGAGTTCGTGGGTCACGGCCATGGGGCGCGAGGCGTCGGCAGCGAGCCAGCGCAGTGGATCGGGCGCTGGCTCCAGCAGAAAGGGGCCGTGGCTTTCCATGGTGATCACGAACACCATCAGTGGGCGCGGGTCTGGATCATCCAGGGCTTGTGTGACCCGCCTGGCGAGCTCGACGTCGGCGATGAAGGGGCCATCTCGACGGCAATGCCTGAAGCTTTCGATGTCCTCGAATGCCTGAAATCCCAGCCGAGGCATGACCTGGTCGCGCTGGTAGAAGTCGCCGGGGTAGGGGTGCAGCACCAGTGTGCGGTAACCCAGGTGAGCGCAGGCACTGGCCAGACTGGGAACCGGCTGGCGGGACAGCTGACGATAGGGATTGAAGCGATGCATGCCCAGAGCATCCTCGTCCAGCCCGCACAGAAAGGCCGTTTCGCTGCGTATGGTGTTGGCGCCCCAGGCCGGCACCTTGAGGTAGCCGTGGGTGATGGACTGCTCGTTCAGGCGATCCCAGTGGGCGAGCACATCCAGGGGTATCTGGTCGTACCAGGGGCGTGGATCGAAGAACGACTCGCCCTGGACAATCACCAGGTGTGGCAGTGACTCCTGGGAGACTGGTGATGGCGGTTGGCGCAGGAGCGCTGGAGCCTGGGTGGTGTCGATGGGGGTATCGGGGAAGCGGGCGTAGGCCCAGAAGCAGCTCCACAGTCCCAAGTGGTGGTGGTCTTGGCACGGAACCAGGGAGGCCGCCGGGAGTCGCCGCAGGCCAAGCCCCAGAGCAGTGGCTGGCCCCAGTGCCAGGCCGCCCAGCAGCAGCGCCATGGAGGATAGGGAGAGCTGATCCAGCAGCCAGGGTTCGAGGAAGACGAAGACCGACACCGCCATCAGGGCGGCGAGGCTGGCACCCAGGGCCAGGCCGATACCGAAGAACGGCAGGTAGAGCCTTGGATGTCGGATGGCATCGAGGAAGTACTCGAAGTCCTGCACCAGGAAGGGCTCCTTCAGGCTCTGCCACTTCGCCTGATGGCTGCGCTGCACCACCCATTGCAGGGTAAGCACCGTGGCCAGGGCCAGCGCACCTCGTTGCAGCACCGCTACGGCTAGTACGTAGCACAGCCCCCAGGTGCCCGCATGGACCAGCCAGGGGGCCGGAGGGAGGTCGCGCCAGTTGCCCAAGCCTCGACAGCCTATGGCGTCCATGGCGAGGCTTAGTCCCGTGCCGAGGGGGAGTCCCAGTACGCACAGGATGAACGCCAGGTCTCGGGACGCGATCCACGTCAGCATCGGCGGTCAGAAAGAAGCGGGCCAGCGAGCCGAGCAGCTACGACGTGCCGCGAGTCGGCCCCTGAAACCGCCAAAGCCGTATCTGGCACGGGGAAAACAAGGGTCAGGCGGCGGCGGGCAGGCATGACAGTAACTCCTCCAGGGGAGAGCGTTCGGCGACGAGTCGCCTGGCGCTGTGGTGCACACCGAGACGAATACCGAGGCGGCAGTAGAAGCTGCCGTTGAGCTGAACGGTTCGCAGCAGGGTGGTCCTGAGCGCCTGATACAGGGCGGCGTTCGGTGCCGGTGGATCGTGCCAGAAGCCCGCGGGGACCCGTTGCCGGCCTGTCGCCAGTCCGGGCATGGTGTAAATGGCTTCGCCCAGGGTCAGCAACGGACAGCCGTGCTCCAGGGCCACGAAACCGGAAGTACTGTTGACGGTGATGGCGCCAGTGGCGCCCGGCAGGAGGTGATTGAGGTCACCGCCCTCGATGAACAGTACCCGCCGGTCGATACCCAACTCTCGTGCCAGTCGGCGAGCGCGACGATGGTGTGCGCTGAGGCCGGGGTCGAGAGGGTGGTTCTTGATCAACAGACGTGTCCGGGCCGGCGCGTCGCGAGCAAAGGACGTCATGGTTTCTTCGAGTACCCGGGCCATGTCGGGAAAGGGCGAGTGGCAGCGGATCTGGGCGTCGCTGTCCAGTTGCAGCAACAACACGAAGTAGGGCGCTGGCGCCGAAAGAAATGCCATGATGCGGTTAGCTTCAAGGCCAGCCAGCAGGCGTTTGCGCGTCAGTTGCTGCGCATAGGCGGCGTACTCCCGGGGAGCGCTGACCGGGGCGTGGCCGCGATAGCCCGGGAACAGCAGAGGGTTAAGGACGCCTGCCAGATGGTAGATCACGTCGTGGGTGGCACGGGTCAAGAAGGGACTGATGCAAGGAACGGGAGGCTCTGCCGGCCCAAGACAATGGGCGGCCTCGAAGACCCAGGCCGGGTCCCTGGGAAAACGGGAACATCCGTTGACACCTTGGGGCTCCAGGGTGATCCAGTGGGGACGCAGGTAGCCTTCCTCGAATACATGGACCCGCAGCCGTTGACGCTCTGCGGCCTGAACAGCGAGCCGATGCAGAGGGCGCTGGTCGCCGAAGACCACCAGGTCGGAGATTCCCCGTTGACCGAGAAAATCATCGATCAGCTCGCCAAAGCCTGCGGCGTCGCCACGGTAGCGTTGGCCCCCGAGGCGCCAACGATAGAGCAGGTCTCCACCACACAGGTCGAGCACATGAACACCGTGTCCCTGGTCAGCAAGGGTGCGAGCCAGTTGCGTGAAGAAGGGAGAGCATGGCCCCTGAAGCAGCAGAAACTGACGCGCCTTGAACGGGCCCATGTTCAGACCTCGCCCCCATGCACAAGAGACGCCGGGCGTCGACTCAGGAAAAGAAATGAAGATGCCATCATGCGGACGGGTGGGCTCCTGTGGCAATGAGGAGCATGGGGAATGATCGTTCTCAAGCACCGCTCAAGATCATTTGCCAAGCATTAGTTGAATGGGTCTTTCAGAGGTTACGAGGAACATAGCACGTGCCCCGCCGAGTCCGGCTGACGAACTTCGCAGCGTCGAGCCGGGGAAATGGAAAACTTGCCCACAGTCATTACAGGTGGCATGTAGCGGCACAGCGCCACGGTTCATGGGGGGAGCGGCGGCTTGTCAAGAGCCTATCCACAGCGGGTGGAGAACTTTTCCACCGAGTTGTTCACAGCCCTGACAGGGGCGGCTGCAAGAGAGGGGCTGCGAGCGGTGATCAGCGAGCGAAGATCAGCGGCCGGACATCTGCCGGTGCCAGCGGTGGTTGGCTTCGATGCTCGCTCAATGGACTTCCGCTGGCTGCGGTCAGCAGGATCTGCAGGGGGTCACCATGGCCGACCAGCAGGATGGTGGCATCATCGAAGCGCTGTTCCAGCGAGATGATCAGGTCGATGAGTCGGCGGGAGACGTCGCCGACGCTTTCGACGCCGTGGGTGCGGTGTTCGGCATTCTCGCTATCCATTGCCCAGACGTCCGCGTAGGCCGGGTCCGGCCCCTGGTCGTAGTCACCGAAGAAGCGCTCTCGCAGGCGCGGTTCAGGGTGTGGGGTGACGTTGAAGTGTTGCCCGACCAGTGCTGCGGTTTCGGTGGTGCGCAGAAAGTCCGAATGGAAGACCTGGTCAGGCGCGGCCAGGTGCCAGCCGGTCAGCCGTTCGTGCAGCTGTTCCTGCCCCTTGGGCGAAAGACCGTAGCCCTCGAGTCCCTGCTCGGGGGAGGAAACGATCAGGCCCATGGCATTGGCCTGGCTATGGCCGTGGCGCATCAGCAGGTAGTGATTGCGGCAGCGTGGAAAGTCGTTGGCCTCAACGTTTGACATAAAAGTGTCACCTCCTAGATTGAACTCAACGATGTTTGTTTTCGAACATCGCTGCGTCGCTGGCGCTCGTCTTCGCACTTGGCAGAGCCTTCAGCCCATGTGATAGAGCCTTCAGCGTAACGCGGGAAGTCTTCAGCCCATGTGGCAGAGCCTTCAGCGTAACGAGTGAAGCCTTCAGCCCATCTGACAGAGCCTTCCCCAAGTCGCCAGTCGTCGACCGCCAGGCTGTCCGCTGCCGCCGGGACCCGCGATGTCGGCGCGAGAGGCCGGGGTCGATTCCCACCCTATAACAAGACTCAGCATAGGTGAGCCACGCCATGACACAACGCTCAAGCCGGGGACGTCAGGTCCTCAACGCAGGTCTCCTGCTCACTTTCGGCGCTGTTGCATCCGTCGCTGTCGCGGAGGATTGCCCCCGAGGTGATCTGGATGCGCTCTACTGCGACCGCAATGGCGATCTGGTGGCCGACCCGCCCGCCAATCAGGACGAACTGGTCGACCCCGACACCCTCATCTTCGCCTACACCCCGGTGGAAGACCCCGCCATCTATGCCGATATCTGGGAGCCCTTCATCGATCACCTCCGGGAGGTGACGGGCAAGGACGTTCGTTTCTTCGCGGTCCAGTCGAACTCGGCCCAGGTCGAGGCCATGCGCAGCGGGCGTTTGCATATTGCAGGTTTTTCCACCGGCCCCACGCCCTTCGCCGTCAACCTGGCCGGCGCCGTTCCCTTTGCCTTGATGGGCTCCGACGACGGACGCTTCGGCTATACCCTGCAGGTCTACACCCAGGCCGATTCGGATATCCAGTCGCTGTCCGACCTGGCCGGCAAGCGGGTCGCCCACACCTCACCCACCTCGAACTCGGGCAATCAGGCGCCGCGTGCGCTGTTCCCCGAGGAAGGCGTGGTGCCGGACGAGGACTACGAGGTGGTGTATTCCGGCAGTCACGACCAGTCGATGCTGGGAGTGGTAGCGGGTGACTACGACGCTGCACCGGTGGCGTCCGAGGTGGTGGAGCGCATGGCCGCACGGGGGCTGTATGACGAAGACAGCGTGCGCATGATCTTCGAGTCCCAGCCCTTCCCCACCACCTCCTATACCTACGCCCATGACCTGGCGCCGGATCTGGTCGAGCGCATCGAGGAAGCCTTCTTCAGCTTCGATTTCGCCGGTACCGCGCTGGGTGAGGAATTCGAAGGCGTCGAGAAGTTCATCCCGATCACCTACCAGGACCAGTGGGAGGTCATTCGCACCATCCAGGCCTCGAACGGCGTCAGCTACACCGCCGACAATCTGGAGTGACGACAGGGTATCCCAGGGACAGGAGGGCCGGCGCACGGCGCTCGGCCTTCCCGGGGAACGAGGATGTGCAATGCTCGAGATTAGCCAGCTGGTCAAGCGCTATGGCCACGATGACCCCGTGCTCAAGGGGCTGGATCTGCGCGTGGAAGGCAACTCCGTGGTGTCCATCGTGGGGGCGTCCGGGGCGGGCAAGAGCACCTTGCTCCGCTGCATCAATCGGCTGATCGAACCCACCTCGGGGTCGATCAGGCTCAATGGCCAGGAGTTGTCCAGCCTCAAGGGCGCACCACTGCGCCAGGCCAGGCGGCGCATCGGCATGGTCTTCCAGGGCTTCAACCTGATCGACCGATTGACGGTGATGGAGAACGTGCTGGCCGGTCGGCTTGGCTACGTCGGCTTCTTTCAGGCATGGCGGCGGCGCTTCCCGCCGGAGGATATCGAACGCGCCTTCCACCTGATGGAGCGAGTGGGCATCGCCCAGTACGCCAACAAGCGCGCGGACGAACTGTCCGGCGGCGAACGCCAGCGCGTCGGGGTCGTCCGAGCCTTGATGCAGGAGCCGGACATTCTGCTGGCCGACGAGCCGACCGCCTCGCTGGACCCCGTCACCAGCGAGCAGATCATGAAGCTGATGAGAGCCCTGGCCAGCGAGCTGTCATTGCCGGTGCTGATCAACATTCACAATGTGGCCCAGGCCAGGGCCTACACCGAGCGTATCGTCGGCTTGCGCCACGGTCGCATGATCTTCGATGGCACGCCGGAGCGCTTTGATGCCGCAGCGCTGGAGGAGATCTACGGTGGCATCGAGGCCCCGGACGAGACCTCCGCATCGACCGTCGCGGAAGGGGAACGCTGATGGTCAACGACAAGGCTCGGACCTGGCGCAAGCCGCCCTTTATCGCCAGTCCTGTGGTGCGCCTGCTGCTGGCGCTGGGCGTGTTGGGTTACCTGGGCTGGGCTCTGGCCACCCTGCCGTTCGACTGGGAGCGGATCAGCGATGGGCTGCCGCGGGCCGCGCGCATCTTCGGCGGCGGCTTTCCGCCCAGCTTCGAGCGCTTCGAACTGCTGCTGACCGGCTTCAAGGAAAGCTTCCAGATTGCCCTGCTGGCGACTCTGCTGGGGGTGGCACTGTCGATCCCCTTTGCGGTGATGGCGGCGCGCAATATCGCCCCGCGTCCGGTCTATCTGGTGGGGCGAGCGGTGATCATCGTGTCGCGCAGTTTTCACCCGGTCATCGTGGCGATTCTGTTCGTCAAGGCGGTGGGGTTCGGACCCCTGGCCGGGATCCTGACCCTGACGCTTTATTCCATCGGCTTTGTCGGAAAACTGCTGGCCGAAGAGATCGAGGAGATCGACTGGGGGCAGGTGGAGGCCATGAGGTCGGTCGGTGCAGGGTTCATGTCCACGTTGCTGTACGCCGTCTTCCCCCAGATCCTGCCACGCCAGCTGGGGCTTTCCATGTATCAGCTGGACAGCAATCTGCGCGCCTCGGCGGTGGTCGGTATCGTCGGCGCCGGTGGTATCGGTGGCACCCTGATGAACGCCTTCGGGCGCTACGACTATGACTTTGCCTTCGCCATCCTGCTGGTGATCATCGCGGTGATTCTGGTCAGTGAGGGCATCAGTGGCTGGGTCAGGAGACGACTATGGTAGCGACGCCGACAGAACAACGGGTATGGCAGCGCTACAGCCGACGGGAGCGCTGGACGCGCTTCGTGCTGCTGTTGCTGGTCGTGGCGGTGTTGAGCTGGGCGGCCAGGGATGTCGATATCTTCTGGCCCTGGGTGTGGGATGCGCCTGCCCAGATCTACAGCCTGGCCGACCGCATGTGGCCACCCGACCCGCGGCGCCTCGGCGAGATCGTCGAGGCATTGGTCGAGACCGTCCATATCGCCACCCTGGCCACGTTCTCGACGATCTTTGTGGCCCTGCCCGTCGCCTACCTGGCGGCCCAGAACACCACGCCCAATCGTGCCTGCCTGTGGTTTGCCCGTTTCGTGCTGGTGGCCAGTCGTTCGGTCAATACCATCATCTGGGCGCTGCTGTTCGTGGCGATCTTCGGCCCCGGCGTGCTGGCGGGCATCCTCGCGATCATGTGTCGCTCCATCGGTTTCGTCGGCAAGCTGATGGGCGAGGCCATCGAGGAAATCGACCGACGGCCGGTCGAAGCGATGGAAGCGGTGGGCGCCAGTCGGCCCAAGGTCATCCTCTACGCGGTGGTGCCTCAGGTCGTTCCGGCCTTCTTTGCCGTGATCATCCTGCGCTGGGACATCAATATTCGCGAGTCCACCGTGCTGGGGCTGGTCGGGGCCGGCGGTATCGGCGTTATCCTCCAGGGGGCCATCGACACCTTTGCCTGGCCGACGGTGGCCACCATTCTCTGTGGCATCGTCATTCTGGTGTTGCTGGGAGAGGTGTTGACCGGATGGTTGAGAAGCCGGGTGCTTTAGGGCTTGTCTGAAAAGTGCCTGCGCTCGGTAATACGGCGTTAAAAATCGGATCAACATGCTCGTTTACACCCCGTAAACTGCGCTTTCTCACCGATTTTTGCCTTGTCTAACCTTCGCTCGTCGACTTTTCGGACAGCGCCTAGGCTCGTACGACGGAAGGATGTACGAATCTGTGCGATTACCGGCATGAACCGTTGATGCTTGCGACTTAGTACTAACATTCTGTTTTCTGGGACAGTTGTCCTGGAGATGTCGCCGTTTGCTGGTGCAAGATGATGTCTGGCTCTGGGAGAAACGGCACAGAATGCCAGGACGAGGCGGCGGGGTGCCCCGAAGTTAAGCTATCCTCGATACCATTGATTACCTTATTCAGTGGATCGTCGCCCGGCCTATGAAGATGGATGCCCGCAGAGCCTTTCAAAGCCTAGCCGACAGCCTGTCGCGGGATATCGGTGATGACTTCTTCATGCATCTGGTCGATCGGCTGGCGGTAATCCTCAATGCTGACGCCATGATGATAGCGACCCCTGTCGCGGACGGCTCACGCCTGCGGTCCATGGTGCTGATGGCAGATGGCAAGCATCAGCCAGACGTCGAGTACGAGACTGCCGGCACCCCCTGTCGCGATGCCCTGGACGGCGGAGCCTGCATCTATCCGGAGAACGTCTGCAGTGCCTTTCCGGACGACGTCCTGCTGCGAGATTTTGGTGCAGAAGCCTATGCCGGAGTGGCGATGCGAGGGCCCGAAGGTGAGTTGCATGGTGTTCTGGTTGCCTTGCACCGCCATCGACTGCACCAGCGTCGCCTGGTCGAGGAGGTGCTGAGAATTGCCGCGGCGCGCTGCGGGGCCGAACTGTCCAATCGGCGCACCGAGCAGGCGCTGGAGAAGACCGCCACTCAGCTGGACACGACCAACCGACAGCTCAAGCGCGCCCACCGCGCTTTGACTCTGCTACGACTGGTCAACCGTGCGGTGATTCGGCTCTCCGACGAGATGGCAATCTTCCAGGAGGCCTGTCGGCTCGCGGTGGAGCAGGGCGGCTACCGCTACGCCTGGGCGGGGCTGGCCCAGGACGACCCCGAGCGCAGCATCCTGCCGCTGGTCAGCGCCGGTGGCGCCGATGAATTGTTGCGTCACGCTTGTTTCAGCTGGGATGTGACCACGCCTGAGGGCCAGGGCCCCAGCGGGCAAGCGGTGCATGAAGGCAAGGAGCAACGGGTAGCCGACTATACGACAGGTACGGTAGCGCCTCCGCCCTGGGCCGAACGATTCGGGGTCGTGGCGGAGGTGGCCTTGCCGCTGAGTCTGGGAAGCGAGCGACGGGGCGTGCTGGTGCTGTTGATGGATCAGCCCTACCACGCTGGCGCCGACGAACTGGCGCTGCTGAGGGAGCTTGCGGACAACCTGTCGTTTGGCTTGCAGGCCATGCGCGCCCACCAGCATCAGCAGAACACCCAGCAGGCGGTGCTGGACATGGCCGAACTGGTGACGGCGCGCAGCGACGACGCCTTCTTTACCCTGCTGGTGCGACGTCTGACCGACGCCCTAGGCGCGGACGCCGTGTTCGTGTCACGCGTCGAGGAAAGCGTCCCGTTGCAGGCGACGCTGATCGCCGGCCTGGTATCGGGCCAGCCGGTGGAGCCCTTTCACTACAGTTTCGAAGGGCTACCCTGCGAGAGCTCCTTTCGCGACAGCGAGCATGTGATTGCTCGAGGCATGAGCCAACGCTATCCCCGCGCCGAGGAGATGGTCGGCTTCGCCGTGGAAGCCTACGTCGGCCGACGCCTGGAAGACGCCAACGGCGACGCCGTCGGTATCCTGTTTGCGCTGTATCGCCAGCCGCTGCATGATCCTGAACCCATCTGTCATCTGTTGCGGATCTTTGCCGCAGGCGCCTCGGCGGAGCTCGAACGGCGCCGCAGCGACGCCCATATACGGCATCTGGCCTTCTTCGATCCCGGGACCGGTCTACCCAACCGGGTCCACTTCATGGAGCGTCTGCAGGCGGCCATTGTCCGGGCTCGCACCGAGCAATATCGGGTGGCACTGATGTTCCTCGACCTCAACCGCTTCAAGGAGATCAACGACGGTCAGGGCCACGACGTCGGTGATCAAGTGCTCAAGGAGGTGGCCGCTCGCTTCAGCGGTTGCCTTGGCAGGCTCGAAAGCCTGGCGCGGATGGGGGGCGATGAGTTCGTCGTCATGGTGGAGCAGACCGACGAGATCGGAGCCGCCCAGGTCGTGGGGCGTCTGCTCAGCGCCTTGAATGATCCAGTGGTGCATGAGGGGCATCGATTCAACGTCGACGTCAGCATCGGCGTCGCCTTCTTCCCCGACGATGGCGATAGTTCCCGGGAACTGCTCAAGCACACCGACATCGCCATGTACCATGCCAAGGAAAGCCGCAGCGGCTATCGCTTCTACGCACCTGAGATGGGACGTGATCTGCGGCGCCGACTGGTGCTTGCTTCTCGTCTGGGTGAGGCGCTGGACACGAAACGTCTCGAGCTCCGCTTTCAACCTTGCGTCGACCTCAAGAGCGGGGACCTGATCGGCGCCGAGGTACTTTGTCGCTGGCACGACGCCGAACTGGGATGGATAAGCCCGATGGAATTCGTCGCCGTGGCCGAGGAACAGGGGATGATCGAGGCCCTCGGCAGTTGGGTGATGGAGCAGACCTGCCGACAGCTTAAGCAGTGGCAGCAGGCATCGCTGGACCGGCTGCCCGAGCGTCTCTACGTCAATCTGGCGGCGGCCCAGTTCGAGGATCCCGAGCTGGCAATCAAGCTTTGCGAGATCGCCGCCCGGGCTGGCGTTTCCCCCTCGCTGCTGGGGCTGGAAATCACCGAAAGCGGCTTCATGAAGGATCCCGAGCAGGCGATACGCATCACCGACACCCTGCGCCAGCAGGGATTCGCCCTGGCCATCGACGATTTCGGGACCGGCTATTCCTCGCTGGCCTACCTCAAGCGCTTTTCCGTACAGGCGGTCAAGATCGATATGTCCTTCGTCAGCGACATGCTGACCGACAGCAACGATCACGCCATCGTCGCCACCATCATCGCCATGGCCGATCGTCTGGGACTGACGGTGGTGGCAGAGGGCATCGAGACGCCGGCGCAGTTCGAGGCACTGCGTGCCCTGGGCTGCGATCTTGGGCAGGGGTATCTGCTGTCACGGCCTTTGAGCGGTGATGACTTCGCGCGGCGCTGGTTGAGCCGCGATGGGCAGCGGCAGGATGGTCTGGGAGATACCTTGCAGGCGATGGAGCGGCCCGCCTGAGCGGCTTCAGGGGGCCTATTCGGGGAAGGTCCCCGAAGCAGGTCCCCGAAGCAGGCGCGCCGCTAGCCCTCTCAGGCATCATGACGCCCGCACCTTTATATTGCCTCTGGAATTGCTGCCGGATCAGGAAGCCCTGCACAGGGTCTGCATCCGCTGCCATGCCGTAAAGGCGCCATTCAGTGAAAAGCTCATGAACCAGTAGTCGCTGGTATCGGGCGTCATGCGCAGGCGCAGATGCAGCTGCTCACCGGTGGCGAGACGCGAGGCCAGCAGGTCCATGTCGATGCCATTCACGCGCACGTAGAGGCCGTCGTCACCGCGTTGGGTGGACAGCACCGCCGTGCCGGTCTGGGCACGTTGCTCGTCTACCAGCAGGTCGATGGGAACGCGATTGACCACTTCGCTCACGGCCTGACGCTGGCCAAGGTCGCTTCTGACCTCGATCCAGGGCGTGCGGCAATGTCCTGGCGTGGCGTTGACGCTGAGCATGGCGTCGCTGTAGCTGGTCCTTTGGACCGCTCGCACATGGGACTCGTCGCCGAGGGTCGCGATCAAGGTCTGCCAGTCCTGGTGGGTCTGGTGGGCCGAGGTGTCGAAATCCACCGCCATGGCTTGGCTGCTGACGCCTGTCAGCCCGAGTACGGAGACCAGTGCGGCGGCGACACTCAGGCGAAGAAGGCGGGCGCGGCGAGGTGAAAACAATGGCGGAATCGGCATGCTGGCTCCTGACGACCGAGAGAACTCAGAGGTCAGGAGGCTAGCATTCTCGGAGTACGCTGTCGTGGCGTTACCCTGTCTTGCCTCGGCGCGTCAGGCGGGCTCGGCTTCAGGCTCCGGCTCGAGCTCGATCAGCTTGAGGGTGTGCAGGCGCTGGCGGCACTGAGGGGTCATCAGGTCATCCAGGGTGTAGCGATCCAGGACCTCCAGAAATGCGGTCAACCCTTCGTTGGCGATCTGCTTGAAGCGGCAGATGGGCGCGATGTAGCAGGCGCTGTCGTCCCCTTCGCACTCCACCAGCGCGAGGCTATGTTCGGTATCCCTGACCAGGGCGCCGAGGTGGATGCTGCCCGGCGCCTGCTTGAGCGACAGTCCCCCGTGCTTGCCACGGACGGCGGAGACATAGCCAAGGCGACTGAGCTCCTGAACCACCTTCATCAGATGGTTGCGTGAGACCTCGAAGCGTGAGGCGATCTCGGCGATCGTGGTGCGTTCGTTGCCGGATTCGGCAAGGTACATCAGAACGCGCAATGAGTAGTCGGTAAATCGTGTCAGATGCATTGGTCGTGCCCCGGCGCCCCTTGGGCGACTTGGTAAAGAGAAGGGAGGCTTTCGCTCATGCTTTCGACTCTAGCAAGGGACGAGAAATCTCACGCAGGCTTGGCGCATTAAAGCGTAGCGATGTGCGATTATTCCTACGCCAGATGACCTATATCAATGAGATAACATGCGCGGTTTAACTCCTTGTCATGGATGTTCCATTCATCTTATTGTCTCTTGAATGTAGCATGGTAAATCCATAAATTTAGCAATTTTTTTGGTCGGCTTTTGTCGCTGCATATTTGCGGGATTTTCTATACCTATTCAAGGGTGGCTTGCTCGGCTCATATGGGTTAGCTGGTCGATGTCTAGCTCATCAAAGCCCTCGATGATGCCGCCATGTTCGTGCTGAAAAGCCTCCGCGTCCCTTCTTGTGGCAAAGGTAGCCAACGGATGTCCCATGCCGCCGGGCCGCGAATGACCAGACACGTACCAGGCCTCCTGTGCACTGATAAAGGCACCGTTTCCGGGGTGGTCCCAGTCGGTGCGAGCCATGTCATGAACCCAGGCATGGGCAAGGCGTTCGACGTTTTCCGGTTGAAGAAGAAAGACCAGCATTTCCGCCGCAGAGCAGAACTTGGTGACCTCGCTGTCACCATCGAGTGCGAGTTCTCCCTTGGGACCTGGCATGGCCTCGATCAACATCCCGCATACATGGCAGATGTCGTCATCACCGATGGGGGCGGGGCCGATAGTCGTGTCAGAGGTGCCGTCGTTGCAGCCGATCAACAACAGCATCAGGCCACCGATGGCAAAGCGTTGCAGCATAGAAGGAAGGGACATGGGAGTTCTCCAGGCGGACGGAGTGAGGGCGCCGACAGCAATAACCCGCGGCAATAGCCGGCAGGCAGCGTCGGCATTCGGCTGAACTGGACGTGCGGGTTACAGCGCTCGATGCTCGAATCGCCTGATCGCCAGACCCAGGGGTAGCAGCACCCAGACGACCTGCAGCAGCGCCAGCAGCAAGGGCGACCTGGGGGTGGCGCTGGCCAGGGCGGTGATCGCGGAGGCCTGATGAGGCTCGACCGCCGAGAGCACCAGCAGTCGGAAGCACTCGGCCGGGTTGGCCAGCATCAGCCAGGGCAGCCAGGCCCCTCCCTGGCGCACGCCTACCAGCAGGGCGAGCAGCGCCAGGTCCAGTACCAGCACGAAAACGAACCAGGTGATCAGGGCCTGGCTGGCAGCAGCCTGCTTGCTGCCGGCACGGGCGCTGATCCAGTACGCCAGGGCCAGAAACGACCAGCCCAGCAGCACGCTGGAGACGATCAGGGTAGTGAGCCCTGCGGCTACCTCGGCCAGCGCGGTTTCCGGTGTGGCGAAAGCGATGACCACGCCAGCGACCGCAAAGCCGCACAGGGTGGCCAGGCCCAGCACCCAGGCGTGGCCCATGAACTTGCCGAGCAGCCAGGTCCGGCGTGACATGGGGTAGGTGGCGAGCAGCAGCAGGGTGCCGCCCTCGTCTTCGCCGACGATGGCGTCGTAGGCCAGCATCAGGGCGATCAGCGGGATCAGCAGCATGGATAGCGTCGACAGGCTGATCAGGGTGGTGGACAGGCCGGTAAAGCCGGTACCACCACTGGCGGCAGCACCGAAGGCGGCGATGCCCAGCGCCAGTACCCCCAGCAGCACGGCGATCCCGAGCACCCAGCGGTGGCGCAGGCCGTCACGGAATTCCTTGTGGGCGATGGTCAGCAAAAGGCGCATCAGGGCGTGTCCTCGGCGGATGGTGAGACGGTGGTGTGGTCGGTCTCGTCGATCACCTGGTAGCGGTCGCTGGCGTCGCTCTCGCTGCTCCCTTCACTGCCATTGCCTGGGTCGCGGCCGCTGGGGTCCTGGACACGTCGGTACAGTGCCTCGAGGCTGGGCGGGCGAATCTCCAGGTCCTTGAGCCCCTGAAAGGCAGTGCACAGCCTCAAGGCGTTCATGCGGTGCTCCGGGGCCACTTCCAGTCGCAGTCGACCACCGTCCGCCAACGAAGAGCGGGCGGGGATGCCCTCGCGAATCAGCCTTAGTGCCAGATCCTGGGGAGCACCCCGCATCTCGATGACGTAGGGCAGCGCAAAGCGTTCACGAAGGCTCGCCAGGTCGCCCAGCGCCAGGCA
This sequence comes from Halomonas sp. RT37, assembly GCF_040070525.1. Lineage (NCBI taxonomy): Bacteria > Pseudomonadati > Pseudomonadota > Gammaproteobacteria > Oceanospirillales > Halomonadaceae > Halomonas > Halomonas sp. RT37. The sequence continues at coordinate 4,602,860 of NZ_CP098827.1, read as the reverse complement.
CTTGCCCTCGCCGAGGATCAGCGCACGATCGATCACCGGCTCGACCCCCGGCAACAGGTGGGAAGACAGCACCACCGTCACGCCACGCGCCTTCAGCATTCCGATGGTGGCGTAGACCGCCTCGGTGGCGGCGGGGTCGAGGCCACTGGTGGGCTCGTCGAGCAGCAGTAGCCGAGGCTCGCCAAGCAACGCCTGGGCCAGCCCCAGGCGCTGGCGCATGCCCTTGGACCAGGTCGCCAGACGACGGTCTGCGGCCCCACCAAGCCCCACCTGCACCAGCAGCTCGTCCACCTCTGCCGTGGGCCGACCCTTGAGTCGGGCCAGGTAGGTGAGGGTCTCTCGCCCGCTCAGGTTGGGGTAGAAGCGAACATTTTCGGGCAGGTAGCCCAGGTGCTGGCGAAAGGCTCGGTCACCGGCTCGGTCCGGCCGTTGTCCAAGCACGCTGAGACTTCCCCGGGTGGGCGACAGCAGTCCCAGCATCAGTTTCATGCTGGTGGTCTTGCCGGCGCCGTTGTGGCCGAGCAGGCCGAGCACCTCGCCCCTGTTCACCTCGAGGCTGAGGTGCGACAGGCGGGTCACGCCGCCGTGTTCCAGGCTGACGTCGTCAAAGGCGATAGCGCAGGTTGTGGCGCAGGTCGTGGCGCGGGTCATGGATAGGATGTCCGTGTGGCGGAACGAGGTCTCGAAGGCGTCATCAGGGGGGCGCTGTCGCTGACGCCGGCGGGGCGAAATACCGGAAAGGCGCGCTGTACCCAACGCAGCGCCAGCACCGCCGGGCTCGCCATCAGCACCTTGGCCTCCGGGTGTCGCCACAGCAGCTGGTCCATGGCGTCATTGGGCTGGTAGCGGGTGTCGCCGATGCCGTCCTCGTCAAGGTCCCAGCCCAGGTAGTCGCTCCAGTAGTTGCCGCGACCGTGCTCGGACCATTCCTGCTGTCGAGTGGCCACGTACTTCACCTGGCGGCGATTGTGGATGAGGGCGTTGCCGCTGATGCGGTTGTCCTCGGAGCCTGCGGTCAGGTGAAGCCCGATGTCGCTGTCCTCGAGGCGGTTGCCGCGAATCACGTTGAACTGGGCGTTGTAGACGAAGATGGCCTTGCCATCGCCACCGCTGACCAGGCCCCGGTCATGGGCGTCGCGTGCCTGGCGCACGCCGATGATGTCGTTGTCGATGATCCGGCTTTCGGTGATGTTGTTCATCAGGATGCCGTAGTTGCGATCCTCGATGGAGCGATTGGCCCTCACCGTCAGCCCACGGGACTGCATCAGGGCGTAGCCGGTGCGGGTGTGACGGGTCAGGTTGTTGGTCACGCTATTGTCGTGGGCGTACATGTAGTGGACGCCGTAGCGAAGGTCTTCGAGCAGATTGCCGTCGATCACGCTGTCGCTGCTGGTGTCGATATAGACGCCGTCGCGCACCTGGCGGATATCGTTGCCGGAGACCAGCGCCCGACGCGCATTGAATAGCTGCATGCCGTTGCCGCGATCCTGGGAGCGTACCCGGGTATCGCCGCGAATCTGATTGTCGAGGACCCGGGCGTCGTCGACGCCATCGAGCCAGATGCCGAAGCCAGGGCCGGACAGCCGGCAACGCTCGATGCTGGCGCCATGGGCGGTCCTTTCCACGTGAACGCCCGCATCCATGGCGGTCAGGTCCGCGCCCCAGTGCTGAAGGGTCAGCCCGGACAGGGAAATGCCAGGTGAGCGCAAGGTCAGCAGGGTCCCGCTGCCGCCGCCATCGATCACCACACCGGCACCGTCGGCGACCAGGCTAAGCGGTTTGTCGATGATCACCGGGCCTGTCGTGTAGTGGCCCGGTGCGAGCCGCAGGATATCGTTGGGCTCGGCCTGCTCGACCCAGCGCTTGAGCGGTGTGCCCGCGGTCACCTTCAGCTCAGCGCCCAGCACCTCGCTGGGACTAAGTATCGCCAGTAGCGCCAACCCTGCGGTCAGGGCCAGCGCCATCGGTGTTGCTCGGCTGGATGCCGAGCCACCTGCAGGAAAGGAGAGAGCTCGAAACATGGTGATGTCGCCTGGGCCGGGCCGAGCGCCATCGGCGCCCGGCCCGGCCGCTCCTCAGGCCTTCTCCACCAGCATGCGACCGAACATTTCCATGTGCATCGCGTGGCAGAACCAGTTGCAGTAGTACCAGTGCACCCCGGCGCGTTCGGCGGTGAAGGTGACGCTGGACGTCTGCTGCGGACCGATCTCCATGGACACGCCATGGTTGACCATGCAGAAGCCGTGGGTCAGGTCTTCGACGGTATCCAGGTTGGTGATCACCACCGTGACCTCGTCACCCTGCTTCACCTTGAATTCGGTGATGCCGTACTGGGGCGCGACCGAGGTCATGTAGACGCGCACCTTGTTGCCGTCGCGGATGACCTTGTTGTCGCTCTCAAGGGTGATACCGTCGGCCTCGGCCATGGCGCGGGTGGGCGCGAAGAACGGATCCTGGCGGTCCCACACCTGGATCGGGTTGAGCTGGTCGGCGCGCATCATGATGGCGTCATGGGGCTCGGCGTAGGTCGGGCCGTCATGCACCAGCTTCATGGTGTCGCCGGAGATGTCGATCAGCTGATCGTTTTCCGGGTGCAGCGGTCCCACCGGCAGGAAGCGGTCCTTGGAGAACTTGCACAGCACCACCAGCCACTTGCCGTCGGCATCGCGGGTCTCGCACAGGCTGGCGTGGTTGTGGCCCGGCTGATAGTGCACGTCGAGCTTCTGGTGGATGTAGTTGACGTCCTCGCCGTTGTAGGCGCGGATCGCCTCCTCGATGTTCCACTTGGCCACCTGGCTGTCGATGAACAGGGTGGTGTAGGCGAAGCCGCGACCGTCGAAGGTGGTGTGCAGCGGCCCCAGGCCCAGCTCTGGCTCGGCGACTACGCTGTCGCGGGGCTCGATCTCGTCGGCGAACAGCGCCGGCAGCTTGTCGATGGCGATGATCGACACCGTCGGCGACAGCTTGCCGTTGGCGATGAAGTACTTGCCGTCGGGTGAGGTATTCAGGCCATGGGGGTTCTTGGGCACCGGAATGTAGCGGGTCAGCGGTGAGCCCTTGCGTCCGTCCAGTACCGGCACCGGGGAGTCGCCCAGGGTCTCGAACTGGCCCTTCTCGACGGCGGCCTCGATGGCTTCGACGTCGTACACCACCACCCAGTCACGCTCGGCACGCATGCTGTCGGCCAGGGTCATGCCCTTCTCGGAGTTGTAGCAGGTCGAGGCAACGAAGCGGCCGGTGTAGTCGGCGTCGGTGTTGTCCAGGTTGCCATCGACGATCACCTGCCAGGCCACCTCCATGGTCTCGGCGTCGATGGCGTTGAACATGGTGTAGTAGTTCGCAGGATTCTCCAGGTCGCGACCGTCGTTGACCTGGGGGATCGGGAACTCGGCGTTGGCGAAGACGTACTTGGTGTAGGGCACCTTCTGCAGACGCAGGCCGTGGATGGCCTGGACGTTGGGAATAGTGGTGACCTTGTCGGTCTTCATGATGTCGAGGCGGATCCGCGCCACCCGGGTATTGGCCTTGTCGTTGATGAACAGGTACTTGCCGTCATAACGACCGTCGGTGAGCGAGGCGTGGGGGTGGTGGGCGTCGCCGTTGTGGAAACGCGCGGACTCGCCGAGGATGTGCTTAGACTCGTTGGTGATGCCCCATCCGGTGGCGCTCTCGGTGTTGAACACCGGAATGCGCATCAACTCGCGCATGGAGGGGATGCCCAGGACCCTCACTTCACCGGAGTGGCCGCCGCTCCAGAAGCCGTAGTATTCGTCGAGTTCACCGGGGGCCACCATGGCGTCGCCTTCACTGGCGCGGGCGCTGCGGCTGCCGAGCAGGGCGCTGGTGCCAACACCGCCGACCACTCCGCTGGCAAGGCCGGCGCCGGCGACGCCGGTCACCGCACTGTTGCGTAGAAAGTGGCGTCGGGCCAGATTCTGGATACTGCGGGAATCGTCACTCACTTCAGTTCTCCTCAAGGCAGGGTATACGCCGCGGGTCGCCGTCCTGGCTTGATCCGCGGGGTTCTGCGTCACCCACGTCGCCGTGCGTCCTCGCCGCATTCCGTTCCAGGCGCTTTCTGCGCTTGACCCGGGGCGGACAGCGACGGTCGTCGTCGTAGGTGATCTGGCAGTCCAGGCAGTAGTGGCACTCCGAGGCCTCGATACGGCCGTCGGGATGGATGGCCACCAGTTCGCAGTCGTTGGCGCAGATCTGGCAGGGCGTGCCGCACTGGCCACGGTGCCGCCTGAGCCAGTCGAAAAGGCGCAGGCGACCGGCGATGGCCAGGCTCGCACCCAGCGGGCAGACGTAGCGGCAGTAGGCCTTGTGCATGAAGGCCGAGCTTGCGATCAGTGCCACGGCGTAGAGCACATAGCCCCAGTCGCGCAGGAAGTGCAGGGTGATGGCGGTCTTGAACGGCTCGACCTCGGCCAGCCGCTCCGCCTGACCCAGGTCGTAGAAGGACACCCCGACCAGGCCAAACAGGATCAGATACTTCACCACCCACAGCCGCCGGTGCACGGCGAAGGGCAGCGTCAGTTGCGGCACCTTCAGGTGACGGGCGAGCTGGTTGACCAGGTCCTGCAGCGCGCCGAAGGGACACAGCCAGCCGCAGAAGATGCTGCGGCCCCACAGCACCAGCGTGACCGCCACGAAGACCCACAGCACGAACATCAGCGGATCGATCAGGAAGGCCGACCAGCTGAAGCCATGGATGACGGAATGGATCAGCGCCAGCACATTGACCACCGAAAGCTGGGCCAGCGACACCCAGCCGATATAGACCAGGGTGTAGAGCAGGAAGGCCTTGCGCAGCGGGCGGAGCAGGCGCGGGCGACGCGCCAGGGCGTCCTGAAAGGCCAGGATCAGTGACAGCGTCACCAGTCCAGCGCCAAGCCCGATCAGCTCTAGCCGACTCTGCTGCCACATCTCGAGCCACAGCGGGGCGGGCTCCACCGGCTCGGGACGCTCGATAAAGGCCTCGGGCAGCGCCTGGTCGAGATGAAAGCGGGTGAACTCCTGGGTCAGCGGCCCCGAGGCCCGGCGCACCAGCAGGTTCAGCCGCCAGGGCGTGCCCGGGTCGAAGTGGGCGTCCTCGTGGATCACGAAGATGTCGCGTTCGCTGAGTGCGGGGGCTCCGTCGATGGCCAGACGCGGCAGGCGGCGCTGGTCGCTGTCATGGAAGCTGATCGAGGCGTTGCCCTGGACCAGCTCGATACGATCGAAGATGCCGCCGCGCACGTAGCCCGACCCCTTGTAGGAAAAGCTGCCATCGGCGAGCAGGGCAACGGCGTGTTCGCCGGGGGCGAGGCTCGCCATCAACTGGTCGTAGCCGCGCTCGCCGAGCAGATTGCGGCCAACGCTCGGCGCATTGAGGTAGCCCAGGTAAAGATCGATGAAGGTGGCGTCGCGGGGTGGACGCTGGCCGCTCAGGTAGTGCTCCGCCGGGGTGCCGACGAAGGCGTCGTCGACCTCTCCCTGGCTCAGAGTCAGGTGACCCAGTGCCCCCTGGTCGAGCAGGCCCTGCCAGTCGGCGGGCGCGAACACCTCGTCGCGCACACGGGCGATTGGCGCTGCCGCGGGGTCCTCGATCAGCCCAAGGGCGGCGGCGACCTGACGCCCGGCCCGCATGATGGTGTCGTTGACCACGATGACGGTCACGGTGGCGCCGGAGATGGCATCGACGTCCTCTCCTACTTCCAGGCGCGACGTCACCGAGGTGCCGAGGTGCTGGCCGGCGAAGTCGTCCAGGCGTTCTGACGGGATACCGACCAGCATGATCGGTTCGGAATGATTGAGCACCTTGGCCAGGCGCAGGCTGGCGGAAGGATCGATGGCGATCAGCAGGTTGACCGGCTTGCCCGAGTAGGCGGGGATTGGCGCGACCTCGGCACTTTCGAAGGCGTAGCCGAGCAGCTCGTCGCCTCGGTAGAGAGCATTGACCGGCCACGGCAGGTCGGCCACCGGCTCTATTCTGTCGGTACCGGGAAAGGCCTGCTGAAACAGCGCGAGGTCACCCTTGGCGCTGCCAAGGTCACCGGGATACTGATCGAATTCCAGCGCCAGGGCGGGCAGGCTTAACCACATCGCCAACAGCACGACAAGCAGGCGCAGGGGAGAAGACCAGTGGCGGGGAAAATGGCGGGGGGCTTGGGTCATGGCATGACCTCGAGGCGCAAAGCGCCCCGAGGACGCTTCGCGCACCAGGGTGGGATCAGGGCGTCAGCGACGAGAAGTAGGCGGCGATGTCGGCGATATCCTGATCCGACAGGGCCGCCGCCTGGGGCGCCATGATGGCGGACATGCCACCGCCGCGCTGACCCTCGCGATAGGCCTTGAGCGCGCTTTCCAGGTACGGAGCGTTCTGACCCGCCAGGTTGGGATAGATCGGTCCGGTGGCCTTGCCGTCGGTGCCATGGCAGGCGGCGCAGGCGCCGATCTTGGTTTCACCGGCGGCGGCGTCGCCGGCGGCCTGGGCGTTGAGACTGAACAGACAGGCGGCGCCAAGCGCGGCCAGGGGGATCCATTTCATGATGAGCGCTCCTCGGTCTTGGGGCGTGATACCTGACCCAAGCGGCGTGCTGCTTGGGTCAGGCATCACGGTCTGTGCGGGATGTCCCTTGGGACTCTCGAGTATTGGAGCGCTCAGCGACAATACCCTATGACGTTGGTCAACTTTAGGCGGGGAGAGGTACGTCTTCCGTACTATGCTTGATCGGGATCACTGGAATGGCAGGAGCATCATTGTGGTTGGCTCGCGTTTGCACTACCTCGGGCGAGAACACGCCACAGGGGCAAGCGCCGTGATGCCGCTGCCGTGATTTGATGCAGGTCATGTCTGGCTTCGTCTTGCCGGGACGTGCTGATTCGACGTGCGACAATGCCGACAGATGCCGCCGTCGGGCGGTCGTGTCACGAGGGGCCTTGTCGATGTCATCCGATGTTTTGCCGTTTCAGCGTGCGCTGGTCGAGAAGTACGACCGTCCAGGGCCGCGCTACACCTCCTATCCCACCGCGCCGCACTTCCACGACGGCTTCGGTGTCGCTGACTATCGCCAGGCGGTGGAGCGCAGCCAGCAGGGGGAGCCGAAGCCGCTGTCGGTCTACGTCCATGTGCCCTTCTGCGAAAGCCTTTGCTACTACTGTGCCTGCTCCAAGATCATTACCCACAATCGCGAGCGTGCCGCCGACTACCTGGCGCTGCTCAAGCGCGAGATCGCCCTGCAGGCGGCGCTGTTCGACGAGACCCGGGAGCTCAACCAGCTGCACCTGGGGGGGGGTACCCCGACCTTTCTGTCCAATGACCAGCTCAAGGGGCTGATCGACGCCCTGGCGCGCCACTTCCGCTTCGCCCCGGAGCAGCGCCGGGAATTCTCGCTGGAGGTGGATCCGCGTACGGTGACCCCCGCCCAGATCCATGAACTGCGCGAGATGGGCTTCAATCGTCTGAGCTTCGGCGTCCAGGACTTCGATCCGCTGGTCCAGAAGGCGGTCAACCGCGTGCAGAGCGAGGCCCAGGTGGCAGCCCTGGTGGACGCCGCCCGGGACGCCGGCTTCGCCTCGGTGTCGGTGGACCTGATCTATGGGCTGCCGCTGCAGACCCGCGACAGCTTCGACGCCACCCTGGCCAAGGTGGTGGCGCTGAGACCCGACCGCATCGCCGCCTACAGCTACGCCCACCTGCCGTCGCTGTTCAAGGCCCAGCGGCTGATCCGCGACGAGGACATGCCGCCGCCCGGGCGCAAGCTCGAGTTGCTCGAGCTGACCATCGAGCGGCTGACCCAGGCGGGCTACATCTATATCGGCATGGATCACTTTGCGCTGCCCGAGGACGAACTCAGCCGAGCCCGTCACGACGGTACCCTGCAGCGCAATTTCCAGGGCTACTCGACCCACGCTCAGTGCGACATGATCGGGCTCGGGGTCACCTCCATCGGCAAGGTCGGCGACGCCTACAGCCAGAACGTCAAGACCACCGCCGAGTACGCCGAGCACCTCGAGGCCGGGCGGCTGCCGGTGTTGCGGGGCTATCGGTTGAGCGACGAAGACCTGCTGCGTGCCGAGCTGATCACCTCGCTGATGTGTCACGGCGAGGTGCGCTTCGCCGAGTTCGAGGCCCGTCACGCTATCGACTTCCGCACGCATTTCGCCAGCGCCCTCGACCAGCTCGACGAGATGCAGGCCGACGGCTTGATCGAGATCAAGCAGCAAGCGCTCAGGGTACTGCCGGCAGGACGCCTGATGATGCGCAACGTGGCCATGGCCTTCGATGCCTACCTGGTCCCCGGCAGCGGGCGCTTCTCGCGCACCGTCTAGCCGGCTCTATCGCGGCTGCCCCGGGGCGAGACGCCCGGGGTAGCCCGCGCTACCTTTCATGCGCCAAAGCCGAATTAACGATCGGGTCTTCCATGGCCCGATTTTTCGTTTATATTGTGCCGCCGGTCGAAAATTTTACTATATCTGGTAGGGTGCCCGAGCTTATCCGGAGCGCGCATCCACCCCTTTACGACCCCGTTTATTTGCCGGTAACTTCATCGGAGACAAGCTTTCATGACCACATCCGCCAAGGCCGCCGCCCTGTCGCAGGAGGTTCCCATGCAGGGCCCCTCGTATGACATCTGGGACGCCAAGTATCGCTTGAAGGACCGCCACGGCCAGCCCGTCGACGCCGACCTTCAGGCCACCTGGGACCGCGTGGCCAAGGCGCTGGCCGCCGTCGAGGGCGACGCCGCTGACAAGTGGCTGCCGAAGTTTCGCTGGGCGCTGGAAAACGGCGCCGTGCCGGCAGGCCGGATCACCTCCAACGCCGGAGCCGAGGGCTACAAGCCCGCGGTCAGCCTGATCAACTGCACGGTATCGCGGACCATTCGCGACTCCATGCACGACATCCTCGACAGCGTGGTGGATGCGGGCATGACGCTCAAGGCCGGCTGCGGCATCGGCTACGAGTTCTCCACCCTGCGCCACAAGGGCGCCTTCGTGTTCGGCGCCGGTGCCGGCACCAACGGCCCCCTGGCGTTCATGGATATCTACGACAAGATGTGCTTTACGGTGGCCTCCGCCGGCGGCCGTCGTGGCGCCCAGATGGGCACCTTCGACGTCGGTCATCCCGACGTGCGCGACTTTATCGAGGCCAAGCGCGAGGCCGGTCGCCTGCGCCAGTTCAACCTGAGCCTGCTGATCACCGACGAGTTCATGGAAGCGGTGAAACAGGACGCCGACTGGCCGCTGGCCTTCCCGCTGCACGAGGGCGAGAAGGGCGACGTCGATGACAGCGAGCTGATCTACCGCGACTGGCCGGTGATCGAGGACGGCTACACCCAGGACGCCGAAGGTCGCGTGGCCTGCCGCGTGGTCGAGGTGATCAAGGCCCGCGAGCTGTGGGACACCATCATGCGTTCCACCTACGACTACGCCGAGCCCGGGTTCATCCTGATCGACCAGGTCAATCGCATGAACAACAACTGGTTCTGCGAAGAGATCCGCGCCACCAACCCCTGCGGCGAGCAGCCGCTGCCGCCGGAGGGTGCCTGCCTGCTGGGATCGGTCAACCTGACCCGCTTCGTGATCGATCCGTTCGGCGACAAGCCGCGCTTCGACTGGGACAAGTACCGTGAGGTGGTGGCGATCTTCACCCGCATGCTCGACAACGTGGTCGAGATCAGCGGCCTGCCGCTGTCCGGCCAGCGCCGCGAGATCGAGGCCAAGCGCCGCCACGGCATGGGTTTCCTGGGCCTCGGCTCGACCATGACCATGCTCAAGATGCCCTATGGCTCGGCCGAGTCGCTGGGCTTCACCGAGGAGGTCAGCCGAGTGCTGGCCGTGGAGGGCTGGAAGCAGGCGCTGGAGCTGTCCCGCGAGAAGGGCATGGCCCCGATCCTCGAGCAGGAGTTCGAGCTGACGCCGAAGATGCTTCGCGAGCGTCCCGAGCTCGGCCGCGACGGCTATGAGGTCGGCGACAAGGTGCCCGGGCGCATCCTGCACGCGCGCTACAGCCGCTATATGCAGAAGATTGCCGAGGTCGAGCCGCAGCTGGTGGCGGAGCTGGCAGAGCACGGCGCGCGCTTCACCCACCACTCGTCGATCGCCCCCACCGGGACGATCAGCCTGTCGCTGGGCAACAACGCCTCCAATGGTATCGAGCCGTCGTTCTCCCATCGCTACTTCCGTAACGTGATCCAGGCCGGCAAGAAGACCAAGGAGCAGGTCGAGGTGGTGTCCTTCGAGCTTGCCGCTTACCGTCACTTCATGCACGCCGACGCGGTGGAAAGCGACCTGCCCGAGTACTTCATCACCGCCGACGCGGTGACCCCCAAGCAGCACGTGGCGGTGCAGGCCGCGGCCCAGGCCTGGGTCGACTCGGCGATCTCCAAGACCGTCAACGTGCCCACCGACTTTGCCTTCGAGGCGTTCAAGGACCTGTACCTGGACGCCTACCAGAGCCGCCTCAAGGGCTGCACCACCTTCCGCTTCAACCCGGAGGCCTTCCAGGGCGTGCTGGTGCGCGAGGATGACCTCAAGAACACCACCTATATCTTCGAGCTGGAGAACGGCGAGACCCTCGAACTCAAGGGCGACGAGACGGTGATCTACGACGGCGAGGAACACAACGCCGCCAACCTCTACGACGGCTTGAAGGAGGGGACCTATGGCAAGTGGTAATCGGTCCAGCGGCGAGCCAGCCTGCCTGCCAGTCGGCGAGCCGCAATATCATGCCTGGGTCGTGAGCGTGTCACGCCCGCATCATCTTTCTGGAGGAGCCCGCTGATGGCTGTCGAAATCAATTCCAAGATCGTGGGCTACCGCGTCAAGAGCGAAGAGGCCGCCCCCGCGCCGGCCCCGCTGCCCGAGGAAAACCCGCTGACCATGCGCATCCCCTCGCGCCCCGAGGGAACGCTGGAGGCGGTGTCCGAGAAGATCTCCTACGTCGGCGCCGAAGGCCGCAAGAAGGTCTACCTGCTGGTGTCCTTCATGCCGGTGGAAGGCGTGCTCAACGGCCAGCGCGTTATCATCGAGCGCCCGGTGGAGTTCTTCTTCCCCTCCGGCCAGCTGTCCAGCGAGCACCAGTGGATCACCGCCACCATGCGCAGCCTGTCGCTGGCCGCCCGCGGCGGCTACGTCACCCAGGCGGTGGCGGATCTGCGCAAGGTGGCCTGGGACAAGGGCCTGGTGCGCTGCGGCATGAACCGCTGGAACAAGCCGATGTTCCATGACTCCGAGGTCGCCGCCATCGCCTGGTCGATCCAGCAGATCCTCTACCGTCGCGGCTTCCTCGACATCGACGGCAACCAGGTGCCGGTGGAGGACCTGGTCAGCCGTTACGCCCGACGCCAGGCCTCCGGCCACGGCTGGTACCCCGCCGAGGTCGAGGACGAGACCCCGAGCGGCGCGGTCGAGCCGCTGGACGGCAAGCCTGCCGAGTCCGCCGCCGAAGGCGCCGGCCCCGCCGTGGTCGGCAACTGCCCCGAGTGTCGCGGCGAGCTGATCATGATGGACGGCTGCCCCACCTGCTACGCCGGCTGCGGCTGGTCGAAGTGTGGTTGAGAGCCTTGCTGTACGAACAAGAGGGCGCCAATGAGGCGCCCTTTTTTGTCGGTGAGTATTGGCGCTGCTACTCGGCGGTACCCGATGAGCGGTTGCCACCGCAATGTGTGGAAGGGTTGGTGCGCGGGGGGTGTTGATGCACATCACGAACACAGGCGCGGGGTATCGCTAGCATGACCCGGCGGCGTCGTGCCGCTTGACCAGGAACCCGTCATGTCGCTGTCGCCGCTCGGCTCGCTGTCGTTGCCTTCTCTTGCCCTTCCTGCCCTGCCCACCCTTCCTTCGCTGCCGTCGTCGTTGACGTCTGGTGCCTTGACCCGGGTGCCCCATCGTCTGCATCTGTCACTGATGCGCCGTCTCGGCCCGCTGCCCCTGCCGCTGTTGCGCACGAGTCTCGAGCCCTGGCTCAACCGCACCCTGGCCGAGCCACTGGCCGACGGTGAGTTCGACGTGCTCGAAGGGCGCCGGGTGTGTCTGTCCATCGATGATCTGGCGCTGGCGGTCACCCTGACGCTTACCCACGGTCGCCTGCAGGTCACCGACGCGCCCTGGGAGGTGAAGGTGGCGGGGGGCTGGCGGGAGTTCGCCTGCCTGGCCAGCCGCGAGGAAGACCCGGACAGCCTGTTCTTCCAGCGCCGGCTGTGCCTGGAAGGTGACACCGAACTGGGGCTGACGGTGAAGAACCTGCTGGATGGCCAGGAAATGGAATTGCTGCATCCCTACCTGCTCGAGGCGCTGGGCCAGCTGCAGCGCTGGCTGCCTCGCGAGGCCTAGCCTCCTGGCTGGCGGGTTGAGCCATCTAGCGCAGGAGGCCGGCGAACCGGCCTCCTGAGTAACGCGGAGCGGGTGGGAAGGAGCGCCTAGTCTTCCAGCACCGGCGCCAGATCCATCCCTGCCTGGCCGTGCCAGTAGCCGTTGCACAGCTCGGCGTCGACCAGCGCCAGCGGCGAGGGCGCCGGGTAGCGTCCCTGGCGGGCCAGGTCGAAGTCCGCCACCACTTCATCCATCCCCTCTGAACGCGGACTCAGCCGGGCCGCGCTGACGCCCATTGTGGCCATCTCGGCAAGCTCGTGGCGCAGGTCCTGACAGGCCCCGGACAGGGTCTGGATACCGTTCAGGGTGAACAGTCGACGGCTGTCGTCCTGGGTGGTCAGCGACAGCCCTTCCGGATAGTCCTGGCAGACGAACTGGCAGCGATCCTTGGGGTGCTGGTGGTGGCGCGCGGTAAAGCAGCGTGACGACCAGGCCAGCGGCAGGTGGCCGTAGGCCAGCACCTCGCAGTCCAGCGCCAGCCCCGCCTCGCGGGCGTCAGACAGCAGCCGGGCCAGGTCGGCGCCGGGCAACTCCACCGGGGCGACGAAGCGGAACATGCCGGCGCGCTTGAGGATCTCCAGGGTCGGCACATTGTAGAGGTTGAGCGCCGGGCCGCCGACGAAGGGCAGGCCCGCCTCGGACAGCCGGTGCACCGCGCTCATGTCGTTGGCCTCGACCAGGAAGTCGCCGTTGTCGCATAGCCTGGTCAGGTCGCGCAGGTCGGCGTTGGACTCGATCAGGGTCTGCGAGCCGAGGATCACCTGCTTGCCGGCGGCGGTGAGCTGGTGGCCGATCTCCAGCCAGTCGGCGAGCTTCATGTCGCGCCGTCGCGAGCACACGGTCTCGCCCAGGGTGACGCTGGTCAGCGGCCAGTGGCAGGCCTGTTCATAGAAGGCGAAGTAGCGCTCGCGGGTCCAGTAGAAGGACACCGGGCCAAGGCTCAACTCCAGTGAAGCAGCGGTCATCTCGCCTCCTGTCATTTCCAGTCGCGCTCGTAGGCGCCGAGAGTGTGGGTGGAGCCTTCGGCCAGCGGCGCCAGGGCGGCGCTCCAGTCGGCCTGGGGGCGGTAGTCGTCGCCGGCCTGGTCCAGATGACCCAGCGCCTGGCGCCACACTCGGGTGACGCTGGCCACATAGGCCGGACTGCGCTGGCGACCCTCGATCTTGATCGCCTTGATGCCCAGTGACGCCAGCTGGGGCAGCAGATCCAGGGTGTTGAGGCTGGTCGGCGCCTCGATGGCGTGGCCGACGTCGCCCTCGACGTTGAAGCGTCCCTTGCACAGGGTCGGGTAGCCGGCCTGTTCGTCGGCGCGGTAGCGATCGATCAACACGCCGTTCAGGCGCGATTCGCGTCCGCTGGCGGTCTCCTCCCAGCGCACGTGGGCCGCCGGCGAGCACACGCCGTGGGTGTTGGGCGACTCGCCGGTCAGGTAGGACGACAGATAGCAGCGGCCCTCGGCCATGATGCACAGGCTGCCGAAGGCGAACACCTCGAGCTCCACCGGGCTGTGGCGGGCCAGGTCGCGCACCTGGTGGATCGACAGCACCCTGGGCAGCACCGCACGGCGGATGCCGAACTCGCGGTGGTAGAAGGCCAGCGCCTCGTGGCTGGTGGCGGAGCCTTGCACCGACAGGTGGCGGGGGATGTCCGGGTGGCGTTCGGCGGCGTAGGCCAGGAGGCCCGGGTCGGCCAGGATCAGGGCGTCGACCTGAAGCGAAGCCGCCTGGTCCACCGCCGCGCGCCACTGAGCCAGGCTCGACTGCTGCGGGTAGGTATTGATCGCGCAGAACACCCGGCAGCCCCGGGCGTGGGCGTAGTCGATACCCTCGCGGGCGCGCTTGTCGGTGAAATTCAGCCCGGCGAACTGGCGGGCGTTGGTGGCGTTCTGAAAGCCGAAGTAGACCGCGTTGGCGCCCTCGTCCACGGCGCGCTTCAAAGCGGGCAGGCTACCCGCAGGACAGACCAGTTCCATGTCGATCTCCGAGCGAAGAGAGGCGCCATGCTAGCCCCGCGCGGACACCGTCGGCTTGATGCGTATCAGTGTCCGCCAATGAAGTAGGGGATGGAGCGAAGAGATGACGCGCTGCACCGGGGCCGGGTGTGGATAACCTGGCGATAGTGGGGGGCCGACTTGCGGGCCAGGCGTGTCGATAAAGGTGGGGATGAACTTGTGAGTCGTTCTGTGGATAACCCTGTGTGGCACCTTGTGAAAAGTGGTGGGCAGGCGGTGCAGGGGCTGTGGAAGGCGGTGTATAAGTCGCCTGTCAGTGGTTATCAGCGGCTCGCTGTCGTAAACGAAAACGGGCCCCGCAGGGCCCGTGGTCTTCATGCCGGTGCCTACTGACCGCCGGAGGGGAAGTGGAACTCCGCCTGGGTGGTCTCGAAGGGCGAGGGCCAGCGCTGTGACACCGCCTTGCGGCGGGTGTAGAAGCGCACAGCGTCGGGGCCGTAGGCGTGCAGGTCGCCGAACAGCGAACGCTTCCAGCCGCCGAAGCTGTGGCTGGCCACCGGCACCGGCAGCGGCACGTTGATACCCACCATGCCGACCTCGATGGCGTCGGTGAAGCGACGTGCCGCCTCGCCGTCACGGGTGAACAGGCAGGTGCCGTTGCCGTACTCGTGGGCGTTGGTCAGGGCGATGGCCTCGTCGAGGCTGTCGACACGCACCACGCACAGCACCGGGCCGAAGATCTCCTCGCGGTAGATGGTCATCTCCGGGGTGACCCGGTCAAACAGGCAGCCGCCGACGAAGAAGCCGTTCTCGTGGCCCGGGACCACCAGCTCGCGGCCGTCGGCCACCAGGGTGGCGCCTTCCTGCACGCCCTTCTCGATATAGCCGAGCACCTTGTCGCGATGCTGGGCGGTGACCAGGGCGCCCATGTCCAGGCCCTTGTCGGTGCCGGGGCCGATCTTCAGCGCGGCGATCTTGGGCTCCATGGCCTCGATCAGGCGGTCGGCGGTGTCATCGCCGACGCACACCGCCACCGAGATCGCCATGCAGCGCTCGCCGGCGCTGCCGTAGGCGGCCCCCATCAGGGTGTTGGCGGCGTTGTCGATATCGGCATCGGCCAGCACCACGGCGTGGTTCTTGGCGCCACCGAGGGCCTGCACCCGCTTGCCGCTCTCGGCACCACGCCGGTAGATGGTCTCGGCGATGGGGGTCGAGCCGACGAAGGACACGGCCTTGATCTCGGGGGCGTCGAGCAGCGCCTCGACGGTCTCGCGGCCGCCCTGGACCACGTTCATGATGCCCTGGGGCAGGCCGGCTTCCTCGAGCAGGCGGGCGACCGCCAGGGCGGCGGACGGGTCCTTCTCGGAGGGCTTGAGCACGAAGGCGTTGCCGCAGGCGATGGCCATCGGGTACATCCACAGCGGTACCATCGCCGGGAAGTTGAACGGGGTGATGCCGGCCACCACGCCCAGCGGCTGGAAGTTGGAGAAGGCGTCGATGGACGGCCCCACGTTGTGGGAGTACTCGCCCTTGAGCAGCTCCGGCACGCCGCAGGCGTACTCGACGTTCTCGATGCCGCGCTTGAGCTCGCCCATGGCGTCCTCGAGAGTCTTGCCGTGCTCTTCGCTGATCAGTCGCACCAGACGATCGGCGTCACGCTCCAGCAACGCCTTGAAGCGGTACATCACCTGGGCGCGCTTGGCCGGCGGGGTATCGCGCCAGGCCGGGAAGGCCGCCTGGGCGGCGTCGATGGCGGCCTTGACGGTGTCGGCGTCGCCGTCGGCGACCTGGCGAATGGTCTCGCCGGTGGCCGGGTTGGTGACCGGCAGATGGCGGCTGGCCTCGAGATCCTGACCATTGATCCAGTGATTGACGTTGTCCATCGAGGGTCCTCAAGTGTCGAAAGGGTGGACGGGAAAGACCCGTCCGCGCTGTGGATAACGCTGTGAACAGTGGGTGTAAAGGTTGTCCACAGGCTGTCGGTTTCAGGTGGATAAGCCGGGCGCTGGGTACCGGCAAGCGGCCCCAGGCGAGCGGGCTCAGGCAAGCGGTCTTGGTCGAGCGGCCCCAGTCAAGCGGCCTCAGTCGAGCCGGTCGAGGGTCTCGGCGACGGCGTCGAACAGGCGCTCGAGCTCGGCCTCGGTGGTGGCGAAGGGAGGGCCGAACTGTAGGGTGTCGCCACCGAAGCGCACATAGAAGCCGGCCTCCCACAGCGCCAGGTGGGCGTCGCGCGGGCGGATGGCCGGATCACCGTCGCGCGGGGCCAGCTGGATCGCCCCGGCCAGGCCGAAGTTGCGGATGTCGACCACATGGGAGCGGCCCTTCAAGGCGTGCAGGCGATCCTCGAAGGCCGGGGCGATAGCCCTGACCTGGGCCGGGAAGTCCTCGCGCTCGAGCAGGTCCAGCGCGGCAAGGGCGGCGGCGCAGGCCACCGGATGGCCGCTGTAGGTGTAGCCGTGGGGAAATTCAATGGCGTGCCCCGGGCCGCCGGCGTGCATGAAGGTGTCATGGATCTCGCCAGAGGCGATCACCGCACCCATCGGCACGCAGCCGTTGGTGATCTGCTTGGCCACCGTCATCAGATCAGGGGTGACGCCGAAGGCCTCGGCGCCGGTGCGCGCGCCGCTGCGGCCGAAGGCGGTGATCACCTCGTCGAAGATCAACAGGATGTCGTGGGCCGAGCAGATATCGCGCAGCCGCTCGAGGTAGCCCTTGGGCGGCACGATGACCCCGGCGGAGCCGGACATCGGCTCGACGATCACCGCGGCGATGTTGGAGGCGTCGTGCAGGGCGATCTGCTCGAGCAGCGCATCGGCGAGTTCGGCCCCGGTCTCGGCCTGGCCCCGGGTGAAGGCCTGGTTCGGCTGCAGGGTGTGGGGCAGGTGGCTCGAGTCCAGCAACTGGCCGAAGTGCTTGCGGTTGCCGCCGATGCCGCCAAGGCTGGTGCCGCCGATGTTGACCCCGTGGTAGCCCTTGGCGCGGCCGATCATGCGGGTCTTTTCCGGGCGGCCCTTGAGCCGCCAGTAGGCCTTGGCCATCTTCAGCGCGGTATCGGCGGACTCGGAGCCGGAATCGGTGAAGAACACATGGTCGAGTCCCGCCGGGGTCAGGCTCGCGACCTTCTCGGCCAGCTTGAAGGCCAGCGGATGGGACACCTGAAAGCTCGGCGCAAAGTCGAGACTGCCGAGCTGGTGGGCCACCGCCTCGCGGATCTCTTCACGGTTGTGGCCGGCGCCGCAGGTCCACAGACCCGACAGTGAATCGAACACCCGGCGGCCGCGGTCGTCGATGAAGTAACGGCCCTCGGCGCCCTGGATCATCCGCGGATGCTGGTGGAAGTCCTGGTGGGCGGTGAACGGCATCCAGTAGTGATGGTTGAGCCCGGCCCCCGCAGGGCGCTCGGCGTGGGCGTCGGGACGGGTATCGAGGGTGTCGAAGGTCAGCATGGCGAGTCTCCAGTCAGGGGCCGCAGGGCGGGCATGGACTCAGCATGGACAGGGCTTCAGGTTTGTAAAATCACTCTTTGTTGTCGTTCACGTGAGTAAAGATAAACGTTTAGTGTCGGCGATTTCTTTTCTTGACCAATTCACGCAACGGGTCTAATCCTTATATTTATTCGAATAAATGACCGAGGCGATCCGTGCCGACTTCCTTTCCCCAGCGCCGACAGAAGCTCGCGGACCTGATCTGCGAGGACATCAAGCAGAAGATCGTGATGGAGAACCTGTCGCCGGGTGACCGCCTGCCCAACGAGAAGGCCCTGATGGAGCGCTATGAATGCGCCAAGGGCACCATTCGCGAGGCGCTGCGGGTGCTCGAGGTGGAAGGCCTGGTCGCGCTCAAGACCGGCCCCGGTGGCGGCGCCATCATCCGCGAGGTGACCGTCGATCCGGCCTGCCGCGCGCTGCGCAACTTTCTGCACTTCCAGCACGTGGACGGTAGCCAGGTCTATCAGCTGCGGCGGATGGTGGAGGTCGAGGTGGCGGTCTCGGCCATGGACCGGCTCGATGCGGCGGGGCTGACCCGGCTGCGGGACAACATCGATCAGTGCCAGCGGCCCCATGAGGACGAACTCAGCCAGCGCCAGCACCGCATGCTGGAGCTCGAGTTTCACAACATCCTGGCCGAGTACTGCCCCAATCCGCTGCTGCGCTTCATGAGCACCTTCCTCAACGACCTGCTGCGCGACCTGGTCGTCATCAAGAAGGCCTACAAGCCGGAGCGCCACGCCTTCGATGAATCGAACATCCGCTATCACATCGCCCTGCTGGAGGCCTTCGAGGCCAGCGACCGCGAGGCGGTGCGCCGCCTGATGTACGAGCACATGTGTGACGCCGAGCACCATATGTCGGCCCTGGAGGGCGAGATGGCCAAGCAGTTCCTGGTCTCACCTGACGCCCTCGGCGAGGCGGGCGGCTAGCCTCCTGGCCCCCGACCTGCGGCAAACCAACCAACAATGACAACAACTGCCACCCCACGCCAGCGACCCCTCATCCACTCCGATGACGTCGAAAAAAGAGGAACAACAATGACTGTGCGCAAGACCTCCCTGATGCTTTCCGCCCTGGCCCTTGGCCTGGCGACCCAGCCGCTGCTGGCCCAGGATCAACAGCCGCTCACCTTCTATGGGGTGAAGTCCCTGTCCGGTGCCTTCGCCAGCTACGGCAAGTACGCCGAGATGGGCTCCCGGCTGGCGGTGGAAGAGGCCCGAGAAACCCTCGGCCGCGATATCGAGTACGTCAGCCTGGACACCGAGGGCAACGCCGGCCGCGCCATCCGCAAGGTGCAGGAAGCGATCAACCAGGACGGCGGGCGACTGTTCAACGGTGCCACCCTGTCATCCACGGCGCTGGCGGTGGGCAAGGAAGTCGCCGGCGTCGAGGGCGTGTTCATGACCCCCGCCGGCGCCGACGAGCTGACCGGCAGCGAGTGTAATGCCTCCACCTTCCGCTGGTCGGTGCCGACCTACGGGGCCATCCGCGAGACCCTGGTGCCGCTGATCGAGGCGCTACCCGAGGCCAAGCGCTTCTACACCATCACCCCCGAGTACGTGTTCGGCGAGGCGCTGCTGGACAACGCCAAGGCGGTGTTCGAGGAGTTCGGCGTCGAGCACGTCGGCAACAGCTATCACTCGCTGCAGGAGCAGGAGTTTTCCGGCTACCTGACCAACGCCATGTCGGCGGCGCCGGACGTGCTGGTGCTGTTGAACTTCGGCTCCCAGTCCTCCAACGCCCTGCGCCAGGCGCGCAACTTCGGCCTCAACGAGCAGATGGACATCCTGATGGTGTGGTCGGCGGGCCTCGACCAGTTCGAGGAACTCGGCGCAGCCAACGTCGACGGCATCTACTTCGGCGCCCAGTATTGGCACGAGGTCGACACCCCCTTCAACCAGCAGCTGGTGGCCTCGGTGCGCGAGGCCTACGACATCACTCCGACCTATCCCCTGGCTGCCGACTACACCATGACACGCGTGATGCTTGAAGTGGCCGACGCCAGCGGGGCCAGCGAAGGTCCGACGCTGATCGAGGCGCTGGAAGGCTACACCTACCAGGGCCCCACCGGTGAGGAGACCATCCGCGCCTCCGACCATCAGGTGATCAAGGACTACTACCTGCTCAAGGGCAAGGCCGAGGGCGAAATGGAAGACCCCGACGACTACGCCGACGTGATCAGCGCCGGGCGCTCCTTCGTCACCCCTGAGGACTCGCCCTGCCAGCTGTAAGGCTGTCAGCTTGCCAATCTGCCGGGGACGGCGTCCCCGGCACGACAGGAGTCGGGACCATGCTTAACGTCTATCTGTTCCAGATCCTCAACGGTCTGGGGCTCGGGATGATCTATTTCCTGATTTCGGTGGGATTGACGCTGATCTTCGGACTGTTGAACTTCGTCAACTTCGCCCACGGGGCCTTTTTTCTGGTGGGCTCCTACCTCTGCTACACCCTGGTCAGCCTGACCGGCAACTTCTGGCTGGCGCTGATCGCAGGCCCCTTGCTGGTGGCGCTGCTGGCCTGGGCGCTGGAGCGCAGCCTGATCCAGCGCATCTACCACCTGCCGCATACCTTCC
Source organism: Halomonas sp. RT37 (assembly GCF_040070525.1). NCBI lineage: Bacteria > Pseudomonadati > Pseudomonadota > Gammaproteobacteria > Oceanospirillales > Halomonadaceae > Halomonas > Halomonas sp. RT37. The sequence goes on along the minus strand of NZ_CP098827.1, from coordinate 4,582,488 downwards.
AGATTCTGGTCACCCTGGGCATCGCGCTGATCATCCAGGAGCTGTCGATCATGATCTGGGGCCCGGTGGGCAAGAGCATCCCCACCCCGGAGGCACTGCAGGGCGTGGTACGCATCGGCAACTTCGCCTACCCCTACTACCGGCTGTTTCTGATCGGCTTCAGCGCCCTGGTGGCGGTGGTGCTGTGGCTGCTGCTCGAACGCACCCGCTTCGGCGCGCTGGTGCGCGCCGGCAGCGAGTCCACCGAGATGGTATCGCTGCTGGGTTCCAACATCTTTCGCCTGTTCTCCATCACCTTCGCCCTCGGGGTGGGCCTGGCCGGGCTTGCCGGGGTGCTGTCGGCGCCGCTGCGCGGGGCGCACCCCTTCATCGGGCCGGAGGTGCTGGGCCTGGCCTTCGTGGTGGTGGTGATCGGTGGCATGGGGTCCTTCACCGGCGCCCTGGTGGCGGGGCTGATCGTCGGCGTAGTGCAGAGCCTGATGACCTCGCTGTGGCCCCAGGGCGCCAGCCTGATGATCTACGCCGCCATGGCGGTGGTGATCCTGCTGCGTCCCCACGGACTGTTCGGGAGAGCATGAGATGATGACCAAGACACTCGATACCGCCGCTGCCAACCCAGGCCGGCGCCGCTTCAAGGGGCGTCTCGGCGCCGGCACCACCCTGGCGATGCTGGCGGTGATGGTGCTGCTGCCGCTGGTGCTGCCCTCCGCCACCCTGGCCACCGAGATCCTGATCTTTGCCATGGCCGCACTGGCCTGCAATCTGCTGCTCGGCTTCACCGGGCTTCTGTCCTTCGGCCAGGCGATCTTCTTCGGCGCCGGTGCCTACATCAGCGCGCTGGCGATGATCCACCTCGACGCAGGACTGATCGGCGCGCTGCTGATCGCCGTGGTGGCGGGCTGTGTGCTGGCGCTTGGCGTGGGCATGCTGTGCATCCGGCGCAAGGGCATCTACTTCGTGATGCTGACCCTGGCGCTGACCCAGATGGCCTACTTCCTAGCCTACACCCTGAGCGACTGGACCGGCGGCGACAATGGCCTGCTCGACGTGCCGCGCCCGCCGCTGGCGGTGGGCGAGACGACCCTGATCAGCTTCGCCTCGCCGCTGGCCTTCTATGCCCTGGTGGCCACCCTGTTCGCGCTGATCTACGTGGTGGCCCGGCGCATCACCGACTCGCCGTTCGGCAGCACCCTGCTGGCGATCCGCGAAAACGAGCAGCGCGCCTCGGCGCTGGGCTACGACACCCGCCTGTTCAAGATCATGGTATTCGTGCTGTCCGGCGGCATCACCGCCCTGGCCGGGGCGCTCTACGGCATGCTGCTGAACTTTGTGCCGCTGTCCAATATCGAGCTGTTGATGTCCGAGCAGATCCTGATCATGACCATCATCGGCGGGACCGGCTCGCTGTTCGGTTCGCTGCTGGGCGCCGGCGCCATCGTGCTGCTGGGCGACCTGCTGTCGTCGATCTGGCCGCGCTGGATGCTGCTGCTGGGCGTGGCGCTGATCGCGGTGGTGATCTTCATGCGCGGCGGTCTGTGGGGCGGGCTGTCGAGCCTGCTGGAGCGACGCCGTGGCAACCACGCCGAACCGCACAAGGAGGCCAGCCATGACTGACGTACTGCTGGAAACCCGCGACCTGGCCCTGGCCTACGGTGCCTTTCGGGCGGTGGACGGAGTCAGCCTGCGTATCGCCCGCGGCAGCATCCATACCGTGATCGGACCCAACGGCGCCGGCAAGACCAGCCTGTTCCATTGCCTCACCGGTGAGCGTCGGCCCACCGCCGGGCGCATCCTGCTCGATGGCCGCGAGATCACCAGGGAGCCGCCCCACGGCCGGGTCGGCCTGGGCATGTCGCGCTCCTTCCAGGTCACCAGCCTGTTCCAGGAGCTCAGCGTCCACGAAAACCTGCGCCTGGCCGCCCAGGGCATCGACGGCTGGCGCGCGCTCAACTTCTGGCAACGCCTGAACAAGCGCCGCGAGCACCTGGCTCGAGCCGACGAGATCCTCGAGCGCATCGGTCTTGCCGAGCGCGCCGGGGTGGCGGCAGGGGAGCTGTCCCACGGCCAGCAGCGCATCCTCGAGGTGGGCATGGCGATCTGCCCGCGGCCCAAGCTGCTGCTGCTGGACGAGCCCACCTCGGGCATGGGCATCGACGATATCCCCAGCATGACCTCGCTGATTGGCGAGCTGGGCAAGGACCACAGCATCCTGCTGATCGAGCACAACATGAGCATCGTGATGTCGATCAGCGACACCATCACCGTGATGAACCGCGGGCAGGTGCTGGTCGAGGGCGACCCCGAGACCGTGCGCAGTGATGCCCGCGTGCGTGACGCCTATCTGGGGGAGGCCGCCTGATGCTCGAGATCAAGGATATCCACAGCTACTACGGCAAGAGCCATGTGCTCGAAGGCGTCTCTTTGACGGTGGGCGAGGGCGAGCTGGTGACCCTGCTGGGGCGTAACGGTGCCGGCAAGACCACCACCCTGAAGAGTATCATGGGGCTGGTCGACACTCCCGCCGGCAGCATCGAGCTCAACGGTCAGTCGCTGCTTGGCCAGCCGCCGTTTCGCATCGCCCGCCAGGGCGTGGCGCTGGTGCCGGAGCACCGCGGCATCTTCAGCATCCTCAGCGTGGAGGAAAACCTGCAGATCGCGGTACGCGCCGGCAGTCGCTGGCAGATGGCCGACATCTATCGCTGGTTTCCGCGCCTCGAGGAGCGCCGCCGCAACCGCGGCAACGCCCTGTCCGGGGGCGAGCAGCAGATGCTGGCGATCGCCCGGGCGCTGCTCAACGACCCGCGGATCCTGCTGCTCGACGAGCCCACCGAGGGCCTGGCCCCGGTCATCGTCGACGAGATCGTCAAGATCTTGAAGGCGATCCGCGAGGAGGGCCTGTCGGTGCTGCTGGTCGAGCAGAACCTGCGGGTCTGCGAGGCGGTGGCCGACCGCCACTACATCCTCGAGCAGGGCCAGATCGTCTACACCGGCAGCGCCGACGACTTCCGTGACGATCCCGGCGTGCGTGATCGCTACCTGGCCCTGAGCGCCTGAGACCACTCTTTTGCAAGGATGATACCCATGACCGTTTCCGTGACCCCATCCGAGGCTGCCGGCGCCGTGCTCAAGAGCGACGGCGAGCGCCTGTGGCAATCATTGATGACCCTGGCCGAGCTGGGCGCTACCCCCAAGGGTGGCGTCAATCGCCAGGCGCTGACCGAGCTCGACCGTCAGGCCCGTGACCTGTTCATCGACTGGTGCCGGGCCGAGGGCTGCCAGATCCGCATCGACGCCATCGGCAACATCTTCGCCCGACGGGAGGGCAGCGAGCCCGGCCTTCCGGCGGTGATGACCGGCAGTCATATCGACACCCAGCCCACCGGCGGCAAGTACGACGGTTGCTTCGGCGTGCTGGCCGGGCTCGAGGTCATCCGCACCCTCAACCAGCACGCCATCACCACCCGGGCTCCGGTCGAGGTGGTGGCCTGGACCAACGAGGAAGGCTGCCGTTTTCCGCCCTGCATGATGGGCTCCGGGGTGTTCACCGGCGAGCTTGGCCTCGATGAGATGCTGGCCCGCTGCGACGACGAAGGGGTCAGTGTCGGTGAGGCGCTGGACGCCATCGGCTATCGCGGCAGCGACCGTGTGGACCTCGACGAGGTGAAGGCCTACTTCGAGGCCCATATCGAGCAGGGGCCGCTGCTCGAGGATACCGCCACCACCCTGGGCGTGGTGATCGGCGCGCTGGGGCAGAAGTGGTTCGATGTCACCCTGACCGGCGTCGAGGCCCACGCAGGCCCCACTCCCATGCACCTGCGCAAGGACGCCCTGGTCGGCGCCGCCGAGATCACCCTGGCGGTCAACCGCATGGCCAACGAGGCGGCGCCCCACGGGCGCGGCACCGTCGGCGTACTGACGCCCCACCCGGGCTCGCGCAATGTGATTCCCGGCCAGGTGCGGATGACCGTCGACCTGCGGCATCTGGAATCGGACGCCCTCGAGGACATGGCCGCCCGGCTCGCCGAGGTGGTGGCCGAGGTCAGCCAGCGTCACGGTCTGCGGGCGGAACTCACGCCCACCGCGGACTTCCCGCCGGAGGCCTTCGACGAGACCTGCGTCAAGGCGGTGCGTGCCGGCGCCGAGGCCCATGGCCTGTCGCACATGGACATCGTCAGTGGAGCCGGTCACGACGCCATCTTCCTTGGCCGGGTGGCGCCCACCGCCATGATCTTCGTGCCCTGTGAAGGCGGCATCAGTCACAACGAGATCGAGTACGCCACGCCGGAGGACCTGCACGCCGGCTGCAACGTGCTGCTCCACGCGGTGCTGGACAGCGCCGGCGTCGCCGCTCGGGCCGAGGGAGGGCAGCGATGAGTCAGGCAACGCTCCCCCCTGGGCGCCAGGCCAGCGACGAGCCGGCCCTGGCCGAGCTGGGCGCCTGCCAGGCGCTCGAGGCCTTTCGCAAGCGACGATTGACCCCGAGCCAGGTGATCGAGGACTGCCTTGCGCGGATCGCGCGGGACAACCCAAGGGTCAACGCCTTCGCCCATGTCGCCGGCGACGAGGCGCTGCGTGCCGCCGAGGCCTCCACCCGGCGCTGGCGCGAGGGCACACCATGCGGCCCGCTGGATGGCATCCCGGTCACCATCAAGGATTTGACGCTGACCCGTGACATGCCGACCCGCATGGGCTCGCGCACCAGCGACCCGGATGCCGCGATGAAGGTGGACGCCCCGGTCAGCGGCTTTCTGCGCCAGGCCGGTGCGATCATCGTCGGCAAGACCCTGTCGCCGGAGTTCGGCTGGAAGGGGGTGACCGACAATCCGCTCCACGGCATCGCCCGCAATCCCTGGAATCCTGCGCTGACCCCGGGGGGCTCCTCCGGGGGCGCCGGGGCGGCGGCGGCGCTCAACCTCGGCATGCTGCACCAGGGCAGCGACGCCGGTGGTTCCATCCGCATCCCCTGCAGCTTCACCGGCACCTTCGGCATCAAGCCGACCTTCGGCTGGGTGCCCCAGTGGCCGGCCAGCGCCATGAGCACCTTGTCACATCTGGGACCGATGACCCGCAGTGTCGAGGACAGCGCCCTGATGATGAGCCTGCTGGCGCAGCCGGACGCTCGCGACGGCTACCTTGGCGGCCCCTGTCCCATCGACTGGCGCGCGCCGCCGCCGCAGGACCTGCGTGGCTGGCGCGTCGCGCTGAGCCTGGATCTGGGCTACGTCCAGGTGGCGCCGGATATCCGCGCCCGGGTGGAGCAGGCCGCCAGTGAGCTCGAGGCGCTGGGGGCTCGGGTCGAGCGGCTCGACCCGGGCTTCGAGGATCCCATCGACACCTTCAACACGCTGTGGTTCTCCGGCGCCTCCCAGGCCCTTTCGAGGCTGTCGCCACAGCAGCAGGCGCTGCTGGACCCCGGCTTTCTCGAGATCGCCCGTCGCGGCGCCGATATTCCCCTGGCCGAGTACCTTGACGCCCGCCGCCGGCGCGCCGAGCTGACCGCTTGCATGGCCGACTTTCATCGGCGCTTCGATCTGCTGGTGACCCCGACGATGCCGATCTCGCCCTTCGCGGCCGGTCATAACGTGCCGCCGGGCGGCCCCTACCGGGAATGGATGGACTGGACCCCCTTCACCTATCCGTTCAACCTGACCCAGCAGCCGGCGGCGTCGCTGCCCTGCGGGCTGGACGACCAGGGGCTGCCGGTGGGGCTGCATCTGGTGGGGCCGAAGTTCCGCGATGACAGGGTCATGCAGGCGGCCGCGCTGCTGCAGTCGCGCCTGCCTCGGCTGAGCCCGCCGGGGCTGGGCTAAGGCGCTGCGTCCTTCAGGGCGGATAAAGCAGACGATGCGGCGAGGGTGATAGAGAGTAGACCGCAAACGACAGCGGGGCCGATCGGCCCCGCTGTCGTTTTTCATGGCGCCCGATCAATGCCGCCTTCTTATGGCGCCCAGTTGATGAAGCGCCTTCTTATGGCGCCGGTGCCGCGCCGACAGACGGATATCCTTCACTAAAGTCGCATTTCGCCGTCGTCATGCTCTGGCTATCTTGGGTACACGAATACTTTGTATGATGTAATACCTTAAGTGCAAAAGCCGAAGTAGTCGTCACAAGAGCGGCAACTACAAGAGCAGCAGTCCCCACAGGAACGGCCACACCGCCTTGCGTCGGCCGTCCCCGCAAGCCAACAACAAGCACTGCCCTGACGGTGGCAAGGAGTGGAAGAGATGCGCAAGTCGATGAGCATGACCCTGGGTGGCCTGGCGCTGGTCGTCAGTGCCTCGGTCGCGGCGGACTATCCGGAGCGCGACGTTCGCATGATCGTGCCCTGGGGCGCCGGCGGCGGTACCGACGGTATCGTTCGCAAGATCTCCAACCTGGCCGAGGAGCCGCTGGGAGGCACCGTCTACGTCGAGAACATCGAAGGCGGCATGAGCGCCAACGGCCTGGTGCAGGCGCTGGGTGCGCGCCCCGATGGCTACACCCTGATCGCGCTGACCTACGACAGCGTTGTCACCATCCCGTGGCAGGGGATGCTGGCCGGCTACGATATCGACAAGCTGGATCTGATCGCGCGGATCACCAGCGAGCCGGACGCCGTCGTGGTGCCGGAGGATTCGCGCTTCGATAGCCTCGAGGCATTGATCGAAGCCGCCAAGGCCGCGCCTGGGGAGATCCGTGCCGGTATCCAGAACATGGGCTCGCGGACCCACCTGACGCTGCTGCAACTGCAGGACCAGGCCGAGGTGGAGTTCAAGATCGTCTCCTATCCCGGTGGCGCGGCGCCCCAGAAGGAGGCCCTGCTCAACGGCGAGGTGGACCTGGCGCTGACCAGCCTCGGTGACTTCGAATCGCTGATCTCGGCGGGTGACGCCCGTGGCCTGGTGGAGTTCACCGACGTCCAGAGCGAGAGCTTCCCCGACGTGCCCCCGGCAACCGAGCTGGGCTACGACATCCAGATGGGCAGTTTCGTGATCCTGGCGGCGCCTGCCAATACGCCGGACGACGCCGTGACGGCCCTCGAGGCGGCCTATCAGCAGGCCTACGACAGCGAGGAATTCCAGAACTGGCTGGTCGACGTCGGTGTCACTCCCAACTGGCTGGGCACCGATGAGGTCGAGGATTGGGCCGAACAGACCCAGGATGAGCTGTTCGCGCGCATGGACGAGCTGAAGGAAGCCGGCCTGATCGGCCAGTAAGCCCGCGCCGCCACCGCGGTGGCGGCTCTTTTCCGGAGGACTCCCGATGAAATCGCTCTCCCGCCTGGGGACCTGGCTGACGGGGCCGACAGGTGTCGTCATCTGCCTGTTGGCCCTGACCCTGATCTATCTGCTCGAGGCGTTCAAGATAGCCCCGCCCATCAAGAACGGGGCCCTGACCGCCTCCTTCTTCCCGGTAGCGCTCGCCGTGGTCATGCTGCTGGCGCTGGGTGGCGTGATCCTCGCCGATCGACGCGAGGCGGCCAGTGGCGAGGCAGGTGGTGAGGCCGGCGCCGGGGAAAGCGACGAGGGCGGCGACAACCGTGGCGATGCAAAGGTGGCGGCGTGGCGGGGGCCGGTGGCGGTCACCCTGCTCACCGCCGTCTATATCGCCCTGTTTGCCCACCTTGGCTACTTCATCGCCACCTTCCTCTACGCCTTCAGCATGACGCTGGCCTTCGCCACCGGGCGGCCCTCGCCGCAGGCGCTGGCGTTCAAGGCGCTGGTGGCCGGCGTGCTCACCCTGCTGGGATACGGGCTCTTCGAGCTGGTGTTCCAGGTTCGCCTGCCGACGCCCTGGATCTGACCCATGGACTATCTGATCGAACTCTCCAAGGGCCTTGCCGTGCTGATGCAGCCCGACATCCTGCCCTACCTGATCGGCGGCTACCTGATCGGCACCTTCTTTGGCGCCGTGCCGGGGCTCACCTCGATGCTGGCCATTGCCCTGCTGTTGCCGTTGACCTACAGCCTCGACATCACCGCGGCGCTGGTCGCCTGCGCCGCCATCTTCATGGCCGGCATGTGCAGTGGCAGCATCACCGCCACCACCATCAATATTCCCGGTGCCCCGGCCTCGATGATGACCGCCATCGAGGGCTACCCCATGCAGCAGCGGGGCGAGGGCGCCAAGGCGCTGGGCCACGCCGCCCTGGCGTCGATGATCGGCGGTGCCCTGGGTGCCATCATGCTGATGGTGATGGCGCCGCTGGCCACCGAGGCGGCGTTGCTGATTCGCACGCCGGGCAAGTTCTCGCTGATCGCCTTCGCCCTGATCGTGATCGTCATCTCCCAGCGTGGGGCCATCTCCAAGGGTCTGGTCGCCACCACCCTGGGGGTGATGGTGGCCACTGTCGGTATCGATGTGATGCAGCCGGTCACCCGCTTCACCTTCGGCACCGGCGTGCTGATGCAGGGCATCGACATCATGCCGCTGGTCATCGGTGCCTTCGCCGTCAGTGAGCTGCTGGTTCAGTCGCAGAACCGCGCCTCGCGCACCGTCGAGGTCGACGCCATCAAGGCCAGCGTCATTCGCCGCCGGGACTTTATTCCACCCTGGCACGAGGTGCGTGAAATCGGCGTCTATCGCTACGTCAAGACCGCCATCATCGGCTACAGCGTCGGCGTGCTGCCGGGCGCCGGAGGCTCCATGGCGGCCTTTGTCGCCTACGCCGAGTCCATGCGCAGCTCACGCCACCCGGAGAAGTACGGCAAGGGGTCGGTGGAGGGCATCGCGGCGGCGGAGGGCGCCAACAACGCCATGTGCAGCGGCGCCTTCGTGCCGATGCTGTCCTTCGGTATTCCCGGCGATCCCACCACCGCCATCGTGCTGGGCGTGCTGGTGATCAACGGCCTGCAGCCCGGGCCGCAGTTCCTCGACAGCCAGCTTGCGCTGGTGGCACCGATGTTCATGGCGCTGCTGGTGGCGGCCCTGGTGATGGTGCCGCTGACGCTCTACGTGCTGGGACCCTGGTTCGTGCGCATCGTCTCGATCCGCCGCGATGTGCTCTACGCCAGCATCGCGGTGATCGCGCTGGTCGGCTGCTACGTGGCTACCTACTCGATCTTCCAGATGGGACTGGCGCTGGTGTTCGGGGTGCTCGCCTTCCTGCTGCGGCGTCAGGGCTATCCGGTGGCCTGCCTGCTGCTCGGTTTCGTGCTCGGCCCGAGCCTGGAGGAATACTGCCGACGCTCGCTGTCGCTGTCCGACGGCAACCCGCTGATCTTCCTCACCAGTCCCGACAGCCTGTTCTTCCTGGCGCTGACCGGGGTGTTCTACTACTTCATGGTGGTGAGAAAGCCTGAGGCGCGACAGCACGCCTGATGTCCTGGCCAGTGAGCGACCGCCGCAAGACACGACAAGGCCGCGCCCTCGGGCGCGGCCTTGTCGTGGTGGGCTGAGTGGAACGCGACGGTCGGTCAGACGTGCTTGTCAGGCGACGCTACTGGTGTTGCTGAGCGGACGCGAGGGACCGAAGTTTTCATGACGGCGGCGCAGCGCAGACACGTCGAACAAGATAGCCAGCTGCGGCTCAGGCGACGCTCTTGCTATGGTCGAGCGGACGCGAGGGACCGAAGTGCTCGTAGTGACGGCGCTGCTCGGGGATACCCAGTTCTGCCAGATGGCTGTCGATGGCGCTCATGAAGGGCGGCGGGCCGACGAAGTAGCACTGGGCGTCGCCGCCGGGCAGCAGGCGGGCCAGCAGCTCACGCTCGAGGCGGCCCTTGATGTCGCCGCCGTCGCCTTCCTCGTAGGCGCAGACCCGGGTCAGCAGTTGTGGATAGTCTCTGGCAAGGGCCTCGACCTCGCCACGGAAGGCGTGGTGGTCGATATTCCGGGCAGCGTGGACGTAGCAGACCCGGCGTCCCTGGGCCAGGGCCTGGCGCGCCAGCGGCAGCATCGGTGTCTGGCCGACACCGCCGCTGATCAGCATCACCGGCGCATCGCCATCGTCCAGGGTCAGCTCACCGGCGGGGGGCAGCAGTTCCAGGGTGTCGCCGACGCGCATCTGCTGGTGCAGGAAGTTGCTGACCAGACCGCCCGGCTCCTGTTTCACCGAGATGCGATAGCTACGGCCGTTGGGGCTGCCGGAGAGGCTGTAGTGGCGATGCACGATTGCCTCGTCCACCGCCAGGCGCAGGCCGATGTACTGGCCGGGCTCGGCGTCGGCCACCGGCTGGCCGTCGACCGGCTCCAGGGTGAAGGAGCGAATCACCTCGCACTCGCGCTGGATCTGGGCGACACGGAACTCGCGCAGTCCACGCCAGCCGCCGGGGCGCTCGGCGAAGGCCTGGTAGCGCTCGGCTTCGGCGGCGATCAGCAGCGCGGCCAGGTCGTTGTACAGGGCCGCCCAGGCGTCGGCGATCTCCGGCGTCACCACCTCGCCCAGCACCTCGCCGATGGCGGCCATCAGGCATTCACCGACGATGGGGTACTGCTCGGGCTGGATGCCCAGCGAGACGTGCTTGCTGATCACCGTCTGCATCGAGTCGATGACTTCCTGGGGCTGGCGGCGCAGGCCGACATAGGCCAGCATCCCTCGCGCCAGCGCCTTCGGCTGGCCACCGTCGGCCTGGTGGGCCTGGTTGAACACCGCCTTGACCTCCGGGTAGCGCTCGAACATCAGCGGATAGAAACGGGCGGTGATGGCGTCGAGGTGTTCGGCGACCAGAGGGGCGGTGGCATCGATGATGGCGTCTTGGGCAGCGGTGGTCATGGCGTCTCCTGTCAGGGATATGGCGCAGCGCGCTCCCACTGTGGCAAAAAACATTCACCGTGTCGGAGGCCTGGCTCGTTTGGGCCTACTTTTTCTCTACAGCTTGTGAACAGAGCATCGGTTGATATGCCTCGACACCTGCGGTGCTTCCACGGGGTCGGGGCGTATCGCTCGTCGCCTTTCTGTACCCTGTATGGAGCAAGCGATATGCCGCTTCGCTTAAGGTGCGCCAACTTGCCACAGTGCGGGTGATCCAGAGTAGGTAATGAGCGGGCAGTGTGGATCCACAGGGCGCTTGTCGAGAGCGCTGGTCACGCTACCCGGCTCCTTTTTTTCTGGCCCGGTTCCCGGCCACGTTTGCGACCCGATTCTGTCCCGGTATTCGCCCAGGACAGTGGTACCTCTTGCGAATGAAATCGAGGTTGCATGTCGATCTGACACTACAAGTGCTATCGTTTTGACACTATTGATAGTCAAAAGGACATTCTAGGTGGTCAGCTTTCTACGACGCCTGCGTGCCCTGCTGCAGCGCCTGGGCGATGAGCAGGGTCCCGAGCTCGCCGAGGCCTGGCAGGGCGTGCTCGAATCACTGGTGGCCCCCACCGCGGCGGATGCCAGCGCGCTGCTGGTGGCGCAGGGCTCCGGTCTCAGGCCGGTGGCCACCATCGGCCTGCCCGAGGGCGTGGCCGGCAGGACCTTCGCCTTGGCCGAGCATCCTCGCCTTGCCGCCATCGCCGAGGCGCCGGGGGTCTGCCGCTTTGCCGCGGACTCGCCCCTTCCTGATCCCTACGACGGGCTGCTGGATGACGGTCTCAGCCCTGTCCATGACTGCCTGGGGGTGGCGTTGCGCGACGGTGATGAGCTGATCGGCATGGTCACCCTGGACGCCCTGACTCCGGGGGCGCTGGCCGAGCTGGATGACCAGGGCCTGCTGGCGGCGGCCGAGTTGCTGGGCACCTGCCTGCGGCTGTCCCGGCGTCTGGACGGCGCCCGCCTGCAGCTCGCCCTGCAGCGCGATGACCACGGCCAGTTGCCGCGTCGGCTGACCGGCTGGCGCAGTGGCGCCATGCGCAAGCTGATGGCCTCGGTGGAGCTGGTCGCCGCCACCGACATGAGCGTGCTGGTGCTGGGCGAGACCGGCGTCGGCAAGGAACGCATCGCCCATGCCCTCCATCACGGCTCGCGACGTGCCGACGGGCCACTGGTGGTGGTGAACTGCGCCGCACTTCCTGCCTCGTTGATCGAGAGCGCCCTGTTCGGCCATCGGCGCGGGGCGTTTTCCGGGGCAACCAGCGACCATCGCGGGCACTTCCAGATGGCCGACGGCGGCACCCTGGTGCTGGACGAGGTGGGGGAGCTGCCGCTGGAGCTGCAGCCGAAGCTGTTGCGGGTGCTGCAGGAAGGCGAGGTCCAGCCATTGGGCAGCGATCGGCTCCAGCATGTCGACGTTCGAGTGGTCGCGGTGACCAACCGTGATCTTGCCCTGGAGGTCGCCCAGGGGCGCTTTCGCGAGGATCTCTATCACCGGCTCAGCGCCTTTCCGCTGGAGGTACCCCCGCTGCGCCAGCGTCCCGAGGACCTGGCGTTGCTGGTCGGACACTTCCTGGAGCAGAACCGGGTGCGTCTCGGCGTCGGCAACCTGCGCCTGAGCGAGGCCGCGCGGGTGTCGCTGGCGGCCTGGCACTGGCCCGGCAACGTACGTGAGCTGGAGTCACTGCTGGCACGTGCCTCGCTGCTGGCATTGGCCTCGGTGGACGTGCTCGGGACGCCCGATGCTCGCCGCCGTAGCGTACGCATCGAGGTCGAACACCTGGGGCTGGCGCCGGCGACAGCCCGGGTCACTGGCGCGCCCGCAGCGCAAGGCGACACGTCTCGAAGCGCCGTGTCGCCGGCCGATCGTCCAGCGGGCGAGGCGCTGGATCGAGAGCCCTCGCTGCGGGAGGCTACCGAGGCCTTTCAGCGCGAGCACATCCGGCAGGCCCTGGACACTGAAGGCAACTGGGCAGGGGCGGCTCGCCGGCTGGGGCTGGACCCCGGCAATCTGCATCGCCTGGCGAGGCGGCTGGGGCTAAAGGCCTGATTCTGGCCTGGTTATCGCCAAGGGCGTGCGAGGCTGTCGCGGGGTTGGGGCTGGGTTGGGGGATGCAGGGCTTGCCAGCGTGAGTCAGGTTTGCGGCATCGGCAGTGCCTTTGATGTGCATCATGGTGATGTTGTCCAAAGCGGGCCAGACTTCACAAGACCAAGTGAATTACTCAGGTACTCGCCATGTCATCCGTCGCCGCTCGTCTGCCTCTTGCGCGCCTCGCCTTTCGTCCCTTCTTCCTGCTGGCGGCGGCCTTCAGCGTGGTGGCCCTGCTGGTGTGGCTCGCTTTCTGGCACGGCATCTTCGTGCTGTCGCCCCGGGCGGGCATGCTGTGGTGGCACCAGCACGAGATGCTGTTCGGTGTGGTGGGGGCGGTGGTTTCGGGGTTCTTGCTGACCGCGGTGCAGACCTGGACCGGCCTCAGGGGGCTGCATGGCGCCCCGCTGCTGGGGCTCGTCGCACTGTGGCTGGCGGCCAGGCTGGGGCTGGCCTTTCCTGTCTTGCCACAGGCGCTGGTGATGGCCCTGGACGTCGGCTTTCTGCTGATCGTCTGCGCCGTGATGGCGGTGATGGTGATCCGGGCGAAGCGCTGGCGCAACCTGATCTTCGTGCCGGTGCTGGCGATCCTCGCCGGTGCCAACCTGGGCAGCCATCTGGGCGTGCTCCAGGGGGACCCTGAGCTGGTGCGCCAGTCGTCCTACCTGGCGGTGCTGCTGGTGACGCTGATCATGGGGGTGCTGGGCGGTCGGGTGATCCCGATGTTCACCGCCAACCGGTTGGGCCTGAAACGCCGCCCGGCGCTGCCCTGGCTCGAGGGGCTGGCGCTCGGCAGCCTGGCGCTGGCGGTGGTGCTGCAGCTTGCACGCACCCTGGGGACCGATCTGCCCGACAGCGTACTGGCGCTGGCGCTGCTGGTGGCGGCGCTGGCCCACCCGCTGCGCCTGATACGCTGGCAGGGCCGCGCCACCGGACGTGAACCCCTGCTGTGGAGCCTTCACCTGAGCTACGCCTTCGTGCCGCTGGGGCTTTTGCTGTGGGCCCTGGGGCTGTGGGGCGTCGGCCGGGCAGAGCTGGGTGTCCACGCCATCACCGTGGGTGCCATGGGCACCATGATGCTGTCGATGATGTCGCGGGTGTCGCTGGGCCATACCGGCCGCCCCATGCGCTGTCTGCCGGGCATCGGCGTGGCTCTGGGCCTGCTGGTGGCGGCGGGACTGTCGCGCTCGCTGGTGCTGGCGCTGTGGCCCTCGATCACCCACTGGGTCTACAGCCTGAGCATCCTCCTGTGGTGTCTCGGCTACGCCATCTTTCTGGCCCACTACGTGCCGATTCTCGGCAGTCCGCGTGTCGACGGTCAGGACGGCTAGGCTCAGATGTTACCGCTCTACCTCACCCTCAAGTCCCTGCATGTGTCGCTGGCGCTTGTCAGCGGTGCCCTCTTCGCCCTGCGCGCGCTGTGGTCGGTGACCGAGTCGCCCTGGCTCGAACGCTCCTGGGTGCGTGTGCTGCCCCATCTGCTCGATACCCTGCTGCTGGCAGCGGGGCTGTCGCTGATGGTGCTCACCACCCAGTGGCCTCACCAGACGCCATGGCTGGCGGCCAAGCTGACCGCCCTGCTGGCCTATGTCGGCTTCGGTAGTCTGGCGCTTCGACGAGCTGCCAGCGTTCGAACGCGGGCGCTGTCGGCCTGTCTGGCGCTGCTGATCTTCGTCTATATGCTTGGCGCCGCGCACCGACACAGCGTCCTGTCCTGGCTGGTATAGCCTCTTTATTGCAATGCATTGATTTACCTCAATGGCGTTGGTTTTTTCTCCTGTCGGCGGCGATATTGTCGTCATCTTGTCTCGTCAATTTCATCGTTTATCGCCGATAGTCCTGGCAACTGTTTAAGTGGTTGATGGGGCGAATCAATCAAGAATTTTGGTGATGCATGTCATATTCCGAGTGTTTAACTCAGGTATAGAAGAGCGCTCCTCAATACAATGGTCAACGGGGCCAGGGAGGTCTGACTCTCCGGCACCATGGGCCAAACAATGAGGAGACGTGGTCATGGCCGAGGGTCTGACAAAATCCGCAGCACGCAACATCTTCTACGGGGGCTCACTGTTCTTTTTCCTGATCTTTGTAGCGCTGACTGCTCACAGTCACTGGTACATCGTGACGGAGTCCACCAGCGCGCTTCCGCTGACCGATTCGGTACGCGAAGGCAAGCATGTGTGGGAAAAGAACATGTGTATCAACTGTCACAGCATCATGGGCGAGGGGGCCTATTTTGCGCCTGAACTGTCCAATGTCTGGACCCGCTATCACGGGCGCGAAAACCCCGAGGCGGCAAGGGCGGGACTGGCGGCCTGGATGCGCGCTCAGCCGCTGGCCGTACCAGGGCGGCGCAAGATGCCGCAGTTCGATCTGAGCGACGAGGAAATGACCTCGCTGATCGATTTCCTCGAGTGGACCGACGCTATCGATGATCAGAACTGGCCGCCCCACGTATCGGGATAGGTCGGTGGGTTCGCGTGACATATCGACAAGATCGCAATGGCGTACGCGTCGCGTGAGGGGAAACCGTGGAGGAACATGAAAAATGAAATATGAAACACAGAAGGTGGCCTACGCCTTCTTCCTGGTGGCGATGGGGCTTTTTGCCCTTCAGCTGGTGTTTGGCATCATGGCTGCGCTGGTCTACGTCTTTCCAGACTTCCTGGCCCAGTTGATGCCGTTCAACATTATCCGCGTCAGCCATACCAATCTGCTGATCGTGTGGCTATTGATCGGCTTCATGGGCTGCACCTACTACCTGATGCCGGAAGAGGCCGAACGGGAGATTCATAGCCCGATGCTGGCCTACCTGCAGCTGGGCATCTTTGTGGTAGCCGGGGTCGCCGCCCTGGTGTGCTATCAGCTTGGCATCCACGAGGGACGTGAATTCCTCGAGCAGCCCTTCTTCGTCAAGGTGCTGATCACGGTGTCCTTCTTGATCTTCCTCTACAACACCAGCATGACCCTGCTCAAGGGCCGCAAGACCACCATCAACCTGGTGCTGATGCTGGGCCTGTGGCTGGCGGCGGTATTCTGGCTGTTCGCCTTCTACAACCCCGGCAACCTGGCGGTGGACAAGGTCTACTGGTGGTGGGTCGTTCACCTCTGGGTGGAGGGCGTGTGGGAGCTGATCATGGCGTCGCTGCTCGGCTATCTGCTGATCAAGATGTCCGGCGTCGACCGCGAAGTGATCGAGAAGTGGCTCTACGTCATCGTCGGCCTGTCGCTGTTCTCCGGGCTGCTGGGCACCGGCCACCACTACTACTGGATCGGTACGCCGGGCTACTGGCAGGCCATAGGCAGCATCTTCTCTACCCTTGAGGTGATTCCGTTCTTCGCCATGGTGGTGTTCGCCTTCGTGATGTTCTGGAAGGGGTCGCGCAACCACCCCAACAAGGCCGCGATGCTGTGGACCATGGGCTGCCCGACGGTCGCCTTCTTCGGCGCCGGCGTGTGGGGCTTCATGCACACCCTGTCGTTCATCAACTACTACTCCCACGGCACCCAGGTCACCGCCGCCCATGGCCACCTGGCGTTCTACGGTGCCTACGTGATGCTGATCCTCGGCGTGATCACCTACGCCATGCCGCAGCTGCGTCGGAGCCAGCCGTTCAACCAGGTGCTCAACATGTGGGGCTTCTGGATCCTGACCTCGGCCATGTGCTTCATGACCTTCACCCTGACCTTTGCCGGTGCGGTGCAGACCCATCTGCAGCGGGTGCTGGGGATGAACTACATGGAGGTGCAGGACCAGCTCGGCCTGTTCTACACCATGCGTCTGGGCACCGGCATCGCGGTGACGGTGGGCGCGGTGTTGTTGCTCTACGCGCTGTTCGGTCCGGCCCGTCGGTCGGCCTCTGGCCAGCCGGCGATGTCCGCCAGCTGAACCCGATCGAGGCCGCCGTCAGGCGGCCTCGATGGTCTCGAGGACACTGTTCATGACCCAAGCAACCCTGTCTCGGTGCGCCTTGCACCAGGACCCTGTGCGTGACGACATCCCCTTCTACCAGCCGACCGGCCAGGAGGTCGCGCTGTTCGAGCACGCCTACCGCCAGCGTCTGCCGCTGCTGCTGAAGGGGCCGACGGGCTGCGGCAAGACCCGTTTCGTGCGCCATATGGCGGCACGTCTCGGGCTGCCGTTGCACACCGTGGCCTGCCACGACGACCTGACCGCCTCCGATCTGACCGGACGCTATCTGTTGAAGGGCGGTGATACCGCCTGGTCCGACGGCCCCCTGACCCGGGCCGTGCGCGAAGGCGGCATCTGCTACCTCGACGAAGTGGTGGAGGCGCGCAAGGACGTGACCGTGGTGCTGCACCCGCTGACCGACGATCGCCGTCTGCTGCCGCTGGAACGTACCGGCGAGCGACTCGAAGCGCCGGACGACTTCATACTGGTGGTGTCCTACAACCCTGGCTATCAGCACATTCTCAAGACCTTGAAACCGAGCACCCGCCAGCGCTTCGTGGCGATCTCGCTGGACTTCCCCGATGCCGACACAGAGGTCGACATCGTCGCCCATGAAAGCGGCCTTTCGCGTGGGCGCTGCGAGGCCCTGGTCAACCTGGCGGCACGCCTGCGGGCGATGAAGGGCCAGGACCTGGAAGAGGGGGTGTCCACTCGCCTGCTGATCTACTGCGCCAGCCTGATCCAGGCCGGCATGCCGGTGCTCGACGCCGCCCGGGCGGCCCTGCTCGAGCCTCTCAGTGACGATCCCGACGTGCTCAAGGGCATCGAGGACGTCGTTACCGCCACCTTCGGATAGCCACCACCATGCTGGAGTTTCTCGAGGTCGAGGAGTTCGTCGGGCGTCACTGGCACCGCTGGGCGTCACGTGCCGCCAGTTATCCTGAATATCCCGAGGCGGCGGTGACCCTCGAGGAGGTGTCGCGCTCGCTGGGGGTGCTGTTTCGCGCCAGCGGCGGAGACCCCGGCGTCACCCTGGATGCGATCGGCAAGCGCGCCTCGCGCCATCGCCTGTCACTGCGTCAGCGCCTGGGCTTCGACGAGGAGGCGCTGGAGGTCTCGCGGCGTGACGACGAGCACCTGCTGCTGCCGCAGCGACTGGCGCTGCTGCCTGAGGTTGAGCTCAATCGCGATCTATATCGCTGGCTGGCCATGTCGCTGGCCGAGCGCCGTCCGGTGGCGCGCTGCGACGATCCGCTCGAACAGGATCTGGTGCGCCTGGCCGAGGCCCGGCGCTCAACCGAGGTGACGCTTGCGCGCTATCCCGGCTTCGTCCGGCGCCATGCCCGGCTGTGCCAGGCGCTGCTCTCCGTGCGTCCTCGGCGCCGCGGCCTGCCTCCGCAAGAAGCTGCGGTCGAGACACTGGTCCGGCGCCTGCTGGGCGACGACCGATCCTTCGATAGCGAGGCCCAGGCGCAAGACAGTCCCGAAGGCGACGCGCGCCAGTGGTGGTCCTGGCTGCAGGCGGCGGATGGCCAAGGGCGCCCGTCGGTGCGCGCGCCACGGGGGTATCGGCCCTTTCTGCCGGTGCCGCTGTGGGGCGAGGCGTCGACGCTTGAGTGCGTCTCGAGGTCGACCGATGAGGATGACGAGGACGAAGACGAAGAACCCGCTCCGCCTCAGGCCGCCGAGGTGGAAGGTGCCCGGCGCAAGGCCGAGCGCCGCTATCAGGATCAGGCCGAGCGAGACGACCCGCTGATGCTCAATGCCTCGGAAAAAATGCTGTCCTGGGCGGAGATGGTCAACGTCAACCGCCACCTGGATGACGAGGAGGAAGACGCCGCGCGTGAGGCGGCCGACCAGATCGACGAGATCACCTTGAGCCGCAACCGGCGACGGGCCGCCTCACGGCTGAAGATGTCGCTGGACCTGGCGCCCGACGCCGCCTGTGGCGAGTCGCTGGCCGCTGGTTCCAGCGTCGAGCACCTCTATCCTGAATGGAACTACCGCAAGAGCCGGCTGTTGCCGGCCCACTGCCGGGTGATCGCCGAACCTGCCATTGAGGAGGGCGAGCCCTGGCAGGGCGACGAGGCGGCCACTCGCCGGGTACGCCGCCAGTTCGAGGCCCTGCGGCCTCGGCGAGAGTGGCTGCGGGGCCAGGCGGACGGTGACGAGCTGGACCTGGACGCCCTGGTCCGCAGTCGCTGCGACCTGGCCGCCGGTGGTCAGGCCAGCGACCGCCTGTTCGTCGACGCCAGGCCCCAGGGGCGTGATCTGGCGGTGTCCATCCTGATCGACGTGTCGCTGTCCACCGATGCCTGGCTGGAAAGTCGCCGCGTGCTCGACGTGGCCCAGGAAGCGCTGATGGTACTGGGCCACGGCATCACCGGCTGCGGCGACGACGTCAGCATCCACAGCTTTACCTCCCAGCGTCGGCATCGGGTCTGGGTCAGGCAGTTGAAGGCCTTCGACGAGGCCGTGGGCGAGCGGGTGGAACGACGCATTTCGGCGCTGACGCCGGGGCATTACACCCGCATGGGACCGGCCATTCGCCACCTGGCCAGGGAGCTGGGCCAACACCCCAGACGACATCGGCTGCTGCTGGTGCTGACCGACGGCAAGCCCAACGACACCGACTACTACGAGGGGCGCTATGCCATCGAGGACACCCGCCACGCGGTGCGCGAGGCGGCACGAGAAGACGTGCGGGTATTCGGGGTGACCATCGATCGCGAGGCCAGTCGCTATCTTGGCCGCATCTTCGGTCGAGGGGGCTACGCCATCGTGCCGCGTCCGGAGCATCTCGCCCTGGCGCTGCCGGGCATCTATCGACAGCTGGTGGCCCAATGAACGTCATGTCTTCGTCACAGACTCGCTGGCGCCAGCGGCTGGCGCTCGCCACCGCCGGCCTTGCGGCGCTGATACTGTTCACGCCGCTGGCCTGGCTGATCCATCACCGTGACTGGGACATCGTGCTGATGGCGCTGGTGCCCCTTGCGGTCTGGCTCACCCTGCGGCTATGGCGCCGGCTCGAACGCTGAGCGCTGCGGGGCTGAGTGGTCGGTTGCTCGCCGTTGGCCGTCAGTCGCTAGCAGCTCAGCGCACCAGGTCGTTGATGCCGGTGATCTCGTAGCAGAAACGGGCGCTGCCGGTGCGGTAAGTGTCGACGCGATAGACGCGCTGGCCAAGGGCCACGGCGGGGGATGAGAAGTTCAGCGCACTCTCGGTGCAGTCGCCGTAGCCCCAGCGGATCTGGTAGTGATCATCGCCCGCTCGATCCAGCACGAAGGGGTAGGTCACCAGTTCCTCTTCCGCGCGGTCGCGGGCGAAGCCGTAGACCTGAGTCGAGGTCAGGTCGCCTCGGTCGTTGACCACCGCCACCAGGCGAATGGTCTCGCCGGGGTCTTCCTCGAAGGTCATGTCGATTTCCACGGCCTTGTTCATCTGGGCTCCTGTGCCTGTCGTTCGTTGTGTCGTTCAGTGTGTCGATCAGTGGTGTTATTCGTTGTGGTGCTGTGGATCGAGACCGGGATGGTGGTCGCACCGGAGGTCGCACCAGGAGCCTCGATCCAGCGAGGCAGCAGTCCAGCAGCCGCCAGCCCAAGCCCCATCGCCCCGACCAGTACCAAGAGTCCCCCTCGCCAGGAGGCAGGGGCAATACGCAGGTTGAGGTAGATGGAGAGAATCTGTTGCGCCTTGACCAGGCTGGCGATGAGCACCAGCGCCAGGGCCCAGAGTGCCAGCGGGCCGCGATGCAGTGCGCCGCTGGCCATGGCGATGAGGGTCATGCCCATCAACAGGGCCCAGGTGCGCCACAGGCGTCTGCGCTGAGTATCCGTGTCATGCATTGTCGTCACCGCACCAGATAGAGCAGGGGATACAGCAGTACCCAGATCAGATCGACCATGTGCCAGAAGGCGCAGACGGTTTCCACGGTGTCCGCTCGAGGGCGCCATATCGCGACGCCCAGCAGGCACAGGCCAAAGATGACGTGGGCGGCGTGAAAGCCGGTCAGGCCGATGTAGAAGGTGAAGAAGTTGCCGCTGTCCGGCAGTGGGCCGGTGAAGAACTCGAGGTGATACTCGACGGCCTTGATCAGACAGAAGGCCATGCCCAGCACCGCGGCCAGCGCCAGCCACTGGCGTATCCGGCGCTCGCGCAGGGCGTGGGGTGGACACTGGGACTGGGTGACCGCCATCGCCGCGGCAAGGCCACTGGTCAGCAGCACCAGGGTATTGAGGCCGCCAAGCAGCGGCTCGAGATAGCGTTGCCCGGCGAGAAAGCCCACGGGGTCGAGTACCCGCTGCCAGGCAAAGACGCCAAAGAAGGCGGCAAACACCAGCAGCTCACTGATGATCAGCACCCACATCAACGGGTTGCCCGGCAGGCCCGACAGCGGCCCCCAGCCAGGATTGGGCAAGCCAGAGCCCGGTAAGCCAGACCCCGGTAAGCCAGACCCCGGTAAGCCAGAGCCCGGTAAGTCAGAGCCTGGAACGCCAGAACCCGGCATGCCAGAGGCGCCGTGATCGAGGTTCACCGGTCGGCGTCCGTAAAGCGCACGCGGCAGCCACCCAGCAGTGGGGACAGGGGGCGCGGGACGGGCAGGTGGTGCAACAGCTGGCGGATGCCCAGGGCGCAGCGTCCCACCATCCAGATGAGCGCCAGGGTGAACCCCAGATAGCCGTAGGCCCAGCCGGTGAGCCCCGGCAGGTCGATGTGTCCGATCAGCCCCCACAGGCCAAGGCCGATCGCCCCGGCCAGCACGCCGTACCAGAAGGTCGCAAGCTGAAAGCGCAGGTGGCTCACCAGTACCGCATCGGTGGGTCTTCTGATGGCCAGCCAAAGATGAGCGACAAGCGCACTGAGCGGGGCGGTCACCACCGCCATGACGCTGCCCAGCATCAGGGCGTAGAGCAGCAGCACCTTGCGCTGCCCGGAAGGCGTCGTGACGACGGTTGTCTGTTGTGATTGCGTCTGGCGAGTTTCCAGCGAAGCAGGGTGCATGGCGTTCTCCCGCGGCCTACAGGCCGATGCGATGGGCCCGATCGGTGAAGAAGATGCCACTGGGCGACTCGGCCTCCAGGGTCGCCAGGCGCTCGAAGGTGTCGGTGTCGTAGACCACCACCTGGTCGGAGTCCCGCGCCGAGATCCAGACCTCCTCGCCGCGCGGGCTGAACTCCATGTGCAGTACCGCCTGGCCGGGGGTCAGGGTGCGGATGATCTCGCCGCTTTCACTGTCGATGACCTGGACCACATTGTTGTCGGGGTGGGCGAAGTTGACCCACAGCTGGCGCTGGTCCGGCCGGCTCATCACGAACACCGGCTGCCCGTGCACCGCAATTCGTCGCTCCAGGCGCCAGTCGTCGAGGTTCGCCATCAGCACCTCGTGGCGACCCACCGCCGGCCACCAGGCGTGGTCGTTGGCGATGGTCCAGCCCTCCAGGTGGGGCATCTTGTACACCGGCAGCTTATCGTCGCCCTGGCGATAGCCGGACAGGACCGGCTCGACGCCTTTCTCCGGGTGCCACAGATCCAGGCGCGCCAGGTGGTCCTCGCCGAACAGGCCGGCCACGTAGAAGCGCCCGATGGGATCGATCAGGGCGTCGTAGGGCTTCTCGCCGATATCGGAAAAGCGGGTGATAGGAGGAAGCTCATTCGAGCCCTGTTCGTCCGCGATGAGCGACGAGGCGTCGAGCACCTGGATCTCGTTGGCGTCCCACAGGCTGTAGACGAAGCGGTTGCCTGGGGCGTCGACCAGACCGACCACCTTGGACAGCGCCTGACTGCCGTCATCTTGGGTGTAGCGCGCCGGTACCTCGGCCAACAGCTCAAGGCTGTCGGCGTCGAACAGCTTCACGCCGCCCGGCTCGTAGTTGGCCACCGCAATGATGCGGCCGTCCTGGGAGATGGCCCCGCCGATGCTGTTGCCGGACTGCAGCACTCTCTTGTCGATGGTGGCGCACACCAGATCCACCTTGGTCAGACCGCCGTCGCGGCCGAACACGTAGGCGAAGCGCTCGTCGCTGGAGAACTTCACCGAAGCGTGGGACAGATCGCCCAGTCCCTCGACACGAGTGATCACGCGATGCTGGCGGCGGTCGACCAGGGCCAGGCGTCCATCGGCGCGTTCGACCACGACCCCGAGTCCGCCGGTGGCGAGGTTGGCACAGCTGGCCTCCGGCGTGCCGGCGTCGGTGCTGTGGGCAACGGCGGCTGAGCCGTGCGGGCTCTGGCCCCAGGCGATCAGGCCGCAGGCCAGTGCCAGGCCAAGCACGAAGCCCGGGGCGTGAAAGCGCCGAAGACCCTTGGCGGCGGGGGGATGGGGCAATGCAGAACGGTGCCTCATGGGAGCTCCTGAGCGTCGGTGTGCTTGAGCGTCTCGGCGATCCAGCGGGCCTCTTCGGCGCTCAGCAGATCGCGCCAGGGCGGCATGGCGGTGCCGGGCAGGCCTTCGAGGATGATGGTGGTCAGAGTGTCGACGTCGTAGACCGCCAGACGCTCCTGGGTGAGAGCAGGGCCCAGTCCCCCCTTGAGGGTCATGCCGTGACAGGAACCGCAGTCCTGAAGGAGCAGGTTGCCGAGCGCCTCCGGGTCCACTGCTGCGCCGTTGGTATCTGTCGCAGCGCTGGTCTTGTGTGTCGACGAGGCGCTGGTCTTGTGTGTCGCCGAGGCGCTGGGCGCGGGCGTCGCCGATGTATCGGCAGCCCATGCTCCCATCAGCAGAAGGCAGGCGAGGGCGGCACGCCATCGTGGCGCAAGCACTGAGCACGCATGGCACCTGAAAGGGTGCTGGGAAATAGGTGTTGCCATCGACAAGTGTCCCCCGGCGAAGGTCCCTGTAGGACCCGACAGTTTCCTTGATTCATCGAAAATATTTATTGATATGGGTCGTCGTTTTATCCCGAAGGTATTGGTGTGTCTTGAAGTGGCAAGCAGTAGTCGAGTTTCGTCCTGCTGTCGATAGCGGCTGGAGCCATTGGATGATGCGCGTCAACGTCTTGATCAAAAAGTACTGAAATGCTCCTTTCGAGGTAGCTCCGAAAGTCTTATTTGGTCATTAAGCTTAAGAAATTAAAGGGGAAAAATTTCTGCTGGTGCGCGGAGGAGTGATTGTTGATAGGGGTCAAGAGTCGGCAAGAGACCCAGTGAAATCGTCGGGAATGCGCGCTTCCATGGTAGGCAGGGCAAACGCGAAGAGAGCGGGCGTCTTCGCGGCCTTCATCTGGAAGGAAAATGTGTCGCTTATCCAGGGAAGGGATTGCCGTACCAAGGGAAATAACTCGCTCAAGAGAAAGCGGAAAACCTGGCGACATTTTCATCTTGTGGCACGACATTGGCGACAGGATGAAAGACACGTGGATCATGACTCGAGGTGAAAAGATGACCAGAAGCGTCACGACTCTCAAGCCCCTTGCCGCAGCGATAGCCATCGTGATTGCAGGCCTGGGAAGCGCCCATGGCGCCGAGAAGAACCTGTCTCCGGAAGAGGCGGCCTACCAGAGCAATCCGTCCGGCGTCGACCCGGCGGCGGTGATGATGCCCGATGAAGAGGGCGCCCCTGCGATGACGCGGGAAGAGTTCGATCACGCCAAGGAGATCTATTTCGAACGCTGTGCCGGCTGTCATGGCGTGCTGCGCAAGGGGGCCACCGGCAAGCCGCTGACCACCGACATCACCCGTGAACGCGGCATGGACTATCTCAAGACCTTCATCACCTACGGCTCACCGGCGGGCATGCCCAACTGGGGTACCTCCGGCCAGCTGACCGATGACGAGATCGAGATGATGGCGAACTACGTCATGCATGAGCCACCGGTACCCCCGGAGTTCGGCCTTGCCGACATGAAGGACAGCTGGACCGTGTTCGTGGCGCCGGAAGATCGCCCCACCGAGCAGATGAACGACCTGAACCTGGAGAACCTGTTCTCGGTGACCCTGCGTGACGCCGGCCAGATCGCCCTGATCGACGGCGACAGCAAGGAGATCGTCAAGGTCATCGATACCGGTTACGCGGTGCACATCTCGCGGATGTCAGCTTCCGGGCGCTACCTGTTCGTCATCGGTCGCGACGCCAAGGTCGACATGATCGACCTGTGGATGGAAGAGCCGACCACCGTGGCCGAGATCAAGGTGGGTCTCGAGGCGCGTTCGGTGGAGACCTCCAAGTTCGAGGGCTACGAGGACACCTACGCGGTCGCCGGCACCTACTGGCCGCCGCAGTTCGTGATCATGGACGGCGAGACCCTGGAGCCGAAGAAGATCGTCAGCACCCGCGGCATGACGGTGGGCACCCAGGAGTACCATCCGGAGCCCCGTGTGGCGGCCATCGTGGCGTCCCATCAGCACCCGGAGTTCATCGTCAACGTCAAGGAAACCGGCAAGGTCCGTCTGGTCAACTACGAGAACCTGGACGCCCTGTCCAGCGTCGAGATCGACACCTCCCGCTTCCTGCACGACGGTGGCTGGGACAGCAGCGGTCGCTACTTCATGACTGCCGCCAACCAGTCCAACCAGATCGTCGTCATCGATGCCAAGGAGCGTGAGCTCGAGGCGATCATCGACGTGGGCAAGACCCCGCACCCGGGGCGTGGCGCCAACTTCGTCGACCCCGAGTTCGGGCCGGTGTGGGCCACCAGCCATCTGGGCGACAACACCATCTCGCTGATCGGTACCGACCCGGAAGGTCATCCGGACCAGGCCTGGACGGTGGTGCGCACCCTGGAAGGTCAGGGTGGCGGCTCGCTGTTCATCAAGACCCACCCCGAGTCCGAGCACCTCTACGTGGACACCGCGCTGAATCCCGACGAGGCCATCAGCCAGAGCGTTGCCGTGTATGACGTCAACGACCTGGAAGAGGGCTTCCAGGTGCTGCCGATCGCCGACTGGGCGGATCTTGGCGAAGGACCCAAGCGGGTGGTGCAGCCGGAGTACAACCGTGCCGGCGACGAGGTCTGGTTCTCGGTGTGGAACACCGCCGATCAGTCTTCCGCGCTGGTGGTGGTCGACGACGAGACGCTGCAGCTGGAAGCGGTGATCAAGGACGAGCGACTGGTCACGCCGACCGGCAAGTTCAACGTCTACAACACCCAGCACGACGTCTACTGACGTCCTCGCGGGCCGCTCGCACGGGCGGCCCGCCCCAATTTTTCGCTTTTCGGGAGATGGCCATGGCAACCGACAAGGTGGTCGACGACCTGGACCGCATCGACCGGCGACTGATCGATCGCTATCAGCGATCGCTGCCGTTGGTCGAGCGTCCCTTTGCGGCCATGGCCGAAGAGCTCGGACTGGATGAGCAGGCGTTGATCGAGCGCCTGCAGCGTCTGTGTGACCTGGGCGTGGTGGGCCGTGTCGGCGCGGTGTTCGATCACCGCCAGGCCGGCGCCAGCGAGCTGGTGGCGGTGGCCGTGCCGGACCATCGCCGGGAGGCGGTGGCACAGATCATCAACGCCTGCCCCGGGGTCAACCACAACTACTGGCGCGAGCACCGCTACAACCTGTGGTTCGTGGTGACGGCGCCGGACAGCACCAGCCTGGAACTGCGCCTGACGCGGCTGGAGGCCGAACTGGCCACCCCGTTGCTGCGCCTGCCCATGGTCCAGAGCTATCACATCGACCTGGCCTTCGCCCTGCCCTGGGCGGAGCTGGAGGAAGCATGATCGAGGCCGTCACGTCCACCGCTGAGCGCCGTCCGGCAGGCCCGCTGCAGGCTCAGGATCGCCGCCTGATCAGACTCAGGGCCTGTCTCGAAGAAGGGCTGCCGCTGGTGCCTGAGCCGTTCAAGGTGCTGGCCGAGCAGACCGGCCTGAGCGTCGAGGAGGTCCGCACCTGGATCGGGCACTGGCAGCACAGCGGTTTCATCAAACGCTTCGGCCTGGTGGTCCGCCATCGCCGCCTGGGCCTCGCCGCCAACGCCATGGTGGTGTGGAACCTGCCCGATGATCGCGTCGACGAGGTAGGCCGGCGTCTGGCCGCTGAGCCCGAGGTCACCCTGTGCTACCAGCGGGTGCGTCGCCTCGGCTGGCCCTACAACCTGTTCTGCATGATCCACGGCGTCCGGCGAGTGCGTGTCGAGGCCCAGATCCGTGCGCTGATCCAGCGCCATGGCCTCGAAGACGTCGACCACCAGGTGCTGTTCAGCCGCCAGGCCTATCGCCAGCGCGGCGGACGCTACACGCCCGAGGAACCATGACACCCCCGGAGGAGCCATGAGCTCAGAAACACCGTCCCGGGGTTTCCCCGGCGACCCCGACCGCCATCCACACGACGCTGCCACCGCTCGCCATGACGCGGTGGCTGCGCTGTCTGAGGTAGAGCGTCGGATCATCAACCGCCTGCAGTTGGGTGTGCCCTTGACCCCGGACCCCTACGGCGACCTGGCCTTGGAGCTGGGGCTCGGGGTGCGCGAGTTGCTCGACACCCTGTCGTCGCTGCTTGATCGAGGGATCCTCAGTCGCTTTGGCCCGATGTTCCAGGCCGAGCGTCTCGGCGGTGCCCTGACGCTGGCCGCCCTGGCGGTGCCGGAAGCCGACTTCGAGCGCGTCGCCGAGGTCGTCAACGCCTTCCCCGAGGTGGCCCACAACTATCGCCGCGAGCACCACTACAACATGTGGTTCGTCATCGCCTGTGATCGCCCCGGCCGCGTCGCCTCGGTGATCGAGGCCATCACCGAGGTCACCGGGCTCGAGGTTATCAACCTGCCCAAGGAGGAGGAGTTCCATGTCCATCTCCACCTGCCCGTCTAGGGACCGCAACGATGTCTCTGTGCTGGACGACGGCGACCGCGCCCTGATCGAGGCCACCCAGGCGGGGCTGCCGCTGGTGGCCGACCCCTGGGCGGCGGTGGGCGCGGCCATCGGCATGAGCGGCGAGGAGGTGCTGGCACGCTTTCAGCGCCTGCGCCTGACCGGCGTCGTGCGCCGCGTCGCCGCGGTACCCAACCACTATCGCCTGGGCTACCTGGCCAACGGCATGACCGTGTGGGACGTCGATGATCAGCGCATCGATGAACTCGGCCGGCAGCTGGCCGACTGGCCGGGCGTCAGTCACTGCTACCGGCGGCCCCGCCGCTTGCCGGACTGGCCCTACAACCTGTTCGTGATGCTGCACGGCCACCACCGTGACGAAGTCGAGGCCCAGGCCGAGCGGCTGCGTGAATGGCTGGGCGACGCCTGCCGCGACCACCGTATTCTCTACAGCAGCCGCATCCTCAAGAAGACCGGGCTACGGCTCGCCACCGCCAAGGGAGCCTCGCCATGTTCCGAGTGACCCGCTACATCGACAGCCTGCTCGAGCCGACGCCACTGGCGCCTGCCCGCACCCCGCCAGGCCCGGTGGTGATCTGGAATCTGATTCGCCGCTGCAACCTGACCTGTCGGCACTGCTACACGGTGTCGGCCGACGTCGACTTTGCCGGTGAGCTGTCCACCGAGGAGGCGATGAAGGTGCTCGAGGACCTCAAGGCCTTCCGGGTGCCGGCGCTGATCTTGTCCGGTGGCGAGCCGCTGATGCGCCCCGACATCTTCGAACTGTCGCACCGGGCCAAGGAACTCGGGCTGTACACCGGGCTTTCCACCAACGGCACCCTGATCACCGAGGACAAGATCGAAGCCATCGCCGATGCCGGTTACGACTACGTCGGCATCAGCATCGACGGCCTCGAGGAGACCCATGACCAGATCCGCCAGCGTCGTGGCGCCTTTCGCGAGTCCATGGCCGCAGTCCGGCTGTGCAAGGAGCGGGGCATCAAGGTAGGGCTGCGGTTCACCCTGACCCGGGACAACTACGCCCAGTTCGACGACATCCTGGCGCTGACCGCCGAGCACGACGTCGACAAGTTCTACCTGTCACACCTCAACTATGGCGGACGCGGTCATCGTCACCGTAAGCACGACGCCTGGCACGAAATGACCCGCGACGCCATGACCCGACTGTTCGACCGCTGTCGCGCCGAACTCGAGGCGGGTATCCGGCGCGAGTACGTCACCGGCAACAACGACGCCGACGGCCCCTTCCTGCTGCACTGGGCCAGGCGCCACTTCCCCGAGCGGGTCGCCGATCTCGAGGCGCGTCTGCTCGCCTGGGGCGGCAACGCCAGCGGCGAGTACATCGCCAATATCGACAACCTGGGCAATGTCCACCCGGACTCCTTCTGGTGGGACCACCACCTCGGCAATGTGCGTGAGCGGCCCTTCTCGGAGATCTGGTGCGAGGCCGACGACGACCTGATGCGAGGGTTTCGCAGTCGTCCGCGGCCGCTCAAGGGACGCTGCGGCGCCTGTCGCTACCTGCCGATCTGCAACGGCAATACCCGGGTGCGCGCCTTCAAGACCCTGGGCGATCCCTGGGCCGAGGACCCGGGCTGCTACCTCGACGATGACGAGATCGGCCTGACCGATGCCGTCTCGCCCAAGATGATTCTGACGACCGGTTGAACGGGAGATCACCATGTCCTTGCAAGCCCTCTACGACCAGCTCGGCGAAGCGCCGCTCGCCTCCGGCGAAGTGGCCATCGTCGGCGCCGGCCCCGGTGACCCCGGCCTTCTGACCCTGCGCGCGCTGTACCTGCTCAGCCAGGCGGACTGCCTGGTCTATGATCGCCTGGTGTCACCGGAGGTGCTCGCGCTGGCGCCCAAGGCGGCCCAGCGCTTCTACGTGGGCAAGGCGGCGCGCTGCCACGCCCTGACCCAGGAGGAAACCAACCAGTTGCTGGTACGCCTGGCGGTGACCGGCAAGCGGGTGGTGCGCCTCAAAGGCGGCGACCCCTTCATCTTCGGGCGCGGCGGCGAAGAGGCCGAGATGCTGGTGGACAACCAGGTGCCCTTTCGCGTGGTGCCGGGAATCACCTCGGCCCAGGGCTGCAGCGCCTACGCCGGCTTTCCGCTGACCCATCGCGACCACGCCCAAGGGGTGACCTTCGTCACCGGCCACGCCCGCGCCGACGGCAGCCTCGATCTCGACTGGCGCTCGCTGGCCAGTCGCCGTCACACCCTGGTGTTCTACATGGGGCTGACCAACGCCGAGCTGATTCGCCGCGAACTGCTCGCCAACGGCCTGCCCGCCGACCAGCCGGTGGCGCTGATCGAACGCGGCACCACCCGGGAACAGCGCCGGGTGATCACCCGGCTGGGCCAGTTGCCGGAGACCATCCAGGCCGAGGGGCTCAAGCCGCCGACGCTGATCGTGGTGGGCGAGGTGGTGTCCCTGGCCGGGCGACTCGATATGGACGCGGTGGCGGAGGCGGTGGCATGAACACGGCAAGACTGCTGGGCGCGGCCCTGATCGGGCTGATGCCAGTCCTGATGCCAGCCTTGATACCAGAGCTGGCTGGGGCTCAGGAGGAGGCGATAGCGGCAAATTCGGCAGCGCCGCAGCTCTACCAGGATCACTGCGCCAGCTGCCACGGCGCCGATCGTCTGGGCGCCATGGGGCCGGCGCTGCTGCCCCAGAACCTCGGGCGTATCAAGCCCGAAGAGGTTCGTCGGGTGATTGCCGATGGCCGCCCCGCGACCCAGATGCCCGGCTTCACCGACACGCTTGCCGAGGCCCAGGTCGATGCGCTGAGTGACTGGGTGCTGAGTGACCCGCCGGTGACCCCCGACTGGACGCTCGACGATATCCGCGCAAGCCAGGTGGTGTCGCATCCTCCGGTCGCTGGTGAAGACCCTCTTGGCGACACGCCCGAGTTCGACGCCGATCCGCAGAATCTGTTCGTGGTGGTAGAGACCGGCGATCACCACGCCAGCGTGCTCGACGGCGACACCTTCGAGCGCCTGGCGCGCTTCCCCACTCGCTTTGCCCTGCACGGCGGGCCCAAGTACAGCCCGGATGGCCGCTACGTCTATTTTGGCTCCCGCGACGGTTGGATCACCAAGTTCGATCTCTATCACTTCGCCGTGGTGGCCGAGGTCCGCGCCGGCATCAATATGCGCAATATCGCGGTGTCCGCCGATGGCCGCTACGTGATGGCCGCCAACACCCTGCCGGGCAACCTGGTGCTGTTCGACGCCCACCGGCTCGATCCCATGCGGGTCTATCCCGCCGCCGACGCCGAAGGCAACGGCTCCCGGGTCAGCGCCGTCTACGCCGCGCCGCCGCGCTCGAGCTTTATCGCCGCGCTCAAGGACGTCAAGGAGCTGTGGGAGATCCCCTGGCCGGTGACGCCTGAAGCGGTGGTGGCCACGGGGCATATGGACGAGCCGCTGGATCCCGCGCGCAAGGCTCTGGAGGCCAGGGGCGAGAGCTTCGAGGTCCGGCGTCTGCCGGTGCCGGACTACCTCGACGACTTCTTCTTCGACCCCGAGTACCGCCGCGTCATCGGCGCCTCCCGCGGTGGCGATGGGGCCATGGTCATCGACCTGGACAGCGGCGACAAACTGGCCGACCTGCCGTTGTCGGGCATGCCCCATCTGGGTTCCGGCATCACCTGGGAGACCGGCGGACGTCGGGTGATGGCGATTCCCCACCTGGCCAAGCCCGAAGTCTCGATCATCGACATGGACGACTATTCGCTGATCAAGACGCTGCATACCGACGGCCCGGGCTTCTTCATGCGCAGCCACGAAAACTCCCGCTACGCCTGGACCGACGTGTTCTTCGGGCCCAACCGTGATCGTGTCCACGTGATCGACAAGGACAGCCTCGAGATCGTGCGCACCCTGATCCCGGAGCCGGGCAAGACGTCTGCCCACGTGGAGTTCGACCGTGACGGCGAGACCCTGCTGCTGAGCCTGTGGGAGCGCGACGGCGCGGTGATCGCCTACGACGCCGATAGCCTCGAGGAGATCACCCGGGTACCGATGGACAAGCCGTCAGGCAAGTACAACGTGTGGAACAAGACCCACTATGAAGAAGGCACCTCGCACTAGAGGCCTATGTGAAAAGTGCCTGCGCTCGGCGTCTTTACGGACAACGCCCAAGGGCGTGGCGCTGTCCTGATACAAGGCGTGCTTGTGGTGGAGATCAGTGCGTCTTGCCCGGAGGGGGCGTGCCAGCGGGTACGCTCCTCCCGGGCCTCTTTTCGATGGGGGCTGCCATCGAACTTCAATCCATCGTTTAAAACAAACGTCGACACCAGCATTGACCGCGCCGGCCGAGGCTCGGATAGTGAATGGGCGTACAACGCTCATCCATTACTGGAGTTGAATCCATGCGACACAATAACAAGACGTTGCTGACCCTCTCCCTCGCCGCGCTATCCACAGCGGCGCTGGGCGTGACGAGCAGTGCTTCGGCCGCCACCCTGGACGAAGTCACCTCCCGCGGCGAACTCCAATGCGGTGTCAACGTCGGCCTGTCCGGTTTCTCCTCGCCGGACGAGAACGGCAACTGGCAGGGACTCGATGTGGAAACCTGTCGCGCCATCTCGGCGGCGATCTTCGGTGACGCCGACAAGGTGGTGTTCACCCCGCTGACCGCCAAGGAGCGCTTTACCGCGCTGCAGTCCGGTGAGATCGACGTGCTCTCGCGCAACACCACCTGGACCGCCACCCGGGACAACTCCCTGGGCCTCAATTTCACGACGACCACCTTCTACGATGGTCAGGGCTTCATGGTGGCCAAGGATCTCGGCATCGAGAGCCTCGAGGACCTGAACGGCGCCTCCATCTGCATCCAGTCCGGCACCACCCACGAGCTCAACCTGGCGGACTACTTCCCGGCCAAGGGCATCGACATCAACACCGTGACCTTCGATACCCCGGACCAGACCGCCTCGGGCTTCGCCAGCGGGCGCTGTGACGTGCTCACCTCGGACACCTCCCAGCTCAGCGCCCTGCGCCTGCAGCTGCCGGAACCGGACAGCGTCGAGATCCTCACCGAGCTGATCTCCAAGGAGCCGCTGGGCCCGGTGGTTGCCCAGGGTGACGACCAGTGGTTCGACATCGTCAAGTGGACGGTCTTCGCCATGGTCAATGCCGAGGAACTGGGCATCACCAGCGACAACGCCGAGCAGATGAAGAATGATCCGCCCAATCCCCAGGTGGCGCGCCTTTTGGGTGTCGACGGCACCTACGGCGAGCAGCTCGGTCTGACCAACGACTGGGCCTACAACATCGTCTCCCAGGTGGGCAACTACGGTGAGGTGTTCGCCGATACCGTGGGCGAAAACTCACCGCTGGGCATCAGCCGTGGCATGAACGCCCTGTGGAACGAAGGCGGCATCCTCTACGCCCCGCCGATCCGCTGATACTGTCCGCTGCGACCCCGGCCATGGCCGGGGTCGTCCGACCCATGACGGATAGAGCGACGACGTCGCGCGCCGGCCCCCTCGCCGTTCGCGGGTGAATACCCACGGCCGCGAGACGGGCCGGAGGCAAGCGTCGTCCAGCAAGAGGCTCGCCCATGTCCACGCCCCCTATCGAACGGACGCCGCTATGGCGGCGTCCTGCCTTTCGTGCGCTGATCATCCAGGCGCTGCTGCTGGCAGGCCTCGCCGCGCTGATCGCGATGATGATCGGCAATGCCCTGACCAATCTCGAGGCCAGGGGCATCACCACCGGTTTCGACTTCCTCGGTGAGCGCGCCGGGTTCTCGATCCCCCAGACCCTGATCGACTACTCCGGCGACAGCAGCTACGCCCGCACCTTCGTGGTGGGGCTGCTCAATACCCTGCTGGTGTCCGGGCTCGGCATTCTGGCCGCCACCCTGATCGGCTTCGCCGTGGGTATCGCCCGGCTGTCGCCCAACTGGCTGCTGGCTCGCCTGGCGGCGGCCTTCGTCGAGACCTTTCGCAATATTCCGCTGCTGGTGCAGATCCTGTTCTGGTACTTCGCCGTGCTCCAGGCCCTGCCCAGTCCGCGCCAGAGCATGTCGCTGCTCGAGGCGTTCTTTCTCAACGTGCGCGGGCTGATCGTGCCGGCGCCGGTGCCCGAGCCAGGCTTCGGCTTGACCCAGCTGGCGCTGGTGGCAGCGATCCTGGCGGTGGTGGCCCTTGGTATCTACGCCAGACGGCTTCAGCAGCGTACCGGCAAGGCGCTGCCGGTGTACTGGCTCGGTAGCGCCCTGATCATCGGCCTGCCGCTGCTGGTGTTCGTGGCCAGCGGCAGCCCGCTTGCCTGGGACGTGCCGTCGCTCAAGGGCTTCAACTTCTCCGGCGGTATCACCGTGATCCCGGAGCTGATGGCACTGTGGCTGGCGCTGTCGATCTACACCGCCTCCTTTATCGCCGAGATCGTGCGTTCAGGGATCCAGTCGGTGCCCAAGGGACAGATCGAGGCGTCCCGGGCGATCGGCCTGCCGGGCAACATCACTTTGCGCAAGGTGGTCATCCCCCAGGCGATGCGAGTGATCGTGCCGCAGCTCACCAGTCAGTACCTGAACCTGATCAAGAACTCGTCGCTAGCGACCGCCATCGGCTATCCCGACCTGGTGGCGGTGTTCGCCGGTACCAGCCTCAACCAGACCGGCCAGGCGATAGAGATCATCGCCATGACCATGGCGGTCTATCTGACCATCAGTCTGGTGGTGTCGGCGTTGATGAACGTCTACAACGCCCGGACCCTGCTCAAGGAGCGCTGAGATGAATACGCCAACCATGCGCTCTGCCATGAGCCGCTTGCCTGTCTTCGTTGGAGGACTGCTGCCATGACCGAGCGTCCCACACCTCCTTCCCAGTCCCCGGTGCACCCCCCGAGTGAGCCCGAGGTGGCGCCGGCTGCCGCGTCCACCGAGCATTCCATGATCGCCGCCCGGCCGGCGCCGGTGGCGCGCCATGGTGTCACCGGCTGGCTGCGCAGTCGGCTGTTCTCGACCCCGCTCAATTCGGTGGTCTCGCTGATCACCCTGGCGGTGCTGGTATGGGCGCTGTCCCCGCTGGTGCAGTGGGCGCTGATCGACGCCGACTGGATCGGCACCACCCGCGAAGCCTGCACCGGCGAGGGCGCCTGCTGGGTGTTCATCAGCGCCCGCTTCGAGACCATCGTCTACGGCTTCTACCCCGAGACCGAGCGCTACCGCGTCGATATCACCCTGGCGCTGCTGGTGGCCACCATCGCCTGGCTGATGATTCCCCGACTGCCGGCCAAGCGCTGGGTGGTGATCTTCGCCCTGGTCGGCTTTCCGGTGATCGCCTGGCTGTTGCTGCTGGGAGGCCACTTCGGCCTGCCGGCGGTGCCCACCCGTGAGTGGGGCGGGCTGATGCTGACCCTGACCGTGGCCATCGTCGGTATCGTCGGCTCGCTGCCGCTGGGGGTGATCCTGGCGCTGGGCCGGCGCTCGCAGATGCCACTGGTGCGCAGCCTGTCGGTAGTGTTCATCGAGTTCTGGCGCGGCGTGCCCTTGATCACGGTGCTGTTCATGGCCTCGGTGATGCTGCCGCTGTTCGTGCCCAGCGAGGTTGAGTTCGACAAGCTGCTGCGCGCACTGATCGGCATCATGTTCTTCTGGAGCGCCTATATGGCCGAGGTGGTGCGCGGTGGCCTGCAGGCGATACCCAGAGGCCAGGAAGAGGCCGCCAAGGCGCTGGGCCTGGGCTACTGGCGGCGGATGGGCCTGATCATCCTGCCCCAGGCGCTCAAGCTGGTGATCCCGGGCATCGTCAACACCTTCATCGCGCTGTTCAAGGACACCTCGCTGGTGCTGATCATCGGCCTGTTTGACCTGCTGGCGATCATCCGTGCCGGGCTCACCGACACCAACTGGCTGGGCTTCGCCACCGAGGGCTACGTGTTCGCCGCGCTGATGTTCTGGATCTTCTGCTTCGGCATGTCACGTTACAGCCAATATATCGAACGGCGTCTACATACCGGCCATTGACGGCCCACAACAACAAATTTGATCGGGAGGCAGCCATGTCTGCTCAAGCGGCGACCACGGCGGATTCGAACACGCCGATGATCGAGATCGACGGCCTCAACAAGTGGTACGGGGACTTCCACGTGCTGCGCGACATCGACCTGACCGTGCAGCCAGGGGAGCGCATCGTGGTGTGCGGGCCCTCGGGGTCCGGCAAATCCACCCTGATCCGCTGCATCAATCACCTGGAGGAACACCAGCAGGGCCGCATCACCGTGGGCGGGGTGCACATGACCCAGGACGTCAAGCGCATCGAACAGATCCGCCGGCACGTCGGCATGGTGTTCCAGCACTTCAATCTGTTCCCTCACCTGTCGGTGCTCGACAACTGCTGCATCGCCCAGACCTGGGTACAGAAGAAACCCCGGCGCGAGGCCGAGGCCACCGCCATGGAGTTTCTCGAGCGGGTGCAGATCGCCGACCAGGCCCACAAGTACCCGGGCCAGCTGTCCGGCGGCCAGCAGCAGCGCGTGGCCATCGCGCGCGCGCTGTGTCTGCGCCCGGAGGTGATGCTGTTCGACGAGCCCACCTCGGCGCTGGACCCGGAGATGATCAAGGAGGTGCTGGACGTGATGATCGAGCTGGCCCGGGAAGGCATGACCATGCTCTGCGTGACCCACGAGATGGGCTTCGCCAAGACCGTGGCCGACCGGGTGATCTTCATGGATCAGGGCCAGATCATCGAGCAGGCGCCGCCCCAGGAGTTCTTCAACAACCCGCGCTCGGAGCGTACCCAGCTGTTCCTGAGTCAGATCCTGGGGCACTGAGGCGCCCTGGCCGCGCGCTTGCTCGCGCAGAGCGCGGCAAGGCGGACGGGGGCGACAGCAGCGGGGCACATAAGCTGGAGGACTGGTAGCGCGGGGTGGCTCCCATGGCGTCGCTGCGAGAAAGACTGCGCCGATAAAGGCGCGGAGTGTCGAGAGCGATGGCGGCGACCACCGCCGTGGCATTCCTTGAAGGAATACAACCAGCGATAATTTTCGTTTGTCGCCGCCTCCCCGCTCTGGTCTTATCGGTGGCATCACCGCCTGCCAACCGATAGGAGCCCGGATGTCTTCCGACTTTGTGACCGCCGACGAGATTCGTGACCGCTTTGCCTCTGCCATGTCGGCCATGTACCAGGCCGAGGTGCCCCAGTACGGCACCCTGCTGTCACTGGTCGAGCAGGTGAATCGGCAGACCCTCGAGGCTGATCCGGCGCTGGCCGAGCGGCTCGAGGCCAGCGGCGAGCACGCTCGCCTGGGCGTCGAGCGTCACGGTGCGATCCGGGTGGGCACGGCCGAGGAACTCGCCACCCTGAGGCGCCTGTTTGCGGTGATGGGGATGTTACCTGTGGGCTACTACGACCTGTCCGAGGCCGGGGTGCCGGTGCACTCCACCGCCTTTCGCCCGGTCACCGACGAGGCCCTGGCACGCAATCCCTTCCGCCTGTTTACCTCGCTGCTGCGCCTCGAGCTGATCGAGGACGTCGAGCTGCGCACCCTGGCCAGCGAGATCCTGGCCAATCGCGACATCTTCACTCCGGGGGTGCGTGAACTGATCGCCACCTTCGAGCAGCAGGGTGGCCTCACCGAGGAACAGGCCGAGCGCTTCGTCGCCGAAGCCCTGGAGACCTTCCGCTGGCACCAGGACGCCACCGTGGACCGCGCCACCTACGAGCGGCTGCACTCGGCCCACCGTTTGATCGCCGATGTGGTGTCCTTCCGTGGCCCGCACATCAACCATCTGACCCCGCGTACCCTGGACATCGACGAGGCCCAGCGCCGGATGCCCGAGCATGGCATGACGCCCAAGGCGGTGATCGAGGGCCCGCCCCGGCGCGCCTGTCCGATCCTGCTGCGTCAGACCAGCTTCAAGGCGCTGGAAGAGACCACCCGTTTCGTCGGTGACGCCGAGGGTAGCCATACCGCCCGCTTCGGCGAGATCGAGCAGCGTGGCGTGGCGCTGACACCCAAGGGCCGCGCCCTGTATGACCGCTTGCTGGGCGAGGCCCGCAAGGCGACCCAGGGGCTGGACAACGCCGCCCATCAGGCACGCCTGGCCGAGGTCTTCGCCGACTTCCCCGATGACGAGACCACCCTGCGCCGCGAGGGTCTGGCCTACTTCGTCTACCGTGCGGTAGACGAGTTCGACGGTGACGCCTCTGTGGAGGTACAGATCGCCGCCGGCAAGGTGGTGGCCGAGCCGCTGACCTACGAGGACTTCCTGCCGGTGTCGGCGGCGGGCATCTTCCAGTCCAACCTGGGCGGTGAGGAGAGTGCGGTGGGGCAGGGCAACGCCAACCGTGACGCCTTCGAGGCGGCGCTGGGGGCCTCGGTGCGCGATGAACTCGAGCTCTACGCCCGCCGCGAGCGCGAATCCCTGGCGGCGCTTGGCCTGAAACGCTGATCCTGATGATTGGCCTGAGCCTGCTCTCTGTATCAGCCGCTGAATGTGCCCATCGCTGATCCTGTCGTCACGGCTCTTGCCTTCACGGAAAGTACCCGCGCCGATCGATCTTCCGCCCGGAAGATCGATCGGCGTTGGCGTTGGCGTTGGCGTTGGCGTTGGCGTTGGCGTTGCGGGCAGCGAGGCGATGCTGGCGGGCGGGTCGTCAGCGAGTGCGAGCCGTGGCACACAAAGGTAAGCTTCTGGCTTTTCTTGTCTCAGGAGTTTGTCGCCATGGAGTGGCTCGCCGCCATCTCGCCGCTGTCCCCCCTCGTCAGTCTCGGCCTGATCCTGCTGTCCGGTGTCACCTCGATGATCAGCGCGTCGCTGGGCGTGGGCGGCGGCACCCTGTTGATCATGACCATGGCCCAGGTGATGCCGGCGGCGGCACTGATCCCGGTGCATGGCATGGTCCAGCTTGGCTCCAATGGCGGACGCCTGGCCATGAGCTGGCGATACGTTCACTGGCCGCTGCTGGCGACCTTTGTCCCCGGAGCCCTGGTCGGCGCCCTGGTGGCCGGCTGGCTGCTGATTCGCCTGCCCAGCGGGGTGCTGGAGCTGTCGATCGCCGCCTTTGTGCTCTATACCCTGTGGGGGCCGGGACTGCCCAAGCGCGCCCTGGGCCGCCTGGGCACCCTGATCGCCGGCGCCGTCACTACCCTGTTGTCCAGCTTTGTCGGCGCCAGTGGGCCCATGGTGGCGGCCTTCGTCAAGCAGACCGGAAACTCCCGCCAGGGTACGGTGGCCACCTTCGCCGCCTGCATGACCTTCCAGCACCTGACCAAGGCCTTCGTCTTCGGCGTCGCCGGTTTCCTGTTCGCCGACTGGCTGTGGTTGATCCTGCTGATGATCGGCGTCGGGGTGCTGGGCACCTGGCTTGGACTGCGCCTGTTGCATCACGTGTCGGAGCGGCGTTTCGACACCGGATTCCGGGTGGTGTTGACCGCGCTGTCGCTGCGTCTGGTGTGGCTGGGCATGACGCGGCTGCTGACCTGAACGTCTGGGCAGGCACGGCCGCCATGGGTGAGGGTCAAGACGAAAGATGTGGGCGAAGTAGTGCATAGGGGGTAGTTGCCCCCCGCTCCAGAGCGGCTGAATTGGCATAGAGTGATAGGTAGTCGTCACTGCTGGTCGACTGCCACCCTCGAGTCCTTCAATGCCTCTATTTGCCCGCCGTGAACTCCCGATCCAATGGCTTATCGCCGCCTCCATCGTCGGCATGACGCTGATGATGGCCGGTCTGCTGCTGTGGCAGTCGTGGGATCAGGCTCGGGACTCGCTGGTCGAGGCGCTGGAGCGATCCAGCCAGCAGCTGTCGGCGACGGTGGAGGTCAAGACCCGCTCGCTGATCGAACCTTCCAGGGCGATGCTCGGTGTGCTGAGCAGAGAAACGAGCATCGAGAACTTCGACAGTGCCCGAAGCGATCATCTGCTGCCCATGCTGGCGGCGGTGGTCGACGCCCAGGAGGTGCTGGGAGGCGCCTACATCGGCTCCGACAACGGCGACTTTCTGATGGTTCGCGCCATCGAGCGACTGTCGCCCGGGGCGGTATCCGACTCATTGAATCTGGCCGGTGGCACTTACCTGGCGCTGATCCTGCACGGCGACAGGCGGCAAGGCATGGCTGGCTACTGGCAGGTACTCGACGATGAGGCGAGGGAGCTACGTCGCATCGCCATCGAGAGCCACGGCCTGGACCCGCGCGATCGCCCCTGGTTTCGTCAGGCGCTGGACGAGTACGGCCCGCAGCTATCGGCGCCCTATACCTTCTTCACCAACGGTGAGCAGGGCGTCACCCTGTCCCAGCGATCCCGTGACGGACGCGCCGTGCTTGGCATCGATATGACCTCCGCGGATCTCGGCAAGGAAATCCATGCGTTTGCCACCACCCAGGGGTCACTGCTGGCCATCACTACTCCCGAGGGCGATGTGCTCGCCCACAACGCGGACAAGGATGCGGCGCTGTTGCCGGGGACCTCGCTGGAGGATCTGGGCGAGGCGCCGTTGATCGAGCTCAAGGATCAGGGGGTGCTGGCGACGCCGGTCCGTTACTTCTGTGGTGAGCAGTACTGGTGGGGGCTGGCGCTGCCCTTCGACATGCTCGGCAGTCGACTGGCCTGGCTGCTGGTGGCCATGCCGGAGCGGGAGCTGATGGCGAGCCTGCGTGAATCCCTGTGGCACCGTCTGTTGCTGTCGCTGGGGCTGGTGACGCTGATGGTGCCACTCGGCATCCTGCTGGGTCGCCGACTCGGGCGCCCACTGCGCGAACTGGGCGAGCAGGTACGGACCATCTCCGAGTTCGACCTCGATGCCTATCGAGGGGTCGACTCCCGGGTGCGCGAGGTGGCTCACCTGTCCGGTGCGCTGGACACTCTGGTGCATCGCGTCGGCGAGTTTCGGCGCATCAATCGCATGCTGGGACGCGAGCGCCGGCTCGACGTGATGCTCGACGGCATCCTCGATGAGCTGTTGAACGTCACCGGCAGCCACCACGGGGTCATCTATCTGGCCAACGAGGACAGTTCAGGCCGCCTGTCGCCGGTCGCCGAGGCGGGTCAGGGGTGGGGCGATGCCCCTTTGCCGGCGACGCTCGAGGTCGACCAGGACTCGGGCCCTCTGCTGGAGGTGCGGCGAGCACTGGAGGCGCAAGGGTATCTGGTGCAGTCGCTGCGCGACCGCGCCGGCAAGCGTCTCGGGATACTGCTGCTGGCGCACCGGGACGGTGGTCAGGATGATGACCAGTGGCGCACCTTCGTCGCCGAGGTGTCATCGGTGGCGGCGGTGGCCATCGACATGCGCCGCCTGCTCGAGGGCGAGGCGCGTCTGCTGGACGCCATGATTCAGCTGGTCGCCAGGGCCACCGATGCCAAGTCACCCCACACCGGGGGACACTGTACCCGGGTGCCGCAACTGGCGGAGATGCTGATCGATGAAGTGGATCGGGCGCGCCAGGGCCCTTTTGCTGCGGTTCACCTCAGCGAGGAAGAGCGCGCCACCTTCCACCTGGCGGCCTGGCTGCACGACTGCGGCAAGCTGACCACCCCAGACCACATCATGGAGAAGGCCACCAAGCTCGAGACCCGTTACAACCGGATCCACGAGATCCGGACCCGTTTCGAGGTGCTGTGGCGAGACGCTGAACTCGATTACTGGCGTGCCATCGCCCAGGGGGGCGAGGCAACAAAGCTTGACCAGGTACTGCAGCGTCGGCGCCAGGAGCTGCAGGAAGCCTTCGCCTGCGTCGCCGAGGCCAACCATGGCCGCGAGGCGATGGGCGAGGCCGACTGCCAGCGCTTGAAGACCATCGGCGAGTGGCGCTGGCTGCGTTACTTCGATGACCGCCTCGGGCTGTCGCGGGCCGAACTGGACAACATGGCCGAAGAACCCCGTCGCGCCTTGCCTGCAGAAGAACGTCTGCTTGCCGATCTGCCCCGTCATCGCATTGCCTGGCAGCGTCCCTGTCCCCCGGTGCATCCCGAGGACCCCGACAATCACTGGGGCTTTTCGATGGAGCCGCCGTCCCTGGCGGAGCATCAGGGGGAGCTCTACAACCTGTGCATCGCCCGGGGCACGCTCAACGACGTCGAACGCTTCCGCATGCAGGAGCACGTGATCCAGACCATCATCATGCTCGAGTCTCTGCCCTGGCCCGCTCACCTGAAGCGAGTGCCGGAGATCGCCGGCAATCACCATGAGCGCATGGACGGACAGGGGTATCCGCGGCGGCTGCGACTCGGCGAGGCCAGCCTGGAAGAGCGGATCATGGCGCTGGCGGATGTGTTCGAGGCGCTGACCGCCTCCGATCGTCCCTACAAGAATGGCCTGCCACTGTCCCGCGCGCTGGAGATCCTGGCCGACATGGTCAAGGACGGCCACCTGGACCCGGCGGTCTTCGAGTTGCTGCTGGATAGCGGCGTGTGGCGGCGCTACGCCGATACCTTTGTGGCCGACCGACAGATCGACCAGGTCGATATCGATGCCATCCGGGCCCGAGCTCGGCGTTGACCTAACGTGGAGCCTGCCGCTGTGTTCGGGATACGCGTCTGCAGATCTGCACATATAGTGGAGAGAGCGCTACCCCTTTCGGCTTAGGGCGTTTCGTCACGCTTGAAAGTCCCGTTTGCCTCGCCACGAGAGGTCCGACCATGTACCGCCATCGTCTCGTCATTCCGGTGCAGTGGCTGATCGGTATCGTTATCGTCGGGGTGATGGTGGTGATGGAGGTGGCGCTGCTGGGGTTCTCCTGGCACCAGTCCCAGCGCACGCTGGGGGCGACCCTGGAAGAGACCTCGGCTCAGCTGGTCGACACCCTGGAGGCGCGCACCCAGGCGCTGGTGAGGCCGGCACGGGTGGCCATCGACATGCTGGCCAACGGGGCCCCGGGCGAGGCCGACGACTGGGACGGCCGGCTGGCAGCGTTGCCGCTGATGAGGGCGGCGCTGGAAGCCCATCGACTGGTCGACGCCGTCTACATCGGCTATGGCAGCGGCGACTTCCTGATGTTTCGCGCGGTGGATCGCATGCTGGAGAGCAAGCGTCCCGACCTGGTCGATAGCGGCGGCCAGGACGCGGCCTACCTGGCGCTGGTGGTGGATGCACGCCCTGGCCAGCCACCGCAGAGTGAATGGCATCTGTTCGATCCATCGCTTGCCCCGCTCGGGCGCGAGCGACTCGACCAGTACTTCTTCGATCCGCGCAGCCGTCCCTGGTTTCAGCAGGCGCCCGAGGGTGACGCTCCTTTCCTGACCGCTCCCTATGTGTTTTTCAACACTGGCGAAATCGGCATCAGCATGGCGCGCCGCAGCGGTGACGCCGTGGTCGGCCTGGATGTCGCCTCGCGGGACCTTGGCATCGGCCTGGATGACCTGCGGTTGACGCCGCAGACGCGCATGGCGGTAGTTACCGCCTCTGGCCAGGCGCTGGCGACTACCCTGGACGCCTCACTGGATCCTGGGCCCGGCAACGCCCGCCAATTGTCCTCTTTCGAGGATCTGACCATGCCGGTGCTGGCGCAATTGTTGACCACGAACGTCGACCAGCCACCGCGGCGGTTGTCCCATGACGGTCGCCAGTGGTGGGGGCTGGTGCTGCCCTTTGTCACCCTGGGGGGTGAGGCCACGCGGCTGATTGCAGCGGTCCCGGAAGACGAGCTGACCACCGATGTGCGCCAGATGATGCTGGAGAGTTCGTTGTTGGCGGGGATCGTGACGCTGGCCTTGTTGCCGCTGGGGGTGCTGCTGGGACGACGACTGGGGCGTCCGCTGCGGGAGTTGTCCGGACAGGTCGAGGCGCTCGGGCGCTACGATTTTTCCGCCTGCGACGGTGTCGGCTCGCGGGTGACCGAGGTGCGCGGGCTCAGTGTGGCACTGCGCCGGCTGGCGCGTGGTATCGAGGGCTTTGGACGCATCACCCGGGTGCTCAACAGCGAGCCACGCCTGGATCGCATGCTGACCAGCATCCTCGAGGATCTGCTGCGCGGCACCGGCAGTCGCGCCGGGGCCATCTACCTGGCCGATGAACAGGACGAGGGACGCTTCGCCCGGATCGCCAGGGAGGGGGAGGCGAGGGACCCCGATGCGGACCCCCGGAGTCGGGAGCTGCGACTGCAGGAAGGCTCCGAGGCCGAGCTCGAGGCGCTGATCGAGCGCTTTGAGGCGGCGGGCTATCTGTTGCAGCCGCTGCGTAACCGGGAGGGAGCGACGCTGGGTCTGCTGGCGTTGGCGCGGCGCTCGCTGGACGATGACGACGCTCACTGGCGTGCCTTCGTCGCCGAAGTGTCGGCGGCGGCAGCGGTGGCCATCGACCTGAGGCGACTGCTGCGCGGTGAGGCGCGTCTACTGGAGGGCATCGTCCAGCTGGTGGCCCATGCCATCGACGCCAAGTCGCCGCATACCGGAAGCCACTGCTCGCGAGTGCCGGTACTGGCGGAGATGATCGTCGAGGGCATCGATCGCAGCGAGCACGGGGTATACGCCGAGACTCACTTCGACGCGACCCGCCGCAGCGCCTTCCATCTGGCGGCCTGGCTGCATGACTGCGGCAAGCTGGCGATCCCCGACGAGGTAATGGAAAAGGCCACCAAGCTCGAGGCCCGCTACGACCGTATCCATGAGATTCGCACCCGCTTCGAGGTGCTGTGGCGCGATGCCGACGTGGACTACTGGCAGGGGCGCGCCCACGGTGGCGATCCGGTGACGCTGGAGCGACGGCGCCATGCGCGACAGCAGGAGCTGATCGCAGCCTTCGAATGCGTGGCCGAGGCCAATCGGGGGGGCGAGGCCATCAGCGATGAGCTGCTGGAGCGCCTGACCGTCATCGCCGAGTGGCGCTGGTGGCGGCACTTCGATGATCGGCTCGGGGTATCGCGAGATGAGCTCAAGCGCATGTCCCGCGAACCCCTGCGCAGGCTGCCCGCGGAGGAGCGTCTGTTGGCCGACCTGCCACGTCACGAGATTCCCTGGCACCGCTCTCGCCCGGCGGTGGCGCCGGACGACCCCGAAAATGTCTGG
Source organism: Halomonas sp. RT37 (assembly GCF_040070525.1). Lineage (NCBI taxonomy): Bacteria > Pseudomonadati > Pseudomonadota > Gammaproteobacteria > Oceanospirillales > Halomonadaceae > Halomonas > Halomonas sp. RT37. The sequence continues at coordinate 4,538,036 of NZ_CP098827.1, read as the reverse complement.
CGTTTCGACATGCGGCCCAGTGAATTGGCCGGCCATCAGGGCGAGCTTTTCAATCTCAGGGTGTCCCGCGGCACCCTCAACGAGGTCGAGCGATTCCGCATCCAGGAGCACGTGGTCCAGACCATCATGATGCTCGAGGCGCTGCCCTGGCCCGCGCACCTGCGTCGGGTCCCGGCCATCGCCGGCAATCATCACGAGCGCATGGACGGTACCGGTTATCCACGCCGACTGGCGATGAAGGACGCCAGCCTCGAGGAGCGGGTCATGGTGATGGCGGACGTGTTCGAGGCCTTGACCGCCGCGGACCGCCCCTACAAGTCGGCCATGACCCTTTCCCGGGCACTGGCGACGCTGGCCGACATGGTGCGGGAGGGCCATCTGGACCCCGAGATCTTCCGGCTGATGCTGGAGCAGCGGATCTACAGCGACTACGCCGAACGCTTCTTGACGCCGGCCCAGCGTGATAGCGTTGATACCGAGGCGCTGCTGGCCCGTGCGGGAGTTTGACCTGACGCAAGCGCGCAGGAGTAGGCCCGCCCCGGCTTTTGCCCAAGTGGACGACGACAAAGGCGCCTGCATGAACGGCTAGTTCGCCCGAAATGGTCTATATAATGCCGAGAATGATGGTGAACGCTCGCCAATTTGGCCTGTACAGGCCGGTCAAGTGGGTCATAATGCCGTCAGTGCAGTCTGGAAATCGCAGGGGTTTGGATAAATGGTGACCACAAGGAATTCCGGGTGGCGTTCGCTGACGATGCTGGTCGCGCTGGTGGTGACCTGTCTGATGGTGGTGCAGTCCGCCCAGGCAGGCAACCCGCGCTACGCAGGCATCGTGGTGGACGCCGAGAGTCATGAGATCCTGTACGCGGAAAACGCCGATGAGCGCCGCTATCCGGCCTCACTGACCAAGATGATGACCCTTTATATGCTGTTCGAGGCTCTGGACGGTCGTACCATGAGTCTGGGCCAGCCGCTGCCGGTCTCTTCCCATGCGGCCTCGATGCCGGCGACCAAGCTGTGGCTCAAGCCCGGTGACAGCATCCCGGTGGAGAAGGCCATCCAGGCGTTGGTCGTGCGCTCCGCCAATGACGTGGCGGTGGTGGTGGCCGAGTCCCTGGGCGGAACTGAATCACACTTCGCCGACATGATGACCCGCAAGGCGCGCAGCCTGGGCATGAACAACACCACCTTCCGCAACGCTTCGGGCCTGCCCAACTCCGGCCAGGTCACCACGGCGCGGGACATGGTCATCCTGGCGCGTCGTCTGATGCTGGACTTCCCCCAGTACTACCCCTACTTCTCTCTTACCGAGTTCACCTGGCGTGGCACTCGTCACACCGGTCACAACCGTCTGCTGACCAAGTACCCGGGTACCGATGGTCTCAAGACCGGCTTCATTCGCGCCTCCGGCTTCAATGTGGCGACCTCTGCGACCCGCAATGGACGGCGCATGGTGGCGGTGGTCATGGGCGGCTACACCGCCGCTTCCCGTGATGAGCAGATGATGAGCCTGCTCGACCGTGGCTTCCTGCGGGCTTCGCTGGTCGACGGCCGTGGTTTCCTTGCCAATACCGACGTCTCCGGTGGTGAACTGATGGCGCCTCGCCAGCGTGGGTTGATCTCTGCGCCGACGCCGAGCCGTGTCGCTCAGGTGCCATCGACCGCGGTGCGGCCGTCACGGGTCGAGACCGTGGTGCGTCCGGCCACGCCGACACTGGCCAGCCGTCAGTCGGCGACAGCGCCGGTGCGCTTCGAGTCCGCCGCCCCGATCATCTCCGATTCGCGTCGTTCTTCGTCCGGTCCCGACCCGCTGCGCAACCTGATCGACCAGCCGAGTGCCTCGGCACCCGCCCTGGCATCGATTCCGGTGGCGGCCTCGGTGCCCGACGCGGCAGCGGCGAGGCCTGAGCCCAGCCCTGTGTCGAGTGCCGTGTCGAGCGCGCCGTCCAGCGCGGCCAGCACGAACACCACCAGCGCGAATGCGAACAGCACCATCGCGCAGACCGGCGACTGGGGGGTCCAGGTGGGGGCGTTCAGCGACATGGACAGCGCGCGCAGCCAGGCCAGCCAGGCGGCCGATCGTCTGGCGGGCGAGATGGCCCACGCCCGGGTAGCGGTGGCGCGAGCCGACAATGCCAACATCTACCGTGCCCGGGTGGTGGACCTGCAGGAAGGCCAGGCCCGTTCGGCCTGTCGGCGACTGCTGCAGCAGGGCATGGACTGCATGGTCGTTCAGGCCAGCCTCTAAGCGTCAGTTCGCGCCACCTTCACGTCGTTCTCCGACAAGGCCCGCCTCCGGCGGGCCTTTTGCTGCATGGCATACACCAGTGCACAGTTCTGGTGCGTCTGTTCTTGCCAGCGAAGCGTTCGCCCCCTAACGTTGTCCCTGTTACCCCCGTCGGCCCCGTGCCGGCGGGGTTCGTTTTTGGGTCAGGTAAGTGGTGATCGTGAGCCACTTGCCATCAGCGGCTGCGGACAGGGAGGAGAGCATGGGGTCATCGTTCAAGGGTATCGGGTTCATGTGTCTTGGCGTGCTGTGCCTGGCGCTCGGTGACGCCATTTCCAAGTGGCTCGGCGAGGTGCATTCGCCGTTGCAGATCATCTTCTTTCGCACCCTGGTGTCGTTGCCGTTGATCATGCTGCTGGCACACCAGGGGGGAGGCCTGCGCACCCTGTCGACCCGACGCCCGGGGGTGCATCTGATCCGTGGTCTGATCTATACCGGCACCATGGGTTGCTTCGTGCTGGGGCTGACGATGATGCCGCTCGCCGAGGGCACCGCCATCGCCTTCGCCGCGCCGCTGTTTGTCAGCCTGCTGTCGGTCCCGCTGCTGGGCGAGCGGGTGAGCGTGCCGGTGGTGCTGGCGTCGCTGGTGGGCTTTGCCGGTGTATTGGTGATCGTGCGTCCAGGCAGTGAAGGCATCTCGCTGGGTGCTCTGTCGATGCTCGGGGCGGCGGTGTTCTATGCCTTGATGATGATCACCGCTCGGCGCTACGGCGCCCGCGAGCACCTGTGGGCGATGGTGTTCTACATGACCCTGGTGCCCTTTGTGGTGACTGGCGTCGCCCTGCCGCTGGTATGGCAGGCGCCGGCGCTGGAGCATTGGCCGGCCTTTCTCATGTCCGGGGTGCTCGGGGTCGGCGCTACCGCCTTTATTACCCTGGCCTTTCGTCACGCTCCGGCCGCTATCGCCGCCCCCTTCGACTATACCGCCATGCTGTGGGCGGTCCTGCTCGGCTGGATGATCTGGGACGAGGTGCCGGATCTCGGGGTGCTGATCGGCGGCACCCTGATCATCGCCAGCGGCCTGGCGATCGCCTACCAGGAGGGGCGCACCAGCCTCAAGCGGCGCCCTTCGGCCTGAGCTGGGCGCTTGATCGGATGGAAGGACCAGGAGGTTGACCGACATCACGTCGCCTTGGGGGGAGGCGCTTGCCGTCCTAGGGCTTGTCTGAAAAGTGCCTGCGCTCGTCGACTTTTCGGACAGCGCCTAAGCTTGCCTTAAGTTGCTGCCGTCAGGCTGCCTGTTACGCGACAAGGCGTATCACCTTCAGGGAGCAGGACGATGGCATCGATTCCGTCACATTCAAAAAGCCGGCAGATCAAGGTGTGGGACCCGTTGGTTCGCGTCTTTCACTGGGCGCTGGTGCTGGGGGTTGCCCTCAATTACGCCGAAATTGGCCCACATCGTTATATCGGCTACACCCTGATGGGGCTGATAGGGCTGCGTGTCGTCTGGGGGCTGGTGGGGCCCTGGTCGGTGCGCTGGTCGAGCTTCCGGCCGACACCCTCGCGCCTTGGAGCGGCGCTCAAGAGACAGGCCGCAGCACAGGAAGCAAAGGAAAACAGTTCCCCTCAGCGCATCACCCATAGCCCGCTGGGGGCGGTGATGATGTTGCTGATGCTGGCCTTGCTGGTGGGGCTCGGTACCACCGGCATCTTGATGGTGCACACCGAGCGTTTCCACGATGTGCACTGGATGGAGGAGCTGCACGAGGGCCTCGCCACGGCGGTACTGTGTCTGGTGCCGTTGCACGTGGGCGGTGCCATCCTGGAGGGGCGACGACTGGGCGACAACCTGATCGCCGCAATGGTCCATGGGCGTCGAAGGGTCAGGCCTCGCGTCTGAGGGTCGCGTTCGGCGGTGGGCTGCCTGGCCGGGCTCCCAGGCCGGTTCAGCCTTCCCAGGCCGTCAGCAGGTCCCTCGCGGCGCACGCCGGGTCCGCCTGGCCGCAGATGGCGGAGACCACGGCCATGCCATCGGCGCCGCTTTGACGCACCGCCGAGGCGTGCTCGCGCTTGAGCCCGCCGATGGCCACGCTGGGCAGCGGGCTCGCCGCCACCAGCGAGGCAAGACCATCGAAGCCCAGCGGCGTGGCGTGGTCGCTCTTGGTCGGCGTGGCGAATACCGGTCCGAGTCCCAGGTAGTCCAGTGCCTGGACATCCAGGCGCGACAGCTGGTCGGGGTGCTGCACCGATAGGCCGATGATCGCCGTCTCGCCAAGCAGGCGGCGGGCTTCGCCCACGTCGCCGTCGTCCTGCCCCAGATGCACGCCGTCGACCTGTGCCTTTAGCGCGACCTGGACACGGTCATTGATGACCAGAGGAACCCCGTGTTCGGCCAGCGCCGGTTTCAGTCGGCGCGCCAGTTGCACCAGTTCGTCATCGCTGGCGGTCTTGTCACGTAGCTGCACCAGGCTGACTCCGCCGCGTACCGCCGCCTCCACCGTCGCTTCAATCCCCATGGATGCGCACAGCCCGGGGTCGGTGACCAGATAGAGGCGAAGGCTGCGGGGGTCGAACAGGCGCGCATCAAGGCGTCGAGGAGAGTGGGTCACGAGGGGCTCCTGGTACATGAATCGGGTAGGGCGGTCGGGTCAGTCGAGAGACTCGATGGCGAGAGGTTCTCGCCGTAACAGCGTCTCGGGATTGAGCTGATGCAAGGCGTCGACAAAGGCGACGGCGAAGCTGCCAGGACCCTGGGCGGTGCGGCCGGCGCGACTGCCGGCTTCGCCATAGCAGGCCAGGGCCGCGCAGGTGGCGACCAGCGGATCCTGATCGGCGGCGAGAAAGGCCGCGACCACACCGGACAGGGCGCAGCCCAGCGCCGTCACGCGGGGCATCAGCGGGTGTCCACCGGGCACGCGCACCAGCCGCCGGCCGTCGGTGACCAGATCGACCTCACCGGTTACCGCTACCACCGCCTCCTGGCGCCGGGCCAGGGCGACGGCCGCCTGCACGGCGTCGTCGCTGGCGGCAGTGGAGTCGACGCCGCGCCCGCCAAGACCGTCCTCGGCCAGGGCGATGATCTCCGAGGCGTTGCCGCGAATGACGCTGGGCCTCAAGTCCAGCAGCCTGGCGGCCGACTCTCGCCGATAGGCGGTGGCGCCAACGGCGACGGGGTCGAGCACCCAGGGGGTCTGGTGCTCGCCGGCACTGGTGGCAGCCTCGATCATGGCCTCGACCCAGTGAGGCGAGAGCGTACCGATATTGATCAGCACAGCGTCGGCCAATGCCGCGAACTCGGCCGCTTCCTCACGCGCATGGACCATGGCCGGTGAAGCGCCCACGGCCAGCAGCACATTGGCGGCGCTGTTCATGGCCACGTAGTTGGTCAGGCTATGGACCAGCGGCGCCGCCTGGCGAAGCCGGGTCAGCCGTGCGCCGATGTCGGCGCCGGTGAGTGTTGTCGTCATGACAGGCCTCCCTGGCGTTGGACGAAGGCGGCGAGGGTCGCCTTGCAGGGAGTCATGATCCGGTCACTGCGCGCCGCTGTAAAGCGGCGATGGCCTGAGATATCCCCCTTGAGCCGGGAGACGGTGAACCGCGACAGCTCGCCGGGCGTCAGCCCAGCAATTGCAGCGCGATCAATACCCCCAGGGCGGCGAGGGCGAGCTCGCGAACCGGTACGCCGTTGCCGCTGTCTGTGGCGTCGTCTCGACGCTCCGAGCTTGCGGTTCGGGGCCACAGGGCGAGGCCACCGAGAATCAGGCTGAGGCTGCCGAGGGGCAGGCTGATGGACGACCAGAAGGCCATCAGGGCGAGGCCGCCGACCAGGGCCAGAGAGATACGAAGAAGCCCCTTGGTGGCGAAGCGGGGGCGAGTACGGGAGACCTGCTGTAGGAAGGGCATGTTCGGAATTCCTTGTCGGTGCAGGGGGCGGGCCAGAAGACAACTACTGACACCATCGCTAGGGCTGCAGCGTAGCGGCTTTGCCTTAACGCGCGCTTAAGCTTTATTGAAAGATTTGTGACAAGGTCTGATGCGCGAATCTGCAAAATGTTCAGTCGGCGAGCTGCGACATTGGTCGAACGCCATTGGCAGAGCATGGGAATCGTGGGGAGCAGAGGGCTCGTCGCGCCTGGCTCCGTCCTCGCCTTCAAGGGCGACCTGCAAGGGTGATCTGCAAGGGCGACCGCAATGGCCTCCTGCCAAGGCGGTCTGTCTGGACGTGGATCAAACGCGTGCGTCAGGCGCGGATATAGGCCCAGCCCTGGCGCTGGCCCTCGGCCAGGGTGAGTACCGCTGCCTCGACGATGGCCAGTCCCCGGGTGTCGACGATGCCCTGGGCGTCGAGACTGTTGCGACACAGTCTTAACCATGCGTCGGTGTCGTCCGGGGTGGCGACGGCGGCGGCCACACCGCCTGCATTGGTGATGATCAGCACCTCGGCGTCGGGGCTGGCGGCCTTGAGGTTGCGGGCATTGCGCCTGGCGCGGGCAAGGCTCTCGGCGCAGGGAGCGTGAAGCATCACCTTCAAGCGTGAATCACCCGCTTCGCGGGGGGGCAGGCCGGTCTCGCTCATGACGCCTCCGGGGCGGCGCCGATCAATGTTTCCAGATGATGGACCTGGGCGCCGAAGTCGGCATGCTCACGGCGATTGTCGGTGGGCAGCGTGATCTCGAGGGTGTCGATGACCCGCGCCGGGGCCCCGCCCTGATGTCCACCGAGCACCATCACCCGGTCGGCCAGCAGCACCGCCTCTTCGATGTCGTGGGTAACGAAGACGATGGCGGCCTCGGTGCGCTGGCGCAGGTCGATCAACTCGTTCTGCAGGCGACGGCGAGTGATCGCATCCAGCGCCGAGAAGGGTTCGTCCATGAACAGCACCCGGGGCTTTACCGCCAGCGCCCGGGCAATGCCGACACGCTGTTGCTGGCCGCCGGACAGGGTGGAAGGAAAGCGCTCGGCCATGTCGCCCAGGCCGACCAGCTCCAGCGGCGCAAGGGCGCGGCGCTGGCGCTCCTCCCGGGACAGCCCCAGTCCCTCGAGCCCGAGCGCCACATTGGCGCGGATGCGTCGCCAGGGAAACAGCCGTGGCGCCTGGAAGACCATCGACCAGGGCCGCGCTCCATCACGCGGACTCTCGTCCAGCCAGCGCTCGCCTGCCACCGCCGGCAGCAGGCCGCAGAGTGCCCGCAGCAGGGTCGACTTGCCGACCCCGGAGGCACCGACGATGGCGATGAACTCCCGTGGAGCCAGGCGCAGGTCGACATGTTCGAGCACGCGCTGGCCGCCGAAGCCCAGCGCCAGGTCATGGGCCTTGAGCACGCAGGCGTCGGCGTTGCGTTCGGCTGTCAGGGTGTCCATATCAGCAGCCTTTTTTGCAGATGCAGAAAGCCCAGGTCGAACAGGGCGTAGAGCGCGGCAATGGTCAGCATGTAGACCACCACGATATCGGTGGCCAGCAGGCCCGAGGCCTCCATCATGCGCTGGCCGATGCCGGGAATGCCGAACAGTTCGGCCGCGACCACGGTCATCCAGCCCTGGCCGAGGCCGGCGCGCAGGCCACCGAGGATGCCGGGGGCTGCCGCGGGCAGGCTGACCTTGGTCAGGCGGGCCAGCAGCGAACCCTGGCCGAAGGCCCTGGCTACCTCGTCATAGCCGGGGTCCACCGCACGCACCGCGCTGTAGCTGGCGAAGTAGTTGATCCAGAACACCCCGATACTGATGATGAAGGCCGCCGCCGATGGCGTGATCCCGAACCAGATGATGGCAAAGGGGATCCAGGCCAGTGGCGGGATCGGGCGCAGCAGGCGCGCCAGCCAGGCGTGCAGGGCGTCGAATACCGGCAGCAGGGCCGCCGCCACGCCCATGGCGATACCTGCCAGCGAGCCGATGGCCACCCCTACGCTGTAGTGAGACAGGCTCGAGCTGACGACTTCCCACCAGATGCCGTCGACCACCTCGCCCCAGAAGACCGTCGGGATCGCAGAGGGCAGCGGAACCAGATTGCCGGGCAGCAGCCCCAGGCGCAGTGAGATCTCCCAGAGTGCCACAAAGGCGACGAGCCCCAGCGCACCGAGGCCGGTGCGCCGGCTACGAGATACCGACTTCATGGGCTCGTGTCGCCTTCTTCGGCGTCTGCGTCAGCGCTTGCGGTCAGGTCGTCGTACCAGCGGGTGTCGAACAGAGTGTCGATGTCGAGGCCCTGCTTGAGGGTGCCGTTGGCCAGCTGGAAGTCATGCATGGTGCGGGTGCCCTCGACGATCGCGTGGGGATCGGCGCCGTAGTTGGCGAAGGGCGAGGACAGTGCAGCCTCTACGGTTTCCAGCGGCACCAGACGCTTGCCGACGAACTCGCGCACCGAGGGGGCGACCTGCTGTGGCGTATCGACCAGGGCGTGGGTCGCTCGCAGGTGAAGTTCGAGCAAGGTGCTGACGGCATCGGGGCGCTGTTCGAGCAGGCTTTCGCGTGCTGCCAGCACCGCGCCGGGTTGACCCGGCAACATGTCCGAGGCGTGGGCCACGATCTGGGCGTCGTCGAGGCGTTCGGTCACGGTGGAGAGTATCGGCTCCAGGGTCGAGGCGGCGTCCACTGCACCGGCCAGCAGCGCCTGCTGGACACGATCGGCGCCCATGGCGACGATCTCGACGGCGTCACTGCCGATGCCCAGGCGTTCGTCCAGCCAGTAGCGCAATACCGTGTCGGGTACCGAGCCCTTGGGGAAGGTGGCGATCTTGGGCCGACGGCCTTCGCGCTCGGTAAAGTCGGCGATGGCCTGGGCCGGGTCGGCGTCGGCCATCAGGCTGGCCAGTTCGCCGCGGGCGACCAGGCCGATCTGCTCCTGGATGGCGGCCGCCAGTACCTTGATCGGTACCCCGTTGGCGCGAGCCACCATGGCCGGGCCGATACCGAAGTACATGACGTCGAGATCACCCGAGGCCAGCGCCTGGACCATCGCCGGCCCGCTGGAAAAGCGTGTCAGCTCAAGTTCCAGACCGGCCTCTTCGGTCCAGCCTTCGCCCTCCATCACGAATAGCTGAGCCACCGGCAGGATCGGCATATAACCAACCTCCAGCGGACCTTCGTCGGCGGCGATGGCGGTACCAGGCAGAAGCAGGGCGGCGGCGGTCAGCCAGCGGTAAAGGAGCTGGGGCATGGAGCCCTCCCGGAGCAATGAAGTTAATGATCAGCATGATAACGATCGGGGGACGAGGGCGACACGCAGGCGTGCGATCAATCCGTTATATGCTTATTAGGCGTCGGAAGACGCCGACACGACGATGGCCGCCCGGGGGCGGCCATCGCTGAGGGGACAGGCTGTCTGACGTAGCGGTAGATAGAGAGGGGGCGCTGCTCGTCCCTCCCTCGGACACTTCTGTCCTTACGTCTTGCCTGCTCCGTCCTTACTTCTTGCCGGGCTGTTTGACAAAACGCAGGTACGGACGCTGTTCGTCCCAGCCTTCCGGGAACAGGGTCTTGGCCTCGTCGTTGGAGACGGCAGGCACGATGATGCAACGGTCGCCATGGTTCCAGTTCACCGGGGTCGCCACCTTGTAGCCGTCGGTCAGCTGCAGGCTGTCCAGCACCCTCAGGATCTCGTCGAAGTTGCGTCCGGTGCTGGCCGGGTAGGTCAGCGTCAGGCGCACCTTCTTGGCCGGATCGATGATGAATACGCTTCGCACCGTCAGGGTGTCGTTGGCGTTGGGGTGGATCATGTCGTAGAGGTCACTGACCTTGCGATCGGCGTCGGCGAGCAGCGGGAAGTTGAGCCCGTGGCCCTGGGTGTCCTCGATATCGCCGGCCCAGGCGTGGTGATCCTCGATGGGATCCACCGACAGGCCGATGGCCTTGGCGTTGCGTTTGTCGAATTCGCCCTTGAGGCGCGACACTTCCCCGAGTTCGGTGGTGCACACCGGGGTGAAGTCCTTGGGGTGAGAGAACAGGATGACCCAGCTGTCACCGGCCCACTCATGAAAGTGAATGGTGCCGGCGGTGCTTTCCTGTGTGAAGTCCGGTGCGGTATCACCCAGTCGTAGCGTCATGGTCGTCTCCTTGGCGGTTGATGGCGACGGGCCCGGACGGACCCGACGGGTCGATCGGTGAGACCGGGGCGCGGCCTCGTGGCAGCGAGCGTCAGGGCGCCGGCGCGGCTGCCCCGACGAAGCGATCCTGCCAATAGTCTATGGACAGCGAGGTGGTGGTGACCGTTCGCCCGCGTCCGGGCGCGTGGATCATCACATCGTCGCCGGCGTAGATGCCGACATGGCTGACCCCGGGACCCTTGCCGGTAGCGAAGAACAGAAGATCACCCGGCCGTGCCTCGTCGATGGGCGGCAGGCGCCGGTATTGCTCCCGGGATGAGCGCGGCAAGGGGATACCCGCCCGGGAATACGTCATCTGGGCCAGGCCGGAACAGTCCAGCCCGCGCGGATCGTTGCCGCCGAACCGGTAGGGGGTGCCGACGGCGCTGCGCGCCTCGGACAGGATCAGGGCACGTTCCATGGACAGTCCCTGGCCGCCGTCATCGGTGCTCAGCGGGGCCGAGGCACAGCCCCCCAGAAGTACCAGCAGCAGTGCCATCAGGGCTGTCCAAGAGGACCTGGTGTACCACGGCATCGAAGTGGTCATTGCGGCTTTCCCTGCACAGACGAGGCGCCCTCTACGGTACTCTGCCCTACCAGGCAGGCCAAGGGGGCCGAGGCCTAATGTGTCGCTGGCGCCGCAGGCGTAGCGACAACGACAACGACAAGGCGACCAGGCGACCAGGCGCGGACGCGACCGACAGGCCGATGCCCCCTGACGACAGGAGATACGTGCCCCCTAACGAAAGGAGATGCGTGTGCCGTTGGCCAGCATCTCGTCGGGGGTCATGGCCTTGCCCTCCACGCCGATCATCTCGTCACCGCACTGATCGGTCCAGGTCAGGACGCCATGGGTCAGGCCGACGCCGCCGAGCAACTCGCGGATCTCGCCGGTGCCGAGAAAGGTGCGGGTTCGCCCCTTGTCGTCGGCAAGCTCTGTGGTGCCGTTGGCGTGATGAAAGCGCACCGTGTAGATGCCATCCATCGACTCCACCTCGACGATGGGCGAAAACCCGCGGGACAAGGCCTTGGCGAGTGCCTTGAGGGTAATCTGGCGCTCCAGGGTGTAGTCGATGTCAGCCATCTTGGTGTTTCCTCCGGCGAAACGGGCCTCTTAAGACTGGTCCAGCAAAGGACTTCTGGCAAACAGGTAAGTGCGGTGCCGTGACCCAGTCGTTGAAGGCGCGTTCTTGAGGCGGTGTGCCGAGCCGGTATGGTTGATGGCTTCTACAGCTATCGACAGGTGAACCATGCGACACCATTCCATGCCCTTGGCCCTGGCGGCCTCGATTGCGCTCGCGGCTTCCTTCGGCGCCCATGCTCAGGACCAGGAAGATGCCCAGGTTCGTTTTTCCGTGCCCGCCTGGCCCGGTGTAACGGTCAAGACGGCCCTGGCATCCACCCTGCTCGAGACCCTGGGTTATGAGCCGGTCCAGGAAGAGCTGGGCTCCACCATCACCTATCAGGCCCTGCGCCAGGGAGAGCTCGACGCCTTTCTGGCGGCCTGGTTGCCGGCCCAGCAGGGCATGTACGACGCCAGCTTCGAGGATGGCGAGTCCAAGCTCGAGGACCTTGGCAACAACGTCGACGGTGCGCGCCTCGGCTTTGCCGTACCCACCTACGTCTACGAAGCCGGCGTGAAAACGGCGGAGGATCTGGACAAGGAAGAGTTTGCCGACAAGCTGGACCGCACCATCTATTCCATCGAGGTGGGCTCCGGCATGAGCGACTCGCTCAACAGCGCCGTGGATGAGGACACCTACGGTCTGGGTGACTGGAACCTGTCCGAGACCTCGACGCCAGGCATGCTGAGCGCCGTGGACGCGGTGATCGATCGTGAAGAGTGGATCGTGTTCGCCGCCTGGACCCCGCACTGGATGAACATCGAGTTCGACGTGCGTTATCTGGATGACCCCGAGGACATGTGGGGCCCGGAAGGCGGCCGCAGCGACGTGCGCACCCTGGTGCGCAGCGAGTTCGCCGAGAGCCACCCCAATGCCACCCGTCTGCTCGATCAGCTGGTGTTTACCGCCGATGACCAGAGCGCCATGATCCGTGGCTTCAGCTACGAAGAGCGCGAGCCGGAGGCGGTTGCCGTCGATTGGCTGCGTGAACACCCCGAGGAGACCAAGGGCTTCCTCGAGGGGGTCACCACGCGCGACGGCGAGGAGGCCTGGCCCGTGGTGCGCGATGCACTGGAGATCCCCGAAGCCTGATGTCGGTTGCCTCAAGCGTCGACTGAAGACCGCCGTTTGGAGCGAAAGACGAAAGGACCGCCCCAGGGCGGTCCTTTGTTTTCTGCAGGTCGACAGGACGACGTGTGGCGTCCACTCGAGCTGTCGAGCGAGCGGGTCGTGATGACAGGATCAGTGGTCGTGGTCGTGGCCATCGTGGCTATCGTCATGACCCTCGGCATCGACCAACCCCTGATGCAGCACCTCGGCATTGTGCAGGATCATTCCCAGGTAGTGAGACGTCATCCCTTCTTCGGACAGGGCGCCGTTGTAGAGTGAGCCGGCGATGGGCACGCCGGTTTCCTCGGACAGTTGTTCCATCAGCGCCGGGCTGGACATGTTCTCGACAAACAGCGCCGGAATCTGGCGTTCACGGATGACGTCCACCATGCGCGCGATATCTGCCGCTGACGGTTCCGCTTCGGTGGACAGACCGACCGGCGACAGGAAGTCGATGCCGTAGGCCCGAGAGAAGTGGCCGAAAGCGTCGTGGCCGACGATGACCTGGGCGTGTTCCGGCAGGTCGTCGAGCAGCGCGAGCACCTGGTCGTGGGCCGCCTGGATATCCTCCATGTAGCTGTCGGCCCTGGACGCGTAGTGCTCGCTGTTGTCAGGGTCGACGGCGATCAGTCCGTCGCGGATATTGGCGACATAGATCAGTCCTGCCGACAGGTCGAGCCAGGCATGGGGGTCGTACTCGCCATGGTCGTGGCTGTCGTGATCATCGTGGCCGTCGTGATCTTCATGGTCTTCATGGCTGTCGTGATCACCGTGTCCGCGGTGCTCTTCATGGCCGTCGTGCTCTTCATGGCTGTCATGGTCGTGGCCGTCGTGCTCGTCCCCTTCCTCGTCCTGGCGATGCAGTGATTGGCCGCCATAGGCCAGCAGCGGCACTCCGTCCGTGGCGACAACGGTCTTGCCCTGATAGCCGCTGGCGTCGAGCAGGCGCGTCATCCAGCCCTCGAACTGCAGGCCGTTGAGCACCACCAGGTCTGCCTCGGCCAGGGCCCTGGCGTCGGTCGGGCGAGGGGAGTAGACGTGGGGGTCGCTGTCGGGGCCGACCAGCGAGGTGACCTCGACCCTGTCGCCGCCGACGTTGCGTACCATGTCGGCCAATACACTGAAGCTGGCGACCACCTGGGTGGGCTCGTCTGCCACGGCCTGGGGGCCAAGGGCGAGTCCCGTCAGGGCAATCCAGGCGTGGCGTTTGACGAAGGCATGAGGCAGTGACAGTGGCATGGACGTTGATCTCCGGTTGGTCAGGGGAAGGCGGGGCGCGTCAGGCGTGGTCGTCGGCGCGCAGCGGTGTGGCGCGACGACGAAGGCGAGCAGAAAGACTGTGCTGGCGGCCAAACAGCGCCGACAGCAGATAGGCCACACCGGCCAGCAGGATGATGGCCGGTCCAGAGGGCAGGCTCAGGTGGTAGGAAATCAGCAGGCCACCGAGGCTGGCGCCCAGCGCGATCACCACCGACAGCACTATCAGGCCCTCGAGGCGCGTGCTCCAGAAGCGAGCGGTGGTGGCCGGCAGCATCATCAGACCGACCGCCATCAGCGTGCCCAGGGTCTGAAACCCGGCGGTAAGGTTGAGCACGACGAGTCCCAGGAAGACACCGTGGACCAGACCGCTTCTGGTGCCTTGGCTGCGCAGAAACAGCGGGTCGAGGCATTCCACCACCAGGGCGCGGAAGATCACCGCCAGGGTGATCACGATCAGGCTACTGATGCCGGTGATCAGCACCAGGGCGGTGGTGTCCACCGCCAGAATGGAGCCGAACAGCACATGGGTCAGATCGACACTGCTGCCGCCCAGGGCGACCAGCATTACCCCGGCCGCCAGCGAGATCAGGAAGAAGCTCGCCATGGCCGAGTCTTCCCGGTGGCCGGTGAGCTGGGACACGCTGCCGGCCAACAGCGCGATCAATAGCCCTGACAGCATGCCGCCAAGGCTCATGATGGGCAGCGAGAAACCGGCCATCAGAAAACCCAGCGCAACGCCGGGCAGGATGGCGTGGGACATGGCGTCGCCGATCAGGCTCATGCCGCGCAGCATCAGGAAGACCCCCAGCGGCGGCGCCGCCAGCGACAGCGCCAGGCTGGCCAGCAGGGCACGGCTCATGAAGGCATAGTCGAAAGGGGCGATCAGCCACAGGTACAGGGTGGAAAGCAGCGAGTCGAGCATTCAGACAGATCCAGGAAAGGTCAGCGGCAGTCGAGGTGGGCGGGTCAATTGACCGGTGTGACGCTCCACCAGGGCATCCGGCGTGGCCCAGCGGCCGTGGCCCTGGGACAGGATCAGGACGTCATCGGCCAGGCGTGCCAGTTGCTCCATGTCGTGCAGCACGATGATCAGGGTCGCCCCCTGTTCGGCCATCTCGCGCAGCACGTCCATCAGCATCTCGACGGTATCGACGTCGACGTTGGCAAAGGGTTCATCGAGCAGCAGCAGTTCGGCTTCCTGCATCAGCGTCCGACCGATCAGGGCTCGCTGGCGCTGGCCTCCGGACAGCTCGCCCAGCGGGCGGTGGGCCAGCCGTGAGATGCCCAGGCGTTCCATGATCTCGCGCCCACGGCGATAGTGAGCGGCGCAGTAGCCCTTGAAGGCACCGTGGCTCGGCCAGGTGCCGGTCATGATCAGTTCCTCGACGCTCATCGGGAAACTCAGGTCCAGCGCCAACTGCTGCGGCAGCCAGGCGCGGCGCGGCGCCGGAACGGCGCATTCGACGCGGCCCGCGACCGGCGTCAAGTCGCCCATGATGGCCTGGATCAGGGTGCTCTTGCCGGCGCCGTTGGCGCCGATGAGCGCGGTGATGGCGCCATCCTGAAAGCGCCCCTCGAGATGTTCGAGCACGGTGCGCCCGCCGCGTGCCAACTGCAGATCATGCAAGACGAGGCGTGACATCAGTGCCACCATCCGGCGGACCAGGACACCGCCAGCCACAGTGGCAGCAGGGGAATCAGCACCAGCATCAGTCGGCGCCGCATGGACAGGGACATCAGCGAGAAGTGGCAAGGCCCTTCGGGGCGGTGACGATGGGTCATGCAGGATAGCTCCGGGGCGAATCGGTCGAGCAAAATGGTTGAAAGTTATAACATAACAATAACTGGGATTCCACGACTTCCCTCCCTCGGGCCATCCACTTGAGGTAGCCGCCAGAGCGTTCGAGGCAGGCGTGGAACTTTCCTACAATCGGTACTGCAAAGAATGTCTTCCCACGATAGACTGAAATAAAGTGTCAGGTGTGCTTGGTCTCGCACAACAGGACAACGTTTCTACGGAGTTTTCAGGATGTCACGGATATTGCGGCGGATGGCGCTGGTCGGGGCGGCCCTTGGGCTGGCCCTGCTGACGTCGACCCACTGCGTGGCGGGCGGCAGTACCGGCTTGTACGTCGGTGTCGGCGCCGGCCAGATGCAGGGCGATGACGACTTTGACGACGAGGCGTCGGCGGCCAAGGTCTTTGCCGGCTACAACTTCGGCTGGCTGCCCTTCCTCGATCTGGGGGCGGAGCTGTCCTACCTCAACGGCGGTGAGCTCGACGGTGAGGTCGACGGCACCTCGGCACGGCTCGAGGTGGAGAGCCTGCAGGCCATGGGTATCGCGGGCTTCAGCTTTGGTCCCTTCGGCGTCTACGGCAAGGCCGGCATGGCGGACTGGGACGCCGACCGCAGCGGCAATGGCCTGAACAAGGACTATTCCGGCACCGACCCGGTATTCGGGCTGGGCGCCCGGGTGCAGCTGTTCGATGTGACCGGGCGTCTGGAGGTCGAGCGCATCGATGCCGACGAGATCGGGCACGTCGATAGCCTGACCGGCAGCGTGGTCTATACCTTCTAGCCTGGCTGATGCGACTCAGGTACCGGTTTCCATCAGGTGCGTTCTACTCCGCAGGGCCGACGCAAAAGCGTCGGCCCTGCGCTGTTTTGGCGTCACGTATCGGCCGTTGGTACTAGTCGATTGACGATTTTTCGTCGGTTCAGAGGACGGATTGCGCAAAACGTGATGTAGATCATGTTGATTGTGTTGTAAGTGATTACGCACACAAAGGTCAGTCAAAGGGGGTAGGGGAGGAGCAGTATAGAGTATGAATATCTTCCTGCTCGGTGCTCCCCATGCTCACGCTGCCCCACCGGTTCCCACAGCTGCCCGCCCTGTCGACGGAACCTCGCCGCATTTGTCGATGGATGGCGCTTCTCGTGCTGGCCCTGCTGGCGCTGGTCAGCTTGGTGCCACATGGCGTGCCCGTCGACCTGGCGATCTGGGCCGGGGTGCTCAATGCCATGCTGTTGCCGAGCATGGATCTGGTGCTGGGCGTATTGCTCGAGGGGCTTCGCCCGCTGCTGACCTCCCTTGAGCGTCCATGGACGCGCCTCCTGCTTGTCGTCTTGGTTGCCGCCGCGATGTGGTGCTTCGCCATCTTTCTGCTGCCGCTGGCGCTGGCCTGCCGTCATCTGCGCGGCCATGGAACGGCGCAAGACTACTGAGATGGCCGTCAGACCGTTACCATGATGGCAACGCATCGACGCCATCGAGGAATCCCATGACGACAACGCCCTTCGACCAGGCCCAGGCAAGGCTCGACGCCCTGCATGCCGAGGACCCTCGCCGCGTGGAGGTGGGCGGGGCGTCACAGCCCCAGGAGCTGTGGCACGCCGGGCGCATGAGCGCCTGGCTCGAGCGTCTCGATCCCGACGCAGCGGAGCTGGTGCAGCTTGCCGTGCACAACCAGCACCTGAAGCGCTGGGAGGTGCCGCGCAGTGACTATGAAGAGGGCCGCATCGGCTACCTGACCTGGCGACGTGACCAGGGCAAGCGCGCCGGCCAACTGGCGGCGGAGGTGATGCGCGCCTGCGGCTACAGCGACGCCGACGCCGACGAGGTGGCGCGGATGATCCGCAAGCAGGGACTGGGGCGCGACCCCGGCACCCAGGCGGTGGAAGACTGCGCTTGCCTGGTGTTCCTCGAGAACTACTTCGCCGACTTCTCGCGTCAGGTCGATCACGACCACCTGATCCGCATCGTCCAGATGACCTGGAAGAAGATGTCCCCCGCCGCCCACCAGCTCGCATTGGGCCTGCCCATGAGCGACGAGGCCCGCGCCATCGTCGAGGAAGCGCTGGGGTAGGCAGGGTTGCAAGTGGGCTGCTCAAGCAGCCGGGGGGCGCGAAAGCCTGGGAAGGGCGCCAGTACCAGGGGCTTACCGATTGAATGGGCGCCTGGCTGTCTGGAGGCCGCGACTCTGTTGATATGGCTGATGTGTTGTCGCCAGAATCCACGAGGCGAGAGGTGGCCGAGGGCTCGGGCTCTGTGAGCGTGAAGGAAGATCGAAGGCTAGGCTCTGTCCGAAAAGTCGGCGAGCGAAGGTTAGACAAGGCAAAAATCGGTGAGACAGCGCAGTTTACGGGGTGTAAATGAGCATGTTGATTCGACTTTTAACGCCGTATTACCGAGCGCAGGCACTTTTCAGACAAGCCCTAGCGGTATCGCCAGCGAATCAGTAGCAGGCTCACGCCGAAAACGACGGCGGGCATGAGCCCCAGGACAATGATGGCGGCATTGTGACTCATGAGCTGCCTCCTTTGGCGGCGTCTTCGGCCGCGCGCAGATGGCCGAGGTAAGTGGCAATCCCCGCCAGGGTCACTGTGGCCAGGCCTATAGCCAATAGTAACAGCCCCACCGGGGCGTGCCTGTTGATCGTGGCGCCTATGGTCAGGCCGACGATGATCCCGACGATGATCTTTTCCATGGCTTCACACAAGGCTTTCTCGGCGTGGTGCCTTCTATCCATTGTAGCCCTCCGCGCGACAGTACAACTATCGCCTCGGGGGAAGCGACACCTCTCATACTATCCCGGTTGAGTGACATACAAGCGATGCACCTGTGCAGCCCAGCGCCCGGGCGGGGGTACTGGGCCCTCGCCCCGGGACTCGTGTGGAAAAGACAAGGGGGCGAGCAACTTGGCCAACTTGGCGTTGTTCGCCGTGCTCCTTTCGCTGCCCTCTGTTCGCCGCGGGCGAGGGGACTCCTTCCTTTTGACTGGACACATTGTTCCACCGTACAACACGTCCATTACCTAGCCCTAGAACCCCTTGGCCTGCCCTCTGGGCCTTGCCGGGGTGGGCTTGTCGCAGCGCAGGAACTGGCCGTCACCGGCTTGGCCGCAGGGCTTGCCGTCGCGGGCGACGACCTGGCCCCGGCACAGCGCCATGACCACCCGCCCGGTCAGCTCCAGGCCCTCGTAGGGGGTGTAGTCCACCGCGTGGTGCAGGTCGTCGTTGCACACCGTGACCCGGGCCTCGGGGTCCCATAGGGTCAGGTCGGCGTCGCTGCCCACGGCGATGGTGCCCTTGCGCGGATAAAGGCCGTAGATCTTGGCCGGGTTGGTGGCGGTCAGCGCGACGAAGCGGGTGGCGTCGATGCGCTGCTTGACCACGCCCTCCGAGAACAGGATCGCCAGGCGCGTCTCGAGCCCCGGAATACCGTTGGGGATGCAGGAAAAACTCGCCTCCTCGCCATGCAGCTTCTTGCCCTTGTCGTCCTCGTAGCGGAAGGGCGCATGGTCCGACGAGAACACCTGGAAAACACCGCTTTCCAGCGCCTCCCACACCGCCTGCTGGGCCGCCGGGTCCCGGGGCGGTGGGCTGCACACGCACTTGGCGCCTTCGAAGCCGTCCTGGTCCAGGTCATCGGCGGTCAGCATCAGGTACTGGGGGCAGGTCTCGCCGTAGACCCGCAGGCCACGGCTCTGGGCCCAGCGGATCTGCTCGATCGCCTGGGGGCCGGAAACGTGGACGATCAGCAGCGGTACGTCGATCAGCTCGGCCAGCGAGATCGCGCGGTGGGTGGCCTCGCGTTCGGCGATGGAGGAGTGGGCCTCGGCGTGGTAGCGCGGGGCGGTGTGGCCCTGGGCTTCCAGCAGTTCGGTCAGGTAGGCGATGCAGTCGGCGTTTTCGGCGTGGACCATGACCATGGCGCCCTCGCGGCGGGCCAGCGCCAGCACCTCGAGCACCTCGCGGTCGTTGAGCTTCAGGTCATCGTAGGTCAGGTAGATCTTGAACGAGCTGTAACCCTCCTCGATCAGCGCCGGCAGCTCCTCGCGCAGCACCGTCTGGTTGGGGTCGGTGACGATCATGTGAAAGGCGTAGTCAATCATCGCCTTGCCGTCGCTCTCGCGGTGGTAGTCCTCCACCGCCGCGCGCAGCGACTGTCCCTTGAACTGGGCCGCGAAGGGAATCACCGTGGTGGTGCCACCGGCCGCCGCCGAGCGGGTACCGCTAGCGAAGTCATCGGCCATCACCGCGCCGTCACCCAGCGGCTGGGCCAGGTGGCAATGGGCGTCGATGCCGCCGGGCATCACCCACAGGCCGCTGGCGTCGATGGTCTCGCCGACTGGGCCTGCACCCTCGGCGAGTCCTTCGCCGAGGGCGACGATACGCCCGTCGCGAATGCCGATATCGGCGACAAAGCGGTCGGCGGCGGTGATCACGGTGGCGTTGGTGATCAGAGTATCGAGGCGTTGCATCTTGCTCTCCAGAGACCGGCTCGCGCCGGAGTTATTCATTGTTGTTCAGGTGCTTGGTGCCAAGGCGTGGCGGATATCGCCGATCATCCCATCACCCCCGGCAGCCACAGCACGATGGCCGGCCATGCGGTGATCAGGGCGACGAAGGCGAGCATCACCGCGAGGAAGGGCAGGCTGCCGATCATCACGTCGACGATCGAGCCGCGTCCGCGCACCCCCTGCACCACGTAGAGGTTCATGCCGATGGGCGGGGTGATCAACGAGATTTCCATCATGATCACCAGAAATACACCGAACCACACCGGATCGAAGCCGAACTGCACCACCATGGGCACCACGATGGGTACGGTGGCGATCATCATCGACAGGGTCTCGAGAAAGCAGCCCAGCACCAGGTAGAACACCACCAGTGCGAGGATCAGCCCCAGCGGCGACAGTCCCAGTTCCGAGACCCACTGGGTCAGGGCGAAGGGGATGCCGAGAATGCCGACGATATAGTTGAGAAAGAACGCCGCAGAGATGATCAGCATGATCATGGCGGTGGTACGTGCCATGGACAGAAAGCACTCGTGAAGCATGGCGATGGTCAGCTTGCGGTTGAGCGCCGCGAGCAGCAGTGCTGCCACCACCCCCAGGGCGGCGGCCTCGGTGGGGGTCGCCCAGCCGCTGTAGATGCTGCCGATGACGATGGCGAAGACGAACGCCGGCGGCAGCAGATCGACCAGCGAGCGCAGACGTTGGGCCAGCGGCACGCGCGGCTCGCGCTCGCCGGCGACCCCGGGGCGCAGCAGGCTCATGCCCATGATCACCAGCATGAAGGTGGCCGCCAGGGCAAGCCCGGGCACGATACCGGCGATAAACAGGGCGCCGATGGAGGTGTTGGTGATCGCCCCGTAGATGATCATGTTGATGCTGGGTGGAATCAGGATGCCGAGCGTCGCCCCGGCGGCCAGGGTGCCCAGCGCCAGGCGCTCGCTGTAGCCGCGTTCAGCGAAGGCCGGCAGGGCCACGGTGCCGATGGTGGCGGCGGTGGCCACCGACGAGCCGGACATGGCGGCGAACACCGATGAGGCGCCGATGTTGGTGTGCAGCAGACCGCCAGGCAGGCGGTTGAGCCACACCGACAGCGCCGAGTACATGCGCTCGGTGATGCCGGCCCGCAGCAGCAGCTCGCCGAGCAGGATAAACAGCGGAATGGCGGTCAGGATGAAGTCGTTGAGGGTGCCCCACAACAGGTCGCCGAAGGAGAACAGCAGCGGGGTGCCCAGGTAGAGCATGGCGCCGAGGGCGGCGGTGGTGAAGATGGCCACCGCCACATGGATGCCCAGCGCCATCATGGAAATCATCAGGGCAAAGCCCAGCAGTACCTCGGTGACGGAAATCATGGTGTCTTCTCCCGGCCGGCTATCTGGCCATCCGCCGAATGGCCAGGCGAGCCACTCTTCGCGCCAACATAGTGGCGACGCGCTTCGTCGAGCTCGTCATCGGCGCTGAGCGGGTCGCAGCCGGCGTTGAGCGCGCCGATCTGGCCGCGCGTTAGCTGGACTCCGGCCCGGACGGCGGCTCGCAGGGTGACGATGGCGAACACCGAGAGCCCGATCAGCCACAGCGACTGGGGGATCCACAGCGGGGTCTGCAGTGGGGTGCTGGCCAGGCTGGAGAATTCCAGGGTCTCGCCCAGGGTCGCGCCCGCCCGCCACAGCATAAACAGCGAAAACACGCACAACAGCACCAGCGCCACCAGGTTGAGCAGGGCGCGCAGCCGGGGCGGCAGTCGCGTCAGCAGGACGTCGACCCGGGTATGGGCGCGCTGGGTCAGGGCGAAGGCGAAGCTGAAGGCGACACCGATAGCCAGCACATAGCCACCGATCTCGTCGACCCCCTGCAGCGAGAAGGCGAAGAACTTGCGCGCCAGCACCTCGAAGGTGATCAGCGCAGACAGCAACAGCGCGCCGTAGCCGGCGGCCAGAGCGGCACCGCGGGACAGACGGGCAAGTCCCCGGTCGAGCCGGGAGTCCGGTGATACAGCCATCGATGCGGCAGCGGATGCAGCGCCGGGCGATCTGGCGTCGGGTGGCGAATGCGCACCGGAGGGACGGGAATCGGACATCGGGATGCTCCTGGGGACGGGGCCGCCGCATGGGCGGCCCCTGGTCGTGGGCGACAGGGTCGATCAGCCGCCGCTCAGGGCGCGCTGGCGCTCAGGCCGGTGACCTCGCCGACGCTTGCGTTCCACAGCGCGGTGCACTCGGGGTAGCGGGCGTCGCAGGTCTCCGCCCACACCGGCAGCACCGCCTCGGAGGTGATCTGTTCGATGCGCGCGCGGGAGTCCTCGTCGATGTCCACCAGGGTCATGTCGTAGGCGGTGTGGTTCTCGCAGCTCGGCTGACCGGTATTGCAGGCGATGGCATCGTCGTTGACGGTGTAGGCCAGGTCCCACATCTGGTCCTCGAGGCGGGCGAAGGCCTCGCTCAGCGACGCCTGCTGCTCGGCGTCGAAGCCGTTCCAGGTGTCCAGGTTCATGAAGTGGCCCTGCACCGAGTAGGACAACGGCAGCGGTACGAAGTGATCGGTCACTTCCGGCCACTTTCCGTTACTGCCGGCCGACGGTGCGGTCACTCCGCAGTCGGCGACGCCGCGCTGCAGCGCCAGGTAGACCTCGCTGAACTGCAGCGTCACCGGCACCGCGCCGAGTCCTTCCACCAGCCGTGACATGGACGGCGTGAACACCCTCACCTTCTTGCCCGCCAGGTCGTCGGCACCGTTGATGTCACCGTTACAGAACATCATCTGCGGGCCGAATGGCCACAGCGTCATCAGCTTGGCGTTGAAGCGTTCCTGCAGGCGGGCGTCGAAGTCGGCGCGGAAGGCGTCCACCGCCTCGCGCTGCTGGTCCAGGTCGGCGGTGACCCCGGCCAGATCGATGCCCTCGAAGAACGGCTCGTCGCGGGAGGCCATACCGATCTGCACCGACATCACGTCGAAGGCACCGGAGCGTATGTTGCGCAGGGCGTCCGCGGCTTCCACGCCGATGGCGTCCATCGGGTTGTAGCTCACCGCCAGGTCGTCACGGGCATCGAGCTCGGCGAAGAAGGGCCGCTCCACGTTGTCCACGTGCAGCTTGTTGCCGGAGAAATTGCCGGCTACTCGCAGCAGGGTTTCGGCCTGGGCCTGGCTGGTGGCCACCAGCAGGGGGGCGGCGATCAGGGCGCCGAGGGTAAGCCGGCGGGTCGCCGTCACGAGGGAGGGAGTCGTCATGGGAGAACCTCATCTTGTTGTTGGTGGTTGTTGCAGGTGCTGATGTTGCTATTGCTGTTTCTGTGGAGAGGGGCGGGGGAGTGTCAGCCGAGCCGAGGGTCGTGAAACAGCTGGCCCCAGCCGTTGATGGCGCTCGGGTCCTTGCCTGCCAGCAGTAGGCTCTTCCACACGGTGACGCTGACCGAGTCGTAGATGGGAATACCGAGCTCCCGCTCCAGCTCCTCGACGATGCCGGCCCCGCGCAGGTTGGTGCACAGGATGGTGATCGCCTCCGGCTCTGCTCGGGCGACCTCGCGGACCATCTCGGCCAGGGTCTGCTCATCGTATTCGGAGAACGAGAAGTTGCCGCGGTCGTTGAGGTGACGCTCGGCCACCACCTCGACTCCTTCACGCCGGTAGTTGTCGACGATGGCGGCCTGGATGTCGTCAAGGTATGGGGTGACCAGCCCTAGACGCTTGACCCCGGTGCGCTCGAGCACCTCGTTGAGCGCCAGCACGCTGCTGGTCGCCGGTATGCCGGTGGCTTCGGTGATGGCGGCGCACAGGCGGCGGTCGGCGTCGAACCCGAGCCAGCTCGAGGAGGTGCCATTCCAGGCGATCACGTCCATGCGGGCATCGCTGAGCAGGCGGGCGGCGTCAAGCTGTGGTGCGGGGTCGAACTGGGCCAGGGCCGCCTCGCTCAGCGAGATTTCCTTGACCGTGAAGCGCTGAAAGTGGGCACTGACCGCTGGCATGAGGTCCCGCAGTATGGCGCTGGTGTAAGGCTCCAGCACGGTGTTCGACGAGGGGGTCAGCATTCCGAGAAGGGTGCGTTGCATGGGCGTGGCGATCCTGTGCAAGGTCGTGTTGTTGTTGTGTGGGGCGTGCCCCGGAGGCGTATCGGCGGTGGCCGGTCTTGCCTGTGGCGCGCTACACTGAATCTTGAAAGAAATTCGGAATTCCAAATTTCTACGACCTTTTCAGCATTGCATAACGTCGAGTTTTTGCAAGTACACTGCATCAATCGCCATGACATCTTGCTGTGAAAGTGGCAGTGGACGCCTGGCCACCATCGTGGAATCCGCGCCTTGGGATCTTCGATGGGGTGTGGAAATAACTTTGATTTCAGCGCTTTGTTGAGTGCTGGTGGTCGATGGTCGGCGTGCTGAGCAGTGGGTGCCCGCTCCAGGGCGCTGTGGGCTGAAGCGACGCCCCAGTCCTCCGCAAGCAGCCAGCATGAGCACCCAGGAGCACCGAGGAGCAAAAGGAGCCGCCATGAACGAGTCCCTGGATCAGGACGTGCTGTCACCGCCTCGCCCGGCGCCGCTCAAGCGCTCGAGCCTTTATGAGGCGGTGGCCGAGCGCCTGCGCGAAATGGTACTGGAAGGAGAGCTGGCCCCCGGCAGCCGGATCGCGGAAAAACCCCTGTGCGAGGCCTTTGGGGTGTCGCCGACGCCACTGCGCCAGGCGCTCAAGGTGCTGGCCAGCGAAGGCCTGGTCGAGATGCTGCCCCATCGTGGGGCCCGGGTGACCAGGGTGGATCGTGACGAGGTACGTGATCTGTTCGAGGTCATGGCGGCACTGGAGTCGCTGGCGGGCAACCTGCTGGCGGTGCGCGCCTCTGATGCCGACATCGCCGAGATCCGCCGACTCCATGACGAGATGATGGGCTATTTCGCGGACAATCAGCGCAAGCGCTACTTTGCCCTCAATCAACGCATTCACCAGCGTCTGGCGGACCTGTCCGGCAATCGGGTGCTGAAAGACCTGGAGCAATCGCTGACGTTGCGTATTACCCGGGCGCGCTACATGGCCAACCTGGACGCCAGCCGCTGGGAGGAGTCCGCTCGCGAGCACAGCTACTTCGTCGAGGCGCTTGAGGCGCGGGACGCCCAGGCGCTGTCCGAGGCCCTGAGCCTGCACATGCGCAAGACCGGCCAGGCCGTGCTGCAGGGGCTGCCCGACAACGCTGGCGACGACTGACCGCGAGCGTTGCCTGGCGCGGGGCTGCAGGTGCTGGCCGCGCCGTCCCCCGAACCCTTTCTGCCGAACCTTTTCTCCCGAACGCTTTCTCCCAAACCTTTGCCCTCGAGCCCCTTTTCCCAGGGCTCTTTTCCCTTCGAGCCTCCCCTCAAGCCCTGCACCAAGGGGCTTGGGCCCACTGCTCCTTGCTACCGGACACTCCCCGCCGTGCACGGCTTGCCACCCATAGTTCGCCACCCATGGTTCGCCACCCACGGCTCGGCGCCCGGAAGATCTCCTGTCGCATGGCCTCCGCATGTCATAAGTCGCTTCTTGCTGAATGTGAAAACAACAACTATCTGATAAATAAAGTTTTTAAAAAAAATAGTATTCAAGATTTGGAATTCTTTAGTGTGTTCGACTAAGGTCAAAGCAGGTGGGCTCGCTTGAGCGTTCCATCACCGATTCCTTACCCAATACCAACAACAAGGATTGCGACATGACGACTCCCTCCCGTCTTTCCCTGCTGGGTGCCGGCGCGCTGGCCCTGGGTCTTTGCACACCGCTGCTGGCCCAGGCAGAAGACCTGCGCTTTGGCGGCAACTTCACCGATGATCACTCCAGCAGTCGCGCCATGGCGCGCTTCGCCGAGACCCTGGCGGAGCAGAGCGATGGCGATCTGACCGCCCAGCTGTTCCCCAACATGCAGCTTGGCGGTGCCGGCGAGAATCTCGATCAGGTCAGTTCCGGCGCCATCATGGGCAGCTGGATCGGCATCTCCTACCTGTCGCGTACCGTGCCGGAACTCGAGGCGCTGAGCCTGCCGTTCGCCTTCGACAGCCGCGAGGACGCCTTTGCGCTGATCGACGGCGAGGTCGGCGAGCTGCTCGACGAGAAACTGGCCGAGGCCGGGTTCGTGGCGCTGGGCTACATGGAACTCGGCTTCCGCCACGTCACCAACGCCGAGCGGCCGCTTGAGTCGATCGAGGACTTTCAGGACCTGAAGATCCGCCTGCAGCCCAACCAGACCCACCTGGACACCTTCCGCGCCATCGGTGCCAATCCGGTGTCGATGGACATCAAGGAGGTCTACGGTGCGCTGCAGCAGGGGGTGCTCGATGGCCAGGAGAACCCCTACAGCATCATCGAGACCAAGCGTCTGGACGAGGTGCAGCCGTACCTGTCCGATACCGGACACTTCTACGACTACATCGTGGTGGTCGCCAATCGCGACAAGTTCGAGGACCTGAGCGACGACCAGCGTGCCACCCTGATGGCGGCCATGGACGAGGCGGTGGCCTGGCAGCGCGAGACCGCGGCGGCCGAGGATACCCAGGCCCGCGATACCCTGATCGAGCGCGGCATGCAGTTCACTCCGATCAGCGACGAGACCCGCGCGGCCCTGCGCGAGGCCAGCCAGAGCGTAGTGGATGATCTGCGCGAAAAGCTCGGCGCTGAGCTGGTCGACAAGGTGCTCGAGGAGCTGGGGGCATGACACGGGCCTGGCAACGCCTGGAGGCCCACGCGGGCCATCCGGTTCGGCGCCATTTCCTGCATCTGCTGGCGTGGCTGGACCGTGGCTCCTACTACGCCATCCTGCTGGCCATGGGCCTGATGACGGTGCTGGTGTGCGCCCAGGTGGTGGCACGCTACCTGCTCGGCACCAGTATCGACTCCGCCGATGAGCTGTCCCGGTTGTGCTTTGTATGGGCGATCTTTCTGGCCATTCCCCACGGTATCAAGAGTGGCATCCACGTCGGTATCGATGCCCTTGTCAGCCACCTGCCCGCCGGCGCCCAGCGCCGGCTGGCCCAGCTGATGGCGGCGTTGGGGGTGGTACTGATGGTGATCCTGGGGGTGGTGGGAACCGGTGCGGTGATCGACAAGTGGCCGCAGCTGATGCCAACCATGCCGATCACCGCGGCGGTGTTCTATATCGCGGTGCTGATCTCGGCGATCCACTGTGCGCTGCATCTGATCGCCCAGTGCCTGGAGCTTGAGCCGCTGCCTTCCGCCCCGGCTGGACCCGACTCAGGCCATGACCGAGGTGAGGAGGTGCGCCCATGACCCTGGCGATTATTCTGAGCTTTGCGGTACTGGCGCTTCTGCGTATGCCGCTGGCCTTTGCCCTGGGCCTTGCCTCGCTGGTGGGGCTGGTCGTCGGCGGCATGGACCTGGCGGTGCTGCCACAGCGCATGATGCACTCGGTGGACAGCTTTCCGCTGATGGCGATTCCGTTGTTCATGCTGGCCGGCGAGTTGATGGTGGCGGCAGGGATCCTTCAGCGCCTGGTCGACTTCGCCAACTCGTTGATCGGCCGCGTCCACGGCGGGCTCGCCCACGTGGCGATCGTCGCCGGCATGGTGCTGGCGGCGGTCAGCGGGGCGGCGGTGGCCAGTGCCAGCGCCCTGGGCAGTTCGCTGGTGCCGTCCATGCGTCAGCAGTACGACACCGGCTACAGCAGCGCGGTGGTCGCCTCGGCGGCCAACCTGGGGGCGATCATCCCGCCCAGCAATGCGATGATCGTCTACGCCTTGATGGCCGGCTCTAGCGTCTCGGTAGGCGGGCTGTTCATGGCGGGTATCGTGCCGGGGCTGGTGCTGGCGCTGGGCTTCATGGGCCTGGCCAGCTTCCTGTCGATGCGCCGTGGCTATCCGCTGGCCGGCGGAGTCATCGGGCTGCGCCACGTGCTGGTGCAGACCTGGCGGGCGCTGCCCATTCTGCTGATGCCGATCGTCGTGGTCGGTGGCATCGTCGCCGGTGCCTTCACCCCGACGGAGGGGGCCGGCATCGCCGTGCTCTACGCGCTGGTGATCGGCTTCTTCGTCACCCGCCAGCTACGCCTGTCGCACCTGCCGCGGGCGATGTTCAACGCCGCGGTCACCGCAGCCATGGTGGGGGCGCTGATCGCCTTCGCCTCGACCATGACCTTTGCCTTCACCATCGATCTGGTGCCGATGCGACTGACCAGCGCCCTGCAGGGACTGACCAGCGACCCGCTGATGTTCCTGCTGCTGGTGATGGGGCTGTTGATCCTGGTCGGCATGTTCGTCGAGTCCAACGCCGCCTACATCATGCTGGTGCCCCTGCTGGCACCGATCGCGCTGTCCTACGGCATCGATCCGCTGCTGTTCGGCTTTCTGTTCGTGATGAACCTGGTGGTGGGCATGATGACGCCGCCGGTGGGGGTGCTGCTGTTCGTGATGTGCGGCATCTCCAATATCAGCCTGAACGAGCTGATGAAGAGCGCCTGGCCCTTCATCGTCTTTCAGTATGTGGTGCTGGTGGCGTGTATCGCCTTCCCCTCGCTGGTCACCTGGCTGCCGCGGGCACTGGGGTACTGAATGATCGAGGTACTGAATGATCGAGGTACTGGCGACTGAAGTACGGCATCGACCGAACGACAAGCTACGAAAGGGCCGAGGTTTCGCATTCGGCGCCTCGGACCGGCCCACCACAAAGAGACTGCCATGAAGCTTCTGGTCATCAATCCCAATATTTCAGACGACGTCAGCGCGCTGATCGAGCGTGAAGCACAGGCAAGCCTGCGCCCGGGCAGCGAACTGAGCGTCGCCACCGCGCCCTTCGGTGTGGCCTATATCGAGACCCGCGCCGAGGCGCTGATCGGCGGCTATGCGACCCTGGGTCTCGCCGCCGAGCGCTACCCCGGCCACGACGCCGTGGTGGTGGCCGCCTTCGGCGATCCCGGTCTGCCCGCGTTGCGCGAGGCCCTGCCGATCCCGGTGGTGGGGCTGACCGAAGCGGCGCTGATGAGCGCCTGTCAGTACGGCGGGCGTTTCTCGATCATCGCCATCTCCCAGCGCATCCAGGCCTGGTACCGCGAAACCGTGGACAGCTACGGCCTGGGCTCGCGGCTGGCCAGTATCCGCGCCCTGGACGAACCCCTTGCGGCCATCGGTAGCGTGCAGCAGGACCAGGGAGGGCGGCTGATCGAGCTGGCCGAACAGGCGGTCAGAGAGGATGGCGCCGACGTGCTGATCCTGGCCGGGGCCCCGCTGGCGGGGTTGGCCCGCCAGGTCGCCGCCGAGCTGCCGGTGCCGGCGCTGGACGGCGTGACCTGCGCCATCACCCAGGCCCAGGCGCTGGTCGATCTCGGCCGCGCCAAGGCCACCGTCGGCAGCTACGCCGCACCCCCCGACAAGCCGCACAAGGGCTTGAGCAGGGATGTGGCAACGCTGATCGGCCGGCGCTGACCCTCCGCCACTGTCACCCTGGCAGGCATCACCACAACAAGTACAACAGCGAGGTATCACCATGCACCTTCAGTTTCCTGCATCTGTTTCCAGATTTGCCCACGGTCGTCGTTCCCTCACAGGACTCGTCGCCGCCACCCTGCTGTGCGGTTCACTCGGTGCCACCGCGAACGCCAGTGACCTGCCAAGTGCCGCACCCAGCGAAGTGGGAGTGGATGCGGCCCCGCTGAGCGAGCTGTCGTCGTGGCTCGACGCCCAGGGCTACGACGTGCGCAGCCTGATGGTGGTCAAGGACGGCCAGGTCATCATGGAACGCTATACCCAGGATCTCGGCAGGCAGCACAACTATGAGCTCTACTCGGTGACCAAGACGGTGACCGCGCTGCTGGCGGGTCTGCTGATCGAGGAGGGCAAGATCACCCTGGACGCCAGTGTGGCCGATGTCATCGCTACCCTGCGCCCCGATCTGGCCGAGTATGTCGCCGACAAGGAGGAGGTCACTCTGGCGCACCTGCTGTCGATGTCCTCTGGGCTTGCTTATGACTTCGATCCGGAAGGTGACCCCATCTACTACGGGGCCGAGGATCGCCTGGCGTTGATCGCCGACACCCCGGTTGCGTGGGAACCCGGCAGCGCTTTCGACTACACCGACGTCAATCCGGTATTCGCCGCCGCCATGCTCGAGGCCGCTGCCGGTGAGCCTCTTGCCGAATACGCCGAGCGGCGGCTGTTCGAGCCCCTTGGTATGGAGAACGCAAGCTGGCAGCGAGCCGATGACAAGGGATTGGTGTCGGCAGGCTGGGGGTTGAGGCTCAGATCCATGGATCTGGCCAAGCTGGGCCAATTGCTGATCGACCAGGGGCGCTTTGATGGCGAGCAGATCGTGCCTGAGGGCTGGATCGCACAGATGACGACTCCTCGCGCCGCGCGAGACTTTGGCTACTACCTGTGGCTTGGCCATATCGTCGATACCACGCCGAGCTTCGACATGATGGGATTCAAGGGCCAGTTCGTGACGGCGCTGCCCGAGCGTGACGCTGTGGTCGTGATGACCGCGATGCTGCCGATCGACGGTGGGCTGCGCCATTCGAAGAACGTGCGCATCTTCCGTAACGTGGTCAATGACTATGTGTTGCCGGCGCTGGACGGTGAAGGCTCCGCCGAAGCCGACGCAGCACTCGAGGACGAGGTGGCGGCGCGTGCCTCGAGTACCCCGACGCCGGGTGTGTTCGTCGACCCGACCGACGAACCGCAGTCCTGAAGGGGATGTCGGGCCCGGGGCAGGCGATATACTCTGGGCCCTTCTCTCCTTCAATTTTCCAGGGTCCATGCCCATGACGTCGACAACCGACGACGCCACCGTCGCTTCACCCTCCGATAGAGGCACGCGTCAGCGAGCGCCTCACCGCCGCCGTATCCAGGCGCCGTCCCTGGCCGATGAAGCCTACGACCTGCTCAAGGGGCTGATCGTCCACGGTGAGCTGGCCCCTGGGGAGCGTCTGCTGGAGCCGGCTCTGTGTCGGCGTCTGGGCATCTCGCGCACGCCCCTGCGCGATGCCTTGAACCAGCTGGCGGGCGAAGGCCTGGTGACCCTGCGGCGCAATCGCAACGCCCTGGTCACCCTGCTTGATGGTGACGAGCTGCGTCATCTGTTCGAGGTCGAGGCCGGGCTCGAGGCCATGGCGGTGGAACTGGCGGCCGGGCGCATGACAGAGACCGAGCTCAAGCGGCTGGCCTCACTGCAGACTCGCCTGGAAAAGCAGCACGCCAAGGGCGATCGCGACGGCTACTTCGCCACCAATACCCGTATCCACGCGCTGCTGGTCGAGGCGGCGCGCAATCCGGTGCTGGTGGAAACCCACCAGCGCCTGCTGGGTCGGTTGGAGCGGGCGCGCTATCTGGCGCTGAATCGCCTCGGCCGCTGGCAGGAGTCCACCGATGAGCATCGCGCCATCCTCGATGCCTTGATCGCCAGGGACGCCGACCTTGCCCGCCGCCACATGCACGAACACGTCATGCACACCGGTGTCGCCATCAGCGCATTGCTGACACGCTGAGTCCTGCGATAGACACGGCGACGGTTGCCTGCTTCTTCTGGTCGCTGAACAGAGATGATCAGGACGAGCCTTGACAGGCCATCCAAACACGACCATATTGCAAACGTTAATGATTCTCATTGTTTTGGGCTATCAGCGTCTGCAGGAGGTCGTCATGTCCTATCGCATCAAGACCGCGCTTCACGGAGCCAACCCGACCCTCGAGATCTTCGACGTCAGCTCGGGCTCCATGCGCATGGCCTGGGAGTACCCGAAGGAGGTGGGCAGTGAAGAGAAGGATCCGGAGCTTGCCTCGCTGCGCCGAGAGGAGGCGATCCACGAGCTGTTTCGGCGGCTGTTTCTGCTGACCACCGAACAGTACCTGAAAGGCGAACTCGGCAGGGACGGAAGCGAGGCGTCAGGGTCACACGGCGGTGGGCACAAGGCGCATTGAATGGGTGGTCTGGCAGGGCTTGCCGTGGCGTAGCCACAGCACCTTGTCGGTCAGGTCCATGACCACGCTGAACAGCGTTTCCATCCGCTCGGCTTCAGCGACGCTCGGGTCGAAGTGGCGACACAGGCTGTCCTCGCCGGGGGTATGATCACCGAGCAGGTCGAATAGCCGCTCGGCGTCGAGGGTGGCGCTCTCGTTGGGGGCTGTGCTCGCTGTACCCCGTTCGTCCGCAGCCAATTCATCCGCACCCGAGTCATCCATACCCAGACCGTCGAGCAGTTGCTCGACCAGCGCGTCGAGGCGACTCAGGCGGGACCAGGAGTCCGGCTTGGGGAAGTCCTCGACCCAGTGGGTGGCGGTGTCACTGACCAGGTGATTGGTATGGGTGACGACCCCGCGAGCCGGGGTGATGGTTCCCGGTTGCCCGGGGTGAACCTCGAGCCCTTCTGCCTGGCCGCTGCCGTCGGCCAGCAGGAAGTGGGCGGGCGCACAGACACCGTCGTGGGCGATTTGCCGGGCGGCGTCGAGGGTCTCGCACTCGAGCATGGCGCGCAGGGCGATATGGATCGGCAGTCCCTCGCCACAGGTCGCCGAGCGGATGGCATTGAGTCCGACTCCCACACCATTGGCGTTGAGCCCTATCTTGCCGACCATGCCGGCCTCGCCCACGCTGATCAACGGCGGTGCGCCGGGAGCCTGGATCTCGAGGATCACCAGATGGTCGAGTTGGTCGGCGCGCCAGTCCCAGTTCTGGGCGAGCCACTGGCGGCCGGCGTGATAGAGCGAAAAGGCCGAGCAGCCACCGCCGGCGCGGGTCAGCGACACCTCGCTGCGACAGTTGAGGGTCAGCACGTCGGCCAGATCACCGCCGATGCCCTGGGCGATGCCGTCGAGCTCCTCGAGGATGGCCGGGTAGCGCCGCTCGATCATCGGCAGGAAGCGTTCGGCGTCGCGTCGCGCCTCGTGCCAGCGCAGGCCCGCCAGGTCATGAAACAGTCGGTCGTAGACGTCGATGCTGGCAAGGATCGCCTCACGGTGCTGGCTGCCGTGGGCACGGCCGATGTCGAGGCGGCTGCCGGAGAGCCTGGTGGGTGTCAACGACGAGCAGGAGGGGGTGGGAGAGGACGTGGAGGGGGTCATGAAGTGCTCCCTGCGATCGAAGCGGCTGGCGCCGGGTCGCTGACATGGGTGGATATCCCCTCAGCGTAGCAGTTCTGCGCTTGGCATGGCGTCGTAGAGGTGGCCATCGAGGTGTCTTGGATGAATTTTAATATATTGATATCGTTCAGTTTTTACACGATTCGCTACCCTTCTCGACAATTCCTGGCGAGACTCCCACAGAGGGTTTCACTTTATTAGTCTGCGAAGTTGTATGCTGCCAGAGAGCCTTACCGGCCATCTCAGGAGACACAACATGAAGACCAGAAACGCGCTGCTCGTATTGGCCCTCTTGGCCCTGCCGCTGTCCGCTCAGGCAGGTGTTGTCGACGGCAAGATTGCCAAGCTGGCTGAGCCGCTGGCCCCTGCAGAAGGGCCCTGCGCCAATCATCACACCACCTACTGCGCGGCTGAACACGCTGGTGCCACGCAGGATGCCGACTTCGACGCCCGCGAGACGGCAAGCCAGGAGCAACAGGGCCACAGCTGAAAGCGATGATGCTGGCGGAACCCTGAACGACGATGCCCCGGCCAACTGGCCGGGGCATCGTCGTCTGGCAGGGGCTCGGGGGGCTGGTCAGGTCTTGTTGGCGGCGTTGTAGACGTTCTCGTCGAGTTCGCCTTCGCTCTTGCCGACCAGGGTGGTGACCATCAGGTCTCCGGCCACGTTGACGCTGGTACGGGCCATGTCGAGGATGCGATCGACGCCGGCGACCACCGCCAGGGCTTCCAGCGGCAGGCCGATCTGGGCCATGACGATGGACAGCATCACCAGGCCGGCGCCCGGGACACCGGCGGTGCCGATGGACGCCAGGGTACCGGTGACGATGATCATGCCGTAGTCGGCCAGGCTCAGGTCGACGCCGATCAACTGGGCGATGAATACCGCCACCACCCCCTGATAGATGGCGGTGCCGTCCATGTTGATGGTGGCGCCCACCGGCAGCACGAAGCCGGCGACACCCTCGGACACGCCGAGGTTCTTCGTCGCGCAGCGCAGCGAGACCGGCAGGGTGCCGGACGAGGACGCCGACGAATAGGCCACCACCAGGGCATCGAGAATGCCCTGCAGGTAGCGCACCGGATTGAGACGACCGAGCAGCGACAGCAGACCGGAGTAGACCACCAGCACGTGGACGACGCTGGCCAGGTAGGCCACGCCGATCACCTTGACCAGGGGCAGCAGCACCTCGGCGCCGTAGCTGCCGGCGACGTGGGCGATCAGACCGAACACGCCGAAGGGCGCCAGCGCCATCACCAGGCTGGTCAGCTTGACCATGGCCTCGGCGAAGCTCTCGAACACCTTGACCACCGGCTCGCCCTTCTCGCCGATCAGGGTCAGCGAGACACCGAGGCCAATGGCGAACACGATGATCTGCAGGATATTGCCGCTGGCCAGGGCGTCCACCGGGTTCTGGGGCACCAGGCCGACCACGATCTGCACTAGGCTTGGGGCTTCCTTGGCCGCGTCTGGGTTGGCCTCGAAGGTCATGTCGAGGCCAACGCCAGGCTGAAACAGCCAGGAGGCGGCCAGGCCGATGGCGATGGCGAAGGCGGTGGTCACCAGATACAGCGCGATGGTCCGCGCGCCGATGCGGCCCATCTTCTGGGGGTCACGCATGGCGGTGATACCGACCACCAGGGTAGAGAACACCAGCGGCACGATCAGCATCTTGATGGCGCTGATGAAGATGTCACCGATGGGCTTGAACACGCTGGCGCTTTCGCCCATCAGGGTGCCGACGAGGACACCCAGGGCGAGGCCGACCAGGATCTTCTGCCATAGCGGGATACGGCGCCACAGGCCGGGGGAACGATCGGGGGTGGACATGGGGAGGCTCCAGAAGGACAGGGTGGATGGCCTGCCGTGCAAGGTGGGAAGACGCGACACCCATCGATAGTCAGCAAAATGTTCTCGTTGGCTGCTATCGAATGGGCGATCGGCACGATGGAGGCGGATTCTACCGAATAATCTGCCTCGGTGTTTTCATCCGTTGCACACCTTCTGGTGCTCAGAGGCCACCTGGGAGCGGCTTCCAGGTGGCCGGGCTGTTGACGACGCTAGCGGTTCAGCCCTGATCCTGCTGTTCCAGGGCGCGCCGCAGCAGCTGGTGGAAGGCCGCCCAGGAGGCCTGGTCGGCCCGAGCCTGGTAGCGATCGCTGCCGAATACCGTGAAGGCGTGGGGAGCACCGGAGTAGACCTGGATCTCGTAGGGGGCGCCAGCCGCCTCCAGCTCCTCGGACAGCGCCGCCACCTGGTCCATGCCGATGGAGGCGTCGGCACCACCGTGGGCGACCAGGATCGGTGGCGTATCGGCGGAGTAGCCCTGGCCTTCCGGTGTGCCGAGGCCGCCGTGGAAGGTAGCGAAACCACGCACACCTTCGTCGGCGTTGGCGCGGGCCATCTCCAGCACCACGGCGCCACCGAAGCAGTAGCCCATCACCACGGTGTCTTCGCCGGCGCCCTGTTCACGGGCCTGGGTCAGCCCCGCTAGGGTCAGCCGGCGCATGCGTTCACGGTCATCGTAGAGCACCGCCATCTCGGCCTTGCGCGCGTCGATCTCCTCGGGGCGGTTGCCGGCGCCGTAGAGGTCCACGGCGAAGGCGTCGTAGCCCGCCTCGGCGAGCATGTCGGCACGCTTTCTTTCATAGTCGGTGAGGCCATCCCAGTCGTGGATGATCAGCACGCTGCCCTTGGAAGAGGACGTGGCGGGGGCGAAATAGCCCTGGAAGGCTTCACCGTCCACCTGGTAGTCAACGTTTTGTCCGGCCATGGCGCCGGCGCTGGCGAGAACAGAGCCGAGACCGATCAGGGCAGGGGCGAGCAGGGCGCAACGAGACATGGTGTGCTCCTTGGCGAGTGAGGGGCGTTGGCCCCGCCAGATGGCAGGGCCTGTGCTGAGTATAGAAGCCTGGCCACAGACGCCAGTCCTGAACCCCGTCTTGTTGCATCCAGCCGGCCTAGCGTTGGCGGCGGGGACTTGAGTTTTCCCCGGCGGCCTTCCAGATTGGGGGTATGAAGATCGAGTGGGCGAGCCGCGGCTGACCGCGCTCGTCTCGGCTTCATCTCAGGACAACCAGAGCGAGACCAACAATCATGAAAAAGCGCGTACTGGCGACCGCCGTGGCTGCAACCACCCTGGCGGTCGGCTCCATGGCCCACGCAGAGGTCAAGATCGGATTTCTCGGCGGCTTCACCGGGGGGATCGAGAGCCTGACGCCGCCGATCTACGACGGCGCCCAGCTGGCGGTTGACCATATCAACAACCAGGGTGGCATCCTCGATGGCCAGGACGTGGTGATGCCGACCGGCGACACCACCTGCGGCGACGCTTCGGCGGCGTCCAACGCGGCTGACCGCATGGTCAACACCGAGCAGGTCACCGCCATCGTTGGCGCGCTGTGTACCGGTGCCACCATCGCCGCGGCCAACAACGCGGCGATTCCGGGTGGCGTGACCATGGTGTCTCCGGCCTCCACGGCGCCGGCGGTCACCGACCTCGACGACAATGACCTGGTGTTCCGCACCGTGCCCTCCGATGCCTTCCAGGGCGAGATGCTGGCCAAGTTGCTGATCGACAAGGGCATCGAGGAAGTCGCCGTCACCTACGTCAACAACGACTACGGACGCGGCCTGTCC
This sequence comes from Halomonas sp. RT37, assembly GCF_040070525.1. NCBI lineage: Bacteria > Pseudomonadati > Pseudomonadota > Gammaproteobacteria > Oceanospirillales > Halomonadaceae > Halomonas > Halomonas sp. RT37. Next base: position 4,501,270 of record NZ_CP098827.1, on the reverse strand, counting down.
GACGCCTTCAGCTCGGCCTTCGAGGACGGCGGCGGCAGCGTGCTGGAAAACCTCGCCCACGAGGACAACCGCGCCGACTACCGCAGCGAACTCGGCACCCTGTCGGCCACCGGCGCCCAGACCCTGGTGGTACTCGCCTACGCCGATACCTCCGGCCAGACGGTGGTGCGCCAGGCCTACGAGAGCGGCATGTTCACCCAGTACGTGGGGGCCGATGGCATGGTCGGCGACAGCCTGGTCGAGGCCATCGGCGCCGACGTGCTCGACGGCATGATCGCCACCCGTCCGGGCAGCCCGGACCTTCCCGGCACCGAGATCTTCACTGAACTTGCCAACAACGCCGACATCGACCCCACCGCCGTATTCGCCGCCCAGGCCTACGATGCGGCCTTCCTGCTGGGGCTGGCCATCCAGCAGAACGGCAGTGCCGAGCGCGAGGGTGTGTCTGAGGCGCTGCGCAGCGTGTCCTCTCCCCCCGGTGAGGTCATCCTGCCCGGTGAGTGGGAGAAGGCGGTGGAGCTGATCGCAGCGGGGACCGAGATCAACTATGAAGGCGCCTCCGGTACCCAGGACTTCGACGACAACGGCGATGTGCCTGGTGTGGTACAGGAAATGGCCGTGGAAAACGGCACTTTTACCGGCAAGGGCTTTGTTGAATAGCCGCCATGACGTAAAGTAAGGCGAGTCGTCGACGGACGACAACGCATCCGGGCGGTCGCCTCCGCCCAATGACCGCGCCAATGCTCGCAACAGAGGCGCTCAAGGAAAGCCCCCGGCCATCTGGCTGGGGGCTTTATCGTTGGTAGGGGCCTGTCATTGGCGTCGAGCTGGCGATGTCGTGCGAGATGGCCAGTGATGGGGCAAGAGGCGTGAGAGGCGGGCCCTGGCGACCCTGGGCCGCCAGGATGAGACCATCAGTGACGACGACCGGCGTCAGGCACTGTCCGCAGTAGCGGTGTCGACGGACACGCCTCAGTCATGGTGCTTGACCTTCTCCGGCAGCAGCCCTTTGGGGGCGACGCGCAGCACCACCGTGATCAACAGCCCGATGACGAATACCCTGGCCTGCAGGGCTCGGCTTTCCAGGTTGCTGGGTAGCTCCCAGCCGAAGCTGGCCTGGCCGAAGTGGGCGATCAACTCCATCACGTAGAGCGCCAGCGGCTCTGACATGATCCAGATGATGTACACCGCCACCGCGCCGAACAGGGTACCGAGATTGTTGCCCGGCCCACCCAGGATGACCATCACCAGCACCAGGAAGGTGTGGTTGAGCGGCAGGTAGCCGTTGGGGTCGAAGATGCTGTTGAAGCTGCCGAGTGCCGCGCCGCCGAGGCCCATCAGCACGCAGCCCAGCACGAAGATCTCGAGCCGGCGGCGATTGATGTCCTTGCCCATGGCGGCAGATGACACCTCGTTGTCGCGAATCGCCCGGATCATGCGGCCCCAGGGGGCGTTGTAGGCTCGGTTGAGCAAAAAGAAGATGCCCAGGATCATCACCGCCGTCACCGACAGATAGAGCGCCCGCGCCAGGGTGAAGCCGACCTCGCCGGGATCGGGTACCGGCCACGGCAGCGGCGACACGGTAGCGGTGCCACGGGTCAGCCAGTCAGAGTTCTTGAGAAAGGCCTTGATGATCTCGGCGATGCCCAGGGTGGCGATGGCCAGATAGTCGCTGCGAAGCCCCAGGCAGACGTGGCCGATAAAGTAGCCGATACCGCCGGCCAGCGCTCCGCCGACCACCCAGCCGACCCACACCGGCAGGCCGAACCCACCGATGAAGCCCATCTGGCTTTCGATGGCGTCGGTGACCTCGCGCAGCTCGCTGATCACCACCATGTAGACGACGAGGCCGATCACCACGGTGATCAGGGTGCGCAGCCAGGACGGCACGCCCAGGCGAGTCATGCGCGACAGCGCGAATACCAGCGCGATACCGACGGCCAGATACCCCAGTACCTTGGCCAGCTCACCGGGCAGCGGGCTATCCCAGAAGGCCGGATTGACCGGCACGCTGAAGGTCATGGCGCAGAAGCCGCCGAGGGCGACGAAGCCCATGACGCCTGCGTTGAACTGGCCGGCGTAGCCCCACTGGATGGTCAGGCCCAGGGCCAGGATGGCGTAGCAGCTGGCTTCCACCAGCATGCGTGTCGAATAGGCCGAACCCATGGCCAGGTAGACCGCGCCGACGGCGACGGCGAGGACCACCAAGAGGCTGAGTTCGCGCACCGGAAAGCGGCTCTGGGGCGCGGTGTTGGCGTCGTCGCGGCGATGAAAGTTGTTGGTCGTCATCAGATCACCTTGCCCTTGAAGATGCCGGTGGGGCGCCACACCAGGATGGCGACGAGGATGAAGAAGGGCACCACGATCTTGTACTCGGTGCCGACGAAGGCCAGGTTACTGGGCAGCGCGAGCCACTCGGGCAGGCTGTCGCTGAAGGGCCGCAGCAGCACCCGCCAGTTGAACACCGCCAGGGTCTCGGCGAAGCCCACCACGAAGCCGCCGGCGATGGCGCCGAAGGGGTGGCCGACACCGCCGACGATGGCGGCGGCGAAGATCGGCAGCAGCAGGTGGAAGCTCAAGTCCGGCTTGAACGTCACGTCCATCGACAGCAGGGTGCCAGCGATGGCGGCCAGGCCACCGACGATCACCCAGGTCACGGCGACGATGGTGTTGGTGTTGATGCCCGACGCCCGGGCCAGGTCCGGGTTGTCGGACATGGCGCGCATGGCCTTGCCGAGCCGGGTACGCGACAGAAACAGCTGCAGCCCGATCACCGCCACCAGGGTCAGCACGAACAGATAGATCTGCGGCTCGGTGATCACCACCGGCACCCGGGCGCCCTCGAAGGGCAGCGCCAGGCGGAAGATCTCCTTGCGGTCATCGACGTACAGGCTCTGGCCGCCGGTGCCCGAGAACAGCCGGATCAGGCCCTGCAGCATCAGGGTCACGCCGAGGGAGCCGATGACCATCACGATCGGCTTGACGCCGTGGGCACGCAGCGGCTTGTAGAAGGCCTTGTCGATGCCCACCGCCAGCGCCGCCGTCAGCACCATGGCCAGCGGCAGCATGACGATGGCGGTGGGCACACCGATGACGTCGCCGGCATGGGGGAACAGCGTCGCCAGCAGCAGCACCATGAAGGCGCCGAAGGTCATCATGTCGGCGTGGGCGAAGTGGGCAAAGCGCATGATGCTGAAGACCAGCGTCACGCCCACCGCGCCGATGGCATAGATCGACCCGGTGACGCTGCCGGCGATCAGCACGTTGTTGATGAAGAACACGAATTCGTTCAAGGCGATATCTCCGCGCTAGGACTCGGCGTCAGCCGCCGAGGAAGCTCTTGGCCACGTCAGGATCGGCAAGCAGCGCCTGCCCCGTGTCGGTGAAGCGGTTCTGGCCGGCGGCCAGCACGAAGCCCTTGTCGGCGATGGCCAGGGCCTGCTTGGCGTTCTGCTCCACCATCAGGATGCCGACGCCGGCGGCGTTGACCTCCTTGACCCGGTCGAAGATCTCGTACATGTACTTGGGCGACAGCCCTGCAGTCGGCTCGTCGAGCAGCAGTAGTTCGGGTTCGGCCATCAGCGCCCGGCCCATGGCCACCATCTGGCGCTGGCCACCGGACAGCTCGCCGGCGGGCTGATGACGCTTTTCGTGAAGGGGCGGGAAGAATTCGTAGACCTTGGACAGCATGCGTTTCACGTTGCCCGGCTTGAGGAAGGCCCCCATCTCGAGGTTTTCCTTGACCGTCAGGCTGGGAAAGACGTTGTGCTCCTGGGGCACGAAGCCCATGCCCAGTTCTACCAGGCGGTTGGTGGGTAGGTTCTGGATCGGTTCACCGCGCAGCAGGATATCGCCCTGGGTCACGTTCAACTGGCCGAAGATGGCCTTGAGCATGGTCGACTTGCCGGCGCCGTTGGGGCCGACGATGACGCCGATCTGGTCGGCCTCGATGGCCATGTCCACCCCGTTGAGGATGTTCATGCCGCCATAGCCGCCGTGCACCTCGCGTGCATCGAGTAGAGGCATAGTCCTGTTCTCTGCATAAGAGCGCCTGTCGCGCCCTGGTTGTTGTTATCGCCGCGCCTGCAACGGGAGGGGCCCCCGGGTGGCGCGGTGTCTGTTGCCGGGCCGCTGTCAGGCCGCGCCGGCGCCGAAATAGGCTTCGATGACCTCGGGGTTGTTCTGGATCTCCTCGATGGAGCCCTCGACCATCACCGAGCCCTGGGCCAGCACGATCACCGGATCGCACAGCCTGGCGATCATGTCCATGTCGTGCTCGATGACCAGGAAGGTGTAGCCGAACTCGCGGTTCATCCGTTCGATATTGCCGATCAGGTCTCCCAGCAGGGTGCGGTTGACCCCGGCGGCGATCTCGTCGAGCAGCACCACCCGAGCGTCGGTCATCATGGTGCGGCCGAGCTCCAGAAGCTTCTTCTGGCCACCGGAGAGGTTGCCTGCCAGCTCGTTGCGCACATGATTGAGGCCGATGAACTCGATCACCTCCTGGGCCCGGCGCTTGACCTCGGCCTCCTGTGCTCGCACCGCCTTCGGCGCGAACCAGGCCTTGGCCAGGGACTCCCCGGGCTGGTCCGGGGGCACCATCATCAGGTTTTCCAGGGCGGTGAGCTGGGAGAACTCGTGGGCGATCTGGAAGGTGCGCAACAGGCCCTTGTGAAACAGCTCGTTGGCCGGACGATTGGTGATGTCCTCGCCGTCCAGCAGGATCTGCCCGGAATCCAGCGGCAGGGCGCCTGCGATGATGTTGAACAGGGTCGACTTGCCCGCACCGTTGGGGCCGATCAGACCGGTGACGGAGCCTTCCTCGACCTGAATCGAACAGTCGTTGATGACGTGAAGGCCGCCGAAGGCCTTGTTGACGTGTCGTACATCGATGATGGCTGACATCTTGGGTCCCGCCGTGTTGTCTATTGTCGTTGTTGCGTTGTTGCGTTGTTGCGTTGGTGTCGTTGCGGTCTTGATTGTCGGGCTTCCCGACGTCCCTCAGCCGCTGGCGGCGTGCTGCTCGGCCATCAGCCGGTAGGCGGCGAAGGCGCCTACCAGTACGCAGGCACCGATGGTCGGCAGCCAGTAGCCCTGGACATAGGGCAGGGCCCGCAGAAAGACGAAGGCGACCCCGGTCGGCGCGATGAAGCGCACCAGAAACCGCCACAGCCTGAGCCAGCTGGAGCGGGTGTGCATTTCCTTCATCGATTCGGACTGGGTCAGCGACCAGCCGGCGAACAGCGCCACCAGCAGGCCGCACAGGGGCAGCGTGATGTGGGTCACCAGTTCCAGCACGGCGAAGGCGCTGCGACCGAACACGTCATGCACGGGGCTGGCCTCGGCCCAGACGTTGAAACTCGCCACCGTGGCGAGCCCCAGCCCCCAGGCCAGCACCGACACCAGGGCTACCGCCAGTACGCGACTGAGGTCGAAGCGCTCGACCAGATAGGCCGCGACCGGCTCGATCAGCGAGATCGCCGAGCTGATCGCGGCCCCCAGTACCAGCACGAAGAAGATGGCGCCGACCAGCGAGCCTGAAGGCATCACCGAGAATGCCAGCGGCAGTGACACGAACATCAGTCCCGGCCCTTCGTCGGCGGCGAGTCCTGCGCCGAACACCAGGGCGAAGATCGCCAGCCCCGCGATTACCGCCACCAGGGTGTCGATCAGGGCGATGGCGAAGGCGGTCAGGGTCAGCGAGGTCTCGCTGGGCATGTAGGCGCCATAGGCCATGATCGCGCCCATCCCCAGACTCAGCGTGAAGAACGACTGCCCCATCGCCTCGAGCCAGCCTTCCAGGCTCAACTCGGACAGCGAGAAGGACAGCATGAAGCGACTGGCTGCCGCCATGTCGCCGCTGGTCGCGGCGTAGAACAGCACCACCAGCAGAATGACCAGCAGGGTCGGCATCAGGATGCGCAGGGCACTCTCCAGTCCACGATGGACACCCCGGGCGACGATGTAGGCGCAGATGGCGAGAAACAGCGTGTGGTAGAGCGTCAGCTTCAGCGGCGATGCGATCAGGTTGGCAAAGTTGTCGGCCAGCATGGCGGCGTCGGCGTCGCGCAGTGACCCGGTCAGCATCTCGCCAAGATAGTGCAGCGCCCAGCCGCTGATCACCGAGTAGAAGCTCAGGATCAGCAGCGCGGACAGGCCACCGAGCCAGCCGATGGTCTCCCAGGCGCGGGAGGTGCGATGACAACGGGTGAGAAAGCGCATGCCCATGATCGGGCAGCGCCGGCTGTTGCGCCCAAGCATGATCTCGGCGATCAGGATCGGGATGCCGACGGCAAAGACGCACAGCACGTAGACCAGCAGAAAGGCGCCACCACCGTGCTCGCCGGCCAGGTAGGGAAAGCGCCAGAGGTTACCCAGGCCCACCGCCGAGCCGACCGCGGCCAGCAGGAAGGTGCCTTTGTGGGTCCAGATGTTATCGCTGCTCATGGGGCTTCCGTCGACATGTCGGCGTCGCGACGCGGTAATGGCTGACCGGGCCGAGGCCCGGTCTGACATGTCAACTTTGCGATACAACCATGGCGCCTGACTAGGGGCGATGCGTTTAGCAGGCGTTGGCGGGACGGGTTTCCGTCACTGGCGGGTTCTGGAACTCGTCGTCAGCTGCTGGTATGGGGAGCCAGGGCGCGGTGATCGTCGCCAAGACGCACGGTATCGCCGATCGACAGGTCGCCGATATTCTTGGTGCGCTCGCCTGTGCGCACGGAGATCAGGGCGACCACGTCGCCGATGCTGGCGGTGTCGTCGTCGACCCTGGCTTCCACCCTGACCCTGACCGAATAGCCATGGTAGCGGCCGGCGATGATACTGCCGACGTGGGCGGTGGGGTATTCGTCGGGCTTGTCGGCGAAGTAGCGCTGAACGCTGTCAGCGCCGGGATCATCCCATTCGACGTGCTTGTGCATTCGCGTATCTCCTTGTTCGCGAAGGATGACGGTGCCCCATTAGCATAGACCGCAACTAGGGCGGTCGCCGTCTTCACCCCTAACGGTTATCAGTCTGCATCAATTGTGGCAGCGCTCGGCCCGGAAAGTTCCTGGATCAGACGGGTGGTGAGATACAGTCGCGGCACAATGCTGTCGAGCTCGATGAATTCCTCGTCGCTGTGGTAGCGCCCCCCGACCAGACCGAGGGACTCCAGCACCGCGGGTTGGCCGGTTTCGGGGTCGTAGGCGTAGCCCGCATCGGTGCCCCCACCGATCTCGGCCAGGGCGAGCGTCTGGTCGAGTTCCTGGCGGTAGATAGACTGGGCGAGGGCCGCCAGTTGCTCGGTGGCCGGATTCGGCGGCAGCGGCGGGCGCCCGCGCTCGAGCCGAAACGCTACCTCGGTGTCCGTGACTCGCTGCTCGGCAATAATCGACTGGGCTTCGGCCATGACGCGCTCGTACTCGGTATGATCGAAGTAGCGCATGTCCCCTTCGGCCCTGGCCGAGTCCGGGATGATATTGCGCTTGGTGCCACCCTCGACAATGGTCCAGTTGAGGGTGGTGCCCTTGTCGCTGTCGCCAAGGTCATCGAGCTGGAGCAACTGGTGGGCCAGCTCCATCACCGCATTGCGGCCTTCCTCGGGGGCGCCGCCGGCGTGGGACGCACGTCCCTCGACCTCGAGAAAGGCGTAGTTGATGCCCTTGGTCACGGTGGTGACCGCTGACTCGCCGGGCTTGCCCAGGGTGGGCTCGAAGGACAGGACCGCGTCCTGTTCGCTGGCCAGTTCGGCGATCAGCTCACGGGATCCAAAGGAGCCTTTTTCCTCGTCGGGGTTGAACACCACGGTCAAAGTTCCCCAGGGCGAGAGCCCGAGGTCAGCGAGCAGGCCCAGGCTATGCAGGATGACCGCGATGCCGCCCTTGGCATCGCCGACGCCGGGGCCATAGGCCCTGGAGGCGTCGCTGGAAAAGGGGCGCTTTGCCACAGTGCCTGAGGAAAAGACGGTGTCGTAGTGGATCATCAGCATGAGATCGGCGTCGCCGCTGCCCTGGTGTCGAGCCACCAGCGTGTTGCCGCCGAAGGCCTCGGCCGGGTGCTGTTCGACCTCGAAGCCGAGTTCGACGAGACGTTCCTGCAATAGCGCCTCGACGCGAGCGAGGTCGTCGACATCGCCGGTACCGGAGTCGAGATTGACCAGCGACTCCAGGGTCTCGAGAAAGGCCGAGCGCTCCTGCTCGGCATTGGCGAGCAGGGTGTCATCGGTGGATGGCGAGGCCAGGGCAAATGCTGGCAGCAGGGACAGTAAGGCGCTGAAGCGTCGGGCGGCCATGGTGAGCCTCCTTGCTGGGTGGTCACCAAAGGATAGTTCAGTCCGGCCAGGGTGCCGTCCTCACCCCAAATACTGATGTCTCCACTTGCAGACGACACTGGCCGCCATCGGGCGCCGGGCATCGATATTGTCTATATGAGCATTGCCGCAAAACGATGATGCCCGCCATGAACAGCCGGGCATCGATATTGTCTATTCCGCAAAACGACGATGCCCGTCATGAAGAGCCGGGCATCGCTAGAGAGGCCGAAAACAACGATGCCCGCCAGGAGGCGGGCATCGATGAAGCGAGAAAACGCAGCGCTTACTTCTTGGTGGCGCGCTTGCGCTCGTTCTCGGTCAGGAACTTCTTGCGCAGACGGATATGGTTCGGGGTGATCTCGACCAGCTCGTCGTCATCGAGGAACTCGATGGCCTGTTCCAGAGTGAAGCGCACCGGCGGGGTCAGCACGATGTTCTCGTCGTTGCCGGAGGCGCGCATGTTGTCGAGCTTCTTGCCCTTGGTGGGGTTGACCACCATGTCGTTGGCGCGGTTGTTGATGCCGACCAGCATGCCTTCGTAGACCTCGGTGCCGTGGTCGATGATCAGCTTGCCGCGCTCCTGCAGGGCGTACAGGGCGTAGGCCAGGGCCTTGCCCGGAACCATCGACACCAGCACGCCGTTGCGACGCTCGATGGAAGCGTCGGGCTTGAGCGGGCCGTAGTGGTCGAAGCGGCTGGTCAGGATGCCGGTACCGGAGGTCAGGGTCAGGAACTGACCACGGAAGCCGATCAGGCCGCGCGCCGGGATGATGAAGTCCAGGCGGACCCGGCCCTTGCCGTCCGGGTTCATGTTCTTGAGCTCGCCCTTGCGATAGCCGAGCTCTTCCATGATGGCGCCCTGGTGCTGCTCTTCGCAGTCGATGATGACTTCTTCGTAGGGCTCCTGCTTCTCACCGTCGATCTCGCGGATGATGACCTCGGGACGACCCACGGCCAGCTCGAAGCCTTCACGACGCATGCTCTCGATCAGCACCGACAGGTGCAGCTCGCCGCGGCCGGAGACGATGAACTTCTCCGGGGACTCGCCCTGCTCGACACGCAGCGCCACGTTGTGGATCAGCTCCTGGTCGAGACGATCGCGAATGTTGCGGCTGGTGACGAACTTGCCGTCCTTGCCGGCAAACGGTGAGTCGTTGACCTGGAAGGTCATGGACACGGTGGGCTCGTCGACGGTCAGTGCCGGCAGTGCCTCGACGGCGGCCGGATCACAGATGGTGTCGGAGATCGCCAGGTCGTCGATGCCGGTGATGCAGACGATGTCCCCGGCGGTGGCCTGCTCGGTCTGTACCCGCTCGAGACCCAGGTGGGTCATGACCTGGCCGACCTTGCCCTTGCGGGTCTGGCCTTCCTTGTTGATGACCACCACCTGCTGGTTGGGCGAGATGGCGCCGCGGGTGATGCGGCCAAGGCCAATGACGCCGACGTAGCTGGAGTAGTCGAGCGCCGAGATCTGCATCTGCAGCGGGCCGTCGAGTTCCACCTTGGGCGGCTCGACGATGTCGACGATGGACTGGAACATCGGCGTCATGTCGTCGGACAGCTGGTCAGGCTCGGGACCGGCGATGCCGTTGAGGGCGGAGCAGTAGATGATCGGGAAGTCGAGCTGCTCGTCGCTGGCGCCGAGGTTGTCGAACAGATCGAAGATCTGGTCGATGACCCAGTCCGGGCGTGCGCCGGGGCGATCGATCTTGTTGACCACCACGATCGGCTTGAGGCCCTGATCGAAGGCCTTCTGGGTGACGAAGCGGGTCTGCGGCATGGGGCCGTCGACGGCGTCGACCAGCAGCAGTACCGAGTCCACCATCGACATCACGCGCTCGACCTCGCCGCCGAAGTCGGCGTGTCCAGGGGTGTCGACGATGTTGATGTGGTAGTCCTGTCCCTCGGGGGAATTCCAGCGGATCGCCGTGTTCTTCGCCAGGATGGTAATACCGCGTTCCTTCTCCTGGTCATTGGAGTCCATGATGCGCTCCTGACCCTCGGCCTTGCGGTCCAGAGTGCCAGACTGACTCAACAGCTTGTCGACCAGGGTGGTTTTGCCGTGGTCGACGTGAGCGATGATGGCGATGTTGCGAAGATTCTCGATCACGACGGGATCCTGCTGGAAAAAGTGGGGCAGCATTATAGGGCCTGGGCGATGACAACGACCAGCCTTGTTGGCGCCAATCTCGGCATCGATCCTCAAGATGCTGAACTATCAAGCACCTGCGAGGCGAAAAAAGTAGGCGAAATCGGCAGAAAGGACGATCTGACGCTCAGGCGCGCTGTACGACCATCTTGGCGCGACAGGCCTTGAGGCGAGTGGCGAGGTCCTCTACCGCGCTCAGGTCCAGCGACGGGTCGAAGCCTCCCAGTCGATCGAACCAGGTGCGTTCGACGCCCAGGGCCCGGGTCGGTGTACGTCGCAGCAGGCTGAGCAGCGATAGCGGACAGGGACGAGCAGGACGCACCACCGGGCGCGAATCATCGCAGGCGGCTGCCATCATTCGCTCGACCCAGTGGGTGTCTAGGGGGCCGAGGCAGAAGCCGAGCATGCGTCCGTTGCTGTGGGAGGCGGCCAGATTGAGGCGCCGCCCCATGGGCGCGGGCCTGCTGCGCACCTGGCGATAGCCGACGACGGCTTGTTCGCCCGGTTCGCCCAGTAGTGGTGGCGCCATATCGCCATCGTCGATGACGAGGATTTCGCCTCTTCCCTGGAAGAGGGCGACCTGCTGGCGAGCTTCCGCGAGCCGGCGAGGCAGTTCCTTGCCGGTAAGTCGGGCATCAATGATCAAGCTGATTTTCACGACGACACTCCGAGGAGGGTGACGCCGGCCGGCAGGGGAGGCGGTCGGAGTCGAACGTAATAAAGTGTATCTTTGCGTTGCGAAAGGTTCCAGCGCCCACTGACACCTCGCGATCGGCCCGGCAGAGTTTATAGATCCTGTCACAAAGGTCCAAAGTGGTGCGTCGCAGTCTTTATTGCACTTTTGTGGTGCATTGGTCGGCAGATCCTGAAGGTGGTGGGCCTTTGTGCCCTAAGCTGGCGCAAAGGGCCTGTTTGGATAAAAAAGATTTGAAACAATGGGTTGGGATTTTTTTGGTCGATGCTGGTGCAATGCTGGCACGCAATCTGCATTGTGGTTGGCAGTGTCATCGTGTCGCGCACGTTGCCATGGGCAGTGTCCCGGGAGCGTGCTACAAAGGATCCCGGTACCCCTTTTGTTCCCTGGATCATCCCCCGTTTCAAACCGGTGACATGGGATTGGCGCCGTTGCGCAACGCTCGAGTCACGAGACAAGTTCCACTCTGGAGGACCACATGTCAGACAAGACCCTCGCCCTGATCAACGAACATGATGTGAAGTGGGTTGACCTGCGCTTCACCGATACCCGCGGTAAAGAGCAGCACGTCACCATTCCGGCCGCCGAGGTCGACGAAGAGTTCTTCGAGAATGGCCAGATGTTCGATGGTTCCTCCATCAACGGCTGGAAGGGCATCAACGAGTCCGACATGATCCTGCGTCCGGAGGACGGCACCGGCTTCCTCGACCCCTTCACCGAAGACGCGACCCTGATCCTGCGTTGCGACATCATCGAGCCGGCCACCATGCAGGGCTACGAGCGTGATCCGCGCTCCATCGCCAAGCGCGCCGAGGCCTACCTGCAGTCCTCTGGCCTGGGCGACACCGCCTTCTTCGGCCCCGAGCCCGAGTTCTTCATCTTCGACGAGGTGCACTGGAAGGCCGATATCGAAGGCGCCATGTACAAGATCAGCTCCGAAGAGGGTGCCTGGTCCACCGACCGCGCCGTCGAAGGTGGCAACCTCGGTCACCGTCCGCGGGTCAAGGGCGGCTACTTCCCGGTTCCGCCGGTGGACAGCTTCCATGACATGCGCGGTGCCATGTGCAACACCCTCGAGGCCATCGGCCAGAAGGTCGAGGTGCACCACCACGAGGTGTCCAACGCCGGCCAGAACGAGATCGGTGTTGCCTTCAACACCCTGGTCAAGAAGGCCGACGAAGTTCAGGAAATGAAGTACGTGATCCACAATGTGGCTCACGCCTACGGCAAGACCGCCACCTTCATGCCCAAGCCGCTGGTCGGCGACAACGGCAGCGGCATGCACGTCCACCAGTCTTTCTGGAAGGACGGCCAGAACCAGTTTGCCGGTGACGAGTACGCCGGTCTGTCTGAAATGGCACTGTTCTACATCGGCGGTATCATTAAGCACGCCCGCGCCCTGAACGCCTTCACCAACGCTTCTACCAACTCCTACAAGCGTCTGGTGCCGGGCTTCGAAGCGCCGGTAATGCTGGCCTACAGCGCCCGTAACCGTTCTGCTTCCATCCGTATCCCGTACACCGCAAGCCCGAAGGGCAAGCGTGTCGAGGCGCGTTTCCCCGACCCGACCGCCAACCCCTACCTGTGCTTCGCGGCGATGCTGATGGCCGGTATCGACGGCATCAAGAACAAGATCCACCCCGGCGACGCCATGGACAAGAACCTCTATGACCTGCCGCCGGAAGAAGGCAAGGCCATCCCGACCGTGGCCGAGAGCCTCGACCAGGCGCTGGCAGCCCTCGACGAGGACCGCAGCTTCCTGACCGAAGGTGGCGTCTTCACCGACGACATGATCGACGCTTACATCGAGCTCAAGAACGAGGATGTCGAGCGTCTGCGCATGGCGACCCACCCGATCGAGTTCGACATGTACTACAGCTGCTGATCGGCATAGCGCCTCGTGCGTTCCGTCGGCCCCGCGATGATCGCGGGGCCGATTTTTTTGCGCGGGCCTTGCGCCTGGGCAAGGGATCCCCTTGGCGCGGGTCGTGGCTGCCGTCATCCTCGTCAGGGGAAGGTCGGCGAGGGCAATCACGATGATGCAGCGGTGGACGCGCAGGGCAGGCCGGGAGAGGGGCGAGAGCGCTCCCTCGTCGCCGAGTCGACCATCACTGATGGCCATTGCCTTGCTGGCAGCATCCGGGCTGGCGTTGCCGGTGGCAGAAACCGTGCCGGCGAGCACCATCTATCGCAGTGTCGGTCCCGACGGCATCGTGCGCTACAGCGATACCCCCTCGGCCGGCGCCCGCGAGCTGGCACCGCCGCCGTTGTCCAGCGCCCCTGCGCTGGATGTGGCGGCGCCCTCCAGGCCGACGGCGCCTTCAGTACCAGGCCCGGATAGCGACGCCGATATCTTCCAGCCCCACGATGTCCTGGCCATCGCCTCCCCGGCGGATGACAGCGTGTTGCCCACGGGGACCGGGGGAAGATTGAAGGTGCTGGCCGCGATCAGCCCGCCTCCGGCGACGGGGGATCGCCTCGGCCTGGAGGTCGACGGTGTGCTCGCCACCAGCGTCACCGGCATCGGCCCACTGTGGCTCACCAATCTGGAGCGTGGCGAGCATCGCCTGGGCCTGGTGGTGCTGGCCCCGTCGGGAGAGGTGCGTCAACGCAGTGCCGATATCGTCATTCACGTACAGCGCGCCAGCCGCCTGCTTCCCGCCAACCCCCTTCGTCCTGCGCCGCCTTGACCCGCGATCTGCGGGCCTTGTGCGGACAGTGATCCAGGCGAGACTGCCCTGCACCAGGTTGGTGCACTAAAATGGTGCGTAGGTGCGCCGACGGTGACCCGCCTCCTCGACAAAAGCACCGTCCTGGCGCCTGCGCGGCGGGAGTGTGCCACTGGCACCAAGGCTGGCCCGCTTCTTGCTTTGAATGTTGTTGTCTGACGCCTGCTCGAGGCCGAGACCTGGACCGCCACCATGGAATGCCGGCTTGGCGCCGTGGCGGCCTCTATCGAGTGGGCGCTTTGCCCCATCAGGATGGACCCATGACGCCTGGCATCATCGAACACCTCACAACTGCGGTCATGCTGCTCGACGGCGAGCTGCGACCGACCTGGATGAACCCGGCGGCGGAGACCTTGCTGGCGGTCAGCGCCAGTCGGGTTGCCGGCGTGGCGCTGAGCGACTGGCTCAGCGGCGAGGATGATATCGCCGAGGTGCTGATACGGGCCCGGGATGGACAGCATCCCTATACCCAACGGGAGGCGCGGCTGGTCCTCGCCGGTGGAGACCCCTTGACGGTGGACTACACCGTGACGCCGCTGTCGCCTGACGAGCTGCTGCTGGAGATGGAACCACGGGATCGGCTGTTGCGAATTTCCCGCGAGGAAGCGCTGCAGTCGCGCCAGGAAACCATGAAGGTGCTGGCGCGGGGGCTGGCCCACGAGGTCAAGAATCCCCTGGGGGGGATTCGTGGCGCGGCGCAATTGCTCGAGCGTGACCTGGAGCAGACGCCGGCGCTCAAGGAGTACACCCGGATCATCATCGAAGAGGTGGATCGGCTCCGCGATCTGGTCGATTCCATGCTCGGGCCCAACCGGGTGAGTCGGCGAGAGCCGCTGAACATCCACCGGGTGCTGGAGCGGGTACGCGCGCTGCTATTGGTCGAGCAGCCGCGGGTGAGCATCGAGCGCGACTATGATCCCAGCCTGCCGGAGTTGACCGGCGATGAAGCCCAGTTGATCCAGGCGGTGCTCAATGTGGCCCGCAACGCCGTCCAGGCGCTGGTCGAGTCCGAGACACCGAACCCGGTGATGACCCTGAGGACCCGCGCGCGCCGCCAGTTCACCCTGGGCGCCCAGCGCCATCGTCTGGTCTGCGACGTCAGCGTGATCGACAACGGCCCGGGCGTCCCCGAGACGCTGCGCGAGACCCTGTTCTATCCGATGGTGTCCGGTCGTGCCGAGGGCAGCGGCCTGGGGCTGTCGATCGCCCAGTCGGTGCTGCACCAGCACGAAGGGCTGATCGAATGCGAGTCCGAGCCTGGACGTACCGAATTCCGTCTGTTGATTCCCCTGGAGATGAGTCATGACTGATACCGCTCGTGTAATGATCGTCGACGACGACCGGGCCATACGCTGGGTGCTCGAGCGCGCCCTGGCGCAGCCGGACCTTGAGGTCGAGGCGGTCGAGCGGGCCGACGGTATCCTCGATCGACTGCTGGCCGAGCCGCCCGACGTACTGGTCACCGATATCCGCATGCCAGGTATCGACGGGCTCGATCTGATGGCCAAGGTGCGCCAGGTGCACCCGGACCTGCCGGTCATCGTGATGACCGCCCATTCCGACCTGGACAGTGCGGTGGCTTCCTATCAGGGCGGGGCCTTCGAGTACCTGCCCAAGCCGTTCGACGTGGACGAGGCGCTGGCCCTGGTGCGACGCGCGGTGGCCCACGTGCGCGAGCGCCAGCGGCCGGTCAGCGTGCCTGAAGGACTCGACGCCGAGATCATCGGTGAGGCGCCGGCGATGCAGGAGGTGTTCCGGGCCATCGGGCGCCTGGCGCACTCGCATATCACGGTGTTGATCAACGGCGAGTCCGGGACCGGCAAGGAGCGCGTGGCGCGTGCGCTTCATCAGCACAGTCCCCGCGCCGCCAATCCCTTTATTGCCCTCAACATGGCGGCGATCCCCCGGGATCTGATCGAGTCGGAGCTGTTCGGCCACGAGAAGGGCGCCTTCACCGGCGCCAGCGCCAGTCGTCAGGGGCGCTTCGAGCAGGCCAACGGCGGCACCCTGTTCCTCGACGAGATCGGTGACATGCCGTCGGAGACCCAGACCCGGCTGTTGCGGGTGCTGGCCGACGGCGAGTTCTATCGGGTCGGTGGTCATACGCCGGTCAAGGTGGACGTGCGCATCATCGCCGCGACCCACCAGGACCTCGAGACGCTGGTCGCCGATGGCCGCTTTCGTGAGGACCTGTTCCACCGCCTCAACGTCATCCGCGTGCACCTGCCAAGGCTGTCCCAGCGGCGCGAGGATATTCCCCGGCTGGCGCGGCACTTCCTGGTCGAGGCGGCCAAGGAGCTGTCCACCGACGTCAAGGTGCTGACCCGCGAAGCCGAGGAGTTCCTGACCCGGGTGGACTGGCCCGGCAACGTGCGTCAGCTCGAGAACACCTGTCGCTGGCTGACGGTGATGGCCTCCGGGCGCGAGATCCTGGTCGAGGACCTGCCGCCGGAGCTGCGCGGCGGCGATGACAGCGCCGCAGGCGGAGACTGGCGTGAAGCCTTCCGCGCCTGGGCCGACAGCGCCCTGGCCTCGGGCCACACCCACCTGCTCGAAGAGGCGGTGCCGGACTTCGAGCGCATCCTTATCGAGACCGCGCTCAAGCACACCGCCGGGCGCAAGGGTGAGGCTGCCGAGCTGCTGGGCTGGGGGCGCAATACCTTGACCCGCAAGCTGAAGGTGCTGCTGCCGTCGCTGGCGGAAGACCAGGAGGTCTGAGCGGGCCGGGGCGGCGAGTCCGGGGGGCACCGGTTTAACCAGCCTGCCCGGACCGGCCTACCCCAAGGGGCATATCATCAGCCTGTTATCGGTGGCCTAGAGTGGTGGCGACGTTGCACCGCTACTCTCGGCGTCGGGGGTAGCGTCACGATTCTGAGGCCTACCCCCATGAACCTTTCACGCTCTCGTCGGCTTGGCCTGGTGGCCATGTCGCTGGTTTTCATCTCGAGCCTCTCGCTTGCCCAGGAGCGGTCCTCGCCACGCACCGTACCGGCCAACAGCGAGCCTGCTGCCAGCAGCGAGGATCTTGCTGCCATCGCCAAGGAAACCACCAATCCGGTGGGTTCGGCCTGGATGCTGTGGATGCAGAACGACTATACCCACCTGGACGGCGACGACTTCGACGGTCGCTGGTCCAATTCCTTCAAGTTCCAGCCGGTCATGTCCTTCCCCTTCGAGATGGCAGACGACAACTGGAACCTGGTGGTGCGCCCGGTGTTCCAGTACAACTCGACTCCGATGGACGAGAGCTTCGGTACCCTGGCCCGGGGCGGCAGCCCGCTGGACATCGATCCCGACGAGTGGAGCCGCAACGCCCCCCATCGCGGGCGTACCGAGGGCCTGGGTGACACCGCCCTGGTGACCCTGGCCGGCCCGGCCCGCGCCGACGGCGTCATCTGGGGCCTGGGGCTGACCCAGATCTTCCCCACCGCCGAGCATGACGTTCTGGGACAGGGCAAGTTCCAGGCCGGCCCGGCGGCCCTGATCGCGCGCCTGGCGCCCAATCCCGGTGGCTGGAACATGGGCCTGCTGGCTCAGCACTGGTGGTCCTACGCCGGCGAAGATGACCGCGAGCACACCAGCCAGACCGATCTGCAGTACTTCCTCAACTACCGGCTCAGCGGCACCGAACTGGTGGGCATGACACCCAACGTGCGCATCAACTGGGAGGCCGACAGCGGCGAAAAGGTCAACTTCCCGATCGGCCTGGGCTATTCCAACGTGGTCCGCATGGGCAGCACCCCGGTGCGCCTGGCCGCCGAGATCCAGCACAGCGTGATCCGCGGTGATGAGTGGGATGCGGACTGGAACTTCCGCTTGATGTTCATCCCGGTGGTCAAGAACCCGTTCATGTAACGGCGCTGGCAGCCTACGCAAAGGGGCCCCGCCATGGCGGGGCCCCTTTGCATCTGCGGCCGACCAGCAGGCCCGCTATCAGGCAACCGTCAGCGGTTCGGTGCGGGCTTCGAGCCAGGCCAGCGCCTGGCCGTCGAGCCTCGGCGCCAGCCGGCGGCGGACCTCGTCGTGGTAGGCGTTGAGCCAGTCGATCTCGGCCTGATCCAGGGTGAACAGGTTCAGGCAGCGGGTGTCGATGGGACACAGGGTCAGGGTCTCGAACTCCAGGAAGTCGCCGAAGTCGCTGGGGGCCGCGGTGCGGTTGGCCACCAGGTTCTCGATGCGCACCCCCCACTGGCCGGGACGGTACACCCCAGGCTCGTTGGAGGTGATCATGCCTTCGCGCATGGCGGTATGTTCGGCGACGGAAGCGCCTGAGCTGATCACCTGGGGGCCTTCGTGGACGTTGAGGAAGTAGCCCACACCGTGGCCGGTACCGTGACCGTAGTCGCGGCCGGTGGCCCACAGCGGCGCCCGCGCCAGGGCGTCCAGCCGCGAGGCGGCGATGCCCTCGGGGAAGCGTGCCCGCGACAGTGCGATCATGCCCTTGAGCACCAGGGTGCAGTCTTCGCGCTGAGCCTCACTGACCGTGCCGACCGGGACCATGCGGGTGATATCGGTGGTGCCACCGCGGTACTGGCCGCCGGAGTCGATCAGCAACAGACCGTCGCCCTCGATCACCGAATGGGCCTCCTGGGTCGCGCGGTAGTGGGGCAGGGCACCGTTGGCGTTGAAGGCGGCGATGGTATTGAAGCTCTCGCAGACGAAGTCCTCGTCCTTGGCGCGTTCCTCGTACAGGCGGGCCTCGACGTCCAGCTCGGTGACCCGTTCGCCGGCGGCGAAGGCGGCCTCCAGCCAGGCGAAGAAGCGACACAGGGCCGCGCCGTCGGCTTCCATGGCCTGACGCACGAAGCCGAGCTCGTGGGCTGTCTTGATGCCCTTGGCCAGGGTGCTGGGCTGGAAGGCTTCGACCACGGTCATCTCGTCCGGCAGGGCCTGGCGGGTCCCCAGCGTCAGCCGGGCCGGATCGATCAGTACCCGTTCGTCCCGCGGCAGGGCGGACAGCCGCGCCGCCCAGTCGGCGTAGTCGGCCACCTCGACACCATCGGCCTTGAGCGCGTCGACCAGTTCGGGAGCGAGCTTGCCGGGTGCCACGAACAGGGTGGCGGTGGCGCGACCGATCAGCAGATGGGACAGGAACACCGGATTGAAGCCCACGTCGGCACCGCGCAGGGTGGTCAGCCAGGCGATGTCGTCCAGCGTCGACACCAGATGCCAGTCGGCGTGGTGCTCGGCCATGGCCGTGCGTACCCGGTCCAGACGCTGGCGCCGGGTCTCGTCCAGATAGCGGCCGGCGTGGGGTTCGATGGCCCCGCTCGGCAGGCTCGGGCGATCGCGCCAGATCTCGTCGAGCAGGTCGCTGTCGCCGCGCAGGACGACGCCCCGTTCACCAAGGATGTCCTCGAACTGGCGGCCGTGGGCCAGGGACACCACCTGGGCGTCGTAGCCCAGGGTGTCGCCGGCCTCGAGGCGCTCGGCCAGCCACTGCATCGGTGCGCTGGCCTGCCCCTGGGTCAGCTTCATCATGCTGATGCCGGTGCCGGCGAGTTGAGCCTCGGCCTGCACGAAGTAGCGGCTGTCGACCCACAGGCCGGCCTCGTCCTGGGTCACCACCAGGGTACCCACCGAGCCGTCGAAGCCGGACAGCCACTCGCGACCGGCCCAGTGCTCGGGCAGGTATTCGCTGTTGTGCGGATCGCTGGACGGTAGCCACCAGGCATCGATGGCGTGGCGGCGCATCGCCTCGCGCAGATCGCTCAAGCGTTGGCGAGCGGTATCGGCACTGGCTGAGGTCATGCTCAGACTCCTGTTCTGACAATGGCTTCGGCGTCCGCGCGGTGGGCGGCCGCCGGATCGATAAGACGGTGATGCTTCAGCATGCGCTTGAACACCGGCACGAGCAACAGCAGCACCCCGGCGAAGATCACCAGGGCGATGGCCGACCGTCCGAACAGTTCCGGCAACTGCTGAAGCTCCTCGGCGTTGACGTGACCGCCGATCAGGCCCGCCACCAGGTTGCCGAGGGCGGCACCGGTGAACCACAGGCCCATCAACTGGCCCTGGGTGCGACGTGGCGACAGCCCCGACATGGTGGACAGCCCCACCGGCGACAGGCACAGCTCGCCCAGGGTCAACAGCAGCATGCTGCCGACGATCCACCAGGGTGACACCAGCCCTGTGCCTGTCAGTACCTGTTGCGCCGCCAGCACCATCAGGCCGAAGCCGCAGGCCGCCAGCAACAGGCCGAGGACGAACTTCATCGGGCTACCCGGTTCCAGTCGGCGCCGACCGAGCGCCGGCCACAGCCAGCCGAACAGCGGGCCCAGCAGCACGATGAATACCGGGTTCAACGACTGGAACCACAGGGTGGGGACCTCCCAGCCCATCACGTTGCGGTCGGTGTAGTTGGCCGCGAACAGGTTATAGGAGGTGGGCTGCTGCTCGAAGGCGGCCCAGAAGAAGGCGGCGGCGACGATCAGCACAAAGCAGATGGTGACGCGAATACGCTCGTCACCGCTGAGTCCGGAGAACAGCATCAGGTAGGCAAAGAAGCCCAGCGAGGCGACGATCAGCACGCTGGTCATGGCCTCGGCCACCGCGCGGGCGTCGATGGTCACCACGCCGGTAGCGACCAGCGCCACCAGGGCGGCGATCAGCGCCAGGCACAGCGACACGACGGGGCCGACGTGACGACGGCGCTGGGCCGGGGCGTCCCAGGTGGAGGCGCGGCCGCGCTCGGCGTCGGCGCGCTGCATGGCGGGCACCGCCCACAGGCGAAACAGCAGCAGTGCGATCAGCATGCCAAGGCCGCCCATGGCGAAGCCCCAGTGCCAGCCCAACGAGTCCATCAATAGCCCGGTGAACAACGGCGCGAACAGGCTGCCGATGTTGATGCCCATGTAGAAGATGGCGAAGCCGCCGTCGCGGCGCACGTCGCTTTCGTCATACAGGCTGCCGACCATCACCGAGATGCAGGTCTTGAATAGCCCGGTGCCGAGCACGATGAAGATCAGCCCGACGAAGAAGGCGACGGCACCGAGCAGGGCCGACAGCGCGATGGACAGATGACCGAAGGCGATCAGGATGGAGCCGTACCACACCGCCCGGCGCTGGCCGAGCCAGTTGTCGGCAAGCCAGCCGCCGGGCAGCGCGGCCAGATAGATGGCACCACCGTAGATGCCGACGATGGCGGCGGCGGTCTTGGGGTCGAAGCCGAGCCCGCCGTCGAACAGCGAGGCGGCGATGAACAGCACCAGCATGGGGCGAATGCCGTAGAACGAAAAGCGCTCCCACATCTCGGTGAAGAACAGTGGCCCCAGGGCGCGGGGGTGACCAAAGAAGCCCTTGTCGGCGGCCGAGCCGTCGGAGGAAGTGGATTGCATGAAACCAGGCCTTTTCAGGGTGGGAAGGCGAACGTCGACGCCTCTACATCAAGCGCCCCGGGACGGAGGCGGCATGCGAACAGAAAAACGTGTGAAGAACACGATAATGTGCGAGTCCGTAACAAAAATTGCTGTGGATCACGATTTGGGCGGTGAATTCTATGGAAATCACCGGTCAAGGGGAATACCTCTGCGGTCTGGCACCGTCAGCGTACGGACGTCTCAGCGAAAAGGCGTATGTCCAACATGAGCCAATAGCCTCTATATTGGTGAAATATCGACTTTTAGGGACTTCTTCGCCATGACGTCATCGCCGCCCCAGCGAGCACCTGCCAGAATCGAACTGACCGAAGTGGGGCTTCGTGATGGCCTGCAGAACGAGGCGCGGGTGCTGTCCACCGAGCACAAGCTCGAATTGCTGCACGGGCTTCACCGGGCCGGCCTCAGGCGCTTCGAGCTGACGTCTTTCGTCAGTCCCCGGGCGGTACCGGCGCTGGCCGACGCCGCGGAACTGGTGGCCGCCGCCAAGGGGCTGGCGGATGCCCGCTTCAGCGCCCTGGTGCCCAATCTGCGCGGTGCTGAGCGCGCGCTGGAGGTGGGCATCGATCGGGTGGTGCTGTTCGTGTCCGCCTCCGAGACCCACAACGCGCGTAACGTCAATCGCTCGATCGACGCCTCCCTGGCCGGTTTCGCCGATATCGTCGAGCGCCTGTCCGGCAGCGGTATCGAGGTACAGGGCGCCATCGCCACGGCCTTCGGCTGTCCCTTCGAGGGTGACCTGCCGGCCGGGCGCATCGGTGAGCTGGCGCGTCGCCTCGGCGAGCTGGGTATCGATGACCTCACCCTTGGCGATACCACCGGCATGGCCACGCCCGCCGTGGTCTCGCGGGTGGTGGGTGAGATCGCCGAACAGGCCCCCGCGGCGCGGCCGATCCTGCACTTTCACAATACCCGGGGTCTGGCGTTGGCCAACGTCATGCAGGGGCTGTCGCTTGGCGTCACGCGTTACGAAAGTGCGGTCGGTGGTCTCGGCGGCTGTCCCTTCGCCCCAGGCGCCAGCGGCAATCTGGCCACCGAGGAGCTGATCTACCTGCTCGAGGAGCTGGGGCATGACACCGGCGTCTCGCTGGAGTCCTTGATCGAGGTGGCGGGGCTTGCCGCGCGGCGACTGGAACGTGCGCCGGGCTCTCAGCTGGCCCGGGCCGGCACTCGGCTCAGGCTGCATCGACCCGATGCGGTGCCCACCGCAAAGGGCTGAGCCAGATCCCTGAACCTGGCAAGACCAGACGACACCACCACAGACATACCGACGGATACGCAAACCTATGGATGCTAGCCCCGGCAGGGATGACAGCGACGATTCGCGGCCATCGACCCAGGACGCCACCGGCCTTGCTCCGGGCAGCCTGGCCGGCATACGTGTGATCGATCTGACCCGGGTGATCTCCGGCCCCTTCGCCAGCCAGATGCTGGGGGATCACGGCGCCGAGGTGATCAAGATCGAGACCCCGGGGGAGGGCGACGTGGTCCGCCGCCAGGGCAATATGGTCAACGGCTTCAGCGCCTACTTTGCCCAGTTCAACCGCAACAAGCGCTCGATCACCCTCAATCTGCGCGAGCCCGAAGGGCGTCAGATCCTGAACCGCCTGCTCGAGGATGCCGACGTGCTGGTGGAGAACTTCCGCCCCGGGGTGCTGGCCAAGATGGGACTCGACGACGACACCCTGAGGCAGCGCTTCCCGCGCCTGGTGGTGGGGCGGATCAACGGCTTCGGATCCACCGGGCCCTACCGCGACCGACCCGCCTACGATTTTGTCGCCCAGGCCATGAGCGGCTTCATGGGCGTCAACGGGGTCGAGGGGGGCGAGCCGATGCGCGCCGCGCCACCGATCAGCGACATGGTGGCGAGCCTCAACCTGGCCTTCGGGGTCAGCGCGGCACTGGTGCGTCGCGAGCGTACCGGCCAGGGCGAGATTCTCGAGACCGCCCTGACCAACGGCCTGGTGGCGATGCTGGGCTATCTGGCGGCGGAGTACTTCGCCACCGGCGAGGTCCCCCGGCGTACCGGCAATGACCATCCCATGCTCTACCCCTACGGCCTGTTCGAGGCCAGCGATGGCGAGGTCGCCATCGCCCCCAGCAGCGAGACCATGGTGCGTCGTCTGCTGGAGGCGCTGGGTCGTGTCGATCTGCTCGAGCAGCCGCGCTTCGCCGACAACGCCCAGCGCATGGCGCACCGCGAGGCGCTGCGCGAGATCCTCAACGAGGTGACGCGCCGGCGCAGTGTGGACGACTGGATCGAACACCTGAACACCGCCGGCGTGCCCTGTGGCCGAGTGCAGGATCTGCGCGAGACCTTCGATGACCCCCAGATCATCGACCAGCGCATGCGCCTGACCCTGGATCAGGGCGAGGCCGGACAGATCGCCACCACCGGCTTTCCGGTCAAGATGCGCGAGGCCCCGGCGATGATCCAGCGACCGGCGCCACAGCTTGGCGAGCATACCGACGAGGTACTGGCCGAACTCGGCTTCGGTGCCGACGAGTGTCGGGCGCTGCGCCAGCGCGGGATCGTCTAGGCTGGGTGGCGGTCCCCGCCGGACAACGCCAGGCGAGTGGCCGCGCAAGATGGCGACTCGACAACCGCCAGGCAATCCGCCGGATGGCCGGTGCCGGCTGGTGACAACGATGCAGGACCGCAGGACCGCAGGACCGCAACACCCACAACGAAAACGCCAACAACGAAAAACAAGGAGCCTTCCATGCCCTCGACTCTGACCACTCGCCTTGGCCTGCCGCTGCTCGCGCTCGGCCTCGGTGTCTCGACCTCGGCCAGCGCCCTGCCCATCGACGAGTGCATCGCCCCGGCCGACCCCGGTGGCGGCTGGGACTTCACCTGCCGCAGCGTCGGCAAGCTGCTCACCGACCTGGAACTGACCGACGGCTCGGTGCAGGTCACCAACATGCCCGGCGGTGTCGGCGCGGTGGCCTTCTCCAACGTGGCCTCCAAGCGTGCCGATGACAGCAACCTGATCGTCGCCACCAGCACCGTGGGCATGACCCAGATTGCCCAGGGTCGCTATCCCGGGGGTGCCGAGACCATGCGCTGGCTGGGCATGCTCGGTACCGACGTCGGCGTCATCCTGGTCGACGACGAGAGCGAGTACGAGTCCCTCGAGCAACTGCTGGAGGCCATCGTCGCCGATCCGACCTCGGTGGCCATGGCCGGCTCCAGCGGTGCCGGTGGCTGGGATCACATTCGGGCATTGATGCTGGCCAAGGCCGCGGGCCTGCCCGGCGACCAGGTCGGCGCCCTGCGTTGGGTGCAGTTCGACGGCGGCGGCCCCGCGGTAACCCAGATGATGGGCAACCACGTGGACGTGGTTTCCACCGACCTGGGCGAGGTCGCCGGCTTCATCGAGTCCGGTGACGTGCGGGTGCTGGCGGTGATGTCGGATGATCCGCTGCCCGAGCCCTTCGACGAGCTGCCCACCGCGGTCAGCCAGGGCTATGACGTCACCGGCTACAACTGGCGCGGCTTCTACACCGGCGGCGAGGTCTCCGACGAGGACTACGCCAGCATGGTCGAAGACCTCGAGAACCTTTACGCCAGCGACGAGTGGAAGGACGTGGCAGCCCAGAATGGCCTGGTGCCGCTGTGGCGTGGCGGTGACGACTTCTCGAGTTTCGTCGAGGAATCCATCCAGCGCGTCGAGGCCATCTCGCGCGAGATCGGGGTTATTCAATGAGTCAGATGAGCGACCTCGACGCTCACCAGCATCGCCGGCCGGCCCAGGTCGGCGATCGCCTGGCCGGCGCGGTGCTGCTGGTGCTGGCGCTGGGGGCCTGGTGGCATTCTCATAGCTTCGTCACCGGCTTCATGCAGCCGGTGGGGCCGGGGGCTTTCCCCCGGCTGGTCAGCCTGCCGCTGGCGGCGCTGTCGGCCTACCTGATCCTGCGCCCGGGCTTCAACGAGCGCTGGCCGGATCGTGCCGGCCTGGCCCGACAGCTGGCGGTGCTGCTGCTGCTGGCGGCCTACGCTGGCCTGCTCGAGCCGCTGGGGTTTGTTCCCGCCACCCTGGCCTGCGCCATCGTACTGACGCGGCTGTTCGGCGCGGCCTGGGGCCAGGCGCTGATCGCCGGCACAGGACTGGCGCTGGGGCTGTACGCACTGTTCGAGTTTGCCCTCGGCATGCCCTTGCCGGACGTGCCCTGGTGGGGAGGGGGACACTGATCATGGAAACGCTTGCCTTTCTTGCCCAGGGCTTCGCCGTGGCGACCCAGCCGGAATTTCTGCTGCTGGCGCTGATCGGCTGCGCCGTGGGAACCCTGATCGGGGCGCTGCCAGGGCTCGGCCCGGTCAACGGGGTGGCGCTGATGATCCCGCTGGCCTTCAACTTCGGCCTGGATCCCACCGCCGCGCTGATCCTGCTGGTCAGCGTCTACTATGGCTGCATGTACGGTGGGCGGATCAGTTCCATCGTGCTCAATATCCCCGGCGACGAGCCGGCGATGATGACCACTCTGGACGGCTACCCGATGGCCCTCAAGGGGCGCGGCGGCGAGGCCCTGGGGCTGTCGGCGGTGGCTTCCTTCGTCGGCGCCACCATCGCCACCATCGGGCTTACGCTGTTCGCGCCGCTGTTGGTGGACCTGGCGATCAAGTTCGGTCCGGCCGAGTACTTCGCGCTGTTCCTGCTGGCCTTTGCCACCATCGGCGGGGTGACCAGCGGCAGCTTTACCAAGAGTTTCATCGCCGCCTGTCTGGGCCTGCTGCTGGGGACCGTGGGCATCGACCCGGTGTCCAGCGTCGCGCGCTACACCTTCGGCACCTTCGAGCTCTATGACGGCATCGACTTTATCGTGGCCCTGGTGGGACTGTTCGCCATCTCCGAATGCCTGGTGTTTCTCGAACAGCGCCACGACGCCGACAAGCCGCATATCAAGCTGGGCTCGGCCTGGCCGGGGATGAAGGCGTCGCTGTCCTGCAAGGGCACCATCGGTCGTGGCTCGCTGATCGGCTTCGTCTCCGGGGTGCTGCCCGGCGCTGGCGCCTCGCTCGGCAGCTTCCTGTCCTACATGCTCGAGAAGCGCTGGCTGGGAGCCAAGGGGGACTTCGGCAACGGCGACCCGCGCGGTGTGGCCGCGCCCGAGGCAGGCAACAACGCCGCCGCCGGTGGCGCGCTGATTCCGATGCTGTCGCTGGGCATTCCCGGCAGCGGCACCACCGCGATTCTGCTGGCCCTGCTGCTGTCGATGAACATCACCCCGGGGCCGCTTTTGTTCGCCCAGCAGCCCGAGATGGTGTGGGGGCTGGTGGCAGCGCTGTTTATCGGCAACATCATGCTGCTGGTGCTCAACGTACCGCTGGTGGGACTGTTCGCCCGGGTGCTGCAGGCCCCCAGCTGGCTGCTGATGCCGATGGTGGTTCTGATCGCCTTTGTCGGGGTCTATTCGCTCAATAACAGCCCCTTCGATCTGTACATGATGCTGGCCTTCGGGGTGCTCGGCTATGTGCTCAGAAAGCTCGAGATTCCCACCGTGCCGGTTGTGCTCGGCCTGCTGCTGGGTGGGCAGATGGAGTTCAATCTGCGCCGGGCGATGTCGATCAGCGGTGGTGACTGGAGCATCCTGGTCAACAGCGGGATCTCGATCGGGATCTACGCCTTCGCCGCCACCCTGATCGTGGCCGGAGCGGTCTACGCCATGATGCTCAAGCGTCGGCTGGCGTAGAGAAGCGTCGCTAAAGCGTCGCTAAAGAAAGAGGGCCCGGTGGAGGTGTATCCACCGGGCCTTTCCATCGACTTTCCATCGATGCGCCTAGGGCCTGTCATGAGGGTCCTGGCGACCTCGCGGTCGTGGCCTTGCAGGTGTCGTCCCGGGTGTCAGAATGGAGGGCCACAAGGAGGGGCCATCGATGAAGACCATGAACTGGGAACGACTGCTCGATCCGGGCCGACTGCACGATCCGCGTGGCGGGACTCGTGACGAGGTGGGACGCAGTCCCTTCCACAAGGATCACGATCGCATCGTCTTCGCCGGCTCCTTTCGCCGCCTGGGACGCAAGACCCAGGTGCATCCCCTCACCGACAACGACCATATCCACACCCGCCTGACCCACTCGCTTGAAGTGGGCTGCGTCGGCCGCTCGCTGGGCATGAGCGTGGGCGAGCTGCTGCGTGACCGCCTGCCCGACTGGATCACTCCGGCGGATCTGGGGGTGATCATCCAGGCGGCCTGTCTGGGGCACGACATCGGCAACCCCCCTTTTGGCCATGCCGGTGAGTACGCCATCCGCGACTGGTTCAAGTGCGCCGAGGTCAACGGCAGCGGGCTGCTCGATGGACTGTCGCCGCTGGAGCGCGAGGACCTGCTGACCTACGAAGGCAACGCCCAGGGCTTTCGTATCGTCACCCAGATCGAGTACAACCAGTTTCGCGGCGGCATGCGCCTGACCGCAGCGACCCTCGGTACCCTGCTCAAGTATCCGTGGACGGTGACCCACGGTGGCAAGGCCGGCAAGTTCGGCTGCTATCAGAGCGAACTCGGTGCACTTGAGCAGGTGGCCGACCATCTGGGACTGATTCCCCAGGGCGAGCACCGTTGGTGTCGCCATCCGCTGGCCTGGCTGGTGGAGGCCGCCGATGACATCTGCTACGCCCTGCTTGACCTCGAGGACGGGGTGGAGATGGATATCCTGGCTTTCGACGAGGTGGCCGAGATCCTGACCCAGATCGCCGGTGGCGAGCCGTCGGACTACGCCGAGATGAACCGTACCGGTGTGTCTCAACGCCGGCGTATCGCGGCGCTGCGAGGGGCGGCCATGGAGCGAGCGGTCACCGACGTGGGCCAGGTGTTCGTCGAGCATGAGCAGGAGCTGCTTTCCGGAACGCTTCAGGATGACCTGCTGGAGCTGTGCCACCCGGATCTGGACTGGGGGGTCAAGCTGGCCAAGCAGCTGGCGCGCAAGCGCATCTTCCGCAATACCCGCAAGGCCAAGCTGGAGATCGGTGCCTACACCACCCTCGGTATTCTGCTCGAGGCCTTTATCGGCGCGGCCCACGAGCTGCACCACACCGGCCATTCGAGCTTCAAGCACCAACGGGTGCTGGCGCTGATCGGCGAGAACACCCCGCTGCCGTCCTGGTCCTTGTACGACAGCTATCGACGCATGCTCGACTTTATCGGTGGGATGACGGACCACTACGCGGTCGACCTGGCCCAGGAAATGGGCGGCAAGCTACGTGGTGATTGAAAAACTGAGTGTGTTCAGGCGGTAAGAGCGGGGTGATTGAACCAGGGCGTTCCGGCCAAGGGAGTCCAGCGGCGGACGATAGGGCGTTTGTCGCTGCGCGGCCTAAGTCAATGGATGACGTTTGATGCAGCAAGACTGCGTATACTGGGGAAAACGATAACAAGGGTATGGCCCGTGAAAAGGAAATCCTCCCCCGCCTCTTCCGATCAAGGCTTTGATGCGATCGACAAGCCCACCTTCTTCGGTTCGCTGTTTCTCCTCCTTGCTGTCACTCTGCCTCTGGTGGTGTTCCCCGAACAGGGGGCAACCTGGGTCATCGCGGCCAAGAACTTCATTACCAATGAGCTCGGTGTGCTGTATCTGGCCCTGGGGCTCGGGGCCAGCGGCTTCATGCTGTTCATCGTGTTCAGCGATATCGGCCAGATCAAGCTGGGTGACCCCGAGGAGCAGCCGGAGTTCTCGACCCTGTCCTGGGCGGCGATGCTGTTCTGCGCCGGTATCGGCGCCTCGATCCTCTACTGGTCGATGATCGAGTGGATCTACTACTACCAGGCGCCACCCTTCCATGTGGAACCTCAGTCGCCGGATGCGGCGCGCTGGGCGGCGGCCTACGGTATCTTCCACTGGGGGCCGGTGGCCTGGTCGATCTATCTGATCCCGGCGATTCCCATTGCCTACTTCTACTACGTGCGCAATCACAGCGTGCTCAAGATCAGCGAGGCGCTAATGCCGGTGCTGGGCGAGAGCCGTGCCCACCGCTGGCCGGGCAAGCTGATCGACGTGCTGTTCGTGTTCGGCATGCTGGGCGGCGGTGCCACCACCCTGGGACTGGCGGCGCCCTTGATCAACGAGGGGCTGCATGAGCTGTTCGGTTTTCCGAAGACCCTGGCGACGCGCATCTTCGTGCTGATGCTGTGTACCGTTGTCTTCGGCTACAGCGCCTTCGTCGGCCTCAAGAAGGGCATCAAGGTGCTGTCGGACATCAACTTCTGGCTGGCGGTGTCGCTGCTGACCTTCGTCTTCATCGTCGGGCCGACCCAGTTCATGGCCAGTACCGGCCTGGATGCCCTTGGCAGGGTGCTCAGCAATCTGGTGCACATGGGCACCTGGACCGAGCCCTTCGCCCGCTTCGAGAATTTTCAGGACACCCACTTCCCTCAGGACTGGACCATCTTCTACTGGGCCTGGTGGCTGGTGTTCGCCCCCAGCGTCGGCCTGTTCATCGCGCGCATCTCCCGCGGCCGCACCATCCGCTCCATGGTCGCGGGCTCGATCTTCTTCGGTACCCTGGGATGCGCCCTTTTCTTCATCATCCTCGGCAACTACGGTCTCTACCTGCAGCTGTCCGGCACCCTGGATCTGGTCACCATTCTTAACGAGCAGAGCCCCACGGCGGCGATCTTCGCTACCCTGTCGACCCTGCCGCTGAGCTACCTGGTGATCTTCGCCTTCACCCTGCTGGCGCTGATCTTCACCGCTACCACCTTCGACTCCATCTCCTACATCCTGGCGGCGGTGGTGCAGAAGGAGGTCGACGAGGAACCGATGCGCTGGAATCGACTGTTCTGGGCCTTTGCGCTGTCGTTCATGCCGGCGGTGCTGATGTTCATCGGTGGGCTCGAGACCCTGCAGACGGCCTCGGTGGTAGGGGGTGTGCCCTTGCTGCTGGTGGCGCTGTTGTTGTGCATCTCGACCGTCCGGGCGGCCCACTACGATCTGCGCTATCAGCCGGACTACACCGACAAGGAAATCTATATCGAGGAATTCCCCGAGGATGACCCCTGGACCGAGGATGGCACCTGGGAGTTGCCGGAAGGGGAGCACCACGGTGTCGATCATGACGACAAGCCCCACCAGGAGGGCGACCCGGCGAGCCATCCTTCACGGCTGTAATCAGCGCTCAGCGCCGACTGCCCGGGCCACCGTCATTGCGACGGTGGCCCGTTTTCTTGTGGTCGATCTTGTGAAGGGGTATAGCTCCGAGAGCGGCGACCAGCAAGGCTCAAGGATCAGGCCGCCTGGCGCCAGCTATCCTGCTCGAGGTGTTCGAGGATCGCCTCTCCCACGCTGGTCTCGGGGGAGTCGATGCCCTGGTTGCCGAACAGCCGGTTGAATTCCAGCACCATCGGGGCGTCATCGACCATGGCGATGTCGAAGCCGGCGTGATCGATGCCCAGGCGCTGGGCCAGGGTGGTGGCAAGCTCGATGGCGGAGGCCGGTACCGGGTCGTGGCGGATCTCGCCGCCGCGTGCCACATTGGTGCGAAAGTCGCCCAGTGGGCTCTCGCGCCAGTAGGCGGCCAGCACCCTGCGCCCGACCACCACGATGCGCAGGTCGCGTTCGATGGGCAGGTAGCGCTGGGCGTAGAGCAGATTCTCGCTGGACAGGTGATCGATCAGCGCCTCGCGGGAGCGAATCAGGCGCACGCCCTCGCCCATGGAGCTGCGCACCCGCTTGACCACGAACGGGTAGCCGAAGCGCGCCTCCACCTGGTGGATGGCGTCTGAATTGACCCCGAGGATGGCGGTATCGGGCGTTGCCTCGGGGCAGCAGGCCTGGAAGGCGCGGGTCTGTTCGATCTTGTCGTGACCCAGGTGATAGCTGGGTAGACTGGGAAAGACGCGCGGATTGAGGCCGTAGGCCAGGGCATTGATCTGCCAGTATTCGGGGAACAGCAGGGCGTCGGCATCGGCCAGGGCCTGGCGATGGTCATTCATGTGCTCAGGCTTGATGTATCGCGCCCCCGGGACCCCCAGACTCCGTAACGGATCGAAGGTGATCAGGTTCATGAGACAGTCATCCGAGAAAGACGAAAGAGGATTGAAGCGAGGCGGCGCACCTTGCCAACTGTGGTCGCCGATTGCAAGGCGACAGGGGGACCGGGGAGCCCGTCGACGGCAACCATGGCGTGCGCTGGCTGCGGTGCTGCTGGCCCTCACCATGAACGCTGGCGCCCAGGCCCACGAGCCGCAGGAGCAGCGTGAGGCACTGGAGGATCTCGAGCGAGAGCACTTCGATCATTATGTGCTGGCGCTGACCTGGCATCCCGGGTTCTGCGCCAGCCGTCGTCAGCCGCCACGAGAGTGCCGGGATCCGTCGCTGATGGTCGGGGCCGACGATGGCTTCGTGATCCACGGGCTGTGGCCGTCACGCCCCGTCAGGCTGATCTCACAGGGCGTCAGTGTCAGCGAGTGGCGCCGCCAGGGCTGCTTTCTTGAACGCCCGAGGCCAGCGGGCGATTTCTGCCAGGCAGGGCCTGCCATCGATATCGGCTCATCGCTTGAACAGGAGCTCGACGACGCCATGCCCGGCAGGGCCAGCTGCCTCGACCGTTACGAGTACGCCAAGCACGGTGCCTGCCTATCGATCAGCGATGATGACTTCTTCGACGGTGCCCTGGCGCTGACCGAGATCGTCAACGCCGGGGCCCTGGGGGACTTCATGCGCGACAATCGAGGCTCGACGGTCAGGCGCAATGCGCTGATCGCGGCCTTCGAGGAGGCTTTCGGCCGGGGTACCGGCAGCTCCCTGTCGCTGCAGTGCGGGGGCTCGGGCAACCGACTGCTCACCGAGGTGCGCATCGGCCTGGAGGCGGAGCATATCGATGACTTTCCGGCCAGAAAGAGCTTCGCTCCGGTGGATCATGGGCGCTGCCCCAGCCGGATCGAGCTGCGCCGCTTCTAGGGCTCGTCCGAAAAGTGCCTGCGCTCGGCAATACTGCGTTAAAAATCGGATCAAAATGCTCATTTACACCCCGTAAACTGCGCTTTCTCACCGATTTTTGCCTTGTCTAACCTTCGCTCGTCGACTTTTCGGACAGAGCCTAGATGGACGGGCCTTCCAGGTGGCCAAGTTCCCGCGTCAGTGTTCGCCGGTTCAAGGCCTCGATGACCCGGTCGTGCAGCGTCGGATCCATCGGCGCGATACCAGGGCAGGCGTCGGTCAGATGGGCGGCCAGGCCTTCGCCGCTGACCACGGCAAGATCGTCGTCGGGGACCTCACGTTCGATCTTCCAGCCGGGCAGGGCAAGGATGCCCTTGACCGGCACCGGCTGTCCCAGTTCGCGACATAGCCAGGAGGCGACCCAGCGGGTGGCCTGGCGGGCCTTGCGCTGGGGGCGTCGCTCCATCCAGCCGGGAAAGCGCAGGCGCTCGTGTTCGACCACCACGGTGTCCTCGGTCTCGCCGGCGGGACTGATGGCCGGGGTGCGGGCCCGGGTCTCGATGACGAAGACGGCGTGGGGGGTGATCGCCACGTGGTCGATCACGAAGGTGTCGGCGGGTACGTCGTGGAACACGAAGTAGGGATGAGCCTCGGGGCGAATCAGGCGTTCGAGTTCCTGGCCCACGGCCAGTTCGCAGGCGAGCCCCAGCTTCAGGCGACGGATACGCTGGTAGTCACGCATCAGTCGGAAGCTGACCACGATCGCCAGCAGTGTGCACAGCACACCGTAGAGCGCCCATTCGATCCAGTTCTGGTGGCGCGAGAACAGCATCCTGCCCATGCCGTAGACCAGTGGGGTCAGCACCAGTACGGGGCCGAGGGCGGCGTTGAGGAACAGGGTGGCGAAGGCGCGATCCAGCCGATCGCGCAGGGCCTGCCCAGGCTCACGCAGCGGGTGGGCGTCGAACGGCGAGCGTACTCGCGCGTCGTGCAGGCTTCGGAGTGCCACCACCACCGTGGCGGCCGCCGCGAGGGGGAACAGAAAGAACAGCGGCAGCAGGTAGTCCAGCCAGGCCATCGGCACTCCTTGCCCGTGAAGAATCCCGTCCATTGTAGACAACGACGTGCCTGTTGGGCCATGGCGCCCTTGGTCTTATCGAACGCCCGGGGGTAGTCTTGGCCATGGGGGCAGGGCCGGCGGGCCTGTCCCGGGTGCTGGTGCGCGGTCACAAGGGGAGGAGCAATGACGAATGTCGGCGGCGGTAGCGAGGCTCGAACTTGCGTCAACCGAGAAGCGTCAGCGTCGGCGATGGATGCGCTGTACGCTCTCGTCTGTCGTCACCGGCGTATCGCCGTGCTCAGTGGCGCCGGCATCAGCACCGCTAGCGGTATCCCCGACTATCGCGATGCCCAGGGCGAGTGGAAGCGCTCGCCGCCGATCGATCATCGCGACTTCATGTCTCGCCATGCCTCGCGTCAGCGCTACTGGGCGCGGGCGATGATCGGTTTTCGGGTGCTCAATGAGGCCAGTCCCAACGCGGCGCACCGGGCCATCGCCGAGCTCGAGCTGCGCGGCAAGGTCTCCGGGGTGATCACCCAGAACGTCGATGGACTGCACCAGCGCGCGGGCTCCCGGCGGGTCATCGATCTGCACGGCAGGGCGGATCTGGTGGTGTGCATGAGCTGCGGTGCGCGCCAGATGCGCCATGCTCTGCACGATGAGCTGGCGCGCTGCAATCCGCAGTGGGTGGCGCAAACGTCGCCGGTGCGACCGGCGCCGGACGGCGATGCGGATCTGGAGGCGGACTTCTCGAGCTTTCGGGTGCCCTCCTGTGGCCGCTGTGGCGACGGTATCTGGAAGCCCGATGTGGTGTTCTTCGGCGACAACGTGCCAGCGGCGACGCTGGCCAGCGCCCGAGGGCTGCTCGAGGACAGCGACGCCCTGCTGGTGGTCGGCAGTTCGCTGATGGTCTATTCCGGCTTTCGCTTCGTGCGCGAAAGCGTGAAGGTGGGACGCCCGGTGGCCTGCATCAATCTGGGGCGCACCCGGGCCGATGAACTGTTCGACGTCAAGCTCGAGGCCCCGGCGGATCAGGCGCTGGAAGCGCTGGTCCGGGATCTGGGCTAGACGCCGGCCCAGCCACTTTTCAGACAAGCCAGAGCTCAGCCTCCGGCCAGCTTGACCCTGTAGCCTTTCTTCTCCAGGGCGTCTTTCAACACCTGGCGGTGGTCGCCCTGGATCTCGATAACGCCGTCCTTCAGCGCGCCACCGGTGCCGCAGCGCTTCTTCAGCTCCTTGGCCAGGGCCTTCAACTCCTTGTCGGCAAGCGGCACGCCGTCGATGGTGGTGACGCCCTTGCCCTTGCGCCCGCTGGTTTCCCGGCGGATTCGCACCACCCCATCCAGGCTGGCCAGGCGCGCCTGGTCCTGGATCTCGTCGCAGCGGCAGGCGTCCTTCGGTTCACGGCAGTCCGGGCAGATGTCGCCGTGTTCGGTGGAGTAGACCAGCGAGCCGAGTTGTTCCTTCAGCGATGCCATGGTGGTGCGCTCCTGTCGGGTGGTGCGATGGTGCGGTCGGATCAGGCCAGCTGGACCGGGATGGCGTTGCTGGTGTGGCTGATCTCGTTGCCTTCCTGGAGGTAGACCAGGGAGGGCTTGTGCTGGTCGAGTTCGCTGTCGCTGTAGTGGGCGTAGCTGCAGATGATCACGCGCTGGCCTTCGCTTGCCAGGTGGGCAGCGGCGCCGTTGACCGAAATCACCTTGGAGCCTTCCTCGGCACGGATGGCATAGGTGGTGAAGCGCTGGCCGTTCTCGACGTTGTAGATCTGGATCTGTTCGTTTTCGCGGATACCGGCGAGGTCGAGCAGTTCACCGTCGATGGCGCAGGAGCCTTCGTAGTTGAGCACGGCGTGGGTCACGCGAGCCATGTGCAGCTTGGCCTTGAGCATGATGGTGTACATCTAGGGGGCTCCTATCGAGGTAGCGTCACAGTGAGGTTGTCGATCAGTCGCGTGGCGCCGAGACGAGCGGCCACCAACAGGATGGCGTCACGGGTGGTGGCGGTCACCGCGCCGAGGTCACGGGCGCGCAGCTCCAGATAGTCGGGAGCAAAGCCGTGGGAGGCCAGACGCGCGCGGCCCTCTGTCAGGGTGGCGTCGATGTCGGCGCCGGCCTCGAGGCTGCGCGCAAGCATTGCCAGGGTGGCCTGCAGTTCGGCGGCGGTGGCGTGCTCGGCCTCGCTCAGGTAGCCGTTGCGCGACGATAGCGCCAGTCCCGAGGCCTCGCGCACCGTGGGCACCCCGACGATCTCGATCGGCATGTGCATGTCGCGGACCATGCGGCGAATGACCGCCAGTTGCTGGTAGTCCTTTTCGCCGAAGCAGGCGAGGTCAGGCTGGACGATATGGAACAGCATGCTGACCACGGTCGAGACGCCGTCGAAGTGGCCGGGGCGGGCGCCGCCACACAGGCCTTCGCTGACCTCGGGCACCCGCACCAGGGTCTGGCCGTCGAGGCCGTCGGGGTACATGGTCGCCGGGGTCGGGGTGAACACCATGTCGCAGCCAGCGGCCTCGAGCTTGGCCAGGTCCGCCTCGAGGGTGCGCGGATAGTTGTCCAGGTCTTCGCTGGGGCCGAACTGCAGCGGATTGACAAAGATCGAGGCGACCACCAGGTCACAGCGCTCGCGGGCCGCTTCCACCAGCGCCAGGTGGCCCTGGTGAAGGTTGCCCATGGTCGGCACCAGGCCGATGCGGGCACCACTGCGGCGGTGAGGCGCGAGCGCTTCGCGAAGCTTGGCGATGGCGGAATGGACGTGCATCGCAGACCTCCTAGAAGCAGTGCTCGGCAGCCGGGAACTCCCGCGCCAGCACCGCTTCGTGGTAGCGACGGAAGGCGCCTTCGATGTCCTCGGCTTCGGCCAGGAAGTTCTTGACGAAGCGCGGGGTCCGCCCGTGGGTCACGCCGAGCACGTCGTGCATCACCAGGATCTGGCCGTCGGTGTCGGGGCCGGCGCCGATACCGATCACCGGCACTTCCAGAGCTTCACTGACGGCACGACCGAGACTCGCCGGCACGCACTCCAGCAGGATCACCGAGGCGCCGGCCTCGACCAGCGCTCGGGCGTCCTCGAGGATACGGCTGGCGGCTTCGGCCTCGCGTCCCTGGACCTTGTAGCCACCGAGCTGATGCACGGTCTGGGGGGTCAGCCCCAGATGGGCGCAGACGGGCACCCCGCGACGGGTGAGTTCACGGATGTCATCGGCCATCCAGCCCTCACCCTCGACCTTGACCAGCTCGGCGCCGGCCCGCATCAGCGCGGCGGCGTTGTCCAGCAGGCGCTCGCGACTGGGATTGCCCATGAATGGCAGATCGACCATCAACAGGCTGTCGCCCTTGCCGCGTGCCACGCAGCGGGTGTGGTAGAGGATGTCGTCCATGGTGACCGGCAGGGTGCTGTCGTGCCCCTGCAGGACCATGCCAAGGGAATCCCCGACCAGCAGCACGTCGATGCCGGCGCGCCCGGCGGCGGCGGCAAAGGAGGCGTCATAGGCGGTCAGGCAGCTGAAGGGTTCACCGGCGCGCTTGCGAGCCTTCAGCGAGCTCAGGGTGACGGAAGTCATGGCGTGTTCTCGTGTTGGCGGTGGGGCGAGTTCTATGACCGCCCCAGAGTGATCACCGCGGATTGTTACCGATGGGTGAATCTGTGTCGATAGGTAACGTTGACCAAGGCAGTGCAGGGTTCAAGGTAACAGCGACCAAAGTGGTAGAGGTCGATCGGCGTCTAGTGAGTGCCTGGAGGCTTCGGGCCACCTGGGCTCCAGAAGCTCAGCGAACGGCCTCGGTGGCGTTCAATGGGGATAGATCACCCGAGGTGAGGGCGCCGTTCCAGCGCTCGGCCAGCGATGCCAGGGTCTGACCGTCGGGCAATCTGAGGTCTGTGGCGATCTCGGCCAGCGGCAGTACCACGAAGGCGCGGTTTACCAATTCCGGGTGTGGCAGCGTGAGGCGCGGGTGGCGCCACTCGGCGGCATCCATCCACAACAGGTCGAGATCCAGGGTGCGGGGCCCCCAGTGGCGCTGGCGTACGCGTCGATGACGCTGCTCCAGCGCCTGCAGTTGGTCGAGCAGGGCCAGCGGCGACAGCCGGGTGTGGAGTTCGGCCACGGCGTTGACGTAGTCGGGCTGGTCCTGGGGACCGACC
This sequence comes from Halomonas sp. RT37, assembly GCF_040070525.1. Lineage (NCBI taxonomy): Bacteria > Pseudomonadati > Pseudomonadota > Gammaproteobacteria > Oceanospirillales > Halomonadaceae > Halomonas > Halomonas sp. RT37. The sequence continues at coordinate 4,463,944 of NZ_CP098827.1, read as the reverse complement.
GGGCGGCTGGCGTACAGCCGAGAGGCCGCGACTCGACGCGTCAACGGCAGCCGGTCGAGCTCCTCGAGAGCCTGCTCGACCTGACGACGGGGGGCGTCGAGATTGCTGCCGAGGCCGATAAAGGCCTGGGTATGGCGCCCCACCTGGTTCACTCGTCCGACTGCGGCGGTTGTTGCGGGCGCGGCTTGCGCCGCCGACGGCGGCGCTTGCGCGGGGCGGCGGTGCCGGCAGGGTCGGCGCCTACCTTGCCCAGCAGACGGCGCTGTTCGTGCTCGTCGGCTTCCTGGAAGGCGGTCCACCAGTCACCCAGTCCCGGTTCGAGTTCGCCGGCGGCCTCGCGCAGCAGCAGGAAGTCGTAGGCGGCACGGAAGCGCGGATGGTCACGGGTCTGGAAGGCGCGCTTGCCTCGACGTAGCGGCAGACGCTGCTGCAGGTCCCAGATGTCTCGCATCGGCATGCTGAAGCGCTTGGGCAGCGATACGTGCTTCAGCTCGCGGCTGATGACCTGCTGGGCGGCGGTCTGCAGGGCCGGAACGGGAGGCATGCCGTCGGCCTCGAGATCACGCTGGCGCAATTGCACCGGCCCCCACATGAAGGCGGCCAGCAGGAAGGCGGGCGTGACCGGGCGATCCTCGCGAATGCGACGGTCGGTGCTTTCCAGTGCCTGCTCGATCAGCGGCTCGGCCCAGGGCAGCTCGGCCATGCACTCGTCGGCTTCGGGGAACAGCATCGCGAACAGGCCATAGTCCCGCAGCAGACGGAAGGTGGTCAGTCCTTCACCGGACAGGAACAGCTTGAGGATCTCGTCGAAGAGCCGCGCCGGAGGAATCTGCAACAGCAGCGGCGCCATTTCGGCGATCGGCGCCTCGGTATCCGGGGCGATATCGAAGTCGAGCTTGGCGGCGAAGCGGATGGCCCTAAGCATGCGCACCGGGTCCTCGCGGTAGCGGGTCTCCGGGTCGCCGATCAGGCGCAGGGTGCGCGACTCGATGTCGTCGACCCCGCCGGCGAAGTCATGCAGGCTGAAGTCGGCGATGCTGTAGTACAGGGCGTTGACGGTGAAGTCGCGACGCAGCGCGTCTTCCTCGATATTGCCCCAGACGTTGTCGCGCAGCAGCAGGCCGTCATCGGACTGGGAGGCGACATGCTCGCCGTGGTCGTCACGGGGCTTGCCACGGAAGGTGGTGACCTCGATGACCTCGCGGCCGAAACGCACGTGCACGATACGGAAGCGGCGGCCGATGATGCGTGAATTGCGAAACAGCTGCTTGACCTGCTCCGGCGTGGCGTCGGTGGCCACGTCGAAATCCTTGGGAGCGATCCCGAGCAGGGAGTCACGCAGGCAGCCTCCGACCAGGTAGGCTTCGTAGCCGGCGTTGTGCAGGCGGTAGAGCACCTTGAGGGAGGCTTCGCTGAACTGGCGACGGGACACGGGGTGTTCGTCGCGTGTGAGTACGCGGGGCATCGGCGGTCCTGCGGCGGCTTCCTGAGCGCCGAACAGCGACTTCAAGTGCTCGCCTGGGCTCTGTAGAAAGCGGGTAAATCCTTTGATCATGCGGCGATTTGGACTCGCGGGGTACGGAAAGGTGATGAGTGTAGCGGACGCTCCCGGCCTTGCAAAGCGCAGTGGACAAAGCCGCTCGGGTGTCAAGGACGACAGTCGGCGCAGTGTTCGTGCTGCGAAGAGGCGCAAAAGGTCCGGTTGCCCATGGCGATTGAGCCCTTGGGGGCTGTCTCGTCTGGCGGGGCAACGACTGGCTTGACGCTCGGAGGCCAGACAGCAGAAGGGGAGGCCAAGGGCCTCCCCATCAAAGCAGGATGCAGCGTCCGTGCTGCTAATTTTTCTTCGTGATGGCGCATCGCCTTGAATACGCACCACAGTCACCAAGGAGTTTCAGGCAAGCAATGATGTTGTTGTTATTGGCGCTCCTGACGGCGACCGTCTCGTATTCAAAACAATAGTCCAACCACGACGGCATGGGATCATGCCTCCTCCCGAATTATTGGCATTGTTGCCGGGAGTGCGCTCTGACGACCCTGTTGTTCTTGTTGGTCGGTCATCGTTGGCGCGTCGCGTCCTGGTACTCCGGGCCTCGTCGTCTTGTTGTTGTTCGACGAGTGGTAGCTCCGCAGGTCCGTATTGTTGTTGTCAAGGCTGCGGTGCCTAGTGCCCAATCCGCCTGCTTCACCTGGAAGCGTTGTTGTTGTTGGGGCGGCGGATTCGATCGTGGCGGTGCAGGTTATTGTTGTTGGCTGCCCACGATCGCCGGAATTTGTTGTTCTTGCCCAGACTTACTGCAGTTGTCGTGCCTACTTTGATTTTTTTCTTTTTTATCAGCCGCTTGCTTCATTGTCGTTGGTTCGAAGCAAACCGCCGGGTCATTTGTGTTACCTCGGGCTACCCATTTTGGCGCACTCCCCTGTGTGGGATGGTAACAACCGGTGCATCAAGAGGTAGCTGGCGTGCAGGGCCTACAATGCCTGTATTGATCGCTACAGACACTTGCACCATGGTCGAATGAACCAAAGCAGGGGGCATGGCAGGAAGCGGCAGGCAAGGGCGAGCCGAGGGGTGAGTCGAGGGGTGAGTCGAAGGGAGGGCAAGGTGAGCGGCCCAAGGGAGGCCGGGGCGAAGCGCGGGGCGAGGGCCCCAGGGTGTCGAGCCGGTGGTCTCGCGTCAGTGGCGCCGCGCCGCCTTCTTGCGCGGGATACCCAGACGCTGGCGGCGCTCCCACAGGCACTTGCGTGAAATTCCCAGCTTGTTGGCCAGCTCCGTCTCGCTCATCTGGTCCTGATGTTCGAGTACGAAGTGCTGGAAGTAGTCTTCCAGCGACAGGTCGTCCTCGGTAGCCGTGTCGGATCTTTCGGAGGCGGGCGCCTCCAGTGACGTGGCCGCCTCCTTGGGGGGACTGGGCGGTCGCGTTACCGGCACCGTTGCCAGGCCCAGGTCGTCCGGATGGATCAACTGGCCTTCGGCGAGGATCACGCCACGCTCCAGGGCATTTTCCAGCTCCCTGACGTTGCCTGGCCAGGGGTAGTCGGCGATGTCCCGCCGTGCGGCGCGAGACAGGTGCAGACCGTCGCGGGCGTGGCGCTTGCAGGCCTTGGCCAGCAGCACGTCGGCAATCTCGAGAATGTCGTCCTCGCGCTCGCGCAGCGGAGGCAGGTCGATCTGCATGACGTTCAAGCGGTAGTAGAGATCGAGACGGAAGTCTCCGCTGCGTGACAGGGCGCGCAGGTCACGGTGGGTGGCAGCGATCAGGCGAACGTCGACGTGGCGCGTCTCCACCGAACCGATGCGGCGTATCTCGCCTTCCTGCAGCACCCGCAGCAATCGGGCCTGGGCGTCCAGCGGCAATTCGCCGATCTCGTCGAGGAACAGGGTGCCGCCGTCGGCGGCCTCGACCAGTCCGGTACGCATGGCGCTGGCCCCGGTAAAGGCGCCCTTCTCATGACCGAACAGCTCAGATTCGATCAGCGTCTCGGGGATGGCTGCACAGTTGACGCAGACCAGCGGCGCCTCGGCACGGCGGCTCTGCTGGTGCAGGGCCTTGGCCACCAGCTCCTTGCCGGTACCGGATTCACCCTGAATCAGTACCGTCACGTCTGCCGGGGCGGTCTTGCGGATACGGGTGTAGACCGCCTGCATCGCCGGGCAGTTGCCGATCATGGTGTGGCGCCGTCCACCCTCGTCGGCGATGGCGGGCGGCGTGCTGCGCTGACTCGCCTGGCGGTGCAGTACTCGAGCCACGGTTTCCAGCAGTTCATCATGATCAAACGGCTTGGCGACGTAGTCCACCGCGCCGAGTTTCAGCGCATCCACCGCCGAGCGCATGCTGGCGTAGCTGGTCATGATCAGTACCGGGCAGGGGGCGGCGGCCTTGATCAGGTCGGTGCCGGGTGCACCGGGCAGGCGCAGGTCGCTGATGATCAGGTCGTACTCGCCAAAGCCCTGCCCGCATGCCTGCTCCACCGACTCGCATTCGCACACGCGGTGGTCGTGGCGTTCGAGCAGGCGGCGCAGGGCGCTGCGGATGATGGCTTCGTCTTCAACGATCAGGATTCGGCTCATGGATCGGCATATCCCCGGCAGGTCGATGGACATCGGGAGAAGGTAACCATACCTGAATTCTGGTGCCACCGGCCTGCCCCGGCAGGGGCGACTCCACCTCGACCTTGCCCTGGTGCTCGGCCACGATGCTTACCACCAGGGCGAGACCAAGACCGGTACCTTGGCTTGGCGGCTTGGTGGTGGTGAAGGGCTCGAACAGGTTTTCGCGCACGCTGGGATCGATGCCGGGCCCCTGGTCGGTGACCGACAGCCAGTGACGCTCACCTTCCTCGCCGGCGTCGATGACCACCAGGCCGTTGGCCGGGCTGGCGTCACGAGCATTGCTCAGCAGGTTGATCAATACCTGCAGCAGGCGCTGCTCGTCTCCCGTGATGTCGAGCCGCGCCGGACAGCGATTGTCGTAGCGAACATCGTCGCTCTTGCGGGCCAGCTTGAGCAAGTGCAGCGCCTGGTCGGCCAGATGCCTGGCCGATACCGGCGCGAAGTCGCTGCCGGTGACGTGGCGACCGCCGTGGGCAAAGCCCACCAGTGAGCCAACGATACGCGACACGCGCTTGGTCAGTGTCTGGATCTGTTCGGCGGTCTCGAGCACGTGGGGATCCGTGGTGTCATAGCGCAGGTTCTGGGCCAGCGATGAGATGCCGGTGATGGGGTTGCCAATCTCGTGGGCCACGCCGGCGGACATCTGGCCGATGGAGGCGAGGCGAGCCGCGTGGATGAGTTCGTTCTCCAGCCATTTCATCTCGCTGTGGTCCTCGACCAGGATGACCGTGCCACCAGCGGCGTCTGCCGCAGGCTCGTCCACCAGGCTGGCCTTGAGCAGGCTGACGTAACGCAACCCTCGGGGCAGCTCCACGGCTTCCTGGTAGAGGTGGTCCTTGTCGCTTTCCAGAATGGTCCCGAGCAGCTCGGCCCAGGGCGCAGGCAGGGCCTGCCGATGGGCGCCAATGATCTCCTCGCCGGAAATCTCGCTGAGCTCGGCCAGGGCGTCGTTCCACATCAGTACCTCGCCGTCGTCACCGAAGGCACACAGCCCGACAGGCAGTCGCGTCAGCATGCGGCGATGGTGACGTCGCAGCTCGTCGAGTTCCCGCGCGAGGCCAGTGAGGCGAGATCGGTAGGCCTCCAGGCGGCTTTCGACGAAGTGGATATCTTCCTTCGGCGCTCGCCCATCGCGCCGATAGGGCAGGTAGTGATCGACGATGTCCTGGGCGACCGATGGGCCCATCAGGCCGGACAGGTTGGCCTGGATACGGTCGCGCAGACGTCGCAGCGCGTAGGGCCTGGCATCCTTGGAAGATTGATGGAGGCTTGCCAGCGCCCGGGTCACTTCGCGCTCGGCGACCTCGTCGCCCAGCGCCATGGCCAGGCGCCGCCTGACGTCATCACTGTCGGCCAGATTCAGCGGCAGGCGCTTGGGGCGGATGACCGCATCCACCGAGCAGGCCTCGGCGGCCGCTCGTTCTCCGGCGGAGGTGGGGGTGATCAGCGACACCAGAATCAGGCTAAGGCCATTGACGCCAAGCGATACCAGGGCGACCGGATACCAGGCGGGCGAGTCGGTGACAGCCTCGTCGCCGAGAAGCCCGAGCAAGGCGTCCAGCGGCGCAAGCAGCGGCGGCAGATCGCTGAGCAGCGGCAGCCACAGGCCGGCACACCAGATCGCCACACCCAGGCCGAGGCCGGTCATCACCCCCTTGCGGTTGGCACCGGGCCAGTACAGCAGGGCCAGCAGACCCGGCAGACACTGAGCCATGCCAACCACCGCCACCAGCCCCAGTCGGGTCAGCTCGGTATTGGCGTCGACGGCCTGGGCGAACAGCCAGCCGGCCACAATGATGGCGCCGATCAGGCCGCGCCGTAGCCAGCGTAGCCAACGATAGAGGTCGGGGTGCTCCACCGGGGGATGGGCGACCAGCACCAGATGGTTCAGCACCATCCCGGCGAGCGCCAGCGCGCTCAGGATCAGGGTGCCGCAGGTGGCGGCCAGTACCGCGACAAAGGCCAGGGCGGTGACGGCGGGGCTATCGGACAGCGCGAAGATGACGTAGGCGGCCTCCTGGATATCATCGGCCACCCCCATGCGCTGACCGGCCCACAGCACCAGCGGCACCGGCAGTGCCATCAGCAGCAGCACCAGCGGCAGTCCCCAGCCCGCGCTGAGCAGGGTTCGGCGACTGAGCGGGCGGGCGAAGGTCACGTGAAACATGTGAGGCATCAGCAGCGCAGCGGCGAAGAACAGCAGCAGCAGGGTTCTCCATTGGGCGGCATCAAACTGGCTCGCCTGGGCCTGGTGGACGCTGCCGGGCCCGTCCAGCCAGCGTTGCAGGTCGCCGGGGCCGTCGAAGATGGCGTAGAGCGCAAAGGCGCCCAGCCCGAGAAAGGCGGTCAGCTTGATCAGCGACTCCAGGCCGATGGCGGCGGTCAAGCCGTCGTAGCGTCGATGGACGTGGGTATGACGGGCGCCGAACAGTATCGCGAACAGTGCGATCAAGGCACACAGCAACAGCGACAGCAGGCCTGGAGAGGCAGCGTCGGTATAGCGATGGATGGCATGCCTCATGGCCTCCACCTGCATCGCCAGCAGCGGCATGACCGCCACCAGGCTCAGCAGGGTGACGCAGGTGCCGACCCAGCGGGAGCGAAAACGAAAGGCGAACAGGTCCGCCAGGGAAGACAGCTGGTGGGTTCGCGTCATGCGCTGCAGTGGCAGCAGCAGGACCGGTGCCAGCACAAAGGCGCCGGCGGCACCCAGGTAGTAGGCGAGATAACCAAATCCCCGCTGGTGGGCCACGCCAAGGCTGCCGATCACCGCCCAGGCGTTGGCGTAGACGCCCAGGGCCAGGATGCCGATCAGTGGGTGGTGGACCAGCCGCCGCGGAATCCAGCCGCGCTCCACCGCGCTGGCGGTAGCGAACAGTGCCGACAGGTAGCCAAGCCCCAGCAGTACAAGGGAGACGAGCTCAGCGCTCATCCAGCGCTCGCTTCTGCTCGAGCCACAGGGTCAGGGCGATCAGTGCCCCCCAGATCAGGAACGGGCGGTACCAGGCGTTGCCGGGCTGGCCCCAGCCGGTCATCAGCAGCGGCGAGAGCAGATACCCGCAAAACACAAGCAGCAGCATGATGCGGTAGACGTACATGGCAGGCTCACTCGTTGGTGTCAGCGTCGTCGCCGTCCACTTGCAGCCCCTGCGAGGCGATGTCTGCGCGGGGGATCTGTCGAGGACGCCAGCGGCGGCAGGCGGCCTCGAGCTGCTCGGCCACCGGCGCCTCGCTCGCCGCCGGGTCGGGGGACTGCCCCAGCAGTGCCAGGGTGGCATGCAGCAGCCGGCGTACGTCACGGGGATCTTCGGGCAGCGGTCGGGCCAGGTTCTGCTTGGACAGCTTCTGCCCATCCTGCCCTATCACCAGCGGCAGGTGAAGGTAGCGCGGCGGCTCGGCACCGAGGGCTTCGAGCAGCTGCAGCTGCCAGGGGGTGTTGTCGAGAAGATCGGCGCCGCGCACCACGTCGGTGATGTGCTGGTCGATATCATCCACCACCACCGCCAGCTGGTAGGCCCAGAGGCCGTCCTTGCGCTTGAGCACGACGTCACCCAGGGCGGCAGGGTCGAAGCGCTGCAGACCCTGCAGCCGATCGTGCCAGCTGACCGGGCGCTGCCCCAGGTCGCTGCGCAGGCGCCAGGCCTGCGGGGCCTCGGGCTGGCATACGCCGTCGCGGCACCAGCCTGGATAGATGCCGTGGTCCCGCCACTGCTTGCGCGAGCAGCTGCAGGGGTAGGCCATGCCCTGCTCGGTCAGCCGCGCAAGGGCACGTGCATAGGCGTCATGGCGATGACTCTGGTAGCGCACCTCGCCGTCCCAGGCGAGGCCAAAGGTCTCGAGCTGGCGCAGGATGGTATCGACGCTGCCAGGAGGGCAGCGGGGGGGATCGACATCCTCGATGCGCAGGCTCCAGCGGCCTTGCTGGCTACGCGCATCCAGATAGCTCGCCACCGCGGCCACCAGCGAGCCGGCGTGAAGCGGTCCTGAGGGGGTGGGGGCAAAGCGACCATGGACGTGGTGCATGGGGGCTCCAGCGCTATCGGGAACAGGCAACCCTCGTGAACAGGCAGCCGCGGGGCAGGTGATCACGCAAACGGGCACCCTGAGGTGCCCGTTGTCGAAGGTCCGGCGAGGGGGGGGATCAGCCGCCGAGCTGCTTTTCCTTCAGTTCGGCCAGGGTCTTGCAGTCGACACAGAGGGTGGCGGTGGGACGCGCTTCCAGGCGACGGATGCCGATCTCCACGCCGCAGGCATCGCAGAAGCCGTAGTCGTCCTCATCGATCATCTCGAGGGTCTCGTTGATCTTCTTGAGCAGCTTGCGCTCGCGATCGCGGGTCCGCAGCTCCAGGCTGAAGCCCTCTTCCTGGGTGGCACGGTCAGCCGGGTCGGCGTAGTTGTTGGCCTCTTCCTGCAGATGGCGAACAGTACGGTCGACTTCTTCCATCAGCTCCTGCTTCCAGCCAAGCAGAATCTGGCGGAAGTGCTCGAGCTGCTTCTCGTTCATGTATTCTTCACCCGCCGCCGGCTCGTACGGGATGAACTTCTTGGGCGCTTCCGGTTTTTTCTGTGCAACTGGCATGGGATTGCCTCATTACTTTAGTGACTGCTGATCAATACCCCACGCTAGGCTAAGGTATCTCACGCCAAAGGGAAGGTTGTTTAGCGGATATTTGGCCGTAGTGCAATAGTTTTGCGCGATAACTACCAGTTTTATCCCCGAAAGTCGTAGCCTTCATCGCCCGGATCAATGATTGGCGTCCTGGACGGTGACGGACGGCGACCAGGTTCCATGTTTCAATACCTCCATTGGACCATCAAGCAGGGCTCGGGTTCGCTGCGGGCCGCGATCAAGAGAGGAAGCCATGAGCTTTAACGCCAGGGTCGAAGGGGTCGCCCCTTTCCGTGTGATGCATCTGCTGGAACTCGCTCAGCAGCGCGAGGCGGCCGGCGAGGACGTGATCCATCTGGAGGTCGGCGAGCCGGACTTCTCGACCCCACCTGCGGTGCGCGAGGCCGGCCACCGTGCCCTGGACGAGGGACGCACCCGCTATACCCCTGCCACCGGTATTCCTGCGCTTCGCGAGGCGATTGCCGGCCACTATCGTGAGCACTTCGATGCCGAGGTGGCGCCGGAGCGGATTATCGTCACCCCCGGCGCGTCCGGGGCGCTGCTGCTGGCGAGTCAATTGCTGGCGGGGCCCGGAGACGGCGTGCTGATGGCCGACCCGAACTACCCCTGCAATCGCCACTTCATGGCGCTGGCCGGCGCCCGGGTAGACGCGGTGCCGGTAGGGCCCGATAGCGGCTGGCAGCTGAACGCCGAGCTGATCGCGCGGCATTGGCGCGACGATACGCGCCTGGCGATGCTGGCCTCGCCGTCCAACCCCACCGGCCATGTGCTCGAGCGCTCGGCGCTCGGCGCGGTGGTGGACGCGGTGGCCGAGCGTGGTGGTGAACTCTTGGTGGACGAGATCTACCAGGGGCTCAACTACGGCATGGCGCCGCTGTCGGTGGCGTCACTCAGCGATCGGGCCTTTATCGTCAACAGCTTCTCGAAGTACTTCGGCATGACCGGCTGGCGCCTGGGCTGGCTGGTGGCGCCCGAGGACGCAGTGGAGCCGCTGACACGACTGGCTCAGAACGTCTTCCTGGCCGCCTCCACGCCGGCCCAGCACGCGGCGCTGGCCGCTTTCAGCCCTGAGTGTCAGGCGTTGTTCGAGGAGCGCCGGCGAGAGCTCCAGACACGCCGGGACGCCTTGCTGGAAGGGCTGTCGCGGCTCGGCCTGGCACCGTCGCTGCCGCCCCAGGGGGCCTTCTATCTTTGGCTCGACATCTCCGCCTACAGCAACGACAGCCAGGCGTTCTGCCTGCGCCTGCTCGAAGAGGAGAACGTGGCGATTACCCCGGGGACCGACTTTGCCCTGCAGGGCGGCGAGCTCCACGTGCGCATCGCCTTTACCACCGAAGTGCCGCGTCTGCAGGAAGCCCTGGCGCGTCTGGAACGTTTTCTGGCACGGCAGGGCTCATGAACTACCCCACCCTGGTCGGCGGCGTATTGCTGCGCCGCTACAAGCGATTTCTGGCCGATGTGCGCCTCGACGACGGGCGCGAGGTGGTCGCCCACTGCCCCAACACCGGCTCGATGCGCGCGGTCAATGTCCCCGGCGCCCGGGTCTGGCTGTCCCCCAGCGACAATCCGGCGCGCAAGCTGGCCTGGACCTGGGAATTGATCGAACTGCCGTCTGGCGACGCCCAGGCCGGTGCTGCGTCGGCGTTGGCCTCGGTGCATACCGGACGAGCCAACCGGATCGTCGAGGAGGCTTTGCGCTCGGGGACGGTGGCCGAACTCACGGGTTATTCGGCGATCAAGCGCGAGGCCAAGGTGGCCAACGCCCGGCTGGACTTTCGCCTGGATGACGACGAGCGTCCGAGCTGCTTCGTCGAGGTCAAGCAGGTCACCCTCAAGGAAAGCGATGGCCACGGTTACTTTCCCGACGCGGTCAGCGAACGTGGGCGCAAGCACCTCGAAAGCCTGGCGCAGCTGGTGGCCGAGGGGAAGCGAGCGGTGTTGCTGTTCCTGGTCGCCCACGAGGGCATCGACGATGTCGCCCCGGCGATGCACCTGGATCCGGGGTACGGCGATACCCTGAGACGGGTGATGGCCGAGGGCGTCGAGGTGCTGGCCTACCGCATCCGCGCCCGGCGAGACGACCAGGGCAGGCCACTGTCGCTGACCCTGGATGCAGCCTTGCCGGTGCGGCCGATGGCGCAGTTCGTCGAGGCCTGAATCGGCGCTTCTGTGAGGGGCGGGTTCAGTCTGCTGCGGACGGACGGCAGTCGGGCAGGGCCGCGAGGACGCGCAGCATGGCGGTGTCGCCCTTGGCTCCCTCGCTGACCTGGTCCCACCACTGACGATGGATGCCGCGGACGCGCACCTCGACCCGTGGTATGCCGATCACCTGGGCCATGGCCATGCGGTGCAGTCCCTTGTTGATCTTGACCAGCTCGCCGTGCCGATCCACCGCCGCGCCCAGACGGTCCTTGCCGAGGCCATTGTCGAAGCCGAAACAGGCCATGGCCTCCATGTACAGGAGGTAACGGCGCAGATAGGCCAGGATGCGTTCGGGACGATCCAGCACCATGCCGTCGGAGTGCGAGGCCACCGGCTTGCCTCTGGCCAGGCGTTCGGCCAGCTGGTGGTAGCTGCGGCTCTGGCTTGGGTCGCGACGGTGTGCCCAGATGTCGGCGATGAAGTGCATGCGACGGCTCGACAGGGCGTGGGTCGTCGACAGATCCCAGTCGCCGTCCCATAACAGGCGATCGCTGATCCGGTGACGCTCGCGCCGATCCGGGAAGGAGCGTGGATAGTGGATCTGCTTGAGCAGCCGACGCGGGTCGACGCTGACGTCCAGGGCCTCGCCGTAGCGTGATTCGATGCCGCGTCGGGGCAGGCCGCGGGCCTCGAGGGGCCGGCTGCCCGGGGCCTCGGACAGCCACAGGCGCAGGGCCAGGTGCTCCAGCGGCAGTGTCAGCGAGCGATTGATCAGTCCCTTGGCCCGCTGGGCCAGCCGTGACAGGCTCATGCGCGGGCCCAGGCTGGGATCGTACAGGCTGGGGTCGGCGGGTTCGCCGCCGGGCGTCAGCGGCATGTCGCGGCTGGCATCCAGCAGGCTGATGGCACAGCACAGCCGTGCCTTCAGGGCATCATCCACCGACGCCGGAGGCAACTGCTGGTACAGCGCCATCAAGGCGTCCAGCGTCGGGCGCTGGGCATCCGTCAGCGGAGGCGGCAGAACGACGCGGTCGACATCGAGCCGCCAGGGCGTGGCATCGGCCGGTGTGGCCAACGCCAGGCGCTGGCTCGCCAGGCGCGAGGCGAACACCTGCATCAGCCACGCATGGGGGGACTCGGCGGCGGGGTCGAAGCGCCAGACGTTGTGCCATGCCAGCACCAGGGTGTCGTGGATCACGTCCTCGACATCCCTTGGCGCGTCGAGAAAGTGGCGGGCGATGGCGGTCAGGTGCGGCACCGTCAGCCTGGCAAGGGTCTCGAGGCCGCCGGTGGCGCCCTGAGCGCACTCTTTCAGGGCGTCGCCGACCGCCGAGGTGACGGGTGGCGCCGAAGAGAAAAGGGTATCACTGGTCACGATAGAACCGTTTCAAGAAGCTGACTGCCTCGGGGGAAGCGTTGCGGTCAAGCTGCAGCGAGAGCCGAAAGCGCATCGGCGCACTGGTGTCGATGGCGAAGGTGGCATAGCGCGAGATGCCATCGCCTTCCCGCAGGGTGCGAAAGGCCAGAGGTGTCTCGCCGGGCTTGCCCACCACCGAGACGCTGCCTTCGGTGGCGACGTTGAGGGCCTGGCCATCGGCGTCGCGAACGCTGAGGCTGACCAGACCCTGGTGCGGGCTGCGCTGGATATCCAGACGGCGGGCCATCTCCTCGGGGAGAAAGTCGGTGGTGATGGCGCTGTAGTGCGCCTCGATATCGCCGAAGCGCTCGAACTGCTGGGCCTGGGCTGGCGCCGTCGGCAATGCCTGCAGCGCCAGCAGCACCAGCAGAGACAAGGCGAGCGCGTATCGTCGGTGGCTGGCTCGATTGACGTTCATCTCATGCTCCTTGGCAGCAGGCCTGCCTGCTGACGTCCGACTCATTGCTGCCTTGACCCTCGGCCCATCCTGTCGCGCCGAGGCCTGTGGCGCGCCCGCGCCAGGTGTCAGCCGTCGCGGCTCACGCGAAAGATCGCGATCTCGCCAAACAGGTTGGGCCACAGCCGTGACAGCCGTCTACCTTCGTGGTCCTTGATGCCCACCGCGCGGTCGACGATGGTCACCCCCTTGTCACGACACAGCGCCTCGAAGTCATTGAACGTCGACAGGTGAATGTTGGGGGTGTCGTACCAGGCGTGGGGCAGCGACTTGGACACCGGCATGTAGCCGCGTAGTCCAAGATGGACCCGGTGGCGCCAGTAGGCGAAGTTGGGGAAGGTGATGATGCATTCCCGGGCCACCCGCAGCATTTCGTCGAGCATGCGGTCGGGGCGGCGCAGCGCCTGCAACGCCTGGGTCATGATCACCAGATCGCAGGCGTCATCCTCGAAGTTGGCGAGTCCTTCGTCGAGGTTCTGCTCGATGACGCTGACGCCCTTCTCGATACAGGCGGTGATGCCGTCAGGATCGATCTCCAGACCGTATCCGGTGACGCCCTTGTCGCGCGCCAGAGCGTGCAGCAGGGTGCCGTCACCGCAGGCCAGGTCGAGTACATGGGCGCCCTCGGGAATCCAGCCGTGAATCAGGGTGAGGTCAGAGCGCATGGTCGGCCTCCTGGCGTGACGGCAGCTTGAGGTCATCGGCGACGCGTCTCATGAAGCCGGCGAAGATCGCTTGATAGCGCGGCTCCGGCATCAGGAAGGCATCATGGCCGTGTGGCGAGTCGATATTGGCGTAGCTGACCGACTTGCCGGCACGAATCAAGGCGTTGACCAGCTCCTTGGAGCGTGACGGCGGGAAGCGCCAGTCGGTGCTGAAGCTGACCACCAGGAACGGACACTCAGCCGGGGCCAGGGCCTTGGCCAGGTCGCCCTGGTGGGACGAGGCCGGGTCGAAGTAGTCCAGCGCCTTGGTCATCAGCAGATAGGTGTTGGCGTCGAAGGAGGTGGAAAAGGCGTCGCCCTGGTAGCGCAGGTAGGACTCCACCTGGAACTCCACGTCGAAGCCGAAGTTGAGGTCTTCGCTGCGCAGATCGCGGCCGAACTTCGAACCCATGGCGTCTTCGGACAGATAGGTAATGTGGCCGACCATGCGTGCCAGCTTCAGTCCGCGACGGGGCAGGGTCTCGTGATCGGCGTAGTGGCCGTCGTGGAAGTCGGTGTCCGAGCGAATGGCCTGACGCGCGACCTCGTTGAAGGCGATGTTCTGCGCCGACAGCTTGGGCGTGGCGGCGATGACCACCGCGTTGGCGATGCGTTCCGGATAGGCCAGTGACCACTGCAGCACCTGCATGCCGCCCAGGCTGCCGCCGACGACGGCGGCGAAGCGGCTGATGCCCAGGCGATCGGCCAGGCGAACCTGGCTGTCGACCCAGTCGCAGACGGTGACCATGGGGAAGTCCGGCCCCCAGCGGCGGCCGGTGTCCGGGTTGATGCTGGAAGGCCCGGTGGAGCCGTGGCAGCCGCCGAGGTTATTCAGCGAGATGACGAAGAAACGATCGGTGTCGATGGACTTGCCGGGACCGATGTGGGCGTCCCACCAGCCTGGCTTGCGATCGGCCTCGTCATGATAACCCGCGGCGTGGTGGTGGCCGGACAGGGCATGGCAGATGAGGACCGCATTGCTGCGGTCCTGATTGAGGGTGCCGTAGGTCTCGTAGACCAGGTCGTAGGCCGGCAGCGTCTTGCCGCAGACCAGGGGCAGAGGGTCGTCGAAGTGCGCCACCTGCGGCGTCACCAGTCCGACCGAATCGCGAGTCGTCTCGGGCATCAGTCGTGTGTGTCCAGTGAAAGTTGGTGTTGTCGTGGCCGTGTACGCGAGCGTTGGTCGAGCCTAGAGCCCGACCAGCATCCCGGAGATACCGGCGGCCCGGACCAGCGAGCCCACCACGATGCCATCGATCAGGTTGATGCCGATGAACACCACGATGGGTGACAGGTCGAGCATCCCCAGCGGCGGAATCACCCGGCGTACCGGCGCCATGATCGGCTCCACCAGTTGCATCACCAGCAGCGCGCCGGGATGGCTGGCGTTGGGGGCGACCCAGCTGAGGATGATCATCACGATCAGCGCAAAGAAGTAGATCTTCAGGATCGCGCTGGCCAGGGCCGCGACGCCGGCGATGGCCAGGCCATCGAGCCTCGGCATGCCGACACCGGCCAGCTGCAGCAGGATGATGATGCTGATCACCTTGACCAGAAAGCCCGCGGCCAGGGTGGCCAGGTCAAAGCGGCCCATCACCGGGCCAAGCACGCTCTGGAAGGGACGCACCACCGGCTGGGTAATCTTGACCACCGACTGGCTCAAGGGGTTGTAGTAATCCGCCTTCGAGGCCTGCAGCAGAAAGCGCAGCATCAGCAGGAACAAGAAGATGTTGATCAGGGTGTTGACCAGCAGCAGGCCAGCGTTTCCCAGTTGACTGCCCATGTGGGCTCCTCCGTCTTTGATTAACCCTTGCCGAGTTCGGCAGACATTTCCTGGGCACGCTTGGCACAGGCTTGCATGGCGCCGTCGAGCGCCTGCCGCAGTCCTGCCTGCTCCAGATATTCGATGGCCCTCTCGGTGGTACCCCCCGGGGACATCACATTGCGTTTCAGTTCACCGGGATCACGGTCGCTCTGCATCGCCATCGAGGCGGCCCCGTAGGCGGTCTGCATCGCCAGTCGGCGAGCGCTTTCGGCGCTTAGCCCGAGTTTGACGGCGGCCTCTTCCATGGCCTCGAACATCAGGAAGAAGTAGGCCGGTGCACTACCCGAGACGGCGGTGACCGCTTCCAGCAGGGCTTCGTCTTCGACCCATTCGATGATGCCGACGGACGTCATCAGCTCGCCGACCAGGGCGCGCTGCTCGTCGCTGACGCGCGGGTTGGCATACAGCCCGGAGGCGCCGGCACCGACCAGCGACGGAGTGTTGGGCATGCAGCGGACCACCGCCAGGCCGCCACCCAGCCATTGTTCCAAGGTCTCGGCGCTGAGGCCAGCCGCCACCGACACGATCAGCGGCCGACGCTTTTGCACCGAATCCCGTAGAGTCTCGCACACCTGGCGCATGATCTGTGGCTTGACCGACAGTACGACCACGTCGGCGTGCTCGATCGCCGCCAGATTGTCGGTGGTGGTATGGATGCCCAGGCGCTCGGCGAGCGGCGCCAGGGTGGCGTCACGGGTGGCGGTGGCGGTGATGGCATCGGCTGGGTAGCCGCTGTGCACCATGCCGCCGAAGATGGCGCTGGCCATGTTGCCGGCGCCGATAAAGGTCACGTTGCTGGCCATGCGGGGCTCCTTGAAGGGTAGGGCATTGGATATTCGGACAAACAGGGTAGCGTCACCAGGCCTGTCGTGGCGACGGGCTCACTGGCGCGAGCCAAAGATCGCGGTGCCCAGGCGCACGATGGTGGCGCCCTCGGCGACGGCGGCCTCCAGGTCGGCACTCATGCCCATGGACAAGGTGTCCAGCGGTGCGTCCGGCAGCTCTCGACGCAGCGATGACAAGGCCTCGGCCAGTAGCCGGAAGGGCTCGCGCTGCGCTTCTGGGTCTTCGCTGGGGGCCGGGATGGCCATCAATCCGCGCAGACGCACGTGAGGCAGCGCCGCCGCCAGGCTCGCCAGCTCAGGCAGCTCCTCCAGGCTGACGCCTGATTTGGTTGCTTCGCCGCTGACGTTGACCTGCAGACAGATATTCAGTGCGGGAAGGCCATCCGGGCGCTGATCGCTCAGGCGCTGAGCGATCTTGGCACGATCGACACCATGTACCCAGTCGAAATGGCTGGCCACGTCACGTGTCTTGTTGGATTGCAGCGGTCCGATGAAGTGCCAGTGTATGCCAGGGCAGTCGCCCAGTTGGGCCTGTTTATCCAGCGCTTCCTGTAGATAGTTCTCGCCGAAGTCGCGCTGGCCCAGGGCATAGGCATCCCGGATCATGTCGGCTGGCTTGGTCTTGCTGACCGCCAGCAGCAGGGCCGCGTCGGGCGCTCTTCCCGCCTTTGCAAGTGCCTGATTCAGGCGTGTCCGGGCTTGGGTCAAGGATTCGGCAATCGTCGTGGTCATCGGCCTGGGTCTGTCCTATCGTGGGGCTCCCTGCCCCCGAGTCGGGGGTTCAAGCCTGGTAAGCCCATGGATATTACCGAACTGCTGGCACTCTCGGCAAAGCAGGGCGCCTCGGATCTGCACCTGTCGGCGGGACTGCCACCGGTGATGCGCGTCAATGGTGAACTGGAGCGTCTGCCTGGCCCGCCGATGGGCGATGGTCAGGTCAGATTGTTGCTCGAGTCGTTGATGGATGAGGAGCTGCGCGAGCAGTATTCGCGCACCCACGAGGCCGACTTTTCCCACCAGATACCGGGTCTGTCGCGTTATCGCGTCAATGCTTTCGTCCAGCAGCGCGGGGCGGCGGCGGTCCTGCGTACCATCCCCGATCGTATCCCGACGCTTTCGGAGCTGGGGATGGGCGAGATCTTCGAACGTCTTGTCGCCCTGCCGCGGGGCCTGGTACTGGTGACCGGGCCCACCGGGTCCGGCAAGAGCACTACGCTTGCGGCGATGATCGACCATATCAACCGCCACCGTCGCGACCATATCCTCACCATCGAGGATCCCATCGAGTTCATCCACCACAGCCAGCAGGCGCTGGTGTCCCAGCGTGAGGTACACCGCCACACCGAGGGCTTTGCCGTCGCCCTGCGCAGCGCCCTGCGCGAGGATCCCGACGTCATTCTGGTCGGAGAGATTCGCGACCTGGAAACGGCGCGCCTGGCCATGACCGCGGCCGAGACCGGGCATCTGGTATTTGCCACCCTGCATACCGCCTCCGCGGTCAAGACCATCGATCGGATCATCGATGCCTTCCCGGGTGATGAAAAGAATGCGGTGCGGACCATGCTGTCGGAGTCGTTGCAGGCGGTCGTCTCCCAGGCGCTGCTGCCCAGCAGCCGGGGCGGGCGAGTGGCGGCACGCGAGATCCTCTTGATCAATCAGGCGATCCGTCATCTGATCCGCGAGGACAAGTTGGCCCAGATCTACTCATCGATGCAGACCGGCGGCCAGGCCGGCATGCAGACCCTGGACGCCGACCTGGCGAGACTGGTGGCCTGTGGCGAGGTGGCGCCGGAGGATGCCCGGCGCCTGACGCGTGAATCTCTGGTCGATAGCGCGCCGAGCGCCGGCTGGAGCGGCGGGCAGAACGAGGGCTGGGTGAGCCCCCAGGGCGAAGGCTGGGGGTGAAGCGGTGGTTCAGAGCCAGTCGTTACCCTTTAGCGGGCGTAGAGCCCGCCGAGCACGCGCTCTGCGCTGGCGCCGGTGACCGACGGCAGGTTGCCGGGTTGCAGATTCAGTCGGGCATGGGCCAGCCAGGCAAAGGCGGCGGCTTCCAGCCAGTCGGCCGGCCAGCCCAGGGATTCGCTGTCCAGTAGAGTAGCCTCCGGCAGCTGGCGCGCAAGGCGTGCCAGCAGGTCCAGGTTGCGTGAACCGCCGCCGCAGGGCACCAGGTCGAGGGAGGCAGGGGCGGTAAAGTGCTCCCGCGCCATCTCGATGCCCAGGGCGACGCTGGTGGCAGTGAGTTCCGCCAGGGTGGCCTGGACGTCCTGTGGTGACTCTGAACCGTTCAACTGCGCCTCTGCCCAGTCGAGAGAGAACAGCTCACGCCCGGTGCTGCGAGGCGGTGGGCGGTGAAAGTAGGGCTCTGCCAGCCAACGCTCGAGCAGCGCGGTATCCACCTGGCCGCCGGCAGCCCAATCGCCGTTGGCGTCGAAGTGGGTGCCGCGATGGCGTTGGTGCCAGGCGTCGAGCAGGGCATTGGCAGGCCCGGTGTCGAAGCCCAGTGGAGCACGCGGGTCCGAGGTCGGCGGCAGTAGCGTCAGGTTGGCGATGCCGCCAAGGTTCAGCACCAGCCGCCAGCGTTCGGGGTGGCGAAATACCTGCTGGTGGAAGATCGGTGCCAGTGGCGCGGCCTGACCACCTGCGGCCAGGTCGCGGCGGCGGAAGTCGGCGACCACGGCACAGCGAGTCAGCTCGGCCAGCCGGCTGGGATTGTCCAGTTGCAATGTATAGGGGGGCGAGCCTGGCTGGTGGCCGTAGGGGGCATGCTCGATGGTCTGCCCATGGCTACCGATGGCAGCGATGTCCTCGGGTTCAAGTCCCTGTTGCTCGAGCAATCGCTGGACTGCCTCGGCCTGGCACTGGCAGAAAGCCTCCTCGGCCCAGGCCAGGTCAGCAAAGCTGACCTGATCGGCGTGGGCCAGTTGCCACAGCCGCTCACGCAGAGCCTGCGGCATGGGAATGCCGACGCTGGCCTCCAGAGCTGCCGTGCCTGTGGCGTCAAAGCGCACCAGGGCGGCGTCGATCCCGTCCATGCTGGTGCCCGACATCAGTCCAATGAAGCGTTGCATGGGCCTTGTCATCTCAACCGGTGGAAAGGTTCATGGTAACATCCCCGCCACTGTCTATACCTGGCGCCGGCGCCGCGACGACGTGCCCCTGCTGACGGGGGCGTCGATGTCCGCGCAAGGGCCGATTGACCAAGCCAAGCCGAGCTGGAAAGCCGAATTGATAAGTGGAGTGAATACCATGAGCGATGTGGACGAGGCCCTTGCGCTGATTCAGCGCGGCACGCACGAGATTCTGCTGGAGGATGAGCTGAAGAAAAAGCTCGCTTCCGGGCGCAAGCTGAGAATCAAGGCGGGCTTCGATCCGACCGCGCCGGACCTGCACCTGGGCCACAGCGTACTGTTGACCAAGATGCGCCAGTTTCAGGATCTCGGCCACGAGGTCATCTTTCTGATCGGCGATTTCACCGGACGCATCGGTGACCCCACCGGCAAGAACGTCACCCGCAAGCCGCTGACCGAGGCCGAGGTCAAGGCCAACGCCCAGACCTACAAGGAGCAGGTGTTCAAGATCCTCGATCCCGACAAGACCGAGGTTCGCTTCAACGCCGAGTGGTTCTCCGAAATGAGCGCCGCTGACATGATCGAACTCGCCGGTCAGACCACCGTGGCGCGGATGCTCGAGCGCGATGACTTCGAAAAGCGCTACAAGGGTGGCCAGGCCATCTCGGTACACGAGTTCCTCTACCCGCTGGTCCAGGGCTATGACTCCGTCGCCTTGAAGGCTGACATCGAGCTGGGTGGAACCGACCAGAAGTTCAACCTTCTGATGGGCCGCGAGGTGCAGAAGCACTTCGGTCTCGAGCCCCAGGTCGTCATTACCATGCCGCTGCTGGAAGGCCTCGACGGCGTGCAGAAGATGTCCAAGTCGCTGGGCAACTATGTCGGCGTCGACGAAGCGCCGGGGGCGATGTTCAACAAGCTGGTATCGATGCCCGACAGCCTGATGTGGCGCTATTTCGAACTCTTGTCGCTCAAGGACAATGCCGCCATCGAGGATCTGCGCGCGCGGATCGAGCGCGGTGACAACCCTCGTGACATCAAGATGGAGCTGGCGCGCGAGCTGATTGCCCGCTATCACGGTGATGAAGCGGCGGCGAACGCACACCGAAGCGCCGGTAACCAGTTGGCGGAAGGTGAGCTGCCCGAAGACCTGCCCGAGGTCGAGGTGGTCTTTGAAGGCAGCGATCAGGCGCCGATTGCGGCAGTGCTCAATCGCTCGGGACTTGCCAACAACAGCGCCCAGGCCAAGGACATGCTGGGTAATGGGCGTGTGCGCGTCGATGGCGAAGTGGTGGCCAAGGATCTGATGCTGGCGCTCGGCCAGAGCTATGTCATCCAGGCCGGCAAGAAGCGTTACGCCAGAGTGACGCTGCGCGGCTGATCCGCCGGTGTGACCATCGCTTCCGGGACGCTCGCCACTGGCGGGCGTCCTTCGTTTTGCCACCCGCCTGCCTGCGACCTGTCCACAGGCGGGTGCGAGAAGATGGCTGTGGGTAACATGAAGGCGCGAGTCGTGGGGCAGGCGAAGGCCAGGGCTGGCGCAGCAAGGGTGGCTTGGCAACGACAGGCGAGGCTTCCGGGGGCGCAGCGGGAAGTGAAAGGACAGGCCGGCTCGCTGCACCAATCAGCTATGGAGTACTGGTCTGGAATAGCGCAGTAGAGACGTGAAGTAGGGGGTGGGTGTTGGAGGCTTCTGGCTCATGACGATGTGATGACGCCGGCGTGAAATTTTTTTACACGAAGTGCTTGCCAAGGCCGGCCCCGATCCGTAAAGTACGCATCCGCTGCCGGCGACGAGCAAACGTCACAGGCGGTGAAGGGTGGTAAAGTGATTGTTTTGAAAAGGCTTTTTCAAGTCTTCGAAAAATTCTCCATTTGACGGGCAACGAGAAATCGGTAAAATGCTCGCCACTCGATCGGAGTCGCCAAAACGGCATCGCAGGATGCGCGTCAGGCTCGCTTCGCTTTCTCTTGGGTCCTGCAGGCATCGCTTGCACGGCGAAAAAAGAAAGCCTTGACGAAACGCTTCGATTCTGTAGAATACGCCTTCCTCGCAGGGCGCTGTGACAAGGGCTCGGGTTAACGATTCGGGCTGCGGCGCAGCAAAGCGAGACGCTCTTTAATAATTTGATCAGGTAATTCATGTGGGCGCTTGCCGATGAGTCAGTGGCACTGTCACTGAAATATCAAGGCAAGCGACTCGTCAAACGAGACGTTTGAACCTTGAGCCAAGTTTGGTCCGCTTAACGGACTATCAGGCTTTAAACTGAAGAGTTTGATCATGGCTCAGATTGAACGCTGGCGGCAGGCCTAACACATGCAAGTCGAGCGGAAACGATCCTAGCTTGCTAGGAGGCGTCGAGCGGCGGACGGGTGAGTAATGCATAGGAATCTGCCCGGTAGTGGGGGATAACCTGGGGAAACCCAGGCTAATACCGCATACGCCCTACGGGGGAAAGCAGGGGATCTTCGGACCTTGCGCTATCGGATGAGCCTATGTCGGATTAGCTAGTTGGTGAGGTAACGGCTCACCAAGGCTGCGATCCGTAGCTGGTCTGAGAGGATGATCAGCCACATCGGGACTGAGACACGGCCCGAACTCCTACGGGAGGCAGCAGTGGGGAATATTGGACAATGGGCGAAAGCCTGATCCAGCCATGCCGCGTGTGTGAAGAAGGCCTTCGGGTTGTAAAGCACTTTCAGTGAGGAAGAAAGCCTTGAGGTTAATACCCTCGAGGGAGGACATCACTCACAGAAGAAGCACCGGCTAACTCCGTGCCAGCAGCCGCGGTAATACGGAGGGTGCGAGCGTTAATCGGAATTACTGGGCGTAAAGCGCGCGTAGGCGGCTTGATAAGCCGGTTGTGAAAGCCCCGGGCTCAACCTGGGAACGGCATCCGGAACTGTCAGGCTAGAGTGCAGGAGAGGAAGGTAGAATTCCCGGTGTAGCGGTGAAATGCGTAGAGATCGGGAGGAATACCAGTGGCGAAGGCGGCCTTCTGGACTGACACTGACGCTGAGGTGCGAAAGCGTGGGTAGCAAACAGGATTAGATACCCTGGTAGTCCACGCCGTAAACGATGTCGACTAGCCGTTGGGCTCCTTGAGAGCTTTGTGGCGCAGTTAACGCGATAAGTCGACCGCCTGGGGAGTACGGCCGCAAGGTTAAAACTCAAATGAATTGACGGGGGCCCGCACAAGCGGTGGAGCATGTGGTTTAATTCGATGCAACGCGAAGAACCTTACCTACCCTTGACATCGAGAGAACTTTCCAGAGATGGATTGGTGCCTTCGGGAGCTCTCAGACAGGTGCTGCATGGCTGTCGTCAGCTCGTGTTGTGAAATGTTGGGTTAAGTCCCGTAACGAGCGCAACCCTTGTCCCTATTTGCCAGCGATTCGGTCGGGAACTCTAGGGAGACTGCCGGTGACAAACCGGAGGAAGGTGGGGACGACGTCAAGTCATCATGGCCCTTACGGGTAGGGCTACACACGTGCTACAATGGCCGGTACAATGGGTTGCGAATCCGCGAGGTGGAGCTAATCCCATAAAGCCGGTCTCAGTCCGGATCGGAGTCTGCAACTCGACTCCGTGAAGTCGGAATCGCTAGTAATCGTGAATCAGAATGTCACGGTGAATACGTTCCCGGGCCTTGTACACACCGCCCGTCACACCATGGGAGTGGACTGCACCAGAAGTGGTTAGCCTAACTTCGGAGGGCGATCACCACGGTGTGGTTCATGACTGGGGTGAAGTCGTAACAAGGTAGCCGTAGGGGAACCTGCGGCTGGATCACCTCCTTAAACGACACGTCATCTGACTGTCGGTAAGTGCTCACAATGAATTACCTGATCAAGCAAGAGTAGCGACTGAAGGGTCAACGCTCGAGGCTAGAGTAGCTGGACCCTTGTAGTATGGGGCCATAGCTCAGCTGGGAGAGCGCCTGCCTTGCACGCAGGAGGTCAGCGGTTCGATCCCGCTTGGCTCCACCATTTCTCGATTTCGAGTAAAACAGTCGTCAAGTTCTAAGCAAGATACTTGTTCGCCATCAGGCGGTATCAAGTCTCTCGCTTAGAGCTTTTGCTCTAACGCTCTTTAACAATGTATATCATGCTGACAAAGTAAGATACGTTTCAAGCGTATCCGGCAATTGTCGTGACATCATCGATTGACAGACCCTTTGGGGTTATATGGTCAAGCGATGAAGCGCATACGGTGGATGCCTAGGCAGTCAGAGGCGATGAAAGACGTGGAAGCCTGCGATAAGGTTCGGCGAGGTGGCAAACGACCTGCGACCCGGACATCTCTGAATGGGGAAACCCACCCAAGGTAACTTGGGTATCTCATGTTGAATATATAGACATGAGAGGCGAACCGGGGGAACTGAAACATCTAAGTACCCCGAGGAAAAGAAATCAACCGAGATTCCCCTAGTAGCGGCGAGCGAACGGGGACCAGCCCTTAAGCAACACAACTGGTAGGTGAACAGATTGGGAAATCTGGCCATAGTGGGTGATAGCCCCGTAACCGAAACCTGAGTGTTGTGAAATCGAGTAGGTCGAGGCACGTGAAACCTTGACTGAAGACGGGGGGACCATCCTCCAAGGCTAAATACTCCTGACTGACCGATAGTGAACCAGTACCGTGAGGGAAAGGCGAAAAGAACCCCGGAGAGGGGAGTGAAATAGATCCTGAAACCGTATGCGTACAAGCAGTGGGAGCCAACTTGTTTGGTGACCGCGTACCTTTTGTATAATGGGTCAGCGACTTATTTTCAGTGGCGAGCTTAACCGTATAGGGGAGGCGTAGAGAAATCGAGTCTTAACTGGGCGACCAGTCGCTGGAAATAGACCCGAAACCGGGCGATCTATCCATGAGCAGGTTGAAGGTTGAGTAACATCAACTGGAGGACCGAACCAGGATCTGTTGAAAAAGATTTGGATGACTTGTGGATCGGAGTGAAAGGCTAATCAAGCCCGGAGATAGCTGGTTCTCCTCGAAAGCTATTTAGGTAGCGCCTCACGTATCACCGCCGGGGGTAGAGCACTGTTTCGGCTAGGGGGTCATCCCGACTTACCAACCCGAGGCAAACTCCGAATACCGGTGAGTGCAAGCGTGGGAGACACACAGCGGGTGCTAACGTCCGTTGTGAAAAGGGAAACAACCCAGACCGTCAGCTAAGGTCCCGAAATCCTGGTTAAGTGGGAAACGATGTGGGAAGGCTTAGACAGCTAGGAGGTTGGCTTAGAAGCAGCCATCCTTTAAAGAAAGCGTAATAGCTCACTAGTCGAGTCGGCCTGCGCGGAAGATGTAACGGGGCTCAAACCAGGTACCGAAGCTACGGGTTCGCCGAATGGCGAGCGGTAGAGGAGCGTCGTGTAAGCCGATGAAGGTGTGTTGAGAAGCATGCTGGAGGTATCACGAGTGCGAATGCTGACATGAGTAACGACAAGGGGAGTGAAAAACTCCCCCGCCGGAAGACCAAGGGTTTCTGTTCGACGCTAATCGGAGCAGAGTGAGTCGGCCCCTAAGGCGAGGCCGAAAGGCGTAGTCGATGGGAAACGGGTCAATATTCCCGTACCTCACAGTATTGCGATGGGGGGACGAAGAAGGCTAGGTGAGCCAGGCGTTGGTTGTCCTGGTGAAAGCCGGTAGGCTGAGGATTCAGGTAAATCCGGATCCTTAAGGCCGAGAGGCGAGACGAACTGACTACGGTCAGGAAGTCATCGATGCCACGCTTCCAGGAAAAGCCTCTAAGCTTCAGATACTGTGAGACCGTACCCCAAACCGACACAGGTGGTCAGGTAGAGAATACCAAGGCGCTTGAGAGAACTCGGGTGAAGGAACTAGGCAAAATGGTGCCGTAACTTCGGGAGAAGGCACGCCGCATTAGGGTGAAGGTCCTCGCGACCGGAGCCTGACGCGGTCGAAGATACCAGGTGGCTGCAACTGTTTATTAAAAACACAGCACTCTGCAAACGCGCAAGCGGACGTATAGGGTGTGACGCCTGCCCGGTGCCGGAAGGTTAAGTGATGGTGTTAGCTCACGCGAAGCTCCTGATCGAAGCCCCGGTAAACGGCGGCCGTAACTATAACGGTCCTAAGGTAGCGAAATTCCTTGTCGGGTAAGTTCCGACCTGCACGAATGGCGTAATGATGGCCACGCTGTCTCCACCCGAGACTCAGTGAAATTGAAATCGCAGTGAAGATGCTGTGTACCCGCGGCTAGACGGAAAGACCCCGTGAACCTTTACTACAGCTTCACACTGGACGCTGATGTTGCTTGTGTAGGATAGCTGGGAGGCTTTGAAACCCTGTCGCCAGATGGGGTGGAGCCAACCTTGAAATACCAGCCTGGCATCATTGGCGTTCTAACTCAGGACCGTAATCCGGTTCGAGGACCGTGTGTGGTGGGTAGTTTGACTGGGGCGGTCTCCTCCCAAAGAGTAACGGAGGAGCACGAAGGTACCCTCAGCACGGTTGGAAATCGTGCAGTGAGTGCAAGAGCATAAGGGTGCTTAACTGCGAGACAGACACGTCGAGCAGATACGAAAGTAGGTTCTAGTGATCCGGTGGTTCTGTATGGAAGGGCCATCGCTCAACGGATAAAAGGTACTCCGGGGATAACAGGCTGATACCGCCCAAGAGTTCACATCGACGGCGGTGTTTGGCACCTCGATGTCGGCTCATCACATCCTGGGGCTGAAGTCGGTCCCAAGGGTATGGCTGTTCGCCATTTAAAGTGGTACGCGAGCTGGGTTTAGAACGTCGTGAGACAGTTCGGTCCCTATCTGCCGTGGGCGTTGGAGATTTGAGAAGCGCTGCTCCTAGTACGAGAGGACCGGAGTGGACGTACCTCTGGTGTTCCGGTTGTCACGCCAGTGGCATTGCCGGGTAGCTATGTACGGACGGGATAACCGCTGAAAGCATCTAAGCGGGAAGCCCCCTTCAAGATGAGATCTCCCTGAGGCCTTGAGCCTCCTAAAGGACCCAGCAAGACCAGCTGGTTGATAGGCCGGGTGTGGAAGCGCTGCAAGGCGTTGAGCTAACCGGTACTAATGGTCCGTGAGGCTTGACCATATAACACCCAAAGGGTTTTGGTCGATGATGTCTCGAATCAATTGACGGATACGATGAAACGTATCGTCAGCATGATATACATTGCCTTTTTCCGCCTGACGACCATAGCGAGTGGGAACCACCTGATCCCTTGCCGAACTCAGAAGTGAAACCGCTCAGCGCCGATGGTAGTGTGGGGTCTCCCCATGCGAGAGTAGGTCATCGTCAGGCATTTATTCAGAAGAAGCCCAATTCCGAGAGGAGTTGGGCTTTTTCGTATGCATGGGGCAGACCCCGCTCTTTATATGTGGGGCCGCACTGCGTGCGGTCCGGCCGCTCGCAGGCTCGCGTCGTTCGTCCCCCCTTGCAGCTTCGCTGCAAAAGCTCGGGGTGACTCACCCCCATGCGAGCGACCTTGCTGTCTAAGCGTCATCGTCAGGCATTTATTCAGAAGTAAGCCCGATTATCGAGAGATAGTCGGGCCTTCTTTTTGTAAAGAGCGCATGCATGGCTCTCTACAAGTTCAGCCCCGCTTTTTATATGTGGGGCCGCGCCGCCGCCCCCGAGGTGTGGTCCGGCCTGGCTCTTCTCAAGGGCGGGCTCGCGTCGTTCGTCCCCCCTTGCAGCTTCGCTGCAAACCCTGGGGTGACTCACCCCCATGCGAGCGACCTTGTTGTCTAAGCGTCATCGTCAGGCATTTATTCAGAAGTAGGCCCGATTATCGAGAGATAGTCGGGCCTTCTTTTTGTAAAGAGCGCATGCATGGCTCTCTACAAGTTCAGCCCCGCTTTTTATTTGTGGGGCCGCGCCGCCGCCCCCGCGGTGCGGTCCGGCCTGGCTCTTCTCAAGGGGGGGGCTCGCGTCGTTCGTCCCCCTTGCAGCTTCGCTGCAGCCCTTGTGAAGAGCGCTGGGGTGACTCACCCCCATGCGAGCGGACTTGTTGTCTAAGCGTCATCGTCAGGCATTTATTCAGAAGAAGCCCAATTCCAGGAGGAGTTGGGCCTTCGTTTTGTAAAGTCTGGTCATCGAGCAGCTGAGCCAGCGCTATCACCAGAATCTTCCACCAGAAGGGGAGAGTGGCGACCGACAAACTTGATTTAGGCTTGTGCGATACGCGGGTTGAAGCACGGCGGCTGGACCTCCATCTTGTACAAGCACGTGACAGATAAAGTCGATTGTCTAATTTATCGATCCATGGAGGATGTCATGACGCAGCAAGTGGAAGGCAAACGTGTCGCGATTCTCGCCACCCACGGTTTCGAGGAGTCGGAGCTGGCGGTACCCAAGGCGAAGCTTCAGCAGCAGGGCATCGTGGTGCACGTGGTCTCCCCGGAGGCCAAGGGCATCAAGGCCTGGGCAGAAAACGACTGGGGTGACACCTACGACGTCGACGTGGCCCTGGATGATGTCAGCGAACATGACTATCACGCTCTGGTGTTGCCTGGCGGCCTGTTCAATCCCGACGCCCTGCGCCAGGACGAGAAGGCCTTGAGCTTCGTCAATGCTTTCTTCCAGGCTCACAAGCCGGTGGCAGCGATCTGCCACGCCCCCTGGATCCTGATCAACGCCGGGGTGGTCGAAGGTCGCAGGCTGACCTCCTACCCGAGTGTCGAACAGGATCTGCGCAATGCAGGCGCCGACTGGGTCGACGAGCAGGTAGTGGTGGATAACGGCCTGGTGACCAGCCGTAAGCCTGATGATCTGGATATCTTCTGCCACAAGCTGGTCGAGGAAATCCACGAAGGGCGTCACGAGAAGCAGCACGCCTGACGCTGTTCGATACAGCAACCTGGCGGAACGCAACAGGCCCCCGGCGACTTGGTCGCCGGGGGCCTGTTGCGTGTTGAGGTGGTGTTGGCTGGTGATGTAGCCGAGCCAGTTCGACGGGCTCGTTCGAAGGGCTGGTTCGACGGGCCTATTTGACGGTGGAAGAAGCGTTCATTGATGGAGTGACCGAATCGGTCTGTTCCTCGCCAGTGGGCTCGATGCGCTTTACGCCGAACCAGCCGGTCCAGGGCCCGATCATGGCCAGCAGGATCGAGAAGACGATACCCAGGTAATTGAACAGCGCCCATGGAGCGTAGTCCAGGGTGGCGACACCCAGGGTGCCTGCCATGTAGACGGCGGAGACGGTCCAGGGGGCCAGTGGCTCGGGAATCATGCCGCCGTCTTCCATGCTGCGCGACAGATTGAGCTGGTGCAGGCCTCGCTTGCGATATTGCTCGGCGAACAGCTCACGGGTCAAAAAGAAGGTTACGTAGCTGTTGCCGGTGGCCAGGATGATGGTGCTGCTGGCCGCCAGCGAGGCCAGGATAGTGCCGCGGGCGGAGCGCACGTAGGCCAGGCTGCGATCGAGCACGACCTTGAGGATGCCGGCTGCCTCCAGCGCCGAGGCAAGAAGAAGGCGCACAGCGCGAACAGCACTGCTCCGTGCATGCTGTAGAGCCCGCCACGGTTCAGCAGGCTGACCAGTGCCGGGGGCAGGGTGGCGACGTCCAGGCCCGGGTTGAAGCCGGCCAGCAGGCTGACGTTGAAGCCCGATACTGCGGCCTTGGCCACCGCCTCGGGGCTGGCACCCTGGAGCAGTATCGCCAGCAGGGCGGCGCAGGCCGAGGCCAGGAACAGTACCACTAGGGTCGGCTTCTTGCGCACCGAGCCGAACAGCACGATGGCTACCGGCAGCAGCAACAGGAGGTTCAGCTGATAGAGCCCGCCGATGGTCTCGGCGCTGGCGGCGATGGCCTCCGGGGTGCCCTCTGCCAGGTCCATGTTGAGGCCGAGTATCAGGTAGACCACAGCGGCCACCACGCTGGCGGGCAGTGAGGTGTACATCAGGTGGCGGATGTGTCGGTACAGGTCTTCGCCTACCACCATGGAAGCCATGATGGTGGTGTCCGACAGCGGCGACAGCTTGTCGCCGAAGTAGGCGCCCGAGAGCACCGCGCCGGCGGTGATCGCCAGGTTGATGTCCATGGCCGCGGCGATGCCCATGATGGCCACCCCCAGGGTCCCGGCGGAGCCCCAGGAGGTGCCGGTGAAGGTGGAGACGATGGCGGTGCCGAAGAACGCCATGACGTACAGGTAGCGGGGATCGATCAGCTCCAGGCCATGGTAGATGAAGTAGGGAATGGTGCCCGAGATCATCCAGGTGCCGATGATGATACCGATGCTGTAGAGCACCAGTAGCGCGGACAGGGCGGTGCGTACCTTGTTGCCCATGATGTCCATGACGCCTTCCCAGGTCCCGCCGTGCAGCAGACTGAACAGGGTGGCGGCGGCGCCCAGGGTGATCAGCACCAGTTCGGTGGGTAGGCCCGCCACCACGATGCCGTAGACGATGGCGAAGGCGATGGCGGTCAGCAGGATCAGGGATGGAACAAGTCCAGGTTGTCGTTGTATGGCTGGCATGGGATGTCCTCCTCGTGGTGATCAGCGTTCGAGCGCGGCGAACCCCCGCTCGAGGTCGTCGATGATGTCGTCGATGTGTTCAAGCCCGATGGCCAGGCGAATCAGCGGTTGTCCGCTGCCGTCGGGGCGCATGGGAGACAGCGCAAGACTTTCGTAGCCGCCCCAGCTGACGCCGATACGCATCAGTTCGAGGGCGTCGATGAAGTTCGCGATGCGCGAGTAGCTGGGGTGGTGAAGCGCAAAGCTGAGCAGGCCCGAATGGCCGTGCAGCTGGCGGGCGGCCCAGTCGGCGGCGGCGCCTTTGGCGAGGCTCGGGTGATGCACCGCTGCGACCTGCGGGTGGTCAGCGAGAAAACGGGCGACCGCCAAGGCGTTGCGCTGATGCTCGGCCATGCGCACCGGCAGGGTGCGTAGACCGCGCAGGATCAGCGAGGCGCTGTGGGGCGACAGGGCGGCCCCCAGCAACTGGTGACCGTTGGCGAAGAGCCTGTCGATCAGCTCGGCGTCGGCGATGACTGCGCCGCCGACCACGTCGCTGTGCCCGCCGATGTACTTCGACAGCGAGTGCACCACCACATCGATGCCGTGGGTAAGCGGCTTCTGGAACAGCGGGGTGGCCCAGGTGTTGTCGATCAGCGTGAGGATGCCGCGTTTCCGGGCGATGGCGGAGATAGCCTCGAGCTCTGCCAGCTCCATGCGCAGTGACGACGGACTCTCGATGTAGATCAGGCGGGTCTCGGGCCGCAGGTGGTCGGTCAGTTGCTGGTCACCGGCGATACCGTCGTGGCTGACGCCGTAGCGGGCCATATGGTCGAGCAACTCGACGCTCGGCCCGTAGGTCTGGTTGATGCGCAGGACGTGGTCGCCGTGCTTCAGCAGCGAGAATAGCGTGGCGGAGATGGCGCCCATGCCGGAGGCAAAGGCCTTGCATGCCTGGCCACGTTCCAGCGCCGCCAGCTTGTCCTCCAGCAACTTGACGGTGGGATTGAGCCCGCGGCTATAGATGAAGCGTTCGCGTTCGGCCAGCTGTGCGCGGCTGAAGCTTTCGAGGTCCGGGAAGGTGAAGATGCTCGTCTGGTAGACGGGAGGTGCCACGGCGCCGTGATGATCCTGGCGCTGTTCGAAGGCGTGACTACAGATATGGCGATCCTGTGGGTCCACGGTGCGGTCTCCGCAAGCAGGGTGGATTGAGCTATCAGCCTGTCTGATAGCTAAGCTAGCACGGCCCTGCTGGCCCCACAATTGATCCAGAAGAGGTTTGCCGTTACCGTCGATCAGTCCCCTGGACGCCTTTCCTTCCTGGATGCCAACGTCATGAAACGACTCTACTTATCGGACACCGTCGCCGGAGAGATCAGCGCCTATATCGCCAAAGAGCAGTTGGCGCCGGGGGCGCGCCTACCCTCGGTGGGGGAGTGGATGGAGCGCCTGAAGGTAGGTCGATCTACCCTCCGGGAGGGCCTCAAGAAGCTCCAGGCCGAGGGCATCATCGAGGTGGTCAACGGCAAGGGGATCTTCGTCAGCGAACAGCGGACCTTTCAACTGCTGGCCAGTCTTGGCATCCACGACGCCAGGGCGCATCTGCTGGAGATGCTCGAGGTTCGCCAGGCGCTGGAGGCTCAGGCCATCCTGCTGGCCGTGCGGCACGCCGAAGAGGCCGCCTTCGAGGCCATGGCCGGCCACCTGGATGACTATCGACGTGCTCGGGCGAGGGAGGATTTCCTCGCGGTCAGCGAGGCCGACGCGGCTTTTCACCTGGCGATCTATCAGGCCTGCGGCAATCGCGTGCTGGTTGGGCTGATCCAGATGATGCACGACGAGCTGTACCTGTCCTGGGACTCGCCGGACGATCGTCATGAAGTGTTTGACGCAAGTTTTGCCCACCACGAAGACCTGCTCGAGGCCATGCGGCGGCGTGATGAGCAGGCCGCTCTGGCCGCCTTCGACAGCCTGGTCGGTGCCACGCGCAAGAGCGTCGAGGCCATGGTGTCGTGAAGACGCCGGCCTGGTGGCTGGTTCGTTGCGCCTGCAGCAATAGCGTACAGGGCGGGCTTCGCCCATCAGATCTTGCTGCTTCGATGCAGCAAGCAGCGAAGCAGTGGCCGGTCAGTAGGCGGCTGGCATTGGCGTTGTGGAGGACTTTCGAGTCCAGGCTCGGGCATTGTCCGCGTGGCTGCAATCGAGCAGAGTGGCGGACGCTTGCATGGTGCCATTTTCCTTTTGCTTGCCACCGCCCGTCGGTGCTCGTAACACCTGGAGGAGTTGCTCAGAGGCACACCCACAGGAGTGTTGCAGACGCGTGGATTTCCGGCGACAGGCGACATTCGATAGACTATGCCCTTTTCCCGTGGAAGGGGCGAGGGATGACCATTGGTGAGCTGATTCGGCTGTTGAGTGACGGCGAGTTCCACTCCGGCCAGCAGCTGGGGGAAAAGCTGGGCGTGTCGCGGGCGGCGGTGTGGAAGCAGCTGCGCAAGCTTGAGGATCTCGGCATCCCCATGGAGGCGGTCAAGGGGCAGGGGTATCGGCTAGCCGAACCCCTTGAGCTGCTCGATGGGCCCTCGGTGGTAGCCGCGTTGTCACGCGAGTCGCGTCGGCACCTCTCGCGCCTCTTCGTGGAAGACACCCTGCCCTCGAGCAACGAGTTCCTGCGCGAGCGTTTTCGTCAGGGAGCAGGGCACGCTGAGGCCTGCCTGGTCGAACAGCAGAGCGCCGGCCGTGGGCGGCGCGGGCGCACCTGGACGACCCCCTGGGGGCGCACGCTGATGTGCTCCGTGGGCTGGCGCTTCGATTCGGGTGTCGCTGCCCTGGAAGGCCTCAGCCTGGCCATCGGTGTGGTGCTGGCCCAGGTGCTGGAACGCCATGGGCTCAAGCCCGGGCTGAAGTGGCCCAACGATGTGCTGTTGCCCTTGGGTCCGCAAGGGGCGGCTCAGCAAGGATTGGATGAGCAGGCAGCGACCGGGCAGGGGGCGGGTCAGCAGGGCTTTGGCAAGCTGGCCGGTATTCTGGTTGAGATGAGCGGTGACGCCGCCGGCCCCTGTGAGGTGGTGCTCGGCATGGGCATCAACGTGGATCTGCCGGAGAGCTTCCGGGCGAAGATCGATCAGCCGGTCGCTTGTGTGCATGATCAGGCTCCGGGGCTATCCCGTAACGTGCTGGCGGCCGAATTGCTGGACGGTCTGCTGGGCATGCTGGCAGGTTTCGAGGAGCAGGGGTTCGATGCCTGGCGCGACGCCTGGAACGCACGTCACGCCTTTGCCGGTTGGGACATCGAGATCATTCGAGGGGAGCAGCGCGAGCTGGCCCAGGCAGGAGACGTGGATGGCAGTGGCAATCTCTGGGTGCGCAAGGGCGTTGACGGAGAGCGGCAAGAGCGCCTGGTGGGAGGAGAGATCAGCGTGCGGGCTCGCCCATGATTCTTGATCTGGATATCGGCAATACCCTGTCCAAGTGGCGCCTGAAGGACGCTGACAGCAGCGAGATTCGCTCCAGGGGCGCGGTGTGGACCCGGGAGGAGTGGAAGCCCGGGTCGGACATTCCCGACCTCGACGTGGTCGAGACGGTGCGCATTTCCAGTGTAGCGAGGCGTTCGGTGCTGGCGCAGACCGAGTCGCTGCTCAAGGACCGGGTGCGTTCGGTGCACGTGGCGCGTTCCTGCCACGAAGCGCTGGGCGTCACCAACGGCTATCACGAGCCGGGTCGACTGGGCGTGGATCGCTGGATGGGGGTGCTGGCGGGCTATCAGCTTGCCGGTGCCAGCTGCACGGTGGACTGTGGCAGTGCCATCACTATCGACTTCGTGCTGCCAGGCGGGCGTCATCTCGGGGGGTACATCCTGCCGGGGCTGCGTCTGATGAAAGAAAGCCTGAAGCTGGGCACCCGCAACGTGGCCATCGACCCGGACAGCGAGGCAGACGAGCTGCTCGCTCCTGGGCGGCGCACGGTAGAGGCGGTCAATCACGGTATCTACATGGCCGCTGTCAGCGCGGTCAATCGGATCTACAGCGAGGTCTGTGATCGTGAAGGGGTGGCGCTACCCATGCTGGTCACCGGCGGCGATGCCAGGGTGGTGTCTCGTGGTATTCGCGTACCCCACGCGATCTGGCCGGACATGGTCTACGCCGGCCTTGAAGCGTGCTTCCCTCTGACGGCAGCAGAACGTGCCGGCAAGATGGCGGGGGCGCCGGTGCCGCCGGCTCCGGTGGCGCTGGAAAAGATCCGCGCGGGGTTGGCGTTTTCGATGCTGCTGTGACCGTGGTTTTCCGGTGCGCCGTAAAAAAAAGCCTATGGAAGCCTTGCGTTATCCATTCTGCTTTGACACAATGCGCCGCGTTCCGAGGTACAGCGACCCGCGGGTTGCAGGCTGCCGTCGAGACAGGTTGTAAGAGTTTTGCGTGCAGCTTGATTCTTTTAAAACAACCACTTGACTTCTCGGAGCAGGGCGATAAAATACGTCGCCAGTTGGAGGGGTTCCCGAGTGGCCAAAGGGAGCAGACTGTAAATCTGCCGCGAAAGCTTCGAAGGTTCGAATCCTTCCCCCTCCACCAGATTTTGATCGACCAGAGTTGTGGTTTCTGGTTGATGCGGAGCAGGCGGTCGGACGCTGCCAGGCTGGTTTGGGTTCGGTGGGCTTTGCTTCAGCAAAGAAGGTTTAGTACCGATTTTGCGGGCATAGTTCAATGGTAGAACCTCAGCCTTCCAAGCTGATGATGCGGGTTCGATCCCCGCTGCCCGCTCCAGAGTTCAGGCAATGTGAGTCGTTGGATTGCCGAAGAGTGCGCTCATGTAGCTCAGGGGTAGAGCACACCCTTGGTAAGGGTGAGGTCGACGGTTCAAATCCGTCCATGAGCTCCATCTAAGAAAAGCGAGCCTAGGCTCGCTTTTTCTTTCTCCGCCGCGTCTGCAGGGCGGAGGGGGTTGCCAGGCGAGATCCGTTTCGCTATCATGGCGCCCGCTGTTGCAGAGGCTGCCCGCAAAGGGTGGTTTGCATCGAGTACAGGCCAGTAGCTCAATTGGCAGAGCAGCGGTCTCCAAAACCGCAGGTTGGGGGTTCGATTCCCTCCTGGCCTGCCAGTCTTCCCCAGGCTGGCAGTTTTTTATATACTTTCGTGTTTCGATTGCCGCGCCCTGAGGAGTCTCGTTTTCATGAAGCATAACGCCGAGGTGCAGGAGTCGCGCCACGACGGGCTCAAGTGGGCGGTTGTCGTCGTTCTTCTGGTGCTGGCCGTCGTTGGCAACACCTACTTTGCCGACCAGCCGCTTCTGTATCGTGTTCTGGGCGTTGTTGCCCTGTCTGTCGTTGCTGCCCTGGTCGCATTGACCACCACCAAGGGGCGTGAATTGGTGGAGCTGGCGCAGAGCGCCAGGAAGGAAATTCAACGTGTCGTCTGGCCGACGCGCCCCGAGACCATCCAGACCACCGCCATCGTGCTGGTGGCTGTGCTGGTGGTCGGGCTGCTGCTCTGGTTGATCGACACGCTGCTCAGCTGGGCGATGTCCGGCGTCATCGGTTAGGAGTCTTCATGTCCAAGCGTTGGTACGTCGTCCACGCCTACTCCGGCTTCGAGAAGCACGTCATGCGCTCGCTGATCGAGCGTGTGAAGATGCACGGCATGGAAGATCTCTTTGGTGAGATTCTGGTGCCGACCGAAGAAGTCGTCGAGATGCGTGACGGCAAGCGCCGCAAGAGTGAGCGCAAGTTCTATCCCGGCTACGTGCTGGTCGAGATGGAAATGGTCGACGAGACCTGGCACCTGGTCAACGAGACGCCCCGTGTCATGGGCTTTATCGGCGGGACCAAGGAGAAGCCGGCGGCGATCACTCAGCGCGAGGCCGACGCCATTCTCAGTCGCGTCAGGGATGGGGCCGAAAAGCCGCGTCCCAAGACCATGTTCGAGCCCGGTCAGTCGGTGCGCGTCATCGATGGCCCCTTCGCCGATTTCAACGGCGTGGTCGAAGAGGTCAACTACGACAAGAGTCGTCTGCAGGTCAGCGTGCTGATCTTCGGGCGCGCCACTCCCGTCGAGCTGGAGTTTTCCCAGGTCGAGAAGGAGTAGGTCGACAAGTTTCTTACGGTGGGTCTGCTCAGGCAGGCCCACCGTCATGTGCTGAAAGTTTTCAGTGCGTAGGGGTCGCCTCGAGAGGCGGCCGTTTTGTCCGGGGAGCCGCAAGGCGCTACTACCCAACTGGAGTCCATCATGGCCAAGAAAGTACAGGCTTACATCAAGCTGCAGGTTGCAGCTGGTAAGGCCAACCCGAGTCCCCCCGTGGGTCCCGCGCTGGGTCAGCACGGTGTCAACATCATGGAATTCTGCAAGGCGTTCAACGCCGAGACGCAGAACATCGAGCCGGGTCTCCCGACTCCCGTGGTCATCACCGTCTACTCCGACCGCAGCTTCACCTTCGTCACCAAGACACCGCCCGCCGCGGTGCTGCTGAAGAAGGCCGCTGGTATCAAGTCCGGCTCTGGTGAGCCGAACAAGAAGAAGGTCGGTACCGTGACCCGCGAGCAGCTCGAAGAGATCGCCAAGACTAAGGAGCCGGACATGACGGCTGCCGATCTCGACGCCGCGGTGCGTACCATTGCCGGTAGCGCCCGCAGCATGGGCCTCAACGTGGAGGGTCTCTGATCATGGCAAAGCTTACCAAGCGCGCAAAGCAGATTCGCGACAAGGTTGACGCCACCAAGGTCTACTCCATCGACGAGGCCGTGGCTCTGCTCTCCGAGCTGTCCACCGTCAAGTTCAAGGAGTCGCTGGACGTCGCCATCAACCTGGGCGTCGATCCGCGTAAATCCGACCAGGTGGTGCGCGGTGCGACCGTGATGCCCAACGGTACCGGCAAGGACGTGCGCGTTGCCGTCTTTACCCAGGGTGCCAACGAAGAAGCCGCCAAGGAAGCCGGTGCCGACATCGTCGGTATGGACGACCTGGC
Organism: Halomonas sp. RT37; assembly: GCF_040070525.1. Classification (NCBI taxonomy): domain Bacteria; kingdom Pseudomonadati; phylum Pseudomonadota; class Gammaproteobacteria; order Oceanospirillales; family Halomonadaceae; genus Halomonas; species Halomonas sp. RT37. The sequence continues at coordinate 4,427,344 of NZ_CP098827.1, read as the reverse complement.
CGAGCAGGTCAAGAAAGGCCAGCTCGACTTCGACGTGGTCATTGCCTCGCCGGACGCCATGCGTGTCGTCGGCCAGCTGGGTCAGATCCTGGGTCCGCGTGGCCTGATGCCGAACCCCAAGGTCGGCACCGTGACCCCCGACGTCGCTACCGCCGTCAAGAACGCCAAGGCCGGTCAGGTTCGTTTCCGTACCGACAAGAACGGCATCATCCACACCACCCTGGGCAAGGTCGATTTCGAAGCCGACGCCATCAAGGGCAACCTGGATGCGCTGCTCGCCGACCTGAAGAAGCTCAAGCCGAGCACTTCCAAGGGCGTGTACTTCAAGAAGATGACCCTGTCCACCACCATGGGCCCGGGTCTGACCGTCGATCACTCCGCGCTGGTGTGATGCGACACAACAGGCAAGACACTTTGCGGTCCCCGTGCCGGGTGATTCACCCGGCCGGCGGGGCACCGTCAAAGACCGCAGGCGCCGCCGCCTGACCTTCGGGTCTGCCGGCGGCTTAATCGCCCCCGGGCACCTGCGCAGATGGTGTTGCCGCCAGGCATCTGGTGAGCACCATCATTGAAGCCCCTCTTCTACGGAAGGGGAGATGGTAACCATCGGAGCCCTCGGGTTCCGGCACGAAGGAGTGATCACAGTGGCACTAGCACTCGAAGGCAAGAAGGCAATTGTTGCCGAGGTCAGTGAAGTCGCCAAGGATGCACTCTCCGTCGTAGTTGCCGACTCTCGCGGCGTCGCGGTCCACAAGATGACCGAACTGCGCAAGCAGGCTCGCGAGAATGGCGTCCAGGTGCGTGTTGTGCGCAACACCCTGGCACGCCGCGCCCTGACCGGTACTCCCTGGGAGTGCCTGTCAGAGACCTTCGTTGGTCCGACTCTGCTGGCCTTCTCCAACGAACATCCGGGCGCTGCCGCTCGTCTGTTCAAGGAGTTCGCCAAGGATGAGAAGAACTTCGAAGTCAAGGCGCTGGCCTATGAAGGTGAGCTGATCCCGGCAAGCGATATCGACCGTCTGGCGACCCTGCCGACCTACGATGAGGCGATCGCCAAGCTGATGTCCGTCATGAAGGAAGCTTCTGCCGGCAAGCTGGTTCGTACTCTCGCTGCGCTGCGCGACCAGAAGCAGGAAGAAGCCGCTTAAGGCGTCGTCCTGTCGACCGACCACGATCCATTTCGCGTTCTCGGGTGACCGAGACGCCCGCAAAGTTAGGAATCTAGACAATGGCACTGACCAAAGAAGATATCATCAACGCCGTCTCCGACATGTCCGTCATGGAAGTCGTCGAGCTGATCGAAGCCATGGAAGAGAAGTTCGGCGTTAGCGCCGCTGCTGCTGTCGTGGCTGGCCCGGGCGCTGGTGGCGAAGCCGCCGCTGCCGAAGAGCAGACCGAGTTCGACCTGGTGCTGACCTCCGCTGGCGACAAGAAGGTCAACGTCATCAAGGCCGTCCGCGAGATCACTGGTCTCGGCCTGAAGGAAGCCAAGGGTGCCGTCGACGGCGCGCCGGCGACCATCAAGGAAGCGATGAGCAAGGACGACGCGGAAGAAGCCAAGAAGAAGCTGGAAGAAGCCGGCGCGTCCGTGGAGCTCAAGTAATCCTTGTGCCCATGGCTTTACGCGCTGCGTAAGCTTCCACGGCTGGTGGCGGGACGCCCGCTACCGGCCTTTTTCTGTTGTCACTAGCTGCCTGCCCCCAAGGGCCTGTAGCTTGCAGAATTCCGACGGCGAGTCACTCATCCGAGGACTTGCCGTCAGCGCCTGACGGAGACCGTCCGTCGGGTGGCGCCGACACGCATCGGTCACCCATGGTGAACAAGCTGGGGAATACAGATGGCTTACTCATACACTGAGAAAAAACGCATCCGCAAGGATTTCGGCAAACTGCCCCAAGTGATGGATGTGCCTTACCTGCTGGCCATCCAGCTTGATTCCTACTACGACTTTCTCCAGCAGGACCGCTCTCCCGAAGAGCGCATGGAAGTCGGCCTGCACGCCGCCTTCAGGTCCGTGTTCCCGATCGAGAGCTTCTCCGGCAACGCTGCGCTCGAGTACGTCAGCTATCGTTTCGGCACTCCGGCCTTCGACGTCAAGGAATGCCAGCTGCGCGGCGTCACCTACTCCGCTCCTCTGCGTGTCAAGGTTCGCCTGATCATCTACGACAAGGAGTCGTCGAACAAGGCCATCAAGGACATCAAGGAGCAGGAAGTCTACATGGGGGAAATCCCCCTGATGACCGAGAACGGTACCTTCGTGGTGAACGGTACCGAGCGCGTCATCGTGTCTCAGCTTCACCGTAGTCCCGGCGTGTTCTTCGATCACGACAAGGGCAAGAGCCACAGCTCCGGTAAGCTTCTGTACTCCGCTCGCGTGATTCCTTACCGCGGCTCCTGGCTGGACTTCGAGTTCGACCCGAAGGACAACGTCTTCGTGCGGATCGACCGTCGTCGCAAACTGCCGGCGTCCGTGCTGCTGCGCGCGCTGGGCATGAGCGCCGAGGAGATCCTCGACGAGTTCTTCGACACCAGCACCTTCCACATCGAGAAGTCCGGCTTCTCGGTGGAGCTGGTGCCGTCTCGCCTGCGTGGCGAGACCGCGACCTTTGACATCAAGGGCGCCGACGGTGAGGTCATCGTCGAAGAGGGGCGTCGTGTCACCCAGAAGCATATCCGCCAGCTGGAGAAGGCGGGTCTCGAGCGTCTGGAAGTGCCGATGGACTACCTGTTCGGCAAGACCCTGGCCAAGGACCAGATCAACCCCGCCACCGGCGAGCTGATCTGCCCCTGCAACTCCGAGATCACCCCGGAGCTGCTCGAGGCCCTCGGTCAGGCCGGCATCACCACCATCGAGACGCTCTACACCAACGATCTGGACTGCGGTCCCTTCGTCTCCGACACCCTCAAGCTGGACACCACCGGTTCCCAGCTCGAGGCGCTGGTCGAGATCTACCGCATGATGCGCCCCGGCGAGCCGCCCACCAAGGAAGCCGCCGAGACGCTGTTCAACAACCTGTTCTTCAGCGAAGACCGCTATGACCTGTCCGGCGTCGGCCGGATGAAGTTCAACCGTCGTCTGCGTCGTGATTCCGACACCGGTTCCGGTGTGCTGGATCGTACCGACATCCTCGACGTGCTGCGCGAGCTGATCAACATCCGTAACGGCTTTGGCGATGTCGACGACATCGACCACCTGGGCAACCGCCGCATCCGCTGCGTCGGCGAAATGGCAGAAAACCAGTTCCGTGTCGGCCTGGTGCGTGTCGAGCGCGCGGTCAAGGAACGTCTGTCCATGGCCGAGAGCGAAGGCCTGATGCCTCAGGACCTGATCAATGCCAAGCCGGTGGCCGCTGCGGTGAAGGAGTTCTTCGGCTCCTCTCAGCTGTCCCAGTTCATGGACCAGAACAACCCGCTGTCCGAGGTGACCCACAAGCGTCGTGTGTCCGCTCTCGGCCCGGGTGGCCTAACCCGTGAGCGCGCCGGTTTCGAGGTGCGTGACGTTCACGCTACCCACTACGGCCGTCTTTGCCCGATCGAGACGCCGGAAGGTCCGAACATCGGCCTGATCAACTCGCTGGCGACCTACAGCCACACCAACAGCTACGGCTTCCTCGAGACGCCGTACCGTAAGGTCGTGGATGGCGTGGTCACCGACGAGGTGGTGCACCTGTCGGCCATCGAGGAAGGTGACTTCGTCATCGCCCAGGCCTCGGCCACCGTCAACGCCGACAAGAAGCTGGTCGACGACCTGGTCCAGGTGCGTCATCGCGGCGAGACCACCTTCATGCGTCCCGAACAGGTGACGCTGATGGACGTGTCTCCGCGTCAGGTGGTGTCCGTCGCCGCCGCACTGATTCCGTTCCTCGAGCACGATGACGCCAACCGCGCCCTGATGGGTGCCAACATGCAGCGTCAGGCGGTGCCGACCCTGCGTGCCGACAAGCCGCTGGTCGGTACCGGCATGGAGCGCTTCGTCGCCCGTGACTCCGGTGTCTGTGCCGTGGCCCGTCGTGGCGGCGTGATCGACTCGGTCGACGCCAAGCGCATCGTGGTGCGGGTCAACGAAGACGAGATCATCGGCGGTGAGGCCGGTGTCGACATCTACAACCTGACCAAGTACCTGCGTTCGAACCAGAACACCTGCCAGAACCAGCGTCCGATCGTTCGCCCCGGCGACAACGTCGCGCGTGGTGACATCCTGGCCGACGGTCCGTCCGTCGACATGGGTGATCTGGCGCTTGGCCAGAACATGCGCATCGCCTTCATGCCGTGGAACGGTTACAACTTCGAGGACTCCATCCTGCTGTCCGAGCGGGTGGTCCAGGAAGACCGTTTCACTACCATCCACATCCAGGAACTGACCTGTGTGTCCCGTGACACCAAGCTGGGGCCGGAGGAGATCACCTCCGATATTCCCAACGTCGGTGAATCGGCACTGGGCAAGCTGGATGAGGCCGGTGTGGTGTACATCGGTGCCGAGGTCGGCGCCGGCGACATCCTGGTCGGCAAGGTCACGCCCAAGGGCGAGACCCAGCTGACCCCGGAAGAGAAGCTGCTGCGTGCGATCTTCGGTGAGAAGGCGTCCGACGTGAAGGACACCTCCCTGCGTGCCCCCACCGGCATGAAGGGCACCGTCATCGACGTTCAGGTGTTCACCCGCGACGGCGTCGAGAAGGACTCGCGCGCTCTGTCCATCGAGCAGATGCAGCTCGACGAGGTGCGCAAGGACCTGCAGGAGACCTACCGCATCGCCGAGGACGCCACCTTCGAGCGTCTCAAGCGCACCCTGTCCGGTCAGCCGGTCAACGGTGGTCCGCGCCTGTCCAAGGATGATGTGCTGTCCGAGGACTATCTCGAGGAGCTGCCGCGTCAGCAGTGGTTCAAGCTGCGCATGCAGGACGAGAAGCTCAATGAACTGCTGGCTCAGGCCGACGAGCAGCTCGAGAACCGTCGCAAGGAAATGGACGAGCGTTTCGAAGACAAGAAGCGCAAGCTCACCCAGGGCGACGATCTGGCGCCGGGCGTGCTCAAGATCGTCAAGGTCTACCTGGCGATCAAGCGTCGCCTGCAGCCGGGTGACAAGATGGCCGGCCGTCACGGTAACAAGGGTGTCATCTCGGCCATCATGCCGATCGAGGACATGCCGTTCGACGACAACGGTGAGCCCATCGACGTGGTGCTGAACCCGCTGGGTGTACCGTCGCGGATGAACGTCGGTCAGATCCTCGAGACGCACCTGGGCATGGCTGCCCGCGGTCTCGGCGTGAAGATCGAGCACATGCTGCGTGACGCCCGCGAGCAGCAGCTCACTCAGCTGCGCGAGTTCCTCGGTGAGGTCTACAACTCCACCCAGGGTACCCGCGTCGAGGAGATCGAGTCGCTGTCCGATGACGAGATCATCGCGCTGGCCAAGAACCTGAAGAAGGGCGTGCCGATGGCGACGCCGGTGTTCGACGGTGCCAAGGAGCACGAGATCAAGCACCTGCTGAAGCTGGCCGATCTGCCGGATTCCGGCCAGATGACCCTGTACGACGGGCGTACCGGCGAGTCGTTCGATCGTCCGGTGACGGTGGGCTACATGTACATGCTGAAGCTCAACCACCTGGTCGACGACAAGATGCACGCGCGTTCCACCGGCTCCTACTCGCTGGTCACCCAGCAGCCGCTGGGCGGCAAGGCGCAGTTCGGTGGTCAGCGCTTTGGTGAGATGGAGGTCTGGGCCCTGGAGGCCTACGGCGCCGCTTACACTCTGCAGGAAATGCTCACGGTCAAGTCCGATGACGTGGAAGGTCGTACCAAGATGTACAAGAGCATCGTGGATGGCGATCACACCATGCAGGCGGGCATGCCGGAATCCTTCAACGTATTGGTGAAGGAAATCCGCTCGCTGGGCATCGATATCGAACTGGAGAGCTGAGGCGGCCCGAAAGGCGCTTCAATGAATGACGGTCCGCGGGGAGCAATAGCTCCCCGCCCATGACAACTCCGCAACGGAGCCGACCTAATGAAAGATTTGGTGAAAGTCCTCAAATCGCAGTCACAGTCCGACGAGTTCGACGCGATCAAGATCACGCTCGCGTCGCCGGACATGATCCGCTCCTGGTCCTTTGGCGAGGTCAAGAAGCCGGAGACCATCAACTACCGGACTTTCAAGCCCGAGCGTGATGGCCTGTTCTGCGCCAAGATCTTCGGTCCGGTGAAGGACTACGAGTGCCTGTGCGGCAAGTACAAGCGCATGAAGCACCGCGGCATCATCTGCGAAAAGTGCGGCGTCGAAGTCACCAAGGCCGCCGTGCGCCGCGAGCGCATGGGGCACATCGAGCTGGCAAGTCCGGTCGCCCACATCTGGTTTCTGAAGTCGCTGCCGTCTCGCATCGGCATGCTGATGGACATGACGCTGCGCGACATCGAGCGCGTGCTCTATTTCGAGAGCTTCATGGTCGTCGATCCCGGCATGACCACCCTCGAGCGTGGCCAGCTGCTCAACGACGAGCAGTACTTCGAGGCCCTCGAGGAGTTCGGCGATGACTTCGACGCCCGTATGGGTGCCGAGGCCGTCCAGGCGATGCTCAAGGATATCGATCTCGAGGAAGAGATCGAGCGTCTGCGCGAAGAGATCCCGCAGACCAACTCCGAGACCAAGATCAAGAAGCTGTCCAAGCGTCTGAAGCTGCTCGAAGCCTTCCAGGGCTCCGGCAACGATCCGGCGTGGATGGTGATGGAAGTGCTGCCCGTGCTGCCGCCGGACCTGCGTCCGCTGGTACCGCTGGATGGCGGCCGCTTCGCGACCTCGGATCTCAACGATCTGTACCGTCGCGTGATCAACCGCAACAACCGCTTGAAGCGTCTGCTCGACCTCAATGCGCCGGACATCATCGTGCGCAACGAGAAGCGCATGCTGCAAGAGTCCGTCGATGCGCTGCTCGACAACGGTCGTCGCGGTCGCGCCATCACCGGCTCCAACAAGCGTCCGTTGAAGTCGCTGGCCGACATGATCAAGGGCAAGCAGGGGCGTTTCCGTCAGAACCTGCTGGGCAAGCGCGTCGACTACTCCGGCCGCTCGGTCATCACCGTGGGCCCGACCCTGCGTCTGCACCAGTGCGGTCTGCCCAAGAAGATGGCGCTTGAGCTGTTCAAGCCGTTCATCTACTCCAAGCTGCAGGCCAGCGGCCAGGCGTCCACCATCAAGGCCGCCAAGAAGATGGTCGAGCGCGAGCTGCCGGAGGTGTGGGACATCCTCGCCGACGTCATCCGCGAGCACCCGGTGCTTTTGAACCGCGCCCCGACCCTGCACCGTCTCGGTATCCAGGCGTTCGAGCCGCTGTTGATCGAAGGCAAGGCGATCCAGCTGCACCCGCTGGTGTGTGCCGCCTACAACGCCGACTTCGACGGTGACCAGATGGCCGTGCACGTGCCGCTGACGCTGGAAGCCCAGCTCGAAGCGCGCGCGCTGATGATGGCCACCAACAACGTGCTGTCACCGGCCAACGGCGAGCCGATCATCGTGCCGTCCCAGGACGTGGTGCTGGGTCTGTACTACATGACCCGCGAGCGCATCAACGCCAAGGGCGAGGGCATGGTGTTCTCCGACCTCAACGAGGTCGAGCGCGCCTTCGGCACCCAGAACGTGTCGCTGCACGCCCGCGTCAAGGTGCGCCTGGACGAGGTCGACATCGACGAAGAGACCGGCGAGCGCTCCGAGCACCGTCGTCTGCGTGACACCACCGTCGGCCGTGCGCTGCTGTTCCGCATCCTGCCGCAAGGGGTGCCCTTCGATCTGGTCGACCAGGCCATGAAGAAGAAGGCCATCTCCAAGCTGATCAACGAAGTGTATCGTCGCGCCGGTCTCAAGGCCGCGGTCATCTTCGCCGACCAGCTGATGTACACCGGCTTCCGTCTGGCCACCTGGTCCGGCGCCTCCATCGGCGTCAACGACTTCGTCATCCCGGACGCCAAGGCCGAGATCGTCGAGGCGGCCGAGGAAGAGGTCAAGGAAATCGAGGACCAGTTCTCCTCCGGTCTGGTGACCGCGGGCGAGAAGTACAACAAGGTCATCGATATCTGGGCGCGTGCCAACGACCAGGTCGCCAAGGCGATGATGGCGGGCATCTCCAAGGAGACCGTGATCGACCGCGAAGGCAAGGAAGTCGAACAGGACTCCTTCAACAGCGTGTTCATCATGGCCGACTCCGGTGCCCGTGGTAGCGCCGCCCAGATCCGCCAGCTGGCGGGTATGCGTGGTCTGATGGCCAAGCCGGATGGCTCGATCATCGAGACCCCGATCGTCGCCAACTTCCGTGAAGGTCTGAACGTACTCCAGTACTTCATCTCGACCCACGGTGCGCGTAAGGGTCTGGCGGATACCGCTCTGAAGACCGCCAACTCCGGTTACCTGACCCGTCGTCTGGTCGACGTCGCCCAGGACGTGGTCATCACCGAGGTCGACTGTGGCACCGAGCGTGGCCTGACCCTGCACCCGGTCATCGAAGGCGGCGACATCATCGTCTCGCTGGCCCAGCGTGTACTCGGCCGTGTGGTCGCTCAGGACGTCATCGACCCGAGCACCGACGAAGTGCTGATTCCGCGCGGCACCCTGCTGGACGAGGCCTGGTGCGAGCAGCTCGACACCATGGGCGTCGACGAGATCATCGTGCGCAGCACCATCACCTGTGAAACCAGTCACGGGGTGTGTTCGTCCTGTTACGGGCGCGATCTGGCCCGTGGCCACCAGGTCAACATCGGTGAGTCGGCCGGCGTCATCGCCGCCCAGTCCATCGGTGAGCCGGGTACCCAGCTGACCATGCGTACCTTCCACATCGGTGGTGCCGCCTCGCGGGCCTCTGCGGTGGACAGCGTCCAGGTCAAGCATGGCGGCAAGGTGCGCCTGCACAACATCAAGTACGTGGAACGCGCCGACGGCAAGCTGGTCGTGGTGTCGCGCTCCAGCGCCCTGGCGGTGGCCGACGAGCATGGCCGCGAGCGTGAGTACTACAAGCTGCCCTACGGTGCCGAGCTTTCGGTGCGTGACGGTGATGCGGTCGATCCCGGCCAGGCCGTGGCCAAGTGGGATCCGCACACCCACCCGATCGTCGCCGAAGCGGAAGGCCAGGTGCACTACGTCGACATGGATGAAGGCCTGACCATGCACCGCAGCGTCGACGAGATGACCGGTCTGTCCTCGATCGAGATCATCGAGTCCGCGGCGCGGCCGATGGCCGGTCGCGACAAGCGTCCGATGATCATGCTCAACGACGCCGCCGGCAAGCCGGTGACCGTCTCCGGCAGCGACACTCCGGTGCAGTACCCGCTGCCCGGCAAGGCGATCGTCACCGTCGACAATGGCTCGTCCATCGGCATCGGTGAGATCGTCGCGCGTATCCCGGTGGAGGCGTCCGGCAACAAGGACATCACCGGTGGTCTGCCGCGCGTCGCCGACCTGTTCGAGGCGCGCAAGCCGAAGGAGCCGTCCATCCTGGCCGAGATCAGCGGTGTGATCAGCTTCGGCAAGGAAACCAAGGGCAAGCGTCGTCTGACCATCACCCCGTCCGAAGGCGACCCCTTCGAGATGCTGATTCCCAAGTGGCGTCAGATCGCGGTGTTCGAGGGCGAGACGGTCGAGAAGGGCGAGGTGATCTCGGATGGTCCGAGCAACCCGCACGACATCCTGCGACTGCTCGGCATCGCCGAGCTGGCCAAGTACATCGTGGCCGAGGTGCAGGACGTCTATCGTCTGCAGGGCGTTGGCATCAACGACAAGCACATCGAAGTGATCGTGCGTCAGATGCTGCGCAAGGTCGAGATCACCGACGCCGGTGACTCCGACTTCATTCCGGGTGATCAGGTCGAGCTGGTCCGTGTGCTGGAGCAGAATGCCGTGCTCCAGGCCAATGACAAGTTCCCGGCCAAGTACCAGCGCCTGCTGCTGGGTATCACCAAGGCCAGCCTGGCCACCGAGTCGTTCATCTCTGCGGCCTCCTTCCAGGAGACGACCCGCGTGCTGACCGAAGCGGCGGTCACCGGCAAGCGCGACTACCTGCGCGGCCTGAAGGAAAACGTGGTGGTGGGACGTCTGATCCCGGCCGGTACCGGTCTGACCCACCACGAGGAGCGTCGTCGCAAGCGTGAAGACACCGAGCGACTGCTCCAGCCGTCGGCCTACGACGTCGAGCAGGAGCTGGGCGCCCAGCTCACCGCGCTGGACTCGGACGACGACGAGATCTGATGTCGGCAAAAGCCTGGAGCCTTTGCGGCTCCGGGCTTGACGCGCCTTGGCATCAGCCAGTAGAATGCGCAGCCTTTAACAGTGGGGTGGGTGTATCCGCGCCACTGTGAAAAGGCTTAGGCAACCCATTGGAGTCAGCTAACAGCTATGGCAACGATTAATCAGCTCGTGCGCAAGCCGCGCAAGCGTCAGGCCGCGAAGACCGACGTGCCTGCGCTTCAGGCCTGCCCGCAGAAGCGCGGCGTCTGCACCCGCGTCTACACCACCACCCCGAAGAAGCCGAACTCCGCACTGCGGAAGGTCTGCCGTGTGCGCCTGACCAACGGCTACGAGGTGTCCTCCTACATCGGCGGTGAAGGCCACAACCTCCAGGAGCACTCTGTGGTCCTGATTCGTGGCGGTCGAGTAAAGGACCTTCCGGGTGTGCGTTATCACACCGTTCGCGGCGCTCTCGACACCTCCGGTGTCCAGAACCGTCGTCAGGGCCGTTCCAAGTACGGCACCAAGCGTCCGAAGTCCTAAGGGCTGCGTCGCTTTCCATTACCAAGTTTGACCCGGTCTGATAAGAGTAAGGTCGAGCCGCCAAGCGCGAGTCTCGGGTTTACCTGAAGGACCCTTCAACCGAGGGCTTATCATGCCTAGAAGAAGAGTTGCGGCCAAGCGCGAGATTCTGCCGGATCCCAAGTTCGGATCCGAGCGTCTGGCCAAGTTCATGAACCACCTGATGATCAGCGGCAAGAAGTCCGTAGCTGAGCGTATCGTCTATGGTGCGCTGGACAGGGTTGCCGAGCGTTCCAATGAAGAGCCGCTGGAAATCTTCGACAAGGCGCTGGAAACCATCCAGCCCATGGTCGAGGTGAAGTCTCGCCGCGTCGGCGGTGCGACCTATCAGGTGCCGGTCGAAGTCCGTCCGTCCCGCCGCCAGGCGCTTGCCATGCGCTGGCTGGTGGACGCCGCTCGCCGTCGTGGCGAGAAGACCATGGTGCAGCGTCTGGCTGGCGAAATGCTGGATGCAGCCGAAGGCAAGGGTTCGGCAGTCAAGAAGCGTGAAGACGTGCATCGCATGGCAGAAGCCAACAAGGCCTTCTCTCACTACCGCTTCTAAAGCGCATCGCCAACCAACGGGAGTTACATCGTGGCTCGCAAGACTCCGCTTAAGCGTTACCGCAATATCGGTATCGTGGCCCACGTCGACGCCGGTAAGACGACTACTACCGAGCGTGTCCTGTTCTATACCGGTCTGTCCCACAAGGTCGGTGAGGTCCATGAGGGCGCCGCCACCATGGACTGGATGGAGCAGGAGCAGGAGCGTGGTATCACCATCACCTCCGCGGCGACCACCTGCTTCTGGCAGGGCATGAACAAGCAGTTCGATGAGCACCGCATCAACATCATCGACACCCCTGGACACGTTGACTTCACCATCGAAGTCGAACGTTCCCTGCGTGTGCTTGACGGTGCCGTCGTCGTGCTGTGTGGCTCCTCCGGTGTGCAGCCGCAGACCGAGACCGTCTGGCGCCAGGCCAACAAGTACGAAGTTCCGCGCATGGTGTTCGTCAACAAGATGGACCGCAGCGGCGCTGACTTCTTCATGGTCGTCAACCAGCTGAAGGATCGTCTCGGCGCCAACGTCGTGCCGATCCAGATCAACTGGGGCTCCGAGGACGAGTTCAAGGGCGTCATCGACCTCATCCAGATGAAGGCCATCCTGTGGGATGAAGACAACTTCGGGATGAACTACGACCTCGTTGATATCCCGGCGGAGCTCCAGGAGACCGCCGAAGAGTATCGCGAGCAGATGGTCGAGGCCGCCGCCGAGGCGTCCGAAGAGCTGATGGACAAGTACCTCGAAGAGGGCGAGCTGACCAACGACGAGATCAAGGCTGGTCTGCGTCGTCGTACCCTCGACAACGAGATCGTGCTGGTCACTTGTGGCTCTGCGTTCAAGAACAAGGGCGTTCAGGCCGTTCTCGATGGCGTCATCGAGTACATGCCGTCTCCCACCGAGGTCAAGGCGATCGAAGGTGAGCTCGACGACAAGGACGGCACCATCGCGACCCGTGAGGCCGATGACAGTGCGCCTTTCGCCGCGCTGGCGTTCAAGATCGCGACCGACCCCTTCGTTGGCACCCTGACCTTCATCCGCGTCTACTCCGGCGTGCTGAAGTCAGGCGACAGCGTCTACAACTCCGTCAAGCAGAAGAAGGAGCGCGTCGGTCGTATCGTCCAGATGCACTCCAACTCGCGCGAGGAGATCAAGGAAGTTCTGGCCGGCGACATCGCCGCCTGTATCGGCCTGAAGGACGTGACCACGGGTGATACCCTGTGCGACCTGAACGACAAGATCGTTCTCGAGCGCATGGAGTTCCCGGATCCGGTTATCTCCGTGGCCGTGGAGCCGAAGTCCAAGGCTGACCAGGAAAAGATGGGTATTGCACTGGGCAAGCTGGCCCAGGAAGATCCGTCCTTCCAGGTCAAGACCGACGAAGAGACTGGCCAGACCATCATCTCCGGCATGGGCGAGCTTCACCTCGACATCATCGTTGACCGCATGCGTCGCGAGTTCAAGGTCGAGGCGAACATCGGCAAGCCGCAGGTGGCCTACCGTGAGACGATTCGTCAGAGCGTCGAGCAGGAAGGCAAGTTCGTTCGTCAGTCCGGTGGTCGCGGTCAGTACGGTCACGTACACCTGCGCATCGAGCCGTTGACGGCCGAAGACAAGGGCGACGACGAAGAGATGCACTTCAAGTTCGCTTCCGAGATCGTCGGCGGCGTGGTTCCGAAGGAATACGTGCCGGCCGTCGAGAAAGGGGCCTATGAGCAGCTCCAGAACGGTGTCATCGCGGGCTACCCGATGATCGACGTCAAGGTAACGCTGTTCGACGGTTCCTACCACGACGTGGACTCCAACGAGACCGCGTTCAAGGTCGCCTCTTCCATGGCGATCAAGCAAGGCGCTCCCAAGGCCAAGGCAGTTCTGCTCGAGCCGGTGATGAAGGTCGAGGTCGTGACCCCTGAAGAATTCATGGGTGACGTCATGGGCGACCTGAACCGCCGCCGGGGCCTGGTCCAGGGTATGGATGACTCTTCCTCCGGCAAGGTCATTCGCGCCACCGTGCCGCTGGCTGAGATGTTCGGTTACGCAACCGACCTGCGCTCTCAGACCCAGGGCCGCGCAAGCTACACCATGGAGTTTGCGGACTACGAAGAGGCGCCGTCCAGCGTCGTTGAAGCCGTCATCAACCAGAACGGTTAACCGTTAGCTAACGAAAGAGGTCATAGCAGTGGCTAAGGAAAAATTCGAACGTTCCAAACCGCACGTCAACGTCGGCACCATCGGTCACGTCGACCACGGCAAGACTACCCTGACGGCGGCCCTGACTCGCGTTTCTGCCGAGGTGTTCGGCGGTGACTGGCGTGAGTTCGACACCATCGACAATGCTCCGGAAGAGCGTGAGCGTGGTATCACCATCGCCACCTCTCACGTCGAGTATCAGTCCGAGGAGCGTCACTACGCTCACGTCGACTGCCCGGGACACGCTGACTACGTCAAGAACATGATCACCGGTGCTGCCCAGATGGACGGCGCTATCCTGGTCTGTTCCGCTGCTGACGGCCCCATGCCGCAGACTCGCGAGCACATCCTGCTGTCTCGTCAGGTTGGCGTTCCGTTCATCGTCGTGTTCCTGAACAAGGCCGACATGGTCGACGACGAAGAGCTGCTCGAGCTGGTCGAGATGGAAGTTCGTGAACTTCTGTCCGAGTACGACTTCCCGGGCGACGACACTCCGATCATCACCGGCTCTGCCCTGATGGCTCTGGAAGGCAAGGACGACAACGGCATGGGTACTACCGCCGTTGCCAACCTGATCAAGGCTCTGGATGCTTACATCCCCGAGCCGGAGCGTGCTGTCGACCAGCCGTTCCTGATGCCGATCGAAGACGTGTTCTCCATCTCTGGTCGCGGTACCGTTGTGACCGGTCGTGTCGAGCGCGGCATCGTCAAGCCGGGCGAAGAGATCGAGATCGTTGGTATCAAGGACACCACCAAGACTACCGTTACCGGTGTCGAGATGTTCCGTAAGCTGCTCGACGAAGGTCGTGCTGGCGAGAACGTCGGTGCCCTGCTGCGTGGTACCAAGCGTGACGAAGTCGAGCGTGGTCAGGTTCTGGCCAAGCCGGGCACCATCACTCCGCACACCCAGTTCGAGGCGGAAGTGTACGTGCTGAGCAAGGACGAGGGTGGTCGTCACACTCCGTTCTTCAAGGGCTACCGTCCGCAGTTCTACTTCCGTACCACCGACATCACCGGTACCTGTGAACTGCCGGAAGGCGTCGAGATGGTCATGCCGGGCGACAACGTCCAGATGGTCGTCAACCTGATCGCTCCGATCGCCATGGACGAAGGTCTGCGCTTCGCCATCCGCGAAGGCGGCCGTACCGTCGGCGCTGGCGTCGTGGCCAAGATCCTGGTCTAAATCAGACCGGTGATCACCGAAGGGGGCTCCGCAAGGAGCCCCCTTTTCTGCGCATCGTCATTGAGGGTTTGACTCTCGATGGCGCGGCGCATATAATGCGCATCCTTTGAATGCGTGGGTTGACGGCTCGCGCCGTCAAGTTCCATTGGAGTTAGGGCAAATGCAGAACCAGAAGATTCGCATTCGGTTGAAGGCTTTCGACCATCGCCTGATCGACCAGTCCGCCGCGGAGATTGTTGAAACCGCCAAGCGTACCGGCGCCCAGGTTCGTGGTCCGATTCCTCTGCCGACCAATCGCGAGCGTTACACCGTGCTGGTTTCCCCGCACGTGAACAAGGACGCCCGTGATCAGTACGAGATTCGTACCCACAAGCGTGTGCTCGACATCGTCGAGCCGACCGAGAAGACCGTTGATGCCCTGATGAAGCTCGACCTCGCCGCTGGCGTGGACGTGCAAATCAAGCTCGACTGATATCACTAGACACTCGCGGCCCAGCGTCCCTCTCATCCAGTAGAGGTTCAGCAGCCGCCACGCCGGGATGGCGTTACACAACGTGCTAGTGGAATGCTCTGGAAAGGGCAGCCATAGCGGGTGATAGCCCCGTACACTAAAGGAGACTAAGCATGACTATCGGTTTGGTCGGTAGGAAGGCCGGTATGACCCGTGTCTTCACCGAAGACGGCGCGTCTGTGCCCGTAACCGTTATCGAGGTTGATCCCAACCGCGTGACCTGCGTGAAGTCTGTCGAATCCGACGGCTACGCCGCGGTCCAGGTGACAACCGGCTCCCGCAAAGCCAAGCATCTGTCCAAGGCCCAAGCTGGCCTGTACGCCAAGGCAGGTGTCGAGGCTGGTCGTTCCCTGATGGAGTTCCGCCTGAGCGAAGGCGACGAAGCTCCGGAAGTGGGCGGCGAACTCACCGTATCCCTCTTCGAAGCTGGTCAAAGCGTTGACGTGACCGGCACCTCCAAGGGTAAGGGCTTCCAGGGCGCAGTGAAGCGCTGGAACTTCCGTACCCAGGACAACAGCCACGGTAACTCTCTGTCCCACCGTGCTCCGGGTTCCATCGGCATGTGCCAGACCCCGGGCCGCGTGTTCAAGGGCAAGAAGATGGCCGGCCAGATGGGCAACGCACGTTGCACCGTTCAGAGCCTGGAAATCGTCCGTGTCGATGCCGAGCGCAACCTGCTGCTGATCAAAGGCGCCGTTCCTGGTGCTACCGGCAGTGATGTCATCGTGCGCAGCGCCGTCAAAGCTGGCTGAAGGGGAACTTTCCAATGAATCTGAATCTTGCAGGTGCAAGCGCCGGGACCGTTGAGCTGTCCGACGCTACCTTTGGCAAAGAATTCAACGAAGCGCTCGTGCACCAGGTCGTCACCGCCTATCTGGCTGGTGGTCGTCAGGGCACCCGCGCCCAGAAGAACCGCTCCGACGTCCGTGGCGGCGGCAAGAAGCCGTGGCGCCAGAAGGGCACCGGTCGCGCTCGCGCCGGTACCATTCGCTCGCCGATCTGGCGCAGCGGTGGTGTGACCTTCGCGGCCCGTCCGCAGGACCACTCCCAGAAGGTCAACCGCAAGATGTACCGTGCGGCCATGCGCTCGATTCTGTCCGAGCTGGTCCGTCAGGAGCGTCTTGTTGCCGTTGATGCCTTCTCTGTCGAGTCACCCAAAACCAAGCAGCTGGTCGCCAAGCTTTCCGACCTGGGCCTGGAGAAGGTGCTGATCGTCACCGAAGAAGTCGACGAGAACCTGTACCTGGCAGCCCGCAACATCCCCAACGTGGATGTGGTGGACGTCGCCGCCGCCGACCCGGTCAGCCTGGTCGCCTTCGACAAGGTCCTGGCTACCGTCTCCGCACTGCGCAAATTCGAGGAGAAGCTGGCATGAACCAGGAGCGTGTATTCAAGGTTCTGCTTGGTCCGCACGTGACCGAGAAGGCCGCCATGGCCGCCGAGCGTAACCAGTACGTGTTCAAGGTGGCGAGTGACGCAACCAAGCCCGAGATCAAGGCTGCCGTCCAGGAGCTGTTCGGCAAGAAGGTCGATCGCGTTTCTGTTCTGAACGTGAAGGGCAAGACCAAGCGCACCGCGCATGGTGTTGGTATGCGCAAGGGTTATCGCAAGGCGTACGTGACACTGGCCGCCGGCGAGACGCTTGAAGACTTCTCTGGCGCCGAGTAAAGGCAGGAGTACGGATCATGGCAATCGTCAAGACAAAACCCACATCCGCCGGTCGTCGCCACGTCGTCAAGATTGTTGGTGAGGAACTGTACAAGGGCCGCGCTTACGCGCCGTTGCTCGAGAAGCAGTCCAAGTCCGGTGGTCGTAACAACCAGGGTCGCATCACCACTCGCCACGTCGGCGGTGGTCATCGCAACCACTATCGGATCATCGACTTCAAGCGCACCAAGGATGGCGTTCCGGCCATCGTCGAGCGCCTGGAGCATGACCCGAACCGTAGCGCCCACATCGCGCTGCTGAAGTACATCGACGGTGAGCGTCGCTACATCATCGCCCCCAAGGGCGTGAGTGCCGGTGATCGCCTCGAGTCCGGCGTCAATGCGCCGATCAAGAAGGGCAACGCACTGCCGCTGCGCAACATCCCGCTGGGTTCCACGGTGCACTGCATCGAACTGAAGCCTGGCAAGGGTGCTCAGATCGCACGCAGCGCCGGTACCAGCGCCCAGCTGGTGGCTCGTGAAGGCAACTACGCCACCTTGCGTCTGCGCTCCGGCGAGATGCGCAAGGTGCTGGCCGAGTGCCGCGCGACCCTGGGTGAGGTGAGCAATTCCGAGCACAGCCTGCGTCAACTTGGCAAGGCCGGTGCAAAGCGCTGGAGAGGTGTGCGCCCGACTGTTCGCGGTGTCGCGATGAACCCGGTGGATCACCCGCACGGTGGTGGTGAAGGCCGCACCAGCGGTGGTCGTCATCCGGTGTCCCCGTGGGGTATGCCCACCAAGGGCCACAAGACCCGCAAGAACAAGCGCACCGACAAGCTGATCGTCCGCCGCCGCAAGGCTCGCGGTTAAGATCCCACGCCAAGACATTAAGAGGTAACGGCTGTGCCACGTTCACTGAAGAAAGGTCCTTTTGTAGACCTTCATCTGCTGAAAAAGGTTGAGACTGCAGCGGAAAAGAACGATCGCAAACCGATCAAGACCTGGTCGCGTCGTTCAATGGTCCTGCCCAACATGGTCGGGCTCACCATTGCAGTCCATAACGGTCGCCAACACGTCCCGGTGCACGTCTCCGAGGAAATGGTTGGCCACAAGCTGGGCGAATTCGCTGCTACCCGCACCTATCGCGGCCATGCGGCGGATAAGAAAGCCAAACGGTAAGCCAGAGAGGATTAAGAGATGGAAGTCACAGCAAAGCTGCGTGGCGCCAGTTTATCCGCCCAGAAGGCCCGTTTGGTGGCTGATCAGGTGCGCGGTAAGCCTGTCGCCGAAGCAATCGACCTGCTGACCTTCTCACCGAAGAAGGCGGCCAAGCTGGTCAAGAAGGTGCTGCAGTCCGCCATCGCGAATGCGGAAGAAAACAACGGCATGGACATCGACGAGCTGCGCGTCTCGACCATCTGTGTCGATGAGGGTACGACGCTCAAGCGCATCCGTCCGCGCGCCAAAGGCCGTGCGGATCGCATTTTGAAGCGCACTTGCCACATCACCGTCAAGGTAGCCGAGAAGTAGGAGTCGACCAGATGGGTCAGAAAGTCAATCCGACAGGCATCCGACTGGGTATCGTCAAAGACCATACCTCTGTCTGGTACGCCGAGCGCGGCGCCTATGCCGATAAGCTCAACAACGACCTCGCGGTGCGTAGCTTCCTGGAAGAGCGTCTGAAAAACGCCTCCGTTAGCAAGATCACCATCGAGCGTCCCGCGAACAACGCGCGCATCACCATTCACACTGCCCGTCCGGGTATCGTGATTGGCAAGAAGGGCGAAGATGTCGATCGCCTGCGTCGCGACGTTACCGAGATGATGGGCGTGCCTGTTCACGTCAACATCGAGGAAGTTCGCAAGCCCGAGCTGGATGCTCAGCTCGTCGCACAGAACATTGCCGGCCAGCTCGAGCGCCGTGTGATGTTCCGTCGCGCCATGAAGCGCGCTGTCCAGAACGCCATGCGTCTGGGCGCTGGCGGCATCAAGGTGCAGCTCTCCGGTCGCCTCGGCGGCGCGGAAATTGCCCGCACCGAGTGGTACCGCGAAGGTCGTGTTCCGCTGCATACCCTGCGTGCGGACATCGATTACGCCACCTACGAAGCCAAGACCACCTACGGCATCATCGGTGTCAAGGTCTGGGTCTTCAAGGGTGAAATCCTCGGGGGCATCGAGGAGGTCCGCGCCAAGGCGAAGCAGAGCCAGGCAGCGCCCTCCAAGAAGAAAGGTTCCAGGTAAGGGGAGAGCGATTCGATGTTACAACCCAAGCGTACAAAATTCCGTAAGGTGCAGAAGGGCCGCAACCGTGGCCTGGCGCATCGCGGAAGCAAAGTGAGCTTCGGCGAGTTCGGCCTCAAGGCCACCGGCCGCGGTCGTGTCACCGCCCGTCAGATCGAAGCTGGCCGTCGTGCCATCACCCGTCACGTCAAGCGTGGCGGCAAGATCTGGATCCGTGTCTTCCCGGACAAGCCGATTTCCAAGAAGCCCCTGGAAGTCCGGATGGGTAAAGGTAAGGGCTCCGTCGAGTACTGGGTCGCACAGATCCAGCCCGGTCGTGTCCTTTACGAGATCGAAGGCGTTTCCGAGGAACTGGCCCGCGAAGCTTTCGCACTGGCCGCCCAGAAATTCCCGGTCTCCACCACCTTTGTGAAACGGACGGTGATGTGATGAAAGCCCAGGAAATTCGTGAAAAGTCCGCCGAGCAGCTCAACGAGCAGCTCCTCGAACTCCTCCGCGAGCAGTTCAACCTGCGCATGCAGAAGGCCACCGGCCAGCTGAGCCAGACTCATCTGCTCAAGCAGGTTCGTCGGGATATCGCCCGCGTGAAGACTGTGCTCAACGAGAAGGCAGGTGTCTGAGATGGCCGAAGAGAAAAAAGCCCGTACGCTCACCGGCAAGGTGGTGAGCGACAAGATGGACAAGTCCATCGTTGTAATGATCGAGCGTCGTGAGCGCCACCCGATCTACGGCAAATACGTTAAGCGCTCCACCAAGCTGCACGCCCACGACGAGACCAACCAGGCCAAGGCCGGTGACACGGTATCCATCCAGGAATGCCGTCCGCTGTCCAAGAAGAAGGCCTGGACCCTGGTCGAGGTTGTCGAACAGGCCAAGGGTTAAGGCCACGGCCTTAACCTCGTGCAGTCAGTTTAGGTTTGGAGAAAACCGATGATTCAGACTCAGACAATGCTGGATGTCGCCGACAACAGCGGAGCGCGCCGGGTGCAGTGCATCAAGGTGCTGGGTGGTTCACACCGCCGCTACGCTCGCGTTGGTGACGTCATCAAGGTCACGGTGAAGGAAGCTATTCCGCGCGGCAAGGTCAAGAAAGGCCAGGTGCTGAAAGCGGTAGTTGTCCGGACCCGCAGTGGCGTCCGTCGCAGCGACGGTTCGCTGATTCGCTTCGATGGAAATGCGGCTGTCTTGTTGAACAACACCAACGAGCAGCCGATCGGTACCCGTATCTTCGGGCCGGTGACGCGTGAACTTCGCAACGAGAAGTTCATGAAGATCATTTCCTTAGCGCCTGAAGTGCTGTAAGGGAGCGAGGCGACATGCAAAAGATCAAACGTGATGATGAAGTGATCGTCATCGCCGGCAAGGACAAGGGTAAGCGCGGTACCGTGAAGCGCGTCCTCAAGGACGAGCGGTTCGTGGTAGCGGGTGTGAACATGATCAAGCGTCACACCAAGCCAAACCCCATGGCCGGCAATCAGGGCGGTATCGTCGAGCGCGAGGCTCCGATTCACGCGTCCAACGTAGCCATCTTCAATCAGGAGACCGGTAAGGCGGATCGCGTCGGCTTCCAGATCAAGGAAGACGGTACCAAGGTACGTATCTACAAGTCGACGCAAGCGCAGATCGACGCCTAACGCGAGTCGGGTAGCAAAATGGCGAACTTGAAAGAACGTTATCAAAACGAGGTGGTGGCTCAACTGAAAGAGCAGTTCAGCTACGCCAACGTTATGCAGGTACCCCGGATCACCAAGGTGACTCTGAACATGGGTATCGGCGAAGCGACCAGCGATAAAAAGCTGATCGACGCTGCCGTCGGCGACCTGGAGAAGCTCTCCGGTCAGAAGCCGATGGTGACCAAGGCACGTAAGTCCATCGCGGGCTTCAAGGTGCGTGAAGGCTGGCCGATCGGCGTGAAGGTCACACTGCGCAGTGAGCGTATGTGGGACTTCCTCGATCGCCTGGTGAATATCGCGATCCCCCGCGTTCGTGACTTCCGTGGTCTCAACCCGAAGTCCTTCGACGGTCGTGGCAACTACAGCATGGGGGTGCGTGAGCAGATCATCTTCCCGGAGATCGAGTATGATAAGATCGACCGGATTCGTGGTCTGGATGTCACCATCACCACCACTGCCAACACCGATGACGAAGGTCGTGCGCTCTTGAGTGCACTGAACTTCCCGTTCAAGAAATAGGGGTGGGATCATGGCAAAGAAGAGCATGATTGAGCGTGAGCTGAAGCGCACGCAACTGGTTGAGAAGTATGCTGCCAAGCGTGCCGAGCTCAAGGCGATCATCCAGGACGTGAACAGCTCCGATGAGGAGCGCTTCGATGCGCAGCTGAAGTTGCAGTCGCTGCCGCGTGACTCCAGCCCCGTGCGTCAGCGTAACCGCTGCCGCGTGACTGGCCGTCCGCACGGCTACTACAACAAGTTCGGCCTCGGTCGTAACAAGCTGCGTGAAGCCGCCATGCGTGGCGACGTGCCCGGGCTGAAGAAGTCCAGCTGGTAACGCCACGTAGAATCATCAGGAGCGCAAGTTAAATGAGCATGCAAGACACTCTGGCGGATATGTTTACCCGTATCCGCAATGCGCAGCAGGCCACCAAGGAGACGGTCACCATGCCGTCCTCCAAGATCAAGGTTGAAGTGGCCCGCGTGCTGAAAGAAGAGGGTTACATCACTGACTTCGCCGTGAGCGAATCAGCCAAGCCCGAGCTGACCGTCAGCCTCAAGTACTTCGAAGGCAAGCCGGTCATCGAGCATCTGCAGCGGGTTTCCAAGCCGTCCCTGCGTAGTTACAAGGGCAAGGATGCGCTGCCGAAGGTCGCCGATGGCCTGGGTGTCGCGATCGTCACCACCTCCAAGGGTGTGATGACCGATCGTGCCGCGCGTCAGGCTGGTGTCGGCGGCGAAGTCCTCTGCACCGTATTCTAGGAGTTTGGAATGTCCCGCGTAGCCAAATATCCGGTTAAAGTGCCCGCTGGCGTCGAGGTCAAGATCGACGGCGCCACGCTGACCGCCAAAGGCGGTCAGGGCACCCTCTCCATGCCCGTTCACGACGATGTCGTGGTCGCGCAGGAAGATGGCCAGCTGACCTTCCAGCCGAGCAAATCTGCTAAGAGCTGGGCCATGGTCGGCACCACCCGTGCCCTGGTTCAGAACCTGGTCACCGGCGTGTCCGAGGGCTTTACCAAGTCTCTCGAAATCATCGGCGTCGGTTATCGCGCTCAAGCGAAAGGCCAGACGCTCAACCTGACACTGGGCTTCTCTCACCCGGTCGACTATCAACTGCCTGAAGGTGTCACGGCGGAAACGCCGAAGAACACCGTCATCGTGCTGAAGAGCGCGGACAAGCAGAAGCTCGGCCAGGTCGCAGCGGAAATCCGCGCTTTCCGTCCGCCTGAACCCTACAAGGGCAAGGGTGTGCGTTACGCGGATGAGCAGGTCCGCCGTAAAGAAGCCAAGAAGAAGTAAGGCAGGGTTATGAACGCGAAGAAAGAATCTCGTCTCCGTCGTGCCCGCCGCGCTCGCGCGAAGATCCGCGAGCTGGGCGTGTCTCGCCTGTGCGTCAATCGTACCCCCCGTCACATCTACGCGCAGATTATCTCGCCGGATGGTGGCAAGGTCCTGGCCAGCGCTTCCACGCTGGACAAGAGCCTGCGCGAGGGTTCGACCGGCAATGCAGACGCCGCAGCCAAAGTTGGTGCGCTGATCGCTGAACGCGCCAAGGAAGCGGGCATCACCCAGGTGGCCTTCGACCGCGCTGGCTTCAAGTACCACGGTCGTGTGAAGGCCCTGGCCGACGCCGCACGTGAAGGCGGCCTGGAATTCTAAAGGGTTTTACGATGGCGAAGAACGAACAGCAAAACGGCGATCTGCAGGAAAAGCTCGTGCAGGTCAACCGTGTCGCCAAGGTGGTCAAGGGTGGCCGTATTTTCGGCTTCACCGCTCTGACTGTCGTGGGCGACGGTAACGGTCGCGTTGGCTTCGGTCGTGGCAAGGCACGTGAAGTGCCGGTCGCGATTCAGAAGGCGATGGACCAGGCGCGCCGCAACATGATCAAGGTGAACCTGGTCGGCGGTACCCTCCAGTATCCGGTCAAGGCTCGTCATGGCGCCTCCAAGGTGTACATGCAGCCGGCCTCTGACGGTACTGGTATCATCGCCGGCGGCGCCATGCGCTCCGTGCTGGAATTGGCCGGCGTGCACAACGTCCTGGCCAAGTGCTATGGCTCCACCAATCCGGTGAACGTGGTCCGTGCGACCGTGAATGGCCTGGCTTCCATGCAGTCGCCGGAAGACGTGGCCGCCAAGCGCGGTCTCTCAGTCGAAGCGATCACGGGGTAATACACCATGGCAGCTACGATCAAGGTTACCCAGACCCGCAGCACCATCGGCACGTTGGCCAAGCACAAGGCCACCATGAAGGGCCTCGGCCTGCGCCGCATCGGTCACACGGTTGAACTGGAAGACACCCCTGCCGTTCGCGGCATGATCCACAAGGTCAACTACCTTGTGCGTGTTGAGGGAGAGTAATCCATGAAACTTAACAGCCTGAGCCCGGCACCGGGCTCCAAGCACGCTGAAAAGCGCGTCGGTCGTGGCATCGGTTCCGGTCTGGGCAAGACCGGCGGCCGTGGCCACAAGGGCCAGAAGTCGCGCAGCGGTGGCAGCGTGAAGCCCGGCTTCGAGGGCGGTCAGATGCCCCTGCAGCGTCGTCTGCCGAAGTTTGGTTTCACCTCCGCCAAGTCTTTGGTTTCCGAGGAAGTCCGCCTGGCCGAGCTGGCCAAGGTCGCGGGTGACGAAGTCACCCTGGAAAGCCTCAAGGAAGCCAATGTGCTGAAGGACTCCACGCAGCATGCGAAGGTGATCCTTTCCGGCGATCTGAACAAGGCGGTCACCGTTCGCGGTCTGCGGGTCACCAAGGGTGCCCGCGCAGCGATCGAAGCCGCCGGTGGCAAGGTAGAGGACTAAATGGCCAAGTCAGGAAACATGCCGGCGATGGGCAGCGGTCTGAGTGAACTGTGGGCGCGTCTGCGCTTCGTGCTCCTCGCCATCGTGGTCTACCGTATCGGTGCCCACATACCCGTTCCCGGTATCAATCCTGACCAGCTTGCTGCCTTGTTCAGGGAGCAGCAGGGCACCATCCTGGGCATGTTCAACATGTTCTCGGGCGGTGCCCTGGAGCGCATGAGTATCCTCGCCCTCGGCATCATGCCGTACATCTCGGCGTCGATCATCATGCAGCTCCTGACCGCCGTCTCGCCCCACCTCGAGCAGTTGAAGAAGGAGGGCGAGAGCGGCCGCCGCAAGATCAGCCAGTACACGCGCTACGGCACGGTGGTGCTGGCCCTGGTTCAGGCCACCGGCATGTCCGTGGGTCTGGCCAGCCAAGGCATTGCCTATACGGCCGATCTCAGCTTCTATTTCACCGCGATCATCACCTTCGTGAGTGGCGCGGTGTTCTTGATGTGGCTGGGTGAGCAGATCACCGAGAAGGGCATCGGCAACGGCATTTCGCTGCTGATCTTCGCGGGTATCGTCGCCGGCCTGCCCGGAGCTGTGGCTCAAGCCTTCGAGCTTGCCCGCAACGAGGGCGCGTGGAATGTGTTGCCGCTGTTGGCGCTTAGCCTTCTGGGTATCGCCACCGTGGCGTTCGTCGTGTTCATCGAACGCGGCCAGCGCCGGATCACGGTGAACTACCCGCGCCGCCAGGTAGGCAACAAGATGTATGCAGGGCAGAGCAGCTACCTGCCGCTCAAGGTCAACATGGCGGGTGTCATTCCGGCCATCTTTGCCTCGAGCATCCTGTTGTTCCCCGCCTCCCTCGGTCAGTGGGTAGGTGCGGGCGACGGCATGGAATGGTTGCAGCGCGCGTCCCAGGCGTTGGCCCCAGGTCAGCCCCTTTATATCTTGCTTTTCGCGGCGGCGGTGGTATTCTTCTGCTTCTTTTACACAGCGCTGGTCTTCAACCCCAAGGATGTGGCCGACAACCTCAAGAAGTCGGGTGCCTTCCTGCCGGGGATTCGTCCTGGCGAGCAGACCGCTCGTTATGTCGACAAGGTCATGACTCGTCTGACCCTGTTCGGCGCTCTCTACATCACTGCGGTTTCCCTGATGCCCCAGTTCCTGATCGTAGCGTGGAACGTGCCGTTCTTCTTTGGCGGTACCTCGCTGCTGATCGTGGTCGTGGTCATCATGGACTTCATGGCCCAGGTGCAGTCGCACCTCATGTCGCACCAGTATGAGTCGGTGATGAAGAAGTCCAACCTGAAAGGCTACGGTAGCGGCGGCATCATGCGCTAAGGCGCCGCAGGCCGATTTGGCACGCCGCAAGCCGATTTTGGAGAGAACGATGAAAGTTCGAGCTTCCGTGAAGAAAATGTGCCGCAATTGCAAGATCATTCGTCGCAATGGCGCTGTTCGCGTCATCTGCACCGAGCCGCGGCACAAGCAGCGCCAGGGTTGATCCTGGCCTGAATTGAACCGGGTGCTGGCATACCCCTTGCCCTAATGACGGGAAGGGGGTATGCTATTGCGCCTTTTGTAGTTGATTAACCGAGCAAGCCGCTCAAACTTCGGAGTAAGCTGATGGCCCGTATTGCAGGCGTCAATATCCCGGACAACAAGCATGCGGCGATCTCGCTGACCTACATCTTCGGGATTGGCCGTACTCGCGCACAGGAAATCTGTGAAGCGACCGGCATCGCGCCGACCACCAAGATCCAGGATCTGTCATCTGAAGAGATCGACAGCCTGCGTAGTGAAGTCGGCAAGTATACCGTTGAAGGCGACCTTCGTCGTGATGTGACGCTGAACATCAAGCGTCTCATGGACTTGGGTTGCTACCGTGGTCTGCGTCATCGTCGTGGTCTTCCGATGCGCGGTCAGCGCACCAAGACCAACGCGCGTACCCGTAAGGGACCGCGTAAGCCGATCCGCAAATAACACGCACGTTCTGGCGTAAAGACAGGAATTGACATCAACATGGCTAACCCGCGTAGCAACCGTAAAAAGGTTAAAAAGCAGGTAGTGGATGCCGTTGCGCATATCCATGCCTCTTTTAACAACACGATCATTACGATCACAGACCGCCAGGGCAACGCTCTTTCTTGGGCGACAGCCGGTGGTTCGGGTTTTCGTGGTTCTCGCAAGAGCACCCCGTTCGCTGCTCAAGTGGCAAGCGAGCGTGCAGCAACTGCTGCAGCCGAGTATGGTGTGAAAAACGTCGACGTGCTGGTCAAGGGCCCCGGTCCTGGCCGTGAATCCGCCGTGCGTGCACTCAACGCCGCCGGCTTCCGCGTGCAAAGCATCACCGACGCGACGCCCATTCCCCACAATGGCTGCCGTCCGCCGAAGAAACGCCGCGTTTAAGGAGACAGATTCATGGCTCGTTACATTGGACCGAAGTGCAAACTGTCTCGCCGGGAAGGTACCGACCTCTTCCTCAAGAGCGGTGTCACTCCCTTCGAGAAAAAGTGCAAATCCGAACAGATTCCGGGTGTGCACGGCCAGCGCCGTCAGCGTCTTTCCGACTACGGCTTGCAGCTTCGCGAGAAGCAGAAAGTACGTCGCATGTACGGCGTACTCGAAAAGCAGTTCCGCAACTACTACAAGGAAGCCGCCCGCCTGAAGGGTGCGACCGGTGAGTTGTTGCTGCAGCTGCTTGAGTCCCGACTGGACAACGTCGTCTACCGCATGGGCTTTGGCGCCACTCGCTCCGAGGCTCGTCAGCTGGTAAGCCACAAGGCGATTGCCGTCAACGGCAAGACCGTCAACGTGGCCTCCTACCAGGTCAAGCCCGGCGACGTGGTATCCGTTCGTGAAAAGGCCAAGCAACAGGCGCGTATCCAGAACGCCCTGAGCATCGCCGCCAACCGTGGCGACGTGGCCTGGATCGAACTCGACGCCAAGAAGATGGAAGGCACCTTCAAGGCCCTGCCTGAGCGCGGTGACCTGACTGCCGACATCAACGAGCAACTGATCGTCGAGCTGTACTCGAAGTAAGCGGTCCGTCCGCGCCGCCCTCCTCCGGGAGGGCGGCGGTTATTACCGAGTATTCGTTTGGCAGCCTGAAAGGTGTTCATATGCAGCGTTCAGTGACAGAGTTTCTCCGTCCTCGCGACATCAAGGTCGAAGAGATCAGCGCACACCACGCAAAGATCGTGCTCGAGCCGTTCGAGCGTGGCTTCGGCCACACGTTGGGCAATGCTCTGCGTCGTATCCTGCTCTCGTCCATGCCCGGCTGCGCCGTGGTGGAGACCGAGATCGCTGGTGTCGACCATGAGTACAGCGCGATCGAGGGTGTCCAGGAAGATGTCATCGAAATCCTCCTGAACCTCAAGGACGTGGCGATCAAGATGCACAGCCGCGACGAGGCGATGCTCTCGCTGAACAAGCAGGGCCCGGCCGTCGTCACCGCTGGTGACATCGCCGTCGATCACGACGTCGAAGTGGTCAACCCCGAGCACGTCATCGCCCACGTCAATGAAGGCGCCGAGCTCAAGATGCAGCTGAAGGTGGCCCGTGGTCGCGGCTATGAGCCTGCGGATGTCCGCAGCGAAGCCGACGACGAGACACGCGCCATCGGCCGTCTGCAGCTGGATGCGACCTTCAGCCCCGTGCGCCGCGTTTCCTACAGCGTCGAAGCCGCCCGCGTCGAACAGCGCACCGACCTCGACAAGCTGATCATCAACCTGGAAACCGACGGCACCCTGGATCCGGAAGAGGCGATCCGTCGCAGCGCGACCATCCTGCAAGAGCAGCTGGCAGCGTTCGTCGACCTGGAAGCCGACAAGGAACAGGAAGTGGTCGAGGAAGAGGATCATATCGATCCCATCCTGCTGCGCCCCGTAGACGATCTCGAGTTGACCGTTCGTAGCGCCAACTGCCTGAAAGCCGAGAATATCTACTACATCGGCGATCTGATTCAGCGCACCGAGGTGGAGCTGTTGAAGACCCCGAACCTCGGCAAGAAGTCCTTGAACGAGATCAAGGACGTGTTGGCTGCTCGTGGTCTGTCCCTTGGCATGCGGCTTGAAAATTGGCCGCCGGCTAGCCTGAAGGACGACAAGGCCACCGCCTAAGCGTCGGCTCGAGTCCCAGTTTGGTAAGGAATCACAACCATGCGTCATCGTAAGAGTGGTCGTCACCTCAATCGTACCAGCTCGCACCGCCAGGCCATGTTTCGCAACATGAGCGTGTCGCTGGTCGAGCACGAAGTGATCAAGACAACCCTTCCCAAGGCCAAGGAGCTGCGTCGTCATATCGAGCCGCTCATCACCCTGGCCAAGGAAGACAGCGTCGCCAACCGGCGTCTGGCCTTCAGCCGTACCCGCTCGAAGGAAGCGGTCGGCAAGCTCTTCAACGAGCTGGGTCCGCGTTACGTCGAGCGTCCGGGCGGTTACGTCCGTATTCTCAAGTGCGGTTTCCGCACCGGCGATAACGCCCCCATGGCCTACGTCGAGCTGGTCGATCGCCCCGTCGTTGAAGAAGAGGCCGTCGGCGAGGAGTAATCCTTTCGACAGCGCTTCGACACGACGCGAAACCGACACCTCCGGGTGTCGGTTTTTTTATGTCTGTCATTTGTCGACGGGACTCTTGGGCATGATGGTCGGAAGCTGGGCCGGCCCGAGAGGGCTGGC
Source organism: Halomonas sp. RT37 (assembly GCF_040070525.1). NCBI lineage: Bacteria > Pseudomonadati > Pseudomonadota > Gammaproteobacteria > Oceanospirillales > Halomonadaceae > Halomonas > Halomonas sp. RT37. The sequence continues at coordinate 4,398,605 of NZ_CP098827.1, read as the reverse complement.
ATCCAGGGGCAGCGATGACATAAGCGCCAGGGCTGTGTGTCCGCACGGCGTGGCTTCCCCTATGCTGTCAGTCAGGGACAAGGTATCGGGGGAAGGCATGCAAAGGACGTGGCAGAGGCTGTTGTCGATGCTGGTGCTGTCGCCAGTCATCGCCGTGGCGCAGACGCCGGGCGATCCAGAAGAAGCGGGCAAGGAGGCTGCCCAGGCGTCATCATTGGCCGAGGTGGGGGGCAGTGCGGCGCCCACGGTCGCCGCAGCCGAGGTGCGCGACTGCTTTGTACAGATGGGCCAGGGGGCGGTGGGTGACTGCATCGGACTCGCCGCCGACGCCTGCCAGCAGACCCCGGGCGGGGCCACGACCCTGGGCATCGTCGATTGTCTGGCCCAGGAGACCCGGGTCTGGGATGAACTGCTCAACGCCCAGTATCAGGAGCTGCGCGCGTTGATGCGCGAGCAGGACGAGGGGAATCCTGACGTGGGTATCTCCCGGGTGGACGCGCTAAGAGACGTGCAGCGCGCCTGGATCACCTTTCGCGACGCCGAGTGCGGCTACGCCTATGCCCGCTATCAGGATGGCACCATCCGCAGCGTCGTCGCCGCCGCCTGTCAGCTTGAACAGACCGCCCAGCGGGCGCTTACCTTGAAGGGCATCCTGCACGAGAGCAGTCTTTAGGCGTGCGCCTTGCCGCCACCCAGCGATCGCGGCCGCGTCTTCCTGTGGTTTACTGGACGCTTTGACTGAGGCGCTGATCGATCCAGCGGGCCAGGTCGCCCAGCGCGTTCAGGGCGCCTTCTCGGGTATAGGGGTGGGGCCAGGCATCGAGGACCAGATAGCGCTTGTTGCTTTCAAACCTGAAGTCTTTAGGTTCGCCATCGCGATAGAAGGAGCAAGCATCGCTGCAGGTGTCCGGAACGGTGCTCATGAAGTCCTCGGCGATGTCCTCTAGATCTGCAGAAGTAGCCTGCCGGTCGATGTAGCCTCTGACGTAGAAGCCGATACTTTCGCTGTCGGCAGCGTCAGACTCCGAGGTGGGGTAATAGACCAGGCAGGCCTGGTTGTTATGCCCTTCCCAGTGGGGGAAAGAGAAGCGGAGTACCCGCTGTTCGTCACGCCAGGTGCTGCTCGACTTGATGATCTCGTTTTCCGAAATATCCAGAGTGGACGCCAACGTGCGAGTGCACTGCTGAACCAGTTCGCTTTCCAGTAGTCCGAGTTTCCTCGCCGCCTGCTTGAGTTGAGCGAAGTGCTTGAGGGCGAACGTGAGTTCCTTGTCGTCCATGATCATGGCCTTGTCCTGGTGGGCGATGGCGTGCAGGTGCTGCAACAGTTCCTGATAGAAGACCTGCCATTTGGTAAAGGTGCTGGTGGCGACTTCCTCGCCGAATCGCTCTCGAGCGGCGGTGATCAACTCGTCGTAGGAGACGCATACCCAGTCGACGGGGACATCGTCCCGCTGGGTCAGGGGGCTCAGTACGCAGCGGACCTGATAGGGCTGCTGATAGGCGTCAATCATGGCGGCGTAGGTAGTGAAGGGGTTGTATGACGCCGACGCCCATACCTTGTGTTCGATGCCGATCACAAAGCTGTCGCTCGAGATGACCAGATCGAGCCGCTTGTCGTTGCCATCCCGAACGTCCGACGACGGGACTTCGCGCTCGACCGAGAGGCTGTCCCAGTCAGTGCACAAGAGCAGGTCGTCTTCTAGCTCACCCGGGAAAGCGCCCTTTTTCAGAAGGCACGCCACTAGCGCCTTGGCCAGCCACCTTGGGGCGCCTTCGTGGCTACCCATGAAGATCGCCATCAGGTCCGACAGTCGGTTCTCGTGTTGCCCCGGCCCTGAAATGGAAAAAAGGTTGGGCTCTGGCGGCGCCGGCGGGGGCATCTGCTCCATCCTTTCGAATAGCGCTTCCAGTGCGCGATGCTCATCATCAAGTGATGGCTCCTTGTTCTCGTGTGGCATGGCGGACCTCCCTGTGTGGGCAAACCGATGATTGTGTGTCTCAGCATATCGAAAGGTGGAGGCACAAAAAGTGATCGAGTTCAGGTGCCAGTCTTCTATTGGTGTTGATATCTGGTATTCAGATGACAACGGCAGTCGCAGGATGAGGCCGCGCCTGTTCCCCGTGATAAAAGTGCGCGACGCCTGGAAGATAAAAGGGGAAGGCCTTCCCCTTTTTTCATTTGCCTTATCTCGGGCGTCTTGCGTTGGCGATGTTGCGACACCCGCTCGTTGTGTTCCGAGGCGTCCTCAGGCGGTCGCGGTTTCCTTGTCGCCCTTGCGCGAGGTGGGGGCGGCGCGTTTGAGCAGCGGCTTGAGGAAGCGCCCGGTGTGGGAGACCTCCATCTCGGCGAGCTGTTCCGGGGTGCCCTCGGCGATGATGCGTCCACCGCCGGACCCGCCCTCCGGGCCCAGGTCGATCAGCCAGTCGGCGGTCTTGATCACGTCAAGGTTGTGCTCGATGACCACCACGGTGTTGCCGTGGTCGCGCAGCCGGTGCAGGACCGTCAGCAGCTGGCGGATGTCCTCGAAGTGCAGGCCGGTGGTGGGCTCGTCGAGGATGTACAGGGTCTTGCCGGTATCGCGCTTGGCCAGCTCCCGGGCCAGCTTGACCCGCTGGGCCTCGCCGCCGGACAGGGTGGTGGCGCTCTGGCCCAGGCGGATGTAGGTCAGGCCCACGTCGACCAGGGTCTGCAGACGACGGGCGATGGCGGGCACCGGGCTGAAGAACTCCAGCGCCTCCTCCACGGTCATCTCCAGCACCTCATCGATGGTCTTGCCCTTGTAGTGGATATCCAGGGTCTCGCGGTTGTAGCGCTTGCCCTTGCACACGTCGCAGGGCACATAGATATCCGGCAGGAAGTGCATCTCGACCTTGATCATGCCCTCGCCCTGACACGCCTCGCAGCGCCCGCCCTTGACGTTGAACGAGAAGCGGCCGGGCTTGTAGCCGCGTGAGCGCGCCTCCTGGGTGCCGGCGAACAGTTCGCGAATGGGGGTGAAGATGCCGGTGTAGGTCGCCGGGTTGGAGCGCGGCGTGCGGCCGATCGGGCTCTGGTCGATGTCGATGATCTTGTCGAGCTGATCGAGCCCCTCGATGCCGGTGTAGGGCGACGGCGTCAGGGTAGTGGCCTTGTTCAGCTCGCGCGCGGCGATCGGCATCAGGGTCGAGTTGATCAAGGTCGACTTGCCCGAGCCGGACACCCCGGTGACGCACACGAACAGCCCCAGCGGCAGCTCCAGGGTGACGTCCTGGAGGTTGTTGCCCGAGGCGCCGGTGAGCTTGAGCATCTTTTCCGGGTTGCCGGGGATGCGCCAGGGCGGTACCTCGATGGCGCGGGTACCGGACAGGTACTGACCGGTCAGCGAGGCCGGGTTGGCCATGACCTCCTCCGGGGTGCCCTCGGCGACGATCTCGCCGCCATGGACACCGGCGCCGGGGCCGATGTCGAGGACATGGTCGGCGGCACGAATCGCGTCCTCGTCGTGTTCGACCACGATCACCGTGTTACCCAGGTCGCGCAGGCGTTCCAGGGTCTGCAGCAGGCGGTCGTTGTCGCGCTGGTGCAGGCCGATGGAGGGCTCGTCGAGGATGTACATCACGCCCACCAGGCCGGCACCGATCTGGCTGGCCAGGCGGATGCGCTGGGCCTCGCCACCGGACAGGGTCTCGGCGCTGCGCTCCAGGTTGAGGTAGTCGAGGCCGACGTTGACCAGAAACTCGAGTCTGGCCGAGATCTCGTTGAGGATCTTCTCGGCGATCTCGCCGCGCCGACCAGGCAGGCTCAGTTCACTGAAGTAGCGCTGGGCGTCGCCGATCGGCAGGCGCACCACCTCGGGCAGAGTGGTGTCGTCGACGAACACGTGGCGGGCTTCCTTGCGCAGGCGCGAGCCCTCGCAGGTGCGGCAGGGCTGCACCGCGATATAGCGGGCGAGTTCCTCGCGGACCATGCTCGACTCGGTCTCGCGGTAGCGGCGCTGCATGTTCGGCAGCACGCCCTCGAAGGGGTGCTCGCGGGTGACCTTCTTGCCACGATCATTGACGTAGCTGAAGGCGATGTCGTCCTTGCCGCTGCCGTTGAGGATCACCTCGCGCTCGTGGCGGGCCAGATCCTGCCACGGGGTCTCCAGGGTGAAGCGGTAGTGCTCGGCCACCGACTTCAGCTGGTTGAAGTAGTAGACGCTGCGCCGGTCCCAGCCCTTGATCACGCCTTCCGCCAGGGACAGCTCCGGGTGGCTGATCAGCTTTTCCGGGTCGAAGAACTGCTGCACCCCCAGGCCGTCGCAGGTGGGGCAGGCGCCGGCCGGGTTGTTGAACGAGAACATCCGCGGTTCGAGTTCGGCGATGGAGTAGCCGCAGACCGGACAGGCGAAGCGTGCCGAGAACGCCATGTCGTCCTGTTCACCGTCCATGAAGTGGACCATGGCGGTACCGTCGGCCAGACCCAGGGCGGTCTCGAAGGATTCCGCCAGGCGCTGCTCGAGGCCTTCGCGCACCTTGATGCGGTCCACCACCACGCTGATGTCGTGCTTGCGGTTCTTGTCCAGCGGGCGCACGTCGTCGAGTTCCAGCACCTGGCCGTCGACCATGGCGCGTACAAAGCCCTGGGAGCGCAGCTCCGCCAGCAGCTGCAGGTGCTCGCCCTTGCGTCCGCTGACCACCGGGGCCAGCAGCATCAGCTTGCTGCCTTCCGGCAGCGCCATCACCTGGTCGACCATCTGCGAGATGGTCTGGGCCTCGAGGTCCTCGCCGTGTTCCGGGCAGCGTGGGGTGCCGGCACGGGCGAACAACAGGCGCAGGTAATCGTAGATCTCGGTGATGGTGCCGACGGTGGAACGCGGGTTGTGGGAGGTGGACTTCTGCTCGATGGAGATCGCCGGCGACAGCCCCTCGATATGGTCCACGTCGGGCTTTTCCATCATCGACAGGAACTGGCGCGCATAGGTGGACAGCGACTCCACGTAGCGGCGCTGCCCCTCTGCGTAGAGGGTATCGAAGGCCAGCGACGACTTGCCGGAGCCAGACAGCCCGGTGACCACGATCAGCTTGTCACGGGGTAGTTCGACGTCGATCTGCTTGAGGTTGTGGGTGCGGGCACCCCTGACCAGAATCTTGTCCATTCCCACCTCGAAGACGCGGCAAAAGGTCGATTATACGTGGCCGGTCGCCCGGCCGGCAAAGCCACCGGTGAAAAGACGCTTGTGAAATGACTCGAGTGTCGGCATTTTCTGGATCGCCCCCAGGCGCTAGAATATGCGGTCCACCTTCGGGGCTCTCTCCCCGCTCTCAAGCCGGAATTCGTTCATGTCCAAGGCCAGACTCTTGTTAGCCTCCGAGCGGCGCGCCATCGTCGGTCTGGCGGGGCTCTACGCCACACGCATGCTCGGGCTGTTCATGGTGTTGCCCGTACTCGCCCTCAACGCCGACCACCTGGTCGGGGCCACCCCTCTGTTGGTGGGGCTGGCGCTCGGCGTCTATGGCCTGACCCAGGCGGTACTGCAGATTCCCTTCGGTCTGCTGTCGGATCGCATCGGGCGCAAGCCGGTGATTGCTGCTGGCCTGGGGTTGTTTTTGATCGGCAGCGTGGTCGCCGCTCAGGCGGACTCCATCGCCATGATGATTGTCGGTCGCAGTCTGCAGGGCAGCGGTGCGGTGGCCGCCGCCATCATGGCGCTTCTGGCCGACCAAACCCGCGAGCAGGTTCGCACCGCCGCCATGGCGACCATCGGTCTGTCGATCGGCGTGGCCTTTGGCGTCGCCATGGTGCTCGGCCCGCTGGTGGCCAGCCACTTTGGCCTGGCCGGGGTGTTCTACTTCACCGCCCTGCTGGCGGCGCTGGGGATGCTGGTGCTGTGGAAGCTGGTGCCGCCGGCGCCGCGCCGTCGCGGCCATCGTGACGTCGGCCTCGACCGCGGGCAGCTCGCCAGCATCCTCGGGCGCATGGACCTGTGGCGCATGGACGCCTCCATCTTCAGCCTGCACCTGATCCTGATGGCGATCTTCACCGCGGTGCCGTTCAAGCTGGTCGATGCCGGCGTCGTCGAAGCCCGCCATGGCCTGGTCTACCTGGTGGTGATGGGACTGTCCTTCGTCGCCATGGTGCCGCTGGTGATCGTGGCCGAGAAGAAGCGCAAGATGAAGCTGATGTGCCTGGGTGCCATCGCTACCATCACCCTGAGTCTGGTCGGGCTGGGCCTCGCCGGTTCGGGCCTGGTAGCCCTGGGCGCCTGGCTGCTGGCCTTCTTTACCGCCTTCAACCTGCTCGAGGCCACCCTGCCGTCGATGATCAGCAAGCTGGCGCCGGCCGGGGCCAAGGGCACGGCCATGGGGGTCTATTCCACCAGCCAGTTCCTGGGGGCCTTCCTCGGTGGCGTGATGGGCGGCTTCCTGGCGCAGCAGTTCGGGCTGTCGGCGGTGTTCCTGGGGGCAGCGCTGCTGGGGCTTGGCTGGTTCGTGCTGATGCTCGGCATGCGCGCGCCGCGCCACCTGTCCAGCGAGGTGGTGGCCCTGGCCGACGAGCACGAGAGCGATACCCTGGACAACCTGATGGCGCGCTTTGCCGCCGTCGCCGGGGTCGAGGACGTGCTGGTGGTGCCGGAGGAGCGGCTGGCCTACCTGAAGGTGGATCGTGCCACCCTGGACACCGAGGCGCTGGCGCGGCTGACCCGTTCTTCGACCCAGCGCTCCTAGGTAGCGGTAGATAGTTGCGGTAGATAGCCGCGGTAGATAGCCGCGGCAGATAGTCGCGGCGCCTGGTGTCGGCACCTTGTCGCGACATCACGTCGCCGCACACTGTCTGCGCTCGAGTGCCGAGCCGTTCTTCACGGCGGCGAATCGTCTCGATCTCGCGTATAGTAGCGACATCCGCTTTTGTGGCGTCGACCGATCGACGCCGACCGATTGTCACCGGGGGCGTGGCAGCTATCCTGCCCGCCGGCCCGGCACCCATTGTCTGCATCAAGGAGTCAACCATGGCCCGTGGCGTCAACAAGGTCATCCTCATCGGCAACCTCGGCCAGGATCCGGAGGTACGCTTTACACCGTCCGGCACCGCCGTGGCCAACCTGAACCTCGCGACCACCGATACCTGGATGGACCGCCAGAGCGGCCAGCGCCAGGAACGCACCGAATGGCACCGGGTGGTGATGTTCAACAAGCTGGCCGAGATTTCCCAGCAGTACCTCAAGAAGGGCTCGAAGCTGTACATCGAAGGCCGCCTGCAGACCCGCAAGTGGCAGGACCAGAACGGCCAGGATCGTTACTCCACCGAGATCGTCGCCAACGACATGCAGATGCTCGATGGTCGCGGTGAAGGCGGCCAGGGTGGCGGCTTCGGCGGCGGCCCTCAGGGCGGCGGCAACTTCGGCGGTGGTCAGCCCCAGCAGGGCGGTGGCAACTTCGGTGGTGGTCAGCCCCAGCAGGGTGGCAACTTCGGTGGTGGCCAGCCCCAGCAGGGTGGCAACTTCGGTGGCGGCCAGCCCCAGCAGGGCGGCAACTTTGGCGGTGGCCAGCAGGGTGGCGCTCAGCAGAACCGTCCGCCCCAGCAGGCGCCCAACCAGGGCGGTGGTCAGAAGGGCGGCTTCGGCGCACCGGACCCGGGCAACTTCGACGACTTCGACGACGAGATCCCGTTCTAAGTCCCGTTGTGGATGCCATCAAATGGCGTCATTAGCAAACCAAGGAGGCCCTGCATCGGCAGGGCCTCCTTGCGTTCCGGGTCTTCTTTTTTGGTCAGCGCCTGTTCAGTGCAGTGCCTCTTCTCGCCAAGTGCCTCTTTCTCTTGCAGCGTCTCTCTTCGGCCAAGGCGCTTCGCCTCAAGTGCCCGGGGTATCAGGGCGTCTTGGGCATGGCACGCTTGTGGGCGGTGCGCCGCCAGGTGGCGATGATGCGCTCGGCGTCCTCGGGGGCGACACTCTCGCCGGTGAGGAAGCGGTCGATGGCGGCGTAGCTGACGCCGAGGGCTTCCTCGTCACTCAACTGCGGGCGCAGTGACTCCAGGTCCGCCGTCGGCACCTTGTTGACCAGGGTATCCGGGGCGCCCAGTTGTGCAGCCATGTCGCGGACCTGGCCCTTGGTCAGGCCGGCCAGGGGCACCAGGTCACAGGCGCCGTCACCGTGCTTGGTGTAGAAGCCCATCACTGCCTCGGCGGCCTGGTCGGTGCCGATGACCAGGCCACCTTGAGCACCGGCCACGGCGTACTGGGCGATCATCCGCTGGCGCGCCTTGATATTGCCCATCACGAAGTCGCGGAGGGCCTGGTCGCGAAACTCAAGGCCTGCCTGCTCCAGCGCTTCCAGCATGGCGTCGCTGGCCGGCTTGATATTGACCGTCAGGCACTCGTCCGGCTGGATGGCGTCCAGCGCCTGCCTGGCGTCGTCATCATCCTGCTGCTCGCCATAGGGCAGGCGCATGGCGATGAAGCGTGCTTCGGGCAGTCGCTCCCGCGCCGTCTCGACCGCCCGCTGGGCCAGCAGGCCGGCGCTGGTCGAGTCCACGCCGCCACTGATGCCGAGCACCAGGCAGTGCTGGCCGGTGGTATGAAGCTGGTCGATCAAAAACGCCTGGCGCCGCTGAATTTCATCCCTGATGTCCGCCCCGGGCTGGACTTCGAGTTCACGCGCGATGATGCGCTGCAACTGGTCGATATCGTCGTGGGTCATCCGTGCCTCCTTGCGGGATTGGGGTGTCAGTCGTGCTCACGCCAGTAGGGCGCGAGCTTGCCGTCGCGAATGTCGCGGTGCCAGTCACACACTCGTTTGAGGGCATGATGGGCCGCCGCCAGGCGGACCTCGTTGCGATCCCCGTCGAAATGCTCGGTGGTGGTGATCACGTAGATCTTGTCCTCGTAGCGAAAGCCCCAGCCCAGGCACACCGTGCCCTTGGGCGGTCCATCCTCGGGTTCGCCTGGGCCGGCGATGCCGGTGTTGGCGATCGCCAGCTTGGCGTTGGAGTTGTTCAGGGTGCCCAGCACCATCTCCCGGGTGATCTCCTCGCCGGTCAGGCCGTAGCGCGAGATGGTCTCGAAGGGGATCCCGAGGTAGCGGTTCTTGGCCTCGGGCGAGTAGACGGCCAGTCCGCTGTCGATGACCTGGCCGCTGCCAGGTACGCGGGCCAGTTCCGAGGCGATCAGACCGGCGGTGCAGGACTCCGCGGTGGCCAGCTTGATGTCGTGCTCGGTCAGGTAGTCGACAAGATCTTCCAGCCATTCCATGGCGTGCTCTCCTGCGAAGTTGAGAGTGGGAAATGCTCGTTCTGGCAAATTCAGCATAGGGGCTGAAGGCCGGGTCTTCCAACCCACTCCTTGCGAGACGGATGCCTCTCTATCTCCACTGATGTCTTATGTTGCCGTGCAGCCAGACAGGCTAAAGTGATAAGCAGACAAATAATTTAGTGGTGATCCAGGAGGGAGCGGCGGATGCAGGATCTGTTGTGGTACCAGTACGCGTTGATCGGGCTGATCTTCTGCTGGAGCGGTTTCGTGCGCTCCAGTCTGGGGTTCGGTGGGGCGGTGCTGGCGCTGCCCTTCCTGCTGCTGGTGCTCGATGAGCCACTGGTGTTCCTGCCGCTGGTGGCGGTGCATCTGTTGATCTTCTCGAGCTGGATCGCCTGGCGCGGCCATCGTCAGATCCAGCAGACCGGCAATACCGGAGACAGCAATATCGACTGGCGCTACTTGAAGCGCGCGCTGGCGATCATGATCGTGCCCAAGCTGATCGGCGTGGTTGGCCTCTTGACCCTGCCGGCTGAGCTGATGACGGCGGTGATCTTCGTGATCGTGATCGTCTACGGCGCCAGCTACGCCCTCAATCGCCCCTTTCGTAGCCGCAGCAAGACGGTGGACGTGGTGCTGCTGGCGCTGGGCGGCTACGTCAGCGGAGCATCGCTGATCGGCGCTCCGCTGATCGTCGCGGTATTCGCTTCCCATGTGGCCAAGCACCAGTTGCGCGACACCCTGTTTGTGCTGTGGTTCATCCTGGTGGTGATCAAGATGGTGTCCTTCATCATCGCCGGAGTGGACCTGCAGCTCGAGCATCACCTGTGGCTGTTGCCCTGCGCCATGGTGGGCCATGTACTCGGCGAGCGAGTCCACCAGGCGCTGCTCGGTGCTCGCTCCGAGGTGTTCTTCCGGGTGCTCGGGGTGGTGCTGGTGGCGGTCAGCCTGGTGGGCCTTGCGACCAGCGTCGGCTGATCGCGCCAACCGGCAGCCAGACGTTTCCACCTCGATGGATGGCGAGAGTCTGCTACCTCCAAGAGGGGCGCTGATCGATGAGCAGTTGGTGTAGAATATGGCCCTTTGGTGTCCTCGGGCGTGATGTGCGAGTGGCGGTTCTCGCCGCTATTCCTGTCGCAGCGTCTGGACACCGGCCGTAACGCCAGGGCGTCGTACGAGTCTCGTGCGGCGCTCTCATGGACGAGGAGTCGTCGTGAAGCTGCTGATTCTGGACGCCGGGCATTGTCTGTCCCTGGCCCTGGCGCGGGAAAGCAATCGGCGCGGTGATACCGAGCTGGTGATCGATCCCGCGACCCGCGTGGATCCTGAAGCGCTGCGTACGCTGGCGCCGGACGCGCTGATCATTCCCCCCTTGTCGCGCCCCTTCAGCGTGCCGCCCGCTGCGGTGGTCGAACACGCCGAGGCGGTCGAGGCCTGCATGGAGGCGTGCCGTGACGTTGGCATACCGCTGGTGTGGTGCGTCTGTGACCAGCTCTACGAGGATGGCCACGATTCGCCCATCGACGAGCACGTGATTCCGGCCCCCCGGGACGAGGGGCTGCGCCGGCTGGTGGCGACGGGCGACCGCATCCGTGCCGAGTGCCCCGAGCACCTGATCGTGCGGGTCGGTCCCATGTTCGCCCTGGAGGGTAGCCACGCCTGGCTCGGCGAACTGCTCGATACCCTGATCGATGGTGGCACCGTGCCCGCCGAGACCGACGTGACCCTGTGCCCGACGTCCGCTGATGCCGTGGCCATGGCGCTGATCGGCATGCTGCAGCAGCAGTCCTGCGGCGCCAATGCCTGGGGCAGCTACCATCTGGCCGGGGTAGAGCCGGTCAGCGCCTATACGTTCGTGTGCATGGTGCGCACCCAGTTGGGCACGCGTCTGGAAGGCCAGGGCGAAAATATCGCGCTGGGCGAGGTGAAGGCGCTCAGCCACCACCATGATCAGCCGCTGCGCCGGGTACTCAACTGTCGCCGGGTGCTGGAAGTGTTCGGGGTACACCAGAAACCCTGGCGGCTCGAGGTGGGTCGCATGCTCGACACCTGGTGTCGAGCGCGGGAAGACGTGGCCTGCCAGGCGACGAGTCAGGGGAAGGACGCATGAATCTGCTGCGCAGCGTGATCTTCTATATTGGCTATTTTGCCGCGATGCTGGTGTGTGGCTTGCTGTTTCTGCCGCCGGCGCCGCTGCTGCCACTGCGCTCGCGCTATCGGCTGCTCAACCTCTACAACCACTTCATCATCGCCTGGTTCAGCCTGGTGTGCGGGGTGCGCTACGAGATGAAGGGGCGTGAAAAACTGCCCGATGGGCCGGTGGTGATCCTGTCCAATCACCAGTGCGAGTGGGAAACCGTCTACCTGCAGTTGCTCAAGCCTCCGGTGTGCACGGTGCTCAAGAAGGAACTGTTGAACTTTCCGATCTTTGGCTGGGGGCTGCGCCTGTTGCACCCCATCGCCCTGGACCGCTCCAAGCCTGCCCGGGCCATGCGCCAGGTACTGAGCCAGGGAGGCCAGCGGCTCAAGGAGGGGTTGTCGGTGCTGATCTTTCCCGAGGGAACCCGGGTAGAGCCAGGCAAGCGTCGCCGCTACAACAAGAGTGGGGCGGTGATCGCCTGCCGCGCCGGGGTGCCGGTGGTGCCGGTGGCCCACAACGCCGGCGAATGCTGGCCGGGGCGTGACTGGATCAAGCGGCCTGGCCGCATCTCGCTGGTGGTGGGCGAGCCTATCGCCACCGAAGGACGCACCCCTGAAGAGGTGCTGGTCGAGACCGAAGCCTGGATCGAGGCGCGCCTGGAAGAGATCTCCAGCGTGCCGAGACCCGCGCCCGAAGAACTGGCGCGCAGTGTCAGTCGCTGAACGCGATCCGGCCCCACTGGAGCCGGTCTTGGGGCGCTCGGCATCATCGCCGATCGCCGAGAGAAAAGGCGGTCAAGCCGTCGCTTCGGTGGTGTTTTCCATCTCCTGATAGCCTGTCCGCTGTCTTTCGGCAACGCTCAGGTCATGTACACGCTCTCGCATGCCGTGGACGTCCTTGATGCCGGGAATAAGTTGGCGCGGATGGGTCCGGTCTGCCGTCAGCAGTATCAGGTTACCCAAGCCAAAGAGCCTGAGCAGCAAAGGCTCTGATGTCGACAGGTCGCGGATGCGTGCGATCTCCAACTGATCCACGCGGCGATTCAAGACGCCGTGATAGTAGTAGACTCGGCGCGGTGTGATATCAAACTTGGTGGTGGCCAAGCCAATGATCTTGCAGATGGGAATAATAAGACAGATCACCCAAACAGTGATGATGGCGCAGGATCGGTTCAAGATGATTGAACTGCCTGGAATGTGCAGGCTGATGAGAAACCCATAAAGATAAACGGCAACATGTACTAAATAGTATGTTCCGATTGATGCGAGCAACAATCCAACTATCAGTGAACCCACTCCCGCCAGAATCGAAGGCTTCAGCGTTGCGATAACGCTTTCATTCGAGGTGCTGCCGCTCATGGTCTTCTCCTTTTGTCGTTGATGCGGGCAAAGCGAGTGTGGCAGCTCCGAGCATGAAAGGGCTGAAGCTGCCACCTATCGTCAGTCCTAGCCGTTGGCCAGGCGCTCGCGAATATTGTCGGCGCGTTCCATGGAGCCCGGGTGTGACGACATCAGGCTGCTTTCGCCGCCGTCGAGATCGGCGAACTTCTGGAAGCCGGTCATCAGCCCCTCGCGCGGGATGCCCCGCTCGGTCAGCAGGTCGAAAGAGAAGTTGTCGGCGTCGCTTTCCTGACTCTGGGAGAACTGGGCGTTGATGAACTGCTCGCTCAGGTCACCCAGTTGGGAGTCCGACAGGGTCGCCATCGCGCTGTTGCCAGATGCCGCCATGGCATCCCGGGCGATCGCGGTGGCGTAGGCCGTCTGCATGCGCTTGCGGCTATGCCCCAGGGCCACGTGGCCGAGTTCGTGGCCCAGTACGCCCTCGATCTCGTTGTCGTTCATCATGTCCATCAGCCCGCTGTAGACACGCACGCAGCCGTTGGCCATGGCCCAGGCGTTGATGTCGTCGGTCATGTAGACCTTGTAGTTGACCGGGGTGCCTTCGATCTGGTGACCCAGGTGGTCGGCAATGCTTTTTAGGCGCTGTGCATACTCAGAGTCGGGCGACGCCAGGACGGATTGGCTGTCCATCTGCTGGCAGCTCTGGTCAGACATGGCCTTGACCTCGGCGTCGCTGATGGTGGCGGCGTTGAAGCCGGCGAGCCCGGTGTTGATCATGCTGTCGGTGGACATGTTCTCGCAGCCGGTCAGCAGGCTGGTGCAGCCAAGCACGGCGAGAGAAAGCGTAAGGCGTAGGTTCATGCTCATCATCCTTGATGAAAGAGGGAGTCGGGATGGTTCCTGCAGGACAGGGTCCTGATCGGCGGTTGCGCGCGCAGGATCGCGACGGGAGTTTCTGGAGCGCAAGCTGACCGTGTTCGGAGTTGTAGCACGCGCTATTGCAGCGCAACAAACCTACCCATTTTTCGTGTTTTTCAGACAACACTTTGTCAGCAATATCGTCTTGCTCTCCCTGGCAGTGGGAATAGCGCTATCCACAAACAACGACGGCGCCCCGAGGGGCGCCGTCGTGTTACTACCTGGCCGGGCTGGATCAGTCGTTGAAGCGCTGCAGCACCAGACAGGCATTGGTACCGCCGAAGCCGAAGCTGTTGGACAGTACGCGATCCAGCTTCACGCCATCACGGCGGCTGGTGACGATATCGAAGCCCTGGGCCTCGTCGTCCAGGTCGCTGACGTTGGCCGAGGCGGCGATGAAGTCGTTCTCCATCATCAATAGCGAGTAGATCGCTTCCTGCACGCCGGTGGCGCCCAGGGAATGCCCGGTCAGAGACTTGGTGGAACTCATCGCCGGGGTGCTGTCACCGAAGACCTCGCGCACCGCCTTGAGCTCGGCCACATCGCCCACCGGCGTGGAGGTGCCATGGGTGTTGATGTAGTCGATGTCGCCGTCGACGCTGGCCATGGCCTGGCGCATGCAGCGAATGGCGCCTTCACCTGACGGCGCGACCATGTCCTTGCCGTCGGAGGTGGCGCCGTAGCCGACCACCTCGGCGTAGATCTTGGCGCCGCGAGCCTTGGCGTGCTCGAGCTCTTCAAGCACCAGCATGCCGCCGCCGCCGGCGATGACGAAGCCGTCGCGGCTCTTGTCGTAGGGGCGAGAGGCGGTCTGCGGGTCGTCGTTGTAGCTGGTCGACAGCGCACCCATGGCGTCGAACAGACACGACAGCGTCCAGTGCTCCTCCTCGCCGCCGCCGGCGAATACCACGTCCTGCTTGCCGAGCTGGATCTGTTCCATGGCGGAACCGATACAGTGGGCAGAGGTGGCGCAGGCAGAAGAGATGGAGTAGTTCACGCCCTTGATCTTGAACGGGGTCGCCAGACAGGCCGAGACGGTGCTGCCCATGGTGCGGGTGACCCGGTAGGGGCCCACACGGCGCAGACCCTTCTCGCGCATCACGTCGGCGGCCTCCACCTGGTTGGCGCTGGAAGCGCCGCCGGACCCGGCGATCAAGCCGGTACGTTCGTTGGACACCTGCTCGGGCGTGAGGCCGGAATCCTCGATGGCCTGGGCCATGGAGACATAGGCGTAGGCCGCAGCGTCACCCATGAAGCGGCGCAGCTTGCGGTCCACCAGTTCGTCCAGGTCGATGTCGACCACGCCGGCGACGTGGCTGCGGAAGCCACGCTCGGCGTATTCTTCCTTGAAACGAATGCCGGACTGGCCGTTCTTGAGTGCCTCGAGTACCTGTTGCCGGTCATTGCCCAGGCACGACACGATGCCCAGACCGGTGACTACCACTCGTCGCATGGGAGCCTCCTGATCAGAAATTCGCGGTGGAGGTGAACAGGCCGACACGCAGGTCGTTGGCCTGATAGATATCGCGGCCATCGACGGAAACGGTGCCGTCCGCCATGCCCAGAATCAGGCGGCGGGTGATGACGCGCTTGATATTGATGCGGTAGGTGACCTTCTGGGCGTCAGGCATGATCTGCCCGCTGAACTTGACCTCGCCGCAGCCCAGCGCCCGGCCGCGTCCGGGGTGACCGAGCCAACCGAGGTAGAAGCCCACCAGCTGCCACATGGCATCGAGGCCGAGGCAGCCGGGCATGACGGGGTCGCCCGGAAAGTGGCAATCGAAGAACCACAGGTCAGGGCGGATATCGAGCTCGGCGATCAGTTCGCCCTTTCCGTACTCGCCACCCTCTTCGTAAATGCGCGTGATGCGGTCGAGCATCAGCATGTTGGGGGCCGGCAGCTGGGCATTGCCCGGGCCGAACAGCTCACCGCGGCTGCAAGCCAGCAGTTCATCGCGATCAAAAGAGTGTTGCTTGGTCACTGGAGCGTTCCGAGAGTCGAAGTGATGTACGCCGCGCACGGCAATCTGCCGCCATGCGGCCTGCCTAGTCTACTGTTCGTGGGGGCTGAATGCACCCCGTGGGCCTTCGATCATGGTCGTGGTAGACAGAAAGTCTGCTTTGACACTACAGATTCCGGGCAAAGCGCCGATAACGACAGCACACTTTTTTCGCGTTCTCTATCGCGGGAGTCCAATTCGACCATGTGGCCTCGGTTATCTTTCAATCGCCCGCTGATCTGGCTCGGGCTCTCGGCGATGTCAGCCGTCCTGTGGCTGCCGAGCGTCTCGCTCAGGCTCGGTGCGCTGTTGCTGATGGCGGTGGCCATGTGGGACGGCTGGCGTCAGGTGAAGCTCGAGCAGCGTCGCTCGCGGTTGACCGAGCAGGTGATGCGACAGTCGGGGGAGGCGGTGATGATCACCGACGACCAGCACCGTATCCAGGCGGTCAACCCGGCCTTTACCGAGCTCTCGGGATTCGAGCTGTCCGAGGTGGCCGGCCTCAGCGCCAGCAACCTGGCGGCGGCGCGCCATGACAGTGCCTTCTTCGAGCGCTTCTGGCAGGCGCTGATCAGCGCCGGTCGCTGGGAAGGCGAGCTGTGGCAGCGACGCAAGGATGGCAGCGAGTACCCCATGTGGCTGGAGGTCCAGGTGATCACCGACCCCCATGGCCGCGCCGAGCACCATATCGCCACCTTTACCGATATCTCGCTGCGCAAGGCCCGGGAGCAGGACCTCAGGCGGATCGGTCGGGAAGACCCGCTGACCGGCCTGCCCAACCGTTTCCGTCTTCATGAATTGCTGGCCTCGCGTCTGCGTCATCTGCGTGCCGGTGAGTGCCTGGATCTGGCGCTGATCGATATCGATGGTTTCAAGGAGATCAACGACGGCCTCGGTGTCAGCGCCGGTGATCGATTGCTGGCACGTTTCGGCAAGCGCCTGGCCGGGCATGTGGCCGGCGGTGTGGTCGGGCGGCTGGGCGGGGACGAATTCATGGTCCTGCGTACCACTACCTACGACGATCACGAGCGCTGGGTCGAGGGCTTGAGGAGCCATCTGGGGGAGCCGTTCGAGATCGACGGCAGCACCTTGAGGCTCGGTATTACCATCGGCAGCTGTCGTGCGCCGGAGGACGGCAATAGTGACGGCGTGCTGTTTCAGCGCATGGAGGCGGCGCTGGCGTCCGCCCGCCGCCATGGCGGTAATTGCTGCCAGCGCTTTCGGCCTGCCCTGGACGTCGGCGACGGTCCCAATCTGACGCTGCTCAATGACCTGCGGGAAGCGCTGGCCCAGGGAGGGCAGCTTGAGCTTCACTACCAGCCGCAACATCGCCTCGCCGATGACGCCATGATCGGCATGGAGGCCTTGCTGCGTTGGCGTCATCCCCGCGACGGGATGATCTCCCCGGCGGAGTTCATCCCCCTGGCGGAGCGTCATGGACTGATGGCACCGCTGGGTGACTGGGTGATTCATCAGGCCTTGACCCAGCTCGCCCACTGGCGCTCGCGGGGGCTATCGCCGCTGCCGGTGTGGATCAACATCTCGGCGATGCAGCTGTTCCAGGGCGACCTGGAGAAGACCCTGGCCACCGGCCGCGCGCGCCATGACGTGGCGTCCCAGTGGCTGGGGCTCGAGCTGACCGAGTCGGTGCTGCTGGACGATCGTGGCGGCGATATCGTGCCGCGCCTGGAGCGATTGCGTGACCTGGGCCATCGCATCGCCCTCGACGACTTCGGTACCGGCTATTCGTCGCTGGGCTATCTCAAGGAGTTGCCGCTGGACAAGCTGAAGCTGGATCGTGCCTTCATCAAGGCGCTGCCGGGTGACAGCGCCGATGCGGCCATCGTCAACGCGGTCACGGCGATGGCCCGAGGGTTGTCACTGGAGATACTGGCCGAGGGCGTCGAAACCGCAGAACAGCGCGACTACCTGCGCCAGGCCGGTTGTGATGAGGTGCAGGGGTACTTCTACGCCCGGCCGATGCCGGCCCACGAGCTCGAAGCCCTGTGGCGGGAAAGCGCTACCCGTCAAGAGGCCAATACCCGTCAGGCGGTGGCCTGATGGCGTCTTCCGCCCTTGTTCAGCCAGAGCGCCGACGCAGGCCGATGCCGATGACCAGGCACAGCGAGGCCCAGATCAGCGCCTGGGTCGGCAGCAGCCAGTCGGCCAGCTCGACGCCCGCCAGTGCCGCGCCGCCCAGGTAGGACGAGGGGCCGCCGATCAGGCCGCCGAGGGCGGCGAGCCAGGGGCGCGCCCATAGCCACTCCAGCGAGTGATGAATCAGGGTGGCGAACAGCGGCCATAGCCACAGCAGCCACAACGCCAGCGGACCGAGGCTCGGGCTCTGCGGGTCGAAGCGATAGCCGCCCAACGCCGCCAGCGAGCCATCGATCACGACCCCAGCCAGCAGAAACCCCAGCAACCAGCGCCATTCTCCGGGCTTGGCCAACCAGCGCAGGTGAGCCACGATCACCGCCAGGGCAATGGCTCCGCCGGCCCAGGCGCCCATCAGCACACAGCCGAACCAGCCCAGCTGGAAGCCCGCCACATTGAGCAGCGAGGCCTGCCAGCGGGGGGGCATCGGTCCCCTGATCACGGCTTGCCGAGCCGAGTTCGCGGCCGCGCATCGGGCTTGGCCAGCAACAGGTGGCAGGTGCTGATGGTGCGCTCCGCGAAACCCGCCTCGCAGTAGCACAGATAGTAGCGCCACATGCGCACAAAACGCTCGTCGTAGCCCAGCTTGCCGACCTGATCGAGGCTCGCCTCGAAACGCTGGCGCCACTCACGCAGGGTGCGGGCGTAGTGCGGGCCGATATCATCCAGATCGACCAGGTTCATCGAGGTGTGTTTCGTCAGGTTCTGCAGCAGTACCGTGGGCGATGGCAGAAAACCACCGGGAAAGATGTAGCGCTTGATGAAGTCCATCTCTCTGCGCGCCGCTTCATAGCGCTGGTCACGTACGGTGATGGCCTGCAGCAACGCCAGCCCCTGGGGCGCCAGCAACTGGTCCAGGGTCTTGAGGTAGCGCGGCAGGTAGTCGGCGCCGACCGCCTCCACCATCTCCACCGAAATCAGCCGGTCATAGCGCCCGCTAAGTTCGCGGTAGTCCTCGTTGAGCAGGGTGACCTGGTCCTCGAGTCCCTCCTCGGCCAGGCGGCGAGCGGTATGCTCGTATTGCTCGCGGGAGATGGTGGTGGTGGTCACCCGGCAGCCGCGGGTACGGGCGGCATGGATCGCGAGTCCGCCCCAGCCGGTGCCGATCTCCAGCAGGTGGTGGTGAGGTCTGACGTCTAGCTTGTCGAGCATGACATCGAGCTTGTGCGTCGAGGCCTGCTCGAGGGTAGCCTCCGGGGAGGGGAAGATGGCACTGGAGTACATCCAGTGTTCACGGTCCAGAAAGGTCGCGAACAGGTCATTGCCGATGTCGTAGTGGGCCGCAATGTGGCGCCGGGAGCCCTTGCGGGTATTGCGCTGCAGACGCAGCAGCGTGGACAGCAGGGCGCGTCCCAGGCCGGCCAGGCCGCCTTCCACATCGTCATTGACCCGGTCGATGTTGCGCGCAAACAGACGCACCAGTCCGACCAGATCGTCCACGTCCCAGTCACCGTCCATGTAGGCTTCTGCCGCCCCCAGGGTGCCGCCCAGCGCCATGCGCTTCCACACCCGACTGCGGCGTACCACCAGGGTTACGCTCAGTTCCCCCTGTTCCCCAAGCTGATGGCGCTCATGGCCGTCGACAAGGGTGATGCTGCCGTGGCGCAGTTGGCCCAATTGCGCCAGCACCCGAGGCTTGAGCCAGTGGCTGAGCCTGTCGCCGCGTCGGCTGATGGTGACGCCTTGTTCGCTCCTGAGTGTGGTCAAGACGGAGTCTCCTCGGATCTGGATGAGAGGCCTTCGGCCGGCGGTGGGTGATCGTGCAGCGGGACGCCCTTGAGCCACAGCCTGATTGCCTCCCAGTGGATGGCAGCCAGGGTCTTGGTGGCCATCCAGGGTTGCCGCGCAAGGCCGGCGAGCAGCGCCGGTCGGGTAGCCGGCCGGCCTGCCAGGGTCAGGGTGGCATCGAAGTGGCGCTGGCCATCCCGCCAGGTCTCCATGTGCATGGCGAGCTCACGCCCCGGGCTGTTGAAGCGCCAGTGGTAAGTCATGCCCATGGGCAGAAAGGGCGATACGTGCAGGTCCTTGTCGAACTCAGCGCGGTGGCTGTGACGCTCGGGGTCTACCGCGGCAGCGTAACGGGTGCGCTCGCGCCAGGGGGTATTGGTGACTTCACCGAGTATCGCGCCCAGACGCTCGCGTCCCTCGCCGTCGGGTTCGTGGTAGAGGTAGTAGAGCGAGATGGGATTGAACGACACCCAGGGAGAGCCAAGCTGGGTCAGCAGGCAGACCCGGCCCTGGGGCGCCTGGCCCAGGCGCTCGCGGACCTCGGCCCTGGCGGCGTCGGCCAGGGTTATCTCGCTGCCCCGTGCCGGCAGGTAATCCTCGCGCCTGAAGCGGGCCAGCGCCGGCCTGCGGGCACTGAAGCCGGGCACCCGGTCGAACAGTTCGGGCAGCTCCTCCAGGTCGAGCCAGGCCATCCATACGCGATAGGCAAACTCGTGGGGTCGCGGCAGAAAGCGCCGATGGCGCAGGGTGCCGCGGTAGATCCGCGAACGCGGCTTGGCGATCATGGTGCCACCGCCTCCAGCCGCTCATGGTCGCTTTCCTCGCAGCCCAGCGCCTTTGCCACCCGCAGCGCGCTCCATACGCCATCCTCGTGAAAGCCGTTGCGCCAGTAGGCGCCACAGAAGTGAGTACGCAGCGCCGCAGAGGAGATCTCGGCATGACGCGCCTGGGCCAGGCTACCCTGGGCCGTGAACTGGGGATGGGCGTAGCGAAAGCGCCCGAGCACCTTGGCCGGGTCGATGCTGTCGGCGTCGTTCAGGGTCACGCAGAAGGTGTGCGGCGCGCTCAGGCGCTGGAGGATATTCATGTCGTAGGTGACCGAGACCCGGTCAGCGTCGCTGCGGCTGTCGAGGCGATAGTTCCAGCTGGCCCAGGCGCGCCGACGGCGCGGCAGCAGGCGAGTATCGGTGTGCAGTACCACCTCGTTGTCGGCGTAGGGCAACGCCGACAGCACCTCGCGTTCGGCGTAGCTGGGGTCATCGAGCAGCCCGAGCGCCTGGTCGGCGTGGCAGGCCAGCACCAGTTGGTCGAAGCGTTCCTCGCCGGCATCGGTGCGCAGCACCACGCCGTCGTGTTCCCGACGAATACCGCGCACCGGCGTCGCCAGGCGGATGGCGTCGGCGTAGGGCGCCACCATGGCATCGATATAGCCGCGCGATCCCCCTTCCACGGTGTACCACTGGGGCCTGTCGTTGACCGACAGCAGCCCATGGTGGTGGAAGAAGCGCAGGAAAAAACGTGTGGGAAAGGCGCGGATATCGGCCAGGCTGGCCGACCAGATGGCGCCCCCCATGGGCAGCAGGTAGTGGCGCTGAAAGTCGTCGCTGAAGCCATGGCCATCGAGATAGTCGCCAAGGGGCATCAGCAGGGCATCGCTGGACGTATCCTGGCCCGGTCGCGCCAGATCGGCGATGGCCAGTCGGTTGAAGCGCAGGATCTCGCCCAGCAGGCGGTAGAACGCAGGGCGCAGCAGGTTGCGACGCTGGGCAAACAGCGAGGTCAGGGTGTGGCCGTTGTACTCGAAGTCGCGGTCGGTGCGATGCACCGAGAAGCTCATCTCGGTGGCCTGAGCGTTCACCCCGAGGTGTGCCAGCAGGCGCTGGAAGTGCGGATAGGTGCGATCGTTGAAGACGATGAAGCCGGTGTCGATGGCGTAGTCCCGTCCGTCCAGGCTGACATCCACGGTAGCGGTGTGTCCCCCCAGCCGGTCGGCGGCCTCGAACAGCGTCACCTGGTGACGCGCGCTCAAGTAGCGGGCGGCGGCCAGGCCGCTGATACCCCCACCGATCACCGCGATGCGCTGGGCCTCGAACGGCGGTTGAAGGCGAGTCATTGGTTGCGTTCCTTGTGGGGGGTGGAAGCGTCATCGTCTTCGCGCCTGACCAGGCGCTTGCCCAGGGCGATCCTCAGCCGCAGGGGCAGGATGCCCATGAACTTGACCAGGTAGGTGAAGCGCCGCGGGAAGTGGATGTCCCGTCGGCGTGCCGACAGTCCTTCGAAGATCGCCTTGGCCGCCTGTTCCGGCGTGACCGCCATGGGCATGGGGAAGTCGTTGCGTTCGGTCAACGGCGTCTTGACGAAGCCGGGGTGGATGACGCTGACGTCGATGCCTTGATGGGCCAGGTCGAGTCGCAGCGACTCGAGAAAGTAGCTCAGTGCCGCCTTGGACGCGCCGTAGGCTTCGGCACGCGGAAGCGCCAGATAGGCCGAGGCACTGGACGTCGCCACGATCTGCGGTCGGGCACCCTGGCGTCGGGCCTTGTGCAACAGCGGCAGAGCCACCTCGATGCCATGGATGGTGCCGAAGAAGTTGGGTTCGAAGTTGTCGCGAACCAAGGTGGTGTCGACGCGGCCGCCGTCGAGGTAGACGCAGGTCCCGGCGTTGAAGATCACCATGTCGAGGCCGTCGAAGGCCTCGTCGATGCGTGCGGCGGCCTCCTGCATCGACGCGCGGTCGGTAATATCGGCGGGGACCGGCATGGCGTTGTCATGGTCCTTGGCCAGTCGTTCGAGGCCAGCCTTGCCGCGCGAAGTCAGGGCGACGCGATGGCCATCGTCGAGCAGGCGTCGTGCCAGTGCCTCGCCGATGCCGGAGGTGGCGCCGGTCAGCCAGATGCGCTGAGGGTTGGGGTCGCGTGCCATCTACTGTCGCTCCTTTTGCGGTGCGGCCTTGCTGTCTGAGCTTGCTGTGGGCTCGATTCAAGCTCGCTGCGATTCACGCTTGTCGAGATTCACTCTTGTTGTACAAGGTCGGATCAGAATTCTGGGCCTGCTGTCAGCTACGTATCGGCGCCGTCCATGGTTTCAGCCGACGGTGCGTATATTTACCGAAGGCGCGGGCATCGGCCGGCGCTGCCAGCCTCAACCGGCGGCGTATCGCTTGATGCTGCGTATCACCGCGCCGAGCAACGGCAGGCGCTCGTAGAGCAGCGCACCGGCGTCGAAGTGGTCCTGGTGGTGGACCACCTTGCCGCCGTCCGGTGAGGCGAAGCGCAATACCGAGCAGCCTTCCACGTCGATCTGGCGGCCTTTGCAAAGGCGCCGGTGGCGCAGCGCCATGGTCCAGCACACGAAGCCCCTGTCGCCGTCCCGCAAGCCATGGTGAAAGCGGAAGCGGCAGTCGATCACGTTGGCGTACAGGGCGTCGAAGTCGCGCTTCAGTGCCTCTATGCCTTCCACCTGATGCAAGGGGTCGATAAAGACGATGTCGCTAGAATATATACTGTATAGCTTTTCTGTACAGGTATTGTCTAGTTTATTGAAGGTGTCGCAGAAGGTCGCCAGCACAGGGTCCTGGATCATGGGGGGCTCCTTGTCGGTGTTGTTGTCGTCGGCAGATCGGACTGAGGTGTTCGGGCTGGGGCGGATCAGCAAAGGGGGCTCAGGATGATCCTGGCTTGTGCCGAGCTATCTCACTAAAGGCCAAGCCAGACAGTGTCCTTATCCCGCGTCCTTCGACAGGCTCTTGAAGGCGTCGAGTGCGCGCTCGCGGGCGGCGCGGTGGTCGACGATGGGGGCGGGGTAGTCGAGGTCGGTGAGCAGATCCCGGGTCGGGGCATGTCGCTTCTTCGGCGCCAGTGACGCAAGCTCCGGCACCCAGCGTGCGATGAACTCGCCTTCGGGATCGAAGCGTTCGGATTGGGTGGTGGGGTTGAAGATGCGGAAGTAGGGCGCGGCGTCGGTACCGGTGGACGCCGCCCACTGCCAGCCGCCGTTGTTGGCGGCGAATTCACCGTCGACCAGGTGCTCGAGGAAGAAGCGCTCTCCACGTCGCCAGTCGATCAACAGGTGCTTGGACAGGAACATGGCGGTCACCATGCGCAGGCGATTGTGCATCCAGCCGGTAGCGACCAGCTGGCGCATGGCGGCGTCGACCAGCGGATAGCCGGTGCGTCCTTCGCACCAGGCGGCAAAATCCTCGGGGGCATCGCGCCAGTCCAGGGCCTCGGTGTGGCGTTGAAAGGCCCGATGGCGGCATACCCTGGGGAAGCCTGTGGCCACGTGCTGATAGAACTCTCGCCACACCAGTTCGCTGACCCAGGCGGTCAGGCCGGCGTCGCCGTCGCTCAAGCTACCGTCGTTGATCGCCATCACCGCCTGCATGCACTGACGCCAGGAGATCATGCCCAGCGCCAGATAGGGCGACAGCTCGCTGGTGCCGCGTCTGGCCGGGAAGTCCCGCTGCTCCTTGTAGCGCTTCGCCGGGCTGTCAGGGAAACCTCGCAGAAAGCGCGACAGGCGGTCACTGGCGGCCTCCTCGCCGGCTGGCCAGTGGCGGCCATCCACGGCCTTGTGGGGATAGTCGGGGCGCTGGCTGGCGCTGGGGGACAGCTCCAGTGGCGCCTGGCGCTCCGGTGCGTCTAGCACCTCGAGTCGCTCGGCGCTGATGGCCTTGTGCCAGGCCTTGGCGAAGGGGGTGAAGACGCCGTAGTAGTCGCCCTTGCCGGTCAGCAGCTCGCCCGGGCTGAAGGCCACGGCGTCACGCAGGGCGCGCGCCTCAAGGCCGCGCTGCTCGGCCTGCGCCAGCACCGCCTGGTCGCGCTTGACCTCATCGAGGGGGTACTCGCGATTGAAATAGAGGGCGTCGGCGCCGAGCTCCTCGGCCAGCGCCATCAGTGCTTGGGGGGCGTCATCGAAGCGCGGCACCTGACGCTGAATCAACGGAATATTGCGCTCGGCCAGGGCTTCGCCCAGGGCCTCCACGCCACGACACAGAAAGTCGAGCTTGTTGTCGCCGTGGCCGTGTTCGCGCCACTGCTGTTCGGCGTGCAGAAAGACCCCGATAACCGGGCCGCGCCGGGCGGCGTGGTAAAGCGCAGTATTGTCGTGAATACGCAGATCGCTGCGAAACCAGACCAGAGTGACAGGCATGGGGAGCTCCCGCGAATCGTGTCGTGGTTAGAGTGGGCATCGCGCCGCGACGGGGATGATCAGGCTGTCTTGTCGTGGCTCAGTGCTGGCGAATCAGCGGCCTCAGCCGGTCCAGCGCCATGGGGATGTCGTCACCGAGCACCTCGATCTGGCTGTCGGCCAGTTCGGCGGCGCGGATGCGTGCCACCGGGCCGCACAGCGCCAGCGGAGTGTCTAGCTGTTCGGCCAGGCGAGGCAGCAGTCGACGGACCACGTCGGAGCGTTCGGCCTTGCCGCTGCACAGCACCACCGCACCGGGGCGCAGGCGCTCCAGCGCCAGCGGCAGATCGGTGAACGGCAGCGGCGCATCCATCAGGGCGATGCGGTAGCCGCGTTCACTGGCGGCGAGCGCCAGCATCAGGGTCCACAGCGAACCGTCATCGTCTGGCAGGGTGTCCAGCAGCAGGGTGGAACCACGGGCGGTGCGATTGGCGTGAAACAGGCGAATACCGATGCGCGTGCGCAGGAAGCTCTCCAGACTGCGTCGCTGCAAGGCCGCGCCAAGCTGCCCTTCCCAGCGCTCCTCGAGCTCCTGGACCACCGGCTGCCATAGCTCACTGATGCAGGTGCCGACCGGGTAGAGGGCCAGGGACTGCTGGTACAGGCCGTCCAGATGATCCATGTCGAGGGCATCCACCGCACCCAGCATCTGGCGGCGCTGCGAGGTCCAGTCACCGGCGGCGGGCGGTGCCGTCTCGGCGGGCTCGGGCTGGGTCAACAGATCCTTGACCTGACTGACCGGGACACCGCGGTTGAGCCATTGCAGAATACGCTCGACCCGCTCGATGTCTTCCCGAGCGTAGAGGCGATGCCCCTTGGGCGTGCGGCGCGGCTCGATCAGTCCGTAACGCCTCTCCCAGGCACGCAGGGTCACCGAATTGACCCCGGTGAGCCGCGACACTTCGCGGATGGGGTAGAGAGGAGATTCGGTGGGGGGCGCCGTATGACTCATGAGGGCCTCGATGCGTGTCCTGGTGCGATTGTGAAGGCGCAAGCTGCGCCCTGTCCCTGGAAGTTGTCGATGGCGTAGGTGACTCGACGTTTCCGTAGCTGTACAGACGCTACAAAGTGTACAACAGTTTTACCGCTTTTCGCTCACGCTGATTGAACGTCTAGGCTTAGTCCGAAAAGTCGGCGAGCGAAGGTTAGACAAGGCAAAAATCGGTGAGACAGCGCAGTTTACGGGGTGTAAATGAGCATGTTGATCCGATTTTTAACGCCGTATTACCGAGCGTAGGCACTTTTCAGACAAGCCCTAGGGGGCTGATCAGGGGGCCGGTGACAGCGTCTCGCCGACCTGGTCGGCCACTGCGCTTGCCAGCGCCTCGACGAACACGGGGTGTTCTCCTACCGGCGCCAGCAGCGTCAGCTCGAGCCCCGGGTGTTCGCTGCGCAGGGCGTCGATCTGGGCAGGCACATCCTTGCGCAGATGACGACCGGCGGCGAAGAACAGCGGCAGCACCTCGATGCGGGTAACGCCGGCTGCGCTCAGTTCGGCCACGGTGGTCTCCAGCGACGGCTCGCACAGCTCCATGTAGGACAGCCGGATCGGCGTGCCAAGGCGTGGCGCCAGGGCGTCGCGGAAGTGCTCGAAGGGCGCCCGCCAGTTGGGATCGCTGGAGCCGTGTGCGAGTAGTACCAGTGCGTATGACATGTTCGGTTTCCTGATGACCTGAAAATGGGTAAGCCTGCGACTGGCGCCCGCTTCAGGCGTCGGTGGCAGTACGATGCAGGGCCTCGGCGACGTGCACGCCCGACAGCCAGGCATCCTCGATACGTCCGCCGCGCAGACCGTCACCGGCCAGTGCCAGGCCATCCTCGCCGAGACGGTGATCGGGCGCCGCCAGCGTAAGGTCCGCGGTGGCGTAGCGCCAGCGATGGGCACCGCTGGCCGTGATCTGGGGCAGAGAGGAACCTGTCGGCAACTGGGTTGCGAGGGCCTTCTGCAGGGCTGCCGTCAGCCTGCTGACCACGTCCTCGGCGTCGTCCTCGAGATGGCGCTGACTCCACTCGTCTTGGGCCAGCAGCGAAAGCGTCTCGCTCTGGTGCTCGCGTCCGGGCTTGCGATTCTGGCGAACCGCCAGGCGCAGCGGCCCCTGGTCAAAGCGTACCACTGGCCAGTCGGCGTCGATGCCCTCGAGCGTCAGCGCGGTGTCGAAGCGCACCCAGGCACTCCAGCAGGGCAGCATGCGGATCTCACGACAGGCCTGCGCCAGCGCCTCGTCGTGGGGGCGCAGCAGGGGTTCGGCCTGGGCCGCCGGCGCGGTCACCACCACCCGGTCGAAGGGGCCGTAGCTGTCGCCCTGCGGGTCCTCTAGCCACCAGCCGTCCAGGCGATCGGTCAGGCGGGTGACGCGAGTCGCCGCAAACAGCTCATGGGGGGCGGCCAGGTGGCGGGTGATGGCGCTCATGCGTGGAGTGCCGCAGTAACGATGTTGATCGTCGCCTTCCTCATGCCAGGCGCCCGAGGCGTCGACCCGATAGCTGGAGGGCGGCCAGTGCGTGGCTACCCCTGCGGCTTCCCAGCGGTCGACCTCGGCGGCGAAGGTAGCGTCACGCACGCTGAAGTATTGAGCACCCAGGTCGAGGGATTCGTCTCCCTCTCGGCGAGAACTGCCACGCCCACCGGGCCCTCGGCCCTTGTCGAACAGCACCGCACGGTGACCGTGTCGGCGGAGCTGGCCGGCGCAAGCCAGGCCGCTGAACCCCGCTCCAATGATGGCGACCTGCAGCATCGACGGAAGCCCTCCTCGAGTCTGTGGTGTCAATATCTTGGATGTAGCGTATAAGTGATGTACAACTTGAGTCAAATGAAGTCCTAGGCTCTGTCCGAAAAGTCGACGAGCGAAGGTTAGACAAGGCAAAAATCGGTGAGACAGCGCAGTTTACGGGGTGTAAATGAGCATTTTGACCGGGCTGGCGCACCAGCCGATTTTTAACGCCGTATTACCGAGCGCAGGCACTTTTCAGACAAGCCGTAGACCGGCCAGCGCACAACCGACTAGGCTGAAATCAGGCTGGTCGCACGCTGCGGTGGCCGCTGCCGTTAGAGAGGGCCGACGGTATGTGGTCGGGGCCAGGGATCGTTGTGTATTGCGAGAGGACAAGCTATGCGAGTACTGATCACCGGTGGCAGTGGCTTTGTGGGCCAGCGTCTGTGTCGACGCCTGGTGGACGCCGGTCACCGCGTACAGGTGGTCTCCCGCTCACCGGCGCAGGCGGCGAAGGTGCTGCCCGAGGGGGCGGATGTACGGGTCAGCGCGCTGGACTTCGTCGACGCGCCGCCCGGGGTGCTGGTCAACCTGGCTGGCGAGCCCATCGCCGACAAGCGCTGGAGTGACACCCAGAAGGAAAGACTTATCGATTCGCGCATCAACGCCACCAGGGAACTGGTGATGCTGTGCGAACAGTTGTCGCAGACCGCCAAGGCCCCCAGGGTGCTGGTCAGTGGTTCGGCCATGGGCTTCTACGGCGATCAGGGCGGGGGCGAGGATGCGCCGCCGGTAACCGAGCAGACAGCGCCCCATGATGAATTTGCCCACCGCCTGTGCAAGCGCTGGGAACAGGCCGCCGCTGGAGTGAAGGACTTCGGCGTGCGCCTGGCGATCCTGCGCACCGGCCTGGTGCTGGATGAAGGCGGCGGCATGCTCAAGAAGCTGCTGCCACCGTTCAAGCTGGGGCTGGGGGGGCGGCTCGGCAAGGGCGATCAGTACATGCCCTGGATCCATCGCGAGGATCTGGTGGAAATGATCCTGTGGTTGATCGAGAAGGAGCACCTGAGCGGGCCCTTCAACGGCAGTGCCCCGGAGCCCGTCACCAACCGCGAGTTCACCGAAGCGATCGGGCGTCACCTGAAGCGCCCGACGCCCTTTCCGGTGCCGGCGATGGTGCTGGAGACCGCCTTCGGCGAAATGTCGCGGTTGCTGCTGACCGGCGCGCGCATGGTGCCGCAGCGCTTCGAGGAGGAGGGCTTCAGCTTTCGCTACCCGACCCTGGACAAGGCGCTGGACGACATTCTTTAAGACGGCGCGAGTTCCGCTGTTCGATACCGGCGGTCGCTACTGCCGGTCGATACCCCAGGCGACTCACGTTACGCCAAGGCCTTGCACCGGATACATCTCGCAAACAGCAGGAGCCCCGCGCTGTCGGTCGCAGCGCGGGGCCGCCTCATCCGAGACGATCCTTAGGCGCTGTCGTCGTCGATGGTCACGATCACACGCACGGCGTCCAGGCGCAGGCGGGTGCCTTCGATGGCCTGGTCCAGCGCCTGGCGCTCGTCGCGCAGGGCGGTGATCTCGTCCTCGCGTACCGACGGGTTGCGCTGTGCCAGGGCCTCGAGTCGGGTCAGCTCGTTGTCCAGCGTCTGGCGCATGCGCACCTGGGCGGCCTCGACGATCGTCGGCAGCTCTCGCTGGGCCTCGGCCTCGGCGCTGTCGAGCAGGTCGCGCAGCTGGTCGTGACGACTCTTGATCAGGTCCCGCGCCACCGCCTTCTTGACCTTCTTGAGGTTCTTCGAAAGACCGGTGAAAGACACCTTGTCGGTGAGGTTGGCGCCGGACTCGTCGAGCAGCACCCGCACCGCGGTGGGCGGCAGGAAGCGATTGAGGTGCAGGCGCTTCGGTGCCGGACAGTGGGTGCGGAACACCAGCTCCGCCATCAGCCGGCCGGCAGGGATCGCCGGATGCTTGAGCAGGGCAAGGGCGGTGTTGCCCATGTTGCCGTCGAGGATGCGGCCCATCATCTCGCGCAGCAGCGGGTGTTCCCAGGACAGCCGCTGGACGTCGTCCCGGGCCAGCGCGCGGGAGCGCGAGGTGGTCACGGTGAAGCCTTCCTCGCCCTTCACCAGCCCTGGCAGGCCGTCGAGCATGTGCGAGCCCGGTGACAGCAGGGTCAGGTCGTTGCCAAGTTCGCGACTGTCGACGCCGAAGATGTCCAGCGCCTGGTCGAGGTAGCGTGGCAGGGCGCGGTCCTCGTCGAGTTCGACGATCCCCTGTTTGACCGACTCGACCCGCTCGGGACGGCAGGCGTTGAGCTCCAGCAGGCGATTGCGACCGGCGTCGCGTTCGGCCAGCTTGGCGTCGAACAGCGCGCGGGTCTCACCGATGACTTCTTCCAGAGCCTCGTCGTCGAGCAGGCTCTCGGCCAGGTCGTCGCCGAAGGCGTCGAACAGGTCATTGCCGATACCGTGCGGCGCACTGAAGGCGTCCATCCCCTCCTGATACCAGCGCAGCAGTTTCTCGCCGGGGCTGCCTTCGAACACCGGCACATGGATCTCGATGGCGTGGCGCTGGCCGATGCGGTCGAGACGGCCGATGCGCTGCTCAAGCTGATCCGGGTGCAGAGGCAGGTCGAACATCACCAGATGACGACAGAACTGGAAGTTGCGGCCTTCGGAGCCGATCTCGGAACACACCAGCACCTGGCAGCCGTCCTCGTCATCGGCGAAGGCGGCGGCGGCACGGTCGCGCTCGACCAGCGACAGGTCCTCGTGGAACACCGGCGCCTGTACCCCGCCGAGCACGCGCAGGCCGTCGGACAGCCCCTGGGCGGTCTCGCGGTCGTGGGCGATCACCAGGACCTTGTCGTCGCCCATCTCGGTCAGCCGTTCGAGCAGCCAGGTCACCCGGGGGTCGAACTGCCACCAGGGTTCGGCGTTGAGCGGATCCTCGGTCAGGGCGCTGTACATGCCGTCCAGATAGACCATCACCTCGGGGTGGTCGAGGCCGGTCTCGATCAGCAGCTCGTCGAGGTAGTCCTCGTCCCGCGCCAGGCGACGCAGCACTCGGCGATAGGACGACGGCAGCTCCAGCTTGTCGACGTGCAGGCGACGTTCAGGGAAGCCGCCGACGTGGCGACGGCTGTTGCGGAACATCACCCGGCCGGTGCCGTGGCGGTCGAGCAGCTGGTCTCGCAGCTGGGCGCTGGCCTGCTGGCGCTGTTCCAGGCTGCATTCGGGGTTGGACAGGGTCGCCAGCAGCGCCTGGCTGTCGCCGTCGTCGGCGACAGCGCCGATGGTGTCCCGGGCGCCGGCATCCAGCGGCCCGTCGACATCGCCCAGGGCGTCGATGGCCTCGGCCACCGCCACATAGCCCTGCTCTTCGGCGCGGAAGGCCTCCAGGTCCGAGTAGCGATCGCGATCGAGCAGGCGCAGCCTGGCAAAGTGGCTGGCCAGCCCCATCTGTTCCGGCGTCGCGGTCAGCAGCAGCACGCCCTCGGTGGCGCCGGACAGGCGCTCGACGCAGGCGTAACCGGGGCCGACCTCGTCCTCGCTCCACTCCAGGTGGTGGGCCTCGTCGACGATCAGCAGGTCCCACTCGCAGGCTTCGGCCTGCTGCTGGCGGTGGGTGTTGGCGAACAGCCAGTCCTGGCTTGCCAGCACCAGCTGGCCGGCCTCGAAGGGATTGGTGTCACCGTGGGCCTGGCTCTGCTGTTCGTCGAGCAGGGTCACCGACAGCGAGAAGCGTCGCAGCAATTCCACCAGCCACTGGTGAGTCAGGCTCGCCGGCACCAGGATCAGCGCCCGCTCGACCCGCCCGGTCAGCAGCAGGCGATGCAGGATCAGTCCGGCTTCTATGGTCTTGCCGAGGCCGACTTCATCGGCCAGCAGCACGCGAGGCGCCTGACGCGAGGAGACCTCGTCGGCGATGTACAGCTGATGGGGTATCAGATCGATGCGTGGGCCGGCCAGACCCAGCGCCGGGTTCTGCTCGATGCGATGGTAGTGATGCAGGGTGCGAAAGCGCAGGTCGAACCAGTCGTTGCGATCGACCTGGCCGGTCAGCAGACGATCTCGGGCCTGGTCGAACTGCATGCTGTCGGCCAGCCGGGCCTCCGGCAATTCGCACAGCTCGCCCTTGTCGTCTTCGCCGATATAGACGATCAGGCCATCGATTTCCTTGGTGTCGTCCACCGTCATCTGCCAGCCCTCGGCGGACTGGATGCGATCACCACTGCCGAAGGCGACTCGGGTCAACGGGGCAAGACGGGTACTGTAGGTGCGGGTTTCCTGGCTGGCGCCGAAGAGCACGGTGACGCTGCGCGCGTCGCAATTCAGGATAGTGCCCAGGCCGAGTTCGGCCTCGCCGTCGCTGATCCAGCGCTGGCCGGGAGAGAAGTCGCTCATGATGCCTCGGGAGATGCGTCGTTACGGTTCGTGGTCGCGGGCCAGGCCCGCCGCCGACAGGGCGCGGTATCTTACAGCAATCTTCAGTCTGGCTTAAGCGCCATCGTCATGCCCGTGATCAGATGTCGCATGGCGGCTGAAACCTTCGCATCGAGGCGTTCCCGAAACGCCCCCGCGCTTGCCGCCGTGCCCGGGCCAGCGATGAGCTTGGCCGTGAGGTGGCGGATTCAGGCTACGTCAGTGCAGGAAAAGACAGGTTGGGCGGGCCGAGGCGGGGTGTCCCCCTCGGCCCTGAGACTGCGGGTGCGGTTCACCTGCAGTATGTGCTCAGGTTGGCAAAGTTTCAGCGCGCCAGCCAGTCGTCCAGCAGAGGCAGGGTCAGCTCCCCCACATGGCGCTCGAGCAGCTTCCCTTCGGCGTCGAACAGCAGTGTCGTGGGTAGCCCGGGAGATTGACTCGCGGCCAGCAGTTGCTGGCGCGGGTCGAGCAGGGGGTAGCGAAAGTCCAGGCCGGCCTCGTCCAGGTAGCGCGCGACCTGAACCAGCGGCTCTCCCTGATTGGCCACGACCACGGTGACGTCGTCGCGTTGGTCGATGTCGGCCAGCAACGGCATCTCGCGCCGGCAAGGAGGGCACCAGGTGGCCCATAGATTGATGATCAGCGGCTTGCCGGTGGGGCCGCCTGCCAGCGAGGCCAGTTCGATGGGGGCGCCGTTGACGTCTTCCAGGGTCAGCTCTGGCACGCGTTGTGGCGCCGGACTTGCCGACAGCGGCGCCCAGCTGACCAGCGCCAGCCAGGCAAGCGAGGCGACCAGCGTCAGACCCAGGGCACCGAGCAGGGCGCCAAGGCGATCACGCAGTGACCACAGGGTCCACAGGGCGGCGGCGACCAGCCCCCAGACCCCGCTGTAGCCGGGCAGCCACAGCTTGATGATATCCAGCCATTTGTCCTGATAGGCGGCCCAGTGCGGCAGCACGTGCCCGAGCCGAGCGCCGACCAGCCAGGCCAGCATCAGGCCGTTGAACCAGCGACCGTGGCGGCGGCGGGGCAGGCCCAGCAGGAAGGCGCTGGCGGCCAGCAGCAACAGGGTGACGACGAGGGCGTAGAGACGCGGCAGGCTCACTAGCACCGGTCCGATGGCGATGGCATCCATGGATGGGGCGAACTCCATTGGGGAAACGCGAAAGCACGAAAATGCGCAGGCGAGCAGGTACACTTGGTGGGCTCGATCCGGCAAGGCTACTGCGCCCGATGCGCGCTGTCATCCCGAGCCGCCTGCCGGGCCATCGGTTTTCGAGCCATCTCTCTGATCAGGATCTGTGATGTCACCACCCAAGACCTTCGACCCCCTGCGCGCCCTGGCCATCGGCAGCCAGGCCCTCGGCTTCGTGATGATCTTTGTGCTCGGCACCACCCTGGACCACCCGCGCCCGTGGCAGGGGCTCACCTTGGGGCTGATGCTGGTGGTGGCGCTGGTAGTAGCGATCGTCCGGCGCTACCGCAACAACCGCCTGCAGAAGTTCCGTGACGAACGGCGCCAGCGGCTGTTGGGTGATGACGAGGGTGACGAAGAAGCGGGAGACGGCGAGGGTCGCGATTGATCAACGGCGTCAGGCCCGGACCTCTCGGGTCGATGAGGCGCAGCGGGCCGGATCGATGGCGGTAAGCCTCAGCCAGTGCCCCTCCGGCATCCGGCACAGCACCACCCGAAAGGCGCACTGACGCGAGGTGCTGTTGTCTCCCTCCCAGCTCTGTACAAAGCCGCACTCGTGTCCGCAGTCTTCCAGGCGTCGACGCAGCGCAGGAAAGCTGGCGGCGTCGACCTCGAGATTCAGTGTTCTCGGCGGCGTCGGGGTGTGGCTCGCCAGCAACATCAGCACCTGGGTGTTCTCGCCGCCTCCCAATTCAAGGGTCACCCCAGTGTCGCTGGCGACCAGCACCCGAAGGCCCAGTGTCGTCTCGAAGAACCGACGCATTCCCGCCAGGTCGCTGACCTCCAGGGCGCCCGGCTCCAGACTGAGATGCTGCATGACATGCCTCCGTGGGATCATGTGTCGGATTCAGTCTGGCGCCGAAGCCGCCGGTTTTCCCTTCAAGCCTGTTTATGGCCTTTATCGCCTGGCGCTATGGGCGTGGCGATTGGCCGCTTGCTGGTGCCTCCTTGCAAGACTTTTCAGGACGTCTTGTCCATCTTCCTTTTCGTACAGATGGACGACGTCTTCGTCCATAGGTCGCCCTGCCTGAGTATGACGAATCGGCGGCAATGACGTGACCGCTGCATGACAGTCGACCCCAACTCCTTGTTTTTTCTACCTCTGGCGAGGTAGTGCCGGTGCGCTTGCTCCGTGTGCAGGGAAATTTGTCATCTCAATGACATTGTCTAGACAACTGGCCTTCATCTTTGATGTCCAGACTGGCGCCATTCCTAGAGGAGAGGCGTCATGTCCATTCCCACCATCATCGTCGAGCGGCTCAACAAGAACTTCGGCCATAGCCGAGTGCTCGAGGATGTCAGTTTCGAGATCACCCCGGGGGAGATCGTTGCGCTGATCGGCCCGTCCGGCTCCGGCAAGTCCACCCTGATGCGTCATCTGGTCGGACTGACCTGCTGCAACCGTGATCGCGGTGGCCGAGTCAGCCTGCTGGGGCGCGAGATCCAGGCCAGCGGTCGCCTGCGCCGGGCCAGCCGTGGCCAGCGTTGCCGGGTCGGCTACATCTTCCAGCAGTTCAACCTGGTCAATCGCCTCAGCGTGCTGACCAATGTGCTGATCGGCCAGCTCGGGCGCATGCCGCGGGCGCGGGCGCTGCTCGGTCGCTTCAGCGACGAGGAACGCCAACGGGCCCTTCAGTGCCTGGCTCGGGTCGGCCTCGAGGGCATGGCCTACCAGCGTGCCAACACCCTTTCCGGCGGTCAGCAGCAGCGGGTGGCCATCGCCCGGGTGCTGATGCAGGACGCCGACGTCATCCTCGCCGACGAGCCCATCGCCTCGCTGGACCCGCGCAGCGCCCGGGAGGTGATGGAGATCCTCGAGCGGATTCACGCCGAGGATGGCCGCACCGTGGTCATCACCCTGCATCAGGTCGATATCGCCCGGCGCTACTGCCACCGGGCCATCGCGCTCAAGGATGGGCGCCTGTACTTCGACGGCAAGACCTCCGAGCTGACCGACGCACGCCTCAAGACCCTGTACGAGAACGCCGGCCTCGACGAGCTGCGTGCCGGCAGTCAACCCGACCTGCCGTCACCGCTGCGTGAGCCGAGCTACACCCAGGCCCAGACGGCTGTGTCGGCGCAGGTCGTCCATAGCTGAGCCACCACATCCTGCGACACCTGTTCCCACAACGACCGATAACCTTCAGGAGAATCCCATGTCTCTCGCATCCTTTCGTCGCCTGTCGCTGCCATTGATCGCCGGTATTGGCCTTGCCGCCAGTGCCCAGCTGGCCGCCGCCGAGACCGAGACCCTCAAGTTCGGCATCATCTCCACCGAGGCCAGCCAGAATCTGGCGCCGCTGTGGGACCCGTTCCTGGCCGATATGTCCGAGCAGATCGGCATGGAGGTCGAGCCCTTCTTCGCCACCGACTACGCCGCGGTGATCCAGGCCATGCGCTTTGATCAGATCGACCTGGCCTGGTACGGCAACAAGTCGGCCATGGAAGCCGTCGATCGTGCCGACGGCGAGATCTTCGCCCAGACCGTGGCGGCCAACGGAGCCCCGGGCTACTGGAGTCTGATGATCACCCACAAGGACAGCGACATCGAAAGCGTCGATGACGTCCTGGCCAACGCCTCCGAGCTGGTGTTCGGCAACGGCGATCCCAACTCCACCTCCGGCTATCTGGTGCCGGGCTACTACGTCTTCGCCAAGAACGGTGTCGACGCCTCGTCAGCCTTCAAGCGCACCCTGAACTCCAGCCACGAGACCAACGCCCTGGCGGTGGCCAATCAGCAGGTCGACGTGGCCACCTTCAATACCGAAGGCATGGAGCGTCTGGAAGTGACCGCGCCGGACAAGGCCGAGCAGCTGCGGGTGATCTGGAAGTCGCCGCTGATCCCGTCCGACCCGCTGGTGTGGCGCGGCGACCTAGACGACGCCACCAAGGAAAAGCTGCGTGAGTTCTTCCTGAACTACGGCGATGACGCCGAAGAGCAGCAGATTCTCGAGCCGCTGCAGTGGTCTGGCTTCGATGCCTCCGACAACGACCAGCTGTTGCCGATCCGTCAGCTGGCGCTGTTCAAGGAGCGCTCCGAGGTGGCCAAGGACGAAAGCCTGGACGAAGGCGATCGCGAGGCCCGACTGGCCGAGATCGACAGCCAGCTCGACGATCTCGATGCGCGCATGAAGGAAGTGCAGGCCGCCGAGGCGATGCCCGAGGATGCCGCCACCAACGCCGGCTGATGTGACGCCAGGCCGCGCCGGGACGAAGGCCCGGCGCGGCCTGGACCGCTCACGCTGTCACCGCTTTCTCAAGTTCCCCCAGGAAAACGCATGACCACCCAGACACAACTTTCCGGCATCAGCCTGCCGCCCAAGCGTAGCTGGACCACCCTGGCGCTGTGGGGCGTCGGCCTGGCGGTGCTGGCCTGGTCCTGGCAGGGCGTCGAGATGCGCCCGAGCCTGCTGGTGACCAACGCCGACAATATGGCGACCCTGGCCGGCGACTTCTTTCCCCCGGCCTTCGGCAACCTCGGCCACTACATCGAGCAGATGCTGGTGACCATCCAGATCGCCATCTGGGGCACCCTGCTGGCCATCCTGGTCGCCATTCCTGCGAGCCTTCTGTGCTCCGAGAATCTGGTGCCCTGGTGGGTCTACCAGCCGGTGCGCCGACTGATGGACGCCACCCGTGCCATCAACGAGCTGGTATTCGCCATGCTGTTCGTGGTGGCGGTGGGGCTTGGGCCTTTCGCCGGAACCCTGGCGCTGTTCATCCACACCACCGGGGTGCTGGCCAAGCTGTTTTCCGAAGCGGTGGAAGCCGCCGAGGCCGGGCCCATGGAAGGCATTCGGGTCACCGGAGCAGGGCGCATCGAGGAGATCGTGTTCGGTCTGATTCCCCAGGTGCTGCCGCTGTGGATCTCGGTGAGCCTGTATCGCTTCGAGTCCAACATCCGCTCGGCCACGGTGCTCGGCATGGTCGGTGGCGGCGGTATCGGGGTGGCGCTGTGGGAGACCATGCGCGGATTCCAGTACGCCGAGACGGCCACCATCATGCTGGTGATCATCATCGCCGTGACGGCGCTGGACATGGCCTCGCAGTTCGTACGCAAGCGCTTCATCTAGGCTGACACAGCAGAGCCGAGTAAGCAGACCAGAACGGCTGGTCTGCCGGTGGCTTCGGCCACCACCCGATACCTTCTTTTTTGGAGCGAAGATGTCTAGACAAGTGACCGAGGCAGGCAGCCCGCCGCGCTATCGCCAGTTGGCCGATGTCCTCTCGCGCGAAGTCCGGGCGCAGTACTCTCCCGGCGATCTGCTGCCCAGCGAAGCGGCGCTGTCCAGGCGCTTCGGCGTCAACCGCCACACCGTACGCCGGGCGCTGGACGAACTGGTGGCCGCCGGCATGGTGACCCGTCACCAGGGCCGTGGCACCCAGGTGGTGGACCGCCGCCTGGACTATGCGGTCAACGCCGCCAGCAAGGTCACCCACAACCTGGCGGAACTGGGCCTGGCCACCGAGACCTGCTGCCTGACCCAGGGCCTGGCGGTGCCGCCGGAGGCCATCGCCCAGCGCTTTGCGCGTGGGCCGGGCGAGAGCCTTCTGTGTGTCGACACCATGCGCCATGTCGACCGGGCCCCGCTGTTGCGGCTGCGCCACTGGTTCGACCCCGAACGGGTGCCGGGCTGGCTAGATCGCTATCGCGGTGGTTCGACCCGGGCGCTGCTGGACCAGCACTACGGGCTGCGCCTGAGGCGCTCCCGGGTGCGCCTGGAAGCGGTCCAGGCCGACGCCGACGACAGCCGCATGCTGCAGTGCGCCCGCCTGGCGCCGCTGGTGGTGCTGACCAGTGACAACGTCGACGCCGATGGTCGTCTGGTGGAGATCTCCGTCAGTCGGGCACGGGCCGATCGGCTGGCCTATCACTTCGACTTTCCCGCGGACGAGCGTCCGCAGTCCCACGACGACGAGGGCTTCTCATGACACCGACCATGACCCCGACGCAACGTCATCGCCTGCTCGCGTTGACTCCTTTCGACCGTCTTGCGCAAGGCTGGCAGTCCCTGGGCATCCAGGCGAGCCACCGCTGCGTGCGTGGCCCCGAGACCGGCATGGCGATGGTCCGTGGCCGCATGGGCGGCAGTGGATCGGCCTTCAACCTGGGCGAGATGACCCTGACCCGGGCCAGCGTCGCCCTCGATGACGGCACCCTTGGCCATGGCTGGGTGCGTGGTCGCGACAAGGCCCACGCCGAGCTGATCGCCCTGGTCGACGCCTGCGCTCACCACGACCACTGGGCCAGGCGTATCGACAGCGAACTGATGGCACCGCTCGAGCAGGCACTCGATGAGCAGCGCAACCAGGCCTCGCAGACCGCCGCCGCCACCCGCGTCGACTTCTTCACCATGGTAAGGGGCGAATGAACATGACTCAGCAGACCTCCGAGGCCGTCCGGCCCCACGACTGGCCGGGACTCGCCGATCCCGTTCACGACAGCCAGCGGCTGTTTCGTCAGCTGCTCGGCGCCATGTCCGAGCCCGGCACCCTGACCGAGCTTGTCTTGCCGGAGCTGCCGGCCGGCGCGGCGATCTCGCCCGCCGCCTGGGGCGCGCTGCTGGCGCTGTGCGACCTCGATACCCGGGTGTGGGTGGACGAGGGGCTTGCGCGCGCCAACCTCGCCGCCGCCCTGGCCTTCCACACCGGGGCGCGACTGACCGACGACCCGGCCCAGGCCGACTTCGCCCTGGTGACCCCTGACACCCTGTCCCGCGAGGACGGCTTCGCGCTGGGCTCGGACGCCTGGCCCGATCGCAGCACCACCCTGATCGTGATGGTCGAGGCGCTGGCGCAGGGCGAGGACTGGTGGTTATCCGGTCCCGGGGTACCCGGTCAGCGCGGCCTTGCGCTGGGTAACGCCGAGCGCGTGCTGCCGTTGATGCGTGTGCTCGCCGCCAATCGTGCCCACTTCCCCCGGGGGCTGGACGCCTTTATCAGCAGCGGGACGCGACTCACTGCCATCGCCCGTAGTACCCGTCTGTCGGGAGCTGGCTTGTCCGGCGCAGGATTGTCCGGCGCAGGATTGGCGGGAACAGACGACGCCGAACGCCAAGAGGAGACCGCCTGATGTATGTCGCCGTGAAAGGAGGCGAGAAGGCCATCGCCAACGCCCATCGCTGGATGGCCGATCGTCGTCGTGGAGCGCGCGACCAGCGCGAACTCGAGGTGTCCCAGGTCCAGCAGCAGCTGGGGCTGGCGGTGGACCGGGTGATGGCCGAGGCCTCGCTGTACGATCCCGAGCTCGCCGCCCTGGCGCTCAAGCAGGCCAGCGGCGACACCGTCGAGGCGGTGTTTCTGCTGCGCGCCTATCGCACGACCTTGCCGAGGCTGGCCGAGACGCTGCCGGTGGATACCGGCGCCATGCGCATCGAGCGTCGCATCAGCGCCACCTTCAAGGACGTGCCCGGCGGCCAGGTGCTGGGCCCGACCTACGACTACACCCACCGGCTGCTCGACTTCATGCTGCTGGCCGGCGTGGA
This sequence comes from Halomonas sp. RT37, assembly GCF_040070525.1. Classification (NCBI taxonomy): domain Bacteria; kingdom Pseudomonadati; phylum Pseudomonadota; class Gammaproteobacteria; order Oceanospirillales; family Halomonadaceae; genus Halomonas; species Halomonas sp. RT37. Next base: position 4,359,102 of record NZ_CP098827.1, on the reverse strand, counting down.
GGTCGAGACCGATACACCAGCGCCGCAGGGTGCCGAGGAAGGTCTCGAGGCCTGCCCCCAGATCCTTGACTGTCTCAACCATGAAGGCCTGATCGAGCGGGAAGAGGACGACGGCAGCGAGCCCTACGACATCACCCGCGATCCCCCCGACTTTCCGGTGGATCGCGCCACCCGGCTGCAGATGCTGGCGCGTGGCGACGAGGGCTACCTGCTGGCGCTGGGCTATTCGACCCAACGGGGCTACGGGCGCAACCACCCCTTCGCCGGCGAGATTCGCCAGGGTGCGGTGGAGGTCGAGATCGAGGTCGAGGGCTTCGACGGGCCGGTGTGCGTCGGCGAGATCGCCATGAGCGAGTGCCAGATGATCAACCAGTTCGCCGGCAGCGGTGACACCGCCCCCCAGTTCACCCGGGGCTACGGCCTGGCCTTCGGCCGCAACGAGCGCAAGACCATGGCCATGGCGCTGGTCGACCGCGCCCTGCGCGCCGAGGAGCTTGGCGAGCCGATCCAGAGCCCGGCCCAGCAGGCCGAGTTCGTGCTGGCCCACGCCGACAGCGTCGAGGCCTCGGGCTTCGTCTCGCACCTGAAGCTGCCGCACTACGTCGACTTCCAGTCGGAGCTTGAGCTGATTCGCCGCCTGCGTCGAGAGCACGCCGAGCGTACCGCCGCCACGGCCGAGGCCGTGTCCGACACCCAAGCCGCCAGCGCACGTCCTGCACCAGGCGATGGCGACAGTACCCGTTCTGAAAAAGCCCAGACCGCAAACGCCCAGGCCAAGAACGTCCAGGAGAACGTCCGATGAACACCGCCATCGACAGCGGCTACAACTTCGCCTACCTGGACGAGCAGACCAAGCGCATGATCCGTCGCGCCCTGCTCAAGGCGGTGGCGATCCCCGGCTACCAGGTGCCCTTCGGCGGGCGCGAGATGCCGATGCCCTACGGCTGGGGCACCGGCGGTATGCAGTTGACCGCCAGCGTGCTGGGCGCCGACGACACCCTCAAGGTGATCGACCAGGGCGCCGACGACACCACCAACGCGGTCAGCATCCGCGCCTTCTTCGAGCGCGTCGCCGGGGTCGAGACCACCACCGCCACGGCAGAGGCCAGCGTGATCCAGACCCGTCACCGGATTCCCGAGAAGACCCTGCGCGCCGACCAGATCCTGATCTTCCAGGTGCCGATTCCCGAGCCGCTGCGCTTTATCGAGCCCAGCGAGGAGGAGACCCGGGTCATGCACGCGCTTGAGGAGTACGGGGTGATGCACGTCAAGCTCTACGAGGACATCGCCCACCACGGCCATATCGCCACCACCTACGCCTACCCGGTGAAGGTCGACGGGCGCTACGTGATGGACCCCTCGCCGATTCCCAAGTTCGACAACCCCAAGCTGCACATGAGCGAGGCGCTGATGCTGTTCGGCGCCGGCCGCGAGAAGCGCCTGTACGCGATTCCGCCACACACCCGGGTGGAGAGCCTCGATTTCGAGGATCACCCCTTCGAGATCCAGGCCTGGGACGAGTCCTGCGCCATCTGCGGGGCCACCGACAGCTACCTGGACGAGGTCATCATCGATGATCAGGGCGCACGCATGTTCGTGTGCTCGGATACCGACTACTGCAACTCCCGCAGCGAGGAGAAGGCATGAAGCGCCCACAGCTTGAACGTCCCGCCCTGCTCGAGGCCCGCGCCATCCAGCGCCTGTACGGCCCCGGCAAGGGCTGCGAGGAGATCGATTTCACCCTGCACCAGGGCGAGGTGCTGGGCATCGTCGGCGAGTCCGGCTCGGGCAAGTCGACCCTGTTGCGGGTGCTCTCCGGGCTCGAGGCGCCGGATCGCGGTCAGGTGGTCTATCACGCCGGGGAGGCCGGCTCGGTCGGCGGCAGACCCGGCAAGGACGAAGCGCTCGACCTCTACGCCATCAGCGAGGCACGCCGCCGCGCCCTGCTGCGCATGGAGTGGGGCCTGGTCCATCAGAACCCCCGGGACGGCCTGCGCCTGGGGGTCTCCGCCGGGGCCAACGTCGGCGAGCGGCTGATGGCGCTGGGCCAGCGCCACTACGGCGAGCTGCGCGCCGCCGGCCAGGACTGGATGGGCCGGGTCGAGCTCGACCCGGCGCGCATCGACGACGCGCCCCAGACCTTTTCCGGCGGCATGCAGCAGCGCCTGCAGATCGCCCGCACACTGGTGACCCAGCCCAGGCTGGTGTTCATGGACGAGCCCACCGGCGGCCTCGACGTCTCGGTCCAGGCGCGGCTTCTGGACATGCTGCGCACCCTGACCCGGGAGCTCGGCCTGTCGGTGATCCTGGTCACCCACGACCTGGCAGTGGCCAGGCTGCTGGCCCACCGCCTGATGGTGATGCGCCGGGGCAGAGTGGTGGAGGCCGGGCTGACCGATCAGATCCTCGACGATCCGCAGCATCCCTACACCCAGCTGCTGGTGTCTTCGGTGCTGACGCCATGAATTCGCTTGCTCAGGAGTCCAAGATGACGTCCCCCTTTCTTACCGCCCGGCGGCTCGACAAGACCTTCGTGCTGCACGCCCAGGGCGGCCAGGCGCTGCCGGTGATGCGCGGTCTCGATCTGTCCCTGTCGCCGGGCGAGTGCCTAGTGCTGGCCGGGCGCAGTGGCATTGGCAAGAGCACTCTGTTGAAGATGGTCAACGGCAACTACCGGGTCAGCGGCGGGCAGCTGACGCTGCACTTCGAGGACGGCGAGCTCGAGCTGTCGGCGCTGCCGGCCCACGCCTGGCACCTGCTGCGGCGCGACGTGATCGGTTACGTCAGCCAGTTTCTGCGGGTGGTGCCCCGGGTCTCGGCCCGGGAGGTGGTGATGGAGCCGCTGCTGGCCCGGGGCTGTGAAGCCGGCGAGGCCCGCACCCGTGCCGAGGCCCTGCTGGCGCGGCTCAATCTGCCCGAGCGGCTGTGGGAGCTGGCGCCGGGCACCTTCTCCGGCGGTGAGCAGCAGCGGGTCAATATCGCCCGTGGCTTTATCGCCGAGCACCCGCTGTTGCTGCTCGACGAGCCCACGGCGTCGCTGGACGCCGCCAACCGCGAGGTGGTGGTGCAGTTGATCGAGGAGGCCAAGGCCCGTGGCACCGCCATGCTCGGCATCTTCCACGACGAGGAGGTGCGCGAGCGGGTCGCCGATCGCCTGCTTGAGCTGGAAGGGCATATGCTGCTTGGTGGCACCGACGCTGACCGCACCGCGTCAGACCATACCTCATTTCGTCAGACCGACTCCGGGGAGTCCCTTTCATGAACCAGGATCAGATTCTGACCAACGCCAGGCTGGTGCTCGACGACGAGGTGGTGCACGGCAGCCTGGTGATCAAGGACGGCGTGATCAAGGCGCTGGAACGCGGCCCGGTGTCGCTGCCGGGGGTGATCGACTGCCAGGGCGATATCCTGATGCCTGGCATGATCGAGCTGCACACCGACAATATGGAAAAGTACTTCCAGCCAAGGCCCAAGGTGTCCTGGCCGGGCCGCCAGGCGGCGCTGGCCCACGACGCCCAGATGGCCGCCAGCGGCATCACCACGGTGTTCGACGCGGTGTCGATCGGTGACGTCGACGAGCAGAGCATGCGCCACGGGGCCCTCGACGAGATGGTCTCGTCCCTGGCTGCGATCAACGACAACGGCATGGCCCGGGTCGACCACCGTCTGCACCTGCGCTGCGAGGTGTGCCACCCGGATACTCTGGCGCGTTTCAAGAGCTTCATGGACTCGCCGCTGCTGGGGCTGGTGTCGCTGATGGATCACTCGCCGGGCCAGCGCCAGTTCGCCAGCCTTGACGCCTACCGGGTCTACTACCAGGGCAAGTACGGCCTGGACGATGCCAGCCTCGAGGCCTTTATCGAGAAGCAGCTGGCCAACAGCGCCGCCTATTCCAGCGCCCACCGTCGCGCCATCGCCGACCTGTGCAGCGAGCGCGGCCTGGCCCTGGCCAGCCATGACGACGCCACCGTCGCCCATGTGGCGGAAAGCCTCGAGTACGGCACCCGGGTAGCGGAGTTTCCCACCACCCGGGAGGCCGCCGAGGCCTCCCATCGTCACGGCATGGCGGTGATGATGGGCGCCCCCAACGTGGTCCGCGGCGGCTCCCACTCCGGCAATATCGCCGCGGCCGAGCTGGTGCGCCTGGGCGTGCTCGACATCCTGTCCTCCGACTACTACCCGGCGGCGCTGCTCGATGCGGTCTTCCGTATCGCCGCCATGGAGGACGGCTACGACCTGCCCCGCGCGGTGGCCACGGCCTCGCGTAGGCCGGCCGAGGCCGTGGGCCTGGACGATCGCGGACGCATCGCTCAGGGGCTGCGCGCCGACCTGGTGCGGGTGCGCGAGGTCGACGGCCATCCGCTGGTCCAGCGCGTGTGGTGCGCGGGCAGGCAGGTGCACTGATGCTGGTCTACCTGATCGGCGCCAGCGGCGTGGGCAAGGACAGCCTGCTCGACGCCGTGCGAAAGCGGCGCCCGGACCTGCTGGTGGCGCACCGCTACATCACCCGGCCAAGCGGCGTCGGCGAGGACTCGGTGGCGCTGTCGCCGGCCGAGTTCGAGGCCCGGCGGGCACGCGGCCTGTTCTGCCTTGACTGGGTCGCCCACGGGCTTCACTACGGCGTTGGCATCGAGGTGGAGGCCTGGCTGGCGGCCGGGGCCACGGTACTGCTCAACGGCAGTCGTCGCGAGCTCGCGGCCGCCCGTGCGCGCTTCGGCGAGCGCCTCACGCCGGTGGTGGTGACCGCCCCGCCCGGGGTGCTGCGTGAGCGGCTCGCCAGGCGCGGGCGCGAGAGCGACGATCAGATCGAGGCGCGCCTTGCGCGCCACGCCGAGGTGGAGGCCGAACTCGAGCGCTGCCATCCGGCGCTGGATCGCGTCGACAACGGTGGCAGCCTGGACGAGAGCGTCCGGGCGCTGGAGGCGATCATCGCCTCCCGCCTCTGACGGAGCCGGCGTCGAGTCTGTCGGCGCCGGCCTTGTGTCGATCGTCGACTACAGCGGCAGTGCGTACCACCTCATCAGCGCAAGCGGCTTGTGCCTCTTGCTTCAGCTCGGAGACTTCCATGGAGTTTCGCTTCAACGGCACCGGAGACAGCGCCCAGGTGCCTCGCTTCGGCTGCGACTGTCGCGCCTGCACTCGGGCCAGGGTGTTCACCAGCCATCAGCGTGGCCCCTGCTGCGCCGAGCTGAGCGTGGACGGCCGGCGCTACCTGCTCGACGCCGGGCGCATGGACCTGGCCCATAGCTGCGAGCTGGAGCGTCCCGCCGCCTTCTTCGTCACCCACTACCACGCCGACCATGTGCAGGGGCTGTTTCACCTGCGCTGGGGGACCGGCACGTCGATCCCGGTCTACGGTCCCAAGGATCCCAGCGGCTGCGCCGATCTCTATCGCAACAGCGGCATCCTCGACTTCCAGCCGGGGCTCAAGCCGTTCAAGCCGCTGGACTTCGATGGGCTGTCGGTGACCCCGGTGCCGCTCAATCACAGCAAGCCGACGCTCGGTTACTGCCTGGATGATGGCGGCACCCGCCTGGCCTACCTGACCGACACCCAGGGTCTGCCCGGCGCCACCGAGCGTTTTCTGCGCCAGTGGGACGCCGACGTCGTCGTGCTCGACGCCTGCCACCCGGCCAGCCAGCTCGAGACGCGCAACCACAACAGCATCACCCAGGCGCTGGAGATCATCACCCGGCTCGACCCGCCCCGGGCCTATCTCACCCACATCAGCCATGAACTGGACGCCGAGCGTCTGGACCAGCCGACCCCCTTGCCGCCCAAGGTGCGCATCGCCCGGGATGGCGAGACGTTGGAGGACTGGGATCGCCTGGACGCCGTCTGCTAGCCAGTTGCGGCCTTGGCTTCCTTCATGCTGACGTATCTGCGAGAGCACCCCTGATCATGTCCGATGTCCCCACGCCGTCTGTGTCTGACGGCTCCTTATCTTGTGAATCGCCCAGTGACTCGCCCAGTGGCTCATCCAGAGACTCATCCAGCGCGCTGGACCAGCCGACGTCCCCGCGTCTGTCCGAGCGGCCCAACGTCGCTACCGACGCTCGCCTGCACCACAGCGAGCTTGGGCGCTTCACCGAGGTTGGCAGTCGCTGCGTGTTCAACCATGTCAGTCTCGGCGACTACAGCTATATCGAGCGTGACGGCGACGTCATGTTCGCCACCATCGGCAAGTTCACCTCCATCGCTGCCAGCGTGCGTATCAATCCGAGCAACCACCCCTGGTGGCGGCCGACCCTGCACCACTTCAGCTATCGCCCCGGCAAGTTCGGCTTCAGCGACGAGGCCCTCGACGCCGAGGTATTCGCCTGGCGCGAGGCCGATCGGGTGGCTATCGGCCACGACGTCTGGATCGGCCACGGCGCCATCGTGCTGCCCGGCGTGACCATCGGTCATGGCGCCATCGTCGGCGCCGGCAGCGTGGTGACCAGAGACGTGCCGGCCTACCACATCGTGGTGGGCAACCCCGCCCGGGTGCTCAGGCCACGCTTCGATGATCCCGCCATCGCCGAACGGCTCGAACGACTGGCCTGGTGGGACTGGCCGGACGAGCGTATCAAGGCCTATCTGAAGGGCTTTCAAGGCAACGTCGAGGACTTTCTGGCCGAGGCGGAGCGGGGGACATCCAGGTAGGGACAAGAGGGGCTGGCGGTGTGGGGGAGGCTTCATGACCCCTAGTCGGTTGGACATTGACGTTATAGGGCGCCGACATACGCCAGCGACTTTGCTGAATTGAAACGATTGATGACGCTTTGATGGCAGCGTTGTGAATCGCCGCCTAGCTTTCCTGAATCGTCGGGGGGAGCGCTCGAGCAGTGGCCAGGGCTCGCAGATTCTCTCCGGCTCTGTCGGCGACCGACCCTGCTCAGGAGTGCCCCTTTTGATCCACCGCCTCTTTTCCCCAGTGCAGCGCCCCCCGACCCTGACGGAGGCGCTGGTATCGCTGATCGCCCTGGTGGTCGGCATCGGCGTATCCATCGTCGTCTACGGGCTCGACCCGCAGATTCCCATGTTGCTGGGGGTGATCGTGGCGAGTCTGGTGGCGCTGCGCTGCGGCTACCGCTGGGACGATATTCAGGAAGGTATGGTGCGAGGCATCCACAACGCCCTGCCGGCGCTGATCATCCTGATGGTGGTAGGGGTGCTGATCGGGGTGTGGATTCAGGCCGGGGTGGTGCCGACGCTGATTTCCTATGGCCTCAAGCTGCTGTCGCCGACGATCTTCCTGCCGGCGGCGGTGGTCATCTGCGCCATCTCGTCGCTGGCGACCGGGTCGAGCTGGGGCACCTCCGGCACCCTGGGGGTGGCGCTGATGGGGATCGGCGGCTCGCTGGGGATTCCGCTGCCGCTGGTGGCCGGGGCGGTGCTGTCCGGGGCCTACTTCGGCGACAAGATGTCGCCTCTGTCGGATACCACCAACCTGGCACCGGCCATGGCCGGTACCGACCTGTTCACCCATATCAAGCACATGTCCTACACCACCGGGGTCAGCATTGGCCTGACCCTGGTGATCGAGATGGCGCTGAGTCTTTACTACTCGGGCACGTCCGGCGGGCTCGAGCGGGTCGAGGTGATGCAGCAGACCCTGGCGGCGCACTACGTCATCAACCCGGTGCTGCTGCTGCCGCCCTTGCTGGTGCTATTCGTGTCCTACAAGCGGCTGCCGGCGATACCCGGCATCACCCTGGGGGTCATCGCCGGTGGTCTCTGTGCGCTGGGCATGCAGGGGGCCGATTACGCTGAACTGATGCAGGTGGCCTTTGGTGGCGTGACCTCCGATACCGGCGTCGAGGCGGTGGACAGCCTGCTTAGCCGCGGCGGCCTGAACTCGATGTTCTACACCATCAGTCTGGTCATCGTGGCGATGATGTTCGGCGGGGTCATGGAGCGCACCCAGCAGCTCAGGACCATCGCCGAGACCATTCTGAAGGCGGCAAGGACCCGGGGCTCGCTGATCCTGTCCACGGTGCTGACGTCGATCGGCGCCAATGTGGTGCTGTGCGATCAGTACATGGCCATCGTCATGGGCGCACGCACCTACGCCGAGGCCTACCGAGAGCGGGGACTGGCGCCGGAGAACCTGTCCCGGGCGGTGGAGGATTCGGCCACCGTCACCGCCAATCTGGTGCCCTGGAACTCCGGCGGCGCCTACCAGGCGGCGACGCTGGGGGTCGCGACGATTGCCTATCTGCCGTTCAACTTCTTCTGCTGGCTGTCGCCGCTGGTCACCGTGCTCTACGGCTACACCGGCTGGACGATCAAGCCGCTGGCAGCACCCGAGGACGACGCTTCACCAGAGGTACCAGGCGCCAATGAGTGAAGACAGCGCCAAGGGGGCGGTAGCGCCAAGGCGACACAGGAGCTACACCGGAAAGTCGTGCTGGCTGCCATCCGCTAGCTCGATGGTCAGGCTGACCTTTCCACCGATGGCTTCGACATAGCGCTTGATGGAGCTCAAACGCGCGTCCTGGCCGCCTTTTTCCAGTCCTGCGATGGTGGGTTGCTTGACTCCCAGCGCATCCGCCATCTCGCGCTGGGTCATTTCCGCCAGTTTGCGAATGTCAGCGATCTTGAGCTCGAGCAGCATGGCGTCGGCTTTCTTCCTGGCTCTTTCGACGAGCGCTGGATCTTCGCGGGAGATCAGCGTCTCCAACTCTGTAGCCATGGGGGTGCCTCTCTGAGGACTGACCAGATGGTCATGGTGCGCGTGCGACTTTGTGGTCGACCCGTGACTTCACTATCGGAAACGATCGCCCCGTGGGCCATAACACAGGCCATTTGCGCCTAGATTGTCAGACCCTGTGCCAAGACACCTGACACAAGAAGCGAAAAAAGCGCCACCGGCGGTGAACCGCAGGTGGCGCCTTGGGTCAGGTCTGATCGACGATCAGCCCATCAAGAGATCAGTGATGGCAGCGTCGGTCTGCCGGTCTACTGATCCCACTTCGGTGCGAAATCGGGGCTGGCGACACGCTCGCCCCTATCCAGCTTGGCGATGGCGTCCATGTCCTCCTGGGACAGCTCGAGCTTCAGCGCCTCGAGATTGCTCTTGAGGTTCTGCTCCTTGGTCGAGGAGGGGAAGGTCGGGATACCGAGCTGGTTGAGCCAGGCGATGGCGACCTGGGCCGGATTGGCGCCATGCTTCTCGGCGATGGCCTTGAGCGTCTCGTCCTCGAGCACCTTGCCCACGGCCAGCGGCATGAAGGCGGTGGGGATGATGCCGTGGCGTTCGCAGTGGGCGATCAGTTCGCGGTTCTGCAGGAAGGGGTGGACCTCGATCTGGTTGGTCAGGATCTCTCCCTTGCCGAGGATATCCACCGCCTGATCGATGTGCGCCTTGGTGAAGTTGGACACCCCAATGTGGCGCGCCTTGCCGGCGTCCTTCACTTCCTTGAGGGCGGTCAGGTAGTCGCGCATGGGGACTTCATCGTCCGGCGACGGCCAGTGGATCAGCAGCAGGTCGACGTAGCCGGTGCCCAGCTTGGACAGGCTCTCCTCGACGCTTGCCTTGAGTGATACCGGATCCAGACGATCCCACCACACCTTGGTGGTCAGGAAGATCTCGTCGCGGGGGACCGAACTCGCTTCGATGGCGGAGCCGACCTCGGCTTCGTTGCCGTAGAACTGGGCGGTATCGATATGCCGATAGCCAAGCTTCAGCGCGGTGGTGACCGCGTGACGCAGGGTGTCGCCCGTCAGGCGAAAGGTACCGAGACCGGGGTTGGGGATAGGCTGAGACATCTTGGCTCCATTGTCGTGGCGAGGCCCGCACAGCGGGACCCTGGATTCCTTTGTCACCGGCAGGCCGGTGTTTTGCCGATACGTGCTTCGATGTGTCGTTAATGACATGCGGGGAGACCCTTGCGACTTCAAGGGTTCGTCAAAAAAATTTAGCAGGCGAAGCAATAATGCGACAGCCACGAGGCTCTTCCGTTCGCTCTGTGGCTGTCGCGGGACGCGGGTCGCGGGTCGCGGGTCGCGGGCTTCAGGCGCTGGCCAGGCGAGCGGCGCGACGCTGATCGAGCCTGCCGGACAGCCGGGTCAGTACCAGCGCCGCCAGCACGATGATGGCGCCGATCCAGGCGGTGTCGGTCAGTGCGAGGTGCGTGACCACCTGGCCTCCGACCACCGAGCCCAGCGCGATGCCGATATTGAAGGCAGCGATATTGAGCCCTGAGGCCACGTCCACCGCTTCGGGCACATAGCGCTCGGCCAGCTTGACCACGTAGACCTGCAGGCCCGGCACGTTACCGAAGGCGAAGGCGCCCCACACCAGGATCGTCAGCACCGCGGCGACCGGGTGGACGGCGCTGACGCTGAGCACCAGCAGGATGGCGACGAGTCCGGCAAAGATCAGGGTCAGGGCGGGGATGGGGCCGAGACGGTCGGCCAGCCTGCCGCCGTAGAGGTTACCGATGGCCACCGAGGCGCCGTAGACCAGCATGATCAGGCTGACCATGGACGGCGCGAAGCCGGTGGTCTGCTCGAGGATCGGGGCGAGGAAGGTGAAGGCGGTGAAGGTGCCGCCGTAGCCAAGGATGGTGATGGCGTAGACCAGCAGCAGTCGCGGATGGGTCAGTACCTTGAGTTGCTGGCCCAGCGTCGCCGGAGCCGAGCGCTTGAGGTTGCCAGGAATCAGCAGGGCGCTGCCGATCAGGGCGAGCAGGCCGAGCGCCGAGACCACCAGGAAGGTCGCGCGCCAGCCGAAGGTCTGGCCGATCCAGGTGCCCAGCGGCACGCCGGTGACCAGTGCCACGGTCAGGCCGGTAAACATGATGGCGATGGCGCTGGCTTCCTTGTCCTTGGCGACCAGGCTGGTGGCAATGGTGGAGCCGATCGAGAAGAACACGCCGTGGGCGAGGCCGGTCAGTATGCGGGCGGTGATCAGCGAACCATACCCGGGGGCCTGCCAGGCCAGTAGATTGCCGGCGATGAACAGCATCATCAGGCCGAGCAGGACCCACTTGCGATTGAAACGGCCGGTCAGGGCGGTCAGTACCGGTGCCCCTACCGCGACACCGGCAGCGTAGAGGCTGACCAGCAGTCCCGCAGAGGGCAGGCTGACGCCCAGGTCCTGGGCGATGGTGGGCACCAGTCCGACGATGACGAACTCGGTGGTACCGATGGCGAAGGCGCTGAGGGTCAGCGCAAATAGCGCGATGGGCATCTGTTTCTCCTGTCGAGATGGCGTCGTCTCGTGAGACGACTTGACGACGCGGAGTCTGGGGGAGGAGACTTTTGCGATAAACGCGTCTAATCGAGAAACACCTTTGTCGCTATCGAGACAATTGCGCGCTAAACAGAAACGAACTCAGCAGCGCCGAACCGAACAGGAACCGCAACGATGAAGACCCGCTCAGAAGATCTGGAACTGCTGCTGGCGGTGGTCGATAGCGGCGGCTTCAGCGCCGCGGCGTCGCGTCTGGACGTCCCGGTGGCGCGGGTCTCCCGGGCGGTGCAGCGCCTGGAACAGCGCCTCGAGGTGCCGCTGTTGAACCGCACCACGCGAAGCGTCGCCCTGACCGATGAAGGCTGTCGCTTTATCGAGCAGGTGCGCGTCGGGCTCGAGCGCTTGATCGCCGCCGAAGAGTCGCTGGCACTGGGGCGCGGCGAGCCCAGCGGACGCCTGCGAGTGGACGCTGCCAGCCCCTTCGTGCTGCACCAGCTGGTACCTCTGGTGGGAGAATTCCGTCGTCGCTATCCCGGTATCGAGCTGGAGCTCTCCGCCAGCGACGGCATCATCAATCTGCTTGAGCAGCGTGCCGACGTGGCCATTCGCATCGGTGCCCTGGCGGACTCCACCCTGCACGCCCGGTTGCTGGGGCGCTCGCGGCTGTACCTGGTGGCGAGCCCCGCCTATCTCGAGCGGGCCGGACGGCCAGCCTCGGTGGCGGAGCTGGCCGATCATCAGCTGATCGGCTTTCTCGCCCCGACGGCACTTAATCGCTGGCCGGTGGAGGGCCTGGACGAGGAGATCACGCCCACGCTTGCGACCTCCAGTGGCGAGGTGATGCGAAACCTGTGCCTGGCCGGGGAGGGCATCGCCTGCCATTCGAACTTCATGGTGGGCGATGATATCGCCAGCGGACGCCTCGAGGTCATCCTGCCTGACGCCATGCGCCACGGCGGGCCCCGGGAACTGGTGCAGGCGGTGTACTACCGCAATACCGCCCTGTCGGCCCGCATTCAGGCGTTTCTTGATGTCATCCAGCCCAGACTGCGGCTGTAACGGGCGGTCCTTGCCACCGGGTTAGCCCAGCGGGTTCTTGCGTCGGGCCATTTCCCAGCGCTATTGCCAAGGGCTATTGCTAAGGGCTATGGCGTCGCTTCTGCCTGCACTTCGGCAAACCGACGCTGAAAGCGCTGAACAAACTCCTCGGCCAGCCGCGACAGCGGCTGGTCCCGGGGTGTCAGTAGGTAGAAGGTGTCGGTCAGGGGCTCTTGCAGCGGTAGCGCAATGCTGTCGCTGCCGCCCATGGCGCGGGCGTTGAGGGCGTCGACGATGGCGATGCCGGCGCCCTGGCCAACCAGACGGGTTGCCTGCAGCGCCAGCGACACCTCCAGCCGCGAGCGCGGCACGATGCCTTGCTCGGCCAGGGTGCGCTCCAGCGTCTGGCGACTGGGGTCTCCCGGTTCATAGTGGATCAGCGTCTGGCCATCGAGGTCCTCAAGGGCGATGCTCTCGCGCCCTGCCAGCGGGTGATCCCGGGGCAGCAGGCAGACGCTATCGAGGGTGAAGGCTGACGCACCGAGGCGCTCATCCTGGCCTCCCAGCAGGGAAAAACCGATCTCCGAGCGCTGGGTGACCACGTCTTCCACCACCTGCTCGGAGCGGTAGGTGGACAACCGCAGGTGCTGGTCTGGGTGATCCTTGGCCATCCCGGCGATGACGTCCGGGACAAAGGTCAGGCCGAGCAGCGGCATGGCGCTGATGCCGAGCCCGCCAAGCTCGCGCTGGCGAATCCGCCTGGCGCTGTCTCTGAGGTGCTCGAGTCCCTGCCACAGGCGCTGCTGCTCGCGATAGAACAGGCGCGCCTCCGGCGTCGGTACCAGACGTCCCTTGATCCGCGAGAACAGCGCAAAGCCGAGGTCGTGTTCGAGCTGCTTCAACAGCCGAGTGACGCCTGGCTGGGCGATGCGCATGCGGCTGGCGGCGGCGGTGACGCTGCCGCTGTCCATGGTGTGTTGAAAGGCCTGCAACTGGCGGTCACTGAGCCGGGGGCTGTCCATCGCTGTCCTCCATCGAAACCTCCACTGAACCCACCCATCAGCCCTGCATCCAGCCCTGCATCGAAAGGAGCCATAACATCAGGGCATGGGTTTGCCATTGATTGGTATTGGATCGTATGGGATGTGGCTTCTATCGTCGAGTCATCGGCAATCGACGGCTAGGGGTCCAAGGCTTCCATGGCACACGAGGTAATGATCATCGGCGGTGGTGTGGTCGGCATGGCGGTGGCCTACGGGCTTGCGCGCCGTGGCCGTCGCGTCTGCGTTCTCGATGAGCACGATACCGCCCTCAAGGCTTCCCGGGGCAACGCGGGCCTGGTCTGGGTCCAGGGCAAGGGCGCCGGTATGCCCGCCTATGCGGCGATGTCGTTGGCCTCGAGTCGAGCCTGGCCGAGATTCGCCGGCGAGCTTGGCGAGCGCACCGGGGTGGATCTGGAGTTCGAGCAGCCCGGAGGCGTCGATCTGTGTCTTGACGACGACGAGGTGCGTAAGCGTTGCGCCGAGTACCAGGCACTATACGACGCGCCCTGGGCCCGTGAGGCCGGCGTGCGCTGGGAGTACCTGGAGGGCGCGCGGCTTGAGCGACTGCTGCCGGGCCTTGGCGGCGACGTCCCGGGGGGCATCTGGACACCCCACGACGGCCACTGCAATCCGCTGTTTCTGCTGCGCGCACTCTACAGCGCCTGCCAGGCGCTTGGCGTGGACGTACGGCCTCATCATCCGGTCGCCTCGATCGACCCCGGCGAGGCGGGCTTTGTTGCCCACACCGCCCGTGGCGCCGTGCGTGCCGAACGGCTGGTACTGGCCTGCGGACTGGGGGCGGCGCGGCTGGCACCGCCGCTGGGTCTCTGCGGTCGGGTCACGCCGGTGCGTGGCCAGGTGCTGGTCAGCGAGCGGCTGCCCGCCGCCGGCCGCCTGCCGACACCGCAGATTCGCCAGACGGCGAGCGGCGGCTACCTGATCGGCGACGTGCTCGAGCACGTCGGCCACGACACCCGGGTCACCCTCGAAACCCTGCACGCCCTGGCGCGGCGGGCGGTGACCATCTATCCCGATCTGGCGTCGGCGCGGCTGGTGCGCAGCTGGGCGGCGCTGAGGATCATGACGCCGGACGGTTGCCCCGTCTACGAGGCTTCGCAGCGCTATCCCGGGGCCTACAACCTGAGCTGTCACAGCGGCATCACCCTGGCCGCCTTTCACGCCGATGAGCTGGCCGCAGCGCTGGACGATGATCGGCTCACCGAGCGCTATCCGCTCTTCTCGGGAGGACGCTTCGATGTTCAAGCGGCATAAAAGGGCCACGGCCACACCCGAGGTCACCATCACCATCGACGGCGCACCATACCAGGTGCCCTCGACGCTTAGCGTGGCGGCCGCGGTGCTGATGCACCAGGGCGCCGCCGGCTATCGCCGCCACGTCGCCAGTGGCCATCGCGCACCGCTGTGCATGATGGGGGTGTGCCACGACTGCCTGATCACCATCGACGGTGCCCCCAATCGACAGGGCTGTCTGGTCACGGTGGAGCAGGGCATGCGGGTACGCCGCCAGCTCGACGAAGAGACAGCGACGGCTTCCCGGTGGGACACCGCCAACCATGCCAGTGGTGACGAGCAGAGGGGGCGCGAAGATGCAGACCTGTGAGCCGAGGGAGACCGTCGGCACCGACGGCAGCAAGGACCGCGCCCGAGTGGTGGTACTCGGCGCCGGCCCTGCCGGCATGGCGGCGGCCCTGAGACTGGCCGAGGCCGGCCTGCGCTCGCTGGTACTGGATCAGGCCAGGGCGCCGGGCGGGCAGATCTATCGCGATCTCGACCAGCCCCAGCTCGACGCCGCAGTCATGGGCAAGGACTACCATCGCGGTCGGTCCCTGGTCGGCGCCTTCCTGGACGCCGCCAGACGGGGGGAGATCGACTATCGCCCAGGCACGCGGGTGTGGTGGATCGAGGCGCTGGACGACGCCCTGGACGACGCCCATCGCCTGGGCGTGCGGGGGCACGATGGCATCAGCCGGGAACTGGTTGCGGAGCGTCTGATCATCGCCACCGGCGCCATGGAGCGGGGCTGGCCCTTCCCCGGCTGGCAGCTACCTGGGGTGATGCAGGCCGGCGCCGCCCAGATCCTGATGAAGCAGGGCGCGCTGCTGACCGAGGGGCCGCCGGTGCTGGCGGGCAACGGGCCACTGCTGTACCTGCTGGCCTGGCAGTACCTCAACGCCGGCTGCCCGCCCCGGATGATCCTCGATACGGCGCCGAACCTGGGACTGGCGCGGACCCTGCGTCACCCGCTCAGGGCCTGGCGGGCTCGCGGCTACCTCGCCAAGGGCGCGCGCATGCTGGCGGCGTTGAGGCGCGCTGGGGTGCCGATCGTGCGTGGCGTCCAGTCGCTGGCTGCCGAGGGTGACCAGCGCTTGACCGGGGTGCGCTATCGCCGGCGTGGCGACAGCGACGAGCACAAGCTCAAGACCGATTGGCTGTTGACCCATATGGGGGTGGTGCCCGAGCCGCAGCTCCCCCAAGGGCTGGGCATCGAGCACCGTTGGCAGGAGGCGCAGCAGGCGTTCGTGCCCGATCGTCGCGACGACCTGTCGGTGCGCCCGGGGGTGTGGCTGGCCGGTGACGGCGGTGGCATCGGCGGCGCTGTGAATGCCGAGCGCGAAGGGCGACTGGCGGCGCTGGCCGTGCTGGACGACCTGATGGCTGACCCGCTGGACACGACAGCCGATGCAAAAGGCGCCGCGGCGCCGATACCAGACGCCGATAACCGCCGGGCGGTCGCCAGGGAAAGCGCCGCGCTGAGGCGTCGACGCCGCCAGGATCTGTCCGGTCGACGTCTGCTGGATGCACTGTTCACCCCACCGGCGGACTGGGTCGAGCGACAGCCCGGCGAGACCCTGATCTGTCGCTGCGAAGGGGTGAGCCGGGCCCAGCTCAAGGCGGCGCTGGAAGCGGGGCCTGCCGGGCCCAACCAGCTCAAGGCCTTCACCCGCTGTGGCATGGGCCCCTGCCAGGGACGGCTATGCGGCACCAATGTGTCACGGTTGATGGCCCGCGAGCAGGGCCGCGACATGGACGAGGTCGGCTACTACCGCATTCGCCCACCGTTGACCTCCATCACGCTGGGCGAGCTGGCACTGGCGCCCTCCGATCACCTGACCACACAATCACAATAGAGCGAGAAATGACCATGAAAGTTAACGCTTCTCTGTCTGCCTCCCTTGGCCTGGCGATGGCCCTTGCCGGCGCCGGCGCCGCTGTTGCCACCACCGCCCAGGCCGACGATCGCCCGCTGCGCATCGGTGTCGACGTGCCCTATCCGCCGTACCAGGAAAAGCTGCCCGACGGCAGCCTGACCGGCTTCGAGGTCGAGCTGGTCGAGGCCGCCTGCGAGCGCATGCAGCGCCAGTGCGAGTGGGTCGAGCAGGGCTGGGACGGCATCATCCCGGGGCTGCTGGCGCGCAAGTACGATCTGATCGCCTCGGCCATGAACATCACCGACGAACGCGCGAAACAGGTGCTGTTCTCCGATCCCTACTATCAGGTGCCCTCGGTGTGGGTCGGCCAGGCCGACGCGGAGATCGATCCCGAAGGGGACCTGTCGGAGATGACTATCGGTGTGCAGCAGGGCACCATCCAGGACGAGTACGTGACCACCTACCACGGCGAGGCGGACATTCGTCGCTACTCGGACTCCGGCGGCGTGGTCAACGACATGTTCACCGGTCGGCTGGACCTGGTCTTTACCGCCTTCCCGTTGGCCCAGGAGCGGCTGTTCAGCGATGAGCGTTTTGCGCGCAAGGGCGAGCTGGTGACCGGCCCCGAGTCGATCTACGGGCCCGGCGTCGGCGCCGCCTTCCGCCAGCGCGATCGCGAACTGGCCATCGCGTTCAGCGAGGCCATCCAGGGGCTCAAGGACGACGGCGACTACCAGGCGCTGTGGGCACGCTACTTCGAGAAATAGCACCGGCGGAGTCGACCTCCCGCGGGGGGAAGACGAGAGGCGTGACAGCTATGCGACGAGCCCACCATGCGACGAGCCCACCATGCGACGAGCCCACCATGCGACGAGCCCTCCATCGGAGGGCTCGTTGGTGTCGGGGGTTCGGCCATTTACGCCGTCGGCGGCACGGTGCAATAGGCGGCTAGGCGCTGTCCGAAAAGTCGACGAGCGAAGGTTAGACAAGGCAAAAATCGGTGAGAAAGCGCAGTTTACGTGGTGTAAATGAGCATTTTGATCCGATTTTTAACGCCGTATTACCGAGCGCAGGCACTTTTCAGACAAGCCCTAGGGCGTCACAGGTAGCGCCGCGTAGGCCACCATCTCGACCAGCATCTCTTCCCGGGCGAAGCCGGAGACGATCACCGCCGCGCGGTTGGGGTAGGGCTCGCTGACGTACTCGGCGTAGACCCGGTTGACCGTAGCCAGGTCCTCGCGTCGGGTCACGTAGATCAATACCTGAGTCAGCGATTCAACGCCGCCACCGGCGCAGGCGAGGGTGTGCACCAGATTGTCCAGCGTCTGGCGGGTCTGGGCCTCGATGCCGCCGTCGACCACCTCGCCGCTCTTGTCGATGGGGATCTGGGCGGTGAACAGGATGCCGTTGCCGACGCTGGCCCAGGACAGTGGGGCGCGGGAGGCGAACAGCTCGGTCTTGACCGGGTGAACCATGGGGTATCCTCGAACGTTGGAAGTCGGGGGCAGTAGGGCAAAGAGAGTGCCAAGGGGTGAGGGTTGTGTGTCAGTCGTTGTCGTGGGTGCCGGCGCCGGCGCCGCTGCGAGAGGCCTCGGTAGACTCCACCAGCAGCCGGGTGGCCAGCGCCTTGAGCTGCGCCCACAGGCCGTCGTCGACCTCGATGCCTTGCTGCATGGCACGCTCGCGGCAAGCCAGCAGGTCGGACTCCTGGTGGCGGGCCAGCAGGTCGAGCTGATACTCGGAGCGCAGCGACGGCAGCAGGTCCACGTGGTTGGCCATGATCAGCGTCACCCCGTCGTTGGGCTCGTTTTCCTCGGGCACCTCGTGCACCGCGTAGACGCGGATCTCCGGCACCGAACTTCCGGCGCGAAAGCCCACCACCTGCTCGATCAGCGGGGTGGCTGCCGCCTGCTCTGCGCCAGCGGTCCGGGCCTCACCGTCAGGCGCCTGGGCATTGCGCCAGAAGGCGGTGACGTTCATCCCGCGCCCGGCCAGTCGCGCCAGGTAGCCCATGATCAACTGGCGGTTGTGGCAGTGGCGGATCTTGATCACCGCAAGGCCTCGCGCCCGGGCCTTGGCAAAGCCCAGCTCCAGTGCCAGGGTCGAGCTCTTGAGCACGCTGGCGCCGTGGCTGTCGAGCACCGCCAGGTCGCCGTCGGAGTAGACGAGTTCCGGGGGGCGCTCGCCCTGATCCGCGAGCAGAAAGTCGAGGCCTCGTCCCAGCGCTGCCAGCCCACCGAGCTCGTAGAGCTGCATCCAGGCCACCATGTCGGCGGCGTCGCTGGCGTCTCCGTCCTCGAAGCCCATGGCCTGGAAGGCCTTGCGGCAGAGTCCCTGGAGTTCGTTGTAGGACACCTTCATGAGTTGGCTCCGGCGTGCTGGCGGGGTTGGGCATCGGCTTCCTTGAGCGTGCCGGCGGCGTCCTGGTCGGGCTCCAGCGGGAAGCTCCAGTCGTCGAAGTCGATCAGGTCGCTGGGCTCGGCGTTGAGCTCCTCGACCAATGGCGCGCCCTGGAACAGGGTGATACGCACCCAGCGATCGGACTTGGGATCGAAGCGACTGGCGCCGAAGAACGAAAGCTTGGTGCGAAGCAGGTGCATTGGCTTCAACTCGCGGGCCCACAGGTTGGCGCGGATCTCGCCGAAGGGCGTCTCGGCCATGCTCTGGATCCGCCGGATGATGTCCTTGTGACGCGGGTGGTGAATCAGGAACTCCACCACCAGGGCGCGCGGATGGGCGCTGAGGAAGTCGTCGATGACCCCATGGGTATCGGCCACCCGGGGCGCGATGGCGAGCTTCAGCTCACGGTCGGCGCCGGGTTCGACGTCGCGCACGCCCAGGCGCGGTTCTTCCTTCTCGACCGAGCGATACCAGAACCAGTAGCGCTCCTCGGGGTCGCCGAAGTCATGACGCAGGGCCCAGTCGTAGTGGGTCTCGATCAACTGCTTGAGTCTGACCAGCGGCATGTCCGGGGTCAGCTCCAGGCCCTCCTCGACCCCCATCTGGTCCTCGAAGGGATCGACGATCTCCGGGTAGAGCTCAAGCAACAGGGTGTGGATCAGCTCCTGGGCTTCCAGGCTCAGGGTCTGGCGGCTCCAGTCGATCAACTCCTGCCACAGCTCCTCGGCCAGTGGTACCTGCTCGAGCCAGGCGCGCACCGCCGGCAGGGCGCTGGCGGTCTCGCGGTTGCGCGCGCTCTGCTCGCTATCCTCGGTCACGGTCTGGGCCAGGTGGCGCTCGGCCCGGGCGACAAGCGCCACCAGGCGCTGTCGCTCCGGTTCACCAGGGACCTGACCACTGACCTGGGCCAGCGCCTTCTCGCGGCTCTCGACCCAGCGCTGGATCAGCTGCGGGTGGTTGATCAGAAAGGGCGCCATGCCCAGTCCGGTGGAATTGCCGATGCCCAGATAGCGGCGCAGCGGTGCGGCCATGGCGACGGCGCTGCCCGGCGCCCGGGCACGGGCCATATGCTCGATCTGCTCGATGGAGAAGTGGCGCAGCAGGTAGACCGCCAGCATCTGGGCCGAGAAGGGACGCTGGAAGTCCGGGTTGTGCTTGAGCCGATCGAAGTCGGCGATGCCGAACTTGCCGTTTCCGTAGACCGCGGTGGTGCGATACAGATAGCCGACCCGGGTCAGCCAGGCCGGGTCGGGCTGTCGCCCGGCGCACAGCGCGTCGAGAAAGGCGGCGAAGTTTCTGAGGCTGCGGTTGGCCCGGGACAGCACCAGCAGACGTGGATGCTGGCGCCCGGCCTCCTGCAGCGGCACATTGGCGGCCATCTGTTCGAGCAGCGAGTCGTCCACGTCGCCTTCGACCACGCCGAAGGTGACGTCCCAGGCCTCGGCGATGACCCGGTCGGAGCGGGCGTCGTCGTCCAGTGGCTGGGAAAAGATCACCCCGTGGTAACGGGCCTGGGGCGTCTGCAGACGATAGATGGCGACACCGTGGCCCTCGGCGTCGAGCTCGAAGCGGGTGGTGCTGATCTGCCAGCGCTGGCGCGCCATCTGGCGCACCAGGCTACGCACGAAGCTCAGCCGGCTGGCGTGCAGGCTGCCCAGGCGATCGAGTTGCATCACCTCGTCGGGCGCGCGCAGACGCAGGCGCTGCTCGACGTCGGAAAGGCGGCTGGCGAGGTCTTCGCGTCTCATCTCAGGCCTCCCCTGTAGCGCTGGCTTTGTGGCTGGTGATGCCCTGGGCGCGGGCCATGGCGAGGGCGGCCTGGGGGCCGGTCCACAGCGACGGCAGCAGCACCAGCGACACCGGGATGGCGGTCAGCACGATGAACTGCTGCAGGGCGCTGATCTGCCCCGCGCCCATGTACAGGAGGATAGCCGCCATCAGCGCCATGGCGATGCCCCAGAAGGCGCGAACCAGCGGGCTCGGCTCGTCGTGACCGGCGCCGACCACGGCGATGGCGTAGCTCATGGAGTCACCGGTGGTGGCGACGAAGATGGTGGTCAGTACCAGGATCGCCACCGCCATGACGGTACCGCCGGGCAGCGCCTGGGCCACGGTCAGCGTAGCCACGTCGAACTGGAAGTTGTTGAGCGCCTCGGTCAGGTCGATGGCTCCGGTCATCTGGTAGAAGATGCCGGAGCCTCCCAGCAGGGTGAACCAGATGGCCGTGGCCACCGGTGCCAGCACCGCCACGGTGAGCACCATCTGCCGAATCGTGCGGCCCCTGGAGATGCGCGCGACGAAGATCGCCATCAGCGGGCCATAGCCGATGAACCAGGCGAAGAAGAACACCGTCCACCACTGCATCCACCAGTCCGGCGCGCTCTGGGCGGTCATCGTCGACATGGCGAAGAACGACGTCAGGTACTCGCCGAAACCCTGGGTGAAGGCGTTGACCATGAACAGCGTCGGCCCGAACAGAAAGATCACCGCGGCGATGGCGAGCGCCAGGAAGACGTTGAAGCGCGACAGGATCTGGATGCCCTTGTCGATGCCGGTAACCGCCGAGGTGACGTAGACCGCGCCGAGGCCGATCAGGATGATCAACTGGGTCATGTAGGTGTTGGCCACGCCGAACAGCTCATGCAGACCGAAGCTGACCTGGGTGGCAAGAAAGCCGATGGGGCCGACGGTGCCGGCCACCACCGCGATCACGCACAGGGCGTCGACCACGCCGCCCAGCGGGCCCTTCATCAGCCGTTCGCCGAGTACCGGATAGAGCAGGGTGCGCGGCTGCAAGGGCTGGCCCTTGTCATAGTGGGCGTGGGACAGCACCACCGCGGTCAGGCTGCCGAGCACCGCCCAGGCCAGAAAGCCCCAGTGCATGAACGACTGGGCCAGGGCCGGGGCGATGGCGGAGTCGCTGCCGGCCTCGATGGCCGCGCTGCCGGCAAAGGCCGGCGGCGTGACCACGAAGTGGTAGATCGGCTCGCCGGCGGCGAAGAACACCCCGCCCCCTGCCAGCAGGGTGCACATGATGATCGACACCCACTTGAAGGTGGACAGCTCCGGCGTGCGGGTGTTGCCGATGCGTGCACTTGCCGCCGGGGTGGCGATCAGCCCCATGGCGATAAAGAAGGTCAGCAGCAGCAGGATTTGGAAGTAGCTGCCGAGCGCCTTGGCGGTCCAGGCGAAGCCCGTGCCGATGGCCCCCGCGACGCCGTCGATGTCGTACAGCGACAGGCCGACGAACAGCAGGATGAAACCGATGCTGAGACAGAGCACGACGGGGTCGCCCAGGCGATACTGGCCGGCGGGCAAGTCCGCGGTCGCTGGCGCCGAGCGATCGGCGGGCGACGAGGTGCCGGTGGTGGAGGTGGTCATGGCATGAACCTCTGGCGTGCGGCACCGTCGGGGCGGTGCCTGTTATGGTGATTGATGGCCGCAGGCATTCGGTTGTTGTTGAAATCTGGGATGCCGGCGGGTCGGTGGCTGACGGATGGCTGGTCCAGGGTTGGTCGAGGGCTGGTCGAGGACTGGTCGGGGGCTGTTCCGAGTGCCGCCTCAGGCGACCTTGGCGATCCCCTGAGGCGTGGCGGCGCGCTCCAGCAGCGCCACCCAGTTGCGGCCCATGATGCCGGCCACTTCGTCCTCGTTCATGCCGACGTCGCGCAGGCCCTGTATCAGGTTGGGGAAGTCGCGACTGTCCTTGAGCCAGGCCAGTGGCCGCGGCCAGCCGGCGTTGGTGGCGCTGCCCTCGCCGTAGTCCATGTCCTTGGACCAGCGGCCGTTGCGCATCCAGTCGAGCACCGAGGTGGGCTGGTTCTGACACAGGTCGGTGCCGATGCCCAGGTGTTCGACCCCCATCAGGTCGGCGGTGCGGGCGATCATCTCGCAGTACTCGGCAAGGGTGCAGTCCGGGCCGTTGCGCAGGTGGAAGGGGTAGGCCGAGAAGCCCAGCAGGCCGTTGCACTCGGCGATGGCCCTGAGTACCCGGTCGGACTTGTTGCGCTTGGCCGGGTGGAAGCTCTCGGGGTTGGCGTGGGAGATGATCACAGGACGGCTCGACAGCTCGATGGCCTCGAGGGTCGAGCGCTCAGCGCTGTGGGACATGTCGATGACCATGCCGACCCGGTTCATCTCGCGAATCACCTGGCGCCCGAAGCGGGTGATACCGCTGTCTTCTGCCTCGTAGCAGCCGCAGGCCAGCAGGCTCTGGTTGTTGTAGGTGA
This sequence comes from Halomonas sp. RT37, assembly GCF_040070525.1. Taxonomy (NCBI): domain Bacteria; kingdom Pseudomonadati; phylum Pseudomonadota; class Gammaproteobacteria; order Oceanospirillales; family Halomonadaceae; genus Halomonas; species Halomonas sp. RT37. The sequence goes on along the minus strand of NZ_CP098827.1, from coordinate 4,336,040 downwards.
GCTGCATGATCAAGAGGCCGAGATCGCGCATCACCTCGACCATGTCGATATCGTCCTCGATGGGCGAGCAGTTCTGGGCGCCGAGAAAGACCCCGATGCGCCCGCTGGCCTGGGCCCTGGCGATATCGCCGGGCCCGCGCACCGGCATGATCAGGTCCGCATGGGCCTCGAAGCGGCGGTTCCACTCGCCCAGGCGCGACAGCGTCTCGCGGGTGGTCTCGTGGTAGACCAGGGTGGCGTGGACGGCGTCCAGGCCGCCCTCGCGCATCTGCTCGAAGATCTCCCGCGACCAGTTGGAGTACTGCAGGCCGTCGACGGTCAGCATTTCTCGGGACATGACGTCTCTCCTCAGGCCTTGACGTAGCAGGTCTTGACCACGGTGTAGAACTCGCGGGCGTAGCGGCCCTGCTCGCGGGGGCCGAAGCTCGACGCCTTGCGGCCGCCGAAGGGCACGTGGTAGTCGGTGCCCGCAGTGGGCAGGTTGACCATCACGCAGCCGGTCTCGGCGCGGGCCTTGAACTCGCTGGCAAGCTTCAGCGAGTCGGTGATGATGCCGGCGGTCAGGCCGAAGTGGGTGTCGTTGAGCACCTCGATGGCCTCGTTGGCGTCGGCGACCTTGATCACGCAGGCGATCGGGCCGAACACCTCCTCGCGATTGATGGCCATGTCGTTGGTGGTATCCACCAGAAGCGCCGGTGCCATGAAGTAGCCGTCGCTTGCCGCGCTGACGCGCTCGCCGCCGAACACCAGCCGAGCCCCATCGGCCTGGGCGCGTTCGACCCATGCCAGGTTGGAGGCAAGCTGGCGGGCGTCGGCCGCCGGGCCGATGTGCACGCCGTCTTCCAGAGCGGGGCCGACACGCACCTGCTTCAGGCGCTCGATCAGCCGCTCGACGAAGGCGTCGTGGACCTTTTCGGTGACGATCAGCCGCGACGAGGCGGTGCACTTCTGGCCGGTGCCGGAGTAGGCGCCGTTGAAGGCGGCCTCCACGGCGAGGTCGAGATCGGCGTCGTCGGCCACGATCAGGGCGTTCTTGGAGCCCATCTCGAGCTGGCACTTGACCAGGTTGGCGGCGGTGGCGCCGGCCACCCGGCGACCGACCTCAAGCGACCCGGTAAAGGTCAGGGCATTGATCTCGGGACTCGAGATCAAGGCGTCGCCGACGCTCGAACCCGGCCCCATGATCAGGTTGAAGCTGCCTGCGGGCAGCGCCTGACGGCTGAGGATCTCGGTCAACGCCCAGGCGCTGGCGGGGACCAGGTTGGCCGGCTTGAACACCACGGCGTTGCCGAAGGCCAGCGCCGGGGCGATCTTCCACACTGCGGTGGCCATGGGGAAGTTCCAGGGGCTGATGACGCCGACCACCCCCACCGGCTCACGGCGCACCTCCACTTCCACGCCGGGGCGCACCGACTCGGCGCGCTCGTCGATCTGGCGCAGCACCTCGGCGGCGTAGTAGTGGAAGAACTGGGCGGAGCGGTGGACCTCGCCGACCGCCTCGGCCAGGGTCTTGCCCTCTTCACGGGCCAGCAGCTCGCCGAGCTCGGCCTTGCGCGCCATCAGTTCGTCGCCCACCGCCATCAGCACGCCGTAGCGCTGCTCCAGGCCGCTCTTGGCCCATTCGCGGCCACCCCGGCGGGCGGCGGCGATGGCGTCCTTGACCTGCTCGGTCGAGGCCTGGGCGTAGACGCCGATCAGGTCGCTGGTATCCGACGGGCTGCGGTTCTCGATCTGGTCGACGCCGTCGATCCACTGGCCGTCGATATAGAGTGGGTAGGCTGACTGCTGAGACATGATGACCTCCTGTGACGAATGCGACACAGCCTAGGAGAGTCACCAAAATAAAGATAATCAATAATAACGAGCATATGATAAATAAGGCTTACCGCCTGTCTGTGTGACGGCCCGTGTGACGGCCCGTGTGAGGAAATGCCATGCTCCCCGACCTCAAGATCCAGCCGCTGCGCTACGTGCTGGCGATTGTCGACCACGGCGGCTTTCACGCCGCCGCGCGCCAGCTTCACCGCAGTCAGCCGGCGGTGTCGATGGCGGTACGTGAGCTGGAAGCGCGCCTTGGCGAGGCGCTGTTCGAGAAGGGGGCCCAGGCGAGCCTTACCCCCTTCGGCGCATACTGCGTGCCGCGCTTTCGCGAGCTGATCCTCCAGCATGATCGCCTGAGCCGCGACCTGCTCGCCCAGGTCGAGCGCCAGGCGGGGCATCTAGACATGGCGGCGGTACCGTCGGTGGCCAGCCGCCTGATGCCGAGCTTGCTGTCGGAGTTCGTCGAGCGCTATCCGGGCATCCGCGTGGCGCTGCACGACGGCAACGCCGACTTCGTGCGCGAGCAGGTGCTGGGCGGTGAGGTGGATATCGGGCTTTCAAGCCTGTGGCAGCCTGACGATGCCCTGGCGTTCACCCCTTTGCTGCGCGACAAGGTGGGGGTGGTGTGTCGCGATGACCATCCCTTCGCCGGGCGCGAGAGCCTGCACTGGCGCGAGCTTGCCGGCGAGACCCTGATCGGCAACGGCACCTCGCGGCTGCTCGAGGGCACCGAGGCCGAGGCGCTGCTGGCAAGTCCCACCTTCTTCATCTCCAACATGATCTCGCTGACCGCCAGCCTGGTGGCGGGGCTCGGCATCACCACCCTGCCGCGACTGGCGTTCGCCGAGGAGTACGAGCGGCTGAGGTTCGTTCCGCTGGAGTGCCCGGTGGTGGAGCGCCAGGTGGGACTGGTGCGCTTGGCCGGTCGCAGCCTGTCGCCGGCCGCCGCTGCCATGGCGGCCTTTATTATCGAGCGCCTGGAGGAGGGGCAGGGGCAGGATGGCCATGCCCCGAGCAGCCAATAGCCGATCAGCCAATAGTCGTTCAGCCAATAGCCGATAACGCCAGGCGGGCTCGCCGTCCGTCAGCCGTTGCGGTCGAGTTCGCCGGCGTCCATGCCGTTGCGTCGCCGGACCTCGAGCAGCAGGGCGCTGTGGTCGAGGTCAGCACCACCTGCGTTGACCAGATCGCCGAACAGGCGGTCGGTCAACTCAAGCAGCGGCAAGTCGAGGCCGAGTTCCCGGGCGACGTCGCAGGCGGCGCGAGTGTCCTTCAGCTGATGCCTGGCCGGTCCGCCGGGTGCGAAGTCGCCGTCCAGCATGCGTTGGCCATGCTGGTCGAGAATCCGCGAGTAGGCGAAGCCCCCCAGCATGGCCTGGCGCACCTTGGCGGGGTCGGCGCCGCCGGCTTCGGCCAGCACCAGGGCTTCCGACACCGCCGCGATGGTGCTGGCCACCGTCAACTGATTGACCAGCTTGGCCAGGGCGCCGCTGCCTGCCGGGCCAATATGCAGGGGATGGCCCATGGCCTCGAGAATGGGCTTTGCCCTGTCGTAATCGACGGCGTCTGCTCCGGCCATGATCGAAAGAGATCCTTCGCGCGCGCCCTTTTCGCCGCCGGAGACCGGGGCGTCCACCCAGCCAAGGCCAAGCTCGCGACAGCGTTCGGCCAAGGCGATTGCTTCACTGTGGCCAATGGTCGACATCACGATGAGCAGGGTACCGGGAGACAACTGACGGGCGATGCCGTCGTCGCCGAACAGCAGCGTCTCGCATACCGCGCCCGAACTTACCATCATCACCACCGCCTGGGCGTTTGCCGCTGCCTCGATGGGTGTCTCGGCCAGAGTGGCGCCAAGTTCGCCCAGCGGGGCTGCCTTGTCGATGCTGCGATTCCAGGCACGCAGGGGGAAGCCTGCACGGATCAGATGACGGCCCATGGGCAGGCCCATGATACCGGTGCCCAGCAGGGCGATGGTGGCAGGAGAGGTCATACGGGCGGCTCGTTGTAGATTAGAAAGTAGGTAACAGCCTAACCTCTTCCGCCCGGTGCCTCCACGCTCAGTCGACCTGCCGCCACCACTGTACCGGCCAGCCGCGCTCGCGGGCGGTGGCGTCAAGCGTCGGGTCGGGGTTGATGGCGAAGGGACGGTCGACGAATTCCAGCAGGGGCAGGTCGTTACGCGAGTCGGAGTAGCCGAAGCTCTCCACCGGGGTGTGCTCGGCCAGCCATTCGCGCAGCGCCTCGAGCTTGCCGCCCTGGAAGGTGCGGATGCCCTCGGCCTTGCCGGTGTAGCGCCTGCGCGAATCGAGTTCGAGGGCGGTGGCCAGCGCCTGATCGGCACCGAGGCGCTCGGCCAGCGGGCCGACCACGTGGATCGGCGAGGCCGAGATGATCACCACCCGATGGCCCTGGTCACGGTGCCAGGCCAGGCGTTCGTGGCCCTGAGGGAAGAGCCGGGGCACCACCTTGGCCTCGAGGAAGGCGTCGACCTGTTGCCTGACGTCGGCCTCGCTGCGGCCGGCCAGCGGCGTCAGCAACAGCGCCAGATGGGCTTCCATGTCGAGCGTTCCGGCGGCGTAGGCGGCCATGTGTTCGGCGAAGGCGGCGCGGTAGGCGTCGCCGTCCTCGATCCAGCCGAGATCGATCAGCCACTGACTCCATAGTCCGGTGATGTCGCCGTCGAGCAGGGTGTCATCGAGGTCGAACAGGGCCAGGGTCATGGGCGCGTCGGGGGCCTTGGCGGCATCGCCGTGGCAGGCGTCAGTGGTCATGGTGACAGGGCTCGTCAGGTCGTTCATGCATCCAGCTCCTGAACCTCGTCGAGATCGACGTGGATCGTCACCTCGCAGCCGGCGGGCAGCAGGCTGCGGGCGGAGCGATTGAGGGTATCGACGGCGAGGCTGGTGCCATCGCAGTCGATGTCGTAGCGCACGATGTTACCGAGCAGGCGATGTCGACGCACACGACCGCTGACGCCCGGTCCCACCCGCGCCGGCCGCTCGCCACCCAAAGGGCGGCCCTGCACGCTGAGATAGAGCGCCTCGGGGCGCAGCGCGACACGCCCGGCCTGGCTGCGAAAGCCCAGCAGTGGCGCGGCCTCGACGGCGTCGAGCAGACAGTAGTGGCCCATGAAGCCGGCGGCGTTTTCGTCCCGGGGCCGGGTGTAGAGCACCTCGGCGGTGTCCTTTTGCAGGATCCGTCCCTGGTGCATCAGGAACACCCGGTCGGACATCAACATGGCCTCTTCCTGGTCATGGGTCACGAACAGGGTGGTCAGGCCGAGGGTCTTCTGAATCTCGCGGATCTGGTCGCGCAGATGTCGACGAATGCGGGCGTCCAGCGCCGACAGCGGCTCGTCCATCAGCAGTACCTTGGGTTCCACCACCAGCGAGCGTGCCAGTGCCACCCGCTGGCATTGCCCGCCCGACAGCTGGTGGGGAAACTTGTGCGCCTGGTCCTGCATCTCGACCAGGCGCAGCACCTCGTCCACCCGGCGCGCGCGCTCGTCACCGGGGACCTTCTGCATGCGCAGGCCGAAGGCGACGTTGTCGGCGACCTTGAGGTTGGGAAACAGCGCATAGTGCTGAAACACCATGCCGACCCCGCGCCGCTGGGGCGGCAGGCGGGTGATGTCGTCACCGCCGATGTGGATGCTGCCGGCGTCCAGCGAGGTCAACCCAGCGATGGCCCGCAGCAGGGTCGACTTGCCGCAGCCGGACGGCCCCAGCAGGGTGATGAACTCGCCATGCTCGATATCGGCGTCGATGTCGGCGAACACTGAGGTTTCGCCGAAGCGCTTGGCCAGCCCCCTCAGCGAGACCGCGTTGCCGCTTTCCTGGCGGCCTGGCGCGGACGGGGTCGTGGTCTGGACCGAGGACGGGATAGTGGACGGGACCGTGGACGGGGCGGCGCGCTGGGTGGCAGGTGTAGTGGCAGCCATCATCGTGTGGCCTCCGTGATGGTGTGCTCGGCCTGGCGATTGCCCAGCCAGGTCAGGATCAGGGTAAAGGCGAACAGGGTGATCACCAGGGCGCTGGTGAAGTGGCCGCTGGCGCCGCGCATATTGTTGAGGTAGACCTGCAGCGTCTCGAAGCGGGTGCCCACCAGCATGTTGGCGAAGACGAATTCGCCGACCAGGAACGAAAACGACAGGAAGATGGCGATCTGCACCCCGCCACGCAGGTTGGGCAGGATGACCAGAAAGAAGGCTTTAAGCGGCCCGGCACCCAGCAGCTGGGCGGCGTCCATCAGGCTTTGCACGTCCACCGCACGCAGGCTGTTGGCAATGGCGCGGTACATGAACGGCAGCACGATGGTGAAGTAGGTGGGAATCAGGATCCAGGGGGTGCCCACCAGCGGCAGCGGGCCGCCAGCGTAGAGCTTGAGTAGCCCCACCGAGGACACCACCGGGGGCACCGCGAAGGGCATCAGGATCAGGGTGTTCATCCAGCGGTCCAGCCACGGATAGCGGGTGTGGGCCAGCAAAGCCACCGGCATCACCAGCACCAGCGACAGCGCCAGGGCACCCACGGCGACAGCCAGCGACCGGGCGAAGGCCGCCACAAAGCGCGGGGTGGTCCATAGCTCCACGAACCAGGCCAGGGTCAGGCCATCGGGGACCAGGGTCGCGCCCCAGCGGGTGGCCAGGGCGTAACCCAGGGTCGCCACCAGCGGCAGGGCCAGCACCGCGAAGACGCTGCCGACGATCCAGGCGTAGGGGTTGAAGGTCGCCGACAGCGGCGCTGCGGTCGGGCTCTTGTGAGCCGGCAGGGTTTCAGCGTGAGCCATGCTGTGCACTCCTTCTCAACAGCCACTGCTGGACCAGGGTGACCAGCACCAGCAGCATCACCAGAATCAGCGCCAGGGCGCTTGCCAGATTGGGCTCGAGGAACAGGTCGCCGGCCACCAGGTTGGCAATACGAATGGTCATCAGGTTGTAGCTGGTGTTGACCAGCGCGTAGACGGTGGCGTAGGCGCCCATGGCGTTGGCGAACAGTACCGTGAAGGTGCCGGCCAGGGCCGGCCACAGCACCGGCAGGCCGATGCGCTGCCAGTAGGCGATGCGCCCGGCGCCGAGCAGGCTGGCGGCATCACGCCATTCGGCCTTGAGGCCGGCGAAGGCCGGGAACAGCAGCAGGATGCCCAGCGGAATCTGGAACCAGGTGTAGATGACGATCAGCCCGCCGGTGGAGTAAAGACGCACGTCCTCGATGATGCCGAGTCGTTGAAGCGCCAGGGTCAGCACGCCGTTGGCCCCCAGCAGGATGATGAAGGCGAAGGCCAGGGGCACGCCGGCAAAGTTGGAGGTCATGTTGGTGAAGGCGATCATCGCTCGCCTCAGGCGTCCGCCGGAACGTACCAGGGCGTGGCAGGTCAGGGTGGCGATGACCAGGCCGATGGCGCTGGACACCAGCGAGATGGTCAGACTCTTCCAGATCGCCTGGCGGAAGAACGCCGACTGGGCGATCTCCTGAAAGTGGCCAAGGCCCCAGTTACCGTTGACGTTGAAGGCGCTGATCGCGACCCAGGCCATCGGCGCCAGCTGGAAGGCGGTGAATATCACGGCGAAAGGCACAAGCCACAGCCAGGCCGGTAGGGGCGCCTTCACGAGCCGGCCTCCTCGTTGCAGGTGGCGTTCGCGGTGGATGCGACGCCTGCGCTGCTGGACGCGGCCAGCAACTCGGGATGCCAGGGCTTGTCGTGGGAGAGCCCGAGGACGCTTGCCAGGGTGCCGCACAGGTGGGTCTGGCGGATGACCCGTCCGGCGGGGTCGGCAAAGGCGTCGCCGAACAGCCACAGCGGCACCCGGCGTTCTTCTTCCAGCAGGCCCGAGTGGGAGCGATCGGCGTTCATGCCGTGGTCGGCGGTGATCATCACCTGGCAGCCGTCGGCCAGCCAGCCTGGCAGGTAGTCGGCCAGGGCGATGTCGGCGTGGCGGGCGGCGTTTCTGTACTGGGGCGAGTCGCCGCCGTGACGGTGGCCGGTATCGTCGATGTTCATGCTGTGAACCAGCAGGAAGTCCGGCGCGTGGCGTTGCCTCAGGGCCTCGGCGTCGCTGAACAGGTGATCATCCGGATAGTGGTCCTGCCAGTAGAAGATGCCGGCCTGGATGGCCGCCGCAGGGTCGTCGAGAAAACGGTCGCGGGTGCGCTCGAAGGGCGCCTTGACGTAGAGCTCACTGACCCAGTGATAGGCCGCCGCAGCGGTGGCAAGGCCCTGGCCGCGGGCCAGGTCGAACAGGCTGATGCCATGGGACCGGCGCACGATGTCGTTGTGCACTACCCCGGAGTCCACCGGGCGATCGCCGGTCAGCAGGCACTCGTAGAGCGGCCGAGACATGGCCGGCAGCTCGCAGTCGAGGTGGGTGGTGTAGCCGCGTCCGGCCTCTACCAGGGCGCTCAAGTGGCCCATGGCGTGATGGCCGACGGCGTGATTAAGGCCGTCCAGCACCACCAGTATGACGGGTCTGGTCATGATGACTCCCGGCCGCGCGGCAATACAGGGCGCGGCGCTGTCGCGATAAGACGTGGAATGCGCTGAAGACAGGCCACTTGGGCACTGTCTTCAGCGGTCGATCGACGTAGCGGCGCTGTCCTCAGCGCTTGATCACTGCTGGTGGATCAGCACCTCGGACTGCCACTGGCGCGGCAGCACCTTGGCGCTCTGTTCCCAGGCGGCAAAGTCCTGGATCGGACGGGCGCTGGCGTACTGCTCGTTGGGCAGCAGCTTGGCGGCGATGTCGTCGGGCAGGGTCAGGTGCTCGGCGCGGATCGGGCGAGCGTAGCCCTCGGCCAGGTTGAACTGCCCTTCGTCGGACAGGATGTACTCACGGGCCAGCTTGGCGGCGTTGGGGTGCTGGGCGTGGGTGTTGATGATGGTGGCATAGCCGGAGGTCACCGAAGCGTCCGAGGGGATCACCACCTCGAAGGCGTCACGGTCGATCTGGTCGCGGTAGTTCAAGGCGTTGAAGTCCCACAGCAGGGCCACTTCCACTTCGCCCTTCTCCAGGTTGGCGATGGACACGTCGGCCAGCGACAGTCGGCCCTGCTCGGCCAGTTCGGCGAACAGCTCGAGGCCCGGGGCCAGATTGCCCTCGTCGCCACCGGCGGCGTAGGCGGCGGCGAGTACCGCATTGTTGGCCTGGGAAGCCTGGCCCACGGCGCCCACCGATACCGAGTAGTCACCCTCGCGCAGGTCGGCGAAGGAACTCGGGCGCTGGTCCTCTTCCACCAGGTTCTTGTTGATCATCAGCGCAATGGTGCCAGTGTAGCCGAGCATCCAATGGCCATCGTCGTCCTTGGCCCAGTCGGGGATCTCGTCCCAGGTGGTGGGCTTGTAGGGCTGAGTCACCCCCTGCTGCACCGCGATCGGACCAAAGGCGAAGCCGACGTCGCCGATATCGGCGGTGGCGTTCTCGCCCTCGGCCTTGAACTTGGCGACTTCCTCGGCGGAGCTCATGTCGGTATCGGTGTGCGCCAGGCTGTAGACGCTTTCCAGGTCGGCCCAGGTGTCCTTCCAGTTGGCCCAGGTGTCGGGCATGCCGACGCTGTCGACGCGGCCTTCCTGCTTGGCGGCCTCGATCAGTGACTCAAGCTCGGCGGTGTTTGCCTGGGCGGCGGTGGACAGCAGGCCAACGCAGGCCAGGGCGGTCAGGGTCGGGTAACGCAGAGAAGTGACGATCACGAGAGGGTCTCCGGGTCAGGGGCGTGAAGTCGACGGAAACCGATGCGCCTTTCTGGTCTAGATCAGTTCCCGTTGACGATCACCCTAAGGAGCTAGCGTGACAGCCTCGTGTCAGTTGCGTGGCAGTCTCGTCTCAGTCCATATGAGCTAGGTAAAGGACGAAAAACCCGACTCGTTCGAGCACTGTCATCGCTTTGTCACCGGCTTGCCACTAGACTGCTGAAATTACGTTGAACCTTCTTTGGTCTATACCAGAAAGCTGGATGCCACCGGATACTGCCCGGCGGCGATCCTGGTCAGAGCTTCGAGAGTCCGCCTTGCCTACTGTCCCTGACGACACCTCGCACGACGCCTCACCCTCCCATCGCCTGCGCGAGCGTCTTGCGCCCTTGCTGAGTCTGGCCTCGACACGGGGCGATCGCCGTCTGCCCAGCGAGCGAGACATGATGGCGCGCCTCCAGACCACCCGCATCACCCTGCGCGAGGCACTCAATGAGCTGGAGGCGGAGGGCTGCGTGTATCGCGAGAATCGGCGCGGCTGGTTCGTGTCGCCGCCACGGCTACGCTATGACCTGTTGGCCTGCCTGCCGTTTCACGAGATGGTGCGATCCCAGCAGCGCAGCGCCCGCACCCTGTTGCTCAGTGCCGAGGAAGTGATCGCGCCCGTCACGGTCGCCCGCCGGCTGGGACTCGCCGAAGGCGAGCGCGTCTACCGCATCTGTCGTGCCCGGCTGGTGGACGAACGCCGGGTGCTCTACGTGGAACACCATCTGTTGCCGCGCTGCTTTCCCGCCATTCTGGAGTTCGATCTGGCGCGGGAATCGCTGACCGAGCTCTACCGCCGCGAGTACGGCATCCGGGTCGGGCGGGTCAGCTACGAGCTCGGCACCTGTGTACTTTCCAGCGACGCCGCCAGCGCGCTCAACGCGGTACGCGGCAGCCCCGCCCAGCGCATCACCCGCATCAACCACGACCAGAACGGCCGTGCCATCGACTGTGATGATGAGTACTGGCGCCACGACGCCATCGAGCTGACGCTTTCCGCCGCCCCTCAGGGAGTTTGAGGTGCGAGATCGAGGGGCTTCGAACTGCAGGGGAGTGCTAGACCGCGGGAGGGCGTTCTTCCAGCAGGTGCCACAGGGGGGCTGCCACTGCCGCTTCGTCGCGATGGCGATAGCAGGCCACTTCCAGAGAGGGGCCGCCGAGGATTTCCTGCAAGGAAATCAGCTTGCCGCTCTCGAGGTCTTCCTCGATCAACCCGTGGGGTAGCCAGCCGATGCCGAGACCGGCCAGGGCGAGTTGGCGAATGCCGATGGTGAAGGCGGTCTCGCAGACCAGTTCGATCTCGTAGTGGCGTTGGGCATCGAGTAGGTAAGGCGTCGCCAGGGCCTGGCCAAGAAAGCTGTCCGGATCGTAGCCGATCAAGGGCAGTCGTTGACCTTCCTCGAGTTCGTGCATGAGACCACCGTGATGATCCGATGCGCACACCGGCAACAGCCGTTCAACGCCCAGTGACAGCCGCTCGACGCTGTCGCTGCCGCTGAACAGGGGGGCGCCCTCCAGCTCCGAACACAGCAACAGGTCGGCCTTGCCTTGCTCGAAGTCGTGGATGCACTGGCTGCGGTCGGATGAGGTGATCTGCAGTCCCACCTCAGGCGCGTGATGACGCAGGTGGCGCAACAGGCGCGGCAGGTAGCTGACGGTCAGGGTGTGCTGGGTGGTCAGAATGGCCCTGGGCCCCTGGCGGGCATCGCTTCTGAGACGACTGCGCATGGCGTAAAGGCGTGCCAGCCACTCTCGTAATTGGGGCTCGTACGCCCGCGCGTGGGCGGTCAACTCCAGGCGCGAGGCGCTGCGATCGATCAGCGCCACCCCCAGCCATTCTTCCAGCTGGCGGATGCGGCGCGAGAATGCCGGCTGGGTGACGTGGCGCCGTTCGGCCGCCTGGGAAAAGGTGCCCGCTTCGATAAGCTCGAGAAAATCCTCTATCCATTCGATCTTCATTGGTGTTTTGGTCTGCCTTGGTGGGTGGCGGCCGGGGCTAAGCAGTGGCTATGCAAAAATTTAACAGCTGGCGAGCAACTTGGCATTGGTCTCATGTTCCAGGCGAGGCTTAACTTGGAAGCGATCGCTCGAGGGCAGGCCTTCAGGCCTGCTGTGTCTTTCGACGTAGGTCGTCAAGAGAGCACGCCAATGCCAACAATGACTCGCCTGGAGGCCCGTATGCACTTGTCCCGTTTTCCCCGTGTCCGTCTCGGCCATATGCCCACTCCGCTGGAGCCCATGGACAACCTGAGCAAGCTGCTCGGCGGTCCGCGGCTGTGGATCAAGCGCGACGATTGCACCGGCCTGTCCACCGGTGGCAACAAGACCCGCAAGCTGGAATTCCTGATGGCCGATGCCCTGGAACAGGGTGCCGACACCATCATCACCCAGGGCGCCACCCAGTCCAACCATGCCCGCCAGACCGTGGCCGCCGCCTGCAAGCTGGGGCTCGAGTGCCACATCCTGCTGGAAGACCGCACCGGCAGCGAGGACCCCAACTACAACTACAACGGCAACGTCTTCCTTGATCAGCTCCACGGCGCCAGCGTCGAGAAGCGCCCGGGCGGTGCCGACATGGCCGCCGAGATGGAAGGCCTGGCCGATCGTCTGAAGAGTGAAGGCAAGAAGCCCTACATCATCCCCGGCGGCGGCTCCAACGAGATCGGTGCCCTGGGCTACGTCAATGCCGCCCTGGAACTTCTGGCCCAGGCCAACGACATGGGTCTGCGCATCGATCATCTGGTCCACGCCACCGGCAGCGCCGGCACCCAGGCGGGCCTGGTCACCGGCCTCAGCGCCTGCAACGCCGGTATCCCGGTGCTCGGCATCGGCGTTCGCGCGCCGAAGGACAAGCAGGAAGCCAACGTCTTTGCCCTGGCCCAGAAGACCGAAGCCAAGCTCGGCCTGTCCGGCGTCGTCAGCCGCGACCAGGTGGTCGCCAACTGCGACTACGTGGGTGAGGGCTACGGTGTGCCCACCGACAGCATGATCGAGGCGGTCACCCTGCTGGCCCGTCACGAAGGCATCCTTCTGGACCCGGTGTACTCCGGCAAGGGCATGGCAGGGCTGATCGACCTGATCCGCCAGGGCCACTTCAAGCAGGACGAGAACGTCGTCTTCCTGCACACCGGCGGCGCCGTTGCGCTGTTCGGCTATCCCGATACCTTCGGTTTCCCCGACTACAAGGGCTAGGCCCAGGGCGCTTCAGGGCAGGCGCCCGCTGAGTTCGGGCGCCCTCGACGACGTTATTCGGAGACAACAATGACCATTCGTCATCTCAAGACGGCGGAGGCCGCCGCTGGCGTTGCCGCCGAAGACCAGCGCGTGACGGAAGCGGTGCGTGGCATGCTCGAGGATATTCGTGCCCGCGGCGAGGCGGCCGTGCGCGAATACGCCGAGAAGTTTGACGGCTGGACCGGCGACTTTGTGTTGAGCGACGACAAGCGGCGTCAGTTGATCGACAGCGTGCCCCAGTCGGTCAAGGACGACATCGACTTCGCCCACCGCCAGATCCGCCGTTTTGCCGAGGCCCAGCGTGACAGCCTGACCTCCTTCGAGATCGAGACCGAAGAGGGCGTGCTGCTCGGTCAGCGTGTGCTGCCGGTACACAGCGCCGGCTGCTATGTGCCGGGCGGCCGCTACGCTCACGCCGCCTCGGCGCTGATGAGCGTGGCCACCGCCAAGGCCGCCGGTGTCGAACACGTGGTGGCCTGTTCGCCGCCCCGGGGCGACAGCATCAACCCGGCGGTGGCCTACGCCATGCATGTGGCCGGCGCCGACATGATCCTCGAGATGGGCGGCGTCCACGCCATGGCCAGCATGGCCTTCGGTCTGTTCGGTGGCCGCGAGGCCGACATCCTGGTCGGTCCCGGCAACGCCTACGTGGCCGAAGCCAAGCGCCTGCTGTTCGGTGAAGTGGGTATCGATGTGTTTGCCGGCCCCACCGAGTCGGCGATCATCGCCGACGAATCCGCCGACCCGATGACCATCGCCGTCGACCTGGTGTCCCAGGCCGAGCACGGCCCGAATTCACCGGTGTGGCTGTTCAGCACCAGCGAAGCGATCGCCCGCGAAGTGATGGAGATTCTGCCGAAAGTCGCTGACGACATGCCCAACGCGGATATCGTTCACGCTGCCTGGCGCGACTTCGGTGAGGTCATCGTGGGCGACAGCCGCGAGGAGATCGTCGCGATCAGCGATCAGTACGCCTGCGAGCATCTGCAGGTGCTGTGCGAGGATCTGGACTGGTGGAAGCAGCATTTGAGCAACTATGGCTCGCTGTTTCTGGGGGAGGGCAGCACCGTCACCCACGGTGACAAGTGCTCCGGTACCAACCATATCCTGCCGACCAAGCGCGCCGGGCGTTACTCCGGTGGACTCAATGTCCACAAGTTCATGAAGGTGCTGACCACCCAGCAGTTGAGCGTCGAGGCCAATCTGACCTTCAGCGCGGTGGGATCCCGGATTTCCCGCACCGAGGGCATGGAAGGCCACGCCCGGGCCTGTGACTGGCGCCTGGCCAAGTACTTCCCCGAGCAGGAGTGGGATTTCCCTGTTCACCGTCAGGCTCGTTACTGAGTCGCAAGCGAAGGAGCCTGCCATGCGCCGTTTTGCCAAATCCTTCACCCAGCAGGAAGCCATCTCTGACGACGCCATCGCCTCGGCGGTGGCCGTGCTCCAGAGCGGTCGCCTGCATCGCTACAACCTGGCCGAAGGCGAGGCCGGTGAGACCGCCCTGCTGGAGTCCGAGTTCGCCGCGAGCCTGGGTGTCGACTACGCACTGGCCTGCGCCTCCGGCGGTTATGCGTTGCAGCTGGCGCTGCGCGCCTGCGGACTCGAGGCCGGCGACAAGGTGCTGTGCAACGCCTTCACCCTGTCGCCGGTGCCCGGCAGTATCGTCGCGGCAGGGGGCGAGGCGGTACTGGTGGACATCCTGGACGATACCACCGTCGATCCCGGCGACCTGGATCGCGCCGCTCGCGAGAGCGGTGCCGGCTTCTTTGTGCTGTCGCACATGCGCGGCCATATCGGCGACATGAACGCCATCGTCGCGGTGTGCGAGTCCCACGGCATCGTGCTGATCGAAGACTGTGCCCACACCATGGGGGCGGCCTACGATGGCCGACCCAGCGGCACCTTCGGCAAGGCAGGCTGCTTCAGCACCCAGACCTACAAGCACATCAATTCCGGAGAGGGCGGACTTCTGGCCACAGCCGATGCCGAGGTCATGCGGCGTGCGGTGATCCTGTCCGGCTCCTACATGCTGTTCGATCGGCACCTGGCCGCACCCGCGCCCGAAAGCTTCGCCGAGACGCGTCTGATGACACCCAACATGAGTGGCCGCATGGACAATCTGCGGGCGGCCATCCTGCGTCCTCAGCTGGCCGAGATGGAGCACCGCAAGACGCGCTGGAATTCGCTGTATCGGCGCATGGAGCAGCGTCTTGGAGATATCGCCGAGGTGTGCCTGATTGACCGGCCCGCCAGGGAGGACTTCGTCGGCAGCTCCATCCAGTTCCGCCTGCCGGCGCTGGGCGCCGACACCATTGCGCGCTTTGTCGAGGGCTGCGAGGCCCGCGGCATTCCGTTGAAGTGGTATGGCAAACCCTTGCCGGAGGACTACACCAGCCGCTACGACAGCTGGGGTTATCTGGCCGGCACACGTGCGCTGCCGATCGCCGACAGAGTACTCGCCACCCTGTGTGACCTGCGCCTGCCGCTGACCTTCGATCAAGCAGACTGCGACGACATCGTCGCGCTGATGAGCGCCGCCATGGATGAGGCGGTGCAGCCCCCCGAGGCAACACCCGACAAGGCGCTCGGCTCTCGCTGAGCCACGTCTGACGACGCAATAACAAGACATCCGGAGTGACAATAATGTTCAAGAAGACTCTACTTACCGCCGCCATCGTCATGGCAGCCACTGCCACCGCCGCAGAGGCCAAGACCTTCAAGGTCGGCATGGGCGATCCCATGGACTCCGACCAGGGGGCCCTGGCCCAGCGCTTCGAGGAGTTGGTCGAATCGCTGTCCGACGGCGAGATGCAGGTCGAGTTGTTCCCCGGCGGCCAGCTCGGTTCCGAGACCGGCATGATCCAGGACACCCGCATCGGCAAGCTGGACTTTGCGCTGGTCGGTGTCGGCAACCTGACGCCCTACGCAGCGCGTCTGGGCGCCTTGACCATGCCCTATGCCCTGCGTAGCCACGCCGATGCGGTCAAGGCCACCACCGGCCCCCTGGCCGATCGGTGGAACACCATCGCCGAGGAAGAGGCCGGTGTGCACATCGTCAGCTGGCTGTACTCCAACTTCCGTCACCTGACCAACTCCCAGCGGCCGGTGACGACCCTCGCCGACGTCGAGGGACTCAAGGTTCGCGTGCCGCAGAACGAGATCATGCTGGCCAGCTACGAGGCCTGGGGCGCCAGCCCCATCAGCATGTCCTGGCCGGAGGTCTTCACCGGCCTGCAGCAGGGCGTGATCGATGGCCAGGACAACCCCTACATCGTCAACAGCACCATGAAGTTTCACGAGGTGCAGGACCACCTCACCGAACTTCACGCCCAGTACTCGCTGCAGCCCATCGTGATGGGGGTGCGCAGCTACGAGCGTCTGTCCGACGAGGAGCGAGCGATCATCGATCGCGCCGGCCTGGAGGCGCAGCTGTACGCGCTGCAGTTCCAGCTGACCAAGGCCTCCGAGGCGCGCGCTGCCATGGAAGCCGAAGGGGTCGAGGTGGCCACCCTGGAAGATGAGGATGAATGGATCCGCATCGCCCAGGAAGAGGTGTGGCCGCAGTTCTACGAGGACATCGGTGGCCAGGAAGCCTTCGAGGAAATGCAGGCGGCGCTCGGTCACTGATCGTTGTCGCCGCGGGCGGCGGTCGCTGACCGCCGCCCGGGTCTTGTTGTCATCGCTGCTGCATTCCCGTCGGGAAGGAGGCCTCCATGCTGGCCAAACTCAACTATATCGAAGACTACGCCTGCCGCTTTCTGCTCGGGCTCTTTGTCATTCTGCTGTTCGTTCAGGTGGTGATGCGCGTCACCCTGGGCATCGGCATGGCCTGGATCGAAGAGCTCGCGCGCTACGCCTTCGTCTGGTTTGTCTTTCTGGGCGCCGCCCACGCCGCCCACTTGAGCGCGCATAACCGTCTGCAGACCCATATCAAGCTGATGCCACGCAAGGTGGCCAATACCCTCTTGTTGCTGGTGGATCTGATCTGGGTCGCCTTCTGTCTGGTGCTGGCCTACAAGAGCCTGGATCTGATCGGGCTGTTGCTGGAATTCCCCTATGACTCGCCGGCCCTGGGCTGGTCGCTGGCCTACGTTTACTTCGTCTTCCCCATCGCCTTTACCTTGATGGCCTTTCGCGTGCTGCAGGTGCAGTACCTGAAGCTGTTCAAGGGCATCGAGCCAGGTGACGTGGACGCTCAGGAAGTGTCCAGGATCACCGAGGAAACGAGCCACTACAGCGACGGCAAGACGTCGTCCAAGGCGGAGGGCTAAGCCATGGCCGCAACCGTACTGTTTTCCATGTTTGCCGGGCTGTTGTTCTTCGGCACCCCTATCGTCGTCTCTCTCGGTGTGGCCTCGATGGCCGTCTATGTGCTCAACGGCGACGATCTCAGTTCGCTGATCGAGCTGGCCTTTTCGGCCATCAACTCGTTTCCGCTGATGGCCTTGCCGTCGTTCATCCTGGCTGGCGCACTGATGGGGGATGCCGGTATCGCCAGACGCCTGATCCTGATCGCCGAGGAGCTGGCCGGTCCCGCCGCTGGTGGGCTAGGCGCCGCTGCGGTGATGGCCTGCATGTTCTTTGGCGCGATCTCGGGCTCGGGACCTGCTACTACCGCAGCGGTGGGGATGCTGGTGATACCGGCGATGATCGAGCGCGGCTACGGCAGAAGCTACCCGGCGGCGATCACCGCCACCGCTGGTGGTCTCGGGGTGGTCATTCCGCCCAGCATGCCGCTGGTGATCTATGGCGTCACCGCCAACGAGTCGATTTCTGCACTGTTCATGGCCGGCGTCATCCCCGGCGTGATGCTGGGGGCGGGCCTGATGGTGGCCAACTACATCACCGCCAAGCGCAACGGCTACCAGACCGAGGGAACTTCCTACGATCGCAAGCGGGTGGTCGCGGTGCTCAAGGATGGTTTCTGGTCGCTGATGGCGCCGGTGGTGATCCTGGGCGGCATCTATTCGGGCATGTTCACGCCCACCGAGGCGGCCGTGGTCTCGATCTTCTACGCCCTGTTCGTCGGTGTCTTCATCCACAAGGAGTCGTCGCTGCGCGGGCTCAACGAGGCCTTCCAGAGCACCACCTGGCTGACCGGGCGTGTGTTGATCATCATGTTCACCGCCACCGCCTTCGGCCGCATCCTGGTCGAGAATCACATTCCGGCGATGATCGCCCAGGGCATCCTGGATATCACCAACAGCCTGTGGCTGGTGTGGATTCTGGTGATCGGCTTTCTCCTGATCGTCGGCATGTTCATCGAGATCCTGGCAACCATCATGATCGTCACGCCGGTGCTGTTGCCGGTGATGGTGGAGCTCGGCGTCGATCCCGTGCACTTCGGCATCGTGCTGGTGGTCAGCCTGGGCATCGGTTTCTCGACGCCGCCGCTGGGCGAGAACATGTTCATCAGCTCGTCGATCGCCAATGTCTCCATCGAGAAGATTTCGGTGCGCGCCTTGCCGCTGGTGGGTTCCATGGTGGTCATCGCCTTGCTGCTGGCCTTCTTCCCGCAGCTCAGCCTGTGGTTGCCCAACCTTCTCGGCTTCTGATACCGGTCATCACTCGTCAAAGGACCCGCTATGACGCTTTCCACCGATAACTCCGCAACAATCGCCGACCATACGATGGTCGGCGTGCTGGGCGGCATGGGACCGGACGCCACGGTGGCCTTCATGCAGAAGGTCATCGAGGTGACGCCCGGCGAGGACGATATCGACCACGTGCATATGCTGGTCGACAACAATCCCAAGGTGCCATCACGGATCAAGGCGCTGATCGACGGTGACGGCGAGTCACCGGCGCCTGCCATTGCTGCCATGGCCAGACGACTCGAGCAGGCAGGCTGCGATTTTCTGGTCATGCCCTGCAATACCGCCCACTACTACTGGTCGGCCGCCCAGCAGGCGGTGGACATTCCGGTGTGGCATATCGTCGAGCGCACCCTGGACCGGGTCGCCGCCGAGATGCCGGGGGCCAGGGTGGGCATGCTGTGCTCGCCGGCGCTTCGCAAGATTGGTCTTTACGAGGGATTCATCGAGCCAAGGGGGCTGTCGTTGGTCTATCCCGACAACGAGGATCGCGTGCTCGACGTGATCCGAGCGGTCAAGCGTGGTGCCGGGCGCGCGCCCGCCACCCGTGCCGCCTTCATCGAGGCCGCCCATGATGTCCAGGCGCGTGGTGCCGACGTGCTGGTCCTGGCCTGTACTGAGCTTTCGGTGATCCGCGATGCGCTCGATGGTCGCGTGCCGATCATCGATACCGTACAGGTGCTGGCCGAAGA
The DNA here is from genome assembly GCF_040070525.1 of Halomonas sp. RT37. Classification (NCBI taxonomy): domain Bacteria; kingdom Pseudomonadati; phylum Pseudomonadota; class Gammaproteobacteria; order Oceanospirillales; family Halomonadaceae; genus Halomonas; species Halomonas sp. RT37. Next base: position 4,316,968 of record NZ_CP098827.1, on the reverse strand, counting down.
CGTGGTCGCCGAGGCCACCGGAAAGGCACCGCGCGGTTGATTCGGAGAACCGAGTCGAGCGCTGAAGCGAGAGTACTGTAACGAGAGCGCTGTAACGAGAGCACTGCACAGAGGTTGAAACAGGGCGGCGTCGAGCGCCGCCAGCACGTCGATCTTCCTGTCCCGTTCACCAAAGAGACGCCTTCGTCCGCCGGCCTCATCCGGCAGGACCGGGGTCGCTCGTTTTCACGATCCGGAGTCGTCCCATGACCTCACCCTCTTCTTCCCCCTCGACGGCGACCTCGCGACAGCGGCTAAGCCGTCGACTGGCGTCCCTGAGCCCGATCGGGCGAGGACTGCTGGTGTGCGTGACCATTGCCCTGGCCACCACCTTTATCGCCGATCACTACGGTGGGCCGACCCTGCTCTACGCCTTGCTGTTTGGCATGTCGCTGCACTTCTTGAGCGAAGAGGGACGCTGCCTGCCGGGGATCGAGTTTGCCGCGCGCACCGTGCTGCGCCTTGGCGTGGCGCTGCTGGGCGCACGCATGACCCTCGAGCAAGTCGGTGACCTGGGGCTTGGACCGGTGCTGACGGTGCTCGCCGCGGTGGGACTGGTGATCTGCGCAGGGGGGCTGCTGGCCCGGGCGCTTGGCCTGCACCGTGATCTGGGCCTGCTGACCGGTGGTGCCGTGGCGATCTGCGGGGCCTCGGCGGCGCTGGCGCTGTCGGCGGTGATGCCGAAAAACGACACCAGCGAGCGCAACACCATCCTCACAGTGGTGGGCGTGACCACGCTGTCGACGGTGGCCATGGTGACCTACCCGCTGCTGGTGGGGGTGCTCGACCTTGCCAATACCCAGGCCGGCATCTTCCTGGGGGGCACCATCCACGACGTGGCCCAGGTGGTCGGGGCGGGGTACATCATCTCGGAGGAGACCGGCGACGTCTCGACCCTGGTCAAGCTGGTGCGTGTGGCCATGCTGGTGCCGGTGGTGATGATCTTCAGCTGGCTCTATCGCGCCTCGCGCAACAGCGAGGGAAAGCGCCAGGTGCCGATGCTGCCTGGCTTCCTGGTGGGGTTCGTGGCGCTGGTGCTGATCAACAGCCTGGGGCTGATTCCCGACAGCGTGAACGAAGGACTGTCGACGCTGTCGCGCTGGTGTCTTGTCACCGCCATCGCCGCCCTGGGCATCAAGACCTCCTTTCAGAAGCTCGCGGTGGTCGGCTGGAAGCCGGTCATCCTGATGGTGCTGGAGACCCTGCTGCTGCTGGCCATCGTGCTGGGGGTGGTGGTCTTCGGTGGGCTGGGTAGCTGAGCGGCGATGAAACGCTGTTCTCGCTAATACACCAATAAAACACAATAAGGTCCCTGATAATGACAACACAAACCGCAACACCTTCACTGTCCTTTCGTGGGGGCACCCTGGGTGCCTTGACGCCCCTGATCCTGCTGGTGCTAGGCCTTGTCTATCTGTCGGTGTTCGAGCGTGCCGGCACCAAGCCATTCTGGGCCTGCGCCTGGGTGGCCATGGGCGTGGGACTCTTTCTTTGTCGGCAACGCACGGCGTACTGTGACAGCCTGCTCAAGGGGATGGGCAATTCCACCGCGACGGCCATCATCGCACTGTGGCTGCTGGCCGGTGTCTTCGGCAAGTTGATGGCCGCCGGCGGCCTGATCGATGGCTTGATGTGGTTGGGAGCAGCGGTGGGCGCCGAGGGTGCGGCCTTCACCCTGCTGGCCTTTGCCATGGCCATGGTGTTTGCCCTGGGGACCGGCACCAGTACCGGTACCGTCATCGGGCTGTCGCCGGTGCTGTACCCGGCGGGCGTCCTGTTGGGGGCGGATCCGTCCATGCTGGCGGTGGCGATCCTGTCCGGTGCGGCCTTCGGTGACAACCTGTCCCCGGTGTCGGATACCACCATCGTGTCCTCCTATACCCAAGGGGCGGAAATCGCCGACGTGATCCGCACCCGTCTACCGCTGGCGCTGTCGGCTGCGGCGATCTCGATGCTGATCTTCCTGTTGTTCGGTGCCAGCGGCGAGGCCTCGGCGTCAGCCGTGGAGGTGCCTTCCGGTCATGCTTCCGGCCTGGTTATGCTGATTCCGCTCGCGGCGGTGGTGTTCTTTGCGCTGAAGCGCCGACACATCGTCGAAGCCATGTTTATCGGCAATCTGGTGGCCATGCTGTGCGCCCTGGCGATCGGTGCCATTGGCCTGGGTGATCTGTTCTCGTTGCCCGAAGCCAGAGGCGAGAGCACCGGCCTGATCGAAAATGGTATTGCTTCGGTAACCGGCGCCGTGCTGTTTGCGCTGATGGTGCTGGCGCTGACCCAGGTGATTCTCGATACCGGTCTGATGGAAAAACTGCTGGACGGCGCCAGGAAGCGCCTGGTCAAGGACCGGGCCAGCGCCGAGACCAGCATCGTGGCAGTGACGATTGCCGCATCTACTCCGCTGTCGGCCAACGCCCCGGCGCTGCTGCTGGTGGGGCCGGGATTGGTACGAAGCTTGGCTCAGCAGTTCGGCATCTCGCCGGCCAGGGCCGCCAACCTGATGGACTGCGCGGTCTGCACGGTGTTCTTTCTGCTTCCCTGGCACATCGTGGTGGCGGTCTGGCAGGAGGTCATCGCTTCCACCGCGGTGCAGAACGAGGTCGCCGCGCCGTCAGCCTTTGCCTCCTTCCTGACCCCGTACCCCTGGGCCATGCTGGTGGTGCTGGCCGTCTCGATCCTGCTTCGGCGGCGCAAGCAGGGCACCACCGAGGTCGCAGCCGTCTGACCGGCCTCCGCTCACCTGGCAGTAAAAAAACAGCCCCGCCATGCTGGCGGGGCTGTGGCGCTCTTGTGGTTGTCGTTGTTGGTAGTAGCGCAGGGAATGTTTTTTTAGAGCGTTAGAGAGGCCAGCGCTACGCAAGCAACGACCGACAGTCCGGTCAGGAACCAGAACAGGGTCATCTCATTAGAAGTGAGGGGGGAAGGTTCAGCACCGAAGCGGTTGTCACCATCACTCCCCTTGATGAAGGTCACCATGATAAATGGGATGAGGTTTATAAGGGGGATAAAGAAAAGTAGCATGAGCCAGCCTGACTTGTTCAGGTCATTTAGCCTGCGCTTTCCCTGGATTAGCGCAAAGATAGTCAATGGAATTCCAAGCACGAATTGGCTGATGGTAAAGGCGCTGGCGGCTGTCTCTGCAGCGGCCGGTGTTGCCGTCAGACTATAGTAGATAAGTATCCCGTGTACGGCATAGACGAACAATACCGGCAAGGTTAAGCGATTAAAGTATCTTACTCTACCGATACGACCATTGGTCGACCATAGTCCAGGGTTTTTATTTGCTGCCTGGCGGTCGTTTGCATCACCTTGCGTGTTGGAGATTTCTGTATCTGAAGGGAAGTTGATTTCATTTGAGTTATCTAACGTAGTGCTTTCGTTTGTCATCTTGCTGCTTCCTTCCTTGGGGTAAGAGTTCCGGCGATCCTTTCGCCGAGTCGGTTAATATCTATGCTTTTAGCAGTCCACTGGGAGGGTCTAAAGACCCAGGTGAAACTGTAGTGGTCCATAGCAGATGGCCGCTGACGCCACGGCAATGTTAAGAATGAGCAAGCACCAGAAGCGCTTCGTTTCCGATGAAGTCGATGGAGAAGGTGGTGGTCCGAAGGGGTTGCTTCCTGGTGTGCCACGAGAGAAGACTAGGGTGATGACCAGCCATACGTTGATCAGGGGAATCAGTCCAAGAAGCAGTACCCACCCAGAACGCCCCTGATCGTTAAGGCGACGTTTTGCCTGAAGAATGGCGAAAAGGGTGAAGACTGAGTACAGGCCTGCGTAGGCGTAGATCAGGATGGTAAAGGTGCTCTGGGTGAGTGTCGCAGGGTACAGGTAGTCGAGATAAAGTGGGAGAAAGAGCGCGAGGTTATAGATGAGTCCTACTGCGGCAAGTCGGCTACAGTAGCGAATGCGCCCGATACGGCCACGAGTTGACCAGAGTCTGCTGCTTCTACCGGGTACGCTATACAGCGGCAGCGGCAAGGTGACGGAAGATGAGGTGGCTGACGACATGGAGTTGAGTCTCATCTTCTTCTCCTGTTTCCTTCTTTAAATCGGTCTTCGATTCATCAAAGGTGTCAAGGCGTTGTCGGATTTTCCCATGCCTTGATGGATGGTCAGTCGTCATGGCAATGGTTGGCGGTGGCGCATGTTGTCCTTGCATGAGGAACGCATCATTGGTGCCTGCAGCGAAGGCTTCACTGCGACTCTAGAAAGCCATTTCGTCAGGGGATATGGGGGATGTCCTACATCCTTTCTCTTTTTAAGAATTTTCTAATTATTTGACCTCGGGTTGGCCGAACTGGCACGAAATTGCGTCGCTGCGACAAAAAAACACCCCGATGGCCGGGCGCCTTGGCCTGCCATCGGGGTGATGTTGTTGAGATATTGCCGCGGTGATACTGAGTCGTCGCTGAGGCGATGGTCCGGAAACAGGACCGGGAGAGGTTAAGCGGCAGGGCCAATCAGATGCTTTACCTCAAGATAACCGGACAGTCCCCAGGGGCCGAGTTCACGTCCGATGCCGCTGGCGCCGAAGCCGCCCCAGCTGGCCTCGGGCATCACCAGCTGTTCGGAGTTGAACCAGATGCTGCCTGCACGCAGGGCGCGGCCAACACGCCTGGCGCGCTCGGCGTCACCAGAGATCACGGTGGCGGCGAGGCCAAAGGCGCTATCGTTGGCCAGGGCGATGGCCTCGGCTTCGCTCTCTGCGCTGCGCGCACACAGCACCGGGCCGAAGATTTCCTCGCGCCACAGACGGCTTGAGGTGGGCACATCGCGGTACAGGGTCGGGGCGACGAACTCGCCCTGGGCCGGCAGGTCACGATGGCGGCCGTCACGCACCGGCGTCAGACCTTCCTCCTTGGCGATCTCGAGGTAGCGCTCCACGGCTTCGCGCTGACGGGCGCTGGTCATCGGGCCCATGTCGGTGCCCTCGGCCAGCGGGTCACCCAGGGTGAGGCCGTCGATACGGTCGGCCAGCGCCTGGTAGAGCGGTTCGGCCAGCGTCTGATGCACGATCAGTCGCGAGGTGGCGGAGCAGATCTGCCCGGAGTTGAAGTAGATGCCGGCCATCACCCAGTCGGCGGCGGCTTCGACCTCGGCGTCATCGAGCACCAGGATCGGCGATTTGCCGCCGAGCTCCAGTGATACGCCGCGCACGCCGTTGGCGGCGGCCCGCATGACCTTCTCGCCGACCCCATTGCTGCCGGTGAAGGACAATTTATCCACACCCTGATGGGCGGACAGAGGGGCACCGATGCCTTCGCCGTCACCCAGCAAGAGGTTCAGCACACCGGCAGGCAGGCCGATCTCCACGGCGATGTCGGCCAACGCCACCTCGGGCAGCGGGGTGACCTCGGAGGGCTTGAACACCAGGGTGCAGCCGGCGGCCAGTGCCGGTGCGATCTTCCAGGCGCTGGTGACCAGCGGGAAGTTCCAGGGGGTGATCAGTCCGACCACGCCGGCGGGGTCTTCGAACACCCGCGCCTCGACGCCGTCCATGCCGTGCTCGAGCAGGCGACCCTGACGCTGCTCCAGAGCGCGGGCCTGGCCGGCGTAGTAGCGGTAGCAGGCGATGGCGTCGTCCAGGTCGATGGCGGCCTCGGCCAGGGCCTTGCCGTTGTTGGTGGAGGACAGCCGTTCGAGATCGCCGCGGCGGGTTTCGAGGGCCGTGGCGAAGGCTTCGAGAAAGTCGCCCCGACGCTGTCCGCCCAGCGCCTGCCAGGCGGGCAGGGCGGCACGCGCGCTGGCCACGGCGGCGTCGACGTCGCTGGCATCGCCGGCGGTGATCTCGGCGATCTGGGTCTGGCGGTAGGGATCGGTCACAGCCAGGCGCCGGCGGCTGTGGCTATCGACCCAGCGGTTGTCGATAAACTGTTGTGTCAGCTGTTGCACGGAGGGACTCCAGGGGCAAAGACATTAGAGGGAATAAGCGAATGAAATGATCGGCGAGATGAGGGGGTGTCCCGCGTTCACGCCTGGTGGCGCTTGAGCCAGTCATCGATCATGGCGTGGCAGTGACGGCCCGAGAAGCTCGGGAAGTGGCCGCCGTGCACCGTGGCGATAGGCAACCGCCGCAGGCGCTCGAGGCTCGCCGCGTAGTCGTCCAGGTCGCTGTGATAGGCGTCCTCGATCAGCTCACCGTCGTAGATGATGTCGCCGCTGATCAGGGTGGCGCTGGCGGCCTCCCACAGGGCGATGCCGCCGGGCGAATGGCCGGGGGTGTGGATCACCTCGAAATGGCGATCGCCCAGCTCGATGACGTCGCCGTCCTCCAGCGTCTCGATACGCGGCGGCGCCGCAATGCGATAGCCGCTGTGGGCGTAGGGCAGCGGTGGCAGGGCGTCGAACATGGCGTCGTCGAGAAAGGCCTCGGCCAGGGTGCGACGGTTGTCGGGGCTTGCCAGGATATCGGCCTCGGCGCGATGAACGTGGCAGCAGTCGAACTCGTGAGCGGCGCCGATATGATCGAAGTGGGTGTGGCTTGCCACCGCCACGATCTCGCGTTCGGCCAGCAGTGCCACGCGCTCGCGCAGTGGCACCGCGCCCAGGCCGAAGTCCACCACCAGATCGCGCTCGCGGCCGCGAACGTGCCAGATATTGCAGCGGTAGAACGGCTTGATGGCCGGTTCGTCGATCAGGGTGATGCCGTCGGCCAGGCGCTGGGTGCGATACCAGCTGGCGGCGTCACCCCGGGGCAGGGTGAAGGTGCTCACGTGTTGCCTCCCGGCAGGGCGCGCAGGTCCTTCAGGTAGTCCTGGTGGCTGCGGCTCTCGTCGATACGCGAGTGTTCGATGTCCACCACCAGCACCCCGGCGTCGTTGCCAAGGCGCCCCAGCACCTCGCCGTCCGGTCCCGCCACCAGGCTGTTGCCACAGTAGTGCAGCTCGCCCTCGATGCCGGCGCGGTTGATGCAGGCGACGAAGCGCTGGTTGTCCAGCGCCCGGGCGCGGATCTGCAACTGCTGGCGTTCGGCGTTGGGCACCATGTTGGCGGTGGGCGAGAGGATCACCTCGGCGCCGGCCTGGGCCAGCGCTCTGGCTATCTCCGGGAACTCGTTGTCGTAGCAGATCATCAGGCCCAGGCGGCCGAGCCGGGTGTCGACCACGCACAGCTCGTCACCGGGGATGAAGTACTGATGTTCACGATCCCATAGCTGGCGCTTGTGGTAGCAGGCCAGGGTGGTGCCGGCATCGTCGATCAGCACCGCCGAGTTGGTCAGGCGGCCGTCGGCCTGGCGCTGGGCCAGGCCGAACAGCAGGTGCAGGCGATACTGGTGCGCCAATCGGGCGACCTGATCGATCAACTCGCCTTCGTCGGCCAGCTCATCGAGCCGTTCGAACACGTTGTAGCCGGTCAGCGCCAGTTCCGGCAGGGCCAGCAGCTGGGCGCCGGCGGCCACCGCCTGCTGGCACAGGCCATCGAGAGCATCGAGGTTGGCGGCGACATCCGCGTGGACGGGGTCGGTCTGGGCCAGCATCAGGCGCATGGATCAGTCTCCTTGGGCAGCGAGGCTGGAACGGGTGAACAGGGCACAGCCCAGCCAGTAGAGTCCGCCGGTGATGACGAACACCGGCAGCGAGGCACCGATGGACAGCGGTGCCACCAGGGTCCAGTAGGCCGCCAGGGCCGCACCGATCAGGTAGGCGCCGATGGCGATACCGGCGGTGGGCCGACCGAGCTGGTGCGGCGAGCGCAGCAGCTCGGCGCTATAGCCGTCACGGCCGACCAGGTAGTAGTCGACGATCATCACCGAGAAGGCCGGAATGAACAAGGCGCCGATCAGCAACAGGAAGTTCTGGAACTGGTCGAGGATACCGGGGATCAGGGCGCCAAAGACCGTCACCACGCCGATCACCAGCGCCGGCTTCCAGAAGGCCATGCCGGGGGACACGTTCATGCACGACAGGGTGGCGCTGTAGACCGCCATCACGTTGGTGGTCATCACCGAGAAGAAGATCACCAGCGCAGCGGGCAGACCAAAGCCGAAGCCGGACAGCAGCCGGGTCGGGTCGTAGGTCTGTTCCATGCCGCCGAGCACCGACAGGCCGGATACCGCGGCACCCAGCCCCATGGCGATCATCGAGGCGCAGACGTAGCCACCGTAGGTGCCGAGTACCGCGATGCGTCCGCTCTTGCAGTTGCGGTTGTAGTCGGCGGAGGTGGAAATCCACGAGAAGGCGGTGGCGACGACGATGTCGAAGGCGATGCCCAGGGTGATGCCGTTGCGGGATTCGGCGGGCATCTCGAACAGCGCACCGACCTCGTAGTGGCGGTTGAGCTGGTAGACCACGCCGGCCGCCAGCACCATCATGGCCGCCGCCGCCCAGCGCTCGATGCGCTCGATACCCAGGTGGCCGCGCAGCACGATCAGCACCACGATGGTCTCGCACAGGATCGTCATCAGCGGCAGGTTGGAGTAGCCGGTGGTGGCCTCGATGGCGTAGTCCAGGCTCATGCCGGCCAGCAGCGCCTGGATCCAGCTCCAGGCGATCAGCACCGCCATGTTGACCAGCGAAATGATCTTCGAGCCGGTGGGGCCATAGGCGCGGCGGGTCAGGGCCATCGAGGGCAGGCCGGTGCGCTGGCCCATCAGTCCTACCAGCAGCAGCGGAATGGCGCCGATCAGCGAGCCGATCAGGACCCAGGTCATGGCGACCGGGAAGCGCAGATCGGGCACCAGCAGCATGCCGGTGAGGATGGTGGTGACGACCACGTTGGCGCCGAGCCACAGGGCAAAGGTGGCCATGCCTCCCATGCTCTTGTGCTGGTGTTCATCCAGGGTGTCGTGGCCGATCAGCCGCTTGAGTGAAATCATCTAGGAAACCTTTGTGGTTATGGTTGGTAGGTACCGCAGGGGCGCGAAATTGGGAGCGCAAAACGGAGCAGATAAAAGGGGCGGACAAAAGGAGCAAAAGGGCCGGCGCCGTGGCGCCGGCAAAGGGGTCGTTGCTCGATCAGGCCACCGCGGCGTTCCATGCCGTGGCGTCGATTTCGATCAGCATCGGGCCGTCTTCGGGGCGATGGGCGATTGCCCGGGCGAGGCCGGCGGGGTTGCCGACCCGGGTCGCCGCACAGCCGAAGCCGGCCGCCAGGGTCTGGAAGTCCGGTGCCTGGATGTCCACGCCGAGGCGGGTGACGCCGGCGTTGTCCATGAAGCGGCGGATTTCCTCGTAGCCCTGGTTGTGCCACAGCAGCACGATGACCGGCAGCCTTTCCTCCACCGCACAGGCAAGCTCGGTCAGGGTGAACATCACCCCACCGTCGCCCACCAGCGCCACCACCGGCAGGTCCGGCTGGCCGAGGCTCGCGCCCATGGCCGCGGGCAGGCCGTAGCCGAGAGTGCCGTAGCCGGTGGACGCGTTGAAGAAACGGCGCGGCGCGTCCTGGCTGACCAGATGGTTGGCGGCGTAGGTGGTGGCGCAGGAATCGCCCACCAGGATCGCCCCCGGCAGGCTCTCGCGCAGGGTGTCGAACAGCGGCACATAGGGGCGGAAGGCCGGATCATCGGCCAGCGCCAGGGCGCTCAGCGCATCATGTGTACGCTTGCGGCCATCGCGCGAAAGCTGCTCACCGCCGAGGCGCTGGTCGCAGCCGGTGGCCAGCGCTTCGAGGCTGGAGGCAGCGTCGGCCACCAGTGCCAGGTCGGCATGCTGGTTGCGGGCAAGCTGCTCGGGGTCCAGGTCGATGCGAATCAGTCGACCGTCGAGGGTAAAGCCGTCGTCGAACACCACGTCATAGTCGGTCTCGCCAAGCTCGGTGCCGATGGCCAGCACCACGTCGGCTTCATGGGCAAGCTCCCGCACCGCTGGCAGCGAGGCGTTGGCGCCCAGATCCAGGGGATGGTCGCGGCCGAGCAGGCCCTTGGCGTTGATGGTGGTGACGGTGGGGGCGTCGAGGCTCTCGACCAGACGACGGGCGGCGTCCGGGGCATCGACGCAGCCGCCGCCGAGCAGCACCAGCGGGCGCTTGGCGTCGACCAGCCAGTCGAGCGCCTGCTCGAGTGCGGCGGGGGCCGGTGCGGCCTTGGCCAGCGCCGTGCGGCGCGTGCTGACAGGCTCGCTGACCGGGGCGTCGAACAGGTCGATGGGGATCTCGATATGCACCGGGCCGGGGCGGGCGCCATCGAACACGGCGAAGGCACGGGCCAGCACCTCGCCGAGGCCGTTCGGGTCGAGCAGGGTGTGGCTGAAGCGCGAGACGCCGGCCATCAGCTCGCGTTGGCCGGGGAGTTCGTGCAGCCGGCCCTGGCCGCGTCCCAGGGTGTCGCGGCGGTTGACGCTGGAGATCACCAGCATCGGCACCGAGTCGGCCAGGGCCTGGCCCATGGCGGTGGCGATATTGGTCATGCCGGGGCCGGTGATGATGAAGCACACGCCGGGCTTGCCGGTGGTGCGGGCGTAGCCGTCGGCCATGAAGCCGGCGCCCTGTTCGTGGCGCGGGGTGACGTGGCGGATGCCACTGCCCTGGTGGTCGTGTCCATTGCCGCCTTCGAGGCCACGATAGAGCTCGATGGTGTGGACGCCGGGGATACCGAAGACGGTGTCCACGTCGTAGGTGTCACGCAGCAGACGGATCAGCAGTTCAGCGCAGGTCATGCGGTACTTCCTTGAGACGGATCAGGGGCTTGAGACGGGCCAGGGGCTTGAGACGGATCAGAGGCTTGAGACGAGCCAGGGGCGAGGGCGGGGTCCGGGGCCACCGAGTAGGGGGCTCTTGCGAAGATCCGCCTGACCATGGGCTCGAAGTGCGCCAGCGGCAGGGTGTCATAGGCGGGGTCGAAGGACGGACAGTCCCAGTCACGACAGAAGGCTTCGCAGTCGTCGAACCAGGGGTGGCCGCGGAACCGCTCGCGGGCGTCCTTGTCGCCGCCGACCTTGTCCCAGTAATAGTGACCCTGGAAGACGTCGTGATGCTGGACGATCCAGTGGGTCTTCTCGCTGACGAAGGGGCGCAGGATCGAGGCAGCGAAGGCGGCGTGATCGAAAAGCGCCAGTTCGTCGCCGATGTCGTGGACCAGGGCGGCGACGATCATCTCTTCGTCGGCGCCGGCACGCTCGGCCCGGGTCGCGCTCTGCAGACAGTGCTCCAGCCGGGTGATCTGGTAGGGCTGGTGGCCCTCGCCCAGCCGGGCGAGGGTATCCAGTACGCTGTCGGCGAGGCCGGCCAGGTAGTCGGCGTCGTGGGCGGCGATCACCGCCCAGTCTTCTGCCGTGCTTTGGTCGATGCGGGTGAAGGCCGCCTTGCCGGCGGCGTGAGCATCGTTTGGGTCTGTCATGTCGGCCTCCCGATCAACCCACCAGCCAGTGGGCCATGACCACGATGATGGGCAGAGTGATGGCGGTGCGCAGCAGGAAGATCACCACCAGTTCCCACAGCTTGAGCGGGATCCGTGACTTCAGCAGCAGGGCGCCGATCTCTGACATGTAGATCAACTGGGTCAGTGACAGACAGGCGATGACGAAGCGGGTCAGTTCGCTCTCGATATCGCTGGCCAGTACCGCCGGCAGGAACATGTCGGCGAAACCCACCAGGGTCGCCGGCGCGGCGGCCTCGGCCTCGGGCAGACCCATCCACTCGAGCACCGGCACCATCGGCATGGACAGCCAGGTGAACAGCGGAGTGAACTCGGCCAGTACCAGCGCCACGGTACCGATGGCGATGACCAGCGGCAGCAGCCCGAAGAAGATGTCGGCGACGTTGAACAGTGCCAGGCGGGCGAGCTTGAGCGGGCCCGGGGCGGTCTCGGCGCGGGCCACGGCGATGCCCAGGCTGTAGCGCAACAGGCTCTGGTTGCCGGTGTTTTCTTCCTGGATCTGGCAGCCCACCGGCTCGTAGTAGGTGTTGGCCTTGCGTGACAGCGGCGGCAGGCGCGGCACGATGACAGCGGCGACCAGGCCGGCGACCACCACGGTCAGGTAGAACGGCACGAACAGGTGGTTGATGCCGATGAAGCTGGTCACCAGCAGGGCGAAGGCGATCGACACGATCGAGAAGTTGGTGGCGATGGCCGAGGCCTCGCGGGCGTTGTAGAAGCCCTGCTCGTACTGCTGGGTGGTGATCAGTACGCCGACGGTGCCGGAGCCCATCCAGGAGGCGGTGGCGTCGATGGCGCTGCGCCCGGGCAGCCCGAAGATCTTGCGAAAGGGCGTGCGCACCATGGAGCCGATGAACTCCATGAAGCCGAAGTCCACCAGGAAGGGCAGCAGGATGGCGGCGAAGAAGAAGAAGGTCAGCAGCACCGGCGCCAGGTCATTGAGCATCACCCCGCCGGTGAAGGAGGCGGTGACCATCTCCGGGCCGACCTGGAAGTAGGTCATCAGCGCGAAGGCGGCGCCGAGGGCGCGCATCACCACCCACAGCGGGGCGATGTCGAACAGCTCCTTCATCGCGCCCTGGCGGGCCCAGCCTGGTTTGGTCAGCTTGACCACCAGGGTCAGCACGATGGACAGGGTGAGCACTACGGTGGCGATGGCGGGCAGGGCGTCGCCGAGGGTGGCCTTGAGCCAGTCGGCGGCCAGACCCATGCCGATGTTGATGGTGTCACCGACCGAGAAGGGCACCAGGAACAGCAGGATGCCGATCAACGACGGGACGAGGAACTTGATCAGACCATGGGTGCTTAGCTTGCCCCCGTCGGTCGTGATCTTGTCGGCAGAATGCAGGTGGGAGGACATGGGCGATCACTCTTTGCTGTTGTAATGGTCGGCGCCCTGACGCGGGCGCCTCGTTGGCTGTCGCCAGGGCCACTCCCTGGCCCTGTGAGGATTCAGTCGCGGCGCGCGACTCCGGGGAGCACGCACAGCATTTCATAGAGCAGGGTGGCGCCCATCAGGGCGGTGTTGCCGCTGGGGTCGTAGGGCGGGGAGACTTCGACCAGGTCGCCGCCGACGATATTGAGCCCCTGGGCGCCGCGCACGATCTCCAGGCCCTGGGCCGAGGTCAGGCCGCCCATTTCCACCGTGCCGGTGCCGGGCGCCACCGACGGGTCCAGGCCATCGATGTCGAACGAGATGTACACCGGGCCATCGCCCATCTGCTCGCGCACCTCGGCCATCAGCGGCTCGAGAGACTTGTGCCAGCACTGTTCGGCCTGGACCACGCGGAAGCCCTGCTGGCGACACCAGTCGAAGTCCTCGGCGGCGTAGCCGGTGCCGCGCAGGCCGATCTGGACGACCCGGTTGGCGTCCAGCAGCCCTTCTTCCTGGGCACGGCGGAACGGGCAGCCGTGGGCCACCTCTTCACCGAACATGTGCTCGTTGACGTCGGCGTGGGCGTCGATATGGATCAGCCCGACCGGGCCATGCTTCTTGGCGATGGCGCGCAGGATCGGCCAGGTAAGGGTGTGGTCACCGCCCAGGGTCAGCGGCACGCAGTCGTGGGACAGGACGTCGTCGTAGAAGCGGCTGATGATGTCCAGGTTCTTCGGCAGGTTGAAGGTGTTGATCGGCACGTCGCCGATGTCCGCCACCTGCAGGCTGTCGAAGGGTGCAGCACGGGTGGCCATATTGTAGGGGCGCAGCATGCGCGATTCGTCGCGGATCTGGCGCGGCCCCAGTCGGGTGCCCGGGCGGTTGGAGGTGCCGATGTCCATGGGAATGCCGATAAAGGCGGCGTCCAGACCCTCGGCGCTGGTCTGGGTGGGCAGACGCATCATGGTGGCAGGGCCACCGAAGCGCGGCATCTCGTTGCCGCCGAGAGGTTGATTGAAGTCGCTCACAGGGAACTCCTGGCATCGTGGATGGGGACGGTCGCGGCCCTGGGCCTGACGGTTGTTATGGGTGATGCAGACGTCGTGCCATCTTTTAAGCATTTATACTAAAGATGTAATAGAGGTGCAGGGATTCCAAGGGAAGGTCTGCTGTGGTGATAGACGTGATCCAGAAGTGAATCGCGATCCCGACGCATCGTGATACACTTCTGAATCAATGATGCATTTATGGATCGCTGGATGAGCGACGACGACACCAAGATTCTCAAGACCATCATCGACACCGCCCACGACCACTTCTTCATCGTCGCGCCGGATGGTCGTATCCGCGACGTCAGCCCCGGGGCGGCGGCGGTCTACGGCATGTCCTGCGAAGAGCTCTGCGCCACCAGCGTGCAGCGGCTCGAGGCCGATGGCGTGCTGACCCCGTCGGTCAGCCTGGAAGTCATTCGCAGCGGGCGGCCGGCCCAGCTGGTCCAGCGCACCGGCACCGGACGCAGGGTCATCGCCCAGGCCCATCCGGTATTCGAGGGTGAGCGGCTGGTGGCGGTGGTCAGCCGCTCCATGGACTTGACCGATCTGCAGCTGCTGCAGCAGGAGTACGCGCTGTTGCAGCGCCGCTTCAGCGAGCACTTGCGCCGGGGCCATGCGCTGGAGAGCGACAGCGAAGCACTCGAGGCCGAGCTCGATGACCTGGAGGTGAAAAGCCAGCTGATGCGCGAGGTGGCGCTGCTGCTCAAGCGGGTCGCGCCCACCGACGCCACGGTCTTGATGCTGGGCGAGTCCGGGGTGGGCAAGACCGCTTTCGCCCGCCAGCTGCACCGTTGGAGTTCTCGCCGCGATGGCCCCTTTATCGACGTCAACTGCGCCGCCATCCCTGAAAGCCTGTTCGAATCGGAGATGTTCGGCCATGAAAAGGGCGCGTTTTCCGGCGCCGCGCCGGGGGGCCGCAAGGGGCTGATCGAGCAGGCCGAGGGCGGCACCCTGTTTCTCGACGAGATCGGCGAGTTGCCCCTGGCGGTGCAGACCAAGCTGCTCAAGACCATCCAGGACGGCAGTATTACGCGGCTTGGGGACAGGGCCCCGCGACGGGTCGACTTTCGCCTGGTGGTGGCCACCAATCAGGACCTGTCGGCACGGGTCGAGCAGGGCCTGTTTCGCCTGGATCTGTACTACCGGCTGAACGTGATTCCGGTCACCCTGCCGCCCCTGCGCGAGCGCCGCGAGGATATTCCCGGCCTGGTCGAGCGCCAGCTAAAGCGCCTCAATCGGCGTTATGGACGCGACAAGATGCTGGCGCGAGACGTGTGGCAGGCACTGATGGGCTGGGATTGGCCGGGCAATGTGCGTGAGTTGGAAAACACCCTGGAAAGGGCCTGGTTATCCAGTGACGATGTCATCCAGGGCGATCTGCTGGTGCCGCCCACGGGGGCCTCGTTAGGGCCGCTCGGCTCGCAGCAGCGTGAAGCGCAGCAGACGGCGGCGTCTGTCACCGGAGCCTCCGCTGCGCTGGCTGATGGCGCTACTTCATCCGCGACACTATCCGCACCAGGTGCAGCGCGACCCGAGCTGCCGCTTGCCCGGGGCGAGGGCCTGAAGGCCGCCCTGGCCCGGCGCGAGCGTGAGATCCTTGCCGACTGCTGCCGTACCCTTCCCACCACCTACGCCATCGCCGAACAGCTGGGCATCAGCCAGCCAAGCGTGGTGCGCAAGCTCAAGCAGCATGGGTTGCGGATCGGGTGACTGGTGATGAAGGGCCGAGCTCTGCGGCACTTACTGACGGAAGACGTAAAAGAACCCGACCCAGGTGGCCAGGATCAGCAGTGGCTTCAACACCAATACCGCACCGCTGGTGGAGCCCTGTTCGTCGTGCTCGGTGTCGCTGGACTCCCCGGGCTGCATGGCGAGTACCACCGTCAGCAGCAGGTTGGCGCCGGGGACCAGCAGCATCAGGCTCCACAAGCCCGCCTGGCCCAGGTCGTGCAGGCGACGAGTGCCGTGGAGCACCAAAGGCTGAAGGCTGATGACAACCCACCAGATCCCCAGCAGGCCTGCCTTGATCGTCAATGCGTCCTCGAGGGCGGGGGCGGTGATGGTGGTCGCCCACAGGGCGGCATAGTAGAACGATAGCGCCAGGGTAGCGTTGAGACAGAAGTCGAGACGACTCTCGCGCCCCGCCAGGCTGTCGAACCAGTAGCCCGGCAACACTCGCCTGAGCTCGAAGGCCTGGGGCGATGAGTGACCGGGGGCGACAGGGTCGTGAAATCCGGGAGCAGTAGGGCGATGCATCGGTATCTCGTCCTGTAGATCCAGCGTGATGCCGGTGTGCAGTTGAGGGAGACTGGTTCGATAAGCTGCGTCCTTCCGACTTGAATCCTACCCATTTTCTCCCTTGGTCTAGATAGGCGATCACGTAGTTTCTAGTACGAACCGCGTAAATAGTGCTGGTTCATAAGTCTGGTGGGCGACCTGCTTCCGAAGGATGGAAGCGTTCGGCCTCTGCCTGGTCCTTGAACACCAGAGTGCGGTAGGGGAAGGGAATCTCGATATTGGCCTCATCGAGCGCGCGCTTGATGGATGCCACCACCTGATCGCGGGAAGCGCGGATGTCGACGGGGCGGGACCCGGTCCACCAGGCCACCTCGAAGTCGATGGAACTGGCGCCGAAGGCCTCGGCGAAGACCTGCACCGCACGTACGTCGCTGCGCACCGAGTCCACCTCGGCGACCGCGCCCTGGATGATCTCGCGAGCCTGGTCCACGTCCTCGTCGTAGGCGACGCCAACGATGATGGATGTGCGCCGGATATCGCGGTTGGTGCGGACGATGACCGGCTGCTGGAACAGCAGGGCGTTGGGCACCACGATCATCTGGCCGTCGGTGCGGCGGATACGGCTGTCGCGCACCGTGATCTGCTCTACCTGACCTTCCACGTCGTTGGCCTCCAGGGCGATGTGGTCGCCGATCTGGAAGGGTTCTCGCCACAGGATCAAGAGGCCGGCGAGGAAGTTCTCGAACACGTCCTTGAAGGCGAAGCCGATGGCGATGGAACCGAGGCCCAGGGTGGTAAGGGCCTTGCCGGGAGTGACGGTGGGGAAGATCAGGGTGATGGTGATCAGAAGTCCCCCGAGCCAAAGACAGAGCCCCGTCAGCATGGTCAGGACATCGCGCAGATTGCGTCGGAGCTTGGCCTTGTCGGCCACCCGCGCCACCAGGGCGCGGCCGAATCTCGCCACCAGCCAGGTCACCAGGATCAGCAGCAGGCCGGCGGCCAGTCGTGGGCCAGCAGAACCAATGTCTGACAGGTAGGCCTGAACCTCTCCCAGCAGCAGCGACACGAAGGGTAGTTGTTCCAGTTCTTCCATCGCATCCTCCCGGGCCATGTTCAGGCGGCGGGCGCACTATCCTGCGCCCTTGTTGCTGAGCATAGCGGGGCGCCAGGCAAATCGCGCGTCACCTGCCAACGCTGGCAGTCCGGATACCTCGTCGGTTCCGACTTGACCCTCTATTTATCATGATAAATACTTTTGTTCATCTGGAGGTGGCCGCGATACGCTCGCGGCGTCACTCCATCGCCAGGCCTTCTTCGACAAACGATCCAGAACGGTTCTTCCACAACAAGGACAACTCCATGAGTGCCCACGACCAGACGCTGAAAGAGCGCAAGAAGTGGTATCGCACGGTGCCAGACCCGATGGTGCTGATCTTCCTGATCCTGCTCGCCACCTATGCGCTGACCTTCATCATTCCCGCCGGCGAGTTCGAGCGGGTCATGCAGGATGGACGCACCCGCGTGGTGCCGGACTCCTTTCATTATCTGAGCGACGTGGCGGCGATCTCGCCTTTTGACATCTTCGTGGCGATTCCCAAGGGCTTGAACGCGGCCTCGCTGTACCTGTTCATCGTGTTCATCGCCGGCGGGCTGTTCCATATCCTTCAACGCACCGGCGCCCTCGAGAACGCCATCGGGGTGGCGGTCAATCGGGTCGGCGTCGAACGGCGTAACGTCATCATCACCGCCGGCACCTTCATCTACGGCTTCTTCGGTGTGGCCGTCGGCTTCGAGAACAATATTGCGCTGGTGCCCATCGCGGTGCTGATCGCCAGCGCGGTGGGCTGCTCCAGCCTGGTGGGCACCACCATGGCGGTGGGTGGCATCGGCGTGGGCTTTGCACTGTCGCCGATCAATCCCTATACCGTGGGCGTGGCCCAGGGCATCGCCGAGCTACCGACCTTTTCCGGCGCCTGGCTGCGCGCCTTGCTGGTGCTGACCTCATTGGGCCTGTTGTCCTGGTATATCTGTCGCTTCGTCACCCGCATGGACTTCGAGGAGCCCAACGACGCCAAGGCCATGAGCAAGTCGCTGGACGAGTACCACATGAGCAAGCGCGACAAGCTCACGCTGGTGGTGTTCGTCGGTGGCCTCGCCGCCATGCTGGTGGGGGTCTTTACCCAGGGCTGGTACATCAATGAGATCGCCGGCATGTTCCTGCTGATCGCCATCGTGATCGGCATCGTCAACGGCCTGTCGGCCAACGAGATCGTCAAGCAGATGATGGAGGGGGCATCCGGCGTGACGGCGGGCGCCCTGGTCATCGGCCTGGCCGCCTCGATCCAGGTGATCCTCAAGGACGCCCAGATCATCGACACCATCGTCTACGCCCTGAGCGGTCTGATTCAGGATATCCCGGGGGCGCTGTCGGCGATCATGGCCAGCGTCGTCCAGGGGGTGATCAATCTGTTTGTGCCATCCGGCTCTGGCCAGGCGCTGGTGACCATGCCGATCCTGGTGCCGGTGGCCGACCTGGTCGGCATGAGCCGCCAGCTGATGATCACCGCCTTCCAAGTGGGTGACGGCCTGACCAACCTGATCGTGCCGACCTCCGGTGGCACCCTGGCGATGCTGGCGCTGGGCCGGGTGTCCTACGAGAAGTGGCTGAAGGCTATCCTGCCCTTCATGGCGCTGGTCTACCTGCTGTCCTGGGGTGGTCTGGTGATCGGCCATATGGTCGGCTACTAGGTCGCGCCATGACACTGTCGCTGCTGCATGTTCATCCGGCTACCGGCACGGTAGCCGCCCTCACCGCCACCGGAGGTGTGGCGGTGGGCGGCTACGTTCACCATGTGTGGCGTGGCGTCGGCGCCTGCGCGACCCAGGGGCGGGTTACCCACCCCTGGTATCCCGACGGTGTCCGCCGGGCGCTGGAACGGGGGGAGGATGCCCGCGGTGCGCTTGCCCGGCAGGTCGACGCCGACAAGGGTGCCTCGTTGCGCCAGTGCCTGGTGATGGATGCCCGGGGGCGCTCAGCGCTGCATAGCGGTGCCGACAACCTCGCCACCGTCGCTTCCTGCTGCTACCCCGGCGTGGCCGCGGCGGGCAACCTGCTGGCCAGCGCCAAGGTGGTCGAGGCCCTGGCCCACGCCTTTGTCGACACCTGTTGTACCAACGCCGACGCCGTGCGCCAGGGCGCAACGCCCGAGTACCGCGACGACTATGAGGCGTACCTGCTCGAGGGACTGATCGACGCCCTGGAGGTCGCCTTGGTAGAGGGAGGCGACGTCAGAGGCACGCGCTCCGCCGCCCTGCGTATCGAGTCGTTTACCCAGGCCCCCCTCGATCTGCGTGTCGATTGGTGTGAGGGCGATATCGCGGGCGAGTTGCGCGCCCTGGCCAGGCGTGTGCGCGCGCCAGCCTTTGCCGACTTTCTGGCGTCCCTGCCGCGTCGCTGACGCCATTCCTTCGTTATTCCGGTGCCTCAAGGCACCCGATCTGGAGATATCATGACCGCTGACCACGAGACCATGACGCTCGGCGCACAACTGCTCGAGCGCCTCGACGAGGCTGCGTGTTTCTCGGAGCCTGGTGCCGGCGTGACCCGGCTGTTCTGCTCGGAGCAACACCGCCAGGTACTCGAACTTATCGCCGATTGGATGCGCCGGGCCGGACTTGAGCCCGAAATGGATGCCTCCGGGAATCTGGTTGGGCGATGCGACAAGGCGCGCGCCGGCGCGCGCACGCTGATCATGGGGTCACACCAGGACACCGTGGTCGAAGGTGGCAAGTATGACGGCATGCTCGGCGTAGCGCTGCCGCTGCTGGCGCTGGAGCGATTGAAGAAGGATGGGATCGAGCTCGACTACGGCGTCGAAGTGGTGGCCTTCGGTGATGAGGAGGGGACCCGTTTTCAGTCGACGCTGATCGGCAGTCGTGCCCTGGCCGGTACCTTCGATCCTGCCAGTCTGGAGGCCAGGGATGCCGATGGCATCAGCGTGGGCGAGGCGCTTCGGGCCTTTGGTGGTGATCCTGAGCAAATTCCGTCATTGGCCCGAGATCCTGACTCGGTGCTGGGCTTCGTCGAGGTCCACATCGAACAGGGGCCGGTGCTGGAACGGCGCGATCACGCTCTCGGCGTGGTGACCTCCTTGACCGGGATCGAGCGTCACCGGCTGACGGTTGCCGGCAAGGCAGGCCACGCCGGCACCACGCCGATGCCGGGCCGTCGCGATGCGCTGGTGGGGGCTGCCGAGATGATCGCCGAGGTCGACCGCATCCTTAACGCCACCGAGGATTTTGTCGGGGTGGTGGGTAAGCTGGAGGTACGCCCCAACGCGGTCAACGTGATTCCTGCCGAGGTGGTGTTCACCCTCGAGCTGCGCTCTCCCCACGCCGAGGTTCGGCGTCGTGGTCGCGAGGACATTCTGGCCGCCTGCCGACAACTGGCACAGGCGCGCGAGTTGTCACTGACGGTGGAGACGACCTATGAGGCCGAGGCGGTGGCCTGCGCGGACTGGCTGATCGAGGCCTTGGGGGATGCCTGCCAACGGTGTGATGAGCCGGCTGATCTGCTGTTCAGCGGCGCCGGTCATGACGGTCTGGCGATGTGCGACCTGACCGGTATCGGCATGTTGTTCGTGCGTTGTACCGATGGCCTGAGTCACCATCCGGACGAAGCCATCACCGCGGCCGACGGTGAGGCGGCCACTCGTGTACTGATGCAATTTCTCAAGGACCTGACCGTGAAGGAGCAATAAGCGTCGCCGAGACTCGCACCTCCGCAACTACTAGGCGCTGTCCGAAAAGTCGACGAGCGAAGGTTAGACAAGGCAAAAATCGGTGAGAAAGCGCAGTTTACGGGGTGTAAATGAGCATTTTGATCCGATTTTTAACGCCGTATTACCGAGCGCAGGCACTTTTCGGACGAGCCCTAGTGGTTAACCTTCGTTGAGAAACCCGCGTCTTACCTGCGCCTCGTTGTCGTGCATCACCGCCTGGGCTTCCAGCAGATGCTCGCGCATCAGGGTGCGGGCGCGTTCTCCGTCGCCGGCCTCGATGGCGTCGAGCAGCCAGGCGTGATACTGGCAGCCGGCGGGACCGATATGATGGTCGCCGGGCTCGTACAGCCGCCGATAGACGGTAAGGTCGGACAGCACCTGGGCGGTGAAGCGGATGATGAAGGACAGCAAGGGGTTGCCGCCGGAAAGCTGCGCCAGTTGTTCATGAAAGTCCAGCGAGTCGATGTGCTGCTGGCGCTCGGCGTCCAGGTCACAGGCGGGCTCGGCGTAGCTCGCAAGCGACTGGCGCAGCCTGGCGATCTCTGAAGCCTCGACCTGCCCCGCCAGCGAGGCTACCAGCTCCGGTTCCAGCGCCAACCGGATCTGGTAGATGTCGCGGATCGAGATGTCCTTGAAATAGAGATAGTGGCTGAGCAGCGAGATGGCGCGGGATTCGCTCATTTCCCGGATAAACACGCCGCCGCCGGGTCCGGTACGCGTCTCGACCAGCCCCTGGGCTTCCAGCACCCGGGTGCTTTCACGAACGGTGCCCTTGGAGGCGCCGAGGATCTCCATCAACTCCGCCTCACCGGGCAGGCGATCACCCGGTGACAGCTCGCGTTCGACGATCCAGCCCTTGATGGTCTCTGCCAATTGATAGGGTCGTCTGCGAGGTGTCGATCCGGTCATGTTGGTCTCTCGTCGGTGATGAAACCACAGCATATCAGAGCTCATGACGGACTGGCCGCCACCTCGTCGGTCAGGGCTGCCGCGACTGCGCAGGGCTGGACGGCAAAGATTTTGTGAATATTAGTTACATTTAGTAACAGTATGGCTATTCTAGAAGCCAAAGGGTGAAGCCTGTGCCTGAAGTGGCCTAAGCCGGTTAGACCGCAGTGCCCGTGAGGGGGTTACGGGTGACTTTATCTGCCACTCTGTGTGCAGCGTTTGTGTGGTGGTGGCGCCATCGACAATCTGTGGAGGCCTTTCGATGTCCTTTCGTGCTCGGCTACTGCTGGTGATGCTGGTCCTGACCATCGGGATCCAGCTGGTCGTGTCATGGGCGGTACTCAGTGCGCTCAAGACGACCGCCATGGAGCAGGGCGAGAAGGAACTGGGCGTGGCCTCCGGCGTGGCGCAAGCCCTGCTCGATGGCTGGGGCCAGCAATTGCTGCACAGTGTGGATCTGCTGGTGGAAGATCCGCGTTTCCGCGAGGCCATCGACCCGCTCGACAGCGCGGTGCGAGTGGACGTGCTTGGCGAGTACGCGGAGCGCATGGGTGCCAACATGGTGAGCCTGCTCGATGATGAGGGCCGTGTGATGGTGTCGAGCCATCATGATGCCGGGGCCACGGATGCTTTCCCTGACCTCCGGGATCAGGCGAGACGCACCGATGGGACCATCACCCTGTTCATTCATGATGGCGAGGCCTTTCAACTTGTCCTGCATCCGGTGCGGGGGACGACGTCCGTGGGCTGGCTGGTCATGGGGTTTCGCCTGGACGAGGACATGGCAACGGCGCTGTCGGCGCTGATTCGTAGCGACACCCATTTCGAGGTGCAGGTGGGTGAAGGTGAGGACGTTGGCCTTGTGGGGAGCGAGGGTCTGCGCCGAGCCTCGACGCTGTTCGAGGATGCAAAGGGGCGTATCCAGCTCGTGGTGGAACGTTCCTACGAGACTCTGCTGGCCGACTATCAGGCGATAAAGCGCCAGCTGGCCATCATCCTGGCGATCAGCCTGGCGCTGATGCTGGTGGCCGCCAGCTTGATCGCTAGAGGCGTGAGTCTGCCGCTGTTGCGGCTGGTCGGGGCGGCCAAGAGTGTGGGGCGTGGGGAACCTCTGGATCTCGATCGACTTCCCCGCAAGGGAGAATTTGGTCTGCTGTCCTCGACCATGCTGAAGATGCAGAACGACCTGGTGCGCCGGGAAGCCGACATTCGCAAGCGCTCACGCCAGGACCAGTTGACCGGGCTAGGCAATCGCCAATGCGCCAACGAGGATATCGAGGCTGCCATCGCCACCGGGCGTCCCTTTACCCTGCTGCGGCTGACCATCAACCATATGCGCCGGATCAACGACACCTTCGGCCATGACTTCGGTGATCAGGTACTGAGTACGCTGGCCGGACGCCTGGCGGATCTGCCGGCACCCAAGGCAGGGGCTTACCGTCTCAGTGGCGACGAATTCCTGCTGCTGCTGTCAGTGTCTCACCTCGACCCGCTGTGGCTTGAGGATACGCATCGTCGACTGACCCGGGCGATCCGTCTGGATGGGTCGCCGGTGACACTCGATTGCGCCATGGGCGAGGCGCGCTATCCGGAGCATGGCGGCGAGGCCAACCTGCTGCTGCGGCGGGCCGAGATCGCACTGGATCGAGCACGTCAGCTACGCCAGTCCTATCAGTGTTACCTGCACGGCCAGGACGAACGCCATCTGCGCCATCTGTCTCTGGTGCGCGATCTCCAGCACGCCGCCAGCAACGGTGAGTTCTCGCTGCGTTATCAACCCCAGGTGTCGGCCCTGACAGGACGGGCCCTCGGCATGGAGGCACTACTGCGGTGGGATCACCCCAGGCTCGGACGCATCCCTCCGGATGAATTCATTGCACTGGCCGAACGCTCGGGGCTGATCCACCAGCTGACCCAGTGGGTCATCGACACCGGCTGCCAGCAGCTGGCCAGGTGGAGCGAGGCAGGGCTCAATGTGCGCCTCGGGGTGAATATCTCGGCCATGGACCTGCAGCAGCCAGGGTTGATCAAGCGGGTCGAGCGGGCGCTGGACCGCCATGGCCTGCGCGGCGAGTGTCTGTGCATCGAGCTCACCGAGAGCGCGCTGATGGAATCGCCGGAGATGGGGGCGCGCAAGCTGCAGTCATTGCGCGCCATGGGGGTGGAGCTGGCCATCGATGACTATGGAACGGGCTATTCGTCGCTGGCCCAGCTCAAGCGCATGCCGGTCCAGGAGCTGAAGATCGACAAGTCTTTCGTCATGCAGCTGGTGAAGGGGTCCGAGGACGACGTCATCGTGTCCTCCACGATCGAGCTTGCTCACCATCTGGGGCTAAGCGTGGTCGCCGAGGGGGTGGAAGACCAGACGGTGGCGGACCACCTGGCGGAGCAAGGCTGCCATATGCTGCAGGGCTTCCTGATTTCACGACCAATGACCGCCGAGGCCGCCACCGAGTGGCTGCGCAGTCGCGTCGGGGACGGCATCCGCGACGCCGCCAACGAAGAACTGCGCTGAGCCTTGACGACGCTGCTTCAGGCGAAGCCGCCATTGGCGCGGATGACCTGGCCATTGATCCACTCGGCCTCGGGGCTTAGCAGGAAGGCGATCACCGCGGCGATGTCACGCGGTTGGCCCAGTCGCTCCAGTGGTGGCATATGGGTGAACCTTTCGATCTGTTCCTCGGTCTTGCCCGAGCGGAACAGTTCGGTATCCACCGGTCCCGGCGCTACCGCGTTGACGGTGATCCGCCTGCCGCGCAACTCGCCGGCAAACACTCGGGTCAGCGACTCCACCGCAGCCTTGGTGGCGTTGTAGAGCCCGTAGCCAGGCAGATTCAGCGCCAGCGCGCTGCTCGACAGGTTGACGATTCGGCCGCCATCTTCCAGGCGCGAGGCGGCTTCCCTCAGGGTGTTGAAGGTGCCGCGCGTGTTGGTCTCGAAGTGCGTGTCGTAGTCGTCGTCCGCCGCCTCGGCGATGGGCACCGCCTTGAGCACGCCGGCATTGTTCACCAGCGCATCGACGCGACCGAAGCGCTGCATGGCAGTGTCGAAAAGCTGCGCCACTTCGTCGGTGCGTGAGATGTCTGCCTGAACGGCCAGCGCCGCGCCGCCCTGGGCCAGGATCTCCTCGACCAGGCCGTCGGCGACCTCGCGGTGATGGGCGTAGTTGACGATCACTGCATAGCCATCGTTGGCCAGACGCCGACTGATGTCGGCCCCGATACCGCGTGAGCCACCGGTGATGATGGCGACCTTGGGAGAGTCGGATTCGCTCATGCTTCAGGCCTCTGGGGGTGCGTCGTAAACCTGGGGGCGCCGCCGATGGACAAGCCGAAAGCGGCGGCATGTGAGCAGCGATTCAGCGCAGTGCGATCGGTGGATCATCGAGCCCACGTACGCCGGGAAGCGCTTCGCTCAGGTCGAACAGGAAGGTAGCGCCGTCCTGGCGGCCTTCCTTGTGTTCTCGCTGTCCTTCGGTGGCGGTGGTGATCAGCAGGGTGGTCAGCTCACGCCCGCCGAAGGCCGGGCAGGAGGGCTGGTCGGCGTTGACCCTGACATGACCGACCTCCTCGCCATCCGGCGTCAGCCGGGCAACCCGCCCTGACCCCCATAGCGCCAGCCACATGTAGCCATCGGCATCGATCACTGCGCCGTCCGGGTTTCCCGGGTCGTCGTTGAAGTCCGCCCAGGGTTCGGGCTCGGCCAATTGTTCGGGCCTTGCCGCCACCCCGTCCTGAAGGAAGGCGCCGCCATCCTGGCGCAACGGGAAGCCCTCGGCGTCGAGCGCCCAGCGCATGACCACCCCGGTGGCGGTGTCGGTGAAGTAGCCAAGGCGACCATCCGGTGAAAAGCACAGGGCATTGGGGATGGTGATGTCTTGCTTCAGGCAGAAGATCTCGCCGCGGTACAGGCGATAGAGGCTGCCGGCTGCGGCTTCGGCGGCCTTGCCCATGGTCGAGAACCACAGCCCGCCGTGGCGATCGATGCGCGCATCGTTGCTGCGCGTCACCGGGTTGGCAGCCTCGACCTCGCGCCAGGGTGACACGCCGCCGTGGGCGTGGTCGCGTTCCTTGAGGCCGTGTTCGGTGACCAGCAGATCATCACCGCTGGTCAAGGGGGCGGCGAAGGACACCAGCTCGTCCAGCGCCTGGGACCGATGATCGCCGTCTTCGAGGCGGTAGCGATGGAAGCGGCGCCCGAGGATATCGAGCCAGCGAAACTCGCCACGCCGGGCGTCCCAGCTGGGGCCCTCGCCGAGTTCGCAGGGTGCCTCGACGATGGCGCGAGCCTCGCCAAGGCAGGGGGATGCGGAACGGGACATGACGTCTCCTCGAACTTGGCGGATGGCACCTTGGAGCGCGCATCCACCAGGACTGTTGTCATTGTTCGGCAACGCGATCAGCCGTCGCTCACCACTCGGCGACGGAGCCGTCATCGTGTTGCCATACCGGATTGCGCCAGCGGTGTCCGACCTTGGCGCGTTCCTCGACGAACGCCTCGTTGATCTCGACGCCGAGGCCGGGCCCCTCGGGAATGGCACAGAAGCCGTCCTCGATCGCCAGCGCGTTCTTGTCGACCAGATAGTCGAGCACGTCGTTGTCCTTGTTGTAGTGGATGCCCATGCTCTGTTCCTGGATAAAGGCATTGTGACATACCGCATCCAGCTGCAGCGACGCCGCCAGGGTCAGCGGGCCCAGCGGGCAGTGGGGCGCCAGGGCCACGTCGTAGGCCGAGGCCAGGGTGGCGATCTTCAAGCCTTCACTGATGCCGCCGCAGTGAGACAGGTCCGGCTGGACGATATCGACCATGTTGTCGGCGAGCAGGTCACGGAAGGCGAAACGGGTGTGCAGGCGTTCGCCGGTGGCGATCGGGGTGGCCAGATCCTGGGCGATGGTCTTGAGCACCGGCAGGTGCTCGGGTGCCACCGGCTCCTCGATGAACATCAGGTGATAGGGCTCGAGCTCGCGCATCAGCGTCTTGGCCATGGGCCGATGGACACGGCCGTGGAAGTCCACCGCGATGCCCACATCGGGGCCGACGGCGTCGCGAGCCTCGGCGACGCGGGCCACCGCCTCGTCGATCTTGCGATGGCTGTCGACGATCTGCATCTCCGGCGTGCCGTTCATCTTGAAGGCGGTAAATCCCTGATCGGTCAGTGCCTTGGCGCCGGCACCCACGTCGGCGGGACGATCGCCGCCGGTCCAGGCGTACATACGCATGCGATCACGCACCTTGCCGCCCAGCAGTTGATGCACCGGCACGCCGAGTTCGCGGCCCTTGAGATCCCACAGCGCCTGGTCGATGCCGGCGATGGCGGACATCAGAATCGGGCCGCCGCGATAGAAGCCGGCCCGGTACATGACGTTCCACAGGTGCTCGATATTGCGCGGATCCTGGCCGATTAGGTAGTCCGACAGCTCGTGCACTGCGGCTTCCACGGTGGCGGCCCGGCCCTCGATGACCGGCTCGCCCCAGCCGTAGACGCCCTCGTCGGTCTCGATCTTCAGAAAGCACCAGCGCGGCGGAACCTGCCAGGTCTTGAGTCGGGTGATCTTCATGGTCGATGCCTCTTGTGGGGGCCTGCTTGGCCCGATGTCGATGGGGTTGGGTGAAGCGAGCGGACGGGCTTAAAGGTGTCGCGACGCCGGTGTCGTGATGCCACTGGCCGGGAGCGTCTTGTCCAGGTCACGTGCGGTGCGCTCGAGCAGCAGTTCGGTGGCGTGGCGGGCCTGCTCTGGCTGCCTCAGGCGAATCGCCTCGAGTAGCTGGCGGTGGCGCTCCAGGCTGTCGCTGAGTCCACGCGCATGGCCGCCTGCTGCGTCGTCCGTGTGGTCGTCAGAGGAACTCCCGGCATGGCGCTGCGAGCGCTGGATCAGGGCCACGATGGAGGGCCTCAACAGCAGCCCCATCTGGCGCCAGACCAGGTTGTGGCTGGCGCGATAGATGGCGTCGTGAAAGGCCACATCGTGCTCGGCGTGGGCCAGTCGTTGCGAGGGCGCATCGGCGGTCTCCCGCATGCCTTCAAAGGCGCGTTCGATGCGTGCCAGGTCTTCGCCGGAGGCGTTAAGCGCCGCCAGCTCGCCGATATAGGGTTCCGCTGCCAGGCGAAAGGCAAACACCGCCTCGACCAGTTGCGGGTGGGGCGCGTCCAGGCTGGCCATCCAGCCGCTCATCTGCGGATCCAGCAGATGCCAGTCGACGATATCGCGCACCACGGTGCCGCGACCTGCGGTGCGCTCGATCAGCCCCGCCGCGCTGAGTTCGCCCAGGGCGTTACGCACCCGATTGCGGCTGGCCTCGAAGTGCTGGCACAGGTCCAGCTCCCGAGGAAACAGATCCCCCGGCTGCCAGTGTCCCGACAGAATCGCCCGTGCCAGTACCTCGGCCAGCGCCGCGGCACCGCGACCCTCGGCGGGCCTCGGGAGTGAAGCGAGAGCGTCCATCCAGGCCTCCATAATGTTCGACGTTACTATAGTTAATGTCTGACATTTAAGGCAAGGCAGGAATGCCTCGAATGGGGTAGACCTTGGTGGAAGGAGCGATAACGAGGTGCAGCGTCCCGTCTCGCGCTCGTTGGCGTCGTAGCTCGCTGATTCGTGAACATGTCGAGCCATGCAACATCGCCGTCGTCTTGGGCGAAGTTCTGCAGTAGATCTGGTGGGCGACGTGGTGTGACAAAAGTGCTGGAGAATGGATTGAAGCTGAGAAACATCGGGCCAGTCAGTGCCCGCCAGGTCGGCTTCCTCGTCGATGCAATGGTGGGGAGCATCGTCTGGCGGTTGTTGCCTAGGCGAGAGGAGGTCCTGTGGGCCTGACGAGTGTCAGCCTCGAGCGCGCTTTGATTTTCTGAATGTGCTCCTTCCTGGGTTGAAGTGATCGGCAAACGGATGCAGCATCGTCAGCACCAGCCACCAGTGCCTCGTTCAACAGTTCAGCCAGGGAGAGGTCGTGGCGGTTGGCCACATCGATCATGACGGCCAGGCGAGTATGGCCGATGCGCTTGAGGGCTTCCGGCGAGACGACAAGCAGGGCGCCAGACACTTGCTGACCGATGCTCCGCTTGAGCATGACAGGGTCAACATCGATCCGAGCCTTCTGACAGAACGACCACATGTAGCTGTGGATCTGCTCAACCATCTCCTGCATATGTCACCTCGAGAATAGTGAAACGACTTTATCCGTTGCCTCACCCTCGAGCGGCTCAGGCTCGTTGTAAGGGTACCTGGAGCCTTGGTCATGGTAGAGCGTGAAGGCTACTCCCGTCGGGGTCATATCCTCGAGCAGAGCCTGCCCCATGTCCTTTCTCGGCAGACCTGCTTGGTAGCTTTGAAGCAGGTTGATGAACAGGTCACTCAGTATACGAGGGGGCAGGTTATCGATGGCCCAGGGCGTGAGCACATCCCCCATGACATCCAGGAAATAGTTGATCGACCGGTCCCTGCCGGCGAGGCCCCCTTGTACCTTGTGTTCGATAAAGGCAAGTCGAAGTGTGCGTTTAGCCCTTTCCAGTGGTGTATCCATGGTCTTGTAGTCCCTTTTCTTCTCATTAAATGTTGGCTGGACCATGACTGCCAGGATTTCTACGCGGATACGCGGGCGCGGTGCCGGCAGGAAATGGTGTATCGATACCCTGGTGGCATTCAGAGAGGGAGTGCCTTTGGTTGTAGTCTATCCAGAACGATATCCCTGCGTTGAGCGATTTGACCTGAGTTTGACGAGGATCGTTAGATGGGGTGACCGATGCCTGAAGGGTGTTAACGCCATTTGCCACAAGACTTTCTGAAATGCCAGGGAAAGGAGCCTTAAAGCCGTTTCCTTTCAGCATGTATTTTGACAACTCCACTTAGATTGCTCCGTACGTATCACTTTTTTGGCTGGTCTTTGCCGAGATCTTCTCGTGCGCTGGAGCTCTCGAGGGGCCCACGTCATTGTCTGGTTCAGGATGTATAAATGGACCAGCCTGCCATGCGTGATAGACACGATCAGAGCTACAAGCTGCTGTTCAGTGAGCCCAAGGTGATACGTGACCTCTTGACGGGGTTCGTCGAAGGGGAGTGGGTCGAGCGGCTGGACCTGGACAGCCTGGAGAAGGTCAGCGGCGGTTTCGTGACGGATGATCTTCGCGACCGCGAAGGTGACGTGATCTGGCGGGTGCATTCTGGTGATGATTGGCTGTACCTTTATCTGCTGATCGAGTTTCAGAGCAGCGTCGATCCCTTCATGGCGCTGCGCATCATGACCTACGTGGGGCTGCTGTATCAGGACCTGGTGAAGCAGAGAAAGTTGGCCAGCGAGCGCAGCTTGCCGCCGGTACTGCCTATCGTCCTCTACAATGGAGAAAGGCGCTGGAGCGCAGCGCAGGAACTGTCCGAACTGGTTCATCCCGCAGCGACGGAGCTGGCTCGCTACCAACCCTCGCAGTCCTATCTGCTGCTGGATGAAGGTGCAATCGTCGCCGACGAGCGCTGGCCCACGGACACCCGCAACATGGTTGCCGCCATCTTTCGGCTGGAGTATCACCACAGCCAACAGGACGTGATCGACACCATCGGCCAGTTGGTGGAGTGGTTGAAATCACCCGGGCAGGCTCGGCTGCGGCGCCACTTCGCGACATGGATCAAGCGCGTCCTGCTGCCCAATTGGGTGCCGGGCGGGAAGGGCGACCACGAGCAGTGGCAGGCGCTCAATGACCTTGAGGAGGTACACACCATGCTGTCGGAACGTGCCAAACGATGGCCCGAACAGTGGAAGCAGAAGGGACTCGAGGAAGGGCGCGAGGAAGGGCGCGAGGAAGGGCGTCTGGAAGCCGCGCGTAACCTGATTGCACGCACCGCCATGGATGACCGCGAAATCGCAGAGATCTGCGGACTCGAGCTTGAGCAGGTGGCGGAGTTGAGAAGAAAGGAGTGAGCTGAGTCGGCCCGACTCGCAAGATGGATGTGTGTGCCAAGCTGCCGCATCGCTCGATGGCCCGGGTGGCGGTGCGGCCGAGCGCGAGACGCCTTCTCGATTTAGGGTTGCGCATCACGTAAGGCAATGTAATGCAGGTGTGCGTATGTAAGAGTCTAACTTTTGTTAACTCTATGTATAAGGTTTAACTTACTGATATAGAAGAGGTGTTTCGTTTCTTTGCATAAGAGGGTGCTTCGATGGAGGTTTGAGAGTTGTAGATCTCTTGCCTATAAGGGAATGGCTTGTTTGGCGGTGTGACTGGTAGTTGGCGCCGACCGGACCGATGACGGCCCACGCCTGGTGGCGTGGAAGGCTCATTTCCCGAGCAAACAACGGAGTGTTTGTCATGGCGAAGAATCCGTACACCCAACCGAATCGAGACGAGGCTCATGACACTGAGCGTCGTACCGACGCCAACAGCAAGTCCGACAATCTCGAGACCTACCGCAGTGATGCGACCGGGCATGACCTGCGTACCAACCAGGGCACCCGGATCGCGGACAACCACAATTCGCTGAAGGCCGGCGAGCGCGGCCCGACGCTGATGGAAGACTTCATCTTCCGCGAGAAGATGAATCACTTCGATCACGAGCGCATTCCCGAGCGTATCGTCCATGCCCGCGGTGCGGCGGCCCACGGCTACTTTCAGCCCTATGAGGCGGCGGCAAGGTACTCAAAGGCGGGACTGTTTCAGGATACCGGCAAGAAGACGCCGGTATTCGTGCGCTTTTCCACCGTGCAGGGCGGCCGCGGCTCCAATGATACCGTGCGCGACGTGCGCGGCTTTGCCACCAAGTTCTACACCGATGAGGGTAACTGGGACCTGGTGGGCAACAACATGCCGGTGTTCTTCATTCAGGACGCGATGAAGTTTCCCGACTTCGTGCACGCGGTGAAGCCCGAGCCCCACAACGAGATTCCCCAGGGACAGTCGGCCCACGACACCTTCTGGGACTTCGTCTCGCTGATGCCCGAGAGCGCCCATATGGTGCTGTGGACCATGTCCGACCGGGCCTTCCCGCGGCACTACCGCTATATGGAAGGCTTCGGCGTCCACACCTTCCGGCTGATCGATCGACAAGGCAAGGCCCGCTTCGTCAAGTTCCACTGGAAGCCGCTGGCGGGCACCCACTCGCTGATCTGGGACGAGGCCCAGAAGCTGTGGGGTCGTGATCCGGACTTCAACCGCCGCGAGATGTGGGGAGACATCGAGAATGGCGATGCCCTGGAGTGGGAGCTCGGCATTCAGGTGGTCGAGGAAGAAGACGAGCATGCCTTCGACTTCGATATCCTCGATCCGACCAAGCTGATTCCCGAGGAGCAGGTGCCGGTGACTCCCATCGGCAAAATGGTGCTGGATCGCAACCCGGACAACTACTTTGCCGAGACCGAGCAGGTCGCCTTCAACCCCGGCAATGTAGTGCCCGGCATCGACTTCAGCAACGATCCGCTGCTTCAGGGGCGCCTGTTCTCTTATCTGGATACCCAGATGCTGCGCCTGGGTGGCCCGAACTTCCATGAGATCCCGATCAACCAGCCGGTGTGCCCGTTCCACAATCACCAGCGCGACGCTCCGCACCGTCAGACCATCAACAAGGGCCAGGTTTCCTACGAACCCAACTCGATCGAGGATGGCTGGCCCCGGGAGACCCCGCCGGCGGAAGAAAACGGCGGTTTCGAGAGCTATCAGGAGCGCATCGATGCCCACAAGGTCAGGGCGCGCAGCGAGTCTTTCGGCGACCACTACTCCCAGGCCAGGTTGTTCTGGCATAGCCAGAGTGACGTCGAGAAAGAGCACATCATCGCCGCTTACGCCTTCGAGTTGTCCAAGGTCGAGCGTCCGTGGATCCGTGAGCGGGTGATCAAGGAGATCCTGCCCAATATCGACATGGAGCTCGCGCGACGGGTGGGCGAGGTGCATGGTGTCAAGCCGCCGGAGCATCCGCCGGCACCCTCGGAAGAGTTGGGCACCACGTCGCTGGACGCCTCCTCGGCGCTTAGCTTGATGCATCGCGGTCAGCCGGATATTCGCTATCGCAAGGTGGCGATCCTGGCCGCCGACGGGGTCGACGGTGACCAGGTGGAAGCGCTGCAGAAG
Organism: Halomonas sp. RT37; assembly: GCF_040070525.1. Lineage (NCBI taxonomy): Bacteria > Pseudomonadati > Pseudomonadota > Gammaproteobacteria > Oceanospirillales > Halomonadaceae > Halomonas > Halomonas sp. RT37. The sequence continues at coordinate 4,284,174 of NZ_CP098827.1, read as the reverse complement.
CGCCTGGAAGCCGAGGGGGCCCAGGGGCTCATCATCGCGCCGTCGATGGCGCCCGTGGCGACCGTTCAAGGCGGCACCCTGACCCCGGATGCCATGCTCAACGGACTGCCGTCGGTGACTCTGGACGCCGTGGCGGTGGCCCCTGGCGATGACAGTGTCAAGGCGCTGGCGGGTTCCGGCCTGGGGCTTTACTACGTGCAGGAGGCCTACAAGCACCTCAAGCCGATCGCTGCACTCGGCGACGGTGCCAATGTGCTGCAGGCGGCTGGCATCGAGGTGCCGGAAGACGGCGTGTTCTCGGCGCAGACCGTGGACGATCTCTACGCCGATTTCCAGGAGGCGATTCGTGGCCACCGGGTCTGGTCGCGCGACGCCAAGGCCAACGACATGCCGGCCTGAGGTCCGGCGATGGCAGACCCCTTTGAACAGGCGGTCAGCACAGCAGCCCCCGAGGAGACTCGGGGGCTTTTTTTGGGTTCATCGCATTTTGCCGGGAAATGCGGCGCGGATCTTCAGGAAGAAGTACGCCGTGTCGCGTTATCCATAGGCCATCCGCCGATCGGACCTGATCCACGGCTTGCTGTTGGGGCTATTGGCCGGTCTTACCCATGCCCTGTATTCGTGGACGGCACGCCGCCTCATGCAGCGGGGCATCGCTCCCCGGGCCGCCATGAGGGCCACCTTTGACCACCTTTGGATTGGGTGGCCTGATCTGAAACCTGTCCTCATGGTCGCCGAGGCCTTATGACTCCCAGACTTGCCAGCTGAGCCGAAACCAATCATTATTCGGCTCACAATGCGAGTCGAATATCGTTGTCATTCGGCTCCTCCGCCTTCTTGGAGGCCTGGCATGACCGATCACGCCTCGACATGGATCTGGCAGCATCCTGACTGGCCGAACTTCACCTGGCACGCGACCGAGATTCAGCCGCGGGTCCAGGCATGCTGGAGGGATCTCGGCATCTTGCTGGGACGCTCGTGGGCTCTGACATCCGCGGATGACCAGGACGCTGAGGCAAGAGCCGCCCTGGATACGCTACTGCTGAGCATCGTTACCTCTTCGGCCATCGAGGGAGAGCGTCTGAACGTAGCGTCAGTTCGCTCTTCCTTGGCCCGACGCCTTGGTGTGGAGGAGCCGGAGGGGGCTACCTCACCACGTGCTGAAGGCCTGGCAGAGTTGATGCTGGATGCCACCTTCAAGCCTGACACGCCGCTGGACACCACCAGGCTGTTTCAGTGGCATCGGTGGTTGTTCCCTGATGCTGACGCAGGGCTTACGACGCTAAGGCCCGGGCAGTGGCGCGGAGTGGAGCCCATGCAGGTGGTCTCGGGCCGCCTCGATCGACCCAAGGTGCATTTCGAAGCGCCGCCGCGTGAGGGGTTGGAACATGAGGTTGATCAGTTCCTCACTTGGTTCGCGTCCAGCCATCATGACCCCGAACTGGATCCCCTGGTTCGAGCGGGCCTGGCACATTTCTGGTTTGTGACACTGCATCCATTTGAAGACGGCAATGGTCGGATTGCCCGGGCCATCGCCGATCGCGCCTTGGCGCAGGCGGATCAGCAGAGTATCCGCCTGTATGCCATGTCGGCTGCCATCCTGGAGCGCCGCGCTGACTATTATCGGCGCCTGGAAGCGAACCAGTGTGGCACGCTTGACCTGACGGCCTGGCTTGTCTGGTTCCTGGAGACCCTGGATGCCACCTTGTTGGATGTCCTGGGGAAGGTCGATCGGACGTTGGCCAAGGCCCGATTCTGGCAGCACTTCAGGGCGGCCGGCCTGTTGCCTGAGCAGGTGAAGGTGTTGAACCGCCTGCTGGATGGCGGTGAGAGAGGCTTCGAACACGGCATCAGTGCGTCGCAGTACCAGAAAGTCGCCAAGGTCAGTAAGGCAACTGCCACCCGTCATCTCGCAGGGCTGGTCGAGAAGGGGTGCTTGGTGAAGCTTCCAGGAGGTGGCCGCAGCACGCGCTATCAGGTACCGGAACGGTTTCATCAGGACAGCGGGGAATAGGTGTCCGCCGTAATGACACGAGGAGAAGGAGCGCCGAGCCATACTGCTGAGCCCCGCGGTTGCGGGGAACGGTAGGACGGGGTGCCGCCCTCTCGACCTCGGTAAGGCACGTTGTCGCCAGCTGGCTTGGTCTTTCCCCAATAGCAATAGTAACTCGTTGAGATCGCCACTTTTTTTCTTCGACTCCGCTCAAGTGGACCACTGGTGACCCTGAGTGCAAGCATCAGCCGGTGTAAGCGTCACCTGGATGAAAGGTGCAGGAGTAAAGACGGTTCCCTCAAGCTAAATAAATTGCCTGAAGTGCGCATCATTGCCCGAGCTGATATCGACCTTGGTTGAGTCATCAGGAGATGTCTTGCAAGAGATGTCGGCGATTTCGTACTGATCGGTGAGACGTTGTTTTTTCTGCCACCGCCACTTTCACGAAGTTGGCGGTTTTTTGTTGCTGTTTCCGTAAGTTACTTATTCAAGTGACCCACTATGTGGTGGATTGGTTGACTATTTGACCGTGTATGGGGCCTTGCCTTGAATGGGATGAATCAAGGAGGCGCCATGGATGAACTGATTCCCCCAAAAGACCGCTCCGGCACCCAGACCCTGAGTCGAGGGCTCGAAGTGCTGCAGTGCGTCGGGCGTGGTATTTCCACGATCAAGGCGCTGTCCCAGGCGATGCAGCTCCCCCGCAGTACGGTGGCCCGCTCCCTGTCCTGCCTGGTCAGAGACGGCTACCTGCACAAGGTGCCCTACAAGGGCTACTACCTCGGGGCGAAGTTGATCGAGCTGGGCGAACGGGCGGCAGAGCAGCAGCCCTTGGTCGATATTGCCAGGCCGTACCTGGAGGCGCTGGCCGAACAGACGCGGGATACCGTGCACTTCGGGGTGCTCGACGGTGGTGATGTGCTCTACCTGTGCAAGTTGCCGGGCAAGCGGACTCTTGAGATGCGCTCGCGCACCGGAGGGCGCATGCCGGCGCTGGCCACTGCCCTGGGCAAGGCAATGCTGGCATCGAAGGATCCCTCCAGCTGGCCCGCCTACTATGCCGCCGTGCAGCGGGTAGCCAGGCCACGCGAGGATGCTCCTGCACTCAAATCATTCGCGGAGGTCCGTCGCGACCTGAAGGAAGCCGACGTGCGCGGCTGGAGCTTCGACTGGGAAGAAAACGAGTACGGCATCCGCTGTGTCTCGGCACCGGTCAAGAATCATGTCGATGACGCCGTGGCCGCCGTCAGTGTCACCAGTGTCATCAGCTTTATGCCGAGAGACCGCATGGCAGCCCTGGGCCCCCAGGTCAAACGCACCGCCGACACCATCTCGCGGGCCCTTCGTGGTGAAAGTTAGCAAGCAGCATCGCGTCCAGGCGCGGTCGCGCGTGGCGCTCTGTACTTGGCAGCCACCACCCACACCGGAGCGTGAGATGGACGTATTGGTCGATACCGGCCCCTGCAGCGCCGGGGATGACATGAAAGGACCACTGATGATGCTGGCATCAGCTGTCTCTGACGATGTCAGAGAGGCCGTTCCGCCTGTGGACAGTGGTTGTCTGGGATCTTGAAAAGGACACCTGCCATGAACATTGTCTTCTCCGATCTGGATCACGCCGACCATGACGTCGAGCAGGACATCCTGGCTTCCGCCGGATTCGACGCACCGATGCTGGCCTGTCGCAGCGAGCAGGATCTGGTCGATCAGCTTACTGACGTGGACATCGCGCTCAACCAGTACGCCCCCTTCACCCGTCGGGTGCTCGAGGCACTGCCACGACTCAAGCTGATCGTGCGCTACGGTGTCGGCGTCAATAACGTGGACCTCGAGGCGGCCACCGCCGCCGGGGTGCAGGTATGCAACGTACCCGACTACGGCATGAACGAGGTCTCCGACCATGCCCTGGCGCTGACGCTGGCGCTCACGCGCAAGCTGGTGCCGATGAACCTTGCCTGTCACCAGGGTCGCTGGGACTACGTCGAGGCCATTCCATTGCGGCGGCAGTCGACTCAGACGGTGGGTCTGATCGGCCTGGGGCGGATCGGTCGACTGTACGCTCGGAAAGTCGACGCCCTCGGTTTCCGCGTCATCGGCTACGACGCCTTCTACCGCCCCAGTGCCGAGGATGGCACCGACTATATCGAAGCCGTCGAACTCGATTCGCTCTACGGCCGGGCCGATGTGGTGGCGGTGTTCTGCCCGCTGACGGAGGACACCCGTCACCTGATCGACGCAGGGGCACTGGCCGCGATGAAGCCCGGGGTCTTTCTGGTCAACACCTCACGGGGCGGGATCATCGACGAGGTGGCACTGGCCGAGGCGCTCGCCTCCGGTCACGTTGCCGGGGCAGGACTCGACACCACCGAACGGGAGCCGCTGGAACCCGAGAGCCCGTTGTGGGCCCAGCCAAGCTGTCTGATCACACCGCACATGGCCTGGTATTCCGAGGACGCGGCTGCCGAGCTCAAGCGCAAGGTGGCCGAGGAGGCGGTGCGTTTTGCCAGAGGGGAGGCGGTGTACTGGGCCGTCAATCGGCTCGCGTGACGAACCCTCGAGAAGCGGATGCAGGATCGCTGTGACGACGGGCGCCTTGGTGCCCGTGCTCTTCAATGCCAACAACGCCAAAAAAGGAAGACCTCATGCCAAGACTCTCCAGAATGAAGCTGTCCCTGATCGCCGCGGCACTGGCGATGACCCCGGCGCTGTCTCAGGCCGAAACGCTGCGCATGTCCAGCGTGACCTCGACCTCGGCCAAGGACGCCAGTGTCGAGTTCAAGCGCCTGGTCGAAGAGCGGACCGACGGCGAGCTCGAGATCACGCTGTTCCCGGATAACCAGCTAGGCGATGACAGGGTGGTGGTGGAAAGCACCATCTTCGGTGATATCGACATCGGTATCTCCTCGACCAGTCCGATGGCCACGCTGTTTGCGGACCTGTACGTGTTCGATGCTCCCTTCCTGTTCCTGTCGACGGAGGCCACCTACAGCGCCCTGGACGGCGAGGTCGGCGACAAGCTCCTCGAGTCGCTGGAAAGCAAGGGCCTCAAGGGGCTGGCGTTCTGGGAGAACGGTTTTCGCAACTTCACCGATAGCGGCAAGGTGGTGGCCGAGCCGGCTGATCTGGACGGCATGAAGGTGCGGACCATGGAGAATGAGGTCCATCTGGCGGCCTGGCGCGCCTACGGTGCGAATCCGACACCGATGGCCTTCACCGAGCTGTTTACCGCGCTGCAGCAGGGGACCGTGGACGCCCAGGAAAACCCGTTGGGCATCATCGACGGCAATCGCTTCCAGGAAGTGCAGGACCATGTGTCGCTGACCCAGCACGTCTATACGCCCTACCTGGTGTTCATGAACCTCGACAGGTACAACGCCCTCGACGACTCCCTGCGTGAGGCACTCGACGCCACCATCGATGAGATGACGACGTACCAGCGCGAGCGCTCCCAGCAGCTGGAAGGCGAGATCCTCGACAAGTTTGCCGATCAGGGGGTGACGGTGACCGAGATTACCCCGGAGCAGAAGGAGCTGTGGCGTGATGCCGCCGTCGAGGCCGACATCTATTCGCTGGTCAAATCGAAGATGGAGCATCCCGAGTACCTCGACGAGCTGTTGAAGCCATGACCCGATGAGGCCAGAAGGCGCCCGCTGCACGCGGGCGCTTCGCTGTAGCCTTGCCGACTTCTGTCATCACCCCGCTGCCAGGGAGAGAGCGGATGAAACTTGTGAGATGGCTCGATGAGTACGCGGAGATCTCGATCTGCGTGGCGCTGATGTCCGCGATGACGCTATTGCTCGCGGTGCAGGTGTTCATGCGATACATCATGGGCGCGTCGCTGTCCTGGTCCGAGGAGCTCGCGCGCTACTTCTTTATCTGGTTGATTTATCTTGGGATCAGCTACGGCGCCCGGGAAATGCGGCATATCAAGATCGACGCGGCGCTCAAGCTGTTCCCACGCTCGGCGCGTCACTGGGTGGTCATCCTGGGGGACCTGCTGTTTCTGGCCTTCGCGCTTTATGTGGTCTGGACCAGCTGGGCGGTCATAGAGCGCCAGCTGATGCTCGGCCAGGCCTCCCCGGCCATCGGTGTTCCCATGTGGGTGGTCTACGCGGCGCCTTTCGTCGGCTTTGCGCTGACCACCCTGCGCCAGGTGCAGAGCATTCGCTGGCGGCTTGCGCATCCCGACGCCGTACACGACAAGGAGGTGTGAGATGACCGCGACGGTATTGTTCTTGAGCCTGGTGGTATTGTTGATCCTGAACGTCCCTGTGGGCATCGCCATCGGTCTGTCCTGTGTGGTGACCATCCTGTCCTTCGGCACCCTGTCCGAGCTCTATGTGGCCCAGACCCTGGTATCGGCCACCGATAGCTTTCCGATCATGGCCATACCGCTATTTATTCTGGCCGGCGACCTGATGGGGGCCGGCGGCGTGTCGCGGCGGATTCTCGGGGTGGCCTCGGCCTTCTTTGGTCGCTTCACCGGGGGGCTTGCCATCGTCACCGTGGTGGTGTGCATGTTCTTTGCCGCGGTATCGGGCTCGGGCCCGGCCACGGTTGCAGCGGTGGGGTCCATGGTGGTGCCGACCATGCTCGAGGCCGGCTACTCGAAGTCCTTCGTGCTGGCGCTGGTGGCGGCGGCCGGCAGTATCGGCGTGATCATTCCGCCTTCGATCCCGATGGTGCTCTACGGGGTCTCCACCGGCACCTCGATCTCCAACATGTTCCTCGGCGGTGTCCTGCCGGGACTGTTGATTGGTCTGGTGCTGATCGCCTACGCCTACTTCTATTCCCGCAAGATGGGCTGGAAGGGCGATGATGCCCCCTTCGATGGGCGCAAGACCCTGTGCCTGGTGTGGGAGGCCAAGTGGGCGCTGCTCAATCCAGTGATTATCCTGGGGGGTATCTATGCGGGCATCTTCACTCCCACCGAGGCGGCGGCAGTGGCGGCGGTGTACGCCTTTGTCTGTGGGGTGTTCATCCATCGCGAGCTGTCGCCCCGGGATATCTTCAAGACCATCGCTGGGTCCTGCGCCACCACCGGCACGGTGATGGTGATCCTGGGCTGCGCCTCGACCTTCGCCCGCATCCTGACCATCGAGCAGATCCCGGTGGCGATCGCCGACTTCATGCTGCAGTTCTCGTCGAGCCCTGCGGTGTTGCTGCTGGTCATCCTGGTAATGCTGCTGCTGGTGGGCTGCGTCATGGATACCACACCGGCGATTCTGGTGCTGTCACCGATTCTCTATCCGGTGGCGACCTCCATGGGTATCGATCCAGTGCACTTCGGCATCGTCATGGTGGTCAGCCTGGCCATCGGCTTCATCACGCCACCGCTGGGGATCAATCTGTTCGTGGCCTCGCGCATCGGCAATGCCTCGCTTGGCACCGTGATCAAGGGCATCGTGCCCTTCGTGATCGTGATGATCCTGACCTTGCTGGTGATCGCCTACGTACCGCAGCTGTCGCTGGTATTGCTGTCGGTGTTCAATTGAGCGTGGCATCGTAAGTCGCACACGCTGTCCATCAACGCCTTTATCGCCCCCGTCTTCCGCTGCCGGCCAGGCCTCGGGAGACAGGGGCGATGCGCATGCCAAGGGGCTGCGGATGGCTGGCATATCGGGCGCTCCGGCCCTTGCCCAAGGTCTAGCGGTTGCCGCTGAGTTCGCCGTCTATGCTTCTCCTGTCGGTTCAGTGACCGCCAATGACAAGGAGATGCTCATGCTCGCCTCGTGCAGAACCGCCCTCGTTTTCACTACGTTCGCCACTATGCTTGCCCCGATGTCGCTTCTGGCTCAAACCGTCATGCAGGAGCACCGCATCAAGAGCTCTGTGGACGATGCCATCGAGCTTTATGTCAGGGAGCGTCTGCCTGATGGAGTGTCGCCCGCCGACATGTCCGAGGCGGTGCTGTTTGTTCACGGTGCCACCTATCCCGGCATTTCCTTCGACACCGACCTGGCAGACGGCAAGAGCTGGATGGATCACACCGCGGAGGCAGGCTTTGCCACCTACTACCTTGATCAGCGGGGGTATGGCAATTCGACTCGGCCGGAGGTGATGGCGCAGCCCTCTGAAGACAACGCACCTTTCGCGCGGGCAGAGACGGTCATCGACGATATGGAGGGTGTCATCGATTTCATTCGCGAGCGCACTGGAGTCGACAGGGTCAATCTGGTGGGCTGGTCCTGGGGTACCGTCACCAGTGGCATGTACACGGCGCGTAACGATGAAAAGGTGGATCGCCTGGTGCTGTTCGCGCCGGTCTATAGCCATCGTAACCAGAACTGGACCAGCAGCCTGGCCGATGCGAATGATCCTGGCAAGTTGGCCGACGTGGGCGCCTACCGGACAGTGAATCGAGAGCAGGCAGACCAGCGTTGGGCCAACCAGATACCGCCCGAGGCACTTGAACAGTGGCGTGATCGGGCGGTTTTCGACAGCTGGTTTGACGAGATGTTGGCTATGGAGCCCGCCGAGGATTCCGACGTCGTCAAGGCGCCTAACGGCGTTCTGGTTGATCTGTGGGAGATCTTCAATGCGCGACCGATCTATGAGGCTTCGCGCATCAGCGTACCGACGCTGGTTATTCGCGGCGATGACGACCCTACGGCGACCGACGCTGATGCCAGAGGGCTTTTCGCAGAGCTGGCAGCTGAGGAAAAGCGCTATGTGGTGATTGGAGAGGGATCGCACTTTCTTAATCTGGAAAAGCATGCCCCTCAGCTATTTGCCGAGACATTACTGTTTCTCGGCGGTGGCGAAGGGCAGCCTTGACGACGGCGTGGCCTGGACGGACGACGGGTTAGCGGTCCAGATAGTTGCGATAGATACGCGCCATGCGCTTGCGGTCGCGGTAGCCCCTGAGTTGTTGCGTTTCCAGGTGGTGGGGACGCGCCTGTCCGTTGTCGTCGAACACAAAGGAGCGGCTGGCCCCCATGATGCCGGGGGCGGAGCTGTAGATGTACAGCACCAGCAACTCGAGCACGTAGTCGCTGTCTTCACCCTCACACAGGGTGTTGTCTTCGTCCTCGATGTCGGCGGCGCGTGCCCGGCGCACCAGACTATCGATTTCGCCGGCATCCAGGTGGGCGTTGGATGGCAGTGGACCCTGCAGCGTCCCCCTGGAGATGGAGGTGGGGGTGTCGCCGTTTTCGTCGGTATCCACCTCCGACACGGTGCAGCGGCGTATTCCGCACTTCTCGTGCAGCCATACTTGGACGGTCTCGATATGGATGCCCTCGGCGCTCATGTTGCTGATCAGGCAGCGGCCCTGGGTGGACAAGCCCATCACCTGATTGATGACCACCTTGGGGCGCCGCTGGCGACGGAAGCCGGCGTAGAGCAACTGGGCGTAGAAGATCCAGACCGCCAAAGTGCCGAGGCTGGTCATGAATTGCAGAAAGGTACCGTGGCTGGAGATCCATTCCATGGGAGAGGTCCTTGTCGGTTAGGGGAGGGCGAGATCGAATCCATGATCTCCACGTATGACGCTGCCTTTATTGTGCAGCGTCGAGCATCTAGAAAGAGTGGGTCAGCGGTGACGGACTTGCAAGACGTGGGGAGGTGAAGGGGGGCGTCCAACGAAAAACGGCCACCGCTCTGATGAGCTAAGTGGCCGTCTTTACTAAATTCTTGGTCGGAGTAGCAGGATTCGAACCTACGACCTCTGCCTCCCGAAGGCAGCGCTCTACCAAGCTGAGCTATACTCCGATGTTTGAGGTGTGTCCCTCAACGGATGCGTAGTATACGGATCCTTGTGGATGATGCAACCCTCGCGAGCCCGAGTCAGCCACTTTTTTCCAGCTTCCCCGTCACTTGAGGGCACTTGCCCGGTGATTTTCAGGTCTTGCGTTCCACCGCCAGGCGGGCCAGCTCGGCCATGCTGTCGCGGTAGGGCGAGGGCGGCAGATGGTCGAGTTCGGCCAGGGCCTTGGCGGCCATCTCTTCGGCCTTCTGGCGGGTGTAGTCCAGTGCGCCGGTGGACTTGACGATGGCCAGCACCTCGTCGAGGTGGTCGAGTCCGCCCTTGCGGATGGCGCGACGCACCAGGCGGGTCTGGTCGGGGGTGCCGGCGGCCATGGCCTGGATCAGCGGCAGGGTGGGCTTGCCTTCGGCGAGGTCGTCGCCGACGTTCTTGCCCATGGCCTTGGCGTCGCCCTCGTAGTCGAGCAGGTCGTCGACCAGCTGGAACGCCAGACCCAGGTAGCGTCCGTACAGCGCCAGCGCCTGTTCCTGGCGCTCGTCGGCGCCGGCCAGGATGGCGCCGCTGTGGGAGGCGGCCTCGAACAGCATCGCGGTCTTGCCGAGGATGGTGTCGAAGTAGGCGGCCTCGTCGGTGTCGGGATTGCCCACATTGGTCAGCTGCTGAACCTCGCCCTCGGCGATGGTGCAGGTGGCGGCGGACAGCACCTCCATGATGCGCATGGAGCCGACCTCGACCATCATCTGAAACGAGCGCGAATACAGAAAGTCGCCGACCAGCACCGAGGGCGCGTTGCCCCAGGCGTCATTGGCGGTGGCCTTGCCGCGACGCATGTGCGACTCGTCGACCACGTCGTCATGCAACAGCGTCGAGGTGTGCATGAACTCGATCAGCGTCGCCAGGGTGATGTGACGATCGCCCTGATACTCCAGCGCGCGTGCCGCCAGCAGCACCAGCAGGGGGCGCAGACGCTTGCCGCCGCTTTCGATGATGTACTGGCCGATGGTCTCCACCAGCGGGATGCGCGAGGCGAGCTGGTCGAGGATGGTCTGGTTGACGGCGGCGAAGTCGTCGGCGACCACCGCGTGAATCGGCGAAGGAGCTGCTGATGGTGACGGGGTGGCGTTGACTGACATGAAGGCGGCTTCGACTGGAGGTGAGGGAGGCCGTGGGCCTTGGGTTGCCGGTCATGCTATGGGCCGCCCATGGGGGCGTCAAGACGATTAGCGCCCGGCGGCGGCCTCGCGCGGGGTTTTTTCCGGTCTCGCCACTTGACGCTGGTTGTCGGGTTGTGCCCACGCGAGGGTGTCGCTATAATACGCGGCCCACTCATCCATGCTCCCTGTCAGATGGCTGCCAAAAGGGGCGCCACTCGAAGCAGGTCGATCAAGAGCCAACCCCGATGAGTTTCTGGAGAAACAGCATGTACGCAGTGATCAAAAGCGGTGGCAAGCAGTACCGCGTTCAGGAAGGCCAGACTCTCAAGCTCGAGAAACTGGAAATCCCCACCGGCGATACCGTCGAGTTCGACGAGGTTCTGCTGGTCGGCAACGATGACGACGTCACCGTTGGTGCCCCGCTGGTCGAGGGTGCCAAGGTCAGCGCCGAAATCGTCGCCCACGGCCGTGGCGAGAAGGTGACTATCATCAAGTTCCGTCGCCGCAAGCACAGCATGAAGCGTCAGGGCCACCGTCAGTGGTTCACCGAAGTTAAAATCACCGGAATTTCTGCCTAAATACGCCTCGCCCTCGGGCGAATGCGTAGCGGACTATTCCCTCAACGAGCGAGGACTTTGCAATGGCTCATAAGAAGGCAGCCGGCTCCACACGTAACGGTCGCGACAGTGAAAGCAAACGCCTTGGCGTCAAGCTGTTCGGCGGTCAGGCCGTGACCCCGGGTAACATCATCGTGCGTCAGCGTGGCACCCGTTTCCACGCCGGCACCGGTGTTGGCATCGGCAAGGACCACACCCTGTTCGCTCTGGACGAAGGCGTGGTCAAGTTCGAGACCAAGGGTCCGAAGAACCGTAAGTTCGTCAGCGTCGTCTCTGCCTGAGACCGCCCGAACGCCATGGGCCGCCGGCGAGCGTGACTCGCTTGCCGACAGGTCCCGGAAGGCCCCGCCAAGCGCGGGGCCTTCTTGTATCATGGTGGAAAGCATCCGCCAGGAGAGTGATAGATGCAGTTCGTCGACGAAGCCTCGATCATCGTGGAGGCAGGCAACGGAGGTAACGGTTGCCTGAGCTTCCGGCGCGAGAAGTACGTGCCCAAGGGCGGCCCGGATGGCGGCGATGGCGGCCATGGTGGCAGCGTCTACCTGATTGGTGACGATGCCCTCAATACGCTGATCGATTTCAAGTATCAGCGCTTCTACAAGGCGCAGAACGGCCAGCCCGGCCAGGGTCGCCAGATGAGCGGCCGCGCCGGCGAGGATCTCCACGTCAAGGTGCCCGTGGGTACCACGGTGATCGACGAGGATACCCTCGAGGTGATCGCCGACGTGACCGAGATCGGCCAGGTGGTGCAGGTGGCCCAGGGCGGCCGCCGTGGGCTCGGCAACATTCACTTCAAGTCCTCCACCAATCGGGCACCACGGCGTACCACGCCGGGCACCGAGGGTGAGCGGCGTAACCTGCGCCTGGAGATGAAGGTGATGGCCGATGTCGGTCTGCTGGGCCTGCCCAACGCCGGCAAGTCGACGCTGATCCGCTCGGTGTCGGCGGCCAAGCCCAAGGTGGCCAACTACCCCTTCACCACCCTGGTGCCGAACCTGGGAGTGGTGAAGCTCGGCATGCACGAGCACTTCGTCATGGCCGACGTGCCGGGGCTGATCGAGGGTGCCTCCGACGGTGCCGGCCTGGGACTGCGCTTTCTCAAGCACCTGACGCGCACCCGCCTGCTGTTCCACGTAGTGGATGTGGCGCCGTTCGATGAGTCCGATCCGGTGGAAGCCGCCGAGGCGATCATCCATGAGTTGGGCGAGTTCTCGCCGACCCTGGCCGAGCGCCCGCGCTGGCTGGTGCTCAACAAGCTCGACCTGCTGCCCGAGGACGAGCGTGAGGCTGCCGCCGACGAGATCGTGCGTCGACTCGGCTGGGAAGGCCCGGTCTTTCGTATCTCGGCGATCTCCAACGTCGGCACCGAGGCACTGGTGCAGGCGGCCCATCGCTGGCTGACCGAGCAGCGCACCCTCGAGAACGAGGATGAAGAGGCCATGGAGCGCGAGCAGGAGATGCGCCGGCGCATGGAAGATGAGGCGGTGGCCAGGACAGAGGCGCGCCTGGGTCGTCGTCGCAAGCGTGACGAAGACGACGATGACGATCTCGATGACGACGACTACGACGTCGAGGTCGAATACGTTCAATAGCGGTCGTCAGGGGAGTCGACAGCCTCCCCGTTCGGCCAGAGCAGCGGGGCGAGAAAAGGATGCACAGCGGAGAGCGGGTCCCGGGGCGTGACGCCCTGTCCAGCGCGCGACGGGTGGTGGTGAAGATTGGCAGCGCCCTGTTGACCAACGACGGGCGTGGCCTCGATGACCCCGCCATCGGTGGCTGGGTGGATCAGATCGCCGCCCTGGCGAGTCGCGGCATCGAGGTGGTGCTGGTGTCTTCCGGGGCCGTGGCGGCAGGCATGGTGCGTCTCGGCTGGCGGGCTCGCCCGTCATCGGTGCGAGAGCTCCAGGCCGCTGCGGCGGTGGGGCAGAACGTGCTGACCGAAACCTACGAGAGTCACTTCGGTCGTCACGGTCTGGTGACCGCGCAGATTCTGCTGACCCACGACGATCTGTCCAATCGCAAGCGTTACCTCAACGCGCGCTCGGCGCTGAGCACGCTGGTGGACCTCAAGGTGGTGCCGGTGATCAACGAAAACGACACCGTGGTCACCGACGAGATCCGCTTTGGCGACAACGATACCCTTGGCGCCCTGGTGGCCAACCTGCTCGAGGCCGATGCGCTGGTCATCCTGACCGACCAGGAGGGCTTGTTCGACGCCGACCCGCGTCATGACCCCAGCGCCCGGCTGATCGAGGAGGGGCGCGCCGACGATGCGCGCCTGGCGGCGGTGGCCGGCGGCGGCGGCGCCCTGGGCCGTGGTGGCATGACCACCAAGGTGCGCGCGGCGCGCCTGGCCGCGCGCAGCGGGGCGGTCACGGTGATCGCCAGCGGTCGCCAGCCCCGGGTACTGGAGCGGCTGGCCGATGGCGAGCGGCTGGGCACCCTGTTGACGCCGGACCGGGCCCCCATCGCTGCGCGCAAGCGCTGGCTCGCCGGCCAGCTGCAGGTGCGCGGTACCCTGACCCTGGACGCCGGCGCGGTACGGGTGCTGCGCGGCAGTGGCTCGTCGCTGTTGCCGGTGGGGGTCAAGGCCTCCTCGGGTGACTTTGCGCGCGGCGATATGGTGCTGTGCGTCGACGAGCAGGGTGAGCGGATCGCCAAGGGGCTGGTCAACTACAACGCCGAGGACGCGCGCAAGATTCTCGGCCAGCCCAGCGGTCGCATCTGTGAGTTGCTCGGCTATATGGAAGCGCCGGAGCTGATTCACCGCGACAATCTTGTGGTGCTGGCTTGATCCAGGTCGGTATCAGGCGCCTTGTTGCCCCCGGCGCCTCTCTTTAGGGATATGGTTCCCGTCTTTTCTCCGTGCTCTTATGCGCCGCCGACAGCAGCCGCTGTCGGCGGCGCATGCGCGACATCTGTCCTGTCGCGTGAGCCTTGAAGCTGAAGCGTGCCCCGGTGCGTGGTCTCAGCGGTCTTTGGAGAAGAGGGAGCGTTGTCGATGAAGTCTATTCTGGTAACGGGTGCCGGTTCCGGCGTCGGCTTTGAGGTCGTCAAGCTGTTTTTGGAGAAGGGCTTCAAGGTCGGTGGCCTGGATATCAACGTCAAGGCGCTGAACGAGCTGCAGGCGCAAGGGCAGGCGAACCTGTTTGCCTACAAGTGCGATGTCTCCTGTCGTTCCGGTGTGCACGACGCCATCGAGCAGTTCGCCACCGTCTGCGGTGGAGTAATCGATGTCGTCCACTCCAATGCCGGGATTCAGGCGAGTGGCCTGTTCAAGGACGTCGAGCTCGAAAAGTACGAGATGATGAACCTGATCAATGCCATGGGCACGATCTACATCATCAAGGAGGCGCTGCCTTACGTGATGGCGTCCGAGGCAGGCGCCATCCTGCTGACGTCGTCGGCGTCGGCGATCACCGGGCTGCCGATGTTCAGCGTGTACGGTGCGACCAAGTCCTTCGTGACGTCGCTGGGCGAGTCGCTGAGTATCGAGCTGGAGTCCGATGGCATCTATGTAGGGATCATCGAACCCGGTCTGATCAATACACCGATGAACTCCAACAACCCTGACTCCATGGTGTGCACGGAGCAGGAGATTACTCTGGGCCCGAAGGAAGTGGCGGAGGCCGCCTACCAGGCGATCAGCACTCGCCGTCAGCTCTACTGGCACGTGGGCGAAGAGGCTCATGATCTGGCGGAGGCGATCCAGGGGCTGCGGCTGCAGGAGCGTCAGCGCTTCGTCAAGCAGATGATCCAGTCGAAGCTGAAGTGATTCGAGCGGTGATGGCGGCGGCGACGTCTGCGGTGACCTGAGACGCCCGTGGCGTCGTGACAAGTGGCGCGATGACCGTTGCGGTGGCCGCCGCTGGCCGGGCACAGGGTCGGTGGAGTGAGCCAGGCGCGCCAGGCCCTAAAAGGCTGGCGCGCAGTACCTTGACATGATAGGATGCGCCATCCTCTCAGACACGGCCCGTAACGATTGCCTCGCGACAGTGCTTGCGATGGCGGTCGGCCAGATGGCCAGGCCGACGGGGATTTTTTTATTTCCCTGTTGGATCAATACGTTATCAAGTCATCGTGCGACGGTGACGACAACTTTCTCCAAGGAGACAGTCAGTGGCTAACAGCAAGCAAGCCCGTAAGCGCGCCCGTCAGGCAGAATCTCGTCGTGTCCTGAAGGCAGGCCAGCGCAGCATGGTCCGCACTTACGTCAAGCGCGTGATCAAGGCGATCAACAGCGGTGACCACGCTCAGGCAATGGACGCCTTCAAGGCGGCGCAGCCGGTCATCGACCGCATCGCCGACAAGGACACCCTGTCCAAGAAGAAGGCCGCTCGCATCAAGAGCCGTCTGAACAAGCGCATCAAGGCGCTGGCTGCGTAAGCCGGTCCCGCGCTTTCGGCGTGACGCGGATGCGTCCGTGTCGCGCACGCGAAAAACCGGCTACGGCCGGTTTTTTTGTGCCTGCCAATTGATGACCCGCGGCGCCCCGGTGCCCCTTCGTCGCCCTTCTCCGGGCGATGGCGAGCCACAGGGCGGGGAATGTCAGTGGGACAAGAGGGCCGGACAAACGAGCCGGGAATTGAGCAGGGAACCCGCAAGCAAGGAATCAGTGACGTGACCGACGAGCGTCGACAGCAGGCCTCGGATGAGGACATTGATCAGGCCCTGGAGCAGGGAGCGGGCACCTCGGTGGGGGGCGCCAAGGCGCCCGTGCGTCGGGGCCTGATGCGCTCTGGGCTGGTGGTCAGCAGCATGACCATGCTGTCCCGGGTGCTGGGGCTGGTGCGCGACGTGGTGATCGCCACCTTGCTGGGTGCAGGACAGGGCGCCGACGCCTTTTTCGTGGCCTTCAAGATCCCCAACTTCATGCGTCGGCTGTTCGCCGAGGGCGCCTTCAATCAGGCCTTCGTGCCGGTGCTGTCGGAGTACTCGACCACCCGCACCCGCGAAGAGATACGCGAACTGCTTAATGCGGTGTGCGGTAGCCTGGCGGCGGTGCTGGCGCTGATCACCGCCCTGGCTATCGTCGCCGCGCCCTGGTTGACCTGGGTGTTTGCTCCTGGCTTTGCGCGAGATCCCGACAAGCTCGCGCTGACCACCGACATGCTTCGGCTGACGTTCCCGTATCTGCTGTTGATCTCGCTGACCGCCTTCGCCGGCAGCGTGCTCAATACCTGGAATCGCTTCGCGGTACCGGCCTTCACCCCGGTGTTGCTGAACCTGTCGCTGATCGGTGCGGCGCTGGTGCTGACGCCGATGATGAGCGAGCCGGCCATGGCGCTGGCCTGGGGCGTGCTGATCGCCGGTGCCGCGCAACTGCTGTTTCAGGTGCCCTTTCTGGTGAGGCTCGGGCTGATGCCCCGGCCCTGGCCCAACTTCGCCCACGAGGGTGTGCGGCGCATCCTTCGACTGATGGCGCCGGCGTTGTTCGGAGTCTCGGTGTCGCAGATCAATCTGCTGCTGGATACCATCCTGGCCTCGCTGCTGGCGGCGGGCAGCGTGTCCTGGCTCTACTATTCCGACCGCCTGGTGGAGCTGCCACTGGGGGTGTTCGGCGTGGCCATCGGTACGGTGATCTTGCCGGCGCTGTCGCGGCGCCACGCCGAGGCGTCCACCGAGCACTTCAGCCAGATGCTGGACTGGGCGCTGCGAGCGGTGCTGCTGCTGGGGCTGCCAGCGGCGCTGGCGCTGGCGCTGCTGGCCGAGCCGCTGTTGATCACGCTGTTCCACTACGGCGCCATGACCGACAACGATATCGTGATGGCGGCGATGAGCCTGCGTGCCTATGCCCTCGGCCTGGTCGCCTTCATGCTGATCAAGGTGCTGGCGCCCGGTTTCTTTGCCCGCCAGGACACCAAGACGCCGGTCAAGGTCGGTATCATCGCGATGGTCGCCAATATGGTGTTCAACCTGATCCTGATCTGGCCACTGGCCCACGCCGGGCTGGCGCTGGCCACCGCGCTGTCGGCCTTCCTCAATGCCGGGATGCTGGCCTGGCTGCTGCGCAGGCAGGGCGTGCTGCGCTTCCAGCCCGGCTGGGGGCGCTTTGCCGTGCAGCTCGGAGGCGGCTGTGTGGCCATGGGCCTGGTGCTTGTGTTGCTGGCGCCGGAGTGGCACCAGTGGCTCGGCTGGGGGCTCATGTCTCGTGCGCTGTGGATGGCGGCGCTGGTGGCGGCCGGCGGGCTTGCGTACTTCGCCTGGCTGGGCATCACTGGTGTGAGAGTTCGTCAGTTCCGGCTCAAGGGCTAAGGCGGGGGGTGTTAGAAAGCTGCCTGCCCGCGTCGACTTTTCGGAACAAGCCTATGGCGTGGGCGTGTTGGAAAAGTGCCTGCCCACCCAGACGCCTTCAGACGGTGGGAAGACGCGGCGCCCCGCACTTCGCTATAATCGACTCCCTTTAGGTTCGGTGTGACCCGACTCATGGAAGTAATTCGAGGCCTGCACAATCTGCGCGAGGAGCACCGTGGCACGGTGGCGACCATCGGCAACTTCGATGGGGTGCACCTGGGCCATCGGGCGATCCTTGAGCAGTGCCACGCCGAGGCGGCGCGCAGCGGACTGCCGGTGACCGTGGTGGTGTTCGAACCCCAGCCGCGCGAGTACTTTGCCGGCGACCAGGCGCCACCGCGCCTGACGCGGTTGCGCGACAAGGTCGGCCTGCTCAAGGAGTGCGGCGTCGATCGGGTGCTGTGTCTGCCGTTCAATGAATCGCTGCGCCAGCTGACGGCGGCAGAATTCATCGAACGGGTGTTGCTGGAAGGGCTCGGCGTACGCCATCTGGTGGTGGGCGACGACTTCCGCTTCGGCTGCGATCGTCGCGGTGATTTTGCCCTGCTGACCGAAGCCGGCCGCAGCAGCGGTTTCAGCGTCGAACACACCCTGACCTTTCGCATCGACGATGATCGAGTGTCGAGCACACGGGTGCGCACCCTGCTGGCCTGTGGCAACTTCGAGGCGGCGGCGCGCCTGCTGGGCCGGCCTTACCGCGTCAGCGGCCGGGTGGTGCGTGACCAGCAGCGCGGGCGCACCATCGGCGTGCCCACCGCCAACCTGCCGCTGCTGCCGGGCCCGCTGGTGCTGCGCGGTGTCTACGCGGCGACGGTGGAGATCCACGACGGCAGCGATGGCGAGGCGACCCAGCGTCATCCTGCGGTGGTCAATATCGGCTGGCGGCCCACGGTAGGGTCGCCGCGTCCGGTGCTGGAGGCGCACCTGCTGGACATGCGGGCGGATCTGTATGGCAAACGCCTGACGGTGGTGCCCTGCGCCAAGCTGCGCGGTGAAGAGACCTTCGCGGACTTCGCCGCGCTGAAGACCCAGATATATGCCGACATCGACCGGGCGCGAGCAGTGTTTGCCCGGGACCCTGACGGCCCACGACCCTATCCTCTGGCATCGGCGCCACGTGCGCGCGAAGCCGCAACCCAGGATTCCCCGGCGGGGCAGGCCCCCGCCGATCATGACGACGGCTGACCCCAGGACTATGAGCGACTACAAGCACACTCTGAATCTGCCAGAAACCGAATTCCCCATGCGCGGCATGCTCCCCAAGCGCGAGCCGGCGCGGGTCGAGCAGTGGCAGAAGCTGGACATTTACCAGCGCTTGCGCGAAGCACGCCAGGGCCAGGAGGTCTTCGTGCTGCACGATGGCCCTCCCTACGCCAACGGCAGCATTCACATCGGTCACGCCGTCAACAAGATCCTCAAGGACATCATCGTCAAGTCGAAGAACCTGGCCGGCTTCGATGCACCCTACGTGCCGGGCTGGGACTGTCACGGTCTGCCCATCGAGCACAAGGTGGAGACCACTCATGGCAAGCACCTGGAGCCTGAAAAGGCCCGGGCGCTGTGTCGCGAGTACGCCGACGAGCAGGTCAAGGGCCAGCTTCAGGACTTCGTGCGTCTGGGCGTGGTCGGCGACTGGGACAATCCCTACCGCTCCATGGAGTACGCCAACGAGGGCGGCGAGATCCGCGCCCTGGCCGACATGGTCAAGGGCGGCTACGTGTTCAAGGGACTCAAGCCGGTCAACTGGTGCTTCGACTGTGGTTCGGCCCTGGCCGAGGCCGAGGTCGAGTACGCCGACAAGAAGTCCGACGCCATCGATGTGGCCTTCACCTGCGCAGACGACGCCAAGCTGGCCGCCGCCTTCGGGCTGGACAGCCTGCCCAAGCCGGCGGCGGTGGTCATCTGGACCACCACCCCCTGGACCATCCCGGCCAACCAGGCGCTGAACGTCCATCCGGAGTTCAACTACGCCCTGGTCGACACCGGCGAGCGGCTGTTGCTGCTGGCCGAGGAACTGGTCGAGAGCTGCCTCGAGCGCTTCGGCCTGAGCGGTGAGGTCATCGCCACAGCGCGTGGCGAACGGCTGGAGCTGATCGAGTTCCATCATCCGCTGTATGACCGTACCGCGCCGATGTATCTCGCCGACTACGTGACCAGCGACGAGGGCAGCACCGGCATCGTCCACTCGGCGCCGGTTCATGGCGTCGATGACTTTGACTCCTGCCGCCGCTACGGCATGGACTTCAGTGACTTCATCAGCGTGGTCAAGGGCGACGGCGTCTACGTCGACGACCTGCCGCTGTTCGGTGGCATGCTGATCTGGAAGGCCAATCCCAAGATCGTCGAGGCACTGTCCGAGGCCGGCGCGCTGATGGCTCACAAGACCATCACCCACAGCTACATGCACTGCTGGCGCCACAAGACCCCGGTGATCTACCGGGCCACCGCCCAGTGGTTCGTCGGCATGGACATCCCTGGCCATGACGGTCGCACCCTGCGCGAAAGCGCGCTCGAAGGGATCGAGGCGACCGAGTTCACCCCGGGCTGGGGCAAGGCGCGGCTGCACAGCATGATCGCCAACCGCCCGGACTGGTGCATCTCGCGTCAGCGCAACTGGGGCGTGCCGATCCCGTTCTTCCTGCATAAGGAAAGCGGCGAGCTGCACCCGCAGACCGTGGAACTGACCGAGAAGGTCGCCGACCTGGTCGACCGCGACGGCATCGACGCCTGGTTCCGCCTGGACCCGGCCGAGCTTCTGGGCGAAGAGGCCAGTCAGTACGACAAGGTCACCGATACCCTGGACGTGTGGTTCGACTCCGGCACCACCCACCGCCACGTGCTGCGCGGCTCGCACCCCCACGGCCATCAGAGCGGCCCGCGTGCCGATCTGTACCTGGAGGGCTCGGACCAGCACCGCGGCTGGTTCCACTCCTCGCTGCTGACCGGCTGCGCCATCGACGGTCACCCGCCGTACCGGGGCCTGTTGACCCATGGCTTCACCGTCGACGCCCAGGGCCGCAAGATGTCCAAGTCCATGGGCAACGTGGTGGCCCCGCAGGAGGTAATGGACAAGCTCGGCGCCGATATCCTGCGTCTGTGGGTGGCCTCCACCGACTATTCCGGCGAGATGGCGGTGTCCGACGAGATCCTCAAGCGCACCGCCGACGTTTACCGGCGTATCCGCAACACCGCGCGCTTCCTGCTGGCGAACCTGAATGGCTTCGACCCCGAGCGTGACGCCCTGGCCTTCGACGACATGCTGGCGCTGGACCAGTGGGTGGTGGACCGCGCCGCGCAACTTCAGGCACGCATCGAGACGGCCTACGACGAGTACCGCTTCCTCGACGTCTACCAGCAGGTGCACGGCTTCTGCGCGCGGGAGCTGGGCGGCTTCTACCTGGACGTGATCAAGGATCGCCAGTACACCACCCAGTCCGACTCCCAGGCCCGTCGCAGCGCCCAGACCGCGCTCTATCACGTGGTCCAGGCGCTGGTGCGCTGGGTCGCGCCGATCCTGTCGTTCACCGCCGAGGAGATCTTCGAGAACATTCCCGGCGAGAAGGGCCTGGCCGAAGGCCGCAGCGTGCTGCTGGAGACCTACTACACAGGCCTGTCCACCCTCAGCGACGACGCCAGCATGGGCCGTGACTTCTGGGAGCGGGTGCTGACGGTCAAGCAGGCGGTCAACAAGTGCCTGGAAGACGCCCGCAACGCCAAGACCATCAAGGGCAGCCTGGCCGCCGAGGTGACCCTGCACGTCAGCGACGAGCTTGACGAACTGCTCTCGCGCCTGGGCGACGAGCTGCGCTTCGTGATGCTGACCAGCGAGGTCCACCTGGCGCCGCTCGACCAAGGAGTCGATGCCGCCGAGACCGACGTCGAAGGGCTCAAGGTGGCGGTGCGCGCCAGCGACAACGCCAAGTGCGAGCGCTGCTGGCACCATCGCCCCGATGTGGGCTCGCTGCCCGAGCACCCGGACCTGTGTTCGCGCTGCGTCAGCAACCTGCCGGACGGTCCGGGCGAGGTGCGTCACTATGCCTGACGCCACGGATTCCACGACCAAGGAGGGTGACGGGCACATGAGTTCACAGGTAGAACCGATGCGCCAGCCGCTGCGCTGGTGGTGGCTGGCGCTGGCCTGGGTCGTGCTCGATCTGGGCACCAAGGCACTGATGAGCCAGACGCTGACCTACGCCACGCCGGTGGAGGTGCTGCCGTTCTTCAATCTGACGCTTTTGCACAATACCGGGGCGGCCTTCAGTTTCCTGGCCGATCACCCCGGTTGGCAGCGCTGGCTGTTCGCCGCCATCGCGGTGGCGGCCACCGTCGGCCTGACGATCTGGATGCGTCGCCTGCGGCGTGACGAAAAGCTGCTGGGGGCGTGTCTCGCGCTGATCATCGGCGGCGCCCTGGGCAACCTCTATGACCGCCTGGTGCACGGCTACGTGGTGGACTTTCTGTCCTTTCACGCGGCGGGCTGGTACTACCCGGCGTTCAACGTGGCGGATATCGGCATCACCCTGGGCGCCATCGGCCTGATCTGGGAGTCGATCTTCGGCGAGCGCCGCCGCGCCCGGCGCGGCTAATTATCTGTTGCCGGCAGCGACGTATCGGTCCCTGCCGGTCCGTCACTCTTTCGGAGATCCCAATGAGCGACTACCGTATCGACGAGGGCATGGAAGTCACCCTTCACTTCACCCTCAAGCTGGAAGATGGCACCGTGGTGGACTCCACCCGGGACAAGGCCCCGGCGACCTTTCAACTGGGCGATGGCAACCTGCCGCCCGGGTTCGAGCAGCCGTTGAAGGGTATGACCGACGGCGACAGCGGCAGCTTCGAGGTCAGTCCCGAGCACGCCTTCGGTCAGCACAACCCACAGAACATCCAGCGCATGAAGCGTGAGGTGTTCAACGGCGACGAGCCGGAGGTCGGCACCGTGATGTCCTTTGCCGATGCCAACGGCGACGAATTACCCGGGGTGGTCACCGAGATCGACGGCGACATGGTGGAAGTGGACTTCAATCATCCGCTGGCCGGGCGCACCCTGACCTTTGAGGTCGAGGTGCTGGGCGTCAAGCCCGCCACCACCCACTAGGCGATTCACGTCCCCGGTGTGCCGGTAAGGCGCAGTACGTGATGACCACGCGAATCATCCGCTCAACCAGGTGCCAAGACGGCACCGAGGCAAGGCAAACCATGCAAATCAAGCTGGCCAACCCGCGCGGCTTCTGCGCCGGCGTCGACCGGGCCATCGACATCGTCAACAGCGCGCTGGACGTGTTCGGGCCGCCCATTTACGTGCGTCACGAGGTGGTCCACAACCGCTTCGTGGTCGATAGCCTGCGCGAGCGTGGGGCGATCTTCGTCGAGGAACTCCACGAGGTTCCCGATGACGTCATCGTGATCTTCTCTGCCCACGGGGTGTCCCGGGCGGTGCAGGAGGAGGCCGAGCGGCGCGGGCTCAAGGTCTTCGACGCCACCTGCCCGCTGGTGACCAAGGTGCATATGGAAGTGCTGCGCTACGCTCGCCGTGGCCAGGAGTGCATCCTGATCGGCCATGAAGGGCATCCCGAGGTCGAAGGCACCATGGGGCGTTACGACACCTCCCACGGTGGCCAGATCTACCTGGTCGAGGACGAAAAGGACGTGGCCCGTCTGGAGGTCAAGGACCCCAGTCGGCTGGCCTTTGTCACCCAGACCACCTTGTCCATGGACGATACCGCTCGGGTGATCGATGCCCTGCGCGCCACCTTCCCCGACATCCAGGGGCCGCGCAAGGACGATATCTGCTACGCCACCCAGAACCGCCAGGACGCGGTGCGCGAACTGGCGGCGGGCTCCGACCTGGTACTGGTGGTGGGAAGCCCCAACAGCTCCAACTCCAATCGCCTGCGCGAGCTGTCCGAGCGAGTGGGCACCCCGGCCTACCTGATCGACAGTGCCGAGCAGATCGATCCGGCCTGGCTTGCGAATATCGGTGCAGTCGGCGTGACCGCCGGGGCCAGCGCCCCGGAGGTACTGGTCAAGGGGGTCATCGACCGCCTGACCGAGCTGGGCGCCGAGGCCCCCGAGGAACTGGCCGGCCGAGAGGAAACCATCACCTTCTCGATGCCGCGTGAACTGCGCGAGCGGGTCATCGTCAGCGACTGATGCCACCAGGGGATTGCCGTGAAGGCATTCCGCCGTTCGTTTTTCCAGTGCAGCATCTCGACGCCGCCCCCAAGGGTGGCGTCCTTGTTTTCAGGCGTAGGAGAAAGCCTCAAGTCTGTGCTTAAGCGTGGTGTCGCGACACAACCTTGATCCAGCGCCTGCCGTCCATGGCGGACGTGCGACATACTCGAAGGGAAAACGAGCCGGAGAAGCCCGATGCAGGGAATACGAAAAACGCGAGGCTCAATTTACGCAGAGACGCGCTGGGATGAGCATGGATTCAGTGAGCTGGACCAGAAAGTCAGTGCCGCTTCGACACGGGCTTCGTCACCAGGCCCGATGGAGCGTCAGGGCGGTTTCACCCTGATCGAACTGTTGCTGTGCATCGCCATCATCGGTCTGCTGGCGTCGGTGGCCTACCCCATGTACACCGAGCATCTACGCGAGACCCGTGTCGCCGATGGCCGCGCTCTGTTGATGATGACCGCCTCGTCGCTGGAACGCTGCTACAGCCGTGACCAGGCCTATGATATCGCTGCCTGTGACGGGCTTGAACGACCGTCGGAGTCCGGTTTCTACCAACTGTCGGTGGAACGCCACCCAGGGCGCTATTTTCTCGAGGCCAGGGCCCTCGACGCCCAGTCGGTGAAGGAAGGCTGCGATAGCCTGACCATGGACCAGACCGGCGAACGGGCACCAGATGACTGCTGGTAGCCGCCAGCGCGGGGTCACCCTGCTGGAGCTGGTCGTCTGCGTCGCGGTGATCGGCCTGATGGCTGCGGTGGCGGTGCCTGGCCTGCACCATTGGCTGGCCGGCGAACGTCTGGTGGCGGATACCAATCGCCTGGTCGGCGCACTGACCCTGGCACGCACCACCGCCTTGACCCGACGCCAGGAGGTCAAGGTACTGGTGGTCGACTGTGCGGGACGCTGGCGGCTCGAGGTGCTGGCGGGAGACGCGGATGCCGGCGGCTGCCAGTCCACTCCAACCGCGCATGGTGATGTACTGATGGTCGATGAGGCGGCGCGCACGGACGGCACCCGGGTATCGCCCGGTGGGGTCAGCTTCGATCTGATGGGGCGCCTGGATGACTGCAGCTACGGTAGCCCTTGCCGTTGGCAGCTTCGCGGGACAGGAGGCGAGGGTCGCTGGGTCTCGGTGGAGCCAAGCGGCGTGGTACGTTCCGGCGATGAGGAAGATGCCGCGTGAGAAGCCTGCGATCCCAGGCCGGGTTTTCCCTGCTCGAGGCACTGGTGGCGCTGGTGCTGCTGTCGGTGGGACTTTTAGGGGTGGCGGGGATGCAGTTGCGCAGCTTGCAAAGCGCCCATTCCAGTATCCAGAGATCGCTGGCGGACCTGGCCGCCCAGGATGCACGGGAACTGCTGTGGGCAAGCCTAGTGGCCAATGGCGGGTACTGTCCTGAAGGTGTGCCCGAGAGCCTTTCCCGAGAGCACTGGCGCGAGCACTGGGCCGATTTCCTTCCCGGTCTCATTCCCCTGAATGAGGCGGTGATCGCTCGGGACGACTGCGCCTTCGAATTGCGTATCGGCTGGAAGGACGAGCGCTTCACCGAACCCAGCCTGTTTCAGTATTGGGTCAAGCTGCCCGCTCGGAAAGCACCATGAGCCCGCACCGCGTCCTTTCCCCGTGCAAGTCATTGCGTCGCCAGCGCGGCGTGTCGCTGGTCGAGCTGATGGTGGCCATGGTCGTCGGCAGCCTGGTGATCCTGGCTGCGGGCTCGCTGTTTCAGGAGGTCAACGCCAATGCGCGCGAGGTGCTGCGCCTGGCCGATCGCCAGGCGGTCCTGAGCTACGCCCTCGATACCATCACCGCGGCGGTGCGCCGGGGCGACGCCTCCCCCGGCGATTACGTGCTGCGCCCGGCGCCAGATGGCGAGTCCTGTACGCTGCACAAGGTCGACAGCGGCGAGCCTCTGGTCGATGGCCTGGCCTACGATGGTTCCTGCGAGGACGATCAGGTGCTGGAAGATCTGGGTGGGGGACTCTATCGCATCACCCTGAACCTGCCCCACGCCAGGACACCGATTCGGCTGCACGCGGTGGATCGTCTCCAGGCCGTGTCCGCGGCGGAGGCCGACGGGTGAAGCCTCAAGCCCGCCAGCGAGGCGCGGCGCTACTGGTGGTGCTGTCGCTGGTAGCGATCGCCTCGGTGGTGGCCATGGCCGGGGTCAAGTCGGCGCTGGTGGACGAACGCCTGGCCGGCAATATGCGCGCCATGGCCCAGGCCCAGATGGCGGCGGATTGGGGTGGGGCCGAGAGGCTAAGTGAAACGCCTGAATCGAGCGGGCTACTGGAGTGTGCCGAGATTCAAGACCGAGCGGAACAGGGCGGCGTATCCGCTGATTGGTCGGACGTACACACACTGACCAATAGCGACACAGTGGGCTATCGACATATCGACTGTATAGAACAGGATGTTGTCGTGCAGCTGATCATGGGGCAGGTCAGCGATGGTGAGCAGGTATTGGCAAGGCACTTTCTGATGGTGGGGCGAGAGAAGGAAAGCTCTGGATTGGAATTGCCCGATCTCATCCCTGACGATTGCATGGTCTATGCGGGGGGGCCTGTGGTGGCACATCCTGAGCTGGATCAGCCCGCCAACTGCCAACTAAACGGACTTGCCCACCCCGGTAACGACTACGGTCCAGACAGCTATATCGATGAGGTCGCCAAAGACTTCGAGGATGCCGACTTTGGGCCGGATGGCTGTGCGAGTCACCAAGGGATCGTCTATTGCGACGCTAGAACTCACGGGTTTGATGGCAGTCTGAATCTAGCGGATTACCCTGATGCGGATCAGATCGTGATCGTGGTGGATCCTGCCGATCCGAGCCAGAGCGTGACAATCGAAGCCCCAGCTGGGAGCTATGACACCTCGATCGTTGTTTCTGGAGCGCCAACGCTCGCTCCTCACGGACAGGTGGAACTCAATGGAGACATCTGGAGTACCGGGTCTATGGCGATAAGCGGGGGCGGGGGGCTCACGATCAATGGCAGACTAGTTGCCGAAGGTCCCGTCACGATAAATGGCAAGGTCGAAATCAGCCCCGATGAAGGTGGAGAAGGTGACGGCGGCGTAATCTGGATCGATCGTGATGACTAAGGCGGAAACGAGGGTCCAGCACACCGACCCTTTTCACTTCTGATCCTTCCAAAATTGCTGAGTACCAGCCTAGCGCCCGTGTTTTCTCGCGCGCAGATATCGAAAGTCCCGTTATGCCCGCTGGCGCGCCCATTGGCCAGAAAACGCACCGGCTTTGCATCCTCGCGAAAGCCGATGCTTGAGAGCCGGCTGGGCGCAAAGACATGAAGTGTCGCTCCCTCCCAGCTCGGCGCTCCCGCCTTGATCAACAGCTTCCCCCTCCAGTCCTCGCCGCAGTGAATGCCGTCGTCGCTCGGGCAAAGGGTGACGGGTCTTGCCCGGGTGATGGCAGTGCCCCGGGCCAGCATCAGGGCGCCTTCTAGTCGCGAAAGCTCGCTGGCGATATCCTGTCGGGCGGCCATTGCCCGGTAGCCGGGCAGGGCCACGCTGGTCAGAAGGCCTACAATAGCCACCACCAGCAACAGCTCCAGCAAGGTAGTTCCGGACTGGCGGAAAGCGATTCGATGAGGTTCGGGATGGCAAGACTTGGGGCGGTAAGGTTCGGGGTGGTGAGGTGTGTGCCAGTAAGCTTGGGACATGCAGACATGACGGGGGCGTCGGGCGTCGTCGTCCATGGCGAACGCTTCCTTGTGGTTGTTGTTTGAATTCAGGGTTCCTTGAGCCTAGCTCGGAGAAGGGAGAGCAGACGTTGGAGAAGCGCTTTGAGTGATTTCCTGGTGATTGGCGGCGGCGTCATAGGGCTGATGACGACACTGCAATTGGCCGATGCCGGTCACAGTGTGACGGTGGTAGAGCGAGGCGGCTGCGGTAGCGAGGCCTCCTGGGCCGGGGGCGGGATCGTCTCGCCGCTTTATCCCTGGCGCTACAGCTCGCCGGTATCGCGCCTGGCGAGCTGGTCGGAGGGGGCCTACCCCGAACTGGCCCTGCGCCTGCTGGAGGAGACCGGGGTCGACCCGGAGTATCGTCAGAAAGGGCTTCTCTACCTGAGGGTGGATGACGAAGCGCGCGCACTCGAGTGGGCGCGGGAGGTTGGCAAGCCGCTGTCGCGGGTAGGCGCTGAAGTGATTCGCCGAAAGGAACCCAACGCCCGCAGCGATATCGACGAGGCGCTGTGGATGCCGACCCTGGGCAGCATTCGTAACCCCCGTCTGATGCGCGCGCTGAGGTCCCGACTGGAAGACATGACGTCGGTGACGTTGCGCGAGCAATGCACGGTCACCGGGTTCGAGCGGCAAGGGGAGCGGGTGGCGGTGGTGAACACCGACCAGGGCAACCTCAGTGCCGATCAAGTGGTTATCTGTGCCGGCGCCTGGTCGGCGGGGCTTGCCGACATGGCCGGGCTCGATCTGCCGGTACGCCCGGTCAAGGGTCAGATGATTCTGTTCAAGGCACCACCCGGACTGGTCGAGCGGGTGGTGCTGATGGATGGACGCTACGTGATTCCTCGCAGCGACGGGCGGGTGCTGGCCGGCTCTACCCTGGAAGACGCCGGGTTCGACAAGGGCACCGACGACGACGCCCGCAGCTCACTATGGCATAGCGCTACCGCCATCATTCCGGCATTGGCTGACTGCGAGATCGAGCACCACTGGGCCGGACTGAGGCCCGGATCACCGGACGGGGTGCCTTATATTGGCCAGGCCCCCAGCTGGGACAACCTGCACGTCAACGCCGGGCACTACCGCAATGGGCTGGTGCTGGCGCCGGCCTCGACGCGCCTGCTGGTGGATCAACTACTGGGAAGAGAGCCCATCATTGATCCCGCGCCCTATCGGTTGCAAGGACGTGTGGAAGAGCGCCCAAGCTGACCGGGAGTGAGGCGATCGAAGCAGGGGCAGGGTGAGGTAGCAATGGGCAGCGGGGCGTCGGTCAACTGGGCGTCGGCGTGACTGTCGGGGCGTTTAACGCCCCTGGGTGTCATCGCCGTTATCGCCGTCAGCATCGTCGCCTTGGCGGCTTTCGGTGATGAACTTGTCACGATGGTCACCGCAGCAGAACCACTCGCCCTTTTCGCGCAGGGCGTCCTGCTCGGGCAGGTGTACCTTGCACCAGGTGCAGCGGACCATTTTGCCACCCTCATGGGAGGTGGGGCCTTGATCCTGCTGCTCAAACTTCCACTCGCGGTACATGCGATAAAGCTTGAGCCCGGCAAAGAACACCACGGCGAAGATCAGAAGGCGGATTATCAAGAGGTTCATCCTTACTCCACACGGATTGGAGGCGGCCTTTGCCTGTTGGCGGCCCTTGCGGGACAATGGGGGCTGATCCCCCCGATTCTCGAGAGATTTCTCCGCTCATGCAAGACCTGACTCTGGTGATGGCGCAGCTCGACCCCTTGGTCGGCGACATCCCCGGCAACGCCGACCGGGCCATCGAGACCGTACGCGAGGCTTTCCTCGAGCACGGTGCCGACGTGGTTGTTCTGCCGGAACTGTTCTTGACCGGGTATCCGCCCGAAGACCTGTTGCTGAGGCCGTCGATGGAGACCCGCCTGCGCGAGGCGCGTACCCGCATGGCGGAAAAGATGGTCCGCGACGTCATGGTCATCGTGGGCTATCCCGGCCGTCGCGAGGGCGCGCTGCACAACATGGCCGGCGTGCTCTACAACGGCCAGTGGCTGGATGAGTACGCCAAGCAGGCCCTGCCCAACTATCAGGTATTCGATGAGCAGCGCTACTTCCAGCCCGGAGACACGCCGCTGGTCGTGGAACACAAGGGCGCCAGGCTCGGGATTCTGATCTGCGAGGATATCTGGCAGGAAGCGCCGGTCCGCCAGGCTCGCGACGCCGGTGCCGATATCCTGGTAACCCTCAATGCCTCGCCCTACCACCAGAACAAGCCGGCCGAGCGGCTCGAGCTTCTCGAGCAGCGTGCCAGTGACGTCGGCCTGCCGCTGGTCTATGTCAATCAGATCGGCGGTCAGGATGAGCTGGTGTTCGACGGTGGCTCCTGCTGTGTCGACGCCGAAGGCAAGCTGGCGGTGCAGGCGCCGCACTGGGATATCTGGCTGAGCCCAGTGCACTTCGTCGAGGAGCAGGGCAAGTGGACCCCGCGCCAGGGCGAGGTGGATCTGGACGTGGCGCCGGAGGAAGACCTCTACAGCGCTCTGGTCACCGGTCTGCGTGACTACGTCAACAAGAGTGGGTTCAAGGGCGTGGTGCTGGGGCTGTCTGGCGGCATCGATTCGGCCCTGTCGCTGGCCATCGCGGTGGATGCACTCGGCCCCCAGCGGGTCCATGCGGTGATGATGCCGTATCACTACACCGCCCACATTTCCAAGGAAGACGCAGCCGAGCAGGCCCGTCTGCTTGGGGTCAGCTATGAAGTGATGCCGATCGCGCCCATGGTTGAAGCCTTCATGGACACCCTGGCCGAGAGCTTCGAGGGTACCGAGCGTGATACCACCGAGGAGAATCTCCAGTCGCGCTGTCGCGGTGTGCTGCTGATGGCGCTGTCCAACAAGAAGGGCCTGATGGTCCTGACCACCGGCAACAAGAGCGAGATGGCGGTGGGCTACGCCACCCTCTACGGTGACATGGTCGGTGGTTACAACGCCATCAAGGACGTCTACAAGACCTGGGTGTATCGCCTGGCGCGCTGGCGCAACACCGAGAACCTGGTGATCCCGGAGCGTGTCATCGAGCGTCCGCCCTCGGCGGAACTGGCGCCGGACCAGCAGGACAGCGACTCGCTGCCGGACTATGACACCCTGGACGCCATTCTGGTGCGCTACATCGAAGGCGACATGAGCGCCGAGGCGATCATCGAGGCAGGCTTCAGCGCCGAGGACGTCTACAAGGTGGTCAAGCTGGTGGACCGCTGCGAGTACAAGCGCCGCCAGGCACCGGTAGGCGTGCGCGTGACCCAGCGCGGCTTCGGCCGTGACCGTCGTTATCCTATCGTCAATGGATGGCAACCGGGCCTCTGACGAGACCTGCTTCTTTCCTCTTGTCGGTACCCCACCCGTCGGGCCAGATCGGCTCGGCGGGTGGCGATGTTATGCCCACCCTTCGCTGTTTGCGACGTCACTTCCCGTCGTTGGTCATGATTTCCCGGGCCGGGATTTCTGTTGCGCTCGCTAGGGCTTGTCTGAAAAGTGCCTGCGCTCGGTAATACGGCGTTAAAAATCGGATCAAAATGCTCATTTACACCCCGTAAACTGCGCTTTCTCACCGATTTTTGCCTTGTCTAACCTTCGCTCGTCGACTTTTCGGACAGCGCCTAAAGCCCCGCGACCATTAGATGGTATTTTCTTTGATGCGTACGCCGTTTTTACACGGTGATCGACGTCACTTTGCATATTCGTCGGAAGAGATGATTTAAGCCTTCATGACTGAAGCGCCAATAGGCATCGTAAAGGTAATGGAGAAGAGTGCGGTGCGAGGTGTAGGCGATATCGCAGTTCTTGCTGAACTAGTATGGTTGTTTTCAGGGGGATAGGCGCAGATTTATTCCTTGCCATTGTTTTTCATGGGTTTTTTGAAATCATATATGCCTAATTAAATTAATTTTTAATAGTGGTTTCTGGGTGTGTTTAGACCAATGTCCCGGTAAATAAAGCGCGACATTTCAATGTTGGGACGACGCCATGGTGCTAAGGTTTTTTAGAACAGGAACCTATAACGCCGGCAGAGGGAGCGCGAATGATGACGTCCTTTCGAGTTAAAACCGCTTGTGCGCTGGTAATGGGGGGTGGGGCGGTGTTTGCCCAGCATGGCGTGGCTGCCGAGTTGACCATTGCCACGGTGGATAACCGGGACATGCTGCGGATGCGAGAGCTGAGCGAGGACTTTGTCGCGGGGAATTCCGATATTCAGCTCAACTGGGTGACGTTGGACGAGAGTACGCTGCGCCAGCAGGTCACCACCGATATCGCCACCTCCGGGGGGCGCTTCGACATCGTTACCATCGGCACCTACGAAGCCCCCATCTGGGCGGAGCGTGGCTGGCTTGTACCCATCGCCGACATGCCTGGCGACTACCAGCCCGAGGATCTGCTGCCCACCGTGCGCCAGGCGCTGTCCTATCAGGATGTTCTCTACGCGGCTCCCTTCTATGCGGAGTCCGCCTTCACCATGTACCGCACGGACCTGTTCGAGGATGCGGGCCTGAGCATGCCCAGGGCGCCGAGCTGGGACTTTCTGGCACAGGCGGCAGAAAAGCTCTCGGGCTCCGATGAACACTACGGCATCTGCCTGCGGGGCAAGCCGGGGTGGGGCGAGAACATGGCCCTGTTGACCGCCATGGCCAACGCCTTCGGCGGTCGCTGGTTCGATGAAGAGTGGCAGCCACAGCTCGAGGGAGGTGGCTGGCGCGATGCGCTGGATCTCTATCTGACCTTGTTGGGAGAGTACGGTCCGCCGAATCCGGAAGACAACGGCTACAACGAGAATCTCGCGCTGTTTCAACAGGGCAAGTGCGGCATCTGGGTGGATGCCACCGTGGCCGCATCCGCGGTGACCGATCCCGAGGCCTCCGAGGTCGCAGATCGCGTGGGGTTCGCCCTTGCACCTGATAACGGACTGGACAAGCGCAGCAATTGGCTGTGGGCCTGGGCGCTCGCAATTCCCACTAGTTCCGAGCAGAGCGAGGCGGCCAAGCGCTTTGTCGCCTGGGCCACCTCCCGGGGCTATCAGGAACTGGTGGCCGAGCGAGAGGGCTGGTCCCAGGTGCCGCCGGGGACCCGGGCTTCGCTTTACGACAATCCGAGTTACCGCGAGGCCGCGCCCTACAGTGAGCTGGTGCTGGAATCGTTGAGAAGCGCCAATCCGGATGACCCGACGGTACAGGCGGTGCCCTATCGAGGTGTTCAGTACGTGGCGATCCCCGCTTTTCAGGGTATCGGTACGGCGGTGGGTAACCGCTTCGCCAAGGCGTTGGCCGGAGACATCTCCGCCGAGGAAGCCATCGAAGATGCTCAGTGGGTCACCGAGAAGGTGACCGAGCAGGCACGCTTTGCTCAGCAGTAGTGGCGATCGGCTCCTCGAAGGAAGCCGGCGGAACGGGTGATCCCGCAGGTGCGACGTTCACCCGCAAGCGAGATGAGTGACACACAAGGAGGCGCCCATGGCGACATCCGGATTTGACCCGCAGCAATCTCTAGACAGCGTCGACGATGAACAGCTGCCGGTTCCGCCCCACAAGCAGCACGGTGCCAAGCACTTTCTCGGACTGTATGCCGCAGAACACGTGGCCGCGACCGAGTTCGTGATCGGTGCCACCTTCGTCGGCCTCGGTGCCGGCATCTGGGACATTCTGATCGGTCTGGTCATCGGCAACACCCTGGCGATACTGAGTTTTACCCTGATCACCGCACCGATCGCCGTCGGCACCCGGCTCAGTCTTTTCGCCTACCTGGAACGCATCGCCGGCAACGTCATGGCGAAGCTCTACAACGGCGCCAATGTGGTGATCTTTGCTGCCATCTCGGCGGCCATGATCACGGTCTCTGCCACCGCGGTGCGGGTGCTTTTCCATGTGCCACCTCAGGTGGCGCCCTATCCCACCGACATGGCCTTCGTCATCATCGCCTTTGCCGTAGGGGCCATCGTGGTGCTGGTCGCGGCCTTCGGCTTCAACGCCCTGAGCGAGTTCGCCAGCATCTGTGCACCCTGGCTGATGGTGATGTTCACCGCCGGCGGCATGGTCTTGATACCGGCGCTGTCGGAGTCGGTGACCGGTTTTACCACCCTGACGAGTTTTTCGGATTTCGTCGCCATCGCCAGTGCCAGCGTATTCACCGGCATCAACGCCGATGGCGAACCGGGGATCGGGCTGTGGGAGGTCATCGGCTTCGCCTGGGCCGCCAATACCTTCGCCCACTTCGGACTGATCGACATGGCGCTTTTGCGCTATGCCCGCAAGAAGCGCTACGCCCTGGCCACCAGTACCGGCATGATGTTCGGCCACTATGTGGCCTGGATCTCGGCGGGCCTGATGGGGGCGGCCACCGCCGCCACCATGAAGCTCAGTATCCTGGTGGTCGACCCCGGCGATGTGGCGTTCTACGCGTTGGGAATGTCCGGCTTCGTGATCGTGATCGTGGCCGGCTGGACCACGGCGAATTCCAACCTGTACCGCGCCGGTCTGGCCGCCCAGGCGCTGATGCCCGAGGTCAAGCGCTGGAAGGTGACCATGCTGGTGGGGCTCGGGGTGATGGGCGCGAGCTGTTTCCCCTTCGTCTACCGCAGCATGTTGCCACTGCTGACTTACGCTGGCCTGATCCTGGTGCCGGTGGGCGGCATCGCCTTTGCTGAGTACCAGCTGTTCCCGCGGCTCGGCATGACCCGCTACTGGGCCAACTTCAAGGGCCTTGCCGACAACCGGCCGGCGATCGCCAGCTGGGGTATCTCGCTGATCTTCGGTTTTGGGCTCAATGTCCTCGACGTGATGCCGTTCTACTACCTGTTCCTGCCGACCTGGTTTGTGTCGATCCTGGTCTACGTGGTGCTGGCGCGAAGGGCCGGTGCCTGTGAGGCCTATCCAGAGAAGGAAAAGGCCCAGCAGGAGTTCAACGAGCGGGTGGTCGAACATCACCGGCGCAAGGCGGCGGAAAAGTACCGCGAAGGCGTGGAGGACAAGACACTGCTATCCAAGGGCATCAAGGTGATGTGGGGGATCGTTGGACTGGGTGTGCCAGCGGTGCTGGCCTGGCGGGTGATGTTTGAAAGCCCCGACCTGTATCAGTACTACGTCAATCGTGAGCTGTTCTACGACATCACCATCTGGTGCACGGTTATCTACTTCGTCTTCGCCTACTGGGGCCTGCAGCGCTCCAAGCAGTTCAAGCGTTGGGAGCCCGAAGGCACACCGTCCCAGGCATCGACAGGTTGAGTAGAAGCAGAAAATAGCCGGAGCCTGGCCTGCGGTGGACGCCAAGGGCAGCCACAGGCCAGCGACGGCGGAAGGACGGTGGATCGCAGCCCTGGAGCGTCAAGATGGGAGCTGGACGAAGAGAAAGGAAACGAAGCGAAGCGCAGAGCGAATGACAGCAAGCGCTGCAACAAGAAGGGGCCGCCCATGGGCGGCCCCTTCTCCTTTCTTTGGCCAGCCGGCAACCTCACGGCACCGCCTGCCTTGCGGTCGTTCAGGCGCTCAGTGGGGCGCCGTCGACGTACTTGGGTTCGAAGCGACGACCGTTGAGGCGCTCGTTGTCCGGGTCGTTCTCGATCAGCACCTGCAGCGTCTCGCTGGCGCGGTCACGCAGGCCCATGCCGAGGTAGCCTTCGACCATCACCGCCAGGGCGTCGCGGGTAGCCTCGGCCTGGGGGTAGTTCTCCAACACCCAGCGACCCCGCTGCACGGCGGCCATGTAGGCCTTCTTGCGCAGGTAGAAGTCGGCCACATGCAGCTCTTGCTGGGCCAGCAGGTTGCGCAGGTAGATGATGCGCTGTTGCGCGTCCGGGGCGTACGGACTGTCCGGATAGCGGGTGATCAGGTCGGTAAAGTCGGTGTAGGCGTCTCGGGTAGCGCCGAGGTCCCGCTCCGAGATATCGATGACCTTGAGCGACTCCAGGCTGAAACGACCGGCCTGCCAGGCGGCCAGCCCGCGCATGTAGTAGGCGTAGTCGACCTGCGCATGGTTGGGGTGCAGGCGAATGAAGCGGCTGGCGGCGGCCCGGGCGGCTTCCCAGTCATCCATCTCGTAGTAGGTATAGATGAGTTCGAGCTGGGCCTGTTCGGCGTAGTCGCCGAAGGGGAAGCGGGTGTCGATGGCTTCCAGGCGGTTCATGGCCGTGGTAAAGCTGCCGTTCTCCAGGGCCTGGCGACCTTCCTGGTAGAGCTGGCGTTCGGTGGCGCCGTCGTAGCGCTCTTCCTCGACGTCGTTGCTGGCGCAGCCGCCGAGTACCGCGCCCATCAACACCAGGGCGCCCAGGCGAGCGGCGGAAGTAGTGAAAACGCGCATCTTGGTCCTCGTGTCAAACAACCCGGGTCGGCCGTGGTAGAATCGGCCGCGATCCGCCCACTATAAAGCACCTTGCCTGGAAACGCAGTCTTCCTGCTGCGGGCCACGTGTTTTGTGCGCGAGTTGCCATCAATCTTCGATCCCCACAGAGAAGTGTTCCGAACCATGTCACAGACCCTCGACGTCCACAGTCGCATTCCCCTCGACATGGCAGGCTATCGCCTGGACCAGGCCGCAGCGGAATTGTTTGCCGACTATTCCCGGGAGCGGTTGAAGGGTTGGATCAAGGACGGTTCCCTGACCCTGGATGGGGCTGCGGCCAAGCCCAAGGACAAGGTCCACGGTGGAGAAAGGCTGGTGCTCAAGGCCCTCATCGAGGATGACACTCGCTTCGAGGCGCAGGATATTCCGCTTGAGGTGGTGTTCGAGGACGACCAGGTACTGGTGGTCAACAAGCCGCCGGGGCTGGTGGTTCACCCCGCTGCGGGCAACCCCGACGGGACCCTGCTCAATGCCTTGCTGCACCACTTTCCCGACGCCGCCACCTTGCCTCGTGCCGGTATCGTGCATCGCCTCGACAAGGACACCAGCGGGCTGATGGTGGTGGCCAAGACCCTGGCCGCCCACGCTGACCTGGTGGCGCAGCTGCAGGCGCGTAGCGTGTCGCGGGAGTATGACGCCATCGTGGTGGGCAAGATGACCTCTGGCGGCACCGTGGATGCGCCGATCGGCCGGCATCCCAAGGACCGCAAGCGCCAGGCGGTTACCGCCTCGGGCAAGTCGGCGGTGACCCACTATCGGGTGGTGGAGCGCTTTCGTGCCCATACCCACGTCCGCTGCAAGCTGGAGACCGGCCGTACTCACCAGATTCGCGTGCACATGGCGCACCGACGCTTTCCGTTGATCGGCGACCCGGTTTACGGTGGGCGACTCAAGCTGCCGCCCGGAGCGGGGCAGACGCTCAAGGAAATCCTGCGCGAGTTTCCGCGCCAGGCGCTGCACGCGCGTCGACTGGCCTTCGTCCACCCGAGTCGTGGTGAGGAGGTCAGCTTCCAGGCGCCGCTGCCGGATGACCTGCTGATGCTGCTGGACTTCCTGCGTGACGATGCGGAGACCATGCAATGATCGATGCCCTCGACCTTCGCCCCAGCGTGATCGTGCCCGACTGGCCTGCTCCGGCCAATGTCGGTGCCTTCGTCACCACCCGCGAGACCGGCCCCAGCCAGGGACCCTACGCCGCCTTCAACCCGGCGAGTCACGTCGGCGACAAGCCGGAACATGTGGAGCTTTGTCGGCGCCAGTTGAGCAAGGAACTGGGCGATGAGCGTCCGCTGCTGTGGCTCGATCAGGTCCACGGCGCCAGCGTCCAGCATGGCTTCAGTGACACCATACCCAAGGCCGATGCCTCGGTGGCGACCACCCGTGACTACGCCTGCGTGATACTGACGGCGGACTGTCTGCCAGTGTTCTTCTGTGACCGTGGCGGGGAGCGCGTGGCGCTGGCCCACGCTGGCTGGCGCAGCCTGGCCGGTGGCGTGCTGGAGGCTACCGTGGCCTCCCTGGGCACTGCGCCTGGGGAACTGATGGCCTGGTTGGGGCCGGCGATCTCCAACGCTCAGTTCGAGGTCGGACCCGAGGTGCGTGAGGCCTTCTGCGGCGTGCACCCCGAGGCGGCCAGCGCCTTTGAACCGAGCCCCTATCGCCTGGGGCACTATATGGCGGACCTTTACAAGCTGGCGCGTCTGCGGCTTGAACGTCTTGGCGTCTCCCACGTCAGCGGCGGCCACTTCTGCACCGCCTGTGAATCACGCTTCTATTCCCATCGTCGTGACGACGGCGTCACCGGGCGCATGGCCAGCGTGATCTGGCTGCGATAGAACGGACCGACGTCGCACTTTTCCCGAGACTCCCCTCTAGACGTGAAACTGCTTCACTAGACTTGAAACGTCCCTAAAGCACCGCCATATCTCTGTCAAGTCACATTGACAGGGTCAAGCGGTGCGTCCGAACGCATCGCCATCCCGAAAGGAGATATCGATGCGTTTTGACAAGTTTACCGCCAAGCTGCAGGAGGCTATCGCCGACGCCCAGTCCCTCGCCGTGGGGCGTGGGCACAATCAGATGGAACCTGCGCACCTGCTGCTGGCGCTGCTCGACAACCGCGACACCGGCGTCAAGGCGCTGGTACAGAAGGCGGGGGGCGACGCCGGTCGGCTGCGTGACGCCCTGGCGGGCCAGATCGACGATCTGCCCCAGGTCGCCCAGTTCGACGGCGAAGTGCAGCCGTCCCGGGATCTGATCAAGCTGTTCAACCTCACCGATGCCGAGGCCCAGAAGCGTGGCGATCAATACATCGCCAGTGAACTGGTACTGCTGGCGGCAATCGCCATGAAGCATGCCGTGGCTAAGGCGTTGACCCAGGCTGGCCTTGCGCGCAAGTCGCTGGAGGGCGCCATCGATAGCGTGCGCGGTGGCCAGAAGGTGGATGACGCCAACGCCGAGGACAGCCGCGAGGCGCTGGAGAAGTACACCCTGGATCTGACCCAGCGGGCCGCCGACGGCAAGCTGGATCCGGTGATCGGGCGTGACGACGAGATCCGTCGCACCATCCAGGTGCTGCAGCGGCGCACCAAGAACAACCCGGTGCTGATCGGCGAGCCTGGCGTCGGCAAGACCGCCATTGTCGAGGGGCTGGCCAGCCGCATCATCAACGGCGAGGTGCCCGAGGGGCTCAAGGACAAGCGCGTGCTGTCGCTGGACATGGGCTCGCTGCTGGCCGGGGCCAAGTTCCGCGGTGAATTCGAGGAGCGCCTGAAGGCGGTGCTCAACGAGCTGTCCCAGGAAGAAGGGCGGGTCATCCTGTTCATCGACGAATTGCACACCATGGTCGGTGCGGGCAAGGCCGAGGGCGCCATGGACGCCGGCAACATGCTCAAGCCGGCGCTGGCCCGGGGTGAGCTGCACTGTGTCGGTGCCACTACCCTGGACGAGTACCGCAAGTACATCGAGAAGGATGCGGCGCTGGAGCGGCGCTTCCAGAAGGTGCAGGTGGACGAGCCCAGCGAGGAAGACACGGTGGCGATCCTGCGTGGCCTCAAGGAGCGCTACGAGGTGCACCACGGCGTCGACATTACCGACGGCGCGATCATCGCGGCGGCCAAGCTGTCGACGCGCTACATCACCGATCGTCAGCTGCCGGACAAGGCCATCGACCTGATCGACGAGGCGTCGTCGCGCATTCGCATGGAGCTCGACTCCAAGCCGGAGGAAATGGACCGTCTGGATCGTCGCCTGATCCAGTTGAAGATGGAGCGCGAGCACCTCAAGAAGGAAACCGACGAGGCCTCGCGCAAGCGCCTCGATACCCTTGAGGAACAGATCGGCGAGCTGGAGCGCGAGTACGCCGACCTGGACGAGATCTGGAAGGCCGAGAAGGCCAGCATCCAGGGCGCGGCCCAGTTCAAGGACGAGCTAGACCGGGCGCGGGTCGACCTGGAGCAGGCTCGCCGCCAGGGCGACCTGGGGCGGATGTCGGAACTGCAGTACGGGGTGATTCCGGAGCTCGAGAAGAAGATTGCCGAGAGCGGCGATGCCGAGGCGGACACTCGTCACCACAAGCTTTTGCGCTCCAACGTCACCGAGGAGGAAATCGCCGAGGTGGTGTCACGCTGGACCGGCATTCCGGTGGCCAAGATGCTCGAGGGCGAGCGCGACAAGCTCCTGCGCATGGAGGAGGCCCTGCACCAGCGGGTCATCGGTCAGGACGAGGCGGTTACCGCCGTGGCCAACGCGGTGCGGCGCTCCCGCGCGGGCTTGGCCGACCCCAACCGGCCCAACGGCTCCTTCCTGTTTCTCGGCCCGACCGGGGTGGGCAAGACCGAACTGTGCAAGTCGCTGGCCAACTTCCTGTTCGACACCGAGGAAGCCATGGTGCGCATCGACATGTCCGAGTTCATGGAGAAGCACTCGGTGGCGCGGTTGATCGGCGCGCCTCCCGGCTATGTCGGCTATGAAGAAGGCGGCTACCTGACCGAAGCGGTGCGCCGCAAACCCTATTCGGTGCTGCTGCTCGACGAGGTGGAGAAGGCCCACCCGGACGTCTTCAACATCCTGTTGCAGGTGCTGGAGGATGGTCGCCTGACCGACGGCCAGGGGCGCACGGTGGATTTCCGCAACACCGTCATCGTGATGACCTCCAACCTGGCGTCCGACATCATCCAGCAGTTCGGTGGTGACGACGCCGACTACGACAGCATGCGTCAGACGGTGATGGAGGTGGTCGGAAGCCACTTCCGTCCTGAGTTGATCAACCGCATCGATGAAGTGGTGGTGTTCCACGCCCTCGGTCAGGATCAGATCCAGGCGATCGCCGGCATCCAGCTTGAACGTCTGCGCACGCGGCTGGCAGAACACGATCTCGGGCTCACGGTCTCCGACGAGGCGTTGGCGCTGTTGGCGGTGGTCGGCTTCGACCCGGTCTATGGTGCTCGTCCGCTCAAGCGCGCCCTGCAGAGCCGGATCGAGAACCCGCTGGCACAGGACCTGCTGGCCGGCAAGTTCAGCGCTGGCGACGTGATCCGCGTGGTCGCCGACGATGGTCAGTTACGTTTCGACCGCTGACCACGGGTCGATCACGCAAGAAGGCCCCTTCATCGAGGAGGGGCCTGATGCCTTCGGCTGGCATTCGTGCATGATGGGTAATTCGAATACCCATTCTCAAGCAAATGGTTAATCGGTCGCTATACTGAAGGTCAGGTTGCGTCCTGTGACCCCCTTGCCCGCCCGGTTCCCCACCCGGCGGGCTTTTTCGTGGCGTTCATCAAGGCTTGGGTTCTGCCCGAAAGGGCAACGAGCGCGGGCTTATTCTTGCCAAGCCCTAGCGCGTCGCCCGGGCGCCGGACAGGTGCACGCGTCGCAGGCGTACGTTGTCGCCCACCAGGTGCTTTTGCAGTTCCTCGAGACTGACGTTCTTGGTCTCTGGCATCAGGAATATCACGAACACCAGTTGCAGCAGCATCATTACCGCGAAGAAGGCGAACACCGGCCCGCCGCTGAAGGTGCCCAGCACCCAGGGCATGACCAGGGTGATCAGCGCAGCGAAGACCCAGTGGATCGAGGCACCGAAGGATTGGCCGCGGGCACGCACGTGGTTGGGGAAGACCTCGGAGATGAACACCCAGATGACCGCACCCTGACTGATGGCATGGGCAGCGATGAACAGTCCCAGCAGCAGCGGGACTTCGAGTCCGCCCAGGGCGTCGGCGAAGAAGGCGCGAGAGATCAGCACCAGCGACACTAGATAGCCGGCCGAGCCGATGAACAGCAGGGTACGGCGGCCGAAGCGGTCGATCAGCGACATCCCGATCATGGTGAAGACCAGGTTGACCAGACCAATGCCGGCGGTGGACAGAAGCGCTGCCTGGCTACCGAGTTCGGCGGCTTCGAGCACCCGGGGGGCATAGTAGATGATGAAGTTGATGCCCGAGAGCTGGTTGAAGAAGGCGATCAGGAAGGCCAGCAGAATCGGCAGACGATAGCGACGCGAGAAGAAGGGGGCCTTGGCGGACGCTTCGTCGGTTTCGGCGGCGCGAATGGCGTTGATCTCGGCGTCGACATCGGCATCAGGGTTGATCTGGCGAAGTACCTGGCCTGCTTCCTCGATAGCGTTCTTCTTGAGGATGAGCCAGCGCGGACTGCGCGGGACACGGGTGATCATCAGGGTGTAGATCAGTGCAGGGATGGCCTCGATACCCAGCATCCAGCGCCAGGCGTCGTCGCTCATCAGGCTGCCGATCACATAGTTGGAGACGAATGCCATGAGGATGCCGAAGACGATATTGAACTGGTACATGGCGACCAGAAAGCCGCGATGGCGCGGCGGGGCGATCTCGGAGATATAGGTGGGGGCCGCCACCGAGGAGATGCCGACGCCGATGCCGCCGATCAGGCGGAAGAAGGCGAACAGCCAGGGGTCGGACACCACCGCCGAGCCCACCGCGGAGACCAGGTACAGCACACCGATCATCAGCAGGGTGGCGCGCCTTCCCAGCGCATCGGTGGGCCAGTTGCCGAAGATGGCACCGATCACGGTGCCCCAAAGGGCCATGGACATGATCAGCAGGCCATGCTGCAGGTCGCTGAGACCCCACAGCGCCTGGATGGGCTTGTCGGCCCCGGAGATGACCGCGGTGTCGAAGCCGAACAGGAATCCTGCCAGCGCCACGGTGATGGACCATTGCATGATGCGAGACATGTAGTGCTACCTCCTGTGAAAGGGGGGGGCGTTGTTGTGGTTGTCGAAAAGACCTTGTGGTTGTCTAGGGCTTGTCTGAAAAGTGCCTGCGCTCGGTAATACGGCGTTAAAAATCGGATCAAAATGCTCATTTACACCCCGTAAACTGCGCTGTCTCACCGATTTTTGCCTTGTCTAACCTTCGCTCGTCGACTTTTCGGACAGCGCCTAGAGACATCCTTGGGTGAATCGATTCT
This sequence comes from Halomonas sp. RT37, assembly GCF_040070525.1. Lineage (NCBI taxonomy): Bacteria > Pseudomonadati > Pseudomonadota > Gammaproteobacteria > Oceanospirillales > Halomonadaceae > Halomonas > Halomonas sp. RT37. Next base: position 4,241,740 of record NZ_CP098827.1, on the reverse strand, counting down.
CTCTTGAGGCGTCAGCGATCCAGATGGCAAGTGTCAGCGCCCCGATTCGAAAGCTCGGCGAGTCGTTCGCTGATCGTCAGCGGTGCCGATCAGTCCCGGGGCGGGGCAGAGAGAAACTCTCCTGCCGTCATGCTCCGGCTGTCGTGGCGACTTTCCGCCGCACCCTCTCCATCGGTGTCTGGTAAAGTAAGTGAATCGTGTCACCTGGCGTCATTACAGCAGCGTCATGGCCAGATTTCGAGAAAACGGCGTTAGACATTGGTCTTGCTGCACCCGCGAAAAGAGGCCTTTCAGAGTGCTCTGACCGAGCGCGATGGGAACGGCGGTTGACAGTCACAGAGCGCTATTGGAATCTTGAGGGTTCCTGACTGCGGGCGCGGCACGATGGGTGACCCCCAACGCCGCGTGAAGGGTAGGCCAATGGGCCTCTACCCGCCGAAGGACTACCAGGTTCGGGTTAACCGCCCCGCCTGGCCAACGCCCCGACGCGGTGACCCGCCGTGATGAGAGTGCAGGCCCCAACCGGGCCGACGGACGCCAGGGTTTGGCATCAGGTGCCGGTGCGCCGGCAGCAGCATACCGCTGCACTCGACTTCGTACCCACGACAGGTGCGAATCGCACTCGAGACCTCCAGGGGAGATACATCTGTGGAATTGCTTTCAGGCGCGGACATGATCGCCCGCTTCCTCCAGGATGAGGGCGTGGAATACATCTACGGCTATCCGGGCGGCGCCGCACTACACATCTACGATGCCTTGTTCCGTCAGGACAAGGTCAAGCACATCCTGGTTCGCCACGAGCAGGCCGCGACCCACGCCGCCGACGGCTATGCCCGGGCGTCCGGCAAGCCCGGGGTGGTACTGGTCACCTCGGGTCCGGGGGCCACCAATGCGGTGACCGGCATCGCCACTGCCTATATGGACTCGATCCCGATGGTCGTGCTCTGTGGTCAGGTGATGAGCCATCTGATCGGTGACGATGCCTTCCAGGAGACCGATATCGTCGGTGTCACCCGGCCAATCGTGAAGCACAGCTTCTCGATCAAGCACCCGAGCGAGATTCCCGAGGTGCTCAAGAAGGCCTTCTATCTCGCCGCCACCGGGCGTCCCGGTCCGGTGCTGGTGGATATACCCAAGGACATGACGGCGCCCACCGAGCGCTACGAGTACGTCTATCCGAAGAAGGTCAAGATCCGCTCGTACAACCCGGTCAGTCGCGGCCATACCGGACAGATCAAGAAGGCCGTGGAGCTGATGCTCAAGGCCCGTCGTCCGGTGTTCTACACCGGTGGTGGCGTGGTCCAGGGGCGTGCTTGCGAGGGTCTGACCGATCTGGTCAAGCAGCTCGGTTTTCCGATCACCACCACCTTGATGGGCATCGGGGCTTATCCCCAGAGCGACGATCAGTGCCTGGGCTGGCTCGGCATGCACGGCTCCTATGAGTCCAACATGGCGATGCATCACGCCGACCTGGTGATCGCCATCGGCGCGCGTTTCGACGATCGTGTGACCAACAATACCTCGAAGTTCTGCCCCACGGCCAAGATCATCCACGTGGATATCGACCCCAGCTCGGTGTCCAAGACGGTGCGCGCAGACGTGCCCATCGTTGGACCTGCGGCCAGCGTGATCAACGAAATGATCAGCCTGGTGCAGGGCCATGAGATCGCCAATCCCGACGCGCTCAAGGACTGGTGGAAGACCATCGACGAGTGGCGCGACGAGCGCAAGGGCAAGCTCTACGAGCCGTCCAGGCCCGGCGAGGTGCTCAAGCCGCAGGAGGTGATCGAAGCCATCTGCCGGGTGACTCGTGGTGAGGCGTACGTCACCACCGACGTGGGTCAGCACCAGATGTTCGCAGCCCAGTACTACAAGTTCGACAAGCCTAACCGGCTGATCACCTCCGGTGGACTCGGCACCATGGGCTTCGGTTTTCCCGCGGCCATGGGCGTCAAGCAGAACTTCCCCGATGAGGAGGTCGTCTGCGTGACCGGCGAAGGCAGCTTCCAGATGATGATGCAGGAACTCTCCACCTGTAAGCAGTTCGGTGGTGGGGTCAAGATCATCAATCTCAACAACGGCTCGCTGGGCATGGTGCGCCAGTGGCAGGACCTCAACTACAAGTCCCGCCATGCTCACTCCTACATGGAGTCGCTGCCGGACTTCCAGATGCTGATCGAGGCCTACGGTTTCACCGCGCTCAGGGTCGAGAAGAAAGAGGATCTGGAAGAGGCGCTGGCGCGTACCTTCGCCGACACCCATGAGCTGGTGTTCCTCGACGTCGCGGTGGACCCGCACGAGCACGTCTATCCGATGCAGGTGCCTCTGGGCTCCATGCGTGACATGCTGCTTTCCAAGACGGAGCGGACCTGATGCGACATATCATCTCGATTCTGATGGAAAACGAACCGGGTGCGCTGTCGCGGGTCGTGGGGCTGTTCTCCCAGCGCAACTTCAACATCGAAACCCTCAACGTGGCGCCCACCGATGACCCGACCCTGTCGCGTCTGACCGTGACCACCGTCGGGGACGACCGGGTGATCGAGCAGATCACCAAGCACCTCAACAAGCTGATCGACGTGGTCAAGCTGGTGGATCTCACCGAAGGCAACCATATCGAGCGTGAGTTGATGCTGGTGAAGGTCAAGGCGCTGGGCGCTGCCCGCGATGAGGTCAAGCGCACGGTAGACATCTTCCGTGCCCAGATCGTCGACGTCACCCCGAGTCTGTACACCGTGCAGATCACCGGCGATGCCGAGAAGCTCGACGCCTTCCTGCAGGCGATGGGCCCCGTGGGCATTCTCGAAGTAGCGCGCACCGGCGTCTCGGGTATCGCCCGTGGTGACAAGGTGCTTAGCCTCTAGCAAGCCGCTGGCCCTGGTGGGCAGCCGGTGAACCTGTTACGCCGCCTCTCGGGGCGGCGTTTTCGTGCCCGGCCTCAACGCTCCACGACTTCCTGCCACAGGGCGTCGATCAACGGGCTCTTCAGACGCCGCTCCAGCACACAGAGGCCCACGTCGTAGTGCGGCAGTTCCGGCTTGACCGGGAGTATTCTCACGCGTTCGGCCAGCGGGCTCGCCTCCAGCACGATGCGTGGCACCACACCGATGCCGAAGCCGAGTCCGACCATGCTGACGATGGCTTCGTGGCCGGCTACCTGGGCGTAGATGGTCGGGGTCACGCCCAGCGCCTTGAACCAGGTGTCGGCCAGTTCCCGCGATAGCCCAGCCTCCGACAGGATCATTGGCACCCCTTGCCACTGTGTCTGGCTCGGGCTCATCGGCTGCTGTGGCACCCACGGTCGTTGCTCTTGTGGGGCGATGAACACCAGTGCCGAACGGGTCAGCGACTTGAAGGCGAGACCATCGGGCAGGCGGCGCGGGCGTGAGGTAATGGCCATGTCTTCGTCGCCGGCCAGCACTCGCTGGATGGCTCGGGCTGGGTCGCCGGTGTGCAGCTTGAGCTCGATGGCGGGATAGCGCTGGCGGAAGTCGGCCAGCAGGCTGTAGAGAAAGCTGTAGCTCGCGGTCACCGAGCAGTAGATGCTGATTTCACCACTGAGGCGCTTGGCCTCGCTCTGCAACGACAGGCGGACCTGTTCCCACTCTTCCAGGGCTTCCTTGGCATAGCGCTGGAAGCGCTTTCCCTGGGGGGTCAGCACCACGTGGCGATTGTCACGGTTGAACAGCACCACGCCGAGCTGTTGTTCCAGTTGGCGAATGGAGCGGCTCAGGGTCGATGGGCTCACGTGGCAGGCCTCGCTGGCACGGCCGAAGTGCAGTGAATCGGCCAGCATCAGAAAGTGCTTCAGGGGGCGGAAGTCCATGGGGAGTCCTGACCTGTAATTGCATATTTTGGCACGTAGTATTGCAAATATAGCGTTTTACGCAATACGGGCGCTGGCGTAAGGTGGGATGCATCGACGGAGGGCGAGCCCTCTCGTCTGCCCAGCGCCGCACAAGACGGCGCGGGTGGCCATCAACGCTGAACGCAACACGACACAGACAAGATCTCTTCTATCGCCGAGCAGGCACTCGTTTTCAGGAGCACCAGATGCGCGTTTATTACGACAAGGACTGCGATCTTCAGCTGATCCAGAACAAGCAGGTCACCATCGTCGGTTACGGCTCCCAGGGCCACGCCCACGCCAACAACCTGAAGGAATCCGGCGTCAGCGTCACCGTCGCGCTTCGCCCGGGTTCTTCTTCCGCCGCCAAGGCGGAGGCCGCCGGCCTGAAGGTGGCCTCTGTGGCCGAGGCTTGCCAGTCCGCCGACGTCGTCATGGTGCTGGCGCCGGACGAGAACCAGAAGGCTATCTACGAGCAGGAAATCGAGCCGAACCTCAAGGAAGGCGCTACCCTGGCCTTCGCCCACGGCTTCAACATCCACTACAACCAGATCGAGCCACGCAAGGATCTGGACGTGGTGATGATCGCCCCCAAGGCGCCGGGCCACACTGTGCGCTCCGAATTCGCCCGTGGCGGCGGTATTCCTGACCTGATCGCCATCCACCAGGATGCCACCGGCCAGGCCAAGGAACTCTGCCTGTCCTACGCCGCCGCCATCGGTGGTGGCCGCAGCGGCATCATCGAGACCACCTTCAAGGACGAGACCGAAACCGACCTGTTCGGTGAGCAGGCTGTCCTGTGTGGTGGCGCTGTCGAACTGGTCAAGGCCGGCTTCGAGACCCTGACAGAAGCGGGCTACGCCCCTGAAATGGCCTACTTCGAGTGTCTCCACGAGCTCAAGCTGATCGTTGACCTGATGTACGAAGGCGGCATCGCCAACATGAACTACTCCATCTCCAACAATGCGGAGTATGGCGAGTACGTGACCGGCCCTGAGGTCATCAACGACGAGTCGCGTGCCGCCATGCGCAACGCCCTCAAGCGTATCCAGACCGGCGAGTACGCCAAGATGTTCATCAACGAGGGCAACAGCAACTACCCCTCGATGACCGCACGTCGTCGCCTGAACGCCGAGCACGAGATCGAGCAGGTCGGTGAGAAGCTCCGTGGCATGATGCCCTGGATCGCCGCCAACCAGCTGGTCGACAAATCCAAGAACTGATGGGTTCCTGGTAACCCATCGTCGGGCTTGCCCGCCGATGGGGACAGAAACGGGGGAGGAGCACACTCAGTGCTCCTCCCCCGTTGCGTCATGGGTGAACGACTGAGTGGTCATGGTGCTGCCGCATGAATCCTGCGCTGTGCCTTGCGTTTGGCCCGCAGGTGCCCGAGGCTGGGGGAGAGGGCGGCTGCCGCGAGGTTGGCGGTAACGGCCGGCCGGTCGTGTAGAATGATCCCATACTCGAAGCCAATGGATGACAGAGATGAGCGAAGACGCAGGCAAGCGTGAGCAGGAACCACGAGAGCCCCAGGATGAAGATCTGGCCAGCGCCTTCATGCGGGAATCCGAAGTCGTGGAAGAAGCGGTCGAGGACGGCAAAAAGGTGCGACGGCGGGGGATCTACCTGTTGCCGAACCTGTTCACCACCTCGGCGCTGTTTTCGGGATTCTTCGCCGTTGTCGCCGCCCTCAATGGCGATTTCACCGCCGCTTCGGTGGCCATCTTCATCGCCATGGTGCTCGATGGCCTCGACGGCCGGGTAGCCAGGCTGACCAATACACAAAGCGAGTTTGGCGCCGAATATGACAGCCTTGCTGACATGATCTCCTTTGGCATGGCGCCGGGGCTTGTCGCCTTTACCTGGATCCTGCAGGACATCGGCAAGACCGGATGGGTGGTGGCGTTCCTGTACGTGGCCTGTGCGGCGCTTCGCCTGGCGCGGTTCAACGTGCAGATCGGCAGCGTCGACAAGAAGTGGTTCATCGGCTTGCCCAGCCCGTCGGCGGCGGCGCTGGTGGCGGCCAGTGTGTGGACGTTCCACAGCTTCGACGCCACCGCTCTTGGCTTCAAGCTGTTGATGCTGCTGGTGGTGGGGGCGGCTGGCATTTTGATGGTCAGCAACATTCGCTACTACAGCTTCAAGGATGTCGATCTCAAGGGGCCGGTGCCCTTTGTGGCCCTGCTGGCCATCGTGCTGGGATTTGTCGTGATCTCGATCGAGCCGTCGGTCATGCTGTTGCTGCTGTTCGGTACCTATGTGGCGTCCGGTCCGACGATGGCGCTGATGCGCAAGCTCAAGACCTAGCCCAGGATCATCTTGCGGTAACAATAGAGGCCGATGTGAGCAGCAAGCCCAACGCTTCGTTATACTGACGACCGACAGGAACGCCCGCCTAGCGCGGGCGTTCCTGTTCTTGTATGAGTGCCGAAAGCGCCTTCTGGGGCAGTCTGTGCATTCATCCACAGGGGGTTCCATAGAGCGGTGTGGACAAGATGGTGCCGCTGTTGGATCGACACTGCTCGATGATCTGGCATTTTTTTACGAAAAGCGCTTGCCAAGGCCGGAGGTGATGCGTAAAGTACGCATCCGCTGCCGGCGACGAGCAAACGTCACAGGCGGTGAAGGGTGGTAAAGTGATTGTTTTGAAAAGGCTTTTTCAAGTCTTCGAAAAATTCTCCACTTGACGGGCAACGAGAAATCGGTAAAATGCTCGCCACTCGATCGGAGTCGCCAGGACGGCATCGCAGGATGCGCGTCAGGCTCGCTTCGCTTTCTCTTGGGTCCTGCAGGCATCGCTTGTACGGCGAAAAAAGAAAGCCTTGACGAAACGCTTCGATTCTGTAGAATACGCCTTCCTCGCAGGGCGCTGTGACAAAGGCTCGGGTTAACGATTCGGGCTGCGGCGCAGCAAAGCGAGACGCTCTTTAAGCTCTCTATAGAGTCCAGAGCATGCTCTTTAATAATTTGATCAGGTAATTCATGTGGGCGCTTGCCGATGAGTCAGTGACACTGTCACTGAAATATCAAGGCAAGCGACTCGTCAAACGAGACGTTTGAACCTTGAGCCAAGTTTGGTCCGCTTAACGGACTATCAGACTTTAAACTGAAGAGTTTGATCATGGCTCAGATTGAACGCTGGCGGCAGGCCTAACACATGCAAGTCGAGCGGAAACGATCCTAGCTTGCTAGGAGGCGTCGAGCGGCGGACGGGTGAGTAATGCATAGGAATCTGCCCGGTAGTGGGGGATAACCTGGGGAAACCCAGGCTAATACCGCATACGCCCTACGGGGGAAAGCAGGGGATCTTCGGACCTTGCGCTATCGGATGAGCCTATGTCGGATTAGCTAGTTGGTGAGGTAACGGCTCACCAAGGCTGCGATCCGTAGCTGGTCTGAGAGGATGATCAGCCACATCGGGACTGAGACACGGCCCGAACTCCTACGGGAGGCAGCAGTGGGGAATATTGGACAATGGGCGAAAGCCTGATCCAGCCATGCCGCGTGTGTGAAGAAGGCCTTCGGGTTGTAAAGCACTTTCAGTGAGGAAGAAAGCCTTGAGGTTAATACCCTCGAGGGAGGACATCACTCACAGAAGAAGCACCGGCTAACTCCGTGCCAGCAGCCGCGGTAATACGGAGGGTGCGAGCGTTAATCGGAATTACTGGGCGTAAAGCGCGCGTAGGCGGCTTGATAAGCCGGTTGTGAAAGCCCCGGGCTCAACCTGGGAACGGCATCCGGAACTGTCAGGCTAGAGTGCAGGAGAGGAAGGTAGAATTCCCGGTGTAGCGGTGAAATGCGTAGAGATCGGGAGGAATACCAGTGGCGAAGGCGGCCTTCTGGACTGACACTGACGCTGAGGTGCGAAAGCGTGGGTAGCAAACAGGATTAGATACCCTGGTAGTCCACGCCGTAAACGATGTCGACTAGCCGTTGGGCTCCTTGAGAGCTTTGTGGCGCAGTTAACGCGATAAGTCGACCGCCTGGGGAGTACGGCCGCAAGGTTAAAACTCAAATGAATTGACGGGGGCCCGCACAAGCGGTGGAGCATGTGGTTTAATTCGATGCAACGCGAAGAACCTTACCTACCCTTGACATCGAGAGAACTTTCCAGAGATGGATTGGTGCCTTCGGGAGCTCTCAGACAGGTGCTGCATGGCTGTCGTCAGCTCGTGTTGTGAAATGTTGGGTTAAGTCCCGTAACGAGCGCAACCCTTGTCCCTATTTGCCAGCGATTCGGTCGGGAACTCTAGGGAGACTGCCGGTGACAAACCGGAGGAAGGTGGGGACGACGTCAAGTCATCATGGCCCTTACGGGTAGGGCTACACACGTGCTACAATGGCCGGTACAATGGGTTGCGAATCCGCGAGGTGGAGCTAATCCCATAAAGCCGGTCTCAGTCCGGATCGGAGTCTGCAACTCGACTCCGTGAAGTCGGAATCGCTAGTAATCGTGAATCAGAATGTCACGGTGAATACGTTCCCGGGCCTTGTACACACCGCCCGTCACACCATGGGAGTGGACTGCACCAGAAGTGGTTAGCCTAACTTCGGAGGGCGATCACCACGGTGTGGTTCATGACTGGGGTGAAGTCGTAACAAGGTAGCCGTAGGGGAACCTGCGGCTGGATCACCTCCTTAAACGACACGTCATCTGACTGTCGGTAAGTGCTCACAATGAATTACCTGATCAAGCAAGAGTAACGACTGTTTGGGATTTATGCCCAATATTGCTCGGCAATGGGTCTGTAGCTCAGTTGGTTAGAGCGCACCCCTGATAAGGGTGAGGTCGGCAGTTCAAGTCTGCCCAGACCCACCATCTTCATAAGTTCAGCGAGTGCACGCCTTTGGTGTGGTGAAGATCGGTGAGCTCGCCGGGTAGCATCGGATTTGCCCAGGCCCATCGTTTGATAGCTGGTTCTGGTCAAGCATACCCGACAGGATATGGGGCCATAGCTCAGCTGGGAGAGCGCCTGCCTTGCACGCAGGAGGTCAGCGGTTCGATCCCGCTTGGCTCCACCATTTCTCATCTCGAGTAAAACAGTCGTCAAGTTCTAAGCAAGATGCTTGTTCGCCATCAGGCGATATCAAGTCTCTCGCTTAGAGCTTTTGCTCTAACGCTCTTTAACAATGTATATCATGCTGACAAAGTAAGATACGTTTCAAGCGTATCCGGCAATTGTCGTGACATCATCGATTGACAGACCCTTTGGGGTTATATGGTCAAGCGATGAAGCGCATACGGTGGATGCCTAGGCAGTCAGAGGCGATGAAAGACGTGGAAGCCTGCGATAAGGTTCGGCGAGGTGGCAAACGACCTGCGACCCGGACATCTCTGAATGGGGAAACCCACCCAAGGTAACTTGGGTATCTCATGTTGAATATATAGACATGAGAGGCGAACCGGGGGAACTGAAACATCTAAGTACCCCGAGGAAAAGAAATCAACCGAGATTCCCCTAGTAGCGGCGAGCGAACGGGGACCAGCCCTTAAGCAACACAACTGGTAGGTGAACAGATTGGGAAATCTGGCCATAGTGGGTGATAGCCCCGTAACCGAAACCTGAGTGTTGTGAAATCGAGTAGGTCGAGGCACGTGAAACCTTGACTGAAGACGGGGGGACCATCCTCCAAGGCTAAATACTCCTGACTGACCGATAGTGAACCAGTACCGTGAGGGAAAGGCGAAAAGAACCCCGGAGAGGGGAGTGAAATAGATCCTGAAACCGTATGCGTACAAGCAGTGGGAGCCAACTTGTTTGGTGACCGCGTACCTTTTGTATAATGGGTCAGCGACTTATTTTCAGTGGCGAGCTTAACCGTATAGGGGAGGCGTAGAGAAATCGAGTCTTAACTGGGCGACCAGTCGCTGGAAATAGACCCGAAACCGGGCGATCTATCCATGAGCAGGTTGAAGGTTGAGTAACATCAACTGGAGGACCGAACCAGGATCTGTTGAAAAAGATTTGGATGACTTGTGGATCGGAGTGAAAGGCTAATCAAGCCCGGAGATAGCTGGTTCTCCTCGAAAGCTATTTAGGTAGCGCCTCACGTATCACCGCCGGGGGTAGAGCACTGTTTCGGCTAGGGGGTCATCCCGACTTACCAACCCGAGGCAAACTCCGAATACCGGTGAGTGCAAGCGTGGGAGACACACAGCGGGTGCTAACGTCCGTTGTGAAAAGGGAAACAACCCAGACCGTCAGCTAAGGTCCCGAAATCCTGGTTAAGTGGGAAACGATGTGGGAAGGCTTAGACAGCTAGGAGGTTGGCTTAGAAGCAGCCATCCTTTAAAGAAAGCGTAATAGCTCACTAGTCGAGTCGGCCTGCGCGGAAGATGTAACGGGGCTCAAACCAGGTACCGAAGCTACGGGTGTGTTCGCATCACTTAAGGTGATTCGATAGTGTCAGTTCGCTGCCATCGCGAAGCGATGGCAAAGCGCTTCCCGAACGTTGAGTCGGGCAGGGCAAGGTGAACGGCCTGAGTCATTTTAAGGATGCGAACACGCGGTAGAGGAGCGTCGTGTAAGCCGATGAAGGTGTGTTGAGAAGCATGCTGGAGGTATCACGAGTGCGAATGCTGACATGAGTAACGACAAGGGGAGTGAAAAACTCCCCCGCCGGAAGACCAAGGGTTTCTGTTCGACGCTAATCGGAGCAGAGTGAGTCGGCCCCTAAGGCGAGGCCGAAAGGCGTAGTCGATGGGAAACGGGTCAATATTCCCGTACCTCACAGTATTGCGATGGGGGGACGAAGAAGGCTAGGTGAGCCAGGCGTTGGTTGTCCTGGTGAAAGCCGGTAGGCTGAGGATTCAGGTAAATCCGGATCCTTAAGGCCGAGAGGCGAGACGAACTGACTACGGTCAGGAAGTCATCGATGCCACGCTTCCAGGAAAAGCCTCTAAGCTTCAGATACTGTGAGACCGTACCCCAAACCGACACAGGTGGTCAGGTAGAGAATACCAAGGCGCTTGAGAGAACTCGGGTGAAGGAACTAGGCAAAATGGTGCCGTAACTTCGGGAGAAGGCACGCCGCATTAGGGTGAAGGTCCTCGCGACCGGAGCCTGACGCGGTCGAAGATACCAGGTGGCTGCAACTGTTTATTAAAAACACAGCACTCTGCAAACGCGCAAGCGGACGTATAGGGTGTGACGCCTGCCCGGTGCCGGAAGGTTAAGTGATGGTGTTAGCTCACGCGAAGCTCCTGATCGAAGCCCCGGTAAACGGCGGCCGTAACTATAACGGTCCTAAGGTAGCGAAATTCCTTGTCGGGTAAGTTCCGACCTGCACGAATGGCGTAATGATGGCCACGCTGTCTCCACCCGAGACTCAGTGAAATTGAAATCGCAGTGAAGATGCTGTGTACCCGCGGCTAGACGGAAAGACCCCGTGAACCTTTACTACAGCTTCACACTGGACGCTGATGTTGCTTGTGTAGGATAGCTGGGAGGCTTTGAAACCCTGTCGCCAGATGGGGTGGAGCCAACCTTGAAATACCAGCCTGGCATCATTGGCGTTCTAACTCAGGACCGTAATCCGGTTCGAGGACCGTGTGTGGTGGGTAGTTTGACTGGGGCGGTCTCCTCCCAAAGAGTAACGGAGGAGCACGAAGGTACCCTCAGCACGGTTGGAAATCGTGCAGTGAGTGCAAGAGCATAAGGGTGCTTAACTGCGAGACAGACACGTCGAGCAGATACGAAAGTAGGTTCTAGTGATCCGGTGGTTCTGTATGGAAGGGCCATCGCTCAACGGATAAAAGGTACTCCGGGGATAACAGGCTGATACCGCCCAAGAGTTCACATCGACGGCGGTGTTTGGCACCTCGATGTCGGCTCATCACATCCTGGGGCTGAAGTCGGTCCCAAGGGTATGGCTGTTCGCCATTTAAAGTGGTACGCGAGCTGGGTTTAGAACGTCGTGAGACAGTTCGGTCCCTATCTGCCGTGGGCGTTGGAGATTTGAGAAGCGCTGCTCCTAGTACGAGAGGACCGGAGTGGACGTACCTCTGGTGTTCCGGTTGTCACGCCAGTGGCATTGCCGGGTAGCTATGTACGGACGGGATAACCGCTGAAAGCATCTAAGCGGGAAGCCCCCTTCAAGATGAGATCTCCCTGAGGCCTTGAGCCTCCTAAAGGACCCAGCAAGACCAGCTGGTTGATAGGCCGGGTGTGGAAGCGCTGCAAGGCGTTGAGCTAACCGGTACTAATGGTCCGTGAGGCTTGACCATATAACACCCAAAGGGTTTTGGTCGATGATGTCCCGAATCAATTGACGGATACGATGAAGCGTATCGTCGGCATGATATATATTGTCTTTTTTCCGCCTGACGACCATAGCGAGTGGGAACCACCTGATCCCTTGCCGAACTCAGAAGTGAAACCGCTCAGCGCCGATGGTAGTGTGGGGTCTCCCCATGCGAGAGTAGGTCATCGTCAGGCATTTATTCAAAAGTAGGCCCGATTATCGAGAGATAGTCGGGCCTTCTTTTTGTAAAGAGCGTATGCATGGGGAAGACCCCCCTCTTTATATGTGGGGCCGCGCCGATAACCCCCTCGGCGCGGTCCGGCCGCTCGCAAGCTCGCGTCGTTCGTCCCCCCTTGCAGCTTCGCTGCAAACCCTGGGGTGACTCACCCCCATGCGAGCGACCTTGCTGTCTAAGCGTCATCGTCAGGCATTTATTCAGAAGAAGCCCAATTCCGAGAGGAGTTGGGCCTTCTTTTTGTAAAGAGCGCATGCATGGCTCTCTACAAGTTCAGCCCCTCTCTTTATATGTGGGCCGGCCGCCGCCCCCCCGAGGTGCGGTCCGGCCTGGCTCTTCTCAAGGGCAAGCTCGCGTCGTTCGTCCCCCCTTGCAGCTTCGCTGCAGCCCTTGTAAAGAGCGCTGGGGTGACTCACCCCCCATGCGACTACCCTGTCGGGAACAGATCAGGCATGTATCACGAAGAAGCCCGCTTCCGAGAGGAGGCGGGCTTCTTTGGTTTCAGGCAAGTTTCGGCAAGACGGTTGTCGCGGCTCTGTGCCTAGAACGCGATGGTGGAGACGACCAGTTGGCTCGCTTGCAGCGAACGCAGGCCCAGGCGGTCGCCGGGTTCGATGACCAGAAGATCACCGGCCGCGAGTACCTCGCCGGAGACGAGTTCCACACGACCACTGATCAGGTACCAGGCTCGAAGTAGTGCGGGTTCCGGTGACAGGTGCAGGGTTTCCTGTTCGCGGAGCAACTGGTGTGTGAGGTAGCCGCGACTGCCGTATCTCACCATCAGGTTGAAGTCGCGATAGAGCCCCTGGCTCAGGGTTTGCCAGGCGCCGTCAAAGGTGTCGACTTCGAAGCGCCTGAGGTCCCTGGAGCGGTGCCCTTGATGCTCAAGGTGGGCCGCGCCTTCCAATACCATGAGGTGTCGTTCGTAGCCTGCCAGTGGGGTGAACAGGCACTCTTCGGACTCTACCGTGGCGGTGCTCAGGCGGACCTGAAAGTTCCGGTCGGCATAGTCACTGTCAACGGGAGCGATAAACAGCTCCCGCGTCGTGCCGCCGGACCAGAGGCGCGCGGGTGTCTCGGATGAGCGTCGAATGATCATGGGAGGTTGGCCAGCGAGTGCTGCGCCTCCTTTTGCCAAGGATCGTTTCATCGTCTCAAGGGTTTAAGTCGATGTGCTTGATCTGGCTCAAGAGATGCTGGGGTAGAGCGACTCTCGCTCGGCGCTGATTCCCGAATCACAACAGTTCGGCGAAAAAGTTGTGCTTACATCAAAATGATAGTTCTACGCCTGCATAGAAGGAACGGTCCGGCGCCGGTTCGAAATAGCGGTCGTTGCTGGCATTGATGCGGACATTGGCATAGTGGTCTTCGTCAAACAGATTTCGGATGCCGAGGTAGGTCGACAGTATCTGGTTGCCGCCCAGTCGCCAGCCGTCACCCGCACGAAGGTTGACCAGCCAGTAGCTGTCGACGTCTACCCGGTTGGCATTGTCCGCGACCATGTCGCCCACATACTGGGTTTCCAGGGTGGCAAAGTAACGGGTGTCCTGGCTACCTATCCCGTACCAGGTGAGCTGGTTGACCCAGGTTGTCTCCGGAAGCCCGGGCAGACGGTTGCCGTCCAGGCCACTACCGGAAACCTGGTCGAACTCGTAGCGTGCCAGGGTCAGGGCGGTATTGAGCTCCAGACGCGCCGAGGGCTGCCATCCTAGCGCGACTTCGAGCCCGTCGCGGCTGGTGTCGCCAAGGTTTTCGTAGAAGGTACGATCGCTGCCATCGATCTCGTAGGGGACCAGTTCATCGTCAACGTCGATCGAGAACAGGGTGACGTCGTAATCCAGTCCGGTGGGCAGGGTGCCGCGCACCCCGAGCTCACGGCTCCAGCTCTCCTGGGGCTCGACGTCGGGGTTGAAGCCACCACCTGCGGGATTGGCAAACTCCGAGAAGGTCGGTGTCTCGAAGGCGGTGGAGGTGTTGGCGTAGACCTGATGCAAGGGATGGAAGCGGTAGCTGATTCCCACGCTTCCATTGGTTTCGTGGAAGGTGCGTTCACCGCTCTGGTCGCCATCGTTGTCGTAGTCGTCATCGATTTCCATGTCGATGCGATCGAAGCGTCCGCCGGCCGACAGTGTCCAGTGCTCATTCAGGGCAAGGTCGCCCTGGGCGAAGATACCCAGGCTGGTCGCCGTCTGGGTCTCGTCGGCCACTTCTCCCGTCACGCTGCCATCGAAGGCTACATCGCGGCGATGGCGGTCGTCTTCCTGGCGAGCGCCGTCGATACCCACCATGCTGTCCAGCGTCATGCCGGCGAGGTTGAAGCGTTGGTGATATTCGGCGCTGCCACCGAAGTGGTGACGTCGGTAGTCGATCAAGCTGTCGCCCGGATAGGGCAATTGCTGTTCGAAGTCTCGCCAGGTGGTAAATCCCTTGAGGTAGAGCTCCCCGGGGCCGAAGCCAAGATCCTCGTACTGCAATCCCACGACCTGCTGGTCCACCTTCTGGCCGGTGTCGTAGTCCTCGGTGAAGCGGCCCGCCTGTCGGCGATCTTCATCGACCTGGTCCTGGGTCAGGCCACCAGGATCTTCGGAACGGGGGTTGTCGAGCAGGTTGATGATGGCGGTGAGACGGCGTTGATCGCCCATATCTCGTGACAGGCTGGCGTTCAGCAAGCGCTTCTCGGTGCGGCTGTGATCCCGATAGCCGGCCAGTTCCAGTCGCGAGGCACCCAGGTGGTAGGCCCAGCCGTCGTGCTCGCCGCCGGTGGAAAGGGATTGCTTGTTGTAGCCGTCGCTACCGATACCGGCACGTATCGTCGTCGAGTCGTCACCTTCGTCACGCCCGTCCGCCGTCGTGACCGAAATGACGCCACCGGCGGCATTGCCGTACTGAACCGCCGCCGGTCCCCTGATGACCTCGATCTGTTCTGCGTTGTCCAGGTCGATGGCATCGAGCTGGGCCTGGCCATCGGGGAGGGTGTAGGGAATACCGTCCACCAATATGGTGATGCCGCGCACACCGAAGGGAGCGCGGGCACCAAAGCCCCTGATGGAGACACGAGCACCCTGGGCGAAGTTGTCGCGATTCTGGATGAAGACCCCGGGCACTCGAACCAGGGATTCATCGAGACGGACCCGCTGCTGACCTTGATGGATGTCGTCTTCATCGACCACCGAGACAGCCATCGGGGTGGTGAGTAGCTCGCGCTCCAGGCGCGGCGCCGACACCGTCAACACGGGTTGCTGCAGCTCGACGGCGCGGTCGTCGGTTGCGGCAGTCTGTGCGGTGACAGGCGTTGTCAGCGGGAGCAGCAGCAGGGCGGCGGCCGGGCGAGAGGTCATCAGCTTCATCCTTGAACGGCGAGGCGAGAAGGGAGTGGTGGCTCGAAAGAGCATCTTTATCGTTTAAGCACAATTCTAGAGAAGTCGCCTCCTTGGCACCACTCTGGGGAAGAGAGCCTGGTTCCCGTCGGTGCCTGGCCTTCCGCTAGACCAAAGTCGCTTTTCGTTGTGTGGCCAGGTAGTTTATCTTTTGAACTGAAAAACGAACAGAAGTTCACTATGCGAACGAGCGCCACTTGTCGAGTTGCCGGAAACGGTGTCGAGCGAGAGACCAATAATGAGCGCGCGTCGACGATAACGATAAAGTCCGGAGGATCCCCATGAAGACCCCCCTCGCGTGCCTGATGGCCGCATCCCTGACGGCCCTTTCCTGTGCCTCGGTTCAAGCGGCGACCACGCTGCGCATGGCCCACTTCTGGCCTGGTGCCTCTGGTATCAATACCCAGATCTTCGAGCAGTGGGCCAAGGCGGTGGAGGAAGACTCCGGCGGTGATCTGCGTGTTCAGGTCTTTCCCGCCGGTACCCTGGCCAAGGCTGACGACATCTATGAGGCGACCGTAAACGGCATCGCCGATATCGGCGCCACCGCTCAGGGCTATACCGCCGGGCGCTTCCCGCTGTCGCAGATCGTCGAACTCCCCGGGGTGGCCGATTCCGCGATACAGGGTTCATGCATCCTGCAGACCCTGCACGACGATGGCGGCCTGGGGGGAGAGTACGACGATACTCGCGTGTTGTTCATGTTCACCACCGGTCCCGGTTACATCCATACCGTGGATACCGACGTCCAGGTACCGGCCGATCTGGAAGGACTGCGAATCCGTCGCCCGACCGCGGTGGCAGGCGATATCCTCGAAAACATGGGGGCAAGCCCGGTAGGCATGCCTGCCCCGGATATCTATACCTCCATGCAGCGGGGCGTGCTCGATGGCTTGAGCTTTCCCTGGGAAGGCATGAAGGGGTTTCGTATCAACGAGCTGGTCGAATACCACACCCAGGTGCCGTTCTATTCGCTGATCTTTGTGGCGACCATGAGCCAGCGTGCCTACGATCGGCTGACGCCGGAGCAGCAGGCGGTCATCGATGCCAACTCCGGCATGCAGTGGGCACTCAATGCGGGGGAGGTGTTCCACGCCATCGACGAGGTGGGGCGGCAGGAAGCGGTGGACGCCGGCCACACTATTCGGGTGGTCGATGCGCCCCTCGACAACGCCGACTGGGCGCCGCCGCTCCAGCAGGGCATCGAGGATTACCTGAGCGGACTCGAGGAGCGCGGCTTGAGCCAGGCGCATGACGTCTATCAGGCGGCGCTGGCGGCACGTGAAAGCTGCGCCGGGACGGAGTGACGCCATGCAACCCTTTCTGGAAGGGGCCAGCCGTTGGCTGGCCCTGGTCTGTCGCTGGGTGGCGGGCGGCTGTCTGATACTGATGCTGGCGGTGACCATCGCCGACGTGGTGACACGCTACCTGCAGCGTCTGACCGATGGCGCTATCTCCTTTCAGGTCTTCGGTAGCGTCGAACTGGTCAGCTACCTGATGCTGTTTGCCTTGCTGGCGGCCATGTCGGCCAGCGTGGAGAAGAGCCAGGTGGTGGTCGAGGCCTTTTCCCACCGTCTTCCTGCGTCCATCGCAGCGCGCCTGCATGGCGTCTATCTGCTGGGCTTTGCGGTGCTTGGCGGGGTGCTGGCGACGGGCCTGGTGGGTGCGGCCCACGCCGCTGTCGAGTACGGCGAGGTCACCCAGGACCTGAGGATCTCGCTCGGGCCGATCTATCTTGTCGCTGCAGTGCTCAGTGCTCTGCTGGCGTTGCGCAGCCTGCTGCACGCGCTCCTGGGGGCGCTGTTCGGCCAGAGTGCGGAGGTGTCCCATGGCGACTGAGACGATCGGCGGGTTCGGGCTGCTGCTGTTGCTGGTGTTGATGATCCTGCGGGTGCCAGTAGCTCTGGCGATGCTGCTGGTCGGTGTCGGTGGTTTTGCCACGATCATCGATCTAGGCGCGGCGGTATCGATGTTGAAGTCGGTGCCGGTGGAGGTGTTGTCCAACTACAGCTTCAGCGCGATTCCGATGTTCATCCTGATGGGCGTGCTGGCGGCGCATTCTGGCATGGCCGGCAAGCTTTTCCAGTCGGCTCGGGTGATCTGCGGTGGCTGGAAGGGCGGCCTGGCGATCGCCGCCGTCGGCTCCTGTGGCGTCTTTTCGGCGATTTCCGGATCTTCTCTGGCCACCGCCAGCACCATGACCCGGGTGGCCCTGCCGGAGATGGAGCGATACGGCTACCATCGTGGCCTGGCCACCGGGGCGCTGGCCGCGGGCGGCACCCTAGGCATCATGATTCCGCCCAGTATCGCCCTGCTGATCTATGCCATCCTGACCGAGCAGTCGGTGGGTGACATGTTCATGGCGGGTCTGGTGCCCGGGCTCCTGGGACTGGTGCTGTACGCCCTGACCGTCAGCGTGGTCATGCGGGTCAAGCCGGAACTGGCGGTGGCAGGGGAAGCGACGAGCTGGGGCGAGAAGCTTGCCTCGCTCGGCGGGCTGGTGCCCTTCTTCGCGGTCTTCCTGGTCATGATCCTGGGCATCTACCTGGGCATCTTCACTCCCACCGAGGGGGCCAGTGTCGGTGCCTTTGCCACCCTGATCTACGCCCTGGTCAAGGGGCTGCGTGCACGGGAGCTGTGGTCTGCGGTCCAGGAGACCCTGGCGCTGTCGGCGGTGGTGTTCTTCATGCTGGTCGGTGCCGAGGCGCTGGGCTACTTCATTTCGCTCTCACGCATCTCGTTCTCCATCAGCGACAGTCTGTTTGCCATGGAGCTGACGCCCTTCGTTGTCGTGCTGTGCATCCTGGCCATGTACTTCCTGCTCGGCATGTTCATGGACTCGATCGCCATGCTGGTGATCACGGTGCCGGTGGTGTTCCCGATCATTCAGAGCCTGGGTATCGACCCGGTGTGGTTTGGCATCGTCACGGTGCTGACGGTCGAGTTGGGGCTGATCACGCCGCCGGTGGGGATGAACGTCTTCGTGATCAAGGCCATGGCGCCCCATGTGGGACTGGGAGAGATCTTCCGAGGCGTCTCTCCCTTTATCGTGTCTGACTTTGTGCGCCTGGCTCTGTTGCTGTTGTTCCCGACCTTGAGCACCCTCTTTTTGCTGTAGTCGGCATCGAAGCGGCGGCCAGTATTACGCTCAGCTCACCCCAAGCCCGCCATACGGCGGGCTTTTTTGATGCATTTAATGTCGGTTGGATGAGGTTTCTGATATGACGCTCTAGTCCAATATGAGCCTTTGTGGGAAGCGCGTTTCACTAAGCTTGCAGCGTGACACCATCGTAATGACGCGAGGGCTTGACGTGAGTGCGCGCAATATTTTTGTGGTGGGGCTGAACGATGACAATCATGAGCGTCTGCTGCGCTTGAAGGGTGCCGAAGAATGGCGCTTTCACCGAATTATTGCGCCGGAGGCGGTCTATGACACCGAAGAATTCGATATTCCCGCGATGCTCGAGGAAGCCGGCCAGACCCTGGACCGATTCGGCAGGCCGATAGACGCGATCATCGGCTATATGGATTTTCCGGTATCCACGATGCTGCCGATCCTGTGCAAGCGATTCGGTACCCGATCGACGTCGCTGGAAAGCTTGCTGAAGTGTGAGCACAAGTACTGGAGCCGTTGCGTTCAGCGCGAGGTGGTGCCGCAGTACATCCCCGGGTTCACCGCCTTCGACCCCTTCGACGAGGCGGCGTTGGGTCAGATCGGTGCGGCGGGGCTGTCCTTTCCCTTCTTCGTCAAGCCGATCAAGTCGTCGGGCTCACGGCTCGGTTTTCGCATCGAGACGCCGGAAGACTTTGCGCTTGCCATTGACCGTCTGAAGGCGGAGATCGGTTCCATCGCCGAGCCGTTCAACAGCGTGCTGGATCAGGCCAACCTGCCTCCGGAGATCGCGGCGATCGATGGCCATTACTGCATGGCCGAGGAAATCATCGGCGGCTGGCAATGCACGCTGGAAGGCTACGTCCACGATGGCGAGGTCGTGGTCTATGGTGTGGTCGACTCGATTCGCTACCCAGGGGTGTTGAGCTTCTTCCACTATCTGTACCCCTCGGCCCTGCCACAAAGGGTTCAGCAGCAGATGATCGACGCCACCCGCCTGGTCATGACCCGCACCGGCTTCGATCAATCCGCGTTCAACGTCGAGTTTTTCTGGGACGAACTCCAGGATCGCATCTGGCTGCTCGAGATCAACACACGCATTTCCCAGTCACATTGCGACCTGTTCGAGAAGGTCGACGGGATCAGCCATCAGCAGGTGACGGTGGACCTGGCGCTGGGGCAGCGTCCGAGACTGCCCCACCGGGAGGGCGCCTACGCGGTCGCGGCCAAGTTCTTCTACCGCGTGTTCTTCCATGACGCCACCGTCGAACGGGTTCCCTCGGCGCAGACCCTCGCACAACTCGAACAGGACTACCCCGGCACGGTGATCAGTCTGCAGGTGGAGGAGGGGCAGCGTCTGTCGAGCCTGCCAGAACAGGATAGCTACAGCTTCGCATTGGCCTATATTTGGATGGGGGGCGACGACTATCAGGCGCTGCTTCGTCGCTATCAGCAACTGGCGGCCCGACTGATCTTCGCATTCGGCGATATCGATAGTTGAGTCGGCGCGCCGCCGCTGTACCGAGCGTCACCGAGAGCGCTGGAGTGGCCAGGTTGCAGGGGTAGGGCGATCTCGGCAGCGCGGTATGGACAGGGCGATCTCGACAGGGTGAGCTTGAAGCCAGTGCAAGGAGCGACGATGCGGGTGGTCAGCGATTTTCCGCGCAAGGTGATGGAGCAGGAAACCTGGATTCCACTGGCCGACGGCACGCGGCTGGCTGCCCGTATCTGGCGGCCGGTCGACGCCGACGATGATCCGGTGCCGGCGATCCTCGAGTACCTGCCTTATCGCAAGCGTGACCTGACCGCGGAGCGAGACGCTCAGGTGCATCCTTACTGGGCCGGGCATGGCTATGCCGGGGTTCGCGTCGATATCCGAGGCACCGGCGAATCCGATGGCGTACTGACCGACGAGTACCTGCAGCAGGAACTGGACGACGGGGTGGCGGTACTCGAGTGGCTGGAACGCCAGCCCTGGTGTACGGGAAGTGTCGGCATGGTCGGTATTTCCTGGGGGGGCTTCAACGGCCTGCAGATCGCCGCCATGCGCCCACCGCAGCTCAAGGCGGTCATCACCATCTGTTTTACCGATGACCGCTACGCCGATGATATCCACCATATGGGTGGCTGCCTGCTGGCCGACAATCTTTCCTGGGCGTCGACCATGTTCGATGGCAATGCCATCCCGCCCGACCCGGCGCTGGTGGGTGGCGACTGGTTCAGGATGTGGCTCGATCGCCTGGACGGCAGCGGCCTCTGGCTTTCGCGCTGGCTTCAGCACCAGCGACGTGACGACTACTGGAAACATGGCTCGGTGTGCGAGGACTACAGCCGTATCCAGGTGCCGGTGTACGCCATCAGCGGCTGGGCGGATGGTTACTGCAACGCCGTCTTCCGGCTGCTGGCCGGTTTGACCTCGCCACGCAAGGGGCTGGTGGGCCCCTGGGCTCACAAGTACCCCCACCTCGGGGTACCGGGGCCGGCCATCGGCTTCCTGCAGGAAGGGCTACGGTGGTGGGACCACTGGCTGAAGGACCAGGATACCGGGATCATGGACGAACCGATGCTGAGGGTCTGGATGCAGCAATCGATGCCGCCATCGGCGCGCTACAGCGCTCGTCCCGGTCGCTGGGTCGCCGAGCCGAGCTGGCCCTCTCCCCACATCATGTCCCGGAGCTGGCGGCTGACCAGCGGACATGACCTGCGTGGCGAGGACGGCACCGACGCGAAGGACGGCGATGACGACGAGAGCCTGGATATCCGCTCGCCGCTGTCGGTGGGCCTGTATGCCGGCAAGTGGTGTTCCTACAACGCACCGCCGGATCTGCCTCACGACCAGCGTGACGAGGACGGCGGCGCCCTGATTTTCCAGACGCCCCGGCTCGAGCAGGATCTGGAAATCTGTGGTGCCCCATCGGTGCAGCTGGAACTGTCCGCCGACCAGCCGGTGGCGATGGTGGCGCTGCGTCTTGTCGATATCGCCGAGGACGACAAGGCGACACGGGTGTCCTATGGGGTGCTCAACCTGACCCATCGTGACAGCGACGAACACCCGGAGCCTCTGGTGCCGGGGCGCCGCTACCGCGTGACGGTGTGTCTCAAGCATATTGCCCAGCAGTTTCCGGCGGGGCACGCCATCCGGCTGGCGATCTCGACCAGCTACTGGCCGCTGGTATGGCCTGCACCAAGGCCGGTACGCCTGACACTGTGGCCTGGTGCCTGTCGCCTGGTGCTGCCGACCAGGGTCCCCAGGCCGGCGGAAGAAGCGGCTCTGCGCCCCTTCGAGGAGCCGGAAGGGGCGCCACCGCTGGCCAAGACGCTGCTGCAGCCTTCCCAGGAAAGCTGGAAGGTGATCCGAGATCTGGCCAATGACCAGACCACACTGGAGGTGTTCCACGACGAGGGCAGCTACCGGCTGGACGATATCGCGCTGGACATCTCCGGCTCGGTGACCGAGCGCTACAGCTATTCCTACGGCAACTACGACAGTGTTACCGGCTGGACCGAGTGGCAACGTACCTTCCGCCGGGGGGACTGGGAGATCCACACCCTGACCCGCACTCGGCTGACCAGCGACGCCGACAGCTTTCGGGTGCGTGCCACCCTGGACGCCTGGCAGGGCGATACTCGAATCTTTTCGCGAAGCTGGGATGAGGTCTTCCCCCGGGATCTGGTCTAGGGCTTGTCTGAAAAGTGCCTGCGCTCGGTAATACGGCGTTAAAAATCGGCTGGTGCGCCAGCCCGGTCAAAATGCTCATTTACACCCCGTAAACTGCGCTTTCTCACCGATTTTTGCCTTGTCTAACCTTCGCTCGTCGACTTTTCGGACAGCGCCTAGGGCGAGCTTGGCGATCCGTCGCCTTGACGATGGAACTGGCGGCGGCGGAAGTCGCGGGGAGCCACTCCGCTGAGCCGCTTGAAGAAGCGGGTGAAATAGGCGGGCTCGGAAAATCCCAGGCCATCGGCGATCTGGGCGATGGTCAGGTTGGTATAGGTCAACTCGCGCTTGGCTTCGAGCAGTAGACGCTGGTGCAGCACCGCCAGGGCGCTTTGGTCCGCCAGGCGCCGGCACAGGGCGTTGAGGTGGGCCGCGCTGATGTCCAGCTCGCGCGCCATTTCCTCGATGCTCGGCTGCTGGCGAAAGCGCCGCTCGATCAGTGTCTGGTAGCGGGCCAGGTGGCCGTGGCCGGGATCGGTGCTCACGGCAGACCTGGCCCGGGTGGCCGGATGCGTCGCCAGGCGAGCCGCTTCCACCGTCAGCGCCTGGATCAAGGCGTCGAGCAGCACGTCGCGGTCCCGCGCCGGCCGTCGGTATTCCCCGTCGATATGTTCCACCAATGTCTGCAGTCGGTGTCTGGCGTCGGCTAGTGCAGTGACTCCCGCGCTGCGCCAGACCCTGCTGGCGTCCGGCAGTACCTGCTCGAGGTGGCTGACCAGCGGTGCCGCCAGGGTCAGGATGTGGCCCTGGATGTTCGGAGCGAAGGCAAACCCGTGAATGGTGAGCGCAGGCACCAGGATCAGCAGCGGGGCGGCCCGCCGTTGTCGGCTGTCTTCCAGTTGCAGTTCGACCTCGCCCGCGTACAGCAGCAGCAGGTGAGTCAGGTCGACGTGGCGGTGAGGATGGATGCGCCAATCGTGAAGCCGACTGCGTTCGGCGATGGACTCGCAGTGCAGCAGGTCGGGGGTCGGCCAGCTACCGGTTTCCCCGTAAAGGGTAAAGGTGGGAACCGCTGACGATATCGTGGTGGACGGGGTCTCGGGGTTCATGGTCTGCGCTCCTGGCGGTTGCCGGGGAGGTGATTGAGCGTGACTACGACAAATGTCAGGGTAGATTCCGCGAAAAGTCCAGTTTGTGGCGAGGAATATGCCTTATCTGGGGTGGTGTTTCAGCGAAAAATACAAGGCATAACCATAACGTTCCGCTGACGAGGTAGCCACCATGACGACAACATCTTCCCCCGAGCGTATCGATAGTGAACTCACGACCCAGGTCGCCATCATCGGGGCCGGGCCCTCCGGACTGCTGCTGGGGCAACTGCTCAGCCGGGCCGGGATCGACAATGTGATCGTCGAACGCAAGAGCGGCGACTATGTGCTGGGACGTATTCGTGCCGGGGTGCTCGAGCAGGGCATGGTCGACCTGCTGCGTGAAGCCGGCGTCAGCGAACGCATGGATGCCGAGGGCCTGCCCCACGACGGCTTTGAGCTTGCCTTCGACAACCGCCGGGTACGCGTCGACCTTGCGGGGCACACCGATGGCAAGCAGGTGATGGTGTACGGCCAGACCGAAGTCACCCGGGACCTGATGGAAGCACGCGAGCGAGAAGGCGGTATCAGCTACTACGAGGCCAGCGACGTCACCCCCCATGATCTGGAGAGCGAGTCGCCCTCCCTCACCTTTCAGCATGAAGGCAAGGGGTACCGTCTGCGCTGTGCCTATGTGGCGGGGTGCGATGGATACCACGGCGTGTCACGCCAATCGATCCCGCAGGAGCGCCTGAAGACCTTCGAGCGGGTCTATCCGTTTGGCTGGTTGGGACTGTTGTCCGACACGCCACCGGTGACCGATGAGCTGATCTACGCGCGCCACGAGCGGGGCTTCGCCCTGTGCAGTATGCGGTCGGAGAATCGCAGCCGCTACTACGTGCAGGTGGGCCTCGATGAGAAGGTCGAGGACTGGTCCGATGAGCGTTTTTGGGACGAACTGAAACGGCGCCTGCCGGAAGACGTGGCCGAGACTCTGGTGACGGGGCCTTCGATCGAAAAGAGCATCGCACCACTGCGCAGCTTCGTGGTCGAGCCGATGCAGTACGGTCGCCTGTTTCTGGTGGGGGACGCCGCCCATATCGTGCCGCCCACCGGTGCCAAGGGGCTGAACCTGGCGGCGAGTGACGTCAACACCCTGTATCGCCTGCTGGTGAAGGTGTTTAACGAAGGGCGCAGCGATCTGATCCCGCGCTACTCCGAGGTGTGCCTCAAGCGTATCTGGAAGGCCGAGCGCTTCTCCTGGTGGATGACGTCGATGCTGCATCGTTTCAGCGACGAGGAAGACTTCGAGGCGCGCATGCAATTGGCGGAGCTCGATTATCTGACCGGCTCGACAGCGGGCCTGACCACCATCGCCGAAAACTACGTGGGGCTGCCCTACGAACCCCTGGAGTAGCGTCATAGAGGTATCTGCCGGCGAGGGACCTGCGAGGGAAAAGCGGCTCTCGGTCAGGGGCAATACCGACATCGGGGCATCGACAGGGAAAGGTGCAATGGGTCGACGTTGACCTGGTGAGGGCTCGGGGCGTGTCCTGCCGCTAGGCAGCTTCCGGTGCATCGCGTAAGGTCGTGATTCTGCTTCCCGGTCGATGTCGAACCCCATGAAACAAGAGAGCTTGACCCCATTTCAGATCCTGATTCTGATCCTCTCCTTTTACGTGCTTGGTGCCATGGCGGTGCAGGAGCTGAATGACCTGCCGCCGGAGGTCGATGACCTGATTTTCAAGCTGGACCTGGTGGTCTGCGGCTTCTTCTTTGCCGACTTCTGCATCCGTTTCCACCGTGCGGAAAGCAAGTGGCGCTTTATGCGCTGGGGCTGGATCGATCTGCTGGCGAGTATCCCGGTGAGCTTCTTGATGGCTGGCCGTCTGGTGCGCGTAGTGCAGATCATCCGCATGCTGCGCGCGATCAAGTCGGTACACCTGATCTGGAACCTGCTGTTTCGCAACAAGGCCAAGGGCATCTTCGCCTCGGTGGCCTCGGCCACGGTACTGCTGTTGATCTTCGGCTCGGTGGTGATCCTGGTGGTGGAAGGCCCCAACCCGGAAAGTGCCATCGATACCGCCGAGGAGGCGCTGTGGTGGGCCTTCGTCACCGTCACCACGGTGGGGTACGGCGATTACTATCCGGTGACGTCGCTGGGACGGGTGGTGGCGGCGCTGTTGATGGTGGCCGGTGTGGGTCTGTTCGGTAGCTTCGCGGCCTACGTCGGTTCACTGTTCATCGATGATCAGGAGGACGAGTCCGAACGGCTGCATCGGGTCAATCGAGACATGCTGCGAGAGTTGCACCGCGAGGTGCGAGAACTCAAGGCCGAGGTGGTGGCCCTGAGGGGGGCACTCGATGCCAGCAGCGACGCCCCGTCAAGCGGGCAGGTTGCCCGCGAAGACAGGGCAGGCGGGTCTGATCAGGTGCCCGAGCCCGGTCCCGAACGGCTGCCGGGAGGCGATCCGCGCGAGTGACGCGCACTCGTCGCTGCATCGCCCGCCGGGTGCTTCACTTGACCTCATACTGGCCTTCCCACACGCGGGCATCGTCCTGGCCGGGGGCTCGGGTGGTCGCCCCAGGCGTGATGTCGTCGGCATGATCGGCGCGGTAGGCCTCCATGCGCTTCTTCATGCGGTGACGCACCAGCGGCATCAGCGCCAGTCCCACCAGGCTCAGCACCAGGGCCATCATGGTGGCCAGCACCAGGGTGACGGCGCCGACCAGGGTGGCGAGAGCCAGCTTGAAGCCACCCATCCGGCGGGTGGGGCGTGCCTGGCGAGCGCGTTGCTGCCAACGGGACGCCGCCCTCCAGGCGGCGTTGTGCTGGTAGTCGTCGGTGCTGAAGGAATGATCAGTCGTCATGCTGGACTCCGGTCACGTCAAGGGTATGGCGATCGAGGCGGACCTCGAGCTCCTGGTGCTGGGCGTCGTAGCCTTCGATCTCGATATCACCTGTACGGTCGACATCCAGCGAGCTGAACAGTTCCAGGCCGGCCGACTGGGCGGCGTCCAGCGCCTTGCCGACATCGTCGCCGCTGAGGCTCCAGGTCGGAATCTCGCTCTGGCGCCGCTGTTCGCCCAGCAGGCTGCCGTCGCTGAGGTCCATGTCGACGTCCAGGCGCCAGCCGTCGTCGCGCCAGCCTTCCGCCTCGAAACGATCGCCGTCGTCGATATCCAGCTCATCGTAGTGGGTGAAGCCGTACTCCCCGG
Organism: Halomonas sp. RT37; assembly: GCF_040070525.1. Lineage (NCBI taxonomy): Bacteria > Pseudomonadati > Pseudomonadota > Gammaproteobacteria > Oceanospirillales > Halomonadaceae > Halomonas > Halomonas sp. RT37. The sequence continues at coordinate 4,214,960 of NZ_CP098827.1, read as the reverse complement.
TGCTGGCCAGCAGGCGGTCGATCTCCTCCCGGTTGACGGCTTCATCGTCGGCCATGGCGTTGGTGGCGAGGGTACCGCTCAAGGTCAGGGCGGCCAGGCTCAGGGTGACAGTCTTGTTCATGCTGGGGACTCCATTCGCTGTTGAGGTAAGCTCACCGTGTGCTTGGTGATCTCGGCGAGTGGGACCATCCTGACAGGGGGGACCTGTCGCCAGCCTGACGGGATCGTTCATCTTTCATTCATCTGCAGTGGGTCAGACTTCGCCTCATGACCTCCAAGACACTTTTCTTGCTATGCACGTCCGTGATGGCCGCGAGCCTGGCCCAGGCCCCGCGCCCGAGCGACGACGTCAGCCTCGCGGCACTGGCGAGCGAGTCGCTGGGAATCCGTTTCGCCCGCGCGGATGACGACTGGCGTGACTTGCACCAGGAGGTGCGTGAGGGCCGGCTGGTGGCGTTGCCGACGCTGCTGGACTGGCTCGATGAGCGCTACGACGGGCAGGTGCTCGAAGTGGAGCTCGAACGTGACGACGGCAGAATCCTCTACGAGATCGAACTGGTCGGCGCCCAGGGACAGGTCGTGGAGTTCGAGTTCGACGCAGGCAGTGGTGAGCTGTTGAGCATCGAAGGGGTCGGCATCGATGCCATGCAGCGCCCAGCGCCGCGCGACGCCGACTAGCCCGCGGGGATCACCGCAATACAGGGATGACGCCGGAGGAGGCGTGGCATGAAGATTCTGCTGGTCGAGGATGACCAGGCGCTGAGCGAAGCGCTCGCCGCCTCCCTCGAGGAAGGCGGGCTGCTGGTGGAGGTCGCGGCGACCGGAGGCGAGGCGGATTTTCTGCTGCGCACCGAGCGCTACGACGCAGTCGTGCTCGACCTGGGACTGCCGGATGGCGATGGCACCCGCTGGCTGGCCCAGTGGCGCGACGACGACATCGACCTGCCGGTGCTGGTGCTGACCGCGCGAGAGCGCTGGTCCGACAAGGCTGCGGGCTTTTCTGCCGGGGCCGACGACTACGTCACCAAACCCTTCGAGACCGCCGAAGTCATGTTTCGGCTGCGGGCCCTGGTGCGCCGCAGCCACGGCCACGCCCACCCGGTGCTCAGCGCCGGGGCGCTCAGCTTCGACACCCACACGGGGGCCGTGACGCTGGCCGGCAGGCCGGTGGCGCTGACGGCTCAGGAGTCACGGTTGTTGTCCTACCTGATGCATGCCCGCGAGCGGGTGGTCAGTCGCGCCGAGCTGGCCGAGCACGTCTACGACCGTGACCATGAACCCGATTCCAACGTCATCGACGTCCAGATCAGTCGCCTGCGGCGCAAGCTCGGCAGCGAGCGGATCGAGACACGACGCGGCGAGGGCTATCGCCTGGTGACCCCGGCGGGAGAGGATGCGCCGTGACGCCGCCGCGCGGTTCGCTGACCCGGCGGCTGCTGCTGGCGTCGCTGGTGCTGGTGCTGGTGATCCTGCCGCTGGTCGGCGGTGGGCTGTCCTACAGCTTTCGCGAATCCGCCTCGGCCTCGTTCGACGAACGCCTGTCGTCGATGCACCGGGTGCTGCTGGCGGCCCTGGATCGGGATCCCCAGAGCGGTGCCCTGGTGGTCAACGACAGTCTCGGCGATGCGCGCTTCGATCAGGTGTTCTCCGGTTGGTACTGGCAGATCAGCGACGGCGAGCGCCTTTCCCGGGGCTCACGTTCGCTATGGGATCAGCGCCTGCCGATCACCGCCTCCCCGGACACCGTCTGGCGCACCATCGAAGGGCCTCGTGGGCAGCGGCTGAGGCTGGTCGAGCGTTCCCTCAGGCTGTCGGGGCATCCCCACCCCGTTCACGTCAGCCTGGCGGTCAGCCGTCAGGAGCTCGATGCCGAAGTGGCACGCTTCGAATGGCTGCTATGGCTGTCGCTGCTGGGGCTCGGCGTGCTGTTGCTGACCGGTCTGGCGCTGCAGATCCGCTGGGGGCTGGCGCCCTTGAGGTCGCTTCACGCGGATCTGGCGGCGGTCAAGGGCGGCCAGCGGGAGCGCCTCGATACCCGGCTGCCGACCGAGCTCGCGGAACTGGCGGTGACCATGAACGAGGTGCTCGACCATGACCGGCGGCTGATCGAGCGCGGTCGCGCCACCGCCGGCAATCTGGCCCACGCGCTCAAGACGCCGGTCAGCGTGTTGATGACCCAGGCGGAACGCCTTCCCGAGACCGAGCGAGCCAGGATGCGCCAGGAGCTAGGACGTATCGATGCTGCCGTGCGCCACCACCTGGCCCGTGCCAGCGCCGTCGGCAGCGCCGCCCTGGCCGCCAGGGTACGTCTGGCCAGGGTGCTGGCGCCGGTGCTGGACGGCCTGTCTCGGCTGGCAACGCGTCGCGGTATCCGTCTCGAGACCCGCGTGGCGGATGGGCTGGCGCTGCGCATCGATCCCAACGATCTGCAGGAGCTGACCGGCAACCTGCTGGAGAATGCCATCGACTGGGCGCGCACCCGGGTCGAGCTCGATCTCTGGCTCGAAGGGGACAGCGTGCGCCTGCGTCTGGAAGATGACGGTCCGGGCATGAGCGCGCAAGAGCGTGAGGCGGTACTCAAGCGCGGCGTGCGTCTGGATGAGCGCCGCCCCGGCAGTGGGCTGGGGCTTTCCATCGTCGAGGAACTGGTGTCACTGTACGGCGGTACGATGACCCTGGATCGCGCGGCGCTCGGTGGACTGAGGGTAAGCGTCACGCTGCCCGGCGGCTTGCTGGAAAAGGCGCCGGCCGAGTAAGCCTGCGTTGTGCCGGTGTCCCTGGCTTGCGATGATGCAGGCTGTTCGATCAGCCAGAGAGACGATGCGTGGACAAGTTCGAGGTCAAGCTGGACCAGGCCGCACGAGCCGCCTGGCTTTCCTATGTGGGTGGACAGACACAGGATGAGATCGCCGCACAGCTTGGGGTCTCCCGTCCGGGCGTGCAGCGACTGCTGGCGCTGGCCAGGCAGGAAGGCCTGGTCAAGGTCCATATCGACCACCCCGTGGCCCACTGCACCGCACTGTCCCAGGCCATCCGTGAACGTTTCGAACTGGACTACTGCGACGTGGTGCCTGCGTCCGCCACCGCCGAGGACAGTACCCCCTACCTGGCTGTGGCCGGCGCCGAGCGTCTGTCACGCATCATCGAGCGCAGCGAGCCGCAGACCCTGTCGCTGGGCTCCGGCCGCTCGATTCGTGCGACCGTGGAGGCCCTGAGCCGGATCGACCGTCCACGTCATCGCTTCGTCTCGCTGGTCGGCAACGTGGCCAGGGACGGCTCGTCCAACCGCTACGACGGGGTCATGGTGGCGGCGGACAAGACCGGCGGCGAGCGCTACCTGCTGCCGACGCCGGTGGTCGCCAGTTCGGTCGAGGAGAAGCGGGCGCTGGCGGCACAGCCGCTGTTTCGCGCCATCGGCGAGGTGGCCGAGCAGGCCAGCGCGGCCTTCGTCGGGGTAGGGCGGATCGATCGCCAGGCGACGCTGTTTCAGGATCATTTCATCAGCGAGTCGGAACTCGACGAGCTGCTGGCGCTGGACGCCGTGGGAGAGCTGGTGGGCTGGCCGATGGATGCCGATGGCCGGTTGATCGACTGTTCCACCAGTCAGCGAGTGACCAGCCTGCCGCTGACCACGCTGAAGCGTCAGGCGATGGTGGCGGTGGCCGGTGGCCGCGACAAGGGGCCGGCCATCCTGGCCGCGCTACGCGGCGGCTGGCTGACCAGTCTGATCACCGACGATCAGGCGGCGCGCTATATCGTCGAGCGCCTTTCCTCGCAAATCTAGGCAGCACGGCTGCTGTATCGTCGAGCGCCTTTGCCTGGCCCCCTTCCTGACACCCTCGCGCCCCGGCGGCTCGCCGGGGCGCGAGGGTGTTGTCTGATGCGCTTCTTCGTCACTTCGTGTGGATCTGGCCTGCTTGCCTTCACGCCTGCTGGTGCTGCAACTGCTGCTCCTTGCGCGCGGTGATCGCCTTGAGCTTGAGCGATGCCAGCATCCCGACGATGCCCATGCAGGCGATGTAGCCGAAGTACAGCTGGTAGGCGGTGACCGCCTCGAAGCGTGCCGACAGGAAGCTGTAGATCTGCGGCAGGAAGATGTCCGGGGTGTAGGCGAGCAGCGAGATTACGCCGATGGCCAGTCCCGCCACCTCCATGGAAATATCGCAGTCATCGAGTATCGCCCAGTACAGTCCGCGCAACGCATAGGTGAGCACACCGATCATCAGCACCACCGCCAGCAAGGCCACCGTGCCCACCGAGGTCGGCATCAGGATCAAGGTGGCCAGAAAGGCGGTGGCGCCCAGGAACAGCAGTGCCAGCACATTGGTCTTGCCGAAGCGGTCACCGAGAAAGCCGGCGGTGATGCCGCCGATAGGGCGCATCCACAGCTTGGCCACGGTGATGGCGCCGGCGGCGACGGCGGTGACGCCATATCCCTCCTGGACATAGGCCGAGAAGGAATAGGTCGCCCAGAACAGCTGGTAGCCGCACAGGATGATAAGCGCAACCAGCCACAGCGCCGGAATCGACGCCAGATGCTTGAGGTCGGCGAGTACATTGCCGCTGGTCTTGATCTTCTTGGCGCGTATCTCTGAGCCGTCATGGCGAGTGAAGAAGATGAAGGTCAAGGCGGCGATCACCAGACAGGTGAACGAATACATGTAGACCACCACCTTGAGCGCCTCGGTGGTGTTGTCCTGCTGGTCGTTGAGGTAGTACGCGAACAGGCTGATCGCAATGGTCGCCAGGATCGCCTCGATCAGTCCGCGCCCGCCATCGAGGATACCGAAGAAGCGACCCTGCTCGTCTTTCTTGGCCAGCATCTTCACCCCCTTCAGCATCGCCGACCAGAAGGTCAGCCCCGAGGTCAGGCCCCAGCCGAGAAACACCATCGTCAGCATGACGCCGGAAGGGATGGTCGCGAACAGTAATCCGAGCAGCCCGGTGCCGGCCATGGAGACCGTCACCAGCAGGCGGGGCGAGAACTTGTCGGCGAGCCAGCCGCTGGGCAGGTAGCACAGGAAGAACACGACACCCAGCATGGAATAGAAGTTACCGAGTTCACTCGAGGTGATGTTGAAGACCTCGAGGATCGGTGTTTCGAAATTCTGGCGCAGGTAGAGCAGGGGATAGATGGACCCTGCCGCCAGCAGCATCAGACTGAACTGGAAGTAGCGCTTGCGATTGGACTTGTTGGCGATGGCCGGAGGCAGAGCAGCGTGGTCTGTCATTGTTGTGGCTCCCTCGATCCAGGATCGATTGGCGTGGCATGCGTGGTGGCGTGGGGCCTGCAGGCATGCTCGGCGAGGCCCTGGCCGGCGCTTCACGCAAGGGCCCCGGGGCACCGGACGAGAAGGCAGGGAAATAAATGACAGGTCGCGCGGTGGATCTGCAGAAGTGCCGCAAAGGACGCATCGAACTGCCGGATCAGCGATCGATCGAAGCCTAGGAGGCGGGTCTGAGAGCGTCAATTTTATTCCATATAGGGAATAAGATTTCTATATATGGAAAATAAGGAGAGTATTGGGTTAGTCGATTGATTTTAAAGAAAGTGCTGACTGTTACAACGGCTTTTCGAGGTAAGGGGCCAGGCTGAAGCCAGGGGCGGGAAAATACCATGGGAAGATGAAAAGCCTTTAAACAACAAGGTAATGAAGAGGCTGAATATCTAATATTTGCTGTTTTGTGCGAGCTCGGTGAAGGCCAGACGTTTGGCTGATTTACGTCGATGAGTGGTTGCCGGGGCAGGGGCTGAAAGGCGTCCGTGTACCGCTAAAGTCTAAAGCTATCGGCTTTGCGTTTTGTGTGGCTGTGTTCGATCATTTGATCATCAAGTGATTTGATTGATCATTTTCTGGGTGAGGTATCCGCAGCGTTGGCTTGCTCGGATGCACGCAATGCCCGACCACCACGACGAGTCCGAGGATTCGCGTCGGCGGTACAACAATATCCCCGCCAAGCGGGTAACGATCAGGAGTGCGCCATGAAGCCGTCTTACACCCTCCGTCCTCTTTGCGCGGCGCTGTCCAGGCCGCTGGTGCCGGCAAGTGCGCTGGTGCTGTCGCTGGGCGCGTCAGCCGCCCAGGCCGAGACCATCACCGTGGCTACCGTCAACAACAACGACATGGTGATCATGCAGAGCCTGACCGAAGCGTTCGAGAAGGCGCATCCGGACATCACCCTCGACTGGGTGGTACTGGAAGAGAACGTGCTGCGTCAGCGCATGACCACGGATATCGCCACCCAGGGTGGCCAGTTCGACGTCATGACCATCGGCAGTTACGAGGCCCCGATCTGGGCCGAGCGGGGCTGGCTCGAGCCGCTGGATGATCTGCCCGAGAGCTATCAGGTCGATGACCTGCTGGGACCCGTGCGCGATGGCCTGAGTCACGAAGGTAGCCTCTACGCGCTGCCGTTCTACGCCGAAAGCTCGATGCTCTACTACCGCAAGGATCTGTTCGCCGAGGCCGGTATCGAGATGCCCGAGCAGCCCACCTGGAGCCAGGTGCGTGACTGGGCAGAAGCCCTGCACGACGACGACGGCGAAGTGGCCGGCATCTGTCTGCGTGGCAAGCCGGGCTGGGGCGAGAACATGGCCTTCGTTTCCACCCTGACCAACACCTTCGGCGGCCGCTGGTTCGACATGGACTGGAACGCCCAGATCGACAGCCCGGCCTGGCAGGAGGCGGTCGCCTTCTACGTCGACCTGCTCGACAACTACGGTCCGGCCGGTGCCAGCTCCAACGGCTTCAACGAAAACCTGGCGCTGTTCTCGCGCGGCAACTGCGCCATGTGGGTGGACGCCACCTCGGCGGCGGGCAAGCTGTTCGATGCCGATGAGTCCCAGGTCGCCGACCAGCTTGGCTTCGCCCCGGCGCCGGTGGCCGAGACCCCCAAGGGCTCTCACTGGCTGTGGGCCTGGGCGCTGGCCATCCCCGCTTCTTCGGATGCCAAGGATGCGGCTCGTCAGTTCGTGACCTGGGCCACCTCGCCTGAATACGTGGCCTTGGTCGGCGAGCGTGAAGGCTGGACCAGCGTGCCCCCCGGCACCCGCCAGTCCACCTACGACAACGCCGAGTACATCGAGGCCGCGCCCTTCGCCAGCTTCGTGGTCGACGCCATCAGCAAGGCCGACCCGCTCGACTCGAGCCTCGAGCCGAACCCCTACGTGGGCGTCCAGTTCGTCGGCATCCCCGAGTTCCAGGCCATCGGCACCCAGGTCGGCCAGATGGTGGCCTCGGCCCTGACCGGCGAGACCAGCGTCGAGCAGGCGTTGTCCGCCGCCCAGCGGGCCACCGAGCGCACCATGAAGCGCGCCGGCTATACCGACTGAAGCTCGTTCGTGGGCCGGCCTCCACGGTCGGCCCCTGGCTCCGATCGCCTGCGGACTTACCCCGCAGGCCTGACCAAGCGTGATCTCCCATGAACAAGAACCGTACTTCCGGGCGCACCGTCGGAGGGCTTCGCACCCTCTCGCTGCAGGCGCCGGCCGTTACTCTGCTGCTGCTGTGGATGATCGTGCCGCTGGCGATGACCGTCTGGTTCTCGTTTCAGCGCTACAACCTGTTGATGCCGAGCATGACCGGCTTTGCCGGTTTCGAGAACTACGAATACCTGCTGACCGACCCGGCGCTGTGGTCGGCGATGGGCACCACCCTGCTGCTGGTGGGCTGGGTACTGGCCATCACCGTGGTCGGTGGCACCCTGCTGGCGGTGCTGTTCCAGCAGGACTTCATGGGGCGCGGCGTCGCCCGAGTGCTGGCGATCTCGCCGTTCTTCGTGATGCCCACGGACAGCGCCCTGGTGTGGAAGAACATGATGATGCACCCGGCCAACGGCGTATTCGCCTGGCTCGCCGAGAGCCTGGGGCTGCCGGCGGTGGACTGGTTCTCGAGCCTGCCGCTGACCTCGATCATCATCATCGTGTCCTGGCAGTGGCTGCCCTTTGCGCTGCTGATCCTGCTGACCGCGATGCAGTCGCTGGATGACGATCAGGTCGAGGCAGCACGCATGGATGGTGCGGGCCCGGTGGCGATCTTCTTCTACATCACCCTGCCGCACCTGAAGCGTGCCATCAGCGTGGTGGTGATGATCGAGATGATCTTCCTGCTGACGATCTTTGCCGAAATCTTCGTCACCACCTCGGGTGGACCGGGGCTGGCCACCACCAACCTGGCCTACCTGATCTACATCCGCGCGCTGCTCGACTTCGACGTGGGCACCGCCTCCGCCGGCGGCGTCATCGCCATCATCCTGGCCAACATCGTCGCCATCTTCCTGGTGCGCATGGTGGCCAAGAACCTCGAGCAGTAGCGCCTTGCGGCCGCTGACGACCCATCGACCAACAACAAGCTGACGAGGTGCACCACATGACCACCACCACTACCACCGGCGACAGCGTCAAGGCGCCGGTCGCCGACGCCGGGCGAGGTGCCTCGGCCCTGCGCGCCCAGCGCAGGCGCAAGTTCGGCATCACCCTGCTGGGCTGGGGCGTGGCCCTGATCATCTTCTTTCCGATCTTCTGGATGATCGTCACCGGCTTCAAGACCGAAGCCGAGGCCATCGCCGATCCCAGCCTGATCTTCACCCCGACACTGGAAAGCTATGTCGAGGTACAGGAGCGGGCCGACTATCTCAAGTTCGCCTGGAACAGCGTTGTCGTTTCCTTTGGTTCGACCCTGCTGGCGCTGTTGATCGCAGTGCCCTCGGCCTATGCCATGGCCTTTTTGCCGACCAAGCGCACCAAGGGCACCCTGCTGTGGATGCTGTCCACCAAGATGCTGCCCTCGGTGGGCGTGCTGGTACCGATCTATCTGCTGTTTCGCGACTTCGGCCTGCTCGATACCCGCATCGGCCTGACCATCGTCTACACCTTGATGAACCTGCCGATCGTGGTGTGGATGCTTTACACCTTCTTCAAGGACCTGCCCAGGGAGATTCTGGAAGCGGGCCGCATGGACGGTGCCAGCACCTTCCAGGAGGTGTGGTACCTGCTGCTGCCGCTGACCCTGCCGGGGATCGCTTCCACCGGATTGCTGTCGGTGATCCTGAGCTGGAACGAGGCCTTCTGGAGCCTGAACCTGACCACCTCTCAGGCGGCGCCGTTGACCGCCTACATCGCTTCCTTCTCCAGCCCCGAGGGACTGTTCTGGGCCAAGCTGTCGGCGGCCTCGACCATGGCCATCGCGCCGATCCTGATTTTTGGTTGGTTGACTCAGAAGCAAATGGTCCGTGGTCTGACCTTTGGCGCGGTGAAGTGAGCGATCTTCGGCGCGGTGAGGTGACCGGCCTTCGGCGCGATGAAAAAACCGATCTTCGGCGCGGTGAACGACGCACCGGCAGACAGATATTTCAGGCGGCGCCGAGGCGCCCCTGACAGAACTTCGAGGACAACAAGATGGCAACACTGACACTCAACCAGGTGGTCAAGAGCTTCGGCGACACCCACGTCATCAAGGGCGTCGATCTGGAGGTCAAGGACCAGGAATTCGTGGTCTTCGTCGGCCCGTCCGGCTGCGGCAAGTCGACCCTTTTGCGGATGATCGCGGGACTCGAAAGCACCAGTGACGGCGATATCGTCATCGACGGCCAGCGGGTCAACGACCTGGGGCCGGCGGAGCGGGGGCTGGCCATGGTGTTCCAGAGCTATGCGCTGTACCCCCACATGACGGTGGAGGACAACATGGGCTTCAGCCTCAAGCTGGCGGGGGTGTCCCAGCAGGAACGCCGCCAGAAAGTGCTGGACGCGGCGAAGATCCTGCAGCTGGAGCCCCTACTCGAGCGCAAGCCCAAGGCGCTTTCCGGCGGTCAGCGCCAGCGTGTGGCGATCGGCCGCGCCATCGTGCGCAACCCCAGCATCTTCCTGTTCGACGAGCCATTGTCCAACCTGGATGCGGCGCTTCGGGTACAGATGCGCATCGAACTGGCGCGTCTGCACGAAGAGCTCAAGGCGACCATGATCTATGTGACCCATGACCAGATCGAGGCCATGACCATGGCCGACAAGATCGTGGTGCTCCAGGGCGGCGTGGTGGAACAGGTCGGCTCGCCGATGGAGCTGTATCACCATCCGCGCAATCGTTTCGTGGCGGGGTTCATCGGCTCGCCCAAGATGAACTTCCTGAAGGTCGAGGCCGTTGCCGGCGACGCCCAGGGGGTCGAGGTGCGTGTGCCGGGCGGCGATACCGTCAAGGTGCCGGTGGAAGGCGACGAGGTGGCCCAGGGCCAGGCGCTGGAGCTCGGCATCCGTCCCGAGCATCTGATGCTCGACGACCAGGGACCGCTGAAGGCCAGCGTCAGCGTGATCGAGCGGCTGGGCGGACAGACCTCGCTGTACGTGGAGATGGACGGCGACTTGCTGACGCTGATGGTGGATGGCGACGTGACCCACCGGGTGGGAGACGAGATTCGCTTCGGCTTCGAGCCGGGCCGGGCACATCTGTTCGGTGAGCAGGGTCTGGCGCTGGCAAGCCTGGAGCGTCACCCGCTGGCATCGCTGACCCGCCAGGACAATCGTGCCGCCAGTACCGCGGAAGCCTGAGGAGCGACCATGACGACCCTGATCTTCGACTGCGATGGCGTGCTGGTGGACAGTGAGGTGATCGCCGAGGCGACCCTGGCCGATCGGCTGGCCGAGTGGCTACCCGACCTCGACGTAGAGGCGGCCCTGAATGAAGCCCTGGGCCGCACCACCGCGGCGATTCTCGAGCTTCTCGACGGCCAGAGCGCCCACGCGCTGCCCAAGGAGGCGCTGGCCCTGCTCGACGACGAGATCGACGCCCGCCTCGCTCGCGAACTCACCGCCATCGATGGCGTGGCGCAGGCGCTGGCGGCGATTCCCGGTACCAAGGCGGTGGTCTCCAACAGTCGTCGTCAGCGGGTCGTCGCCTCGTTGTCGCGTACCGGTCTGGATCAGGTACTGGGCACGGCGCCGATCTTCTGTGCCGAGCAGGTCGACAAGCCCAAGCCCGATCCCGGTGTCTACCTGCTGGCCGCCGAGACCCTGGGGGTCAGCCCTGGTGCCTGCCTGGTGGTCGAGGACTCCATCGCCGGTGCCAGCGCCGCGCTGGCCGCCGGCATGACGGTCATCGGCTTCGTCGGGGCAAGCCATCTGCCCGCCGATCACGCCGAACGGCTCAGCCAACTCGGTGTGTGGCAGGTGATGACCCATATGGCGCAATTGCCCGCCCTGGTGTCCAACTGGCAGCAGCGTCAGCAGGCCAGCGTATGAAAGACGCCTCTGTTGGCCCGGTGGCGGGCAAGCTCCAGGACAAGACCGCCGTGATCACCGGTGGTGCACGCGGGATCGGGCTCGCCATCGCCCGGCGTTACGCCGAGGAGGGCGCGCGCGTGGTGATCGCGGATGTCGACAGCGAGGCCATCGACGAGGCGCTGGAAGGTTTCGACCGTGAGCGTGCGATGGGTACTGCGCTGGATGTCCGCGACAACACCGCCATCACTGCTATGGTTCGAAAGGTAGAGAAACGTTTTGGCGCTATCGACGTGCTGGTCAATAATGCGGCGGTATTTGGCATGGCGCCGGTGCTCGAGGTGGATGAGGCCGACTTCGAGCGCCAGTTCGCGGTCAACGTCAAGGGGCTGTTCTTCACCCTGCAGGCGGTGGCCAGGGCGATGGTCGAGGCGAAACGTGGCGGTGTCGTCATCAATATGGCCTCCCAGGCCGGGCGGCGTGGCGAGCCTCTGGTCAGCACCTATTGCGCCACCAAGGCAGCGGTGATCAGTCTGACCCAGTCCTGCGCGCTGGACCTGATTCGCCACGGTATCCGTGTCAACGCTATCGCCCCGGGGGTGGTCGATACCCCCATGTGGGACGAGGTCGACGCCCTGTTCGCCCGCTACGAGGGACGCCCCCTCGGCGAGAAGAAGCGACTGGTCGGCGAGGCGGTGCCCTGTGGCCGCATGGGGCGACCGGACGATTACGCCGGCGCTGCGGTGTTTCTGGCCAGCGCCGACAGCGACTATGTCATCGCCCAGACCCTGAACGTCGATGGCGGCAATTGGATGAGTTGAGCCACGGGCACGAGCGAGGTGACAGATGACCCCCACCATGGAAGCGATCGCTGACGAACTGCTGACGCGCAGCGAGGGCAGGGCGCGCTATATCGTTGCTCTGGCCGGCCCGCCGGGGGCCGGCAAGTCCTTTCGCTCCGCCTGGCTGGCGCGTCAGCTCAACGAGCGGCAACCCGGCGTCGCCGAGGTGGTGCCCATGGATGGCTATCACTTCGACAACGGCGTGCTGGAATCGCAGGGGCTGCTGCCCATCAAGGGCGCGCCGGAAACCTTCGATGTGGATGGCCTGCGCCATGACCTGGCGCGGCTGAAGCGAGCCGACCGGGACGTGGCCGTACCGGTATTCGACCGACCGCTGGACCTGGCGCGTGCCGGTGCTCGGGTGATCACGCCCGGTCATCGGGTGCTGATCGTCGAGGGCAACTACCTGCTGCTGGATCACGGGCCCTGGCCGGCGCTGGCGGACTACTTCGACTTCAGCCTGTTTCTCGAGGTCGCCGATACGGTGCTCGAGCAGCGATTGATCGAGCGCTGGCTCGGCATGGGCCAGGACCAGGCCGGGGCCATCGCCAAGACCCGGGACAAGGACATGCTCAACGCGCGCCTGATCAAGACCCGCTCGATCACCGCCGATCTCCACTGGCACTAGCCAATCCCATTTTTGGAAAGCGGCTCTGCTTTCTCATTGTTCATCTGGCGGAGAGCCTTCATGACACGACTTTGCAACGCGGAACTGGCTGGCCTCGCTCCGCATATCTCGGTGCCCAGCTACGATCGTCGGGCGCTGACACCGGGCATCGCCCATTTCGGCGTCGGCGGTTTTCATCGGGCCCATCAGGCCATGTACCTGGATCGTCTGATGGAAGCCGGGCAGGCCCATGACTGGGGTATCGTCGGCATCGGCGTGATGCCAGGCGACAAGCGCATGCAGGAGGCGCTGGCCAGCCAGGACCACCTCTATACCCTGGTGGTCAAGCATCCCGATGGCGCGCTGGAACCCCGCGTCATCGGTTCGATCATCGATTACCGCTTCGCGCCGGACGACCCCGAGGCGGTGATAGAGACACTGTCGGACCCGACCATCCGGATCGTCTCGTTGACGGTGACCGAGGGCGGCTACAACGTCCACCCGGTCACCGGCGAGTTCGATCTCGATGCCGCCGAGGTGGTGTATGACCTGTGCAACCCCGAGCGTCCGCGTACCAGTTTTGGCTTGATCGTGGCGGCGATCGAGCGCCGGCGCGAGCGCGGCATCCCGCCCTTCACGGTGATGTCCTGCGACAACATCCCGGGCAACGGCGAGGTGGCGAGGCGCATGTTCACGGCCTTTGCCTACGCTCGTGATCGCGCGCTCGGGCAGTACGTCGAGGCGGAAGTGCCTTTCCCCAGTTCAATGGTCGATCGCATCACACCGATGACCACGCCGGGCGACATCGAGGAGCTTTCCGAGCGCTTCGGACTGGAAGACGCCTGGCCGGTGATCTGCGAACCCTTCACCCAATGGGTGCTGGAGGATCATTTTGCCAGTGACCGACCGGCGTTTGATGAGGTCGGCGTGCAGCTGGTCGAGGACGTCGAGCCCTACGAGCTGATGAAGCTCAGGTTGCTCAACGCAGGCCACCAGGCGCTTTGCTATGTCGGCTATCTGGCCGGCTATCGTTACGCCCATGAGGTCTGTCAGGATCCGCTGTTCATCGACTTCCTGCTTGGCTACATGGCCGAGGAGGGCAGCCCGACACTGCCTCCGGTCCCTGGCGTCGATCTCGATCAGTACCGGCACACCCTGATCGAGCGCTTCGCCAATCCCGAGGTGAGAGACACGCTATCGCGGCTTTGTGCTGAAAGCTCGGACCGAATCCCGAAGTGGCTGTTGCCGGTCATTCGTCACCAGCTCGAACACGGCGGCGAACTCAAGCGTTCTGCCGCGGTGGTGGCAAGCTGGGCGCGCTACGCCGAAGGCGTGGACGAGCAGGGCCAGCCCATCGTGATCGTCGATCGCTGGAAGGATCGGCTGACCGAGCTCGCCGGTTCCCAGCGCGAGCACCCCACTGCCTTTATCGAGAACCGTGAGCTGTTCGGGGATCTCGCCGACTCGCCGCGCTTCGTGGTGGCCTACGTCGAGGCGTTGAAGCTGTTGCAGGACAAGGGCGCCAGGGCGACCCTGGAGGCGCTGGCGTCCTGACCCACCGCTGAGCGCGTCGGCTTCGACGCACCGTGTCGATGCGCCAACGAGGAATCTTTTCATGTATCTCGGTGTGGATTGTGGCACCCAGAGCACCAAGGTGGTGGTGGTGGATCTGGCGCGTGGCGCCACCATTGGCGAGGCCAGTCGACCCCACCGCATGATCGAGGGCGCCAGGGGGCGGCGCGAGCAGGACCCGGCACAGTGGATCGAGGCCTTTATCGGCGCCTTCCACGCGGCGATCGCGTCGGCCGGTGTCAGCGCCGGTGATATCCGCGGCATCGGTGTCTCCGGCCAGCAGCATGGCATGGTGGCGCTGGATGCCAGGGATCAGGTGCTGTACCCGGCCAAGCTGTGGTGCGATACCGAGACCCATGCCCACAACCAGGCCCTGATCGGCGCTCTGGGCGGGGAAGAGGGCTGCCTGGCGCGGCTCGGCCTGGTGCCTCAGACCGGCTACACCGCCTCCAAGGTGGCCTGGCTGCGCGAGCATCATCGCGACATCTATGATCGCGTGGATGGCGTGCTGTTACCCCACGACTACCTCAATCTGTGGTTGACCGGCGAGCGTGTCAGCGAGGCGGGAGACGCCTCGGGTACCGGTTATTTCGATAGTCGCTCACGGCGCTGGAGTCCTGAGGTGTGGCAGTGGATCGCCCCTGAGCTGGACCCGGCCCGGGTGCTGCCAAGACTGATCGATTCCCGCGACACGGCAGGGCAGGTCCGGCCGGTGCTGGCCCGGGAGCTGGGGCTTTCCCCGGGCGTCGCGGTCGCCAGCGGCGGCGGAGACAATATGCTCGGCGCCATCGGCACCGGCAACATCGTGCCGGGCAAGGTAACCATGAGCCTTGGCACCTCGGGCACCGTCTGCGCCCACTCCGATCACCCGGTGCTGGCCGATTCCGCCATGGTCGCCAACTTCTGCGCCAGCCACGCGGGCTGGCTGCCGCTGGTCTGCACCATGAACACCACCTCGGCCACCAATCGCGTGCGTGAGCTGTTCGGTCTCGACCTGGCGGGGTTCAACCAGGCCCTGGTCCAGGCGCCTGTCGGCGCCGATGGCGTGACGGTCTTGCCGTTCTTCAACGGCGAACGGGTACCGAGCCTGCCCGAGGCCAGCGCCTCCTTTCTCGGCCTGACCAGTCGCAATACCAGCCCCGCCCATCTGTGTCGCGCGGTGGTGGAGGGCGCCACCTTCTGTCTGCGCTACGGCCTTGACCTGATGGGGCCGCTGGCTGACCAGGCACGCCAGATTCGGCTGATCGGCGGCGGCGCCCACAGCGCCGCCTGGCGCCAGATGGTGGCGGACATCACCGCCACCGAGGTGGTGTGCCCCCGGGTGACCGACGCCGCCGCGCTTGGCGGCGCCATCCAGGCGGCCTGGTGTGCCAGGGAGGGCGAGCTGGACGAGCTGTGTCAGACGCTGGTGCAGCTGGATGAAGGCTCCCGGGCCGAGCCCGACGCAGGCCGAGTCAAGCGCTATGGTGAGGTCTACCTGGGCTGGCTGGTCGCCCTCGACCGTTTGCATGGATGACAGCTGAGGCTCCGCCCGCTAGCGTTGGAACATGTCGGGCCAGCCCGCTCGTCTCAATGCCGTGCAGCGAGGACGCCATGCCTATTCCACCGCCATCGTCACCTTTACCGTCTGATTCGCCCACCTCACCGCCCGGCGCTTCATCCTCTGCTCCGTCCGTGGGCGAGGGCGCCACCAGCCCTGCCCAGCGCGAGATCCTGGCGCTGGGAGCGCTTGCGCTGTCCCGGGCGATCCATGCACGAGAGCTTAGTTGCCGCGAGGTGATGGACGCCTACCTGGCACAGATCGACGCGGCCAACCCGGTGGTCAACGCCATCGTCTCTCGCCGTGACCACGAGGTGCTGATGGAAGAGGCCGGGGAGTGCGACCGCGAACTGGCGGCGGGGCGCTCTCGCGGCTGGCTCCACGGCATTCCCCAGGCGATCAAGGACCTTTCGGCCACGCGTGACCTGCCGACCTCGATGGGCTCGCCCTTGTTCAAGGGTCAGGTGCCACAGCAGGACGGCATCATGGTCAGGCGGATGCGCGAGGCCGGTGCCATCTTTGTCGGCAAGACCAACACGCCGGAGTTTGGCCTCGGTTCCCAGACCTACAACCGCGTCTTCGGCGCGACCCGCAACGCCTTCGATCCCGCCCTGTGCGCCGGTGGCTCCAGCGGCGGGGCCGCTGCCGCCCTGGCCATGCGCATGCTGCCGGTGGCCGATGGCAGCGACATGATGGGGTCTTTGCGAAACCCCGCCGCCTACCACAACCTGTTCGGGATGAGGCCTTCCTTCGGTCGCGTTCCCCATGGTCCAGGCCCTGATATCTTCGGCCATCAGCTGGCCACTGAAGGGCCCATGGCGCGCAGCGTCGGCGACCTTGCCAGGCTGCTGGCGACCCAGGCCGGGGCCCACCCCCGCGCTCCCCTGTCACTCGCCGATGATCCCGAGCGTCTCGCCGATCCGTTCGATGACGCTGACGCGGCGTCGGGCCTGCGTATCGGCTGGCTCGGCGACTGGCAGGGCTACCTGGCGATGGAAGAGGGCGTGCTGGACGTCTGCCAGGGGGCGCTGTCGGTGTTCGAGCGCCTCGGTGCCCGGGTCGAGCCGGTGGTGCCGGAGATGTCACCCGAGCGGCTGTGGCAAAGCTGGCTGGTGCTGCGCCAGTGGGCGGTGGCGGGCAGTCTGTCAGAGGTCTGGGCCGACGATAGCCGTCGTTGCCAGCTCAAGCCCGAGGCCTGCTGGGAGGTCGAGCAGGGCATGGGCCGAACGGCGCTGGATGTGCACCGCGCCAACGTCGAGCGCAGTGCCTGGTACGCCTGTCTGCTCGGACTGTTCGAGCGCTTCGATGCGCTGGCCCTGCCCAGCGCCCAGGTATTTGCCTTCGACGTCGACACACCCTGGCCCGGGCAGATCGCCGGGCGAACGATGGACACCTACCATCGCTGGATGGAGGTGGTGATCGCCGGCTCCCTGTCGGGGTGCCCGGTGATCAATCTGCCCGCAGGCTTCAATCCGCGCGGCCAGGCCATGGGCGTCCAGCTCATCGCTCCCCATCGCCGTGATCGCGACCTGCTGCGCTGGGCTCATGCCTTCGAGCAGGCCGCTCCCGACTGGCTCGAGCGCGAGCCCGAATGGCGTACGCCCGGGGCTCACCCGCCGCGTTGAGGCCGCGTCGCGCCACGTTGCCGGGCGGGGCTCAGCCCTGCCATACCTCAGCGACCAGGCGGTAGCTCTCGAGGCGATCCTCCAGGGCATAGGTGTCGGTGTTGATCATCAGTTCATCGGCCTGGGTGCGTTCTAGCAGGCGCTCCAGACCGTCGCGCACCGTCGCCGGGCTGCCGATCACCGCGGCGCCAAGAAACCCTTCCACCTGGGCGCGCTCCATGGGGTTCCAGTCCAGCGTCGCCACCGGTGGCCGGGCGCGTCCGCGCTGGCCGCGAATCAGGCCCAGAAACTTCTGCCTTGCGGTGCTGGCGAGGTAGTCGGCGCGCTCGTCCGTGGCGGCGGCCAGCACCGGCAGACCGACCATGGCGTAGGGCGCCGCGAGCACCTCGGAGGGGCGGAAGTCGCGGCGATAGATGGCCAGCGCTTCGTCGAGCTGGGCCGGGGCGAACTGGGCGGCGAAGGCAAAGGGCAGCCCCTTGTGGGCGGCTAGCTGGGCGCTGTACAGACTCGAGCCCAACAGCCAGATCGGTACTCGGGTGCCCTGGCCGGGCACCGCCCGGACCCGCTGCTCCGGTCGGGCCTCGCCAAGAAAGCCTTCCAGTTCGGCCAGACGCTGGGGGAAGTCCTCGACGCCAGCGTGGGGATCGCGGCGCATCGCCGCCATGGTGGCCGCGTCCGAGCCCGGCGCCCGGCCCAGCCCCAGATCAATGCGGCCCGGATAGAGCGTCTCCAGGGTGCCGAACTGTTCGGCGATCACCAGTGGTGGATGGTTCGGCAGCATGATGCCGCCGCTGCCCACGCGGATGCGTGAGGTCTTCTCCGCCAGGTGTCCGATCAGTACCGAGGTCGCCGCGCTGGCGATCCCCTCCAGCCCATGATGTTCGGCCAGCCAGTAGCGGGTGAAGCCAAGCGATTCGCTCAGGCGGGCGAGGGCAACGCTGTCGTGGAAGCTGTCGGCGACGGTGCCTCCATCCCGGATCGGCGCCAGGTCCAGGACCGAAAGGGGCGTAGTGTCGAGACGGGCCATGGGGCTCTCCTTCTTTTGGGCCGGGCTTTTGGCCGGGAAAATTCGTACCTGAGGCGACGAATTTGGCGGATGTTTTGCTGCGCCGACTGGCGGGTGGTGGATTCCGCTGTCTTGGTGGCGAACTTCACTATGATGTCACCGAGGTGCCTCATCGGTGCTTCGACTCTCCAGTGGCAGTCCAGTGTCAGCTTAGTGCCAAGCCGGATCGGTAGGCTGCCCGGGGATGATAGATAACAACCTAACTGTTATCAAAGTACGGGTCTGCAAAGGCTGCTCGGCGAATGCCCGGGCAGAAGCGTTCGATAAGGAGCGTCCGAGCGTGGTCTTCGCCGGAGCGGCGCTGCACAGGCCTTCCAACAAGCAGTCGAACAAAAGGAAGGCGATATGCAACGCAATGAAGGACAGCGGGTCTTTTACGTCTCCGCGATCATCATCCTGATCCTGGTGGCCCTGGGGGCCATGTTCCCTGAAGGTTTCGGCGAAGTCGCCAGTCGCGCCCTGGGTGGCGTGTCCCACTATTTTGGCTGGTTCTATCTGCTGTCGGTCACCGGCATCGTGGTATTTCTGCTCGGCCTTGCCGTGAGCAAGTACGGCAAGGTGCGCCTGGGGCCGCAGGACGGCAAGCCAGAATACGGCTTCTTTTCCTGGGTCAGCATGCTGCTGGCGGCCGGCTTCGGGGTTGGCCTGGTGTTCTACGGCATGGCCGAGCCCATGACCCACTATATTGCACCACCCTACGCCGACATGACGCCGGAAAGCGCGGAGTCGGCCCGCTACGCGATTCAGTACAGCTTCTTCAACTGGGGGATTCATCAGTGGGCGGCCTTCGCCCTGGTGGGCTTGATCATCGCCTACTACCAGTTTCGCAAGGAGCAGGCGGGCCTGGTGTCGGTGGTGCTGCGTCCGCTGACCGCCAAGCGACCGGGGCTGCGCAAGTTCAACGGCGCCCTGGACGTCTTTGCCGTGGTGGCTACGGTGATGGGGGTAGCGACCTCGCTGGGGCTGGGCGTGCTGCAGACCAACGGCGGCCTGCACGCGGTGTTCGGCATCCCGGAGAACGGCCTGTGGCAGTTCATCATCCTGTTCTGCATGTTCCTGGCCTACATGGCGTCCACCTGGTCGGGCCTGGACAAGGGGATCAAGCGACTGTCCAACCTCAACATGATCATGTGTATCGCCATGATGGTCTACGTGCTGGCCACCGGCCCCACCATCAAGCTGCTGGAGACCATTACACTGGGACTGGGCGACTACCTGCAGAACTTCTTCGTGATGAGCCTGCGCATGTCGCCCTACAACGATAATCCCTGGGCCCAGAACTGGACCATCTTCTACTGGGCCTGGGTCATCGCCTGGTCGCCCTTTGTCGGCACCTTCGTGGCGCGCATCTCCAAGGGGCGCACCATCAAGGAGTACGTGTTCGGCGTGCTGTTCGTGCCGCCACTGCTGGCCTGCCTGTGGCTGGGCGTGTTCGGTGGCACCGCCATCCATATGGAACTGGCCAACGAGGGCCTCGGTCTGGCCCAGGCGACCCAGGACAACATCACCGTGGCGCTGTTCGAGATGTTCGATCTGATGCCCTTCTCGGGACTCTTGTCGGTGATGGCGATGATGCTGATCTTCATCTTCCTGGTGACCTCGGCAGACTCGGCGTCCTATATCGTTGCCCAGATGACCGACAACGGCTCGATCAATCCTCCCCTCTACAAGCGGGTGCTGTGGGGGGTGCTGATCGCCGCCATCTGCCTGACGCTGATCGCCGCTGGCGGCCTCAAGGGACTGCAGTCGGCATCGGTGCTGTCGGCGCTGCCGTTCACCTTCATCCTCTACATGATGGTGATCGTGCTGGTGAGAGAGCTGCGCAAGGATCGCAAGCTGATGCTCGACGGTCTCTATCAGCACTACCGCGAGATGCCGGTCGGTGCAGACGCCTTCGAGGCGCGTGACCAGGCCAAGACCGAAGGAATGGAGCCCCCCGAGGAAGCGCTGAAAATGGATGACAGTGAGGAGGGTGGCTCCAGCGAGGCGATGGCCACACCGAAACCGCAGTAACCACTAGTGGCGGTCGGGCTTCGATCACCCGTCTGTGATAGCCCCGGCTGGTAAGGGACAGGCGGAGCCAGACCTGACCGCAGGAAACCAGAAGGCCCGCCCCATGGCGGGCCTTCTGCTATGTCGTTAACTGACGGCGCTATTGGAGGCACTATTTCCGACACTATTGCCGGTACTATTTCCGGCACTATTGCCGGTACCCCAGGGTGCCGGCAATTTTTTGTGCCGAATCGAATATTCGCCTACCGTGATGGAGAGTCCGACTTTTGTTAGGGTGCTACGCCCCTCACATCATGACCGCCGTCTGGCAAGGAGTGTCCATGAACGGTCGAGCGCTGCAGGAGCGCCTGCCGCTGTCTGGCAAGGATCGCGTCTTTCGTCTATCTGCCCTTATCATCATCGCCCTGGTCGCCGTGGGCGCCAGTTTCCCCGACGCCTTCGGTGACGCCGCCAACACCGCGCTTAGCCAGGTGACCCACTACTTTGGCTGGTTCTACCTGATGGCGGTGTTCGCCTTCGTCATCTTTCTGGTAGCGCTGGCGATGAGCAAGTACGGCAAGGTGCGCCTGGGGCCCCAGGATAGCACCCCCACCTACGGCACCTTTTCCTGGATCAGCATGTTGCTGGCGGCCGGCTTCGGCGTCGGTCTGGTGTTCTACGGTATGGCCGAGCCCATGACCCACTTCGCCGAGCCTCCCTATGGCGCGGTCCCCGCCGAAAGCGTGGAAGCGGCGCGCTACGCCATCCAGATGAGCTACTTCAACTGGGGGGTGCACCAGTGGGCGGCATTCTCGCTGGTCGGGCTGATCATCGCCTACTTCCAGTTTCGCAAGGACCAGGCCGGGCTGGTCTCCTCGGTGCTGTCGTCGATGACCGCCAAGCGCCCGGCGCTGCGCCCCTACACCGACTGGCTCGACATCTTCGCCGTGGTCGCCACGGTGATGGGGGTGGCGACCTCGCTGGGGCTCGGGGTACTGCAGGTCAATGGTGGCCTCAATGCGGTCTTCGGACTGCCGGAAAGCGGCCTTTGGCAGGCGGGCATCCTCGGGGTGATGTTCGTGGCGTACATGGCCTCGACCTGGTCGGGGCTCGACAAGGGCATCAAGCGATTGTCCAACCTCAATATGGCGCTGTGCATCGCGATGATGCTGTACGTGCTGTTCACCGGCCCCACGGTCAAGATCCTCGAGACCATCACCCTGGGCATCGGCGACTACCTGCAGAACTTCATCGGCATGAGCCTCAAGATGTCGCCCTACAACGATGACCCCTGGGCTTCCAGCTGGACCATCTTCTACTGGGCGTGGGTGATCGCCTGGTCGCCCTTTGTCGGCACCTTCGTGGCTCGGGTCTCGCGGGGACGGACCATTCGCGAGTACGTACTCGGTGTGCTGGTGGTGCCGCCGCTGCTGGCGTGTCTGTGGATCGGGGTGTTCGGCGGGGCGGCCCTGCATATGGAGCTGGGCGGTGATGCCGGCCTGGCCGCCGCCACCCAGGACAATATCACCGTGGCACTGTTCGAGATGTTCGACCTGATGCCGTTTTCCACGGTGCTGTCGGTGCTCGCCATGATCCTGATCTTCATCTTTCTGGTCACCTCGGCAGACTCCGCCTCCTTTATCGTCGCCCAGATGACCGACCATGGCTCCATCGCTCCGCCGCTGTACAAGCGGATCTGCTGGGGGCTGTTGATTGCCGCCATCTGTCTGACGCTGATCGTTGCAGGTGGGCTCAAGGGACTGCAGTCCGCCGCCGTGCTGGCGGCCCTGCCGTTCTCGTTCATCCTGTTCGGGATGATGTTCGTGCTGGTCAAGGAGCTGCAGGCGGATCGCCGCAACATGCTGTCACAGCTGTACCGTCAGCATGGCGAGACCCCGGTGGGCGCGGATCCGTTCGAGGCCGGCAACCTGGCCGAGGAGGAGCGTCTGCGGCGGGCCCCCAACGTGGTCAACCGGCGCATCAACCACTGACGTGACGTCGACCGGCACCGGCGATCTGTGACCCCGGGCGAGCACCGTCAAACGAAACTTGGCGCAAAATGCAGTATCTACGATGCATTGGTAGTCAGGAAGAGTGCCAGGACGTAAGCTCAGGGTATCGTCGGAAGGATCTCGGCCATGTCTTCACCCCCTGCCCGCGGCGCGACCCGCCGCGGGCCACCGTCTCGTCGCAGGCGGCTGACATTCAACTGGGTCACCTTCGATCGCTGGCTGGACCGTATCGTCATCCTGGCGGTGGTAACCGCCGTGACGGTCGGTATCGTCGCTCTGGCGCTATCCTTGTTGGTGGACCCTTGATCGTACCCGACGCCCCGGTCGTGGGATGAACCGTGGCCAAGGGTCGGGCGCAGGAAGGGTCGGGCACAGAAAGGGTCGGGCACAGGAAGGAACTATATGGGGCAGTGGCTGTTGATCATGCTGCTGGTGTTGGGCGTTGCCCTGGACAAGGGGATGATCGCAATTCCGGATCGCTGGTTGCCCTGGACACCGATATCGATCGAGACGCCGCCTGGTCCTTTCCTCGGCTGGAAGCTGGCGCGGCTGGCGGATGACCCCGAGGCCTGCCGTGCGGTGCTGGCGGCGGACCCGCCCCAGCGATATACCCCACTGGATGACGTCACCCGGGGCCAGTGCGAGCTTTCCAATCTGGTGCGCTACGCCGGTGGCCAGTCGCGCATGCAGCCGAGCGTGATGACACGCTGCCCGCTGGCGGTGGCCTGGGCGGTGTTCGAGCGTCATGAGCTCAACGCCGCTGCGCGCGCCCATCTTGGCGTGGACGTGGCCCAGATCGAACACTTCGGCAGCTTCGCCTGTCGCAATATCTATGGTCGGGCCGAGGGACGTCGCAGCCAGCATGCCAGCGCCGAGGCCCTGGATGTGGCCGCCTTCGAACTCGAGGACGGTCGTCGCATCAGCTTGTCGGGCCACTGGGGCAAGAGAGCCGAAGGACGTTTCCTGAAGGAAGTGGGGCAGCGCGCCTGCAAGGTCTTCGGCACCGTGCTGGGGCCTGACTACAATGCCGCCCACGCCGATCACTTTCATCTCGGCGTGGGCGGTCGGGTCTGCCGCTGAGGGCGGCATCCTGGCTCGGATCGGGGCGGGGTCGAAAGCTGCTGGGACTCTTCGGGCCTGGACTTAGCGACTGAGGTCGATGTCCCGGGAATCGGTGGCAGCACCGGTCGCCGCACCCACGCCGCCGCCGATGACCGCGCCCTTGCCCACGTCGCCGCCGGTGATGGCCGCCGCGCCGGCACCTACCGCTGCACCGACCCCCGCGCCACTCAGCGCCCGTTCTCCGGTACCGGTACCGCAGGCCGACAGTGCCAGGGCCATGGTCAGGGCAGTAGCGCTCAGCCCGGTCATCTTCAGAAGTTTCATGTCGTCGTCCTCATGCTGGGGGATGACCCTAACAGTAACAACGGCACAGAAAGGAGCAAGTGAAGCAAATATGCAGCAATTGTCGCCAATTGGCGCCAATTGTGGGAGCCGCGCCCGCTTGGCAGACCCCCGTTTAGCCGAACCCCGCTTGATCGAACCAGGCCAGACACACGACAGCTCAGATACCCGGCCGGCCAGACCCAGGCGAGATACCCGACCGGACAGACCCAGGCGAGATACTCGACCGGCCAGACCCAGGCGAGATACCCGGCCGGCCAGACCCGGGCGAGATACCCGACCGGCCAGATACAAGAACACCGCCGGCAAGCAGGCGGTGTTCTTGTGCGTCGAGCAGGTTTGGAACGAGGCAGCCTCGCCTCGCCCCAGGCCCAGGACCTTAGTTGTCCAGGTCGACGTCGTCCTCATCGGTGGCGGCGCCGGTGGCCGCGCCTACGCCACCGCCGATCACGGCGCCTTCGGCGACGTCACCACCGGTGGCGGCGGCGGCGCCGGCACCTACGGCGGCACCCACGCCAGCGCCACTGGCGGCGCGTTCACCGGTGCCGGTGCCGCAGGCGGCGAGGCCCAAGGTCATGAAAGTGGCCAGCAGCAGGCTGGAGAGTGTCTTGATGGAACCCTTCCTCATGATGTTTCTCCTATGCTGTTATGTGCCATATCGAGCCTATTGGCCAAGAGAGCCGAGCACAACCCCTTGATTCTCCGATGTGGTGTCGCTTTCAGCAGACATTTTCTGGTGCCGTGTCGTTACAGACGACGACTCCCGCCTGTCAGGTACGTCTTGGATCCCTCGGCTGTTGTTGGGTAATGCAGTGGACGTTGCCGCCGCCGAGCAGGATCTCTCGGGCGGGCACGCCGATCACCCGACGCTCGGGAAAAAGCCTCGCCAGAATGTCGCGAGCCTCATTGTCGCGGCGTTCATCCAGCAGGGGCATGACCACCACTCGATTGCCGATGTAGAAGTTGACGTAGGAGGCCGCCATGCGGTCCCCGGGCTGGCGTGGGTGCGAGCTCGAGAGCCGGTCGATGCCGCTGGCCTCGTCTTCGCCGATAAACAGCGGGCCGGGCTGGGGCAGGCGGTGCACGGTAAACGGTCGACCGCAGGCATCGGTACTGGCTTCCAGCACCGCCAGGGCGTCGCGACAGATCTGGTACTCCGGGTCCGCGGCGTCGTCGCACCAGGTCAAGGCAACTTCGGCGGGGCCCACAAAGCAGCAGAGATTGTCGACGTGGCCGTCGGTTTCATCGAGGTAGCAGCCCCGGGGAAGCCAGATGACCTTGCTGATGCCCAGCTGCTCACCCAGGCGCGCCTCCATGGCGGCGCGATCCAGACCCGGGTTGCGGTTGGGGTTGAGCAGGCACTCCTCGGTGGTGATCAGGGTGCCCTCGCCGTCGACGTGAATGGCACCGCCTTCCAGCACGATACCGGCATCGAAGCGGGGGATGCCCAGCATTTCGGCGATCTTGGGGCGGATCCGGCGGTCCTTGTCCCAGGGAAAGTAGAGTCCGCCCTTGAGTCCGCCCCAGGCGTTGAATTCCCAGTCCACCACCGCCAGGCCATGTTCGGGGTGGGTCAGAAAGGTCGGGCCCACGTCCCGCATCCAGGCGTCGTTGCTGGATAGTTCGACCACGCGAATCGATTCCGGAAGCTGATAACGGGCGTTTTCGTACTGATCGTCGTTGACGCCCACGTAGACGGTCTCGCTCTCGGCGATGGCGCTGGCTACCGCGACGAAGGCCTGTTGGGCGGGCTTGGCTCCCAGGCGCCAGGTATCCGGGCGCTGGGGCCACAGCATCCAGCAGGCGTCGTGAGGGGCGAATTCCGCCGGCATGGACCAGCCAAGTCGGGCGGGACTGTGCGCGTCGCTGCCAGCGGAACGCGACGCGATAGGGGACGCGATAGGGGCCGGGGTCGGTGAAGACGAATGGTGTGTCTGGTTCATGGAGGCTCTCACAAGAATCCGATCAGCAGGAATACGCCGGTGGCCAGGGCCGCGGCGATCAACACGTAGGGGATCTGGGTCAGGGCATGGGCCATGGGGCTGCAACCGCTACCCTGGGCCGACAGCACCGTGGAGTCCCCGTAGAAGCAGGCGTGGCTACCGAAGGCGCTGGCCGAGATCAAGGCGCCGACCACCAGCGGCATATTGGCGTCCATGCTGATCGCCAACGGCAGCACGATCGGCATGGCCACCGCGAACAGCCCCCAGAAGGAGCCGGTGGCAAAGGCCAGGAAGGCCATGGTGACGAATACCACGGCGGGCAGCAGGCCGGCGGTCATCAGCGGCTGTACCGCCTGGATCACCACCTCGGTGAGGCCCAGGACGTCGTTGACCTCCTTGAGCGAGAAGCCGGCGACCAGGGTACCCAGCGGCATGATCATCGCCTTGAAGCCTTCCAGGGCGGTATCGAAGGTGTCGTTGAAGCTCAGCAGACGCTGGACGGCGATCAGCACCAGGGTGACGGCCAGGGCAACGATGACCCCGCGCAGGATGTCGATATCGAAGTACCAGGTGGCGACGATCAGGCTGGCGATGGGCAGCAGGAAGTTGAGCAGATGCGGGCTCTGGCCATCGTAGTTGGTGTCGATCTGCAGCGCGTGCTCCTCGCCGCCATCGGGCACCGGCTGGCCGGCCTTGGCACGGGCCTCAGCGGTCTTCATCGGGCCGATGTCAGGCAGCCAGCCCAGCGCGACCAAGGGCACCAGGGCCGCCGCCACCCAGGCGTAGGCCATGTACGGGATCGCCGAGATGTACAGCGACATGCCGTTGTCGGCGACGTTGTTGTCCTCGAGCAGGCCGGCGAAGAACACCGCCCAGGTCGAGAAGGGCACCAGGATGCACACCGGGGCGGCGGTGGAATCCACCAGATAGGCCAGCTTTTCGCGGGAGACGCCGAAGCGATCGGTGATCTTCTTCATCGAGGCGCTGATGGTCAGGGCGTTGAGGTAGTCGTCGACGAAGATCACCAGCCCCAGCACCCAGGTGGTCAGCAGGCTCTGGCGACGACTGTGCAGTCGTTTGGTCATGGCGTCACCGAAGCTCAGCACGCCGCCGGTCTTGACCAGCAGAGCGATCAGGCTGCCGAACAGGCCGCAGACCAGGATGATCCAGGTGACGGTGTCATTGCCGAGGACCGTGAGCAGGATGTCCGACCCGCGGGTGACGACCTCGCTGGGGGCGATCATCAAGAGCCCGACCAGGCAGCCGGCAAGCAGTGATTCGATGGTGCGACGAGTGATGATGGCGGTGACCAGCACCACCAGGGTGGGAACCAGGCTCCAGACGCCGTAGGTTTCCATGCAAGCTCCTTGTATCGCCTGTGGCGACGGTTGTTATTGGACGGAAGCTATCGCGCAGGGGCGAGCCCTGCGCTGGCCGCGCGGCAAAAAAGCGCGGCCTCGTGTTGCAGGAGGGTTCGTGGCTAGAGATAGCCGTCGCGACGCAGGGACTCGGCGGTGGCGGCAAGCGCCTCGTCGAGGATGGCGACGGCCTCGTCGACGGTGTCGCGGGTCCAGATCAGGGGCGGCGAGATCACGTTGAGATGCCCCACCGGACGAATGATCAGTCCGCGCTGCTGGGCCTCGAAGGCCACCCGATCGCCGACACGCGCGTCCACCGGGAACAGCGCCTTGGTGTCCTTGTCGGCCACGTTCTCGATGCACATCATGAAGTGGCTGCCGCGCACGTCGCCGACGGTGGGATGTCGTGACAGCGTCGCCAGTGCCTGCTCCAGATAGGGGCCGACCTCGCGGACGTTGGCGCAAAGCTCTTCTCGCTCGAGGATCTCGATATTCTTGAGCGCCGCGGCGCAACTGACCGGATGTCCGGAGTAGGTGAAGCCGGTGCTGAGTACTCCGCCCTTGCCCTGGGGCGTGCCCAGCACCTCGTAGAGGCGGTCGGAGATCAGGGTCGCGCCGAGCGGGGCATAGCCCGAGGACAGGCCCTTGGCCAGGTTGATGACGTCGGGCTGGGTGTCGAATACCGCTTCCGAGGCGAAGATGTGGCCGAGGCGACCGAAGCCGGTGACCACCTCGTCGGCGATATACAGGATGTCGTGGGCGCGCAGCACTTCCTGCATGCGGGCGTGATAGCCCCGGGGGGCCACCAGTACGCCGCCGGCTCCCATGATCGGCTCGGCGATGAAGGCGGCGATATTGTCGGCGCCGATCTCGGCGATGGTGGCCTCGAGTTCCGCGACCAGATGATCACAGTACTGTGCTTCATCCATGCCTTCGGGGCGACGATAGAGGTTGGCCTCGCTTAGATGGGTGACCAGACCATCGAGGGTGTCGAATTCCCAGTTGTTGCTCTCGATGCCGGTCAGGCTCGCGGCCAGGTAGGTGGTGCCGTGGTAGGCGTTGCGGCGCGACAGGATACGCTTCTTGTTCGGCTTGCCCAGGCGGTTGAAGTAGTAGTGCACCAGGCGGATGGTGGCGTCGTTGGCGGTGGAGCCTCCGCAGCTGTAGAAGACATGGTTGAGGTGGGCCGGGGCCAGTTCGGCGAGCTTGGCGGCCAGCCGCGTAGCCGGTGCGTTGGACAGATTGTTGAAGGTCGAGAAGTAGGCCATGCGGGTGGCCTGTTCGGCCATGGCCTGGCCGATCTCGGCACGACCGTGGCCAACGTTGACGCACCACAGCCCGGCGATGCCGTCGACAAAGCGGTTGCCGTGAATGTCCTGAACGTGGATGCCCTCGGCATCGGTGATCAGCTCGCAGCCCTTGTCGTGGAAGACGCTGAAGTCGGTGAAGGGATGGACGAAGTGGTCCCGATCCTGGCGCCACAGGGTCTCGGCATCCACTGTTGTTGGGACTGGGGCCGGAACCGGAGCCGTGTCGGCGACGGGAGTCGAGGGGCGGGACGAGAGGCGAGTGTCGGGTGTTGTCATTGGAAACCTCCTTGGGAAGGTCTCCAGTCTCGCCAGACTGCCCCTGTCGATGACATATCCTTATGAGGGTAGGTCTCCTCGGGCCGCCAGGCGGCGGCAGTGCCGGTATCACCGATGGGGTAGCCTATGATCGACTCAGGTTGCCATGACCTTGATCTACCTCATGATTGAGAGAGGGGTGCGCGAAACGGCACTACCGAGACTTGAGGCAGACGTAGCGATCCTCCGACGTTGGTGTAGGCTGTGCCGTAATGATCCGCAGGTGCCGGAAGAGGTGGCCCAGATTCTGGCGCGGCGGATGCTGAATGGTCAGTCCGGATACTTTGCCATGTTGCCAGCACCACCCTTTACTCGTCGTGCCCTGGGCACCCTTGTCGCCTTTCTGATGTCGGCCCCGTTACCCGCTATCGCCGCCAACTGTGGTGCCTCGGGAGGGCTGGCTTTTGTCGGTGTCACCAACGATGGTTCGCGCTCGGTGTGGTTGTCGGGGACCTCGCCGGGTGACTTCGGGTTGGAGGCGGCGCAGGGAAAGCAGAGCGTCGATGAGTGGACGCGCAATGCCGGCGGCCTGCACCTGACCCTGTCGCCAGTGGTATCCAACGGCAACGGTGGTGTGCACAAGCTTCTGGATCTGGGGGGCAACAAGGATTGTCTGCTGGATACCCAGAACCAGAAGGGTGGCTTCACATTGCCGCCGGCCGGGCAGATCCCGATGCCGGAGCGTCCGGGCATTTCCCCTCCCATCGGCAAGATCTTTCCTGATTTTTCCCGCCCTGGCGGGGTGACGCCGCCGATAGGTACGGTGCCGCCAGGCTTCCGGCCACCCACCGGGGTGACGCCGCCGATAGGTACGGTGCCGCCAGGCTTCCGGCCACCCACCGGGGTGACGCCGCCGGTAGGGACGGTGCCACCGAACTTCCGGCCGCCCACCGGAGTGACGCCGCCGATAGGGACGGTGCCGCCAGGCTTCCGACCCCCGACCGGGGTGACGCCACCGATAGGCACGGTGCCGCCAGGCTTCCGACCCCCGACCGGGGTGACGCCGCCGATAGGCACGGTGCCTCCAGGCTTCCGACCCCCGACCGGGGTGACGCCACCGATAGGCACGGTGCCGCCAGGCTTCCGACCCCCGACCGGGGTGACGCCGCCGATAGGCACGGTGCCTCCAGGCTTCAGGCCACCCACCGGGGTGACGCCACCGATAGGCACGGTGCCTCCGGACTTCAGGCCGCCCACCGGAGTGACGCCGCCGATAGGTACGGTGCCACCGGACTTCAGACCACCCACCGGGGTAACGCCGCCGGTAGGCACGGTGCCTCCGGACTTCAGGCCACCCACCGGGGTGACGCCGCCGATAGGCACGGTGCCTCCGGACTTCAGGCCACCCACCGGGGTGACGCCGCCGATAGGGACGGTGCCACCGGACTTCAGACCACCCACCGGGGTGACGCCACCGATAGGCACGGTGCCACCGGACTTCAGGCCACCCACCGGGGTGACGCCGCCGATAGGCACGGTGCCTCCGGGCTTCCGGCCGCCGACCGGGGTAACGCCGCCGATAGGTACGGTGCCCGCCCCCGAACGTCCGCCGGTGGGGGTGACGCCGGGGCGGCCCACCCTGGGGCAATGGAGCCTTCCTCCGAACGTTGCGCGGCCGGGCGAGGTAGCGCCCCCCATCGGTGTCGTGCCTCCGGATGTTAGGCCACCTTCCGGGGTGACACCTCCCATCGGCGTCGTACCGCCTGAACAGCGTCCGCCGTCGGGTCTGACACCCTCTTTGCCATCGATGCCCCAGGGCCAGATCGTTGGCCGTGTCGACGCGGCCGAGTGGTATGCCGGGCGGGTGCCGCTGCCGGCTAACCTCTGCATCGACCCTCGTCACGACCCCAGGCTCGGGGGCGCACCGCTGGCCGACGGCACCCTGCCGGTGGTGACCTGCCCCGAGAACCTGCTGCGCCAGCACGCCCAGGCAAGAACCCGGAACGCGCTGGAGGCCACCTTGATGGAACAGGTGCCGATCACCGCAGGGCGTCAGGGAGAGCCGGTCTCTCCCTAGAACACCTGGGTGGATGCTCGTTATACCGATATCTCCGATGACCGTGATGGCCAGGATCTGGATGGCGAGGCCCAGGTAGTGGCGGTGGGGGTCGACCGCTGGGTGTCGGAGCAGGCGGTGGCGGGTGTCAGTTTTAGCGTCGACTCGAGCCGCTCTGACAACTTTGGCGGCGCCTGGGACAGCGACAGCGATGGCTTCAGCATCTCGCCCTATGTCGCCTATCGACTGTCCGAGCGCTGGGCGTTGGACGCATCGCTGATCTGGCGCTGGGGTGACAATGACACCGAACTGGCGACCCTGGATGGCAGCTTCGACACCCGTAGCTTCGGCGGCGCGCTCAATGCCCACGGTCAGTACCGCTGGGGGGAGGCCCTGTTGCGTCCCACCGTCTCGCTGTTCTACTCCCGTGAGCGCAGCGACGACTATGACCTGGACGGCAAGATCCTGGGGATACCGGTGGAGGTGGAAGTGCCCGGCGACTCCTACAGCACTGGCGTCGCGTCGGTCAGTGGTGAGCTTAGCCGTATCTACCACACTGACCACGCGGGTCTGATCATGCCCTACGCCGAACTGGGGGTGGACTGGGCCTTCGAGCAGCCCAACGACGGGCGCTACCTCAACGAGGATCTGGAGTGGGAGGACCCTTCTGACCTGACGGGTACCCTGCGCACTGGCGCTCGCTGGTTTGTCGGCGAGGCCACCCTGCTCGAGGCCAGCGCCGGCTATCTCAGCATCGGCCATGATGACCTGGATATCTGGGAGGGGCGGTTGTATCTCTCCTACCGCTTCTGAGCGGGTGCGTCAGTCACGCTGCTGGCGGGAGATCAGCGCTACGTGATCGAGAAAGGCGCGAAACAGCTCGGCCTGACTCGTGACCTGCAGGCGCTGATAGACGTGCTTGCGGTGGACCTTGACGGTGCCGTCGCTGATGCCGAGCTCTCGCGCCGCCGACTTGGCCGAGTGGCCCGCGAGCAGCAGGCGCACGATATCCTGCTCGCGGCGGGTGAGCACACCCTGGCCAAAACTCGAGAAGGCGGCGTCGACGGGCTCGACCTCCTGGTGTTGCGGTTCGAAGGCACTGCGTTGCCAGCTCCAGAACCGCTGAAGCAGGGCTTCGACGATGGGCGTCAGGTGGCGTAGCGCCTGTACGGTGCGCCGAGTCACCGGTGGCGACTGGGTACGGAAGCCGAGAGACAGCACCATCACGGTGTCGTCGCTGACCCGTGCGAAGAGTCCGATCTCATCCTTGAGTCCCAGGCCGCGATAGTAGTGGTGGTAGTACTCGCTGCTCTCGAAACGGTCCGGCGCCAGATCGCGCAGTCGATGGGTACCGTTATCCTGACCAGACTCGATGGCCTGGAACATCGGGTCGAGCAGGTAGACGCGACTCAGATAAGGGTCGATGTCGCGCTGGCGGCGTTCGGGGGGATAGTTGTCATGGACCACTCGCGGACGGCCTCGGCCCTGGTAGGCATGCAGGATCAGGGTGTCCAGGGGCACCAGCTCGGCGAGTGCCTGCTCCAGCTGTCGCGGAAGGTCGCTGCGATCGGCACCCTGAATCAGGCCAGCCAGTCGTTGGTGCCAGGCCTGGGCCGCGCTGGATGCCAGGTAGTCGATGGGAGTCATGAGGCTCGCTGGGTCGAAAGTCTGAAGCCCACACTGTATCACTTCGTTATTGGTGTCAGTGGTCGTCCCGAGGGTCTGCCGGGCTCGGCGTGACGTGGCGCTGGGGCGAGTCGGGCTGCTATCTTGGACTCCTTTGCCAACGGGACGGCAGCATGAGCGTGAGCATGACGACTCCAAGGGGCGGCGACAGGGCGAGCCGGCGCGAGATCTTCGGCTGGGCGATGTTCGACTTCGCCAATCAGGCCTACACCCTGCTGATCATCACCGTGGTGTTCGGTGAACTCTTCACCACGGTGATCGTCGGCGACCGAGGCGACGACTTTCGCCTGGCCAACCTGCTGTGGAGCCTGGCGCTGGCGCTGAGCTTTCTGCTGGTGGTGGTGACCGGTCCGCTGTGTGGTGCGGTGATGGACTACCGCGCCGAAAAGAAGCGCTTCCTGTTTGCCAGCTATCTGGCCACCATCGCCACCACCGCCATGCTCTACTTCGTCGAGCCGGGCTACGTGGCGCTGGGCTTTGTGTTGATCATCCTGTCCAACTACGCCTACTCCATGGGTGAGTCCTTTATCGCGGCCTTTCTTCCGGGGCTTGGGCCGCCAGAGAAGCTCGGCGCCATCTCCGGTTTCGGCTGGGCGCTGGGCTACGTCGGCGGACTGGTGGCAGCGGGCTTCACCCTGGCCATACTGGGCGAGGCCACCGCGGATAACTTCGAGCGGATCCGTTGGGTCGGGCCCTTCGCCGCGGGATTCTTCCTGTTGGCGGCGATACCAACCTTCGTCTGGCTCAAGGAGCGCGCCGAACCACAGCCCCATCGCCAGCCCTTCGCCCGCATCGCCTGGCAGCGGGTATCGACCACCTTGCACGAGCTGCGTCGGTTCCGTGACCTGGGTCTGTTTCTGACCTCGGTGCTGTTCTCCATGGCTGGCGTCTACATCATCATCGCCTTCGCCTTCATCTATGGCGCCCAGGTCATCGGCTGGCAGGAAAGCACCCGCAACCTGATGTTCATCATCGTCCAGATCACCGCCGCGGCAGGGGCACTCGGATTTGGCTTTATCCAGGACCGCATCGGTACCCTGGTGACCTATCTGATGACTCTGGTGCTGTGGGTGCTGGCGATCCTGGCCATCTGGGCCACCCCCGAGGTCACCGCCTGGCTAAACGCTACCTGGGGACTCGACTGGCAGGCCGAGCAACTGTTTCTGGTGGTCGGCTGCCTGGCGGGCCTCAGCCTCGGCTCCAGCCAGTCGGCCAGCCGGGTCCTGGTAGGCCTGTTCTCGCCCCGCCAGAAGGCGGCCGAGTTCTTCGGGTTCTGGGGGTTGGCCAACAAGCTGGCGGGGGTCATCGGTATCGTCGGCCTGGGACTGCTGCAGGCGGCGGTGGGGCTCAAGGCTTCGATCCTGTTGTGCGCTGCCTTCTTCATCATCGCCATCGTGATCTGCGCTGGCGTCAATCAGCGCCGCGGCCAGCGGGTGGCAGGGGAGTGGGAAGCCAGGCTGGACGATACGCACTGAACCACCTGGGCCGAGGGAACGCTATCGAGGACCTTGGCCGAGAGACCCGCTCCGAGGACGTTTGAATGCTGCCGGACGCGCTGTTCGCACCCGATACTCTGATCCTTTTGTCGGCCATCTTCGTCCTGGCAGGACTGGTCAAGGGAGTGCTCGGCATGGGCATGCCCACGGTACTGCTGGCGCTGTTGACCGCGACCCTGGGGCTGCCTCTGGCCATGGCGCTGATGCTGGTGCCCACGGTGGTCACCAACGTCTGGCAGGCCCTGGTGGGAGGGCATCTGCTGGCGCTATGCCGTCGGCTCTGGTTGTTTCTGTTGGCGGCGGTGCTGGCGGTCTGGCCGGGGGTATGGGTGCTGGCCAGCGTCGAGGCTCACTGGCTGTCGTTGCTGCTGGGGCTGTTGCTGATGCTCTACGCACTGATGAATCTGAGCGGGCGACGGCTGCGCTTCTCGGGAAGCCCGGTCCAGGCCGGCGCCGTCGGCGCGATGAATGGCGTCCTGACCGGGCTGACAGGCTCCAGCGTCTTCCCCGGGGTGCCCTTTCTGCAGGCCATCGGTCTGTCACGGGACGCCCTGGTTCAGGCCATGGGGCTGTTGTTCAGCTTGTCGACCCTGAGCCTGGCGCTGGCACTCGGCGAGAGGGACTTGCTCTCCACCGACCTGCTGCTGGCGTCGAGCCTGGCGCTGCTGCCGGCGAGTCTTGGCATGTGGTGGGGCGCCTGGCTCAGACGCCGGCTATCCGAGGCGCGCTTTCGCCAGGTGTTTCTGCTTGGCCTGCTGGCCATGGGCGGCTACCTGGTGACGCGTTCGCTGCTTGCGGCTTGAGCAACGACCCGGGCGACCCGAGCTTCATCGAGAGCTGCATTGGGCCGTTGCAGGCGCCGTCAGGCGTTGCCGGGGCGCCCCAGGGTTCGTTACTTCGGACGTTCCAGTGAGAACAGGTCGGTGCAGCGTGCGTAGTCGCTGCCGGCCAAGCGCCCGATCGGGGCCAGGGCGTCGCAGCTGACGTGTCGACCGTTCCACACCCGGGGATCGGCGTGGATGACGGTCACCTCGGCCAGTACCAGGTTGCCTGACAGCGGACGGTCGCCGAAGTGCAGGATATCGTGAAGGCGACAGCCGAAGGCAACCGGTGCCTCCTGAATACGCGGTACCCGCAGGTCTCCCAGGCTGGCCTTGGTCAACCCGGCATGGTCGAACTCGTCTCCCTCGGGCGGCAGGCTTGCGCTGGTGGCGTTGAGCGCCTCGGCCAGCGCCTCACCACCGATATGCACGATGCACTCGCCGACCTGCTTGAGGTTGGCGATGGTGTCCTTGGTGGCGCCTTCGCCGTTGAGCAATGGAGAAAACGCCAGCACGGGGGGATCGACGCTGGCCACATTGAAAAACGAGAAGGGCGCCAGATTGGCGTGACCGCTCTCGCTCAGGGTCGACACCCAGGCGATGGGACGCGGAGCGATGGCTCCGGAGAACAGTCGATAGATCAGGCCGGCGTCCAGCTCGCTGACCTTGAGGGTGGCGTCGTCGCTCACTGTCGAACTCCTTGTGTTCATTGTCGTTGCAACAGCACCCGTTGTGCTGGTGCCAGTTGGCGTGGGGCGGTCCAGGCGCTATCCCAGCACGCCGAGCCCGACAGGTCCAGCCTTGGCGGAGATGCGTGATCGAGGCCATCGCCTCGGTCCTGGAAAGGCGCCAGGGCCGCCAATCAGGCCCCGGTGCCTGGTCGGCGACGGCGAGCGTTCAGGGAATCGGTGCCTCGAGGAAGTCACGCAACTGCTTTTCGGCCTGCTGGATGTTCACCACGCCGTCGATGTGGCCTCGGTCACCCTCCAGGGCCTCGAGGGTCACCGGGGTGCCGTCGGCCTCGATCAGTGCGGCGGTCTCGCGAACCTTCTGGGGCGAGAACACCAGGTCGTCTTCGCTGTAGAGCATCAGGGTCGGGGCCTCGATGGCGGCCAGGCCCGCCTCCAGGCTGTCGCCATGGCCGGTCATGAAGGCCTGGTTGGCCTTGACCAGGTACAGCAGATGGTTGGCGTCGGCGGTGGCAGCCCGCTGTTCGGCGACGCTGTCCAGGGTCGCCTCGACCTCGTACTGGGCTTCCAGTGAGCTCATCGGTGAGGTGTTGGCGTCGGCCCAGTCGCGGTCGAAGGTGGCGTCCGCCCAACGCCAGTGGTTGGCCTGCAGGGTGATCAGCTTCAACGACTCGCGTAGACCGTCGAGCGGTGGCGTCTGTGCGTAGTAGTCACCGCCGCGCCAGTTGGGGTCCAGCGTGATGGGAGCGGCCCAGGCGTCCAGGCTGGCGATCAGCCAGGGATCGGCCACGCCCGCACCGATCACCGGAATCAGGCGTTCGACCCGCTCGGGATAGGCGCTGGCCCACTCGTAAGCCTGCAGCGCTCCCATGGAGGCCCCCATCACCGCGTGCAAGCGCTGGATACCGAGATCATCCAGCAAGGCCTTCTGCACATTGACGAAGTCGCGAATGGTTACCAACGGGAAGTCGGTGCCCCAGGGCTCGCCGGTGTCGGGGTTGTGACTGGCAGGACCGGTGGTGGTGACTCTGGGGTCGCCGGCGTTGAGGTTGACCAGGGTGTCCGACGACACGACGTAATAGCGGTCGGTGTCGAGCGGCTTGCCGGGGCCGATGATGGCATCCCAGTAGCCGGGGGTCTCTTCACCGTCATAGCGGCCGGCGGCGTGACTGGTGCCGGAGAAGAAGTGGGTGATCAGGATGGCGTTATCGCCTGCCTCGTTAAGCTCGCCATAGGCCTCCCAGCCGACTCTGACCGGGGCGATGGTGTCACCGCCGACGGTGGTGTAGCTTGGCATCTCGAAGACCTGTTTGGTGACATTGTCCAGGCCGGTGGAGGCCGCCTCGTCATCGTTGTCGGCGCTGGCCAGTGCCGGCGAGGCGATAAGCCAGATCGAGGCGACGAGGAGGCCAAGGGCGACGGCGACGCCAGGCTGGCGCCGGTCATGGAGAGCGGACGCATAAACTGTCATCATGAACCTTCCCTGGTGGTGGTTGGCGCGGACGATGCCGCGTACAGACACCAGTACAGCGTTCACCTGGCGCCTTCGCCATGCTGCCTTCGTCGTCCCGGCGCGAGGAGGACGAAACCGCCCGTGAGGAGAAACCGATGACCCAGCGACAGGGGACACGTGGCCCCGGGCTCGCCATGATGCTGTTGTTCTGGGTGCTGTTCATGGGGCTCGGTGGCTGGTGGGCGACGTCCTGGCTGGAGCAGCGCCTGAACCCCAATGCCAACCTGAATCAGGTGGCCGAGGGCGAGCCGTTGAGGCTCAAGCGCGGGCCTGGCGGACACTTCGTTGCGCCCGGCAGTATCAATGGCACGCCGGTGACCTTCCTTGTCGACACCGGCGCTACCCGTGTCGCTCTGCCGGGAGATCTGGCGGCAAGACTGTCGTTGCCGGACCTCGGCAGCGCCTGGTTTCATACCGCCAATGGTCGTGCACAAGGCACCCTGACACGCCTCGACAGCGTTACCCTGGGCGGCCTGTCGGCGACTCGGGTCGATGGCTCCATCAGCCCGGGCATGGAAGGTGAGACGGCGCTGCTGGGCATGAGCTTTCTCGGACGCTTCGACATTGCCATCCGTGGCGATATCCTGGAATTGCAGGCGCGCGGCTCCTCGTCACCGAGAGCCGACGCCGCTCCACACAAGGAGATTCAACCAT
This sequence comes from Halomonas sp. RT37, assembly GCF_040070525.1. Taxonomy (NCBI): domain Bacteria; kingdom Pseudomonadati; phylum Pseudomonadota; class Gammaproteobacteria; order Oceanospirillales; family Halomonadaceae; genus Halomonas; species Halomonas sp. RT37. The sequence continues at coordinate 4,177,310 of NZ_CP098827.1, read as the reverse complement.
GACCGCGCTCTCTCGATTGCGGCTGAAGTGGCCCATCCTCCAGGCTCCCATGGCCGGCGCCCAGGACGAGACACTGGCGCTTGCGGTCACCGCAGCCGGAGGTCTGGGAGGCCTGCCTGCCGGCATGCTGGCCCTCGAGGCGCTGGATCAGGCCCTTGCAGCGGTGGAAGGACAAGGCCCGGTCAACGTCAACTTCTTCAGCCATGTGTCGCCCGAGCCTCAACCGAGTCGACTGGAGAAGTGGCGAGCGTTGCTGGCCCCTTACCATGAAGAGTTGGGAATCGCGCCGCCACCTCCAAGTGACACGCCTACCAGACGGCCGTTCGACAGCGATGCCTGTGCCATCGTCGAGCGCCACCGTCCCGCCGTGGTGAGCTTTCATTTCGGTCTACCTGAGGCACAACTGGTCGAGCGGGTGAAGGCCTGCGGTGCGCTGGTGCTGTCTACCGCCACCACGGTGGATGAGGCCCGGTGGCTGGAAGCCCATGGCGCCGACGTGGTGATCGCCCAGGGCCTTGAAGCAGGCGGTCACCGGGGACATTTCTTGAGTGACGACCTGAGTCTTCAGTTGCCGCTGGCGTCATTGCTGCCCCGGGTGGTCGAGGCTATCTCGTTGCCGGTGGTGGCGACCGGAGGGATCGGCGACCCCCAGGGGGTCCGGCAGGCACTGGATCTGGGCGCCCAAGCGGTCCAGATCGGTACCGCACTGCTGTGCTGCCCCGAGGCATCGGTGAGGGCCGTCCACCGCAGGGCGCTGCTGGATGATGAAGCCTCCACCGACATCACCAATGTCTTCTCCGGTCGGCCCGCCCGCGGGATCGTCAATCGTGCCATGCGCGAGCTGGGGCCGCTGTCGGATGAGGTACCCGACTTTCCGCTGGCTGCCAGCGCCCTGTGCGAGCTGCGCGCGGCCCACGAGTCCCGTTGCAGCGGTGACTTTTCTCCGCTGTGGGCGGGCCAGAATCGGCGCCACTGTCGTGAGGTACCGGTGGCCGAGCAACTCCAGTGGCTGGCAGGAGAACTCGAGGAGCAATGAGGAGCACGTCTTCCTGTGCGCTCGCAACGCCAACCTGGCGACAAGCGTAGATTGCGGTTCCTGGGGGCAGGTCAGGGTCGCGAGGCAGCGCTAACGCTTCGGAAATCCGCGGCGCGTTTGCATAACATGCGGCTTCGCTCTGGCACACAAGGTCGTGGCGCGTTTGCATAACATGCGGCTTCGCTCTGGCACGCAAGGCCTCGGCGCTCTGGCATAACATCCAGCTTCGCTCTGGCATAAAAAAGCCGCGGCACTCGGCGATGAGTGGCCGCGGCTTCTGCTGATATCGGTTGATTATTGCTTTACCGATGTATTACCGCCTTGCGGCGGGGCGAACGACATCGCCGAGCATGCTTTCGGTCTGTCGATCAGCACTCGCCTTCGGCGCACTTCTCGGTCTCGGCCAGGTCCGCGGCGTAGATGATGACGTCACCGTCTGTCTCGTTCTTCCACCAGTGCCAGATCTCGTTGAACTCGGCGATGATCGACGGCGCCTTGTGAACGCGCGGCTGCTCATGCTTGGAGTTGTACTCGACGATCTCGCCCTGGAACACGAACAGGATAGCCGGGCGGTTCTCGTGGGAGTGGTAAGGCACGATGCCACCTGGTGCCACGTCGACGCGGCGGAAGCGCAGGTGACGTTGCTCTAGCGGTGCAGCGCCTGCCGGCAGCTTGACGTCCGCAAGGTCGATGTAGGCCAGTGTGGTATCGACCTCGTCAACGGGTTCCATCGGCGGATTTTTCTGATGTTCAAACATGGCGTAATTCCTTCTTGCGCAGCGTTGGGTTTGGTGGGGCGTGTATCACCGTGGTGATCTTCAGGTATCGGGGTAGATGTCTTTGACGGCCAGCACCGCATTGATGGTGACCGGGAAGCCGGCATAGGGCGCCAGCTGCATGAACAGTTCGACCAGCTCGTCACGGGTGAAGCCCAGTGAGCGTGCGATGCCGATATGGATGCGTAGCTGATTCTCGTGGCCTCCACAGGCCAGTGCCGAGAGCGTGGCGCTCTGGCGCAGCTTGGGGTCCAGGCCATCACGACCGTACATTTCGCCAAAGGGGAATTCGGCGACCAGGCGCATCAGGTCGGGGGCGAAGTCACCGAGCTTTTCCTCCAACGCTTGTGCGGCGGCGGGATTGTGCTTGCGGAAGAAGGCGAGTCCCTTCTCCATGTTGGGTGAAACGGCGGTGGAACTCATTTTCCAGCATCCTCATGGCGACGGTAGTGGTCGGGGTAATCGCATTCCGTGTCGGCCTTTCCGTAATCGGCGGCAGCAGGAAGACAAGCCATTTTTTTGCCGCTACCAATCTCTATGTCGTTTGAAACATACGACTGTTTTATCTTGCTGAGTCATCACTTCTTGTCGGACTGATCCGTTTGCTCAGCTTGGTCGGTGCCGGGCCTGCAACCTTACCGGCACCGCTATGCCATAACGCCTATCGGGACCCGTTGCCGATCAGTGGGTGCCCTCGAACATGGCTCTCAAGTCGACGCTGTCCTGCTTGCCGATGTCGTCGTAGTGTTGCTCGATCCAGTCCTGGGCGCGTTTGCGGCCGAGATCTCGCAGATGGCACAGGAAGTCCCACTCGGCGTTGAGCTTCGATGAGGCCCCGAGGGGTTTCAGCAGGTCCTGGCTATCGATGATATGGACCAGCATGTCGCGATAGTTCTTGGGGTCGAGGTGGCCTTCGTGGATCAGTCGCTTGACGAAGGCGAGGGCCCTCAACTCCTTGAGTAGACTGGCATTGAAGGTGATCTCGTTGGTGCGATTGAGGATCTCCTGGGCGCTGGTCGGCGACCCCTCACGCTCCACCGGATTGACCTGGACGATCAGGATGTCTCGGGACTCGGTGGTGTGATAGAAGGGAAACAGCGGAGGATTGCCGGAATAGCCGCCGTCCCAGTAGGGCACCCCGTCGACTTCGACCGCTTCGAACAGGAAGGGCAGGCAGGCCGACGCCATCACCATGTCGGGGGTGAGTTCGGCGCGATCGAAGATCTTGACGCGCCCGGTCTCGGCGTTGGTCGCGGCCACGAAGACCTTCATCTGGTCGCAGCCACACACATTGTCGAAGTCGACCTGCTCGACGATGATGTCCCGCAGGGGGTTGTACTTCATGGGGTTGAACTGGCTCGGCGAGAAGAATCGCGTCATCAGGTCGAAGTAGACGTGGCCCGGCGAGTAGTCGAGGCTCCAGTTTCCGCTAAGACGATCCCAGGGGGTGCGCTGCAGAATGCTGAAGCGCGCCGACTGAGACACGGCACGCCAGAACGTTTCCAGTTTTTCGCGCCCAGCCTCTCGCCCGCCCTGGACCAGACCATCGGCCAGAACGACAGCGTTCATGGCGCCAGCGGAGGTGCCGGAAATGGCCTCGATCTCGATGCATGGGTCGTCGAGCAGGGCATCGAGGACCCCCCAGGTAAAGGCGCCGTGAGCGCCTCCACCCTGAAGTGCCAGACTTATTTTCTTGGGTGGCTTGGCCATCAAGCTCTCCTGTCATCTTGGTGCGGTCGTCCGTGAGGCCGTCTTCCCTTGCCGGGAAAAGTGCGGCAGCAGCGGCGTCGGCGGCAGGTTCGCCGCATGCTCTACCCTGTCGAACGGTGCTTCAGTGTGCTGTCCAGCCGCCATCGACCGGCAGGGCGATTCCCGTCATGGAGGCGGCGCCGTCCGAACACAGGAACAGCGCCGTGGCCGCCAGTTGTTCGGTGGTGACAAATTGGCGGGTCGGCTGGTTGGCGAGCAAGACGTCGCGAATGACCGAGTCCTCGGAGATACCGCGTGCCTTGGCGGTGTCGGGAATCTGCTTCTCGACCAGAGGCGTCAGCACGTATCCCGGGCAGATGGCATTGACGGTGATGCCGTGTTCGGCGACTTCCAGCGCCACGGTCTTGGTCAGTCCCAGAACGCCGTGCTTTGCGGCCACATAGGCCGACTTGAAAGGCGATGCCACCAGAGCATGGGCGGACGCGATGTTGATCACTCGCCCCCAGCCACGTGCCTTCATGCCAGGCAAGGCGGCCTTGGTCAGGTGAAAAGCGGAATTCATGTTGATGGCGATGATCGCGTTCCACTTGTCCTCGGGGAACTCGTCCACCGGTGCCACGTGCTGAATACCGGCGTTGTTGACGATGATGTCCACGCTGCCGAATTCTGCCTCGGCCCGCTTGTGCATGGCGCTGATCTCGCCGGGGTCCATCATGTTGGCGTTGTCATAGACGACCTTGACGCCGTGCTTTTCGAGACTGGCACGGGTGGCCTCCACGTCCGCGGCGGCCTCGATACCGTTGATGACCAGGTTGATGCCCGCCTTGGCGAAGCCTTCGGCGATACCGAGACCGATACCGCTGGTGGAGCCGGTGATGATGGCGGTCTTCTGCTGGGGCATGGATCACTTCCTCTAGAGACGAGATCGCCGGCGCTGGCCGGCAGGAACTTGCAGCGTGTTCATGGCTTGACCGATAGGTCGCTTCACTGGCCTCGCTTCGTCGACGAGCTTTTTCGATGGCTTCATCGTCGGGCTGTATCGACGAGCTTTGTCGATGCCGTCATCGACATCGACCAGCTCCACAGAGCTCGACGTGTTTCACCGAGTCCGATCAGGCGGCAGGCCGGCAGCAGGCTCGTTGGTCATGGCCTTGCTCGACAGTGTCACCAGCATAGACTGGCATGCAAGATTCGGCTTTTGCTGAAATGGCTTTATCCACATAATGCTCATCAATGCTTAGCAGCAAAGCCGTTTGCCGCCTGACGAATACCCGGGCGCGCGTCGGTAACTTCCTTGGGAGCGCAGCGAACCACTGGTAAAATGCCTGCATGAATCCCAAGTCGCCCACGCTACCCGCCGACCTGCGCGACGATCCTCTCTACTATCTGCGTCACTTTCAGTTTGTGCTCGACTGGGTGATGGCACGCCACGCCGACCTGCTGGCAGAGCCAGAACAGCGCTTTATCATGGCCTTCGGCGAGCTGCCGGAGGCAGCCCAGGCGTTGCTGGTCCGCATGGTCTCGCGCAAGGGTGAGCTGTTTCGCACAAGTCGCCTGGTCTACACCGAGGTCGATGATCTCGAGCAGGCGCTGAGCCGACTGGCGGCGGCGCAGCTGGTGGAGCTTGATCCCGTGCTGAGTCTCGATGACCTGCTTGCACAGTTGCGCCTGCCCGAGGCTCGACGGGTCTTCGCCGAAACTGTGTCCGCTTGCGGTCTGCCCACCTCGGTCTCCAAGTCACGTCTGTGCGAGGCGCTGGACGGCCAGTTCACGCCGCGGCGCTGGAGCGCCTGGTGGCCTGAGTCCGACGAGACCCTGGTGCGGGTCTCGGTAATGTCGGTGTGTGATCGACTGCGCCTGATGTTCTTCGGCAATCTGCGCCAGAGCTGGTCCGATTTCGTGATGGCCGAGCTTGGCCATATGCGCTATGAACGGGTGAGTTTCGATCCCGCGTCGCGGGGGTTTCAGCAGCGTCAGGAGGTGGATGCCTATCTCTGCCTGCATCGGCTGCGAGAGCGATTCGACGACGGCGAAGCCGTGGCTGATATCTGGTCGGCAGTACCAAGGCTGCCCGACGACAACCCCTGGCTCGCGGCACGGCGGTCTCGCCTGCTGCTGCGTCTGGGCCAGCAGGCCCAGCGAGAGGGGCAGGTGGCGCTGGCGCTGGAGATCTTCTCCTTTGCTGGCCCGGGCGAAGCGCGGGTGCGTCGACTGCGCCTGCTGGAGCGAGAGGGAGAGCATCACCAGGCGTTGACGCTGGCGACCCAGGCGCTCGAGGCACCGCTGGACGACGCCGAGCGCCAGGCGCTTGCCCGGCTGGTGCCGCGATTGCAGCGCCGCCTGGGTCTGCCGGTGCTCAAGCCGGCAGCACAGGCGCCGCCGCAGAGCTGGAGCCTGAGCTTGCCGCCACTATCGCTGGCGGCCAGTGGCTCGGTGGAGCTGGCGCTGCGTGATCACCTGGCCCGGGATGAGGCCCCAGCCTTCTACGTCGAGAATCACCTCTTCGCCGGGCTCTTCGGGCTGCTCTGCTGGGACGTCATCTTCGCCCCCTTGCCGGGAGCCTTCTTTCATCCCTTCCATCGCGGGCCGGCGGATCTGTATCGGCCAGACTTCGTATCGCGGCGGCGTGATCGCTTCGATGCCTGCCTGGAGGCGCTGGCGAGCGGCGACTACCGCGAGCGTATCAGGGCCCGCTGGCGCGACAAGCAGGGGCTGGCCAACCCCTTCGTCTACTGGGAAGTGCTCGACGAAGCCTTGCTGGAACTGGCGCTTCACTGTATTGCGCCTGAACACCTGGCGGTGCTGTTCGAGCGCCTTCTCGAGGATCTCAAGGCCAACCGATCGGGCTGGCCGGACCTGATCCAGTTCTTTCCCGATGCTGGCAAGGGCCAGCCCCGCTATCGTCTGATCGAGGTCAAGGCGCCAGGAGACCGGCTGCAGGACAACCAGCGACGTTGGCTTGAGCACTTCCAGTGCCACGGCATTCCGGTGTCGGTGTGCCACGTGAGGTGGTCCGATGGCTGAGGGATCTTCATCGTCTGACGATGCCGAGACAGCCACCTCGGACACGGCCGAGTCGGTCTCTCTCAGCGTCGGCGTGCGGGAACTGTGCGAGTTCACCGGTAGACGCGGTGATCTGGATCACCGCTTCACCCCGGCCCCCAGCTCTCGGGAAGGGATAGAGGGGCATGCCCGCGTCGTGGCCCGACGTGGCGAAGGCTACCGCAGTGAGGTGATGGTGGTCGCCACCCTCGAGGGTCTCAAGGTCCAGGGGCGCATCGACGGTGTGGCCGAGAACGGTGGGCGACTCGAAGAGATCAAGACCCACCGGGGACGCCTGGAGCGCATGGCCGACAATCAGCGCGCGTTGCACTGGGCCCAGGTGCGGGCCTACGGCGCACTTTGGTGCCGCCAGCAGGGGCGCGAGCGGATTACCCTGGCGCTGGTCTATCTGGATCTGGTCAGCGGTCGCGAGACTTGCCTGAGCGTCGAGGCCGAGGCCGCCACGCTGTGGCAGGAGCTTGAGTCGGCCTGTCGCGCCTATCGAGCCTGGGCGCTGGCCGAAGCCTCACATCGCCGGCGGAGAGATGAAGCGCTGGACCGTCTGACGTTTCCCTACCCTGCGTTCAGGCCTGGGCAGCGCGAGATGGCCGAGACCACCTACAAGGCCGTCGCCACTGGCCGGGATCTGCTGATCGAGGCGCCGACTGGCATCGGCAAGACGCTGGGGAGCCTGTTCCCGCTGCTCAAGGCGATGCCCCGCCAGGCGCTGGACCGCGCCGCCTTTCTGACCATGAAGACCACCGGCCGACAGCTGGCGCTGGCGGCACTGGCGCAGCTCGACCCTGGCCCACAGCGCAAGCTGCGCACGCTGGAGCTGATCGCTCGGGACAAGGCCTGCGAGCATCCGCAACTGGCCTGCCACGGAGATAGCTGTCCTCTGGCTGAGGGCTTCTACGACCGCCTGCCCGAGGCGAGGCAGGCGGCTGTGGAGCAGGGCTGGCTAGATCGTGACGGGCTCAGGCAGGTGGCGCTTGAGCATCGCGTCTGCCCCTACTACCTGGGCCAGGAGATGGCTCGCTGGTGCGATCTGGTGGTCGGCGACGTCAATCACTATTTCGACTCGAGCGCGCTGTTGCACGGCTTGGCCCAGGCGCGACAGTGGCGCCTGGGTGTGCTGGTGGACGAAGCCCACAACCTGATCGAGCGTGCCCGTGGCATGTACTCGGCGAGCCTCGATCAGCGTCGCCTGGCGCGCCTGCAAAAGGAGGCGCCGGGGGCGCTGCGCCAACCTCTGGCCAGGGTGATCAAGCAGTGGCAGGCACTGGTGCGTCAGCACGGCGGAGAGGACCCGGGCAGTCGCGAAGCGCCACGCTGGTTTGCCCTCGACGCCTTGCCGGCGGAGTTGATCGGCTCCCTTCAGGGACTCTGTGGTGCCATCGGCGACCACCTGGGCGAGCATCCGGAGGACACCCAGCCGGCGCTGACCGACTGCCTGTTCGAGGCGTTGGCCTTCGTTCGGCTGGCGGAGCGTTTCGGTGATCACTCGCTGTGCGAGCTCACCCGTCACGGGCGCGGGCGGGCACGACTGGCCATCGTCAACCAGGTGCCCGCCGACTTCCTGCGGCCCCGTTTCGCCGCGGCTCACGCAAGCGTGCTATTTTCCGCGACCCTGGCGCCACCACGCTATCAGATCGACCTGCTGGGGCTAGCCGAGGACACGGTATGGTCCGAGGTCGCGTCGCCTTTTGTCGCCGAGCAGCTCGAGGTGCGGGTGTGCGCGCAGCTGTCTACCCGCTACCGCGATCGGAAGCGATCCCTGCCGGGAATACTCGACGTCATGAGCGCGCAGTACCGTCGACGTCCCGGCCACTATCTGGCGTTCTTCTCGAGCTTCGCCTACCTGGAGCAGGTGCGAGAAGCCCTGGCCGAGGCCCATCCCGACATTCCTCAGCGCGCCCAGCGACGCGCCATGAGCGAGGCGGAGCGGGAGGCCTTTCTGGAGGACTTTGTGCCAGGGGGTGAGGGAATCGCCTTCGCGGTACTCGGAGGCGCCTTCGCCGAAGGCGTCGACCTGCCCGGCGAGCGTTTGATCGGTGCCTTTGTCGCCACCCTGGGGCTACCCCCCAGCGATGCCCGCCAGGAGGCGCTGAAGACACGCCTCGAGCAACGCTTCGGTCGCGGTGACGACTACGCCTATCGTATCCCCGGGCTGATCAAGGTGGTCCAGGCGGCCGGGCGGGTCATTCGCGGGCCCCAGGATACTGGCACCCTGGTATTGCTGGACGATCGCTTCGTCAGACCTGAGGTGCAGGCGAGGCTGCCCCGCTGGTGGGAAACGGCCCGGCGCTGACGTCGTCCCTGTGTCTGACCTGTCGCTGCCCTTGTCCGTTCTCTGCCCTTGCCTGGGCAGACTGGCCCTCGACGTGGCCGGTGAATGGCAGTGCAAGCGGCTTCTGGCACAAGGGCTGGAGGTTCTGGCACAAGGGCCGGAGGTCAGGACTCGTTGGCCGAGCGCTTGGTGTCGTCGCCATCCGAGGCTTGGCGCCGGGGGATTTCCTCGACCCGGGTCAGGATGTCCTCGTCGGCCTCGAACAGGGTCTCGAGCTCCTTGGCCGCCTGCCGCACCGTCTGCATCTGCTTCTTCTCGTTGCCGAAGACCTCGAGCTGACGCCGCAGGGTCTCCTCGTCGTGGGGGCGGAAGGTGTCGATGGTGTGCTGGGCCTGGTCGCGGGGCACACCGAGCCCGATCAGCACCTCACGGGTCATTTCCAGGCTCGCCGGCAGCAGCTCACGAAGGATAAAGCCGACCTTGGCACGCATCAGCAACTGGGCATGGTGACGATCTCGGGCACGTGCATAGATCTTGAGGTGGGGGAAGCGCTTGCTGGCGCGATGGATGATGCGCATCGAGATATCCGGATCGCCGACCGCGACCACCAGCACCTGGGCATGACGCGCGCCGGCGGCATCCAGCAGGTCCAGTCGGGTAGCGTCGCCGTAGTACACCTTGTTGCCGTAGCGACGCACGAAGTCGACGTGGTCGGCATTGATGTCGAGGACGGTGTAGGGGATCTCGAGCCCTTGAAGCGCCCGCCCCATGATCTGACCGAAGCGACCGAAGCCGACCAGAATGATGCGTGGCGAATCATCGTCCATGGCATCGAAGTCGCGCTTGGGCCGAGGCTTCTTGAACAATGGCCGAACCAGCCGTTCGTGGCCCAGAAACAGGATCGGTGTGGCGGCCATGGACAGCGACACTACCAGCACCAGAACGTGCACGAGGTCCTGCGCCAGCAAGGCGGCTGAACCCGCGGCGGTCAACAGCACGAAGGCGAATTCTCCGCCCTGTGACAACAGCACGCCGAGGGTGGTGGTCTCGCGCCAGCCGCAGCGGTAGACCCGAGCCGCGATCATCAGGCTGGCGCCCTTGGCCAGCAGCAGCAGTGCGGTCAGGCCCAGCACCAGCCCAGGAGACTGTGCCAGCAGGCCGATCTTGGCGGTCATGCCCACCGCCATGAAGAATAGCCCCAGCAGCAGACCGCGAAACGGTTCGATGTCGGCCTCGATGCTGTGGCGATACTCGGAATCGGCCAACAGGATACCGGCGATAAAGGCGCCAAGTGCCATGGACAGCCCGGCCAGCTCCATCAGCAGGGCGGCACCGATCAGTACCAGCAACGACATGCCGGCGAACACTTCGCGGCTGTCGGTGGCAGCGGCCAGGCGGAACAGCGGCGGCAGCAGCTTGCGCCCGCCAAAGATCAGACCGGTGAAGGCGGCGACGGCGATGGCGACTTCCTTGAGCACCGCAGTCATGCCGCCGCTGACCAGCGAGTCGGCGGCAAGGATCGGAATCACCGCCAGTACCGGAATGGCCGCCATGTCCTGGAACAGCAGCAGCGCAAAGGCATGGCGTCCGTGGCGGCTGTTGAGTTCCTGGCGCTCGCCCAGCAGGTGTAGTACCAGTGGCGTAGAGCACAGCCCCAGACTGAAGCCCACCACCGCCGCCGCCACCGGCGGAAGGCCCAGTGCCAGGGCGGTCAGGCCCAGCACCAGGGTAGTGATGGCCACCTGCAGGCTGCCAAAGCCGAACACCGCCTTGCGCATCAGCTTGAGCCGTGCCGGTTTCAGCTCCAGGCCGATGACGAACAGCAGAAAGACGATACCGACCTGCGAAAACTGCAGTACCCCTTCGGCGTCCGGTACCAGGCCGAGGGCCGAGGGACCGATCAGCACGCCGGCGATCAGGTAGCCGAGCACTTCCCCCAGGCCGAGGCGTTTGATGATCGGGACCACCAGCACCGCCGCAGTGAGAAAGATCAAGACGTTGAGAAGCAGCGCGGTGGCCAAGGTCGGGTCTCCAGGGCGGCTCGTGGGTGGGCCCCATAGCATACCTGATGTCACCGGCATGCATGTTATGCCGATAGCAGCGTGGGCGCTGGGGCGGGGCTCTGTTGCAGGAGGGCTCTGTTACAGGGCGTTGATGCAGGGTTCTGATGCAGGGCTCTGAGGCGGAGCTTTGCTGCGGAGTGCTGGTGCCGGGGCTGGTTCGCGGTGCTGGACAGCCCCCGGCGTCACGGCACCTTTAGCGCCGTGGGCCGCAGCGGGGGCTTCTGCTCATTCGGACGAGAGGCTGTCCTCACCGAGGGCGACATAGCCTGGCAGTGCCTGGATACGCTGGATCCAGGCACGAATGCCGGGAAAGGCGCCGAGATCGAAGCCGCCCTCGTGGGCCACATGGGTGTAGGCGTAGAGCGAGATGTCGGCGATGGTGGGGTGCTCGCCCACCAGAAAGGGCGTAGCCTCCAGCTGACGCTCCATGACGCCGAGCGCCTTGTAGCCGCCTTGCTGCTTGGCGTCGAATTCGGCCCGCCGGTCCTCCGGCAATCCGAGGTAGAGCGAGATGAAGCGCGCCACGGCGATGTAGGGCTCATGACTGTACTGTTCGAAGTATTGCCACTGCAGCACCTTGGCATGGCGGTAACGATCCTCGGGCAGCCACTCACTGCCGCTGGCCAGGTAGTGGAGGATAGCGTTGGATTCCGCCAGAAAGCGTCCATCATCCAGCTCGAGCAGGGGGATCTTGCCGTTGGGGTTGCGGCCCAGGAAGTCTTCTTCGCGGGTGTCCCCGGCCAGGATGTCGATGCCTATCCACACCATGCGAATGTCCAGCAGCGATGCCAGCAGCTTGATCTTGTAGCAGTTTCCCGAGCGTGTATCGCCGTAGAGATTCATGGAGGTGTCCCCTGGTGCATGGATGATGAGTCTATGGTGTCACTATTGCGGGAGGCGGGAAGGTCGACAGCGCGATTCGGCACTGAGCGACGCTGCGGGAGTCGCAGTGGCATCTGGCAGCTTCTATCCTGTTCCAGGCGGTCAGGGCCGCCCCGTACCGAAGGGTAGTCTACCCCTTGTAGCATGGAGCTGCGCCCCAGTAGCAAGAGCGGCGAGAGCGGCAAGAGCGGCAAGAGCGGCAGGATGGGCAAGAGCGTCGAGCTGGCCCGACTCGAAGTCAAGGATGCCGGAGGTAAGGCGATGGATGACAGGCGTGCCGCAAGGTGGCCAGCACGACTGCTTGGCCTGTTGGTGCTGGCGACAGCGTTGGTTGCACTGGCCGCCGGGGGCTACCTGCTGGCGCTGGGGGGCTCGGCGTACTACGTGCTGGCGGCGGGGGGGCTGGCGCTGACCGGATGCGGCCTGATGGCACGATGGCGCCTCGCCCCGGGGCTTTACGCTTTACTGCTTGGAGCAACCCTTGGCTGGGCACTGTGGGAAGTGGGGCTGGACGCCTGGCGCCTGCTGCCGCGTCTGGGCCTGCCGGCATTGCTGGGGCTGGTGCTGCTGTTGCCCTGGTTCTCCCGCGGTGCCTACGCCTGCTGCAGGCAGGCGCTGGGATTGATGACGCTCTCTTGCTTGTCCTTGCTGCTGTTGCTGGCCTTTCTCCCTGCTGTCGAACCGTCCTTGTCTTCGCGTCCCGAGAGTCATGGCTCCTCGGTGCCCAAGGCCCCGGCAAACCCCCAGGGTGAGTCCGCCACTGGCCTTGATGCGCTATGGCGTCTCGAGCTGGAGCAGGAGAGGGCGGAGGCAGAGACAGAGAACCACTTGGCCACCGCCTTCCCTCTGGTCATCATCGACGACCGACTGATTGTCTGTACCTCGAGCGGCATCGAAGCTCGCATGGTCGCTACCGGCGAGCGTCTTTGGTCACACCCGAACAGCGACGGAAAGGGCAACGAGGACAATATCGAGCCGCTGGGGCCCTGTCGCACGCTTGCCTATCACGATGCCGCTGAGCGAACGCAGGATATGGTCGAGGGCGTCTTTGCGCCTACCCCCGGGGAGGGCGAGCCGGATCCCCTGGAAATGTCGGCGACCCATGAAGGTGCCGGGGAAGAGGGGGTCGCGGAAAGCGATCTGGTCTGTCCGCAGCGGCTGTTCGTTGTCACCCGAGATCGGCGCTTGCTGGCGCTGGATGCCGACACCGGCAGACACTGCGAGAGTTTCGGCACCGACGGCCAGGTCGACCTGGCCGAAGTGGCCGAAGTGGCTGACGTGGTCGAAGTGGCTGACATGAGTGCCGACACATCCGCCGAGATGCTGAAGGGAGCCGCCGGCATCCAGGTCACCTCGCGACTGGTACTGCTGACGGGGTTCGGCCCCGAGGTGGTGGCGCTGGACATCGCCACCGGCGATCGCATCTGGCGCTGGCGGCCCGAGACGCCAGGCACCTACCACCTTCGCATCGTCGCCGTCGATGAGACCCAGGGCCTGCTGATGGTGGCTGCCCCTGCTGCCCCTGCTGCCCCTGCTGCCTCTGGGGCCGAGCGCCGCCCGGATAACGTCCGAGATGAGAGTGAGCAGGGCCCGGGAGGCCGGGTGACGGCGCTGGAAGTGACCACCGGCGAACCGCTATGGACGCGAGCGCTGGATCTTGCCCCCATGCCCGGCGAGGGGGCGATGCCTGTCGATGCGGTGATCACAGCGTCGACGGCAGCAAAGGACGTTGTCATGGTCAGCCTGGACGATCGGCCCCAGGCGGTGGTGGTGGCGACGAGCGAGGGCAGGCTGTTGATGCTGGACATGCCCAGCGGGGAGACCCTGGCGTCGCTTGACCTGAGGCCACCACCGCCGCTGTCGGCAGAGACCTGGCGAACACCGCCCTCTGACCCGAAGGCACTGCGCGAACGCGACATGTGGGGACTTTCGCCGGTGGATCAACTGCTTTGCCGTATTCGCCTGCGGGCCAGGGACAGCGCTGGGCCAGTCACCTTGCCGGCGTCGCTGGAGCGGCTGATCCGACCGACGCTACCCTTGGCGTCACCCCGTGTGGCGCTGAGGCTCGGCCCGGATGGGCAAGCGCTCTACGCCAGCGTCGGCTCCCGTGGTGCCGACCCTCGTCATCCCTGGCTATCCTGTCGTACGCCTCCCTGGGGGGAGCTGGTCAAGGTCGAGCTGTCCGCGCTTTACGCTCTGCGCGGCAGTGATGGTAGTGATGATAGTGATGGTAGCGATAGCTCGGCGATCGTCTGGCGTCGCACCGTCGGTGACCTCGACGTCGAACTGCCTCAGGAGTTGCGCTTGCCGTTCGAGCTTTCGCTGCCTGTCGGAACGGCGAATCTGTCGGCACCGATGATGCTCTCGGGTAGTTCCGGCGATGCAGCGGTGGTCGTCGCGGACCAGACAAGGTCAGTCGCGCTCTACGCCTTCGCTCTGGATGATGGTCGGGCATTGTGGCGCCAGCGAATGGTCGAGGGGGCGCGGGGTGCAAGCCAACTTACTCACCAGGGCAGGAGCGAGGCGAAGGTGGTGGCGCTTGTCCTGCCGCAAGGTGCAGCGCCTTCAGACCAGGCCGCCGAACTGGTGGTGTACGCAGCGCCCGAGGCTTTGCCCCAAGGGGGTGGCACGAAGTGAGCGATGGCGGGCGTCGGTCCCGCCGCGCCCGGCCATGGCTATGCTGAAAAACAACATTGCAGGTTACGCAGGGGGCACCCATGAGAACCATGTTGATTGTCGTCGTCGGGGTGGTCGTGGTCCTGGTGTTGCTGTGGCGCTGCCCCAAGCCGCGACAGCACACCGCCATGTGGATATTCAGCCTCGCCTGGCTGGCGATATGCGCCTGGAACCTGAGCGTCGGGCTGTCGCACGGCTACGCCCTGGGCGAAGAGTTGCTGGTCCATGCGCTGCTTTACGGGGTACCCGTGGGGCTTGGCTGGTGGCGGGTGTGCAGGGAGCCGTCCTCGATCTGACTGGTGCAACAGAGGCTGGCGCTCTGTTCAGTCGCCGGGCGCCTTTTGTTTATAGTGGCCGGGGATCTTGACGCGCTCGCCATTGGGCAGCGTCTTGACGTGGGTGGGAACGTAGACTCGCTTGATGACACTCTTGGATGTCGCCATGACGGACCTCCTGCATGTTCCATGGAGAGGACCTCCGATAGTCCTCATCACTACCAGAGCCTGATGAGGTTGTAAATGAGAGCATATATCTTTTGTCATCAAATCACATTTGACCTGCATCAAGGGAAGCGACCTTTGCCTGCGCAGCGAGTGCGGGGCTAGACCGATGAGCGCCCACGCCCCCCTGATCGAACATCGACACTATCCAGACCGAGTGTTGAGTGACCGCCACGACTTTCAGCAGCTGTTGCTGGGCCGCGGCGGCATGGTGGAACTGGACGTTGGCGGACGTGGTCTGCGCGTAGGGCCGGGCGTATTGGCCCCGGTCCCCAGCGGCGAGACCCACCACTATCTCGCGCCGGGGGCCAACGACATTCTGGTGCTCGACCTGCCGGTGGCCTGGTGCCAGGCCCTGGGGGTGGAGGGGATCTTCGAAAACGAGCGAGCGAGGGGCTATCGCGCGCCGGCGAGCCTGGTCGAGGCCGCGCCCGCCCCGGGCGCCGGCGTCGAGGCGCTGGCCCGGTGGCTTTCCCGCCTGCAGCACGCGCTGGATGAAGGGCGCGGCAGGCCGCTCCCGGCGCCGCGCCTGCGTCTGCTCGAGCTGCTGCCAAGGCTACGCGGCGAGCTGGCCCACCCCTGGCGCGTCAAGGAGATGGCGGCGCTGTGCCACCTGTCCGAGGCGGTCTTCGCCCGTCAGTTTCGTGAGCTGCTCGGAGTGCCGCCGGCGGTCTGGCTGCGCCGTGAGCGGCTGGCCCTGGCGCGACAGTTACTGGTCACCCGGACTCGTTCCGGCTCGGCCATGGCCCTCAGCGAGGTCGCGCTGGTCTGCGGGTTCCACGACGCCGCCCACTTTTCCCGCGTCTTCCGCGAGGCCCATGACGTTTCTCCCGGCGCCTGGCGGCGTCAAGCCGCAACCGCCACGCACAACAGGTCAGAATCGTACAAGACCTAGTGTGGGCGGCTGGCCCACACTCGAGACCTCGATGTTCTGGAGGTCTTTATGCGCTCTTCCTCATCTTCTTCTTCTTCATCTTCTTCCTCTGCCCAGGCGGGGGCATCCTCCGATGCGGTCGACATCTCGCGTAGGCGCGCCACCTGGATCGGTGCCACCACGGTGCTCAATTGGGCCATGCTGGCCCTCTTTACCCAGTTGTCGGGGCCCGTGCCACCGTTTCTGCTCACCGCTCTGGCGTTCGGCGTGGCCTTTGTGTGCTTTGTGGTCTATCAGTGCCTGCGCGGCGAGGCGGTGCTGGCGCCGATGCGCCAGCCGCCACTGGTCTGGGCGCTGGGCGTCGGCGGGCTGTTCGGCTACCACGCCCTCTACTTTATCGCCCAGCAGAACGCGCCGCCGGCCAACGCCGGCCTGATCAGCTATCTCTGGCCGCTGTTGATCGTGCTGTTTGTCGCTCTGCTGCCCGGCGAGCGCCTGCGCGGGTTTCACGTGGTCGGCAGCCTGCTCGGTTTCGGCGGGGCGGTGCTGTTGATCGGCGGAGACGTCGACGCCGGCGGTAGCCTCCTGGGCTACACCGCCGCCTTCGCCTGTGCCTTCGTCTGGAGTGGCTATTCGGTGCTGTCCCGGGCCACCCGCACGGTACCCACCGCCGCGGTGGGGGGCTTCTGTCTGGTCACCGCGATACTGGCGGCAGCGTGTCATCTGGCCTTCGAACCCGGCCGCTGGCCCCAGGGCAGCGCCTGGTTCGGTGTCATCGCTCTCGGCCTGGGACCGGTGGGCAGCGCCTTCTTTACTTGGGATATCGGGGTCAAGCAGGGGGACCTGCGGCTGCTGGGTCTGCTGGCCTACTTCACGCCGCTGCTGTCGACCCTGGTGCTGGTGGTGACCGGCTTCGCCGCGCCTACCCTGTGGCTTGCCGGGGCGGCGGTGCTGATCACCCTTGGGATGCTGATCGGCAGCGGCTGGATTGGGCGTAGAAGGTCGTCCCGGGCGTCGGACTGATACCCAGCCGGGCGACTGTATCCTTGGGACAATAGGGAGCCTCAAGCGCGTCTTTCAAACTGGCCTCGGCGTTCGACAATAACGTCGGTCTTTCAAGGAGGACGCCAGTCATGAAAGAACACGATTTCGAACTACGTTTTCGACTGCCCCGAGGGGTGAACCCCGAGGATCTCGCCGAGCGGCTGTGTGACGACGGCTGCCGCGACGCCCTGGTCGGCAGGGCCCACGATGATGAAATCGCGCTGCAGTTCTGCCGCGCGGCGGCCTGCTCCGGCGAGGCCATGCGCAGTGCGCTGCAGGATGTGATCAGGGTGGAGCCCAAGGCGAGGTTGCTGGTCAGCCGCTAGGGCTTGCCTGAAGACGCCGACGACGCCGGCAGAGCGCTCGATACACGCAAGACCCGGTGACGGGCCTTGCGCATTTTTATGCCAGTGAGGCCGTCGTCAATGACTCCTGACGCGATGGCGCGACAAGCGGGTAAAGCAGATCGGTGGGGTACTGGCCTGAAGTGCCCCCCCCCCTCCAGAGTTGCATAGGCTATAGTGCAGCCATCAGGAGGGCAGAATGAGTGTTGAAAACTCCGTCAAACGATGGACCGCGAAGCGCAAGGCCGCACTCTCCTTATGATTGGGCTGTGTTCGAGACTGACCTGAAACGTTGCACATTCTTCGAATAATGGTTCAGAAAATGAAGCAGATGCAACGAAACACCCGCTAATTTTTTTTCAGGTTGTAAGCTAAGAGTCTTCGGTGAAGGGGGAGGTTATTTTTCAATTTCGTCTTTCAATCTTTTCCAAAGGGGAGACAGTTGTCTCTTTATGTGGAAAGAATTCATTTCTTTGGCGGCCCTGTGTCCATAAGTAATGAAATTTGTTTTCCCAAGGTGAGAGTATCTTTCATACAGGTTTTTCTTATAAATCCCTTTCTCGGGAAGGTTCTTTTCTGTGCGCTCTTTATTTTTCTTTTCCATCGTTTTCTTAGCTAGTTTAACGCCGCCCTTCATCTTTCTGGAATATCTAGAAAGTGAAGATGATCGAATCAGAATTCTCTCCCCGTCAAAGGTGAAACCTAAATACTGTAATGGCTTATCACTTTGTAGCCCCGTAGGAGTAATGCTGAATGTTCTTCTTTCCGTCTTTTTTGTCTGTATGCTAAGTCCAAGTTTGATTATCTCCGACTGCACGAAACCGGCAACATCATCACGATAAGCGGTTGGGGTTATGAATAGCATGTCATCACAATATCTAAAATATTTTCCACCTTGTTCTGATACGACTTCGTTCATTAATATGTCGAAGTCGATCATGTAGATGTTTGATAGTAGAGCACTTATCGGGGTGCCTTGAGGAATACCTTTTCCAGCCCTGTTTGTCGCGACTAAGCCTTTTTTTCGTACTGTCTCTCTGAATTCGTTAGGTAGGCAAAGTCGATGCCTGCTTTTCTTTGGGTTGTTTTTAGAAATGCCAAGTTCTTCGTAAAGTCTATGTTTGTCTACTATTGAATACTGGGTTATCGACTTATAGATAGAGTAGTGATCCGCTGGAAGTGAACTGGCGCTAATTATTTTTGACCATTTCTCCTTAAGCATTTTATGATCGAGAGTGTCAAAAAAAGATTTTATGTCTAGTGCTACAACGCTACAGTTTCCCATTTCTTTTATTGTATCAAAAGCTTCTTTTGCAAAGCTTATATTGCTTTTTCCTAGTTGGCGAAAAGCCAGTATCGACTCAGAGAGCTGAACCGTATTTACCTTTTCTTCATAATGTTGAGAGATTAGCTTTGAATAGTAGCTGTATATGTGTCCGTCTTTGTGAGCTGGATAAGATATAGGCCTCTTTTTTGGTTCCTTTGTTATTTGGTTGGTGACTTTGTCTTTGCTTATTTTTGTACTATCAATGGTATAACTAATGAGTGGGTAAAAGCTATGCCGAGATACTGTTTGAGGATTGGTAACTAATTTTTCTGCTTTTTTAAAGCTAACAGGAGAGTCAAAATGTAAGTAGTTTCTTCTACGAAACCAGCACGCATCATCCATGATTATGTTCCCCGCATTAGCTTAGCAAAACCGAGGGGGAAGGACTGCGGCCATCCACATTACTCCCCCCCGGCTTAACCAAGTGGACTAAGTCTCACCATCCATCATTTCTTTCGTTCTACTGAAAGCAATGATGCGCCGCTTCTGTTAGAGATGACATATGATGTCAGTATCACAATTACTATGGAGACCACTATGAAGCTGGATCTCATCAGTGCGATGTCGCTACATTTCTTGGCACGCTTTCACGTATGCTCGCAAATGCTTGACATCCTGTGATGTTCCTCGCCAACGATTTGGCGAGCAGATAAAATTTATCACGTATGGTCAGTTGTTGGAAGGGGTAGGTGAAATTTAGTTCATCGAGGAGGTTGATGATTAAAGTTTAAGCCTGTCCTTGAAGACCTGGAATTCGCAACGCATTTCGCTCGAGGCGCCCCGTTAGGGGCGCAAAGAAAAGTTTTGTTTCTAGCGTTCCTGCGTTTTTACTTTATTAAGCGAATGGTCCTAGCACTGTTGCGACCTTTTCTATTTCTTATCCCGAGGAGGAAAAGGATCGCGACCGTGGCTATCTGGATTTTGAATTTTTCCATCTTTTTTGTGTATGACGAATTCGCTACCTTGGTTTTTGCTAATTCCCCTTCCGTGATCCACAGCATCTGACTTAAGGCTAAAGTGTTTGATGGACTTCTTTCCGCCGCCCTTCTTTATGTCCCAGCCACCATCAGCGTTGGGAACTACGTGGTGAGTCTTTCTGACCATTTCCACTTCCTCGTTCAAGTTTTTGCGCGAGACGGTATATCGCCGGCACGATACTTGGCCGTCGTCAATGACTTCTGACGCGATGGCGCGACAAGCGGGTAAAGCAGATCGGTGGGGTACTGGCCGTGCTCATGCGGTCGGTATCGGGCTGCGCCCGCCAGCCGCGATAGAGCGCCCAGCGCTTCAAGGCGTCCAGGTTGAGGTGCGGGTGGTGCTCGTCGCGGGGATCGTACTCGGGGGAAGGAAAGGCGTGGGCCAGGTGGTCGTAGCGGGCCAGGGCGCGTTCGCCGCCGTGGGCGGCCAGAGCCCGGTCCAGGGCGGACTGCCAGGCGCGGGTGTCATGCTGCTGGGGTCTTCCATTGGAAACAGCCATGCTGTTGCCCTCCTGAAATCACGTCAGAACATTGGTGGTGTCGCCATTCCCTGGTGGGGTTGTCGGTGGAGTGAAGGAAAGACGCCCGAGCCGTCAGGCCCGGGCGTCGTCTCGATCAATCCCAGCTCAGCGCGCCGCCGACCTGATACTCGGTGACGCGGGTCTCGAAGAAGTTCTTCTCCTTGCGCAGATCGATGATTTCGCTCATCCACGGGAAGGGGTTCTGGGCACCCGGGAACTGCTCCTTCAGGCCGATCTGGGCCAGGCGACGGTTGCAGATGAAGTGCAGGTACTCCTCCATGATCGCCGCGTTCATGCCCAGCACGCCGCGGGGCATGGTGTCGCGGGCGTAGCTGATCTCGAGCTCGGTGCCCTCGAGGATCATCTGGGTGACCTCGTCCTGGAACTCCGGGGTCCACAGGTTCGGGTTCTCGATCTTGATCTGGTTGATCATGTCGACACCGAAGTTCAGGTGCATCGACTCGTCGCGCAGGATGTACTGGAACTGCTCGGCCACGCCGGTCATCTTGTTGCGCCGGCCCATGGACAGGATCTGGCTGAAACCGCAGTAGAAGAAGATGCCTTCGGTGACACAGTAGAAGGCGATCAGGTTACGCAGCAGCTCCTGGTCGGTCTCGACGGTGCCGGTCTGGAAGTCAGGACGGGCCAGCGACTGGGTGTGCTTGAGGCTCCAGGCGGACTTGGCGGCGACCGACGGGACCTCGCGGTACATGTTGAAGACTTCGCCCTCATCCATGCCCAGCGACTCCACGCAGTACTGGTAGGCGTGGGTGTGGATCGCTTCCTCGAAGGCCTGGCGCAGCAGGTACTGGCGGCACTCCGGGTTGGTGATCAGGCGATACAGCGCCAGCACCAGGTTGTTGGCGACCAGCGAGTCGGCGGTGGAGAAGTAGCCCAGTGAACGTTCGACGATGCGGCGCTCGTCGGCGGTCAGGCCGTCGTTGCTCTTCCACAGCGCGATGTCCGCGTTCATGTTCACTTCCTGGGGCATCCAGTGGTTGGCACTGCCGTCCAGGTACTTCTGCCAGGCCCACTCGTACTTGAACGGCACCAGCTGGTTCAGGTCCGCACGGGCGTTGATCATCTTCTTGTCGTCGACCTCGATCCGGGCGGCGCCCATCTCGAGTTCCTCGAGGCCGGCGGCCACGTCGAGTTCTTCCAGCGACTTGCGTGCCCGGGCCATGCGGTCCTGGTCGGCAGCCTGGTAGTTGCCGGCGCTTTCGCGCACCTCATCCGTTGCCTCGGCAGCCGGAGCCGGGGTCGGCTCGGGGGCCTTCTTCGGCTCAGGCACTTCTGCGGTGGCGGTGTCGTCCTCGTGGAACTCGTCCCAGTTCAGCATTGTTGCGGTCTCCCGATCATCTGATCGGCCGACGCGCCTGGCGTCGGCGTGGGGTTGTCTGGTGGCCCCGGCGGTGCCGGGGCGAGGTGTGCGGGCCTGGCCCGCACGTCCGTCATGGCGTTGTCGCCGGTGTTACTGGCAGGCCTCACAGCCCAGCTCGTCGATTTCCCCGGCGGACGGCGGACGCTGGCCACCCTTGCCCTTGAGGAAGTCGTCGATGCCGCGGGGCTCCTCGGCTGCGGGTGCCGGCGCCGGTGCGGCCGCCTGGGGTGCGGTGCCGTTGGAGACGGCGTTGAGCTTGCCGCGGTCCACCGTGGACTTCTCCACCGAGGTGGCGCCGAGGGCGCGCAGGTAGTAGGTGGTCTTGAGGCCACGGAACCACGCCATGCGGTAGGTCACGTCGAGCTTCTTGCCGGACACGCCCTGGATGTAGAGGTTCAGCGACTGGGCCTGGTCGATCCACTTCTGGCGCCGTGCGGCGGCTTCGACCAGCCACTTGGGCTCGACCTCGAAGGCGGTGGCGTACTTGGCCTTGAGGTCGTCCGGGATGCGGTCGATGGGCTGGACGCTGCCGTCGTAGTACTTGAGGTCGTTGATCATGACCTCGTCCCACAGGCCGCGTTCCTTGAGGTCGTTGACCATCCAGGCGTTGACCACGGTGAACTCGCCGGACAGGTTCGATTTCACGAACAGGTTCTGATAGGTCGGCTCGATCGACTGGGTCACGCCGCAGATGTTCGAGATGGTCGCGGTGGGGGCGATGGCCATCACGTTGGAGTTGCGCATGCCCTGGCTGCGCACCTTGTCACGGATGCGATCCCAGTCCTGGGTCTGGCTGGTGTCGACCTCGATGTACTGCTCGCCACGCTCGGCCTTGAGCTTGTCGACAGAGTCGATCGGCAGCACGCCCTGGCTCCACAGCGAGCCCTCGAAGCTCTCGTAGCGTCCGCGCTCGGCGGCCAGGTCGCTGGAGGCCTCGATGGCGTGGTAGCTGATCAGCTCCATGGAGCGGTCGGCAAAGGCCACCGCCTCGCCGCTGGCGTAGGCGATGCCCTGGGCGTACAGCGCGTCCTGGAAGCCCATCAGGCCCAGGCCCACCGGGCGGTGCTTGAAGTTGGAGTTGCGCGCCTGGGGCACCGCGTAATAGTTGATGTCGATGACGTTGTCGAGCATCCGCACCGCGGTGCGCACGGTCTTCTTGAGCTTGTCGTTGTCGAGCTCGCCGTCGACCACGTGCTGCGCCAGGTTGATCGAGCCCAGGTTGCACACCGCGATCTCGTCGGGCGAGGTGTTGAGGGTGATCTCGGTGCACAGGTTGGAGCTGTGGACCACGCCGGCGTGGCTCTGGGGGCTGCGAATGTTGCAGGCATCCTTGAAGGTGATCCAGGGATGGCCGGTCTCGAACAGCATCGACAGCATCTTGCGCCACAGGTCCTTGGCCTTGACCCGCTTGAACAGCTTGAGCTGACCGTTGCGGGTCATCTCCTCGTACTCGGCATAGCGCTTCTCGAAGGCCACGCCGTACAGGTCATGCAGGTCCGGGCAGGTGGACGGCGAGAACAGGGTCCACTCCTCGTCATTGAACACCCGCTTCATGAACAGGTCCGGCACCCAGTTGGCGGTGTTCATGTCATGGGTACGACGACGGTCATCGCCGGTGTTCTTGCGCAGCTCGAGGAATTCCTCGACATCCAGGTGCCAGGTCTCGAGGTAGGCGCAGACGGCACCCTTGCGCTTGCCGCCCTGGTTGACCGCGACGGCGGTGTCGTTGACCACCTTGAGGAAGGGGACCACACCCTGGGACTTGCCGTTGGTGCCCTTGATGTAGGAGCCCAGCGCACGCACCGGGGTCCAGTCGTTGCCGAGACCGCCGGCCCACTTGGACAGCATGGCGTTGTCGCGGATCGCGCCGTAGATGCTCTCGAGGTCATCCGGCACGGTGGTCAGGTAGCAGCTGGAGAGCTGGCTGCGCACGGTGCCCGCGTTGAACAGGGTCGGGGTGGAGGCCATGTAGTCGAAGCTGGAGAGCAGCTCGTAGAACTCGATGGCCCGGGTCTCGCGGTCGTCCTCGTTCAGCGCAAGGCCCATGGCCACACGCATGAACATCACCTGGGGCAGCTCGTAGCGCACGTCATCGCGGTGGATGAAGTAGCGGTCGTACAGGGTCTGCAGGCCCAGGTAGGTGAACTGGTTGTCGCGGCTGTGGTCGAGCGCCTCGCCCAGACGTTCCAGGTCGAAGTTGGCAAGCTCGGGGTCGAGCTGCTCGAACTCGATGCCACGCTCGACGTAGCGCACGAAGGCCGGCTTGTAGAGCTCGGCCATGTCGCCGTAGGTGGCGTCCTCGGCCACGTCGAGGAATGACAGCGCCTCGCGGCGCAGGTTGTCCTGCAGCAGACGAGCGGTGACGTAGGTGTAGTTCGGGTCCTTCTCGACCAGCGTGCGAGCGGTCATCATCAGCGCCTGGGACACGCCATCGATGGTCACACCGTCGTACAGGTTCTTCAGCGAGTCCTGGACGATCTTGTTGGGGTCGACGTTCTCGAGGCCTTCGCAGGCGTCGAACACCAGGGTCTCGATACGCCCCAGGTCCAGCGGACGACGGCTGCCGTCGGCGGCGGTGACGTTGAGGGTCGGGTGCGGCTTCTCGATGCCGCTTTCCTCGCGGGCGCGGGCGTGTTCCTCGCGGTACAACACGTAGGCACGGGCGACCTTCTGCTCGCCGCTGCGCATCAGCGCCAGCTCGACCTGGTCCTGAATATCCTCGATGTGCACGGTGCCGCCGTCGGCCAGGCGACGGGCAAAGGTCTGCTCGATGGCCTCGGCGGATTCCTTGACGAAGTCACGGACCCGGCTAGAGGTGGCGGCATTGTCCCCCTCGACGGCGATGAATGCCTTGCTGATGGCCACGGCGATCTTGCCGGCGTCGAAGGGCACCACGTCCCCGGTGCGCTTGATCACGCGCAGCGTGTCGGGGGCGGTGACGGAGACGGACGGTCGGTCCGGGCTAGCGAGGGTATCCATGGCGCCGAGGCTCCCTATGAGGTAAAAAAAGTCGTGAAAACAGGCGTGACCAACTGCGAGAAAGAGGCAGTTGACAGGCTTCTGTGATATTGCTAGAGACACATGATGTGGTGTCTCTCTGGATATTCGGACACAAGATAGTGTGCTTCTTGCCCGTCATCAAGTGGATAAGTCTGTGGATGAGGTGTGGTCATCAAGGGGGCAACTGGGCACAACCGGCGTGGGCGCCGTGGTGGCGGCCTTGATGCGCATCAGGGCGAGGGCAGGCGACAGCGCAAAATTCGGGTATCCTTGTGTTATCGCGTGTGACATTGCTCAGCACCAGTCATTCGGCCAGGTTGGATAATGCCCGGCATTCGCCAAAAGGAATGAGACCCCCTATGGAAGAACGTTCAGAGCAACGAGAACAGGATCACGTACTTATCATCGAAGATGATGAGCGTCTCGCTGGTCTGACGCGGGACTACCTCGAAGCCAACGGCTTCCGAGTGAGCCTGGAGGATGACGGCGGTCGCGGCGTCGATCGTATTCTGTCGCTGCAGCCGGATCTGGTGATTCTGGATCTGATGCTGCCGGGCGAGGATGGCCTGTCGATCTGTCGTCGTGTTCGCAGCGACTACGGTGGTCCGATCCTGATGCTGACCGCGCGGACCGACGACATGGATCAGGTCCTGGGGCTCGAGATGGGCGCCGACGATTATGTGCCGAAGCCGGTGCAGCCGAGGGTACTGCTGGCACGCATGCGTGCCCTGCTGCGTCGTCTCGACGGAGCCGAGGTCAGTGGCGAAAGCCGCTTGACGTTCCAGGACCTGGAAATCGACAACGCCACCCGCGAGGCCTGGCTAAAGGGCGAGCGTATCGATCTGACCAGCGCCGAGTTCGACCTTTTGTGGCTGCTGGCCAGCCATGCCGGTCGGGTGCTGACCCGCGAAGAAATCTTTTCCCAGTTGCGTGGCATCCGCTACGACGGCCAGGACCGCTCCATCGACGTGCGGGTGTCGCGGATTCGGCCCAAGATAGGCGATGACCCCCATCATCCGCACCGCATCAAGACGGTCAGGAGCAAGGGCTATCTGTTCGTGAAGGACAGCTGAACCCATGCGTCGCGCCCTGGCCGACAGTACCTTCCTGCGGGTCTACGTCATGCTGGCGGCGACCCTGGTGCTGGCGCTCGGCGTGGCGATGGTGGGCATGACGCTGATCGACAAGGTGCGCATCGAGCACTATCGCGAACAGCTGGCCGAGGCGCCCATGCACCTGTTGGCGACGATGATCGACAGCATGCCGCGGGGCGAGCGGCGTGAGTGGATGGCCGAGAAGTCCGAGGCGCTGGACATGTCGATGTCGATCGTGCCCCTGTCGTCGCTGTCGCCGAGCTACTTCACCCGTCTTCGACTGCAGCGCGGCGGCGTGCTGGTCGGGCGTGACAGTCCCCATGAGTGGCGCTTCTGGCGGCTGATGCCCGCCGGTGGCGCGGTCCTGCAGGTGTCGCTGTCCGGCATGTCGGAGCGCCAGTTGCGGGGCCTGACCCAGCTCAGCGGGGAATGGCTCGCCAGCCTGCCGGCGGGGGCGCGCCAGGCGAGCATCGACAGCATGACCCGCGGCGACCTGCCGGTATCGATCAGCCAGTCCCCTCCGGATATCCTCGAGCCACGTCAGCGCAACCGCCTGGCCGGTGGCGAGGTGATGATGCAGCTACTGCCCGAGCACTGGTCAGTGGTGCTGTTCATGCAGGTGACGCCGCCTGGCGAAGCCCCCTTCTGGCTCACGGTAGGGCCGATGGCCAGCTACGAGGCGCTTCCGCCGGCGCTGTTGGCGTCGATGCTGGTGCTGCTGATGGGCGCACTGGCGATCGTCATCTACCTGATTGTGCGGGGTATCGAGGCGCGCATGGCGCGACTCGAGATGGCCGCCACCCGGCTTGCCAGCGGTCGCCTCGACACCCGGGTCAAGGTCGAGAGCGGCGACTTTCTCGGGCGTGTCGGCATGGCCTTCAACGGCATGGCCTCCCAGGTGCAGTCGCTGTTGCGGGCCCAGCAGGACATGATCCGGGCAGTGTCCCACGAACTCAGGACGCCGGTGGCGAGGATTCGCTTTGCGGTGCAGATGGTCGAGGACATGTCCGAGGATGCCCTGGTCAGGCGCCAGTTGCAGGGGGTCGACAGCGATATCGATGAACTCGACGATCTGATCGACGAAATCCTCACCTATGCGCGCCTCGACAGCGAGACCATCCACGGTGTCGAAGCTTCCCCCGAACCGGTGGAGCTGCGTGATATCTGCGAGCGGGTGATCGACTCCCTGATGCCGTTGCACGGCAATCTTGACGTGCGTCTGACCGCGGGGCCGGAGATCGAGGTCCACGCCGATTCCCGCTATCTGCAGCGGGCCACCCAGAACCTGGTGGCCAACGCCTGCCGCCACGCCCGCACCCGGGTCAAGGTCAGCCTGCTCGACGAACCCAACCAGGTGAGGGTCGACGTGGAGGACGATGGGGAAGGGGTTCCGCCGGAGGCGCGCCAGGATATCTTCAAGCCCTTCGCCCGCCTGGACGACAGCCGAACCCGCCGCTCCGGCGGCTACGGGCTGGGGCTGTCCATCGTGCAGAAGGTGATGGCCTGGCACGGCGGCACCGTCAGCGTGGACGAGAGCCCCGACCTGAAGGGCGCGCGATTCTCGCTGATCATCCCCCGCCGGGTCTGAGAATCTGCCCGCGGGCCAACCTGAATGCCGGTGAACGGCCCCTGTTTCGGGCGGGCCTGATTCGTTCAGCGCCTCGACGATGTTTCCCGCTCAGGCCGGCTTGATCCCTTCCAGTACCGCAAAGGACGTCTCCCGCGCGGTGCGCAGAAAGTCGACCATCCAGGGGGCTTCCCGGGTATCTTCGCGGATGGCGGCGAAGAGCGTGCTCCATACACCATCCTCGCCCAGCGCGACGGCCTTGACGTAGTCCCGCTCCAGGTACTCGGTCAGTGCCCAGTTGGGCAGCGCACAGACTCCGCGACCGCTGGCCACCAGTTGCATCATCATGATCGTCAGTTCGGCGGTGCGCACCTCCCTGGGGGTGACGCCGGCCGGGTCGAGGAACTGGGTGAACACATCCAGACGCGAACGTTCCACCGGGTAGGTGATCAGGGTCAGGTCGGCCAGATCCTGCGGCGAGACGTGGGAGCGCCCGGCCAGGGCATGCTGACGCGCCACGGCGAGCAGGCCTTCGTAGCGAAACAGCGGCTCGTAGTGAACGCCGGGCAGGGGTTGGGGGTCGGCGGTGATCACCAGATCGAGCTGCTCGCGGGCCAGCGCCGGCAGCGGATCGAAGTGGTGGCCGCCGGGGATGTCGATCTCGACCTCCGGCCAATGGTCGCGGAAGTGATCCACGGTGGGCATCAGCCACTGAAAGCAGCTATGACACTCGATCGCCATGTGCAGGCGGCCCTGCTCGTTGCCGGCCAGGCGCGCCAGGTCACGCTCGGCCATGCGCACCTGGGGCAGGATCTGTTCGGCCAGGTTCAAGAGGCGCAGCCCGGCTCGGGTGAACTCCACCGGCCGGGTCTTGCGCAGGAACAGTGGCCCGCCCAGACGCTCCTCCAGATCCTTGAGCTGGTGGGACAGCGCCGACTGGGTCAGGTGGACCCGTTCGGCGGCCTCCACCAGGGAGCCGGCGTCGCGCAGCGCTATCAGAGTGCGCAGATGACGGAGTTCGAGCATTATCGTGAGCTTCTTTCATAGTAAAGATTAAGAAGTTTAGTTTGATTCACCCTTCGGATGCCAGCGACACTTCGTCGTATCATTCATGATCAAGGTGAATCACCATGACTTTTTCTCATATTCTGGGGTATCCCCGCATCGGTGCCGACCGCGAGCTCAAGCGCGCCACCGAAGCCTACTGGAAGGGCGACGCCGATCGGGCCAGCCTGGAGGCGACCGGTCGCGAGTTGCGCAAGCGTCACTGGCAGGATCAGCGCGAGGCGGGACTGGACCTGGTGACGGTGGGCGACTTCGCCTTCTATGACCAGGTGCTCAACGTGTCGCTGCTGCTGGGTGCGGTGCCGGCGCGTTTTGCTGCCAAGGCCGAGCTCGAGCGTGGTGAAGTCGATCTGGACACCGCCTTTCGCATGGCCCGGGGCCGCGCGCCCAGCGGCGAGCCCGCCGCCGCCTGCGAGATGACCAAGTACTTCGATACCAACTACCACTATCTGGTACCGGAACTGCACCAGGGGCAGGACTTCCGCCTGGCCAGCACGCGGCTGTTCGACGAGGTCGTCGAGGCGCAGCAGCAGGGGCACGCGGTCAAAGTGGCGCTGGTCGGGCCGCTGACCTGGCTGTGGCTCGGCAAGGAGCGGGGCGAGTCGTCCTTCGATCGTCTGGCGCTGCTCGATGGTGTGCTGGCGGTCTACGCCGAGGTGTTCGCCAGACTCGCCAAGCTGGGTGTGGAGTGGGTGCAGCTCGACGAGCCGGCCCTGGCCCAGGACCTGCCCGGCGACTGGAAGGTAGCCTTCGAACGTGCCTACCATCATCTGCAGGGGTCGGGGGTCAAGCTGCTGGTGGCCAACTACTTCGGCGGCCTCGGCGACAACCTGACCCTGGCGGTCAATCTGCCGGTGGCGGGGCTGCACCTGGACGCCGTGCGTGCCCCACAGGAGGTCGAGACGGTGGTCGACCGTCTGCTGCCTCACAAGGTGCTGTCGCTGGGCGTCATCGACGGACGCAACATCTGGCGCGCCGACCTGGCTGCCCTGCGCGATCAGTGGACCAACGCCGCCAGCCGTCTGGGCGAGCGTCTGTGGATCGCCCCCAGCTGCTCGCTGCTGCATGTGCCGGTGGACCTGGAGCGCGAGACCGAGCTCGACGCCGAGTTCAGAAGCTGGCTGGCCTTCGCTCGCCAGAAGCTCGACGAGACCGTGACCCTGGCAAGACTGCTCGCTGGCCGGGTGCGACCCGAAGACGAGGCGCTGCTGGCGGCTTGCGTGCAGGCGATTGCCTCGCGGCGTGAGTCGCCACGCATTCATCGTCCCGAGGTCGGTGCACGCCTGGCGGCGCTTGGCGAGGCCGACAGCCAGCGCCCGAGCCCCTATCTGCAGCGCGCCGAGCAGCAGCGTCGCGCCCTCGGACTGCCGCTGTTTCCGACCACCACCATCGGCTCCTTCCCCCAGACCGCTGAGATTCGCGCTGCCCGTCGTGACCACAAGGCAGGACGCCTGTCCGCTGACGATTACAACGCCAGGATGCGCGAGGAGATCGCCCAGGCGGTGCGGCTGCAGGAAGAGCTGGGCCTGGACATGCTGGTCCACGGCGAGGCCGAGCGTAACGACATGGTCGAGTACTTCGGCGAGCAGCTCGACGGTTACGCCTTCACCCGCTTCGGCTGGGTCCAGAGCTATGGGTCACGCTGCGTCAAGCCACCGATCCTGTTCGGCGACGTGAGCCGTCCTGCACCGATGACGGTGGAGTGGAGCCGCTACGCCCAGTCGCTGACCGGGGCGCCGATGAAGGGCATGCTGACCGGCCCGGTGACTATGCTGCAGTGGGCCTTCGTGCGTGATGACCAGCCTCGCGCGACCACCTGCCGCCAGATTGCCCTGGCACTGCGTGACGAGGTGTGTGACCTGGAGGCGGCGGGCATTCGCGCTATCCAGATCGACGAGCCGGCGCTGCGGGAAGGTCTGCCGCTGCGCAAGGCCGAGTGGCAGGAGTATCTGGACTGGGCGGTGGAGGCGTTCCGCCTGTCGGCCAGCGGCGTAGCGGATGCGACCCAGATCCACACCCACATGTGCTACTCCGAGTTCAACGACATCATCGCCTCCATCGCCGAGCTGGACGCCGACGTCATCACCATCGAGACCTCGCGCTCCGACATGGAGTTGCTCGACGCCTTCCGTGACTTCGACTATCCCAACGAGATCGGACCGGGGGTCTACGACATCCATTCACCGAACCTGCCCGAGGTGGACTGGATGGTGGCGCTGATGGAAAAGGCCGCCGAGCGCATCTCGCTGGAGCGGCTGTGGGTCAACCCGGACTGCGGCCTCAAGACCCGTCAGTGGGAGGAGGTGACACCGGCGCTGGCCAATATGGTCCAGGCCGCCAAGGAACTGCGTCGACGCCACGCCTGACGACCGAGCCGCACTAGAGGGCCCATGACGCCGGGAAGCGCGGTTGAAAGTTCGTCGATTGTGCGAGGGGGCGATCCCATGGTGGCAGAGCCGCGCCTTTTGACGATGTGGCTGGTAAGCTTCGCCAGTAGGCCCCGACAGGGACACGCCAGACGGCACCTGGCGGGGCCACGGAATCGTACTGATGTCGTGATCGAAGGAGCCTGTCATGTGTCGTCCCGCTGTCGTCTCACCCCTCCTTGTCGTGATGCTGAGTGGACTGGTGGGGTGCGCCACTACCAGCGCTCCCGGTCCTGCCAGCGAGCAGACCGATCGCGCGGAGCGGCGCGGTTCCTTTACCGATGCGCCGGTGGAGCAGAAGGCGCCGCTGCTGCCCTCTGCCTACTTTGTCGGTGATGGCGCTACCTTCGTTGGCTGGCGCTGTTCGCCGAGTCAGGACATGGTCTCGGCGACCCAGGAGGATTCGCTCAGGTTGTGGACCACCCACGGTGCCGAGCAGTTGCCCCAGGCGGTGGTGGACCAGGGCGAGCGTTACCAGCGGGGGGAACTCAGCGCCCACATTCTCGGTGATCGGGCGGTGATCAAGAGCTCCCGCGGTCGGCTCGAGTGCGAGGCCCGTACCCGCCGCGACTCCCTGCGGCGCAGCGACAAGCCCGGGGTGATGTTCCTGGCCCGGGGCAACGAGCCAGGCTGGCACCTCGAACTGGCCAATGACGTGCCGCGCATCGACATGAGTCTGGACTACGGCGAGCGTGAAGTGAGCCTGCCCTATCGCGTCACCACCCTGGACAACGGTGCCGGTCGAGTGATCCTGGAAAGCGGCCGCGCCGATGCGCCCTTCGAGCTGCGCATCGAGGCCGGTGCCTGCTTCGATGATATGGCGGGCACGCCCTGGCCGGCCCAGGTCACCTTGAACGTCAACGGACGTCAGCTGCAGGGGTGTGGGCAGGGCATCGCGCCCTGACGGGGGGGCGACGTGGACGCGCTTGGCAAGCCGACGAAAGCGTCCTTGGCTTGTGTAGCCAGCACACGCGAATAAAGCGCCGAGCGGCGCTTTATTCGTTTTTATCGAAAGGTATTCCGAGATTTATTCGCTTTTCGTCGATTTTATTGGCGGTAAACTGTGCGCAGACATCATCTTCCACAGGAGCTCGCCATGACCCGCGTACTGCTTGTCACCTCATCCATCCTCGCCGACCAAGGCCAGTCCACCCAGCTGGCACGCCACTTCGAGCGCCTGGCGCGCCAGCGTGACGATATCGAGATCACCCATCGCGACGTGGTCGCCGACGACCTGCCACACCTGGGCCTCGACGAGCTGTCCAGCTGGCAGGTGGCGGACGCAGAGCGCAGCGAGGCACAGCGCGAGCTGGCGACGCGCTCCGATGAGCGTCTCGCCGAGCTCGAGGCCCACGACGTGCTGGTGCTCGCCGTGCCGCTTTACAACCTGGGCATTCCCTCCCAGCTCAAGGCCTGGTTCGACCGTATCCTGCGCGCGGGCAAGAGCTTCCGCTACACCGAGAATGGCCCGGTGGGGCTGCTCGAGGGCAAGCGTGCCATCGTGCTGGGCGCTCGCGGCGGTCAGTACGCCGGTAGTGCTCTGGATACCCAGACACCGCACCTGCGCCATATGCTGGGCCTGATCGGCATCAATGAGGTCGACACGGTGTTTGCCGAAGGGCTCAGCATGGGTGACGAACACAAGGAAGCGGCCCTCACCACTGCCCACGCCGAGATCGAGGCGCTGGTCGCCAGGCTGTAAGCCGCGCCCGAGGTCTGAAGACACTGATTCGCACGCCGCCGTGGCCAGGGCCACGGCGGCGTGCGTATGGTGATCGTCGCTCAGGGAAGAGGCCGACACCCGGCCGGGTGTCAGCGAGCGTCGCAGTCGTCGCCTGCGCCCAGCTGCCAGCGGGAATCGACGAAGTCAGCGACACACAGCGCGGGCTGTGGTGACAGCATGCGCTCGAACAATTGACCCAAGGGCCGCTGGCTTGCGCTCATCGGCAGTTGCAGGGTCGGTTCCAGGGCGCGCCAGTCGCCATTTTGGCGTTCGGCCAAAGCGAAGCGAAACGGATGGAAGCCGGGAAAGCCCAGGCGCAGGTCGGTGGCCAGCAGACGCTCGGCGTCTCCCTTGCGCTCCACCTCGTAGCGCACAAAGGGGCCGGCGAACCAGGCCAGGCGGCGACCGCTGCCGAGCGCCAGGGCGGCAGCCTCGAGTTCGGTGCCGCGTCGAAACAGTTCGACGACCGGGTGGGTATCTCCGTCGAGCAGGCCGACCAGCGTCTCGGCGTGGCGATCGCCGTCCACGGCGGTGACCCGCCACAGCAGGATCGAGAAGGGCGCCGGCTGGATCAGGCGCGGTGCCTCGGCCATGTCCACTCGGTCGAGCGCCTCGTCGGCCCTGGCATCGACCCAGCCGCGCGCGCCCAGCGCCAGCAGCAGGTACAGCGTCGAGATCACCAGGCCCCAGCTGGCGGCGCGTTGCAAGGTTGCTGGCCGATGGCCACGCCATAGCGCGATCACCAGCGCGACCAGCAAGGCCAGGGTGTAGGCCGGGTCGATGATGAACACCAGCGGGGTAGCGCTGGGCGCGGTGACCTCGAGTGGCCACCACAGCTGGGTGCCGTAGGTGGTCAGCGAGTCCAGCAGCGGATGGGTCACCAGGCACAGCCAGAAGAACAGCCACCAGCGCAACAGGCCAAGGTGCTGCAAGTCCAGGCCCTGTGCCGGGCTTAAGCTCAAGCCCAGTCCCTGTGCAGGGCGTCTGGCCCGGCGCTCGGCCAGTCGCTGGGCCAGTCGCTGAGCTAGCCCGGCCAGCGCCAGCGAGAGCCCCGTCAATACGAAGAGCGAATGACTGAAGCCACGGTGGTAGGTGACATTGGCCACGGCGTCGCCGTAGTCGATCAGCACGTCCAGGTCCGGCAGGCTGCCGACCACCGCGCCGGCGAGCAATGACTTGCGGCCCAGGTGACGGCCCAGAACCGCGCCGCCCAGGGCCGCGCCGAGGGCGGCCTGGGTCAGCGAGTCCATGGTGGCGCCGCCGCCAGTATCCGGGCCTGCACCGGGCAGTCGTCGCGGTGGGCGCCGGCCAGGTAGCCCGCGCTCATCAGGAACTCCTTGACGATCTCCGGGCCGGTGAAGCGAAAGTGACGCTTGAACAGCTTCACCCAGTCCGCGTGTTCACGCGGGTGGTGGGCATCCAGCCAGGCCTGAAAGCCGCCGTGGGACTCCCGCATGGCCTGGATTACCCGGGCGTTGTGGATCACCGCCTCGATCTTCAGGCGGTGACGAATGATGTCGGCGTCGGCCAGCAGACGTGCCCGATCGTCGTCGTCGTAGGCGGCGACCCGATCGACGTCGAAGCCGTCGAAGGCGCGCTTGAAGCCCTCGCGCTTCTTCAGCACCGTAAGCCACGACAGACCGGCCTGATTGATCTCGAGTGCCAGGCGCTCGAACAGGTCGGACTCGCCTCGGATCGGGAACCCGTATTCGCTGTCATGGTAGGGCCCGTGCAGCGGATGCCCCGGTGCCAGGTCGCAGTACTCGCTCATGCGGCTTGCTCTTGTTGGTAGGATGTCTCGATTCCCCTGGGACCGACCTGCGCTACGACAAAAGGGTACCGACTCGGCATACCCTTGATGGCGCGATTCTGCGATCCTGAGGCCTGTCCTTCTCTTTTTCCGTCAGGAGATCATACGCGATGACACGTCTTTCTCGCGCCCTGGGTGCCGCTCTCATGGGTGTCTTCAGCCCGCTTGCACTGGCCGCAGGCCTGGACATGCACAAGGATCCCCACTGCGGCTGCTGCAGCGCCTGGGCCGAGCATATGCGTGAGGCCGGCTTCGAGGTGCGTCTTCACGACAGCCCCGACATGGCGTCGGTCAAGCAGCGCCTGGGGGTTCCCCAGGCGTTGGCGTCCTGTCATACCGCTACCCTGACCAATGATGCCGGCAGGCGTTACCTGATCGAGGGCCATGTGCCCGCCGAGCAGGTAGCCTGGCTGCTGGAGGCGTCGCCGGACATCGATGGTCTGGCGGTGCCGGGCATGCCCCATGGCTCGCCCGGGATGGAGACCGGCCGTCTCGATGACTACGCGGTGCTCGGCTTTACAGTCGACGATGCGCGCGCCATGGTAGTGGCCCGTTACCCCTGAGCCCGCGCAGCAGACGCGGCCCCCTGAACCCCGAGGAGACCCGAATGCAATTTCTACACACCATGGTGCGTGTCAGCGACCTCGACGCCTCTCTGCACTTCTATTGCGACCTGCTGGGCCTCAAGGAGGTGCGTCGCAAGGACAACGACAAGGGACGCTTTACCCTGGTGTTCCTGGCGGCGCCAGAGGACGAGGAGCGCTCAAGCCAGCTCAACGCGCCGGAGCTCGAGCTGACCTGGAACTGGGACCCGGAGGAGTACCAGGGCGGACGCAACTTTGGCCACCTGGCCTATCGCGTCGATGACATCTACGCCCTGTGTCAGAAGCTCATGGACAACGGTGTGACCATCAACCGGCCCCCCCGTGACGGCCATATGGCCTTCGTCAGGAGCCCGGACGGCATTTCGGTGGAACTGCTGCAGAAGGGCGACGCCCTGGAACCCGCCGAGCCCTGGGCCTCGATGGAGAACACCGGCAGCTGGTAGCGAGCGAAGGGCCGCTGTCGATCGTGCCAGCGAGCGGCGCCGAAGGGGCAGCGAAGGGATGGGGGAGCTGACTCCCCCATCGACACCTTGTCTTGCAGCTTGCCACGTGACCTGCCACGCGGGCGTCGTTTGCTCAGGCGGGGATGGCGCTGTCTCTCAGCAGGTGTGACGACAGTGCCGGCCACTGGTCTTCCCAATGCTCGGTGGGGCGGTGGCGGTAGTCGCTGCGCACGTACTGGGCGATGCGTCCCTCGATCTGGGCGGTCAGCAGGTTGGCGCCGGCGCTGGCCGGCATCGCCAGCCGGCGACCCTCGCGCAGCTCCGCCTCGCGTAGTACCTGCTTGAACTGGGTATCCAGCCGCTCGAACAGCTGGTGGATACGCTGCCTCAGTCGCGCCGTCTCGCCGGTCAGCACGTCGCCGCCCAACAGCCTCGACAGGCCCGGGTTCTTTTCGGTGAAGGCCAGCACCAGGGTCATGATCTGATGGCAGCGCGGCAGCGCCTCCTGCTGCTCGTCGAGGATGCGCGTGATGCGCTCGAACAGGGTCTCCTCGATAAAGCTGATCAGGCCCTCGTACATCCTGGCCTTGCTCGGGAAGTGGCGGTAGAGCGCTGCCTCCGAGACGCCGACCTGGCGCGCCAGGGCGGCGATGGTGATGCGCTTGCCGCTGTCTTCTTCCAGCATCAGGGCCAGCGCCTGCAGTATCTGGTCCCGCCGACTTGGGGTCTTTTCCTGCGTCATGATATCGAATTCTTTTGTCGTTGATGGCCCGCCGGGGCGCCGGCGGGCGAGTTCCCTTGCGTCCGGAGCTTGTGCCCGGTTCGCACTTCCTTGCGTCGTTATCGTGTCGCTTTCGTATCGCCCTGGTACGGGTACTTCAGTTGGGCGATTCGTTGGTGATCAGGGTGCCGACACCCGCGTTGGTAAAGATCTCCAGCAGGGTGGCGTGGGGCACCCGGCCATCGACGATATGGGCGCTGACGACCCCGTCCTTGACCGCGTCGAGGGCGCAGCGGATCTTCGGCAGCATACCACCGTGGATGGTGCCGTCGGCGATCAATTCGTCGACCTGAGCGGTGGAAAGTCCCGTCATCACCTCACCGTCGCGGTTCATCAACCCGGCCACGTTGGTCAGCAGCATCAGCTTCTCGGCGCCGAGTGCCTCGGCCACCTTGCCGGCCACCAGATCCGCATTGATATTGTAGCTGCGACCCTCGCCGTCGACCCCGATGGGGGCGATCACGGGAATGAAATCCCGGGCGGCGAGCATTTCGATCAGGTCGGTGGAGACGTGTTCCACTTCGCCCACATGGCCGATGTCGATGATCTCGGGCGCCGTCATTTCCGGGCTCTGGTGCTCGACCTTGAGCTGGCGCGCGCGGATCTGGGCGCCATCCTTGCCGGTCAGGCCGATGGCCTTGCCGCCGCACTGATTGATCTGGTTGACGATATCCTTGTTGACCAGTCCGCCGAGCACCATCTCGACCACGTCCATGGTCTCGGCGTCGGTGACACGCATGCCACCGACAAAGCGCGACTCGATGTTGAGCTTGGCCAGCAGATCACCGATCTGGGGGCCGCCGCCGTGGACCACCACCGGATTGATGCCGACTTCCTTCATCAGCACCATGTCCCGGGCGAAGGAGTCGATCAGGGCGTCCTCGGTCATGGCGTTGCCGCCATACTTGACCACCACGGTCTTGCCGGAAAATTTCTGGATATAGGGGAGGGCCTCGGAGAGGACCTCCACCACCAGGCGCGGATCGCGTGCCTGTTCGCTCATGGGCGTCATGTCTCCTGCACGTCAGTTGGGTAGGGTGAGCGAAGCGTCCACGTCGGCCAGCGCACCGGCGAAGCGATCGCGAATGCGCTCCAGCGCGGCGGCGTCGTTACCCTCGAAGCGCAGCACCAGCATCGGCGTGGTATTGGACGCGCGGCACAGACCCCAGCCATCCGGGTAGTCCACGCGGATGCCGTCCAGGGTGGTCTTGACGCCCTCGTCACCGAAGTCACCTTCCCGGGCCAGGCGCGCGACCAGGTCGAACTTGGTCTCGTCGGTGACCTCGATGTTGATCTCCGGGGTGCTCAGGTTCTGCGGATAGCGATCGAAGAAGGTGTCGGCGTCGCCGTCGAAGCGCGACAGGATCTCGAGCAGGCGGGCGGCCCCATAAAGGCCGTCGTCGAAGCCGTACCAGCGTTCCTTGAAGAAGATGTGGCCGCTCATCTCGCCGGCCAGCAGGGCGCCGGTTTCCTTCATCCTTGCCTTGATCAGGGAGTGGCCGGTGCGCCACATCTCCGGCGTGCCGCCGGCCTTCTCGATCACCTCGATCAGCTTGCCGGTGCACTTGACGTCGAAGATCACCCGGGCGTCCGGATTGCGACCGAGCATATCCTCGGCGAACGCCATCAGCAGGTGGTCGGGGTAGATCAGGCGCCCCTTTGGGGTGATCACGCCGAGGCGGTCGCCGTCACCGTCGAAGGCCAGACCGATGTCGGCGCCGTGCTCGGCCACCGCGTGGATCAGGTCCTTGAGGTTCTCCGGCTTGCCGGGGTCCGGGTGGTGGTTGGGGAAGTTGCCGTCGATGTCCTCGAACAGCGGCACGGTGTCGGCACCGAGCTGTTCGACCAGGCGCGGGCCCAGTTCGCCGGCCACACCGTTGCCGCAGTCCACCACCGCCTTGATCGAGCCCGACAGCGAGACGTCGTCGAGGATGCGCTTCAGGTAGGCGTCACGCACATCGTGCTCGGACACCTGGCCCTGGCCTTCGCGCAGATCGCCGTTCTGAAGGCGAGTGTAGAGCGCGGTGATCGCCTCGCCAGAGAGCGTCTCGCCCCCCAGCACCATCTTCAGGCCGTTGTAGTCCGGCGGGTTGTGGCTGCCGGTCAGCATGACCCCGGAGCGGGTGCCTTCCAGGGTGTGGGTGGCAAAGTACAGCACCGGCGTCGGCACCATGCCGATGTCGACCACGTCACAGCCGCTGGCGGTGAGGCCGCGGGTCAGGGCCTTGATCAGGCGCGGGCCGGAGAGTCGCCCGTCGCGGGCCACCACCACACGGGATTCGCCGCGGGCCTGGGCTTCGCTGCCGATGGCCTGGCCGATCGCCTCGACCCCGGCTTCGGTCAGGGTCTCGTCGACGACGCCTCGAATATCGTAGGCACGAAAGATCGTGGAGGGGACTTGAGTCATATGAGGGTCCTGTCCTTTTGACGTGGCGCTTGAATGAACGGGTAGTCGAACCTGGGGCGTCAGTGGCGGCCGGAGCTGCCGAAACCGCCGCCGCCGCGAAGGCTCTCGGAAAAGTCCTCGACCACTTCCAGCTCGGCCTGGACCACCGGCACCAGCACGTACTGGGCCAGACGTTCGAAGGGCTCGAGGGTGAAGGCGGTGGTCGATCGGTTCCACACCGACACCATCAGTTCGCCCTGGTAGTCGGAGTCGATCAGGCCGACCAGGTTGCCGAGCACGATGCCGTGTTTGTGGCCAAGCCCCGAGCGGGGCAGGATCATGCCGGCCAGGCCCGGATCGGCGATATGGATCGAGAGCCCGGTGCGGACCAGATCGCAATCCCCGGGGGCCAGCGTCAGCGGCGCGTCGAGCAGGGCGTGAAGGTCCATCCCGGCCGAGCCGTCGGTGGCGTAGCGGGGCATGCGCTCCTTGATCCGTTCATCGAGGATCTTGACGGCGAGGCGAGGGCGCGAGGCAGTGTCGTGCATGAAAGGTCCTTGGTCTTGGGCAGCCAGACAGGCTTCCTGATAAATAAGTGGTGTCGTGGCTCAGCGCGGGTTCGGCCGCACCGTCTGACGTCGCGCCTCGAGGCAGGCTCGGGCCTGGGCGATGATGGCCTGGGCCAGGCTGGCCTTGTCCTGGTCGGTCTCTTCGCGGCGGGCGAGAGACTCGCCGTCGCGCCACACCAGGGTTGCGGCATTGCGGTCCGAGCCGAAGCCGAGTCCCTCCCGGGAGACGTCGTTGGCGACGATCATGTCGAGCCCCTTGCGCGCGAGCTTGTCCTCGGCGTAGTGCACCACGTCGCGGGTCTCGGCGGCGAAGCCGACCATCAGCGGACGCGGATCGCGGGCAGCCAGGGTGGCGATGATGTCGGGGTTCTTGACCAGCTTCAGGGTAAGACCGTCGTCGTCATCGCGCTTCTTTATCTTGTGCTCGGCCGGAGCCTCGGCGCGATAGTCCGCCACCGCCGCGCAGCCGATGAAGATGTCGCAGCCATCCATCAGCCCTTCGGCCGAGGCGAGCAGTTCTTCCGCGGTTTCTATGTCGTGGCGGGCAACGCCCGGGGGTGTCGGCAGACTGACGGGACCGGCGATCAGGGTGACACGGGCGCCACTGTCCCGGGCTGCTTCGGCCAGGGCGAAACCCATCTTGCCGGAGCTGTGATTGGACAGGTAGCGCACCGGATCCAGCGGCTCCCGGGTGGGGCCGGCGGTGATCACCACATGAAGGTCTGCGTCCGGGGGCACTGCTTCGCCTTTCTCTCCCACGACGCCTGTCGCTGTCCGGGGCGTGGAGGGAGAGCCGGCATCCAGCAGGGCGCCGAGAATGGCCTCCGGTTCCATCATGCGTCCCGGGCCGACGTCGCCACAGGCCTGGTCGCCCTGGTCGGGGCCCAGCAGGGCCCAGCCATCCTCGACCAGCCGGGCGGCGTTGCGCTGGGTCGCCGGATGGCGCCACATGGCCTGGTTCATCGCCGGGGCCAGCATCCGCCGGGCGTCGCTGGCCAGGCAGGCGGTGGTCAACAGATCGTCGGCCATGCCCTGGGCCAGGCGCGCCATCAGGTCGGCGGTGGCGGGGGCGATCAGAATAAGGTCGGCCCAGCGGGCGAGTTCGATATGACCCATGCCGAGCTCGGCGTCGGGGTCCAGCAGCGAGGTGCGTACCGCGCGTCCGGTCAGCGCCTGCAGCGTCAGCGGCGTGATGAAGGCCTGGGCTCCCTCTGTCATCACTACCTGCACCTCGCAGCCCGCCTGCACCAGCAGTCGGGCCAGAGAGGCGCTCTTGTAGGCGGCAATACCGGCGCTGATGCCCAGCACAACCCGCTGCCCGGGGCGCAGGCCGCCGGGGCCTGAGCCGGTCAGGCCGCAACCGGAAGAGGAGGGAGCGTGCAACATGAAAAAAGTCCGCAGCCAGAGTCAGCCCTCTACCTTACCACCGGTACCGGATCATGCGTAGCCGCGCACCCTGGCTCCAGATCAGGCAGACCGCACTAGACTCAACGGGTATGTCGGCGCTCGCCGACA
Organism: Halomonas sp. RT37; assembly: GCF_040070525.1. Classification (NCBI taxonomy): domain Bacteria; kingdom Pseudomonadati; phylum Pseudomonadota; class Gammaproteobacteria; order Oceanospirillales; family Halomonadaceae; genus Halomonas; species Halomonas sp. RT37. The sequence goes on along the minus strand of NZ_CP098827.1, from coordinate 4,136,883 downwards.
GGGCGTGAGGGGAGGATGTGACAAGAGGGTGTGACGACAGGGCGTGACGAGAAACGGAGCAGGAGACAGGGATGTCGATACGAGACTGGCCAGAGGGCGAGCGCCCTCGCGAGAAGCTGCTGGCGCTGGGGCCCACCGCGCTATCCGACGCCGAGCTGCTGGCGATTGTGCTGCGGGTCGGGGTGGCAGGACGCTCCGCGGTGGACCTGGCGCGGGACGTACTGGGTGCCTTCGGCGGACTGCGTGCCCTGCTCGAGGCGCATCAGCAGGAGGTCTGTGCCCAGCGTGGCCTGGGGCTTGCCACCTTCGTTCAGCTGCAGGCCGCCCAGGAGATGTCGCGCCGTCATCTGGCGAGCCATCTGGAGCGGGGCCAGGCGCTGAACTCTCCCGCGCGGGTCAGGACCTTTCTTTCCGCCCAGCTTCGTCATCTGGACCACGAGGCCTTCGCCGCACTGTTTCTCGACGCCCAGCATCGAGTGATCCGCTTCGAGGTGCTGTTTCGCGGCACCCTGGACAGCGCCTCGGTGTACCCGCGTGAGGTGGCCAAACGTGCCCTGGCGCTGGGGGCGGGCGCCTTGATCCTGTGCCACAACCATCCCTCCGGGGTGGCCGAGCCCAGTGACGCCGACCGGCGTATCACCGATCGCCTGAAAGAGGCGCTGGGCCTGTTCGATATCCGTGTGCTGGATCATTTTGTGGTGGGAGACGCAGAAGTGGTGTCATTTGCCGAGCGAGGTTGGGTATAATGCGCCGCGCGCAAAGAGAGCTGGCCCAGGCGGGGCGAGGATCGTCTCGATCCTATCGCGTCCTGGCCGGGCGACTCTCTACCCGAACACGTCACGTCATCGCCGTCGACGCAGCGGAGCCGTTTCGAGCACCTCGACACGGGCCGTGAGCGAGCGACCTGGCGAACGTTGGTGTATCCCTTGCCCATGGAGGCAGGGTCTGGTATAAAGTGCACCCTTTGAATTCCCTTGGGTCAAAAGCACGGGGCTCATGACAGGGCTCGAGGTTGCTGAGGGCATGATGAATGCGGACTTTCGCCGGCACCGCGCGGCCAGTCTGCGACACATCCCTTCGGTTCTCGCCCTTCCCGGTTTGCCCGACAGGTTTTGAACAACTCGCCACGCGGTTGGAGGCTCTCATGTCCAAAGTATGTCAGGTTACCGGCAAGCGCCCGGTGACTGGTAACAACGTTTCACACTCCCAGCGCAAGACCCGTCGTCGTTTCTTGCCGAACCTTCACAGCCATCGCTTCTGGGTCGAGTCCGAAAAGCGTTTCGTGACCCTGCGTGTTTCCTCCAAGGGCATGCGCATCATCGACAAGAAGGGCATCGAAGAGGTGCTCAGCGATATCCGTAAGCGCGGCGACGCCATCTAAGGATGACGTCCTCGGGAGCCCACTGGTTCGCCTGAGCGAACGGCCTCCGCCGACTTGAATGACTGGCCTGGTGTGCACGACGCGTACCAGGCGGCAAACTGGGAGAAGTCTCATGCGTGACAAGATTCGTCTGGTGTCCAGCGCCGGTACCGGCCACTTCTACACCACCGACAAGAACAAGCGTAACACTCCGGACAAGATGGAAATGAAGAAGTTCGATCCGGTGGTTCGCAAGCACGTGATGTACAAGGAAGCCAAGATCAAGTAAGGCTTGATCTCGCTTCCACCGCAGGCGAGTTGTCGCCTGTCACCGAGAACCCGGCCCCGAGGTCGGGTTCTTGCGTATGTCCCTGTCAGCGGCCCTGGGCGATGGCATGATGTCGCTCGCTGCTCGCCGCTCTAACCCCAGGCCCCAGGTGCGCCATGCCCGAGCTTCCCGAAGTCGAGACCACCCGGCGCGGCATCGCCCCCCACGTACAAGGGCGCGAGATCCGTGAGGTGCTGGTGCGCCAGTCGCGCCTGCGGGTGCCGGTGCCTGAGGATCTCGCCGATCGTCTGATCGGCGCCCGCCTCGGCGAGATTCGCCGTCGCGCCAAGTACCTGCTGCTGCCGGTGCTGTCGGGCGAGGGCGGTGAGAGCGCCGAGAGCGTCGAGAACGGCGAGACGCTCGCCAGCACCGAGGGCACCGGCACGGTCGCGTCCCGGGCGGACGACGGCGGCGGAGTGCGCGAAAAGGGCACCCTGCTGTGGCACCTGGGCATGTCCGGTAGCCTGCGTATTGCCCGCCTCGGTGAGCTGCCCAGGAAGCACGACCATGTGGACCTGGTGCTCGAGGACGGCGTCATCCTGCGCTATCACGACCCGCGTCGTTTCGGCTTCGTCGACTGGCTCCGGGACGACGAGGCCCACGATACCCGCTTGTCGCGGCTAGGCCCCGAGCCGTTGTCGCAGGCCTTCGACGGCGCCCGGCTGTACGCCCTGTCGCGGGGGCGCCAGGCGGCGGTGAAACCGTTCTTGATGGACAATGCCGTGGTCGTCGGGGTGGGAAATATCTACGCCAGCGAAGCGCTGTTTCTGGCCGGTATCGATCCGCGCCGCGCGGCCGGTCGCATCGGACGCGAGCGCTACGATCGCCTGGCCGCCGCCGCCAAGGAGGTGCTGGCCGCGGCCATCACCCAGGGCGGCACCACCCTGCGCGACTTCGTCAGCGGCACCGGCGAACCCGGCTACTTCGCCCAGCGCCTCAACGTCTATGGGCGTGCCGGCGCACCCTGCCGCCGTTGTGGCGGTGAGCTGAAGCACGTGACCCTGGGGCAGCGTGCCAGTGTGTTTTGTCCCCGCTGTCAGCGTTAGCCCGATCCAGGCTTGAAGGGCTCGCCCAATTATTCATGTAGTTTCCGTAGAGAGAGTGATCACCGTGACTCGTCCGCTGCGCCTGAAAAAGAACGCCGATCGTCGCCTCAAGTCCGGCCACCTGTGGCTGTATTCCAACGAGATCGACATCGCCGAGACGCCGCTCAAGGGGCTCGAAGTCGGTGAGCAGGTCATCGTCGAGGCCGCCAATGGCAAGCCCATGGGGCTGGCCTACGTCAATCCCAACTCGCTGATCTGCGCCCGCATCGTCTCGCGTGACCCGAGCATGCGGCTGGATCGCTCGCTGCTGGTGCATCGCCTGAATCAGGCCCTGGCGCTGCGCCAGAGCCTGTTCGACAAGCCCTTCTACCGCCTGGTCCATGGTGAGGCCGATTTGCTGCCGGGGCTGGTCATCGACCGCTACGCCGAGGTGCTGGTGGTCCAGCTCAACACCGCCGGCATGGAAGCGGTGAAGGACGAGCTGCTCGACGCACTCGACAAGGTGCTGTCCCCTGCCTGTGTGGTGCTGCGCAACGACACCAGTGGTCGTCGTCAGGAAGGCCTCAGCGAGGTGGTAGAGGTGGTCAAGGGCGAGCTGCCGGAGCAGGTGCTGCTGGAAGAGAACGGCGTGCAGTTCGCCGCCCCCGTGCTCGACGGCCAGAAGACCGGCTGGTTCTACGACCACCGCATCAACCGCGCCTGGCTCAATCAGCGGGTGGCCGGCAAGCGGGTGCTGGACCTGTTCAGCTACGTCGGTGGCTGGGGCGTGCAGGCGGCGGCCCATGGCGCCAGCGAAGTGCTGTGCGTGGATGCCAGCGAGTCAGCGCTGGATCGCGTCGCCGAGAACGCCGCGCTCAACGGCCAGCACGAGCGGGTCGCTGTGGGTCACGGCGACGCCTTCGAGGCGCTGGCGGCGCTCAAGGCCGACGGCGAGAAGTTCGACGTGATCGTGCTCGATCCGCCGGCCTTCATCAAGAGGCGCAAGGATATCGCCAACGGCGAGCGTGCCTACGCCCGACTCAATCGCGACGCCATGCGCCTGCTGGGCCGCGATGGCCTGCTGCTGTCCGCCTCCTGCTCCATGCACCTGGCACAGGATCGCCTGGTCGACGTGGTGCGCGGTGCGGTACGTCACCAGGATCGTCAGGGACAGATCCTGTTCCAGGGCCACCAGGGACCGGATCACCCGGTGCACCCGGCGATCCCCGAAACCGCCTACCTCAAGGCGCTCGGTGTGCGCGTCTTTCGCGACTGAGCAAGGCGCGATTGAACAAGGCATGAGCTAGATAGGCGCGACGTGACTCGCCGTGGCTGAACACGCTGGGCCGAACTAGCTGGGCCGAACTAGCTGGGCCGAAAAAGGCGCAGGGGCTTGCCTCGGGCGATGGAAGTGTCACATCGTGCCTGGGCAAGCCCGCGCCAAGGAAGACACCATGACCGAGGTTCCCTGGACCCTGATCTTTTCCCACGGCAACGCCCTGCTGGTGGGCCACGTGCGCAACCTGCTCGACGCCGCCGGGATCCCCTGCGAACTGCGCAACATGACCCTCGGCGGTGGCGCCGGGGAGCTGCCGCCGCTGGAGTGCGAGCCCCAGGTGTGGGTCGCCGAGCACAACCGTGAGCGAGCCGAAGCGCTGGTGAAACAGGCGCTCGAGGAGCCAGCGCCGGACAGCGCCTGGCGCTGCCGGGCCTGCGGCGAGGAGCTCGAAGGGGCCCTCGATACCTGCTGGAACTGCGGTGGCCGCAAGGAGGACGATCATGACCGCTGAACACGGTGCCTTCGACTGGGATCTGCCCCGGCCCTTCGTGATCGACATCCTGGTGGCGCCCGAGGCCATCGACCACTATGGCCACGTCAACAACGCCCAGTACCTGCGCTGGGTGGAACAGGCCAGCTGGGAGCACTCCGGCCAGCTGGGTCTGACCCTGGAACACTACCGGGCGCTGGATCGCGCCATGGCGGTGCACCGTCACGAACTCGACTATCTGGCGCCGGGTTTCGAGGGCGAACGCCTGGCCATGGCCACCTGGATCGTCGCCTGCGACTCGCGCCTGACCCTGACCCGCCGCTTTCAACTGATACGCCCGCAGGATGGTGTCACCCTGCTGCGTGCACGTACCCGCTACGCCTGCATCGCTCTCTCAAGCGGCCGTCCCCGCCGTCTTCCTCCCGAATTCGTCAGCGCCTACGGCGGCGCCCTGGTCGCGGAAAGCTGACGATAACGTCCTGACGACAGGGACCTGACCACACAGACCTGAGCGTACACAGCTGGCCTCCGCCCCTTCCGGCAATTTTCTGGCACCCTGGGTGTCGAGTTGGCGAATCTCAATACTGGCAGCTTTTTTGTCCTGACCCTGGGTGTGATAGGTCGCACTTTGTTCCTGAATGCGTCTAAAGACTCCCTGGGTTCATGGAAGAACTGCAGCACTTTGGACCACGAGGTAGAGGCGGGAGGGTCAGCCTGGTGGCCGTGGACGGCGACGTGGTCAACGACCGCCTCAGCGAGGTGGCCCTGGGAGTCAAGATTTGCGGGTGTGTTGTGCCACTTAACAGATATGTTATAACATAACATTTTGTGCGAGTGTGATGGTCTCAGACGCCTTGTGCAATCGGCGCGGCGGGAGGAGCGGTGAGATGCCAACGATGGATGACGGAGCGCATCTTCTCGAGATGCCGGACGACGACTACATGAACGGTGAGCAACTGGCGTTCTTTCGACGCCGGTTACTGCAGGAACGGGAGCTGGTCGAAGAGCGACTGCAGGAGGTTCGCCTGCGCATGTCGGCTCGAGAAAGGTCGAGCGACGATCTGGATCAGGCAGCCCAGGAGGAAGAGCTTCAGCTGCAGCTTCGCCAGGCCGACAGGGAAACCCGCTTGCTGGGCAATATTGCCAGCGCCTTGACGCGCGTCGAGACGGGTGAGTACGGCTACTGCGAGGAGACCGGCGTTCCCATCGGCCTGCCACGGCTGTTGCACCGGCCAACGGCGCGGCTGTGTCTCGAAGCCAAGCAGCGCCAGGAACAGAGAGAACACCACTTCGCCAGGACGCGGAAGTAGCGGCGCCGGTAAGCATCCACCGCTTGTGACCGTGATGGCCGCCCGCAAGGGCGATGCTGAGTCTGGACGAGTGCCTGCGCGGTGGGCTTGTCCACGGATGATCCAACCGGCTCAGCGAAGGCGGCGCCGTATGTCGCATCAAGATTCGCCCATGCCGACCACGCCGGGCGACGATCACTATCTGATTTGCAGGAATCTCAACCAAGGAAGCATGAATGATCCGCAAGAATCCCTACGGCGATTTGCCGGTTGTCCACCCCAGCGCCTTTGTCGATCCCACGGCTATTCTCTGTGGGCGGGTGATCGTCGAGGAGAACGTCTTCATCGGCCCCTACGCGGTCATTCGCGCCGATGAGGTCAACGCCGATGGCGAGATGGAGCCGATGATCATCGGCGCCCACTCCAATATCCAGGACGGCGTCGTCATCCACTCCAAGTCCGGGGCGGCGGTGATCATTGGTGCACGCACGTCGATTGCGCATCGCGCCATCGTGCATGGCCCTTGTGTGGTAGGAGAGAGCGCCTTTATCGGTTTCAACAGCGTGCTGTTCAACTGCACCATCGGCAAGGGCGCGGTGGTGCGCCATAACGCCGTGGTGGATGGTTGCGATCTTCCCGACGACTTCTATGTGCCGTCCACCGAGCGGATTGGCCCAGGGACCGATCTGGACACCCTGTCCCGCGTAACGGTTCAGGACTCTGCGTTTTCCGAAGACGTGGCCCGCACCAACAATAGCCTGGTGGAAGGCTATAGGCGGATCCAGAACTCTTTCTAGCCCGGCGCTCTGGTTCGAGGGTAGGCGGATGGCCTCCGGGCGGCGAGACGGGAGGTTTGGCAACCGCAAGCGCTTGCGCGCCTGATGCAAGGCGAAGGAGGGGGGTATCACCCTTTGTAGGCCACGGTTGTTCGCTGTCGCCAATCCGCTACGCGCTTTTTCACGCCTTGTCAGCTTGTGTTCATGTGGGCTTAATGCCGCGCTCACCCGGCTGACAGGATGCACCGAGCGGCCCACGGTAGCCTCGGGATGTGCCTTCATCCCAGAGGATTACCGCCATGACCTGTGCCGCTGCCGTGACTCCCTTCGCCGTGCCCGCCTCCGCCAAGTGGGCCTTTACCACCCGCCGCGCCAGGCGCGATGACGTCCGTTCCCTGGCCAGTCTCGACCATCCTTTGCGCGCCGGTGACCTGATCCTGTGTGAAGTCCTCCAGGTCGGGCAGCACAAGCGGGTCCAATTGGCCTGCGGCCGTCCCAGCGAGAGCTACCCCGGTGATCTGCTGGTGCTGTGTGTGGGAGATCGCTACGCACCGGATCAATTCATGGGCCGCGCTGAGGTGGATGTGCGTATGGATCTGCTGGCCGGTGGCGGCATCGCCGGCAAGGTCGAGGCGGCACATGCCAGGATGGCTCGCCCCACTCAGTTGCGTCCGCTGGGTTTTCTCGCCGACGTGCGCGGCGAGGTGATCAATATTGACCGCTATGCCATCGCCGATGCGCGTATCCCCGACGATGTGGTGGTGCTTGGGGTGTTCGGTGCTTCGATGAATGCCGGCAAGACTACAGCGGCGGTGAGCCTGGCCCACGGCCTCCAGCGTGCGGGCTTTGCGGTGGAGGGGGTCAAGGCCACCGGCACCGGCGCCTTTGGTGACTTCAACGCCTTCGCTGACGCCTCGGTGGCCGTCAGTGACTTTACCGATGCCGGCATGGCGTCGACCTTCCGCTGTCCGCTCGAGCGCATCGAACGTGGCTTCGAGGCGCTGGTCGGTGGCGCGGCGGCGCGCGGTGCCGAGGTGGTGGTGGTGGAAATCGCCGACGGGGTGTTCCAGGACGAGACCGCTGCCATCCTGGCGGATTCCCCGATCATCGAGCGCCTGGACGGTATCCTGTTCGCGGCTCCGGATGCGCTGGGTGCGGTCGGGGGTGTGTCGGTGCTCAAACGTCATGGTCAAACGCCCTTTGCCCTGGCGGGGATGGTCAGTCTGTCGGCGCTCGGTAGCCGTGAAGCCAGCGGCGAAACCGGGCTGCCGGTGGTCAAGCGTGAGGCGCTGTGCGACCCCGAGGCGGTATCGAGGCTGGTGGCGCCAATCATCAGAAGGCGTCTCGGTCAGACCATGCTCAAGGACCTGACAGAGGATAACCGGCTTGCCACGGGTGCCGCCGCATGAGCGAGCTTCCCGAACTCTCGGGGCATGGCAGAGGCAGGCATATCGCGCTGGTGGTGGGCTTGGGGATCATCCAGGCTGGGCTGATGATGGCCACGGCCTTCGCCACCCGCGATGTCTTCGTCGCACTGCGTTCGACGTCCGGCTCGACCTCCTCCCAGCTGCCGCTGACCTCGCTGCTGATACTGGCAGCGGCAGCGCTGGTGATCGCTGCCTGCCAGGCACTGGCCAGGGTCCGGGGCGAGGCCATCGGCCAGAGCTACGCGGTGGAGCTTCGCAGCGTCGTCTTCCGCGCCATCGCTGCGCTCGGTGCCGAGCCTGCCGGTCGTCGCCTCGGAGGACTGTCGCTGCGCTTTGTCGGTGACCTGACGGCGGCCCGGGGTTGGGTCGGCATGGGCATCACTCGGCTGGTGTCTGCGGCGGTGGTCTTTCCCATGGCGGCGCTGTGCCTGTGGCTGATCGATCCCGTCCTGGCGCTGGCCGGCATGCTACCCATCTTCGTCGCCGTGGCGCTGGCCGCCGGGCTGGGTCTGGCGCTGGGCCGCCTGCATCGGGATCTGCGAAGGCGGCGTGCCGGGGTGGCCATTGCCGCGATGGAGCGGATTCCCATCGCCCGCGAGCTGGCGTTGATGAATCGCCTGCCCCGTGAAATCGCCAGCCTGGAGCGCAAGGGACATCGCAGTGCCGAGGACGCCGTGCGTCGCGTACGTCGGGTATCGCTGCTGCGTGCGCTGCCCAACGCTTCTCTGGGGCTTGGTGGAGCGGCGGTGCTGTGGGCTACGGCGCGCTTTGGTCTGGCGGCGGCGGACGCCGCCGCGGCACTGTCGGTGCTGGCGATCCTGGTGGTACCTGTGCGCGAATGTATCGGCGTATGGGATCGCTACAGCGCCTGGTGTGTCGCCCGCGACAAGTGTCGGGCACTGCTCGCGCGGACCGAGGCCTTGCCGCGAGTGCGTCGACGTGGACGGCCGGTGCCGCTGGATCTGGAGCACCTGCGGGTGGGTGGCTGCACCCTGCATCTGCGTATTCGCGCGGGCCAGCGGGTGTGTCTCGCCACCGATGATCCCGACCTGGCGTCGCGGGTGCTGGCGGTGCTGGCACGGCGGCGTGCACCCGAGGCGGGGCGACTGCGGTTTGACGGCTTGCCGACCGAGCCGGCCATCGCCTGTATCGGTGATCGCCCCGCCTTGCTCAGGGGCAGCCTGCGCCGCGCGCTGACCATGGGGGCCGCCGCGCGCCCCGACGATGACGACATCGGCCGGGTGGCGCGAGAGTGTGGTCTGGGCCCTGCGATCGCTCGCCTGGGAGGTCTGGATGGGCGGATCGAGGAAGCAGGGCACAACCTGACCCCTGGTGAGTCCCTGCGGTTAGCCCTGGTCCAGGCGCTGCTGTCGCGCCCTGATCTGGTGGTGGTCGACAGTTACCTGTGGCCGCTGCTAAAGGACGCCGTCGAGCTGTTCACGCTGCTTGACGCACGCTGCCCGGCGACCCTGGTGCACAATCTACCTGATTCGGTCACCGGCGGTGCCGGCATGTTGTTGCGCCTGTCGGAGAACATGGATCATCCGAAAACGCCTTCCGTCTGCGGGAACAGTAAACTGGGGTCATGAAAATCATCAGTGTGGTAACCGCCTATACCCTGGTCTTGCTGACGATGGCCTGCACCGGAGCGGTGTTGGCCTACTGGAGCGTCGAGCGCAGTACCTGGTTGAGCGATCGCATGAACCTGGCGCATCACTCCTACGAAGCACACCTGAATCTGTCGACCCACAGCTATCGGCTGTTCAAGCAGTACGCAGATGCCTTGCTGATCGGTGATCAGGACGGTGGTGAGGGGGAGCGCCGGTTACAGGAGCTGGTGCGCCAGGATATCGGCGAGATCCGCGATATCATCGGCGCCGAGATCGAGCTGGTAGGCGACGAGGAAGTCGAGGAGCTGGAACTGCTGGCCAGGCTCGAGGACCAGCTGGACGAGGTGATCCGCGGCTACGCTGAGCTGCTCGACTCGGAGCGGGAGCTCGATCCGGTCAGCCGCTGGTTGAGTTTCTATGCGCTGCTCGATGAAGCCATTGATGAACGCTTCCGCAAGCTGATGGACGTGGCCCTGGAGGGCGAGATCGAGGAGGTGCGCGAAGCCCGTGAGGAACTGGCCCGGGGCGCCCGCCATACACGCTGGCTGGCGCTCGGTTTTGCGCTGCTGGCGGTGGTGCTGACGGTGGCGGTCATGGTGTTCTACCGTTGGCGGGTATCGCGGCGCTTTCAGAGGCTGATGGCGGGCGTCGAGCGTATGCACGGGGGTGCCTTCGGTCATGCCATCAAGGTCTCCGGCGGTGACGAATTAGGCCGCATCAGCCGTCTGCTCAATCAGATGGGTGCAGACGTGCACTCCCAGCGGCGCGCGCTCGAGCGCCAGAACAGCGCGCTGGAGGAGGCGGTGGCGGATCGCACCGGAGAACTCGAAAGGTTGCTGGAGGAAGCGCGTCGGGCCGAACGGCATCGGCGTCGACTGCTGGCCGATGTCAGCCACGAGCTGCGCACACCGTTGACCATCATCCAGGGCGAATGCGACGTGGTACTGCGCGCGCGCCAACCCGACGAGGACGACTACCGCGAGGCGTTGCGTCGTGCCCGTGAGGCGGCCGGCCATACTGCTGCTCTGATCGACGACCTGCTGACCATCGCACGCCAGGAGAGCGGCGAATTGCGCCTGCAACCGCAACCCACCGAACTGGTCGAGTTTCTCAAGGATGTCATCAGTCTGTCATCGGTGCTGGTGTCTCTTGAGACCGAGGTGACCGTTGCCCCCGTGGAGGTGGATCGCCTGCGTCTACGCCAGTCGGTGCTGGCGCTTCTTCAGAATGCCCGGGTCCACGGTGGCCCCCGGGTGGTGGTGCGCCTTTGGCGTCATGGTGGTGGCTGGCGAATCGCGGTGGAGGACGATGGCAGGGGGGTATCGGCGGTCGACAAGGCGGTGGTGTTCGAACGCTTTTATCGCGGTGCCAATACCTCCACCAACTACACTGAGGGCAGTGGCCTGGGACTGCCCATTGTGCGCGCCATCGCCCGTGCCCACGGAGGGGAGGCCGGTCTGGAAGACCGGCCGGGAGGCGGGCTGATCGTCTACATCGATGTGCCAGGGATGGCCGAGGAGTCCACGACGACGTGAACGTGCTGGTAGTGGAAGACGAAGATAGGGTCGCGGACTTTCTGTGCCGCGGGCTCAAGGGCGAGGGGTGGACCGCCACCCGTGCCGGTGATGGTGAAACCGCCTTGTCGCTGTTGAAGGAGGGCGGTTTTGATGTGGTGCTGCTCGACATCATGCTGCCGGGGCTGTCCGGGCATGAGGTGTGCACGCGAGTCAGGGCACGGGGCGACGAGGTCCCGATTCTGATGCTGACGGCCCTGGATGCCACCGATGAGAAGATCGTGGGGCTTCGCAAGGGAGCCGACGATTATCTGAGCAAGCCCTTTTCCTTCGACGAGCTGATCGCGCGCATGGAGGCGTTGCATCGACGCGCCCGGGCACGGGCAGGCGCGACACCGGGCACGCTGGCAGGAGACCCGGTGCAGTTCGATCGCGAGGCGCTGTGCCTGAAGGTCGACGGTGAGGTCGTCGAGTTGTCGACCAAGGAGCGCGATCTGCTGGCGCTATTGCTCGGCAATGCCGGGCGGGTGATGAGCCGTGAACGTATCCTCAACGCGGTCTGGGGGCTCAACGAGGACCCCATGACCAATACCGTCGATGTCTACGTGGGGCGGGTTCGGCGCAAGCTCGGCGACCACGCCTCGCGCATCACTACGGTCCGCGGCGCGGGATACCGCTACGACGCTCAAGGCCTTTGAGGTCCTTTCCCATCGGGTTGTCTCCGGAGTGGATATTCGCCTTGGTGTGTCTTGCTGTTTTTAGGGGCCTGGGAAGAAAGTTCAAAGGTCTTTGAGGGTGAAGTTTTCTGATCTTTCCGTTTTTTCGTCGGGGGTTTATTGGCAAAAAATTCCTGTGCTTCACTGTGGGTGACGATAAAAAATCTGTTGTACGAATCGATGGGAGAGTCGCCATGCAGATCGCCGTCCCCAAGGAAATCAAGAACCATGAGTACCGCGTCGCCCTGACCCCCAGTGGTGCGCGGGAGCTGACTGAGCGTGGCCACGCGGTGGTCGTGCAGGCCGGTGCGGGTGAGGGCGCCGGTTTTACCGACGAGGCCTATCAAGCTGCCGGTGCCACCATCGAGGCCGATGTAGACGCGCTGTTCGATGGCGCCGAGTTGATCCTCAAGGTCAAGGAGCCCCAGCCCGAAGAGGTGGCCCGGCTGCGGCCCCAGCACACCCTGTTCACCTACCTGCATCTGGCCGCCGAAGAAACCCTGACCAAGGGGCTTCTGGACAGCGGCGCGACCTGCATCGCCTACGAGACCATCACCGCGCCTCAGGGTGGACTACCCCTGTTGGCGCCGATGAGCACCGTGGCCGGACGCATGGCCGTGCAGGCCGGTGCCCACAGTCTCGAAAAGGCCCAGGGCGGTGCGGGTGTGCTGCTGCCCGGGGTGCCTGGGGTGCCGCCTGCCAAGGTTACCGTGATCGGCGGTGGCGTGGTCGGCGAGAACGCCGCCCGCATGGCGTTGGGGCTGGGCGCCGATGTCAGTGTGCTGGACAAGTCGATCCCGCGCCTCGAGACCCTGGATGATCGCTACCAGGGGCGCATGAAGACGGTGTTTTCCTGCGCCGATGCACTGGAAGAAGCGGTGCGCGAATCGGACCTGATCATCGGGGCGGTGCTGGTCCCGGGGGCGGCGGCGCCCAAGCTGATCAACCGCGCCATGCTGTCGGAAATGAAGCCGGGGGCGGTGCTGGTGGACGTGGCCATCGATCAGGGCGGTTGCTTCGAGACCTCCAGGCCCACCACCCACGCCGAGCCGACCTACGTGGTGGACGGCGTCGTCCACTACTGTGTCGCCAACATGCCGGGTGCGGTGGCGCGCACCTCGACCCAGGCCCTGACCAACGCCACCCAGCCGTTCGTGGTGGCACTGGCCGACAAGGGCTGGCGCCGGGCGCTCGGTGAGGATCGTCACTTCGCCGCCGGTCTCAATGTCCATGACGGCCAGCTCACCTACGCAGCCGTAGGGGAGGCCTTCTCGCTGCCGGTGACCAGCGTGGAGAGTGTGCTCGGCTGATGTGATTGGCCAAGGGTCGGCCGGGGCGGCGCTGTCGCCCCGGTCGCCATCCACAGGCCTTGGCGTTACCATAGCGGGCATTTGCCGATACTAGAGTGCCGTCCATGTCCGCAACGACCACCGCTTCCGACAAGACCCGGGTGCTGACCGGTATCACCACCACCGGTACCCCCCATCTGGGCAACTACGTCGGGGCCATCAAGCCGGCGATCGAGGCCAGCCTCGATCCCAACGTGCAGTCCTACTACTTCCTCGCCGATCTGCACGCGCTGATCAAGTGTCAGGACCCGCAGCGGGTCCAGCAGTCGCGCCTCGAGATCGCCGCCACCTGGATGGCGCTGGGGCTGGACACCGACAACGCCATCTTCTATCGCCAGTCCGATATCCCCGAGATTCCCGAGCTGACCTGGATGCTGTCCTGCGTCTGTGCCAAGGGCCTGATGAACCGCGCCCACGCCTACAAGGCGGCGGTGGCGGAGAACGACGAAGCCGGCAACCAGGATCCGGACAAGGGCGTCACCATGGGCCTGTTCGGCTATCCGGTGCTGATGGCCGCCGACATCCTGATGTTCCAGGCCAACAAGGTGCCGGTGGGACGCGACCAGATCCAGCACATCGAGATGGCCCGCGACATGGCCGGGCGCTTCAATCATCTCTACAAGGGTGACTTCTTCACCCTGCCCGAAGCGGTGGTGGACGAGCGGGTCCAGGTATTGGGTGGCCTCGACGGTCGCAAGATGTCCAAGAGCTACAACAACACCATCCCGCTGTTCGTGCCGGAAAAGAAGCTGCTCAAGCTGGTGCGCAAGATCAAGACCAACTCGCTGGAGCCCGGCGAGCCCAAGGATCCCGACACCTGCACCCTGTTCCAGATCTATTCGGCCTTCGCCAGCGCCGAGGAAACCCAGGCCATGCGTGATGACTACGCCGCGGGCATCGGCTGGGGGGACGCCAAGAACCGGGTCTTCGAACACCTCAACGAACAGCTGCGCGCCCCGCGTGAGCGTTACCAGGCGCTGATGGAAGATCCGGGCCATATCGAGACGGTGCTGCTTCAAGGGGCCGAGCGTGCTCGTGCCGAGGCTGCTCCGCTGATGGATCGACTGCGTGTCGCCGCGGGGCTTGGTCGCTTCGTTTGAGCCGTTTCCTACGCGTCTCATCGTCGAGTCGCTCTTGTCTGAGCTAAAGTGCGCATGGGCCCTGCGTTGAGGGCCCGCTTTTGCGGGGCTTTCTCGACGGCGTGCTAGAGTGGGCACAAAGGAAGAATGGTATAACGCCTTGTCAGGCAGGCGCCGCCTGAGCCCGGTGCATCGCGCACGGGCGATGTCGTCAGTGTTTCCCCAAGGGTACCGAGAAGAGTGCCCGGACTCGCCAGAGTCCCTTGACCGAGTCACCAAACGAGACGAGAGATGAGCACAGAACCCAAGCGTCCCCTCTATATTCCCTACGCTGGACCCTCTCTGCTGGAGATGCCGCTGCTCAACAAGGGCAGCGCCTTCACCCAGAAGGAGCGCCTGCAGTTCAACCTGATCGGCCTCTTGCCGCAGAACGTCGAGACCATCGACGAACAGGTCGAGCGTGCCTACCACCAGTACCAGCAGTGCCAGAATGACCTGGACCGCCATATCTACCTGCGGGCGATCCAGGACGACAACGAGACGCTGTTCTTCCGCCTCGTCTCCGAGCATCTCGAGGAGATGCTGCCGATCATCTACACCCCCACGGTCGGCAAGGCCTGTGAGGAATTCTCCAATATCTATCGCAACCACCGGGGGCTGTTCATCTCCTACCCCGACCGCGAGTACATGGACGACATCCTGCGCAGCGCCACCAAGGACAACGTCAAGGTGATCGTGGTCACCGACGGCGAGCGCATCCTCGGCCTCGGTGACCAGGGCATCGGCGGCATGGGCATCCCCATCGGCAAGCTGTCGCTGTACACCGCCTGTGGCGGCATCAGCCCGGCCAATACTCTGCCGATAATGCTCGACGTCGGTACCAACAACCAGCAGTTGCTGGACGACCCGCGCTACATGGGCTGGCGCCACCCGCGTATCAGCCAGGAAGAATACGACGAGTTCATCGATGCCTTCATGCAGGCGGTGAAGCGGCGCTGGCCCAAGGTACTGCTGCAGTTCGAGGACTTTGCCCAGGCCAACGCCATGCCGCTGCTGGAGCGCTATCGCGACGAGCTATGCTGCTTCAATGATGACGTCCAGGGCACCGCTGCGGTCTGCGTCGGCACCCTGATGGCGGCCTGCCAGGCCCGTGGCGAGGGCATGGCCCGTCAGCGGGTGGTGTTCGTCGGCGCCGGCTCCGCCGGCTGCGGCATCGCCGAGATGGTGGTGGTGGCGATGATGGCCGAAGGCCTGACCGAGTCCCAGGCCCGCGAGCGGGTCTACATGGTCGATCGCGAGGGCCTGGTGACGGACGACCAGACCTGGCTGCGTGACTTCCAGCGCCGCCTTGCTCACCCGGCCGGTATGGTCGAGGGCTGGGAAGGTCAGGACCTGCTCGAGGTGGTCAAGCAGGTTCAGCCGACGGTGCTGCTCGGCGTCTGTGGCCAGAAGGGTATCTTCACCGAGGCGGTGGTCAAGGCGATGCACGCCAACTGCAAGATGCCGCTGATCATGCCGCTGTCCAACCCCACTTCTCGGGCCGAAGCGATCCCCTCCGACGTGCTCGAGTGGACCAACGGCGACGCCCTGGTGGCCACCGGCAGTCCCTTCGCCCCGGTCGAGATCAATGGTCGTCGCATTCCCATCGCCCAGTGCAACAACGCCTACATCTTCCCGGGGATCGGCCTCGGGGTGGTGGCAAGCGGTGCACGCCGCGTCACCGATGCGATGCTGATGGCGGCCTCACGGGCTCTGGCCCGGGAGGCACCGATCGTCAAGGAGGGCGAGGGTGCCATGCTGCCGGCGCTGTCGCGCATCCGCGATATCTCCAAGTCGATCGCCTTCGACGTGGCGGCCCAGGCCCAGCACGAGGGCGTGGCGCTCAAGAGCGACGGTACCAAGCTGCGCCGCGACATCGAAAAGAGCTGCTGGATGCCCAACTATCGCGACTATCGTCGCCGCGCCTTCTAGGCATCTGCGCGCTCAAGCGATCACGGAACCCCGCCACAAGGCGGGGTTTTTACTTTCTTGAGCACTGAGTAGACACCAAGTGCTGGTAAGGTGTTTCTAGAACTTTCCGCCAGGCAGTTGGCAAAGGCGTTGCAAGCGGGTGTTCTACTGGAGGTGCGTTGTGACGAGCAAAATCATTGAATCCCTGCGCGGCGAGTTGGCCGCATTGCAAGACGCTGGCGCGATCAGCAAGGTAACCATGCGTCAGTTTGACACCATGTGTCCTCCACCGGTGCGCGAGTTCAGTGCCGGTGACATCAAGCGTCTACGTGAGGCGTTGAATTTCAGCCAGCCGGTGTTCGCCCATCACCTGCACACCACTGCCTCGACGGTGCGCAAGTGGGAGCAGGGCGAAACGCGTCCGGCCGGCCCTGCGCTCAAGCTGCTCAACGTCATCGCTGATAAGGGCTTGCAAGCCATTATTTGAAACTGCTCCTGTGGCGGTACCGAGCGAGGTGTCAAGACATGCCCGTTCAGTCCCCTGTGCCTGAAAACTACCTACCTTAATCTCACGCCCAGCCTGGTTTCTGCAGGTCGGCGAAGTGCTAAAAAAAGACCTCGCCGGTGGGCGAGGTCTCGGTGTGACGGCCAGTGCGATGCGCCGGCCGTCTGTGTGGCGGGCCTGGGCCCGCCGGGTGATCAGGCGGCGCCGATCATCTTGCGCAGCACATAGTGCAGGATGCCGCCGTGGCGGTAGTACTCGAGCTCGTTGGCGGTGTCGATGCGACACAGGGCGTCGAGGGTCTTCTCACCCTTGTCGCCCTTGATGGTCACCTTGACCTTGCCGCCCGGCTCGAGGCTGTCGAGGCCCTCGATGGAGACCGTCTCGTCGCCGGTCATGCCGAGTGACTTGCGATCCTCTCCTTCGGGGAACTGCAGCGGTACCACGCCCATGCCGATCAGGTTGGAGCGGTGGATGCGCTCGTAGGACTCCGCCAGCACGGCGCGCACGCCGAGCAGCAGGGTGCCCTTGGCTGCCCAGTCGCGGGAGGAGCCGGTGCCGTACTCCTTGCCGGCCACCACCACCAGGGGGGTGCCTTCCTCCTGGTACTTCATAGCGGCGTCGTAGATCGCCATCTGTTCGCCGCTGGGCACGTGGCGAGTCTCGCCACCGACCACGCCATCGAGCATCTCGTTCTGGATGCGCACGTTGGCGAAGGTGCCGCGCATCATCACCTCGTGGTTGCCGCGCCGCGAGCCGTAGGAGTTGAAGTCCACCGGCTTGACGCCGTTCTCCTGCAGGTAGCGGCCCGCCGGGCTGTCGGGCTTGATCGCGCCGGCCGGCGAGATGTGGTCGGTGGTCACGCTGTCGCCGAGCATGGCCAGTACATGGGCGTCCTTGACGTCCTCGACCTTGGACGGCTCCTTGCCCATGCCCTCGAAGAAGGGCGGGTGCTGGATGTAGGTCGAGTTGTCGTCCCACTCGTAGACCTCGCTTTCCGGCACCTTGATGGCCTTCCACACCTCGTCGCCGTCGAACACCGCGGCGTATTCTTTGCGGAACATCTCGGTGTTGACCTTCTCCACCGCCTCGGCGACCTCGGCCTGGGTGGGCCAGATGTCCTTGAGGTAGACCGGCTCGCCGTCGCTACCTTCACCGATGGGGTCATTGTCCAGGTCGCAGCGCACATTGCCGGCCAGGGCGAAGGCCACCACCAGGGGCGGTGAGGCCAACCAGTTGGTCTTCACCAGCGGGTGCACCCGGCCTTCGAAGTTGCGGTTGCCGGACAGTACCGAGGCCACCGTCAGGTCGCCGGTCTTGACCGCATCCTCGATCGGCTCGGGCAGCGGGCCCGAGTTGCCGATGCAGGTGGTGCAGCCATAGCCCACCAGATTGAAGCCCAGGGCGTTGAGGTCGTCCTGCAGGCCGGCGGCGGCCAGGTATTCGGTGACCACCTTGGAGCCGGGAGCCAGCGAGGTCTTGACCCAGGGCTTGGTCGCCAGGCCCTTCTCCTTGGCCTTGCGGGCCAAGAGGCCTGCAGCCATCATCACGCTGGGGTTCGAGGTGTTGGTGCACGAGGTGATGGCAGCGATGACCACCGCGCCGGGGTCCAGGCTGAAGTCCTCGCCCTTGTAGTTGACGTCCTGGCTGTCGGCGTGACGATAGCTGCGCTCGACGCCGACCGCGGTCTGGCCGCCCTCGGAGCCCATCTTGTCGTCGCGGCTGTCCTTGGCCGACTTGCCCTCGTCCTCCATCAGTTTTTCGAAGGTGGTGGCGAGCTGGCTCAGGGCGACACGGTCCTGGGGCCGCTTGGGACCGGCGAGGCTGGCCTCGACGTCACCCATGTCGAGTCCCAGGGTGTCGCTGAAGATCGGCTCGTGGCCGGGTTCGCGCCACAGGCCCTGCTCCTTGGAGTAGGCCTCGACCAAGGCGATCTGGTCGTCGTCGCGGCCGGACAGCCGCATGTAGTTCAAGGTCTCGTCGTCCACCGGGAAGAAGCCGCAGGTGGCGCCGTACTCCGGGGCCATGTTGGCGATGGTGGCGCGGTCGGCCAGGGGCAGGTCCTTGAGGCCGTCGCCGTAGAACTCGACGAACTTCCCGACCACGCCTTTCTTGCGCAGCATCTCGGTGACGGTGAGTACCAGGTCGGTGGCGGTGATGCCTTCTCTGAGCTTGCCGGTCAGCTTGAAGCCGATGACCTCGGGGATCAGCATCGACACCGGCTGGCCGAGCATGGCGGCCTCGGCCTCGATACCGCCGACACCCCAGCCGAGTACGCCGAGGCCGTTGATCATGGTGGTGTGGGAGTCGGTGCCGACCAGGGTATCCGGGTAGGCCAGGGTCTTGCCGTCCTCTTCCCGGGTCCACACCGTCTTGCCCAGGTACTCCAGGTTGACCTGGTGGCAGATGCCGGTGCCCGGCGGCACCACGCGGAAGTTGTCGAAGGCCTGCTGGCCCCAGCGCAGGAACTCGTAGCGCTCGCGGTTGCGCTCCATCTCCAGCGCCACGTTGTCCTTGAAGGCGGACGGGTCGCCGTACTTGTCGACCATCACCGAGTGGTCGATGACCAGATCGACCGGTGACAGCGGGTTGATCTTCGACGGTTGCTCACCGAGTTTTTCCACCGCGGCACGCATCGAGGCCAGGTCGACCACCCCCGGCACGCCGGTGAAGTCCTGCATCAGCACGCGGGCGGGACGGTAGCCGATCTCGCGGTCCGAGCGGCCTTCCTTCTGCCAGTCCACCAGCGCCTGAAGGTCGTCTCTGGACACGCTCTCATCGTCGGCAAAGCGTAGCTGGTTTTCCAGCAGTACCTTGAGCGTCATCGGCAGACGCTGAATATCGCCAAGGTCCTCGGCAGCCTGGGCCAGGCTGTAGAAGTCGTACTGAGTCCCGCCTACATCTAGCGTGCGACGGGTATCCGGTAGGGAATCGCTACTCATGCTGTCCTCCTGAGGCATTGAATCGAACGGTCCAGGTTCGCTGGGATCGGCGCGGGGCCAATATCGATCCCTTGGTGGTACTAGTAGTGGTACTTGGTCATCATAGTTGTGTTCTTCAACCGTTGACGTGTAAACGGATGCCGGATCACGCCTTGAAAGGCTGTCGGGTCACCCCCATGGTGAAGGTTCACGTCGATCGCGACCAGAGGGGAGCTGCATCGTGCACGAACAGACGCTGCCGAGCTGGCGGCTTGATTGCCCCTACTGCGATGCCCATATCGAGCTGGTGGTGGACACCTCCCAGGGCAGCCACGAGACCTGGGAAGACTGCCCTCAGTGCTGTGCGCCGATCCACTACCGTATCGAGGTGGATGCGGTGACCGAGGATATCGTCTCGGTGGTCGCCGGCGACGATGACGAGGTCATGTGACAGGGCTCATGTGATGGAAGTGTCATGCGCCGCTGTGGGCCGCGTAACGATCTCATTCGAGCCTGGCGGATGTCGATGACGGCGTCATTGCGACGTCATCGCCGTCGGGTGACAATAGCCGGCGACTATCGGGTCGATGGCCCAGGTCGATTGGCCCGGTGTGGTTCGCTGGCCTAGGGTGACATCCGGTATTTGCCCCTGATTCTTGAACCCTCACGTTTCACTACTCCAAGGAGACTTTCATGAGCGTACTGGTAGGACGTCAAGCTCCCGATTTCGAAGCCGCCGCCGTCACCGGCAACGGCGAAATCGTCGAGAACTTCAAGCTGTCCGACAGCAACGGCAAGCTGCGCGTGCTGTTCTTCTGGCCGCTGGACTTCACCTTCGTGTGCCCGTCCGAGATCATCGCCCATGACAACCGTCTGGCGCAGTTCAAGGATCTGGGCGTCGAGGTGATCGGTGTCTCCATCGATTCCCAGTTCACCCACTACGCCTGGCGCAAGACCAGCCCGGACGCCGGTGGTATCGGTGAGGTCGGCTTCCCGATCGTGGCCGACGTCAAGCACGAGATTACCCAGGCGTACGGCATCGAGCATCCGGAAGCCGGTGTCGCCCTGCGCGCCTCCTTCCTGATCGACGAGGATGGCGTGGTGCAGCATCAGGTGGTCAACAACCTGCCGCTGGGCCGCAACGTCGATGAGATGGTGCGTATGGTCAAGGCCCTGCAGCACCACCAGAAGCACGGCGAAGTCTGCCCGGCTGGCTGGGACGAAGGCCAGGAAGGCATGAAGGATACCGCTGAAGGTGTCGCCAAGTACCTGGGTACTCACTCCAGCGAGCTGTAAGACGCTGCCAGCGCTCACCGCCAGGTGAGCCGACTCGGGACAGCCCGAGCAGTGTCACGACGGGGCGGCCTGGCCGCCCCGTTGCGTATATTCTCGGCATGCTGGTGTGCTGGCCAGTCGCGACAGACCGTTGCGCGGCAGACCGCACCCTGCCGACCCGAGTTCCGGGTGGATTGGCTCATGACGACGCTGCGTCGCCGTCATCATCGAATCCATTTTCCTTTAGCGTCGCGGCCCCCCAGGGGAGCCCCCGGCTTAGTCAAGTTAGTCTTGTGAGGTAGCCATGAGCGAAGTGCGCCACGAACGTCTGATCATCCTGGGCTCGGGGCCTGCCGGCTACAGTGCGGCGGTCTACGCTGCGCGGGCCAATCTCAAGCCGCTGTTGATCACCGGCATGCAGACAGGCGGTCAGTTGACCACCACCACCGACGTGGACAACTGGCCAGGCGACGACGCCGGTGTCCAGGGGCCGGAGCTGATGGAGCGCATGCGCCGTCACGCCGAGCGATTCGATACCGAGGTGCTGTTCGACCATATCCACGAGGTGGAACTGCGCGAACGTCCCTTCACCTTGAAGGGCGACAACGGCACCTACACCTGCGACGCCCTGATCATTGCTACCGGGGCCAGTGCGCGCTACCTGGGGCTGCCCTCGGAGCAGCAGTTCATGGGCCAGGGCGTGTCGGCCTGCGCCACCTGCGACGGCTTCTTCTATCGCAACCAGGAAGTGATCGTGGTGGGCGGCGGCAACACCGCCGTGGAAGAGGCGCTTTACCTGTCCAATATCGCCTCCAAGGTCACCCTGGTGCACCGCCGCGACAGCCTCAGGGCGGAGAAGATTCTGCAGGACAAGCTGTTCGAGAAGGCCGAGAACGGCAACGTCGAACTGATCTGGAACCACACTCTGGACGAGGTGCTGGGGGACAACACCGGGGTCACCGGTGCGCGGCTCAAGGCGGTCGAGGACGGTTCGACCCGCGAGATCACCGCACCCGGCGTGTTCATCGCCATCGGTCATAGCCCCAACACCGGCATCTTCGAGGGCCAGCTCGAGATGGCAGGCGGCTATATCAAGGTCAAGTCAGGCCTCGAGGGCAACGCCACCGCCACCAGCGTGCCCGGTGTGTTCGCCGCCGGCGACGTCATGGATCACGTCTATCGTCAGGCGATCACCTCAGCCGGCAGCGGCTGCATGGCGGCGCTGGACGTGGAGCGTTATCTGGACAGCCTCGACTGACGCTATCGTCAGGCGCGATATCTGGACAGCCTCGACTGAGGCTATCGTCAGGCTCACTACAACTGCACCGCTGGCAGCATCGATATCGATCTGATACAAAAAACACCGCCAGGCAAATGCCTGGCGGTGTTCTTGTTGATGGCATCCGCCGGGGGGGGGGGGCAGCGGCGGAGCAGTACTGTCCTGTCCGCCGGGCCGCGCCTCAATAGTGTGGCGGCAACTCGTCCTCGGGGCCGGGGGCATCGCCCAGTCCGCGGTCGTTGCTGGCCGCCAGTTCGCGTAGCCTTTCCTGCATCAGGCGATTGATGCGTTCCAGCTCCATCATTCGGCGCTCCTGGCCGGCGATGGTGGCGTCCAGGCTGTCCAGCCAGTGTTCCTGGTAGGCCAGACGGCTCTCCAGTTCTTCGACACGCTTTGCTAGATCGGCGGACGACTTGTCAATACCCGTGATAGACTCATGTTGCGGTGTGTCACTGTTCATCGTGTCAACTGCCTGCCTTGGGCTTTTTTCGAGAAGTCGTGGCGGAAGGATCTCGTCTGTGTATCGTGCATGGCCGCGGATCCCATGGTCATTCCACCTGTTTTCACCATAAGAAGAGAGTTTTTCACGTCCATGAAAAAAAGGGTATTCGTTCGTTGTTGTGTGATCAGTCTGCTGTTGGCCGCGGCTGCACCGCTGCTGATTGCTCTTGCCGTCAGCCTGGTGACCGGGCTGTCCGTCGAGGAGTTGCACGGCGCCATCGCCGAGGAGGCACTGCTGCATGGCTACCTTGCCGCTGCCGGAGCGGTCTTTGGCGTGTTGCTGGTAGCCACCCTGGCCCTCAATGCCCTGACGCCAAGGCTGGTCAACCTGGCCGAGGTCGAGGATGACGATCGCGAGATCGGCGAGGTCAAGTGGTTCAATGTCAACAAGGGCTACGGCTTCATCACCCGTGACGGGGGCGAGGACGTCTTTGTTCACTTCCGTGCCATCCGCGGCCGGGGCCATCGCACCCTGGCCGAAGGCCAGAGAGTACGCTACTACGTGATCGAGAACGAGCGTGGCCTGCAGGCCGACGACGTCACCGTCATCACCTGAGCGCGATGCTCTCGCCATTGCCACGACGCCCCGCCTAGTGCGGGGCGTTGTCGTTTGTGGCGCCGCGGGTCTGCCTCCGCGCCCGTTTCAGTGCCTGGCTCTGCGCCCGTTGCAGGACCCTTGTCAGGGCCCAGCTGGGAGCGCCTCGTCAGTGTCCCGAGTCGGGCCAGTCGATGGCCGATTCGCTGCCGTCGGGTAACACCTGCAGGAAACGGTCGGGGTCGTCGCCGGGCTGCCAGCCGCCCAGCGAGCAGCGCACCTCGCAGTCCAGCGCCAGGGCGGCGGCCCTGGCGAAGTCGGCGTCGGTGGGCCAGGGGGACTGGCCGCTGTCGAGCCACAGGCTGGCGAAGCCATCGGCGGCCTTGCCGACCAGCAACACGGGAATGTCGGCACCATCGAGGTGACCTTCGGTGCGCCACTTGAGCTTGCCGCAGGGGGTCAGCGGCGGGGCATTCAGGGTGGCGCCGAGCCACTCGCCGATGCGCTCGGCGCTGGCCTCGCCAAGATAGATCTCGATATCCGGGTAGCGCTCGGTCATCACTTCAGCTCCTTGCGTCGGCGAACAGCCGCGTCAGGATGGCTTCGTAGACCCGGCTCAGGTCATCCAGGTCCGCGGCGCGCACGCGCTCGTCGACCTTGTGGATGGTGGCGTTGAGCGGGCCAAGTTCCACCACCTGGGCGCCTAGGGTGGCGATGAAGCGACCGTCGGAAGTACCGCCGGAGGTGGACAGCACCGGGGTGGTGCCGGTGACGTCGCGGACGCCGGCCACGGCGGCGTCGACCAGCGCCCCTTCGCGGGTCAGGAAGGGCTGGCCGTTGAGCGTCCAGTCGATCTCGAAGTCCAGGTCGAAGCCACGCAGGATGGCCTCGGTGCGCTCGCGCAAGTCGGCATCGGTGGTCTCGGTGGAGAAACGGAAGTTGAAGGTGGCCTCGACCTCGCCCGGGATCACATTGGTGGCACCGGTGCCGGCGCGCAGGTTCGAGATCTGGAAGCTGGTGGCAGGAAAGCAGTCGTTGCCGGCATCCCAGTGTTCGTTGGCGAGGGCGTCCAGCGCCGGCGCGATCTGGTGAATCGGGTTACGCGCCAGGTGAGGATAGGCCACGTGGCCCTGGATGCCGCGGACCTTGAGCACGCCGCCCAGCGAGCCGCGCCGGCCGTTCTTGATCACGTCGCCCAGGCGCTCGGTGGAGGAAGGCTCGCCGACGATGCAGTAGTCGAGGCGTTCGTTGCGCTCGCGCAGGTGCTCGACCACCGCACGAGTGCCGTCCACCGCCGGGCCTTCCTCGTCGGCGGTGATCAGAAAGGCGATGCGTCCGGGGTGATCGGGGTGGGCGCTGACAAAGCGTTCCACCGCCGTGACCATGGCGGCCAGGCTGCCTTTCATGTCGGCGGCGCCACGACCGCGCAGCATGCCGTCATCATCGATGATCGGGGCAAAGGGCGGGGTCTGCCATTGGTGCTCGGGCCCGGTGGGTACCACGTCGGTGTGGCCGGCGAAGGCCAGTACCGGGCCGTGGTGGCCGTGCACCGCCCAGAAGTTTTCCACTTCGCCGAAGGGCAGCGACTCGACGTTGAAGCCCAGGCGCTCGAGGCGTTCGATCATCAGCGCCTGGCAGCCCATGTCGTCCGGGGTTACCGAAGGACGCCGCAACAGCTCGAGGGCAAGCTCCAGGGTGGGCGAGAGTGTCTCGGTGGTCGCGGGGGCGTCGGTCGGTGCAGGCAAGTCGGTAGTCGGCATAGCGGTCTCGAAGAAAGGCGGCGGCCAGGGCCGCCGCGCTCGGGATCAATTGTGGGCGTGCAGCGCTTCGTTGAGGGCGATGGCGCTCTTGTTGGTCAGGCACTCGATACGGCCGTTGGTCGAGTTGCGACGCAGCAGCAGATCGTCCTGGCCGGCCAGTTCGCGGGCCGCCAGGGTGCGTACTTCCTGGCCCTGGTCATCGAGCAGGGTGACCTTGGCGCCGGCGGTGATGTAGAGCCCGGCCTCGACGGTGCAGCGGTCGCCCAGCGGGATACCGATACCGGCGTTGGCGCCGATCAGGCAGCCTTCACCCACCGAGATGATGATGTTGCCGCCACCTGACAGGGTACCCATGGTGGAACAGCCACCGCCCAGGTCGGAGCCCTTGCCGACCACCACGCCGGCCGAGATACGGCCCTCGATCATGCCCGGGCCTTCGGTGCCGGCGTTGAAGTTGACGAAGCCCTCGTGCATCACCGTGGTGCCCTCGCCCAGGTAGGCGCCCAGACGCACCCGTGCGGTGTCGGCGATGCGCACGCCATTGGGCACCACGTAGTCGGTCATCTTGGGGAACTTGTCGACACAGTCCACCGACAGGGTGCGACCTTCCAGGCGGGCCTTGAGGCGGCGTGCCGGCAGCTCGATGATGTCGATGGCGCCTTCGCTGCTCCAGGCAATATTGCGCAGCAGACCGAACATGCCGGTGAGGTCGAGCTGGTGCGGCTTGACCAGGCGATGGGACAGCAGGTGCAGCTTGAGGTAGACCTCCGGGGCGCTCTGGGGCGGCAGGTCCTCACTGATGAAGGTCGCCACCAGCGGACGCTGGCTGGCGCTGAGGCTGGCGGCCAGTTCGGCCTGCTCCGGGTGGCCGGCGTCGCGCAGGGCGTCGGCCAGGGCCTGGCAGTGTTCCGGCAGGAAGCTGACGGCGGCGGTGCCCTGGGGCGCGTCGAGTACCCGGGCGGCGGCCTCTACCAGGCTGGCGTCGGGGGCGAGCAGCGGCGCCGGGTAGTAGACCTCGAGCCAGTCGCCCTGGGTGTTCTGGGTGCCGATGCCGAGTGCAAAGCTGTGCATGCCGTATGTCCTTTTCGTAGGTACTGGAATTCGCAAAGAGGGGCGAAAAATTAGAGGTCGTCGTAGTCGCCGTCGCGATAGCCGACCAGGATGTCGTCGCCGGTGTCGAGCAGCGGGCGCTTGATCAGGGTCGGGTTGGCGAGCATCAATTCGCGGGCCTTGTTGGCGTCGACGTCGTTCTTGTCGTCGTCAGGTAGCTGGCGCCAGGTGGTGCTGCGCTTGTTGAGCAGGGTCAGCACCGGCACCGACTCGAGGAAGTGCTCGAGCAGCGCCGCCGATACGCCATCGGCGCGCAGGTCATGGACCTGGTAGGGGTGGCCGCTGCCGTCCAGCGCCTTCTGGGCCTTGCGGCAGGTATCGCAGTTCTTGATCACGTAGAGCGTCAGCATGGGGCCCGTCCTCAATGTTCGTTGGTCGTGGCGTCGGTCGGGATCAGCCGCGTGCGAGCAGGTCGCGGATGCGCTCGGCCGCTTCCCGAGTGGGGGCCAGTTCGTCCACCAGTGCCAGTCTCAGCCGACCGGCGCCCGGGTTGGTGCCGTCGCTGCCGGTTCTGCCCATGTAGCTGCCCGGCAGGACGCTGACGTGGGCCTCGGCGTAGAGTCGCCTGGTGAAGGCGGCGTCGTCACCGTCGGGGACCGCTGGCCACAGATAAAAGCTAGCCTCGGGGGCGGGAAAGTCCATCACCGGTGCGAGGATCTCGGTGACCGCGGCGAACTTGGCGCGGTAGGCGTCTCGGTTGTCGCGCACGTGGGCTTCGTCGGACCAGGCGGCGATCGAGGCCTGCTGGATCGGCAGTGCCATGGCGCAGCCGTGGTAGGTGCGGTAGCGACGAAAGCGGCTGATCAGCTCGGCGTCGCCTGCGACGAAGCCCGAGCGTAGCCCCGGCAGGTTCGAACGCTTGGACAGCGAGTGGAACACCAGGCAGCGGTGATAGTCGTGGCGCCCCATGGCGGCGGCGGCCTGCAACAGTCCCGGTGGGGGAGCCTGCTCATCCAGGTACAGCTCCGAGTAGCACTCGTCGGAGGCGATGATGAAGTCGTGCTCGTCGGCCAGGGCGATCAACTGCTGGAACTCTTCGATCGGGGTCACCGCGCCGGTGGGGTTGCCCGGCGAACACAAGAACACCAGCTGTACCTGGCGCCAGGTGTCGGCGTCGACGGCCGAGAAATCCGGGCGGAAGTCGTTGTCGGCACGGCAGTCGAGGTACAGCGGGGTGCCGCCGGCCAGCAGGGCGGCGCCTTCATAGATCTGGTAGAAGGGGTTGGGCACCGCCACCCGCGCCGGGCGTGAGCGATCGAGACAGGCCTGGACGAAGGCGAAGATGGCCTCGCGGGTACCGTTGACCGGCAGCACCTGGTGCTCGGCGTCGAGCCCGTCCAGGCCGAAGCGGCTACTGGCCCAGTCGGCGATGGCCTGACGCAGCTCGGGCAGTCCGGCGATGGCCGGATAGCGGGCGAAGTCATGCTGATGTCGGACCAGGGCGTCGAGTGCCGCCTGGTAGGGCGCATGCTGTGGCTCGCCGATGGTCAGCGGACGATGGGCGAGGTCGGCTGGTGGCGTCAGGTCCGCCTTCAGCGCCGCCAGGCGCTCGAAGGGGTAGGGTTGCAAGGCGTCGAGATCAGGGTTCATGGGGTCCAGGCGCGCCCTTGGGGCGTCGTTGTCATCACGGGAGTGGGTGCCGTCGGCGCGGGGCGCGACCGGGCATCGATTATAGGGAAGGGGCGTACCAGCCTCAAATCGACGCGCCTTGCCTGCTGTGTGATTCAGCTCAGCTCGGCGGGGCCGCTAGACACTGAGGACGTCGATCAGCCGTTCGCGCAACTGCTGCTGGCGCTCGGGGTCGGTGATCGGTCGGCCTTCGCGGTCGGTGACGTAGAAGACGTCCTCGACGCGCTCGCCGAGGGTCGCGATCTTCGCCGCCGACAGGGTGATGCCCTGCTCCATGAAGATACTGCCGACCCGAGCCAGCAGGCCGGGCCGGTCCGGTGCGGTCAGCTCCAGCAGGGTGCGCTCGCCACCCGGGTCCTGTTCGATGGCCACCTGGGTGGCCACCTTGAAGTGCTTGAGCTGGCGCGGGGTGTGGCGGGTGACGATGGTCGGGTAGTCGTCCGGGTCGTCGAGTTCTTCGACCAGGTGGCGGCGAATCTCCTCGAGGCGGCTGGCGTCGCGGATCGGCTTGTCGTGGTCATCGAGCACGATAAAGGTGTTCAGCGTCCAGTCATTGAGCGAGGTGGCGATGCGCGCGTCGTGGATCGACAGCCCGAGCTGCTCCATGGCGGCGGCGGTGGCGGCGAACAGGTCATCCACCGAACGGGTATGGATAAATACCTTGGTCCCGCCCTCGGCCATGTCGTCGGTGGGCGCGTTGATCAGGATCAGCGGCAGCTCGCTGCCGGCGTGGGCCAGCATGCCCTGGGTCTGCCACACCACCTCGCTGGAGGCGTACTGCAGGAAGAAGTCCTCGCCGAGCGACTCCCACAGGGCGTCGACCCGCGCCATGTCGGCGCCGATCGTGGCCAGCAGCGAGTGCGCCTCCTCGCGGGTCTCGCGGACCCAGTCGGCGCGCTCCAGCGGGTTCTCGAGGCCACGCCGCAGTGCCCGCCGGGTCTCGGCGTGGAGCTGGCGCATCAGCGAGGCGCGCCAGCCATTCCACAGGGTGGGATTGGTCGCGGTAATGTCGGCCACGGTGAGGATGTACAGGTAGTCCAGGCGGGTCTCGTCGCCGACGCTGGCGGCGAAGTCGCGGATCACCTCGGGGTCGGTGATGTCGCGCTTCTGGGCGATCATCGACATCAGCAGGTGGTTTTCCACCAGCCAGCTGACCAGTCGGGTATCACGCTGGCTGAGCCCGTGGCGTTCGGCGAAGTCCTCGACCTCGCGGGCGCCGATCAGCGAATGATCGCCGCCGCGGCCCTTGCCGATGTCGTGGAACAGCCCGGCGATCCACAGGATCTCCATCTTCGGCGCCTGGTGAATCAGGGTCGCCGCCACCGGGAACTCCTTCTTCGCCTCGGGCTTGCGGAAGCCGTGCAGGCACTTCAGCAGGCGCAGGGTGTGGGCGTCCACGGTGTAGATATGGAACAGATCGTGCTGCATCAGGCCGACCGCCTGGCCGAAGGCCGGCAGATACTTGCCCAGCACCCCGTAGCGATTCATCCGGCGCAGCTGGCGGGCGACATTGCCACCGGAGCGCAGTAGCGCCATGAACAGCGCCTGGTGACGCGGGTCGTTGCGGTAGCGGTCGTCCATCAGGTGGCGATGGTCGCGGATCAGGCGGATGGTGTCGGCGCGTACGCCTTCGATCTCGGGGTGCTCGGCCATCAGGTAGAACAGCTCGAGCAGCGCCGCCGGCTGGTCGCGGAACAGGGTTCGCGAGCGCACCTGGATGTAGCCGCCGGCGATCTCGAAACGCTCGTTCAGCGGGGTCACGCTGATCGGGGTGTCGGGCCTCAGGATCTGTTCGTCGAAGTGCTGCAGCAGCATGTCGTTGAGCCCGGCCAGGGCGGTGACATGGCGGTAGTAGCGCTTCATGAACTGTTCCACCGCCAGGCGCTCGGGACTGTCGCGGTAGCCGAACAGCTCGGCGATGGTGTTCTGATGGTCGAACAGCAGCCGATCCTCGGCGCGTCCGGTGAGCATGTGCAGGGCGTAGCGGACCTGCCACAGGAAGGCCTGGCCCTGGCTCAGGATGCGGTGCTCGGCATCGTTCATGAAGCCCTTGGCGACCACGTCCTCGTAGGACTCGGTATCGAAGTGGCGCTTGGCCACCCAGCCGATCATCTGGATATCGCGAAGCCCCCCGGGGGAGCTCTTGATGTTCGGTTCGAGGTGATACTCGGAGTTGTTGAAGCGGTAGTGGCGGGTGATCTGCTCCTGCCACTTGGCCTCGAAGAAGCGGTCTGCCGGCCACATGCGCTCACCGGACAGGCGCTCGCGCATGGCCTGGCGCAGGGCCTCGCGGCCGGCCAGGGTGCGTGACTCGAGCAGATTGGTGATGACGGTGACGTCGGCCTTCGCCTCGCGCTCGCAGTCGTTGAGCGAGCGCACGCTGTGGCCGATCTCGAGACCGATGTCCCACAGGAAGGTGATGAAGGCGGTCAGCGGCTCGCGGTAGGGCGTGTCGTCATCGTCCTCGAGCAGGAACATCAGGTCGATGTCCGAATGAGGATGCAGCTCACCGCGGCCGTAGCCACCCACCGCCAGTAGCGCTACACCATCGTCCAGGCCTGGCTGGCGCGCCCAGGCCAGCGCCAGCAGCTGGTCCAGGCACCAGGCCCGTCCTCGCACCAGGTCGCGGATGTCGGCGCCGCCGAGGAAGCGCTCGTCCAGCCGCGACTGGATCTCCTTGAGCGCGCCCTTGAAGGGCGCGATGGGGGAGCGCTGGCCCTCGAGCTGGCGAGCGAAGTCGTCGAAGTCGAACAGCTCGAATTCCGGTGCGAAGCGATAGTGGTGCAGCAGCATGGGCTCTCAGCGCTCGAGGAAGGACAGGTCTTCGTCGGAACGGGCGGTCAGCACCTCGACCCCCGTCTCGGTCACCAGCAGGGTGTGCTCCCACTGGGCGGTCAGCCCCTTGTCCTTGGTCACGGCGGTCCAGCCATCGCGCAGTACCTTGGTGCGATGGTCGCCGACGTTGATCATCGGTTCGATGGTGAAGCACATGCCGGCGGCCAGTTCGATATCCGCCTCGGGGGCGTAGCCGTCATAGTGCAGTACCTGGGGGTCCTCGTGGAAGCCGGCGCCGATGCCGTGGCCGCAGAAGTCACGCACCACCGAATAGCCGTTGGCCTTGGCGTGGCTCTCGATGGCCCGGGCCAGCTCCGACAGGCGGGCACCAGGGCGCACCAGCGCCATGCTGCGGTAGAGGCACTCCTGGGTGACCCGGCACAGCCGCTCGCCCTGGATGGTCTCGCCGATGATGAACATCACGCTGGAGTCACCGTGGTAGCCGTCGGCGGTCCTTACGGTGATGTCCATGTTCATGATGTCACCCTTCTTCAGCTTCTTGCTGTCGTCGGGGATGCCGTGGCAGACCACGTGGTTGATCGAGGTGCAGATCGACTTGGGAAAGCCGTGATAGTTGAGCGGCGCCGGGGTGGAGCCGAGCTCGTTGACGATGTAGTCGTGGCACAGCTTGTCCAGGTGGCCTGTGCTGACGCCGGCTTCCACGTGGGGGGCGATCATCTCCAGCACACTGGCGGCCTGGCGGCCGGCTTCGCGCATCTTCTCGATTTCTTCGGGCGTCTTGATGGGTACGTTCATGGGATCTCGGTCTGGGTGGTGTCGCCCCGGCGCAGGCGGCTGAGCCGAGTCGCTGGCTCGCGGCGACGATGACCGCGGCGACTCCGGGGAGGGACGCGTCGAGGTGCGCGAGACGTTGGGCGACTTCAATTCGAAGGTCATCCATGGTATAAAGCTGCGCGCTTTCCTGCAATCGCCGTTCCTTGCTGGTGTTTTCGTCGAGACCCTGGTCTTGCGATCGCCTGCAACGGGATAGCCCGCTGGCGAGCGACAAACAGTAGAAGAGGTCTCCATGACGGAGCCTCGCGCCTTGAAAACACACACGCACCGACACATGGTCCCGGGTGCCTGAGGGAAACCTCTGGTCGGATCCATGGGGTGCGTGGAGGCCTAACCCGATTTTTCAGGAGTCATCCATGGCACACGTCAATATGCGTGACCTGCTCAAGGCAGGCGCACACTTCGGTCACCAGACCCGTTACTGGAACCCGAAGATGGGCAAGTTCATCTTCGGCGCTCGTAACAAGATTCACATCATCAACCTCGAGCATACCCTTCCGGCGCTCAACGAGGCGATCGATGTGGTCGAGAAGATGGCCGCTTCCAACAACAAGATCCTGTTCGTCGGTACCAAGCGTAGCGCGAGCAAGATCATCAAGGAAGAAGCGAACCGTGTGAGTCAGCCGTTCGTCAACCACCGCTGGCTCGGCGGCATGCTGACGAACTACAAGACCATTCGTCAGTCCATCAAGCGTCTGCGCGAACTCGAAACCATGCACGAAGATGGCACCTTCGAGAAGCTGACCAAGAAAGAAGTCCTGATGGCCACCCGCGAGCAGGACAAGCTCGAGCGTTCCATCGGCGGTATCAAGGACATGGGCGGCCTGCCGGACGCACTGTTCGTGATCGACGTCGACCACGAGCGCATCGCCATCAACGAGGCGAACAAGCTGGGCATTCCGGTCATCGGTGTGGTCGACACCAACTCCGATCCGGACGGCGTCGACTACGTGATCCCGGGCAACGATGACTCCATCCGCGCCATCCAGATCTACGTCAAGGCCATCGCCGATGCCTGTGGCCGTGCGAAGGAAGGTCGCCCCGATGAGTTCGTCGAAGTGACCGACAGCGAAGGCGACGCCGCCGCTGCCGCTGCCGAGTAAGCTTCGGCCCGCCTGGGCCAGCCGATCGCGCGAGCGATCCACGCCGGACAGGCGCAAAGGGGGCCGTGGCCCCCTTTTCTCTACTTCAGGCCCGCGGTAATACCGAGGGTCTCTCCGACACCCAGGTCGAACCATTTAGAGGTGAATACCATGGCAGCTATCAGCGCCTCCCAGGTCAAGGAACTGCGCGAGCGTACCGGGCTCGGCATGATGGAGTGCAAGAAGGCACTCACCGAAGCCGGCGGTGACATCGAGCAGGCCATCGAGGATCTGCGCAAGAACTCCGGTCTCAAGGCCGCCAAGAAGGCCGGTCGTACCGCCGCTGAAGGCGTCGTCGTCACTCGTGTGGCCGAAGACGGTGCCTACGGTGTGATGGTCGAGATCAACTCCGAGACCGACTTCGTTGCCCGTGACGACAACTTCAAGGCCTTCGCCGACAAGATCGCCGACGCCTTCTTCGCCGCCAAGAGCGACGACGTGGCCGCGGTGACCGAAGGCGAGCTGGAAACCGCCCGCGAGCAGCTGGTGCAGAAGATTGGCGAGAACATCGGCGTGCGCCGTGCCGTCGTCGTCGACGCCGCTGAAGGCAACCTGGTGGGTGCCTATGTGCACGGTGGCCGTATCGGCGTGCTGACCGAGCTCAAGGGCGGTACCCAGGAAGCCGCCAAGGACGTGTCCATGCACGTCGCCGCGATCAACCCGGCCGTGGCCCGTCCCGAGGACATGCCTCAGGAAGCCCTCGACGAGGAAAAGGCCATCATCCTGGCTCAGCCGGACATGGCCGGCAAGCCTGAGCAGATCGCCGAGAAGATGGTCCAGGGCCGTCTGAAGAAGTACCTGGCCGAGAACAGCCTGACCGAGCAGCCCTTCGTCAAGGACCCGAACCAGAGCGTGGCCGAGTTCGTCAAGGCCGCCGGTGGTGAAGTGGTCGGCTTCACTCGCTTTGAAGTGGGCGAGGGCATCGAGAAGGAAGAGGTCGACTTCGCCAAGGAAGTCATGGAACAGGCCAAGCGTAGCTAAGGTCCAAGGTTCCAAACTGTGCCTGCACAGTGTAATGATGGCGTGCGCGAAAGCGCACGCCTTCGTGTATGCGTCAGCGGTGGGTGTCTCGCGGCCTGACCGACCGCCACCCGACCCAGTCAAGCCCAAAGCGGAGAAATGCCATGAGCAGCGTCGATTCTTCCCCCCTGTCCAAGTCCGAGAAGCCCCGTGCCGCGGTGTCGAAGTACAAGCGCATCCTGCTGAAGCTCTCGGGTGAGGCGTTGACCGGGGATGCCGACTTTGGCATCGACCCCAAGGTACTGGACCGCATGGCGCTGGAGATCGGGCAACTGGTCGGTATCGGTGTCCAGGTCGGTATCGTGGTCGGTGGCGGCAACCTGTTCCGCGGTGCCGCCCTGCACGAGGCCGGCATGGAGCGCGTGACCGGTGACCACATGGGGATGCTGGCCACGGTGATGAACGCCCTGGCCATGCGTGATGCGCTGGAGCGCTCGAACATCCGTTCGCGAGTGATGTCGGCCATTCCCATGAGCGGCGTGGTGGAGCACTACGATCGGCGCACGGCGATTCGCTACCTGACCTCCGGTGACGTGGTACTGTTCTCCGCCGGTACCGGCAATCCCTTCTTCACCACCGATTCCGCCGCCTGTCTGCGCGGTATCGAGATCGACGCCGACGTGGTGGTCAAGGCCACCAAGGTGGACGGCGTCTACAACAAGGATCCGGTCAAGTTCGACGATGCCGTGAAGTACGACGAACTGTCCTATGATGACGCCCTCGATCAGAAGCTCGGGGTGATGGATTTGACCGCGATTTGCCTGGTGCGGGACCATGACATGCCGGTCCGGGTCTTCAACATGAACAAGCCTGGCGCCCTGCTCAACCTGGTGGTGGGCGGCAAGGAAGGCACGCTGATTCACAGAGGGTGACATCGTGATCAACGAGATCAAGAAAGACGCAGAAGCAAGAATGCAGAAGACCGTCGAGTCGCTGCATCACAACCTGAACAAGATTCGTACCGGTCGTGCTCATCCCAGCATTCTGGACGCGGTGCAGGTCGAATACTACGGTTCCATGATGCCGCTCAACCAGGTGGCCTCTGTCAACGTCGAGGACGCCCGCACCCTGGCCGTGGTGCCCTGGGAGCAGAGCATGGTGCCGAAGGTCGAGAAGGCCATCATGACCTCCGACCTGGGCCTCAACCCGGCGTCTGCCGGCAACGTGATCCGCGTGCCGATGCCGATGCTGACCGAGGAGACCCGCAAGGGCTACATCAAGCAGGCGCGTCAGGAGGCCGAGAACGCCCGGGTGGCGATTCGCAACGTGCGTCGTGACGCCAACAACGACCTCAAGGCGCTGCTCAAGGACAAGGATATCTCCGAGGACGAGGAGCGTCAGGGCGAGGACGAGATCCAGAAGATCACCGATCGCTTTGTCGCCGAGATCGACAAGACCCTGACCGCCAAGGAAGAGGACCTGATGCAGGTCTGAGGCGCCCTGGCGATACCCGTACCGGCCTGCCTGTGCGGCCGGGAGGGGGCGCGATACCGACCGGTCACGCCTGGCGTGGCCGGTCGGCCGCTGGGTACTACGTCGTTCAGCGATCCCTGCCGACCCCGCCATCGGTCATACTGTCTGGACTCCCCGGGTCAGGGATGCCTCGGGGCCTGATTCAACCGTCATGCGAGACACCATGAAGTCAACGCCGTCTCCCGAACTCCGCCCGTTACCGCCGACCGCGAGCCTGCCTCGCCATGTGGCGGTGATCATGGACGGCAACAATCGCTGGGCCAAGGCGCGCGGCCTGTCAGGAGTGCGTGGACACCACGCCGGCGTGGAGGCGGTCAGGGCCGTCATTCGTCGGGCGGCTGAGCGCCGTATCGAGACGCTGACGCTGTTCGCCTTCTCCAGCGAGAACTGGAAGCGCCCGGCGGCCGAGGTCAACGCCTTGATGGAACTGTTCCTGATGGCGCTCAAGCGTGAGGTCAAGAAGCTGCACGAGCATGACATCCGGCTGTCGGTGATCGGCGATACCTCGGGGTTTTCCTCGGCCATCCAGAAGCGCATCGAAGAGGCCGAGCGGCTGACCTGCGACAACCAGGGGCTGCGCCTGGTGATCGCCGCCAACTACGGTGGTCAGTGGGACATCGCCCGGGCTGCGCGGCGGTTGGCCGAGCGAGTGGCCGCCGGCGAGCTCGACCCCGGCGCCATCGACGAGCAGGCGCTGGCCGATCAGGTCAGTCTGAGTGACGCCGCGCCGGTGGATCTGTGCATTCGCACCAGCGGTGAGCGGCGCATCTCGAACTTCCTGTTGTGGCAGCTGGCCTACGCCGAGCTGTACTTCACGCCCGTCCTGTGGCCGGACTTCGATGGCGAGGCCTTCGATGACGCCCTGGAGGATTTCTGCCGGCGCAAGCGCCGCTTCGGCATGACCGACGAACAGCTCGAGGCCCAGGGTGCTTAGACAGCGGATCATCACCGCAGCCTGGCTGGCGCCGCTGGCGCTGGCCGGGCTGTTCGGTCTGGAGGGCGGCCCCTTCGCCCTGTTCACCGCCGCCATCGTGGTGCTGGCGGGCTGGGAGTGGGCCAATCTGGCGGGGCTCGAGCGCGGGGCCTCGCGCCTGCTGCCACCGCTGGTGCTGGCCCTTGGCATGGCGCTGCTGTGGCATTTCGGCCAGCACCTGGCGCTGTGGCCGCTGGTCATTGGCGCGCTGGGCTGGGCGCTGAATCTGTGGTGGGTGCTCGGTCATCCTGGGCGCAGCCATCAGTGGTCCTCGCGGGCGATGCGCCTGGCCATGGGAGCCTGGGTGCTGCTGCCGACCTGGGTCGGCTTCAATCTGCTGCGCGAGAGCGGTAGCGCCTGGCTTCTGTTCGTGCTGCTGCTGGTGTGGGGTGCCGACATCGGCGCCTACTTTGTCGGGCGTGCCCTGGGGCGGCGCAAGCTGGCACCCAACGTCAGCCCCGGCAAGTCCTGGGAGGGCGTCTATGGGGGCATGGCGGTCACCGCTGCGCTGGCGCTGGTGTTCGCGCTGTGGCAGCAGCTGTCGCTGTCGGCCGGTCTGGCGCTGGTGGCGTTGACCCTCGGCGTGACCCTGGTGTCGGTGCTCGGCGATCTGCTCGAGAGTATGCTCAAGCGCCATCGCGGCCTCAAGGACTCCAGCGCGCTGTTGCCGGGGCACGGCGGGGTGCTCGATCGCATCGACAGTCTTACCGCGGCGGTCCCGGTGTTCGCCCTGTTCTTTACCTGGCTGGTGCAAGCATGACGGCATCTGCAGTTTCTGCCTCGTCCCAAACCTCCTCGACCACCATCAAGGGCGTCTCGGTGCTCGGTGCGACCGGCTCCATCGGGACCAGTACCCTGGACGTCATCGCCCGCCACCCCGACCGCTATCGGGTCCACGCTCTCACCGCCCATCGCTCCCGCGAGGCCCTCTATCGTCAGTGCCTGACCCATCGTCCCGACGTGGCGGTGCTCGGCACGCCGACCGACGCCGACTGGCTGGCCACGCAGCTGAAAGAGGCCGGGCTTGCCACCGAGGTGCGTCACGGCGAAGCGGCTCTGGCCGAGGTGGCGAGCGCCCCCGAGGCCGAGGTGGTGATGGCGGCCATCGTCGGCGCGGCGGGCCTGTTGCCGACGCTGGCGGCGGTGCGGGCCGGCAAGCGCGTGCTGCTGGCCAATAAGGAGGCCCTGGTGATGTCCGGGGCCCTGTTCATGAAAGCGGTGGAGCAAAGTGGTGCGGCGCTGCTGCCCATCGACTCCGAGCACAATGCGATCTTCCAGTGTCTGCCTGGCCAGCATCGTGGGGGACTCGGGCGCCACGGCGTGACTCAGCTGCTGCTGACCGCCTCGGGCGGGCCGTTTCGTGGCTTTGATGCCGAGCGGCTGGCCCGGGTGACCCCGGATGAGGCCTGCGCCCACCCCAACTGGTCCATGGGGCGCAAGATCTCGGTGGACAGCGCCACCCTGATGAACAAGGGGCTGGAACTGATCGAGGCCTGCTGGCTGTTCGACGCCCGCCCCGAGCAGATCCAGGTGGTGGTGCACCCCCAGAGCGTGATCCATTCCATGGCCGCCTACAGCGATGGCTCGGTGCTGGCGCAGCTCGGCAATCCCGATATGCGCACCCCCATCGCCTACGGTCTGGCCTGGCCCGAGCGGATCGAGGCCGGGGTCGAGGCGCTGGACCTGTTTCAGGTGGCCAGGCTCGACTTCGAACCCGCCGACGAGGCCGCCTTTCCGTGCCTGCGGTTGGCCCGTGAGGCGATGGACGAGGGTGGGCTGCAGCCGGCGGTACTCAACGCTGCCAATGAGGTGGCGGTCGAGGCCTTTCTCGACGGGCGGCTTGGGTTCACCGAGATCCCCCGGCTGGTCGAGGCGGTGCGCGCAGGTGCCCCCGGTGGTGGTGCCGATGATCTGGAGGCGGTACTCGCCGCCGACCATGACGCCCGCGCGCGTGCCCGTGCCTGGCTGGAGGCGTTGTGATGATCGCGCACCCGGTTGAACCTTTTGCCTTTGGCGCTGCCGGAGCCTGGGAAGCGGCGGCGACGGCGGCCGTCGTGATACAGCCAAGGAGGCTTGCGTGGGCCTGATTCAAAATATTCTGGCCGTGATCGTCGTACTCGGCCTGCTGGTCACCTTCCATGAGTTCGGTCACTTCTGGGTGGCGCGGCGTTGCGGGGTCAAGGTGCTGCGTTTCTCGGTGGGTTTCGGTAGCCCGCTGTGGTCGCGTTTCGATCGCCATGGCACCGAATTCGCCATCGCCGCGATTCCGCTGGGCGGCTACGTCAAGATGCTCGATGAGCGCGAAGGCGAGGTGCCCGAGAACCAGCTCGATCAGGCGTTCAATCGCAAGTCGGTGTGGGCCCGCATGGCCATCGTTGCGGCGGGCCCGCTGGCCAACTTCCTGCTGGCACTGGTGGCCTACTGGGCGCTGTTCGTCGCCGGGACTACCACGGTGGTGCCGGTGGTGGGTGACGTCACCCCGCAGACGCCGGCGGCCGAAGCGGGCCTAGAGTCGGGGATGGAGCTGACCGCCATCGGTGGCGAGACGGTGCGCTCCTGGGACGAGGTCAATCTCAAGCTGGTGGCGGCCATCGGCGCCAGTGGCAGCCTGGAGATCGAGGCCCGCGAGGAGGGCTCGAGTGCCTCCCGCAGCTATCGCGCGCCGGTCGAGAACTGGCTGGTGGGGCAGGACCCGCCCGCGCCGCTGGCAACGCTCGGTATCGCCCCCTGGCGTCCCGACATGCCTGCCGTCATCGGCCAGGTGATGGAAGGGGAGCCCGCGGCCGAGGCAGGGTTGCAAGCCGGTGATCGTGTGCTGAGTATCGACGATCGCGCGGTGAGTGACTGGCCTGATCTGGTCGAGCGGGTTAGAGCGCGACCCGGCCAGACGCTGTCGCTGGAGGTCGAGCGCAACGGCGAGTCGAAGGCGCTGAGTCTGACGCCGCGGATCAACCGGCTGGATGATGGAAGCGAGATCGGCTATATCGGTGCCGGCGTTGCCCCGGTAGACTGGCCCCAGCAGTACCAGCGGGAAATCCGCTACGGCCCCCTGGACGCAGTGGGGCAGGCGGCCTCACGTACCGCCGAGATGACGCTTCTGACGTTCGACGCCGTGCGCAAGATGGTGGTCGGCCTGATTTCGCCGACCAATCTGTCCGGGCCCATCACCATCGCTCGGATCGCCGGTGACACGGCGCGTTCCGGGCTCGAGAGCTTCATCAACTTCATGGCCTATCTGTCGATCAGCCTTGGGGTGCTCAACCTGCTGCCGATTCCGGTGCTCGATGGCGGCCATCTGCTGTACTACCTGGTCGAAGCGGTACGTGGGCGCCCGGTGTCCGAGCGCACCCAGGCCGTTGGCCTCAAGGTCGGGCTGGCGCTGGTGGGCACCCTGATGATCATGGCCCTGTACTTCGATGTGATGCGCTTGTGGTAGAAGTTGCCCCCGCCATCGACGTGGTGCGTGCGCAACAACGAGCGCCCAGGTGAATCGCGCTTTGCCGGGGACGTCACCAAGCGAGACGCCGCCGCCAACTTGTCAGTAAGGCGGAGAAATGTATAAGGTGCCTGTCTGGACAGGTACGCTGACTCAACGCGAGCGAAACGACTGCATGAAAATCAAGACCATCGGATTGGCGACACTCTTGACCGCCTGTGCCCAGGTGGCGCACGCGGCCCCTTTCACCGTGTCGGACATTCGCGTGGAAGGCCTTCAACGGGTCTCTGCGGCTTCCGTCTTCAATGCTTTTCCCGTCAACGCTCGCGATCGAGTGGACGACAGTGAACTGGCCGAAGCGGCTCGCCAGCTGTTTGCCACCGGACTGTTCGAAGATATCCAGCTGGCCCGTGAAGGCGACGTCCTGATCATCCAGGTGGAGGAGCGCCCGACGATCTCGGCGCTGAATATCGAAGGCAACTCCCAGATTCCCGACGAGGACCTGCGTGCGGGCCTCAAGCAGGCCGGCATCAGCGAAGGCCAGGTGCTGCAGCTTTCGACCATCGACGAGATGAAGCGTGAGCTGGAAGGCCTCTACCAGTCCCAGGGCCGCTACAGCGCACGCATCGACACTGAGCTGACGCCGGTGGGCCAGGGCCGGGTGCGGGTCGACATCAACATCAATGAAGGTGCGGTCGCCAAGATCCGCCAGATCAACATCGTCGGCAATGAAGCCTATTCCGACGAGATCCTGCTCGACGAGTTCGAGCTCGAGGACGATCCCGGTCTGTTCTTCGGCTGGTTCTCCGCCGACGAGTACTCCCGCGAGGCGCTGGCTGGCGACCTGGAGCGGCTGCGCTCCTACTACCTAGACCGCGGCTACGTGAACTTCGAGATCACCTCGAGCCAGGTATCGATCAGCCCGGACAAGTCGCGCATCTTCATCACCATCAACGTCAATGAAGGCAATCGCTACCGGGTCGGCGACATCAGCTTCGTTGGTGATCTCAAGGTGGCCGAGGCCGAGGCCCGCGAGCTGCTGCAGTTCGAATCCGGTGATATCTTCTCGCGCAGCGACGTGGTGGCGTCCTCCGAGGCCATGCGCTCACGCCTGGGTGCGGAGGGCTTTGCCTTCGCCGAGGTCAATGGTATCCCCGAGGTGCGCAGCGACGGCGAGACGGTGGACCTGAGCTTCCAGGTGGCGCCGGGGCGTCGCGCCTACGTACGGCGTATCCAGTTCGTCGGCAACACCACCACCAAGGATGAAGTGCTGCGCCGCGAGATGATCCAGATGGAGAGCGCGCCTGCCTCCACCGAGGCCATCTCCCAGTCGCGCCAGCGCCTCGAGCGCCTTGGCTTCTTCAAGCAGGTGCAGGTGCAGACCGAGCCGGTCCCCGGCGAGAGCGACCAGCTCGACGTCACCTACACCGTCGAGGAACAGCCCTCAGGCTCGCTGTCGGCGAGTCTCGGCTTCTCCCAGAGTGCCGGCGTCATCTACGGTGCCTCGCTGTCCCAGAACAACTTCCTGGGTAGCGGCAACCGGGTCAATATCGGCGCCCAGAAGAGTGATACCTACACCAGCGTCAACTTCGGCTTCACCGATCCCTACTGGACCCTGGACGGCATCTCCCGCGGCTACAACTTCTACTACCGGGCCACGGACTACGAAGATTCCGACATCTCCACCTACTCCACCGATGCCCTCGGTGCCGGGATCAACTTCGGCTACCCGATCAACGAGCTGACGCGGATGAACTTCGGCGCCAACATCGAGAAGCTCGAGATCGACACCTACGATGACACCCCGTCGGAGATCAAGCGTTACGTGCTCGACGAGGGTGACGACGCCAGTACCCTGTCGGCCACCGGCAGCTGGACCCGCAACGACCTCAACCGCGGCATCATGCCGACGGCGGGTAATTACCAGCGGCTGTCGCTGGAACTCGGGGTGCCCGGCAGTGACGCCGAGTACTACAAGGCCAGGGCCCAGGCCAAGCACTTCTTCCCGTTCAACGAAGAGCAGACCTGGTCGTTGAAGTTCAGTGGCCAGCTGGGCTACGCCGATGCCATCAATTCGAGCGACCCCTATCCGTTCTACGAGAACTTCCTCGCCGGTGGCCTGGGCTCGGTGCGTGGTTTCACCGACAACACCCTTGGCCAGCTCACCACCGAACGTGAGGACGGTGATGACGAGACCCTCGGCGGTAACGTGCTGCTCGAGGGCAGCATGGAGCTGATCTTCCCGATGCCGTTCGTCGAGGACAAGCGCTCGGTGCAGCCGTCGCTGTTCGTCGATGCCGGTAACACCTTCCTCACCGAGTGCTACGACGTGCTGTCCGAGGACGAGGATCGCAAGAAGTGCAACTCCGGGGTGGAATTCAGCGATATACGCTACAGTGTGGGCGTGGGCGTCTCCTGGCTGACGCCGGTGGGTCCCCTGACCTTCAGCGTGGCCGAGCCGCTCAATGACGAGGACGAGGACGACACCCAGGTGTTCCAGTTCTCGCTGGGTCAGACCTTCTGATGAGGACAGGCGGCCGTCGCCGCTGGCTGGTGTGGTTGGCGCTGGCCGCTGCACTGAGCAGCCCGGTGTCGGCATCGGCGTCCCAGGTGGCGGTGCTCGACTGGCGTCGCGCCGTGCTCGACACCGAGGCCGCCCGCAGTGCCATGCAGAGCCTGCAGCAACAGGTCGCACCCTGGCAGCGCGAGGCCGAGACGCTACGCCTTGAGCTCGAGGCCCTGGCCGACGACCTGGCGGCTGCCGAAGGGCAGCCGAGCCCCTCACGGGTTCAGGAATTTCAGCGAAAAGGGCAGCGTTTCGATCGCCTCAGACGTGATATCCTCGAGGCTCGCCAGGAAGCCGAACAGCGTTTGATAAGTCGCCTGGAAGGCAGGGTCGACCAGGCGGTCGCTCAGGTCATCGAGCGTCACGAGGTCGAGGTGCTGGTGACACCGGACGGTGTCCTGCACAGCGGTCGTGATCTGCCGGACCTGACGGCCGAGGTCACCCGGCTGCTCAACACGTACTGAGGGAATCGCCGACAGCGCCTGTCCCGAATTCCGTCGTCACCGCATTACGGTCATACATGAAATCGACACGTACACAGCCAAACCTCTCCGATATCGCCTCTCGCCTGGGCGCTCGCCTGCACGGTGACGGCAGCCAACGTATCGTTGGCCTGGCGACGCTCAAGGACGCCGGCCCCGATCAGGTGAGCTTTCTTGCCAATCGCGCCTATCTGAAGGACCTGCCGTCCACCCGGGCGGCGGCGGTGCTGCTTCACGCCGACCATCTCGACGCCTGCCCGGTGCCAGCGCTGGTGCTGGACAATCCCTACCTCGGCTACGCCGAGCTTTCGCGCATGCTTGACCCCCAGGCCGACGCGCACCAGCCGGGCATCCATCCCAGTGCGGTGGTGGCCGAGGACGCCAGTCTGGGTGCCGACGTCTCGATCGGCCCCAATGCGGTGATCGAGTCAGGTGCTCGCCTGGGGGATCGTGTGGTGGTCGGGCCCGGTTCGGTGGTCGGGGCGGACTGCGAGATTGGCGAGGACGGTTTCCTGCACGCCAACGTCACCCTCTATCACGGCGTGGTCGTCGGCAAGCGTGTCATCTTGCACAGCGGTTGCGTGATCGGTGGCGATGGCTTCGGTTTTGCCCACGACGGTGGCGGTTGGCGCAAGATCGCCCAGCTCGGTGGCGCGGTGCTCGGCGATGATGTCGAGGTCGGCAGTTGCTCGAGCATCGACCGTGGGGCGCTGGGTGACACCGTGATCGGCAACGACGTCAAGATCGACAGCCAGGTGCAGATCGCCCACAACGTGCACATCGGTGACCACAGCGCCCTGGCCGGCTGTGTCGGCATCGCCGGTTCCACCCGGGTGGGCCGCCACTGCATGCTGGGTGGCGGAGTGGGGCTGTCCGGCCACCTGACCATCTGCGACGGCGTCCAGGTCACCGGCATGAGCCTGGTGACCAACTCCATCCTCGAACCCGGGGTCTATTCCTCGGGCACCGGGGCCATGGAAAACAGTCAGTGGCGCCGCAATGCGGTGCGTTTCAAGCAGCTCGACAGTATCGCCAAGCGGGTCAATCGTCTGGAGAAGCGAGGCTCCGGCGAGGCTTGAGGGGCGGGTACAGGTCGGTATAATCCACCGCCTATTGCCGGTATGGTGCCCTTGGCCCCCGCCGGTCATGTCCTTCCAGGGAGAAGGGCTCTTGTCATTTCAGAGGTCGCTACGATGGTTATGGACATCAACGAGATTCGCGAATATCTGCCCCACCGCTATCCTTTTCTGCTGGTGGATCGGGTCACGGAACTGACCCTTGGCGAAACCATCGTTGCCTACAAGAACGTCAGCATCAACGAGCCGTTCTTCAATGGTCACTTCCCCTACCACCCGATCATGCCCGGCGTGCTGGTGGTGGAAGCGCTGGCTCAGGCCTGCGGTATCCTGGGCTTCAAGACCGTCAACAAGCTACCCGCCGATGGCTATGTGTACTACCTGGTCGGCAGCGACAACGTGCGCTTCAAGCGCCCGGTGATGCCGGGCGACAAGCTTGAGCTGCGCGCTGAGGTCGAGCGGGCCAAGCGGGGTATCTGGAAGTTCAAGTGCCGTGCCACCGTGGAAGGCGAGCTGGCCTGTGAGGCCGACATCATCTGTGCCGAGAGGAAGATCGCTTGATACATCCGACCGCCATCGTAGACCCCGGCGCCCGCCTGGCCGACGATGTCGAGGTGGGGCCCTTCAGTGTGATCGGCCCAGACGTCGAGATTGGCGCCGGGTCGGTCATCGGCCCCCACGTCGTGGTGCAGGGCCCCACCGTGCTGGGCGAGCGTACCCGCATCTTCCAGTTTGCCTCGGTGGGGGAGGCCTGCCAGGACAAGAAGTACCAGGGCGAGCCGACCCGCCTGGTGATGGGTGACGACAACGTCGTGCGCGAGGGCGTCACCCTGCACCGGGGCACCGTTCAGGATCGCAGCGAGACCACCATCGGCTCGCGCAACCTGTTCATGGCCTACGTCCACGTCGGCCATGACTGCGTGATCGGCGACGACTGCATCCTGGCCAATCAGGTCACCCTGG
This sequence comes from Halomonas sp. RT37, assembly GCF_040070525.1. NCBI lineage: Bacteria > Pseudomonadati > Pseudomonadota > Gammaproteobacteria > Oceanospirillales > Halomonadaceae > Halomonas > Halomonas sp. RT37. Next base: position 4,092,418 of record NZ_CP098827.1, on the reverse strand, counting down.
CGGGCCACGTGCACCTGGGCGACTTCGCGATCATTGGCGGGCTATCCGCCATCCATCAGTTCTGTCGTTTCGGCTCCCACGCCATGGCAGGCGGTGGCTCGATCATCACCAAGGACACCCCGGACTTCGTGATGATCAACGGCAATCCGGCCCAGGCCCACGGACTCAACGTGGTCGGGCTCAAGCGCCGCGGCTTTGCGACGGAAGCCATCCGTGCCCTCAGCGAGTCCTACAAGCTGGTGTACCGTCAGGGGCTCACCGTGGAACAGGCCATCGGCGAGATCCGCCAGCGCTTCTCGCTGGCCGAGACCGAAGCCTTCGTGGCCTCGATCGAGGCGTCCTCGCGGGGCATCATCCGCTAGGCAGTCGTCGGCCCGGCGGTCGGGCCGGCGGTCGGCGCCCGCAGCGGCGGGCGTCAGCCCCAGTGTCGTCGGCCATCTTGATGGCCGTCGTCGGCTTGGGCACCCTTCCATCGTCAGACTTGTTCAGCCAGTCAGGTATCCGTCATGACCCACGCTGCACGCGATGTCGCCAGCGAGACAGGCTCAATCCGCCGCGTCTACCTGGTGGCCGGTGAACTGTCCGGCGATATTCTCGGAGCGAGCCTGATGCGCGCGCTCAAGGCGCGTCATCCCGAGGTGGCATTCCGAGGACTGGGTGGCCCGCGCATGATCGCCGAGGGGCTCGAGTCGTTGTATCCGCTGGAGACCCTGTCGGTGATGGGGCTGGTGGAGGTGATCAAGCACCTGCCAGAGCTGATCCGCGTGCGCCGCACCCTGCGTCGGGATGCACTGGACTGGGAACCCGACATCATGGTCGGAATCGACGCCCCGGACTTCAATCTTGGCCTCGAGCGCCAGCTGCGCGAATCAGGTGTCACCACCGCCCACTACGTCAGCCCGTCTGTATGGGCCTGGCGTCAGGGGCGGGTCAAGGGCATCGCCCGCTCGGTGGACGCCATGCTGACCTTTCTGCCGTTCGAGGCGGCCTTCTACGTCAAGCACCGGGTGCCGGTGGCCTTCGTCGGCCATCCGTTGGCCGACGAACTGCCGCTGGTCAACGACCGCCGGGCCACGCGCGAGGCGCTGGGGATTGCCGCCGACGCCCGGGTGCTGGCGTTGCTGCCCGGCTCCCGGCGCAACGAGATCCGCTTCATGGGGGAGACCTTCTTGGAGGCTGCCGAGCGCCTGGTCAAGGCAAGGCCGGGGCTTGCGGTGGTGATCCCGGCGGCCACGCCCGAGCGAAGGCAAGAGCTCGAGGCGCTGCTGGCCGCGCGGCCGGCGCTTGCGGCCTGCGTCAGCCTGCTCGATGGCCAGGCTCGTGAGGCCATGGTGGCAAGCGACCTGGTGCTGCTGGCTTCCGGCACCGCGGCGCTGGAGGCGATGCTGTGTCATCGCCCCATGCTGGTGGGCTACCGCATGGCGCCGATGACCCATCGCATCGCTCGGCTGATGGTCAAGACCGAGTGGATCTCGCTGCCCAATCTGATCGCCCGCGAATCGCTGGTGCCGGAGTTGATCCAGGACGAGGCCAGCAGCGAGGCCATTGCCACCCGCCTGGGCGAGTTGCTCGACGATGAAGCGGCGCGGACTGCGCTCGAGGCTCGCTTTGCCGCCATGCACGAGGGGTTGCAGCGTGATGCCAGCCGGCGTGCGGCGGAGGCCATCGAAGCGCTGGTAGCGGGACAGCCGTTGCCGGAAAGCGTATCGCCTCGGCTGGCCGAGGAGGTGGCCGAGGCCACGGCTGATGAAACGGATGATGTCCGTCAGGAGGCTGGCGGTGGCCGCTGAAGCGAAGTCCAGGCGCAGCAACAAGCCTGCCTTGCCGCCGCTGGTGGTGAACTATGATGGCAGCTTGCTGGCCGGTGTCGATGAGGTTGGTCGAGGGCCGCTGGTGGGCTCGGTGGTGGCAGCGGCGGTGATCCTCGATCCCTCGGTGCCGATCAGCGGACTCAATGACTCCAAGGCGCTGAGTGCCAAGCGTCGCGAGGCGCTCGACGGCCAGATACGCGAGCATGCTCTGGCCTACCATGTGGCCGAGGCGAGCCCCGAAGAGATCGACCGGCTCAATATCTATCACGCCACCCATCTGGCGATGCGCCGGGCCATCGATGGTCTGGCGCCGGCTCCTGAGTACCTGCTGGTGGACGGCAATCGGCTGCCCGGGCATCATGTTCCGGGCCAGGCCGTGGTCAAGGGCGATGCCCGCCATCCGGCCATCGCCGCCGCCTCCATCCTGGCCAAGGTGGCCCGTGACGCGGCCATGCTGGCCCTCGACGAGCGCTATCCCGACTACGGCTTCGCCCGCCACAAGGGCTACCCGACGCCTGAGCATCTGGCCGCGCTCGAACGCCTCGGGCCGCTGGCCGAGCATCGCCGGTCGTTTGCACCGGTAAAGCGTCAACTGGCGCTGTTCTGACCCGTTTTCACACACCCGCCACGGCGGGTCGAGGTAAGGCTTTCTCATGTCCGCTCCCTTCGTTCATCTTCGCGTCCACAGCGAGTTCTCCCTCGTCGATGGCCTGGTGCGCCTCAAGCCGTACGTCAAGGCGGGCATCGAGCACGGGGCGCCGGCGCTGGCGCTGACCGACGAGGCCAACCTGTTCGGCCTGGTGAAGTTCTACAACGGTGTCCAGGGCGCCGGCATGAAGCCGGTCATCGGCGCAGATCTGTGGCTGGTCAACGGCCACGACCTGGATCACCCCTATCGGGTGACCCTGCTGGCGATGAACGACGTCGGCTACCGCAATCTGACCGAGCTGATCTCGCGTGGCTGGGTCGAGGGCCAGCGCCAGGGGCGGGCCTACCTGGAGAAGGCCTGGGTGCTCGAGCAGAACGAGGGGCTGATTGCGCTGTCTGGTGGTCGCGATGGCGATGTCGGTCGCCACCTGCTCAGCGATCTTCACGCCGATGCCAGGCGCCTGCTGGACGACTGGTGCCAGGCCTTCCCGGGACGTTTCTATCTGGAGCTGACCCGTACCGGCCGCCCGCTGGAAGAAGACTGCGTACACGCCTCGGTGGCGCTGGCGCTGGACACCGGGGTGCCGGTGGTGGCCACCAACGACGTGCGCTTTTTGAAGCGTGAGGACTTCTGGGCCCACGAGACCCGGGTCTCCATCGGTGAGGGCAAGGCGCTCGACGATCCCCGACGTGAGCGCCGTTACACCGAAGAGCAGTACCTGAAGTCGCCCCAGGAGATGGCCGAGCTGTTCGCCGATATCCCCGAGGCGCTGGAAAACAGCGTGATGATCGCCGCGCGCTGCAACGTCGACGTGCGTCTGGGCGAGATCTTCCTGCCGGAGTACGGCATCCCCGAGGGCATGACCCAGGACGAGTTCTTCCGCAAGATCTCCCACGACGGTCTGACCGAGCGCCTCGAGGCGCTCTATCCGGTGGCGCATCACCCCCGCGACAGTGACGAATGGGCGGCCCTCGAGCAACGCTACCGCGAGCGCCTGGACTTCGAGCTGAACATCATTCTGCAGATGGGGTTCCCTGGCTACTTCCTGATCGTGATGGACTTTATCCAGTGGGCCAAGGACAACGACGTGCCGGTGGGGCCGGGGCGGGGGTCCGGTGCCGGCTCGCTGGTGGCCTACGCCCAGAAGATCACCGACCTCGACCCGATCCAGTACGACCTGCTGTTCGAGCGCTTCCTCAACCCGGAACGTGTCTCCATGCCCGACTTCGACGTCGACTTCTGCATGGAGAAGCGCGACCGGGTCATCGACTACGTGGCCGAGCGCTATGGCCGCAACGCGGTGTCCCAGATCGTCACCTTCGGCACCATGGCCGCCAAGGCGGTGGTTCGCGACGTGGCCCGGGCCCAGGGCAAGCCCTATTCGCTGGGTGACAAGCTGTCCAAGCTGATCCCCTTCGAGGTCGGCATGACGCTGGCCAAGGCCATCGAGGAGGAGCCTCAGCTCAAGGAGTTCCTCGAGGCCGACGAGGAGGCCCAGGAAATCTGGGACATGGCGCTCAAGCTCGAGGGCGTGACCCGAGGCACCGGCAAGCACGCCGGTGGCGTGGTGATCGCCCCCACCAAGCTGACCGACTTCTCTCCGCTGTTGTGCGATGAAGACGGCTCCGGCCTGGTGGTGCAGTTCGACAAGAACGATATCGAGGACGCCGGCCTGGTCAAGTTCGACTTTCTTGGCCTGCGTACCCTGACCATCATCGACTGGGCCTTGGAGATGGTCGACAAGGTGCGCTCGAAGGAGGGCCAGGGACCGCTCGATATCGACACCATTCCGCTGGATGACGGCAAGACCTTCGAGATGCTCAAGAAGGCCGAGACCACTGCCGTGTTCCAGCTCGAATCCCGTGGCATGAAGGAGCTGATCAAGCGCCTGCTGCCGGACTCGCTGGAGGACATGATCGCCCTGGTGGCGCTGTTCCGTCCCGGTCCGCTTCAGTCCGGCATGGTCGACGACTTCATCAACCGCAAGCACGGTCGGGCGGAGATCTCCTATCCGCACCCGGACTACCAGCATGATCTGCTCAAGCCGGTGCTGCAGCCCACCTACGGCATCATCCTGTACCAGGAGCAGGTGATGCAGATCGCCCAGGTGATGGCCGGCTACTCGCTGGGCCAGGCCGACCTGTTGCGTCGTGCCATGGGCAAGAAGAAGCCGGAAGAGATGGCCAAGCAGCGCGCCGGCTTCATGGAGGGCTGCGCGGCCAACGGCATCGATGCCGACCTGGCGGGCAACATCTTCGACCTGGTGGAGAAGTTCGCCGGCTACGGCTTCAACAAGTCGCACTCCGCCGCCTACGCCCTGGTGTCCTACCAGACCGCCTGGCTCAAGGCCCACTATCCGGGTCCCTTCATGGCGGCGGTAATGTCCACCGAGATGGACAACCTCGACAAGGTGGTGCCGCTGATCGAGGAGTGTCGTCACCTCAAGCTGACGGTGACCCCGCCGGACGTCAATGTCGGTGGCTACAAGTTCACCGTCGACGAAGAGGGGCGGGTGGTCTACGGCCTGGGCGCGATCCGTGGGGTGGGCGAAGGTCCCATCGGCGCCATCGTCGAGGCGCGCAGCGCAGACGGCCCCTTCAGCGACCTGTTCGACTTCTGTCGGCGGATCGACCCCAAGCGCATGAACAAGCGTACCCTGGAGGCCTTGATCCGCTCCGGGGCGCTGGACAACCTGGGGCCAAACCGCGCCGTGCTGGCCGCCTCGCTGGATGACGCCCTGAAGGCCGCGGCCCAGAGCCACAAGAACCAGAGCGCCGGGATGATGGATCTGTTTGGCGAGGCCTTCGCCCCGGACGAGGACGACAGCGCCAGCGATCCCTACGCCGACTATCTGCGCGTGCGGGAGTGGAGCGACCGCGAGCGCCTGGCCGGCGAGAAGGACACCCTGGGGCTCTATCTGACCGGCCATCCCATCGATGAATACGAGGAAGAGCTTTCGCGTTTCGTCTCGACCCGCATCGCCGACTTGAAACCGTCTCGCGAGCCCCAGCGGGTCGCCGGCCTGGTGGTGGCCCAGCGCACCATGAAGTCCAAGCGTGGCGACACCATGGCGTTCGTGACCCTGGACGACCGTACCGGACGCATCGAGGCGTCGCTGTTCGGTGAGCTCTACGACAGCGTGCGCGAGCAGCTCGACAACGCCGAGGTGCTGATCATCGAAGGCGAGGTGTCCAGCGATGACTACTCCGGCGGCCTGCGCCTGCGCGGCAAGGAGGTCACCCCCATGGTCCAGGCGCGCTCGCGCTTCGGTCAGGCGGTGGAGGTCTCGGTGGATGGGCGTGAGGCCAACGGTCGACTGATCGACAGCCTGCGCACGAGCCTCGAGCCGCATCGTCACCAGGAAGGCCTGCCGGTGCGCCTGCGCTACCGCAATCTGGAGGCCACCGGCTGGCTCGAACTCGACGAGCAGTGGAAAGTGCTGCCATCCGACGACCTGCTGATCGCGCTGCGTGAGGTCGAGGGCCAGGACGGCGTCCGCCTCAAGTATCGCTAGCGGCGCGGGGTTGCGAGGGCGCCTCTAAGACGATCTTGACCCGCTGCGCCTTGCGTGGCCCGGTCAGGGTGCGATAATGCACACCACTTTTTCTTTGCCATGGGTGGGCTTGCGACGACTGCGTCGCGCCCGCCTGACCATGACCACAAGGCTGGCCCATGAATCCCAACTATCTCGATTTCGAACAGCCCATCGCCGAACTGCAGGCCAAGATCGAAGAACTGCGTCTGGTCGGCAACGACAGCCAGGTCAGCCTGGCGGACGAAATTTCCCGACTCGAGGAAAAGAGCCGCAAGCTCACCGAGTCGATCTTCAAGGACCTGTCGCCGTGGCAGGTATCCCAGCTGTCACGCCATCCCCAGCGTCCCTACACCCTGGACTACCTCGAGCACGTATTCACTGACTTCGACGAACTGCACGGTGATCGCGAGTTCGCCGATGACGCTGCCATCGTCGGTGGTGTGGCGCGACTCAATGATCGTCCGGTGATGATCATCGGCCACCAGAAGGGCCGCGACGTCAAGGAGAAGGTGCGCCGCAACTTCGGCATGCCGCGGCCGGAAGGCTATCGCAAGGCCTGCCGTCTGATGGAGATGGCCGAGCGCTTCAAGATGCCGGTGCTGACCTTTATCGACACCCCTGGTGCCTACCCGGGCATCGACGCCGAGGAGCGCGGTCAGAGCGAGGCCATCGCCTACAATCTGGCGGTGATGTCGCGGCTTGAGACGCCGATCATTTCCACCGTGGTGGGCGAAGGCGGCTCCGGCGGCGCCCTGGCCATCGGCGTGTGCGACGAGCTGATGATGCTCGAATACTCCACCTACTCGGTGATCTCGCCGGAGGGCTGTGCCTCGATCCTGTGGAAGAGCGCCGAGCGGGCCAGCGACGCCGCCCAGGCCATGGGGATCACCGCCAGCCGTCTCAAGGAGCTGGGCTTCGTCGACACCTTGATCAAGGAACCCCTGGGCGGCGCCCATCGCTTCCCCCATGAAACCGCCACCCGGGTCCGCGACGCCATCGGCGAAAGCCTCGAGCGCCTCGACGCCATGGATACCGCGGCACTGCTCGAACGTCGCTACGAGCGTCTGATGAGCTACGGCGCCCCGGCCTGAGCTCGAACGCTCTGCATCGATGAGCGTCTGATGAGCTACGGCGCCCCGGCCTGAGCTCGAACGCTCTGCATCGATGAGCGTCTGATGAGCCACGGCGCCCGGCCTGAGCTCGAATGCTCTGCATCGATTGTGCGGCCCCCATCGTCCTGCGATGGGGGCCGTATGCATAGTAGGTGCCACCGCCCACCCTGACCCTCAGGAATCGCCGACATGCCGACGTCTCCCACCCTTGAAGCGCGAATCGAGCGGGCCCTCGACCGGGTGCCGCCGGAGCGGTCGTTGTGGATCGCGCTGTCCGGTGGGCTCGACTCCTGCGTGCTGCTGGCGCTGGCGGCAAGGGCCTGCGGGCAGCGGTCGCGCCGATTGCGGGCGATCCACGTGCACCATGGCCTGCAGGCGGCGGCGGATGACTTCGAGCGCCACTGTCGCAGGCTATGCGCGCAGCTGGGGGTAACCCTCGAGGTCGCCCGGGCAAGGGTGGACCGTACTTCCGGCAAGGGCCTGGAGGCGGCGGCGCGCCAGGCGCGCTACGACGCCTTCGTCGAATGCCTGGACGCCGGTGATGTGCTGTGGCTGGCCCAGCACCGTGATGACCAGGCCGAGACGCTGCTGCTGGCCGCACTCAGGCGAGCAGGCGTTGCGGGCCTTGCCGCCATGCCGGCGCGGCGTAAGGAACGTGGCCTTTCGATCGAGCGCCCCTTGCTGGAGGTCCGGCGAAGCGAACTGGAAGCCGAAGCCCGGCGTCGCGGGCTCGATTGGGTCGAGGACCCCAGCAACGCCAGTCGCGAGTTCGATCGCAACTATCTGCGTCATGAGGTGGTGCCGGCGCTGGCGCAGCGCTGGCCCGACGCCGCGGACGCCCTGGCGGCGAGTGCACGTCATGCCGGCGAGGCGGCGGCACTGCTGGACGAATACGCGCTTGAGGATCTGGCGCGGCTGGGTGGCGACCCCGCCAGGCTGGAACTCGAGGGCCTGCTGTCGCTGTCACGGCGCCGTCAGCGCTGGTTGATCGGGCTGTGCCTGCGTCGGCTGGGACTTGCGCCGGCACCGGGACCACGGTTGGACGATCTGCTCGAGCAATGCCATGCCCGGCGTGACGCCGAGGTCAAGGTGAGCTGGCCCGGGGCAGAGGCGCGGCTCTGGCGCGGTGCGTTGTGGCTGATGGGGGAGGGTGCCGGAGATCCGCTGGAGGTTGCCGAAGGCCCCTGGGCGCCTGGCCGTGTCGTGATGGTAGCGGGACGGTCGCTACGGCTGCCGACAACGGCGGAGGAGACTTCGCTGCCGCTGTGGCTTCGCCCGCGCCAGGGCGGCGAACGGCTGAGGCTTGCCGGGCGAGGAAGTCGCGACCTGAAGCGGCTGTTGCAGGAGGCTGGTGTGCCGCCCTGGCGGCGTGCCCAGGTGCTGGTGGTGTGGCAGGGTGAGCGCTGCGTGGCTGCGCTGGACGCCGGCAGGGGGTGCTGGATCGCCCTGGCCGAGGGCTGGACGGCGTCGCCCTGACGGGCAACGCCTGGGGCCGGCTGATGGCTTGACCAAGGGCTCTGGCCAGGGACCGTGTGAGAGGGCTCAGGCCTCGGCGTGGGCCGTGCCCGCGTGCAGCTTGAGCGCGAAGTCGGTATTGGCCAGGTAGTCGGCCTCGCGTTCCAGGTCGGTGCACAAGAGGCCTGGCTCGTCGCTGCCCTGGTAGTGCAGATGCAGGACCTCGCCGTCCACCTCGAGCCGCGGCGTCGCCGGCGGCTGCTCCGGGCGCGAATGGTTGAGGATCACCGCCAGTCGAAGCAGGCGTGCCAGGCGCTGGCTGTCACGCTGTTCGGCCTTCGGCAACAGCTGCCATTCCTTGCTCGGGAACTTGCGTCGGTGGGCGCGGACCAGGAAGGCCAGCAGGCGCTGTTCCGGGCGCGAGAAGCCGGCCAGATCCGAGTGCTCGAGCAGATAGGCGCCGTGGCGATGGAACTGACTGTGCGAGATCGACTGGCCGATCTCGTGCACCCAGGCGGCCCACTCCAGATAGCGGCCACGTTCCTCATCGAGCCCCCAGTCGTCGGCGACCTGGGCGAACAGCGCCTTGGCCGAGGCGGCCACATTGTCGGCCTGGCGAACGTCGACGGCGTTGTAGCGGGCCAGGGTCTCCAGGCTCTTTAGACGCGAGTCCTCGGGACTGTTGCGGCCAGCCATGTCGTAGAGCACCCCTTCACGCAGGGCGCCGTCGGCGTAGCGCATTTCGCTGAGGTCGAAGGCCTCGAAGATCGCGCACAGAATCGCGACACCGGCGGGAAAGACCCGGGCACGATCGGCCTTGAGCCCGTCCATGGAGACCTTGTCGAGCTGCTTGGTCTTGATCAAGCGCTTTCGCAACTTGGCCAGACCGTCGCGAGTGATCACTCCTTCCGGCGCGTCGCCTGCCGCGTGCATCACCGCCGCCGCCGCCTTGATGGTGCCGCTGGAGCCCACCGGGTCATCCCAGCCCAGACGCTGGTAGGGTCTGCGGATATTGGCCAGTTCCGACAAGGCCGCGAGTTCGGCGTTGCGCATGCGCTTCTCGCTGATATCGCCGTCGCCGAAGAAGCGTCGGGTAAAGGTCACGCAGCCCATGGAGAGGCTTTCCAGCGCCTTGGGTTCGAACTGTTCGCCGATGATGAACTCGGTGGAACCGCCGCCGATATCGACGATCAGCCGGCGCCCGTTCTCGGCCAGGGCGTGGGCCGCGCCGAGGTAGATCAGGCGTGCCTCCTCGCGCCCGGCGATGATCTCGATGCGCGTGCCGAGCATGGCCTCGGCGCGGTCGATCAACTCCTGGCTATTGTGGGCATCGCGCAGGGCGTTGGTGCCCACCACCCGCATACGCGAGGCGGGGATGCCCTCGAGAAAGGGCGCAAAGCGAGCCAGGCAGTCCAGCGCCCGCGTCATGGCGTCCTCGTTGAGGTAGCCGTCGTCGTCCAGGCCCGCCGCCAGCTGGACCTTTTCGCCCAGCCGCGCCACCACCTGCAGCCGGTCATCCTGATAGTTGGCCACCAGCAGGTGAAAGCTGTTGGAGCCCAGATCGATGGCGGCCAGGCGGGCGGGGTCCTTGGTGGCGTCGTGGGGCGACTCGCGCAGGGTGCTGAGCGTATCCGAGGGTTGATTCATGGCGGGTCCTTCACTGGAGATGGATCAAGGTTGCGTTTCGCCCCGGGGGATGTCAATGATCCGGGTCCGCCACGGGGCTTGCGTTCCCCTTCCGGCTTGTCTAGTATCGGGTCATTCGCCTGTTTCGAATGTGTTTTCCCGGTCGCGCCGCCGCCGCGACGTGACCATCCCAAGTCGTCAGACAGCCCGCACGACGTCAGCTCCGCTCCCGGCCAAGGCCCCGGCCCAAGCCCGCGAGACGCTGGCAACGGCGAATGAACCTGCTCCCTCGTCCAGACGCTGGCGTGGATCTCCCCTCCGGAGAATCCAGTCAATGGCCCTATTATCTTTACCTGGCCTCGCACGAGCAGCCTCGGGCTCTGAACGCACTCAATCGGCGTGTCTTTTCGCCCCTCGGCGCCTTGCCGCCCGGCTTCCACGAGTAATTTCTGAACTCTGATGAATCTGACCGAACTCAAGCAAAAGCCCGTGCCGGAGCTTCTCGATATCGCCCGCGAGATGGGTATCGACAACCTGGCCCGGTCCCGCAAGCAGGACATCATCTTTGCCATCCTGAAGAAGCACGCCAAGAGCGGCGAAGACATCTTCGGCGATGGCGTGCTGGAGATCCTTCAGGACGGTTTCGGATTCCTGCGCAGCGCCGACAGCTCCTACCTGGCCGGCCCCGACGATATCTATGTGTCGCCGTCCCAGATCCGGCGCTTCAACCTGCGCAAGGGCGACACCATCTCCGGCAAGATTCGCCCGCCGAAAGAAGGCGAGCGCTACTTCGCGCTGTTGAAGGTCAGCCAGATCAACCTGGACCGGCCGGAGAACGCCAAGCACAAGATCCTGTTCGAGAACCTCACGCCGCTGTTTCCGCAGGACCGTCTGCGCATGGAGATCGGCAATGGTTCCACCGAGGATCTGACCGCGCGCATCATCGACCTGACCGCACCCATCGGCAAGGGCCAGCGTGGCCTGATCGTGTCGCCGCCCAAGGCGGGCAAGACGCTGATGTTGCAGAACATCGCCACCTCGATCACGCGTAACAACCCCGAGTGCCAGTTGATCGTGCTGCTGATCGACGAGCGCCCCGAGGAGGTCACCGAGATGTCGCGCACCGTGCGCGGCGAAGTGGTCGCCTCGACCTTCGACGAGCCGCCGGCGCGTCACGTCCAGGTGGCCGAGATGGTGATCGAGAAGGCCAAGCGTCTGGTCGAGCACAAGAAGGACGTGGTCATCCTGCTCGATTCCATCACCCGTCTGGCGCGCGCCTACAACACCGTGGTGCCGTCCTCCGGCAAGGTGCTGACCGGTGGTGTCGACGCCCATGCCCTGGAAAAGCCCAAGCGCTTCTTCGGTGCCGCGCGTAACATCGAGGAAGGCGGCAGCCTGACCATCATCGCCACGGCCCTGGTGGACACCGGCTCCAAGATGGACGAAGTGATCTTCGAGGAGTTCAAGGGCACCGGTAACATGGAAGCCCACCTGGATCGCCGTCTGGCCGAGCGTCGCGTCTATCCCGCGCTCAACATCCGCCGCAGCGGCACCCGTCGTGAGGACCTGATCGCCTCCGACGAGGAGATGCAGCGCATGTGGATCCTGCGCAAGCTGCTCAACCCGATGGACGATACCGCGGCCACCGAGTTCCTGATCGACCGACTCAAGGACACCAAGACCAACCTCGAATTCTTCGAGGCGATGAAGCGCCGCTAGCGTTGGCCAACGCCGCGCCTGGGCGGTCGCCAGACGCAAGGTCCAGGTGACCGAGGTCAAGACGAGGGGCAGCATGCTATGCTGCCCCTTTTGTGTTCAGGGGAGCGAGGCAATCGCATGAAATATGGTGACTTGCGTGACTTTATCGCGGGTCTCGAGGCCGCCGGCGAACTCAAGCGGGTGACCGCCGAGGTGGACCCCTATCTCGAGATCACCGAGATCTGCGATCGCACCCTGCGCGCCGGTGGCCCTGCGTTGTTGTTCGAGAACGTCAAGGGCAGCGAAATGCCGCTGCTCGGCAACCTTTTCGGCACCCCCAAACGCGTCGCCATGGGCATGGGCCAGGACTCGGTGGAGGCGCTGCGCGAGGTCGGTGAGCTGCTGGCCTTTCTCAAGGAGCCGGAACCTCCCAAGGGCTTTCGCGATGCCTGGGAAAAGCTGCCGATCTTCAAGCAGATCATGAGCATGGGTCCCAAGACCGTGCGCTCGGCACCGGTCCAGCAGCGAGTCTTCGAGGGCGATGAGGTGGACCTGGATCGACTGCCGATCCAGCACTGCTGGCCCGGTGATGCCGCCCCCCTGGTGACCTGGCCGCTGGTGATCACCAAGGGCCCGCACAAGAGTCGTCAGAATCTCGGTATCTATCGCCAGCAGAAGCTCGGCAAGAACCGCCTGATCATGCGCTGGCTGTCCCATCGTGGCGGCGCGCTGGACTTCCAGGAATTCCAGCAGGCGCACCCCGGCGAGCCCTTCCCCGTAGCGGTGGCGCTGGGCGCCGACCCGGCGACCATTCTGGGGGCGGTGACCCCGGTGCCTGACTCGCTGTCCGAGTACGCCTTCGCCGGCCTGCTGCGTGGCTCGCGCACCGAACTGGTCAACTGCGGTCACGCCGACCTGCAGGTGCCGGCGTCTGCCGAGATCATCCTCGAGGGCTTCCTGTACCCCGATGATACCGCGCCGGAAGGTCCCTACGGCGACCATACCGGCTACTACAATGAGGTGGAGACCTTTCCGGTGTTCACCGTGACGCGCATGACCATGCGCAAGGACGCCATCTACCACTCCACCTACACCGGACGTCCACCGGACGAGCCTGCGATCCTCGGGCTCGCCTTGAACGAGGTGTTCGTGCCGATCCTGCGCCGCCAGTTCCCTGAGATCGTCGACTTCTATCTGCCCCCGGAAGGCTGCTCCTACCGCATGGCGGTCGTGACCATGAAAAAGCAGTACCCGGGCCACGCCAAGCGGGTAATGATGGGGGTATGGAGCTTCCTGCGTCAGTTCATGTACACCAAGTTCGTGGTCGTGCTGGATGATGACGTCGACGCTCGCCAGTGGGAGGACGTGATCTGGGCCATCACCACCCGCATGGACCCGGCCCGCGACACCGTGATGGTCGAGAACACCCCGATCGACTACCTCGATTTCGCCTCTCCGGTGGCTGGGCTCGGCTCCAAGATGGGCCTGGACGCCACCAGCAAGTGGCCGGGTGAAACGGACAGGGAGTGGGGCGTGGCGATTGCCATGGACGACAGCATCAAGTCCCGGGTCAGCGAGCGCTGGGACGAATTCGACATTCCTCTCCCCGACAGCAACAAGAGGTCGACATGACGGCAAGGACCCTGACCTGCCAGGTCATCGAGGTCGAGGACCTCACCCCTGACGTGTTTCGCGTGATTCTGGAAGGACGCGCCGAGGCCATGGCCCATGCCCCGGGCCAGTACCTGGAAATGTGCCTGGACGATGACTGCTGGGTGCCCTTTTCCATCGCCAGCCGCCATCGTGACGATGGGCGACTCGAGCTGCATATTCAGCACTGGCCCGAACGCTCCAACTCGGCCCAGCTCAGGGCCATGCTGGTCGAGGCCCAGCACCTGACCGTGCGTCTGCCGGGGGGCGACTGCGTGCTGGATGGTGAAAGCGATCGTCCGCTGACGCTGATCGCCGCCGGTACCGGCTTCGCCCAGATGAAGGCGATCGTCGAGGCGGCGCTCCACGCCAACCCCGAGCGCTCCATCAGCCTGTGGTGGGCGGCCAAGGAACGCCGTGATCTGTACGCCGAGAGCCTGGCCCGGCAGTGGGTCGCCGAGTCCGATAAGGTCAGCTTCCACGCGGTCTGCGAGGAAGGCTTCGAGCAAGGCTTCGCCGACGAGCGGGTGCACGCCCATCATGGCCGTATCGACGCCGCACTCGCCGCCGAGCTTGGCGATGTGTCGGGCCACGACGTCTATCTGTCGGGCTCGCCCGGCATGGTCTATGCCTGTGTCGACGTGCTCGCCTCGCTGGGGCTGGACCCGTCACGGGTGTTCTCGGACGTCTTCGCCTACGCGCCACGCGACCCTCTGGTGCCGGTGGTCGGTAGCCTGGTCGGGGAAAAGCAGTCATGAGCGCGTCGCCGATCCTGATTACCGGTGGCGCCCAGCGTCTGGGGCGTCACTGCGCCGAGCGCCTGGTACAGGACGGCCAGCCGGTGATCATCAGCTATCGCCGCGAGCGCCCGGAGCTCGAGGCCATGCGCGAGCGCGGCATCGTCACCCTCCAGGCGGACTTCTCCAGCGAAGACGGTATCCTCGACTTCCTGGAGCGGCTCAAGGACGAGACAGACGCCTTGCGTGCCATCGTCCACAACGCCAGCGACTGGGCACCGGACAGCGATGGCGAGGATGCCGGGGCCGCCTTCGAGCGGCTGTTCCGTATCCATATGCTGGCGCCTTACCTGATCAACCTCCACGCCAAGCCCTTGCTCGACGCCTGCAGCGAGCCCCAGCGGGACATCGTCCACATGACCGACTATGTGGTGCAGAAGGGCTCGCGCAAGCACGCCGCCTACGCCGCCACCAAGGCCGGGCTCGACAATCTGACGCTGTCCTTCGCCGCGCGTTATGCCCCTGAGATCCAGGTCAACGCCATTGCACCCGCGCTGATCATGCTCAATCAGGGCGATGACGAGGACTATGCCGCCAAGGCCAGGGCCAAGTCGGCGATGGACATGGTGCCGGGGCCAGGGGTCATCTACCAGAGCCTGCGCTACCTGCTCGACAACCGCTATGTGACCGGGACGACCCTGGCTGTGGACGGTGGCCGCCACCTGCGCTGAATCGCCGGCGGACTCGCCTGACCCGAGGAATCCCCCTAGACTCTGGATGACCCTGACAACAACATCACAAGGAGGCGACCCATGGCCCATCACGACGACGATCTGCATGGCGACAGCTCTCACGACGGCTTTCATGACGAAAGCGGATTCCTGACGATCTTTCTCGGCCTGGTGGTGATGGTCGGCATGACCTGCCTGCCGGCGACCATCGGCTGGGTGCAGCTGGCGACAGGCTAGCCAGGGACGTCAGTCGACCATGGTCGACGGCACGGCGCTTTTCCTGCCCGTGCACAGGGGTTGCCATTTGCTCCGGCGCGGGGCAGGATGAAACAAGATTCGAGGAGACACCGATGACCGATCACGCAAACCCGACCCGACCCCGACCCGATGGCAGCGAAAGCGCCCTCGTCGGTGCCGTCTTGGGCTCGGATTGTGTGCATGCGGACGCGGTGTCCTTTTATTGGCCCAGCTTTTCCTGGTATTGGTTTGATACCGGGGCGCTGGTGCGCGAGGCCTGATCCAAGTATCTGGCACTCGCGAGGCGCTCCCCCCCCAGGGCCGCCTCCCAGAACCCCCGGACGGCTGCCCGTCCGGGGGTTCCTTGTTTGTATGGCCAGACGTTTTCACTCAGTAGCACTCACCTGCGAAAGGCAGGCAACCGGAGCAATGACATGACCGCATATCGACTCTTCGCCAGCACCATTTCCCATGGCTATGCCTATGGCGATAGCTGGCGATTTATCGACGCGCGGTCGGCCCAACTGGCCACCTCCGACCGTGAGCGCCTCGGTGGTCGACGCACCCAACGATGTACGACCACACGGAGCTGATACCATGACCGCCAGCCTTTCGCTTGCCACCGCCGACCTCAACGCTGCCGCGACGCAAGAGACCGCCCCCCAGATGACCCTGCCGACCCCGCAGGCGCTCAAGCGCCAGTGCCCACTCGGGACGACCCTGAGCGATCGCGTCGACGCTCAGCGTCAGCAGATCCGTGACATTCTCGAGGGTCGTGACGATCGCCTGCTGGCGGTAGTCGGGCCCTGCTCGATCCATGACCCCAGGTCGGCGCTTGAATACGCCCGGCGCCTGGCCTCCCTGGCCGACAGCATCCGTGATCGAGTGCTGGTGGTGATGCGGGTGTACGTCGAGAAGCCCCGGACCACCGTGGGCTGGAAGGGCCTGGCCTATGACCCGGACCTGGATGGCAAGGGCGACATGGCGCGTGGGCTCGAGCTGTCACGCCAGCTGATGCGCGAGATCGTCGAGCTGGGCCTGCCGGTGGCCACCGAGATCCTGCAGCCGATGATCGCTCCTTACCTTGAGGACCTGCTGGCCTGGGTCGCGATCGGCGCACGCACCACCGAATCCCAGCTGCATCGCGAGATGGCCAGTGGCATCGGCGCGGTGGTCGGCTTCAAGAACGCCACCAGCGGCGACGTCCAGGTGGCACTGGACGCCATGCGCTCGGCCGCCCACCCCCACCAGCACTTCGCGGTGGGCGAGCAGGGGCAGCCGGTCATGCGCGAGACCGCCGGCAACCCCTACACCCATGTGGTGCTGCGGGGCGGCCACGGTGAGCCCAACTACGGGGTCGACGCGGTCGCCGCCGCCAGGAAGGCGCTGATCGGCACCGGCCTGCCGCCGCGGCTGATGGTGGACTGCAGTCACGCCAATGCGCGCAAGGACCATCGCCGTCAGAGCGAAGTCCTGCTCGAGGTGCTGGCCCAGCGCCTGGCCGGTGACACCTCGCTGATCGGGGTGATGCTCGAAAGCCATCTGAACGAGGGCAAACAACCCCTGGAGCCCGGCAAGCTGCGCTACGGTGTCTCGGTCACCGACGCCTGCATCGGCTGGGAGACCACCGAACACCTGTTGAGCCTGGCTGCCGAGCGTCTTGCCCAGCAGGGTTGAGCCCGACGATGCGAACGAACCAGACCAGAGGCCCTTTCGGGCCTCTGGTCGTTTTTGTCCGGCGAAACTGGCTCGCGCCGTGGGTGGGGACGTGACTCAGCGGCAGAAGGGCCATACCTGATAGAAGCTGTCGCAGCGGAATTCCGCCTCGCAGGCCGCCAGTTGGCTGCGGTAGCGGGAAGCATTGTGGGAGGCCACCTGACTCAGCGGCAGAAGGGCCATACCTGATAGAAGCTGTCGCAGCGGAATTCCGCCTCGCAGGCTGCCATTTGGCTGCGGTAGCGGGAAGCAGAGTGGGTGGCCACCTGACTCAGCGGCAGAAGGGCCAT
Source organism: Halomonas sp. RT37 (assembly GCF_040070525.1). Classification (NCBI taxonomy): domain Bacteria; kingdom Pseudomonadati; phylum Pseudomonadota; class Gammaproteobacteria; order Oceanospirillales; family Halomonadaceae; genus Halomonas; species Halomonas sp. RT37. Next base: position 4,075,171 of record NZ_CP098827.1, on the reverse strand, counting down.
ACCTGATAGAAGCTGTCGCAACGGAATTCCGCCTCGCAGGCCGCCAGTTGGCCGCGGTAGCGGGAGGCATAGTGGGTGGCCACCTGACTCAGCGGCAGAAGGGCCATACCTGATAGAAGCTGTCGCAGCGGAATTCCGCCTCGCAGGCTGCCAGTTGGCTGCGGTAGCGGGAAGCGGTGCTGGCCACCTCCCGCGCCGCGCGTTGCACCGCCGGCTTGGCGCGATAGCTGCCGCGCTGATAGCCGCCCTGGCCTTCGTGGTAGGCCAGGTACAGGTGCTCGGGGTTGGACAGTGACACCCCCGTCATGCGCCGCGTGCGGGCGTTGTACCAGCCGATGAAGTCGGTGGCGTCGTCCATGTCGGTGCGACTGGCGAACAGCCCGCCGGCGGCGTCATCGTATTCGCCCCATACCGGATCCTGGGCCTGGGCATAGCCGTAGGCCGAGGACGGGCGCGTCCACGGAATGAAGCCCAGTAGTTTGGTACGTGGCGGCCTGACGTGGCTGCGAAACGACGACTCGCGCTTGATGAAGGCCATCTGGGTCCAGGGGGGCGTGCCCCACTTTTCATAGGAGGCCTGGGTGGCGTCGTACCAGTCAGGCTGCTGGCGAAAGATCTCGCACAGATTGTCCTGATGGCTCGGCGGCGCCGGGGCTAAGGCGGCGCAGCCGCTGAGAGTAACAAGCGCCGCGGCAAGCACCGTAGTGAGTAGAGCAGACCGCATCCCTGGCATGGCCCGTTTCACAACATTTTCCCGTTTTAGTGATATCGCCCCCAGTATGCCCTCCCGTGCAGTGTCGGGTCATCCTCACATGTCCCACCGGCTGCTTCGGGTCATCGGAGAGGGGGCGATGGGGCGAACGCCTTCGATGTCCGATGACGTCTGAGTTCGATCATCCAGCGCCACGCTCAAGGCCAGGACGGTCATTTCTTGCGGGAAGGCAAACGGGTTGCATCAAGGTGCCTGTTGTTCGCCTATGGTAGCGGTTGCCGCTGAAAACGCCTGTTGAAGCCAAACTACCACCTTGTCGAGGATGGCATTGTCGGACATTGTTTGGCTCCTGATCAGGTGGTAGTGCAGTCCCGGTAGAAACGGGCCGAATGGCACCTCCAGCACACCACGAGCGATCTCATCCTGCACCAGGGTCAAGCCCAGCAGGGCCACGCCCTGACCGGAGATAGCGGCCTGGATCGCGTGACTTTCTTCGGAGAAGGCGAGTCGAGGCCCCAGCACGGCAGGGGTAGACCCCAACGCCTGACACCACTGAGCCCAGCCGGGCAGGCCAAGGTTCGGACAGTACCAGTCGAAATCGATATGACGAACACCCCTGAGGTCGTCGACGCCAGCCAGCTGGAGTTGCGGGCTGGCGACCAGGGCAATGCGATCGGTCGCCAGGGTCACCACCTCATGGTCCGGATAGGGGCCCATACCGTAACGAATCGCCAGGCGGGTTCCATGCGTCAGATCAAGCACGCTCTCGCTGGCATGGATATTCAAGGCGATATCGGGATTCGTCGAATGAAAGTCGGTCAGTCGAGGAAGCAGCCACTGGCTGGCGAAGGCCGGAGTGCAGGAGAGGGTGACGCTGGCGGGTGTCGTTCGCTTGAGCAGACTTTCCAATGCCTCGGCGAAGGCGTCAAAGCCCTGGCGTAGCACGGGAGAAAGCTCCGTTGCCGCGTCGGTCGGGATCACCTGGCGGGTGCGACGCTCGAATAGCGCTACGCCGAGCCAGCTTTCCAGTTCACGTACCTGGTGGCTGATCGCGGCGGGCGTTACCGCCAGCTCTTCAGCCGCCCCCTTGAAACTACGGTGACGTGCTGCCGCCTCAAAGGCACGCAACTGCGATAGTGGTAGTCGGCGTCGTTGCATCACACCCCTATGGATAAAAAATTTTTGTGCATCTGCAAAGAATAGATCGTTTGTCGGCCCGAATCGATTGGAAGATTCTGTCGTTCGTGCTCCACCAAGCATGAGCGGTACTAATCCCAAAGGAGAATCTTCATGGCCACACTGTTGCACCTTGATGCCAGCGCACGCTCCGGACTTTCCGGTAGTCAACCCCACGGATCGCATTCGAGACGCCTCAGCGCCCACTTCGTCACACAGTGGCAACGGGTACGTCCTGACGACAGGGTCGTCTATCGCGATGTCGGCCAGCAGCCGCCTCGTCCTGTCAGCGGTGATTGGATTCATGCCGCCTTCACCAAGCCGGAAGCGCGGGATAGTTGGATGCACGAGGTTCTCGCGGAGAGTGATTCCCTGGTCGACGAACTGCTCGAGGCGGATCTGATCATCGCTGGCGTCCCGATGTACAACTTCGGCGTTCCGGCCGGATTCAAGGCTTATATCGACAATATCGTGCGAGTCGGGCGGACTTTCGGCTTTGATCGCTCCCGCCCAGGCTTGCCCTACTGGCCGATGCTGAGCGCCATGGGCAAGCGCTTGGTGGTGCTTGGTGCACGGGGTGACTATGGCTACGAGCCTGGTGAGCGAATGGAGCACACCAACCACGTCGAACCACACTTGCGTACCGTTTTCGCCTATCTCGGCATAGAGGAGTTGCACAGCATCGCCGTGGAGTATGACGAGTTTGCCGACGAGCGGCTGCAGCAGTCTCTGATTCAGGCGGAGCAACGCGTTGAGGCGTTGGTCGACAGGCTGGCGGCCAGTCTGGACGTTGCTCGCGTTGTTTCCGATCCAGTCTCGGGGTGAGCGCACCTCCGTGACCGCTTCTACGATCGTCCCCTGCTGGGTACCAGATGCTCGGCAACAGATGTGATTCCCTGTCCAGCAAACGTCTGTATTGCAGAACTTGAAATAAGAATAGTCTCGCGGGATGAGAAATTTGCGCGTCTCGCCGTCAGAGGGCCGATGTGGTGAGAGGGAGTGTCTGATTTCCAACAATGTATTCTTCATGATAAGTCGGAAAAATCAGTGAGCGAGGTGGATGATGGGTGGTTATATAAGTAGAGATAGGGAGCCTGATCTGGCGGCTTCTTTCGGTGCGCTGGAAGAAAAACAGTTGTCAGTGAGCCAACCGCTTGCGCGCAATGGTGTTCTGCAGCCAGGAAAGGTCTATTTCATTCCCGCGAGGTGTGGCGCTGCCGTTGTACTGGAAAAAGGGCAGATGCTTACGCTGATTAACGTAAGTGGATTGCAGGTCTGCGATATGTGGGCTTTCAATACGAGTGATCCAGACGAATTTCTATCCATGGAACATACTCGAACCCATCTTGGGCGCTTGGTGCCGGTTGTCGGTGACAGTATGGTTTCCAATAGAAGAAACGAGATGCTGGAACTAGTGGAAGATACTTCGCCTGGGGTGCATGACACATTGATTGCCGCCTGCGATATCAATCGCTATAGACAGCTTGGCGTAAGCGAATACCATGACAACTGTGTTGATAATCTTCGAATGGCATTGCTTGCCATCGGCAAGGAGGTTTCGCATGTTCCATCACCATTCAATGTGTGGATGAATGTTCCACTTGATGGTGATGGCTCACTGACATTTGTGCCACCCGTGGCCAAAAGAGACGACAGGATCGTGTTCAAGGCAATGATGACCTGTTACGTAGTCATGTCATGCTGTCCCCAGGATATTACGGCGGTCAACGGAGTTGGTAGCCAAACGGAAAGTATAGGAGTCATGCTCGGAGATTGAAGAAACACGGGATAGATGGCGATGCACTGCAACTCCGCCGCCGGCGCTAAAGGTTCTCATTCCGTCGAAGGTAAACTCCAGCCTTTGCGCTCCGGCGGCATCCGGCTCGTCATCGCTCACGATATGACTTCAGCATTCCCTCTCGTCGCTTCAAACGCCTCTACACGTTTTTTGGGCCAGTGGCAGCGAAGTTTAGCGATAGCGATCACGCTGCCTCTACGCGGGCTCGGGCTTCTTCTCCCTAGGCTGACCCTCACCTCCGATGTCCGAGGGCACCAGTGGCAGGTCCTCGGGCAGGTGGCGGGCACAGAAGTCCAGGCAGTCGAGGCCGTTGACGGCCTGGGGGGCCAGTGGACAATTCCATGGCGACTCGCGCAGCACTTCCGGAAGATGGTCGCTCAGGTCCTCCATGTCCTGACTCTTGGGCCAGCACAGCCAGCGCTCCCGTTCAGGGGTCTCGGGGTGGCGCCACTTCAGCATCCAGTCGTCGCCCCAGGGCAGTACGCCCAGGGTGTCGGGTTCGGGCGGCGGCAGACCCTGGAAGGCGCTGGCCCACCAGCGGGGCGAGAGGTGATGGCGTCCCAGGCGTCGGCTGCACTGGGCCAGCAGGGTACGCTGCACCACCATGACATCCAGGGCGCTGTCATCACGATAGAGCACATGGAGCGCGAGAGTGTGCGGTATTACGCAAAGCTCCCGCTCAACCAGTTCATCCAGTGACTCCCTGCTGTCGACCTCCTCGGCCAGGGCGCCGTCCAGCGTTACCAGGGTGACCGATTGTGGCGGTATGACGAGACAACAGGGAAGTGCCTGGTCGAGGCACGAAAGCGATTGGACATTGGCGGCGCTGCCCCGGTCGAGGCTCTGTTGATCGACACAGTGGACCCAGTACCAACGAGGCTCGGGATCTTCGTCGGCTGAAGGGGCGCGTTGGGGCATAAGAAGTATGCGCTGATGTCGGTGTCCCAGATTCCACATGGTTCTGGTCCTGTCGATAGCGATTGTTGGTGCACTGTGTCGACGAGCGAAGCCATTTTCTTTCACCAACTGTTACTCTTTTTACAATAGCGCTACTTCCTGTGCTCTGCGTCAACCTCGTCTATCGTCATACGAGTGTCATCTGGACTACCTAGTGTTGTCGGCGGACCGCCGTCGCCCCTGTGATCGACTTTCCCCTCCGATACCCGAGGCCGGCAACAGTGACTGGCACCGACAGCCCACGCCTTGACGGCGAACAGAGGGCTGCAAGAAGAGGACTGCGCAATGAGCAAGGAAATTGAAGATCATCGTCTGTTGAACCCCAGCCGTAATGAACCCTTCTCCTCGGTGCTCGACCGTCGTCTTTCCCGGCGAGCGGTGATGAAGGGTGGCATGGGCATGGCGGCCATGACCATGCTGGGAAGCTTTGGTCTCTCGGCCTTCGCCAACGAGCCGTCGTCAGGGATGGCCAAGACGCCGCTGGCGCTGGCCTTCGAGTCGATTGCCGGTTCGCGCAGCGACGCCGTGGTGGTGCCGCCGGGCTATACCGCCCAGGTGCTGGTGCCCTGGGGTACGCCGCTTGACGACAGCGCGCCCGAATGGAGCGAGGATCTGACGATGACGCCCCAGGCCCAGGCGGCCAGCGTCGGCATGCATCACGACGGCATGCATCCTTTCGCGCTGGATGAGAGCACGGCCTCCGAGCGCTTCCTGCTGGTGATGAACAACGAATACATCGACGAGAACGCGCTGTGGGCGCCCCAGGGCGGCCCTACCAACATGACCGAAGGCAAGCGTCCGGCGGACGAGGTGCGCACCGAGATCAACGCCCACGGGGTGACCGTGGTCGAGGTGAAGAAGGACGCCGATGGTCGCTGGAGCCACGTCAAGGGTTCCGCCCATAACCGTCGCTACACCAGCGCCACCCCGATGCACCTGTCAGGGCCGGTGGCGGGCAGCGACTACGTCAAGACCAGGTATTCCCCGGGCGGCACCCAGGCTCGCGGCACCAACAACAACTGTGCCCACGGCTACACGCCCTGGGGAACTTATCTCACCTGCGAGGAGAACTGGCCGGCCTACTTCGTCAAGAACGAGGGCCGTACCCTGGACGATGACCGTCTTGGCATCGCCAGTGGTCGCGGACGCTACGGCTGGGAGACCGCCGCGGGTGATGACAGCGAACGCGACGACGAATTTACCCGTCTGATCGGCGACCCCGTCGCCGACGACGCCAGCGGTGACTACCGCAACGAGCCGCGTCAGTTCGGCTATATCGTCGAGATCGACCCCTATACCGGCAGGCAGGCGATCAAGCGCACGGCGCTGGGCCGCTTCCGCCACGAGGGCTGCTGGCCGGGCAAGCTGGTAGCAGGCGAGCCGGTGGTGTTCTACTCCGGTCACGACTCGCGCAACGAGTACATCTACAAGTTTGTCTCCGAGGCGGCCTGGGACCCCGCGGATGCCATCGCTCCCGGCGCCGAGGCCGATCGCCTGGCGATCGGTGACAAGTACATGGACAGCGGCACCCTTTACGTCGCTCGCTTCAACGCCGATGGCAGCGGCGAGTGGCTGCCGCTGACGCCGGACGCTTCCACCCAGGATGGCCGTACCCTGGCCGAGGCGCTGGAACTCGACGCCGATGACCTGGCCGGGGTGATCATCCACACCTGTGACGCCGCCGACCTGATGGGTGCCACGCCGATGGATCGCCCGGAGTGGGGCGCGGTGGACCCGTCCACCGGCGAGGTTTACATGACCCTGACCAACAACTCGAAGCGTACCGAAGACGGCACCGAGGCGACCCTGACCGGCGACGGCGACAACATCACCGCGCTGGGCAACGGCTACGCCACGGCACCGGTCAATGCGGCCAACCCGCGGGCGAACAACGAGGCCGGTCAGATCATCCGCTGGCGCGAGGGCAGCGATGCCACCGCCTTCGACTGGGAGGTATTCGTGTTCGGTGCCGCGGCCAGTGACCAGAACAACCTGTCCGGGCTGACCGCCGACAACGAATTCGCCAGTCCCGATGGGCTCTACTTCGATGAGCGCGGCGACGGCCAGGGCATCCTGTGGATCCAGACCGACAACGGCTACGAGGGCGTCACCGAGAGCACCAATGACCAGGTGCTGGCGGTCGTGCCGGCGGAGCTCGAGCGTGCCGATGGTGCCGCCGCGGTGATCTCCGGGGCCAACCAGGACAAGCTCAAGCGTTTCTGCGTAGGCCCCAACGGCTGCGAGGTCACTGGCATCTTCCCCACGCCGGACAAGACCGCGCTGTTTATCAATATCCAGCATCCGGGCAACTGGCCGGCCAGTGACGACGCGACCCAGGCGTCTGATGCCAGCGTGCGACCGCGCGCCGCCACGGTGGTGATCCAGCGCGAAGACGGCGGCCAGATCGGCGTCTAGGACGTGTCCGAAAGGTGCCGGCTTGCGTCGGCCTTTCGGGCAACCTCCAGGGGCGTTCTCTACGTCTGACGTCTTGCGCCGCCCCAGCACCCCGGCTCCCTTTTCAGGGAGCCGGGGTGTTTTTTCTAGGGTCTGGGTGTCCAGGGCTGGATGATCGGCAGCCTGAAGCGGGAGGCGGTTGGTCCGGGAACCGCTTGGGGCGGCCAAGGCGCAGGTCGCGCGGCGTCCGGCAGCCGTCAGGACACATGACGACAACATGAAAAGCCCCTCGCCAGCGTCGCTGGCGAGGGGCCTGGGTGGTGTTATCGACGCGCCGATGGCGCGTCAATGCGGGGCGTTATTCAAGCGCGAGCGGCGTAGGCGTACAGCAGCGTTTCCTGGGCGGAGATCGGTGCGGCCTCGCCCGGATCCTGCTTGATGTAGGTGCCGTCGGCCTGCAGCAGCCAGCTCTGGCAGTTGTCGACCAGGTAGGTCTCGAGGTCCTTGCGCACCCGGGCGGCGAGCTTCTTGTCGAGCAGCGGGAAGCAGGTCTCGACCCGATGGAACATGTTGCGCGCCATGAAGTCCGCGCTGGAGCCCCATATCTCGGGCTTGCCGTCGTTGTGGAAGTGGAACACCCGGGTGTGTTCGAGGAAGCGACCGATCACCGAGCGCACCCGGATATTCTCGGAGATACCGGGCAGGCCGGGGCGCAGGCAGCACATGCCGCGGATGATCAGGTCGCACTCGACGCCGGCCTGGGAGGCGCGGTAGAGCGCCTGGATCAGCTTGGGTTCGGTCAGCGAGTTGCACTTGACGATGATATGGGCGCGCTTGCCCTTGCGCGCGTAGCTTGCCTCCCGCTCGATCATTTCCACGACCCGTTCGTGCAGGGTGAAGGGGGCGTGCAGCAGCTTCTCGATCTGGCGGGTGCGGCCCATGCCGGACAGTTGCTGGAACACCTTGTGCACGTCGGCGCACAGCACAGGGTCCGCGGTGAGCAGGCTGTAGTCGGTGTAGAGCTTGGCCGTCTTGGAGTGATAGTTGCCGGTGCCGAGATGAGCGTAGTGGCGCAGCGCGCCCTTCTCGCGACGCACGATGTGCATCATCTTGGCGTGGGTCTTGTAGGCCATCACCCCGTAGATGACGATGGCGCCGGCCTCCTGCAGGCGCGAGGCCAGCGCCAGGTTGTCGGCTTCGTCGAAGCGGGCGCGCAGTTCGATGACCACGGTCACTTCCTTGCCTTGGCCGGCGGCTTCGACCAGGGCGTTGACGATGGGTGAGTCGGCACCGGTGCGATACAGCGTCTGCTTGATCGCCAGCACGTCGGGGTCGCGGGCGGCCTCGCGCAGCAGGTCCTCCACCGGGGTGAACGACTGGAAGGGGTGGTGCAGCAGGATGTCGCCTTCCTGCATCGACTGCATGATGGAGTTGGGTTGCTTGACCTGCTTGGGCACGCCGGGGGTAAAGGAGCGGTACATCAGATCGGGTCGGTCGGCGTCACCCAGTACCGACATCATGCGGGTCAGGTTGACCGGGCCATTGACCCGATAGAGGTCACTGGGTTCGAGCTGGAACTGCTTGATCAGGAAGTCGGAAAGCTCCTCGGGGCAGTTGTCGGCCACCTCCAGGCGCACGCCGCTGCCGTAACGCCGGGCCAGCAACTCGCCGCGCAGGGCCGAGGCCAGGTCCGAGACTTCTTCGGGATCCACCGTCATGTCGGCGTTGCGGGTCAGACGGAACTGGTAGCAGCCCTTGACCTTCATCCCCGGGAACACCTCGTCGGCGTGGGCGTGGATCATCGACGACAGGAACAGATACTCGGTGAAGCCTTCCTCGCACAGCTCTTCCGGCAGCGCGATGACCCGGGGCAGCGAACGTGGCGCCGGCAGGATGGCGAGGCCGCCCTCGCGGCCGAAGGCGTCCTTGCCCTCGAGCTCGACGATGAAGTTGAGGCTCTTGTTGACCAGCCGCGGGAAGGGGTGCGAGGGGTCCAGCCCGATGGGACTGACCACCGGGATGATCTCGGTGGAGAAGTAATCATGGACCCACTTGCGCTGCTGCTTGGTCCAGTCCCCACGCCGACGGAAGCGGATGTTGTGAGCTTCCATGGCAGGGATCAGCTGCTCGTTGAGGATGCGGTACTGACGCTCCACGTGTTCGTGGGCGATCTTCGAGATCTCGTCGAGCACCGAACGTGGGCTGCGGCCGTCGGCACCGGTGGCGTCGTCGCCCACGGCCAGCTGGCTCTTCAGTCCGGCCACCCGGATCTCGAAGAACTCGTCCATGTTGGAGGAAAAGATCAACAGGAACATCAGGCGGTTGAGCAGCGGGTGCGCCTGGTCCAGCGCCTGTTCCAGCACCCGGATGTTGAACTGCAGATGCGACAGCTCACGATTGAAGTAGAGGCTCGGGTCAGTGAGGTCGGCCTCCGGGTCCGGCATTGCCTTGGGCTTGATGCCGGTGCGCGTCTGGTTAAGGCGCGGCACCGGGGTATCGGCCTGGGGCGCGTCGCTCATCGAGACGTCGGACTTGCCCAGGGTCGCATGTTCAATCGTGGCGTTGTCGCTCTGCGCGTCTTCCATGGTGGTTCCTCATCGGGGCTCGGGAAGGGCGCCGCTCCCTCCCCTGATCAGCGGGCCAATAGCCTGGCCGCGCGTTTGGCAAAGTAGGTCAGCACGCCGTCGGCGCCGGCACGCTTGAAGCACATCAGCGACTCGAGGATGACAGTGTCAGCGTCCAGCCAGCCGTTGTCGAAGGCGGCCATGTGCATGGCGTATTCACCGCTCACCTGGTAGGCGTAGGTGGGCACCCGCAGCTCGTCCTTGACCCGGCGGACCACGTCCAGGTACGGCATGCCGGGCTTGACCATCACCATGTCGGCACCTTCGGTGATGTCCATGGCGACCTCGTGGAGGGCCTCGTCGCTGTTGGCCGGGTCCATCTGGTAGGTCGACTTGTCGGCCTTGCCCAGGTTGGCCGCCGAGCCCACCGCATCGCGGAAGGGGCCGTAGTAGCGCGAGGCGTACTTGGCGCTGTAGGCCATGATACGGGTGTTGGGCAGGCCTTCACGCTCGAGCAGTTCACGGATGGCACCGATACGCCCGTCCATCATGTCGGAAGGGGCGACCACGTCGGCCCCGGCCTCGGCATGGGACAGCGCCTGCTTGATCAGGGTCTCGACGGTGCGGTCATTGGCCACATAGCCGTCTTCATCGAGGATGCCGTCCTGACCGTGGCTGGTGTAGGGGTCCAGGGCGACATCGGTGATCACGCCGAGCTCGGGCAGGGCGGCCTTGAGCTCGCGCACGCTGCGCTGGACCAGGCCGCTGGCGCTGTAGGCTTCTTCCGCCAGCTCGCTCTTCTTGTCGGCGTCGACCACCGGAAACAGCGCAATGGCGGGAATGCCCAGCTCGACGGCCTCGCGGGCCTCTTCGATCAACAGGTCCAGCGACAGGCGCTCGACCCCGGGCATGGAGGGTACAGCCTCGCGGCGGCCTTCGTCCTCGAGCACGAAGACTGGCCAGATCAGATCGTCGGCACTCAGCTGGTTCTCGCGCATCAGGCGGCGGGAGAAGTCGTCCTTGCGCATGCGGCGAGGACGGCTGGCGGGGTAAAGACGAGGGGTAATGGCACTCAAGACGGCACTCCACGGAAGCAAGGATTCGGCGCCACGCGCTAGTCTGGTGGCACTTCATGACAAAAGCATGACATTGATTGAGTATATTCCTCCTCTCCCGTTCGCCGAAAGTCGCGTCTTGTCGCACCCGTGGCGACTCTCTAGAGTAGTGGCAGTCTTGGCCGCGTCCGGCCCCGTTCGCGACGCGCTATAAAGGAGAATGACATGAGTAAACAGGTAGCGATCGTCTTGTCGGGCTGCGGCGTACAGGATGGTTCCGAGATCTACGAGACCACCCTGACCCTGCTGCGCCTGGACCAGCTGGGCATCGCCTATCGCTGTTTTGCCCCGGATATCGCTCACCAGGAGGTGATCGACCACCACAGCGGGGAGGCCGTCGAGGCGTCGCGCAATGTGCTGGTCGAGTCCGCCCGCCTGGCGCGGGGCGAGATTTCGCCGCTGGACGAACTGTCGGCATCGGACTTCGATGCCCTGATCCTGCCCGGTGGCTTCGGGGCGGCCAAGAATCTTTCGAACTACGCCACGGCCAAGTCCGAGATGGAGGTCCACGAGGACCTGGCTGAGCTGTTGATCGAGTTTCACGATGCGCGCAAGCCGATCGGTCTGATGTGCATCGCGCCGGTGCTGGTGCCCAAGGTGCTGGGGCCAGGCATCGCCGTCACCATCGGTACCGACCCCGAGGTGTGTGGCTGCATCAGCGCTATGGGCGGCCTGCATCGCAGCTGTGCGGTGGACGATATCGTGGTGGACTTCGAGCATCGCCTGGTGACCACCCCCGCCTATATGCTGGCTACCCGCATCAGCGAGGCGGCGCTGGGCATCAACAAGCTGGTGGATCGTATCGACGAGATGATGGACGTCAACACCTGAGACGGCAGACGATGGCGGATCATTGTCGCCAAGCGCCTTGAACACCACCGGTGCGAGAGCGGTAAAAAAGCAAAGCCCGAGGCCAATGCCTCGGGCTTTGTGCATTCTGCTGACGGGGGCTCTGCCGGTGTGGCGATCACGCCTCGTCCGGCGCTCCCTCGTCATCGCTGCTCCGCCTCTTGACCAGCCGGCCGAACAGCAGCCCGACCTCGTAGAGCAGGTACATGGGTACCGCCAGCAGGCTCTGGCTGACCACGTCCGGCGGGGTCATCAGCATGCCGATGACGAAACAGCCGAGGATGACGTAGGGGCGCTTGGCGCTCAGGCTCTTGACGCTGGCGGCGCCGGTGAGGATGAGCAGGAAGGTGGCAATCGGGATCTCGAAGGCGATACCGAAGGCGAAGAACAGCTTCAGCACGAAGTTGAGATACTGGTTGATATCGGTCATCACCTGCACGTTCTCCGGCCCGGTCTGGGTGAAGAAGGCGAACAGCAGGGGAAAGACCACGTAGTAGGCGAAGGCCGCGCCGAGATAGAACAGCAGCACGCTCGAGGCCAGAAGCGGCAGCGCCAGGGCCTTTTCCTTGTCGTACAGCCCTGGTGCCACGAAGGCCCAGGCCTGGTGCAGGACGAAGGGAATGGCCACGAACACCGCCACTACCAGGGTCAGCTTGAACGGCGCCAGGAAGGGCGACGCCACCTCGGTGGCGATCATCTGGGAGCCTTCCGGCAGCAGCTCCATCAGGGGGTCTGCGACAAACTGGTAGATGTCGTTGGAAAAGGCGTAGAGCGCCAGGAAGATCACCAGGATGGCAATCACGGCGCGCATCAGCCGCGAGCGCAGCTCCACCAGGTGTTCGATCAGTGGGGCGTGGCCCTGGCTTGACGGCGGAGTGTCACCGGTATCGCTCATCGGGTGGCGGAGTCCTTGTGCTCGGAAGAGGCGGTGTCATCGCTGGGCGCTGATGCGGGGGAGAGCGTGGAAGCCGAAGCGCTGGACGACGAGGCGCGTGCGGCACTGTCGACGGCGTCGTCCAGCCGCTGGCCGGCCGAGGCAGACTGGGCGCCGGTGGAATCCGCCTGCCCGCCGTTGCCCGTGTTCGGGGTGTCGGCGATGGATTCCACGCTGCGCTTGGCTTGTTCGGCGCTGCGCTTGGCCTGGTTGACACTGTCGTCCAGCTTGCGTTCCTGCTCCTTGAGCTTCTGGCGCAGTTCCTCGGCCTCGAGCTGGGCGCTGATCTCGCGCTGCATGCCGGCCACCGAACGCTTGATGCGTCCGATCCACAGGCCGGCGGTACGCGCGGCCTTGGGCAGGCGCTCGGGACCCAGCACCAGCAGTCCCACCACCCCGATGATCAGCAGTTCCAGAAAGCCGATATCGAACATGTGGCGTTACTTGCGCTCGTCGGAGGATTCGGGCTTGCGCTCCGCCTCGACGTCGTAGGTGTTGTTGGGCGTATCGGTCTCGTCATGACGGACCTGGGCCTGGGGCTTGGCCTCCTCCGACTTGTCCTCATCTTCGTTGACGGCCTTCTTGAAGCCCTTGACCGCGCCACCCAGGTCGCTGCCAACGTTGCGCAGCTTCTTGGTGCCGAAGATCAGGATGATGATGCCGAGTACGATCAGCAGTTGCCAGATACTGATACCACCTAACATAAGAACTTCCTCAATATGCGGCGCCAGGCGCCGTGAATCGTTGGTTCCCGCCGAGGCTCAGGAGCGGCGCGAGGCCTTCTCCTCGTGCCCCGATACGCCGAAGCGTCGGGCGAGTTCATCCAGCACCTGCCGATGGTCGAGTCCCAGGTGCGAGAGCATCACCAGACTATGAAACCACAGGTCTGCCGTTTCGGCGATCAACGCCTCGCGACTGGCTGGATCCGCGTCAACATCCTTGGCGGCAAGCACGGTCTCCACCGCCTCTTCGCCCACCTTCTCGAGTATCTTGTTCAGCCCCTTGTGATGCAAGGAGGCAACGTAGGAAGTGTCAGGATCGGCGTGCCGACGTTCGCTGAGGGCGGCGTCGAGCTGGTTCAGAATATCGCTCATCGGTGAAGATTCCATTAAAAGATCAGTTCCAGATCACCAGCAGTGTGCCGATGCCCGCAGCGACCAGAACCGGCCAGGGCTGATCGGTCAACCAGCCGGACAGCGGTTGCCAGGCCAGCGCCACCGCGGCCAGGGCGAGCCCCAGTCGGGTCCGGCGTATGCGCCTGGCCTGGCGGGTCAGCTGGCCGAGAATGTGGGTCATGACCTCGCCCTGCTGGGTGATCTGGCGCGATCGCTTCTCGGTCTGGGACAGCGCCTGGTGGGCCAGCACCGGCAATTCCGGTAGCTGTCGGGTCAGCTCCGGCGCCTGCCGCTTGAACGACTCCCACAGGCCCTGGGCGCCGGCGCGCTCCTTCATCCAGCGCTCCAGGTAGGGCTTGGCGGTGGCCCACAGGTCCAGGTCCGGGTAGAGCTGACGGCCCAGCCCCTCGATATTGAGCAGGGTCTTCTGCAGCAACACCAGCTGGGGCTGGACCTCCATATTGAAACGCCTCGCGGTCTGGAACAGGCCCAGCAGCACCTGGCCGAACGAGATGTCCTTGAGCGGTTTCTCGAGGATCGGCTCGCACACCGTGCGTACCGCCGCCGCGAACTCGTTGGCGCGGGTATCTTCGGCCACCCAGCCGGACTCGATGTGCAGCGCCGCGACCTCGTAGTAGTCCTGGTGGAAGAAGGCCAGCAGGTTGCGCGCCAGGTAGTCCTGGTCTTCCCGGGTAAGGCTGCCGACGATGCCGCAGTCGATGGCGATGTACTGGGGGTCGGACGGCGCCTGGCGGGAGACGAAGATGTTGCCCGGGTGCATGTCGGCGTGGAAGAAGTTGTCGCGGAACACCTGGGTGAAGAAGATCTCCACGCCGCGCTCGGCCAGGCGCTTCAGGTCGGTGCCCTGGGCCTTGAGTGCCTCGATGTCGGCCACCGGCACGCCGTGGATGCGTTCCTGGACCATCACCTTGTGGCGGGTCAGCGGCCAGTGGATCGACGGCACATACAACAGTGGCGACTTGTCGAAGTTGCGCTTGAGCTGGGAGGTGTTGGCCGCTTCCTTGGTCAGGTCGAGCTCGTCGAACAGGGTGGTCTCGTAGTCGCGGACCACTTCCACCGGGTGCAGCCGGCGCGCTTCCGGCACCTTGTTCAGCGCTCGCGCCACCAGGTACATCAGCGCCATGTCCTGGCGCATGACCCGCTCGATGCCTGGGCGAATCACCTTGACCACCACGTCCTGGCCGTCGGGCAGCCTGGCGGTGTGGACCTGGGCGATCGAGGCCGAGGCCAGCGGCTCACGGGAAAATTCGGCGAACAGTACCTCGAGCGGCTCGCCCAAGGACTCCTCGATCAGTGCCTCGGCCTGCTCGCCGGGGAAGGGCGGTACCTGATCCTGCAGCCGCTTGAGTTCATTGGCGATATCGTCGGGGAACAGGTCGCGACGGGTCGACAGCATCTGGCCGAACTTGACGAAGATCGGCCCCAGTGACTCCAGCGCCAGACGCAGGCGTTCGCCGCGGGAGCGCTCGCCGACGGGAATCAGCTTGAGCGGCGACCAGGTGAATATCAGGCGCAGCCACCAGGGCAGCTTTTCCAGCGGCAGCAGGGTGTCGAGACGGTAGCGGGTGACGACCCAGATGATGCGCAGCGGGCGGAGGATCATGAGACGTCGTTCTCCCGGGCCAGGCGACGGGTCAGGCGCTTGAGACGTGCCTCGGTACGGTCGGTGGCCAGCTCCAGTTCGGTCAGCGCCTCGCGCATGGCCTCGAGCTGATGGCGGCCGGGCAGCCAGCGGGCTTCCTCGAAGACGTACTCGGAGACGTCGGCGCACAGCTCACGGTGGGTGCGCAGGCCCCAGCGGGACAGGCCGCGCAGGCCTTCGGCGAGCTGGTGAGCCGGCAGGTCGCCGAGATAGCGGGCAAGCTCAGCCTCCCAGTCCAGGTCGAGATCCAGCAGCAGGTCGCGGGTCGCCTCGAGCAGGTGGATCTTGCCGCGCACCGCCAGACGGCCCTCGAACATCAGCCGTTCCATGTCGGCGCCGCCGGCCAGCCGGCCCAGGGTGTCGCTGTCCAGCTCGACGATGGCGTCCCAGGCGCCTTCATCGACCTCGTCCACCAGCAGCAGGTCAACCCCCTGGGGGTGATAGCACAGCGCCAGCTGGACACGCGGGGACTCCAGGCACATCAGCACCCGCTGGCCCGCCAGCGAGCGCAGCCGAGAAGGCGAGGCAGGGTCGCGTGCGAGCAGGGCGTTGACGGTCTTCTCGATGCCGGCCAGCAGCAGGGTCGGGGTCAAGGCCATCATGTCCTCAAAGCTTGATGCCGCGATGCAGCGCGACGATGCCGCCGGTGAGATTGGTGTATTCGACGCGCTCGAGTCCGGCGGTTTCCATCATGCCCTTGAGCGTTTCCTGATCCGGGTGCATGCGGATCGACTCGGCCAGATAGCGATAGCTGTCGGCGTCGCCGGCCACCATTTCGCCCATCTTCGGCAGCAGACGGAAGGAGTACTCGTCGTAGGCGCGGGTCAACAGCGGATTGTCGGGCTTGGAGAATTCCAGCACCAGCAGGCGGCCGCCGGGCTTGAGGATGCGCGCCATGGAGGCCAGGGCGGCGTCCTTGTCGGTGACGTTGCGCAGACCGAAGGCGATGGTGATGCAGTCGAAGGTATTGTCGGGAAATGGCAGGCATTCGGCATTGGCCTGGACGTACTCGACGTTGCCACCGACACCACGGTCGATCAGCTTGTCGCGTCCCACCCCAAGCATGGAGGCGTTGATGTCGGCCAGCACCACCTTGCCGCGCGGTCCCACCATGCGCGAGAACTTCAGCGCCAGGTCGCCGGTACCGCCGGCGATGTCGAGTACGCTATGACCAGGCCGGACGCCGGAACGTTCGATGGTCAGGCGCTTCCACAGCCGATGGATACCGAAGGACATCAGGTCGTTCATCACGTCGTAGCGAGCCGCCACGCTGTGGAAGACATCGGCGACACGTGAGGCCTTTTCCTCGACCGGCACGTCCTGAAAACCGAAGTGGGTGGTGCGCTTATCCATGGGACTCCCGAGTCGTGAGCGATGGCGAGAAGAGCCGATGGGGGCTCTTTGGCAGCGGCCATTGTAGCCTTGCCGAGGTGGCTTGTCTTTGACCGTCACCCGGCTTGTCGCTACACCGGTGTCGATCGCTACAGCTGACGGATCTCGATACCCAGCGGCTCGCGACTGGCGCCGGCCTCGTCCAGACGCTGGAGATAGTCGGCCCAGTTGGCCTCGCGCTCGCGGATCAGCCAGTCCAGATAGTCCCAGCTGTAAAGGCCGCTGTCGTGGCCATCGTCGAAGTGCAGCTTGAGGGCGTAGCGGCCCGCCTGGGTGATGTCGGCAAGGCCCACGTCCTTCTTGCCGACCTGAAGGGTGGCGGTGTCGCCGCCGTGGCCACGGACCTCGGCGGAGGGAGAAAACACCCGCAGGTACTCCACCGACAGGCGGTGGCGGGAGCCGTCGGCGTAGCCGATCTCGAGCTCGCGGGCCTTTCTGTGGTAGTGCACCAGGGTCGGAGTGGGGGCGCTCATGGCGATCCTCTCTGTTTCAGCACGGTGGGCGTGCCCGGACGTCAACGTTGGCGGCATCGAAAGCACGACCGGGCCGCGGCGCAGTGCGCGGCGGCCCGGTCATCGAGGGTGCTTGGCCGGTGGTTACAGGATATACCGGCTCAGATCCTCGTCCATGGCCAGTTCGCCGAGCTGAGAATCGACGTAGGCACGGTCGATGACCAGCGGGTTGCCGAGATCCGAGCCCTTGAACGAGGCCTCCTCGAGCAGCCGCTCCATTACCGTGTGCAGGCGACGGGCGCCGATGTTCTCGGTGCCTTCATTGACGTTAAAGGCGATCTCGGCGATGCGCTCGATGCCGTCATCGGTGAAGCGCACCTCGAGGCCGTCGGTGGCCAGCAGCGCCTCGTACTGACGGGTCAGGGCGGCGGACGGCTCGGTCAGGATGCGCTTGAAGTCGTCCGGCGTCAGCGCCGACAGCTCGACACGGATCGGCAGACGGCCCTGCAGCTCGGGGATCAGATCCGAGGGACGCGACAGGTGGAAGGCGCCGGAGGCGATGAACAGGATGTGGTCGGTCTTCACCATGCCGTACTTGGTCGACACCGTGGAGCCTTCGATCAGCGGCAGCAGGTCGCGCTGGACGCCCTCACGGGAGACCTCACCGCCGCTGGACTGACCGCTGCCCTTGGCGACCTTGTCGATCTCGTCGAGGAAGACGATGCCGTTCTGCTCCACCGCCTCCACCGCGCGGGACTTGATTTCGTCCTCGTTGACCAGCTTGCCGGCCTCCTCGTCGCGAAGGATGGTGAAGGCCTCCTTGACCGTGACCTTGCGGGTCTCGGTCTTGCCCTTGCCCATGCCGGAGAACAGGTTCTGTAGCTGGCTGGTCATCTCTTCCATGCCCGGCGGTGTCTGGAACTCGAGGTTGGGCGCCTGGGGCGACACCTGGATCTCGATCTCCTTGTCGTCGAGCTGGCCTTCACGCAGCTTCTTCCTGAACATCTGGCGCGTCGAGGAGTCCTCGCGCGGCTCGTTTTCCTGGCCACGGGGCGGCGGCAGCAGGGCGTCGAGGATGCGATCCTCGGCGGCATCCTCGGCGCGGTGGCCGACCTCTTCCTTGGCCTGCTCGCGTACCAGCTTGATCGCTGCCTCGGTCAGGTCACGGATGATCGACTCGACGTCACGGCCGACGTAGCCCACCTCGGTGAACTTGGTCGCCTCGACCTTGATGAAGGGAGCCTTGGCCAGCTTGGCCAGGCGCCGGGCGATTTCGGTCTTGCCGACGCCGGTGGGGCCGATCATCAGAATGTTCTTGGGGGTGACCTCCTGGCGCAGCTCGCCGTCGAGCTGCATGCGGCGCCAGCGGTTACGCAGGGCGATGGCCACGGAGCGCTTGGCATCCTGTTGACCGACGATGTACTGATCCAGCGCGTGGACGATTTCGCGGGGCGTCATCTGGGTCATGATCAAAGCTCTTCCAGGGTCACGTGATGGTTGGTGAACACGCAGATGTCACCGGCGATCTCCAGCGACTTCTCGGTGATCTCGCGGGGCGACAGTTCCGTGTTCTCGAGCAGCGCGCGGGCGGCGGACAGGGCGTAGTTGCCGCCGGAGCCGATGGCGATGATGCCACGCTCGGGTTCCACCACGTCACCGTTGCCGGTGATGATCAGCGAGGCCTTCTTGTCGGCCACCGCCAGCAGCGCCTCGAGGCGGCGCAGGGCGCGATCGGTGCGCCAGTCCTTGGCCAGCTCCACCGCGGCCTTGACCAGGTTGCCCTGGTACTTCTCCAGCTGGGCCTCGAAGCGTTCGAACAGGGTGAAGGCGTCGGCGGTGCCGCCGGCAAAACCGGCCAGCACCTGGCCGTGATAGAGGCGACGCACCTTGCTGGCGTTGCCCTTCATCACCGTGTTGCCCAGTGACACCTGGCCATCGCCGGCCAATGCCACCTGGTCGCCGCGGCGAACGGAAACGATCGTGGTCATGGAGAATTCTCCTTGGGGAAGCCGAGGCCTCCGGTGACTGTCGAGGGGCAGAGCCCTCTGCATAAGCGATAGGCTGGTAGGTGCGGGCAGGTCGCAAGGATTTCAAGCGCGGGCGACTCGGGAATGCGGCTCGCTGCGCCAAGAAGACGGTGCAACAGAGGAAGAGAGACACCGCCACGATGGGTGCTTGAGCGGTGGCCAGCACGCACCAGGCCCAGACGTGACGTTCTGGGCCTGGTGGGCGTAGCTTCAGTAGGAGGAGGTGTGCCGACGTCAGTTCTGCAGCTGGATCAGCAGCGGCTCTATGCCTTGAGTGCTCATCAGATCCTGGGCCCGCGACAGTTCATTGCGATCGCTGTAGGGGCCGACCTGCACGCGATGCCAGGTGGCGCCGCCGGTGGCTTCGACCTCGCTGATCTTGGCCAGCAGGCCGAAGTCCTTGAGTCGCCCGGCGAGCTGTCGGGCATCGTTGACCTCGCGGAAGGAGGCCGCCTGCAGCATGTAGCGACGCTCGGCGCTGCGCGGTGTCTCGGATGGCATGGACGACGCTTCCTCTTCGCGGGAGTTGGCGGCGATCACCGCGGCGATGGGGTCGTCCGCGGAGATCTCGTCCTCGCTCGGCTGGGCCGCCTCGGGGCGCTTGGCGGTGGACGCCGGCATCTCCTCGTCGGAGGCGATGACTTCGGACTCCGGCAGCAGGGTATAGAACTCGAACGTCGGCATCGGCGGCTCGCTTTCGCTGGCCTGTCCGCCTTGTGCACTGCCACTCGCATTGCTGCCCTGCTGCTCGCCGCTGGAGGGCTTGGGCAGTACCGCCGCCACCGGTGAACGGGGATCCTGCCAGGGAGCGGTACCGTTCTGGTGGTGGGCCAGCAGGAAGCCTGCGACCACGCCGACGGCGGCCCACAGCCAGCCGGGGATACCTCCGCGGGCCTGCTTGGGTGCTTGCCTGCGCTTCTGGCTGGTGGTTGCTCCGCGCTTGCGCGGGGGCGCCTTGCGAGTGGCCATGGCTTACATCTCCTCCGGTGCACCGACGCCCATCAGGTCGAGTCCATTACGCAGCACCTGACGCGCGGCCAGGCCCAGCGCCAGGCGCGCATTGCGCAGGGCGTCGTCGTCGACCATGACTTTGCAGGCGTTGTAGCAGCTATGGAAGTCGGCTGCCAGATCCTGCAAATATTGGGCGATCTGCTGCGGCTCGCGGGCCTTGGCGGCGTGCTCGACCACCTCGGGATAGCGCGCCAGGCGATTGAGCAGGGCCTTTTCCTGGTCTGCCTCGAGCAGGCCCAGGTTGGCCATGGCGGTGGCGTGGTCGAAGGCCAGGCCTTCGCTCTCGGCCTTGCGCAGCACGCTGCACACCCGGGCGTGGGCGTACTGGACGTAGTACACCGGGTTGTCATTGGACTGCGAGCGCGCCAGATCGATGTCGAAGGTCAGCTGCGAGTCAGCGCGACGGGCGGCGAGGAAGAAACGGGTGGCGTCGCGGCCGACCTCGTCGATCAGGTCGCGCAGGGTAACGTAGCTGCCGGCCCGCTTGGACAGCTTGACCTCGACCCCGGAACGGGTGACCAGCACCATCTGGTGCAGCACATAGTCCGGCCAGCCCTGGGGGATACCGACATCCAGCGCCTGGAGACCGGCGCGTACCCGGGTCACGGTGGAGTGGTGGTCGGCACCCTGCTCGTTGATCACGCTGGTGAAGCCGCGCTGCCACTTGTCCAGGTGGTAGGCCACGTCGGGCAGGAAGTAGGTGTAGCCGCCTTCGCTCTTGCGCATCACCCGATCCTTGTCGTCGCCGAAGTCGGTGGTGCGCAGCCACAGGGCGCCGTCCTGCTCGTAGGTGTGGCCGTTATCGGTCAGGCGACGGGCGGTCTCCTCGACCTTGCCCTGCTGGTACAGCGAGGACTCGAGGAAGTAGACATCGAAGCCGACGCCGAAGGCGCGCAGGTCCAGGTCCTGTTCGCGACGCAGGTAGGCCACGGCGAACTCGCGGATGGCGTCGAGATCCTCCGGGTCACCCTTGGCGGTGACGTGGCGGTCGTCGGCGTGGATGGTCTCGCCGGCCAGGTAGGCCTTGGCCACGTCCTCGATGTAGCCGCCGCGGTAGCCGTCCTCCGGCCAGCCGTCGCTGTCCGGGCCCAGCCCCTTGGCGCGGGCCTGCACCGACAGCGCCAGATTGGTGATCTGGGCGCCGGCGTCGTTGTAGTAGAACTCGCGGGTGACGTCGTAGCCGGTGGCCTCGAGCAGGCGACACAGGCAGTCGCCCACCGCGGCGCCTCGGCCGTGGCCGACATGAAGGGGGCCGGTGGGGTTGGCGGAAACGAACTCCACCTGCACCTTTTCGCCAGCGCCGGCCAGGCTACGGCCGAAGGCGTCGCCGGCGTCCAGCACCTGGCGCACCACCTGGGCCGCGGCGTCGGTGGCGGCGAAGAAGTTGATGAAGCCGGGGCCGGCGATCTCGACCTTGGACACGGCGGCGCTTTCGGGCAGGGCCGCGACCAGTTTTTCCGCCACCTGGCGCGGTGCGGCCTTGGCCGGCTTGGCCAGCATCAGGGCGAGGTTGGTGGCGTAGTCGCCGTGGGCCTTGTCCTTGGTCGGGTCGACCTTGTAGGCCGGGGAAAGCTCCTGGGGAACGACTTCCTGCTGCTTGAGCTCGGCAAGAGCGGCATCCAGCAGCGCAACGATGGTGTCTTTCATGAGGCGTCTATGTCCTGTGGCACGGTGGCCGAGCGTGGCGAATCCTGGCGGGAGCACCTGTCGGCGGGCAGACCGCGTATTATCGATGATTGCGCCTGGCCTTTAAAGGCCGGGGCGGCAAAGCTCAGCGTATCGGACCTCAGCTCAGGGTCTGCGGATCGACGTCAATGGACCAGCGGATACGCCGCGCCTCGGGCCAGGCTTCCAGACGGTGGGCTAGCCATTCGAGCGCGGGGTGCAGCTGACTGCGTCGCTCCGCCATCAGCGCGATCTGCAGGTGGTAGCGGTTCTGACGGCGCTCCATGGGGGCAGGTACCGGGCCGAGGCAGTCGAGATCCAGAGCCAGGCTACGTACCTGCTCGCGCAATTCGCCGGCGATCTCCCGGGCGAGTGCCGTCAGGGCGTCTTCCCGGGGGCCTTCCAGGCGGACCAGGGCCATGAAGCGCAGTGGCGGCAGGGCGGCGATGCGGCGTTCTTCCAGCAGCGACTCGGCCAGGGCGTCGTAGCCGCGCTCGGCCAATAGACGCAGGCTAGGGTCGTCCGGGTGCATGGTCTGCACCAGCACTCGGCCAGGGTGGGCGGCGCGGCCGGCGCGCCCGGCCACCTGCTCAAGCAACTGGGCCGAGTGCTCCAGCGCGCGAAAGTCGCTGGCGTAGAGGCCAGCGTCGGCGTTGACCACCACGACCAGGGTGACGTGGGGCAGATGGTGGCCCTTGGCCAGCATCTGGGTCCCGACCAGGATCGCTGGTTCGCCACGCCGGACCTCGGTGAGCATCTTCTCGAGCGCGTCCTTGGCCCGGGTGCTGTCGCGGTCGATGCGGTGGACCGGGGTCTCGGCAAAGGTTTCGGCCAGGCTCTCCTCCGTACGCTCGGTGCCGCTACCCAGCGGACGCAGGTCGGCGCTGCCGCAGTCCGGGCAGGCGTCGGGAATGACCCGGCGGCGATCGCAGTGGTGGCAGGCCAGCATCGGCGGCTGGCGGTGCCAGGTCATGCGTGCGTCACAGTGGTCGCACTCGGCCATCCAGCCGCAGGCGTGACAAGCCAGCGTGGGGGCGAAACCGCGGCGATTGATGAACACCAGCACCTGATGGCCGGCATCCAGCGTTGCCTTGATGGCGTCGATGACCGGCGGAATCAGGCCGCCGCGTCGAGGGCGCCCCTTGAGGTCGACCAGCTCCAGTCGAGCGGGAGCATGGCGAGTGGCCCGCCGGGTCAGCCGCAGGTGAGCGTAGTCACCGGTGCGCGCGCGGTGCAGGCTCTCCAGCGATGGCGTGGCGCTCCCCAGCAGCAGCGGAATGCCATGGCGCTTGGCGCGCACCACCGCCAGGTCGCGGGCGTGGTAGCGTAGCCCGTCCTGCTGCTTGAACGAACCGTCGTGTTCTTCGTCGACGATGATCAGGCCTGGACGTGCCAGCGGGGTGAAGATGGCCGAGCGGGTACCGATGATAATCGGCGCCCTCCCGCTGGCCGCCGCCTCCCAGGCGTCCAGGCGCTCGTGGTCGGTCAGCCCCGAGTGCAGCGCCACCACCGGGACCCGGAAGCGCTGGCGAAAGCGCCCCAGGGTCTGCGGAGTCAGGCCGATTTCGGGAATCAGCACCAGCGCCTGGCGCTTCTTGGCCACCACCGCCTCGATCAACTGCAGGTAGACCTCGGTCTTGCCGCTGCCGGTCACCCCGTGCAGCAGGCAAGGGTGAAAGCGATCGAGCCCCTGGTGGAGCTGGTTCAGCGCCTTGGCCTGCTCGTCGTTCAGGGCCAGCGCCGGGCTCGCCAGCAGGCCCTGGCCGTCGTCGGGGGTGGGGCCGGTGAGGGTTTCCTCATGGCAGCTCACCAGCCCCTTGGCTTCCAGCGCCTTGAGCTGGTCGCGGGTGAAGGATTGCGCCTGGATCACCTGGGTGGTGAGGCCCTGGGGATGCTGGCGCAGCATCTCCAGCAGTTCGGCCTGGCGCGGAGCCCGGCCCAGGCGGGCAGGATCGCCGTTCAAGGCGACCTGCCAGCGTTCGCGTACCCGCGCCTCCAGCGGGCGTCCCTGACGCAGCAACACCGGCATGGCATGGGCCAGGGTGTCGCCGAGGGCGTGCTGGTAGTAGCGCGAGGTGAATCGACATAACCACAGCCAATCGCCTGGCAGCGGCGCCTTGTCCAGACAGGCCTGGATCGGCTTCAGCTTGGCCAGCGGCAGGTCGCTGTCGTCACGACAGTCGACGATGACGCCCACCACCTGGCGGCGGCCGAACTCGACGCGCACGCGCAGTCCCGGCGACCAGCCCCCTTGCGGGGGCACCCCCTGGGGGAGGTAGTCGAACAGGCGGCGAAGGGGGGATGGAATGGCGATCCGCAGCACGCGCGGGGCAGGAGAGTCAGCCAATTGGCCTCCACAATGAAGTCTGCTAGAATACTCCGCCGCTTCCTTGATGGGAGCGGATCACCGGCCGGCACAGGGGCTTGACGACGCACCAACGAGTGCCCGTGCCATTACCCGTATGCGGTGCCTGGCAATGGATCAGGTGGCGGCATACCGAAAAGTGAGGTTCACGATGAAACAAGGTATCCACCCGGATTACAAGACGGTCAATGCGACCTGTTCCTGCGGCGCCACCTTCGAGGTCGGTTCCACCGCTGGCCACGACCTGAGCCTGGACGTCTGCTCTCAGTGCCACCCGTTCTACACCGGCAAGCAGAAGCAGGCCACCACCGGTGGTCGCGTCGAGCGCTTCAACAAGCGTTTCGGTGCCGCGCTCAAGCGTTGATCGTACGGAGCTGAACGCGCCAGCGAGAAACGCTGGTCGACGATGCTCGGGCAATGTCCCCTTCGAACCCGCCTTCATGGCGGGTTCGTTGCGTCTGGGGTTGCGCAGAGGAACGTGGGGAAAGGACAGGGGGCAAAGGGCAGGGCCCGCGACCGCGTGAGCGTTCCCGTTATTGCGTTGCATCAATGCGCAACGCGCGGCGGGCGACTAGGCTTCAAGCAGCAAAGGGAGGCGATGGTCGGGCCTCATCGTTGTCACTGGGCGAACTCACGCTTGCCCGAGCGGTGAGCTTCCAGCGTCACCCTTGGCCCATCTCTGCGCTCACCTTCCTTGCATCTTTCTTCATGACAAGGGTTGGTGCAATGCAGCAAAAGTTGTCGACATTGTCAGCGAAAATCCTGAAACGGGCGTATAACTGACGCTTTTCTCAATCATGTTGAGAAATGGAATATTTTTCTATATTGTGTTGCCACCGTTCCACAAGGACATCCGGACACCAAGCATGACGGACGCAAAGAAGCAGGCTGCGCTGGACTATCACGCCCTCCCCATTCCCGGAAAGCTGTCGGTCGAACTGACCAAGCCGACCGCCACGGCCAAGGACCTGGCGCTGGCCTACAGTCCCGGCGTGGCGGAGCCGGTGCGAGAGATCGCGCGGGACCCGGAAAACGCCTATCGCTATACCGGCAAGGGCAACACCGTGGCGGTGATCTCCGACGGCACCGCCATCCTTGGCCTCGGTAACCTGGGGCCGCTGGCGAGCAAGCCGGTGATGGAAGGCAAGGGTGTGCTGTTCAAGTGCTTCGCCGGCATCAACTCTGTGGATATCGAGGTCGACGCCGAGAGTCCCCAGGCATTCATCGATACCGTGGCGCGGATTGCCGACAGCTGGGGCGGCATCAACCTCGAGGACATCAAGGCACCGGAGTGTTTCGAGATCGAGCAGGCGCTGGTCGAGCGCTGCAAGATCCCGGTGTTTCACGATGATCAGCATGGCACCGCCATCGTCACGGCGGCGGGTATGCTCAATGCGCTGGAAATTGCCGGCAAGTCCCTCGACCAGGCGCGTATCGTGTGCATGGGCGCCGGCGCCGCGGCGATCGCCTGCATGAAGCTGCTGGTGGCCTGTGGTGCTCGCCCCGAGAACCTGGTGATGCTCGATCGCAAGGGCGTTATCCATACAGGTCGTGAGGACCTCAACCAGTACAAGGCGATGTTTGCGGTGGACACCGACAAGCGCACCCTGGATGACGCCATCGATGGTGCCGATGTGTTCATCGGTCTGTCCGGCCCTGGCCTGATGACCGCCGATCATATTGGCAAGATGGCCAAGGACCCGATCGTCTTCGCCTGCACCAATCCGGATCCGGAGATCCATCCCGACCTGGCGCGGGAGACCCGCCCGGACGTGATCATGGCCACCGGACGTTCGGACTATCCGAACCAGGTCAACAACGTGCTCGGTTTTCCCTTTATCTTCCGCGGTGCCCTGGACGTGCGCGCCACCCGCATCAACGAAGAGATGAAGGTCGCCGCCGTCCATGCGCTCAAGGACCTGGCGCGGGAGCCGGTGCCCCAGGCGGTGCTGGAAGCCTACGAGAAGGACGCCATGAGCTTCGGCCGTGAGTACATCATTCCGACCCCGGTGGACGTGCGTCTGCTGGAGCGGGTGACCTCGGCGGTGGCCCAGGCGGCGGTGGACTCCGGCGTGGCCAGAAAGCCCTACCCGTCGCACTATCCGCTCAAGACCATCGACGACGTCTACGGCGGCTGAGCCAGGCGCCGCTAGATCCAGATGCCGATAGGATCCAGGCGTCTCGACAGTAACGACAAGGCCCTCCAGTGGAGGGCCTTGTCGCGTCTGGTGGCCGTAATCCGATCGGTCCTGGTCGCTAGAACTCGTAGCGTAGCGAGGCCGAGGTGATGCGGTCGGTCTTGGCCTCGGCGTCCTCAAGGGATGAGAGCTGCTTGAGAACTCGTGGTGCAGGAGCCGGTCTGTTCTTGATCGAGGGCTGCCCTAGAACTCGTAGCGTAGCGAGGCCGAGGTGATGCGGTCGGTCTTGGCCTCGGCATCCTCGGGGGGATCCCAAGGGATGAGAGCTGCTTGAGAACTCGTATCGCAGCGAGGCCATCGGGGAATGGACGCTGCTTTAGAACTCGTAGCGCAGCGAGGCCGAGGTGATGCGGTCGGTCTTGGCCTCGGCGTCCTCGGGGGGATCCGAGTTGTGCTTGATCTCGTGGGACAGGCGCAGCGACATATGGGCGTTGATGCGGGTATCCAGGGCGGTATAGGAGCGCACCGTCGAGTTCTTGCGGGTGGTCTCCAGCGACAGTTCCTGTTCGAGGGTGGCGCTATCGCTCAGCGCATAGCCGGCCTCCAGGGCGCCGTAGGCCACCGCCAGACGCTGGTCGTTCTCGCCGGGCAGGATGTCGGCACGATAGCCGGGGCCTGCCTCCAGCGCCAGGTGGGCGCGATCGTCGTCGATCAGCTGGCGGCCGTAGCCGGTGATGGCGGTGAACTGGTGGTCGTAGCCGCTGAAGCGATCCTTCTCCCAGCGGCCGAAGCCGAACAGATAGTGCGGGCCGACCAGTTCGCGGCGTTGGCGAAAGGACACCAGATACTGCTCCGCACTGGTCTCGCTGTCCTCGCTGGCGTGGCGGGCCTCGCCGCGCAGGCGTGACAGCCAGGCCCCCTGCAGCCAGGTGAGCTGAGCCTTGCCGAGAAAGGTCTCGCTGTTGGAGTTGCCCGACAGATGGGTGTAGCCGAACTCGACATGGCCGAGAAAGTCCGGCGAGTCGTCATGGACGGGGATCGGGGCGTAGAAGGCGTCCGCCAGCGCGGCTTTTATCGGCACAAAAAGCCCGAAAATGCATAGTGCCGTCGCGGGCAAATGAAAACGGGAAATCACCATAAGGTGGTCTCTAGGAAGGTTCAAGGCGTGGTGGGTAGCGCGAAGTGACAAGGGGCCCCTCCTTCCCGACGGGAAGGAGGGGTAATGGCCTTAGAAGATGGCTTCGTAGGCGCCGGTACCCTGGGAGCCGCTGTGGCGCTCGACGGCGCTTTCGACACGGCGGGGCTGTACGGTGGGCATGTGGTCTTCGTCGAACAGTTCCTCGACGCCGCCACCCTGGCCGTCGCGCAGCAGGCGACCGCTGTTGGCGTCGACCCTGGCGGTGATGATGCCTGGCGGCTGTTCGGGGATGTTCTCCGGCTTGCCGGCCAGCGCCTGCCCCATGAAGTCGACCCAGATCGGCAAGGCGGCCTGGGCGCCGTACTCGGCGGTGGGGGTGTTGTCGTCCTTGCCCACCCACACGGTGGCAGCGTAGTCGCCGTTGAAGCCGGCAAACCAGGCATCACGCTGGTCGTTGGTGGTGCCGGTCTTGCCGACGATGTCGGTGCGCTCGAGTGCCAGGGCGCGGCGGGCGGTGCCGCGCTCGACCACGTCGCGCAGCATGTCGCGCAGCAGGTAGACGGCACGCTCGTTGGCGACCCTGGGCGCCACCTCGTAGGTCTTGCCGTCGATCTGTGTGGTGGTCTGGCCTTCGCTGCATTCGCGGCAGGCCACGCGGGGGCTTGCCTCTTCCACCAGGGTCTGCTGCTCGCCCTGGGTGATCTTCTCGATGAACCAGGGCGATACCCGGAAGCCGCCGTTGGCCAGCACCGCGTAGGCGTTGGT
The DNA here is from genome assembly GCF_040070525.1 of Halomonas sp. RT37. Classification (NCBI taxonomy): domain Bacteria; kingdom Pseudomonadati; phylum Pseudomonadota; class Gammaproteobacteria; order Oceanospirillales; family Halomonadaceae; genus Halomonas; species Halomonas sp. RT37. The sequence continues at coordinate 4,046,941 of NZ_CP098827.1, read as the reverse complement.
CATTTCCAGCGGGGTCAGGCTGGCGCTGCCCAGTGCCAGCGACAGGCCGTTGGGTAGACGATCACGGGAGAAGCCGAAGTCCACCAGGAAGTCGATGGTGCGACTCAGCCCGATGTTCTGCAGAAGGCGAATGGTGACCAGGTTGCGCGAGCGGGCAAGGCCGACCCGCAGTCGGGTCGGGCCGAGGAAGTCACCGCTGGAGTTGGACGGGCGCCACAGTTCGTTGCTGCCGTCGTTGAGCACCACCGGGGCGTCGTTGATGACGGTGGCGGGGGTCACCTCGCCACTGTTCAGGCCCGCCAGGTAGATGAACGGCTTGAAGATGGAGCCGGCCTGGCGACGGGCCTGAATCGCGCGGTTGAACTTGCTGGCGTCGAAGTCGAAGCCGGCCTGGAGTGCGAGGATCGCGCCGGTCTGCGGGTCCATCACTACCAGTGAGCCCTCGGCTCCCGGTTGCTGGGACAGGCGCCAGCTGCCGTCCTCGCGCTGGAGGATGCGTACCAGGTCACCCCGGCTGGCGATCTCTGAGGCCGAGGAGGGCGCCGCGCCGCGATAGCGGGCGCTCTTGTAGGGCGCGGCCCAGTCGAGGCCATCCCAGGACAGGGTGATCAGCTCGCCCTCATGGGCCAGAACCTGCATCTCGCGGCCTTCGCTCTTCACCACGATGGCGGGTTCCAGCGGGCCGTAGGTCGGGGTGCGCTCCAGCACCTGCAGCCAGTTGCTTACGTCGCCGTCGACGCCCTCGACGCTGGTCTGACTGCGCTCGGCCGCGCGACGGGCGGTTTCCATGACCTCGGGAGACTCGGACAGCTCTTCCTCCAGGCCGGTGCGCTCGGTCTTTTCCTGGGCTTCGGCCAGACTCTGAGGAATCTCGGTGTCCTCAGGCCCGCGCCAGCCATGGCGGGTGTCGTAGGCGATCAGGCCATTGGCCAGCGCCTGGCGAGCCATGGGCTGGAGCTCGCTGTCGATGGTGGTGGTGATGCGATAGCTGCCGGTATAGGCCTCGTCACCGAAGCGATCGGTGGCGAACTGACGGGCCATCTCGGCGACATAGTCGGCCTGAACCTCGGCCTTGGCCACGTGGCGACTGGCGGTGATCGGCGCCTGAACCGCTTCGTCATAGGCGCTCCGGTCGATGTAGCCCAGCTCGCGCATGCGAAACAGGATCCAGTTGCGGCGAATCAGCGCGCGCTCGGCGTTGGCCAGGGGGTTGAAGGCCGAAGGCGCCTTGGGCAGGCCTGCGATCATCGCGTGCTGGGCCAGCGTCAGCTCGTCGAGCGGCTTGTCATAGTAGACCTCGGCGGCGGCGGCGATGCCGTAGGCACGGTGCCCCAGGAAGATCTTGTTGACATAGAGCTCCATGATTTCCTGTTTGCTCAGGATCTGTTCCATCTGCAGCGACAGCAGGATCTCACGCAGCTTGCGGGTAAAGGTGCGGTCCAGCGTCAGCAGATAGTTGCGCGCCACCTGCATGGTGATGGTCGAACCGCCCGACTGGATATCGCCACCGCTGGACACCAGTTCCACTGCGGCCCGGGCCAGGCCCTTGGGGTCGACGCCGGGGTGTTCGAAGAACGCCGAATCCTCTGCTGCCATCAGTGCCTGGAGCATTGGCTCGGGAATGTCCTCGAAGTCGACCGGCATGCGGCGTTCCTCGCCGAATTCGCCGATCAGCTGACCGTCGCGGGTATAGATGCGCAGTGGCGTCTGCAGCTCGAAGTCCTGCAGTTGACGGACATCGGGAAGCCCAGGAGCGAAGTAGAGGGCGGCACCGACGACGCCCAGGGCCGCGGCGGCGCCAAGCGATATCACCAGCCACACGGCGGAGAAAATGAGCGTTCTGAGATACTTCATGAAATCGCGGTGTCCATGCTGAGAACGAAAAACGGCGGGGCGAAGAGATGGGGTAAGGCAGTCCTTTGCGTCGGCCATTATAGGAACTGGGAGGGCCTGTCACCACCATTGTGACGAATTGCCCGTCTTGTTGCACAAAGTGCCGTCATGGATCAGTAAGGCCCGGCCCGGTTTTGGCTAGGCTGGCGCCACAGCGTCGTGCATCGGGCGCGGTGCCATGGTGGCAGTGTGATGGGCTCATGTGGTTTTCCTCGAAGGACAAGGGTCTGGTCGGTGTCGATATCACCTCTGCCTCGGTCAAGTTGATCGAGCTGGTGGAGGACGACGCCGGCCACCGCGTGGCCGGCTACGCGGTCAGACCGCTGCGTCAAGGGGCCGTGGTGGAGCGCCGCATACGTGATATGGGCGAGGTCATCGAGGTGCTGTCGCGGGTGGTCGAGCTGGCCTCTCCAGGGAGTCGAGAGGCCGCCGTGGCGGTGCCATCCCGCGCGGCGATAACCCGGGTACTGCGCTATCCGGCAGCGCTCGATGATGAAGAGATCGAGGCCCGTATCGAATGGGAGTCAGACAAGCACATACCGTTTCCGTTCCGTGAGGTGGCCTTTGACTTCTATCGCCTGGGACGCTGCTCCGACGATCCGCAGTGGCAGGAGGTGCTGCTGGTGGCCTGTCGTCGCCAGGACGTCGAGCAGTTGACCCAGGCGCTGGAGGCCAGCGGGCTCATGCCTGCGGCGGTGGATGTCGAGAGCTTCGCCATCGAGCGGGCCATCGCTGGCCTTTGCCGTCGTCGCCGACTGGGGGACGGCGCTCTGGCCCTGGTGGACGTGGGCGCCTACCTCAACACGCTGCACGTGGTGGTGGCCGGGCGCATCGTCTACAGCCATGACAGCCTGTTCGGCGGCATGCAGCTCACCGAAGCGATCCAGCGTCACTACGGTATCGGCATGGATGAGGCCGGCTTTGGCAAGAAGCGGGGCGGTTTGCCGGACGACTATTCGCAGACGGTGCTGGGGCCCTTCGTCGAGACCCTGGTGGAGCACATCCAGCGATCGTTGCAGCTATATCAGGTGTCGGACCATGTGCGTCCGCTCGAGCGACTGCTGTTGACCGGAGGTGGCAGCCTGGTCGCGGGGCTTGCCGATCGTCTGAGCCAGGCCCTCGGCCTGCCGGTCAGCCAGGTGGACCCGCTGGAGGGGATGGCGCTCAAGCCATCGTTGGACGCGGCGGCACTGCGAGGCGAAGCGCCGGCCCTGCTGACCGCCTGCGGCCTGGCCATGCGAGGACGACCATGAAAGATGTGACGATCAACGAGGTCCAGGTCAATCTGCTTGACTGGCGCGAGGCCGCTCGCGCCAGGCGCACGCGACGCTTCTGGCTGGCGGTGGCGCTGTCGGCGTTGGCGGGTGTCGGGCTCGCGTTGATGGCGACGCTGTGGCTGCAGTGGGGGTTGAGGCAGATGGAGGCCCGCCAGCGACATGTCGCCGCTGCCGTCGAGCGTCTGGAAGAAAAGTCCGCCGAGATGGTCGATCTCGAACGCCAGCTCTCATTGCTGGATCAGGAACAGGCGTTGCTCGAGCGGCTGCAGGACGAGCGGCGCCAGACGCTTGCGGTGGTCAACGCCCTGGCAGCCACCCTGGCGCCGGGGGTTCGCTACCAGCGTGTCGAGCGCATCGGCGACAGATTGATGCTCGAGGGCGAGGCCGTCGACAGTGCCAGGCTGGTCGAACAGCTGCGCTCCCTCGAGCGTGCGCAGGTCTTTGCCGAACCGCTGTTGTCGCGGGTGGGGGCCGAGCAGGGCTATCAGCATTTTGCGCTGGAGATGACCCTCGCGGCATTGCCGGCGCTGGAGCCCTTGCCATGAATTCAGAGCAGGGCGGTGATGTCAGCTGGCGTGAGCGCTGGCTCGATGAGTGGCGCCGGCTCAAGGCGCTGGACTGGCGTCGGCTGGAGCTGAGTGAGGCCGGGCGCTGGCCGATGTCGCTGCGGACCCTGGTGGCGATCCTGGCTTTCGTGCTCGCCCTGGTGGCCATGGTGGTGGGCTATCTGCATCCCCTGTCACAGCGTCTGGTGGAGCTGCAGCGTCAGGAGCGAGAGGTGGTCGCCGACTTCGAAGGCCGCGCACGCGAGTTGGCGGAGCTTGATCGCCTCAAGCGGCTGTTGGTGGATCTCGATCAGCGTGTCAGCGAGCGGCGTCGCATGTTGCCGGATGGCGCCGCCATCCCATCGCTGTTGGAAGGCATCGGCCAGGTGGCCAAGCGTCGCGGGCTATCGCTGGAGGAGCTCGAACTGAGGCCGGCGCGCCCCCTGGAGCTTTATGTCGAGCGGCCTTTTGATCTGCGGGTGCGGGGCGACTATCACGCCATCGGTGGTTTCGTGGCTGATCTGGCCAACCTGCCCCGACTGGTGACGTTGCACGATTTCAGCCTGTCGCCGGTCGAGGGAGGGCTTGAGCTGCACGCGCTGGCGCAGACCTACAGTATTGGTGACGGGGCGCGCGTCGCCGATGCGCTGGTGGAGGGTTCATGAGGCGGCGCCGGCTGGTGGGCGTGCTGATGGGCGCCTTGTTGGGTGTGGCCCTGACGGGTTGCCAGCAGGCGGACCTCGACGCCCTGGATCGGCGTCTGGCCGAGGCGCTGGCGCCGGAGCTCGATCGGCGGCCGGTAGCGTTGCCCGAGGTAGTGAGCCTGCCGGTGCTGCAGTATCGCTACGCCAACGCGAGAAGCCCCTTTCGCTTCGAGGGCCAGGGCTTCGGCGGTCAGCGGTTTGGGCAAGGCAGCGGTCTTGCTGCCTTTTCCCTGGACGAACTTGAACTGGTGGGAGTACTGGGTCGAGGGCAGCGGCATTGGGCGCTGTTCGAGGCGCCCGATGGTCATCTCTATCGGGTGGCGCAAGGGGAGATGCTGGCCAATCCGCCCGCCAGGGTCGCGGCGATCAGCGGTGAGGCCGTCAGGCTGGAGGCGGTTGCAGGCAAGGACTATCGCTGGAAGGAGCGTGTCATGAGGGTAGGCGAGTGAGCAGGCGACCTGATATCGGTTCATGTCGGACAGGCGAATCGGCGTTTTCGCCTGGGAAGGCGATCGCGCGGTGGCTGGTGGGGCTGGTGGTCGGTGTGCTGCTGGTGTCGCCGGGCTGGGCGCAGGGTGAGGGCTATCAGGGCGCGCCAATCACTCTGAACTTTCAGGATGTCGAGGTGCGCTCGGTGCTGTCGGTGTTGAGTGACTTCACCGGCCTCAATATCGTCGCCAGTGATAGCGTCGCTGGGCGGGTGACCCTGAACCTGGAAGCGGTGCCCTGGGACCAGGCGCTGGACATGGTGCTGGAGAGCCAGGGGCTCGATAGTCGTCGGCAGGGCGACATCCTGCTGGTGGCGCCGGCCTCGGAACTGGCCGAGCGTGATCGCCTCAAGCTCGAGGCAGCCTCGCGGCTGGACGAGCTTGAGCCCCTGGTGACCGAGCATATCGAAGTGCGCTATGCCAAGGCGGCTGAGCTCGCCGCCTTGCTGCGTGGCGAGAACGGTTTCGGGCTGTTGTCCGATCGCGGGCGCGTGGCCACCGATCCGCGCACCAATACCCTGCTGGTCCAGGACGTGGCCAGTCAGCTTGACGAGATTCGCTGGACCCTGGCGCGCCTGGATGTGCCGGTACGCCAGGTGCAGATTTCGGCGCGCATCGTGGTGGCCCGAGACAACACCGCCGAGGAGATTGGCGTCAACTGGGGGGCACGCAGCCGCCACGACAAGTTGCCTGTGGGGAGCGGGGACGGTGCCCTGTCCGGGGCGCTGGGTGAATCGGTACAGGTCGGTGATGGGGTCTTCGGCAATCGAGGGGATGCCTACGGTGGCCTGGGGGTGGATCTGGGCGATGCCCTGGATCCGGGAAGCTCTTTCAAGTTCGGCTATCTGGCCGGGGATGTGCTGCTGGATCTGGAGTTGCATGCGCTGGAGAGCGAGGGCAAGAGCCAGACCATCTCCGAGCCGCGGGTGATTACCGCCAATCAGCACACCGCCCTGATCAAGCAGGGCAAGGAGATCCCCTACCAGGAGTCCACCTCCAGCGGTGCCACCAACGTGGAGTTCAAGGAGGCGGTGCTGGCGCTGGAGGTCACCCCGCAGATTACCAGCGATGACCGCATCGTCATGGATCTGACCATCAACAATGACACCCTGGCCGAGCAGAGCTTCGACGGCGAGCCGGCCATCGATACCAACGAGATCCAGACCCAGGTGCTGGTCGAGGACGGCGAGACCGTGGTGCTGGGGGGGATTCTCACCACCCAGCAGCTGCATACGCTGTACAAGACGCCCTGGCTTGGCGATATCCCCTGGCTGGGAAAGCTGTTTCGCTATACCGAGGACGTCAACGATAAGGTAGAGTTGTTGGTATTCATCACTCCCCGGATACTCGACGACGGCCTGGCGACTCACTGATGCAGGAAGTACCCAACCTGATTCTGATAGGCCCCATGGGGGCGGGAAAGAGCACCATCGGCCGCCTGCTGGCGGCCGAATTGTCACGTCCGTTCTACGACAGTGACCACGAGATTCAGTCACGCTGTGGCGCGGATATCCCCTGGATATTCGATGTCGAGGGCGAGAGCGGCTTTCGTGACAGGGAAAGCGCCATGATCAGCGAGCTGGTGGACTACGACAAGGTAGTGATCGCCACTGGCGGCGGCGCGGTGCTGCGCGAGGAAAATCGCCAGCGTATCCGCGAGGGCGGTACCGTCATCTATCTGTTCACTACCGTGGAGCAGCAGTTGAAGCGCACCGCCAAGGATCGCAACCGGCCGCTTCTGCAGCGCGGTGATCGCGAGCAACTGCTGCGCGACATGTTCGCCCTGCGTGACCCGCTGTATCGCGCCACCGCGGACCTGGTGATCCGCACCGACCGCCGCGGGCCGCGCTCGGTGGTCAACGATATCGTTCGTCGCGTCCATCGCCTCCTCGACCCTCTCACCTGCAAGGCCTCATCATGAGCACACCCACGTCCGTGAATCCCTTGACCCTGACCGTCGCCCTGGGCGATCGCAGCTACCCCATCCATATCGGACCGGGGCTGGTCGATGACGGTGAGCGTCTGGCCTCCTATCTCAGTGGTCGCCAGGTGATGGTGGTGACCAACGACACCGTCGCCGCGCACTATCTCGAGCGGTTGACCTCGGCGCTGTCAGCGGCCGACGACCGCCTCAGGATCGAGACCCTGGTGCTGCCGGAAGGTGAAGCCCACAAGAATGTCGATGGCGTCTCGCGCATCTGGGACGCCCTGCTGGAGGCCGGTTTCAACCGCAAGGCCACGCTGGTGGCGCTGGGCGGCGGGGTGATCGGCGATATGGTCGGCTTCGCCGCGGCGTCCTACCAGCGCGGCATCTCCTTTATCCAGGTGCCCACCACTCTGCTGTCCCAGGTGGATTCTTCGGTAGGGGGCAAGACCGGGGTCAATCATCCGCTGGGCAAGAACATGATTGGCGCCTTCTGGCAGCCCCGCGCAGTGCTGATCGATACCGCCACGCTCTCGACCCTGCCCGAGCGGGAGCTGTCCGCGGGTCTTGCCGAGGTGATCAAGTACGGACTGATCCATGACAGTGACTTTCTCGGCTGGCTGGAAGATGAGATGGCTGCGTTGCGTGACCTCGACGATGTTGTGCTCGCCAAGGCCATCGAACGTAGTTGCGCGATCAAGGCCGAGATCGTCGCCCTCGACGAGACCGAGCAGGACGTGCGGGCGCTTTTGAATCTGGGGCACACCTTCGGGCACGCCATCGAGGCCTACATGGGTTATGGCACCTGGCTGCACGGCGAGGCGGTGGGTGTGGGCATGCTGATGGCGGCGGACCTGTCGATGCGCCAGGGCTTTATCGAGCAGGCCGATGTGACGCGCACCCGTCGAGTGATCGAGCGGGCGGGTCTGCCGGTGGCGGCTCCCAGGGAAATGACGGTTGAGGATTTCGTGTCGCGCATGAAGCTCGACAAGAAAAATACCGATGACCGCATGCGCCTGGTGCTGATGCGCGCGCTCGGTGAGGCCTGCGTCTACGATCAGACCCCGCCGGCGCTGCTTGGCGAATGCATCGAGGCCTACCCGCGGGCCTGATGATGCCAGTCTCCAGCGTATCGACTGCGACGCCCGCCTTGCGCGGGCGTTGTCGTGTCTGGGGCACGCCGAGCTGCAAGGTTGGCTTTGGTTGGCACGGGTGGCTTTGGCGTGGCTTTGGCGTGGCTTTGGCGTGGAAAGGAACGGCAAGAGACGGAACAGGTATTGGCCGAACAGGGCTTCACGGAGTGCGCTACGAGGTGCTGTCGACGGCTTCGGGAAGGGGGAAGAGGCGCCGCTCATGCGTGGATCTGTATGTCGTATGCCTGATCGGCATGGGGTGTCGACAGTTTTTGCGACTAAAGTCTAGTGGCGAAAGGCGTACAGCAAGACTTGCTGGAAACGGCTTCCAAGTCGTTGACCTGATAAGGTTTTTTTTCGAAGCCTTGGTGCAAGCATCAGATTTACGGTGTTTTTTTATGGGGCGTGCGCGGCGGGGAGATTGCGCGAGGGCGGGGGGCTGGCTATGCTGGGTACCCATTTTTCGTGCAGTTAGCGAAAGCCCTTAAGGGCTTAAAATCAAAAGAAAAACCGATAATAATATCGCGATTATGCTGTGACTACAACCCTTTCACCTGAGGCGCGCCCATGAACAGAGGTCTTCACCAGCCCGGCGAGTTCCGTGACAACTGCGGGTTTGGCCTGATCGCCCACATGGAAGGGCAGGCTAGCCATGAACTGCTCAGTACTGCCATCGAATCCCTGACTTGCATGACCCACCGTGGCGGTATTGCTGCCGACGGCAAGACCGGTGACGGCTGTGGCCTGCTGTTGAAGATGCCCGACGGCTTCATGCGCCACGCCGCCAAGGAAAGCCTGGGTATCGAACTGGGCGACAGTTATGCCGTGGGCGTGATCTTCCTGCCCGACGATGACCAGCGTGAGGAGCGCGCCCGCCAGGTGCTCGAGGCGAGCCTGACAGAGCGTGGTGTCAAGGTGCTCGGCTGGCGCGAGGTGCCGGTGGACCCCAGCGTGTGCGGCCCGATGGCGCTGGAGTGCCTGCCGCGTATCCGTCAACTGTTCGTCGAGCCCGGTGACGCCGAGGAAGCCTTTGACGTCTCGCTGTTCATGGCCCGCCGACTGGCCGAGCAGGCGCTGATCGACGAGCCGGACTTCTACGTCAGCTCGCTGTCCAGCGACGTCGTCTCCTACAAGGGACTGGTGATGCCGGTGGACCTGCCGGCTTTCTATCAGGACCTGGGTGACGAGCGCCTGGAAACCGCCATCTGCGTGTTCCACCAGCGTTTCTCCACCAACACCGCGCCGCGCTGGCCGCTGGCTCAGCCGTTCCGCCTGCTGGCCCACAACGGCGAGATCAACACCATCGAGGCCAACCGTGGCTGGGCCAACTCGCGCAAGGAGAACTTCGTCTCCGAGCGGCTGCCCGACATCGCCAGCCTCGACCAGATCGTCAATACCACCGGTTCCGACTCCTCGAGCATGGACAACATGCTCGAGGTGCTGCTGACCGGCGGCATGGAGCTGCATCGGGCGGTGCGCATGATGGTGCCGCCGGCCTGGCAGAACGTGGAGATCATGGACGGCGATCTGCGTGCCTTCTATGAGTACAACTCCATGCACGTGGAGCCCTGGGATGGTCCCGCCGGTGTGGTCATGACCGATGGCCGTCAGGCCCTGTGCATGCTCGACCGCAACGGCCTGCGCCCGGCGCGCTGGGTGATCACCCGCAACGGCTTCATCACCCTGGCTTCCGAGATCGGTACCTACGACTACAAGCCCGAGGACGTGGTGGCCAAGGGCCGTGTCGGCCCCGGTCAGGTCCTCGCCGTGGACACCGCGACCGGCGAAGTGCTGCACACCAGCGACATCGACGAGCGGCTGAAGTCGGCCTATCCCTACAAGCGCTGGCTCAAGCAGGAGGCTCAGTTCCTGGAGTCCGCGCTGACCGAGCTCGCCGCCTTCAAGAACATGGACTCCGACACCCTTCAGGTGCAGCAGAAGATGTTCCAGGTCAGCTTCGAGGAGCGTGACCAGGTGCTGCGTCCGCTGGGCGAGAGCGGCCAGGAAGCGGTGGGCTCCATGGGTGACGACACCCCCATGGCGGTGCTCTCCGGCAAGCACCGGATGCTGTCGGACTACTTCCGTCAGAAGTTCGCCCAGGTCACCAACCCGGCCATCGATCCGCTGCGCGAAGCCATCGTGATGTCGCTGGAGACCTGCATCGGTGCCGAGCGCAACGTGTTCAAGGCGACCCCGGAGCATGCCCACCGTATCGTGCTGACGACCCCGATCCTGTCGCCGCGCAAGTTCACCGCTCTGGTAGGCCAGGACGACCCGGCCTTTGCCAGCCAGCGTCTGTCGCTGGGCTATGACCCGGAGCAGACAGGGCTCAAGGCGGCGCTGCTCGAACTGTGTCGCGAGGCCGAGGCGGCGGTTCACGAGAACAAGGTGATCCTGGTGCTGTCCGATGCCGACCTGCCCCAGGGGCAGGTGCCGATCCATCCGGCGCTGGCGGTGGGCGCGATCCACAACGAACTCGGTCGCAAGGCCCTGCGCCCGCGGGTCAACCTGATCGTCGAGACCGGCTACGCCCGTGACGCCCACCAGATGGCGGTGCTGTTCGGAGTGGGCGCCACCGCGGTCTATCCGTGGCTGGCCTACCAGGTGATGGCCGACATGCATCGCACCGGTGAGCTGTCAGGCAATCCGGCGGACGCCCGCGAGAACTACCGCAAGGGCCTGCAGAAGGGGCTGTTCAAGATCCTCTCCAAGATGGGCATCTCGACCCTGGCCTCCTACCGTGGTTCGCAGCTGTTCGAGGCGGTGGGTCTGTCCTCCGAGGTGATGGATCTTTGCTTCACCGGCATGGCCTCGCGCATCGAGGGCACCGGCTTCAACGAGATCCAGCTGACTCAGGTGGCGCTGGCAAAGGACGCCTGGAAGCCGCGCAAGGGCATCTCCCAGGGCGGCCTGATGAAGTACGTCCATGGTCACGAGTACCACGCCTACAACCCCGATGTGGTCAAGGCGTTGCAGGAGGCGGTGCAGGAGGGCGACTACGCCAAGTGGAAGAAGTTTGCGCAGCTGGTCAATGATCGCGCGCCCGCCACCATCCGTGACCTGCTGAAGCTGAAGCCCGCCGCCGAGGCGTTGCCGCTCGAGGAAGTCGAACCGGTCGAGGACCTGCTGCCACGCTTCGACAGCGCCGGCATGTCGCTGGGTGCGCTGTCGCCGGAGGCTCACGAGGCCCTGGCCCAGGCCATGAACGAGGCCGGTGGGCGCTCCAACTCCGGTGAGGGTGGTGAGGATCCGTCGCGTTACGGCACCATCAGAAGCTCCAAGATCAAGCAGATCGCCTCCGGGCGCTTCGGTGTCACCCCGGCCTACCTGGTCAACGCCGAGGTGCTGCAGATCAAGGTGGCCCAGGGCGCCAAGCCCGGCGAGGGCGGCCAGCTTCCCGGTGGCAAGGTCAACGAGTTGATCGCCCGGCTGCGTTATTCGGTGCCGGGGGTGACCCTGATCTCGCCGCCGCCGCACCACGACATCTACTCCATCGAGGACCTGGCCCAGCTGATCTTTGACCTCAAGCAGGTCAATCCCGACGCCCAGGTGTCGGTCAAGCTGGTCTCCGAACCCGGCATCGGCACCATCGCCACCGGCGTGGCCAAGGCCTACGCTGACCTGATCACGGTGTCCGGCTACGACGGCGGCACCGCGGCGAGCCCGCTGACCTCGATCAAGCACGCCGGTTCACCCTGGGAGCTGGGCCTGCCGGAGGTGCATCAGGCGCTACGCATCAACGGCCTGCGCGACAAGATCCGGCTGCAGACCGACGGCGGCCTGAAGACCGGCCTGGACGTGATCAAGGCGGCGATTCTTGGCGCCGAGAGCTTCGGCTTCGGTACCGCACCGATGGTGGCGCTGGGCTGCAAGTACCTGCGTATCTGCCACCTCAACAACTGCGCCACCGGTGTCGCCACCCAGATGCAGTACCTGCGCGACGAGCACTTCCGTGGCACCGTCGACATGGTCAAGCACTACTTCCGCTTCATCGCCGAGGAAGTGCGCGAACTGATGGCGCTGGTGGGTGTGCGCAAGCTCACCGACCTGATCGGGCGCACCGACCTGCTCGAGGTGTTCGAGGGGCTGACGCCTTCGCAGCACAAGCTTGACCTGACGCCGTTGCTGGCCAACGACCATGTGCCGGCAGATGCCCCTCAGTATTGCCAGGTCAGCCGTAACGTGCCCCATGACCCGGGCGCCAAGAACCTCGAGGTGCTGGAGGCGCTCAAGGACGCCATCGAGTCCAAGGGCGGGGCCGACGTGTCCTTCACCATCACCAACTGTGATCGTTCGGTGGGTGCGCTGACTTCCGGCGCCATCGCCAAGCGTTACGGCGAGGCGGGTCTTGACGACGCGCCGGTGACCGCGCGCTTCACCGGTGTCGCCGGTCAGAGCTTCGGGGTGTGGAACGCCCGCGGACTCAATCTGTACCTGGAAGGTGACGCTAACGACTATGTCGGCAAGGGCATGAACGGTGGCAAGATCGTCATCACCCCGCCGAAGAGCAGTCAGTTCGAGAGCCACAAGACGGCGATCATCGGCAACACCTGCCTGTACGGCGCCACCGGCGGCAAGCTGTTTGCCGCGGGTACCGCCGGCGAGCGCTTCGGCGTGCGCAACTCCGGCGCCCACGCGGTCATCGAAGGCTCGGGCGATCACTGCTGCGAGTACATGACCGGCGGCATCGTCTGCGTGCTCGGCGAGACCGGCGTCAACTTCGGTGCGGGCATGACCGGCGGCTTCGCCTACGTGCTCGACGAGGATCGCTGCTTCGTCGACCGTTACAACCACGAACTGGTGGAGATCCATCGGGTCAACACCGAGGCCATGGAGGCCTATCGGAGACACCTCAGGGAAACCATCGAGGAGTATGTGGCCGAGACCGGGTCATTGCGCGGTCAGGCGATCCTCGAGGACTTCAGCGACTTCATCCGCCACTTCTGGCTGGTGAAGCCCAAGGCGGCGAGCCTGAATGGCCTCTTGGCCCAGTCCACGCGTCAGCCCGAATAACCCGACGGCGTCCCGAACAAGGCAGGAGAACATCATGGCAAACCGTTTGAACAACGACTTTCAGTTCATCGACGTCGGTCGTCAGGATCCGCAGAAGAAGGCGGCGCGCACCCGCGCCCGCCAGTTCGCCGAGATCTACGAGCCGTTCAAGCCCATGGAGGCGGCCAGCCAGGCGCATCGCTGCCTGCACTGCGGTAATCCCTACTGCGAGTGGAAGTGTCCGGTCCACAACTACATTCCCAACTGGCTGCAGCTGGTCAGCGAAGGCAACATCCTCGAGGCGGCGGAGATGTCGCATCGCACCAACTCGCTGCCCGAAGTGTGTGGCCGGGTGTGCCCCCAGGACCGCCTGTGCGAGGGTGACTGCACCCTCAATGACGGCTTCGGCGCGGTGACCATTGGTTCGGTGGAGAAGTACATCACCGACACCGCCTTCGCCATGGGCTGGCGCCCGGACATGAGCCAGGTGACCTGGACCGACAGGAAGGTCGCGATCATCGGCGCGGGCCCCGCTGGCCTCGGCTGCGCCGACATCCTGGTGCGCAACGGCGTCAAGCCGGTGGTCTTCGACAAGTACGCCGAGATCGGCGGCCTTCTGACCTTCGGCATCCCCGAATTCAAGCTCGAGAAGACGGTAATGGAACGTCGTCGTGCGGTGTTCGAGGAGATGGGCGTGGAGTTCCGCCTCAACGTCGAGGTGGGCAAGGACGTCGCCTTCGAGGATCTGTTGGCGAAGTACGACGCCGTGTTCCTCGGCATGGGCACCTATACCTATATGGAAGGTGGCTTCCCCGGCGAGGACCTGCCCGGGGTGCACAAGGCGCTCGACTACCTGATCGCCAACGTCAACCACCGCCTGGGCTTCGAGAAGAATCCCGAGGACTTCGTCTCGCTGGAAGGTCAGCGTGTGGTGGTGCTGGGTGGTGGCGATACCGCCATGGACTGCAACCGTACCGCCATTCGCCAGGGCGCCCGTGAGGTGACCTGCGCCTACCGCCGTGACGAAGAGAACATGCCGGGCTCCCGGCGTGAGGTGGCCAATGCCCGCGAGGAAGGCGTGGACTTCCTGTTCAATCGTCAGCCGGTGGCGGTGGTCGGTGAAGAGCGGGTCGAAGGCGTCAAGGTGGTGCGTACCCGCCTGGGCGAAGCCGACGAGAACGGCCGTCGCCGTCCCGAGGTGGTGCCGGGCTCCGAGGAGATCATCCCCGCCGACGCCGTGGTCATCGCCTTCGGCTTCCAGCCGAGCCCGGCGCCCTGGTTCGAGTCGGTGGGCATCGAGGTCGACGAGCGTGGCCGGGTCAAGGCGCCTGAGCATGGCAGCTTCGCCTTCCAGACCACCAACGAGAAGATCTTTGCCGGTGGCGACATGGTGCGCGGCTCCGATCTGGTGGTGACTGCGGTCTATGAAGGTCGCCAGGCCGGTGAGGGCATCCTCGACTACCTCGACATCTGAGGCTCTGCCGAGCCCCGTCCCCCGTTGTGAGAACCATGGCGGAGGGGCGGGGCGGTTTCTCCAGGATGACTTCCTGTTGTGCAAATTGAGCCGTTAGTCGATATCTGCTAGTCTGTCGTCCCATCCTGGCGCGGCTTCCTGCCGGGCCTACCGATCACGTTTCGACAGGTTCTCCATGACACGATATATCTTCGTGACCGGCGGCGTTGTGTCCTCTCTTGGCAAGGGCATTGCGTCGGCCTCGCTGGCGGCGATTCTCGAGGCTCGCGGCCTCAAGGTCACCATGCTCAAGCTCGACCCGTACATCAACGTGGATCCGGGCACCATGAGTCCCTTCCAGCACGGCGAGGTGTTCGTCACCGAGGATGGCGCCGAGACCGACCTGGACCTGGGCCACTATGAGCGCTTCATCCGCACCAAGATGACCCAGTCCAACAACTTCACCACTGGCCGGGTCTACGAGCACGTGCTGCGCAAGGAGCGTCGTGGCGACTACCTGGGCGGCACGGTGCAGGTCATCCCGCACATCACCGACGAGATCAAGCGTCGTGTCTACGAAGGTGGCGAGGGCTTCGACGTGGCACTGGTGGAGATCGGTGGCACCGTGGGTGACATCGAGTCGCTGCCGTTCCTCGAATCCATCCGTCAGATTCGCAGCGAGAAGGGCGCCAGCAACGCCATCTTCATGCACCTGACGCTGGTGCCCTACATCCAGACCGCCGGCGAGACCAAGACCAAGCCGACTCAGCACTCGGTCAAGGAGCTGCGCTCCATCGGTATCCAGCCGGATATCCTGATCTGCCGCAGCGAGGTCGAGCTGGAAGAGACCGAGCGTCGCAAGATCGCGCTGTTCACCAACGTGGAAGAACGCGCGGTGGTACCGCTGCAGGACGCCGATACCATCTATCGGATTCCGCTGATGCTGCACGAGCATGGGCTCGATGACATCGTCTGCGACAAGCTGCGCCTCGAGGCCGACGAGGCCGACCTCAGCGAGTGGGTCAAGGTGCTCGACGCCAAGCTCAACCCGCTCAAGTCGGTGAACATCGCCATGGTCGGCAAGTACATGGAGCTCCTGGACGCCTACAAGTCGCTGAACGAGGCGCTGATCCACGCCGGCATCCAGACCCGCGTGAAGGTCAACGTCGACTACATCGACTCCGAGGACATCGAGCGTCACGGCACCGACCGGCTGGCCGGCAAGGACGCCATCCTGGTGCCCGGCGGCTTCGGTGAGCGCGGTGTGGAAGGCAAGATTGCCACCGCGCGTTTCGCCCGCGAGAACGACATTCCCTACCTGGGCATCTGCCTGGGCATGCAGGTGGCGGTGATCGAGTACGCGCGCCATGTGGCCGGCTGGAACGATGCCGACTCCACCGAGTTCACCCACGACACCCAGCACCCGGTGGTGGGCCTGATCACCGAATGGCTCAACCCCGAGGGCAAGATCGAGGTGCGTGACGAGGCCTCCGATCTGGGCGGTACCATGCGTCTGGGTGGCCAGGAGTGCCGTCTGGCCAAGGGGTCCAAGGCCCGCGAGGCCTACGGTGACGACATCATCGTCGAGCGTCATCGTCATCGCTTCGAGGTCAACAACCAGTTCATCGAGGACCTGGAAAAGGCAGGCCTGGTGGTCTCCGGACGCAGCGTCGACAACTCCCTGGTGGAAATGGTCGAGCTGCCGGACCACCCTTGGTACGTGGCCTGTCAGTTCCACCCGGAGTTCACCTCGACGCCGCGTGATGGCCACCCGCTGTTCACCGGCTTCGTCAACGCGGCCCTGGGTCACAAGGCCAAGCGCACCCGCGCCCAGTCCGCGCATCAGGAGTGATCGCCATGTCAGACGCCCAGCGTACCATCGAATTTGCCGGCCTGAGGGCCGGCAATTCATTGCCTCTGGTGCTGTTTGCAGGGATGAACGTGCTCGAATCTCGTGAGCTGGCCCTCGAGGTCGCCGAGGCTTACGTCGAGGTGACCGGCAAGCTCGACATCCCCTATGTGTTCAAGGCCAGCTTCGACAAGGCCAACCGCAGCTCGGTGCATTCTTACCGCGGTCCCGGCCTGGACAAGGGGCTCGCGATCCTCGATGAGGTCAAGTCGCGCTTCGGGGTGCCGGTGATCACCGATGTCCACGAACCGCACCAGGCGGCACCGGCGGCCGAGGTGGCCGATGTCATCCAGCTGCCGGCGTTTCTGGCTCGCCAGACCGACCTGGTGGTGGCGATGGCCGAGACCGGTGCGGTGGTCAACATCAAGAAACCGCAGTTCCTGGCCCCCCACGAGATGCGCCACATCATCACCAAGTTCCAGGAAGCCGGCAACGAGCGGCTGCTGCTGTGCGAGCGCGGCTCGAGCTTCGGCTACAACAACCTGGTGGTGGACATGCTCGGCTTCGGCGAGATGAAGGACACCGGCTTCCCGCTGCTGTTCGACGTGACCCACTCGCTGCAGCGCCCGGGCGGGCGCAGTGACAGCGCCGATGGCCGCCGCGCCCAGGTGCTGGACCTGGCCAGGGCCGGGGTGGCGGTGGGCATCGCCGGGTTGTTCCTGGAAGCCCATCCCGATCCCGATTCAGCAAAATGCGACGGCCCCTGTGCACTCCCGCTTGATAAGCTCGAGCCTTTCCTGTCGCAGATCAAGGCGCTGGATGACGTAGTAAAAAAACTACCGTCGATCGAGATACGCTGACGCTACCTCCGTTGGATCGTGTGTTCTGGCCCTGGGGCCTATGGTGTCACCCGGGCGGATCGACAACGCTGACACGAGTTTTTCACCCACAAGGATCCTCAAGATGACCAAGATCGTCGATATTCGTGCCCTCGAGGTGCTGGACTCTCGCGGCAACCCCACCGTGCAGGCGGAAGTCCGCCTGGAAAGCGGCGCGATCGGTGTCGCCTGCGCACCGAGCGGCGCCTCCACCGGCTCTCGCGAGGCGCTGGAGCTGCGTGATGGTGACAAGAGCCGCTACCTCGGCAAGGGCGTGCTGAAGGCGGTGGACGCGGCCAACGGCAAGATCCGTGAGCGTCTGCTGGGTATGGACGCACGCGATCAGCGCGGGCTGGATGATGCCATGCTCGAGCTCGACGGCACCGACAACAAGGAAAACCTGGGCGCCAATGCCATCCTGGCGGTCTCCCTGGCCGCGGCCAAGGCCGCCGCCAACGCCAAGGGCGTGCCGCTCTACGCGCACATCGCCGAGCTCTACGGCCAGCCGGGCAAGTACCTGATGCCGGTGCCGATGATGAACATCCTCAACGGGGGCGAGCACGCCGACAACAACGTCGACATCCAGGAGTTCATGGTCCAGCCGGTCGGCGCGGCGAGCTTCCGCGAAGGGCTGCGCGTCGGCGCCGAGATCTTCCATGCGCTGAAGAAGGTGCTGTCGGCGCGTGGTCTGGCCACCGCCGTCGGTGACGAGGGCGGCTTCGCCCCCAACCTGGCCTCCAACGCCGAGGCGCTGGCGGTCATCAAGCAGGCCGTCGAAGACGCCGGTTACGCGCTGGGCAAGGACGTCACCCTGGCGCTGGACTGCGCCGCCAGCGAGTTCTACAAGGACGGGCAGTACCTGCTGGCCGGCGAGGACAAGAGCTTCGACGCCGAGGGTTTCGGTGACTACCTGGTGGGCCTCAGCGACGAGTACCCGATCGTGTCCATCGAGGATGGTCTGGACGAGTCCGACTGGGACGGCTGGAAGTCGCTGACCGCCAAGCTCGGCGATCGCGTGCAGCTGGTGGGTGACGACCTGTTCGTGACCAACACCCGTATCCTCAAGCGCGGCATCGACGAGTCCATCGGCAACTCCATCCTGATCAAGTTCAATCAGATCGGTTCCCTGTCCGAGACCCTCGATGCCATTCGCATGGCTCAGGACGCCGGCTTCACGGCGGTCATCTCCCACCGCAGCGGTGAGACCGAGGACACCACCATCGCCGACCTGGCCGTGGGCACCTGTGCCGGTCAGATCAAGACCGGCTCTCTGTGCCGCAGCGATCGTGTGGCCAAGTACAACCGTCTGCTGGTCATCGAGCAGGAGCTGGGTGAGCGTGCGAGCTATCCGGGTCGCTCCGCCATCAAGGGGCAGGCGTAGGCCCTTGGCAAGGCACCGATGGTGCTAGTGTCGACGCGTCTTGTAAGAGATTGACTACAGTTCTTGTAAGATATTGACTATTTTGGCGCCGAAAAGGCTCGCAACCGTGTTGCGAGCCTTTTTTATCGCCTTGATTTTTCGATACTTTTTTCGCCATGCCCTCTCGGTCTGCGTCATGGTTGAGAAAAGTAGGGTGCTTGTGATGACCCCAGAAACTGACAGAATGGCCACACGAATCGAGAGGTCAGGCTTCGCGGCGGCAAGTCGCCCGTCTGTCCCACGGAAACTTCATTGTTTCGGCATCGTTTCCGCAAGGAGGTGGAGTCGACGTCGGCAGTGAAGGGGCATGGATGTCCTCGGTGGTTGACACCCGGATGGGCCGGACTTGCCACTCTACGGTTCAGGTAGGTGTTTTCGGGATGCGTTCAGGAGTCAAGAGCGCGCCTGGTGCGACAGGAAGTCGCTTCTGGGCACGGAGGGCGCTCAGGGAGTAGGGCGGAGGGAGCCGCCCAAGGAAACGCTTGGAGCGGGCGGCCTACGGGCCGCCTTTTTTTATGCCTGCCTGTCGGGCACCTGCTTCGAGAGGCCATTGCGCCACGTCCTTCCTGCGCCGATGTCGGGCAGAAATCCGCGCCGGTCGCTGCTTGTCCGGGGGCGAGTGGGCCGGACACCCTCCTTCAAGATTTGCTTTACACAAACGCGACAGCCGCCCGGATAAGGCGGCTGTCGCGTTTGTTCAGGTACTGCCTGGCGGCTAAGCTCAGCGCTCGAGCTTTTCCAGCTTGCCCGGCTTGCCGTCCCACTGCTCGGCGTCTTCCGGCGGATCCTTCTTCTCGGTGATGTTGGGCCACACCTCCGCCAGCTCGGTATTGATCTCCAGGAACTGTTCCTGGCCCTCGGGCAGTTCATCCTCCGAGTAGATCGCTTCGGCCGGGCATTCCGGCTCGCACAGGGCGCAGTCGATGCATTCGTCGGGGTGAATCACCAGGAAATTGGGGCCTTCGTAGAAGCAGTCCACCGGGCAGACCTCGACACAGTCGGTGTACTTGCACTTGATGCAGTTTTCGGTGACGACGAATGTCATGCCAGTCTCCCTTCCTCGGGCCAGCGCCTTGCCGGCCTCTCTGTACAGTGGTGGCTTTCGCCCGGGTCGTTGGTGACGTGCGTGCGGCGTGGCGCCCATGCAGGCCATGCAACCTTCGCGTCCGGCGTAACATGCCGGCGCGTCTTAAGCCTTAATGTTATATAGAAATGGCTTTTTATAATCTACGGTCCTTGGGTGCCACATTCTAGTCCTCGCGCCGCTATCGGGCAAGAGTATGCCTCACAAGGGCCTCACAGTGCCGACTTCCAGCGGTACAGCAGTTCCAGTGCCTGGCGTGGACTGAGGTCGTCGACCGCCAGGCCCCCGAGTTCTTCCACCAGTGGGTGGGGGGCGCTGGCGAACAGGTCCGCCTGCTGGGGGGCGGACTGGTGGTGTCGGCTTCCGCCATCCGGATCAGCGCTCCTGCGGCCATGATCGATCTCCTGCTGCTCCAGGGCGGCAAGCTTGGTCCGTGCCTCGGCGATGACGGTCTGGGGCACACCGGCCAACTGGGCCACCTGCAGGCCATAGCTCTGGCTCGCGGGGCCATCCTCGACCCGGTGCATGAAGACGATGCCATCATTGTGTTCGGCGGCGGTCAGGTGGACGTTGGTCACCGCCGGCGCCTCTGTGGCCAGCGCCGTCATCTCGAAGTAGTGGGTGGCGAACAGGGTAAAGGCGCGGGTACGGGTCAGGTGTTCGGCGCTGGCCCAGGCCAGTGACAGGCCGTCGAAGGTGCTGGTGCCCCGGCCGATCTCGTCCATCAGCACCAGGCTGTGGTCGGTGGCGTTGTGCAGGATATTGGCGGTCTCGGTCATCTCCACCATGAAGGTGGAGCGCCCGCCGGCCAGGTCATCGCTGGAGCCGATGCGGGTGAAGATGCGATCCACCGGGCCGATGGTGGCGCTGTCGGCGGGGACAAAGCTGCCGCTGTGGGCGAGCAGGGTGATCAGGGCCGCCTGGCGCATGTAGGTCGACTTGCCGCCCATGTTGGGGCCGGTGATCACCAGCATGCGGCGATCGTCGTCCATGCGCAGGTCGTTGGGCACGAAGGGGCCGTCGCTGACCTGTTCGACCACCGGATGGCGACCACCGCGGATATCGAAGCCTGGGGTCTCTGACAGCGTCGGGCGGACAAAGTCCAGCGCCCGGGCTCGCTCCGCCAGGGTGCACAGTACGTCGAGTGCGGCCAGCGCCCTGGCCGTCGCCTGGAGCCTGGCAAGTTCGGCGTTGAGGCTGTCGAGCAGGCTGTCGTACAGCAGTTTTTCCCTGGCCAGGGCGCGGGACTTGGCCGACAGCGCCTTGTCCTCGAACTCCTTGAGCTCCGGGATGATGAAGCGTTCGGCGTTCTTCAGCGTCTGGCGGCGAATATAGTCGGCCGGGGCCTCCTTGGCCTGGGCACGGGGGATCTCGATGTAGTAGCCGTGAACCCTGTTGTAGCCGACCTTGAGCCCGGCAAGCCCGGTGCGCGAGCGTTCGCGGGTCTCGAGCTTCACCAGGTAGTCGCCGGCGTGTTCGGCCAGGCCCCGGTGCTCGTCGAGCTCGTCGTCGAAGCCTTCGGCGATGACGCCGCCGTCGCGGATCACCACGGGAGGATTGTCGACCAGGGCTCGGGTCAGCAGTTCGGCCAGCTCCGGGAAGGGGCGAATGTGCTGGCGCAGGCCGTCGAGCGTGGTGCCGTCGGCGTAGCCGGCAAGGCTCGCCTCGAGTGCCGGCAGGGCGTTGAGGGCGTCGCGCAGCCGTGCCAGGTCCCGCGGGCGGGCACTGTTGAGGGCCACCCGGGCCAGAATGCGTTCGACGTCACCGATCGCCTTGAGGTCGTCGCGCAGCGGCTCATGGCCGTCATGGTCGAGCAGCAGGCTGATGGCCGCCTGGCGCCCCATGACCTGCTCGCGATCACGCAGCGGTCGATTGAGCCAGCGCTTGAGCAGGCGTGAGCCCATGGCGGTGGTGGTGGTGTCGAGCACGCTGGCCAGGGTGTTGTCGCCGCCCCCGCCAAGGTTGGTGTCGATCTCCAGGTTGCGCCGGCTGGCAGCGTCGATGACCACGGTGTCGTCGCGACTCTCGACGCCGATGGCGGTGACATGGGGCAGGGCGCTGCGCTGGGTGTCTCTGGCGTAGTCCACCAGTACCCCGGCGGCGATGATCGCCGCGTGCAGGTGGGCGCAGCCGAACCCCTTGAGGTCCTGCACGCCGAACTGGTCACACAGCACCCGATGGGCGCTCTCGTGGTCGAACAGCCAGTCGCTCTGACGACGCAGGCCGCGGCGTTCGCCAAGCGCCGGCGGCAGCTCGGTACTTTCCGGTACCAGCAGCTCCGCCGGGTCCAGGCGGGTCAGCTCCGACAGCATCTCTGCCTCGCTTTCCACCTCGAGCACGCTGAAGCGGCCGCTGGAGACCTCGAGCCAGGCCAGGCCGATGCGCTCCCCCTGGGGCGCGATCGCCACCAGCAGGTTATCGCGGCGGGCGTCGAGCAGGGCTTCGTCGTGGAGGGTGCCGGGGGTGACGATACGCACCACCTTGCGCTCCACCGGTCCCTTGGAGGTGGCCGGGTCGCCGATCTGTTCACAGATCGCCACCGACTCGCCGGCGCTGACCAGGCGTGCCAGGTAGCCCTCGGCGCTGTGGTAGGGAATGCCGGCCATGGGAATCGGCTTGCCGGCGGACTGCCCGCGCTGGGTCAGGGTGATGTCGAGGGCCGCGGCGGCGCGCTTGGCGTCCTCGTAGAACAGCTCGTAGAAGTCCCCCATGCGGTAGAACAGCAGCACCTCGGGGTGCTCGCGCTTGATCCGCAGGTACTGGGTCATCATCGGCGTATGGCTGGGGGCGCTGGGCTTGGCCATGTCGTTCATGGGATCTCGAAGCGATGTTGATGAGTCGTCGGCGGCGGGCCGGCATCGCGAGGGACGCTGGCGAAAGGCGTCAAGGATAGCATGGGCGCAGGGCGCGCCTGTACCGCTGTGCCGAGATCCGTCTCGGGCTTTCTTCCCGGGGGCCAGGCGTGTCAGCATGATGTATCCACGATGCAGCATTTGTGGGGCCAGAGGGTGTCCGTCTACCCTTGTGGGTGATCGGTCGACGCCTTTTCTGGTGAGTGCGGAGCGATTTTCAAGGAACTCTCTTCCCTTGCGGGACTCTCTCAAGGAGTCGCCTACAAGGAACTGTCTTTACGGACTATTCAAAGGAGCTGTCATATGGACGTTGTACGCATTATTCTCGCGATCCTGCTGCCCCCGCTGGGCGTCTTCCTGCAGGTGGGCTTTGGTCTGCACTTCTGGCTCAATATCCTGTTGACCCTGCTGGGCTATATTCCCGGTATCGTTCACGCCATCTGGATCATTGCCAAGCGCTGAACCTGCCTGGATGACGGGTATCACTGTCGCGGCGACCTCGGTCGCCGCGATGCGTTGGTGGGCGCTGTACCTGTCGGCTTGTTGTCGCGGTTGTCGTGGCAAGACGTTTCCGAGGCAACGACGAGCCTGTCATTGTTGTCGTGATGTCGTATCGTGACACCCTGTTTTCACCACAAGAGACGGGCCTGCGATGACAAATGCAAACGATCGTGTTCGTCGCCTGGCGATTCGGCTGGGTGAGTTGTGTGTCGAGCGTGGGGTCTCGGTGACCGCCGCCGAGTCCTGTACCGGTGGCGGCGTGGCCGCTGCCATTACCGATATCGCCGGCAGTTCACGCTACTTCGAGACCGGCTACGTGACCTACTCCAACGCCGCCAAGCAGCGGCTGCTGGGGGTGCCCGGCGAGACCCTGGACGCCCATGGCGCCGTCAGTCAGCCGGTGGTGGAGGCGATGGTAGAGGGCGCTTGTCGCGACAGTGGTGCCCGACTTGGCGTCTCGGTCAGTGGCGTCGCCGGTCCGGATGGCGGCAGCGCTGAAAAGCCTGTCGGTACGGTGTGGTTTGCCTTCGCCGTCGACGGGCGGCTCGAGGTCGATCGGCAGCGCTTTGCCGGCGGTCGCGATGAGGTTCGCCAGGCCGCCGTGGTCCATGCGCTCGAAGGCCTGATCAGGCGGCTCGAGAGCCTGACCTGAGCCCAGCCGGCGGTGCCCTTGAGGTGGCCGTGGGCGTAGCGCCCAGCGCAGTGCGCCGGGCGTGTGGCGCAAGCGTTCCGGCCCCGCGGCTGTGGCGGTGCAGCGATCAACCCCTCATCCACTATTGATTTGCCCTATGCGCTCGATTCGTCACCTCGAAGGGCTGGTCGTCGTCCGCAAATTTCGTCATACTACTGTTCAGTCATACAGTAATTGCCAGGGTCCGGCGCAGGGCCCGATGGGGACTCGGGCAAGGCGCTCGACCCCGATCCATTGTCTACAGGAGCTCCGTAATGGCGCAGGATCAGAACCGCAGCAAGGCGCTGGACGCCGCCCTTTCCCAGATCGATCGCCAGTTCGGCAAGGGTACGGTGATGCGTCTGGGAGACGCTCCCAGGGTGGTGATGCCGTCGGTATCCACCGGCTCGTTGGGTCTCGATATCGCACTTGGCATCGGCGGTCTGCCCTATGGTCGAGTGGTGGAGATATTTGGTCCGGAGTCCTCGGGCAAGACCACCCTGACACTGTCGGTGATCGCGCAGGCCCAGAAGGACGGCAAGACCTGCGCCTTTATCGACGCCGAGCATGCCCTCGATCCCAGCTACGCCGAGAAGCTCGGCGTCAATCTGGATGATCTGCTGGTGTCGCAGCCGGATACCGGTGAGCAGGCGCTGGAAATCTGCGACATGCTGGTGCGTTCCGGTGGCGTCGACGTGATCATCATCGACTCGGTGGCGGCGCTGACGCCCAGAGCCGAGATCGAAGGCGAGATGGGCGACTCCCACGTCGGTCTGCAGGCCCGACTGATGTCCCAGGCGCTGCGCAAGATTACCGGCAATATCAAGAACGCCAACTGCATGGTGGTCTTCATCAACCAGATCCGCATGAAGATCGGGGTGATGTTCGGTAGCCCCGAGACCACCACCGGCGGTAACGCCCTGAAGTTCTACTCGAGCGTGCGTCTGGATATCCGTCGTACCGGCTCGGTCAAGCAGGGCGACGAGGTCACCGGCAACGAGACCCGGGTCAAGGTGGTCAAGAACAAGGTGGCGCCGCCCTTCCGTCAGGCCGAATTCCAGATCCTCTACGGCAAGGGCATCTACCACGCCGGCGAGGTGGTGGACCTTGGCGTTCAGTGCAAGCTGGTGGACAAGGCCGGCGCCTGGTACAGCTACCAGGGCAACAAGATCGGCCAGGGCAAGGCCAACGCCGCCCAGTTCCTCGAGGACAACCCGGCCATCATGGAAGAGATCGAGTCCCAGATTCGTGCCCAGCTGCTGACCCAGCCGGAGCCGAAGAAGAGCGAGAAGGAAGCGGAAGCCGCGGCGCCCGCTGGCGACGACCTTGGCGACGATCTGCTGTAGCAGGTCGACTCGCGGCAGGCCGGCACGCCGGCCTGTGACGTCGCAACGTACGACTTTCCTCGGGCCCCTCGACAGGGGCCCGAGGCGTTTGTGAAAGGGGGCTCGCGCCGTCGGTGCTCGCCGTCCCGTGCCAACAGGAGATGACATGCACAAGGCTGCCAGCCAGATGTCCCCACGCGAGCACGCCATCGATCTGCTCGCTCGACGCGAATACGGCCGTGAAGAGCTGCGAGGGCGATTGCTGGCCAAGGGGCACGTCCTCGAGGACATTGACCAGGCCCTGGAAGCGCTGGCCGAGCAAGGCCTGCAGAGCGACCAGCGCTTCGCCGAGAGCTTTCTGCGCGGCCGGTTGATGCGGGGGCAGGGGCCGGTGAAGATGCTGGCGGAACTGGGCCAGAGGGGCGTCGATCGAGCGCTGGCCAGGGAGGCGCTGGCAGAACTGGAGCACGAGGAGTCCGTCGACTGGTATCGACTGGCGAGCGAAGCGCTGGAGCGGCGCTTCGGCCCAGAGCTGCCAGCGGATCCCAGGGAGCGTGCTCGGCGTGAACGCTTTCTGGCCGGGCGCGGTTTCGACTTCGACCATGTGCGCGAGGCGATACGGGCCCTCGGCGATGATTGAACCGCCGTCAGACGGGCCTTCTCGGATGCGGTTTTGCACGACCCACTTTAGTCGCTTGACAACTACGCTATAATGTCCCCTTTTGCGACAGCCCCGGGTCGCGGTTTCATGCTCGGATGCTCCGGCGTGCCACGGCAGTGGGCCGGTTCGACGCGCTCTATCGCTCATCGCCACGGATATTTCATGAAAAGCGCAGATATCAGACAGGCCTTTCTGAGGTTCTTCGAAGAACAGGGTCATACCCGCGTGCCGTCCAGTTCGCTGGTGCCGGGCAACGATCCGACGCTGTTGTTCACCAACGCCGGCATGGTGCCGTTCAAGGACGTCTTTCTCGGGCGTGACCCCAGGGACTATGTGCGGGCTACCTCCTCCCAGCGCTGCGTGCGCGCCGGTGGCAAGCACAACGATCTGGACAACGTCGGTTACACCGCGCGTCATCACACCTTCTTCGAGATGCTGGGCAACTTCAGCTTCGGCGACTACTTCAAGCGCGACGCCATCGGCTTTGCCTGGACCTTCCTGACCGAGGTGCTGGGACTGCCCAAGGAGAAGCTGTGGGTCACCGTCCACGTCAGTGATGATGAGGCCGAACGCATCTGGAAAGACGAGATCGGTATCGATCCCGAGCGCTTCTCCAAGCTGGACGAAGACAACTTCTGGCAGATGGGCGACACCGGCCCCTGCGGACCCAGCTCCGAGATCTTCTACGATCATGGCGCCGAGGTGTGGGGCGGCCCTCCCGGCAGTCCGGAGGAAGACGGTGATCGCTACATCGAGATCTGGAACCTGGTGTTCATGCAGTTCGATCGCGACGCCAGCGGCGAGATGAAGCCGCTGCCCAAACCGTCCATCGATACCGGCATGGGGCTGGAGCGCATCGCCGCGGTCATGCAGGGGGTCCACTCCAACTACGAGATCGACCTGTTCCAGAATCTGCTCAAGGCCGCCGCCGAGGCGACCGGTGCGAGCGACCTGGAGGCGCCGTCGCTGCGCGTGATCGCCGACCATATCCGTTCCTGTGCCTTCCTGATCGCGGACGGCGTGCTGCCTTCCAACGAAGGTCGTGGTTACGTGCTCAGGCGGATCATTCGCCGGGCGATCCGCCATGGTCACAAGCTGGGCGCCCAGGGAGCCTTCTTCCATCGCCTGGTGGCGGCGCTGGACGCCGAGATGGGCGAGGCCTACCCGGAACTGCGCCAGGCTCGCGCACAGATCGAGCGCGTGTTGCTGAAGGAAGAAGAGCAGTTCGCTCGCACCCTGGATCATGGCATGGGCCTGCTGGAGCAGGCGCTGGCCGCGCTCGACGGTGACACCCTGCCGGGCGAGACGGTGTTCAAGCTCTACGACACCTACGGCTTTCCCTATGACCTCACCGCCGATGTCTGCCGTGAGCGTGGCGTCACCCTGGATGCCGAAGGCTTCGAGCGGGAGCTCGAGGCGCAGCGTGAGCGGGCCCGGGCGGCCAGCCAGTTCGGCGCCGAGTACAGCGCCACCATCGAGCTCGAGGGCCAGACCGAGTTCACCGGCTACGACCGCCTCGAGGACAACGCCAGGGTGGTCGCGCTCTATGACAGCGAAGGCAATGCGCTCGAGCGCCTGACGCCTGAGCATCCCGCCGTGGTGGTGCTGGACCGCACCCCCTTCTACGGCGAGTCCGGGGGCCAGATCGGTGATACCGGCTACCTGAACGTCGAGGGCGGACGGTTCCTGGTCAAGGACACCCAGAAACAGGCGGGGCATCACCTGCATCAGGGGGTGTTGCTCGAAGGTGAGCTGGTGGTCGGCAGCGAGGTCACGCCCCAGGTGGACGAGAGCCTGCGTGCGGCGACGGTGCGTAACCACTCGGCGACCCACCTGCTGCACAAGGCCCTGCGTCTGGTGCTGGGCGATCATGTCCAGCAGAAGGGCTCGCTGGTGACGCCTGAGCGCCTGCGTTTCGACTTCAGCCACTTCGAGGCAATGAGCGCCGAACAGCTCAAGGAAGTGGAGCGCCTGGTCAACCAGCAGGTGCTGGCCAATGCGCCGACCCGGATCGAGAGCATGACCCTCGATGAGGCCAAGGAGAAGGGCGCCGCTGCCCTGTTCGAGGCCAAGTACGCCGACAGCGTGCGGGTGCTGACCATCGGTGCCGACGACTTCTCCATCGAGCTGTGTGGTGGTACCCACGTGGCCCGCAGTGGCGACATCGGCTGCTGTCATATCGTCGCCGAGAGCGGCATCGCCTCAGGCGTGCGTCGGATCGAGGCGATCACCGGTGAGGGCGCGCTGGCCTACTTCGGCGAACAGGAGGCGCGCCTTGCGCGTGTGGCCGAGCGCCTCAAGGCCAAGCCCGAGCAGCTCGAGGAGCGAGTCGACAGCCTGGTCGAGCGTAATCGCGGCCTGGAGAAGGAGCTCGAGCGGCTCAAGGCCAAGCTCGCCAGCGCCGCCGGCAGCGACATGCTGGCAAGCGCCACAGAGGTTCAGGGCGTCAAGGTACTGGCGACGCACCTGGATGGCGTGTCGGGCAAGGAATTGCGTGGCGTGCTTGACCAGCTCAAGAACAAGCTTGGCTCCGGCATCATCGTGCTGGGGGTGGCCGACGAGGCCGCCGGCAAGGTCAGCCTGATCGCCGGGGTGACCGATGATCTGACCGCCAGGGTCAAGGCCGGGGAGCTTGTCAATCACGTCGCCGGACAGGTCGGCGGCAAGGGCGGCGGTCGTGCCGACATGGCCCAGGCCGGCGGTAGCGACGTCAATGCACTGCCGGCGGCGCTGGAGAGCGTCCCGGCCTGGGTGGACGCCAAATTGTGATCCCTCTGGGGTCGGGGGCTCGAGAGGGTCCCCGGCCCTTTTTTCTGCCCTGACAAAACTTCGCAGAGACAACAGTTTCATTCATTGAATCCAACGAGCGAGGAAGACGGCATATGGCACTATACGTACAGAAGTTCGGTGGGACGTCGGTCGGCTCGGTGGAGCGCATCAAGGCCGTGGCCGAGAAGGTCAAGGGCTTCCGCGACCAGGGCCATCAGGTCGTGGTGGTGGTCTCCGCCATGAGCGGCGAGACCAACCGCCTGATCGGGATGGCCAACGAGATCAACGACGAGCCGACCCCCCGTGAGATGGACATGCTGGTGTCCACCGGCGAGCAGGTGACCATCTCGCTGCTGGCGATGGCGCTGCACAAGCTGGACGTGCCGGCAACGTCCTACACCGGCTCTCAGGTCGGCATCATGACCGACAGCGCCCACACCAAGGCGCGTATCCAGCGCATCGAGACCGACGAGATGCGCGAAGACCTGGACGCTGGCCAGGTGGTGGTGGTCGCCGGCTTCCAGGGGGTCGATGAGGAAGGCAATATCACCACCCTGGGTCGTGGCGGCTCGGACACCACCGGTGTGGCGCTGGCGGCCGCGCTCAAGGCCGACGAGTGCCAGATCTACACCGATGTGGACGGCGTCTACACCACCGACCCGCGGGTCTGCTCCAAGGCCCAGCGCCTGGATTCGATCACCGTGGAGGAGATGCTGGAGCTTGCCAGCCTCGGCTCCAAGGTGTTGCAGATTCGCGCCGTCGAATTTGCCGGCAAGTACAATGTTCCGCTGCGCGTGCTGTCCAGTTTCGAGGACGGCCCCGGCACCCTGATCGTTGCAGACTCCGAACAAGACGAGGATTCCATGGAAGAACCGCTGATCTCAGGCATCGCCTTCACCGCCAACGAAGCCAAGCTGACCCTGCTCAACACGCCGGACGTGCCGGGCGTGGCCTCGCGCATCCTGGGCCCGATCGCCGACGCCAACATCGAGATCGACATGATCGTGCAGAACGTGGCGCCGGCCGGTGACTACACCGACTTCACCTTCACCGTAGCCAAGGGTGACTACAAGCAGACCATGCGCATCCTCGAGCAGCAGGTCATCCCCGATCTGGGCGGTGGCGAGTTGCGTGGCGACGATAATATCGCCAAGGTGTCTCTGGTAGGGGTGGGTATGCGCTCACACGCCGGGGTCGCCTCGAAGATGTTCCGCGTGCTGTCCGAGGAAAACATCAACATCCGCATGGTCTCGACCTCGGAGATCAAGATCTCCGTGGTGATCGACGAGAAGCAGATGGAATTGGCAGTACGTGCGCTGCACAAGGCATTTGGTCTCGACAAGGCCGATATCGAGAGCGAATAAGTTTCTCGGCGCGGCGCACACCTTCTACGCTTTAAGGAGTCCCCCTCGCCAATTCGGCCGGGGGCTTCCCTTAAACGGCACAATCAGGTGTCATGAGTCGCTAGTGCTCGCCACCAAGAAAGAGGGCACGTCGTCCGGAAGCGTGACGGCGTAGCGACTCACGTAACAAGTCTGAGAAGGAGATCAGTCATGCTCATCCTGACACGCCGCGTCGGCGAAACCCTGATGATCGGGGACGATATCACCGTCACCGTTCTGGGGGTGAAGGGAAATCAAGTGCGTATCGGCGTGAATGCGCCCAAGGACGTTGCCGTCCACCGTGAAGAGATCTACCAGCGCATCCAGCGCGAGAAGGCTGACGATGGCGCTGCCGATGATGAGTGAAGGTGGTGGCCGAGCGGAGAACTTTTTTCGCCTCGGGCTGGACAAAGGCCTTACGTCTCGGTAGGATACGCACCGTGCCGATGAGGGAGAGGTGGCCGAGTGGCTGAAGGCGCTCCCCTGCTAAGGGAGTATGGGGTTTATAGCCTCATCGAGGGTTCGAATCCCTCCCTCTCCGCCATTTTACGATGCATGTCGTGAAGCGGCTTCATGGGTACCGATGATCAGGCATGTTGGATGCCTGGTGCATCAAGAGATTGATACGCGCCCGTAGCTCAGCTGGATAGAGTACCTGACTACGAATCAGGTGGTCGGAGGTTCGAATCCTCCCGGGCGCGCCATCTTCTCCCAGGTTGCATTCCGATAGTTTCCTGGAATACGACATCGCAATGAGTTTCATTGCCTACGCGCCCGTAGCTCAGCTGGATAGAGTACCTGACTACGAATCAGGTGGTCGGAGGTTCGAATCCTCCCGGGCGCGCCAGATTCAGACCCGCTCTCTTCGGAGGGCGGGTTTTCTGTTTCCTGCCAAGTTTCCTGTCCAGTTTCGTGCTGACCGGCTGGCCACTACTGCCGGTTGCGATCGTTTAGGCGCCTGTCGAAGGATGGGCGCCTTTTTTTATGCTGTTTCCTGCCAAGTTTCCTGTCCAGTTTCGTACTGACCGGCTGACCGGCTGACCGGCTGACCGGCTGACCGGCCGACTGGCGTCGATTCGTTATGAACAGTGCTGTGTCGAGCGTCGGTCGTTGTCTCCCCTGGCCTGGTCTAGGCTGAAGCCTGACATTCACGCATCGGGAGGGTGGCGCATGGGCGGCAAGGTGGCGGCGGCGTATCAGGCGACCAGGGGGTCAGTGCTCGACGTGGATCGCGCCTTCTATGACGGCCTGACCGAACGGGCGGGGAGTCGGCGGCGGGTGGCCAGTCACCGGGTACCGATTCGTGATGGGCTGGCATGGGAGGTCAAGGCGGGGCAGGTCTTTCGCATCGCCATCGTCGACGGCGCCCAGGTCGGTGACTTCAACATGTGGCACCGCCATGACCCGCGCGAGCGTATGTGGGCCTCGCGCACCCGTCAGCTGCAGCGAGCTCATGTCAGCACCTACGACAGGCTGTGGTCGACGCTGCCCTTTCTGCGCCCCATGGCCACCATCATCGACGACACCCTGGCAGGCTACGGTGAAGACGCCGAAGGCGGGCGCGTGCATGACCTGCTGGGAACCCGCTGTGATCCCTACGTCAATCGCCTGTTGACCGGCGAGGACTTCGACTTTCACTGCCATTCCAACCTGGTGAGGGCGGTCGCACCCTGGGGGTTGACCGAGTTTGACGTGCATGACGTGCTCAATGTCTTCCAGTGCACCGGGCTCAACGACGATGACCAGTACTTCATGAAGGCCTGCCCGGCGCGGCCTGGGGACTATCTTGAGCTGTTCGCCGAGATCGACCTGTTGTGCGCGCTGTCCTGCTGTCCCGGTGGCGATCTGTCGGTGGATCTATGGGGGCCGGACGCCAGGGATCCGCTGTCCACCTGCCACCCCTTGGCGGTGGAAGTGTTCGAGGTCGAGTCCGAGCGGCTGGCGCAGTGGCAGCCGCCTGAGTCTCCGGCCTATGCAGGCGCCCACGGGCGGCGTGATCCCGATGTGGATTGGGCCGATCTCAAGGACAAGAGCTAGGCGCTGCTCCGATCGGATTCCTCTCCGGGAGGGGAGGTTGGCCTGCCTATCCCTATTGGGCGGCGGCGACTGCCTCGCTTCGGTGCTTGGGTGAGGCGAGATTCTGGCGCAGTGTGGCGTCAGGTGCGGTTTCTGGCGCTGCGTCTGATTCGATGCGCTGGGCGCCGAGCCCCGCAAGGAATTTATCGAGATCGGTGATGCGGCGCAGGGCCTGAAAGCGGGAGGCGGCCTCGCGGTCGCGCGCCTTCATGTGGTTCATCCACTGCTTTAGTAGCGATACCACCACTTTTGCCGGGAGTGTGGTACGCTGCATTGCAGCATAGGACGTCAGGATACCGGCTCGCTCGGCCCATGTCGTGGCCGGCAGGCGCTCTCCGGTGCACTGCCAGTGGCGGATGCGCGGGGCGAGTTTCGGGTCGGCCAGGGCGCCGCGGCCAAGCATGACGTCGCGACAGCCGGACAGGGTGCGTGCCTTCCAGTAGTCCTCGAGGGTCCAGATGTCGCCGTTGGCGACGACCGGGATGCGCAGGCGCTGGTTGATGCGGCCGATCCACTCCCAATGGGCCGGCGGGCGATAGCCCTCGTCCCGGGTGCGGGCATGCACCA
Source organism: Halomonas sp. RT37 (assembly GCF_040070525.1). Taxonomy (NCBI): domain Bacteria; kingdom Pseudomonadati; phylum Pseudomonadota; class Gammaproteobacteria; order Oceanospirillales; family Halomonadaceae; genus Halomonas; species Halomonas sp. RT37. Next base: position 4,014,498 of record NZ_CP098827.1, on the reverse strand, counting down.
CCAGTTGGGTGGCGCCGGCGGCCTCGGCGGCCAGGGCGCAGTCCAGCGCCCGGCGGCGGTCGGAGAAGCCCAGGCGGATCTTGGCAGTGACCGGGATTCTGTCGCCCACGGCACGGTGGACGGCGTCCACGGCACGCTCCAGGCGTCGCGGATCGCGCAACAATGAGGCGCCGCCGTCATGGCGGTTGACCAGCTTGGCTGGGCAGCCGAAGTTCAAGTCCAGGCTGATGGCGCCGAGGCGCAGCGCCTGGCGGGCATTGGCAGCCAGGGCGTCGGGGTCGGAGCCGAGCAGTTGCAGGTGCACCGGGATGTGGTTGGGGGTGATGACGCCCTCGGTCGCCAGTTCCGGGCAGTGCTTGTAGAACACTCGAGGCGGCAGGCGCGCGTCCACCACCCGTACGAACTCGGTGACCGTCCAGTCGAAGCCGGCGTCACGGGTCAGCAGGTCGCGGGTGTGGGCGTCGATCACGCCCTCCATGGGCGCGAGCCCGATGCGACCTTCGTCTAACCCCTGTTTATGTAGTAATTTAACAACCAAAACTGCTACCTTTAGACCATGGTGCTGTGCCGGGGATGTGGCAGGGTATAGCATCAAAATTTTTGCGCAAGCCGTATGATCCAGAAAGATCAAGGCAACTTTGGCGCTACAACGCGGAGGATCCCGCATGCAAGACACTCAGTTGCTCAACGAGGGCCTCAGCCTGATGGCGCTCGGCATGGGTTTTGTTTTTGTTTTTCTTACGGTGCTGGTGATCACCACCACGCTGATGTCTCGTGTCATCGGTCGCTACTTTCCCGAACCGGTGCCGGTCGAGGCGCCCAAGCGCGGGGCGGCACCCGCCGCGCCGGGCCAGGACGATGCGGTGATGGCGGCGATCTCGGCCGCGGTTCACCGCTACCGCCAGCGTCGCTGAGGTCGTCCGTACCAGGCGACGACCCTGACCGTGAATTTCGACAAAGCGCTTCATAACGATAAGGACCCAGCCATGAGCGAATCTGCACGCCCGCTAGGCATCACCGATGTCGTGCTACGCGACGCCCATCAGTCTCTGTTCGCCACCCGCATGCGTATCGACGACATGCTGCCCATCGCCGAGAAGCTCGACAAGATCGGCTTCTGGTCGCTGGAATCCTGGGGCGGCGCCACCTTTGACGCCTGTATCCGCTACCTCGGCGAAGATCCGTGGGAGCGGATACGGGCGTTGAAGGAAGCCATGCCCAATACGCCCCAGCAGATGTTGCTGCGGGGCCAGAACCTGTTGGGCTATCGCCACTATGCCGATGACGTGGTCGACCGCTTCGTCGAGCGCGCCAAGACCAACGGGGTCGATGTCTTCCGCGTGTTCGATGCGATGAACGACCCACGTAACCTCGAGCGTGCGATCCAGGCGGTCAAGGCCAACGATGGCCATGCTCAGGGTACCATCTCCTACACCAAGAGCCCGGTGCACACCCTGGATAGCTGGGTGGAATTGGCCAAGTCCATCGCCGACATGGGCGCCGACTCCCTGGCTATCAAGGACATGGCGGGGCTTCTGACTCCCTATGACGCCTTCGAGCTTGTCACCAAACTCAAGTCGGCGCTGAATATTCGCATCCATCTGCACTGCCACGCCACTACCGGGCTTTCGTCGGCGACCGCGCTCAAGGCCGCCGAGGCAGGCGTCGACAACGTCGATACCGCCATCTCCTCGATGTCGATGACCTACGGCCACAGCCCCACCGAATCGCTGGTGGCGATGCTCAAGGACACCGAGCGCGATACCGGCCTGGACCTGGAAGCCCTGGAAGATATCGCCGCCTACTTCCGTGAGGTGCGCAAGAAGTACGCCGCTTTCGAAGGCTCGCTCAAGGGCATCGACTCGCGCATTCTGGTGGCCCAGGTGCCGGGCGGCATGCTCACCAACATGGAAGGCCAGTTGAAGGAGCAGGGCGCCGGTGACCGTCTCGACGAGGTGCTCAAGGAGATTCCTCGGGTCCGTGAAGACCTCGGCTTTATTCCGCTGGTGACCCCCACCTCCCAGATCGTCGGCACCCAGGCGGTGATGAACGTGATGATGGGGGAGCGCTACAAGTCCATCTCCAAGGAGGTGCAGGCGCTGCTCAAGGGCGAGTACGGCGCTGCGCCGGCGGACTTCGACAGCGAATTGCAGAGCCGGGTGCTGGACGGTGCCTCGCCGATCACCGAGCGTCCTGCGGATCGGCTGGATCCCGAGATGTCGCGGTTGACCGATGAGCTGGCCGCCAAGGCCAAGGACGACGGCATCCGCCTGGCCGAAGGCGAGCGTCAGGTAGACGACGTTCTGACCTACGCACTGTTCCCGCAGATCGGGCTCAAGTTCCTCAAGAACCGTGACAACCCCGACGCCTTCGAACCTGCGCCCAGCGTCGAGGCGGCGACGCCCGCTGCGCCCGCCAAGGCGACGGCGGCCAAGGCTGGTACCGCCGGACCCGAGACCTACACCGTCAAGGTCAACGGCACCGCCTACGTGGTCGAGGTCGCCGAGGGTGGCGACATTTCCCAGGTCAAGGAAGCGCCCGCCTCTGGCTCTTCTGACGCTGCACCGGCGGCGCCGGCAGCTTCCTCCGGCGAGACCATCGATGCACCGCTGGCCGGCAACATCTTCAAGGTCAACGTCAAGCCCGGCGACAGCGTGGCCGAGGGTGACGTGGTGGTCATCCTCGAGGCGATGAAGATGGAGACCGAGGTCCGCGCTGCTGCTGCCGGCACCGTGTCTGACGTCCAGGTCGCCGAGGGCGACAGCGTCTCCGTCGGCGACACCCTGATCGTGCTTTAAGGACCTCCCATGGAGAAGATTCTGACCCTATGGTACGGCTCCGGGCTGTACAACCTGACCCTGGGCCAGGCGGTGATGCTGGTGGTGGGCCTGCTGCTCTTGTGGCTGGCCATCTCCAAGAAGTTCGAACCGCTGTTGCTGGTGCCGATCGGCTTCGGCGGCATCCTGGCCAATATTCCCGAGGCAGGGCTGGCGTTGTCGGCGGCAGAGCAGGCGGCCCACCTGGGCCGTCCCGAGCTGCTGGCGCAGATGGCCCAGGCGCTCGGCACCAGTCTGCCGGCGGGCGCCGACGTGGATACCTGGCGCTACGCCATCAGCGAGACGCTGCACGGTGATATCTCGCCGGCGCTGCTTCGTACCGCCAACGACCTGGCCATGGATGGGGGCTATTCCCATGGCATGCTGTATCAGTTCTACAGCGTGGCCATCGCCTCCGGTATCGCGCCGCTGGTGATCTTCATGGGGGTCGGCGCGATGACCGACTTCGGTCCGCTGCTGGCCAACCCGCGCACCCTGTTCCTCGGCGCCGCCGCCCAGTTCGGCATCTTCGCCACTCTGATCGGGGCGGTGGGCATGACCGCCATGGGCTGGATGGACTTCAGCCTCAACCAGGCTGCGGCCATCGGCATCATCGGTGGAGCCGACGGTCCGACCTCGATCTATGTCTCGAGCATCCTGGCCCCCGAGCTGCTGGGTGCCATCGCGGTGGCGTCCTACTCCTACATGGCGCTGGTGCCGTTGATCCAGCCGCCGATCATGAAGGCGTTGACCACCCAGAAGGAGCGCAGCATCGCCATGACCCAGCTGCGTCCGGTGTCGAAGCTCGAGAAGATCGTGTTTCCGCTGGCACTGCTGATCCTGGTGGTATTGTTCCTGCCGGATGCGGCGCCGCTGCTCGGGATGTTCTGCTTCGGCAACCTGATGCGTGAGTGCGGGGTGGTCGAACGGCTCTCGGACACGGCGCAGAACGCCCTGATCAACATCGTGACCATCTTCCTCGGACTGTCGGTTGGCTCCAAGCTGATGGCCGACCGCTTCCTGGCGGTGGAGACCCTGGGCATCCTCGGGCTCGGCATGGTGGCCTTTGCCATCGGCACCGCCTGCGGTGTGCTGATGGCCAAGCTGCTCAACCTCATCAGCAAGCATCCGATCAACCCGTTGATCGGCTCCGCCGGTGTCTCGGCGGTGCCCATGGCGGCGCGGGTGTCCAACAAGGTGGGGCTCGAGTCCAATCCCCACAACTTCCTGCTGATGCACGCAATGGGGCCCAATGTTGCTGGTGTCATCGGCTCGGCAGTGGCCGCCGGGGTGATGATCAAGTACCTGGGATGATGATCGGGTCCCCGACATGATGGTCCCGGGATGGTGATCAAGACCCGGGAGTAGAGTCATCCGGACCCGCAGCCCTGTTTGACCGAACGCAGCGCCCCCGCCGCAAGGTGGGGGCGCTGCTTTTGTAGCTGACTCCGGTCGAGCCCGTCATCCCGCTTACATGCGATCGCCACGGTGCTGTCATGCGCGCTTTCTAGTCTGGCGGCTATTGCCACCGACGGAGGACGGGCATGATCGATGTCGAAAAGGCCTTGATGGCCAAGGTGCCGAAGGTACAGAGCTGGCCAGCCTGGTGCCGCCGCCTGTTGAGCGCCGGCCTCAAGGGGCTGGTGCACGAGCGCGAGATCAATGCCTTTCTCGAGCGTCATCGCCGCGCCGGAGGGCTCGAGTTCATCGACGCGGTGCTCGATCAGCTGAACTTCGGCTATTCGCTGTCGTCGCGTGATCGCGACAACATTCCGGTCGCCGGCAGGGTGGTGATCGTCGCCAATCATCCCCTCGGTGCTCTGGATGGGCTGGCGCTGGTACGCATGGTGGCGGATGTACGCCCTGACGTAAAAATCGTCGCCAATGACCTGTTGATGCAGCTTTCGCCGTTGGCACCGTTGCTGCTGCCGGTGGACAACCTGTCGCGCAGGGGCTTTCGCAAGAGCCTGCAGGGCATCGTCGATGCCCTCGACGATGAACAGGCGGTGATCGTCTTCCCCGCCGGCGAGGTGTCGCGGGCGGGGCCCAAGGGGGTAAAGGACGGCAACTGGCTGTCGGGTTTCCTGCACGCGGCCCGGCGTACCAATGCGCCGATCCTGCCGGTGCACGTGGGCGGTCGCAACTCCTCGCTGTTCTATTCGTTGGCCTCGCTGTACTCGCCGCTGGGCACGCTGCTGTTGCCCCACGAGATGTTTCGCCAGAAAGGGCGGCACATCACGCTCAAGGTGGGGGGCGAGATCCCGCTGTCACGCTTCGACCGCGAGGACCTGGCCACCGTCGCCAAGCTCAAGCTGTTGCGCAAGCACGTCTACCGTCTGGGGCGGGGACGCAAGGGCGTGTTTGTCTCCGAGGCGGGTATTGCCCATCCGGAAAATCGCCAGCACCTGCGAGAGGAGCTGGTCGACGCCGAGGTGCTGGGCAGGACGCCTGACGGCAAGCAGATCCTGCTGTTTGACCATCGCCCCGACTCTGCGGTGATGCGTGAGATCGGGCGGCTTCGTGAAATTGCCTTTCGCCGGGTCGGCGAGGGCACCGGCAAGAAGCGGGATCTGGACGAGTACGACGAGCACTATCGTCATCTGGTGCTGTGGGACGATCGTGACCTGGAAATCGCCGGGGCCTATCGTCTCGGTGAGGTCGGGCGCATCCTCGATAGCAAAGGCATCGAAGGGCTCTACAGCGCCACCATCTTTCATCTCGAACAGGCGCCGATGGATCGCTGGCGCCACGGGCTGGAGCTGGGCCGCAGCTTTGTCCAGCCACGCTACTGGGGACGTCGCAGTCTCGACTATCTCTGGCATGGTCTTGGCGCCTACCTGCGCCATCATCCCGAGGTGCGCTGGCTGTTCGGGCCGGTGACCATTCCCAATCATCTACCGCCCCTGGCCAAGGACCTGCTGGTCAGCTACTACCGGCACTACCACGGGGACGGTGACAGCCCAATCCGGGCCAAGGCGGTGTGCACGATGTCGCGCGCCGGGCGCGAGGAGGCGGATCGGCTGTTCGCCGGCAACGATGCCGGCGAGGACTTTCAGCGCTTGAAAGGCGCCCTGCAGGCCATGGGGGCGGGGGTGCCGGCGCTCTACAAGCAGTACGTGGAGGTGGCCGAACCTGGCGGCGTCAGCTTCAAGGCCTTCGGCGTGGATACCGCCTTCGGCTACTGCATCGATGGCCTGGTGGTGGTCGACGTGGCACGGCTCAAGGCCGACAAGCGCAGACGCTATATCGGTGAAGACGCTGTCTCGTCTGGAGAGGACCCTCTCACCAAGGACGAACACGCCGTCCTGGAGAGGCCGCTTTAGCAGGGGGCGCGTCGGACCGGTCCCGGAGGCGGAACAGGCGGGGCTGGAGGCTCCCACGACGTTAGCATCGAGCGGGCCTAGCCTGCCCGATGGTCCAGGGACTCGATGCGGCCCTTCAGGCGAGTGCTGAGCTCGCTCAGGTCGGTGGACCGTTCACTGGGCCAGCCCAGGGTCAAGGTGACGCCTTCGGCCCCGTAGTCGACCGCCTGCACCGGGATATCCTGCCCCTGGCACCACTGCCGGGCGTCGGCCTCGCCGGCAAAGTCGACCCGTATCTTGAGTGGGCGGCGCTCGATGCATTCGCCCCTGGGCAGGCTTTCCAGCGCCGTGACCAGCGCCTGGGTATAGGCGCGGGCGAGTCCGCCGGTACCGAGTTTGGTGCCGCCGAAGTAGCGGGTCACCACCGCGCCCACCTGGCCGATGCCATCGCCATCGAGTGCCTGAAACATCGGTCGGCCGGCGGTACCGCCCGGCTCGCCGTCATCGGAGAAGCCAATGTGCACCTGCTCCCCGGGCGGGCCTGCGATGTAGGCGCTGCAATGATGGCTGGCATTGGGATGCTGCCTGCGAGCCTCGGCCAGCAGCGCTTCGAAGTCCGCCACCTTGGGGGCGTGGGCCACCCAGGCGATAAAGCGGCTCTTTTCCACCTCGATCTCGCTTTCGTGCCACTCACCGGGGGCAAGCTCGGGTATCGGGTAGCGCATCAGGCGGCCATTTCTTCCTGGCGGGCGACACCCATGACAAGGCCCAGCACACGGATGTCACTGTTCTTCAGGTAGATCGGGGGCATGGTCTCGTTGGCCGGCTGCAGGCGAACACCATTCTTCTCGATATAGAGCTTTTTCAGGGTGACCTCCTGGTCATTGATCATCACCACCGCCGTTTCGCCGTTCTCGGCGCTTTCCTGGCGTTCGATGATGATCACATCGCCGTCGAAGATATTGCAATCGATCATCGAGTTGCCGCAGACCTTGAGGGCGTAGGTGTTGCGCCTGACCATGCGCGATGGCACCTGCAGGGTGGCGTTGTCCAGGCAGGCCTCGATCGGCATGCCGGCGGATACCTGCCCCAGCAGGGGGACCTCCACCAGGGCATCCGAGGTGGAGTCGACGGGTGCCCAGCTGTCGGCGATGGGCAGGTTGGGCAGGCGTTCGAGGAACTGGCAGGTCGCGATATCCATGGCGCGGGGTCTCCCTTGTTGTGAGGGTCGGGCTGTCACGGGATGGAGTAGCGGGTGGCGATTGGTGTCAACGTCGAGGGATCTTGATACTGTCGATTCATACAGTATGTGAAAGATAGCAGGCCTCGCCGCTCGTGCAAGTGCCATGGATCAACGAAAGGTGCATTGCCTGTGCGATTGCGGCTGTCAGCTGCGCTGGCTGTCTGGTTCGGGTAGTGCAATCGGTGTAAAGTCTGTGCGTGATTTGCTGCCCCGTCCCTGGTTGTGGAGTGCCCTTTGCGTCTGTGTCTTGAAGCCCGACAACTGGCCTGTGAGCGCGATGGCCGCTGGTTGTTTCGAGGATTGGATGTTGTCCTCAAGGCGGGGGAAGTGCTCCGAGTCGAGGGACCCAACGGCAGTGGCAAGACCACGCTGTTGAAGATCCTGTGCGGCCAGATCGCCGACGTCGATGGAGAGGTGCGCTGGCAGGGGCGGGCGCTGCCCCGCGCCCGCGCCGACCTGCTGGCCAACCTGCTGTATCTGGGCCATGCCCCGGGTATCAAGGCCAACCTGAGTGCCCTGGAAAACCTGCGTTGGTATCAGGCGCTGGGGGGCGAGGGGCGCCCCGATGCCGAGCTCGAGGCGGCCCTGGCCGAAGTCGGCCTGGCCGGCTTCGAGGACGTCCCCACCGCCCAGCTATCGGCCGGCCAGAAGCGCCGGGTGACCCTGGCTCGTCTGGTGTCGAGTCGCCGTGCCCTGTGGGTGCTGGACGAACCTTTTACCGCGATCGATGTGGCCGGCGTGGCCGCCCTGGAGCGCCGCCTGGCCAACCATGCCGCCAGCGGCGGCGCGGTGCTGGTCACCACCCACCATCCGCTGTCCAATGTGCCTGGCGTGCGCCGGCTGACCCTGGACGGACAACGACAGGTGGCTTCATGAACACGCCGATGTCTGGGTCGATCGAAGCCGCCGAGCCGGTCAGAGAGGCCGGTGATGGCCTTGGCCGCGCGATGGCTGCCACCTTCCGCCGTGACTTGACGGCGGTCGCCCGTCGACCGGGTGACGCCCTGACCCCGCTGGTGTTCTTCGCCATGGTGATCACCCTGTTTCCACTGGGGATCTCGCCGGAACCCGAACGCCTGGCGCTGATCGCCCCTGGCGTGTTGTGGGTGGCCGCCTTGCTGTCGGCACTGCTGTCGCTGGACGGCCTGTTTCGTGGCGACTTCGAGGACGGCACCCTGGAGCAACTGTTGCTTGCACCGCACCCGCTGTCGCTGCTGGTGCTGGCCAAGGTCGCCGTGCACTGGTTGACCACCGGGCTACCGCTGGCGTTGATGGCCCCCTTGCTGGGGGTGCTGCTGGCATTGCCCCAGGGCAGCTACCTGGCGCTGAGCGCGACCCTGGCACTGGGAAGTGGCTGCATCAGCCTGATTGGTGCCATCGGCGCAGGGCTGACGGTGGGGCTGGCGCGTGGTGGCATGCTGCTGTCGCTTCTGGTGTTGCCACTTTTCATGCCGGTGCTGATCTTCGGCACCGGCGCCATGGGCGCGGCGCTGGGCGGCGGGGAATGGCTTGGGCACCTGGCGGTGATCGGCGCGCTGTTGTCGGTAGCGCTGATGGCGGCTCCTGTGGCCATTGCCGCGTCGCTGCGCATCAGTATCCATGGTTGATCGGGCCGTCGTGGCCATCACGAATTCAAGGTTGATCGAGGTACAACGCTCATGTGGGCCTTCTTTCACAAGCTGGGATCGCCGCGCTGGTTCTACGGCATAGCCGCGCGTCTCTCTCCCTGGTGCTGGGCGCTGGCGCTGGCGCTGATCCTGGTCGGCAGCGTCTGGGGGCTGGCCTTCGCTCCGGCGGACTACCAGCAGGGCAACAGCTTTCGCATCATCTACGTGCACGTGCCTGCGGCCTTCCTGGCCCAGTCGATCTTCATGGCGCTGGCCGCCTCCGGCTTCGTATTCATGGTCTGGAAGATCAAGATCGCCGACATGGCGGCAGCGATGATGGCGCCGCTGGGCGCCGCCATGACCGCCATCGCCTTGCTGTCGGGGTCGGTCTGGGGCAAGCCTACCTGGGGCACCTGGTGGCAGTGGGACGCCCGCCTTACCTCGATGCTGATCCTGCTGTTTCTGTATCTTGGCGTGATGCTGATCCGGCGCGCCTTCGCCCGCCCCCAGAGCGGCGCCAAGGCGGCGTCGGTGCTGGCCATGGTGGGGGTGATCAACATACCCATCATCAAGTACTCGGTGGAGTGGTGGAACACCTTGCACCAGCCCGCCAGCTTCACCATCACCGAACGCCCGGCGATGCCGGTCGAGATGTGGATGCCGCTGTTGATCATGGTGCTGGGGTTCTACGCCTTCTTCGCGGCCTTCACCCTGACCCGCACCCGTACCGAGATCCTGCGCCGTGAAGGCCACAAGCGCTGGGTGAAAGAGCTGTTCGAGGAGCGTCCATGATGGCTTTCGAGTCGCTGGCCGAGCTGGTCAGCATGGGCAGCCACGGCCCCTATGTGTGGACCGCCTGGGGTGCGACCCTGGGCTTTCTGCTGTTGAGCGTGATTCTGGTTCGCGGCGAAAGCCGCGGTGTTCGGCGCACCTTGCGCCGCCGGCTGAGGCGTGACGCCGCGGTCGCAAGTTCCCCCTCGGAGGATCAAGATGAGGGCTAAACGCCGAAATAAGATGCTGCTGGTGCTTGGACTGGTGGCGCTGTGTGCGGTGGCGGTGGGACTGACGCTGTACGCCCTGCGCTCCAACATCAACCTGTTCTTCAGCCCGGTGCAGATTGCCGCCGGAGAAGCCCCCGTGGACCGGCAGCTACGTGCCGGCGGGATGGTCAAGGAAGGCAGCGTCCATCGTGACAGTGACAGCCTGGACGTCAGCTTCGTGGTCACCGACTACGTCGACGATGTCGAGGTGCGTTACAGCGGCATCCTGCCGGACCTGTTTCGCGAGGGGCAGGGCGTGGTGGTGGTCGGCGAACTGACCGGCGACGGCTATATCGCGGCCGACAAGGTGCTGGCCAAGCACGACGAGAACTATATGCCGCCCGAGGTCGCCGAGGCATTGGAAGACGCCGGCTATTCGCCGGCAGACTACAAGCAGGCGGGCCCAGGCACGTCGCAGTAGGCTGCGTGCATCGACAAAAAAGGTATCCCGACAACAGGGCTCCGTGGTGCGGGGCCTTGTTTGCCCGAGGGGGCAGGGCCGAAGGCGCTTCTTCGAGCCAGAAGGGGACAGGGTCAATCGACCATAACGCAGGCGTTCCGGGCCCATGGGCCCACGCGATTCAGTCGCAGAGCCAGGCGCCAGTGGACTGACGCGGACGGAAGGCGGGCCAAGGTGAATCCATGCTGATCAAGATGATTCCGGAAATCGGACACTACGCGCTGATCGTGGCGCTGCTGATGGCCTGCGTGCAGGCGGTGCTGCCGCTGGCCGGGGCTGCCACTCGGCGCCCGCTGTGGATGGCCTACGCGCGGCCGATGGCGGCGGGCCAGCTGGCCTTTCTGTTGATCGCCTACGGCTGTCTGACGGCGAGCTACATGCTCGACGACTTCAGCGTGGTCAACGTCGCCAACAACGCCAACTCGCTATTGCCCTGGTACTACAAGTTCAGCGCGGTGTGGGGCAACCACGAAGGCTCGGTGCTGCTGTGGAGCCTGATCCTCGGAGTCTGGACCTTCGCCGTGGGCTGCTTCTCCCGGGGGCTGCCACCGGACATGGTGGCGCGCGTGCTCGGCGTGATGGGGCTGGTCAGCGTGGGCTTTCTGGCCTTTGTGCTGATCACTTCCAACCCCTTCGAGCGTTCGCTGCCGAATATCCCCGCCGACGGCGCCGACCTCAATCCGCTGCTGCAGGACGTCGGTCTGATCATCCATCCGCCGATGCTGTACATGGGTTACGTGGGCTTCAGCGTGGTCTTCGCCTTTGCCATCGCCGCGCTGCTGGGCGGACGCCTGGATAGCGCCTGGACCCGTTGGGTGCGCCCCTGGACCAATATCGCCTGGGCCTTTCTCACCGTCGGCATCGCGCTCGGTAGCTGGTGGGCCTACTACGAACTGGGCTGGGGCGGCTGGTGGTTCTGGGACCCGGTGGAGAACGCCTCGCTGCTGCCCTGGCTCGCCGGCACCGCGCTGATCCACTCCCTGGCGGTGACCGAAAAGCGCGGCACCTTCAAGAGCTGGACGGTGCTGCTGGCGATCACCACCTTCTCGCTGTCGCTGATGGGCACCTTCCTGGTGCGCTCAGGGGTGCTGACCTCGGTGCACGCCTTCGCCAATGATCCTTCGCGGGGCCTGTTCATTCTGGTGCTGCTGGGCATCACCGTGGGCCTGTCACTGTTGATCTTCGCCCTGCGCGCGCCACGGGTCAGCCAGCCCGGAGGCTTCAACTGGGTATCCCGCGATGCCCTGTTGCTGGTCAACAACATCCTGCTGGTGGTGATGACGGTGACGGTGCTGCTCGGCACCGTCTATCCGCTGCTGCTCGACGCGCTGAACCTGGGCAAGATCAGCGTGGGGCCTCCCTACTTCAACGCCCTGTTCGTGCCCCTGACCGTATTGCTTTGCGTGTTCATGGGGCTTGGCCCCAGCGCCCGCTGGAAGCGCATGGCCGGGCGCGAGCTGCTGACCCGCCTGTGGATCGCCGGTCTCGGCGCTCTGGTCATCGGCGTGGCGGCGCCGCTGGTCTACACCGGGCAGTGGAACCTGAAGGCGTCGCTGGGCCTGGTCGCGGCGCTGTGGCTGGTGCTGTCGCTGGTGCGCGACCTGTGGGGCAAGACCTCCCGAGCCGGCTCGCGCCTTGGCGCCCTCAAGCGCCTGACGCCTGCCTACTGGGGCATGGTGCTCGGCCATCTGGGGCTTGCCGTGACCATCATCGGGGTCGCCCTGGTGTCCAACTATTCGGTGGAGCGCAACGTGCGCATGAATGTCGGTGACCGCGTCGAGGTCAACGGAATCGGCTTTCACATGACGGCGCTGGACGAGCGTCGTGGGCCGAACTATGTCTCCGACGCGGCCACCATCGAGGTGACCCGAGAGGGCGCCAGCGCAAGCTTCGAGATGCACCCGGAGAAGCGCCTGTACATCGCGCGCGGCATGCCGATGACCCAGGTGGCGCTGCGGCCTGGCCTGTTCCATGACCTCTACGTGGCCATGGGCGAGGAGCTCGACGACGGCAGCTGGGCGCTCAGGGTGCAGATCAAGCCCTTCGTGCGCTGGCTGTGGCTGGGCGCGCTGCTGATGGCCGCCGGTGGCATCATCGCCGTCGCCGACAGGCGCTACCGTCGCCGCTTGAGCGTACGTGAGCCCGAACCTGTCGTGACGGCCAGGGAGGCCAATGCATCATGAAAGATCGTCAGCCGCTGGCCTTCGCTCCTGTCATTGTCGTCACGGCCAGGGAGACCCGTGCATGAAACGTCGACTTCTATTGCTGTTGCCGCTGGTGCTGTTTCTGGCGCTCGGGATCTTTCTCTATCAGGGGCTGTCGATCAACCCCTTTGAAAGGGAATCCGCGTTGATGGCCAGGGAGTTCCCGGACTTCGAGCTGTCGACCCTCGAGGATCCCGAGCGCCGGGTGAGCCAGGACGCACTGTCCGGCGAGCTTTCCCTGGTCAATGTCTGGGGCAGCTGGTGTCCGACCTGTCGTCAGGAGATGCCGCAGCTTCTGGATCTGGCCGAGCGCGGGGTACGCCTGGTCGGGGTCGACTACAAGGAAGAAGGTGCCAGCGACGGCGAGCGCAGAGCCAGGGGACGCGCCTTCCTGACCCAGTTCGGCAATCCCTTCGAGTTCAATATCTTCGATCCCGAGGGTACCCTCGGCTTCGATCTCGGCGTCTACGGCGCTCCCGAGACCTTCCTGGTAGACGCCGAGGGGATCATTCGCTACCACCACACCGGCTATATCACCGCCGACGATGTGGAGAAGATCATCTTGCCGGAGGTGGAAAAATGGCGTTGATCGATCTGTGCTGCTCGAGCGCTATCAGCGCCCGCACCCGCGCTATCAGCTCCAGCGCCCGCACCCGCGCTAGCGGCGACGACCGCAGCGCCCGTGCACGTAACCTGCCTGGCTCGGGCCTTGGCTGGCTGGCGGGCATGGTGCTGGCGCTGTTGATGCTTGTCGCTGCGCTCGACGCTCGGGCGGAAGCCATCGAGGTACGCGGCTTCGACAACCCGGTGACCGAAAAGCGCTATCAGGAGTTGACCGCTACCCTGCGCTGCCCCAAGTGCGAGAACCAGGCCATCGGCGACTCCAACTCGCCGATCGCCGCCGACATGCGCGAGCGGGTCTACGCCCAGCTTCAGGACGGCCGCTCGGACAAGGAGATCATCGACTTCATGGTCCAGCGCTTCGGCGACTATGTCCTCTACAATCCGCGTCTCGAGGGGCGCACCTTGCTGCTGTGGGGGCTGCCCGGCGCGCTGGTCGTCATCGGCGCCCTGGTATTGTGGCTGATCATCCGCTCACGGCGACGCACCCAGGTACGCAGCCTGTCCGCCGAGGAGCAGGCGCGCCTGGACGACCTGATCGATAGAGAGGGATCCGCATGACCCTGTTATGGCTGGCCTTTGCCGTTCTGCTGCTGCTCGCGGCCTGGCTGCTGATCCTGCCCCTGCGCCGTGCGGCGAAGGTGGAACGCCTGCAACGTGCGCTGGAGGACAGCGATGACGCCGCCGCCCAGAACGTGGCGGTCTATCGTCGTCGGGTGGCGTCGCTGGAAGCGGCCAAGTCTCGGGGAGACATCGACGCAGCACGCTTCGACGAGGATCTCAGTGAACTCCAGCGCAGCCTGCTCGATGACACCGAGCGGCTCAAGCGCTCGCCGCTGAAGTCTGCCGCTGCGGGCAAGCTGGCGGTGCCGCTGGTGCTGGTGGCGGTGGTGGTGGTCAGCGTGCTGTGGTACCGCTGGGAGGGCGCCGAGGGCGACCTGGTGCTGTATCAGGCCATCGAAGAGGTACGTAGTGATCCCGAGGCCAGCCTCGCGCTGATGATCCAGCGCCTCGAGCAGCAGGCCGAGAGCCAACCCGACAACCCTCGCGTGTGGCAGACGCTGTATCCGCTTTACCGCGACAGCGGCGCCTACGCCGAGGCCCGCGATGCCATCGAGCGTGTGCTTGCGCTGGAGGGGCGTTCACCCTGGTGGATCGGCGAGTTGGCCAAGATGCAGTACTTCATCAACGAAGGGCGGCTCGACGATCGCATTCTGGCGCTGTCCCGGGAGGCCAGTCGCGAGGCGCCGAATCTGCCCTCGGCCATGTGGTTTCTGGGGGTCGAGGCCTTCCAGCAGGACGACTACCAGGGCGCCCTGGGCTTCTGGCGGCGCGGTCTGTCGACGACAGACGACTCGCCGTTGTCCGAGGCCATGCGCCAGGGCGTCGCCCAGGCCGAGCAACGCCTGGCCCCTGCGGCGAGCGAGCGCAATGTGCTGGTCAGCCTGTCGCTGGCCGACGAACTGGTCGGGCGTCTGGCGCCGGAGACCACGGTGTTCGTGGTGGCACGGGACAGCGAAGGCAAGCTGCCGCCGCTGGCCATCGAGCGCCTGACCCTGGCCGACCTGCCGGCCAGCCTGACCCTTGACGCCAGCGATGCCATGTCGCCCATGGCAAGCCTCGCGCAGGTCGATGAGGTGCGTCTGCTGGCGCGGGTATCGTCCAGCGGCCAGGCCCAGCCCCAGGCCGGCGATCTCATGGGTGAACGACAAGGGGTTGCAGTAGGCGGCCCGGACATGGATCCTGTCGCGCTTATCATCGATCGAGTGATTGAATAGTCCATGCGTCTGACGTCGATCCGGCTGGCCGGGTTCAAGTCCTTCGTCGATCCGGTCACGGTGCCCTTTGACGGCAACATGACCGCCATCGTCGGTCCCAACGGCTGCGGCAAGTCGAACATCATCGACGCCGTACGCTGGGTCATGGGCGAATCCTCGGCCAAGACCCTGCGTGGCGAGTCGATGACCGACGTCATCTTCAACGGCTCCACCGGGCGCAAGCCGGTGGGCATGGCCTCCATCGAGCTGACCTTCGACAACCGCGACGGCACCATGGGCGGGGTCTACGCCCAGTACGCCGAGATCTCGGTCAAGCGTCAGGTCACCCGGGACGCCCAGTCCAGCTACTTCTTCAACGGCCAGAAGTGTCGCCGACGCGACATCGCCGACCTATTCCTGGGCACCGGCCTGGGGCCGCGCTCCTACGCCATCATCGGCCAGGGCATGATCTCGCGGCTGATCGAGGCGCGTCCCGAAGAGCTGCGCGCCACCCTGGAAGAGGCCGCCGGTATCTCCAAGTACAAGGAGCGCCGTCGCGAGACCGAAAATCGCATGCGTCGCACCCAGGAGAACCTGGACCGGCTCGACGATATCCGTGAGGAGCTGGACAAGCAGCTCGAGCGGCTCAAGCGTCAGGCCGAGGCGGCCAGACGCTACCAGTCGTTGAAAGAAGAAGAGCACCGGGTCAAGGGCGAACTCGCACTGCTGCGCGGACGCGCCCTGCGTGCCGCCCAGACCGAGCAGGACACCCGGGTGCGCGAGCTCGAGACCGCGGTGGAGCGCGAGGTGCTCGGCATGCGCCAGTGCGAGACCCGGCTGGAAGAGGCCCGCGCCGAGCACGATGGCCTGGCCTCGGAGCTCGACCAGCGCCAGGCACGCTTTTACGAGACCACCACCGCCATCGCCCGCCTCGAGCAGGAGCTCGAACACACCCGCTCCCGCGATCAGCAGCTGGCGCGGGATCTCGAGAGTGCCCGCCGCGAGCTCGAGGAGCTCGATCGTCTCGGCGAGGACGACAGTCAGCGCCTGCTGGCCCTCGAGGATCGCCTGGAGACCCTGGGCCCCGAGCAGGAAGAACTGGCAGAGCAACTGGCCGAGCTGGAAGCGGCGCTGGAGGAGGCCGAGCCCGCGGTGGAGGAGGCCGACGCCGAATGGGAGGCCTTCAACGAACGCTGGCGCAGCGACAGCCACGAGGCTGAACGCACCCAGGACCGACTGCGTGAGCTGGAAGCTCGGCTCGAGCGCATCGCCGCCGACCGTGCCAAGCGCCGTCAGCAGCTCGATGAATTGCCGGACCTGGCCGGCCTCAGCGCTCAGCGCGAAGAAGTGAAGAGTCAGCTGGCCGAGCACGAGGCCCGCGCCGAGGAGCTCGAGGAGCGTCGTGAACGGCTGATCGAGCAGCGCGACGCCAACCGTCGCGAGGTTGTCGAACATGACCGCGCGCGCGAGCAGGCGCTTGCCCGTCACAGCGCCCTGGGTGGCGAGATCGCCTCGCTGGAGGCGCTGATCGAGGCGGCCCTGGCCGACCACGACGAAAGCCTGGACCGGCACCTGGCCGAGCATGGTCTTGCCGAGGCGCCACGCCTGGGCGAATGCCTGAATGTCGAGCCCGGCTGGGAGGAGACGGTGTCCTGGGTGCTGGGTCCCTGGCTCAGGGCCCGCATGGCGTCGTCGAGTCACTGTCGTGAGGTGATGGCCTCGCCGCTTGCCGCCGAACTGGCACTGCTCGATTCAGAGGCCAGCCTCGACGCTGCCGGCGACAGCCTGGCGGCGAGGGTCAAGGGCGCCGGTGCGGCCGCGCAGTGGCTCGCCTGCATTCGCTGTGCGGCCTCCCGTGACGAGGCCTGGCAGGCACAGGATCGGCTCGAGGCAGGGGCCAGCCTGGTGACCGCCGACGGCCTGTGGCTAGGCCCTGGTTGGGCGCGCCAGCGGGGCGAGGGAGATGGGCCGGATGCGTTGCTGGTGAGCCGTGCCCGGCTGGACGAGGCAAGTGCCGCCCTGGCAGAGCAGGAACAGCGGCTGGCGTCCGTCGAGCAGGCCCGTGAAGGTGCCCAGGCGTTGGTCGATCAGGCCGAGCAGGGGCTCGAGCAACTGCGGTTGTCGGAGCGTGAGCTGGATCAGGCGCGTCAGCAACTGGCGGTCCAGGACAATGGTCTGGCCAGCCGGCTTGAGCATCTGTCCAGTCGCGGCGCCGAGATCCACGAGGAGCTCGAGGGCCTGGCCGAAGCCGACGAGGAAGCGCGGCTGGCCATCGAGGAAATGCGCGAGCAGTGGCAGAGCGCCATGGCTCGGCTGGAAGAGGGCGCCGAGGTACGCGAGCGTCTCGAGCGCGAGCGCACCCAGGCGCGCGAGCGGCTGGCCTCGCTGCGTACCCGCCAGCGTCCGCTGAGCGAGCGCTCCCAGCAGCTCACCCTGGAGCACCAGCGGTTGACCACCGAGCGTGCTGGCCTTGCCGAGCAGCAGGGGCGCGCGGGGGATACCCGCTCACGCCTGGAGGAGCGGGTGGCCGAACTCGAGGAAGCGCGTGAGGGACTGCATGAGCCGGATGAGGAACGTCGCGAGCGCCTCGATGAGCTGTTGCACCGGCGCGAGCAGGAGGAGCGCCAGCTCAATGAGTCGCGGGCACGGGCGGCGGCGCTGGTCGAGCGTCTACGCGACGACGAGCAGGCGCGGCAGAGCCACGAGCGAAATCTCGATGGCGTGCGCGAGCGTCTGCAGGAGGCGCGTATGCAGGTTCAGGCATTGGCGCTGAAGGCCGAGACCCAGGATGAGCAGCTCAGGGAACTTGGCCACGATGCCGAGGCTCTGACACAAGGGCTGGACCCCAATGCCACCGAGTCCGCCTGGCAGACCCGGCTGGAGGAGCTGGGCGAGAAGATTCGCCGGCTGGGGGCGATCAACCTGGCCGCCATCGAGGAGTACGAGCAGCAGGCCGAGCGGCGTGACTATCTCGAAGCGCAGCAGGCCGAGCTGAACGAGGCCCTCGAAACCCTGGACAAGGCGATCCGACGTATTGATCAGGAGACGCGGATGCGATTCCGCGATACCTTTGAGCGGGTCAACGCCGGCCTGCAGTCGCTTTTCCCGCGAGTCTTCGGTGGTGGAACCGCATGGTTGACCCTGACAGGCGATGATTTGCTGGAAACCGGGGTGGCCATCATGGCGCGACCTCCGGGCAAGAAGAACAGCACGATTCATTTGCTGTCCGGGGGAGAAAAAGCACTGACGGCGTTGTCCATGGTATTCGCCATCTTTCAGTTGAACCCGGCGCCGTTCTGTATGCTCGACGAGGTGGATGCGCCCCTGGACGATGCCAATGTCGGGCGCTATGCCAAGCTGGTGAAGGAAATGTCCGAGAGCGTTCAGTTCATCTATATCACCCATAACAAGATCGCCATGGAGGCCGGTGAACGACTGATGGGTGTGACGATGCAGGAACCTGGCGTCTCGCGACTGGTCTCGGTGGGCGTGGACGAGGCGGCCGCGCTGGCAGAAGCATGATGCACTTGAAAGGTGGTTATAATAGGGTTACCAAGTAAGACCATGATACTGCATGGCAAGGTAAGCAAAGGGAGTTGGAAGGGCGAATGCGAAGGGCACTGTCGAGAAGACCGGAGAAAATCCGGCGCTTGACAAATAAAAAAAGTGGCCCTTTTTTTCGCAATCACGCTATGCTGTTGACGGACAACCATCAGGCATGGCGCCTTAGCAAAGGCATGACGACCCATGGAACTAAGAGAGTGGCTGATCATTCTGGGGCTGGCACTGGTGACCCTCATCGTTATCGATGGGGCGCGTCGCCTCCAGCGCCAACGTCGCACTCCCCGCCTTGATGAGGTGCAGGGAGACGTCCTCGATAGTGGCTACGGTAGCTACGAAAGCGGCTATGGCAGTGGTCATGGCAGTCGCCATGATCAGGAACCCGCCATGGCGGCGAGCCCCGGACCCAGCGCGCCAGAGCGTCGGGAGGTGGCCTCGGTAGAGGACGACCCCGAGGAGCGTGCGCGCCAGGAAGAAATCAACTGGGAGCTGCCCAATGGAGGGGCCAGGGTCGTCAGGCCTGCGGACTTCTCCAATGTTCAGCCCAAGCCCAAGCTGCAGCGCCAGGAGCACCCCGGGCCATCCCGGGTGTTGTCCGAATTCCGCTCCAGTCAGGCCAGTCGCGCTCAGGAGGCTGGTGACAGCCAGCGCGCCGATGGATCGTCGACCAATGACCGGCCGGCGGACACCGTTGCCCCGCGAGCCAGTCAGCCGGCACCTGTAGCCCGGGCCGAGCAGCCCGCCCAGGCAGAGGGTGTAGAAGAGGGTGCAGAACAAGCGCCCGCCGAGGCAGAACCGACTCCAGCACAGGCAGAGCCGTCGGTGCGGGTCGATCAAGCGCCCGCGCAGGCCCCGAACGCTGAAGAAGTGGCCGAGCAGTCCTCCCTGTCAGACGAGCCCATGGCGGCCGACAGCCGCGAGGAGCCACGGGCCACCAGCGAGACGACGATGGACGCTCCGGTGGACGCTGACGCCTCCACCGGCAAGACTGCCCAGGACGAACACGCGGTGCGTGACGATGTCGCCGACGCGGGTGATGGGCGCCGCGAGCCCAGCTTGAGCGCGCGTCGTGACGATGACGTCGCCAGCGAGCCCGGCGACGCTGCCATGCCGTCTCTGGCGGCGGATCCACAGGACCACGAAGAATTCGACGAAGATCAGTATCGTCTGGTGGACTTCGAGGGGATGGGAGATTCGTTGAAGGATCGCTCTCGTCGCATGGGGTCCTCCGTGCATCGTTTTGGCGCTTCGCTGCAGAAGTCGCTGGGAGAGCGCCGGGAACAGAAGCGTATCGAACGCGAGAAGCGTGAGAAGGAAAGAGCCGAGAAGGCACGGCTCAAGGCCGAGCAGAAGGCCGAACAAGCCAAGCTCAAGGCCGAAGAAGAAGCTCGCCGGCAGGCCGAACAGGCACAGCATCAGGCCGAACAGCAGCGTCAGCGGCAGCAGGAAGAAGGGCTGCGTCAGGAGGAGGCCGAGCGCCGCCGTCAGGAAGCCTTGCTTGCCAGGCAGGCCGCTGCCGATCAGCGTGGCGCCTCGTCGATGGAAGACGAAGCCTCGTTCGACGATGCCACGTACGACGAAGCCGCGTATGACGAAGCCGCATTTGATGAAACTAAGGACATCGATGTCGAAGACTCCAGGGTGCGCACCCATCCGGTGCTCGAGAAGGCCCTGCGCCACGACGTCAACGCCGAGCATGCCCGTGACAGCCTGAGCAATGCCGAGGAAATCATCGTCATCAGCGTGATGTCCCGTGACGAGGACGGCTTCCCTGGCACGACCCTGCTGGAGCTGATGATGGCCTGCGGTTTGCGCTACAGCCGAGACATGGGCATCTTCCATCGCTTCGAGACCGAGGATGAGGGCAGCGCCCTGCAGTTCTCCATGGTCAACGTGCTCAAGCCCGGGACCTTCCCGATCGAGGCCATGGACGACTTCACCACACCTGGTATCACCCTGCTGATGCCGCTGCCCAGCGCCAAGGACAGCTCGGCGGCCTTCGAGGCCATGGTCGAGACCGCGATGGTGATCGTGCGCCATATGGGGGGTGAGCTGAAGGACGAGAATCACAGCGTGATGACCGCCCAGACCGTGGAGTTTGCCCGCCAGCGGGTGCAGGAGTTCGAGCGCCGCCACCGCCTGCATCGTTATCAGGTGAACTGACCGCGCAGGCGCTGCCTGGCACGCGACGGCCCCGTGGAGACACGGGGCCGTCTGCGTTTTCCTTCTGTGTCTTGATGGGGCGGACCGGGGTTGCCTGTCGGGGGCGGTGATGCCTGGCGGTTTTCTCCCGGCGGGCATGGGGTAGAATGGCCGATCATCAGCACTTCGCACTTCGCCAGGACAAGGGTTTACATGACCACCGATGCTTCGATCCGTGACGAGGTCGCGCGGCTTCGCACCGAACTCGATGACGCCAACTACCGCTATCACGTGCTCGACGACCCGCGCCTGCCCGACGCCGAGTACGACCGGCTGCTGCGTCGGCTGACGGAGCTCGAACAGGCCCATCCCGAGCTTGCGAGCCCCGACTCGCCGACCCAGCGGGTCGGTGCCAAGCCCGCCGACGGCTTCCCCGAGGTGACCCACGCGCTGCCCATGCTGTCGCTGGACAACGCCTTCGATGACGATGAGATACGAGCTTTCGTCAAGCGGGTGGCCGAGCGTATGGAGCTGGACGCCGACGCACTGTCGTTCTCCTGTGAGCCCAAGTTCGACGGCGCTGCGGTCTCGCTGGTCTACCAAGACGGTGTGCTGGTCAGCGGTGCCACACGTGGCGACGGCCGTACCGGCGAGGGCATCCTGTCCAATCTGAAGACGCTGAAGTCCATTCCGCTGCGCCTTCGGGGCGAGACGCCGCCGACGCTGATGGAGGTGCGCGGCGAGGTCATCATGCGTCACCAGGAGTTCGAGGCGATGAACGAGCGTGCCCGTGAGCAGGGCAGCAAGGTCTTCGCCAATCCTCGTAATGCCGCCGCCGGCAGCCTGCGCCAGCTCGACCCCAGGGTGACCGCCACGCGGCCACTCGAATTCCGTGGCTACCAGGTAGCGCGCCTTGAGCCCGATGGAGGCGCGAGCACCCATAGCGAACTGATGCAGCGGGTGGCCGAGGTCGGCCTGCCGGTCAGTCGCGAGCTCGAAGTGGTCAAGGGGGCGGACGGTGTTATCGACTACTGCCGCCGCCTGGGGGAGCGTCGTGAGCGCCTGGACGTCGATATCGACGGGGTGGTGATCAAGGTCGACGAGCTACGCCTGCAGCGCGAGCTGGGCTTCGTTTCGCGGGCGCCGCGCTGGGCCATCGCCTTCAAGTTCCCGGCCCAGGAGCAGACCACGACCCTCACCGACGTGGAATTTCAGGTGGGGCGCACCGGGGCGATCACCCCGGTGGCACGGCTCGACCCGGTCAGCGTGGCCGGGGTGACGGTGTCCAACGCCACCCTGCACAACGCCGACGAGATCGCGAGGCTTGGCGTGCGCATCGGCGACCGGGTCGCCATTCGCCGCGCCGGCGACGTGATCCCCCAGGTGGTCAGGGTGGTCGAGGCGGCAGGCGAAGGCGAGGATATCGTCTTTCCCGAGCGCTGCCCGGTGTGCGAGTCCGAGATAGAGCGGATCGAGGGCGAGGTGGTGGCACGCTGCTCCGGCGGGCTGGTATGCGCCGCCCAGCGCAAGGAGGCGCTCAAGCACTTCGCCTCGCGCCGGGCGATGGACATCGACGGCCTCGGCGTCAAGCTGATCGATGCCCTGGTCGAGCGTGACTGGGTCAAGACCCCGGCGGACCTGTTCAGCCTGTCCGCCGAGCGACTGGCAGAATTGCCGCGCATGGCCGAGAAGTCGGCGAGCAATCTGGTCGAGGCGCTGGAAAGGGCCAAGGCCACCACCCTGGCACGCTTTATCTACGCCCTGGGTATCCGCGAGGTCGGCGAGGCCACCGCGGCCAACCTGGCGAGCCACTTCGGCAACCTCGATGCCCTCAAGCAGGCCGACCGTGAGACGCTGGAGGCGGTGGACGACGTGGGTCCGGTGGTGGCCGCCCATATCGCCACCTTTTTCCAGCAGGCGCACAATCTCGAAACGCTGGAGGCGTTGATCGCCGCGGGGGTGCACTGGGACGAGGTCGACGTCGGCGAGCGCCCCACGCCATTGGAAGGCCAGACCTGGGTGCTCACCGGTACTCTGGAGACCATGACAAGGGACGAGGGCAAGGCGCGCCTGCAGGCGCTGGGCGCCAAGGTGGCCGGCAGCGTGTCGAAGAAGACCCATTGCCTGGTGGCCGGCCCCGGTGCTGGCAGTAAACTGGCCAAGGCCGAGCAGGCGGGGGTCGAGGTGATCGACGAGGCGACCTTCCTCGCGCGCCTGAACGAGTGGGAATCCGAGAGTTCGGAGGAGCAAGCATGAGCCGTTTCGTCGAAGTACCCTATCGCATGTTGCCCGGGGAGACACTGGACGCCCTGCTCGAGAGTTTCGTCACCCGTCAGGGCTACGACACCACCGACACCGGAGAGGGCATGAAAGGCTGGGTCAAGGAGCTCAAGGGCCAGCTCGAGCGCTCGGAGCTGATCATCGCCCACGATCTGGAGACCGAGAGCACCGAGGTGCTGACCCTGGCCCAGTGGCGATCCTTTGGCAGAGACATCGCAGATGACGAGGAAGAAGGAGACATCTGATCTGCCGATGCCCCCGGCCGCTTGGCGTTTGCTGCGGCGGGTGAAAAAGACGACGGCCCGCCTTCAAGGCGGGCCGTCGGCGTCTGGGCGTTGCTGCTTGCGTCCAGCCCTGGAGCCAGCCCTGGCGCTCATCCTGGAGTCAGCCCTGGCGCTTGCCCTGGACGATATCGCGGATCAGCCGCCGCCCCGGGTGCAGGTGGTCGGCCAGGGGGGCTTCCAGCGGCAGCGGTTCATCGCAGATCCGCGAGGCCAGCAGTTCGGCGCACAGCGGCGCGCTGGCCAGCCCCCGTGAGCCGTGGGCGGCGCTGATCCACAGGCCGGGATGGTGGCTGCCAGCGACGTCCGGCACCCGGGTGGCGTCCTTGGCCAGCACCGCGTAGTCGCGAAGCCATGCCGGCTGATCGGGCAGCGGGCCTGCGTAGGGCGTCTTGTCGGGGCTTGCGCAGCGCACACCGCCACGACCGTCGAGAGTCTCGAGCGCCAGCGGGTGGCCGGCTTGACGCAGCTGGTCGAGGTAGCCCGGCAGGGTTCTGTCGAGTTCCTCTAGGTTGGCCTGGTGGTCTTCGTCGAGGGTGTCGTTGTCGCTACGCCCCGGGGCAAAGGTCGCGCCGAAGGTCAGCACGCCATCCAGCGGCGGTGCCACGTAGCCACCGGCGCAGACCACTCGCTTCGGCGCCGGGGCCTCGAGCGCCAGGGGCGCGCGGCTGACCTGGCCGCGTACCGCCTGCAGCGGCAGGCCAGTGACCTGGCTGAAGTCAGCCGAGCGATAGGCGGCGGCGACGATGACCTGATCCACCTCGATGGCGACGCTGGTGTGATCGCCCTTCAGGGCGTGGCTGCCGACAAGACGCCAGCCGCCGCCCTCCAGAGGCTCGATGCTGTCGATGCTGGCCTGGACGAAGGTCACCCCTGGCGTGCGGGCGAGCTGCTCGCACAGCTCGCGCGGCCTGGCCCAGCCTGCCAGCGGATAGTAAAGGCCGCCGTGGGGCAGCGAGAGCCCGGCGAGGCTGGAGGCCTCGTCGGCGTCGATGCCACGCACCACCGTGTGGGGTAGGCCGTGGTGATCGAGAAAGCGTCGCTGGCGACGGGCCTCGCGCTCGTTGGCACCGAGTTGCAGCACGCCACAGGGCGACCACAGGCGCTGCTCGGGGTCGAGTCGGGCGAGCCAGCGCTGGCTGTAGAGCAGCCCGCCCAGATAGACCCGGCTCTGGTGGTTGGTGTCGGCGGCGAGCTTCACGTATAGCGCGCCCTGGACATTGCCGGAGCCCCCGCTGCCGGGTCGCGAAGCGTCGATCAGGGTGACCTCGACACCACGTCGGGCCAGCGCCTCGGCGGCGCTGCAGCCGGCGATGCCCGCGCCGACAATGGCCACGCGCCGACAGGGCCGCGCCTCAGGAGGGCGAAACCAGGGGGTGTGACGTCTGCCGGTATCGTCGGGAGGCGAGTCGATCTCGCCGGCGAGCATCTCGCGCTTGCGTCCATGGCCCGGTACCTTGCGCCAGGTGAAGCCGGCGGCCTTGAGCCCGCGCTTGACGATGCCTGCGCAGGTGAAGGTGGCGAAGGTGGCGCCAGGACGGGAGTGCGCCGCCATCGTGGCGAACAGTGCAGGCTGCCACATCTCGGGATTCTTCGAGGGGGCGAAGCCGTCGAGGAACCAGGCGTCCACCAGGCCGTCGAGCAGCGCAAGGCGTTCGCTGCTGTCACCCAGGTGCAGATCGAGAATGACCCGGGGCGACAGCACCAGTCGATGCACCCCGGTGACCGCCGCCGGCCATTGACGAATCAACGCCGCCGCCTTGTCGGCCAGATCCGGCTGGCCTGCCAGGGCCCGAATCAGATCCTCGGCGCTCATGGGATAGCGCTCGGTGGAGACGATGTGCAGCCGCGCCCCGGGGGGCGCCAGCGCCTCGAAGCTGTGCCAGGCGCACAGCACGTTGAGCCCGGTGCCGAAGCCCGTTTCACCGATCACGAAGGGGCGCTGCTCGTGCCAGGCGGCAAAGCGCTGGGGCAGCCGGTTGGCGGCGATAAACACGTGCTCGGTCTCGGCGCGACCGTCGTGGCGCGAGAAGTACACATCGTCGAAGGCACGGGAGTGAGGGCTGATTCCGCTGTCGTCCTCGCGCCAGTCCAGTTCGGCGGTAGTGGCGGCGGTCAGGGCGGGGAGGCCATCTGGAGATGATGTCACGTCGAAGATTTCCGGCTGGCGGGGCTGGTCAAGAATTGATCACTCTGTTGTCGAGGGCGTGGCAACAGGGTTACAGCAATGCGTCCGCGGCGTTTCAACAGACTTTTCCACAGACTCTGTGAACAAGCGGGCTGTGAACAAACCCGGAGCAAACAGGCTGTCCGTGAACGGTAGCCAGGACATCGCTTGTCCACGAACAGGTGCCAGAAGCAGGGTGCCCGCGATCCCGCCAGGTGCGCGGGGCAGGCACTCGGCTCGCCTCAGGGCAGGACCTTCTTGAACGGCTTGACGGTGACCGACGCATAGACGCCGGCGATCATGTAGGGGTCGGCATCGGCCCAGGCCTGGGCGCTGGCCAGGTCGTCGAACTCGGCGACCACCAGGCTTCCGCTGAAGCCGGCGTCTCCGGGATTTTCGCTGTCCACCGCCGGGTGCGGTCCGGCCAGCACCAGGCGTCCCTCATCGCGCAGGGCCTCGAGTCGAGCCAGGTGGTCGGGCCGGGCGGCCAGTCGACGTTCCAGGCTGTTGTCCACATCTTCGCTGATGATCGCGTAGAGCATCGATAGTTCCTCGATAGGGCCCGGTTGACGTTGGCCCGGGCAGACTCGCCGGGCGGTCGGATGCCGCTCTACGGCATCCTGGATGACGATCACCCGGCTCGGGGAGGCGCATGCGCGACGCGACCAGCATTGACCGCGGCAGGCGCCACGCGCACCATGGAGGCCATATTCTGTCAAAGTCGCCGCCCGGCGTCATGTCGAGGAGCCAGTTTCCTGTCCCATGCCAGCCCTTCCTGAGTCCTTCGAGGGCACGGCCCTCGCCATCGATCTGCATATGCACTCGACCGCTTCCGACGGCGCTCTTGCGCCGTCGGAACTGGTGACGCTGTGCCACGCCAAGGGGCTTTCGCATATCGCCCTGACCGACCATGACAGCCTCGAGGGAGTCGCCGAGGCCGACCTTCGCGCCCGCGAGCTTGGGCTGTCGGTGCTGCCCGCCAGCGAACTGTCCTGTCAGTGGCGGGGACTCAATATCCATGTGGTCGGGCTGTTGCCGTCGGGGCCGGGGGCCATGCTGGAGGCCGGCCTTGCCGAGCAGGCCATCGCCCGCGAGAAGCGTGCCGAGACCATTGCCCGGCGACTCGAGCGCATCGGCCTGAGCGACGGGCTGGCCAAGGCGCGTGCCTGGGCCGGCAGCGACCGGCCGCTCAATCGCCCCGACTTCGCCCACGTGATGGTGGCAGAAGGGCTGGTGGCGGATCTGTCCGGGGCCTTCAGCAAGTATCTTGGCAACGGCAAGATCGGCGACGTGAAGTCGCATTGGCCCTACCTGTCCGAGGTGGTGGAGTGGATCCTCGACAGCGGCGGCGTGGCGGTGCTGGCTCATCCCCTTCGCTACAAGCTGACCCGGCGCAAGCGCGGCCTGCTGCTCGATGAGTTCTGTCGGGCAGGGGGCCAGGCGGCGGAGCTGGTCAGCGGCTTCCAGAACCCTGATGTCACCCGGGACCTGGCGCGACAGTTGATGGAGCGCGAGCTGTACGGATCGCTTGGCAGCGACTTTCACTTTCCGGGAGGACACCTGGCGCCGGGCAGCATGAGTCCGATTCCGCGCACCGCGGTGGCGCCGGTGTGGGCCCATCCGCGCCTTGCCGCCTGGTTCGCCAGCGCGGCGAGTACGAACGTGGCGGGCCCTGGCGTGACAAATGCGAGCGTGGACGATGACACCCCGCGCGCCGGCCCGGAAGACAAGAGCCCCGAAGACAAGAACGCCGCCCATTCGGTCTAGTCTCAGAGGGAAGGCCCGCGCTGCGCCTCGTGCTTTCTTCGCCAACTTCTTTTGCCCGTTTGTTCGCCAGGGAGGCAACATGACCCAGTACTTTCAGATTCACCCCGACAACCCCCAGAAGCGCCTGATCGACCGCGCGGTCGAGATCATCCACAAGGGCGGAGTGGTGGCCTATCCGACCGACTCGGGCTACGCCCTGGGCTGCCACCTGGGGGACAAGAAGGCCATCGAGAAGATCAAGTGGCTCAGGTCGCTGGACGACAAGCACAACTTCACCCTGGTGTGCTCGGACCTGTCGGAGATCGGCACCTACGCCAAGGTGGACAACGCCGTCTTCCGCCTGCTCAAGGCCCACACCCCGGGCGCCTACACCTTTATCCTGCACGCCACCACCGAGGTGCCCCGGCTGCTGCTGCATCCCAAGCGCCGCTCCATCGGTGTACGGGTGCCGGACCACGAGATCTCGCGTGCTCTGCTTGAACGCCTGGGCGAGCCGCTGATGAGCGTGACCCTGATTCCGGTAGGGGAGGCGTTGCCGATGACCGACCCCGAAGAGATTCGCGATCGCTTCGGTGCGCACCTGGACCTGGTGATCGACGGTGGCGCCTGTCAGCTGGAGCCGACCAGCGTGATCGATCTGCGCGACATGCCGCCGGTCATCGTGCGCGAAGGGCGCGGCGATATCTCACCCTTCCAGGAGTAGCGCTCGACGCAAACCAGCGAAAGCATGCGGCGCATTGTCAGAAAGGCGACAGGCGAATACCGCCACGATGATGGGGTCGCGTTCCTGGCTCGCTCTCCCGGGCCGCGGTTGTGGACCCCGCCTTAGACAGAGGGCCCGCTGCGGTCGGGATTGCTGACGCCATCGTCTTCGTCATCTTCGCGCTTGGCCTTTTCTTCCTCACCGCCGTCGTCCTCCGGTTCCTCTTCTGGTTCTTCCTTCGGCGCGTTGGGGTCGGGGGTGTCCTCGTCGAGCCAGGTGCCACAGATCAGGCAGTACTTGGCACGCTGCTCGTGGCGGTCGTGGCCGCAGCCTGGGCAGGCTTCGTCGGAGTAGCGATCGGC
Source organism: Halomonas sp. RT37 (assembly GCF_040070525.1). Classification (NCBI taxonomy): domain Bacteria; kingdom Pseudomonadati; phylum Pseudomonadota; class Gammaproteobacteria; order Oceanospirillales; family Halomonadaceae; genus Halomonas; species Halomonas sp. RT37. Next base: position 3,986,185 of record NZ_CP098827.1, on the reverse strand, counting down.
ACGAATCGAGCGGATTACCTCGGCGGAGAAGACTCCGGTGGGGACCGCGATGATCGAGTAGCCGATCAACATGACCACCACGCTGATGGCCTGGCCAAGCGGCGTCACCGGTGAGATATCGCCGTAGCCCACCGTGGTCAGGGTCACCACCGCCCAGTAGATGGCTACGGGAATGCTGGTGAAACCGGCCTCCCTCGGCTCGATCAGATACATCATCGAGGCGAAGATGGTCACCAGCATGAACACCGTGAACAGGAACAGGAAGATCTGGTGGCCGCTGCGCTTCAGCGCGTCGATCAACAGGCGTCCCTCGCCGACGAATTCCATCAGTCTCAGTATCCGGAAGATGCGCAGGCTGCGCAGCAGGCGGATGACAATCAGCGACTGGGCCCCGGGGATCAGCAGCGCCAGCCAGCTCGGCAGGATGGCGATCAGGTCGACGGTGCCGTAGAAGCTCTTCAGATAATTGAGCGGCCGCTCGAGGCAGTAGAGCCTGAGGACCAGCTCGATGGTAAAGAGGATGGTGAAGGTCCATTCGATGGCCCGGAACAGCTCGCCATACTGCATGCGCAGGCTATCGACGCTCTCCAGCACCACCACCAGCACGCTGGCCAGGATGGCGGTGATCAAGGCGATGTCGAAGCCCTTGGCCAGCCGGGTATCCGACTCGAAGATGATCTGAAAGATGCGCGTCTTGAGGCCTTCGGCGGCCGGCTTGTAGCCGTTGATCACGGGCGTGTCCTTGTGGTCTCGGGGCATTCTCCTGCAGGGATTAGGTTATCGCCTACAGGAAATGGGGCCATCGTCGGCGTTGCTCGCTATTGACGTTACTCCATCTCGACGTTGTCGGGTAGCCGGCGACCGAGTCTCAACAGGCCGGCGCCGACCTCGGCACTGAGCCAGTCGGGACGGTGCTCTGCGTCCTCGAGGGAGTCTTGCAGGTGCTTGACTTCCTCACCGACACCGGGCGCCGACGAGCACTGTGCAAGCCGCTCTAGCGTCTCCCGGGCGGTGACCATCCAGCCGCTGTCCTGGGTGTCGGCGTAGGCGTCGAGGGCGACCACCAGGCGATGCAGCAGGGTCGAGGGGCTGTCGCCGGACGGCAGCCGCCAGCCCTCCGCCAGTGCCGTCCCGCGAGCCGCCTTGCTGGTGTCCGATGGGCGCAGCGGGACGCTCTCGGCGAAGCCATCGGCCAGCTCCAGTAGCTGTCTGGCGTCTCCCCGCTTGAGCTCGAGCTCGACCTCGCGGATGGTAACGCTTAGCTCCCCCACGCGAATCTCGCCCTCGTCGAGGGCGATTTCGACCTCGCCACCATCGCTTTGCAAAAGCCACACCTCCCGCTGAAAGTCGGTGGTAAAGCAGGGGGCGAGGCGGGTCAGCAGGGTCTCGTCCAATGCCTGGATCGGCTCGAGCCCCTTGAGACCTTCCAGATCGAGGGTGTCGCCGGCCACCTTCCATTCCCATTCTCCCCGGGTGGACAGGCCACCACCGCCCTGGCCGCTGGTCTTCAGGGTCTGGCGCCACTCGTCGCCGATACGCCGCAGACGCAGGGCGACGCGGGCCTCTTTGAGATCTCCCTCAGGGGTGTCGTAGTAGGTATTGACCAGCGTCTGACGGCGGGAAGCCTCTCCGGCGAGGCGGGGGTGGCGTCGTAGCGCATCCGGGCCATCCGGCCCCAGGGCGAGTTTGAGTTCGACTTCATGGCTCATGCGGAGCGTCCTGGCAGGGATAATGGAGGGTGAATCACATCAATGTGACGTTAGTGAGGCAGTATTTTTTCCATGACGTGACAGTTTGGGGTCACTATACTGTCGCCGCCATTTCTCCAGTGTCCGTGACTCCCTATGGTGACATCAAATCCGTTTTCGGCGATGTTTGGCCGCTCCCCCTTTCAACCGCTGCTGGCCCATATCGAAAAGGCGCACGACTGCTCTGCCGAGCTGCTGCCCTTCTTCGAGGCGACCCTTAGGGGCGACTGGGATGCGGCGGCCTCGCATCGTGAAGTGATTACCCGGCTCGAACACGAGGCGGACTCGCTGAAGACCGAGCTGAGGCTGAACCTGCCCAACACCCTGTTCCTGCCGGTTTCCCGTTCGGACCTGCTGGACCTGGTCAGCGTTCAGGACAAGATCGCCAACAAGACCCGCGACATCACCGGCATCATGCTCGGCCGCCAGATGCAGGTACCCGACGCCCTGGCGACCCCGATGCGCGAGTACATCGCCACCGCCGTCGACTGTGTCGCCCAGGCGCGTCAGGCCCTCGAGGAACTCAAGGACCTGCTCGAATCCGGCTTCGGACGCAATGTCACCGAGCTGATGCAGAAATTGATCCGTGGGCTGCATGATCTCGAGCAGCGTGCCGACGAGCAGCAGATCGCCATTCGTCGCCAGCTGTTCGCCCTCGAGAAGGACCTGCCGCCGGTAGACGTGATGTTCCTCTATCAGATCATCGAATGGATCGGAGAAGTGTCGGACCGCGCCGAGCGGGTCGGCAGCCGACTCCAGATCATGACGGCGAACTGAAGACCGTCTTTCCATCCGACCGCCTGCGGGCGGTCTGACGTCATTCAGACTTTCCTCAGTCAGCAATCAAGGGATCTTCTCCCATGTCGATCATTGCCCAGCACGGTGACATCTTCATCCTACTGGCCTGCGCGTTCGGTTTCTTCATGGCCTGGGGCGTCGGTGCCAATGACGTGGCCAACGCCATGGGTACCTCCGTAGGTTCACGGGCGGTCACCATCAAGCAGGCGATCATCATCGCCGTCATCTTTGAATTTCTCGGTGCCTGGCTGGCCGGTGGCCAGGTCACCGAAACCATCCGCAAGGGCATCATCAATCCGGCCCTTCTGGAAAACGACCCCCAGTTCCTGGTCTACGGCATGCTGGCCTCGCTGCTGGCCGCCGGCACCTGGCTGCTGATCGCTTCGATGAAGGGCTGGCCGGTGTCCACCACCCATTCCATCGTCGGTGCCATCGTCGGTTTTGCCCTGGCCGGGCTCGGCATCGAGGCGGTGGGCTGGGGCAAGGTGGGCCAGATCGCCGCCAGCTGGATCGTCTCGCCGCTGCTCGCGGGCTCCATCGGTTTCATGCTGTTCAAGTCGGTGCAGCGTCTGGTGTTCGAAGCCGACGACCCGTTCGCCGCTGCCAAGCGCTATGTGCCGATGTACGTGTTCCTGGTGGGGTTCATCGTCGCCATGGTGACCCTGACCAAGGGCCTCAAGCACGTGGGCCTGCACCTTGCTCCGTTCGAGAGTCTGCTGATCGCGGTGCTCTTTGGCCTGGCGCTGATGGGCCTGGGTATCTGGCGCGAGCGCAGCATCGGCCGTAGCCAGCGCAAGACCGACTCCTTCGGTTTCGAGGGTGTCGAGCGGGTGTTCGGCGTGCTGATGATTTTCACCGCCTGTGCCATGGCCTTCGCCCACGGTTCCAACGACGTGGCCAATGCCGTCGGCCCTCTGGCCGCGGTCATCAGCGTGGTGCATGAGCATGGCAGCATCGAAGGCGCCTCGGCGGTGCCCTGGTGGGTGCTGGTGCTGGGCGGTGGTGGCATCGTGGTCGGCCTGGTGACCTATGGTCACAAGGTCATCGCCACCGTCGGCACCGGCATCACCGAGCTGACCCCGAGCCGTGGCTTCGCCGCCACCCTGGCCGCCGCCACCACCGTGGTGCTGGCCTCGGGAACCGGCCTGCCGATCTCGACCACCCACACCCTGGTGGGTGCGGTGCTGGGCGTGGGTCTGGCCCGCGGTCTTGCCGCCCTCAACCTGAGGGTCATCGGTACCATCGTGATGTCCTGGCTGATCACCCTGCCGGCAGGGGCGGGCCTTGCGATCATGTTCTTCTTCATGTTCAAGGGGATCTTCAACTAGGCAAGGGATCTTCAACTAACGGGTTGGAAAGGGGCTATAGGGCGATCATGTCGCTCACTCCTCCCCCCCACGACGGCGCCTTCGGGCGCCGTTGTCGTGTCTGGCGTTCACAGGTGCGCAGGTGGCAACAGGGCGTAACGGGCGGGGCGGGTGTGGGTCGATAGCAGGCTCTGATATAGTGAGAACTCCTTTCTCCTTGTCCGCCGCAGCAGGTCCGGTCCTTGAACACGTCCTTTTCCTTCGTCGACTGGTTTCGCCATTCCTCGCCCTATATCAATGCCCACCGTGGCCGCACCTTCGTCGTGCTGGTCGAAGGGGAGGCGATGGCGGCGGGGCGAGGGGAGTCGCTGATCCAGGACCTGGCGCTCTTGCACACCCTGGGGGTCAAGCTGGTGGTGGCCTTCGGCATTCGCCATCAGGTACACAGCGTGCTCGAAGCCGAGGGTATCTCGCCGGTGCGCCATCAGGGGCGCTGGGTCGCCGACGAAACCATCATGGCCAGGGTCGAGCGGGTCGCCGCCGAGCAGCGCCTGTGGCTCGAGGCGCGGCTGTCACTGGGGCTGCCCAACACGCCGCTGCACGGTATCGAGTTGACCACGGTGTCCGGCAATCTGGTCATGGCCAAGCCCCTGGGGGTGCGTGACGGCGTCGACTTCCAGCGTTCCGGCGAGGTACGCCGGGTCCGCTCGGGGGCGGTCAGAGCCCTGCTCGAGCAGCACTCGCTGGTACTGCTGCCGCCGCTCGGGTTTTCCAGCACGGGCGAGGTCTTCGATCTGGACGCCGCAGAGGTCGCCCAGCAAGTGGCAGTGGCGCTGAAGGCCGACAAGTTGATCCTGCTGGGGGAATCCGACGGTCTGCGCGATGACAGCGGGCGGTTGTTGCGACAGCTGTCTCCGGCGGAGGCGCGGCCGCTGTTGGACGACGCCTCTATCGGTGAGGAGCGCGCACGCCACCTGGGAGCCGCCTGCGAGGCGGCGTCCCATGGCGTCGCACGCACCCACCTGTTGTCCTGGCGCGACGCCGACGCTCTGCTGGGCGAACTCTTCACCCGTGACGGCGTCGGCACCATGATCACCCAGCATCGCTACGAACAGCTTCGAGCGGCGGGCGTGGAGGATATCGGCGGGCTGCTGGAACTGCTGGATCCGCTGGAGAAGCGCGGCATGCTGGTCCCGAGATCCCGCGAACGGCTCGAGCACGAGATCGACGACTACCTGGTGATCGAGCGTGATGGCATGGTCATCGGTTGCGCCGCCCTGCACCGTTTCGACGACGCCAACGTCGGTGAGCTGGCCTGCGTGGCGGTGCACCCGGACTATCGTAGCGGGGCCCGTGGTGAACGCCTGCTGGCAGAGATCGAGCGTCAGGCCCGGCGCCAGGGCATCGATCGTCTGTTTGCCCTGACCACCCACACCGCCCACTGGTTTCTTGAGCACGGCTTTGTCCCCTCGGCGCTCGATGAACTGCCACCGCTGCGACGCGACGCCTACAATCATGCGCGGAAGTCGAAGGTAATGAGCAAGGCCTTGTAGGGCGTACCAGGGAAGGTGCTCGTCGACGTTTCGGCCAACCATTACGGCGTCTCCATTTGGAGACGCCGTAATTGTTTGTTAAGTAAGGATATTTTGATTTTGGCTCGTTTTGCGTCTGGATTTGGCGACGTTTGTTCAAGGCTCAGACCTCGAAAGTCGGCCATGACGCTTAAGATGGCTGTGGTTGGCAATTTTTGATAATTTTAAGTTATTGATAATAAATAGGTTGCTTTGTTTTTGGCACGGTGATCGCAATAGTCTTGGCGAGCAGGGAAGGTGGCGATCAAGTGTCGTTGTCCTTCCGGGATCGGCGGAAAAATCACTGCCCTGTGCGACTCCGACGAATCCAGCGCCTGCTCCGCGTGATGTGCGACACAAGGTTGCGATGAGACGGCACCGGCCGATCAGGCAAGGAGAGGTGTCGTGAAGAGCAAGGATGCTCTGGCAAGGAAGCCGACCCCTTCGGGGGAGTCTTTCGCTCCGCCGCCCAGGCGACGGAGCCAGAACGAGGCAGGATGGGAGACCATCCAAGAGGTGAGATCAGGTTCCTGGTAACGACGATCGCACCTTGGCTTCGGGCCCTTTGGGCCACCCGAAAACCGTTCAATGGGCGGACCAGGCCATCGATTGATCTGTTTTCGACCCTTCAGTTCCCTGCGTATTCGGGCCGGCCTAGCCGGCCCCTTTTTTTTCATACGGTTTTTTGCGAAGTCGGCTGAGCGTTTGACGCGGGGGTAACGGGCCAATTCTGGTATTCTTCTGGATGGATTGATGGACGCTTCATTCACCTTCCTTCACAGAACTCTGGTCATGACCTCTGCTGCCACGCGCCGTTGGCGCCCTCGCTCGCTGTTGCAACTGGTGCTGCTGGCCTTCGTGGTGGTCATGCTGCCGCTTGGTGTGCTGATGTACCAGGCTGGTCAGGCGCTGTCGGAGCTGTCGCGGCTGGCCGAGGTCAGCGCTCGTCAGGCGGTGTCCGAGACACGTCGGGCACGCACGCTGGGGTCGCTGGCGGTGGAAATGGAGCGTGGTGCGCGCCAGTACGCGGTGATCCAGGAAGAAAGCCTGCTCGACATCTATGCCGATCGTCTGGCCGAGTTCCGTGAGTTGCTGGCGCGCCAGCGCCTGCTGCTGCCCGATGACCCCGACATCCAGGCGCTGGAACGCCTGCTCGACGAACTCGCGACCCTGCCGCAACAGCCGCCGGAGGCCTACGCGGCTTCGCTCGACGACTTTGTAGCTTTTTCCCGACACGTCGAGGGTATGCGCCAGGCCACCAACAGGCGCATCGATCTGCGCCTGGACGCCATCCGTGAACGGGCGCGACAAGTGCAGCAACGCCTGTGGTGGCAGACCGGGGCACTGGTCTCGGCGAGTCTGATGCTGATGCTGTTGTTCACCCGCTTGATCATACGCCCGGTGCGTCAGCTCGAGCGGCGCATCCTCGGCATCGGCAGTGGCTATCAGGACAGCCAGCAGCGCCACGTTCAGGGTCCTGCAGAGCTGGTGGCGCTGGGCGAGAGGCTCGACTGGTTGACCCATCGCCTGGAAGAGCTCGAAGCCCAGAAACAGCAGTTCCTGCGCCATATGTCCCATGAACTGAAGACACCGCTGGCCAGCGTTCGTGAGGGATCGGCGCTGTTGTCCGATGGCGTGGCCGGTGAGTTGAGCCCGCGTCAGCGTGAAGTGCTGGACCTGATCGACGCCAGCGGCGCCGAACTGCAGCGCCTGATCGAGCAACTGCTCGACTATAATCTGTTGCAGCACCACCGCAGTGCGGCCATCGAGCGCCTCGACATGGCCACGGTCGCACGCGAGGTGCTGGCCAAGCATCGATTGAGCCTGCAGTCCAAGGAGATGGGGGTCGAAGTGTTCTCGGGCCCGCTGCAGTGGCGTGCCGATCATCAGGCCACCGCCCGATTGCTCGATAATCTGGTGTCCAACGCCGTGGCTTACGGTGAGGATGGTGGCAAGCTGCTGATTCGCGCCCGTGCACGCCACGACAGGCTCGAGCTCGAGGTGGCCAACACCGGCGAGCCGATCGCCGAGCAGGACCGTGACCACCTTTTCGAGGCCTTCTACCAAGGACGAGCACGACGCAAGGGTGCGCTCAAGGGCTCCGGCATCGGACTCTCCGTGGCGGCCGACTGCGCTCGTCTACAGCACGGCCGGCTCGAGCTGATCGATGATCCCGAGTGGCCGGTGTGCTTTCGACTGACGCTGCCGGCAGCACCACCGGAAGATGGCCGACATTACGGCCTACATAACGATACAAGGCCCGCATTGACGGGTCAGGACGCAAGGAACCTGACGCTATGAACTCAAGGGGTGTGACCCTGACACCTCGACGCTCGCTTACCCGAGTCGTCGGCCCTGCCGCTGTTGTCAGTCTGATGCTGGTGATCAGCGGTTGCGAAATGCTGCCTATCGAGTCAGTCGGTGACGAAACACCGGCGGTCGAAGCGCTCGATCTGACCACCTGCCATGCAGAGGTGCCGACCTTTGCCGAGTCTTCTTGCATGTTGACCGACTGGATCGCCTTCGGTCTGGCCTCCCAGCGTGGCGATCGCCAGTGGCGTGACGCCATGCTGGCGCGGCTGGAAGGTCATGCGCCCGAGCAACGCCTGGGGCGTGCCGTGGCCTTGAGCTGGGGCAGCGAAGCCCAGTGGGACCAGGCGTCGGAGCTTTACAAGGCGGACCTGAGCCTGGCGCCCGTTGAACTCCAGCCCCTGCTGCGCTATTGGCTCAACGAACTCGAAGGGCGGCGCGCCCTGGATGACCGCGCCGGTCGCCATCATGGCGAGGTGGCTCGGCTACGCCAGGAAAACAAGGAACTGGCAGACAAGCTCGATGCCATGACTGCCATCGAGCAGAACATCAATCTGCGACAGCAGGCGGAATGAGAGCAGAGCACCAACCAGCGACAGCGGATGGAGTGAAATTGTGGAGACGGTGATATGAAGCAAGTCGCAGCGACCGCGAACGCCAGGACATCGGCCCATGTACTGCTGGTAGACGATGATGTCAGCCTGCTGAAGCTTCTGGGCATGCGCCTGGAAAGCCGCGGCTACCGGGTGACCACCGCCGAGAGCGGTCGCGAGGCGCTCAAACGGCTGGAAGAAGGGCGGCCGGATCTGGTGCTGTCCGACCTGCGCATGGATGAAATGGACGGCATGGCGCTGTTCCAGGATATCCAGCGGCGCATGCCCGGCCTGCCGGTGATCATCCTGACTGCCCATGGCTCGATTCCGGATGCGGTCAGCGCCACTCGCCAGGGCGTGTTCAGCTTTCTGACAAAACCGGTGGACCGCGAAGAGCTGTTCGGGGCCATCGACGATGCCCTGTCCAATACCGCTAGCAGCGGCGAAGGTGATGATAGCTGGCGCGACGAGATCATCACCCGCAGCCCTGAAATGGAGCGTATTCTCGAGCAGGCGCGGATGGTGGCGGGGTCCGATGTCAGCGTGCTGGTCACTGGACCATCGGGCTCCGGCAAGGAGCTGCTGGCCAATGCCATCCACAAAGCCAGCGCCCGCGCCGACAAGCCCTTTATCGCGATCAACTGCGGCGCGCTGCCGGAGCAGTTGCTGGAAAGCGAGCTGTTTGGCCACGCCAAGGGCGCCTTCACCGGGGCCATCAGCGAACACGGCGGGCTGTTCCAGGCGGCCGACGGTGGCACCCTGTTCCTGGACGAGATCGGCGACATGCCACTGGCGATCCAGGTCAAGCTGCTGCGGGTACTGCAGGAGCGTCAGGTGCGCCCGGTGGGCTCCACCACGTCGGTGCCGGTGGACGTGCGGGTGCTGTCGGCGACCCATCGCGATCTGGATCAGGCCATGCATGAAGGTGAGTTCCGTGAGGATCTCTACTATCGCCTCAACGTGGTCAACCTGAAGCTGCCGGCGCTCAAGGATCGCGCCGAGGACGTGCCGCTGCTGGTCAAGCATCTGGTAGCCCAGGCGGCGTCGCGCCACAAGCCCTTCGTCAAGGGGTTCTCGCCGGAGGCGCTCAATCTGCTGGCAACCTGTGCCTGGCCCGGCAATGTGCGTCAGCTGGTCAACGTGGTCGAGCAGTGCGTGGCACTGTCCAGTGCGCCGATGATCCCGGAAGCCCTGGTGGCCCAGGCGCTGGCGGCGGAAGACAACGCCATGCCGACCTTCAACGACGCTCGCGCAGGATTCGAGCGTAGCTACCTGGTCAAGGTGCTGAAGATTACCGAGGGCAACGTGACCCAGGCGGCGCGCATCGCCGGACGTAACCGTACCGACTTCTACAAGCTATTGTCCCGCCACGAGCTGGAACCCGCCTCGTTCAAGCCGGGGGTGGCAAGCCCTTCTCGCTAGCCCGATGGGCAGGCTTGGTCCGATGGGCCGAGCCCCCGAAGATCCCCGCTCCGGCCCCGTCCGGCTGCTTCAGCCGGCGGCGGTTCGCCGCCAAGGTGCCGCCGGCAAGGTGCCGCCGGCAAGATACCGACAACCTAGGCGCTGTCCGAAAAGTCGACGAGCGAAGGTTAGACAAGGCAAAAATCGGTGAGAAAGCGCAGTTTACGGGGTGTAAATGAGCATTTTGATCCGATTTTTAACGCTGTATTACCGAGCGCAGGCACTTTTCAGACAAGCCCTAGGCCTCGTCGTCGGATCGGTTGTCCGGGGCCTGCTCGGCTGCCGGCCATGTCTCGATCACCTCGACGTCCAGCTCGCCATCGGCGAGACGAGCGTGCAGTCGCTGGCCGGGCGCGGCCTGATCGGCACGGCGCACCGCCTGGCCGTCGCTGGCGGTGAGGATGGCGTAGCCACGACCTAATACGGCCAGCGGACTGACCGCCTGCAACTCCCGGGCGGCGGCTGCCAGGCGCTCGCGCCGATGGACCAGCGATAGCCGCTGGGCGCCGTCGAGACGGCGTCTCAAGCGGCTCAGTTGGCGCCGATTCTCGTCCAGGGTGAGTCCGGGCGAGCGCAGCGACAGACGGTGAGCCAGGTCTGTCTGGCGGCGCCGCTCGGCGACCACTCGACCGCTGATGGCGCGTCCGAGGCGTTCCTTCAGCTGGCCAAGACTATCGCGCTGACGTGCGATCGCCTCGCCGGGGTGACGCAGGCGCGAGCGCAGGTGATCCAGCCGCTGGCCTTCCCGCTGCAACAGGCGTGCTTGTGCACCCTTCAGACGATTGTCTGCCTGGGTTAGCCGGGCCGTCAGTTCCTGGCGCGAGGGCACCAGACGTTCGGCGGCGGCGGAGGGCGTCGGTGCGCTGGCGTCGGCGGCCAGATCCGACAGGCTCTGGTCGGTCTCGTGGCCCACCGCAGACATCACCGGCAGGCGCGAGTGGTGGATCGCTCGGGCCAGGTGTTCATCGTTGAAGGCCCACAGATCCTCGAGACTGCCGCCGCCACGGGTGATCAGCACCACGTCCCGGTCCTGGTCCAGCGTCGCCTGGCGATTGAGCAGGCCCAGGGCGGCGATGATCGCGGGCGCCGCCTCGGCCCCCTGGACCGGTACCGGTATCAGGGTCACCGTGACCAGCGGCCAGCGTGCCCGGAGTACCGCCAGCACGTCGCGCAGGGCGGCGCCGCTGGCGGAGGTCAGCACCAGCAGATGTCGCGGGGGAAAGGCCAGCGAGCGAGCGTTGGTGAAGACCCCCTGGTCGCCCAGGCGTTGCTTGAGCGCCGCCAGGGCGGCGAGCAGGGCGCCGGCTCCGGCGGCCTGCACCGCCTCGACGATCAACTGGTAGTCGCCCCTGGGCTCGAACAGCGAGACTCGGGCGCGCACCCGCACCAGATCACCGTCACGCATGGGCGTCGACACAAAGCGTCCACGCGTGCGAAACAGCACCGCCTTCACCTGGGCGCGTTCATCCTTGAGGGTGAAGTAGACGTGCCCCGAGGCCGGGCGCGAGACCCCCGACAGCTCGCCTTCGATCCACTGTTCGCCGAGATCGGCTTCCAGCGTAGCGCGCGCGCGTCGATTGAGGTCGCTGACCGAGAGTACGTCCTGGGCGCTATCCGACGTCGCTGTCATGGAGGCTTCCTGGGCTGGCATTGAAGAGAATCGGCGAGCATCAGCGACTGGCAGGACCACGCTGGCAAGTGACAGGTTACCAGAGCCCAGGTCGCCGCTTCAGCAAAGTCGAACTACGCTTAACGGGACAGGCGGGCAACCGGTCTGCCTCGCACGCGCCGCTGCGACGGAGGAGGGCACATGTCGGGACTTCGCGCGCCCGATATCGGGCCTATCGTGGGGCACACCACGGCTCACAGCTGTCGGCTGTGGGTTCGCGGTATCGCTCCCAATGATGATGGCGTCGACCTGACCGCGTCCTTGCGCACCGTGGGCCTGCTGGCGGTGGTCGAGGACAATGGCTTGCCCCGCCTGATCGACGGTGATCCGTCACGTCCCCACGCCTTCTATTTTCGTCTGCACCGGGAGTTTGATCGTACCGGGACCTTCGAGCTGGGGGCCGAGGAAGGTCTGGGAGCGATCGATGGCGTGGCGCCGCTGGGCCAACCCGATGGGGTGGTGCCGTTGACGCCCGATACCCGCTACAAGGTGCGTGTCGCGACCCTCACCCTGGATGACACGACGCCCGACGTGGAAAGCCTGAGTGACGCCCAGATCGCCGCCAGGCTGTCCGACGTTAACGGCATGGCGTCGCTGCTCGCCGACCTAGATGGCGAGCACTGCGAGGCCGAATTCACCACCTTCGCCGCCGCAGTGGAGCCACGACTGGCCTTTCTGCTGGGGTCCTGTCGCTATCCCGGTACCCTGTGGAAGACCAAGGAAGCCGATCGCATCTTCGGCCCCATGGCCAGTCACTTAAGGCGTCGAGGCAGTCGGCCGGCGGCGCGCTTCAGCCTGCTGGTGGGCGATCAGATCTACGCCGATCAGTACAGTCGCTTCGTGCCGATCGGTCGCGCCGAGACCTTCGCCGAGTTTCAGGACCGCTATCGCCAGGCCTTTGGTTCCCCGCAGATGCGCCACTTCCTGCGCCAGGCACCGGTGTACATGATCCTCGATGACCACGAGATCGAGGACAACTGGCATCGTGACCGGCTCGCCGCCAAGCGCGAGCTGTTCAATGTCGCCATTGGCGCCTACATGAGCTACCAGTGGTCACACTGCCCGCGCAGCTTCGGGCGTCATCTGCACTATCACTTCGACTGCGGCGGCTATCCCTTCTTCGTCTGTGACACCCGTACCCATCGTACCTACGGTCGCGAGAACCGGGTGATGGACAACCATCTGCTGGGACGGCCCAGCATCGACCCCCAGCATCCTTCCCAGCTGGACGTGCTGCTCACGTGGCTGAGCGACCAGCAGGCCAGGTGCGGCGCGATGCCCAAGTTTGTCGTTACCTCGACGGTGTTCGCGCCCAGTCCGCTGGATGAAAGGCTCGATCCGGCCCTGGATGGCCATGACGCCCAGGCGCCGACGGATCTGGTGCGGACCAACCTCTCCCGGCGTGCCGAGAGCGATAGCTGGTCGGGGTTTCCGGCCACCCGCAAGGCGCTGGTCGAACATATCGTCGAGGCCGGCATCGACAATGTGATCTTCCTCAGCGGCGACGTGCACTGCGCCAATATCGCCGAGATGGTGGTGGAAGGGGGCGGTGGAGAGCCGCGACGGCTGTATGACGTCACCTCCTCGGCGCTGTACTGGCCGTTCTTCTGGGCCGACGGGGACCCCAACGGTTTTGTTCACGACTCCCGTCTGCCCGGTCAGGTGGATGGCTTTCCGCTGTTTGATGGTGACGTGACGCTGCACTACCGGGCCTTTGGCTTCTATCAGCAGGAAAACTTCTGTCGCCTGGAGCTGGACCGCGCTCACCACCGTCTGCGGGTCAAGGTGATCGATCGCTACGGCGATGAAGTCAGGGTGACGGACCCCGATGGCTCCGTGGTGCCCTATAACGATCTGGCGCTGGTGCCCTGGTAGCGAGCGATATGGCCGGTAGCGGCAATGTCGAAAGCGGGGCTGAAGGGCGCTGGGCTGGAGAGCGCTCGTCGGAAGAGTGCTGACGGGCCGGTCGCCAAAGGGCGGGCGGCCCGGACGACAGGCGCAAGAGCAGGTCCTTTCCTGGAGAAATGTCGGTGAATACGACTAACCCCATGCTGGCGGGATTGCTGTTCGAGGAAACCATGCGAGGCCATTTTTCGCTCGGAAGCCAGGCGCCCGAGCGTGGTGAACGGCTGGGGCATGCAGAAGGCACCGAACTGGCCCTCCACGCCAAGGTCCAGATCGATGACATGGGCGCCTTCCTGGCCGACGACCGCCACCACGGCAGGCTGGGTGGTGTCGTCGATTTTGCCCCGCTGGGCCTCGGGCTGGTGATTCTAGAGGGCGACTTTCAGTTGTTTTCCCAGGGCCCCGGGGCGGGGCGTCAGATGGTCTACGACGCGGTTCTGGAACTGGATGAGCGGCGATTGTTCCTGCACGGGGTGAAGCGGGTCAACGACGATCCGGGGCCTGATCTCTGGCGCGATACCACCACCCTCTATACCACCCTGCACGAGGGCGAGAGCGCCACGGCCGACATTCTCGGGGCGGGCATCCTGCACCTGGGCGTGGCCGAGTTGATGGCCATGCTCAAGACCATGACGCCGACGGGCCAAGGGGACCTGCGCACGGTGGCGGATTTCGGTCGCTTCTTCTTTGGTGAACTGTGGCACCTCTATGCGCCCTGGGTCATTCGCCGGGAGCCCGAGGCATGAACTACGACGCCATCGTGGTGGGGTCAGGGTTTGGTGGGGCCGTGGCGGCCTGCCGGCTCGCCGAGGCCGGGCTCAAGGTGCTGGTGCTTGAGCGCGGAAGACGCTGGGAGCGCGAGGACTTCCCCCGGGGGCCGGATGATGACTGGTGCTTCGATGTGGACGCCCCTCGGGAGCGTCATGGCTGGCTCGACCTGCGCTTCTTTTCGCGCATGGCGGTGGCACAGGGCGCTGGCGTGGGTGGTGGTTCGCTGGTCTACGCCAATGTCTCGGTGCCGGCTGAGCGCTTCGCCTTCGACAGTGGCTGGCCGGAGGCGATCGACTTCGATGAACTCGTCCCCTACCAGGACCGGGTAGGCCAGATGCTGGAGGTGGCCGAGGTCCCCGCGGGCCAGGTCAGCGAGCGCTATCGACTGGTCCAGGAGGCCGCCGTGCGCAGCGGTGACGGCGATCGCTTTCGCCCCTTGCCGCTGGCGGTGCGCTTCGACCCCGACTGGAACTATCGGCTCAGTGAGCCTCACCACCGTCGACACAGTCGGCAGGCCCTCAATGTCCACGGCAAGGAACAGGGGACCTGCATCCACTGCGGCTATTGCGATATCGGCTGCCCGGTGGGGGCCCGCAATACCCTTGACCTGAATTACCTGGCCCGGGCGGAGCAGCTGGGGGCGCAGATACGTCCATTGAGCATGGTGCGATCGCTGGTGCCGGAATCCGGGGGCTACCGGGTGACCTTTCAGCATCTGGAAGGCGCGCCGACGATCCGTCACGAGCGCGCCGAGCGAGTGATCCTTGCCGCCGGCTCGCTGGGGTCCACCGAGCTGTTGCTGCGGGCCAGGGACCAGTACCGCACTCTGCCGGAACTGTCGCCGCTGCTCGGCCATCACTGGTGCGCCAATGGCGATTTCCTGACCCCCGCGATCTACCCGAACAGACGCATCGATGCCTGTCGCGGGCCGACCATCAGCGCCGCCATCGACTATCTCGACGGCAGCGACGGCGGTGAGCGCTACTTCGTCGAGGACGGCGGCTACCCTGACTTGATCGCCCACGCCTTGACGCAATTGCTGTCGCGCTCCGCCACCGCGAGCATGTTGCGGGGTGGCTGGCGCGCGGTGCTGGCCGAGGCGCTCAAGGAGAATGACCCCGATCGCTGCCTGATGCCCTGGTTCGGCCAGGGCATGGACACCGCCGACGGGGTGCTCAGGCTGACGCGGCGTTGGCTGGAGCGAGAGCCGTCGTTGAGCCTGGACTATCGGGTGGCCGCGTCGCGAGCCACGGTGCAGGCGCTGTGCGAACGCCACAAGCGCCTGAGCGCGGCCACCGGAGGCGTCGCCATCGAGCCACCGAGCTGGCGCCTGCTGGACTATTTGATCACCCCGCACCCACTGGGCGGTTGTCCCATGGGAGAGAATCGCTGGGACGGGGTGGTCGACCATGCCGGGGAGGTGTTCGGCTATCCGCGACTGTACGTGCTCGACGGTGCCATCGTGCCGCGCGCGCTGGGGCTCAATCCCTCGCGCACCATCGCCGCCCTGGCCGAGCGCGCCATGGCGCGGATGCTGGCCTAGCAGACGGAAGCGGCGACCCACCGGGAGGTAACACCATGGCCCGCGAGATCCCCCTCTATACCCTCGACGGCGTTGTCGACGCCGAGGTCACCCAGCACGGCTTCTGTACCGAGGACGGCCTGGGGCTGTCACTGCTGCGCTTTCGGCGTGGCCAGGGGCGCATGGCGGTGATGATCGTTCATGGCCTGACCACCTCCAGCGACATGTTCATCCAGCCCGAGCATCGCAACCTGGTCAGCTTCCTTTTGGACGAAGGGGTCGACGAGGTGTGGACGCTGGACTTCCGCATGAGCAACCGCCATCCCTACAACCTGCAGCCCAACCGCTACTCCATGGATGACTGTGCGCTGTTTGATTTTCCTGCGGCGGTGGCGAAGATTCGCCAGATCGCCGGGGACGACGTCGAGCTGCACGTGATCGCCCACTGTCTCGGCTCGATGGGCTTTGCCATGGCACTGTTCGGCGGCACCGTCAGCGGCATTCGCTCCTGCATTCTCAACAGCGTTGCGCTGACGCCCCATGTACCGCGCTGGTCGAGGATCAAGGGCCACATCTTTCCCTTCGTGATCGAGCGCATCTTCCAGCAGCCCTACGTCAGCCCGCGCTGGAGCGAGGATCCAAGATTCACGCTGGGCAAGCTGTTGTCGAAAGGCGTATCGCTGTTCCACCGCGAATGCGACGTGCCAGCCTGCCATATGCTGTCACTGATGTGGGGCACCGGCTGGCCGGCACTGTACAACCACGAGAACCTGGACGAGCGCACCCACCGTCGGGGTGGTGACCTCTACGGCCCGGTAGGACTCAACTACCACCGGCATGTCTTGAAGATGCTGCGCCGGGGCCATCGCACGGTGAAGATGCGCGAGGTGCCCGAGTACGCTGCGCTACCCGACGACTACCTGCTCGAGGCGCGCCGCGTCGATACCCCCTGCCTGTTGCTGACCGGGCGCGACAATCGCGTCTTCACCGACAGCAACGTGCACTGCCACCGGGCCCTGGAGGAGGTCGCCCCGGGGCGCCATGAGCTCGCGATCATCGACGGCTACGGTCATCAGGACGTGTTCATGGGCGCCCGGGTCGACCGTGAAGTCTTTCCCCGGTTGATGACGTTTCTGAACGCCCACGCCTGAGCCCAATCGCCACACCTGAATCCAGATGCCGTCAGGCCCTGAGGCGGCGATGAGCCCAGCCCACCAGCGGCGGCAGCGCCACCAGCAGAACGGTGATGCGCAGCAGATGGTGGGAGGTGACGAAGGCCGGTTCGATATTCAGTGACAGCGCCACCAGGCTCAGCTCCGGCGCCCCGCCCGGCATGTAGGCCAGCAGCGCCGCAGCCACCGAGATGCCGGTCAGCGCCTGGCCGACCCAGGCTGCCGCCACCGCCAGCACCACCAGGATCAGCGCCTGGACCACCGCCAGACCCAGTTGCCGCGCCATGTCGGACAGCGCCACGCCGACGAAGCGCACGCCCACCGAGGTGCCGATGACCACCTGAGCCAGGGCGATCAGCGCCGGTGGCAGCACCGCGTGGGTCAGCCCGGAAAAGTGCAGCAGCGACGACACCAGTGCCGGGCCGAACAGCAGGGCGTTGGGCAGGCGCAGCACCCGGCCGACCACGGCGCCGAGCGCCGCCGCTACCACCAGCCAGGCGGTGCCGGCGAGCGAGGGTAGCTGGCTCCACTGGGCCGGCCCGTTGCTGGCGCCGGCCAGATCCACGTGGCCGAACAGGCCGAGGATCGGTGGAATCGCCAGCAGCAGCACCAGGATACGCACCGCGTGGGTGATACCGACGGCACGCAGGTCAGCGCCAGACTCGTGGGCCATCATCAACAGCGCCGACAGTCCGCCCGGGGCGCCAGCGTAGAGCGCGGTGTCCAGCGAGTGACCGGCCACGCGGTAGCTGAAGGCCACCGCCACCACCATCATTACCGCGGTGGCGGCGAGCATGATTGCGGCGCTGGCGGCCCAGGCGGTGATATCGCCGGACAGCTCCGGGGTGAAGGCCGAGCCCAGCATCACCCCGATGACCACCAGAACCCCCTTGCGCAACCGTCCCGGCGAGCCCAGGCGCACCCCGGCGAGGCTGGCCAGGGTGGTGGTGATCAGGGCGCCGAGCAGCCACGGAAGCGGCAGGTCGATCAGGTAGGCGATGACCCCGCCCAGACCGCCCAGGGCGAGGGTGGGCAGGAAGCGCCAGGCGCCGGGGGGAAGGAGTGTGGGGGCGGCGGGCATGGCGTCTCCTGTGTGCGTTGCCTGTACTCTGTGCACAGGTGGTGGTGATCGAGCCTGACGACGGCGCGCGGCGCCAGATGGCGCCGCGCAGGGACTACACGAGGGCTACATTAAGGGCTACACAAGGGCTACGCAGGGGCTTCGTGCGGGCCATATAAGAGCGATGCCAGGGCCTTTGCCGGGGCGACTCGAGCATGGCCCTGAAGCCCGTTGCATCAAGCCTGGCTCGAGGGCCGTTGCTTGAGCAGCTTGGGTACCAGCCAGGGCAGTACCAGCAGCGCCGAGGCGGCGATCCACAGCGACAGCGAGATGCCGGACTGCCACAGAATGGCGGTGTCGCCACCGCTGATCGCCAACGCCCGACGCAGGTTCTCTTCCATCAGGCCGCCCAGCACGTAGCCGAGGATGACCGGCGCCAGCGAGAAGCCGAGCTTGCGCAGCAGGTAGCCGAAGACACCGATGACGAGCATCAGATAGATGGCGGTCAGGTCGGAATGCAGCTGATAGACCCCGACGAAGGATAGCACGGCGATGGCCGGCACCAGCACCCAGCGCGGGATGGTCAGCACCTTGGCGAAGACCCCGGCCAGCGGCAGGTTGAGCGCCAGCAACACCAGGTTGCCGATGTACAACGAGGCGATCAGGCCACCGGCGACCTCCGGGTTGTCGGTGAACATCATCGGACCCGGGGTGATGTTGTAGAGCATCAGCGCGCCGAGCAGCACCGCGGTGGTGCCGGAGCCGGGGATGCCCAGGGTCAGCATCGGTACGAAGGAGCCTGCGGCGGAGGCGTTGTTGGCCGCTTCGGGCGCCGCCAGGCCACGCATGTCGCCGGTGCCGAAGGTGTTGTCCTTGTCCACCAGCCGCTTTTCGGTGGTGTAGGACACCGCCCCGGCCACCGAGGCGCCGGTTCCGGGCAGTACGCCGATAATGAAGCCGAGCACGCCGGAGCGCAGCATGGTGCCCTTGCAGGCCATCACTTCCTTGAGGCTGACGAACACCCGGCCCAGCGGCGGCAGGGTGTCATCGACGTCGTCGCGATGGGCGTGCTCGAGCATCAGCAGGATCTCGCTGATGGCGAACAGGCCGATGATCATCACCACGAAGTCGATACCGTCATAGAGCTCCGGCATGCCGAAGGTGTAGCGCATCACGCCGGTGCCGGAGTCGACGCCGACGGTGCCGATCAGCACGCCGAGCACGGCGCCGATGGCGGTCTTGATCGGGTCCTTGCCCATCATCACCGACATCGACGAGAAGGCGAACACCATCAGCGCGAAGAATTCGGCGGGGCCGAACATCACCGCCACCCGGGCCAGCAGCGGGGCGAACAGGGTCAGGCCGATGATGGCGATGGTGGCGCCGACAAACGACGCCACCGCCGACAGGCCCAGCGCCGGACCGGCCAGGCCACGCTTGGCCAGCGGATGGCCATCGAGGGTGGTCATCACCGCGCCGGCGTCGCCGGGCACATTGAGCAGGATGCTGGACATGCGCCCGCCGTACTCGGCACCGGTGTAGATGCCGGCCAGCAGGATCAGCGCGGATTCGGCGGGCAGGCCCAGGGTGTAGGCCAGCGGCATCAGGATGGCGATGCCGTTGATTGGCCCGATGCCCGGCAGGGCGCCGAACAGGGTGCCCAGCAGCGCGCCGAGGAAGGCCAGGCCAAGATTGAGCGGCGTCAGGGCGACGCCGAAGCCTTCAATAAGAAAGTCGAACATGGGAACACCTTGATCAGGGATCGGTGGCGGTCAGGGCTGGGGCAGCGCTGGCAGCTGAGCTGTTACAGGAGCTGGCTTCAGGGCGGCGGTTCGCGCTACCACGGCAGGCCGGGCAGGCCGATGCCAAGGCCATGGGTGAACAGCCACTGGCCGCCCAGCGCCATCAACACACCGGTGGCCACGGCCTTGAGCGGACTGGCCTCGAACAGCCAGGCCAGGGCGGCGATCACCAGCATCGAGCTCAACAAAAAGCCCAGGCGCGGGAACAGCACGGCGTAGACCAGCAGCAGCACCAGCACGCCGATCAGGCGCAATCCCAGGCGCTTGTCGGGCCAGTGGCCGTTTTCACCCGGACGTATCACCAGCACCAGCGACAGCAGCCCCAGCAGGATGGAGAGCCCCAGCGGAAAGGCCTTGGGGCCAACGGGGTCGTAGCTGAAGGGCACCTCGAGGGACAGGGCGTTGACGGCGGTAAACGCCGCCAACCCCATCAGGGCGATACCCAGACAGCGGTCGGCGGCGATACTCATTGGGTCAGACCCACTTCCGTGGCCAGCTCCTTGAAGCCGGCGACCTGATCCTTGACGTAGCCGTCGAAGTCGTCACCGAAGCGGGCCATGGGGAACAGGCCGCGGGCTTCGCGCAGCTCGGCGAAGGTCTCGTTGCCGGCCAGGTTCTCGAGGCGCTCGACCCAGGCCTGGTAGGCCTCGTCGCTGACCTCGGGGCCCATGTAGTAGCCGCGCCAGATCGGCCACTGGACGTCGTAACCCTGTTCGGCGGCGGTGGGAATCTCGGCGTAGGGGCCGCCCATGCGCTCCTCGGACAGTGCCGCCAGCACGCGGATGTCGCCGCTCTCGAGCTGGGACTTGAGCTCCGACAGGTCACCGGAGAACACCTGGATATGGTTGCCGAGCAGTGCGGCCAGGGCTTCACCGCCACCCTCGAAGGCCACGTAGCGCAGGCTGCGCGGATCGACGTCGGCGGCCTTGGCGGTCAGCGCGGCCTTCATCCAGTCCTGGCTGCCCACGCTGCCACCGGCGCCGAAGGCGACCTGGGTGGGGTCTTCCTGCAGCGCCGTCATCAGCTCATCCAGGGTCTGCCAGGGCGCGTCGGCCTTGACCACGATGGCGCCGTAGTCGACTCCCAGGGCGCCGACCCAGCGCACTTCGCTGGCGTCGTACTGGCCGAACTTGCCCAGCGCCAGGTTGACCGCGGCGCCGGTGCTGGCGGCGACGATCAGGTTGGGGTCGTCGGTGCGCACGCCGTTGACGTGGTTGTAGGCCACCGCACCGATACCGCCGGGCATATAGGTGACCAGCATCGGGTCCTCGATCAGTCCGGTCTCGAGCAGGCCATTGGCGGCCAGCCGGCAGGTCAGGTCGTAGCCACCGCCGGGCTTGGCCGGGGCGATGCATTCGGCCTCGTCGGCGGCCTGGGCGGTGCCGACGCTGAGGCTGGCGCCGAGCAGCAGGGCGGCGGGCAGAGCTGTGATATTCTTCATGCGGACTCCTGACAACTATTATTATGGATTGATGAAACCGGGGTGCTTTAACGTGAGAGATGCTAGGCCGACTAGCTTTCATCAACCTGTCATGCCCTCCCTGCCTGGATAAGACATTAGTCGCATGCGCCTTCTCGTCGTCGAAGATGATGCCCTCATCAGCCGCTCGCTGGTCGAGGCCCTGACCCCCCTTGGCAATACCGTGGAGGTGTTTGCCTGCTGCAGTGATGCCAGGGCGGCGCTGCGCCAGGGTGGGGTCGACCTGATGCTTCTGGACATCGGGCTGCCCGACGGTGACGGCCTGTCACTGCTGGCCGAGTTGCGTGACGCGGGCGATCGCACCCCGGTGATCATCCTGACCGCCCGGGACGCCCTGGATGACCGAGTCAGGGGACTCGACCTGGGGGCCGATGACTACCTGGCCAAGCCCTTTGAACTGGCCGAACTTGAGGCGCGGGTACGCGCGCTGCTCAGGCGCAGCCAGCAGCGCGCCGACAACCGTCTTGGCCTGGGTCCCTTGTCCTTCGATCCGGCCAGCGGCGCCGCCAGTCTGTTCGGCGAGCCCATGGCGCTACCCCATCGCGAGCTGCTGCTGGTTGAAAGCCTGTTGCTGCACGCTGGAGCCATCGCGCCTCGCGAGACCCTGGAAGGCCGTCTTTTCGGCTTCGGCGAGGTGGGCTCCAACGCCCTGGAGGTCTACGTCAGCCGGCTGCGCAAGCGGCTCAAGGGCGCTGGTCTGCGTATCCGCACCTTTCGCGGTCTCGGCTACCGTCTGGAAGAGGACGACGGGTGATCGAGGTCGATGGATCACTCAAGCGTCGGCTCGGTGGCTGGCTGGTGGTCACCGTCGGAGTGCTGGGGCTGGCGCTGATGGTGGAGGCCTGGGTCAGCAGTCAGCGGGCGGCGGCGCGGGCCTTCGACGCCCAGTTGCAGGCGGCGGCGCTGACCATCGCCGAGGCGGTGCGCTGGCAGGACGGCATCCCCCAGGTGGTGGTGCCGGCGGCGGCGCTGCAGATCCTCGCCACCGACAGCCAGGCGCGGGTGTTCTACGCGGTGCTGGACGATGAAGGCAGGACGCTGTCGCGTAACTGGCCGGTGGACATCCCCACCGCCTGGCAGCAGGCGCTGGATGAAGGCGGCATGTCGCGGGACCTGACCACGACGCTGGGAGAGCTGCGTCTGCATGCCCAGCGGGTGGCCTCGGCGGGTTGGGTCACCCAGCTGCCGGTGCAGGTGTGGGTCGGGCATACCCTCGAGGGGCGCCGAGCCCTGGCCCGCTCACTGTTCGAGCGTTCGCTGTCGCGCTTTATTGCCATGGTGCTGCTGACCGGGGTGCTGATGGGCTTGACCATGCGCGCGGCGCTGTCTCCCCTGCGCCGCCTGCGCCGCCAGATTCGTGGGCGCGGCGCCGATGACTTCAGTCCGCTGGCGACCAGGGTGCCCAAGGAGCTTCATGAGCTCGCCCAGGCCTTGGACCACCTGTTCGCCCGTCAGCGCCAGGGACGCGAGGATCTTCTGCGCTTCACCGCCGACGCCAGCCACCAGCTCAAGACGCCGCTGGCGGGACTCAAGACCGTCAGCGAGCTGGGCCTTCGCAGCAGTGATCCGGATGAATGGCGCCAGGCGCTCATGCGCGTTCACGCCCGGGCCGAGGACACCAGTCGACTGGCCGGCCAATTGCTGTCGCTGGCACGACTGCGCCACCTCGACCGGGAGACGGCGCTGCCTGCGCTCGACCTGGGTGAGCTGGTACGCGACGTCGCCCTGGACTGGGCGGCGCGGGAGCGGGCGGCGGAGCATGACCTCGGGCTTGGCAGCCTGCCAGCCGAGCCGCTGAAGGTCTGTGTCGAGGACTGGGCACTGCGCGAAGCCCTGGGCAACCTGATCGACAACGCCCTGCGCTACACGCCGACAGGTTGCGAGATCACCCTGCATCTGGCGCGCGAGGGCGACTGGGCGCGGTTGTCGATCGTCGACGACGGCCCTGGTGTCGCCGACGCGGCGCTGGCGACGCTGGGGCAGCCGTTTCAGCGGGGTGGGCGCCAGGACACCGAGGGCTCCGGGCTTGGTCTTGCCATCGTCGATACCACCGCCCGGCGCATGGGCGCCCGCGTGCAATTCGCCAACCGCTCGCCGCAGGGACTCGAGGTGGTGCTGTGGCTGCCGCTGGCGAAGGACGAACAGGATGTCACCGGTGCCTTTGCGGCCGGCGTGAATCCAGGAGAGAGTACTTGATGTCCCTGCAGCCCGGACAACGCCTTCGATCCTGTGAACGTCTCCCGGCCCGGTGTGCGACGCAGGTCACACGGCGGCAGCCCCTGGTGGTGTCGCAGTGGCTGCCGCTTTTACTGCTCATGCTTCTGCTGCTGGGTGGCTGTCACAGCGGCGACAGCCGCACCCCCTCAGATGACGATCCGCTGGTGATCTCGGCGGCGCTGGATCTCGACGTGGTGGCGCCGCTGCTGGACGCCTTTCGCCAGGCCTATCCCCAGATTCCCCTGCGCTTTGAGGATCGCACCACCCGGGAGGTGGACGACAGCGTGGTGGGACATCTTCAGGGAGGCCAGGCGACGGGCGAAGGGGCGAGCAGAGCGCCTGACGTGGTGATCAGCTCGGCGATGCCGTGGCAGATGGCCCGGGTCAATGAAGGATTGGCGCGGCGCCTGAGTGGCCCGGAGATCGAGCGCTGGCCCGAGTGGGCGCGCTGGCGCGACGAGGTCTTCGCCTTCACCTTCGAGCCGGTGGTGATGGCCTATCGGCTGGATCTGTCGCGGCATATGCTGCCGCCCCAGACCCATGGCGACCTGCACGCGCTGCTGGCGACCCAGGCCCGCTGGCTGACGGGCAAGGTGACCACCTACTCGCCGCTTTCCAGCGGGGTGGGCTACACCCTGGCCCAGCAGGATGCGCGCTACTCCTCGCGCTTCTGGGAGCTGGTCGGTGCCATGGGGCGTGTCGATACCCGCCTGGAGGCCAGCACCCGGGCGATGCTCGAAGGGCTCAGCCAGGGACGCTACTGGCTCGGCTACAACCTGCTGGGTTCCTACGCCATGGTCTACGCCCAGGAACATCCCGAGGTGATCGTGCAGGTGCCCAGGGACTATTCGCTGGTGCTGATGCGCATGGCCTTCGTGCATCGCGATGCCCCCCACGTCGAGGCCGCCGAGACCTTCGTCAAGTTTTTGCTGAGTCAGCGTGGCCAGCGAGTACTGGCGGGGCAGACGCCTCTGTTCAGCGTGCTGCCGGGGGTGACCGGCCCCTACACCGCCGCCAGGCTGCGCACCCAGGTGGGGGAGCGGCTCTACCCGATACTGCCCAACGCCACCTTGCTGGCCTTCGTCGATCCTGCCCGCCGGGAGGCCTTCACCGACCACTGGCGAGCGCGTTTTCAGGGCGAGCAGGCGCTGGATGAAGCGGTCGAACGGGGTAGCGGGGCGCTGGCGCCGGAGTAGACGGCGGATGGCAACCGAGGAGCATCGAAGTGTCAAGCTGGCACATTGCCGGAGGCCGGGGCGGAACGTTATAATGGGCGATTAACTTCTTCCCTCCCTCTAAAGCCTCAGTGGGTGTTGCCGATTATGCTACGTATGGCCCAAGAAGCACTTACGTTTGACGACGTATTGCTCGTTCCCGGCTATTCCGACGTTCTCCCCAAGGACGTCAGTCTCCGGACCCGCCTGACTCGCGACCTCTTCCTCAATATTCCCCTCGCCTCCGCCGCCATGGATACCGTCACCGAAGCCCGCCTGGCCATCGCCATGGCCCAGGAAGGTGGCATCGGCATCATCCACAAGAGCATGGGCATCGCTCAGCAGGCGCTGGAAGTGCGCAAGGTCAAGAAGCACGAGAGCGTCATCGTCAAGGATCCCGTCACCGTCGGACCCAAGGCCAAGCTGCAGGACCTGCTGGCGATGGCCAAGGAACACGGCTTCTCCGGCTTTCCGGTGGTCGAGGGCGAGACCCTGGTCGGCCTGGTGACCGAGCGTGACATGCGCTTCCAGCCCAACCATGGCGACAGCGTCGCCGACATCATGACCCCGAGCGATCGCCTGGTGACCGTGCCGGAAGGCACCCCGCTGGACGTCATCAAGGGCAAGATGCAGGAGCACCGGGTCGAGAAGATGCTGGTGGTGGACGGCGACTTCCGCCTGCGTGGCCTGGTGACCTTCCAGGACATCGAGAAGGCGCGCACCTTCCCCAGCGCCGCCAAGGACGCCGATGGCCGCCTGCTGGTCGGCGCCGCCGTGGGCACAGGTCCGGAAACCCCTGACCGGGTCAAGGCGCTGGCCGAGGCCGGCGTCGACGCCATCGTCGTCGATACCGCCCACGGTCATTCCCGTGGCGTGATCGAGCGGGTGCGCTGGGTCAAGGAGCACTTCCCGCAGATCCAGGTCATCGGTGGCAACATCGCCACCGCCGACGCCGCCCGGGCGCTGGCCGAGGCCGGTGCCGACGCGGTCAAGGTGGGCATCGGTCCCGGCTCCATCTGCACCACCCGCATCGTCGCCGGTGTCGGCGTGCCGCAGATCACCGCGGTGTCCAACGTGGCCGAGGCGCTCAAGGAGTTCGACATCCCGCTGATCGCCGACGGTGGCGTGCGCTTCTCCGGCGACATCGCCAAGGCGGTAGCCGCCGGTGCCAGCTGCATCATGGTCGGTGGCCTGCTGGCCGGCACCGAGGAGGCGCCGGGCGAGGTCGAGCTGTTCCAGGGGCGTACCTACAAGGCCTACCGTGGCATGGGTTCCATGGGCGCCATGTCCCAGACCCAGGGCTCCAGCGATCGCTACTTCCAGGACAAGGACGACGGCGTCGAAAAGCTGGTGCCGGAAGGCATCGAAGGCCGGGTGCCCTACAAGGGTGTGATGGGTGCCATCGTGCACCAGCTGATGGGTGGCCTGCGTGCCTCCATGGGCTACACCGGCTGTTCCAGCATCGACGAGATGCGCACCAAGCCCGAGTTCGTCAAGATCACTGGCGCCGGCTTCAACGAGTCCCACGTTCACGACGTCCAGATCACCAAGGAAGCGCCCAACTATCGAGCAGGGTAGGCGCTGACGTGACGCGCCAGGCGTATCGCACCAGACGCGTCGCACCAGAGGGCGCGCGGGGCGACTCGCCCCTCGTCGCCCTGAGCTGGAAGCGGTCCGCCGCTTCCAGCTTTTCGCTTTTCGATTGCTCGGCCCACCGGCCCCACTGCCTGCAAGGTAAGTCCCCATGACCGATATCCACGCCCACAAGATCCTGATCCTCGACTTCGGCTCCCAGTACACCCAGCTGATCGCTCGCCGGGTGCGCGAGATCGGCGTCTACTCCGAGATTCGCGCCTTCGACATCACCGAAGAGGAGATCCGCGAGTATCGCCCCAACGGCATCATCCTGGCCGGTGGCCCGGAGTCGGTGACCGAGCTGGACTCGCCGCGGGCGCCGGCCTGCGTGTTCGAGATGGGGCTGCCGGTGTTCGGTATCTGCTACGGCATGCAGACCATGGCCGAGCAGCTGGGTGGCAAGGTCGAGGGCTCCAATAAGCGCGAGTTCGGCTACGCCCAGATCCGCCTGGACGCCGAGACGGCGCTGTTCAAGGACATCAAGGATCACGTCGATCCGGATAGCGGGCGCGGCCTTTTGGACGTGTGGATGAGTCACGGTGACAAGGTCGCCCAGGTGCCGGAGACCTTCACCGTCACCGCCTCCACCCCGAGCTGCCCGATCGCTGCCATGGCCTGGGAGGAAAAGCGCTTCTACGGCGTACAGTTCCACCCCGAGGTCACCCACACCCTGCAGGGTCAGCGCATCCTCGAGCACTTCGTGCTGGAGATCTGTGGCGCCGAGCGCAACTGGACGCCGGCCAAGATCATCGAGGACCAGATCGCCCGGGTGCGCGACCAGGTCGGTGACCGCCACGTGCTGCTGGGACTGTCAGGCGGGGTCGACTCCTCGGTGGTCGCGGCCCTGTTGCACAAGGCCATCGGCGATCAGCTGACCTGCGTGTTCGTCGACAACGGCCTGCTGCGCAAGAACGAAGGCGACCAGGTGATGGAGACCTTCGCCCAGCACATGGGCGTGCGGGTGATCCGCGTCGACGCCGAAGAGCTGTTCCTCGGCAAGCTCGAAGGAGAGGCCGACCCCGAAGCCAAGCGCAAGATCATCGGTAACACCTTCATCGACGTCTTCGACAGCGAAGCGGCCAAGATCGAGGGCGTGGACTTCCTGGCCCAGGGCACCATCTACCCGGACGTGATCGAGTCGGCCGCCGCCAAGACCGGCAAGGCCCACGTGATCAAGTCCCACCACAACGTCGGTGGCCTGCCGGAGACGATGAAGCTCAAGCTGGTCGAGCCGCTGCGTGAGCTGTTCAAGGACGAGGTGCGCAAGCTCGGCCTGGAACTCGGCCTGCCCTACGACATGGTCTATCGTCACCCCTTCCCGGGGCCGGGCCTGGGCGTGCGTATCCTCGGCGAGGTCAAGAAGGAGTACGCCGACATCCTGCGCGAGGCCGATGCCATCTTCATCGAAGAGCTGCACAACTCCGGTTGGTACCACAAGACCAGCCAGGCCTTCGCGGTGTTCCTGCCGGTCAAGTCCGTCGGTGTGGTCGGTGATGGCCGCCGCTACGAATGGGTCATCGCCCTGCGTGCCGTCGAGACCATCGACTTCATGACCGCCCGCTGGGCGCACCTGCCCTACGAACTGCTGGAGAAGGTCTCCAACCGCATCATCAACGAACTGTCCGGAGTCTCCCGCGTCACCTACGACGTCTCGTCCAAGCCGCCGGCGACGATCGAGTGGGAATGATCGCACGTTAGGCATTAGCTGGTACTAACTGGCATTAAATGATACTTAAGCCCATGTTTTAATGGGCTTTTTTATTTTTATGTCTGGCAGTGTTTGGCAACTGATGGCAGCGGGAAGCACCGCTTGAGCGTGGTATCCAAGGTGGTATTATCGAGACATGATGCCATGAGTGATAGCCGATACCATGCTGCTTGATCTTGTGTGTTCATGGTATCGAAATTGTTTAAATAACTGTTTTTATTGGCTTTGTGGCCTGATTTTCGGGTGATCTTCCAGCATGGTATTGGAATCGAAGAAGGATAAGACTCTTGCTGACCGATACCAAGCTGCGCAACCTCAAGCCGAGGGATAAACTCTACAAAGTGAATGACCGGGATGGCCTCTACGTGGCCGTCACTCCTGCCGGTTCTATCTCATTCCGTTACAACTACTCGATCAATGGCAGGCAAGAGACAATCACCTTTGGCCGCTATGGCGTTGGGGGTATCACTCTGGCAGAAGCCCGTGAGCGGCTTGGTGAAGCCAAGCGGATGGTCGCCGATGGAAAGTCGCCAGCGAAGGAGAAGGCCCGAGACAAGGCGCGTGTTAAAGGGGCTGAAACCTTTGGTGCCTGGGCGGAAAAGTGGCTACGTGGCTATCAGATGGCCGATTCTACCCGTGATATGCGCCGCTCGGTTTATACGAGAGAGCTGGAAACGAAATTCGGCAATCAGAAGCTGACCGAAATCACCCACGAGGACTTGCGAGCACTAACCGACGCCATCGTAGAGCGCGGTGCACCTGCTACGGCGGTTCATGCGCGTGAGATTGTACTCCAGGTATACCGCTGGGCGACTGAGCGAGGCCAGAAGGTTGAGAACCCGGCAGACCTGGTGAGGCCCGCAAGCATTGCCAGGTTTGAGCCGAGAGATCGAACCCTGACGCCCGAAGAAATCAGGATCATGTACCAGTACATGGGGCGTATTGGTACATCACCATCGATCCGGGCAGCGGTAAAGCTACTATTGTTGACGATGGTGCGAAAAAGCGAGCTGACGAATGCCACCTGGAGTGAAATCAACTTCAGCGAAGCGCTCTGGACGATCCCCAAAGAACGGATGAAGCGGCGAAATCCTCACCTGGTGTTTCTATCCAGGCAGGCCATGGACATCTTCATCGCTTTGAAGACGTTCTCCGGAGGATCGGAGTACGTTCTGCCATCACGCTACGATTCTGACGTACCCATGAGCAGTGCCACGCTGAACCGGGTAATGACGATGACTTACAAGCTGGCTCAGAAAGAGGGGCGACCGCTTGCCAAATTCGGCCCGCACGACCTGAGACGAACAGCCAGTACCTTGCTCCATGAAGCCGGTTACAACACCGATTGGATAGAGAAATGCCTGGCACATGAGCAAAAAGGTGTGAGGGCGATATATAACAAAGCCGAGTATCGTGATCAGCGTACATCTATGTTGCAAGACTGGGCGGATATGATTGACGAATGGACCGCTTAATAGATACATGGAGTTGTGGTTCGTTCAGTACTTATTTTTATAGGAACGAGTGAAATGACAGAAAATAAAGATATGGATGATTTCTTGGGATTCGTTAGAAATGAACTGGGAGAAGGTGTTTGGGTTCCTCTCTATAAGAACTTAAATAAAAGCGATAAGACTGAGGATGGGTCTATATTTTCTTGCCTAGTTGCCCCAGAAAGTACTGATAAAGCAATGGAGGGTTATGGCTGGGACTTGTCTCCAGGGAGCGGAGGTCCATCTATTGTTACATGCGGTGATGATATTTGGTACGAACAAAATAGTTCTGAATACTTCCCGCTAGTGGTTTGTAGAGAATTTCATGGTACTAGAAGCCCATATAAAGAAATACTTCAAGAGTTAGTGTTGTATCTTAATCTTTATCACGACAGAGAAAATAAAAAATATGTTGTTGATGATGATAACGGTGTTGAAATAGATGTTGTTAAGTATTCGAGCAATGAAATTGTCATACGTAAGTCGTTCTTGAATGCCTTTATGTCTGCGAAACAAATGAATTTGCTGCTGTTCTTTGAAAACTCGCGTCATAAAGTAACAAGCGAACGGTTACCAGATGAGCATGTTAATGAGCCCTGTGTCTCGTATACAAGATTTTGGGATGGCTCCTATGTGAATGGTTTTAATACATTTACCAGGGTTTTAGGGAAAAAGCTTTTCTGCTGTCTTCCTAGAAATGAGGAGAATTGCAGCCCGTTCAAGCTTGGAAAGGAATATGAATCTTTCGTTATAAAAGGCGATGCTCATGACAATACTAAAAATTCTTGTGATCCTTCTTTGTTAGCGGACTACTTTGGGAAAAATAAGGGCGCCCCACATTATCTAACACCTGTTTACTTCGATAAATCAGTTCTTCTGAAGTATTTTGGCTCTTCATCGGAATACGAAGTGCAAGATAGTGTTATTCATAAGTATGGATTTTGGAGGCTCCGTTTTGATAATAATTCTTCAGAACATGTTTGTGTCTTTTTAGGTGATCTTGGGCGAGACCTTCCGTACTCCGAGCAAGTGTATTGGAAAAGTTTCAATATTCCTCCTGAAGGTCGGGAAATGAGTAGTACCTACTTTGACAGGAGTATGATGGGGGCATTTGCTGATGCACAAAGCCCAGACCTTGTTTTCAAGTCATGTTTCGAGAGATTTCAAGAGAAGTGGCTAAATGTTAAAGGGTGGCCACTATTTTTGCCACTATCAGAAGGTGATGGACATTGTTTCAAAACGTTGCATTCGCTGACTAAGAATGAGCAGTCAGAGTTCGACTCTCAGGTTCTCTCGTTGGTGAAAGTCACAATTGACTCTATTAATGTCAAAGCTTTGAAAAAGCATATATCCTCGGGGGAAACTGGTTCAATTAAAATTCTCGCCGAGTTTTTGAGGGATAATGGAATCCAGTTCGAGGTTGCACCTTTTTTGGGAGGGTTGCAGGGGGTTAGGTCAACAGGTGTCGCACATAGACGTGGATCCAACTATGAAAAAACCATTGAGCGGCTTGGTATAAATGACAATGAACTAATTCAGGCGTTTGATAAAATACTTCGCAAAATGACAAGCTTGCTTATTGAAATTGACCAAAAGCTTCTAGGATAAAATCATGGTAAAGCCATTAGGTGAAGATTTTAGCGGCTAAAATTTCTCTTAGTGGCTTTCTAGGTTTCTAGCAGGAATTCGTTTCTAACTGACGCCAACGCTTTAG
Organism: Halomonas sp. RT37; assembly: GCF_040070525.1. Classification (NCBI taxonomy): domain Bacteria; kingdom Pseudomonadati; phylum Pseudomonadota; class Gammaproteobacteria; order Oceanospirillales; family Halomonadaceae; genus Halomonas; species Halomonas sp. RT37. The sequence continues at coordinate 3,955,035 of NZ_CP098827.1, read as the reverse complement.
ACACGGCTTGGCGTGTCATTGGCTGCTGCTTGGCGTTCAGTATTTGCTTTCCGATTTCTGTCTGGTTAAATCCGTCTCGCTTGAGTACCAGCATTTTTTTCTTGGTATCTGATAGCTTAGAGTCCACCATCCTTCGGGCTAGATTGCGTAATTCGGCCTTGTCTGCTGGTTGTAAAGTTTTGCCTAGCATCAAGTAAAGGAAGTATTGATCGACCAGTGTATCGCCAGACATTAAAGGTCTAGAGCGATTGGCGCATTGCTTGTTTATTCTTTCTAATTCAATGTCAAACTGCGCGATAGAGCGTGTTGCCTGCTTATATAAAGGATTCCAAGCTCCATTTGGTAATTTTGGTTGGTGATGTGTGCAGTACAAGTTGCTTAGACGTAGAACGTCATTGCTACCACGCAATTGGGATTTGTTATCCGAGAATGATGTTAGCGTAGTCGGAGAACCACAGAAACGACAAAAGCTGTGGCGGCGTTTGTCATTTAGCCCTCTAGATGTTCCGTTGATGCATCGCATTGAAGACTTTACCGGTTGCTTGCATGCACAGTCCTGAACTAATTCAATCAGTGATTCATGTGTTGCGATAAACCTTTGATCTGTCTTGGTCTGTTGGTCTTTTGTTTTTATGAACGCTCTTAGCAGGTGGCGTTGTAGGCGGACCGCTGCATCAAACCCGACCAGCTGAGCCATCTCGCTGAAAGATACCTCTGTTGAACCTGGCATGTGTACCAGGTAGTCAGGCGGGAGTGCTTCCCTGTATGCGGTTACAGCAGGGTCTATCAGCTCATGTATTAGCCGATGAATGGGGTAGCGCCGGGATGCTGCGGAATATGGTTTCCAGCTATCTCGGAACTGGCGGATGGCGCTGGCAATATCTGGATCACAACCATTCCAGATAGCTATATAGTAATTGCCAAGTCGCTTTTTTGCTTGCTCTTCACTTTCCATGTCAACCATTTTATCCAATTTATAGGCTTAATCAAGTGGCATTGCTGGGCACCATAGAGCTTTCGTAAGTAAGTGGAGGCACAAGTATGCAAGCAATGGCAAACAAGACACTGATCAATCGAAAAGTGCTATTGGAGATGATTCCGCTCTCCTCACGGACAATTTATAACTTGGAGAAGCGGGGTGAGTTCCCTCGCCGAATTGCACTTACCAGCAGAAACGTCGCGTGGGACCTGTCGGAAGTAGAGCAGTGGATTGAGGAGCGTAAGTCTTCAGGAATCCAGGCTACTCGGCCTGGCAACACCATAGGGGCCTAACATTATGGCCCTTGATCTTATGGCGGCCTTTTCGGAAACGCCGCCGCCTCTTGATTATGTTTTACCTAACATGGTTTCCGGTACGGTAGGGGCCTTGGTTTCACCAGGTGGTGCCGGAAAATCCATGCTGGCCTTACAGCTTGCCACGCAGATCGCTGGAGGCCCAGACTTGCTGGAAGTCGGAGAATTTCCTGTTGGGCCAGTTATCTATCTTCCCGCAGAAGATCCTCCCGCTGCTATCCATCACCGATTACATGCGCTTGGAGCGCATCTCACCGCCGAGCAGCGGCAAGCTGTTGCTGAAGGCTTGCTGATTGAGCCGCTAATAGGAAGGTGCCCCAACATTATGTGTCTCGATTGGTTCGATGGCCTTAAGCGAGCGGCTGCGGGTCGCCGCTTGATGATCCTGGACACCTTACGTCGTTTCCACATCGAAGATGAAAACGTTAGCGGTCCAATGGCGCAAGTGATCGGACGTATGGAAGCCATCGCCGCCGATACGGGGTGCTCTATCGTATTTTTGCACCATGCCAGTAAGAGCGCTGCCATCATTGGTGCGGGTGACCAGCAACAGGCCAGCCGTGGGTCGTCTGTTCTGGTCGATAACATTCGCTGGCAATCGTACCTGTCTGGCATGACGCAAACCGAGGCTGAGGAATGGAGTGTTGATGATAGTCAGCGTGGGTACTTCGTCCGCTATGGCGTGAGCAAGGCGAATTATGGTTCTCCTTTCGCAGAGCGTTGGTTCCGGCGTCACGAGGGCGGTGTGCTGAAACCTGCCGTGCTGGAGAGGCAGTGCGTAGCCCATGGCGTGCTGCCATTCAAAAAATCTAAGGTGAGGTCACGTGATGAGCTTTGATCTTACCCATGTTCGACATGATCCAGCTCATTGCCTGGCTCCTGGCTTGTTCCGTAGCCTGAAGCGTGGAGAGCGCAAGCGGCTCAAGCTGGACGTAACCTATAACCATGGCGAGGATTCGATACGTTTCTGGGGGCCCGAGCCTCTAGGTGTTGATGATCTTCGTATCTTACAAGGGCTTGTGGCTATGGCCGCAATTTCTGGTGATGGGGGACGCGGGATTGTGCTGCGAAACGAAACAGAGTCAGAAGTTGGGCAGCAATTGCGTCTCTTGCTAGACCTGAAGTGGGACGCGGTTGAGAAGGATGCAATGGTTGCCAAGGGCAGCTTCCGACAATTGGCCCGAGAACTTGGGTATGCCGACGATGGAGGCAGCCAGTTCAAAACTATCCGCGATAGCATCGAGCGCCTATGGGCAGTATCGGTCATTGTGGAGCGTAACGGGCAGCGTCAGGGGTTCCGCATATTGTCCGATTACGTCAGCGACGACCGGGAAGGTAAACTGTTTGTCAGCCTTAACCCTCGATTAGCAGAGGCTGTAATGGGAGAGCGTCCGCATACTCGGCTCGACATGACTGAGGTTCGGGCGCTACAGACCGATCCTGCTCGATTAATACATCAGCGATTATCGGGCTGGATTGATGCCGGGAAATCTGGACGGGTAGAACTGGATACTCTTTGCAACTACGTTTGGCCGGACGAAACGAAGAACCCCAACACCTTGAAAAAGCGCCGTCAGACGGCCCGGAAAGCGTTGGCTGAACTTATTTCAGTGGGCTGGACTGTACATGAATACGCCAAGGGGAAATGGGAGATTAGGCGGCCAGGGGCCAACCAAGCCAACCCCCGGCGTGACAGCACCCATCCCCGGCATAATAGTACCCGTCCCCCGGCATAACAGTATCCCACCCCCGGCATAACGGTACCCGCTTCAATCGCGCAAGCCCTTGCAGGGCAAGGCTTTCCGGCCTGTTTTGGAAATCGATCCAAGATATTCCAAAGAATATCCATCATGCGCGGCATAGCCCGCGCCTGAATGGCGCGGTCATGCCTTGCCAATTCAATCGGCCTTTGGCCGATGTTTTAACGCCAAGAGGGTGGCCGATTCTGCTTCCTCGCCAAGGGCCTTCACCTTTTCTTGGCGTTCAATCCGTCCGAAGGACAACCAAAGCCGCCTTAAAAGCCCCAGGAGCGTCGTTCAGAGGCCAACTAGGGGTTAGTGGTGGGTGATGCCTGAAGCGCTTCTCTGTGCGGCTCAGAAAGCCGTATTTCATACATCAAGATGAATAGCCACTTCAGGCGGTAGTCGGCTGAAGATGCGTGTGATTTGTAGGTTGTAGTATGTAGTAGCACCATACAACATACTACAACACTACATTTCTTATCCGCACTGACGTTGTGCCGAAAAGCTGTCCGAAGTTGGGCGCTAGTGGCTCGACACGCACAGGGTGTTGATAGCGATCCTTCCTGACTGCATGACCCAATCGATATCAATCTGAAACCGTCAAAGAAAAAGCCGGCGAGAGCGTCTAGTGGGTTAGGAAACCCATGAAATACAGCGATCTAAATTCGATGAGTTGCTAGCACTCGTACGTTTCATTGACACTTGAGGGGCGCTATCCCTCCTGAATTGGTAAAGCTGTGTATTTCTGTGTTTGTTTGCTGTGTAAACCCCCGCGTTAGCGTAGTAATTGCCTGATATTACGTGTTTATTTCGTACTTCTGTTCTAGCAAGAAGGTGAACAAGCGATTTTATATGGTTTGCACTAAAAAACAGATTTTCGCGGCAACACTTTCCTTGGCGTAAACAACGCTGAAAGGCGGGCAGGATAGGTGAAGTAGGCCCACCGACAAGTCGGCGGTTCCTTCTTCACCTACCTTATTCGCGCCGGGGCGCTCAACGATAATCCTGCTCTGCGAGGCCATTGGCTGTCGCCGTAGGAGTTGTTGGCTTAAATTTTCCTATGTCAACTTTTATGTCCAATTATTGGGCTTATACGTTATGCATTGAAAGGCACGATAAAGCATTCATTGGTAATGGAGATCAACGAATGCAAAATGTGAAAAGAAAAAATTTAGCCGCTAAAATTACTCTGGTTGTCGCCATGACGGCCTGCACTTTTCAGCCTACCTATGCCGGTATTCCTGTCGTTGATGGCACCAATCTGACGCAAAACATCATGTCTGCTTTGGAAGCGGTCGCGCAGACGGCCAAGCAGATTCAGGAATACCAAACCCAGCTTCAGCAGTACGAAAACCAACTGCAAAACACGATGGCCCCGGCGGCCCATATTTGGGACCAGGCGCAGCGCACCATCAACGATCTGAATCAGGCTACCAACACGCTCGCCTATTACCAGAACCAACTTGGCAGCCTCGATGCTTACCTGGGCAAGTTCCAGGACGTGGCCTATTACCGCAGCTCGCCTTGTTTCTCGGCGGCGGGATGCAGTGATGCCGAACGAGCCGCGATGGCCGAGAACCGTCGCCTGGCGTCTGAATCGCAGAAGAAGGCCAACGACGCGCTGTTTAAGGGCCTGGAGCAGCAGCAAGACAATCTTGAAGCCGACGCCCGACAGCTTAACCGCCTGCAATCTGCCGCCCAGGGCGCAGACGGCCAACTGGCCGCCATTGGCTACGCCAATCAGCTCGCCAGCAACCAGGCTAACCAGCTCCTGCAAATCCGTAGCCTGCTGATTGCTCAGCAGAATGCCGTTGGCACTCGAATGCAGGCGGATGCTGACCGCGAAGCTCAATATCAAGCGTCCCGTGAAAGGTTGTTCGATATGGGCGAGCCAACCGACCGTTCAGAAAACAGAGGGTTTTAATCATGAAGAATATCACCCGAGTTTTTATCGTTAGCGCGTTGGCCTCTTTCGTTCTGGTGGGGTGCGGTGAAGATGACGGGCCAAAGCCTGCAACGATCAACTGTGACAACCCAAACCTGACGAAAGAGCAGAGGGAAGAAGGGAACTGTCTTTGGGATATGGGCGAACCCACTGATCGCTCCAAGAACAAGGGGTTCTAATCATGAGCAAGATATTCATTCGACTTGTGATGCTCCTGGCAGTTTTACTAACTTCGCAAACTGCGTCAGCGGCCATTGAGCCTAATGGAGTCTTGGACGAAGTGGCCGTGCGTTTCATGACGGCCAGTGCTACTTGGGGCACGGTAATTACAAACTATGCCGCCTGGCTGTTCTGGACGCTGGGCACTATATCCCTTGTTTGGACTGGCGGGACCTTAATCCTTAAACAAGCGGATATAAGGGAGTTCTTTGCCGAGTTCGTGCGCTTCATCCTGACGTTTGGTTTCTTTCTCTGGTTGCTCAGAAACGGCCCAGACTTTGCGACGTCAATCATCGACTCGTTGAGAATGATCGGTGCTCAAGCCGGTGGCCTTCCGAGAGACCTAACTCCGTCAGAGCCTATTAGTATTGCGTTCGACATTATTGTGAAAGCTGGTAAGTCCTACAGCATCACAAGCCCGATAGATAACTTGTCTATCTTCTTAATCACGCTGGCAATTTTGGCTTGTATGGCGGTAGTGGCAGCCAATGTGTTGTTGGCCTTGGTGACGGCTTGGATATTGATCTATGCCGGTGTCTTCGTGCTGGGGTTTGGTGGTTCGCGTTGGACTTCAGATATAGCAATCAACTACTTCAAAAGCGTATTGGGCGTTGCTTTGAAGTTGATGACAATGACGTTGCTCATTGGCATTGCCATGTCGATCATGGACGGTTTCTATACCGATCTATCCAATGATGCCCCTATGCGTGAACTGCTGGTGATCTTTGTCGTTTCACTGGTTCTGGTGATGCTTATTCACTCGGTTCCCAATGTGGTTGCCAGCCTGGTTCCTGGAGGCGGTGCGGCGGCAGGTGCTGGCAGTATCAGTGCCGGGGCGATGGCCGGAGCGGCTGTTGCCACTGGTGGTATGGCTGCCGGTGCAGCAATGGCTACCGCCGGCGGTGCGTCTGCTATTCAGGCTGCATTTGCAAAAGCAGGTGAGAACGTAGCGAACAATACTGACGTTATGTCGAGCCTGGGCGGAGCATTTAGCGGAGGCGGCGGCTCTGATGAAGCTGGCTCCTTTTCCCAAGCTTCCGGCCAATCTTCTAGCGGTGGCGAATCCTCTGGCGGCGGCTTTAAAGGTAGCGCTGTAAAAGCGGGGCGTATTGCAGCGGATACCGGTGCGAATTTGATGAAGGGAATGAGTGATATGGCCGGGGATAGAATTGGCCGCACCGCTGGAGGTCGTTTAGCCAGCTCGATCCGAAACAGTACGAAAGATGACGGGGATGACGACGACAAGGAGGGCGACTGACGACGCTTCCCCTGCATTTGACAACGATAGCTTAAGCGGTGGCGGCACTGGCTGGATGAATCAAACCGGCGGCTTTGATGGCCTATCCAGTGAGGACCAGGAAGAAGCCCGCCAAGCACACGCAGAGTGGCAAGAGCGCGACCCGGAAAAGCACACCTTCGACGTTGAGGACTACGTTTCGTATGCCCAGGAACGCCAGCAGGAGCGCAGCGAAGAGGTTGCCAGTTTTGTTAAAAAAGGTCGCATGGCCTAACTAGATAAGGATTACTGATTATGGAGTTTAACTTTCCCCCCCCAAAATCTTGCGGAGGTATTTGGTTTCTTCGCAGTGATGTTCATTGTGATGCTGGCCTTCTATTTTTTGGGGCAGTGGCTGCACAACACCGGGCACGGCCCGAAGATGAAAGCCATTGCCGACAAAATGGAGGTGTTCCAAAACAGGTTGGCCGGGCGTGCCTACAAGGACATGACGAGATCGGCCGATCAAATCGACAAAATGAGACGCTGGCCGTTTGGCCGACGCAAGTAGTTAGAAAGCACACGGGCCGGTGATGGTGCACCGGCCCGCATTTTCACATACCACCTGTCAGAGAGGTGGCACATGACAGCCACGCATAATATCGAAGTTCAGCACGCAATTCATCAGGCAGCGATCAAGCTTGCCGCCCTGGAATTCATCGACCAGGAAACAGCACGGCAGATTTCGCCCGTCGCGGAGGCGGTCGCCAATATGTTCACGATCCTTTACTACCAGGCTGAAACTGGCCGAGCGACGCCGGATGACTTTGCGCAGGCGTTGGACACTATCCGCCAAGTGACAAGGAACCAAGGCAAAAGATGATGCACGATAAGACAGAACGAGTAACGAGGAAGAGCAGCACACCTATCAAAGTGTACTGCCTGCCCGAGGAAAAGGAGCTGATCGAGGCGCAGGCAAAACGAGCTGGTATGAGTGCTGCACGGTACTTACGCGAAGTCGGTCAGGGTTACCACATCTCTGGTGTGGTGGATTATGAGCAGGTTCGGAAATTGGCCCGAATCAACGGCGACCTTGGCCGCTTAGGTGGCCTATTGAAGCTATGGCTTACCGATGACGTGCGAACTTCCCAGTTCGGCCAGTCTACAATCCTTGCTGTTCTCAGCAAGATTGAGGCGACACAGGAGGAAATGGGTAAGGTCATGACCAAGATTGTTATGCCGAGGTCTGAATTATGACGATGAGAAAATAGTAGTATAAAGGCGGCGCGGGGCCGCCTTTAATTATTCTGCACACAAAGTGGATTGATTGAAAATGAACTTTCCCTATTCAGTTCGACTTTATATTTTTTAGTTTAAGACATCATTTTGTTGTAATGTTCTTCAAAATTTGTCCGTAGGAAAACTTCTCTGAATTTATTGATGAAGCGATCTGAATCTATTTCGCCAAGATCGTTTATGTTTACTGAGTCGGAATGAGATTCTCTGTTAATAAATCTGAAAAAAGAAGAAAATTCAGCGTCATCTTCTTCTAATTCCTCAAGAGCTTTTTTTAATTCATCGGTTTTGTGAACGAAAGAAAAGTAATATTCGAGAATGTTTCTCATGATGTTAGGGAGTACGATGTTATTAGTGTTCCCTTCTTGTGCATCTTTTATTATCTGCCAATAGGACTGGTAGTCATTTTTTATATCGCCTCTCTTCATTGGCGATATGTTGCTATGAGTATTTTTTGTGACTCTGAATACATTGCACTTTTTATCGAAGTCCTCTTGTTTCTTAGGGAGGTATTTTATCATTTCGTGTAGGAAATATAGGCTATGAGTCAGCAGGATAACTTGCGAATACTCATATCCCTTGATGATTTTCTTATGAGTAAGAGAGCCTATCTCATATATGTAATTATGAGATAGACTGGAAATTGGATCGTCAACAACAATTATTTTCTTGTTCTTAGGGGTTGGCGAGTCGAAGCGTATGCTTCCCTGGCACAATTCCAAAAAATAAAGATAAGTGATAAGAGTTTTCTCACCTTCACTCAGAGATTTGTACACGTGATTTCCGCTGTTGTGCGTGCCTCGGCAAAGGTAATAGTGGTTGTCTTCACCTGGCTTTCGTTTGATTTCAAAGCCTTCTAAGCCGATGCTTATGATCTGACTGTTAATGTTGGTTATTGACGTATCTATGTTTGTTATCTTTGCTCTGTTCTCAGAGATTATTTCATTCTGTTCTTCGATTGACCTGGTCAACGCTGCTATTTCGTCTTCGTATTTCAAAATTTCAGAATTGATTTCCTCTATTAATTTGTCGTGTTTCTTTATTTCAGAATCAAACTTAATGCGAACCAAAGACCAGAATTTACTCTTGATTTCGTCTAGGGAATCTTTCTTCTTTTCTAGTTTCGAGTTAAAGGTTCTTCTCGAAGAGTTTTCGTCTTCTACTATTTGGTTTATTGATTGTAAAAAATCGTCTGTTTCTTTCAGTGATACTCTTATGCTAGGGTCGTTTAGCTTTTTATCTATTTTTTCTAGGTTTGCTTCTAAAGAGTTTATAAGCCTTTCTTTCTGTAAATCAAGGTCTCTATTGTTTAGTAATTTGAAATGGTTTTCGGAAAGCTGTGTTTTTAGCTCGTTGGCTTTATTGAAGTAACTGTCTCTTAAACCCTGTATTTCTTTTTTCTTTTGTTCATATGATGAGTCGAATAGTGAGTTGATTTGCTTTGCCAATTCATCCCCTAAAGCCTGCTGACAGAATGGACATTTCCCTTCCGCATCATTTATGTAAATTCTACCTTGATCTATCCATGAGGAATTCTTTAATTTTTCTACTAGATTGGATAGGTAGCTTTCTCTTGATGCAATAATCACTTCGTTAAAAATGCTGTTTGTCTCTATGGCAGACAAATTGGAGGATAGTGTTGGTAATAGACTTCTTTTCTCAGCAGTTTTTCTGTTTAGTTCGCTTGACTCCCTTGCAAGATCGTTAAAATCATATCCAGGTGAATTTAGTAGAGGAGTTCTTAAGAGCGCTTCATAAAACTTGTCAGCAGAATTTTTAAAGCCCACTAAACAGTGGTCTAGATCTTTTCTGTCATGCTCTTTCTTGATTTCATATACTTTGTTTTTTATGTGTCGTATCTTAGTCTCCTTTCTGGTTCCACACTCCGATTTAGCTTGCTGTTTTTGATGCCTCTGGCCTTCTAGGCTGGTTATTTCCTGTTCTGCAACAGTTATTGCTTGTTCGGCTGCCACATTTTCTTCACCGAGGGTGAATACTCCCTCAAAACTATCTTGCGAGAAGTTTTTTTCCACAAAATCAGTGTTGTAAACTAATAGTTGATAGTCTTGCGAGTTTGGTAGAGTAAAATTACACCTGTTATAGTTGCTGTCTGATGTGTTCTGTAAGTATCTTGCTAGAGTTGATTTTCCTGTGCCGTTATGACCATAAATGACTACTAATTTTTTGTTTGTGTTTATCGTAACTGGAGTAAGTTCACTAAAGCTTGCTACTCCTTGCATTGATATAGACTCGATCATTTTCCCTCCGTATATTATTTGTGAAGTTTTCTTTATATGCTTGCTGCTCATCCCATTGTAGGAGAAAAAGGAGTGGCTATATTGATGTAGCCCAGAAAAATCCTTATGAAACATGCTACTTTGGTATTATGTGCTTAGGCTTTGCTTCATTAGAGGTCGAGGAGTGGGGAGGTCACGGTTGAGGGGGGAGACATGAGCAAGCGTCAGCATCCTGGGGGATCGGGTACAGCAGACGTGCCGCAGCTCACTGCTACAGAGGAGCACAAAGGGCGCTTGGCTATGGTCCGCAGGCTTCATCCTGTTGAGCTGGAACAACTGCGTAAGGACATGGCAGAATCGTCAGCTTGGGCCAAAGCTGAACTAAAACGTCGACGAGCTGCAAAAAATCAAAAAAATTCTGAGCATGGTATAGATGATGGTATCGAGAAAGGTTGCTCTTCTAACTAGCTGTTATTTATATGCATTTTCTTCTCATTGATATTAGAGTGGGAATGATCCCTTCTCCGACGACCTGACAGCGTCGGTGCAATGATCGAAAACCACAACACCCGCCACTTGGCGGGTGTTGTGCGTTCAGGTGCAGACGATTGGACCGGGCCAGGCGGGTCATCTGACTGGCTCCAACGCGGTGGTGCCCGGTACCGGCTCTCGATCTGTCATGGCGTGGGTGTCGATGAATACGCTGAAACAGGTGAGTTTGATGGTTATTGATCCCCTGTGGGAAGGAACGCTACTGCTGGTCCCCATCCCCCCTCACCATGTCCGTATTGGCGCCGGCTTGATTGAAGCCGTCGTACACCCTTGGTGACTGGGGTGAAGCCATCGCGAAGGAGTTTTTCTGGCACAAGGGGCGGGTGAGGGTTGTCAGTTGACAACCATGAGTGGCCGTTCCCATACTGGAGGCAAGGAATGACTCGTCCATCGCACCCGAAAAAGGAGATTGAAGCCGCGATCAGGCACGCGGAAGGGGAGGGCTGGCGAGTTGAAGTGGGTGGTGGACATGCCTGGGGAAGGATCTACTGTCCCTACAATGACGACGACTGCCGCTGTGGTGAGTTCTGTATCGCGAGTGTGTGGAGTACACCGAAAAATCCTGGTAGCCACGCCCGGGCGCTACGCAGGGTGGTGGACAAGTGCGCCATGCATAGGCGCCAGGGCGGAACGGAACCGGAGGATTGAGCCGTGGAGTATATTTTTACACTGAAATACCAACTGGCTGACCACGACTGCGACCCGGATGCCCTGGTGGAGCGCCTTGGCGCTGCGGGTTGTGACGATGCTCTGGTGGGCGTGGGACTGCCGGGGCGCCTGGCGCTGGAATTTTCCCGGGAAGCAGACAGTGCCGAAGAGGCGATGCGCTCTGCCTTGTCCGACGTCAAGAGCGCCGTGTCGTCGGCACGTCTTATCGAGGCTTCGCCGGACCTGGTGGGTTTGACCGATGTGGCGGATGTTGTGGGTGTTTCCCGACAGGCAATGCGCAAGTTGATGCTTTCCCACCGAGCGACGTTTCCCGTTCCGGTTCACGAAGGTAGCGCCTCGATCTGGCATCTCGCCGAGGTGCTTGAGTGGCTCAAGGGCAGGGGAGGCTACACGATAGATGCCGGTGTGCTGGAAGTGGCGAAGGTGGCTTTGACGGTGAATATTGCCAAGGAGACCCAGCGCCACCCCGTGCATACCGGTGGGGATATGGAGCTTCTGACCGCCTAGTCCTTCTTATAGCCCATAACATGGCCCGTAACAGGGCCCGTCGCATATACGGTCGGACTATCGTTACGACCTTCACTGGCTCTGTGGCCAGCAAGGAAACGTCATGTGGGTGAGGATGATCGGTTACGTTTACCAATCATGGGCTCAAGATCCTTGATGCTCAGGCTCCTGCGCTCCATTTCAAATTTGATTGCCTCCACGGGGTCAGGAAGATCCATCGGGAAATGTCTGGATTCGTAGGCCTCGATAAGGGTAGTCATGACGTCCAGTCGTTCGCCTTCTGGCGTGTGCGGTTCGGCCATCATCAGGCTTTCAATTTCTGTCAGCGCCGCATGGTAGTCGGCCTCTGTTCTGATCGGCTTGATATCCATGATGTCCCTCCGAAGTTCAGACCGTCTGTACATCGATCTTGTCATACTGCGCATGGGTACCGATGAAACGGATGTAGACAACCCTGTAGGCGTAGTTGATCCAGACGACGAGTCGATACTTGTTTCCAGCGATATTGAACACCGCCCGACCATCTTTGAGAATGCTGGCGTTTCTGAAATCGAGCTTCCATAAACCACAACACCCGCCACTTGGCGGGTGTTGTGCGTTCAGGTGCAGACTATTGGCCCGGGCCTGGCGCACCATCAAGCCGCGCCGGTCGGGGACTCTGTCGTTCAATCGCTCTCGTACAGTTCTGCCTTGGCGTCACGCATGATGTCCTCGCAGGCGGCCTGCTGGGCCAGCTCGGTCATCAGGGTCTGGGAAAGGGCAAAGCCCTTGCCCAGGCAACGATCCACATCGTCCTTGGCGATGGAGGGCTGGACATCCACATCCAGAATCAGGGTGCGGCGGCCTCCTTCGAGACGGTCTGCCATCTGCCTGAGCTGCCAGGCCAGGCGATTCTTCCAGCTTGCGGTCTGCTCTGCGCCCTCGGTCACGTTGAGGGTACATTGCCACTGAGGTTTGTAGACCTTCATGTGAACCTCCTTGCTGGTGAAGTGAGCGATCTCCTGTTCTTTCATCACGTTCAGGTCCCAGCATACTCGCATATGACGTCCTTGCCACTCCCTCCCTCGGGGGCGCTACCTCAACCCTGTTGGGTCGTCTCGTGTAAGTGAGTCCTTGCTGGGGGATTTGGGCACTATCCTTCCTCTGGGTTGAAACTTCGCTGGCGGCACAGTGCCGCAGGAAAGGTATGCCGGAAGGAAGCGGCTACACTGAGTCTGGGCGACAAGGAGTGCTGCGATGCAGTGGGGCGGGGGAGGTGAGTCGGGCAGAGGCATGGGGCGGATTTGGCTTTTGTTGACCGCGATGGTGGTGCTGCTGGCGTGGGAGCTGGCGGGGGAGGCCTCTCGCCCACAGCCCAATGTGTCGCTGTGGGTACTCGACCACCAGGGGCAGCAACCACCGGAGAAAGGAGCGCTTTCTACGGTTACCGCAGAGTCTCTCGATGAGCAGGTCAGCCTGGGACTCAAGGCGCATCCGGTATGGCTGCGACTGAGGGTGGTGGGTGCTCTGCCCGGGCAGCGCCTGGTGCTGTCCAATCCTCTGGTTCAGGGAGTCGAGCTGCTGGTCTGTGACGAATCGGGGTGTCGCCCCGTCGCGAGGGAGACGCATTTTGCCGATGATCCGGGGCTCGCTGCTGCCTTGCCCCAGTTCCGCTTGCCTGTGGCAACGAATGAACTGCTGTTGCGCGTCGAGACCGATCAGGCGATACGCTTCAATGTGCAGGTACTGGATGACGTCGATCTACACCGTTACTGGCGTGACTTGTTGCTGGGGCAGGGGCTCTATTTCGGCTTGATCGCGGGCCTGGTGATCTACAACAGCCTTCTGCTGTTCAGTCTTCGCGATACCAACTACCTCTGGTATCTGGGGTTCTTGAGTGGAGCGGGCGCTTACTTCTTGTGTCAGAACGGCTTGCTGCTGCTTTATTTTCCGCAGATGGGGGCACGCCTGAACGAGGCCTTGCTGCTGACGGCCCTGTCGGTGATCAGCATCTGCGGGTTGCAGTTCTGCCGGCGTTTTCTGATGACGGCGCGCCAGGACCCGAGAGTGGACTCGTTGATGCGGTGGCTGTGCTGGCTCCTGGCGCTGGCCGCCGCCATCGCCTGGCTGCTGCCGAGCTTCTTGACCGTGGTGTTCTATTCGCTGCTGGGGGTGCTGACGCTAACGGCTTTTCTGCTGTCGTCGGTGCGTGGCTTGTGGCGTGGCTTTCGCCCCGCTCAGTGGCTGTTGATGGCATGGTCGGTGCTGGTGGTCGGGGTGGTCCTGTTGCTGCTGGTGACCTATGGGTTGTCCCCCCACAACTTCTGGACGCTGCACGGTTTCCAGATCGGTTCCGCGCTGGAGGCCATCCTCTTGTCGCTGGCCCTGGCCGATCGCATCAGTCTGTTGCAGCGCGAGCGAGAGACGCTGCTGGAGGAGAAGGCGCGGTTGCACGGCATGAGCTATCTCGATGGTCTTACTGGTGTGCACAATCGCCGCTATCTCGATGAAGCCTTGCCCGCTGCGGTGGCCCAGGCCGAGGTAAGCGGGCGACCACTGTCGTTGATCATGCTGGATATCGATAACTTCAAGCGATTCAACGATGGCTGGGGGCATGCCGAAGGTGATCGCGCGCTGCAGCATCTGGGCAAGGTGATCGAGGAGGTCGTGCGCGACATCGATCCGGTGTGTCGTTACGGGGGAGAAGAGTTCGTGATTCTGCTCAAGGAGCGCGACGAGCATCAGGCGCTGGATATCGCCGAACGCATTCGCAAGGGTCTGGCGACAACGCCCTTGACGCTGCTCACCGGAGAGCAGGTGTTGTTGACCTGTACTCTGGGGGTGGCCAAACGACTGGAGGGCGAGAGCGCCTCAGCACTGTTGCGGCGGGCCGACCAGGCGCTGTATCGAGGCAAGTACGCCGGCCGCGATCGGGTGGTGCTGAATGCCTCCGGTGGCGTCGCCTCGACAACCTCATGAAGGTACCTTCTGAAGTCTGGCGTCTGGCCGGTTCCCTGATCTTCGACATGCGCAGGCGGAGAACCCTTGGCAGGATGGCGGTCCAAGATGCGTCACATGTTGCCACAGCAGTGTGCCAGCATCGTTTCTTCAACACCAAGGGGGCACCATGAAACCGACTCCAGGAACTCTACGCCAGTCGCGTCTGTGGGGGACGGCCTGGCTGTTGCTGCTGATGGCCGGTTGTACCGGGGCGTCGTCGAGTGGCACCGGGTCGAGCGAGTCGTTCCAGGCAGAGGCGTCCAGCCTGGCGCCACTTCCTGCGAGCTTTCGTGGTGAACTGTCCTGTGATGACTGCAAGGCGGTACGTCTCGATCTGGCGCTCGATGACGGGGGGCGATATCTGCTCAAGGAGACGCATCTGGGACCCGGCGAGCAACCTCGCCGCCGCCACCGTGGTCAGTGGCAGTTGACGGATGGCGAACTGTCGCTGGGCGAGCCCGCCCCGGAGGCGGCGCAGCGGTGGCAAGTCGTGCAGGGTGGCGATCTTGTGTCGCAGGCGTCGCGTACGCCAGATGGCGAGGCTGCCCGCCTGGCGCGGCTGCCCGAACCGCTGCACGAACCACTGGAAGAGCGCTACTGGAAGCTGGTGCAAGTCGACGGAGAAGTCGCTGTCGACGGTTCTGCGCATATCGTGCTGCACACCCAGGAGGGCCGTCTGGCCGGATCCGGAGGGTGCAACCGCCTGATGGGAAGTTACCAGCGGGAGGGGGATGCGCTGTCGCTGGCCCCGCTGGCCACTACCAGGAAGGCCTGCCAGGGGCCTGTCATGGCCCAGGAGCGCGCGCTGGTCGAGGCACTGGGGGCCACCAGAGCGTTTCGTCTACTGGCCGATGAACTTGAACTGCTCGATGAAAATGACAAGGTGCTGGCGCGATTCGAGGTGGTGCACCTGACCTGAGTCCTGCCTCAAGGCAGGCTTTGACGGGCGGCATTAGATTGGCGTGGGAGCGATGACCTGGCGCTGTCCGGGTGGTCGCTTGGCGCTTGCCGGCTAGAGCGGCGGAGGGACCTGCTCCTCTGACTCATCGCTGATGATCCGGTCCCGACCTTCGGCCTTGGCTCGGTAAAGCAGGTGATCGGCGCGATTGATCAGCAGATCATAGTGCATGCCGGGCGTATGGCTGGTCACGCCGACGCTGACGGTCAAGGAAATGACGTCGCCGTTGTGCATGATGGGCAGGCTGCGAAGGCGCTCCTGGAAACCTTCGAGCACCGGCAGGATCTCGTTCAAGTCGGCGCCGGGGAAGATCAGCAGGAATTCCTCGCCGCCCCAGCGGCAGAGTACATCCGAGCGGCGAAAGTGGCGCACCAGCAGATCGGAAATCTGGATCAGGCACTGGTCGCCGACCTTGTGCCCATGCTTGTCGTTGATCAGCTTGAAATGATCGATATCGATCAGCGCGAGGCTGTAGGGCGTGTTGGTGCCATCCTGTCTGTCGCCTGATAACTGGCGCAGGTATTCGCCGGCAAAACGACGGTTGTGCAGGCCGGTGAGGGCATCACGGGTCGCCATGCTGGTCAGCGTTTCTTCCTGGGTCTCGTAGACGTGGCGGGCCAGCATGGCGAAGCCGACCATGGTGAACAGCGCACAGGAGAGGTTCAGGGTCGCCAGCATCAGCGGGAAGCCGGGGCCGCTTTCCAGCGGAAACATCTGGGACAGCGGGAACTCCAGGAACAGGAAGATCAGCATCCCCATCAGGCCGAGCACCAGCGCGACCCACTTGACCGAGTGGGTGACGGCCGCCCAGCAGGACAGTGTCAGCAGGTAGAAGTGAAAGCCGGCGGAGGTACCCAGGATCACGGTGGCGATGATGGCGTGGCAGTAAGCCTCGGTGGTGATCAGGTAGACCGCGCGGTCCTGCTCGCCATGTTGATTGGCGAGATAGGCGCCAAGCCACATGGCGACGCTGATCACGTTGATCAGTGCCAGCAGCGAGTGATCGAGCACCCAGAACAGTGGAATGAAGAGGAAGTGCACCGCCGCACCCATCAGACTGGCCCAGCGGGTGAGCAGGTGCTTGCGAAGATTGCGGTGTCGAATGTTGTCCGGGCGTTGTGCGGCAGCCTGGGTCAGGGGGGAAAATGGGGCCATGCACGGAAACTCGCTCTCGGTGGAAGTAGTCGTCGAAGCGTTCCAACGAACGGTAGAGTCCTCGCAGTTCTATCGAATCCCGTGCCCGGAAGCAGTGTCAGGGCAGGGCTCATGCCTGGGTACGAGCCCCTGCCGGGCACTGCGATGCTACTTAACTGTAGCAGTTTCGTCAGTCGAAAGGCGTCGCTGCGCTACGGTAATTCAGCGCTGTGATAAACGTTCTGGACGTCATCGAGGTCGTTGAGCATGTCGAGCAGCTTTTCGAACATGGCCAGGTCATCCCCCTCCACCGGCGTGGTGGCCTGGGGCAGGAACTGGATCTCGTCGATCTCGAACTCCTCGGCGCCGAGGGATTCGCGCAGCGCCTGACGCGCCTTGGCGTAGTCGGTCGGCGGAGCAAACACGGTGATCAGGCCGTTCTCGTTCTCGATGTCGGTGACATCCACGTCGGCTTCCATCAAGGCTTCCAGCGCGGCTTCTTCATCCTCGCCGGTGTAGGCGAGGATCGCCAGATGGTCGAACATGTGGCTGACGCTGCCCGGTGTGCCGATCTTGCTCTTGGTCTTGGTGAAGCAGGCACGAACGTCGCCGAAGGTCCGGTTGGGATTGTCGGTCAGACATTCGACGATCACCATGGCGTTGCCGGGACCGAAGCCCTCATAGCGTGCCAGCGAGTAGTCCTCGCCGCCGACGCCCGACGCCTTCTCCAGCGCCCGATCGATGACATGACCCGGTACCTGGTCCTTCTTGGCGCGGTCGAGAAGGCTGCGCAGCGACAGATTGGCGTTCGGATCGACGCCTCCGGACTTGGCGCAGACGTAGATCTCGCGTCCGTACTTGCTGTAGACCTTGGTCTTGGCGGCGGCCGTCTTGGCCATGGATTCCTTGCGGTTCTGGAAGGCCCTGCCCATTGCGTATTCCTGTGGCGTGTCTACACGAGTCTGGAATTCTACGAGAGTCCGCCCCTCGGCGAGAAGTCTTATTTCCCCTCGGCTTGCCCGGGATCGCCTGGAAGACGAACCGGCTTGACTGTCTACACTGTGGTGAATCGATCAAGGAGACGGCCAATGGATCACCATCAGTACCGCCAGGCCCTGGCGGTAGAGCACGCCGGAAGCGAACTGCCGTTTGCCGCCGAGGAGTTCGATCGCCGGCTGGCGCGCGCTCGCGATGCCATGCAGCGACAGGGGATGGACGCTCTGCTTCTGTGCCAGGCGGCGGACATCTTCTATCTGTGTGGCTATCACACCTTCGAAGTCTCCGTGCACGCGGCCCTGGTGGTCACCCCTTCGCACACGCTGCTGCAGGTGGCGTCCATCGAGACCGGGCCCGCCGTGGTGACGGCGAGGGTCGATGAAGTGGTCGGCTATCGCTGGGAAGCCCTCGATGAGGTGATCGATCCGTTGGCTGACGCCTTGGCGGACAGTCACGACATCGGCATCGATGGCAGCAGTAGCGGTCTACGGTTTGGCCTGATGCGTCATCTGCAGGGGCGACTCGGTGGCGATCGCTTCCATGATCGTGCCGGTGGCCTGATGGCGAGCCTGAGACTGGTCAAGAGCGACGCCGAACTCGATTGCCTGACGCGCAGCGCCAAGATGACATCGCTTGGGCTTGCGCGTGCCATCGAGGTGGTCGAGCCCGGTGTCACCGACAACCAGGTGGCCGCCGTCGGTGCCCAGGTGATGCTCGAGGCCGGCAGCGAATTTTTCAGCCTGGCCCCGATCGTCACCAGCGGGTCGCGCAGTGGCATCATCCACGTCAACCACAAGCGCCGGGGCATCGCTTCGGGCGATGCGGTGTTCCTCGAGTTTGGCGCCGTCTGGCAGCGCTACACCGCGCCGACCATGCGCACGGTGGTGGTCGGGCCGATCAGCGACGAGATGCGCCTCGCCGCCGACCTGTGTGTCGAGATGGAGGCCCGCATGTGCGAGGCCATGACGCCGGGCACACCTTTCGAAGACGTCGCCCGGCTCGCCGATGCTATCCTGGCGCCACACCGCGAACGCTTCTTCCATTCGGGGGTTTACGGCTACGCGGTCGGTGCCCAGTTTCCGCCGAGCTGGGTGGAAGGCACTGGTTTTCTCGCCGCCGGGCAGACCACGCCGCTTGCCCGCAACATGGTCTTCCACCTGCCGCTGTGTCTGCGCTTGCCGGGAGGTTTCGGCATCGGTCTAAGCAATACGGTGAGGGTCACCGATCGAGGCGCGATGCGCCTGACCGACCATGACATGGCACTGGTGCACCGACCTTGACAGGACACGCCGCATGAACGGCACAAGGGTATGATGAGCGGCTGGCGTCATGCGATACGAGAGCGGAACATGCTGCGTTTTTTCGAGAGGCTGGTGGATCCCTATCCCGACCAGCCCGAGTCGGTACCCGCGGACCGGTTGTGGCCCTTCGTGCTCCACTACTCGCGTCCCTTCACCGGGCTGTTGGCGGCCATGGCGGTGGTCACGGCGCTGGTCTCCATCGCCGAGGTGGTGTTCTTCACCGCCATGGGCGAACTGGTGGACTGGCTGGCCGAAGCCGACCGTGAGGGCTTTGTCGACACCCACCTGACCAGCTTGATCGGCCTGGGAGCGGCGGTGCTGGCAGGACTGCCACTTCTGGTGTTTTTGCTGTCGTTGATCACCCACCAGGGAATCTTCGGCAACTACCCCATGCTCGGGCGCTGGCTCTCCCATCGGCTGATGCTCGAGCAGAGCCTGTCGTTCTTTCATGACGAGTTTGCCGGGCGCGTCTCGCAGAAGGTGATGCAGACCGCGCTGGCCATGCGCGAGACCGTCACCAAGGTGCTCGACATGCTGGTCTATGTGCTGGTGTATTTCACCGGCGCGCTGGTGGTGCTGGGGGCCGCCGAGCCCTGGTTGATGGCTCCTCTGGTGCTATGGCTTGCGGGCTACCTGGCATTGATGAGGGTTTTTATCCCCCGGCTGCGCCGAGTGTCCATGGCCCAGGCGGACGCGCGGGCAGTGATGACCGGGCGGGTCGTGGACAGCTACAGCAATATCCAGACGATCAAGCTGTTTGCCGATGCCGGGGCGGAGCGGGCCTACGCCCGGGAAGCCATGGATGGCTTCATGGGAACGGTACATCGGCAGATGCGCCTGGCCACCTGGCTATCGGTGTCGTTGGCGACCCTCAATACCCTGCTGCTGGTGGGTATGGCGGGACTGGTCGTACTGGCCTGGTATCACCGCTGGGTGTCCCTTGGTGAAACGGCGGTGGCGATCGGTCTGGTCATGCGGGTGCGCTCCATGTCCGACTGGATCCTGTGGGAAGTCGCTGGCCTGTTCGAGAATGTCGGCACCGTTCAGGACGGTATCAACACCCTGTCGCGTATCCCCGAAGTGCAGGATCGACCAGCGGCCCCTGCGCTGCGGGTCCAGCACGGCGAGATTCGTTTCGAGGACGTGGTCTTTGGCTACGCCCGGGGAAGCCAGGTGGGCCCCAGGGTGTTCGACGGTTTCGATCTGAACATTTCCCCGGGCGAAAAGGTGGGCATCATCGGCCGCTCCGGCGCCGGCAAGTCGACCCTGGCGTCGCTGCTGATGCGCTTTCATGATCTGCAGGCCGGGCAGATAACGATCGATGGTCAGAATATCGCCGAGGTCACCCAGGCATCGCTGCGTCGACAGATCGGTATGGTGACCCAGGATACGTCCCTGCTGCATCGATCGCTGCGCGAGAATCTGACCTACGGTTGTCGAGACTGCAGCGAAGAAAGGTTGTGGCAGGCGGTGCGTCAGGCGCATGTTCACGAGTTTATCGAGGATCTGGTCGATCCTCATGGGCGTCGGGGCCTGGATGCCCAGGTGGGAGAGCGCGGTGTGACCCTGTCCGGGGGGCAGCGCCAGCGGATCGCCATCGCTCGGGTGTTGCTCAAGGATGCGCCGATCCTGGTGCTCGACGAGGCCACCTCGGCGCTGGACTCCGAGGTGGAAGCGGCAATTCAGCAGCATCTCTATACCCTGATGGAGGGCAAGACCGTCATCGCCATCGCCCATCGCCTGTCGACCATCGCCATGCTCGATCGACTGGTAATCATCGACAAGGGGCGCATCGTCGAGATGGGTGAGCACGAATCTTTGCTGGCCCGGGATGGCCTCTATGCTTCCCTGTGGCGCCGCCAGGTCGGAGGTTTTCTGGGGGAATGACGGACCATGGTCAGCTTGGTGTGATCAAGAAACTAGGCGGTTTAATGCGCGAGTGGTGCGCAAGTACTGCGCAAGTAGTGCAGGGTTGGCTATGATCACTCGTCCATGCCCAAGACAGTCGACGGAATCTGGATGCGCACCTTCCACATGAATGCTCTAGAGGCGAAACGACGACGTGTCCGTGTCAGTTGATCCATCCCCCTTTGTGACGAATGCGTCCGACTCGGGGCGTCGTCGTGCCATTGCGCTCTATGTGACCGCCTTGATGCTGCTGGTCGCCAGCATCGTGTGGACCCTCAGGGGCCAGTATCTGGCCGAGGTGGAGCGTGTGGAGCAACGTCTCGACGCGCGAGCGGAGGTGGTCGAGGCGCTGGTGGCCGAGCCTTTTGACGTCGCGACTCACGCGCTTGCCGGGCTACTGGCTCTCGATGAAATGATCAATCCTGCCGGCAATGGACCGCCGATGGCACCCTTGCTCAGGGAGCGAACCAGGTCCCTTCCCCTGGTAGAAGACCTGGCGATCCTCTCGGACCCGACAAGCGCAGAAGCTCGCTTTTTCGAGGGTTGGTTACCCCAGGATGCGTTTCTTCGACAGTTGGCCGGATTGAGGAGGGGAGAGACCCTGGTTTCGTCTCTGCACTATTCGCCGTCTGCCGGCGAATATCGCATGACTCTGGTGCAACGGAGCACGGCAGAGACCACTCAGATGCATGTTGCCATGGCATCGATCGACCCTCGGCCCCTGGCGGAAGCGATCAAGGGGTTCGGCCTGATGCAGGGAGAAAGCATCGCCCTGGTCGACAGCGAGGCACGGCTGGTGGTCCGCGTGCCTGCGGCTGGGCTGGCGCCGGGAGAATTGGTGTCGCAGGCGGGAAGTCGATCGCTGACCGCGGACGCGCCGGATACGCTTCACTTTCGTCAGCAATCCCCGCTGGATGGTCAGGAGCGGTTGTTCGTGGCGAGGCGAGTGGCCGAACTGCCTCTGTGGCTGGTGCTGGGCTACAGTCACGAGGCGTTGCTGTCGGGCTGGAGCCAGCGCCTGTGGCCACTGGTAGTGCTGGGGGCGTTGCTGGCCCTGCTCGGATTATGGTTGCTGCGTCACGTGCTGGCGCAGGGGCGTGCCCAGCTGGCGTTGCAGGGGGAGGTGGTCGAACGGCAGCGCGCCGAACAGGCCGCCCACCGCCGTGAAGCTCGCTTGAAGGCGTTGATCGGTTCCATGCAGGACCTGGTACTGGTGCTGGATCGCGGTGGCCACTTCTCCTTTGTCCATGCCGGAGACGAAGCCTTGCTGCTGGCACCGCCGGAGGTCCTGGTCGGCAGCCACTACCGCGCCTTTCTGCCGCCGGACATCGCCAGACGTCTGGACGAGGCGCTGGCCGAGGTGGCGGCCAGCGGTGAAGTACGTCGGTTTGATTATTCTCTGACCGTAGGTGGCGGCCCCCGTGACTTCAGTGCATTGATCAGTCCGCTGCTCAGCGGTGATGGGGAGCATGACGGTGTCCTGCTGGTAGTGCGTGATGTCACCCTGGAGCGGTTGCATCAGGCCAACATGAGCATTGCCGCGGTAGCCTTCGAGACCCACCTGGGCATGATGATCACCGATGTCGATGGCCGCATTCTCAAGGTCAATCGGACCTTTACCGACATCACCGGCTATCGCGAAGACGAGGTCCAGGGGAGTCGCCCAGACATCCTGCGCTCGGGGCGACATGACGAACACTTCTATCGACAGCTATGGCAGCGGATCGGCGATACCGGTGCCTGGCAGGGCGAGATCTGGAATCGTCGCAAGAGCGGAGACATCTATCCTCAATGGCTGACCATCAGCGCGGTGCGTGACGAGCGGGGCCAGCTGCGCAACTACGTGGCGACGCTCAGCGACATCACCGAGCGCAAGGCGGCGGAGGAAGAAATTCATCAGCTTGCCTTCTTCGACCCGCTGACGGGCCTGGCCAATCGACGCCTGCTGCTCGATCGACTCGGCGAAAAACTGGAACGTTGTCAGCGGGATGGCTGTTACGGCGCACTGCTGCTCATTGATTTCGATAACTTCAAGCAGGTCAACGATACCCTCGGCCACCACGGCGGTGACGAGCTGCTCAGAGAAGCCGCCCGTCGCTTCGAGTCGGTATTGCGCGAGGAGGATACTCTGGCACGTCTCAGCGCCGATGAGTTCGTGGTGGTCCTCGAAGGCGTGGGCGTGGAACTCGAGACCGCGGTGCGCGTGGCCGATACCGTTGCTCGCAAGCTGCTGAACACGCTGGATATGCCGGTCTGGATCGAAGGACGTCCGGTGTCGCCGAATGCGCGCGTCGGTATCAGTCCGTTTCGCGACGAGGTCTCTCGCGAACGGTTGTTGCAGCAGGCCGACATGGCCTTGTTCCAGGCCAAGAGTCAGACCGCCAGCGACGTCTGCTTCTTCGACCCGGGGATGCAGCGACGGATGCAGCAGCGTGCTCAGCTATACGAAGACCTGCTTGGCGCGCTGGCGCGCTCTGAGCTGTATCTCGTCTACCAGAAACAGGTCGATCAGCTTGATTGTGTCACCGGGGTCGAGGCGCTGATCCGCTGGCGACACCCCGACAGGGGCCTCGTTCCGCCGTCCGAGTTCATTCCGCTGGCCGAGGAGCGCCCACTGATCCATGAACTCGGTCTCTGGGTCATCGAGCAGGCCTGCCTGACGCTGGTGGATTGGGTGCAGCAGGGTGATGACACCACCAGGACCGTGTCGGTCAACGTCAGTCCCAGGCAGTTTCAGGATCCCGGCTTCGTTGCCCGGGTCAGTGATATCCTCGCGCGCACCGGGGCGCCGGCCCGGCGTCTCAAGCTTGAGGTGACCGAGTCGCTGTTCGTGGCGGATCGCGACGGGGTCGAGCGCACCATGACGCGGCTCAAGGCACTGGGCGTGACCTTCGCGCTGGACGACTTCGGCACCGGCTACTCGTCGCTGGCCTATTTGAAGCGTCTGCCGCTGGACGAGCTGAAGATCGACCAGTCCTTCGTTCGCGACGTGCTCGACAACGCCACCAGCTCCGCCATCGTGGCAAGCACCATTGCCCTGGCGCGCAGCCTGGGGCTTGATGTGATCGCCGAGGGAGTGGAGTCAGCGGAGCAGCGGGACTGGCTTCATCGACACGGTTGCCACCGCTACCAGGGCTTTTTGTACGGACAGCCGGCGCCGCTGTCCGAGCTTGATTTCTCGACCTTGTAAGCGGCGGGCGCGGCCCGCCTGACGAACACCTGATGGAGCCTGCATGACCGCGCCTTTTTTCATCGACGCCTGGTCGTTTGGCCAGGAAGTCCGCCAGTTGCCCGAGCCAGCGCCAGGTCCGCTTCAGGCAGGCGCCTGGTACCACTTTCAGCGGGATGCCGATGCTACCTGCGAGCGCCTCGAGCTGGCAGGAATCCCCGAATCCGCCATCGACGGCGTGCTGGCCGAGGACACCCGGCCGCGCTTCGAGACCCTCGGCGACGGCAACTTCCTGTTGATTCTGCGTGGGGTCAACCTCAACCAGGGCGAGCAGCCCGACGACATGCTCAGTATCCGCATCCTCTATTACGATGGGGTGCTGATTTCCACCCGCAAGCTGCCTTCCCGGGCTATCGCCGACATACGCCGTGAGCTCGAGCAGGGCAAGGGGCCTGACGATCTGGGAGCAGTGGTGGTGGATATCATCGAGAAGCTCCACGAGCGCATCGAGGATTTCGTCGAGCCCTTCGACGCCACCATCGCCGCCCAGGAAGAAGAGCCTGAGGCCGACAACGCCGTCCTGATGTCGCTGAACAAGCGGTTGATCAAGCTGCGTCGCTTCCTCAAGCCCCAGCGCTACGCCATTGAAGCGATGATCGACAGCCTGCCACCGCTGCTTGCCGATGATCGATTCGATCTGGCCAATGCCCGCGACACCATCCAGCGAATCAACGAGTCGGTGGACTTCTATCTTGAGCACGTAGGCATGGTTCAGCAGTACCAGACCCATCAGCACACCGAAAAGGTCAACCGCAACACCTACCTGCTGTCGATCATCTCCGGCATCTTCCTGCCGATCAGCTTTCTGACTGGCCTGCTGGGCGTGAATATCGGCGGCATGCCTGGCGTCGACAATCCCATGTCCTTCGCCCTGTTCTGCACCTTCATGGTGGTGCTGGTGGCGGTGGAGCTGGTGGTGCTCAAGCGCTGGCGTTTTATCTAGGCCCCGTCAGCCACTTGAGCCAGCCGCTTGAGCCAGCCGCTTCAACGACCCTTGGCCGCCGAACGCTGGTCACACCGCGTCGACGGTCAGCCGGGAGCGGCGATGGCCCGTCGCGCCTTCAGCAGAAAGCCAAGGCCCACCAGGGCAAGCCCCGCCAACAGCCCGAACAGGGCGGTATAGCTGCCGAACAGCCCATGTAGCGCACCCAGCAGGGGTAGCCCGACAAGCACCCCGCTGTAGGTCAGCACCAGGCAGCCACCGGCGGCGTCGGCCACCCGTTCGGCGGGGGCCAGACGGGTGATCTCGGCCATGAACACGCCGTTCCAGCCAAGCGCCGACAGGCTCATGAGGCACAGCACCGCGACCATTGCCCAGCGCGGCCAGTCGGCGTCCATGGTGGCGATGGCCAGGCCGCTACCGGCGCTCAGGCAGGCCAGCCCCATCAGGGTGATCAGGCGATCGTCGAGGATATCGCCGACAAGGCCCCACAGCACTCGGCCGATGATGCCGAAGACCTGGACCGCGGACATGGTGGCGCCGGCGACGACCAGGCCGACGCCCAGATCCTCGACCAGCAGCGCCACGGTGAAGGCCGAGACCGATAGCTGGATGGCAGAAAAGCAGAGACTCAAGAGGGCCAGATAGCGCAGCGCCGGGCGCTGCCAGACGACCTGGAGCCCGGCCAGGGGGGTGGTCAGCCAAGGAGTGCGAGGGTCGCGCTCGCGGTCCCAGTGATGGCGCTGAACCTGCAATAGCAGAATACCGATGACGGCGACCAGGAACAGGCAGCCCAGAGCCGCCTGCCAGCCGATGGCCAGCGCCAGGGCGGGGGCGACAAGGCCCGCCAGCACGCCACCGAAGGGCACCCCGGTCTGCTTGAGCGAGAACACCAGGCCCTGGCGGTGACGCGGAGTAACCCGAAACAGCAAAAGCGACGCGGAGGGGTTGGTCAGGCCATAGCCGAGCCCGGCGATCAGCGAGGCCAGGGCGAAGGTGGCCAGCGACGGCAGGGTCAGCAGCGCCGCGCCGCCGCCAAGCAGCCCCAGCGCCAGCTGGCTGACTCGACAGGGGCCATAGCGTCGGGTCAGAGGCCCGCCGACCAGCGAGGTCAGCATGGCGCCACCGAAGATCAGGCTGACCTGGATACCTACGGTGGCGGTGGAAACCCCCAGCGAGTCCGCCAGGGTCGGCGCGATCGCCGAGGGAAACAGCGCCACCAGCGACGAGAAGGCCAGCACCAGGGTCGTTGCCAGCAGCGCGATACCGACCTGGGGAGGCGGAGAGGGCGGTGAAGAGGGAGCTGGAGAGGGCGCCGTCTGCTGGTTCATGCCCCCGCGTCTGCCCCGGCCAGGCCCTCACGTGGAACCCGCCGCAGGTGGCTTTCGGTCTTGCCGCCGGGCAGTGCCGCGATCAAGTCGGCCGCGTGCAGCAGCGCGCCAAGATCGATGTCACCTGCCATCCCGCCCCCCTGCAGGGCGTAGACCAGGTCTTCGCTGGCGGTGTTGCCGGTGGCCCCCGGAGCGAAGGGACAACCGCCGAGTCCTGCGCAGGCGGCGTCGAGTGCGGCGGCACCGTGGCGGGCCGCGAACAGGGCGTTGGCCACGCCCATGCCGAAGGTGTCATGGCCGTGGAACGCCCAGGACAGGGCGGGGGATCGGTGGCGCTCGGTCAGCTCGGTGAAGTGGTCCGCCACCTGGAAGGGCGTGGCGCGACCGGTGGTGTCGCACAGGGCGACTTCCACCGGCAACTCGCCGGTGATGGCGAGCGCCTTAGTGAGCACCTCATCGACCCGGCGCCAGTCGACCCTGCCGTCGAAGGGGCAGTCGAAGCTGGTGCCAAGGTCCAGGCGCAGGGCGGTGTTGCCCTTGGCGCGCACCGCCTCGACCACACGGGCGAAGGCCTCCAACGATTCATCCACCGACTGGCGCACATTGTTGCGGTTGTGCGCCTCGGACACCGAGACCACGTAGACCAGCTCGCTGACATCGTGTTCAAGCGCAAGCTCGGCTCCCTTGAGGTTGGGAACAAGCGCGGAGAATCTCACATCGCGGCGATGGGCGAAGGCGCGGATCAGCTCGCCGGTGTCCGCCATCTGCGGAATCGCCCGGGGGCTGACGAAGGAGCCGATCTCCATGCGTCGGATGCCGGCGTCGAGCAGCGCCTGGATGACCTCGATCTTGCGCTCTGTCGGCAGCGGATCGGCGATCGACTGGAAGCCGTCGCGTGGGGCGACCTCGACCAGTTCGATCGGGGCGGGTGACGTGGTGGTCATGCGGGAGTCTCCGTCGGGTTCAAGGGTGGGTGGCATCGATGTGATCGGAGCCGTCCGGCGGCGGCAGTGGGGCGCCGCGGGAAAGGCTCGCCAGGGTGTCGATCAGAAACTGAAGGCCGAGTGCGGTGAAGCCGATCGGCAGCAGCGCGTAGGGGATGCCCATGGGGGTGCCGAGGGCGCTGGACACCCGTTCGCCGTACTCGAAGGCCTGGGCCGCCATCAGATAACCGCGCCAGGCGAGGATCGCGCAGAACGTCATCCCGGCAAGACCAGTGAACACTTCCAGCAGGCGACGCGCCTTGGCGGGAAGCTTGTCCTTGAAGAAGGTGATACGGATATGGGCGTCGAAGCGTTGGGCCTCGGCGGCGCCCATCACCGCCAGATACACCAGCAGGAAGGAGTTGATCTCCAGGCTCCAGTGGGTGGGGGCGGAGAAGGCGTAGCGCATGACAGTGTCGTAGCAGATCGACACCGTCATGAACACCAGCACCGCCATCGAGGCCAGGCGCAGGATGGCGAGTACGCCATCCCAGCCCTTGAGGGGGATCCTCTGTGCGTGCGCTTTCATGGCGACCTCAGGCCTGTCCCAGCGCGAGCTTGATGGCACGTTCGCCGAGTTCCTCACCGACCTCGCCTTTCCAGTGGTCCCATACCTTGTGGGTGGCCTCGTTGAAGGCGGCCAGATCCTCGTCGCTGGGGGCGATGATCTCGACGTTCTCCTCGCGCACCTGAGGCCAGTACTCGTTGGGATAGATATCGTCGTTGCAGTGGCTGATGAAGTTCTCGTCGTACCAGCGGGCGGCATCTTCGAGGATCGCACGGCTGTCGTCGTCGAGGCTGTCCCAGCGGTCACGCAGCATGAAGGGCGCCACCGAGAAGCCGGTGATCGGCAGCTGGTAGCACACGTCCACCTGCTCCTGCAGGCTGCGCCCGATGATGGTGGAGATATTGAACACGCCGGCGTCCACGGTACCGCGCTGCAGCGCCATGTAGGTCTCGGACGAAGGAATGCGCACCGCACCGATGTCGTAGGCCTCCAGCGCCGAGGTGGCCTCGAAGCTGACCACCCTGACCTTCTTGCCGCGAATGTCCTCGAGGCTGCGCACCGCGTTGTCCTGGGTGCTCCAGATGTATTCGGGCTCGAGGATGCCGCCGCCGGAGGTCAGCATGTAGAGGTTTTCCTTGGCCAGCTCCTCATTGATCAGGTCGAACAGCGGGCTGCCCTGACGCAGCCGCTCGGGGTGGCGGTACAGCTCGCCGACGACACCGGGCAGCCCGGTGATGCCGAGGATCGGCAGCGAGCGGGTGATGTAGGAGGTGGTGTGGAACATGAAGTCGATATTGCGCGAGCGCAGCGCGGGAAGCTGTTCGTCGGCCTTGAGCAGCTGGCCCGAGTCGTAGAAATCGACCTCAAGCACGTCGCCGCCGTTGTCGCGCAGGTAGTTGACGAAGCCGGCGGAGCCGTAGGTCAGCGCCTTGTAGGACGGTGGCAGGTAGGTCACGCCGGTGAAGGTGGTGGCGGCGCGGGCATGGCGTGGCATCAGCGCCTGGGGGCCCAGCAGCGAGGCCCCTGCGGTGGCGAAGGCGGTGGTCTTGAGCAGTTGGCGGCGGGTCAGGTTCATGGGAATGTCTCCGTCTTGTCATTGTCGTTGTTGCCCCTGGCCAGCGGGGCGAGTGAATCGGGGCCCCTTCAGTGCATCAGGCTCGGTAGCCACAGGCTGATGCTGGGGAAGAACACGAACAGCATCAGCACCAGGAACTGCACCGCCACGAAGGGCAGCGCGCTCTTGATGATCTCCTCCACCGACAGCTCCGGGCAGACCCCCCTGAGCGCGTAGAGGTTTAGCCCTACCGGCGGGGTGATCACCGCGATCTCCAGGTTCAGCACCATGACGATGCCGAACCACAGGGGGTCATAGCCCATGGCCTGGATCAGCGGCAGCAGCACCGGCGTGGTGACCACGATCAGCGAGACCGCATCGACAATCATGCCGAGCAGGATCAGCAGCAGCATGACCGCCAGCAGGATCGCCCAGTCCGGCAGGCCCGAGGCGGTCAGCGATTCGGTCAGCAGCTGCGGCACCCGCACCATGTTGAGGTAGTCGCCGAAGATCTTGGCGCAGCCGATGATCAGCAGGATGGCGCCGCTGACTCGTGCGGTGCTGGCCAGGATGCGGCCGAAGGAGGCAAGCGTCAGGCAGCGGAAGATCAGCGCGGCGATCACGAAGGCGCCAAAGGCGCCGATGCCGGCGGCCTCGCTGGGGGTGGCCAGTCCAGAATAGATAGAGCCAAGCACCACCAGCACCAGCAGGGCGGCGTGCCAGATGTGGGCAAGGCTGGCGAAGCGCTCGCGCCAGCTGAAGCGTTGCTCGACGCTGGGCGCTTCCTCGGGCTTCAGACTCACCCGGATAAAGATGTAGAGCGACAGCGCCAGGGCCAGTACCACCCCGGGGACGATACCGCCGATGAACAGGTCGGCCACCGATACGCTGGCCACGGCGCCATAGATGATGAAGGGCACACTGGGCGGGATCAGCATCGCCAGGGCGCCGGCGCTGACCACCGCACCGGCGGCTAGCGAGCGGCTGTAGCCGCGCTCGAGCATCTGCGGTACGGCGATCGAACCGACCGCGGCGACGCCGGCCAGGCTCACCCCGGACACCGCGCCGAACACCGCCGAGGCGCCCACCGAGGAGATCGCCAGGCTACCCCTGAGCCAGTGCAGCCACCTCACCGCCGCCTGGAACAGGTTGTTGCCCACCGGCGTCGCGCCGAGCAGGTTGCCCATCAATATGAACAGCGGCAGGGCGATCAATTCGAAGGCATTGAGCTGGCCAAACAGCGATGACGGCGCGAAGAAGAACGCCATGGAGCCCCGGGCCATGTACAGGCCGGCGAGCCCGGCCAGCCCCAGGGACAGAAAGATCGGCAGGCCGACGGCGATCAATACGATCAGCAGCGCCAGGACGAGTAGGGGTTCCATGCAAGAGCCTCTAGGTTGTTGTTGTCGGCAGAGTGGTCGCTGGTTGGCGGTGCTAGATCACGCTGTCCTTGCGCAGGGCATCGATGCTGTTCTGGTCGAGTTCCAGCCAGTCGCCGAGCACCGCCTCGGTGTGTTCGCCCAGGGCCGGACCGACCTGGCGTACCTTGCCAGGCGTCTGCGACAGCCGCGGAAAGACGTTCTGCATCGGCAGCGGCTTGCCGTGGCGGTCCGGCACCTCGACGATGGAGCCGCGCTCCTTGATGTGTTCGTCTTCGAGCATGTCCTTGGCGGTGTACACCAGGCCCGCCGGGACACCGGCGTCGGCCAGCAGGTCGACGATATGCTGGGCATCGTGGTGGGCGGTCCAGGCGGCGATCAGCTCGTCGATGGCCTGCTGGTTCTCGCCTCGCGCGCGATGGTCGGCGTAGTCCGGATGATCGGCCAGGGTGGGCTGACCCATGGCCTCGCACAGCCGGCGGAAGACGGTGTCCTGATTGGCGCCGATGATGACGTCCCGGCCGTCCCTGGCGGGATAGGCGTTGGACGGCGCGATCTTGGGCAGGAAGCTGCCTGCGCGCTCACGGATCTTGCCGGCCCGGGCGTAGTCGGGGATCAGGCTCTCCATCATCGCCATCACCGCCTCGAAGATGGCACTGTCCACCACCTGGCCACGCCCGGTCTTCTCGCGCTGGTGCAGCGCCAGCAACGCGCCCATGGCGCCCTGGACCCCGGCCAGGGTGTCGCCCAGCGAAATCCCCACCCTGACCGGGGGGCGGTCCGGGTAGCCGCTGATGTAGCGCAGCCCGCCCATGGCTTCGCACACCGCCGCGAAGCCGGCACGCGACGCGTAGGGACCGTCCTGGCCGAAGCCGGTGACCCGCACCATGATCAGCCCCGGGTTGTCGGCCGACAGGCTCTGATAGTCCAGGCCCCAGCGCTCCATGGTGCCGGGGCGGAAGTTTTCGATCAGCACATCGGCCTTGGCCGCCAGGCGCCGCAGCAGGTCCTGGCCCTCGGGCTTGCGCAGATCGAGGGTCAGCGACTGCTTGTTGCGGGCGATCACGTTCCACCACAGCGGTTCGCCGCTCTCGTCGGTCTGGCCCCATTGGCGCATGGCGTCGCCCTTGCCCGGTGGCTCGATCTTGACCACCTGGGCGCCGAAGTCGGCCAGTACCTGGCCGCAGGTGGGCCCGGCGATAAGCTGGCCGAGTTCGAGCACCTTGAGGTCGTCCAGCGGGAGTGAGGCGATAAGCTCGTTCATGTTGGAGGTCCGTGGTCAGAGGTCGAGGGTGGAAGATGAAGGGTGAAACGCAAAAAAGGGCCGCGCCGGGAGGATCACGGGGGCGATGAGGTCGCGGTCGAGGTGTCGACGGTCACGTGCAATACCCGCGCGGCCAGCAGGTGGGCGCGCATCACGTTCTCCGCCCAGGCGGCGTTGCCGGCGCCGATGGCGATCAGCATCTCGCGGTGGTGCTGCATGCTGCGTTTGAGCGCCGAACGGTCGTAGCTGGCGAAATTGCGTCGGATGATCGAGGTACGCACCACGCTCTCGAGGATCTGGGCCAGACGCTGGTTGTCGCTGGCATGGATCAACAGGCGGTGAAACTCGTGGTTGAGCGAGGCCAGCTCGCTGTGGCCCGCACCATCGAGGGGGCTCTCGGTCAGGGCCTCCATGCGCGAGGCCAGGTCGTCCAGATGGGCGAGGGTGTCAGCGTCGATGTGTCGGCAGGCGAGTCCGACCGCCATGGGTTCGAGTACCAGGCGCAGTTCGAACACTTCACGAGCGTCCTTTTCGGTCCACTCGGTCACCCTGGCGCCCTGATGGGGGATGGCCTCGAGCCAGCCCTCGGAGACCAGCTCCCGCAGCGCCTCGCGGACCGGGGTACGGCTGACCTCGAGTTCCCGGGCAACCGCCGCCTCACGCACGAATTCGAGCGGTCGATAGGCGCCGTCGAGGATGCGTTGCTTGATGGCTTCATGGACCTGGGCGGTGGCCGTGCGGGCACCGCTGGCTTCGAGCGGGGTGGTCGGAGTCACGAGGAAATCTCTTACATTGCATACAATCGTAAGAGTAGAGGGCTTTATGGCTGGGCGAAGTTAGACTTTTGGTCGAAATTGCATGCAGCGTCTGGTGATTCCCCGGTGGTGGGCCAGTCCTAGCCCACCGCGTCGTTGGCCGCGAATACGCTGTCGGCCAGGTAGCGTTCGTCGAACTGGCCGGCATCGGCCAGGGCGGCCGGATCAGGCAGCAGCAGACGATGACGGTTCCGGTGCAGCAGGCCCTCCTCGTCGAGTGCGCTGAAGGTGCGACTGACGTGCACCGGACTCAGCCCCAGCACGTCGGCCAGCATTTCCTGGGACAGTGGCAGACGGATGCTGTGGTCTTCCTGGCGGCCGGCGGTCTTGGCCAGGCGCTCGTACATTTCCATGATGAAGTGAGCCAGCTTCTGTCTGGCGCTGCGTCGCGACAGATTGACCAGGCGCTCGGTCAGCAGCACCTGCTGGCGGCTGGCCATGGCGAAGAGGATCGAGGTCAGGGTGGTCGACTGTTGAAAGATGTCGGTCAGACGGGCGTGGGGGAAGCGGCAGATGGTGCCGTCCTCGATCATCTGGACGCCGGTAAGACGCTGATGAAAGGCGTATTCGCGTAGCCCGATCACGTCGCCAGGGAGGTAGACCTCCAGGATCTGGCGCGCGCCGTCTTCCAGCTGCCGGTAGGAGAAGGCCCAGCCCTGGCTCAGGGTGAAGAAGTCCTGGGCAGGATCGCGTTCCTCCCAAAGGCTATCGCCGGCCTTGACCTCCAGCGGTGACTTCTCGAGCGCGCCCAGCAGCTGGCGATCGCCATCGCTGAGCGGGTGATAGTGGCGAAAATGCTTGACGATGCAGCTGTCCCGGTTCGACACGGCAAGGCTCCTTGCACGACAGGCTCGATGGAGAATGCGTATTAGGGGTTTACGTTAACTCAGGTTATGTCGGCGCGGTAGATACAGGCCCAGGATGGGGGTCCATCGCCGAGGTCGGTCAAGGCACAGCGTCTCCGGTCACGGCGATCCATTCTGGAATCGTTACGGAGGCGGAGTCATGACTTACGCACCCAACCAACTGTCGATCCGTTCGGATGATGGCTATCCCACACGCCTCGACGCGCCAATGGGCAATATCGCCCGCCATTGCCCGGTCGTCCATGCGACGCCCGAGCAGCGCCAGGCCGGGCCGCTCGACGAGCAGGAGCTGGCCGCATTCGAAGAACGCGGCTTTCTCTGGTTCGACAGCTTCTTCGAGGCCGACGACATTGAGCCCTTCTTCGATGAACTAAGCGCCATGGAGCGGGATCCCGAGCTGACCGGCAGCGACAAGGTCATCACCGACCCTGTCTCTGGTGCCATTCGTTCGGTGTTCGGCATGCACGAATTGTCCGAGCGCTTCGATCGCCTGACTCGCTCGCCGCAGCTTCTGAAGATCGTCGAGCAACTGCTCGGGGGCGGTGTCTACGTGCACCAGTCGCGGATCAATGACAAGGCCGGCTTTCAGGGCAGTGGCTTCGACTGGCACTCGGACTTCGAGACCTGGCACGCAGAAGACGGCATGCCCGGCATGCGCGCGCTGAGTGTCTCGCTGATGCTCACCGACAACGGCGAGTTCAACGGACCGCTGATGCTGGTGCCGGGGTCCCATCGCCAGTTTGTTCCCACCGTGGGACGCACCCCGGACCAGAACTGGGAGACCTCGCTCAAGGCGCAGCACATCGGCGTACCCACCCGAGAGCAGCTGGGACCGATCATCGAAAAGCAGGGCATCGAGGCGCCCAAGGGGCCGGCCGGGTCGATTCTGCTGTTCGACTGCAACGCGCTGCATGCGTCCAACAGCAACCTGTCACCGTGGCCGCGCTCCAACCTGTTCTTCGTCTACAACAGCGTCGACAACCGCCTGGTCACTCCCTTCGGCGCCAAGTCCCCACGGCCCGAGCACCTGGCGGCGCGCGAGCGCACGCCAGCACTGGGATGATCAGGCGCCAGCCAATGTCGGTAGATGGCTTCGCCCTTGGGCGTGGCCGCTCCCCATCAAGAGAAAAGAGCCATCAAGAGGAAGCCCCCATGCACATTGGCGACACCCTGCTGATTGCCCGTGATCTGGTCATGGTAGCCGAGGACCAGTTGTCCTCGGGTAACACCGCCGAGATCATCGATACCTCGGCCCTGGTCGAAGGTGACGGTGACGACATACGTCTGCCGCGCTATCGGGTACTGATCGACGAGGTGGGGGAGCGGGATTGCTCCTGCACCATTCTCGAACGCCTCGAATAGTCGGACGCTGGCGCCTGGTCTGATTGTCTCATTGGCATCGGCATCGGCTGCGACTGCCAAAGCCACACGGGGTGACGGCCGGGCCATGCGTCTGTTAAGGATGGAGCACATTCTCGGACTTGGAGGCACGATGACGATTCAGCTCAAGCGGGCCTACGATGCGCCCGCCGACAACGACGGCTATCGGGTGCTGGTGGACAGGCTCTGGCCGCGGGGGATCGCCAAGGACGAGGCGCGTATCGATGAATGGATCAAGGAGGCCGCTCCCAGTGATGACCTGCGCAAGGCCTTTCACAGCGAAGCACTGGGCTGGGGCGAGTTTCGTCAGCGCTATCTGGCTGAGCTGAAGGAGCAGAGGGAAACGCTCAGACCCCTGGCCGAGCGCAGCCAGCAGCACAAGGTAACCC
Organism: Halomonas sp. RT37; assembly: GCF_040070525.1. NCBI lineage: Bacteria > Pseudomonadati > Pseudomonadota > Gammaproteobacteria > Oceanospirillales > Halomonadaceae > Halomonas > Halomonas sp. RT37. The sequence continues at coordinate 3,919,945 of NZ_CP098827.1, read as the reverse complement.
TGGTGTTTTCCTCGAAGGATGAGACCCACAACAACGCCGTGGTACTCAAGGACTACCTGGCCATGCTGACCGGGTGACGTTCGGGGGGACCACCGGGCATCACGGACTCGAACCTCCGACCCACGCATTACGAATGCGTTGCTCTACCTGCTGAGCTACACCGGCTTGACACCACCTTCTCGATCACACCGGGCCTACCGCCAGCCCGGCTAGCGGGGTTTTCAGGCGTCCCTGATGGCCCCCCTGTGCGCTAGTCCCGGGGCTCCCTTAGACGCGTCAGGCCTTCCTGGGCGCTGGAGGCCACCAGTTCGCCTTTTCGATTGTAGATGCTGCCACGAGCCAGGCCTCTGGCGCCGCCGGCCCAGGGGCTGTCCATGTCGTACAGCAGCCAGTCGTTGACGGCCACGTCCTGGTGAAACCACAGCGAGTGGTCGAGGCTGGCGATCTGCAGCTTGGGGTCGCCGAAACGGATGCCATGGGGCACCAGGGCGGTGGTCAGCAGGTTGAAATCCGAGCTGTAGGCGAGCAGGTAGCGATGCAGAGCGGGGTCATCGGGCAGCTCGCCATTGAGCCGGAACCACAACCGCTTGCGCGCGGGCGCGCCGTCCTCGGCGGTGTCTTCCACATGGCGAAATTCGATCGGGTGGCCGGGGAAGCGCAGGATCTCGTCGCTGTCGCCGGGCTCTGTTGCTTCGAGGGCGGGCATGCTGGCCTGGTGGCTCAGGCTGTGTTCCTGGCCATGGAAGGAAGCGCTGCAGAAGAAGATCGGACGGCCCTTCTGGATCGCGGTGATGCGGCGGGTGGTGAAGCTGCCACCGTCACGAACGCGGTCGACCTGATAGACCACCGGCATGGCGGCGTCGCCGGGACGCAGGAAGTAGCCGTGCAGCGAGTGCACCTGACGCTCCGCCGCGACGGTCTGGGTGGCCGCCGACAGCGCCTGGCCCAGTACCTGGCCGCCGAACAGCTGGGGAAGCCCCAGGTCCTGGCTGCGTCCACGAAACAGGTTCTCTTCCAGCATTTCCAGGCCCAGCAGGTCTACCAGACCCTTCAAGGCGTCCGACATTCGCGTATCCTCCTTGCGCCGGGGTAGCCCGGCTAGTCGATGGCGGTGACACGGTGGCGATTGCCGTGCCCGCGACAATGGTTCAGCATTTGCCTGGGCTCAGTGTACGGGAGTGCAACACCTTGCGCAGTGACGAATTTTACATGCATCGAGCGCTGGAACTGGCGGAGCGGGCGGCCCAGGCAGGAGAGGTGCCGGTCGGTGCGGTGGTGGTGGACGCGGCCGGAGAGATCATCGGTCGCGGCGCCAACGGCCCCGTGGCGAGCCATGATCCCAGCGCCCATGCCGAGGTTCAGGCGCTCAGGGACGCCGGGGTGAGCCTGTCGAACTATCGGCTCGAGGGCTGCACGCTGTACGTGACGCTGGAACCCTGCATGATGTGCTCCGGGGCCATCATCCACGCCAGGATCCGGCGTCTGGTCTACGGTGCCGCGGAGCCTCGTTCCGGCATGGTCGAGTCCCGAGCCAACCTGTTCGCCCAGCCCTGGCACTTCCACCAGGTGGAGGTCGAAGGTGGGGTGCTGGCGAGCCGAGCCTCTCGCCTGCTCAAGACGTTTTTTGCCGAGCGCCGATGAGCCTTTGCCGCAGCGCAAAGCACTGAGGCAACGTCGGCGGTGCCGACGGGTTGCTCAAGACTCCCGTTACAGGTTTCGAGCCTTGCTCAGGTGGTGAAGGGCGGTGTGTCCAGGTCCGATGCGCCGTCGACGGTATCCACGAAAAGCTCGACCCGGTCGCGTCCCTGGTGCTTCGCTGTATAGAGCGCCTGGTCCGCCTGCTGTATCAGGCGTGCCAGATCTAGCGGTGCCTGGTCCTGGCATGCCACCCCCAGGCTGATGGTCAGTGGCGTGCCGTCGTGATGAGCCAGCGGTGCCTGTCGGACGGCACGCCGCAGACGCTCGGCCACAGCGCTGGCTTCGGCTAGCCGTCCTTCGGGAATGATCACCAGAAACTCTTCCCCGCCGTAGCGCCCCAGCAGGCCGTCATCCCCCAGGGTCTCCTGTGCAAGTCGACCTACCGCCTTGAGCACTCTGTCGCCTTCGGCATGGCCGAGGCAGTCGTTGATGCGCTTGAAGTGGTCGATGTCGACAAGAATAACGCTAAGGGGCAAGCGCGCCCGCCAGGTCTGGGCGGTGGCCTGAAGGTGACGTCGGTTCGGCAGACCGGTGAGTTCGTCGTGGTCGGCGAGCCAGCTGAGTTGCTGCTGCAGGCGATGGCGAGTGCGGACCTCGCGGCGAAGGTCTCCGTTGGAGCGTGCAAGCGCACGATGCTGGGAGGCCATCTGGTGCTGGCTGAACAATGTCAGATAGAGGAACTGGCTGAACAGCAGACCCAGCATCAGGGTGACAGCCGGAAGACGGCTGCGCAGGCGCGTCAGCAATCGGGTATCGGGGCGCAAGGTCAGCTCGAGCGGTAGATAGGCTGTGTCGACTGTCACCGCCTTATTGTCGGGTCGATGCAGGGGAATGGCGTCGAGGGGAACAGATACTGTCCACGGGGCCGGATGCCCCTCCATGGGCCATTCCTTGATCAGACGGTTGTGGTAGGTAAGTCGGACCTGCAGGCTCCCCGCCCCCGAGGGGGGATGCGTATACATATTCTCGGCCATGGCTGATAGTGACAAGGTCGCTGCCAAGTGCCCGAGCGGCTTTCCACCGGGACGGCGAATCGGTAGCGAGAGCGTGATCTTCATCGTCGGTGCAGGAGCGTCGATGGCGAGGGTAGTGATCTGGGCCGCCGGGGGGAGCACCGCGGCAGGTTGAGGCATATCAGTGGACCTGGGGACGACTGTGGTCGCGGGGCTTCGCACATTGCCGCCGGTCACTTCGACGTAGCGCAGCGTCGCAAGGTAGGGAAAGTGGTCGCGAAGAGGTCGCGTCAGGTGCTGCCAGCGTTCGGTAGAGGGCGGGAGCGGCGATTGTTCGAGGAAAACCTGCAAATGTTGCAGGGAGTGTCGAAAGTCATTGAATTCGCCAGCCAGGCGTTCCTCCATGGCACGGCCTTCGCGCTGTCCTAGATATTGCAGTTCGCCATCGGCCTGAATCTCCAGGTACTGCCAAAGTGCCAGGGTCATCACGACCAGAAGTGTCGAAGGCCAAAGCCCACGCCTGAGGCTGTCGCGGGTGGGACGCCAGCCGCTTACCACGCCCACCCACTGGCCGGCCAGCAACAGGCCGAGGACGGCGGTGACGGTGAGCGAGTGGGCGTGCAGCAGTGCCGCTGAAGGCAGCCAGTGATGCAGTGGTGTCTGGTCCAGCAGCAACAGCAGCAAGCAGGACATGTGGAGCAAGGGGACGCCCAGGCTCGAGCGCGTGCGCGCCAGTATCCCCAGGGTCAGCAGCGTCAGCACGACCAGTTCGACCAGCGGCGGGCGCCAGTCCAGCAGCGTCGAAGGTGTTGTCAGCCAACGGAAGGGTTCGGACAGGCGCTCCAGTGACAGCCAGTCTTCCGGTGCACAGGTGCCGAATAGCAGAGTGACCAGGCACAGACACAGTGGCCATAGCACCAGGGCACTGGTGAAGACCCCCTTGCGTGTCCATCGCCATTGACCGATGGCGACGATAAGGGCCAGCGCCAGGGTCGTCTGATTCGCCGGCAGAGAGGCTACCCGAGTATCGAGCACGGTGAGGGAGGCGACTGCCAGCACCAGGGCGAGCAGGGTCAGCCCTTGGCTCAATAGCCGGTAGTGACGAACAACGGGTGTCGAGGTGTACCACATTCAGGCGTTCCAACCCTGGCGGCTCGCGGCCTGACTGGCCGCGCTACGACCAGCTTACCCAGGCGCTGATCGAGACTCAGGAAGAAGTGCGCCGCCTCGCGCCAGTGGGGTTGACCTGAGTCAGGAGTGCAACAGACCGTTGGGCTCTGTGGCCTCGCTGGGCTCAGCAGCGGGCTTCGCCTCGGCGATCTCCACCCGATTGCGGCCCAGCCGCTTGGCACGATACAGCGCCATATCCGCTCGATGCAGCAAGTCCCTCGGCACAACGGGGCCGTCGGTCTGGGTGATCAGGCCGATACATACCGTCATGGGACTGCCGTCTTCGTGTTGTACGCCGCAGGCCTGCACCTCTCGCCTCAGGTGTTCTGCCCAGGCATGTACCCAGGCGATATCGCCCTGTGGCAGATAGACCACGAATTCCTCGCCGCCGTAGCGGGCCAGCACGCCACCCTGTGGAAGCAGTTTCTGCGCGCAGGCGGCGAAGCGCTTGAGCGCCTGGTCTCCGGCTTGATGGCCTTGTTGGTCGTTGATGCGCTTGAAATGGTCGAGGTCACATAACAGCAGACTGAGAGGGCTCTGTCCGGCGTCCGTCGGCAGGCTGGCGAGAAAGGTGCGTCGATTGGCCAGGCCCGTGAGGTCGTCGTGTCCTGCCAGCCATTCGATGTTTTTCTGCAGGCGCGAACGACGCCGCATTTCTCGGCGTAGTTCGAGATTGGTATCGGCAATCTGGCGGTGCTGCTGGCGCTGCCGATGGCGGCTGAACAACAGCAGGTAGAGCAGCAGAGCCATGATCAGGCCGGTGCACAGCGTTGAACTCGGATAGTGCAGCTTCAGGTGCTCCAGCAAACGGCGGTTGGGGCTGAGCTCCAGGTGCAGGGTATGGGACAGCAGACGAACGTCGCTGACGAGCCTCCAGGGCGAATTCGACGCTGACGTCGGTACCCGCCATAGGGTGCTGTCGCCGTCTTTCAATGTCAGCGTCATGGCGTCCGGTATATCGGCGAGCGCGGGCAGGAGATTGGAAGCTAAGGCGTCGAGGCTGAAGACCATGGCGACCGAACCCAGCAGCCGCCCACCATCAACCGTGTGGATCGGCAGAAAGTGGATGATGCCCCAGCCCCCATCGGGCAGTGGCAGGATATCCGATGACACCGCGTCGCGCTGGTGAAAGCTCTGCTGCAGCACTTCCATCAGTGGCTGGTCGAGGGCTCCATCCAGCAAGCGCATGCCCGGGTAGGCCTGGTGCCAGTTGTCGTCGGGATAGAGGTGCTGGACCCGTCCGGAGGGATCGATCAGGGCCAGCAGGGGCAGTTCCGGGAAGTCGTTCATAAAGCTCTGGGCTTCGTGGCGCCACATCGATGCCGAGGGCAGGCGTTGATCGATCTCCCAGACCAGATGGAAGCGATGCATGGCTCGAAGGGTGTCGTCGATGCGGTCTGTCATCGTTGCCGACAGGCGATCGGTCTCCCGCTGGGCACGTTCGAATAGCTGTCGATTGGCCTCGCTGTCCTGCTGGCACCACAGCAGAACCGTTGCCGTGGCAATCAGAAGACCGGGGCCCAGGGCGCGCAACAGGCTCGCCTGGTTATGGCGCCAGCCGGTCACCACCGCCAGGAACTGGGTCAGCAATAGCAGCCCGCTGCCCGCCAGCGCCCAGGGACCTGCGGGTGGCGCCAGCGGCGGCAGTGTCTCGGGCGCCGCCACCTGGTAGGCCAGACTCCCCCACAGCAGGACGGCGATGGCGTGGAGCAAGGGGGTGCCCAGGCTGGCACGGGTGCGCAGGGCAAGACTCAAGGCCAGGCACGCCAGCAGCAGGCTGTCGGCCAACCCCGGCCACTGCCAGGAAAGGCGTGGGTGGCCAGTATCGAGCGGCGCCGGTGGATCGAAAGTCGCCAGAGACAGCCAGCCCTGGGGCAGGATATCGCCGGCCACGCCGATCAGCAGAGCGGCCAACACCGCCACCACCAGCGTCAGACTCAAGCCCAGCCGCTGGCGGTACCAGGCCAGTTGAGCAAGACCGATCAAGCCGCCCAGTACCAGGGTGGGCAAGGTGGTCGAGGCGGTATAGCCGGCGAGGCTGGCGCAGAGCCCCGCAATGTACAGTGCCAGGGACAACAGCGTCAGCGGGATTCTGAGACGTAGCATGTACCCACTTTCCAGGCGAGGAGCTGGCGGTTGTTGGACGTTGTGGTCAGCGAAATATCTCGCCGAACCGATCAGCGAGAAGAATAGACGTTCGGGGGATTGTGCTGGAAAATGCGGCCAAGTGGGCGCGGAACCATGCCTTTCCTGATGTAGATCAAGGACATCGAGGGGGCGGGTGGGTGTCTGGTTGGCGCCTGGTGTTGAGGCCGCGTGCCAGATCCGCGCAAGGCCGCGCTCAGGCAGGTGATCCACAAACCTCGATACGATTGCGCCCCTGCCGCTTGGCCCGATAAAGCGCCAGATCCGCGCGGTGGAGCAGGTCTTCGGCGATCAGGTCGCCGGCGCCGTGGCTGGCGATGCCGATGCTTACCGTCATGGGGCGCCCATCGGCATGCTCAACGCCGCAGTTCATCACGCTCTGGCGCAGGGATTCGGCGATCTCGACGGCCTCGTCCGCGGCCACCCCGGTCAGCAGGGCCACGAATTCCTCGCCGCCGTAACGGGCCAGCACCACCCCTTCGGGCATCGCCAGGCGTCCCACTCGGGCGAAGCGACGAAGCGCCTCGTCCCCCGCCTGGTGGCCGAGCTGGTCATTGATGCTCTTGAAGTGATCGATGTCACACAGAAGAACGCTCAGCGAGCGGCACTCCTGCTGTTCTCGCAACGTCGACATGAACAGGCGGCGATTGGGCAGCAGCGTCAGCTCGTCGTGGCCGGCAAGCCACTCCACCTCACGCTGCAGTTCGGTACGATGGCGGACCTCTCGGCGCAGCTCCTCGTTGGAGCGGTACATCGACGAGTGTTGTACCGACATGCGGTGGTGGCCGAATACCACCATGTACAGCAGGTAAGCCAGCAGCAGCCCGATGCTGAGACTGGCCACCGGCTGGCGCGAACGCAGACCCAGCAAGTAGCCAGTGGAGGCGTTCAAGGCGACGGTCAGCTCTTGTTCGTCAAGGGCAAGCAGGCTAAGCGTGGTCCATGGGCCTGGCGACTCGCTGGTCGGCCAGTCGCGGATGGTGTCACCGTCCACGGCAAAGCGCATGCGGATATGCTCACGGTCCAGCAGGGTCTCGGCGTAGAGCTTGTCGGCCAGCACCGGGAGGCTGAGCACCATGGCCGCAGCGCCGGTGACGCGCTGCTGGTCGGGGGAGGTGATCGGCAGGTAGTAGATCATGCCGGGCATCCCCTGCAGCAGTGGCACGACGCCGGTGTGGCCCTCCTGGTTGTCGGAAAGTGCCTTCGCCAGTGCGTCGACGTAGGGGCGGTCCACGTCTAGTGCATTGATGCCGATGATCGCCCGGTTGCTGTCATCGCGTGGGTGGACAAGGCGGATGGTACCGTCGGCTTCGATATAGGCGATGTTGAGAAAGTAGCTGAAGTCCTGGTGGTAAAAGGCGGCCTGGCGCTCCCACTCTTCGGCGCTGGGGGCCTCTTCCAGCAGGCTCCAGAAGCTGGCGAAACGTCTCACTGCCTCCAGGTGGGCCGTTATCTCGGCGCCAAGCTGAGTCGCCAGACGATCCGATTCGCCCTGCAGCTCGTCTTGAAGCTGCTGGTCCACGTACACACGTTGCTGGTTCCAGACGAACAGACTGACCAGCACCAGGGCGAGCGAGGGAATCAGGCTGCGCAGGATGCTGATCCGGGTGTGGCGCCACCCCGAGACCACGCCGACGAACTGGGCGACCAGCAACAGCGCCAGCAACAGCATGCTGGCGGGGGTGCCTGCCAGGTTCTGCGGCGAGCGGATCTCGTCGGTGATCACCAGCAGCGCTTCGGTGACCAGTAACAGCGCCGCCAGCGCCTGCAGCAGCGGGGCGGCCAGGCTCGCCCGGGTGCGTCCCAGCAGCCCGCCAGTCAGCGCCAGCAGGATGAGCAGCTCCATCAAGGGCGGTCGAAGATCGTCGAGGCCCTGGACCCCGGGTAGCCACGATGCCCATTGGTCGAGCGTGACGTAAGAGATCAGGGCTTCGGGCAGCAGGTAGCTGGCCAGGCCCAGCAGCAGGATCGCCAGCACCGGCAACAGACACACGACCGACATCCTCACCCCACGCCAGTACCACATCGCCTGGCCGATGCCGGTCAGCAGCAGCAGGGTCCAGCTGGCGCTGTGGCTCTGATCCTGGATCATCGAGGGGTCGACGATCAGTCCCGCCGTGGCCAGCAGGATGACCAGCAGCGTCATGGACAGGGCAATTCGAGACATGAAGGCAAGGTGTCCTAGGGCATGGGGGGCACGAGTTCGAAGATCTCGGCGTCGGCTTGATCGGGCAGGCGGGCATTCAGCTGGTGGAACTGCTGCTGGCTGCGATCGACGTAGTCGAGGATCTCGAGATAGCGGCGAATATTCTGCACATAGATGACCGGTTCGCCACCCCTTGCGTAGCCGTGGCGTGTCTTGCTGTGCCACTGGCTTTCCTGCAACAGGGGCAGCGCCTCACGCACATCACGCCACAGATCCGGGTTGCCACCCCGCATGCGGGCGATATCACGGGCGTCATACAGATGGCCGAGGCCCACGTTGTAGGCCGCGAGTGCCATGTAGAGGCGGTCCTCCCCGGTGATCGACTCGGGCAATCGCTGTTCGACGCTGCGCAGATAGCGTGCGCCGCCCTCGATGCTCTGGGCCGGGTCCAGCCGGTTCGATACTCCGACTTCCTCGGCGGTGGCGTTGGTCAGCATCATCAGCCCACGCACCCCGGTGGGCGACGTTGCCTCCGGGTCCCAGTGGGACTCTTGATAACCCACCGCCGCCAGCAGCTTCCAGTCGAAGTGTTGCGCGCGGGCGGCCTCTCGAAACAGGGCATCGAAGCGGGGCAGGCGCTTGTTGACGTGGTTGATGAAGACCCGGGCGCCGACGTACTCGAGATAGTCGTCATGACCGAAGTAGCGGGCGGTGAGGCGGTCGAGTTCACCGTCTGCGCGAAGCTCGTCGAAGAACGTATTGGCGCGTTCGATCAGCGCCAGACCGTCTTTCCCGGAGAAGGCCCAGGCCATGGTCACCGGCTCGCCGATGTCGAAGCCGTCTTCCACTTCGGGGAAGAACAGACGATTGAGGCGGAACTGGTGGGCGTACACCACCGCGGCGTCCAGCTCGCCATCCTCGATGCGCCTGAGCAGCGAGGCGATCTCCAGGTCTTCCGCTTCCTTCCAGCTGAGGCGAGGGTGCTCGCGCTGCAATTCGTGCATGACGCGGCTGATGCCGGTGCCCTTGGCGATGCCGATGTTCCAGTCCTTGAGGTCATCGAGCGCCTTGGGCGGCTGCAGTCCTCGGCGATACACCACCATCGGCTGCATCGACAGGATCGGGCGCGAAAACACCAGGCCTTCCGCCAGCGGATCCAGCGGCAGGGCGGCCGCGCCGAGGTCGCCCTGGTGGCGCACCGCGTCGAGCACGCTCTGCACATGGTGGTCATCGCTCAGGTTCAGGCTGACCCCGAGGCGGTCGGCGAAGCGACGCATCAGTTCGTACTCGAAGCCGGTAGGTCCCTGGCGCCCCTCGTAGTAGGTAAAGGGGGTATTGCGGGTGTGCACGGTGATGAAATCACGTGCCAGTACTCGCTCCAGGGCAGCGCTTGAGGAGGGGCCGGGCGGTGTTGGCCAGAGCGCCCACAGCAGGCCCAGGCCACTGGCGGCAAGGATGCGCAGGCGCCGCGCATGACGGAAACCGTCCTTCATCGGGGCAAAATCGCTCATGGTGGAGCGCCCACCTTACCCAGCCCACGGGGCGCTGTCATCCGCATCGATTTCTCGCACCCGTCGGTTTCCAGTATCATATGCCGTCTCGCCCGCCGCGGCCCCCTTCTTTTATCGCTGATCTTCAGAGGCTCCTGGATATGCTCGAACTGCGCGGAGCGCCCGCCCTGTCCACCTTCCGTCACGCCAAGCTGCTGGCTCAACTGCGTGTGTCCGTCCCCGAGATCGAGGCGCTGCACGCCGAGTATGTGCACTTTGCCGATCTGGAGCGGGAGCTCGATGCCACCGAACTGAGCCTGCTCGAGCGCCTGCTCGACTACGGGCCGGCACAGCAGGATAGCGATGTGGAGGGGCTTGCGTTGCTGGTGGTGCCACGTATCGGCACCCAGTCTCCCTGGTCATCCAAGGCTACCGACATTGCCCACAACTGCGGTTTGACCCAGATCAACCGCCTGGAGCGCGGCATCCTCTATCGCATCAAGGTGCGCGGTACGCTGAAGGAAGCCCACTTCGACGCCATCGTCGCCGGCCTGCATGACCGCATGACCGAGACGGTGCTGCGAGACAGCTCCGACGCCGCCACCCTGTTCGCCCACCATGAGCCGGCGCCGCTGGGCCAGGTGGGCGTGCTCGAGGGTGGCCGTACTGCGCTTGAGGTCGCCAATCGCGAGCTGGGACTCGCCCTGGCCGAGGACGAGATCGACTACCTGGTCGAGGCGTTTGTCGAGCTGGGCCGCAACCCCAGCGACGTCGAGCTGATGATGTTCGCCCAGGCCAACTCCGAGCACTGCCGCCACAAGATCTTCAACGCCGACTGGGTCATCGACGGCGAGGCCCAGAGCCACTCGCTGTTCAAGATGATCAAGAACACCTTCGAGGCCTCGCCGGACGGCATCCTGTCGGCCTACAGCGACAACGCTGCGGTGATCAAGGGCAGCGAGGCGCGTCGCTTCTTCGCCACCCCGCTGACCGGTCGTGACGGTGAGCGCGCCAGCTACGGCGGGGAAGTGGAGCCGATCCACATCCTGACCAAGGTCGAGACCCACAACCACCCGACCGCCATCGCGCCTCATCCCGGTGCGGCCACCGGTGCCGGCGGCGAGATCCGCGACGAAGGCGCCACCGGCATCGGCGGCAAGCCCAAGGCGGGGCTGACCGGCTTTACCGTGTCCAACCTGCGTATCCCCGAGTTCGTGCAGCCCTGGGAGGCGTTCGACTACGGCAAGCCCGAGCGCATCGTCAACGCCCTGGAGATCATGCTCGAGGGCCCCATCGGCGGCGCCGCCTTCAACAACGAATTTGGCCGTCCCAACCTCACCGGCTATTTCCGCACCTACGAGCAGGACGCTCTCGGTGCCAGCGGCATCGAGCGTCGCGGCTACCACAAGCCGATCATGATCGCCGGCGGCTACGGCAACATCCGCGAACAGCACGTGGCCAAGGGCGAGATCCCGGTGGGCGGCAAGCTGATCGTGATGGGTGGCCCGGCGATGTTGATCGGGCTCGGCGGCGGCGCAGCGTCGTCGATGGCCTCCGGCTCGTCGAGCTTCGATCTCGACTTCGCTTCTGTTCAGCGCGACAACCCCGAGATCGAGCGGCGTGCCCAGGAGGTCATCGACCGCTGCTGGGCGCTGGGTGACGACAACCCCATCTGCTTTATCCACGACGTAGGCGCCGGTGGTCTGTCCAACGCCTTGCCGGAACTGGTCAAGGACGGCGATCGTGGTGGTCTGTTCAGCCTGCGCGAGGTGCCCAACGCCGAGCCCGGCATGAGCCCGCTGGAGATCTGGTGCAACGAGGCCCAGGAGCGCTACGTGCTGGCGGTGGCACCTGCGGATCTCGAGACCTTCGACGCCCTGTGCCGGCGCGAACGCTGCCCTTACGCGGTGGTCGGCGAGGCCACCGCAGAACACCACCTGGCGGTGGTGGACGGCCACTTCGACACCCGCCCGGTGGACCTGCCGATGAGCGTGCTGTTCGGCAAGCCACCCAAGATGCAGCGTGAATTCGAGCGTGCCCCGCTGGAACTGCCCGGTGTGATGCTCGACAACCTGGACCTGCGCGAGGCGCTGGATCGCGTGCTGCGTCTGCCCACCGTGGCCTCCAAGAGCTTCCTGATCACCATTGGCGACCGCTCGATCACCGGCCAGGTCGCGCGTGACCAGATGGTCGGTCCCTGGCAGGTGCCGGTGGCCGACGTGGCGGTGACCACGGCAAGCTTCGATACCCACGCCGGTGAGGCCATGGCCATGGGCGAGCGGTCGCCGGTGGCGCTGATCGACCCCGCCGCCAGCGCACGCCTGGCGGTGGCCGAGTCGATCACCAACCTGGCCGCTGCCCCGATCGCCCAGCTTGGCGACATCAAGATGTCGGCCAACTGGATGAGCGCGGCGGACCATGAAGGCGAGAACCAGGCGCTGTATGACGCCGTGCACGCCGTCGGCATGGAGCTGTGCCCGGCGCTGGGCATCGCGGTGCCGGTGGGCAAGGACTCCATGTCCATGCGCACCGCCTGGGAGCAGGACGGTGAGCAGAAGGCGGTGACCTCGCCGCTGACCCTTGCGATCACCGGCTTCGCTCCGGTCACCGACGCCATGAAGACGCTGACCCCGCAGATTCGCCTCGACCAGGACGAGAGCGACCTGCTGCTGATCGACCTGGGCGCCGGCAAGAATCGTCTGGGCGGCTCCGCCCTGGCCCAGGTCTACGGCCAGGTCGGCAACGACTGCCCGGACCTGGACGACGCCGAGGACCTCAAGGCCTTCTTCAGCGTCATCCAGGGGCTCAACGCCGACGGTCGACTGCTGGCCTACCACGACCGCAGCGACGGTGGCCTGATCGTCACCCTGCTGGAGATGGCCTTCGCCGGCCGCGCCGGGCTCGAGATCAAGCTCGACTGGTTGATCGACGAGGCCGCCGAGGCGGTGGACGCGCTGTTCAGCGAGGAGTTGGGGGCGGTCATCCAGGTCAGCCGTGAGCACACCGAAGAGGTGCTGGCCCAGTTCGCCGCCGCCGGTATCGAGACCTGCGGCGTCATCGCCCGTCCGCGCTACGACGACCAGATCCGCGTGACCCTGTTCGAGGAGCCGTTGCTGGAGACCACCCGGCAGCTGACCCAGCGCACCTGGAGCGAGACCAGCTACCGCCTGCAGGCTCTGCGCGACAACCCCGAGTGCGCCAAGAACGAGTTCGACAACCTGCTCGACACCCGTGACCCGGGCCTGAGTGCCAGCCCGACCTTCGACGTCGACGAGGACATCAGCGCGCCCTTCGTCAACAGCGCACGTCCGCGTGCCGCCATCCTGCGCGAGCAGGGCGTCAATGGTCACCTGGAGATGGCCTGGGCCTTCGACAAGGCCGGCTTCGAGGCGGTCGACGTGCACATGAGCGACCTGCTCGAGGGACGTGTCGGTCTCGACGAATTCAAGGGGCTGGCCGCCTGTGGTGGCTTCTCCTACGGCGACGTGCTCGGCGCCGGTGGTGGCTGGGCCAAGTCGGTGCTGTTCAACCCCCGCGCCCGCGAGCAGTTCGCCGACTTCTTCGCGCGCGACGACAGCTTCGCCCTCGGCGTGTGCAACGGCTGCCAGATGTTGTCCCAGCTCAAGGAGCTGATCCCCGGCGCCGAGAACTGGCCGCGCTTCGTGCGTAACGAGTCCGAGCAGTTCGAGGCCCGAGTGGCCATGGTGCAGGTGGAGAAGACCCCGTCGATCCTGCTGGCCGGCATGGAAGGCTCGCGCCTGCCCATCGCCGTGGCCCATGGCGAGGGCCGCGCCGAGTTTCGCGATAGCGCCCACCTGCGCAGCATGCAGGGCTCGGGCCAGGTGGCCCTGCGCTATATCGACAACCACGGCCAGTGCACCACCCGCTACCCGGCCAACCCCAACGGCTCGCCCTCCGGTATCACCGGCCTGACCACGCCGGATGGCCGGGTGACGATCATGATGCCCCACCCGGAGCGGGTGGTGCGTGCCGTCACCAACTCCTGGCGGCCGGCCGAGTGGAGCCAGGACGGCGCCTGGCTCAGGCTGTTCCGCAATGCCCGGGTGTGGCTGGGCTGATCCTCCAGTCCCTCCTGACCCACGACAACGCCGCCTGCGGGCGGCGTTGTCGTATCCGGGACAACGTCAGGTGTTGTATCGAGCGGCGTCAGGTGCCAAGTTGAAGTTCCCGCTTGCACAGTTTCGCCCCTTTATCGATCACCTGACCGGCCACCTTATCGACGGAGCTTCCATGTCCTCATCCACCCAGCGCAGTTTTCATGACCGCTTGAGCGTCTCCCTGATCGACCATGTGGCACGGGTACATCTCGAGCGGCCAGATCGCCACAACGCCATGGATCCGCCGATGATCGACGCCCTGCTCGAGGTCCAGCGCTGGCTGGGCGAACGGGTGGGCCTGCGCGCGGTGGTGCTTACCGGCGAGGGCGAGAGCTTCTGCTCGGGACTGGACGTGGCCTCGGTGGTGGCAAGCCCCGAGCGCGTGGCCTGGCTGCTGACGCCGGACGCCAGTGGGGTCAATCCGGCCCAGCGCCTGGCGCTTGGCTGGCGTGACCTGGGGGCGCCGGTGGTAGCGGCGCTGCATGGTCACGTCTTTGGCGCCGGCCTGCAGATGGCGCTGGGTGCCGATCTGCGTATCGTCCACCCGGAGGCGACGCTGGCGCTGCCGGAGATCGAGTGGGGGCTGATGTCGGATATGGCGGTCAGCGTCACCGCCGCCGCGCTGCGTCAGGACGTGATTCAGGATCTGATGCTGACCGGCCGCCATCTGGCCGGCGACGAGGCCATGGTGCTGGGGCTGGCCTCGCGGCTGGACGAGGACCCGCGCGAGGCGGCGCTGGAGCTCGCCGTGTCCATGGCCCGGCGCTCGCCCAAGGCGGTGGCCGCGGCGCGTCGGCTGTGGCGAGAGGCGCCGCGCCTGGATGAGCGCGGACGCTTGGCCATGGAAGCCGAACTGCAGCGCAACCTGCTGGCCGGGCGCGAGCAGCGAGAAGCGACCCGGGCACGCCTGGACGGGCGCCCACCGCGGTTCGATTGAGCGCCGGCGGCCTATGCCGCAAGCCAACGACAAGGCCCTCGCGGGTATCGCCCGCGAGGGCCTTGTCTTGCAGTCACCTTCCGATAGGGGTCAGGTTCCGGTAGGCCCCTCGACTGGCGACGGAGGATGGATGCGGAACAGGGTGGCGTAGATCACCGGCAGGATCACCAGGGTCAGCAAGGTGGCCGCACCCAGACCGAACACGATGACCACCGCCATGGAGGCGAAGAAGGCGTCGCCGAACAGCGGGATCATGCCCAGCATGGTGGTGATCGCCGCCATGGATACCGGCCGTACCCGGCTGATGGCGGCGGCCATCACCGCATCGAAGGGCGCCTCGTACAGCGGCATCTGGATCTTGATCTCCTCGACCAGCACGATGGCGTTCTTGAGCACCATGCCGACCAGGCTCAGGGTGCCGAGCAGCGCCATGAAGGTGAAGGGGGCGTTGAAGGTCAGAAGACCGCCGACGATACCGATCACGGTCAAGGGCACGATGGCCCAGATCGCCAGCGACTGGCGCAGGTTGCCGAACAGCAGCATGGTCAGGATGAACATGCCGAGGATGCCCAGCGGCAACAACTTGAACAGCGCCTTCTTGGCGTCACGCGAGGTCTCGTCCTCGCCGCCCCAGCCCAGGTGGTAGCCCTCGGGGAGATCGATGGCCTCGATCCGGGGCTTGAGCCGCGCAAGGATGTTGGCCGCCGTCTCGCCGGACAGCGGTAGCGGCTCGGCGTAGACCGCCAGCATGCGCTGACGGTCGCGACGCTTGATCAGCGGATCATGCAGCTGGGTCTCGAGCGGCCCCAGCACACTGCCGGCGCTGATGTAGGTCTGCTGCTCGGCGCTCCAGACGTTGAGGCTGGCGATGTCGTTGAGGCCGTAGCGCTCTTGCCGTTCATCGCGCAGCACGATGGGGATCAGGTCGGAGCCCTCGCGGTAGACGCCGGCCATCTGGCCGTCGTTGTGGATCAGCAACGCCTGGTGCAGCGCCTGGCGGGTGACGCCGACGCGCCGCGCCTGCTGCTCGAGAAACTCAGGCGTCAGCTCCTCGACCCGATTTCCCCAGGACAGGCGGATACTGTCGACGAAGGGATCGGCGCGGAACACCTCGCTGACCTCGGTGGCGAGCTTGCGCAGGGTATCCGGGTCCGGGCCGTACAGGCGCGCCTCCAGGCTGGCCTTGGCCGAAGGGCCGACCTGCAGCGCCTGGACCTTGTACTGCACCTCGGGGTAGTCATCGCGCAGCAGGGTGATGATCTCGGCCATGCGCCTGGCCCGGCTGTCGAGATCCTCGGTCTCGACAATCAGCTGGCTGTAGCTCGGATAGCGGTCCTCGGGCGAGTAGGTCAGGGTGAAGCGCTGGGCGCCGCCGCCGATCACGCTGGTCACGTGGGTGACCTGGTCCATCGTCGCCACCTGTGCCTCCAGGCGCGAGGCCACCCGCTCGCTCTCGAGAATATCGGTGCCCTCAGGCATCCACACATCGACGAAGAACAGCGGTGTGGTGGAATCCGGGAAGAAGGCGTTCTTGATGTTGGAGGACAGCGCGAAGGCGCCGACCAGCAGGCCCACGCAGACCGCGATGGTCAGCCAGCGAAAGCGAATGCCCTTGTCGACCAGCCAGCCGAACAGCTGGAAAATCACTCCCTTGTAGGGATCCTCGTGACTGTCGCCGTCACCGATCACCCGGTCCTTGAAGAAGATGTCGAAGAAGAAGGGGGTCAGCGTCAGGGCGGTGATCCAGCTCAGCAGCAGCGAATAGAACAGCACCCAGAACAGTGAGCCCACCAGTTCGCCGGTGGCGTCCGGTGACAGGCCGATGGGGGCGAAGGCGGTGATGGCGATGGCGGTGGCGCCGAGCAGCGGCAGCCAGTTCTGGCCGGCCACCTCCTTGGCTGCCTCGAGCTTGCTCTTGCCCTTGCCAAGGCCGATCAGCATGCCTTCGGTGACCACGATGGCGTTGTCCACCAGCATGCCCAGGGCAATGATCAGGGCCCCCAGCGAGACCTTCTGCAACTGCAGGCCGTGGGCGGCCATCAGCATCAGCGTGCCGAGGATGGTGATCGACAGGATCAGCCCCATCAGAAGGCCGGAGCGCAGGCCCATGAACACCAGCAGCACCACGATGACGATGCCCACCGACTCCATCAGGTTGATGACAAAGCCGGACACCGCCTCCTTGACCACCTGGGGCTGGTGGTAGACCGGGGTCAGCTGCATGCCCAGCGGCAGGCGGGATTCCAGTTCGGCCAGGCGGGCGTCCACCGCCTCGCCGACCTTGACCACGTTGACCCCGGACACGAACGACAGGCCAAGCGAGATCGCCGGCTTGCCGTCGGCATGGTAGAGCTGACCGGGACGGTCGGTGAGCGCGCGCGTCACCGTGGCGATGTCGCCCAGGTGCACCGGGTTGGCGCCGGGGCGACCGACGATCAGGTCCTCCAGCGCCTCGACGCTTCTGAATTCACCGCTGGGCTGCAGCGAGATGATCTTGCCGTGTCGACGCACGCTGCCGGCGTCGGCTACCGCGTTCTGGGCGTTGAGCAGGCCGATCAGTGCATCCGGGGGAATGTTCAGAGCCTGCATGCGCTCGCGGTTGAGCGAGATGGTCACCTGCTCCGGGCGATCGCCGGCGATCACCACCTTCTTGACGCCCTCGATCAGGCGCAGTTCGCGCTGCAGGAAGTCGGCCTGATTCTTCAGGTCGTAGAGGCTGTAGTCATCGCCGGATAGATTGAACAGTAGACCGTAGACGTCGCTGAAGTCGTCCACCACCAGCGACTCCGAGGTGCCGGGGGGCAGGCCCGCCTGGGCGTCGCCGATCTTGCGCCGAAGCAGGTCCCAGTACTGGGGCAGGGCAGTGCCCTGGACGTCGGTGTCGAGCTCCACGGTGATCTGGGAGAGCCCGGCGCTGTTCACCGAGCTGACCCGCTTGAGGTTGGGAATCTCCTGGATCGCCTTTTCCAGGCGCAGTGTCACCTCTTCCTCGACCTGCTGCGGGTTGGCGCCGGGGTAGGCGGTGCTGACCAGCGCCATGCGGATGGTGAAGTCGGGAAACTCCAGCTGCCCCAGGCCGAGAAAGGAGACGATACCGCCCACCGACAACAGGATCGTGACCATCCAGCTGATGGTCTTGTTGCGCAGAAAATAGCCGACCATGACCTAGAGCCCCTCTTCCTGGGTCCAGGCGGTGACGCGAAGACCTTGGCGCATCAGATGGGCGCCGGCGCCGACCAGTCGATCGCCGGCCGCCAGATCGCCGGCGATGAAGATGCCGTCGTCGCTGGCGGTGCGGACCTGTACCGGTACCGCTTCCACCTTGCCCGAGGCTTCGTCGTCGGCGATATAGCGCCACACCACCGTGGCCTCGGGGTCGTCCTCCAGCGTGACCACGGTGCCCAGCGGCACCCGCCACAGGCCGTCGCTTTCGCCGGTCAGGGCGTTGAGGTCCATCGATACCACGGCGCTCATGCCGGCCAGCACGTAGACGTCGTCCGGCGTCGGCAGGGTCAGGGTGACGGTGTAGCTGAGGGTGCCGCTGGAGGCGCGGGTATCGTGCTCCTTGTAGCGCGCGGGGAAACGACGCTCGTCATCGCCGAAGCGCACCCAGGCGACGCTGTCGGCCTTCTCGAGGGCGGCACGCACGCGTTCCAGATCGAGCTGGCGGATCTGCTGTTCGGGCAGGTCGAAGGTCACGTCGATATTGCCGGGCTGCTGCAGCACCGCGATGGTCTGCTGGGGGGCCACCACCTGGAAATTGTCCACCGGCACGCTGGCGATGACGCCGTCGAAGGGCGCCTTGAGCTCGGTGTAGCCGAGCTGGTCCTTGGCCAGGTCGAACTGGGCCTGGGCCGACAGGAAGGCCGCCCGGGCTTCATCGAAGGCGGCGCGGCTGATGGCACCTTTTTCCAGCGATATCTGCATGCGGCGGTAGGTCGCCAGCGCCAGGTCGTAGCTTGACTGGGCGTTGGACAAGGCGTTGCGGGCGTCGCGGTCGTCGAGCAGGGCGATACGCTCGCCACTGGTGACCGCCTGGCCGGCCTGGACGTTCAGCTCCTTGAGTTCCCCGCCGATGCGAAAGGCCAGGTCGGTGCGTTCGGAGGCCTCGACCACACCGGGGTAGCGAGTCAGGGAGCGATTGCCCATCTCGTCCAGGGTGAGCAGCTTGACCGGGCGGGTGACCTGCTTGGCCAGGGGCGGATCTCCCTCGGAGCAGCCCTGCAGCAGGGGCAGACCGGCAAAGACGAGCAGGGAGGCCATCTGACAGAGTTGGCGAAGCGACATGGCTGAGTCCTTGAAGACGGAGCCGCTTGACGTGCGGCGTGACTCGCCGAGGCCGGTGCCCCAGGGCTGCCCGGAGGGTGGGGAGGGTCCGGCCCTGTTGTGGAGCATCGAGCGCTTGGCGTAGAGTGCGTCGGTTCGACGCGCAGCCGCCCATGCTACTGGCGCCGAGTACACGCTGATGTGTCGTGGATCAATGTTTGCCGAACCCTGCAGAGTAAAGGCGTCGTCATGCCCCAGACCGAGTCCCGGCTCCCGCCATCGTCGCCTCCCGCCTCCGTCAGGCCAGAGCTGCGGCCCTATCAGCACGAGGCGGTGAAACGCGTCATTGGTCACTTTCGTCAGTCCGATGAGCCCGCGGTGGTGGTGTTGCCCACCGGCAGCGGCAAGTCGCTGGTCATCGCCGAACTGGCCCGCCTGGCCCGAGGGCGGGTTCTGGTGCTGGCCCACGTGCGTGAGCTGGTCGAGCAGAATCATGCCAAGTACCTGGCCTACGGCCTCGAGGCGGACATCTTCAGCGCCGGACTCGGGCGCAAGGAGAGCGCCCGCCAGGTGGTGTTCGGCTCGGTGCAGTCGGTGGTCCGCCACCTGGACGCGGTGAGCGACGAGCAGAACGCCCATGGCCCCTTCACCCTGCTGGTGATCGACGAGTGCCACCGGGTATCGCTGGACGCGGACTCCTCCTATCGGCGGGTCATCGACCATCTGCGTTCTCGCAATCCCTCGCTCAAGGTACTGGGATTGACCGCGACTCCGTATCGACTGGGCCAGGGCTTCATCTACCACCGCCACCACCACGGCATGGTGCGCGGTGACGCGGACAGCTTCTTTGGCGACTGCGTGTTCGAGCAGCCGCTGCGGCTGATGGTGCGCCAGGGCTACCTGGCAAGCCCGCTCAAGGTGGATGCGGCGGTGGCCCGCTACGACTTCTCACAACTGGCGCCGGGAACCGGCGGGCTGTATCGCGAGGAAGAGCTCAATCGCGTGGTGGCCGGGCACCGGGCCACGCCAGGCATCATCGCCGAGGTGATCGAGCGGGCGCGGGAGCGCGAGGGGGTCATGCTGTTTGCGGCAAGCGTGGCCCACGCCGAGGAGATCCTCGGCTATCTGCCGGCACAGGCCTCGGCACTGATCACCGGCGATACCGACAGCGACGAGCGCACCCGGCTGATCGAGGACTTCAAGGCGAAACGGCTCAAGTACCTGGTCAACGTCTCGGTGCTGACCACCGGCTTCGATGCGCCCCATGTGGACCTGATCGCGATCCTCAGGCCCACCGAGTCCGTCGGCCTGTACCAGCAGATCGTCGGGCGGGGACTCAGGCTCTCGCCCGGCAAGCGCGACTGTCTGATCCTCGACTACGCCGGCAATCCCTGGGACCTGTATGCGCCGGAGGTGGGCAGCCCGCGGCCGGACAGCGACAGCGAGCCGGTGCAGGTGCCCTGTCCGCTGTGTGGCCACGCCAACCTGTTCTGGGGCAAGCGCGACGGCGAGCTGGTGATCGAACACTTCGGCCGTCGCTGCCAGGGCCTGGTCGACGCCGAAGGCAGGGCGCTGGCTGCCGCCGAGCCAGGGGCGCGCCAGTGCGACTTTCGTTTTCGCTTCAAGACCTGCGGCGACTGCGGCGCCGAGAACGATATCGCCGCCCGACGCTGCCATGGTTGCCAGACGCTGCTGGTGGACGCCGACGACAAGCTGCGCGAGGCCTTGAAGCTCAAGGACGCCAGGGTGCTGCGGGTCAGCGGCATGCTGCTCGAGTCCACCGTCAATGGGCGCGGACTGCCGCGGCTCAAGGTCACCTACCATGACGAGGATGGCGCCACCCTGGCCGAGTGGTTCGCGTTGGAGACGCCCGCCCAGCGGCGGGCCTTCGAGGCGGTGTTTCTGCGTGATCACGCCCGGGCGCCCGGAGTGCCCTGGTCGCCGACGTCACCCGATCAGGTATGTCGCGAGCAGCAAAGACTCAGGGCCCCGGATTTCGTGGTCGGACGCAAGGTGGGGCGTCACTGGCAGGTGCGTGAAAAGCTGTTCGACTATCGCGGCCGCTATCGCACCGCCGATAGCGCCGACTGAAGTGCCGCCTGGGCCTCGCTGATTTAGCCAGATCGCGCGGAGCTTGATAGACTGGGGGATTGGTGGCGCCTCGGTCCAAGCGGCCGCATCCTCCCTTGTTCATCGTAACCACTACCATGGCAACCCAGGTCCCCCACGCGTGAGCGACTCGCCGACGACACAACAACCCCAGGGTGGGACTGACGAGGAAGGTGCAGCGACTCGGCCTGACACCGAGGGCGATTTGCAGGCCCAGGCCGGTGCTGTCCCTCACGCCGAGGTCGAAGCCCACGCCCAGGTGCTGGGACGCCTGTTCGATGAGCCGATCACCGAGCTGCCCGAGGATCTGTACATTCCCCCGGAGGCGCTCAGGGTCTTTCTCGAGACCTTCGAGGGACCGCTCGACCTGCTGCTCTATCTGATTCGCCGGCAGAATCTGGATATTCTGTCGATCAATGTGGCCGCCATCACCCACCAGTACATCGAGTACGTGGAACTGATGAAGGCCATGGAAATCGAACTGGCCGGCGAGTACCTGCTGATGGCGGCGATGCTGGCCGAGATCAAGTCGCGCACCCTGCTGCCGCGCCCGCCCAGGAGCGAAGACGGTGACGAGGACGAAGACCCCCGCGCCGAGCTGATTCGCCGCCTGCAGGAGTACGAGCGGCTCAAGCTCGCCGCCGAGGCCCTGGCGGAGTTGCCCCGGGTTGGACGTGACTGGTTTCCGGCCCGGGCGGCGCTGCCCCCGGTGGAGGCACGGGTCATCCACCCGGACGTCGAGCTCGATGAATTGCTTGGCGCACTGGCCGGCATTCTGCGCCGGGCCGAACTCAACCAGGCCCACCAGATCGAAAGTGAAGTGCTGTCGACCCGGGAGCGCATGCTGGCGATCATGGAGCGCCTGACCCATGAGCACTACACCCCCTTCGAGGCGCTGTTCTCGCTTGAAGAGGGCAGGGCCGGGGTGGTGGTGACCTTCATGGCGATCCTGGAGCTGGCCAAGGAGGCGATGATCGAAATCGTCCAGAATGCGCCGATGTCACCGATCCACGTCAGGGCACGATTGGCCGAGGACGGCGACGAAGATCCGTACGAAGGGCTCGAGGACGATGGCGAGAGCGCCTTCGACGACGAAACCTTCGGCGATACCTTCGGTGATGCCTCTGACGATGCCTTTGATGATGCCTTGGACGATAGTGCCGCCGAGGACAGCGCTGTTGACGACGAGGCGGGCGACGACAGCGCCTTCGATGATGCCGGTGAACCGGATCGGCGTATCGGTCAGTCGGTTGACAAGACACAGGGAGATGAGCCCGCATGAGCGTGATGGAGACGCCCGATGCGTTGGACGACATCGTAGAGGCGGCGCTGCTGGCCGCCGGCCAACCGCTGGCGCTGGACCGCCTCGAACAGCTGTTCGATGAACACGAGCGCCCGCCGCGACGGGCGCTCAAGGAAGCGCTGGAGCGATTGTCCGAGCGTCACCTCAGAGGCGCCATGGAGCTGATCGAGACCGCCTCCGGGTACCAGCTGCGCATTCGCCCGCGGCTGGCCAACTGGGTCGCCCGGTTGTGGGATGAACGCCCCCAGCGCTATTCCCGGGCGCTGCTGGAGACGCTGGCGCTGATCGCCTATCGTCAGCCGGTGACCCGGGGCGATATCGAGGAGGTCCGCGGGGTCACGGTGAGCGGCTCGATCATGCGCACCCTGCTCGATCGTGGCTGGATTCGCGTGGTCGGGCACCGAGACGTGCCGGGACGACCGGCGGTGTTCGCCACTACCCGTGGCTTTCTGGACGATTTCGGGCTCAAGACCCTCGACGAGCTGCCGCCGATGCACGAGCTCAAGCAGTTCGAACAGTTCGACACCGAGGACGAGCCACCGCCTCCGCCCTCGGCGCTGCTGGCCCAGGCCGACGAGCCGCTGGACGACGATGGTGAGACCGCCGAGGGTGAAACTGCCGAGGGTGAACCCACTGAAGATGGAAGCGCTGAAGATGGAAGCGCTGAAGTTGGCAGCGCTGAAGCTGCAACCGAAAGAGGCGAGACCGAGGAAGGCGAGGCATCATCGCCCGATCAGGATGAAGTGACGGCTTCCCGCGGGGAAGCCGAGACGACGGCGGGCCAAGCGCCCGACGACGAGGATTTGGCGGCTTCCCGCGAGGAAGCCGAGACGACGGCCGGGACGGCCGACGACGAGCACGCCGGGACGGCGTCCGAACGGGCTCGCCTGAGCTTTGCCGATCTGGAAGCCAGGCTGTCCGAACGCGCCCGGGGCCGCGTCGATGATGACGCTGCCTCGGGGGTGGAACCTACAGAGAGTGAGAACGACGAATGACGACCACCAGCGAAAAACTGCAGAAGGTGCTGGCGCGTGCCGGCCTGGGATCCCGCCGGGAGATGGAGGCCGCCATCGCCGATGGTCGGGTCAAGGTGAACGGCAGCGTGGCGACCCTGGGCGACCGAGTGGAGGCCCGTGACCGGGTCAGTTTCGATGACCGACCGATCACCCTGCGCGCCGCCGACGAGGTGCCAAGGCGGGTGATCATGTACAACAAGCCCGAGGGCGAGCTGTGCACGCGCAAGGATCCAGAGGGGCGGCGTACGGTATTCGACCGCCTGCCGCGCCTCAAGGGCGAGCGCTGGATCGCGATTGGCCGCCTGGACATCAACACCAGTGGGCTGTTGCTGTTCACCACCGACGGCGAGCTGGCCAATCGGCTGATGCATCCTTCCACCGAGATCGAGCGCGAATACGCAGTGCGAGTGATGGGGGAGGTCAAGCGCGAGCACGTGGTGGCCATGGTCGAAGGCGTGATGCTCGAGGATGGCCCGGCACGCTTCAGCGACGTCCAGGAGTTCGGCGGCGAGGGCATCAACACCTGGTTCCACGTGGTCATCATGGAAGGCCGCAACCGCGAGGTCAGGCGTCTGTGGGAGTCCCAGGGGCTGACCGTCAGTCGCCTCAAGCGGGTCCGCTACGGCAACATCTTCCTCGACAAGCGGGCCAAGGCCGGCGAGTGGACCGAGCTTTCCCAGGACGAGGTCGACGACCTGGCCGGACTGGCGGGACTCGAATCGCGCAAGGTGCCTGAGTTGACGCCGGACGAGAAGAATCGCTGGAGCCGCGACAAGAACAAGCGTCGCCCGGTGCATACGATGAAGCGTGGCGGCAAGCCGGATCGCGGCGACAAGAAGCGCTAAAGATACGGTAATCGAAAAAAACACTTGCGTCGAAAGGGGCATATCCGTAATATCTGCACCCGTTCGGAAGGGTCGTTAGCTCAGTTGGTAGAGCAGTTGGCTTTTAACCAATTGGTCGTAGGTTCGAATCCTACACGACCCACCATCCGAACCTGTGCATGGTCAGGACGATGTCCTGTCATGATCGGGTCGTTAGCTCAGTTGGTAGAGCAGTTGGCTTTTAACCAATTGGTCGTAGGTTCGAATCCTACACGACCCACCAGATTCACGGCCCTCGCTGCTTGCAGCGGGGGCCGTTTTTCGTGTGCGCAGTCCGCGGTTGGAGCCGCCGCCGCCGCCACGACGGCGCTGTCAGCCTGAACAGACCGTTCCTCAAGCGGCGCAAGTACGCCGCGCCGACGGCGTCGAGCCGATGCCATCGTGTCGACAGGGAATCGAGAACAGGTATGCCGCAGGCGCAATCTTGGGCCGATACCATGCGTGGAGACTCGGCATAACCGTCCGCCTGCGTTAAACTGTCAAGTGACTCGCCGCTGCGATAGACGCATGGGCGAGGGAGAGAACCACCGGCAGCGGGTTTGGAGCGGCAGTGACGCCTTTCCAGCGCCGCATCAGGAGTCGCCGCTGGCGCTATCGGCGCCGGGCTCCACGCTCGAGGGTTCTCCTGGCGTGTCGCCGAACGGAGCGTTCGCGGCACTGTCCCATCAGCAGGGGGATCCCCTGTCGATCACAGTGGTAGACACGATGACGATCATGACTTCTCGCGCCGAGATCAGAGAGCATCTCGCGCGCCCGTACTGCCCTACCCGTATTCCCTCGGAAGACGCTGCGCGCGTCGAAGAGATCAAGCGCCTGCTCAAGGCTCACAATGCCGTACTGGTGGCGCACTACTACACCGATGACGCCATCCAGCAGCTGGCCGAAGAGACCGGCGGCTGTGTCGCCGATTCGCTGGAGATGGCGCGCTTCGGTGCACGCCACGAGGCCGATACGCTGGTGGTGGCCGGCGTGCGCTTCATGGGCGAGACCGCCAAGATCCTGTCACCGGAAAAGCGCGTGCTGATGCCGACCCTGGAGGCGACCTGCTCGCTGGACGTGGGTTGCCCGGAGGACGAGTTCGCGGCCTTCTGCGACGCCCATCCGGATCGCACCGTGGTGGTCTATGCCAACACCTCGGCGGCGGTCAAGGCGCGTGCCGACTGGGTCGTTACCTCCTCCATCGCGGTGGACGTCATCGAGCACCTCAAGGCCAGGGGAGAGAAGATCCTGTGGGCCCCGGACAAGCACCTGGGCGGCTACATCCAGAAGCAGACCGGCGCCGACATGCTGCTGTGGGACGGCGCCTGCATCGTCCACGAGGAGTTCAAGGCCAAGGGGGTCGAGGACCTCAAGTCGGTCTATCCGGACGCCGCCGTACTGGTGCACCCGGAGTCGCCCGAAGCGGTGGTCAGTCTGGCCGACGTCGCCGGTTCCACCTCCCAGTTGATCAAGGCGGCCAAGGAGCTGCCCAACGAGCAGCTGATCGTCGCCACCGATCGCGGCATCTTCTTCAAGATGCAGCAGGCGGTGCCCGACAAGACCCTGTTCGAGGCCCCGACGGCGGGCAATGGCGCGACCTGTCGAAGCTGCGCCCACTGCCCGTGGATGGCGATGAATGCCCTGGACAATCTGGCCGCCGCGCTGCGAGAGAGCAGCGGTGAAATCCAGGTCAGCGACGCCCTGCGCACCCAGGCGCTGAAGCCGCTGACGCGTATGCTGGAGTTTCAGGCCTGAGGTCAGCCGTTACTTTTCCTGGTGACACCCCGCGCCCACGAGCCCACGCCCACGAGCCCACGCCCACGAGAGAGTCTCGTGGGCGCTTTTGTTCCTGGGCCGAGTCGTCTGTGGGCTGGCGGGCCTGAGCGTTGCGTCGCCTGAGCACGGTGTCGTCGCCGCGTCCGTCGCTGTCGGGTTCAGCGGAGCTTCCTGCTCAGCGGAATTTCTCCATGGTCCGGCGGTAGTCGAGGAAGGCGTCTCGACGACGCTGAATGCTTGACCTGGCGTTAAGGTCGCCTTCGCGCTCGGCCATCGCCTCGGCGACCTCCAGCTGGCGAATGGCGCGATCGATCTCACCGGTCAGCTGCAGTTGCTCGGCTCTGGCCAGATGGCCCCAGGCTTCGCGGCCACTGCGCCCGGCGGCTTCCGCCAGCAGCCCGAACACGGTGGGATCCTCGGGACGGCGCTGGGCCAGTTCGTGGAGTTCCCGGTAGGCCGCGTCGGGGTCGCGCTGCAAGAGCGCCTCGCCCAGCAGCTGGCTGGTCGGTGGGTAGCCTGGCATCAGGCGCAACTGACGCCGGGCACGCTCGATGGCCTCGTCGACGCGCCCGCCTTCCAGCGCCACCTGGACGGCGCTGGCGGGCAGCAGGGCGGTATCCGGGTGGGCCCGTGCCAGGCCGTCGAGCGTATTCAGTGCCGAGCCGGTCTGGCCGGCTCGGGCGTCGATCAGCGCCTGCAGATAGCGCTGGGCGTCCGCCGGCGCCTGGTCCTGGCGCATCACCGTCATCGCCTGGCCGGGCGCACGCTCGTGGATCGCCAGCAGTGCCCGGGCCCGGATGAACTGGTACTGCAGTTCATCCGGTGCCGAGCCCGTCACCCGGGTCTGGTTGACCCTGGCCTGGGTGTCGCTGATGCGTGATTCGGTGATCGGGTGGGTCAGCAGGAACTCCGGCGGAGTGCCGCCCTGGAGGCTCATCAGACGTTGCATGGAGCGAAACATGTCGACCATGGCCTGGGGCTCGTAGCCGGCGCTGGCCATGGCCTGCAGGCCGATGCGGTCGGCCTCTTCCTCGTAGCGACGCGAGTAGCGCAGCTGGTCCTGGATCATCGCCGCCTGGCTGCCGGCCAGGGCCGCGATGCCGGCGTCACCGGCGCCGCTGGCGGCCAGGATCAGGCCCGCCAGCATGGTGGCCATGGCAGGCACCTGGGTCTGCTCGGCGCGTGCCTTGCTACGGGCGTAGTGGCGCTGTGACAGGTGGCCCAGCTCGTGGGCCAGTACCGAGGCCACCTCGGCCTCCTGGTCGGCGAAGGCGAACAGGCCGGTGTTGACGCCGACCACGCCGCCGGGGACGGCGAAGGCGTTCAGGGTCTTGTTGTCGACCAGGGTGATGGTGGTGTTGATGCCTCCCAGGTCGCTGTAGGGCACCAGGCGGCCGACCAGCGTCTCCACATAGTGCTGGGCCAATGGGTCGCGCCATTCCGGCACGTGGGCGCGAAACTGGCGTAGCCAGGCACGTCCAAGGCGGGTTTCCTCGCCGCTGATGGCGTTGCTGCCGGTGGACATCAGCGAGGGTAGGTTCAGCTCCCTCGGCTGATCGAGCAGGGTGCCTTGGTCCAGATACTGGGCCTGGACTGTGGTGGCGTTCAGGCTCAACGCAAGCGTCGACGCCAGGGCCAGGCCCGGCATCGGGCGCCAGCGGCCACGATGCCAAGGTGATGCCTGACGGCGTGCCCGCGCGGGGCGAGCGGTGACGGCAAACAGCGTGCGCTTGGGCATCGAAATCCTCGTCGATAGCGTTGGAGGGGGTTGCCTTGGGACATTGATTCAGCCGGAAAAGTGCCTTTAAATCGCAAGGGCTCGCCCCTCGGGGCAACGGCGCTGCGATGTGCAGCGATCCGATATCGCATTCTCTCGGGAGAGATCATGGCAGTGCAACCTGACGATGTGCTAGATGCGTGCGGACTTCCGTGTCCGCTGCCGCTGCTCAAGGCGAAGCAGGCGCTGTCGCG
The DNA here is from genome assembly GCF_040070525.1 of Halomonas sp. RT37. Taxonomy (NCBI): domain Bacteria; kingdom Pseudomonadati; phylum Pseudomonadota; class Gammaproteobacteria; order Oceanospirillales; family Halomonadaceae; genus Halomonas; species Halomonas sp. RT37. The sequence continues at coordinate 3,891,984 of NZ_CP098827.1, read as the reverse complement.
CCTGTCGCCTGGGCAGGTGCTGGAGGTCAGGGCCACCGACGCCGGTTCCTGGCGAGACTTTGAAAGCTTTGCCGAGCACAGCGCCCACGTGCTGGAAGGGCGTGAAGAACGCGACAAGGTCTATGTCTACTGGTTGCGCAAGGCGGGTGATGCATGAGTCTGCGTAGCGTATTTCGTGGCTGGGTCGATCACTACTTCTCCGATGAAGAGGCGGTGCTGCTGCTGGTGTTGCTGGTGGTGGGGCTGGCGGTGGTGATCTGGCTTGGCCAGATGCTGGCGCCCTTTCTCACCGCGCTGGTGGTGGCCTTTCTGCTGCAGGGCGCGGTCAACGCCCTGACGCGACGCAAGGTGCCACACCTGGTGGCGGTCATGACGGTCTTTCTGGCCTTTGTCGGGGTGCTGCTGGCGTTGGCGCTGATCCTGCTGCCGTTGATCTGGAACCAGCTCGCCAGCCTGATCCAGGAAGCGCCGCGGATGTTTGCTGCCGGCCAGCAGATGCTGGACGACCTGCAGATGAGCTACCCCCAGCTGATCACTCCGGACCTGGTCCAGGACTGGATCGCCGTGCTCAGCCGCGAGGCGACCCAATTGAGCCAGCGTGCGCTGACGCTGTCGCTGGCGTCGCTCGGCAATGTGCTGGGACTGCTCATCTACCTGGTACTGGTGCCGATCCTGGTGCTGTTCATGCTCAAGGACCGTGACCGTCTGGTGGGCTTTACCGTGTCGCTTTTGCCGGCCAAGCGTGACCTGATGACCCGGGTGTGGAAGGAGATGGACTGCCAGATCGCCAACTATGTGCGCGGCAAGGCCACCGAGATCGTCATCGTCGGTAGTGTGACCTTCTTCACCTTCGCCTTCTTTGGCCTTCCCTATTCGGCGCTGCTGGCGGTACTGGTGGGTTTTTCGGTGCTGGTGCCCTACATCGGCGCCGCGGTTGCGACACTGCCGGTGGCGGCGGTGGCGGGCTTTCACTTCGGACTGGGCGACCAGTTTCTCTATGTGATCGTCGCCTACGGCGTGATCCAGGCGCTGGACGGCAACGTGCTGGTGCCGGTGCTGTTCTCCGAGGCGGTCAATCTGCACCCGGTGTCGATCATCCTGGCGGTGCTGTTCTTCGGCGGCGTCTGGGGCTTCTGGGGGGTGTTCTTCGCGATCCCGCTGGCGACCCTGTTGAAGGCGCTGGTCTACGCCTGGCCTCGCGGGATCAAGGAGCGCAGCATGGCAAGGTTGCCGCCCCACTCTGACGCAGGTACAGGGACCGGCACCGACGGCTGAGCCCTGCTCTCTAGGCGAACCACAATGCCCGGCCAATGGCCGGGCATTCGTTCTTTGCCGGGGAGGACGAGGCTTGCATCCGTGGGCCGGCGTGTCAGGACTGGGCGTGCAATTCGCGGGCGGCTTCCAGCACTTCTTCCACGTGGCCCTTGACCTTGACCTTGCGCCATTCCCTGGCCAGGAGACCTTCGCTGTCGATCAGGAAGGTACTGCGCTCGATACCCAGGTGCTCCTTGCCGTAGAGCTTCTTGAGCTTGATGACGTCGAACAGGCCACACACGGCTTCGTCCTTGTCTGATATCAGCTCGAAATTGAAGCCCTGCTTGGCCTTGAAGTTTTCCTGGGCACGGATGCCGTCACGGGAGACGCCGATGACCACAGTGTTGGCGTCGTCGAAGTCTGCCTTGTGGTCACGAAAGTCGCCGCCCTCGGTGGTACAACCGGGGGTGCTGGCCTTGGGGTAGAAGTAGATCGCCACCTGGCGACCGCGTAGTTGCGACAGGGTGATGGTGTTGTCGCCGGTGGCGCTGGCACTGAAGTCGGGGACCGGCTCGCCGATGGACACTGTCATGGTGGCTCCAGAATCGCAAAAATAGGCGTCCGATTACACGCAATGACGCTCTTCATGTAAAGACGCGGCTGTACAGGATATGGCCGCCTGAGTACCATTTGTGCTCTGGTCACGACCACGCTTCCCCGGGTCGCGACCCCCTTGGCCACATTCGTTCACCCCGACCGCCATCGTCAGGGTCGCGGGAGGGCAGACAACAGAGGAACAACGAGGATGATCACGGGCAGTATTGTCGCCTTGGCGACACCGATGAAGGCCAACGGCGATATCGACTGGGAAGTGTTGCGCAAACTGGTGAATTTCCACCTCGACAATGGCACAGACGCCATCGTGGCGGCGGGTACCACCGGTGAGCCCACCACCATGACCTTCGCCGAGCACTTCGACGTGATTCGCAGCGTGGTCGAAGAGGTCAATGGCCGCATTCCCGTCATCGCCGGCACCGGCTCCAACAACACCACCGAGGCGGTGGAGCTGACCCGCTACGCCAAGGAAGTGGGGGCCGACTACTGCCTGACCGTGGCGCCTTACTACAACAAGCCGACCCAGGAAGGTTTGTATCAGCATTTCAAGGTGATCGCCGAGACCAGTGATCTGCCGGTGATCCTGTACAACGTGCCGGGACGCACCTGTTCGGACATCTACAACGAGACCGTGCTGCGTCTGGCCGAGGTCGACAACATCATCGGCCTCAAGGATGCCACCGGCAACCTGGAGCGCGCCGAGGACCTGATCGAACGTCTCAAGGGCAGCGACTTCATGCTCTACTCCGGCGATGACGCCACCGCCTGCGACTTCATGCTGATGGGCGGTCATGGCGATATCTCGGTGACCGCCAATGTGGCGCCGAAGGCCATGCACGAGTTGTGCGCCGCCGCCGTGGCCGGTGAAAGCGACAAGGCTCACCAGATCAACACCCGGCTTCTACCCCTGCATACCAACCTGGGCATCGAGGCCAATCCTATCCCCGTCAAGTGGGCGCTCAACCGCATGGGTATCATCGAGCCCGGCATCCGCCTGCCGTTGACCTGGCTGAGCGAGAAGTATCACTCCACCATCAGCGAAGCCCTGCAGCTGGCAGGACTGATCGAGGACTGACGCCTGAACCGTGCCTCCGGTCGTGATGTCGTGGACCCAATTTTCAATCAAGGTGGATGCATGAATTCTGCGCTTAAAGGACTGCCGCTGGCGATGATCGCGGCCCTGACCCTGGCCGGCTGTGCCAAGGACGGTCACTATCACGATCGCAACGAGGATTACGCGGGCGCCCGTCAGGCGGCTCCGCTGACCCTCCCCGGCAGCCGCGACCAGAGCCGCTATCGCGATATCATGCCGGTGCCTCAGGCTCGCGGGGACTTCTACGCCCGCGAGGGGGACTTCGCCGCGCCCTTGCCCCAGACGCTGTCTGCCAGCACTGCGGTGGCCGCCGGTGACGTGGCGGTGCGCGAGACCGACGCCGATCGCTGGCTGGTGGTAGGGGCCGCGCCTGCGGTGGTGTGGCCGGAGCTCGAGCGCTTCGTCGAACAGCGCGGGCTGGAGATCACCCGCAGCGACAGCGCCAGCGGTGTCATCGAGACCTCCGACGCCAGCCTGGTACTGCGCCAGGGCCTCAGGTCGGGCACCAGTGAGGTGCGCTGTGATACCGCGGGCCAGCTCAACCGGCTGTGCCTGAACTCTCTGCAGCGTCACTTTGAAGCGCGTAGCGCCTCGGCCAGCATCGCCTCGGCGTCGGCCCAGCAGACGCCCGAAGCCGACAGCGTTCGCTTCGAGCCCCGCGGCGATGACTGGGTGATGGTGATGCCCTTCGACATCGAGCGGGCCTACGCCGAGCTCGCCTTCCAGCTCGAGAACAACTTCGAGATGGAAGATCGCCGGGAACTGGTCTCCGTGGATGAAAGCGGCAAGCGCTTCGTGATCGATTACATCACCGAGAGCGAGCGTACCCGTGGCTTCATCGACTCCTTGACCTCGATGGATCTGCTTGAGTCGATGCAACGCATCGAGCTCAGGTTGTCGCCCCAGGGCCAGGAAACCCTGATGGAGGCACGTAGCGCCGACGACGAGCCGCTTTCCGGCGATGACCAGCGTGAGCTGCTGCAGCGCATGGAGGGCTTGCTGCGCTGATGAGCGTCGGGCATGCCAATGGTTCCCAGGGAGGCTTGCGTTTCGCCTCCCTGGGCAGCGGAAGCAAGGGCAACGCCACCCTGGTCAGCGACGGCGAGTCGATGTTGCTGGTGGACTGCGGTTTCGGTCTCAAGGAGGCAGAACGCCGGCTGGCGCGGTTGGGTGTCCATCCGCGTCAGCTCGATGCCTTGCTGGTCACCCACGAACATGGCGACCATGTGCGTGGCATCGGCCCCCTGGCCCGTCGCTATGACCTGCCGGTACATCTGACCCCGGGCACCTGGCTATCCGGCAAGCTCGGCCGGCTCCCCCGGACCCACTGGATCACCCCTCAGTCGCGCTTTGCCATCAAGGGACTCGACGTCGACGCCATCACGGTGCCCCATGACGCCCGAGAGCCGGTGCAGTTTCGTATCGCCGCAGGTGACAGGAAGCTGGGGCTGCTGACCGACCTGGGCCACCCCAGCGAACACGTGCGCCAGGCCTTCCGTGGCTGCGATGCCCTCGTGCTCGAGTGCAATCATGACGTGCGCATGCTGGCTGAAGGTCCCTATCCGCCCAGTCTCAAGCGCCGTGTCGGCGGACGTTGGGGGCACCTGGCCAATGGCCAGGCTGCGGCGCTGTTGACCGAACTGGGGCTGGATCGGCTGCAGCGTATCGTCTGCTCCCACCTGTCGGAGCATAATAACCGCCCCGAACTCGCTCTGGAGGCATTGACGCCTCTGCTGGATGGCGACGAGACCCGCCTGACCGTGGCTGCCCAGGATGACGGCCTGGATTGGCAAGCGATTCACTGATTCAGGACCCTGGTCCTGCTTGAACCCCTTTTTTTGATTTGCCTGTGGAGGCACCCATGGAAAAGCGCGAAGAACTCTATGCCGGCAAGGCCAAGTCGGTCTATGCCACCGATGACCCGGATCGTCTGATCCTGCACTTTCGTGACGACACCAGCGCCTTCGACGGACGCCGCATGGAGTCGCTCGAGCGCAAGGGCATGGTCAACAACCGCTTCAATGCCTTCATCATGGCCAAGCTGGAAGAGGCCGGCATCCCCACCCACGTGGAAGAGCTGCTGTCGCCCACCGAGTGCGTGGTCAAGAAGCTCGACATGATTCCGGTGGAGTGTGTGGTACGCAACATCGCCGCCGGCAGTCTGGTCAAGCGCCTCGGCGTCAAGGAAGGCGAGCCGCTGACACCGCCGACCTTCGAGCTGTTCCTGAAGAACGACGAGCTCCACGATCCCATGGTCAACGAGTCCCTGGCCGAAAGTTTCGGTTGGGCCAGCGCCGAGCAACTGGCCGAGATGAAGGCTCTGACCTTCAAGGTCAACGAGGTGCTCAAGCAGCTGTTCGCCGACGGCGGCATGCTGCTGGTGGACTACAAGCTCGAGTTCGGCGTATTCCACGGCAAGATCGTGCTGGGTGACGAATTCTCGCCGGACGGCTGCCGCCTGTGGGACGCCAAGACCCGCGAAAAGCTCGACAAGGATCGCTTCCGCCAGGGGCTGGGCAGTGTCATCGAGTCCTACGAGGAAGTCGGCCGTCGTATCGGCATCGATTTCAGCTGACAGCCGCTTGCCGGCACTGGTCTGCGCTGACTGCCGCAAGGGCATGATGCAACGACGGTGGTGCAAGTGGTGATAACGCCGAAAGCATGTAGAGGATCGCCCGGGCCTGGCCCGGGCGATCTGCTTTCCGCTGCCCACGTCTGTACCAATGGCTGGGCTCCCACGAGTGAATGAAGTTCCTGGCGCTACGCTGATGTTGGGTACTGGGAAGTGTCGACTCGGATAGGTGTGCGGCAACGTTATTCGCATTCCCGCAAGTCCTGAAGCCCCCTGTGCCTGGTGTGGCTGCGTCTAACCGCAGTACAGCACCTTCCTTTGCACTGAGCTGTCGGGAAAATTCCTGTTTATTTGACCATCGCTCGTCAGTTTTTGATGGCACCTGGCTATGGCTGGGTGGAAAGATGAATCTCATCAGTGCCCGTACAGCTTCTGAAACGGACCGTCAGTTTTTGTGCTTTATTTGGCGCGCCTTGCGCCAATTACAAGCAAGAAATGATCTGTGTCACGTTTAAAAATGGAAGTGACAGCGCTGCGCGTGTAGATTTTTTAATCATGTTTCTTTTCGAAAGTTTTGTGTAAAGAAGTCGGGTTTCTGCACGCTATTGGTTTTTTGATTCGTTTTTCTGTTTTTAGGATTTTTATAAGAGAGTTTTGGGTGGTTGAAGATGGATTTCGGATGAAAGTGAGTGTTTTGGTGGCGCACGAAGATGTCACCTAAGTATTGGTGGCAAGGAGGTCGGAGTGAGTGAATTGGATGGCCGTACTTTTTTGTTCGTTAACTCGCTCAAAACAGCAAGAAGTGGGACAAAAAGCGTTTGTATCACCTGTATCCTGATGTCTCTATCGGCTGTCACGCCTGGGCTGGGGTCGAGTAAAGCGGAGGCTGGCCCCCTCGTTGATGACTGTCCGACGGTGGCAGGTGAAGTCGGCAACATAGCGTCAGAGGAGGCAATGATACCTCTGACGTCACCGACTAAAGATAGATGCGTCATGCCAGGTGAGACGTCGACGCCTGCCGACAAGCCTGAACAGTTTGTCGTCAATCGTTATCTGGCGCCGGTGGGCATCCAGCCCGCTGCGGGGGCATCTGCCATCCATATAGGCACCGGTGCCGTTGGCGATGGTGATGCCTCTATCGCGATGGGCTACTATGCGACCACGAGTGCGGCGGCAGATTCTGGTATTGCCCTGGGCGATCAGGCTGTTACCAGCGGCTTAGCCGGTGTCTCGATCGGGCGTGGGGCTTATGCGAAAAGCAAGAATGGCGTCGCTATTGGTGGCGGGGCACTGTCTAGCGGCACGGTCGCTCGATTAAACGGCGCACAAGCGATAGGTGTAAACGCCATTGCCATTGGCGGAGACCTGACCGGAGGGTCCGTTGCCAGCGCCACCTCGAGTCTTGCTATTGGCGCAAAGGCGACGTCCACGGCGACCAATGCGACGTCACTTGGGGCCACGGCTAAAGCGACGGGTAGCCACTCCACGGCACTGGGATCAGGCAGTGTTGCCAACGGCGCGAAAAGTGTCAGTGCTGGCCATCTCAACGTTTCCAATGGCGACAATAGCCTTGCATTGGGTGAGAGCAACTCCACATCGACAGGCGCCAAGAGCGCGATTGCCATTGGTACTTCCAACAAGATCGAAGGCGCATCGACATATGCGTCTGCGATTGGTCTCAACAATACCGTTCAAGGCAATGCAGTCCGGGTCGTTGGCAATACCAATAACGTGACCAGCGATTTTTCCGGTGTTTTCGGCTCAAGTAACACGCTGTCATCGACTGCTACTGGTGCCAATGTAGTAGGTCTTCAAAATACCGTCGCCGGCGCCGCTACCAATGTAGTGGGAAATTGGTCGAAAGCGAGTGGCAACTACTCCATGGTGCTCGGTGATTCCGGAGAGGCGTCCGCCAGCAATGCCATTGCCATCGGTACCAATGCCAAGGCCAGCGTGGCCAACAGCGTGGCCTTGGGAAACGGCGCCACCACCGAGGCGGTGGTGGGAACCACCCAGGCTACCATCGCGGGCAAGAGCTACAGTTTCGCCGGTGCGGCACCGACAGGCACTCTGAGCCTTGGCGCGGCGGCAACGACCGATAGCGGGGGCAATGCGGTAGCCAGCGTCGAGCGTACTATTACCCACGTAGCGGCCGGACGGTTAGCTGTCACCAGCACGGATGCCGTCAACGGCAGTCAGCTGAACGCCACCAATCAGGCGCTGGGAGAACTGTCTGAAGGCGTGCAGGCGTTGGGAGATCTGTCAGACGGCGCAGTGGTCTACGACCGTAGCGACGACGGCACGCTCAATGAGGGCAGCATCACCCTGGCCGGTGATGCCGGTACCCGAATCACCAATCTGACCGACGCCACCCTGTCCACCGACAGCACCGATGCGGTCACCGGTCGTCAGTTGAACGCGACGAATGTGCGCGTGACTCAGAACGAAGGCGATATCGCCAATCTCACCACCAATCTGGGGGATATCGCCGCCGACAGCATCTACTACCAGGCCAACTCTTCCGCCAGCGGCGCCAGTGCCAGCGGCACCGACAGCCTGGCGATGGGGCCGGCGGCGGTGTCCTCGGCAACCAATGGGGTAGCTATCGGCAATGGCGCGAAGGCCAGCGTCGCCAACAGCGTAGCCTTGGGTAACGGTGCCACCACGGAAGCGGCGGTGGCCACCACCACGGCCACCGTGGCCGGTACTGACTACGCCTTGGCCGGCAGCAGCCCGACCGGTACGGTCAGCGTGGGCACCAGCGGCAGCGAGCGCACCATCACCCACGTGGCAGCAGGTCGACTCTCGGCCACCAGTACCGACGCGGTCAACGGCAGCCAGCTCCATGCCACCAATCAGGCACTGGGGGATCTGGCCGACGGCGCAGTGGTCTACGACCGCGGTACCGGAGGCACGCTCAATGAGGGCAGTATCACCCTGGCCGGCGATGCCGGTACCCGAATCACCAATCTGACCGACGCCACCCTGTCCACCGACAGCACCGATGCGGTCACCGGTCGTCAGTTGAACGCGACCAATGCTCGAGTCAGTCAGAACGAAGGCGATATCACCAACCTCACTAGCAACCTGGGGGATCTGGCGGCCGGTGCGGTGGTCTACGACCGCAGCGACGACGGCACGCTCAATGAGGGCAGTATCACCCTGGCCGGCGATGCCGGTACCCGAATCACCAATCTGACCGACGCCACCCTGTCCACCGACAGCACCGATGCGGTCACCGGCCGTCAGTTGAACGCCACCAATGTGCGGGTGACCCAGAACGAAGGCGATATCACCAATCTCACCACCAACCTGGGGGATATCGCCGCCGATAGCGCGTACTACCAGGCCAAATCCAGCGGTAGCGGCGCCGGTGCCAGCGGCACCGACAGCCTGGCGATGGGGCCGGCGGCGGTGTCGTCGGCAACCAATGGGGTGGCCATCGGCAATGGCGCGAAGGCCAGCGTCGCCAACAGCGTAGCCTTGGGTAACGGTGCCACCACGGAAGCGGCGGTGGCCACCACCACGGCCACCGTGGCCGGTACTGACTACGCCTTGGCCGGCAGCAGCCCGACCGGTACGGTCAGCGTGGGCACCAGCGGCAGCGAGCGTACCATCACACACGTGGCAGCAGGTCGACTCTCGGCCACCAGTACCGACGCGGTCAACGGCAGCCAGCTCCATGCCACCAATCAGGCACTGGGGGATCTGGCCGAGGGCGCAGTGGTCTACGACCGCGGTACCGGTGGCACGCTCAATGAGGGCAGCATCACCCTGGCCGGTGATACCGGAACCCGAATCACCAATCTGACCGACGCCACCCTGTCCACCGACAGCACCGATGCGGTCACCGGTCGTCAGTTGAACGCGACCAATGCTCGAGTCAGTCAGAACGAAGGCGATATCACCAACCTCACCACCAACCTGGGGAATCTGGCCGAGGGCGCAGTGGTCTACGACCGCGGCACCGGTGGCACGCTCAATGAGGGCAGTATCACCCTGGCCGGCGATGCCGGTACCCGAATCACCAATCTGACCGACGCCACCCTGTCCACCGACAGCACCGATGCGGTCACCGGTCGTCAGTTGAACGCGACGAATGTGCGCGTGACCCAGAACGAAGGCGATGTCGCCAATCTCACCACCAACCTGGGGGATATCGCCGCCGACAGCATCTACTACCAGGCAAAATCCAGCGGTAGCGGCGCCAGTGCCAGCGGCACCGACAGCCTGGCGATGGGGCCGGCGGCGGTGTCGTCGGCAACCAATGCGGTGTCCATCGGCAATGGCGCTTCAAGCTCGGTGTTTGGCGGCGTGGCACTGGGCAGCGGAGCGATCGCGAACCGCGAGGTGGCGAAGGTCTCCGGCCAGATCGTCGTGGGCAATGCCACCATTCAGTACAACACTTCGGACGCCGATCTAATGGGAGCGGTCTCCGTGGGGCGGGACGGTGAGTATCGCCAGTTGATCAACATCGCCGATGGTATCGAGGATCACGATGCGGTGACCATGCGTCAGCTCAAGGGGGCCGTGGGGTCGCTCTCGGATACGGGATCGCTGTATTTTCATGCCAACGGGGGAGGGGAAGTCGACGCCCTCGCCACCGGCGAAGGCTCCATCGCCATTGGGCCTGATACCACGGTCAATGGCGATGACGCCATCGGTATGGGGGTGAGCGCCAAGGTGGAGATAGGGGCAGCCGGTGCGGTTGCCATTGGCGACCAGAGCCACACCCTGCTGGAAGATGCGATTGCGGTCGGTAGTACGGCAGTGTCCTCGGGCGAGCAGGCGATGGCCCTGGGTGCTGGAGCCAGCGCCAATCAGGCTATGGATGTGGCGTTGGGGGCCCAGTCGACCTCACAGGAGGCAATAGGCACCGAGTCAGGCATTATCTTCTGTGAACAGCATGAATACGCCGGCACAAACCCCATTGCTACCGTCAGCATCGGTGACGAAGGGCAGGAGCGAACCTTGACCCACCTGGCCGCGGGTCGAATCTCCGCTACCAGTACCGATGCGGTCAATGGCAGCCAGCTCCATGCGACCAATAAGGCGCTTGAGGAAGTGGTGGCGTATGACCACTTCAACGACGGCAGCGTCGACTGGAACCACGTAACCCTGAAGTCGCCTGGTAGAGCCTTCGGCGGTACCGTGCTCGGTAATATTGCGGATGGGTCGCTTTCCGACACCAGTCTAGAGGCGGTCAACGGCAGTCAGCTCCACGCCACCAATGGTCGTCTCACCAATCTTGAAGGCGATGTCGGTGATATCCAGACGACCCTCGACAGCTTGGGGGGAGGCAGTGGCAACCCGGCCCAGAATGTCGTGCAATATGACCCAGATTCCAACCAGGGAAAGATCACTCTGGCTGGTGCCGACGGTGGTACCGTGATCAGCAATCTGGCCGAAGGCGATATCCATCAAGGCAGTACTGATGCGGTCAATGGTGGTCAGATCTGGGACTTGATGGAGGATATCGGCGACCTGGCACTGAGTGGTCAGGACACCAAGTACTTCCAGGCGAATTCGCAGGGAGACGCTGCCACTACTAGTGCTGCAGACACCGTTGCCATCGGAGGTGGCGCCAAGGCACAAGCTGAAGGAGGTGTTGCACTTGGTGATGGCGCTGTGGCCGATAGAGAAGGCATGAAGGGGGAGGAGGAAGCCTTTTCGCACGTGGCGGTGGAGTCATCCAAGGGAGCTGTTGCGGTCGGCAGCGAGGGTGGTGAACGTCAGATCACCCACGTCGCGGGGGGCACCGAGGACACCGATGCGGTCAATGTGCGCCAGCTCAGTGCCGTGCAAGAGGGAGCGGTCAACTACGATCGTAGCGAGGATGGCAGCGTCGACTACCACTCTGTCAGCCTGGGCAATGGCAGTGGCCCCACCCAGTTGCATAACGTGGCTGCCGGTTCGGCACCCACCGATGCGGTCAACATGTCGCAGCTCAATGAACTGAACCGTAAGTTCACTTCCGACTACAACCAACTCGACCACAAGATTGACGAAGTAGAGCGAGATGCCAGTGCGGGGATCGCGGCCCTGGCCGCCATGGGCGATGCACCCTATGTCGCAGGAAAGCTCACCTATCATGTGGGGACTGGCTACTACAACGGAGAATCGGCACTAGGTGTGAGCGTACGACGAACCGCTGATACTGGCCGCTGGAGTGTCGGGATGGGGATTGGCGCCTCCCACGGTGGCCCAACGATCGGTCTGGGAATCTCCGGGGTCATCGATTGAGACCAGTGGGCAGGTCAAACGAAAATCTGGTCGTTCACCTTGGGTGCGGCTGTGTCGCAAGACACAGCGGTACTGACGGTGTCGCGATCACGGATGGTGATCGGCGTCGATGCACAGTGACAGGGGGCGCGGAAGTTAAAGTAGCGGCATATGATGCTGCGGCCAGTGGAGTTGCGAGCACAGCGGGTTAGTCGTCTCGTCCTGGTTCCTGTCCGGTTTCAAGGGCGTCCACGCGAAAGCGCAGGGCGCCCTTGTCGTTTTCGGCGCGAAAACGCACGTTGAAACCTCTCAGGCTGACGCCGTACTGGCGATCGTCGTCACTGCCCTTGCTGCGATAGGCGGGGCGCGGGTCCTGGGCGAGGACCTGGGCGATCAAGCGACGCAAGGAACCATCGTTGTCGCTGCTGGAAAGCACCGCTTCGGCCTCGGCCGAGAACACCACCGGATGCTGCGTCGGCGCTTCAGGTGCAAAACCGGTACGGGCGTCGGGGCGACTCTCGGCCCAGGGCAGGTATGGCTTGATATCCACCACTGGTGTGCCGTCGACCAGATCGGCGCTCTTGAGCACCAGGCTGACGCCGTCGCGCGTATCGATGTCGATCAACTCCACCAGCGAGAGCCCGAGACGGTTGGGGCGGTGGGTGCTGCGGCTGGCAAATACGCCTATTCGTGCATTTCCTCCCAGTCGAGGCGGACGGACCATCGCTTTCCAGTGGGGCGGACTAAGGTGAAAGATGAAGGTCAGCCACAGGTGGCTGAACCCCTCCAGCCCACGTACGGCCATGGGATCGGCGAAGTCGCCCTCCAGCACCAGACGAGCTCTGGCATCTTCTGCAAGCCCTGGCTGACGGGGTACGCCGAACTTGTCCGGGAAGTCGCTGCGTATGGTGCCGATGGGCGTCAGGGTATAGAAGTCGTCGGGCATGATCTGGTGAGGCTCTGATGTCGAGGCGTTGATGTGGATGCTGTTACGTCGATGCTCTGATGTCGAAACTCTGATGACGCAGGAAGTGGGTCAGGGTTGACCTGAATGGCTCCAGCAACGTGCTTGCAGGTATCGTGACATGACAAAGCTCCAGTTGGGCATGAAACAGCGTCGCCGGGCATCAGGGTGGTCAGGAGTGTTGGATCGCGCCCGTTATCTGATTAGGCTTGGCGAACCTCGACGCGCCGGATTATCCGTCTCCAGTCCTGCAGGAGTTCCCTACATGTCCGAACCCAGAATGTCGCAAGCCATGCCGGTCGAGCGACGTTCCCGTATTCACTATCGTGAGGCCCTCGCCAAGGATGGCTCGGATCAGGCCGAAGTGTTCTATCACGCCGTCATGATGGGGGCCAGTCGCCACTACAGCCTGGCCCAGCGTCAGGCCTGGGCTTCGGCGCTGCCCAGGGACGGTTCCGCCTGGCGTGCTCGTCAGGCATTGTTTACTACCCTGGTGGCCGAGTGTGACGGTCGCTGCGTCGGCTTTGTCGAGTTGGACCCCGGTCGCGCGCGCGTCGAGACGCTCTATGTGTGGCCCTCGCTGACCGGCCAGGGCATCGGCGGCCGCTTGCTGTCGCTTGCCGAGGAGCGCCTGAGAAACGCCGGCGCCCGGCGGATGATCATCGAAGCCAGCCTGATGCTGGCAGAGCCACTGCTCGACGCTGGCTGGGAATCCCACGGTGAAGAGTGGGTCGAGCGCGCCGGAGAGCTGCTGCCACGGCTATGCATGAGCAAGCCGTTGGAGTGACCTCCGCTGGACGTTGGAATGCCCCCCGCTGGACGCTGGCCCCGCTGGACGCTGGAGAGCCCCCCCGCTGGAGAGCCCCCTGAGAGTAATCTCCAGGAGTGCCCCCGAGAGTGCCCTTCAAGAATAGCCCCCAGGTATGGGCCAGGGTCCAGGCCGGGGGATCGCTTCTCGAAACGGGCAGGGCGTCAGCCTGCCGGGCCTTCCTCGACCATGCGCATGGACAGGTCGATGGCTTTCACGTCCTTGGTCAGTGCACCGCTCGAGATGCAGTCGACACCTGTCTGGGCGATGGCTTTCAGCGTCGTCTCGTCGACATTGCCGGACGCCTCCAGCGTCGCCTGGCCTGCGACGCGGCGCACCGCTTCTCGCATGTCATCCAGTGAGAAGTTGTCGAGCATGATCACGTCGGCGCCGGCGGCCAGCGCCTGATCCAGTTCCTCGAAGGTCTCGACTTCCACCTCCACCGTCAGGTCACGCGCGATGCTGCGGGCCTCCTTCACGGCGCCGGCGATGCCGCCGCAGGCCGAGATATGGTTTTCCTTGATCAGGAAGGCGTCGTAGAGGCCGATCCGATGGTTGCAGCCACCGCCACAGGCCACCGCGTACTTCTGGGCGATACGCAGACCTGGCAACGTCTTGCGGGTGTCGAGCAGCCGCACACCGGTGCCCTCGAGCAGGTCGACGTAGTGGCGGGTGCGCGTGGCGGTGGCCGACAGCGTCTGCAGCAGGTTGAGAGCCGCGCGCTCGCCGGTCAGCAGGCTGCGTGCGGGGCCGGCCAGTTCGAGAAAGGGCTCGTTTGGCGTCAGTCGATCGCCGTCCGCGGCGTGCCAGGTCAGAGCGACCCGGGGATCGAGGCGGCGGAACAGTTCGTCGACCCAGGCCACGCCGCAGAGTATCGCCGGCTCGCGGCTGATGACGCGGGCCTTGCCCAGATGCTTTTCGGGAATCAGTTGGGCGGTGATGTCCACCGGACCGACGTCCTCGGCCAGCAGGCGAGCGGCACTGTTGCGGATGTCTTCGGCAAGGGCGTCCTGAAAGTGCATGGGTATCTCTGTATTGCGGCGCGTGGAGCCGACATTATAGGGGCACTAGCACCTCGACGTCAGTGGGCGAGGTGACGATCCCATATTCAGACAATGGAGACACCAGCATGCAGTGTCACGACGGGTGGCTCGACGGGGCCAGGCGAGTGCCTTCGCCCAACGTCAATGAACGACCCGAACGAGAAATATCGGCGGTAGTGGTGCATTCCATCAGTCTGCCGCCGGGTCAATTCGGCGGCGAGCACATCGAGGAACTGTTCACCAACCGTCTGGATCCCGAGGCCCACCCTTACTTCGCGAGTATCGCCGGACTCAAGGTCTCGGCGCATCTGTTGATCCGTCGCGACGGAGAGTGTGTTCAGTTTGCGCCCTTCGAGGCGAGGGCCTGGCACGCGGGACGCTCCAGCTGGTTCGATGGCCATTGCCTGCGCCGCGAGCTCAACGACTTCTCGATCGGGATCGAGCTCGAAGGGGACGAGGTGTCGCCCTATCGAGACGCCCAGTACCGTGCCCTGGCCCAGGTGCTGCACGCGCTGTTTGACGTCTACCCCGAGATCACCCCCCAACGACTGACCAGTCACGCGCGAATCGCTCCCCTGCGAAAGACCGATCCCGGCCCCTCCTTCGACTGGGCGTACCTGCGGCGCTGTTTGCAGCACCGCTAGATGAAGATGCGATGCATCGTTTCGGCATAGCGCGAGCCATCACCTTCAGGTCAAACGGTAGTTTGTTTACAAGTGGCTGACTTGAGGCGCTTAAGTCATACCCCCTTTGGGTTAAGCCATTGTGTTGCAGTGCAATATGAGGTAATTGAAAAATATTTCCATAGCTGCTTCAATTGGCAGTGCAGGGCGTTTGAGGTATCTTCTTGCCCAATCGTGCTCGTTTGGCACGGACATTCTAGTAATATTACTACATGCCTGACGCTGCGAGGCGGGCGGGGAATCACCCCCTCTATCCCGCTCGCTCATTGGCCTCGATCGTGGGGCAATGGACCCCCATCGTCATTCGGAGAGACGTTCTATGAGTCTTGGTTCAAGAGAAGATCTCGATCCGGTCGAAACCCAGGAATGGTTGGATTCCCTGGAGTCTGTTCTGGATCGTGAGGGCGAGGATCGTGCCCGGTACCTGATGACGCGGCTCGCCGACCGTTATCGCCAGGACGGCATGCAGGTGCCCTTCTCGGTCACCACCCCGCATCGCAACACCATTCCGGTGCACTGCGAGGCCCCGATGCCTGGCGATCTGTTCATGGAGCGTCGTATTCGCTCGGTGATCCGCTACAACGCCATCGCTCAGGTCATTCGCAACAACAAGGCGAAGCCGGGACTGGGTGGCCACATCGCCAGCTTCATGTCCTCCGCGACTCTCTACGACGTGGGCTTCAACCATTTCTTCCGTGCCCCCAACGGCGACTTCGAAGGCGACCTGATCTACATCCAGGGTCACGTGGCACCGGGCATCTACGCCCGCGCCTACCTCGAGGGCCGGCTGACCGAAGAGCAGATGGACAGCTACCGCCAGGAAGTCGATGGCAACGGCCTGTCATCCTACCCGCACCCGTGGCTGATGCCGGAGTTCTGGCAGTTCCCGACGGTTTCCATGGGTCTGGGCCCGATCCAGGCGATCTACCAGGCCCACGTCATGAAGTACCTGCACTCCCGCGAGCTGCACGACATGCAGGATCGCAAGATCTGGTGCTTCATGGGCGACGGTGAGTGTGACGAGCCGGAATCTCTCGGCGCCATCCACCTGGCCAGCCGCGAGAAGCTCGACAATCTGATCTTTGTTATCAACTGCAACCTGCAGCGTCTCGATGGCCCGGTGCGCGGCAACTCCCGCATCATCGACGAGCTCGAGGGTGTCTTCCGCGGTGCCGGCTGGAACGTGCTCAAGGTCGTCTGGGGTCGTCACTGGGACCCGCTCTTCGAGAAGGACAAGAAGGGCATGCTGCAGAAGCGCATGGACGAGGCGGTCGACGGCGACTACCAGAACTACAAGGCCAACGGCGGTGCCTACACCCGTGAGCACTTCTTCGGCAAGTACCCGGAGACCGCCGACCTGGTCAAGGACATGTCCGACGAGGACATCTGGAAGCTCAATCGCGGTGGCCACGATCCGTTCAAGGTCTACGCGGCGTACCACGAGGCGACCACCAAACCCAATGGTCGCCCCACCGTGATCCTGGCGCATACCGTCAAGGGCTACGGCATGGGTGGCGGCGACGGCGAGGCGGCCAACGAGGCGCACCAGGTCAAGACCATGGAGTACGAGGCGCTCAAGCGCTTCCGTGATCGCTTCGGCATCCCGATCTCCGACGACCAGCTCAAGGAAGTGCCGTACTACAAGCCGGACGACGATTCGCCCGAAATGAAGTACATGCACTATCAGCGCGAACAGCTGGGCGGCTATCTGCCGAGCCGTCGCAATGACTTCGAGGCGCTCGAGATTCCCGGCCTCGATGACAAGACCTTCGCCTCCCAGACCGGCGGCTCCAAGGGCCGCGAAGTGTCCACCACCATGGCCTTCGTGCGGATCCTCAATGGCCTGGTCAAGGACAAGAAGATCGGCAAGCGGGTGGTCCCGATCATCCCCGACGAGGCGCGCACCTTCGGTATGGAGGGCATGTTCCGTCAGCTCGGTATCTACACCTCCGAAGGCCAGAAGTACGAGCCGGTCGACAAGGGCCAGATCATGTTCTACCGCGAGGATCAGAAGGGTCAGATCCTCGAGGAAGGCATCACCGAGGCCGGCGCCATGTCTGCCTGGATTGCCGCGGCCACCTCGTACTCGAACAACAACACCACTCTGCTGCCGTTCTACATCTACTACTCGATGTTCGGCTTCCAGCGGATCGGTGATCTGGCCTGGGCCGCCGGTGACATGCAGGCTCGCGGCTTCCTGTGCGGTGGTACCGCCGGTCGTACCACGCTCAACGGCGAGGGTCTCCAGCACCAGGACGGTCACAGCCTGCTGCAGGCAGCGATGATCCCGAACTGCCGCACCTATGACCCGACCTACGGGCACGAAGTCGCGGTCATCGTGCAGGATGGTCTGAAGCGGATGTTCTCCGACAAGGAAAACTGCTTCTACTACCTGACCCTGATGAACGAGAACTACGAGCACCCCGAGCTCGAGGAGATTCCCGCCGAGGACATCATCAAGGGCATGTACCTGCTGCGCGAGACCAAGGGCAAGAAGGGCCACGTCCAGCTGCTGGGCTCCGGTACCATCCTGCGCGAGGTCGAGGCTGCCGCCGAGATACTGGCCGAAGAGTGGGGTGTGGGCTCCGACATCTGGAGCGTGACCAGCTTCAATGAGCTGCGCCGCGAGGCCCTGGGGCTGGATCGTCAGGCCTTCATCAACCCGGATGCCGACCCCGAGAAGCCTCACGTCACCAAGTGTCTGGAAGGGCGCAAGGGACCGGCGATCGCCTCGACCGACTACATGAAGCTGTACGCCGACCAGGTCCGCGCCTGGGTGCCGACCGACTATCATGTACTGGGCACCGACGGCTATGGTCGCTCCGACACCCGCGAAGCGCTTCGCCGGTTCTTCGAGGTCGACCGCTACTACGTCACCGTGGCGGCGCTCAAGGCGTTGGCCGATCGTGACGAGATCGACCGCAAGGTCGTGGCCGAGGCACTCAAGAAGTACGACATCGACCCGAATAAGCCCAACCCGCTCGAGGTGTAAGGCATCGGTTGGACTGTCCGGTGGCATGGCGGGCCGGTGGCCCGCCTCCGTCAAGAGTTTGAAGGAGCGCGACCTTGAGTAGCGAAATCATCAAAGTGCCCGATATCGGTGGTGACACCGATGTGGAAATCATCGAAGTCGCGGTGTCCGAAGGTGACGTGATCGAGCCGGAAGACACCCTGATTACCCTGGAATCCGACAAGGCCAGCATGGACGTGCCGGCGCCCAAGGGCGGCAAGGTCCTCAAGGTTCTGGTCAAGGAAGGCGACACCGTCTCGGAAGGCGATGACATCGTCGAGATCGAGGCCGAAGGTGGTGGCGACGCCGACGAGGATGCTGACGCCGACGCCGATTCGGCTGAAGAGTCGCAGGCCGATTCCGGCGGCGACGAGCAGGAAGCGCCCAAGTCCGACGACAAGCCGGCACCGAAGAAGAAGAGCGGCGGTGGCAGCAAGACCGTCGAGATCAAGGTGCCGGACCTGGGTGGCTCCAGCGACGTCGAGATCATCGAGGTGGCGGTGTCCGAAGGCGACGAGGTCGGCGAGGAAGACACCCTGATCACCCTGGAGTCCGACAAGGCCTCCATGGACGTGCCGAGCCCCCACGCCGGCAAGTTGGTCAGCCTGAACGTCAAGGAAGGGGATACCGTCTCCGAAGGTGACGTCATCGGCTCCATGGAAGTCGCCGGTGAAGGCGATGATGGCGATGACGACTCTGCCGATGAGTCGGCCGATGAGTCTGCCGATGATAGTGCAGCCGAGTCCGCCGAAAGCGCGTCGGAAGAGCAGGAAGAGGACGATTCCGACGACGAGGCCGCCGAAGGTGGTCGTCAGGAGGTTCGTGTCCCCGACCTGTCCGGTTCCAGCGACGTGCCGATCATCGAGATGGCCGTCAGCGAAGGTGACGAGGTGGACGTCGAGGACGCCCTGATCACCCTGGAGTCCGACAAGGCCTCCATGGACGTGCCGAGTCCGTTCAAGGGCAAGGTGGTGGAGCTGTCGGTGAAGGAAGGCGACAGTGTCTCCGAGGGTGACCTGATCGGCTACATCGAGGTCGCCGGCGCGGCGCCCAAGAAGAAGGCGCCGAAGAAGGACGCTCCCAAGAAGGACGCCCCGAAAAAGGATGCCCCGAAGAAGGACGCGCCCAAGCAGCAGGCGGCGTCCGGTCAGGGCTCTGCGGTGGCCGACAAGCCGCGTGATGCCAAGAGCGTCCACGCCGGCCCTGCGGTGCGCATGCTGGCCCGCGAACTGGGTGTCGACCTGGCCTTGGTGAAGCCCTCCGGTCCCAAGGACCGAGTGCTCAAGGAAGACGTGCAGAACTACGTCAAGCAGGCCATGGCCAACCAGGGCAAGGGCAAGAGCGACGCCGCTGCGGCACCTGCTGCCGGGGGCTCTGGCATTCCGCCGATCCCGGATCAGGACTTCAGCCAGTTCGGCGAGATCGAAGAGAAGCAGATGGGCCGCCTGATGAAGATGGGCGCCAACAATCTGCATCGCAGCTGGGTCAATATTCCCCACGTCACGCAGTTCGACGAGGCGGACATCACCGAGCTCGAGGCCTTCCGCAAGTCGATGAAGGCCGAGGCGGAAGCCCAGGGCGCCAAGCTGACTCCGCTGCCGTTCCTGATCAAGGCGTGCGCCTATGCCTTGAACAAGTACCCGCAGTTTAACGTCAGCCTCAAGGCCGACGGCGAGACCGTGGTGCAGAAGAAGTACGTGCACATCGGTATTGCCGTGGACACGCCCGATGGCCTGATGGTGCCGGTGATCCGCGATGCCGACAAGAAGTCGCTGATCGACCTGGCCAAGGAGTCGGTGGAGCTGGCCAAGAAGGCTCAGTCGAAGAAGCTCAAGCGTGACGAGATGACCGGTGGTTGCTTCACCATCTCGAGCCTGGGCTCCATCGGCGGGACCGCCTTCACGCCCATCGTGAACCCGCCGGAGGTGGCGATCCTCGGGGTTTCCAAGGCGTCGATGAAGCCGGTGTGGAATGGCGCGGACTTCCAGCCGCGACTGATGATGCCGCTGTCGCTGTCCTATGACCACCGTGCCGTCAACGGCGCCGATGCCGCGCGCTTCACCGCGTTGCTGGGACAGTTGTTGACCGACGTGCGTCGCCTTCTGCTGTAATTCAGGCCGAATGCGAGAACAGAACGGCGCCGCAAGGCGCCGTTTCTCGTCCTGCCGTCAGCTCTGACAGCGTGCCATGTGGATGTGCCAGGCCGGGCGAATCGTGACGCTTCTATGACTCCTGACCAAAGTGCAATCTAGATGCCAGCAGCTTGATGTTAAACGCTTTTTCTGCAGGTTTTCGGTGAGTTGCGAGTAACCTCAGGTTGTGTCGCCAAGACGGCACGGGTATTGTTCGCTTAACCCATTCTTCACCCCGACTTTTCGCTTTCTCGAAGGAGTTCCAACGATGCGCTTGATCCTCTTGGGTGCCCCGGGTGCCGGCAAGGGCACCCAGGCCCAATTCATCTGTGAGCGCTACGATATCCCACAGATTTCCACTGGTGACATGCTGCGTGCAGCGGTCAAGGAAGGCAGTGAACTGGGCCTCAAGGTGAAGGAAATCATGACCACCGGTGGCCTGGTCTCCGATGACATCATCATCGCCCTGGTCAAGGAACGCATCACCCAGCCTGACTGCGCCAACGGTTTCCTGTTTGACGGCTTCCCGCGCACCATTCCCCAGGCCGATGCCATGAAGGAAGGTGGCGTCAAGATCGATCACGTGCTCGAGATCGCCGTGGCCGACGAGGAAATCGTCAATCGTTTGGCGGGTCGTCGGGTCCACCCGGCGTCCGGCCGCGTCTACCACGTCGACCACAATCCGCCCAAGGAAGACGGCAAGGATGATGTGACCGGCGAGGCGCTGGTTCAGCGTGATGATGATCGCGAGAATACCGTTCGCAATCGTCTGTCGGTCTACCACGAGCAGACCGAGCCGCTGGTGGGCTACTACCAGCAATGGGCCCAGCAGGCGCCTGAGGATGCCCCGCGCTATCATCGCGTGGAAGGCGTGGGGAGTGTCGATGACATCACCCGTCAGGTGCGCGAGGCCCTCGAAGGCTGATCTACCGCACCACGCTTGCTGCATTCGACTCACGGCTCGCCCCAAGGCGGGCCGTGAGTCGTTTATAATGTGCCGGATTCACTACCAGGATGAGCCTGACATGACCTTGATTGTGGCCCTCGATGCCTCCTCGAGCGCCTGCTCCGCGGCCCTGCTGCGTCGCCAGGAGGGTAGCCCGGACGAGGTGATAGCGCGTTTTGCGCAGACCCCGCGAGAGCATACCCGCCGTCTGTTGCCGATGGTCGACGAAGTGCTGGCCGAGGCCGGGGTGGCGGCCAGCGAACTGGACGCCGTGGCCTACGGGCGCGGACCAGGCTCCTTCACAGGCTTGAGGATTGCCGCGGGTGTGGCCCAGGGGCTGGCCTACGGACTGGACCGCCCGCTGGTCGGTGTATCGACGCTGGAGGCACTGGCGCTGGGCGGCCACCTGCGCCATCGCTATCGCTACATGGTCACCGCGCTGGACGCCCGCATGGGCGAAATCTACGTCGGTGCCTGGCGGGTCGAGGATGGGCGGCCGTTGGCACTGATGGACGAAGCGGTGCTGCCGCCCGAACGGCTGGTGCTGCCCCGCGAGCATGAAGACCATGATTGGGTGGGACTGGGGTCTGGCTGGGCGCTGTGGGATCAGATGCCCGCCGAGATCCAGGCCAGCCTCAACCTGACCGTGACCGATGCCGACCCTGCCGCCGAGGACATGGTGCGGCTGGCCGTCGAGGTCTTTGTCGCAGGCGATGCCCAGCGCCCCCATGACGCCCAGCCCGTCTATCTGCGCGATCAGGTGGCCTGGAAGAAGGCCGAGCGAAAGGCGCGTTCGTGAGTGTTCGCCTGAGCCCTGACATGGCGCTGCCTTTCGTTATGGACAGCGATCCCGAGGCGGCGCTGGCGCTGGAATGGGATGACCAGGGTCGGCTGGTGCTGGTCGGTGACGAGGCCCGCTATGGCAAGCCGCTGTGGGTGGACTTCGTCGGTGGGCGAGCCGGCCACCGACGGCGTTTCGGCGGCGGGCGCGGTCAACTGGTGGCTCGGGCCTGTGGTCTTGCCAAGGGCGTCACCCCGAGCATCATCGATGCCACCGCGGGTCTAGGCCGTGACGCCTTCGTGCTGGCGAGCCTGGGCGCCGAGGTGCTGCTGATCGAGCGGGTAGCCGCGATTGCGGCCCTGCTGGATGACGGACTCCGGCGTGCCCGGGAGGATAGCGACACTCAGGAAGCGGCGGCGCACATGCACCTTGCCCATGGCGACAGCAGTCGTGAGCTTGGCGACATCGTGGCAGCGGCCGGGGTAGCCCCGGAAGTGATCCACCTGGACCCGATGTTCCCCCACCGCGACAAGTCGGCCCTGGTCAAGAAGGAGATGCGGCTGTTTCGCGAGTTGGCGGGGGACGATGACGATGCACCGCGGCTATTGGAAGCGGCGCTGGACGTCGCCAGCCACCGCGTGGTGGTCAAGCGTCCGCGCAAGGCGCCTCCCATAGCAGGCCCCGAGCCGAGGCATCGACTCGAGGAGAAGACCAGCCGCTACGACATCTACGTGCACCGCTCGCTCAAGGCTGAGCGCTGACCTCCGAGGGAGCCTCGGCGGCCTCCTCGCGGTGACGGCTGATCAACGCCAGTCGCCGTCGCAGCGAGGCGTCGAGCAGGCGTGAGGCCCGCTGGGCCGCGCGCTTGAGGCACTCGTCGAAGTGCAGCCGGTCCTGCTCGAGCCACACCCAGCCTTCCTGTTCCAGGGTATCGATCAGGGTCTCGAACAGCTTGGGGTCGAAGAACTCCGGTGCCTCGCGACCGCTGAGGAGTCCAAGGCGCTCCGACAGCGCACGCGAGCGCTCCTTCAGGGTGGCCCGGTCCAGTGCCCCCGATCCGGATCGCAGCAGCACCTCGATCAGCAGGGCGTTGCGCTCCAGCGATGGCTGGATCATGCGGCCGATCAGTTCGAGGCGTTCTCGGCCTTCTAGGCTTTCCACCGGCGTAAAGCCTTCGCCATGGCGCTCCAGCAGCCCCAGGTCCACCTGGACGGCAAGAATGGCCGCGAGGCGTTCCTTCATGTCCGCGCTTTCATCGACACAGAAATCCCGGGCCAGCGGTGGCCAAAGCGGCGTCAACAGGTCGCAGAGTTCGTGGAGGCTGCGTTGGTGGCGGCTGCGAAAGGCGAAGGCGACCAGCGCCGGCAGGGCGAACAGGTGCAGCACGTTGTTGCGATACCAGGCCAGCAGTGCCGCTTGCTCGGGCGTGGCGCTAACGATGTCACCAAGGCTATGGGCGTGGCGCTCGACCATGTCCAGGTCCACCGCCCTGGCGATGCAGGCTTCCGGAGACTCGTCGGGCAGACTGGGTCTTTCGCCGCAGGCGGGGCTGTCGGCCAGGCGACAGAGCAGGGCGAGCTGGTCGGTCAGGGTGGCGTACTCCAGGGCGCGGTGCGGCGACGAGAGTAGCGCTAGGCCTGTCAGGTTGATGGCATTCAGCGCCGCCACCCGGTTGATGCGCCGGGTCAGGGATCTGCCAAGCGTGGTGACCGTCGGTGCCAGCCAGTCGGGGCGCGGCGACTCGTCGTCTCGCCAGCCGGGGGCGTGGCTATCGAGAAAGCCCCCGATGGGCAGCGGCTCGCCGATATTGACCGATACCCGGCCGTAGGGCTCGCGCAGACGTCCGAGCACCCGCAGCAGATCCAGCGGGGACTCCTTGCGCTTCTTGCCACCGCCCAGTTCGCGCTGGTAGCTGGAGTTCTCGAGAATACGCTCGTAGCCGATATAGACCGGAACAAAGACCATCGGCCGCTCGTCGACCCGCTGGCAGCGCAGGAAGGACCGCAGAGTCATCGCCAGCATGCCGGGACGAGGCGTGAGCATGCGACCGCTGCGGGAACGACCGCCTTCGATGAAGTACTCCATCGGATAGCCCCGGGCCAGCAGGCGGTGCAGATATTCGTTGAACACCGCGCCGTAGAGGCGGTTGTCGCGAAAGCTGCGACGCAGGAAGAAGGCGCCACCACGTCTCAGCAAAGGGCCGATCAACGGCATGTCAAGGTTGCGTCCTGCGGCGATGTGGGGTGGCATCAAGCCTTCGCGGTAGAGCACGTAGGACAGCAGCAGGTAGTCGATATGGCTGCGGTGGCAGGGCACGTAGATCAGGGTGTGATCCTCGGCCAGGGCCTTGACCTCTTCCAGACCATTGACGTCGACGCCGTCGTAGAGCCGGTTCCACAGGCGCTTCAAGGCGCCGGCCAGAAAGCGCAGCACCGGATAGGTCATGTTGGCCGCGATCTCGTGGCCATAGCGTCTGGCGCGTCGCTTGAGTCGTTTGTGTGAGCTGGCCTTCTCTGCCAGTTGGTCGATCTCCCGACGCACCTCGTCGCTTGCCACCACTCCCTGAATCATCGTGCTGCGGTGCGACAGGTCCGGCCCCAGCACCCGCGTACGCACCCGGCGAAAGTGTACCCGCAACAGCCTTGCCGCCTTGCGGTTGGTGCGTGGGGCGTCACCGTCATGCAGTTCTTCGAGGTGCAGCGGGGCGCCGAACTGGATTTCCACGTCGCGGCCGTTGACCAGCACCGACAGCGCTCGCCGCAGTCGTCCGGTCAGGCGCCAGCTGTCCGCTGCCAGCAGATGCCAGAGGCCGAAGTCCTTGCCCGGGGCTCGCCCCCAGAACACACTGACGGGCACCAGCTGTATCCGGGTGTCGCTGGTGATCAGCTCGGTGAAGGGCGCGACACCGGTGGCTTGGCCCGGCCACAGCCGGAACCGGCGTGCCGGCAGCGCCACGCAGCGCGGCAGGTTGCTGTCGGGCAGCGCCAACCGGCCACGCGCCGGGGGCAGGCCATGACGTTGGCAGTAGCTGTCCAGCAGCAGGGCGTCGCTCAGCGAGGGGCGCGGTAGCACATAGAGCGTCGGCAGCTGCGGATCCAGCGCCAGTTTATCCGGCGTCGGTTCCGCCAGCCGAACCTCGGTCCACAGTTCGATGAGTCGGCGCAGCGGTGCGCGAAGCATGCCAGGCATAGCAATTCCGTTGTTCGGGGCAGTAGGCGAGGACCGTCTGCGGGCCATCCATGTCGTGCCGTCAGTATAACGATCGGGTAGGGTGGCGCCATGATCTGCTTGATATCCGGTTGATATGACACCGCCAGGGAGACGTGCAGCATGACCACCGCGTGGCGACAGCATAATCGCGTCGATCTATTGCCGGAGGCCGATCGCTTCCTGCCGGCGCTGTTCGAGGCGGTGGCCGAGGCCCGTCAAAGCGTGCTGATCGAACTTTATCTGATGGAGTCCGGCGAACTGGCCGACCGAGTCATCGAGGCGCTGGTGGCCGCATCGCAGCGCGGCGTCGCCGTCTATCTACTGTTGGACGGTTTCGGCGCCATGGGGCTTTCAGGCCAGGATAGAGAACGCCTGGTCGCATCCGGCGTGTGGTTGCGGGACTTCAACCCGCTGGGCTGGCACTCGCTGGGACGCAACGTCAGTCGTGATCATCGCAAGCTGGTGGTGGTGGATCAGCGACTGGCCTTTACCGGGGGCTTTGGCGCCGTCGATGAGTTCCTGGCGGCCTGGTTCGAGGTGGCCGTGCGTGTCGAGGGCCCGGTGGTGGCCGACTGGGTGGCGCTGTTTGCCCAGGTGTGGAACTCGCCGCTGACCAGAGGCGCCCCGCAGGCGCCGGCGCTGCCGTCGCCGAGTGGCGAGAGGCGCCATGACCCTGGAGTCAGGGCACGGGTGATCTGGGGGCGGGGGTACCGCTTTCAGGCCATTCGCCACTCACTGCAGGAGCGAATCGCCCGCGCCGAACGGCGCCTGTGGCTGTGTACGCCCTACTTTGTGCCCACCCTGGGGCTGAGGCTCAGGCTGCAGCGTGCGGCGCGCAAGGGCCGCGACGTGCGCCTGCTGCTGCCGGGGCGGGACCACGACCATCCCGGCATCCGCTACGCCGGGCAGCGTTTCTACACTCGGTTGCTGCGGGCGGGTGTGCGCATCTACGAGTTCCAGCCCAGCTTCATCCACGCCAAGTTTGTGGTCGCCGATGACTGGGTCAGCCTGGGTTCCTGCAACTTCGACCACTGGAGCTTGCAGTGGAACCTCGAGGCCAATCAGGAGGTCGAGGACGCCGTCCTGGCCGACGAGGTCGCGGCGCTGTTCGAGCGCAATTTCGCGGCGAGTCGGGAGATCACCCGGGAAAGCTGGGCGCGCCGCTCCTGGTGGGCCAGGATCAGGACCTGGCTGTACGGCACCCTTGATGGCTGGCTGACCCGCTTGCGCTGAGGCGCCGGCTATCGCTTGCTCCGGTGCTGACCAGCGCCTGGCCTGTGACGCGCTATCGCTTGGCCTGTTATTCGCTATCGCTTGCCTTTGGGGCCTTTGGCCTGGGGTCTGCCCTGGCCGCTCTTGCTCTTGTTGCCTTGCCCCTTGTTGCCTTGCCCCTTGTTGCCATGACCCTTGTGGCCTGCCTTGCCACCCCTGCCGCCGGCTGGCGCCTTGCCGCGGGGCTTGGGCTTGGGGGTGTCCGGCGGTACCCGGAAGTGCAGGTACAGATCCAGCACCAGTTCCGGCAACTGACCGACCAGGCGCTCGAGTCGCTCGCCTTCCCCGGCCAGATCGGCCATGTCGGGCTCGTCGGCGAACAGTCCCGACAGCGCCATGAAGGGCAACAGCAGTGTGGCCACGGTTTCTTCATCGCCCTCGAACCAGGCGGCCTCGTCGAGGAAGACGCCTTCCATGAAGCCGGCACACCAGTCGCCGATGGGCGTCTCTTCCGACGCCATGCCGTCCAGCGTCAGCTCGAAGGGCAGTTCGGGAAGACCGCCGCCTTCCAGCACGCCGATAGCGTTGGTCCTGAGCTGCTCGAGCAGGCCCAGGATGATCTCCCTTTCCTGGTCGCTTTCGAACTCGGGGGTGCCGTGAAACAGCTCCGCGACCCAGGCGGCAGCCTCGACATCCCGCGGCGCCACCGCCAGCGCGACCAGGAAGCCGTGGGCGCCGATCAGGTCCAGCGCATCGGGACCGGCGCGCTCCTCGAGAAAGTCATCGAGCAGGTCCAGAGCGTCGTCTTCGAGCAAGGGGAGGGGGAGCGGCGTTTCGGCGTCGGACATGGGGCGCTCACTTGGCGAGGGGATGACTGGACGGTGGTCTTTACCGTCCCCGTTCGAGGCGGCATTCTAGCACTCCTTTACCTACTCTGACTGCGTCATGACCTCGACCCGGCCATCAATTCGCCCGCGCGCTCGCGGTGACTCTCCCACCCCGGTGTTGCCCGACGTCGACGACGCCTGGCTTCAGTCACTCGACGTCGCCGCCCTGCGCCAGGCGCTGATGGCAAGAGTCGTGGAGGCGGTGGCGCTGTGTCTTGACTATCATCCTGGGCTGCCGGAGCCGAAGGTGTGGTGCGATCTGCGCGGCAAGGGCGCAGGGCAGGCCCACTTCGGTCGCGGCGGACTGCGCTTCAATGGCCAGTTGTTGGAAGAGAACCGCCACGCCTTCTTCACCGAGGTGGTGCCCCACGAGGTGGCCCACTGGCTGGTCTGGCACCTGGAAGATGGGCCTACCTTTCGCCCCCATGGCAGGGAGTGGCAGACCGTCATGCTCAGGCTGTTCGGCTTGGCCCCCCGGGTCACCCATCGCTTCGATACCGCCCGCTCGAGCCCTGTCCCGTATCGCTATCGCTGCGCCTGTCGCGAGCACGGATTCTCGGCACGGCGTCACGCCAACGCCCAGGCCGGTCAGGAGTATCGCTGCCGGCACTGTCGCGGCCGACTGTGCCTGGTTGGGAAGAAGTGCTGAAATTTGCGCTTAACCTCTTGTTATAAAATAAAAAAATAGTCATACCAATGTCTAAGGGGAAACCCTGGCCTGGCGACGTTATGCTGGCTGTCAGGTTATTCGCGCCGGTCGGTCTCTCTTATTCAGGCGGCTGGCTCTTCACTTCGATGGGTATCCAAGGACAGAGCACCATGAGCGATCATCAGCACGTCTATCCGGTTTCCGATGCGTTTGCCAAGACCGCCTGGGCCGACAAGGCCACCTACGACAAGCTCTACCGGCAGTCGGTGGAAGATCCCGAGGGCTTCTGGAAGGAGCAGGCCGCACGCCTTGACTGGATCAAGCCACCGCAGACCATCAAGTCGGTATCCTTCGCCAGCGACAATGTCGATATCCGCTGGTTCGAGGATGGCACCCTCAACGTGGCGGCCAACTGCCTGGATCGACACCTCGACAAGCGTGGCGACAAGCCGGCGATCATCTGGGAAGGGGACGATCCGAACGAATCTTCGGTGATCACCTACCGCGAGCTGTACGAGCGTACCTGCCAGCTGGCCAACGCCCTGAAGTCCATGGGGATCGGCAAGGGTGACACCGTGACCCTGTACATGCCGATGATCCCGGAAGCCGCCATGGCCATGCTGGCCTGCGCCCGTATCGGTGCGGTGCACTCGGTGGTGTTCGGCGGCTTTTCTCCCGACGCCCTGGCACAGCGGGTCAAGGACGCTGCCTCACGGGTCATCATCACCGCCGACCAGTCCGTACGCGGTGGCAAGCAGGTACCGCTGAAGGACAACGTCGACGCTGCACTGACCCGTGATGGCACCGACGTGGCCGAGAAGGTGCTGGTGGTCAAGCGTACCGGCGGTGACATCGAATGGCACGAGGGACGTGACGTCTGGTACCACGACGCCGTGGCCGACCAGGACACCGACTGCCCCGCCGAAGAGATGGGCGCCGAGGATCCGCTGTTCATCCTGTATACCTCCGGCTCCACCGGCACCCCCAAGGGGCTCAAGCACACCACCGGTGGCTACCTGACCTACGCCAGCCTCACCCACCAGTACGTGTTCGACTATCACGAGGACGAGGTCTACTGGTGCACCGCGGACGTGGGCTGGGTCACCGGCCACAGCTACATCGTCTATGGGCCCCTGGCCAACGGTGCGGTGACCCTGATGTTCGAGGGGGTGCCGAGCTATCCGACCCACGGGCGGATGGGTGAGATCGTCGACAAGCACAAGGTCAGTATCCTCTACACCGCCCCCACCGCAGTGCGCGCCCTGATGGCCCACGGCGACAAGGTGATGGACTCCAGCTCTCGGGATAGCCTGCGCCTGCTTGGCTCGGTGGGCGAGCCGATCAACCCCGAGGCCTGGGAGTGGTTCTACCGGGTGATCGGCAACAGCAAATGCCCGATCGTCGATACCTGGTGGCAGACCGAGACCGGCGGCATCATGATCACCCCGTTGCCCGGTGCCATCGACCAGAAGCCGGGCTCCGCGACCCTGCCGTTCTTCGGTGTGCAGCCGGCGCTGGTGGACAACGAAGGCAAGCGCCTCGAGGGCGCCACCGACGGCAACCTGGTCATCCTCGATTCCTGGCCGGGACAGGCGCGCTCCATCTGGAACAATCACGAGCGCTTCATCCAGACCTACTTCTCCACCTACGAGGGGACTTACTTCACCGGTGACGGCTGTCGCCGTGACGAGGACGGCTACTACTGGATCACCGGCCGGGTGGACGACGTCCTCAACGTGTCCGGTCACCGCATGGGCACCGCCGAGATCGAGTCCTCGCTGGTGGCACACTCAGCGGTGGCCGAGGCCGCCGTGGTGGGCTTCCCCCATGACATCAAGGGGCAGGGTATCTATATCTACGTGACCCTCAACGACGAGGCCGAACCCACCGACGAGCTCAAGAAGGAACTGACCCAGTGGGTGCGCAAGGACATCGGCCCGATCGCCTCGCCGGATCATATCCAGTGGGCACCGGGACTGCCCAAGACCCGCTCGGGCAAGATCATGCGCCGGATTCTGCGCAAGATTGCCGCCAATGAGTGTGATGGCCTCGGCGACACCAGTACCCTGGCCGATCCTTCGGTGGTCGAGGATCTGATCGAGCACCGCGCCGCCAAGTAAGGCTCATGGCGTAACAGCAGGTCCCGCGGGCCGGCTGCCGGAAACTTCCGGCGCCGGCCCGTTTTTGCATAGTGACGGAGGCCGCAGAGTCGGCACCACGGGTAGCCGTTGAGGATGCTTGCGTCAGGGCGCTTGGGAAAGCCGGCAACCATGGGGTAACATGCTGTGCAAACAAGCGTCTTGCGTTGCGGCGTCCAGGCCTGACACGCTGCATCGGAATCCGGAGGAGAGTCCATGGCCTTTGCCCAGAAATTCATCGTAGCCGATGATCATCCGCTGTTCCGTGCCGCCCTGACGCAGGCGCTTCGCCAGCTCGCGCCCCAGGCCGAAATCATCGAGGCCGACACCATGGAGGCCACCTCGGACGTGGTCATTCGCCACCCCGACGCGGACCTGATCCTGCTCGATCTGCACATGCCTGGAGCCCACGGCTTCTCCGGGCTGATCCAGCTGCGTGGTCAGACCCCGGATGTGCCGGTGGCGGTGGTATCCGGCAGCGATGAAGTGCACGTCGTGCGCCGCGCCATCGACTACGGTGCCTCGGGGTTCATTCCCAAGTCCTCGTCGCTGGCGTTGATCGCCGAGGCGGTGGGCGAGATCCTCGACGGCGAAGTGTGGCTGCCGGAAGAGATGGCCGACGCCCTGGGTGAGGCCAACGAGGAAGAGGCGCGCTTTGCCGAGGCCATCGCCTCGCTGACGCCTCAGCAGTTCCGCGTACTCAACATGTTGACCGAAGGCCTGCTCAACAAGCAGATCGCCTACGAGCTGAACGTCTCCGAGGCCACCATCAAGGCCCACGTGACCGCCATTCTCAGAAAGCTGGGCGTGCACTCGCGCACCCAGGCGGTGATCGCGGCCCAGAAGCTCGAGGTCGAGCCACCCAAGGTCGAATCCTGACGCGGTTGCTTGCGCATCGACGACACCCCGCCCAGGCGGGGTGTCGTGGTTCTGGGGCTTGCGACACCACCGCCAGCGGGGGCCCAGTCCTATGCTGGCGCCGGCCCTGGTGGCAGCCAGCCGGTGTTCATTCGACGTCGTCCGGCAGCACCAGCCGGTCATGGCGGCCCATCAGAAAATCCTGATTCATTGCCAGCGCCTCGCGCAGGAAGTCCCACAGCAGACGCACCCGGGCAAGCTGGCGCTGCTCCTGCCGGGCGGTGATCCAGAACTGACGCACCACCGATACTTCATCCTCCAGCAGCGGCATCAGCCCGTCTCGTCCCGCCGTCATGAAGCACGGCAGAATGCCCAGGCCTGCGCCGCTCTCGGTGGCCATCATCTGGGTCGTCACGCTGGTGCTGCGAAGCGCAAAGTGGGTCTGCTGCGCCTGTTGCACCTGCGGCGACAGCAACGGATCCAGGTAGTTGAGCTGCTCGCTGAACAACAGGTCGTCCACGTAGCCGATCAGCGGATGTGTGCCCAGCTGGGCAAGCTGCTGCGGTGCCCCGTGGCGCTCGACGTAGTGCCTCGCCGCGTAGAGCTTGAGCCGGTAGTCGCACAGTCGCGAGGTGACCAGGCCGGGGTTGCCCGGTCGTTCGATGGTGATCGCCAGGTCTGCCTCATGGCGGCTGAGATTGACCACGCGAGGCAGCGCCAGCAGGTCCAGGGTGAGGCCGGGATGACGCCGGCAGAAGGCGCTGAGCAGCGGGGCCACCACCCAGGTCCCGAAGCCTTCGGTCACGCCAAGTCGGATCTGGCCCTCCAGGCGCAGGTTCTGATCGGTCAGACTGTCGGCGGCCTCGTCGGCGTGTCGGGCCATCTGTTCCGCGTGGCTCTTCAGACGTTCGCCGGCGGGAGTCAGGCGGTAGCCATGGGTGCTGCGTTCGAACAACTGGGTGTTGAGTCGCTGTTCGAAGCGGCGGGTTCGCCGCGACAGGGTCGAGTGGTCAACGCCCAGCCGTCGGGCGGCGTCGGACAGGCGGGCATGCCTGGCCACCTCGAGAAAGACCTGAAGGTCCTGCCAATCGAGCAAAAATCACCTCCGCTGAGCGACGACGTCGTGGACTTCGATGTGTTTGTGGTTGTGCATCAGTGCACAAGCAATGTGCCTGGCTGGCCGTTGTTTGGCCATCCTACCTGTGTCTAGACTGGACAGCATGGATAGCCGTGCCGTGGTGCACACCGCCACAGCGATCAAGGCGGCTGCTGGCATGGCAGTACGCCCAGTCCATCTCATACGACGCCACGCTCATGCACAACGACAACAGCCGGAGCACGCCCATGTCAGTCCGCGAAATTCCCATGATCATCGATGGCCAGGCCGTCCCCTCGCAGTCCAGCGAATGGCGCGATGTGATCAATCCGGCGACCCAGGAAGTGGTCGCGCGGGTGCCGTTCTGTACCCTGGAGGAGGTCGACCAGGCCGTTGCCAGCGCCCATCAGGCCTTTGCCACCTGGCGCAAGGTGCCGCTGGCCAAGCGCATGCGCATCATGCTCAAGCTGCAGGCGCTGATTCGCGAGCATACCCCGGAGCTTGCCGCCCTGATCACCGAGGAGCACGGCAAGACCCTGCCCGACGCCGAAGGTGAAGTCGGTCGTGGTCTCGAGGTGGTCGAACACGCCTGCTCGATCACCTCGCTGCAACTGGGGGAGCTGGCCGAGAACGCCGCCAACGAGGTGGACGTCTACACCCTCAACCAGCCGCTGGGGGTAGGTGCCGGCATCACCGCCTTCAACTTCCCCATCATGTTGCCCTGCTTCATGTTCCCGCTGGCCATTGCCACCGGCAACACCTTCGTGCTGAAGCCCTCCGAACAGGACCCGAGCTCCACCCTGCGCCTGGTGGAACTGGCGCTCGAGGCCGGTGTCCCCGCCGGTGTGCTCAACGTGGTGCATGGCGGCCCTGATGTCGCCAATCACCTGTGCGAGCACCCGGATATCAAGGCCATGTCGTTTATCGGGTCCACCCATGTCGGCACCCAGCTTTATCGCCGTGCCAGCGAGTCCGGCAAGCGCGCTCAAGCCATGATGGGTGCCAAGAACCACTGTGTGGTGATGCCTGACGCCAACCGCTCTCAGGCCATCAACAACCTGCTGGGGTCGGCCTTCGGCGCCGCCGGCCAGCGCTGCATGGCCAACTCGGTGGTGGTGCTGGTCGGCCAGGCCCGGGAGTGGCTCGAGGATATCGTCGAGGGGGCTCGCAACATGAAGGTGGGGCCGGGCACCGACCGCGAGGCGGATCTCGGGCCTCTGGTGTCACCGGCGGCCAAGGATCGTGTCGAAGGCTTGATCGCCAAGGGCGAACAGGAAGGCGCTCGGCTGCTGGTCGACGGACGTGGCTGCCAGGTCGAGGGCTACCCCGACGGCAACTTCGTCGGCCCAACCCTGTTCGCCGGCGTGACGGCGGACATGAGCATCTATCGTGAAGAGGTGTTCGGTCCGGTGCTGTGCGTGGTCGAGGTGGACACGCTGGACGAGGCCATCGCCTTCGTCAACGCCAACCCCAACGGCAATGGTACTTCCATCTTCACCAATTCCGGCTGGGTGGCGCGTCGCTTCGAGAGCGATATCGATGTCGGTCAGGTGGGCATCAATGTGCCGATCCCGGTGCCGGTGGCCTACTTCAGTTTTACCGGCTCGCGCGCCTCCAAGTTGGGTGACCTTGGCCCCAATGGCAAGCAGGCCATCAGCTTCTGGACCCAGACCAAGACGGTGACCGCGCGCTGGTTCGAGCCGGAAAACGTCTCGAGCGGCATCAACAGCACCATCTCGCTCGGCTGATCCAGGGCCGAGCAGGCATGCTGACGCAGCGGCCACGTCCTGTCTGACTCGAGCTCTCGGGCCTGGCCCGGCTGCAGGCTGCGATGCCCCCATCAAGGGGGCATCGTCGTTTTCGGCAGCGGCGACCCGGCATTCGATCAAAGTACCAGAGCACTAAATTGACCTTTACGTTAACGTCAATGTATTGCCTGGCCCTTCTTCCATGCCCACGTCAGCCCGGAGCCCCCATGAGCCCCTCGATCAGCCCATCTCTCAGCCGCTTTCCCGTCCCCGAATCACTGAACGATCTGCCCGATGATATCCGTGACAGCATCCTGGCGGTTCAGGAGAAGGCGGGCTTCGTGCCTAATGTCTTCTTGATGCTGGCCCATCGGCCGGCGGAGTTTCGTGCCTTCTTCGCCTATCACGATGCGCTGATGGAGCGTGAGTCCGATAGCCTGACCAAGGCCGAGAAGGAGATGATCGTGGTCGCCACCAGCGCCCGCAACCACTGCCTCTACTGCGTGGTGGCTCATGGAGCGCTGGTCAGGATCTACAGCAAGGATCCTCTGCTCGCCGACCAGGTGGCGGTCAACCATCGCAGTTCTGGCTTGAGCGAGCGACATCGCGTCATGCTGGACTTCGCGCTGCACTGCGCAATCGATCTGGGCGAGCTGACCGATGAGTGGGAGCAACGTCTGCAGGCGGTGGGGTTCAGCCGCGACGATATCTGGGATATCGGTGCGATCTGCGCCTTCTTTGGGCTGTCCAACCGCCTGGTGACCTTGACCGGGACGCCACCCAACCCGGAATTCTATTTGATGGGCAGGGTGCCCAGAGACGCCTGAACTCAGCCCATCAGCTTCGACAGTGGTTGCTCTGCCAGATCGGCAAGCCAGTGGGTGAGGGCGGAGCGCTGGGCCGCATGAAGGACCAGGCCCACGGTGTCATCGCTGTCGGCGGGGGAGTCATCGTGGGGCAGGCTGACGGCGAAGTCGCCTTCTTCCAGGTGGAACTCGTGAATCTCGCGCAGGCCTACCGGGGTCTCGCAGCGAATCGAGCGGTAGCTGTCGTCTTCGCCATAGATGAGGCGATGGCAGACCTTGTAGCGTGTGTAGAGCGAGAGTCCGCCGGGGAAGGCCGGCCACTTCGCCGGGTGAAGGCGAATATCGCTATCCAGCCCCATGGCATTGGCCTCGGCGCTGGACAACGCCTCTTCCAGGGCCGGGGCGAGCAGTGGGCGTGACTGGGTGTGTGGTGCGGCGTTGATGAGGTCATGGGGGCGGTGGATGTCGGCGTCCCGGAAGTTCAGGGTGTGCTGTTCGCAGTCGCCGTTTTCCCAGCCATCGAGCAGTCGTAACGTCAGTCGGCCCTGGCGCATCGGCGCGAAGACCAGCAGATTGAGGGCCAGCAGTAGATGCAGGCGTCGCTCGCTGGTCTGGTTGTCGAAGGCGGTATAGGGCGAACTGAATAGCCGATGCAGGCGACCGGGCGCGTGTTCCTTGGCTTCATGGTAGGACATGGGGCATTTTCCTCGAGACCGTACGACAACCAGCACATGCCACCATCAGGACCTGGTCGAAGCAGGAGCGTCTGCCGAGCTTCCCGCATGCCCTGATCGAGGCTTTTTATTTTAGATCCAACTTTATTAGCAGAAATTTAAATTTTTATCGAGACAATGCCGAGCCAGGCGAGTGGAAGTCAGTGATCGTCACTCTGGGCGGCCGTTGAGCTGGTTGTCTTCTCTGCTGCCTGGGCGGGGGCTGGCAACGTCCTGGCTGAGGTCTTCGAGGCGGCCTCTGCGGCACTGCGCTTTCTGGCTTCCTTGTTGCGATACATCATGGCGTCGGCGGCGCGCAGCAGTTCTTCCTCGCGCAGGTAGTCTCGATCCCCGGTCTCGGCGACGCCCAGGCTGATCGAGAAGTTCGGGTACTTGCTCTGGAAGGCCAGTTCAATCTTGCTGCCGATGGTCTTGGCGCTCTTGGCGTCACAGTCTGGCAGGATACAGCAGAATTCATCCCCCCCGAGGCGGCAGCAGATGTCGCTGCTGCGGACCGTTTCACGCATGATCTGGCCGAAGGTGACAAGGATTTCATCACCCTTGTGGTGGCCGTGGGTATCGTTGATCTGCTTGAAGTCATCGATATCGCAGTAGATCAGGCTGACCAGCGAGTGACGTCGCTCGGCCATGCGGATCTCCCTGTTCAGGGCCTCGCTCATGCCTCGCTTGTTGAACAGCCCGGTGAGGGCGTCCTTTTCTGCGTAGGCGGCCAGCTCCTTGGTCTTCTCTTCCAGGTTGCGAGCGTAGAGCTCCATTCGGCGCTTGGCGCTGTGGACCTCGTTGAGCAGGGTATCGATATAGGTATCGAAGACCAGGGTGATATCGAAGTACATCAATTTGTCGAGGTTGTTCTTCGCCGACTTGGTCGCTTGCACGTCCTCGAGGTTCTCGTCGATGACGCGAAACAGGATTTCCTTGAGCGTGCGCATGGCGGCCAGAAACAGCTTGGGTTCGACGCCGATACGCTTGTGCACCAGACCGATGCGCAGCCGACTGTTGACGTATTCCGCGTCGTAGTAGCCGGTGAAGATGTCGAGGACGTACTGGCGCTGGGCCGAGCGCAGTCGCTGCAGGGTCTCGGAGTCGCCGATCAGCAGGCTGATCTCGTCGATCTCGGTCTGCCGCTCGTAGAACTCTTCGACGATGATCTCGATATGCTCGTTGATGAGGGGTTTGAGCGCTGCCAGATCGGCCAGGTCGGCTTCGTCGAGGCTCAGGAATTCCTTGCGACGCTGGATCTCGACCTCGCTGATGTGCATCTGTTCCAGCAGGGACTTGTCGATTGGCCTCATGGCAACTCTCACTGGATGGGTGCGACCACTGCGGAACGACATCGAGCCGTGCGGCCGCACCATGTCTTGAAGGCTACCTTCAAGATATATCGTGGATTGGAGACTCCTGCATCGCATTTTCGCGGTTTTACACGCAATTGACACACACCTATTCCACGCGGTGCGCGATCAAGTACACCATCCTAGGTATGCTGTGGATCTAGTGCTGGAGAGGGGGAAAGTTGGCGCCTGGCCCTAAGTCTATTGAATGACCGAACGCAACAGCTCACCAACGTTGCCACTCTGGGACGGCAATGCCAGCACGGCAGGATCGGGCGACGTCGCCGTCAGGCTGGCCACCTGAAACTTGTCGCCAAAACGCAGAAGTCCGAGCCCCTGTTGCTCGAGCCTTGCCGCCACCGGGTCCGGTTGCCCCGACAGAATGCTCTGATAGCGGTCGACGACCCGTAAAAGCTCGATGACCTCCGGTCGCTGGCTGAGTACCAGTTCATCCTCTCGGCGATCGCCCTCCTGGGTAATCCAGTCAAGACGATAGACCTCGCCCTCGATGCCGGCGACGCTTTCCCGCGTGCCGACAGGCTCCAGCGACAGCACCTGCTGGGCCTGGTAACTGCCGAGGTCGGACAGGTCCTGGCCACCGAGTTGCCCGGCGATGGATTGAACATCGCGGATGCCCAGCACCACCGTCTGACCACCGAAGTTGGTGACCACGTGGCCCTTGCCGTCTCTCAACAGCAGATAGCCCTTGGCCGCGTGGCGGGGAAAGTCCAGGCGCAGTTGATCACCGATCCAGCGTGCGGTGACGGCGCTCTCGGGGTCGCCACTGCCATCGACCAGGGTGGCCTGGCCATCGGCCAGGGCGCTTGCAGACACACATAGCAGACAAGCCGCTAGCAGACGGCGCATCGATGATTCCTCATGGCATGAAGATCAAGGGGAAGGGCGGGGCAATGGCTCGCGCCAACAAGACGCGGCGCCCTGGCAGAATTGCCTTCCGGGGCGCCGTCCAGCACGGGCCATTCAGGAGAGTGACAGATGGCCATCGTCGATGATGCGGCGAATGGCCTGCAGCTCGTCGCAGGTGAAGTGTTCCAGTCGTCCTGACAGCAGATCACTGATCTTCTGCATGGGGAGACCCGCGCGGCGTGCGATCTCGCGGCTTCCGAGATCAGATACGGCGATAAGCCGCGTAACAATGCGCATCAGTCGTGTGCGCTGTTCCAGGTCCCTGACATCGAGGTCAGGGCATCGTCGAGGAGGCGGTTCGGAAGCGTCTGCTCGAGACAAGGAATCTGCGGTGCTCATGGTACTCCAATGGGCGTTTTCGACCCCTACAGCATGCAACCTTTTTTGCCCTCTTGCCAGTCCAATTTGGTGTCCGTTCTGGACGTGGCGCAGCGACGAAAACTCCTCATTCCGCAGACGCCGCGGGAGACTGCGGCTGACGGCGATGGCGCCATCTGCAGGCCCTACAAACTTAGACCAAAGAGGTATAAACGAAGGCTGCGGACGGCAAACATCCTCATGATAAGTTGCACGCGCGATTGATAAATTCAACGGTGCGTCCTGTCCCCGGTCAACAATCACTGTTCTGCGGGAACGCACCACTGCGGCGAGAGGTTTATCTCATGGACAATAACAGCAATGGCGGAGCCCAGCTGAGCCGAGTGCTGGCCCGCAAGGACGTCCTGGCGCTGGCCTTCGGTGCCATGGTCGGCTGGGGCTGGATCGTATTGACGGGTGGCTTCATCACCTCGGCAGGAAGCCTTGGCGCCATACTGGCATTCGTGCTGGGCGGCATGGTGATCGTGCTGGTGGGGCTGACCTACTCTGAGCTCGCTTCGGCGATGCCCCAGGTCGGCGGTGAGCACGTCTACAGCTACCGTGCCCTGGGCCATTTTGCCTCCTTCCTGTGTACCTGGGCGATCGTGCTGGGCTATCTCAGCGTGGTGGCCTTCGAGGCGGTAGCGCTGCCCACCGTGGTCGAGCATCTGTTCCCCGGCTACGCCGTCGGTCACCTGTGGACCCTGGCGGGCTGGGACGTCAAGGCCACCTGGGTTGCCGTCGGTGTGGCCGGCTCGGTGGTCATGATGGCCATCAACTATGTTGGCGTGCGCACCGCGGCGCTGGTCCAGAAGGTGGTGACGCTGCTGATTCTGGCCGTCGGTGTGATGTTCATCACCGGCGCCCTGTTCGAGGGTAGCAGCGCTTCGCTGACGCCGTTGTTCAACACCGAAGAGGGTGTGCTGGGCGGGATCACCATGGTGCTGATCATGGTTCCTTTCCTGTTTGTCGGCTTCGACGTCATCCCGCAGGCGGCGGAAGAGATCGACCTGCCGTTTCGCGAGATCGGTAGGGTTTTGATGCTGTCGGTGGTCCTGGCGGTGTTCTGGTACGCCTTCATCGTGCTGGGAACGGCATTGATGCTGCCCAAGGCGGAGCTCGAGAACAGCTCCCTGGCGGTACCTGACGCCATGGGGGCGGTGTTCAACACCCCCTGGGCGGCCAACCTGATGGTGCTGGCGGGTATCGCCGGCATCCTGACCAGCTGGAACGCCTTCTACGTCGGTGGCTCTCGCGCCATCTATGCACTGGCCCACTGCGGCATGCTGCCGGCCTTTCTGGCCAAGCTGCATCCTCGTCACAGGACGCCGGTCAACGCCATCCTGTTGATGGGAGCCTTGTCGAGCCTGGCGCCTCTGCTGGGCCGCCAGGCCATGGTGTGGCTGGTGGTGGCCGGTGGTCTCGGCATCGTCATCGCCTACCTGTTCGTATCCATTTCGTTTCTGGTGCTTCGGCGCAAGGAGCCGGAACTCGAAAGGCCGTTCAAGGTCAGCCATCCTCGCCTGGTCGGTTGGCTGGCGGTGGTGCTGTCGCTGGGACTGATCGGGCTCTACCTGCCCGGCAGCCCCTCGGCGCTGTCACCCATCGAGTGGGGGCTGTTCGCCGGCTGGATGGGTGCCGGGCTTGGCCTGTACCTGTGGTCCCGCCGCCGCTATGGCACGGCCTACAGCCAGCGACAGATGCGTCGTGAGCTGGAAGGCACCTGACGCCTTGACCGCAACGCCGGTCGGCGGCTTTGCCGGCCGGCGGACGCTTCAAGAACTCTGGACCTTGTCCCGAAAATCAGCACCCGGCGGCAGCCGTGTTTTTGTTGACCAAAAGTAAAAATGTAGATATTTTTACAAAACGTCAAAACAATACGGAGCCCTGCCATGTCCATCCTTGCCTCTGCCCAGCTTCAGGATCGTGATGATCAGACCACCGCCCCTGGCGCACGCGATCCACGCGGGTTCACCCTGGTCCCGTCGACCTCTTCCGAGCGTCTGCAGGAGCTGCGTGTCGAGCGGTCGGTCGTCGCTGCCTTCCTCGACGCCTGTGCCGAATGGCCGATTCAGGCGCTGGAGTACAAGTCGATGCTGCGTTTTCGTGTCGCGGGAATACTCGATGAGCTGTGCGAGGGGACGCTCAAGCCGCGGCTGGCCAATATCCTGCTGGACCGTCGCCAGGGAGCGCTGCAGGTCGTGCCGGAAGGGCTGGACCGGGTCGAGCAGGCCGAGGACATGGTCAAGTTTTCCACCGCCGTTGCCCACCTGATCGGACGATCCAACTTCGATGCCATGAGTGGTCAGTACTATGCCCGCTTCGTGGTCGAGAATGTCGACACCTCCGACAGCTATCTGCGGGCGCCGCATCGGGTGATGGAGCTTCACAACGACGGCACCTTCGTCGAGCAGGTCACCGACTACGTACTGATGATGAAGATCGACGAGCAACACATGGAAGGCGGCAACTCGCGGCTGCTCCATCTGGACGACTGGCACGAGCTGGAGCGGTTCTGCCGTCACCCGCTGGCGTTCAGTGAGATGCGCTGGTCGGCTCCGCCCAGCAAGAATGTGGTGCGCGACGTCTTTCACCCGGTATTCGACGTCGACCGTGATGGCCGCCCGGTGATGGCCTACATCGATCAGTTCGTCCAGCCACGTGATCTGGAGGAGGGCAACTGGCTTTGCGAGCTGTCGGACTCGCTGGAGTCGAGCGACGGCGTCATTTCCCTGCCCAATCCGGTCGGCAGCTTCCTGCTGATCAATAACCACTTCTGGCTGCACGGTCGCGACAAGTTCGAGGCTCACCCGCAGCTCAGGCGCGAGCTGATGCGCCAGCGCGGTGTCTTCACCTGTGGCAGCACCCT
Source organism: Halomonas sp. RT37 (assembly GCF_040070525.1). NCBI lineage: Bacteria > Pseudomonadati > Pseudomonadota > Gammaproteobacteria > Oceanospirillales > Halomonadaceae > Halomonas > Halomonas sp. RT37. Next base: position 3,851,039 of record NZ_CP098827.1, on the reverse strand, counting down.
GCGAGCTCGCCAGGACTGAGGTGTCCTCCGGGGAAGAGGGGTGCAGCGGGGCAGCGGGGCACGGCCCGACGCGGTACTCTAGGGTGATGGGCCCCGCGATACCCGGTCGCCCACGATGTATCCGGCCCCGTCCCGGCGGCGGGGCAAGACCAAGGACAACGAGACCCCCATGTACGACTTCATCATCATCGGCGGTGGCATTCTGGGCATGTCCACCGCCATGCATCTCAAGGACGCCTATCCTGAAAAGCGCATGCTGTTGCTGGAAAAGGAGGACGGTCCGGCTCGCCATCAGACCGGTCACAACAGTGGCGTGATACACGCCGGGGTCTACTACACACCGGGCAGCCTCAAGGCGCGCTTCTGTCTGGAAGGCAACCGTGCCACCAAGGCGTTCTGCGAGACCCACGACATCGCCTACGAAAGCTGCGGCAAGCTGCTGGTCGCCACCAACGAGGTGGAGTTGGGGCGGATGAAGGCCCTGTGGGAACGCACCGAAGCCAATGGGCTTGAGCGTGAATGGCTCGACGCCGGTGCCCTTGCAGAGCGTGAGCCCAACATCACCGGCGTCGGCGGCATCTTCGTGCCGTCCAGCGGTATTGTCGACTATGCCGAGGTCACTCGCGCCATGGCCGCCGAGTTCGAGCGACGCGGTGGCGAGATCCGCTACTCACGGGAGGTAACCGGGCTCGACGAACGTCGCCAGGAAGTGGTGGTGACCACCACCACCGAGACCTTCAGCAGTCGCTACCTGGTAAGTTGCTCAGGGCTGATGGCCGACCGGGTGGTGCGCATGCTGGGGCAGACCCCGAGCTTCACCATCTGTCCCTTCCGCGGGGAGTACTTTCAGTTGCCCGAGCACCGCAACGCCATCGTCAATCATCTGATCTACCCGATTCCGGACCCCAGCATGCCGTTTCTCGGCGTCCACCTTACCCGCATGATCGATGGCAGCGTGACGGTGGGGCCCAACGCCGTGCTGGCACTGGCCCGCGAGGGCTATCGCAAGCGTGATGTCTCGGCAGCGGATCTGGTCGGCATGGTCAGCCATCCGGGTATTCTCAAAGTGCTGTGGCGTCATCTGGGCCCTGGCATGCGTGAGATGAAGAACTCGCTGTCACGGCGTGGCTATCTGGAAGAGGTGCGCAAGTACTGCCCGAGTCTCACCCTCGATGACCTGAAGCCCTACCCGGCCGGGGTGCGTGCCCAGGCGGTGACACGAGACGGCAAGCTGGTCGACGACTTCCTGTTCGTCAACACGCCGCGCACCATCAACGTAGGCAATGCGCCATCGCCGGCGGCGACCTCGGCGTTGCCGATCGGTGCCCATATCGTCGCCAAGGTACGCGAGCAGGTCGACAGTCAACGCTGAGGCGTGAAAAGCCGGCGCGACGCCAGCTCCCTGAGAAGCGCGCCCTTCGGGGGTTCGACGGGCAGGATGGCGGGCCAGTGTCTCTAAGACCTTGTGAGAATTGCAGACAAAGATAAAAAACGTCGAAATGTCTGCAGTGGCAAGCGAGGCCGGCTCTTGCTAGCTTGCCTAGGCGATTGCTGTATCGACACTTCAATTCCGCACAATAAATTCTAAGCGGTTCCCACGAGGAACGGAGGAAGACCATGCGAGCACTGACCCTTGCCCTGACGGCATCCCTGCTGGTTGCCAGCCACAGCGCCGTGGCCCAGAGCCAGCTGTCGATCGCCACCGGTGGAACCGGCGGCACCTACTACCCCTACGGTGGAGGCCTGGCCGAGCTGATCAAGAAGCACGTCGACGGCTACGACGCAGTGGCCGAAGTGACCGGCGCCTCGGTGGAGAACATGGGACTGGTCTGGCGTGGTGACTCCGATCTGGCGCTGGCGCTGGCCGACACTGTCCACCAGGGCGCTACCGGTACCGGTGACTTCGAGGGGCGCAAGCTCGAGAACATTCGTGCCATCGCCTCCATCTATCCCAATGCGGTGCAGATCGTGACCATGGCCGACTCCGGCATCGACTCGTTGGATGACCTGGAAGGCAAGGTCGTGTCCGTGGGCGCGCCGGGCAGCGGCACCGAGCTCAACGCCCGCGCCATTCTCGAAGCCAACGGCATCAGCTACGACGACTTCGACCCGCGTCGCTTGAACTTCAACGAGACCGCCGACGCCCTGCGTGATGGCGATATCGATGCCGGTTTCTGGAGCGTGGGGCCGCCCACCAGCTCGATTCTGAATCTGGCCACCACCAGCGATGTTCGGCTGATCGGCCTCAGCGACGAGGAAGTCGCCAAGGCGCGCGAGGACGAACCGGTGTTTGCCCCGTATGAGCTCAAGGCCGGTCTCTACGAAGGCATGGAAGAAGCGGTGCAGACCCTTGGCGTACCCAACGTGCTGATCGCCAGCAGCGAGATGGACGAGGAACTGGCCTACCAGATCACCAAGACCCTGTTCGAGCAGACCGACGAGCTGATCGCCATCCATCCGGCGGCCAATGACACCACCGTCGAGTTCTCGGTGAACTCCACACCCATCGCTTTCCACCCTGGCGCACTGCGCTACTACGAGGAAGTCGGTGCCGAGGTGCAGGACAAGCAGCGTCCCTGATGGCGGGGCGTCGATTCATGGCAGGGCGGGCCTCCGGGCTCGCCCTGCCTGCGCTTGGGCTGGTCACGCTGATGACTGTGGCGGGCGCTGGCCAGGCAAGTGATGCCGACTGCGATGCTCTATTTACCTTGAGCGTGCGCGACGCCGAGGGTGCAGCGCTGGTGGAACTGCCGATGCCCGATGGTGCCGGCTGGTGCCTGGCCTGGAACCACTCGGTAGAAGGCTTCGAGGTGCTCGACTGCTATCGCAACCTCGGCGGTGCCATGGTGCTTGAACGCAGTCACCTGCCGGACTTTGCCGCGGGCCTCGACCACGTGCCCGGGCGCGGACGCCAGGTCAGCGACGGTCAGGGCGGCTACTGGATCGAGGACATCGACGAGCCCGTCCCCGGCAATCGCTATCGGCTGAGGGTCGGCGCCAAGCGCGTCGATCATCGCCTGGTCAGCCGTGGTGAGCCGACCCTGGAGACGTTGATCAAGGCTCGGGCCGACTGTGCGGACGGGGACTCCCTGGCCGTGCCGGCGGCCTCCACGCCCATCAGCCTGAGCGATCTGGCGGCGGGGCGTTTGGTCAGCGTTGGACTCGAGCGGCGCGACTAGCCTGTCGTTGGCCCAGGCTATCGAATGATGCCACCAACCGCGTGGGCACTTCGGCCCCTCGAGGGCCTGCGACCTGCGACAGCATTCCGAATTATGCCAACCGGCCAAGCGCCGGCAAGGCCTGACGAGAATCACGACAATGAGCGAAACGGCAGCTTCACCGGTGGTGCCTGGCAGCCAGGCCAACCACCCCAAGACCATCCTATGGCTGATCACCCTGGTGGCGGTCGGCCTGTCGCTGTTCCAGCTCTACTCGGCGGGGATTCAGCCGCTGGGGCTGTTCTATCAGCGCAGCATCCACCTTGCGCTGGTGATGATGCTGGCGTTCCTGATGTTTCCGGTGTTCGGTCCCAAGCGTGACAGGGGCGTGCTGGGTGGGGCGATCGACCTTGTGTTCTTCATCGGGGCGATGATCACCGGCGGCTACATGGCGCTGTTTCTGGACGAGATCATCAATCGCGCCGGTTTCTGGAGCCAGACCGACATCACCGTCGGCATCATCGCCACCATCACGGTGCTTGAGGCCAGCCGTCGCGCGGTGGGGCTGGGCATGACCATCATCGGCCTGATCGCCATCCTCTACGCCTTTGCCGGGCCCCGTGGCGAGTTACCCTGGCTCGGCCAGTTCCTGCCTGGCATCCTCGAGCATCGCGGCTACAATCTCGATCGTCTGGTGGGCCAGCTTTACCTGGGTCAGGAAGGCATCTTCGGCCTGCCCATGGGGGTGGCCGCGACCTATATCTTCATCTTTGTGTTGTTCGGTGCCTTTCTCGAGATCACCGGGGCGGGCAAGTTCTTTATCGATCTGGCCTACGCCGCCACCGGACGCCAGCGTGGCGGGCCCGCCAAGGCCGCGGTCATCGCTTCTGCCGGCATGGGCTCGATCTCCGGCAGTGCCATCGCCAACGTGGTCACCACCGGCGCCTTTACCATCCCGCTGATGAAGCGCCTGGGCTACAAGCCCCACCAGGCCGGTGGCATCGAGGCGGCGGCGTCTACCGGTGGCCAGATCATGCCTCCGCTGATGGGGGCCGGTGCCTTCCTGATCGCCGAGTACACCCGGCTGCCGTATCTCGAGGTGGTCAAGGTCAGCATCCTGCCGGCCTTCATGTACTTCGCCACCGTCTATCTGTTCGTGCATATCATCGCCCTCAAGGAGGGTATGCAGGGCATGGCCAAGGACGAGCTGCCGCAGATGAGCGACGTGCTCAAGCACGGTTGGCACTTCCTGCTGCCGCTGGCGGTGCTGGTGTGGCTGTTGATGATGAACATGTCGCCGATGCGAGTGGGCTACTACGCCATCGTCTGCATGCTGCTGGTGGCGGTGCTGCGTTTCGCGGTGTGGTTCTTGTTCGTGGCGCCAGGCGAGGGGCAGCCGGTGACCGCCGAGCGTCTGGGGCTGGCCTGTCGCAACGGTCTGCTCAAGTTGCTTGAAGGCCTCGAACTCGGTGCGCGCAACGCCGTGGCGGTGACCATGGCCTGTGCGGTGGCAGGGATCATCGTCGGGGTAGTGGGGCTGACCGGTCTCGGCCTCAAGTTCTCGGCCATGATGCTGGCTTTCTCGGGCGGTAACCTGCTGCTGGCGCTGATCATGGTGCTGCTGGCGAGTCTCGTGCTGGGTATGGGGCTGCCGGTGACGGCCAGCTATATCGTGCTGATCGTGCTGGTGGGGCCGGCGCTGGCCAATGAGTTCGGGGTGCCGTTGCTGATCGCCCACCTGGTGGTGTTCTGGTATTCCCAGGACTCCAACGTGACGCCGCCGATTGCGCTGGCCGGCTTCGCCGGGGCCGCCATCGCCGGGGCCAAGCCCATGGAGACCAGCTTCCAGTCGTGGAAGTTTGCCAAGGGCCTCTATCTGGTGCCGCTGTTCATGGTCTACAACCCCGAGATCATCGTCGGCGGGCCGGTCTGGCTGCTGATCTGGAAGGGCTTCACCGGGCTTCTGGCGCTGGGCGCCTTCGCCGCCACCCTGGAAGGCTATCTGTTCACCCGCATGGCGATCTGGCAGCGCGTGCTGCTGCTGCCGGCGATCGTCGGGGTGTTCCTGCCGTCGCTGGTGTTCGACGTCGCCGGTGCCGCCGTCATGCTGGCGATCATCAGCCTCAACTTCTGGCAGGCCCGCCGCACGCCGGCAACAGCGTAGCGGCGCCAGGGCAGCCGCCAACAGCGACAACGCCGTGCCCAAGGGCACGGCGTTGTCGTATCGGGAGGAGCCGGTCCGTCGAGGGCGCTCGCTTACTGCGGCTGGCTGGACGACGTCTCGGTATTGGCACCGGTGTCGGCATTTTCGCCGCTCGCCGCGGCGGCGCCCTGGCTGGGCTCCTGCATGCCGGCGGCCTGTTCGGCCACGGCGTCGGCCTCTTCCACGGCCTGCTTCTCGGCGGCGGTGGGTTCATCACCGCTGGACAGCAGCGCCTCCTGGGCCTTCTGCATGCTGTCGCTCTGGGCGTTGCCGTCGGCACCCACCGGGCGCAGCACCACCGACACCGGCGGCTGGTCGGCGTCGGCACCGACTTCCACCGGAGTGGCTTCGGTACTGGTCCACACCAACTGACCTTCGTCGTTGCGGATCTCGCCACGCAGGCTGTGGGTGTGGCGCGGGTTCACCGCGTCGCTTGCGTAGCTCAGCGAGAAGTCGGTCGGTGCCTGGCGCTCGATGGTCACCGTGGTTTCGGCGATGGTCCTGGCCGGGGCGTCGGCGAGGGCAACGTCGTTGAGCAACACCGTGACCTCGGCATTGTCGGGCAGGCTCTGGCCGGCCTCGGCGAAGCTCAGGGTACCGTCAAGCGTCATTTTCTGCGCCTGTTCGGTGGTGCTCTGCTGGCTGGCGTTCGAGCCCTCCTGCGCGGTGCTGGCGGTGCTCTGTCCCTCATCGCAACCGGCCAGCGCCAGGCCGGAGGTCAGGGCGGCAATAAGCAGCAGGGTCGGTTTCATGGCTCTCTCCTTGGGTGAGCGGGTCGTCCTGTCAGGCGGCGTGGAGTGTCGGCGATGGCCGCGACAGCAGCGTTACCCTAGCAGGCCAATGCGCAGTCAGGGTGAAAGGCGCTGTCGCTGGCTGGCGACGTCTCCGCATAGGGAGAGGTACTGCTCCCCCGGCTCTGCTAGACTATGCCGCTTCCCGATTGTTCCCTTGTCGTGGCGATTTCTTTGCCGCGGCGCCGTCGTTTCTTCGAGGAGTTGCCGATGTCATCCACTTCCCCAGCGCCCCGGGTCGGCGTGATCATGGGTTCCAAGTCCGACTGGCCGGTCATGGAACACGCCGTGACCATGCTCGAGCGCCTCGGCGTGAGCTACGAGACCCAGGTGGTCTCCGCCCACCGCACCCCGGATCTGCTGTTCGACTACGCCAAGGGTGCCGCCGAGCGTGGTATTCAGGTGATCATCGCCGGGGCTGGCGGTGCAGCGCACCTGCCCGGCATGGTCGCCTCCCAGACCGCGCTGCCGGTGCTCGGCGTGCCGGTGGAGTCCAAGGCGCTCAAGGGGCTGGATTCACTGCTGTCGATCGCCCAGATGCCGGGCGGCGTCGCCGTCGGCACCCTGGCCATCGGCAAGGCCGGCGCTACCAATGCTGGCCTGCTGGCAGCCCAGATCGTGGGGCTCGGGGACAGCCAGGTTCGCGAGGCCGTCGAGGCCTTCCGCGCCGAGCAGACCCAGACCGTGCTCGACAATCCCGATCCTCGTCCGCCCGAGTCTCGCCAGGGCTGAACGGCGTCGTGTACCCGCAGGAAAACAGGAGCAAGTCATGAAGATTGGCGTTCTCGGGGCCGGACAGCTCGGCCGTATGCTGGCGCTGGCCGGCTATCCGCTGGCCAACCGGTTCCGCTTTCTCGATACCACCGGCCACCCCAGCGCCGGGATCGGCGAGGTGATGATCGACACCGACCAGAAGCACGTCCAGAGCTTCCTCGAAGACGTCGACCTGGTCACCTACGAGTTTGAGCACCTGCCGGTGTCGTTGGTCCAGGCGATCGAAGCCGAGAAACCGGTCTACCCCGGCAGTGAGGCGATCCGGGTGTGTCAGAATCGTGCCGAGGAGAAGGCGCTGTTCGATCGACTGGGTATTCCGACGCCGGCCTATCGCCTGGTGGACAGCGCCGAGTCGCTGGAAGCCGCCGCTCGTGAGCTGGGCACGCCGGTGGTGGCCAAGTCGATCACCGAGGGCTATGACGGCAAGGGGCAGGCGGTGCTGAAGGACCCGGCGGAAGCTGCCGATGCCTGGAAGCGCATCAATCACCCGCGGTTGATCGTCGAGTCCTTTGTCGACTTCGTGCGCGAGGTGTCGATCATCGCCGTGCGTGGACGCGACGGTGAGGTGGTGTTCTATCCCATGGCGGAAAACGTCCATGTCGATGGCATCCTGCGTTACTCGCTGGCGCCGATGCCGGATCTCGACGACAGCGTCCAGCACACCGCCGATGAATACATCCGGGCGCTGCTGGATGAGCTGGACTATGTCGGTGTGCTGACCCTGGAGCTGTTCCAGTGCGCCGACGGCAGCCTGCTGGCCAACGAGATGGCACCGCGAGTGCACAACTCCGGCCACTGGACCATGGATGGCGCGGTGACCAGCCAGTTCGAGAATCATCTGCGTGCCATCCAGGGCCTGCCGCTGGGGGACACCAGTGCCCGGGCGCCGACCTGCATGGTCAACGTGATCGGACGCGAGCCCGAGCCGAGCCAGGTGCTGGCCATGCGCGACGCTCATCTTCATCGCTACGACAAGAGCGAGCGCGCCGGTCGCAAGCTTGGTCACATCAACCTGGTCGCCGACGATCACGCGAGCCTGCTTGAGCGGGTGCGCGAATGCGCCGCCCTGGTGCCGGACGCGCCCGAGGTGCGCTTCAGCTTCGAAGACTGAGCCAGGCGCTGTTTTGCTCCCTCCAGGACGGGCCCCAACACGGGGCCCGTCGTCGTTTCGGGGTGGCGATGACGCCACCGCGGCGCTAGAGTAGTTGATGCGTTCTGTATACAAAAATAAGTAATGAGGTGTTCGATGATTCGCAAAGTTGGATACATGGCGGCGCTGTGTGGTCTCTCGCTTTCGCCTTCCCTGGCCGTGGCGGATGCCTTCGAGGTGGCCATGCTATTGCCGGGGCAGAAGGATGACGGCGGCTTCATGGAGGCGGGTTACCGTGGACTCGAGCGCATCGAGGCCGAACTTGGCGCCGAGATCAGCTACGAGGACGGGATAGCGCCGGAGCCCGACGCGCTTGAGGCCGCCCTGCGGCGATTGGCGGATGCCGGGCCGGACCTGATCATCGCCCACGGCGGTCAGAATTCCGAGGCGGTGATGACGGTGGCAGGGGACTATCCCGAGGTGCTGTTCTCCGTCACCCAGGGGGATGTCACCGGCGACAATGTGTCGAGCTATGAGGTCCTTCAGGAGCAATCCGCCTGGCTCGCCGGTGCAGCGTCGGGTCTGCTGACCCAAAGCGGCGTGGTGGGCCATATCTCGGGGATTCGCGTCACTCCGGGTCTCAAGGGTCGCGGGGGCTTCTACCACGGTCTGCAGCATACCCGACCGGACGCCGACTTCCTCACCATCTTCGCCGGCGATCAGGACGATGTGTCACTGGCCCATGACGTGGCCAGCGCCCAGATCGAGGCCGGTGCCGATATCATCTTCACCATGTTGAATGCAGGTCGCCAAGGGGCCATCGAGGCGATGCAGGAGGCCGAAGGCGTTTGGCAGTTCGGCAATGTGCGCGAGTGGCATGAGGACTACCCGGAGGTGTTCGCCGGCTCCGCCATCGCCAACGTGTCCATGGCGGGTTTTGTTGCTGCCGAGGCGGTCAAGCAGGGCAGCTGGAGCTCGGGTGAGGTGGTGCGTATCGGCCTGGATAACCCGGAGGCGGTGAGTCTGTCGCTGGCGCCCTGGGTCGAGGACGACATCGTCGCCGAACTCGATCGCCTCGCCGCCGAGATCGTCGAAGGAAGCATCGAGGTACAGACGTCCTACGACGGCGAGGAATTCTCTCTGTAGCAGGGGCAAGTCTCTCGCTGCTCAATGATGGATCAGCTCCACGCAAGAAGGCGGCCGCAAGGCCGCCTTCTTCGCTGTGTGTCGGGTTCCTGCCCGGTCCATCGATCCGGTCAGCCCATCAGCAGGGCACTGGCCATCCCGCCACCAACCACCAGCAGCACAAACAGGATCAGGGCGAGCAGAAAGGGCTTCACGCCGAGCGCCTTGAGGCGCGACATCCGGGTGTTGATGCCAAGCGCGGCCATGGCCATGGTCAGGGCGATCTGGCCGGCCAGCACCAGACCCGAGTGCAGGGGCGCGGGCAGGGTGATGACGCTGTTGACGCCGACCATGGCGATAAAGCCGAGGGCAAACCAGGGGATCACCAGCTTGGCCTTGTGTGCGCCCTGAGCGCCGGCCTCGGCGCCTTCCTGGGTCGGCTGACGCAGCCACCATTGGCCGACCACCAGCAGGAAGGGCACCAGCAGCATCACCCGCACCAGCTTGACGATGACCGCGTTGGCCAGGGCATCCGGGCCGACGGCGTCGCCGGCGGCGACCACCTGGGCCACCTCATGCACGGTAGCGCCGATATAGACCCCGAACAGTCCCTCGTCCATGCCCAGCCACGGATACAGCAGCGGGTAGGTCAGCATGGCCAGGGAGCCGAACAGCACCACCGTGGCCACCGCCATGGACGCCGCTGCCGGCTTCGAGCGAATGGTCGACTCGGTGGCGAGCACCGCAGCGGCGCCGCAGATGGCGCTGCCGGCACTGGTCAGCAGGGTGGTCTCGCGATCCATGCCGAGCACCCGGGTGCCGATCTGGTAGCCGACCAGCAGTACCGCGGTGATGATCAGCGCGTCCAGCAGCAGCACCTTGGGCCCGAGTCCGACCACCTGAGCGAAGGTCAGCGACAGGCCGAACAGCACGATGCCGCCGCGCAGCAGCCAGCGGGTAGCGAAGGCGAGCCCCGGCTGGGCGCCCTCGACGGTGCGCTTGAGCGGCAGATTGCCGACCACGATGCCCAGCAGCAGGGCGAACACCAGCGGACTCACGCCTGCGTCGGCGATACCGGGCAGTCGGCTGATGGCCTGCCCGGCCAGCGTCAATAGTGCGCATAGCGCAAGTCCTTGCCACATGAGCGGATCTCCTCTTCGTGTCAGGGTATCGCCGCTACCGGCTCGTCTGGGTGGAGCCTGAGGCGTCGGTTCGATAGGGAGATTCTAGGCGTGGATATACCAGATGATTATCGTGTAATAACGAAACCTGTTATAAGCTGAGCCGATATAGGAGCCGTTGTCGTTTCCCCGCCATCTTCCCTGCAACCGTCGAGCACCGTGATGAGTTTCTCGCCAGACAGTCCCACCCGCTCCCATATCACCCTGCGCCAGCTCGAGGTCTTCGTGGCGGTGGCCCGGCTGGGAACCGTCAGCGCCGCGGCCAGACAACTGAGCCTGTCCCAGTCGGCGACCAGCCAGGCGCTGGCGGACCTGGAGCGTCAACTTGGTGTCACCCTGTTCGAACGCCCGGGACGGCGGCTTGGCCTGAACGACATGGGCCATCGACTGCTGCCGCGCGCCGAACAGCTGCTGGATGATCTGGGCGAGCTGATCGCCGCCGCCGAGGAACCGGGAGACGAGCTCCACGGCAGCCTGGCGATCTCCGCCAGCGCCACCATCGGCACCTATCTGTTGCCGCCGCTGGCTGGGGAGTTCGGCGGACTGCATCCGGGGGTCGACCTGCGCCTGCGACTGCGCAATACCGGCGAGGTGATCTCCGAGGTACAGCGCTTCGACGCCGACCTGGGGATGATCGAGGGGCGCTGTCACGAGCCAGGGCTCGCCAGCGAAGTGTGGTGCGAAGACCATATGGTGATCGTCTGCGCGCCCGGGCACCCTCTGGTGGCCAAGGGCCGGGTCGAGGACGCTGATCTGGTCGAGCAGTCGTGGATCCTGCGCGAGATCGGCTCCGGCAGCCGGGAGGTACTCGAGGCGGCGGTGCTGCCCCGGGTGCCGAGGCTCAAGGTACGCATGGAGCTGGGACAGCACGAGGCGATCAAGCAGGCCGTGGCGGCGGGCCTGGGACTGGGTTGCCTGTCGCACCTGAGCGTGCGGGGAGAGCTCGAACGAGGGGAGTTGCTGGCGCTGTCACATGACCTGCCGCTGACCCGCCACTTCTCGCTGGTGTGGCATCCGGACCGCTACCGCAGCCCGGCCTGGCAGGCCTTCAAGGTCTTCTTGATGGAACAGAGAAGCCGTTTCGCGCTGCCGGCGCAGGACGCCTAGAGGATCTGGGCGTTGCCGTTCCACAGCAGAATGGCGGCGATCACCGCGAAGTGGGCCTGGGGGTATCAAGAGCAGGCGAGCCACCTTGGCGGGTTCTCTGGGCGTTGCCGGTACCGTTACATGATCTGGGCGTTGCCGGTCCATAGCAGGATGGCGGCGATCACCGCGAAGTGGGCGGGATACCATGCGAGCCACATCCGCCGCGGCATGACGATGCCGGGCGCGCGGCATAGCCGGTGAGCACCAGCGGCCAGCAGCAGTACCGCCAGGACCGTGGCCACGGTCACCGACTTGGCCATGTCGGAGCTGTTCATCATGCCTGCCACCAGCAGCAGCGGCAGGCAGCCGACCACCGCCAGCAGGCGCGAGAGCAGGGCGTCGTCGGTACGATGGAGCTGGCCCATGCCGAGCATGAAAAACGGCACCAGCAACAGGCCATGGTGGCCGTATTCGACCCAGAAGCCGGCAAAGTACCAGCCGGTTGCCACGCCGAGGGTTTCCAGCGCCAGGCGTACATGGCCGAGCTCTCCGGCTTCCTGTCGCCGGGTCAGTTGCTCAAGCCAGTGGCCGGCCATCAGCCCGAGCGCCAGGGTAAAGCAGATGTTGAGCTGAAACAGCGCCTCGCGGGGCATCAGTTGGTAGGGTAACTGGGCCAGCAGACCGATGATCATCACCCGGCGTGCGTAGCGCAGCGGATCACGGGTATTGAATAGCCCGTGCCAGGCGACCATGCCGGCGAACAGCGGAAAGGCGATACGGCCCACGCTCGAGTCGACCCAGCCAAGGTGCCAGGCGTCGGTGGCCAGGTAGCGTGCCAGGTGGTCCAGGGTCATGGTGACAAGCGCGATCCACTGGCCCCAGCCGGTCCAGTGGGAGGACGGTCGTTCGTGGTAGCTGGCGCTGGCGACGTAGGTCATCGGACTTCCCTGTTGTTCGGCTTGCCAGGGTAGACTTGTGCCGGGCCGACAAGTTCCGCAGGAGTCAGAGTAGAGCTTCGACACCGACCAGGATCAGCACCGGGTCAAGGATCGCTGCGACAGCCCCTGCAAGAGCCGACAACAGCGCCGAGACAATAACAACATCACCACCGAGGAGACGCCATGAAGAATGGCTTCGGCTTCGACCTGCGCAGTATGGAAATCTTCGTCGAGACCCTGGAACGCGGTAGCCAGAGCGCCGCCGCCGAGGCGCTCGGCCTGACCCAGTCGTCGGTGTCGCATTGTCTGGCGACCCTCGAAGAGAGCCTGGGGCTGGCGCTGTTCGAGCGCCGCTCGCGGCCGCTGGAACCCACCAGCGCCGGACGCTTCTTTTATGACCGTGCCCGCCGTCTGCTGGGCGAGGCCCGGGATACCCGCCGCGAACTGATCACCGGCGCCTTTGGTCAATTGCATCAGATGCGCCTGGCGCTGGTAGATTCGCTGGCCACCGCCGTGGGCAAGCCGCTGATCGATGTCATCCGCCGCCACACCCGTGACTACACCCTGACCACCGGGCTTTCGCACATGCACGGCCACTCGCTGCTGACGCGGCACGTGGACGTGATCATCTCCGACGATCGGCTGGAAAACTACGATGGCCTGGAGCGTCACAGGGTGCTGGACGAGCCCTTTGTGCTGGTGTTGCCGGCGAGCTGGACGGGGCCTGCTGACAATCTGCGCTGGCTATCGCGTCAGCTCGACTTCGTGCGCTATGTGCCACAGTCGCTGATCGGCCAGAGTATCGAGCGCCACCTGCGCCTGGCCGGAGTAGAGCTGCCGGCGCGGCTGCACCTGGACAATACCTGCGCCTTGCTCAAGGCGGTGAGCGACGGCGTCGGCTTTACCGTGACGACCCCGCTGTGCCTGTATCAGGCGGGGCTCGATCAGCTCAGGGTGCGCATCGAAGCGCTGCCGCTGGCGCCGCTCAAGCGCTCGTTGACGCTGGTCGCCAGGCGCGACGAACTCGGTGGCTTGCCTGGACAGCTGGCGCGGGACGCCCGCCGCCTGCTGGACGGCGACTTTCGTGCCACGCTCACCGAGGAGCTGCCCTGGGTCGAGGAGCAGATCGTCACTTCCGTCTGAGGATCTTCCCGGCGATGGCCAGTTGCATGGCCGGTTTCGGTGCAGTGGCTGCTTTTCTCTGCACTTTGCTTGAGCAGTATCGAAAGCTTCGATAGTCATCACGTCGTTGAAGTCGATGCAACTGGCACGTCCGGCCAGGCTGGGCCAAGACTCAGGAGATTCCTCTTGTGTCCGGGAGCGCCCATGCCGGCAGCCATTCGTCTCTACGTCCGCTACGTGGACCGATTCAATCGGCGTATCGGTCGTATCGTCATGTACCTGATCTTCGTGATGATCGGGGTCCTGCTCTATGCCTCGCTCTCGCGCACCCTGTTTGATCGGCCGTTGATCTGGGGCGTCGAGGTCTCTCAGTTCCTGATGGTCGCCTACTTTCTGCTGGGCGGCGCCTACTCCATGCAGCTCGACGACCATGTGCGCATGGATCTCTTCTATACCCGACTGTCGCCACGGGCCAAGGCCATGAGCGACATCCTGACCATGCTGCTGTTGCTGGTGTTCCTCGCCACCCTGCTGGCCGGCGGCATCTCCAGCACCAGCTACGCGATCAAGTACGGCGAGACCAACTACAGCTCCTGGGCGCCGCCGCTGGCGCCGATCAAGATCATCATGACCCTGGGGGTAGCGCTGATGCTCGCCCAGTGCCTGTCGACCCTGTTCAAGGATATCGCCGTGCTGAGAGGACACCCGCTCGAGCAGACCGAGGGGGAGAAGGACGGCAGGGAAGAGCAGGACCGGAAGGACGGGGAGGGCGATCAATGAGCCATGAAATGATCGCACTTACGCTGCCCTTGTCGAGAGCGTCGATGATGTTGCTGTTTCTAAGCCAGAGCCAGGGACGGAGGGCGATCGATGAGCCATGAAATGATCGCGCTTATGCTGCCCTTGTCGAGAGCGTCGATGATGTTGCTGTTTCTAAGCCAGAGCCAGGGACGGAGGGCGATCGATGAGCTATGAAATGATCGCGCTGACGATGTTCTCTTCGATGATGTTGCTGCTGTTGACCGGACAGCGGGTGTTCGGCGTCATCGGCTTCGTCGGCGCGGCGGCGGCGCTCTTGCTGTGGGGCGATGGCGGCATGGAGATGCCGTTCAGCGCTGCCATCCAGTTGATGAACTGGTATCCGCTGTTGACCCTGCCTTTGTTCATCTTCATGGGCTACATGCTGTCGGAGTCGGGCATCGCCTCCGAGCTCTACGAGATGTTCCACGTATGGATGGGCGGGCTCAAGGGCGGGCTCGCCGTGGGTACCATCGGGCTGATGGTGGTGGTCTCGGCGATGAATGGACTGAGTGTGGCCGGCATGGCCATCGGTGCCACCATCGCCCTGCCGGAACTGCTGCGCCGGGGCTACGACAAGATCATGGTCACCGGGGTGATCCAGGCCGGAAGCTCGCTTGGCATCCTGGTGCCGCCCAGCGTGGTGCTGGTGCTCTACGGCATGATCGCGCGACAGCCGGTCAGCCAGCTATGGCTGGCCGGAGCCATCCCCGGGTTGATCCTGGCGGCGATGTTCGTCATCTACATCGTGGTGCGTTGTCGCCTGCAGCCGAGCCTGGGCCCGGCGCTGCCGCCGGAGGAGCGCAACCTGTCCACCGCCGACAAGCTGAAGCTTCTGCGCGCGGGCATTATGCCGCTGGCGATCTTCTTCTTCATGACCGGGCTATTCGTGATGGGCGTCACCAGCCTGGTCGAGAGCGCCGCGGTGGGGGCGCTGTCGGCGACCCTGGCGGCGGCGTTCAAGCGCCGTCTGACGCTGGCGGTGATCGAGACCACGGTGCGCCGCTCGCTCGGCATCACCTGCATGTTCATGTGGATCATCCTGGCGGCGCTGTGCTTTGGCGCGGTGTTCGACGGTCTCGGCGCGGTGCGCGCCATCGAGTCGGTATTCCTCGACCAGTTCGGCCTCACCCCCTGGCAGATCCTGGTGATGATGCAGCTGTCTTACATTCTGCTGGGCATGTTCCTCGACGACACAGCCATGCTGGTGATCGTGGCGCCGCTGTACGTGCCGCTGGTGATCACCCTGGGCTTCGACCCGATCTGGTACGGAGTGCTCTACACCATCACCGTGCAGATCGCCTACATGACCCCACCGTTTGGCTACAACCTCTTTCTGATGCGCGCCATGGCCCCGCCGGAGATCAGTCTCGGCGACATCTACCGCAGCGTCTGGCCATTCGTCGCCATCATGCTGGCGGGGCTTGCGCTGATCACCGCGTTTCCCGAGCTGGCGCTATGGCTGCCGGGTCTGTTCAGGGACTACTGAGGCAGGACTGTCGCGGTCTTGGCCCGGCAGGCAGGGATGTGAAGCAAGGAGCTTTAAAGAAGGCAGGAGAAGACGACCACAGGCGTCCTTTACGGACGCAACGTCAGGCAACAACAACGAAAACGGGAGAGAACGGATGACCAATCGTCGCGACTTCCTCAAGAAGGCCGGTGTCGCCACCGCCGCCACCGTGGGGGCGGGCACCCTGGCCGCCCCCTACGTCCACGCCCAGTCGAAGACGCCGATCCGCTGGCGACTGCAGACCTATGCGGGGCCAGCCCTGGCGGAGCACGTGATCAAGCCCTCCATCGAGGCCTTCAACAAGGCCGCCAACGGCGAGATGGAGATCGAGCTGTACTTCTCCGACCAGCTGGTGCCCACCGGCGAGCTGTTTCGAGCGATGCAGCGGGGCACCATCGACGCGGTGCAGAGCGACGACGACTCGATCAATGCTCCGGTCGATGTCTCGGTGTTCGGCGGCTACTTCCCGTTCGCCTCGCGCTATAGCCTGGACGTGCCGACCCTGTTCAACCACTACGGCCTCAAGGAAATCTGGGAGGAGGCCTACGGCGAGATCGAGGGAGTGACCTGGCTCGGCTCCGGCAGCTGGGACCCCTGCAACTTTGTCACCCGGGAGCCGATCCGCAGCATCAAGGACCTGGAGGGCAAACGGGTCTTCACCTTCCCCACCGCCGGGCGCTTCCTGACCCGCTTCGGGGTGGTGCCGGTGACCCTGCCGTGGGAGGACATCGAGGTCGCCATGCAGACCCGTGAACTCGACGGCATCGCCTGGGCCGGCATCACCGAGGCCTACACCGTGGGCTGGGCGGACGTCTCCAGCTACTACCTGACCAACAATATTTCCGGCGCCTGGGCCGGCTCCTACTTCGCCAACAGCGAGCGCTGGAACGAGCTGCCGGATCACCTGAAGACACTGTTCAGAATGTGCATGGACAGCTCTCACTACTATCGTCAGCACTGGTACTGGTGGGGCGAGGCCCACTACCGCACCCAGGGCGGCAAGCTGGAGCTGACCTCGATCCCGGAAAGCGAGTGGCAGACCATCGAGGACGAGGCGCTGAGCTTCTGGGACGAGATCGCAGGCCAGAGCGAGCGCAACGCCAAGGTGGTGCAGATCCTCAAGGACTATCGTCAGACCATGCAGCAGGCGGGACCTCCCTACCGCTTCAGCTGACACTCACGGTAGATATCGGGCGTTGCGGGCCGGCTCGGCAATCAAGGTCGGCCCGTTGTTTCTTCGCCCTTGTTCCTTCGCCCATGAGGAGGGTGATCGATGTCAGGACTCAATCCCAGGGACGTGCGTACGGCGGATGACGCCCGCCGGGTGGTCGAGGCGCGCAACCTCTCCCACGTCAAGATCGGTTTCCTCGATCTGGACGGGGTGATGGTCGGCAAGTACATGCACCGTGACAAGTTCTTTGCCGCCCTCGACGGCGGCTTCGCCTTCTGCGATGTGGTGCTGGGCTGGGACAGCAAGGACGAGCTGTACGACAACACGCGCTACACCGGCTGGCACACCGGCTATCCCGACGCCCAGTTGCGCGTGCTGCCGGAGAGCTGTCGCGAGGTACCCTTTGAAGGCGACATGCTGCTGTTCATGGCCGAATTCACCGAGCGGGCCGAGGCGATCTGTCCGCGTGGCCTGCTGCGGCGAGTGCTGGGCCGGGCCGCCGAGATGGGCTTCTCGGTACACGGCTCGCTGGAGTATGAATTCTTCATGTTCCAGGAGACGCCGGAATCGGTGCGCGAGAAGGGCTTTCGCAACCTGCGTCCGCTGACCCCGGACATGATGGGCTACTCCATGCTCAGGAGTTCGGTGCATGCCGAGCTCTACCACGAGCTGCTGGAGCTGTCCCAGCGCATGGACTTCCCCATCGAGGGGCTGCACACCGAGACCGGGCCAGGCGTGCTCGAGGCCGCCATCGGCGTCGACGAGGCGCTGGCCGCCGGCGACAAGGCGGCGCTGTTCAAGACCTTCACCAAGGTGTGGGCCCAGCGACGCGGCCTGATGGCCACCTTCATGGCCAAGTGGTCGCCGGACTATCCCGGCCAGAGCGGCCATATCCACCTGTCGTTAAAGCACCTCGAGAGCGGCGAGTCGGCTTTCTACGACGCCGACGCCGAGCACTCCATGAGCGCCATCCAGCGTCACTTCGTCGCCGGCCAGCAGCGGCTGATGCCGGAGTTTCTGGCCATGTTCGCCCCCACCATCAACAGCTACACCCGGCTGATTCCCGGCTTCTGGGCGCCGACGGACGCCACCTGGGGCGTCGAGAATCGCACCACCGCCCTGCGCGTGATCCCCGGCAGCGCCAAGTCCCAGCGGGTCGAATACCGGCTCGGCAGCGCCGACGCCAATCCCTACCTGGCGCTGGCCGCGGCCATCGGTGCCGGCCTTTATGGCATCGAGCAGGGGCTCGAGCCCGATACCGCGGTTACCGGCAACGCCTACGAGCTCGACCATCCCGAGCACCAGGCGCTGCCGCGAACCCTGTGGGAGGCGGCCCAGCGGCTCAAGGCATCGACGCCTGCGCGCGGGCTTTTCGGCGACGACTTCGTCGAGCACTTTGCCGCCACCCGGGAGTGGGAGGAGCGCGAATTCCGTCGGCATATCACCGACTGGGAGCTCGATCGCTATTTCGAGATTATCTGACGCGGATGCCCGGCATCCCGGCATCCCGGCATCCCGGCATCCCGGCATCCCGCCAACCGACAGACGAGAGAACTGCATGGCCATTCAACAGACGATATCGCCGGTGGACGGCTCGGTGTACGTGGAGCGCGAGCAGGCCGGCGCGGCCGAGATCGAAACGGCCCTGGCCCGCGCGGTCGAGGCCCAGCAGGACTGGCGCGAACGTGACGTCGCCGAGCGCTGCCGCCTGTGCAGTGCGATGGTGGACGCCTTCGTCGCCCGGCGCGATCAGCACGCCGAGGAGCTGTGCTGGCAGATGGGCCGGCCCATTTCTCAGGGCGGCGGGGAAATCGGCGGCTTCGAGGAGCGCGCCCGGGCGATGATCGCCATGGCGCCTGAGGCGCTCGCGCCGCTGCGCCTGGCCGACAAGCCCGGCTTTACCCGCTATATCCGCCGCGAACCGCTGGGCGTCTCGCTGATCGTCGCGCCCTGGAACTTCCCCTACATGACCGCGGTGAACGCCGTGGTGCCGGCGATCCTCGCCGGCAATGCGGTGATCCTCAAGCACTCCGCCCAGACCCCGCTGTGTGCCGAGCGCATGGTCGAGGCCGCCCGAGAGTCGGGTATCCCCGAGGGGGTGTTCCAGTACCTGCATCTGAGCCACCAGGCCACCGAGTCCCTGATGGGTGACCCTCGCATCGACCATGTGTCCTTCACCGGCTCGGTGGGCGGTGGTCGCACCGTCGAAGCCGCCACCGCCGGGCGCTTTATCGCCACGGCGCTGGAACTCGGCGGCAAGGACGCCGCCTATGTGCGTGCCGACGTCGACCTGGACAGCGCGGTGGAAGGGGTGATGGACGGCGCCTTCTTCAACTCGGGCCAGAGCTGCTGTGGCATCGAGCGGATCTATGTCGAGCGTGCCATCTTCGATGACTTCGTC
This sequence comes from Halomonas sp. RT37, assembly GCF_040070525.1. NCBI lineage: Bacteria > Pseudomonadati > Pseudomonadota > Gammaproteobacteria > Oceanospirillales > Halomonadaceae > Halomonas > Halomonas sp. RT37. Next base: position 3,831,691 of record NZ_CP098827.1, on the reverse strand, counting down.
GAACGGGCGGTGGCCTGGCTGAAGCAGCTCAGGCTCGGCAACCCCTGCGACCCGTCCACCAGCCTGGGGCCGGTGGTCAAGCCCGCCGCCGCTGACTTCGTACGGGGCCAGGTGGAGGCGGCGGTGGCCGCCGGCGCCCGCGCCTGGATCGACCCCGGCGAGTATCCGCTGTCGCGCCCCGGCAGCGCCTATCTGGCGCCACAGCTGTTGACCGGGGTCGACCACAGCATGGCGGTGATGCGCGAGGAGAGCTTCGGCCCGGTTGTCGGGGTGATGGCGGTGGACGGCGACGACGAGGCCATCGCCTTGATGAATGACTCCGAATTCGGCCTGACCGGGGCGATCTTCACCCGCGACCTGGTCGCCGGCGAAGCGCTGGCTGCGCGGCTTCAGGTCGGCACCGCCTTCGTCAACCGCTGCGACTATCTGGATCCGGAGCTGGCCTGGACCGGCGTCAAGCATTCGGGGCGCGGCTGCTCGCTGTCGCGGCTCGGCTTCGACAGCCTGACCCGGCCCAAGTCCTTCCACCTGAAACACGCCTGAGGCAACCATGAGCGATATCAGCCGCTACACCACCAGCTGGAACTACCCCTCGGCCATCCTCACCGGCGCCGGTCGAATTCGTGATCTGCCAGCGCAGTGCCGAGAGCTTGGCATGACGGCGCCGTTGTTGATCACCGATCCGGGGCTCGCGGCGCTGCCGATGGTGCGCGAAGTGCTCGATCACTGCGCCGGCGAAGGACTCAGGGCGGGGCTGTTTGCCGAGATCAAGGGCAATCCCACCGGTGCCAACGTCATCGCCGGCGTCGACGCCTTCCGCCAGGGTGAGCACGACGGCGTGATCGCCTTCGGCGGAGGCTCCGGACTCGACGCGGCCAAGGCGGTGGCGCTGATGGCCAATCAGCGCGACGGCCTGTCGCTGTGGTCGCTGGAGGACGTCGGCGACAACTGGAAGAACGCCGACGGCGACGCCATCGTGCCGCTGGTGGCGGTGCCGACCACCGCAGGTACCGGCTCGGAGGTGGGACGCGCCTCGGTGATCACCGACGAGGCCGAGCGGGTCAAGCGCATCATCTTCCACCCCGGCATGGTGCCGGCCCGGGTGATCCTGGACCCGACCCTGACCGTGGGCCTGCCCCCTGCGGTTACCGCCGCTACCGGTATGGATGCCCTGTCCCACTGTCTGGAGGCCTGGTGCGCGCCGGGCTATCACCCCATGGCCGAGGGCATCGCGGTGGAGGGCATGCGCCGGGTCCGTGACTATCTGCCCCGGGCCTACGCCCACGGCGACGATCTGGAGGCCCGGCTCAACATGCTGGTGGCATCGAGCATGGGCGCCACCGCCTTCCAGCGGGGGCTCGGCGCCATGCATGCCCTGGCCCATCCATTGGGGGCGCTGTACGACGCTCACCATGGCACCTTGAACGCCATCCTGATGCCCTATGTGCTCAAGGCCAACGAGCGCGCCATCGGCGAGCCCATGGTGCGCCTGTGTCGCTATCTCGATATCCGCCAGCCGGGCACCTCAAGTGCCATCGACTGGGTGCTCGAGCTGCGTGAGCGGCTCGCGATCCCCCACGACCTGGCGGCCATCGGCATCGACGACGCCGAGGCGGTGAAGATCGGCGAAATGGCGGTGGTCGACCCGTCCGCGGCAAGCAATCCCATCGCCTTTACGGCCGAGGACTATCAACGCATCTTCCTGGCGGCCCAGCAGGGCCGGCTATAGCGCTTGGAATAGCGCCCGGCCCCGCCCGATGACGTAGCCCTGGCGGCGCCCGGGTCGTCTCTGGCAAGGTGGCCGGCCAGCGTCAAGGGGGTACTGGTGATGGACAACATCATGCGAATCGGTCTACTGCAGTGCGACGATGTGGCGCCGGAGCTGATCGACGCCCACGGCAACTATCCGGCCATGTTCGAGGCGCTGCTGGCGCCGGCGGCCTTTTCTCTGGGGGTCAGCCTCGAGTGGCAGGTCTACCGCTGCCTGGACGGCGAGATTCCCGATGACGTCGAGGCCGTGGACGCCTGGCTGACCACCGGATCGAAGTTCGGGGTCAACGACGGCCACGCCTGGATCGTCCGGCTCGAGGACTTCGTGCGCGCGCTCTATCGCGCCGAGAAGCCGCTGGTGGGGGTGTGCTTCGGTCACCAGTTGATCGTCAAGGCGTTGGGCGGCGAGGTGATCAAGAGTCCCAAGGGCTGGGGCGTAGGGCTTTCCAACAATCGGGTCGGCGAGCGCGAGCCCTGGATGACCCCCTGGCAGCATGACCTCGACCTGCTGGTCAGCCACCAGGATCAGGTCGAGACGCTGCCCGAAGGCGCCTCGACCCTGGGCGGCAGCGGCTTCTGCCCCCACTACCTGATCCGCGTCGGCCGCTGCTTTCTTGGCGTCCAGGGCCACCCCGAGTTTCGCCCCGACTACTCCCGCGACCTGATGCGACTGCGCCAGGGCCTGGTCGGGGAAGAACGGGTACGCCAGGGCCAGGCCTCGCTGGCCGGACGCATCGACGACGGCGTGATGGCCGAGTGGATACTGCGCTTCATGCGCGAGGCGATGGCGGTCAGGGAGGGGTGACGAGACGCAAGATGGAGGCCATTATTTGGTGGTGGCAGCCAAGGCACCTGGCAAGCATTAGTTTCGGCAACGAGTGCGTAGTGGGAGAACGAACCTTCTTGGCCTTTTTTTGTCCATACATTTAAAGCATGATCATCGACTTCGATCCGGGGAAGAGCGCTTGGAATGCCAGAGAGCGCGGCCTGCCCTTCAGCGAGGTGTCTCATTTCGATTGGGAAGGGGCGCTACTGACCGAAGACAAGCGCAACGATTACCCGGAGCGTCGGTTTGTTGCCATCGGGATGATCGGTCAGCGGGCCCACGTGGTGTGCTTCACGCCGATTGAAGGTGGAATTCGCGTCATCAGCTTGAGAAAGGCCAACGCTCGGGAGGTGCGGCGCTATGACAAGGCGACTCACGGACAGGACAGGTGAGGTCCGGGAACTCACCGATGAGGATATCGAACGTATGCGCCCCATGGATGAGGTGTTGCCTGCAAACCTCAAACGGGCCATCGGACAGCGGGGGGCGCAACGAACGCCGACGAAGGTGAAGACGTCGATCCGTCTGTCTCGGGACGTCATTGACCACTTCAAGCAGGGCGGTGATGGCTGGCAGCGCCGCATCGACCAGGCCCTGAAACAGTATATTCGAGAACATGGTAGCGATTGAGGTCTGGCCGCCAAATAGCTGGCGGACATGCCAGGCCAGGCCTCGCTAGCCGGACGCATCGACGACGGCGTGATGGCCGAGTGGATACTGCGCTTCATGCGCGAGGCGATGGCGGTCAGGGAGGGGGGACGATGACTGCAGCAAGCTGAATACGGCTGTACGCTTGTCTCATGTCGCAGGCAGTTTGTCGTGACCAGGCGCGGGGAAGAGCATGCGATCCTTTGACATCGAAGAAGCCAGCACGCAATTGGTACAGCTCGTCGAGCGAGTCCGTCAGGGAGAAGGATGCTTCATTACAATGGCGGGCAAGCCGGTGGTTCGGGTTACCTCCATCGAAAGACCGGAGCCCGAGCACCTGAGGCGGCTTGGCTTTCTTGATGGCCAGTTCAGCGTGCCGGAGGACTTTGATCGTATGTCGGTATGGGACACCTTCTCCCAGTTCGACTCGTCGCAAGGGATACCGTGATGGCGCGTCGGGTTATGGACTCACCGGTCGCGCAGGCGTCTTGTCGCGGGCCTGCTCGAACACGGCAAATTCGCTGTCGCTCAGCCTGGCCTGCTTGCCAATATCGGCCAGCAACGAACCCAGCTTGACCTTGCCCTTGAGCGATACCGCCGTCTCGAGGATCTCGCGTACCTCCGCCTCCATGCTATGACCGTGTCGAGCCGCACGGATGCGCAGGGCGCGATGTACCTCGTCGGGAAGGTTGTGAACCGTCAGCATGGCCATAGGTAGCGTCTCCCAGTGCATTCAGTGCATTCATCGTAGTCACCTGATTGCATGGCAACTAGGCGCGCTGCGGTGTTGGTCGGGAGTATGGGAGCTTCCTTCGCCAGAAAAGCCAGGCTCAGGTGCTCCCTCTTTGCCTATCAACCATCAAACCGCTGTCTGAGTATCCTCAGTCCGTTGCCGACGACCAGCAGGCTCGAGCCCAGGTCGGCAAACACCGCCATCCACAGGGTGGCGTGGCCGGTCAGCGCCAGGGCCAGGAATACCGCCTTGATGCCGAGCGCCAGGGCGATGTTCTGCACCAGCAGGCGGCGGGTGCTGCGGGCCAGGTCGATCAGCCGTGGCAGGCTGGCCGGGTCGTCGTTCATCAGTGCGATATCGGCGGTCTCGATGGCCACGTCGCTGCCTGCCGCGCCCATGGCGATGCCGATATCGGCCCGGGCCAGCGCCGGGGCGTCGTTGATGCCGTCGCCGACCATGGCGCACACACCGCGGCGGGACAGCGCGTCCAGGCGCGCCAGCTTGTCCTCCGGCAACAGCTCACCGTAGGCCTCGTCGATGCCAGCTTCACGAGCGATGGCGTCGACCCTGGCCTGGGCGTCGCCGCTGAGCATGCTGACGCTCACCCCCTGGCGATGCAGGCGCTCGATGGCTTGGCGGCTGGTGCTGCGCAGGGCGTCCCTGACCGCGAAGTAGGCCAGCAGCCGATCGTCGCGCCCCAGCCAGACGATGCCGGCGTCGTCGTTGTCGGCGTCACCGCTGGTCAGCTGGGCCTGGCTGACCCCCATCTCGCCGGCCAGGCGGGCGTTGCCGAGCCACACCGTCGCACCGCTATCGGCCTCGCTTGCCACCAGACCACGACCGCCGCGCTCCTCGACACCTTCCAGTGACACCGTAGGCTGAGAGCCCAGCCCCTGCACCAGGGCGCGGGACACCGGATGGTTGGAGCGCTCCGCCAGGGCGAGGGCCAGGCGCTGTCCCTCGGCGTCGCTGCTGTCACCGAGCGCAGCTGAGCGCACCAGCCGTGGCTTGCCCTCGGTCAGGGTGCCGGTCTTGTCCAGCGCCAGGTGGGTGAGCCGGGTGGCCTGCTCGAGAAAGACCCCGCCCTTGATCAGGATACCCTGGCGTGCGGCGGCACCGAGGCCGCTGACCACCGTTACCGGGGTGGAGATCACCAGCGCGCAGGGGCAGGCGATGACCAGCAGCACCAGGGCGCGGTAGACCCCGTCGAGCCAGGGGCCGAGGCCGAGCAGTGGCCAGCCCAGCGCGACCAGCCCGGCCAGCACGAACACCACCGGGGTGTAGATGGCGGCGAAGCGATCGATGATGCGCTGCGTAGGCGCACGACGGGACTGGGCTTCTTCCACCGCGTGGATGATGCGCGCCAGGGTGGTGTCATTGGCCCGCCGGGTGACGCGGTAATCGAAGTCGCCGGCCAGGTTGATGGAGCCGGCGTAGACGCTCTCGCCGAGGGAGCGATCACGCGGCAGACTCTCGCCGGTGATCGGCGCCTCATCCAGGCTAGGGTCACCGCGCACGATCTCGCCGTCCAGCGCCAGACGCTCGCCGGCGTGTACCCTGACCAGATCACCTATGGCGACGTCGTCGGCGTCGATCTCGCGCCACTCGCCGGTGCCAGACTCTCCTTCATCCAGCACCCGTGCCCTGGGCGGGGCCAGGTCGAGCAGCCCGGAGATGGCCTGGCGCGCGCGTGCAAGCGACCTGGCCTCGAGGTGCTCGGCCAGGGTGAACAGCACGATCACCATGGCCGCCTCGGCCCAGTGGCCGATCAGCACAGCGCCGGTCACCGCTACGCTCATCAGCGCATTGATGTTGAGGGTGCCGTGGCGTAGCGCCACAAGGCCCTTTTTCCAGGTGGGAATGCCGACCAGGGCGATGGCGACGATGGCCAGCAGCGGCGTAAGCCAGCCAGCGGTCAGCCCGAGCCAGCCGATGGCCTCGGCGCCCAGGGCCAGAATGCCGGCCAGCGCGAGGCGCCCCCAGGGCGTCGTCGTGGTGCTGCGGGAATCATCGGTGGCATCCGCGCCTTGGTCATCCTCGAAGCGAGGCGTCATGCCGGTATCGCGGACACGGGCGGTCAGGGCGTCGCGATCGACACCCTGGTGATGGACGACCAGACGACGCTGCATCAGCTGGAAGCTCAGTGCCTCGACCCCGGGAAGATCGGCCAGCGCCTTTCTGAGCACGCCTTCTTCGGTGGGGCAGCACATCTCGTCGATGGTCAGCGCAAGACGGCTGGCCGAAGGGGACGCTTCGCTGCTCTGTGGGGTGTCGGCAGTCTCGGCTGCCCCGCAGCAGGTACTGGTTCCCGCCGGCCTGGTTTCGCTTGTTGTTTCGTCTCTAGTTTCGGTCTTGGTTTCAGTGCGGGGCGTGGCACTGGAGGCGCAGCAGCCGGCCTTGCTCGTACTTTTCGCGCTGCGCTCTTCAGGGGAATCTGCCATCTTGGGGGAATCTACCATCCTGGGAACTCCACTCGGGTCTCTGAGTCAGAGTTGACACCCTGTAGTCACTATAGGGTCAAGGGCTGGCACGAGACAGTCGATGCCTGGCCAGAATGGACGGACGTTTGGCGAGAGGAAAACCCATGAAGATCGGCGAGCTGGCAAGACGCAGCGGGGTCAAGGTGGAGACGGTGCGCTACTACGAGCGCGAAGGACTGCTGCCCGAGCCTGCGCGCAGCGAGGGCAACTATCGACTCTATCGTGAGGCCCACGCCGAGCGCCTGGACTTTATCCGTCACTGCCGCGCCCTGGACATGACGCTGGACGAGATCCGCGCGCTGCTGGTCTGTCAGGACGATCCCGAGCAGCCCTGCGAGGAGGCCGACGCCCTGATCGAGGCGCACCTGGGGCACGTCGAGCAGAGGATCGCACAGCTCTCCAGGCTCAAGGTCGAACTGGAAGGCCTGCGTCGTCGCTGCGCAGGCCAGGGCAAGGTCGGCGAGTGCGGCATCCTCAATGAACTGTCCCAGCCGGTCGATCCCCCCGAGACGCTGGAGCATGCCCATGTCGGTGGCGTCCATCCGCGGCGTTGAGCCCGGCTGGCGCAAGCCCGCGGCTCCCCTTGCAGAGAGCCCGGACAGGACACCAAGGGCCGGACACGACAGCGCCGCCCCGAGGGGCGGCGCTGGTGGGTCCGTGATGCGATGGCCTGGTTGGCGTTGTCAGACGACGCGCATCAGGCCTCTTCGGTGCGCCTGGGCAGTACCCAGTCCTTGCGCGGGAAGTGGCAGGTGTAGCCATGGGGAATGCGCTGCAGGTAGTCCTGGTGCTCGGGTTCGGCCTCCCAGAAATCCCCCACCGGCTCGACCTCGGTGACCACCTTGCCGGGCCACAGACCCGAGGCTTCCACGTCGGCGATGGTGTCGAGCGCTTCACGCTTCTGCTCCTCGTCCACGTAGTAGATGGCCGAGCGGTAGGACATGCCACGGTCGTTGCCCTGACGATTGGGCGTGGTCGGATCATGGATCTGGAAGAAGTACTCCAGCAGCTTGCGATAGCTGATCACGTCGGGATCGAACAGGATCTCGATACCCTCGGCGTGGGTTCCGTGGTTACGATAGGTGGCGTTTTGCACGTCGCCACCGGTGTAGCCGACCCGGGTGTACTCGACCCCTGGCAACTGGCGAATCAGATCCTGCATGCCCCAGAAGCATCCGCCTGCGAGAACTGCGCGTTGTTGTGCCATGTTCAGACCTCCTCGACTTGATTCAGATATTCGCCGTAGCCCTCGGCTTCCATGTCATCGCGATGGATGAACCTGAGCGACGCCGAGTTGATGCAGTAGCGCATGCCTCCCTTGTCCCTGGGGCCGTCGTTGAAGACGTGACCCAGGTGGCTGTCACCGTGGGACGAGCGCACCTCGGTGCGGATCATGCCATGGGACGAATCCACCAGCTCGTTGACGTAGGCCGGCTCGATCGGCTTGGTGAAGCTGGGCCAGCCACAGCCGGACTCGTACTTGTCCGACGAGGCGAACAGCGGCTCGCCAGAGACGATGTCCACGTAGATGCCGGGCTCCTGGTTGTGCAGGTGCTCCCCGGTGCCGGGACGCTCGGTGCCGCTTTCCTGGGTGACCCGATACTGCTCGCGGTTCAGTCGGGCGATGGCCTCGGGTGACTTTTCATAGGTTTTCATGGGCTCTCCTCGTGGGTGGGGGAGACGCAGGCTCGGCGCGATGGCTTGCCATCAAGGTTACACGCCAGCTTGCGGGACCGTAATCAGTCGTGGTGATGGAGAGATCCTTACACGCCTAACGATTCGTGTCACGCCGATGCAGGCATTGGCCCAGCGCCCAGACCTGGTCGATGGCCCAGTCATCGTCGCCGAGCACCAGCAGGTCGGCGTCCTGACCGACCGCCAGACGTCCCTTGCGCTTGAGCCCGAGGGCGTCTGCGGCGTGGGTGCTGGCGAGGCCCACGGCGACCTCCAGGGCGATGCCGTGGTCGTTGACGCACTCGCCCAGTACCTCGAACAGGCTGTCCAGGCGGCCAGCCTCGAGGCCGACGAATCGCCCCTCGGCGTCAAAGCGGGGCAGGGAAGCGTTGGCGTCGGAGGACAGGCTGATGCGCGAAGGGGCGACGCGGGCCTTGAGCGCCCTGGCGGCGGCCTCGGAGGCCGGCACCTCGCCGTCGGCCAGAAGCTCCTGCGTGGTGCTGGTGGTGAAGTCGATCCGCCCGCCGTCCCGGGCGAAGCGCAGGCCATCCTCGAACAGCGCCGCGGTGCGGTTGATGTGGGTCGGCATGAACTGGGCGATGGGCAAGGCCGTGGTGCGTGCTACCTCACGCAGGATCTCCAGGCCACCTTCGGCGTCGCCGGTGTGGATGAAGACGATCCCGGACTTGCCGGCGAGCATTCCTGCGGTGCGGCTCTCGGAGGCCAGCCGAGCAAGCTCATGGGCGCTGGGCTGGGAGCCGCGATGGTCGCTGATGGCGACCTCACCGACGCCGATGAACTCGGGGATATGGACGATATCCTCGGCCACCGAGCCGGTCAGGGTCACCGGCGGCAGCTGGTAGGAGCCGGTGTAGGCGTAGCAGCTCAGGCCGCCGGCGGCGAGCTCGCGTACCTTGCCGAGCAGGTTGGCCGGCGTGCGGGTCAGGGCGTCGGTGCCGAGCGCCCCCACCAGGGTGGTGACGCCGGAGGCGATGGCATCCTCGAGGCGGAGCTCGGGGGTGCGGGTGCCAAAGCCGCCTTCGCCACCACCGCCGGTCATGTGCACCAGTGGATCGACCAGGCCAGGGATGACTCGACGGCCCTCGAGGTCGTGTACCTCGAGGCCGGGAAAGTGTTCATCGACGCTGGCCTCGGGGTCCAGCACCGCCGCGATGCGGCGGTCGGTGATCAGCAGGTGCTTCAGGCCCATCGCGGCAGGGGCGTAGAGGCGGGCATTCTTCAGAAGGGTCAGCATGGTGGCTCCCGAGACAGGGCCGGCCCTGGGGCAGGCCGGCCTGAACGATAAAGGGCAACGTTCACAGTTTGACGTCGTAGCTGAAGTACTCGTTCATGATCTCGTCGTAGGTACCGTCTGACTTGAGCTCGGCCAGGGCCTCGTTGAAACGTTCGGCGAGTTCACGGTCGCGCTTGCGGAAGGCCACGCCGACGCCTTGGCCGAAGTAGGTCTCGGGCTCCTTGATGAAGTCGCTGATGCGCACGAAGTCGCTCTGCTCGGTATCGATGTCGATCATCGCCTCGGCGATCGGGTAGTCCATGAAGGTCAGGTCCAGGCGGCCGGCACGCAGGTCGGCGACCACGTCGTCGGCACTGGCGTAGCGGCGTACTTCGAGCACATCGCCGTACAGGTCGGTGACGTAGCGATCCTGCAGGGTGGCGCGCTGCACGCCGACGCTCAGGCCCTCGAGGCTGGCCTTGTCGGCGATGTCGATGTCGCGGTCGCGCGGCGTGATCCAGGCGCTCGGGGTGGTGTAGTAGGGCTCGGAAAACAGCACCTGGCGGCTGCGTTCCTCGGTGATCGCCATGGACGACATGATGGCGTCGAACTTGCGCGCCATCAGCGCCGGGATCATGCCGTCCCAGGGCTGTTCGACCCAGGTGCACTGGATCTCGAGGCGCTCGCAGACGGCGTTGCCCAGGTCGATCTCGAAGCCGGTCAGGGTACCGTCGGCGGTCTTGTACTCGAAGGGTTCGTAGGGCACATCGACGGCCAGACGCAGCGGCTCTTCGGCGAGTGATGGGCCTGCGCCGATCATCAGCGCGGACAGGGCGGAGGCCAGCAGAAGGGGGGAACGATTCATGGGGATTTCCTTGGAAAAGAGTGAATAACCACAGAGTAGGACCCCTGCAACGATGCATCAGCAGGGAGCTGCCGACAGACAGGGCAATGTCGCCAGGGGAGGGCGAACAAGCAGAACTTTCAAGGCATTGGAGTATGCGCAGGGGATGCTATTCGTCGAACCATTCGCTCAGGGCAAAGCCATCCAGCCAGGGCAGCCGGGGAAGGGACTCTGCGAAGATGGGGAGCCAGGTCAGGGGCACGAAGATGTCCTGTCGCTTCAAGGTGCTGTCGAGTGTTCTAGCGAGTGCTACAGCAAGTGTTCCAGCGAGTGCCGGTGGTGACACCGGACCCAAGAGGGTCCGGCGCGGTGCCTGCTCGAGGCGTTGGCTCGGGCAGGACTTGTTGCTTCAGCAAGATGCTTATTCAGCAAAGACTTATTCAGCAAAGTACTTGGCATGAATCTCTTCGTAGGTGCCGTTGTCCTTCAGGGTGGCGAGCGCCTCGTTGAAGGCCTTGGCCAGGTCCTCGTCACGCTGACGGAAGGCGATGCCGAAGCCGTCACCGAAGTACTCCTTGGGCTCGGTGATCTGCTCACCGACCACCTTGTAGTCGCCTGCCTCGCTGTCCAGCAGGGTCGACTTGCCGACCGGATAGTCGAGGAAGCCGATGTCGACGCGGCCGGAGTCCATGTCCAGCACCAGGTCGTCGGCGGTGGCGTAGCGGCTGACATCGGCCACGTCGCCGTACAGGTCGGTGACGTAGTTGTCCTGCAGGGTGCCACGCTGCACGCCGATGGTCAGACCCTCGAGGGACTCGACGTCAGGGTTGCCCATCTCCAGGTCGGTCGGGGCGAACCAGGCGGACGGCGGGGTGAAGTAGGGGTCGGAGAACAGCACCTGCTCACGACGCTCGTCGTTGATGGTCATGGAGGACATGATGGCGTCGTACTTGCGCGCCATCAGGCCGGGGATGATGCCGTCCCAGCCCTGAACCACCCACTCGCACTGGATGCCGACTTCAGCACAAAGAGCGTTACCCAGATCGATGTCGAAGCCGGTCAGCTCGCCGTCGGGGGTGCGGTATTCCATCGGCTCGTAGGGCACATCGACGCCGATGCGGATGTCACGAACCTCGGCCTGGGCGGTAGAAGCGAGAACCGCGGTGCCGATCAGGCCAGCGGTAAAGAGCTTGCGCAGTGTCATATAGGTAAACCCTTGTTATTGATAAGCGGGTGTTGATGCGATGGGAGGGCGTCTTGTGGACGCATACCATCACCTTAGCGAATCGGGGCCCTCTCAGGAAGGGCAGGGCGGCAGAAATGAAACGCCAGTTCCCAACGCTTGTTTGACGATAGCGCGACGGCGCCGGAGGCGGTGGCCTCCGGCGTCACGACGGCTTAACCGGAGGCCGGCTTCAAGTGGGCCAGCAGGCGCTTTTCCAGATAGCGGAACAGGTACAGGATGGCGAAGGTCAGGCACAGGTAGATCGCCGCCACGAACAGGAAGGCGTCGAAGGGCGCGTAGTAGCGGGCATAGACGAAGCGAGCCGCACCGGTCAGGTCCATGATGGTCACGACGCTGGCGATGGCGCTGGCGTGGAGCATGAAGATCACCTCGTTGCCGTAGGCCGGCAGCGCCCGGCGGAAGGCGCTGGGCAGCACGATGCGGCGCATCATCAGCGAGTAGCGCATGCCGTAGGCCCTGGCCGCCTCGATCTCGCCCCGCGGGGTGGCCTTGATCGCACCATGGAAGATCTCGGTGGTGTAGGCCGCGGTGTTCAACGAGAACGCCACCAGCGCCGGGAAGAACGGCTTCTCCAGCAGTACCCATAGCCAGGTGTCCTGGATGCCCTCGACGAACACCACGCCGTAGTAGATCAGGTAGAGCTGCACCAGCAGCGGCGTGCCGCGGAATACATAAGTGTAGAAGAAGATCGGCATCTTGATCCAGCGGCGCTTGGAACCCCGGCCGATGGCCAGTGGCACCGCGGCGATCAGGCCGACGATCAATGACAGGAACACCAGCTGGACCGTGGTGGTCAGGCCCTCACCGTAGTACGACAGGGTGTCGAGGGTGAAGATGGTGTTGTCGGCCAGCAGTGCTTCGATTGAGGCAAGCAGTGAATCCATCAGTCATGCCCTCCGAAGCCGACGTCGTAGCGCTTCTGCAGTCTGGCGAAGAACCACTCCGAGACGCTGGCGATCAGCAGATAGATGACCGCCACGATGATCATGAACAGGAAGGGCTCGCGGGTGGCCTTGGAGGCCTCCGCGGCGACCCGCACCATGTCGGACAGGCCGATTACCGAGACCAGGGCGGTGGTCTTCAACAGCACCATCCAGTTGTTGGACAGGCCCGGCAGGGCATGGCGCATCATCTGCGGGAAGCGAATACGGCGGAACACCAGGGCGTGGCTCATGCCGTAGGCGCGGCCTGCCTCGATCTGGCCGCTGTCCACCGCCAGAAAGGCGCCACGGAAGGTCTCGCCCATATAGGCACCGAAGATCAGGCCGATGGTCAGGACGCCGGCGACGAACTCGTTGACGTTGATGAAGATGTCGATACCGAAGCGGGCATACAGCCAGTCGGTGACCATGTTGATGCCGATCTGGCCGCCGAAGAACAGCAGCATCATCAGCACCAGGTCCGGTACGCCGCGGATGATGGTGGTATAGAGGGTGCCCAGGCGGTGGGCCACCCAGTTGCGCGACATCTTGGCGCTGGCGGTGACAAGGCCAAGCCCGATGGCCAGGATCAGTGACAGCACCGCCAGTTCGATGGTGACCAGCGCCCCCTCGAGAAGGCGTGGCCCGTAACCGTGAAGGTCAATCATGGGTCTCTCCTGGCCGCCTCAGCGCTTGGGTGCAAGGAATTGCTTGAGTCGCTCGGAACTGGGGTTGCCCAGCACCTGGTCGGGCGGACCCGCTTCCTCGACCTGACCCTGGTGCAGGTAGATCACCTGACTGGAGACGTCGCGGGCGAAGGCCATTTCGTGGGTTACCACGATCATGGTGCGGCCTTCCTCGGCCAGGTCACGCATGACCTTGAGCACGTCGCCGACAAGCTCCGGGTCCAGCGCCGAGGTCGGCTCGTCGAACAGCATGACCTCCGGGTCCATGGCGAGTGCCCGGGCGATGGCACCACGCTGCTGCTGGCCACCGGAAAGCTGGGCCGGATAGTAGTCGGCGCGTTCGGCCAGGCCGACCCGCTTTAGCAGGGCGCGGGCGTGTTCGATGGCCTCCTTCTTCGACTTCTTGAGCACGTGGACAGGCGCTTCGATGACGTTCTCCAGAAGCGTCATGTGGGCCCAGAGGTTGAAGCTCTGGAACACCATCGACAGCTTGGCGCGCATCTGTACCACCTGGTTCCAGTCGGCAGGCTCGCGGCCGTGCTTGGTTTCCTTGAAGCGGATCTGTTCGCCGTGGACAAACAGCTCGCCCTCGTTGGGCTGTTCAAGCAGGTTCATGCAGCGCAGGAAGGTGCTCTTGCCGGAGCCGGAGGCGCCGATCAGGGTGATGACGTCCCCCTTGCGGGCCTCGAGAGACAGCCCCTTGAGCACTTCGGTGTTGCCAAAGCGCTTCTTGATATTGCGCACTTCCAGCGGAATTGGTGTATCAGCCATGAATCGGGCTCCAGATAGAATCGGCCGTGCCGGGTGGGCCGGCCGGATGGCGCGGGCTGGCGCGAAAAAAACGGGGGATTCTAACAGGCTTGGAACGGCGCAGCAGACGAAGCTGATCCGAGGGGGTATAGACCTTCGTCGAGTATAGGGGCGGGAGTTGTCATGCGTCTATCTCCAGGTTGTTGTTATGTATATATTTATTGTAAGTAAAAGAGGTGCGATCTCACGCTGATGTCAGCCTCACCGGGCGCACCAGCAGCGCCGCTCGAGCGCCGAGTTCTACCCTGGCGTTGGGGAACACCACCTTGAGCGGCTCGTCACCGATACGGGTATCGCCGGCCTGGGCGTCACGCGCCACCACGGTACCGGGGGCGAACTCGGTGAAGTTGGGAATGTCATCGGCAAAGCACAGCGCGAAGTCCTCGCTTTCACGGAACACTTCGACAGCCACCGCAAAGCCATCAAGCTGCTGGATCTCGCCCGACTCGGGCAATTGTCCGGCGATCAGCGACTGAATCAGCCGGCCCATGGGTTCAAGTGGCTCGAGATCATTGTGGCCGAACGGCAACGCCTTGCCGAGTTCCAGGGTAAACGCCTGGGCGCCGTGGTAGTGCTTGCTGTAGTGGGAGAAGGTCCAGCTATGCTGATGCTGCTTGAGCGCCGCCTGGATGCCCGCGCCGGCCATCCAGTGCCACTGCTCGCTATCGGTACGAGTCTCGGCGAAAGGGTCCACCACGAAGCGTGGGTAGTGGCTGTCGCGGATCGCGGTGTGCAGGTCGTAGTGCAGCCTTGGCAGCTGGCTGTGGTCGGCGAAGAAGGCATCCACCGCGGCCATCAGCTCACGCGCGCGGACGGCCTCGTCGCCTGGCTGGTCGAGTTCCCGCCGGAACAGCCGATTAAGGTTGGTCTCGACGAAGCGGGTGTTGCGACGAATCGCCTCGAGGTTGCCGAGGATCACCAATACCGGAGCACCGACAGAGGCAAGCCCTGCCTCCAGGCGCGCCAGGCAATCACCCAGCAGCTCGATCGGCGCGGTCTCGTTGCCGTGGATGCCGACGGACAGCACGCAGGCGCGTGCATCTGCGCCGACGGTGTCCGGGATCAGGCGCAGCAGGCCTGGCCCCTCGATCCGATAGCGGCCGCCTTTTAGCGAGCCTTCCCGGCCCTTGATCGGCCGGTCGGGGGACGACGCATCGGCCTCAAGACTTGCCGTCAGCCACTCAGCCAGCATGGCGACCTCCCGCCAGAGGCGAGGAACAAAGGGAACCTGAGTCGGGTGTCAGAACAAACGTCATCGGGAGTCTTCTTGTTGCCAAGGCATTTATCGAATTCTTGTCGCCGCACCATTGCGAGCCCCCAGGAGGACCCCGTTGCCTCTTATCGGCCCAGAGCTGGCCCACTACCTACCCACTAGCGACCCTCCGGGCCGACTCGCCAGCCGAGCTGGGGCGAACGGAAACAGGGCAGGGCGTGGCCTGTCAGCGGCCGATGGTCGGGCATTCGATCATCGCTGGAGGCGCGGATGCCGCTTCACCTTCTTAGGCAGCGAGGGACCTCGCAAGAGCGAGCGTCGATCTGGTGAAAACCGGGGGTGCGATAATGAAAGGCCCGGCAGCATTCGCCGCCGGGTTGGAGATGAGCGGCCACAGCGGCAGGCGCCTAGAGACCGCGAGCGCCGGTATAGAGGGTATACAGCGATTGACTGGCGGCCATCAGCAGACGGTTGCGCTTCTCTCCGACGAAGCAGACGTTGGCGCAGACTTCCGGCAGCAGGACGCGACCGATCAGGGTGCCATCCGGAGCAAACACGCTGACCCCATCCTTGCCCTCGCCCCCTGAGGTGCCGACCCAGAGGTTGCCGTCCTCATCACAGCACATGCCGTCGTAGCCCTCGCTGGTGCTTTCCACCAGCCTCTCGGCACCAGCCAGCGTCCTGTTCTCGGCGCTGAAGGTGAATCGCGTGATGGTAGCGGGCTGATCGGGATGGTGCGAAGGGGCGGTATCGGTGACATACAGCGAGCTGCCGTCCGGCCCCAGGGCGATACCATTGGGCTTGTAGAGCTCTGTGGTCAGAAGGGTCGGCTCCTGCATGCCGTCCTCCCAGTAGTAGATGGCGGTCTCGAGTTCGAGCGAGCGCTGCTTGCCCTCGTAGTCGGAGTGCGCGCCGTAGCCGGGGTCGGTGAAGATGATGGCGCCGCCGGGCAGGGTGACCAGATCGTTGGGGGCATTGAGTGGCTTGCCGTCGAAGGTGCTGGTCAGCACATGGCGACTGCCGTCCCACTCGTAGCGAACCACCTGGGCCGGCGAGTGTTCGCAGGCGATCAGACGACCACGATCGTCGAAAGCGTTGCCGTTGGAATGGCCGATATGATCACGCAGCACGCTGACCTGGCCGCTGGCCTCGTCCCAGCGCATCTGCCGGGCCCTGGGGATGTCGCTGAACACTGCGTAGCGACCCACGGCGTTCCAGGCAGGCCCCTCGAGCCAGAGTCCGCCCGTCCATTCCCGTTCCAGCGGGGCGTTGAACAGCATGTACTGCTTGAAGCGATCATCCACCACCTGCCAGGCGTCGATCGGATAGCGCTCGGGCGTGCCGCCGGCGTGGGCAAATAGCGACGGCGCCGCAGCGGTGGCGCCGATGGCCGCCGTGGCGGCAAGAAACTCTCGTCTTCCCAGTGACATTGCTTGACCTCCATGCAGTGAAAGGGCGACCGAGGTGGTCGCCCTTTCAGCGTATGAGGTGTTCACTGGTCTGTATGTTATACATTCTGACGAGGTCAGGCGGCCCTGCGGCAGCGCCTGACTATTGCTCAGCCCTGGCGATAGGGCTCGCACTCCTCGCCCTGTTCGACCTCTATCAGCTCCTCGACCGGGTAGTCCAGATCCTGTGCGCGCTGGACCAGCGAGCGGTAGGTCGCATCGTCAAGCTGGGGACTTCTGGCGAGGATCCACAGATAGTCGCGGTCCGGTCCGGTGACCAGCGACCATTGTCCGGCGTCATCCAGCGCCAGAATGTTGTAGCTTGCATAGAAGGGGCCGAAGAAGCTCACCTTCAGGCGGCCGACGTTGTCTTCCTCCAGCAGGTAGGCCTTGCCTTCGGCCACGTCGGGCTCGCCCTTGGACAGGTCGACGCCACGGTTGATCACCTGGATGCCACCGTCATCCCGGGTGGCGTAGTCGGCGGTGACGCAGTCGAGCCCTTCCTCGAAGCTGTGATCGAAGCGCGCGATCTCGTACCAGCGACCCAGATAGTCCTCCAGGGCGAAGTCATCGATGGGCTGGGTGCCAGAGGGCAGGCCTGTGCAGGCCGACAGCACCAGCGGGGCGCCAACGGCTGCGAGCAGGGTGGAGAGGCGCGTCGGCTTTCGAGCCGGGGCCGACGAAGGCCGGCGTCCTTGCGTATCCATGAGGGCTCCTGAAGGGGGGCAGGCGGGTGGAAGACGAGTCACCGCTGAATGTGTTGCATAATTTTCGTACAAGAAGTGTATGTCTTTTTTGCTGCTGTTGTCCAAGAGGCTTCCCGCTTGAGGTCGAGCAGCCATAAACGTGCAAGGAGCGCCGCATGACGCTAAAGGGGACACCCGGAGAGGCCGCGCAGGGAACGGCAGGTAGCCAGCTGGGCCAGCACTATGATGCCAAAGGAAGCCTGCTGGCACGGCTCGAGCGTGCCTTCGTCGAGGCGGGATGCGACCCCGACCATCTGAGTCACGACGAGATGGCCGGTATCGATCAACTGCATCTGGGGGGCAGGGCGGCCAGCCGGCGATTGATGGCCCTGGCGGGGGGAGATGCCGGCCAGTCCCCGAACAAGGGGGACGGTCCTCGCTTGGACGCGGTCGCGGGTGCGGGCACGGGTTCCAGCGGCGCAGCGCGCCTTCTCGATCTGGGGTGCGGTACCGGCGGCGCCAGTCGTCTGCTGGCCCGCGAGCTTGGCTACGAAGTGGTGGGGGTGGATATCACGCCGGGTTTCATCGAGGTCGCGACCTGGCTGAGTCGGGCCTGTGGACTGGAGGACAGTACCCGTTTCGTGTGCGCCGATGCTGCCGAGTTGCCGCTGGGGGATGCCAGTGTCGAGGCGGTGTGGTGCCAGCATGCCCTGCTCAATATGCCGGACATCGCCGCTGTGCTGAGCGAGTGTCGCAGGGTGCTCGCCCCGGGCGGCAGGTTGCTGCTCCACGAGGTGGTTCGAGGCGACAATCCTGCGCCGTTATCGCTGCCGGTGCCCTGGGCGAGAACGCCCGAGCATAGCCGACTGTTGTCCCTGAAGGATCTCGAGCAACACCTCCAGGCCGCCGGGTTTCAGCGCCAGGCACTGGAGGATGTCAGCGCCGAGGCGCTGGCCTGGCGCAGCCATCACCGGCGTCGCGAGCAGGGCGGGACCGACCGCCGAGCCCATGGGGGCAGCAACACGGACCAGGCGCAGCCGCCCAGGCAGGAGGGGGGCGAGTCGTCACCTCAGGCGTCAGGACCTGCTGCCCGTCCTCCCATTCGTCCCCGCTTGCCCGGGCCTGCGCTGATCTTTGGTGAGGTCTTCGTGGAGATGGGCCGTAACCTGCTCGATAACCTCAGCGACGACCGGGTACGGGTGGTCCAGGGGGTGTGGCAACACTAGGGCTTTTCTGAAAAGTGTCTGCACTCGGTAATACGGCGTTAAAAATCGCCTTAGAATGCTCATTTACACCCCGTAAACTGCGCTTTCTCGACGATTTTTGCCTTGTCTAACCTTCGCTCGTCGACTTTTCTGTGAAAGCCCAGCCATTGCCGCGAACCTGACAGTTTCTCCCTCCACTGCCGCTGTATGTCGTGCAGCGGAGTGCCTCCTCAAGGAGGCTCTCTCTCCCATGGTTGCCTCCTCAGGGGGCACGGGCTTGCCAAGTCTACTGATGCTCTGCGCTCTCTCTGCTCGGCATCCTTCTCTGTTTCCTGCCTTCCCTCCGTGCTTTTTTTTCTGGCTCTCTCGGCCGACGCGCGACGCCTTGGTACAGGGTGGCCTGGTGCGGTTGTGTCACGTCGAGCTGGCATGCGCCACCTGACCGGGTTCTGGGCTGACCGTTGTCGTGATGGATCACAGGGGCGGGCTTTCACGGCGCTCTTGCATTTGGGTATCCTGTAAATATATTTTATACAATCTACGTTTTGGCGGTGTTGCCTGAGTCTGGGTGTATCGGCCTGTCGAAGCGTTGGGGAATGTGGAATCTGGCGATGGGCGCTGGATACACCGATGGAGTCAATACAATGAACAACAAGGCCTTGAGTGCAGCAGTGATCGGAAGTCTGGTGATGGGGCTGGTGGCGCCTGCCCTGGCGGCTGACGTCGAGTGGAAGGTGCCGACCTCGGTACCGGCGGGCTCCCCTTTTTACGAGAACTTTCTGGAGCGGTTTGCCGATAACGCCGACACCCTCAGCCAGGGTCGGGTGGAGATCAAACCCTTCGGCGCAGGGGTGATCGTACCTGCGTTGCAGGTATACGAGGCCGTGCTGGAAGGCACCGTGGAGGCGGGGCACTCCACGCCCAGCTACCTGGTAAACCAGAAGCCCATCAACGCCATCTTTGCCGGCTTCCCCGGTGGCATGGGGCCGGAGACCTATATCAACTGGATCTACGAGGGGGGCGGTCAAGAGGCCTTGCAGGAGCTGCGTGCCAGCGAGGGGTTGCATTCCTTGATCGTCGGTATCGGCTCCACCGAAGTCTTCGCTCACGCCAACGTCAGGATCGATGGTGCCGACGATCTCGAAGGTTTGAAGTATCGTACGTCGGGCCCCTGGGCGGAGGTGATGCGTGAATACTACGGCGCAGTGCCGACCGTGGTGCCGCCGGGGGACACCTACACCCTGCTTCAGCGCAAGGGTGTCGACGCGGTGGAGTGGGCAACCCCATCGAGCAACCAGCCAGAAGGGTTCCATGAAGCCGCCAAGTACATCGTGGTTCCCGGCGTGCATCAGCCCACCTTCCTTTGGGAGGTTGTCGTGACCGAGGACACCTGGGCGGCCGTCCCAGACGACCTCAAGCCGCTGATCGAAGCCGCCGCCAAGCTCACGACCTATGAAGGCCTGAGCCAGTTCTATCACCAGGACATGCTGGCCATGGAGGCTTACCGTTCGGGCCGCAATGAAGTGGTGAGCCTGGACCCCGAGTTTGTCGAGGATCTGGCCCAGAGCGGTCGGGCCTGGATGGAGGCCACGGTTGAAGCGTCAGACGATCCTGCAATGCAGGCGCTGCTGGAAGACTACCGCACCTACCAGCAGCGCTGGAGCGAGCAGAACGACTACCTGATCCGCGACTGACCCCTCAACCGATCCTGGAGGAACGTCACCTCGGCCTGCGGGGTGACGCCTATTCATGAATACACTGATGAACCTCATCGACAGGGCGTCGACGCTGCTGGCGTGGGGCAGTCGC
Organism: Halomonas sp. RT37; assembly: GCF_040070525.1. Taxonomy (NCBI): domain Bacteria; kingdom Pseudomonadati; phylum Pseudomonadota; class Gammaproteobacteria; order Oceanospirillales; family Halomonadaceae; genus Halomonas; species Halomonas sp. RT37. Next base: position 3,811,459 of record NZ_CP098827.1, on the reverse strand, counting down.
CTGGCGCTTGTCGCCCTGACCGGCGCCATGCTCTACGAAGTCATTGCACGCTATGTCTTCAATGCCTCGACCATCTGGGCCTTCGATCTGTCCTACATGGCCACGGGAACTGCCTTTGTTCTCGGCATCGCCTGGACCGCCAAGGTGGATGGCCACGTCAGGGTCGATGCCTTTAGTCGCCTGCTTCCGCCGCGTCTGGTCCAGCGCCTGCACGGTGCCGTCTATCTACTGCTGATGATGCCGGTGGTGGCGCTGATGGCGCATCACGGATGGCTGCGCACCCTGCGGGCCTGGCACACCAATGAGGTGGAAATGGTCAGCGTATGGGCACCCAGGATGTGGCCGCTCTACGCCCTTATCGCCATCGGGCTTTCCCTCTTCGCCTGCCAGCTTGCGGTGGACGGAGTGCGGCAGCTTTGTACAGCACGTACCACCGAGGAGAGTCGCTGATGGATGCCCTCGTTGCCGGTCTGATGTTTCCCGGCTTATTTCTGCTTATCTTCCTGGGCATCCCCATCGCCTATTCGTTGACGTTGGTCTCGGTTGCCGCTGGCTGGTACGCCTTCGGACCGATGATCTTTCAGCAGCTGTACGGTAGCGTCTACAGCGCCGCCACCCACTATGTGCTGTCTTCCATCCCGCTGTTTGTGCTGATGGGAGGAATCCTCGAGAAGTCGGGAATCGCGCGTCAACTGTTCGATGCCATCCAGCTCTGGATCGGCCGACTGCCTGGGGGGCTGGCGCTGACGACGATCGCCATGGCGGCCATCTTTGCCGCCGCCTCTGGAGTGGTCGGTGCTGTCGAGATCATGATCGGTCTGATGGCGATACCCGCGATGCGCGCCTATGGCTATCGCAATAGCCTGATGAGCGGGACCATCTGCGCCGGGGGCTCTCTGGGCACGATCATTCCGCCGACCGTGATCGTGGTGGTGTATGCGGCCCTTGCCCAGCTTTCCATCGGCGAACTCTTTGCCGCCATCATTCTGCCAGGCGGATTGATGGTCTCGCTGTTTGCTCTCTACATTCTGGTGCGCTGCGCCCTGCGCCCCCAGGACGGCCCTCCGGCCGTGGAGGCGACACCCTTGCCGCTGGGCCAGAAGCTCGCGATCACCGCCAAGGCCCTGGTACCCCCGCTGTTGTTGATGTTTGCGGTGCTGGGCTCGCTGCTGATGGGCATTGCCTCACCGACAGAGGCGGCGGCGGTCGGCGTGGGCGGCGCCTTGCTGCTGGCTGTGATGAATGGCGGTATCAGCGTCCAGGCGCTAGGGGAGTCGCTGTCCCTGACGGTGCGCATCACCGCCATGATTCTGCTGATCGTGGCGGGGGGCACCATGTTTACCGGGATCTTTGCGGTCAACGGCGGCGGCGAGATGGTGGCCGAGATCGCTGAGCAGCTCGGCGGCCCCACCGGTGTCATACTGTTCTTCCTCGGCGTGACCTTCCTGCTCGGCTTCGTGCTCGACTGGACCTCCATCGTGCTGATCTGCGTTCCGATCTTCACGCCGGTGGTCAAGCAACTGGGCATCGATCCGGTCTGGTTCGCCACCCTGGTGCTGGTGACCATCCAGACCAGCTATCTCACCCCACCGATGGCATCGTCGATCTTCTATCTGAAGTCCATCGCCCCGGATGACATCACCTACGGTCAGATGTGCCGAGGCGTGCTGCCCTTCATCGCGATCCAGCTGGTGACGCTACTGGCGGTGGCACTGGTGCCGAGTCTGGCTACATGGTTGCCAGAGCAGATCGTGGGGTTCTGAAGACCGGCCCGGCTCGAGGATGCCGGGCCGGCAGGGGGCTCAGCCCTGGGCGATACGCTCGCTGATCGCGGCGCCCAGACGCTCGGTGGTGCCGTTGCCGCCCAGATCCGGGGTCAGCACTTCGCTGTCGCCGTCTTCCAGCACCGCCTCGATGGCGGCCAGGATGGCGTCGCCGGCGTCCTTGTGACCCAGGTGTTCGAGCATCATGGCGCCGGACCAGATCTGGCCGATGGGGTTGGCGATGCCCTTGCCGGCGATATCCGGGGCGCTGCCGTGAACCGGCTCGAACAGGCTCGGGAAGGTGCCTTCGGGATTGATGTTGGCCGAGGGCGCCACGCCGATGGTGCCGGTACAGGCGGGCCCCAGGTCGGAAAGAATATCGCCGAACAGGTTGGAGGCCACCACCACGTCGAACCAGTCCGGATGCATGACGAAGTTGGCGGTCAGGATATCGATGTGGAACTTGTCCACCTCGACGTCGCCGTACTGCTTGGCCATCTCGGCCACACGGCTGTCCCACCAGGGCATGGTGATGGCGATGCCGTTGGACTTGGTGGCCGAGGTCAGCTTCTTGCGCGGGCGGCTCTGGGCCAGGTCGAAGGCGTACTTGAGCACCCGGTCGACGCCGTGGCGGGTCATCACCGTTTCCTGGATCACCACCTCCCGGTCGGTGCCCTCGAACATGGTGCCACCGACGCTCGAGTATTCGCCTTCGGTGTTCTCGCGGACCACGTAGAAGTCGATGTCGCCGGGCTCGCGACCGGCCAGCGGGCTCTTGATACCCGGCAGCAGGCGGCAGGGGCGCAGGTTGACGTACTGGTCAAACTCGCGGCGGAACTTGAGCAGCGAGCCCCACAGCGAGATGTGATCCGGTACCTTTTCGGGCCAGCCGATGGCGCCGTAGAAGATCGCATCGAAGTCGATCAGCGTCTCGCGCCAGTCGTCCGGCAGCATCTTGCCGTGCTCGAGGTAGTAGTCGCAGCAGGCGAAGTCGAAGGTCTGGGTATCCAGGTCGATAGCGAAGCGCTTGGCGGCAGCCTCGAGGGCGCGCACGCCCTCGGGCATGACTTCGGTGCCGATACCGTCACCGGCGATGATGGCGATGCGATGGGCCATGAAAGCTCCTTGATCCTGTCTGCTGGCGTGTAGAGGGTGCCTCGCGCAGCGGCCACGATTGTGCTTGGTGTGAAGGGTGGCGGCGGCAAGGTGTAAGGTCAGTCTAGCTCTTTACAGCGAGGCGATAATGGGGCTCGATGGCAATTCATTGTTGATCTCAAGTGGAGAAAAGGGTGGCATCGCTCGATGATCTGGCGTTCTTTCGTCAACTGGCCCAGGCCGGCAATCTGACCGCCACCGCACGCGAGCTGGGACTGTCGCTGTCGGCGGTCAGCAAGCGCCTGAAGCAGCTGGAGGCGCGGCTCGGGGTGGAGCTCGCCACGCGTACCACCCGGCGGCTTACCCTGACCGCCGAAGGTGAGCGTTACCTGGCAAGGGGGGTAGCGCTACTGGATGAGCTGGCCGAACTGGAAGAGAGCCTGGGCGAGGATCGCAAGGCGCTGGCGGGACCGCTGCGGCTCAACGCGACCTTCGGTTTCGGCCGTCGCCATGTGGCGCCCTTGCTGTCCGAGTTCTGTGCCTTGCATCCGGGCATCGAGGCGTCACTGGAACTCTCGAACTTTCCCGCGCCATTGGTTGAGGGCGTGGATCTGGGCATCCGTATCGGCGAGCCCCCCGACTCGCGCCTGGTGGCCCGCCGTCTGGTGGCCAGCCGACGTGTTGCCTGCGCCTCTCCCGACTATATAGAGCGCTGTGGTCGGGCCGAGACTCCCCAGGCGCTGCAGCGCCACGCCTGTCTGGTTCTGCGAGAGAATGACAGCGATTTTGCGCTGTGGCGATTCGTCGACGCCGACGGTGTCGAGACGTCGGTCAAGGTCGGCGGGCGCCTTACCAGCAATGACGGTGAGGTCATCAAGCGACTGGCGCTCGATGGTCACGGGGTGATGCTGCGCTCCTGGTGGGACGTTCACGATGAATTGAAGGAGGGGCGCCTTGTCAGCCTGCTGCCGAGCTGGCAGGGGGTGCGTGCCGACTTCTTCGCGGTCTACGCCCAGCGCCGGCACGTCCCCGCGCGCTTGCGTGCGCTGGTCGACTTCCTCGCTCGGCGCCTGGCGGCCAGGATCCCGTCACTCGATTGAACGACTGCCGGCCCCGTCAGCCCTTGCGTGCCAGCACTCGCAGCCGGGATTCCAGCATGTCGCGGTCCAGGTAGGTGCCCTGGAGGTGACGCTCTCCGGTGGAGGGATCGAAGGCCTCACGTCCATGCAGTACCCGGCGGTTGTCGAAGGCCACCATCTGCCCGGGACGCAGGTCGAGGGCAATCTGATGCTGTGGTGCATGCAGCAGGGTCCAGAAGTGGTGGTAGGCCTCGTACCAGGAGGTGATCAGGTCGGCAGGCAGGTGCAGGGTGTCACGAATCCAGTTGTTGAAGCGAATTTCGCGGATGCGACCATCCGTGCCGACGTCGATGACCGGCTCGCGGACGCCGATATCGTGTTCCTCGTCCTGGAAGCGAAAGTCGATGGCGGTCTCGGCCAGAAGCTGGAAGTGATCGGGGTTGGCCGCGCGCAGCGCCTCGGCGACCTGGATGCCGTCGGCGAAGATCGAGCCGCCGCCTTCGGCATCGTTCTTCAGGCAATACAGCAACTGCATGTCCGGCGGTTGGCGCCAGTTGGGCAGGTCCGTGTGCAGCGCCAGGGCAATCGAGGTGTAGGCCGCGTTGTTGGGGTTGGGCTTCGAAATGACGTCGAAGCGAGCCCCGAAGTTGGTGGCCTTGAGCGGGCCAATGCGCCGTGCCAGGCGACTGACCTCCTCGAGTTCCAGCGGCCCCTCGTCGAGCAGCACCAGGCCGTCGCGCAGCAACGCCGTGATCCAGGCTTTTTCGCCGTTGCCACCGGCTACCAGATCGGCATGCCGCACATGCTGGGGGGAAAACGGTGTCTGCCAGGCGACAGGCCGCGGCAGGCTGTCGATGGCGGCCTCGCCGGGGCGACGCTGGTGCAGCCAGCCGGCGGCGAAGCGGCTGTGGTGTCCGTCCTGCCAGTCAAGGTGGAGCTGACCGTGCTCGATGCGGGCCTCGTCGAGCCCTGGAACGGCGGCCATCGGTGTGACCAGGCGTTCCCGGGTCAGCGGGTGGCGGCACTGATCACAGGCGCAGTGATCGCGCAGCCACAACAGAGGAAATTGTCCTCGGTCGCCGTTGTTCCAGACCAGCGAGAGACGCAAGCCTTCAGCGACCACGTCGGTCAGCGTCAGGTGCTGGGGCCAGGGGGCCAGTTCGTGCATATCGATGTGGCGGGCGTCGGCGGTCGAGGTCAACGAGGTGGTGCTCATGGATGGCTCCCAGGTGACGAGTGTTGACGAAATAGGTGACGAGTGTTGACGACGATGGTGGGGGCTCGAGGCGATGGCGACAAACGACTAATATGACGCCTTAGGCCAAGCCTGGCTTATGACTGTCTTTTTCATCGACGCTAAACCACAGGGCCAGAAACCACATGCACCGACTTCCTCCTCTGCATTGGCTGCAGGCCTTCGAGGCCTCGGCAAGAACCCTGAGCTTTACCGCAGCGGGCCAGGAACTGTCGGTAACCCAGGCCGCCATCAGTCAACGTATTCGGCTGCTGGAGGACCGCCTGGGGCAGCCACTGTTCGTGCGCCACCCGCGCAGCCTGACGCTGACGCCGGCGGGCCAGGCCTGGTTGCCGAGCGTTCAGGAAGCCTTTGCGCGGCTCGATGAGGGCACCCTGGAGGTGTTCGGCGTGACCCCGGATCGTTCGGTGACGCTGCGCACTACGCCGGCGCTTCAGAGCCAATGGCTGGCGCCTCGTCTGGCACGATTTCACCTTACCCACCCCGAGGTGACCGTGCGTGTGGTCAGCGCCGTCTGGAGTTCGGATTTCGGTGCCGAAGGGGCCGATATCGAACTGCGCTACGGCCAGGGAGAGTGGCGCGGCATGGAGTCGATCTCTCTGGGGGCGTCGTCGTTGTTGCCGGTCTGTACGCCGCCGCTGGCAGGGCAGCTCGTCTCTCTGGATGCCCTGGCCGGGCAGACCTTGCTCCACGCGGCGGGCTTCGCGGCCGGCTGGCCGGCCTGGTTGGAGCACGCCGGGCGCAAGGACCTGTCGAGCCACTGTCACAGTCTGATCTGCGACAACCTGTCCATGGTGATGGCCCTGGCCCGGCAAGGGGCGGGGGTGGCGCTGGTGCACCGCTGCCTGCTGGAAGATCCCCAGGGGCTGGTTGCCCCGTTCGACATCGAGGTGCCCACCCGCGAAGGATTCTGGTTGTGTCGCCCGCGCAGTGCGCAGGGCAGTATCGAAAGCGAACGGCTATGGCGCTGGCTGGCGGGCGAAGTGGCGCCTGGGCCATCGTGACAACTTTGTCGGCAAGAGGTCAGGCCTCGGCACTTTGCTCCAGGAGGGCTGGGGCTGAGCCGCTCGAGTCGGTATGATCGTGCCCGCTTATCGAGCGCTATCGCTGGCGGGCGCTGGCGCTCGTAAGAGCATAGAATTGAGAGTGAGGGTGCCGTCCGGCCCCCGCCTGCACCGCACCTTGGGATTGTTGTCGCCGGGGTGCGGTCCATTATCTGTTTCGGGAGACTGCTGCCGCCGTGAATGTGTTGATGTTCACCAACACCTATGCGCCGATCGTCGGTGGTGTCAGCGAGTCCGTGCAGCGCCTGAAGCACCAGTTGCAGCAGGCGGGGCATCGTGTCCTGGTGGTGGCGCCTCGGCTGGAGGGACAGCCGGAGCACGAGCCGGATGTGGTGCGTGTCGTCGCGGTGCAGCACTTCAACGGCAGCGACTTCTCGCTGCCGGTGCCAATACCCGGACAACTGTTCGACGCCATCGAGGCTTTCGAGCCGGACATCGTGCATTCCCACCATCCCTTCCTGCTGGGCGACACCGCAGCGCGCGCGGCGGAAACCTACGGCCTGCCACTGGTGTTCACCCACCACACGCTGTACGAGCACTACACACACTACGTGCCGGGGGATTCCTCGCGGATGCAGCGCTTTGCGGTGGCGCTGGCGACCCAGTACACCTGGCTGTGCGATGAGGTGATTGCTCCCAGCGAGAGCGTCAAGCAGCTGCTGGTCCAGCGCGCCGGCAACCCGGACATGACGGTGGTGCCCAGCGGAGTGGACACTTCACTCTTTGCGACGGGCAAGCGTGATCGCTGGCGGGACCACTTCGCGATCCCCGCTGATGCCCGGGTGATCGGCCATCTTGGTCGGCTGGCCAAGGAGAAGAATCTGGCATTTCTGGCGGGCGCGGTGTGCCAGGCGCTGGTCGAGGATGCCGAGGCCTGGTGGCTGGTGGTAGGAGACGGTGATGCCCGAGAAGCGGTGGAAGCCGCCGCCGATCGTCATGGGGTGAGCGAGCGTGTCTGTTTTACCGGCTGCCTGCACGGGCAGGCGCTGATCGACGCCTACCACGCCATGGACGTCTTTGCCTTTGCATCACACAGCGAGACCCAGGGCATGGTGGTGGCCGAAGCAATGGCAGCGGGGCTGCCGGTGGTGGCCCTCGATGCCCCTGGCGTTCGCGAAGTCGTGCGAAATGGCGAGAATGGACGGCTGCTGGCGCATGAGGATGAGCAGGCCTTCGCCCTGGCCCTGGCCGAATGTACCGACGCACGATACTGGCCGGCCCTGCACGAGACCGCCCTGAGCACGGCCCAGGCCTACGACGAGGCTCGCTGCGCCGAGCGCTGCCTGCGGGTCTACCGCCTGGCGATCGCCCGCGGCGGCCCCTTCACCCACGCCGATGACGGCGGCTGGGAGCGTGTACGCAGCCGACTGGGCGCGGAGTGGCAGATGCTACGCTACCGAGGGAGGGTGCTACGCCACCTGGTCCAGGAGGAGTGGCGTGAAGAGTGGCGTGAGGAGCGGCCATCCTGGTGGCCCGGCCAACATGAAGACGAACCCGAACTGCCGTCGAGGTGACGCCGCTTGCTGATTCAAGACACCTAGGTTTAAACGCACAAAATTTTCCGAATAGTGCGTTCATTCATTTTATGCTCATGTGACTCGGCTTCACCAGGAGAGCACGATAGAATCTCCAAAGGCTTCGTTTCTTCGGTTGGATAGAGCGAACAGCGCTCGGTGAGGGTATGACGTTGGAACAGACACGGCAGGACAGCAAGCGATCATCGTCGGCGCAGCGTGATGACGACGCCGTGTCCCTGCGCGCGGATCTGACCATCGAGTTACCGATACGCTTCGTGCATGAGCTGTCCGCGGCCGAATCGCTCCAGGACGTGCTGGATACGGTGGCACGCTGGTCAAGTACGGTGTTTGGCGCCAACCGCGCTTCCATCACTCTGGCGCAGTCCGAGACCGAGCTGACCCTGATCGCCATGGAAGGTAACAACGCCATCCCGATGGATCAGCCTGTGCCGATCTACGGCACCATGGTCGGACGTGTCTATCGCACTCGCCAGGCGGAGTACGCCGAGCGTTTTGACGGGAGTCCCGATCTCGACTGCCAGATGCTCAGTGCCAAGGGGCTAGGGTGCTGTCTCGATGTCCCGATGATCAGCGGCAGTCGCTGCGTGGGCACCATGAACATCGCCCACGAAAGCCCGAATGCCTTCACCGATGAAGATCGTGAGCGCCTGCAGGCCATGGCCCACTGGGTCGCCGCCAGCATACGCATCCATCATCAGATCGAAGAGATGGAAGTGCTGTCCGAGACCGACCCCCTGACCGGGGTGTGCAATCGTCGCGCCTTTGCTACCCGTTTTGCCACCCTGGCCAAGCGCTGGCAGCGCGGCAAGGGAGCGCTGGGTGTCGCGCTGGTCGATCTCGATCACTTCAAGTCGATCAACGATACCTACGGCCATGAATCCGGGGACAGGGTGCTGGTCGCCGTGGCCAAGGCGCTCGACGCAAGCTTTCGCAAGTCGGACCTTATCGCCCGCATGGGGGGAGAGGAGTTCTGCGTGGTCATGGCGGACGTCGACAAGCCTGCCTTGATGTCCGCCCTCGAGCGTTTCAACCTTGCCCTGTCCGAGCTGGAGATACCCGTCGCCGATAGCGTGATACGCGTCACCGCCAGTATCGGTGCGTTGCTGATCGACAGTGACAGCGCTGACCTCGACAGCCTGGTCAATCAGGCCGATCAGGCGATGTACAAGGCCAAGACCAATGGTCGAAACCGAGTCGAGTTCGTGCACGTGACGCAGTAGGTCAGCCGTGGCGGTGCTACTTGCTTTCCACTTGTCTGGATGATCCCCGATCGGCCTTTCTCCCGTCGGCCCAGCGCTTGAGTCCGACCAGCAGGCCGACACCCAGCGCCAGGCCACCCAGCGCATAGAAGATCTCGCTGCGACTGTCGGCGGTGATCAACTCGCCCAACTGGCTGCCGAGCAGGGTGACCCCGGCCAGGCCCGGGGCGATGCCCAGGGTGGAACCGATCAGGTAGTCGCGAAAGCGCAGATGGAAGGCTCCGGCCATCATGTTGGTCAGGGTGAAGGGGGCCAGCGGCAGCAGGTTGACCAGCGTCATGGTGCGGATGCCGCGTCCCGACAGGTAGCGTGACAGGCCGTTCAAGCGCTTTCCCCCGTAGCGCAACAGCGCATCGCGGCCAAGCTTGCGACCGACCCACCAGGTCAGGCAGGAGGCCGACAGGGTACCGATCAGGGCGTAGCCGAAGCCCCACCAGGGGCCAAATACCAGCCCGGTCGCTGCCACCAGCAGACTCAGCGGAAACATCACAAGCGATAGCCCTGCATAGACAGCAGCCACCACGACGATGGCCCAGGGGCTGTCGCGCCACGCCGTGCCACCCTGGGAAAGCTTCATCAGGGTGTCGACGGTAAGCAGGTCATGCATGGCCAGCCACTGCCAGGTCAGTCCCAGCGCTGCCAGCACGGTGATGGCCAGGGTCGGCAGTAGCCAGCGCCTCGTCATCGGGGGGATTCCTGAGTGGCGGGTGAGGGTGCGGGATGGTCGTTATCGGCAGTCAGCGCCCATGTGAGGGGCTGCTGCTGAAAGTAGCGACAGAGCAGATCGTAGAGTCCCGGGTAGGCCTCCATCAGACGGTCGGGGGCGCTGAAGAAGGTCTCGCAGCAGACGGCAAAGCACTCGCCGGGATGGCTCGCGGCGTAGTCATCGATGGGCGTGGGGTCGCCTGCTTCGAGGCGCTTTTGCAGATCCTGCCAGACCGCCGTGAACTCGCGATGCCACTCCCTGGAGGCGATGGTGACCGGCAGTGGTGGAAATCCGTCGACGTCCTGAGAATTGCCCATGTCGAGCTTGTGGGCGAATTCATGGATGACCACGTTGAAGCCATCCAGGCCACCGCTCTCGACCAGATCGGGAAAGGCGATCACCACCGGCCCCTGGTAGAAGGTCTCGCCGGCGCGCTCGTCCTCGTAGACGTGCATCACCCCGGCCTCGTCCATCTCTTCGACCTGGCGACGAAAGGCGTCGGGCAACACCAGTACTTCGTGCACGTTGGCAAAGGCTTCCTGGTGCTCGTGCTCGCTCCAGCCCAGCGTCAGCAGACAGGCCTGGGCCGCCAGGGCCAGGCGTTCCTCGCTATCCAGTGCCGCAGGGTCCAGGTCCGGGTGAAGGCTCAGACGCTTGTCGTGAAGAAACCGCCAGGCACGCTGGCCCAGGCGCTGGGCCGAAGCCTCGGGCACGCGGGCCAGCAAGGGCAGGCGCGCTCGGGCGCCTGCCCAGGTGGCGGCGGGGAAGGGGTGGCGGGCATCGAAGCGGGCCGCCCGCCAGCGCTTGAGTCGTGACAGCACGACTAGCTGTCGTCCTGGTCCCTGGCGCCGGACTTCCACGACCAGTCGCGCAGGCGCAGGTCGAACAGGTCCTTACGGCGGTCCTTGAGGTTGGTCACCGAGCCCTCGGCGCGCACCACGGTCAACCGCGACAGATCCAGGTCGGAGAACATGATCATCTCGGTGTTGGGGGTGGTCTCTGCCATCACTGCGTCGTGGGGGAAGGCGAAGTCGGAAGGCGAGAACACCGATGACTGGGCGTACTGGATGTCCAGGTTCTCGATGGACGGCACATTGCCGACGCTACCGCACAGCACCACGTAGCATTCGTTCTCGATGGCTCGGGCCTGGGCGCAGTGACGAACCCGCAGATAGCCGTTCTTGGTGTCGGTCCAGAAGGGCACGAACAGCAGGTCCATGTCCTGATCGGCGAGCAGTCGGCCCAGCTCCGGGAACTCCACGTCGTAGCAGATCAGGATGCCGATGCGTCCGGCATCCGTCTGGAATACGCACAGATCCTCGCCGCCCTCGATCACCCAGTCGCGGCGCTCCTGGGGGGTGATATGCAGCTTGGCCTGGCGCTCGATGGAGCCGTCGCGGTGGCACAGGTAGGCCACGTTGTAGAGGCGTCCGTCGTCACCTTCCTCGATCATCGATCCGGCGATGATGTTGATGTTATAGGCCACCGCCATGCGCGACATTTCGGTCTTGAAGCGCTCGGTGAAGCCGGCCAGAAAGCGGATGGCCGCCATCTGGTCCTGCTGGGCGGCGCGGTCCTGAAGGCCCATCAGCGGTGCATTGAACAGCTCCGGGAAGACCGCAAAGTCGCTCTGGTAGTCGGACAAGGCATCGACGAAGTACTCGACCTGCTGCAGCACCGCCTCCACCGAGGCGAACTCGCGCATCTGCCACTGCACGGCGCCGACTCGAACCTGGGTCGGACGACTTTCCAGCATGCGTTCGGCCGGCTCGAACAGGATGTTGTTCCACTCGAGCAGGGTCGCGTAGCCCTGGGACTTCTCGTCTTCCGGCAGATACTTGCGCAGCAGGCGCTTGACCTGGAAGTCGTTGGACAACTGGAACGACAGGATCGGGTCATGCAGCTCCTTGCGCGAGACCTTGTCGATGTACTCGCTCGCCGACATGCTGTCGGCCACCCGGTGATACTCGGGGATGCGTCCGCCGGCCAGGATGGCCTTGAGGTTGAGCTGGCGACAGACCTCCTTGCGCGCCTCGTAGAGGCGACGGCCAAGGCGATAGCCGCGGTAGTCGGGGTCGATCAGCACGTCGATGCCGTACATGGCATCGCCGTCCTTGGCGTTCTGGATCGTCTCGCGCTTGCCGATCAGGTCGTCGTACTTGTGCGGGTTGGAGAACTCCTCGTAGTCGACCAGGGCGGTAAGCGCCACGCCGATGACCCGGCCGTCGTCCTCGATGACGATCTGGCCGTCAGGAAACTCCGCCACCAGCCTGTCGATGGTGATCCTGGGCCAGGCTCCGCCGATGTCGTGGTAGACCTTGTCCATCAGCCCCTTGAGCTGAGGGTAGTCGTCACAGGTGAGGTTACGGAGATTGAGCTGAAGATCATCGAGGGACATGAAGCGTTCCTCCGGAAATGGACCGCATAGTCTAACATGCCGCCCAGGGCAAGGCGGAACGAGGTGTGCAGCATAGCGCAAAAGCATAAGCGTTATGCATCTAAAGCTCGGGGGGCAGTAGTGCACATCAAGGGAAGCATGAAGCGCTGGAGAGAGCGCTGGAAAGAACGCGTCCAACAAACAGCGGGCCTTGCCACGACAAAGGCCCCGCCGTAGCGGAGCCTTGGGATGCTGCGTGCAAGCTCTGCAGCGCAGGTGTCCTGCAATCTGGAGGCTTAGACGTCGTTTTCCGGCTCGTTGGCCGAATCGACACCGCTGTCTTCCACCAGGTCGCCCTCGTCCAGCGCCGACTGGCTGTCGCTGGCGGAAGCGTCGTCGCTGGGCGCGTGGTTGGAGTCGACACCGCCATCCTTGACGATCTCGCCTCCGGGAATGGCGCCATCTTCGCCCTCGGCCTTCGCTGAATCGTTGGAGGAGTCGACGCCGCTATCTTCAGGCATGACTTGCTCCTGCTTCATCTCTTCGTCTCCCTCGGCGTGGTGATCGGCCAGGGCGGCGCTGGAGAACAGGCCGATCAAGCCGGCCAGGGCGAGGCGCTTCAGCAGTGTGGTCTGGTAGGTGTTCATCGTAGTACCTCCGGGTTGTAGCTGTTGATGATGCTCTGATGACGGCCCAACGGCATTCCCGTCGTCGACCTTTCATTGTCCGTCGCTTCATGCGGGGACTGAAGGGTGGGGGGCGGGATGTGGGGCGGGTCGTGAGCAGGCCTGCTCGCGACATATTGCGTCACCTTCCTGGTGACGCCATCGAGTGGGTGGCCTGAGCCCTTCCGTGGGCCCTGTGTTCTTCCCTGTCGGTGTCGGGCACTGAGCCTGTCCGCTGGCTCTGTTGGGCTTCCTGCCCAGCGGTTCCGTCCTGGAACCTCTTGCGACCATCCTGGCCGCTATCACGCGGCGATGACTGCCACGCGGCTGTTCGGGTCAAGGCCTGGGCCCTTCCGTGGGCCCCGAGATCGTCCATGGGGATATCGGGCGCGAGCCTGTCCATCGCTCAGTCGTGGGCGTCCTGCCCTGCGGTTCCTTCCTGGAACCACCGGCAGCCATCCTGGCCGCCATGCCGTGGCGAGTCCCTGCCACTATGACCATCCGTGGCCTGGCGATTATTCGGTGTCGTTGGCGGAGTCGACGCCGCTATCCTCTGCCAGCTCACCCTTCGGCTGGGTCTCGGACATGCTGTCGTCGGCTTGCTCGGCGCTGTTGGAAGAGTCGACGCCACCGTCTTCGACGAGGGGCTTGTCGGCATTCATGGCGCTGTCATCGGCCATGCTGGAAGAGTCTTGCTGTTCGGTCACATTGTTTGAGGTATCGACGCCGCTTTCCTGGGCTTCGTTTTCCTCATGGTGAGCGGCCATGGCCATGCTGGAGAACAGTGCCATTGTGCTCATGAGTGCTGCGGCCTTGACGATGTGTTTCATGCGGAACCTCTCGTCGCTGGATTTGCAGAGGCCGTTGGCGTCCTGTGCTCAACGGTTGTACTAAACCTATACAACGCATGGTGGTTTTGCAAATACGGACGTTATTCTTGTCTAACTATGGTTAGCCGTTTCAGCGACATCTTGACGTCCTCGGCCCTTGTGACGGGGCCGCGGGACGAAAGTCAGCGGGCCTCGCCGTGACGGCGGATCGGCTGCCGGAAGGTCTGGGCCGTCAGTACGCCGGCAAGCACCAGAGCGCCGCCGCTGAGGTGGTACCAGCCAAGCCGTTCGCCGAGCCAGAGCATGGCGATCAGGGCGCTGAACAGCGGCATCAGGTTGATGAAGATGCTGGCGCGGCTGGCGCCGATGTGGCGAATCGCGAACATCCACAGATAGGTGGTGATGATAGAGGCGGGGATGCCGGCGTACAGGATCAGGCCGGCGTTGCTTGTGTCGATCGGTGTCATTGGGCCCAGCAGGTAGGCCGGCAGCAACAGCAGGACGGCGAACACCGCTTGAACGTAGAGCATGACCCAGGGCGATATGGCAAGCGGCCAACGCTTGAGCATGACCCCGTAAAGGGCGTAGCAGGTCGCGGCCACCACCATCAGCGCATCGCCAGGGGCCACTTCCAGGTTGGCCAGGACGGCGATGTCACCTCTGCCGAGTAGCCACAGCACGCCCGCGAGAGCCATCACGCCGCCCAGGCAGCCGCCCCAGCTAGGTGGCTCACGCAGCACCAGGGCGCTGAGCAGAATCGTCAACAGCGGCACCATGGCCGCCAGAATGCCCATGTTGGTGGCGCTGGTAGAGGCCGCCGCGACGTAGGCCAATCCTTGCCACAGGGCCATGCCCAGCAGTCCCAGAAGCGCAAGCTTGGGCCAATGCGCGGCGATGGCGTGTCGCTCGCGCCAGCTCTGGCGCCAGACGAAGGGCGTCAACACGGCCACCGCCAGTAACCAGCGCAGGAAGGCGATGCTGCTGGGGGCGATGGTGCCGACGGTCAGCTGGTTGATGGTCATGTTGCCGGACCAGATCAAGACGGCGCCCAGGGGGGCCAGAAAGGGCAGGAGGGGCATCGGGACGGGTCCATGTCATCGAGAAGGTCTGGCGGAAAAGGCACCGCCGCCAGTCAAGGCGGCGGTCGATAACGCAATACCAGTTGTACAGCAGGCTTGTACAGGATTCGAGTGACGTATCACTGTGTCCTGCCCAGGCGTTTAGCCGATAGCGGCGGCACCGGCCTTGGCGACCTGGATGTCCTGGTCCGGCTTGACGCCGGAGATGCCCACGGCACCGGCCACCTGGCCGTCGATGATCACCGGTACGCCACCGGACATCAGGCCCTCCATGGGCGCCGACAGGAAGGCGTTGCGGCCGCCGTTGATCATGTCTTCGAAGACCTGGGTCTCCTTGCGACCGATAGCGGCGGAGCGGGCCTTGGCCATCGCGACGTCGGCACTGAACGGTGCAGCGCCGTCGAGGCGGCGCAGGCCCAGCGGGTAGCCGCCATCATCGCTGACGACGATGGTCACGGCGAAGCCATTGGCCTCGGCTTCCTTCTGGGCAGCGTCGAGGATGGCGTTGACCTGGGACTGGTCGAGGTAAGGCTTGGTCGGCATGGGGAGTCCTTGTGATTGAGGGTTGTGGTTAATATGGAAAATATTTTCGTTTTTAGTCTAGGCGCTCTGGGCCTGTCTGACCAGAGCCTCGTCGACGATCTCGATCCAGTGGCTCTCGCGCTAGCCCAGCGCTTCATAGACGATCTCGATCCAGTGGCGCACCGGGGTGCGGTTAGTCGCAGCGAGATGGGTCTGGCACCCAATGTTCGCGGTGACAACCACCTCCGGCTTGCCTTCCTCCAGCGCGTCCATCTTGTTGTCACGCAACTGGCGTGACAGTTCGGGCTGGGTGATCGAGTAGGTGCCGGCGGAGCCACAGCAAAGGTGACCATCTCGCACCGGCGTCAGGGTGAAGCCCATCCTGGTCAGTACCGTTTCCACCGCGCCGTTGAGCTTCTGGGCGTGCTGCAGGGTGCAGGGGCAATGGAAGGCCAGGCGCTGGTCGGCGCGTACGTCGAGGGTTGTCAGGTCTTCCTGCCCCAGCACCTCGACCAGGTCCTTGGCGGCCTCGCTGACCCGGCGTGCCTTCTCGGCATAGTCGGGGTCGTCGGCCAGCACTTCGACATACTCCTTGACGAAGGCGCCGCAGCCGCTGGCGGTCTGGATGATGGCCTCGCAACCGGCGTCCAGGTGAGGCAGCCAGGCGTCGATGTTGCGTCTGGCTCGCTCGCGTCCGGCTTCCTGGGCGTTCAGGTGAAAGTCGATGGCGCCGCAGCAGCCGACCTCGGGGGCAGGCGTCAGGCCGATCCCCAGGCGGTCCAGCACGCGGGCAGTGGCGGCATTGGTGTTGGGCGACAGGCCGGGCTGCACGCAGCCTTCGAGAATCAGCATCTGGCGCGGATGACGCTTGCCGTCGGGGCGCTTGCCAGCGTCGACCGGGGCCGGGGGCATCTTGCTCTTGAGCGCCCCGGGGACCAGCGGCTTGAAGGTCTGGCCCAGCGCCAGCAGGGCCTTGAACCGGCCGGGCTCGACCAGTGCCTTGCGCAGGCCGAAGCGAAGCGCCTTGTCGGAGGTGCTGCGCGGCACACGCCGCTCGATCTCGGCGCGGCCGATATCCAGAAGCTTGTGGTACTCGACGCCTGAGGGGCAGGTCGTCTCGCAGTTGCGACAGGTGAGGCAGCGGTCGAGGTGAAGACGGGTTTCCTCGGTGATCTGGTCGTCGTCTTCAGGGCTTTCGAGCATCTCCTTCATCAGGTAGATGCGGCCTCGCGGACCGTCGCGCTCATCGCCAAGCAACTGGTACGTCGGGCAGGTGGCATTGCAGAAGCCGCAGTGGACGCAGCTTCTCAGGACTCTGTCGGCCTCGCGAATGTGCGGCTTCTCGAGGTCTTTTTCGCTGAAATGGGTCTGCATGTTGTTATCCGCTAGTCATGGTCGAGGCCCGGACCTTCGCCGGGGCCAAACGGGGGATCAGGTCGTCTGTCGATGGCTGTCCGATCATGCCGCCTTCGCCGGGCGGCTGTGATCGTTCAGCGCCCGGTCTACCAGTCCGGATACAGTCGGCGCGGATTGAAGATGCCGTCGGGATCGAGCTTGCGTTTCACC
The DNA here is from genome assembly GCF_040070525.1 of Halomonas sp. RT37. NCBI lineage: Bacteria > Pseudomonadati > Pseudomonadota > Gammaproteobacteria > Oceanospirillales > Halomonadaceae > Halomonas > Halomonas sp. RT37. The sequence continues at coordinate 3,794,661 of NZ_CP098827.1, read as the reverse complement.
CGCTGGTGGTACTTGGCGACCACCGGCTGCAGTGGCGTGAAGGGCTCGGCGGTGCCCGGTGTGAAGCAGGTGGCGTGGCCACCTGCCTGGGCGACGGCGTCGCGCAGCGACTCGGCGTCGACCTGCCCCTTGAGCCAGCGCTGATTGCCGGCCCAGTCGAGCAGCAGTTGATGTGGCTCGACGCCGGCGATGTCCAGGCTCGGGGTGTTGGTCGGCAGGCTGATCCGCCACAGCGGCGTGCTGGCGTCGCTGAAGAAGGGCAGCGACAGGTCTCTGAGCCCGCGCCAGAAGTCGGCCTCGAGGGCGTCCCCGCCGATCGCCTCGCGGGTGGCGGCCACCGAGCTTGCACCGCCTTCGAGACGCAGATGCAGGGCGCCACTGTGCCAGGCCGCTGCGCTCAAGGGGAGCGGCTTGCGTCCCCATTCGGCCAGACGACTCAGAGCCTCTGACTGGGACATTTCCAGACGCAGGCTGGCGCTGGCGGTGGGTAGCGGCAGCACCTTGAGGGTGACTTCGGTGATCAGTCCCAGGGTGCCCTGGGCGCCGACCATCAAGCGTGACAGGTCGTAACCTGCCACGTTCTTCATGACTTCGCCGCCGAAGCGCTGTTCACGCCCCTGGTGATCGAGTACCCGCAGGCCCAGCACGAAGTCTCGCACTGAGCCGGCCCAGGGGCGGCGGGGGCCGGACAGTCCGGCGGCGATGGTGCCGCCGACGGTGGCCTCGGCACCAAAGTGCGGGGGTTCGAAGGGCAGCATCTGGCCCTGGTCGGCCAGCGCCTCCTCGAGTTCGGAGAGAAGGGTGCCGGCACGCACCGAGACAATCAGCTCGACCGGATCGTAGCTGGTGATACCGCGGTGTTCGCGGGTGGATACCGGCGTACCTTCCACCGGGCGGCCATAGAAGGCCTTGGTGTTGCCGCCGACGATGCGAAGCGGACGTTCGGCGCTTGCCGACTGGATCGCTGCGGACAGAGCCGCCAGGCCGTCGAAGGCGGAAGGGGAAACGTCATTGTTGGACATGGTGGTACCTGAATTCCGACAAAGAGGGACAAACGTCGACAAGGCGCGACACACGGAGCACGGCAGCGCTGCAAGGGCGTCACGGTCGACGGCAGGAGACGAGGCTTGCCGCCTTCCTGTCTGAACCGTGCCCCTTTCCTGCGGCGCCTGGAAGCGTGGCGGCTCCGGCTAGAACCTTGGCAGTTCCGGGTGCGGCAGCTCGTTGTTGTGCACCATGCATGGCACTGAACCTTGATCGCGCGCAGCGCGCCAGCGTCGCGACGCTCTCGTGGCTGTCATGGCTAGAACCTCGGCAGTTCCGGGTGCGGCAGTTCGTTGTTGTGCACGTGCATCGCACTGAACCTTGATCGCGCGCAGCGCGCCAGCGTCGGGACGCTCTCGTGGCTGTCATGGCTAGAACCTTGGCAGTTCCGGGTGCGGCAGCTCGTTGTTGTGCACGTGCATCGCGCCGAACTCGGCGCACCGGGCCAACGTCGGGATGTTCTTGCCTGGGTTGAGCAGTCCCTCCGGGTCGAAGGCGGCCTTGACCGCGTGGAAGGCGGTGATCTCCAGGCTGTCGAACTGGGCACACATCTGGTTGATCTTCTCGCGGCCGACGCCGTGTTCACCGGTGATCGAACCGCCGGCTTCCACGCATAGCTCGAGAATCTTGCCGCCCAGTGCCTCGGCGGTTTCGAGTTCCCCTTCGCGGTTGGCATCGAACAGGATCAAGGGGTGCATGTTGCCGTCGCCGGCGTGGAAGACGTTGGCCACCTTGAGCCCGTACTGCTCTGACAGATCGCTGATGCCCTTGAGCACCCTCGGCAGCTCGCGGCGAGGAATGGTGCCGTCCATGCAGTAGTAGTCCGGCGACATGCGGCCGACCGCAGGGAAGGCGTTCTTGCGACCGGCCCAGAACTTGGCGCGTTCGGCCTCGTCGCGGGCGAGCTGAACGTCGCTGGCGCCAGCCTTGGCCAGCACCTCACGCACGGTTTCGATATCGTCGTCCACGTCGGCCTCGACGCCGTCGAGCTCGCACAGCAGGATCGCCTCGGCGTCCACCGGGTAGCCGGCTCGGATGAAGTCTTCGGCGGCGCGGATGGCCAGGTTGTCCATCATCTCGAGGCCACCGGGGATGATACCGGCGGCGATGATGTCGCCGACCGCGGCGCCGGCCTTTTCCACGTCATCGAAACTGGCCATCAGCACCTTGGCGGTCTCGGGCTTGGGCAGCAGCTTGACGGTGATCTCGGTGACCACGCCGAGCATGCCCTCGGAGCCCATCATCAGCGCCAGCAGGTCGAAACCGGGGCTGTCGAGCGCCTCGGAACCGATGGTCATGCGCTCGCCCTCGATGGTCATCACCTCGAGCCTCAGCACGTTGTGTACGGTGAGGCCGTACTTGAGGCAGTGCACGCCGCCGGCGTTCTCGGCCACGTTGCCGCCGATCGAGCAGGCGATCTGGGAGGAGGGGTCCGGCGCATAGTAGAGCCCGTAGGGCGACGCCGCCTCGGAAATGGCCAGGTTGCGCACCCCGGGCTGGACCCGGGCGATGCGGGCGTCGGCGTCGATGTCGAGAATCCGATTGAAGCGCGACATGACCAGCAGCACGCCTTGTTCCAGCGGCAGGGCCCCACCGGAAAGTCCGGTGCCAGCGCCGCGGGTGACCACCGGCACGCCGAGTTCACGACACTGCTTGAGCAGCGCCTCGACCTGGTCCAGGCGCTCTGGCAGGGCCACGAGCATGGGCAGTACGCGGTAGGCCGACAGGCCGTCGCATTCGAAGGGGCGCAGGTCTTCCTCGCGGTGCAGCAGGGTGAGGTCGGGGACCACGCGGGTGAGTTCGGCGAGCACCTCGTTCTTGTCGCGGCGTGGCAAGGCGCCGTCCAGGCGTTCGTCATAGAGGATGTTCATGACGCTTCCTCGGTTGAGCTAGCACGGTCGTGCGGCAAATGATGGTTATTGTCTGCACTACAATCTGCGTTGTCTTGACCTCGGTGTCCAGATTTTGGTTTGCTGGTCTGACCAGTTATTGGCAGATGTGCTCGGTTCAGGGCATCAATACGGACGACGAACCGCGCACGCTGCGGGAGGTAGGACATGTGGGACAACGAAGAACGACTGGCACCGAGCAGCACCTCCCAGGCCATCGCCTCGAAGCTGGAGACGCTGATCCTTGACGGTGTCTTTCGCCCGGGCCAGCTGTTGCCCTCGGAACGGCGGCTGTGCGAGCGGCTGGGGGTGGGGCGTTCGTCGCTGCGCGAGGCGCTTGGCAGCCTGCGAAGCAAAGGGGTGATCGTGACTCGCCAGGGGCGTGGCTCCGAGGTGGCGCCGCTGGTGGAGGCGCCCCATGCCACGCCCTTGATGCACCTGTTCCGCGAGCACCCACGCACCCTGTACGACCTGCTCGAGGTGCGTGCGCTGCTGGAAGGGGAGTCGGCGAGCCTGGCCGCGAGCCGCGGCACCGCCTCGGACAGGGTGCTGATCACCCGACGCTATCGCGAGATGGCGGACTACGTGGAAAAGGCGGACCCCCTCGAGGTGGAGCGTCTGGCGCGACTCGACCACGCCTTTCACCTGGCCATCTGCCAGGCGTCGCATAACCCGGTGCTGGCGCATACGCTGCAGAGCCTCACCGATCTGCTGCTGAGCTCGGTGTTCGCCTCGGTCAAGCACCTCTATCATCGCCCTGACGCCAGGGACATGATCAACCGCCAGCACGCCCGCCTGCACCGCGCGGTGGTAGAGGGCAAGCCACAACTGGCGCGGCGGGTGGCGCTGGAGCACCTGTCCACCATCGGTGACATGCTGCGCGAGATCGAGGCCGAGGATCAGCGTCTGGAGCGCTCGGCCATGCGCCTGGAAGAGTGGTAAGTGCCGGGACGACGGCAGAGACTTCTGCGCGCCGTCCCGGGACCTGCTATTCCTCGTCGATGATGCCGCTGACGGCGGCTACCTCGAGCTTGTGGCCGAGGTGCGCGCGCAGGATGTCGCCCAGGCGCTTGCCATCGCGGGCCTCGATCGCCTCCAGCATGGCCTCGTGATCGTCGACGGCCTTGGCCCAGTTGGCCGAGCCCATCTCGACGCTGTAGCGAATGCGCTTCACCCGTTGGCTCAGGTTGTTGTACATCTCGATCAGCACGTCGTTGTTCGACGCGGCCAGGATGCACTCGTGGATCTGCTGGTTGACCTCGAAGTAGGGGGCCAGCTCCTGACGCTGGTAGTGGCCCAGCATCAGCTGATGCAGACGACGGATCTCCTCGACGTCGGTATCTGTCAGGTGCTGACAGGCCAGCTCACCGGACAGGCCTTCCAGGGCGCCCATGACGTCGTAGGTATTCTTGACCCCACGCCTGGTCAATCGCACCACGCGGGAACCTCGGTTGGGCAGGTTCTCGACCAGCCCTTCCGAGGTCAGCACCTTGAGGGCTTCTCTGAGCGGGGTGCGTGACACTCCAAAGGTTTCACACAGGGCCTTTTCGGCGATCTTCTCGCCGGGCAGCAGGCTGCCTTGCTCGATCAGGTCGCGGATCCTGTCGGCCACTTCCAGGTACAGGCTACGCGGCTGAATCTTTTCCATAGCGGATTTCCCGGGCTCATCATCGTTTGACGGTCGAACGCTTGACGGTTCGACTTTTCCGTATTATGAATTCATTATTCAAATTATGCGAGTGTTGGCGAGCGTATTTGGCCAGGCACTCGGGTAACCCTGTGAGGCAGCGGAGGGTGGGGCCGAATGGCATCGATCGGATTCCGGCCGTTGTCTTGCTGCCTGCCTTTTCTGTCTTCTCTCATATCTTGCGCTGGAGTTGCTATGGCCGGAAACGTATTTCTTGCACAGGTACAATTGTCGCGTCAGTCGGCGCGGCAATTGCTCGACGCCGCCTTCGCCTTTGCCCGCAAGGGCGAACTGCCTCCTCTGACCGCGGTGGTGCTGGACGCCGGCGGCAATCCGGTGGCGGCCGAGCGTGAAGACGGCTGCAGCCCGCTGCGCTGGCCGGTGGCCAACGGCAAGGCCTACGCCGCGCTGGGTATCGGGGTATCCAGTGGTACCACCGGCGAGCGTAACCGCGAGCGTCCCGCCTTCCTGGCGGCGGTGGCCGAGGCCTCCGGGGGCCGCTTCGTGCCGGTGGCGGGGGGGGTGCTGATCCTGGATGACGACCAGCGCATTCTGGGCGCGGTCGGTATCAGTGGCGCCTCTTCGGCCGACGATCAGGCCGCCGCCATCGCTGGCATCGAGGCGGCAGGCTGGCAAGCCGGGCTGGAGCCCGATATGGCCCCCGATCCCTGATCCCGGGCTGGCAACTGTCTGGCGACAGGGACGGGTGCCAGACCCGACAGCAAGTGACAGAGCGAGCCTTCGAGCTCGCTTTTTTTGTGTATGTCTCCAGGGATGCAACAAGGGAACGAGTGGCTTGGATAGCTCGTTGTTTCGATATAAACCATTGAAATTTAAGCAACAAATGTTCTCTAAGGCGAGTTTGCGAAAGACAAAAGTCTAATACCTAATTTTGAATTATGTATCCATATTGACCCTGACCCAGCGGGAAGCGACTCCTGTCCCCAGGCCCTGAACGCCCTGGAAACGGAAAGCTCAAGTGACGGAAACCGCGACTGACGGAACCGTTACGTGAAGAGCACGCCAGCTCCCGTTGAGGCTTCCTCCAGGGTGCCAGTCGGCGCCCACCGCCAGACCACGATGGACAACAACAATCGGAGTGAGGGTTATGAAACTGCTGAAGACCGTACTGGCCGCATCCGTACTGGCGCTTGGCGTCGGTGCCGCTCAGGCCGACGAGGTGCAGATCAAGTTCGGCCACGTCGGTGGCCCGGGATCGCTGTTCGAGAAGACCGCCAACGAGTTCGCCCGTCTGGCCAACGAGCGCCTGGAAGGCGAGGCCGAGGTGGTGACCTATGGCTCCAGCCAGCTGGGTTCCGACGAGCAGATGCTCAACAAGCTCAAGCTCGGCACCATCGATCTGTCGCTGCCGTCGTCGATCATGAGCAGCGTGGCGCCGGAATTCTCGCTGTTCGAGATGCCCTACCTGATCGAGGACCGGGAGCACCTCGCCCGAGTCCGCGACGAGGTACTGCGCGATGTCCTGTATCCGGTCGCCGAAGACAAGCGCTACCGCATCATCGGCATCTGGGAGAACGGCTTCCGCCAGATCACCAACAACGTCCGCCCGATCGTGGTCCCTGAGGATCTGGACGGCATCAAGCTGCGTACCCCCAACGGTGTGTGGCGGGTCGAGATGTTCAAGAGCTACGGCGCATCGCCGGCGCCCATGGCGCTGTCCGAGGCGTTCGTCGCGCTGCAGACCGGCGCCATGGACGGTCAGGAAAACCCGCTGGTACAGATCTATTCCCAGCGCTTCCAGGAGGTTCAGGACTACCTGTCGCTGTCCAATCACGTCTATTCCCCGGCCTATGTGCTGGCAGGTGCCAGTTGGACCCGCCTGCCCGAGCACGTCCGCGAGGTGCTGATCGAGACCGCCGAAGAGGTCGAGGCCTTCGCACTGGAGCAGGGCGCCTCGCTTGACGAAAGCCTGGTCAGCACCATGGAAGAGGAAGGCATGGAGGTGAACGAGGTCGACACCGACGCCTTCGTCGAGGGTTCCCGCGGGATCTACGAGAAGTTCGCCGCCGAGGTGGAAGGTGGTGAGGAACTGTTGTCGCGGGTGGAAGCACTGCGCGAATAACGCCTGTCCACTGCGGCCTCTCCACTTTCGGTGAGGCCGCATCCACCTTCGGAGGATGCTCTGTGCTTACCACCATTTCCGCGGCCTACCAGAAGATTCTGGAGGTCATCGTCTTTCTCAATGTGCTGGCGCTGACCCTGGTGGTGACCATCGGGTTCGCGTCACGCCTGTTGGGCTCTCCTTTCAGCTGGTACGACGAGGTCGCCTCGATCGGACTGGCCTGGCTGACCTACTATGGCGCCGCCCTGGCCGCCCTCAAGGGCGCCCATATCGCCTGTCCCAGCGTGATCAACATGGTTTCGCCGTCCATTCGCCTGCCCATCGCGCTGCTCGCCGAGGCGATCACCATCGGCTTCTTCGTGCTGCTCGGCGTCACTGGTTTTCAGGTGGTGCAGATTCTTGAAGGCTCCACCCTGGTGAGCCTGCCCAGCATCTCGGTGCAGTTCACCCAGTCGGTGATTCCGATCGGTGCCGCGATGTTCATTCTCGCCCAGCTGCTCAGGCTCCCCGAGGTCATCCGGGCGGCCAAGGGAGCCGGCTTCGTCGATCACGAGCTCGAAGAGGCCGGTGTGCTGGCCGACGACGTGCGTACCGACGATTCACCCACCGGTCCGCAGCGCGCCAGCTGACGAGGAGAACCCCATGATCATTGCTTCCATGTTCTTCGGCCTGATCGGGCTGATACTGATCAACGTGCCGGTGGCCATCGCCCTCGGCCTCGTCGGCGCCCTGGCCACCGTGGCCAGCTACGGCACCCTGGCCCTGCCCAATGTCGGCATGGTGATGTTCGACGGTGCTACCAAGTTCCCGCTGATCGCGATACCGCTGTTCATCCTGGCCGGCGCCATCATGAACGCCTCGAGCATCTCGCGCCGTCTGATCGATCTGGCCTCGGCCATGGTCGGCTTCATCAAGGGCGGTCTCGCCATGGTGACCATCGGCGCCTCGATCTTCTTTGCCGAGATCTCTGGCTCCGCCGTCGCCGGTGTCTCGGCGATCGGCTCGATCCTGATTCCGGCCATGCGCAAGAAGGGCTACTCCAAGGAGTTCGCCGCAGCCATCTCGTCCTCGGCGGCGAGCCTGGCGATCATCCTGCCGCCGTCGATCCCGATGATCCTCTACGCGGTCATGTCCGGCGAATCGGTGGTCAAGATGTTCGTCGCCGGCATCTTCCCAGGGCTGCTCGGCGCCCTGGGGCTGGCGGCCATGTGCTACTTCCTGGCGCGTCGTCACAACCTGCCGGCGGAGCAGAGCTTCCAGGCCTCGCGTCTGTGGGAGGCCTTCAAGGGCGCCATCTGGGCGCTGCTGATTCCGGTGATCATCCTCGGCGGCATCTTCGGCGGCATCGTCACCGCCACCGAGGGCGCGGCGCTGGCGGTGGTCGTGGCGATCTTCATCAGCGCGGTGATCTATCGCGAGTTCAGCCTCAAGATCTTCTACAAGGCCTGTCTCGATGCTGGCGTGCAGACGGCGGTGGTGATGCTGCTGGTGGCTTCCTCTGCAGTGGTCGGTCTGTATCTGACCGAGACCCAGATTCCCCAGCAGCTGGCCAACTCGATCGCCGAGATGACCGACAACAAGTACGTGGTACTGGCGCTTCTGAACGTCATCTTCCTGGTGCTGGGCATCTTCCTGCACTCGGCGGCGGCGATCATCCTGGTGGTGCCCATCGTGCTGCCGCTGGTGACCGCGGTGGGCATCGATCCGCTGCACTTCGGTCTGATCGTGACGCTGAACCTGGCCATCGGCCAGCAGACCCCGCCGGTGGCCAGCGTACTGATCGCTTCCTGCTCCATCGCCAAGGCCGACATCTGGGCCACCACGCGCACCAATCTTTGGTTCCTGGCGGTGCTGTTCGTGATCCTGCTGATCAACACCTACGTGCCCGCCGTGGCCCTGGCGCTGGTCAACCTGATCTACGGCGTGTGATCGCGACCACCACAAGGAGAACAACGACATGAGCGACAACGATCAGGGCCAGGTGCACTACCACAGCGAAGATGGCGTCGCCTGGCTGACCTTCGATCGCACCGCCAGCCGCAACGCCATGACCTGGCAGATGTACGACCAGCTCGAGGCCCACTGCGAGACCATCGAGAACGACCCGGAGCTGGTCGCGGTAGTCATGCGTGGCGCCGGCGGAGAAGCCTTTGTCGCCGGCACTGACATCAAGCAGTTCGCTGCCTTCGACAAGGGCGAAGACGCCATCGCCTACGAGCGTCGCATCGACCGGGTGGTCGGGCGGGTGGAGACCCTGCCGCTGCCGACGCTGGCGCTGCTGGAAGGCTTCTGTGTCGGCGGTGGCGCGGCCATCGCTCTGGCCTGCGACTTCCGCCTGGCGACACCGAGTCTCAAGTTCGGTATCCCCATCGCCAGGACGCTGGGCAACTGCCTGTCGATCACCAACGTCTCGCGGCTGGTCGAGCACGCCGGTATCGCCCGGGCCAAGCAGGTACTGATGGCGGGCGAACTGGTACGTGCCGAGGAGGCCCTGGCCCTGGGGCTGGTCGGCGAGATCGTCGACGCCGAGGCCATCGAGGCGACGGTGGCCGAGCGGGCGCAGGCGTTCAAGGAGCGTGCCCCCTTGACCGTGCGGGCGGCCAAGGAGGTGATCCAGCGGGTCATCGAACAGCGCCGCCCGGCCTTCGACGCCAGCGACGACTGGATCGCCACCTGCTACACCAGCCGCGACTTCAAGGCCGCGGTGGACAAGTTCGTCAACAAGACACCCTTCCGCTGGCAGGGCCGATAAAGGCCCTGAGGCAAGGAGAACCACAATGCTGCCACTCGATGGGATCAAGGTACTCGACGTTTCGCAGATCATGGCCGGCCCCTACTGCACCATGGTGCTGGGAGATATGGGCGCCGAGGTGATCAAGGTCGAGAAGGCCAACGGCGGCGACGACAGCCGCCAGATGGGCCCCTACGTCGAGGACGAATCGACCTGTTTCGCCCAGATCAACCGCAACAAGAAGAGCATTTCGCTCAACCTGAAAGAAGAGAAGGGCCGCGAGGTGTTCTATCGCCTCGCCAAGGAAGCCGACGTGGTGGTCGAGAACTATCGACCCGGCGTCACCCAGTCGCTGAAGATCGACTACGACAGCCTCAAGGCGATCAACCCGGGGCTGATCTACTGCTCGATCTCGGGCTACGGCCAGACCGGTCCGTCGCGTCACAAGGGCGGCTTCGACCTGGTGGCCCAGGGCATGAGCGGGCTGATGTCGATGACCGGCGAGCCGGGCCGGCGTCCGCTCAAGACCGGGGTCGCCGTCTACGATATCGGCGCCGGCCTGACTGCCATCTACTCGATCCTGGCGGCCTATATCCACCGTCAGCGCAGTGGCGAAGGCCAGCACCTCGACATCGCCATCGCAGAGTGTGGCCTGCCCTGGTTCACCTGGGAGGCGGGCGCCTACTTCTCCGAAGGCCGAGTGCCCGAGGCCACCGGCTGGCGCCATCGGGTGTCCGCGCCCTACCAGGCGATGCGGGTACGCGACGGTTACATGATGCTCGGCTGCGCCAACCAGCGTACCTGGGAGCGCTTCTGCGAGGACGTCATCGAGCGCCCCGAGCTGATGGTCGACGAGCGCTTCAAGACCAACCTCGACCGCGGGGCCAACGTCGAGGCGCTGGAAGCCATCCTCGAGGACATCCTCGGGCAACAGGATCGCGCCTACTGGCTCGATCGCTGTGACGCCGCCGGGGTGCCGGCAGGGCCGATCAACGACTTCGACCAGGCCATGCACGATGAACACTACCTGGCCCGCGAGATGGTGCTGGAGGTCGATCATCCGACCATGGGGCGGATGAAGACCCTGGGCTTTCCCAGCAAGTTCTCGGCGACCCCGTTGGCGATTCGCCAGCCGGCGCCGCTGTTCGCCCAGCACACCGACGAGGTGCTTGGGGAGATCGGGCTGGCAGCGGACGAGATCGACGCGCTGCGTCAGCAGGGTGCCGTGCGCTGACACCGGCACCACCGTGATCGGCAGCTAGCGTCTGGCATGTCGCCGAATCGGTGGGGCGGTGCCACCATAAAAATTGCATTCATTATTACAGATTATTACAAGAGGGGCGCGGTAGCGCTTGGCGCCCGAACAGCTATCCTGGCGTCGCCCAGTGCGACGCCTGGCCAGGAGGCCTTACATGCTGAATCTCGACTTTCATCCCACCGGACGTCACTTCCTCCAGATCCCCGGCCCCTCGCCGGTACCGGATCGTATCCTGCGGGCCATGAGCCTGCCGACCATCGATCACCGTGGCCCGGAGTTCGGCGCCCTCGGACGTGAATTGCTCTGCAAGGTCGGCAAGATCTTCAAGACCGACAAGCCGGTGATCATCTATCCGGCTTCCGGTACCGGGGCCTGGGAGGCCGCCCTGGCCAATACCCTGTCGCCGGGGGATCAGGTGTTGATGTTCGAGACCGGCCACTTCGCCTCGCTGTGGCATCGTCTGGCCCTGCGTCTTGGTCTCGAGCCCGAGTTTCTTGGCCTGCCGGGGGCCGAGGGCTGGCGCCACGGTGTCCAGGCCGACATGATCGAGGCACGCCTCAAGCAAGACACCGAGCAGCGGATCAAGGCGGTGTGCGTGGTTCACAACGAGACCTCCACCGGTGTTACCAGCGACATCGCCGCGGTGCGCCGTGCGATCGACGCCGCCGGTCATCCGGCGCTGTTGCTGGTCGATACCATCTCGGGGCTTGCCAGCGCCGACTATCGCCACGACGAGTGGGGTGTCGACGTCACTATTTCCGGCTCCCAGAAGGGACTGATGCTGCCGCCGGGGATCAGCTTCAACGCGATCTCCGACAAGGCCCTGGCCGCCAGTCGCGAGTCGCGGCTGCCCAAGAGCTTCTGGGCCTGGGACGAGATCCTCGAGGCCAACCAGGGCGGCTACTGGCCCTATACCCCCAATACCAATCTGCTCTACGGCCTCAACGAGGCCATCGACATGCTGCTGGACGAGGGGATGGATAACGTCCTGGCCCGTCATCAGCGCTGGGCGGCGGGCGTGCGCGCGGCGGTGAACGCCTGGGGACTCGAGATCCAGTGCCAGGACCCCGAGGTCTACTCGCCGGTGCTGACCGGCGTGGTGATGCCGGAGGGCGTCGACGCCGATGCCGTGCGCAAGCTGATCTACGAGCGCTTCGACCTGTCGCTCGGCACCGGGCTTGGCAAGGCCAAGGGACGCATGTTCCGTATCGGCCACCTGGGCGACTGCAACGACCTGACGCTGATGGCGACCCTGGCCGGCTGCGAGATGGGGCTGAAACTCTCCGGGGTGAGCCTTGCCGGCAGCGGCGTCGAGGCTGCCATGGCGTACTTCTCCGAGAACCCGGCGCCCCACGTGGCCCGCCTTGCTCGCGATTGAACCACCGCCCGCCCGTCGGCGGCGCTGTCGCCGACGGTCTACCCAGGGTTATCAAGGAGAGGGTGATGAACTCGTTGACGTCTGCCGCCAAGGGGCGGGATGCACGGATCCAGCCGCTGCCGGACTTTGCCGCGCGCCTGGCCAGGGAAATCCAGGGCGAGGTGCTGTTCGACGCCGCCAGTCGCGGCCGTTATTCCACCGACGCCTCGATCTATCAGATCACCCCGGTGGGCGTGGTGATCCCGCGCCATCAGGATGATCTGGCCACGGCTCTGGAGATCGCTCGCGGGGAAGGCATTCCGGTGCTGCCTCGGGGTGGCGGCACCAGTCAGTGCGGTCAGACGGTGGGAGAGGCGCTGGTGATCGACGCCAGCCGCCATCTGAACGGTGTGGTGTCCTTCGACAAGGAGGCGCGCACGGTGGTGGTCGAGCCCGGCATCGTGCTCGATCACCTCAACGCCTGGCTCAAGCCCCATGGCCTGTGGTTCCCGGTGGATGTTTCCACCAGCGCCCAGTGCACCCTGGGCGGCATGGCCGGCAACAACTCCTGCGGCTCGCGCTCGATCCACTACGGCAACATGGTGCATAACGTACAGGCACTGGACGTCCTGCTGGCCGACGGCGAGAAGGTGCACCTCGGTCTGGTCGACGAGCTGGCAGCCGGTTCCCGGGCGGCGCGGCTGGCCGAGCAGGTCGAGGCCATCGCCCGGCGCGAAGGCGAGCGCATCCGCGAGCATTATCCCAAGGTGCTCAGGCGGGTGGCGGGCTACAACCTCGATCTGTTCGACTGTCAGAACCCGCTGCCCTACGAGGCCGATGGCCGTGCCAACCTGGCCCATCTGCTGGTGGGGTCCGAGGGCACCCTGGCGCTGACCCGCCAGTTGACCCTGAAGCTGTCACCTCTGCCGCAGCACAAGGTGCTGGGGGTGGTGAACTTCCCCACCTTCTATCAGGCCATGGACCTGACCCAGCATATCGTGACCCTGTCACCGACGGCGGTGGAGCTGGTCGATCAGACCATGATCGCGCTGTCGCTGGAGAATCCGTCCTTCCGTCCGGTGATCGAGAAGGCCCTGATCGGCAAGCCCGAGGCGGTGCTGCTGGTGGAATTCGCCGGCGAGAATCGCGACGAGCTGCTGGCGAGCCTGGCCCGGTTGAACGAGCTGATGGCCGACCTGGGGCTTCCGGACTGTGTCGTCGACATGCCCGAACCCAAGGCCCAGAAGGCGCTGTGGGACGTGCGCAAGGCGGGACTCAACATCATGATGAGCATGAAGGGCGACGGCAAGCCGGTGTCCTTCATCGAGGACTGTGCGGTGCCGCTCGAGCATCTGGCCGAGTACACCGACAAGCTCACCGAGGTGTTCCATCGTCACGGCACCGAGGGCACCTGGTACGCCCACGCCAGCGTCGGCACCCTGCACGTGCGCCCGATTCTCGACATGCGCCGGGACGGCGCCGAGAAGATGCGCGCCATCGCCGAGGAGGCCTCGGCACTGGTCAAGGCCTACAAGGGCGCCTACTCCGGTGAGCACGGCGACGGCATCTGTCGCGGCGAGTGGGTGGCCTGGCAGTTTGGCGAGACACTCAACGACGCCTTCCGCGAGGTCAAGGGGCTGTTCGACCCGGACAACCTGCTCAACCCCGGCAAGATCGTCGATACCCCGAAGATGGACGACTCTCGGCTTTTCCGCTTTCCCGGGGAGTACCAGCGCATCGAACTGACGCCGGTGCTGGACTGGTCGCCCTGGAACGTCGAGCGAGATCCCTTGAACGGCGAGCAGACCCCACCGGGTAGCGGCCGCGATGTCACCGGCGGCCTCGCCAGCGCAGTGGAGATGTGCAACAACAACGGCCACTGCCGCAAGTTCGACGCCGGCACCATGTGTCCTAGCTATCGCATCACCCGCGACGAGAAGCACCTGACCCGCGGCCGCGCCAATACCCTGCGCCTGGTGTTGTCCGGCCAGCTCGGTCGCGACGGCCTGGCCAGCGACGAGGTCAAGGAGGCGCTCGACCTGTGCGTTTCCTGCAAGGGCTGCAAGCGTGACTGTCCCACCGGCGTCGATATGGCGCGGATCAAGATCGAGGCCCGGGCGGCACGGGTCGCCAAGGACGGGGTATCGCTGCGCGAGCGACTGATCGGTGACCTGCCCAGGCGCGCTCCGGTGCTGCGACGCCTGTCACCCTTGGTGAAGGCCATCGACGGCATGCCCTGGCTGGCCTCACCGCTGAAGCGGGCGCTGGGGCTGGCCGAGGAGCGCGCGCTGCCACGCGTCACCGACAACTACCTGGGGCGGGCCCGACAGGGCGAGCGACCGGCCGTTGCCGACCAGGCGGTGAGGGAGGTGGTGCTGTTCGTCGACACCTTCAACAACTATATGGAAGCCGACAACGCCGAGGCCGCCATGCGCGTGCTTCAAGCCGCGGGTTACCGGGTGATCCTGGCGAGCGCTGCGGATCGTCGTCCGCTGTGCTGCGGGCGTACCTACCTGGCCAGCGGTCAGGTCGATCGGGCCCGGGCGGAGGCCGAGCGGACCCTGGCGGCGCTGACCCCCCACGTGGAAAAAGGGCTTGCCGTGGTCGGGCTCGAGCCATCCTGCCTGCTGACCCTGCGCGACGAGTTCCTGGGCTTCGGCCTGGGCGAGCCCGCCAAGCGACTGGCCGAGGCGAGCCTGTTGTTCGAGGAATTTCTGGTGCGCGAGAAGGATGCCGGCAGGCTCGAGCTGTCGCTCGAGGCGCTACCGGTGTCGCGGGCGCTGCTCCACGGCCACTGTCACCAGAAGGCGTTCGATGCCCTGACGCCGGTGCAGCAGGTGCTGTCCTGGATTCCCGAGCTCGAGGTGGAGACCATCCAGTCGTCGTGCTGCGGCATGGCCGGTAGTTTCGGCTACGAGCGTGAGCACTATGAGGCCTCCATGCAGATGGCGGAACTCTCGTTGCTGCCGGCGGTGCGCGACGCCGAGGACGCGCTGATCGTGGCCGACGGCACCAGTTGTCGTCACCAGATTCGTGACGGTGCCGCACGTGAGGCGCGTCATGTTGCCAGGGTACTGGCCGAGGCGCTGGCCTGAGTCGTCGGGAGGGCAGGGGGCCAATGCGCGTGGGGGCAGTCCTCAGCTGAAGGCCGAACTGGCATACTCGGGGAAAGGCCAGCGCGAACAAGGAGAGCGCCATGATCGACCTACGCAGCGATACCGTGACCCAACCGACCGAGGCCATGCGCGATGCCATGGCCATCGCACCGGTGGGCGATGACGTCTGGGGCGACGACCCCAGCGTCGCCGCCTTCGAGGCGGAGGTGGCCGATCGCGCGGGCTTCGCCGCGGCGGCCTTCTTCCCCTCCGGCACCCAGAGCAACCTGACCGCCATGCTGGTCCACTGCGCGCGTGGCGACGAAGTGATCGCCGGGCAACGCTCGCACATCTATCGCGATGAAGGCGGCGGTGCTGCGGTACTTGGCGGCATCCAGCCCCAGCCCCTGGCCCAGCAGGCAGATGGACGCATGGCGCTCGAGGATATCGCCGAGGCCATCAAGGGAGACGATATCCATCATGCGCGAACCCGACTGATCGCACTGGAAAATACTTTTCAGGGCCGGGTATTGCCCCAGGACTATGTGCAGGAGGTGACCGGCCTTGCCGCCGAGCGAGGCCTGGCCTGTCACCTCGATGGCGCCCGCCTGTTCAACGCCAGTGTCGCCACCGGCAAGTCGCTGGCGGAGCTGTGCGCCGGTTTCGATTCTGTATCGCTGTGCTTTTCCAAGGGGCTGGGCGCGCCGGTGGGCTCGTTGCTGGTCGGCGGCGAGCGCTTTATCGCCGCGGCCCGTCGCTGGCGCAAGACGCTGGGAGGCGGCATGCGCCAGTCGGGGCTGCTGGCGGCGGCCTGTCGGCATGCCCTGCATCACCATGTGGAGCGACTGGCCGACGACCACCGTCATGCCCGCCAGCTCGCCGAGTGGCTGGGTGGTATTGACGGCATCGGAGTGGCAGGTCAGGCCACCAACATGGTCTTTCTCGACGTGCCGGCTCCTCACTGCGCCGCACTGGAGGGCTTTCTTGCCGAGCGTGGCATCTTGATCGCGGTGAGGCCGCGCACCCGCCTGGTGACCCATCTGGGGGTCAGCGAGTCGGATGTACGCCGAGTGGCGACGGAGATCGCAGCGTACTTTGCCTCTCTCGCACAGGAACCGACAACGGAGTAGGCAGAGTTTGGAAACAGCGTCCACTATATAGGCAGGGTGGGCGCCCAGCGCCCCCCATCCACAAGGATAACCTCGTCAGGAGCGGGCCATGGCCATCTATCGTCTGGGTAACCATTCCCCCCATATTCATCGCACCGTCTTCGTCGCCGAGAGCGCCGAGGTCATCGGCCAGGTGAAAATCCATGAAGACGCCAGCATCTGGTACCAGGCGGTACTCAGGGGCGACACCGAATCACTTGAAGTGCGCGAAGGCAGCAATATCCAGGATGGCGCCGTGCTGCACGCCGATCCCGGCTACCCGCTGTCGGTAGGACCGGGCGTCACGGTGGGGCACCAGGCGATGTTGCATGGCTGCACCGTGGGCGAGGGCTCGTTGATCGGCATCCAGGCGGTGGTGCTCAACGGCGCCGTGATCGGCAAGAACTGCCTGATCGGGGCAGGGGCGCTGGTCAAGGAAGGCGCCGAGATCCCCGACAACAGCCTTGTCGTCGGCTCGCCGGGCAAGGTGATCCGGCAACTGGACGACAAGGCCATCGCCGCACTCAAGACCAATGCCGAGGGCTACGTGACCAAGGCGCGGCTACATCGTACCCGGCTGGCTCGCATCGGCTAGGTCATCAGAGCCTGCGCTCGTCGACGTTTCGGACAGCGCCTGGCGCCCCTTCGCAAGAGGCCACGGACACTTCGCCGCGCTGTCTGTGGTCTGCGGGCAACTCGTCAACACCCTGGAGGGAGCCTCCCCGGCCTAGAGATGCCGTCGGGTCGGCCTTCTGTGCCGCTTGACCCTGTGTGGACCGGGAGCCTTGTGCCTCAGCAACAGCATGGATTCCGAGGATCTCGCGCCGTTGGTAATCACCACGACGGCGATCACGGTGATCATGGCAAGCAGCAGATAGGACATCTGAATTTCCCCTGGTCGAGAGTCGTGGCCCTTGTCGAGGCCATACGTCCGTGGGCGCTCACGAAGAGCCAGCCCCTGGTCAGTACGCAGACAACGCGCCTTGCCGGTGAACCTGAAAGCAAGAATGCTGCACGTGCGTACTACACTGAATTAACTCTAGGCGCAGGGTATAAGGGTCGCCATATCGGCACAGAGGTAGTCAAACTGTGCTTAGAGTGGCGCAGTTCTCGAGCAAAGGTGGCGCCTGTCGCCAACAAGAAGGGGGTGTCATCGTCGATGACACCCCCTTGTCGGTCAGCCAGGTGGCGCCTGGCTTGGCGCAGTGCCTACTGCAACAGCCCCATCAGCGGGTCGGAGATACCGACGACCTGCATCGCCACCAGCCCGATCAGCCCCGCCGCCAGCACATAGTAGATGGTCGGCAGGATGGTCTTGCGAATGGTGATGCCCTCGCGTCCCAGCAGGCCCACGGTGGCCGAGGCGGCTACCACGTTGTGGATGGCGATCATGTTGCCGGCGGCGGCGCCGACGGCCTGAAGCGCCACCATCAGCGCGGTGGACACACCGAGTTGCTGGGCCACGTTGAACTGGAAGTCTGCCAGCATCAGGTTGGACACGGTGTTGGAGCCGGCGATAAAGGCACCCAGCGCGCCGACGGCAGGAGCGAACAGCGGATAGATGTCGCCGACACCGTTGGCCACCGCGGTGGCCATGGCCACCGGCATGGAGGCCAGATCCGCGCCGTTGACGCCGGAGTTGATCAGGATGCGCACCATGGGGATGGTGAACACCAGTACGAAGCCGGCGCCCAGCAGGGTACGGCTGGATTCACTGAAGGCCGCCTTGAGCTGATTGCCGTTCATGCGATGCATCAGAGCGGTGATCAGCACCACCATCAGCAGGATTCCGCCGGGCAGGTAGAGTGGCTGCAGGCTGCCGGAGATACCGGCCTCACCCAGGATGTCGCTGAAGCCCAGGCTTACCGAGGTCAGTGCCTGCTTGAACGGCTCGATGGTACGTGACGCCACCAGCAGTACCGCCAGCAGCACGTAGGGCAGCCAGCCCATGAAGGTGCTCATCGGTGCGCGGCCCACGACCTCGTCGGCCTTGATGCTGAGCTTGCCGATCCAGTGGGCAGGCCAGCTGTCACTTTCCGGGAAGTCCCAGCTCTTTTCGGGAATCAGGAAACCGCGACGGGCGGCCGGGACCACGATGGCAAGGCCTACCATGGCGCCGATCATCGACGGGAATTCGGGGCCCAGGAAGACTCCAGCCAGGGCGTAGGGCACCACGAAGGCGACGCCTGCGAAGATCGCGAAGGGAGCAATCGCCAGGCCTTCCTTCCAGGAGCGGTTGGCACCGAAGAAGCGCACCATGACGCTGACCATGATCAGCGGCATCAGCACACCGACCACGGCATGCACCAGCGCGACTTCTCCGGCAATCAGGCGGAAGTACTCCATCCAGGTGGAGCCACCGGCTTCCAGCGTCTCGGTGATGCCGACCCTGTCCAGGCCACCGGCGACACCGACCACGATGGGGGTGCCGACAGCGCCGAAGGACACCGGAGTGGACTGGATCATCATGCCCACCACCACAGCGGCAAGTGCCGGGAAGCCCAGCGCGACCATCAGCGGGGCGGCCACCGCCGCCGGCGTGCCGAAGCCCGAGGCGCCCTCGATGAAGCAGCCGAACAGCCAGGCCACGATGATCGCCTGGACGCGGCGGTCCGGGCTGATGCCGGAGAAGCCATTGCGAATGGCGGCGATACCGCCGGAGTGCTTCAGGGTGTTGAGCAGCAGGATGGCGCCGAAGATGATCCACAGGATCGCCACGGTCAGGATCAATCCTTGCAGGGTCGAGGCCAGGACCCGTGTGAAGGTCATGTCCCAGGCCACCAGGGCAATCAGCGCGGTGACCAGAAAGACGATGGGCATGGCGACCTTGGCGGCCATGCGCATGCCGATTAGCAGGATGCCGGCCAGTATGAGCGGCACAAAGGCTATCAAGGCTAGAGTGGTGTCGGTCATGGTGTTGGGGTCTCTTGTCGTGTCCTTGTTTGTAATATCCGTTGTGTCGAAGTTGGCGGTCTCACGCCGGGGTAAGGCTCGGACAAGGCGGCACGATAAGCCGACTAGCGAAATCGTTCTAGACTGGGATATTGGTCAGACCAATGCGGTGCTGACGACTCCTCGTCCGATCATTCTTCAAATTTATTGATTAACAGTAGGTTAGAGGCGACAAAGACGCTGGAGGCGGGTGCGAACGAGGCTAGTTTCTTAGACTAATGGACAGGTTTGTCTCCATCCCTCAGGAAATCATGGCGTTGGCGAGGTGGGCGGTTGATGGCACTATCGGCAGACATTCCCCTTCTAGAGGTATCTGGCATGGCCCTGGTGATGTACGACCTGTGTGGCATCGACGAATCACTGCGTTTTTCTCCCTTCTGCTGGCGAGCCAAGCTGGCCATCGCCCACAAGGGGCTCGAGGTGGAGGCGCGGCCCTGGTGTTTTACCGAAAAGGAGAAGCTCGAATTCACGGACCATGACAAGGTCCCGGTGCTGATCGATGGCGACGAAGTGATCACCGACAGTTTCGAGATCCTGCGATACCTGGATCGTGCCTACCCTGAGGCCCCGACGCTGCTTGGCGGTCCCTTGGCCGAATCCCGCGCCCGCTTTTTCAAGCACTACAGCGAGCGCGCCCTGCAGTTGCCGATCCTGCGCACCATCGTGATGGACCTGATGAACGCCATCCATCCCAAGGACCGCGACTACTTCCGCACCACTCGTGAAAAACGCCTGGGCATGACGCTGGAGCAGTTCCATTCTCCGGCCAAGGGGCTCAGCCAGCTCGATAGCGCCCTGGAGCCCCTGCGTGGCCAGCTGTCGGGAAGCGACTTCATCGATGGCGATGCGCCCGGTGCGGCGGACTACCTGGTGTTTGCCAACTTCATGTGGGCGCGTTCGGTGTCCACCGCGGATCTGGTGTCCAATGCCGATCCGGTCTACGCCTGGATCGAGCGGATGCTTGATGCCAATGGCGGTGTCGGCCGCAACGCGGTGCGCATCTGTGATATCGAAGGCGCCTATCGCGCCTGACCCTTGCTGCCGAGCGAGGCGACGCCCTGATATCGTCGTCTCGCTCTTTGCTCGCTGCTCTGTCTCGCACTCCGCTCTCTGCTCTCTGCTCTCTGCTCTCTGCTCTCTGCTCTCTGCTCTCTGCTCTCTGCTCTCTGCTCTCTGCTCTCTGCTCTCTGCTCTCTGCTCTCTGCTCTCTGCTCTCTGCTCTCTGCTCTCGACTCCTCGTTGCGCTTCCCTCCTCAGTTTCCTTCGGTAAGCTTTCGCCTTTAGTCTGCGGCGATCGTGACCCCTCGGTTATTACCGCATGTCGATCATGGCTTTAGAGGATCGCCAACAAGGGCCCTCGTCTTGGCTAATCTTCCAGATATCTTTTGGAAGGGCCCCGGACAACGCTGCGGTAGCTGTACCGAGCTGGTGAATCTGCGTGCAAGTTGCCCCGGTGGTCCGTCGGAAATGGCGAAACAGCGGTTCTGTGCTTGATGACGAAGCTGTCGATTGTCGCAGCTGTCGATTGTCTCTATCGGCAACCGTCGTTATTGGCGATTGTATTTGTCGTTATTTCTTACAAAAGCGTGTTTATTGTGCTTCTGGAGCTGGCGCCGCTGCTGTCATCAGAGCGTCAATCATCTACTGCTATGGTGCGAATGGTGCGCCGCTGGGTAGATGCTGAGAATGCTGGGTGACTATACCCGCGTTAGTGTAATTAGTGGCTCGTATATGCCTTATATGATGTTGCGGTGCAGCAAGGTGCGTTCTAGTCTTCACATGCGAGACGATTCTGTGCTCGTTTGAAGACGATATGTAACCGGTGCAGCACAAGATACTGCCAGGCTGCCTCGTCTCGTCGTTGTTACGGCGATCAGGCTGCCCGTGGGCCGAGCGTGCTGGCATACCTATAGGGAGTACCAACATGAGCGAGAACAAGGCAATGCCGACAATGGAAAACATGATCCCCTCCATGGACAAATTGTTGAGTCCGTGGCGTGAGGGGAGCCTGCTGACGCTGGAATATTCCCAGAAGATGCTGGATGTGCGTTTCAAGACTATGGACTCCGCCATGAAGGCAGGTATCGCACAGGCCCGGTCCTGGTGCGAAGTGCGCGATGCCGAAAGTCTGAAGAACGCCAGCCAGTCCCAGCAGGAAACCCTGTCGGTGATCGGAGAGAGCCTGCGCGAGGAGAGCGAGACGTTGCTCAAGTTGAGCAAGGAGTACCAGGAAAAGTGTCAGGGAGTGGCCAAGGAAGCGCTGGATTCGGCCAAGGAGTAGTGGCGAAGCTGGTACGTTCTGGACGCCAGGGGCGTCGGTCGGAGACATCGGCTAGCGTCATCGGTGAGAAATTTGCCCGGAGACATGGCTCGGAGACACGGCCCGGATACATGGCCGGATTCATGGCTCGGTGATATGGCCCGGAGATATCGACGTCGACATGTCGATGATGACACCGGCAGGCTCAAGCAGAGATATCAAAAAAGAAGAATGGAGCCAGCAGGAGCGTCACCAGCAAGCGTTTAGCTAGCAGGAAATTAGCTAGAAAGAGATTAGCTAGAAAGAGATTAGTCAGAAGTAAATAAAGCAGTAAAAAGGTGCCTGGCCCCGAGCGACAGGCGCTGCGCAAGTCGCGGAAAGGTGGGCACGAGCGTAATGGTCCCGCCTTGGGTGCAGTTTCAGCATGGTCGTGAGATGAGGTAGTGCAACTCAAGCGAGAGCGACGAGCCCCAGAAGTGAGGTAGCGCAACTCTACTGTCGTGCAGCTGGCAGGGCCCAGAGCATGACCCGGTGGTTCGCTGAACGTGGCCGATGGGCACCACGTGAAAGGGTCTGGTAGGCCGCCATCCACATGGGGCCGTTCGTCCACAACCAGCCCGGACGCGAAAAGCGTGACGGTTTCAGGATGACGAGAGCGCCAAGGCCTCTGGTCATCGACGTAGGGTTTGGCGGCCGGTCACCAGGTGACCGGCCGTTTTTGTGTGCTTGCTACTTCAGCTAGCGCGATCTTCCAGTCGGAACCGAGCGATCCGATTGATCTGCACCACGGCTTCCTGCCTTTCCTGCTCGGCTGAGTTGTTCAGGCGCTGTTCGAAGGCGGCGAGGATGGTGTGCCGATTGCCGCCCTTGACCGCCATGATGAAGGGAATACCAAAACGCGCCTTGTAGCTTTCGTTGAGGCGGGTGAAGCGCTCCAGCTCCTCCGGGGTGCACTGGTCCAGCCCGGCCCCGGCCTGCTCGCGGGTGGAGTCGTTGGTCAACTCGCCTGCGGCGGCAGCCTTGCCGGCAAGATCAGGGTGCGCCCGGATGACCTGCAGCTGTTCCTCCGGGGAGGCGTCGCTGAGGACCTGGCCCATGTGCTCGGCAAGACGTACCGGGTCGTCATGCTGCTCGTTCAGGCCACGATCGAAGGCACGCTCCGCCACCCAGGGTGAGTGCTCGAAGACGTCTCCGTAGGTGGTCACGAATTGGGTCTTGTCCATCTGGCTGGGGCGTTGGGTGAGGCTAGGCATGGGGAGTGGCTCCTGTCATGACGGCAAGGTAGATGGGGACGAGCATAGCTCTGATGACTCGTTGGTGTCGGTCACACCTTGTTGGCAGCGGGCGTAGGCGCAGACGGCAAGAGGTCGGTCGAGCCTTTGTTGCTGTCGGCAAACACCAGGCAGCTATGCATGCTCAAACTGTATACAAAAAATAGTTTGAAATGTACTCTTAATTTGGTCAATGATGTATGTTGTCATGGTTCCACACCACCATGCACTGGTTCCGCCATGCCGGCATCGCTGAAGTCATCTTCGTGTTGCTGCAAGCCACGACCGGCGAAAGCCTCTGGCCAGGTGTGACGAGAGACGATGATGCTCCATATCAGTGATTCACTTTAGCCAGTCCAGGACTGGATACATTGACCCGCTGATCGACCCGCTGATGACCCGCGAGAGGGGAGGACACTTATGGGACGCCTGACCACCCATGTACTGGATACCGCGCTTGGCCGCCCAGGCCAGGGGATTCGTATTGAGCTCTTTCGCATCCTTGGCGACGAACGTCAGCGCCTCGGGGAGACGATGACCAACGATGACGGGCGCTGCGATAGCCCGATCCTCGAAGGCGACGACTTCGTCGAAGGAGAGTACGAACTGCTGTTTCACGCCGGTGACTATCTGCGCGCCCTGGGTGTCGAGGCCTCGGAGCCGCGTTTCCTCGATCGGATTCCCCTGAGATTCGGCGTGGCGGATGCCAGTGAGCACTACCATGTGCCGCTCTTGCTGTCGCCTTATAGCTACTCCACCTACCGCGGAAGCTGAGCGTCATCGAGCACGATCAACCAGGCAGCCATCGATACTGACTGCCTTCCAACAACAACTGAAGTCGGGATAGGGCCATGTCATCGTACCTGTTGGACGTGAGCAATTTTCTGCTGCGCTGGCTGCATGTCATCGCGGCCATCGCCTGGATAGGCGAGTCGATCTACTTTGTCATGCTGGACAACTCGTTGAAGACCCCCAAGGACGAAGAAGACCGCGGCAAGGGTGTGTTCGGCGAAATGTGGGCGGTCCACGGGGGCGGCTTCTACCACAATCAGAAATACGCCACGGCGCCGGCCAAGCTGCCGGACGATCTGCACTGGTCCTTCTGGAAGGCCTATACCACCTGGCTGTCCGGTTTTGCGCTGTTCGTGATTCTGTACATGGCCAACCCCAGTTTCTACCTGGTCAACCCCCAGAGTCCCTGGGAGTGGGCCGCCAATCTGTCCGGCTGGCAGGCCAATGTGGTGGCTCTGCTGTTCCTGCTCGGTGGCTGGGTCGTCTACAACGAGATGTGCAAGCGTGTCAGTCCCAACATGGAGCGCGATGGCCTCTTGAGCCTGGGTGTCGCCGTCATGATGGTGGTGGTGGCCTACCTCAGCGTGCATATCTTCGCCGGACGTGCCGCCTTCCTGCTGACCGGTGCCGTCATGGCCACCGCCATGTCCGCCAACGTCTTCTTCTGGATCATTCCGGGTCAGCGCCGCATGGTGAAGGCGATGAAGGCGGGCGAGACGCCCAACCCCCTGGACGGCAAGCGCGGCAAGCAGCGCTCGGTGCACAACACCTACTTCACCCTGCCGGTGGTGCTGCTGATGATCAGCAACCACTATTCCTTCGCCTATACCAGCGAATGGGCCTGGGTGATCATGGCGCTCTTGATCTTTGCCGGCGCCCTGATTCGCCAGTACTTCGTGCTGATGCACAGCGGTCAGCACAAGCCGAGCTACCCGGCCGCCGGGGTGGCGCTGATTCTGGTGGCCTTCGCGGTGGGGGCTCCGAGCCTGACGACCAGTCCGGCCGCCGACAACGCCAACAGCGGCAGCAGTGCACCGGTCGCATCCGACGCTTCGCCGTTGGCCCAGGTGCATGCTGTCATGCAGGAGCGCTGTGTCAGCTGCCACGCCGCCCAGCCCGCCCACGCCGGATTTACCGCTCCGCCCGCCGGTGTGGCGCTGGAAACCGAGGCCCAGGTCGAACAGCAGAAGGCCGCGATCCAGCAGGTGGTCGCCAGCGGCTATATGCCGCTTGGCAACCTGACCCAGATGACCGACGAGGAGCGTGCTCTGGTCGCCAACTGGGGCGAATAGAGGACCAGGATGAGCCGCAGTTGCCCCGGCGAGACGCGGGGAACTGCGGTTCTTTCCTGTCGGTATATCTCGTATACAATGGGGATATATTGCATCCGAGGACAGTGTCGATGAATCAGCGCGTGAAGCCTTCGCCCCCCGCCTCACCTGCCCCCAGACAGGGCAAGAACGGTGACGGCGCCGAGCGTCACGAGGCCATTCATCGCTCGATCAGCGACGCCATCATCGAGCACCGGCTCAAGCCGGGCGCACGTTTGCGCGAGGATGCCCTGTCCGAGGTGTTCGGGGTCAGTCGTACCGGCATTCGCAAGATCCTGCAGCGCCTGGCGCTGGAGCAGCTCGTCACCCTGACGCCACGCCGTGGCGCCAGCGTGACGCGTCCTACCGCTGACGAAGCCAAGGACGTGTTCGATGCCCGCCAGATGGTCGAGTGCGGGCTGATGTCGGATATCGCCAGGCGAATCACCCAGGACGACATCGTCACCCTCAAGGACATGGCCCAGCGCGAGCGGGAAGCGCTGCGCAGCGGTGAGCAGAGCGTCGCGATTCGCCTGTCCGCCGATTTCCACACCTACCTGGCCAGGGTCTCCGGCAACCGCACCCTGGCGGATTTCGTCGAGCGCCTGTGTTCGCGCAGTTCGCTGATTCTGGCCGTCTATGGCAACGCCGGGCACCTGGGCTGCGAGTCACACGACCATCAGGATCTGATCCAGTACCTGGAAGACGGCAAGGGCGAGCGCGCCGCCGCCTTCATGGGCCGCCACCTCAAGGCCATCGAGGCCTCGTTGTCGATCGTCGAGGAAGAGGACGAGGCACCCAACCTGTTCGATATCTTTGCGCCCTGACGCTCACCGCGTCTCTAGAATTCCTGGCTCTGAAACGACAAGGCTCCCGGCGATCGCCGGGAGCCTTGTTACTAGTTGCTGCTCGAGGAAGCTCGGCTGTCGGGCCTGGCCTCAGTGGGCCGTCACCGCCTGCTTGTGCTGGCGCATCAGCGCGTAGTAGATGGCGCCACCGAGTGCTGCCCCCATCATCCAGCCGAAGCCGGCCAGCCCCTGCAGGGCCGGCACCACTACCGTCGCCAGCGAAAAGATCGCGGCCAGCGCAAAGGCCACCACGGCGCGCAGGTTCCAGCCGTTGGTGTAGGTGTAGGCGTCGCCTTCACGGGACGAGAACAGCGCCTGGACGTCGAGTCGGCGGCCCTTGATCAGGTAGAAGTCGACCACGATGATGCCGTAGAACGGAGCGACGATGGCACCCACGGCGTTGACGAAGCCGGGCACGCCGATCTGGCTGATCACCGAGACCCACAGCGCGCCGACGAAAAAGGCCACGCAGGCGGTGATCAGGCCGCCGACCTTGAAGCTGATCACCCGGGGAAAGAGGTTGGCCAGGTCGTAGGCCGGGGGAATGAAGTTGGCCACCAGGTTGATGCCGACGGTGGCGGCGAAGAAGGTGACCGCCGCCAGCAGCGTCAACGGCAAGGCGTCGACCCGTTCGACGATATCGGTGGGGTTGGTCAGGGCCTCGCCGAACAGCACCAGGGTACCGGCGGTGATGATCAGCGCGATAAAGGAGAAGAAGGCGACGTTGAGGGGAAGCCCCAGCAGGTTGCCAAGCTTCATCTGACGTTCGGTTCTGACGAAGCGGGTGAAGTCGCCGAAGTTGATCACCACGGCGGCGAAGTAGGCCACCATGGTACCGACCACGGCAGCGAAGGCGCCGATGCCACCACCGCCTTCCCCGCTGGCCGAGAAGATGGTGCCCACCGCCGGCAGCAGCTCGCTGCCGGCCTGCCACCAGACCACCACCATCAGCGCCACCATGACCACGTAGACCAGCGGCCCCGCCCAGTTGAGGAAGTGCTTGATGCGCTCGATCCCCGACCAGAAGATCGCGATCTGAAACAGCCACACCAGCACGAAGGACAGCCAGGCGACCGGTGACAGACCGAGCATGCCGGCCCCGCCGTCGGTGCCGATCAGGGCGGTGATCATCAGGGTGACGGCGGTGGAGGCGAAGTAGGTCTGGACGCCGTACCAGAAGATCCCGACCAGGGCGCGCAACAGCGCCGGCAGGTTGGAGCCGCGCACGCCCAGGCTCGCCCGCACCATGACCGGGAAGGGGATGCCGTAGCGCACGCTGGGGGCACCGGTCAGATTGACCAGAAACATCACGATCACCCCGGCCAGGATGATCGCCGCCATCACCGCCCAGCCGCTCAGGTTGTAGGACAGAAACAGCGAGGCGGCCAGGGTGTAGCCGAACAGGCTCTGGATGTCATTGGACCAGACGTTGAAGATCTCGAAGGCGCCCCAGTTGCGCCGAGCGTGGGGCAGCGGGGCCAGGTCCTCGTTGTACAGGCCCGGATCGACCCGGGAGGTATCGAGGCTTAGATCGTCATGGGACATAAAGGTGTCTCTTTCTTGTTTCTGTTGTTGTTTCAGCCGTCGTGACTATTGATGCAAAGGACGCGCTCAGTCGCGGCCCAGGGCCGCGCCCGCCGCCCTGGCCGCCGCACTGACGGCTATCACCAAGGGCACTTCGGTGCTGTCCTGAAGGCGAATGGCGGCATCTGACAAGGGCCCCCCGCCCATGATCACGGCTTCGGCGCCGTCTTCGCCGACCGAGGCCTCGATGGCGTCAGCCAGGGCGGTATCGAGTGCCTGCGGCGAGTCGAGCAAGGCAACCGGATCGCCGGGGGTGACGCGGGTGCCTCTGTACTGATCCTGATAGCCCAGAGCCTCGGCCTTGGCGGCAAAGGACTCGATCAGTGCCGGGTCCGGGGTGATGGTGGCGATACCGAAGGGGCGGCCATCGCGCGCTGCCTCGTGGAAGACCTCTTCGCCGATGCCGAATACTGGAATGTCGACGGCTTCGCGCAGTTGATCAAGTCCGGGATCGCTGAAGGCCGAAACGATAATGGCGCCGGTGGATGGGTCTTCGGCGGCCTGGCGGCCCAGTTCGACTACGCCTTGGCTCGCCGCGACCATATCCTCGGGGGTGGTCAAGAGGCGAGGCGCCGAGGTATTGCTGACCCCGACGACCCGCGCCTTTCCCTGGGTTTCCCGCTCGGCCAGCGCTGCCATGGCTTGGGTGGCGGTATCGCTGGAGTTGGGGTTGATGAGCACGATGGTGCTCAGGGGTGCCGATGCTGGTTTTTCGGCGTTGGCCATCGGCGCAACGGCCATCATCAGGGCGAGCCCGGGAACGGCGACAGCCTGGAGCAGGGAAGGAAGAGAGAGTGTCATCTTGTTGTCCTCGGAATTCGACGAGTGCGAGGCGCCCGACCAACTGGGGTCGGGGCCTCGCCTTGTTCACTGGGTAAAGCGCTGGCAGCCCTTCCAGTAGCGCATCAGCAGCAGGTAGGTGAGGCCCGCCGGGATCAGGCTTGCGTACCAGGACACCGTGGGCATGCTGAAGGCGGCGACGACGCCCACTGCGGTGGCGATGAAGGCGGCCAGATTGACGCCACGGTAAGGGCCGTTCTCGTCGTACAGCTTGTCCAGATCCAGGGTGCGGCGGCGAATCAGGTAATAGTCCACCACCAGTACCGCGAAGATCGGGCCGAGGAAGGAGGAGTAGGTCTGCACGAACACCTGCAGGCCGGCGGCAGACTCGTCCTTGACCAGCTCCCAGGGAAAGGTCGCGAAGGCCAGCAGGCCGACGACCACCGTCGCCTTGCGGAAGCTCATCTTGAAGGTGTCCATCAGCACGTAGGTGGGCGGCACCACGTTGTTGAGCACGTTGGTGGTGACCTGGGCGAAGGCGATGAACAACAGGGTCGTCATCAGCAGCGGAGTATTGTCCACGGCGTTGGCGAAGACCTTGATCGGGTCAGCCACGCCGGTGGCCTCGGACACCATGTAGCCGATCAACCCCATGAACAGCGTGCAGGGCAGGATCGACATGGCGTAGATGGTGGTCAACAGACCCGGCCCGGTGCCCTTGACGTGCTCGCGGGAGTAGTCGCTGACATTGAGCATCATGGTCGAGTAGATGCCCAGAAACAGCATGGTGGCACCCCAGAAAGGCAGCCCCCAGGAGCCTTCCATGGTCAACAGGTTGGCCGAGAGGGCATCGCCGTAGCGGACCACGGTGCTATAGAACATGTAGACCAGCGAGGCCAGGATGAAGGCGCTACCCACGTTCTCCAGCCACTTGATGCCCTGGAAGCCGAGCACCGACAGGCCGATCTGCAGAAACTGAAAGCCGATGAAGAACACGATCAGGTTGTCGTAGCCGAACAGGGTGGCCGACACCAGGTTCAGGGCGCCCGCTCCGATCCAGCTCTGAAAGCCGTACCAGACGATGGCCGGCACCGCCCTGACCAGTCCTGGCAGACGAGTGCCCTGGAAACCGAAGGCGCTGCGCGCCTGGACCATGAAGGGAATGCCGTACTTGTAGCCCGCGGCGCCATTGATGGCCAGGGCGATGCCGATGACGAAACAGCCGATGGCGATGGCCACCGTGGCCTGGATCAGGTTGAGGGTGCCGACCACGCTGGAGCCCATGGTGAAGGTGCCGATCGAGACGCAGCCACCGAACCAGGCCAGCAGGTAGGAGGTGCGCCCCATGATACGGGTCTTCTGGGGGGCCAGCGATTCGTCGCCGACGCTCTTGGTGGTGGCCTCGGCGACGCCCTGGGGCTCGCCTGGCCGGGAAGTGGAAGTGGTCATCTTGGACCTCGCTCGTTGTGGATTGTTATGGGTCAAGCCTTGTCATGCGGTGAGGGGGCAGAGGGAAGGGGTCAGCGGCCGGTGGTCTCCAGATCCAGATGGGACAGATGCTGGAAGGTGCCGCTGAAAGCCTTGGGTCGGGGAAAGGCCAGGTCACCGGTCTTGCAGGTGCCAAGGCCCAGCCCTACCAGTGCCTCGCTCAGCTTCACCGCCGCCGTCACCCCTTCCACCACCGGCAGGCCCACCTCGCGGCTGATGGTTTCGGTCAGGTCGGCCATGCCGCCGCAGCCCAGCACGATGGCGCCGATGCCGTCCTCGTCCCTGGCACGACGGCTCTCCTCGATGATCTTGTCGAGCGCGCAGTCGCTATCGTCTTCAAGGTCCAGCACCGGGATCTCGGCGGCACGCACTCGGCGACACTGGTGACGGAAACCGTACTGGTCGAGCAGGTGCTCGGCGATGATCACGGTGCGTCCCAGGGTGGTCACCACCGAGAAGCGCGTGCTGATCAGGCTGGCCATATGGAAGGCCGCTTCGGCGATGCCGATCACCGGTGCACGGGTGGCTTCTCGCGCCGCCAACAAGCCCGGGTCGCCGAAGCAGGCCACCACGTAGGCATCGACCTGGGCTTCCCTGTCCATGCGCAGGACCTCCTCGACCACGCCCACGGCGCTGATCGCCTCGTCGAAATGGCCCTCGATGGAAACCGGGCCACTGACCGGCTGGGAGGCGGTGATGCGCGTGCCTGGCGCAGCGATGGCACTGCCGGCGAGGCGAATCGTCTCGGTCATGCCGGCGGTGGTGTTGGGGTTGATCAGGTGGAGATGCATGCCTGTCTTCCTTCATGGACGAGGAATTAATATCTTTGTACACAAAATAGATCGATATCGGATACGCATCAAGGGCTGAATTGGTCGAACGCGGTTGGCGGGAAAACGCCTTAAAATACAGTGTATTGAGTGTTTTTATGGTGCGAGGGTCACGATCATGAGGAGTGTGAACTGTAAATGAATACTGGGTTATCGATATAGTCCGTACAATTTCATGGTAATTACTGTATACAGTATGTCGTGTCTGGACTTCATGCGGCCTGTCGTCATGAACGGTATGGGCAGTGAGGGGAGGGCGTGGGCGTGGCCTCGCGGCGAGTTCTGCGGCGAGTTCTGCGGCGAAGTACGATGTGCCTTTTTCCCCTGGTAGGGGATCGATGAAGGTGTTGCCAAGAAAGTGAGTACAGTCTATTTTTAGTTTGTATACATAATGGCGTGCGGTGACGTCACGCACGGCGCGCGAAGGCAGGCGCAAGGGAGGAGCGAAGGCAGGCGCAAACGCTGCGCCCGGAGGGTAGCGTTCAGCTGAAGTGTCTCGTTGAAACGATCGGCTGAAGCGCGCTATTCAGGGAGCCCCAGGCGTCGTTGCTCATGTGTCTGGCTAGGCTCTGTCCGAAAAGTCGACGAGCGAAGGTTAGACAAGGCAAAAATTGGTGAGAAAGCGCAGTTTACAGGGTGTAAATGAGCATTTTGATCCGATTTTTAACGCCGTATTGCCGAGCGCAGGCACTTTTCAGACAAGCCTTAAAAGCGCCTGGTCCCGTGTGCCTGCCACCACGACCCGGGCCCCAGGTTCCAGAAACTGTGTTTCAGGTGCCCATTCAACCGCAGGCGTCCGGGGGCCGCAGGCACGCCACCTTGCTCTGTCGCCTATGTACTTGCACGCTCGCACGGCAGTGGTGGCCCCGGCCATCGCCCGACTTTCAGGAGAAGCTACCCATGACAACAACATCCTATCCGCGTGATCTGATCGGCTATGGTCGCACGCCTCCCCATGCCAACTGGCCGGGCAAGGCCAGGATCGCCGTGCAGTTCGTGCTCAACTACGAAGAGGGCGGCGAGAACTGTGTGCTCCATGGTGACGCGGGCTCCGAGCAGTTTCTGTCCGAGATCATCGGTGCCGACAGCTATCCCGATCGCCATCTGAGCATGGAATCGATCTACGAGTACGGCTCCCGTGCCGGGGTCTGGCGAGTGCTGCGGGAATTCGAGCGGCGGGGGCTGCCGTTGACGGTATTCGGAGTCGCCATGGCGCTGGAACGCCACCCTGAACTGGCCCACGCCTTCAAGGAGCTGGGGCACGAGATCGCCTGTCATGGCTATCGCTGGATTCACTACCAGCAGGTCTCGGAGAAGGTCGAGCGGGAGCACATGCGCAAGGCCATCGAGATCTTCGAGCGGCTCTACGGCGAGCGTCCTCAGGGTTGGTACACCGGCCGCGACAGCCCCAACACGCGGCGGCTGATACTCGACGAAGGCGGTTTCCTCTACGACAGCGACTACTACGGCGACGACCTGCCGTTCTGGACCTGCGAGGCCGACAGCCAGGGCCAGCACCATCCGCATCTGGTGGTGCCCTATACCCTGGACAGCAATGACATGCGCTTCGCCGCGCCCCAGGGCTTCAACACTGCCGATCACTTCTTCACCTATCTGCGTGATGCCTTCGATGTGCTCTACGCCGAGGGCGAGGACTCTCCCAAGATGCTGTCGGTAGGCCTGCACTGCCGCTTGATTGGCCGTCCGGGACGTTTTCGCGCCTTGCAGCGCTTTCTCGACCATATCGAGGCCCACGATCGGGTCTGGGTCACCCGGCGGATCGATATTGCCCGTCACTGGGCGGAGCAGTTTCCCGCGCCGACGCCGGCGCCGATCGGCTGACGCAAGCCATCGCCCTGATCTCCCCGAGTGTCGACCGCCTCGGGGAGCCCTTTCTCGCCCGTACTTCAGGAAATACCATGCTCGAATTGACCGCACATCCCCTGACGGCGGAGGCCTTCGCCCCCTTTGGCGAGGTCATCGACGCGCGCAACTCCGCCTCCTTTCCGATCAATGCTGGTCGCACCCAGCGCCACCATGATCTGGTGCCGATCGAGACCCTGGGCGACAACGCGCGGCCGATGATCAGCCTGTTCGTCAGCCAGCCCATCGAGTTGCCGCTGACGCTGTCCTTTCTGGAGCGCCATCCTCTCGGCAGCCAGGCCTTCATGCCGCTGCATGAGGAACGCTTCATCATCGTGGTGGCTCCGGCCGGCGATAGCATCGACCCTGCCGAGGTCCGTGCCTTCGTCACCGACGGCCGCCAGGGCGTCAACTACCGCGCCGGTACCTGGCACGCCATCCAGTCCGTGCTGGAGCGTGAAGGCGAGTTTCTCGTCGTCGATCGCGGTGGTGACGGCAACAATTGCGACGAATACCCCCTCGAGATTCGCGTCACCCTGGGTGAGTGACGAGCCCCGTCGACCGGGCGAAAGACACGGCTGAGCGATACTGCTGCATGGCATACGGGCCAACAACAAGGATTTTTCAATGAGCACTTCTCAACCGACACGACACTACTATGCGCCCCGCGGTGGGCATCCGGACCAGAAGGTGATGACCACCGACAGGGCGATGTTCACCGAGGCCTTCGCGGTGATCCCCAAGGGCGTCTATCGGGACATCGTCACCAGCAAGCTGCCCCATTGGCACAACACCCGGCTGTGGGTGCTGTCACGGCCGCTGTCGGGGTTCGCCGAAACCTTCTCCCAGTACATCATGGAAGTCGGCCCGGAGGGCGGCAGTGAACGTCCGGAGCCCAACCCTCAGGCGGAAGGCGTGCTGTTTGTTGTCGAGGGTGAGCTTGAGCTGACCCTGGCGGGCCAGGTGCACGTGATGGTGCCCGGCGGCTACGCCTTTATCCCTCCCGGCAGCGACTGGCAGGTGCACAATCGCAGCAAGGAAGCCGTGCGTTTCCACTGGATACGCAAGGCCTACGAACGCGTCGACGGTATCGATCTGCCCGAGCCCATCGTCACCAACGAGAACGATATCGCGCCGACGGTGATGCCGGATTGCAACGAGGTGTGGGCGACCACCCGCTTCGTCGATCCCGACGACATGCGTCACGATATGCATGTGACGGTGGTGACCTTCCAGCCCGGCGGAGTGATTCCCTTCGACGAGACCCATGTCATGGAGCACGGCCTCTATGTGCTCGAGGGCAAGGCGGTGTACCACCTCAACCAGCAGTGGGTCGAGGTCGAGGCGGGAGACTACATGTGGCTGCGCGCCTTCTGCCCGCAGGCATGCTACGCCGGTGGTCCCGGTCCGTTCCGCTACCTGCTGTACAAGGACGTCAATCGGCACATGAAGCTGCCGACGCTGGACTGAGCGACCAGGGCCTCGACCCGGAAAGCGAGCTCGATCGAGGCCCCTGACCCCGCCCCCCTCTCGCCCCTTATAGGGAACCTGCTGCGTGCTTCTCCTGGCGCAGCAGGGTTTCCAGCGCGGGGGCCTCCATCGGGCGGTAGAGCAGGAAGCCCTGCATCAGGGTGACGCCGATTCGTTCGAGGCGAGCCTCCTTGGCGTCCTTGTCGACGCCCTCACAGATGACCTGCAGGCTCAAGTGCCGGCACAACTGGTACACCGATTCGACGACACTGGCCTGGCGGGGCAGGTGAATGTTGTCGATCAGCGTCTTGTCCAGCTTGATGAAGTCCACGCCAAGCTGGCTCAGGTAGTTGAAGGAGGAGTACCCGCTGCCGAAGTCATCCAGTGCGAACTGGACGTCCATGGATTGAAACAGCTTGATATCGGAAAGCGTTCGGGGAAGGTCCTCGAGCAGGGCCTGTTCGGTGATCTCGATGCCCAGCGAGTTGATCGGGCAATCGTTGAGCGCATTGAAGAAGCATCGCCGGACGTTGCCGCTGGAAAAGAACAGCGGCGTCACGTTGATGAACAGACGCTTGGAAAACCCCGCCTCATTCCACTGCCGCACATGGTGAGCGGCAGTCCTTATCACCCAGCATTCGATGCCTTCCATGACGCCGGGGTGGTGGCGCAGCACGTCCAGAAACTGCGGGGGATGCAGCAGGCCCTGGGCATCGCGATAGCGCAGCAGGGCCTCGATGTGCTTGATGCGGTGAGTGCTGACGTCGACGATGGGCTGGAAGACCAGTTCGAGCTGGCCTTCATTCAGCCATTTCAGGGTTCGGTCTGCCTGCTTGATACGACTCCAGCGGCTGACGTTCTCTTCCATCAGCACAATATCCAGGGCGTCATCGCCAAACGCCGAGTCGCTTGCATTGCGCGAGGGAAAGACTGGGTATTCGTCCTTGCTGGAGCGCTCGCGGTGAACATAGCGGCGCCACGCCACGCTGTATATCAGCACCCCGCAGCCGATACAGGTCAGTTGCAGCAGCATCGATGGCAGGTAGACGCCATCGAAGGCCAGGTAGCTCGAGATCAGATAAGGCACCGCCCAGTGGACGCTGTTGGGTGGCGGCGCCACCCAGCCCATGGACATGGCGGCGTAGGCCAGGCTGGCATTGATCGTCGGCACCGAGATAAAGGCCCAGGCCATGCGCAGGTTGAACACCAGCGGTATGCCAAAGACCAGGGTCTCGCTGATGTTGAACAAGGTCAGCGGGGCGGAGATGCGCGCCAGCGACTTGTACTCCCGGCGGGAACTCACCACCAGCATCACCAGCATCAGGCACAACACTGAGCCCGCCCCACCCGGGGTGGCGTAGAGGGTGAAGAATTCCGGCGAGGGCAGCCCCAGCACGTCGCTCTTGTTCTGCAGGTATTCGAACACCCCCAGCATGGTGGCGTAGCCGTGGATGGCGAACAGCGACAGCACCTGCAGAAACATCACGAACAGGATGACCTCCAGGTGATAGGGAATACGGTCCACCAGCAGCGCATAGATGTCCTGGGCGTAGCGATCGGCGAGGGCGACGAAGACAAAGCGCAGCACGATGGCCAGCATGACTGCCATGACGCCAGGCAGCACGTAGCGCAGGTTGAAGGTGATCATCTGGCTCATGACCACTCGCTGGGGATGGCTCCGGGTGTTCTCCCGGGCGAATAGCTTGAAGGTGGTGTGGGTCAGCAGGATGGCGGGGTAGATGGCGATGGTCGACCCCAGGCTGCGGGTCTGCTGGCCGACTTCGGAGTAGAGCTGATCCCAGCCGCACAGGATCCAGAACACCGGCAGTGACACCAGCATGACGGCCGGTGCACGGATGCGGTTGTGGCTGTTCAGTGACCAGCTCAACGACAGCAGGATCACTTCGGGAAACAGCTCTCCGAGATAGCGGGCCAGGTGGCTGACATAGACGGCGATGCCGGTGTCGATGCCAGCGAAGTGAAACAGATTGGCGGCCACGGTCACCGCTGCCATCACGATGACGTAGGGCAGGATCGACAGATAGGCGTTGCGAATGGCCAGCAGGGTGCGATGCGCCGACAGGCTGGACAAGCGCTCATCGATATCGCGAAAGTTGGCCATCGTGTCGATCACCGTGGCAGTCGATCTCGAGCGCCCGGTGACGCTTGCGCGCAGGAGAGCGGGGCAGGGGCAAGAGCAAGAGCAAGAGCGTCATTGGCTGGCGCACCATGAAACGCTGGGCAAGGTTGCCTTCCCGTCTGGTCATCAGAGGTGATTGCGGCGGGTGCCCGCCAATCCGACGGCCTGTCGTGCTTTAGACCGCACAGTTTATCGAGTATAGCCCGTTGCTGTGCGGGTGAGTGTTCCTGTTCCGCTCACTCTTCTTGACGTTTTCTCTGGTTCATCCGCACGGCGCCGTGCTTTCGAATCTTTCCTTGTCCGCGCGACCGCCAGTTGTCGCGCGATTCGCCCGGATGGGCGATGCCCGTTACGGCACATCTCACCGATCACTCGTTGTATCAGGGACTTGTCGACGCAAGTTGGCTGACGCCAATGGGCTAATGGAAAAAATTTCCAAAAATGTTTGCGGGGCGCTTGTCTGGCTGCTAGAAATAATGGAAAGAGATTCCAAAAAAACAGTTTCGTATGATGTTGCGCTGCAAAAAATGTATACAATAATAGACGATTCAGGAGATGCATCATGACTCGCATGACTGCTGCCGACGCCGCTGTTCACGTACTCATCAAGGAAGGTATCGAGGTGGCCTTCGGCGTGCCCGGGGCCGCGATCAACCCCTTCTATTCGTCGATGCGACGCGTCGGCGGGATCGACCATGTGCTGGCGCGCCATGTCGAGGGCGCCTCCCACATGGCTGAAGGCTATACCCGCACGAAGGCCGGCAATATCGGGGTCTGCATCGGCACCTCCGGGCCTGCCGGGACCGACATGATCACCGGGCTCTACTCCGCCAGCGCCGACTCCATACCGATCCTCTGCATCACCGGCCAGGCTCCGGTCAGCAAGCTGCACAAGGAAGACTTCCAGGCGGTGGATATCCAGGCCATCGCCGGGCCCGTGACCAAGTGGGCGATCACCGTGCGGGAGGCGGCCCAGGTGCCGCACGCCTTCCAGCAGGCCTTCCAGATCATGCGTTCCTCGCGTCCGGGGCCGGTGCTGATCGATCTGCCCATCGACGTCCAGTTGACCGAGATCGAGTTCGATGTAGACGCCTATGAGCCCCTGGCGGCCTACAAGCCGCGGGCCAGCCGTGCCCAGTGCGAAAAGGCCCTGGGTATGCTCAACGAGGCCGAGCGCCCCTTGCTGGTGGCGGGAGGAGGCATCATCAACGCCGACGCCGCCGGCGAGCTTCAGACCCTGGCCGAGCTGCTCGGAGTGCCGGTGATTCCGACCCTGATGGGCTGGGGCGCGGTGCCGGACGATCACCCGCTGATGGCGGGCATGGTGGGGCTGCAGACCTCCCACCGCTACGGCAACGCGACCCTGCTCGAGTCGGACTTCGTGATGGGGATCGGCAACCGCTGGGCCAACCGTCACACCGGCAATCTCGAGACCTACACCGAAGGCCGCACCTTCGTGCACGTCGATATCGAGCCGACCCAGATCGGGCGCATCTTCGGCCCCGACTACGGCATCGTTTCCGACGCCAAGGCGGCGCTCGAGATGATGGTCGAGGTGGCCCGCGAGTGGCGTGAACAGGGGCGGCTCAAGGATCGCAGCGGCTGGGCCGAGTCCTGCCAGGAGCGCAAGCGCACCATGCTGCGCAAGACCCACTTCGACGATGTGCCGGTGAAGCCCCAGCGGGTCTACGAGGAGATGAACAAGGTCTTCGGTCGCAACGCCCGCTACATCAGCACCATTGGCCTTTCACAGATCGCCGGGGCCCAGTTCCTGCACGTCTATCGACCGCGCCACTGGATCAACTGCGGTCAGGCTGGCCCCCTGGGCTGGACCATTCCTGCCGCCCTCGGTGTCTGCCGGGCGGATCCCGAGGCCGAGGTAGTGGCGCTGTCGGGGGACTATGACTTCCAGTTCATGATCGAGGAGCTGGCGGTTGGGGCGCAGTTCAAGCTGCCCTACGTCCACGTGCTGGTGAACAACGCCTATCTCGGCCTGATTCGCCAGGCCCAGCGCGGCTTCGACATGGACTACTGCGTGCAGCTCGCCTTCGAGAACATCAACTGCGAGGAGATCGACGGCTACGGCGTCGACCATGTGTCGGTGGTCGAGGGACTGGGCTGCAAGGCGCTCAGGGTCAGTCGGCCCGATGACATTGCGCCGGCGCTGGAGCAGGCCCGCGAGTTGGCCCGTCAGCACCGCGTGCCGGTAGTGGTCGAGGTCATCCTCGAGCGGGTCACCAATATCGCCATGGGCACCGACCTGACCGGTATCAACGAGTTCGAGGCGCTGGCCGAGAACCTCGAGGACGCACCGAGTTCCATCGCTGCCTTGACCTGATTCAGCTCGAACTGAGAGCGACGGCCGCCGTGGTCTGGCGGTCGTCGATCGACGAAGTGTCTTACGCGCAACAGGAGATTTTCATGGCCAAGTTTGCCGCCAACCTGAGCATGCTGTTCACCGAAGTGGACTTTCTCGATCGCTTCGAGGCCGCCGCCAAGGCCGGCTTCCAGGGTGTCGAGTACCTTTTTCCCTATGATCATCCCGCCGAGGAGATCAAGGCGCGGCTCGACGCCCATGGCCTGACCCAGGTGCTGCACAACCTGCCGGCCGGCGACTGGGCCGCCGGAGAGCGCGGTATCGCCTGCCACCCGGATCGCGTCGAAGAGTTTCGTGCCGGCGTCGACACCGCGATCGCTTACGCCACCACCCTGGGCTGTGGTCAGGTCAACTGTCTGGCCGGCATCGTGCCCCAGGGCGTCAGTCAGGACGAGGCTCACCGTACGCTGGTCGACAACCTGCGCTACGCCGCCGAACGCCTGGCCGACGCCGGTATCGTGCTGTTGGCCGAGCCGATCAATACCCGTGATATCCCGGGCTTCTTTCTCCATCGCACCGAACAGGCGCTGGCGCTGTTCGATGAGGTGGGCAGCGACAATCTGAAGCTGCAGTACGACATCTATCACATGCAGATCATGGAGGGCGACCTGGCGCCGACGATGGAGCGTCATCTCGCACGCATCGCCCACGTGCAGCTGGCGGACAACCCCGGACGTCACGAGCCGGGCAGTGGCGAGATCCACTATCCCTTCCTTTTCGCCCACCTCGACCGGATCGGCTATCAGGGCTGGATCGGCTGCGAGTACAAGCCGGCCACGACCACCCAGGAAGGCCTGGGCTGGTTCGACCAGGCCGGGGCGTGATCCCGATATTCGTAACCCCCTGAAAGATCAGGCAAGGAGAATCACAATGAGCAAGATCGGTTTTATCGGACTGGGCATCATGGGGCGTCCCATGGCGGGACATCTGCTGGATGCAGGGCATGAGCTGGTCAGCGTCAAGCGCGGCAAGCTCGACGCGACCCTGGCGAAAAAGGGGCTCAGTGAGGTCGCAAGCCCCAGGGCCGTGGCCGAGGCCAGCGAGGTGATCATCACCATGGTCCCCGACACCCCGGATGTCGAAGACGTCCTGTTCGGCGAAGACGGCGTGATCGAAGGGCTCAAGCCCGGCACCCTGGTGATCGACATGAGCTCGATCGCCCCGCTGGCGACCCAGGAGTTCGCTCGCCGTATCCATGAGGCCGGGGGCGAGTATGTCGACGCGCCGGTATCCGGCGGCGAGGGGGGCGCCATCAATGCCGCCCTGACGATCATGGTGGGCGCAACAGAAGAAGGCTTCAAGCGTGCCTTGCCGCTGTTGGAGGTGATGGGCAAGACCATCACGCATATCGGCGGTCACGGGGCCGGGCAGACCTGCAAGGTGGCCAACCAGATCGTGGTGGCGTTGACCATCGAGGCGGTATCCGAGGGATTGCTGTTCGCCTCCAAGGCAGGCGCCGACGTGGCCAAGGTGCGTGAGTCGCTGCTGGGTGGTCTGGCCCAGTCGAAGATCCTCGACGTGCACGGTGAGCGGATGATCCAGCGGACCTTCGATCCTGGCTTTCGTATTCGCCTGCATCAGAAGGATCTCAATCTGGCACTGGAAGGAGCGCGAGGGCTCAATCTGGCGCTGCCGGGTACCGCCAACGCTCAGCAACTGTTCCAGTCCTGTGCCGCCCTGGGTGGCAGCGACTGGGATCACGCCGGTATTGTGCGTGCCCTCGAGGCCCTGGCCGATCACGAAATCGGTCAGTAGACGGGTTCGAGCCCTCGGGCCGGCAAGGTCCGGGGGCCGGGCAGGGAGATGACTGCTCCCTGAACGGCGGGTGTGAGGTCGTCACTCGTCGGGATCGCGCAGGCGATCCTTGCTCGCCGATGGGCCCCCCCATTTTTCCCATCGGTGAGCTCTTTTTGCTGTCAGGCGACGCTTGATGCCAGGCGATGCTGACCTGAGCCCTGGTTGTCCTTCTTCCTGGGCATCTCTCTCGTATCGACGGAAAGAGGGATTGCGATAGCCTCTTGAGCAAGGCAGCCTTGAACAGGTATCACTGCTGGCGAGCCCCGCTATCACGAAAGTTTTGTAGTTTAATTACAGGTCGCGATCAAATTTTCCTGCGCCGGAAAAGGCGTGCTCGAATTCCGTGATGATCCTCGTATATCATCAGGTTGCGCCTAACCTTGGCGCATTGCAGAGGTGGTGGCACCAGCATCTTGGCCTTTAGTGGTGGTCGCTACAGCGATCATTTTGTAGTAAAATTACAGGATTCGGATCTGGATGCCATCGAAGTGGCTTCCACCTATCCTGCTTGCGTCATTTTCGAACCAGTCGAGGACAGCATGAGCCAACTCCCGCATACCCCCGTACGTCGTACCAAGATCGTTGCCACCCTCGGGCCCGCCAGTGATCGTGAAGGGGTCCTGGAGGAGATGCTGCGTGCCGGCGTCGACGTGGTTCGCCTCAATTTTTCCCATGGCAGCGCCGACGACCATCGCCGCCGCCTGAACGAGGTCCGGACCATCGCCGATCGACTCGGTCGCAGTGTGGCCGCGCTGGGGGATCTTCAGGGACCCAAGATCCGCATCGCCCGCTTCGCCGAGGGGGCGGTCAATCTGGAAGAAGGCGCTGACTTCGTCATCGATGTGTCGATGGATTCCCAGGCCGGCGACGCCACTCGGGTCGGCTGCGACTACAAGGAACTGGCCGACGACGTGGCCGGTGGCGACCGTCTGTTGCTGGACGATGGCCGCGTGGTGCTGGACGTGGATCGCGTCGACGGCAGCCAGATCCATACCCGTGTGGTGGTCGGCGGCAAGCTGTCCAACAACAAGGGCATCAACAAGCAGGGCGGTGGCCTGTCGGCGCCGGCACTGACCGACAAGGACAAGGAAGACCTCAAGACCGCCATCGATATCGGCGTCGACTATCTGGCCGTGTCCTTTCCGCGTACCGCCGAGGACATGCTGGAGGCGCGTCGCCTGCTGGGCGAGGCCGGCGCCGAGATCGGCCTGGTCGCCAAGCTCGAGCGCGCCGAGGCGGTGGCCTCCGATGAAACCCTGGATGGCATCATCGAGGCCAGTGAGGCGGTGATGGTGGCGCGTGGTGACCTGGGCGTCGAGATCGGTGACGAGAAGCTGATCGGTACCCAGAAGCGCATCATCAAGCATGCCCGCAGCCATAACCGCGCGGTGATCACCGCCACCCAGATGATGGAGTCGATGATCGAGTCGCCGCTGCCCACCCGGGCCGAGGTGTTCGACGTGGCCAACGCGGTGCTGGACGCTACCGACGCGGTGATGCTGTCGGCCGAGACCGCCGCCGGCGACTACCCGGTGGAAACCATCGAAGCCATGGATCGCGTCTGTCTGGGCGCCGAGCGCGAGCGTATCGCCCAGGAGTCCGGGCACCGCATCCACGAAGGCTTCGAGCGCATCGACGAGACCATCGCGCTGTCGGCGATGTACGCCGCCAACCATCTGGAGGGGGTGGCCGCCATCGCCTGCATGACCTCCACCGGTTACACCCCGCTGATCGCCTCGCGCATCCGCTCGGGCCTGCCGATCGTCGGGCTGGCCCACAACCCCATCGCCCAGCGGCGCATGGCGCTGTATCGCGGGGTCATCTCGCTGCCCTTCGACACCAGCGAAATGTCCGCCTCCGAGCTCAACGACCGCGCCCTGGAGCGTCTGGTCAACCACGGCGTGGCCGTGCCGGGGGATCACGTCATCCTGACCCGCGGCGACCACATGAACGCCCACGGTGGCACCAATACCCTGAAGATCCTGGACGTCAACGACGGTCACGTCGCTGGCTGAACCTTCACTCAGCCCGATGCACAGGTTCCGCGCCCGATCCAATGGATCGGGCGCGGTCGTTGTGGGGTGCCACCACTGGTGTATACATATGATGCGCCGAATGTGGTGCAATGGCAGAAAACGTGAGAAGGTCAAGCTTTCCAAGATGATGGGTAGGCAGCAATGAGCAACGCCTGGCAGCAAGAGGTGCTGGCCGAGATCAAGGCCGGGGGACGCATCAGCGATGGGGATATCGTACGCCAGGTTCGCCGAGCCGTGTTGGCCCAGCGGCTGCCGCCGGGCACTCGACTGCCCGAGGTGACGCTGGGCGAGGTGTTCGGCGTGAGTCGTTCGGTGGTGCGCAAGGCGCTGACGCGTCTGGCCTCCGAATACGTGGTCGACCAGCGTCCCAATCAGGTGGCGAGGGTGCGTTCACCGGACGTGGACGAAACCCGCCAGACCTTTGCCGCCCGACGCCTGGTGGAAGGTGAGCTGGCGGCGCTGACCGCCGGCACGCTGCCATCGACGGTACTGCTGCAGATCGAGGATCGTGCCGACCGTGAGCGTCAGGCCTTTCTCGCCAATGATGAGCCTTCACGCATCGAACATTCCCTGGCGATCCACCACCTGCTGGCGGAGCATTCTCCCAACCGGGTGCTGGGCACCATGCTCACTGACCTGATCCTGCGCACCTCGATCGTCATCGCGCTGTACAAGCGCCAGGGGCTCGGTAGCTGCTATCTCGAGGGCGATCACCACCGTCTGCTCGAGCACCTGCGCAGTGGCGACGCCGCAGCCAGTCGCAACGACATCGAGCATCACCTCGACAGCCTGATGGGCCTTCTCGACCTGGGACCACGGGACAGCCGTATCGACCTCAAGTCGATCCTGGGCGGCGAGGGTTGAGGCGAGACTCCTTTCTTCCTGATTGCCGCCGCGAGCCGTGTTGATCATGCGTTTTCCCTTGTCGATCCTTCTCCTTGGCCTGTCTCTCGGACTTGCACCGATGTCCGCCGTGGCCGACCGGGTTCACGTCGCGGCGGCGTCTTCGCTGCAGTTCGCGATGCCCTCCCTGATCGAGCGCTTCAAGACGAGCGACAGCGGCGCCAGCAAGGATGGC
This sequence comes from Halomonas sp. RT37, assembly GCF_040070525.1. Classification (NCBI taxonomy): domain Bacteria; kingdom Pseudomonadati; phylum Pseudomonadota; class Gammaproteobacteria; order Oceanospirillales; family Halomonadaceae; genus Halomonas; species Halomonas sp. RT37. Next base: position 3,751,493 of record NZ_CP098827.1, on the reverse strand, counting down.
GACATCGACCTCAGCGTCACCTTCGGCGCCTCGGGCAATCTGCAGCGCCAGATCGAACAGGGGGCGCCCTTCGCGTTGTTTCTGTCGGCGGACGAGCGCCGCGCTCAGGACCTCGAGCAGGCCGGGCTGACCCAGGGCGAGGGCGTCGACTATGCCCAGGGCCGGCTGGTCTGGCTGCAGCGTGACGATCGACCGCTGCCGCCGCAGGACGCACCGCTTGAGGCGGTGCGCGAGGCGGTCGCAGGGCTTGAGCAGGGCGGCCCTGCGCGGCGTATCGCCCTGGCCAACCCGCGCCACGCCCCTTATGGCATGGCCGCCCGCGAGGTACTCGAACGCCAAGGGCTGTGGCAGGCAAGTGAACCCCTGCAACTGTTGGGTGAAAACGTCGCCCAGGCCGCCCAGTTCGCGCTGTCCGCCGAGGCCTCCGGTGGCCTGGTCGCCTATTCCCTGGTCAAGGCGCCACGCCTGGCCGAGCGCGCTGCCTGGCGGTTGATCCCGGCTGACTGGCATCGACCGCTGGTACAGCGCATGGTGCTGCTCGAAGGGGCGGGCGCCGGCGCCGAGGCCTTCTTTGACTTCTTGCAGACGCCCGAGGCGCAGGAGATTCTGCGGGATTATGGCTTCACTGCGCCCGTGACCGGCGAGTAGCCGCTTTATGGACGCTCTGGCGCTGGTCGTCTCGCTCAAGCTGGCCTTGCTGACCAGTCTCTTGTTGCTGGCACCGGGTATCTGGCTTGGGCGGCGCCTGGCCCACAGCCGGTCACGCTGGCGGCCGCTTGCGGAATCCCTGGTGGCACTGCCGCTGGTGATGCCGCCCACCGTCATGGGCTTCTACTTGATGCTCACCTTCAGTGCCGACGCCCCGCTGGGCGGCGCCTGGCAGGCGCTGACCGGCACCAGCCTGAACTTCTCCTTCAGCGGCATCCTGCTGGCCTCGCTGGTGGTCAACATTCCCTTCGCGGTACAGCCGATCCAGCGTGCCTTCGAGGCCTTGCCGGACCACCTGCGTGAGGCCGCCTGGTGCAGTGGGCTATCGACCTGGCGCACTTTTATGACCATCGAACTGCCGCTGGTGATGCCCGGTGTCATCTCGGCGCTGGCGTTGACCTTTGCCCACACCCTGGGGGAGTTCGGCGTCATCCTGATGGTGGGCGGGGCCATCGATGGCGAGACCCGCACCCTGGCGATTTCCATCTACGACCACGTCCAGGCCTTCGACGAGGGGGCCGCCGGGGTGATGTCGGCGCTGCTGCTGGTGGTCTCCTTCGTGACCATTGCGGTGGTCTACGGGCTGGCGGCGCGCCGCCGCTGGCGGGGGCGTTGAGCATGCACCATCACCAGGATGTCCATGCGGGACTCGACGTCGACCTGGCCCAGCCCGGGCCGATTCCGCTCGAGGCACGGTTCGCCTGCCGTCCCGGGGAGTTGCTGGCGCTGGTCGGTCCTTCGGGCAGCGGCAAGTCGACCCTGCTGCGCGCCATCGCGGGGCTCTATGCTCCTGCCTCGGGGACGGTGCGCTGTGGCGGCGAGCGGTGGTTTGACGCCGAACAGGGGGTGGTGTGGTCGCCGCAGCGGCGCAGGGTGGGGCTGGTGTTTCAGGACTATGCGCTGTTTCCTCATCTCGACGCCGCCGACAATATCGCCACCGCCCTGGGCCACCTGCCGCGGCGTGAACGTCGCCTGCGAGCCGCGCACTGGCTCGAGCGAGTCAACCTCGAAGGGCTGGAGCGGCGCCTGCCGCGAGAGCTGTCCGGCGGCCAGCGTCAGCGGGTGGCCTTGGCCAGGGCGCTGGCCAGGGAGCCACAGGTGCTGCTGCTCGACGAACCCTTCTCGGCGGTGGACCAGGTGACGCGCCGGCGGCTTCAGCGTGAGCTGGTGCAGTTGCGCGAACGCCTCAATATCCCCATCGTGCTGGTCACCCACGACCTCAACGAGGCCAGCGCCCTGGCCGATCGCCTGTGCGTGCTGCATGGCGGCCGGACCCTGCAGCAGGGCACCCCGAGCGAACTGTTCCGGCGCCCCGACAGTCCCGAGGTGGCGCGCCTGCTGGACCGGCCGAACATCTTCAGCGGGCGAGTGGTCGATACCGCCCAGGGACTGCGCCTTGGCTGGGGCGAGTGGTGTCTTGAGGTGGCCGCAGGCCTCGAGGGGCTTGGCGAGGGAGCCAGGGTGACCTGGTACCTGCCGGAATCCGATATCGTGCTGCAGCGCCGCGACCGGCCCTCCCGCGGGGTGCGGGAAAACCTGGTCACCGCGCGGGTAGACGAGCTGCTGGTGCTGGGCGGACAGAGTTCCGTGACCCTGAGGGTGCCTCACGAAAGCCAGCCCCTGCGCTTTGATATCTCGACCCACGCCGCCAGGCGCAATGGACTCGAGCAGGGTGCCTGGGTCAATGTCTCGTTGCTGGCTGCTGGCATCCACCTGATGCAAGCGGATAAGCTGCCTGCCTTGTCTGCCGATGACCATCCTGACTGAGAGGCCTCCATGACCCTGACTCGCCGTCGATTCCTCAGCTCCCTGGCGCTCGCGCCGGTGGCGTTTTCTACTCCCTTTCTGGTGACGTCGGCCTTTGCCGCCGCCGACAGGGAAGAGGTGACCCTGGTGGTCCATGGATCCCAGGGGCCGAGTCGTCTGACGGTCGAGGTGGCCGACGAGGCGGCGGAGCGCAACCGTGGGCTGATGGGGCGCGAGCGACTGGCCGATGATGCCGGCATGCTGTTTCTCTACGCCAGTCCCCAGGGGGTGCATAACGGCTTCTGGATGTATCAGACCCTGCTGGCGCTGGATATCGCCTTTATCGGTGCCGACGGACGCATCCAGGAGATTCGTCGCATGGAGCCCTGCCAGGGCGAGGCCCAGGGATGTCCGACCACCCGCCCGGCGTCGCGCTACCACGCTGCCCTGGAGGTCAAGGCCGGGACGTTCGAGGCGCTGGGCGTCGGTCCCGGCGACTGTGTCAGCTGGCCGGGCAGCAGCGGGAGCTGCAGCGGCTAGGGGTCCTTGCTGACGGCGTTGGGTACCGGCGGGGGGGGCGGGAGCACGACGGGGCCCGAAGCGGATGACGATCAGCGCCACCCCGGCGACCACCATGCCACCACCGCCCAGCTTGTAGGCGTTGACGCTGTCACCCAGCAGCACGATGCCGAGGATCACCGCCAGCACCGGCACCAGCAGCGTCAGCGGTACCACCCGGTTGACGTCGTGGCGCCGGATCAAGCCAAACCAGATGCCGTAGGCCAGGATCGAGGACATCAGGGCGGTGTAGAGCACCGCTCCCCATCCCGCAAGGCCAGCATCCTGCAGCGCCTGCCAGTGGTTGTCCTCGAACCACCAGGAGGCCAGCGCCAGCTGTGGAGTGGCGAACAGCGCGATCCAGCCGGCCATCGCCATCGGCGAGACCTTGGGCCCGAGCTTGATCAATAGCTGGGATACCGCCCAGCCCAGGGCGCTGGCCAGCAGCAGTGCGGTAGGCAGCGGCGCCGGCAGGGTCGGCCCTCCGGCCAGCACGCCGATGCCACCGAACGACAGCAACAGTCCCACCAGGCGTTTTGCGCCGAGCCGCTCCCTGAGAAAGATCACCGCCAGCAGGGTGGCGAAGGGCGTACCCATCTGCACCAGCAAGGCACCGGTACCCGCCTCGGCCTGGCCGAGCCCGATGATCAGCAGGGCGAAGTTCATCACCCCGAAGGTCACCGACAGCAGTGCCAGGAAGGGCAGCTGATGGCGCGCCACCGGATGAAAGGGCACCAGCAGCGCGGCCACCAATGCCAGGCGCAGGGTGGTCAGGAGCAAGGGCGGCATGTCTGACACGCCAAGCTTGATGACGATGATGTTCAACGCCCAGATGGCGATGACCAGGAGGCCGAGAAGGAGGTCGCGTAGGGGCACCGGTCGTCCTTGATGGGTAAAACGAGCAGCATAGCAGAGCCCCTGGGCCGGTCCGAGGGGCGCCTTCGTTCGACTGCCTTGTTCACCACGTCATGATCGGTCCCCCCTTCGCAGACGCTCGATGTCCACGCTCTCACACGCTCCAGCCGTGCAGCCCTCGCACGAACGACATGGCGAGGACATCTGAGCGTGCGTGTCCGAAGGCCAACGGGCCTTTCGCGCATCGCGCGGCACTTGTCGCGGATTACCGTTTGCAGGCATATTGAAAAGTCGACAAGATCAATACGTTTCTCCCTTAATCACCACACTCGACCCCCAGCCTTCGCCAGGCTAGATCCGGCTTCTGATGCAGCGCTTGTGTCAGGTGCCGGTCAGCGTTGGCCTGGCCAAGGGGGCATCAATGCAAGGACACGTCATGACATCTCTGTTCGGCTCGCGCTCGCCGTCTCGTTTCTCTCTCACCCTGGTCGGTGCGGCCATCGCCCTTGGCTCGCTGGCCGCCTCGGCGGACGTCGCAGCGCGGGAACTCAAGGTCTCCACGGTGCTTTCCGATGCCTTCCCCTGGGGCCAGGCCGCTCAGAAGTGGGCTGACCTGGTCGAGGAGCGTTCCGACGGCGAGCTGACGCTCAGGGTCTTTCCCAATTCCCAGCTGGTCAGCGGTGACCAGACCCGGGAGTTCTCGGCGATGCGCTCGGGGCTGATCGACCTGGCGGTGGGCTCGACCATCAACTGGTCGCCCCAGGTGCCGGAACTCAATCTGTTCTCCTTGCCCTTCCTGATGCCGGACGAGAGCGCGGTGGACGCGATCACCGAAGGTGAGGCCGGCGAGCTGGTGTTCCAGGCGATCGAGTCGCGGGGCGTGGTGCCGCTGGCCTGGGGCGAGAACGGCTTCCGCCAGCTGTCCAATTCCCAGGGCGTGATCGACGAGCCGGCGGACCTGGAAGGCCTGAAGATCCGGGTGGTGGGGTCGCCGCTGTTCCAGGACACCTTCAGCGCACTGGGCGCCAACCCGACCCAGATGAGCTGGGCCGACGCCAAGCCGGCGCTGACCACCGGCGCGGTGGATGGCCAGGAGAACCCGCTGTCGGTGTTCGACGTGGCGCGTATCGACCAGGTCGGCCAGGAGCACGTAACGCTGTGGAACTACATGAACGATCCGCTGATCTTCGCCGCCAACCAGCAGGTCTGGAGCACCCTGTCCGATGACGAGAAGGCGTTGCTGCGTGAGACCGCGGTCGAAGCCGGCGCCTGGGAGATCGCCATGACCCGCGAGCAGGAGAGCGAGCGCCTGGCGGCCATTCAGGAGCGTGGTGTGACCGTCACCGACTTGAACGAGGAGCAGCACGAGGCGTTCGTCGCGGCGACCGAAGGGGTTTACGAGAAGTGGGTACCGCGCATCGGCGAGGACCTGGTCGAGGCCGCCCGAAGCGCCATCGACGCGCGCTGAGCAACCGCTCTGACGCGGCGGTAAACCTTGTGCCGACCCTCATGATCGAGGGTCGGCGTTGATTGACTCCCTACCGACGCCCTTTCTCGATGAAACGTCCTGATGCACGAATCGAGCGCACCCTGGCCACCCTGGCGATCCTGATCATCGGTGCGATCAGCCTGGTCAATGTGGTGGTGCGCTACATCACCGGTGGTTCCTTTGCGTTCACCGAAGAGTTTTCTGTCTTTCTGCTGGTCATGTTGACCTTCGCCGGTGCCTCGGTGGCTCTGCGAAGCCATCGCCATATCCGTATCGGCCTGCTGGAGCGGGCGCTGCCGCCGCTTGGCTATCGCCTGCTGGTGATCTTCCAGGGCTTGTGCGGGCTGCTGGTGCTGGGCCTGATCACCTGGTTCGGTGCGCTCATGACCTGGCAGGAGTACCAGTGGCAGTCGTTGTCGCCCGGACTTGGGCTGCCCCAGTGGTGGTACCTGATCTGGCTGCCGCTATTGTCGGGGCTGATGTTCCTCCGCCAGTGCCAGGCGAGCCTGGAGCGACTGCGCGGAGGTGCTCACGATGACGCCTGATGTATGGATGCTGATCGCCTTTCTGGTGCTGCTGATCGCCGGCGTGCCGGTGGCCTTTTCGCTGGGCCTGTCCGGCGCCGTGGGCATCGTCACCGGGCTGTCGCCGGCGATGCTGGCGACCCTTGGCACCAATACCTACAACAGCGTGGCCAAGTATCCGCTGATCGCCATTCCGCTATTTATCCTGACCGGGCTGATCTTCGAGCGGGCGGGGGTCGCGGCACGCCTGGTGCGCTTCGCCCAGGCGCTGATCGGGCCTCGCCATGGTGGCCTCGCGGTGGTCGCGGTGGTGGTGTGCATGATCATGGGGGGCATGAGCGGCTCCGGCCCCGCCGACGCCGCCGCGGTGGCGATGGTGATGCTGCCGAGCATGACCCGCGCGGGCTATCCGCGGCCCTTCTCGGCGACCCTGATCGCTTCCTCGGCGTCTACCGCCATCCTGATCCCGCCTTCGGTGGCCTTGATCCTGTACTCCATCGTGGTGCCGGGAGTGGATCTGCGGGCGCTGTTCGCCGCCGGACTCTTTCCCGGGGTGCTGGCCGGCGCTTCGCTGCTGATTCCGGCGTTGTGGCTGTCCCGGCGCTATGGTTGGGAAGACCCTGCCGAGATGGAGCGCCCACCCATCGGCAAGAGCTTCCGCGAGGCGCTGCCGGCGCTGTTCGCGCCGGTGATCATACTCGGCGGTCTGCGCAGTGGCCTGTTCACGCCCACCGAGGCGGCGGTGGTCGCCGTGGCCTACGGCATCCTGGTCGGCCTGGTGCTGACCCGTGAGCTGTCGCTCAAGGACCTGTGGGGGCTGATGGGCGAGGCGGCGGTGGTGTCCGGGGTGGTCATGCTGATCATCGCCCTGGCGGGCATCTTCGCCTGGTCCGGGACCATGCTCGGCACCTTCCGTCACCTGGCAGAGTGGGTCATCGGGCTATCCGACAACGGAACCTTGCTGCTGCTGTTGATCATGCTGGCGGTGCTGGCCGCGGGCATGCTGCTGGACGCCATCTCGATCTACCTGATCATGATGCCGATCCTGATCCCGGTGATGCAGCACTTCGGCTGGAATCCGGTGTGGTTCGGCATCCTGCTGGCCATGAACATCGCCATCGGCCAGTTTACTCCGCCGGTGGCGGTCAACCTGATGGTGACCACCGAGGTCGCCAAGGTCAGGCTGGAGCAGACCCTGGGCTGGGCCATGGTGTTCGTGGCGGCGATGGCCTCGGCGCTGGCACTGGTGGTGATCTTCCCGGAGATCGCGCTGTGGCTGCCTCGGGTGCTGGGTTACAACGTCTAGGCCGCCTGGGGCAGTACCCTGGGCAGTGGGGGCACAAGGCGCGAGCATGGCTCGCGCCTTGTTGTGTTCATGGTCTTCAGTCGTTGTCGGTCAGCGTCTCGAGCCAGCGTTGATGGACGTCTCGGCTGGCCTCGTCGAACAGCACGAAGCGTACCAGTTCGATATCGGGGCAGGCGGGCAGGGTGGTCAGGACCGTGGACACGGCAATTTCCGCCGCCTCGTTCAGCGGGTAGCCGAACACGCCGGTGGACAGTGCCGGGAACGCCAGCCGACGGATAGTGTGCTGCTGGGCCAGGCCCAGCGCCTCTCGGTAGCAGCCGGCGAGCAGCTCGGCGCTCGGTTCGTCGACGCCGTAGACCGGGCCGAGGCAGTGGATCACCCAGGCGTTGGGCAGCGCAAAGCCTTCGGTGATGACCGCCTGGCCGGGGCGAATCGGTGCCAGCGGCCGTCCGGCCTGGGCCAGCTCCGGGCCGGCAGCGCGGTGAAGGGCGCCAGCCACACCGCCGCCGCTTTCCAGCTGGGCGTTGGCTGCGTTGACCACCGCCTCGACGTCGGCCTGGCGGGCGATGTCACCGGTAATGCATTCGATCAAGGGATAGTCCATGGAGACTCCTGTCATTGGCTTGCGGTGGTAACCGTCGGTGACGGTAGCGGCCCTGTGGCCAGCCGTTCGATGTCTTGACGGCGGTCGCCCGCCAGTGGAAGCCGCTTCCTGGCGTGCTCCAGGCTGTCGCGCTCGAGCTGCCAACTGACGAACGCCTCCTCTTCGCCCAGAACCTCTGGCGACGCCTCGGGGGTGACCAGTGGCGGACACAGCAGCGAGTGCCCCCAGCCGTTACCGGCCCGGTTGAGGCTTAGCCAGTAGCACTGGTTTTCCATCGCCCGGGTGATGACGAAGCTGTGCCAGCTGGTGAAGGAGAAGTCCCGAGTGAAGGCCACCGGGTGGATCATGAGGTCGACGCCCAACTGGCGGTAGCGGGCCGCCAGCTCACCGAACCTGAGGTCGTAGCAGATCATGAAGCCGACGCGCCAGCCGGCGATATCCAGCGTCACCAGGCGCTCGCCCGGGCTGAAGTGGGTCGCCTCGGCGCTGGCGCCGAACTGGGCGCAGTGCAGCTTGTCGTAGGCTCCCGCCAGTTGCCCCTCGGCGTCGACGACCACCTGGCTGATATGGCGTTGGAGGGAGCCGTCGGCCCGGCGTGATCTACGCGCCACGCCGAAGGCGATCGGGCACCCGAGTTCCTGGGCCAGTGCGCAATAGTGTGCTGTCACAGGCCCTTGCAGGTCGTCATCGAGTTCATCCATCGCCTCGAAGGCCTGCTCGCCGTACTCCTGGGACGACAGCTCCGGCAGCACGATCAGCTGTGGGCGTGGCTGCGATGCGGCAGTGCGCAGGTGCTCGGCCAGGGCGTCGAGATGGGCACGCTGGTCGAGCCGATTGCGGGTCGCTGCGATAGAGGTCTGGCAAGCCAGCAGGCGCATGGATTCCTCGCAGTTGGCGAAAGCGCCAGGGTAACCCGAATCGACAGCGCGACGACATGGGCGGCAGTCGATTGCGTCAGCGGTGCCAAGGGCTATGCTCACGGTAGACCGTCGACGCTCGATTTCCGATTTTCGAGTGTCAGTGGTCGAGCGCCCCGAGACCCTGTGGTGTACTTGGTCATCGTTGCAGGTCGCCGTCACAGGCCGGCGAAAGAGGGGGGAGACGATGCCTCGTATCGTCGTGGGGGATCTTGCAGAAAAAATTAACGCCCACTAAACGTTAGCGGTAGCTAAACTCTCGTTTTACAATGATTCGGCCTGGTCTCTCCAGGTGAATTTATCGCGAAAGGAATGACTGGTGGATCTTTTGCCGGCCCAGGAGGGGCAAGGCACGAGTCCATGCCGTCAACGTCGACAATACCAAAAGAGGTGTGACCATGAAGCGCCATGCTTTCTCCGCCGCTGCACTGTCCAGCGCCATTCTCGGAGCCGCCATGTTCACGTCCCCGGCCATGGCCCAGGACGAAGAACAGTTCATCACCATCGGCACCGGGGGTCAGACCGGCGTGTATTACGTCGTTGGCCAGTCTGTCTGCCGCTTTGTGAATCGCAACAGCGAAGAGACCGGCATCCGCTGTAACGCGCCGTCCACCGGTGGCTCCGTGGCCAACGTCAATGGTATTCGCAGTGGCGAGCTGACCATGGGTGTCGCCCAGTCTGATGTGCAGTATCAGGCCTATAACGGTACCGGCAACTTCGAGGGCGAAGCCTACGAAGACCTGCGTGCCGTGTTCAAGGTGCATGGCGAGCCGCTGACCATCCTGGCCCGTGCCGACGCCGACATCGAGAGCCTCGATGACCTGGCCGGCAAGCGCGTCAACATCGGTAACCCGGGTTCCGGCCAGCGCAACACCATGGAAGTGGTGATGGACGCCAAGGGCTGGACCGAAGACACCTTCTCGCTGGCCTCGCAGCTCGACGCAGCCGAGATGGCATCTGCCCTGTCGGACAACAACATCGACGCCATGGCCTACGTCGTCGGCCACCCCAATGGTTCCATCCAGGAAGCCACCACCACCGTCGACGCCAAGCTGGTGCCGCTCAACGACGACGCCATCAAGGGCCTGGTCGAGGAGTATCCGTACTACTCCATGTCCACCATTCCTGGCGGTCTGTACAAGGGCAACCCGGATGACGTCGAGACCTTCGGTGTCGCCGCGACCTTCGTGACCAGCGCCGAGGCCGACGACGAGCTGGTCTACCAGACCGTCAAGGCAGTGTTCGACAACTTCGATCGCTTCAAGCGTCTGCACCCGGCCTTCGAAAACCTGGATCCGCAGGACATGGTATCCAACGGTCTGTCCGCACCGCTGCATGAAGGTGCCGCTCGTTACTATCGCGAGCAGGGCTGGATCGAGTAAGGGTTCTTCCCCTCTCGGGGGAATAGCCAGCTAATCTCTGCGCGGTCGGCCGTTGGGCGGCCGCGCAGTGCGTTGTGGCCCGTCGATGGATCGACACCGGACGTTCGGTAGAGACCAGACAGCCCAGCACGACTGGCTCGCGAAAGCGGGCATTCGGGGATGGAGGCGAAGCCCTCCATCATGACGATTCCTCTTCCAGGCAGGGCACGCTTATGACTGAGGACAACAAGAGATCCACGCAGTCCGAAGTGGATCTCGAGGACATGGTCGCCTCCAGCGACTCCGGTTCGCGCAACCCCTTGGGTGCGCCCGGCAAGCTGCTGGTAGGCGTTGCGGCGGCATGGTCGCTGTTCCAGCTATGGATTGCTTCGCCGTTGCCGTTCATGGCCGGCGTCGGCGTCTTCAACGCCACCGAAGCGCGCTCTATTCACCTGGCCTTTGCATTGTTTCTGGCCTTCATGGCCTACCCCGCGACCAAGCGCTCGCCGCGGGACCGCATTCCTCTTCAGGATTGGGTGCTGGCGATTCTGGCCGCTTCCGCCGGGGCTTACATGTTCGTGTTCTACGAACAGCTGGCTGACCGTCCTGGCGCACCCATCCTGCAGGACGTCATCGTCGGTGTGACCGGCCTGATTCTGCTGCTCGAGGCAACACGGCGGGCGCTCGGGCCGCCGCTGATGATCATCGCCTCGATCTTTATCTTCTATTCGCTGGCGGGGCCCTGGATGCCGGGTATCCTCGCTCACCGTGGCGTCAGCCTTTACGGCCTGGTCAATCACCAGTGGCTGACCACCCAGGGTGTGTTTGGTATCGCCTTGGGCGTTTCGACCAGTTTCGTCTTCCTGTTTGTGCTGTTCGGCGCGCTGCTCGACAAGGCAGGTGCCGGCAACTACTTCATCAAGGTCGCCTTCTCGTTGCTGGGCCACTACAAGGGCGGGCCCGCCAAGGCCGCCGTGGTGGCCTCCGGCATGACCGGCCTGATCTCCGGCTCGTCCATCGCCAATACCGTGACTACCGGTACCTTCACCATTCCGATGATGAAGCGTGTCGGCTTCTCCTCGGAGAAGGCCGGTGCGGTGGAGGTGTCCTCCTCGGTCAATGGCCAGATCATGCCGCCGGTGATGGGCGCCGCCGCCTTCCTGATGGTGGAGTACGTCGGCATTTCCTACGTGGAGGTGATCAAGCACGCCTTCCTGCCGGCGCTGATTTCCTATATCGCGTTGATCTACATCGTTCACCTCGAGGCGCTCAAGGCCAACATGGAGGGGCTGGAAAGCTCCAACCCGCCCAAGCCGCTGGTACGCAAGGTGATCGGCTTCCTCGGTGGTCTGCTGCTGATGATGGTGGTGGCGCTGGGTGTCTACTACGGCCTGGGCTGGCTCAAGCCGGTACTGGGTGATGCGACTCCCTGGGTGGTGGCCGTGGCGCTCTCGGTGGTCTACGTGGCGCTGTTGAAGCTGGGTGCAAACTATCCCGAGCTCGAGCTCGATGATCCCAACGAGCCTATCTACAAGCTGCCCCAGACCCGACCCACGGTGCTGGTAGGCCTGCAGTACATCCTGCCGGTGATCGTGCTGATCTGGTGTCTGATGGTGGAGCGCCTGTCACCGGGACTGTCCGCCTTCTGGGCGACGGTGTTCATGATCTTCATCATGCTGACCCAGCGCCCGATCATGCACGCCTTCCGTGGGCGGGGTGATCTTGGCAAGGATCTGCGCGAAGGCTGTCTGGACCTGTGGACGGGGCTGGTGACCGGCGCGCGCAACATGATCGGTATCGGTATCGCCACCGCCACCGCCGGCATCATCGTGGGTGCGGTCTCCCAGACCGGTGTCGGCCTGGTGCTCGCGGACGTGGTCGAGATCCTGTCCATGGGCAACCTGATGCTGATTCTGTTCTTCACCGCCATTCTCAGCCTGATCCTGGGCATGGGGCTGCCGACCACCGCCAACTACATCGTGGTGTCGGCGCTGCTGGCTCCGGTGATCGTGCAACTGGGTGAGCAGAATGGTCTGCTGGTACCGCTGATCGCGGTGCACCTGTTCGTGTTCTACTTTGGCATCATGGCCGACGTCACGCCGCCGGTGGGCCTTGCCTCCTTTGCCGCCGCGGCGGTTTCTGGAGGGGATCCGATCCGCACCGGCTTCCAGGCGTTCTACTACAGCCTGCGTACCGCCGCGTTGCCGTTCCTGTTCATCTTCAACACCGACCTGCTGCTGATCGATGTGGCGCCCTTGCAGGGCGTATTGATCTTCGTGGTGGCGACCATCGCCATGCTGATCTTCGCCGCGGCGACCCAGGGCTACATGATCACCCGCAATCGCTGGTACGAGAGCATCCTGCTGCTGCTGGTGGCCTTCACCCTGTTCCGCCCGGGCTTCTGGATGGACATCATCCATGATCCTTATCGCAGTGTGCCGCCGTCCGAGTTCGTCGAGGCCTACGGCAACGTGGACGAGGACAGCACCCTGCGTCTGCAGGTCAAGGGCGAGGACGCCTTCGGCGATCCGCTGACGACCTACATGACGCTTCCGGTGGCAGAGGGCGAGACCGGTGAGGATCGCCTGCTCAATCTCGGTCTGGAGCTGATCGTCGAGGACGGTCGCGCCATCGTCGACATGGTGACCTATGGCAGTCAGGCTGCGGACCTCGGCTTCGACTTCGATCAGGAGATCGTCGAGATTCAGGCACCGGTGGATCGCTGGCCGAAAGAGCTGATGTGGATTCCGGCGCTTCTGCTGTTCGCCCTGATCGTGTTGGCACAACGCCGTCGCCGGCCCCCTGAAACCACTGAGGCCACGGCCTGAGGAGGTCCGTCATGTACCAGAAGATCCTGTTACCGGTCGATCTCAATGAGCCATCGTCGTGGGAGAGGGCACTGCCGGTGGCGCTCTCGCTGTGCCGCAACTTTGGGGCCAGCCTGCACCTGGTGACGGTGTTGCCGGACTACCGCATGCCGCTGGTGGGGTCCTACTTCCCCAAGGACTTCGCCAAGAAGGCCCATGAAGCGGTACAGAAGGCGCAGCATGACTTCATCGTCGAGCACGTGCCGGAGGACCTGACGGCTCAGGCGATCATCGCCGATGGCTCCCCCTGGGAAGCCATCATCAAGGTCGGCAAGAAGATCGATGCCGACCTGATCGTCATGGCCTCGCATACCAAGCGCAAGTTCGCCGACTACGTGATCGGCCCCAACGCCGAGCACGTCGTCCATCACAGCAAGTGTTCGGTGATGATCGTGCGTTGACCCAGACGACAAGCGCTAGCGCCATCGACGCCCCCTCACATGAGGGGGCGTTTTCGTAAGCTTGCGTAGGTTGAAGGCGAATCCAGGGCCCATCAACTACAGTCAAATTAGAGTCGATGGGCGCCGGCGATGGCGTGAAGGAACCTCGCATCTTGCCCCTTGACTCCCGTGACAGGTGGGCGGTGGCAACCGTCATCCGTGGGTACAAGGGGGAGTAGATGATGAGTGCAGCAGCATCACGACACGACAAGGAGTCGAGCGGGGCCAGGGTAAAGATCTCCATCAAGAACGTCGGTATGGGGCGGCCCAGGGTGTGGTTATCTTCGGGATTCGAGGATTTTCGGGCCGCCACTGCGGTCAGCCTGTCCTATGGCATGTTCTGGGTCGGGCTCAGCATCGCCGTCACGGCAGGGGCGCTGACGCTGGGACTGTGGCATTGGCTGTTGCCGCTGGTGGCCGGCTTCATGTTCATCGGGCCGTTGGTGGCGGTGGGCTCCTACGGTATCAGCAGGGCGCTGGAAGAAGGCCGCTCGCCGACCCTGGGGGATGCCTTTGGCGCCTGGCGCGGCCACACCGGGCAACTGGCCATGATGGGCGTGATGATGATGATCTTCTTTCTCGCCTGGATTCGCTTGGCCACCTTGCTGTTTGCTCTGTTCTTCGGTCTCCAGTCGCCGGATCCGTCCACGGTCTATGCGTCACTTCTGACCACGCCGGAAGGCCTCGGCATGCTGGTGGTGGGGCTGGCCTTTGGCTGTGTGCTGGCGTTTGGCGCCTTTTCCATCAGTGTGGTCGCGATTCCAACCCTGATGGATCAGGACCTGACGTTCATGGAGGGCATCGAGGCCAGTATTCGTTCGGTGGCACGCAATTTCCGACCGATGCTGCTGTGGGCAGCGATTCTCACCGGCTGCGTACTGGTGGGGATGGCCACCTTCTATATCGGGCTTGCCTTGATTCTGCCGGTACTGGGGCACGCGAGCTGGCACGCCTACGAAGACCTGGTGGTGTGCGAACGGCTGGACGACCCCGGCGCCTGAGGGCGGCAACCTGATCCGCGAAGACGCCCCGACAGGGGGCGTTTTCCTGAACCAGCAAAGCTCGAGGGGCCCGCAGACTGACCTTTGGCGCTCGATCACGTAATCTACTCCTGCAGAAAGAGTCAGGAGACGTCATGCGGGTGCCAGCTTTCCTTTGCCAGGTGGGTGTCCTCCTGGGGCTGTTGGTAGCAGGGGGAATCGGCCAGGCCCATTCCCAGCCTCTGCCAGCTCCGGAGGGGCCTGTGCTGCTTAAAGTATCGGGCAATATCCAGAACACCAATGTGGATGCACAGCTTCTGCTGGATCGTGCCATGCTCGACGATCTGGAGAGTCGTGCGCTGGTGACCGATACCCCGTGGCATAGCCAGGCCAGCCGTTTCGAGGGGCCGCTGCTCCGCAGCGTGCTGGAATCCGCCGGTGTCACCGCCGACAGCATTCGCGTGCACGCCTTGAACGGCTTCGTGGCCGATATCCCGGTCTCCGATGCCTATCGCTATGACGTCATCCTGGCCATGAAGCAGGACGGCGAAGCGATGTCGGTGCGAAACTTCGGCCCGCTGTTCGTGTTGTACCCTTTCGATGATCATCCAGAACTACTTAACGAGTCGGTCCAGTTTCGCTCGGTGTGGCAGGTAGATGCCATCGAGGTCCCGTGATCAATGTCACCGGGAGATCGGTCGAAGGCCATCAGGAGGCAAGGCAGGGAGTGCAGCGCCCCAATACCATAGTGAGTGATCCCGGTGTATCGGCTGGTGTCGCCCCGAACATTCTGCCAGCAGATTCCCGACCCAAGGAGGAGGGTGCTCGGCGCATCCGTTCCGTATGCGACGCTATCCTCTGAGACTGGTATTCAGTGCCGTGGCGGCACTGACCTTCTTTGCTGCTGCCATGGTGGTGATCGGTCTGGTCGCCTGGCGCCATGACAATCTTTCCCACCAGGTGGTGGAGGACATCACCTGGCATTCCTACAAGCTGGACCGAGACGTGGTGTTGCTGCGCAATCACCTGTTGTTCGGGGAGCATGGACCCGAACAACTGGCCGGCTTCAGGCTCGAGTTCGACCTGTTGTTCAGTCGACTGAACCTGTTTCGCCACAGCGACATTCACGATCTGGTCGAGGAGGCTCCGGCCGCGCGTCGCCAACTGTCGATCATCATCAGCCTGATGCAGGACCTGGATGCCGAGGTCAGTGCCCTGGCGTCCCTCGATAGCGAGGCAGAGGCCGTTCTTGACCAGCATCTTGCCGCGCTATCCACCGAGACCGAAAGGTTGATCATGGCCGTCAACGGCCATCTGGCCGAGATCAATACCGCAGAGCGTGTTCGTCTGCAGCGACTGTACCTGTTGCTGCTGGTGATGATCCTCGGTATGAGCCTGGCCGGAGGGGTCATGCTTGCCGTACTTTTCAAGGAAGCCCGTGATAACGAGGCCTCGCGCAAGGCACTGGAAACGTTGAGCGGCGAACTGGAAATCAGTGCCCGGCGCGCCCAGTCCGCCAGTCAGGCCAAGTCCGACTTTCTGGCGACGGTGAGCCACGAGGTACGCACACCGCTCAATGGCGTCATTGGCATGAGCGAACTGTTGCGTGATCTCGAACTGTCGGAGCCCGCCAGCCGCTACTCGCACACCATTCATGACAGCGCCCGCCAACTGATGGGCATGATCGATGACATCCTCGACTTCTCCAAGATCGAGGCAGGACGCATGGAGCTGGATGTTCAGCCGGTGGCACTCGATGCCTTGATCGAAGATGCCCTGGAGCTGTTTCGTCCGCGCGCACTCGACAAGCGGTTGCGCTTGCTTGGCCACGTGGACGAGACGCTGCCGGCACGACTCCAGGGGGACCCGGGCCGGCTCCGACAGGTGCTGCTCAACCTGCTGGCCAACGCCATCAAGTTTACCGACCGCGGCATGGTGAGGCTGTCGGTAGCGCCTGTGGACGAGGGCTGGGTGCAGTTCGACGTGGTGGATACCGGTCAGGGTGTCGAGGCGTCCCTGCTGCCTCAGTTGTTCGAGCCCTTCCGCCAGGGCGATGCCTCCGTCGCCCGGCGCTATGGTGGCACCGGTCTGGGCCTCGCGATTTCCAAGCGCCTGGTGGTAGCCATGGGGGGCGATATAGGGGTCGACAGCCGCCGAGGCAAGGGCAGTCGCTTCTGGTTCCGATTGCCGCTGGTGCCCTGTGACGAACCCCGCCGTCAACCGCTGACGGTGGCCAGGGCGCGCGCCCATCCCAAGCAGCTCGCCGAGGCGGATCTGCTGGTGGTGGAAGACAATCTGGTCAACCAGGAAGTGGCGATCGCGATGCTGGAACGCCTCGGCTGTTCGGCTACCCTGGCTTCCTGCGGCAAGGAAGCGCTGGCTCTCTGCTCACAGCGCCGTTTTGACCTGATATTGATGGATGTCCAGATGCCTGACCTCGATGGTCGCGAGGTCACCCGACGCCTTCGCAGCTTTTCCGACTGGCGTAGTGAGGTTCCCGTGGTGGCGATGACCGCTGGTGGCGCCAGTCACGATGAGTCGGACTGCATGGCCGCCGGCATGAACGACTATCTGACCAAGCCGCTGTTGATGGGCACGCTGCTGATGGTGCTCAAGCGCCACCTGCTGGGAGAGTCCGAGACCTCGACGACTCCGAGGGGTATCACCTCACTGATCAATGCCGATACGCTCGATGCCCTGGACGAAGGGCTTGGGGGCGAGCGCCGGGATGCTCTGGTGGACCTGTTCGGGCGACAGGCGCGCGAACGCTTGCCGGAGATCCAGAGCGCCTACCGGCGAGGCGAGGAGGAGCCGCTGGCCCAACTGGCCCATCAGCTCAGGGGCGAGGCCGCCGGCGTCGGCGCCATGGCTCTGGCCGAGGCGGCGCGAGCGCTGGAGCGCTGTGCCCTGGATGGCTGCATCGAGGATGCCAGAGGCGTCATCGATGCGCTGCCTGAGCTGCTTGAACGCACCCTGGCGGCCTTTTCCCGCAGCGAGAGGCGCGCCTCCCAGACCTGAGGTCGGCTTCGGCGTCCCGCTGTGTTGCTGGTGAAGGTGGACGGCTCAGTGGCTCAGTTGCCTTGGGGACGGGGACGCCGCCAGCGCGGATGTCGTGGCACCACCACCCGCTGAGCCCGGTATTCACCCCGCACCGCATCCATCGCCAGCGCCAGGGCCTGCTCGGCGATGCCCCGATGATCCTGGACGGCGGAGTTGACCGCCAGCGGCAGGAAGTCCAGCAGGCGGTTGTCGCCGAAACTCGCCATGGCCAGACGCGGGGGCAGGCCGCCGCGTGCAATCAATTCGTCCAGGGCGCCTTCCAGCAGAATGTAGGACGCGGTTACCAGGGCGTCGGGCAGTCCCTTCTTGTCGATGTAGTCAGCCAGCAGCCTGGCGCCTTCCTCGCGGGCATAGTGATCGCCGCTTTCCAGGGTGCACTCGAGCTCGCGTCCCTCCACGCCTGCGCGGAAGCCGGCGCGGCGCTCTTCGGTGATCGAAAGGTGCGGCACCGCGTCGAGCCATAGCACGCTTTTGACTGCCGGCGTCATCAGCGAGCGTGTGAGCTGTTCGGCGGCCTCGCGGTCATTGCTGACGACGCTGGCGAAGCTCGCCTCGGGCAGGCCCCGGTCGATGGCGATGATCGGCAAACCCTCGTGCATCAATTCGGTATAGAAGGACTCCGGCTGCGCCAGACAGCTTGCCACGATCAGCGCCTCGCAGCGTTGGGCGCGCAGTGACAGGGCCAGGTCCCGCTCGCTGTCGGGCTGGTCGTCGGAGCCGACGATCAGCAGCTGGTAGCCCTGGGCCCGCGCTCCGCGTTCCAGGTGCTTGGCCAGGCGGGCGTAGCTCGAGTTTTCCAGGTCCGGCACGATCAGCCCCAGGATACGGCTGCTGCCACGCCGCAGGGCCGCCGCCTGGGCATCGACGCGGTAGCCATGCTCCGCGACCACCGCCATCACGCGGTCCACGGTGTCCTGACGAATACGGCGCTCCCTGGCCTTGCCATTGACGATGTAGCTGGCGGTGGTGCGGGAAACGCCGGCCAGGCGGGCAATTTCGGCCAAGGTCATGCGGGTGTCTCCATTGAAGGCGTCGGGCGTGGTCACGGCGACAAGGTGTCAATTCCCTCTAGTCTACCTGGCATGGCAGCAGTGTCCCCCTGCCAAAGTCGTAGCTTTTGCGACTTGCCATGTGCGCTGAATCGTACCAGCATTGTGGCATGGTGAGGTGACACGATTCAGCTTTCGAGCATCTGCATTTGCCGAAGCCAGGTGATCCCAGCATCCGGCGTGCGCTGTATCTGTTGCATCCCGGCAGTGCCGGGGCGCTGGACCTCCTCGCCGACACCGTTCAACCGATACCGGTGAGGAAACGCTGCACCTCACCCAGGAGAGCCCTTCATGCTGACGCTGAACGCCGACGACATCCTGCTGGATTGTCGTGCCGAGAGCTGGCGCCACGCCCTTGACGCCGCCTTTGACACCCTGAAGGCGGCCAGCCTGGTCGATGACGGCTACCGCCAGGGCCTGGTCGATCGGGAGTCCCAGTCCTCCACCTGGCTTGGCAATGGCATCGCCATCCCCCACGGCACTCCCGAGAGTCGAGGCGCGGTGCGTCGCACCGGGGTGCGGGTGCTGCAGTTCCCCGAGGGCGTGCGCTGGCACGACGGCAACCTCGTTCACGTATTGGTGACCATCGCCGCCCAGAGTGATGAGCACCTGGATATCCTCAGAAGCCTGACCCACGTGCTCGACCGGGACGGTGTCTCCGAACGCCTGGCCCAGGCGAGCAGCGCCGAGGAGATCACCGAGCTGCTGGCTCGGCCGGTGGTTCGCCCGCGACTGGACCAGGACACCCTGGTGCTGGGCCATCGCGCCGACGACCTGCTCGATCTGGCGCTGGCCGGGGCTCAGCGGCTGCGCCAGCTGGCATTGGTCGATACCGCCTATCTTGCCGAGATGGTCACCTCCATGCCGACGCACCTGGGACGGGGGCTGTGGCTTGCGTCCAGCGAAGCCGGCGTGTCCACGCCGGCACTCGCTGCGGTGACGCCGGCCAAGCCCGTCCAGCATCAGGGTAGCGACGTCGAAGCGGTGTTGTGCCTGGCCTCCCATGGCGAGGCTGGACGCCCGCTGGCCGACGCCATCGTGTCGCTGGTGGGGTCACTGGATGAGTCCGACGCCGCCCATCTGCGCGAGCGGGACGCTGACGACTGGCTGGCGCTGCTGGCTGGCGAAGGCGGCTCGGCCCAGAGTCGCCGTGTACGCCTGCTCAACGCCCATGGGCTTCACGCTCGTCCGGCCAAGGTGCTGGTCCAGAAGGCACGCGAAAGCGGGGTCGCCGTGCAGGTACGCCTGGCCGAGGGCAGTGGACGCCCGGTGTCGGCGGCGTCGCTGACCAAGGTGATCGGCCTTGGGGCCAGACGAGGACAGGAGCTGATCCTGTCGGCGCGGGGCGAGGGTGCCGAACAGGCGCTGACATCGCTGGTCGAGGCGATCAACGATGGTCTGGGGGAGCAGGTGACGCCACTGGCGTCTTCGGCTGTGTCGCAGGCCGGGGCCGAGCAGGCGGTCGCGGAGCCGGTGGCGGCAAGCATGCCGTCCGCCGACCAGCCGCTGGAAGCGGTGGCCGCATCGCCGGGGCTCGCGGTGGCGCCACTTTTCGTGATCAAGACCCCGGACTTCGACTATCCCCGCGAGGCGGCGGACCCCGCCTTGGAGCGACAGCGCCTCGAGCGGGCCATCGCCCAGGGCGGCGAGCAGCTCAAGGCCCTGATCGCCCGGACCGCCGGAGGCGAGGTCGCCGCCATTCTGTCGATGCATGAGGAAATGCTCGAAGACCCGGAACTGGCCCAGGCCGCGCGCGAGGGCATCGACGAGGGGCTTTCCGCCGAGGCCGCCTGGTGGCAGGCAATCGACGTCGCCGCCCGCGCCCAGGAACAGCTGGCCGATCGCCTGCTGGCCGAACGAGCCGCGGATCTGCGTGACGTCGGCCGTCGTGTGCTGGGTATCCTGTGCGACGTCGAGCTGCCCGAGCCGCCGGCCGTGCCTTACCTGCTGGTGACCGACGATATCGGTCCGTCCGATGTCGCCCGCCTGGACACCGAGCGGGTTCGCGGCATCCTCACCGCCCGGGGCGGCGCCACCGCCCACAGCGCGATACTCGCCCGGGCACTAGGGATACCGGCGGTAGTCGGTGCCGGTGCCGGCGTGCTGGCGCTCGAAAATGGCACCGAGATGCTGCTCGACGGCGATGAAGGCTGGGTCGTGCCGGCACCCTCGCAAGCGCGTCGCGAGCGCTTCGAGGCGCGCATGGAAGCGCTGGAGGCGCTCAAGGCACGTGCCTGGGATGCTCGCTTCGAGGACGCCCGGACCGAGGATGGTACCCGCGTGGAGGTGGTCGCCAACCTGGGCAATACCGCCCACGCCCGCGACGCCGTATCGCGCGGCGCCGAGGGGGTGGGGCTGCTGCGAACCGAATTCCTGTTCATGGCCCACGCCTCGCTGCCGGACGTGGAGACCCAGGAGCGCGAATATCGCGAAGCCCTGGATGCCCTGGACGGCCGCCCGCTGGTGGCGCGGACCCTGGACGTGGGCGGCGACAAGCCGCTGGCCTACTGGCCACTGCCTCAGGAGGACAACCCCTTCCTCGGCCTGCGTGGAATTCGTCTGGCCCTCAGACGTCCCCAGGTGCTGCGCGATCAGTTCAGCGCTTTGGTGAAGGCCGCCGACGGCCGGCCGCTGCGCATCATGCTGCCCATGGTCAAGGACCTGGATGAGTTCCGCGCCGCTCGTGCGATCTTCGATGAGGTGCTGCGCGAACTCGGCGTCAGCCGAGACGGCGACCGCCTGCAGCTGGGCGTGATGATCGAGGTGCCGTCCTGCGCGCTGCTGGCGCCGAGCCTGGCGCCCGAGGTCGACTTCTTCTCCATCGGCACCAACGATCTGACCCAGTACACCCTGGCCATCGACCGTGGTCACCCTGAGCTTTCCGGGGAGTCCGACGGCCTGCACCCGGCCGTGCTGCGGCTGATCCAGATGACCGTCCAGGCGGCCCATGCCCATGGCAAGTGGGTCGGCGTGTGCGGTGAGCTGGCCAGCGACCGCCAGGCGATTCCGGTGCTGGTTGGCCTCGGCATCGACGAGCTGTCGGTGAGCGCCCGCCAGGTACCCATGGTCAAGGCACGCCTGGCGTCGGTCTCCACCACCCGGGCCCGGGAACTCGCCGCCCTGGCATTGGCCGCTCCCACCGCCCGGGACGTGCGCAGAGAGCTGGAGGCGAGCCAATGAGCGAGATATCCGGCAACGCCGCCAAGCCACCGGTGCTGACCGTTTCGGCCAACCCGGCGCTGGACCTGTCTGTCGCCGTGGACCGGCTGACGCCAGGTGCGCTGCACCGCGCCGAGTCAGTCGAGCTGACCGCCGCCGGCAAGGGCGTCAACATGGCGCGGGTGCTTGCCGCCCTGGGCCACCCGGTCTGTGTCACCGGTTTTCTGGGCAGTGACAACGACTCGCCCTTCATCGATGCCTTCGCCGAGATGGGGGTCGAGGACGCCTTTGTGCGATTGCCCGGCGCCACCCGCATCAACACCAAGCTGAGCGAGGCCGACGGTCGCGTCAGCGATATCAATGCGCCGGGACTCAGCGTCGATGCCGACGCCTGGCAGCGCCTGATCGCCACCATCGAGGCGCGCCTGACGACGCCTGCGCTGCGCCCCGCCGCGGTAATGATCGGCGGCAGCCAGCCACCGGGAGTCGGCGCTTCGGCGCTGGCCGAACTGATCACTCGGATCAAGGCCACCGGCGTACCCGTGTGGGTGGACACCAGCGGCGAGGCGCTCAAGGCAGCGGTCAAGGCGGGGGCCGACGCGGTGAAGCCCAACCTGGAGGAGCTGGCCGACTGGGCGGATCGTGACATTGCAACAGACGTCGACGTTCAGCGTGCAGCCCTTGAGCTTTACGCCGCCGGCGTCGGCGACGTGCTGATTTCCGCCGGTGCCGACGGTGTGACCTGGCTGGGTCCGCATGGCCTGTGGCAGTCGCTGCCTCCTGCGGTCAGGGTGGCCAATACCGTATGTGCCGGCGACACCCTGTTTGCCGCCATGCTGCACGGCGTGCTGTGCGAGGCGCCTGTGGAACAGGCGCTGAGGTTTGCCACGGCGCTGTCCGCCGAGGCGGTGCGCCACACCGGCGTGGGCCGGGCCGACGCCTCCGATTTCACCGATCTTCTTTCCGACACCAGGGTGCGGCGCCTCAATGACGTCGAAGCCCGGGGAGTACTTGCATGAACGTGATCCTGTTGACGACCTGCCCCGGCGGCAGCGTCACGAGCTACCTGGCCGCCCAGCGCCTGACCCCTGCCGCCGAGGCCAAGGGCTGGCAGCTCTCCACCGAGGTGCACTCGAGCCTGGCACCGGTCGAGACCCTGTCCCACCAGACCCTGGCCGCGGCCGAGCTGGTGATCGCGGTGGGCGAACCCATCGCCGGGGCCCACCGCTTCAGCGGCAAGCGCCTGTATCGTGGCAGCCTGGAAGATGCCCTGAGCGACCCGTCGGACTTTCTCGAGCGGGCGGCACGCGACGCCCAGGTGTTTACCCCCCTCAACGATGAGGCGGCCAGCGCTTCAGGGAATGGCCCCGTGGCTGCAGACGTCAGCGACGAGGCGCGCATCGTCGCGGTGACCGCCTGTCCCACCGGGGTCGCCCACACCTTCATGGCCGCCGAGGCACTGGCCGAGGCCGGGCGTGGGCTCGGCCATCAGGTACGCGTCGAGACCCAGGGCTCGGTGGGCGCTCAGGACCAGTTGACCGACGACGAGATCGCCCAGGCGGATCTGGTCATCCTGGCCTGCGATATCGAGGTCGATCCCACCCGCTTTGCCGGCAAGCGGATCTACCGCACGTCCACCGGCAACGCCTTGAAGAAGTCGCGCCAGACCATCGAGGCAGCGCTGGTCGAGGCCCAGGTGGAAAGCGCGGATGGCGGTGCCAGGGCCGAGTCCGCCAAGAGCTTCAAGGAGAAGGGCGTCTACAAGCACCTGCTGACCGGAGTGTCCTTCATGCTGCCCATGGTGGTGGCCGGGGGCCTCTTGATCGCGCTGTCCTTCGTCTTCGGCATCGAGGCCTTCAAGGAGGAGGGCACCCTGCCTGCCGCCTTGATGGAGATCGGTGGGGGCACCGCCTTCGCCCTGATGGTGCCGGTGCTGGCTGGCTATATCGCCTATTCCATCGCCGATCGGCCCGGCATCGCCCCGGGCATGATCGGCGGCATGCTGGCGTCGAACATAGGTGCCGGCTTCATCGGAGGTATCCTGGCGGGCTTTCTGGCCGGCTACGTGGCCAAGGCGGTGACCCGCTACGTCAAGCTGCCTTCCAGCGTCGAGTCACTCAAGCCGATCCTGATCATCCCGCTGGTCGCGAGTCTGGTCACCGGTCTGGTGATGATCTATGTGGTCGGTGAGCCGGTGGCCGGGGTGCTCGAGGCACTGACCGCCTTCCTCGAGAGCATGGGCTCCACCAATGCGGTGCTGCTGGGGATTCTGCTTGGGGCGATGATGTGCTTCGACCTGGGGGGACCGGTCAACAAGGCGGCCTACACCTTCGGGGTGGGCCTGCTCGCCTCCGAGACCTACGCCCCCATGGCGGCGATCATGGCCGCCGGCATGGTGCCGGCGATCGGCATGGGCATCGCCACCTTCGTCGCCGGGCGCAAGTTTGCCGACCCCGAGCGCGAGGCCGGCAAGGCCTCCTTCGTGCTGGGGCTGTGCTTCATCAGCGAGGGCGCGATTCCCTTCGCCGCCAAGGACCCGCTGCGGGTGATTCCCATCAGCATGCTGGGCGGCGCCATCACCGGAGCCATCTCGATGCTGGTGGGCGCCAAGCTGATGGCCCCCCACGGCGGCGTATTCGTGCTGTTGATTCCAAATGCGATTACTCCAGTGTTGTGGTACTTGCTGGCGATCGTCGCGGGCTCGCTGGTGACCGGGCTCGGTTACGCCGCCATCAAGCGCGGCGAGACGGCCTCCATGCCGGTGGGCGAGGGGGCCTGATATGGGGGGCTTGGCACTCACCGGCGGTTGACGGCCAGCAAGGTGCAGTTGGCGCCCTGGGTGCCTCTCACTGGTGCACGATGAAGGGTGTTGCTCAATGGCCCGGCCTTATAGGTCGGGCCATTTTTTTGTGTTCATGACCCTTTGGCGAAATGATCGACTGGTATTTTGCTGGATTCTCAGTAAATAGACGGAAAAATTCCGAGCGCATGGCATAATGGCGCGCTTCTTGCCTCATGCTAGGCAGGACCCGGAGCAGGTGGCGACCCCACCTCAGCCGGGACAGGGCCTTACCGGGCCCAGGCGGCCCCCACCCGGGGCCTGACAAGGACGACCGTTTTCTTGTGAAGGCCGGCGAGAGTCGGCGCTAGCTGGCGTGAGCTGGCGCGAGCAGGCACGAGGCGGTACGTCCGATTGATGAGGAGATCCCATGTCAAGCGAACCCGTGACTCTCATGGTGGCCCGCCGCGTGGCGCGTGGACGCTACCGCGACTTCACCCTGTGGCTCGATGAAGGCCGCGAGCTGGCGGCGGACTTCCCCGGCTATCTCGGTTCCGGCATCCTGGCGCCGCCCCCCGGCGACGACGAGTATCAGATCATCTTTCGCTTTCAGGACACCGATACCCTCGCACGCTGGGAGCATTCCGCCTCGCGCCGTGCCTGGCTCGAGCGTGGTGCCGGCCTGTTCGAGGCCCCCCAGGAGCGGCGTGCCCTGGGACTCGACAGCTGGTTCACCAGCCCCGGCCCCAGGGTGCCGCCGCGCTGGAAGCAGGCGATCGCCATCTGGCTGGCGTTCTTCCCGGTGTCGCTGATGTTCCAGTGGCTGCTGGGCGATACCCTGGCGACCTTGCCGCTGGTTCCTCGGGTACTCGCCAGCACCCTGATGCTGACCCCGGTGATGGTGTTCCTTTTCATCCCCCTGTCTACCCGCCTGCTGGCGCCCTGGCTTCAGGCGCCGCCCGGACGTGGCGCTCGCCTGAGCCTGCGTCTGCGCCGCAGCTGAGGCTGACAGGCGGCCCTCCCGGCTCGCATTGAGTCTGGCCACTGCTCGCGCCTACACTCAGGTCATGCGGCGTTGCCGCGGATCTTGAGGACAGCCCATGGGCAGTGCGAGCACGGCGCCCCGCGTGGAAGGCGACATCACCGCGCGGGAGCGCCCTACACCAGAACAACAAGAGCTTGCGTCGCTGGGACTCAAGGTGGCGGCCAGCCGCCACCCCAAGGCCGAACAGGCGGCTCGTGAGCTGCATCACGAGCTCTATCATCCCGACCTGGGTTTCGTGCTGTTCTTCGTCAGCGCCGAATACGCGCTGGACCCCCTGGCCCAGGCCCTGGAGTCGACCTTCGGTGGGCTGCCGCTGGCGGGTTGCACCACGGCGGGCGAGATCACCCCGCTGGGGTACGAGCGCGGGTCCATCGTCGCCATCGGGTTCGATCGCCGTCATTTTGGTGTGGCCACCACCCTGCTCGAGGACCTCGAGAGCGTCTCCCTGATCGACGCCCAGCGTCGGGTGGAGTCGCTTCTGGCCACCGCCAGGGGGCATCTGGATGGCGAGGCCTTCGCGCTGACCCTGCTCGATGGGCTGTCGGCCAGCGAAGAGCAGGTGCTGACCACTCTGGACGCTGCCCTGGGGGGGATCCCGAGCTTCGGTGGCTCGGCCGGGGACGACAACCGACTGGCGCATACCCACGTGTTTGCCGGTGGGCGCTTTCACAGCGCGGCGGCGGTGGTGGTGCTGATCACCACCCACCATCCCTTCGAGGTGTTCTCGACCCATCACCTGGCGGCACGCCGTGACAAGCTGGTGGTCACCCGCGCCGACCCTGCGGGCCGGCGCGTGCTGGAGCTCAATGCCCTGCCGGCGGTGGACGAGTACGCCCGGCTGGTCGGGGTTTTGCCAAGCGAGCTCGATGAGGGCGTGTTTGCCCGCCACCCGTTGGCGGTCAAGCTGGGCGACGCCTACTACGTCCGCTCGATCCAGCGTGCCAACGCCGACGGTAGCCTCAGCTTCTACTGCGCGGTGGAGACCGGCATCGTGCTGACCGCCATGGCCGGCACGCCGATTCTCGAGGCCCTCGACGATACCCTGGGGGGCCTTCAGCGCCGACTGGGGCGACCTCAGTTGATCATCGGCTGTGACTGCTTTCTCAGGCGTCTGGAGTTCGAGGCGCTCGAGCAGATCGACGACGCCTCCGAACGACTTTCCAAGGCCTCGGTGGTGGGCTTCAACACCTACGGCGAGCAGCACCACGGCATGCATATCAACCAGACCTTCACGGGGGTGGCGATTGGATCTGGTCGGTGAGCCAAGGCAGGATCGCGCCAGCAGTGCACTGGAACAGGAACTGCTGGAGGAAAACCATCGGCTGCGCCGGATCTGCCAGGCGCTGATCGAGCGGGTCGAGTCCGCCGGGGCGGGCGGGGCACCCTATGGTGCCTTCGAGCACGCGGTGCTGCTCGCCGAGCAGGTGCGCGAGCGCACCGAGACCCTGCACCGTACCCTGGATGAACTGGCCGAAACCAATGCCCGTCTGGAGGAGGCCCGGCGCGACGCCGAGGCCGCCAATGCCTCCAAGACCCGCTTCCTGGCGGCGGTCAGCCACGACCTGCTGCAGCCGCTCAACGCCGCGCGGCTGTTTGCCAGCGCCCTGGAAGTGCGAAAGTTGCCTGAAGAATCCGGTCGTCTGGTGCAGCGAATCGATCGCTCGCTCAGCGACGTGGAATTGCTGCTGGGGACCCTGGTCGATATCTCGCGACTGGATGCCGGGGTGCTGACCCCGGACGTGGCCCCCTTCGCCGTCTCGCAACTGCTGGATGCGCTCGCCGAGGAATTTCGTCAGATGGCCGGCGCCCGCGGGCTGGCGTTTCGCTATGTGCCGAGTTCCGCCTGGGTCGAGTCCGACCTGGCGCTGCTGGCCCGGGTGATTCGCAACCTGATGTCCAACGCCGTGCGCTACACCGAGTCGGGGCGGGTGCTGCTCGGCTGTCGCAGGCGGCGGGTAGGCCAGCAGTACTGGCTCGAGATCCTGGTGGGGGATACCGGTCCGGGCATCGACGAGGCTCGCCGTGACGAGATATTTCTGGAGTTTCGCCGCGGCAACGCCGCAGCCCCGGGGCAGGAGCGCGGGCTGGGACTGGGGCTTGCCATCGTCGATCGCATCGCCCGCCTGCTCGATCATCCCATTACCCTCAATAGCCGACCCGGCCAGGGCGCCCAGTTCTCGGTAAGCGTGCCCTGCGCTCGCCCGGCGCGTGCGGTGGCCCCGTCGGCCTCGACCCTGCAGCAGGCCGGCACGCGTCAACTGCAGAGTACCGAGGTATGGGTGCTGGACAACGATCCCGCCATCCTCGAGGGCATGAGCGCGCTGCTGGGTGGCTGGGGATGTCGGGCGCGCCTGGCGTCGCGAGTGGTTGAACTGGAACAGAGCCTGGCCGAGCGCCACGAGACACAGGGCATGGATAGGCCGTCGCCAACGGTGGTGATGATCGACTACCACCTGTCCAGCGACGAAGAAGATGGCCTGGCGCTGGCGCAGCGCCTGGCCGGCTCTCATGTAGACCTGGCCCCGATACTGATCACTGCCAACCACGACGCCGAGATCAAGCGGCGTTGTCGTGAGCTTGGCTTCCCCTGTCTACTGAAGCCGCTGAAGCCCCTGCGCCTGCGTCAGGCACTGATACACCTGCTCGACGCCGGTTGAGCCGTCTTGCCTTGGTCAGCGAGACGTTCTGCCTTCTAGCGCGCCCGCCGCCTGGCCAGGCAGGCCAGCAGGGTGGGCTCGTCGGCTGCCAGGATCGCCTGGACGCGGCTGCCGACGCCAAGCTTCTTGAGGATCGCCGAGACGTGGGTCTTGACCGTGGTCTCTGCGATATCGAGCTCGCGGGCGATGACCTTGTTGGAGGCGCCGCGAATCAGCAGGGACAGCACCTCGAGCTGCTTGACCGTCAGTTGCTCGAGTGCGCCTGCATCGGCTGGACCCGTCATCCCCTGTGTCGCCCCCTGCGTCACAGGCGGGGCACTCGAGGCCTC
This sequence comes from Halomonas sp. RT37, assembly GCF_040070525.1. Classification (NCBI taxonomy): domain Bacteria; kingdom Pseudomonadati; phylum Pseudomonadota; class Gammaproteobacteria; order Oceanospirillales; family Halomonadaceae; genus Halomonas; species Halomonas sp. RT37. The sequence goes on along the minus strand of NZ_CP098827.1, from coordinate 3,723,060 downwards.
GGCCGGGCGGCGCATGATCTCGGCGGGCAGATAGATCTGGCCGTCGAGGATCTGCTTGATCGCCGCCAGCAGGTCCGGGCGTGGCGTGGACTTCGGCAGGTAGCCGATGGCGCCCAGATCCAGGGCGCCGAGCACCGTGGCGCGCTCGCTTTCGGCCGACAGCACCGCCACCGGCACCGCCGGAAAGGCCCGGCGCAGTTCGCGCAGTCCGTCCAGGGCCGAGGCGTCGGGCAGATTCAAGTCCAGCAGTACCAGGTCGACGTCGTCGTCGGCGTCGAGGGCGCTGGTCAACGCGGCGAAACAGTCCGCCTCGCGCAGCTCGGTGCCGGGCAGGCCCGATTGAATGACCGCGGCAATGGCGTCGCGAAAGAGCGGGTGATCGTCAGCCACCATCAGGCTGTGCATGTCTGGCGTCCCGGTTGTCTGTGTCCTTGGTCGGTCTCCTACCGAAGGAGGAGGCGCTCTCCTGCCAGGGCAGTATGTCGCAAGCCAGGTTCCTGACCAAGACTGGAGTGGCAGACAACTACAACATCCTTTCCAAGGAGACACGCCATGATCTACGCCAACCCCGGACAACCCGAAGCCGTGGTCAGCTTCGACGAGCGCTACGGCAACTATATCGGCGGCGAGTTCGTCGCCCCGGTCAAGGGCCAGTACTTCGACAACGTAAGCCCGGTCAACGGCCAGGTGTTCTGCCAGATCCCCCGCTCCAGCGCCGAGGATATCGACAAGGCACTGGACGCCGCCCATGGGGCAGCGCCGGCCTGGGGGCGCACCTCCGCTGGCGAGCGCAGCAATATCCTGTTGAAGATCGCCGAGCGCATCGAGGCCAACCTGGAGGCGCTGGCGGTGGCCGAGTGCTGGGACAACGGCAAGGCGGTGCGCGAGACCCTGAACGCCGATATTCCGCTGGCGGTGGACCACTTCCGCTACTTCGCCGGCTGCATTCGTGCCCAGGAAGGCACCGCCGCCGATATCGACGCCAACACCGTGGCCTATCACTTCCACGAGCCGCTGGGCGTGGTCGGCCAGATCATCCCCTGGAACTTTCCGCTGCTGATGGCCACCTGGAAGCTGGCCCCGGCGCTGGCCGCCGGCAACTGCGTGGTGCTCAAGCCCGCCGAGCAGACCCCGGCCTCGATCCTCAAGCTGATGGAGGTGATCGGTGACCTGCTGCCTCCCGGCGTGGTCAACGTGGTCAACGGCTTCGGCGCCGAGGCGGGGGAGGCCCTGGCCACCAGCAAGCGCATCGCCAAGATCGCCTTTACCGGTTCCACCCCGGTGGGCTCGCACATCCTCAAGTGCGCTGCCGACAACATCATTCCTTCTACCGTGGAGCTTGGCGGCAAGTCGCCCAACATCTACTTCGCCGACATCATGAACGCCGAGCCGGAGTTCATCGACAAGGCCGCCGAGGGGCTGGTGCTGGCCTTCTTCAACCAGGGTGAGGTATGCACCTGCCCGTCGCGGGCGCTGATCCAGGAGAGCATCTACGAGCCGTTCATGGCCAAGGTGATGGAGCGGGTCACCACCATCAAGCGTGGCAACCCACTGGACACCGAGGTCCAGGTCGGCGCCCAGGCCTCCAAGGAGCAGTTCGACAAGATCATGTCCTACATGGACGTGGCCCGGGAGGAAGGCGCCGAGTTCCTGACCGGTGGCAACCAGGCCAAGCTCAATGCCGATCTGAACACCGGCTACTACATCGAACCGACGCTGCTCAAGGGCAACAACAAGATGCGCGTCTTCCAGGAAGAGATCTTCGGCCCGGTGGTGGCGGTGACCACCTTCAAGGATGAGGAAGAAGCCCTGGCGATTGCCAACGACACCGAATTCGGCCTTGGCGCCGGCGTCTGGAGTCGTGACATCAACGTGGCCTTCCGCATGGGGCGTGGCATCCAGGCCGGTCGCGTATGGACCAACTGCTACCACCAGTATCCCGCCCACGCCGCCTTCGGCGGCTACAAGAAGTCCGGCGTCGGTCGCGAGACCCACAAGATGGCACTCGAGCATTACCAGCAGACCAAGAACCTGCTGGTGAGCTACGACACCAATCCCCTCGGTTTCTTCTAAAGGGAGTCGATCCGGGCCCGGTACCACCGGGCCCGGGAAGCTTCACCCCAGCGGCCTGACGCCGTTTGACTCTCAGCGCCGCGACCGTTCACCGGGTGTCCCCGGACACCTTTCTCCTCTGTACCGTCCTTCCTTGATAGCGGGCGGACAGAGACCCTTTTTGCCCGGATCAGGGCAAGGAGCACAACAATGCAAAGCACCATGGAAGCCGCCGTCGTTCGTCAGTTCGGTCAGCCCTTGACCCTCGAGGAGGTCGAGGTGCCGCGTCCCGCCAGGGGCGAGGTTCTGGTCAAGATCGCCGCCTCCGGGGTCTGCCATACCGACCTGCACGCCGCCCACGGCGACTGGCCGGTCAAGCCCAACCCGCCATTTATTCCCGGACACGAAGGCGTCGGCGAGATTGCCGCGGTGGGTGAAGGCGTCAGCCACGTCAAGGAAGGCGATCGGGTGGGGATTCCCTGGCTGTACAGCGCCTGCGGCCACTGCGAGCACTGCCTGGGCGGTTGGGAGACCCTGTGCGAGTCCCAGCAGAACACCGGCTACTCGGTCAACGGTGGCTTCGCCGAGTACGCCATCGCCGACGCCGGCTTCGTCGGCCATCTGCCGAGCAACGTCGGCTTCGTCGAGATCGCCCCGGTACTTTGCGCCGGCGTCACCGTCTACAAGGGCCTGAAGATGACCGATACCCGCCCGGGGCAGTGGGTGGTGATCTCTGGCATCGGTGGTCTTGGCCATATGGCGGTGCAGTACGCCGTGGCCATGGGCCTGAACGTGGCGGCGGTGGACGTGGCCGACGACAAGCTGGAGCTGGCACGACGGCTCGGCGCCACGGTCACCGTCAACGCCTTGAAGGAGGACCCGGTGGCGGCGATCAAGCGGGACATCGGCGGCGCCCATGGGGCCCTGGTCACGGCGGTCTCGCCGAAGGCCTTCGAGCAGGCCCAGGGCATGGTCCGGCGCGGTGGCACCATCGCCTTGAACGGCCTGCCGCCGGGAGACTTTCCGCTTCCGATCTTCGATACCGTGCTCAATGGCATCACCGTGCGTGGCTCCATCGTCGGTACCCGCCAGGACCTTCAGGAGGCGCTGGACTTTGCCGGTGAAGGCAAGGTCAAGGCCACCGTCTCCACCGACCGTCTGGCCAATATCAACGACATCTTCGGCCGCATGATCGATGGCAAGATCGAGGGCCGAGTCGTGCTCGATATGCAGGGCTAGGTTGACTGAGCAGCGGCGACCGATACAGCAGGGCGGCGACACCGGGTGTCGCCGCCCTGTCATATGCATGTGATGTCCTTGTCATCCTTGCCTACGCTGGTGTCGCGGCACCATCCATGGCATCTCGAACCCGCAAGGAGCCGACCGCATGAGTACCGACCATCACGTTCCTCTGGCCCTGGAGGCCGTCATCTTCGACTGGGCCGGGACCCTGGTCGACTTTGGCTCCTTCGCCCCGACCCAGGTGTTTGTCGAGGTGTTCGCCGAGATCGGTGTGGCCGTAAGCCTCGACGAAGCCCGCGGCCCCATGGGCATGAGCAAGTGGGACCATATCCGCGCCCTGTGCGATCTGCCCGACATCGCCGAGCGTTTTCGTCGGGCCTGTGGCCACTCGCCGAGCGACGAGGACGTCGACGTGCTCTATCGGCGGTTCATGCCGTTGCAGGTGGCCAAGGTGGCCGAGCATTCCGCGCCGATTCCTGGCGCCCTGGAATGTCTCGCGGGGCTGCGTGGAAGAGGGCTAAAGATCGGTTCCTGCTCCGGCTATCCCGCCGAGGTGCTGGCGCCGGTGCGCCGTGCGGCGCGCCAGGCGGGGCTCGAGGTGGACCACGCCGTCGCCGGTGACGAGGTGGTGCGCGGGCGACCCGGGCCGGCCCAGGCGCTGGCCAATGTGGTGGCGCTCGGTATCGGTGATGTGGCGGCTTGCGTCAAGGTCGATGATACCGCTCCCGGCATCGAGGAGGGGCGCGCCGCCGGCATGTGGTCGGTGGCGGTGACCGATACCGGCAACGCCATGGGACTGGATCTCGAGGGTTACCAAGCGACCGCGCCGGATGCGCTCGAGCGGCGCCGGCGCCACGTAGCCGAGCGACTGAGCGCCTGTCGTCCCCATTACCTGATCACAAGCGTCGCCGAGCTTGACGGTGTGCTGGATCAGATCGCGGCTCGGCTCGCCAGGGGAGAGCGGCCCCAGGCCTCGTGAAGGTCAGCTCGTGGAAAAAACGGACAGGTCGAGTGCGTGGCTGTGTCCCAGCCAGATGACGCCCTGGGTATGGTCGAAGAGGTCGTCGTCGGTACCCAGATGCACGAAGATGTCCAGCTCGCCTCGGTGGATGGCGAGCCAGGGCACGATCTCGCCGAAGGCCTCGGCCGCGAAGGATAGCTGGCAGCTCCAGCGCGGATGCGGCCCCACCGGTTGTTGATGAAAACGCCCCACCTGAACGGCAAAGCGCGCCTGGCATTGCTCGGCCAGGGTCCTGGCCTGGGCAAGCCCTTCGGCATCGTCGTAGTAGAGGTGGGCGTGGTAGTAGCGAATCTGGTCGACGTCGGGCATGGGACTCTCCTGGGCGCTCTGCTGATGACGTCGACAAGGATCGCGTCCCTGGCGATGCATGGCAATCGCGGTGTCACGCCCGCCTGCCCACCAGCGTTACATACCCAAGCGGCGGCCCTGGGGCCGCCGCTGTCACTTGCTCCGGCGTCGTCGGTGACGACCTTGCCGGGTCACGCTCAGGGTTCCTGGGTCGTGCCCTGGGGTGGCTCGCCGATAAAGCCCGGCATGGCCGGCGTCGGCGTGCCCTGGCGGGCGATGGCCAGGAACTGCAGGTGGCGCTCGTACTCGCCGAGCACGTCATCGATGACCTGACCCCGGGTGTAGCCATTGAGGTTCTGACCCACGCCGCCTTCGGCCAGATGCACGTCCAGGCGCAGGTAGTAGTCATCGTCCGCCGGCAGGAAGCTCGGCGTGCGCATGCGATGGGGGCGGACCTGGTAGACAAAGCTCTGCATCGCCTCGAAGTCCACCTGCAGGGTCAGCCGCGGCAGCGGTTCGCCCTCGATCTGCTCTTCGCTCAGGGTGGCCGACTGGCCGCGACGCTCGAGCTCCTCGACGAACTGTTTCAGGCCCGGGCGCAGGGCGTGCTCCATGGTCGACTCGGCACCGGCGCGGTTGGAGGTGTCCAGCGCCCGATCCAGGCGTTCCTTCCAGTTGCCGCCTTCGCCGCTGGCCGCGACCAGCTTGCGCGCGTCGGCCTTTTCCTTCTCGGTGCGCAGGGCCCGGGCCAGTCCCACCATGATGGCGAACATCACCAGCGAGAACGGCAGGGCGGTGATCACCACCGCGCTTTGCAGGGCGTCGAGGCCGCCGGCCATCAGCAGGGCGATGGTAATCAGGCCGATCACCGCCGCCCAGAAGATGCGCAGGCGGATCGGCGCGTCGTGGTTGACGTCGCGCAGAATCGAGGTGAAGTTGGCCAGCACCAGGGCGCCGGAGTCCGCCGAGGTAACGAAGAACACCACTCCGAGCAGGGTGACCACCGAGGCGGTGACGCCGATGTAGGGGTACTGCTCGAGGAAGGTGTAGATGGTGGTCTGGGGAGTGGCCAGCGCCTGCTCGCCGAGCACCGCCAGGCCGTCATTGGCGACCATGTCGATGCCGGCGTTACCGAAGATCGACATCCACGCCATCATGAAGCCCAGCGGAATCAGCAGGGCGCCAAGGGCGAACTGACGAATGGTGCGCCCGCGCGAGATGCGCGCCAGAAACAGCCCGACGAAGGGCGTCCAGGCGATCCACCAGCCCCAGAAGAAGATGGTCCACCAGCCTTTCCACTGCTGGGCGTCGCTGCCGGCGAAGGCGTAGGTGTCGAAGCTCTTGCCGACGAAGCCACTGAGATAGTCGCCGACGTTGAGCACCAGGGCGTTGAGCAGCGCCAGGGTGTCACCCTGGAACAGCACGAACAGCAGCAGGGCGGCGGCCAGCAGCATATTGAACTCGGACAGCCGGCGAATGCCCTTCTCGACGCCGGTGACCACCGAGATGGTCGCCAGGATCACCACCAGCACGATCAACACCACCTGGGTCGACAGGCTTTCGGGTACGCCGAACATGAAGCTCAGGCCGTAGTTGAGCTGGATGACGCCGATACCGAGGCTGGTGGCGATGCCGAACACGGTGGAGATCACCGCGGTGATATCGACGGCATTGCCTATGGGGCCGTAGATGCGCTTGCCCAACAGCGGATAGAGGGCGCTGCGGATGGCCAGCGGCAGGCGATGGCGATAGCTGAAGTAGGCCAGGGCCATGCCCATCAGCACGTACATGCCCCAGCCGGTCAGGCCCCAGTGGAGGAAGGTCTGGGGCACCGCCTGCCTAAGGGCGGCGGCGCTTTCCGGGGCCATGTCCGGGGGCGTCAGATAGTGCGACAGCGGCTCGGCCACGCAGAAGAACAGAAGGTCGATGCCGATGCCTGCGGCGAACAGCATCGAGGCCCATGACAGCAGCGAGAACTCCGGGCGCGAGTGGTCCGGGCCGAGGCGAATGTTGCCGACCCGGGACAGGCTGATGACCAGCACGAACACCAGATAGGCCACGGCGGCCAGCATGTAGTACCAGCCGAAGGTGTCGTTGACCCAGGCAAGACCGCTGTCGAACAGGGCACCGGCCCGTTCGGTGAAGGTCATGGTGAAGAACAGAAAGACCACGATGCCGGCTACCGCGCCGTGAAAGACGACGGGGTTGAGGCGATCGCGGGAGGCGCTCTCGTGATGTGACATGCACGTGCTCCCTCGAGGATGAAGTGAGACAGAGCCTGCCCGGCGAGGCTATCGCCGTTCTCCACGATGCCATCCTGGCATCCTGATGCTGCTTCCGTGAGCGTTACGCCATTTTGTTAATTGACCGACCAATTAACAAAATGATGATGGCGGAGTGGCCGAGTCGTGGCTCGGCACCTGTTGGCGGCTCTTGCGAAGGGTCTGGGCGACCCACCGCGGCCAGGGGCGCGCGGTTATTTTATTGATTGAACGTTCAATAAAATACAGAGATGGGGAGCATCTTTCAACCCGAGGGGGAGAAACGGCGGGCAGGGGGCGCACGAAAACGCCATGCCCGAGGCTCGGACATGGCGTGTTGGTACAGGGCTTTCTGGTCCCCCGGAGCAGCGCCTATGGCCGAACCGGTGGCGTCAATATCAGGCCTCGGGGGCGTGATGCTTGTCGTGACCATGAGCGCGGTGCTCACCCGGACCACCGCGGGGGTGGTCGCCGTGGCCCGGCATCATGGTGTGCTTCAGTTCACGCAGCTGGCGCTCGTCGAGGATCTCGGCCAGCTGGTCACGGGTGGAGGACATCAGTTCGCGCCAGGCGTCATGACGGGCTTCGGGGTTCTCGAAGTCCTGGGCCTTCAGCGCTTCGGCGCCTTCCTTGAAAGATTCGCGAGCGGCGTTGAAGGCGTCGCGCTCGTCGTCGGACAGCTCCCACTTGTCGACCAGGGCGTTGATGCGCTCCTCGCGCAGCTCGTGGCGGGCACGTTCGAGGGCGGCGACACCGTCTTCACCGAGGATCTCCATGCGCTGCTCGCGGAAATCGTCGTTGAGTTCCTTGACCTCCTGACGGTGCTCCATGGCGGCCTGCTTCAGGGCTTCGCGGGTCTCGGCGTCGATGCCGGCGCGGTCAAACAGCTCGGCGCGCATCTCGCCCCCTTCGTGGCGCGGGCCTTCTGGGCGGTCGGGCGAGGCTGTTGCGGTCATGGCGACCGGCAGCAGGGCGGCAGAGACAGCGGCGGACAGCAGGGCCTTGCGGGCAAATGTCATTTTCATGGGTCGACTTCCTTCAGCGTTGATGCCTCGTCACAGGACGTGGCGTTATGGCGGGCGATGCCCTTGTTGACGTGATCCATCTTGACCCTGGCTCGTGCAAGGCTGATGCAGCCAATGTGCAGAGAAGCGGCAAGCGCAGACGAGTTCGTGCAACGCAGGGTTCGAATTTTCGATGGGGGAGTAGAGCAGCGGCCGAGGAGTCGGCGCCGGTGAAATTTTCTTCAATACCGAAGGCCGTCATCGCGTCAGCCTGAAACGCCATCCTGTGAGGCATGTGTGATGACGTTTTCTCTGGAAGAACTGCTGGCGATCTTCGCCTTCTCGCTGGTGGCCTCGATATCGCCGGGCCCGGTCAACCTGCTGATCCTGTCCACCGGAGTGGGTCACGGCTGGCGCCGAGCGATGCCCCTGGTGGTGGGTGCCAGCGGCGGTTTCACCCTGCTGCTGGGCCTGCTTGCGGCGGGGCTCGGGAGTGTCTGGCTGGCGCTGCCCGGGCTTCAGTGGCTGGTGCGGCTGGCGGGCCTGAGCTTTGTGGCCTGGCTGGCCTGGCGCCTGTTGACGGACGCAGGCGACTGGGGCACGGACCAGCGGCGTGAACCGCCGGGTCCCGCCACCGGCGCGCTGATGCAGTGGCTCAACCCCAAGGCCTGGATCGCCTCGCTGGCAGGGTTGGGACTGTTTACGGCGGGACGGGGAAGCGTCGATATCGCGCTGTTCACCCTGGTCTGGGGCAGCGTCTGTCTGGCGAGCGCCATCGGCTGGGCGTGGCTCGGTGGACACGCCCGGGGCTGGCTGTCGTGCGAGGCAAGACGGCGGGTTCTCCAGCGCCTGCTGGCGGCCTTGCTGATTTGCAGCGGCGCGCTGATGCTGCTGTGAGGCAGCTTGCGGCCACCGGTACGACGGTCAGGCGCGCTGCTTAAGGTGCTGAATCTGACCCTTCAACGGGCCTGGCATCTGATCTTGCATATAACCTTGCATCTGATCCTGCATATGACCCTGGATATAGTGCCCCGGGGTGGTGGCCAGCAGCTTCTTGAAGGTGCGCTGCAGGTGCGCCTGGTCGGCGAAACCGCAGTCGTTGGCGACCGCAGCGATGGGATCGCCCCGTCGCAGTCGTTGCCTGGCATGACGCACGCGCAGGTCGATCAGCGCAGCATGGGGGGTGGTGGCATAGTGACGTCGAAAGCCCGAAATCAGGCTGGTGGCGCGGCACTCGGCGGCGGCGCAAAGATCGTCCAGGCGCAGCTCTTGCTGCCAGTCGTCGTGAAGCCGCTCCCAGGCGCGCACCAGTCGCTCGGGAGGCGCGCCATGTTCTGCCTCGCCTTGCGCCGGCAGGTCGAGCAGGCCTGTCAGGCGCTCGGCGAGCCGCTCAAGCACGGTCTCGCGCTCAAGCAGGCTGGCATCCCCATCGGCAAGGGCGTCGGTGGCGACGCGAATGGCATGGTGAAGGTGGGCGTCTTGCGTCGTCAGTGCCGAGAACACCGCGCCGTCGTCGCCGTCGAGGCCGCAGCGCTCGGTCAGCCAGGCGCTGTCCAGGTAGAGCATGTCATAGCCCCAGTCTCGCTCGCTCAAGGCGTTGCAGGCGTGGACGTCGCCGGGGTTGATCAGCACCACGTCTCCCTGGCGCACCTCAAGGGTACGGTGGCGGTTGAGGAAGCTCGAGTGGCCCTGGACGATCGCGCCCAGCGAGTGGGTGTCGTGGCTGTGGGGCGCGTGGCTTAGCCGGTGCCCGCCCCTGACTCGGCGCGCCTCGACCTGGGGCATCCGCGGGTCGCGCAGATAGCGGGAAAAGGTGGCAGCGATCCTGGGGGGCATGACGGTCTTCCTGGCAAGACGCGGTGGCTGCGTCGAGGTCTTCACTCTCGTCGATCCTGAGATGCCAGGCAAGAGACGCCTGCGCTGGATCAAGGGAGAGGGGAGTTTGTCAGGCATTTTTGGCGTCGCAACCCTTGGCGAGGCCAAAGCCTGATAGCCGTCAACGAGGCCCGCGGGGGGCATTGTTAAGGTCTGTCATCTTTTTTCAAGGCGCGCTGTCAATTCGACGAACGGTCAGGGGGACTTGGCTCGGCGTCGGACAGCAGCGTCACCTCAGACATCGAGATCCACATGACAGACACCGTGACGTCCACCCGGGAGGCCGGCGAGGCCCCCAGCTATCGCGAGATGCACCGCGATGCCAGCGAATTTGCCAGCCGTTCCGACTACCTCGAGCATGAACTCAAGATCATGCGTCCCCGGCGCTATGGTCTCAATCTGATCGGCCGGGACTTCCACTTCGAACTCGAGGACCTGGTACCGGCGATTGCCGGCACCATCGGCATCATCGCCATGTACTCGGCGGTGATGATGTCCTGGGCCAATGGCCTGTCCGCCGCCTGGCCCGATGTCACCCTGGGGCGCGAGTTCGCCATCGCCGTCTCGCGCCTGGAGATGCTGCTGCCGGTCCTGCTGTTCTGCGTGCTGGGCTCGGGTATCTTCAATCCGCGTGCCAACCTGGCCGGCAATCACGGCCCGATGATTCCGCTGATCGCCAGCATGGCCCTTGCCGGTGCCCACCCGCTGGCCCTGGCGCTGTGGATCGGCGCCTTTGGCCTCGGCCTTTCCTGGGTCAAGGGCGGCTCGCGCCTGGTCAACCTGACCTCCCAGGGCACCGCCGGTGGCCTGCTGATCTTTCTCGGCTTTTCCGGCGCCATGAGCCAGATCGGCAGCCTCAAGGCGTGGGGCATGGGGCTCGAGGGCGAGATGGGTTACGTCGCTCTGGTGGTGCTGGCGGTCAATATCCTGCTGTACGCCGTGCTGGCGCGGCTGGGCAAGCGCTGGCTGGCGATTCCCGCCTGCGCGGTCACCGGCCTGGTGGTGGCGCTGGCGCTGGGTGCGGGCTTCGATCTCGAGTTCACCACCGAGACCGGCCTGCCGCCGCTCAGCCCCAGCTACTGGTGGGGCAGCACCGACCAAGGCTGGATGCTGGGGCTGCCGAACATGCAGCACTTCATCGCCTCGCTGCCGTTCGCGATCCTGGCGGTTGCCATGTGGTCACCGGACTTTCTCGGTCATCGCATCTTCCAGGAGATGAACTATCCCAAGGGGACCGATCGGGTGTTGATGGACGTCGACGACACCATGACGATGTGCTCGCTGCGTCAGGTGGTCGGCACCGCCCTCGGCGGTGGCAATATCACCTCGTCCTGGGGCACCTACATGATCCCGGCGGCCATCGCCAAGCGGCCGATTCCCGCCGGCGCCATTTTGCTGGGGCTGTTGACCATCGCCATCGCCATCCTCGGCTTCCCCATGGATGTGGCGGTGTGGCCGCCGGTGATGTGCGTGGCGCTTTTGGTCGGAGTCTTCCTGCCGATGCTGGAGGCCGGCGTGCAGATGATCAAGGAAAGCCGCGACGCCCAGGCCGCCGGCGTTTGCCTGTTCGCCGCGGCGGTCACCAACCCGGTGCTGGCCTGGGCGGTGACCATGCTGCTCGACAACAACGGCTGGATCGGTGATCGCGAACGCGCCACCCGGCTGTCGCTGGCCGACCGTCTGATCATCCCCGCCTCGGTGCTGGCGGTGTGTCTGTTCGCCATGCTGGCGGTGGGCATGTTCGAGGGACAGTACGGGATTCCCGCGCTGTTCTAGATCGAGCGCAAGTGCCATACGCAAGAGGCCGCCCTTGGGCGGCCTCTTGCGTTATCGGTGAGTCGGTCGAGACACTTAGCCGACCGGCTTGCTTGGTGCTGGCGACTGAATCTTCGGGCCTGCCGTCAGTCGAGGCGAAACAGATAGAGGGGGCTCTCGATTACGGCCATGGCAGCGTGACAGAGGGCACAACGTGATATATGGCGGCCCCCCTGAGTACGGTGCTTGACTCGCCTCTCCACGCAAGTGGCCCGTCCACCGGCAGGTATGGAGAGGCGCGCTCAGCAAGCGATGGCCTGAATGCCTTTTTTCTGGATGACTGCCAGTAGCCTCAGCGCGGGCCCTCCAGGACGCTTCACGCCGCGCTCCCAGTCTGAGACCAGGTTCTTGCTGACGTTGAGGTAGCGAGCGAAGACAGACTGAGAAAGATTTTCGCGCTCGCGCAGCGCTCTGATGGCGTCGGGGGAAATCATTTCTACAGTGGTGAGGCAGCTCTCATCGAAGTCGCGCATCGTTTGCTTGTCGACGGCGCCTACCTCGTGCAGAGCTTCCATGGTTTCATGGATCGCCGCCATCGCTTCGCTACGGTATTTCTTCGCCATCGTCTTCCACCTCCAAAAAATGCCCCTTATGAATCAACTCGACCAGGTGCTCTTCTGACAGCTCGAGGATGTGTTGGGCGGCCCGTTTGAACGCAACCTTTTCCTCGTCGCTGATATTGCTCTGTTGGCTCTTGGCGAAGCCGTAAACGAAGAAGGCTCGGTGTGCCTGGCGGTAGAGGATGATCGTGCGGTAGCCGCCTGACTTGCCTTGCCCGGGACGAGCCACCCGCTGCTTGATCACGCCTCCGCCCAGGTCAGCATCGATCAAGCCCCGTTCCGCTCGCTGGATAGCGTCGCGCAGCGCGGCGGCGTCAAGTTTCTGCTTTCTGGCGAAGCGTTCAAACCAGGCGTTCTTGAAGATCCTCACCGGCCGTGTCCTTGCCATTCGTAGTGTACTACATAGTGTGACATCATGCGGCCCGCAGCAACTGTCCTGCCTGCAGCAGGGCGTTGCAGGGCAGTGTCTCCTTTTCGATGCATAAGACTCGGGGCATCAAGCAGAAAAAGGGAAAGGCAGCGCGGCCGGACGATGTCCAGCCGCCGAGGGACTGCTGCCGGGGGACGGCTGCCATCAGAGGCAGCCCCGGGGATCACTCTTCCGGCTGGTACTTGTAACCGACGCCGTAGACGGAGCGGATGATTTCTCGCTCGGGCCAGATATCGGCGATCTTCTTGCGCAGCTTCTTGATATGGCTGTCCACGGTGCGCTCGGAGACGATGCGGTGGTCGCGGTACATGTGATCCATCAACTGCTCGCGGGCGAAGATTCGACCCGGCGAGTGCATCATCACCTTGAGCAGCTGGAATTCCACCGCGGTGAGGCCCAGGTCCTGTCCGTCGGCCAGGGCGCGCCAGCCGCTTTCGTCCAGCACCAGGTCGTGATTGGCTTCACTGTCCTGCTGGTGTGCCTGGCTGCGGCGCAGCACGGCCTTGACCCGGGCGACCACCTCGCGCGGGCTGAACGGCTTGCAGATGTAGTCGTCGGCACCCAGTTCGAGGCCCAGCAGGCGGTCGACCTCCTCGACTCGGGCGGTCAGCATCACCACCGCGATATCGGGCCAGCGCTGACGGATCTCGCGGCACAGGGTCAGGCCGTCGGTGCCAGGCAGCATCAGGTCCAGCAGTACCAGGCTGGGGCGCGACTCGGCCTCGCTGAGGTAGCCGACCACCTGGTCGCCGTGGTCGATATGGTGGGTGGCGTAGCCGCTGCCCTCCAGGTAGTCCGCCACCAGACGGGCGATCTTGGGTTCGTCCTCGACGATCAGGATGTCGTCGAGACTGGCGTCGGTGTCGTTCATTCATCGTCCTCGTGCTGCTGATGGTCCGGCAGGGCCGGAAAACGCAGGGTCCAGCATAACCCGCCAAGCTCGGAAGGGGAGGGGCGCATGTCGGTGTCGTGGGCGCGGGCCAGGGCGGTGGCGATGGACAGCCCCAGGCCGCTGCCGCCGCTTGAACGGTTGCGCGAGCCTTCCACCCGGTAGAGGCGTTCGGTCAGCCGCGGCAGTTCGTTGACCGGCACCCCGGGGGCGCTATCTTCCCAGCGCAGCACCCAGTCGTCGGCCTCACGCCGCAGCGATACCTTGAGTCGCCCCGGCGCCTGGGTGTAGGCGCAGGTATTGTCGATCAGGTTGTTCCATAGCTGGCGCAGGCGCTGCAGGTCGCCGCGAATCCACGCCGGGCCCTGAATATCGTGCTCGAGGGTCAGGCCATGATCGGCAAGCCAGCCCTCGGCTTCGTCCAGCCGGGTGGCCAGTTGCTCGCCCAGGTCCAGCGGTGCGAGCTGGACTTCCAGCGCGCCGGCGTCGCTCTGGGACAGCAGGCGCAGGTCGGCGACCAGGCGCTCTAGCTGGCCGACCTCCTGGGACAGCGAGCGCAGGTTGTCCTGGTCGAGGGCGCGAATGCCGTCCTGCATCGCTTCGATCTCGCCGCGCAGCACCGCCAGTGGGGTACGCAGCTCATGGGCGATGTCGGAAACCCAGCGGGTACGTGCCTCGCGGCTGGCTTCCAGGGTTTCCGCCAGCACATTGAAGTCGTGGGACAGGCTGGACAGCTCGTCGCGACCGCGCTCCGGCAGGCGGATGCTGTAGTCGCCCTCGGTCAGCCGGCGGGTGGCCAGTGCCATGCCGCGGGCGCGTCGGCCCATCCACCAGGACAGGGCGGCGGCCAGCAGCAGCGAGGTCAGCGCCAGGGCGATGACGATGATGGTCAGGTTGCGTTGCTGCTGGGCCAGAAACAGCCGGTCCATGCGTGCCATTAACTGCTCCGGCGGGCGATAGCCCAGGGTGCCGACCTGGCGGCCCGCGCTCATCACCGGCAGCCAGCGCAGTTCGGCGGCCATGTCGTCCTTGTCCGGGGGCAGGCCGATCACCGGCAGGCCGCTTTCGTCATGGAGCACGAAGTCCCTGGGGTCGCCCAGGTCGCCTTCGATGCTCATCGGCGGCAGGTTGTCGCCGGGCCAAAGCTGGCGGCGTACCAGGTGGTGCCAGGCGCGCGGCGACTGGCGCAGCCACTGCCAGTTCTGGCGTCGCGCCCAGGCCTCGCCGAGGCCTTCCGCCAGGGTCTCGGCGCGCTGGGTCTGGGAGCGGTCGAGGTACTCGATGAAGCCCTGGTCGAGGCTGCGCGAAATCGCCACGAACACCAGCCCGGCGATGGCCACATTGACCACCAGGATGATGACGAAGAGCTTCAGACCCAGACGTGAGAAGGCCGGGCGAAACAGGCGTTTCGCGGACATGCGACGATTCCTTGACCGAAATGGCGAAAAAGATGAACACAGCATGCCATCGTCGGCGCCAAAAAGGCGCCAATAACGGTGAAACCTTTGTGCAGCCTTCGCCGACGGATGAGTCGAGCGTTCACCTCAGTCCGTAGCGGTCATACCGTCAGGGACAGCTTTCCCCGATCAGCAGTCGCGTTCCCAATAGGCGGTTCTCGGCGGGTTCCAGACACAGCACCATGCGCGCGGCGACGCGCCCCTTCTCGATGCTGTCCTGGCGCACGGTGGTCAGTCGTGGGGCTCGGTACTGGCCTTCTTCGATACCGTCGAAGCCGGTCAGGCGCAGGTCCTCGGGGACGCGGATGCCACGCTGTTCGGCCAGGGTCAGGACGGTCAGGGCGATGCGGTCGGACATGCACAAAAGCAGATCCGGGCGCTGTTCTGCCGGCAGGTCGAGGATCTTCTCGATCACCGGGGCGCAGACCGCGTGGGTGTTCTCGTCGATGTTCCACACCGGGACGCCGCTGGGGTCGATGTCGTGTTCGTCCAGGGCGCGGTGGAAACCGTCCAGGCGCGAGCGGGTGATGGTGCGATGGGCATCGAGGCAGCGATGCTCGGCACTCACCGGGCCATTATAGGATTCATCGATCAAGCGCAGACTGAGGATGCCGACCCGCCGTGGACGTTTTTTCAGTGCGTGGCAGGCGATGGCGTAGCAGGCCGGTTCGTTGTCGATATGGACGGTGGGGCGGGCATCGATATGGAAATCCACCCCGACCAGTGGACGCTGGGCCGGCAGCTCGTTGATCAGCCGATCCCCGGGCATCAGACCATAGACGACAAAGCCGTCGGCCATGCTGGCGGAGCCCGGGTGACAGAGTGCGTCGGCGTGACGGGGAGATTCGGGCTGACGTCCCGACAGCAGCAGCAGGGTGTGCCCGTGGGCGTCGAGCACCTCGGTGATGCCGGTCAGAAGCTCGCTTGAAACCGCGTCGTTGAGGCTGTAGGTCAGTGTCTCTGCCAGCACCACCGCGACGATGCGGGACTGCCCGGTGCGCAGGCTGCGGGCCCTGGCGTCGGGGCCGCGGTAGCCCAGGCGTCGGGCCTCCTCGAGGATGTGCTCTCGCAGGGCGCGAGACAACTGATCGGGGCGATTGAAGGCGTTGGAGACGGTGGCCGTAGAGACCCCAAGTCGCTGGGCCAGATTCTTCAGGGTGATGGGGCGGTCCTCAGGATTCACCACGGGCTTGTCTTCCTTGCTGCGTGCACTCGACAGCATAAAGCGCTGGGCCACCGGGCGTCACGGCTTGGCAGCACAACCGGGCATCTTATTCCAGCATCACAGCGCTACCGAAAAGCGCTGAATGAGTGGTTGTCGTGACCCGGCATCAGAGTGCTTCCATAAAGCGCTGAATGAGTGGTTGTCGTGACCCGGCATCATAGTGCGACCAAATGAGTGGTTGTCGTGATCCGGCATCATAGTGCGACCAGAAACAGAATGAGTGGTGGTGACAGCAGCGACAGGATAAAGCCGCTGACCACGGCGATGGGCACGCAGCGCACGCCACCGTGTTGCTGGATCACCGGCAGGGTGAAGTCCATCGATGTGGCGCCGCCATAGCCGATTGCCAGGGGCGCGTAGCGTCGCATGACCAGCGGAATCAGCACGAAGGCCAGCAGTTCCCGGGTCAGGTCGTTGAAGAAGGCGACGCCGCCCAGGGCCGGCCCCAGGTGTTCGCCGATCAGAATACCGGACAGCGAGTACCAGCCGAAGCCCGAGGCCATGGCCAGGCCCTCGTTCCAGGCGAGCCCGAGCATCGGTGCCGCGGCGAGTCCACCGATCAGCGAGCTTGCCGCCAGGGTCATGGCGATGAACAGGCCATGACGATTTAGCAGGATCTGTTTGAGCGGCATGCCGGAGTTGCGCAGCTGGCAGCCGATCAGCGTCAGCAGTACGTAGAGCACCCATTCTGCCAGGTGTTCCGCCAGCTCGAAGGGCGTCGTCCCCCAGCGTCCCACCAGCATCAGCCCGATGACCAGCCCTGCGATCACCACCCCGACCAGTGACAACGAACCCGCCATGGCCGCCAGCTTGCTGGTCGGGGCGCCGTCGATCACGCGTTTTTCGCCAAGGTCCAGGCGCAGTCGACGCGACAGCCACCACAGGGCGGCCAGGTTGAAGGCCGAGATGACCACGAACAGCAACAGCGCCTGGCCGCCCATGCGCGACAGCTGAGTGCCCAGGTCGGGCAGGCCCGCCAGGCTCACCCCCATCAACAGCAGGATCAGGTAGATCGATGCGCTGACGCCGCGATTGATCCAGGCCATGACGCTTGCGCGGCGTACCGGTACCAGATAGCCCAGCACCAGCGGCAGCAGCACGATCAACAGACCGGTGAACATGAACGAACTTCCTTGCTCGATGGAGGCGGTGCGTGTCGGTCAGGCACCGCATCGATGAGTTGCTGCGCTCGTGAGCCCGTCCGTCGAGGATGAGCAGGACAAATCGGTGGTCAACGGCGCGACCAAAAGCGCAATACTCTATGCAAGTTTCACAAGGGAGAAAAGACGACCAAAGCGTCAGTGGTCGGCAAGATCGGCGCCATACCCCGGACGTCGACAAGGCATCCTGGCAACGAGCCGTCGGCCTCGGCGGGGCGGAAGGCCGGATGGTGGTGAGGCAGGGCGGCTGAACAAGCCCCTGACCAAGCGCGCAAAAAGGCGCCCGAGGAAGGGAGAGACGGAGCAGCTTCAGTTGTTGGAAGTGGTCAAGGAGGTCAGGCTCAGCCGACTGACCCGCTCGCCGCGTTTGATGTAGTCCACCCCCAGCAGCAGGCCGGGCAGGTCCGGGTGGAAGGCCACGACCATGTGGCGGTCGTCCTTGCCGGGCTCGACCAGGCGGACCCGCAGGGCGTCCACCATGCGCCCGTTCACGTCGATGGCGGCGGTGGGCAGAGGGCTTGCGACCAGTGTCTCGATGTCGCCCTTGTGATCGAGATAGTGAATCTCGCAGCCGCTGGCGCAGCGCTCTCGCTGGACGCTACGTGACAGATCCACCAGTGCGGTCTGACGGTCGGGGTGACGCAGTAGCTGACGGTTGTCCAGTCGGTAGCTCTTGCCGATGCCCAGCAGACGATAGCCACTGGAATAGCCCAGCGCACGCAAGCCGTCGCCGTTCTCGGCGAAGCGCGCGGTTTCCTGACCTTCGGCGATGGCCACCTGGGCGCGCATGTCGCTGCGCCAGTGATCGCCTTCGCGGTACACCCGATGATGCACGGTGGCATCGGGCCAGCCGTCCACCGACAGGTGGTAGCGGGCATCGAAGCTGGCCATCGATGCGGCTTGTGCTGCAAACGGCAGCAAGAACAGTAGCCATAGCAGCCCCGCCGCGAGGCGCGGGCGAAGAGACGGCGAGCGGTAGGCGATGGAGTTGCTGGGCATAGTAGCGTCCGCTGCTTGAGTGGCATATGGAAACGAGCTGTCACCTTGGGAGGCCGGTGCGGCCTGAAGGTTCCCCGGCGGGCTGGCAGAAGCGCGGTCCAGTGGTTACGCTGCATTACAGCATGGTCGCCATCATGACCCTGCGCCGCCCCTCAATGACCAAGGAGTTTGCCACATGGCACGTTTGCTGCTGCTCGCGGGAGATTTTGTCGAGGACTACGAAATCATGGTGCCCTTCCAGGCGCTGCAGGCCATGGGGCATCGTGTCGATGCGGTGTGCCCCGACAAGAAGGAAGGCGACAAGGTCAAGACCGCCATCCATGACTTCGAGGGCGACCAGACCTACACCGAAAAGGCCGGGCATCTGTTCGCGCTCAACGAGACCTTCGCCGACATCACTCTGGCCGACTACGACGCCCTGGTCATCCCCGGTGGGCGAGCGCCGGAGTACCTGCGCCTGGACGAGCGCGTGCTGGAAGTGGTGCGCCACTTCGTCGACAGCGAGAAGCCGGTGGCCGCTGTCTGCCACGGCGCCCAGCTTCTGGCGGCGGCGGTGTCACTGTCAGGACATCGTATCTCGGCCTATCCCGCCTGCGCCCCCGAGGTACGCCTGGCGGGTGGCAAATTCGTCGACATCGAAGTCACCGACGCCATCACCTGCGGCAAGTTCGTGACCGCGCCAGCCTGGCCCGCGCACCCGGAGTGGCTGCGCCAGCTCAACGAATTGCTGTAGGCCCGCCAGTCCGGCCCCTTCTGGCCTGGGTACAGGCCCAGGCCAGGAGTGAGGCCAGATCCCTTGGAAACCCAACCGTTGGGCTCTTGGCAGAAAGCCACTTGACGACGACTAGACGACTGGTCTAGTGTCTGGGGCATGACAACCAAGGCTCCCACACGTGACCTGTTGATACAGGTCGGCATGAACACCTTTGCCGAGCACGGCTATACGGCGACGGGCATCAATACGGTGCTCAAGGCTGCTGGCGTGCCCAAGGGTTCCTTCTACCACTATTTCTCCAGCAAGGAGGCCTTCGGCCTTGCCGTGGTCGAGGTGTTCGCCGAAGACTACGACGAGCGCTTCCAGGCGCTGCTGGTGAATTCCCACGACGCCCCCGTTGCGCGCCTGCGCCACTATTTTGAAGACGTGCGCCAGGCGATGGCCGAGTGCGGCCACACCCGGGGTTGCCTGATCGGTACCCTCGGCCAGGAAATGTCATCCCAGAGCGATTGCCTGCGCGATGCCCTAGACGCCATCTTCAAGCGCTGGGAAGGCTACTTCACCAGCTGCCTCAAGGAAGGCCAGGCCGACGGCAGCGTGCGTGACGACATCACGCCCCAGGCCATGGCGGCCTTTATTCTGGCGGGCTGGCAGGGGGCGCTGCTGCGCTCCAAGATGGCCAGAACCTGTGAGCCACTGACCGAATTCGAGAATACGTTACTGGCCTGTATCAAACGCTAACGCATCGAGGTGAAGGCGTGGCAGGGTGGGTCCTCGATTCCCCTGCCGTTTTCTTGGTCCTAAGTAATAATAGACTGGTCTATAAAAGCCTCTATTTTTGTACAAAACTGCTTGATATGTGATGCATGAGTTGTACGGTAAGTGCTGAACATTCGCTAAAACGTTAGTCGAACACCTTGGGCAGCCGTTGGCGACGAGCCAACGAAGCGCCAGCCACCGTGCAGCCGTGCATCCTCGCTGAGGCCGCAGCGCCTCGTGGTATCAGCTTCACGACAGGAGATTTCCATGAGCGAGCAAGATCCCCTCTATACCCCGCAGGTCCTCGGTGACATCACCTTGCCAAACCGAGTGCTGATGTCGCCGCTGACCCGTTCTCGCGCGGCCCAACCGGGGGACGTGCCCCAGGCGATGAATGTCGAGTACTACCGTCAGCGGGCCGGCGCGGGCCTGATCCTGAGCGAGGCCACCCAGATCTCGCCCCAGGGCAAGGGTTACGCCTTTACCCCGGGCATCCATAGCCAGGAGCAGATCGCTGGCTGGCGCCGTGTCACCGACGCCGTGCATGACGCCGGCGGTCGTATGCACGCCCAGCTATGGCACGTGGGAAGAATCTCGCATCCGGAGCTGCAGCCCGGTGGCGCCGACCCGGTGGCGCCCTCGGCGATTAAGCCTGAAGGCGCCAAGACCTTCATCAGCGCCGAGTCCGGCATGGTGGAAGTGCCGACCCCGCGTGCGCTCGACACCGACGAGCTTCCAGGCATCGTCGAGCAGTACCGCCAGGCGGCGATCAACGCCCGCGAAGCCGGTTTCGACGGCGTCGAGGTGCACGCCGCCAACGGCTACCTGCTCGATCAGTTCATCAAGTCCGACAGCAACGCGCGCACCGATGCCTACGGTGGCAGCCTGGAAAACCGCCTGCGACTGCCTCTCGAAGTGGTGCGTGCGGTGGTCGACGTCTGGGGCAAGGGCCGTGTCGGGGTGCGCATCAGTCCCACCGGCAGCTTCAACGATGTCCACGACCAGAAGCCCGAGGAGACCTTCCCGGCCTTCGCCGCCGCGCTCGACGAGATCGGCATCGCCTACCTCGAGGTCGTGGAAGATTCCTTCCAGGGCAACCACGAGAATGGTCGCCCCGAGTCGATCATCAGCGCCATCCGCGAGCGCTTCAGCGGTGTCTATATCGCCAATGGCGCCTACAGCGCGGAGGAAGCGCGTGAGCGCATCGCCGCCGGCAAGACCGATCTGGTGACCTTCGGGCGTCCCTTTATCGCCAATCCGGACCTGCCGGAGCGCTTTCGTCGCGGAGCAGAGCTCAATGAGCCGGACTACGACACCTTCTACGGCGGCGATGAAAAGGGATATACCGACTACCCGTTTCTCGAAGACCGCTAGCGCTTGAAGTTCGCTGGCGCGATGACATCTTTTTCTCGATGACGGCCAAGCGGTTCGCCGTCTTGCCAACGTCATCGATCTGGAACATTTCAAGGGGCCTTGGAGGCCCGACAGGAGGACCGCATGGACGTGAACAACCTGAACACCGACGGTATCAAGGACAAGGTCGTGATCATCACCGGTGCCAGCAGTGGGCTGGGTGAGGCCACCGCCAAGCGCCTGGCCAAGGGCGGTGCCCGCCTGGTGCTGGGCGCGCGTCGCGAGGACCGCCTCAAGGCACTGTGCGACGACATCAAGGCAGACGGTGGCCAGGCCGTCTACCGTGTCACCGACGTGACCAGCCGTGAGCAGGTCGAGGCCCTGGCCAAGCTTGCCCGCGACGAATTCGGGCGCATCGACGTGCTGGTCAACAACGCCGGGCTGATGCCGCTTTCGCCGTTGGACAAGCTCAAGGTCGACGAGTGGGAGCAGATGGTCGACGTCAACATCAAGGGCGTGCTCTACGGTATCGCCGCGGTGCTGCCGACCATGCGCGAACAGCACGAAGGCCACGTGATCAACCTGTCCTCGGTCGCCGGGCATGTGGTGTTCCCCGCCGCGTCGGTCTATTGCGCGACCAAGTTCGCGGTCAAGGCGCTGACCGAGGGCCTGCGTCAGGAATCCAATGGCGAGATTCGCGCGACCAATATCTCTCCTGGCGCGATCGACACCGAATTGACTCGGACGATCAGCGATGATGAGACCGCCGAGGGGGTCAACGAGCTCTACACCCTGGCCATCGATGCCGATGCAGTGGCGCGGGCGATCGCCTTTGCGGTAGAGCAGCCGGGGGACGTCGACGTCAACGAACTGATCCTGCGCCCCACTCGCCAGGAGCTGTAAGGGCTGGCGTTCGACTGGCGTCGCCGTCCCGGGAGACGCCAGTCCGGCCGCGGCGCAATACGCCAGGTCGCTCCAAGGTGCTTCGTCTGACGCTATTTTTCGCTAGGCTTGTGTATCTTTACTGCATCAATGAGCCCGGCGGTGCCGGGTGGTGCCCCACTCAACGAGAAGGAACATCATGAGCAACGATGCCGAGTATCAGCCGCCGAAGGTGTGGAAGTGGGAAGGTGAGAGTGGCGGCCATTTCGCCAGCATCAACCGTCCCATCGCCGGTGCGACCCACGACAAGGCGCTGCCGGTGGGCAAGCATCCGCTACAGCTCTACTCCCTGGCCACGCCCAACGGGGTCAAGGTCAATATCCTGCTCGAGGAACTGCTGGCGCAGGGCCACGATCAGGCCGAGTACGACGCCTGGCTGATCCGTATCGGCGAGGGCGACCAGTTCTCCAGCGGCTTCGTCGAGATCAACCCCAACTCCAAGATTCCGGCCCTGGTGGACCACACCACCACGCCGCCGACCCGGGTCTTCGAGTCGGGTTCGATCCTGCTCTATCTGGCCGAGAAGTTCGGCGCCTTCCTGCCGACCGAGCACAAGGCGCGTACCGAAGCGATGAGCTGGCTGTTCTGGCAGATGGGCTCGGCCCCCTACCTGGGCGGTGGTTTCGGCCACTTCTACGCCTACGCGCCGGAAAAGTACGAGTACCCGATCAACCGCTTCGCCATGGAGGCCAAGCGCCAGCTCGACGTGCTCGACCGGCATCTGGCCGAGCACGAGTACCTGGCCGGTGACGAGTACAGCATCGCCGACATGGCGACCTTCGCCTGGTACGGCCAGCTCGCCCTGGGGCGTCTGTACGACGCGGCGGAGTTCCTGTCCGTGCACGAGTACGAGCACGTCCAGCGCTGGGCCAAGGCCATCGATGCTCGCTCGGCGGTACAGCGTGGACGCATGGTCAACCGCACCTTCGGTGAGCCCGAAGAGCAGCTCCACGAGCGTCACGACGCCAGCGATTTCGAACTGCGTACCCAGGACAAGATCGGCGACGACGCTTGATCCTTTGAACGACAATCTGTCGTTTCAGCACCGACAAGGGCGCCTCCGAGGAGGCGCCCTTTTTTTGTGAATCAATCTGGGGCTTGATCCGGGTCGGGCCTGGAACGCGAGACGATTGCCGCCTCGTTCCTTACCGGCCCTCGCTGGCACTTGCCGGCTCCTGGGTCAGTAGCCCGCGTCGGGGTCGACGGTCTCGATGTCCTCGCCCTTGTCCAGGGCGTCGAGGCTTGCGGCGACCTGATCGAGCGCTTCGCTCAAGGGTGTCGGTCCTGCCATGTGAGGGGTGACGATGACCCGCGGGTGGCGCCACAGCGGGCTGGATTCCGGCAGCGGCTCTGTCGGGAAGGCATCGAGCAGCGCGCCCCGGAGGCGACCTTCCTGGCGCTGGTTCTTGTCGCCCAGCGCTGCGAGCAGGGCGTCCTCGTCGATCAGGGTGCCGCGCCCGGGGTTGATCAGGCTGGCCCCCTCGCGCATCTTGCCGAGTGTCTCGGCGTTGATGATATGGCGGGTCGAGGAGGTATCGGGCAGCAGCAGCACCAAGGTCTTCACCCGCGACAGGAGCCGGTCGAGCCCTTCGTCACCGCTCAGACATTCGATGCCGTCGATATCCTTGTGCGAGCGACTCCAGCCGAGCACCGGGAAGCCATCGGCGGCGATGGCCCGGGCCACCTTGGCGCCGATGGCGCCGAGGCCGAGCACGCCCACCGGCCAGTCCGGCTTGTCGATCACCTCGTGCTCACGCCACTCGCACTGCTGCTGCTGGCGGGCGTAGCGGTCGAAGTCGCGCTGGAAGTGGAAAAGACCGTAACGCACGTAATCGGCGATCAGCTCGGCCATGCCGGCGTCACGCAACTTGACGATGGGAACGTCGCGAGGCAGGGCCGGGTTGCCGAGCAGGGCGTCGACGCCGGCCCCCAGGTTGACGATGCCCTTGAGTCCGGTGCACTCCCGCAGCAGCGTCTCGTCTGGCTTCCAGGCCGCCAGAAAGTCCGCCTGGGCGCGCTGTTCGCGGTCGGCCTCCTGACTCTTCCAGATGGTGGCCTGGGGCAGCCGCTCGCTTAGCGCCTGCTGCCACTGGCCGGCCTGGTCGGTGTGTACGATCACCTTCATGACAATTCCGCTCCGGTCGAATGAATGGGGTTCAGTAGACAATCTGCATCATGGGCGGCGGAGCGTCATCCAGCAGGCTGGCAAGGCGCTTGAGGCCGTCCTCGAGACGTTCGATCTCGGGCTCCGCGCCGAGGCTCAGGCGCACTCGGCGTGGCGCCGGACTCTGTTCGACCATGAAGGGGGTCGCTGTGGTGATGGCCACCCCTTCCTGTTCGGCCAGCTGCTGGAGTTCCTCGGCCCGCCAGCTACCCGGCAGCGACAGCCAGACGTGCAGGCTGGTGGGGCGGGAGGCCCTGCCATGGCTGTGCAGGATGCGTGCGGCGAGCTGCTGGCGCTCTGCCAGCAGTTCGCGTTGCTGCTGAGCCATGCGCTCGATGGTGCCGTCCTCCAGCCATAGATTGGCGACCTCGAAGCATAGCGGTGTGGCCATCCAGGAGGTCGCCCGCAGGCGGGGCAGGGTGTGGTGCAGCTGACTGCGTGGCACCGTCAGATAGCCGGCGCGAAGCCCGGGCAGGGTGGCCTTGGTCAGACTGGTGACGTGGAACGCATGGGAAGGGATGCGCGCGCTGATCGGCATCAGCGGCTCGGGCTCGAGCAGGGTGTGGACGTCATCCTCGATCAGCCACACCCCGTGGCGCTCCAGAATGGCGGCGATCTCGTCGCGGCGCCTCTCGTCCAGGGTGGCCCCGGTGGGATTGAGCTGGCACGAGGTCAGGCACACGGCGCGCGGTTTGAAGCGATGACAGGCGGCGTCGAGGGCGTCGGGTACGATGCCCTGGCTATCGATGGTGACGCCACGCAGCTGGAAGCCCAGGGTGCGAGACAGGGCGATCAGGCCATGGTCGGTCAGTGCCTCGGTCAGGACCAGGTCGCCGTGCTGTACCACGCTGGAAATCGCCAGCATGATGCCGTGGGCGCCACCGTTGGTCAGGATGCGGTCGTCCGCTTCACCGGGCATGCCCAGGCGCTCGTTCAGCCACCAGCTGGCGCGTTCGCGCTGATGGGGCAGGCCGGCGATCGGCCGGCAGGCGGTGAAGACGTCGGGATGTGCGCTGTCGGCCAGCGTTCTCAGGGCATCGCGAAAGTGCTGGTCATGGCTTGGGGGACAGACCGGATGGGCGATCGACAGGTCGATCACCGCCTGTTCGGTTCGCGGCTCGCCGGCCCTCAGGTAGGCGGATTCGCGGTTGTCATCGAGGGCGTTGATCCAGGTGCCGCTGCCGACCCTGGCCTGCACCAGGCCCATCTTTTCTGCCTGTGAATAGGCCCGTGACACCGTCTGGACGCTGACGCCTATGTGCTCCGCCAACTGTCGATGGGGCGGCAGCCGGGTGCCTGGCGTAAGCTCACCGGAACGGATCGCGCGAGAAAGTGCCCGCGCAATCGCAAGATACTTGGGTTGGCTATCGTCCAGATATGGCAGCAGGTCAATTGTCATGATCCAATAAAGCCTTTGACCGGTAGCTTATTCGTAGTGCTAGTATCAGCAAGACGGCATTGATCAGTCATTGTCATGACGTTGTTAAGAGCTTCTCATGACAATTGTGACCTGTCAGCACGCTACAGGGGATGCAATGTCGCTTCAAGGGCGCGCCGGACTCCAATGAGTCCGGTTTTTCGGTGATGACACTGTGTGGCGAGTGGTTTCATGATTCAGGTATCCCTGCCGTTCACTCGTGAGGAATACGCTCAGCGCCTGCGAAAGGTGCGTGCCGAGATGGCCATGCGAGGCATCGATGTGCTGATTGTCAGCGATCCCTCCAATATGGCCTGGCTGACCGGCTATGACGGCTGGTCGTTCTATGTCCATCAGTGCGTACTGGTGGGGCTCGAAGGCGAGCCCGTGTGGTACGGACGACGTCAGGACAGCAATGGTGCCCTGCGTACCTGCTGGATGGACCCTGACAATATCACCTACTACCCCGACTACTATGTCCAGAATCCCGAGATGCATCCGATGGAGTATCTGGCACAGTCGATCATGCCGGATCGCGGCTGGTGCGAAGGGGTCGTGGGCATGGAGATGGACAACTACTACTTCTCCGCCAAGGCCTACCAGAGCCTGATCAAGGAGATGCCCCACGCGCGCTTCCAGGATGCCAACGCGCTGGTCAACTGGTGCCGGGCGATCAAGTCACCGCGTGAAATCGAGTACATGCGCATCGCCGCGCGTATCGTCGAGGGCATGCACTCGCGCATCCTCGAGATGATCGAGCCGGGCCTTGCCAAGTCCAAGCTGGTCTCCGAGATCTATCGGGTCGGCATCGAGGGCTGGACCGACAGCGAAGGGCGCGTCTACGGTGGCGACTATCCCGCCATCGTGCCGCTGCTGCCCACCGGCAGCGACGCAGCTGCCCCCCACCTGACCTGGGACGACACGCCGTTTCGCGAAGGCGAGGGCACCTTCTTCGAGATCGCCGGCTGCTACAAGCGCTACCACTGCCCGTTGTCGCGCACGGTGTTTCTCGGCAAGCCGCCGCGGGATTTCGTGCGTGGCGAGTCGGCACTGCTCGAAGGCATCGAGAAAGGCCTGGCCGTGGCCAAGCCGGGCAACCGGACCGCGGACATCGCCCTGGCGCTCGGCGCGGCCATGGACAAGTACGGCTTCGACCGAGGCGGTGCGCGCTGTGGTTATCCCATCGGCATCAGCTACCCGCCGGACTGGGGCGAGCGCACCATGAGTCTGCGTCCGTCTGACGAGACCATCCTGCAACCGGGCATGACCTTCCACTTCATGCCCGGGATGTGGATGGACGACTGGGGGCTCGAGATCACCGAGAGCATCCTGATCACCGAAAATGGCGCCGAGCCGCTGGCGGAGTTTCCGCGACAGCTGTTCGTCAAGTAGGCCGGGGGCGGCTGAGCAGGGCTTGTCGATCAGGCCCTGTTGACTAGCCCTCTGTGATCGGCCCGGTGTGATCGGCCCTGTTGATTAGGCGCTGTCCGAAAAGTCGACGAGCGAAGGTTAGACAAGGCAAAAATCGGTGAGAAAGCGCAGTTTACGGGGTGTAAATGAGCATTTTGATCCGATTTTTAACGCCGTATTACCGAGCGCAGGCACTTTTCAGACAAGCCCTAGCCTTCTGTGATCGGCCCTCGGCGACCGACGTCGCCCATCACCACTACAATCCAATCTGACCGTTGTCCCTGTTTCTGGAGTCACCATGAGCAAGCGCAAGAGCCCCATCTCCGCCACCGTCGACTTCGACGCCCAGGGTGTGCAGCACGGCTTTCTGAAACTGCCCATTTCCAACGACGAGTCCGCCTGGGGCGCGGTGATGATCCCGGTGACCGTGATCGCCAACGGCGAAGGCCCCACCGCCCTGCTGACCGGTGGCAATCACGGCGACGAGTACGAGGGCATCACCGCGCTGCAAAAGCTCTCGACCTCGCTCAAGGCCGAAGACGTCAAGGGACGGGTGATCATCGTACCGATGATGAACACCCCGGCGGCCCAGGTCGGCCGTCGCACCTCGCCGATGGACGGTGGCAACCTGAACCGCAGCTTCCCCGGTGACCCGGACGGCAGCGTGACCGAGAAGATCGCCGACTACTTCACCCGGGAGATGGTGCCCATGGCCGACGTGGTGCTGGACCTGCACTCCGGCGGCCGCACCCTGGACATCATTCCCTTCGGTGCCTCCCACGTGCTCGACAACCCCGAACAGCAGCGTCAGGCGCTGGAAGGGGCCAAGGCCTTCGGCGCGCCCTATGCGATGATGATGTTCGAGCTGGACGCCGCGGCGCTGTTCGATACCGTGGTGGAGAACCAGGGCAAGATCTTCATCGCCACCGAACTCGGGGGCGGCGGCACCTCCACGCCGGAGAGCCTGGCCATCACCGAGCGCGGCATCGACAATGTGCTGATCCATTTCGGGCTCAAGGACGGCGAGGTGGCCATGCCCGAGACCCAGGTCTATCTCGATATGCCGGATGCCAGCTGCTATGTGCAAAGCGAGCACACCGGGCTTCTGGAGTTGACCCACGCCCTCGGCGACAGTATTGCCAAGGGCGACGTGATCGCCCGGGTCTACGACATGACCCGCAGCGGCGCCGAGCCGATCGAGTACCGTGCCGAGCGTGATGGTATCCTGGCGGCTCGACGCTTCCCCGCCCAGGTGAACATGGGCGACACCATCGCCGTCATCGCCGAGGTGGTCGAGACCCTGGGCGACTGAACGGGCCAGTGCTCGGGATACCGTCTTGCCCGAGCCCGCCCGCCGTTTCTCGTCATCAGCGCCCCGCCGAGAGCCTCTCGCGGGGCGGTCCCGTTCAACCACACAAGCCCGGCCATGAAACTCGACCGCTACGACCTCAAGATCCTCTCCATCCTGTCCCGCGACGGCCGCATCACCAAGTCCCGCCTGGCCGAGGCCATCAACCTGTCGGTGAGCCCCTGCTGGGAGCGCGTCCGCCGCCTCGAGAAGGCCGGCATCATCGAAGGCTACTGCGCCCGGATCAACGCAAGCGCCCTGGTCCGGCGTACCCCGGTGTGGGTTCAGATCGAACTCAAGGCCCACAATGCCGAAAGCTTCCAGCGTTTCGAGTCGCTGGTGCATGCCACCGACGCGGTCACCGAGTGCGTGGCGGTGGGCGGCGGAGTCGACTATCTGATCAAGGTCGAGTCCGAGACCATCGACGCCTACCAGCGCTTGATCGACGACTGGCTGACCTCGGATGTCGGCATCGAGCGTTACTTCACCTATATCGTCACCAAGACGGTCAAGGCTCCTCGCGAGGGAGTCGATATCGACGAGCTGGCCAACGGGGCGCTCTGAGCGCCATCGGCACAGGCCCGGAAGTTCTTGTCGGCTTGCAGGTTTTTGCTAAAACAGGCGTTGCAGAAAAAACCGCGTTTTCACGGTTCTGGACAAAAAAAACGCCATCGACAGACGGGCGCTTCAAAAAGTCCGACCCTGGCTTCTCCCTTACCATGACGGCAGTACATGGCGCTGGCCATGACGTCGTTTTCGTGTTCCGCACCCCCTGACCTTGCGGCGGGACACACTTGGGGAGGTAGTGTCATGAAACTCAGCGATCCGCGCCTGTTCCGTCAGTACGCCTACATCGGCGGCAAGTGGACCCACGGTGACGAAGGCCGCGAGGAAGCGGTGATCAACCCCGCCAATGGCGAGGTGATCGGCCATATCCCGCTGCTCGAGCCCGAGCAGATCCGCGCCAGTGTCGACGTCGCCGACGAGGCCTTTGCCCAGTGGCGGGCGCTGCGCGCCGACGAGCGTTGCGAGCGGCTGCTGGCCTGGTACGACCTGCTGCAGGCCCATCGCGAGGATCTGGCCACCATCATGACGCTGGAGCAGGGCAAGCCGATGCCCGACGCCCGTGGCGAGGTCGAGTACGGCGCCAGCTTCGTGCGCTGGTTCGCCGAGGAAGGCAAGCGTACCTACGGCGAGACCATCCCCAGCCACATCCCCAATGCGGCGCTGGGCACCATCAAGGAGCCGGTGGGCATTGCGCTTCTGATCACGCCGTGGAACTTCCCGCTGGCGATGATCACCCGCAAGGCCGCCGCCGCCATGGCCGCTGGCTGTCCGGTGATCGTCAAGCCGGCCAACGAGACCCCGTTCTCGGCGCTGGCGCTGGCGGAGCTGGCCGAGCGTGCCGGTATTCCGGCGGGCATCTTCAATGTGGTGCTGGGCGACGCCGCCCAGGTGTCCTCGCTTTTGTGTGCCGAGGATCGCGTCAAGGCGGTATCCTTCACCGGCTCGACCCGGGTCGGCCGCCTGCTGCTCGAACAGTCGGCGCCCACGGTCAAGCGTGTGTCCATGGAGCTTGGCGGCAATGCGCCCTTTATCATCGGCCCCGACATGGACCCCAAGGAAGCGGCCCTGGCCGCGGTGGCGGCCAAGTTCCAGACCGCCGGTCAGGACTGCCTGGCGGCCAACCGCATCCTGGTCCACGAGTCGATCCACGACGCCTTTATCGAGCATTTCACCGAGCGCATGGCCGCGCTGACCGTGGGCAACGGCATGGAAAGTGAAGTCGATCTCGGCCCGCTGATTCACCGCCGGGCGGTGGAAAATGCCCGCGCCACGGTGGATGACGCCCTGTCGAAGGGTGCCACCCTGGTGGCCGGGGACCAGTCCCAGGCGCCGGGCGAGAACTTCTTCATGCCGGTGCTGCTGACCGGGGTGACCCAGGACATGCAGGTGTGGCGTCAGGAGTGCTTCGCGCCGGTGGCCGGTGTCACCGCCTATCGCGATGACGACGAGGTGATCGCCCTGGCCAACGACACCGAGTATGGTCTTGCCGCCTACGTCTACACCCACGATATCCGCCGCATCTGGAAGCTGTTGCGGGCGCTGGAGTTCGGCATGGTATCGGTCAACTCGGTGAAGATGACCGGCCCGCCGGTGCCCTTCGGCGGCGTCAAGCAGTCCGGCCTTGGCCGCGAAGGCGGCGCGACCGGCATCGACGAGTATCTGGAAACCAAGTACTACTGCCTCGGCGCCCTGGGCTCCGTCTCCGGCAGCTGATGCCCTGAGCGGCAGTGATCGCCGGCCTGACAGCGGGCCGGCCACCTTTCGATGAACAGATGACGCCGCCCTCCCGGCGAGGGCGGTCCAAGGAAAAAAAGGAAACGAGATGAGCACCCATCAGGACCTGATCGACCGCGACCGCAAGGTAACCTTCCACGCCTCCACCCACCTGCGTGACTTCGCCCATGGCGACGCACCGGGTCGCGTGATCACCGGCGGCAAGGGCATCAACATCGTCGACAAGGACGGTCGCGAGTTCATCGACGGTTTTGCCGGGCTGTACTGCGTCAACATCGGCTACGGCCGTACCGAGGTGGCCGAGGCCATCTACCAGCAGGCGCTGGAGATGTCCTACTACCACACCTACGTGGGTCACTCCAACGAGCCGCAGATCGCCCTGTCCGAGCAGATCCTCAAGCTCGCCGGCCCCGGCATGTCCAAGGTCTACTACGGCCTCGGCGGCAGCGATGCCAACGAGACCCAGCTCAAGCTGGTGCGCTACTACAACAACGTGCTTGGCCGTCCGCAGAAGAAGAAGGTCATCTCGCGTCAGCGCGGCTATCACGGTTCCGGTCTCGCCACCGGCTCGCTGACCGGGCTCAAGGCCTTCCACGACCAGTTCGACCTGCCCATGGCCGGCATCCTGCACACCGAAGCACCGCACTACTACCAGCGCAGCGCCGAGCAGGAAAACATGAGCGAGCGCGAGTTCTCCGCCCACTGTGCGGCCAAGCTCGAAGAGATGATCCTGGCCGAGGGCCCGGACACCGTGGCGGCCTTCATCGGTGAGCCGGTGCTCGGCACCGGTGGTATCGTGCCGCCGCCGGAAGGCTACTGGGAGGCGATCCAGGCGGTACTGAACAAGTACGACATCCTGCTGATCGCCGACGAGGTGGTGTGTGGTTTCGGCCGTATCGGCGCCGACTTCGGCAGCCATGCCTACGGCATCAAGCCCGACCTGATCACCATCGCCAAGGGCCTGACCAGCGCCTACCAGCCGCTGTCCGGAGTGATCGTCGGCGATCGCGTGTGGCAGGTGCTGGAGCAGGGCACCAGCGAGCTTGGCCCGATCGGCCACGGCTGGACCTACTCCGGTCACGCCCTGGGCTGCGCCGCTGCCCTTGCCAACCTGGCGATCATCGAGCGCGAGGACCTGACCGGCAACGCCCGTGATACCGGCGCCTATCTGCAGAGCCGCATGCAGGCCGCCTTCGGCGATCACCCGATCGTCGGCGAGACCCGCGGCGTCGGCATGCTGGCGGCGCTGGAATTCGCCGTGGACCCGGAGACTCGCCGTCCCTTCGATCCCAGCCACAAGGTCGGTGCACGCATCGCCGCCGCTGCGCTGGAGCAGAACCTGATCGCCCGGGCGATGCCCCAGGGGGACATCCTCGGCTTCGCGCCGCCGCTGGTCACCACCCGTGACGAGGTCGACGAGATCGTTGCCCGCGCCGAGCGTGCGGTGAACAAGGTCACCGACGAGCTGGTCAAGGAAGGCGTACTGCAGACGGCCTGATGCCTGGTCCGATGATTGGCCTGATGCCTGGTCCGATGGTTGGTCCAAGCCCAGGCCGGTGTCTGGCCTGACGCCCGCACCTTGGCAGGTGCAAAAGGGGCCGCTTCCTTGAAGGAGGCGGCCCCTGTCGGTTTTCATTCAGGTAGGCGAGCGCGGAACAGATAGGCGAGCGCGGAACAGGTAGGCGAGCGCCGAACCGCCGACAGGGCCTGCCCTCCCGGCATTGGCAACCGGTCTTCACGATATGAGTTCAAGGAGAAGGTCATGAAGGTGGATTCACCCCCTTGCCCGAGTCACGGCGTGACCCTGGACGAGATATTCAAGGCCCGGGGACGCATCGCCGGTCAGGTAACGCGCACGCCACTGGTGCTGTCGCGGGCCCTGTCCGAACGCTTCGACGCCGAGGTCTATCTCAAGCTCGAGACGCTGCAGCCCACCGGCGCCTTCAAGCTGCGCGGTGCCACCAACATGATCGCCGCACTGATCGAGCGCCATGGACGCGAGGCCCTGGCCCAGGGCGTCACCACCGCGTCCACCGGCAATCATGGCCGCGCCGTGGCCTACGCCGCCTCCAGCCTGGGGGTGCCGGCGGTGATCTGCCTGTCGCGGCTGGTGCCGGCCAACAAGGTCGCTGCCATCGAGGCGCTCGGTGCCGAGGTGCGTCGCGTCGGCGCCAGCCAGGACGAGGCCTTCGAGGAGGTGGCAAGGCTGGTGCAGGAAGAGGGCATGACGCTGATTCCCCCCTTCGATGATCCGCTGATCGCGGCGGGGCAGGGCACCATCGGCATCGAGATCCTCGAGGACCTGCCGCGGGTCGATCGGGTCATCGTCGGGCTGTCCGGCGGTGGTCTGCTCGGCGGCATCGGCGCCGCGCTGAAGGGCGTTCGACCCCAGGCCAGAATCAGCGGGGTCAGTCTGTCGGCGGGGGCGGCCATGTGCGAGAGCCTCAAGGCCGGCAAGCCGGTGGCGGTGGAAGAGGTCGAGAGCCTGGGCGACTCGCTGGGCGGCGGCATCGGCCTCGACAACCGCTGCACCCTGGCGCTGGTCGAAGCGGTGATGGACGACCACTGTCAGGTGTCGGAAGGCGCCATCGCCCAGGCCATGGTGGACATGCTCGAAAGCGAGAAATTGCTGGTCGAAGGCGCCGCCGCCGTGGGACTGGCGGCACTGGCCGAGGGCCACCTCGAGGTCAAGGGGGAGCGGGTCGTGCTGGTGCTTTCCGGCAACGGGGTGTCACTGGATACCCTCGATCAGGCGCGCCGCCTGGCGGCGGATTGCGCCAGTCAAGGCCAGCGATAGACCGTCAAGGCCACCAACCGACAGACAAGCCCAGCAACAACCCGATCAGGAGCCAAGGATGCAACTCTACAAGCGTGAGCAGATCAGCCAGGCGGTCGCCATCGACCAGGACGCGCTGGCGGCGGTGGAAGCCGGTTTCGCCGCCCTGGGGCGTGGCGAGGTGGTGCAACCGCCGATCCTGTCCATGGCCATCGAGGAGGCCAACGGAGAGGTCGACGTCAAGACCGCCCATATTCGTGGCAACGAGCGCTTCGCCATCAAGGTCAGCCCCGGCTTCTTCGACAACCCCAAGCTGGGGCTGCCAAGCCTCAACGGGCTGATGATGGTGTTCTCCGCGCGCACCGGGCTCGTCGATGCGGTGCTGTTCGACGAGGGCTACCTGACCATGGTACGTACCGCCCTGGCCGGCGCCATCGCCGCCAAGCACCTGTCGCGGGAGAACAGCCGCCGGGTCGCGGTGCTGGGGGCCGGCGAGCAGGCGGTCAAGCAGGTCGAGGCGCTGCGGCTGGTGCGCGACATCACCGCCATCGACGTCTGGGCGCGAAGGCCCCAGGCCGCCGAGGAATACGCTACCCGCATGCGCGCTGCGGGTCTCGAGGTCACCGTCCACGACAGCGTGCGCGAGGCCTGCCGAGCGGCCGACATCATCGTCACCACGACGCCGTCGCAGACGCCGATCCTCGAGGCGGCGGACCTGCCGGAGGGCGTCCACGTCACCGCCATGGGCTCCGACAGTCCCGACAAGCGTGAACTGGCCGAGAGCGTGCTGACCCGCGCGGACGCCTTCGTCTGCGATACCCGGCCCCAGAGCGAGTCCAACGGCGAGCTCAAGGCCCTTGCCGGTCGCGAGGTGCCCTTCAAGGTCCACGAACTGGGCGCGGTCATTGCCCGCGGCGAGCGTCTGCGGCTGTCGGACGCCACCATCACGGTATGCGACCTGACCGGTACCGGTGTCCAGGACACGGCCATCGCCGGGTTCGCCCTGACGCGTCTGTCGGCTGAGGATTCGGCACGATAGGCTTTGCCGAATCAGGCATTTTTGGGGAGGATGGGGGACCCTAATCCCGACAGGAGCCCCCATGCCCTCGCTGCAGTGCCTGCTGCGCCACCGGCGCCGACTGATCGTCATCATCGCCCGCCTGGGCTATACCGCCAAGGGGCTGGTGTACCTGCTGATCGGCGTGCTGGCGGCACTCGGCGCTGCGGGCCTTGGCGGCGACAACGTCGGCACCAAGGAGGCGCTGGCGCACCTGGCTCGCCAGCCCTTCGGCACCCTGATGCTGGGGGCCCTGGTGCTGGGGCTCTACGCCTACGCCGCCTGGCGGGGCTTGCAGGGGCTGTTCGATGTCGAGCATCGGGGGCGTAGCTGGAAGGCCCTGGGTACCCGCCTGGCGCTGGTCATCAGCGGTGGTATCTACGCAAGTCTCGGCTGGTATGGTGTTGAGCTGCTGGACGATCCCCAGGAGACCACCGGCGGCGCAGAGGAGCGCACCGCCATGCTGATGTCGCACCCCGGCGGCGTCTGGCTGGTGGCGATCCTGGGGGCGATCTTTATCGGCGTGGGGCTGCGTCAGTCGTGGCGCGCCCTGGCGCGCAGCTATCTCAATCGCTGGCGTCAGCAGGACATGAGCCAACGCCAGCGTGATCTGGCCTCGGGCCTCAGCCGCTGGGGGCTGGCCGCCAGGGGGCTGGTGTTCGCGCTGATCGGCAGTTTCCTGCTGGTGGCCGCCTGGCAGGTCGATCCCGCCAAGGCCGAAGGGCTCGGCGGCACCCTGGATACCCTGGCCGCCCAGCCCTTCGGCCCCTGGCTGCTCGCCGCCGTGGCCGGTGGACTGATGAACTACGGTACCTACTGCGTCATCAATGCCCGCTTTCGCAAGGTGAAAGTGTAGCGCCTGCAGCGGCCGTTCAGGACGCCCGGGGCTTCTTGGCCCGCACGGTCAGGGCGACGCCGGCAATGGCCAGCGCCATGCCGATCAGGGATACCGGCGGCAGCCCTTCATCGAACAGCCACCAGGCCTCCACCGCGGTGACCGGCGGCACCAGGTAGAACAGGCTGGCGACGCGGGACGCCTCGCCACGCTTGATCAGCATCATCAGCAGCATGATGGCGGCGATGGACAGCACCAGCACCAGCCAGCCCAGCGTCAGCACAAAGGTCAGCGACCACTCCACCTCGCGGGTTTCCAGCAGCAGGCTGCCGGCGCCAAGCAAGGCCAGCGCCCCGAGGTACTGCACCACGGTGCCGCCGAGCAGCGGCATGCCGCTGCAATAGCGCTTCTGGTACAGCGTCCCCAGCGAAATCCCCACCAGCGCCACCAGGGTGCAGGCCAGCGCCGGCCAGCCAAACCCTTCGAAGGACAGCGCCGACAGGTCCATCTTGCCTCCCAGCACCAGGCTGACCCCGGCCAGCCCCAGGGCCAGTCCCATCCACTGCAGCGCAGACAGCCGCTCGCCCAGCAGGGGGCCCGCCAGCGCAGCGGTCAGCAAGGGTTGCAACCCCACCAGCAGGGACGCCAGTCCCGCCGGCATGCCCAGGCTGATGGCGTAGAACACGCCGCCCAGGTAGCCGCCGTGAACCAGACAGCCGGACACCGCCACATGCCCCCACAGACGGGGACTCGACGGCCAGGCCGAGCGGGTCAGCCAGACGATGGGGACCAGCAGCGCCAGGGTGGCGGCGAAGCGAATGCTCAGGAAGGTGAAGGGCTCGGCGTAGGGCAGGCCGAACTTGGCACCGATGAAGCCGGTGCTCCACAGCACCACGAACACCAGCGGCATGGCCGGCAACAGCCAGGACGGCAGGGCGGGGCGGCTCACGCGCACCTCGCACAAGGTGCGGTAAGCGGGCACCCGACAAAAGGTGCGGCAAGCGGCCACCCGACACACGATGCGGCAAGCGGGGGCTGGGCGGTGATCACTGAGGGTGGCATCGCGGGGACTTCCTTGTGGTTCATGTCATCGGCAGGGCGATCGCCCAATCATGATGCCCTATCCCGCCTCCCTCAAGGAGGGGATTGCCAAGCGTTGTTCTCGTGCTTTGGTCGTAGGTCGTGGAGGGAGAGTGAGATTGGTCTGACCACGCCGATGCTTGTTTTTGCGCAGTTTATAGGCGAAATGGCCGCTGGTCAGACCAATAATGCAGACAGGTTGCGTTGAATGGGGCCGTTGGCCGCCTGGGGCCTTTTCGCTAGCTTTCTTTTCGATGACACCCCGGGAGGGGGACGCCTCGCTTGCATCGAAGCGATGTCCCGTTCATGCCCCGAGGAGGTCCTCGCAAGGACGCGCACGGGCAACGCCCGGCTCAAGAGCGCAGCGACGCAAATCGCTTGCAACAGGCGGGCCTCGCTTGCGGCGAAAGTGCCTCGAGCGCTCATGACGATGCCATGGATCGACAACAACAACACACCGGGTGCGGCAGATCGAGACCGCACCGATCCACCAGGAGTTATGCCATGTCCCGGCTAGACAAGCCCCAGCAAGACCTTGATACGGCCTCGCCAACGGCCTCCCTGTCCGAACGCATCGCGACCCCGGACCGCCGCCGCTTTCTGAAGGCTGCTGCGGTTGGTTCCGCCGCCGCGGTGGCGGCACCCTGGGTCGGCAACGTCCAGGCTCAGCAGGGCATCCGCATCCGCATGCAGTCATCCTGGCAGCCCGGCACCACCGGCTACCGCATCTTCGAGGAGTGGGCCGCCGGCGTCGCCGAGGCCACCAGCGGCGAGGTCACCATCGAGCCGTTCCCGGCCGGAGCCGTGGCCGGTGCCTTCGAGGTAGCCGACGCGGTGCGCAACGGCGTGCTCGATGGCCAGAACTGGTTCACCGTCTACTGGCCGGGCAAGATGCCCGCCGGGGTCTTTCTCACCGCCTATCCCATGGGGCTGTCGGTACCCCACCAGTGGGACATGATGTTCGGTGCCTACGGCGGTTTCGGCATCGCCAAGGACCTCTACCGCAAGCAGGGTCAGGAGCTTCTGGGCTACGTCCACCACGACCTCAACCTGATCCACTCCAAGGTACCGCTGAGAAGCTTCGATGACTTCGAAGGGGTGAAGATCCGCATGCCCGGCGGCATCGTCGCCGAGACCTTCGCCAAGATCGGTGCGCGCACCACGCTGCTGCCGGGCTCCGAGGTCTATCCGGCGCTGGAGAAGGGCACCATCGACGCCGCCGACTACACCGGTGCGGCGGTCAACTTCGAGCTGGGCTTCTGGCAGGTGACCGACTACATCATCATGGGCCCGCCCTCGACTCCCTGTCTGCACCAGGCGGTCGACCTGATGGATATCGCGGTCAATCGCCGGGTCTACGAGCGCATGTCCGATCAGACCAAGGACCTGATGCATGACCTGGTCGCGGCCTACTCCCGCGAGCACTACGCCGCCATCCAGAAGGCCAACGCGGAGGCCTGGCCCAAGTACCGCGAGAAGGGCGTCGAGATCATCCACCTGTCCGAGGACGACGCCGACCGCTTCCGCGACGCCGCGATTCCGCTGTGGTTCGAATGGGCCAACAAGGATCCGGACGCGGCCAAGCTGTTCCGTGCCCACCTCAACACCATGCTCGATCCGTCGGTGGCACTGATCACCGAAGAGGACATCAAGGACTTCGAGCTCAACGCCTAGGCCTGCACGTGTCGACCGGGGCGACCCGGTCGACGTCGATGAATATTCCGTGGTCGCCTGGCGAAACGCCAGGCGACCAGCGGAGGAGCGTCAATGAATCTACAGATTGATTTCGTTCTGCCGCACTGGCTCTACTGGGCGGTGCTGGCAGGACTGCCGCTGATCGTGATGCTGCTGGTGGATCGAAGCTTCCGCCGGGGTGGCGAGGTGAGCGGTGGCGATACCGCCGAGACTCCCGTCGCGACGAGCGAGCAGGCCTACGCAGCGCCTGGCAATGTGGTGACCCGCGGCATCGACCGCATTTCCGGCTTTGCCGGGCGCTACGTGGCCTACTGGTCGCTGATCGCGCCCTTCGTGTTCACCTACGAGGTGGTGCTGCGCTACGCCTTCAACTCGCCGACCAACTGGGCTCACGAGTCGATGACCCTGATGTTCGGCATGCAGTACCTGCTGGCGGGTGCCTTCGCGCTGCGCGAGGGCGGGCATGTGCGCGTCGATATCCTCTACCAGCGGGCGGCGCCGCTCAACAAGGCCGCGCTGGACCTGGTCACCTCGATCTTCTTCTTCATCTTCACCCTGGCGCTGTTGACCACCGGCTGGCGTTTCTTCTCGCAGTCGGTCAGCGACGTCTGGTGGTTCGGTGACAGCTACGCCAACGAGGTGTCCTTCACCGAATGGGCGGTGCAGTACTTCCCGGTCAAGTTCATGCTGTTCTTCGGTGCCTTGCTGCTGCTGTTGCAGGGGATCGCGCAGTTGATCAAGGACCTCCAGGCCTATCGTCACCACCGCGAGCACCACGAAGGATCGACGGTGTTTGCCAGCATTCTGGTGGTGCTGGCGGTGATCCTCGGCGCCTACACCATCCACGAAATCGTCAATATCGCCCTGACCGACTACGAGAGCCTGGCGCTTAGCCTTGAGAACTCGCTGTCCACGGTGGGTATCGGCGCGCTGACCCTGTTGATGTTCGGCACCCTGATGGTGGTGCTGGTAGCGGGGCTACCGCTGGCCTTCGTTACCGGCGGTCTGGGGGTGGTGTTCCTCTACCTGGTGGGCGATCAGCACATGCTGAACCTGATGCCTTCGCGCATCTTCCCGATGATGACCAACTACCAGCTCTCGGCCATTCCGCTGTTCATCTTCATGGCCTCGGTACTGGAGAAGGCCGGCATCATCGAAGAGCTGTTCGATGTGGTCTACAAGTGGATGGGCGGTCTCAAGGCGGGCCTGGCGATCGCCACCATCATCGCCTCGACGCTGCTGGCCGCCATGGTCGGGGTGATCGGCGCGGCGGTGGTGACCATGGGCCTGATCGCGCTGCCGGCCATGCTCAAGCGCAACTACCAGCCGGAGATCGCGCTGGGGTCGATCATGGCCGGGGGCACCCTGGGCATCCTCATCCCGCCGTCCATCCTGGCCATCATCTACGGCGTCATCGCCCAGCAGTCGGTGGGCGAGCTCTACCTGGGCTCGCTGATTCCCGGCCTGTTGCTGGCCGGCATGTACGCCTTCTACTGCTGGCTAAGGGGCACCCTGAACGTCAAGGTGGCGCCGCCGATGCCGGAGGAAGACCGGGTCTCCACCGCCGAGAAGCTGCGCCTGCTGCGCAATATGCTGGCGCCTATCGCCCTGGTGTTGCTGGTGCTCGGCATCATCTTCACCGGGGTGGCGACCCCGGTGGAAGCGGCGGGTATCGGCACCTTCGGTGCGCTGGTGGTGGCGGCGATGCACAAGCGGCTGACCTGGCCCAACCTGCACGCCGCCTGCATGACCACCCTGGTGGCGACCGCCATGGTCATGTGGATCATCTTCGGTGCCAGCATCTTCGTCGGCTTCTACATCCTGCAGGGCGGCCAGACCTTCGTGCAGGAGTTGATCGCCGGGGCAGGGCTTGGCCCCTACGCGGTGCTGGCGCTGATGATGGTGCTGCTGGTGGCGCTGGGGATGTTCCTGGACTGGGTCGGTATCCTGCTCCTGGCGGTGCCGATCTTCGTACCGCTGATCAAGGGGCTGGACTTCACCGGGGTATTTGGCCTGCCCGGGGTGGACCCCGCCGACGTCTCGCTGTGGTTCGGGGTGATCTACCTGGTCAATATGCAGATGTCCTTCCTCAGCCCGCCGTTCGGCTATGCGCTGTTCTACATCAAGGGGGTGTGTCCGCCGCATATCACCATGGGCCAGATCTTCCGCTCGTCCTTTCCCTTCCTTGCGCTGCAAGCGCTGGGCCTGCTGCTGGTGATCATGTTCCCGGCGCTGGTCACCTGGCTGCCCAACCTGGCCTACGGCTAGTCGGGCGGTGTCATGACAACGCCTCCGGCCGGCTCGGCCGGAGGCGTTTTTGCAAGATGTTCAGCAGTGGCAGGCAACACGCCTTTTTCGGTGCTTCGCCGAAGAATTGCCTGGCGTATCATGACGCTTATCCCCATGGCCTGCCGTGGCCTCTGGCGGTTGTCGCCGACCGGCGACGCGGAGGCGAAAATGGCTTGCATTTCGTAACACGATTGTGGGGAACCCTCATGCAACTGCGTCGTCACACTGTGCGAGCGATTGACGAATTCTCAACCACCTCCTGGAGGACTTCATGCAACGATTCACCGCCCTGATCACCGCCGCCCTGCTTTCTGCTGGTCTGATGAGCGCCACCGCCCATGCCCAGGAAGCAAACGCGCAGGCGTCAGGCAACGCTGACGTCGAGGCTGCCGCTCAGGCGCAGAATTTCTCTGATGCCCAGCTCGAGAAGTTCGCCGACGCTTCCAAGGAGATCGCCGCGATTTCCCAGGACTACACCCAGCAGCTGCAGGAAGCCGAAGGCCAGCAGGCCCAGCAGGATGTGCGCACCGAGGCCAACCAGAAGATGGTCGAAGCCGTCCAGCAGAGCGGGCTCGAGGTCGAGACCTTCAACGCTATCGGTCAGGCTATCCAGCAGAACCCGGACATGATGAAGCGCGTACAGGAGATGGCGCAGTCGTGAGCTGACCGCCACTCTCGCCAGTCAAAGAGACTGGCCGCCTAGATCGACGCCCGCCGCCCTCGGGGTGGGCGGGCGTTGTTGTTTGCAGTGCTGAAGATGTTTGCACAGGGCGAGGATTCGAGCGGCCGGTCGGGTGTGAAGTCGTGATCAACGAAGGATGGATCGGTCATCAGGTCGCAGTGTCAGCAATGCCTGGCTCTCCGGGCCACGCTCGATGGCTTCTGCGGCGTTTGGCGAGAGGCCGATCAAGATACTGCTAATGCTTTACAGCCGCTGGCCTCGGCTCCATGCTTCCGATAGTCAGAGGGTGGGGGACCAGGGAGCGTCCTGCTGCCAGCCACGGCGACCGCGCGGAGGACACCATGGAAGCGGAACTGTTGGAAATCAGCCAGCATATGGGGCGCTTTGCGCCCTTTGACGGGCTGTCGGAGGAGTTGCTGGACGAGGTCGCCGGACAGGTGCAGGTCAGCTACTTCAAGGCCGGCTCGACCATTCTCGAGCTTGATGCCGTGCATCAGGAGTTCTGCTACATCCGCAGCGGCGCGGTGGAGGTCACCCGGCGCAACGGAGAGCTCTACAACCTGCTGGGGGAGGGCGACATCTTTGGCCACTTCAGCCTGCTGCGCCACAGTCGCGTGCGCTTCCCGGCCAGGGCGCTGGAAGACAGCCTGATCTACTTCATCCCCGAGGCGATGTTTCACCAGCTGTGCGAAGCCGACGAGCAGTTCGCCGAGTTCGTCGAGGTGGATCGCCCACGGCTCGAGACGGCGGTGGAAAGTCAGCG
Source organism: Halomonas sp. RT37 (assembly GCF_040070525.1). Classification (NCBI taxonomy): domain Bacteria; kingdom Pseudomonadati; phylum Pseudomonadota; class Gammaproteobacteria; order Oceanospirillales; family Halomonadaceae; genus Halomonas; species Halomonas sp. RT37. Next base: position 3,681,196 of record NZ_CP098827.1, on the reverse strand, counting down.
CAAGAACAACGACATGATGGTGACGCGGATCCGCAAGCTGCTGACCCGCTATCCCGTCATGGTCGAGGCGCGAGCCACGGTGCAGGAGGCGGCGCGCCAGATCAGCGAGTCCCAAGCCTCGGCGGTGCTGGTGCTGGACAAGCCCGAGAACAACCCGCGCTACACCTTCAGGGATAGTGAAGGTGGCTACTGGCAGGTCACCGGGATCCTGACCGACAGCGACTTTCGCACCAAGGTCGTGGCCGAGGGGCTGTCGCCGGATACTCCGGTGGGTGAGGTCGCCGGCCGCCGCCTGATCGCGGTGCAGTCCGACGAGTCGGTGCAGGAGGCGATGCTGTGCATGTTGCGCAACAATATCCACCACCTGCCGGTGATGCACCGTCGTTCGCCGGTGGGCATCGTGCACCTCTCCGACATCATTCGCTACGAGACCCAGAGCAGCCTCTATCTGGTCAGCAATATCTTCCATCAGCCGTCGGTGGAGTGTCTGGCCAAGCTGGCGCCGGACGTCCAGGCCGCCTTTGTGCGCATGGTTCACGACGGTGCCGACTCGCAGATGGTGGGCAAGGCGCTGTCGACCATCGGGCGCAGCTTCACCCGACGGCTTCTGGAGATGGCGGAAGAGGAGCTCGGGCCGCCACCGGTGCCGTACTGCTTCATGGCGCTGGGCTCGATGGCGCGCAACGAGCAGAGCATCGTCACCGACCAGGACAATGCTCTGGTACTGTCCGATGACTTCGATCCAGCGTTGCACGACGAGTACTTCGCGACCATGGCCAAGCGGGTCAGCGATGGCCTGGCCGCCTGTGGTTATACCTACTGCAAGGGGGACGTGATGGCCACCAATCCGAAGTGGCGCCAGCCGCTGTCGGTGTGGAAGGGCTACTTCACCGAATGGATCGAGCGGCCGTCACCGGAAGGGCTGCTGCACAGCTCGATCTTCTTCGATCTGGACACGGTCCACGGTGACAATCCGCTGGTGGAGGAGTTGCAGGACCTGGTCGCCACCAAGGCGTCGAAGCACAAGCGCTTTCTTTCCGCCATGGCGCGTAATGCGCTGAATCGGACGCCGCCGCTGGGCATCTTCCGCACCTTCGTGATGGAGAAGGACGGCAAGCACAACAACTCGATCAATCTGAAGCGTCGCGGCACGGCGCCGATGGTGGACCTGATCCGTATCCATGCCCTGGCCTGCGGTTCCCGCGCCCAGAACAGCTTTGACCGCCTGGACGATATCGATCGCACCCAGTTGCTGGCGCCCGGGGTCAGTGACAAGCTGCGCTACGCGCTCGAGTTTCTGTCCATGTCGCGGATTCGTCACCAGGTCATCGATCTGGAGCACGAGCACGAGCCCGACAACAATATCGAGCCGGAAAACGTCTCCAGCGAGGAGCGACACAATCTCAAGGATGCCTTCCAGGCGCTCAGCAACGCCCAGAAGTTCCTCAAGTTCCGTTATCCCCTTACCAGCAGGTAGCCGCCATGCCGTTGCTTCGCCCCAAGACTCGCTCGGCGCCGGATTGGCACGACTACCTGGTCGCCCGACGTCAGAAGAGCCGCCAGCAGGCGCTGGTGGACTTCTTCGCCGGGGCCGACCTGTCGCCGATCCTGCCGATTCAGGAGGCGCCGCTGATGGCACTGGACCTGGAGACCACCGGGCTCGATCCCAGGCGTGACGAGATCGTCTCGATTGGCCTGGTGCCCTTTTCGCTGTCGCGTATTCGGCTCGCCGAGCGGCGCTACTGGGTGGTGCGTCCCCATCGCACCCTGAACGCCGAGTCGGTGACCTTTCATCACATCACCCACGCCGATATCCAGGGGGCTCCGCGGATCGAGGAGGTGCTCGCCGATGTCTTCCGCGCCATGGCCGGCCACCTGCTGGTGGTGCACTTTCGCCATATCGAGAGGTCCTTTCTGGACGCCGCGGTACGAGCGGCCTGGAAGGAGTCACTGAGCTTCCCGGTGATCGACACCATGTCGCTGGAGGCGCGCATCCACCGTCAGTCGACCATGGCGCGCTTTCGTCGCTGGATGGGCCGACCACCCAGGTCGATCCGCCTGCACGACAGTCGGCTGCGCTACGGGCTACCGCATTATCATGGCCACCACGCCCTGACCGACGCCATCGCCACGGCGGAGTTGCTGCAGGCGCAAGTAGCCGGCAACTACGGCCCGGAGACGCCCATCGGCATGTTGTGGAGCTGAATAAGGGAGTTGAGCTGCCCGTCGAGGCGTCAGCCATCTCTCCAAAAGAAAAGCGGCAGCCCGAGGGCTGCCGCTTTTTTCATGCACTTGCTGTCTGCGTAAGGCTGGCCTAGACCGCCTTGGGCTCGCTCATCAGGCCCTTGATGATGGCGTAGCAGGCCACCAGCAGCACCAGGGTGAACGGCAGCCCGGTCGAGACCGCCGCCGCCTGCAGGGCGGTAAGACCGCCGCCCAGCAGCAGGGCGATGGCGATGGCGCCTTCGATGATGGCCCAGAACACGCGCTGCGGCTTGGGTGCGTCGACCTTGCCGCCGGCGGTGATCGAGTCGATGACCAGCGAACCGGAGTCCGAAGAGGTCACGAAGAACACGATGACCAGCACGATGCCGATGAAGGAAGTGATCGAGGCCAGCGGCAGCTCGCCGAGCATGGCGAACAGCTTGAGCTCGAGTGCGGCGTCCTGGACGCCCTGGAAGCCGTCGGTGATGTACTGCTCGATGGCGGTACCGCCGAAGGAGGTCATCCACAGCACCGATACCAGGGTCGGGACCAGCAGCACGGCGGTGAGGAACTCACGCACGGTGCGGCCACGGCTGACCCGGGCGATGAACATGCCGACGAACGGAGACCAGGAGATCCACCAGGCCCAGTAGAAGGCGGTCCAGCCCTGGACGAAGTTGGCGTCCTCGCGACCGAAGGGGTTGGACAGCGCCGGCAGCTCGGCCAGGTAGTGACCCAGGTTGGTGAAGAAGCCGGTGGCGATGGCCAGAGTCGGGCCCACCAGGATCACGAACGCCAGCAGCAGGAAGGCCAGCACCATGTTCACCTGGGACAGGCGCTGCACACCCTTCTCGACGCCAAGCATGATGGAACACAGGGCGACAGCGGTAATGCCGGCGATCAGCAGCACCATGGTGGTGTCGGTATTCGGCGTACCGAACAGCTCGTTCAGGCCGGCGGCAGCCTGAGAGGCACCAAGCCCCAGCGAGGTGGCCAGACCGAACAGGGTGGCAAAGACCGCCAGGATGTCGATCAGGTGGCCCGGCCAGCCCCATACGCGCTCGCCCAGGATCGGGTAGAACACCGAGCGCATGGTCAGCGGCAGACCCTTGTTGAAGGCGAAGATGGCCAGTGACAGGCCGACGATGGCGTAGGCCGCCCAGGGGTGCAGACCCCAGTGGAAGATGGTTGCCGCCATGCCGAGATCGACCGCGGCCTGTTCGTCACCGGCGGCGGCGCCCAGCGGAGCCCAGTCGGTACGTATGCCGTTTTCGCCGACCGAAGTGCCCCCGAGCGCGGTGGAGAAGTGGGTCATCGGCTCGGACACGCCATAGAACATCAGACCGATGCCCATGCCGGCGGCGAACAGCATGGCGAACCAGCCCATGTAGCTGTAGTCGGGCGTGGCCTCGGCACCACCGATGCGGACCTTGCCCAGCGGGGTGAAGATCAGTACCAGTGCCAGCAGCACGAATACGTTGCCGCCGAGCAGAAAGACCCAGGACAGGTTGCTGGTCAGCCAGCCACGGATGCCATTGAAGAACGGCTCGGCGCCGCCCTGAAAGGCCAGGGTCAGGATCACGAAGACCAGGATCAGCAGCGACGAGACGGTGAACACCTTGCCGTGCAGGTCCACGTCCACGCCGAAGGACTTGGTGACGATATTGTCCTGACCGATAACGTAGTCCGTATCGATCAGGTTGGCTGGCCCCTCCGGGGCCGGTACTCCTTCACTACCGGTATCGGCAGATGAAGGCTTGTGGTTGGGGTCTTTTTCCACGTGCGATCTCCCTTGCGTTTAAAAATGGTAACTGTGGCGTCACGCCATCGACTCGGAGCGGGGTCGCGGCTGGCTCGCCTGTCATCGATACCGTATGGTCCAGCCTGCCTGAAGTGTGGCCTGCCTGAGCCAGCTTGCCAGTTGTGCCGTCAACGGCATCTGTTCGAAGGCCGCCCGGGCACGCCTGGGTCAGCTTGCCACGATCGTCCGAGACCCAAGGTTCTGCCGGCGACCGCTTGCACCGCGTGGGCGACGCAGGTGCTGGCCGCAACGACAGCAGGGGCGCCCCGGGGCACCCCTGACCATTGCCACAGCATCATGACGGTGGCGTGGCATCTATCGGACTCAGGCCTCGCCGAGCCACTCCTTGACCACGTCCTGGTTATCCTCGACCCACTTCTGGGCGTTTTCGTAGGGATCGGTGTCGTCTTCCTGATTCATCAGCATGACTTCACCCATCATTTCCGTGGTCCACTCGAAGTTCTCGAGGATGGCGTAGGCCTCCGGCATGTCCTCTTCGAGGCCCTGACGGACGATGGTGTGGATCTGTTCGGCACCACCGTAGACGCCCTGGGGGTCCTCGAGGTACTTGAGGTCCCAGCGGGCGAACATCCAGTGCGGGGTCCAGGTGGTGACCACGATCGGCTCGCCACGGTCGATGGCGCTGCCCAGTGCGGCGGTCATGGTGGCGCCGCTGCCGGTGCGCAGGTCCAGGTCGAGCTCGTAGGCGTCGACCACTTCCTCGGTCAGACGCATCAGGCCGGCGCCGGGATCGATACCGATGATCTCGCCATTGAACTGGTCGGCGTGTTCATTGAGCTCATCAATCGAGTTGACCTCGGAATCTGCCGGAACCGCAAGGCCCAGCTTGGTGCCGTCGAGGTTGACGCCGGCATCGACCAGCTGGTCCTGGAGGCGCGCGTAGTAGTCCTCGTGGGTGGTCGGCAGCCAGCCGGCGAGCAGAGCGTCGGCGTCGCCGCTGGCGACGGACTGCCACATGGCCGCGGCAGACAGTGCGGAGGTCTCGACCTCGTAGCCGGCCTGTTCGAGCACAGCACGAACCACGTTGGTGGACGCCACGGTGGACGACCACTCGACGTAGGCCAGGTGCACGGAACCCTTGTCCTGGGCGTGAACACTGGTGGCGGCGGCGCTGATGGCCAGGGCCAGACCGAGAGAACGAGTTGCCTTGGGTGACATGGTGCGACTCTCCTTGCGATAAGAGGTATTAGCGTGAAGCAGGCGACAGTGTCTTGCAAATGCCGCCCCGCAGGCTCCCCCGGCCGAGGGAGCCCGCGTCGAGCGTTTACTGCTTGCGCTCCTTGCGCAGGGACTGGGTCAGGCGATCCAGCAGCATCGCCAGGATGACCACCGCGATGCCGGCCTCGAAGCCATCGCCCGGACGCAGTCGCTGGATGGCTCGCCAGACCTCGCTGCCCAGGCCATCGGCGCCGATCATAGCGGCGATCACCACCATCGACAGGGCCAGCATGATGGTCTGGTTGATGCCGGCCATTACCGTGGGCAGCGACAGCGGCAGCTGCACCTTGACTAGCTTCTGGCCGCGGGTGGCGCCGTAGGCGTCGGCGGCCTCGATCAGCTCCACCGGTACCTGACGGATGCCCAGGGTGGTGAAGCGAATGGCCGGCGGCATGGAGAAGATCACGGTGGCAAAGATCGCCGACACCGAGCCGATACCGAAGAACGGGATCGCCGGGATCAGGTAGACGAAGGCCGGCATGGTCTGCATGAAGTCCAGCACCGGCATGATCAGGCGGTAGAGTCGATCGGACAGCGCCGCGGCGATACCCACCGGCAAGGCGATGACCACCGCCACCAGGGTGGCGATGACGACCAGGGTCAGGGTCTCGATCATCGGGTCCCACAGATCGAGGTTCCAGATCAGGCCAAGGCCCAAGACCGCGCCGATGGCGAGCCTGGGGCTTGCCATCTTCCAGCACAGGCCGGCGATGATCAGCAGCAGGGCCCAGTCGGGCAGCCACATCAGGGCGTCATTGAGGCCGTCGATACCGGTCTGGGTAATCCGCGAGATGCCGCGGGTGACGGCAGAGTATTCGGTGGTCAGCCAGCTCAGGCCGGTTTCGATCCAGTCACCGAGGGGAATGCGAGGAATCTCGATCGCCATTAGTGGTCTCCTGCCTGTGCCAGTTCATCCAGTACCGCGCCCTTGACCACCACGCCCAGCAGGCGTCGCTCGTCGTCGATGACGGCGATGGGGAAGCTCTTTTCGTTGAACAGCGCGAACAGATTGTGCAGCGGCTCGTCGGGTCCCACGGTGCGGAAGTCCTGGGTCATCACGCTATCCAGTCGATCCTGTCCGCTCTGGATGGCGCTGTTGGCGGCGTCGGCCTCGACCAGTCCCTTGAGCTTGCGATCGCGGCTGGTGACGTAGATCGAGTCCATGGCGTTTTCTTTCATCTTGCGCAGTGCGGTACGCGGGCCGTCGTCCTCGCGGGCGGTGGCACGCACCGGGCGCATGGCGCTCTCGGCGGTCAGCACCCGGGACATGTCGACGCCTTCGATGAAGCGCTCGACGTAGTCGTCGGCCGGCTTGGTCAGGATCTCCTCCGGCGTGCCGATCTGCACCACCTCACCGTCCTTGAGCAGGACGATGCGGTCACCGATGTTCAGCGCTTCGTCTAGGTCGTGGGTGATGAACACCGTGGTCTTCTTCATGCGGTGCTGGAGTTCCAGCAACTCCTGCTGCATATCCTTGCGGATCAGCGGGTCGAGCGCCGAGAAGGCCTCGTCCATCAGCAACACGGTCGAGTCATTGGCCAGCGCCCGGGCCAGGCCAACACGCTGCTGCATGCCGCCGGACAGCTGATTGGGGTAGGCGTCTTCCCAGCCATTCAGCCCGACCTGTGTCAGGGCGTCACGGGCGGTCTTGGTGCGGGTGTCGGCATCGATGCCGCGAATCTCCAGCCCGAACTCCGCGTTCTGCTGCACGGTCCGATGGGGGAACAGGGCAAAGTTCTGGAAGACCATCGAGAAGTGGCGACGACGGCACTCCAGCAGTGCCTTGTCGGAGAGCTGCGGAATGTCTTCGCCGTCGATGATGATCTCGCCTTCGGTGGGCTCGATCAGCCGGTTGAGGCAGCGGATCAGGGTCGACTTGCCCGAGCCTGAGAGGCCCATGATCACTAGCAGTTCGCCTTCATGGACGTCGAAGTCGATGTTCGACAGGCCCAGGGTCTGGCCGGTCTTGTCCAGGATTTCAGGACGCTTGAGCCCTTCATCGCGTAGCTTGAGTGCCTTCTTCGGCTGGTCGCCGAAGACCTTGCTCAGCCCGCGAACCTTGATCTTGACGGATCGGTTCTCGCTCATGGGTAGGGGTGCCTTGTTGGGTTGCGTAAACACGTCCAGCCGGTCGAACGATGAAGGTCGACGTCACGTGCATCCTGGCGTCGGCGTTCATCGTCCAGCGCTGGCGCGGCTGCGTCAGGGGCGGCACTCCTTGCCGCATCCCCACGGCTGAACAGCATGCCAGCTTTCACCGTTGAGGCGCAGAAAGGTGCAATACCCTAAAGGTCTTTGAAAGATCATTCAAATTCAGCATGGGCGCACGTTCACTGAATCGAGAAAGCCCCGGTGGGTGCGGTATTGGGTAGAAGTGGGGGAGAAGCCCATGCCGGAACGGCATGGGCAAGGGGAGCTATTTCCATGTCACGCTCCGTATCGGCGCCGCTCAGCGTACCCGCGTCAGCCTGATCAGACGGCCGGGATCGCTGTCGGTCAGCAGGTAGATGGCGCCGTCGGGGCCGAGCCGCACGTCGCGGATGCGGCCGACCTCGCCATCCAGCACCACCTCGCGCTCGATGATGCTGTCGCCCTCGAGGCGCAGGCGCAGCAGTCGCTCGCCGCGAAGCCCGCCCGCCAGCAGATCGCCCTGCCAGGCAGGGAATTCTTCACCGCTGACCACGGCGAGCCCGGACGGCGCAAAGCGTCCTTCGAACACATGCACCGGATCGCGCATGCCCGGGGCACTGTCGACGCCCAGCGGCAGGTTGGTGGCGTAGTCGCGTCCGAGGGTCACCTCGGGCCAGCCGTAGTTCTCGCCGGGCAGAATACGATTGAGTTCGTCGCCGGTGCGCGGGCCATGCTCGGTCGACCACAGGGTGCCGTCGGCAGCCTGGGCAAGGCCTTGAGGGTTGCGGTGGCCGATCGAGTAGACCTCTGGGGCCGCGTCATCGTCGAAGCCCGGATTGTCCGGCGCGGGATCGCCGTCTGCGGTCAGCCTGAGCAGGCTGCCGGCGTGGTCTGCCGGGTCCTGGGCGCGGCTCTTGCTGACGCCGCGATCGCCGATGGTCAGCCACAGCAGGCCCTGGTCGTCGAACAGCAGGCGGCCACCGTAATGGCGGCCTGGCGTGGAAAAGCGATTCTGCACAAAAATTGGCGTTATCGCGCCCAGGGCGTCGTCCTCGAACCTGACCCGTGATACCGCCGTGGCGTCGTCCGAGTCGCCGTCCTTGCCGGGCTGCGCCCAGCTGAAGTAGAGCCAGTCGTGGGTGCCATCGCCGAATTGCGGATGCAGCGCCAGGTCAAAGAGCCCACCCTGGCCGCGGTGTGAGACCTCCGGCAGGCCGTCGAGTCTCTGGACATCACCGTCATCCACCAGCGCCAGGGTCCCGGGCTGCTCGGCGACCAGCATGCGCCCATCGGGCAGAAAGGCCAGCGACCAGGGGGTGTCCAGCTCATCGGTGATCAGCTCGAGCGCGACCGGGTGATGAAGCCCCGGCACCTGCTCGGGCAACGACGCCGCCTGGGCGCCTGCAGGCAATGACAATGTCAGCAGGGCGAGGGTGAGGCTTCGCAACATGGAGACTCCGCACGGCAAGTATGGGTTTCCGGTGGCGGACCGCTTCCCAGTCCCGGGCACGCCGAGCGGCGATGGCGTGCCAGGTCGACGGAGACGCTTTTCCTGCCAAGGTCAACAAGCGTTACAGCAGCAGCGCCAGCAGCACCGGTAGATAGATCAAGGATAGCAGTGTGGAACAGAACACCAGGCTCGCCACATAGGCGGGCTCGCGCTGGGACTTCTGGGCAAACAGATAGTTGAACACCGCCACCGGCATGCTCATCTGCAGCACCAGGATCGCCAGTGCCATGGGGGGCAGGTCAAGCCAGATGCCTATGCCCCAGGCCACGCCCGCCGCCAGGGGGATGCGCAAGAGGCTGAACCAGACGCCCGAGCGCAGGCTTCTGACCTGGATGCTGGCCAGCGACACCCCCAGGGTGATCAGCATCAGCGGCACGGTGAAGCCTGAAATCAGATCGACGCTGTTCTGCAGCCACAGCGGCAGTTCGGTGTCGGTGAACAACAGCGCGATGGAGATCAGGATGGCGTAGACCGTGGGCGTCTTGACCAGCGACTTCAGCGGATTGCCGCGACTGGCCAGCATGGTGCCCAGGGTGAACTGGAACAGCGACACCGTCACCATCACCGTGATGCCGAAGGCGAAACCTGCCTCGCCGAAGGCGTAGAGGATCACCGGTAGCCCCATGTTGCCGGTGTTGGGGTACATGGTGGGAGCCAGCAGTACCCGCCAGTCCTTGCGCAGCACCAGCGCCAGCACGAAGGCCAGCGCGGCCATGGCGCACAGCACCAGGGCGGCTGCCAGCATGGTGCGACCGAAGCTCGAGGCGTCGATCTCGGCGCCCGCCAGCGAGGCGATCACCAACGCAGGCGTACCGATGTTGAACACCAGTTTGGTGACGAAGGCCACTGGATAGTCGAAACCGCGGCGGATCCAGAAGAATCCGAGACCGGCGCCGGTGATCACCGGCGCCATCACGGCGAAGAGTTGGGCAAACATGCGAGGATCTATCTCCTTATCGGTCGACACCCGGGGCCTTGGCACCCTGTCGGTCTGGAGTACGCTGCCGGCCAGTGACGCCGACAGCAGGCGCGGCTTGCCGGGCCTGTCGAGAGCGAGCGGCCTGGTGCTCCAGCGACATCGTCAAGCGCTCTATCAGACCCGCCATCAGCCGGTACTCGGCGCCGTCATCCGCCTGTCGTTCAAGCGTCTGCAGCAGCCGGTTGCCGTATTCACGAGCTCTATCTGGTGCGTGGCCTCTGGCGCTGGCGCCGTAGTCGTCGGCGAGGGCGGCGGCGAGCTCGTCAAGGGCGAGGTCGAGCGCGTCACTGCGCCCGCCCAGCCGTCGCCGCAGATTGAGGCTGGCGTAGCCAAGGTCCAGCCCCACCAGGCCCAGCGAAAATAGATAGCGGCGTTCTTCCGGGAGGCTGTCGTCGTGCTGGGCGAGCCTGAGTAGGCGGTCCGCCATGGTACCACCGAAGCGTGACTCGGCTTCATGCAGGCTGCGCCGGTGAAGCCCGTGGAGGTCGTTCACCGTGGCGCTGACCAGCCGGTGCTTGCGAATGGTGGTGGGGAGGCCTGGCGCCAGGCGAAAGGCCATCACCACGGTGGAGAGCCCGAGCAGCAGGGCGATAGCGCGGCCGAGGAAGCCGTCGACGGAAAAGTCCATGCCATTGCCGGGCATGGTCAGCAGGATGTTGCCGATGGTGAAGGCCAGGCAATAGCCCATCAAGCGGGGGTTGGCGGCGCCCAGCAGACCAAGGAACAAGGGCGGCATGAACACCAGCGCGAGGGTGACGAAGTCATTGGCCTGGGCCAGCAGTACATGGCCGAACAGCAAGGCGCTGGGCACCGCCGCCAGCATGCCCTTGAGGAAGGTGGTGGCGACCGCTGCCGGATTGTCGCGGGTCGCGAAGAAGGCCGAGAACAGGGTGCCGACCAGCATCGCGATCTGACCATTGTCCCAGGCGGTGTAGCGCCAGACGATGGCCAGCAGGGTGAACACCAGTCCGGCTCGCAGTCCGTTGAGGGCGGCTTCCAGATGATCCCGGTGAAAGGCCAGCGCCGGCGCCTTGAGGCGGCGTTTGCCGGGGGTGTGGATCGCCTCCCGCGCATCGAGGATGATCAGGGCGTGGCCGAGGGCCTCGCGCAGGCCGAGATGGATGCGCCGTTGCAGCAGCGCCTCTGGTGACTCGGTAGTGCGTGTCGTAGCGGGGTCGCTGGTGATGGGCCCACTGGCGCTGCGCCCGCACCGGGCTGTGGTTTGGCCTGCGGCCTGGTCTGGGGCCTGGTCCGAGGCCAGGTCTGGGGCCTGGTCTAAGTCCGGGGCTATGTCCTCGTCCAAGTCTGCGGCCATGCACTGAAGGGCCCGATGCCTGAGCGCCTGCAGCCGCTGGCGGGCCTGGGCCACACCGCTGCCCTCGGCGCTTTGGCGCAGGTCACTGGCCATGTCCTCGATCAGGCGTCGGGTGGACGATGGCAGCTCGCCGCCGTGGGAGCGCAGCAGTTGCTGGAGCGCGTGGAGGATCGCCAGCAGGCGGGCGGTGCGCACCGTCAGCACATGGCTGGCGCGTAGCCGGCCGATGCCTTCCGGGCCTTCGTAGCGTGCCGCCTGACTATCGGTTTCCAGCTGGGTCAGGGGTTGCAGACTGGCGGTCAGGGTGGCTTGCAGGGCAGCGATATCGGGGCTGTTGTCCAGGCGCAGGGCGCCGTGCAGGAAGGCCTGATTGACCACCTGATCGGCCAGGCCGGCGAGATGATCACGGACCTGAATCGGCCACAGCAAGGCGCTGACCAGGGTGGCGCAGATGGCCCCCAGCGCCAGCTCCGACAGGCGCGCCACGGCCACCGCGAACAGACCCGTGGGGGCGCTGGCGGTGATGACCACGATCAGCATGGCGGTGACGGCCGCCATGATGCAGCCGAAGGAAGCGTTGTTGCGGGTCACCGAGGCGGCGTAGGCGCACAGGATGATCCAGGCGGTCAGACAGACCAGTGCCGGTGTCGGCGACTGCACGAACAGCGACATGATGGCGATGCCGGCGAGGCAGCCGACGACGGTGCCGGTGATCTGGCTGATGCCTTTCTCCAGCACCATGCCGCTCATCGGGCGAATCTGCAGAAAGGCGGCGGAAATCAGCGCCCAGTAGGGACGATCGAGGTCGCACCAGAGAGCAATGTACAGCGCCAGACCCATGGCCAGGGTGGCCTTGATGGCGAACTTGACCGCACTGGCCGGCGGCGTCAGGTAGGCCTGCCACCATACCGAAAAAGGCATCAGCGAGACTCGGGCCGGACCCGCACCGTGGCGGTCATGCCGGCGCTCAGGTCGAGGTTGGTCGGCACCTCGTCGAGGGCGATGCGTACCGGAATGCGCTGGGCCAGGCGCACCCAGCTGAAGGTGGGCTCGACCTGGGGCAGCAGCTGGTCGTTGGGGGTGGCGTTGTCATTGGCGATGGCTCGTCCGATGCTGTCGACGTGGCCATCCAGCTCGAGGTTGCCGCTCATCAGAATGACCTTGGCTGGATCGCCCACGGCCAGGGCAGGACGCTTGGTCTCCTCGAAGTAGGCGGTGACGTAGTAGGAATCCTCCACCACCAGCGCCATGACCGAGGTGCCCCGATTGACGTAGTTGCCCTGAGTGAGCTTGAGGTTGATCAGGTGCCCCGGGGCCGGGGCGGTGACCTCGGTGCGCTCCAGGTCCAGGCGGGCGCTGGTCAGGTCACTGCGGGCCTGGTCGAGGGAGGCGGCGGCGACATCGCGGTCACGATTGGCGCTTTCGCGATTCTCGGCGCTGATCGCCTGGCGGCTGAGCTGCTCTCGCCGCGACGCCTCGTGTTCCTTCAGTGCAAGCTCGGCCTCACGCTGGGCGACGATGGCAGAGGCCTTGGCCAGGGCGGCCTGGTAGCGAGCATCGTCGATACGAAACAGCACCTGGCCTTTTTCAACGTGGTCGTTGTCGTCGACCGCAAGGGCGATCACCCGGCCCGAGACGTCGGGTGCCACGGTGATGATGTCGGCGCCGACTCGGGCGTCACGGGTCCAGGGGCTGTACAGATAGTAGCGCCATAGCCACAGTCCGGCAGCCACGGCGGCGGCGACCACCGCCAGGGTGATCAGCACGCGCAGGGTCTTGCGCATTCAGGCGCCTCCGCTGGCAAGCGCACCCCACCAGGCGACCCCGGCGGTGCACAGAACGAAAAGAGAGGTGTCCAGCCACGCCTCGTACCACAGCCGAGAGGTGCCACACAGGCGGTGCAGGGCGAAGCGCAGTACTGCGGCGAGCAGCAGTCCGATCAGGGCGTAGACCAGCAGTGGGCTGAAATAGATACCGCCAAGCGCGACTTCCTTGAGCGCCATGCTGGGCCTCCCCGGGATTCAACCGTGCGGTTGTGAATCGTGTAACCGAGACCAAGCGTAGCAAACATGCAAGCAAGGCGGGAGGGGCTCACCCTGCCTGACGGCGGGGCAGGGCTGTGGTCTCCAGGGCTCGCCAGGCGTCCGGCACGGCGTCGCGCAGATGGTCGAGCAGGGCGCTGACCTTGCGCGGCTGATGGCCGAAACCGTAAAGCAGGGTCACCGGCAGCGGTGCCAGCGACCAGTCTTCCAGGCAGCGCACCAGTTCGCCGGGGTGATGGCGTTCGCGGGCTTCGGTGGTCCACACCGGCAGGATGCCGAGCCCGCGTCCCCGGGCGATGGCGTCGATATGCAGCATCGACTGGTCGACGCGAAAGCGTGACGCCGGTGGCTGGAAGTGCACCGTGCCGCCGTGACGGTGGGACAGGGTGATGCCGCCCTGACTGTCGCCCATCAGGTCGATCCAGGCGTGATGGCCAAGGGCGTCGGGAGCCTCCGGGGTACCGTGCTTCGCCAGATAGTCCGGATGAGCGTAGATGCCGCGCTCCAGCGCGCCGAGGCGCTCCTGGCGCAGGTTGCCCTCGTCGGTCTCGCCAAGCCATACGCAGATGCCCTGGAAGTCGGGATCCCGTGGCGCCGTTTCGCCGGTACTCAGCGTCAGGCGTATCGCCGGATGACGTTCCAGAAAGGTCTCCATCACGCCGCCCAGCCAGCTTCGCGTCAGGGTGCGATGGGCTTCGACATGAAGCTCGCCGCTGACGTCCTCGCGCAGGCTGTCCAGGGTGCGCTGACCCTGTTCGGCGAGTTCCAGGATTTCCCGACTGATCACGTAGTAGCGCTGTCCGGCCTCGGTGGGCAGGAGCTGGTTGGCCTGACGCTTGAGCAGCGGCTGGCCCAGCCGCGACTCGAGCTGGCTGATTCGCCGGCTCAAGGTCGACTTCGCCAGACCCAGCTGGATGGCGCTCTGGGTCAGGCTTCCGGTCTCCATGACGCGGTTGAAGGCAAGCAGTTCGTCGAGATCTGGCATGGCATCACGCAAGCGGGAAGAGGGGCAACACGAACCGCCAGTATGCCACGGGATCGTGCGGATGAAAATCATTCTCCCTTGTGCTGACGGCCTCTACCGCATGCCAGCCGTGCACGTCCTGCGCGTGGAGCGACACAAGCCGGGAGGGCAGGCGGGCAAGGCGAGTAGGGGCGGGCGAATCAGGCAGGCAAGGCAGGCAAGGCAGGCAAGACAGGCAAGACAGGCAAGACAGGCAAGACAGGCAAGACAGGCAAGACAGGCAAGACAGGCAAGACAGGCAAGACAGGCAAGACAGGCAAGACAGGCAAGACAGGCAAGGCAGACAAGGCAGGCAAGCCAGCTTCGGGAGGGGGTTGCGAGAGTTGCAACGTCACGTTCACGAGCAATTGTGCAACTTTGATGGAAGAATCTAAATGATAAATATTCACATTCATTGTTGTGCGCAGGTCGTCTCGACCCAGGGCGGCGGTCCTGAAACGCCAGCCATTGCGCGTGCCACCGGGTGGCTTGCCACCCCTTTTCGGAGTCATGAAGAAGATGTTGCCTCAGCGCTTGTCAGCTCAACCTCTGTCATCTCGCAGCCTGTCACCTCGTTGCCTGTCGCTTCACCCTCTATCGCTTCACATTCGCCGCCTGGCGGCGGGGCTGTCGGGGATCGCCCTGTGTGGCGCAGTGCCGGCGCTCGGCGCCGAAGACATGGCGCTTGATGACGTGGTGGTCACCGCCTCAGGCTTCGATCAGAGCGTGGCCGATGCGCCGGCCTCGATCAGCGTAGTGACCCGGGAGGATCTGGAAAAGCGCTACTACCAGGACGTCACCGACGCCCTACGTGACGTGCCCGGGGTGATCGTGACCGGCGGCGGCGGTGGTGACAACGGTTACGACATCAGCATGCGCGGCATGCCCGCGGAGTACACCCTGCTGCTGATCGACGGGCGCCGTGTCAGTACTCGTGAGACCCGCCCCAACGGCAGCGCCGGCTTCGAGCAGGACTGGCTGCCGCCACTGCAGGCCATCGAGCGCATCGAGGTGGTGCGTGGCCCCATGGCCACTCTTTACGGCTCCGATGCCATCGGTGGGGTGATCAACGTCATCACCCGCAAGGTGGCCGATGAGTGGCACGGCAACCTGCAGCTCGACACCATGCTGCAGGAAGACAGCGCGTCCGGCGACAGCCGTCAGGCCAACTTCTATACCTCTGGTCCGCTGGTCGAGGGGCTGGCCGGGCTGACCCTCTACGGCCGTGCGACCCAGCGCGATGAAGACAATATCCTCTATGGCTACGAGGACAAGCAGGTCCAGAGCCTGACCGCGAGGTTGTCGCTGACACCCAGCGTCAACCACGACCTGGCGCTGGAGGCCAGTCGCACCGAGCAGCAGCGCGAGGGGCTGGTGGGCAACAGCGTCGATCCGGACGGTTGTCGTGGCGGCTGTGAGGACAGCTTCGACGACTACACCCAGGAGTACGTCGCCCTGACCCATACCGGGCGTTTCTCCTTCGGCACCAGCGAGACCTATGTCCAGCGCGAGGTGTCCGAGAACGAGACCCGCGAGATGGAGATCACCAACACCAACGCCAAGTCGAGCCTGGTGGTGCCGCTCGGTGCCCATATCGTCACCGTCGGGGCAAGCTTCGAGGAAGAGGAGCTGGACGATCGTACCTCGAATCAGATATCGGATCTCACCAATGTCCGCAACAGCCAATGGGCGCTGTTCGCCGAGGACGAATGGATGCTGCTCGACGACTGGTCGCTGACCGGTGGCGTGCGCATGGATCATGACGAGAACTACGGCTCCGAGATCAGCCCACGGCTTTACAGCGTGTGGCACATGACCCAGGACTGGACCCTCAAGGGTGGCGTGTCCACCGGCTATCGCTCTCCGGACCTCAGGGAAATCACCCCGGACTGGGGCCAGGTCAGCCGCGGCGGTGACGTTTACGGCAACCCGGATCTCGAGCCGGAGACCTCGCTCAACAAGGAGCTGGGCCTTCTCTATAACGGGGCTGGCGGGTTGTCGGCCAGCGCCACGCTGTTCCACAACGACTTCGACGACAAGATCACGCGGATCGAGTGTCCGGCCGACGTCTGTACCGACGGCCCCAACCAGTTCGGCAGCAACCCCACCTATCGGGTCAACGTCGACGAAGCGGTCACCCAGGGGGTGGAGCTGTCGCTGTCGACGCCGCTTGGCGACTCGCTCGAGCTGTCGGCGAGCTACACCTACACCGACTCCGAGCAGAAGAGTGGCGAGTACGAGGGCGAGCCCCTGACCCAGCTGCCGGAGCACGAGTTCTCGGCCAGTCTCGACTGGGAGATCAACGATCGCCTGTCCCAGTGGACCCGGGTCACCTACCGTGGCGACGAGAGTCAGCCCACCACCGGACCGTCCCAGAGTGAAATCGTCGCGCCGGACTACACCTTCGTCGACACCGGCCTCGGCTATCAGTTGACCGACGCCGCCCGCGTCAACGTCGGCATCTACAACCTGTTCGATGAAGACATCGACTACGACGAGTATGGCTACGTCGAGGATGGCCGCCGGCTGTGGCTGGGGCTGAACGTCGATTTCTGACCCTCTGGGGGACCAAGGGAAGAAATGGGAATGCCTGTCCGCCATGATCGAACGCATCGTTGCGCGAGCCTGGACGAGAAGGGCAGGTATTCTCAAACGAGATTGATTACTATAAGCGTCAATAGTGATGCCCCGCCCTGGTGCGGGGGAACCGACAAGGAAGATGAGCATGCGTGGAATGTCACCCCTGGCCCGAGGCGCCGTCGCGCTGGGCCAGAAAGTAGGTCCGGGGATCGGCCTGGCACTCGGACTCAGCCTGGCCACCCTGGGGGTGGCCGGCGCCCAGGAGGAACCTCGTGTCCTCGACACCGCCTTCGGTGAGGTCGAGATCCAGGGCCAGCCCGAGCGGGTTGTCACGCTCTACGAAGGGGCACTGGACACCTCCCTGGCCGCCGGGGTGACGCCGCTTGGCGCGGTGGCGACCCGCGCCGCCGAGGACGTGGCCGACTACCTGAAGGATGAGGTGCCCGATATCCAGATCGTGGGCACCGCCGGCGAGGTCAATGTGGAAGCGGTGGTCGGGCTCGAGCCGGACCTGATCCTGGCTTCCTCGCGACTGTCCGAGGATACCTACGCGCTGCTGTCGCAGCTTGCCCCCACCGTGGTGCCGGCGACCGAGGGCTTCGACCCCGAGGCCTGGAAGGACGAGGCGCGGCTGTTCGGCAGGGCGCTGGGCCACGAAAGCGAGATCGATCGGGCCATCGAGACGGTCGAAGCGCGCGCCGCCGAGCTCGCCGCTAGCTTCGAGGCACAGACGTCCCAGGACAACGCCTTCCTGATTCGCTGGATGCCCCAGGGGCCGCTGGTGATGTCCACCGAGCTTTTCACCACCGGCCTGCTCGCCGCCGCCGGCCTCGACGTCCAGGACGATCAGCTGGTGCCGCAGGGACGGCCCCACAGCGACCCGCTGAGCCTGGAGGCGCTGTCCCGGGTCGACGGTGACTGGCTGTTCGTCGCGACCCTGGACGCCAACGGGGCCGAGGCGCTGGATCAGGCGATGCAGAGCGATGCCTTCAAGCGTCTGGCGGTGGTCGGCAACGACCGTGTGGTGGCGGTGGACGGCCAGTTGTGGACCAGTGCCAGCGGTCCCATCGCTGCCCAGGCGGTGCTCGATGACATCGAGCAGGCCCTGGAGGGCGTCGTGACACCGTGAGTGCAGAGCGCAGCTTACCCGCAGGAATCCTGTTCGGCCTTGTCGTTCTGCTTGGGCTCGCCATCATGGCGAGCCTTGTCGTGGGTGCCGGGGAGATCGGTCCGGTGCCGTCGTTTCAGGCGCTGCTGGGCCTGGGCAACGAGGAGGCACGCTTCGTGGTGTGGGACCTGAGGCTGCCGCGGACCCTGGTCGGCCTGGTGGTCGGGGTGGCGCTGGGTGTCTCCGGTACCCTGCTGCAGTCGATCACCCGTAATCCCCTGGCCGAGCCGGGCCTGCTCGGCGTCAGCGCCGGCGCCGCCTTTGCCGTCGCGCTGATGTTGCTGCTGGGTGGCAGCCTGCTGGAGCTGCGCATCGGCGTGGCCCAGCTGGGGGCCTTGCTCGGCTGTCTGTGCGTGCTCGGGGTCAGCCGCATCCGTGGGCTCGGCGCCGATCCGGTGCGCCTGGTGCTGGCGGGGGCGGCCTTTTCGGGGCTGCTTGGCGCGATGACCTCGTTGATCCTGATCACCGACCGGCGCGCCGCCGACGAGATTCGTTTCTGGGTGGTGGGTAGCCTGTCGGGACGGCGGCTCGACGACCTGCTGGCGGTACTGCCCAGCATGGCGCTGGCGGCGCTGGTGCTGGTGATGGTGGTGCGGCCGCTGGCCAGCCTGGCGCTGGGCGAGCGCGCCAGCGCCGGTCTCGGTCACCATCCGGGGCGACTGCGGCTATTGGCCATCCTGATCGTCGCCCTTCTGGTGGGCGGGGCTACCGCTATCGCCGGGCCGATCGCCTTCGTCGGCCTGGTGGTGCCCTTTATCGCCCGTGCCATCGCCGGCCCGGAGCTGCGTCGCACCCTGTGGCTGTGCCTGCCGCTGGGGCCTCTGCTGGTGCTGACCGCCGACGTGATCTCGCGCCGCCTGGTGGCGCCCTCGGAGATGCCGCTGGGGGTGCTGACCGCGCTATGCGGGGCGCCGGTGCTGATCAGCGTCGTTCGCGCCCGCCGTCTGCCGAGCCTGTGACCATGCTGGATGATCGTTCCTTGTCTGCCGCCGCCACCCGCTCGCCGGATGAATATCGCGACTGTCACGACCGCCGCGATGCCAGCGCCACCCCCGACGGCATGTGGCTGCTGCGCGGTGGGCGGTTCAGCCTGCTGGTCGATCGACGCCAGCTTTTTGGCGCCCTGTTGCTCGCTGTCTTGCTGGTCGGGGCGAGCCTGGCCTATCTGTGCCTCGGCGAGAAACCGCTGTCGCCGGGTAAAATCTGGGCGGTCATCAATGGACAGGGCGCGATGCTCGATACCTTCGTGGTGGAACAGCTACGCCTGCCACGGCTGTTGGCGGCGCTTGCCAGCGGCGCCGCCTTTGGGCTGTCGGGGTGCCTGATGCAGACGCTGGCGCGCAACCGTCTGGCCACGCCCGGCATCATCGGCATCGACAACGGCGCCACCGCCTTTGCGGTGGCCTCGGTGGTGGGGATGGGCTTGAGCCTGGCGCCTTCTGCCATGGCGTTGACCGGGGCTGCCACCGCAGCGGCCCTGACCTTCGGTCTGGCCGCCGGGGGCGGTGCCAAGGGCTATCGCTTTATCGTCGCCGGCATCGGCGTCGGGGCGATCTTCGCCGCGGTGACCCAGCTGATACTGTCGCGTGCCGCCATCGATGCGGCCAACGCCGCCTACCCCTGGACCGTGGGCACCCTGAACTCACGGCCGGCCGAAGCCGTCGTCGTTCTCGCCATCGGTCTTGCGCTGCTCACCCCGGTGGCGCTGTGGCTGTCGCGCTCGCTTAGCCTGATGCGTTTCAGCGATGCCGTGGCACTCGGCCTGGGGACGCCGCTCAGGCGTCACAGGCTGCAGGTACTGGTGGTATCGGTGGCGTTGACGGCGCTGGCGGTATCGGTGGCGGGGCCGGTCGGCATGGTGGGGCTTTTGGGTCCGGAAATCGCGCGCCATCTGTGCGGCAACCGTCAGGTGCCGTTGATCGGTGCTGCCCTGGCCGGGGCGGCGGTGATGGTACTGGCCGACCTGGCAGGACGATTGATGCTGGCGCCGCTGGAGCTGCCGGTGGGCATCGTCACCGCCGTGGTCGGTGGCCCCTGGCTTCTGTGGATACTGATTCGCCGCTGAATTCATATTGACCCGCTCCCGGGCCAATGGCGGCCGGGGGCGCTTGTGCAAGGGGACCTTGATGTCACTGACGCTGTCTTCACGATCCGATGGGATTCCCCGGGCTGAGGTGGCTTCGCACCCGGATTCGGGCCAGCAGCGGGACACCGCAGTGCCGCATCCCTATGTGGTCGAGGATCTGGTGCTCTGCCACGGCCGTCACAAGGTCATCGATGGTCTCGACCTGACGATCCCGCGGGGCAAGCTCACCGCCATCGTCGGCCCCAACGGCTGCGGCAAGTCGACGCTGCTGGCCGGGCTGTCCCGCCTGCATGCACCAAGTGGCGGGCGCGTCTGGCTCGAAGGCCAGGACCTCAAGCGGTTTGCGGCGCGCAAGCTGGCCCGCTGCATCGCCCTGTTGCCCCAGGAAGCGTCGGCCCCGGAGGGGCTGAGCGTCAGCGACCTGATTCGCTTCGGGCGCCAGCCCCACCAGGCCTGGTATCGCCAGTGGAGCGAGGAGGACCAGGCGGTGGTGGCGCGCGCCATCGCCGCGGCGGGGCTTGAGGACCTGGCCGAACGCGCCCTCGATACCCTGTCCGGCGGTCAGCGCCAGCGCGCCTGGATCGCCATGACCATCGCCCAGCAGACGCCGATCATTCTGCTCGACGAGCCCACCTCGGCGCTGGATCTGGGCCACCAGCTGGAGGTCTTCGAACTGCTGCATCGGCTGGTGGAACGAGGGCGTACGGTGATCATGGTGGTCCACGATCTTTCCAGCGCCTGCCGCTACGCCGATCACCTGGTCGCCATGCGCGATGGGCGCCTGGTGGCAGAGGGCGAGCCGGAAAAGGTGGTGACGCCGGCACTGGTCAGGCAACTCTACGACGTGGACTGCTCGCTGGTGGAAGACCCGCTGACCGGCAAGCCATTGCTGGCCGGGCTTAGTCGGAGGGCCTAGGGCTTGTCTGAAAAGTGCCTGCGCTCGGTAATACGGCGTTAAAAATCGGATCAACATGCTCATTTACACCCCGTAAACTGCGCTGTCTTACCGATTTTTGCCTTGTCTAACCTTCGCTCGTCGACTTTTCGGACAGCGCCTAGTTGGCGCGAGGCCTAGTCGCCAGGTCTTGGTCGGCAGGGCCTGGTTGGCGCGAGGCTTAGTCGGCGCGAGGCATAGTCGGCGGCGGGTCATGGTTGGCGGGGCCGAACGGGTATGCAGGCCTTTAGGGAAGCGAATTCGGGGAGCCAGACGCAACACACCCGGCGCGAAGGCCGGGTGTGTTCGCTGACTGACGGGTGCTGCCCGTCAGCTTCGGATCGCTCTTAGTTGGTAGCGTCCTGAGCGGCGTCCTGGGCATTGTCGCCCGCACCTTCGATGGCGTTGCCGGCGCTGGTCAGGGCGTTGGCGGTAGCAGACTTGGTGGTCTGCCAGGCGCTCTGGGCGCCTTCCTTGGTGTCCATCCAGGCCTGCTGAACGCTGGACTTGGTCTGGTTCCACCAGGTATCGGTGTATTCGGGCAGCTGGGACACCTCGTCCTGAGTCATGTCCAGATGAACGCTGTACTCGATGTTGTCGAGGCTGTCGCCGTTGGCAGTCTGCACGGTGAAGTTGCCGGTTTCGACCACATACTCGCTGCCGCCGAGGTCAAGCAGGTCGCCCGCTTCGACGACGATGGCGCGGACCTTCATGTCATTGTCGAGAAGGATGTCCTCGACTTCGCCCACTTCATCCTCGCTCGAACCCTTGGCGAAAACGTCGGCGTCCATCAGCTCATCGGCGGAGTAGAGGCCCTGAGCCTGCTGCTGGTTACCGGCGCCATTATTCTGAGCGGTGTTCTGCTCGGCGAAGGCGTTGGTGCCCACGGCCATGGTGCCGGCGAAGACGGTGCTTGCGATAGCGGTAGTCAGCAGATTCTTGCGGATCATTCCATTTCTCCTTCTCGCGGATGGTTCCAGCGATGTCATCGGTCGCAGCGGGTTCCTGTGCTGCGACTTGCGATGTTGCACGAATCATTGTGGAGGTTATGTACAAGATTTCAAGCCAGTCTTGTGAAAGAAACATGCAAGGCTCTGTTGCCTATCGATGACGCCACCACAGAGCTTGTTTCAAACGTGCTCGAGAGAGCCGACCTGGCGCTATTTCAGGGATGATCCCTGTTTGAAAAGTCAGGTGCGCATGCGGCTTTCCATGGTGTGTTGCCTCTGGGACAATACCGGCCCCTTGTCCGCATTATCATGGCCAGGGCGACGATCGACACCGTATAAGCGGTGCGAAAGCGCCGTCTGGCCCGCCCCTCGAGGTCCTGTTTCGTGGAATTGTTGAGCGTCGTCTTTCGTCATTATCGCTGGCCCTTTATCGGCGTCATGCTGCTGAGCCTTGCCAGTGCCGGACTGGGTATCGGCGCCATCGCCTTTATCAACCGCCGCTTGATCGAGGTGTCCGGAGATGCGCTCGGCGTGCTGCCGCAGTTTCTCGGGGTGATCGTGGCATTGCTGGCCGTGACTCTGGCCTCTCAGCTGGCCTTGACCACCCTGGGGCATCATTTTGTCTATGGCCTGAGAGGCCGCCTGGTCAAGCAGATCCTCGATACCGATATCGAGCGCCTCGAACGCCTGGGCAGCGCCGAATTACTGGCCAGTCTGTCCAGCGATATCCGCAATATCACCATCGCTTTCGTACGTCTGCCCGAGCTGGTTCAGGGCATCGTGCTGACGCTGGGCTCGGCGTTGTATCTCGGCTGGCTGTCCCCCGGGCTGCTGTTGGTCACCGCGCTGTGGGTCACGCTGACCATGGCAGGAGGGGCCTGGCTGGTAGGGCGGGTCTACCGCCATCTGGCCCAGGTTCGTGCGACCGAAGATTCGCTCTATCGCGACTATCAGGCGGTCATCGATGGACGCAAGGAACTGGCGCTCAATCGTGCCCGGGCGCGAGCCCTGTTCGAGGACACCTACGACCATGATGCCCGCCGCTATCGTCACCATGTCATCCGCGCCGACACCTATCACCTGAGCGCGGTCAATGTCTCCAATATCATGATGCTCGGCGCCATCGGGGTGGTGTTCTATCTGGCCAATGGGCTTGGCTGGGCCACCACCGAGGTGGCGGCGACCTTCTCGTTGACCTTGTTGTTCCTGCGTACCCCGCTGATCTCGGCGGTGGGCGCACTGCCGACGCTGCTAAGCGCCCAAGTGGCCTTCGACAAGCTGCGTGGACTCGATCTGGCCGAGGCCAAGGGCGACTTCGGGGTGCAGGAGGCAGATGGCGAGCGTTGGCAGCGACTGCACCTTGAAGGCGTGGCCTTTCGCTACCCCGAGCCCGCTAAAGCGTCCGACGAAGACGACGGGGCAGGACGAGCGTCGAAAGGCCCGGGTTTCGCCGTGGGGCCGCTGGACCTGACCCTGCGGCGTGGTGAACTGGTATTTCTGATCGGCGGCAACGGCAGCGGCAAGTCGACCCTGGCGAAGCTGCTGACCGGTCTCTACCGGCCCCACCAGGGGCGTCTCTTGATCGACGACCAGGAGGTGGGGGCCGCTGAGATGGGCGCCTATCGCCAGCGCTTTTCCGCGGTCTACACCGACTTCCACCAGTTCGACACCCTGATAGGCCCCGGCGGTGACAAGGCCGACCCCGCGCTGGTCGAGGACTGGCTCGAGTACCTGGCGATGCGCGAGAAGCTTCACTTCGACGGCCAGCGGGTCACCAACCCGGAGCTGTCCCAGGGGCAGCGCAAGCGGCTGGCGCTGTTGATGGCGGTGGCCGAGGAGAGAGATATCCTGCTGCTCGACGAATGGGCCGCCGACCAGGACCCGCAGTTCCGACGGGTGTTCTATCGTGAGCTGCTGCCGCGACTCAAGGACATGGGCAAGACGGTGTTCGCCATCAGCCACGACGACCACTACTTTCAGCACGCCGACCGGTTGTTCGAGATGCGCGCAGGGCAGCTTGTCGAACTCACCGGGTCCAGCCGCGAGGCCGCCAGTCGTGATGCCGTGGCCCGGCTCGATCCGCTGTAGGGCGATTCGCTCAGCCGGTAGAGCGCTCTCGCCACCATCCAGCGGTTCATCCATCCCCCCTGCCTGGCTCCCTCGCACCCGAGCACGGCTTGTTCGGGCTTTCGTGTGCCTGTGGTTAATGGGTCGCTCTGGTGTCGCTGATGGCGCGAGGTGGTTTCGCAGCCCTTGATCGACATCGGCCTTTGGCGGGATTTATGTAAATGAAAGCTGGTCTTGATTGCGTGTAAAAATGAAAACAATTAGCATGCCGTAGATGTTTCACGAACGTTCAACGTCGTTCGTTGTCGTCTTCGATGCGCTCCGAGGCCTACCGCATGCAACCCGCCAGTCCCCGTCCATCCGCCAGCCCACTGTTCACCGACTTCCTGCCCGGCAGCCCTGTCTCCCGTCGCCCGCTTGCCATCGCCGTGCGCCTCGCGCTGGGGCTGGCCCCACTTGCCGGGGCGGGGATGGCGTTTGCCCAGGAGGAGGCGGTCACCGAGGTGACGAGCGACACCATGGTGGTGAGCACCTCGGCGCTGAAGGTCGAGACCCCGGTGCTCGAGACGCCTCGGGCTACCTCCCAGGTCTCCCGCGAGGAACTCGATAACCGCCAGGTCAACAAGTACGACGAGGTGCTGCGCTACCGCAGCGGTGTGGTATCCCAGCCGTTCGGCCAGGACAACAAGGCCGAGTGGTTCTATATTCGCGGCTTCAATGGCGAGGACTCACTGTACCAGGATGGCCTGCGTCAGTTTCGTGAGGGCGGCTACTTCTGGTGGAGCACCGAGACCTTCGGCCTCGAGAGCGTCGAACTGCTCAAGGGGCCGGCCTCGATCCTCTATGGCGAGGCGCCTCCCGGGGGTGTCATTAACGCCATCAGCAAGCGTCCCACCGACGAGCCTCAGGGGCTGATCGAATTGCAATACGGCAGCGACGACCACGAGCAGGTGGGCGTCGACGTCTCGGGGCCTGTGGCAGGGCGCGATGATGTGCGCTATCGCATGGTCGGACTGTTCCGCGAGAATGATGGCCAGATCGAGGACACCGACAATCAGCGGGTCTATCTGGCGCCGAGCCTGGAGCTCGATCTGTCGCAGGATACCAGCGTCACCTTTCTGGCCAGCTACCTGAAGGACCACGGCACGCCTACCAACGGCTTCAAGCTGCCCTACGGCACCGTGGACAACACCCCCTTCGGCAAGCTCGACCCCGAGGACAACCTGGGAGAGCCGGACTACGAGCGCCAGGAACACGAGCAGTGGGCGCTGGGCTACGAACTGTCCCACCGTCTCAACGATACCTGGGACATCGAGCAGAACTTCCGCTACAGCCATCTGGATCTGCTCGAGCGTGACGTCTATGTGTCCTACCTGCTGGACGACCGCAACGCCCAGCGCGGCCTGACCTATCGCGACGGCGACTTCGACGCGGTCACGGTGGAT
The DNA here is from genome assembly GCF_040070525.1 of Halomonas sp. RT37. NCBI lineage: Bacteria > Pseudomonadati > Pseudomonadota > Gammaproteobacteria > Oceanospirillales > Halomonadaceae > Halomonas > Halomonas sp. RT37. Next base: position 3,655,742 of record NZ_CP098827.1, on the reverse strand, counting down.
ACCCGCGCCATCGGCCGCTGGTACAGCGATCGCACCGAGAACACCCTGCTGGTCGGCGTCGACTACCAGGATCTGGATATTGACTACGACAACTACGACGATTTCGCCTTCGGTTCGCCTTTCGACATCTTCGATCCGGAGTACGGCAACTTTACTCCGAGCTCCCGAAATGGAACCGATCACGAGGAAGGCAAGGAACAACTCGGCTTCTACGCCCAGAACCAGCTTCGTCTGGATGACCGCTGGATCTTCCTGGCCGGCCTGCGTCATGACAGCGTGGACGTGACCAACCGCATCGACGGGGAGGACAACGGTGGCGGCAGCGAGGACGAGACCACCTTCTCCGGCGGCGTGATGTACCTGGGCGACTACGGCATCTCGCCCTACTTGAGCTACAGCGAGTCCTTCTCACCGCAGATCGGCACCGATCCGGATGGTCGTGCCTATCGTCCCAGCGAGGGCGAGCAGTGGGAAGTCGGCGTCAAGTATGCCCCGGACTGGCTGGATGGCTATATTACTGCTGCGGTGTTCGACCTCGAGGAAAGCGATACCCTCTATACCAGCGGTGAGTCGGCCAACCGCCAGGGCGGTGAGCGCGAGTCCCAGGGTTTCGAGATCGAGGGGGTGGGCTATGTCACCGACGACCTCAAGGTCACCGCCGCCTACACCTATACCGACGTACGCGTCGATATCAGCCGTGAGGAGCGCGACCTGCGCGCCGGCCTGATCCCGCGTAACCAGGCCTCGTTGTGGTTGGACTACGCGGTCCCGGGAGCGCTGCACGGTCTGAACCTGGGGGGCGGTGTGCGCTATGTGGGCGAGACCAAGGACAGCCCGCGCTACTCTGATGCCACGGTGGACTCCTACACCCTGTGGGACGCCAAGGTCAGCTATGACATCACGCCCCAGTGGACCGCCCAGGTCAACGTCAACAACCTGACCGACGAAGAGTACGTTTCAGGCTGCGAATACTGGTGCTACTACGGCGAGGAGCGCAGCGTGGTCGGCAGCATCAAGTACCGCTTCTGATCCAGTGGCGGGCTTCCAGCCCCGCTGATCAACTCGCTGAATCGAGACGCCCCGACCGGTTTTCCCGGGGGCGTCTTGGCATGGAGGCTGCCGGTGGAAGAACAGCGGGCCTAGGCGGTCCGAGTGTTATCGCTATTCCTGTCTTTCTATAGCCATATCTCTCTATCTTTCTATCTCTCTAGCTCTCTAGCTCTGGCCCTGGCCGCCCTCCGCCGTTACCCCGGCCCGGGCCAGGCGCTCGCCGTCGGCGACGTCGCCGAAGCGCTCGAGCAACAGTTTTAGCTTGGGGGTGATCCAGCGTTCGCAGAAGGGCCGCGACGGGTCGCTGTAGAAGTAGTCGTGGTAGTCCTCCTTCGAGGCGCGAAAGTCCACCAGCGGCAGTACTCGGGTGAGCAGGGGCGCGTCGAAGTCATCCTGCAACTGGGCCAGGGTGTCTCGAGCAGAAGCTGCCTGAGACTCGGTCAGCACATAGACCGCAGAGCGATAGCGGCCGCGGCGCTGGTGGTCTGCGGTGGCCCGGTGGGTGTATAGGTGGATCTCGATCAGCACGTCGAGGGGCAGGCGAGAGGGGTCATAGTCCACCACCACGGCTTCATGAAAGTCCGAGTGCTCGCCGTCGGCGGCGACCCAGCCCTGGTGGACGGATTCGACCCCGCGCAGCGACTGATAGACCGCCTCCAGGCACCAGTAGCAGCTACCGCCGAGGGCCAGACGGGCGAGGGAAGGACGGAGCAGGGGCAGGCTGTCGTGCATCGGGATTCCCTCGTTGGCGGAGCGGCTTTGTCACCGAAGACGCCTTTAGCTTACAACTTTCGCAGCCCCCACATGAAGTAGCTGCCGCCGATCAGCGAGGCGACCAGGCCTGCCGGGATCTCCTGGGGAAACAGCAACTGGCGGCCGACCCAGTCGGCCAGCACCATCAGCAGCGCCCCGATCAGCGCCGCCCCGGCCAGGTGCGCGCGTGCCCGGGACAGCCCCAACAGACGTGCCATATGAGGCGCCAGCAGGCCGACAAAGGACAACGGACCGACGATCAGGGTGGCCACCGCGGTCAGTATCGCCACCGTCGCCAGCAGGCCCAGGCGGGCGCGCTCGACGTGGATCCCAAGCGCCTTGGCGGTGGCAGCGCCCAGCGGCAGGATATCCAGCCAGCGAGTCAGCGCCTGAGCGGCGACGGCGGCCAGCGCCCCGATACCCAGTACCACCAGCGCCGAGGCCGGGTCGACGTAGTAGGTCGACCCTGACAGCCAGGCGATGACCTGCTGACCGCGAGGGTCGCCGCCGGCCAGCACGATCGAGCGCACCGCGTCGAACAGCGCAGTGATCGCCACGCCGCTGAGCAGCAGGCGCTCTGGCTGGAAGCCGCTGGCGCGATTGAGCGCCACCAGCACGCCGAGCACGACCAGCGCGCCAACGGTGCCGGCGCCCACCAGCGTCAGGTTGCTCGGCGCTGGCACCAGGAAGATGGTGAGAATCAGCGCAATCGCCGCGCCACCGCTGATGCCCAGCAGTTCCGGGCTCGCCATGGGGTTGGCGGTGACCCGCTGGATCAGGGTGCCGGCGATGGCCAGAAGGGCGCCGCTGCCGGCGGCGGCGAAGATGCGCGGCCAGCGCCAGTCGAGAACGTCGCCGTCGAGGCTCGACGACCAGCCGGTGCTGGACTGGCCGATCAGAATGCCGACCAGGGTCGCCAGGGCCAGCAGCACGGCGAGCACCAGCAGCAGGCGCCCGGGGGCCTCGGCACGCAGGGCCTGCGGGTTCGAGCTGGGCGGTGGACGCCGGGCGGTCAGGCGCAGGCGTGGGATCAGCCACAGCAGTAGCGGTGCCCCCAGGGCGGCGGTGGTCGCCCCGGTGGGCAGCAGGGTAGGCAGGGCGTCGACGCCGCCCTGGAGTACCAGGTCGGTGACCGCCAGCAGCAGCGCGCCGAACGCGATCGACCAACCCAGCCGCGCCGGCAGACGCCGGGCACCGGCCATGCGCGCGATATTGGGCGCCGCCAGGCCGATAAAGCCGATGATGCCGACCACTGCCACCACACAGCCGGTGATGAAGACCGCGAGACCCAGCCCGCCCAGGCGCAGCCACTTGAGCGAGACGCCGAGGCTGCGTGCGCTGGCGTCGTCCAGTTCCAGCAGCGCCAGCGGGCGCAGCAGCCAGATGGCCAGGGCGCCGGCGATCACCAGACGCGGCAACAGGTAGAGCACGCCGTCCCAGCCGTTCTGGGCCAGCGAGCCGGCGCCCCACACCAGCACGCCCTTGAGCGCCTCCTGGTTGAACAGCAACAGCACCACCGCCAGGGCGCCGAAGTAGAGATTGACCACCAGGCCGCCGAGTACCACGACGCCGGGTGACAGGCCACGACGCCAGCCGAGGGCGAACACCAGTCCCATGGCCAGGCCACCGCCGGCCAGCGCCACCCACTCGCGGCCCAGCACCAGCAGGCCAGGCGCCATCAGGGTGGCGACCATCAGCGCCAGATTGGCGCCGCTGGCCACCCCCAGGGTGGTGGGGGCGGCCAGTGGGTTGCGCAGCACCTGCTGCATCAGCACCCCGGCCAGCCCCAGGGCGCCGCCGGCGCTCAGCGACATCACCAGGCGCGGCCACCAGCTATAGTGCAGCACCAGCGTATCCGGGCTTGGCGGTTCATTGGCGCCGAGCGCCCCCGAATCGGTCAGGGCAGCAAGCGCCGCCTGTGGGCCGCCCAGCTCGGCCAGGGAGTAGAAGGCGGCCAGCATGCAGGCCAGCGCCAGCACCAGGCCGGTGATGCCCAGCGCGGAGGTACGGCGGGCGCGGGATTCAGCGGCGAGCATCGGTATTTCCTTGTGCCTGATCCGGTGTGGTGGCCCGTTCGCTGGTGTCGCGAGCGCTGGTGCCGAGAGTGTGGGTATCGGAAGCGCTGGTGCCGGGAGCGCTGGTGTCGGGGGGGCTAGTATCGGGAGCGCGAGTATCTGGCATGTTGCTGGAGAGGGCGTCGCCCAGCAGGGTGGCAAAGCGCCTGGCCGAGGGCAGGGCGCCGAAGCTCCACACCGGTGGCAGGGTGACGACGTCGTCACGCTGGACGCTGCCCAGATGGCGCCACAGGCCACTGTCGGCCAGCGCCTCGCGCACCCCGGCGATATAGGGTTCGACCACCACGATGCGGGCCTCGGGATAATTGGCCAGCTGTTCGATGCCGATCAGGCTGAAGCCCCAGGCATTGGTGGCGCCTCGCCAGGCGTTGGTCAGGCCCATGCGCCTAAGCACCGCCTGGTAGAGGCTGTGCTCACCGAACAGGCGCACGTGGCGCTCATCCATGAACTGGAGCAGCAATAGCGGGCGGGTGTCCTCGGGCAGCCGAGCGGCGATGTCCGCGATGTAGGCCTCGGTCTCCTCGATCAATGCCTCGGCGGCGTTTTCGCGATCCACCAGTTCGCCGAGCTGTCGGGTCAGCGCCAGAGACTGCGACCAGAAGGTGCCCTCGCCGCTGTACATGGCGAGCTGCTTGACCTCGGCGATCGATGAAAGCCGCGGCGCCAGGTTGGCGAACATCGGCGAGATCACGATGGCGTCGGGGTCGAGTTCGGACAGCAGTTCCAGGTTCGGCTGGGTACGCAGGCCGATGTCGGTGGCACCTGGCGGCGCCTCGAGCCCCACCCAGCTTTCGTAGTCGTCGACCTGGGCCAGCGCCACCGGTGGCGCGTCAAGTGCGATCAGCGTCTCGGCCAGGGTCCAGTCCAGGCTGGCGATACGCGGCGCGGCACTGGCCGGAGACGCCAGCAGCCAGGCCGACAGCGCCAGCCACACCAAGCTATGGTAGCCACCCGAGCGAAAAAGGCCGGAACGCAAGCGCAGGGAAGCCAGGGACACCATAGAACGGCGGACAGTCAGAGCACGGCGGACATTCAAGGACAACCTCATTGCACCAGCGCCACCGCGTGTTCGCCGGAGGGATGGGGCATCACCTGCATCGGCACGCCGTAGATGTCCTCGAGCAGGTCGCCGGTCATCAGCGTCTGCGGGTCGCCTTCGGCGATGACGCGACCGCTGTGCAGGGCGACCAGGCGATCACAGAAGCGTGAGGCCATGTTGATGTCGTGCAACACGATGACCACGCCCAGGTCGAGCTCCCGCGACAGCTTGCGTACCAGGGTCATCACTTCCACCTGATGGGCGATATCCAGCGCCGCCAGCGGTTCATCGAGCAGCAGCAGGCGGCTGCCCTGGGCCAGCAACATGGCCAGCCACACCCGGGTACGTTCGCCGCCGGACAGGGTGTCCACCAGGCGATCGGCAAAGCCCTCGGTGTGGGTCAGCGCCATGGCTCGCGCCACGTGTTCGTGATCGTCGCGCCGCGAGCGACCCAGCAGCCCCTTCCAGGGGTAACGACCAAAGGCGATCAGCTCGCGACAGGTCAGGCTTTCGGCACTGGGCAGGTGTTGCGGCAGATAGGCCACTTCGCGGGCGAAGGCGCGGCGCCCCCAGGCCTCGAGCGGCTGGCCGTTGAACAGGATGCGCCCCTCGCTGGCCGGCTGTTGCTGAGCCATCAGCTTGAGCAGGGTCGACTTGCCGGAGCCGTTGTGGCCGATCAGTCCGTGGACCCGGCCGGCATCGAAGCTCAGGCTGGTCGGCGACAGCAGGGTCTTGCCCGGGATCGCGAAGGAAGCGGACTGAAGATCGAACATGAAGACGGCTCCGCTGGGTGACTGGGGCAGGGTGGCTTGGGCTGGCTGGTCCGGGCAGGCTGGTCCGGGCGACCGGGCAGGAAAGATAATGGATAGGAATGGTTATCAATTTGTTTGTTATTGTCAATGATGCACGTCAGGGAGGCGTTGCGCTGAAAGACTATTGATCAACCCTTGTAGAAGGGGCGTAAAGGATGACACCCTGTGGTCCACGACATCGGGCCTCTTCAACGACGGCAGGGATGCCGACACCGCCAGGCGGGCAATGCGTTTGGCGTGGAGCACGCTAGCGAGAAGAACGCGTCTTGCCTATAGTATGAGGCCCACGATGACGTAAGCTGGTGAGTGGGATACGATTATCCCCCCTGAACCCAGCCCAATTTCGACAAGGAAGGAGGTATCACCATGGCACATACTCTGCCGGAACTGCCCTACGCCTACGACGCACTGGAACCCTCCATTGATGCGCTGACCATGGAGATCCACCATTCTCGTCACCACAACACCTACGTCACCAACCTCAACGGCGCCCTGGAAGGCACCGGTCTCGAGGACCTGCCGGTCGACGAGCTGATCTCCAACCTGGAGCGTCTGCCGGAAGACAAGCGCCAGCCGGTCATCAACAACGGCGGCGGCCACTCCAACCACTCGCTGTTCTGGACCGTGATGTCCCCGAACGGTGGTGGCGACCCCAAGGGCAAGGTCGGTGAGGCCATCGAGAAGGAACTGGGCGGCTTTGACGCCTTCAAGGATGCCTTCACCAAGGCCGCGCTGGGCCGCTTCGGCTCTGGCTGGGCCTGGCTCTCCGTCACTCCGGACGGCGCCCTGGTGGTGGAAAACACCCTGAACCAGGACAGCCCGCTGATGCACGGCAACACTCCGGTGCTGGGTCTGGACGTGTGGGAGCACGCCTACTACCTGAAGTACCAGAACAAGCGTCCCGACTACATCGCCGCCTTCTTCAACGTGGTGGACTGGGACGAAGTCGAGCGTCGCTACCAGGCCGCCACTGCCTGAGCGAAGCCGGCCTGACGTCGATGTCTCGACGTCATCCGAGCTAGCGCAAGACCCGCGCCGCGGCCCCCAGGGCCGCGGCGCTTTTGGTTGGTGCCCCGGTCAGGGCGCCGTCTGGATTGGTCGTCGCCCTTGTGGTGCGACAACAAGGAGTTCACGCCGTGTCCCGCTCATCCAGCCTGCAGGCGCTAGGGCGCCTGTTGCGCTACGCCCGCGGTTATCGTCGACGGATCGTCGCCGCCACCCTGTGTTCGATGATCAACAAGCTGTTTGATATCGCCCCCGAGATCCTGATCGGGGTGGCCATCGACGTGGTGGTCAACCAGGAGCAGAGCTTCGTGGCGGGGCTCGGCTTCGTCTCGGCCAGCTCCCAGATCATCGTGTTGGGGGTGCTGACCTTCTTTATCTGGGCCGGCGAGTCGCTGTTCGAGTACCTCTATCAGATCCTGTGGCGCAATCTTGCCCAGCGCCTGCAGGCCGACCTGCGCCAGGACGCCTACGAGCACGTGCAGCGCCTGGACATGGGCTTCTTCGAGTCGCGCTCGTCCGGTGAGCTGGTCGCCACCATGAATGACGACGTCAACCAGCTCGAGCGCTTCCTCGACGGCGGTGCCAACTCACTGATCCAGGTCGCAGTCACCGTGGTGGCGGTAGGGGCGGTGTTCTTCGTGCTGTCGCCGCTGATCGCGCTGCTGGCCTTTACCCCGGTGCCGCTGATCCTGTGGGGTGCCTTCGTGTTTCAGCGCAAGGCCGGTCCCCTCTATGCCGACGTGCGTGAGAAGGTCGGGGTGCTGTCCAGCCGGCTGTCCAACAATATTCAGGGCATGGCCACCATCAAGAGCTTTACCGCAGAGGCCCGCGAGGCGGCTCGGCTGAAGGCCGACAGTGAGGCCTACGTGGACGCCAACAGCCGTGCCATTCGTATCAGCTCGGCCTTTATTCCGGTGATCCGCATGGCGATCCTCACCGGGTTTCTGGCCACCTTCATCGTCGGCGGCATGCAGGCGCTGTCCGGTGAGCTCAACGTCGGCGCCTACGGCGTGCTGGTGTTCCTGACCCAGCGGCTGCTATGGCCGCTGACCGGACTGGCCCAGGTCATCGACCTGTTCGAGCGGGCCATGGCCAGCACCCGGCGCATCCTCGATCTGATCGCTACCCCGATCCGGGTGCGTGACGATGGACGCCGTGAGCTCAAGACGCCGGTGCGTGGCGAGGTGCGCTTTGCAGAAGTGAGCTTTCACTACCCGGGCAGCGGCGCCGGCATCGACGCTGTGGAGCTGGCGGTACCCGCCGGCAGTACCCTGGCGCTGGTCGGGCCCACCGGCTCCGGCAAGTCGACCCTGATCAAGCTGCTGTTGCGCTTTCACGACCCCGACCAGGGGCGGGTCGAGCTCGACGCCGTCCCGGTGGCGGAGCTTCGCCAGGGAGCGCTGCGCGACGCCATCGGCCTGGTCAGCCAGGACGTCTACCTGTTCGAGGGCAGCGTGCGTGACAACATCGCCTATGCCCGTCCCGAGGCCAGTGATGAGGAGGTCATCGCCGCGGCACGCACCGCCGAAGCCTGGGAGTTCATCGAGCGTCTGCCGGACGGCCTCGATACCCGTGTCGGTGAGCGCGGCGTGCGCCTGTCCGGCGGGCAGCGCCAGCGTCTGTCGCTGGCCCGGGCGCTGCTCAAGGATCCCCCGGTGCTGGTGCTGGACGAGGCCACCAGTGCGGTGGACAACGAGACCGAGGCGGCGATTCAGCGCTCGCTGTCGCGCATCGGCGGTGAGCGTACCGTGATCATGATCGCCCACCGGCTCTCGACCATCGTCCACGCCGACCAGATCGTGGTGATGGAGCGCGGACAGGTGGTCGAGCGCGGCGTCCACACCGAGCTGATCGCCCGGGGCGGGCGCTACGCCGCCCAGTGGCAGGTGCAGACCGGCGAGGCGGCGACGGTGGCAGCCACGTCGCCCTGACCTGGCGCACTGACCTGTCGCGATGCGCGGGACTTGGCCGCGGGCTCGGTGCCGGCCCCGGAACAGGCCCCGAAACCGGTTCAGGCGTGGAGGATACGGCTCGCCAGCACCGTCTGTGCAGTCTAGGGTAAGTAAGTAGTAACTTCCTATGCTGCATGAGGCGTGAAGGATGAGCTGCGTACTGCTCGGGGACGGGGTTCGTCGCCGGGCGTTCCATCGTCTGCTGTCGGGCTTTGTTGTACCGGGCTTTGTTGTACCGGGCTTTGTTATACCAGGCTTAGCTGCACCCGCCTTGGCGATGCGGGCCTTGCGAGTGTCGGCGTCTTGTTTACAGGCGGCTTGTTTACTGGCGGCTTGGCGTCCGAGTGCCCTGGTCCGGGCGGCTCTGCTGCTGGGTTGCCTGGCAACGACGCCGGCCCTCGCCGACCTGCGCATCCTGCACCTCGACGTGGGCATGGGTGACGCCACCCTGGTAGTGGATACCGGCAGCGGTCAGAGTCTGTTGATCGATGCGGGAAATCGCGGTGATGGCCGCAGGGTGGTGGCGCCGGCCCTGATCGCACTGGGGATCGATCGACTCGACTATTTTCTCGCCAGCCACTATGACGCCGACCATATCGGTGGCTTCGATGAACTCATCGAGGCGGGCGTCACCGTCGAGACGGTACTGGAACGACCCGGCATCAAGCCCGAGGTGCTGTCTCCCACCGGCCGCGACACCCAGTACGGCGAGTACCTGGCGGCGGCCCGGGCCGTGGGGGCGCGGCTGGTCGAGCTTATCCCCGACTGTCGTCCCGATCATCCCCAGCTGCGCCTGGGCGCCGACACCCGTATCCAGGTGGCCGCAGCGGGCGGCCGGCACCTGGCCGGGGATATCGGTTTCTGTGAGGTCGGTGAGCAGTCACTTCATCCACGGCGGGAAAACGCCCGCAGCGTGGCACTGATCATCGAGCACGGGCGCTTTCGCTACTTCACCGGCGGCGACCTCACCGGAGGTGGTGCTCGCAGCGTACCCATGGAGGCCTTCGTCGCCGCCCAGGTGGGCAACGTCGACGTGCTCAAGCTGAATCATCACGGTTCCGACACCAGCACCAGCGACACCTTTGTGCAGACGCTGAGACCCGAGGTGGCCGTGCTCAGCGTCGGCGATGGTGGAGTGAACCTGCGCTATCGCCTGCCGCGGCAGGCTCCGCTGGATCGCCTGGCCAAGCTCAGCCCGGCACCGCTGCTGTTCCAGACGCGCCAGGGCGAAGGTGGAAGCTACCTGGGGGCCTACGTCGAGAATCGCCACATCGTCGTTCATACCGATGGCGAGAGCTACACCATCAACGGCCTGATCTGTGTGGTGGACGAGCGCACCCAGGCAAGCGAGGGAGGACACTGTCGATGAGCAGTTCAGAGCAGGAGGGGCCTCGTCGCGATCGCAGGGACGATGATGCCGACGGCGGCAGCGATAGTGACAATGTTAACGGCAACGGCAACGGCAACGGCAACGGCAACGGCAACGGCAATGGCAACGGCAACGGCAACGGCAACGGCAACGGCAGTGAAGATGGCTGCGGAGAGCGTATCCGCAAGCTGCTCGACGACACCACGGCGCTGCTGGACTACGCCCAGGAGTTCGAAGGTTACCCGCCGGAGATCGACCTGACCGCCTACTTCGTGGCCAAGGAAAAGACCGATCGCAAGGAGCTGTTGACCACCGAAGAACTGGCCGGCGTGGTGGATTGCTACCGGCGCCTGTCCCGGCTCTACCCAGGTATCTCGCCTCGTACCCTGGCGGCGACGCGCCCGGACAGCGATGGTCGAATGCGCGACAGCCGCACCGGCAAGTACTTGATTCGCCTTTGGTGGTGGACCGGGGCGGTGGTGATGGCGGTGATCGGCTCCAACGTGCTGATGTACGCCATCGATACTGGCCGGCCGTCCTCTGGGCTCGACTGGACCCACTGGAATACCGCGCTCGACTTTATCTACGAGGGACTTCGCCACACAGAGCCCTTTCTTTATGGTGCCCTCGGGGCCTTCGCCTTTGTGCTGCGGGTGACCGCGACCCGGCTGTACAGTCGCACCTTCGATCCCGCGCGGATCGGCGAGCATGTCAATCGCATCGTGCTGGGCACGCTCTCCGGTGGCGCCATCGTGTTGTTCGTCTCCCAGATTCCCACCGATCAGGGCGCACAGGTGGCGCTGAGCGGCGCCGCCCTGGGCTTTCTCGCCGGCTACAGCATCGATTTTCTGTTCGGTACTCTGGACCGGGTGATCTGCGCCTTGCTGGCAAACGACGCGGGCGACAAGACTGGCAAGGCGGCGCGGGCTCGCCGTGACGCCGACGTGGTTCAGGTGCTGGATGATCTGGTCGCCGAGCAGCCAGACGGCGAGGCCAGGCGTCGTCTGGGAGAGGTGATCGAGACGCTCAGGCAGCGCCACCAGGCCTGAGCGCGAGGGCCGAGGAAGCGTTCAGGGGCTTTGGGGCACGACGCAGCATCAACCCGGGGTCGAATAGAAGTGGCGACACCAGGCTAGCGTGCGGGTCTGGTCGCGGGCCTCGTAGTCAGTCAGCGCCTGCTCGAGGGATCCCGGCGACTCGTCGTCGCGATCCTCGGCCAATTGCGTCAGGCGCATGGTGTACCAGGCGGTGATGCCGCCCTCGGGCGGGGTGTCGAAGCGTGGGAAGGACGGGCCCGCGCTCTGACCTTGCTGCCAGTGGCGGGGCAGCTCGGGCTTAATGGCCAGGGCCCGGGCCAGTCCGACGATATCCACGCTCCCTTCATCCACCGCGCTGCGTGCCTGGGACAGTGTCTTGAAGCCTCCGGTCAGCATCAGCGGCAGCGTCGTGTGTCGGCGAGCCCGACGTGCAAACGCCAGAAAGTAGGGGCTGCCAGCCGCCGTGCCCGTGTCTGAGGCAGAACGGGCGCCGGGAAAGTAGGTGCCACCGCTGATATCAATCAGGTCGATGGGCTGGCTGTCCAGCGACTTCACCACCTCGAGCGCATCCTCCTGGTCGAGCCCGCCTTCGAGCTGGTCGCTGGCGTTGAGCTTGACCGCCACCGGAAACGCCGGCCCCACGGCATCGCGTACCGCCTGGATCACCTCGAGCAGCAGGCGTCGGCGTCCCGTGATCGAGCCACCGTAGGCATCGTCGCGTCGGTTGAACAGCGGGGAAAGAAACTGGCTGAGCAGGAAACCGTGGGCGGCGTGGACCTGCACGCCGGCGAAGCCTGCCGCCCTGGCCAGTGCGGCGGTGCGTGCAAACTGATCGGGCAGGGCGTGGATCTCGTCTGGGCTCAAGGCCGCGCAGCGTAGACCCGGCAGGTCGAGGGCGCTGGGGCCCCTAGCGACACTGGTCGGCGGATAGGCCAGCGCTCCGGCGTGACCGAGCTGCAGCCACAGGCCGCTGCCATGCTGATTGCCACGTTGTGCCAGTCGCTCGAAGGCCGTCAGATCCGAGTGCTCGTTCAAGACTAGATTACCGGGCTTCTCGGCCACATCGGGCCTGCCCTGTACCTCGCCGATCAGCGACAGGGCGACTCCGCCCTGGGCCCAGCGCTCGTAGAGCCGGCCCTGGGCTTCGGTAGGGTGACCGGTGCCATCGCCGAGTGAGTCCGACATGGCCGCCTTGGCGATGCGGTTTTTCAGCACCAGGCCGCAGGGCAGCGTCAGCGGCGAGAACAGCGGACCGATGTCGTTGTCGTCGTGCGCGGTGTCGCAGGAAGGGATCATGGGCAAACTCCGAGCGTCGATGGGAAGGGAAAAGGGAACGGTAGAACGGCACCTGAGCAGGAGCCGCCATCCTGGCACGCCGCCGGGGCAGCGATAATCCCTTGTCGAGGCACAGGACTTGTGACTATAAGGAACAGATGGATACTGTCAGCGAACTTTCCGTCTTCCATGCCGTCATCGACGCCGGCACTTTTTCAGGGGCCGCCCGCCAGTTGGGCGTCACCCACTCGGCCGTAAGCAAGCGCATCAGCCGGCTGGAACAGCGGCTGGGTGTCCCCCTGATCCTGCGCTCCACGCGACAAATGAGCCTGACCGAAGCGGGAGAGACCTTCGCCAGCGAGACCCGGGGGCTGCTGGAGCGGCTTTCCCAGGTGGAACAGGGTATCGCCGAAGGCCGCAGCGAGCTGCGCGGGCGTATTCGCCTCACGTCGCCCACCGCGCTGGGCAAGCAGCGGTTGATGCCGCTGCTGCTGGCGTTCATGGAGCGCTATCCGGCGGTGGAGATCGACCTGACGTTGACCGACGCGATGGTCGATCTGGTGCACGAGCGTATGGACCTGGCGATTCGCAGCGCCACGCTTGACGATTCGAGCCTGATCGCTCGGCCCTTGGTGGCGCATCCCCGGCTGATCTGCGCCGCAACTGCCTACCTGGCTCGCCACGGCAGGCCGCTGGCGGAAGATGAGTTGCCCCGGCATGTGGGGCTGTTCCTGCATCAGGGCCGGGGCGCCGTCATGTGGGGAATCAAGGACAGCAGGCTCCCGCAACCCGGGTTTCTTTCCAATTCGCTGGAGACACTGCACGCCGCCTGTCTGCAGGGGCGAGGCATCGCCTGCCTACCCGCGTACATGGTCGACGAGGATCTTCAGGCGGGTCGGCTCGAACGCCTGCTCGATGACGTCGTCGCCAGCGAGCAGGCGACGACAGTGTCCATCGTGCGGCCGGCCACGACCCTGCTGCCCAGACGCGTTCGCGTGCTGATCGACTTTCTGGTGGAGCGCTTTGCGTAAGGGGACTTCTCGATAGGGGGCTGCTGGCCGATTCCAGGCGCTATCGGCCGAAGTTGATGGATTTCGAAACCGCTAAAGGAGAAGTGGTTCAGTGCTCAGGAAAGCCCGCTGTAGACGATGGCATTGTCAATACGACCCAGTGCTCCCTGAAGTTTTCAAACATCCACAGAACCTTGCATCCCAGGCTCGGTGGCTAGAATCAAGGTGTTGATCTCAATGACTCTTTCAAATGGAAACTGGATAATCTCCATTACATGTCGGCCAGTTTCCGGAAGGTATTTCTGTGCGTGCGTAACGCCAGCTTGGTCTCCGACTTGACGATTTGCTGCCCCTCGGGACCTGAGAGGTCCAATTTTCTGGTCGCCTTGATTCGCGGGCGTTCCACGGCCTGGAGGCCGTACTTTTCAACTTTGCTGTTCATGTAGCGTACCCCTGTCTGCCTAGCATCTTGTCAACTAGTCTATCAGCCGCTCATCGCCTGGGGCAGGTAGGTGGCGATGCCCGGGAACAGGCTCATCAGCACGATGGCCACGATCATCAGCAGGAAGAACGGCAGCGTGGCGCGGGTGATCGACATGATGTCGCGCCCGGTCAGGCCCTGGATCACGAACAGGTTGAAGCCCACCGGCGGGGTGATCTGCGACATCTCGACCACGATGACCAGGTAGATGCCGAACCAGATCAGATCGAAGCCGGCGGTCTCGATCACCGGCATGATGATCGAGGTCACCAGCAGGATCAGCGAGATACCGTCGAGAAAGCAGCCCAGCACCAGCAAGAACAGGGTCAGCACCACCAGCAGCCAGGCCGGTGACAGACCCATGGCGCCGATCTTCTCGGCCAGGTCCATGGGCAGCTGGGTGAAGCTCATGGCCGAGGACAGAAACGAGGCCCCGGCGATGATGAAGGCGATCATGCAGGAGGTGCGCACCGCGGCGAACAGGGCGTCTTTGAAGATCGTGGCGTTGAAGTGGCCGTTGGCTCGAGCGGTCAGCATCGACAGCACGACCCCCGAGGCGGCGGCCTCGGTGGGCGAGGCAAGCCCGCCGTAGATGCTGCCGAGGATGCCGCCGATCAGCGCCAGCAACGGCAGCAGTTGCAGGCTTCCCGACAGCTTCTGGCGCAGCGGCATGTCGCTGTCGCGCTTGCCCACCGCGCCACGACGATTGCCCACCAGCAGCGACCAGCCGATCACGTAGGTCATGAACAGACCGAGCAGCATCAGTCCCGGCCCGACGCCGGCGATGAACAGGCGAGAGATCGACTGTTCGGTGACCACGCCGTAGACGATCATCATGATCGACGGCGGAATCAACAGCCCCAGGGTCGAGGCGCTGGCCAGGGTACCGATGGCCAGATCGTTGTCGTAGCCGCGCTTTTCAAGCTCCGGCAGGGTCATCTTGCCGACGGTGGCGCAGGTCGCCGCCGAGGAGCCGCAGACCGCGGCAAACAGCCCGCTGCCGATGATGTTGGAATGCAACAGACGTCCGGGAATACGCCCGAGCCAGGGCGACAGCGCCTGGAACATGTTGTTGGCGAGCCCCGAGCGAAACAGGATCTCGCCCATCCACACGAACATCGGTAGCGCGGTCAGGTCCCAGCCGTAGCTGGCGCCCCAGAAGTCCGAGGCCAGGATCGGGCCGGGCTCCAGCGGAAAGAACAGCGTCAGCACGATAAAGCCGGTGCCGAGCAGGGCGTAGGCGATCCACACGCCGCTGCCGAGCAGCACCGCCAGCGCCAGCAGGGTGACCAGACTGATCGTCAGCATCTCGGCAAGCCCTCCTGGCGAGACATGCGCAGCAGGCGAACAGGAATCCTCGGGTCAGTCATGGCTGGGCTCCTCGTCCGGGGCCTCGAAACGGCGCGGCGCCGTCAGCGCCTGTCTGGCGGTGTCGATCAGCGCTTCGGCCAGGGCCAGGCTCATCAGCGCCATGCCGACCAGCAACGCCAGCTGGGGAATCCACAGCGGAACGGCGAGCAGTCCCGAGGAGACGTCGTCGAACTCGAGGCTCTCGTGCATCAGTTGCCACAGCGATACGCACAACAGCGCGTTGAGCGCCGAAGCCACCGCCAGGCAGAACAGTTCGGTGAAGGCGCGCACCGCCGCCGGCAGGCGCTGGATCACCAGCGACATGCGGATGTGGGCGTGGTGGCTGAAGGTGTAGGCCATGCCGAGAAAGGTCGCGCCCACCAGCAGGAAGGACGCCAGTTCCGACACCCCGGTGATCTCGAGGCCAAGACGCGCGCCGCCGAACAGCACCAGCAGGGCATCCAGCAGGCGAAACAGCACCTGGATGGTGATCAGGCCGCAGATGGCGACCATGGAGGCGGCCGCACCCAGCCCACCAAGGCGGTAAAGCGGCATCAGGCGAAACTTCATGGGCGATCCTTGGCGTCAGTGGAGCGATACGTTGTCCGTGAGTCGTTGACCGCACCTTTCTTGCACGGCGTCGCGACGTGGCGTGTTGCGAAAGACAGGCCGTGAACGGGACAACGAACGAGCGGCGAGGAAGTCCCTCACCGCTCGTCCCGAGCGCTATTCGGTGTTGGCGCGGTAGTCCTCGATCAGCGCCTTGGCCCGGTCATCGGCGCGGCTCTCCCAGTCCTGGAAGAGCTTGTCGCCGGCCTCGGAAAGGGCTCCGGCCACCGCCTCGTTGGGCTCGCCAATGGTGATGCCGTTTTCCTCCAGGGCCTGGGCGCTGCCTTCCATATCGGCCTTGCTGGCCTCCCAGCCGCGCTCTTCGGCCTCGGCCGCCGCTTCCATCAGCGCTTGCTGGGTCGCCTCATCCAGGCGATCGAAGGCCTTCTGATTGACGAAGATGATGTTCTTCGGAATCCACAGGTTGGCGTCGGAGAAGTGGGAGACATAGTCCCAGGCCGCCATCGACTCGCCGGTGGACACCGAGGTGATCATGGCGTCGACCCGGCCGGTGGAGAAGGCGGTGGGGATGTCCGATTCCTCGGTCTCGGTGGGCAGGCCGCCGAGGTTCTCGGTCAGGCGCTGGGTATTGATGTTGGGCGCTCTTACCCTGAGCCCCTCGAACTGGGCGGGGTCATTCAACTCGAAGTCGGTGTAGATACCCTGTGACGGCCAGGGCACCGCGTACAGCGGCTTCATGCCCTGCTCGGCGAACAGCTCCTCGATCACCGGCTTGCTCGCCTGCCACAGCTCCCAGGCCTCGTCGTAGCTGCCGGCGAGCCCCGGCAGGGTGTCCAGCTCGAACACCGGCGACTCGTTGGACAGGATCGACATGAAGATCTCGCCGGCCTGAACGGTACCACGGCGCACCGATGGCTTGATCTCGCCGTGGCTGATCAGCGAACCGCCGGAGTGCACGGTGATGTCGAGCTCGCCCTCGGTGGCCTCGCGCACGTCTTCGGCGAACTGCTTGGTGTTCTCGGTGTGGAAGCTGGCATCCCCGTAGGGCGTCGCCAGATTCCATTCGGCGGCCTGGGCGCTGCTGAACGCAGTGGCGGTGGAGAGCGTGGCCACGGCAACGGCCAGCCCCAGGGAGGAGTATCGCGTCATGATGCCTACCTTGTTGTTGTAGAAACGTGGCGGTGAAAACGACGTGTCGTGATGGAGGTATCAGTCTGACTATGCAGCATCGGGCAGGATGGCGTTGAAGATCAAGCCGCCTTGCCGATGCCGCTGGGCTCTCAGGCCTTCTTGAACAGCTGGCTTTCGCGATCCTTGAACGCCTTGAACTCCAGTGCGTTGCCGGACGGGTCCTTGAAGAACATGGTGGCCTGCTCGCCGGGCTCGCCCTTGAAGCGGATGTAGGGTTCGATCTCGAACTTGACGCCATGGGACTTGAGCTTCTCGGCCAGGGCCTCCCAGGCGTCCATTTCCAGTACCACGCCGAAGTGCGGCACCGGCACACCGTGGCCGTCCACCGGGTTCTTGTGGGCAGCGTCGGCGGCGTCCTTGAGACCGGGGTTCAGGTGGCAGACGAACTGATGGCCGTAGAGGTCGAAGTCGACCCAGGACTCGGAGCTGCGGCCTTCGGGGCAGCCGAGAAAGTTGCCATAGAACTCGCGGGCCTCGTCGATATCACGGACCTGAATGGCAAGATGGAAGGGGTCGCTGACGGCCATGGGGAAACTCCGGAGTAGGTGAAGGGGTATATCACTGATTCTTGGCCGGGGAGGATCGTGGCGTCAATCTTCTTGCCGAATTTGTCGGGAATCGACTCGGGCGTTAGATTCAACTGACAAGAGAATATTGTGTGGCGCCCCGGCAACGCGATCGAAGCATCCGCGAAAGGGCTCGAAGGCAAGTGCTCGGAGCGCGCGCTGGACGCCACGATGGCGACAGAAGACAGCGGAAGACGACAATAACAGGTTCGTTAACCACCTGACGTCCGTTGGCGAAGGTTCACCAAAGGACGTCGACAACAGAGGCTGCCCCCATGCCGATACCCCGACTCAACTGCGACGTTGGCGAGAGCTTTGGTGCCTGGAAGATGGGCCGTGACGCCGACGTGATGCCCTATATCGACTGCGCCAACATCGCCTGCGGCTTCCATGCCGGCGACCCTGACGTGATGCGACGCACCGTAGGCTACGCAGTGGCCAATGACGTGCTGGTCGGCGCCCACCCCGGCTATCCCGACCTGGTGGGCTTTGGTCGGCGCAGCCTGGCGGTGTCCCCGAGCGAAGCCGAGAACCTGCTGCTCTACCAGATCGGTGCCCTCGACGGCGTCTGTCGTGCCGAGGGCACCAGGGTCGGCTACGTCAAGCCCCACGGCGCGCTCTACAACGACATGGCCACCAACATGGAATTGCTGCGCGCCACCATGCGCGCGGTTAAGGCCTATGACGAAAGCCTGCCGCTGTTGGTGATGTCCACCGCCGACACCGCCGGTGTGAGGGCGCTTGCCGAGGAGGAGGGCGTCAGCCTGTGGTTCGAGGTGTTC
Organism: Halomonas sp. RT37; assembly: GCF_040070525.1. NCBI lineage: Bacteria > Pseudomonadati > Pseudomonadota > Gammaproteobacteria > Oceanospirillales > Halomonadaceae > Halomonas > Halomonas sp. RT37. The sequence goes on along the minus strand of NZ_CP098827.1, from coordinate 3,637,425 downwards.
GCCGACCGTGCCTATGACGGCGAAGGTCGGCTGGTATCCCGGCGTGAGCCAGACGCGGTGCATCACGATGAGGACACCATCGTCGGCCAGGCGGTGACCCTGGCCCGGGGCGAGGCGCTGACCGCCCGCGACGGCACCAAACTGGTCCTTCCCGCCGATACCCTGTGCGTGCACGGCGACAACGAGAGTTCAGTGGCGGCGGTGCGTGCCATCCGCGAGGCCTTCGACCAGCTGGAGGGGGCATGACGCCGAGCCCACGTCTGGAGACGGTGGCCTTCGACAGCCTGATCGTGCGGCTGTTCGACGCCATCGACGAGTCGCATATGCCCTGGGTGCTGGCGGCGGTGGACGCCATCCGCGAGCGGCTGGGCGAGGATGCCCTGGAGGTGGTGCCGTCCTACACCACGGTACTGGTGCAGCTCGATATCCGCAGGCTGTCGCTTGGCGAGGCTCGAGCGCGCCTCGGCGAGGCCTTGGCGAACCTTTCGCCCCGGGCGACGGAGGACGGTAGCCTGCACGAGATCCCGGTGTGGTATGACGCAAGCGTCGGCCCTGAGCTTGAGCTGATCGCTCAGCGCGCAGGCATCACCGCCGACCAGGTCATCGAACGCCACTGCGCCCACGACTACAGCGTGTTCGCGCTGGGATTTGCCCCCGGCTACGGCTTCATGGGACTGGTCGAGGACGCCCTGGCCACGCCTCGACTCAAGACACCGCGCCAGAAGGTCGCCGCGGGCAGCGTCGGCATCGCCGATCGCCAGACCGCCGTCTATCCCGCGCCGTCGCCTGGCGGCTGGAACCTGATCGGACGCACCGCCACCCGGCTGTTCGATCGCGAGCGCGAGGGTTACACCCTGTTCAAGCCCGGCGATCGCGTGCGCTTTGTGGCCATCGACCGCGCCACCTTCGAGGCGCAGGGTGGCGACACCACTCCCCAACCCCCGGCCGAGGAGAGCGGCGCATGAGTCTCAAGGTGGAACGCGCAGGTCCCCTGGCGCTGGTGGTCGATGGTGGTCGTCAGGGTGTGCGCCATCTGGGCGTGACCCAGGGCGGTGCCATGGATTGGGTGGCGCTAGGCTGGGCCAACTGGCTGCTGGGTAACGCCCCGGACGCCCCCGGCATCGAGATCATGGTGGGCGGCCTTGCGCTGGTGGTCGAGGCCGACGTGAGCGTGGCGCTGGCCGGTGCCGACCTGGGCGCGACCCTGGACGGCGAACCCCTGGCCCTGGCGGAGCCGGTAACGCTCAAGCGTGGTCAGCGGCTGGTGTTCGAGCGGCCGAAAAGTGGCCTGCGCACCTATCTGGCACTGCCGGGCGGGATCGAGGCGAGCGCCATCATGGGCAGCGTCACGAGCACCGTGCGAGAAGGGCTCGGTGGCCTCGACGGTTTCGGCAAGCCGCTGGCCCAGGGCGACGTGCTGACGCCAAAGCAGGATCGGCCCTCGGGCGGCGATCGTCGCCTGCCACAGCGGGACGCCGACAAGGGGCAGCGGGATGCTGATCGAGAGCCGGGGGCTCTGGTCACGGCAAGCGACGGGCCACTGGCGCTGTCGCTGGTGCCCGGGGCCCAGATCGCGAGCTTCTCGGGCACCAGCCTGTATCGCGCCTTCAATGACGTCTGGACGCTGGATCAGCGCGCCGATCGCATGGGGATTCGCCTGACCGGGCCGCAGCTTGAGGGCAGCATGAGCGGCATGGTGTCGGAAGGCATTCCGCTGGGGGCGGTGCAGGTACCGCCGGACGGCCAGCCGATCATTCTGATGAACGACCGCCAGACCATCGGCGGCTACCCGCGCCTCGGCGCTCTGACCCCGCTGGCCTGCGCCCGTCTGGCCCAGTGCCTGCCCGGCACCGAGGTGCGCCTGGTGCCGGAGTCGCCGGAGCGTGCCCGCGATGACCATCTGAGGCAGCTTGCCCGTTGGGAGTAGGGGCGGTGGGCTGCCCACCAACAAGGCCTTGCTGCGGATTCCGGTGCAGCAGCAGGCGAGGATAGCGGTCGGGCCGAAACGCAAAGCGCCCCGTTCATGGACGGGGCGCTTTTCCTTCATTTGGGTCAGTGGCTAGAAACGATAGCTCAGGGTGGCGCTGACGCTGCGTTCGGCGCCGAAGTAGCAGAATTCGAGCGAGTTGCAGGAGGCCACGTAGTCCTCGTCCAGCAGGTTGCTGACGTTGAGGCGGCCGCTGACGTTGGTCAGTCCGACCTGGCTGAAGTCATAGCCCAGGGTGGCGTCGACCAGGGTGTAGTCCGGGACCGACTTGGTGTTGTCGCGGTCGGCCTGGATATCGGCGTGGTAGCGCACCCCGAGGCCGGTGTTGAGCCCGGCCAGCGGTCCCTTGAGGAAGTCGTAGTAGCCCCACACCGAGGCGATGTGCTTGGGCGAGTAGATGGCGTCGTTGCCTTCCTCGCTGGGGTCATCGCTTTCGGCGTAGGTGATGTCGGTGTAGGCGTAGCCGGCCTGGAGGCTCAGTGCCTCGGTGAGCTGAGTGCGCGCCTCGAGCTCGATTCCCTGGGATTCGATCTCGCCCACGGCACGATACGGATCGGTGGGCTGCTCCTTGGTGGCCACGTTTTCCTGGGTGATATGGAACAGGGCGATGGAGTACTGGTCCTGGGTACCCAACGGCTGGTACTTGAGCCCGGTTTCCACCTGCTCGCCCTCCATCGGCTCGAGCAGATCGCCGGAGGCATCGACGAAGCTGGTCGGGGTGAAGGCGGTCGAGTAGCTGGCGTAGGGCGAGACGCCGTTGTCGAAGGCGTAGAGCAGGCCTGCGCGGCCGCTGAACTGGGTTTCGTCGAGATCCGAGCTGTCGCCGCTATCGAGATTGGTGTTCTCGATGTCGACCCAGTCATAGCGGCCACCCAGGGTCAGGTGCCAGCGATCCCAGCTGATCTGGTCCTGCAGGTAGACGCCGGTCTGGTCGAGTTCGTGCTTCTCACGGGTGGTCACGACGATATCGCCGATGGGGCCAGCACCGTAGCTCGGGTTGAAGGCGTCGATGTTGGGGAAGGTGCCCCCGGACCAGACCACGTCGTTCTCGCGGGTCTGGTAATCGAACCCGGTCAGCACCCGGTGCTCGAAGCCGCCGGTGGAAAAGTTGGCTTCGAGCTGGTTGTCCACGGTCCAGGCCTCGAGGTCTTCGTCGGCGCCGGAGTAGTAGCGGTTGAGCTCGGTGTCGTTGGCCCAGCCGTAGGCGTAGACCTGATCCATCTCGACGTCGGATTCCAGATACTTGAGCTTCTGGCGAGCGGTGATGCCGTTGCCGAAACGGTGCTCCAGCTCATAGCCCAGCAGGGTCTGGTCGCGCTCGAAGTTGTCGTAGTCGTCCTCGCCCTCGAAGAAGGTGTTGTCGATATTCCCACCGGCATGGCTGGTCACCGTGCCGTCGTAGGGCAGACCGGCGTGATAGCCGCCTTCGGGCTCACGCGAGACGTAGGCGTTGAGGTTGAGGGTGGTGGCGTCGGTGATGTCCCAGGTCAGCGACGGCGCGATGGCGTAGCTCTCTTCCTCGACCTGATCGAACTGAGTATCCGAGGAGCGGGCGATGCCGGTCAGGCGGAAGGCGGCACGCTGGCCTTCGTCGACGCTGCCGGTGACATCGAAGGCGGCGCGCTGCTGCTCATTGTTGCCGAAGCCGACCTGCACCTCGCCGGTGGGGCTGTCGCTGAACTCAGGGCGCTTGCTGGTCAGCGCGACCAGGCCGCCAGGGGAGGCGCGACCATAGAGCACCGAGGCCGGTCCCTTTACCACCTCGATGCTTTCGAGCATCCAGGGGTCGACCTTCAGCGAGCTGAAGCTGTTGGTGTCGCCCATCAGCTTGAGGCCGTCGAGGAAGGTATTGCTCAGGCTGCCGTCGGAGAAGCCCCGCAGTACCAGATAGTCGTAGCGGTTGGACGACCCGAGCTGGTTGGTATAGACCCCGGGGGTGTAGTCCAGCGCCCGCTGCACCGTCTGGGCACCACGTCGCTCGATCTGCTCGGCGCTGACCGTCGAGGTGGCCTGGGGCGTCTCGAGGAAGGGCGTATCGGTCTTGGTGGCGGCCTGGCCGGTGACCGTCATGGTGCCCAGTTCGGTATCGGCGGAGGTGCCAGCATTGACGGCATTGTCACTGAGGGCGGTCTGGGCCAGTGCGGCGGAGGACACGCTGGCCGCCAGCAGCGCCGGGCCAGCCTTCAAGGCGAAAGGTTTCAGGGCGAAAGGCGTCAGCGCGAAGGGCAGGGTCGAGGTGATACGCATGTTGTCGCTTACCATTGGGAGCAGGGAAAGGCGCCGCGGGGTAGGCACCTGAACAAAGCGGTCATGTTTCGGTAATGCGAATTATTACATTTTGCGAGTAGGCCTGTTTATGCGCGGCGCCAAGAACCTTATGCGTGGTGACAGGACCTGCACCGATAATGAAACCTCAGTAGCCAAGTGCTATCGGCGTAGCGAGTGCTATCGGCGTAGCGAGTGCTAGCTGATGTAGTGGATCCAGTCATCGACGAAGCACCGCCCGACGGCTGGGTGCCGTTGCGGTGTACTGCGTCCAGTTGAGGTCTCTGGGGGAGAGCTGCCCAGGGGGGGCTGGGCGAAGGGCGAAGGTCCTGGAAGCGCCTAGCCAACGTCGCGTGGCGAGACCCCGAAGCGCCGCCGAAAGGCGGTGGAAAAGTTGGAGGCGTGGCTGTAGCCGCTCTCGAAAGCGGCCTGCTGCACGCTGGCGCCCTGGGCCAGCAGCTCGTGGGCCAGGGTCAGTCTGCGTTCTCGCAGGTAGTCGAAGACCGAAACGCCGAACAGGCGCTGGAACTTGGCGCGCAGGCCCGAGGCGCTCATGGACGCCATCGCCGCCAGCTGCTCGAGGCAGTAGGACTCGGCGGGAAAGTCGTGTAGCCGCTGGCGGATCCGTTCCAGCCGCTGGCGCTCCGGCAGGGGCAGGTCACCGCGCTGGCGCGGGCCGGGATGTCGCAGCCCATGGGCCAGTAGTTGCAGGCCGATGGCCTCCATCAAGAGCTGGCGCTGGCCGGGGGAAGGCTGCGGCATGACCGCCTGTTCGAGCATCGGCGCCAGGTAGCCCGGCAGCGGCCAGACGTGCAGATGAGGACGCGGGGCGTCGAGCAGTTCGGTGATGTCCGGGCGCTGGCTCAACGAGGCGATCGCGGCCTGGTCCAGCGACAGGTTCAGGGTGCGCAACCGCTGCCCCTCATCCTGATGCACGCGCAGGGAAACCTGATCGGCGAGCCGGGCGCTCAGTGCGCTGCCGGCGGTGAGCCGCTGCCGCCGTCCCCCGGTGTCGACCACGATGGCGCCTTCCATCACCACGCACACGAACAGCGGCGAGGCCATGGTGGAGCAGGAGTCGTAGGGCTTGAGCACCTCGACATCGGAAAAGGTCAGATGCCAGCCGCTGCGCACCTCTTCCTCGATGACGCGGCCTCTGAGAATTTCCAGGTGGTGGGCCACCGCCGGGAAGCGGGCGCCGTCGAAGCGGTAGTCGATGCCGTGGCGCTGGCCGAATCGCAGAAAGTCCCGCGCGCGGATGACCCGGGTATCACCAAGTCCCGCGGCGGCTCCGGCCAGCGGGCGCGAGCGAGGCTGAGCGCCACTCGACTCGCAGGCTTGCGCGTGGCTTGCAGCGCTCATCTTCAGCTTGCGACCAGGCGGCGGGCGTCGCCGCGGGAGGGGAAGGTCTGCACCACTGCCCCCGTGCTCTGGGGCATCGCTGTGGTCCTGGGCTGCCTGGTCTTATTGCTGACCTTGTTGCCGGTCGTGCTGCTGGTCTGTTTGCTGGTCGTGCTGCTCGCCCTGGCAACGGCGGCATCGTCCAGCGGGCAGTTGCCGCAGCAGCCGAAGTCCTCGAGTCGATAGCGCAGGCAGCACAGCCGCCGTGTGCGCTGGGTCTCTCCGTGTTCGTCGGGCAGGTAGCGCACCGGCATGAACAGGGGATTGCGCCGGCCATCCGGGTAGACCCGGTGGTCGATCAGGCGCAGCGCCTCGTCGCCGAGCCCAGGTGAGGCCATGGGGTGGTGCACTGCAGCCTTGGCAAAGTACTCGAAGTAGTTGCCGAAGTTGCTCCAGAACACCTTGGGGGAGGCCCCGGAGACGCAGCCCAGCATGTCGACCAGCGGTGCCACATGCCCCTGCAGCAGGCGTTCGAAGCGCTCGAAGGCGTCGAGCGACCCCAGCGGGGTGCCTTCGTGGGGCAGGGCGATGCCAGTCGTCTGGCCGCTGTCGCTGAGATACAGGCCCATCTGATCCAGCGCTACCGGCAGGTCGCGCTCCAGCAGCAGGTTGGAGGCCAGGGTATGGGCGACCATGGCGCTGAAATGCCACTTGGACCAGAGCGAGGCCACCGCCTTGAGGTCATCGCCCTGGTACTGGGCGGCGAAGCGCTCGAGCAATTCGTCCAGCACGCCAGGTTCGAGCAGACGCTCGGCAGGCATGGCGTCGTCGGGTAGCTCGGCCGCGACGGTGGGTACGGCAAGGTGTTCCAGGGGACCGCAATACAGACGAGGCAGCGCTGATGTCATGGGGTGTCCTGCAGGCCGGAGGCTTGAGGTCATAAGACCAACGGTGGACACCATAAATTAAATGCGAATTGTTATCAAGAATATTGCCGATAGCCGGCGTCGATCGACTGAACGCTGGCGGCCCGCCAGACCTGGCTGGGGCTGGGCCCCTGGTCGATATCCGAGCACATGTCGATCCGTGCAAGCGTGAGGGTATGGCAATGGACGACCAGCTCACCGCTCGCTCTCTCGCCCTTGGCCTTGGCCTCGCCCTCGCCCTCGCCCTCGCCCTCGCCGGACTGGCGCCAGCGCCAGATCTGGCGCCGGTATTGCGGTTCGTTGTCGCCGTCGTTGTCGCTGCTGCTGCTGCTGCTGCCGCCAAGGTGGCCGGGCATCTCCTCCGGTGCCAGGGCGCTGTCCTCCACCAGCGCCAGTTCGACGCAGGGCAGGGCCGAGTCCCTGGCCAGCCACTGGAGTGCGGCGACCTCGGCACACTGCTGGGCCGGGGTCAGGTGGGAGGCTCCGCGATAGCCGGGCAGGAAGCGCTGCCCCTGCGCCTCGGCTTGCAGCATGGGCAAAGCCTGGTCGGGCTCGATGCGCCCGTACTTGCGCACCGGTGACAGCAGGATGATGCTCGCGGCGAAGCGGCAACCGCCCAGGTGGCTGCTCTCCCACACGTCGAAGGGCAGGCGATGTTCCTCCACGGCGCGGGCCAGCGCCTTGTAGCTGCGATAGCCGTAGCGCGCGCAGCACTTGTCCTTCTTGCCGTGGGTGCAGCACAGCACCAGGTCGTGGTGCTGTGGTGTGGACGGCCAGCGCTCGAGATCCTCGCCCGCCGCCAGCGCCTCGACAAAGGCCAGCAGTGCGCTGCGCTCGAGCTGGAGACGCCGACGCTCCGGCATCAGGATCACCTCGTGGACCTCGGCAGGCTGATCACGACGATGGATCAGATTGACCCGGCGACCGCTGGCGGCCAGGGCGTCGAGTTGTGCTGCCAGATCGGGGGGCATGTCGCTGGCGTGGCGCAGGTTGCGCTGCCACCTTGCCCGGGGCCAGCTGATCAAGAGGTTGCGCTCGGCGTGGGCGCCGCTGCCGGGCAATGGGTCCCCCGCTTCGCGAGACAGGTCGGTACAGAAGACGTGGCTCATGGCCTCGGCCCTGACGTTGTCGAAGGATGCCTTGGCTGAGTGTGTGGGGCCGGCGACTCGTCGGTTGGTCTCTGCTGTTGCGCCTGCGATTCACGGCGCCCCAGCAAGGGCACGCACAGCGGCTTGCCGCTTTCCGGGTCGACCATGACGTGGGCGTCCAGGTCGAAGACGCGCTTCAGATTGTCGGCGGTGAACACCTCTCGCGGCGCGCCGCTGGTGAGGATGCGGCCGTCGCGCATCATCACCAGCTCGTCGGCGTAGGCGGCGGCCAGGTTGAGGTCGTGCAGCACCAAAAGCAGGGTGCGCCCCTGGTCGTGGGCCAGTCCCGAGAGCAACTCCAGCAGGTCCACCTGGACCTTGAGGTCAAGAAAGGTGGTGGGCTCATCGAGCAGGATCAGGTCGGTCTGCTGGGCCAGCACCATGGCGATCCAGCAGCGCTGGCGCTGTCCACCGGACAGGGTGTCGACGTGGCGTTCGGCGAACTCGGTGACCCGGGTGTAGGCCATCGCCTGCTTGACCACCTCGGCGTCGCGACGGGCATCGCGTTGCCACAGGCGCTGGTGGGGAAAGCGTCCCATTGCCACCAGCTGGCGCACGCTCAGCCCCTCCGGTGCCGTCGGCCCCTGGGGCAGCAGCCCCAGATGCTGGGCGACCTCGCGGGTGGAGCGACGGTGGATATCCTGACCGTCGAGCAGCACCTGACCGCCCTGGGGCTTCAAGGTGCGTGCCAGGGTCTTCAGCAGGGTCGACTTGCCGCTGCCGTTGGGACCGAGCAGCACCGTCAGCTTGCCTGGCGCCACCGCGATATCCACCCCGTCCAGTACCAGCCGTTCCTCGTAGCCGACCTTGAGAGAATGTCCCGCCAACTGGTGGCCGAGCGCGGACGCCGCGGTCGATCCGTCTGACGGCTCGTCAGACGATGCATCGGACCGGTGTCGGGGGGCCGCGCTGAACGAGGGTGTGGTCGGCAAAGAAGGCTGAGATGAGGTCATGCAAGGCCCGCCTGGGGTGTGTGGCAGCAGCACGGTATGACAAAAAATTCTCATTTTCAATCCGGCCAAGCCCGTATCGGCGCGGTTTGTCGGCATGGCGCGCGGCGTTTTAGCACAGTGTGTTGTTAGCTTATGCCGAACGAATGGTTCGCATTTCGTGGACATCATGAAAGCGATTAATTAGGATAATCGTTCTCATTTGTATGTGAGATGGCAATAAACGACGCAATGCGGCATCGAGGCTTCGGTAAGGTGCGGCCCTTCGGGAAGGTGGCGAATCGCATCGCCACCGCTCGCCGGTAGCGGCAGCACGGGGCAGGGACGACGTCCGAGAGCAACGTCCTGGCGTGAGGGATTCGCCAGACCTCGAGTCAGCGTTTGCGCGATCATTCGATTTAGCAAAAGGAACGATGCACGACATGAAACGTCATGCTCTCTGGCCCACCGTTTCACTGCTTGGCCTGGTGGCCGCACAGCAGGTCGCGGCGCAGACCTCCGTCGATACCTCTTCCTCGAACGGCGCCCGTGCCGACGAGGCCCCGACCATGGTGGTGACCGCCTCGCGGACCAACACCACCAAGGAAGATTCGCCGCAGACCGTGCGCATCATCAGCGAGGAGGAGATCGCCCAGCAGCTGGACGTGACCACCGACTCCTCCCAGATCCTGAGCAACCTGCTGCCGTCCTACTCGCCCAACCGCCAGAAGATGACCGGCAGCGGCGAGACCTTGAGGGGCCGCACACCGCTGTTTCTGATCGACGGCATTCCCCAGTCGAATCCGCTGCGTCCGACCGGTCGTGAGGCCCACACCATCGATTTCTCCCAGGTGGAGCAGATCGAGGTGATCCAGGGTGCCAACGCCACCAACGGCGTCGGCGCAGCCGGCGGGGTGATCAACATCATCACCAAGCGTCCGGAGCCGGGTTCCTTCAATCAGCACTTCGGCGTGCAGATGACCACCCCGACCAGCGAGCTGGACGAGGACACCCTGAGCTACAAGACCGACTACGGCTTCAGCGGCAACAAGGGCAACGTCGACTACCTGTTTGGTCTGAGCTACGAGGACCAGGGGCTGTACCTCGACGCCAAGGACGACCCGGTCGGTGTCGACAACACCCAGGGCGACCTGATGGACTCGCGCAGCTATGACCTGCTCGGCAAGATCGCCTACTGGATCGACGATGACCAGCGCATCCAGTTCACCCTCAATCACTACGACATCGAAGGTCACAACGACTACGTCAGCGTGACCGGCGATCGCGACGCCGGGATTCCGACCACCTCCGAGCGTGGCACCCCCGAGGGCGACGCCCCCTTCAACGAGGTCTGGACCACTGGGCTTAGCTACGAGAACTATGACCTGGCCGGCATGCACCTGAGTGCCCAGGCCTACTATCAGGACTACGAGGCGTTGTTCGGCGCCACCGACTCCAGCAGCTTCCAGGATCCGTCACTGGCGCCGGTAGGCACCTACTACGACCAGAGCTCGGCCAAGACCGAGAAGTTCGGCACCAAGGTCTCGCTGACCAAGGACGACCTGTGGAATGACCGGCTCAAGCTGACCGGTGGCTTCGATACGCTGTTCGACGAGACCGAGCAGTACCTGTATCAGAGCAACCGCACCTACGTGCCGCCCACCGATTACACCGACCTGTCGCCGTTCTTCCAGGCCGAACTGCAGCCGATCGACTCGTTGCTGCTGTCCGCCGGGGTGCGTTATGAGTACGCCGAGCTGGATATCGATGACTATCAGACGGTGTGGGCCAACAATGGCGTCGACGTCGAGGGCGGCAATCCTGACTTCGACGAGACGCTCTACAACGTCGGCGCGGTGTGGAAGCCGGTCGATCGCGTCAGCCTGTTCGCCAACTACTCCGAAGGCTTCTCGATCCCTGATGTCGGTCGTGCGCTGCGCGGCATCGATACCCCGGGACAGTCCGTCGACAGCATCGACAACCTGCGTCCCATCGTGACCGAGAACGTCGAGACCGGCGTGCGCTTCGAAGGGGATCGCCTGTCGGCAGAGCTGAGCTACTACGAGTCCACCTCCGACTTCGGCAGCCGCCTGACCGAAGAAGACGGCGTCTTCATCATGAACCGCCAGGAGACCCAGATCACCGGTATCGAGGCCTCGGTGGACTACGCCTTTACCGAGCGCCACTCCGGTCGCCTGGCCTACTCCCACATGACCGGGCTGTATGACAGCGACGACGATGGCGACCTCGATGCCGAACTGTCCGGCCTGGATGTCTCGCCGGATCGTCTGATCGGTAGCTGGTCCGCCAACTGGACCGACAAGGTGTCCACCTTCCTCCAGGCCAACTACTCGTTCGATGAGACCTATGACGAGGACGATCGCGAGTTCGACGGCTATCTGTTGGTGGACGCTGCGGTGGGCTACCAACTGCCTACCGGTAAGCTGAATGTGGGCGTGTCCAATCTGCTCGACGAGGACTACATCACCTACTACTCCCAGAGCGCGCTGGTCAACGACGACCGTTACTTCGCCGGTCGTGGTCGTACCCTGACGGTAGGGTATAGCGTCGACTTCTAAAGGCCGTTATTCGTAAGCATTGCTGCTGGAAAGCACCGCTGCTGTAGAGCGCCGCTGCTGGAAAGCGCTGCTATTTGGCTGACCCGGACCGCCGCCAGGACGGCGGCGGTCCACGCGGACGGACCGTGGTGCCGCTTCGATGACATCAGGCAACGCCTGAGGCTGTTTTCAGGCCATCTGCAGAATCAGTTTCCAGATCAACGACTTCATAACAACTACGCCATAACAACAACCCTTCGCCAAGTGACTAGCCAGGAAAGCGCGGTTTCCCCTGACGAAAGGCGTCGATGATTCGACGTCCGGGGAAGCAAAACAAGGAAGGAATCCTTGCGGAGGTTGCACATGCAATTCCCCCCATGTACTCGCACCCCTGGCGAGATCGCTCGGCATGCCTCACAGCATGCCCTGCTCAACGGCATCATCAAGGAAGTGGCTATCCCCCACGACCTGTTGAGCCACCACTGGCCCGCCAACAGGCGTGGCCTGCCAACGAGCCTCCAGGGCCTGCCATTGCAGGTCGCCTGGTCGTCTTCTTTAACCTTGTTCGTGCTGGTCGATCGCCACTCGGCGATGGGCTGCCATCAGGTTGTGTCGCCGCTGTATCTGCGCCGCAGCCTCGATCAGCCCTGGCGGGAGGCCGATACCGACGAGCTGGTATCGGCCCTGCTGGAAGATGGCCCCTGGCGCGAGGCCAGCCCCAACCCCGAGTTCGGCGACCAGGTGCTGCAGAGCCAGGCCGTGATGGCCTCCATCATCGAGGACGCTCGGCGACGCCCCCATGACCCGCTCAAGGACTACGCCGCCAGCGAACAGGGGCTGTGGTTCGGCCATCCCAATCACCCCACACCCAAGGCCAGGCAGTGGCCGCAAGGCTTGAACGGGCAGGGCAGGGACTGCTCCCCCGAGTTTGGTCAGCGTTCCCGCTTGCACCAGTTCTCGTTTCCGTCACAAGGGCTACGGATCGCCTGCAATGGCCTGGAGCCCGGTGAGGTGCTCAGCCAGGTCGCCGACCAGAGCGCGGAGCCCGAGGCCGGGCGGGTGGTGCTGGCCATGCACCCGGTCCAGGCCGAGCTGTTTCGCCAGGTGCCGGATGTCGCCGCGCGGATCAACGACGGCAGCATCCGCGACCTGGGCAGAAGCGGCCCGCTGGCGCTGCCCACCGCCTCGATGCGTACCTGGCATGCGCCTGAGCATCCCTGGTTCATCAAGGGCTCGCTCAACGTGCGCATTACCAACTGCGTGCGCAAGAACGCCTGGTACGAGCTCGAAAGCACCCTGGTCATCGATCGCATCATGAGTCGCTTGATCGACAGTGAAGACCCGGCGCTCGAGACCCTCGAGCTGGCTCGGGAGCCCGCCACCCTGCACTGGGCCCCGCAGGACGCTGACGACGACCAGCGCCGCTGGTTCCGCGAGCAGACCGGGGTCATCCTGCGCGAGAACTTCTGCCAGCGCTTCGGCGCCGAGCGTTGCCTGCTGGCGGCGACGGTATTCGCCCGTGACACCGAACTTGAGCCGATGGCGCCAACGCTGGTGGCGCGCGCGAGTTCGCCTGCGTCCGCTGCTGTGAGCGGCGCTCACGCCGACGATGTGCCCGAACACAGGATTGTCGACTGGTACAAGGCCTATCTTGGCGCCCTGGTCGAGCCGGTGCTGGCGCTGTATTTCCGTCATGGCATCGTGGTCGAGCCGCATCTGCAGAACTGTGTGCTGATCCATGACCAGGGCTGGCCCCGTCGCGTACTGCTGCGCGACTTCGAAGGAGTCAAGCTGACCGAGGATCAGGGCCTTGACTGGCTCGCCGGCGAGACGCTGGATGAGCGCGTGCGCGCGTCGATGACCTACAGCCGCGACAAGGGCTGGAAGCGCATCGCCTACTGCCTGCTGGTCAATCACCTGGCCGAGGCGATCCTGGCGTTGAGCTGGCGCCGCCCGGCCCTCGCCGAGCGTCTGTGGGCGGCCACCGGGGAGGAGCTTTCGCGGGTCAGGCAACGGCTCGGAGTCGCCACGCCCGAGCTCGATGTGCTGCTCGCCGGCGGCGACTTGCCGTGCAAGACCAACCTCAAGCTCAGGCTGATGGCCCGCGCCGATCGTCACGCCGACTATGTGTGGCTACCCAACCCCTGGCATCAGCTCGCAGGTGAGCGTCTGGAGGTGGCCCATGGCTAGCGTTGCTGCCTCGGGCCGTAAAGAGGCCCAGCGGTTGCCGCCAGCGGTGCGGGAGGCGATCCGTTGCCACCAGGCCGAAGCGCAAGATCCCATCGCCGCCTTCTTCTATGACCTGGAGGCGCTGGCCGCCCGGGCGCGTTCGATCAAGTCCGCGCTGCCCGACGGTGTAGAGCTTTTCTACGCCATCAAGGCCAATAGCGAGGCGCCGGTCCTCGGGACCTTGGCCCCCATCGTGGACGGCTTCGAGCTGTCCTCCGGTGGCGAGATCGGTCGCATGCGCGAGGCGACGAGCACGCTGCCCTGGGTGCTGTCGGGACCGGGCAAACTCGACACGGAGATGGCGTTGGCCATGGACGAGGGCATTGAGGCCTTTCACCTGGAGAGCCTTGGCGAGATCGCGCGCCTTGAGCGACTCGCCGCGGCCAGGGGGCGTCAACAGGCGGTGCTGATCCGCATCAATCCGACCCTGCCCGAGGCGCTGTCGAGTCGTCTGCGCATGGCCGGTATCGCCACCCCCTTCGGCATCGACGAAGCCAGTCTTGGCGAGGCGGTGGCGGCGGTGGACGCCGCTGCCCATCTCACCCTGGTCGGCTTTCATATCCACGCCATGTCCCACCAGACGAGCGTGGCGCGCCACCAGGCGTTGCTGGACGGCTACCTGGCGCGCTGGCCCGAATGGCGAGCGCTTGCCGCCTCGCCTGCCAGGGTCACCCAGCTCAATGTCGGGGGTGGCATCGGCGTCGACTACATGGCGCCGTTCGAACCCGAGCGGCAATTCGACTGGCAGGCGTTGTGCGCCCATCTGGACGCGCGACTCAAGGCGATGGCTCAGGCCCCGCGGGTGCGCTTCGAGATCGGCCGCTTCCTCAGTGCCTTCTGTGGCTACTACGCCATCGAGGTGCTGGACACCAAGCACAGCCATGGTCAGGGCTTCGTCGTCTGTCGTGGCGGTACCCACCAGTTCCGGCTGCCCGCGGCCCAGGGCCACGACCACCCGGTCATCCACCTGCCGAGCGGGGAGCGCGGCGAAGCGTCGTCCGGCGAGAAGCGACCCTGGACGGTGGTGGGGCAGCTGTGTACGCCCAAGGACGTGCTGGGGCGCGATCGACTGCTTGGCGACGTCGCCCCGGGAGACCTGCTGGTGCTGCCGCTGGCCGGGGCCTACGGCTACAACATCTCCCACGCCGACTTTCTGTGCCACCCAAGGCCGCCGCAGATCTTCATTGGCGCCGACAGGGCGTCACCCGATACCGCACGCTGAGGTTGTTCATGTCATCACCTTCCTACGTTGCCGAGCCCGCGACGGGGTCCGCTGACGCCGTCGCAGACGTCGCCGCACCTCGAGTTGCCTCCTTTGTTGCTCCCAGTGCTGTCCCCGCTGCCGTTCCCTTTGCCCGTTCCGACGACTGGCGTCATCGGTCGCGCATCGAGCGGCGGGTCATCGGCCAATTGCTGCAGACCCTGCTGTACGAAGACGTGCTCGAGTATCGCTGCGAGCACCTGGCCCCGACTGAGGGTGAAGGGCAGGGGCGTGAAACCACCTTCGTCGTCTCGCTTGGAGAGCGCGACTATCGGGTGCGAGGCTGGCTGTGCCACAGCTTCTCACTGATTCGCCTCGATCATCAGAGTCTGGCTGTTGCGTCGACACAGGCGTCGGCTCGGGCGTCGACAAAGGCGCCGGCTCTGGCCGGACACGATGGCCGGACCCAGTCGCCGTCGCTCTCGGAGTTTCTGGACGACCTGGCGTCCACACTGAGCGCCAGGGCCGAGGGAGACCTTCAAGGGCGGCTGCAGCCGGGGTTCATCAACGAGCTCAAGCAGACCCTGATCAAGGACCTGCAGTCTTCGACAGCAGCGCCCGTCGACGGCCAGAGCGCGCCTCACACGCTCGACGCCGACGCCCTGGAGCAGTACTTCACCGACGCCCACAGCTACCATCCCTGCTACAAGTCTCGGCTTGGTTTCACGCTTGGCGACAACCGTCGCTTCGGTCCCGAGTTCGGCCAGCCGCTGCGGGTGCTGTGGCTGGCGCTGCCGGCGCGGCTGGCGCATCAGGGGGCTGTTCCTGGTCTCGGCGCCCTGGCGACGTTTGCGGCCATGGCCGATGCCGAGCTGGGTGAAGAGGGATCGCCGGCCAGGCAGCGCCTGGTGAAATGGCTAGGCGAGCGAGGCCTTGCGCGCGAGCAGGCGGTGCTGCTGCCGGTGCACCCCTGGCAGTGGGAAAACGTGCTGGTCGGCGCGCTCTACCCGGAGCTTGCCAGTGGCGAGATCCTCCTGCTCGGCGAGGGCGAGACCCGCTATCGGCCGCAGCAGTCGATTCGTACCCTGGCGCCGCTGGATCACGATCGGCGCGCGTCCCCGACGCCCTATCTCAAGCTGGCGCTGGGGATCACCAACACCTCCAGCACTCGTATCCTGGCGCGCCATACCATCACCAACGGGCCTATCATCACCGCCTGGCTCAAGCAGCTTCTGGAGAGCGACGCCGGCGCCGGGGCGGCCAACGTTGTGATCCTCGGCGAGGTGGCCGGTGTTGCCCTGGACGAACGCGCCTTTGGCGGCCTGCGCCATGACGAGGTGTACGGCCAGGCCGGCGCGCTGTGGCGTGAGCACATCGACGGCTTTCTCGCCCCTGGCGAGCAGGCGGTTCCCTTCAACGGCTTGAGCCAGTGTCTGCGCGACCCGGACGGGGCGCCCGCAGAGCCCTTTATTGCCGACTGGATCGCCCGTCACGGGCGCGACGCCTGGACCCGCCAGCTGGTGAGGGTGGCGACACTGCCGATCATCCACCTGCTGTTCGCCGAAGGGGTGGGGCTTGAGTCCCACGGCCAGAATATCGTGGTGATCCACCGAGACGGCTGGCCAGTGCGAGTCGCGCTCAAGGACTTCCACGACGGGGTGCGCTTCTGTCCCTCGGCGCTGGCCCGTCCCGAGCTGGCCCCCAGCCTGGAGCCGTTACCGGCGGCCCACGCCGCGCGCAACCGAAATTCCTTTATCGTCACCGATGACCTGGCGGCGGTGCGCGACTACTCCTGCGACGCCTTCTTCTTTATCGCCCTGGCCGAGATGGCGATCTTCCTCGAGCGTCACTTCGGACTCACCGAGGGCTCCTTCTGGGCCATGGTCGCCGACGTCATCACCGCCTACCAGGACGCCCATCCAGAGCACGCCGAGCGCTATCGCCAGTTCGACGTCTTCGTCCCCGAGTGGGAAGTGGAAGCACTGACCCGCCGGCGGCTGTTCGGCGACGAGATGCCTCAGATCAAGCGGGTGCCCAATCCCCTGGCCTTGCATGCACCGGTGCAGCGCCCTGCGTCTGTGACCACGGGGAAGGCTGCAGCGATACAGGAGCGTACCCCATGCTGAGAACCAATCGCCTGAAACGTGCGCTAATCGAGCAGCGCGAGATCTACGGAGTGCTGGCGTCGTTGCCCACGGCGGCGTCGATCGAGCTGATCGCCGAAGCCGGCTTCGACTTCGTGGTGATCGACACCGAGCACGTGCTGATCAACCCGGAAACCGTCGAGCACATGATCCGCACCGCCGAGAGCTACGGACTGACGCCGTTGGTGCGGGTCGCCGACGACAACCCCAAGACCCTGCTGCGCCTGCTCGACGGCGGCGCCCAGGGCATCGTGTTGCCGAGCGTCGAAGACCCCGAGCGACTGGCCGCCGCGGTGGGTGCCTGCAAGTACGCGCCCCAGGGCACGCGCAGCCTCAACGCCGGGCGCCCCGGCGCCTTCGGCAAGCACTCCCTGGCCGAATACGTTCAAAAGGCCAACGACGAGATCTTGGTTGTTGCCATGATCGAGAGCCGGGCCGGCGTCGAGCGCATCGACGAGCTGTGCGCCGTCGATGGTCTCGACCTGGTGCTGGAAGGTGCCGCCGATCTGTCCCAGTCCCTGGGCGTGAGCTGGCAGACCGCCCACCCCGAGGTGCTAAAAGCGCTTTGCCGAGTGCAGCAGCGGGCGGCGGACCACGGCCTTCCCTACGCCGCCTTCCTGCGCCATGCGGACGCCAAGGCCGAGTGGCGCGAGCGCGGTGTGCGTACCTTCCTGCTCGGCGACGAGCGGGGCATCGCCTTTCGCGCCCTGACGAGCGCCTTGAAGGAGGCACGCGCATGAGGTGGCTGCCGCTTGCTTCCGGTGCCCCTGGGTCCCGAACCCCTGTTGCCCGAACCCCGAACCCTGCTGTCGCGCCTTCGTCGGTGCCCCCGATTGTTGCAGTTGCAAGGAGAGCCCAATATGGCCTCGTTTGATTCCGTTTCTTCACCCGTTCCTTCACCCCAGGCGAGGCGCCTGGCCAGCGAGCAGATCCTTCAATCGCTGGTCGATGGCCTGCTGGTCGAGGGGATCCTCGAGATCGACTCGCTGGCCGGTGATGACGGCGATGCCCGTTCGTTTGCCGCTGAGCTGTTTGGTGATGACACTCTGGTGGCCCACCCCGGGGCGCGATTGTGGCGCCAAGAGCGGGCCCAGGGCGCTAGCCAAAAGACCAGCCTGGTGATGCTGCTGGAGCCCGGCATCGCCCAGGACTGGCAGAAGGTGCCTGGCACGCCGGTGCTGGCGCTCGATGGGGGAGCGCCGGCACCCCTGGACCCCGTGGCAGTGATGCGTCGGGTGTTCGGCGGCGATGAACAGGCCCTGACGCCTGGCCAGCGCGTCTTTCTCGACGCCCTGGAGGACAGCCTGTGGCAAGCCACGGCCTCCATGGCGCACGGCGTGGATACCCGCCATCTCGCCTCCCTGGGTACCCTTGAGCACTTCACCATTCTGGAGCAGTGGGCGTCGCTGCTCGACCGGCCCTACCATCCCACCGCCAAGGCCAAACAGGGTTTAAGCGCTGCTGAGTACCGTGCCTATATGGCCGAGTTTGCCAACCCCGTCGAGCTTTACTGGGTGGCGGTAGCGCGTCACCGGCTGACCCATGGCGCAGGGGTGGGGGGTCTTGAAGCCGGCGCGGCTTCGGGCGCCGATAGAGCGACAGCCGGCGCGAGGTCGGGCGGCGATAGAGCGAGCGTCCATTTGGAACAACCCGCAGACTGGCTGCTCGCGGCCGAGGAGCGTCAGGCACTGGACGATGAGATGCGTGCCAAGGGCATCGCCGACAGCCACCTGGCACTGCCGGTGCACCCCTGGCAGCACGATCATGCCCTGCCGAAGTGGCTTGCCGAGGACTTCGCCGCTGGTCACTGCATCACCCTGGAGGCTCGCGCCGGGCGCTGGTGGCCGACCTCATCGCTGCGCTCGCTGCTGCCGGCTGCGCCCTCGTCAGACGGCGCAGCGTATAGCCTCAAGCTGCCCATGGCCATCCACTCGCTGGGGGCCTCGCGCTACCTGCCGGCGGTGAAGATGATCAATGGCGACTTGAGCGCCCGATTGCTGGCTGAAGCCAAGCAGCGCGACCCGCTGCTGGCAAGCGCCCTGCACCTGTGCGACGAGGGCAAGTGGTGGGCCTACCTGCCCGAGGACGCCAGTCTGTTCGATGAGGCCCCGCGCCATCTGAGCGCCATGGTGCGCAGCTATCCTCAGGCGCTGCTCGAGCAGGCCGGCACCCAGCTGGTACCCATGGCGACCCTGGGCACGCCACTTCCGATGGTCGGGGCGTCCGGTCCAGCTCGCACCAGCGCCCATCACGTCTTCGATGACTGGATGGCGCTACGTGGCATGGAAGCCGGAGCCGCGAACGCACGAACGCTATTTGGTGAGCTGTGTGCGCGCTTTTTCGAGATCAACCTGCGCATGCTGAGGCTCGGTATGCTGGCGGAGGTGCACGGCCAGAACGCCGTGCTGGTGGTGCGCCAGGGTAGGGTCGAGGGCCTGTTGCTGCGTGACCATGACTCGCTGCGTATCAACGTCGGCCAGCTCGAGCGCCACGGCATGCAGGATCCCTGCTACCGGATCAAGCCGGGTCACGCCAACACCCTCTACCACGACAGTCAGGAGGCGTTGTTGTTCTGGCTGCAGACCCTGGCGATCCAGGTCAACCTGCGTGCGATCATCGACACTCTGGCGGGACACTATGGCCTTTGCCAGCGCGCCCTATGGCGGGATCTGACGGTTCAGCTCGAGGCCCAGCTCGACGCCGTGCCCTTCGATGCCGCCGAGCGCAATGTCTTGAAGTCCGCGCTGTTCGAGCGCGAGCGCTGGCCCTACAAGCGCCTGATCGCCCCGATCATCGAGCGTGCGGGCGGCCCCGGCAGCATGCCTTTTGGCGTCAGCGAGACCGTCAATCCGCTGAGGGCCTGCCAGGGGGAGCTGACGCATCAGAACGCCGAGGCAACTGCTGGTGTTGAACAGGGTGTCGGTACCGCTGGCGAAGCCGACCGCCTAGGGACACTGCAGCAAGCCTGATCTCATCGTCAGGAAAATACGCGGCGGCATCGGTGAACACCGATGCCGCCGTTTTTTCGTGCGCAAGAGACGGGATATTCAGCGAAGCCATTCGGGATGCTCAGCGAGCATCGCCTCGCGCCGACGAGTTTCGTCCTGCTGCTTGGCCAGGGCTTTTTCGGCCAGCTCGTCGGCCCGGTGCGGGGGCACCACGAACAGACCGTCGTCGTCACCGAGCACCAGATCGCCGGGCGCGATGGAGACCCCGTCGATGGATACCGGAGTGTTGATCTCACCCTCCAGCGACAGCGAGCGAGTAGTCAGCGGACTGGTACCTGCAGCAAACATCGGCAGGGTCAGCCGAGACAGTGTTTCTCGGTCGGTGACAGCGCCATTGGTGACGACGCCGGCCAGTCCCTTGGTCAGCGCCGCGTAGGCGCGAAATTCGCCCCAGCAGGCGCGACGATGATCACCGGACACGTCGATCACCAGCACGTCACCGGGGCGTGCGAGCGTCAGCGCCTCGCGGATGATGGCGCCGTCGACATGGGGAATTCTGACCGTCAGGGCGGTGCCGACCAGGCGTACCGGGCGGTGCAGCGGCTCCAGCGAGGCGATGGCGCCAAAGTCACTGAAGTGGCCCAGGGTCGAGGTGGCAAGCCCGGCGAAGCGATCGATCTGCGCCTGGCTGAAGCTGTCCCGGCGCGGGGCAATGTGGAACATTGGACCTCCTGTCGGATGTGTTGCTGAGGGAGTGCTGACCAGATCACGACGAGCAGCCGACGCCATCACTGCCGGGTGCGATAGAGCAGATAGACGAAGAAGGGCGCACCCACCGCGGAGACGAAGACCCCGGCGGGCAGGTCCTTTGGCAGAAAGGCCACTCGGCCGATCAAGTCGGCGTAGAGCACGATCAGCGCGCCACACAGCGCCGCCACCGGCACCAGCCGTGCAAGACTGCGCCCGACCAGGCGGGCCGCCAGATGGGGCGCCACCAGTCCGACGAAGCTGAGGCCCCCGGCAAACGCCACCGCCGCGCCGGCCAGCGCCACGCTGAGGGCCAGCAGGATCAGCCGGCTTCTCAGTACATCGACACCGAGCCCGACGGCCACGGCGTCGCCTAGAGCCAGGGCGTCCATATGCCGAGCCAGGCTCAGGCACAGCGGAATCGCCACCAGCAGCCAGGGCAGCAGCGACAGCACATGGCGCCACTGGGCCGCATACAGGCTGCCGGTGAGCCATACGTAGGCGTGCAGCGCCGAGGCGTCGTCGCTGATCACGATCAGCAGGGTCGTCGCCGCCCCCATGGCGGCGGATAGCCCGATACCCACCAGCACCACCCGGCTGGGGTTGAGCCCCTTTCGCCAGGCCAGCGCCACCACCAGCACGGTGGCCAGTACAGCGCCGCCCAGCGCCGCCAGCGGCAGCAGGTGGATGCTCAGCTGACTGGCAAAGCCGGCCAGAAACACCACCGCCGCCAGCGCCGCGCCACTGGTGATACCGATCACATCCGGCGAGGCCAGGGGATTTCTGACGATGCCCTGGAGCACCGCGCCGGCCACCGCCAGCGCCGCGCCCACCAGCACCGCCAGCAGAATGCGCGGCAGCCTCAACTCCCAGACGATGAAGCCGATGTCGCTGGCCTGGGGCGCGGCCAGGGCTTTAAGCACCTCGATGGGTGGGGTGGGGAAGCTGCCCAGCGACAGCGACAGGCCTGCGCTTGCCACCAGCGCAAGCGCCAGCAGCGCTACCAGGCGGCGATAGCGCCGGTTGGCCCGATCTTGTGTATGGCCTTGCGTATGGCCTTGTGCATGACCCGGTGTCTGGTCCTGTGTGGCGGATTCGGCGTTGGCGCCAGACAAGCTGTTCATGCGGATACCTGCTTCTTGCGGGCCAGATAGATAAAGAAGGGCGTGCCGATCAGCGCGGTCATGACGCCGACCGGGATCTCCTGGGGCGCCATCAGAAAGCGCGAGGCGATATCGGCGACCAGCAGCAGCGTGGCCCCGAGCAGCGCACAGGCCGGCAGCAGCCAGCGATGGTCGATGCCGACCAGGCCGCGGGCCATGTGTGGCACGATCAAGCCGACGAAGCCGATCATCCCGGCAAGCGCCACCGAGCTGCCGGCCAGCAGGATCACGCACAGACCCAGGGCAAGCTTAAGGGTGCCGGCGCGCATGCCAAGGCCGGTGACCATGTCATCACCCAGCAGCAGGGCGTTGGCCTGACGGGCGAGGGCCGCGGTGATCGCAAGGGCCAAGGCAAACAGCGGCAACAGCGGCACCACCAGTTCTAGCTCGCGCCCGGAGACCGAGCCCGCCAGCCAGTACAGCACGCTCTCGAAGCTCTGCTGGTCGATGATCAACAGGCCCTGACTGAAGGACACGAACATCGCCGTCACCGCCACCCCGGCAAGCACGACCCGAAGCGGTGACAGCTCGCCGCGCCGGCCACGGCTGAGCGCCACCACGGCGAGTGCGGCGACCAGCGCGCCGAGCAAGGCCGCCCACACGTACTGACCGGGGGTGTGCAGCGGCAGCAGCGATACCGCCACCACCACAAAGAACATGGCGCCGGCGTTGATGCCGAGGATGCTTGGCGAGGCCAGCGG
Source organism: Halomonas sp. RT37 (assembly GCF_040070525.1). Taxonomy (NCBI): domain Bacteria; kingdom Pseudomonadati; phylum Pseudomonadota; class Gammaproteobacteria; order Oceanospirillales; family Halomonadaceae; genus Halomonas; species Halomonas sp. RT37. The sequence continues at coordinate 3,615,138 of NZ_CP098827.1, read as the reverse complement.
GTTGCGCGTCATGGTCTGCATCAGCGCACCGGCCACCGCTAGGCTTGCACCGGTCAGGGTGGCGATCACCGCTCGGGGCAGGCGTTCGCTGAGGATGATGATATGGCTGACCCTGCCGCCGTCGTAGTCGGTGATGGACTCAAGGGCGGTCAGCGGCGCGATCTCGGTGGTGCCGAGGACCACGCTGGCGCCGAACGCCGCCAGCAGCAGCAGGGTACCGAAGATAAGTCCGGCGGCCCGGGTGGAGGTGCGTTCCAGCATCAGGCAGCACCCTCGTCTGTTGTTGGCGACGGCTCTTTAATAGCTGAAGGCTCTTTCACAGATGAAGGCTCCCCACCCAGCGCGTCACCCAGCGCGCAGGAAGGGGAGAGCGCCTGAGGCGCCAGGCCGTAGTGGCGATAGAGGTCATCGAGCATGGCGTTTGCGGCGAGGATACCGCCGCCCATGATCCAGTTGACCGTGTCCACCTCGTACACTCGGTCGGCGCGGGTCGCGGTCAGCCGCTGCCATAGCGGGTGGGCGGTCCAGTGGCGGTAGGTGTCATGGATCGCCGGGTCGTCTTCCAGCAGCACGAAGATGACGTCGGCGTCCAGCGCGGGGATGTTCTCCTCGCTGGTCAACTTCATGCCCCAGCCTTGGTCTGCGGCGGCGTCAGGCTGGCGGAAGCCCAGCTCCTCCAGGATGCTGCCGGCGAAGCCGGAGGAATACAGACGCACGTGGTCGCTCTTGAAGCGCACCACCGCGGCCTTCTGCGGCCAGGCGTCACCCAGTGTCGTGGCGATTTTCGCACGCAGATCCGCTACCCGGTCGTCCCAGCAGGCCAGCAGTTGTTCGGCCCTGTCCTCGCGCCCGGTCGCCGCCGCCACCAGCGTGAGCGAGGCCTTGAAGTCAGACACCGTGGACGAGAACACCGTCGGCGCGATCTGCTCGAGCAGCGGGCGCACCCGTTCGTGTCGAAAGCGGGTGGCGACGATCACTTCGGGATCGAGCCAGGCCACTTTTTCCAGGTTGGGCTGGGTCTCCAGGCCCACGTGCTCGACGCCATCGAGCGCCTCGCGCAGGTAGCGATAGGTGGGCTTCTCCATCCAGGCATCGACTACCCCGATGGGCGTTACCCCCAGCGCCACGGCGCTGTCCGTGGCCCCCTGATACAGCGTGACCAGGCGTGGTGTCGAAGCCGAGGAGACTACCGGCGCAGCGGCCGCCGAGTCAGACCTTGCATCAGCGCTTACACCAGAGCTTACACCAGCCCTTTCATCACCCCTGATGTTGGCCTCGGCAGCGCCTGCAAACAACAGCATCCCGGCGAGCAGGGCGAGTGCCACAAAGGCCAGCACGCCGGCGAACAGCCCGAGCACCAGCAGCAGACTGCGCAGCACTGAGGGTGCCTGCCGAGGCTGGGGCCGGGAGCGGTGCGGCGGCTTGGGTGGCATGTGCGATGAAAATGGTGAGCGCGAGCCTGGTGAGGGTTGCGACGGCGGTCGCAGCGATGGCGTGAACGTCATGGGGATGATCCTTCACCTGTATTGGCGTGTCTGGCGCCCGACGAGTGGCCGATTTCTCGCCCCAGCGCCCAGGCCAGCGGCAGGCACAGCAGGGCAATGGCGGCCAGGGCGATAAAGGTCTCGTGCAGGGCCTGGGCGCTGGCCTCGGCAGCACTCACGCCAGCGGCGGTGACGCCACTTACGCGGGTGTCGTAGTAAAGCGATAGCGCCACCAGACCCAGCGAGGCGATCAAGCGCCTCGCCATATTGTTCATGGCCGAGGCCTGGGCCATGTCCCGGTCGGGCAGGGCGCGCATGCCCACGGTGGTGGAGGGCAGATAGCCGCAAGCCAGGCCAATGCCACGCGTCCCCATCCACAGCCCCACTACCCAGGCTGGCATCGCCGACGACATCAGCGCGAGCCCCGCAAGACCGGCAGCGGTCAGCACAAGGCCGGCGAGCAGGCACCACTGGGGCGGGTGGCGGTCGATCATCCGCCCGGCGATGGGCGAGGACAGCGACGCCATCAGGGCCGTGGCCAGAAACACCAGCCCGGTGGTCAGCGGACTCGCCCCGAGCACCTGGTGCATCCACAGCGGCACCAGCAGCACGCAGCCGAACAGGATGATGGACTGCAGGCAGGCCAGGACGACGCTCAGGCGAAAGGCGCGGTGTCCAAACAGGGACAGCGACAGTAAAGGCGCCGGGGCGCCCTGGGCTGCTGTTGGGTCGGCATTCCGTTCCTGCATACGCCCTGCCTTGAACTCCATACCCCGTTCGACCACCACGAACCCTGCCAGGGCGGCAAGTCCGAGCCCCAGGGGGACGAGCGCCGAGGGTGTGAGCAGTTCGGCCAGACTGTCGATTCGGCTTAGCGAAAACAGCACCGCGCCCATACCGAGGGTAATCAGCAAAAAGCCCGGCAGGTCGAAGCGCCTGGCGCGATTGGGTGCCTCCCGATGGAGGCAGCGCCAGCCGACTACCAGCCCCAGCAGCGCAAAGGGCAGATTCATGACGAACAGCGCCCGCCAGTGGCTGACCTCCAGCAGCAGGCCGCCGACGCTTGGGCCGATGGCCGGCGCAATCATCACCGCAAACCCCCAGATGCCGCTGACGCGGCCACGCTGCTCGGGCGGGTAGGCGGCGAAGATCAGCGCCAGCGACAGCGGCATCATCAGCCCCGCCGCCATGCCCTGGACGCCCCGGGCGATGATGATGCTGTCTAGACTGTCGGCCACGGCGCCGAGACCAGAGCCGGCGATAAAACCGACCAGCCCCAGCAGATAGATCACCCGCCGGCCGAAGCGATCGGCCAGATAGCCGGTCAGCGGCATGGTCATGGCCATGCTGATCATGAACAGGGTGATGACCCAGTTCACTTGGCTGGCGCTGGCATCGAAGGTCGCCATCAGCTCCGCCACCGCCAGATTCAGCGCACTGTTATTGAGGCTGACGGTAAAGGTGCCCAACAACACGCTGACCAGCACCCAGGCTCCCCCGGCGCGGGTCTTCGACGAGGCATCGGAAGACGGCTCAGCACCCCGCGACGCAGGGGCCTTGGCGAGTGTGTTGGTGGGCCGGGCCTGGAACATGAACCGTCTCACAGTCCTGGAAAGCGGAAATGCGGAGGGCCAAGAGCATGCCATGACGCAAAAGCAAATGCAATTCATTATCAAATGAGAGGAGAGAGGAATACTACCCGAAGTCGTCGCGCCAGGTGAGCGATGCCACCAGCCTGAAACCATAAGCGCCGGACCTGAAATGGCCCGGCGCTTGGTGGGGATGGGAATTCCCTGGATGAATATTAGAAGTCCATGGTCCAGCCAAGGGTGAAGGTCCGTCCCCGACCCTGATAGTCGTACAGGTACTCCGGACCGTAGTAGGGCGAGTAGAACATTGCCGCTCGCTGTCCCCAGACGGTGGAATATTCCTCGTCGAGCAGGTTGTCGATACCCAGCGTCAGACGGCCGATATCGATATCCTGGGCCAGCGCCATGTCCACCGTGGTGTAGCCGTCGATCTGACGGTCATCGTCATCTTCCAGGTTATGGGCATGGTTGGCCTGCAGCCGGGCGCTGCGTCCTGCCGCCATGTCCTGCCAACCGACGAAGGCGGTGGCGGAGGACAGCGACGCATAGCGGGCGTCACGCTTTTCCCAGCTGCCGTTCTCGTCTTCCTGCTCCGAGCGCACCAGGTGCAGGGTGCCGCCGACCTCGAAGCCGCTGTCCAGGAAGCGGGTCACCGCCGCCTCCAGGCCGTAGTCGCGCTTGTTTTCCTCGACCACGCTGACCGACAGGTCTTCGGCATTTTCCACCGCCTTGTCGGACCAGGCGTAGTAGATCGCTGCCTGGGTGCTCCAGTCGGAGTCATTGAAGCGCCAGCCGAGTTCCACCTGGTCTGTCTTGATGGCGTCCAGCGGGTTGTCGTCGACGCTGATATCGGCGCTCTTGCCGTAGTACTTGGCCGGGTCCGGCAGCTCAAAGCCCTGGCTGAACTGGATCCAGTTCTGGTGGCCGTTGCCGTAATCGTAGAGGGCGCTTGCGTTGACCAGGGTGGCATCATAGTCATTCTCGCCACCCGGTACGCCGTTGAAGTCATCGACCTCGACGTCCATATGCTGCTGGCGCACCCCGGCGGACAGGGTCAGGCCGTCGGTGACCCGCCAGTCGCCCTGGGCGAAGCCGGCGTAGCCGTCGACCTCGTAGCTTGGATAGCGTGGGCCGATCTCGCGCTCTTCCTGGGTGAGACCGCCACTGGCATTCGAGGTGGCGATGTCGAAGTACATCTGGTCGGCGTCGAAGGACTCACGGTCCATGTCGAGGCCATAGGTCAGCGAGACGTGCTCACCCAGCTCGGCATCGAACAGCGCCTTGATACCGCCCAGATCGGTGTCCTGTTTGGAGGCGCGGAATTCGACGCCCTGAGTGGTGGCGTAGGGGAAGGCATTGAAGCTTGCCTCTTCTTCGCGATAGAACGCCTGCAGGTAGAAGTCCTGACCCAGCAGGTCGGCGTGGTGGTACTGCAGGTTGACCATGCGACGATCCGTCTCGGGATCGCGATCCGACGAATAGCCGTCGCGGATCTCGGCGCCTTCCAGATTGCCTAGCGCCAGGTTGGGGAAATAGAGCCCACGGTCCCCTTCATAGGCCGAGCGGTATAGCTGAGCGCCAAGCGTCAACGTCTGCTCGGCGCTCAGCGCCAGATCGACGCTGCCCATGATGTCGATGGAGCGATTGTCCTGCAGGTCGGTCTGGGCGATGTCCGGGAATATCTCGTCGCCGCGCCCGTCATAGAAGCGTCCATTGTCCTGATAGGCCACCGCCAGACGTCCCTGAACACGCTCGTTGCCGCCACTGATCGACTGGGCCAGGCGGAAGTCGGCGTCGTCACTGTCATTGAAGCCGCTGGTGACGCTCGTCGCGGTGGAAAAGTGGCGACCTGGGCCGTCACCTTTCTTCGTCACGATATTGATGATGCCGCCGGTGGCGCCACCGCCATAAAGACTGCTTGCGCCGGACAGCACCTCGACGCGCTCGATGTTGAACGGGTCGATGGCGTCGAACTGGCGCGACAGGCCCCGGGAGCTGTTCAACGAGACGCCGTCGATCAGCACCTGCACGCTGCGGCCACGCATGTTCTGGCCATAGTTGGTGCGTCCCTGGGGGGCCAGATCCAGCCCCGGTACCAACCGACCCAGCGCGGTCTTGAGGTCGGCTCCCGTCGCGATCTGAGTCTCCAGCTGCTGCTGGTCCACCACCCACACCGCACCGGGAATCTCGCTGATCGACTTCGGCGTGCGCGAGCCGACCACCACCATGGTCTCCTGGGATTGGACAGCTGCCTCGTCGGTGGCCGCCCTGGCGTCGGTGCCTGGCTGATCGGCGCCAACCGCCTGCGCCCAGCTAAGCGACGGAGCAGCGGCCAGCAGCAAAAGGCCTGCACCGAGGGAAAGTGACGCTGACAAGGGAGAGCCGCCATATGACGTAACGCCGGTGACTGGCGCAGTAGTAACGGGCCGCGGGCGTGTGTGGATCTGGGTCGGAATCTGGGAAGGCATGGAATGATCGCTTGGCTGATGTTGACCGGCTTGTCGAGACGAGCCGATGGGACAGTGCGGACCGGGCTTCTGGCGGCCCGTCTCGCGCCACCTGCCGAGGGAGCTGCGTGTTGCCCGTGGGGCAGGTGTGCAGCTTCGGCAGCGGCAAGCAATATAGCGAATTGTGAAAATAATGCGAAGCGTTCGTATTCAATTTTAAGATTTGTGCAAGTCAAGCTCACCCCCTCGCCGACCAGAGGCACAAGGCGTAGGCTGGATGCATCTACCACGCGACGATCAGGAGGCCTGATGGCACGAGTAAAGATCCTCAAGCAGGGCACGATCCACTGCTTTCCTCCCGGCCTGCGTGACGACCAGGGCGAGCTGGTCAACGCCGAGATTTCTGCGGTGGCCTACGACGGCGAGCGACTGTTGATGGCCAGCGACAAGCCGATTCCCGGCCACGAGCGTTCTGCCGCCTTCAGCCTGCCGTTGACCGCCGATGGTCCCGACGACAGCCGCATCGACTACCTGACCCAGCAGACCATCAAGGAAGCGGTGAAGTATGAAGACTTCGCCCTGACCACCGATGGGCGCCACATGATCGCCACCACCGGTTTCGATCGCATCGACGACGAGACCCACGAACTCAACGCCTACAACCACCTGCTGATCTGGCCACTTCACGAGCCTGACCGGGTCCAGGTGGTGGACCCCGACCCCCGCGACGGTGTGGAAGGCTCGCTCGAATTTCGTCGCAAGATGGACGCAGCCGTAGGCGAGCCCTACTACAAGATCGAGGGTCTGGCCGCGATCCCCGGGGAGCGTGGTGATGGCCTTTTGCTGTTCGGCATCCGCGAGCAGGGCAAGGCCCACGATGACTTCGACTACGTGCGCCGGGTCATTGGTGCCCACTACATCATCAACGACGACGACAACCTGGAGTTCGTCGACGCCCTGCACGATGTCTTCAGCTTCGACCCCGGCGAGTACGACGGCGTGGAGCACATCTGTGGCCTGTCGAGCCTCGAGTACGATCCCTACCACGGCCAGCTGTACCTGCTGACCAGCTTTGAGACCGAAGAGGGTGACGACGAGGTCATCGGCGGCTATCTGTGGGTGATGTCGCTGCACGACTTCCGCCAGGGCAGGGCACCCACCCTGGTACGCGACGAGAACGACAAGGTGCTCGAGTTCGAACACAAGGCCGAAGGCCTCGCCGTGCTGGACCGCGAACGCCTGTTCGTCGCTTACGACAACGACCGCAACTACGACCTGCACAGCGTCAGCGAACGCGACGAACGCCGCTGCTGCGAAGCCCCCTACACCATCCTCGGACTGGTGCAGTAGGCACGAAGCGGTTCAGGCATGGCACAACGCCACATCGAACCGAGGCAGAGCAAAACGCGGAGTTGGGGACTGGATAGCTCTGGAGTGGAGTAAAGAGGGATAGAGAGTGACAAGTAACGATAGCGATTAATTGCGCGTGAGAGTGGGTGCGGGAAGAAATGGCGCGGGGAAAAGTGCGTGCGGAACTGGACGATGGCGGGTACGCCTGCGGTACACCCAGCCGCCAAAACCGGACTTCGAGGCGCCGGAACGATGATGCGACAAGGGCTGTGATGCGAGGAAGGGCACAGCCAAAGCGCCTCGAAAGCCGCCATACTGATCAGTGGCAAGCGTCCACCCGAAACCCGCTAGCCTACGGCCGCAGCTTTCGCTATCATACGCCCGCGCTGATAAGGGCCTATAGCTCAGTTGGTTAGAGCAGGGGACTCATAATCCCTTGGTCGCTGGTTCGAGTCCAGCTGGGCCCACCAATGAAATCAGTGTCTTACGAATTTTGCCTGGTGAGTCCCATGGTCCAAGGGTACAGTTTCGGTACAGTGCCGATCCTTCAGCCCCCTGGAGACTTTCATGGCCACCATCGTCAAGACCCCTGCCGGTAGCTGGAAAGCCGTCATCCGCAAGACCGGCTGGCCCACCACCGCCAAGACCTTCCGCACCAAACGAGACGCCCAGGACTGGGCACGCCGCACCGAAGACGAAATGGTGCGCGGTGTCTATATCCAGCGCAGCGCTTCGGAGCGCATGACGCTCGAAGCAGCCCTCAAGCGCTACCTGGCCGACGTCACACCCACCAAGAAGCCCAGCACCCAAAAGAGCGAGCGCCACAAGGCCAGCACGCTGATCGAGCACTTGGGCAAGTACTCCCTCGCGGCCCTGACGCCGGAGCTGATTGCCAACTTCCGTGACACCCGCCTGAACAGCATTGGCCATCGTGGCCAGCCTATCAGCGCCAATACCGTGCGCCTGGAGCTCGCCTTGCTCGGCCATCTCTACACCGTGGCCATCCAGGAATGGGGTCTGGGCCTGACCTACAACCCCGTCCAAAACATCCGCAAACCCAGCCCTGGAGAAGGGCGCGACCGGCGCCTGAGCGCCGACGAGGAGAAGCGCCTGTTTGCCGTGCTACGGCAGCACAGCAACCCCATGCTGGCCTGGATCGCCAGAATCGCCCTAGAGACGGGCATGCGTTCGTCGGAGATCCTGACCCTCACTCGCTCACAGGTCGACGTGAAACGCCGCGTGGTGCGTCTCACGGACACCAAGAACAACGAGGCCCGCCTGGTACCGCTGACCCAGGCTGCCACCGAGGTGTTCAAGCGGGCGCTGAACAATCCGGTGCGCCCGCTCGAGTGCAACCTGGTGTTCTTTGGCGAGCCTGGAAAGGATGGCAAGCGCGGCCCCTACGCCTACACCAAGCTTTGGAACCAGGCGAAGAAGCAGGCCAGGCTCGATGACTTTCGTTTTCATGACCTACGCCACGAAGCCGTCAGCCGGCTGGTAGAGGCAGGACTATCCGACCAGGAGGTCGCCGCGATCAGTGGCCACAAGTCCATGCAGATGTTGAGGCGGTATACGCACCTTAGAGCAGAAGACTTAGTGGAAAAGCTTGATCGTATACCAAAGTGAAGTTCATGATATCAATAAAAGTTCCATTTGATTAAATCGATCTTAACAACCTAGGGAGAGGTTGAAGTGTTGGAGTCATTTTATTCATTCAGTCTAGGTTCTCCAGTGGCATTTCTTTCGATGCTGTTGGCAGTTTTATCATTGGCTTTTTATTTTCATAGAAGGGCTGGTTATTCTTATGGTGTCTTGAATAGGGTTTATGCGTTGTTGATGGGGGGAGGGGAGTTTTATAACGAAGAAATAAGTGGGTTTTGGAAAGAGCGTAGAGATATTGAGAGGTTTAATGCCCTTTTTAATGTGGGAGCTAGGTCTATTGGAGAGGTGGTTGGTTTTAAAGCTTGGGTTGAGAAGTTTGGTATAGATGTGCGCTTGGTGACCAGCTTGAGGAAGAGAATTGATCTGGAAAGGATGAAGGTGGTTAAGGTTAAGTGGTGGGAACCACCGTTTTTTATGTCTATTTTGCTTTCTGTTTTTATCGTCTTTATGTTTTTTTTATCAATAGCAGCTTCCAGCTCAGCATTGTTGAAGTTTAAGGGGGATGGCCAATGGCTGTGGTTGGGTCACGAAAAAGCTTATAGTACAGCCCTGAATGATTTAGTCAATGGCGGTGAAAAATGGGTTATTTCTAAGTCAGAGTGTGACAAAGCCGAGGGGGATTATGAAGACTTGCTTTTCGATTCCGGTCCTAATGAAGAGGTTGTGAATATCATATGCAATTCTTTTTTTGATGAGGAAGAGATTGCTGAGGTTGATAAGATAATAAAAGAGCAAAAGGTTTTCTTTGCTCCGGCAATAGGTTCTTTTTTGGGGTATACGGATTTAATGGTTGATGGGGCACCTTCACCCCATCAATCTGATACCACCCTCAGATGGTTGATAGATCGACTCCGTAGTTGAGTTCCTCTGCGAAGTCCGGCAGTCCGTAACCGATGGTTTTCTTGTAGAAAGGAGAGACCTTCGCAGTCGGTGCCTTCTTCTTGTGCTTCGTGGTGTAGAGCATTCGTGCCCGCATCACCTCGAAGGAGTAACCGCGCCCTTCACGGTTCTTGTCCTTGGCCAGTCGGTTGATGGACTCCGTGTAAGCGTTGGTGACGGGCATGTCCGTCTCGAAGTAGGTCATGGTCTCTTCGCGCCAGTTTCCCACTGCCCTGACCAGATCGCTCCAGACTTCCTTTTGGCCCTTCGGGATGGTGGCTATCCACTCGTCCAGGGCGGCTTCTGCCTGGAGCCGTGTGGTGGCGTCCCAGATGCCGTAGAAGCGCTCCTTGTGCTCGTAGGCGGCCAGCAGTTGCGGGAACGCGCCTGTCCAGGTCTCCATGATGAGGCGCTCCCGGTCTGAGACTTCGTGAGCGCGTTTCAGCAGGATTTTCCGGTCTCCCTTGAGAGTCCGGCTCTGGGACGGTTTCAGCTCCTTTCTGAGGCCCTTGCGCACTCTCTCTAGGGCATCGTTGGCCATGCGCACCACATGGAACTTATCGACCACGATACGGGCCTGGGGCAGCACAGCCTTGACCGCTGCCCGGTAGGGGTTCCACATGTCCATGCTGACGATCTCGACCTTCTGCCGGTCTTTCAGCTTCATCAGGTAGTTGGTCACCACGTCCTGGCGGCGGGTGGCCAGCAGGTCGAGCAGGGTTCGCTCCTCAATGTTGGTCAGAATGCAGCGGTAGCGCTTGTTCAGGTATAGCTCGTCAATGCCCAGGATGCGGGGCGTCTCGAAGCGGTGCCAGCGCCCCAGGAACTCGGCGCGGGCGTTGAAGATGTCGCGCACCGTCTTCTCGTCCAGGCCGGTCTGTGCCGCCACAAAGGTGTAGGGGTGGTTGAAGGATTCCTTCTCCACGTACTCATGCAGCCGCAGTGTCATACGGAATCCGTCCACCATCTCCGGTAGCTGGGGCCTGAATGTTGTCTTGCAGGCCCGGCAGGTGTATCGGCGGCGGACCACCCAGAGAGTGACCCGCTTGCCGTGGATGGGCAGATCACGATAGGGAACGTCACGCTTGCCGAACCGTACGAACTCACCCTGCACGCCGCATTCCTCGCAGGCGATGGGATCGGGCACGTCCACCTGGAAGTGCATTTCGTCGTCGGTTGATTTGCAGCCCAGTACTTGGTATTGCGGCAGGTGAAGGATGTTGTCGGGAAGTTCGGTCATGGTGTTGTATAGGCGTAGGTGTCAGTCAGATCCATCCGGCTCGGCATTGGTGTTTGCTTTTTTACCCAACAAGCTGCTGGAAACGAAAAGTAAGGCACCGAGGACAATTGCAATATCAGCCAGGTTGAAGGCCGGCCAATGCCAGTCTCGCCAATAGAAATCAAAGGAATCCACAACATAGCCGCGAAAGACCCGGTCAATCAGGTTGCCCATGGCGCCACCGAGGATAAGACTGTAAGCGATGGCTTCTCCTTTATGACGATTTTCAAGGATCAGCTTGATCAGAAAAATCGAGACCACTACCGCGATTCCGATAAAAAAGTAGCGCTGCCAGCCTCCACCATTCGCAAAAAGACTGAATGCGGCACCGGTGTTCCATAGGTGCACCCAGTTAAAGAACGGGGTCACCGAAACATACTCGCCATAGGCCATTGATTGCTGCACCAGCCACTTTACAGCCTGATCAGACGCTGCCAGCAGGCCCGATATGGACAATAGGGCATACGGCGAGAGCTTTTTGCCAATAATGAGCATTATTTAACCCTTCAACGCCAAAATGCGTCTAGCACCGTTAAGTACAATGCCCCCCGCGATGGTGCCGATAATCAGATCCGGATAATTGGAACCGGTCCACGCGACCAGGGCGCCGGCGGTGATGACCCCCAGGTTGATCACCACGTCGTTGGCCGAGAATATCCAGCTTGCCTTCATGTGCGCCCCGCCTTCCCGATGTTTGGATATGAGCAGCAGACAACTGGTATTGGCAATCAATGCGACGAATGCGATAGCCATCATCACCAGCGATTCAGGCTCACTACCGAATACAAAGCGTCTCACCACCTCTACGAGCACGCCCACAGCCAAGATCAGTTGCAGTACACCAGCAAGATGCGCGGCACGTACCTGCATTTTCACGCTATGTCCAACCGCATAAAGGGCAAGCCCGTACACCGCCGCATCGGCAAAATTGTCCAGGGATTCTCCAATCAGGCCGGTGGACTGGGCGATCAGACCGGCAGTCATTTCCACCACGAACAGAAGTGCATTGATGCCGAGCAACCAGCGCAGGGTCCCGGATTCTTGCTTAGCAGAAGCTGCCGAAAACTCGGCGGCCTTGATGGTCTCCGGATTTGCAGCGACGGTTTCCTGAAGCGAGGCGCCTAGCCCCAAGGTCTTCAGTTTCGAGGTGACGGGCTCGACCTCGCCGTCATGCACGACCTTCAGCCGGCGGTTCGACAAGTCGAAGGACAGCGCCCGAATCTCCTCAAAGCCGTTCAGGGCTAGGCGAATCATTCGTTCTTCTGATGGACAGTCCATCTTCGGCACGGCATAAACACTGACCCATCTCCCTGGCGCCTCGGAGGAGGCCTGTATATCGGTATCCGCTGCGGACGTTGCATCACCGCCACAGGCGCCACCACAGGATTTGCTCATGATACGACTCCACTTGAACAATGTTGTGGTACCATTTAAAACTATAAAGCTACTATAAGGTCAATAGAGTAAAGAATCCGTTGGGGAGGAGGCTGATGCGCATTGGTCAGTTGGCGCAGTTGGTAGGGGTCGAAACACAGACGATCCGCTTCTATGAACAGCAGGGCTTGTTGCCGCCGCCTGATCGGCAGGACAACGGTTACCGTGTCTATACCGAGAAGCATGGTGAGGGGCTGGCCTTCATCCGTCGCTGCAGAATCCTGGGCCTGTCACTGGCTGAGATTCACGAACTACAGAGCTATCAGGACGACCCTCATCAGCCTTGTACCGCCGTCAACGCCTTGCTCGATGATCACATCTCTCATGTGCGGTCGCAGATAACCGCTCTGCAAGCGCTTGAGAAACAACTCGTTTCACTGAGAGCGAGTTGCAACGATGACCGGGAAGTTGAGGCGTGTGGGGTTCTTGCTGGAATTAGCGAAGGAAACATGCACCAGCAGTAGGTGAAGCATCAACCAGATAATCCGATGAGATGCCGGTCTGTCTCACTCTCATGCAAAGGTAAGATCAACCATTTAATCCGCTTACCCCTTTTTTGTTGATGCTGATTCCGTTTTTAGAGTTGATGGCAACATCAAAAGCAGCAATCGCACGGCGCCATATCCTGCATAAATATAATTCTTATAAAAATAGATAGCTTTTCTTTCGCGAAGTAAGTTTCTCGCGTCGACGTTGGTGGTGTTTGAGTGTGGATTAATCCATGCTTTAGCCCAACCGTTTAATGAGATAATAAGAATAATGATATTATTATTCTTATTATTATTGTGCGCCAGGCACGGCGCGCAACACATGTATGGGGCTATTTCCAAAGTTAGTGCCATGGTTAGCAGGGGAGGTGCTAGCCAAAGGTAGGGGGCGACCGTGAAGTTCGATCTCTGAAAAACCGATAAGGATTTTCATTAAGATTCTGCGGTCAAGCAGTGTCATCTTCAAGCGCTTAAGTGGATGATAGCTTAATATCGTATTTCGTATCGTATTTCATATTATACGAAATATGAAATACGAAAGGCTTTGGGTTGTGATGCCATGGGCGGATAGCTGACGGACAGGTTAGTGGTAACGCCGGTTCCTATCCATGTAGGGTAAACGCCTCCCTCATACATAAGCTCAATCTTGGTTGTTTGATATTTTTTTGGAATATGCTTATAGCATTCATAACACCATGATTTGGAAGAGGTTCGTTGGGAAGTAGAGGTGACAATGTATTAAAAGGTTTTCCTTATCTGTTTACATTTTTTCGTCAAAATATATCGTTTTGATTGTCGCAGTTCCTTGGGCTGGACTTAGCTCGTTGAATTCTGGCTAGCATGGATTAACAATTCCTCAATCGAAGGTTGCTTTATGGAGGTGTGGTCATGCGTGCTGAGGACTATCTTATCCAGCGCTTCGGGCTTTTGATGAGTATTAATGACCTTGCTGATTTGCTGGGTCGCTCACCTGACGGTGTACGTGTATCCCTTTACACAGATACTGACGTGTCGCGAAAACTGAAGCCGACAATGGTGAAGGTGGGGCGTCGTGTGTATTTTCGGACACTTCAAGTCAAAGATGTCTTGAACCTGGATAACTAATGAGCGTTCAGGCAATTTCTTGGGCCTTGGAGCAGCAGATCGTGACTGATGCCAGCGCCCGTCATGTTCTCGTGGCATTAGCCAATCATGCAGACAATACGGGTCGAGATGCTTATCCAAGTGTTAATTTGCTCTGTCGCTATACGGGGCTAAAGCGACGAACAGTATTGGATAAGCTCAAGTTGCTACAAGATATAGGGGTGGTTGTGAGAGGAAATCAACGAATTGCTGAAGCGAAAATAAAGCGAGCTGATCGGCGCCCTGTAGTATATGACATTCGCATTGATCTTGGGGTTGATAGTTTCTCAGTAACTGATGAGAAAGAGAACGGGCACCGGGATGCAGGGTCTGCACCCCGCAGAAAATCACGGGATGCAGATGCTGCACCTCGTTTCGATGACGGGGTGCAAATGACTGCGGAGCGGGGTGCAGATTCTGCACCCAAACCGTCCTTAACCAAAAACACACACACTCACATGGACTGGCCATGTGACAGCCCTCGTGAAAAGTATCAGTTAGATTACGATTGGAAGCCGAATCTAGATATGTTTTACGAATCTTGTCTTCGCCGAAACATGACTGAGATTGTCAGTCCTAGTCCAGAGGAGCTGGCCAATTTCGTTGGGCATTACTCAGAAATGGATAGGTGTCTTACCGACAGGGGATGGAATGACCTGCTTGCACGTTGGTGTTCAGAAAACCGAAAAGGAGAGGCTAAGAAAAAAAGAGCGAAGTCGAGTTCGTGTGGAAAATCTTACTCTTCTAGCGCTGAAGAAAATAAATCGGGTAGTAACCGTGCTATGTCAAAGTTCCAGGCCTCAGAAGATTATAAAGATGAGCTTCCTCGAGCCGAGTTAGCAGAGCACCTAGGACGGAGAAGGGCGGATCTCATCGCCAAGCGCTACGGCAGCGACAAGGTTGGAGCTCCTGCAGTAGAAGAAATGCGAAGAACCCTCCGCACATAGGATTCAAGCGGCGCGGAACGGGGGTGATGGCCCCGACCGCGCCTAACCACAACTGCCTGCGTAGGAGGCACCCATGGCTAACAGACAGGGTATCACACCCGCCTTCACCGACAGTGGACTGTCACGGCTGTACCGATCACACGCGGTCGAACAGCACGCCATCCAAAGTGAGATTCAAACTCTGGTGATCATCGCCGGTTACGCTTGCGATTTTCTCACCGAAGGGGTGGAAGCCCTTCCCGAAGACTTCTTCACCTGCATCGAGGAGATGAAAGAGGTGATGGAGTCCATTGACCTGAAAAGTCTGGATTTTGAAAAGCGGTCGCTCACGCTCCAGAGAACGAAACGGCGTCTGGAGGCCAAGTCGACCCGTCAGGATCGTCAAAAGGAGGTTTGATCATGAGCAACAAAATTTCGTGCGCACGAAAAATGGGCGGTCTCGCCCTCGCGGCCACCATCGGACTGTCGCAGCCAACCATGGCAGGCGGGATTCCCGTTATCGACGTGTCGAGCCTGACCCAGCAGATTTTGCAGGTCCAACACATGTTGGATCAGATCGACCAACTGAAAAGCCAGCTCGAAACGGCCAACAAGGAGTTGGACAACATGAGCGGGGTTCGTGGCTTGGGCAACGTCATCGACTCGGCCTATGACACCGCCGTGAACGTCGATCCTAACCAGGTGCTGAGTGACGCCGGCATCAGGGGGGCGAGCGAACACGGCCTGTCCGGCGACGTGGCGGACCTGTACGACAGCGGCAACCAGAACACGGCGACCTGGCTTGGCCAGTCCCAAAAGTCCCTGGAGCAAGCGCAGGAGCGTTTCATCGAGCTGACGGGCTTGGTGGCTGAGGTCAACAACAGCCCGGACCAGAAAGACATTCTGGACCTCCAGGCCCGTATCGGCGCCGAACAAGTCATGCTGCAAAACGAGATGGCCAAACTGTCCATGTTCCGTTCGCAGGCCGAGGCCAACCAGGCGCTTCACGCACAGCGGGTTCAGCAGATGCGTGTCGCTTCATCAGGAGAACCTTTCGAGCTTGATTGGTAAGGAGGCTTTATGAGTACCAGGAAAATTTCGTGCGCACGAAATATCGCCGTTGTGGTTCTGGTCAGCGTTGCGCAGTCCGGGTGCTTTGATGACACCCCGGATACTGGCCTGGTGCAGACCGTGGACTGGTACAAAACGCATGACGACGAGCGCAAGGTGACACTGGAGACGTGTGGCAACAACCCTGGCGAACTCCAGGAGGCGCCGAATTGCATTAATGCACTCCAAGCGGAGCGGGCACTGTCTAGCGGTGAGCCCTTCGAGCTCGATCTGTCTAGCCTAAAAAGCGAGGAGGACTCATGAACCTGTTTGAAGGCATGTTCTCCGTGGTTGATCAGGCACTGGACCAGTACATCGTCAACACGGCTACTGACCTCATCGCTTACATCACTCCAATGTTTACCAGCATGTTGATCGTCTGGATTGCCATCTGGGGCTATTTGATGATGTTTGGCAAAGTCAGTGAGCCCTTGCAGGAGGGTGTTTTTCGCATCCTTCGCATCGGCTTCATCATGACACTGGGACTGACGGTCGGTACCTATATGGGCGTCGTGGTGGACGTGCTGGCTCACGGCCCGGAAAAGGTAGCAGTAGTCATCACGGGGTCCAATGGAGGTGCCGCGGCCATTTTGGACAGCCTGTTCTCCCGCGTTCTCGCCGTAGCTGATCAGGCCTGGGATAAAGCGGGAGTCATGAGTGGTGATTTCGGCATGTATTTAGTGGCAATTCTGATCATGGTGTTTGGTGGTGGTGTTGCCATCGTAGTGGCTTTTCTCCTGCTGGCCA
Organism: Halomonas sp. RT37; assembly: GCF_040070525.1. Classification (NCBI taxonomy): domain Bacteria; kingdom Pseudomonadati; phylum Pseudomonadota; class Gammaproteobacteria; order Oceanospirillales; family Halomonadaceae; genus Halomonas; species Halomonas sp. RT37. The sequence goes on along the minus strand of NZ_CP098827.1, from coordinate 3,598,621 downwards.
GCAAGGTGGCAACGACAGTGCTGTTGGCGATTGGTCCGCTCTTTATCATCGGCCTGCTGTTTAACAGCACCCAACGCTTTTTCGAGAGCTGGCTGGGCATGGTGATAAATTTCGGCATGCTGCTGGTTTTGGGTTCCGCCATTGGGCGCATGGTCATCGATGTCAGTGAAGCGTTCATGAACATCGTGGAATCCTCGGCAGGCAGCATGGCCAGTATGACCACAAGCGCCTATCTGATTGCTTTTTTTGCTCTTGGCATCCTCGTGCTTAAGCAGGTGCCGGCCATTGCTTCTGCATTGGGCGGTGGTGTGGCATTGGCAACTCAGGGCGCTCTGGGCTCTGCTATGTCCGCGATGCGTCCCTCAGCCATCCGCCGTCAGTATCGCGGTGTTCAACGTGATGCACGCTTAGCAGGCAGTGCGGCAACCTCTCCTTACCGTGGCGCCAAGTCTGCCTATCGTGCCTACCAGAAGCGTTTCGGTGCTGGCAACACGATGACAGGAGGATAAGTCATGAATACCAATATCAAATGGTTAGATACCTGGCGCGTCCGCGTGGCGCGGGTAAAGCGTGGGGTGGGGCTGGTCATCTCGGGCCTGTTACTGGTGGTGGGTATCCTGTTGTCTGTGGCGTTGCTCCCTGAACTGCCTGGTTTGGTCAGCGTCGCTCTTACTGGCGATGGCGAGGCTGCTCGTACCCTGTTTGTCTGCGTGGCCGGCATTGCCGTGTGTGTTCTCCAGTGGCTATGGCGCACAACGATATATCCCGAGCTTCGGCGTGATCCATCTCAGAAGGAGACCTCATGAGCTACCGGCGCTTGACACCCGAAGAGATCGAAGACCTGCAAGCTGAGATGCGTGCCTCTGGGCAGTGGATGAAAGCTGAGCTGGCCAAGCGTCGCCGGAAGCATGGAGAGACGGAAGCGGTTGAGACAAGTGCCTCCCCTATTACTAATGGCGAAGCCTCCCGATCAGCCCCTGGCGACGAGCAGGTTTGAGACAGGTCCATGCGTATTACTAATGGCGAAGCCCTTGGGATTGAGGATGGCAACGCAGCCAATAGCACATGCAGCTTTTCGTGCGCACGAAATTTCTGGATGTTCCAAAGGTGTTCAAGGGTCCGTGCGTATTACTAATGGCGAAGCCTAACGCATATCCCTGTGGTTGCTAGCCTCGCCCGAGGAGCCTCCATTTTTCTTACGTACGAAAAGAAAGTATGGGTTTAGGGCTAGGGCAGGATTCGGCAAGTGCTGGCGTATGCCGGCAAGCTTGCCTAGCCCCACCTCTCATCGGTGGAGAGAACTGGACTATGCCGAGAGTTGAAGCACGCCTGACAGACAGCGAGAAGGAAGCCTGGACGCAGTTCTGCAAGGCTAACGGCCTGCGCGAGTCGGACATGCTACGGCGGATGATTCAGCGCGTTTCAGGAAGAGCAGTAACGTCGCACGACCATGAAATCGAAACTAGATCCCGAAAACTTACCATCCGCCTATCGCCCACCCAGGAACGCTGGCTAGCACAACGCGCCCAAGAGGAGGGCTATCCCAGCCGGACCAGTTGGGTCACGGCAATGGTTATGGCTGAACTGTATCAAGAGCCCGTGCTGACAGACTCCGAGGTGGCCGTCTTGCGGGAGTCAAACAGGGAATTACGTGCCATTGGTAAAAACCTGAACCAGATCACCAAGGTTTTGAATATCGAATTTCGTGATAGCGACAAGCTCAAGCGGGAGGCCATCGAGGCGCTGGCCGAGAGAATTGAGCAGCACAAGGACCAGGTGGCCAGTCTGCTGTCCAGGAACATGAATCGATGGAGGGATGATGGATAAGCCGGAAGTCGTCGTGCGGATCGTCAGTAATGCCTACGATGCGGACCAAGTAGAGAGCGATTTGCTTCGCATCAGTAAGAACGGAGCCGTGGAGCTTGAGGACGAAAGCGGCCAGTTCTCTTTCACGGAAGATATGGTACGTGACTTGGCTAAAGACTGGTCGAGGTTTCAAGGTCGGCAGCGCAAGAACTCTCGTTATACCACCAATATCGTTCTGTCGATGCCGGCCGGAACCGACCTGCAGGCGCTAAAAAGGGCCTCCCAGGCGTTCGCCAAGCGGCAGTTTGGTCAGAATTATCAGTATGCCATGGCTCTGCACACGGACACCGACAATCCGCATGTCCAACTCACGGTGCGGAATCTTGGCAATGATGGGCGTCGGTTGCATGTGGCGAAGGGCGACCCGCAGAAGTGGCGGGAGGTCTTTGCAGCCGAGCTGGAACGGTGCGGGGTGGAAGCGAAAGCCACATTAAAGGCCATCCGAAGGAGGAAAGATGGGGAGTCTGGCTGACGACACGATTGCTGACCTGCTGGAAGGCCCGGTCAAGAGCAAGGGTGGACGATCCGGCAACCGTGCGCGTGCCCGGCGGGTGGTGAACTATGCGCCCGAGGTCATGGTGAAGATCACCGGTAATGCCAAGGGAGCCGATCATGTCCAGTCCCACCTGGACTACATCAGCCGGAACGGCAAGCTGGAGCTCGAGGACGAGCATGGCGATATGATCAAGGGGAAAGACGAGGTGCGTTCCCTCGCCAAGGACTGGTCGCAGGATCAGGGCAAGCGCCGGAAGAACACTCGCGACACCACCAACATCATCATGTCCATGCCAGCCGGCACTGAACCGCGCGACGTGAAGAATGCCGTCCGAGCATTCGCCAAACGACAGTTTGGCCAAAATCATCAGTATGTCATGGCGCTGCACACCGACACGGACAGTCCCCACGTCCACCTGACGGTGAAGTGCCTGGGCTATGACGGCCGTCGATTGAACGTGAAGAAGGGTGACCCGCAGAAGTGGCGAGAGGCCTTCGCGGCGGAGCTAGAGCGCCGAGGGGTAGAAGCCGAGGCCACGCCGCGTGCCACCCGTGGCGTGATAAAGAGGGGCGTCAGCCAAGTGGTGCGCCACATCCGCGAGAAAGGCCAGACGCCACAAGTGGATCAGGCGAAGGTCCGAGAGATCTTAGAAGACTTCCGTGACCAGCGGGCGGGAAAACCCCAGAGGCCACGGCCTTGGGAAGACCGTATCAAGGAGCGCCAGACCTACGTTCGCAAAGCTTGGCTGACGGCGGCCAAGGACTTGAACCAAAGCCGTGACCCTGAGGACCAGGAGCTGGCCGAGAGCATCGCGGCTTTTGTGGGTTCCATGCCGCCGATGAAGACCGAGCGACACGAACTCCAGAAGATGGTTGTGGAGCGGCTACAACGTAGTGCTCAAACGCGTCAGGGGAGAGAGAAGGGCAGGGCGCAGGATCACCAAGATGAACGATAGGTTAGTTTTGGCAGATAAACTTTTCCCCTACCGGAGCACGGTAAAATCTGTATGGTCTATGAATTTGCTGACAGGACCCGGCGGCACCTTTGTACTTAAGTAGTCAGAACAAGTATTCGTCGTCTATGTCCTCAGGTGCCTCAATGGGCTGTAGCCAAGCGTCGGTCACTGACATCGTACGGCTATTCGGTGTGAACTCATCGTTCATCTTGGATACCTTTACCATGATGGGAACCTGAGCTGAGACGCCGGCAAGAACACATACACCGGTCGGAAGAATGGGAAGCGACTCAAATGATACTCGGTCGAGATATGCGACCGCCTTCTCAACCGCTCGGATATCTAGATCGTTTACTAAGCGGTGAAGGAAGTAGTTGTGCAGTTGGGAGATGATAGTCGGTGAAATGTCGTGTGGACGCTGGCTCGCGATCGTCAAAAATACACCAAACTTGCGTCCCTCTTTGATGATCTCTTCAAAGGTTTCTAGCCGGTAATCACGCCACGCATCACTTTCGCGAGTAGATTCTGATGAGAGAATGTTATGCGCTTCATCGATGATCAGATTAAGGTGCCGTTCATTGCCGGGATCTAGTTCTTTCTTTCGGTCATACAGATGCTTACACAGCAGCATTGGTATGACCTTGCGCATGGAAAGGTTAACATCACGGAGGGAAACAACAATCAGCGGCTCAGCGGGGATATCATCGTCTGTTGCCTGTATCAGCTTCTTTATATCTGGTACGCGTGTCTCCATACGCTTGATAAGTGGTGACAAATGTTCGCGGTTGGAGAAGCCGCTAATGATATCGCTGTAATACTGAAGAACGATCTTGAAGCGAATTAGGTCTATGCCTGGCTGAATCGCGGTGAAATCGATTGGCAAAGAAGTGATCTTGTCTTTGGTCAGCGATGGCCACACCGGGGTATCAGGATCGGTGGGTCTGTTGCTCCACGGCCCCCAGAAGAACTTTCGCAAGGTGCCGTTATAGTGGAGGTTCTGCTGAAAGTCGTCTATGACGTTCGTGAGCTCTTGCGGAGCGGAGCTACCCAGGCAGGTCTGAATCTCACCGAGCAGGTTCAGGACAGTCTGTCGGTCAATGGAAATGTCGCTGCTCTTGGTCGCGCGTAGAACCATGTCGCCGATAATTTCAAGCAGGTCCTGCGGATACTGTAATCTCCGCTCCCAGTAGTCGCTTGACAGGACGCGAGCGAGGAACGGTGCCTGGGTCTTCTCGGTGGCATCCAGGAGCACTGTCCAGAACGCGACATCCTCGATAGCCGTCTTTGCTAGTGGAAGTTTCGCACCGTCTTCCCTGCGCGTCGTAAGAACGTATTCGCGCTTGTTTTCTTGCGAGGTGATGACTTCAGTTGAGCAGTTGTCTCCCACTTCTGGTAACCGGTCAACGTACTCACCATTGAAGTCAATCAACACGAATTGTGAGCGTTCTCGAAACCCAGGCTTGTCACCGAACCGAGCGAATAGCTCGTGGTATAGCTTGGCGAGCGTGTAGGACTTACCACTTCCCGTGTTACCGAAGATGCCAACATGACTCGCGAAGATTGCATTGGTACCAATATTCACGGGCTGAGTCGGCTCCATCGCCAACGTGCCTATTTGCAGCGGTGTGTCTTGTTTGCTTACAAAGTTGTGAATGGCCTCGAATTCTTCCTCTGTTAAAATGAAGCACTCGTTGCCAAGGAGCGGCATTTCACGTACGCCACGAAAAAAAACTCCGCCCTCCAGGTAACCAATAAGACTGACATCGAGTGCACGACTCAGCGAATCTGAAGCTCGACGGTATTCTTTTGAAACTGTTCGGTCCTCCTCGACTCGTTCTCCGTCGACGACGGCGACAAGTTCGTCGAAGCCCTTCGCGATCTTGATGTAGCTTCCAACAGCGATATTTCTGACAACTTTTCCTTTGTACAGGAGGTGAGAGCCATTTTTCAGCTTACTCACCTCTATTCTGACGCGGCGTCCATCGACAGAGATTATCTTACCGACACTGAATACAGCATCGCGTTGCAAAAGTGCATCATCATCATGCATCGGTATCGCCTTCTGTCGAGCCGTTAAGCTTGAGTTCTATAACGTGGTCGGGTGGGCCGGGCGCCTCGGCCAGAAGAGGCGTGAGATAATCATCAACAAGCACGTCGATCGTGATTTTGTGTTCCTCCTCTCCGTCTGTCGGCTCATTGGGGGCTACGAAGAGGATGTTGCCATTCTTGATTTGCTCTTCCGAGATCAGCTCACTCATCCCATCACGAGCGTTACGTGAGTAGCAGAAGACGACCACCTGCAGTGTTGGGTTTGTCTTCGCCGCCCGGAGGACTAAGTCGCGAAGGTGCTCGTCGCGGAACGAGAATCCGTGGACGAAGAGAGCGCAGTTTTCTTTTTCAAGTTCGTTTGCGAGGCGACGTATGAGTTCGTAATAGGTCTTATTTAAAACAGTGGTCGCAAACTTTGTTTTTTCCGGGTTCACGATGCTTAGCTTGTTGTAAGCGGCTGCGAACGCCTTCCCGGTGCCGCTTAGGCTCTTGTCCCTTGCTTCATTGAGGAGGAGGTTTGCTTTTACATTGTCGGAATTTTTTATGTGGATAAGCTCTTGCTTTGCGGACTCGTAAGCGGCCCGCGTTTCAATAATCTGTGCCAACTGGTGGTCGAAATAAATTTCATTTCCTTCTTGTCGCCATGACGAGGATCCATGGATCTTGAAAAGGTTTATGACCGGAATCTCGGACCGGTACTCATATCTAGTTCCTTGGCGGATTCGCAGTGTGCCGTACTCGCCGAGATCAAGTCGAGGCCGTAGCTTACCCGAGAAGCCGTCGTTCATGTCTATCTCGAGTAATTCAAGGGCAACTTCGCATGCCATGTCGACGTTTGTAGTGAAAATGTTTGCCTGCTTCCCGAGCAAGGTGCTACGCCGTTTTAGTAGAATACGATTCAAGATGCTTACGAAGCGTGCATACGACCGAATTAGATCTTTCGCTTCATCTGCATGCTTGATGAGGGGAAGATTTGGCACTAAAACCTTCTCGAAGAAATATCCCTGTAACGAAGCCCGTGCAACGCTCGCAGCTGGCCGGTCTGGTCCAGACTCACCAATCTGCGTTAGTGCTTCTTCGATGTCACCAAGCTGTTCAAAGTAAGGAGTTGACGTGCCTGCACCAATTAGGAAGTTAATGTGTGAGTCTTGGATAATTGTCCGCAGCCGCTCTATCGTTAGGCCATCAGCAGGCGAAGGCGTCCTCGCGGACGAAGTGGTTACACTAAACTCGGCCTTTGTCATTGGCGTTTCCCTTTCTTTTTACGTCAGCACCCTCACGATGCAGCGCCGCCCGTCAGGCTGCGTTATCCGTGTGTTGCTTATTAGCTTCCAGGCGCAACCCGACAGCGGCCATTACCTTGAGCACTGTCGCGAACTCGGGGTTGCCACCAGCGCTGAGTGACCGATAGAGAGACTCTCGTGCCAGGCCAGTATGCTTCGCGACTTGAGACATACCGTGTGCCCGAGCAATGCTGCCCAGAGCATCGATGACTGCGGCTGGATCTCCGGCGGCGAGGGCGGCATTAATGGCGGCAGCTAATTCGTCGTCAGATGGTACAGTAAGCTCGCCCCGTTTATGCACCGCCGATTCCGGTTCGCAAGACTCGAAGAGGTTGTGCTGTGAGCTGGCCTCGGCCGGCATCCATTCATCCGGTGTTGCCCTTTCGCGCAGATCGGCGCGTAGCTTAGGGCTCACACATGACAGGAAATCCTCCCACTGAGCGGTCGACTTGATATTGAAAGTCGTTTTATCAGACACGTTGATGAGCACGGCGATCTTGCCCGCACGCACTAGACGGAGCACATTAAGCACAGTTCCCGCGCTCTTGCTGTCCCAGATCATAAGTCCGAAGTCGGCCTCGCGAGCCATCTCACGGTCCTTAGCCGCGTAGAACTGAAAACCCTTCGTGCCTTTCGGCGGAGTGATGTGGTGAATATGCCAATGGCCGAGGTTGTTACGCGGTTTATCACCTGAGCAGAACACTGTCACTTTGTCATAATGTGCTTCGCTCAGATATTTCTGAACTGCCTTGTCGGCACCATTGGCATCGCCTACAACCACGCGATGGCCGCTGTTGATGACGTTGTTCAGGCGCTCTTTCACTTTCTCGGAGAGGCGCGAAACATGGCGTGAGCCGCCGATGAAAACTGTGCTATTCATTGGTTGCTCCGGGTCTTGGTGATAGTAAGGGCACGTACGCTCGCCGCTCTGCCAGGGCCGAGCAGCACATCGGTAATCGCATTCATGGTCGTGCCGGACCGAAACAGGTCATCGAACAGCAGCACATTTCTCCCCGAAGTTTGGGAAGCATCAACCGTGTAAAGCCCGTCCACAAGCTCTTTTCGCCTTTCGGGATCAGTCACTCCCTTGAGCTGTGTTGTCTCCCGAGTGGTTGTGATGCACTCGACAACGGGGAGATTGGCGGCCGTCCCAATGCCACGAGCCAGAACAATCACCGGCTGGACCGCTCGCGCGCTTGAAGGTGGTACCGGAACTAGGATATCGAACTTGTCCCGATACGAGGCCAGGAAGGCAGCAGCGGCCTCGATGATTCCGGCTGCGGCGTCCTGCCTGCCCTGATACTTGAGCTGGTACAGCAGCTCGGCAATCTCGGGCCGTACAGTGTCAAACTGCATGTGACCATATTCGTTGTAGCCGATCGGTGTGCTGCTGGTCGTATGGAAATCGAGCGCAACGCCGGATTGCCAACGCCCCTCGATCTTCTGCGGGTGGATGGTGACCATATTGAGCGATTCCCGGCTGTTGCAATCACCCCAACTGTAGCCCATGGGCTACAGTCTGGCAAAGTCGTTGCACAAGCATTGGCTGAAGCGATCGCGCTGACGACCGCTAGTCAGGATGAACAGTAGGAAGAACGTTCATTATGAAGCTAAGTGACACAGTTTGAAGGGTGGAGAGTGGCAGTGGCGGTACACTAGAGGTACACACACCAGCTTCGTATGCTATCCTCAACCTTCGCTAAACTACTGATTCTAAAGAACTGTACCTTTCGCTTGATTACGGTTGCTTTTCCTTGAGTATCAGTAACATATTGATTTAAAAGCGAACTCATAATCCCTTGGTCGCTGGTTCGAGTCCAGCTGGGCCCACCAATGAAATCAATCGGTTACGCCGCCAAGAGTCAATTTTCTTCAGTGTGTGGTTGCTGATTGGTTGCTGATCCGCGGCAGCTTCGCCACCACGCTCTCCCATCTTGCCGGGTCGGCATGCGCATAGCGGCTGGTCACCGTCAGTGACGAATGCCCGAGCAGATCCCTGATGCTCGTCAGCGCTTCCCCCTTGCTCGCCAGCAATGAGGCATAGCAGTGACGCAAATCGTGAAAGCGGATGTCGGGGCGACCTATCTTCTCCCTCGCTTTCTCGAACGCGCCACGCACCCTGTCGCCGGTTGTGTCAAACGGCAAGGCTTCCACCAGCGGTAGGGCTTCCTCCGTCAGGGGGATGACCCTCGGCTTCCCGCTTTTTGTCTGATTGGGCCTGAGCACGATACGGCCGTTATAGACGTTCCCTGATTCCAGTGCCATCAGCTTCCCCCGCCTCATCCCGGTCAGCATCGCCAGCAAGATCACCTTGCGTTCGATCCTATAGCGCTCCGGCACTGCTTCAAGCAATTCGGCGAGCTCCATCTCGGTCAAGTAGACATGGCGCTCGTTCTTGGGCGATGGCTTGCGGAGCTTGCCGTCCAGCGGCAGGTCGATCCAGTCCCATTCCCGGTACGACAGCGAGAGTACCCGCTTGACGACCTGAGTGCGGTTGTTGATGGTCGACTGCGCTAGTCCCTTCTCCGGCGGTCTCAATGAGCAAGTGCAACACCTGATCGATCAGGTACGCTATCGCTATGACTCATTGCTACCACCACCTTACTGCTGAAGAACGTGCCACCATCATGCTGATGCGTGAAGGTCACTCGATACGCTCCATCGCCAAGTTCCTTGGGAGAGCTGCCAGCACGATTTCTCGAGAACTGGCTCGGCATGCGGTACCTTCTCATGCTGGCTATGACGCCAGTCTGGCGGGTTTCAGGGCCACGCTGACGCGACATCGAGCACGACGACAATCTAAGTTGCGCCTTGGTACGCCTCTCTTCGATCTGGTGACCTACCTGTTGCGCAAGTACTGGTCTCCTAGGCAGATAGCCATCACACTGAAGCGCATGTATCCAAATGACCCTACACGTCAGGTCTCCCACGAGGCCATCTACAACGCGCTCTATGTGATGCCCCGAGGCTCGCTGAAAAAAGAGCTCATTGCTTGCCTTCGGCAGGTGAAGGGAAAGCGGCGTCCACGCAGTCGTGGCAAGGATCGTCGCCGCCAAATTCCTGACTTGGTCAGTATTCATCTCCGGCCGCCTGAGATCGAAGATCGGTTGATGCCCGGGCATTGGGAAGGCGACCTCATCATGGGGGCCAGCAACCGTTCTGCCGTAGGCACGTTGGTTGAGCGCACGACACGCTTCGTCATCCTGGTGAAAATGGACGGTACGACCGCGACGGATGCGATGGTCGGCTTTAGTGACAAATTGAACCGTGTTCCACGCTCACTACGGCTGTCGATGACCTACGACCAAGGGAGCGAGATGGTCAAGCATGCCGAAATAACCCAACGTACCGGGACAGCCATCTACTTCGCCGATCCACACAGCCCGTGGCAACGTGGGTCTAACGAGAATACCAATGGTCTGCTTCGACAGTATCTGCCCAAAGGAACGGACCTATCGACCTACACCCAGGAGGAGCTCGATGAGATCGCAGACTCACTCAATACCAGGCCTAGAGAGACGTTGAACGCCAAGACGCCTCTGGAGGTATACGCGGAGGTTCTCCAGAAGTCAGTGCCCGGATCTCCGGCACTCCAATAGTGTTGCGCTTGTAGGTTGAATTCAGGATAGCCACCGGCAACTAGTTGCCGGTGGCTGTATGTGCTATGTGTGTATAGCGCCTTCCGCATTTTTTTCTTTGCTTAGCTTCTCTTTAAAAGCTTCGGTTATTTCATCAGCTGTAAGCTTCTTCTCTGGATCATCTTTCAGCAGCATATAGAGAGTGGCTATATATGCTTCGCCGAATAGCGTTGTTAATGTAAGGGCTACACTTGCCGAAATTGCAGCACCACCAGTGCTCCCTACTCCAGGGAAGAATTTTAGTAGAGCCCCAGCAATTGCTCTTCCCGCAAAAGAGCCAGCAACACTTGTGAATGTCCCGCTAACTAGGGTTGAAAGAAAAGCTCTATCTACATTTAGTCCGAAGCAGCTACTGATTCCGGCCAACATGCCTATTTGAATTGGGGCAATCGCCACGAAGTCAGAAAATGGAATAGGTACTGCAGCAGTAGCTCCGGCAGTTGATGCACTTGCAGCTACAACTTTATGCGCATTAACAACTTTGTCTTCAATCTTGATTTTCTGCGCTGCAGAAAAAGCCCTTCGCTGCCCTTCTGGAATGGCTTCCATAGTGAGCGTGACCAAGTGATCCAAGCCAGATGCTGGAATTACATGCCCTGTATCCAAGGTTGTGGACAGAGAGTTGACACGGACATAGTTTACAGCCTCTGGAATTATCTCTGAGCATTTTGAGCGAAAGCCTTGATCTGACTGTGATTTTGTTATTACAATAATGACCGGCATTTTTTTAGCCATCATTTTAGCCAGATCAATTTCGGCCTGCTCAATTCTTCTGGTTCCCTCTGATATGCATAGCCAGCATACATGAATATGCTCGTGATGATCTTTGAGAGAGTTCTGGCTGTCAACCAGGTTTTCGAGTTCATCAAGTGTTTCTTTGTAGTCTTTTACTTCAAGCCCTCTTGTGTCGTAAATGCTTAGAGGAATTCCGGGCTTTGTGATTTTCCTGGTTTTGCTTGTGACGGGTTTTCCTTGACCAGTGGTTGCAAAGTCTCCTTGGAATACTGAGTTCAATAATGTGCTCTTGCCAACTCCGGTTTTTCCGGCAAGCAGAATATTTGCGACACCTCTACTTTTAAGGGCTTCGTCAACAGCCACGCCTATTTCCTTCTCAAGGTCAAAGTCCTTCATCTTTTTCCTCCTTTCAACATATGGCTTATAATGGTTGTTTTCTGTTATATCAGCAGAAATCTTAATATCTTTAATTTTTCACGTTTTTCTTGTTATGCATTTCTAGCGTTGGATGGCCAACGGTCGAGTTGAAATTTGCATGAGTTGGTTTACCACCGACCTAGCAGCCACGCCGCTACTGGCGTGGGCAGGAGCGGGCTGCCTAGGTGGCGCCTCACCAGCTCATCCACACGCGGCGCCCAGGTGTCGACAAGGAAAGGCTCCGCGGCAGCAGCGATCCATGGAGGGGCATCCAGGCTGTGCTCATAATCGAGCAGCGGATTGTCGGCCAACCAAGCGTATACCGCCGATAGTGGTCGTCCGATACAGGCGGGGAACAGCACCGCCTGTGGCGGCAATGGGAGTCCCAGCATCAGCAGCGCGGTATTGACCTCGTGATCGCAAGCCAGGTGCCAGCGTCTCCTATCACCCTCGCGGGGTGTGTGTAGATGCCCCGCAACGCAGTGCCAGACCAGGTGTGCCTGCAGAAACCGGCGAGTCTGGGTATCGAGCCCGACACTCCAGGTGGCATTGAACAAGAGGTCGCGTCCATCTGTGGTTGCTGTGGGGAAGCGGGGATCGCAGGTCGGTACCAACGACAAGTGAGAAGCCAGCCAAGCGGTGGCGGGCTGTTCGGAGGCCCATGAGGCGCGGTCGGCTTCCCAGAGGGCGACTTGCTCCTCCTTGAGTGTCGTGTGCCTCTCAGCAGCCTGAGCACAGACCTGCCTTCCGTTCCTTTGAAAGCTCTCTCGCCTACTATCCATGCGACCTCCGGCGTTGCCATAAATGCATGGAGAGTCTGTCATCAGTCAGCGACATATCGTGTCGCATTAGCTGGGGCACCTATGATTGCGGGTGAACGACGCTATGCCGCCTATGTGGCGGTATAGGTGACTTATGAGATTTTTTGCACACATTGATGAGGAGGGGGGCGCGATCCGAGCCAATCCAAGCCTGCATGTCCAATACTGAGCAAAATTTCCTTGGATGTGATAAGGGGATGCAGTAAATTGCAGTACATCTGCAGTCATCTCGTGGGGGAAGGCCATGGCCACCACTAAGACAGCAACCGTGACGTTCCGCATAGATCCCGGTGTGAAGGAGGCGCTACGCACCGCCGCCGCTCGTGAGCACCGTTCTATTGCCAACATGATAGAGGTACTCATTCGTGACTATTGCCAAAAAAACGGCGTAGCAGTCCCTGATTCGGATGCGAATACCGAAGGCACGGATGAAAAGTGAGAATGATTGAAGGGATACCAGGGGAGCTTTGGAGGAAATTATGCTTGGATTAACCCTTCGCGATGAGTTCAAAGGGCGTAGACTTAAGGGAACGGCCATTGAGCTTACAAATAAAAATAATACAGGCGCAACGCAAGTTTCAGCGTCCGATTTTCTGCGCATCACCTATCCATCTCGTGATCTGTTGAAAGCAATTGAGGCTATTGGCCCCGATCAAGGGCGTCCCATCACCTTGAAAGGCGAGCGTGGGCTAGGTAAATCACATTTAATGGCAGTGCTGTACCATACGTTTACCGATCATTCAGCAACGCAAGACTGGTTGAATAGCTGGTCGCACACCCTGCATGACGCCAACATGGGGAAGCTGCCATTGCGTGGCAGAATGCATGTCATAAGTGAAAGCCTGCACAGGCAGCGCTACAAGTTTCTGTGGGATCTGGTGTTCGATAACCACCCCAATGGCAACTACTGCCGCGGAAAATGGGAAGCGCTCGGCGAGAAAAAACCGGATGTGCCAAGTGATGAGATATTGCTTGAATTGTTCAAGCACACACCGACGGCATTGGTTTTGGACGAATTCCAGACCTGGTACGACGGCCTGACCAATACGAAACAGTATCCATGGCGAACTTGGGCCTTCAATTTCATACAGGTGCTTTCCGAGATTGCCATGGAGTACCCGGAGTATTTGGTGCTGGTGGTTTCCGTGCGAAACGGTAATACCGATGCCTTCCAGCAGATTCAACGGGTGAACCCGGTCATCGTCGATTTTAAGGGACCGTCGGCAAAAACAGATCGCTTACGTCTGTTGCTGCATCGATTGTTCGAGAATCGCATCCATGTGGATGCTTCGGCCATTCACGATCTGGTTGAAACACACGTCATTGAGTACTTTCGCCTGAAAAATATCCCTCCTGCGGAGCAGGAAAGGATGCGTGAGGAGTTTATTGAGGCCTGGCCGTATGCGCCCCACCTGATGGACCTGCTGGAAGATCAGGTGCTGATTGCTACCAGCGCGCAAGGCACACGTGACCTGATCCGTATTCTGGCAGACTTATTCAAAAGAAACGGTGACAAACAGCCGATTTTGACCGCAGCGGATTTCCGTCTTGACGATGAACACAGCGGCATCACTGCACTGCTGGACTCGGTGGCGAATCAGCACCATGCGAAGCTGCGCGAAAAAGCGCTTCGCAATCTCGAAGCGGTCAGCGACGCCATCGCCGGAAGCGGCCACAACCTTCCTCACCTTGAAGAGATTATTGGGGCCCTATGGCTGCGCTCTCTCGCCGAGGTCAACCAGGCAGGTGCGGACCGAGACACCCTTCATGTCGATGTAACCCGAGACAAATTGGTTGATGATAATGCCTTTCAGGTGGAACTGACCACCATTGTCGAGAACAGCTTCAACATCCACGAAGACGGTAACCGGTTCATCTTCAGGGAAGAGGAAAACCCCCAGGCCAAGCTCATTGCCAGTGCACGCAACGATAAGCTATTCCAAAACGATGAGGACCGTTGGCATCTCGCTAAGGAAACACGCTATGTCATCGAAGGCGGCGGGGACATAGAGCTACCCTACCGGGTCATTGTCCTCCCCCAGACGTGGAAGAGTAGCCCGTGGGAGAAGCTGGATGAAAGTGAGGTGCCCACCAACTGGGGAAACCGCCTTCCCATCGTTGTACTACCAGAGTCACCAGCCAATATCGAGGCAACACTGGGTGAATGGCTGCGGGACAACATGCAAAGCGGCCGAAATGTTGTTCGCTTTCTGATCCCCAGAGATGGATCAAGTAATCTTTTCCTGGATCGCGATCTTCTGGTGCTCGCCCGTTGTGTTTATCTCGCAGAGCGCTGGAAGAAAGAGAATCCGGAATATGGTCGGTTGCAAACTAAATACCAGAAGGAAATTCGCGACATCCTCAAGTCGCGCTTTGATCGTTTTGCCATTATTGCGAACTGGAACTACCAAAAACCCCAGAATTGCCGCTTTTTCATCGAAAGCCATAAGGCTGAAGGTGCCAGGATTCCCGATGCCATTGACAAGAGCATCCGAGAGAACCTCTTCATCCCGGAGGATTTTGATGCCTTCATTCTGACGGCCGCGCCAAACAACGAGCCCATTAGTAAGCTGCTAAAGGAGCTGAGAGAGCCCCGCCCAGGCGGTGAAGACTGCATTCCCTGGCTTGGCGAAACGTTAGTTAAAGAGCGCATTATTCGGTTATGCGCTCGCGGCGATATCGCGATTAATTTGCGAGGCATGGAGTACCTCCAAGCACACGATGGTGAGGATGAGGAGGCCGCGTTCAAGCGCATGCGTGGCAAACTCGGCACCGGTAAACATCTGGATGAAACCCATGTCCTGCTTCCACAGAATGTACCTGCCACAGGCGGTGTGACTCAACCGGGTAGCGAACAGCCAGTGCCGCCCTCTCCTGGTGGCACAGTTCCCCCGGGCCAACCGACTGACGGTCCAGGAGGCGTCAAAGAGCCACCGCAGCCTGGTACACCGGGCGATTCGGGAACCCCAGAGCAACCTTCTCCGGGCGACATTTTTGGTGGCGGTGACAGCTTTACGTCGCTATCCGCTCCAGCAACGTCGTCGCTGAACCTGCTGGGAAAAATCGAGCAATGGGGAATTGGCACCGGAACACAACTTCACGGGCTCACGCTTCGGGTGGATCAATTGACAGGCGCGCAACTACAAGAGCTGATCCGCAAATTGCCAGATGGCATGACCTACGCGCTGGACCTAGAGAAAGAGGGGGGACAATGACTCTGCCGCTCCAACTGGTACAAACGCTACAAAATGCTGAGCCGAAAGAGGCCTGGGCAGCCATTTTTGATTACTCCTGGGAGATTTGCTCGCAGAGCCTCGACCAGGGGCCAGCTGTGGCGGAAGTCTTGAGCCGCGATCGTAGCTTGGCGGATCTGGATCACTATCTTGCGACTGCGGGGTGGGATCTGTGGTCTCACTTTGAACAGGCTGCTCCCCGCACCTCGCAAGAGCTGGCGGCCTGGTGGGCTAGTCATTCGCCCGGTAGAGCCATTCTGATTTTGGATGCCTTCTCAATGCGTGAGGTGCCATGGGTTCTACACCAGGCGGAGGCACGTGGCTTTTCCGTGCATCACGCCCGCTCCACTGGAGCCGAACTACCCCCCGATACTACGCCCTTCGCTAAAGCCCTGGGTTTCGGACAGCGCTCCGCGCTCGGAAACAACGGAGCGCGCAGCGCCCGTTTTCCAGGTGCGCGGACAGAATCGGTGGACATCGCCTGGTTGGATTGTGCAGCACTGATCGGTTCGGAGCCAGACTGGATTTTCTGGCACCACTGGCCGGATCACCGTCTGCATGATCACGACGACCCTGGCAAGGGACTGCAAACACTTACCGGAGAGGTGGAAGAACACCTTGCCGGAGATGCCTTTTGGTCACTGGTTGGGCGGCTGGCGACCGGGCGCCGTCTTATCATAACGGCAGACCACGGTTATGCCGCCAGTGGGCAGTTTATCGACAGCAATGGCGAGCAATCGGACTACCTCAAGGCGCACTACAAGAGCGGCCGGAGCATTCCCGGTGATGCCCCGGCCGGTGATTGGGTACCACCGATTGATCTGGCCATCGATAGCGAACACGGACGCCACCTATACGTCAACGGCCGCCGCAAATGGAAGAGCCAGGGCGGTTACCCCACACTTGCCCATGGTGGGCTGAGTGTTCTTGAGGTGGCCGTACCCTTTATCGAATTGAGCAGGCAGAAATAAGCATGGCAAATGATCAGCCCTGGAAAGCCAGTGGAATGAATAAGGCGGACTGGTTGGCCGAGGAGGTCGCCAACGCGGTAGGTGCAGGCAAAGCCTGGGAGTGTGAGACCGTCGACTTCTCCGATCCTAATCGGCCACCGACCTGTGTCGAGGTCGATTTCCCGATTATCCCGATCAATCAGATTGCCGCCATCGAAGGTAATGCCGGCAAGCCCATATACCAGATGTCCAAGTGGTGGGCGCGCCGGCGCAGCAGTGTGTTTCGGTCGCTGTTGCTAGCGTCCGCCATTAAGGCCCCCGATGATCCGGCAGAAGCCGCAAAGGTCGTCTGGGATGCCTACTACGGCAACCATCAGAAAAAAGGTGCTTTTAAGCATCTGAAAGTGGCGGATATCTTCATGGGTGGCGGCACCACCGTCGTGGAAGGTTCGCGCCTCGGCATGCAGATGGTCGGTAACGAGCTCAATCCAGTCGCCTGGTTTGTGGTGAAGAATGAGCTAGCGCCTGTGAACAAGGCTGAGGTTGAGGCTCTCCTGGCGGAGATCGAGGCCGAGGTCAAGCCGCAGATCATGCCCTTCTACGCCTGTGATTGTCCGCGGGGCCACAGCGGACAGTGGACGCAGGTCAGCACCGGCAAGGTCATGGGGGATGATTTCGACCCATTGGCGCTACCGCCGCAGGAGCGCAAGGATTATCACTATCATGGTCCGGAGGTCATTTACTCCTTCTGGGCCAAACACGGCCCTTGTCAGGTCACTGGATGCGGCCATCGCACACCGATCATGACCAACCCGGTGATGGCCGTAAAAACCCTATCCGTGAAGGCCTGGGCGCGCACCTGCAAGCATTGCGGCGACAACTACGATCTGGAAGAACGCGATGCCCGCATGGCCCCTGGCGTTTCGCTGGTAGTGGCCGACACGGAAAGACCCTTCGCCGTTGCCCGGCTGAACGAGCACAGCGGTGAGCCTGACAGCGCTGAATGCCCCTGCTGCGGACAGATCGAGTCATTCGGCAAGCTGGGCAAAGGCAAACGCAAAAAAGTAGAGCTTTCGCTGCTGGTTCATCCAGAATGGCTGGCGGGCGAGGCGTCCAAGGATGAGGAAGGGCAGCCCTTCGGCGGCAGTGTCGAAGATCCAGTGGATGCCACTGTGCGCTGGAACAGTGCCCGGGCAGAGACTTGCAAGCTGATAGAGGTACGCGGCAAGCTACCCGAATCCATCACATGTCCGGATACCGGCGTTGTCATCCTGACGGGCAACGAAGGGGGCACGGTTCCCAAGCGTAGCAACTACGCCTGTGGTGCCTGTGGCACCGTCCAAGACGTGCTCAAGACGGTCAAGGCCTCGGGAAAGACCGGGCCGGTGTCCATCTACGCCCATCAAGGCTATTGCCCACATTGCTATGATGAAGGGCAGGCCTATGGTGGACGCTTCTTTATCGACGGGGGGGACCCTTCTGCATTCGATGCCGCTTCCAAGGAGTGGGAAGCCCGAGCGGAAGCGGACTTGGCCGAGTACTGGCCTCGTAGTGAATTACCCTTCGGGTTTATGACGCACAAGCTTAATGGTGGGATACCGAACCATGGTTTTACCCACTGGTGGAAGATGTTTAACCCACGGCAGTTGCTTGTCCACTGCAATATCTTAAAGGCAATAATTTCCTGTGGTGATTATTCGGATATAACTCGAGACTTTGTGCTGGGAGGGTTTCAGCAATACCTGAGAAACCAGAACATGTTCACTATCTGGAATGTACCTGCCGATAAGATGGAGCCCATGTTCTCTAATAGCAATTTTCATCCAAAATCTACAACGGTAGAAAACTGTGTGTTCGCGGATTACGGGCGGGGGAATTGGAATAGCCAAAAGAGTAACCTTATTTCAGCGCTTCATTGGAAGGATACGCCATGGGAGCTTGTGCAAAATGACAGGCTTTCCGATCAATCCCACATATTTGATGGTGCATTGACAGGAAAAAGCGAAAAAGTCGAATGTGGGGACCCTGTGAAAGATGCTGAGGTGTACTGTGGTTCTTCAACAGATCTCAGCATGCTGGATTCGGGCAGTCATGACCTCGTTGTTACCGACCCCCCCTTCGGCGGCCTGCTTCACTATTCTGAGCTCTCCGATTTCTTCTATGTCTGGCTCCGCCTGGCTCTGAAAGAACGCTACCCCCAGTACTTTGGCCCGGAGTACACCCCCAAAACACTGGAAGCAGTCGCGAACCGGGCGCGTCATCCGGGGCGGGATGAAGAGACAGGTCTTGAGAACGCTGATCGTTTCTACCAGCGCCTGCTCACTGAATGCTGGCGGGAGGCCAGCCGGATTCTAAAGCCGGGCGGCCTGTTGAGCTTTACCTTTCACCACAGCGAGGATGCGCCTTGGGTGTCCGTGCTCGAATCACTATTCGATGCCGGCTTTTATCTGGAAGCGACCTACCCGATCCGTAGTGATGAAACCAAGGGTAAGGGGGAGTTCGGGTCCCGCAAGATCGAATACGACATCATTCATGTCTGCCGCAAGCGGATTGAGGACCCCAAGCCGATTTCCTGGGCCAAATTGCGCCGGCAGGTGCTGCGTGATGTGCGGGACCTGCAAGACCTGCTGGAACATCACCAGGAAGAAGGTCTGCCGGAGGCCGATGTGCAGGTGATTCGGCGCGGCAAGGCGCTGGAGTATTTCTCCCGCCACTATGGTCAGGTCTACAAGGACCAGGACACGTCGATGTCAGTGTTGGAGGCCTTGCTGGGCATCAACCAGCTGCTCGATGAGGAGGCCGGTGGCATTAAGGAGCCGCCACCGCATAATGCCGAGCCCTTCACGCGCATGTTGCTGCGTCTTTTCAATGGTATCAATCAGTTGCCCCGAGACCAACTGCAGAAATTCCTGCGCGGAACGGGCATTGGGCCCTCGGACTTTGCAAGCCGTGGTTGGGTGTACGAAGAGAAGAAAATTTTTCATCTCACCTCACCGTTGGACCTGGCTCAAGGCTGGATCGGTCGGCATCGGCGCGGTATGCAGAGCGATTACGAGCAGGCGATGTTCCTTATCGGCGCCTGCTTTGAAGGCAGTGGCATCAATGCCAGCGAAACCCTGAATAACGAAAACTTCAAACCCCATCCGGCCTTGGGAGCGATTCTGACTTGGTTCAAGACCCGTGGTGCGGATTCACCGACCCGGAATGCGGCTTCGACCGCAGCGTCGCTCTACCAATCCTGGGAGACACGCAACCAGGCCCAGGTGAAGCAGCTCAACCTGTTTGAGCGTATGGGCGAAGAGGAGGATTGATGGTCAGAACACGCTTCAATCAAGGCTGGCCCCGCCGCGGCATTGCGCTGCTTTGGGATGCGGGGGTTCTGTCCGGACTGAATACGCCAGACGAGGTGGTGTCGCTGCGTCACTTTTTTGCCATGGCCGACGATTGGCCGGATGAATTGCCCGCCGCGGATGGTGACGCCCTGGTGGTTGCGGGGCTGGAAGGGTGCCTGGATGTCCTGGATGGGGAGGATGCCAGGTGGTGGCTGGAAACCGACCTGAAAGAGGCCTTGCTGTCCTTCCAGGATTTCTACCAGGGGCAGGCCGGCTTGATCTTCTGGATGCCTAGTGGACGGAACCGCATCAGCATGAAGGGAGCTAGCGAATCCTACTACTGGCGGCACAGGCCTTCCGGGCAGGGGGGATTGCCTATTGGGCGTCTGCTGTTTTCTGGCGCTGAAAATGAGGTGGAGCGCCTACTGAATACGGATGACCCGCACGCTGACTATGACGGCAAACATTGGGCGGGATTGCACCACCCGCGGATCAGTTAGGGAGGTACGATCCATGGCCGAGCCCAGCTTACAACCGGGCCAGCGGGTATTACATGCCGAGTTCGGCGAAGGCGTGGTGGTACAGCTCACCGCCAATGGCTATGTGCGTGCCTTTTTTCCGAGTGGTGAGCGTCAGGTTTTCGGTAAATCACTGCAGCTGGTCACGAGCCGTGCCGAGCAGATTATAGCCCAAGTGGCTGGCGAAGCGGATCGCCTGCGTACGGCTTGGTTGCATGTCGAGGCACATGCGCTGCCGTTGATGGAGAACGCGGCGGCGCTGACGTCCGCACGCATTGACCTGCTGCCCCACCAGGTGGTGCTGACGCACCAGGTTGCAACCGCTTTGCCCCGACGTTTTCTGGTAGCCGATGAGGTGGGATTAGGAAAAACCATCGAGACTGCTTTAATTCTGCGTGAGCTGGCAAGCCGCGGTGAACTTGAGCGTGCCTTGATGGTGGTGCCGGCTGGTCTGGTCAACAACTGGCACCGGGAGCTTAACGAGGTCTTCAAACTGGATTTTGAGGTGTTCGGTGCAGAAGGCGATGTGACTGACCGCCGTAGCAACGCCTTTGACAAGCACAACCGTTTGATTGCTAGCGTCGACACCTTGAAACGGCGGGCACGAATCAACCGTTTGAAGGAAGCGCCGCCATGGGACCTGGTAGTGTTCGATGAGGCGCATCACCTTTCGGCCTACAGGAACGGCAAGAAGGTGCGCAAGACCGAGAATTATAAGCTAGCCGAAGCCCTGCGCGACCACGCCCGCGATTTGATTCTGCTCTCGGCCACACCACACCAGGGGGACCACTTCCGCTTTTGGATGCTGATCCAGTTGCTCAACCCGACCCTGTTCAAGAGCCCCGAAGAGATGGTGGACGAGCGTCACCGTCTTAATGAGTTGGTATATCGGCGCACCAAAGCCGATGCGTGCACCCCGGACGGTTCGCCGCTATTCGCGCGACGCTGGGTGCATACGGAATCCTTCACCATGAACCCCTCGGAAAAGGCGTTTTACGCAAAGCTTCGAGAGTACCTGATCGACGGCTTTGACCTTGCGAAGCAGCAGGGCAACCAGGGTCGCGCCCTGGGTTTCGTGATGACCATCTTTCAGAAGATCGCTGCCTCCAGCTTTGCGGCTGTTCGCAGCACTTTACTGCGTCGCCAGCTGGCACTGACCATCCATGAAGCCATTCTGAAAGATGAGTCCCTGGATATCGACGGGCACTATGCCCTGATGGAAGAAGCGCGCCAACTGATTCACCAGCAAAACGGCCTGGCCGATGACTCCGTCAGTCGAGGTGAGGTTGATCGTATCCTCGCGGACCTCAAGCTCCGTTTGATTCGCAAGCTAGATGAAGAACGCCTGGCGGCGGTGGCTTCGTCTGATTCCGCCGAGAATGTGACCGCGGAAGGTGAGGATGTGGCAACAACGGCAGTCGAGCTATCATTGCCGGAGGAGAGATTACGCATCACGGATTTGCTCAAGGTTTTCCCGAAAGAACGAGAAACTAAGATCGACAAGTTGCTGCGGGGTCTGGGGGCCTTGTGGGATCAAAATGCGGGCGAGAAAATCGTCATTTTTGCGACCTACCTGGCGACGGTTGATCTGCTAGCAAGGGAGATTGAAGCTGCTTACCCAGGACAGGGCGTAGTGGTGCTTCGTGGTGGTGACCATGGCTCGAAGTTGGCGGCAGAAAGGCGCTTTCGCAAATCCGATGGCCCGCGCGTTTTGATTTGCACCGCGGCGGGGCGAGAGGGGATCAACCTGCAATTTAGCCGGGTGCTGTTCAACTTTGATCTGCCTTGGAATCCGATGGATGTCGAGCAACGAATCGGACGCATCCATCGTTATGGGCAAAAGGATACCGCTCAGGTTTACAACCTGGTGCTCTCCGACACGATTGAGGGGCGCATATTCCTGATGCTGACTGACAAGCTCCAGGAAATCGCGCGTACCCTGGGCAAGGTAGATGAGCAGGGGAATGTAGCCGAGGATTTGCGAGGCCAGATTCTCGGGCAGCTTACCGATCGCCTGAGCTACGACCAGCTTTACCGTGAAGCGCTGTCCGATCCTGAATTGAAGCGAACGCGGCAGGAACTGGAAGCGGCGATGAGCAATGCCAGGGAGGCGCGCAAGGTAGTCTTCGAGCTATTTCAGGACCTGGATCGTTTCAGCCTTGATGATTACAAGCCGCTTGCGAATATTGATGAAAGCAAGTCACGCATCATGGAGTTTGTGAGGGCTGCTGTAGAGAATAACGGGGGAAGTGTTCGACCAGTCGATGGGCTTCGCTTCGAGATGGCACTGGATTCGGGTTCAGCGCCGATTGTTTGTACATTGGATCGCGACCTCGCGCAGCAAGATGAGAAGCTTGAACTGATCGGTATAGATCACCCGCTTGTTGATCGACTTCTAAATCGATGGCGTTCAGCGGAACCTCCTTTTCTAGGTGCCACGGCTTCATTCGGTGTCGATCAGCCGGTTGCGCTTAGTATTTGGTTGGTACATTCCTTTGGTGCCAAGCAAGATATTGGTTCCCACCTGATTCCCATCGCTGTTGATCAAGAGGGTAAACGCGTACCAAACGTAGAGAAACAATATCGTGATTGTTTTAAGGCCCCGTCTGGTAGGCCCCAATTTCAACCTAATGAACGAGCGGCTCTGCTGCATGAATATATCGAGCCTACATTGCAACGAGAATTGAAGCACCGTGGGGTTGCTAGCCCTGATAAGGGCTACTCTACAGAGCTTCTGGCCTGGATAGATGTAAATTAAAGCATCTTTTTTTATATTAGATACTTTGAGGTTCGTATGAAGAATCATGATTTTTACAAACAAGCTGCAAGCATTATGTCTGAAGGGCGGCATCGTCATGCTCCAGGGGAGTATCAGCACTCGCCTGCAAATCTACGAAGAATAATGGCTGATATTGATATCAGGGGAAATAATGGATTGGATGGGTATGATGTTTCTCATGTTCAGTTGTTGGCAAAAGTTTATGAAAAAGGCCCAGTGGCTGTGAAGTTAATTGCAGCTGGCTTGGGTTGGGACCAAGAGAAGGTTATTGAGCACATCGAAGATATGGAAGAGAGTAATTTCTTGAAATATGACGGAGCGATTTGTGAAGTCTCTGAAGAAGGTGCAGTGGTTTTAAAGATGGTCGCTGATAAAATGCTTGAAGAAGATAGGTTTTGGTTAAAGCAAAGGCTGGATCTCATAGAAGAGATTCTTGAATCGGCTTCATCTTCTTCAGTGTGAAACTTTCGTGTTTCTAAGGAGAGTAACTTTCTCATTGGTCGGCGTCAAATGCGAGGATCGCGAGCTGGCCGGGATACCGTCGGGCTAAGTTTGCCGAGACGAGGCAATGCCTGGCGCTAAGGTGTGAGCAGATGGCACTTCGGTGCGCGATCTGGTGGGATGAAATCTCTCATGTCAAATGACAGCTTTGGTATTGAAATATTGGGAATACTCTATTTTTCATGGTGGGCGGACGGGGTTGAAAATGGAGCATGATAATTATTGCGTAGATAGAGAAAAGGATTTTCAGATAGAAAAGCTAGCAAATGAAAACGAGCGGCTGAGAGAAAAGCTCCAAGAGAAGAATGAAGAAATAAAAAAACTTGAAAGGGAGCTGCTTCTCAGTATACGCAAAAAAAATAATCAAGATGGCTTGAAGAAAGTCGGACAAAAGACTGTTGCCGATGATCATTTAAAGAAAATCGGAATGGGGGAGGACGGAGGTAGAGTAAATCAAAAGATATACAAAAAATGCCAAAGATGTGGTGTGGTTCTTGTGTCGCCAAAGCCGGGGCAAAAGTACTGTATAAGGCACGAAAATTTGAGTATGAAGTTAGATGACAGATCTAGGGGGTCTGGGAAATATAAGCACATTAAGGTGTATCAAGGAGGAAGTCCCGGAGGTGGGAAGAAAAGGTGATTTTTAAAGTTGGAGGTTTTATGAGGAACGATGAAATAAATAGGCTTGTGAGTTCCGCTGATGAAGCATGGGCGCAGGTCACAGATGCTGTGCCTATTGACGAAAATTGGGGAATGTTTAGCTATGGTGACGCCCCCGCAGCTTTGGGTGGAGGGTTTGGTGCGTTTGCTTGGTTTGAGGATCGTGCCTCAATGTTGAAATTCATTGAAGAGGTTTTGCCTTTTTCTCCCCGCGGCCCAGATAATAGAGATCCACTTCCGATAATGGATGCAGTTTCCGCTGTTATCAAAGATATTCGCAATGACTCCTTATCCCTAGAGCAAGGTCGGGAAAAGCTTAATAAAGAGCTAGAAGGCTGTTCGCAGATTGAGTGGTGGGGTACGTTCAGAGAGCTTCGTGGAGGTATATCCCCTTATTCCCGAAAACTAATCAATAAATTTCGGCAGCATCTTACGGACGACGAAAACATCAACGAAATATCCACTGGCCCGATATCAGATAATGAGCTGGCAGAATTCAAAGATTACTTGATGACATATGGCGTCTGAATAGTCTGAATTCACCATAAGTCACGTTTCGCTGCTTGCGCCGTCCTGGTCATAGCCCGTCCCTCACGCCTGGTTAGTGCAAGACGCTTGCGGCCTCGGACGTGGCGGTTCGTCCAATTCCTGGCCAGCCGACCACTCCCGGGGCCCGTCTCTGCTGCAGTGGCAGCCGCTGTGGCCTCAGCCATAGCCAGCGTGAGTTGTGGTGGTGTCCCAGTTTTGAAGGGGATCACTACAACCACACTGGTTGCGTTTTGGTTGCTGATTGGGTGTAACCAGAGTGAGCCATGTAATCGATGGAAAGCCGTAACCTACTGAAACTACGAAGATATGCGTTGCAGGCGCGATCCTCGAAGCGGCTTGGTTGCACTCATAATCCCTTGGTCGTAGGTTCAAGTCCTACTGGGCCCACCATCGTCTCTTCCTTCCTTCCTTCCTTCCTTCCTTCCTTCCTTCCTTCCTTCCTTCCTTCCTTCCTTCCTTCCTTCCTTCCTTCCTTCCTTCCTGTTGGTTGTCCTGTCTGGGTTTTACATTGCTCTTGTACGCAGGGGCTTCTCGATGCTTGACTCTCGACGAAGATCGTTCCAGTACTACTTCCTTGAATGAACGGGCGTCAAGCAATGGGCGATCGTCCACTGCCCCCGCAGTCTCCATCTAGATAGTCCCCAGCATTGCTGAAGGCAAAGGGGGGCAATGAGCCCTCCTCTCTAGATGAGGATATGCCAATCTGCGCCATGAAGCTGGGGGAGTTGCGCGTCGATCTGATGCCGGACCATGACGACGTGCTCGGTTTCAGCAATCACTGGCACCCCCAGGCACTGGAAACGGCACAGCCCGTCTCGTTAGGTGGGGATCTTTCCATCCGCGTGGTCGCACCACCGCTTTTCGTTGCCACCAAGCTTGAAGCCTACAAGGGGCGGGGTGAGGACGATCCTTTATCGAGCCACGACATCGAGGACATCCTCAATCTTGTTGATGGCCGCCCCCGAGCTACTTGATGAGGTGAGAGCCACCGGCAGCGATCTTCCGGCCTATATCGCAGATGAGCTCAGCACACTTCTCGACAATGATCTCTTCGGATATGCCGTGCAGAGTGCGGCCGGAGACCCCAACCGGGAAGCGCTTGCTCTTCGAGCGTCTGGAGGTCCTGACCAGGGAGCGCGGCTGGCAGTGAGTCGCTTACGGCTGGGGGTGGTCCTGGATCTGGGACAGCCCCGCAACCCGTCAAAACTATTCCCACGCGCTGTCGATCCGGGTAATTTGCGGCTTAAGCTGAAACGGCGGCTTGAGGCAGTTGATTCGCACCAAAAGATCGTTGACCGATTTTCCTCGGGTGCTGAGGTGCCCTGGACGGTTGCTGAATTGGCTAGATGAGGTGGACACTATGGCGACTGAGTACTGAGGGACGCAATGAGTATTGAGCAGGCGATACAGCAGCTTACGCGCAACGATCTGATTCGCACCATCGATGCGAACGGCCAGCGCATACCGCCTGGTGAGTGCTTCTCGTGCCTCTACCTGGGGCGCCGTTTCGATCCTAAGCAGCTGTTGGCGGAGGCTCTGGTACAAGCCAAACAGCACAAAGTCGACCCTGAGGTGCTCGAGCAAGCGTCCTACGAGCCCTTTGTCGAGGCACTCAAGGAACGCGAATTTTCGGTGGTCAGCAATTGCGGCGAGATCGGTGATACTAGTTTGACCGTGATGGTCTACGAGGTGAAGAAGCCACCTCTTGTGCAGGAGAACTTTAAGCGCTTGTTCTCAGCCAACCAGAATCGGTTCTACTGGAACCGCGATAAGTTTGCCAAGCTTGATCGCGGCGCCCCGGTGTTTGTGGTCAACAATAGCGCTGCCCGAGTGCTGTTTGGCTACGTTCAGGACACCATGATCCGCGCGGAGTTTGACGAGCAGAGTAATGTCAGCCGCTTTACTCATCAAGGCGAGACGTTCGAAGTCAGCGGCGAATATCCAGAGTTCGTCTGCATCGAGATCAGATCGCTCCAGCACCCGCCGTCGGGCTGGCAGTGGAAGACCTTTGGTAGCGGTGAACACTCCTACATATCGGGACAACAAGTCGGCGCCAATGCTGCCAGGAACAACTTGGAGCGAGTTAATTTGCTGCTTGAGGTGTTCGCGCGAGAGGAAGAGATCGTCCTACAGCTGCAGACCTGCTACCAGGCGTTGCTCAGCCACCTGGTGGATGATGACGAACCCGAACAGCAGCGTGAGCCCAAGATTTGGTATGTCATGCAGGGGAAGACGTTCTCGTATCAGAAAGCCCTGTCATACATCTGGGCCCCATTGGAGGGGAAAAACGGGCGGTCGTTTAGTCACTGGAAGGCCGTCGGCGATGTTCGGCTGGGTGACATCATCGTTCATCATGCGGGAGGTGGGGTCCAAGCCATCACCCGGGCGGCCTCCATGCCCATGGTGGCCCCGCAGCCGGATGCGTTTGACAATGAGTGGCGAGGAAATGGGCACCGCGTCGAGCTAGAGGTGCTAGTCCAGCTTGAGCAGCCAGTTGTCCTAGGCACCATCCGTCAGAAGAAAGCGCAGCTGCAGAAAGCCCTAGCCAACGTACGTGGACCCTACAATCGCGATGGCACAGGAAATCAGGGCTACCTGTTCGAATTTACCTGGGAGGCGCTGGCGATCCTGCTCGATGGGTACACTCTGGCGCTACCCGACGAAATACAGCGCTGGCTGCCGGCCCTCGACCACCTAATCGAGGACGAAGAGGAAGCCTCCGACGAAGACGACGCTTCTGAAGCAGCCGAGGAGCGCCGTCTGCCAGTCGCGGTCACCCAGACACCGGCCAGGGAGTGGCTACCCCGGGTGAAGGCCTATATGGCCAGCCAGGGCTTTTACTATTCGCTGGCGGAGGTGGCCAACTTCTATCTTTGTTTGCGTACAAAGCCGCTTGCGATGCTGGCGGGGATCTCGGGTACTGGCAAGACCCAGTTGGTGCGCCAGTTCGCCAAGGCCATCGGCTATGGAGATTCCGACCACTGCGTGTTAATCGCCGTGCGTCCGGACTGGGCCGATAGCTCGGATTTGATCGGCTACGCTAACATCCAGGGCAAGTTCGAGACCAAGCCGCTGCTGGATGTAATGGCCCGAGCCATCGAGCACCCCGATGAGCTCTACTTCGTTATCCTGGATGAGATGAACCTGGCCAGGGTTGAGCACTATTTTTCGGAGTTCCTGAGCTTTATCGAGACCCGCGGGGGTGACAACGATGACGTCATCGTCACCGAGCCGCTGATCAGCCGTGCCGACGTGAACGGTGGGCGCCCGATCTACCTACCCCAGAATTTGATGGTGGTGGGCACGGTAAACATGGACGAGACCACACACGCCTTCAGCCGCAAGGTGCTGGACCGGGCCAATGCCATCGAGATGAACGATATCGACTTGGCGTGGGTGAGCCCGCCTCTGAATGTGGGGCCGGTCTCCGACATCCATGCCGATGCGCTGAGAAGTCCGTTCCTTAACTCTATTGACCTGACCGCCGGCCAAAAGCAGGCGCTCGAGACGCCCATGGCGTTTCTTATGAAGGTTAACGCCATCTTGGAGCCTGCCGGGCTCCACTTTGGCTACCGCGTGCGCGACGAGGTCGCCTTTTACCTGACATTGCACCGCGAAGAGGGCCTAGAACGGCTAGATGGCTTCGGTGCCGACGCTGCCTTGGATTTCCAGCTGATGCAGAAGGTGCTGCCGCGCATTCAAGGCAGTTCGCTGAGCGTGCTCAAGGTGCTGATACGCCTGCTGGGCCTGCTGGCCAACAAACCGCTCGATGATGAAGCGGAATACAGCGTTGTCGAGAAGGAGGTAAGCCCAGAACAGACCCGTTACCCCAGAAGCGTCAAGAAGTTGCTGTTCATGCTGCAGCGCTTCCACGACGACGGCTTCACCTCGTTCTGGCTGTAGGTGGGTATGACGGCGCTCTGTTTCGACCACCCCGATGGCACCATCTGCCAACTCGCCGTAAGCGAGGTGGCCCTGACGCCGGCGATTGAGGCTCAGCGTCACCGCGAGCAGCGTTCTCGTTTCAAGGCACACGGCCTGGCGTTCAACGAATCTGAGTCGGAGTTGGAAGGCTCGCTAAACTCGCCGCTGTTCTTCGAATGGCAGCAGCTGGAGTGGCTGTTCGAGCCAGGCCCGGGCTGCCGCTGCGAGCCTCCTCTGTCGCTCTACGTCAATGGCGTGCATCAGAAGCGGGTCAGGTCGAGGTCGCTACATGGCCAGGTCCGCCTGATGGGCACCATAAACCTCGAGAATAGCGTCGGGCTGACGCGCTTCGAGGTGCGTGACGCCGGTGGCAAGGTGCTGTTCGCCCTGGATAGCGAGGTGTTTCCCCAGAAGCTGGATTACAAGGACGACTTCCCGGCGATGCTCGATGAGATCACCGAGATCCTCTACTCGCTAGCTTTCGATGCGTTCACCAGGACCTTTGCATCGACCCGTCCACGCTCTACCTACCACCAGCTCACCTCGGAGTGGCTGAATCTGTTCAAGGCGCTCTATCACAGCTTAGAGCAGAGCCTGGACACGCTGTTGCGCTCGCCCAAGTCGGATCTGCGCAAGGAGTCACGGGTAAAGCCCATTCACCGGGTGAAGCGGGCGACACCTCGGGCGATCAAGGCCGCCACCCAGCGCCCCGACCGCTACTGCCGCGGCGGTGGGCTGCAGGTGGTTCCTGGGGTTCAACTTTCACACCTGAGCGAGCAGCATAAGCGTATCAGTTACGACACCCAGGAGAACCGTTTCGT
The DNA here is from genome assembly GCF_040070525.1 of Halomonas sp. RT37. Lineage (NCBI taxonomy): Bacteria > Pseudomonadati > Pseudomonadota > Gammaproteobacteria > Oceanospirillales > Halomonadaceae > Halomonas > Halomonas sp. RT37. The sequence goes on along the minus strand of NZ_CP098827.1, from coordinate 3,569,094 downwards.
CGCCTGGGCAATCACCGAAATCCTGCGTCAGATTCAGCGTGCCATCCGCCATCTGAGCGGCGGTCGGGGCTTGGACAGTCAACGGGTCCAAGTGGAAGTGGAGGCGCTGGAGCGCAGCAAATCCCACCTGCGGCGCCGCCTGAGAGGTCCGGTGCTGGCCGAAGTAGGGGCCTTCAATCACCAGATGTTCTTCTCGACCACCCTGACCATGGCGCCGGGGTACAAGGACTTCTATCACCGCTTCCTGCTGCTGCGTAAGGGCCTTACCATGGCCGAGCACCCGCTGTTCAAGATGGACTATAAGGACATCGCCACCATCTACGAGTACTGGTGCTTCCTGAAGACAGTGAAGCTACTGCGGGAAAATCCCAAGTACGAATTGGCCAGCAATGACATCGTCAAGCTAGAGCACCACCGCTTTAAAGTGAACCTCCGCAAGGGCACGAAATCTGCGGTCAACTTCGTGCAGCGCGGTACCGGCGATGACATTGCCATCTACTTCAACCGCACCTTCCCGCGGAAGGACTACACCTACACCTTCGACCAAAAGCCGGATCAGTTCATCGAATTCTCTCGGAGCGGGTTCGGCAGCAGCCGTGACAAAAAGTCGTTCAAGGTGATGATGGATGCCAAGTACCGCTTCGATCGTGGCTCGAAGGGGTACCCCACCGGCCCCAAGGACACGCCCTATGGTCCGCCGCTGGATACCATCGCTCAGCTGCATCGTTATCGTGATGCCATTTTGTGGGAGGACAAGGGGGAGCAGCAGAAATCCGTCAAGATGGCCAACAAGAGTATCGGCGGGGTAATCCTGTTCCCCTATCCGGAAAATGAGCAGGATTTTGTGGCCCACCCCTTCTACCAGAGCATCGAGAAGGTCAATATCGGAGCGGTACCGCTACAGCCGGGTAGAGCGCGCGAGAACCTACTGTTCCGGCAGTATCTGGATAGCCTCTTTGAGCAACCTGGCGAGGTGATTACCGAGTCGCTTTACCACTACGACGACCGTACCTACCAGCAGCGCCGGCAGTCCAGTCGGGACCTGGTAATGGTGGGCATGATTCCCGCCAGGGATCGGGAAGCCAGGCTGCACTACCATCGTAACTGCCAGATTTTCTACACCCAGCGTCCGGACTCACCACGCTATCCGCTGCATGAGGTAAAGGCGGTGGCGCTCTATGACCAGCAAGAGAGAAAGATCATCGGCTGGGCCAACGTCGTGGGTATTGAGGTACTGCTGGGCAAGGAGCTCAAGCAGACGGGTACCACTTGGGCGCCGAACCGGCCTGACCAGCCCTACTACGTCTATCGTCTTGAGCCGATACAGCACGCCGACTTGCATGCTGGTGGCCAGATGAAGGGTAATCGCACAGGGCGCTACTTCATCACCCGACTGGGCCTGGAGGTGGCGCTCCAGGAGTTGGAGCCAGAATTGCAGTTTCTCAGCAGCTGGGAAAAATTCATTGAATGGAAGACGCTGAAGACGCGCTTCCCCTCAGTACGTATTCAGCGGCAACGCTTCACTGACCCAGTCACTGGGCAGCCAGAGAGTGAGCTTGAATTCATCGCACAAGCAGACGTGGGGTCGTCATAATGTCACTGAAAGCCTGGCTAGATGTCGTCATGCCACATAAGGACGTGCTGGGAGGCACCCTCAAGTAGTCGGAATGCGCTGCGGATATCACCCAGGTGGCAACCGGCACGGTCGCCGAGGAGTATTAGGATGCCGAGAAGTTCTTCTCTCGCGCCTACATTAACGAAGGCATGCGCCTGCTATTGATCTCGGTGGCCCAGCACCTCTCCGGCAATGGCGGCGGCCGGCAGTGATCTGCCACTGCTCTAACCGATGGCGAAGGCGTTGTCGACACTCAAGCGCCATGCTGAACAAGTGATGAGGCGTGGGACTCGAGGCCGACCAACGCCCGGCTGGAAGGTATGAACGGACTGTTTCAGGCTGCCAGGTCAGGTACACGTGGATACCGGAACGGGGCCTATTTCATCACCATGATCTACCAGATCGGCAGCCTGTGGAGCGTATGCGGGATCAGGTCAAATCCACATGAAGTGACGAAGAACCCATCATTTAGTCTTCTCCAGACGTGCACGGGTAGACGCACGGCGGGCAGCAAACCTGGCTTCCACATCGGCGGCAGGTATGAGATTGCCAGCTTCTGCCGAGGCCCGTGATTGCTCGACCTTGGCAACCAGCCAGGCATCATAGTCCTGCGCTTCCTGCTGCTGGGCTACATAGTTGCGCATGAAGTCGCGTAGAAGCTGTGCCCCGGCACGATCGTGAGCCTTGGCAGCACTGGCAAATTCTGCTTTCAGGCCTTCATCGACCCGAAAGGTGAAGGTAGCATCGCTCATGACACACATCCTCATGTGTTACACGGTGACCACGGGATAGCACGGGAAGTATGCCATGCATCCACTCGCATCTTCCCTGAACAGGTACACCACCGGTACTGAATCGCACCGACTATTCGAGACACACGTCAGGCTCTGGATATCACGCTGTTTTTGCTCAATGGTAGATAGACCATCGTTTGTGCGGTGAGGGCGCATCCCCAACGGCGCCTGGTCCGCGCCAATCCTGGTGACACACGGCAAGGCAAGATCGTTGTGGTGCAGCATCGCGCCATTGAGGGCCCGGACCACGGCGGCAGTGTCACGATCAAGCTGTATCAGAGCGAGAAGGTCGGGGACCTGACTGGCATCGGAAAATTCCTCTCTACGCTGTGAGCGAGTGGACGGCTGAGTGGTCGCCTTTGTCGATGCTGGCTGGATAGCGAGTGACAGAGCAGGCATGCTCAGCGCTATCCGATACCGCTGAACTAGGTGACCCCCAGATGTCAGACCCGTTCAAGCAGCTCCGCGACGCCATGGACCAGTTCGCCACCGAGCGCGACTGGGATCAGTTCCACTCACCCAAGAACCTGGCCATGGCGCTGACGGTGGAGGCAGCTGAGCTGCAGGAGTGCTTTCAGTGGCTGACCGAGGCGCAGTCCAGGGTGCTGGATGAGCAGCAACTGGCCGCCGTACGCGATGAAATCGCCGATGTTCAGCTCTACCTGATCCGGCTGGCAGGCAAGCTGGACGTGGATATCGAAGCGGCGTGCCGGACGAAGATGGAGAAGAATGCGGTGAAATATCCGGCCGAGAAAGTGAAGGGTAGTGCGAAAAAGTACACGCACTATCAGGATTGACGTGATGCGTGGCCGCTTCGTCCTCTGCAGCGGCCTTCTCAGCCTGGCCTCGTCCCTCAAGCTTCCTACGACTGATTTTGGCCTCAAGCAGGGCCAGAGACTCAGCTTTCGGTTTAAATTATCTGCTAAAAGCGGTCTTTTGTTCCGATTTAAGAGTGATAAATAAACCAGCTACCGCACAATATCCCGTGTGACGCCGTTGTGACGCCGTTGTGACGCCGGCCGGATGGCCGGCGTTTGCTGGGCGAAGCGTGGCATTCGGTTCAGTGACCGCGAGTCAGGCGTGTGGCCAGCCACCAGCCCAGTAGCATCGTCAGCAGAAAACCCGCCAATGGCAGACTCATGGCGCTGCTGGAGACGATGGCAGGCCCGGGGCAGTAACCGCTCAGGCCCCAGCCAACACCGAACAGGGCCGCGCCGAGCAGCAGGCGGGCATCGATATCGCGACGCCTGGGCAGTTGGAAGCGCTCGCCCAGCAGGGGAGCGCCACGCCGCCAGACGAGGCGATAACCGATGAAGGTGGTGATGACGGCACCGCCAAGTACAAAGATCAGTGTGGGGTCCCAGTCACCGGCCACGTCGAGAAAGCCGACGACACGCGCGGGATCGGTCATGCCGCTGAGTGTCAGCCCGAGGCTGAAGACCAGGCCGGTGATGAAGCCGATGATCGCTTTCATGGTGACTCTCCCAGCAGGTGTTGGCTCACGAAGACCGTCAGCATGGCGACGGCCACGAACACCACAGTGGCCACCAGCGAGCGGAGTGAAAGACGAGCGATACCGCAGACGCCGTGGCCACTGGTACAGCCGCCCCCGATGCCGGTTCCCACGCCTACCAGCAGGCCTGCGAACATCATGCTCACACCCCCGCTGGTGGGATCGCCGATCAGCGCATCTGAGCGCTCGGCCACATTGCCCCAGTCAAGATTGAACAGCACAAGGAGCAGCGGGCCGCTGATCAACCCGAGCACGAAGGCAATACGCCAGCGGTGGTCCGGGCCTGATTCCAGAAGCGCTCCCCGCGTGATGCCACTGATACCCGCGATACGTCCCAGAAAGGCCATCAGCATCACTGCCGAGAGGCCGATCAGGACGCCGCCGGCGAGTCCTTTCATGCTGCTCATGATGTCCATGTCATTCGTTCTCCCTTTCGGCCATCCAGCGTTGCGACGATGATATGCTCGTGCCCGACCATCGCCAACCGTCATCGCCAGGCGACGTCGCCCACCGATTGCCGAGTCTACTGGTCAGGTGATTGGCCGGCCGGCTGACCTGTGGGGCATGCGACAAGGACGCCGAGGATTCGCAGGAGCACCATGAACGAACTGACCCAACGCCTGCGCACCTTTCTCAAGGTGGCGGAGCATCAGAGCTTCAATGTGGCGGCGCGTGAGCTGGATATCGCCAGTTCCACGGCGACACGTCATGTCAATCATCTGGAGCGCCAGCTGGGCGAGCCGCTGTTGGTGCGCACCACTCGCCATGTGCGGTTGTCACCCGCTGGAGAGCGAGCGCTGATCCGCTTTCGCGCCATTCTGGCCGAGGTGGAACAACTGGAGGGTGAGCTCGAGACGCTGAGTGAGCGCGTCGCGGGGCCGCTGCGTATCTCGGTGCCGTGGCGCTATTCACGCCTCTATCTGGCGCCGCTGGTGAGCGAGTTCATGCAGCGCTATCCCGAGGTGGCGCTGGATATCGTCAGCAGCGACCAGCGTGTGGATCTGATCGAGGACCACTTCGACGTGGCCCTGCGCATCGGTCACCTGGAAGATTCGAGCCTGATCGCGCGGCACATCAGTGACCAGCGCTTCGTGCTGGCCGCCGCGCCGTCTTACCTCGCGGCCCAGCCCCCGATCCATCGGCCGGAAGACCTGGAGCAGCACCGTCTGCTGACCTTCAGCTATACCACCGCCAATCATCACTGGCGATTGGTGCAAGGGGATCGTGAGCATCGTATCTCGGTGCGGGCCCGTGCGTTGCGCACCAACAATGCCGACATTCTCACCCAGGCGGCGCTGGGCGCCGCCGGCGTCGTGGTACAGCCGCTCTGGGCCATACGAGAAGAGCTGGCAAGCGGCCGCCTGATGCCGGTGCTGGGGGACTATCAGGTCACCTCATCGGATTTCGACACCGGTATCCATGTCGTCTACGCGCGCGAGAATCAGCATAACCCGCGCGTGCGCGCCTGGATCGACTTCTTGCTGGCCCGCCGCGAGCGGCTGTCCTGTCACTAGCCAGCCGTGCGCGCTGTCCGTCGTCCAGATACACGAAGGGCCCGATCTAAAGGGAGATCGGGCCCTGTGCGCACGTCGCGACTGCTTGGACGATACTCATCAGGCGGTGTTTATCAGATGGTGCTCATCTGGCAGCCTTCAGTAGAGGATATCGCTACGGATGATGTACTTGGCGCCGTCGCGGATCGGCTCGCTGGCGTGCACGCAGTGCTGCGGATGCGAGCCGTGCGGGAAGCACAGTACGCCACCCTTGGGCGTGGAGACCGAGACCGTCTGGATATCGTCCCGCGACTGAGCCGGCTTGTCGGGATCACGGCGGCTGACCAGAAACTCGGTGCGTCCGCCAGTGTAGCCATCGCTTAAGAAGATAAGAAAGGTGTACTGGCTCATCAGGCCCGGATAGGCGTCCTGGACGACCTCGCCATTGATGACGCGACTGCCCGGCCAGGCGCCATCGGTGTGCGGCTTGAAGAAGTCGCCGGCCTCGTAGCGATAGACACGAAAGCGCGCATTGATGCCTTTGGCTCCCTCGCCCTGGATCTGCTCGGTGACCCGCGGCGCCGAGCGCTGCCAGATGACTTGATCGACCGCTTCACTGACGACCCAGTTGACGTTGTGATTGTGGCGTACCGAGCGCGGCAGGGAGACGGGCGCATCTTCCTCGAAGCCCATGTCCTCCACAACGGCAACGAAGTTGTCGGCCTCGGCAGGTGTCAGCACATTGAGCAGCTGGAAGGCGCCGGGGACACCCTCGACCTCCTGACGGACAACCTCTGGCGTCGCGTCGGCTTCGAAGAGGTCAGACACGTCGCCGTTGTCCGTCCAGATGGGCAGGGGCATGGGGGAGAAGCCGCGTTCGTGGCTGACGACATGGAATGACAAGCTCATGGCAAAGCTCCTGAATGACGAAGAATGTGAGACGAAAACGTGGGGACAGCGATGCCTGCCGGGAGGAAGGCCTGGATGACCGTCAACTGGCGGTGAGTGTCGGTACCGAGGAGAAATAGTCAGCTACCTGGATGGGCCCGGTATCCGCCATGTTGACCGTGGAACTCAGCCGCCACCAACGGCCGATGCACCTCAGTCGGGATAGCGGACCAATACCCGCGTCTCCAGGCTGGTGCGTGTCGGCGCATCTTCGGGCGTGTCGAGCAGCTCGGCCGCGGTATGCGCGACCGGTGGCTTGCCGGCGCTGTCGAAGGCATTGAAGACGATGGCTTCGTCGGGGCGCATGTGTGAGACGAAGTACCAGCGGTGATCCGGGTTGTGGACGAGGCCCTGGATCTGGCCGCAGCGATCCGGATAGAGGATGTCGATGTTGACCCAGTCCTCGTGGTGCACGCTTTGGGTATCGGCGAACGCCAGCGGGTCACGCGCGACGGCCTGCTCGACGGGCTGCCAGACATTGACAATGCCGTAGTGGCCGCTCAGCCACTGCTCGGCCTGCTCGGGCGGCAGCAGATCGCGCACGCGCTGCGGGCCAGAGCGTGGCGAGTAGTCGACATGCACATGCTGCGCCGGCACGCGTTCACCTTCGAAGCCACGCAAGGTGTGGTCGAACACATGCACCTCACTGACACCGAGCTGCTGCTTGAGCAACGCCTCGATGGCTGGCGTGTGCAGGCGGTCGCGCGCCTTGGCGTCGCGTACATCCACGGCAAGCTCGGGCGTATCGAGAAACAGCAGGCCATGGGACGCGAAGCTTGGCGGAGTGGCGCGCAGATCCTGCAAGCTGACGCTTTGGCGATCATGCTTCGGCTCAATGCGCCGACCGGTCTCGCCGTCCGGGTCCACCTTGATCTGCAGACCTTCCGGGCGATCGAGCTGATAATTGACGAACGCCAAGCGGGTAAGGATGGGCGCTGACATGATCGAGACCTCCTTCACGATGAGTTGTCAGAGGATGAGCACTGACATGCACTTGGGCCGGCCGCCTGTGCTGTGGCGAGTCCAAGAGGCTGGTTCGCGAGCTTAGTGCATTGGCGCAGATACAAAAAAGGCGCCTGTCTGCAATTTGTTATTGCACGAGTGGCAATAATCAACGGCTGACAAGCGTCCGTGGCTTCCGCATGTTGTCTCCGTCTCCGTCCTTGTTTCCATCCCAATAAACCGCTAAGCAACTGATAAGCAAAGACTTGGGGAGCCGCCAAGAGCAAGGCTGACGTCTTATAGAGTTGGCATTCGGCGTGTTGATGTAAATAAGGGTCGGCTTGTATAGTCAAGTTGCTATTGCAAAGACGTCTCCCAGGCGCATCTGTCAGATTGTGCGATGGGGGAGCGTGATATTCATCGTGCCAAGGGAATGGTCATGAAAGATAAGCGTGTGCCTGGAACTCCAGTGTTTTATCGCGGTGCGTCAGCGGCTCTGTGTGTCGTCGCTCTGAACGGCTGTACCGGTATGGCCGAGACGGGCCCTGCAGCCGACGTGCCCGGACAGCCAGAAAGCACCAAGACCAATGTGCTGGAAGCAGGAGCCAGTGCATTGCAGACCGACGCACCGACGGATCAGCTCAATATCTATCTTGTCGGTTTCCATCCCATGAAGGATGAGCCAAGCCATCAATTCGAAGCGCATCATTTCTGCCAGCAGATCAATGAAGACTTCATGCAGTGTGCGCTTTACGATGGAAATACTGCGGATGCCCACCTCACCGGGGTGGAATACATCATATCCGAAAGCGTTTTTGAGACCCTGCCTGAAGAAGAGAAGCAATATTGGCATCCCCATAACGGGGAGATTCTGTCTGGCCAATTGGTCGCGCCCAACCTGCCTGAAACCGCTGATCATGAGCTGATGCAATCCAAGATGAACAGCTATGGCAAGACGTGGCACACATGGAGCAGTTCACACAGCGATGAACAAGACCAGGCGTTGCCGCTGGGTAAGCCCGAGCTGGCTTGGTCCTTTAATCGTACCGGAGAGCCGCAGCCGGGCCTGGTCGAAGATCGAGACCAACGTATGGGGATCGACACAGAGGAGCGGCGTCAGGCCAGGCAAGATCTGGTGCCGCTGGCCAATCCCCAGTCGGGTGTTGATGTGTTGAAAGGAGAGTTTCCCAGGTCAACCCAGCCCATCCCTGGTGTGGAAGCCAAGACCAGCGAGTGATGTTGACGTTCACAGCTTTACCGGTCGGCTGCGCTGATGTTTCGCGTGGCGCTGACCATCCCCTTGATGTCGGTTTAACTACCGGGTTGACGCATGCCGCGCTACAAACGCTACAGGCGGCCCACAGGAGGGTGTCGCGTCGTGTTGTTGCCTTGGCGGGGCTCGGAGGAGGGGGCGTCGCGTGGCAGAGGTTTAGGGCTGGCTCAGTTCAAGACGATAACCTTGTTGATAGACGCTCTTGAGTCGGTGGTTCTGTTGCCCATCCAGCTTCAGCTTGCGCCGAAGGCCGCTGATGTGGGTGTCGACGGTACGGGTATTGAGGTCACCACTGACGCTCCAGATTCGCTCAAGCAGATAGGCGCGCGTGAAGAGCTGACCGGGATTCTGGAGAAACAGGGCAGCCAGCCGATATTCCCGATCGGTGAGCTCGACGATATCGCCATGTAGGCGGATGATCCCTGCCGTCAGGTCGAGCTGGAGGGGGCCGCATTCGAACAGCGTCGTTCCAACGCTGTCTACGTGACCTAGCCGGCGACTCAGGGCTTCGATCCGAGCCCTGAGCTCGGGGACCCGCAGCGGCTTGTGCAGAAAGTCATCGGCCCCTGCCCCGAGGGCTCGGACGACGTTGTCTTCGGCGTCGTCGGCAGTAATGAACAGCACCGCGCCCGGCCACTGATATGCATTGCGCAAGGTCTCAAGCACTTCGAACCCATCGACTTCCGGTAAACGCCAGTCGAGCACCAGTAGCTCGAAACTTGTGTTCTGCATTGCCCGAAACAGGTCGTGGGCCGTGGTGAAGGGGGTCAGCGTGGCTGTGCCGTCGCCTAGCGCCGCGGCGATCAAAGCCTGCTGGTCGGGGTCGTCTTCGAGGATAGCGATGCGCATACCGAAGTTTCCTGTCTTGGTGCCTCGCAGGAGCAGGTTTGACAAAGTTTCACAAACCTACATCCAAAATTAGCATATACCGAATAGGTAAGTGCTCAAACGTTTGGAGATGCGTCGATGAAGACCTTGTGGTGCAAGACTCCTGTCCTGCTGGTCCTGGCGGTTGGGCTTGTTGCGAATCAGGCAATGGCGCTGGAGTCGCCTGCCGGCAAGACGGTACTGGTGGTGAGCGGTGACATCACCCAGACCAATGTCGGTGACGAGGCACATTTCGACATGGCCATGTTGGCGAGCCTCGAGCAGGGCGAGATCGTGACACAGACTCCCTGGCATGAGGGGAAGGTGTCTTTCAGTGGACCGCTGGGCGTCGCCTTGCTGGCGGAGGTGGGAGCACAAGGGAGTGATCTGCGCGTCACCGCGCTGAACGATTACGCCGCCGATGTGCCGGCCTCTGACTTTGCTGAACATGGGGTCGTGCTGGCGACCCACAAGAATGGTGAGCCGATGAGCATTCGCGAACAAGGGCCTCTCTTTATCGTCTACCCGTTCGATGACAATCCCGATCTACTTACCGAGACCTATCTCACCCGCTCCGTCTGGCAGGTAGCCGCCATTGATGTATACGACAACTAGTCGATGAAGGAGGCGCGCGGTCTCAAGTTATCCGCGGCAGCGGCACTTTTGCTGTTCGCGGCCTGTCTTGTCATCGGTGTGACCGCTTTCCAGCGTCACGATCGACTGCGACATGAAGGGCTGGAGAACGTCACCTGGGCGATCTATCAACTGGATCGTCAATCACGTGAAGTCGAAGTGGCGCTGGAGCAGGTGGACAGCCAGTTGACGCACGGCGTATCAGGTACTCGTGGCGAGCTTTCTTCCTGGACCCGGCTGATGGAGCGTTTCGACATTCTCTACGGCCGGATAAAGCTGCTGCAGCAAGGACAATATCGAGAATATCTGGCTTCACAACCTGAGCTCCTCGAAGCATTGTGGCACCTCGATGCCCGCCTTGAAGATATTGATGTACTGCTGCAGCCACTCTATCAGGAAGCGCTGGCACCGCTGCCTGCTCAGCGCCGGCAATTGTCACAGCTGATCAGCGCCATGCGTGACGATGCGGAACGGTTGCTGCTCGACCATAACAAGGCGCTCGCTAGCGTTCGTGAACAGACCCGGCAGGGCATGCTGCGGGTGTACGTCCTGCTGTTCGCGCTGATGATATTGATCATGCTGGCAGGAACTTATCTTGTCATGGCGCTGTGGCGCGAGGCGCGCTCTCGTGCTCGCCACGGTGAGCGTCTGCAGCAGCAGTCTCAGGAACTTCAGCGTGCTGTGCAGCAGGCAGAAGCGGCGAGTCAGGCCAAGTCGGAATTCATGGCGATCATGAGTCACGAGGTCCGCACCCCGCTCAATGGTGTGGTGGGCATGCTCGATGTGCTCGAGGATGAGCGCTGCCAGGAAAAGCGTGAGCAGCACTTTGCGACCCTGAGGGAAAGCACCGCCTCGCTGCGCGCGGTCATCAATGACGTACTGGACTACTCGAAGATCGAGGCCGGACGTCTTGATCTTGACCATTCTCCATTTCCCTTGACGCGGATGGTCGCGAGGCTTGCCGAAGGATATCGATCACGTCAGACCAGAGACGTGTCGTTTATCGTGCAGTTAGGTGATGACTTGCCTGCGGTGGTGATCGGTGATGCGACCCGCCTACGACAAGTGCTGATGAACCTGATGGACAACGCCTTCAAGTTCACCCAGGCGGGCAGCATTACGCTCGCTGTCCAATCGCGAAAGCCTGCGTCGATCATCTTCGAGGTGCGTGATACTGGAGTCGGAATCGACAAACAGGCCCAGGCCGCGCTTTTCGAGCCATTCACGCAAGTGGATACATCTCTGTCGCGCCGTCACGAGGGGACCGGTCTTGGCCTGGCGATTTGCTACCGGCTGATAGAAGCCATGGGGGGAAACCTTGAATTGAACAGCATGCCGGGCCTGGGCAGCGTCTTTCGCTTTTGTCTTCCACTGAGCGCCGCCGAGGGTGTCAGCGAGCGTCTGCTCGACGATCCGTCTGAAGCACTGGCCTCACGACATCTGCTGGTGGTGGAAGACAACCCTGTCAACCGGGATCTGGTGGCCGCTTTGCTCAAGCGCCTCGGTCAGACCTTCGACCTTGTCGAAGACGGAGAGCAGGGGCTGGCTGCGATGAAGTGCAAGGACTATGACCTGGTGCTAATGGATATGCAGATGCCCTGCATGGATGGCGTGGAGACGACTCGGCGCTTTCGTGCCGAAGAGGGCGAGGGCCACCTGCCTATTGTGGCCATGACGGCCAATGTCATGCCGGAGCATCGGCAGGCATGTCGTGATGCGGGAATGGACGACATTCTGAGCAAGCCTTTCACGCGGCTGGAGCTGGCCGATGTCCTTCGCGCTTACCCACCCAGGCGCCGTCAGGCTGCTTTGCATGTCGTGCCTTTTGACTACGCGCCCGAGCAGGTTGCCGATGTTGACGGCGCCAGGCCCGTGCAGGATCACAGCTGCGTCGGGAGGGGCGGCCTGGATGCTGACACCGTGATCGAAATCAAGCAGAGCCTGGAGCATGAGACGTTGAAGTCGCTGCTCGCAGCGTTTTTCTCTCGACTCGATGGTCGGGTCGAAGCGTTGCGCGAGGCTGTCGATGGCAGTGACCGTGAGCGGATCAAACGCGAGGCGCACTCGCTCAAGGGCGCGGCGGCCTCGTTGGGGTGTCGGCAGCTTGCCGCGGAAGCGGCGCGCCTGGAGCAGTTGGCGCCGAAGGCAAAAATGTCGCACTGTCGCGAGCAAATTGCCCGTATCGAGCGCGGGGGTAGTGACGCGGTTTGCCAATGGCGTGGCAGGGGTGTCGATCTGTCCTGAGCGGCCTAGCAGCACCGATGCATAAGGTCTTGTCGCAGTGTCATCGGCGATGGACCTTGGCGTTCGAGTGTCCCATGTCAGGTACCGAGGAGGCGGGGACCGGCGTCCGCCCCAGGTTTGTCTGAGGACAGTGTGTGAGTTTGCTGGTGTCCGGGCCGCTGGTCTCGACATGCCTCAGGCGGCCTGGCGCCTGCGCCGTCGGTGCAAGGTGGACGCCGCCACTCCGAGTTGCCGGGCGGCGCGTTCTATACAGCCGTCGCAGGCTTCCAGAGTCGCTTCGATGGCCGCGTCTTCTATCTGGCGCAAGGTCATGCGACCTGGGCTGAAGTGTATACCGACGCCAGACGGCGCTTGCGAGGGCGGGAGTGCGGACGGAAGGCGCTCGTCATCGTTCAGCATCAGGTTGTTGACCGTTATCGCTTTTCCGTCGCATAGCAGCAAGGCGCGCCTCAGACGATTTTCCAGTTCTCGGACATTGCCGGGCCAGTCGTGCTGCTGGATCCAGTTTCTGGCCTCCTCATCCAGGGGGCAGACTGCGATACGTTCTTCTCTGGCCAGCGACTCCAGCAGGTGATCTGCCAGCATCAAGGCGTCCCCTTGTCGCTCGCGCAGGGGTGGCAAGGCAAGACTCAGAACGTTGAGACGGTAATAGAGATCCTCCCGAAACGCCCCCTCTCGCACGGACTGCGCCAAGTCTCGGTGGCAGGCGGTGATCACCCGGCAATCGACACGAACGTCTCGCGTGCTTCCCACGGGAGTGATGGTGCCGGTCTGAAGTGCGCGCAACAGCTTGGCCTGGAAGGGAAGTGGCATATCGCCGACTTCGTCGAGAAACAGGGTGCCCTGGTCGGCCGCTTCGAAGAAACCCTTGTGATCCCGCGTGGCCCCACTGAAGGCTCCTTTGACGTGACCAAAGAGCATGGATTCGATCAGTGCCTCGGGAAATGCTGCGCAGTTAACGGCCACAAACGGACCGGAGGATCTTGGGCTGCAGTAGTGCACACTGCGCGCTGCGAGTTCCTTTCCGGTCCCGCTTTCTCCGTGTAGCCACAAGGGAGAACGCGACTGCGCCAAGCGTGGGATGAGCGTGCGGAGGTGTTGCATGGCGGCGCTCTGACCGATCAGCAGATTTTCGGGGGCATGGTCGCCGGGGCCTTCGCCGTGAACTGCAGTCTGTACCTTGTGCACGAGCTTTGCGGTCCACTGCAGCAGCGTCTGACAGCCGAGCGGCTTGGTCAGACGTATCGCTTCGCCGCATCCGGCCTCCTGGTCGTTCAGGCGGTCGGCGGACACCATCATGCAGGCGACTGGGTGTTCAAGGTCACGACAGGTGGCCATGACTTCGATACCGGTCATGTCGGGAAGGTGGTAGTCCAGTACCACTACGGCAGGGCCTTGGTGGCTGACCAGCCTGGCGACGGCTTCACTACCGCTGTGGCAGACGGCCACGTGGTGGTAACGCGTGGCCAGGATGGTCTGATAGAGGTGAGCGGTATCGGTGTCATCCTCGACTACGATTATCAGCACTCCAGGCTTGGGGAGACATGTGGTTGAAGTAAGGTGATGCTCCTGCGCATTGTAAGACGTCATGGCAATACCCTTGGCTGGCTCTAAGCCGGTTTCAGAGCTTGTACGAGTTGTCACTCGAGGTGCTCTTTGGATGCGTGCGTCGCCATCTTTCAGTGCGCCGTCCGATCAGCGCTTGGCGATCGGGTTTGATGACACCGATGGCTTCGGTATGAACGGGTGTACCGGTTGCCGCAGCCTTTCTGATTCGTACAAGAGTCAATTGCCACCCTAGCCAGACTCGAAGCAGCTTTCCTTGTTTTAAAGGTTGCTTTAACAGTGTTTGACATTGTCTGGGATTTGGCTGGTACTCCATTCGTAGTTATTCCACTTTGAGTACTGAATTTCTCATTATTGCTAGGGCAAGTTATTGCTACTTCGCTGTTTGTTCGTTGGAAAGCACGTCCTCTGAGCTCTCGGCATCCAGGTTCAGCGTGGTATTGATCTTTGACAGGGCGTTGGCCTCGGCTTCATTAGTCTGATGGTTTTCGGTCATGATCAGACCCTCTGCCCCATCGCCCAGGGTCATTTCGATCTGTTGCCAGTTGCCCACGGCGATCGACGTGGAATTGTTGTTGACGATGGCACCGGCATTAATGCTGCCGCTGCCGCCAGATCCTGAACCACCACTACCGTTACTGCGACGCCGTGCCTCCTGCAGGATGAGGGAACCCTGGATGCTGGCTCGCGCGGGGAAGTCGTAGGGGTAGGGGCCGACGAGCGGATCTCGATCTCTCGCCTCAGCGGGGCCACCGGCAGATAGAAGCGCTGCGCCAAGGGCTGCGGCCATCCAGCTGGCCCATCGCCGAGAGGGAAGGGCACCAGAGTCGAGGGGGAGGCAGTCAATGTCGGAAACATGTCGGTTAACTGTGCGTGTCATGAGAGAACTCCCAGGGCATCCGTGGAGGCCACGGATGCCCGAGCCAGGGTTGAGATGAGGAATCAGAAGTTGCCATCCACCTTGACCGACAGGTTGTTGCCCACGGCGGTGGCGGTGGAGGATACGGCGGCGGTATCGCCTCCTCCCATACCGTTGATGCCGTTGAACAGCACACCGTCGGCAGTGGCAGTGCTGGTGACCAGTGCCACAGAGAGCTGTTCGTTGTTGGTGATGGCGAAGGCGTCGTTGTCAGACAGGGTGGTCAGGTCGACGGTCATGTTGTTGCCTACGGCCGTTGCGTCAACGTCTACTGTGGCGTTGAGGATGGCGAGTGCCGAGGCGGTCGCGGTGACGGCACCAGGCAGCGTGGCATCCACCAGTTCACCGGTCAGCGGCGTGCCGACTGAGGCGTCGAGCCCCGCGTACACCTGAGAGTTGTCGGTTTGGGTCGACACATCGGACTCGATCGCGGCGTTGTTACCCACTGCGGTCGCGATGCTTTCTACCGCCGCCAGGTCTTCAAAGGCGTTTCCATCGAGCAGCGGTATGATGGTGTTGTCGACGGCGGTGACCAGGCTAGTGGCGCTGATGGTGCCCAGGGCGGTCTGGTCATTTTCGGTCATGTTCAGGCCTTCGGGGGCGACATTGACTTCAGACAGCGCCGAAGTGTCGACCGTGCTGTTGACCGTGGCATCCCACACCCAGGTCACCGAGTCGAAGGCCAAGGCCGAGGAGGCTGACATCAGACCAGTGAGGGCGATAGCAGCGGACAGTGCGGTTTTTTGCTGAGTTTTCATGACGGCGTTCCTTGGTTTTTCGGATGTTTTCAAGCCGCAGGGTAATGCCCGTCTGCCACCTGACACGCTTGGGTGTCGTTGATCGGCAGGCCGAGCCCTTCCGTCAGGATCTGGTATGCAGCCATTTCCACGACGGATCGAACACCGAGCTGGAGAGGTTCGTTCCTCACCGTCCCGGCATCGAATTCCACGAGCTGATTGTCGAAGAAGCGATAGACGCCCGCTTCCACCTGGTTGCCGACAATCTGCTTTTGCAAACTGGTGACGTAGACGGTCTGAAAGGTAGTGGCGTCCACCACTCGGAGATCCAGGCCTACGTTGATGACCGCTTCTCGGTTGCTTGCGCCTATCAGTCCTACATAAAGGCGTGCCCCCTGGGTCAGGATGTTGTAGTTGAGCTCGGTGAGTGCGCCGAGAATGACGTAGTTGACGGGCTGCACGTTGAGCGCTGCGGGCGCGCGTTGCATGGCTCCGGCATCCTTGAGCTGGCGCTCGGCTAGCGGAATGCGAATGTCGAGGCGCTCGGCCAGGCGTACCTTGCGCGTCTTGTAGAGCGCGCTGATCAGCATTTCAGACACGCCCTGGGTCAAGGTGCGGCTCTCGGTGATGGTCGAGTAGCTGACTTGGCCGGTCCGGTCGAGGATCTGTCCTACGCTGACCACTGGCAGGTTTTCACCGGGTTGTTGGCTGAGTGCGCTCAGGCAGCGGGTGTAGGGCGTGTGGTTGGTCATCACTCGCGAGCCTTCACGGGGTGCCACGGGATCGGTACCGATGGAGGCGCAGCCACCCAGGGTTGCAGTGAGTGCTAAGGCGGTGGTGAGTTTGTGGGGCAGCGAGACCTTCATCCTGGCGTCCTCCTGTGATTGACATGGCTATTGCTCAAGTCGTGCCAGAAAGACCAATTGGTCTTTTTATTCAATAGGTTGGGGTAGTGAATAGCAGCGAGGAGATGACTTGAGGTAGCCGTGTTCGGCCAACCGAAGCGTTTTGCTAGAGGGAAAGCGTGGCGAATCGCCAGACTCTGGCGTTTTGCACGACTGAATTAGGAGAAACCGTCGTACACATGCGGCGCGCGATTGACAGGAGTGCTGGGCCGAGAGCAGGACGAAAGCGTGGGTGATTGCCGCCATCGCCTGGCCGTACCGGACGATGCCAATGTCGATCACGCAGGCTGATTTCGTGTAAGTGATTAATAATTCAGTTTTTTATCGGATCTTGATGATGTTTTTTCGATCGTCCCGAGGACCAGCAGCGCAACGTGCGAAAGTTCTGTTGCCATGCTTTAAAAAGGTTTGACAAGGCGCGGCGAGCCGTGAGACGATGCTTCTCGTTGGTTAGCAAGTCGTATATTTCAGTAGTGATCGAATCATTCGGTAGCCTGGCAATATCCCCCTTGTTATATCCATATTTCTGGGATGACACCCGGCAAACTGTAATGACAACGCTCTGCGTTAAGGAAATCGATCATGGCAACTGGCACAGTTAAGTGGTTCAACGACGCTAAAGGTTTCGGCTTCATTTCTCCGGCCGACGGTGGTGACGACCTGTTCGCCCACTTCTCCGAAATCAAGGCTGAAGGTTTCAAGTCCCTGCAGGACGGTCAAGAGGTCTCTTTTGACGTGACCCAGGGCAAGAAAGGCCTTCAGGCTTCTAACATCAAGGTTATCTAACTTCTAGTTAGCTGACTGAGATGAATGACAAGACCCGCTTCGGCGGGTCTTGTCGTTTTTGTGTGTGAAAAGTTTAGGTCTGGCCGTGTGTGGCCGGCGTTGAGCTTCATTTCGCGCTCAGCCTGCTCGGGTTGTCTTGCGTAGATCAATCTCTGGCGATGATCTGTCTTTGTAGATCGTCTGCTTCTAGCGGCCCGGGTACTGGGTGGGCAAGGCTGCCATCCCTGTAAGAGTGTTTCTGGATACGGCTTAGGGCTTGTCTGAAAAGTGTCTGCGCTCGGTAATACGGCGTTAAAAATCGGCTGGTTCGCCATCCCGGTCAAAATGCTCATTTACACCCCGTTAACTGCGCTTTCTCACCGATTTTTGCCTTGTCTAACCTTCGCTCGTCGACTTTCCGGACTGAGCCTAGGAGGCCTTCGTGCTGGACCAGCGGGATTGGCAGGCCGGTAGCTCAACCTGCCCAAGAGGCGATAGTGGTGGATAGCAAACTTTGCTGACGGCTTTAACGCGTCAAAGGGGCTTCGCTGGGCCTGCCTCATCAGCATAGAGCAGCCAGTCTCCCATGCCGCTGTCCTCAAGGGCGTAAACTCCCCGACCAGAGCGCCATACCAGGCCCTTATCGCGAAGCGAGTCGAGTGCACGTTGAACGGTGGATGCCGAAGGCTGGGTCTTGCGCTTGGCAAGAGCCTGGATCTCCTTGAGCGTATCCTTGGTGAAGGGTGTAAAAGGGCGCTGTTGCGCCGACATTCGGGCCAGGACGAGCAGGATGGCGCGCTGTGGCTCGGGCAGTTGATCGAAGTCGGACTGGAAGAGGGCCTGGTAGTCTGCCTGGATCGATTGTGCACCTTGCTCCAGCAGCTTTCCGAGGTCGTCGGCCCGCCCGTGCTCCAAGGCAACGCGCTTGATGAAGTCCCACAGCAGTTCAGGACGGCGACCCACACGTTCGAAGGTCTTGGCGACATCTGCGACCTGGAAGGTGTTGCCAGGAGTCAGCCTTGCATTGACGTGGTGGGTAAATGCCTCCACGAAATCATCCCCCAGCAGCGGGAAGGGTGTGACGGTATTGCCGAAGAAGGGCTGGTCGCGGCTCAACACCAGTTGGGCCAGCTTGTCACGACTGCTCCCAGTGAACACCAGACGCAGGCCTGGTTTCGCCCTGCCCAGGGTCAGCGCATCGCGAGCGGCCTTGAGTGCGAACATGGTGTTCATCCCCTGCTCGCTACTGAGTGCATGCTGTGCCTCATCGATGAAGAGTACGACCAGACGTTCCGATGCTTCGTGCAGTGCCTGCAGGGCTTCCGTCAGGGTGGCTTCATCCGGCAGAGCGGAACCTGTCAGGTCCCACGTCAGCCTCTTGTGTAGCGTGACGGAATCGACGCCGGCAGCACTCCAGAGCTTCTTGATGCGCGGCGCGTAGGTCTGCAATCTGGCCATGATGGCGCGTTCGATCAGCAGGCCTGGATCCATCTGGCGGTCTGCCCAGAGGTCGACGTAAACCACTTCCCAGCCGTGCTGTTCGCAGGCAGGCATCAGGTCCTGCCGCAGGAAGGTGCTCTTGCCGGTGCGCCGTGGTGCGGCGAGGAATAGCCCGCCGCTGTAGTCGATCAGGCCATCGCCAGCCAGGCCTGTCACGATCGACTGTGCGAGGGCTGGTCGGTGAAAGACATAAGTTGCGGAAACCATGGAATACGCCTCTTTACGCAGCTATGCGTAAAATTATGCATCATGGCGGTAAAGGGCGATAATGCGGGCCTGCATCGCCAGCACGATAGGCGAGTTCAGCAGGATGGCGCTGGCGAACCGTTTCTGGTGGGTGAACGGTTCGTCCGGCGCACTGCTGTGCATTCCGGCTAGTGCACCGACTCACCGATAAAACAAAGCCCCTCGATCGAGGGGCTTTGGTCTCTCTGTGCCTATGCCTGGGCCTTAGTGGGCCAGCATTTCATCGACGATACCCTGGCCATCCAGTTCGGAGGGATAGTAGGTCGGCCAGTTGGTGACCTCTTCAAGCAGGGCCGCACGGTCGTCACCCCAGTACAGGTGGTAGTGATCGGCCTCGGTCGGGTAGATGGCATGGTCGCTGAACTGGATGTAGTTCGGCAGGCTGTCGTCTTCACCCTGGTACTCGAAGATGTAGCGAACGCCGCGGTTGCCGGCCTTGTAGGTCAGCACCTCGTAGCCGTCGGAGGCGTATTCGCCGGAGAGCACCTGACCATCTTCGTGGAAGGAGACGGTAGAGCCATCGATGACGATACGGTCGACGTCGGTCTCGTAACCGATCTCGTAGTACGCCTTGTATTCCTCGGCGGTCTTGTCATCGCTCTGTTCGGCCTTGTGGGCGAACACTTCGTCGAGGGTGCCGTCCAGCAGGTAGGGGTAGACGGACTGCCAGTCGCCTTCCCAGTCGGACAGCGGCCGATCCTTGATCTGGTCGTCGTCGAAATAGCCGGCGTAGATGTCCTTGGCGTGATCATGCTCATGATCATGATGGTCGTGATCGTGATCGTGATCGTGATCGTGATCGTGCGCTTCGCTGGCCGCGGAATCGCTTTGTGCGAGGGCCAGGGGGGCGGTCGCCAGTGTCAGGGCGCTGATTGCGGCGACGGCCATGCGGCGGGTCAGAATCGGGTCCATCGTCTTGCTCCTTGGGATGATCGGTGGGGCGTTGTGGCCTCCCCGGGGAGGCCTTGGAAAGAACAGGGCTTTCATCACTCGGCCTCGGCGGCGCAGCGGGCGACGCCGTCGGCCAGTTGGCGCAGCAATGCGGGATAGAGCTCGGCGCCAAGCGGCAGGTCGACGCCCAGAGGATCGATGACCAGCGACGTCTCGACCCCGGTGCCTTGGAACACGCTGTCCACCAGCGCCGGGTTGAACTGGGGCTCTCGGAAGACGCACTGCACGCCGAGTTCGGCGACACGCTGCTGGATCTCTCGGATACGCGCAGGGCTCGGGTCGGAGGCATCCCCCAGGGAGATCGCCCCGGCCGCCGGCACATCGATGCGGCGCTCGAAGTACTGGTAGGCATCGTGGAAGACGATGAAGCGCGTACCCTGGGCCTGCTGGAGGCGGGTCTCCAGTTCATCGATCAGGTCGTCGAGCTCGCTGCGGGCTTCCTCTGCGTTGTGTCGATAGATGTCGGCGTTGTCGGGATCGAGTTCGGCCAGTGAGGTGGCGATGGCATCGAGCCAGGCCTGGGCGTTGACCGGGTCGAGCCAGCCGTGGGGGTCCCAGCCTGAATGGTCGTGATGGTCGTGGCCGGCATGCTGCTCGTGCTCGTGCCCGTCATGCCCTTCGTGGTGCCGGTGGCCCTTATGCTCCTCGTGCTCATGGTGCTCATCATGATCGTGGGCCTCGAAGGTGGCGCCCTGGCGATAGGTCAGGCGCTGCGTGCCGGCGCTTTCCATCAGCTCCACCTGCTGCGCATCCACCGCCAGTGACTGGCGTGCCTTGGCAAGCCAGGGCGTCAATCCATCGCTGACCCAGAACACTACGTCGGCCTGCGCCAGGGCTTCGGCCTCGGAAGGACGCATGGCGTAGCCGTGGGGGGAGGCCCCAGGCTGGATCACCAGTTGCGGCGTCCCCAGGTCTCCCATCACGCGCTCCACCAGGCTGTGGACCGGCGGAATATCCACAGCCACCGAGGGGACCTCTGCGGCAGCCATCGCAGGAAGCAGCAGGCAAGGGAGGAGAAGGGGGCGTAGCGAGGTGTGCATCGTCATCGATCTCTTGGAGCGTTCTCGGGGCGGGTGATTGTGGCATATTTTGTTATGATATAACATTGTTTTCGAAATCGAGAAAGGCTCTGGAGAATGTTCATGCCGCTATTGTCGATCGATGATCTGCGGGTCGTCCTGGGAGGGCAGACCATCCTCGAGGGCATAGACCTCAAGCTCGAATGCGGCGAAATCGTGACGCTGGTCGGCCCCAACGGGTCGGGCAAATCGACGCTTTTGCGTACCATCATCGGTGCACTGACGTCCGCTGGCGGACGTTTGGTGCGAAGGCCCGGGCTCACCATCGGCTATGTACCGCAGCGACTGGCCATCGATCCGACCCTGCCGATGACGGTCACGCGCTTTCTCAACCTGCCTCGTCGACGTTCCCGCGAAGCCGTGCAGCAGGCCCTGGCGCAGGCCGGCGTGCCTGAGCTGGGCTCGCAACAGTTGCTGTCGTTGTCAGGCGGCCAGCGACAGCGCGTTCTGCTGGCGCGAGCCCTGCTGGAGAAGCCCGACCTGTTGCTGCTCGATGAGGCAACCCAGGGCCTCGACCACCGGGGTACGGCGGATTTCTATCGCCAGATCGAGCGGGTGAGGCGCGAAACGGGCTGCGCGATCCTGATGGTCAGCCATGAGCTGCATGTGGTGATGCGCACCTCGGACCGGGTGATCTGCCTCGATCGCCACGTCTGCTGCCAGGGCACGCCCGAGCGAGTGCTGGCGTCCCCGGCCTATCAGGCGCTGTTTGGCCCCGATACCGCTGACGCGCTCGCCTTCTACCGCCACGAACACCTGCGCGAAAAAGACGCCGCTAGCCCGGCCTTGGCGCAGGTGGGCGCTGCCCGCTCGTTGGGGGTCTCGGCCTGATGCTCGATGACTTCATGCTGCGTGCGGCGCTCGCCGGAATCGGTGTGGCATTGGCCGCCGCCCCGCTGGGCTGTTTTGTGGTGTGGCGCCGCATGGCCTACTTCGGCGATGCCACTGCGCACGCCGCCATCCTTGGTGTGGCACTGTCGCTGTTGCTGTCGACCTCGATCTTCGCCGGAGTGCTGGTGGTGTCGCTGCTGATGGCGATTCTGGTCTCGTTGCTCAGCGGTCGTGGCTATGCCATGGATACCTTGCTCGGGGTCATGGCTCACTCGGCGCTGGCCTTCGGGTTGGTGGCGGTGTCCTTCGTGTCCGGGGTGGGTATCGACCTGATGGCATATCTGTTCGGTGACATTCTGGCGGTCGGCAAGGGGGATCTGGTGTTGATCGCTGGCGGCGCCTTGCTGGTCATGGCGCTGGTGGGGTGGCGCTGGTCGTCACTGTTGACGGCGACCCTGGATGCGGATCTGGCACGGGCCAATGGCATCCATCCCGGGCGCGAGCAACTGGTGCTGACACTGTCCCTGGCGGTGGTCGTGGCGGTGGCGCTCAAGGTGGTGGGGGTACTGTTGATCGCTGCACTGCTGATCATTCCCGCCGCCGCCGCCAGACCCTTCTGCCGCACCCCGGAAGCCATGGTGCTGGTGGCAGCGGTGATCGGTGCCGCGTCTACTAGCGGCGGTCTTCAGGCGGCCTACTGGCTCGACACGCCCACCGGTCCCACCATCGTCAGCCTCGCCGCTGTGGTGTTTGTCCTGTGTAGCCTGGTGGATCTCGGCAGGCGCCGGCTCGCAAGAATGTCTTCCAGCGATATCTCGTCCTGAACGGGTGACCCGTGCGTTGCTGCTATGGGCGCAGAGGGGAGGGAGGGCGACCACCCGCGTGTCCTCGTCGCGCGTCCCGAGGGCGATGAGAGGTGGCGAGAATCGGGGTGAGAGCACTGGAAAGCTTACGAATCCGTCAGCAGAGCGCCTTGGTGCATGGGGATGGTGCGCTGCACCACAAAGAGGTGAGCGAATCGGCACACATCTGACTCATGTACATGAATTATTTGTTATGGAGTTGATTGATAAGGAAAACCGCTTTTGTGGCACCGGTTATGCCTGAGTAAAGGTCACATGATCTTGGATACTGGCCTTGCTCAGGAGGTAACGAATGAATGCCCCGGTGTCGCACGCACTACCCTTGGAACAGCCGCAGGCGATAGCTCCGCCGCGCCCGAGTGTCATCTCGCTGGAGGGGGTAAGGAAGACCTTTTCCAGTCCAGGCAATGACAGCGTCGAGGTGATAAGAGACATCACACTCGATATCAAACAGGAAGAGTTTGTCAGCATCGTCGGGCCCAGCGGGTGTGGCAAGAGCACGATGTTCAACATCATCTCCAGCCTGCTGGAACCCACGGATGGAAAGATCACGCTGCGCGGGAGCGATCCAGTCTGTGGGGCGCGGATCGGCTACATGCTGCAGCGTGACCTGCTCTTTCCCTGGCGTACCATCATCGACAACGTCTGCCTCGGGCTTGAAGTCAAAGGCGTATCCAAGGCGAAGCGCTATGAAATGGCCAGGGAGCAACTGGCGCGCTATGGCCTGGCCGATTTCGCCGATCAGTATCCCAATACGCTGTCGGGAGGTATGCGTCAGCGGGTGGCACTGATACGCACCCTGATCACCGAACCCGATCTGATTCTGCTCGATGAGCCGTTCTCCGCGCTCGACTATCAAACCCGCCTGGTGCTCGAGGAAGAGATCGTGTCGATCCTCAAAGAGCATCGCAAGACGGTGGTGCTGATCACCCACGACATCGGCGAGGCCATCGCCATGTCGGATCGTGTCGCCGTCATGACTAAGCGACCCACCTCGGTCAAGAAGGTCTATGACGTGGGCCTGTCCAGGGAGCTTGGGTCCTGCCTCAAGGCACGCAGTGACGTCCGCTATCAACAGCTGTTCGACCGCATCTGGGATGACCTGGATATCCAGGTAGCCGGAGGTGCGGCATGAGTGAGGCCCAGGTCTACACCCATACGATCCAGTCGGGCAGCAACAGGGAAAACTGCGAAGCGCCCGGTCGCTCGATCCTGCTGACGGACAACCTCTGGCGTGGCGCGGGCATCGCGCTGGTGGTGGTGCTGTGGCAGATGGGCGTCAATCTCGGCTGGATCAATCCGTTCTTGATGGGCTCGCCGGCAGGCATCGCGGAAGAGGCCTGGCGCCTGTTGCAGTCGGGTCAGCTTTTGGATGACACCCTGGCCACGGTCTCTGCCACCATCGCGGGCTTTCTTCTCGGCAGCGTGCTCGGCTCGGTGTGTGGCCTGCTGTTGTGGTTCTCGCGTACCACGGCAAGGATCATCGATCCCTTCATGGTGGCCTTGAACGGTCTGCCGAAGATCGCCCTGGCACCGATGATCATCATCTGGTTCGGCTCGGGCATGTTTTCCAAGATCATGCTGGCCTTCGTCGCGACCTTCGTGGTGGCGTTGCTGTCGGCCTACCAGGGTACCCATCAGATCGATCGCAACATGATCAACCTGATGAGGTCGCTGGGTGGCACCCGCCGCGAGATCTTTACCAAGGTGGTCGCCCCGGCAACCCTCCCCTGGATCATCTCGGCCTTCCGTCTGAACATCGGCTTTGCGTTGATCGCCGAAATCGGTGGTGAATTCATCTCATCCGATCGCGGGCTGGGCAGAATGATCTTCGTGGCGGGCAACCTGTTCAACCTGAATGTGGTCTGGGTAGGCGTGATCGTCCTGATGATGGTGGCTATCGCACTTTACGTGGTGGTATCGAAGGTGGAGAAGCGTCTGTTGCCGTGGGAGAACAAGTAGAAATTTCCGTCGCAGAACGCTGTGTCAGGTGGTGAGTGTAACAAGCAATAGACGTGGCAAAAGGAAAGAGTGGCAAGAGTGGAAGGTGTGGAAAGTGCAGAAGATGTAGTGAAGGTAGTAAGCGTAGTGAGTATTGAAGGTGTAGTGAAAGTAGTGAGTGCAGTGAGTGCAGTCCCGAAGCTGAAAATATAACGACAAGGAACAGAACCATCATGAATTCATTTGCGTGCTCCAAGAAAATTGTCGTCGGTCTCGGCCTCCTGGCCAGCGTGTCTTCGTTCCAGGCTCAGGCCGAAGACATGGATACCATCTTGATCAACGAGGCGTTTCACTCGCTGCTCTACCTGCCGGTCTACGTGGCCAAGCACGAAGGGCTGTTCAACGAGTACAACATCGAGGTCCCGGTGGTACGTTCGGCGGGCTCTGGACCGGCGGCTCTGGCCTCGGTGCTGGCCGGCGAATCGCAGTTCTCCGTGCATGGACCAGAGCATGTCGGCTTTGCCCAGGAACAGGGGGGCAGCGGCAAGGCCATCAGCGCGGTGGCCAACAGCGCCCCTGTCTGGGTGCTGGCGAGCCCCGATCTCGACTACAGTTCGCCTGCTGATCTGGCCGGCAAGGAAGTCGTCGTGGGGCTGGCGCCTGGTACGTCGAATACCTTGATCAAGCGGCTGATCGAAGACGCCGGGCTCGACGGCGAGGTGTCCATCACCGAGGTGCAGAATGGCTCGGAGCTGGGGCCGGTGCTGTCCGGGCGTGGCGACATCGCCGTGGCGTACCAGCCTCAGGTTGAGCAGGGTATTTCCCAGGGGCTGGAGGTAATCCACGCCTTCACCGATGACTATCCCGAGTACGCGTTTTCGACCATCAACACCTCCCAGGAGATGATCGATGACAATCCGGACCTGGTACTGCGCTTCGTCAATGCCATCAATGACTCCCTGGCGCTGATCCATTCCGACGCCGATGCTGCCAAGGCGGTGGCGCGTGAGGAGTTCGGCGATCTGTCCGGTGAGGTCGTCGACGCGGCGGTGCAGCGCATGATCGACAACAACGTCTATCCCGAAAGCGTGACGATTACCGAAGACGCCTTTACCAACGCCATCGAGATGCAGCAGTTCGTCGGCAACATCCAGGGCGAGATGTACTACGAAGATATCGTCGATGACTCCTTCGCCGCCAAGGTCGTGAACTAAGGCGCGTTCCCGGGTCGCTCGTCGACCACCGTAACAGGGCGTCGAGTACGCCATAAGCGAGAAGGTGGGTGGAGGATGACCTCCGCCCATCTTCGATGCTGGAGGAAAAGTGAATGCTAGCGGCACTGTTGTTCTTCAGCGCGGTCGGTGGACTGGCGGGGCTGGTCGCGGGGCTGTTTGGCATCGGGGGCGGCATCATCATCGTGCCGGCACTGTCACTGGCCCTGGCCCACCAGGGCGTGGAGGCGGACCTGGTGATGCACCTGGCGATCGGTACCTCGCTGGCCATCATCGTGGTGACCGGCGCCTCCTCGGCCTTCAGCCACTGGAGGAAGGGGGCGGTGTCACTGGATCTGCTGACGCGCATGCTGCCCGGGTTGATGTGTGGTGCGGTGCTCGGGGGGCTGGTGGCCGAGCAGCTGGACGCACAGCAGCTCGAGCGCTACTTCGGTGTGTTCATGCTGTTGCTGGCGCTTCACATGTTGCTTTCCAAGGGTGTCAGTGAAGCCGACAGTGGCGCCGGTCGTCCGGCCATGTTTGCTGCGGGCACCGCCATCGGTACCTTTTCGGCGCTGTTCGGTGTCGGCGGTGGTGTGCTCAGCGTGCCCTGGCTTGCCCGAAACGGCGCCGGGGTCACCCACGCTGTCGGCACATCAGCAGCGTGTGGCCTGCCGATCGCCGCCGCTGGTGCCATCACCTTCCTGTTCACCGGGCTTGGGCATTCCGGCCTGCCGAGCGGTAGCTCCGGCTACCTTTACTGGCCGGCCTTCTTCGGCGTCGCCCTGTTCAGTGTGCCGGCGGCCCGGCTGGGCGCGAAGCTCGCCCACTTTCTTCCCCCCCACCGGCTGCGCCAGTTGTTTGCCGCGGTGATGCTGGTGGTGGGTCTCAAGTTGATCCTCTGACGTCACAACAACGCTTTCAACAATCCTCGAGGATGATCCATATGCAATCAGGTCCTGACACCATTGGCGCCTTTCGTAACAGGCTCGACCAGTCCGACGCCGAGGCGCTGGACTGGTGGCACGAGTGTACGGCAACAATCGAACACAGCGAGGCCTCGGTAGGGGCCTGGGAGGCGCTCGCCGAGTCGCCGCCGGCGCTGGATCCGGCGCTGGCGGATCGCCCCCTGTACGGTGTGCCGGTGGGCATCAAGGACATCATCGATACGGTGGACCTGCCGACAGCCTGGGGAACCGGCGGCTACCTGCGTTCTGCCGGCGCGCTGGTCGATGCGTCCCTGGTCACCCTGCTCAAGCAGCAGGGCGCGCTGATCATGGGCAAGACGGTATCGACGGAATTCGCCTATTTCACCCCGGGCAAGACCCGCAATCCCCACGATGAAGCGCGTACGCCGGGCGGCTCATCCAGTGGGTCCGCCGCCGCGGTGGCGGCGGGCATGGTGCCCATCGCCTTCGGCACGCAGACCGCCGGCAGCATGATTCGTCCGGCCAGCTATTGCGGCGTCTATGGTTTCAAGCCGACGTTCAATACCCTGAGCACCGCAGGCGTCAGGGGCTTCGCCCCATCGCTGGATACCCTCGGCTGGTTTGCGCGCAGCATCGGCGACATCTGTACGGTATTCACCAGTCTGACCGGTGCGGCCGAGATCGCCCCGCAGCAAAGCCTTGCCGGCGTTCGCATCGGCACCTTCAGCCTGCCGGCAGGCCAGCCACTGGCGCCCGACGTGCAGAAGGTGATTGCCGACGCCGAAGCGCTGGCGAAAGAGGCCGGTGCCGAGATCGTGCCGCTGGCGCTCGGTGATGACTTTGAACAACTGGTCGAACATCAGCGGGTGGTCATGGCCTACGAGTCCGCGGGCACCCTGGCCAGTGAGTACGACCGATTCGCGGATCAGATGGGCCCCAAGCTGGTCGAGCTGATCGAAGAAGGGCGCAACATCAGCTGGATGCGCTACTGCGAGGCAATGCGTGCCGTGGCCAGTGTCCGGCAAACGCTGACGCAGATCTTCGACACCCAGGTCGATGCGATCCTGGCAGCCAGCGCCACGGGCGAGGCGCCGTTGGGGCTGGAGGCCACAGGCGATCCACTCTACTGCCGTGCCTGGACCCTGTTGGGGGTGCCCTGTCTCAACCTGCCGATCGGGCAGGGCAGCAATGGCATGCCCATCGGTGTGCAGTTGATCGCCGATCGCTGGGCCGATGAGCACCTGCTTTCGCTGGCATCCGGTCTGGTTGGCGGGCTCAAGCCCGTGGCCGTTGCCGAACGGGAGCCAGCGCTGTCGGCTTGATGCCTGGCGTCGCTCGCACTGGAGCCATCGCTCGTCTGCCTGTACGCAAGCGCTACGGGCGACGAGCGTGGTCGGCCCCCTGTGTGGCCGACCACGCCGGCGCTCGGCCCGGGTCGGCGCAGTGTGCATGGGGCTCGGCGTCGGGACGAGCCTACGGCTGCCGGGCCCCTCAGGACGTACAGATCCACAGTATCCGCGCCGGCTCGTCACCGACCGATATCACCGCGTGGCCCATCTGGCTGTCGAAGGACATGCTGTCGGCGACCTTGAGCCGGGTCGGCTCGTAGTGCTCCGTCCATACCTCCACTTCACCCTGCTGCACCACGATCTGCTCATGTCCGGTGTGGCGCTGCAACTCGCCGAACTCCTCGATACTGGTGTTGAGCACCGTCGTGGAAAACACCAGAAAGTCCTTGGCCACCATGTCGTTGCACAGAAGCTCGAAGCGATAGTTGGGCGTCTCGACCACCGGCCCCTGGCCCGCCCGGGTCAGGGTGCGCCAGCCGCTCAGGGCGCTGCGTTCGTTGTGATAGAAGAGTTCGCTGACATCTACCTCCAGGGCGGCGGCCAGCTTGACGATCACGTCGTAGGTCGGGGATAGCCGGCCGTTCTCGATACGCGAGATGCTGGCGGCGGAACTGCCCGAGGCCTCGGCCATCTGGGCGATGGTCAGGCCCCTATCGCTTCTGAGTGCCTTCAGGTTGGTGCCGATGGAACCTGCCTTGCGCGGACGCTCCCTGACGCGTGGAGGCGGGGTGACGGTGTCGCTCATGCTGGTCTCCGACGCCTTTGTCTCGAATTTTTCAAGAAAAAGCGTTGATTGTTGGTCTTTTTTTATAATTTTGACTGAATATTGCGTATATGCAATCCTCATTCACGAACGCGACAATAGCAAGGTGTGTGCGTGTGAGCGGGCGCTCCGGCGTGATCCCGGGGTTGCCAAAGCGCTTGCCAGCACGGTCATTGCGCTCCTAGGGCTTGTCTGAAAAGTGCCTGCGCTCGGTAATACGGCGTTAAAAATCGGATCAAAATGCTCATTTACACCCCGTAAACTGCGCTTTCTCACCGATTTTTGCCTTGTCTAACCTTCGCTCGTCGACTTTTCGGACAGCGCCTAATTTCCACAAGAAAATCCAATGGGGATAATAATGTACAAACTGAATCGACTGGCGGGCGGTGTCGCCCTGGCGGCCGCGCTGGCGGGTGCCTCGCTGAGTGCAAACGCCGAGGAAATGAACTGGAAGATGGCCACTCCCTGGGGCGGCGGTCCCTGGCTTGAGCGCGATGCCCAGACCTTCGCCGACTATGTCGACCAGCTGACGGCCGGCGACATCGCCATCGAGGTGTTCCCCGGTGGCACCCTAGGGGGCGCGCTGCGGGTCACCAATACGGTCAAGGCCGGGGTGGCCGAGGTCAG
Source organism: Halomonas sp. RT37 (assembly GCF_040070525.1). Taxonomy (NCBI): domain Bacteria; kingdom Pseudomonadati; phylum Pseudomonadota; class Gammaproteobacteria; order Oceanospirillales; family Halomonadaceae; genus Halomonas; species Halomonas sp. RT37. The sequence goes on along the minus strand of NZ_CP098827.1, from coordinate 3,539,590 downwards.
CCACAACTACGTCAACTACGACTACGGCACCGATCCCACCGCGGCGCTGCTGGCCGGGCATTCCAGCGGCCTGACGCCGGAAGAGTTCATGATGTGGATGTACGAGGGCGGCGGCGTGGAGCTGTATGAAGATTTCCGCCGTGACGTCTTCGATGTGGTGGCCTTCCCCTGTTCGATTCTGGGCACCGAGATCTTCCTGCACTCCAACAAGAAGGTCGAGACGCTGGAGGACTTCCAGGGTCTGCGCCTGCGCACCTCCGGCGCCTGGGCCGAGATCGCCTCTCAGCTGGGTGCATCCACCGTGGTCATGGCGGGCAGCGAGATCTACAACGCCCTGGACCGTGGCGTGATCGACGCCGCCGAGTGGGGTAGCCCCGAGATGAACAAGCCCACCGGCTTCCAGGACGTGGCGCAGTACGTGATCCTGCCTGGCGTGCACCAGTCGGGTGGCTTCCTCGAGTGCCAGGTCAACCAGGACGCCTGGGATGCGCTGAGCGCCGAACAGCAGGAGCTGCTGCGTCTGGCCGGCAAGCTAAGCGTGTTCGACTCCTGGCTCGCGAGCTCCTACGCCGACCTCGAGGCCTACCAGGAGCTGGTCGACGGTCCCAACGAGATCGTCCAGCTGGATCAGTCGTTCATCGACGCCATCTATGAAGAAACGCGCAAGTGGGAAGACGAGAACGCCGAGAGCAACGAGTGGTTTGCCCGGGTGCTCGAGTCCCAGCGTGAGTTCAAGGCCAGCATGACCAACTGGCAGCAGTATCGCCTGCCGATCGGTGCCATGGGTCGCGACTGACCACACGTCTTGCGGCCCGGCCAGACAGCAAGAGCTAACCCCCTTGCTGCCTGGTCGGGCCGCTGTCTTTACCACCACCTGTGGGCAAACGAGATGAAGCTTATTCACGCTATCGAGCGGCTGACCCGCCTGGCGGGAGGGCTGGGCGCCATGCTGACCTTTCCGCTGATCGCGGCCCTGGTCTATGAGGTGTTCAGCCGTTACGTGCTGGGCCGCCCGACCCTGTGGGCCTTCGAGGTCAGCTACATGGTCATGGGTGCCATCTTCATGCTGGGCATGGCCAACGCCCTGCGCCTGGGCCAGCACGTCAGCGTCGATCTGTTGACGTTGCGCTGGTCGGATCGCACCAACGCAGCGGTGCGCCTGGTCGGCTACCTGCTGTTTCTGCCGGTGCTGGGCTGGCTGGTGTGGGAGCTGGGGCAGTATGCGCTGGAGGCCTTCGCCTCGAACGAGCGCTCTGGCCGCTCGGCCTGGAACCCGGTGATCTGGCCCGTATTTCTGACCTGGTGGGCCGGCTTCGTGCTGCTGGCGCTGCAGGTCGTGGCCGAGATCCTCAAGGCGGTTCATATCATGCAAGGGCGCACGCCCGAACAGGGGGGCGCGGCATGAGCGACTATCTTGCGCTGGTGATGTTCCCGGCTTTGATCGGTTTCATCATCGCCGGCTTTCCGATCGCATTTTCAATGATTCTGGTGGCGACGCTGTTCGGCATCATGCAGTTCGGCGACGCTGCCGCCTATCAGTTGCTGACCAAGATCGAGGACACCGCCTCCAATTCGATCCTGGCGGCGGTGCCGCTGTTCATCTTCATGGGCGCCATGCTCGAGCGCTCCGGTATCGCCGAGCGGCTGTTCACGGCGATCCACTTCTGGACCCGTCGGCTGCCGGGGGGACTGGGCGTCGGCGCGGTGGTCATGGGGACCTTGTTTGCCGCGGCCAGTGGCGTGGTCGGTGCCACCGAGGCGGTGATTGGGCTCTTGGCCATCCCGGTCATGCTCAAGCATCAGTACAGCAAGTCGCTGATGTCCGGCACCATCTGTGCCAGCGGCTCGCTGGGGACGGCGATCCCGCCGTCTATCACGGTGGTGGTGCTGGGCCCGGTGGCCAGCGTCTCGGTGGGGTCGCTGTTCAGCGGCCTGATGTTCCCGGGCTTCCTGATGGCGCTGTTCTTCTTGCTCTACATCGTGCTGATCGCCTACTTGAAGCCGGAGATGGCACCGCGCATGGCGCAGGATGACGCCGAGCGGGCGACCCTCGGCGAGAAGCTCAAGATGACCTTCGGTGCGCTGCTGCCGACCATGGCGCTGATCATGACGGTGCTCGGCACGATCTTGCTCGGCATCGCCACGCCGACCGAGGCGGCCGCCTGCGGCGCCCTGGGATCGGTGGTACTGGCGCTGGCCTATCGCAACCTGACCCTGGACGTGCTGTGGAACTCGGCCAAGCGGACCTTGAATATCTCGGCGATGATTCTGCTGATCGTGCTGGGGGGTAATATGTTTGCCGGGGTGTTCTTCGCCGCCGGTGGCATGGCCACGGTGCAGTCGCTGTTGATGGACACCGGCATGAGCCCCTGGATGATCCTCGGCATGATCCTGCTGATCGCCTTCCTGGCCGGCTTCGTGCTCGACATGATTTCGGTGGTGTTGATCGTCATCCCGGTGGCCATGCCCATCGTGCGTGCACTCGGCTTCGACGAGATCTGGTTCTGCGTGGCCTTCCTGGTGGTGATGCAGACGAGCTATCTGACGCCGCCGCTGGCACCGTCGATCTTCTACCTCAGGGCGATCACGCCGCCGGAGGTGACGCTCAAGCACATGTACATCGGGGTGGTGCCCTTTATCGTGGTACAGCTGGTGGTGCTGGCGCTGGTACTCAGCTTCCCGTCGCTGGCGCTGTGGCTACCCGAGCAGTTGAGTGGCCCCTCGTGGAAATGACCCCGGATACTGAAAAAGGAGACGCCCCCATGAAGGACACCGACACCACCGTCGACAACGGGGCCTACCTGACCCGCGAGGCGCTGATGTCGCTCAGTCGCCGCGTGCTGGAGCACCAGGGCTTCAGTGCCGAGCAGGCCAGGGCCCTCGGCGAGACCCTGGTGGCGGCGCAGATGGACGCCAGTCACTCCCACGGGCTTTACCGTCTGCTGGGGATCGTCCAGACGCTGCGCCAGGGCGCGGTGGTCGCCGACGCCGTCCCGGAGGTAGAAGACGTGGCCGCCGGAGTGGTGCGGGTCGATGCCGGCGGGGGCTTTTCGCCGCTGGCCTTCGAGCTGGGGCTGCCGCTGCTGGTGGACAAGGCCCGCGACGCGGGGGTCGCGCTGATGGCGATCAATCACTGCGTGCATTCCACCGCCCTGTGGGTCGAGCTCGAGCGGCTGACGGAACAGGGCCTGGTGGCGATCGCCTGTAACCCCACCCAGGCCTATATGGCGCCCCACGGCGGCAGTCGCCCGCTTCTGGGCACCAACCCGCTGGCCTTTGGCTGGCCCAGGCCAGGGCGCGAGCCGCTGGTGTTTGATTTTGCCACCAGCGCCATCGCCCGGGGCGACATCGAGTTGCATCGCCGTGAGGGCAAGCCGATCCCCGAGGGCTGGGGGATCGATCGCGACGGGGCGCCCTGCACCGATCCCGAAGAAGTACTGGATCACGGCGCCATGCTGCCGTTTGGTCAGCACAAGGGATCGGCACTGGCGCTGATGGTCGAGCTGATCGCCGGCCCGATGATCGGCGACCTGCTGAGCGTCGAGTCCAGCGAGCACGACGCCGGTCGCGCAGGGCTTCCGTACCACGGCGAACTGATCATTGCCATCGACCCGGCGCGCACCGCAGGCGCCGCCAGCGAGGCGCACATGGCCAGGGCCGAGCGGTTGTTCGACGATCTTTTGGGCCAGGGCGCACGCTTGCCGGCCCAGCGTCGTTACCGTGAGCGGGCGCTGAGTGAATCCCGTGGCGCCTGGGTGCCCCAGGCGCTGCTCGATGATATCGAGGCGCTGCTGGAGTGAGGTGACACGGGGCGCCTTAGCCGAAGGTGTCGCCACCCGACCGAAGGTACATGAGGCTTACACGAAGTCATTGCCGCGCCTCTAGGACGCGCCGTGATCATTTCCTACGCTGGGGTACGGTTGGGCAGCGACGCCCGACCGAGAGCTCATTTGTTCGAAGCGAGGGCATGTCATGGCAATGACAGGGACGTTATTGGTGATGCTGGCATCGCTGCAGTGGGGGCTCGCCGGCGGTTTCGGCAGCCTGCTGTTGCAGCGCGACTGGACGCCTGAGGCGGTGTCCTTCTGGCGGGCGCTGGTGGGAGTGGGTGTGATGCTCGTATGGCTGGCGCTGTCCTGGTGGCGGCGCGGGCGACCGACGGTCAACCGCCGGATGGTGATGTGGGCAATGCTCGCCGGGTGCGGTATCGCCGCCAACTTCACCTTTTACTTCATCAGCATCAGTGAGAGCAGCGTGGCGGTGGCGGCGACCCTGATGTACAGCGCGCCGATCTTCGTGTTCGTGGTGTCCTTCCTCACCGGGGCCGAGCGTCCGTCACTGGTGCAGTGGCTGGCCATGGCGGTGGTGATGGGCGGTATCGTGCTGTTGACCGGCATCTATCGCGCCGATGCCGGGGTGGTGACGCCGTTCGGCATCGCCGCCGGTTTGCTGGCAGGCGTCGGTTACGCCTTCTTCATCTTCGGCTTTCGCTTTGCGGCATTGCATGGCTCGGCCACGGCGGCGCTGCCGATGGCGCTGGCCACCGCCGCCCTGTTGATCCTGCCGCTGGCGGATTTCTCGACACTGGCCTCGGTGCCGGCGTCCGCTGACGTTTCGTTGTTTCTGCTGGTCGGTGTGCTGGGCGGCGCGCTGTCGTTCTTCTGCTACGTTGTCGGCGTGCGCTATACGCTGCCGACCATGGCCTCCATCGTCGCCATGGTCGAACCGGTCACCGCGACCTTGTTCGGGCTGTTCGTGCTGGACGAGAGCCTGACCCTGCCTCAGGTCGGGGGCATGCTGCTGATTCTCGGCGCGGTGACCGGTATCAGCCTGCTCAAGCACCGTGCGGCGACAGCCTCAGAGTAGGCAAGTCGCCTCGATAGCACAGACGTCGTCGGCGCCACGGTCGTCACCGTCTGCCGACCTGGCAGAGACGATTCCTGCGAGGGGGGCTGCGGGCCTTGAGCCCGGCGCCCGGGCTACTCCAGTCCGATGTTCTTGGCCGGGAATTTCTCGAAGGTGGCGCGATGGGCGCCGGCTTCGGCCACCATGGACGCTTGCCAGGCGTTGCGTCGGTGGCCGACGGTCATCTGTTCCTTGGGGTCGATGTAGAGATTGAACAGCCAAGGGGCCAGGGCGGTCCTTTCCACCGTCGCCATGTCGATCCAGCGCAGGCCATCGTCGGCGCGCACCACGGCGGTATGCATCTTGTACTCACGCATGCGCAGGGCGGTGAACTGGTTGCCCAGCCACATGTAGACCTGCTCGCGGTGGGACTGACCGTTCTCGGTAAGCAGGAAGGACGTCTGGTCGATGCCGTCGATGTAGCGGTCCTGAGGGATGCCGTCTTCGGCGCCGCCCAGGGTGGCGAAGGTATTGAACAGGTCCATCAGATCGAACAGGCCGTCGGAGCGCTGGCCGGGCGGGATCATGCCCTTCCAGTAGGCGATGCCCGGGACCCGCACGCCGCCTTCCCAGGTGGTGCCCTTGGCGCCACGGAAGGGGGTGTAGCCGCTGTCCGGCCAGCTATCCATCTGGGGCCCATTGTCCGAGGTGACGAAGATGAAGGTGTTCTCCAGCTCGCCGCTGTCTTCCAGCGCCTGAACGATGTCACCGATATAGCTGTCGACCTCGACGACGGCGTCCTTGTAGGGATACTTCGATGGACTGGCGCCGCGAAACGCCTCCGATGGCCAGTTGTCGGCGTGCACCTTCATGAAGGCGTGGGTGATGAAAAAGGGCGCGTCCTGCTGCGACAGCCGCTGGATGCTGTCGACGGTGTAGTCCCTGAGTCGGGCGTCACCCTCGGCCATGTCCTCGATGGAGCTGACCTGGCTGACCACCTCGGTGGTGCCGTCGGCGAGGCCGTGGATCAGGTTGTCATCGGCCTTGATCCGGTCGTAGCGCTCAAGCTTGTCGTCATCCAGTACCAGGTCGGGATAGCGACGCTCATCGAAGCGCTGGGTGTACTCCTTCTGCGCGCGATAGTAGCCGTAGAACTCATCGAAGCCCACATCGTGGGGGCGCATGCCTTCTTCTTCCCCGATATGCCACTTGCCCACCAGCAGACTGTAGTAGCCCTGGTTCGACAGCAGCCTGGCAATGGACGTCTCGCCTTCCCATGGATTCACGCTGACGCTGTCGCCGGCAAGGATCGGGCGGATCAGTCCGGTGCGTACCGGCAGACGGCCGGTAAAGATGGCCGCACGTGTGGGCGTGCAGGTGTACTGCGAATAGGTCGACGTCAGCATCAGGCCTTCATCGGCCAGCCGGTCCATATGCGGGGTGGGGGCGCCGACGGCCTCGCCACCACCGAAGGCGCCGGGGTCACCGTAGCCCAGGTCATCGACGATAAACAGCAGGATATTAGGCTTCTGGCCCGCGCGGGCCTCGAAGTCCGCCAGTGCCTGGGCGGCCGCAGCCTGCTGCTGGGGGGTGGGGAATGGCCGGTTGGCGATGGTCGTTTTCCGCCACCGCCCGGGACAGCGTGCTGGCCATGGCGATGGGGGCCTTGGCCGCCAACAGGCCTGCCGACAGGGCCACGGTCAGCATTGTCGCAGCGATGGAAGTCCTCATTTTCCACTCCATGTGTCGGGCCCAGGGAAAGAAAAGAGCCGCGGTGCCAGGGGAGACATGTGATCACTGAAGCAGGACGCTGTCTGGCGCCTGATGTCTTCCCGGTATCCGTCGGGTGGTGCCAGGATGTGCAGCATTGGCGTGTTGCTCGGGCGTGGTCGCAGTGTGGCGAGTGAGGTGGGAGGGCGCCATCCCCCGAAAGGCATAACGGCCTGGGCTCCATCGCCAGGCGGGTGCTTCCTGATCTTGCCCAACAAAAGTGGACACCGGTCTATGCGATCATTCGAGCTTCGAAGGCTGCTGGGCTGATCATCCCAATGGCGCTGTGGTGGCAGTGACAGCGGCGCAGACAGCGAACAAGCGCTGGCCCTGAGCGTCGCCGGTGCCGGCGACACCACCCTGGAGCGCATCGGCCAGGAGGCCGCGCTGCTGGTGGAGTAGGCAGTGGAGTAGAGAGTGGAGCAAGCGGTCGAATAGGCCGTGGAGCAAGTGGTGGATCACTCCAGCGAAAGTCCCCTTCGATCACCCGGCCCTTGGCCGGGTGATGTTTTTTGCATAGCGACGAGCCTCCCTCGAGTACGAGACGCCTCGGCTATCTCGCATCGCTACGAGCGCTCCCAGCCCTCTCTCCCAGCCCCCTCCCAGCGACAGGGCCGTGCACTGCATCCTGCAAGCGCAGCAACTATCGGCTGTTCTTCGGGCGGTGATCTCGACCCACAACATCAGCACTTGAATTCGGCCAATCGGGGTTTTTATCAAAAGGTGATAATTTTTTGTTATGGCGTTATAGCGACGTGCGTAAAGGCCGGCGTGTACTCGCTTATGGAAAGATGGAAGTGTGGTTTTTGTTTTTTCAGTTGTCGAACTGACAAGGGAAGAAAATCGTGACGTAAAATCTAGAGTGTTTTGTGTGATTGTTCGCAGTCATCATTGCCCGAGGCGTGGAATAAGCATGCAAAATTGTGCTTAATCGATTGTTTAGTCGCTTGATGGCAGCGACCTTGGTATTTATTTATACAGTAAAGTGTCGAATTATCAATCATTTAAAAATTTGTGAATTTTTTATCACAAAGTGTGAATTGGTGGATGAGGCGTTTTCTGACGCGCAATTATCTGTTTTATAAAAAAGAAATTTTTGATGTCGGAAAACAAGGAGGCTTCGAGTGATAATGATGTTCGTCAGTCCAGTGTCGAGAGCGAAAATCAGTGCCTAGGTTTAGGGCAGACGCAGGAATAAAACCGAGCTTGTTGCCTTGTTTTCGTTGTTTGCCGCCACCAACCGGTGGCGAGGACGCTCCCATGAATACCGACACCGAAAGAGCCAATGCCAGCGCCACTGCGCTGATGAATACCCGCGGCGTGGATGCCCCCATCACTCCCGAGACCGACGATGATCCCGCCACCGGTCCCGACAAGGCCGTGGTCGACGAGGATGGCCTGGCCGGCGGCATCCACGGCGGTGTCAGGGATGCGCTCACCGAGCAGACCGTGGAGACCGGCGTCTTGGGTTACGACGCTGGCGATGACGGTCTGGGCGGCTTCACTTGGCACACCGATGGCCTGCCGGCGCTGACCAGCGGCGGCGACCCGGTGAGCTGGAGACTCAATGGCAATGGTCGCTCGCTGGTGGGGTTCGACGGCAACGGCGATCGGGTGATTTCGGTGCAGCTTACGGATGTGGCGAGCGGCAGCTACAAGGTGGCGGTGGCACAGCCGCTGGATCACACCTACGCCGGCATCGAGGACGATCTCAACTTCAGCGTGGGCTATACCATCAGCGACGCTGATGGCGACAGCGCCGACGGTGTATTGCGCGTCACCGTGGATGACGACAGTGGCCGGGCCAACGACGACATCGCCACCACCACCATTGGCACTTCGGTGACGCTGGATGTGCTGGACAATGACGCCTTTGGCGCCGACGGGAGTGGCGGGGTGGTCGCGGCCAGCGTCCAGGGCGGGGCGAGCGTCGGCAGTGTCAACGTTAATGGCGACGATACTCTGACCTTCGTGCCGGGGGACGGCTTCACCGGTAGCGCCCTGATCGACTACACCATGCAGGATCGTGATGGCGACGCCAGTGACGGCCAGCTTACTGTCACGGTCGAGGGGCAGCGCAACGATGTCCCGACCACCCCTGAAACCGATGGTGACCCGGCCACCGGTCCGGCCAAGGCCGTGGTCGACGAGGATGGCCTGGCCGGCGGCATCCACGGCGGTGTCAGGGATGCGCTCACCGAGCAGACCGTGGAGACCGGCGTCTTGGGTTACGACGCTGGCGATGACGGTCTGGGCGGCTTCACTTGGCACACCGATGGCCTGCCGGCGCTGACCAGCGGCGGCGACCCGGTGAGCTGGAGACTCAATGGCAATGGTCGCTCGCTGGTGGGGTTCGACGGCAACGGCGATCGGGTGATTTCGGTGCAGCTTACGGATGTGGCGAGCGGCAGCTACAAGGTGGCGGTGGCACAGCCGCTGGATCACACCTACGCCGGCATCGAGGACGATCTCAACTTCAGCGTGGGCTATACCGTCACCGACCGAGACGGCGACAGCGCCTCAGGCGTGCTGCGTATCACCGTGGACGACGACAGCCCGCAGGTCAGCGACGGCAGCGCCACCACCGGCACCAAGACACCGGTGACCGTGGACGTGCTGGCCAATGACGCCTTCGGTGCCGACGGGAGTGGCGGGGTGGTCGCGGCCAGCGTCCAGGGAGGGGCGAGCGTCGGCAGCGTCAGCGTCAATGGCGACGATACCCTGACCTTCGTGCCTGGCGACGGCTTCACCGGTAGCGCCCTGATCGACTACAGCGCCAGCGATGGCGACGGCGACACCAGTGAGGGGCGGCTTACCGTCACCGTCAGGGACCCGCAGGGGAATGGTATCCCCACCACCCCCTCCACGCCGCCCTGGGTTCTCCTCGACGAGGACGGTCTGGTTGACGGTATAGGTGGTGGTCCTGGCGATATTCCTGACCCCGCTGGCACTTCTTACAATGGTCAACTGGGCTATGACTTCGGCGATGACGGGCCTGGCAGTTTTACCTGGCTGACCGAGGACCTGCCGACGCTGACGAGTCGGGGATCTTCGATCGATTGGCAGCTCAGCGACGACGGTCTTGTGCTCAGGGGCGCTGCCGATGGGCGTACGGTAATACGGTTTGAACTCACCGATGTCCTCAGCGGGGACTATCAGGTGTGGTTGGAGCAGTCGATGGACCATGACGATGCCTATGTGGAAAGCAACATCGACTTCGATATTGGTTACCGGATCACCGATGGCGACGGTGACAGTGCCGCAAGCAAGATACAGGTACGGGTAAACGATGATAGCCCCTTCGCCGTGGCCAGCATGGAAGCAACCATCGAGAGTGGCTCCAAGGTATTTTTCGGCAATGTACTGCGCTTCTCCAGGTCCGGTGCCGACTATGGCCTCGACTTCAGCGTCGAGGTTCAGGGGGGTGACGCGGTCGGCAGCGTCAGCACCACCAGCGCAGGATTTTTCTTCACGGCCCATCCCGACTTTACGGGAATCGCCACCGTCTACCTGAACGTCATCGACGGTGACGGCTCCATCGATGTGGACGATGTTTCCATCACAGTGGAGAGCAATGTCGATACCGGTGACTACGCCAGGGCCAACTCGAGTCTCACCCCGGTTGTCGTCGCTGAGGACGGTCTGGCGGACGGTATCACCGATGGCGGTGATGACGCCCCCGGTGAGTCCAGCATCCAGTCGGGATCGCTGCCCTACGACTTTGGCTCCGTGAGTGTCCTCGAAGCCGAGGCTCAGGACGACGTCCTCGGCAACGCTTTGGACAACGCCCAGACGGACCGGCTGGCGCTGTCGGAATTGCTTGATGACGAGAGCGACGAGGAGGTATCGGTCTGGCTGCCTCCGGAACAGGACCAGACCGACAGCGTAGGCCCCGCGTCGGCAGGGGGCAGTGGTGGAGGCAGTGGTGGCGGCATGGACAGCGGCGCAGATAGTGAACAAGCACTGGCCCTGAACGGCGCCGGTGCCGGCGACACCACGCTGGAGCGCATCGGCCAGGAGGCTGCGCTGCTGGTGGAGTAGGCAGTGGAGTGGAGTAGAGAGTGGAGTAGAGAGTGGAGTAGAGAGTGGAGTCAGCGGTGGATCACTCCAGCGAAGATTCCCTTCGATCACCCGGCCTTTGGCTGGGTGATGTCTTGTCGGCTATCGCGATATTCTTCGCGTCTTTTTGTGTCGATAAACCGGCTGAAACGCTGCCTCGACGTCTTGATGATTGATGGATGTTTTTTCTGTCGTGTGATCAATGTTGATCGATCAATATTCCAAAAGGTAGCGGTGACCGACAAGGTGGACTGTTGGCTTTTATAAGCCAGGGCAGCGCCGGCGTTGATCCGACCTACGGAACTGTGTTGTTTCGAGTTTTTCGATGCCGGAATCTCATGTTTTAAAATCGCTGGAAAAACAAAAAGGTTTATTTTTCAGTTGGTAACGAATTTCGTGAATTTTCTTTCGTGTGGCTTTTGGTGCGAAGTGGTTTTTTGCTGATTCGCAAGTGTCGGTTTTTTATGAAAGTCGCGTTTGGTGCCAGATATCGAGGAGTAATGGGGCGAAAAGTGGTGGCCACCAGTCCAGTGTCGAGGTCGGTATCGACCGCCTAGCTTCAAGGAGTCATACGCGAATTTCGACCCACCCAAGGACAGGAGACTGTCATGAACACCGATTCCGAAACAGACAATGTGAGCACCTACACCTCGATCGACAGTCCACACGACCATACCCCGACCGCCGGTCTGATCAGGTCGGTGGTTGACGAAGAGGGCCTGCCCGGCGGCATTCGAGGTGGCGTAGGCGACGCCTTGACTTCCCAGAGCTTTACCGCCGCTCGTTTGAACTATGACGTCGGCAACGACGGCGTGAGCTCCTTCACCTGGCACACCGCCGGGCTGCCGTCACTAACTTCCGGCGGCGTCCCGATCAATTGGCAGCTCAGTGGTAACGGTCGTTCGCTGGAAGGTTTCGACGACAACGGTGACCGCGTTATCTGGATACTGCATGGCCCTGAAACGGCCTATTACAAGTTGTTTGTCGAAGGTCCGCTGGACCACCGCAGCGGTACGTTTGAAGACGATATCAAGTTCGCGGTGGGCTACACCGTCACGGATGGGGACGGCGACAGCGCTGACGGAGCTGTGCAGATCATCATCGATGACGACAGCGGAATCGCCCATGACGACAGTGCCACTACCGCCAGCGGCACGCCGGTGCGTGTGGATGTGCTGGCCAACGATGAGCATGGTGCCGATGGCCCGGGCGATGTCATCAGGGCCAGCGTTCAGGGTGGTGCTGGCGTCGGCAGCGTCACCATCAACCCCGACAGCACCCTGACCTTCGTCCCGCACCAGGGCTTCGCCGGTGACGCAGTGATCGACTACAACGGCACCGATGGCGACGGTGATATCACCTCGGCGTCACTGACGGTCGATGTGATGGCGGGCCGGGAAGATGGTGAACTCTATGTCGGTGACAATGGGGACAATCATGGGTCGACCGGCCCGGGTGATGACGTCCTGATCGGCGACCTGGGCGGCAAGCAGGGATTGATTGCGTCAGGTGTCGACTACAATATCTCGATCCTGATCGACGAGTCCGGCAGCATGCGCCAGCCGTCCGGCACCGATGGTCTGACTCGGCTCCAGCTATTGCAGCAGAACGTCAATCTGTTGCTCACACGTCTGGCGGGTCACGACGGAAATGTGGACGTACAAGTGGTGCGTTTTGACGACAAGGCGCATTCACCCAGAGCGGTCGATGGTCTGAACGAACATAACGTGGCTGGCCTTATCGCTTACGTCAACGGTGCGGCGGCCCAGGGCTCCACCAACTATCAGGCAGCCCTCTCCGCCGCCAGAAAATACCATGTCGCAAAGGAAGATGAAGGTGACGGGTCGCTGACCCTGTTCCTGACCGATGGTCTCCCAACCGCCTACCGGGAGGGTGGACACATCGTGGAGAGCGATGTGGCGGGGGCCTTTACCCCTGTCCACAAGGCGTATCAACAGTTCCTTCAACTCGGTCGGCTGTCCGAGGTGCATACCTTCGGCATCGGTGAAGAGGTCGCGGGGGAGCCGGATCCTGCGGGTCTGCTGCGCAAGGACTATCTGGACATCTTCGACAATACCGAGACCCAGGGGGCTCGCACCATCACCCTGCAGGACGGCACCGAGTGGACGTCACCCGCCGGTGAGTCGGTCATCGTCAACACCCAGGAGGTACTGAACGCCGCGCTGGCGCAGGGTGGCCCCGACGCACCGCTCGAGGTGCTCGGTGACGATGTGCTTGCCGGCGGGGTGAAGGCCGATATTCTGTTTGGCGACACCGTCAACTCCGACCACCTCCGCTGGAGAGACGGCGATACCAACGAGAGCTTTGCCGCCGGCAGCCACGACGGCCTCGGCTACGAAGGGCTGACCGAGTACCTCAAGTGGTCGGTTCACCATGGCAATGGCGCCGAGGCGAGCGACGCAGAGATCATTGCCTATATCCAGGACCACTACCGGGAGCTGATGGATACAGACCGTGTCGATGGCGGCAACGACACCCTGCTTGGGCAAGGGGGGCGCGATGTGCTGATCGGCGGTGGTGGTGACGACGTGCTGATCGGCGGTCGCGGTGGCGACGTGATGTGGGGCGGCTTTGGCGCCGACACCTTTGGCTACGAGGCGGGGGATGCGGGCAGTGTGCGCAGGCCTGCAGAAGACGAGATCAAGGACTTCACCCTGGGCAACACCGCCCGCAACCCCGAGGCAGACCGGCTCGATCTGTCTGATCTGCTCGATGACGCCCGTGACCACCAGGTGTCGGACTTCCTGCACGCCAGTCAGGAGGGGGACGATACCGTCATCGCGGTCAAGTCCGATGGTGGTATCGGCGCACACGGCGCCGGCGCCGATCAGTTTATCGTCCTGGCCGGCGTGCGCATGGGCGGAGCATCCAGCGACGCCTTCCTCGATCGATTGATCGACCATGGACAGCTCGAGGTGGAATAGGCGCTGGCCCATCCGCCGGCGCATGCTCACGCATGCGTCGGCGGATGGCGAGAGGGTCGTCGCTTCACTAGGTGTCGTTGACGTCGCCTGAAGGGCGCCTGACGCTGCCGCGCAGCATCGGCGTGACCGGCAGGGTGATCTGCTGTGGTGGGGTGTCCGGCTGGTCGATCTGGGCCAGCAGCAATTCGGTGGCACGCATGATCATGGTCTGTACCGGCTGCTGCAGGGTCGTCAGCGAGTGGCTCGGCCAGGCGGCCATGGGCACGTCGTCGAAACCGATGACCGAGACGTCCTCGGGCACCTTGAGGCAGAACTCGCTCTGGATGACTTCCATGGCGGCGATGGCCATCAGGTCGTTGGCGGCAAACAGGGCGTCGGGCGGGGTGGTGCTGGCGAACAGCAGACGGGTGGCCTGGCAGGCGCTGGTGTATTGATAGTGGCCGATGCCGCTGTCGTGAAGGGCTGCCCCCATGGAGGCCAGGCCCTCGACAAAGCCAGCGCGACGCTGGATGTCGGTGGAGGAGTCGACCAGGCCTGACAGGTAGGCGATGCGGCGATGGCCCAGCGAGACCAGGTGGCGGCCCGCCCAGTAGCCGCCCTGGAAGTTGTCACAGGCGACCTGGCTGATGCCCGCGTAGTCGACCGTACGGTTGATGATCACCACCGGAATGCCGTAGTCGCAGACCAGAGCCGCCTGGTCGTCATTGAGGGTAATCGCCAGCATCAGGATGCCTTCGACCTGGCTTCTCAGGATGTCGTCGAGCACGTCATCGAAGCCGTCGCTGCTGGACGCCGAGAATAGCAGCAGGTGGTAACCCTGCTGCTTGAAGAAGCGGGACGCCTTTTCCAGCATATAGCTGTAGAAGGGATTCTCGAGGCTGTAGACGACCACCGCGATGGTGCGACTCGATCGCGTGATCAGAGAGCGGGCGATGGTGTTGGGCCGATAGCCCAGTTGCCGCGCCGCTTCCATGACCTTCTTGCGGGTCTTGTCCGACACCTTGGCATCCGGCGAAAAGGTCCGGCTGACGGCAGACTGCGAGACCCCGGCAAGACGGGCGACATCGTGTGAGGTGACGGATTTCTTTTTCATCGAGTCATGTCGTGTCGGGTGGCAGAAATGGCCGGCGATCACGCCGGCTCGACAGGCTCCAGAGACGCATAGGCGGCGATCTTGTCGGTGTAGACGCTGGCATTGTCGCGCACCGACTGTATCTCGTCCTCGGTCAGTTCTCTGACCACCTTGGCTGGACTGCCGACGATCAACGAGCCAGGGGGAAAGCGCTTGCCCGAGGTGACGAGCGCGCCGGCGCCGATGATACATCGATCACCGATGTCGGCACCGTTGAGTACCGTGGCATTCATTCCCACCAGCACGTCATCGCCGATGCGGCAGCCGTGCAGCATGGCCAGGTGACCGACCGTGACCTGGCGTCCCATGGTAACCGGATAGCCGGGGTCCGAGTGAACCACACAGCCGTCCTGCAGGTTGCTGTCGTCTCCCACCACGATAGGCGCATTGTCGCCACGAAGCACGGCCCCGGGCCACACGCTGACGCGCTCACCCAGGCGTACGTCGCCGATCAGCGTGGCCTCGTCGAACACCAGCGCGCTGGCGGCGATATCGGGGGCCTTGCCCCCGAGTCGATACAGGGTCATTGCCCGTCTCCCTAGAAGCCGACCTGGTCGGCGCCCTTGAGTCCCAGCATCTGACGCGCTTCGTCCGGTGTCGCCACCTCAAACGACAGACCCTCGAGGATCTCGCGCACCTTGGCGACCTGGCTTGCGTTGGTCTCGGCCAGCTTGCCCGGGCCCAGCCACAGCGAATCCTCGAGCCCGACCCGCACGTGTCCCCCCATGGCGGCGGCCTGGGCGGCGATGCGCATCTGGCTGCTGCCGGCGCCCAGCACCGACCACTCGTAGGCGTCGCCGAACAGCCGGTCCGCGGTGCGCCGCATGTGGATCACGTCCTCTGGGTGAGGACCGATGCCACCGAGGATGCCGAACACGCTCTGGACGAACACGCGGCCGCCGATGACGCCGCGGTCGAGCAGGTTGCGCAGGGAATAGAGGTGTCCGATGTCGTAGCACTCGCACTCGAAACGGGTACCGTTCTCGGCGCCCAGGGTCATCGCCTTCTCGATGTCGGCGAAGGTGTTCTTGAACACCAGGTCGCGACTGTTCTCCAGGTGCTCACGCTCCCACTGGTGCTCAAGCGACGCGTAGCGGTCGAGCATCGGGAACAGCCCGAAGTTGATCGAGCCCATGTTCATGGAGGCAAGCTCGGGCTTGAACTCCATGGCCGGGCGCATGCGCTCCTCCACCTTCATGTGCGGACTGCCACCGGTGGTGAGGTTGATGACCGCGTCGCAGGCGTCCTTGATGCGGGGCAGGAAGCGCTCGAACATGGCCGGGTCCTGGGTCGGCTTGCCGTTGTCGGGATCACGCGCATGCAGGTGCAGAATCGAGGCGCCGGCCTCGGCGGCGGCGATGCCTGCCTCGGCGATCTCTTCCGGGGTGACCGGCAGGTGCGGCGACATGGACGGGGTGTGGATCGCGCCGGTGACCGCGCAGGTGATGATGACCTTGCGTTGCTTTGCCATGGGTCGGGTCCTTGAATGATGGATAGGCGGGTAAGGTGGGACAGTGGCTGGTCTGGGTCCGTCGTTGGCCCGGGTCAATCGTTTGTCAGCGACTGCTGGTGGGCGATCAGCGCCATCAGGCGTCGGTCGCGCCAGGCCTGTCGCTCGCCTAGGCGCTGGGCCGGCAATTGTTGACGGCGCTGCTGGTCGAGTGCCGCCAGGGTCGTGGTTTGCCAGGGATCGTCGTCACCGCGCTCGCGGTCGACGTCGCGATACAGCGGCCCATAGCGGTTGCCATAGTCGACCACGCCGTCGGGCGCATTGAGGTCGATGGTCTCGAAGGGCCCCATGAACGACCAGCGCAGGCCCAGCCCGTGCTTGACCGTCTTGTCCAGATCCTCGGCGGAGCACACCCCGTCTGCGAACAGTCTCAGCGCCTCGTTGAGCAGGGCGCCTTGCAGGCGATTGAGCACGAAGCCAGGGACTTCCTTGTTGACCAGGATCGGTGTCTGCCGGGCCTGCTCCAGCAGCGCCATGGTGGACGCCACCGCGGCTTGCCCGGTGGCCGGCGCCGGCACCACTTCCACCAGCGGGATCAGGTAGGGCGGATTGACCGGATGGGCCACCAGGCAACGGTCAGGGTGATGGAGGTGATCGGTGAAGCGCGAAGCGGCGATACCGGAGGTCGAACTAGCCAGCACCGTGTCCTTGGCCACCACGGCTTCAAGGTCGCTGTAGATGCGCCGCTTGGTCTCGACATCTTCCGGCCCGCACTCCTGCACGTAGCCGACCCCGGCCATGGCCGATGCCAGGTCGCTGTCGTAGCGGATACGCGACATCGCCCGCTCCGGGTCCTCGATCAGCCCCGCCTGGTGGAGGTCGTCGAGGGAGGTGGCGATGGCGTCGCGGGCCCGTTCGAGCGCCTCGTCTGCGGCGTCATGCAGGCGCACGTCGATGCCGGCTCGGGCGAACACGATGGCCCAGGCGCGGCCGATCAGGCCGGCGCCGAGAATACCTACGGGTCTGGTCATAAGGAGGCTTCCGTGGTCACAGGGATTCGACGTTGGCGCAGACGCTGAGTGCCTGGCCGCTGATGTTGGTGCCCCCCGGCGCCGCCAGGAACAGTGCCATGGCGGCGATATCGGTGGGCTCGACCATGCGACGCATGGAGATCTTCGACAGGTTCTCCGTTTCCATCTCGGCGTAGCTGATGCCGCGCTTGGCGGCACGGTCCTCGATCACCTTCTCGATGCGTGGCCCGCGCACGATGCCCGGGAGGATGGCATTGACCCGCACGCCGTCCGGGCCGAGCTCGCAGGCCAGGCTCTTGGTCAGGCCGACCACCGCCCACTTGCTCGCGGCGTAGGGCGTGCGGTAGGCGAAGCCAAGCCGTCCGGCCACCGAGGCCAGGTTGACCAGCAGTCCCTGGCTTTCGCGCAGCAGCGGCGCGGCGCGGTGGGCGACGCGGTACTGGCCGTTCAGGTTGATGTCGATGGTCTGGGTCCAGCTTGCGTGATCGATCTCGTCGATGCCCGCGGTGGGGCCGGCGATCCCGGCGTTGTTGACCACCACATCGAGACCGCCGAGTGCGCGGGCGTCATCGAACAGGCGGGCGACCTCGTCCTCGCGGCTGACGTCGCAACGGGTATGGGTGATGCCGTCTGGCAGGGCGGCCAGGGCCTCGCTGTCGATGTCGCAGACGTGGACCCTGGCGCCGGCCTGGACGAAGGCCTCGGCGATGGCCAGGCCGATGCCGGAGGCGCCGGCGGTGACCAGCACGCGCAGTCCCTGGCGCGGGGTGAGGCTTTCAACGACGTTCATGGTGTTCTCCTTGTGTGGGGTCACAGCGACGGCAGCCAGGTGGACAACACCGGCAGCAGGCTGATGATCAGAAGGTTGGCGAGCACGATCGCGACAAAGGGCATGACCGCCCAGGTCAGACGAGCAATGCCGATGTTGGTGATCTGGGAGGCGACGAAGAGGTTGAGCCCGACCGGCGGGGTGAACATGCCCATGGCCAGGTTGACCACCATGATGATGCCGAAGTGGATCGGGTCGAAGCCGTAGCTCACCGCGATCGGCAGCAGGATCGGCACGAAGATCAGGATGGCGGCGGCGGCCTCGATGAACATGCCGGCCAGAAGCAGCAACAGGTTCGCCAGCAGGATGAACAGAAGCGGGCTGTCGATGGCCGAGATCACGAAGTCCGAGATCATGTCGGGGACCCGCAGGCTTTGCAGGATGCGCCCATAGAGCCCGGCGGCGCCGATGATGCTGAGCACCACCGCGGTGGTCACGGCGGATTGCTTGAGGATGCCGACCAGGCTCGCGAACTTGATCTCGCGGTAGATCAGGGTGCCGATGACGAAGGAGTAGGCGACCGCGATGACGGCGGCTTCGGTGGGCGTAAAGACACCCCCATAGATGCCACCGAGGATGATCACCGGCATCAGGATGGCCAGAATCGCCTTTTTACCGGCGCGAAAGACGTCGCCGAGCGAGCTTTTTTCTCCGCCGCCAAGTCCATTGGCACGGGCAAAGAAGTAGGCAAACACCAGCAGGGTCAGGGTCACCAGGATGCCCGGCAGAATACCGGCGATGAACATGTCGCCAACCGAGACGTTGGCGGCGATGCCGTAGAGAATCAGCGGGATGCTGGGCGGGATGATCACGCCGAGGGCGCCGGAGGCGGCCTGGTTGGCGGCGGCGTAGCCACCGGGATAGCCCTTGGACAGCATGGCCGGAATCAGGATGGCACCGATCGCGGCGGTGGTGGCGGCGCCGGAGCCGGAGATCGCCGCGAAGAACAGCGACGTGACGATGGCCACCATGGCCAGGCCGCCGGTCATGCTGCCCACCAGGGTGTTGGAAAAGTCGACCAGGCGCTTGGAGATGCCGCCACCCTGCATCAGGTAGCCCGCCAGGATGAAGAACGGGATCGCCATCAACGGAAAGGAATTGACCGAGGCCAGCATCTGCTGGGCGACGATCAGCATCGGCATCAGGTCGCCATGCCAGACGGTAATGGCCGAGGCCAAGCCCAGCGAGAAGGCGATGGGGACGCCAAGAATGAACAGTGAAATCAGCAGGACGAACAGTAACAGTGCCATGGTCAGTTCACCTCCTGATGGTGGTGGACCGGTTGGCCCAGGGCTTCGTCGATCAGCAGGCCGAGGCTATTGACCATGATCACGATGCCGCCTGCCGGGATGGCGAGGTAAGGCCACATCATCGAAATACGGGTGCTGGGGGCGGTCTGGCTGGAGACCCGGCCGACCAGCTCGAAGCCGTACTTGATCATGACGTAGGCGAACACCGCCGAGCACAGCACAACCAGGATGCGCATCAGGCGGCCCACGCGTTCGCCGCAATACTCCAGCACGATGTCGACCGAAATCAGGGTGCCCTTGCGGTAGGCGTAGCCGGCACCGATAAAGGTCAGCCAGAGCATCGAAAAGCGCGCGATCTCGTCGGAGAAGAACAAGGGACTGCCGACCACGAATCGGGCGAAGACTTGCCAGAAGATCAGTACGGTCATGACCAGCAGCAGCAGCGCCAGGCCCCAGCCGATCAAGCGGTTGAAGTGCCCGATCCCGACGTTGACGAATTGCAGGAAGGATTGCATGGGATGCCTCGCAGGAAGAGACGGCGCCCGCCTTGCCATGGGCTCGGTGGGCGCCTTGTTGCTTAGTGGTCGAAGTTGATCGCGGCGTCGACCAGGTCCTCGCCCACGGTCGGCGCCCACTTGTCGATGACCGGACGGACGGCCTCACGGAAGGGACCCAGGTCCGGCTCGGTCACGGTCATGCCGAGTTCCGCCAGTTCACCCTTGTAGCGCTGCTCCAGTTCCTGGCTGGCTTCACGCTGCACCGGCAGTGCGATCTGCGCGGCTTCGAGGATGATCTGCTGATCTTCTTCGCTGAACGAGTTGAACAGGTTCAGGCTCATCATCAGCGGCGCCGGCGAATAGACGTGCTGGGTGATGTTCAGGTAGTCCTGGACCTCGTAGAAGTTGACGTCGTAGATGGTGGCCAGCGGGTTTTCCTGGCTGTCCATGACCCCCTGCTGCAGCGCGGTGTAGACCTCGGTCCAGGCCATCGGCGTGGCGTTGGCGCCCAGCGCTTCCCAGGTGTCCACCTGAACGCGGCTTTCCTGGGTGCGGTGATTGATGCCGTCGAGATCGCTCGGGTGCTCGAGCGGGCGTACCGAGTTGGTGTTGTGGCGGAAGCCGTTTTCCATCCAGGCCAGGAACTTGACGTTCATCTGCTCTTCGGCGAGTTGAGCGAGCTGTTCGCCGTGTTCGCTGTCGAGGAAGCCGTAGGCGTGCTCGTGGTCCTCGAAGATGTAGGGCAGGTCGAACAGCAGGAACTCGTCGACAAAACCGCCCATGGGGCCGGTGGAGGCGATGCCGGCGTCGATGATGCCAAGCCCCATGCCCTCGATGACCTCACGCTCGGCGCCCAAGGCGTTGTCGTAGTGAGGTTCGATGGTCAGACGGCCATCCGACAGGCGCTCAAGTTCCTCACCGAACTTGAGGATACCGATGCCCTGCTGTGACTCGGGTCCCAGCGGCAGGCTGACGTCGATGGTGCGTTCCTGCTGGGCCAGGGCGGTCGCGGACAGGCCAAGACCGACAGCGGCGGTCAGGGCGGTCAGGCTGAAGGGGAGGGGGTGAAAGTGGCGCATGGAGCTCTCCTGTTGTCGTTGTGAGCCCCTGGCCGGCAGCGAGGGGCAATCGGCGGCGCTCGAGGTGGTGGCGCTGCGGAGTGCACACTTGTAAATCCAAACGACATACGTATTCAACAATAGAAAATTCCATGATCCATGTATGTGAAGTAAGTTGCTGAATAGTAATTAAATATACTTTAGTTTAATTTAGTGACTACGTAGTCTTTTTTTGTGGACTGATGGGTAGCGTGCGCGCTCTGTAGCGTCGGGTGGAGGCTGGGGCAAGTGACGTCAGGTGACCTGAAGTGG
Source organism: Halomonas sp. RT37 (assembly GCF_040070525.1). Taxonomy (NCBI): domain Bacteria; kingdom Pseudomonadati; phylum Pseudomonadota; class Gammaproteobacteria; order Oceanospirillales; family Halomonadaceae; genus Halomonas; species Halomonas sp. RT37. The sequence continues at coordinate 3,518,412 of NZ_CP098827.1, read as the reverse complement.
AGTGAGCTGGAATGAGCTGACGTGAGGTGGAGTGAGCTGGAGTGGGCTGGCGTGAGGTGGAGTGAGCTGGCGCGAGGTGAGGGCGGCTCGTTCATGGGCTCGCACCAGGCGCTCGACAGCGTCACATCAAGCTGTCATCTGGTGGTGATTGACTACACTGTCGCCAGGTCGGTGGCACGCCTTGACGTCCACCTCGGCGACGCACAAGCAAGGGGCGAAAAGCCGTGGCGTGAAACGGCAAATCTGGTTAGCATGCGCCGTCCGGTAGTAGGGTAGGGGGCTCGTCGGGTGGACGAGCCTCGTGGGTCGCGATTCGGCTCACCTCGACCGGGCCTATCCATCTTGACGGGTCGTTGTACTCAGGCGGGAGCGTATTGTTATGTCAAAAGTGATCATCATCGGTGCCGGCGGTGTGGGCAGTGTCGTCGCTCACAAGTGTGCGCAGCTTGAATCGGTGTTTACCGATATCCTGTTGGCGAGTCGCACCGAGTCCAAGTGCAAGGCCATCGCCGAGCAGTTGCCGCGCCCGATTCGCACAGCCCAGGTCGACGCCGACAACGTCGCCGAGCTGACTGCCCTGCTCGAAGCCGAGAAGCCGGAGCTGGTCATCAACGTGGCGCTGCCCTACCAGGACCTGAGCATCATGGATGCCTGCCTGGCCGCCGGCGTGCACTACCTCGACACCGCCAACTACGAGCCGCTGGATACCGCCAAGTTCGAGTACAAGTGGCAGTGGGCCTACCAGGATCGCTTCAAGCAGGCCGGCCTGACCGCGCTGCTCGGCAGCGGCTTCGATCCGGGCGCCACCAACATGTTCACCGCCTATCTCGCCAAGCACTACTTCGACGAGATCGAGGAGCTGGACATCATCGACGTCAACGGCGGCGATCATGGCTACCCCTTCGCCACCAACTTCAATCCGGAGATCAACATCCGGGAGGTCAGCGCGGACTGCCGCCACTATGAAGATGGCGAGTTCGTTACCACGCCGCCGATGTCCAAGATGGCGCGTTTCAGCTGCCCCGAAGAGGTCGGTGACTACAACATCTACCGTCTCTACCACGAGGAGCTGGAGTCGCTGTCCAAGCACTTCCCGAGCCTCAAGCGTGCCCAGTTCTGGATGAGCTTCGGCGACAGCTACCTCAAGCATCTGGAGGTGCTGAAGAATGTCGGCATGACCGGCATCGAGCCGGTGGAGTACAACGGCCAGCAGATCGTGCCGATCCAGTTCCTGGCCAGCCTGCTGCCCGACCCCTCCACTCTGGGCCCGCGCACCAAGGGCAAGACCTGCATCGGCACCGTGGTGCGCGGCAAGAAGGATGGCCAGGAAAAGGTCATGTACCTGTACAACATCTGCGACCACCAGGACTGCTACGCCGAGGTGAAGTCCCAGGCGATCTCCTACACCACCGGCGTGCCGGCGATGATCGGCGCCAAGATGATCCTCGAGGGCCACTGGAAGCGTCCGGGCGTGTGGAACATGGAGCAGTGCGATCCCGATCCGTTCATGGCCGACATGAACGAGTACGGTCTGCCGTGGAAGGTCATCGAGCTGGATCCGTCGTTCCGTCTGGACGTGCAGAAGGGCGAGGACCTCTAAGGCGTGGAGATCCTTCAGTTCACGGATATCACGCGGCTGGACGCCGAGGCGCGGCCGTCACCCTGCTACGTCGTCGACGAGGTGGCGGTGGAGCGCAACCTGGCGATCCTCGCCGAGGTCGCCGAGGCCAGCGGTGCCAAGGTGCTGTCGGCGCTCAAGGCCTTCAGCATGTGGCACTTCGCGCCGATGGTGTCGCGCTACTTGAGCGGCACCTGCGCCAGCGGCCTGCACGAGGCGCAGCTCGGGCGTGAGCACTATGGTGGCGAGGTCCACGTCTTCGGTGCCGCCTACAGCGACGCCGATCTGGCCGAGATCCTCAAGATCGCCGACCATGTGGTGTTCAACAGCTCGGCTCAGTGGCGGCGGGCCCAGCCGCTGGTGCGCGAGGCGCTGGCGCGTCGTCCGGGGCTGCGCTTCGGGCTGCGCATCAATCCGGAGCACTCCGAGGGCGATGTGCCGATCTATGATCCCTGTGCACCGGGGTCGCGGCTCGGTATCCCGTTGTCCGAGCTCGACGAGCAGAGCCTCGACGGCATCAGCGGCCTGCACTTCCATACCCTGTGCGAGCATGACTTCCCGCCGCTCGAGCGTACCCTGGCGGCGGTGGAAGAGCGCTTCGGCCATCTGCTCGGGCGCATGCAGTGGGTCAACTTCGGCGGTGGCCACCATATCACCCGTCCCGACTACCAGCGTGACGATCTGATCCGCTGCGTGCGTGACTTCGCCGAGCGTCACCAGGTGCAGGTCTATCTGGAGCCCGGCGAGGCGGTTGCCATCGGTTCCGGGGTTCTGGTGACCACGGTGCTGGACACGAGCTTCAATGCGCTGAACCAGGCGATCCTCGACACCTCGGCCACCTGCCATATGCCGGACGTGCTGGAGATGCCCTACCGCCCTGGTCTGCTGGGGGCGGGGGAGCCAGGCGAGTACCCGCACACCTATCGACTGGGCGGGCTGACCTGTCTGGCCGGGGACGTGATCGGCGACTACAGCTTCCCCGAGCCGCTTGAGATCGGTCAGAAGCTGATCTTCAAGGACATGTCCCACTACACCATGGTCAAGACCACCACCTTCAATGGCACGCGCCTGCCGGCCATTGCGGTGTGGAACTCCGAGACCGGTGAGCTCAGGGTGATCCGCGAGTTCGGCTATCAGGACTTCCGCGAACGCCTGTCCTGACCGCAGGGTGGAAGGTTCGAGTCCGAGGTTCTGGCGCTCGACTGACGCGGATCGTGGTATCGATTCGATCGGACCGTCTTCGATACGCAAGCCGCCCGCCCCGTTCGGCACTGCCGAGCGGGGCGGGCGTCTTTTCGTCTGCGCCTTAAAAACCTTCGAGCACGATCTTGCCCTTGGCCTTGCCGCTCTCGATCAGCGCATGGGCGCGCTTGAGGTTGTCGGCGTTGATGGTGCCGTAGCTGTCGGTGGCGGTGGAGCGAATCCGACCCGTGTCGATCAGCCCCGCCACCTTGTCGAGGATCTCGCCCTGGCGGGCGATGTCGTCGGTGGTGAAGAGCGCGCGGGTAAACATCAGCTCCCAGTGGATCGACACCGCCTTGGGCTTGAACGGCGTGATGTTCAGCGTCTCTGGGTCATCGATCAGCCCGAAGCGGCCCTGGGGGGCGATCAACTCGGCCACCTGGGGGGCATAGTGCTCCGAATAGTTGGTCGAGAAGACGAAGGCTGGCGCACCCAGGCCCAGCGCCTCGACCTGTTCGGGCAGCGGCTGGCTGTGGTCGATCACGTGGTGAGCGCCGAGTTCCTTCACCCAGGCCTGGGTCTCCGGGCGCGAGGCGGTGGCGATGATCTGCAGGTCGGTCAAGGCGCGCAACAGCTGGATGGTGATGGAACCCACGCCGCCGGCACCGCCGATCACCAGCACTGCACGGGCGGCACCGGGGACCGGATCAAGCACCCGCAGGCGATCGAACAGCATCTCGAAGGCGGTCAGGGTGGTGAGCGGCAGTGCCGCTGCCTGGGCGGTGGGGATGGAGCGAGGCGCATGCCCGACGATGCGCTCGTCGACCAGATGGTACTCGCTGTTGGTGCCCGGGCGGGAGATATCGCCGGCGTACCAGACCTGGTCGCCCACGGCGAAGCGTGAGGCCTGGTCACCGACCGCGACCACCTCGCCGACCGCGTCCCAGCCAATCACAGCAGGCTGACCTTCTTCGGGGGCGCGGGCCTGGCGAATCTTGACGTCCACCGGGTTGACCGAAATCGCCTCGACCTTGACCAGCAGGTCAAAGCCGCTGGCCTGTGGCGTGTCGAGGGTCAGGTCGACCAGGGCGTCGGCGCGGTCGATGGGGCCGGGGGCGTGGTAACCGATAGCTTTCATGGGATCTCCCGTAAGGTGTTCATCAATGGCAACACCTTAGCGTGCTATGGAGTCGTGAAACACCGGCGGCCGCCAAACACACTATTCGGAAATGCCGGACAATGGCCCGATCAGGAGGCAACAGGTTTTCGCTTTCCTTGGCGTCAGAGACATGGCTACACTTGTCGTTTCCCATTGCCCACAGGACGTTACATGGCAAGCTCGCGGCCCAGCTACGCAAGAATAAAGGAATACCTGCTGTCCGAGATCGAGAGCGGGGCCTACGTCGCCGGTGATCGAATCCCTGCCGAGAACGCACTCGCCACCCAGTTTGGGGTCAGCCGCATGACCGCCAACAAGGCCATACGCGATCTGGTACAGAAGGGCTTGCTGGTGCGCCGGGTGGGGTCCGGTACCTTCGTCAGTCAGCGCAAGTCCGAATCGTCGCTGTTCGACATCCGCAATATCGCCGACGAGATCCGCCTGCGGGGCGGTGAGCACTCAAGCCAGATCATCGCCTTGAAAGAGGTGGCGGCATCCGAAGAGGTCGCCGTCTTTCTGGGGGTGAAGACCGGGACCCGGGTGTTCTACTCCGAGATCGTCCACCGGGAAAATGGCGTGGCGATCCAGCTCGAGCGGCGCCACGTCAACCCGAAGCTGGCGCCGGACTACCTGCAGCAGGACTTCGAGCGCCAGACGCCCAACGCCATCCTGGTGGCGCGCTATCCGGTCACCGATGTCGAGAACAGCGTCGAGGCGATGCTGCCAAGTGACGAGGAAGCGGCGCTGCTGGAGATGTCTTCCCGCGATGCCTGCCTGCTGGTGGTTCGTCGCACCTGGTCAGGGGAGTTGTTGATCAGCTACACCCAGCTTCTGCATCCCGGCAAGCGCTACAAGCTGAACGCCTCCCGCAACACCTGACGTCTTCCTTCGAGCCTTGCCGCTCCCGCGCGGGCGGCTACCTTCGGCAAGCCTTTCCGCTGTCTGCGTCATCCAGTGCCTGCGCTTTTTACCTCTCTCTAGCCAGTTCTCGCCGGTGCGATCGAGCGCGCCGGGTCTTCCGGACTTTCCTCTCCCTTCACGCCTGCCGGGCTTCCTGTGGCGGGTCTCGTATCGCCGGTGTGGGCCTTCGACGCCTTTAGATGTATATACCAATATGTGCTATAAGCGCCTCGTGCCGTCGGTTTTTCTTAGACTTTGGTCGTTGGTATTTTTACTCAAATTTCTATAAATCTTTAAAAAGCAGATATTTATAGTTAATTCTGCATTGTCAGAAGAATTGCCTGGGTGGAAAGCCTCCGAATTTAGCGATAAAAATGTATATACATGTTGAGCGTCCTGTAGCGCTCGATACCACCGCCAACAACAACACCGGAGGCAACACCCTATGCAACCACTCAAGGGGATCACCGTCCTCGACCTGTCCCGGGTGCTCGCCGGGCCCTACTGCACCGCCATGCTGGCCGATCTGGGCGCCGAGGTGGTCAAGGTAGAGTCGGGGCAGGGCGACGACAGCCGCCATATCGCGCCTTACGTCGAGGGCGAAAGCCTGTACTTCTCGATGCTCAATCGTGGCAAGAAGAGCCTGTGCCTGAACCTCAAGGACCCTCAGGACCTCGAGCGTTTTTATCGTCTTTGCGAGAGCGCCGACGTGGTGGTGGAGAACTTCCGGCCCGGGGTCACCGAGCGGCTGGGGATCGACGAGGCCACGCTACGTGCGCGTTACCCCCGTCTCGTCTACTGCTCGATCTCCGGCTTCGGTCAGAGCGGTGGCATGCGGGCCAAACCGGCCTACGACATCATCGCCCAGGCGCTGTCAGGCATGATGGCGGCCACCGGGCCCGATGGCGGCATGCCGACCCGGATCGGCGAGTCGCTGGGCGATGTGTGCGCCGGAATGTTCGCCAGCTGGTCGATCGCGGCGGCGCTGTTCGCCCGTGAACGTGACCCGGAGCGCCAGGGCTGTCACCTGGATGTGTCCATGCTCGATTGCCTGTTCTCGATGCAGGTCACCAACCTGGCGCAGTTTGTCGCCAGCGGCCAGGCGCCTGCTCCCATCGGCAACCGCCATCCGCTGTCGGCACCCTTCGACAGCTTCGAGGCCAAGGATGGCCAGGTGATCATCGCGGTGATCAACAACACGCTGTTTTCCCGCCTGGCCGAGTGCATGCAGGCGCCGGAGATCGCCGAAGATGCACGCTTTGTCGACGACGAGCGGCGCTGCCTCCACCAGGCCGAGCTCAAGGCGCTGATCGAAGGCTGGACCGGCCAGTTCACCGTGGAGGAGGTCTGCACACGCCTCGATCAGGCCGGGGTGCCGGCGTCTCCGATCTGGAATATTGCCCAGCTTGCCGAATCCCCGCATGCCGGAGACCGTCAGTTGCTGCTCGATATGGGGCACTGGCGCTCGCCCGCTCAGCCGGTGTTCTTCAATGGCCGTCGGGTCGTCTGCGATCGGCCCGCGCCGACGCTTGGCCAACACAACGCCTGTCTCGAGTTACTGCACCTCAACAAGGAGATCGACGCATGAACTTTACCTTCAATGAAGATGATATCGCCTTCCAGGATGCCGCCCACCGGGTGTGTGCCGAGGTGCTCAAGGCCAATGCGGCACGCTACGACGAGACGCGGGAGTTCTGCCGCGAAAGCCTCGACGCCCTGGGCGAGCTGGGCTTCTGGGGCATGAACCTGCCCGAGCAGTACGGCGGTGTCGAGATTTCGAGCATTGCCATGTCGCTGGCGGTAGAAGAAATCGCTTACCACTGCGCGGCCACCTGTTCATCGCTGACCGCTCACTTTCTGGCCACCGACTCGGTGCTGATCGGCGCCACCGAGGATCAGAAGCAGGCGCTGCTTCCCCAATGTGCCAGCGGCGAGAAGCTGGGCGCCTTCGCCCTGACCGAACCCGGAGCAGGCTCCAATCCCGCCGAGATGCGCACCCGGGCGGTACGCACCAGTGACGGCTGGCACCTGACCGGCACCAAGCACTACATCACCAATGGCGCCTTTGCCGACTTCCTGGTGGTCTACGCCAAGACCGACCCCGATCAGGGCCACCGCGGCATCTCTGCCTTTCTGGTCGACCGTCACACCGCCGGCATCGAGTTCTCGAGTCCCGAGAAGACCCTGGGCCTGCGCGGTAGCCATATCTACGAGATCGGCTTCGACTGTGTGCTGCCATTGGATGCCTTGATGGGCGAGGAGGGGGCCGGATTCGCCACCGCCATGGAGGTGCTGGATCGCGGCCGGGTCGAGGTGGCGGCGATGAGCGTCGGTATCTCGCGGGCCGCTCGAGATGCGTCGCTGGCCTGGTCGAAGGAACGCATCGTCGGTGGCAAGCCGCTGTGCCGGCACCAGGGCATCCAGTGGATGCTGGCCGAAATGCACGCCCAGCTCGAGGCCGCCAAGCTGGTGACCTACAAGGCGGCGGACGCGCGGGACTCCGGCCAGCGTTTCAGCCTGGAGTCGGCGGTGGCCAAGCTGGTGGCCTCCGAGGCGGCGGCCAAGGTGACCGACGCCGCAGTGCAGGTCCACGGCGGTTACGGCTATATCTCCGATCTGCCCATCGAGCGTTACTACCGTGACGCCCGCATCACCCGGATCTTCGAGGGTACCTCGGAGATTCAGAAGATCATTATCGGCCGTGCCATCACCGCCTGATCGCCCAGCACAGGAGATAGCCCATGAAAATCCTTGTCGCGGTCAAGCGCGTCATCGATCACAACGTCAAGATCCGGGTCAAGCCGGACCACTCCGACGTGGACCTCACCAACGTCAAGATGGCCCTTAACCCGTTCTGTGAAATCGCCGTGGAGCAAGCGGTGCGCCTCAAGGAGGCCGGCGTCGCCAGCGAGGTGCTGGTGGTCAGCGCCGGGCCGAAGGCGGTGCAGGAACAGTTGCGTACCGCCTTGGCTCTCGGTGCCGATCGCGCTCTGCACATCGACACCGAGGTCGCGCTGGAATCGCTGGCGGTGGCACGCCTGCTCAAGGCGGTCGTCGAGCAGGAACAGCCGGACCTGGTGCTGCTCGGCAAGCAGGCCATCGACAGTGACAACAATCAGACCGGCCAGATGCTGGCCGCCCTCGGTGGCATGCCTCAGGGCACCTTCGCTTCCGCCCTGGAGGTGGAGCAGGGCCAGATCAAGGTCACCCGCGAGATCGACGGCGGCCTCGAGACCCTGGCGCTGGCGCTGCCGGCGGTGGTCACCACCGACCTGCGCCTCAACGAGCCTCGCTACGCCAAGCTGCCGGACATCATGAAGGCCAAGAAGAAGCCCCTGGCCGTCACCACGCCTGACGCCTTGAGCGTCGACGTCAGCCCTCAGCTGAGGCTCAAGGCGGTGGAGCCACCGCCCGAGCGGCAGGGAGGCATCAAGGTGGCCTCGGTGGCCGAACTCGTGGACAAGCTCAAGAACGACGCCAAGGTGATCGCATGAAGATTCTGGTTGTGGGGGAACACCATCACGGACAGCTCGGCGAGGCCACCGCGCGGGTCGTCGCCGCCGCCCGGCAGATCGCGCAGACAGCGCCGGACCCAAGCGACGTCGATATCGATGTGCTGGTGGCAGGCGAGGGCGTCGCGGGCATCGCCGAGGCAGCGGCAAGGCTTGAGGGCGTGAGCCAAGTGCGGGTGGCGGATCAGGCGAGTCTTGCCCATCAACTGGCCGAGCCCATGGGAGATCTGGTGGCGAGCCTGGCCCGCGACTACACCCACGTGCTGGCGGCGGCATCGACCAGCGGCAAGAACCTGCTGCCACGGGTGGCGGCGCTTGCGGGTGTTGCCCAGCTCTCCGAGGTCATCGCGATCGAGTCCGCCGATACCTTCAAACGGCCGATCTACGCCGGCAACGCCATCGCCACGGTTCAGAGCCTGGACCCCATAAAGGTCATCACCGTGCGGGTCACCGCCTTCGATGCGGAGGTCCAGGCGTCAAGCGCAGCCCCCATCGAGGCCGTCGATATTGCCATCGTCAATGAGCACTCGCACTTTGTCGGCGAGACTCGGGCGGTGAGCGAACGCCCGGAGCTCTCGGCCGCCAGGGTGGTCATCTCCGGTGGTCGCGGCATGGGCAGCGGTGACAACTTTGCTCTGCTCGAAGGCATCGCCGATTCCCTTGGCGGCGCCATCGGGGCATCGCGAGCCGCGGTGGACGCAGGCTTTGTGGCCAACGACCTGCAGGTGGGACAGACCGGCAAGGTGGTCGCGCCGGAGCTGTACATCGCGGTGGGTATCAGCGGCGCCATTCAGCACCTGGCGGGGATGAAGGACTCGAAGGTCATCGTCGCCGTCAACAAGGATGAGGAGGCGCCAATCTTTCAGGTCTCCGACTACGGTCTGGTCGCCGACCTGTTCGAGGCACTGCCCGAGCTCGAACGGGCGCTGGCCGATCGCTGATTGGTGCGCTACGGCACTGGCCATTCGTCCCTGAGTATCACCCATCCCGCTGGTGTCGATGACGGCGCCGGCACCAACGAGCGTCGCCCCAGCGGGCGATGCTCATTGCAAGCCTCACTGGAGACACAACATGAACAATCCCAAGGTGGCAGCCCCTCCACGCAGCGCTGGCCTGACCTCACTGGTCGGCAGCCTGATCGGTCTTTGCTTCTTCTTTTTTCCCTTCCCGACGGCGGACGGCGAGCTGAAGATTCCGCTGGTGATCATCATCGACTACCTGAAGACAGCGCTCGGCGGGGCCCTCGAGTACGTGACTCTCGGCCTTGTTGCCTTGCTGTGCGTGACCTGGCTGCTGTCACGCTTGGTGGCTTCCTCCGGGGCGTCGTCTCCATGGCGCCGAGCCGTCGCCGCCTACCATGAGAAGGACGGCACGATGACCGGGCTGACCTTCCTGCTGGCGGCGGTGTTCACCTTCATGCTGGTGTTCCAGATTGGCCCCGACTGGCTGCTGCACAAGGATGTCGGAGGGCTGGCGCTTTATCTGGGGGGCAGCGTCTTTCTGACCGTGGCCATCGCCGGCCTGTTTGTGCTGTTTCTGACCGAGTTCGGCTTCCTGGAATTTGTCGGCACCCTGATGGAGCCCTTGATGCGTCCGCTCTATCGTCTGCCGGGCAAGTCTGCGGTGGACGCGGTTGCCTCCTTCGTCGCCGCCCCGGCGGTGGGCATCTTCATCACCAACAAGCTCTATCTGGAAGGCCACTATACTCAGCGGGAGTCGGCCAGCATTGCCACCAACTTCAGTATCTGCAGCCTGGGCTTCTTCGCCCTGCTGGCGTCCATCGGCGGCATCATGGCTTACCTGCCGCACATGATCATCGTCTCCTTCATCATCAACTTCACCCTGGCGGCGCTGATGGTCAGGATTCCGCCGTTGTCGCGCAAGCTCGACGTCTACCATCAGGGCAACACCCAGACGGCTCAGGATCTTGAGGTTTCCAGTGATGGACACATCCTGGCCCGTGCCTGTGGCGCCGCCGCCGAGCGCGCCTCCCAGACTCGGCTCGATGTGTTCTACAAGGGCTTCTGGGAGGCCATCACCTTTGCCCAGAAGATCGTCGCCTACATCCTGGCCATCGCCACCCTGGCGCTGCTGCTGGCGACCTACACCCCGGTATTCGACTACCTGGGCGTGCTGGTGGAGCCGTTGATCTCTGCGCTTCAGCTGCCGGATGCCAGCGCCATTGCCCCCACCGTGCTGGTGTCGATCGCCGAGATCGCGCTGCCGGCGATCATCATCTCCGGCGCCGACGTCGACCCCATGGCGGTGTTCTTCGTGTGCACCCTGTCGTCGGTGCAGATCATCTTCTTCACCGAGAGTGCCAACGCCATGCTGGAGTCGGACATCCCGCTGACGGTGCGTGACCTGGTCGTGGTATTCCTGCTGCGCACCCTGGTGGCCATGCCCATGGTGGCGCTGGCGACCCATCTGCTGTTCTAAGGCTTGTCCAAAGCCTTAGCCTCATCTCCTTGTGTCGCCCATTGGCGCTACCGACCTCCGTCGGCAGCGCCTTTTTTCATGTGCCGGACTTGAGGCGTCGCCGGGGTGTCGGGAAGAACATGGAATGCCGATGGCAGCGGCTGCGGAATGGGTGCCGGCGATGGCTTGTTGAAAAAACCGAAAACTGATTGCGCCGCTTGCCGGCTTATCGTCGGTGTCGGGCTGCACTAGGATGAGGGAAAACATGCCGCCGGGCCCTATTCGGTTGCCGGCGCCGCCAGGAGATTGCCATGAAGACGATTTTGATCACCGGGTCCACCGATGGGATTGGCCTTGCCACCGCCAGCGAACTGGCGCGCCAGGGCCATCGCGTCATCCTGCATGGACGCAACCCGGACAAGCTCGCGGCGGCCCGTGAGCAGTTGGCAGCGGTCTCGCAAGGCGAGGTGCCCGCCGGGCATGTCGCCGACCTGTCGCGCCTGGCCGAGGCGGCGGCACTGGCGGTGGAGATCGAGCAGAGCGATGAGCGCATCGATGTGCTGATCAACAACGCCGGTGTCTACCGCACCCCGAACACCCGCACCGAAGACGCCCTCGATGTGCGCTTTGCGGTCAATACCCTGGCGCCCTATGTGCTGACGAAGCGCCTGGCGCCTGTGCTCGGTGACGAGGGGCGCGTGGTCAATCTGGCTTCTGCCGCCCAGGCGCCGGTGTCGCTGGCGGCGCTTGCCGGCACCGCCGACGCCGACGGTGACTTCGACGCCTACGCCCAGAGCAAGCTGGCGCTGATCATGTGGACCCGCGACCTGGCCGCCAGGTCCAGTGCCTGTGATCCCATGGTGGTGGCGGTCAACCCCGGCTCCTTGCTGGCCAGCAAGATGGTCAAGGAAGGCTTTGGCGTGGCCGGCAACGACCTGTCCATCGGCGTCGACATCCTGGTCCGGGCAGCATTGTCCGAGGAGTTCGGCAACGCCGGCGGCCAGTACTACGACAACGACGGCAAGGGCTTCTCGTCACCGCATGCCCACGCCATGGACGATGGCCGATGCCGTCGCCTGGTCGAGGCCATGGAAGAGGTGCTGGAGCGCCAGGCCTAGCCCGTTGCCACGAACGAGAGTGCCCTGGCCAGTCGTGTTTAGCCTTGAGCAAGCTCGAGGACGGTGTCGGTCAGGGTTCGGACGGCCACTGCGGCATCGTCCTTCTCGACATGTTCGTCCGGGTGATGACTGATGCCGTCCCGACAGGCGACGAACAGCATCGCAGCAGGGCACAGGTTGGCCAGATGGATGGCGTCATGAAAGGCGCCAGACACCAGTCGGGGGGCTTTGGTGGCGTACGTCTCAAGCTTCTGTTCAAGTGATGCCAGGATGGCCGAATCGAAGGTGACCGGTGCGATCGAGGACAACCGTTCCAGTGTGGCCGGACAGCCCTGCCAGTGAGTCGCTGCCAGGGCGGCAAAATCGTCGTCGATGGCTGCCAGTACCGAGCCATCGGGGTGGCGCAGATCGACCGTGAAGGTGACCTCGTCGGCGATGGTATTGATCGAGTCTGGTGCCACGCTGAACTTGCCGATGGTGAAACGTACCTGCGAGCCCCGCCGGTTGACGCAGTTCTCCAGCTCCCTGATCAGGGCATGTGCCCCCATCACTGCGTCTCGTCTCATGTCCATGGGCGTTGTGCCGGCGTGGTTGGCACGTCCCTGGAGGCGAAAGCGGTACCAGTTGACACCCTGAATACCAACGACCACACAGGCGGGAAGTTGGCCTGCATCCAGCACGGGACCTTGCTCGATATGCAGCTCCAGGTAGGCCGATGGTGAAAAGGGGGTTTCTCGCTTGGTCGACCCCCGGGCTTCCATGGCCTCTAGACAAGGGGCCAGGGCTTGTTCGAATGACACTCCGGCATCATCGCGTGACGCCATGATCGCCGCGATGTCTCTAACCCCCGCGAACCACGCAGACCCCGGTGTTCCCGGGGCGAAACGGGCGCCTTCCTCGTTGGTCCAGCTCACCACTTCGACAGGGCACTCGAGCGTGATGTCCTGTTCGTGCAGTGTGCGCAGCACGGCGAGGCCTGCGATGACGCCCAGCGCCCCGTCGTAGATTCCCCCTCGAGGCTGACTGTCCAGATGGCTGCCGATCAACAGCGGCGGGAGCTCCGGGGAGCGCCCCTCTCGGCGCAGGTAGAGGTTGCCGATGGGGTCGTGGAAGGCGCTCGCGCCGAGGGAAGCCGCCTCTTGCATCAGCCACAGACGTGCCTCGATGTCGCTTTCGTCCAGTGCCAGGCGGCCGAGGCCGCCTTCGGGTAGCGCGCCGATGCGCGCCTGGGTCTGAACGTCCTGCCAGAAGCGATCGATATCGACCTCTCGCCCTAATGTGCTGTGCTGTTGCATTGTGCTCGTCTCAATAGATGAGTGAGGGCAGCCAGGTGCTGAACCAGGGAACATAGCTGATGACAATCAACGCCAGCAGCATCATGGCTATGAAGGGCAGGCACGCCTTGAACACTTCCTGCAGTGACATCTTCGAGATGGACATGGCCACGAAAAGATTCAGCCCGACCGGGGGAGTGATCATTCCCACCGAGAAGTTGATCAGGGTGATCACGCCAAAATGCACGGGGTCGACGCCGACCTGCTCGGCGATAGGCTGAAGGAGAGGGGACAGCACGATGATGGCCGAGGCACTGTCGAGGAAGAAGCCTGCGACGATCATCACCACATTGAACAGCGCCATGACCTGAATGGGATCGTCGGTCAGTGATAGCACCTGACTGGCCAGCTGGGTTGGCGTACCGGTGATCGCCAGCAGCCATGAGAAGGCAGAGGCGCCGGCAGTGATCAGCAGCAAGGTCGCAGAGGTCAAGCCAGAGCTTCTCAGGGTGGCGACCAGCTCCCGGGGACCAATGGTTCGATACACGACCATGCCGATGAAGAGTCCGTAGACGCAGGCCACCGCGGCCGACTCCGTGGGGGTGAAGACGCCGCTGTAGATGCCGCCCAGCAGAATAAAGGGGAGCCCCAGGCCCCAGGCTGCCGCCTTGAAGGCACGCAGGATCTCGCCCAAAGAGGGAATCGGCGCACGCGCATAGCCCTTGAGGCTGGCGTAGACCATGCAGTAGCCGATCAACAGAGAGGCGATCAGGATGGCCGGCAGCAACCCCGCAGCGAATAGCTGACCCACCGAGGTGCCAGTCACCGAACCATAGATGATCAAGGCGATACTGGGGGGCACGATCGGGCCAAGGGTGCCGGCCGTGGCGATCAGGCCAATGGCGAAAAGCCGGTTGTAGCCTGCCGCGACCAGGGCGGGAAACATGATGGTGCCGATGGCCACCACGGTGGCTGGGCTGGAACCTGAGATGGAGCCAAAGAACAGGCATGACAGCACGGTGGCCGCTGCGAGTCCTCCGGGCACCCAGCCGACCAGTGCCTTGGCCAGGTTGATCAGGCGGTCGGACAGCCCGCCGATACGCATCAATTCGGCGGCTAGAATAAAGAAGGGGATCGCCATCAGCGAGAAGTTGTTCATGCCCGTGAACATGCGCATGGGAACAATCAGCGCACTGGTCGAGCCGAACAGCTCAATTGCGACAAAAACGGCGAGTGAGAGTGCGGCGAATATCGGTAGACCGAGCAACAACACCGCGAAGAAGATTGGCAGAAGCGCCGTAATCATGGGAGTCTCCTGGTTAGACGAGCTTGTCTGCCTCTGCGGCGAGTTGTTCAGCGTGGCTCATGGGGGGGCTCGACCACATCGTCTGCAAGAGTCCAAGGTAACGGATGATCAGCAGCACTCCCGAGATACCGATCGGCAGGTAGAACCATGCCATCGGCAGTCTCAGGGCTGCCGTCAGCTGTCCGCGATCCATGGTCTTTCCGAATAGCTGGAACCCGTAGAAGACCATGAATCCGGCGAAGATGATGCCGAGTACCGCCGAGACCAGATGCAACAGGCGATTGACCCTGGGCGAGGCGATGGCATTGAGCACATCGACCGAGATATGAGCGCCGTGTCGCACCCCCATGCTGGCACCGACGAAGCTCATGCAGATGATGGAATAGATGACAACTTCCTCGGCCCAGAACAGCGAGCTGTTGAAGCCATAACGATAAACCACCTGAACCGCCGTAATGACGGTCGCGATCGACATGAACGCGACCATCGAAACGCTCTCCAGGCGATCAATCGCTGCATTCAGCGTCTTGATCATCGGAGCTCTCTCTTAGTATTCGATACCGACGACGTCGTAGACCTTGTGCAGCAGTTCCGGCGTCACCACGTCTTCGTAGTCCTCGTGTACCGGCATGCTGGCCTCGACAAAGGCTTGGCGAGCCTCATCGCTGATCTCGTTGATGGCGATCTCGTCCTTGATCTCGGACATGATCACTTCCTCGTTCTCGAGCGTCATCTGGCGTGAGGCATCGCGACCGTTGTCGAAGGCTTCGAGCATGACCTGCTGGAGGTCTTCGGGCAGGGATTCCCAGGCATCCTTGTTCATGACGGCGGCGTAGGCGTGGTAGGCATGGCTGGTCAGTGACAGGTAGTCCTGAACCTCGTGGAAGCGCATGGTGTAGATATTGGCCAGCGGGTTTTCCTGTCCTTCTACCACGCCTTGCTGCAAGCCGTTGTAGACCTCGGTGAACGCCATCGCAGTCGCGTTTGCGCCATAGTTCTCGTAGGTCGAGATGATGATCGGGGCCTGCATGGTGCGCATGCGAATGGCGTCGAGGTCTTCGGGGGACTCGATGGCACGCACGTTATTCGTCATATGGCGAAAACCCGCGCCCCAGAAGTTGAAGGCATGCATGCCATCATCTTCGAGGGTATCGAGGATTTCCCGTCCCACGTCGCCATCAAGCACCGCTTCCATGTCATCGTAGGTCGAGATCAGGAAAGGCAGGTCAAGAATCTGCAGGCGGGGTTCGAAGTTGCCCAGGGTTGCGGTGGGGGGGATGCCGATATCCACCAGCCCCATCTGGATCTGTTCGATGATTTCGACATCGCCACCGACCTGGGCGGCGGGCAGCACGTTGATGCTGATACGGCCGTCGGAGTTCTCCTCCACCTCCTTCTTGAAGGCGAGGGCGGCCTTGCCATTGGGCGTGTCTTCAATCAACACATGGGCAAAGGAAAAGGTGTAGTCGGCGGCCAGGCTCTGGCCGGAGATGGAGGCTGCGGCGATGGCCAGGGGCAGGGCCAGCTTCAGGGACATTTTCATGGATGGTTCCTTTTTTGTCGTGGTTGTTGTCGGGGTTGTTGTTGTGGTCGGTACAACGCGATGAAAATGGTGGAGCACCATCGGAGATGGCTGAGTCAGACCTGGTGCTTCGATTCAGCGAGCCAGTGCATCGAGTGTTGCCGCCAGTGGAGTGTCGCTGGCCAGCAATATCGACAGGGCAATTCGCGCCTTGCGTGCGCCAAGCCCGCTGACCGGCAGTGCGCCTGCCTGACACAGATCGACAAGGCTTCCCGAGAATTCGTAGCTCTGGTGGAGCGGGCCTGACAGGCAACTGCTCGTGACCAGTACAGGAAGTCCTTGCGAGCTGGCATCACGAACAGCCGGCATCCAGTCGGGAGGGACATGGCCTCTACCCAGGGCGTCGATGACGATGCCGGCGGCGCCGTTGTCGATGGCGCATTCGAGCAGTGCGGGGCTGGCGTCGAGGTAAGCGGGAACGATGTCGACGCGAGGAAGTTGTGCCTGCAAGGGCAACTCGAAGACCTGGTGATCGACGGGGCGCTGCAGCAGGTGGACGTTCTCTCCATCCACTCGGCCAACGGGGCCAGCGGCAGGCGCGGTAAAGCCGTCCAGCTGATAGGTCGAGACCTTGCGTACCTGCCGAGCCGCGAACAACGACTGGTTGAACACGACCAGTGTGCCCAGTCCTCGTGCCTGCTCGTCGGCGGCCACCCGGATGGCGTCGGCCAGATTGATGAAAGCGTCCGTCCCGGCCTGGTGTGGCGGTCGCTGGGAGCCAGTCACCACGACAGGCTTGTGCGACGGCAGGGTCAGATCGAGGAAGAACGCCGTGTCTTCCAGGGTATCGGTGCCGTGGGTAACCACGATGCCTTGCACGCCTGGGTCGGCCATGGCGTCCAGGCAACGCTGGTGCAACGCTACAAGGTCGGCGCGGCTGATGGCGTTGCTTGGCTTTTGCAGGACCGAAACCACGTCGACGCGAGCGCGGAGCGCTTCGGGTAGCGCAACGTTTGCCAGCAAGGCGTCGCCTGGGAGCGCGCCGGACAGACTGCGCCCGGAGCTATCCAGGGCACTGGCAATGGTGCCTCCGGTGGTCATCACCAGAATACGGGGTAGGGAGGACATGTTCGCGTCTCTTTGTTGTTGTCATAAGACATCAGATGTCTGTCATCATGCTAGACTCAAGGTTGCTGTCCAGGCAAGTCCTGGCGCTCAAAAAGTAATGATAAAACCGATAAAAATAGATTTTCGTCGCGGCCGTCTTGTGTCGATGCGCAGATTGGTTGGATATTTTCTGTCGCTGACCGCTTTTGACGTGTTACCCAGCCGCGCCACGCCAAGTTCGAAACGCATCAACAAGGATAAAGCCAATGGATCTCTTCGGGAGTTCAATCGACCGCCAGTCGGTCGCGGTGCAGCTGCTCGAGCGCATCAAGACGGCGCTGATCGCCGGTGAGCTCAAGCCAGGAGACTATCTGCCTTCGGAGACGGAATTGACCCATAGCTTGGGAATCGGCAAGTCCAGTGTGCGTGAGGCGATCAAGATGCTGCAGGCGATCGGCATCGTCGAGGTCAAGCGGGGGCAGGGGACGCTGATTCGCAAGGAGCCCGGAGAGCCGCTGGTCGATCCGATGGCATTTGGCATGATCCTGGCCAGAGGCATGACCCGTGACGTTCTGGAGTTTCGCAAGATGTTCGAACCCGCCTATACGCTGCAGGCGATGGACAATGCCACGCCCGAGGATCATGAGGCGATTGGCGCTGCCATTGACGCGCTCGAGGCAGCCATTGCCAATGACGAGCAGACGGCTTGCCACGATACGGCCTTTCATCGCGCGATCCTGGCCGCCACCCACAACCCCATGACGATTCGCGTCGGCGAGACGCTGATTCAACTGGTCGAGGCGGGCCTGGAGACGTCGATGCAGACCCTACCGGAGGTGGCGCTCAAGGACCACAAGGCGATCTACGCGGCGTTTCGTGACGGCGACGAAGCGGCCGTCAGGGCCGCGATTGAGGTCAGCAGCCAAAGCTGGGAAACCACCCTGACCTATCTGGAAGGTACAGAAGGTGGCTGAGCGGCGTTTGGCCTCTTAAGCTTGCCGGATACCTGGACCAGCGTCGACACCCGCGCGGCCGTTGCTGACACTCCGTCGTGAGCAGAAGGCCAGGCAGGAAGCGTCCTGCACGAACCAGACCTGGATGCCTCGACCGGGGACGAGCCTGGCGCGCGCCTACCCAGCCCCGCTACAAGATAAAGCCCCCGCTCACCGTGAAGGCGAGCGGGGGCTTTTGGTTGCCTGCTGTTGGTGACGGCTCAGGTGGTCTGAAATTCGCCGCTGGAGGTGGTCGTTTTCTCAGTGGACGACGTCGTGCGCCAGATGGCGATATTGGCGTAGCCGTAGAACAGCGAGATGGCGATGACCAGCATGTGATACCAGAGGAAGGGCAGGTAGGCCATGGTGGACACGCCGAGGGTGGTGGCCATGAACACGCCGCCATCGGTCCAGGGCACCATCGGGGTGGTCACGGTGCCACCGGCTTCGGCGTTGCGCGACAGCACCCGACGATCGATGCCCTGGTCGTCGTAGTTCTTCTCGGTGATGGTGCTGGCGGTGATCAGCGAGACGTAGGCGGCGCCCCCGAAGAAATTGCCGAAGAAGCCACCGAGCATGGTCGACAGGGTCAGCCGGCCCGGGTTGTTGGCCCAGCGCAGGAAGCCGTTGCTGATCGCCTTGAGGATGCCGACCCGGTCCATCAGGCCACCGAGGCCCAGGGCGAAAAGGATCAGTGCCACCACGCCGAGCATCGACTGGATGCCGCCGCGATTGAGCAGTGTATTGAGGAATTCCACATCCGAGGCCATGGTGTTGCCGTCATAGGCGATGCGAATGGCATCGACCGGAGACACGTCCTGGGCCCACCAGGCGCAGATGCTGCCCAGCACGGCGCCGAAGGTGATTACCGGGATGGCGGGGAATCGGCGCGTCAGCAGGCCGATCACGATCACCGCCGGCAGCAACAGCCAGGGGCTGATGGTGAAGTGGGTCTCCAGCGCCTGCATGGCGACAGTGGCACGGGAGGTGTCGACGTCGCCGTCGATAAAGAAGAAGCCGACCACTAGAAACAGCACGCCGGCGATCAGGATTGCCGGTGCACTGACCAGCATCATCGAGCGGATATGGTCGATCAGGTTGACCTTGCACAGCGAGGCGGTCATCACGGTGGTATCGGACAGCGGCGACATCTTGTCGCCGACGTAGGCACCGGAGATCACCGCGCCGGCGACCAGCGGCAGCGGGATGCCGAAGCTGTGGCCGATGCCCATCATGGCGACACCGGCGGTGCCTGCGGTACCGAAGGAGGTACCAGTGGCCAGCGAGGTGAGGGCGCAGATGATGAAGGCGGCGAACAGGAAGATCTGCGGGTCCATCACCGTCAGACCGTAGTAGATGATGCTCGGCACGATGCCACCGGCGATCCAGGTGCCGATCAGGGCGCCGACGGTGGTCAGCACCAGTATGGCTTCCATGCCGTTGTGAATGCCGTTGATCAGTCCTTCCTGCATGCTGGCGTAGCGGATCTTGAGCCTGACGCCCAGCGCCATGACCAGAAACCAGGAGGCGAACAGGGCAAGCTGGATGGGCAGACCAAGGACATTGATGCTCAAGAACATGATGGCGATGAAGCCGATCATGACGGCCAGAACCTCGGCCATGCCGGGTAGGCGGATGGGGGTGGAAGACGACGTCATGGGATCTCCTTTGGTGTTGTTGTGGGTTCTGCGGTGCAGGGGCCGAGCGGTCATGCTCAGAAGCGCTCGAGCCGATAGGGCGACAGTGGCGGGAGTGGCGATGGTGGCGGGAGTGACACCGGACCGGATCCGGTCGCTGGGCCCGTCCGCCCCGTCGCCAGGCGGGCGACAAGCTGTGCCGTCACAGCGGCCTGGGTCAGTCCCAGGTGGTGGTGGCCGAAGGCCAGCAGCACGCGGCCGTCACGGGCGCTGTCGATGATCGGCAGCGAATCGGGAAGGGAAGGGCGAAAGCCCATCCAGGGCTTGGCATCGGTGGCGTCCAGGTCGTGCTCGAACAGACCCTGGCTCAGGCGGTGGAGCTGCCAGGCGCGGTCCATGCTGGGGGGGCGCTTGAGGCCGGCGAATTCGACAGTGCCGGCCAGGCGCAGGCCGTCACTCATCGGCGTCATGATGAAGCGGCGCTCCAGCGAGGTGACCGCCACCGGCAATCGGTGCCGCTCTTCCGGCAGCATCAGGTGATAGCCACGCTCGGTATCCAGTGGCACCCGGCGACCGCTGAGGTCTGCGGCCAGGGGGGCCGAGTGGGCGCCGCAGGCCAGCAGTACCCGTTCACAGTCCAGCGCCCCCGAATCGGTCTGGAGGCTGACGCCCTGGCCATGGACACGGGCAGTGCGTACCTCCGCCGTGGCGAAGGTAACGCCTGCATGGCGGGCGGCGTCGACCAGGGCCCGGGAGATGGCGGCGGGGTCGACCACATGGGCGGTGGCGGGAAAGAAGAGGCCGCCACGGAGCTTGGTCGAGAGGGACGGTGCAAGCTCGCGTATGGCGTCACCCGACCAGGATTCGAGGGCTACCCCCTGGGCCGACATGGCGGCGGCCAGGTGGTCGATCCGGGGCTTTGACAGGTCCTGCTCATAGACCAGCAGCGAGCCGTCCTCCTTCATCAGATGGCGGCCATCGATCGAATCGAGCAGCTTGCGCCAGGCGTCCAGGCTGACCTCGTTGAGGGCACGAATCCCGGCCACGCTGTTGGCGTAGGGGGCAGAGCGCAGGTTCAGCAATAGACGAGTGAACCAGGGCAGGGCGCGGGGCAGGTAGCGCCAGTCCAGTCGCAGCGGCCCCATCGGATCACGCAGCATGGCGGGAAGCTGCGTCAGGATCGAGGCGTCGGCGATGGGAAAGACCTGCTCGGTGGCCATATGCCCGGCGTTGCCGTATGACGCCCCCATGCCGGGAGCCTGACGATCCAGTACCTGCACCGAAAAGCCCTGGCGGCGCAGCTCGAGTGCGCAGGCGAGGCCGATGACGCCAGCACCGATCACGGTAATGCGCGTGTCGCCGGGTTGGCGGTCTTGTCGCGAGCCGGGTGAACCCATGGTTTGCCTCTGCAGCGTTTGTCTTTGTCGATTGTATAAAATATAAGATAGGTGCCCTTTCGGATCAATAGGGTCGATATTCAACGTTGGCGTTATCCGCTGGACGGTCTGCATGGGCGACGCATTGAGGAGGAGCGCATGAACGACGCGCTGGGGCCGGAGCGCAAAGGAATGCGCCGTGTTCGGAGCGCAGAAAACGTGCCAAGGGGATGGAGCGTCAGGACGGTGCGTTCAGGGCAGGGCCTTGAACAAGCCAGCGCAGGAGGAAACCTTGATGACAGGCGGCTGGCGCCGACGAGGGCGATAACGCCACTGGCAGGCCAAGGGCGATGACACTGAAAGCGGGCAGCTCACCCGCGGACGTTCAGGGGGCTATGGCGTTGACGCCAGGGTTCTAGCGAGTCGGCGCCCGCAAGGCGCCGACAGGGTAAGCACAAGGGGAGGGATGGCGCTTCAGTCGGCGTCGCCGCGCTGGGCGCGTTCTTCGAGCAGGGTCACGATGCCTTCACAGGCTTCCTGAATATGGCGCTGGAGCAATTCGCAGGCCTCGTCGGCCTTGCCCTGACGGGCGAAGTCGAGCAGCCCATGGTGTTCGCGCTCGGCCTTTTCGATCTCCTGGGTGTAGAGCAGTTGCATGCGGATGTAGCGATCCGACTTGGTGTTGAGCTGACTGATCAACGCCAGGGTTTCGGGCAACCTGGCCGGTGCATAGAGGGCCTGGTGGAAGGCGAAATTGTACTCGCTCCAGTTGTCGATCTCGCCGCCGCTGTTCAGGGCATCGTCGTACTTCTCGAGGATGCGCTCTGCCTTGAGCAGGTCGTCTTCCGTCAACTCGCTGATGGCATGGCGCAGGACGTAGGTCTCGAGCAATACTCGCAGGTCGAACAGCTCGCGAATCTTGGCGACCGACAGTTCGGTGGTAAAGGCACCGCGGTGGGCATGGAACTCGACCAGCCCTTCGGACTCCAGGGTCAGCAGGGCTTCGCGCACGGGAATACGGCTGACGTCAT
This sequence comes from Halomonas sp. RT37, assembly GCF_040070525.1. Classification (NCBI taxonomy): domain Bacteria; kingdom Pseudomonadati; phylum Pseudomonadota; class Gammaproteobacteria; order Oceanospirillales; family Halomonadaceae; genus Halomonas; species Halomonas sp. RT37. Next base: position 3,496,260 of record NZ_CP098827.1, on the reverse strand, counting down.
AGTCCTTTGCCAGGGCATCCTGGCGCAGCTGGGTTCCCCCCTGGAACTCTCCGCCCAGGATACGCCTGCGCAGGTCATCCGCGACGAACTGTGCGCGTGTCTTGAAAGTCGCCATAGCCTCTCTCTGCCCATCGGATGTTATTGCACACTGTATACAAACCGCGATGAATGTCCATGGGCAGGCGGCGGCCCCAGGGGCCGCCGCCTGGGCAAGGGACCTGATTCAGGCCTCGCGCTTGCCGTCGATGAGGCGGCCAAGGGCCCAGGGGTTGTCGTCGCGCAGTGCCTGGGGCAACAGCGATTCGGGCAGATCCTGATAGCACACCGGGCGCAGGAAGCGCTGGATCGCGGCGCTGCCCACCGAGGTGGTACGGGCATCGGAGGTGGCGGGGAAGGGGCCACCATGCACCATGGCATGGCATACCTCGACCCCGGTTGGCCAGCCGTTGACCAGGATACGTCCGGCCCGGCGTTCGAGGATCGAAAGCAGGCCGCGGGCCGTCTCGGTATCGCCGTCGTCCATCTGCAAGGTGGCGGTCAGCTGGCCCTCGAGACCTTCGGCCAGCGCCTTGACCTCACTTATGTCGGCACACTCCAGCACCAGGGACGTCGAACCGAATACCTCGGCCTGTAGTGCTTCGTCGCCGAGAAAGTCGCTGGCCGTGGCCACGAAGAGACCCGCCTGACACTGATTGACACCTTCGCCTTGCGGCCCACGTGCGATTTCTCGGACCTTGTCGCTGTCGCCAAGGGTCTCTACGCCCTGGGTGTAGGCGTCATGGATGCCCGGGGTCAGCATGGTCTGGGCGCCCGCGGCCTTGACGGCTTCGGCGGCCGACTCGATGAAGGCGTCCAGGGCCTCGCCCTTGACCGCGATCACCAGCCCCGGGTTGGTGCAGAACTGTCCGGCGCCCATGGTCAGTGAGCCGACAAAGGCCTCGCCGAGGTCCTTGCCGCGGGCCTTGAGCGCCTCGGGCAGCAGGAATACCGGGTTGATCGAGCTCATCTCTGCGTAGAAGGGGATGGGGTCCGGTCGGCGCTGGGCGCTTTGCCACAGGGCCATGCCGCCAGAGCGAGAGCCGGTGAAGCCGGCTGCCTTGATTCGGCGGTCCTCGACCAGCGCCTGGCCTACCACGCGGCCGGAGCCGAAGATCAGCGAAAACACGCCTTCGGGCAGCTCGCACCGGGCCACCGCCCGTTGTACTGCGCGGCCGACCAGCTCCGACGTGCCGGGGTGGGCCGAGTGAGCCTTGACCACCACCGGGCAGCCAGCGGCCAGGGCCGAAGCGGTGTCGCCGCCGGCCACCGAGAAGGCCAGCGGAAAGTTGCTGGCACCGAACACCGCGACAGGCCCCAGGGCGATCTGACGCTGACGCAGGTCGGCACGGGGCATGGGCTGGCGTTGTGGCTGGGCAGGGTCGATGCGAACGTCGAGCCATTCGCCCGCGCGTACGGTGTCGGCAAACAGTCTGAGTTGTCCGCAGGTGCGTCCGCGCTCTCCGGCAAGGCGGGCCTGGGGCAGGCCGGTTTCCTGCATGGCGCGCTCGATCAGCGCATCGCCGAGTGCCTCGATTTCCGATGCGATGGTCTCGAGAAAACGGGCGCGTGTCTCGAGCGTGGTTTCGCGGTAGTCATCGAAGGCGGCCTCTGCCAGGGCGCAGGCGCGCTCCACCTCGGCCTGGCTGCCGCCCGGGTAGGCCGGCTCCAGGCGCTTGCCGGTGGCGGGGTCGATGGCGTGGATCGGCGCCTGGCTGCCAGTCACGGCGTCCTGTCCGATCAGCATCTTGCCTTCCAGTGTCATTTGACTCTCCTGTCGAGGGGAAGTGTGGGAAGTGCGGGAAGCGGCATGGGTGAGAGGGGTGTTGTGCCAACGCCCCTGTCGCCCATGCCGAAAACAACAGGAGGCCCGGCGTCGAGCGAGCCTCCCCGGTGGTTTCAGGACATATCGGGCTTCAGGACAGGTCGAGCGAGGCTGACCAGCCGGCGTACCAGGTGCGGAAGAGGTCGTACTGGGTCTCGACGTAGCGACGCTGGGCATCACTGAGGGCGTCGCTCTCGTTGAAGTGCAGGCGATACTCTTCGTCACCGTTGAGCACCATCAGGTGCTTGTAGTAGAGCACCAGGTCGGCACCTTCATCGAAGGAGGACAGCACCCCCAGGGCCTGCTCGAGTTCCTGGGCCCGGCGGCGGGCCTCGACATCGCCCTTGGCAGCCTTCTTGCTGAGGGCCACCAGCGTCAGCACCTCGTGGGGCAGGGCGTTACCGATGCCGGTGATGGCGCCGGTGGCGCCGCAGTTGACGAAGCCATGGAAGACGGTGGTGTCGACGCCGACCATCAGGGTGACCTGATCATCCTGGGAGGTGATGTGCTCGGCGGCGTAGCGCAGGTCATCGGCGCCACCGAATTCCTTGAAGCCGATCAGGTTGGGATGCTGGCGACGCAATTCGAAGAACAGGTCGGCGCGGGTGGCAAAGCCATAGTAGGGGCTGTTGTAGATGACCGCGGGGAGGTCCGGCGCGGCGTCTAGGATCGCGGCGAAGTGTGCCTTCTGGGCGGTCACCGAGGTGCCGCGAGACAGCACCCGAGGAATCACCATGAGTCCATGGGCGCCGACCTTGGCGGCGTGGGCAGCGTGGGATACCGCTTCGCGGGAATTGACCGCGCCGGTGCCGACGATGGTGGGGATGCCGGCTTCCACCAGGCGGGCGACGCCTTCCTGGCGCTGGGCCTCGGTCAGCAGCGGCCAGTCGCCCATGGAGCCACAGTAGACCACGCCGCTCATGCCGGCCTCGATCAGTTCACGGCCCTTGGCGACCAGGGCGTCGAAGTCGGGCTGGCGGTCCTTGGTGCACGGGGTCATCAGGGCGGGGATGCAGCCGGTGAAGATATTGTCGTTCATGTCGGGTCCTTGAGTGGGACGGTGTCACGGGGTCAGGGAGGCGCCGCCCTTCTTGGGCAGCCGCCGGTGGGTAAAAACGTCAATGGCCGTCGTCGGGTACTGGGGCGCCAGCCGCTGGGGCTTCAGCCGCCGATGCCCCAGGCGAAGGGGTCTTGCTCGTCGATCAGCAGGGTGCTGTCGGCGCTCATGAAGGCGCGTCCGGTGATGCTGGGGCGAATCTGATCGCCCTGCCATTCATAGCTCGCCTCGAACAGGCCGCCGCAGACGCTGGCCTGGCGCCAGCGTTCGCCGGGAGCGAGCTTGCCGTCGGCGGCCAGGCACGCCAGCTTGGCGCTGGTGCCGGTACCGCAGGGGGATCGGTCGTAGGCCTTGCCGGGGCACAGCACGAAGTTGCGGCTGTCGGCCTCGTCGTCATCGGCGAACAGCTCGATGTGGTCGATTTCGCCACCGTCATCGCCGGTGAAGCCCTGGCCTGCAAGCGCCTGACGAATGGCCCAGGTATAGCCGGTCAAGGTCTCCACATTGTCCAGGGCGATGCGCTGGCCATGGTCGCTGACCAGAAAGAACCAGTTGCCGCCCCAGGCAATGTCGCCATGGACCATGCCGTGGCCGGGCACTTCCACCGCGACCTGCCGGCGGTAGCGGTAGGAGGGGACGTTGCGTACGGTCACGGCACCGTCGGCATGCAAGGTCGCCTCGACCTGGCCCACCGGCGTGTCGATGCGGTGGTCGCCGGGGCTGAGGTGGCCCAGGTGATGCAGCGAGGCGACCAGGCCGATGGTGCCGTGACCGCACATGCCCAGGTAGCCGGCGTTGTTGAAGAAGATCACCCCGCAGGTTGCGTCCGGAGATACCGGCTCACAGTAGAGTGCGCCGACCAGCACGTCGTGGCCGCGGGGTTCCAGCATCACCGCGCGGCGCCAGTGGTCGTGTCGGTCGCGCAGACAGTCGCGTTTCTCGGTCATGGTGGCGCCGGCAAGCGTCGGAAAGCCGTCCATGACCAGGCGCGTGGGCTCGCCGGCGCTGTGGGAATCGATGACGTGTACGCGTTGCATGGAGTACCCCGGTTTGTTGTCGGTTGTGGTGATCGACGATCATCTGGGCGTCGTTGATCAGGTTTTATATTTTATACAATCTTCAAGAGGCGTTGTGAAGTCATCAAAGAGGATTCTTTGCGGGGGCTGGCGCAAGCAGGAAGAGCGGCAGGCACAGGAAAGACCGGGCGGCCGACGCAGAAGTACAACGGCGGGATACGAAGGGCGAGCAGCAGGCACAAAAAAGACCGGGAGGCCGGCGCGGAAGGACAGCGGTGGGGTACGAAGGGCGAGCAGCAGGCACAAAAAAGGCGAGGGGCAGGGCCCTCGCCAAGTCGTCAAAAGGAGGGGGCTGGTGTCATTGAGCGGTGATCACGCTCATCACCAGGTTGCCGTCGACCTTGACCGGGCCGTCTTCGCTGGCGCCCAGGGTGTATTCGAAGATGCCGGTCTGCATGCCGCCGTCCTCGCCGTGGAGCATCAGCATCAGATGTTCGCCGCTGCTGACCTCTTCAGTCAGGATGGCCGCGATATCGGTGTTCTCACCGGCCTTGAGCGGGGCGTGACCGACAACGCGCCCTGGTTTGTGGCTTTCGTCGGTACGGTGGACGACCAGCCAACCGTTGTTCTCGGCGACGATGCGATCGGCGGTGACGGTGCCGCTCTCCACCGACTGATCTTCGGCCCAGACGCCGAGATGGCCGGCTTCGTCCATCTCTCCATGGTGGGCGGCCTGGGCGCCGGTGGCCAGGGTGGCCGCGCCGACGAGGAGGGCTGAGGTGATGAGGGTACGTGCTGCCAATGGCTTGAACATGGTGATGGTCTCCTGGTGTTGCTGATTGGCTTGCCGAAGGTGCTCCACGACAGGATGGCTGCCGAGTTGATAACAGCTACGTGCCGATGCCACGGTGGGTTTCAGGTCATCGAAAAAAAATGTTGTGCCCTGACGCCAAGGCGAGAGCCGACGTCCAGATAAAAAAGGCCACTCGAACGAGTGGCCAAGCAGGGAAGTCGTGGTGCGGGGCGTACGCCTCGAGGGTGTCGAAACGCATGCCCGCCACGATGACCCCGCCATCGGCCGTTGCCGGTGGCGGGGTCATCGACTAGCTACGCAGGGGAGGCGAAAAGGTTTCAGTGAGGACTGAAATTCTCAGAGACGCTGGCCGCCGCTGGGCTCGGTGGGGTACAGGTAGCCGTGGATAGCGGGGCCGGTAGGCTGGCCGGTGGGCGAGCCACCCGGAGGCTCGACGCTGATGCCAAAGGTGGCATGCTTCAGCAATTCAGGTTCGTAGTCGCGCAGGGCGGCCTGGTCGAGGCTCAGGTCATCGTCGAGTACACCGACGGACCGGGGAGCGGAGCCCAGATCATCATGCTTGATCCAAAGTTGATAGGAGCGGTCGGGCAGAGGTTCGGCGCTGACCGGGCGGACATGCAGGCGGCGCTGCTCCAGGTTGACGCTGAGCATGAAGGCGGGCTGGCGATCGTCCTGCTGGAACACCGCCACAAAGTTGGACTCACTGGTGGACGGCGACGGCTGTGCCAGCAGCACCGCCGCCAGGATGACCGCCGCGGCGCTGGACAGGCCGGTGGCGGCCTTCCAGAAGGCCAGGCGGCGGTGCAGCGGCGTGACGCTGGCGGTGCTCGGGGGGGCGTTGGGCGCCGTATCGCCACGCGCGGCGTCCTCGATGGCCTTGATGCGTTGCTGGATAAGCGGCAACAGGTCCGGGCCCGGGGTGAGGTCCTGGATCTCGTCGGCCAGAGGCGCCAGTCGGCTCTCCCATTCACCGATACGCTGCTCGAGTTCGCTGTCGTGTTGACGCTGGCGGCGCACCCTGTCGCGCTCGTCACGATCCAGGGTGCCCAGCACGAACTCGGCGGCCAGCATGTCCTTGTCGTCGCGGTCGCTCATGATCCCAGGCACCCCTTGAGTTGTTTCAGTGCACGATGCAGCCAGGTCTTGACGGTATTGACCGGCTGGTCGAAGTGGCTTGCCAGTTCGGCCCGCGACCAGCCCTCCAGATAGGCCAGGCGCACCATTTGCTGCCGGCTCTCTTCCAGTTCATCAAGGCACAACGTCAGCTGTGTCGACGTCTCGTCCTGGTGACGCTGATCGTAGGCGGAGGGCGTCTCGGCGACCCAGTTCTCGAGGATACTGTCGCTCTCGGTGGGCCGTGTCGGTGCCTTGCGTAGCTCGTCGATGGCCGCATTGCGGGCGATGGTCACCATCCAGGTGATGGCGGAGGCGCGCTCGCTCTCGAAGCGTCCGGCCTTCTGCCAGATGGTCACGTAGACCTCCTGGATGACATCGTTGGCCCAGGCCTGCTGCTTCAAGATACGTAACACCGTGCCGAAGAGTTTCGCCACGCTGGCCTCGTACAACTCGGCGAAGGCCTCCCGGTCCTTGTCGGCGACTCTGGACAGCAGATGAACCAGCCGCTCCGGGGAGGACAGCGGCGGGGATTCCTGGTGCGCCGGGGGCGGGGCGCGAAAGGCATTGGACATGGCGGCGATCTCTGCGCTGCGGAGTGTTGTTGTCGTGGTGGCTGAAGGGTGACGCTGCCTGACCGGCAAGGTCAAGCAGCCTGTATCGACGGTATCGGGCTGCCGTTTAGACGATGCCAGTGGGGTGGGAAGGTCTGCCTTCAGGCTCGAGCCCTGATAGGCGGGCCTCGCGCACCGGCGTATCCCGGGTGACGTGTCGGGGTTCCGCTGCGGCCGCTGCCACGAGGTGACCCTTGGCCAACAGTGCCTTGAGCTCTTCGGCCGGGACCGGTTTGCTGAACAGGTAGCCCTGGTACTCGTGGCCCTGCAGCTGGCGGATAAAGGCCAGCTGTTCTTCGCTCTCGACACCTTCTGCGATGATATGAAGCCCCAGGCACCTGGCCAGCGAGATCACCGCCTGGACGATGGCCGCGTCCTGTTCGCAATCGACCACGCCTTGCATGAAAGTGCGGTCGATCTTCAGACGGTCCACGGGCAGATACTTCAACTGGGTCAAGTTGGAATAGCCGGTGCCGAAATCATCGATGGACAGCAGCACACCCATGTTGCGCAGGGTACTCAGTACTTCCAGGGCGCGATCAGGGTTCTGTACCAGGGTGCTTTCGGTCAGTTCGAGTTCCAGCAGGTGAGGGGGAAGCTCCGATTCGGCAAGCGCAGCCTCGATGGTGGCCACGAAGCCGCGATGATTGAGCTGAATGGCCGAGATGTTGACCGCCACCGGCAATGGCTCGCCGGACTCCTTGAGCCACTCGCTCGAAAACCGGCAGGCGGTGCGTAGCACCCATGCGCCCAGGGGAAGGATCAGGCCACAGTCTTCGGCGACGGGAATGATCTCGTCAGGAGTGACCTGGCCGAGTTCCTCATCGTGCCACCGCAGCAGCGCTTCGACGCCAGAGACCTCACCGCTGTCGACGCGGATCTTCGGTTGATAGGCCAGGCTCAGGCGATCCTCCTCGATGGCCTGGGTCAGGCGTCGCTCGAGGGTACTGCGACGGTCCGCCTCGGAGGTCATGTCCAAGGCGAAGAACTGGAAGTTGTTGCGTCCCTGCTGCTTGGCGCGATACATGGCGGCGTCGGCGTGGACCATCAGGGCATGCTTGCTGCGCCCGTGGTCGGGGTAAAGGCTGATGCCCAGGCTGGTGGAGACCTTGACCATGCTGTTGCCGATCTGGAAGGGCTTGTCCAGCGAACTGACGATGCGCTGGGCCAGCGCTTCAGCGTCGCCGCGCCTGGCAACCTGATGGGTGACCACCATGAATTCGTCGCCGCCCACCCGGGCGACCAGGTCGCTGTCGCGCACCGCCATCTGCAGGCGTCGGGCCGCGCCCTTGATCAGCTCGTCACCCACATGGTGGCCGAGGCCGTCATTGACCTGCTTGAAGCGGTCCAGGTCGACGAAGAACACCGCGAAGGTATCGATGTTGTCCTCGAGCAGTTCATCGAGGTGCTCCTCGAGCTTCAGTCGGTTGGGCAGTTGGGTCAGGACGTCATGATGGACCAGGTCCTTGAGCTCCTGGTTGGCCTGCTGTAGCGAACGTGCCAGCTGAGCATTGCGCGAGGACAGATGGGCGTCGTAGATCGACATCATCAACGCTGCCAGCATGATGCAGGTGGCGATCAGCGCCACCACGATGGCCAGCTGGTCGGTGCCGATGCCCGGGGCCGAGGCCGAGTAGCTCAGGGTGCGATAGCTGGTGGCGGACATGCCGGTGTAGTGCATGCCCGAAATGCCTGCGGCCATGACCAGCGAGGCCAGGCCACGTTGCCACAGCGGGGAGCGTCCCCCCACCGGGTTGAGTCGAAAGGCCAGGCTGAGGGCGACCGCTGAGGCCAGCACGGCGATGACCACGGACAGGGCAAACAGGTCCGGTCGGTAGCGCAGGCTGTCTACCGACAGCATGGCCTCCATGCCGATGTAGTGCATCAGGCAGACGCCGCTACCCATGATCAGTGCGCCGACGGCCAGTCGAGGACCGGTGAGGTGGCCTGACTGCACTGTTGCCAGTGCCAAGGCGGAAGCGAGAAGGCTCGCCAGCAGGGACGCCAGGGTAAGGGGGATCCCGTAGGCGAAGTGCGAGTCGGGGTCCATGGCCAGCATGCCGACGAAGTGCATCGACCAGATGCCGGTGCCCATGGCGAAGGCACCGCCGGCAAGCCACAGGTGGCGGGCAAGGCCCTGGCTCGCTCTGACGCGTCCGGCGAGATCGAGGGCAGTGAGCGAAGCGATGGCGGCGATGCCAAGGCTCAGGGCGACCAGTGCCGGGTTGTAGGACGCAAGCGAGTGGTCCATGCAGGTGAGATCCTTGAGAGTAAAGTATTAGTATCGGCCAGGTGTCGCATTCACTTTACCCTCAGCCTTGTGCAGGAGGTGAGGCAATCTCCTGAAAAGCCAGCTTTTCTTAAGTTTCTGACGGAGTCTGGAGGGGGGATCTGTGGGTCGGTGGGGGCGCCGCAGGCCCTGCCGGGTATCCTCGGCGGGACGGGGTCGCAGGAGATAACCGTGCTCCCCGGGAGAAGGCTGCGCTTCTCCCGGGGGACTCAGGGTGTGTACACGCTAGCCATGGGCGGTGCACAGGTACTTGGTCTCGAGGTATTCCTCCATGCCCTCGAGGCCGCCTTCACGACCGAGGCCGGACTGCTTGACGCCGCCAAAGGGGACCTGGGGCCCGGTGATATCCATGGTGTTGGTACCCACCATGCCGACTTCCAGACGTTGCTGGTAGCGACGGATGCGCTGCTGGTCCTTGGCATAGACGTAGGCGGCCAGACCGTAGACCGTGTCGTTGGCAGCGGCGATGGCCTCGTCATCGCTGTCGAAGGCGCGCACCGGGGCGAGGGGCGCGAAGGATTCTTCACTGGCGATGCGCATATCATCGGTGAAGCCGGCCACCAGGGTCGGCATGAAGAAGCGTGGCCCTGGGGCCTGGCCCTGGCCGCGACCGAGCACGCGCGCCCCCCGGGATCTGGCGTCCTCTACCAGTTCGCGGGCCTTGGCCACCGCGTCGCGGTTGATCAGCGGGCCGATCTCGATGTCCTCATCGAAGCCGTTGCCCACCGGCATGTCATTCATGCGCTGGGTGAAGCGCTCGATGAAGGTGTCGTAGAGAGAACGGTGGACGAACAGGCGGTTGGCCGCCACGCAGTCCTGTCCGCTGGTCTGGAAGCGGGCGGCGATGGCGCCTTCCACGGCGGCGTCCAGGTCGGCGTCCTCGCAGACGATGAAAGGGGCGTTGCCACCCAGCTCCATGGCGCTGCGCTTGACCGTGTCGGCGGCCTGAGCCAGCAGCGTCCGGCCGACCTCGGTGGAGCCGGTGAACGACAGCGCGCGAACGCGATTGTCGTCACAGACCTTTTCGGAAAAGCGCTTGCCGGGGCAGGTGAGGACGTTGAATTCGCCCCGGTTCAGCCCGGCCTGTTCGGCCAGTCTGGCCAGGGCAAGTGCGCAGAAAGGGGTCTGGCTTGCTGGATTGACCAGGGTGGTGCAGCCCGCCGCCAGCGCGGCCCCGACCTTGCGGGTAATCATCGCCAGCGGGAAGTTCCAGGGGGTAATGATGGCCACCACGCCGACCGGCTGGCGCAGCGTGCCAAGCGAGATGTCGGGGTCATCCGAGGCCAGGGTATCACCGGCGATGCGTCGCGCCTGGCCGGCAAACCAGCGCAGGAAGCTGGCGGCGTAATCGACTTCGCCACGGGCCTCGGCCAGGGGCTTGCCTTGCTCCAGGGTCATCAGGCGGGCCAGCGCCTCGGCGTTGTCCTGCATCGCCTGGTACCAGGCCATCAGCGCGTCGGCGCGCTCCAGGGCGGGGGTGTCACGCCAGCGCTCGAAGGCCTGACTGGCGGCATCGATGGCCTCGCCCAACTGGTCCTCGGTCAGCTGGGGCACCTTGCCGATGGTCTTTTCGGTGGCCGGGTCTTCGACCTCCCGGGTCTTGCCGTCACTGGCCTCGACCCAACGTCCGCCAAGATAGGCATGGTCAGTCATCAGCTGGTTCTCAGGGGTGTGCATAGGGGCAATCTCCTGAAGAAGTTCCGTTTCCGACCTCCCCAAACTACGCTGCAACGAGCATGTCCTCAAGCCGGGCACGGAGTGGTAGGGTGGGGACGAATCGACACCGGACGTCCCTGTGGATCCCCCGCAGGGGCGATGACAGGAGGTCCCATGAACGTTCGCAGTGAAGGCGTGGTGATCGTAGGTGGTGGTGCCGGCGGCCTCGAGCTTGCCATCCGGCTGGCCAAGGCAGGCCACAAGGACGTATTGCTGATCGACCGTAGCGCCACCCATGTGTGGAAACCGCGGTTGCATGAGCTTGCCGCCGGTTTTCGGCGTGGCGAGGTCGATGAGCTGGACTACGCAGGACTCGCCGAGCACTGGGGGTTTGGCTTCGAGCGCGGTGAACTCGCGGACATCGATCCCGAGGCGCGTACCCTGACCCTGGCCGAGTGGCCCGAAGACGACGGTCGGGTGAGGGTGCCCGGTCGCTGCATCGGCTACCAGGCGGTGGTGCTGGCGATTGGCGGGGTGACCCCGGACATGGGCGTGGAGGGCGTGCTCGAGCATGCCCTGATGCTCGACAGCGAGGCCGACGCCGAGCGACTGTTCGAGCGCTTCTCGACGGGGCTGCTGGCGCATCGCGCCGGGCAGCGCAGTGATCCCTTCCATATCGCCATCGTCGGTTCAGGGGCCACCGGGGTGGAACTGGCAGGGCTGCTGGCCACCGAGGCGCGGGCCTCGAGTGTGGCCCCACGAGAGTGCCAGCCCAGGGTCAAGGTGACCCTGCTGGAGGCGACCGATACCTTCATGCCGGGCATGGAGGATGAGGTGCGCCAGTCCATCCGCAAGCGCCTTTTGAATGTCGGCATCGACATTCATACCGAACAGCAGGTCAGTCGCGTCGATCGCGACCGTCTTACCACCGATGGCGGCGACGAGTTTCCGGCGGACCTGACCATCTGGGCGGCCGGCCGCGTGGGGCCGCCGGTGGCCGACTCGATCGACGCGCTGGCGACCAACAAGAAGCGCCAGTGGCGGGTGAAGCCGACCCTGCAGAGTGTCGACAGTGATCACGTCTTTGTGCTGGGTGACTGCTCGGTTATCGACGACGAGCCCGCACCTCCCACCGCCCAGGCGGCCAGCGAGCAGGCAGAACATCTGGCCAAGGAGTTGCCGCGTTTTCTCGCGGGGGAAACGCCGGCGCCCTTCGTCTACGAGGACAAGGGTACCCTGCTGTCGCTGGGTGAGGCCGGCAGCGTCGGCGAAGTGAAAGGCTGGTTCGCCGATGACGTCCAGTTGCGCGGGCGACTCGCGCGGGCGGCCTACCAGGGACTGCAGCGCCAGCACCAGTTCATCCTGCTGGGGCCGCTCAAGGGTACCGCCGAGGCGCTGAGCGACGTCCTCGGCCGCTCGGTCGGGCCACGCCTGAAGATCCACTGACCACGCGTTGCGTGCGCCGGCGGCCGCCACGCCCCTGGCAAAGCGTCGGCGGCCGCTCGACTCAGCTCGGATCGATGGTCAACAAAAGGCGCGTCTCCCCTGCCTGCTGCGCCGGGCTGCGATGTACCAGTCCGCGGCCCTCGTTGCCGCTCCAGCCGTCTCCCTTCAACAGTGCCAGGTCGCCGGTGCCCAGCCGCTGAATGGCATGGGCCTGGCGAAGCGTCTCGGGCTTGTCCGGCGAGGGTGCGCCGAGCCCGGCGCGATTGACCGCAGACTCGGGCAGCCATTCGCTGCCCGGCCCCCGATAGCTGGTGACCAGTCGCACCGGCAACTTGTCGCAGTGAAAGCGTGGACACATGGCGCTGTCCAGCAGGCGCAGCCGTATTCCCAGAGTGTCGGTGTCGAACAGCATCGCCATGGCCTGGGTCAACAGCACGACGTCGTCTAACAGGGGGCAGGCTTGCTCCGGGGCGGGCATGCTGCGCCGGAGTTCGCGCTTCATGGCGGCGTCGGGAACTCCCAGCCACTGGAAGCTCCAGCGACGCTTGGTATCGCACTGTGCCTGGATGCTGCGTTCCAGGCTGGGGGACAGCGCGCGCTGCATCACCGCGATGGTGATGCCTTGCTCGAAGATGCGCGGCAGGATCGAGGCATCGATACCCTGGGCCCAGTGGACACTTGGCTGCGCCTCGCAAGACGCGGTCGGGGCGTCTCTGTCGACGCAGGTGGACAGTGAGCTGGACAGCGACATCTTGGCGTCTCCATGGGATGTGTTTACAATGTTATAACGTAACATTTAAAACAAGGAAAGCACCTCGTGCCGCGAGGGGCTTTCCTTTGCGAGCGCACATCGGGAGAACAGGTTCATGAATGATGCCAGGTTGCCGGTCACGGTACTGTCAGGCTTTCTGGGAGCCGGCAAGACCACCTTGCTGAATCACCTTCTGGCCAATCGCCAGGGGCGTCGGGTCGCGGTCATCGTCAATGACATGAGCGAGGTCAATATCGACGCCGCTCAGGTGCGCGGTGGGCCAGGGGCATCAGACGAGCTGGAGGACGGGGTCACGCTGAACCGCGCCGAAGAGCGCCTGGTGGAGATGAGCAACGGCTGTATCTGCTGCACCCTGCGCGAGGACCTGTTGATCGAGGTCCGCAGGCTGGCCGAGGAGGAGCGCTTCGACAGCCTGGTGATCGAATCCACCGGCATCTCTGAACCCCTGCCGGTGGCGGAGACCTTTACCTTCGCCGATGAGGACGGTCAGTGCCTGTCCGAGATCGCCAGACTCGATACCCTGGTCACCGTGGTCGATGGCGCCAATTTTCTGAGCCAGTACGCTGAAGCCCGCTCCCTCAAGGAGGCGGGGGAGTCGCTGGGCGAGGACGATGAGCGCAATGTCGCCGACCTGCTGGTGGACCAGATCGAGTTCTGCGATGTGCTGGCGATCAGCAAGTGCGACCTGATCTCGGCGCAGCAACTGGCGGAGGTCGAGGCGGTACTGCGCGCCCTCAATCCAGAGGCCGACATCGTCCACATGGTCCAGGGCGAGGTGGCGCTGTCGCGGGTGCTGGATACCGGACGCTTCAGCTTTGAGCGGGCCAAGCGGGCCCCGGGCTGGCTCAAGGAGCTGCGCGGTGAGCATGTGCCGGAAACCGAGGAGTACGGTATCTCGAGTTTTGCCTATGAGGCGCGCCGCCCCTTCCACCCGCGCAGGTTTCATGAACTGCTGCATGGCGACTGGTTCGGTGGCACCTTGCTGCGCTCCAAGGGGTTCTTCTGGCTTGCCAGCCGTCCTCAGTTCGCCGGTCAGTGGAGTCAGGCGGGAGGCATCGCTCACCATGGCCTGGCGGGTCGCTTCTGGCGGGCGGTACCCGAGGATCAGTGGCCCGAGGACCCGGAGTATCGCGAGGCGATTCTGGCCAAATGGCAGGAGCCCTTCGGTGATATGCGCCAGGAACTGGTGTTCATCGGCCAGAACCTGGCGGAGCATCGCATTCGTCAGGCGCTGGATGAGTGCCTGCTGAGCGAATCGGAGCTGGCCCTCGGTATGGACGCCTGGGTCGACTCGGATGACCCTTTCCCGTCCTGGTAAAACCAGGCTATCGACGCTGGCTCAGTGAGTCAGCCCAGGCTGTCCGATCAGGCCATCCGCTCAGCCAATCAGGCCAGCTAGAGGGCCCACCTGCCGACTGTCGGGAAAGACCTGCTCGGCCAGGGGATCGAGGTCGAGGCCAAGGTGGTCGCGCAGCACACCCTTGAGGACGGCGCGGGTGTCCTGGGCGGCGATCAGATCACGGTCGTCACGCAGCCGGGCGAGCCCCGGCCACTGGCCGTGGACGCGCCCCCCTCGAATGGCGCCACCGGCCAACAGGATGCAACTGGCGGTGCCATGATCGGTGCCGCCGGTGCCGTTGACGGCCACCGTGCGGCCAAACTCGGTGATGACCACTACGGCGGTGTGCTGCCAGCGTTCGCCGAGCTTGCCGTGCAGCGCCGCAAGCCCGCCATCCAGCTGTTCAAGCTTGCGTGACAGCACCGCATTCTGGCGAGCGTGGGTGTCCCAGCCGTCGTCTTCCACCATGGCGATCTGGGGGCCATCCGCGGCGGCCAGGAACTGTGCTGCCGCCGCCAGGGTGTCCTTCAGGAGGCCACCGCTGTCGATATCGGTGGGGGCCATCTGCTGCATCGCCAGGGCGCGCTCGAACACCGGGCCCAGCCGGGGATCCTGTCGATAGAGCGCAGCGACCCGTTGGGCCAGTGACGGCAGGGTGGTGCCGTGCGCCGACGGCGACCAGGTGGCGAAGGGGGCCGGCCCACGGATCAACAACGGGCGCGAGGAGGTGAGGCCCAGTCCCTGGGTGTCGCCGAGGCTGCCCACCGCACGGTTCAGCCAGCCGGTGCGGCTTCCTGTGGGGGTGGCGGTGCCGTTTTCCAGGCACTCCTGGGCGTCGAAGTGCGAGCGTCCCTGATAGGGCAGTCCGCAGGCGTGAACCACAGCGAAGTCGCCGGCCTGGTAGAGACGGTGGCAGAAGGCCAGTGACGGATGCAGCGAAAAGGTCCCGTCCAGTCGTGGTGCAACGACTCCTTCCTGCGATGCCAGGCTACCGCGCAAGCGCTGGTAGGCGGGGTCGCTGTCGCAGGGGACGGCGGCGAGGCCATCGAGGGCACCGCGCAGCAGCACGACGACCAGGCGGCGCTTGCCGAGCGGGGAGTCTGCCGCAGCCAGCGAGGGCCACAGCAGCAGGCTGGTGCCTACGCCCAGCGCCTTGAGAAACTCGCGTCGGTTGAACATGGCGGATTCCATTGGGTGGTGTCGCGACGGCGCTCAGCGCCACTGAAACTCGGGGCTTGCCAGCACCATGGCCAGCGCCTGGTTGCGGGGCGCCTGACTGAGTGCCACGGCGGTGGTTTCACGCAGGCGAGGGCCCAGGCTCTGCTGGGCCAGCTCCATGGCCTCGCCGCTGGCGTCACCGGCGTGGCGCTGGGCCACCAGCAGTCGTTTGTTCAAGGCGTCGGCACCGATCCAGTCGTTGGCATCATCGCTCCATCCGGCCGGGGCGCCGGCGAGAAAAGGTGGCTGGCCCAGCAGGCGAAGCTGCTGGCCCCAGTCACTGCCATCGGGCGAGGGTGCCTTGCCCAGCGCGCGATAGAGCGCGACGAGATATTCCTGCGGACGGCGAAACTTGAGCGCTTGCGGCTGCCACGCCTGGGGGTGGCTGAACAGGGTGCGAAACAGCGTCGACAGGCGACCGTTCTCGCGCTGGAAGGTGGAGGCCAAGGCCGATACCAGCTCACCGGGTGGGTCGTCGGCGACAAAGTGACGGGCAAGCTTGGTGGCGACAAAGGTTGCGGTGGCCTCCTGGCCGGCCACAAAGCGCAGCATGTCACGCCCCTGCCTGGCCCCGCCTGCAGCGAAGCGCCGCCCCAGCAGTTCTCGCTCGCCGCCTTGATGGGCCGCGCCATGAAACAGGCTACCGTAGGGTCCGAGGGCCGGCGCCTCGGTCGATGGCGGCATTTCTAGCCGTGTCCGCCATCCGGTGATGGCCCTGGCCAGTTCGATCACGTCCTGCTGTTGATAGGGGCCGTCGACGCCGAGGGTATGCAGCTCCAGGATTTCCCGCGCCAGGTTCTCGTTGAGCCCGAGCCGCCCCGCAGAGGCTCTGGCACTTCTGGCCAGCGGCGAATCGGGGCCCACCGACGCTGCATTGTCGAGATAGAGCAGCATGGCCGGATGCTGCTCGACGCCCAGCAACATGGCCGAAAAGCTACCCGACACATAGGGCCGGATGGCCTCGCGCTCGAAGGCCCCGGGCAGCAACTGTACGCCGCCGCGGTCGGCGGACACGGTGAAGTGGTTGCTCCAGAACATCACCCAGCGCTCGAGTACCGGAAACGGACTCAGACACTGCTGGCACCCCCTGGCCTGGATCTCGGCCTGTTTCATCGCGCCAAAACGCTCGAGCAGGGTCGGCAGGCTCTGTGTGGACTTGTCATTGGCGGGGGCCTCGCTCATGCGTCGACGGGCGGCCGCGTGGTCTCGGCGGAAGCGATCAAAGCGCTCCAGGTAGGTGATGGTGGATGGCAACGCGGCGAGAGGATCGATCAGTGGCGCTCGTTCGGCCTCGTCGATCTGCGCCAGCACCCAGCCCTGGGGGTCCTTGGCGATCTCGGCAAGCTCACCTGGCCCCGCGCCGAGGCCAAAGCGATTGGCGGCGATTTCCGCCTGAACGAGGGTGGTTGTCACAGCTGACGCCTCCTGTTGGCATGGCTGACGAAGCCTGGGGCAGGATGCCGGGGGCCGGCCCTGGGGTGAGGCGCCGGGGATCGCCAACAGTTTGGCCGGTAGGTGGCGGGGGCGTTCAGCCGAGCGGGGGGGGATGATCGAGCAGGCCCAGGTCCGAGGCCAGGGCTACGTTTGCACCGGCCTGAGGCGCACCTTTCGTGCATTTTCGATAGGCGTGTCGCGCCAACGCCAACGCCCACGCCAACGTCTCAGGTCAGAGTCTTCGGCGACGGCGCAAGGTGGATGGCGAAAAGTCGGCGAGCGATGGTCAGACAAGGCAAAAATCGGTGAGACAGCGCAGTTTACGAGTTGTAAATGAGCATGTTGGTGTGATTTTTAACGCCGTATTACC
Organism: Halomonas sp. RT37; assembly: GCF_040070525.1. NCBI lineage: Bacteria > Pseudomonadati > Pseudomonadota > Gammaproteobacteria > Oceanospirillales > Halomonadaceae > Halomonas > Halomonas sp. RT37. Next base: position 3,479,260 of record NZ_CP098827.1, on the reverse strand, counting down.
GAGCGAAGGCACTTTTCATGCAAAGCCATAGGCTCAGGGCGTGTGCAGGGCAATACTCAACAGTACCCGCTTGCCCTTTTCGATTTTCGAGACGCTGTGCTGGTAGAGGTCGGGACGAAACAGGATCACCCGGTCGAACAGGTTGAAGATCACCTTTTCGGTCTCGAACACCCCGCCAGCCTGAGGGGCCTTCAGGATCAGGTTCAGCTTGTAGTAGCGGCCGCCACCCATGGGGTCATTGTGGCGATAGACGCTGTGGCCTTCGGGGTAGGTGACCAGGTTGGCGGTCAGCCGCCCCAGATCCAGCAGGGTTCGATTGGTGACGCTTGCCATGGGGACTCCTTGGAGGGGCGCGGGACGACTCGGTGATGTCGTGGGAGGCCACCATTCAAACGCATTTTGAGCAATTGCTCAATAACGGGCGGTCGCTCCGTGCAGGCTGGGACCATCAGGACGATGTCTCGGGGGCGAGCCGAGCCGGCTGGCTGGCCGGTAATGAGGGCGAACGGCGGCGTGGTCGAGCCTTGTGGACTGAACTAGGCTGAAACGAGCCGGAGGCAATGGTTCCTCGGCGCCCGAGACTGCCGTCGACCGGGATGGCAAGGGGGAAGCATGTCGGGTCAGATGATGTATCGCTTGCCGGTGGAAGCTGCCGAGCGTGTGCACATGCGCCGCTACATCGCTGCACTGGGCGCGTCCAAGGCTCGACAGGATAATCGAGGCTTCTACCACTACGCCGGCATCCATGGCGCCCCGGGGCGCTGGTGCTGGCATCATCAGTTCTCGCCTCGCACCAGCCTGAGCGCCAGGCTGTTTCTGCCCTGGCACCGGGCCTACCTCCATCGTCTGGAGCAGTCGCTGCAGGATATCGATGAAGAGGTCTCGATCCCCTGGTGGGACTGGACCGAAGGCGAGGGCATTCCCGAGGCCTTCGATGTTGCGCTGATCGATGGCGAGGAGAATCCGCTCCACTCCTCGCGCATCCAGCTTTATCCCCCCCAGGTGCCCGAACCGGTGGACCTGGTCACCGAGCGTGATCCCGACGGCCTGTTGCCGGTGTTTTCCTTTCCGGTGGCCGACGTGAACGGCGATGGCCGGGCGACGCTGGGCGAGATCGCGGCCTTCCTGGTGGAGCGGGTAGACACCTTCGAGCAGTTCAACGACCTGATCGAGACGGTGCATGATCAGCTCCACGTCTATGTCGGTGCGACCATGGCCAGCACCACCTACGCCGCCTATGATCCGATCTTTTATTCTCACCACTGCATGATCGACCGGCTCTGGTCGCTGTGGCAGAAGCGCCACGGCATCACCAACTTTCCCCCGGGGCTCGAGGATATCGTGCTGGAACCCTTCGGCCTGACCGTCGGTGAAGTGCTCAATGTCCAGTCGCTGGGCTACGAGTATGCCCGTTCGGTGGCGGACCTGACCCTGGCCGGCAGCGGTCTGGAGGAGGCCTGATGATCGAGCAACGCTATCGCCTGCCGCGGCTCGACCTGGGCGCGCTTCGCGCCGATGAGTTCGAGGAAGCCTTCGTCGAGCTGTATGGCATCCACCACCTGCGCCCCAGCTACACCGCCTGGCTCTTCTTCAGCGCGCGCCTGCCGGCCAAGGTGACCCCGCAAAGCCGGGGCTATGCTGGCACCTTTGCGCTGTTCGGTCACGCCGAATGCTGGGGCTCGCCAGGACACTGCCATGGCCCGGATGGTCTCAGACGCTTCGATACCCGGCCTTCCCATCCGATGACACCGGCGTTCAAGCGGGTACCGGTGACCCAGGCCCTGAAGCGCCACCTGCACGCCGGCAAGAGCACCCTGGACATCCAGATCTACGCCTATACGCGCGAGGCCTGGCCCGATCGTGGCGACAAGTCACTGGTGTGTTGCAGCGGGGTGCAACTGGTCACCTTGTGATCGAGCGCAGGCGCAGTTTCGGTGTGCGCGGCAGGCTTGATGCTTTCTGCCTTACCGAGGCACTGTCCGAAAAGTCGACGAGCGAAGGTTAGACAAGGCAAAAATCGGTGAGACAGCGCAGTTTACGGGGTGTAAATGAGCATGTTGATCCGATTTTTAACGCCGTATTACCGAGCGCAGGCACTTTTCAGACAAGCCCTAGGCCTTGGAGGACTGGGCCCATAGATTGACCCCACCATCCACCGCGTAGCGGTCGATGTCGGCCAGCTCCTCGTCGCTGAAGTCGAGGTTGTCCAGGGCCTCGACGCAGTCGCTGACCTGATCGGGGCGGCTGGCGCCGATCAAGGCGCTGGTCACGCGGCCGCCGCGCAGCACCCAGGCAATCGCCATCTGCGCCAGACTCTGGCCACGCCGCTCGGCGATGGCGTTGAGCGCCCTGACACGCTCGAGGTTGTCGTCGGACAGGTGCTGTTCGCGGATCGCACCACCGCGAGCAAGACGGCTGTCGTCAGGCACCCCACCCAGGTACTTGGCGGTCAAAAGGCCCTGGGCCAGTGGCGAGAAGACGATCGAGCCGATGCCTTCATCGTCCAGCACATCGAGCAGCCCGTCGTCCTCGATCCAGCGGTTGATCATCGAGTAGCTGGGCTGGTGGATCAGGCAGGGGGTTCCCAGTTCGCGCAGCAGGCGAGCGGCCTCGCGGGTGCGCTCAGGGCTGTACGACGAGATACCGGCGTAGAGCGCCTTGCCCGAGCGTACCGCCTGGTCCAGCGCGCCCATGGTTTCTTCCAGCGGTGTCTCGGGATCGAAGCGGTGGGAGTAGAAGATGTCGACGTAGTCCAGATCCAGGCGCTTGAGACTCTGGTCGAGGCTCGACAGCAGATACTTGCGGCTGCCCCACTCGCCGTAGGGGCCGGGCCACATGTTATAGCCCGCCTTGGTGGAGATGATCAGTTCATCGCGGTGGCCGGCGAAGTCGGTCTTGAGGATGCGCCCGAACATGGACTCGGCGCTGCCAGGCGGCGGGCCATAGTTATTGGCCAGGTCGAAGTGGGTAATGCCGTGATCGAAGGCGGTACGGCAGATCTCGCGAGCGTTGTCTTCATGGGCGTTGTGGCCGAAGTTGTGCCACAGCCCGAGGGACAGGGCGGGCAGCTTGAGGCCACTGCGACCGCAGCGGTGATAGCGCATGCGTTCGTAACGGTCTTCGGCGGGACGATAGCTCATGATGGTCTCCTGTCAGGGCGCACGGGCGCCGTGGCTGTCGTCTCAGCACTTTAGCTGTGTTTGTCGAGGTATCCAAAAGGGCCGCCCCGAAAAAGCCAGGTGAAGGCGGGCAGCACGCAGGCAAGGGCGCAGTCCGGGCAAGATGGTGAGCGCCTGGAAAGGCGAGCGGGAGAAGACTCAGGGGGACTCAGGCGACGGTGAAGCTGCGGGCATGAGAAGCCGTGAGGTAACCCAGGGCGCCATGTACCAGTTAGTGGGCACATGGCGCCTGGGGCGTGACGCCAGGGGCAGGGGTCAGCCGCCGGCGTTCATGGTCTCCGGCATGGCGGCCAGGGTAGCCTCGTCGGAGAGCAGGTCGTGCAGGGTCTGGGACGCCATCTGGGAGTTGCCGTCCATGACCCCGTCGAGCCATACCAGCGCCTGCTCACGGTTGGCGTTCTCCAGGCCATTGGCGGCCAGGTAGGCCTTGGCCAGCGCCAGCCGCGCGGTCTCGTGGCCCTGACGCGCGGCCTTGAGCAGGTAGTCGGCGCCCTGGCGGGTGTCCCGCTCGAGGTTTTCGCCACGCAGGTACTCGCGGCCGAGGCTGGCCTGGGCGCCGGCGTGTCCCTGGTCGGCGGCGCTGGTCAGCAGCTGTTCGCCCCGGCTCGGGTCCTGAGCCAGGCTCTGGTCGCCTCGCACCAGGGCGGTGCCAAGCAGGGCGCGTGCCGACAGGCTGCCGGCGTCGCTGGCCCGGGTCAGCCAGCGCTCGGCCTCGGCCGGGTCGGCGCTGACGCCATTGCCTTCGAGGTAGGCCTCGCCAAGGGTCTGGGCGGCATACTCGTTGCCGGCCTCGGCGGCTTCGCTCAGCAGGCGACGACCCCGCTCGGGGTCGGCTTCCACGCCGTTTCCGGTCAGCAGCATGCCGCCCAGGTCAGCACGCGCGCCGGCGTGGCCACCGGCCACCGCCACCTGGAGCAGTTCGGCGCCCTTGGCCGGGTCGCGGGCGACGCCTTCACCGTCCAGGTACATGCGGCCAAGCGCGGCGGCGGCGCCTGGATGACCCTGGCGGGCGGCACGCTCGAGCCAGCGGCTGGCCTCGGACAGGTTGCGCCCGACGCCCTGGCCGTCGCGATAGGCGCGGCCCAGGTCCGCCATGGAGTTGACGTTGCCCTGACGGGCAGAGGCGATCAGCGCCTGGATGTCACCGGCCTGGCCGCGATCGCGCTGGGTGCGCATCAGCGCCTCGGCGGCGGAGGGGTGGCCGGCGGCCTCGGCCCGTTCGAGCCACTCGGTGGCCTGGGCAAGGTCACGGCTCACCCCGGTACCGTCGCGGTAAGCGCGGCCGAGGACGACCATGGCGTAGGCGTCGCCCTGCTCGGCGGCGTTCTCCAGAAGGCGCCGTCCGTGATCCACCCGAGAATTTCCTCGCTGGGTCGAAGCACCATCGGCCACGGCCATGGCGTCGCCGCCCGGTTCCTGGGTGGGATTCGGGCCTGTCGTCTCGCCGGTCAGCTCGCCAGTCAGATAGGCCTCGCCCAGGCGGGTAGCGGCGCTGGTATCGCCGGCTTCCACCGCCTGGGTCAGCAGGCGCTCCGCCTCACGGGGCTGATAGGGCAGGGGGCCGTCCTCGGCCAGATAGGCCTCGCCGAGGGTGCGCAGGGCGCCGCTCTGCCCCTGGTCGATGGCCTCGCGCAACAGCCGTTCGCCCCGGGCCGGATCGGTGGCCACGCCACGGCCGCTGAGGTAGAGCGCGCCCAGCTGTTCGGTGGCAAACGGATGGCCCAGCTCATGTCCGCGCTCGAGATAGCGGGCGGCGATCACTGGCTGGGTCGGCACCACCTCATCGGCCAGGTAGGCCTGGCCGAGCATCGCCAGTGCCAGCGGGTCGTCGTGTCGGGCGGCCTGCTCGAGCAGGCGGATGCCGCGCTGGGGTTCCGCCGGCAGGGCGTCGCCTTCCAGCAAGGCGCGACCCAGGGTCACGCGGGCCTCGACCGAGTCCTCGTCGATGGCCTTTTCGAGCCAATTGCGTGCCTCGATTGGCCGTGCCCTGAGGCCGTCGCCCTCCAGCAGAATCCGGCCCAGGCGCTCCATGGCGTCGACGTCACCGTTCTCGGCCGCCTGGGTCAGCAGGGTCACGCCCTGTTCGGCGCGGCCGCTGTCGAGCATCTCGCGGCCCGCCTTGGCCACCGCGTCGGGGTCACCGGCCTGGGCGGCCTGGGTCAGCCAGTGCAGGCGGCGATCGTCGTTGCCGGCCAGCAGGCCGTCGGCCGAGTACAGCTCAGCCAGTTCGGTCATCGCCTTGATATCGCCGCCGCCGGCGCGCTCGCGCAGGCCTTCGGCGTAACGCTCGGCGTACTCGCGCGAGCGTGCCTTGTCGGTGTCGAGCCAACCGCCCTCGGCGTAGGCGTTGGCCAGTGCCAGGATGGCATCCGGATTACCGTTGTTCGCCGCCTGACGATACAGCGCCAGGGCGCGCTGGGGGTCCGCCGCGACGCCGTCGGCGCCGCGGGCCAGCAATGAGGCCATCACCACGCCTTCGTCACGGCCGATTTCTTCTTCCATGGCCTGCTCGAGCAGATAGTAGGCCAGTACCGGACGATAGGGCGCACCCTGCTGTTCCAGGCTCAGCTTGGCCAGGTTGAGCGATGCGTGGCCAAGGATATAGGACGGCGTGCGCACGGCGTCCTCGTAGTAGGCAGCGGCCTTGGCGGGGTCCGCCTGGATGCCCTTGCCCTGATCCCAGATCTTGCCGAGTTCGTAGTAGGCCTTGGGGATGTCCTGGGCGGCCAGCCCCTTGAGCTTGAGGATCGCCTCTCGGGTCTGGCCGGCAGCGACGAGCTGCTGCGCCTCTTCCAGGGTGTTGTCATGCATCCATTCGGGGTTGCGCGGCTGCTCCTTGTCGAAGAAGTCCTGATACTCGGCAGGCAGCGGGTCGACGCCGGTACTCTGGAACTCGGTACCGGGGGCGGCGCAGCCGCCAAGCCACAGCGCCACGGCGACCGAGGCGGTGAGCGGAAAGGCCCGGGACCAGCGTTGGCCCTGGGCGGTGTGTGGGCGAAAACGGGGGAGCATCATAAGCAGGCCTCCTGGTTGATCGTGTGCTGTCACTGAGACGCGCTGTCGTCGTCGAGACCCTCGAAGGCGGTGGTCTCGCGCTCCTGTTCATCGACGACGAGGTGCTGCTGCGCCTCGGGTGACATGAAGTACAACGTCTGGTAACCGCCGGCGCTGCGGTTGTAGACCGGACGCACCTGGGCCAGGAACCGTTCGATGCGCGGGTCATCGAAGCGGCTCTGATAGATCTCCATCCAGGCGAAGTACTGGTTGTCCTTGAGAAAGCCGGTGTACTGCTCGTGGGGCGCCAGGTCTCCAAGCGCCTCGGGATCGTTGAAGATGGTCATGGCGAAGTCCACGGCGTCGTGGATGTCATGGCCGTTGATCTCGAGTTCGAAGATGTCATAGCCCTGGCGTGCGATGACCTGCATGTTGGTGATCAGGTAGAGCAGCGCATAGTTCTGGTAGTGGGTGGCGCGACGACCACGCTCGATCTCCAGCGGAAAGGCGCCGCGCTCGGTCATGTCGGAGAGCGCCGAATGGATGGCGCTGACGCCGAAGCGAAACAGCTCATCGTCCTCGGTAATCACGCCGATCATGCTGGCGTAGAGGGCGCGGCGGTAGAAGTGGTTGTTGCAGCAGCTGTTGCCGGGCTGCCCCTGAATGGCGGCGTGCTTGTGGGCGAGCCGGTTGAGCCACTGCTCGACACGTTGCTTGGCCTGGTCGCTGCCCTCGACGCGGGGACGCACCACCGAGTAGGCCATGCCCGCGGCGAAGATCATCGATTCGGTGGCGAACCAGGCCTGAGGCTCCTTGGGATCGTAGTGGAAGTCGGTCAGGGCATCGTGCTGGGCCCATTGATCGAGAAAGGTCACCAGGCAGTCGGCGTAGTAGGTGTCGCCGGTGGCCACGAAGGAGCCGGCGAGCATCGACACACTGTCCTCGAAGTCGAACAGGGGTTCGGATGCCAGTTCCCACTCCTTGGGGCTGGGATAATAGCCGGGGATCCGCAGGCGCGTGGTAATCGGCTCCTGGGCCAGCAGTTGCTGGCAGCTGGGTCCGTTGGTCAGTTGATCGAGCTCCTGCAACAGGATCGAGTTGTCGGTGTCGGCCAGTGTTTCCATGCGGGCCTCTACATCGAAGTAGGAGGCGTCAGGTCTGGTCACTCGGTAGTCGCTGAGGTCCAGCTCGGCCCGTTCTTCCAGGGTCATGGCGTGCGCGGACGATACCAGGGCGGCACCCATCGTCAGGCCGAGCGTCAGGCCCGTTGCCAGCTTTCCCGACAACCTGGCCGTCGGCCATCCCATCACTCTGTGTGCCAGACGCTTGAGCGGATTTGCCGAGCGTTGGTCGAAGTGGTGGCACCGGCCGGATTCGAATGCCGGCATCGATGGGCCCAGGCCTCGGGTGGGGAGGGGACCGGGGGATGAGCCATGGGATGGGGGCATCAAGCGTCTCCTTGGCGGCGCCCCTGGGGGCGCCGCGATCATGAACGGGGGGCGTAGAAACGGAAGTCGGCAAAGTCGGCGTGCTGGTCACTGGGGGTGCGCCAGTCCTCACCGTGGCCACCGAAGAAGGTCGAGAACATCAGGCCATCGATGTGCACGTCGTCGTCGGTACGGTAGGTGAGATTGGTCTGCTCGAGCACCGGCCGACCATCGACCCACACCCGGGCAATGCCGTTGGCCTTGCCGGGGTCGTTGAGGATGATCTCCTGCTCCAGGGTGACCCACTGACCGGTGGGGAAGGTGAAGCGGCCTCGGGCCACCGAGTCGCCGTAGTCGCCCTCGCCGCCGACCACGTATTCGTAAAGTTCACCCTGGCCGTCTTCGCGCCACATGTAGCGCATGGAGAAGCCATTCTCGCCGGTGACATCGTCACCGCCGCTGGGCGCTTCGCCGCCGTAGAGCCCCGGCAGCTTGCCGCCCTTGACGAAGTTGAACCCGCTCTCGAAGCGAACCCGGTAGCTCAGGCAGGCGTGATCGCGCCCTTCGAGCGCGGAAGGCTCGGTGTAGAAGCCGGCGCCTCCGGTGTCGGTGTCGCCAGGCGAGGAGGTGTCCTCGGGATAGAGGACCCTGAGCGCCGGTGTCGCCGAATGACCCGACAACAGCTCGACGTTCTCCTCGGTGCCCCAGGTACGGGTGGTGTCGAAGCCTTCGCGGATGGCGTCGTGGGCGCTTTTCTCACCCAGCGCAGGGGCGGGTGAGGCGACCAGCGGATGGCGCGCCGAGCAGGCGGCGACCTGGGGGACGCCGGGGCTCTGCTGATCGGCGTCGCTGTCATTGGCGCCGTTGTCCGCCAGGGCGGGTTGGGTAGCGCAGATGGCCAGCAGGGTGGCGGACAGGCGCGTCGTCAGTGTCGACATGGCGTTCGTACTCCTGTTGGCTCACGACCACCGCGGTGGTCGTGGCAAGTGGGACGGATACGTGTAAAGAAAGAGCGTGGCTCAGCCGGCGGTGTCGGCGGCGTCGTTGTCACCAATGCCCGAGAACAGCTGGCTGGCCTGCTGGACCACCCGGCGGCCGCTCTGCCAGATCCACTCGGCGGTGGCGCCCAGCAGGGCCTGTTCGGTAAAGCGCACGTCCACCGGAGTACCGACGCTTTCCACCGGCAGCGGCTTTTCCGGTACCAGCAGCACGCTGGCGACGTTCTGCTGTTGGCGTACCCAGCTCGGGAAGCCGGCGCGCGGCTGGCGCTCGATGTCCAGCGCCACGCTGCGCACCCGAGCGCTGATCGGGCCGGAGGCGTTGGGCAGCGACAGATAGGCGAGTTGATCGGGCTCGATGCGATCGATGTCGTCCATGTGCACCAGCGCCTCGACCATGACCTCGTCGTCGCCGGTACGCATCAGCGTCATGATCTTTTCGCTTTCGTTGATGTAGGTGCCGTCGGAGCTCGACAGCGCCCACGCCACCAGACAGTCGCAGGGGCTGTAGATCTCGTTCTGGGACTGGCGCGCCTGCAGCGCGGTGACCCTGGACGCCTGGAAGTCTCGGGCGGTCTCGAACTGATCGATACGTGCACGAGCGATGTCCGGGGACACCGTCTCGAAGCTCACGGCGTCACCGTTGCCGGGCTCGGCGGAGTTGGCCAGGCTGACCTGTCCGCCATTGGCGCCGTCGAGGTTTTCCTGAAGGTTCTCGATCAGTTGGCTGTTGTAGCGCTGGGCGGCCTCGGCCAGGATCAGGTCGGACTCCAGATCGACGTCCTTGACCCGGGTGAGCTGCTCGTCCCGTGTGACACGGTCACCGGCCTTGAGCTCGTGCGCCATCAGGATGCCGGGGCTCGGTGCACGAATGTCGATGCGTGGCGCGGTGACAGCGGCGAAGTTGGGCTCGATCAGCATGAAGTTGCGGTAGGCGGTGGCCGCCGCCACCACCGCGAGTACCGCGAAGCCGATGAACAGCGCCACGTAGCGGCCCATGGGCCTCGGCGGACGAGCCGCTGCCTGGGGCGTGCTGCCGGTGCCGCGACGCTTGCGTGGGGTCTGGGCATCCTCGCCCTGGACCATCTGCTCGACGTCCAGCGGTCGGCCGGCCAGGTGGGCGCGGACCACGCGGCGCAGCAGCTCAAGGTGGGAGGGGGAGATGTCGGTGATCTCGAAGCCGGCGTGGTGTGCACCACCGCGACCTTCCAGCGCCAGGCTATGGCGGCACTGGGCGCTCACGGGCACCAGTAGCTCGCCGCTGGCGGTGGTGATGGCGATGCTGCCGCGCACCCTAGCGTCCTGGCGCATCGGGCGCGGGCTCTCGATGGCGAAGCCGCCCTGGGACAGGTCCAGCCCGCGGAAGCGGTTGCCGTCATCGAAGCGCACCTCGAAGGTCGGCGAAACGCGGATGTAGCGGCGCTCATCGCGGCGCTCATGGGCCAGTCCCGAGCCTGCCGGTGCCTCTTCTTGGCGCGGCTGGGAGCGCGTATCGCCCAGATGGGGTTCGGCGCGAGGTGCGGGTTCCGGCTGGTGTGTGGGCTCGTGGCGAGGTGTGGAGGTGTCCTTGTCGTCGAAGTAATCGCTCATATCGGTGTCCTGAAGTCAGTATTCGCTGAGCCGTGGCGGTGTCTGGCCGTACATGCGGCTCAGCGACAAAGTGTGGCCGTGTCGTCGTTGTCAGCCGTGGCGTGGCTGCACCTGGATGCGCAGGTCACTCAGCGACAGCCTGGTGTCGTGAAGATCAAGCGAGCAGCGCTGCTGGTCGGTGCAGCTCAACAGATCGCCGGGGGCTGGAGTGGTGCCCTGGGCGTCCTTGAGGCGATCGATCAAGGTCGGCGGAACCTCTAGCGTGGTGCCCTGGGGGCTGCCGCTGAGATTGGTGGCCTCGCCGATGCTGCTTGCGCCCAGGCGTTCGATCAGCCGATCGCTGATCCGCAGCTCGCCGGCAGGCAGGCGTAGCTCACCCGAGCCGTCCTCGATGCGGCTGGCCAGCCAGCGACTGGCGTCAGGCAGCGCGGCACTGTCGCTGGGCACCGGGCCTGCACGCTCGAGGATCTTCAGCGAAGTAGCGTCAGGTACCTTCAGTACGCCGGTGGCCAGGGTCAGCACGAACAACATCAGGCACACATGAAAGCCATGCAGCAGATGCCCCATGCGACGCTGGCGGCGTACCGCCTTTTCGTCACCAGGCTCGCCGGCAGAAATGCCCTGGCGTGACCACTTCTGACGGTTGAAGCGAAAGCTCACGTAGGTCTTGAGCAGGGCGCCGTAGACCTGGTTGTAGTAGATCAGCGGGATCCACAGAAGGCTGAAGCGACCACGCTGCCAGGCCAGGATCGAGGTGGAGATCCCGCGGGTGAACAGGATCCACAGGGCATAGGCGAAGATGAACGACGGCCGCACAAACAGCGTCACCAGGATCGCCACGATGGGGCCGATCAGTGTCGTCCACATGGACAGCCGCTGGTCGATCAGGCTCCACCAGGTGAATAGCCCCATCGGCCTCGGCCCCAGGGCAATGGCGCGACCGCTGGTGCGCAGCATGTTGCCGTACCAGCGACGCATCAGGTCGGTGGTCGAGGCGAAGAAGCGCTTGCGGTCCGGCAGCTCCTCGAATCCCGAGACGTAGACATCCGGCAGGTAGAGCATCTTCCAGCCGTTCTTGAGCAACCAGTACCAGGTCGATTTGTCGTCCCCGGACAGGAACTTGAAGTTGCCGAAGCGCCAATGCTCGACGTGGTCGTTCTCGACCATGTCGATAAAGTCCGGGTGGGTCGCCAGGTCGGCGCGGAAGGCGCTGTAGCGGCCGGTCAGGACCAGCAGCCGCTCGGACACCGACATCGAGCTCATCACCAGATGACGCTGGGCGTAACGCAGGTCGTACCACTCCTTGGTGGCATCGTTGCCGGTGACGATGGCGCTGTTGTTGGTGGTCAGGGCGCCGAGATCATCGCGCAGGGCGAAGAACGACAGCGAGCGCTCCAGGGTTCCGGGCTCGAGCAGGATATCCCCGTCCATGGACACCAGCAGGGCGTCGGGGGCCGGGGCCCGGCGCGAGATCGCACGCAGCACCTCGGCCATGGCCGAACGCTTGCCGTCGCCCTTCTGGAACATGTAGCGGACCTCGATGTGCGACGGCCAGCGGTGTTCCTGCAGTACGTGGGAGATGATGTCCACGTCGGTCTGGTCCGAGACCGAGGCAAAGATGGTGGTCGGCACGCCATAGTGCCGCGTCTCCTCGATCAGCGCGTCGTAGACCCGGAAGCAGACGTCGGGGTCGATGCGAAAGGAGGTGCACAGCACGTAGAGCTCTGACGGCTTGCCGGACTCTCCCAGGGCGTCGGCCTCGGCCCGCATCTGTGGAAAGACGCGGCGGTTGTACCACACCGATCGCAGCGCCTGGACGAACCACCATGAATAGCGCCACGCACCGACCGCGCCAATGGCGAAGAAGAAGCTCTTCGACGCCGGCGAGAACACCTCGGAGGGCAACTCGCTGACCAGCACGATCAGCAGCGACAGCAGCAGCGCCAGGGTGGTCAGCTCCGTGGCCTTGCTGGCCACGGAGGTGTGCTTGGGTAGCGATGACATGGTGGCGTCCTTACACCCGGGGGTGTTGCAGGGAGGCGCCGCGACCCATGGCGTAGTATTCGAGACCCGCCGCTTCGACGTCCTCGGGTGAGAAGAGGTTGCGTCCATCGATCACCAGCGGGTGATTGAGGGTGCGCGCGATCTTGTCGAAGTCGACGGTGCGGAAGGCCTTCCACTCGGTGCAGATGACCAGGGCGTCGGCGCCTTCCAGGGCAGCGTCACGCTGCTTGGAGAGACAAAGGTCCGAGCGCTCGCCGTAGATGCGGTGACACTCGGCGGCGGCCTCGGGGTCGTAGGCCTGGACCCGGGCGCCGGCTTGCCACAGCTGTTCCATCAGTACTCGGCTCGGCGCCTCGCGCATGTCGTCGGTGTTGGGCTTGAAGGCGAGCCCCCACAGGGCGATGGTACGGCCCTTGAGGTTGCCGTGGAGCGCCAGTTCCAGCTTGTCGAACAGCCGCGTCTTCTGGGCGTCGTTGACCGTTTCCACCGCCTGCAGCATGCGGGCGGGGGCGCCGACCTCGCTGGCGGTGCGAGCCAGTGCCTTGACGTCCTTGGGGAAGCAGGAGCCGCCGTAGCCACAGCCGGGATAGATGAAGTGGTAGCCGATACGCGGGTCGCTGCCGATACCGTGGCGGACCTGCTCGACGTCCGCACCCAGGTGCTCGGCCAGGTTGGCGATTTCGTTGATGAAGCTGATCTTGGTGGCGAGCATGGCGTTGGCGGCGTACTTGGTCAGTTCGGCGCTGCGCACGTCCATGAACATCAGCTTGTCGCGCTGGCGGCTGTAGGGGGCATAGCATTCGCGCATCAGCTTGCGGACCTTGTCGCTGTCGGTACCGATGACGATCCGCGCCCCCCGCGAGAAGTCCTCGATAGCAGCGCCTTCCTTGAGGAATTCCGGGTTGGAGCAGACGTCGAAGTCGACCTCGGCCTGGCGTCCCTCCAGGGTATCGGCCACCGCCTGATGAACCTTGTCGGCGGTCCCCACCGGGACGGTGGACTTGTTGATGATGACGCGATATCCGTCCATGTGCTGGCCGATGGTACGGGCCACCCCAAGCACGTGGGTCAGGTCGGCGCTGCCGTCCTCGTCAGGGGGCGTTCCCACCGCGATGAACTGCAACAGGCCATGGGCCACTCCTTCCTCCGGGCTATCGGAGAAGGTCAGGCGCTCGTCTTCCATATTGTGGCGGATCAGATCCTCGAGGCCTGGCTCAAAGATCGGTACCTCACCGCGCTTGAGGCGGGCGACCTTGACCTGATCGACGTCCACACACATCACGTCGTGTCCCACATCGGCCAGGCAGGCGCCGGTGACCAGTCCTACGTAACCCGAGCCGTGAATCGTGATTTTCATGAACTCACTCCTTGCCGTCGCTTGTGATATTGGCGGCCTTGCCTCGGGCGTCGGAGGGACGCCGGGAAAGCCTTGTTCTGACCGCAATGAGGGCAAGGATCGATCCAGTTATCTTTTTATCTTTAAAAAACAATAGGTTATTGGATGACTTACTCTGGTGAGCGTTCTCCGGGATGACCGATGGTCGGGCGGAATGTCGCCATTAAGAGACAATGGTGTGCGACGTTCGTATAAATCATTAGAAATCAATTAGTTATATGTTGCTCTATGGATACGCCAATGGTTTTTTGTGTTATAAGTTATTGATAATAAAGTGAAAACACTGTTTTCTTACGTTTCTCCGATCAGCACCCGATCGGAGCATCATGCTTGAGACGGTTTTTGCGGCATGACGATCGCCATGCTGACGTTATCGAAGCCGAGTAACGGCATAGCCGCCAGGCGTCGAGCCGTGGCGAACGTCGAGCTGGACGACCCGGCAGTGAAACAGCGCCCTCAGCGGATGAGGGGAGGAATGCTTTGTTGAACAGTGGCTTAGGCTTTGAATGTGGGCCGGACAGGGGGACCAGGAGGGACCGAAGCTCACATGCGTCCACTGGAGAGTATGAGGTTTATCGCCATCATTGGTGTTAGTTAAGTATGAATTACGCGAAGTTATTGGCGTTAATTATATGAGCGTTGTTTTCAGAAGTTTGCATAAAACATCTATGGAATAGATGGTTCCCAAAACCACTGTACTTGAGTCCAATGCTAGTCATAAAAAAGCTTCGCTAATACTGCTTCCACAGTGTGCCGATAAGGTGCGTTATCGAGGACAGAAATATCCTTGGGCGCGCTCGATAAACGACAACGAGCATCAGGGGAAGCGACATGAGCACGGCGACGGTGGTGATGGTACAGGGGCAGGCTTTTGTTCAGGGCACCGATGGAAGCCTTCGCGAACTCAGGCCGGGAGACGTGATCAGCGACGGGGAGCGCCTGGTGACGTCACAGGGTGGTGAAATCTCGATTTCGCCCGGTGGCGTCGGCGACCCCGTGACACTTTCCGGTAGCGGACAGGTGCGCCTGTTGCCTTCCACCACCGAGCCGGCCGGCCCTTCGCTGGTCGATCAGGGTATTGTGCAGACCACCGACGACTCGGCACCCATTGCTGCACCCGCGACCCCTTTGGGCAGCCCGGTGACGGCTGGCGCGGCTGTCGGCATTGACGCACCGGTTCCCGAGGGTACCCAGGCGTCCGGCTCCACGGACGATGAGCTCGCGGCTCTCGCCCAGATCGCCGAGCAGGCCGACAACGTGCTGGGTGACGAAGAGCTCAACGAGCTGTTGGCCGCCATCGACTCCGGCGAAGGCGACCTGTTCGATGATCTTGAGGATCCGGCGGCCGGCGGCACCGGCGGGGGAGGGGACGACGAGGGCAGTGGTTTTGTCCGTCTGCTGCGCATCGTGGAGACGGTGGATCCGCTGGCCTTCCAGTTTGGCCTTGAGGGGCGCGATGGTCCCATCGAGCGCGATTTCACCGGTGTCGACGCGGTGGATCCCGGCGATGACGACGAAGGTGTCACCCTGACCGGTCTTGACGGCCCCGAAGATCCCACTGGCCCTGGTGACCCAGGTAACCCCGGTGGTCCTGATGGCCCCGGTGGTCCTGACGGCCCTGGTGGTCCTGGCGGCCCTGGCGAGCTGCCGATTGGCGCCGCCGGTGCCGAACAAGTGCTGTTCGAAGCAGACCTGGCCGGCGGTAGCCGTGGCGACGCCACCCAGCTGGTTCGCACCGGCTCCTTTGGGTTTGATTCACCTGACGGCCTGGCCACCCTGACGGTGGGGCCGGTTTCCCTGACGCTTGCCCAGCTTGATGCCCTGGGGACCTCGCCGGTCACCATCGTCACCGATCATGGTGTGGTGACGCTGACCGGCTTCACCGGTTCGGCCGCAGGGGGCACCGTCAGCTACACCTATGAACTGACCGACAACGTCGACAATGACAGCGTTGCCGGCGCCACCGATGGCGGCTATCTCGAGAGCCTGAATGTGCAGGCGGTGGACGTGGACGGCAGTAGCGCCAGCGGCTCGCTCGACATTTTGATCGTGGATGACGCGCCCCGCGCCGAGGACGATCCTACCGTCGAGACCACCGACGATACGGCGGTGAGTATCAATGTCATCACCAACGCATCAGGCGCCGATACGCTTGGTGCCGATGGCGCCGAGCTGACCGCTGCAGAACTGGTGGACAGCACCGCCGGCAGCCTGGACTTCGACGCCGACGGTACCATCACCTTTACCCCGGCGGCGGGTTTCGAGGGGACCGCCGAGATCCTCTATACCCTGACCGACAACGACGGTGACACCAGCCAGGCGACCTGGCGGGTGGAGGTGGAGGACGACGAGCCCGAGATCGAGATCAATCCCGAGTCGCCCAATGCCTCGGGCAACAGCGAGGTCGACGAGGCGGGTCTCGATGACGGCGGCAGCAAGGCGCAGACCAACCTGGAGACCACCAGCGGTGCGATCAACATCGACACCGGCAGTGACACCCTGGCCTCGCTGAAGATCGTGGACAAGGATGGCACACAGGTCGACGTGACCAATGGCGGTACTGTGCAAGGCGTCTACGGCACCCTGACGGTGACCGAGTCGAACGGCGACTACAGCTACAGCTACACCCTGGCTGACAACACCGAAGAGCACTCGACCCAGGGCTCCGCCACCGACGGGATCAAGGACGACTTCGCGCTGGTGATCGAGGACAGCGATGGCGACGTCAACGACAGCGCCACCCTGACCATCGACATCAAGGATGACGTGCCCGAGGCCAAGGATGACGAGACTATCGGCGCGTCCGACAATGCTCCGGTCATGTTGAACGTTATCAACGATGGGCCAGGCGCCGATACGCTCGGTGCCGATGGCGCCGAGCTGACCGCTGCAGAACTGGTGGACAGCACCGCCGGCAGCCTGGACTTCGACGCCGACGGTACCATTACCTTTACCCCGGCGGCGGGCTTCGAGGGGACCGCCGAAATCCTCTATACCCTGACCGACAACGACGGTGATACCAGCCAGGCGACCTGGCGGGTGGAGGTGGAGGACGACGAGCCCGAGATCGAGGTCAATCCCGAGTCGCCCAATGCCTCGGGCAACAGCGAGGTGGACGAGGCGGGTCTCGACGACGGCGGGAGCAAGGCCCCCACCGACCTCGAGACCACTCTGGGGTCGCTCACCATCGACACCGGCAGCGACAGCCTGGCCAAGGTGGAGATCGATGGTATCGATGTGACCGACGGCACCGAGGCCAGTCCGGTCGAGGTCGACGGAGACCTCGGCACCCTGGAGGTGTGGAAGGATAGCGCGGGGACCTATCAGTACCGCTATACCCTGACCGACAACAGCACGGACCACACCAGCCAGGGTACCACCAGCGACGCTGTGCAGGATGCTTTCAGCGTGGTGGTGACCGACTCCGACGGTGACGCCAGTGATCCGGCCACCCTGACCATCGACATCAAGGATGACGTGCCCCTGGCCAAGGATGACGCCGCCGAGACAGACGAGAACCAGCCGATCACCGTCAATGTGCTCGACGGTGCGGCGGGCGAGCCTGACGTGGCCGGGGCCGACGGTCCCTACACCTTCGTCACCGACAGCGTGAGCCTGGAAAGCGGCAGCGGCACCATCACCAACGTCGACGCCAACGGCAATATCACCTTCACGCCGGCCGACGGCTTCGAGGGTGACGCGGTGATCAACTATTCGATCCGCGACGCCGACGGTGATATCAGCAGCGCGACCCTGACGATCACCGTGGACGCCACGCCCGAGATCGAGGTCAATCCCGAGTCGCCCAATGCCTCGGGTAACAGCGAGGTGGACGAGGCCGGTCTCGACGATGGCGGGAGCAAGGCCTCCACCGACCTTGAGACCACTCTGGGGTCGCTCACCATCGACACCGGCAGCGACAGCCTGGCCAAGGTGGAGATCGATGGTATCGATGTGACCGACGGTACCGAGGCCAATCCGGTCGAGGTCGACGGAGACCTCGGCACCCTGGAGGTGTGGAAGGATAACGCGGGGGCCTATCAGTATCGCTATACCCTGACCGACAACAGCACGGACCACACCAGCCAGGGTACCGCCAGCGACGCCGTGCAGGACGCCTTCAGCGTGGTGGTGACCGACTCCGACGGTGATGCCAGTGATCCGGCCACCCTGACCATCGACATCAAGGATGACGTGCCCGCGGCCGTCAATGACGAGGTCCAGACTGACGAGGGCGAGCCGGTCACCGTCAACGTGCTCGACGGCACGGCCGGGGGCAAGGATATCCCTGGTGCCGATGGACCGATCACCATGGATATCGACAGCGTGAAGCTGGAGAGTGGCAGCGGCACCATCAGTGGCGTCGACACCAGCGGCAATATCACCTTCACGCCAGCCGACGGCTTCGAGGGTGACGCGGTGATCAACTACTCGATCCGCGACGCCGACGGTGATCTCAGCAGCGCGACCCTGACGATCACCGTGGACGCCACGCCCGAGGTCGAGGTCAATCCCGAGTCGCCCAATGCCTCGGGCAACAGCGAGGTGGACGAGGCGGGTCTCGACGACGGCGGGAGCAAGGCCTCCACCGACCTCGAGACCACTCTGGGGTCGCTCACCATCGACACCGGCAGCGACAGCCTGGCCAAGGTGGAGATCGATGGTATCGATGTGACCGACGGTACCGAGGCCAATCCGGTCGAGGTCGACGGAGACCTCGGCACCCTGGAGGTGTGGAAGGATAACGCGGGGACCTATCAGTATCGCTATACCCTGACCGACAACAGCACGGACCATACCAGCCAGGGTACCGCCAGCGACGCTGTGCAGGACGCCTTCAGCGTGGTGGTGACCGACTCCGACGGTGACGCCAGTGATCCGGCCACCCTGACCATCGACATCAAGGACGACGTGCCCCAGGTGTTCTCCGAGGCGGAGCACGTCCTGGAAAGTGGCAACGGCACTTTGGACTTCGGGCCCAATGTCGGAGCCGATGGGGTCGGGGAGGTGGTCTTTGCCGCCGCCCTCGACGGACAGCCGGCGACGGATAGCCAGGGCAACGCGCTGCGGGTCGACGGCAAGCCGCTGAACTACCGTTTGAGCGCTGGTGGAACGACGCTATACGCCGAAAGCGCCGATGGTGCCGAGGACGGCTTCAGCGTCACCCTCAACGCAGCAGGTGATGGCTACAGCGTCGAGGTGATCGGTGCGATCACCAATGGCGAGGCGTTCGACTCAAGCCCGGCAGATGCCCAGACGATCGGTGACTACCTGGCCTTGCACGCCGGTGATGACGTCGCGGTCAACGACCTCTTGCTGTCGGGAACGACCGACCAGGATAGCGACGGCCGTATCGCCCTCGGTACCGACGGGACCCTGCGCATCGATGCGCTCAAGGGCGTTACCGCTTCCGGGGCGACGCCCGAGTGGCAGGACCACGTTGGCCTGACGAGCTATTCGCAGAAGGTCCATGTGACCAACGGCGTCACCGCCGCTCTGTTGCTCTCTGCCGTCGTGTTCGATGCTGAAGGCGCAGGCAGCGGTGATCCAGGGGCGACCAGCGGTGCCGCCATGGATCTGAGCGTCGATGACGTCAAGGTGTTCGACGCTCGGGGCGTGGATGTCACGGGAAGGGTGTCGTTGGTCGATACCGGCGATGGCATTGAGGTCGACGGCCTCAAGGATGGCTGGGAGGTGCGCTTGAGCACCGGTGACGATCGCCCCTTCGAGGCGGTCTCCATCGAGGCGGAGCAGAGTGGCAGTGAGTCCCCTGGCGATCTGTCACTGGG
Organism: Halomonas sp. RT37; assembly: GCF_040070525.1. Lineage (NCBI taxonomy): Bacteria > Pseudomonadati > Pseudomonadota > Gammaproteobacteria > Oceanospirillales > Halomonadaceae > Halomonas > Halomonas sp. RT37. The sequence goes on along the minus strand of NZ_CP098827.1, from coordinate 3,459,883 downwards.
TGACATCAACCATCGCAGCGGCGAGCAGCGCGAGGACTTCGAGGTGCCCCTCGGTCTGGTCGGTGTCGATGGCGACGGCGATCGACTCGAGAGCACCCTGACCCTTAACGGAGAGGCGCCGGATACCCTGTACGTGGATGACAACGACAACAGCGAACAGGCCGGTGGTGATGGCGACGACGTGCTGATCGGCGACGCCGGCGGGGTGGCCCAGGCGCAGCCGGAGAATTACAACCTGTCACTGATCATCGACAGCTCGGGCAGCATGGGCAATGCGTCGGGCACCGCCGGCAAGACGCGGATGCAGCTGGCCAAGGACGCCCTGGAGAATCTTCTTATCCATCTCCAGACCTACGGTGGGACCATCAATCTGCAGATCGTGGACTTTGACTCCCTGGTGAGGCCTGGGCTCGACGGCACAGGTCAGACGGTTGATTCGCTGATCATTGAGAACTTCGGCCCTGATGATCTACAGGATGCAATTGATTATATCGAGGCCATGGTGGCTTTCGGGGGCACCAACTACGAGGCTGGGTTCAACGAATCCGAGACGTTCTTCGAAGGTATTGCTGGCTCGACCTCGGGTTACAAGAACCTCGCGCTGTTTCTGACCGATGGCGAGCCGACTTACCATGTCAATAGCTCAGGTGGCTTCAGCGGCCCCGGAGGCAACAACAGCACCGCGGTGATGACGCAATCGATCGCCGCCTTCAATGACTTGGTCGCCAATGATGTCGAGGTGGCCGCCATCGGCATCGGCAACGGGATCAACGAGGAAACGCTTGAGTACTTCGACAACAGCAACGTCGATGGCACCGGAGGCCTGACCATTGGCGGTACGACGTTTAATGATCCGGTCGGCCAGGTTCAGATCGTCAACGACGAGGACGGTCTCAACAGTGCCATCCAGGAAGCCGCAGGAGGGCTTCTGGCACTTGGCGATGACGTCCTGTCGGGCGGAGGCGGCGACGACATCCTGATCGGCGATGTGCTCAACAGTGACCACCTGGCCTGGACGAATACCGACACCGGTGAGGTCTTTACCGCGGGTGGGCATGACGGTCTGGGCTACGAAGGGCTCTACGAATACGTCAAGTGGGGAGTCAATGGTGGTACCGAACCCACCGATGGCGAAATGATCGGTTATATCCGGGACAATCTCGACGATCTGATTGACGAGTCGCGTGATGAAGGCGGGATCAACACCCTGGACGGCGGCGAAGGCAACGATACCCTGATCGGCGGCGCCGGGGGGGATACCCTCCTTGGCGGCGAAGGTGATGACACCCTGGTTGGTGGCAACGGCAACGATACGCTCGATGGCGGCGCGGGCAACGATATCATCGATCTGGGCACCGGCGCCGATGTGGTCGCCTGGAATGATGGCGACGCTGGGACCAGTGCTGCGCCTGCCAGTGATGAGATCAATGACTTTACCCTGGGAGACGTCGGCAGTGACGCCGAGGCCGATCGCCTGGAGATGTCGGATCTACTCGATGGAGCGACCGAGGCAACCGTCAACAACTATCTTTACGCCGAGGAGGACGGCGGCGGCAATACCGTGTTGTACGTGAAGAGCGATGGTGGCATCGGCAATACAGGAGGCGATGCCGATCAGGTCATTACCCTCAATGGCGTCGATATGGGGGGACAGGACTCGGCGACCTTCCTGCAGCAGATGATCGACGACGGCCAGTTGCAGGTGGAATAGCAGGTTGAGTTGCAGGGCAGCGGTCTCCCTCGGCGCGACCGGGGGAGGCCAACGCCGGACAGGGCTGTCCGGTCTCGGCGAGTGAAAAGGAACAGAGCCCGGCTGGCGTCGGGCTCTGTGTCGTCGGGTCGAGGGCATTTGTGCCGCGAGGTGCCTATCGTCGCTCGCGGCGCTTGCTGGCGTCGGGTGTGCTCAGAAGTCGATGCCGCGGCGGGCCTTGAGGCCATTGGTGAAGCCGTGCTTGACCTCCTGCATCTCGGTCACGGTGTCGGCCATGGCAATTAGTTCGCGATGGGCGTTGCGCCCGGTGATGATGACCGTCTGCTCGGCAGGCCGGTTGGCGATGGCCGTGCGCACGGTGTCGATGTCCAGGTAGCCGAACTTGAGCATGTAGGTGATCTCGTCGAGCACCACCAGATAGACCTCGGGGTCGGCCAGCATGCGGCTGGCCTCCTGCCAGACCTCGCGGCATGCCTGGGTGTCCGACTCGCGATTCTGGGTATCCCAGGTGAAACCGGTGGCCATGATCGCCACCTCGAGGTTGTCGTCGGCCTCGAGACGGTCGCGCTCTCCGCACTCCCACAGTCCCTTGATGAACTGCACCACGCCCACCCGGTAGCCGTAACCCAGGGCGCGGGTGACGGTGCCCCAGGCGGCGGTGGTCTTGCCCTTGCCGTTGCCGGTAAACACCAGCATCAGCCCGCGCTCCTCGTCGGCGGCGGCGACCTTGGCGTCGACGTGGGACTTGAGCTTCTCCATGGCCTTCTTGTGTCGGGTGTTTCTGTCCTGCTCGCTCATGCCGGCTCCCGCTGTCTGGTGAAAAGCGCAGGGTAGCCGAGGCGGACGCCGGCGTCAGCCCGGATATGCCTTTCCGCCTCAGCCGGGATCATTGGCTGGAAGGCTCTGGCGTCCCGCCTGGGGCGAAGCCGTGTTAGCCGAGCGTGCCTGTCGGCGCGCCTCCATGCGCCTGGCGAAGACCTCCATCAGGCGATCGTAGAGCGCCGCACCCAGCACGCTGTCCTCGATGCCCGCATCGATGTTGGGATTGTCGTTGACCTCGATCACCAGCACACGGTCGCCGACCTGCTTGAGGTCGACACCGTAGAGGCCATTGCCGATCAGCCGGGTGGCCTTGAGCGCCGCACGCAGCACGGCGGCCGGCACCTCGTCGATGGGGTGGCTGCTGAAGCCGCCGCTGCGGGTGCGAGAACCGGAATGATCGTAGATCTGCCAATGGCCACGGGCCATGTAGTAGCGGCTGGCGAACAGTGGAGCACCGTCGAGCACGCCGATGCGCCAGTCGTATTCGGTAGGCAGCCATTCCTGCAGCAACAGCAGGTCCGAGCTCTTGAACAGGGTATCGGCTTCCCGAGCCAGCGATTCGCTGGACGTTACCTTGACGATGCCACGGGAGAAGGCGCCATCGGGGACCTTCAGCACCCTCGGGTAGCTGAGACCCTGCGTCTGCTCGAGGAGACGTGCTCGATCCGAACGCTTGAGCAACAGTCCCTCGGGAGCGGCGACCCCCCGGGTGCGAAGCAGTTCATGCAGATAGACCTTGTTGGTGCAGCGCAGAATGTCCTGGGGCGCGTCGATGACCACCAGGCCTTCGTGTTCGGCACGTCGGGCCATGCGCCAGGTGGGGTGGTCGAGGGCGGTGGTCTGGCGCAGAAACAGAGCGTCGAACTCGGCCAGCCGGGCGCTGTCGCGATGGGTGATCAGCGAGACATTGATGCCCTGGCGCCGACCGGCGCGGATAAATTGCTTGAGCGCGCCCTTGTTGCTGGGCGGCAGGTGTTCTTCAGGGTCGATCAACATGGCCAGGTCGAAGCGATAGCGCCTCCGCGCCCTGGGGGTACGCCAGATCTTCAGCGAATGGCGATTGAGGGCGCGAGCGAAGGCGTCCTGCTCGTCTTCATGAAGCCGCCCAAGCGCAAGCGGACGCAGCCGCACCAGTCGATAGCCCTGGGCGGTGCGATTCAGGCGCGCCTCCATCAGCGGACAGGGCAGGCGCTCGAACAGGCGGCGGGCGACGCGTGCCAGCAGGGGCTCGACGCATTCGCCGAACAGCACCCTGAAATGGACGTCATCGCCGAGTCGCTCGACTGCAGCAGGCCGGCTCAGCTCATCGAGCAGTCCGGTAAGGCCCTCGAGCTGCATGTCGGTGGTCGACTTGCGGCGCAGGGAGTTGAGGGTATCGACACTGGGGATCACTCTGGCGCCTCGCGCCTGGGCGAGCAGCGAGACATAGTAGCCTCGGCCCAGGTAGCCGAGGTCGGAACACAGGTTGATGACCTGTGCGCTGGTGGCGCCCGAGGTGGCCTTGGCATCGGCGATGTCCGCGGCGTCGACATAGTGGTCGGCGTCGATCACATCGTCACTGGGGTGGTAGGGCTGCCAGTCGCGCTGGCGGTCGACAACGATACGCAGGGCGCACATCGCAAGAATTCCTCGGCAAGGGGCGAGATAGGGGCGAGACAAGGGGCGAAACTGGGACGAGACAATGGCGGAGCAAGGGTGAAGCAAGGCCGAAACAAGGTGATAGCCCGAAGCCGGAGGACACCGCACGAGTCGGGGTAGAGGTCAGGGCCGACGGTGGCAGGATGCGCCTGGGTTGGCGGCAAAGCAATACGGCAAGAAAGTGAAAAATATTCATTCTGTCGGCGGCTGACAGCGCCGTGTGGGCCAGACAGAATCAACAGATAACACACGTCGCCCGAGTCGGGCGTCGGGCTGCCGAGACGGGACCTCTCACTATGCCACTTGCCTTGCGTTCGGCCACCCCAAGCGATCTCGATGCCCTGGAGGGACTGGAGAGTCGCGGTTTTTCGGGGGACCGCTTCACTCGTCGCCAATTGCGCCACCTGCTCCAGCGCGCCCATGGGCTGACCCTGATCGCCGAGGACGCCACCGGCTCCGTTTTGCCGCTCGGCTACGGTACCTTGCTGTTTCGTCGCAACAGCCGCGCAGCGCGCCTCTATTCGCTGTGTGTGGCCCCCGAGGCGCGTGGCCAAGGAGTGGGAAAGGCCTTGCTCGAGGCGCTCGAGCGTGACGGGTGCAAGCGTGGCTGCGAGCGCATGACGCTGGAGGTGCGGGCCGACAATCGTGTTGCTCTCGGCCTCTATCGACGGGCGGGCTTTCGCTTGGCTTGCTGGCTCGACGACTACTACGAGGATGGCTGTGCCGCCTGGCGCATGGTCAAGTCGCTGGGCCTGTCTCGAGAGCAGCCTGCCGTCGTGCCTCGGGGTTCACCTTCCGTGGCAGCTCCAGCGACATCTTCGGCGCCGTCTTCTACACCACCTTCCGAGCCGTCCTCCGTGACATCCGGGGAGGACTCGGTAGTGACACCCTGCGGGTCGCCGTCGATGGTAGACTAGCGTTTTTGTCAGCGGAGCAGAGCGAGCATGCCCTCTTTCGATATTGTGTCCGAATTCGATCGCCACGAAGCCCAGAACGCCGTGGACCAGGCTAACCGTGAGGTCCAGGGGCGCTTTGACTTTCGCGGTGTCGACGCCGGTTTCGAGCTGTCCGATGAATCCGTGGCGTTGCACGCCGAGGTCGACTTCCAGCTCAAGCAGATGCTCGACATCCTGCGCAACAAGCTGATCGCCAGAAGCATCGACCCGCGCATCATGGACGTTCAGGACGCTGAGCTGTCCGGCGTCAAGGCGCGTCAGACGGTCGCCCTCAAGCAGGGGCTGGAGCAGAAGGAAGCCAAGGACATCGTCAAGCGCATCAAGGACTCGAAGCTCAAGGTCCAGGCCCAGATTCAGGGCGACAAGGTACGCGTGACCGGCAAGAAGCGCGATGACCTGCAAAGTGTGATGGCACTGCTGCGCGCTGATGAGGGCCCTGATCTGGCGCTGCAGTTCGACAATTTCCGCGACTGACAGGATCGGCGGCTGACATGTCTCTGTTGCCGGCATCGTGAGGCGAGTGGCCCTGCGGATTCGGCAGGCTACTGGCCTGATAGCGGCGTCCGATTGGCCTCGTCGCACCTGCTGCGTTTCAATAAGTGAATTCTTGACCAATTGGCGTGGCGAGTGCGCCGCCGGAGTTCGCCCTTGATTTCCACCACCCGTCGCCTGGCCTGGCAGTTGCTGGCCTGGACCAGCTTTGCCCTCGGTGTCATCGGGGCCTTCGTGCCGCTGTTGCCCAGTACCTGCTTTCTGCTGGTGGCGGTGTGGGCGGCGTCGAAGGGGTCGCCGCGGTTCGCTCGCTGGATTCGCAGTCATCCTCGGTTCGGCCCTGCGGTGGTGGCCTGGGAAGAATCCGGTGCGATTCCCCGTCATGCCAAGTGGATGGCGCTGGCGATGCTGTCACTGTCGGTGGTGGTGCTGTTGATCACGGTGTCACTGTGGTGGTTGAAGCTTGGGTTGACCGTCATGCTGATAGGGATTGCCATCTGGATCGTGACCCGGCCCGAGCCCGCCTCCTCGTCCTGACGTCTTCCGCCTTGATCCGTTTCGCCTGATGGTTCCGACGTGCTCCGGGTCGCGCCGGTTCTTTGAGCCCGGCACGTCCGTACCCGTACAATATCGTCGACTTTTCTGATTGGAGCATCCCCGATGTCCGACCCCCAGCCGATCCATCTGAGCGACTATCGTCCGCCGGCCTACCTTGTCTCACGCACCGAGTTGACCTTCGACCTGGCGCCTGGCACCACCCGCGTCAAGGCACGCCTGCATCTGGAGCGTCATCCCGAGCGCGAGGCTGGTGCACCGCTTTGGCTGGATGGCGAGCAGCTTTCGCTCAAGGCCATCGCCATCGATGGCCAGCCGCTGGAGGAAGGCGAGTACGAACTGACCCGCAAGGGGCTGTCGATTACCGGTGCGCCGGAGGCGTTTGTTCTGGACACCGAGGTCGAGATCTCGCCCGAGGACAATACCGCGCTATCCGGCCTCTACCGTTCCGGTGGCATGTTCTGCACCCAGTGCGAAGCCGAAGGGTTCCGCCGCATCACCTTCTACCCGGACCGCCCGGACGTGATGGCGACCTTCTCGACCACCGTGATCGGCGACCTGACTCGTGAGCCGGTGTTGCTGTCCAACGGCAATCCGGTGGAGCGGGGAGAGCTGCCGGATGGCCGCCACTTCGTGACCTGGGACGATCCTCATCCCAAGCCCGCCTACCTGTTTGCGCTGGTGGCCGGTGACCTGAAGAAGGTCGAGGATCGCTTTACCACCATGAGCGGCCGCGACGTCACCCTGCAGATCTGGGTCGAGGAAGAAAACCTCGACAAGACCGACCACGCCATGGGCTCACTCAAGCGTGCCATGCGCTGGGATGAAGAGGCCTACGGTCGCGAGTACGACCTGGACCTGTTCATGATCGTGGCGGTCAATGATTTCAACATGGGCGCCATGGAGAACAAGGGGCTCAACATCTTCAACTCGGCGGCGGTGCTGACCCACCCCAACACCGCCACCGACGCTGCCTTCCAGCGGGTCGAGGGAATCGTCGCCCACGAGTACTTCCATAACTGGTCGGGCAACCGCGTTACCTGCCGTGACTGGTTCCAACTGTCGTTGAAGGAAGGCTTCACCGTCTTTCGCGATCAGAGCTTCTCGGCCGAGGTCAATTCCGCGCCGGTCAAGCGCATCGAGGAAGTGTCGTTCTTCCGCACCGCCCAGTTCGCCGAGGACGCAGGCCCCACAGCGCATCCGATTCGCCCCGACTCCTACATCGAGATCGGCAACTTCTACACCCTGACCATCTACGAGAAGGGTGCCGAGGTGGTGCGGATGCTGTCCAACCTGGTGGGGCCGGAGACCTTCCGCAAGGGCTCGGATCTGTACTTCTCGCGCTTCGACGGGCAGGCGGTCACCATCGAGGACTTCGTCGACTGCATGGCCGAGGTGTCCGGGCAGGATCTCGAGCAGTTCATGCGCTGGTACTCCCAGGCGGGTACGCCGGAGATCGACGCCTTCGGGGAGTACGACTACGCCAACTCCCGCTACCGCCTGATCCTGCGTCAGCGCACGCCGGCCACCCCCGGCCAGCCGGAGAAACAGGCGCTGCATATCCCCATTCGCCTGGGCCTGGTCGGCACCAAGAGCGGCCGCGACCTGTCGATGACCCTGGACGGCGAGAGCCTGGGTAGAGACGCCGTGATTCATCTGCGTGAAGACGAGCAGGAGTTCATCTTCACCGATATCGAAGAGGCTCCGGTGCCCTCGCTGCTGCGCGGGTTCTCGGCGCCGGTCAAGCTGTCCTTCCCCTATTCGCGGGAGGATCTGGCCTTCCTGATGGCCCACGACAGCGATGGCTTCAACCGCTGGGACGCCGGCCAGCGGCTGACCCTGCTGGCACTCGATGATCTGATCGCGGCCCACCGCAATGGTGTCGAGAAGGTCATGGATACGCGCCTGGTCGAGGCCTTCCGCGCACTGATCGAGGAAGGCAATGACGACAAGGCGGTGCTGGCCGAGATGCTGCAATTGCCGAGCGAAGCCTACATCGCCGAACAGCAGCCGCTGGTCGACGTCGACGCCATCCACGCCGCGCGCACCTTCATCCAGCAGTCGCTGGCGCAAGAGCTGCGTGACGAACTGCTGGCACTGTATCGCGACAACCAGAGCGACGCCGCCTACGCGCCCACGCCCGAGCAGATCGGCCAGCGCGCCCTGAAGAATGTCGCGCTGTCCTACCTGATGAGCATCGAGGACGAGGTGGCGATCGAGCTGGCCCAGGCCCAGTTCGAGGCCGACCACAACATGACCGACGTGCGCCAAGCGTTGACGTTGCTGGTCCACAGTAGCCGCTCGGATATCGCCGATCCGGCACTCAAGGCCTTCGGGCGCAAGTGGTCCCACGATCCGCTGGTGATGGACCAGTGGTTCAGCCTGCAGGTGACCCGCCCCCAGGCGGACGCCCTGGATCGGGTGCGCTATCTGATGGAGCACCCGGCCTTCTCGCTGAAGAACCCCAACAAGGTGCGCGCGTTGATCGGTGCCTTTGCCGGGCAGAACCGGGTCAACTTCCACCGCCTGGATGGCGAAGGCTATCGCCTGCTGGCCGACGTGGTGATCGAGTTGAACCGGCTGAACCCCGAGATCGCCGCACGCATCATCACGCCGCTGACCCGCTGGCAGCGCTTCGACGAGGCTCGCCAGGCGCTGATGCGCGCCGAGCTGGAGCGCATCCGTGGCGAGGAACTCTCGCCCAACGTCTACGAGATCGTGGAAAAGGCGCTGGCCTGATGTAGCGACGACGATCGCTGCTTGAGCCACCGTCATGAATGCCAACGCCGCCCCTCGGGGCGGCGTTGTGCTGTGTGCTACCGGCTCGGCTGGCCTTGAAGCCCGTCCCGCGTCAGGGCAGCAGCATGCCCAGGGTCAAGAGGCCCAGCAGTGCCCACAGCAGGGCGGCGATGGGGGAGCCTGTGAGGATCGCGCGTAGACCCCGCCAAAGAAAGAAAAGGCCCAGCACCAGCAGCGCCAGGGTGAAGAAGGTCGGTGCGATGCCCAGCGAGCGAGACAGGCCGTCGATAAAGCCGGCGGCGGCGTCATCGATGTTGTTGAAGAAGGTGCCCAGGGTATCGACCACAAAGCGAATCAGGGTGCCAAGGGCCTCGCCCAGCCAGGTAAAGACGTCTTCCACCGCCATGCATCCTTGTCGTGGAGCTTGCAAAGGGCCTCGGCGCGCGCCTTGAGCACGAGCCTTGGCCATGGGAGCCCCGAGTATCCGCATCCGACCTGTCCACGGCAAGCCCCGTGGCCGAGCGCGTCTGGGTGTTGCACAGGTCTGCGCGCGCCACTTGCTAGGGCTTGTCTGAAAAGTGCCTGCGCTCGGTAATACGGCGTTAAAAATCGGATCAACATGCTCATTTACACCCCGTAAACTGCGCTTTCTCACCGATTTTTGCCTTGTCTAACCTTCGCTCGTCGACTTTTCGGACAGCGCCTAGCCGAGTTGTTCGGTACGCGAGATGATTCCCGCTTCCTCCGCCGCGCTGTCGGCCAGGGCGCGGCCGGCCTCGTCGTAGACGTGGTAGACCGCGTGGGCGCCCAGTTCGCGGATGGTGTCGATCTCCTCCAGGTACTCGACCACGGCGGTGATCTTGCCCGGGAAGTGGCGGCTTCGCAGCTGCTTCAGGGCGAACAGGTTACCGGCATGGTGGGGCATCGCCAGCACCACCAGTTCTACCTGAGAGGACATCAGCATCTTGTCCCAGAAGTCCGAGTCTACGGCGTCGCCCTCGACGATATTGAAGCCCTTGTCGGCCAGCATCTTCACGCTCTTGGGATTGGAGTCGACCCCCAGCACCTTGAGTCCATACTCCTTGGTCAGGCGACGGTAGACGCTGCGACCGATACGGCCCATGCCCAGCACCACCGCTTCGGCGTCGCCGACCTCGATGGGGCGGTCGCTGGGGGACAGCGACGCCTCGTCGACCGGTGGCAGGCGTGGCTCGAGCCAGCGGTAGAACTGCTCGCTGACGGCATTGAGGATCGCCGATACCACGAAGCTCAGCGCGACCGCGAGCGACACCACCACCAGCCACTGCGGCGCCAGCCAGCCGCTGGATACCGCGATGGCGCCGACGATCAGACCGAACTCGGAATAGTTGCTCAGGCTGAGGGTGGCCAGCACCGAGGTACGGTGGCGCATGCCGAAACGCATCAGAATAAGCTGGTAGAGCAGGCTCTTCAGCGGCAACAGCGCCACCAGCAGCAAGGCGATGCCGAACAGCGACCAGCTGGGCAGGGCGGTAAGGCCGATGCTCAGAAAGAAGCCGACCAGCAGCAGTTCCTTGATATTGAACATCGAGCGCGACAGCGTCTGGGCGGCGGGGTGGGGCGCCAGCAGCATGCCGATGATCAGCGCCCCGAGATCCCCCTTGACGCCGACCGCCTCGAACAGGCCGTAGCCCAGCACCAGGGCCATCACCACGCCACACAGCATCTGCATCTCGCCGTGGCCCATGCGGTCGAGCAGCCGCCGCAGCAACGGCGCCAGCGGCAGCAGCGCGAACAGGCCCAGGGCCCAGGGGCTCGGCAGCTTGCCGGTGGAGGCGGTGAGAAAGATCACCGCAAACAGGTCCTGCATGATCAGGATACCGATGGCCAGGCGTCCGTAGGCCGCATGGGTCTCGCTTCGCTTTTCGAGGACCTTGACCACGAAGACGGTACTGGAGAAGGACAGGGCGAACGCCAGCACCAGCAGCGTCGTCAGGTCGAGTCCAGCGAGTAGACCGTTGGGTGACGTCAGCCAGCCGAGGGTGACGATCGCCTTCAGGACAGCCAGAATACCTACGAACAGCACGACGCTTGCCAGCATATGCAGGCTGGCGCCTCCCCAGACGTCCGGGCGCAGCAGGGTCTTGACGTTGAGCTTGAGACCGATGGTAAACAGCATCAGGGTGACGCCAAGGTGGGCGATCAGCGTCAGGACCGGCGTTTCGTCGTAGCCGAGAGCATTGAGGATGAAGCCACCGGCGAGAAAACCCACCAAGGGTGGTAGTCTGAGGGCCATGGCGGCCAGGCCTGAAACAAAGGCGGTCAGCACAAAAATTGGTTCAATCATGCAGGAACTCGGTCGCAAAGGGGGGCGTGTCTTGATCAATTGTAAGGGAAATACGGGTCAAGTCAGCGCTATGGCTGCGATTGTGCCCGTCCCGCAACAGCATAGGTGCGGCGTCGGCAGCAGGACGTGGCTGGACGCCGGCAGGTGTCGGATCGCCGCTGCGGGCCTCCATGCCGGGGGAAGGATGTGATGAAATAGGCGCCGCACAGGGAGGATGTGCGACTTTCATGAACCTCATGTGAAAAAGGAAGCGTCAGGATGACCCAGCCGCCGGGCACCAATCGGCTGATCCTCAACGGACAATCGGCGCAATTGCCGGAAGTGCGAAGCGCTGTCTTCGCCTGTCGGCGAGGCGGCCTCGATGTGGACGTGCGTGTCACCTGGGAAAAGGGCGACGGCGAACGCCAGGCCACCCAGGCTGGACGCGATCGGGTCAAGCGGGTCATCGCCGGCGGTGGTGACGGTACCGTGCATGAGGTGGTCAACGGGCTGATGCAGTTGCCGCGCGAAGAGCGTCCGGAGCTTGCCATCATGCCGTTGGGCAGCGCCAATGACCTGGCCAAGTCCCTGGGCCTGCCGCTCGGCCAGGCAGCGTCGCTGGACGCCGCCTGTCGTCTGCCCAGCCGCTGGGTGGATGTGCCAAGGATGAATGATCGCTATTTCATCAACATGGCCACCGGTGGTTTCGGTGCCGAGATCACCACATCGACACCGAAGCCGCTCAAGCGCTTGATGGGCGGGGGAGCCTACTCGGTGTTCGGTGCCTTCAAGGCCTGGCGTTATCAGCTCTACCAGGGCCACCTGGCCTGGGATGGTGGGGAGAGTCGAGCGGGCATCTTTCTGCTGGGTATCGGCAATGGCATCCAGGCCGGTGGCGGTCAGCAGTTGACGCCGGCGGCGCGACTGGACGACGGCCTGTTCGACGTGCTGCTGGTGCGTGACTTCCGCTCGCTGCGCCAGCTTCGGGCAATGATGCAGGAACTGCGGGCCAGGCCCTACCATGGCCAGTACGTCGACGCCTTTCGCAGCGCCTGGTTGCGCTTTGAAGCCGATGGCGAGGCGCGCCTGCCGCTGACGCTGGACGGCGAAGCCTGCTATCAGCGCGCGTTCGAGGCCCGGGTCATGCCGTTGGCGCTGCGTCTGACCATGCCCGACAGCTGTCGCATGGCCTCACCCCGGGGAGAATGATCAGGGCGGGAGCCGCCATAGACGTCGCCCGATAGGCGAGATTGCGGCTTGCTGCAGCGCCAACGCAAGTTGCGTGGCCGGGGTGGCTTTGGTGCAATAGCGCGCGATCAATCATGGAGATTGGGCGCATGGACAAAGGCTTTATGGAGAGAAGACGATGGCAATGACCCCTCGAATGGCGGCGGCCCTGGTGGCACTGAGCGTACCGCTGTGGCTGGTTGGGTGTGATGGAGAGGAGCCCCCGGCGTCTCAGAGTGAGCCTTCCGCTGTTCAGGAAGAGCCTTCAGTTACTGAGGAAGAGCCCTCAGCTACTGACGAGGAGCCGTCAGCGACTCAACAACAGCCATCCGATTCCGAGAGCGGGATGTCCGCAGCCCAGTCAGAGTCATCGAGTGAAGCGGCGTCGAGCGGGGCCGACGGGGCGCAGAGCAACAGTGACGCCGATGGGGCCGATGTAGACCTCGGCAGCAGTGCCACCGACACCCTGGAGCAGGGCCAGGCGCTGCCGGGGGAGAGCACCGAGTCAGATGTCGATGCCATCCTGGAGGAGACCGAGCGTCGCTTCGAGGAAGCGCAACGCAAGATCGACGAGACCTATAAGCAGGCCGAGGCAACGAGCGCTAGCCAAGGCACACCGGACAGTGAAGGGCAGCAGAGCGACACAGGCGACGGAGAAGCCTCGGTGCCCTCGGTGCCGGACCCTGTCGAGGAACCGGTGCAATTCGAGGGATCGAGCGAGGAGGTCGACGCCATCCTTCAGGAAACCGAACGCCGGTTCGAGGAAGCCAAGCGCAAGATCGACGAGACCTTCGAGCAGGCCGAGCGCCAGGTCCCCGAGGAGGTGCCCGCCGACGCGGACGCGTCCTTCGATGCCGACGTCAACGCCGAAGGCGACGTCGAGACCCGTACCGACAACTCGCCCTGAGCTGGTATTGGCAGGGCATCAGGTCCGGGTGGCTTAATCATGGCTTAGTCATGGGCCCAAGGCGTGCTAGCAAGCTCTTACGGCATCCGATCGGCCCCCCGGCAGGCTCTGCCGACCAACAAGAAAGGCCCACCGTATGGTGGGCCTTCTTGTCGCATGATCGAGGATCGTCACAACTTGCGGCAATCCTGCTCAAGCGCTGTTGCTTCACGGGGTGGCTAGATCACGCAGAATGCGATCTCCCCGTGACAAGGTCAGACAGGCACTAGGCTCAGTCGGCGACCTTGATGTTGGAGGCCTGAAGGCCTTTCTTGCCCTGAGTCACCTCGAAGGAGACCTTCTGGCCGTCCTGCAGGGACTTGAAGCCTTCAGCCTGAATCTCGGAGAAGTGGGCGAACAGGTCGTCTCCGCCGTCGTCCGGAGAGATGAAGCCGTAGCCCTTGGTATCGTTGAACCACTTGACAGTGCCAGTTGCCATTGTCGATTTCCTTAACTCGCTAAATGATGGTGCAGGCTCAACCACCCGGGGAGCTTTTCTCCCGTCGTGTGGTCTGAACCCTGTTGCGTGGGCATGACAAGAAAGAAGGGCGCATTGCGTGTTTCGACAATAGAGCGATCGAACTACCACTGCTGACGTTTCTACTTGCTGTCCTACGCTGCGGTCGAGTTGGCGATTCCGATTACCCGGGAAACGACACCTCTGGTGTCGACCACCCCTGGCAGGCGAGAATGGCTTACCTCGACTCGCCAAGTTACTGTAGATCGAAAGGCCAGCAGCGTCCAGCCGGACGCCCGTTGCTGCCTCTTAACGGAAAAGATGACACAAGGAATTCACATGACTGCCCCCGTGATCCATAGCGACGATACCCACTCCAAGGTGGTGGGCTACCTGTTGTGGCTGTTCGGTTTCCTCGGCGCCCACCGGTTCTATTACGGCAAGCCGGTGACCGGCACCATCTGGTTTCTGACCCTCGGACTGTTCTTCATCGGCTGGATCATCGACCTGTTCTTGATCCCGAGCATGGATCGCGAGGCCGACCTGCGGTTCCGCGGTGGTCCCACCAACTACACCCTGGCCTGGGTGCTGCTGACCTTCCTCGGGGTATTCGGCCTGCACCGTTTCTACATGGGCAAATGGGTGACCGGCATCATCTATCTGCTCACCGGTGGTCTGTTCTTGATCGGCATCCTCTACGACTTCTGGACGCTCAACGACCAGATTTCGCTGAAACACTCCGATAGCCTCGAGTCCGTGCGCTGATGGAAGGCTGGATCGATGCCCAGTTGCTGGGCTTCGTGGTGGCGATCACGCTGTTGAGCGTCACTCCCGGGGTCGACACCTTGCTGGTGATTCGCAACACCGCTCGGGGCGGTCTGCGCGACGGTGTGCTGACCAGCCTGGCGATCTGTTCGGGGCTGTTCGTCCACGCCACCATCTCCGCCCTGGGGGTATCGCTGATCCTGCTGCAGTCGGCCTGGGCGTTTTCGGCGTTGAAGATGATCGGGGCCGGCTACCTGGCCTGGCTGGGAGTCGCCAGCCTGCGTCAGGCCTGGGCCGGCAAGGGGCTCGCGGTGTCGGCGGCGAGTGGCGCCCGCCGCCAGCGCGTATCGCCGTGGCGGCCGCTGCGCGAGGGGTTGCTGTCCAACGTGCTCAATCCCAAGACGGTGGTGTTCTACATGGCCTTTCTGCCCCAGTTCATCGCCCCCACGGATCCGGCCTTGCTGAAGTCCCTGTGGCTTGCCGGTATCCACTTCGTGATTGCCAACCTGTGGCAGATCCTGGTCGCGGTATTGGTGGGCAGCGCCAGCCACTGGCTCGCTCGGCCGGCGTTCTCGCGCGTGCTCAACGGCTTGACCGGTGGCGTGCTGGTGGCGTTCGGGGTCAAGCTGGCGTTGACGCGGGCGCCGTCCTGAGCCGACGCGATCGGCGCGTAGGCCAATAGCCCGAGACACAGGCCAGCGAAGCTACCGCAAAAGCCGGACCTCGACAGCAAGAACCCCCGACCACAGGCCGGGGGTTCTTGCTTTGCGAGGCGATCTCACCTCATCGACGCACCGGGGCTCCGCTACATCATCGACGTACCATGGAACCGTCGTAGCGCGAGCTCTTCTCGGCCGCTGTCAGCACCTGCACGCCCTGGGTCGAGCCCTGGGCCAGGCTTTCGAACACTACCCGGTACTCGAGCACCGCGCGGACGTAGCGGCGGGTTTCCTTGAAGGGGATCTCCTCGACGAACAGGTCGAATTCGCCCGGCGCGCGGGCAAGCCAGGTGTCGACCCGGTGGGGGCCGGCGTTGTAGGCCGCCGCCGCGGCGATACGGTTGCCGCCGTAGCGCGCGATCATGTCACGGATATAGGTGCTGCCCAGACGAATGTTGGTGGCCGGGTCGAGCACGCCGTAGGGTCCAGGATCACCGATGCCCACCTGGCGTCCTACCAGCGCGGCGGTACCCGGCATCAACTGCATCAGGCCCCTGGCCCCGGCGGGTGATAGCGCTTCGGGGTTGTAGGCGCTCTCGCGACGGGCGATCCCCATCAGCAGGTAGGGATCGACATTGTTGGCCTGGCCCCAGCGGCGGAAGTCCTCCCGGTAGGCTTCGGGAAAGCGCCAGGGCAGGGCGTCGAGCATCTTGCCGACGATGGTCGTCTGCACCAGGCGTACGTGCCAACCGCGTCCTGCGGCGTAGTCCGCCAGGCGCCGGGCGTCGGTGGGGCCTGCGCTGCGTACCGCGTGATTCCACTCGAGGTTGGCAAGCCCTTCCTGTCCGACGCGCAGCAGCGCCTCGGTGCGACGCACCGTCGGCCAGCCGGCGACCTGGGCGCGCTCGGCTTCGCTGAAACGCGTGTCTTCCATGTTGAGATCGTAGGACTGGCCGAGGCGGTCGGCGGCGACGAAGCCGAAGAAGTCGCGTTGACCCGCTGCCCGGGCGTAGGCGGCCTGCGCGTCTGCCTGCTGCCCGCGCAGGGCCAGCGCGCGGCCCAGCCAGTATTGCCAGCGCGCCTTGGCCTGGGTCTCGGCGGGCATGATGCCAACGGTGCGCTCGACGGCGGCCCAGTCGCGATCGCGGATGGCCAGGCGTGCACGCAGTTCGAACACCTCCGGATCCTGCTGGCCGGCCAGGGCGCCGTCGATCCAGCCGAGCAGGCTGCGCTGGTCGCGGCGCAGGGCGTAATAGATGATCTCGCGCTCCAGCGCCTGGCGAGACTGGGCCGGCAGGCTCACACTGCCGGAGACCTGCTGCCAGGCGGACAGCGCCGCCGCCGGGGATGACTCTGCAGTGGCGATGATGGCGGCCCGCACAAAGGAGGCGGTGCCGGCGCAGTTGGGGCCGACGCAGCGCGCTACGCTTGCCAGTCGCGACGGGTTGGCGGCCACGCTTTGCTGCGCTGCTGCAGCGGAGCTCCAGGCGGGTCCCAATTGACGGCCAAGATAGCTGACCAGTCCGTCTTCGCCGTTTTCCCAGGCCAGCATCATGCGCTCGAAGATTTCCGTGCCACCGATCTCGCCGCGGGCGCGCAGGGTGGAGAATAGGGAGTCGCAGGCATCCGGCTGGGAGCGACCCACCAGCCATAGTTCGCGGCCGCCCTGAGCGGCGACGGCGGGGCTTTGGCCCAGTTGCGCGGTGTAGTAGTAGCACTGCTCGGCGGTGGTCTCGGGAACGCCGCCGGCGACGGCCAGCAGATCGCCGTAGCGCCCGGCCTTGCCGTAGCGCAGGATGGCCTGCTCACGCATCCAGTCACCCAGCGGCGCATCGGCATTGGCCGAGATGTAGCTGAGAACTTCCTGAGGGCTGGCGTTGGGCAGGCGATCGCGCAGACGATAGTACGCCACATAGCCGGCCAGTTCGTGGCCGCGAATGGCGGCGTCGTTGATGTTGTGGAAGTTGCCGCTACGGGCGGCTTCCAGGGCGCTGCGCATGGCGCCGTCACTGCCCTGGGCGGTAGCCGTCAATGGCATGCACAGTGCCGTGGCTGCCACCAGCGGCACGAGGCGACGAAACAAGGCGAATGGCATGGAGACCCTCCTGGTCTGTGAAGAAGAAGACATTGCTGCCTTTTTGTGCCGTAGACGGCGAATCGATGTCGGATCGAAGCCACATGGTGACCGAACCGGCGGGCCTTGAACAGTTGCCCGGCCAGGTTACGAGACTTGACCCCGGTCAGCTTCGCCCCCATGTTGCGATAAGACGACGTCGACGCCATGAAGATAGCCGTTGACACCCGATAAATACCATCGGCAATCGTTGGTGCTGAATTGAGTCGAGGAGACTATCCATGGCCCTGTTTGATCGAATCCCCGTTATTGGTCGCTTTACCCAACGCACCCGAGCGTTCAAGCATATAATGCGGGCGCTCAAGCTGTTTATCCCGATGCTGCAGGACGTGCTCAGCGGTCGCTACCGCCCGGTGCCCTGGGCGGCTTTCGGCTGGATGGCGGTGGCCTTTGCCTATCTGGTGTCACCGCTGGATCTGATTCCCGATGTGCTGCTGCTGTTCGGTCTTCTCGATGATGTGGTCATCGTCGGCTGGTTGCTGACCAAGGTGGACAATAGTCTGGCCGACTATCGCGCCTGGCGTGGTATTGGCGAGGACGATGCTCCGCGGGAGGAGCGGGATATCCACGACATCTAAGGTGCCTTGTTCTTGATTTTCTGGCTCGAAGTGTGCGGATTCGAGCTTTTTGCGTTTGCTTCAGGGTACGTCGTCTGTTTCTGACGCTTGGCGAGCATTTGGCGGGTAAAAGGTAAAAATGCGGACCAAGGACCTATTGTGGCGTCGGCGGGCTGGGTCTAGATTGTCAGTCAAACGTTTGAATTCGAGCCCGCTCATGTCCTCCTCGCACCGCACCCTGCAGCCACCCTCCGTGTCGCTCTGGCGGCAGGCGCTTCAGCGCTTTGTCGATGTCATTCCACATACCCAGGCGCTCGGCATGCGCGTCGTTGCGGTGGATGCCAGCGGCGTCACCCTATATCTGCCCGGGGGCGCCGAGTTGTGCGGTGATCGCTCGAGAAGCCTGGTGCACAGCGGGGTGCTCAGCGTACTGCTGGACACCGCCTGCGGTGCCTCGGTCCTGCCGGCACTGCCAAGTCCTGAGGTCTGTCCCACCCTGGATCTGCATATCAGTCATCGTCGCCCTGCCTGTCAGGGGGCGTCATTGTGGGTACGTGCCGAAGTGGAGGCCATCACCGACTCGGTGGTGTTCACCGAGGCCCGGGCCTGGCAGCACGAAGGACAGGTGGTGGCCTGCGCCCGCGGGCACTTTGCCCGGCTGGGGCCGCGCAACACGCCAGCAGGTTTTGCCGAGGCCATGTTCGCCGGTCTTGTGGAAGACGAGGGCGATCCCCTTATCGAAGAGAAGGCCCCAGTTGGCGATGCCGACAGTGGTGCGATAGCGGCGGCTCCACACGAGAGTGTCAGCGGCTTGCTGGAACGTGGGCGTGCCAGCGGTGAGATCAACGCCTGGCTTGGCGAGGTGCCCTACGCCGACTTCATCGGGGTGAGGGAGGACCGCGATGAGCACGGCAGGCGCTTTGTACTGGAGACGCGTCCCCACAACGTTGGCAATCCGATGCTGCCGGCGCTGCACGGTGGTGTGGTGTCGGCCTTTCTGGAGACTGCTGCAGCGCTGGATACCCTGGCGCAGACCCGTGAGCCGCGCCTGCCGAGGCTGGTCAACGTCACCGTGGACTACCTCAGTTCGGCCGGGGTGAAGCCAACCTTCGCGCGTTGTCGTCTGGTGCGCGAAGGGCGGCGCATGGCCAATGTCGAGGCATGGGCGTGGCAGGACGACGAAGACGCGCCGGTTGCCCGGGCTCGCTTGACCTACGTGCTGGGGGCGCCGGCGTAGGTGAGAGCCGGCCTGGGCAGCCGTTAGCCGGGTGACCACGGCCAGGGACGTCGGCCCAGGTCTGGCCAGCCTTGATGTGAAGGTGCCAGCCTTGACTTGGTGGCGCCAGCCTTGAAAAGCGCAGCGCGGACCCCATATCGATTGTCATCTTGAATGACGTGCGGCGCGAGCCGTGCACTCTGGACCGCCAGCGACCCATCGCTGGCCCGGAAATCGCCATGTCGAAAGGGGTTCGATCTACCATGACCACCGCTACCCACGAAGAAACCCTGGGCTTTCAGACCGAGGTCAAGCAGCTTCTCAACCTGATGATCCACTCGCTGTACTCCAACCGCGAGATCTTTCTTCGGGAGCTGATCTCCAACGCCGCCGACGCCTGCGACAAGCTGCGTTATCAGGCGCTGGACAATGATGCGCTCTACGAGGGCGACAGCGAGCTGCGCGTCGAGATCGAGCACGACAGCGAGGCCGGCACCGTCACCCTTCGTGACAACGGTATCGGCATGAACCGCGAGGACGTGATCGCCAACCTGGGCACCATCGCCAAGAGTGGCACCGCCGAGTTTCTCAAGCAGCTTTCCGGCGAACAGCAGAAGGACGCCCGGCTGATCGGCCAGTTCGGGGTCGGCTTCTATTCAGGCTTTATCGTCGCCGACGAGATCACCGTGCGTACCCGCAAGGCCGGTGACGCCGCCGATGCCGGCGTCGAGTGGCGCTCGAAAGGCGAGGGCGAGTTTGTGGTCGCCGAGATCGAGCGCGAGAAGCACGGCACCGAGATCATCCTCCACCTCAAGGAGGACGCCAGGGAGTTTGCCGACGACTATCGCCTGCAGAGCCTGGTGCGCAAGTACTCCGACCATATCGAAGTACCGGTGAAGATGCCGCGTACCGAAAAGGCCACCGACGACGATGGCAACGAGGTCGACGGTAGCGAGGTCACCACCTGGGAGACCGTCAACGAGGCGACCGCGCTGTGGGTGCGGCCCAAGAGCGAGGTCTCCGAGGACGAGTACAAGGCCTTCTACAAGCACGTGGCCCACGACTTCTCCGACCCCCTGACCTGGAGCCACAACAAGGTCGAGGGCAACCTGGAGTACACCAGCCTGCTGTACGTGCCGGGCCGCGCACCCTTCGACCTGTACGAGCGTGACGGTGCCCGTGGGGTCAAGCTGTACGTCCAGCGCGTGTTCATCATGGACGACGCCGAGCAGTTCCTGCCGCTGTACCTGCGCTTTATCAAGGGGGTGCTGGACACCCGCGATCTGTCGCTGAACGTATCCCGTGAGCTGCTGCAACAGGACCCGAAGGTAGAGAAGATCAAGTCCGCGCTGACCAAGCGTGCCCTGGACATGCTCAAGAAGCTGGCCAAGGACAAGGAAGCCTACCAGACGTTCTGGAACACCTTCGGTTCGGTGCTCAAGGAAGGTCCGGCGGAGGACTACGCCAACCGCGACAAGATCAGCGGACTGCTGCGTTTCTCTTCCACCCACACCGACAGCGCCACCCAGGATCAGTCCCTGGCCGACTACGTGGAGCGGATGAAGGAAGGTCAGGACAAGATCTACTACATCGTCGCCGATGGCTTCAACGCCACCAAGAACAGCCCCCACCTGGAAATCTTCCGCAAGAAGGGCATCGAGGTGCTGCTGCTCCACGATCGCATCGATGAGTGGCTGATGAGCCATCTCACCGAGTTCGATGGCAAGAAGTTTGCCGATGTTGCCAAGGGCGATCTGGACCTGGGGGACGTCGAGGACGAGGACGAGAAGAAGGCCCAGGAGGAGACCGCCAAGTCCAAGGAGGATCTGGTCAAGCGGGTCAAGGAAGCGCTCGGCGAGGAGGTCCAGGAGGTCAAGATCACCCACCGCCTGACCGATTCACCTGCCTGCGTGGTGCTACCCGAGCACGAGATGGGCTTCCAGATGCGCCGTATCATGGAGGCTGCGGGCCAGAGCCTGCCCGAGGTCAAGCCGATCCTCGAGCTCAACCCGGACCACGCCCTGGTCGCTCGCCTGGAAGGGGCCGACGGTGACGGCTTCGGTGATCTGGCGCGGATCCTGCTCGATCAGGCGATCATCGCAGAGGGTGGTCATCTCGACGATCCGGCCGCCTACGTCAAGCGTCTCAACGCCCTGCTGAGTGCCTGACAAGCTGGCTGCCTACGTCAAGAGCTCAAGCGCCCCAACCACGACGCCACCTTCGGGTGGCGTCGCTGCGTTCAGGCAACTGCAAGGCGACGTCCTTGCCGCGCCGATGGCGGTTGTTCAGTGTTTCAGGCTGGCGAAGAGGTCGGGGCACTGGCGCTGAAGCTCCCTGTCGTCGAGCATGGCCTCACGCTGACGCTGGATGGCGTGACCTCGGCGCTTGAGCACCGCATCGATGTCATCGCCGCTGGCGCAGCTCACCTTGAGCAGGTTGATCAGTGCGTCCAGCCGCTGGGGAGAACTCGCCAGGGCCGCCTCGATATCCGCCCGGGCCCTGTCGTACTGGCCCAAGCGGTAGTAGGCGTAGCCGCGGTAGGAGAGCGCGTCGTTGTTGTTCGGGTCGATCGCAAGCGCCCGGGTGTAGTCGGCCACCGCCCCCTCGAAGTCGCGCTCGATGCGCTTTTCACGTCCTGCGCTGACCTGCTGCTGGGCCGACTGCATGGGGGCCTGGCGGGTGATGATGGTCAGGTAGCGCGGGGCCACGTCGCTGCCGAGGGCCAGTGCGGCCTCGAAGTAGCTTCGAGCCTTGTCGAGCTCTCCGGCGGAAAAGGCGTTGATGCCAGCGTTGTTGAGAGCCTTCAGGCGCACCTCACGCAAGCCGTCATGACCTTGACTCGCCCTGAGCGCCTGCTCGAACAGCGCTGAGGCGTCAGCGTGGCGGCCTTCCCGATACAGAATCCAGCCCTGGGCGTTCAAGCCTTCCATCCGGGCCAGCGGATCAGGACTTTCGAGCAGAGGCCGTAGTTCGCGCAGGGCGGCCTGGTTGTCACCCTGCTGCAACAGCGCCTTGGCCCTGGACAGCGGGGCCTGCTGGGCAATCACCGGCCACGCCACCCCGACGCTCAGCAGCACGATCAGCAGGGCGTTTATCGTAGACGTGGGGTGGCGCCGTCGTTTTCCCTTCGCTGGCCCGGCCAGGTCTGTCGCCATCGCGCGCGACGCCAAGGCGCCCTGCCTGTTCTTCATTAGAAGCCTACCTGCGGAGAATCTCGCTCCGCTGCAGCGATGACGTCGGCCAGTTGGCTCTTCAAGGCGTCGCGCTCCTGCTCGATGGCGATCAGCCGGCCGTGCAGATCGTTGTTCAAGATGCGCAGCACATTGTCGTCCTGGACCTTCAGCACGACCGTGCCCCGGCCATCCAGCGGCATGTCCCGCTCCTGCAGACGGATGACCGGCAGTACGCCTTCCGGCGGGGCGATGGAAAGATTGACCTGGCTCGAGGGTTTCATCATTGCCATGGCCAGCCCGCCGACGAAGAACAGCAGACTCAGCGCCATGAACAGCCTGGCGTTCTTGGAGATCTCCTGCAGATAGCGAATGCGCAACTCGGTGCCCTCACTGGTCTCGCCAGAGCGCTCATTGAGCAACAGGGTGTGGGTCTTGTTGAGCAGGTGGTAGCCGAGGATCAGCAGCACCACGGCGAAGCCTGGCAGACCGTACTCCAGAAGCGTGGGAAAGCTGTTCATCACGGGCACCCGGCGGTGGGACAGGGCTCAGGCCTACGTATGCCCTTGTCAGCATAGCGCAGGCGGCCGTCCTCGCCGCGCGAAATTGGCCTGGTACAGGTTTCTTGGCCGCTTCGCTCGCGCTGTATCGCCGTCCCGTGGCGCCATGATGCGGGTCAAGTAGGGGCGACGGGACTACTGCTAAGGTCGAATTGTGCTCTCGAGGGCAGGTGTTTTTTCGCCGATCGAGAAGCGTGCAGCACACCCGCCGCCTCCGATGCGGCGACCGCTGCTGCCACCGAACAGGCGGGCCGGCTGCCATCTCCGAGGGATGGCCGTCGCTCAGCATGCAGGACTAGCGTTGTCATTTACTCTGTTGAGGTGCAAGTCGATGAAAGAGCAATTCGCGCAAGCGTGGGAAGGGTTTGCCGGGGGCGAGTGGAAGAAGGACGTCGACGTACGAGACTTCTTGCTGGCCAATGTGACGCCCTACGAGGGTGACGAGCGTTTCCTGGTCAGCGAGCCGGCGGCCAGCACTCGCGAGCTATGGGACACTGTGATGGAAGGCGTCAAGCAGGAAAACGTCACCCATGCACCGCTGGACTTCGACACCTCGCTGGTCTCGACCATCACCGCTCATGACGCCGGCTATATCGATCAGCGTCTCGAGACCATCGTTGGACTGCAGACCGACGCGCCGCTGAAGCGGGCGATCATGCCCAACGGCGGCATCAAGATGGTGGAGGGCTCATGCCAGGCCTACGGTCGTGAACTCGATCCTCAGGTCAAGAAGGTCTTCACCGAATTTCGCAAGACCCACAATCAGGGGGTGTTCGATGTCTACACCCCGGACATCCTCAAGTGTCGCAAGTCAGGGGTGCTGACTGGACTGCCGGACGCCTACGGTCGTGGACGCATCATCGGTGACTACCGCCGGGTCGCCCTTTACGGTGTCGATTTCCTGATGCGTGACAAGCAGGCGCAGTTTGCCTCGCTGCAGCAGCGCTTCGAACAGGGCGAGGACCTGGAGGCGGTGATCCAGCTGCGCGAGGAAGTCGCCGAGCAGCATCGTGCACTCGGCCAGCTCAAGGAAATGGCCGCCAAGTACGGCTTCGACGTCTCGGTCCCGGCTGCCACCGCCCAGGAGGCCATCCAGTGGACCTACTTTGGCTACCTGGCGGCAGTGAAGTCGCAAAACGGCGCCGCCATGTCACTGGGACGTACTTCCAGCTTCCTCGATATCTACCTGGAGCGTGACCTGCGCCAAGGCGTGATCGACGAAGCCCGCGCCCAGGAGCTGGTCGATCACTTCATCATGAAGCTTCGCATGGTGCGCTTCCTGCGCACCCCTGAGTACGACGAGCTGTTCTCCGGCGACCCGATCTGGGCCACCGAATGCCTGGGCGGGATGGCGCTTGACGGACGCACCCTGGTCACCCGTACCAGCTTCCGTTTCCTCAATAGCCTCTACACCATGGGTCCGAGCCCGGAGCCCAACCTCACGGTGCTGTGGTCTGAGCAATTGCCCGACGGCTTCAAGCGTTACTGCGCCAAGGTGTCCATCGATACCTCGTCGATCCAGTACGAGAACGATGATCTGATGCGCGTGGACTTCGCCTCCGACGACTACGCCATCGCCTGCTGCGTGTCTCCCATGGTGATCGGCAAGCAGATGCAGTTCTTCGGTGCCCGGGCCAACCTGGCCAAGACGCTGCTTTACACGATCAACGGCGGCGTCGACGAGAAGCTGAAGATCCAGGTCGGCCCCAGGAGTGAGCCGATCGCCACCGAGGTGCTCGACTTCGACGAGGTGTGGGCGCGCATGGATGGCCTGATGGACTGGCTGGCACGCCAGTACGTGACCGCCCTCAATGCCATCCACTACATGCACGACAAGTACAGCTACGAGGCAGCGCTGATGGCGCTGCACGACCTCGACGTCAAGCGCACCATGGCCTGTGGCATCGCCGGGCTGTCGGTGGCGGCGGACTCGCTGTCGGCGATCAAGTACGCCAAGGTGCGCCCGGTGCGTGATCCTGACGGCGTGGCGGTGGACTTCGAGATCGAGGGCGACTACCCCTGCTTCGGCAACAATGATCCGCGCGTCGACGATATCGCCTGCGAGCTGGTCGAGACCTTCATGAACAAGATCCGCAAGCTCAATACCTACCGTGGCGCCGAGCCGACCCAGTCGGTGCTGACCATCACCTCCAACGTGGTCTACGGCAAGAAGACCGGCACCACGCCGGACGGTCGTCGCGCCGGCGAGCCCTTCGCACCGGGTGCCAACCCCATGCACGGGCGTGACACCAAGGGCGCTGTGGCCTCGTTGACGTCGGTGGGCAAGCTGCCCTACGCCCACGCCAAGGACGGGATCTCGTATACCTTCTCCATCGTGCCGAGGGCGCTGGGCAAGGACGAGGGCGCCCAGCGCAGCAACCTGTCTGGCCTGCTCGACGGTTACTTCCACCACAGCGAACGTCAGGAGGGCGGTCAGCACTTGAACGTCAACGTGCTCAACCGCGAGATGCTCGAGGACGCCGTGGTCAATCCGGACAAGTATCCTCAGCTGACCATTCGCGTGTCCGGCTACGCGGTGCGCTTCAACTCCTTGACCGCGGAACAGCAGCGCGACGTGATCTCCCGCACCTTCACCGAAACGCTCTGAGCCGACAGTCGTCTCGCCCGGGGCCGCGACAGCGGTCCCTTTCCGGGCTCCGGGTCTCTCCCGGAGCCCCTTTTCGTGAGGAGTCCCGATGATGATCACTGGCCGTCTCCATCACCTGGAGAGCTGTGGTGCCGTGGATGGCCCAGGCATTCGCTTTCTGGTGTTTCTGCAGGGCTGCGTGATGCGCTGTCAGTACTGCCACAACCGCGACAGCTGGGATCGCCAGGGCGGACGTGAGGTGACGGTGGACGAGATACTCACCGAAGCCAGAACCTATCTGCCGTTCATGCGGGCGTCGGGGGGCGGCATCACCTGCACCGGCGGCGAGGCGCTGCTGCAACCGGCGTTTGTGCGCGACCTGTTTCAGGCGGCCAAGGCCGAGGGCATGCACACCTGCCTCGACACCAATGGCTACGTCTGCCACTACGATGAGGTCCTCGACGAATTGCTTGCCGCCACCGACCTGGTGCTGCTGGATCTCAAGCATCTCGACGAGGGCGTGCACCGTGAGCTCACCGGTATCCCCCGACGCCGTCCCCTGGCCTTTGCCCGTCATCTGGCGGCGATCGGCAAGCCCACCTGGATTCGTCAGGTGATCGTGCCTGGCTTTACCGACAGCGAGGCATCCATGCACCTGCTGGGGGAGTTCGTCGAGACGATGGACAACGTCGAGCGTGTCGAGCTGCTGCCCTATCACGCACTTGGCGAGTACAAGTGGCAGGAGCTGGGAGAGCACTATCCGCTGGCAGGAGTGGCGCCACCGAGTGGCGAGACCATGCAGCGCCTGGTGACGATCGCCTCGCGGTATCATCCGGAGGTCATCGCTGGCTGACGTGGCGATGTCGCCCGCTCGAACAACACAGCGAGCCCCTTTCACCCTTTGGTGAGAGGGGCTCGCTGTCGTTTCAGAAGAGCTGTTGTTTCAGGAGATGAGCAAGCGCGGCAGCGCCTCTGGGCGTCAGTCGCTCAGTTCGCCCCTGCGGCTGGCGGCGGCGGTGAACAGCACATCGGTGGAAGAGTTGAGGGCGGTCTCGGTGGAGTCCTGGACCACGCTGATGACGAAGCCGATGGCGACCACCTGCATCGCCACGTCGGCGGAAATGCCGAACAGGCTGGCGGCCATGGGAATCAGCAGCAGCGAGCCACCGGCCACGCCGGAGACGCCGCAGGCGGCCAGGGCGGAGACCACGCACAGCAGCAGGGCGGTGACGAAGTCCACGCTGATGCCCAGGGTATGGGCGGTGGCAAGCGTCATGACGCTGATGGTGATGGCGGCACCGGACATGTTGATGGTGGCGCCGAGCGGGATCGAGATGGAGTAGGTGTCCTCATCCAGCTTCAGACGCTTGCACAGCTCCAGGTTGACCGGGATGTTGGCTGCGCTTGAGCGAGTGAAGAAGGCGGTGATGGCGCTACCGCGCAGACAGCTGAAGACCAGCGGATAAGGGTTCTGGCGAGTGGCCAGGAAGACGATCAGCGGATTGGTCACCAGGGCGACGAACAGCATGCAGCCGACGATCACCGACAGCAGTTGGGCGTACTCCAGCAGCGCACCGATTCCGGCTTCGGCCAGGGTGCCGGCGACCAGTCCGAAGATACCCAGCGGTGCCAGACGAATGACCCAGCGCACCAGGGTCGATACCGCCTGGGACAGGTCCTCGATCATGCCCTTGGTAGCGGCACTGGCGCTGCGCAGCACCAGGCCGAGGCTGACGGCCCACACCAGGATGGCAATGAAGTTGGCGTTCATCAATGCGCTGACCGGGTTGGCCACGGCGCTCAACAGCAGGTTGCGCAGGATCTCTACCACGCCGCCTGGCGGATTGCCGCTGGCCTGAGCGGTATTCAGGGTCAGTTCGGTGGGGAGGGCGAAACTGGCCACCACCGCCACCAGCGCCGCCACCAGGGTGCCGATCAGATACAGCACCAGTACGCTGTGTATCTGGGTCGGCTGGCCGCGCTGATGGCCGGCGATGGCGGCCATCACCAGCACGAAGACCAGCACCGGGGCGACCGCCTTCAAGGCCGAAATGAATACCTGGCCGAGCAGCGATACCGAGGCGGCGAGCTCGGGGGACAGGGTGGCGACGGCGATACCGCAGAGGATACCGATCACGATCTGAGGGATCAGCCCCAGACGATTCAGCGCCTTGAAGGGGGCGCTCAAGGAGGTGGACATGGCTCTGGTCTCGAAGCGTGGAGTGTGCATCGACCGTCGCGTCAGGACGGATGGGCGTCGGCTTGTGGCCGGAAGGAGGGCGATTCTATCACCGTCGGCCACACCCAACGGTTCGACTTAAGCATGATATCAGCAGTAAGAATCTGGCATGGATCAGCAGTTGCATAGATGGTGTGGCTGCATTCCTGGTGTCCGCTGAAAATATTGACTGGGTTGGGGAGATGTTCGGCCCGATGGCAGCAAGCCCCGCCTGATCGGCGGGGCTTGCGTGGGGAAGAGACGCTTCCCGGGAGTGGCTTGGCGCAAGGCCTGGCGTGAGTCTCCTCGAGGCGTCTTTATGTCGAGCAGACGCCGACAGGGCCTCTGTACCGGGATCACGCGATAAGGGGTTCTTTACCGGAGTTCCTGACCGGGGTTCTTTGCCAGGGCTTAGCGGGCGCCGGTCAGCGCCTGGGCCAGCTCGCGCGTCAATTCGAGCACGGCTTGGGTACCTTCGGCGGGAGTGTCGCCGCTGGCCTGGGCATCGATCAGCGCCGAGCCTACCACCACGCCGTCGGCGAAGGCGCCGATCTCTCTGGCCTGGGCGGCGGTGCGAATACCGAAACCGACGGCGATGGGAATATCGCTGTGCTCGCGGATGCGGGCTACCTCCTGTTGCACGCGTTCGGCGCTTGGCGCAGCACCACCGGTGACCCCGTTGCTCGAGACGTAGTAGAGAAAGCCCGAGGTATTGGTGAGCACCCCCGGCAGACGGCGGGCATCAGTGGTGGGGGTCGCCAGACGAATGAAGTTGAGCCCGGCTTGATTGGCAGGCAGGCACAGCTCGTCGTCGTGTTCCGGCGGCAGGTCGACCACGATGAGACCGTCGACGCCGGCAGCCTTGGCCTGATCGAGAAAGCGTGTCACGCCACGGGCGTAGATGGGGTTGTAGTAGCCCATCAGCACGACCGGAGTCTGTTGATCGGTCCGACGCAGTTGGCGGACCATCTCGAGGGTCTTGTCCATGGTCTGGCCGGCATCCAGCGCCCGGCGGGTCGCATGCTGGATGGCGGTGCCGTCGGCCATGGGGTCGGTGAACGGCATGCCGAGTTCGATCACATCGGCGCCGGCCTCGCCCAGGCCCTTGAGGGTCGCGAGGCTGGTGTCATAGTCGGGATCACCGGCTGCGATGTAGGTCACCAGGGCGGCGCGTCCCTGCTGGCGAGTCTCGGCGAAGCGACGTGCGAGGCGCCCCTCGGCGGTCGTGGTCGTGGTCATGGTCTCTCTCCTGGAATCCGGGGTGTCAGTCCTGCTGGTCGGGCTTTCCCAGGCCCAGTTCATCGGCAAGACATTCGGTGGCGGTGGCCATGTCCTTGTCGCCGCGGCCGCTCAGGTTGACCACCATCAGATGATCCGCCGGCAGTCGCGGGGCGCGCTTGATCACCTCGGCCAGGGCGTGGGAAGACTCCAGCGCCGGGATGATGCCTTCCTTGCGACACAGCAGGGTGAAGGCGTCCAGCGCCTCACGATCGGTGGCTGCCACGTACTCGGCGCGCTCGATGGCATGCAGCCAGGCGTGTTCGGGTCCGATGCCGGGGTAGTCGAGGCCGGCGGAGATGGAGTGGGCGTCGCTGATCTGGCCTTCGTCGTCCTGCAGCAGAAAGGTACGGTTGCCGTGCAGCACGCCGGAACGTCCACCCTTGAGGCTGGCCGCATGGCGTGGGGTGTCGAGGCCTTCGCCGGCCGCCTCGACGCCGACCAGCGCCACTTCAGGGTCGTCGAGGAAGGGGTGAAACAGGCCCATGGCGTTGGAGCCGCCGCCGATACAGGCGACCAGCGAGTCCGGCAGGCGTCCTTCCTTGGCGGTGATCTGGTCGCGCACCTCTCGCCCGATCACCGACTGGAAGTCGCGCACCAGCGCTGGGTAGGGGTGGGGGCCGGCCACGGTGCCGATGATATAGAAGGTGGAGTCGACGTTGGTGACCCAGTCTCTCAGCGCCTCGTTCATGGCGTCCTTCAGAGTACCGTCGCCGGCGGTGACCGGAATCACCTTGGCGCCCAGCAGTTGCATGCGCTGTACGTTGGGCTGCTGGCGATGGATATCGGTGCTGCCCATGTAGATGACGCAGTCCATGCCGAAACGCGCGGCGACGGTGGCGGTGGCCACACCGTGCATGCCCGCGCCGGTCTCGGCGATGATGCGACGCTTGCCCATGCGACGGGCGAGCAGGATCTGGCCGAGGGCGTTGTTGATCTTGTGGGCGCCGGTGTGCATCAGGTCTTCGCGCTTGAGATAGATGCGCGCGCCGCCCAGATGCTCGGTCAGGCGCTCGGCGAAGTACAGCGGGCTCTGGCGACCGACGTAGTCGGCCGACAGCGAGGCCAGCTCGTCAGCGAAGGTCGGGTCCTGGCGTGCGGCGTCGTATTCCTGCTCGAGATCCAGAATCAGCGGCATCAGGGTCTCGGCCACGAAACGACCGCCGAAGTCACCGAAGAAACCACGAGGGTCGGGTCCGTGACGGAGGCTGGGAGTTGGGCGTTGCTGGTTCATGACGGGCTCCAAGGCTGACCAGGCGCGATCTGCGCCCCGAATGGCATGGACAGCAGCATAGCGCTGCATGCGGCCGGAAAAAATCGAAATAACAGCCAGGATGTGTGAGAAAATCTCACCAGTTGAGGAGCTGCAAGACCACTTGGCCCTTCACTGTGGTCCCGAACTAGGCCGTGAGCCGTGCCCCGGAAGTCCGCACGCACGGCACGCAGTGGCACCATCAGCTGACCTCTGGGCGCCGGGGCACACCAGGCCCAGACGAGCTAAGACAAGACACCCCATGCCAAGCCGGGAGAGACGCTCGCCATGACATCGCACAACCAGGACGTCCCGTTGCCCTCGCTCAGGGCGCTCAGGGCCTTCGAGGCGCTGGGGCGCCACGGTAGCGTGTCGCGGGCGGCGGCCTCGCTGCACCTGACCCATGGTGCGGTCAGTCGTCAGATCAAGCTGCTCGAGGACCAGTTGGGGGTTGCCCTGGTCGAGAAGGAAGGGCGGGGGTTGAGACTGACCGATGCCGGCCGTGAGCTGGCCGACGCCGCCGGATTCCATCTTGGCGCCCTGGCACGGGTCTGCGCCGAGGTCGCTCGCACCAGCGTCCAGTCGCCCTTCGTGCTGAGCTGCCCAGGCTCCTTCCTGGCGCGCTGGTTCATTCCTCGACTGGCCCGCTTGAAGCAGGCTCTGCCGCAGTTGGAGTTGCATCTGACCGCCGGTGAGGAAGGTGTCGCGACGCTATCCGGGGTCGATGGTGTGCTGCGCTTTCAGCGCTTGCCGGAAGGGGAGCCGCCGGGCGAGGTCACCCGTATCCTCGGGCAGGAGCGCATCGGTCCCGTGCTCAGTCGTGAGCTTGAGCTGCATCGGCCCGGCGGGGCTACAGCAAGCCCGCCCGACCCGCGGGTACTGCTCGGCCAAGCGCTGTTGCATACCCGTTCACGTCCCTCCGCCTGGGGCGACTGGAGTCGCCGCCAGGGGATCGCGCCGGAGCGGCTGACGATGGGCCAGGGCTTCGAGCACCTCAACTACCTGCTGGAGGCGACCCTGGTGGGGCTTGGGGTCGGCATTGCGCCGGACTACCTGGTGGAAGAGGACGTGCGCGCAGGGCGCCTGGTGGCGCCTTGGGGCTTTGTCGCCACCGACGCCTGCCTGGTGCTGGAACTGGCTGCCGGGCCTAGGGGGGCGCGCCATCCGCTGGCAAATGATCTGGCCGACTGGTTGGCGGCAGAGCTGGCCGAAGCGCCGGCGCTGGGCTGATACGAGGTGCTGGGCTGATACGAGGTGCGAGCCGGCAATGGCGCGGCTCGCCGCGCTGTGAACGGGTGCTCGGTCGCGCTGCTGCGTGCTGATGGTAGAGCAGGATGTCCGAATGCAGTCGTTGTTAATGTTATGTTATAACGTAGTTTTTTATCAGACTGAACCGGCGGTGAAAGGATGAATGACGCACAGATCGAGGCCAGCCAGGCCGTCAACGACACAGTCAGCGATACGGTCAACGACACGGTCAGCGACACAGACGCCCGGGGGAGGGAGCCCATCGACGATCCACAAAGGCTGTCGGATGTGGCCGTGCAGCAGGTGAGCCAGGGCGTCGCCCTGGACTGGGTCGGCATGGAGGGCATCGCGCTGCCCGTCGAGCTGGCGGGACAGCGGATCGAAGCCAGGGTGAACGCAGGGGTCAGTCTTGACGCCCCGGAGGCCCGCGGGATTCATATGTCGAGGTTGTACCTGGCGCTTGACGACCTGACCGAAGAAGCGCTGACGTTGCCTCGACTGGACGCCTGCCTGGCGCGCTTTCTCGACAGTCACGAGGGTCTCTCCCGGTCTGCCAGTCTGTCTCTCGAGGGACGTTTGCTGTTGAAGCGTCCGGCGTTGGTCAGTGACCTGGCTGGTTGGAAGGCCTATCCCTTTCACCTTGAAGTCGAGCAACGAGGTGGCCAGCGGTCGGTAGTCCTGCGTCTGGAGGTGGGCTATTCCTCCACTTGCCCCTGTTCCGCGGCGCTGGCGCGTCAATTGATCCAGCAACAGTTCAACCGTGACTTTGCCGCAGAGCCTCATCCGGCCCGTGATGAGGTGCACCGCTGGCTGGGGCAGGAGTCGGGGATCGTGGCGACGCCTCATAGCCAGCGCAGCCAGGTGATCATGGCGCTCAGGCTGGGCCTCGAGGTCGAGGACGTCCCCATGGTCGAAGTCATCGACAGGGTGGAGCAGAGCCTGGGCACGGCGCTGCAGACTGCGGTCAAGCGTCCCGACGAACAGGCCTTTGCATTGGCCAACGGGCAGAACCTGATGTTCTGCGAGGACGCCGCACGTCGTGTGCATGGTTGCCTGATGACCATCCCGGGGATCGATGGCTTCGAACAGAAGGTGATCCATGCCGAGAGCCTGCACGCCCACGACGCCGTGGCCCGCAGCAGTTGGCGCTGGTAGCGTGGGCAAGTACCTGAAGCGGCCTTGCCCTTGTATGGCCGGCCGGCAGGCTAGCGAGGATGCGTGCTGTGATCTGGTAGCGTGGGCAAGTACCTGAAGCGCACTTGCCCTTGTATGGCCGGCTGGCAAGTTCGCGAGGATGCGTGCTGTGATCTGGTAGCGTGCGCAAGTACCTGAAGTGCACTTGTCCTTGTAGTGCCGGCCGGCAGGCTAGTGAGGATGCGTGCTGTGATCTGGTAGCGTGCGCAAGGGCCCGAAGCGGTCTTATCCTGGTATCGCCGGCTGGCAAGCCAGCAAGGATATGTGCTTCGGCACGCGTAGGAGACCACTTGGTGGGAGGGCAGGTCGAAACAGGGGTTTGAGACGTGGTTTTATAGGACGGAGCACACCGTTCAGGGCGTGGTCATGACAAGGCCATGAAACATCCATGACGTTGCGAGAACAGCACGCCATTGTTGCCTGGTGGGTAGACGCGTCCGTGTCGACTGGTGTCTCCCGAGGGTCGTCTTTCACCATGGAAGGGTAGTAGAGAGGCGCTTCAGGTTTCTAAACGTGACGGTTTGTGTCTTTTGCTTTACTCTTTTCACATCATCGGTAGCTGATTCAGCATATAAGCGAAGATTGCTTCCACGCCCAAGCAGGAGGCCATAGGGGGAGATGTGAGATATTGCTGGCGACTCATGGTCCTGGGGCTGACACTGGCGTCGCCCCTGTCGATGGCGCTCGAACCGCCCTCGGGCACGCCTTTGTTGAAGGTGTCCGGTGACATCGGGGTCACCAATGTCGGTGATCTGGCCTGGTTCGACCGCGACATGCTCGAGGCGCTACCCCAGGGCACGATCACGACCCATCTCCCCTGGTTTGACGGTGCCTCTGTCTATCAGGGGCCTCTGCTCGAGGGGCTACTCGATGCGGTCCAGGCGCGCGGTACCGAGCTGCGTGTTTCCGCATTGAACGATTTTGTGGCGTCGGTTCCGGTGCAGGATGCCTCGACCTTCAACCTTGTGCTGGCGATGTGGCGCGATGGCGAGCGCCTGGAAGTGCGCAATCAAGGGCCCCTGTTTGTGATTTATCCCTTTGATCAGCACCCTGAAATCTACAACGCTGTCTACCTGACGCGGTCCGTCTGGCAGGTGGAGTCCATCGATGTCCACTGAGCCGCCGGTGGCCGAGGTCAGATTATGCTGAAACTGCCGTATCGCTCGAGGGTGGCGGCCACCGCAACGGTGCTGTTTTTTGTGGCGGCACTGGTGGCGGGAGGCCTTACCTTCGATCGGCAGCAGGAATTGCAGCATCGCATCCTCGATACCGTCACCTGGAACCTCTACCAGTTCGATCGCATGGTGCGCGAAATGCGCATTCAGGCCGCCGAGGTCAGCGCGGATGATATCGATAGCCTGGTCCTCGACTACGAGATTCTGCACGGACGAAGCGACTTGTTGCGTCAGGGGCAGACTCGGGACTTTCTGCGTCAGACCAGTGCCTCCCAGGAACTGTATCGGCGCGCGGAGCAATTGATCGACGATCTGGGGGGGCGAGTCGAGCCTCTGGAGCAGGGGGGGCGCCTGCTCGACGACGACAGGGATGCACTCAAGCAGACCCTGGGGCAGTTGCAGAACGTCAGTCGCGACATGCTGTTGCAACACAAGGCCAGTGTGGCCGAGTTGCGCACCCAAGATACCCAGTCGATGCTGCGTCTGTATGGTGTCGTACTGGCCTGCATCGTGCTTATCATGGTGACCGGTACCGTGCTGGTGCTGGCGCTGATGCGTGAGGGGCGTGCCCACACCCTCAAGGCGGAGTTGCTGCAGGCCCAGTCGCGAGCACTGAAGGAAGCGGTGGAGCGTGCCGAGAACGCCAGTCGCGCCAAGTCCGATTTCATGGCGATCATGAGTCATGAGATGCGCACACCGCTCAGTGGCGTCATGGGCATGACCGATCTGCTGCGCGACGAATCCCTGAGCGATCAGGGCAAGCGTCATATCGAAGGCCTGGAGGCCAGCGCGACGGGACTGCGCTCGGTGATCAACGATGTGCTCGACTATACGCGGCTGGAGACCGGCCGGATCGAGGTCGAGCGCGAACTGTTTGCGCTGCGCCATATGCTCGACCAGACCACCCTGGGCTATCGTTCGCAACGCCTGGGCGATGTGCAGTTTCTGATGCGCCTGGCCCCGGACCTGCCCGCTTGCGTGGAAGGAGATCAGCATCGGCTGCGCCAGGTACTGCAGAACCTGTTGAACAACGCCTTCAAGTTCACCCGCCAGGGGTTCGTGATGTTGAGGGTTTCCTGTGCCCAGGATCAGCGCATTGCCTTCGTCGTCTACGACACCGGGTGCGGGATATCTCAGCTGGATGTCGAGCGAATCTTTGAGCCCTTCGAACAATCCGATCCGGTGATGGCCAGGCGTCATGACGGTGCCGGTCTTGGCCTGCCCATCGCACGTAGCCTGGTGCGCGCCATGGGGGGCGACCTCAAGGTGGACAGCCAGCTGGGCAGCGGTTCCAGATTCTGGTTCGAACTTCCCTTGCCGGCCAGCGATCAGAAAGAGGAGAAGGTCGAGGTGGCGTCTGCCCCGGCGCCGCTGGCGCCGCACCATGTGTTGGTGGTGGACGACAACCTTCTCAACAGGGAGCTGGTGGCCAGTATGCTGGCCCGCCTGGGCCAGTCCTGCGAAGTCGTGTCCAACGGCGAGCAAGCGCTGCAGGCGCTGTCACAGCGTGACTTCGATCTGGTGCTGATGGATCTGCAGATGCCGGTCATGGATGGTCTGGAGACGACCCGGCGCTGGCGCGAGCGGGAAGCGGCGATCCACCGTGGTGATGGCGACGACGACGCTCGGCTGCCGATCATCGCGGTGACGGCCAACGTTCTGCCGGAACATCGCCGGGCCAGCCGCGAGGCGGGGATGGATGACCTGATTGGCAAGCCTTTCACGCGTCAGGATCTAGGCCAGGTGCTTGGTCGCTTTCCCTCTCGGGTCTATCCCTCCCTCGACCCCGACGAAAACTTCTGGACGCCTCCGAGTACATCCGCCCACGAAGGGGCCTCCGCGCCCACCCAGACGGCGACGGAAGAAAGAGTCGCCAGTGCCGACCTGCTGTCGCGAACGACGCTTCAAGAGCTGCGCTCGATGGTCTCGGCGGATGCTCTGGAGCGCATGGTACGCGGCTACCTGGCCCGCTTTCCTGCTCGCATCGCGAGGCTCTACACGGCCCACGAAGAAAGGGACTTCGACATGCTGGTCGGTGAGGCCAGGGAGCTTCATCATGCGTCAACCACCCTGGGGTGCACGGCAGTGGTCGCGGTGGTGGAGGCGATCATCGAGCACGGTGAGATGGGCCGTCACGAGCCGCTGGTGCCTCTGATCAAGGAACTGGAGGACATCGGCACCCGCACCGGTCTTGCCTGGCGAACCACCGGAGTGCTCGACAGCTTTCGCTGAATCCTGAGCGTGAATGCCTTCCCTGGCCGTTGAACTGGCAGTAGCATGTCGCTGGTACGGCAAAAATTCGTCGAGAATGCCGATTTTCAATGGGAGAGGCGTCATGGGATGGCGAACCATCGCGTTGGTGATGCTATGGGGAATGGTCGGACAGGCTCTTGCGCTGGACGCCCCCGGTGGCAGGGTGATCCTCGAGGTGGGTGGGCGCATCTCCGTGACCAATGTGAGTGATGAAGCCCACTTCGACCGCGCCATGCTCGAGGCGCTGCCCCAGCATGTCGTGGTGACCGGCAATCCCTGGATCGATGGTCAGTCTCGCTTCGAGGGGCCGCTGCTCAGCGATGTACTGGCGGCGGTGGAGGCCGAGGGCGACGAGCTCAGGGTGGCCGCCATCAAGGACTACGAGACGCTGATGCCGGTGAGCGACGCCCACGAACATGGTGTGATCCTCGCCATGCGCCGCGATGGAGAGCGCATGAGAATCCGCGACAAGGGCCCCTTGTTCGTGGTCTATCCTTTCGACGACCAGCCGGAACTCAAGACCAATATCTACTTCAGTCGATCTGTCTGGCAGGTCGCCCGCATCGACGTCAACTGAGTTCTCATGGCCCATCGTCTGCGCATCAGGATTCCTGCGATCGCCGCCGTCGTCTTCATTGTCGCCGTGATGGTGACAGGAGGGCTGATCTATGACCGCAACAAGGCGATCTACCACCGAGACGTCGACACCGTCACCTGGACCCTGTATCAGTACGATCGCTCGCTGCGCGATCTGCGGCTGGCCATCTGGGAGCGCGGCGATAGCCGGCTGGACGAGACCCTTTTGGATTTCGAACTGCTGTACGGGCGCTTCATGGTGCTGCTGGAGGGCCAGACGAGCAACTTCCTGGATCGCTACGCGACCGGTCGTGAGCTGATCGACGAGCTGGATCGTGGCATGCAACGGCTGGATCGACGCTTCATTGCGGTGGCCGATGGAGACGTTGCCTATGACGCTGCACTGCGACGCGAACTGATAGAGCGTCTCGGCGAAGCGCAGGAACTGAGTCGGCAATTGATGCTGCATCATGGTCGAATCGCCGCGGAAGAGCGCAGCGCGGACATGGGCGTGCTCGGGCGATTGTACATCGCGGTGCTGATCTCGATCCTGCTGTCGCTGATCGCCGGTGGCGTGCTGATTCGTGCGCTGGTGAAGGAGGCGCGTCAGCATCGTCACAAGACCCATTTGCTCGAATCCCAGTCCGAAACCCTGCGCGAGGCCTATCAGCGCATGGAAGTGGCCAATCGCGCGAAGTCCGACTTCATGGCCATCATGAGCCATGAAATCCGTACGCCACTCAACGGCGTGCTGGGCATGGCCGAGCTGCTGCACGACGAACCCTTGAGTGATCAGGGACGCCGCCAGATAGAAGGGCTGCGTGACAGCGCCGCTGGGCTGCGTTCGGTGATCAATGACGTGCTCGACTACACCCGTATCGAGGCAGGGCACCTGGCGGTCGAACGTCAACCCTTCCACCTGTCGAGAATGCTGGAGCAACTCGCGACCGGTTATCAGACCCAGAGCCGCAGCGGGGTGCAGTTCCTGATGCGTGCCGCTCCCGCCTTGCCCACCTGGGTCGATGGCGACGTGCATCGGCTGCGCCAGGTGCTGATGAATCTGCTCAACAACGCCTTCAAGTTCACCGAAAGTGGCTTTGTGATGCTCCGGGTCTCCGACAATGGGGACGGCCGGCTGACCTTCATGGTCTACGATACCGGCTGCGGTATCGCCCAGCAGGACCAGCAGCGCATCTTCGAGCCCTTTGCCCAGACCGATACCGCCCTGTCACGTCGCCATGAGGGTGCCGGCCTGGGGTTGGCGATCTGCTCTCAGTTGGTCGCGGCCATGGGCGGAGAGCTCAAGGTGGAAAGCCAGCCGGAGTCCGGCAGCCGATTCTGGTTCGATCTTCCCTTGCCGGTGGTGGCGGGGGTGGAAGAGGGTGCTGCCAGCACCGGGCAGCAGGAGCCGCTGGAAAGCCAGCACGTGCTGGTGGTCGAGGACAATGCCCTCAATCGTGAGCTGGTGGCCGCCATGCTGACCAGACTGGGACAGACCTGCGAACTGGTGGGCAATGGCGAGCAGGCGCTGGAGGCCCTGGGCCAACGACGTTTTGATCTGGTCTTGATGGACATGCAGATGCCGGTGATGGACGGGCTAGAGACCACGCGTCGCTGGCGCCAGCACGAAGAGGCTCTGCGCGAACAGGGCCAGCGGGTCCAGCGTTTGCCGGTCATCGCGGTGACCGCCAACGTCATGCCCGAGCATCATCGCGCCTGTCTCGATGCGGGAATGGACGACGTCATCGGCAAGCCGTTCTCGCGCAAGGAGCTGTCTGCTGCGCTGCGCCGTTACAGCCGGGTGC
The DNA here is from genome assembly GCF_040070525.1 of Halomonas sp. RT37. Classification (NCBI taxonomy): domain Bacteria; kingdom Pseudomonadati; phylum Pseudomonadota; class Gammaproteobacteria; order Oceanospirillales; family Halomonadaceae; genus Halomonas; species Halomonas sp. RT37. The sequence goes on along the minus strand of NZ_CP098827.1, from coordinate 3,421,388 downwards.
ACGCGGCACCGAGCTCCGCTGACGCGAGCCCATCAGGTGGCGACAATGCCGGCAGGGGGGGCGATGGCAGGGGTTGCGATGGCAGGGCGAGTGGTCCGGACCGCGGCCTGGATAGCGAGACCTTAGGCGGCACTGTCGAAGCGGCACCCGCCGTCGTTGCCCCGATGCTCGAGGATCGGCCCCGGATCGACGAGACGCTGCTCGCCGGAGACACGGTAGAGGAGCTGCGTCAGGTGATGTCGCCCCAGGGCCTGAGTCGCATGGTGGCCAACTATCTGCAGCGTTTCCCGGAGCGGCTCGAGCAGATGCGAGAGGCGCTGTCGGTCGGCGACCACCAGGCACTCGGTCAGATTGCTCATGACGTCAAGGGCGTCTCTGCTTCGCTGGGCTGCCAGGCCCTGGAGGCGCAGGCCGCCCGAGTGGAGCGCATGGCAAACGACGGCCAGCAGGCGGAACTCGAGACACAGCTCGAGATACTCGCCCGGCTGGGCCCGGCGACCGGCCAGGCTCTGCGATCGGCGGGGCTGTTGCAGACCTGAAAGCGGCCCTGGGCGGGACCCTTCGATGAGGTGACGTCCCGCCGCTGGCGGGGCCTAGACGTCGCCGGGAGCCACGCCGCTGGCCCAACGTTCGTCCGGATGCACCTCATTGGCCGGCATCACCGGATCGTAGCCCTCATGGCGCAGGGCCTCGATGACCTCTCGGGTATGTTCGCTGCCCAGCGTCTCCAGGGTGGCTTCGACCTCGGTGGCGCGCAGCGACAGGTCGGTGAAGGTACGCTGGTGGGTGATGCTGATGACGTTGGCACGCTGCTCGGCGAGCAGTTGGGTCAACTCTGACAGCGAGCCGGGTACGTCGGAGATGCCCACGCGAACGCGCACGATGCGACCAGAGCGCACCAGGCCGCGCTGGATCACCGACGACAACGCCTGCATGTCGATATTGCCGCCGCACAGGACCAGCCCCACCTTGCGACCGCGGAAGCGCTCCGGCTGGCTCAATACGGCAGCGAGTCCCGCCGCACCGGCGCCTTCCGCGACCGTCTTCTCGATCTCCAGGAACATCAGGATCGCCCGCTCGATGGTGGCCTCGTCGACCAGCAGGATGTCACTGACGTGCTCGCGCACCAGTTCTCGCGTGATCTTGCCGGGCTGCTTGACCGCGATCCCCTCGGCAATGGTAGCGAGGCTGCAGTGGATCTTTTCACCCGCCAGCGCCTGCTGCATGGCGGGAAAGCGGGCGGTCTGCACGCCGATGATCTCGATGTCGGGATTGAGTCCCTTGGCGGCCACGGCGTTGCCGCCGATCAGGCCGCCGCCGCCGATGGGGATGACCAGCGCATCCAGATCCGCCACGTCTTCGAGCATCTCCAGCGCGATGGTGCCCTGGCCGGCAATCACGCGCTCGTCGTCGTAGGGGTGGACGAATACATAGCCGTGCTCCTCGGCCAGGCGAGCCGCGTAGTCTCCGGCCTCGTCCACCCCATCACCGACCAGGTGCACTTCGGCGCCAAGGGCCCGGGTATTGCTGACCTTGAGGTTGGGAGTGTGGCGCGGCATCACGATGACCGCCCGGATGCCGAGCCTTGAGGCGTGGTAGGCCACCGCCTGAGCGTGGTTGCCGGCCGACATGGCGATGACCCCCCGCTGGCGCTCGTCTTCGGACAGGGACAGCAGGTGGTTGAGGGCGCCGCGTTCCTTGAAGGCGGCGGTGAACTGGTGGTTCTCGAACTTGATGTACAACTCGCAGCCGGCCAGCCGCGACAGCGTGGCGGAATGCAGAAAGGGAGTACGGGCGATATGGCCGACGGTCGCATCGGCGGCACGTCGAATGTCTTCAAGGGTCACACTCATCCGGGATCTCCAGCGGGTAACAGACAGATGGCCGGAGGTCGTCCGGCACAAGGTGTCGCCGGCGGGGTCGCCGGCTCGATCCGAGAGCCAGGCGTGGCCGGCATTGCCGAGGGGAAGGGCGGCGCTCAGTCGGTGGTAGCCGGGTGAGTCGCCGCCTGGCGCATTCGACGGCGCAGGGCGGTCGCCAGGCCGAAGACGTGGTCGTCTTCGCCTCCCATGGCATGCAGGGCGTCTGCCAGGTGCAGCAGGTAGTCGCTGTTGGGGCCGCTGGGGCCATGGGCGTGGGCGATCTGCTCGGCAATGCTGTCATCGGAGGCATCACCGAGATAGGCCGGGTTGGCATCACCGGCGATGTAGACCAGCCCCTCGGCGGTCCTGGCGGTGGTCAGGCCGTCATCGTCGAGTGGGTCATCGACATCAGGCTGATCGTTGTCGGCGAGATCGTTGTCCAGAAAATGCAGCGTGACACGCTCACGCAGATAGCCGTTCTTTTCACGCAGGTCCAGGGGGGCCAACACCTCCGGCCCGATCAGGTAGGCCATGCCCAGACACCGCGAGCCCGGCTGGTGGATCAGCGTCGCGACGCGACCAGGAGCCTCAGGAGTGCCGCGATGATCGTGGGAGCCCTGCCAGAACCGGCGGGCGTAGCCTTCGATCAGCGCTGGACGACGTGCGCGATAGGCGAAGTCCGCCTTCCAGATCAGCGAGCCGTAGCCGAACAGCCAGATCGCCTCGCGAGAGCCGAAATGGTCCTGGCGTCGATTGGCTTCCCGGGTGTCCGCGCTGACAGGCATTGGCCGGTTGGAAGGGGAGTCCTGCGGGTGCATCGAAGATCCTTGTCGAATGAAGTCAGACGGACTGGTGGTGCTCGAGTCGATACCGCCACGCCGTCACTGCGCCGGGCAACCGGTTTGTCAGTACAGGAGGCGCGGGTATGATGGTGAGCGCCACGCAAGAAGCCACGAGGGCCAGGTTCCTTAGACCGCCAATAGGCAAATTATCAGCTCCGAAGGCCAGGATGAAGTCCGAATGTCCTGGTCCCTCTTTCGGGTGACGGCCGGTGGCGGCGTCCTGGCACTCCGACAATGATTCATGCAAGACCGAGAAAAAGGAAATGAGGCCATGAGTTTTACCGTCTATCTGTCCGGTGAGATCCATACCGACTGGCGTGAAGAGATCAAGCAGGGAGCCAGAGACGCCGGGCTCGACGTGGTGTTCACCCAGGCGGTGACCAACCATGATGCCAGCGACGCCGCCGGAGACATGCTGGGCGTGCCGGAAAGTGGCTTCTGGCGGGATCACCAGTCTTCCAGGGTCAACGCCATCCGGACCCGGACCCTGATCGAGCAGAGCGATCTGGTGGTGGTGCGCTTCGGTGACAAGTACAAGCAGTGGAACGCGGCCTTCGACGCCGGCTACTGCTCGGCTCTCGGCAAGCCCTATGTGACGCTGCACGGCGAGGACATCGTACATCCGCTCAAGGAGGTCGATGCCGACGCCCAGGCCTGGGCCACGACCACCGACCAGGTGGTAGAGATCCTGCGCTACGTGCTGCGGGACTGATGTCGGCGCTGCCTCGAGCCTCGCACGATGGCATCCACTGGCGAGGGTGGGCACTGCCATTGCCCAAGCCCTTGGCTTCAGCGATAACGCTCGGGGCAGTAACGACATGGCCCGGGATCCTGAAGGAGGATCCCGGGCCATGTTTCAGGGGCCTTGGCCCCTGGCTGGACGTCCCGTCTGGTGACGGCAGAGGTCGACAGCGCTGTATCAGGCGTTCTGGTCGATGAACTGGGTCAGCTGGGACTTCGACTGGGCACCTACCAGGGATGCCACCTTGGCACCTGACTTGAACAGCATCACGGTGGGGACGCCACGTACGCCCTGCTCGGCGGCGATTTCCGGGGCATCATCGACGTTGATGCTGACGACCTTGAGGGCGCCGTCACGCTCCTCGGCGACTTCATCGACCACCGGTGCCATGACCTTGCAGGGGCCACACCAGGGAGCCCAGAACTTCAGCAATACCGGGGAGTCGGCCTGCAGAACTTCCTGCTCGAAGTTGGCATTGGTGACATCGACATTGTTAGCCATGTGTTTCTCCATCTACGTTGCGCTTCATCGAGCGGAATGTGGGACATGTCTGCCATGTCCGGTGGGACGATGGTAGCGGTCGGCCCATACGCTGGCAAATATTGGGTCGATAGTTTCTTAGTCAGCTTACGAATCGCTGCATCTCATCTCATTATGCTATAAAGTAATCACAAAGGTGGTTTTTTATGGCGCTTTGGCATGTTGTCATGCCCGAGGTCCAGTGCTTGAACCCGGGCAAGGACGCTGTCACGCCGCCAACGCGATGGCTCCAGTCTAGTCCGCTTCCGCGACCACCGTGCCAATCCGTCGACTTCGGACGAGGTAAGCCCCGGCCATGAAATTACAGCAGCTGCGCTATATCTGGGAGGTTTCCCGCCACAACCTGAATGTGTCGGCTACCGCTCAGAGTCTTTTTACCTCTCAGCCAGGCATATCCAAGCAGATTCGTCTGCTGGAAGACGAGCTTGGCGTAGAGATCTTCGCGCGCAGCGGCAAGCACCTGACTCGCGTGACACCCGCAGGGGAGGCGATCATCGAGCTGGCAGGCCAGGTGCTCAGGCTGACCGCCAACATCAAGGATGTGGCCCAGGAACACAGCGACGAGCGGCGGGGGAGCCTGTCCATCGCCACCACCCATACCCAGGCGCGCTACTGCCTGCCGCCGGTGATCCAGAACTTTACCCAGCGCTACCCGGATGTCGCTCTGCATATGCAGCAGGGGACGCCCAAGCAGATCGCCCAGATGGTCAGCGAGGGACAGGCCGACTTCGCCATCGCCACCGAGTCGCTGGAACTGTTCAACGACCTGGTGTTGCTGCCGTGTTATCGCTGGAACCGCTGCATCCTGGTGCCGCGGGATCACCCCCTGGCCGAGGTCGAGCGTCTGGGACTCGACGAACTGGCCAAGCACCCGCTGGTGACCTACGTGTTCGGTTTCACCGGACGCTCGCAGCTCGACGACGCCTTCCGTGCCCGTGGACTCTCTCCCAATGTGGTGTTGACCGCCGCCGACGCCGATGTGATCAAGACCTATGTGCGTCTGGGGCTGGGGGTCGGCATCGTGGCGCACATGGCGGTGGACGAGGTGCTCGATGAGGATCTGGTAGCGCTGGACGCCAGCCATCTGTTCGAGAGCTCCACGACCAAGATCGGTATCCGCCGCGGCACCTTCATGCGCGGCTACATGTATGACTTCCTGCAGCAGTTTGCCGACCATCTGGACCGTGATCTGGTCGACGCTGCCCTGGCAGCGGGACCGCGCCATGAACACGCGCTGTTCGAGAAGATCAGCCTGCCGGTGCGCTGACCGCGGCGAGGTGGCGTCAGGCGAGCTTCACTGACGTCGCCATGAACGGCGTCGTCATGAACCGAAAGGCCCCGGACTCAAGCGAGTCCGGGGCCTTTGCGATCTTGTGAGGCTGTGCAGCCAGATACCTCACAACGTCAGCTGGTGGCCGCCTGGGGCAGGTTGAGGGCATGTAGCCCGCATTCCTTGCCACCCTGGTCTTCCCACCACCAGCGACCCTCGCGCTCGTGCTGGCCGGGCAGAATGGGGCGGGTGCAGGGGGCGCAGCCGATACTGACGTAGCCCTTTTCGTGCAGGGCGTTGTAGGGCACATCGAAGGAACGAATGTAGTTCCACACGTCTTCGCTGGTCCAGTGGGTCAGCGGGTTGATCTTGTAGAGGGGTTGATCGTCACTGCCGAAGGCGGTGTCGCGCTCGGCGATCTGCAGCTTCGAACGGGTGCCCGGGCTCTGGTCCCGACGCTGGCCGGTGACCCACACCGGCAGGCCTGCCAGGCGCTGGCGCAGCGGCGCTACCTTGCGAATGCCGCAGCACTCGTGGTGGCCGTCCTGATAGAAGCTGAACAATCCCTTCTCGCTGGTCAGCGCCTGCACTGCCTGCTGATCGGGGAAGCGAATATCGAGCTCGATATCATAGTGATTGCGGACTCGTTCGAAGAACTCGTAGGTCTCGGCGTGCAGACGCCCGGTGTCCAGGCTGAACACCTTGACCTTGTCCTTGGGCGCGACCTTGAGCGCCAGGTCGACGAGCACCACGTCCTCGGCGCCGGAGAATGACACGGTCAGTTCGCCGAAGGCCTCGTAGGCGGCTTTCAGGATATTCTTGGGTGTCGCCTGGTCATTGGCCAGGACGAACGTATTGGGGTCAAAGGACGTCACGGCGACCTCCACTGGGGGTTTTGCCGATACCCTACCAAAACCCGCCGCCATCGCCCCAATATCGATTGGTTCGGTTCTTATATAGCGTTTATCGATTAGCGGTAAGGTTTCTTATTACTATTTGGCAGGTGTGCCCAGGGCGGCCATCAGATGGCGAATCTTGTCCTGGGTTTCTTTATGGTAGGTCGGCCTGTTCCTGTCTAGCGCGAGTCAGTCGCAGTGCCCAGGGCGGCCATTAGATGGCGAATCTTGTCCTGGGTTTCTGTGTACTCGGCCTGTTCCCGAGAATCCGCCACCAGGCCACCACCGCCCCAGATGTGCAGTCGGCCGGCATCGGCGACCAGGGTACGGATGGCGATGGACGTATCCATATGGCCACGCACATCGACGTAGCCGAGGCTACCGCAGTAGGCGCTGCGTCGATCCGGCTCCAGTTCGTCGATGATCTGCATGGCGCGAATCTTGGGGGCGCCGGTGATCGAGCCACCGGGGAAGGCCGCTTCCAGCAGCTTGAGCGGTGGCGTCTCGGCGGGTAGGCGTCCCTTCACCACGCTCACCAGATGGTGAACATTGGCGTAGCTTTCCAGTCCGCACAGTTGGGGGACCTTCACCGTGCCGGGCTGACACACGCGACCCAGATCATTGCGCAGAAGGTCCACGATCATCACGTTCTCGGCACGATCCTTGATGCTCGAGGACAGCTCCTGTGCCAGGGCTGCATCCTCCTGCTCATTGGCTCCCCGCGGCCGCGTGCCCTTGATCGGACGCGTCTCCACCTCGCCCTGGCGGCTTTCAACGAAGCGTTCGGGCGACAGCGACAGCAGCGCCTGTTCGCGCCCTGCGCACTGCCACGCCATGAAGCCGGCGAAGGGGGTCGGCGTCGCGTCACGCAGGCGGAGATAGGCCTGCCACAGGTCTCCCCGGTAATCCGCCGAATACCGTTGAGCCAGATTGATCTGGTAGCAGTCTCCGGCACGGATATAGTCCTGCACCTTGGCAAAGCGATCGCGGTAGCCCGCTTCGCTCAGGTTGGAGGTGAAGGCGGAGCTCAGCGAAAAGTCGCCGGCAGGTGTCGCTGTCGCCAGCCAGGTCTGTACCTGCTGGCGCCGTTCGGGGGAGGCGACGAGAAGGCAGCGGCGCTCCTGGTGGTCCTGAATCAGCGCCCAGTCATACAGGCCGAGCCGGGCCTGAGGCAGGGCGGTGGCGGTCTGTGAAGGCCCTTCGATTCCCGCCAGTTGCCGGCCCAGGTCGTAGCTCCAGTAGCCGATCAGCCCGCCGACGAAGGGAAGATCAAGCGGCTGGCGTGGACGGGGCAGGCGTTCGAGCAGGCGCTGCTGGGCGTCGAAGGCGGAACCCTCGAGGGCCCTGCCGCTCGAGTCTCTGGGCAGACCATGCTGATCGACTTCCAGCCATTCGATGGGGTCGCTCGAGAGGATATCGAATCGTCCGCCGGGGGCCTGGGGCCGGCCGCTGTCCAACAGCACCGCCCCGGGCCTCGAGCGCAGAGCCTCGAAATAGCGCAGGGGGGTCGCGTGGTAGGGCAGGGAGGTGGTCTGGAGCTCGGCGTTCATTCGGGGCCTCGGGCGTTGCAGGCGGCATATTCTACGGGCAACGACAGGGCTTGTCGTTGTGGAAGGATGGCGCGAGTCAACGCTGCATTGTCGACAGGACAAGGAAGATGGATGGCATTGTCTACAACCAATGGTTAAGGTTATGAGCCTGATCAGGCCATTGACCCGCGCCTTGGCGTATCTTACATTTCCGTTATCCCAACATTGTCGACAATGATCCCATGACCAGCGCCGAATACGAGACCCGCGCCACCCCCGAAGTCAGAACCCTCGCCGAGCGGGTCTTTCATCAATTGCAGGACGCCATCGTCCGGGGAGAACTGGCGCCGGGCAGCAAGATCACCGAGCCGGGACTGTCCAAGGCCTACGGTATTTCTCGTGGGCCGCTGCGCGAGGCCATGCGACGACTCGAGGCTCACCGGCTGATCGAACGGGTACCCCATGTGGGTGCCAGGGTGGTCAAGCTGTCGATGAAGGAGCTGATGGAGCTGTTCGACGTGCGCGAGGCGCTGGAAAGCATGGCCGCCAGGATCGCCGCCGAGCATATGACCGCCAGCGAGATCGCCGGCCTCCGAGAAGTGCTGGCAGTGCACGAGAAGCAGGCTGATCTGGCCAGCGGTGAGGCCTACTATCAGCGCGAGGGCGATCTGGACTTCCACTATCGTATCGTGGTGGGCAGCCACAATCGCATGCTGATGGCCCTCTTGTGCGACGACCTCTATTACCTGGTCCGGATGTACCGCACCCAGTTCAGCGCCAGCGGTGCACGTCCGCAGAAGGCCTTCGTCGAGCACCACCGTATCGTCGACGCCATCGAGGCGGGTGACGCCGAGCTGGCGGAGCTGCTGATGCGTCGCCACGTCAGCGCTTCCCGCGAGAACGTGATGGCGCGCTACGCCGCCTCGCTGGAGGGGCGCGACGAACCCCAGGTGGTCGCCGGCAACGGCCTGGTGACCTGATCTTACTTTCCCCTGACTGGAGCCCCCCATGACATCCTCGTCCACTTCGACCCCTGGTGCCCGCTTTCGTGCGGCGCTCAACGCCAATAGCCCGCTGCCCATCGTCGGCACCATCAACGCCTACACCGCGATGCTGGCCGAGCGGGTCGGGCATCAGGCGATCTATCTGTCCGGCGGTGGCGTTGCCAATGCTTCCTTCGGGTTGCCGGACCTGGGCATGACCACCATGAACGATGTGGTGGAAGACGCCCATCGCATCTGCGGGGCCAGTGACCTTCCGTTGTTGGTGGACATCGATACCGGCTGGGGGGGCGCTTTCAATATCGGGCGTACGGTCAAGGAGATGCAGCGGGCCGGGGTCGCTGCCGTGCACCTGGAAGACCAGGTGGCGCAGAAGCGCTGTGGCCATCGCCCGAACAAGGCCATCGTGTCCCAGCAGGAGATGGTGGATCGGGTCAAGGCTGCTGCCGACGCGCGCATCGATCCGGAGTTCTACCTGATCGCCCGTACCGATGCCTTCCAGAAGGAAGGACTCGACGCGGCCATCGACCGTGCCAACGCCTGCATCGAGGCCGGTGCCGATGCGATCTTCGCCGAGGCGGTGCACACCCTCGACGACTATCGCGCCTTCTGCGAGCGGGTGGATGCCCCGATCCTGGCCAACATCACCGAATTCGGTGCCACCCCGCTGTTCAGTCAGCAGGAACTGGCCGAGGTGGGGTGCAGTATGGTGCTCTACCCGCTGTCGGCGTTCCGCGCCATGAACGCTGCCGCGCTCAAGGTCTACCAGAGCATTCACGACAACGGACACCAGCGCGACGTGGTCGACACCATGCAGACCCGCGACGAACTCTACGACGTGCTGGGCTACCACGACTTCGAGCGCAAGCTCGACGCGCTGTTCGACGAGGGCAAGGACTGAGAGACCCTCGGGCGTCCAGCACGCCTTTCATGCCTTTTTTATAACAACGACCAATGACGAAAATGGAGATACGCCATGGCTGATAAACCGATTGGAGGAGCCGGTCTGCGGGGACAGAGCGCCGGTGCGACCGCACTGTGCACCGTGGGCCAGAGTGGCTCGGGCCTGACCTATCGCGGCTACGACATCAAGGAACTGGCGGACAAGGCCCGCTTCGAGGAGGTGGCCTACCTGCTGCTCAAGGGCAAGTTGCCCAACCAGAGCGAGCTGGATGCCTACATCACCAAGTTGAAGGGCCTGCGCGGTCTGCCCGAGGCGCTCAAGACGGTACTCGAGCAGATCCCGGCGGACGCCCACCCGATGGACGTGATGCGTACCGGTGCTTCGATGCTCGGCAACCTGGAAACCGAGGCCGACTTCAGCCAGCAGCAGGACGTCTCCGATCGCCTGTTGGCGGCGCTGCCCTCGATCATCTGCTACTGGTACCGCTTCAGCCATGATGGCGTGCGCATCGACACCGAGACCGACGACGAGTCGGTGGGCGGGCACTTCCTGCACCTGCTGCGTGACGAGCCGGCCTCCGAGCTGCATGCCAGGGTGATGAACGTCTCGCTGATCCTCTACGCCGAGCACGAGTTCAACGCCTCGACCTTTACCGCTCGTGTCTGTGCATCGACGCTGTCTGACATGCATTCCTGCGTCACCGGGGCCATCGGCTCCCTGCGTGGCCCGCTGCATGGCGGCGCCAACGAGGCGGCGATGGCGATGATCGAGAACTGGCAGAGCGCCGAAGAAGCCGAACGCGAAACCCTCGGCATGCTCGAGCGCAAGGAAAAGATCATGGGCTTCGGACATGCCATCTACCGCGAGTCCGACCCGCGCAACGCCATCATCAAGCACTGGTCGAAGAAGCTCGCCGACGACGTGGGCGACACGCGCCTGTACCCGGTGTCCGAGCGGGTCGAAGCGGTGATGTGGCGCGAGAAGAAGCTGTTCTGCAACGCCGACTTCTTCCACGCCAGCGCCTATCACTTCATGGATATCCCGACCAAGCTGTTCACCCCGATTTTCGTGTGTTCTCGGGTGACTGGCTGGTGCGCCCACGTGTTCGAGCAGCGCGAGAACAACCGCATCATCCGCCCCAGCGCCGACTACACCGGCCCGGCCCACAGCGAATGGGTACCCATCGAAGAGCGTGACTGAGTCCGGGGCTCTCCTGAACGTATCTTGAAGATATCCCGAGGCTCGAGCGGCGGGGCGCGCGCATGGTCATGGTTGTGGTCATGGTCATGCGCAGGCACAAGTGGCTCCGCCGCCTTCCTACCATATTCGCGCCGCGAGGGCCGTGCCCTCGGGCGCCCGAGACCGTGACGCCCATGAACACCGACTATCGCAAGCCCCTGCCGGGGACCGACCTTGACTACTTCGATACCCGGGAGGCGGTGGACGCCATCTCTCCCGGCGCCTACGACCGACTGCCCTACACCTCCCGGGTGCTGGCCGAGAACCTGGTGCGCCGCTGTCCGCCGGAGGATCTCACGGCGGCGCTGTCCCAGATCATCGAGCGCAAGCGCGAACTCGACTTTCCCTGGTTCCCTGCGCGGGTGGTGTGCCACGACATCCTCGGGCAGACGGCGCTGGTCGACCTGGCCGGCCTGCGTGACGCCATCGCCGAGAAGGGGGGGGATCCGGCCAAGGTCAATCCGGTGGTGCCGACCCAGCTGATTGTCGACCATTCGCTGGCGGTGGAGCACCCGGGATTCGAGGAGGGCGCCTTTGACAAGAACCGCGCCATCGAGGATCGGCGCAACGAGGACCGCTTCCACTTCATCAACTGGACCCGCGAAGCCTTCGAGAACGTCGACGTGATCCCCCCCGGCAACGGCATCATGCACCAGATCAACCTGGAGAAGATGTCGCCGGTGATCCAGGCCCGTGACGGCGTTGCCTTCCCCGACACCCTGGTGGGCACCGACAGCCACACGCCCCACGTGGACGCCCTCGGCGTGATCGCCGTCGGGGTGGGCGGGCTCGAGGCCGAAAGCGTGATGCTGGGGCGTGCCTCCTACATGCGACTGCCTGACATCGTCGGGGTGGAGCTCAGCGGCAAGCCCCAGCCTGGCATCACCGCCACCGATATCGTGCTGGCGCTGACCGAATACCTGCGCAGCGAACGGGTGGTGTCGAGCTATCTCGAGTTCTTCGGTGAAGGCGCGGGGCACCTGACACTGGGTGATCGTGCCACCATCTCCAACATGACGCCGGAGTATGGCGCCACCGCCGCGATGTTCTACATCGACGATCAGACCCTCGACTACCTCAAGCTGACCGGGCGCGAGCCGGAGCAGATCGAACTGGTGGAGACCTACGCCAAGGCCGCCGGCCTGTGGGCCGACAGCCTCGTCAACGCCGACTACGAAAGGGTGTTGCACTTCGACCTGTCCAAGGTGGAGCGCACCCTGGCGGGGCCTTCGAGTCCGCACAACCGGGTCTCTACGCGGGAGCTTGCCAGTCGCGGTATCGCCGCTCCTTACGAGCAGAAGGACGGCGAGATGCCCGATGGCGCGGTGATCATCGCCGCCATCACCAGCTGTACCAATACCTCCAATCCGCGCAACGTCATCGCCGCGGGGCTTCTGGCCAAGCGCGCCAACGAGCTGGGCCTGACCCGCAAGCCCTGGGTCAAGACCTCGCTGGCGCCGGGGTCCAAGGCGGTGCAGCTGTATCTGGAGGAGTCGAACCTGCTCGGTGAGCTCGAGCAGCTCGGCTTCGGCATCGTCGGTTTCGCCTGCACCACCTGCAACGGCATGAGTGGTGCGCTCGATCCGGTGATCCAGAAGGAGGTGGTCGAGCGTGATCTCTACGCCACCGCCGTGCTGTCGGGTAACCGCAACTTCGATGGGCGTATCCACCCCTACGCCAAGCAGGCGTTTCTGGCCTCTCCGCCGCTGGTGGTGGCCTACGCCATCGCCGGCAGCGTGCGCTTCGATATCGAGAAGGACGCCCTGGGCGAAGACGCCGAGGGCAACCCGATCACCCTGAAGGATCTTTGGCCGGCGGATGACGAGATCGATGCGATCATCGCCGAGAGCGTCAAGCCGGAGCACTTCCGCGACGTCTACATCCCGATGTTCGACACCACCTTCGACAGGTCGAAGGACATCAGCCCGCTGTACGACTGGCGCGAGATGAGCACCTATATCCGGCGTCCGCCGTACTGGGAGGGTGCGCTGGCCGCCGAGCGCTCGCTGACCGGGCTGCGCGCCCTGGCGGTGCTGGGGGACAACATCACCACCGACCACCTGTCGCCGTCCAATGCCATCCTGCCGACCAGCGCGGCGGGGGAGTACCTGGCCAAGATGGGCCTGCCGGAGGAGGACTTCAATTCCTACGCCACCCATCGAGGTGATCACCTGACCGCCCAGCGGGCGACCTTCGCCAACCCCAAGCTGATCAACGAAATGGCGGTGGTCGACGGTGAGGTCAAGCAGGGCTCACTGGCTCGCCTCGAGCCCGAGGGCGAGGTCATGCGCATGTGGGAGGCCATCGAGACCTACATGGCGCGCAAGCAGCCGCTGATCGTGATCGCCGGGGCCGACTATGGTCAGGGTTCCTCCCGTGACTGGGCTGCCAAGGGGGTGCGCCTGGCCGGTGTCGAAGTCATCGTGGCCGAGGGCTTTGAGCGCATCCACCGCACCAACCTGATCGGCATGGGGGTACTGCCGTTGCAGTTCGAGGAGGGGACCACGCGCAAGACCCTCGGCATCGACGGCAGCGAGACCTTCGATGTCCGCGGCGACATCCAGCCGGGGGCCAGCCTGACCCTGGTGATCAAGCGGCGTGACGGGGAAAGCCTCGAGGTGCCGGTGACCTGTCGTCTCGACACCTTCGAGGAGCTGTCGATCTACGAAGCCGGTGGCGTGCTGCAGCGTTTCGCCCAGGACTTCCTCGAATCGGAGGTGGCGTGATGGCCGCTTTTGCTCCGCAGCTCCGCATTCCCGCCATCTACATGCGTGGCGGCACCAGCAAGGGTACTTTCCTGCGCAAGGACGACCTGCCCGAGGCCGCGCGTGAGCCCGGCCCCGTGCGCGACGCCCTGCTGATGCGTCTGGTCGGTAGCCCCGATCCCTACGCCAAGCACACCGACGGCATGGGTGGCGCCACCTCCAGCACCAGTAAGGTGGTCATCGTCAGCGCCAGCGAGTCGCCGGATCACGATGTCGACTACCTGTTCGGGCAGGTGGCCATCGACAAGGCCTTTGTCGACTGGAGCGGTAACTGCGGCAACCTGTCCTCGGCGGTCGGTCCCTTCGCCATCGAGAGCGGACTGATCCCGCCTGAGCGAATTCCTGCCGACGGCGAGGTGGAGGTACGCATCTGGCAGGCCAACATCGAAAAGACCATCGTCGCCCGAGTGCCGATACAGGACGGTCAGGTGCAGGAAAGCGGTGACTTCGAGCTTGACGGCGTGGCCTTCCCCGCCGCCGAGATCGGCCTGGCCTTCAAGGACCCCGCCGACGGCGAAGGGCGGATGTTCCCGACAGGCCAGGTGATGGATGAACTCGAGGTTCCTGAGGAGGTGGTGGCCGGAGGTCGCGTTCAGGCAACACTGATCAATGCCGGTATTCCGACCATCTTCGTCAGCGCGGCCGACCTTGGCTATGACGGCACCGAGCTTCAGGACGATATCAATTCAGACCCCGCCACCCTCGATCGGCTCGAGACGCTACGGGCCCACGGCGCGCTGAAGATGGGGCTGATCTCGAGACTCGAGGAGGCCGCGAACCGTCAGCACACGCCGAAGCTGGCCTTCGTCGCCTCGCCTCGGGGCTACCGGGCGTCCAGCGGCAAGCAGATCGACGAAGGCGATATCGATCTGCTGGTGCGGGCCATGTCCATGGGCAAACTGCATCACGCCATGATGGGCACCGCGGCCGTGGCCATCGGAGTGGCCGCCGCGGTGCCGGGGACCCTGGTCAGCCAGGCCGCCGGCGGCGACGAGGGGCGCAGTTCGGTGGTCTTCGGTCATCCCTCCGGCACCCTGCGGGTCGGGGCGCGAGCTGAACAGCTGGACGGGGAATGGACCGCCACGGAGGCGACCATGAGCCGCAGTGCCCGCATTCTGATGGAGGGCAAGGTCAGGGTGCCGGCGGACGTCCTCGATTCATAACGCTCTCGACCGATGAAGCCCGCCAGTGTCGATACTGGCGCCAGTGGCGCACCACGACGATACTGACAACGGACCTTTTGCATTAGCGCCGCCGCCAGGCGGCGCTGTCGTTCTCCCCCATTCTCGAACCTCTCGCCATCCGCCCACGCTGGTCCTCGGACTCCCGGCCCCTGCCCTGATACAGGCACAGGCTCAGGCACTGGCTCAGGTGCAGGCACGCCGGCAGCGGGCGATAGCGCTCACTGGAAGGAGGCAGACATGAGCACCGTCGAATCCAATGTTCGTCCCGACTACGACGACGAACTCAAGGCCATCGCCGACTATGCGCTGGACGCCGTCATCGATAGTGACGAGGCCTTCGATACGGCGCGCCACTGCCTGATGGATACCTTGGGCTGTGGCCTGCTGGCATTGCGCTTCCCAGAATGCACCAAGCATCTAGGGCCGCTGGTGGAAGGCACCCAGGTGCCATGTGGCTCGCGGGTGCCTGGCACGTCCTATCGACTGGACCCGATCAAGGCGGCCTTCGATATCGGAGCCATGGTGCGCTGGCTGGACTACAACGATACCTGGCTCGCGGCGGAGTGGGGGCACCCGTCGGACAATCTGGGCGGTATCCTGGCGGTGGCCGACCATCTCTCACAGTGCCGCGTGGCCAGGGGCGAAGCCCCGTTGGTCATGCACGAGGTGCTCGATGCGATGATACGGGCACACGAGATACAGGGCGTGCTGGCGCTGGAGAACTCGTTCAATCGTGTCGGACTGGACCACGTGTTACTGGTCAAGGTGGCGTCCACTGCCGCTATCGCCAGGCTGCGCGGCGCCAGTCGTGAGCAGACGCTGTCGGCGCTATCCCATGCCTTCGTCGACGGTCAGAGCCTGCGCACCTACCGCCATGCTCCCAATGCCGGTTCGCGCAAGAGCTGGGCCGCCGGTGACGCCACCTCGCGGTCGGCGCGTCTGGTGGACATCGCGATGCGCGGGGAAATGGGCATACCCGGCGTCCTGAGCGCTCCCCAGTGGGGCTTCTGTGATGTCTCCTTCAGTCACTCCAATCGTGATCTCTCGCTGAAGCCCGAGGACACCCGGCGTCTACGTCTGCCTCAGTCGTTTGGCAGCTACGTGATGGAGAACATCCTGTTCAAGCTTTCCTTCCCCGCAGAGTTTCATGCCCAGACGGCCTGCGAGGCGGCGGTCACCCTGCACCCCGAGGTCAAGGGGCGGCTGGATGAGATCGAGCGCATCGAGCTGACTACCCATGAGTCGGCAATACGCATCATCTCCAAGGAAGGGGCGCTGGCCAACCCGGCAGATCGAGACCACTGCCTGCAGTACATGGTGGCGGTACCGCTGATGCTGGGTGAGCTTCAGGCCGAGCACTACGAGGATGACTTTCATCAGGCTCATCCGGAGATCGATGAGCTGCGGGCAAGGATGGTGGTCGTCGAGGACGAGGGCTATACACGGGACTATCTGGACCCGGACAAGCGATCGATCGCCAACGCGGTCAGGGTGGTGTTCACCGATGGTAGTGCGACCGACAAGGTGGAGGTGGCATATCCCATTGGTCATCGCCGTCGTCGCGAAGAGGGCATGGCGGTGCTCGAGGCCAAGTGTCGACGCCACCTGGCCACCCGATTCGCCCCCGGACGTTGCGACGAGATCATGACGCTGTATCAGGACGCCGAGCGCCTGGCGGCGACGCCGGTTCATCGCTTTGTCGATCTGCTGGTGCTGTAGAGACCAACGAGGGGAGGGCGGTGGCTTGGGCAGCGTGGGCAGCGCTGTCCCCGGGCGTACCCATGGGCCTGCAAAATCCGTCGCCGGGCAGGCTTAGCCTTTGGTCGAAATTTTTTTACACGAAGTGCTTGCCAAGGCCGGCCCCGATCCGTAAAGTACGCATCCGCTGCCGACGACGAGCAAACGTCACAGGCGGTGAAGAGTGGTAAAAGTGGTTGTTTTGAAAAGGCTTTTTGAAGTCTTCGAAAAATTCTCCACTTGACGGGCAACGAGAAATCGGTAAAATACTCGCCACTCGATCGGAGTCGCCAGGACGGCATCGCAGGATGCGCGTCAGGCTCGCTTCGCTTTCTCTTGGGTTCTGCAGGCGTCGCTTGCACGGCGAAAAAAGAAAGCCTTGACGAAGCGCTTCGATTCTGTAGAATACGCCTTCCTCGCAGGGCGCTGTGACAAGCCTTAGGGCTGTGGCGCAGCAAAGCGAGGCGCTCTTCCGGCCGGGTGCCGCAAGAGCAGCTCTTTAAGCTCTCTATAGAGCCCAGAGCACGCTCTTTAATAATTTGATCAGGTAATTCATGTGGGCGCTTGCCGATGAGTCAGTGACACTGTCACTGAAATATCAAGGCAAGCGACTCGTCAAACGAGACGTTTGAACCTTGAGCCAAGTTTGGTCCGCTTAACGGACTATCAGACTTTAAACTGAAGAGTTTGATCATGGCTCAGATTGAACGCTGGCGGCAGGCCTAACACATGCAAGTCGAGCGGAAACGATCCTAGCTTGCTAGGAGGCGTCGAGCGGCGGACGGGTGAGTAATGCATAGGAATCTGCCCGGTAGTGGGGGATAACCTGGGGAAACCCAGGCTAATACCGCATACGCCCTACGGGGGAAAGCAGGGGATCTTCGGACCTTGCGCTATCGGATGAGCCTATGTCGGATTAGCTAGTTGGTGAGGTAACGGCTCACCAAGGCTGCGATCCGTAGCTGGTCTGAGAGGATGATCAGCCACATCGGGACTGAGACACGGCCCGAACTCCTACGGGAGGCAGCAGTGGGGAATATTGGACAATGGGCGAAAGCCTGATCCAGCCATGCCGCGTGTGTGAAGAAGGCCTTCGGGTTGTAAAGCACTTTCAGTGAGGAAGAAAGCCTTGAGGTTAATACCCTCGAGGGAGGACATCACTCACAGAAGAAGCACCGGCTAACTCCGTGCCAGCAGCCGCGGTAATACGGAGGGTGCGAGCGTTAATCGGAATTACTGGGCGTAAAGCGCGCGTAGGCGGCTTGATAAGCCGGTTGTGAAAGCCCCGGGCTCAACCTGGGAACGGCATCCGGAACTGTCAGGCTAGAGTGCAGGAGAGGAAGGTAGAATTCCCGGTGTAGCGGTGAAATGCGTAGAGATCGGGAGGAATACCAGTGGCGAAGGCGGCCTTCTGGACTGACACTGACGCTGAGGTGCGAAAGCGTGGGTAGCAAACAGGATTAGATACCCTGGTAGTCCACGCCGTAAACGATGTCGACTAGCCGTTGGGCTCCTTGAGAGCTTTGTGGCGCAGTTAACGCGATAAGTCGACCGCCTGGGGAGTACGGCCGCAAGGTTAAAACTCAAATGAATTGACGGGGGCCCGCACAAGCGGTGGAGCATGTGGTTTAATTCGATGCAACGCGAAGAACCTTACCTACCCTTGACATCGAGAGAACTTTCCAGAGATGGATTGGTGCCTTCGGGAGCTCTCAGACAGGTGCTGCATGGCTGTCGTCAGCTCGTGTTGTGAAATGTTGGGTTAAGTCCCGTAACGAGCGCAACCCTTGTCCCTATTTGCCAGCGATTCGGTCGGGAACTCTAGGGAGACTGCCGGTGACAAACCGGAGGAAGGTGGGGACGACGTCAAGTCATCATGGCCCTTACGGGTAGGGCTACACACGTGCTACAATGGCCGGTACAATGGGTTGCGAATCCGCGAGGTGGAGCTAATCCCATAAAGCCGGTCTCAGTCCGGATCGGAGTCTGCAACTCGACTCCGTGAAGTCGGAATCGCTAGTAATCGTGAATCAGAATGTCACGGTGAATACGTTCCCGGGCCTTGTACACACCGCCCGTCACACCATGGGAGTGGACTGCACCAGAAGTGGTTAGCCTAACTTCGGAGGGCGATCACCACGGTGTGGTTCATGACTGGGGTGAAGTCGTAACAAGGTAGCCGTAGGGGAACCTGCGGCTGGATCACCTCCTTAAACGACACGTCATCTGACTGTCGGTAAGTGCTCACAATGAATTACCTGATCGATAGAGCGGTTAACGGAACTTTGAGTTGGACGTTTGTGCTTCATTAGCAAGCCACAAGCCGCCAGCTTAGAGTTTTGTGCTCTAATGCTCTTTAACAATGTATATCATGCTGACAAAGTAAGATACGTTTCAAGCGTATCCGGCAATTGTCGTGACATCATCGATTGACAGACCCTTTGGGGTTATATGGTCAAGCGATGAAGCGCATACGGTGGATGCCTAGGCAGTCAGAGGCGATGAAAGACGTGGAAGCCTGCGATAAGGTTCGGCGAGGTGGCAAACGACCTGCGACCCGGACATCTCTGAATGGGGAAACCCACCCAAGGTAACTTGGGTATCTCATGTTGAATATATAGACATGAGAGGCGAACCGGGGGAACTGAAACATCTAAGTACCCCGAGGAAAAGAAATCAACCGAGATTCCCCTAGTAGCGGCGAGCGAACGGGGACCAGCCCTTAAGCAACACAACTGGTAGGTGAACAGATTGGGAAATCTGGCCATAGTGGGTGATAGCCCCGTAACCGAAACCTGAGTGTTGTGAAATCGAGTAGGTCGAGGCACGTGAAACCTTGACTGAAGACGGGGGGACCATCCTCCAAGGCTAAATACTCCTGACTGACCGATAGTGAACCAGTACCGTGAGGGAAAGGCGAAAAGAACCCCGGAGAGGGGAGTGAAATAGATCCTGAAACCGTATGCGTACAAGCAGTGGGAGCCAACTTGTTTGGTGACCGCGTACCTTTTGTATAATGGGTCAGCGACTTATTTTCAGTGGCGAGCTTAACCGTATAGGGGAGGCGTAGAGAAATCGAGTCTTAACTGGGCGACCAGTCGCTGGAAATAGACCCGAAACCGGGCGATCTATCCATGAGCAGGTTGAAGGTTGAGTAACATCAACTGGAGGACCGAACCAGGATCTGTTGAAAAAGATTTGGATGACTTGTGGATCGGAGTGAAAGGCTAATCAAGCCCGGAGATAGCTGGTTCTCCTCGAAAGCTATTTAGGTAGCGCCTCACGTATCACCGCCGGGGGTAGAGCACTGTTTCGGCTAGGGGGTCATCCCGACTTACCAACCCGAGGCAAACTCCGAATACCGGTGAGTGCAAGCGTGGGAGACACACAGCGGGTGCTAACGTCCGTTGTGAAAAGGGAAACAACCCAGACCGTCAGCTAAGGTCCCGAAATCCTGGTTAAGTGGGAAACGATGTGGGAAGGCTTAGACAGCTAGGAGGTTGGCTTAGAAGCAGCCATCCTTTAAAGAAAGCGTAATAGCTCACTAGTCGAGTCGGCCTGCGCGGAAGATGTAACGGGGCTCAAACCAGGTACCGAAGCTACGGGTGTGTTCGCATCACTTAAGGTGATTCGATAGTGTCAGTTCGCTGCCATCGCGAAGCGATGGCAAAGCGCTTCCCGAACGTTGAGTCGGGCAGGGCAAGGTGAACGGCCTGAGTCATTTTAAGGATGCGAACACGCGGTAGAGGAGCGTCGTGTAAGCCGATGAAGGTGTGTTGAGAAGCATGCTGGAGGTATCACGAGTGCGAATGCTGACATGAGTAACGACAAGGGGAGTGAAAAACTCCCCCGCCGGAAGACCAAGGGTTTCTGTTCGACGCTAATCGGAGCAGAGTGAGTCGGCCCCTAAGGCGAGGCCGAAAGGCGTAGTCGATGGGAAACGGGTCAATATTCCCGTACCTCACAGTATTGCGATGGGGGGACGAAGAAGGCTAGGTGAGCCAGGCGTTGGTTGTCCTGGTGAAAGCCGGTAGGCTGAGGATTCAGGTAAATCCGGATCCTTAAGGCCGAGAGGCGAGACGAACTGACTACGGTCAGGAAGTCATCGATGCCACGCTTCCAGGAAAAGCCTCTAAGCTTCAGATACTGTGAGACCGTACCCCAAACCGACACAGGTGGTCAGGTAGAGAATACCAAGGCGCTTGAGAGAACTCGGGTGAAGGAACTAGGCAAAATGGTGCCGTAACTTCGGGAGAAGGCACGCCGCATTAGGGTGAAGGTCCTCGCGACCGGAGCCTGACGCGGTCGAAGATACCAGGTGGCTGCAACTGTTTATTAAAAACACAGCACTCTGCAAACGCGCAAGCGGACGTATAGGGTGTGACGCCTGCCCGGTGCCGGAAGGTTAAGTGATGGTGTTAGCTCACGCGAAGCTCCTGATCGAAGCCCCGGTAAACGGCGGCCGTAACTATAACGGTCCTAAGGTAGCGAAATTCCTTGTCGGGTAAGTTCCGACCTGCACGAATGGCGTAATGATGGCCACGCTGTCTCCACCCGAGACTCAGTGAAATTGAAATCGCAGTGAAGATGCTGTGTACCCGCGGCTAGACGGAAAGACCCCGTGAACCTTTACTACAGCTTCACACTGGACGCTGATGTTGCTTGTGTAGGATAGCTGGGAGGCTTTGAAACCCTGTCGCCAGATGGGGTGGAGCCAACCTTGAAATACCAGCCTGGCATCATTGGCGTTCTAACTCAGGACCGTAATCCGGTTCGAGGACCGTGTGTGGTGGGTAGTTTGACTGGGGCGGTCTCCTCCCAAAGAGTAACGGAGGAGCACGAAGGTACCCTCAGCACGGTTGGAAATCGTGCAGTGAGTGCAAGAGCATAAGGGTGCTTAACTGCGAGACAGACACGTCGAGCAGATACGAAAGTAGGTTCTAGTGATCCGGTGGTTCTGTATGGAAGGGCCATCGCTCAACGGATAAAAGGTACTCCGGGGATAACAGGCTGATACCGCCCAAGAGTTCACATCGACGGCGGTGTTTGGCACCTCGATGTCGGCTCATCACATCCTGGGGCTGAAGTCGGTCCCAAGGGTATGGCTGTTCGCCATTTAAAGTGGTACGCGAGCTGGGTTTAGAACGTCGTGAGACAGTTCGGTCCCTATCTGCCGTGGGCGTTGGAGATTTGAGAAGCGCTGCTCCTAGTACGAGAGGACCGGAGTGGACGTACCTCTGGTGTTCCGGTTGTCACGCCAGTGGCATTGCCGGGTAGCTATGTACGGACGGGATAACCGCTGAAAGCATCTAAGCGGGAAGCCCCCTTCAAGATGAGATCTCCCTGAGGCCTTGAGCCTCCTAAAGGACCCAGCAAGACCAGCTGGTTGATAGGCCGGGTGTGGAAGCGCTGCAAGGCGTTGAGCTAACCGGTACTAATGGTCCGTGAGGCTTGACCATATAACACCCAAAGGGTTTTGGTCGATGATGTCTCGAATTAATTGACGGATACGATGAAACGTATCGTCAGCATGATATACATTGCCTTTTTCCGCCTGACGACCATAGCGAGTGGGAACCACCTGATCCCTTGCCGAACTCAGAAGTGAAACCGCTCAGCGCCGATGGTAGTGTGGGGTCTCCCCATGCGAGAGTAGGTCATCGTCAGGCATTTATTCAGAAGAAGCCCAATTCCGAGAGGAGTTGGGCTTTTTCGTACGCATGGGGAAGACCCCTCTCTTTATATGTGGGGCCGCACTGCGTGCGGTCCGGCCGCTCGCAAGCTCGCGTCGTTCGTCCCCCCTTGCGGCGTTGCCGCAAAAGCTCGGGGTGACTCACCCCCATGCGAGAGATAAGCTGCCTTGTTTCTAGTACAACTCCGGATACCGGAATTTTCCACAAGGTTAGGCTCGCTTTCTATAGGCGGGCGCGGGACGATAACCCCTTCGGCGCGGTCCGGCCTGGCTCTGCTCAAGGGCGGGCTCGCGTCGTTCGTCACCCCTTGCAGCTTCGCTGCAGTTCTTCTGAAGAGCTTCGGGGTGACTCACCCCCATGCGAGGGCGCTAGTGTTTGTGTGACGCCCTGAGGTCGTATACCCCTCCAGTGGCATGCTGGCATGACCGGAAAAAGACTCAAGCGTTGAACCATCGCGCTGTTCAGGGGGTGGTCACGCGGCGTCGACATTGTCATGCTTTTTTTACGATAAGCCTGGAACGGGTTCCAGGCGCGTCGCCGGGTTCGATTCGCGCATGAGGCGCGGTGAATCCTTTCCCTTCAGCCACAGAGCTGTCATGAAATCGCGGAATCCTCCGTGCTTCCTTCATGCCCATCAGGGCGCCATTCATCTTTCCCAAAAGGAGAGTCCGACAGCCTGACCCTAGTCTGCTGTCGCTACCCACCACATGAGTCATACCACCGCTTCCTCCGACTCGCGGGCTTCTTCGGCCGGTTCTCGACTGGGTGATCCCATCGTGCTCATCTTGAGCATCGGCTTCATCATGGGCTTCGTCGCCCTGTCTGTATACGACATCGAGATGGTTGCCAACGGCATCTCGGCAGGCTTTGCCTGGACCGCCAAGACCCTGGGCAGCTATTTCCAGCTGTTGTTGCTGGCGACCTTCTTCATCGCCATGGGCATCGCCGTGTCTCCCAGCGCCAAGGCGCGTATCGGCAATCTCGAGACGCCAGAGATCAGTACCTTCAAGTGGCTGTCGATGATCATGTGCACGCTGCTCGCGGGCGGCGGTGTGTTCTTCGCCGCCGGTGAGCCGGTGTATCACTTCGTGGTGACGCCGCCGGCCTTCGACAGCGAAGCCGGGACGGCCGAGGCCATTTCAGGGGCTCTGGCCCAGTCGTTCATGCACTGGGGGCTGCTGGCCTGGGCCGTGCTGGGTACGCTGGCGTCGGTGGTGCTGGCTCATGCCCACTACGTCAAGGGACAGCCGCTGCAGCCGCGGACCCTGCTGTATCCGGTGCTGGGCGAAAAGGTCATGAAGGGGCCCTTCGGTGGCCTGGTCGACGCTCTGTGCGTAATCGCCGTGGTGGCGGGTACCGTCGGCCCCATCGGTTTCCTGGCGACTCAGGTCAGCTTCGGTTTTCATGAGCTGTTCGGTGTCAGTGAAGGCTACAGCACCCAATTGATGGTGCTTGCTGCTCTGGGGGTGGTGTACGTGACCTCGGCGGTCACCGGGATCCACAAGGGGATCCAGATCCTCAGCCGCTTCAACGTGTTTCTGGCTCTGGCGATCGCTGCGACGATCTTTATCCTGGGACCGACGCTGTTTCTGACCGATGCCTTTACCCAGGGGGCGGGCGCCTATCTGAGCTCGTTCTTCGAGATGGCGACCATGACCACCCAGACCGCACCGGACTGGTGGATGCAGTGGTGGACAGTGTTCTTCTTTGCCTGGTTTATCGGTTACGGCCCGCTGATGGCGATCTTCGTCGCTCGTATTTCTCGTGGACGCTCCATCCGGCAGATGATTCTGGCGGTGGCGGTGATGGCGCCTGTGGCCACCATGATCTGGTTCACCCTGCTGGGTGGTTCCGGCATCTACTATCAACTGAGCGGTGCCATCGATCTGACCGAGGCGCTGAACAACTTCCAGTTTGATGTCGCGACCCTGACCGTGGCCCAGGCGCTGCCCGGCGGAAGCCTGATGGCCATGGCCATCCTGCTGTTGACCACCATCTTCGTGGCGACCACTGGTGACTCCATGAGCTACGCCATTTCCGTGGTCGGTGCCGGTCACGACGAGCCCAATGCTCTGGTTCGTGCCTTCTGGGGCATCGCCATGGCGCTGATGGCCGCCATTCTGCTGAGAATGGGTGCAGGCCAGATCAGTGCCCTGCAGCAGTTTATCGTGATCACCGCCATCCCGGTGTCGCTGGTGCTGCTGCCGACATTGTGGACGGCCCCTCGGGCGGCTCGTCAGATGGCCAAGGAGCAAGGCATCCTGTAATCGGGACATCGCCTCTGTTGGCCGCGGCCTGATGGCTCTGCAGGTTGAGTCCTGATTGCGGCCTCCGCTCCATTGTCTGCCCCCGACGCTTGCGTCGGGGGCAGTTTCGTATATGGCACAGCGGTCCGGCAGTCGCTACCGGATCGGCAAGTTGTGCGTCTTCCTGCGCGAGCTTGGCTCAGCGTACCGGGTGTGTCGCTCCCGGTGCGTCAAGCTGACCTCCAAGGCCGGGGAAGGACCGCGCGACTCGTCGCCAGGCGCCGTGACTGCTACCATGACCGACTTTCGTCGATCCTCTGGAGTGCCCCCGTGAACTTGACCACGCCGGCCCTGCTGTTTCCCGCCATTTCATTGCTGTTGCTGGCCTATACCAATCGCTTCCTGACCCTGGCCGGACTGATCCGCAAGCTGGCGGAGCAGGTAAAGGAGGGGGAAGAGGATCACGTCACCCAGATCCGACTACTGCGCCGGCGCATCTCGCTGACCAAGCGAATGCAGATCGCCGGGGTTTTCGCTTTTCTGCTGTGTACCCTGTCGATGTTTGCGCTGTTCCTGTCATGGACGCCGCTGGGTATGCTGCTTTTCGGCATCAGCCTGGCATCGCTGTCGATATCCCTGGTGTTTTCGCTGTGGGAGGTGGTGATCTCCACCAACGCCCTGAACGTTCAGTTGAAGGATATCGAACTGACCGCAGAGGGACGCGCCGGACTCGACTGGAGAAAGAGAACCTTTACTCATGACGCCTGATCAAATCCTTCTGTTCTGTCGCCCGGGGTTCGAGCCGGACCTGGCCGCCGAGCTGACCGACCGCCTGCACGCTGAGTTCCTGGCCGAAGGCGAGGGCGCCAGCGTCGAGCCCCTGATGGAGGAGGGGCTGGTCAGGGTCAGAATGGACGGCGAGCACCCGGCCAATGACTTGCATCGTCGCCTGCGTCTCGACGAGCTGGTATTTGCCCGCCAGTCGTTGCTGGCCCTGCCGGAGCTCTCGCTGTCCCGGGACGATCGGCTCTCGCCCATCTTCGAGCAGCTCAAGGCCTGTGGCTGGAGCTTCGAGTCGATCTGGCAGGAGACCCCGGATACCAACGAGGCCAAGGCGCTGAGTAGCCTGTTGAAGGCGTTGGAACGCCCGCTCAACTCCCAGCTCAAGAAGCGTGGTGCCTTGCGGCGCAAGGCGGGAGGACGACGGCTGCACCTGGTCTGGCGTGACGGTGACCGGGTCCAGTTGGCGATGAGCTTTCCCGGCAATCGCAGTGAATTCCCCGGCGGCATTCGACGTCTGCGCTTCCCCCACGCCGCGCCAAGCCGCTCGACCTTGAAGCTCGAGGAGGCCTGGCATGAATTCGTGCCGCGTGACGAGTGGGACGAGCGACTCGGGGAGGGCATGCAGGCGGCGGATCTTGGTGCTGCCCCGGGGGGCTGGACCTGGCAGCTGGTGCAGCGGGGGATGCAGGTCTACGCCATCGACAATGGCCCCATGGACAAGGCCCTGATGGCCAGCGGCATGGTCGAGCATCTGCGCGAGGATGGCTTCGTGTGGGAGCCGCCGATGCGCCTGGACTGGCTGGTCTGCGACATCGTCGACAAGCCCTCGCGCGTCATCACCATGATGGAGCGTTGGCTGTTGCAGCGCTGGTGTCGCGAGGCGGTGTTCAACTTGAAGCTGCCGATGAAGAAGCGCTGGGAGGAGGTATCGCTGTGTCTTTCCGGCCTCGCGTCACGCTTGCAGGAGGCCGGGGTTCGGGCCGAGATACGCTGTCGTCACCTCTATCACGACAGGGAAGAGGTCACCGTGCACGTTCGCCTCGATTGAGACGGCGACACGGGCAGCAGATGGGCGTGGGTCAGTAGGCCGGTTCGAAGATCCGGACGTTTTCGGCCTCGGTCAGCAACGGCTGGACGTGCTGCATCACTCTTTCTCGGGCCTCGCTGTTGTACCATGCCTTCCAGGCGCGCAGATCGCGCCACTTGGTGATCATCAGACGGCGGTCGGAGCGTCCTTGTTCGACCAGGCTCTCGCCGCCGAAGAAGCCATCGGCGCCCAGCGACTGGCGCATGGCCTCTCGTGCGGCCTGCTCGTATTCTTCTTCCAGGCCCGGCATGATGCGGCGCTCGATGATGATCTTGATCATGCTTTCACTCCAACTCCGAGGTATTGATGGTGGATTCTTCCGATGCGCTGCCCGCAAGCGACAAGGAACTGGATACCAGCGGTCTGTTCTGCCCTGAACCGATCATGATGATGCACAACGCGGTGCGGGACATGAGTCCTGGCCAGGTGCTCAAGGTCACGGCGACAGATCCGGCGACCACCCGAGATGTGCCCAAGTTCTGCCAGTTTCTCGGGCACGAGCTGGTGGAGCATCGCAGTCTTGAAGATGGCTCGCACTTCTACTTTATCCGGCTGGGATGATATTGCCGAGGGAGGGGACTCAACGCTTGAGCCCCCTCCCTGGTGGTGACGCTGATCCTGACGCTCCTTCCGACGCTCCTTCTTACGTTATGGCGCGGCTTCCTCATCGTCGTCAGGCATGACCATCATGGCCAGGGCTTCCAGCGTCGCCGGGTCTTCCTGGCGAATACGATTGGCGATCTGGCGCTGGAAGAAGTACACCACCCGGTGTCGGCTGTGGCCCGGGTAGAGACAGGCGTCGCCGGGCAGCACCGGGACGGTTTCGATCAGGTTCTCGTCGGCCAGCAGGGACTCGATGGTGCCATCGCTGTACAGGCGCCAGCCGAAGACCTGCTTGAGCTGCCAGGGCGCGCCTTCCTCGTCCATGCACAGGGCGTGGGTACCCTGATGATCCGGCAGGCTCTGGATCAGGGTGGTTTCGCGGGTATCCTCGTATTCGAAGTAGGCCGCCGCGTGGGCCAGTTCCATTTCCTTGTGTTCCGGGGGCTGGTCGAACAGCTCCTCGGTTTCCGGATCACGGTAGCCGACGAAGTGACCGTGGTCCGGATCGTCGAGCTGCTCGCATGGCGTCAGCGACTCCATCCACGGGACCAGCCCGACAATATCGCCGTTCTCACGCATCCCCCAGGCCAGTATCGGCATGCCGTACAGGGTATCCGGGTGCGCGTCGAGTCGGTACACCATCTCCAGTCCATCGAGCTCCGGGGCCAGGCGAACCAGGCGTCTGCGGGCCAGTTGGCGTTGGCGCATGCTCTCCAGGTCGATGACCCGAGCGGGGCGGGGTGACAGTGGAATGCCCATGATCTCCCTCCAGCGGCTGCTTGCTTACGGCATCGCATCTCGGCCCGGGGCCGGACGCTGCGCTCTACGTCCCTGTTCTCATCAATAGCACAGACTCATCAACTAGCGTAAGTCCTCGTGGGTATCACAGCGTTGACGCCATTGCTGACGCAACCACAGGTGATCGTCTCGTACGCGCACGAAACTTGCCAGTGGCGTGGTTTCGCTGTCCAGGTCGAGCCATTGCCGGCGGTAGTCCTGAAAGGCCTGGCTGCCCGCCACATGGGCGTCCAGCAGTCGGTCCATGCCAGCGAACCAGCGTAGCGCCTGCGTCTCGAGGCGCTCAAGTGACGCTAGGGTGTCGCCTTCCTCGGGCAGCGTCGTCGTCTGTGAACATGCCGCATCAGCGCCGGTCCGGTCGTTGTCTGGGCCATGGCGGGAGGCGAGGGCGCGCTCAAGCAGTCGACTGGCTTCCTCGAGGCGTTGGCTTGCCAGCATCAGGGCGCGCATCAGCTCGGCACTCAGTGGACGATCCCGCAGGGTGGCAAGCGCCTGTTCCAGTGGCCCGGACTCTGGCGTCCACTGGCGGTCGAACTGGTGGATGACCGCTTCGTTCAGATAGCCAAGCGCCGCAAGCTGCTCGTCGACCGCCGAGAGTTCGTCGAGAGGCAGGGGGGAGCTTGCCCGCGAGAAGCTGCCGGTCCACTCCTCGGAGGAGACCAGGGCGTTGTAGCTGGCCAGCGGCAGCTGGCGTGTCTTGATGTCGGTCAGGCGAGCCAGACGCTGGCGGTCGCCCTCGGCCAGGGCGTCGGCGGCCTCGGCGTTCCAGCAGGCGCTGAGGCGGCGCCACAGACGCAGCTCGTAGAGCCAGCGCTGGCTGGGGGCGGCGGTCTTGCCAAGCTGGTTGTTGCGCTCGGCGACCAGGTTGGCGATATGGCAGCCGCGCAGGGCAAAGACGTCGAGCATGCCTTCCCTGATCGGCGGGATCTCGAGCGTCAACTGACGGCGTTCGGGGAAGTCGCCGATGTTGGCCACCGGCGCGGGCTCCGGTGGTGGCTGGTCGAGTGCCTCGGCTAGCCGCTGTTGATAGGCCAGCAGATCACGTTCCAGCGCCGAGTCGCCACAGCCCACCAGCAGCGACAGGCAGGAGGCGAGCAGCAGCGGTCGCCACCGGCCAGGACGAAAGCCGTTCATGCTCAGCCGTCCTCCGCGCGCCTGGCAACGCTTCGGGCCTTGCGTCGGAAGCGCTCACCGAGCAGCAGCGCGGCGACGGTCAGCCCCGCGATCAGCCCGATCCAGTAGCCGTGTACCCCCATCGGCTCGATCCAGTCGCCAACCCCGTAGCGTCCCAGCAGGTGGCCGCCGCCGAGGCCGACCAGCCAGTACGCCAGCAGGGTGATGAACATGATCACCCGGGTATCCTTGTAGCCGCGCAGGGCGCCGGCGAGAGCCACCTGCAGGGAATCCGATACCTGATAGAGCATCGCCAGCCCCACCAGCGACAGGGTCAGTGCCTGGACCTCGACGTTATGGGTGTAGAGCCCGACGATGGTCTCCGCCGTCAGCCACAGCAGCAGGCTGTTGAACAGCGCCACCAACAGCGCGATCAGGATGCCGTTCCAGGCCACCAGTCGCGCCAGCCGAGGGTCACCACCGCCGAGGGTGTTTCCGACCCGCACCGTCAAGGCCATACCCAGCGACAGCGGCAGCATGAACAGCACCGAGGTGTAGTTGAGCGCCACCTGGTGGGCGGCCACCACGATCTCGCCGAGGCTTGCGATAAACAGCGCGATCAGGGTGAACAGGGTGACCTCGACAAAGATCGCCACACCGATGGGGACGCCCACGTAGAGCAATTCGGCAATCATCCGGGGATTCGGACGGGTGGGCGAGTGCCACAGCTCGATACTGCCATAGGCGCGGCTCTTCTGGGTGTAGCGGATCATCGCCAGGGTCATCACCCACATGGCGATGGCGGTGGCGATGCCGCAACCATAGGCGCCCAGTGCCGGCAGGTCGGCCAACCAGCCGGGGGTGGCGTCGCCCAGCAGGCGAGTGAAACCGTCACCACCGTAGATCAGCACATAGTTGCTGGGAATATTCACGGCCAGCCCGATCAGGCTGATCCACAGCGCCGGTCGGGTATGATTGACCCCGTCGGAGAACGCTCGCAGTGCCAGAAAGATAGCGACGCCGGGCATTCCGAAAGCCACTGCGCCAACATAGTCACGAGCGCGTTCGGCTACCTCGGAGGGGACCTCCATCCAGGCGAATACCGGCGCCACCGCCAGGCGCAGCAGCAGCGCCGAGATCAGCCCCAGCACCAGGCCCACCCACAGCGCCTGGTGCACGTTGGGACGAATGCCCGCCTGGCGCCCGCCTCCCAGCAGTTGGGCGACGATCGGGGTCAGTCCCATCAGGGTGCCGGTCATGAACAGCATCAAGGGCATCCACAGGCTGGCACCGACGGAGACCGCGGCAAGATCGGTGGCGCTCTGGCGGCCAGTCATCATGATATCGACGACGCTCATGCCGGCCTGGGCCAGCTGGGCGCCACAGATGGGCAATGCCAGACGGATCAAGGGCCAGCTCTCGCGGCGGCTGGTGGCGCCGAGGCCGGTGGGGAAAGGACGCACGTTGGTGGGCTCCATGCAGAGAATACGGGCTTCTTGCCCTGGTGCCTTGAGTCAGCGGGTCGCTGTCGGGACAGACGGCCAAGAGGTGATCGCCGGGCAAGCGCCGACTCGGGGCACGGGGTACCGTGAGAGTGTACCAGCGATGCACCATCTTGGCGCCGCGCGGCCAGTTGCCAGTGCGCCAAGGCGGAGCGCTGTCATCGGTGTCTGGTCAGTCAAACCAGCGATGTCGCCAGAATCGAACGCTTCGAGAGTTTGGCTGTGCGCCAAGCCTTGGTATCCTTGCCGGCTCGCGCCAGTCGGCATCGGCCACTGTTCTCGGCAGGCGCCCTTGGCAAGCGCCCTCGCCAACATCGCTCGGTAGTGGCGTTGGTCAACAACCCGCCGCCGCTTGAGACAAACGCCCGACGTGAAGGAGCCCTCGTGGAGCACCGCCTGGAAGACGTGATCGAACTGTTCGATGGGCTGTTCCTGGGCCCCTGCAATACCCGTCTGGTGCGTGGCGGTGATGAGCCACTGTATCTGCCCGCCGACGATCAGGTGCCCTGGCATCGGGTGATCTTCGCACGGGGCTTTTTTGCCAGCGTTCTGCACGAGGTCAGTCACTGGTGTATCGCCGGGCCGCGTCGGCGACTGCTGGAAGACTACGGCTACTGGTACGAGCCTGACGGTCGCAGCGAGATGCAGCAGCAGGCCTTCGAGAAGGTCGAGGTGGCGCCCCAGGCGCTGGAGCGCATCTTCAGCGAGGCGGCCGGGCTGACCTTTCACGTCAGCGTCGACAACCTCGGCGAGGTGGAGGTCGATCGCGAAGGCTTCGCCCGACGGGTAGCAGTGCGTGCCCGCCGCTACCGTGACGAAGGACTGCCGCGCCGTGCGGCAGCCTTCGAAGCCGCGCTGCGCGGCTTCTATCGGCAAGGGCTGGCGTTGAGCGAGGCGATCGAGCTCGGACGAGAGCAGCTCGAGCCTGCCATCGCCTGATGGTGTCGGTCACTCGATGACGTCAAGATCATCGGGTAGCAGCACCCTGCCATCATAGTCGGCGCGAACCTCGTCAAGCACGCTCTCCCGCGGGGCCGAGTAGTGCAGAACATGAGTCAGCACCAGGGTGCCGGGACGCGCTTCCCGGGCCAACTCTGCCAGTTCATCGCTCAGCGTGTGGGCGTATTGATGGTAGGCCTGCCACTGCGGTGATAGTTGTTCCCACCCCTGACGGCTGATCACCTCGTGGATCAGTACGTCTGCGCCGCTTGCCTGGCGACGCACTTCCTCGGAAAGCGACGTGTCACCCGAGATCACCAGGGTCAGGTCATCGGTGACGACCTTGTAGCCGTAGGCCTGCTCCCAGTCTCCATGAGTTACCCCGAAGGCGTGGATGCTGATGCCGGGTGACTCGTGGACCAGCCCCTCCTTCTCGATTTCGGTCACCAGGGCCCTGGCCGCCGCTGGATTGGTGACAGGGCTCTTGTCGGCCAGGCGCGTATTGGTGTCCTCGGCCAGCATGGTGTAGACCCCTTGGCTCATGGCCTCGGTACCCACCGGGCCGACCACCGAGATGGGCTGTTCGCGGCGCCACCAGTAGGTGCCGAGCAGTTCCGGGTAATCCAGTACATGGTCGCTGTGGAGGTGGGTCAGAAACAGCCGCTCGATGTTCACCGGGGCGAGCGCTTCGATGCCCATTCGCTCCTGGGCCTGGCTGGCGCGCTCGACGACACCGGGGCCAACATCGAAGAGATAGGCCTCGCCATCATGGATGACCGCGACCCCCGAACCGGCCCGCTCCCCGTCGGGTACCGGGGTGCCGGTGCCCAGCATCACGATACTGGTGTCGGCCTGGGCGGCGGTGGACAGGGTTGCGCTGAAAAGGGCTGCGCTGGCCAGGGCCAGGAAGGTGGCGATGGCGCGGGGGGTAGGTCGGGGGCCGGCAAGACGACGGGGCTGGGCAAAAGACGTGGCAATGGTCGTCGTAATGCTCGTGGCAATGTTCGTAGTAATGGGCATGGGCTCACTCTCTCGAAGCTTGCTGTTCGTATAGCGCACTTAAGTTCGATTTGTTGGGAAGAACAAGCCTGGCTCGAGAGGAGGGAGGAGACCAGTCGACCAAGGTATACCGCGACCACCACACCGGGGTGACGCCAGCCGCTGCTTAGCTTCGCGCCCGCACGGGCGGTACTGCTTCGTGACCAAGCGATAGTTCGCGAGAACGCCTGAAGCCCTGGTAACAGGGTATGGAGCTATGAGTGGGCTGGTGGGAGGGCTGGCGGGAAGACTGTCGGGAGGGCTGTCGGGAGGGCTGACGGTCCGAGTCGCACCGTCAGCGGTTGCATTTCGTTTGCGGACTCAGTCGCTGTCGCTGAGTCGCTTGTGCAGATGCAACATTACCTCTACCTCCTGCTCCGGACGCATGGGCTCTAGGCCCAGTTCGGCGAACAGCTCGTTGCGGACGCGCGCCCACTCGCCAGGATCCAGGTCGGGATAGAGGGATTCTGCCGGGGCCAGCTCGACGAAGGGGTCGAGACCGTAGGTGTCGAACAGCCGAGAGATGGCCGCCTCGTCGTCGAATACGCCGGCAGTCAGCAGGGTGGCATTGAAGTGATCGGTTTCCAGTTCACGGATCACGTCCAGCGGACTCACGCCGATGCTGGCCAGTTCCTCGCGGCTGTAGTCGCCGAGGGACACCGTCTCGGCATCGAGCCAGTCCTCGTCGGGCTGGATCAGGGTGTGCTTGATGCGGCCATCGTCGAGGCTCCAGGCGATGGCCAGGGGCAGATCGCCGTCGCCGCCGGTCTCCACGGCGATAAAGGCAGGCATGTCGCCCATGTCAGGACTCCTTGATATCGAAGAAGGCGCGGGCCGTCGCGGTGCTGCTGGCGGCAAGCTCAGCTTCGCTTTCGCCGCGCCAGTGGGCGATCTCTCGCACGATCCAGGGCAGCAGCGCCGGCTCGTGGCGGCGGCCCTTGAGCTTGGCCGGCAGATTACGCGGCAACAGGTAGGGACAGTCGGTCTCCACCATCAGTCGATTGGCGGCGATGTCGCCCACCAGATCACGTAGATGATGGCCCCTGCGCTCGTCGCAGATCCAGCCGGTCAGGCCGATGTGCAGGTCAAGATCCAGGTAGCCGTGGAGCGTCTCGCGATCCGCGGTGAAGCAATGAATCACCGCCCGTGAAATATCATCTCGCCAGGCGCCGAGGATGTCACGCATTCGGGCACCGGCGTCGCGCTCGTGCAGGAACAATGGCAGCCCCGACTCGGCAGCCAGGGCGAGTTGCGCCTCGAAGGCGCGTTCCTGTTCGGCCGGGGTCGAGAAGTTGCGATTGAAGTCGAGGCCACATTCTCCCACCGCGACCACTTGGGGCTTTTGGTGTAGCTCGGCCATGGCGGCTTCGAGCTCCGGACCCCATTCGCTGGCCTGGTGCGGGTGGATGCCGGCGGTGGCGTAAAGGCCTTCGTGGGCCTGGCACAGGGCCACCGCCTGTTCGGCATGCTCACGATCGGTACCGGTGAGAATCAGCGTCTCGACGCCGGCCGCGCGGGCACGGGCGAGGGTGGCATCGATATCGTGGGTAAAGCTCTCGTGGGTCAGGTTGGCGCCGATGTCGACCAGAGGGGCAGGCGAGTGAAAGCGCAGCGGCTCCGGCAGCGGGTTCGGCAGCGTCTCGTCTGGGGCAGGCTTGTCTGGGACGGACAACGCGGTCTCCTTGGGGCGGCTATTTCGATGGAGGCGCATTGTACCTGTGTGTCGGCGGCACAACCACGTGGTGCGGTGCTCGAGGTGGCCATGTCGCTGATCGCGTAGTCTCTGATTTTGACTCTCAGGTGGGATCGGTCATGCCAGCAGGAGGGGGGCATGAGGTACACTGTCGCGATGATCAAGCGAAGAGGTGAAGCGTGACCCTGCTACGATTGGAGCAGTTGCAACTGGCCTATGGCCACCATGTGTTGCTCGACGGTGCCGACCTGGTGCTCGAGCGGGGAGAGCGGCTGGCGCTGGTGGGCCGCAATGGCACCGGCAAGTCCACGCTGCTGAGACTGGTGGCGGGCGAGAATCAGGCCGACAGCGGCACCATCTGGCGCGCCCCAGGGCTCAAGATCGGGGTGCTCGAGCAGGACCTGCCCGAGGCCAGCGGCGAGACCATCTTTGATGTGGTGGCCCAGGGCCTGCCCGAGGCCGGCGATCTGCTGTCCGAGTATCACCATCTGGTGCAGTCCGAGGAACCGGACATGAACCGCATGGCCACGCTGCAGACGCGGCTGGAGGCCATCGACGGCTGGTCGTTCCACCAGCGGATCGATGTGGTGCTGACCCGCCTGGGGCTGCCCGAAGACGCCGAGATGTCCTCGCTGTCGGGCGGCTGGCGCCGGCGGGTGGCGCTGGCTCGGGCGCTGGTCGCCGAACCTGATCTGCTGCTGCTCGATGAGCCGACCAACCACCTGGACCTGGATACCATCGCCTGGCTCGAGGAACAGCTTGCCGCCTTTGCCGGAGCGGTGCTGTTCATCACCCACGACCGCGCCTTTCTGTCGCGTCTGGCCACCGGCATCCTCGAGCTGGATCGTGGCAAGCTCGGGCGCTATCCCGGTGACTACGCCACCTACCAGGCCCAGAAGCAGCACGAGCTCGAGGTCGAGGCCCGGGAGAACGCCGAGTTCGACAAGAAACTGGCCCAGGAAGAAGCCTGGATTCGTCAGGGGATCAAGGCCCGACGTACGCGCAACGAAGGACGGGTGAGGGCGCTCGAGCAGTTGCGCCGCGAACGCAGCCAGCGGCGCGAGCGCCAGGGCAATGCTTCGCTGACGGTAGATACCGGCGAACGCAGCGGCAAGCGGGTGGTGGAGCTGTCTCACGTCACCCAGCACTTCGAGGACGCGACGGTCATCCGTGACCTGAATATCGAGATTCAGCGTGGGGATCGTATCGGTCTGATCGGGCGCAATGGCGCCGGCAAGACCACCCTGTTGAAGATCCTGCTGGGCGAACTCGAGCCGAGCGAAGGCACGGTGCGGCTGGGGACCAAGCTTCAGGTCGCCTACTTCGACCAGCTCCGGGCCGGGCTCGAGCCTGAGCGCACCGTCTACGACAACGTGGCCCAGGGCAGTGATCGGGTCACGGTGGGTGGCAAGGACCGCCACGTGATGAGCTACCTGCAGGACTTTCTGTTCTCGCCGGAGCGTGCGCGTCAGCCGGTCAAGGCACTGTCCGGGGGCGAGTCCAACCGCCTGCTGCTGGCCAAGCTGTTCACCCAGCCGGCCAACGTGCTGGTGCTCGATGAGCCGACCAATGACCTGGACGTCGAGACCCTGGAGCTGCTCGAGGAATTGTTGCTCAACTTCGACGGCACCCTGTTGCTGGTATCACACGACCGCGCCTTCATGGACAACGTGGTGACCAGCGTGCTGGCCTTCGAAGGCAGGGGGCAGGTACGCGAGTACGTCGGTGGCTACAGCGACTGGGTCCGCCAGGGCGGCAAGTTGCCGCCGGCGCCCTGGGAGGGGGCGGCGCGCCAGCGGGTGGAGCCGACCGCGGATGACGCGGCACCGGCGCCGGCATCCAGCAAGACGGATACGGCGGACACGGCCGCAGCGCCAGCCAAGGCCAAGCCGGTCAAGCTATCCTACAAGCTGCAGCGGGAGCTCGATGGCCTTCCGGCGGAGATCGAGCGGCTGGAGTCTGAGGTGGCCGAGCTCGAGGCGGAGGCGGGCAAGCCCGACTTCTACCAGCAGCCATCCGGTGTGGTCACCGAGCGTCTGGCGTTGCTGCAGGAGACTCAGGAACGCCTCGACGCGGTCATGGAGCGCTGGATGGAACTCGAGGCCATGGCCGCCGGCGAGTAGACACGGACGCGCTCTGGCCCGTCGGCGGGGCACCGAGGAGTCGCTCGATAGGCGCCTCGCGAAAGGAGCCTTGCGAAAAAAGCTCGCCCGTCCACCGCTTGGGTGGACGGGCGAGGGCAAGCTCCCGGGAATGAACGGGGCAGTGGGCGCGATGCGGTTGCCGCGAGGTGCGATCCGGTCAACCGCTGGGGTTACTCTTCGCTTTCCTTGCCGACGCGCACGGCTAGTACGTCGCACTGAGCACCATGGAGCACGCCGGTGGAGGTGGAGCCGAGCAGCAGGGCGAAGCCATGACGGCCGTGGGAGCCGACCACAATCAGGTCGACGTCGTGCTCATCGGCGAAGCGATGGATCTCGGTATCGGGCATGCCGACGACCACGTGCTGGTCGTCGCGCGCCACGTGGGCATCGGCGATCTCGGCCAGGCGCTGCTTGGCATGGTCGTCCAACTGGTCCTGGATGCTGGTCAGGTCCATGGGGATGTCGCCCCCGTAGGCAAAGCCGAGGGGCTCCAGCGTATGCATGATCGACAGCTTCGCGTGGTTGCGATCGGCGATCTGCAGCGCGCGTTCGAGGATCTTGTGGGAGTCCTTGGTGAGGTCCACGGCCACCAGCACATGACGATATTCATTGCTCACGGGACTACGCCTCCAGCGGCGGTCGGTTGAGAAAAGGTCTGTGCTTCCACTCTAGGCCGCCAGTCCCGTCAAAACAATGCTGATGATCAACGATTTTTCTGAGGAAACCGTATGTTGTGGCTGCTGATCCTGGGGGTGGTAGGAATGGTCTTTGCCCCGGCCATGTGGCTGCGCCCCACCGCCCGAGAGCGTCGTCAGGGGTCGCTGCGCCAGGTGGCGATCGAGGCGGGGGCCAGCGTCAAGCTGGAGACGCCACCGCTGCACGGCGAGACCGACAAGATGGCGGCCTATCGCTGGGTCTATCCGAGCCAGCGGCCTGGCCCACGTTTTGTGCTGGTACGCACAGAACGTGCCAGCGAGGCGCTCAAGTCGTTCGACTACGACAATAGCTGGCGCTGGCGGATTCAGCCGCTGGAGCCGTTGCCATCGGTGATCAATGCGCGACTGTCGCGTCTGCTGACCCAGTTGCCCGAGGACGCCTGCGTGGTCGAATCCAGCGACAAGGCCTTGACGCTGTGGTGGGAAGAGTCGCTGGAGGCCGACGCCTTCGGCAGCCTGGCGGCGCCTGCGACGGCGCTACGCGACGCCCTGCAGGGACGTCCGGATCGTCCCGCCGCCAATTTGCCGAACTCGCCGCCCTGATATTGGCGGCTCTAACTTGGACGATGGCGATCGACCACCCAGGATCGAACAGGGCTGCGGCATGCTGGGTATCCGGCCCAGGTGTCAGGGCGGGCCGTGAAGGCGATCTCGGCGAGGCTCTTGTTGGACTCGTCGGGCTCAGGTGTCAGCGCTGGCAATCGTCCGGCGTCAGCAAGGCCTGACCGTTGGCCTCGATACGGCTGAGCATGTCGCTGAGTCTTTCCTGTTCCTGCTCGTCCAGCCCCTTGAGCATCTCTTCCCTGGCCTGTTGCACGATGGCATCGATCTTCTCGAGCAGAGGCGTCGCCTGCTTGGTCAGGTGCACGCGTTTGGTGCGGCGATCCTGGTCACAGGGACAGCGCTCGACCAGGCCCTGCTCGCAAAGCTGATCCAGCGTCCTGACCAGCGACGGCGCCTCGACGCCGATGGCCCGCGCCAGGTCGCACTGGGGCTGCCCGTCCGGCATGCGCCACAGATGATAGAGCGTCACCCACCGCGTCTGGGTCAGTCCCAGCGGAGCGAGGCGCTGATCGAGCACCGCACGCCAGATGCGTGGTGCCCGAGACAGTTGAAATCCGATGTTCTCGTTCATAGTGATCAAGATCGCAAGGCTGCAAATGATTTGATTGTCCGAACGCAGCGGCGGTAATGCAAGCCAACTCCCTCCTTTGCGCCGAATACGCACCTTAGATTCACTCTTCGGGGGTACAGCCGCTCATCGGCTGTCGCCTGCTTCCGCCTCACGGTTGGCGGCTTTTGTATCATCGTTTCCTTGCGCCACTTCATCGTCGTCTGCGTCTGGCGCTTGATCGCCGTTTCCCTTGTGACCGCCTTCATGATCAGCCGGCGGATCGCCTCCGGTGCCGCTCTCCCTCGTCTCGCCGCTTTGTCCCGTGTCATCTTTCGGCTCACCCTCCGCATCCTCTTCAGCAGGGGCTGGCTCCTCGTGATTCGGCGGCTCTTGCTGGCGTGCCTTGTCGGATGCCATGTCCGGTGTCTCCTGCTGTCCCTCGGGGCGGGCGGTCAACCAGCGTAGCCTGAGGCCGGGAATGCCCGCCTGGGTATCGATGCTGGCGTCGGCGGTGGTCGCCGCCCCAGGGTCTTCGGCAACCTCGAAGCGCAGTACGCCGATACGTTGGCCGCCGGCGGTCATCACATCGATGCGCCAGCTGCCGCTGCTGGCCTCGGGGAAGTTCTGCTTGCGGGTCCAGGCGCGATAGCCCTCGGCGCGTCCGCCGTAGATATTCAGCGCGATGCGGTCGACGAGTTCTCCCTCGTGGCGCCACTCGTGTACCACCTCTTCCTTCAAGCCGCGTGGCGCATGGATTGCGGTGTAGGCATAGAGCCCTCGGGACGACAGCGCCTCCGGTGTCAGCGCCATGGAGCCCTGCGGCGTGCGTGCGGCCTCGTCGAAGGCCGGCGACAGGGCGCTGCCGGACAACCACAGGGTCGCCGGCGGCACCCACACCCGGCCCAGCCAGGCGACCCCGGCCAATAACGGCAGCAGCGCGAACATCGCCAGCCAGCGGGCGGGACTCATGGGGCGCAGCAGATGCAACAGACTCGGCAGGCTGAATACCACCATGGCCACGGCGGCCGCCAGCATGCTCTGACCGGTACTCAGGTGCAGTACCAGCGGCAGGGTCACCAGCACCACCAGGAACACGCACTGGGCGTGGAACACGAAGTAGAGCCAGCGCTTGCGTTCGGCCAGTCGGTAGTAGAGCGGATCAACGATGGACAGCACCGCCATGCCAAGCATGAACAGGGTGAACAGCGCCTGACCGCTGCTCCACACCGTGGTGGCGACCAGAAAGGGCAGGGCGAAGAACAGCGTCTCCTGGTGGATCATCTGGGCGATGAAGGTGGTGACGCCACGGGGCAGGGCAGGATAGCCGCGCCTCACCATCAGGCGTCCGATCAGACTCTCCG
Source organism: Halomonas sp. RT37 (assembly GCF_040070525.1). Taxonomy (NCBI): domain Bacteria; kingdom Pseudomonadati; phylum Pseudomonadota; class Gammaproteobacteria; order Oceanospirillales; family Halomonadaceae; genus Halomonas; species Halomonas sp. RT37. The sequence goes on along the minus strand of NZ_CP098827.1, from coordinate 3,382,047 downwards.
ACAGCAGCAGGGTCCAGGCCAGCAACATGCCCCCGGCCAGCAACACGCCGAGCCACTGCTGGCGCTCGACCAGAAAGAAGCTGGCGACACCGGCAGCGAAGGCCAGCGGTGGCCACAGCCAGTGCCAGGGCCGCAGACGCGCTACCCAGGTCTCGATGAATCGCTGCGTCGCGTTGAGGGTGGTGCGCTGAGGGGGCGAGGAGGGCATGGCGTGGTCCGCGGCGGCTGGGAGGGGCATGCTATCAGTATGCTTAAACGCTGGTGAAGCGCCGCTGCATGCTTCAACGCCTCGCAAGCCCTCTAAGGTATTGGTAGGGGTTGACGGAAGTGAATCTTTGCACCAAGCTGGCGAAATCAAACGGGCGTATGAATGTCGCCTGGCCCATCGATTGTCGGGCCCTTTCCGGATGACACGGCATGACTTCAGTGGAGATGCGTGGATGATCTATCAAGGCAATGCCATTTCGGTGGCTCGCAATGGCGACGATATCGCCACTCTGACCTTCGACTTGAAGGATGAATCGGTCAACAAGCTCTCTGGCGCGGTGATCAAGGAGCTGGGCGAAGCGCTGGACGCGGTACGCGGCGAGAGCGGCGTCAAGGGCCTGATGCTGAAAAGTGCCAAGGACGCCTTCATCGTCGGTGCCGACATCACCGAGTTTCACGCCATGTTCGGCAAGGACGAGGCGGAGATCCAGGGTATGCTCGAGCAGGTCCACGGCATCTTCAATGGCCTCGAGGACCTGCCCTTCCCGACGGTCAGCGCGATCAACGGTCTGGCCCTCGGTGGCGGCTGTGAGGTGGTGCTGTCCACCGACTTCCGCGTGATGACGCCTGACGCCAAGATCGGCCTGCCCGAGACCAAGCTCGGAATCGTCCCCGGCTGGGGCGGCTGCGTGCGTCTGCCCAGGGTGATCGGCGCCGACAACGCCATCGAGTGGATCGCCGGCGGCACCGAGAACCGTGCCGAGGCCTGCCTCAAGGTCGGCGCCGTGGATGCGGTGGTGCCCGCCGATGACCTCGAGGCAGCGGCGCTCGACATGCTGGCGCGAGCCAACGCCGGCGAACTCGACTTCAAGGCCCGGCGCGAGGAAAAGAACAGCGCGCTGAACCTCAATCCGGTCGAGCAGATGATGGTGTTCGAGACCTCCAAGGGATATGTCGCCGGCAAGGCCGGGCCGCACTATCCGGCGCCGGTGGAAGCCATCAAGGTGATCCAGAAGGGCGCCGGTGAAGGTCGTGCGCGGGCCCAGGCAATCGAAGCCAAGGCCTTCTGCAATATGGCCAAGACCGACGTCTGCTACAACCTGGTCGGGCTGTTCCTCAACGACCAGGTGGTCAAGAAGAAGGGCGGCAAGTACGCCAGCAAGGCGCAACCGGTGCGCCAGGCGGCGGTGCTCGGTGCCGGCATCATGGGCGGCGGAATCGCCTACCAGAGCGCCTCCAAGGGCACCCCGATCCTGATGAAGGATATCAAGGAAGACGCCATCGAGCTGGGCCTCAAGGAGGCGCGCAAGCTGTTCGGCAAGCAGGCCTCCCGCGGCAAGCTGTCCGTCGAAGGCGTGGCCGAGAAGCTCGCCAACATTCGTCCGACGCTGTCCTACGGTGATTTCGACAATGTCGACCTGGTGGTCGAGGCGGTGGTCGAGAACCCCAAGGTCAAGGGTGCGGTGCTCAGCGAGGTCGAGCAGCAGGTAGGCGATAACACCATCCTGGCGTCCAACACCTCGACCATCTCGATCACCCGGCTGGCCGAGAACCTGAAGCGTCCCGAGAACTTCTGCGGCATGCACTTCTTCAACCCGGTGCACCGCATGCCGCTGGTCGAGGTCATCCGTGGCGAGAAGACCAGCGACGCTGCCGTGGCCGCCACCGTGGCCTACGCCAAGGCCATGGGCAAGACGCCGATCGTGGTCAACGACTGCCCGGGCTTCCTGGTCAATCGCGTGCTGTTCCCCTATTTCGGCGGTTTCAGCCTGCTGGTCGAGAAGGGTGCCGACTACCAGCGCGTCGACAAGGTGATGGAGAAGTTCGGCTGGCCGATGGGCCCGGCCTATCTGCTCGACGTGGTCGGCATGGATACCGCGGTGCACGCCAATGCGGTGATGGCCGAAGGCTTCCCCGACCGCATGGCGCGTGACGCCAAGACCGCCATTCAGGTGATGTTCGACAACGATCGCCTGGGGCAGAAGAACGCCAAGGGCTTCTACGCCTACGAAGAGGATCGCAAGGGCAAGCCCAGGAAGGTCAGCGACGAGGCCGCCATCGAGCTGGTCAAGCAGGTGGTCAGCGAGAACCACGAGTTCTCCGACGAAGAGATCATCGCTCGGATGATGGTGCCGCTGTGCATGGAGACCGTGCGCTGTCTCGAAGATGACATCGTCGGCACCCCGGCCGAGGCCGACATGGCGCTGATCTACGGCATCGGCTTCCCTCCCTTCCGAGGTGGTGCACTGCGCTATATCGATGCCATGGGCGTGGCCGAATTCGTCGCCCTGGCCGACAGCCTGGCCGAGGAGCTCGGGCCGCTTTATGCGCCCACCGATGGCCTGCGTGAGATGGCCAACAGTGGCAAGACCTTCTACGCCGACGCCAAGTGACCCCACCAGACAGGAGAAGACAGATGAGCTTGAACCCGAGAGATGTGGTGGTGGTCGATGGTGCCCGTACCGCCATGGCCAAGGCCAAGAACGGTGGCTTCCGCCACGTGCGTGCCGAGAACCTGTCGGCGGCGGTGATGAATGCGCTGCTCGAGCGCAACGCCGCCGTTGATCCCGGCGAGGTGGATGACGTCATCTGGGGCTGCGTCAACCAGACCCTGGAGCAGGGCTTCAACGTCGCACGCAACGCCCAGATCATGACCGCCATGCCGCGCAGCGTGCCGGCCCAGACGGTCAACCGCCTGTGTGGCTCGTCGATGAGCGCACTGCACATCGCCACCGCCAACATCAAGGCCGGCATGGGTGACGTCTACCTGGTCGGTGGCGTCGAGCATATGGAGCACATCCCGCTGACCCACGGCATCGACGTCAACCCCAGCGCCAGCAAGCACGCCGCCAAGGCAGCGATGATGATGGGCATGACCGCCGAATTGCTGGGCAAGCTGCACAGCATCTCCCGCGAGCAGCAGGACAGCTTCGGCGTACGCTCCCATCAGCGTGCCTACGAGGCCCAGCAGAGCGGCGCCTTTGACCGCGAGATCATCGGTGTGGAAGGCCATGACGCCGACGGCCGCCGGATTCTGGTCAAGCGTGACGAGGTGATTCGTCCCGAGGCCAGCCTGGACAGCATGGCGGGCCTCAAGCCGGTGTTCGATCCGCGTGGCGGTACCGTCACCGCCGGCACCTCCTCGGCACTGTCGGTGGGCGCAAGTGGCATGCTGGTGATGAGCTACGAACGCGCCCAGGCCCTTGGTCTTTCGCCGATTGCTCGGGTGCTTTCCACCGGAGTGTCCGGCTGCGACGCCTCGATCATGGGCTATGGCCCGGTACCGGCGTCCCAGAAGGCGCTCAAGGCGGCGGGACTGAGCATCGATGACATCGACACGGTGGAGCTCAACGAAGCCTTTGCCGCCCAGGCGTTGCCGGTACTCAAGGACCTGGGGCTGCTCGACGTGATGGACGAGAAGGTCAACCTGCACGGCGGCGCCATCGCCCTGGGTCACCCGCTGGGCTGCTCCGGCACCCGTATCAGCAACAGCCTGCTGAACGTGATGCGGCGCCAGGACACCCGCCTGGGTCTCGCCACCATGTGTATCGGCATGGGGCAGGGCGTGGCGACCGTGTTCGAACGCCTCGACTGAACTCTTGCCGCCTTCGGGCGGAGCAGAGCGGAAAACGCCGGCACTGTCTGACAGTGCCGGCGTTGTTGCGAGAGTGCAGTGTACACGCGCAAGTCATTCAACCGCTGGATGCTGCCGTGGCCATCATCTGATCGTGGCAGAGGCGCACCATGGCGCCTCCTCGTCCCAGTGGCACGATCTGACCGACGTTGTCCGGCGGGTTCTGCTGGTCCGATGGTTCGACCACTTCCTCGAGTTCCACCCTGTAGCGATGTCCGGCGAGGTGGGTCAACACGAACCGATGGCCCTCGGGCATCTCGGCGGAGGCCGGGAGGAGCCGGCGTACACGATCCAAGACCTCCTCTGACAATACCTCATCCTGCTTTTTGACCAACATCCAGCCAAGCTGCGTCACGATCCCCGCGACGGTAGCGATAGGGCCCGGGTAGAGCTGCCAGAACTGGGTGAAGGTGGGGCCGCGGGCGATCGATACGCTGACGTACTCGGGGCCGAAAATGATGATCAGAACGGCGATGATCAAGACAATCAGCGACACCGCAATGACCAGATAGCCAAAGACAGTATCACCGGTGTAGGAGGGACCTTCGAATTCGATCGGTAGGTCCTCCAGCGTCTGCTGTGCATCCATGCGCATCTCCTGTGGCTCCGTAGGCCGGAGCCGTTGTACTTCCCTGTAGACCCCGACCTCGCCGTGATTTACGGCATCCCTTGAACGGACGAGTATCGAGTGAGTGACGCACAGTCCGGGCGACATCAGGCATCTTGCCAAAGGCCCATCTGTACGTTGGTGAGAGTGTCTCTACAGGGATCGTGGCCTGGCAATGCCGAGGCTTTATGCGACCAAGCTAATACGCTATTGGCGATGTGATGGTGCATAGTTGTGAGGTCTTGGCGACATTTCCGTTCGCTGCGGCAAGCAAGGGGACGGCGAGTCGATCGCGACGTCAGGTCTATTCGAACGTCTCCTCCGGCAGAGCATAGCGCCAAGGCGCTGACCAGACGGCGGCTCGGTAGCGGGGCTTCTCGATTCTGGATGGTGCTGGACGGTGCCTTTGTCGGCGCCGCTTGCGGCGATGGGTAGTGCCTGCTTGCGCCTTACACGATCCCCGCATCAAGCCCCGCCGCCAGGGTCATGGCGAGTTCTTCTACCTGACCGATGAAGTCGTCCTGCCATTCACCCCGCAGCACCAGTGGCGCCTGGACCCATTTCCAGCGTAGACCGGTGACGATGCTTTCCACCGCCCGCTGCGTGCCGGTGCCGTCGTGACCCGCGCGGATGTACAGCACGCAGGGCAGCCCCTGGGTGTGTTCCAGCACGGGGTAATAGCTACGATCGAAGAAATCCTTGAGGGCACCGCTCATGTAGCCGAGGTTCTCGGTGGTGCCAAGCAGGATGGCGTCCGCTTTCCTGACATCCTCGGGGCCAGCATCGAGCGGCGCCAGTACCTGGACGTCCACGCCGTCGATGTCCGGATGGCGGGCGCCACGCTCGGCCGCTTCCCTTAGTGCCAGGGTGTTGGGCGAGGGTGCATGGGCGACGATCAGCAGACGTTTCATGCAGGGCTCCGGCAAGGTTGGTGCGAGGATGGTGGCTAGAGCGGCGAGCGACGGTTCAGTGCGTCGATCTTCCGGCTGCCCCCTTGAAGCCATGGGGGATCATCATCATGTCAAAGACATGCGGGTTTGACAGCCCGGGGCGACTCGTCAAGGCTGGACATGGCTGCCGCGGTGAAATATCGCCTAGCGGTGGCATGAACATCACGCAGACGCCCTTTGCAGATTGTGAACCATTTCGATCCAGGGAGGATATCACCATGCCCTTTGCGCTTTCTTCGCTAAGAGTGACCAGCACCGCCTTCGACAATGATGGCGCCATCCCCGCACGGCACTCCCAGGAGGCAGAAGACCTGTCTCCGGCGCTGGCCTGGGACGGCCTGCCCGAGGGTACCAAGTCGGTGGCGGTCATCTGTCACGACCCCGACGCGCCGCTGGTCCAGAAGGGATGCTACGGCTTTGTTCACTGGGTGCTCTACAACCTGCCGGCGTCTCTCTCCTCGCTGGAGGAGGCCACCGAGGAAGGCACCCGAGGAGTCAACGACGCCGGCAACCTCGGTTTCAATGGTCCGATGCCGCCGGAAGGGCATGGCGTGCACCGCTACTACTTCTGGGTACTGGCGCTGGACACCGAGACGAACCTGCCGGAGGGCCTCGGCATGAATGAACTGCTGTCCGAGGTCGAGCCGCACCTGCTCGGCATGAATCGGCTGGTGGGGAGCTATCAGCGCGACGCCTGAGGCGCTTCGGCCACCATCAGAACATGACGTACTGAAGCCCGTTTTTAACGGGCTTCTCGTTCAAGGATGACGCCCATGTACGAATGGATTTCTGCCCACAAGGACGTATTGCAGACGCTGGCCAGCGTCGGCTCCTTCATGATCTGGCTGATCTACGCGCAGCTTCTGTACTTTGGCTTTCGCCGCCAGCGTCGACCCCGGCTGATCATCAATCGCGGCAAGCGAAAGAATCTGGATGCGCTGTGTGTGATCAGCAACATGAGCGCCGAGCCCATCTACTTGCAACATATCATGATGACGCTGGAGACCTCGGAAGGTGACTGGACGCTGGATGTCAGTGACCACGAGGCGGATCTTGATGATGATGAAGATCAGCAGGAAGCTGGCCACAACGCCAGTCATTGTACCCACCAGGGTCCGCTGGACAGCGGTGGCTTCGTTCATATCGGTTCGTTCAATGCCTTGAAGGAACGTATTACCACCATCGCCGACATCGACGAGTCGCGGGATGGGCTGGTATTCAAGGCCGTCTGTGTACGGGTGATCGGCACGTACTGTTCGGAGAACCTGCCGATCGGTGCCGAGCGGCGTTTCGTGTTTCACCAGAGCGAGGATTCCTGCACCCTGGTGCCCGAAACCTGGGACACTCTGCAGTTCAGTACACGCCGTCAGCGGCGGGCCCTGAAGGCCGATATCAAGCGCATTCACGAGCGCCAGGCCCAAGGCGAGGGCGAAAAGGCGGAAAAGGAAGATAAGGAGGAATAGGGAGCAATAGGAAGACAGCGCCTGACAAGGCTCTCCTTCCATTGGACGACTGGCAATCCGGCGGGGGGCAGAGTACCGTCTTCGCTTTTCCCACCTGCGAGAGTGTCATGAGCGACCTGCCCCCCTGTCCCGCCTGTGAGTCCCCATACGGCTACGAGGATGGCCATTCCCTGGTCTGTCCCGAGTGCGGCCACGAATGGTCGTTGAACGCCGAGCCCGATGAGAGCGGTGACGAGGTGCGTGACGCCCACGGCAATGTGCTGAGCGACGGCGACAGCGTCACCGTGATCAAGGATCTGAAGGTCAAGGGCTCTTCCTCGGTGGTCAAGGTCGGCACCAAGGTGAAGAACATCCGCCTGGTCGATGGTGACCACGACATCGACTGCAAGATCGATGGCATCGGTGCCATGAAGCTCAAGTCGATGTACGTCAAGAAGGCCTGAATGCGGCCCTTGAGGCGTCATGCAAGGGCAAACGCCAGCGCTTGGAAAGCGCTGGCGTTTTTTTATGCTCGACTTGCGTTGGTTGCCCTGACGCGACCTGTGCTCAGGTGAGGCTGGCGCCCACGAACAATGTCACGGTGGTGACTCCCAGGGTCATCAGGATATAAGGCAGCGCCCACTTGACGAAGCGCTCGTAGGGTATCTTGGCAAGCGCCAGTCCGGCGACCAGATGGGCGGCGGTGGGAGCGAACATGTTGATCCAGCCGCTGGCGGACTGGAAGGCGGTGACCACCAGTTCGCGATCCACGCCCGAGAAGTCGGCCAGTGGCGCCATCAGCGGCATGGACACCGTGGCCAGCCCCGAAGTCGATGGGATGAAGAAGCTCAGCACGATGTGGACCACGTAGGCCACCACCACGAACAGTCCCGAGGACAGGCCGGCTACCGCGCCTTCGGCCCAATTGAGGATGGTGTCGATGATCACGCCGTTGTCCATCACCACATAGATGCCGCGTGCCACGGCCACCACCAGGGCCACGCCGATCAGGTCCTTGGCACCATCGAGGAAGGTCTCGATGAAGTCGGATTCGGACTGTCGATTGATCAGGGCGATCAGGATGGCAGCGCTCAGGAACAGGGTGGAGAGTTCATCGAACCACCACCACAGGGTCGGAAAAGCCGTGATGCCCATGTCTTCCCAGGGCACGACGCCGTAGACCATGATCCCGAAGGTCATGAAAAACACCGTCATGGTCAGCTTGTGGCGCAGGGTAAACGCCTGGGTCGAGGCGGCATCCTTGGCCTGAGGGGCGGCCGCCAGATGCAGGTCCGCCAGCACCGAGCGCTGCGGGTCGCGCTTGATCCGCGCGGCGTAGCGCATCACGAACCAGATAGCCAGCGACACCAGGATCACGAACTGCACCAGCCGGAGGGTGATACCGGCGCCGATCGGCAGGCCGGCGAAGCCCGAGGCGATGCCGGTGGCGAAGGGGTTGACGGTGGAGGCCAGCACACCGGTGCCGGAGCCGAGCAGGATGATGCCTGCGGCCACCATGCGGTCGTAGCCGGCGGCGGTGATCACCGGCAGGATGATGGCCCAGAAGGCGACCGTTTCCTCGGCCATGCCGTAGGTGGACCCACCGAGGGCAAACAGCACCATCAGTACGGGAATCAGGTACTGCTCGCGCCCGCCAAAGCGCTCGACCACCGCGCCGATCCCGGCATCTAGGGCGCCCGAGCGCATCGTCACCGCCAGGAAGCCGCCGATGACCAGCACGAACAGGGCAACGTCCACGGCCTTGTGGAATCCCTGGATCGGTGCCACCAGCACATCCAAAGGCCCCTGGGGGGAGCTTTCCAGCACCTGGTAGGTGCCGGGAATCGGCAACAGGCGGCCGTCACCCTGATAGTCGAGCACGTCGCTGGCAGCAATGACCTGATCGCTGCCTTCCACATGGTAGTCGTACTTGCCGGCGGGCATGACCCAGGTCAGCACCGCCACCAGCGCGGTGATCACAAAGAGCAGGGTATAGACCGTGGGCATGCGCAGGCCGGAGCGCCGTTTGGAGGAGGTCGCTTGCGTTTCCATCTCGGTTTCCTCGTTTCAGAAGGTCATGGTGTAGGCTCTTTTGTTGTCGGTGTGATCAGGGACAGACGGCCCTTGTGTGACCGCCTGTCTTCGAGTCTACGGGCCTCGACAGTCTGTCGGGACTTGGGTCGGCACAATGCTTGATCCGCTGCAAGGACGGCGACGATGCGGCGAGATGAGAGGTAAATTTGCTGGCCTGGCTCAAGAAACGAGACGACCCCAATGTTTCACCGCACGCGGTCTCGCTCCACGACGAGACACGCGCAGGGTTGTCGTGTGCAGGGCAATAGGAAGTGGCGCTGGGGTCGGCTGACAGGGCGGTTGAAAGGGCGGCTGGAAGGACGGCCGGGAGGCCGACTGAGCGAGTGGCCGACCCTGCCGTAAATGAGGGCCTTGGGTCGGGTGATATGGCCAGGGGCCCGGTGTGGCGGCCCCTGGCGAGTTCACCCATAGCCCAGAGATCAGCCTTCGAAGTTCCAGGTCAGGCGGGCGTTGATGCGACCCTCGCGGCTATCGGTCTCGAGGTCACGATCGCCGATGGGCTCGGCGTACTCCAGGGTGAGGCCGTACAGACGTCCTTTGCCCAGACTGACGCCGGCCGCCGCCGAGGCCAGGTGGCTATCCGCGTCGCGCTCCTGAAACTCGGTGCGGGCACCATCCAGCACCAGGTAGGGCTCGACGCGCGAAAGCCAGGCGCTATTCACAGGCTGCAGATAGCGTAGTTCCAGCGCCCCGGCGAAACCGTAGTCGCCCTCAGCTTGGCCGGCGTCATAGCCGCGACCGAAGCGTTGGCCACCGTAGTTGCCGCGCTCGGGTTCCGGCAGCGCATCGTCGGAGTAGAAACCATTGGCGCTGGCGGTAAGGCGCCAGTGATCGCCATACAGGCGTCTGTACTGGGCGTCCAGCTGCCAGCGGGTGAAGTGTAGATCTCCGTTGTCGGCAAGCGGTGTACCGTTGAGCCGGCGCTGCTGCTCGTTGGCCCCCAGATCCATGCCCTGGCGCAGGGCCAGCGAGGCCAGCCAGAACTGACGTCCACGCTGGGTGCGATAGTTCAGGTCCAGATCGGCGGCCGAATACTCGGATTCCTCGACCAGTTGGTTGAGAGTCTGTTCCTCGAAGCTGAGTGATGTGGTCTTGGTCTCGTCGTGGTGACGCAAGGCGCCGCCCAGGGTCAGGCTCGAGGAACGTGACAGCAGCAAGGGGTAGGACAGCCCCAGGCGATAGCGTCTGCGGTCGGTATCCTGATCCTGGCGCAGATCGAAGCGCTGTCCGTCGAGCAGGTAGATCAGATTCTCCTCGTCCTCACCGTCATAGCTGTCGGCGGAGGCGGTCAGGGTCAGGCCGTCGTTGCCGATATCGGTACGATAGTCCAACGCGTAGAGCTCGTTGTCGTTGTCGATGGGCCACAGCCAGGAGAAGCCCAGGCTGTCGCCCCAGGTAGTCAGGCTCTGGGTCGAGACCCTGTTGATGAAGACGGCGTCCTGCTCATCGCCGCCGCTGAGGTTGCCCGAATAGTCAAAATGATCGATACGACGTTCTTCGACACGCAGGGTAGTGGCGCCGCTGGGGGTGCGCGGCACCGGTGCCTTCAAGGTCAGGCTGGCACCGGGAATTCGCTCGATCAGCCCGCTGACACGCTCAAAGGTGCTGCGCGTCAGAGGGCGTTCTTCCAGCAATGGCTGGACCAGTTTCTCCACCCGGCCCGCCACGGGGTCATCGTCCACCACGATCTCGGTACGGGCGATATGCCCCTCCACCAGTACGATGCGCACGTTGCCGTCACGAAAGTTGTTGGTTGGCAGGTAGGCGAAGGACAGCGGATAGCCGCCATCCTGGTAGGCGTCGGTGATCGCCTGGACTTCGGCCTCGATGGCCTCTCGGCTCACACTCTGCCCGATCATGGCCTGAAGTCCCTGACTCAGTTCGGCCAGATCCAGCACGCTGTCGCCGATGAAGCGCACGTGACGCACGGTGACGCGGGCAGGGATGCCGGCGCTGGCGTCGCTGGGCAGGTCAACCTCGGTTTCCACGCTGCGCTGTTGTGGCGCCAGCCGGCGATTTTCGATGATGTCGTCGACGGTCTCCAGCGTCTGCTGGGCCTGGAGGGGGGACACGGCCAGCAGGCTGCCGGCGGCCATCACTAGTGGAAGGGGACTGTATCGCGAACGTGGCGGGGTAGGCGGCTTGGTGTAGGGCGTTGGTTGCGGCGTAGTGCTTGGCATAGGCTTCCTTGTCGATCCCTGGTAGAGGCCCCTCAAGGGGGCTCGAATATTGTTATGAACAGCGTCTGGACTGGTGTTGGGTTTGACCTCAAGAAAAGGCCCGATACCCGCGGGGGTATCGGGCCTGCGTCTGGCATGGCTGGTCAGGCGAGATCAGTTTCTGCCCAGCAGTCCTCCCAGAACGTTGCTGACCAGGCCGTCATTGCTGCTGGAGTCGTTACTGCTGCCGTCCTGGCTGCTACCCATGTCACCGGTAAGCTTCTCGGTCACGCCACCGACGGCGTCCAGGGTGCCGCCGACCAGGCCACCGCCGCTGTCGCTGTCGCCACCGCCGAGGGTGCTGGTCAGGGTGTCGGAGACGCCAGAGACCAGGCCGCCGCCACTGTCGCCACCGAGGGTGTCGCCAAGCCCTGCGGTCAAGCCGCTGCCGCCGCCCAGCGTATCGTTGAGTCCGGCGATGAGGTTGCTGTCACCACCAAGCTGGTCGCCAAGCCCTGCCTCGAGTCCGCCCCCGAGGCCGCCTTGCTGGCTTCCTCCGAGGTCCGAGAGCAGAGCCCCTTGGCCCAGCAGTCCGGCAGATTCCAGTTGACTGAGTCCCTGACCATCGAGGCGTGAAAGCAGTCGAGCCTCATCACCGCCCAGCAGTCTGCCGGTGTTGGCGGCGATGCCTCCGACACCACTGACAGCACCACCCACGCCAGCGGCGAGGTCATTGCCCTGGCCCAGGCGGCCACCCAGTCCATCTACCGCTACGCCGGCCTGGATCAGCACGTTGCCTACCTCGGGGCCGACCACCAGGGCCTGGCTGAGCTGGGTAACGCCGCTATCCGTCTGGATGACAACGGGGCGCAATACCGCCGACACTTCGCGGGTCAGGCCACCAAGGTGCGAGCCATCGTCGTTGAAGTTCAGGGTCAGCACGTTACCGGCCTGGGTCACGCCGCCACCAAGGGCCGCGACGCTGCTGCCGAGCTGGGTGATGGCGCCGCTGCGGTTGTCGAGCTGCATGACCAGGGGGAGCTGGTTCAGGTTGCCGACGGTGGCGCCGAGGCTGGATACCACCTCTCCGGTTTCGGAGACCGCTACACCGCCGTCGGCCAAGGTGGTTCCCACAGCGTTGGGGTTATTCGAGAAGTTGCCCAGACCATTGTCGAGTCCGTTGCTGAGCCCGGATACGGCTTGGCCGCCATTGCTGATGACATTGCCCAGCCCGTCGGTGACGAAATCTCCACGTCCTCCCAGACTTTGTTGCGAAATGCCATCGCCCAGGGCGGTGACCGCGTCTCCAGCACCGGCGCCGGTCTGTCCTGCGCTGGCGACGGTGCGCTCCAGGTCGGTGCGGCCGTCTTCAGGCGCGCTGGTATCGCCATCGAGCAGTCCGCCGAGGCCGCCGCCTGAGCCATTGTCGCCTTCACCCCCGCCGAGCAGCTCGCCGGTCGCGATGACGATATTACCGCTGCCGGTCACGCTATCGCCGGCGCCGCCAAGCAGAGAGTAGCGTTCACCGATACGCTGACCGAGGTCGGCCAGGGTGCCACCGGTGCGTAGCAGCAGGTTGCCGGCCTGGGCCGGCAACACCAGCGCTTGACCGACGCGTGTGACCTTGCCGTCGGTGCCCAGCAGCACAGGACGAAGGGCAACACCAAGCTTGGTAGTGGTGGCCCCGAGCACCTCGCTGGAATCCTCGAAATTAACGCTGAGTGCGTCGCCTGCGCGCTCCACCTTGCCGCCGAGCCCATTGACGGTGGTACCGAGCTTGGTCACCAGTCCTGTTCGGGCGTCGAGTTCCATCACTACGGGCAGTTCGCCCAGGCCGGCAACGGTGTCTCCTGTCGCCGAAACTGCCTGTCCAAGCTCGCCGACACCGTTGGTCACGCCTGCGGCGGTGGTGCCCAGATAGTTGTCATTGGTACTGAGGCTGCCGACACCATCGCGTATGCCGCTCGAGATGTCGCCGACCGCATCGCCCGTTTCGGAGACGATCGTACCTGCAGGTTCGGTGACGCTGGCCAATTGAGGGACGGCGCTCTGCTGGGAGATGCCGTTCCCGATGTCAGTAAGCGTGGTGTCTACACCGTCGCTGGTATCGGCTGTCGCCAGGAATACACCTTCCAGCGATGAGCGGGCAATGCCATCGCCGCCATCGCCGCCGTCGGATCCATCACCATCGCCGCCATCGCCACCGGAGCCATCGCCACCGGAGCCATCACCACCGGAGCCATCGCCACCGGAGCCGCCATCGCCACCGGAGCCGCCATCGCCACCTGAGCCGCCATCGCCACCGGCGCCACCGGAGCCATCGTCGCCACCGCTGGTAATCGGGTCCTGGCTGTTACTGGCCAGGGTGCGAGAGTTGCTGGAATCACCAGAGCAGGCGGTCAGGGTCGCCATCGCGCTGGCGAGAGCAATAACGAGTAGTTTTCGTTGCAAAGTCATCGGTTTATACCTCACCTAGTCCGGATGTAATGGTTATCTTGGTGGAAAGGCAATGAAGCCAGTATGGGCTTTCTAAAACTCTTGTAGTTGAATATTTAGCGTAGATGCATCTTTACGCATGATTCCTTTTTATTAGCTTTTTATGGGTTTTAATTGGTGTTTAAGTGTTATCAAACGTAATGAAAGGTGTTATGAAGTGATTGTGCTGAAGGTTGTTTTGAAAAGGGCGGGGCGCTCGGGCGTACACTGAACTAGCACCGTGCTAGGCTCATGTAGCAGCAAGGAGAGGTGATGATGAGCCCTTGGCGTTTTGTAGTAATGTTGGTCGCAGGAGCCTTGGTTGCCGGGGTGCTGGCGGCCTGTGATGGAGATTCAACAGTGAGTCACCCTTCGGAGCCGAGCGGTGAGCGAGACATCGCGTCCGGTTCTGTCGAAAGGGTGACGTCCCGAGCTGATGAACCTGAACCTGAACCGATGACGGTAGCGGCGCTGGACGAGCCGGTGACGGTGTCGCTGGATATCCGGCTGGCGTCGGATCGGCGAATGCATGTGGCGGCCACGACCAACTTGCCGGAAGGCACTAAAGTCCAGCTTCGAGTGGTGCGCGAGGCCAGCAATGTGCGTTGGCAGTCACGCACTGAGGTGCGTGAGGGCAGTGTGGCAGCCGGGCCCTACGGTCCCGGTAGCGGGTTGCCCGATGGCTACTATCGTATCGAACTGGTCACCGCGCCTGCTGACGTGCAGCCCGCCGAGGTCAAGGCGCGGATCGGGCCGAGCGGCGAGCACCTTGATGGGCCGCTGGTTGCCACGTCGGAGCATGGACTGGGCAAGATCATCAAGGCTAGCCAGCGGTTTCTGGTAGGGCAGGAAGTGCGACGAACGCTGGACGATGTCGAAGTGCAGCAAAGCCCGTGAATCAACCCTTGAAAGCAGCCCTTGATAAGTGTCCTTAAGACGCGAACGCAGCAGGAAGTTGTTACAGACCGCCCGTGGAAGTCGCTTTTGGAAATCGTTTTTGGAAATCGTTCCGGAAACGTGTTCTTGAGAAGTGTTCCTGGCAAAGTTCTTGCGAAAAGTTCTTGAGAAGATGTATCTGAAAAGGCTTTGAGAAGTGTTCTCGGAAAACATGCTTGAGAAAAGTTCTTGGGAAAAGTTCTTGGGAAGAGTTCTCGGGGCAACGTTCTTGAGAAGAGTTCTGGAGAAGTGTTCCAGAAAAGCGTCCTGGAAGATGGCTGGAAGCGGACGTCATGCGTCGAACGCGCCTGGACGCCATCGCCGACTTATAAGTAAGAGGGATAAACGGCGCCAGGGATAAGAAGCTCAAGAGATAAGAAACGCAAGTGATAAGAAGGGCAGAGGATAAGAAGGGCAAGGCACAGAGAGCGGTGGCGACAAGACTGCCGGGCAGGGCAGAGGCGGCAAGGGACGGTCAGGCCGGAGTGACCGACCTGCCCCGTCGGGCTCGCTCTCGGGGCTTGGGCGCCTGGTTGGATGATCTGGGTAGGCGAGAGATGAAACGTCAGGCCCGGCCGACTGCTTTTGGTTTCATCTCTGCTTTTCGTCTCACCTCAGGTCGCTGACTCGCTACGCCATAGCGCTACCACCTTGGCCTTGAGTCGCATGCCGCTGTGATAAGGCATGGTGGTGGTCTGGCCCTGGCGCTGAAAGGTCAGTTGCCCGTTGTTGTCCTGTGCGACCCGGCGCAGGTACAGGGTATCTTCCTCCGCCACAAGATAGAGTCCCGGCTGCCGGAATATCTCGGTCGGAGCCACGGCGGCCAGATCCAGCGGTCCCAGAAAATCGAAGTGCTCATCCGGTGCTGGCGTCACCAGGTGGCAGTCACCGTCCCAACGCTGCTCCGGGATCAGCTCCAGTGGCAGATCGATCCCCTTGTGGGCGACTTCCTGCCAGGGCAGCGGCAGGGTCGATCTCAGGTAGAGGGGAGATGGTCGGCTCGGTTCTCCTTCCAGCAGGTGTGCCAGGGGGCAGTTAAGGGCCTGTGACAGTGCCACCAGGCGTTCATGCCCGATCTGCTTGATGGTGCCGGACTCCCAGTAGGAAATGGTGACGTCAGAGACCCCGACCTGGCGAGCCAGCGCCGCCTTGTTCAAGCCGGCTGCCAACCTCAAAGATTTGATGCGCGGACCCAGCGCGTCCATGGAACCTTCCTGTCGACACATAAAGAGAATTTAGAATACTCATTCATAAGCACCTCTTGTGCAATATCAGGCGTCAACGATATTCGACGGTTCCTATGCCGCACTACCAGGTGATCGGCTCGTTGGCCCAGTCGAAGAAGCCGCCGCTGTCGTCGGGGCCACGCTGCTGCACCATGGTCATCAGTCGGTCGGCGACAAAGTCGGCGGTGAATAGCTTGTGCTCAGGGACTCGGGCCTGAAAGGGGCGTGACAGCAAGCTGTCGGTGGTACCCGGGTGGAAGCTCAGCACGCAGGACTGGGGATTCAATCGCTTGAGTTCGATGGCAGCGGTTTTCATCAGCATGTTGTGGGCGGCCTTGCTGGCGCGGTAGGCGTACCAGCCGCCCAGGCCGTTATCGCCGATCGAGCCGACCCGTGCCGATAGGCTGACCACGGTGGTGGGATGGGAGCCCTTGAGGTGGGGAAGCAGCGTCTGGAGCATCAAGGCCGGCGTGGCGGCGTTGACCTGAAAAAGGGTCGTCAGGGCGGCTTCGTCGAGGTCCTCCAGGCGTTTCTCGGGCTGAATGTTGCTTGCTTCGTCGTGCAACAGGCCAATGGCGTTGACCACAAGGTGAAGAGGAACGGCTTGGCCAGCAGGGCCGTGAAGGGCTCGACCCAGGTCAGCCCGGCCCTGTGCAGTGGTGACATCGCCTTCGATCGCTTCCAGGCGAGAAGAGGAGGCCTGAAAGGAGGTTCGGCTGACGACGGTCGCCTGCCCCAGCCGTGGGTCGGCGAGCAGTCGATCGACGACGGCGCGACCTATGCCTCCATTGCCGCCGATGACGAGGGCGCGATAGCCGTCGGGAAGTCTGTCCATGTCGCTCTCCTGGCCTGGGTGGGGTGGCAACCTGTTCGAGTCCCGCACGGGGTGACGATTTCAGAGTTTCGCGAATCCCGCCGGGTCCTGCGCAATTGCTTCGTCGGTGCGTATAATGCGCCCACGCCGCCAGCTTGGCTTCAACGACTTCAGGATGCAGGACGTTATGACTGTTCGCACGCGTATCGCCCCGTCGCCCACCGGGGACCCCCACGTAGGAACCGCCTACATTGCCTTGTTCAACCTGTGCTTTGCTCGACAGCATGGGGGAGAGTTCATCCTTCGCATCGAGGACACCGATCGTGTTCGTTCCACCGCCGAGTCGGAGCAGATGATCCTCGATTCGTTGCGCTGGTTGGGGCTCGAATGGGACGAAGGACCCGATGTAGGCGGCCCGCATGGTCCGTATCGTCAGAGCGAGCGAGGAGACATCTATGCC
This sequence comes from Halomonas sp. RT37, assembly GCF_040070525.1. Taxonomy (NCBI): domain Bacteria; kingdom Pseudomonadati; phylum Pseudomonadota; class Gammaproteobacteria; order Oceanospirillales; family Halomonadaceae; genus Halomonas; species Halomonas sp. RT37. Next base: position 3,365,043 of record NZ_CP098827.1, on the reverse strand, counting down.
GAGCACGCCCAGCGATTGATCGATGCCGGCCATGCCTTCAAGTGTTACCGCACCAGCGAGGAGCTCGACGAGCTGCGTGAGGCGCGCAAGGCCCAGGGGCTGCACCTGGCGCTGAAGCCGGCCGATCTGGCGCTTGATCCCGATGAACAGGCCCGTCGCGAGCAAGAGGGCATGCCCTATGTGGTGCGCATGCAGGTGCCGGAAAGCGGCCCCTGCGTCGTTCAGGACATGCTGCGTGGCGCCATCGAGGTGGACTGGGCCCAGGTGGATGCGCAGATCCTGCTCAAGTCCGACGGCATGCCGACCTATCACCTGGCCAATGTGGTGGACGATCACCTGATGGGGATCACCCACGTGCTGCGTGGCGAGGAGTGGATCAATTCGGCGCCCAAGCACCAGTTGCTGTATGAGTACTTTGGCTGGGACATGCCTGAGCTGTGCCATATGCCGCTGCTGCGCAATCCCGACAAGTCCAAGCTGTCCAAGCGCAAGAACCCTACCTCGATCAACTATTATCGGCGTATGGGATTCCTGCCCCAGGCGGTAACCAACTATCTCGGACGCATGGGCTGGTCCATGCCGGACGAACGAGAGAAGTTCTCCCTCGCCGAGATGATGGAAAACTTCGACATTCAGCGGGTATCGCTGGGTGGCCCGGTGTTCGATCTCGAGAAGCTGACCTGGCTCAACGGTGTCTACCTGCGCGAGGACCTGGACGACCGCGCCTTTCTCCAGGCCTTGATGACCTGGGCCTTCAATGAAGACTATGTGGCGCAGATCCTGCCCCAGGTGCGCACGCGGGTCGATACCTTGTCCGACGTGGCGCCTCTGGCGGGGCACTTCTTCTCCGGGCTGCCCGCCATCAGCGAAGCAAGCTTCGACGGGATCAACCTGGAGCGTGAAGATCTCGTCAAGCTGCTGCAGTTCCTGGTCTGGCGGCTCGAAGGTGTGTCCAGCTGGAACAAGGACGCGCTGCTGGCCGAGATCAAGCTGTTGGGCAGCCACTTCGATCTGAAGATGAAGGTACTGCTGGCACCGGTCTTTATCGCCATCACCGGCTCTTCGTCGAGCACCTCGGTGATGGACGCCATGGCGATTCTTGGCTCCGACATGACCCGCGCCCGCCTGCGTCACGCCATCGGCGTGCTGGGTGGCGTCTCCAAGAAGCAGGCCAAGCGCTTCGAGAAGGAATATCGCGAGTTGCCGGCGGAATAGTGACAAGTGATGGCGGTGGGGGAGAGGCGTTATTGCGAGCCCCCATCGCCATGGCGCTTGATACGTTTAGCTCCCCCGCGCCCGCCTGCGTCACGCCATCGGCGTGCTGGGTGGCGTCTCCAGGAGGCAGGCCAAGCGCTTCGAGAAGGCGCGCCGCGAGCTGACCTGAGAAAAAGCGCGAGCTGCCGGCGGCATGATGAAAAAGATGGGGAGGCCTGCTGGCACCCCATCACCTTGGCATCGCCATGGCCGGGACACCGAAAAATTTTGGCGCTTCCGGGGTTGACCAAATCTTATGATATCCGTAAGATACGTCTCGTCTTCACGAGATGGGGCCTTAGCTCAGCTGGGAGAGCGCGACACTGGCAGTGTCGAGGTCAGCGGTTCGATCCCGCTAGGCTCCACCAATCTCGTTTCAGGCTGCGTCCCATTCGTCTAGTGGTCCAGGACACCGCCCTTTCACGGCGGGAACAGGGGTTCGAACCCCCTATGGGACGCCACTTCCTGTGCGTAGCGTCTGCTCCGCATGGATTCATGCTTTCGCATGAATCGTTGTGAACTCCGTGGTCTCTCCTCTTGTTATCACCATTCGCTTTGTGAGCTCTTCGTGATTTGCACGAAGCCTCAGTTTGCTTGTGGATGGTTTGCAAAAACTGTCTTGTACGGCTTGACAGAACCTTCCTCTTGTCCACCAGTGACGCATTTTTCCCCCGGTCAGCCTCTGCTACGGGGATAACGCCCGTGGTTGCGCGATTTATATTTTTTCCTTTCAAAATCAACGTGTTGCGACAGGTTAAAAATTAACCAATCTAAGTCCAATGCCCAGTTCATGGCGATTCGAGGGCGGTTTCGATAGGTTGTGAACAGGGTTATCCACAGAAAGTGTGGAAAACGCTGGGCGGGGTGAAAGGGGCTTGAGAAGAGAGGGGGATGTTGGCCCATGAGCGCATGCCGGCGGCGCGGGAAGGTCGGGCCAGCAGGAGGGCGCTGGCCCGGCAGGTATGGAAAATGTCAGTCCTTGCTGTCAGACCTTTCGCGCAGGCGTCGCAGCAATGAGGACGTGTCCCAGCGCCCACCCCCCATTGCCTGCACGTCGGCGTAGAACTGGTCCACCAGGGCGGTCACCGGCAGGCGAGCCTCCAGCTGACGCGCCTGGTTCAGACAGATATCCAGATCCTTGCGCATCCAGTTGACGGCGAAGCCATGCTCGTATTCGTCACGGATCATGGTCGCGTGACGGTTCTCCATCTGCCACGATCCGGCGGCTCCCTGGCTGATGACCTCGACCACCCGCTCCTGATCGAGACCCGCTTGCTCGGCGAAATGAAGGCCTTCAGCGAGGCCCTGGACAAGGCCCGCGATGCAGATCTGGTTGACCATCTTGGTCAGCTGTCCGGCGCCGACGCCGCCCATCAAGGTTACGGCTCTGCCATAGTGCTCGAGTACCGGCCTTGCCCTGGAGAAGTGCTCCTCCTGGCCGCCGCACATGATGGTCAGGGCGCCGTTCTCTGCTCCTTGCTGGCCGCCGGAGACCGGCGCATCGATGAAGCCCACATCCTGCTTCTGGCAGGCCTGGTCGAGCTCCTCGGCGAGGCTCGAGGAGGCGGTGGTATGGTCCACCAGGATGGCGCCCTGGGAGAGCGTCGACAGTACCCCGTCGGGCCCGGTGGTGACCTCGCGAACGTCGTCGTCATTGCCCACGCACACCAGTACCAGATCGGCGCCGCTGGCGGCCTCGGCGGGTGTCGCATGATGGCTGCCGTCGAAGCGCTCGCACCACTGTTCGGCCTTGCTTCGGGTGCGATTGTAGACCCGTACCGTCAGTCCGGCTTCGGCGAGATGGCCTGCCATGGGGTAGCCCATGACCCCAAGGCCGATAAAGGCGACGGTGGAGATGTCTTGACTCATGAAAACGCTCCTTTGTTGTTTCGCTAGAGGGGGTCAGCATAGCGCCGGTAGGCGTGTCCGTTCATCCGTTGGGCAAAAAAGTTGAACAAAAAAAGGGCCGCCCCGGAGGGCGGCCCTTTTCATGGTAATGCGACGCGGGATGGTGCGTCTTCTGGCGTGGCGGCGATTCCCTTGCATGGGGCAGCGGGCGCCACGCGAATTACCTGGTCGGCGAATTACTTGGACGGGTAGTCGCGCTTGGGATGCCCGGTGTAGAGCTGGCGCGGACGACCGATCTTGTAGCTTTCGCTGATCATCTCGTTCCAGTGCGAGATCCAGCCGATGGTACGGGATACCGCGAAGATGACCGTGAACATGTTGGTCGGGATGCCCATCGCCTTGAGGATGATGCCGGAATAGAAGTCGACATTCGGGTAGAGCTTGCGCTCGACGAAGTACTCGTCTTCCAGGGCGATCTGCTCCAGGCGCTTGGCGATCTTGAGTTGCGGATCGTCGGCCTTGCCCAGTTCTTCCAGGACCTCGTCGCAGGTCTCTTTCATGACCTTGGCGCGCGGGTCGAAGTTGCGATAGACGCGGTGACCGAAGCCCATCAGCTTGAACGGGTCATCCTTGTCCTTGGCCTTGTCGATGAAGCGCTGGATGTTCTCTTCGGAGTCGTCGCCGATCTCGTCGAGCATGTTGAGCACTGCTTCGTTGGCGCCACCGTGGGCTGGACCCCACAGAGCCGCGATGCCGGCGCTGATGCAGGCAAACGGGTTGGCGCCGGTGGAGCCTGCCAGACGCACCGTGGAGGTGGAAGCGTTCTGCTCGTGGTCCGCGTGCAGCATGAAGATGCGGTCCATGGCCTTGGCGTAGACCGGATTGATCTCGTAAGGCTCGCACGGATTGCTGAACATCATGTAGAGGAAGTTCTCTGCATAGTTCAGGTCGTTGCGCGGGTAGTTGAAAGGCTGGCCGATGTTGTACTTGTAGGACATGGCCGCGATGGTCGGCATCTTGGCGATCAGGCGAATGGCGCTGATCTCGCGGTCCTGCGCCTGGGTGATGTCTAGGTGGTCATGGTAGAAGGCTGCCAGGCCGCCGATCACGCCGCACATGATCGACATGGGGTGGGCGTCGCGGCGAAAGCCCTTGAAGAAGTTGGCGATCTGCTCGTGGACCATGGTGTGGTTGCGCACCCGGTGCTCGAAGTCCTTGTACTGCTCTTCGTCCGGCAGTTCACCGAACAGCAGGGTGTAGCAGAGCTCGACGAAGTTGGAATGCTTGGCCAGTTGCTCGATCGGGTAGCCGCGATGCAGCAGCACGCCGTTGGCGCCATCGATGTAGGTGATGCCGGATTCGCAGGAAGAGGTGGCCAGGAAGCCGGGGTCGAAGGTAAAGAGGCCTTCCGCTCCGAGTCCGCGCACGTCAACGACGTCGGGGCCGAGGGTGCCTGAATGGACGGGAAGTTCGACAGGTTTCTCCAGACCATCCACCGTCAGGGTCGCTTTTCTCTCAGCCATGTCAGGCCTCCTTCGTGTTCGATATGGAGCGATACGTTGTCATTTCTCACTAACGTGCCGACGAATAGGGGGTCGCCCGGCAAAAAAGGTTCGCCCACTATAGAAGCGTTCAGGATATTGTCAATTCTCCCATTGAACGCTTGCTGTTGTACTATGCTCATTTAGCAGTATAGGTGTTGTACAGGTTATGATGCTTTGCATCATAGGCTGTCCTTTTGCAGTGCAGCAACTTGACGAAGTCGCATTTTTATGCAGCTTTGCCGCATTTTCCGACGAAGCGTTCGCCAAATTGCATGGTCATGCCATTTGTCATGGTGGGGGCATGTCCCTATAATTCAGGCCGCGACTGGCAGGAACAGGAGGTCGTGTCCAACTTGTCGCAGGTTGGGTCACGACAGCGCCCTTCCCAAAACCACCGCCCGCTCGGGCCTCTGGCCCGTATGTCGTAGAGTGGGCCAAGAGAGTGTGTAGAGAGCCGTGAATAGCAAACGACCCGTAAATCTGGATCTATCCACGATCCACTTCCCCCTTCCCGCCTTGACGTCGATTACCCACCGGGTCACTGGCGTCATTCTCTTCGTCGGTCTGATCTTCGGCTTCTGGGCGCTGGACGCCTCGTTGTCCTCGCCGGCCGGTTTCGACGCCGTACGTGATGCGCTGGCGCACAACTTCTTCGCCAAGCTGGTGGCCTGGGGACTGTTGTCCGCTCTGGCCTTCCACTTCGTCGCCGGCTGCAAGCACTTCATTATGGACGCCAACATCGGCGTGTCATTGGAAGGTGCGGTGAAAAAGGCGCAGATCACCATCGTGGCGAGCGTTGTCCTGATCATTCTGGCGGGAGTCTGGGTATGGTAACCAACATCACGAGCTTCAGCCGCAGCGGCCTGTCCGACTGGATCATCCAGCGCGCCAGTGCGGTTGTCATGGCGCTCTACACGGTCTTTCTGGTGGTCTATCTGCTGGCTCATCCGCAGCTCGACTATGCCACCTGGAGCGGTCTGTTCGAGCAGACCTGGATGCGAATCTTCTCGTTGCTGGCCTTCGTCTCGCTGGCCGCCCATGCCTGGGTGGGCCTGTGGACCGTGACCACCGACTACATCAAGCCGACCGCCATTCGTGTCGGCACCCAGTCCGTCATCATCATTGCCATCTTCGTGTTCCTGGTCTGGGGCATCCAAGTGCTGTGGGGAGCCTGATACATGTCAACCATGCGTAGTTTGACCTTTGACGCCATCATCATCGGTGGCGGTGGTGCCGGCCTTCGTGCGGCGCTGGAGCTGGCCAAGTCCGGCAAGAAGACCGCGGTGCTGTCCAAGGTCTTCCCGACGCGTTCGCACACCGTGTCCGCCCAGGGCGGCATTACCTGTGCCATCGCTTCCTCCGACCCCAACGACGACTGGCGCTGGCACATGTACGACACCGTCAAGGGCGGTGACTACATCACCGACCAGGACGCTGCGGAATACATGTGTTCCGAGGGGCCGAAGGCGGTGTTCGAACTCGAGCACATGGGCCTGCCGTTTTCCCGTTTCGACAATGGGCGGATCTATCAGCGCCCGTTCGGCGGTCAGTCCAAGAACTTTGGCGAAGGCGGCCAGGCGGCCCGTACCTGCGCCGCGGCCGACCGTACCGGACACGCTCTGCTGCACACGCTGTACCAGAACAATCTGAAAAATAACACCACCTTTCTCAATGAATGGTACGCCGTCGACCTGGTGAAGAACGCCAACGGTGACGTGGTCGGCTGTATCGCCATGGATATCGAGACCGGTGAAGTGGTGCACGTAAAGTCCAAGGCTACCGTGCTGGCCACCGGCGGTTCCGGTCGCATCTATGCCTCCACCACCAATGCCCTGATCAACACCGGTGACGGTATCGGCATGGCGCTGCGTGCCGGTGTGCCGATGCAGGACATGGAAATGTGGCAGTTCCACCCGACCGGTATCCACGGTGCCGGTGTGCTGGTGACAGAAGGTTGTCGCGGTGAAGGCGGCTACCTGGTCAACAAGGACGGCGAGCGCTTCATGGAGCGTTATGCGCCGAACGCCAAGGACCTCGCCGGCCGCGATGTGGTTGCGCGCTCCATGGTCATGGAAATCCTCGAAGGCCGTGGTTGCGGTGAAGACGGCGATCACGTCTTCCTCAAGCTCGACCATCTGGGCGAGGAGGTGCTGTCCAAGCGTCTGCCGGGCATCGTCGAGCTGGCCAAGACCTTCGCCCACGTGGATCCGGCCAAGGAGCCGATCCCGGTGGTGCCGACCTGCCACTACATGATGGGTGGTATCGCCACCAACGTGCATGGTCAGGCGATTGCCCAGGATGCCGACGGCAACGACCAGATCATCAATGGTCTCTACGCCTGTGGCGAGGCAGCTTGTGTCTCCGTGCACGGTGCCAACCGCCTGGGCGGCAACTCGCTGCTGGATCTGGTGGTGTTCGGGCGTGCCGCCGGCATGTACATCGAGAGCGCGCTCAATGAAGGCATCGAGTACCTGGATGCCCGCGAGTCCGACATCGAGACCGCGATGAAACGCATCACTCGCTGGAACGAGTCCGAAGGCGGCGAGAGCGTGCCTGAGCTCAAGCGCGAGCTGCAGAGCATCATGCAGAACTCCTTCGGCGTGTTCCGCGAAGAGAAGAACATGGTCGAGGGCGTCGAGAAGCTGGCCGAATTGCGTGGACGGATCGCCAACGCTCATCTGGCCGACAAGTCCCATGCGTTCAACACTGCCCGGGTCGAGGCTCTCGAGCTCGACAACCTGATGGAAGTGGCCGAGGCCACCGCCATCGCGGCACTGGAGCGCAAGGAGAGTCGCGGTGCGCACTCCCGCTACGACTATCCGGATCGTGACGACGCCAACTGGCTGAAGCACTCCATGTTCTTCCCCGGCGAGAAGCGGGTCGGCCAGCGCGATGTCAATTTCGCGCCGAAGACCGTCGACAAGTTCGAGCCGAAAATCCGTACCTATTAAGGGGGAGTCAACATGTCCAAGCTTCAGGTATCCCTGTACCGCTACAACCCGGAAACCGACTCCGCGCCTTATATGCAGGAGTTCGAGGTCGACACCCAGGGTCGCGACCTGATGGTGCTGAACCTGCTTGAGATGATCAAGGAGGACGACAGCTCCGTGGCCTTCCGTCGCAGCTGCCGTGAAGGCGTCTGTGGTAGTGACGGCATGAACATGAACGGCAAGAACGGCCTGGCTTGTATCACCCCGCTGTCCGAGGTGGTCAAGAACAACAAGCTGGTACTGCGTCCCTTGCCCGGTCTGCCGGTCATTCGTGACCTGGTGGTCGACATGGCGCTGTTCTACAAGCAGTACGAAAAGATCCAGCCGTACCTGCAGAACGACACGCCGGCGCCGGCCATCGAGCGCCTGCAGTCTCCGGAAGAGCGCGACAAGCTCGACGGTCTGTATGAGTGCATTCTATGCGCCTGCTGTTCGACCTCGTGCCCGTCGTTCTGGTGGAATCCGGAGAAGTTCGTCGGTCCCGCCGGCCTGCTGCAGTCCTATCGCTTCCTCGCGGATTCCCGCGATACGGCGACCCAGGAGCGTCTGTCGGAGCTGGAGGATCCGTTCTCCGTATTCCGTTGCCGCGGCATCATGAACTGCGTGGCGGTCTGTCCCAAGGGGCTTAACCCGACTCGGGCGATCGGCAAGATCCGTGAGATGTTGCTGGCGAATGCCACTTAAATCGTGGCGCCGGGCTTGTTATCATGGGCTCGGTCCGGGGGCGCGGCATCCTGTCGCGCCCCCGGATGACAGCGTCAGGAGCCGGTGCCATGGGCACCGGCTTTTGAGCATGATGCAAGACCGCTAGGCAGATCGACCGCGGCCCCGATGACCGCGGCAGAACCACCAGGGCGCTCGATGATGGTCAGTGCCAAGGGTGACGATGGGCAGGACGCCTTCCACTGAGGGGCCTGCGCCACGCCCGCGGTAGATCACGAGCATCGAGCCCACTACCACCCCATCAGTGCAGGGTGACCGAGAGATGCAACAAGGCATAATGGAGTTGATGTGGCGCTCCTCTCACGTGACGGGCAGCAACGTCCACTACGTGGAAGCGCTCTATGAGCAGTACCTCGACGACCCTAGCGCCGTCACCGATGAATGGCGCGATTACTTCGACGAGTTGTCACGCCAGGAAGGCGCCCCGTCCGACGAGACCCCCCTCTCACCGATCCGTGATCAGTTCTATCAGCTTGGCCGCGAACGTCGCACCGCCGTTGCCGGCAGCACGCCTGTCGACAGCGAAGAGAGCCGCAAGCAGGTCAAGGTCCTGCAGCTGATCAACGCCTATCGCTTCCGGGGCCACCAGAAGGCCGACATCGACCCGCTGGGGCTGCGTGATCCGAAGCCGGTGCCTGATCTTGATCTGGCGTTCCACCAGCTGTCCAAGGCCGACCTCGATACCGAGTTCCAGACCGGTTCCTTCTTCCTGGGCAAGGACCAGGCGCCGCTCAAGGAAATCGTCGATGCGCTGGATCGCACCTATTGCCGTTCGATCGGCTGCGAGTTCATGCATATCGTCGATACCGAAGAGAAGCGCTGGCTGCAGCAGCGTTTCGAGTCGGTGCGCTCGGCTCCGGACCATGGTGATGATCGCCGCAAGCAGCTGTTCGAGCGGTTGTCCGCGGCCGAAGGGCTGGAAAGCTACCTGGCCTCCAAGTACCCGGGCACCAAGCGCTTCGGCCTTGAGGGTGGCGAGACCTTCATTCCGATGATGGACGAGCTGATCCAGCGCGCGGGCAGCTACGGCACCAAGGAAGTGGTCATCGGCATGGCCCACCGCGGTCGCCTCAACGTGCTGGTCAACATCCTCGGCAAGAACCCCGGCGAGCTGATCGACGAGTTCGACGGCAAGAAGCTGATCGAGCGCGGTTCCGGTGACGTCAAGTATCACCAGGGCTTCAGCTCCAACGTGATGACGCCGGGCGGTGAGGTTCACCTGGCGATGTCCTTCAACCCCTCGCACCTCGAAATCGTGGCGCCGGTGGTGGAAGGCTCGGTGCGCGCTCGCCAGGATCGCCGCGACGATGTCGATGGCGGCAAGGTGCTGCCGATCAACGTCCATGGCGATGCCGCCTTCGCTGGTCAGGGCGTGGTCATGGAGACGTTCCAGATGTCCCAGACCCGTGCCTACAAGACCGGTGGTACGGTGCACATCGTCATCAACAACCAGGTCGGCTTCACCACGTCGCATCCCGAGGACGCGCGTTCCACTGAGTACTGCACCGACATCGCCAAGATGGTGCAGGCGCCGATCCTGCACGTGAACGGTGACGATCCCGACGCGGTGCTCCACGTGACCCAGGTGGCCCTGGACTATCGTCAGCAGTTCAAGAAGGACGTGGTCATCGACCTGGTGTGCTACCGCCGCCGCGGCCACAACGAGGCCGACGAGCCCTCCGGCACCCAGCCGATGATGTACCGCAAGATCAAGGACCATCCGTCCTCTCGTGCGATCTACGCCGAGCGCCTGGTCAAGCAGGGCGTGCTGAGCGAAGACGAAGCCAAGGCGGTGGTCGAGAAGTATCGCGATGATCTGGTCGCCGGCAATCACGTGGCCAACGCCCTGGTGCAGGAACCCAACACCTCACTGTTCGTCGACTGGAAGCCGTACCTCGGTCACGAGTGGACCGGGCACGCCGATACCACCTTCGACATGAAGCGGCTCAAGCAGCTTGCCGCCAAGATGTGCGAGATCCCTGACGGGGTGAAGGTGCAGCGTCAGGTCGCCAAGATCTACGATGATCGCCGCAAGATGCAGGGCGGTGGGCTGGCCATGAACTGGGGCTTCGCCGAAACCCTGGCCTACGCCACCTTGCTCGAGCAGGGGCACCCGATTCGCCTGACCGGTCAGGATGTCGGACGCGGTACCTTCTCGCACCGCCATGCGGTGATCCACAACCAGGCCGACGGTTCCACCTACGTGCCGCTTCAGCACATGGCGGACGGTCAGCCGCGTTTCACTATCCATGACTCCTTCCTCTCCGAGGAGGCGGTGCTGGCGTTCGAGTACGGCTACTCGACCACCATGCCCAACGCGCTGGTGATCTGGGAAGCGCAGTTCGGTGACTTCTTCAACGGCGCCCAGGTGGTGGTGGACCAGTTCATCTCCTCCGGCGAGACCAAGTGGGGTCGTCTGTGTGGCCTGACCATGCTGCTGCCCCACGGTTTCGAAGGGCAGGGCCCCGAGCACTCCTCGGCGCGTCTCGAGCGCTTCCTGCAGCTGTGCGCCGAGCACAACATGCAGGTGTGCGTGCCGACCACCCCGGCGCAGATCTATCACCTGCTGCGCCGTCAGGTGATTCGCCCGCTGCGCAAGCCGCTGGTGGTGATGTCGCCGAAGAGCCTGCTGCGCCACAAGGAAGCCACCTCGAGCCTCGAGGACCTCGCCAACGGCAGCTTCAACATGGTGCTGCCCGACCAGGGACAGCGTGATGCGTCCAAGGTCGAGCGGATCATCATGTGCTCGGGCAAGGTCTATTACGATCTGGCCAACTGGCGCGAGGAGAACCTGCGTGACGATGTAGCGATCGTGCGCGTCGAGCAGCTCTATCCGTTCCCCAAGGAAGAGCTGATCGAGACGCTCAAGGACTACAGCGGCGTCACCGACATCGTCTGGTGTCAGGAAGAGCCCCTGAACCAGGGCGCCTGGTATTCCATGCAGCACAATCTGCGCATCGTCGCCGATTCGCTCAAGGACGGCCTGGGCGGTCAGCTGAAGTTTGCCGGACGTCCGGCATCGGCGGCTCCCGCGGCGGGCTACATGTCCGTACACACCGAACAGCAGCGCCAACTGGTGGAAGACGCCTTCAATCTCTAAGGCGACCATCGGGAAGAGAGAGAACACTAAGGATACGACATGGCTACCGAGATCAAGGCACCATCCTTTCCGGAATCCGTTGCCGAAGGCACCGTAGGTACCTGGCACAAGAAGCCGGGTGACAGCGTCGAGCGTGACGAACTGATCGTCGAGATCGAGACCGACAAGGTCGTGCTCGAGGTGGTGGCGGTGGAAGCCGGCACCCTGTCAGAGGTGCTGGTGGAAGAAGGCGACACCGTGGAGTCCGAGCAGGTCCTGGGCCGCATCGGTGAAGGCGGCGGCGAGTCCAAGGAAGCGTCCGAGGAGTCGTCCGAGAAAGACGAGGACGACGCCAGGGAAGCCGCTTCCGAAGCGTCCGACGACAAGGCTGAGAAGAAGCCGGCCGAAGCGCCCAAGGGCGGCGGCGAGAAGCGCGACGTCAAGGCACCGAGCTTCCCCGAGTCGGTGCAGGAAGGGACCGTCGCCAGCTGGACCAAGAAGGTCGGCGAAGCGGTCAAGCGTGACGAAGTGCTGGCCGAGATCGAGACCGACAAGGTCGTGCTCGAGGTGGTCGCACCGGAAGATGGCGCCCTGGCCGAGATCAAGATCGAGGAAGGCGACACCGTGGAGTCCGAGGCCGTGCTGGCGGTGTTCGAGGTGGGTGCAGGCGGTGGCTCTGCCGATACCGCCGATCAGGAAGCGCCCAAGGCCAGCGCCGACGATGGCGACAGCGACGAGCAGGTCGGTGACAAGATCGTGGCGCCTGCCGCGCGCAAGCTGATCGCCGAGCACGACCTCGACGTCAGTGCCATCAAGGGCACCGGCAAGGACGGTCGCGTCCTCAAGGAAGACGTGCTCAAGGCGGTCAAGGACGGCGGCGCCAAGAAGTCCGCGCCGGCCAAGAAGGCCAGCTCCGGCGCCACCGCAGCCCCGGCCGTGGAAGGCGAGCGCCCCGAGAAGCGCGTGCCGATGACCCGTCTGCGCAAGACCATCGCCAAGCGTCTGGTCCAGGCTCAGCAGACCGCTGCCATGCTGACCACCTACAATGAGGTGGACATGGGTGCGGTGATGGAGCTGCGCTCCCAGTACAAGGACACCTTCCTGAAGGCCCACGACGTCAAGCTCGGTTTCATGGGCTTCTTCGTCAAGGCGGCTTCCGAGGCGCTCAAGCGCTTCCCTGATGTCAACGCCTCCATCGACGGTGACGACATCGTCTACCACGGTTATCAGGACATCGGCGTGGCCGTATCCACCGACCGTGGCCTGGTGGTGCCGGTGCTGCGCGATACCGACAGCATGAAGATCGCCGACGTCGAGAAGGGCATCGTCGACTTCGGCAAGCGCGGACGCGAAGGCAAGCTGGGCATCGAGGACATGCAGGGCGGTACCTTCACCATCACCAACGGCGGCATCTTCGGCTCGCTGATGTCGACCCCGATCCTGAATCCGCCGCAGACCGCGATCCTCGGCATGCACAAGATCCAGGAGCGTCCGATGGCGGTCAACGGCAAGGTCGAGATTCGCCCGATGATGTATCTGGCGCTGTCCTACGACCACCGCATGATCGATGGCAAGGATGCGGTACAGTTCCTGGTCACCATCAAGGAGCTGCTCGAGGATCCGGCGCGTCTGCTGCTGGAAATCTGAGCCTGACCGTGGCAGCGACAGGGATTTACTGCAGAGCCTCTGCACACAGAACGAACAGGAGCCAACATGGCCGACAAGTATGATGTGATCGTCATTGGCGCGGGCCCGGGTGGCTACGTGGCCGCCATCCGTGCTGCTCAGCTGGGTCTGAAGACCGCCTGCGTCGAGAAGTGGATCGGCAAGGAAGGCAAGGTGGTGCACGGCGGTACCTGCCTGAACGTGGGCTGTATCCCGTCCAAGGCACTGCTCGAGGCCTCCCACAAGTTCGTCGAGGCCCAGCACGACTTCGACGACATGGGCATCCAGGCCGGCGACGTCAGCATGGACGTGTCCAAGATGATGGCGCGCAAGGACAAGATCGTTAAGCAGCTGACCGGCGGCATCTCCGGGCTGTTCAAGGCCAATGGCGTCACCGCCATCGAAGGTACCGGCAAGGTCGTGGCCAAGAACAAGGTCGAGGTCACCGACAAGGACGGCGAGTCCAGCACCGTCGAGGCGGACAACATCGTCATCGCCGCCGGCTCGGTGCCGGTGGAGATCCCGCCGACCCCGCTGACCGAGGGTCTGATCGTCGATTCCACCGGCGCCCTCGAGTTCCAGGAGACGCCCAAGCGTCTGGGCGTCATCGGCGCCGGCGTCATCGGCCTTGAGCTCGGCAGCGTGTGGAGCCGCCTCGGCAGCGAAGTGACCGTGCTCGAGGCGATGGACAGCTTCCTGCCGATGGTCGACTCGGCCATCGCCAAGGAGACCCAGAAGCTGCTCAAGAAGCAGGGTCTGGACATCAAGCTCAACGCCCGCGTGACCGGTTCCGAGGTCAAGGGTGAGGAAGTCGTCGTCAAGTACGAGGACAACGAGGGTGAGAAGGAACTGACCTTCGACAAGTTGATCGTCTGTGTCGGCCGTCGTCCCTACACCAAGGGCGTGGTAGCCGACGGCCTGGGCGTCGAACTGGATCAGCGCGGCTTCATCCACGTCGATGACCAGTGCCGCACCAGCGTGCCGGGCGTCTACGCCATCGGCGACTGCGTGCGTGGCCCGATGCTGGCCCACAAGGCCTCCGAAGAGGGCGTGATGGTGGCCGACATCATCGCAGGCCACAAGGCGCAGATGAACTACGACGCCATTCCCAGCGTGATCTACACCCACCCCGAGGTGGCCTGGGTCGGCATGAACGAGCAGGACGCCAAGTCCGCCGGTATCAAGGTCAAGACCGGTAGTTTCCCGTTCGCCGCCAGTGGCCGTGCCATGGCCAACAACGCCACCGAAGGCCAGGCCAAGATCATCGCCGACGCCGAGACCGATCGCATCCTGGGGATGCACATCGTCGGTCAGCACGCCGGTGAGCTGATCGCCCAGGGCGTTATCGCCATGGAATTCGGCTCCAGCGCCGAAGATCTGGCGCTGACCTGCTACGCGCACCCGAGCCTGTCCGAGGCGGTGCACGAGGCAGCGCTGGCGGTGGAAGGGCACGCCATCCACGTGGCCAACCGCAAGAAGCGCTAGCAAGACAACAAGCGCCCGGTAATCCTAGGCAAGCCTGTGCAGTTTTGGCAGGCTTGCCGGTGTTTTCCGCGAGCGCATCGCCGCCGACCATGTATCGGTGGCGGTCGGTGGCGACCCGATGACTTTCGTCCCTCGGGGCAGGGTGGGTCGCCGTTCGAGTCACATGCAACCAATGGCATGAATCGATGAACCTTCACGAGTATCAAGGCAAGCAGCTGTTTGCCGACTATGGTCTGCCCGTTTCCAAGGGCTTCGCCTGCGACACCCCCGAAGAAGCCTACGAGGCTTGCAAGAAGATCGGCGGCGACATGTGGGTCGTCAAGGCCCAGGTCCACGCCGGTGGCCGCGGCAAAGCCGGTGGTGTCAAGCTGATCAAGAGCCCGGACGAAGCCAAGGCCTTCGCCGAGCAGTGGCTGGGCAAGAACCTGGTGACCTTCCAGACCGACGAGAACGGTCAGCCGGTCGCCAAGATCCTGGTCGAGAACTGCACCGACATCGCCAATGAGCTGTACCTTGGCGCGGTGGTCGACCGTGGCACCCAGCGTGTGGTCTTCATGGCTTCCACCGAAGGTGGTGTCGAGATCGAGAAGGTCGCCGAAGAGACGCCCGAGAAGATCCTCAAGGCCGAGATCGACCCGCTGGTCGGCGCACAGCCCTACCAGGCGCGTGAGCTGGCCTTCGCCCTCGGCCTGGAAGGCGCGCAGGTGAAGCAGTTCACCAAGATCTTCCTGGGTCTGTCCAAGATGTTCCACGACAAGGATCTGGCGCTTTTGGAGATCAACCCGCTGGTGATCACCGACGAAGGCAATCTCCACTGCCTCGACGCCAAGATCAACCTGGACGGCAACGCCCTGTACCGTCACCCGGATCTGCAGGAAATGCGTGACCCGTCCCAGGAAGACGAGCGTGAAGCCAACGCTGCCCAGTGGGACCTGAACTACGTCGCCCTGGAAGGCAACATCGGCTGCATGGTCAACGGCGCTGGCCTGGCCATGGGCACCATGGACATCATCAAGCTCCACGGTGGCCAGCCGGCCAACTTCCTTGACGTCGGCGGCGGCGCCACCAAGGAGCGCGTGGCTGAGGCGTTCAAGATCATCCTGTCCGACGACAGCGTGCAGGCCGTGCTGGTCAACATCTTCGGCGGTATCGTGCGCTGCGACATGATCGCTGAAGGCATCATCGGTGCCGTCGAGCAGGTCGGCGTCAATGTGCCGGTCGTGGTGCGTCTGGAAGGTAACAACGCCGAGCTGGGTGCCGAGAAACTGGCCTCCAGCGGTCTGAACATCATCGCTGCCAAGAGCCTCACCGATGCGGCTCAGCAGGTCGTCAAGGCAGCGGAGGGCAAGTAATGAGCATCCTGATCGACAAGAACACCAAGGTCATCTGCCAGGGCTTCACTGGCGGACAGGGGACCTTCCACTCCGAACAGGCCATCGAGTACGGCACCCAGATGGTCGGCGGCGTGACCCCGGGCAAGGGCGGCCAGGAGCACCTGGGCCTGCCGGTGTTCAACACCGTCAAGGAAGCCGTCGAGCAGACCGGCGCCGAGGCCAGCGTGATCTACGTGCCTGCCCCGTTCTGCAAGGATTCCATCCTGGAAGCCGCCAACGCCGGCATCAAGCTGATCGTGTGCATCACTGAAGGCATCCCGACCCTCGACATGCTGGACGTCAAGGTCAAGTGCGATGAGCTGGGCGTGCGTCTGATCGGTCCGAACTGCCCCGGTGTCATCACCCCGGGCGAGACCAAGATCGGCATCATGCCGGGTCACATCCACAAGCCGGGCAAGGTCGGTATCGTGTCGCGTTCCGGCACCCTGACCTACGAAGCGGTCAAGCAGACCACCGACCACGGCTTCGGCCAGTCCACCTGTGTGGGCATCGGCGGTGACCCGATCCCGGGCTCCAACTTCATCGACATCCTCGAGATGTTCGAGAAGGACCCGGCGACCGAGGCCATCGTCATGATCGGTGAGATCGGCGGTACCGCCGAGGAAGAGGCTGCTGCCTACATCAAGGAGCACGTCTCCAAGCCGGTGGTGTCCTACATCGCCGGTGTCACCGCTCCTCCCGGCAAGCGCATGGGCCACGCCGGCGCCATCATCGCCGGTGGCAAGGGCACCGCGGACGAGAAGTTCGCCGCCCTGGAAGCCGCGGGCGTCAAGACCGTGCGCTCCCTGGCCGAGATCGGCGACGCCCTGAAGGAAGCGACCGGCTGGTAAGCGGTCCTACCGTCAGAATAAGCGTCAGAATAAAGGCCACCTCCGGGTGGCCTTTTTTGTGGCTGGAACTCCACCAGATGCGACGAAGGGGCGGGTCGAAGGGGGAAGTACGCGGAAGGCGTTAGGGACGAGGCGACGATTGATTGGCCCGCGTGCGCCACCAGCCGACCACCTGTGCCACGAACACCGGCGCGCCCGCCACCAGATAGAGGTGGTAGCTGACCAGGCGCCAGACGATCACCGCCGCCGCGGCCTGCTCTCGGGCCATCAGCGGCAGCAGCAGGGCGCCTACGCTGACCTCCGCGGCGCCGGCGCCGCCCGGCAGCACGCTCAACTGGCTGGCGGCCATGGCCAGCATCTGCACTAGAAAGGTCCAGGCCCAGTCGGCGCCGCCGCCCACCCCCAGCACCGCCAGATACAGGAGGCTATAGCGCGCAAGCCAGTGCAGGCAGCACAGCGCGAAGATCGCCATCAGCACGCCCTTGGGCAGCGCAAGCGTACTCGCCAGGGTCCGGCGACAGCGCAGCAGGCGTCGGGTCATCCAGCGCCTGGGCCCCGAGCCGACAAAGGGAGGGGGAGAGACATGGCGCAGCAGCCAGGGTAGCCACACGATCACCACCGCAAACACCACAAGCGCCAGCAGCAGCGCCGCCAGGGAGGCCTCGACCAGGGTCTGGTGAGGCCAGCTGGCCAGTCCGCTCATCGACAGCGACACCAGTACGCCCAGCATCAGGCTGAAGAACAGCATGTCGGCCAGTTGATCGACCAGAAAGATGGCCGAGGCCTGGGCCGGCGGATAGCCCCGGCGTGCCAGCAGCCACAGCAGGGTGGCGACGCCTCCGCCCCCGGCCGGGGTGGCACATAGCGCGAACTTCGACGACATCTCGATCGCCAGGGCACCGCCCTGACCGAGGCGGCCGGCTCGTCCGTCGAGCATCAGCCGCAGGCGCGCCGCGTTGAGGTTCCAGCAGATCACCGCCAGGGCTACCATCAGCGCCAGCAGGGGCAGCGGGAAGGCGATAACCGCAGTGAAGGTGCCGGCGCCCCCCAGCCACCACGGCAGCAGCAGGGTGATGGCCAGGGTCAGGATCAGCAGGGCGGCCTTCCACCACAGGCGTGATTGCATCCCGGCAGGGGCACGCAGGCGCCTGTCCAGCGATGGTGTTGGCCCAAACCTAGCCATGGCGCCGATCGCGCGGGCAGACCGGATCGATGACGGCTTCGTAATGGTTGAGCAGCGAAATCATCACCTTGTCCCAGTCGAACTGGCGCTCGACGAAGCGCCGAGCGTGGCGCCCGGCCGATTGCGGATCATTGGCGAACAGCGCCTCGGTGGCCTCGGCCATGGCGGCTGCCGAATGTGGCTGACATAGCACGCCGCCGCCCAATGGCACGTTCTCGATCAGCGCACCGGCCCTGGCGCCGATCACCGGGATGCCGCTGGCCATGGCTTCCTGGGCGATCAGCCCGAAGGTCTCGCGGGTGCCCGCGTGCAGCAGGGCATCACTGGAGGCGAGCGCACGGGCGACCTCATGCACGCCGACGCAGCGATTGATGACGCTGACGTTGGCGGGCACCTCGGTGGGCATGCCGGGGCCCATCAACAGCAGGTGGTAGGGAGGCCCAAGGCGCCTGGCGGTGTCCAGCAACACCTCGATGTTCTTCTCTCGTGAGTAGCGCCCGACGAACACCAATAGACGGCTGTCGTTGCCGAGCCCCAGCTTGCGCCTGAGCTCGGGATCGCGCCTGTCCGGGTGAAAGGTCGCCAGATCGACGCCAAGGGGCTGCACCCGCACCCGTTTGACGCCCCAGGACGTCAGACGGTCGGCCATCGCCTGGCAGGGCGCCAGTACGCTGTCGAAGCGGCGGTAAAGGTCGACCACGTAGCGCTCCAGCCGTCGCTGCACCATCGGCCCGAAGCGATCCCCCATCAACCGAGGAAGGTCCGAGTGGTAGAAGCCCACCACCGGCACGCCGAGACGCTGGCCGGCGTCCAGTGCCGCCCAGGCGGTGACGTAGGGGTCGCCGGCTTCGATCAGATCCGGCGATAGCTCCACCAGGGCGTCGCGCCAGGGCCGGCGGCGCAGCGGAAAGCGGTAGCTCTGGCCCAGCGGGATGCGCAGTGCAGGCAACTGGTGATGGTCGCCGAGGCTGTCTCGCTCGGCCCCCGGCACCAGCAGACTGGTGCGCAACTGCGGGAAGCGCGAAAACACCCGGTGTTTGGCTTGAAGGTAGGTGCGTACGCCGCCGCTGGCGGGGGCGTGAAACATGGTGACGTCGGCGAGATGCAAAAGGGGCCTCCATGGCGAGCGCGTCATTGCCATGAGCCTACGAGGGAAATAAGTCAGTTCAGCGACAGGGAAAGGTGCCTGGAAGAATCGCCCGGGCGGAGAACGAAAAACGGCGACCCGAAGGTCGCCGTTTTCTGTACTTCGAGGTCGATAGCGGTGTTACCGCCGCGACCGAGCAGGAAGGATCGCTCAGGCGGCGGGCTGGGCCACCAGTGAGCGGGTCTCTTCCTTGGCTTCGGTCAGGGCGACGCGTACCGCGTCGCCGAGCTTGAAGCGCTCCTCGCCCTCGATCTGGATGCGGCCTTCCTTGTCGTCGACCACCACCTTGTCGCGGTCTGCGTGCATCAGCGGTGCCGGTACGAAGGCGGTGGCGCCGTTGGCGGTCAGGCGTACCCGCATGCCGCCGCGGTTGATGGCGATGATCTCGGCATCGAACACGTCCTGCTGCTTGGCCGCCGGGGTCAGGTAGCGCACGTAGAGCCAGTCCTTGACGTCGCGCTCGGCCAGACGGTTGAGGCGACGGCGCTCGGTGAGCTGCTCGGTCAACTCGACGCTGGCCTCCTTCGGCGCCTGCTCGCCCTTGAGCACGCGCTTGATCAGGCGGTGGTTGACCATGTCGCCGTACTTGCGGATCGGCGAGGTCCAGGTGGCGTAGGCGGCCAGTCCCAGGCCAAAGTGCGGGCCCGGCTGGGCGGACATGGCGGTAAAGCCCTGGAACTTGCGCAGGCGGGCGTCGAGCCAGGCATCGTCGCGGCTTTCCAGCGCACGCTTGAGCTCCTTGTAGCGCGACAGGTCGGTCAGCGCCTCACGCTCGACGGCGATGTCCTGGGTCGCCAGGAAGCTCTGGGCGGCCTCGGCCTTGTCGTCCTCGAAGGCACGATGGACGTTGAAGATGCCGTGACCGACCTTGTCGGCCAGCAGCGTCGCACAGCAGGCGTTGGCGGCGATCATCGACTCTTCGATCATGCGGTTGGCGATGCGCCGCTCTTCGGTGCGGATCGCCAGCACGTTGCCGGCCTCGTCCAGGTCGAAGACATAGTCGGGACGGTCCTTGAACACCAGGGCGTGCTCCTGACGCCAGGCGGTGCGTGCCTCGGTCAGATCGCGGAGGGCCTTGAGCTGTTCACCGATGATGTCGTCGGGTGCCCATTCGCCCTGGCCCTCGAGCCAGTCAGAGACGTTGTCGTAGACCAGGCGAGCCTGTGAACGCGCGGTGGCAGCGAAGAACTGATAGTCACCGAGGCTGCCATCGGCGTTGACGTCCAGGCGACAGGCCAGCACCGGGCGCTCCTGGCCCTCGTGCAGCGAGCACAGATCGTCGGCCAGCTGCTCGGGCAGCATGGTGACGTTCTGGCCCGGCAGGTAGACGGTGAAGGCGCGGGTGCGGGCCTCGAGGTCGGCGGCGTGGCCTTCCTCGACGTAGGCGGTAGGGTCGGCGATGGCCACCGACAGGCGCCAGCCGCCGTCCTCACGGACCTCGACGCGCAAGGCGTCGTCCATGTCCCGGGTCTTCTCGCCGTCGATGGTGAAGAAGGGCTCGGCGGTCAGGTCCTTTCGCTCCAGGCCTTCGTCGCGCAGCGGCCAGTCGTTGCCGGCGTCGGGGCATTCCTGCTCGAGGGCGTGGCGGGCCAGGGTGACGCGCCAGGGCACTGCGGGATCATCGGTCTTGGCCACCAGCTCGTCGATCTGGGTAAAGAAGGCGCGATCGTCGGGCTTGAGCGGGTGGCGCACCAGACGCGCCACGACCCAGTCGCCGTCACCGATGGCGTCTTCCTCAAGGCTGCGCTTGATGCGTGCCTTCATGGCGGTCTTGATCGACGGGTGATCAGGCACCACCGCCAGGCGTCCATCGCGCTTCTGCACCCGGGCAACGAAGCGCTGCATGTTGCTCTCGATCAGGGTGTCGGGTTCCACCGACTTGCGCTCGCCTTCCTCGTGCAGCACTGCCTCGACGCGGTCGCCGTGCAGCACCTTCTTCATGGCGGGGGGCGGCACGAAATAGGACGCACCGTCCTCGCACTCGAGGAAGCCGAAGCCCTTTTCGGTGGCTTTGATGACACCCGTGACGCGGGGGGTGTTATCGCGGATCTGTTGCTTGAGCTGAGCCAGCAAGGCGTTGTTCTGCAGCATGGTCACGATCGAGTGGCGGGAATAAGGGGGCCACTATACGGATTGTTGCAGCCCCGGCCAAACCCCGTGGAGCCCGAGGCCACAAATCAAGGGGTTGGAAACGGCATTCGGCAAAATTTCACCGCTTCCTGTGCGGCATCCTTGCTACGCCTCCTTTCGCTCCCGTGGGAATACCTCGGTAGAGGAGTTGAGGGGGCGTGTGGGTCGCCGTGAAATGCACAGTCAGGGTTCGACCAATGTGGTATTAGATTGGTATTTAATTGGTCTCTAGGTGGAGCTATAGTGGTTATCACCAAGCTCCCAGGGACCACGCCGCCATGGATTCACGATTCGAGCACCTGCACCTCGACGCCTCGCTTGCCACGCCACTGTACCGCCAGCTGGCCAACGGCCTGGAGGCGGCCATCCGCAGTGGCAGCTGGCGCGCCGGAGAGGCGCTGCCGTCGGAACGCAACCTGGCCGAGGCGTTGGCGGTGTCACGCATCACGGCGCGCAAGGCCCTCGACCAGCTGGAGGAAAGCGGCCTGATCCGACGCGACCGCGGCTCCGGCACCTTTATTCGTCCCAGCATGGATCAGCCGCTGACCCGACTGGCGAGTTTCAGCGACATGCTGATCCAGCGGGGATTTTCGCCGCGCTCCGAGTGGCTGAGACGCGAGCGCTGCCAGCCGAGCTCCGAGGAGAATCTACGCCTGGGATTGTCGAGCAATGCCCAGGTGTCGCGACTCAAGCGTCTGCGTCTGGCCGATGACGTGGTGATGGCGGTGGAGGAGAGCTGCCTGCCGGTCACGGTGCTGCCGGACCCCATGGCGGTCGACGTCTCGCTGTATCAATGGCTCGAGCAGGCTGGTCGCCCCATCGTGCGTGCCCGTCAGCAGGTCACCGCGGTCAATGCCGACGCCGAACTCGCCGGGCTTGCCCAGGTGGCCGAAGGCCAGGCTCTGCTCAAGGTGACGCGGCTGGGCTACCTGGCCGACGACACCCCGGCGGAGCTGACCATCACCTACTGCCGTACCGACTACTACGACTTCACCGTCGAACTCGCCCGCTAGGAGACCGCCATGAGTACCGCTCCCACCCGCCTTGCCGGTAACGTGCTGACCCCCGAGGGCTGGCGCCTGGGTGAGATTCGGCTGGAACAGGGCCGGATCGCCGCCATCGAGGGCTCCCCCGTGGACCCCTCTACCAATGATGCCCCTCGGCTGATCCCCGGCTTCGTCGACCTGCACGTGCATGGTGGTGGCGGAGCCGACGCCATGGAGGGGCGCGAGGCCGTCTCGACCCTCGCCCGCACTCACCTGCGGTTTGGCACCACCAGCCTGCTGGCGACCACCATGACCGCGCGCCCGGAAGAGGTGCGTACGGTTCTGGGCGAGATCTCAGGCTATATGGACGCCCCGGACCCCGCGGCTTCCCGGGTGCTCGGCGTACACCTCGAAGGGCCCTTCATCAATCCTGGCAAGCTCGGCGCCCAGCCGGCCCACGCCCAGGTCGCCAGCGTCGCCGAAATGGATGAACTGATGGCGTTGGCGCCCATCCTGCTGATCACCCTGGCACCGGAAATCAGCGGCCATGGCGAAGTGATCCGTCACCTCACCGACAAGGGCGTGCGCGTCCAGCTGGGCCATACCCTGGGCAGCTACGAAGAAGGCGTCGAGGCGCTGTCCCACGGCGCCTGCGGCTTTACCCACCTGTTCAACGCCATGACCGCGCTGCACCACCGCAAGCCGGGCATGGTCGGGGCGGCGCTGGCCCACGCCGAGTACGCCGAGATCATTCCCGATCTGCTGCATGTACATCCCGGCGCCATTCGCACCGCGCTGCGCTGCATTCCGCGGCTCTATGCGGTGACCGATTCCACCGCGGCGGCTGGCATGCCCGACGGTGACTACCGCCTGGGCGAGCAGAAGGTGACCAAGTGCCTGGGCGGCGTGCG
The DNA here is from genome assembly GCF_040070525.1 of Halomonas sp. RT37. NCBI lineage: Bacteria > Pseudomonadati > Pseudomonadota > Gammaproteobacteria > Oceanospirillales > Halomonadaceae > Halomonas > Halomonas sp. RT37. Next base: position 3,341,874 of record NZ_CP098827.1, on the reverse strand, counting down.
TCTGGCCGACGGCACCCTGGCCGGCAGCACCCTGACCATGGATCAGGCGCTGCGCAACTTCGTCAGTGTCGGGCTCAGCCTGGCCGAGGCCTCGGATCGGCTGTCGCGCTTTCCCGCGGACTTCCTCGGGCGCCGTGACATCGGTCGCCTGGGGGCCGGGGCCCGCGCCGATATCGTGACCCTCGACCCCGAACTCACCCTTACCTCTGTCCATCTGGACGGTCGTCTTGTCTCTGGAGAATCCCATGTCACTCATGCTTGAAGAGGCGCTGAACGCGCCGGAACGCCTGCGCGGTCAGTTGACGCGTAACCAGACAGTGCTGCGGGAACTGGGTGATCGCCTGCGTGCCGAGCCGCCGACAGGCGCCGTCACCGTGGCCAGGGGCAGCTCTGACCACGCCGCCAGCTATCTCGCCTACCTGTGCATGCAGACTCGCGGCATTCCGGTGGCCTCGCTGCCGCCGTCACTGTCGACCCTGTCGCGTACGCCCTGGCGATTGGCCGGCCAGCTGTCCATCGCCATCTCCCAGTCGGGCCAGAGTCCCGATCTGGTGGCGAGCCAGGAGGCGCTGAAGCAGGGTGGTGCCACCACCATCGCGCTGGTCAATACGCCGGAGTCACCACTGGGCCGGGCGAGCGATCTGGAAGTGCCGCTGTTTGCCGGTGAAGAGAAGAGTGTGGCGGCCACCAAGAGCTTCCTGGCGACCCTGTCCGCCGGTGCCCAGCTGATGGCGCACTGGAACGAGAGCGCCATGCTGCTGGGGGCGCTCAATGAGCTGCCCGACCGCCTCACCGACGCCGCCGCCCAGGACTGGAGCACGGCGGTAGAAGCGCTCAAGGACGCCGATCGGCTGATGGTCATCGGCCGGGGTACCGGGCTTGGCATCGCCCAGGAGGCGGCGCTCAAGTTCAAGGAAACCTGCGCCATTCAGGCAGAGCCCTTCAGTGGCGCCGAGGTCAAGCACGGCCCCATGGCGCTGATCGAGCCAGGCTATCCGGTACTGGTGTTCGCCCCCCCCGGCGCCGAACAGCAGGGCTTGCTGGAGCTGGCCGAGTGGCTCGAGAGCGTGGGTGCCAAGGTGCTGCTGGCCGCCGACGACCGTGTGCCCAAGCGCCATCTGACATTGACCTCGGCGGGTCACGAGGCGCTGGAACCGGTGTCGGTGATCCAGAGCTTCTATCCGATGGTGGCCCGCCTGGCCGAGGCTCGCGGTATCGATCCGGATCAACCGAGGCACCTGCGCAAGGTGACCTGCACGCTCTAATCACTACGACAATCATACGGAGCCGATCATGACTTCCAGCAATGTCACTCTGGTGGCGCCGGTCAAGGGGGTGGTAGTCCCCCTGGCCGACGTGCCGGACCCGGTTTTTGCCGAGGGTACCCTCGGCCAGGGCATCGCCCTGGATCCCCTGGGCGGTTGCCTGCACGCGCCCTGCGCCGGCGAGGTGATTCAGTGTGCCCGTACCCATCACGCCTTCACCATCAAGAGCGACGAGGGCGTCGAGGTACTGGTTCATCTTGGCCTCGACACCGTCGCCCTCGAAGGCAAGGGCATCGAGCCCTGCGTCAGCCTGGGCCAGCGCATCGAGGCGGGCGAGCCGCTGTGCTACTTCGATGTGGATCAACTGGTATGCGAGGCGGTATCGCTGGTGACACCACTGGTGGTGCTGGATGCCGGAGGTCGTGAGTGGGTGTCGCTGGACCTGCGTGCCGGCGATATCGTCCAGCGCGGTGATCCGCTGGTGGTGCTGGGCCCCGAAAGGCTTGCCGATGATGTCACCGATGAAGAAGGCGGCGATGACCAGGCGCTGGAGCGCTCTCTGGTACTGGCGATCGAGTCAGGGTTGCACGCCCGGCCGGCGGCACGCCTGCGTGCCATCGCGCGTGATCACCAGGTGAGCCTGAGCCTGCTGCGCGACGCTCGCACGGCCAGTTCGGATAGTGTCAGCGCCCTGATGAACCTGGGGCTCGAGTGCGGTGACGAGGTGGTCATCAGAGTAAAGGGGCGTCAGGCCGACGCGGCCCTGGCGGCAGCGATGGCGCTGTTGACCACCCCGGAAGGGCATGGCCCAGGACAGGCGGAGGCCGCCACATCATCGGCAGCGCCCAGCGTCGATCTGCCCGCCGGACAGCTCGCAGGTCTTGTGGCCAGCGCCGGGATCGCGACCGGTCCGCTGGCGACACTGTCGGTCAAGTTACCCGAGGTACCGCTGGAAGGGCTGGGGCGCAAGCTGGAAAGTCCGCGTCTGAAAGAGGCGCTCGAACGCGTCGGGCGCCAGCTGGAGGCCGCCCGAGAGCGCGCCGAGCGCAGTGGCCAGACCGCCGAGGCGGAGGTGTTCGAGGCGCACCAGGCGTGGCTTGAAGACCCTGATCTGGTGGCCTCGTCGATCAGCCGCCTGGAAGAGGGACTAAGCCCTGGCCAGGCCTGGCGCGAGGCGCTGGATGCCGAGGCCGATCGGCTGCGGGCCACTGGTAACCCCATCCTGATCGGGCGGATCGCCGACCTGCGTGATCTGCAACGCCAGGTGATGCTGGAATTCAGCGAAGGCGAGGGCAGCGGGTTCGGTGATATCACCCCCGGCGCCATCGTCGTCGCAGAGGATCTGACACCGTCCACCTTCGTCGATCTCTGCGCCCTGGCGCCGGCAGGGATATGCCTGGCCGCCGGAGGCACCACCTCCCACGTGGCCATCATGGCCAGGGCCAGGGGATTGCCGTGCCTGGTCGCCATGGGCGGCGGCCTGATGGAAGCGACCGAGTCGTGTCTGGATCGGGCGGTGGTGCTGGATGCCGACAACGGCCGGCTGGAACTCGAGCCCGACCAGGCGCGTCGCGACCAGGTGGTGGCGGACATCGCCGCCCGCCAGGCGCGCGCCGAGGAAGAACGCGCCGAGGCTCACCTGGAGGTGGTCACCCGGGACAACCACATGGTCGAGGTGGCGGCCAATATCGGCAGCGCCGAGGAAGCCCGCCAGGCCAGCGACTGTGGTGCCGATGGCGTCGGCCTGATGCGCTCCGAGTTTCTTTTTCTGGGGCGTGGCGCAGCGCCGGACGAGGACGCCCAGCGTCAGGAGTACCAGGCAAGCGTCGATGCGCTGGGTTCCAGGCCGGTGATCATCCGTACTCTGGATATCGGTGCCGACAAGCAGTTGCCGTACCTCACCCTGCCCACCGTCCCCAACCCGGCGCTGGGCGTGCGCGGCATGCGTTTGTGGCAGACCCAGCCGGCCCTGCTGGATACCCAGTTGAAGGCCTTGCTCGGGGTCAAGCCGTTGCGTCATCTGCGCATCATGGTGCCGATGGTCAGCGATGCCAGCGAACTCGAGTGGGTGCGCGAACGCATGGAGGCCCTGGCCGCCGAGATGCGGCTGACCGAACTGCCGCTGCTCGGCGCCATGATCGAGGTGCCCAGCGCAGCGCTGTGCTCCGCCGCCATGGCCAAGGTCGCGGACTTCCTGTCGATCGGCACCAATGACCTGACCCAGTATGGCCTGGCCATGGACCGCGAGGATCCTCAGCTGGCGGCCCAGGCCGACGTGCTGCATCCCGGAGTGCTGCGGCTGATCCAGGCCACCCTGTCGGGCACCGCCAACCGCTGCCCGGTGGGGGTGTGTGGCGCCGCGGCGGGTGACGACCTGGCCGGCCCGCTGCTGGTGGCCATGGGCGTGTCGGAATTGTCGGTGGAGCCGTCGCGTATCGCTTCGGTCAAGGCCCGCCTGCGCAGGCTTGATGCCGCCGTGATCGCGCGTGAAATCGACACCCTGCTGGCGATGCCCGATGCGGCCTCGGTGCGCAAGGCTCTGGCACCGCTGGTGGACGCCGCCCTCGACGTCGAACCCACACCCGAGAGGATCCTGACATGACCACCTCCTTTGGTTCACGCCTGATGGCGGCGCTTCAGCTGCTCGGGCGCTCCTTGATGCTGCCGATCGCGGTACTGCCGGTGGCCGGCCTGCTGCTGCGCCTGGGCCAGCCGGACCTGCTGGACATCGCCTTCGTCGCCAGCGCCGGTCAGGCGATCTTCGCCAACCTGGCGTTGATCTTCGCCATCGGCCTCGCCGTCGGCTTTGCCGACGACAGCAACGGCGCGGCGGGACTTGCCGGGGTGATCGGCTATCTGGTGCTGGACGCGGTGCTGCAAAGCCTCAACCCCGAGATCGACATGGGGGTGCTGGCCGGCATCATCATGGGTACCGTGGCCGGGCTTCTGTACAACCGCTTCAAGGCGATAAAACTGCCCGACTATCTGGCCTTCTTCGGCGGACGGCGCTTCGTGCCCATCGCCACCGGCCTTGCCGGGGTGGTGCTGGGGATCGCCTTCGGCTGGGGCTGGCCGCCGATCCAGCACGCCATCGACACCCTGGGACACTGGCTGATCGACGCCGGCGCCTTTGGCAAGTTCGTCTACGGTGCGCTCAATCGACTGCTGATCGTCACCGGCCTGCACCACGTGCTCAACAGCTTTGTGTGGTTCGTGTTCGGCAGCTTCGGTGACGCCACCGGTGACCTCAATCGCTTCTTCGCCGGTGACCCGGCGGCGGGTGGTTTCATGGCCGGCTTCTTCCCGGTGATGATGTTCGGTCTGCCGGCGGCGGCACTGGCCATGTACCACACCGCAGACAAGGGCCGTCGCGCCCAGGTCGGCGGGCTCTTGATGTCGCTGGCGCTGACCGCCTTCCTGACCGGGGTGACCGAACCGATCGAGTTCACCTTCATGTTCCTGGCGCCGCTGTTGTACGCCTTCCACGCGCTGATGACCGGGCTGAGCATGGCGATCATGCAGTGGCTCGACGTCAAGCTTGGCTTCACCTTCTCAGCCGGCGCCTTCGACTACGCCCTGTCCTACGGTCTGTCCACCAACGGCTGGCTGATGCTGCCGGTGGGGCTCGTGATCGGTAGCGTCTACTACGTGCTGTTCCGGTGGGCGATCGTGCGCTTCGATCTGCCGACGCCAGGGCGTGAGCCGATGGACGAGGGCGCCAAGGTACAAGCCGAGGACCTGGGCGAGCGGGGGCCGGCCTTCGTCACGGCACTCGGCGGTGCCGCCAACCTCGAGGCCGTCGGTGCCTGCACCACACGCCTGCGGCTGGTGCTCAAGGAGCCGGAGCAGATCGACGAGCCGGCACTCAAGGCGCTGGGCTCGCGTGGCATCATGCGCCTCGGCGGAGGTGGCATCCAGGTCATCCTGGGCCCCATCGCCGACAGCGTGTCCGATGAGATTCGCGCCGCCATGGCCGCCGAGGGCCAGACCCCGCCGGTGGGCGCCGACCCCGCACCTATCGCCACCGGCGTCCCCAAGGTGGTGAGCGCCAAGAGTCTCAATGACGAGCAGATAGACGCCTGGACCCGAGCGCTGGGTGGCTCGGACAACGTTCGCGCGCTGGAAGCCCGGGCGGCGACCCGTCTGCGCCTGGAGGTCGGCAGCGACGGTGCGCTGGACGAGCAGGCGCTGGCGCAGCTGGGTTGTCACGGCGTGATGCGAGTAGCCGATGGCGTGTGGCACCTGGTGGTGGGCAAGGACGCCGAGGCCCTGGCCGGTGGTCTGCACCAGGCAGGGCTGGTAGCCCGCTGAGTGGTAGCCCGCTGAGTGGTAGCCCGCTGGGTGGCAGGTGGCGAGTGTGATGCGCCCGCCACCTGCGGTCATCTCGCCTTACCGCCAGCGGCGGCACACTTCAGGGTGTGCCGCCGCTGGCGTTCTACGCCTGGCCATCTGGTGTAGACTTCCCCGTTCCCCCTGAAGACCCGGAGTCGCCATGCTGCCTCACCTGATCGTGTCCGACCTCGACGGTACCCTGCTGGGTGCCAACCATGACCTGGCCGAGCTGACCGTCGAGACCCTGCGTCGACTGGCCGCCGATGGCCACCGTATCGCCCTGGCCTCGGGCCGCCATCATCGCGACATGATCGGCTTTCGCGATCGCCTGGGGGTGGACGCCCATATCATCTCCAGCAACGGCGCCTGGACGTTGGACCCGAGCGACCGCTGCGTGCGGTCGGCACACCTCGCCCCGGAGCTGGTCGAGGCGCTGATCCAGCTGCCGCGTCATCCCGACGTACGCCTCAACATGTACCGCGACGAGGCCTGGGTGATCGATGATCACGCCCCGGGTCTGTTGTCGCTGCACGAGGCCACCGGCTTCGGCTACCGGGTGGAGGGACCGGGAGAGATGGACGTCCAGGGGGTCGGCAAGGTGCTCTATATCGGTGACCCCAGTCTGCTCGCCGACATCGAAGCCGGCGCCCGGGAGGCGGCAGGGGAGGCGCTTCACATCACCTACTCGATGAGTCATTCGCTGGAGATCATGGCCGCCGGGGTCAACAAGGGCACCGCCGTCTCGGCACTGCTTGACGACCTCGGCATCCCCGCCACCCGTTGCCTGGCCTTCGGCGACAACCTCAATGATCTGGAGATGCTGGCGCTGGCCGGCGAGGCCCAGGTGATGGCCAACGCCCATCCCAGGCTGGCCGAGGATCTGCCCGAGGCCCGCGTGATCGGTCACCACGCCGAGGCAGCGGTGGCCCAGCACCTGCGGCAGCGGTTCGGGCTGGACGGCTGACGGGGCGGCCGAGGCAAAGGCAGCGCGCTACACTGAGGCCACACTTGGGGCAGTGGTGGGGCGGCGGGCTAGGGCTTGTCTGAAAAGTGCCTGCGCTCGGTAATACGGCGTTAAAAATCGTCTGGTGCGCCAGCCCGGTCAAAATGCTCATTTACACCCCGTAAACTGCGCTTTCTCACCGATTTTTGCCTTGTCTAACCTTCGCTCGTCGACTTTTCGGACAGCGCCTAGCGCCGTCATACCGAGGTCTTGCATCCCCGTAACAGGAGGCAGTGATGAACGGATTTGACCCGATGTTTCTCGATCGCCATGTGCGCGACACCATGGCGTTCTATCATCCGCGGGCGATCGATCCGCACGGCGGTTTCTTCCAGTATTTTCGTGACGATGGCCACATCGTCGACGCAGGACATCGGCACCTGGTCTCCAGTACGCGTTTCGTGGTGACCTATGCACGCTTTGCTCGCCAGACCGGCAATCCCGAGTATCTGCACTGGGCCCGCCATGGTCTGGCCTATCTCGAAAAGGCCCACTTCCAGACGCGCCATCAGGGCTACGCCTGGACCCTGCGCGATGGAAAGGTCGAAGACCCCACCCATCACTGTTACGGCCTGGCCTTCGTGTTGCTGGCCTACGCCGAGGCCTATCGCGCCGGCATCGATGAAGCCTACGAGGGTATCGGTCGGGTTCACGCCATGCTCGACAAGCGCTTCTGGGAACCCCAGTGGCAGCGCTTCGCCGATGAGGCAGATGAGCACTGGAATCTCAGCGACTATCGCGGCCAGAACGCCAACATGCATGGCTGTGAGGCGCTGATCGCCGCCTTCGAGGCCACCGGCGAGACCCCTTATCTGGACCAGGCCATGGCCATCGCCCGCGCGATCACCAAGGCCAGCGATGACCATCCCCAGGGCTGGATCTGGGAGCACTACAACCGCCAGTGGCAGCGCGACTTCGACTACAACCGCGATGATCCCAAGCACCTGTTCCGTCCCTGGGGCTATCAGGTGGGCCACCAGACCGAATGGGCCAAGCTGCTGGTGCTGCTGGCACGCTATCGCGATGATGCCTGGTTGATTCCCACCGCCGAGCGGTTGTTCTCGAGCGCCTGCGAAGCGGGCTGGGACAGGACCCATGGCGGCCTGGTCTATGGCCTGGATCTCGACGGGCAGGTATGTGACGGCGACAAGTACTTCTGGGTCCAGGCGGAGAGCTTCGCCGCGGCCGCCGTGCTCTGGGAGGTCACCGGCAAGGCCAGCTATCGACGCTGGTACCAGCGGCTGTGGGACTACAGTTGGCAGCACATGATCGACCACCATCATGGCGCCTGGGTGCGTATCCTGACGCCGGACAATCGTCGTTACGACAACCTGAAGAGCCCTGCCGGCAAGGTCGACTACCACACCATGGGCGCCTGTCAGGAAGTCATGGAAGTGCTCGAGCGGCTGGATCGTTAGGCATCTGTCTTCGGCGCCGGCCGATGCCATGCTACGGCCGGCGCTCCTCACCATCCTGGGCCGTCAGGCGTCCTTCTTCGGTGCCTCCATGCGCCTGAGCTGGCGCCACAGATCGCGGCGCAGGTCCGCCACTCGGGGGCGCTCGTCAGGGTCGAAGGCCAGCGGGCGCACTAGACGCTGGGTGCGCAGTCCCAGACGTGCCCCCAGCAGCCCCACGCCGAGGCCCTGGGCGGCGCGGGTGGACAGCCGCCCGGCCAGGTCCAGCGACAGCATCTGCATGCTGGCGTCGGCGGCAAGCTCGGTGGCGCCGGCGAAGGCCATCTGATAGAGCACGCTGCGCAGCAGGCGTACCCGGGCGGCGTAGCCCAGCTCCAATCCGTAGAGTCGGCACAGGCGATCGATCATCGCCAGGTGGCGCCAGGCCACCAGCGCCATGTCGACCAAGGTTAGCGGGCTGACCGCCACCATCACGGCGGTTTCTCCGCTCATGCGCGAGATCAGCCGGCGCGCCTCTCGGTCACGGGGGGCGAGCAGATGGTGGGCCACCAGCGCCTGCAGGTCACGGCCGTCATGGTGGTCTTCACGGGCGGCCTCGAAGGCCAGCCAATGGGGATCGTCGTCGCCGAGGGCCAGCTGATGCTTGAGCCGTCTGACCATGGACAGTGCGTCCCTGGGGGAGCGCGACGGTAATTCGGCCAGGGATTCACGCAACTGGTCGTGGCGCTTGAGGCGCCTGAGGCGAAACAGCTCCCGACTCAGGGCGAGCCCGCCAAGGCCGATGGTGGCAAGTCCAAGCAGTTGCCAGCCGGTGGCGATCAGGTCACCGCTGGCCAGGGTAGCGGGGACCCCGGTCACCAGTTCGGCGCCGCCCAGTCCCACCGCCGCTCCCAGTACTGCGATCAGGCCCCAGCGGCGCTTGCGTGGGCGTCCCAGAGAGCCCTCGAGGTCGACCTTGGTATCGGTTTCCGGCGCCTCGGCTGGGGTTAGCGCTCGGCTATCCAGGTGATCGTCGAAGCGCAGGCCCGGACGCGGGTCACTGAAGGTGGTGTTGTCGACGCCGGCAGCGGAGGGCGCATCGTCGTCATCGGCGAAGCGTACCGCAGGGCGCGGGTCGTCACGGCTATCTCGAGTCATGCGAGCTTGTCTCCAATCAGCCAGTCCAGCGCCAGGTCCATGCGAATATGGGGCAGCGCACCGGTGGTCGAGGGCTGAGGGCGGAAGGCGGTGAAATCGAACCCCTGGCGATCCCAGAAGGCTGGGTCAGGCAGGCGGCTGGGCACCTCGCCGGGGAAGGCCAGCAAGGGCTCGCCTTCCAGGGTGACGCCCTTGAGCGCAGGGGATTTCCTGCCCTGGTGGGTGACCTCGCGGGCCTCGGTGGCGCGAATGGCCGCCAGCGACATGGCCTTGACCGGAATATTGGCGTACTTGAGGTTCTTCAGTGGTTCGGCCAGCAGCGCCTCGAGCAGCCCGACCAGGCGGGCATGCTGTTCCGGGGTCACGTGGTCGGCCTTGGTGGCGGCGATGGCGAGGCGGTCGATGCGTGGCGTGAACAGCCGCGAGAACAGGCTGCGCTGGCCGTAGTTGAAGCTCTGCATCAGACGATGGAGCGCCTTGGACAGATCCTCGAAGCGTTCCGGCCCGGCGTTCAGTGCTCCCAGCACGTCCACCAGCACGATCTGGCGGTCGAAGCGCCGGAAGTGCTCGCGGTAGAACGGCTTGACGATATGTTGCTGGTAGTAGCTGAAACGCCGGGCCAGGGTACGGTAGACGCTGGTCTCGGGCAGCCTTTCGAGGTCGTCGGACGATGCCTGCTCCAGCCCCGGCAGGGGGAAGAACTGCAGCACCGGGGCGCCGGACAGCTCCCCCGGCAGCAGAAAACGGCCGGGCTGAAGGTCGGAGAAGCCGGCCTCCCTGGCGGCGCGCAGGCCTTCGGCGTAGCGCTCGCTGATCTCCGCCAGGCGGGCCTCGTCGGCCTCGTCGTCGAGCCGAAGTTCACGCACCGCGCTTTCCCAGTCGGCCAGCATGGCGCGCCTTGCTGGCCCCGCCGCGTCCCACTGGGCGAGGCTCCAGCTCAGGAAGTCGTGGTCCAGCAGCGGCAGGTCGAGCAGCCACTCGCCAGGATAGTCGAACAGGTCCAGGGTCAACTCGGCGGTATCGGGTCGCAACCACTGCTGGCGACCGGGGCGATAGCGAATCTTCAGGCGTAACTCGCTGATGCCACGGGTGGGCTGGGGCCACTCGGGAGGCGTGCTCTCGAGGCTGGCGCGGGCTCGGTCGAAGGGAAACCTGGGGACCGCGAGATCCTGCTGGGAAACCCGCTGTGCGCCCAGCAGGCGCCCCTCGCGGCTGGCCGAGAGCAGGTCGAGCCGCGCCTCGAGCCCGGCGTGACGCAACTGGTCCACCAGGGAGGTCAAGAATGCCGTCTTGCCGGCCCGAGATAGCCCGGTCACCGCCAGACGCAACTGGCGGTCTCGGCCGCGCTCGATCAGGTCCATCAGATCACGGGTCAGGTCCGTTGGCATTGCCACTCCGTCGGTGAAAGTTATTCCTTAATCTGGGGGCGACCGGCGTCAAAGGCAAGACGCTGCGCCGCGATCAGTATCAGCGGCAGGGCAGCCATCGGCAACAGCCACAGATTGAGCGTCTGCCAGCCAAGCCACTGGATCAGCGGGCCGGCCGCCAGGGCGGTGATCGCCGCAGTGGAAAACACCAGGAACTCATTGGCGGCCTGAACACGGGCCTTTTCTGCGGGCAGGTGACACTCGGTCAGAAGGCCAGTGGCCGGCAGAAAGGTAAAGTTCCAGCCCAGTCCCAGCAGGATCAAAGTGACATTGAAGCCCGCCAGGCTGGAGGGTGCCAGGGCGCTGAGGGCACTGGCGCAAAGCAGCACACAACCCAGCGCGATCATGCGTGTCGTGCCGAACCGCTGGGTCAGTTGGCCGGTGAAGAACGAGGGCGCGAACATCGCCAGCACATGCCACTGAATCGTCATCGAGACGTGGTGAAAGGCGTGGCCATCGGAGGCCATGGCCAGGGGGGTAGCGGTCATGGCCAGGTTCATCACGCCGTAGCCGATCATGGCGGCGAGTACCGCAAGCCAAAGCTTGGGCTGTGCCAGCAGCTCCCCGAGCGGACGTCTCTTGCCATGACGGGTGCTCGGGTCCAGCGGGGGCAAAGGTACCACCAGCAACAGGGCCAGGGCGATGAGGTAGAGCGCTCCCAGGCCGATGAAGCTTCCGAGAAAGGGCGTCGTGACGGCGTCCTGACTGATACGTGCAAGCCAGGGGCCGAAGAAGGCGGCCAGCACACCACCGCCCATGACCAGACCGATGGCCCTGTCCCTGGCGCCGCTCGGGGCCAGCTCGATCGCCGCGAAGCGATAGAGCTGACCGAAGCCGATGCCCACGCCGATTGCCATGGTCGCCACGGTGAAGGCGGCGAAGTGATTGGCCAGCAACGCCAGGTAGGCGGCTACCGTGCCGGCGAAGCCGATCAGGTTGCCGATCACGAAGCCTCGCTTGCGCCCCAATCGGCCCATGATCAAGGAGGCCGGCAGGGTGGCGAGCATCAACCCCAGCCACTGAGTCGCCACCGGCAGGGTGGACAGCCAGGGCGAGGGCGCCAGGCTCTGGCCGATCAGCGGCGAGACGGCGATCAACAGAATGTTGCCGCTCACCAGCAGCGCCTGACACAGCGACAGCAGAAGCACACCGCCGGGGAGGCGGGATGAAGTCACAGGGGGCATGGCGGAGTCTCCGGTAACGAAGGTCGTGGATAAAAAAGACTGAGGCGGTGACTCAGCGATGGTTCGCTGAATCGGCGCCGAAGCGCGCGTGGTAGATCGACGGCGAAACGCCATAGTGGCGATGGAACTGGCGTCTCAATTGTTCGCTGGTGCCCAGACGCCAGCGTGAAGCGAGGCGTTCCAGCGAGGTTTCTCCACGCACCAGCTCGCGCCGAGCCGCCTCCAGGCGCAGTCCGGTGAGATACTCGCCGGGACTGGTGTCCAGGTGGTGGCGAAACAGCCGGGTCAGGTGGCGTGGGGTGATCTTCAGGCTGTCGGCCATGCTCTCCAGGTCGAAGGCGCCGCCGGGGTCGGCGTGCAGTCGATCGATCAAGGGGCGCAGGCGGGGGCCGCAACGATGCTGGCGAGACAGCAGTTCGCTGAACTGGGACTGGCCGCCGGGGCGATGGAGGAACATCACCAGTTCGCGGGCCACCGCTGCGGCGGCTTCTGCGCCCAGATCACTCTCGACCAGCGACAGTGCCAGGTCGATGCCGGCGGTGACCCCGGCGCTGGTGTAGCGCCCGCCGTCATGGACGTAGAGCGCATCGGCCTGGACCCTTACCTGCGGAAAGTTGTCGGCAAGCCGTCGACAGTGGCGCCAGTGGGTGGTGGCGCTGCGTCCGTCAAGCAGGCCCGCATCGGCCAGCAGGAAGGCGCCGGTGCAGACGGCGCCCAGGCGCCCGAGGTGCGGCGCCACCCGCGTCAGTCGTTCGCGCCAGCGCTGTTGCTGGCACTGGACGAAGACGCCGTGGCCCCCGGCGATGAGCAGGGTGGTCAGGTCGCGGCCGTTGCCGCCAGCATCGGGGGCCTCGTCGAGTTCGCTCTCCCACCCTTCCCAGTCAAGATCCGGCAGCAGTCGCAGACCGCCGTTGGTGACCAGTTCGCTCGCACTTCGGCCGATCAGACGTAGCCGGTAGGCAGGCTTGCCCAGCACGTCGTTGGCGCTGGCGAAGACCTGCCAGGGGCCGCTGACGTCGAGCATCTGACAGTCGGGGTAGGCCAGCAGGGCGACGTCTCGAGTCGTGGTCACGATGGGGGCTCCAGAGAAGGGGGGACGCACCTGACAACGGCGCGACAGCGAGTCTCTGGAGTCTGGAGGAGGTCAGGAATGTCGGCAAGGACCATTATCCCACCGATATGGACATATGGTGTCCACAACGACGACGCCCCGCCTTGACAGGGCGGGGCGTCGTCATTGCGGGGCGTGGTGGCCGTCAGCCGGCAAAGGCCAGGTAGATGGCGATGACCAGGATCACCAGCACGATGCCCGCCGGCACGGCACCCTTCCAGGGCGTCAGGTCGACGGCGCCGACGTCTTCCTGCTTCCAGGCCTCGGCGCGCGGGCGCAGCTTGCCGATCACCAGCATCAATGCCACCAGCAGCACGAACACCAGGGCGACGAAGTGGAACTCGTGCATGATCACCGGCAGCTTGTTGAAGGGCGGGATGAAGTAGCCACAGAAGATGGCCAGACAGCCACCCACCAGAGCGATCTTGGCCGCCATGGGGGGCACCCGACGAGTCAGCAGGCCGACCACCACCACCGCCAGGATGGGGATGAAGTAGATGGCGTTCATCTTCTGCAGGTAACCGAACAGGCTTTCCTGACCGGCCAGCAGTGGCGCGATGATCATCGCGGAGATGGCCATGATCCAGCCGAACACCTGGCTCGACTTGACCACCTGGGCCTCGGTGGCGTCCTTCTTCAGGACCGCCTTGTAGAGGCCCAGACTGAACAGGGTGGTGGTGGAGTTCAGCGCCGAGTTGAAGGAAGACAGGATGGCGCCGACCATCACCGCGGCGAAGAAGCCGGTGAGTGGCGCCGGCAGCACGTTGAACACCAGGTGGCCGTAGGCCGCGTCAGCCTTGACGCCCTGATCGGCGTACAGGTGGTAGGCGATGATGCCCGGCAGGACCAGGTACAGGGGCCCCAGCAGCTTGAAGAAGCCGGTCAGCAGCACGCCCTTCTGGCCCTCGGCCAGGTTCTTGGCGGCGAAGGTCCGCTGGATGATCTGCTGGTTGGTGGTCCAGTAGAAGACGTTGATCAGGAAGACGCCGGTGAACAGGGTGAAGAAGGGGACGCTCTGCTCGCTGCCACCGATGGAGTTCATCTTGTCGGGGTTGGATTCCTTGAGGATCTCCCAGCCGGCGAGCACACCGCCGCTGTCGCTGACCGCCTGAAGGCCGAAGTAGACGATCACGAAGCCACCGATCAGCAGGCCGACGCCATTGAGGGTATCCGACACGGCAACGGTGCGCAGGCCCCCGAACAGGGCATAGATGGAGCCGATGATGCCGACGATCCACACCGTCAGCCACAGCAGGGTGGTGCTGGATTCGATACCGGTGAGCCCGGACAGGTCGAGCATGCCCTGCAGGCCGATGGCGCCGGAGTAGAGGATGATCGGCAGCAGTACCACCGCGTAGGCGATCAGAAAGATCACGTTGGTGATCAGTTGGGTGCCCTTGTCGAAGCGAATCTCGAGCAACTGGGGCAGGGTGGCGATGCCGCTTTTCAGAAAGCGCGGCAGGAAGAACAACGCCAGCGCCACCAGAGCCATGACCGCCACCACCTCCCAGGCCATCACGCTGAGGCCATCGGTGAAGGCGGAGCCGTTGAGGCCGACCATCTGCTCGGTGGACAGGTTGGTCATCAACAGCGAGCCGGCGATCAGCGGGAAGGTCAGGCTGCGCCCCGCCAGGAAGAAGCCGCTGGTGCTTGAATGGTCGTCACGGCGTGTGATGCGCCAGGTGATGAAGGCGACCAGTCCTGTAAAGAACAGGAAGGACGCGAAGGTGAGTAGGGGCATGGTGTCATCCTTGCGGTCGTTGTCCGGTGCGGCGTGGTCGTGAGCCACCTCCCAAAGGGGGCATGGCGATTACCGCACTTGGGTCGATGTCCGTGCCGAGCGCCAGCTGGCAGGCCAGTGGCGCCGACACCCAGGAAGTATCTTTGCAGCGCTTGCGTCATCCTGCCCGCTGCAGTGCATCTTTTGGCGCTGAAGCAGCGCGGGTTCGCGCAGTGTCGCATTGACGTCAAGTCGGTGGAAATTCCGAAAGTCTTCGTCTTTTTCCAGAAAGACGTCGAGCTTAAAGGATTAAGTTAACCGACGGTTGCGTATTCCAACTACGTGATCGCAAGTCTAATCGGCTCTCCGTGGCGAGCCATACGTCTTTTGTCGCAGCGGGTCAGTTTGGTGGAGCTGCTGAAATCGGCACAGGCTCGATGATGCCGAACAGTTGCAGCAGTGTCGGCGTTGCCGCGATGATAAAGCCGCACAGGGCCAGTGCACGACCGGGCCATCGGCGCTGCGGGTGGCGTGCCAGGTGAAGGCCGAGCAGGCAGACCAGCAAGCCCGTGAGATGAAACACCACGGCGAGCGATCGAAGCAGTTCAAACGAGGTCATGGGCTGTCCCTGGGCATCCTGTGGCAGAGGGGCGACGTGGCGGAATCCGCGAGCGAAAGGGCGCGGCCGCCTGGGTCACAAGCGAGCGAAGGGGAGTCTGCCATGACCGACAGGGTGGTGCGAGCCGACGAAGTGATCGAGTTCTGGTTTCAGACGCTGACACCAAAACAGTGGTTTGCCAAGGATGATGCGCTGGATGGCCGTATCCGCGATGACTTCGGTGCGACCCTGGCGGCGGCGGCCGCCGGCGAGACCTGGCAGTGGCGTACCTCGGCCCGCGGGCGGCTGGCGGAAATCCTGGTGCTCGATCAGTTCTCTCGCAACATCTACCGCGGCGAGCCACGAGCCTTCGCCTGTGACGGTCAGGCCCTGGTACTGGCCCAAGAGGCGGTGTCCCAGCGCGCAGATCGGGTGCTCGATCCTCCCTGGCGAGCCTTCCTGTACATGCCCTATATGCACAGCGAGTCGTTGCGTGTGCACGACGAGGCGCTGCGCCTGTTCGACCAACCGGGACTCGAGCACAACCTGCACCACGAGCATCGCCACCGCGAGGTGCTGGTGCGTTTTGGTCGCTATCCTCAGCGCAATGAGGCGCTGGGACGAGCGTCCACCGCCGAGGAACTGGCCTTTCTTGCCCTGCCCGGCAACCGATTCTAGACGCGACGAAGGGCCTGTCATCGGCGCTGACCCAGCGTCACCGGACGGTATTCGTGCTGTCGCGTCTCACATTACGTGACATATCCCTACTTTCGTATGCATTGATGTAATGGTATAGCTGTGAACGGTGAAGATCGTCCCCGGGCGATCGACGCGGCACCTCGCGCCCTGGTCAAGGGATTTGGTCGAAGGAGCGAGGGTGAATGATTCGCAAGTTTCCATTCAGTGACGAAAGGAGAACGCAATGAGCTTTATCGCGTGGTTGATCATCGGTGGTCTGGCGGGCTGGATCGCGGGCAACATCATGCGTGGCGGCGGCTTCGGCCTGCTCGGCAACATCGGCGTCGGCGTGGTGGGTGCTCTGATTGGCGGCCTGCTGTTCAGCCTGGTGGGGCTGTCCAGCGGCGGCTTTATCGGTTCACTGGTCACTGCGGTGGTGGGTGCCGTGGTGCTGCTGTGGGGTGTGGGCAAGCTACGCGGTTAGCGCGCTCTGATCAGCGACCGAATGGCGGCGACTCGCCGTCATCGCAAGGGGCCCGGTGCACTGCACCGGGCCCTTGTCGTAGCTGGCCCTGCCAGGGGCCTGATGCACCGCTCAGCCGGCGCGCTGGGCCGGGTCCGGCAGGGTCGGGAAGCGCGGCGGATGCGCCTCGAGAAAGGCGTGGCAGGCGCGCAGTACCCGGGCGTCGTCGAACTTGCCGCCGGCCAGCTGGAAACCCACCGGCAGGCCACGGTCGGTGAAACCACAGGGCACCGAGGCGGCCGGCTGCTGGCTCAGGTTGAAGGGGTAGGAGAACGGCGCCCACTCCTCCCAGTCGCGCATCTGGCTACCCGGCGGCACCTGGTGGTTGATCTCGAAGGGGCTGATCGGCACAGAGGGCGTCATCAGCAGGTGGTAGTCCTGGTTGAACTGCTCAAGACGCATGGTCAGCTCGGCTCGGGCCGCCTGGGCGCGAAACAGCTCCACGGCCTTCCACTCTTCTGCGCGCAGGGCGTTCTCGTAGAGGCCGGGATCCAGCTTGGCGCGTTCGCTGTCGCTGAGCTGCGAGACCATCTCCAGCGAGGCGGTGAACCACAGCCGCTGAAAGATCCATAGCGGCGAGGGCAGCTCTGGATCCACCTCGCAGATCTCCGCGCCCAGATCGCGCATGCGATCCGCCGCTTCTCTGACCCGTGTGGCGACCTGAGGGTCCACCTCGGCGAAGCCCAGATCGGTGGAAAAGGCGATGCGCAGTCCCTCGAGCCCCTTGCCGATATCCTGGCCCCAGTCCTCCGGCTGGCCCCGGGTGGCGTAGGGATCGACATAGTCGTAGCGGCCAATGACATTGAGCATCGCCACGGCGTCGTCGACGCTGCGGGCGATGGGCCCGATATGGGACAGCGTCGGTTCTTCCGCCGGCGGCCACTGGGGCGTCCAGCCGAAGGTCGGCTTGAAGCCGAACACCCCGCAGAAGGCGGCAGGAATGCGGATCGAGCCGCCGGAGTCGCCGCCCTGGTGCAACACCCCCATGTTGAGGGCCGCTGCGGCGGCAGCACCGCCGGACGAGCCTCCCGCGGTCAGGCGGGTATCCCAGGGGTTGCAGGTGGCGCCGAACACCCGATTGTCGGTGACCGCCTTCCAGCCGTCTTCCGGGGTGTTGGTCTTGCCCAGCAGGATGGCGCCGGCCTCTCTCAGGCGTTTCGCCGGTGGCGCGTCGGCATCGCAGGGCTCGCTTGAACCCAGCAGCGAGCCGTTGGACGTCGGCATGCCGGCCACGTTGGTCAGATCCTTGAGCGAGACCGGAACACCGTCGATCGGACTCAGCGGCTTGCCCTGGCCCCAGCGACGTGCCGACGCCTTGGCCGCCTTTTCGGCACCCTCGGCGTCGACGTAGGTGTAGGCATTGACGGCGTCGTTGAAGCGCTCGATGCGCGCAAGCGCCGCCCGTGTAGCTTCCAGGGGGGAGGCGTCGCCGCTGCGATAGTGCTCCGTCAGCGCGGCAACGCCCAGAATGCCCAGTTCGTCCTCTTGCATGGTCGGGTCCCTCGCGTCCATGGATGGACCCTTACCCTAGCTTGATTCGGCATAGTGTTGCCAACCCCCACAAACGACGACGCCACCGGCGGGACCGGTGGCGTCATCGGCTGACGGCTCAGGCCGTCAAGGCTTCACGATCAGGCGGTGGCGGCGGCTTCGCTGCCGACCAGGGCCTTGAGGTTCTGCTCGACGATGTCCAGGCCTTCCTCGAGTACCTTGTCCTCGATGGTGACCGGCATCAAGAAGCGGATGGTGTTGCCGAACATGCCGCAGGACAGCAGGATCAGGCCCTGCTCCCGGGCACGCTTGCACAGGGCGGCGGCGAGATCCGGAGCCGGCTGACCGTCCTTGCCGTTGAGTTCGAAGGCGGCCATGGAACCCAGGTTGCGCGGGTGGACCACGGCGTCGAAGTCGCTCGCCCACTGGGCAAAACGCTTGGCCAGCTTGTCGCCCAGCGCCTGGCTCTTGGCCAGGATGTCCTCTTCCTCGAACACTTCCATCACCGCCAGGGTCGCGGCGCAGGACACCGGGCTGCCGGAATAGGTGCCGCCCAGCGAGTTGCCGCCAGAGGCGTCCATGTGCTCGGCGGTGCCGACCACGGCGGAGATCGGCATGCCGGCGGCCATGCTCTTGGCCATGGTCATCAGGTCTGGCTTCACGCCGCTGTGTTCGATGGCGAACATCTTGCCGGTACGACCGAAGCCGCTCTGGACCTCGTCGACGATCATCAGGATGCGGTGTTCGTCACAGATCTCGCGGATCTTCTCGAGGAAGCTCTGCGGCGCGGGGTAGAAGCCGCCTTCACCCAGTACCGGCTCGAGCACGATGGCGGCGGTATCCTTGGGGTTGGCGTCGGTCTTCAGCACCATCTTGAGGCGACGCACCGCCTCTTCCTCGCTGATGCCGTGCTCGGCCACCGGGTAGCCGGCGCGGAACACACAACCCGGCATGGTGCCGAAGTCGCTGGCGTAGGGGGCAACCTTGCCGTTCATCGCCATGGTCATGAAGGTACGGCCGTGGTAGCCGCCGTCGAAGCAGATGACGTTGTTGCGACCGGTGGCGGCGCGGGCGATCTTGACCGCGTTTTCCAGCGCCTCGGCGCCGGAGTTGGCCAGCATCACCTTGGCCTCACCGCGCACCGGGGTGATCGCAGCAAGCTTTTCGGCGACCTTCACGTATCCCTCGTAGGGCATCACGGTCTGGCAGGTGTGCATCACCTTGTCGAGCTGGTCCTTGACCGCCTGCACCACCTTGGGGTGGCAGTGACCGATGTTGAGCACGCCGATACCGCCGGCGAAGTCGATGAAGCGGTTGCCATCGGCATCCCACAGTTCAGCGTTCTTGGCGCGATCGGCGAAGGCGGTGGCGGGGCTGGCCGCGCCCTTGGCGACGTACTTGTCCTTGAGTTCGTTCAGCTGAGCGTTATTCATGTCGTGACTCCTTTGAGGGCACTGAATGTATAGGGTAGACGCTAGGTCCGGGACACGCAGGGCGTGCCCCGGGGAGACGGGGCTGGCCCTTAGAGGCCGCCGACACAGGCGTACTTCAGCTCTGTGTACTCATCGAGGCCATGGCGTGAACCTTCGCGACCGAGACCCGATTCCTTGACGCCGCCGAAGGGGGCGAGCTCGGTAGAGAGGATGCCCTCATTGATGGCGACCATGCCGTACTCGAGTTGTTCCATGGTGCGCCAGATACGGCGATAGTCGGTGGCATAGAAGTAGGCGGCCAGACCGAATTCGGTGTCGTTGGCCATGGCGATGGCTTCGTTGTCGCTGGAGAAGCGGAACACCGGGGCCAGCGGCCCGAAGGTCTCTTCCCGGGCGACACGCATGTCGGTGGTCACGTCGGCCAGCACCGTGGGCTGGAAGAAGGTGCCCTCCAGGGCCTCACCGCCGGCGACCAGGCGGGCACCGTTGTCGAGGGCGTCAGCGATGTGCGACTGCACCTTGTCCACCGCTGCCGAGTTGATCAGGGGACCCTGAACCACACCGTCCTCGAGGCCGTTGCCGACCTTCAGCTCGCCCACGCGCTTGGCCAGCTTCTCGACAAAGGCATCGTAGACGCCGTCCTGAACCAGGAAGCGGTTGGTGCATACGCAGGTCTGGCCGGAGTTGCGGTACTTGGAGGCGATGGCACCCTCGACGGCGGCGTCCAGGTCGGCGTCATCGAAGACGATAAAGGGCGCGTTGCCGCCAAGCTCCATGGAGGCCTTCTTCACGGTGTCGGCGCACTGGGCCAGCAGGATCTTGCCCACCGGGGTGGAGCCGGTGAAGGACACCTTGCGTACTCGGGCATCGCCGGTCAGTACCGGGCCGACTTCGCGCGGGGAGCTCGAGGTCACCACGTTGAGCACGCCGGCGGGGATGCCCACGTCTTCAGCGAGCTTGGCCAGCGCCAGGGCGGTCAGCGGGGTGGCCTCGGCCGGCTTGACCACCACGGTGCAGCCGGCGGCCATGGCCGGGGCGCACTTGCGGGTGATCATCGCCAGCGGGAAGTTCCAGGGGGTGATGGCGGCGACCACACCGACCGGCTCGCGGAACACCAGGATACGCTTGTCGGGTCCGTGGCCCGGCAGGGTCTCGCCAGCCACACGCTTGGCTTCCTCGGCGTAGAACTCGACGAAGGCAGCGCCGTAGGCGACCTCGCCACGGGACTCGGCCAGCGGCTTGCCCTGTTCACGGGTCATCAGTTCGGCCAGGGCTTCCTGGTGGTCCATGATGCTGTTGAACCAGGCGCGCAGCAGGGCCGAGCGCTCCTTGGCGGTCTTGCGCTTCCAGCCGGCCCAGGCCGCATCGGCGGCACCGATGGCTTCGCGGACTTCCTCGGCGTTCAAGTCCGGCACCTCGGCCAGGGTCTCGCCGGTGGCGGGATTGGTGACGCTGAAGTGGCGATCGGCGTCACGCCACTGGCCGCCGATGTACGCCTTGTCGATGATCAGGTCCTGAACGTGGGACATGCGGGAGCTCCGGAAAGGGTCAGAGAAGAGGGGTGTTATGTCATGATTGACGAGTGTGCATTATTTGAAACATCTCGCCAAGGGCTGTGATCGGAATTTTTTACGCCCGTTCGAAGAATGCATCGATGAGGCTTGCCGGGCCCTCGAGGCCCAGGTCTGGAAGATCTATTGGCAACAATCGCCATCGGCGTGGCGAACAGTTTCCGGTACACTGTGTCGCCGACTTCTAGCTGCCCGAAGCGATGGTCCTTGGCGCCTTGTGTCAGGCCGGACCGGGCTGGCCTGACTCCGTGTTTCTGCGAGGTGAGACTTGGTTGATCCGCTCAATGCCTGGTGGGCTCAGCAACTGGTGCTGTGCGACTGGGCCTTTATGCCTGACCCCTTGATGCTGCCTGAAGAGGCGGCACGTGAGCGATTGGCCGCCCTCGAGATCCCCGACCGGGGCGAACTGGGGTGGCGCCTGCTCGAGCTCAATGCGTCGAACACGCTGCCTGCCTCCCACCTGCTGGGAGCGCTTGAGCTGGTGGCCCTGGCAGGGGCGTCGGGATGGATGTCGGCCGAGGTGAGTCGTGGCTGGGCAGCACGCCTGTGCAGCGACATCCACCATCGTCACGCAAGCCTGGATGAATGGCTGGAGGCACTCTGCGCCTCCCGCAGCGGCGAAGGCTGGCTTCGCGGCGATGAGGGCTTGCTCGATACCTGCCGGGCGCTGTCGAAGCTGGAAGGCGAGGGCGCCGGAATCACCTGGCCGTTGCTCGGCACTGCGCTGAGTCGCGAGCCTGCCGCCGCCCTCTGGCCTGACAGCCCGGAAGATCGCGTCTGGCGACTGCGGGCGGCCTTCTCGCCGGTACTGATGACGCCGGCCAGCATGGATGACTGGGACGGGGTCGAGGCCTGGCTGGGGGAAGTCTGGCAGATTCATGGCGCCGAGGATCTCAAGCGCGCCTTGCTGTGGCTGACCAGTCAGGGGGATCGCCAGGGCTGGGATATCGACGCCGCGCGGTTGATGGCGGTCAGTGCCGGCGAACGCCAGGCCTGGTGTGAGGGGCTGGCGCCTCAGGAGCGCCCATACGGCCGCCTGCTGTGCCGCTACGTGGACCAGGGGGAGCCGCTGGAGTGGGCCGCCTGGGACTGGCTGAGGGCGGTGGATCTGGCCTGGGCCGGCAGCTGCATTGGCTGGCTGACACCCCAGGAAGCGTCGCTGCTGGCGCACCACGCAGGCGATCTGGTCCAGCGTCGTTACAGTGACTGGAGCGCCCTGGCGCGCTCCTATCAGCGCGGCCGTGGTCTGTTCGAAGGTCAGGACAGGCTGCCGACCCTGGCAGCCGACTGGCAGTTGCTGATGGGCTCGCCGGTGAGCCCTTGGCATGGCTCGTTGCAGGAGTTGCTCGACCAGGAGCAGGTCGAGGCATCACGCCAGGCGGCCAGGCAGTGGCGCGCCTCGCCTCGCCACTGGGTGCTGGCGCTGGCCTCGGTGCGTGAACCCGAGCTGGCGGCACGTCAGGGGCCGATTCCGCCGCTGCCCCAGGCGCGTCGTGACGAGGCGCGCAAGTACCTGGCGGAGACCCTCGATCTGCACCCCGACGAGGGCGCCCGCTCACTGGTGCGCTACTGGCTGCCGGCCCAGGCCCATCATCTCAATCAGCTGGCGGCTGACGCGGCGCATCGAGCGCTGCCTTCGGCCAGAACCCCCTTTGGTGATGCGCCCCAGGCGGATCTGGCAGGTCGTGATGGCCTGGCCAGGGCGACCCGCCATTCGGCGACCATCCATATGGCCGAGAAGTATGCCTTCTACTTGCTGATGAGCATGGACAGTGAGCAGTTCGACGAGGACAGCCTGACCGATATGGCGGCGTCCCTGCGCGATGTGCTGTGTCGGTTCTACAGCACCCCCAAGCGCCTGCTCGAGGCCTGGGCGACCTGGGATGCGCTGTTGCCGGAACCGGATCAGCCTTCCTTGACCTACGAGATTCGCTGGCACCTGGACGATCCGGGTAGCCTGTTCCACTGGCTCGAGTGGCGCAGCGGCGATTGGCGCGAGCCTGGCGAGCGTCCGAGCCTGATGCACTTTACCGCGCTGTCGCTGGTGGGACCCTTGAACACCGCCGCCTGGAGCCTGCCGCAGCCGGAAAGCGACCGGGAAGGGGCTTCGATCCTGGAGTGGATCGATGGACACTACGGCCTGCACTCCGCCACCGAGCTGATCGATTTCGTGCGCTTTCTGCTGGACGCCGGTGATCGCCAGGAATATCAGATCAACTACGCGCCCTACACCCTCAACAGCGCGCGCCTGAATTCCGAGATTGCGACCCTGGAGTCCGGTGAGTGCAACGAGGAAGAGCGCAATCACCTGGAGCGCCTGCTGCGGGTACGTGACAACGCCGACCAGTGCAATGACGTCGACATGTGCGCCTGGGACCTGGCCCAGGCGGTCGACCTGGCGATCGCCGGTCGCCAGCTGGGCTGGCTGGCTCAGCAGGACTTCCTGGCACTGCTCGAGCGTGCGCACCAGTTGGCGTCGGAGCACTACGCCGGTTGGCAGGAGTATGCCCGGGGTCTCTATGCAGGATTTTCGTTCTTCATGGGGGAAACCCCGGAGCGCGAAGCGTTTCTGGCCAGCTTCCGCCAGGCGCTGGTGGCCTGGCTGTCGGGCGCTCCGCCCCTCGCCGGCACCTGGGCCAGCCTGGATTTCCCGGGTGCGCGCCCCCGCCATTGGGCACCGCTTCACATCGATACCTTGCCGGGAGATGGACGAACCCTGCACTGATCGTCGCGAAACAGCAGAAAAAAACGCCAAAAAATTGTCCTGATCTATCGTCAGATCGGATAATTTTGGCTAGTATCGTGTTGATCTTTCGTCAGGCCTCCCATCAAGAAGGAGGCCGAATTGTCAAACTTGCAGCTGAGGGGCGTTATGGTAGTGACACGAGTGCGTCACTTCCACAGCGGCTCTTGGGCGCCGGCAGGCCGTCAGCCAGCCGGTTCAGGGAATGAGGTGTGTGTCGCATGAGCGTCGCCCAGACAAGCCGCGTGACAGCGGCGATGGTGTTGCTTGGCCTGCTGTCAGGCTGTGCGGCATCGAACTACCAGAATACTGCCGATAACGACTACTTTTCCCGTGATATGCCGAGCCTGGCCGAACGCGCCGCCTCGCGCATGTCCCCGCTGGAGGACCCAGCGGCAGGGGGAAGCTTCCTTGAAGATCCCGCCGCTGCCATCCGCGAGGCGCTGATGGCGGAGCACGATCGCTGGGCGGGTACGCCCTATCGTTTCGGCGGCACCGGCATGAGCGGCATCGACTGCTCGGCGCTGGTGCAGAACATCTTCAGCGATGCCTTCCAGGTGCAGCTGCCGCGCACCACCGGCAGCCAGGTGCATACCGGCGAACCGATCACGCGTGATCAGCTGTCTCCCGGCGATCTGGTGTTCTTTCGTCCTCCGGGCAACCGCCACGTCGGCATCTACGTCGGCCAGGGGCGCTTTCTGCACGCCTCATCGTCGCGCGGTGTGATGATCTCCAAGCTGGATAACAGCTACTGGCGCCGCTACTACTGGCAGGCGCGTCGACCGCTGGAACCCACCCGGTTGAGCATGCGCCAGTTCGCCTACAGCCCGGCGGGCATGGGCGGCTGAAGCGTCCTCGGCGCCATCGACGTCGCCACAACAACGGGGCGAGCCTTTCACTGGGCTCGCCCCGTTTGCGTTGGGTAGCATTGGTGCTTGGCTGGCGAGGCCTCGGCCAGTCCTTGGCGAGCCTTCGGCGCCTCCAGGGCTACAACGAGTCGCGTTGCGACAGGGCGTAGTCGATAAAGGCGCGCTCGGCGCGTGACAGGTAGCCCTGGGGCTGCCAGGCCAGCGACAGGGTCAGCCAGGCGGCGGGGTCAAAGGGCACCGCCGACAGGTCATCTTCCTCGATCACCCGGCGCAGAAAGGTGGTGATGCCAAAGCCCTGGCGGACGATGGCCTTGGTCAGCGGGATCAGATTCGACTGGAACGTCAGGCGGGGCTGGATATCCAGCCGTCGGGCCATGGCGTCGACAAACTCGCGGTGAAAATAGCCGTCCTGAAACAGCACCAGCGGCTCGCTCAGAAAGGCTTCCGGGGTCACGCTGTGGCGTGCCGTGAAGGGGTGGTCCCGGGGCGTGCATACCACCATCTCCGCGCGCAGCAGGGCCTCGGTTTCCAGTTCGCAGGCACTGCCATCCTCGACCACGATTCCCAGGTCCAGCTCGCGTGCCTTGATCATTGCCTGCAGTCGGCGGGCGCCCGCCTCGATCACCGTCATGCGTATGCCAGGGTGGCGTGCGGCAAAGCCCATCAGCAGCGGCGGCAGATAGTAGGAACCCAGCATCGAGGGGATGCCGATGCGCACTTCGCCCTTTACCAGGCCGTTGAGTTCCTTCAGCGCCAGTTCGGTGGCACTGGCGTCGGCGAGCAGCCGTCGGGCATGTTCCAGCAGCACCTCACCTTCTGGTGTCAGTCGAACACGCCGATCATGGCGCTCGAACAGACGAGTGTCGAGGCGTCGCTCGAGGCCCGCGATGGTCTGGCTGACGGCGGACTGGGCGATGTGACGGGCGCGGGCGGCGGCGCTGAAGCCGCCGTGGTCCACCACCGCGACAAACAGCGACAGCGAGCGCAGGTCAAAGGGTAGCGACATAAGGGAATGTGATGGATAGCATCATTTTCTTCTGTTGGTGTGATGGTAGTGAAGCATGGAAGATGGACGAGGCCAACCGGAGACCGCCATGATTCACGCCAATACCCCTGCCTGGCGCAGGGCGACCCTCGCCCTGTGTCTGGGCTCGATGCTGGTGTTCATCAACCTCTACGCCCCCCAGCCATTGCTGCCGCTGCTGCGCGATATCCATGAGGCTTCGACCCTGAAGGTGGGCCTGGTGATGTCGCTTGCCACCCTTACCCTGGCGCTCTCGTTGCTGGTCTACGGGCCCTTGTCCGACGCCATCGGGCGGGGCGGTATCATGCGTGCGAGCCTGTCGGTGGCAGCTCTCGCGACACTGTTGGCGGCATTTGCGCCTGGGCTCGACTGGCTGCTGGTCGCGCGCGTGCTGCAGGGGGTCGCCCTGGGAGGGCTGCCGGCGGTGGCGATCGCCTGGATGGGCGACGAGTTCTCGCCGGAGGCGATGAGTCGAGCCGTGGGGCTCTATATCGCGGCCAATACCCTGGGCGGTATCGGTGGTCGCGTGCTGGGAGGCGTCATCGGTGAATGGTATGGCGTCCAGGCGAGCTTCGTGGCGGTTGGCGGTTTGACCCTGGTAGGCGTGGCGGTGTTCTGGTGGCTGCTGCCGGCGGCCAGCTCCTTTGCCCCTCAACCCTTTCGAGTGGGGCACGCCTGCCGCCAGATGCGTGGCCACCTGGCCAACCCATGGCTGCTGTCGGCCTATCTGATCGGTGGTCTCAACTTCCTGGTGTTCATCAACCAGTACAGCTACATGACCTTTCGTCTGGCCGAGGCACCCTTTGCTCTCGGGCCCCGCTGGCTGGGCCTGCTGTTTCTGACCTACCTGGGCGGTACTCTGGGCTCGACGTTATCTGCCAGGGTCGTCGCCAGAGCGGGAGCGCCCGCCACCATGGGGGTGGGCGTTGTCATCATGATGCTGGCGCTGGGTGTGTCCCTGATACCGATGCTCGCCGTCATCATTGCCGCCTTGACCCTCAGCGCCTTCGGCTTCTTTCTGTGCCACGCCACCGCTTCGGGCTGGGTCGGTCGCCAGGCCCGCGAAGGACGAGGCGGCGCATCGGCGCTCTATCTGGTGTTCTACTACCTGGGGGCGAGTCTCGGGCCGCTGTGGCTCGAGCCGTTCTGGCTGTGGCGGGGCTGGCCTGGGGTGGTGGCGGCCAGCTGGCTGGTGCTGGCGACCACGGGCTGGCTGTCCTGGCGGCTAGGAAAGCGGCTGCAGCGTGCACAACACCAGCGCGTCGTCGAGCGTCGACTCGAACACGTATGAGTACGCTACAGCGACGCTGTTGCTGATAGGTTGCAGATGCGTTGCAGAGACCGATCGACCTTGGCTCGCACCAGGGTCGATCGGTGTGTCATGACGTTGCTGTCAGCGCCGCGCCGTCAGGATGCTGCGGACGAGGCAGGCACGTCGTGGGGCATGGCTTCGTCTCCCCAGATTTCCTCGAGTCGATCAGGACGGCCGCAGGCGTTCTTGTAGAAGGTGTAGCGCACCTTGTTCTTCTGGTAGTAGTTCTGGTGATAGTCCTCGGCCGGATAGAAGGTGCCGGGATCTTCGATGGTGGTCTCGATCGGCTGGTCGAAGCGCTCTGCGATGTCCACCTTGCTGGCCTCGGCCAGTTCGCGCTGTTCATCGTTGAGTGGCAGCAGGGCGGAGCGATAGGAATCGCCTTCATCGCAGAACTGACGGTTGGCGACGAAGGGATCGATATTGCGCCAGAAGACGTAGAGCAGATCCTGGTAGCTCACCGTGTCGCTGTCGAAGGTGACTTCCACCACTTCGGCGTGTCCGGTGCCCCCCGCGCTGACGGTTTCGTAGGTGGGATTATCGGTGTTGCCCGCCGCATAGCCAGAGACGGTAGCCTCGACGCCATCGATCTTGTCGAAGGCGTCCTCGACACACCAGAAGCAGCCTCCGGCGAAGATGGCCTTTTCTTCGGCGGCGAGGGCGGGGGTCGTGGAAAGCACGGCACCAGTCAGCAGGCCGGCCAGCAGGAAGGTACGCTGATTGAAGGGATATCGCATTCGTAGGCTCCGTCAGGATGGCGTCATTGTAAGGTTCGAGTAGGGCAGTTCCCGGTTGGTTCAGTCATTGTGGCAGGCGCATCCTTACATGCGCTGTCGATAAGGGGATGATTTTTTGCATTTTCGGTCGTAAGGCTCGGTCGCCTGTGCGCGACTCAGGCAGACTGCTACTCTCGATTGCATCCCGATAGCCGGCCGCACAGCTCCTGGTAACGTCATCGTCTCGTCGCAAGACGGGCGCAGGACAACGGGCGCCGCTGCTGCTGGCCACGGCTACCTATCGATCATCGACCCGATCATCGACACCAGTTGACCTAGAAGGAGACGCGGGTGACCCGTAACAAATGGATCTTGCTGGCACTGATTGCCGTCGCCGTGGTGGCGTTCTTTGTCACCGGCGCCAACGAGGCCTTTACGCTGGACGCGATCAAGGCCCAGCAGGCGCAATTTCAACAGTGGTTCCACGAGGACCCCTGGACCGTGGCCGGTGGCTTCTTCGCGGTCTATATCCTGATGGCGGCGCTGTCGCTGCCTGGGGCGGGGTTGCTGACGCTGCTGGCGGGGGCCTTGTTCGGCTTCTGGATCGGTCTGGTGCTGGTGTCCTTCGCCAGTTCGCTTGGCGCGACCCTGGCCGCGGTGATCGCCCGGACCCTGCTGCGTGAGACGCTGGAGACGCGTTTTTCGCGCCAGCTGGCGCGAATCAACGGCGGCATCGAGCGCGAAGGCGCCTTCTACCTGTTCACGCTGCGGCTGATTCCGATCTTCCCCTTCTTCGTGATCAACCTGGTGGTCGGCCTGACCCGCATGCGTCTGTCCACCTTCTATTGGGTCAGCCAGCTCGGCATGCTGCCGGGTACCATGGTGTTCGTGAATGCTGGCCGGGAACTGGGTGAACTCGAGTCGCTGGCGGGCATCCTGTCGCCAGGGCTGATCCTGTCCTTTGTGTTGATCGGCTTGTTTCCCTGGATCGCCAAGGCAGTGGTGGCGGTGCTCAAGCGTCGCCGGCTCGCCGCCGAATACCAGCGCCCGTCGCGTTTTGACCGGGATATCGTGGTGATCGGTGCGGGCTCGGCGGGCCTGGTCGCCAGTTATATCGCCGCGGCGGTGAAGGCCAAGGTGACCCTGGTGGAGCGCCACCGCATGGGCGGCGACTGCCTCAATACCGGCTGTGTGCCGTCCAAGGCATTGATTCGCGCCGCTCGCGCCGCCGAGGACATTCGTCGGGCGCCGTCCTATGGTGTCAGCGCCGGTGAGCCAAGCGTCGACTTCGCCGCTGTGATGGGCCACGTCCACGGCGCCATCGCCGAGGTCGAGCCCCATGATAGCCCGGAACGTTATCGGGGCTTGGGCGTCGATGTGGTCGAAGGAGAAGCCAGGCTGCTCGATCCCTGGCGGGTGCAGGTTGGCGAACAGGTGCTGACCACCCGTCACGTGATCATCGCCAGCGGTGCCCGCCCCAGAGTCCCGCCGTTGCCGGGGATCGAGGATATCGAGGTGCTGACCTCCGACAATCTGTGGGAGCTAAAGGCATTGCCGAAGCGCCTGGTGGTGCTTGGTGGTGGTCCGATCGGCAGTGAACTGGGCCAGAGCTTCGCCCGGCTGAGTAGCCAGGTCACCCTGGTGGAGATGGGCCCGCAACTCTTGCCACGCGAAGACGAGGACGTCGCCAGGGAGGCGGCTCAGGGGCTCGAGGCCAGCGGCGTGACGCTGTGCCTGTCGACCCGGGCGCTCAAGGTGGTGGCCGGTGACGGTGATCTCCATCGACTCGAGATCGAGGTCAACGAGGCAGGCGAGACACGTATCGAGCAACTGGAGTTCGATCAGTTGCTGGTGGCGGTGGGTCGACAGGCCAACGTCGAGGGGCTCGGGCTTGAAGAACTGGGCGTGGGCACTCGCGACAACGGCACCCTGGACGTGGATGGCGGGCTGCAGTCAGTGCTGCCCAATGTCTGGGCCTGTGGCGATGTGGTCGGGCCCTTCCAGCTGACCCATGCCAGCGCCCACCAGGCCTGGCACGCCACCGTCAATGCCTTGTTTGGCGAGTTCAAGCGCTTCAATGTGAGCTATCGGGCGCTGCCGGCGGTCACCTTCTGTGACCCGGAGGTGGCGCGCGTGGGGCTCAACGAGCGCGAAGCCAAGGAGCAAAATGTGGCCTTCGAGGTCACCCGCTATTCCTTGTCCGAGCTCGACCGGGCCATCGCCGAGGGCGATACCACCGGATTCGTCAAGGTGCTGACCGTACCAGGCAAGGATCGCATTCTCGGTGCCACCATTGTCGGTGCTGGCGCTGGCGAGATGCTGGCGGAGTTCACCCTGGCAATGACCCGCGGTATCGGACTGAACAAGCTGTTGGGGACCATCCACCCGTACCCGACCCACTCGGAAGCCGTAAAGGCCGCCGCCGGGGTGTGGAAGAACGCGAACAAGCCCGAGCGGGTCCTGGGGTATCTGGAGCGTTACTTCAATTGGCGGCGAGGCGGGGGAGACGACGCCGATTCTTCAAGCCAGCCGGTGACGGGAGACAGAGCCGGTGCGAGCCCCGAGCGACACGAAGCATCGTCGCTGTCCTCTGCCCAGTCCAACGACTGAGCGAACCGCCCAGGTAGTAGCCTGGACCTGAAGACACAAGCGGTGGGCCCTGGCCCGCCGCTTGTGCTTTCCTTCTACCGAACCGACGTTTTACTGCTGACGAGACTTTTATGCTGGATCGCTGGACCATGCCCAGAACCCAGGCGCCCCTGGCGCCTCTGGTCAAGATGCTGGAGCGCTGCAAGGTGACGCCTGATCAGGTGACTCTGGCGGGATTTCTTATCGGCTTGCTGGCACTGCCGCTGCTGGCCGTTCAGGCCTATGGATGGGCACTGGCGGCGATCCTCCTCAATCGACTCGCCGATGGCCTGGACGGGGCGCTGGCGCGCCGTCGGGGTACGCCCAGCGATGCCGGGGGATTTCTCGATATCGGGCTGGACTTCGTCTTCTACGCCGCGGTGGTGCTCGGCTTTGCCCTGGCCGACAGCGAGCGCAACGCCTTGCCGGCAGCGCTGCTGCTGTTTGCCTTTATCGGCACCGGGACGTCCTTTCTGGCCTTCGCCATCATGGCGGCGCGCCATGATCTCGAGCGCCCACGCTTCCAGCGCAAGGCCTTCTACTATCTGCACGGCCTGACCGAAGGTACCGAGACCGTGCTGGCGCTGGTGGCCTTTTGTCTGTGGCCGGCGCACTTTCCTGTGCTGGCAGGGCTGTTCGCCGCGGCCTGTCTGCTGACCACCGCCACTCGGCTATGGGGCGGCTATCATACCCTCAGGGCAATCGAGCGAGGCGCTGGCGTCGAGGACAGAAGCTGATCCCCGGTCGTGGCTCGCGAGGCGAGGGGCCTTTCATCAGACGTGATACTCAGACACGCGAAAGGGCAGCCTGGGCTGCCCTTTCTCTTGACCATGCCGGCTGTTGATCCTGCTGGCGCTTGATCCTGCTGGCACCTGATCTTGCCGGCACTTGATCATGCATGCTCGTGGTGCTTCCGACGAGCGTAGCGCTGATCAGTGCTCGTGGCCGCCTTCGCCGTGCACGTGGCCGTGCTCGATTTCTTCCTGGCTGGCTTCACGGACTTCGGCGATCTCGACGTCGAAGTTCAGGTTCTGGCCGGCCAGCGGGTGGTTGCCGTCGACGGTGACGGTGTCGCCTTCGACCTGGGTCACGGTGACCATCAGCGGACCGCCCTGGGTCTGCGCCTGGAACTGCATGCCCGGCTCGATGCTCTCGACACCCTGGAAGGCGTCACGCGGCACTTCCTGGACGAGCTGCTCCTGTACTTCGCCGTAACCTTCGGCGGGGGCAACCTTGGCGTTGACCTTGTCGCCGGCGGCCTTGCCTTCGAGTTCCTTTTCCAGACCCGGAATGATGTTGCCGGCGCCGTGGAGGTAGGTCAGCGGCTCGCGGCCTTCCGAGCTGTCCAGCACTTCACCTGCATCATTGGTCAGGGTGTAGTGGAACGCGACAACGGAATTTTGCGCAATTTGCATTGATGAACCTTTGGTGAGTGCGTGTGAGGACGCATGGTAACGCGTGGGTGCTGGGGCTGTCAGGGGCGTGGGACATTTTTCACCTTGTGTGGTCATATCCTGAACGGTATTCACGCGCGCCCTCTGCCACCTTCGGGTTGTTGCGCAGTATCGGTGGTGGGGATACCCTCTTGTGAGATTTTTCGATTCTGCCTTTCACGCTTTTCTTGCGGAGCTGAACATGACGCTATTTGTGATCTGGGTGCTGGCCTTTGCGGTACTGCTGGCGGTGATGATCAAGGCCTGGGACAAGGGCCTGAGCTGTGCCCTGGGCAGCCTGCTGCCGGCGGTACTGCGCAGTGACGATGACCAGTGGATCTGGTGCCCCGCCCTTGCCGTGCTGGGGGCCACCTTCATCGTCTTCCCCATCGATATGCTGATGACACTGCTGGTGATCGGCATCATCGCCCTGGTGGGCTGCAAGCTGGGCTGCTGGGTGATGGGCAAGGTCCACTAGTCGGTGGTGACGTGAATCACCTGGCGTTCACCTGGTGATCACCGAAAGGGCCCTGAGGCGGATACGCCTCAGGGCCCTTTGTATGTAACGCAGAGATGTTTGCGGCGGAGCGAAGTGCTGTTGTCGCTTACAAGGACAAGCCCCTTTCGCGAGCGCCTTCGTCAAGCCCTCAGTAGGGGGCAACACTCTGACGTGAACCGCTGCCGATCAGGCGAACACGCTGCCCCACCTGGAAGGCCTGGTCTGCCTTCTGCACGACGACCACGGTCTGGCCGCTGTCCTTGCGAATCTCCATCTCCCAGGCGTCGGTGCGGTTGACGCCTTTCTCGATCTGGTTGCCGGCCACGGCGCCACCGATGGCACCTGCGGCGGTGGCGATGGTGCGACCGGAACCGCCGCCGACCTGGTTGCCGAGCAGGCCACCGATCACCGCGCCACCACCGGTGCCGAGGATGCCGCCGGCGGAGCTTTCACCCTGGATCTGGACGCGACGCAGGGCGGTGATGGTGCCGAACTGCACGTTCTGGGCGGTCTGAGCCTGGTTGCCGGAATAGACGTTGCCCGAGTACTGATTGGTGGCGGTGCAGCCGGCAAGCACCACGACGCTCAGCGCCAGGACAGGAAGGATGGAAGTTTTCATGGCGATTCTCCTTGAATGTCTTCTGCGCCGCATTCTGAACGCATCGGTTCGGGTCACATTCGCTTGTAGTGGTACCGCACCAAAGTTCGCAAACGCTGTTCGAAAATAGTGTAACGCCTGTTTGGAGGCTTTGACAGGGCGATGGTTCCCCGGATCCAACGATGATCGGGTCTCGTCCGTCCCATGGTGGCCGTCCGCCTGTCGCCCTTGTCGCCCCGCGACTGCCACTGAGTCGCGCCGACAGCGCTTTCCTGACATTCATCATATGCCGAACCGGACCTGCCAGGCCAATGGGCATCGGAGGGAGTCGCATGGCTGCAGTTGTCGGACTCGCTGGAGCCAGACGTGTTAGTTCGAGAGTAGGCCCTTGCCAGGGAAGAAGGAAAGGCTGGCTTGGCAGGGCAAGGTCACGGACAGCAAAAAGGGAGGCCGACGGCCTCCCTTTCTCACAGTCACAGGGCTCAGTGTCTGGGCTCAGTGACTGGGTGCCGCTGGCCCGCGATCCTTAGCCGAACTGGTTCATGGTGTTGTCCTTGCCGCCGGCCTTGAGCGCCGCGTCGCCGTGGAAGAACTCCTTGTGGTCGTCACCGATATTGGAGCCGGCCATGTCCTGGTGGCGAACGGTGGCGATACCCTCGCGGATCTCGCGGCGCTGCACACCCGCCACGTAGGCCAGCATGCCCTCGTCGCCGAAGTAGCCCTTGGCCAGGTTGTCGGTAGACAGGGCGGCCGTGTGGTAGGTCGGCAGGGTGATCAGGTGGTGGAAGATGCCTGCCTCGCGGGCGGCGTCACGCTGGAAGTTGCGCGTCCACTCGTCGGCCAGTTGGCCAAGCTCAGTGTCGTCGTAGCGTGCGTTCATCAGGTCGGCACGCTCGTAGGCGGAGACGTCCTTGCCTTCGGCTTCCCAGGCGTCGAACACCTGCTGGCGGAAGTTCAGCGTCCAGTTGAACGACGGCGAGTTGTTGTAGACCAGCTTGGCGCTGGGCACCGCCTCGCGGATGCGGTTGACCATGCCGGCGATCTGGCCGACGTGGGGCTTTTCGGTCTCGATCCACAAAAGATCGGCACCGTTCTGCAGGCTGGTGATGCAGTCCAGCACCACCCGGTCTTCGCCGGTGCCAGGCTTGAACTGATAGAGGCCGGAGGCGAGACGCTTGACCTTTACCAACTTGCCGTTCTGCTTGATCACCACGTCGCCGTTGTCGATATCGGAGGCCGAGGAAATCTCTTCACCGTCGAGGAAGCTGTTGTACTGATCGCCCAGGTCGCCTGGCTCGTTGGTGACCGCGATCTTCTGGGTCAGGCCGGCACCCAGGGAATCGGTACGGGCCACGATCACCCCATCATCCACGCCCAGTTCAAGGAAGGCGTAACGTACGGCGTTGATCTTGGCGATGAAGTCCTCGTGGGGCACGGTGACCTTGCCGTCCTGGTGGCCGCACTGCTTCTCGTCGGACACCTGGTTCTCGAGCTGGATACAGCAGGCACCGGCCTCGATCATCTTCTTGGCCAGCAGGTAGGTGGCCTCGGCGTTGCCGAAACCGGCGTCGATGTCGGCGATGATCGGCACGATGTGCGTTTCGTGGTTGTCGATCTGGTTGGTCAGATCGTCGACCTTGGCGCTGTCACCGGCTTCCTTGGCTTCTTCTCGGGCACGGAACAGGTGGTTGAGCTCCCAGGTGTCGGCCTGGCGCAGGAAGGTGTAGAGCTCCTCGATCAGCGATGCCACGCTGGTCTTCTCGTGCATGGACTGGTCGGGCAGCGGACCGAACTCGCTGCGCAGGGCGGCGACCATCCAGCCGGACAGGTAGAGGTAGCGGCGCTTGGTGTTGCCAAAGTGCTTCTTGATGGAAATCAGCTTCTGCTGACCGATGAAGCCGTGCCAGCAGCCCAGAGACTGGGTGTAGTTGGCGGTGTCGGCGTCGTAGGCGGCCATGTCCTCGCGCATGATGGCGGCGGTGTAGCGAGCGATGTCGAGACCAGTGCGGAAACGGTTCTGCACGCGCATGCGGGCGGCGCTTTCCGGATCGATGTTGTCCCACTTGCCGCGCTGGGCTTCACGAAGCTGGGTCAGGGTCTTCAGTTCTTCACGAAAGGTCATGATCGGGCCGTCCTGATGTTGAATCGACTGTTTGGTTCGACGTTCTGATACGACTTGCCTGGCATCCATGGTGAGGGGCGGTGTCGGGGCGGTCGCTTTCGACCGGCCTTTGGCTCCAGTGGCTTGCAGGCTCTTGCGGTTGGCGTCATTGCAAGAGGATCGACTGCTCGCCATGCCATGCTGCACCTGCGAAGTGTAGTCAGGTTCCTGCACCTTGGCCGAGAAGTCTTTACGGCCTTGGTCGAATCTTGGCGGAACGGTAGAGGTCGACTACAAAGTGAGCGATCTGACTCGCCATCGAGGTCTGTCCGCTGCGCCATGGTTGTGACTATGGCCCACAGCGGCGGGGGTTCGCCATTGGTACTTGGGGGGACAAGGCGTTGTAGTCCGACTACAGGAAAGCGCCGTAGAGGCACATTCCTGTAGTTGAGTTTCCTGAACGGAGGAGCTGACGGAGAGGTCAGTCGTTCAGGGAGAGGGTCATATTGCGATGCGGAATGCCGGCGTCGAGGAAGATATCTCCCTCGGCGCGGAAGCCCAGGGCTTCGTAGAAACCGAGCGCATGGGTCTGGGCGGCGAGCTCGACGCTCGAGTGACCACGCTGTCGCGCAGCCTTGATGGTGGCGCGCATCAGCGCCACGCCGACGCCGAGTCCACGGGCTTCGGCAAGCACCGCGACGCGACCGATATGGCCATCGGGCAGCAGTCTCGCCGTACCCAGTACACGCTCGTCCTGGCGCGCCAGGAAATGCAGGCAGTCGGGGTCGAGGCCGTCCCACTCTTCCTCGATCGGCACCTGCTGTTCGATGACGAAGACGCGATAGCGAATGTCACCGGCCGCTTCCCCCAGTTGTTCCCAGCTTCCCTGTTCGATCACCACCTCAGGCATCGTCGTCCTCCATGTCGTCAACCGGCCAGCCAAGGCTGCCGGAGTCGAACAGCCGTGTCAGCACCTCGGCGGCGCCGGGGTAGTCGAGCAGCGAGGCGTCGAACTCGCCGCGGTTGGCGATCTCGCGGGCCAGCGCCAGATCGCAGTCGATGCCGTCGCCGTCGGCAAACAGGGTGGCCCGGTCGTCCGCCAGCGCGTGCCAGGCGAAGCGAGAGCCCGGCGCGGCCACCAGCACTTCGCCTTCCTGTAGTGCAGCAACAAGCTCGTCTGGCGCCGTCGGTGTCTCGCTGGGCTCGAGCTGGTCCACGTACTTGGGCTGGGTCATCACCCGGCCGAACCACTGGGCCATCTGGGCCGGATCGTCCAGGGTCTCGAGGATCAACTGGCGCATGCGTGACAGCGCTGCCTGATCGAGTTCGCCCGGGTCCTCGGCCGGGGTCATTCCGGCATCGCCGTAGCGGCGAGAGGGGGGTTGCTGCTCACCCAGGTAGTCGGCGAAGGAGGTGATCGCCTCGTCCGCCGAGGGGGCGCGAAAGCCCACCGAGTAGGTCATGCAGTCATCGCTCTGACTGACCCCATGGTGTGCCCAGCCGGGGGGCAGGTAGAGCATGTCGCCGGGCTCCAG
The DNA here is from genome assembly GCF_040070525.1 of Halomonas sp. RT37. NCBI lineage: Bacteria > Pseudomonadati > Pseudomonadota > Gammaproteobacteria > Oceanospirillales > Halomonadaceae > Halomonas > Halomonas sp. RT37. The sequence continues at coordinate 3,305,528 of NZ_CP098827.1, read as the reverse complement.
CACCCAGTCCTGTTCGGCGTTGACCTCGAAGGTCTCGAGGATACGCAGGTCGATGCCGCGCACGATGGGTGCGTCATCGGCCACCTTGCCGCCAAGCTGCCAGCGGCGCTGACCACTGCCCTGGAGCAGGAAGACATCGTACTGGTCCAGGTGCGGGCCGACACTGCCCCCCGGAGGCGCGTAGCTGACCATGATGTCATCCAGGCGCCAGCGCGGCAGGAAGGTGAAGTCCTCCAGCAGGGCGGCGACCTCCGGCACATAGTGATCCACCGCCTGTACCAGCAGGGTCCAGTCGTGCTCCGGCAGGCGGGCGAAGGTGGCCTCGTCGAAGGGGCCGTGGCTGACCTGCCAGGGTCCGTCGGGGCCCTGTTCCTCGACCAGGCGTGCCTCGATATTGTCCTCGCAGGCGAGCCCGGCCAGTTCGTCTGGCGTCAGCGGGTTGTCGAAGTCGGGGAAGGCGCCACGGATCAGCAGCGGTTGCTGTTGCCAGACATCGCGCAGGAACTCTGCCGATGTCAGGCCGCCCAGCAGGGTGAGGGGGGTATCAGTTGACATGAGGAATCCTGATGGTGATTGGGAGTAGCGGGCTAGGTATCGGCCCCGGCCCCGAAGAGAGGGCTCCAGAAACGCCTCACCCCACCGATTGGCGGGGTGAAGCGGGGTTCTGTCAGCGGCTCCGGCTCAGTGCTGCGGCAGGGCGCGAGCCTGCTCGACGGCATTGCCGATGTAGTTGCCGGGGGTCAGCTGCTTGAGCTCTGCCTTGACCTCGTCGGGCAGTTCCAGGCCATCGATGAAGGCGGCGAAACCGGCCTGGTCGATGCGCTTGCCGCGGGTCAGCTCCTTCAACTTTTCGTAGGGCTTCTCGATGCCGAAGCGACGCATCACCGTCTGGATTGGCTCGGCCAGCACTTCCCAGCTGGCGTCCAGGTCCTCGGCCAGACGCTGGGGATTGGCCTCCAGCTTGCCGATGCCTTTCAGCGAGGCCTGGTAGGCGATCAGGCCGTAGGCCAGACCGACGCCCAGGTTGCGCAGCACGGTGGAGTCGGTCAGGTCACGCTGCCAACGGGAGATCGGCAGCTTCTGGGCCAGGTGGGCGAGGATGGCATTGGCCAGGCCCAGATTACCCTCGGAGTTCTCGAAGTCGATCGGGTTGACCTTGTGCGGCATGGTCGAGGAGCCGATCTCGCCGGCCACGGTGCGCTGCTTGAAGTAACCCAGCGAGATGTAGCCCCAGACGTCACGATCGAAGTCGATCAGGATGGTGTTGAAGCGACACACAGCGTCGAACAGCTCGGCGATATAGTCGTGGGGTTCGATCTGGGTGGTATAGGGATTGAAGGTCAGGCCCAGGCCTTCGACGAAGGTGCGAGCGTTGGCCTCCCAGTCGATGTCCGGGTAGGTGGCCAGGTGGGCGTTGTAGTTGCCCACGGCGCCGTTGATCTTGCCCAGTACCTCGGCGCTTTCGATCTGCTTGAGCTGGCGGCGCAGACGGTAGGCCACGTTGGCCATTTCCTTGCCCAGGGTGGTGGGGCTGGCGGTCTGACCATGGGTGCGCGACAGCATTGGCACGGCAGCGTGCTCTTCGGCCAGACGGGCGATCTCGTCGGCCACCTGGCGCATGGTCGGCAGCAGGCTGTCGAGGCCATCGCGCAGCATCACGCCGTAGGACAGGTTGTTGATGTCCTCGCTGGTGCAGGCGAAGTGCACGAACTCGGTGACGGCATGCAGCTCTGCATTGTCGGCAATGGCTTCCTTGATCCAGTACTCGACCGCCTTGACGTCGTGGTTGGTGGTGCGCTCGATGTCCTTGATGCGCGCCGCGTCGGCTTCGCTGAAGTTCTTGACCAGGCCATCCAGGAAGGCTGTGGCGGTGGCCGACAGCTCCGGCACCTCGGTGATCTGCGGGTGCGCGGCCAGGCGCTCCAGCCAGCGGATCTCGACGATGACGCGGGCGCGGATCAGGCCAAATTCGCTGAAGTGTTCGCGCAGTGATTCGGCCTTGCTGCCGTAGCGACCGTCGACGGGAGAGAGGGCGGTGAGAGCGGAGAGTTGCATGGCGGTTTTCCGGTACGGGTAGGAAAGGAAGATCGAGCGATCAGAGGGTGTCCAGGGCGCGCTTGAGGCTGCCCCGCTGGAAGATCAGCTTCCAGCGACGTCCGCCCTGCTGGTGCCACAGCAGGCCGAAGCGAATGCCGGAGAGCAGGCAGGCGCGGACCCGCTCAGGCATCATCCGGCTTTGCAGCAGCGAAGGGTCGCCCTGGACCACGATTCGGTTCTTGAAGGTGGAAAGCGTCTGCTGGTAGGCCTCGCCGAGGCTCGCCACGACGTTCTCGTGGGTCGGACCGAAGTGTTCGGCCTGGCCCTGGATACGGGTCAGGTGGGTGCCGAGCGCGTCCATCATGTCGGGCTGGGTGCGCAGCTTGTTCATCAGCAGCATCAGGCTGAAGCCGTAGCGCATCACCACCGGGTTGGCCTGGCGTCGGCCGAGCACTGCCTCCAGGGTCTCGAGCCCCAGGCGCAGATTGTTGGGATGCCCGCCATAGATGGATTCGAAGGTTGGCGGGTTGGTTTCCAGGGTGGCGGTGATCTGGGTGTCCCAGGCGCGGCTGTCGACCTGGCCGGTGCGCGCCAGCTCGTCGACCAGATGGGCGGCCTGAAATACGCCGGCCAGGGCGATCGCCTGGCGAGCCGCCGGGGACTCGGGGGCGCGGTGGATAGGTACCGAATCGGTCATGCCGCTCGCTCCTCGGCGTTCCAGGTGGACCGGATGACGCCGCCGCCGAGGCAGACGTCACCGTCGTAGATGACCAGCGATTGGCCCGGTGTCACGGCCCGCTGTGGGTCGTCGAAGTGTACCGCGACGCCGCCATCGGCCCGGGTCGTCAGCGTGCATGGCACGTCGTCCTGACGATAGCGGGTCTTGGCGCTGAAGCGCCCCTCGGCGCAAGGCGGTTCACCGGCGACCCAATCCATCGCCTCGGTGGCCAGGCTGTCGGTGTACAACAGGGGGTGATGCTTGCCTTGAACCGCGATCAGCACGTTGCGCTCGAGGTCCTTGCCGGCCACGTACCAGGGGTCTTCCGAATAGTTGGCGAGACCGCCGATGCCGAGGCCCTGGCGCTGGCCCAGGGTGTAGTACATCAGGCCCATGTGATCGCCGATGACGTCGCCGTCCGGTGTCTCGATGGTCCCCGGCTGGGCCGGCAGGTACTGCTTGAGAAAGTCGCTGAAGCGGCGCTCGCCGATGAAGCAGATACCGGTGGAGTCCTTCTTCTTTGCGGTAACCAGATCGTGCTGTTCGGCGATGGCGCGAACCTCGGGCTTTTCGATCTCGCCCACCGGGAACAGGGTGCGCGCGATGGCGGCTTCCGGCACGGCGTGCAGGAAGTAGCTCTGGTCCTTGTTGCCGTCGAGTCCCTTGAGCAGTCGCGGGCGGCCGTCGCGCTCGCCGCGGCGAACATAGTGACCGGTGGCGATCATCTCGGCGCCGAGCATCTCGGCGTAGTCGAGGAACACCTTGAACTTGATTTCGCGGTTGCAAAGGATATCGGGATTCGGTGTGCGTCCGGCCTTGTACTCGGCGAGGAAGTGCTCGAACACATTGTCCCAGTACTCGGCGGCAAAGTTGGCCGTGTGCAGGGGGATGTCGAGCTTCTTGCACACCGCTTCGGCGTCCGCCAGGTCTTCCATGGCGGTGCAGTATTCGGTGCCGTCGTCCTCATCCCAGTTCTTCATGAACAGCCCTTCCACCTGATAGCCCTGTTGGATCAGGCGGAGGGCGGAAACGGAGGAATCGACGCCGCCGGACATGCCGACGATGACTTTGCCGGTGGACGCTGACATAACGACTCTCGGAGTGGTGGGGCAAATGGGCGGTGATTATACACGAATTGCACCCGTCAACCGAAGCCTCAGCGTTCGTGCAGCACCTCCATCGGGAAGGTCTTGCCGGCCAGGGCGTCGCGGATGCGCTTGATCACCAGTGGGCTGCGCAGGCGGCCCTCGCGCTCCAGCGCCTCGACGTCCTCCAGGGTCAGCCAATGGATGGCCATGATATCCCGGTCCAGTTCGGTGCCCAGGTGGGCCAGCGCCATGCCGAAGAAGGCGTGGCTGTGGAAGGTCTTGCCGTCCGGGGCCTCGTACACGTACATGCCCAGGTAGTCGGTGATGCCGACCCGCCAGGCGGTCTCTTCGGCGACCTCGCGCAGGGCGCCGTCGCGGATGCGCTCACCGGGTTCCAGGTGGCCGGCGGGCTGGTTGAACAGGGTATGGGGGCCGCCACGGTCTTCTTCCACCAGCAGGAAACGACCGGCTCGTTCGACCACCGTGGCCACGGTCACGTAGGGGGTCCAGCGCATTATCGGCGTCTCCTTGTTGTAGGGGCTGAGCCCCGGGGGCGCTTTGGCGCGTGCAGCGTCTGGCGCTGCCATTGTCCCGGGGCCAGGCCGTCGAGCCGCCAGGGGCCGATGGCGACGCGTACCAGCCTCAGCGTCGGGTGGCCCACATGGGCGGTCATCCTGCGCACCTGGCGGTTGCGCCCCTCGCTGATGGTCAGCTCCAGCCAGCAGGTAACGGGATGGCGCTTCGGGTCCAGGGGCGGCGTGCGCTCGGGCAGCCCGCTGGTCGTCAGTCGCCGGACCTTGGCCGGCCGGGTGGGTCCATCCTTGAGAGTGACCCCTTCGGCGAGCGCCTTCAAGGCCCGATCGTCCGGCTGTCCCTCGACGAGCACTCGATACGTCTTCGGCTGCTTGTGGCGCGGGTGGCTGATACGATGAATCAACTCGCCATCGTCACTGAGCAACAACAGGCCTTCGGAATCGTAGTCGAGGCGGCCGGCCGGATAGATGTCCGGCACGTCGATCAGCGAGGCCAGGGTATTGCGTCCCTGGTCATCGGTGAACTGGGACAGCACCCGATAGGGCTTGTGCAGCAGATAAAGTTGACTCATGGGCGGGCTCGATGATCTGGCTCGGAAGGCGTGGCGGCGGGCCGTTTAGGCCTTTTCCAAAGATTGTCGACAAAGCCTACTCCGGGCGCGGGGGGTAATGCTATACTCCGCGCTCCACTGAATAGACCTGACAGGGGAGTTCTCAATGGGTTTCCAGAAAATTGTCGTCCCTGAGGGCGGCGAAAAGATCACCGCCAACGCCGACAACAGCCTGAACGTACCGAATAATCCGATCATTCCCTTCATCGAGGGTGACGGTATCGGTGTCGACGTGACCCCGGCGATGAAGATCGCCATCGACGCCGCTGTGCAGAAGGCTTACAACGGCGAGCGCAAGATCCACTGGATGGAAGTCTACGCCGGCGAGAAGGCCACCCACGTCTATGACGCGGACACCTGGCTGCCGGAAGAGACCCTGGAAGCGGTCAAGGACTACATCGTTTCCATCAAGGGCCCGCTGACCACGCCGGTCGGTGGCGGCATCCGTTCACTGAACGTGGCGCTGCGCCAGAAGCTGGACCTGTACGTCTGTCAGCGCCCGGTGCGCTGGTTCGAAGGCGTGCCGAGCCCGGTCAAGAAGCCTGCCGACGTCGACATGGTCATCTTCCGCGAGAACTCCGAAGATATCTACGCCGGCATCGAATGGAAGGCCGGTACCGCGGAAGCCGACAAGGTCATCAAGTTCCTGCGTGAAGAGATGGGTGTCACCAACATCCGCTTCCCCGAGAACTGTGGCATCGGCGTCAAGCCGGTCTCCATCGAAGGCACCAAGCGTCTGGTCCGTCAGGCCCTGCAGTACACCATCGACAACGACCGCGAGTCGCTGACCCTGGTGCACAAGGGCAACATCATGAAGTTCACCGAAGGCTCCTTCAAGGATTGGGGCTACGAGCTGGCCAAGGAAGAGTTCGGCGCCGAACTCCTCGATGGCGGCCCCTGGATGACCTTCAAGAACCCGAAGACCGGCAAGGACATCGTGGTCAAGGACGTCATCGCCGACGCCATGCTGCAGCAGATCCTGCTGCGTCCGGCCGAATACGACGTCATCGCCACCCTGAACCTGAACGGTGACTACCTGTCCGACGCCCTGGCGGCGGAAGTGGGCGGCATCGGCATCGCGCCGGGCGCCAACATCTCCGACACCACCGCCATGTTCGAGGCGACCCACGGCACCGCGCCGAAGTACGCCGGCCAGGACAAGGTCAACCCGGGCTCGCTGATCCTCTCCGCCGAGATGATGCTGCGCCACATGGGTTGGGTCGAGGCCGCCGATCTGGTGCTCAAGGGCGTGGAGAAGGCCATCAGCAAGGGCGAGGTCACCTACGACTTCCATCGCCTGATGGAAAACGCCACGCTGTTCAAGTGCTCCGAGTTCGGTCAGGCCGTCGCCGACAACATGTAAGCGACGTACCGATCGTCCGATGACAGCGTCTGGTGCCGGTGATCGCTATCGCCCGTACCGGCTGTTCATCGCGGCGCTCTGAAAAGGCCCTCGCCCGCTCGGGCGGGGGCTTTTTGCTTTGTACGTTTTTTGCGTGAAAGCGTCCGTCGGATTTCCGATAATGGGAGACGGAACGGAACCCTGCCGCGCCGCCGACGTCCAATGCTCGACGCGGGTGGGCGCAGGCACCCGATTGACAGTGTGAGGCCTATGTTCAACGCAAGAGAGGAGGATCCTGTCTGGATCCGTGCCCCCTTCGCCGGAATGACCCGTCCGCCCAGTGAGCCGGGCGAGCAGGATGACGGTGACCTGGCGACCCAGGAGGCTGACCCCGAGGTGGCCAGGCCACCCATGTATAAGGTTGTCTTGCATAACGACGACTTCACCCCCATGGAGTTTGTGGTGGAGGTGCTGCAGACCTTCTTCCATCTGGACAGCGAGACCGCCGTGCAGATCATGCTGACGGTCCACAGCCACGGAAAGGCAACCTGCGGTGTCTTTACCCATGACATCGCCGAGACCAAGAGCCATCAGGTCAACGAGTATGCGAGAGAGTGCCAGCATCCGCTGTTGAGCGATATCGAGGCAGCGGACTGAGACGGGTCGATATCGGATCGCCCTGACAGTGCTGCCGCTGGCGGCGACGAGTGGTCACAGATCCGCACAAGCCGGCCCCGCGTTAACGAGAGACGGCTGCTGCGTTGACGAAGAACTTGCAACGGCGCCATTTGTACCCGATGTTGATGGTGCCGGACCACAAAAGATCCGATGCAAGCCCTATGCGGCGAGAAGGGGACTGCCATGCTGAGCAAAGAACTTGAACTGACCCTGAACACGGCCTTCACCGTGGCGCGTTCCAAGCGCCATGAGTTCATGACCGTGGAGCACTTGTTGCTGGCGCTTCTGGATAATGCTTCAGCATCAGATGTGCTGCGTGCCTGTGGGGCCAATCTCGACAAGCTGCGGTCCGACCTGCAGGATTTCATCAATTCCACCACCCCGCTGATTCCGGAAGACCAGACCGAGCGCGAGACCCAGCCGACGCTGGGCTTCCAGCGAGTGCTTCAGCGGGCCGTGTTCCACGTGCAGTCTTCTGGCAAGAGCGAAGTGACCGGTGCCAACGTACTGGTTGCGATCTTCTCCGAGCAGGAGAGCCAGGCGGTCTACTTCCTCAAGCAGCAGAACGTGGCACGGGTCGATGCGGTCAACTACATCGCCCACGGGATCTCCAAGGTCACCGGCCACGGCCAGAGCCCGTCTTCGGCGGCTCCCGAGGCCGAGGACGCCGAGGAAGCCGGCAGCGAGGCCGGCGGCAATCCGTTGACCGGTTTTGCCACCAACCTCAACGAGCAGGCCCGCATGGGCAAGATCGACCCCCTGATCGGGCGTGATCACGAGCTCGAGCGGGTGGTGCAGATTCTGGCACGGCGGCGCAAGAACAACCCCTTGCTGGTCGGTGAGGCCGGCGTCGGCAAGACCGCCATCGCCGAGGGCCTGGCCAAGCGCATCGTCGAGGAAGACGTGCCCGATGTGATCGGCGACGCCGTGGTGTACTCGCTGGACATGGGCGCGCTGCTGGCGGGTACCAAGTATCGTGGTGACTTCGAGAAGCGCTTGAAGAGCCTGCTGGCGGAACTGCGCAAGCTGCCCAACGCCATCCTGTTCATCGATGAGATCCATACGGTGATCGGCGCCGGTGCGGCGTCCGGTGGAGTGATGGACGCATCGAACCTGCTCAAGCCGCTGCTGTCCTCCGGCGAGCTGCGCTGTATCGGCTCCACCACCTTCCAGGAATTCCGCGGTATCTTCGAGAAGGATCGTGCCCTGGCACGTCGTTTCCAGAAGGTCGATGTGATGGCCCCCTCGGTCGAGGACTCCATCAAGATCCTCAAGGGGCTGCGTTCACGCTTCGAGGAGCACCACCAGCTCAAGTACACCGACGCCGCGCTGGACAGCGCCGCGCGGCTGGCGGATCGCTACATCAACGACCGCTTCCTGCCGGACAAGGCCATCGATGTCATCGATGAGGCCGGTGCCCACCAGCGCCTGTTGCCGCCGGAAATGCGCGTGGACACCATCGACGTCGATCAGGTCGAGGCGGTGGTCGCTTCCATCGCGCGGATTCCGCCGAAGAGCGTATCCAGCTCCGATCGCAAGCTGCTCGAGAACCTGGATCGCGATCTCAAGATGCTGGTGTTCGGTCAGGATGAGGCCATCGACAGCCTGGCGGCGGCGATCAAGCTGTCCCGCGCCGGGCTCAAGTCGCCGGACAAGCCGGTCGGCAGCTTCCTGTTCGCCGGCCCCACCGGCGTCGGCAAGACCGAGGTGGCGCGTCAGCTGGCCCATATCATGGGGGTCGAACTGCTGCGCTTCGACATGTCCGAGTACATGGAACGGCACACGGTTTCGCGGCTGATCGGCGCACCTCCTGGCTATGTCGGCTATGACCAGGGTGGTCTGCTGACCGAGGCGGTCACCAAGCAGCCCCACTGCGTGCTGCTGCTCGACGAGATCGAGAAGGCGCACCCCGAGGTCTTCAACCTGCTGCTGCAGGTCATGGACCACGGTCGTCTGACCGACAACAACGGGCGCGAGGCGGATTTCCGTCACGTCATTCTGATCATGACCTCCAACGCCGGGGTCGAGATCGCGACGCGTCGCTCGATCGGTTTCCAGACCCAGGACCACTCCACCGATGCCATGGAGGCGATTCGCAAGACCTTCACGCCGGAGTTCCGCAACCGTCTGGATGGCATCATCCAGTTCGCGTCGCTGGCCAAGCCTGTCGTACGCAATGTGGTCGACAAGTTCCTGGTGGAACTGCAGGCCCAGCTCGACGAGAAGCGGGTGCAGCTCGAGGTGGACGACGAGGCGCGCGATTGGCTGGCGACCATGGGTTACGACCCGGACATGGGCGCCCGCCCCATGGCTCGACTGATCCAGGAAAAGCTGAAGAAGCCCCTGGCCGAGATGATCCTGTTTGGGGATCTGGCCGAGCACGGTGGGCTGGTGCACGTCAGTCTGGAGGACGGAGAGCTTCACCTGTCCACCGACGTGGAGATGGCCGACGCGCCTTGAGCGTCGAGGCAGGCTTTGTGGGGTGTGGCCAAGCCTGAAGCCTGCCTGTTGGGCCTGCCTGCTGAGACTATCAGCAAGTTGGTTGCTTCGACTGGTCAGGAAGTGAAACTACGCGACGCCCCGTCAACGACGGGGCGTCGTCGTTTGTATCCAGCAGGGTCTGGACGGCAACAGCCGTGCGAATCCCCGGTAGCGGGTCGTTGCCCGGCTTTTGGACGAGGCAGTGCCGCCCTGCTGCGTCAGGCAAAGCAGGGCTGGTGCTGCACCAGAGTCTTGCTGTCTTGCAAAAGGGGGCTGCGCTTGCCGGTGGGGTGGGGCGCGCCGCTAAGGCGCGTTACCGGCAAGTAGCGTCGGCGCTGAAGCGCTGACGCCGGCCGTTCTCAACGGGAACGGTAGACGATGCGACCCTTGGACAGGTCGTAGGGAGTCAGCTCGACCTTGACCTTGTCACCGGTCAGGATGCGGATGTAGTTCTTGCGCATCTTGCCCGAGATGTGGGCGGTCACCACGTGGCCGTTTTCCAGTTCGACCCGGAACATGGTGTTGGGAAGGGTGTCGACGACCACGCCTTCCATTTCGATATGGTCTTCGCGTGCCATATAGGCGAATCCTCGCTGGTGAAATCGAAAAGATGCCTGACCTTGAGGCGTCACTGCCGTTACTGTGGTCAGGATAGCGCGATATTCTGCCGGATGCAGAAGCAGATGGCAAAGGCAGATGGCTGATCGGCCCTCAAAGTGCGCGATATTCTGCCGCTTTCCAGTATCCCCGGAAGCAGATGGCAAAGGCAGATGGCTGATCGGCCCTCAAAGTGCGCGATATTCTGCTGCTTTCCAGTATCCCCGGAGCCAGATGGCAAAGGCAGATGGCTGATCGGCCCTCAAAGTGCGCGATATTCTGCCGCTTTCCAGTATCCCCGGACTCAGATGGCAAAGGCAGATGGCTGATCGGCTCTCAAAGTGCGCGATATTCTGCCGATTTCCAGTATCCCCGGAGGCAGATGGCAAAGGCAGATGGCAGGTTAGCTCTCAAGGATAAGCAAAGTTCACGATATTCTGCCGCTTTCCAGTATCCTCGGAAGCAGATGGCAAAGGCAGATGGCCATTGATAGCAGGCTAGCCCCTCAAAGTGCGCGATATTCTGCCGCTTTCCAGTATCCCCGGAGGCAGATGGCAAAGGCAGATGGCAGGTTAGCTCTCAAGGATCAGCAAGGTGAGCGATATTTTGCCGCTCTCTAGAGAGCAGAGAACGTGCTTGAGCTATCAGGTTGGGCGATTACTCGCTGTCGATCGGTACCAGTCGTCGCCAGAGCCGGCCATCCAGGCGCTCGAGGGGCGAGAAGCTGCTCTTGTAGCTCATCTTGCGGCACTCCTCGATCCAGTAGCCCAGATAGACGTGGGGGAGTCCCTTCAGGGATGCCATCTGGATCAGAGCCAGCACAGCCTGGGTGCCAAGAGAACGGCGCTCGAGGCTGTGGTCCGGGTCGAAGAAGGTGTAGATGGCGGACAAGCCATGGCGCAGCTCGTCGAAGGCCGATACCGCTACCAGCTTTCCGTCCAGGCGCATCTCCAGCAGTCTCGCGTAGGGCTGATCGAGGCTCAGGAAGGTACGGTACTGCTCGTGACTCGGTGGGAACATGTCGCCGTCATGGTGGCGCGTGCAGATATAGCGGGCGTAGAGGTCGTAGTGGCGGGAGTCGAACTGCGCCGGCACCACCTCGATGGTCAGGTCGGCATTGCGCCGCATCAGGCGTCGCTGGGTGCGATTGGGGCTAAAGTCCGCTACCGGGATTCGCACGGAGATGCAGGCGTGGCAGCCTTCACAGTGAGGGCGGTAAAGATGCAGACCGCTGCGACGGAAGCCAAGTAGCGTAAGCGCGTCATATACGCCCTGTCCCGGGGATTCCTTGGGATCCAGGAACAGGGTGGTCGCTTCCTTGCCCGGCAGATAGCTGCAGGCGTGCGGCACAGTAAGAAAGAACCGCAGGTCGCGTACGGGTTGACGCGGTGTATTGCTGCTCAAGGCTGCCGTCTCCCTGTCGGATGGCATCGAGTGATGGATCAGGCGTTGGTATGGGTCGTGTCAATGGTGGTCGTCATACATGGCCTTCTGATACCAGGTCATTCACCGATGCCGGTGAATGACCATGCCGGCGTAGTCAGGCTGTCTCGGTCCAGATCATCCAGCCACCTCTCAAGATAGCCGATGAAGGCTGATCGAGCGATACCTCGAGCGCCGAGGCTGGCCAGGTGGGGCGTGTGCATCTGGCAGTCGATCAGACGCCCGCCGCCGGCCGCCATGGCGCGGGCCAGATGCACCAGGGCGATCTTGGAGGCATCGGCCTCGCGGCTGAACATCGATTCGCCGAAAAACACCGGTCCCAGGGCGACACCATAGAGCCCGCCGACCAGTCGGTCGTCACGCCAGATTTCCACCGAGTGAGCGACCCCCTCCCGGTGCAGGTCGCAGTAGGCGTCACGCATTTCATCGGTGATCCAGGTGCCTGACGCATGACCATCGTTGCGCGGTGCAGCACAGGCGTCGATGACGGCGTCGAACGCCTGGTCGGCGGTGGCGCGAAAGCCCCCGTTGCGTAGCCGCTTGGCGAGGCTTCGGCGCACGCGTAGCTCTTCGGGGTGCAACACCATGCGCGGATCGGGGCTCCACCAGAGAATCGGCTGGTCGTCGCTGTACCAGGGGAAGATTCCGCGGCGGTAGGCCTCTATCAGCCATTCGGGAGATAGCCCGCCGCCAGCGGCCAGCAGGCCGTCCGGGTCGTCGAGGGCAATATCGACCGAAGGAAAGGTCACTGGATGTTCGTTGAGCCAGGGCAGCATGGGGCTCCCTTTGCAATACCGGGTGGAAGATGGGGCAGTGTGCCCCCAGCCCGCGCTTCGCTCAAGGTATGCTGGGCCTATTCGCTCACCGGCTGGCTCGGTATCATGACCGCCAGTCAGAAGGATGGAAGACGCCGTTATGGCGCAAGGGGAAGGCCGTTTGAGTGCCAACAAGAAGTCCATGTCGTCGCGCGCGACGGCGGCAGCCGCCAAGGAGACCGCCCGCAAGGTCGGGTTGCGTCTGCATGGCTCTGCCAGGGAAGGTGTGATCATCGTACTGCTGGCTGCCTGCGTATTCCTGCTGCTGGCACTGTTCAGCTTCGAGCCGGCGGACCCCGGCTGGTCGAGCAGTGGCCCCGAGACCGCGGTGGCCAACTGGATGGGCCCCATCGGGGCCTGGCTCGCCGACGTGCTGTATTCGTTGTTTGGCATCAGCGCCCTGTGGTGGCCAGGCATGCTGGCGTTTGCCGCCTGGTATCTGATCCGTTCCCGTCGAGTGGAGTTCGAGTGGGATGCGACCGCCCTGGCCGTGCGCTGCGGCGGGCTGATTCTGCTGCTGCTGGGGTGCACCACCCTGGGGGCGCTCTACTTCCATCAGCCCGACAGCGTGTTGCCATACTCCACCGGTGGCATCCTCGGAGTCGGGCTGGTCGGCGCCCTGCGGCCACTGGTGGGCGTCGGCGGAACAGGTCTGCTCGCCGTTGTCGCTATCCTGGGCGGAATGCCGCTGTTTACCGGGTTGTCCTGGCTCAATGTCATGGACGAGGCGGGCCACCGTTGTCTGTTGCTGGGACGCTGGCTCAAGTCCCGCTTCGCATCGTCTAAAGACGAGGACGACGCAGGGCAGAGCGCTGACCAGCACAGTGCACCTGAGCCCAGGGCCAAGGCGTCATCGCCGATCGACAGCGAAGATGGCGAGGAAAGCGATACGACGCCCCGGCCCTCCTTGTGGCAGCGCCTGCGCGGCAAGGGGACACCGACCGACCTGAATGAGGCCGCGGGGTCGTCCATGGGCGACGACGGCAACACCGATATTCCCTGGGACGTGGCGGAATCCACGCCGTCGGCCAAGCAGCCTGGCGCTGCCTATACCGAACGCTTTGCCGAGGCCGCGCCTCGCCGTCGCCATGAAGGTAGCGTTCAGGACGGCACCACAACGCCGCGGGACACCCGTCCCACCGAACCTGAGGGCGGGCGGCGAGAGCCGACCCTGGCCCCGGAGCCCACGGCTTCCAGAGAGCGGCGAGAGCCGACCCTGGGCGGCAGTTTTGCGGCAGGGGCACCTTCGGCGGCAAGGGCAGAAGAGCCGATGTCGCTGCGTGCAGAGAGGGATGCGCCGGTGCCTTCGCCTGAACGTGCAAGCGAGCCGAGCTCTTTAGAGGCCCCCGAAGCCGGGCCTACTGCTCAGGCACGCTCTCCACAGGCACGCTCTCCACAGGCGCGCTCTCCACAGGCGCCCGAAACCGCGCCTGGCACTTCTCAGGCGCGCTCTCCGCAGGCGCCCGGTGCCGCGCCAGCCGCGCAGGGCTCTCAACAGGAGCGCTCTCCACAGGCGCCCGGGGCCGCGCCCGCCGGGCCTGGCTCTTCACAGGCGCGCTCTTCACAGGCGCGCTCTCCGCAGGCGCCCGAAACTGCGCCCGAAGCCGCGCCAGCCGTGCCTAGCTCTTCTCAGGAGTCCGAGGCTGCGCCGTCCGCGCCGGCGCCCGCCGCTCCACAGGAGCCGCGTCGGGAAGAGCCCGCTCACGGGGAGGAGCCGTCGAGCCACCAGACGCAGCCTCGTCGGGAGGAGCGTCGTGCCGAGGAAATCCCCGAGCCGGTGCTGCCTGATGACGGTGGTGCCCTGGCTGGCGGCGCCATCGCTGCAGGGGCGGGTGCCGGTCTGTTGGCGGCCACCCATGAGGCGCCGCGTAGTGTCTCGAGCCAGGCCCCCAGTTCTTCTCCCCGTCCGTCTTCTGCTGAGGACGCTGGTCAGGATGCTGGTCAGCGCGTGCAGCAGGAAGCGGCCCGCAGCGACGCCGGCACGCCGGCCGAGCCTCCCCGCGCTGAGCCAGGTCACGACGCCGCGGGCGCGAATGTTGGCGGAGGCCACGACAGCGTGGGCGAAGGACGTGTGGCTACCGCCGAGCAAGCCCGTGAGGCCGCCGACAACGACGGCCCGACGCTGTGGACGGTAGAGCACCTGCAAAGCCAGCGTCCCGGTTTCGATGACCTGCCGGAACCCGACGGCGAGCTGCCAAGCCTCAGGCTATTGACCCCGCCGGAGCCGCATCAGCCCAACTACACCGAGCAGCAACTGGCCGACATGGCGGAGTTGCTCGAGATGCGCCTGCGCGAATACGGCGTCAAGGCCGAGGTCGTCGATACCTGGCCGGGCCCGGTCATCACCCGCTTCGAGATCAAGCCGGCAGCGGGGGTGAAGGTCTCCAAGATCAGCAACCTGGCCAAGGACCTGGCGCGTTCGCTGATGGTCAAGAGCGTACGCGTGGTGGAGGTGATACCCGGCCGTCCCACCGTGGGTATCGAGATCCCCAACCCCAATCGCGCGATGATCCGCCTGCGTGAGGTGATCGACTCGGACCGTTACCAGCACGAGGCCTCCGGTCTCACCATGGCGCTGGGTCAGGACATCGGCGGCGCCGCGGTGGTGGCCAACCTGGGCAAGATGCCCCACGTGCTGGTCGCCGGTACCACCGGCTCGGGCAAGTCGGTCGGGGTCAACGCCATGCTGATCTCGATGCTGCTCAAGGCGACCCCCGACGAGCTTCGGCTGATCATGGTCGATCCCAAGATGCTGGAGCTGTCGGTCTATGACGGTATCCCGCACCTGCTGGCGCCGGTGGTCACCGACATGAAGGAGGCCGCCAACGCCCTGCGCTGGTGCGTGGCCGAAATGGAGCGTCGCTACAAGCTGATGGCCGCCATGGGAGTGCGCAACATCGCCGGCTTCAACAGCAAGCTCGATGAGGCCGAGCGGGCCGGTGCCCAGGTGGCCGATCCATTGTGGGAGCCCCAGCCCTGGGAGATGCACCAGACCCCGCCGGTGCTGGAAAAGCTGCCCTACATCGTGGTGGTGATCGACGAATTTGCCGACATGTTCATGATCGTCGGCAAGAAGGTCGAGGAGCTGATCGCCCGACTGGCGCAGAAGGCCCGCGCCGCCGGTATCCATCTGGTGCTGGCGACCCAGCGTCCCTCGGTGGATGTGGTCACCGGCCTGATCAAGGCCAACATCCCCACCCGCATGGCCTTCCAGGTGTCGTCGCGGGTCGACTCCCGCACCATCCTCGATCAGGGCGGCGCCGAGAACCTGCTGGGCCATGGTGACATGCTCTACTTGCCGGCGGGCTCGGGTCAGCCGACCCGCGTGCACGGCGCCTTCGTCGATGACGATGAGGTGCACCGGGTGGTGGAAGACTGGAAGCGGCGCGGCGAGCCCGAGTACATCGACGAGATCCTCTCCGGTGGTGTTTCCGCCGATGCACTGACCGGGCTCGAGGCCGAAGGCACCGGCGATGACAGCGACGCCGAGCAGGACGCCCTCTATGACGAGGCCGTGGCCTTCGTCACCGAGACGCGCCGAGCCTCGATCTCGGCGGTCCAGCGGCGCTTCAAGATCGGCTACAACCGCGCCGCACGCCTGGTCGAGGCCATGGAGATGGCCGGGGTGGTATCGTCCATGGGCAGCAACGGCGGGCGAGAGGTGCTGGCACCGCCGCCCACCGCAGGCTAACCCGATCGGCGCGACACTGTCTCCATTTGGGGACAGTGTCGCGTCAGGATGTAATCACCATGCAAGAGGGTGTCACGACCGGGTTCAGCGGCAACTTGCCAGGCATACTGGACTCAAACGGACATCCTCCCGGCGCCGGAGCCGCTCCGGCGCGACAAGGATTTCGACGATTTCGACGGAGAGACGCTATGCCCGCACGCCTTACCTTGAGTTCCGGTCTTGCCACGCTGGCCCTGGCGCTGGCGATCCCCGCCACCGCCCTGGCCGACGGCGCTGAGCGCCTGACCCGAATGCTGGAGCCGTTGAACACCTATTCCGCCGACTTCGAGCAGCAGATCCTCGACGGCAGTGGCCAGCGCCTGCAGCAGACCGAAGGGCACATGTGGCTGTCGCGCCCCGGCAAGTTCCGCTGGGAGGTCAAGGCACCTTACGAGCAGATCGTGGTGTCGGACGGCGACGAGGTCACCCTCTATGACCCCGATCTCGAGCAGGCCACCATCCAGCCGCTGGATGAGCGCATCACCCACACCCCGGCTCTGCTGCTGTCCGGCAGCGCCAATGAGCTCACCGACAGCTACGAGGTCAAGAGCTCGCAGCAAGGCACCGCCGAGACCTTCACCCTGGAGCCCAAGGCTTCGGACACCCTGTTCGAAAGCCTGCGCCTGACCTTCTACAGCGAGCAGCTGGCGGCGCTGGAGATGACCGACAGCACCGGTCAGCGTACCGCCATCGCCTTCGATAACGCCGAGCAGAACGGCAACATCGATGACCAGCGCTACCGCTTCGAGGTGCCTGAGGGTACCGACGTGATTCGCCAGACCCGCTGATCACACCTGCCGCCGCCGATCACGCTCGGCGGCGGCCTCCCTTCCGCACCTTTTCCACGGCCTCCCATTTTCTGTCCGTTCCCTCCTTACCGTGCGCTATCGAGCACGCCGCTTGTCCCCGATCAACCCTGAAGTCTACTGCGACCTTGGCCCAATAGTGTGAGCCGACTAGGGAAACTACTATCCCGGGTATCGTTTTCACGAGGTGCCCCATGTATCCCTACGCCGCTCCCCTGCGAGACCTGTCCTTCGTGCTGTCGGAAATGCTCGAGCACGAGTCCTTGAACCTGGCCCCCTTTGCCGAGGTTGGCCCCGAGCTGGTCGACGCTGTACTCGAGGAGGCCGCCAAGCTCGCCTCTGATGTCTGGGCGCCGCTCAATGCCAGTGGTGATCGCCAGGGCTGCAGCCGGCTGGAAGACGGCAGCGTGACACTGCCCGACGGCTTCGCCGAGGCCTACCAGGCCTACGCCGAGGGCGGCTGGAACGGGATCGGTGTGTCCGAGGAGCGTGGCGGTCAGGGGCTGCCCGAGGTGGTGGCCAGCAGCGTGCAGGAGATGCTGCATGGCGCCAACATGGCGCTGGGCCTGTGTCCGATGCTGACCGCGGGTGCCATCGAGGCGCTGGCTCACCATGGCAGCGACGAACTCCAGCAGCTTTACCTGGCGCGTCTGGTAGAAGGCAGCTGGACCGGCACCATGAACCTGACCGAGCCTCAGGCCGGCTCGGACCTGTCTCGGGTGCGCACCCGCGCGGTGCCGGAAGGCGATCACTACCGGCTGTTCGGCCAGAAGATCTTCATCACCTGGGGCGAACACGAGGCCGCCGAGAACATCATCCACCTGGTGCTGGCGCGCACCCCCGACGCCCCCGAGGGCAACAAGGGCATCTCGCTGTTTCTGGTGCCCAAGTTCCTGGTCAATGAGGACGGCTCGCTTGGCGAGCGCAACGACGTGGTATGTGCCTCCATCGAACACAAGATGGGCATCCACGGCAGTCCCACCTGCACCCTCAGCTTCGGCGAGAAGGACGGCGCCGTCGGCTATCTGGTGGGGGAGGCCGGGCGCGGCCTCAACCACATGTTCACGATGATGAACGAGGCTCGCCACAAGGTCGGTATCCAGGGTATCGGTGTCGCCGAGCGTGCCTGCCAGCACGCCCTGGCCTACGCCAACGATCGCTCCCAGGGACGCACACCACCGTCCCGCGGAGGCGAGCCATGCACCATCGGCGAGCACCTGGACGTGCGCCGCATGCTGCTGTCGATGCGGGCGCGCACCGACGCTCTGAGGGCGCTGGCGCTGCTGTGCGCTCAGCAACTCGACGTGGCTCGTCACCATGAGGACGAACCGCGCCGTCGCGAGGCCCAGGCGCGGGCCGAGGTGCTGATCCCGGTGGTCAAGGGCTTCTCCACCGACCAGGCGGTGGACATCGCCTCGTTGGGTGTTCAGGTCCACGGCGGCATGGGCTTCATCGAGGAGACCGGCGCCGCGCAACTGTTGCGGGACGTGCGTATCGCACCGATCTACGAGGGCACCAACGGCATCCAGGCGCTCGATCTGGCGGGTCGCAAGCTCCAGCGCGATGGCGGCGCGGCCTTGTCACTGCTGATCGACGAAGTGCAGGCCACCGCCGAAGCGCTGTCAGCCCATTCTTCTCTTGCTCCGCTGGGGGCAGAGCTTGCCGCCGGTGCCGAGGATCTGCGTGCCTGTGCGGCCCTGGTGCTGGAGGCGGGGGCAGACGCCGAACGCGGCGCCGACGCCATCCAGGCCTACGCCACACCGCTTCTGTCGCTGACCGGCCACGTACTGTGCGCCTGGCAGATGGGGCGCGCGGCGATCATCGCCCGGGCCGCGCTGGACGCCGGCAGCGACGACGACTTCTACCGGCGCAAGCTGGCCTGTGCCGACTTCGCCGTGCGCCAGTGGCTCCCCGAGGGGTGCGCCCAGCGTCGCGTCATCGAGGCTGGCTTCGACGAACTGCTTGGCGTATCGCTTGGCTGAACCGATTGGCCGTCGGTGTCCACCGGCGGCTATCTTCTGTTCAGGATCGGCCATCGTCATTTCCCTCGTAGCGAGGCGCAGGCCGCCAGTGGCTACGCATGCGACCTTCAATCAGGAGTGTCTAATGAGCAACATCTACGACCAGGGCATGCCGCGCAACGCGGCCAACCACGTGGCGATCTCGCCGTTGACCTTCATCGAACGCGCGGCCAGCGTCTATCCGGACCTGCCGGCGGTGGTCCACGGCCAGACGCGCCGCGACTGGGCCACCACCTGGCAGCGCTGCCGGCGACTGGCCTCGGCGCTGGAGCGTCGTGGGCTCGGCAAGGGGGATACGGTGTCGGTGATGCTGCCCAATGTGCCGGCGATGTTCGAGGCTCACTTTGGCGTGCCCCTGGCCGGTTGCGTACTCAACACTCTGAATATCCGTCTCGATGCCTCGGCGATTGCCTACATGCTGGAACACGCCGAGACCCGGGCGATCCTGGTGGACCCGGAGTTTGTCGAGGTGGTACGTGAGGCGATCAAGGGCCTCGATAAACCGCCTCTGATCATCGACGTGCTGGATCCCGAGTTCGAGGGCCAGGCCGAGCGCCTGGGCGAGATCGAGTACGAGGACCTGCTGGCCGAAGGTGACGCCGACTACCCCTATCGCCTGCCCGAAGACGAGTGGGACGCCATCTCGCTGAACTACACCTCCGGTACCACCGGTAAGCCCAAGGGCGTGGTCTATCACCATCGCGGCGCCTACCTCAACGCCGTGAGCAACATCCTCGAGTGGGCGATGCCACATCACCCGGTGTACCTGTGGACGCTGCCGATGTTCCACTGCAACGGCTGGTGTTTCCCCTGGACCATCGCCGCCAACGCCGGGGTCAACGTCTGCCTGCGCAAGGTCGACCCGAAGAAGATCATGGAACTGATCGCCGACGAGAAGGTGACCCACTTCAGCGGTGCGCCGATCGTGCTCAACGGACTGGTCAATCTGGACGAGTCCCAGCGTCGCGCCATCGACCACCCGGTCAAGGCCACCACCGCAGGAGCAGCGCCGCCTGCTGCGGTGATCGCCGGGGTGGAGTCACTCGGTATCGATGTGACCCACGTCTATGGTCTGACCGAGGTCTATGGTCCGGTGACGGTGTGCGCCTGGCGCGAGGCCTGGGACGAGCTGCCGCTGGAGGAGCGTGCCCGCATCAAGGCCCGCCAGGGCGTGCGTGGGCACATGCTGGAGGCGCTTTGCGTGGCCGACCCGGTGACCCTGGAGCCATTGCCCAAGGACGGCGAGAGCATCGGCGAGATCATGATGCGTGGCAACAATGTGATGAAGGGCTACCTGAAGAACGAGGCCGCCACCCGGGAAGCGCTGGATGGTGGCTGGTACCACACCGGCGACCTGGCAGTGTGGCACGCCGATGGCTACATCGAGATCAAGGATCGCTCCAAGGACATCATCATCTCCGGCGGCGAGAACATCTCCACCATCGAACTCGAGGATGCGCTCTACGCCCACCCGGCGGTGGAAGAGGCCGCGGTGGTGGCGCAGCCTGACGAGAAGTGGGGCGAAAGCCCCTGCGCCTTCGTCAAGCTCAAGGCCACCAGCGGTGAGGTGACCGAAGAGGACATCATCGAGCACTGTCGGGGCAAGCTTGCGCGCTTCAAGGTGCCCAAGCGCGTCGTCTTCACCGAACTGCCGAAGACCTCGACCGGCAAGATCCAGAAGTTCGTGCTGCGTCAGCAGGCCAAGGAGAGCTGATCGCCGCCTGCCATCCGCTGATGGCAGGGTAAGCCCGCCCGAGACAGGGCGGGGAGCAGATCATCAGACGCCGCCGTCGGGGTGACCGGGGGCGGCGTGGTTGTGTCATGATCGAGGGAAATATCCATCAAGGGAGAAAGCTAGTGAGCGAGACGCGGATCGGTGTGGTCGGTGGTGGAACCATGGGGCAGGGCATCGCCCAGGTGCTGGTGCAAAGCGGCTTCGAGGTGAGCCTTTATGATGTTGCCGAGGCCGCCCTGGAGCGGGCCAGCGCGGCGATCGACAAGGGCCTTGCCAAGCTGGTGGAAAAGCAGCGGCTAAGTGCCGAACAGCGGGACGAGGCCCGCGCGCGCCTGACCACGGTCAACTCGCTTCAGGCCCTGGCCGACTGCGGGGTGATCATCGAGGCGGCGCCGGAAGCGCCGGAGCTCAAGGAACGCCTGTTCCGGGAGCTCGATGAGCTCAACCCCGAGGCGGTGCTGGCCTCCAACACCTCCTCGCTATCGCTGACCCGTCTGGCCGCGGTGTGCCAGCGGCCAGAACGAGTCGTCGGCATGCACTTCTTCAACCCGGTGCCGGTGCTCAAGCTGGTCGAGGTCATCCGCGCCGAGCAGACCAGCGACGCGACCGTGGCCCGTGTCGAAGCCCTGGCCGAGTCCATGGGCAAGACCGCCGTGGCGATCGGCGACGCCCCAGGCTTCGCGGTCAACCGCCTGCTGGTGCCGATGATCAACGAGGCGGCTTTCCTGGTGCAGGAAGGGGTGGCCAGCGCTGAAGACATCGACACCGCCATGAAGCTTGGCGCCGCCCACCCGATGGGCCCGCTGGCGCTGGCCGACCTGATCGGCCTGGACGTCTGCCTGGCGATCATGAATGTGCTGGCCGATGGCTTCGGCGATCCCAAGTATCGTCCCTGCCCGCTGCTCAAGCGGATGGTCGACGCCGGCTATCTGGGACGCAAGAGTGGCCGCGGCTTTCACGACTACAGCGGTTGAGGCGGTGGCATGCGCCGAAAGGATGGCTTGTGAGCCTACCAAGCGTTCGCTAGGGTTGGGCCAAAGGTGACGAACGCGCCAGGCTCCGCCGACGCCAGGCGGGCCTCGCCGACAACTGACAACTCTGACAAGGAGCATTTCGTGAGCGAACAACTGGTCGAGATGGTCGACAACGATGGCGTGGTACGCCTCACCATCAACCGTCCCAAGGCGTTGAACGCCCTGAATCGCGAGGTCATCGAGGCGCTGGCCGAGATCCTTGATCGGCTCGAAGGTCGCGAGGGCCTGCGCGCGGTGCTGATCACCGGCGCCGGCGAGAAGTCCTTCGTGGCCGGTGCCGACATCACCGCGATGCGCGAGATGAACCCGCTCGAGGCGCGCGACTTCGCTTGTCAGGCGCTTAAGACCATCAAGCGCCTCGAGACGCTGCCGGTGCCGGTGGTGGCGCTGGTCAACGGCTTCTGCCTCGGCGGCGGCTGCGAGCTGGCGCTGGCCTGTGACTGGGCGGTGGCCAGCGACAACGCGGTGTTTGGCCAGCCCGAGGTACTGCTTGGGGTCATTCCCGGCTTCGGTGGCTCCCAGCGTCTGCCACGTCGGGTTGGCCCGGCCATGGCGCTTGACCTTTGCACCACCGGTCGCAAGATCGACGCCCAGGAGGCCCTGCGCATTGGCCTGGTCAACCAGGTGATGTCCCAGGCCGAGCTCGAGGACTACGCCGCCACCCTGACCAAGCAGTTGTCCGGCAATGGCCCCGGCGCGGTGCGCAGTGCCAAGCAGGTGATCCACGACGGCATGGACCAGGATCTGGACAGCGCCCTGGCGCTGGAGACCAGCCTGTTTGCCCTGTGCTTCGCCTCCGACGAGCAGCGCGAAGGCATGAGCGCCTTCGTCGAGAAGCGCAAGCCCAACTTCTGAGTCCCTTTCACAAGCCTTCAGCTAGGGCTTGTCTGAAAAGTGCCTGCGCTCGGTAATACGGCGTTAAAAATCGGATCAACATGCTCATTTACACCCCGTAAACTGCGCTGTCTCACCGATTTTTGCCTTGTCTAACCTTCGCTCGTCGACTTTTCGGACAGCGCCTAGCACTGAAGCGGCCATGGCGAACGCCATGGCCGCTTCGTCATTCAGGCGCGAAGGTTCTGGGGGCGCCTAGCGGGGCAATGGTCGCGTGGCCTTGTCCCGGCCCGGCGACAGCATGCCGGTGGCCACAGCGGTGCCTGCCAGGGTGATGGCCATGCCCACCAGGGTGCGCAGCCCCAGGGTCTCGTCGAGCAGCACATAGCCCCACAGCAGGGCGCTGACCGGTACCAGAAAGGTCACGGTAGAGGCGGCGGTAGCCCCGGCGCTGGCCAGCAGGCTGAAGAACAGCAGAAAGGCGACAGTGGTGGACAGCACCGCCATGGCCAGGGCGCTGCCCCAGGCCTCGATGCTGACGGCTTGCTGCGGCCACATCAGGAGCCCAGGTACCAGCAGCATCAGCCCGGACATCGAGCAGCTGCCGGCGGCCAGCACGCGTACCGGCAGATGGCCGAGGTGGGTCTTCGAATAGTTGCCGGCGATGCCATAGCAGAAGGTGGCCCCGAGAATCGCCAGGATGTACCAGCCATCGCCGCCCAGCTGGAAGTCCAGCCGATCGGCGGACAGCACGTAGACACCGACGAAGGCCAGCGCCAGACCCAGGTACTGACGTCGGCGAATCGGCGTGGCGAACCAGGCGGCGCCGATAAGCGCGGTGAAGATCGGAGTGGTGGCGTTGATCAGCGAGGTGAAGCCTGCCTCGAGCTGGGTGGTCGCCAGGGCCAGCAGTGAAAACGGCACCACGTGGTTGATGAAGCCGAGCAGCGCCAGGCGTCCGATATTGTCGCGCACCTGGCGCAGGTAGTGCAGTGATGCCAGCAGGGGCAGCAGCAGCAGGGCGCCGACCCCCATGCGGATCATCACCACCGGGACGGCGCCGAACTCCGGCGAGGCCACCCGCATGAAGATGAAGGACAGTCCCCACAGGCTCGACAGCAGGACCAGCTTGAGGGTGTCTGAGGCCGTCATCGAGATTCCTTGTCGTGGGACGGAGGAGGTAGTGGTAGCACTTTTGCTAGCCCGCTAAGAGTATGCGAGATGCGCGAAACAGGAAAGCCGTTGAGGGTGAGGGTGCTGTGAGCCACCGATGACTCTTGTATGCTGAAGTAGACGGTACCGCAACACTGACTGGGCCAGGGAAGTCCTCGGGAGGGCGCTATGAAGACCATCGGGCTGTTGGGCGGCATGAGTTGGGAGTCCACGGTGAGCTACTACCAGGTCATCAATCGGGATGTGAACCGCGCACTTGGTGGACATCATTCGGCCAAGATTGCCTTGATCAGTCTGGACTTCGCCGAGGTCGAGGCCTTTCAGCATCAGGGCCGCTGGGAGGATGCCGCCGGGCTGCTCGCCGACGCCGCCTGGCGCGTTCAGGAGGCGGGCGCGGACCTTATCGTGCTGTGTACCAATACCATGCACAAGGTGGCCCGAGACATCGAAAAGGCGGTGGATATCCCTCTGTTGCACATTGCCGACGCCACCGCCGATGCCCTGATCGCCGACGGGGTCAAGCGGGTAGGGCTGCTCGGCACCTGTTTTACCATGGAGCAGGGCTTCTACAAGGACCGGCTCGAGGCCTACGGTATCGAGGTACAGGTACCCGAGAAGGCCCAGCGCGATCAGGTCCACCGGATCATCTACGATGAACTTTGCCATGGTGAAATCGAGCAGGCGTCACGCCAGGTGATGCTGTCGATCATGGAAGAGCTCAAGGCCGGTGGTGCGGAAGCGGTGATACTGGGCTGCACCGAGATCGCCTTGCTGGTCGCTCAGGCCGACACCGAGATTCCGCTGTATGATACGACGGCCATTCACGCCCGCAGGGCCGTCGAACTGGCGCTAGGCTGATACTGGTACTGGTTATTAGCACTGGTACTGGCACCGTGCAGTGCCCATGCCACCAACTTGAGACGATGCCCCTCTGGCAAGGATGCCCATGAAGCTTTCCACTCTCGCCTGTTACCCCGTCAAGTCGCTGCGCGGCATCGCGCTGTCCCGGGCTGAACTCACCGAGCGCGGGCTCGCCTTCGATCGGCGCTGGATGCTGGTCGACGACGACGGTCGTTTCGTCACCCAGCGTGAGATCCCCGCCCTGGCGACCATCGGTGTCGAACTGTCGTCCGACACTCTGCGCCTGGTCCACGAGAGGATGGCGCCGCTCGTGCTGTCACTGGACGAGCCGAAGGCGGCGGTGCGCCGGGTGCGGGTCTGGCAGAGCGAATGCCAGGCGTTGGACGAAGGCGACGGTGCGGCGAATTGGCTGGCAGAAGCGCTGGCAAAGTCCTTGCCAGAGCCCTTGCCAAAGTCCTTGCCAGAACCCCGGGGCGAAGCGGGACGTTTCCGGCGGTTGCGGCTGGTGCGCCTGCCCCACGAGCAGCGCCGTTGGGTAGAGACCGAGTTTCTGCCGCCGGCGGAACGCGGTGTGGTGCATACCGCCTTTGCCGACGGCTACCCCCTGCTGATCGCCTCCGAGGCCTCGCTGGCGGCGCTCAACGAGCGGCTGGAAGCCAAGGGGGAGGCGCCGGTGCCGATGGAGCGCTTCCGCCCCAACCTGGTGGTGTCGGGCGGTGATCCCTTCGCCGAACGGGATTGGGCCTCGTTGGCCGGGCCCGGCTATCGCCTCGGCCTGCGCAAGCCATGCAAGCGCTGCAAGATCATCACCCTGGATCAGCGCAGCGGTGAGGCGCCCTCGGCCAAGGAACCGTTGAAGACCCTGGTGGAAATGGATACCCAGCCCGGTTGGAAGGGCGCCTTCTTTGGCCAGAATGCCGTCGTCGAGCAGGGCGTGGGGGCCATCCTGCGTGTGGGCGACGTGCTCGAGAGCCTGAGCTGACGGTTGATCACCGGCGTTGCCGGCCAACGACTCGACGCCGCTGTCCGCCTTCTCGATGCTCTCACGTTCTTCCCGTCCTCCATCACGACGTCACTTCCGGTAGAGCCGCCGGTGCAGCTCGCGAATCTCGTCGGCAAACTCCTCAACCGGCCCCTCCACCTCGGCACTCGGCACGATGGTCTGGATCGGCAGCGGGGCGATCGGGGCAGGTGCCACCTGCCACTCGCCTAGCCAGCGGCCGAGCTGTTCTGAGGAGCTGGCGTAGACGATGCGTCCGAGTCCGACCCAGCCATGCGCCGCGGCGCACATGGGGCAGTGTTCACCGGAGGTATAGACGGTCGAGTGCGCTCGCTCTTCGACGCTGAGGTGCTCGGCCGCCCAGCGGGCGATGGCGAATTCGGGGTGGCGGGTCGCGTCACCGCCGGCGACGCGGTTGCGATCCTCGAAGCGAACCTGCCCTTGCGGATCCACCAGCAGCGAGCCGAACGGCTCATCACCAGCCTCGAGGGCCTCCCTGGCCAGGTCAACGCAGCGGCGCAGGTGCTGACGATCGGTCGAATTCATTCAGTATTCCTCATAAAGATGATTCGCGGGCGGCCTCCTGCCTGGGGAAGGATGCCTCCGGGGAGGGATATCTGTGGCCTTGGCTTGACTCTAGCATGGACCAAAGTTGTCAGATGACGGACAGCCAGATACGTGATTCTTCACTGAAATATGCTTCTGGCGTCGGCATTTTCCTACGCAGCGCCCGGCGGATCGACTATTGATGCCGAAGGGTAACCCTAGGACGCTGTAGGTTGTCGGCAAGCTGGCCTGCAAATGAGGTGCGTTGCATAAACACGAGGAATACCATGTTGGCCCAGCAGATGGTGGCGCTGGCCGAGCAGGATAGAGCGTTGCTGGATGAACTCGCGGCCTCGGGGGAGATCCCCTCCGCCGACTATCATCCGCGAGTGCGTGCGCTGCATCAGGCCAACGCCGAGCGTCTGTCTGCGGTCATCGATCGTCACGGCTGGCCGGGCAAGGACACCGTCGGGGAAGACGGCAGCGAAGCAGCCTGGTACATCGCGATGCACGCGGTTTTCGACGTGGATTTCATGCAACGCTGCTGTTCTGCACTGATTCAGGCGGTTGCCGCCGGCCAGGCGCCCGGGTGGCAGCTGGCCTTTCTCGAGGATCGCATAAGGGTCCTGACCGGTCGGCCTCAGCGCTATGGCACCCAATTCGAGATCGGCGACGACGGCTGGCCCGTGCCCAGCGTCATCGAACGGCCGGATGACGTCGATCGGCGTCGTCAGGCGCTCGGGCTGGAGCCGCTGTCCAGTCGTCTGGCACGGCTGAGGGGACCGGGGTTAGCGGGTCCGGATGACTGGCTACGGCGTTCGGCCTGAACCGCTTTGCTTCACTTCCTGCTGCATGTCGAACTGAGTCGGCTGCCAGTTGGTGGCCTCTCACTCTGCCCTTATCACCAGACTCATGACGGCGCGCCGGCATCTCGGCCGACGTCGCTATCCTGCCCGGGCAGTGCTGCCACCAATCCCAGCGCCACGGCCAGCCTGACCAGATGCGCCAGGCTATCGGCGCCGAGTGTCTTCATGATGCGCTGACGGTAGACCTCCACGGTCTTGGCGCTCAGCGTCAGCTTCTCGGCGATCTCTCGACTGGTAAGCCCGCGGGCCACCTCGACCAGAATGGCCTGTTCGTTGGCCCTCAGCCCTTCATATCGCTGCCGCAGCTCTTCGAGATCGGCCTGGGCCCGCTGCCGGTGCTGGTGGTGGGCCAGCGCCTGCTGGATGACATCGATCAATTGCTGCTGATTGAAGGGCTTTTCGATGAAGTCGAAGGCTCCCGCCTTCAGCGCGGCGACCGCCATGGGCACGTCACCGTGACCGGTCATCATGATCAGGGGAGGACAACGGTCTCGCTCGGCCAGCCGCTGCTGGACCTGCAGACCGCTGAGGCCGGGCATGCGCACGTCCAGCAGCAGCACCTCATGGTGCCGCGACGAGGCGAGAAAGGCGTCGCCGCTGGCGTAGCCCTGACTGCCAAGTCCCACCGACTGCAATAGCCAGGCGAGCGACTCGCGCAGGTCATCGTCGTCGTCGATGATGGCGATGGTTGGCTGGTCAGCAGTGTCGACGGGCATGATGGTCACTTCGCTGGTTGGGCGAGTCTCGCGGGCAGGCCCCTATGCTAGCCGATCCCCTGGCCAAAGGGGACCGTGCCAGGCGATGCCTGGTCGCCGGGTTTTCGTACAAAGCCTGGTGCCTGGTCGCCGCCTGGCTGGCGCTTGGCGCCTCAAGTCGGGGGACGCGCCGAGGGATCAGCTGTTCAAGCCCTCAGGCGGAGGGCAGGGTAATACGAAAGCGCGCACCCTGTGGCGCGTCAGGATCTTCTGGCCGTCTCGCACCGGTAGCGGGGGGAAGAGCGTCTGCGCTCGGTGGGTCGACGTCATCGATCAGCACCAGGTTGCCGCCCATGGCCTCGATCAACGACAGGCTGATCGATAGCCCCATGCCGAGACCGTCCTTGCGGCCGCTGACGAAGGGCGTAAACAGGCCCTGGCGTTGCTCTGGTGCCACGCCGGGGCCGTCGTCGACGATGTCCACGCAGCATTCGCGGGAGCCAAGAGGGTAGGCTTCCAGGCGAATGCACGGAGGCCTGGCCGGAGTGGCGATGTCGCGACAGGCGTCGAGAGCGTTGCGTATCAGGTTGACCAGTACCTGTTCCAGGCCGATGGCGTCGGCCATGACGGGGTCGAGGCCAGGGGCCAGGCGTGACGCCAGATGCACGCCTTCGTGCCGACACTGGGGCTCGCACAGGTCGCAGGCCTGGCCAATGATCTCGGCGAGATCCTGGGGCGCGAGGTGAAGACTGCCGCGGCGAACGAAGCGACGGATATGCTTGAAGCGTTCGGATAGGCGCTGAATCTGATCGTTGATGCGGTTGAGGGGTAGCGCCAGTTGGTGGGCGGGTTGGTCGGGGTCGCGCTCGAGCTGCATCAGCGCGCCGCTGGCGTAGTTGCCCATAGCCGCCAGCGGCTGATTGCATTCGTGGGCGATATTGGTGGCCAGTTCACCCAGGCTCGCCAGGCGATTGGCGTGGGTGATCTGCTCCTGATGGCGGCGTGCCTGGGCCTCCGCCTCCAGGCGCAGACTGAGATCTCGATTGAGGATCGACAGTCGCGTCTGCCCTCCCTGTTCACGGTGCAGCTGGACCACGCTGAGCACCGGGATCTCGCCCGAGGGTGACGCCAGGGCCAGCTCGCCACTCCAGCGCCCCTCCAGGGTGACGGCAGGCAGCACCTGTTCACGCCATCTTTGTGCCGACGTTGGCACAAAGAGTTCGGCAATGGTCGTGCTTGCGCCTTCTTCGTCGAGCCTGAACAGGCTACGTGCGGCCTGATTGCAGTAGACCACGTGTTCGTCCTGGTCGCAGAACAGCACAAAATCGGTGGTCGATTCCACCACCCTTGCCAGACGCTCGCGGCGTGCCTCGGACTCGACCCGCCGACTGACGTCGCGGGAGACGCACAGCACGTCGGTGAGTTCGCCGGTAGCGGGGTCGCGACGGGTACGGCTGGTGGTCTCGAACCAGATGTAGTGGCCGCTGCGGGTGCGAAAACGGTAGGTCTGCTCGTAGAAGCCCTCGTGGTAGTAGATACGAGGGGACTTGGACAGCAGCGCCGCCAGATCGTCCGGGTGGAAGAGGTCGTAGGCCGATACACCGATCAAGTCGTCAGGATCATAGCCCAGCAGGGTCCTGGCGGCCTGGGAGGCGTAAAGGAAGACGCCGTTGTGGTCGTGGCGCGAGATCAGATCCGTGGTGCTCTCGGCCAGCCACTGATAGTGGCGCTTCTCCTGTTCGAGCTGCTGTACCCGTTCGCTGAGCGCCTCTACCTGCTGGCGCAAGCGTTCCTCTTCGGTTCGCGGTTCGGCGCTGGAGGCTTTAGCGTCGTTGCTGTCGTGGCGCATGGTCATCAGGCCCTAGCGAGCCGGGTCTACCACGCCACCCAGCGAGGCATTGCGTCTGAACCAGCCGGCGATGCTGGCGCGGGGCTGGCGGGTCGGCAGTACTTCATGCGGCACCTGCTCGGACAAGAAGCACACCAGGGTGCCGGCCCTGGGGGCGACCCTGGTGAGCTCCCTCTGCGGGTCCTGTTCAGCGTAGATGACCATCTCGCCACCGCCATCTTCCGGCCAGTCGGGATTGAGATAGCCTACCGTGGAGACCACGCGGTTGGCGCGGCCTCGGAAACTGTCGAGATGTCGACGGTAGAAGGCTCCGGCAGGATAGCGGGCCAGATGCGCCTCGTACTCGAACAGGCCGAGAAACAGGCTCTCGTTGAGTCTCTGCTGAAGTTCGCCCATGGCGTCGAGATAGCGGCGCTGGGCCAGGGTTTCCCGATCGAGCCAGTGGATGGCGTCGCCACGAATGTCTTCGCGGGTATCGAAGTCGGATCCGCGGCCGATGCCGGCCCGGGCCAGGGCCTGCTGGTGCGCTCGGCCCTCGACCTCGGCGTGCAAGGCCTGGCACAGCTCGGCGTCGATCATCGCTTCACCGACATAGAAGCCGCGTTCCACCAGGGCGTCCACCAGCTCCTCCATCCGTTGCGGCGGCAGGGGGCAGGGATCGGGGTAGCTCATGAAATCGGTGCTCGTCTTGTCATCGCGGGGCCGTGCCTGGTCATCTTGGCGCTCTTCTCGGAGGCAGATGGCGTAGTCTACCCTCCGGGCGGCGAGAAAGGCTCATGTCCAGGTCGCATCCCTTGGCCAGCAGCTCCACCAGCATCATGGCGGACAGCCCCCAGATCACGTAGTCGTCGCCCTGATCGGCGGGGATCAGGTAGCTCGGCACATAGATGTCGTTGCCGTCCACAGGGATCACGTCGGTGTGGGTACGCTGGTCATCGATAAAGTGCGACAGCGGCACCTCGAAGATCGCGTCCAGCTCACCCTGGTCCGGGACCAGCGGCAGATCCGGCGGAATCAGCCCGACGAAAGGGGTGACCTTGAGACCATGCAGCGACAGCACATCCGAGAGCTGGCCGAGCACCTCTACCTGGCCGGGGGGCAGGCCTATCTCTTCTTCGGACTCGCGCAGGGCGGTGGCCAGCAGGTCGGCGTCATGAGGCTCCCGCTTGCCGCCCGGAAAGGCGACCTGGCCGCTGTGGGTCGACAGGTGGCTTGCGCGGCGGGTGAACAGCAGGCCGGGCTCGGGCCGATCGACCAACGGAATGAGTACCGCCGCCTCGGGCAGCTTCAGCGTCAGGCGGCGGGGGGAATGCGCTTGCAGGCGTTTGCGAAGTTTCTCTAACATGGGGGATCCGCAGGGTTTCACTCCTTGTACCCAGCCCCGTGCAGTGGCGTCAAGCCCGTCCTCCATTCCCGAGCCGGGAGCGACATGAACGATTGCAGCCCATGA
Organism: Halomonas sp. RT37; assembly: GCF_040070525.1. Taxonomy (NCBI): domain Bacteria; kingdom Pseudomonadati; phylum Pseudomonadota; class Gammaproteobacteria; order Oceanospirillales; family Halomonadaceae; genus Halomonas; species Halomonas sp. RT37. The sequence goes on along the minus strand of NZ_CP098827.1, from coordinate 3,274,585 downwards.
ATTTTTGCAGCCATTGCGGGCAGACCGTCCGTTTCGTCATCCCCGAGGGGGACGACCGTCCGCGTTACCTGTGTGACGACTGCGGCACCATCCACTACCAGAACCCGCGCATCGTGGCCGGCACGCTGCCGGTTTGCGGGTCACGGGTGCTGCTGTGTCGTCGCGCCATCGCGCCGCGTGAAGGCTACTGGACGCTGCCGGCGGGATTCATGGAAAACGGCGAGACCACCCCGGACGCAGCACGGCGCGAGACTCGCGAGGAGGCCTGCGCCGAGGTAGCGCTGTCGGGGCTCTACACCATGATCGACCTGCCCCATATCAATCAGGTGTTCATGATCTTTCTCGCCGAGCTCGATGGAGGTTACGCCGCCGGTCCCGAGAGTCTTGAAGTTGCGCTGTTCGAGGAGCACGAGGTGCCTTGGGACGAACTGGCCTTTCCCACCATCGAGCGTACCCTGCGTCACTTCTTCGAGGACCGCGCAAGCGCGACCTACCCGCTGCACATCAGCGATATCACACCGGATCAGCGCAGGCGCTTCTTCGGCAGCGCCTGACGCCATACGTCCAAGGCTTGCCGGGGCCAGGGTTGCCCCCGGTGGCCCACCGCAGATTCGAAAGGCCACCGGCCGGCTCGTCCGCTTTCGTTCGCGTCACAGATCTGCCAGCCGCCAGACGTCGTAGGCCACTTCCTCGTAGGGGTGGGCCAGCTTGAGCGCGGAGATGGCGGCGCCGATCAGCTCGTCCTCGCACACCAGCTCCACCTTGTATTCCTCTACCCGCTCAAGCTCACCCACCTGCCCGATGTGCGGGTCGGCGCCGTCCAGCGGGCGAAACTGGCCCTGACCGGCGGTCTGGAAGCAGCAGGCCTCGTACTCACCGATGCGTCCGGCACCCGTGGCAAACACGGCTTCCTTGACCGCCTCGGCGTCGTCTCTGGGCACGAAGAAGGCAAGCTTGTACATGGGGTCTCCTTGCGTAAGCTGGGGAATGATCGAGCCGGGTGTACCACCCGAGGGTGGCGACGCGCAACCTGCGCCCGGCGAATCTGCCAGCAGCCAGCAGGAGCCAGCATGAAACTCAATGACGCCCTCGAGACGCTGGGGCTAGCCGCCACGGCACCGCCACGTGCCCTGTCGGGCGGTGATATGGCCGAGGTGTGGCGGATCGAGACAGCCCAGGGCGCGGTGGTGGCCAAGCGCGACGATCCTGAACGCCTGGCAGGAGAGGCCGAGGGCCTTGCCGCGCTCGGCGATGCCGGTAGCTCGCTGGTGATACCCGCAGTGATGGGCCAGGTCGGCTCCTGGCTGGTGATGGAAGCGCTGGAGCCTGGGCCCGCCGACTGGACGGCGCTGGGTCGAGGGCTGGCGGAGCTGCACGCGCCTTGCGAGGCCGCCCACGGCTGGGCGCACGACAACGCCTGCGGGGCGACGCCCCAGCCCAATGCGCCGCTTCACGACGGACGCGCCTTCCAGCGTGAGCGAAGATTGATGCCCCTGGGCGAGGCCTGCCACGGCCGCGGCTTGCTGTCGCGCAGTGAACTTGCCCGCCTCAGGCAGGTGGCCGACCAGCTCGAGGCGTGGCTGCCTGACCAGGCGCCAAGTCTGGTGCACGGGGACCTGTGGTCCGGCAACGTCATCCACAGTTCGCGGGGCCCGGCATTGATCGACCCGGCGGTCTATCGCCACTACCCGGAGGTGGATCTGGCCATGCTGACGCTGTTCGGCGCGCCGGGTGAGGCATTTTTCGAGGCCTACTGGCAGGCGCAGGGGCGGGAGCGCGCGCCCGCCGACTGGCCCCGGCGCGAAGCCGCCTTCCAGCTCTATCCGTTGCTCAATCACCTGCTGCTGTTCGGCCGTGGCTATCACGCGGCAGTGTTGCGAACGATCACGCGGCTGGAGCAGGACTCCAACGACTAGGGCTTGTCTGAAAAGTGCCTGCGCTCGGTAATACGGCGTTAAAAATCGGATCAAAATGCTCATTTACACCCCGTAAACTGCGCTTTCTCACCGATTTTTGCCTTGTCTAACCTTCGCTCGTCGACTTTTCGGACAGCGCCTAGACAGAGCGGGCTTCAGGAGGCGCCGAGCCCCAGCAGGCGCCGCCACCAGGGACGCGCAACCGCCCTGGACGGCTCGTGAGGCTGCTCGGCGAGGCTTTTCTCGAGAAAGGCCTTGATCGGTGCAACCTGGCTCGGGCGATCGAGCATCGGGGCGTGGCCGCAGCCCGGGACCGCCAGCGTCTCGAGCTGTGGCTGGGCCTCGCCCATGCGGGTGACGATATCCTCGGACAGCAAAGGTGAGTCTTCGCCACGCACGACCATCAAGGGGCAGCGGATGGCCTTCCAGTCGGCCCAGGTGTCCCTGGGCGTGTCGTGGACGAATTGCTCGCCGATGCGCGGGTCGTAGTGGTAGGTCCAGCTACCGTCCGGCAGGCGGCGGGCGCTCTCCAGGGTGAGCTGGCGCCAGGCGTCCTCGTCATCTATGCCGAAGCCGGCGTAGTGGCGGCGAAGCTCCGCCTCGAGTTGGCTCAAGCGGGAAAAACGGTGGGGGACGGTGAAGTAGGTGGCCAGTTCGGCCAGGCCTTGTGGCACCAGTTCCGGACCGACATCGTTGAGCACCAGTCGTTCGATGCGGCCTGCACTGGATGGATCGGCGGCCAGCAGCATGCCGAGCAGCCCTCCCATGGAGGTACCCACCCAGGCTGCCCGGTCGAGTTCGAAGTGGTCCATGACGGCCAACGCGACTGTCATGTAGTGGGAGTACAAGTAGTCATTGGCAGGATACAGCGACCAGCTCGACAGTCCTCGCCCCGGTGTGTCGGGTGCCAGGACTCGCCATTCGGGGCCAAGTTCCCGGGCCAGGGCAGCGAAGTCACCGCCGTGGCGTGCCAGTCCGTGCCAGGCGATGACGGTTCTGGGGGCCTCGGGATGAAACACGCGTACCGCGATCTCGAGCTCTCGGAAGGTGACCAGTCTCAGAGTGTCCATGGTGGCTCCTGGTGATGGTCCTGCAGGGGAGGGCGATCTTGGCTATGTTGCAGTGCAGCATTGTGGTTTAGCCAGCAATATAGTGCGGAATTGCGAATTTTTCACCATCCTTGCATGAAGGGCGGTAGAATACGACGCCAAACATGCGACAATGTATGTATATCGAATACCCCTAGATTCGAACGCCACCCGGTGCTTTCCAGGAAGTCGAGGCGCCCAGGAAATGGCAAGGACAGTGTGTCAGGGAGGTCGTGCTCGCGTCGCGCGGCGTCCTTGGTGTGATGTCTCTGTGGCCTGGTCAAAGGGACTTGTGGACAACGCCGAGCAACAGATCCGAGGATGCTATCAATGACGCCTTCCCGACCAGTCCCCGTCACTCTGACCTCGCGGGTTCCTTCTCGCCGACGCCTTCTGTGTGCCGCTGTCGCCGCCCTGATGATGGGCCAGGTCCAGGCCGCCGATCTGTTGACCATTACCCGCGACGCGCTGGACAACAACTCCGAGTTGGCCTCCGAGCGGTCCACCACCAGTAGTGCGGAAGAAGGCATCAACGTCGAACAGGCGGATCTCAATCCTCAGGTGACCGCCTCCGGCGAGGCGGCCTACAACCATATCTTCGAGACCCAGTCGCAGTCCGGCTTCAGCGGCACCGGCAGCGATGACGACTACCTCAGCTACGGCCTCAACCTGCAGGCGACCCAGAAGCTCTACGACGCCCTCAACAGCCGCGAAGTGAACGTGGCCGAGGCCCAGCTGGAGCAGCAGACCTACACCCTGGCGGCTACCGAGCAGCAGGTGTTGATCGACACCTCGTCGGCCTACTTCGATATTCTGCGCGCCTACGAGATCCTCGAAGCACGCAGGGCCCAGGAGCGTGCCATCGGGCGTCAGCTCGAGCAGGCCCAGGAGCAGTTCGACGTCGGTTTGATCGCGATCACCGAGGTCGAGGAGGCGCGGGCGACCTTCGACCAGTCCCGGGCCGACCGGATCGTCGCCGAGAGCGACCTCCAGGTTGCCTTCGAGGCGCTGGAGCGCTTGACCGGCAAGCGCTACGACAGCATCGAGATGCTCCAAGACGATCTGCCCATTGCGCTGCCCGAGCCGTCCAGTCGTGATGCCTGGATCGAGCTTGCCATCGAGCGCAATCCGGAACTGCTGGCGCAGCAGGCTGGCGTCGATGTGGCGCGTGAGCGGATCGATGTGGCCAGGGCCGCCGATCTGCCGGTGGTGGAGGCCTTTGCCAACTACGCCTACAGCGACGACGAGCGTGACAACTTCGAGGACTACAACTCCAACAGCCAGGTGGGCGTGAGCGCCAGCATGCCGCTGTACACCGGCGGTCGGACCAGCGCCTCGGTGCGCCAGACCACCTACGACCTGGAGTCCAGCCAGTACGACTTCGAGTCCCAGCGCCGCGAGACGGTGCTGCAGGTGCGCTCGCTGTACACCCAGGTCAGCAATGACGTCTCCACGGTGGCGGCGCGCAAGCAGTCCATCGTCTCCAACCAGAGTGCCCTGGATGCCACCCGCGCGGGCTACGAGGTGGGTACCCGCAACATCGTCGACGTGCTCAACGCCGAGCAGAACCTGTATAACGCCATCGCTGACTACGCCGATGCCCGTTTCAACTACGTGATCAACCTGCTCAGTCTGCACCGTCAGGCGGGGGTGCTCGACGCCCAGGATATCGCCGAGCTCAACGCCTTCCTTGTCGAGGAAGGGCAGGTGAACTTCACCCTGCCGGAGCAGGGCGAGGCCGACGAATACGACGCGGTTCTCGATATCGGCGCACCGCCGAGTCAGGACGGCTGACGCACGCCTTGGCGTCCAGGCTGACCGCCTCCTCCCTCGAGGCGGTCAGCGCCCGGCATCTGACGATCCAATTACCCCGAAGGAATCAAGGGATGAAAACCACCATCTATCGCGGCCGCCTCTGGGCCGCACTGGCGGCGGCATTGCTGCTGGTCGGCTGTGGTCAGGAAGAAGACCCGTCCGCCGGTCAGGCCGGTGGTCAGCCACCCGCCAAGGCCATCGAGGTGGCCGAGCTGGCCTACCAGGACATTCCACTGGACAAGTCCTACCCCTCCAAGCTGATGAGCGAGCAGGAAGTCACCCTGGTCGCACGTGTCACCGGTGTGCTCGAGGAGCGCAAGTTCGAACCCGGCGATCAGGTCGAGCAGGGGGAGAGCCTCTACACCATCGAGCCGGACCTGTACGAGGCCACCGTGGCCCAGCGCGAGGCCGACCTGGCCAGCGCCCAGGCCGAGCTGTCGCGGGCCGAGCGTGACGCCAATCGTTTCCAGCAGCTGGCAGCCCAGAACTCGGTGAGCCGTCAGCAGGTCGACCAGGCCCTGGCCGACGCGCGCGTCGCGCGGGCCAGCGTGGCCCAGGCCGAGGCGGCGCTGAAGAGCGCCCAGCTAGACCTGGACTACGCCGAGGTCACGGCGCCGGTGTCTGGCGTGATCGGTCTCAGTGAGGTCAATGTCGGCAACCTTGTGTCACCCAATACCGAACTTGCCACCATCACTCCGTTGGATCCGCTGGAGGTCCGTTTCCAGATGCCTCAGAACGACGCCTTCGAGCTGCGTCGTCAGTTGAAGGACATGAGCATCGAGGACATCGCCGCCTCGCTCGAAGCGTTCTCTTCGCGTGGGGATGAGCCTGCCGTGCTCAGCGGCCACCTGGACTTCCTTGGCTCCCGTGTCGATCCCGAGACCAGCACCGTCCAGGCGGAGGCCACCTTTGCCAACCCGGACGGCGCGGTTCTGCCGGGTCAGTACGTGCGCGTGAAGATCGAGGGGCTGGCGCGCTTCGGCGTGCTGGCGGTGCCGGAGCTGGCGTTGACCCAGGGCCTGATGGGCCCGCAGGTCTACGTGCTTGATGAAGACAACGTCGCCAGGGCGCGTCCAGTGCAGCTCGGCGAGCTGGCGGGCGCCTGGCAAATCATCCTCGACGGCGTCGAACCCGGCGAGCGTGTGGTGGTCGGTGATCCGGGCAGCCTGAAGCCGGGTACCCCGATCGATCCCCAGCCGTTCGACGGCGATGCCGAGGCGCTGATGCAAGAAGCCCAGTACGAGCAGCAGGGGCAGGGCGCCGGCCAGGCCGCGCCCGAGCAAGCTGAGCAGGAAGCGGCGTCACCGGGCGAGCCAGCGGCCGATCAGAGCGGGCAGGGCACTGCCGAGAGCGCTGGTCAGGGCGAGGATGCCGCGAGTGCCACCCAGGCCGCCCAGCAGGCGCCGATGAACGCGCCGCAGGGCGATCAGGAGGCCGAGGAGGCTCGAGGAGAGGGTAACGAATGAATTTCGCCAACTTCTTCATCAAGCGGCCGATCTTCGCCTCGGTCCTGGCGATCATCCTGACCATCATCGGGGCGATGAGCATGCGGGTACTGCCGATCGAGCAGTATCCCAGTGTGGTGCCGCCCACGGTGTCGGTCAGCGCCACCTTCCCGGGGGCCGATGCCGAGACCGTGGCGCAGACAGTGGCCGCGCCGCTGGCGGAGGCGATCAACGGCGTCGAGAACATGCTCTACATGAACTCGACCAGCTCCGACAACGGCTCCATGAGCCTGAGCGTGGCCTTCGACATCGGGACCGACGGTGATATCAACACCATCAACGTCAACAACCGGGTCCAGGGCGCGCTGTCCCAGTTGCCCGAGGCGGTGCAGGAGCAGGGCGTCCAGGTCGAGCTGCGCTCCAGCTCGATCCTGATGCTGGTGTCGTTGATCTCGCCCCAGGACGACTACGACAACATCTACATGCAGAACTATGCCACCCTGAACATTCTCGACGAGCTGCGCCAGATTCCCGGCGTCGGTGAGGCCGAGGTGCTGGGCGGTGGCGAGTTCGCCATGCGCATCTGGATGGACCCCAACAAGCTGGCCGAGTACGACCTGACCCCCACCGAAGTGGCGGCGGCGATTCGTGCCCAGAACACCGAGGTACCGGCGGGTAGCCTGGCGTCCACGCCTATCGACAGCCCGCGAGCCTTCACCTACACCATCACCGCCGGCGGACGTCTGTCCAGCGCCGACGACTTCCGCGACATCCTGCTGCGCACCAACGAGGACGGCTCTGCGCTGCGCCTGGATGACGTCGCACGGATCGAGCTGGGTGCCTCCTTCTATGGCGTCGAGGCGCGCCTCAACGGCGCCATCATGACGCCGATCATGATCCAGCAGCAGCCGGGCGCCAATGCGCTGCAGACGGCAGACATGGTCAAGGAGAAGATGAACGAGCTGGAGGTGCGCTTCCCGCCGGGCCTCGAGTACGTGGTGCCCTACGACACCACCCTGTTCATCGACGCCTCGGTGGAAACCGTCTTCCACACCTTTATCGAAGCCTTCCTGATCGTCGGCGTCATCCTGTTCATCTTCCTGCAGAACTGGCGCTTTACCGTGATCGCCATGTCGGTGGTGCCGGTATCGGTACTGGCCACCTTCGCAGGCTTCTACGTGTTCGGCTTCTCGATCAATCTTTTGACGCTGTTCGCTCTGGTGCTGTCCATCGGCATCGTGGTGGATGACGCCATCCTGGTGGTGGAGAACGTCGAAAGGGTGCTGTCGGAAGACGAGGAGATCACGGTTCGCCAGGCCACCATCCAGGCCATGAAGGAGGTCGGTGGGCCGGTCATCGCCACCTCGCTGATCATGGCGGCGGTGTTCGTGCCGGTGGCCTTCCTCGGCGGCTTTACCGGGCAGATCTATCAGCAGTTCGCCCTGACCATCGCCATCTCGGTGGCGTTCTCGGCGCTGATGGCATTGACCTTCACCCCGGCGCTGTCGGCGATCTTCATCAAGCACGACCTGCACAAGAAGGAATCCTCCTTCATGCGGGCGGTGCGCACCCCGCTGCGCCTGTTCGACCGCTTCTTCGACGGCGTCACCAGGGTGTTCATGGTGGCGGTCAAGGTGCTGGTCAAGGCCTGGGTGCTGACCCTGCTGCTGGTGGGGCTGGTCGGGGCCGGTTCCTTCTGGCTCTACGAGAACACGCCCTCGACGCTGGTGCCGGAAACCGATCAGGGCATCGCCCTGGCGGCGGTCAGCCTGCCGGACTCGGCATCGCTCAGCCGCACCAAAGCCTATATGGCCGAGGTCAGCAAGCGCATCGAGGAAGTGCCCGGTGTGCGCTATTCCTCGGCCATCGCCGGTTACGACATGCTGACCAGCTCGGTCAACACCGCGCGCGGCATCATCTTCATCAACATGGACAACTGGGACGAGCGCGAGACCACGGTGGATGACCTGATCGGCCGGATCTTCCAGATCGGTGCCGAGGTCGACGGCGGCAACGTCATGGCCTTCAACATGCCGCCGATCATCGGCCTGTCCACCACCGGCGGCTTCACCGGTTACCTGCAGTCGTTCTCCGGTGCCACCCCCGAGGAGATCTACCAGGCCTCGCTCAAGGTGATGCAGGCGGCCAATCAGGATCCGGCGCTCAACCAGGTGTTCTCGACCTTCAGCGTCAACGTGCCGTCCTTCCGCGCCGAGATCGACCAGCAGAAGGCGCTGAGCTACGGCGTGTCGCTGACCGACCTCAATGCCACTCTGTCGAACACCTTCGGCAATGGCTTCGTCAACTTCTTCAGCTACCAGAACCGCAACTTCCAGGTCTACCTGCAGAACGAGGCGGAGTACCGCGACACCCCGGACGATATCAACAACGTCTATGTGCGCGGCGGCAACGGTGAGCGGATTCCGCTGTCGGAGTTCGTGACCCTCGAGCGCAAGGCCGCCCCTGCGGTAGTCACCCGTTTCGGTGTCTACTCGGCGGCCCAGTTCCAGGGTGGCCCGGCGGAAGGCTACTCCTCGACTCAGGCGCTCCAGGCCATGGAGCGGATCGTCCAGGATACGCTTGGCAGCGACTGGGGCATGGGCTGGACCGGTACCGCCTACCAGGAGAGCGAAGCGGGTAACGCCGGCACCATCGCCATCATCTTCGGCATGGTCATGGTGTTCCTGATCCTGGCGGCGCAGTACGAGAGCTGGTCATTGCCGCTGGCGGTACTGACCGCCACGCCGTTCGCCTTCCTCGGGGGCATCGCCGGTATCGCCATGCGTGGTCTGGATACCAGCGTCTATGTCCAGATCGGGGTATTGGTGGTCATCGGCCTGGCGGCAAAGAACGCCATCCTGATCGTCGAGTTCGCCGAGTTGCAGCGCAAGGAGATGGGCAAGACCATCCGCGAGGCGGCGATCACCGCGGCGGAGCTGCGTTTCCGGCCCATCGTGATGACCTCCATGGCATTCATCTTCGGCACCCTGCCGCTGGCCATGGCCACCGGCGCCAGTGACACCAGCAGCCACCACATCGGTACCACGGTGGCCATGGGCATGGCCTCGGTGGCGATACTGGGTAGCTGTTTCGTGCCGTCGTTCTACGCCATGATCGCGTCGCTCTCCCTGCGCTTGTTCGGAGAGCGTGGTTCCGACGACGATGAGGACGAGAACGCCTCAGAAGCCAAGGGCACTGCCACCGATCATTGAACCAGTGGGCGGGTCAACATGACCGCCCCTCATCGGTAGAATGGTTGATGCAGGTCAAAGCGCCGCCTTTCCAGGCGGCGCTTTTTTTTATGCTGCAGAGGCGGTGAGTCGCTGGTGACAGGGAGTTTTTTATTGCGTATTACACGCTTGTGGCGGGCCTGAGGGAAGTGTGCAGTGCAGCATGTTGTGCGCTGCAACATGCTGTCGCCAAAGGAAAAATTGGGATGTGCGGGTCGAGGTTTGTGGCCTATGGCGCTATGCTGCGGGTAGCAAGTACGCAAGTGGCAACGCCACGGGAGGTGGTATGGACATAATGCTGATCAGGGACATTGCCCTGAGTTTTCCGCTGATTCTGTTCACGGTGCTGCTTCCACTCGTCGCGCTCTACTGGATCCTGGTGGCATTGAAGCTGGTGCCGCTGCAGCTGTTCGAACGTGACAGCCTGCGTGACGATCACATGGCCAGCACGATGGTATCGCTGGGGTTTGCCGGGGTGCCGGTGACGGTGGCCTTGACCGCGCTGATCCTGTTCGCTGCTGTCTTCACGCTGGTGGCGGAACTGCTGATTCTGCAGTGGGTCAACTTGGCAATCGTGATCGTGCCGCTGGGCATCGTGGTGCTGTGGGGAGCCTTTGCGCTGTCGTCCCCGCTGGCATCCCGCTTCTGTCGGGTACTGTTGAAGCGCTATCGCGATCGGCCCTCGTTCAACCGCCGTTGCCTGCTGGGCGAGCGTGTTCAGGTGGTCGGCTTCATCGATGGTCAGGGGTGCTGCCGTGCGGTGCTCTGCTCGGACGGAACCCGGGAGATCTGCCTGAGGGGCAAGCCGGGGGCGATGCCGCGGGAAGGGGAAGTGCGGGTGCTGGTCAAGTACCTGGAAGAGCACGACAGCTTCCGCTCGGTGGCCGAGCAGGAGTTCCTCGATGCGCGTACCCGGCTGGTAAGGCTCAAGCTGATCGAGCGCCATGAACCGGTACCACCCCATGAGGCACCGACGCACGGGCATCACTACCACGGCCATCGTCACTCCCACGGCCATCAGCATTGAAGCGTGTCGAGCCCTTCTCGAGTCGATCGAGTAGCAGTTCGCGACGACGGGTCAGTCGCGACCGATCAGGCGGATCAGGTCATCGACCAGGGCAGGGCCTCGTTCACTGAGAGTGAAAGCCTGGGGCGCCCGGAGCCACTCCCAGAACAGCCCGCTCAGGGCATAGTGAAACAGGTCGGTGGCACGCTCCGGGCTAAGCCCGGGGCGTAGCTGCTGCTTGAGATCAGCCTGCTTGAACTGGCGCAGCAAGGCCTGGCAGGTTTCTCGGGCGATCTCGGCCTTGGCCTCCAGCGGGTCGAAATCGTCGGTACGCTCGCAGTGGTGCAGCAGGATACCGTGAACCCGGCGGTGGCGCGGAGTATCGGCCTGACGCAACCCGACATGACAGCTCAAGCGAATGGCCTCCAGCGGGTGGTGATCGACCGAGGAGTCGTCGAGCTCATTGAGCAGGTCCTCGAACGGCAGATGGACTCGCTCCAGCATGGCCCGGAACAGATCGCCCTTGTTGCGAAAATGCCAGTACAGGGCGCCCCGGGTAACGCCGGCCCGTCGCGAGATGACCTCGAGCGAGGCGCGCGAGACACCACGCTCGAGGAACACTTCCTCGGCGGCATCGAGCAATGCGGCTCGGGTGGCGGCGGCTTCTTGCTTGGTACGGCGGGCCATGGGGGCGGGGCGCTCCGGCGGTGGGTCAGTCCGCGTATTCTACCGGACTGGCCCCGCGAGATCAGCGGCATCGATACGCGCACTGAGGTAAATTGGGCTCGTTTTGGCGACGTCACAAAGGTATAAGGACGACAGGTGCTGTCGTGTTTTCGACGGCGCGGCATGGCGACTAAGGAACTTTCATGGCAAGAGCCCCCTTCGAACTGGCCGGCATTACCGTCAAGCCGGGCACGCGTGCCCAGATCGACGTGCCGGTGGCCAAACTTTACACCCATGCACCGCTGGATATCCCGGTGGAGGTCGTTCACGGACGCCAGCCCGGCCCCACCTTGCTGGTGTGCAGCGCCATCCACGGCGACGAGATAAACGGCGTCGAGATCGTCAGGCGTCTGTTGCGTTCGCGCCAGATCAACCGTCTGCGCGGCACCCTGATCGCGGTGCCGATCGTCAATATCTTCGGCTTCGTTCAGCACTCTCGCTATCTGCCGGATCGGCGCGATCTCAATCGCTGCTTTCCCGGCAGTGAATCAGGCTCTCTCGGGGGGCGTATCGCGGCACTGTTTCGCGAGCAGATCGTCGATCACGCGACCCACATCATCGACCTTCATACCGGCGCCATCCACCGCACCAACCTGCCGCAGATCCGCGCCCAGCTGGGTGACGCCGGTGAGGAGACCCGGCGCATGGCCGACGCCTTCGGCGCTCCGGTGATCCTCAACGCCGAGCTTCGCGAAGGCAGCCTTCGCCACTACGCCCAGACTCGCGGTACGCCAGTACTCACTTACGAGGCCGGCGAGGCGCTGCGCTTCGACGAGTGGGCGATCACCGCTGGTGTCCGAGGGGTGCTGCGGGTGATGCGCCGGCTCGACATGCTGACCGGCGAGCAACGCCGTCGCAAGCCACCGGCAGCGGAGGTCGCCAATGGGTCGAGCTGGGCGCGTGCGCCCATCGACGGCATCCTGAGGCCCAAGGTGCGCCTGGGTGCCCGGGTCGCCAAGGGGCAGGTGCTGGGCAAGGTCGCCGATCCCTTCGGCGAGACCGAAGGCGAGATCCTGTCCATGGCCGACGGCATCGTCATCGGCATGAGCCGGCTGCCCCTGGCCAACGAAGGCGAGGCGCTGTTCCATATCGCCCGCTTCGACGCCATCGAAGAAGCCGAAAGCGCCATCGAGACCTTCCATTCGAGCCTGGAGCCGCCGCCCGATTCACTCTACTAGGCCTCAAGGCGTGACGCGGTTCACCCAGGAGCCAAGGTTGCACATGCAGGTGAGCACTCGCTTACCTTAAGGCATGAGGGTGGCGATAGGGGTGGCGGCAGAGGTAGCGGTAGCAGTAGCGGTAGGGCTAGCGAGACAGATGTCCGGAGGGCTTGATGAAGATCGAGTCCCCAACCCCGGACCCAATAAAGAACGGCCGAGCAGATCGCTCGGCCGTTGTCTTTTTTGCAGGGCAATTTTTCCCGTGCAGCGGAGTGTCGTGCAGCCGTTGTCAGGCGCTGACGGGTTCCGGCACCAGGCCCAGGGCATCGTCGAACACCGCCAGGCCCGCGCCGTCGCGATGAGCGTTCTCCGACAGATGTCGACGGAAGCGGCGCCCGCCGGGGCAGCCCTGGAACAGGCCAAGAAGATGGCGGGTGATATGGTTGAGCTTGGCGCCTTCTTCCAGGCGGCGCTGGATGTAAGGGCGTAGTGCCATGGCGGCGGCGTGGCGACTGTCAGCAGGCCCCGGCTCGCCGTAGATCGCCTGGTCCACCTGGGCCAGCAGCCAGGGATTCTGGTAGGCCTCGCGACCCACCATCACGCTGTCGACGTGATTAAGCTGCGTCTGGCACTCCTCGAGGCTCTTGATGCCGCCGTTGATGCCGATATGCAGGTCGGGGCGACTGGTCTTCAAGCGATGCACCCGCGGATAATTCAGCGGCGGCACGTCGCGGTTTTCCTTGGGGGACAGCCCCTGCAGCCAGGCCTTGCGCGCGTGCACGATAAACACCTCGCAGCCGGCGTCGGCCACCTGGGTGATAAAGCGCTCGAGATCGGCGTCCTCGTCCTGATCGTCGATCCCGATACGGCACTTCACCGTCACCGGAATCGACACCGCCTCGCGCATCGTCGCCACCGCCAGTGCCACCTTGTCCGGATGACCCATCAGGCAGGCCCCGATCAGGTTGTTCTGGACCCTGTCGCTGGGGCAACCCACGTTGAGATTGACCTCGTCGTAGCCCCACTCCTCGGCGATCGCCGCGCACTCGGCGAGTTCTCCCGGATCGCTGCCACCTAACTGCAGCGCCAGCGGATGCTCCACCTCGTCGTAGCCGAGGAAGCGTTCGCGCGGACGCCCGTGAAGGATCGCACCAGTGGTCACCATCTCGGTGTACAAGAGCGTCCGGCGCGTCAGGGTGCGCGCGAAAACGCGGTAGTCGCGGGTAGTTAGGTCCATCATCGGCGCCACGGAGAAAGTTCTATCCAGCGTGGGGCGCGGGGTGTCAGGCTTCATGCGGGTTGTGGGGGTTGCCTTCTCAATCATATCTGTACATATTTACAGTGGTTTTGCCGTATTTTACTCGGTGTCTTGTCACATTCTTGGCACATGGCGCCGAGGGAATTTGTCACATTGGAGTGTGGTGATGGCGACAATAGTGAAGCGCCGAAAAAAGGACGGCAGTTTCTCATATCTGGTCCGGGTCCGCATCGCTCGGCGCGGCCAGCCCGACTACTCGGAGACCAGGACATTCCCGAAGAAGGCTATGGCCGATGAATGGGCCAAGCGTCGCGAGATCGAGCTGGCCGCCCCGGGTGGTATCGCTCAGTTGCGCTGGAAGGGCGTGACTCTGGACGACGCCATCGAGCGCTACCTGCACGAGTTTGCCCAGGGTGCGGGGCGCTCTAAGCGCGCCACCATCGAGCAGCTACGACGTTTTCCCATCTCCAGGGTGGCGATCACCGAACTTACCAGCGAACAGGTGATCGAGCACGCGGTGATGCGCCGCGACAGCGGCATCAAGCCCTCGACGATCAACCAAGATGTGGTGTGGCTGGGGATCATCCTCAAGACCGCAGCGGCGGCCTGGAAGATGCCGGTGGAGCTCAACGAGTTCGAGTCAGCCAGGCTGCTGTTGCGTAGCAAAGGCGTCATTGGCAGGTCGAGTGCACGGGATCGGCGGCCAACAGCCGGGGAGCTTGAGCGAATACGTGCTTACTTCCAGCGCTCGCAGCGGATTCGGCCGAGTGCCGTCATTCCGATGGAAGACATCATGGACTTTGCGGTGGCCACCTCACGGCGCCAGGAAGAGATCACGCGCCTGTTGTGGTCGGATCTCGACGATGAGGCCATGACCTGCTGGGTGCGTGATGCCAAGCACCCGCGCCAGAAGTGGGGCAACCACAAGCGCTTCAAGCTGACCCACGAGGCCATGGCCATCATCAAACGGCAGCCGCGTTTTCAAGGGGAAGACCGGATCTTCCCCTACAACGGGAAGTCTATTGGCACCCGCTGGCGGGCGGCGACAGCCGCCTGCGGCATCGAGGACCTTCGCTTTCACGACCTGCGTCACGAAGCGACGTCACGTCTGTTCGAGGCGGGATACGAGATCGTCGAAGTGCAGCAGTTCACGCTGCATGAGAGCTGGGATGTGTTGAAGCGATACACACACCTGCGTCCAGAGACGTTGCAGCTGAGATAGTCAATATACCGTTACTTTGTCTTGTCACCGTGCCACCCCGAAGGGTGGCAGGTATTCAGTCCATAATCTCGTTGCGATCGACGCTGCGCAACTTTTGCCGGCAGTCGTCCAGCTTCCCCTCAAGCTCCTTGATTCGTTTCACCAAGACATCCTCTGGTGGCATTCTGTTTTGCTCCAAATTGCGGATATAGCTAGTCAGCAGTTTGAGTTCTTCGCTCGACAGTGATCGCTGGGTAGCGGCATTGAGAATCTGGTCGATATGGCGGGCCATACTTCTATCCTTGAATTCCGAAGGTGGTGCCCGTCAATCTACCCGATGCTGTTACGGTCCTGCACCGAACCTCTCAGACCAATGATGAGCGTCAGCAAACGGGCATGACAAACAGCAAGTATCAACCGACTACCCGTTGACCTGCTTCCAGAGCTTATGTGCCTCGCCACGCTTCTTATCTAGGTAATGGGCGAGGTCCATAGCGCTGACAAGCCAAGGCGATTTCTGCGAGTCGCCGGCGCGGTAGGTGGGTACAGGCAGGGCCTGGGCTCCGGCACGGATGCTGGCGGTACGCGGGCTGATGCCGAAGTAGCGGGGGGCCACTTCATCTAGTGGCAGCTCGGAGCGCCCGTCGAACTCCGCCAGCAGTCCAAAGTAGGTGTTCATGGTTGGCTTCTCCTTTTCCAGTGGTGGTAGCGCTGCTGAATGGTCTGCAGTGTGACTGCTGCTTCCGGTCGATAATCCAGCTCGGCGCGGCTGTTGACGCCGCAGGCGGCACATAGCCAGTCACGAGCGTCCTGTTCGTTGTGGGTGCCATCGGGTAGCTGCTTGGCGGTCAGGCCAAACTTGTGGCGCCGGCGTCGGTCCAGGTAGAGCCGAAAGCCTCTGTCCTTGCAAAGCAGGACGGCAGCCCTGGCCAGGGTGCCTCCTTTTCGTTTGTTCATGGCTCGTCCTCGTCTCCATGGGCATCGTTACGCTCAGGATCGAACAGGTCCAAGGTCTCGCGGCTGAGTTTCCATGCTTCCCAGGCCAGCAGCAGCGTCATCAGGATGGCCACTGCCGCAATGATGATCAGAATGGCGTCAGCGGACATGGCGCCCCTTCCTTTCGTAGATCTGCTGGCACTCGATGCAGGTGGTGGCCCAGGGCGCGGCCTGGCGGCGGGCCGCTGGGATCTCGTCGCCGCATTCTTCGCACTCGGCGCTTCCGGCCCAGTCGATCCCGATCCAGCGTGGGCGGTTGGTCAGGGCGCCCTCGAGGTGGCGCTCCTGGATCTCGGCGGCGATATCGGCGTTATCAGCCATGGCTCAGCCCTCCCCGCCGGTTTCGATCAGCCAGAAGCGCTGCATCAGGCGGTCTCCATCGTCCAGATACTCGTGCAGCTCGCGGCCGGTGTATGTGGCCCACTCGATGACGACCAGGGCGGCGTCCTGGAGGTCGCGGTCGATCACTCGCAGCCGGGTGAGCTCGAGGGGCCATTCGGGGCCGTTGTAGATGGCGAGCAGGATCCGGCGGCAGTGGTGGCTCTGACCGCTGTCGCCCTGGGCGACGGCGACGAGCCGCAGCAGTGCCGTAGGGCGAAGCTTCTCGACCCTGGCCAGCCGCTGATCGGCATCGCCCTCGGCGGCGTGCATGGCTTCCAGAGCCTGACGGTTTCGCTCGCTCAGGCGCTCGGTGAGCTTGGGCATGCGGGTTTCGCGGTTCATAGTGCGCTCCTTGCGTGGTGCGGTTGTTGTGCTGCCCGGTGGGCGTGATGCGCGGGCAGGTGATCGATGGCGATGCCGAGCCTGTCGGCCACGTGGTCGAGTCCGGCATCGGTGAGTTCGGTGCGGCCGTAGTGGGTCCAGCCGCAGATGGGGTGCCAGTAGGTGCCAGTGGCCACCAACACCAGGCGGGTGTTGCCGCGGTAGCGACCGGCGGGCAGATTGTCGGCGCCCAGCACGCCGGCCTCGCGTAGGCGGCGGGCCAGGGTGTTGCGGCCGATGTTCAGCAGGCCGGCGGCCTGGTCGAGTGAGTAGGTGCGCTGCATATGGGCCTCCTTTCTCTACCTGCTATGCCTGGAACACCCAGCACTTCACGCTCGCGCTGTTGAGGCGGATGCGGGAGCGCACGGTGCGGTTGGCGTCGACGAACTTGCGGGTCTTGCTGGCCTTGAGGTAACGCTTGAGCTCGCGCAGTTCGGGCACCCGGAGCTTGTATTCACCGCAGGCCCGCTCGAAGTCCTTGAGGTTGATGGCGATCAGATCGCCCTCGCCGCCGTAGTGATCGAGCATTGGCTCGGCCCTGAGTCCCTCGAGGTAGTCGACGGCCTCCCAGAACTCGGCCACGAGCGGGTGATCGGCGTTGATCGCTTGCTGGCGTTCCCGGGCCATCTGCCAGACATGGCCGGCGGCCACATCGATCGTCTGGGTGTTGAACAGGCCGAGGCCATCGGGGCCCAGGCACTCGACCAGGGCGGCGAGTTGGCCGTGGCACTTGGCAATGCGCAGCACTTTGACGTCCGGGTCCTCGGCGAGGCGCTCGGCGTAGTTTCTGGCGCGCTCGTTGATCAGCGTGAGCAGCTCGGCCTCGCGTTGGGCCACGTCCAGGGCGAACTGGCTGACGTGCTCGAGCTCGGCCTTCTCCAGGGCCTCGGCGAGCTCCTTGGTCTGGCGGTTCTGCCCCTCGCGAGTGAAATGCAGGTGGCAGATGCGGGTCTGGATCGCCTCGCCGGCCTGCACGGCGGCGTTCTGGCTGATCACGATCGAGCCGCGAAAGGGGGGCTCGTAGGTGTCGTTGCCGCTGTTCTTCACGCCCCGGGCGCGGATCGAGCGGCCGTTGAAGGCGGTCTTGAGCTCGTCCCAGTCGAACTGCTTCTGCTTGGCGCCGCCCTCTTGCTCGCGGTCCGACTCGATCAGCACCACCGGCAGGTTCGAGACCTGGGCGAAGTTCCGGCTGCGTGCCGGCATGGTGGCCTTGGACGGATCGAAGCCCTCGTAGTCCCGGCGACCGACCAGCTTCCACAGGAACTCGATCAGCGTGGACTTGCCGGCGCCGGCCTCGCCGACGATCTCGAGGAAGGGAAACGAGCCCATCTCGGCGCGGATCTGCTCGGCGAGCAGGCTGCCCAGCCAGTAGGCTAGGGCCACCACGCCCTTGCTGCCGAAGGCGCCGAGCAGCTGGTTCGTCCAGCCGGTCTGGTAGGCCTCGCGGTCCGGATTGAGGTGCAGCGTCACCGACTGGCTCAGGGTCTTGAGCTGCTTGCGTGGGCCGAGCTCGAAATAATCCTCGCTGTTGATGCGCACCAGCTTGCCGCCGGCCACGGCCAGGTCGCCGAACACATAGGCGCCGTGCTCCTTGCTGTAGCCGATGTAGTCGATGGTCTCGACGGTCTTGATGTTGCCGATCTGGTCCTGGAGCAGGGTGTCGAGCTGCTGGCTCGTGCCGGTCCACACCGCGCCCGGGGCCACGCCGAGCAGGCGCTTCTTGTACTCGGAGGCACTGGCCAGCTGGCCGCCGCTGAAGGTGTTCTTCACCGGGGCACGGCCGTCGGGAAACTCGACGCGGTAGTAGTACCAGCTCTCGTCGGTGATGGCGTTGGCCTGGTAGTACAGCGCCGTGGGGAAGCAGGTGCAGATGCGCTTGACGTTGCCGGCCTGCTCGAGGGCCGCGTCGCGGATCGCTGGGTTGAGACTCTGCTGGTCGCCGCCGTCCTCGCCCTCGGCGCGCACCGCGCGATCGAAGGCATCGACGTCGAGCTTCCACCACCACACCTGGCGCTTGTACTCGAACCAGAACTCTCGGCGCTCGGTGCGCTTGTAGATGATCAGCGCCTTGGCCATGGCCGAGGCAGCCAGCAGCAGGGCACCGTGGTAGCGGGAGGTCTCGCGGTGCTGCTCGGTGAGCTCGTCGCGCTGGTGGCAGTCGTTCCAGTCGTGGCGGCCGCCGCCGGGGATCTGTGCGGCGCGGCACTCCCAGCCTGCCGCCCGGGCCCGCTGGACGTGCTTGAGGGTGGCGTTCTGACCGGCACGGTTGCCGTCCAGCGCCCACACCAGGGTGGGGCGCGCGGTACCGGCGGCATGGGCGGCATCGGCTAAGGCCTTGAGTGCAGAATCCGGGTAGTTGGTGCAGCTCATCGCCGAGACCGCGGCGATCCCATGGTGGTAGAGGGCGATGGCGTCGAAGATGCCCTCGACGATCCACACCTCGCCGGCCTCGACCAGGTCGGCGGCCGTCAGGGTCGGCGGCTGCCACCAGTTGCCCTTGTACCGGCCGACGAAGTTGGCCTTCTGCTTGCCGAAGCGTTCGGGATTGTCGAGCAGCCGCTCCCAGTAGGCACCGCCGGACAGGGTGAAGCGCACCGTGGCGCTACCGCCCACCTTGGGCTTCCAGTAGCTCTCCTGGCTGTACCAGCCTTGGATGCGCTCGAGCTCGAAGCCGCGGCCGTCGCGCAGGTAGCCATCCGCCACCGGGGTGGCGCTGGCCGGCGTCTCGTGGGGCGATTGATCGGGGCGGGGCGCGTAGCGCTCAGACCAGGAGGCGAAGAACTCGGGAAACAGCTCCTTGACGTGGAGCTGGCTGCCGCAGTTGTTCTCACGCCCGCACTTCAGCATCCACGGCGCCTCGGTGGCGATATAGGCCTCCCGCTTTCCGCAGTCGGGGCATTGCACCTTCTGCAGGTACGGGCCGCGCTCTTCGGCACGGTAGTCGCGCTTCAAACGCGCGAGGATGTCCTGGCGCAGCGATGGATTCACGCTGTGCCTCCTTTATGTCGTGGTGGAGAACGTGGTGAAGGGACGGCGGGTACCTGGTTCAGTACTCGAGCACCACGGGGCGGCGCCGGTCGCGATCGACGACCACGGCGCGCTCCTCCTCGCGGGCCTGGGCGAGGATGCGCATCAGGTCGGTGACGGTGAACATCACCGGGCGACCACCTTCGGTGCGCAGCACCACCACGTGGGAGGTGCTGGCATCGATGTCGACGCGAGCCAGCTGGTTGGTGGCCTCGAGGTCGGCATAGGCCTGGATGGCCGTAAGCTCGGCGGCCTCCTCGGTCATCTCATGGTCGACGACCAAGTGTTCGATGCAGTTGCCCAGGGCGGTGACGCGGTTCTCCCAGCGCTCGCGGAACAGCCGCGCGGCGGCGAGGTTATGGGCGTCCAGGTGCGGGCGATGCAGAGCGGTAACGGAAGTCATGAGCGGTCTCCTGTAGATCGTGGGTCGACGAGCGTGCGTCAGGCGTTGACGAGGGCCGGCTGGGCCAGGGCGAGTTCCCGCAGGCGGGGCACCAGGGGCAGGCGCACCGTGGGGTTCGGAATGTCGCTCGGCGCGATGGTGTGGGTGATCTCGATCGACAGCTTGCCGCGCCAACCACAGTCCTCGTTGCGGCACTCGATGACCGCCTCGCGATACACCGGCGTGAGGCCCTGGCTCTTGCGGATGCGCGCGGTATTGCCGCAGTGGGGGCACGGAATGCGGTGCTTGTTCTGGTGTTGGATGCTCATAGTTATCGTCTCCCTGCGAGGTAGAGGGCGCGCCCGCGCCCGGTCAGTCCCTGGGTTCCCTTGCGCAAGCGGCGGCGCACGAGCCATTCGGCGGCTTCTTCCAGGGTTGCCAGGTGTTGCTGGACTCGAACCTGTTCCAGCACGGCTTCGAGCTCGTCATCCATCGGAAGGCGCAGTTCGTCATGGAGTGAGGCGTCAGCCATAAATCCAGTGCTCCTTGAGGTCCTTAAAAAGGCCTGCCTTCACGACGCCCGCGGTTGCAAAGTGCGGGTATCGAGGTCGGCAACGCCCAGCGTCTCCAGCGCTTCTTTCAACACCAGCTGACGGAGCAGGGCGGCCTTGTCGAGGCCGGTGTAGTCCACCAGGGCGTCGATGAGTCGGGCTTCGTACTGGTCGAGGTTGATAGCTCCATAGCGGGAGCGAACGCGTTTTGGGTCCTGGTACATGGCGGATGTCCTTATGCAGCAGGTCAGGAATGGAATGGGTTACTCACTGGGCGCCGAGGGCGGGAAGTCTTCGACGTCGTCGATGACGCCGTCCTTGATACCGAGGAGAACGGCGGCACGGTGGGCCTCTCCGCGCAGGCCCCTCTTGCGACCGGCTAGCAAGTCGCTGACCAGATTGGGGTTGAGGTCATGTGAGCGGCTGAACTCGGCGATGCTGATGCCGCGTCGTTCCAGCTCCTTACGGGCCTGATCGCGGGTAATGGCCATTGTGTTAACCTGTGTGGGTTCGTGTTTGTTAATGGAATGATGGTATTCGAATGGACAACTGTCAAGGGTGCCTGTGTGCAATCGAGCAACTTAGGTGAGCGGATACGCGAAGAGAGAGCCCGCTTAGGCCTGTCACAAGAGGCTTTCGGGGAGGTTGGGGGCGTCAAGAAATTTGCTCAATCGAACTATGAGAGGGGTAAAAGGCACCCAGATACGGCTTATCTCGAGAAAATCGCCAAGGTCGGCGTCGATATTCAGTATCTCGTGACAGGTATTCGTTCGACCGATAATAGTTCGTTCGATGGTCGCGAGGCCGTTCGCGTCAATGACGGCGCTCCTGTGGAGGCAGCCACGGCACCGGCTCCCGGGCTGGCAGAGGTCAAGCTCTATGATGTCGAGGGCGCCGCTGGCGACGGCCGCTCACTCGAAGAAGAACGTGTCGAGGGAGCGCTGTACTTCCCCGAGGCTCAGCTATCAGCGTTGGGGCTCTGTGCCGCCCAGGTGGCGGGGGTCAAGGTGCGCGGCGACTCGATGGAGGGCACGCTCTCGGACGGCGACTGGGTGCTGGTGGACCGCGCCAACCAGGATGTGCGCCAGGAAGGGGTGTTCCTGCTGCTGGTCAGTGGTGAGCGTCGCATCAAGCGGGTTCAGCGCCTGGCCGGCGGGGCCCTTTACCTGATCAGCGACAACACCCACTACCAGCCGGAAATGATCCGCCCGGAGCAGCTCCGCGACGTGGAGATCCTGGGGCGCTGCGAGATCCGCATCGGCAGGATCGCGTAGACGTCCAATCACATTGGCGCCGAGTAGCTTCGGCGCATGCGCGCAAAAACGGGCCCCGTGAAGAGGGCGAAGACGTAGGGAGAACAAGGATGAAGCGTGTACTACAAGCCACAGTGCTAGCGGGTTGCCTTCCCATGGCCGCCATCGCCGACGAGATTCCTCGCTTCGATGTCGAGACACAGTGCGAGATGGTCGCCAGCATCGGCGGCGACTTCAGCAACGTCACCTACAACGGCTGCATCCAGATGGAGCAGGCCGCCTACAACCGCCTCAAGACTGAATGGGCTTCGATCCCCGCCGGGGTCAGGCGCCAGTGTGAAGAAGTCGCAACCGTGACTGGCTCTGGCAGCTACAGCACCCTGGGCGGCTGTATCGATATGGAAACCCAGGCCGCAGACAACCGCCAGTCGTTCAGCTTCGATTGAGGTTGCCATGCGAGTGCACTACCTAGGCCCGGCCCTGCCGGAGTTTCTGCCGCAATCAATCGAGCTCGATGCCAACTTGCTCTCGCCGATGCGCTACCTCGTTGAGGTGCACGATGAAGCCGGCGTGGAGGGAGACGTCATCGAGGGCGACCTATTGGTCGTTGACGAGTCTCGCCCGATACAGCATGACGACCTGGTCATCGTTCAGTCCGAGGATGCACTTCGAGTGTTCCGGTGTCATCGCATGGGTGGACGACTGCTGCTGATTCCGACCGTGCGACCCAGTGAGTCGGTGTTTGCTTATCGCTCGGATTGCCGTGGGGTGGTGATTCACAGGGCTAGGGTTAGCGCTTTGATTGAGCAGGACGGCTGACATTTTGTTGATGTCTTTTGATTACCTAAAAAAACTGATTTGCAGGGTGTTCTATGAGTTCGACTGTGATAGAAGCTGAAGAAAAAAAGGTTCGTGGTTCTGGCGATGAATATGTTGCCAAGACAGAGTTGCATCATCTTATTACACATGAGCTGAAAAAAAGTCAGCACGTAAAAGAAAATGTCACTATTAAGCCTAGGTCAAAGCCATTGGCTAAAACAACACTAGCTCAAAAGCTGGTTGATCAACTGTACGAAACATATGCATCTAAGCCTTCTAAGTCATTCGGTTTTTTTAATGGTAAGATCGAAGAAAATCGTTCGCAAGTTTATGTAAAAAAATATTTTGTTGACAATGATCTTGATTTTAAATCTTTTAGCGTAGACATGGCGAATGCTTTGGCTGCTGAGGCCAGAAGGTCAAGTGCTGCCACCGGTGGGCACGTCTTTATAGCCCAGTTTACACACGCAAAGAAAGACTATCTTTTAGTGGCAATTATAAATGACGAGTACGCGATTGCACTTAACGAAGAGGAAGAAAGAGGCGACGAGTTAGAAGAGGTTGGATTTCTCAATCTGAAGGGGCTGCGCTTTGCTGGTCAAATAAATGTCACTGCTTGGAAAAATAGCGAGGATCGTTATTTAAGCTTTCTTAAGGGAACTGGAGATGTAGCAGATTATTTCAAAAGGTTCTTGGCATGCGACTCTTCAATTTCAAATTTAAGTGATACACAGTCTTTGACCAGCGTTGTTGAGAAATTTGCATGGTCTGTAAAGATTGATGATAAGCCGCTATCAGATGAGCAGCGAGATGATTTTTTAAAAAAAGTCGATAATTACTGTAGAGAAATGGCCGATTCAAGTCTAGAATTGCATCTAGAGGAATTCTCTAACGTTGTTTGGCCTAGAGACCCCGAAGCTCTCAAGAGCGCCTTGGCTGAGAGTGATACGCCTATTAGCGATGGTTTTGTCCCACATAAAAAAGGACTCTTAGGTTTAGTGAAATTTCGGGGTAAGTCTCAACATTGGAGCCTCAGCTTTGATAGGGAAGCTATTGCTGAAGGAAATATTCAGCTATTAGAAGATGATAGTATAAAGCTTTCTGATGTTCCCTCTCACTTGATCGATAGTCTCAGGCGAGAAATTTCGGGGTCTTGATGATGCGAAAGGTAAGATTTGACGACCTTATTGCGCTATATAAAATGCTGGATATAAATGGAAGAGGTAAGGGGCCTCAATCGCAACGTTACGAGTTGACTCTTGAAGAAAATCGCCAGGTAGACCTTCTGGCCGTAATACTAAGTGACGAGAATTACGAAGATGCTGGTGTCACTATTGGCAAGGGAGACTCTGAAAAACTTAAGGTCGGTGATGTTATTGAGTTAAGGGTATCTCAGCCAAGGCCGGGTTTAGGGATTTTGGCATGGACTGTCGATGATATTTTCAAACTGGGTGTTATTCAGGAGCCAAATAACTATTTTTTGGCGTCCGAAGGGTTTTCTAAGAACGATAGTAGCCCGCCAGATGTAATAGTGAAATATAGGCAGGTGCTTGATTTTATTGAGTCTCTTGAAAAAGCTTGTGCTTATTTCGATAAAGAAAAAAAAGAGTTGGTGTTTGTTGATTCTGGGAAAGTCTCTATACCTATCGTATATTCATCAAAAGACTTAAATAGTTTGAATTTTCATGAGGATTTTGTTTCTTCATTTTTTGAAGGAGATGTCCACGAAGATCAGAAAAAAGAAATAATGTCTTCTGCTGTTATCTCTTTGGTGTCTGGTGCGCCCAAGGAAGAACGGTTTTCTTTAATATTAAGGCGATTTTCTGATATTGAAGACAATGCTAGAGAAGGTTATAGGATTTTCTGTTCTGGCTTTTCATACGAGCTTGTCAAGGGGAAAGTGCAAGATGCGAAGCTAGATTTTACTAAAAGAATTCACGATATATTCTCTAGTATTCAAAATCAGGTTCTCAGCATTCCAGTGGCAACTGTGATAGTAGCGACTCAAATGAAGTCTGCAGGCGAAAGTGAAAGTCAAATGCTTATAAATCAAGGTGTTCTTTTTGGATGCTGGATGTTTTCAATAATTGTTCTGACGCTGATTTTTAATCAATGGTGCTCGATAAATGCTATAAAGTTAGAGGTTACTCGCCAGAAACGAAAGATCGCTGAACAATATCCAACAATTGAAGAAATGTTTGATGGGGCTTTTGCTTCTTTGTTACTTCGGATACATGTGCAGAAGTTTATTTTTATAACCCTCGCGTTCTTGGTTGGAGTTGGTCTAGTAGCCGCTCATATGATTTTTAATTCTTTCCTACCTGAAGGGGATAAAGTTATTTTGAGTGACGGGGTTAGCGTGTCAGGTATTTGGAGGGTTTTTAAGAATTCACTTTTCACGATGTTTAGTGTTCATTGATTTTTATCTCTTCATAACCTCCGCTTTGAGAATGGTTTGTAGACCAGTTGAGGCAAGTGAATGCTCTACCTCAGTGACTAACCAGGGCGTCGCGTCGATCTCCGGCTTGAACCCGCGCACCGCCAACGGTGTCTCGGGCAGCACGTCCGCTCTCCCGGTGGCCAGCGTCAGCTCGAACTCGGCCAGCCCGCGTTGTAGACGCCGCCACTCAGCCTGGGCGGCGGTTAGCGCATTGGTCTCGCTGGCATAGGTCGGGCGCAGCTGCTTGGCATTGTCATCGCTTCCCGCCAGGACGATCCGTCGCTCTGCCCCCTGGGTGTCGTTCCAGTAGGCCTTCACGCCGGTGTAGCTGTCGCGATCGGTGATGCTGTAGCGGTGCTGGTCGCCGTCGCTCCGGGACAAACTGATTGCCGGCATCGTCAGTCCGCTGGCGGTGAGCGCCTCGCCGGCGAGGGTGAACAGCATGCGCCCGGCCTTCACCGCGGCGATAGCATCGAATCGCTCACCGAGGCGCGTCAGGAAGTTGAGGTCCGATTCCTCTGTCTGGTCGATGTGCTCCAAGCGAATACCGCCTAGGGTCTGGCCGATCACCGGATCCAGGCCATGGCGTTTGGCGATGGTCTCGACGATCTCTTCCAGCGTCAGGTCGTGCCAGCTGAAGGTCCGTTTGCCGGGCAGTTCACCACGCATGTCGGCCGAGCGCGCGCGCAGGGTGAGCTGATCGGGTGAGCCACTGTGCTGAACCTCGTCCACCGTGAACAGGCCCTTGTCGATCAGCCCTTCGTCCTGCCATCCGAAGGCTAGGCGCAGCGTAGCGCCACGCCGGGGCAGCGCCAGGGCGCCATCGTGGTCGGCCAGGGTGATGTCCAGCTGGTCCGCCTCGAGGCCGCGTTGCTCGCGCAGGCGCAGATCGATCAGTCGGCCATTCAGGCGCGGGGTAATGTCTTCACCGGCGAGGGTGAGGCGATAGCTAGGGCGCCGGTAGCGGTAGGGCGTGGCGTTGCTGCGGGATGCACTCATACGAAGGCCCCCGCGAAACGAGCAATGCCGTAGGTGGTGAAGTTGCCGATCAGGTCGGTGCGCTGGTCGTCGACGTGCTCGAGGGTGATGGTGAACTCGATCTTCTGGGCCGCACCATCGCGGAAGAATGTGCTCGAGGTCTCGTTGACGCCGGTGATGACCCACAGGCCATACTGCCGGCCAGTTCCTTCGACCAGTGGCCAGGCCTTGCCCTCGTCGGCCATGTCGCGGATCTCGTCCAGGTCGAGCCGGCCGCCGGTGAACTCCGGCAGCAGGGTACCGGAAAGGGTGATGGTGTCGGCCCCGGGACCCACGAACTGGTAGGCCGGGCGATCACCGACCCGCGACTGGCTGGCGTGTCGCCATTGAGTAGATCGTTGTAGTTCTTGGTATGGTATAGAACGAGTCTGAAAAACGAACATTCCGAGTGCCATTAGCATGATAAAGTCCATTGCCGAGAAAGTTAAAAAGCGCCGTCAGCGACCACCCGTTCATGTCAGTAAGAAGGAGCAGTTTGTAGCTGGTTTTTTCATTCAGGTGCCTGTCATTTTTGGTTTTTTTGCACTGCTTCTAACTATTATTTCCAATAATTTTTCCGCGAGCGATCTTGAGTTTGTTAATGGTGTTAAAAGTATCAGTGTCGAGCTGTATCTTATAACTGCTACTGCACTCTTTGGCTTTATGATATTGAAAGGTGAAGTTAATGTCCCAATGGCATTGGCGTCGTTTTATGCAGTGATAATGGTGACTATGGTTCAGGTGTTCAAGGTTTTACCTCTCGAGTTTGACGTCCCTGGTAAGGGTGACGGTGATATAAAGCAGTCGCTGATATTTGGGCCTCTTATGGCGCTGTTGATTTCAATGCTTGGTGTAGCTTGGAACCTCGTTCGTGGCATTTGGAACTCTCTGGATAGTGCAGACGAGAGGGCAACAATAGAGAACGTTGCCGCTAATCAAGGTCCCGCATCGAAGATCGGCGACGTGCAGTCCTCTCCTGCTGCCTCCGATCTAGCTCGAGACTTACGGCTCTCGCGATCGCATGCTCGTCGCCACCGGGGGGCGCGTAGATATTGACAGTGATGCTGTCGCCGGCCGTTTGGGCGCTCGGTGTCTGGGCGGACAGTGCCGGGCGACGGTCGATGGGGATATCCGCCGCGGCGGGCATTGCCAGGCTGCCGATGGCCAGGCCGGCCCCGGCCCGGGCGACCCGCTGGGCGATGTCGCGTACCCGCTTGGCTGGCTCGTCGCGTTGCCGATCGAGGCCCACGTTCAAGCCGTCGACGGTGTGCACGCCCAGCTCGGCGAACACCCGGGAGGGTGAGTTGATCCCGAGCTTGTCCTTGAACCAGCCGACCACCGCATCGGCGGTATTGCCGATGGCGTCCTTGAGCGTCTGCCAGCTGGCATCGATGCCGTTGACCAGGCCCTCGAGGAGGTTGGAGCCGAAGCCAGCGAACACCCGCGAGGGCGAGTTGATGCCCAGGGCGTCCTTGAACCAGTTCTTGATGCTCTCGCCCATCCCCACGATGGCGTCGCCAAGCCGGCCGAGGCCGCCGGAGATGCCGCCTACCAGGCCGTCGATGATGGCGCCGCCCAGGGTGGTGAACTTGGCCGGCACTTCGATGCCCATCGCCTCGAGGCCGGCGGTGACGCCGCGGTAGATCAGGCCGATCGGTGACCAGTTGGCGAGCAGTCGCATGATCTCGCTGATGCCGCCGGAGAATGCCGCCTTCACGTCGTCCCAGCGCTGGCCGAACCAGGCGCTGATCTTATCCCAGTTCCGGTAGACCAGGTAGGCGCCGGCGGCGAGGGCGGCTGCCGCGGCGACGATGCCCATGATGGTCAGTGCCGCCGGGTTGAGGGAGAGCAGGGTGAGGGCGTAGCGCACGGCCGCAATGGGCCCGAGGATGGAGCCCAGCACTACCATCAGCGTGCCGCCCACGGCCACCAGCGCCGCGACGGCGGCGGCGGCCTTGGCGAGGGTGCTGGCCAGCTCGGGATTTTCCTCGATCCAGCCGGTCACGGCGTCGCTCACCGCGATGATCTCGTCCTGCGCGTCGCTCAGTACCCCCATGAAGGCGCCCGACAAGGCGCGCTGGATGCGCTTGAGGGCATCGCCGGCGTTGTTGTCCAGGGTCTCTCCCATCTCGCGGGTCGCGCCGACGACTCGGCCCAGCCGGTCCTCGGTGCCGGAAAGTGCCTGCAGGAACTGCGGGATCTGATCGACGGAGAGATCCTCGATCGGCGTGCCGAACAGCGCGATGGCGGTGTTGGCACGCCTGGCGGGATCCTCGATGTCGAGCAGGCTGCGAGCCGTGGTCAGCAGAGCCTGGTGGGCTCGGTCGCCGCCGCTGGCGATGGCGTTGGCCATCTGCTCGGCGTTCAGCCCGATTGCCTCGTAGGCCTCGAGGGTAGAGTCGCTCATGTCCGAGCCGCGGATGGTGAACTCCTTGAGGGCGTCGCCGGTCTTGTCGAGGGCGAACTTGCCCTGGTCGGCGGCAGCCACCAGAAGGTTCATGGCCTGCTGACCGTCGAGCCCCAGGGCCCGGAAGTTGGTCGAGTACTCGTGGAGGACCTCCGGCAGCTCGTCACGCATGCCGACCGAGACTTCCTGGAAGCCTCGCGTGATCAGGTCGAAGGCGGCGGTGGCGTCCTTGGCCAGGCCGTTCTGGACCATGATGCCGGCCGTCTGCGCGGCCTCGGTCACGTCGATACCGAAGGCGTCCGAGAGTGTCAGGGCGCGCTCGGTGATTGCCTGTAGCTGGGCGCTGGATTGTGTCTCCAATGACCCGAAGGCCGCGCCCAGGGCGCCCACGGCGTTCGTCACGTCCTCGAGCCCACCGCCGCGACCGGTGCGGTACACACCGGTGATCACCTCGCGATAGCGCTCGGCGGCCTCGATGCCCTCGCCGAACTGCGCGGCCAGGCGCGCGCCGCCTCGCTGGTTGCTGAGTGCCTGAGCGCTCATGGCGGTAAGCGCAACGCCGCCGGTGGCCGCGCCGGTGGCCCCGGCGCCGGCGATGCTGCCGCCGCGGGCTGTGGCTCGCTGGTAGCGTTTGGCGGCATCGGCCGCCTGGCGTTGGCGGCGAGCCGTCTCGCTGAGCTCGCGCTGCTGGGCAGCGAGCTGATCGTTGGCCGCGCGAATCTTTCGCGCCAGTGATTCCTCGCTACCGGCGAGCTTGCCGGTGACGCCGTGAGTGTCGCGGATCTCGGTCTTGAGGCGCTGCAGCTGCTGCTGTTCGCCTTCGTAGCGCTCCTTCAGCTTGCGGGCCTGGCGGATGGCAGCGTCCCGCTTGCGAGACAGCGCCTGGGTGCTGCCCTCGGCATGTTCCATCTGCCGCGAGAGCTCGCGGATCTCGCGTTGCTGGTCCTCGAGCGCGGTGCTGGTCTGTTGTGATTGCTGCTTGAGCTGGCGTAAGCCCCTCAGATCCTTCTGGGCGCGCTCCAGGGTGCGCAGCTCGTCCCGGCTGGCCTTCAGGGCCTGGGCGGTCTTGCCGCTGCCTTCGGTGATCTTCTTGAGCGGGCCGGTGGCCTTGTCGATCGCTCCCAGCAGCACTTCGAGTTTGAGCGGTTTGGCCACCGGCGGCTCCTGTCAGTCGTCGTCGCCCTGGGTGCGGCGACGGGCGCGATCGCGCCATTCCATCAGTTCGGTGAGGGAGAAGCCGGCGCAGTCCGCCGGCGTCCAGTGGAAGGTGACGGCGAGGTCCGCCATCGCCTCCTCGACGTGCTCAGGCAGACTTACACGGTCTCGCCCTTGGCCCGCTTCGTCAGCAAAAAACCGGCGATGACTCCGCCGATCTGCACCAGGTCGGCAGGGTCGAGGTGGCGCATCTCGGGCTCGGTCAGCGCCGGGCTGGACAGTCGCGGGGTGATCTTCACCAGGGCGTCGACCTGGAGCTGCAGCACGTCGGACAGGGCCACGCCACGCAGCTCGCCGGAGGTCGGCTTGCGCACGATGATCTCGTCGATGGTGGTCTCGCCGCGTGCGATCGGCGTGTCGAGGGTGATGGTCTCGCTGATGGCCTGGGCGGTCTGTGCCTTGGTCATGGTGTCTTCCTATGCAATGGGGGAGTGATGGGCGGCGCGCCCGCTGCAGCCGGCGCGCTCATGTGGGTTTGGGCTTAGAGACATGCCTTTACAGGCCAAGCGCCTTGCGGCGCTCGGCATAGCGGTCCTCGCCGTTGACCTTGAACACCAGGCCCGGCACGTCGATCTCGATGACGGTGGCGCCGTCGATCTCGAGCTTGTAGTAGCTGCAGGTGGTGGTGATCTGGTGGGCGGTGTTGTCGCCGGCCTTGGCGTCGCCCATGGCGATCTGCTGGTGGCGGCCACGCACCACCACGGTGACGGCGGAGGTCTGGCCCACGTCGTCGCGCTCGTAGAAGCCCTCGAAGCGCAACAGGTCGGCGTCGAGTCGGTTGGTGCCGAAATTGTCGAAGATCGCCGGCACCAGGCCGCCGATGGTCCATTCGAAGGTGAGCTTCTCCATGCCCAGGTCGATATCGACCGGGGCATCCATGCCGCCGCCGCGCCATTCCTCCATCTTGCGCGCCAGGGCGGGCAGGGTCAGGGTGTCGACCAGGCCTTGCCAGTTGTCACCATTGCCGAACAGGTTCAGGTCCTTGAGTTTCTTGGGCAGTGCCATCGTTGGCGCCTCCTATGGGTTCCCGGTGCTGAACCGGTGGTTAGCCGTTGATCCGTGCGGCGAAGTCGACCAGGTACTGGTCGGTGATGCGCTGCTGGAACATGAGGTTTTCGAGAGGCGGCACGGGGGTGTAGTCGTAGTCGATGTACAACTTGCCGGCCTTGAGGGTGGTCTCGCTGTTGGCCTGCTCGTTGAACCAGGCGTTGCCGTCGATGATGTAGCCAAGTGCCTTCCACTCGCGGAACTTGGCGTTGATGCCCTCGATGATGTCCTTCACCAGCGAGGCGTGCATCGGCTTGTCGACGGCCCACAGGTGAGCCTCGGCCATGGTGTCGGCCACCACCTGGGCGGTGCGGGTATAGTTCTCGAAGGGGAAAAGGCCATCGGTATCGCAGGTACGCGAGCCCCAGAAGCGGAAGCCGCCCTGGTTGATCAGGGTGGTGACGTCGGCGGCGTTGAGCACACCGGCATCGGTCGCCGGATTCTGCAGGTCCCAATAGACCTCCTTCGACAAGCCGCTGACGCCGTTTACCGGCACGTTCGACAGCGTCTTGTGCCAGCCCACGGTTTCGTCCAACTGGGCGCGCAGGCCGAGGGCCCGGGCCACGGCGGAGAGCTCGACGGTCTCGCCGGCGGTGGTATCGAAGCCGGTGAATTCGGGCCAGATGACCATCACCTCGCGGGCGCCGAAGTTCTCGCGGTACATCACCACCTCGTCGACGGTGGCACAGCCGAAGGCGCTGACGTAGGCGAAGGCCCGCAGCTGCTGGGCCACGCCGATCAGCTCGGCGGCCACGTCGGCATCGTCGAGCTCGGGCACGCCGAGGATGCGCGGCTTGATGCCGAAGGACTGCTGGGCCGAGAGCAGCGCCTTCATGCCGGTCTTCTTGCCGGTGATCGCGTCGACGCCACCGATGACGTTGGTCTTGGTCTCGGCCTCGTCTACGCCCTCGGCGACGCGCACCACCACGATCAGCGGCTTGGCCTGGTCGGCGATGGCATCGAGGGAGCGGGCCAGGGTGCCGGTGGTGCCGGCCTTGCCGAGCGCCTCGTAGACGTCGGTGACCAGCACCGGGGTGTCCAGGGGGAAGAAGGTGGCGTCAGCATCATCGGCGGTGGCGACGAGGCCGATCACCGCCGTGCTGACGGTACGGATCTGGCGCGTGCCTTCGTTGATCTCGATGACGCGCACACCATGGTGATAGTCGGTTGCCATGTGGGCTCCTGCGCAGGGCTTGGTACGGTTCAGCGGAAACGTGAAATCACGCTGGTATCGTGCGGCGCAGGGAGTGCAGGGGTAAGCGGCGACGGGTGTAAGTGGCGGGATTCACACCGCACAACCTAGAATCGAACAAGGTAAACGAGACTTTGGAGTACTGCATGCCCGATTTTTCTAGTCATTATGGCCTTCTTAATCAGGAGGCGACCAAGTGCCGTTTGGCTCTCGAATCTTTTTTTCATCACCAGGAGAAGTACATCGTAGATGGTGAAAAGGAGGGTAGCCTGGATGGATTTATAGCGGTTGATCGTTACATAGCATGGGCTGCTCATCTATACGAGATATTGAAACTGTGCGTCTCGATAGAGAGAAGACTAGGCGTAAATTTCCCAGAAGATGAGTTGGCGAAAAGAGTTGCTATTGAAAACAAAGAGAAACTTGGGAAAAGACATCGACAAATAGCCACTAAGCAGATTCTAAATCACATCGAAGAATGCGGTATGAATGCCGTTCGAGATGAAAGCCCGTACTTGGATAGCCAGATTGTTTTTTCTCCTGGTTTCTCGATGTCTCTAAAGAAGATACGTGATAAGTACTATGCTCACCCGACGAAAGACAGGCTTGGGGAAGGTTTTTTTTCCGACTTTGTTCTTAACCATCACTCTACCGCTTTTTGCACGTTTCGCGTTTATGCGTTGTATTGGTCTGATCTCAAAAGTTTCGAACCAGGTGCAAAGCAAGCATTGATCAAACACCAAAGTGTTCTGGCCGACTACAGCCGGCCAAAACGCTGATGGCTTAGCTAAGTAGTTACCAGCTTATGCTTTCGAGTTTACCTCGGTCTTCATCAATAAACGCAGCCCGAATTTCGTCCTCGAGTCGCTGGCGTTTGCCGGTGGCCTTACCACTGGCCGATGTGAAGGCGTCGGCCTTATCGAGGATCCGAGCCACGAGCTCAGCCTTGTCGAGGGGACGCTCAGCAAGCATAGCGTCGATATATGGCGTGGCCACGCTGTTGTCCGCCTGCCACTGGCGAGCCTCGCGCTCCTGCTTGTCGAAGGTCAGCGTTTCCGCCTGAGGATACTCATTCAGGATCTGCCCCATTTGCAGCTGGTAGCCGGCGTTGATGCGGGCGATGGCTTGGCCGGCAACCTCGGTCAGTGACTTGTCCGGGAGGATTACCCAAGTAGGGTGCCCTTGAGGGTCACCTGCTCTTCTCATGCCTTCAGGTGGAATGCCCTTCCCATAGGTCTTCCATTCCTGGGCAGTGACTTGCACTGCATCTGCTGGCCAATCGCCATTTGCTTCATACACTGATCTCAAGTCGTTTGGATAGAAGCAATCTTCTTGAGCACTATAGAACATGACCTACCTCTCAGTTGCCAATAGCGATTAAGTAATGCTGAGTCGGAGCCGACGTTGTTTGCCAGACCCTATACTGTGTCTTTGAGATATATTCAAATGTCTTCGGTGAGGACGAGTTGGTTGAGTCTGTGACAGACAGGTCTGTCACTGTTGCTACCCAGAAGTTATTCGGGAAAGCGATGGGGAATGTGTCTGAAAAAGAGGTCTCTTGTACTGATGCCCCACCTTCTTTCCACTGGAGGATAACCCCGCCTAACCAGCTAGGGAGCACCAAATACCCGGTTTTTCCAAGACTATAAGAAACTCCCCATCGCAATTTTTTCGGCGTCACGGCGACACTGTCGTCAGTTCCGGCATCGGCCTCAGCCTGCGTTGCCACCTTCAGCATCCCAGTCACGGTTTCCGAGGCCTGCTTGACCCAAGAGCCCGCCCATGCCTTCAGCTTCTTCGGCGTGACGAACTTGGCATCATTGCTTCCAGAGTCGACCATTTCTTGATTAGCTACACGATCATCAATAGCCGCCTTTGTGCCGGCGGAATGAACTGCTCGATGTATGTCAGACCCAGCAATGGTTTCCTGTGATGTCGCTAATTCGACAATGCCTTTAATCTCATCTGTGGCGGCCTTCAAGTTGCCGCTATGAAAGATCTCGACCCACGGACCCCATACAGATTGAGACCTGGCCCTAATCCAAGATTGGACACCATCGCTCCTTGACCTGAAACACGTTTGAGTCGCGTTATCACCGGACTCAATATGGATAACGTTTAGTGAATCTACGGCAAGCGGCGTTTCCTGCTGCCCACTCGACTGGTTGGTGTAAAACCCCGTCTTGTTGATTGAATCCCAATTACTACTGACTTTTACCTCGCCCAAGCCGAACTGAAGGAATGCCTCGTGAACACGCGCTGGTGTCATCGCTCGGCTGTTGTCGGAACCGGCCAAAGCCTGGACGCTGGTTGCGCGCTGAATCATCCCTTGGGCTGATTCAGTGGCTGCCGGATGGTTTCGACTCTCGGCGTGTGCATGGTCGGCATCGTCCACATACTGGCGAGTGGCAAGCACGACAGACGGATCCACCTTCAGCGTCACCGCCGCGGTGTCCGAGACCTGCATCACGAAGCGGATGGTCTGGGTGCGGCCGCTGCCTTCGCTGAGCACCGGCTTGTAGGTCTCGGGATAGTTGCCGTAAGCGATCAGGTTGCCGTCGTCATCCAGCAGGCCAAGCTCGCGGACCGTCCAGCCGCCTACGTCGGGGGGTAAGATCTGCTCGACGACGATCCAGTTGGGGTTCTCGTCGTCCACCTCGATGCGGTTGATCGGCGCCCGGCGTAGCTCGTTGACCAGGGCGGTTCGGTCGCTGTCGGGCGTGGGCAGGCTGCCACCGCCGTCACCGACGGCGAGCTCGCTGATGTTGACCTGGGTACCCAGGGCGATGGCGTTGGCGATCTTCGCCTCGCCGAGGGCCGTGGGCAGGGTGTAGAAGCTGGGCATTGGCTCTCCTGGCTGTCAGGGGGACGGGTAGACGGTGGTGGTGTCAAGTACGTCGAGGCCGGCGCCGATGTAGATCGGCCCGGCGCTCTGGGCCTCGGGAGCGGCATAGGGGTAGACGGTGGTGACTTCGCCGTCGTATACCGCGCTGCCGAGGTAGAGGTGGCCACGGCTTTCGCCGAGCAGGTCGAGGCCCGTGATATGGCGGGTGAGTGGCTTGGCGTCGTCGACCAGGCGGGTCAGTTCGGTGTACATGCCATCGGTGATGCCGGTATCGAGGACGCCGATGCGCAGCGCGAAGGTGCCGGGGGTGCCTTCGGGCGATGTTTCCCACCACTCCTCGACGTCGAGCAGATAGCCGAGGGGCTCGACGACCCGGCGCAGCGCCGAGATCGTCCCTTTTCGCTGGTGGACGTAGAACGCCGCGCTGATGACGCCGCGCTTGGTGGCGTCCGACCAGCTGGTGTCCCAGCGGTCCACGCTAAAGGCCCAGGCGAGGTAGGGCAGCAGGTGAGCGGGACAGGTTGCCGGATTCCACAGTTGTCGCAGAGGGACCGGAACCCGCTGGATCTCGGCCAGGGCCTCGGCTGCGGCGCGCTCCAAGGGCGTGCCGTTGGGCGGCAGGAGTGGGCGGCTGTCGTCACTCATCGCTGCCCCCGATCGAGACGTTGGTACCGGTGCAGTGGGCGGCCTGGGTTTCGTCCAGCACCACGTCCGCCGTGGGGCTCACAAGCTCCACGCGCTGGACGCCCTCAACGTGCAGAGCGGCGTAGACCGCGCTCAGGCGAATGTCGCGGCCGAGGCGGCGCTGGGTGGAGACGTAGGCATCCAGGGCGGCCTGGGCGGCGGCGAGGATCGGCTCCTGCTCCGGACCGGGATAGAGGTAGAGCACTGCCACGACGCTGTACGCGACGATGCTTGCCGATTGCACCGTGAGGCGATCGCCGACCGGTCGCACGTCCTCGGCGGAGAGCGCGGCCGTCACGGTATCGATTAGGTCCTGGTCGGCGGAGCCATCGCCCAGCCGGGAAAGTACGGTGACCAGGGCTTCGCAGGGGGAAGGCGAGATCGCCGTAGCATCGGCCACCCGGCCATCGGCACTCAGGGCATGGAAGACATAGGCACCGCGCGGGCCGGCCACGCTGAGCCCCTCGAAGGCGCGCTGGGCACGCAGGCGGAGATCCTCGTCAGATTCCAGGGTCGGCGGTACCGGCGGCACGGCCGAGGGATCACCGGGGGCGATGGTAAGGCGCTCGACGTTGTAGTTGGCGGCCAGCTGGTCGAGGTCGCCGTCGCGGGCATGGGCGAGCATGACGGCCTTCGCCGCCTCGTTGACCCGCTGACGCCAGTGCAGCTCGCGATAGGCGTTCTCCTCGCAGAGCTTGGTCAGCGGCTCGGATTCGAGCTGGAGCAGGGCGGCGATGTCGTCCTGCTCGTCGGCGGGATAGAGGGCGACGAGGGCGGCCTTGCGCTCGGCGAGGACTGCTTCGAAGTCCAGGGCCTCGACGACATCGGGCGCCGGCAGGCGGGAGAGATCGATCGGGCTGCTCATGTCAGGCCTCCGGCGGCGCTGCCCAGGGGCACGCTCAGCTCGATGGGCTCATCGGTGTCGGTGCGCCGAGCGGTCATCTCAAGCACCAGGGTGCCGGGGCGGTCCGCGGGCGCCAGGCGGGTGATGCGTTGCACGCGGATCCGCGGCTCCCACTTCATCAGCGCGACGACGGTGGCCGAGTAGGCGCGCAGGGCGGTGGCTCCGTGCAGCGGCTGGTCGATCAGTTCGGGCAGCAGCGAGCCATAGTCGCGGCGCATGACACGCGAGCCGAGCGGCGTGGTCAGGATGTCGCGCACCGACTGCTGGATATGGGCGATGCCCTCGATGGCACGGCCGCTGCTGGCGTTCATTCCAGGCATCACACGGGCCCCTTGGTGTTGCTGTTGCCGGCGACGACGCCCTTGTGGGCGTGGTCGTGGCCGACGTTCTTGCCGTTGTGGGTCAGGCTGCCGCCCTGCTGGTCGTAGGCTCCCTCGCGACTCATGGCGCCCTGGTGGTTGATGTCGCCGACCCAGGCGGTGCCGCCGGGGGCGCTGATCTCGATGGAGCCGGGTAGGTTGATGCGCAGTCGGCTGGCCGCGTGGTCGTACTCGAACAGCGCCTGGTCGGGAAACAGCCGCCGCCACAGGTCTGCGCTATCCGCCGGCGCCGGGTGGGCGTCGGAGAACAGCCCGCTGATCACGAAGCCGGCGGCGGGGTCGCCACCGGGGGAGAACACCACGACCTGCTCGCCTTGGGTGGGCGGGTCCCAGTCGCGGGTGGTACCGGCGCGTGCCTCGATCCAGGGCAGCCAGTTGGTCAGCAGCTCCCCGGACTGGACGCGCACCCGGGCACGGGCATGATCCACCTCGGCGATGGTGCCCAGGCGGATCAGGTTGTGGATGAGGCGCAGCAGTTCGACGAGGTTCATGCCCGCTATCGTGCGGGCCGGCGCGGAGTGCGCGAAGCGGCGGCGGGTGTGACTGCGGGGACTTACACCGAGGCGAGGTGCTCGATCAGGGCGTCACGGATCCGCGTCCGATCCGCCTCGGTGAAGCCGAGCAGCTCGCGTTGCGGGTACTCGATGGTGGGGCCGTTGCGGTCGACCCGATCGCGAAGGCCATACTGGTGGGTCTTGGCGATGCGCGCCACGTTGCCGAAGAAGCCCACCACCGCGGTATCGCTCTGGGCGGTGGCCTTGAGCCACTTGGCGGTGGCCAGCTTGCCGAACATCGCCCGGCGGCGGATGCCGCCCTGGCGGGCGCGCCACTTTTGGGACTGGCGAGGCGCGAATTCGCTACCGTCGGGATTGCGCTGGGCCTTGATGCGCTCGCGCTGGCCGCGGCGCAGCTCGCGCGCCAGGGATCGGGCCAGGGCCCGCCGCTCCTTGGCGTCGAGCCGGGCCAATAAGGGCCCGGCCCAGTCGGCCAACTGCTGCAGGTCGTCAGCCATTATCAGCCTCCCAGGCGCTGGCCAGCGCCCAGTCATCCTCGCCGGGCTCGCGGGTATAAAGCTGCCACTGGGCGGCGGGGCAGGTATCGCGCTCGAAGCGCAGGGTGACGTGCTCGGCTTCGATGCGACCGCTATCGCAATCCACCCGGGTGATCACCCGCTCGCTGAGGCGTAGGCGCAGGGCGAGGTCGACGGCGTCGTTACTGAGGATCTCGGCCTCGAAGGTGAGCGCCTCCCCGGGGTCGACGTCCGGTTGGTACTCGGCGAGCCACTGCAGCAGCGGCAGCATGACGGTATCCAGATCCTCGGCGAAGTCAGTCAGGACCAGCTGGGCGGCGAAGGCGTACTCGTGGGAGAGGTTGGGGCCGCGGTGGAACTCGATGCTGCCCTCCTCGACGAAGGTGAGTAGGCGGTCGGGGTCCCGGGCGAGGGCCGGAACGGCGGCGATCAGGTGCTTGCGCAGCAGGTGCAGCTTCTTCATGGGCGAGCGTCTCGTTGGCGGTGATCCAGGGCCTCAATCAGGCCGTTATGACGCGTGGCGCAGCCGTGGTACTGGCTGGCCCAGCCGCGCAGTGTCAGCGCCACGTCCCGGGCGGTGCCGTCAGTCAGCGGTGGCAGCGTCGTTGGGCAGGGCGTCAGCAACGTCTGCTGAAGCGGGGGGGCGGCCGGCGGCGGCGTCGTTGAGCAGCCGGACAAGCCGAGGCTCAAGGCAAACGCGCCGATAAATGGGCTTCTCGATTTCACGGATGATCCCTCGGTCGATGATGCGCTCATTGGCCTCAAGCTCGGCCAGTCTGGTCTCGACGGCACCGGCGATCTCGGACTCGCGAGCCATGGCGGCGGCGATAGCCTGTTCGATGGCGCGCTCGGCGGTGAGGCGCTGGCTGTCCTCGAGCCAGCCCCGGGCCAGCCAGCCGCCGGTGGCGGTGGTGGCCAGTGCCAGGGCGGCGGCGAGTAGGCGGAGCCGGGTCATGCAGCGATCTCCAGGTCCCGGAAATGGCGCCGGTAGGCGGCGGCGAGCTTGGTGTCGTAATCGTTCTTCGCGAAGGCCGGCCCGTTGTAGCGCCGGGCGAAGTCGCGCCAGTCGCGGCGACGCAGGGCGGCATGGAGCCCTCGGTCGGCGGCGATGAAACGCACGAAGGCGTCGAGCTGGGCGGCCTCGCCGCGCTGCATCGCGATGACGAAGGCCTCGGCACTCTCGTATCCCAGCGTCTGCCAGTGAAAGCCCATGATCTGAAAGGCACCCCAGGATGCGGACTCCCAGGCGCTGGCCGGATGGATGGCGTGGGCGCGGTCCAGGCGCCGGTGCTCGCGGATCCCGCCGACGTAGCCGCCGGGCTTGTCGTTGACGACGTCGGGCTGACGGCGCTGCCAGGGCACCGGGTCGATGCCGTGGTGGATCAGCCGGCGGCGCATGATGTGGCGCTCGAAGAGGATCACCGGCTCGCCGCTGGGGTGAAAGCCACGCCCCCGCGACTCGACCTCGTTGACGGCCATGATCGCCGCGAGCTCGACACCCAGATACTCGGCGGCCAGCACCAGGTCGATCTGGCGCAGGGCGAGGGGATCCGGTTTGCCGCGGTGCAGGGCCTCGCGGGTCTTGGGGCCGGCGAGGCCATCGATGACCAGATCATGCTGACGCTGGACCGCACGCACCGCGGCTTCGGTCTCGTCGCCGTACCAGCCATCGATGGCGAGGCCGTGACCGGCGCGCACCAGGTCACGTTGCAGGGATTCGACCCGGTAGCCGGTGTCTCCATGGCGTAGCAGCATCACAGCCTCCTGAGCTTGATGACGTGAGCGACGTTGCCCCGGGCGCGCACTATCAGCCAGGCCAGTACCGCCATGACCATGGCGATGCCCCAGCCGGCGGGATAACCGCTCTGGGTGATGATGCGTATGGCCACCGTGCCGGTGCCGGCGATCAGCAGCCAGGCGGTGCAGGAATAGCCCAGCCGGTAGCGGGCCCCGCGGCGGCGAAAGGTCAGCAGCCGAACGCAGATGAGCAGGGCACAGAGCAGGGTGACGAGGGTGGGGGTGGTCACTTGCGGCCTCCCAGTAGCGACTTGATGTCGAGTGTCTTGACCCCTTCGATGGCGCGCAGTCCCGCGGTCACCGCGGTGGCGCTGGCGATGAACGCCGACACCGCGCTGTGCGGAACCCACTGGCCCAGCACCGGCGGGCCTCCCAGGTAGCCGATCAGCAGGCTGATCAGCAGGTAGATCAGGCGCACGACGATCGGCAGGTCCTTGGCGCTGATCACGAACAGCGTGGCGCCGCAGAAGGCGCCGATGACGGCATTGGCGTCGACGCCGGGCAACCAGCCGACCAGGGCGGCGAGTCCGGTGGCGGTGGCGACGGCGGTGGCGGTGCTGGGCTCTGCCATAGGTTCCTCTGCGTACTTCGCGCGTCTTGTGGCGCTGGTTATCGCGCTGGTTTGGCGTTAGCCGGGCGCGTTTATAGGTTCAGTCCCACAGCTGCACGGTGGGGGAGCGCTGCGGCTGTGGCGTGGCCTCGGGAAGCTGCACCGGCGTGCCCTGGGGCAGGGTCGGGCCGAGGTCGGCAACGCCGGGGTTGAGCTCAAGCACCTGCTCGGTGACGCCTGCCGTGCGGCCGAAGGCGCGATGGCAGATGGCGTCGAGGGTGTCGTGCTGCTGGGCATAGACCGTGCGAGGCATCAAATCAGCTCGATGGTGCTGTGGGGCCGGCCTTCGATCTCGGCGATCGCCCAGACGGCATCGCGACGGTAGCTGTCCGCCGGGTCCATCAGGCTCTCGGCACGTTCGCGGCCGCTGTTGGTGGCATCAAAATCGGCGTAGCGTTCGATCAGGCTGGCGTGCGCCATGGAGTAGACAGCCCGTTGATAGAGTCCCTGATAGACGCCTGGGGCTTGCCAGATGGGGATCGGCACCTCGTCGATGCTGGCGTGGCCGGCGTCGACCTGGCGGGCCTGCCATTCGCGCAGGGTGCGGTTGACGGTGGCGATGGCCGCGAGTAGGGCACCCTCGATCCTTGCCGCGGTAATGGCGCCGTCCAGCCGATGGCGATCGCGGAAGTCGGCGGGCGCGATGTCGGGCCAGAATCCGTTGTTCTGCACCGGCTCCGCGGCGGGGGCGCTGGTGGTAGCGGTCGAAACGAAGCTGTTCATCCGGACTCCTGGTTGAAGGGGGTGGGCCGGGTTACGAGCGGGTCTGTTATCGGCCTGCTCTCACTCGGCGCCCCCTGACGTCGGCGTGCGACTCGGTGGCAGCGTCAGGCCCCGTTCTGGGGAGAGCCCTGATCGCCGGCGTTCTGTTGCTTGAGCTCGCGCTCGATGCGTTCGAGATCCTTCTTCACCCCAACCTTGTCGTTCAGCGCCAGGGCGCGCTCCAGGCTGGACTGGGCCTCGACCAGCTGGCCGGCGGCGCGCTGGGCATAGCCCAGGGCCTTGAACAGCTTGGCGCGCACCTGGTCGTGCATGTCGGCCTGGCGGGTCATGATCTCGGCGTCGATCAGCTGTTTGAGCAGCGCCAAGACATCGGCGCCTTCCTCATCGAGCTGCTTCAAGCCCTGGTCGGCGACTTCCTCGGCGATGATCGCCGCGGTGGAGCGCTCGAACTGGTCGGGCGGATTGAGATCGTGGGTGAGGGCGTAACGGGCAATGGTCACGGCGCCGGCGATATCTCCGGCATCGATGCGCCACAGCATGACGCGCATCAGCACGTCGTCCTGGGCGCCCTGGCCGGCCTCGAGCACGCCGTCGACGTAGTCGGCGTACTTGGGCAGGATCTCGCGCTTGATCTCGGCCTTGCGCTCCATCGACTGGGTCGACTTGAGGCGGCGGTAGTCCTCGAACAGGGCGGCCTGCATCAGCTCATAGGCGGGGCCCTGCATGGGGGTCTCACCAGCGTCTCCCGCCGCTTGCGCGGCGGAGACCCGTTGGAAGTGGCGGCGGGCGGGACTGGTCATCGTGGCTCCTTATCAGACGCTGAAGTCGTCCAGCTCGATGTTCTCGATCAGGCAGCCGGCGCCGAAATCCTCGACCACATAGGCGTCGTTCGAGGATTCGAAGTTCTCGATGCGGTTGCGCTTGGGGTTCTCGCTGACGTAGCGGCGGCGGGCGCCGTTCTGCCAGTAGATCGAGAGGTTATCCAGGGTGGTGACCAGGATGGCGTTGTCGGGGAAGAACGGCACCTGGAGGCCCTGCTGCCCGCCGATGCGCTTCTGGCTGATGATCACGTCCATGGCCTGCTGCTCGGTGGGCGGCTGGGTCTGGTTGATCAGCGGGAAGTACTTGTCGGCCATCAGCTTGCGGCCGACGATCGCGACCAGGTCGGTGGCGTTGCGGAACCACGGATCGATCAGCTCGTTGACCGCGTCGTAGACCACGGCGTCGAGGTTCTCGTAGTCGCCGCCCTTGCCCACCTTGAGGGTGCCGGCGGTGGCGCCTTCCTTGAGCACCCGGGCCGGGGCCTTGGTGCGGTAGTGCTGGAGCCAGCCGATGTTGACGTCCTGCAGCATCGGGTTGGTGGCCGGATTGGTCTGGGCGGCGGCGGAGGTGCCGTTGAAGCCGATCATGATCCGGTCCAGGGCCTGCTGGCGGACGATGGCATCGCGCACTAGGGCCTGGAAGTTGGGAAACTTGGCCCAGGCGTCGAGCTTGCCGTAGCCGAGGTGGGTATCGAACTCGGTCAGGCGGCACTCGTAGCCGTTGGCGTCCAGCGTCGAGAGGTCGCGGGTCTCGCGATCATTCTGGCTGACGTCGGTGCGCGCGGCGATCGGGCCGGAGACGCCGAGGGCGAGCTTCTCCCCCTTCAGCTCGTCGACGCCGATCATGTTGATGCGGCCCAGGAAGTCGCTGGACTCCTGGATGCGCTTCTCCAGGCGCTGCTGGACGCTGGGGTCGACGGCGAATTTCTGGGTGGCTTCCGGCACGCCGTTGAGCTTCGCCACCTGGGAGGCGAACTGGTTGAAGAGGATGCGGGTATCGTTGCGCATGAGCGGGTCGGTTCCTTAGCAGTCGGTGACGATGCCGCCGTCGTTGCCGGTGGCGCGGGAGCGGTGATGTTGGGTGGAGGGTTCGTTGTCGAGCCGGGTGTAGAGCTCGTCGAAGCGGCGCTGCAGTTCGCCATGGGCGGTCTTCAGTTCATTGAAGGCCTCGGCGGTGGGGCGCTTTTCGAGGTCGGATTCCAGCGCGGCGTGGCGGTTCACGAACAGCTCGAGGGTCTGTTCCAGATCCTTGCTGAAGGCGTCGAATCCGGCCTTGGATTTGGCGTCGTGTTTCTTGAACAGGGCGGTGACGCGCTCGGTCAGGCTGGGCCCCTTCTCGGGCGCAGGCGCCGGATCTGAGAAATCCAGCTCGGTCTCGACGGCGGCGGTGAAGAGGTTGTCGATCTTCTGCTTGCGCGCGGCCAGCGGTGACGCCTGGCCCTGCTGGGCGGAGAACTGGAGCATCTCGGTGCCCAGGCTGGCGGGGCTGTCGGTGACGGCCAGGCCGACGAAGTAGGCCTCGCCCGTGCCGGCGAAGTCCGGGTCGACCTCGATGCTGGTATAGACCTTCTGTCGCTCGCCGTTGATCTGCTTGAGCTTGTCGGTGGGGTCGATGTCCGCGAACAGGCCCAGCTTGCCTTCCTCGACTTCCTCGGCCTTGACCGCCTTCACATCGCCAAGGGCGGGGAAGGGTCCGTCATGGAACATGCCGCGCATGTGCTCCATCCACACACGGGCGCCGTATTTCTTGGGGTCATAGTTGCCGGCCATCTGCGTGATCCAGTCGCGCGAGATGATCCGGCCATCGGTGGTGGCGCCTTCGGTGGCGACGCGGAAGAAGGGCATGGGGTGTCCTCGGTTCATGGGCTCTCGGTGCTGCCGTCAGGTTCCGCGCAGAGGCGTTGGGGCTCAACGCGTTGCCGGTGTCGCTGGGCCGACTTACACCGAGCCCCGCGAGGGCACCGTCGCGCGCGCGGGTACGCTGGGCGGCATGACGACACCGACGCCCGACCTGGACATCCTCGACGCTTCACGCCTCT
The DNA here is from genome assembly GCF_040070525.1 of Halomonas sp. RT37. NCBI lineage: Bacteria > Pseudomonadati > Pseudomonadota > Gammaproteobacteria > Oceanospirillales > Halomonadaceae > Halomonas > Halomonas sp. RT37. The sequence continues at coordinate 3,230,799 of NZ_CP098827.1, read as the reverse complement.
CCGCCCGGCACCTGTACTGGACGGGGTGGCGCATCGCGCGTATCGCCGAGTTCCTGGACGTGCCCCGGGCCACCATCGACAGCTGGAAGAAGCGCGATGCCTGGGACGACGCCACTCCCACCCAGCGGATCGAGGGCGCGCTCGAAGCGCGTCTGGTTCAGCTGATCTGGAAGGACCAGAAGGAGGGCAAGGACTTCAAGGAGATCGACCTGCTGGGGCGGCAGGTCGAGCGGCTGGCCCGGGTGCACAAGTATCAGGGCAGCGGGAAGGAGAGCGACCTCAATCCCAACATCGATCGGCGCAACGTCGAGCCGAAGCGCAAGCCCAAGACCAACGACGTCGGCGACGAGGGCGTGATCCAGATCGTCGAGGCCTTCGAGGCCTCGCTATTCGACTACCAGCGCACCTGGTACCGGGCCGGCCAGCATGAGCGGATCCGCAACCTGCTGAAGTCGCGCCAGATCGGCGCGACCTGGTACTTCGCCCGGGAGGCAATCGCCGATGCCCTGGAGACCGGCAAGAACAAGATCTTCATGTCGGCGAGTAAGGCTCAGGCCCATATCTTCAAGCACTACATCGTGCAGTTCGTGAAGGAAGTCACCGGCGTCGAGCTCAAGGGCGACCCGATCATCCTCGCCAATGGCGCCGAGCTGCACTTCCTGGGCACCAACGCCAAGACGGCCCAGGGCTACCACGGCGACACCTACCTGGATGAGTACTTCTGGATCCACGGCTTCGAGACCTTCCGCAAGGTGACCAGCGGGATGGCGATGCACAAGAAGTGGCGCCAGACCTACTTCTCGACGCCATCGAGCGTGGCCCATGAGGCCTATCCGTTCTGGACCGGCGAGCGCTTCAACAAGCGGCGCAAGAAGGCCGACCGGGTGAAGATCGATGTCGGCCATGCGGCGCTCAGGGACGGCGCCCGCGGGCCGGACGGCCAGTGGCGCCAGATCGTCACCATCGAGGACGCCATCGCCGGCGGCTGCGACCTGTTCGACATCGACCAGCTGCGCCTCGAGTACAGCGATGACGAGTTCGCGAACCTGTTGATGTGCGAGTTCGTCGACGACACCCAGTCGGCCTTCCCGCTGGCGATGATGCAGCGCTGCATGGTCGATAGCTGGGACGTGTGGCGGGACATCAAGCCGCTGGCCCCGCGGCCCTATGGAGAGCATCCGGTGTGGGTCGGCTATGACCCCGCCGGCGACGGCGAGGAGGGGGATGGTGCCGGGCTGGTGGTAGTGGCGCCGCCGCGCGCGATGAACGGCAAGCACCGGATCCTCGAGAAGCACCGCATCAAGGGCAGCGACTACGAGGCCCAGGCCGAGTTCATCCGCGGCGTGACTCGCCGCTACAACGTGACCTTCATCGGCATCGACACCTCGGGGCTCGGCGAGGCCGTCGCCCAGCTGGTCGCCAAGTTCTTCCCCACGGTCACCCGCTACCGCTACACCCCCGAGATCAAGGCCCGCCTGGTGATGCAGGCGCAGCAGATCATCAACAAGGGGCGGCTCGAATTCGACGCCGGCTGGGCGGAGCTCGCCCAGTCGTTCATGGCGATCCGGCGCGGACTCACCGCCTCGGGCCGCCAGATCACCTACACCGCAGGGCGCAACAACCTGACCGGCCATGCCGATCTGGCCTGGGCGACCATGCATGCCCTGCACAACGAACCCCTGGACGGGCCGGCGGAGCACGGCACCGGACGATCAATGATGGAGATGTTTGGATGAGCGAGCCGCTTGCAGAGAAGCCCCGGGTGCGCGTGTCGGCCTACCGCGCCGACGCCGGTGGCGACCAGGTGCCCACGCCGGCGAGGGCCGAGGCCTTCAGCTTCGGCGATCCGGTACCGGTCACCGATGGCCACGACTTCTTCTACACCGGGTGCTGGATGCTGGGCAGCGAGTGGTACGAGCCGCCGGTGGACTTCCCGGCGCTGGCCCAGACCTATCGCGCCACCGCCCATCACGGCAGTGCCATCCAGGTAAAGCGCAACATCCTGGTGCGCTCCTTCGTGCCGCACCCGCTGCTGAGCCGGCAGGCCTTCAGCGCGCTGGCCACCGACTATCTGGTGTTCGGCAACTGCTACCTCGAGCAGATCCGCGGGCGCCTCGGCAAGCTGCTGCAGCTGCGCCCGGCCCGGGCCAAGTACGTGCGTCGCGGGGCCGACCTGGAGCGCTACTTCTGGGTCCCCAACTGGGCCGATCGCAGCGAGTTCGCCCGGGGCAGCCTGATCCATCTGCTCGAGCCGGACATCAACCAGGAGGTCTACGGCGTGCCGGACTACCTGGGGGCCCTGCAGTCGATCTACCTCAACGAGAACGCCACCCTGTTCCGCCGCAAGTACTACCTCAACGGCAGCCACGCCGGCTTCATCATGTACGTCTCGGACGCGGCCCAGAACCAGGAGGATATCGACGCCATGCGCAGCGCCCTGAAAGAGAGCAAGGGCGTCGGCAACTTCCGCAACCTGTTCCTCTACAGCCCCAACGGCAAGAAGGACGGCATCCAGATCATCCCCATCAGCGAGGTCGCCGCCAAGGACGACTTCGCCTCGATCAAGAACATCACCCGCGACGATCAGTTGGCCGGCCACCGGATCCCGCCGCAGCTGATGGGCATCATCCCCAACAACACCGGCGGCTTCGGCGACATCGAGAAGGCGGCGAGGGTCTTCGTCGCCAACGAGCTCGAGCCGTTGCAAGCCACCCTCAGCGAGATCAACGACTACCTGGGCGAGGAGGTCGTCAAGTTCCGGCCCTACTCATTGGACGCCGGCGGCGCGGCGCCGCTCGATCCCACCCGCTAACTGACAATAGACCACGGTAGATTTTCTAAACGTTAAGAGGTTGTGGTGCAATTAGAGTATTGACCTCATCTTCTACAGGTCCCATTGCTGTAGAAGTGTTTTCAACTCTCTGTTGCGTCTCAATCAAGCCTGGCTGGGCGATAGGTATCAGACTATCAATTACCTGTAGTACTGGGAAATTTCGGCGCTCATAGAGATGCTGAGCTACGTTCCTATGAGAACCAATTGGCAGGTGTTGGTAGGGAGGCATCTTTGCATCGGCTGCTAAGAAGTACTGAACAATTCTCCATGCACAATAGAATATCTCCATAAACGCGCCATCGTAAGGAAGCGGACATACGATTAGATTCTTGCTACTGTCAACAGTTATTGTGTCACCACGACCATGAGCTGCTGGCACAATTCCGATCCTGAGACCTGGTGCCCCTTCCAGCTGATTTCTGTTGATCTTTACGGTAGTGCCGACCCATTTATCTGTGTCTCTGTTTCCTAAAAAAAGATCTGCTTTCCACAGGCCGGAAATACTACTTGGCAAGAGCTCTCTTTGAGCTTGTTGACGAAATGCCGTTGTTAGTGCGGAAATGTGATCAATTAGTTTTGGAGGCTGGGCGCGGATTCCGGTCAGAAGTCGCGAGTTTTCAGTAAGAAGCTGTCTTGGGTCGCCTATTATTTTCAATGCGCCAGTTTTTTCGGCGCCAAAGAGTATTGATGAAGTATCGTACCCTGGAACGTTGCAGAATCGAGAAAGGCTGTCATGTACTCGTTCAACGACAAGCGGGTCCTTTCGATTTATCGCATCGTGAACTGCATATTCGAAGCAAATTCCACAGTCACCTGAGCCGGCTCGATATGCTCTTGGAAGCATAAACAGGGGAAGATTCTCGATACCTCCAGCTTGCTCAACAACTTCGTGCTTTAGAGCGAACAATAATCCTTGCAAGATCGGCCTTACTACTGCGGTGAGGGCCATCACCTCATCGTGCACGGCGGACGTCTGCGCTTCGACGCGGAGATTTATAGCATTCACGTATGTCATCCTTGAGGTTGCATGAGAATAAGTGAAAGTAGCTGTTTTTGGCGAGCCTTGGAAGGGTGGCCAGTCTTTCAGATACTCTCCTTGGCGCGCCGTCGACACCCCGCCCCGCCTGCGCGCTAAACCTGTCGATTTTTGGGCACCCTTGCACTCTCGCTGAGGGCGCCTGCGCTCTGGGCTCCCTGGCGCTGGGCAAGGGGCTGTCTTTCATGCGGAATCATGCGAACTCAACGAGCGCCAGAGGAGCGTGGTGGCGGAGGTCACCACCCATGGTGGCTGCTGAGAATGTGGGGGGTGCTCGGAAAAAGGTAACATCGGTGACAGGACCAGAGAATATACTCTATGCATCTGTTTTTATTAAAAAATTCTGTAACCGTAAAAAGGTCGCAAAAGGTAACGCAAAAGGTAACGCCCGGCTAACCATCTGATTTTCTTAGACTCTTGAAAACAAGAAAAATACCTTTCCAAAAGGTAACGCATCACCTTTTCATCACCTTTTTGTTACCTTTTGGACAGTCGTTTTAATCCTTGATAAATCATTAAGATAAGCGTGTTTTTCGCAAGGCGTTACCTTTGTTACCTTTTTCCGAGCCCCCCACGGATTCTGAGGCGGGCCCGTCTCTAACGCGTACGCACGCGTTCGTCACGTCCATGCTCGCGCCTGTCTCACCGACAAGCGCAACGCCTGCGACAGGATCCGTGCCACTTTTTCTTGCTGGTACATTTTTGGTACACGACGCCGGGAAAGCCCGTGGTTGTGGGCTTTATCCCCGATCCATCATCGGCGCCACAGAAAAGCGGCGGGCCTGGGCCAGGGGATCTCGGTCAGTCATCGGCATCAAGAGGTCGGGCAGGAGAGGGCGCGTAGTGTACCAGCCCCAAGGGGGCGTTTTCATTGTTGGTGTGGTGACTGTGCGGCGGGTACGAGTCGGAGCAGAGGTGCTTCGCAGTCTGCCCCTGGCCTTGCGTTCTACCGCCAAATTGGAGCAGCGAGGAAAACTTTGCAGATTGAGGACTGCTGGCGCTGGCCTTCCGGCGACGCGAGTATCGTGGTACCGACGAGGGATTGCGCCTTACCTCGGCGCGACGGGCCACCAGGCGAGAGGAGGCGATTTATGCTCAATGAGACCTTGAAAAGGCGATTGGCGAAGGACCGTCCCATGACGACAGTGACGCTGCGGGTGCCGGTTGATGTGGTGGAGTCGCTGAAGGCGATAGCGCCACTGAAGGGGTTTCAAGGCTACCAGACGCTGCTGAAAGCCTACGTCAGCGAGGGACTGCGTCGCGACGAGGCTCGCTATCTCGATGATGGTGTGCGGCGTTTGGTGGAGGCGTTGAAGGCTCGCGGTGTGGCTCCGGAACTTATCGAGCGTGCGGTGGCTGATGCCTATGAGGAGAATTGAGTCGAGCACATCCGACTGTGCGCCTTTCGATAAGGGGGCTCAATAGCCTCTTGCAAGGCACAGGCGATATGTCAGGGGAAGGTCAGATCGATGCGCTCGACTGATTTTACGCTTTCGAGCGGTATCCTCTTGATGCGGGCAAGGGGATCTCGGTCAGCCATCGGCATCAAGAGATCGGGCGGGAGAGAGCGCGTGGTGTGCCAGCCCCAAGGGTGCGTTTTCATCGTGTGGAGTATGGGTCATCGTTGCGATCCGATATGCCCAGCAGATCGCTTGGGTACGCTTTGTCGGCACTCACGCCCAGTACGATCACATCGACGTGGAGCCTGTGTGAATGAATATCCAGCCGATTCACAACGATGCCGATCTGGAGCGGGACTTCGCTCGGATGGAGGCGCTATGGAATGCCGAAGACGGCAGTCCCGAGGCCGACGAACTTGAGGTCCTGTCGATTCTGATTGAGCACTATGAAGACGAGCACTACCCGATCGGTCCATCGGATCCCATCGAAGCGATCAAGTTTCGCATGGAACAGCAAGGGCTGACGCCAAGAGACCTGGAAGCCTATATCGGCGGTAGCGGACGGGTCTCGGAGGTGCTGAATCGCAAGCGTGGGCTCAGCCTGGCCATGATCCGCCGGCTGCATCATGGGCTACGGATCCCCTACGAGAGTTTGATGAACGAGACATCTGCTTAACCTTGAGCTTCCGCCCACCATGTCATCGATCACGCCGCCGCCCATAGGGCGGCGGCGTCGCGTGTGGGGCCAGGATGAGGCCCTGCGTCTGATTCGGCCCAGGAGTATCACTGAGATCCAGTGATCCAAACGTGATCGTCAGTGCTCCAGCGCCTCCAGTATCCGCCAGGCGGCTTCGACGCGCTCGCCGTTGGGGTAGCGCTTGTTGGCGAGGATGACGATGCCGAGTTCATGCGCCGGCATAAAGGCGGCGTAGGCGCCGAAGCCGCCGGTGGAGCCGGTCTTGTGGTACCAGCGCTGGGGCTGTGGCTCGCCTGACGGCTCGAGCATGGTGACAGGCTGGGGCTCCAGCGCCATCTCTGCGGTGGTGCCGTTTTGCAGCGTATCGAGGGTCGTCGGCAGGGCGTAGCTTTCCCAGGCGAGTCCCTGCTGCATCTCGCCGACGGCGGCGTAGCCCTGGTGGGTGGCCAGCAGGGCTTGTGCCATGCGCTGGTCGTCCTGGCTGCCTTGATAGGCGTCGATATTGGCCTGAACGAAGCGTGCCAGGTCCCGTGCCGTGGTCTTGATGCCGTAGGCCTGGGTGTCCAGCGGGCCCGGATTGACGCGCACAGGCTGATCGTCGCTGTTGTAGCCCTGGGCGTAGTGGCGGGCCTGGTCGTCGGGCACCGTAAGCCAGGTGGCATCGAGGCCAAGTGTGGGCAGCACGCTGTCCTGCATCAGCTCAGCGAAGCTTGAGCCTTCGCTCTGGGCCGCGAGCAGGCCGAACAGGCCGATGCTGGGGTTCGAGTACAGGCGTTTGGTGCCGGCGGCAAAGTCCGGCTGCCAGTTCACGAAGTAGTCGTGGAGGGTGGCGTCGTCGACGCCTGCGGGAAACTGCAGCGGGAAGCCGCCGGCGGTGTAGGTGGCAAGCTCTACCATGCTGACCTCGCCTACCGGACGACCCTCGAAGTCGGGCTCGATGCTGGCCGCGCTGTCGCTCAGGGAGAAGGCTCCGCCTTGCTGCACCCAGGCGCCCAGCGCCGCAGTGAAGGTCTTGCTGACCGAGCCGATTTCGAACAGGGTGTCGTCGTTCACTGCGGCGCCGGTCGAGGACTCCCGGCTGGCGACGCCGTAGTGGCTCAGGCAGATGTTGCCGTGGTCGATCAGTGCCACCGACACGCCCGGGATGCCGTGGTGATCCATCAGTGCCTCGATCTGCTGGTCCATGGTCGGGTTTTCGCAGGATCGGCTACTCTGCTGCTCGACGGTACTCCGGTCGGCGTCTTTTGGCGCGGAGGCTGCCTGGGCGGAGGTGGTCCCCACGGCGAGGACGAGGGGCAGAAGATGAACGGGGCGAACGGGCATGAGCGGTGATTCCGTCGTGTGGGGGTGTTGCCCGAGGCAGTGGGGCCAAGGGGCAGGCGGACAGGCACAGGACGGCGCGCCTTGAAGGCTCACGGAGTCTGCTGTGCCGGCACAATCATCGCCTGAACCCGGCGGCGAGTCACCCGTGGGCTGAGGTTCGATCGTGCGGCTCTCACCTCATTTCGTCTCGCTCTACCTCTACCGATCGCCACGTTTACCGATCGCCACCTTCACCCTGGTAGTGCCTGCTATATCGCCTCAGGCCAGGACCTTGAGGCCTCGTTGCACGGCGGGGCGCTCGAGAAACGCCTGGAGGGTGCGGTCGACGTGGGGGAAGTTGGCAAACTCGACCAGATCCCCGGCGTCGTAGCGGTAGACCAGGTTACGTACCCAGGGAAGGATGGCGATATCCACCACCGAGTAATCCTCGCCCATGATCCACTCGCGCTGTTCCAGGCGCTTGTCCAGCACCCCAAGCAGGCGTTTGGCCTCGTCCACGTAGCGCTGAAGAGGGCGCTTGTCCTCGAGTTCCTTGCCGGCGAAGAAGTGGAAGTAGCCGATCTGGCCAAACATCGGGCCCACGCCGCCGACCTGGAACATCAGCCATTGCAGGGCCTGATAGTACGCCTGGGGCGTCTGGGGCACCAACTGGCCGGTCTTGTCGGCCAGGTACAGCAGAATCGTGCCTGACTCGAACAGTCCGATCGGCTGGCCTTCAGGGCCGTCGGGATCGAGGATCGCGGGAATCTTGTTGTTGGGGCTGAGCGAGAGAAACTCGGAAGAGTGCTGGTCCCTGGTATCGAAGTTGACCCGGTGCGCTTCGTAGTCCAGCCCGACTTCCTCCAGCATGATCGAGACCTTGACCCCGTTGGGGGTCGGCAGCGAATAGAGCTGCAGGCGCTCGGGGTGTGTCGCCGGCCACTTGGCAGTGATGGGGAAGCGGGAAAGGTCGGTCATGGGGACATTCCTTGTGGTGAAGAACGAAGGGAGCGTGACGCTGACATCTGGTGGCTGGAAGTACGAACTGACGGTGCGAGCAAGGAGCGATCGAGACAGGCGTCGCCCTTGACCTGAACCGGGGAAAGCCGTCAGCCAACGTCTGGAGGGTAGCACCCGACGACGGATTCGAGCGTCGCCAGGCGCAGAAAGGCGCAACTCTGGTGCATTTGGCGCTGCTGCCAAAGCGGGTTCGGGCGCGTATCGGCGGGTTCGGGCGCCTATTAGCAGGTTCGGGCGCCAGCCCGCGGGGTCTACCCCCGGGCTTTTCAGGCCCTGGGTCTTGTACGAAAAGCCACCGACCGCAGGCACTTTTCCTACAAGCCTCACCCAGGGCGGTTGGGCCAGACGCTCTCCAGGGTGGCAAGCGCGGCCTGCAGCGGCGGCTCGCGGGTGCGTTCCTTCTTCCATACAAAGCACAGGGCGCAGTCCAGCGTCACCCCCTCGACGATGGTCAGGCCGCTGCGCTGGCGCTCGGTCAAGGCCAGCGAGTCCCGGGCCAGGCTCAACCCCACCCCGGCGCGTACCAGATCGAGCATGCAGGCCTCCTGGTCGACCTGGGCGACCCGCCGGGGCGTCTCTCCGCTGTCCTGCATGGCGCGCTTGAGCAGTCGATGGTGGACCGAGTCGGGGGGTGTGACGATCCAGGGCAGGGTGGCCAGCGTCGACCAGCGGGTGTCCTCGACCCGTGATTCCCAGCCTGAGGGCGCCACCACGTAGTAGCGAAAGTGGGTCAGCTCGACAAACGCAAGTTCGCCGGTACCGTCGGCGTGGGTGCTGCCTGTTCCGGGGGGCGCCAGATAGAAACCTGCATCCAGCTCGCCGCGCTCCACTCGCGACAGGGCGTAACCGCTCATGCCGTGGTGCAGCTCGGTCTCGAGTTCGGGGGCGCGCTCGACCAGCACCTTGAGAAAACTGCCCAGACGGATGAACTCGGGGTCGATGATGGTGCCGATCCTCAACAGCCCACGCACCGTCGAGTGCAACGAGCGGGCCATCTGATCGAACACCCGAGCGCTCTCCAGGGCCTTTTCGGCGGTGGGCAGCAGTGCCTGACCGTGGGCCGTCAGCTCCAGTCCTTGGGGGCGGCGGTGGAACAGCGTCAGTCCCAGCGTTGCCTGCAGCTGCTTCAACTTTAGGCTAACCGCCGGCTGGGTGAGATGCAGCGCCTCGGCGGCGCGGGAGACGCTGCCGAGGTGCGCCACCGTGACGAATGCTCGCAGCGTGGGGTAGTCCTGCATGGCGCCTTCCTTCAACAGAGCGTGTTATTTGAGAACTTTATATCTGGGTTTCAAATAACTCAATTGCTCAGATCGCCACCAGAGATAGGCTGTACAGCGACAAGACGAGCAGGCTGGGCACCTTTCCTCATACGGCCACGCTCGAATAACTTAAACAACGCTTATAAAGGAGCACTCCATGACCTCGACGATTCCTCACTTCATCGGCGGCCAGATCGACGAAAGCGCCTCCCTGGGCCATCAGGACGTCTACAACCCGGCGACCGGCCAGGTCAGTGGCCGAGTGGCGCTGGCCTCCGCCAGCGAGATCGACAAGGCGGTGGAGGTGGCCAAGGCGGCCTTCCCGAGCTGGGCCGACACCCCGCCTATCCGCCGCGCCCGGGTGATGTTCCGCTTCCTCGAATTGCTCAATGCCAACAAGGACGCCCTGGCCGAGGCGATTACCCGTGAGCACGGCAAGGTCTTCACCGACGCCCAGGGCGAGGTGGCACGGGGTATCGACATCGTCGAGTTCGCCTGCGGAATCCCGCAGCTGCTCAAGGGCGACTTCACCGACCAGGTCAGCACCGGCATCGACAACTGGACACTGCGCCAGCCGCTTGGTGTGGTCGCCGGCATCACCCCGTTCAACTTCCCGGCCATGGTGCCGATGTGGATGTTCCCGGTCGCCATCGCCGCCGGCAACAGCTTCATCCTCAAGCCCAGCCCCACCGATCCCAGCGCCTCGCTGATGATGGCGGACCTGCTCAAGCAGGCCGGGCTGCCCGACGGCGTGTTCAACGTGGTCCAGGGTGGCAAGGAAACAGTGGACGCGCTGATCGACCACCCCGACGTCAAGGCGCTGTCCTTCGTCGGCTCCACTCCCATCGCCAACCTGATCTATCAGCGTGGTGCGGCCCTGGGCAAGCGTGTGCAAGCCCTCGGTGGCGCCAAGAACCACATGGTGGTGATGCCCGACGCCGACCTCGACAAGGCGGTGGACGCGCTGATCGGTGCCGCCTACGGCTCCGCCGGCGAGCGTTGCATGGCCATTAGTGTGGCGGTGCTGGTCGGCGACGTGGCCGATGACGTGGTGGCACGCGTGGCCGAACGCGCCCGGGGTCTCAAGGTCAAGGACGGCATGCAGCTGGACGCCGAGATGGGGCCGATCGTCACCGCCCAGGCCCATCAGCGTATTACCGGCTACATCGACAAGGGCGTCGAGGAGGGTGCCGAGCTGGTGGTCGATGGCCGTGGCTTCGACAGCAGCAATACAGGCGAAGGCTGCAGCGAGGGCTTCTGGATGGGCGGCACCCTGTTCGATCACGTCACCCCTGAGATGACGATTTACCGCGAGGAGATCTTCGGCCCGGTGCTGGCCTGCGTGCGCGTGCCGGACGTGGCCACCGCCATCGAGCTGATCAATGACCACGAGTTCGGCAACGGCGTCAGCTGCTTCACCGAGAGCGGCAAGGTCGCCCGCGAGTTCGGCCGTCGCATCCAGGTGGGCATGGTCGGCATCAACGTGCCGATTCCGGTGCCCATGGCGTGGCATGGCTTCGGTGGCTGGAAGCGCTCGCTGTTCGGCGACATGCACGCCTACGGCGAAGAGGGCGTGCGCTTCTACACCAAGCAGAAGTCGATCATGCAGCGCTGGTCCGACTCCATCGAGGCGGGCGCGGAGTTCGTGATGCCGACCGCCAAATAACGCCCTGAATCGAGGGATCTGCGATGACAACCGCACAACAATACGACAGCGAGTTTGACTACATCGTGGTCGGAGCAGGCACCGCCGGGTGCCTGCTGGCCAATCGCTTGAGCGCCGACCCCAACAACCGGGTGCTGCTGATCGAAGCCGGTGGTCGCGACAACTACCACTGGATCCACGTGCCGGTGGGCTACCTGTACTGCATCGACAACCCACGCACCGACTGGCGCTTTCGCACCGATCCGGACGCGGGCCTCAACGGGCGCTCGCTGCTCTACCCGCGCGGCAAGACCCTCGGCGGCTGCTCCAGCATCAACGGCATGATCTACATGCGCGGCCAGGCCCGGGACTACAACCACTGGGCCGAGGTCACCGGTGACGACCAATGGCGCTGGGAGCACTGCCTGCCGGCCTTCATCCAGCACGAGGATCACTATCGTCTGGACGAGGGCGGCGACGCCGACGCCGCCCACCGGGACTTTCACGGTCACGGCGGCGAGTGGCGCATCGAGAAGCAACGGCTCAAGTGGGAGGTGCTGGACGACTTCGCCGAGGCGGCGGTCCAGGCGGGTATCCCTCGGACCAAGGACTTCAACCGTGGCAGCAACGAGGGCGTCGACTACTTCGAGGTCAATCAGCGCTCCGGCTGGCGCTGGAACACCGCCAAGGCGTTCCTGCGCCCGGCGCTCAAGCGGCCGAACCTGACGCTGTGGCATTCCACCCAGGTCAACCGGCTGATCGTCGCCGGCGGCGAGCCCGACGGCGAGAAGCGCTGTGAAGGGGTCGAGGTCAAGCGCGAGGGCACCACCCAGCTGGCCAGGGCGCGCCGTGAGGTGGTGCTGTCCGCTGGCGCCATCGGCTCACCCCAGATCCTGCAGCTCTCCGGTATCGGGCCTGGTGAGCTGCTCAAGCAGCACGGCATCGACGTCGTCCACGAACTGCCGGGGGTCGGCGAGAACCTGCAGGACCATCTGCAGATTCGTTCGGTGTACAAGGTCAAGGGCGCCAAGACCCTCAACACCATGGCCAGCACCCTGTGGGGCAAGGCCGGCATCGGTCTGGAATACGTGTTCAAGCGCACAGGCCCGATGAGCATGGCGCCGTCTCAGCTCGGTATCTTCACCCGCAGCAGCGACGAGCACGAGCACCCCAACATCCAGTACCACGTCCAGCCCCTGAGTCTGGAGGCCTTCGGCCAGCCGCTGCATCCCTATCCGGCGGTCACCGCCAGCGTCTGCAACCTGAATCCGACCAGCCGCGGCAGCGTCAGGATTCAGAGCGCCGATCCGGCCCAGGCGCCGTCCATCGCCCCCAACTACCTGAGCACCGACGAGGACCGGCGGGTCGCGGCGGACTCGCTGCGCGTCACCCGCAGGATCGCCGAGCAGAAGGCGTTCGCCAGGTACGAACCGGAGGAGGTCAAGCCCGGCGTCCAGTACCAGACCGATGAAGAGCTGTGGCGGCTGGCCGGTGACATCGGCACCACCATCTTCCACCCGGTCGGAACCACCCGGATGGGGCAGCCCGACGATCCCATGGCGGTGGTCGACTCACGCCTGCGGGTGAGGGGCATCCAGGGCCTGCGCGTGGCGGACGCCGGCGTCATGCCGACCATCACCAGCGGCAATACCAACTCGCCGACCTTGATGATCGCCGAGCGAGCGGCGGGCTGGATGCTCGAGGCCGCCGGCTGACGCCGGCGTCCTGCGCAGCAAGCGTGACAACAACAAACGATAAAGGTATCCCTGATGAACGCGCCAGAGTCCCATTCCGATCGGCTCGACCTGCGGGTCTTCGTACCCGCCGTGCTGGTCATCGCAGGCCTGATCCTGCCCATCATCGTGTTCCCGGAGTCGGGGGCCGCACTGGTCAATGCGGCCTTTGCCTTTGCCACCGGGCGATTCGGCTGGCTGTATCTGCTCGCCGGCATCGCCGTGGTGGTCTTTCTGGTGGGCCTGGCCATCAGTCGCTACGGCAACGTGCGGCTCGGCGGCCCCGATGACAAGCCGGAGTTCTCCTACTTCAGCTGGGTGGCGATGATCTTTGCCGGTGGTATCGGCATCGCCATCGTCAACTGGGCCTGGGTCGAACCCATCTACTATTTCACCGGGCCTCCCTTCGGCGTCGAGCCGAGCTCACAGGAAGCAGCCGAGTGGGCCTTGACCTACGGTCAGTTCCACTGGGGATTCACGCCCTGGGCCTTCTATTGCCTGCCGGCCATCCCGATCGCCTACTCCATGTTCGTCCACAACCGCCCGGGCGTCAGGCTGTCCGTGGCCGCCCGCGGGGTGCTGGGGCGTCATGCCGACGGCTGGTGGGGCGCGCTTCTCGATGCGGTGGTGGTGTTCGGCATCGTCGGTGGCGTCGGTACCTCGCTGGGGCTGGCGGTGCCGCTGGTATCGCAACTGCTGAGCGGACTGCTCGGGGTGTCACCGTCATTCATGCTGGATATCGCGGTGCTGCTGATCTGGACCGCCATCTTCTCCGCCAGTGTGTGGTTCGGCCTGGCCAAGGGCATCAAGATCCTGTCGGACATCAACGTGCTGCTGGCGGGAGTACTGCTGGTGTTCACCCTGGTGGTGGGCGACACCCTGTTCATGGTGGAGGGCTGGGTCAACAGCCTCGGCAAGATGGTCTCCAACTTCGTGCCCATGAGCATGTGGACCGACCCGGTGGGGGACTCCAGCTTCTGGCGCGACTGGACGGTGTTCTACTGGGCCTGGTGGATCGCTTACGCCCCGATGATGGGCCTGTTCGTCGCCCGCATCTCGCGTGGTCGCACCATCCGTGAGCTGATCATCGCCGAAATGGTGTTCGGTTCCCTGGGCTGCTGGGTGTTCTTCGCGGTGTGGGGCGGCTATGCGCTGGACCTGCAGATCTCCGGCACCCTGGACGTGGCAGCCATTCTTTCGGCCGAAGGCATCCCCGCCGCGGTCGAGGCGATCCTCGGCACCCTGCCGATGTCCGGCGTGATCACCACCCTGTTCGTGCTGCTGTGCTTCATCTTCCTGGCGACGACCCTGGACAGCTCCGCCTACGTGCTGGCGTCGGTGACCTCGCGCAAGTTGTCTGGCTATCAGGAACCGCAGCGCAAGATCCGCCTGATCTGGGCGTTTCTGATCGCCGGCGTCGGGGTAGCGCTGATCCAGCTTGGCGGGCTCAAGCCGGTGCAGACCTCCACCATCGTGGTGGCGCTGCCGATGATTCCCGTGCTGGCGATCCTGGCATGGTCACTGGTGCGCTGGCTGCGCCAGGACTTCGCCAAGAAGGTCCTTGAACCCCACCTGGTCATCGAAGACGGCAAACACTGACGTCACCGGGGAGGCTTCGGCCTCCTCACGTTGCCACCCTTGCTCTACAGGAAGACCCCGATGTCACCGAATCCCCATTCCCAACTGCCGCTCAAGGACGTCAAGGTCATCGACTTCGGTCAGTACATGGCCGGCCCTGCGGTGGCGATGATCCTCGCCGACCTGGGCGCCACGGTCATTCACGTGGACCCGCCCACGGGGCCCATGTGGGAGTCGCCGGCCAACGCCACCTTGCAGCGCAACAAGCTGATCGTGACGATCGACCTCAAGACTGAAGAGGGCCTCGAACAGGCGCTGGCGCTGATCGAGGAGGCCGATATCGTGATCGAAAGCTTCCGGCCCGGCGTCATGCAGCGCCTGGGCATCGACTTCAGCGCGCTGCGCGAAGAGCGTCCGGAGCTGATCACCCTGTCGATGCCGGGCTTTGCCTCCAACGACGAGCTGCGCCGAGACTGGCGGGCCTTCGAGAGCGTCATCGCCGCCCACTCGGGGGTGTTTACCGACATGGGGCTCAACCGGGTGCTGATGGGCATCAATCCGTCGTTCTCGCCGCTGCCGCTGGGCTCGGCCTACGGCACCATGCTGGCGGCCACCGCCGTCACCCTGGCGCTGCAGGCGCGTGAGCGTACCGGCCTCGGCGACGAGATCGAAGTGCCCATCGCCTGCGCCCTGATGGAAGGCCTCTGCTACAACTCGATCAAGATCGAGGGCCTGCCGGAGCGCTACAAGACCCAGCGCGAAAAGGAGATCGAGCGTCGCCGCATCGAAGGCGCGCCGATGAACCTGGACTACGACGAACTGCAGGAACTGCTCGACCCCTTCTATCGCAGCTACAAGTGCAAGGACGGGCGCATGTTCTACGTGGTCTGCCCGAGTCACAAGGAGCACGCCAAGCGTTGCCTCAAGGTGCTCGGTCTCTACGATGAACTTGTGGAAGAAGGGCTGGTGGAAGAGCCCGACACCTATGCGCCCACCAGCCAGTGGCAGAGTGACGTGTCACTTGGCGTCTACCCGCTGCCCAAGCGGTGGGCGGATCATATCGCCGCGCGTATGAAGGAGGTCTTCCTGACCCGCACCTCCAAGGAGTGGGAGAAGATCTTCGGCCGTGGCAAGTTCCCCGGCGCGCCGCAGCGCTGGCTGCAGGAGTGGATCCACGACGACCACGCCGAGACCGCCGGGCTGATGATCGAAGTGGATGATCCCGAATTCGGTTTGATGACCCAGCCCGGCCCGATGGTCTGGCTGCACGACAGCGGCCACGAGATGCTCACCCCGACGCCGCGCCGCTGGGTGTCGTTCGACCAGGCGCTGGCAGTGCTGCATCGCATCGAGACCAAGCTGCCACGGGTTCGTGCGCGCAACGCCAAGGACGGTTGGCTCGAAGGCGTCAAGGTGCTGGATCTGTGCAACGTCATCGCCGGTCCCCACTCGGTGGCCTTTTTGGCACGCTTCGGCGCCGACATCATCAAGGTGGACCCCGCCAAGCCGTTCTACGACTGCTGGAACACGGTCATCTTCGGCCTGTCGCATATGCGCTCCAAGCGCTCCTTGCTGACCGATATCCAGGTGCCTCGGGGGCGTGAAATCCTCGACGAGCTGATCCGCCAGAGCGACGTGGTTGTGTGGAATGCCACCGACAGGCAGGTGGAGCGGATGGGGCTGACCGAGGCGGAAATGCAGCGCATCAATCCCGAGGCGATCTTCTGCCAGCTCGACTGCTTCAGCGGGGTCAAGCCGGGCCCCCGGACCAACTACCTGGGCTACGACGACCTGGTGCAGGCCACCACCGGCATCATGCTGCGCTTCGGGGGCAGCATGGACACGCCAGAAGAGCACGCCCACGTCGGCACCATCGACGTGATGTGCGGCTTCGGTGCCTCTCTTGGTGTCGCCACCGCCCTGTACCAGAAGCTGCGTACCCGCCGGGTCAGCCGGGTCAAGACCTCGCTGTCGGCGCTCAGTGGCCTGGCCCAGATGCCGTTCTGCTACGACTACGAGCGGCGCGGCCTGTTCGACGAGCCCTCGGGCCGTGAACTCAACGGCTACGACGATCTGTCACGCTTCTATTTCACCGCCGACGGGGTGGTGCTGATCAGCGCCTACGAGCGGGACCTGCACAAGTTCGCCCAGGTGCCGGGGATCGAAGGGGTGGTCGATGTTCCGCCGGAGGAGCGGGCGGCCTATCTGGCACCTCGCTTTATCAATGCGGTGGCCACCGACTGGGTGGAACGGCTGCAGAAGGCGGGCATCGCCGCGGCGGTGTGCGAGAACATCGAGGCCCTGCGCTCCTACAACTCGCGGCGCTGGGACAACACCCCGGGCATCGATCGTGGCAGCTACTCCTTCACCGTCTACGACGAGCACCCCAGCGGTCACGTCATCACGCAGCTCGATCCGTACGCCATCCGTCCCAAGCGAGGTCGCATCTATCCGCTGGCGCCGTCGGAGAAGTACGGCAGCTCGAGCCGTCAGGTGCTCGAAGAGCTGGGGCACAGCCCAGAGGAGATCGATCGGTTGATCGCCGAAGGCGTCGTGTCGGAGAGCTGGAGCGAGGAGTATCTGCCGACCTAGGGGTGCTCTGCGCAGGGTTTGGCGCTGAGCCGACCAGGTGGGCTGAAGGTGTTCTGAGCCGACCAGGCGGGCTGAAGGTGTCCTGAGCCGACCAGGCGGGGAATGCGCCTCCCCGCCTGGTCGTTTTCGTTGTGAAGGGCCACAGCCACTGCGACGGATGCCGATTGCGGCGAGCGCCGCCAGCGCAGCGGCTGGTAGAACGCCAGGGCGTCAGGTGAGCTGGCGTACCGCGGTCTCGACGCCACGCAGCTCGGCCAGGCCGCGCAGCCTGCCGTACAGCGGGTAGCCCGGGGCGGTGGCGCGGTGCTGATCGTCGAGAATGTGGTGGCCGTGGTCGGGGCGCAGCGGTAAGCGTCGGCCGCCTTCGCGCTCGCGACGGCGTTCCTCGGCGACCAGCGCGCTGATGACCGCGACCATGTCGACGTCACCGTCCAGGTGCGGCGCCTCGTGGAAGGAGCGAGGGTCGGGGGACTCGCGCCGGGTCGAGCGCAGATGCACGAAGTGGATGCTGGGACCAAAGCGCTGAACCATGGCGGCCAGGTCATTGGCGGCGAGCACGCCGTAGGACCCGGTGCACAGCGTCAGGCCATTGGCGGGGCTGTCGACGGCCGCAAGGATCCACTCGGCGTCCGCCGCCGTCGAGACCACCCGGGGCAGGCCGAGCAGCGGCCGGGGCGGGTCATCGGGGTGGATCGCCATCTTGATGCCGAGTTCTTCGGCGACCGGGATGACCGCTTTCAGAAAGTAGCCGAGGTGCTCGCGCAGGCGCGCGGCGTCTATCTCGGCGTATCCGGCCAGTACCTCGCGAAAGCGCTCCAGGGTGTAGTGCTCTTCGGCGCCGGGCAGGCCGGCGATCAGGGTATCGACCAGTGACTGGCGGGC
Organism: Halomonas sp. RT37; assembly: GCF_040070525.1. Classification (NCBI taxonomy): domain Bacteria; kingdom Pseudomonadati; phylum Pseudomonadota; class Gammaproteobacteria; order Oceanospirillales; family Halomonadaceae; genus Halomonas; species Halomonas sp. RT37. Next base: position 3,212,822 of record NZ_CP098827.1, on the reverse strand, counting down.
TTCGGCGTCCAGGCTATCGAGGTAGCTCCTGGCTTCGGTCTTCTCGTCGTCGCTGTACTCGTTCTCGGCGCCTGGTCTGGCGAGCAGGTACAGGTCGAAGGCGGCAAAGGCTGTCTGGTCAAAGCGCAGCGCCAGGGCGCCATCCGGCATCGCCCAGCGCAGGTCGGTGCGGGTCCAGTCGAGCACCGGCATGAAGTTGTAGCACACGGTATCGATGCCGCAGGCCGCCAGGTTGCGCAGGGTGTCGCAGTAGCGGGTGATCAGGGCGTTGCGCTCGGGCAGTCCTTTCTTGATCGCCTCGTGCACCGGCACGCTCTCCACCACCGACCATTCGAGGCCAGCGTCCTCGATCATCTGCTTGCGCTCGGCGATGGCCTGCCGGGACCAGACCTCATCGTTGGGCACCTCGTGCAGCGCGGTGACGATGCCGGTCGCGCCGGTCTGGCGAATCTCCTCGAGTCGGATCGGGTCCTTGGGGCCGAACCAGCGCCAGGTGTGTTGCATGGAAATCTCCTTTTCTCGGGTCCGGCTAGAGGGTGCTCAGTGACGCCGCAAGCCCGGTATTGATCAGTCGGCGGTAGCCATCGGTGACAGCATCGGCAAATCCCTGCTGTGCTGCCAGGGCCGCAGGGACGATGTCTTGCTGGGCCAGAAAGGCCGCCACCAGCGCTTCAGGGTCATCGCAGTGACGTTCATGCAGCTCGATGAAGCGCGATGCCAGCGGGTCACTCACCTCATGTCGTCGGTCGTCGAGCGAGACGCCGGAGGTGTAGCGTACCCAGGCGGCCAGCCCCGGTGCGGTGCAGTCGACCTGGTCGCTGGTCCAGTCTGCCAGTTCGCTCGCTGTGCGCGGGGCGATGAAGGTGATCGATGGCCTTGCAGGTGCGTTTGCCGTTGTGCTCAATATTGTCACAGGGCGGAACGGTGATGGCCGCAGGGCAGGGGGCGGGTGGCCCTTGCCCATGAGAGACGTCTGCCGGTTAGATAACTATCAGCCGTTGGTGTCCTCGAAGATCGGCGAAAAGCGCTGCACCATCTGGGGCAGGGAGATCAGGATCTCGCTTTGATGCATCAGCATGGCTTGGCGGGCCTTGTCTTCGTCTCTCTGTTCGATGGCATCGACAATGTCGGCGTGCTGCTGGACCAGCTTTTCGAAGGGCGTGGTGTCAGGCACGCTGAGGTAGCGCACCCGGTCGAGCTGTGCCTTGACCTCTTCGATGACGCGCCAGGCGGTCTCGTGTCCGGCGCCAAGGGCGAACACGCGGTGGAAGTCCTCGTCGAGGATGAAGAACTGGTCATACTGGCCGCTGCTGGCGCAGCGAACCTGTCGCTCGATCAGATCCCGCAGCTCGTAGATCACCTTGTCGGCGAGCCCTTGCCTGGCGGCGGAGGCGCTGACGGCGGTTTCGACCGCCTCCCTGACGAAGCGCGCTTCACGCACCGACTTCTGCGAGATGCCCACGACGTAGGTGCCGCGTTGTGGTCGAACGTCGACCAGGCCTGCCTCGGACAGGCGGATAAAGGCTTCGCGTACCGGCTGTCGGCTGACCGAGAAGGCGTCGGAAATCTCCTTCTCGGACAGTGCCTGGCCAGGGGCGAACTGCATCCGGATGATGGCGAGTCTAAGCACGCGGTAGAGCCGCTGACGCACCGATCCTCCGGTAGCATCCTGTTCCCAGAGTTCAGCGATTGCGGGGGTCAGCATGGGGGCACCTACCTGTCGTTGAGCTTTTTAGCTCTTGTACTGTTGAGCCTTTGAGTTCCGGTCTGGTATGGCTTGTATGGTAGTCATGCTAGCATAGCTAGTAGGTGCTGTCCGGCCTGGGCGTGTAGCACTTTGGTCTCGCCTCGCCACCATCATCGTCACCCCGGGGGCGCCATGCCGCACTCCGTCAACTTCGCTGCACCGGATGACTGTGTGTTGCGCAAGGACGATCATCGACGCCGGCTCGGCGGACATCTATCACGCCTTCCAGGCGACCCTGCTGCCGCTGCCGCTGCCGCTGCCGCTGCCGCTGCCGCTGGCGCCGACGCCGGCCAGCGCTCTGGCCCATTCGCCCTGGGGAGATTTGGCATAGGCAGCACGGCAATAGGCAGCGCCTCAATAGCCGGGGTCGTCCTGGTGGAGAGGGTGACCCTTGCACGCCGGCGGCGCTGTGATGATGCTGGAAGGGCAACGGCTTCTCAGGGCATATGGTCAGCGCGGGAGCCGGCGAGGGCGTGGCCGTCGACGGTGGGGTGGCCGGGACTCTGGTCGGTGTCTGTGCCGGCGGTGGACGAGTCGGCAGGTGTGTCGCCTGCGAGCGGGCCTTCGCGCCCGGGTACCGGCACCACCATCATCCAGTCGAGCCCGGCGGCGATCGGCGCAAGGCGCATGCCGTCGCCCAGTGCGACCACGGCGTCTCCCAGTTCGCTTAACGGGCGACTGGACATCGGCGCCTGCACCACGGCGTCCGCCAGGCGGTTGACGCCGTCCTGCTGGGCGCTGGTGACGGGGTCAAGCGTGCCTCCCAAGCGATCAGCCAGCGTCTCGATGCGGGTATCGGCCTGCGCCAGCCCCTCGACCAGGGTGTCGGCCAGGGGCAGCAGCCGGTTGCCGGTCCTGTCGAGGCCCTGATCGACGCGCCCAAGGGTCGTGACACCACTGTCCAGGCTGTCCGCCAGCACCAGACCCTGCAAACGCCCGGACAGGTCCTGGCCGGCATCGACCAGCCGTCCGACCTCCTCAAGGGTGGTGCGAGTGTCGCCTACCAGCGATGACAGATTGGCCGACATGTCGCCCAGTTGCTGGGCCGGGGCCAGGGCGAGTGTCACCCGGTCGTCGAGCATGTCGCCGGGACGCGTGACCATGACGCCGAACTCACCGGTCAGGCCCACCGCCTCGGTGGCCAGCATCTGACTCAGGCTGCCTCGGCCCAGGTCCGCCGCTGCCGTGAGCGTGCTGCGCTCATCGTTTCCGATACTCTCGACCAGTCCGACGACGGCCTGCTCATCCAGCCGGGGGATGCCGCTGTGGCTGATCCCGCCATGGCGCAGCGCCGTGCGCGCCGCCACCCCTTGCAGGCTGGTCTCATCACGCTGGCCTCCCAGCACCTGACCGGCCAGGGCGACCCACTGGCCGGCACGACTCAGCCCACTGGCGGAGGCGTCGACCAGGGCGTTGCCGGTGGTGGCGCTGACGTCTGACAGCGCATCGCCTCCGGCGACGATCAGGTCCGCCGCCAGGCTTGGCCACAGCAAGGAGTCGGAGGTGATCAGGATCGGTTCCAGGCCGAGCTGGATAGCGCTAGCCACTCGGGTGGTCAGTGACTGCTCAAGATCACCCCATGGCTCCTCGAGATCGAGTTCCTGCTGGCCGATGCCCAGCGTGCTGGTCAGGCGACGTCGATAGCGGTCCAGTGACAGCACCCGCTGCAGCCGGTCATCGAAGCGATGCAGTAACGGCAGAGCAGCGACGCTGTCGAGCACACCCTCAACCGCTTCCAGAGATCCCCCCAGTGGTCCCTCAAGGTAGGCCCCGGTGCTTGCCAGGGCGGACTCAGTAGCGCTGGCCCATCCGTTGGCACCGACAGCACGGGCCACGGCGGTTCCTTGAGTCGTGAGCTGGTTGGCGGTCATCCGTCCGATCCCCCCGGCCACCAGCTCGGCGGAACGGGAGGCGCTGGGCAGCGCCGGGCTGGCCGAAAGGTGCTGTCGGTCGCCGGAAATCTGATCACGCTGAACGATCTGTACCGACGACTGGAAGCCGTGACCCGCAAGGGGGGCTGACGTCATCTCGGTGGCTGGTCTGGTGGCGGATGCTGCTGGCGAGAAAGGGGAGTGCTCAGCGCAGCCGGTCAGCAGAACGGCCAGAACGGTTACCGCTATCCATCGTGGCAATCGAGCCGCCTGTGCGCTGGGCTTGAGGATCATGAGGTGTCCAGCCGTCTGATACCGGCAATAGTGCACCAGACTATCGACAAAACGGGCGAGATCGTGGACGAACTTTGCTAGAGCAGGCGTGTTGCCGGCATGGATGAGCGCTAGGAGCGAGTCATTGGCAGTTAACCTGCCCGGGATCGCGACAGGGTCGACCGGGCAAGAGGATCAGGCGAGCAGGTGGTGATACAGGGTGGTGGCGCCGATGGCGATCAAGACCAGCCCCCCGAGGATCTCGGCACGCGGCCCCACCGTCTTGCCGAGCCGGCGTCCCAGCAGCATGCCCAGGGTCGCCATCAGGGTGGTGGCGCCACCGATCGCCAGTGCCGTCACCCAGATGTTGGCGTTCATGAACGCCAGACCTACGCCCACCGCCATGGCGTCCAGGCTGGTGGTGATCGCGGTGGCGATGATCAGCCACCAGCGGGTGCGATCGCTGGTCGTGCCGCAATCGCAGCTGGCGCAGTCCTTGGGGGCGGGAGCGAGGCCACTGTGGATCATCTTGCCGCCCAGGGCGAGCAGCAGGAAGAAGATGATCCAGTGATCCCAGTGGGCAATGGTGTCATAGGCGCTGGTGCCGAGCAGCCAGCCGATAATTGGCGTCGTGGCTTCCACCAGACCAAACAGCAGGCCGGTCTGCAGGGCCACCACGAAACGCAGCCGACGCACGCAGGCACCCTTGCTGACCGAGGCGGCAAAGGCATCGGAAGATAGCGAGAAGGCGAGAAGCAGGGTCGAAGTGGGCGTCATGAAGGTGCGAATCCGGCGGTTGCCTGTTGAAAATACGTGATGTCGCTGAAAGAGCCTCGTGCGCAGCGTTACGACCGATATTCCGGGCATTGGCTATGGACACGATAGCGAATTTGCATGGCGATATTAGCGCGCAGGCTGACAGATGCAACTCTTTACCAAGGCTGCAAGTTTAAGCCAAAACAAAGACATATAGCCGTGACTATACCTTATGGCAGCGGCAAGAAAAGGAGAGGCCAGAGGCGCACTATTGCCCGCTGGCGGGTAATCCCGAGGCGCGACAAAGCGGCAAGGTCGTCGAGGCCCTTTCCCCGATAAACGAGCAAGAAGATGCATTGGCAGCGGCAAGAATGTTGGTTCTCGGGAAGAGAAGACGGTCAGGATTTCAAGGCGTCTTCCAGCATCTTTACGATGACGAGGCCGGCCTTGGCGGGCAGGTTGTCGCCGGCATAGTGGCGAATGGCTGCGACCTCTTCGCGAAGCTTTAGATGCCGAGCTCTGAGGTGTTCGAGTTCCTGTTCAAGGAGCTCCATTCCATCCATTCCAACCGATGAAAACTGGGAAGCCCGAGGTTCGAGGGAGTCGTCAAATGGCGTGGTCACTGTCATCTCCGGACCAGGACAAGGGCACCGCCGGGCAGGCGAGACCATCGGAGAATCCTGGTTATTGAAGTGTGGCGTATCTCTCCTTGTGGCGATATAGGGATCAGGGGGTAGTTCGCCTGTAATGACGAGGTAATCAAACCATTAATCCGTCACGATCATGATATTGCGACTCAGGCATTCGACCGACACGCGGTCGAGCCAGGCTTAGGCCTGGTCCTGAAACTCGGGCACGGCGACTGCGTCGTTGTGGGTGACGACCTCCTCGAGCTGTTGGCAGAAGGTGTTGAAGGCGTCGCTCGCATGTCCGGGGCGCCGGTGCATCTCGATTTCCACCTGGCCGAGCGCCGGCAGGCCCTGCTCCTCGCCGAGAATCCGACAGCCCGCCGGTACGCTGCGGGGTGTCTTGACGGTGATCGCGAGCCCCGCCTGGACCGGCAGGTTGATGCCGGTGGGGGACTGGCTCGAGTAACGCAGTTCCCAGGCGCGTTCCTGACGCCCCAGGGCGGCGAGGGCGTGGGCGCGAAAGATGCAGCCTTCGGGATTCAGTGCCAGGGGCAGTCGGCTGCCACGGGTAGGATCGGCATCTTCTGCCGCGACCCACACCATGGGTTCCCAGCCGAGCAACTGGCCCGATTGCGTCGGTCCGTGGCGGATCGACAGGACCACGTCGAGCAGGCCCTGCTGGAAGCTGTCCACCAGGTCGGCACTGATGCCACAGATGACCTCGATGCGGGTATGCGGATAGGCCTCGGCGAACCGGGGCAGCAGTTCCGGCAGGTAGGCGCTGGCCTGTTCCTCGGAGGTGCCGATACGAATCTTCTCGCCGTGCTGGCGGTCGCCGAGTGCCGCCCTGGCCTCGTCCTCCAGCGTCAGCATGTGTCGCGCATAGGGCAGCAGCCGTTCACCGTCGGACGTCAGCAGCACGCTGCGGCTGGTGCGCTCGAACAGCGACTTGTGCATCTGGTCCTCCAGTCGCTTGATCTGCAGGCTGACGGCGGACTGGGTGCGGTGCAGCACGCGGCCGGCGGCGCTGAAGCCCTGGCACTCGGCCACGGTGACGAAGGCGCGGAGCAGGTCGGTATCCATAATCGATGAGCCTTTGAAATAAGTGATATCTCAACCATTCATTTCTATTATGAAGAGGCGCTCTCTATCCTGTCCAACATCACTTGAGACAGGCAGGAGTTCCTCATGCAGGCCACCGATGCGCCCACCACTTCCTCGCTGGACGGTCTGATCGACCTTGAGCACTACCCGATTCATGACCTGGACGGCAAGTCCGGACGGGCGCTGATCCAGCGCTGTCACGAACAGCTGGCCGACGATGGCTGTGTGGTACTCAAGAACTTTGTCCCCGAGGAGGCATTGGCGCGGCTGGAGCGCGAGACCGAGCGGCTGTCGCCCGAGGCGCACTACAACCAGACCGAGACCAACCCCTACAACAATGCCGGCGATCCCGAGCGCCCGGCCCGCCATCCGCTCAATCGCTTCGACGATCGCACCAACGGTTTTGTCGCCGGCGATCGCATCGGCGAAGACACCATCATTCGCCAGGTCTACCAGCACCCGGACTTCCAGCGCTTTATCGCCACCGTGGTGGGCATGGAAGAGATTCACCAGTACGCCGACCCATTGGCGGACCTGGTGGTCAACGTGCTGAGAGAGGGCTGCCAGCATCCCTGGCACTACGACACCAACGAGTTCATCGTCACCATGATGACCCGCCAGTCCCACGGCGGTGGCCGGTTCGAGTATGCCCCGGGCATCCGCAGCCCCGAGGGTGAGAACTTCAACGAGGTCGAGCAGGTGCTGGACGGTGATCGTTCGCGGCTCAAGGCGCTGGACCTTCAACCGGGTGACCTGCAGGTGTTCTTCGGCCGCTATTCGCTGCACCGGGTGACGCCGGTGGAAGGCCAGAAGGAGCGTCACACCGTGATCTTCGCCTACGCCAAGGAACCCGGCTTCATCGGTCGCCCCGAGCGTGCCCAGCGCATCTTCGGGCGCATGGCGCCGATTCACGAGACCCTGTTGAAGGAAGGCATGAATCGCAGCGATTCGCTGGCCGACTGAGCCCACGCCGATGACATCGAAGCCGAGCACGTAGAGGCTCGGCCTGTGCCCCTTGCGACCCCGCCATATTCGAACAGGACCCTGACATGAGCATCGTCGATTTCGACAACCTGACCGACAACGAGCCGGACCATATTCCGGTCGTGCCCTCTGCGCCGATGGCCAACGGCGACAGCATCCCCACCGCCTTCGATCCCAGGCAGCTGCGCGCCGGGCGCCTGGCGCGGCTGCGCGCGACGATGGCGGAGCAAGGCTACGCCGCCATGGTGCTGTTCGACCCCAACAACCAGCGCTATGCCACCGGTTCGCGCAACATGTTCGGCTACTTCCTGCGCAACTCGACCCGCTACATCTATGTGCCCCTGGAAGGGCCGGTGATCCTGTTCGAGTACCCGGGCAGCGCCCACGTCTCTACCTGGCTCGAGACCATCGATGAATCGCGCACCTCCAAGGTGGTGTGGTCCGCCGTCAACCAGCGCGACAACCTCTCTTCGGACCCCTTCGGTGTGGAGATCGCCGAACTGATCGAAGAGCACGGACGCGGCAACCGCAAGATCGGGCTGGATCGCTGTGCGCTCAACCTGGCGCGCTCACTCGAGGCCCAGGGCCTCGAGGTCTTCGACTGCATGCAGGACACGCTGCACTGCCGGCGCATCAAGACCCCCGAGGAGATCGCCTGTCTGGCCCAGTCCATGGCCGGCAGCGAGGCTGCGGTGGCCGAGGTCGAGGCGGCGATCAAGCCGGGCATCACCGAGAACGAGCTGTTCGCGATCATGTACGGCAACGTCATCCGCCAGGGCGGAGAGTTCATCGAGACCCGTCTGCTGTCGTCCGGCCCGCGCACCAATCCCTGGTTCAATGAGGCCAGTGACCGGGTCATTCGTCCGGGCGAGCTGGTGGCGCTGGACACCGATACCATCGGTTGTCACGGCTACTATTCGGACTTCTCGCGTACCTTCCACGTCGGCCCGAATCGCCCCAGCGCCTACCAGAAGGAGCTGTATCGCATGGCCTACGACCAGGTGCACCACAACATGGGCATCTTGCAGCCGGGCATGAGCTATCGCGAGATCGCCGAGCAGGCCTGGAAGATCCCCGAGCGCTTCCTCGACCGTCGCTATCCCTCCATCATCCACGGCGTCGGCATGCACGGTGAAACCCCGCTGGTCGCTCACCATATGGACTTCGATCGCTTCTCCAAGGATGGCGTTCTCGAACCCGGCATGGTGGTGTCCGTGGAGAGCTACATCGGCGAGGTGGGTGCCGCCGACGGGGTCAAGCTGGAAGAAGAAGTGCTGATCACCGACAGCGGTGTGGAAAAGCTGTCCCGCTATCCCTTCGACGAGGCGCTGCTCGACCGCCAGTTCTGAGCCGCATCATCTGTGTACCATGCTGCGCCGGGCCCCATGCGAGATGGCCGCCCGGCGCTGACGCCTTTTCAGAAAGTCATATCGAGAGTTTTGATGAAAGACGTGAATCATTGGATCGGCGGTGAGTCACAGCCGTCGCAGCGCCATCTGGATGTCATCAACCCGGCCACCGCCGAGCCGGTCGGTCGTGTCGCCCTGGGGGACGCTGCTACCGTCGAGAGTGCCATCGAGGCGGCCCGCCGCGCCCAGCCGGCCTGGCGCGACACGCCGCCGGCCAAGCGCGCCCAGGTGATGTACCGCTTCAAGGCGCTGCTCGAGCGTGACGCCGACGAGATCTGCGCGCTGGTCAGCGAAGAGCACGGCAAGGTGCTTGAAGACGCCATGGGCGAACTCAAGCGCGGTATCGAGAACGTCGAGTACGCCTGCGGCGTGCCGGAGCTGCTCAAGGGCGAGTACTCCCACAACGCCGGGCCGGCCATCGACACCTGGTCCAATCATCAGCCGCTGGGCATCGTGGCCGGGATCACGCCGTTCAACTTCCCGGCCATGGTGCCGCTGTGGATGTATCCGATGGCGCTGGCCTGCGGCAACGCCTTTATTCTCAAGCCCTCCGAGCAGGTGCCGTCGGCGGCGCTCAAGATGGCCGAGCTGCTCACCGAAGCCGGTCTGCCCGACGGCCTGTTCAGCGTGGTCCACGGCGACCGGGAGGTGGTCGAGGCGCTGATCGATGCGCCGGATGTGAAGGCGGTGTCCTTCGTCGGCTCGACCCCGGTGGCCAAGGCGATCTACCAGCGTGGCGCCGAGAATGGCAAGCGCGTGCAGGCGCTCGGTGGCGCCAAGAACCACGCCGTGGTACTGCCCGATGCCGATCTGGACAACGCCGCCAGCACCCTGATCGGGGCCGCCTACGGCAGCGCCGGTGAGCGCTGCATGGCGATCAGCGTGGCGGTGTGTGTCGGCGATGACACCGCCGATGCCCTGGTCGAACGGCTTTCGCAGGAGGCCCGGGAACTCAAGATCGGTGCCGGCACCGAGCGCGGCCTGGATATGGGCGCGCTGGTCAACGCCGGGCACCGTGACAAGGTGGCGGGCTATCTCCAGCAGGGCGTCGACGCCGGGGCCGAGCTGGTGGTGGATGGGCGCGAGCATCCGCTGGTCGCGTCGTCACCGGGCTACTTCCTCGGTGCGAGCCTGCTCGACCGGGTCACGCCCGAGATGAGCGTCTATCGCGACGAGATCTTCGGACCGGTGCTGTGCGTCGTGCGTGTCGCCAGCTTCGATGAGGCCATTGCGCTGATCAACGCCCACCAGTATGGCAACGGCACCTGCGTGTTCACCCGGGATGGCGAGGCCGCGCGTCGCTTCGCCGACGCCATCGAGGTCGGCATGGTCGGCATCAACGTACCGCTGCCTGTACCGGTGGCCTTCCACAGCTTCGGCGGCTGGAAGGAGTCGCTGTTCGGCGATCTGCATGCCTATGGCCCCGACGCCGTGCGCTTCTACACCCGGCGCAAGGCCATCTCCCAGCGCTGGCCGAGGAGCCAGGACAGTGAAAGCGCGCAGTTCAACTTCCCCTCGAACTAGCGCGCTCTCGAGGCCAGACTCGTCCTGCAAGCGCAGCGCCGGCCTCGGCCCCCCGACGAGGGAGAGCGCCTCAGGCCACCGCGAACGCCCACTCCTTGCGAGTGGGCGTTGTCGTATCCGTGGCAGGCGCTCGCGCCATCACTCGGGGGCTGTCAGTGTCTAGGCGCTGTCCGAAAAGTCGACGAGCGAAGGTTAGACAAGGCAAAAATCGGTGAGAAAGCGCAGTTTACGGGGTGTAAATGAGCATGTTGATCCGATTTTTAACGCCGTATTACCGAGCGCAGGCACTTTTCAGACAAGCCCTAAGTGGATGGCGGCGTCGCCGCAAGACGCGGGTGGATAGGGTTGGCGGGGCGATAGCCGGGCAGGGCAAGACGACGGGTGGCGACGCTCGGGTGCAGCGTCTCGTTGCCGAAGGAGGCAAAGCCGATGCGCCGCAGATAGCGCCGGGGCGAGATCAGTCGATAGAGGCGCGAAAGAAACCTCTGGTAGGAGTCGACGATGTCGTCCTCGCGCGGTGGTGAACCAAGCAAGGGGCGACTGTCAGGCAGCAGCGGCAGCCCCTGATCGCAGGCGCGGCCCATCATCCAGTCCAGGCTGACGTCCGACAGCACGCGGTCCCGGTAGCCGCCGCCGACGTTGGAGTGGGCGCCGGGAAACCATACCTGCTCGAGGGTGGCGGTGGTGGTCTGCGGTGACCACAGGGTGGGGGCGAAGGCCTTGCGATGCTCGTCGATCGCCAGCGCCTGGTAGGCGTGGCGCACCAGCGGGCTCAGGCGGGTGTCATGGAACTCGAACCGGCGGCGGTTGAAGGCGGCAAAGCTCCTGAGTGGAATCCCCAGGCTGCCCACGGTGTCCCACACACCGATCATGTGGATCTCCGGTACCCAGGCGTAGCGCGAGGCGAAGCGTCGAGCCTCGGCGGATTGCGGGCCACGCCTTCGATCGCGGTAAAGCGCGTAGGCGCGTCCCGCCAACTGCCGGTGTTCGGGGTGCAGCAGACCGCTGGTGTGAAGCATCCCGCTCAGGCTGCGCGCGGTGTAGGCGCCTCGGCTGAAGCCGAACAGAAACAGCCGGTCGTCCGGGCGCAACAGTTCGACCAGCTCGACGTACGCCTCGACCAGAATTTCCGATAGCCCGAGTCCGGTGGCGCCTGCCACCAGGCGGTCGTACCAGTGCAGGTCACTGCCGACGCCATGGTAGTAGCGCTTGACGGTGCCGCCCTCGGCCATGGGATTGTCGGCCACCGCCTGGTAGAGCCGGCTGACGTTGGTGTTGGTGTCACCGTCTTCCAGGTCCATGTCCGGCACTTGCCAGGTGCCATCGAAGAACAGCGCGACATTCTTGGCCATCGGCTTCCCTTGCTGTCAGCCCTCTTGATCCGAGCGATGCCCGGTGGTCGCTGTCAGTGTATGTCGGGGGCGTGGCCAGAAAATTGAGCGCAGAGGCGAAGGGCGTCGATCGGTCGTGCCGTCAGCGCTGCGGCAAAGATTGCAGGAGCGGGGCGGGTGGATGGCCTCCGCCCCCCCCTTGGTCGTTCGCTTGTCAGAATGTCTAGAAGCGCGTCGCCCAGGTATCGACGACCCTGAGCGCGTCATCGACCAGATGGAGCTGGCGCCACTTGTCGAAGGTCATGCAGGGATGTGAGGCGCCGAAGGCCAGGACGTCACCGATGCGCACGTCGCGAGCGCTGTCGGGCAACTGGATAAAGGTGTGCTGGTCCATCTGCTTGACCACCTGCCAACCTTCCACCGACAGACGCTCGCTGGCCTGTCCGCCTTCGCGATAGCGCCTGAGCACCTCGGGCGCCAGGTCGAAGCCGATATCGCGCTTGCCCAGTGCCACGATGGCCAGCCCCGGCTCGGGCAGCGACTGCACCTGGGCGAACACCTCCAGCGCCGGCTCAAGCCCCTGGTGCAGGTCCTGGCGCCGGGACAGCACGCCGGCCTGGGCCTCGCGGTAGATGCCGTGGTCGTGGACCACGTAGCAGCCCGGGCGCAGCACCGGGGTGAAGCGGCCTTCGAGTCCACCGTCGCGGAACTCTTCGGCGATCAGGTCGTACCAGGCTGAACCCGAGGCTGTGACGATGGGCTTGTCGCGCTCGACCAGGCCTTCGTCGGCCAGTCGCTTGACGCCGTCGACCAGGCGCTGGGCGTAGCGACGGATACCGGCCACCGGATCGTCGCCATGGACTACGCCCTCATACCCCTCCAGACCCGCCAGGGCTATGCCGGGCAGGGTAGCCGCCCGGCGCGCCAGCGCCATTACCTCGTCATCATCGCGAAGTCCGCACCTTCCCCCTTCGACGCCTACCTCGATCAGGATATTCAGGGAGATGCCGGCCGCCCCGAAAAAGGCGCCTAATTGGTCCAGGTTCTCGGCGCTGTCGACGGTGACATAGAGCTCGGCGCCGGCACGGATCAGGTCGGCGGCGATGGCCATGTTGGCCTGACCGACCATCTGGTTGGCCACCAGTAGTCGCTGGGCGCCCTCGGCGAAGGCGGCGCGGCACTGGGGCAGGGTGGCCAGGGTGATGCCCCAGGCGCCGGCCTCGAGCTGCCGCCGGAACAGCGCCGGGGTCATGGTGGTCTTGCCGTGGGGCGCAAGCTCGGCGCCGTGGCGGCGGGCGAAGTCCTGCATCCATGCCAGATTGTGGGCGAGCGGCGCCTGGTGGATCACCGCCGCCGGCAGGCTGACGTCGGCCAGCAGCCGGTCGCCGGTTTCCAGGGTGCCCTTGTGGCAGCCCTTGGCATCGAAGGAGGAAGAAGAGGGGGAGTGGGCCATGGAAGTTCTCCTGAAGGCGGAACGCGGCTCATGTTACGCCGCGCCGGACGATTGGCAATGTTCGAAGATTGATCTGACTACGACCATTGTCGGAAATTTTCAAAAAACGGTGGATGGTTGTTAGAAACTAACATAGCGTAAGGATACCGCAGATGACGAGGGCCCTGGACAGGCTTCGTGATCTGGCAACGTCGCAACGGAGGGAGGCAAGCCGTGAGTCAACAGATCGATATCCTGTCGCGCATCACCGCGGTGGTTCGCTCCCTGAGCGAGTCGGAGCGCAAGGTGGCGGAGCTGATCTTCGACGACATCGACTTCGTGGCAGAGGCCAGCATCAGCGAGATCGCCCGGCGATCAGGCGTCAGTGACGCCACCGTGACCCGCTTCGCCCGCTCGGTGGACTGCGACAACGTGCGTGACCTCAAGCTGCGCCTGACCCGTGCCCTGGCCGCCGGTCGTCGCTTTATCGAGGACGCCGATCCCGCCCGGGGATCGAGCATCGTCTACGACGTTGCCGCCCAGACCCTGGCGCTCAACCGCGAGTTGCTGTTCGAGGCCGATATCGAAGGCGCGGTAGAGCGACTCGACAATGCCCGCCAGATCCTGACCTTCGGCAGTGGTGGTGGCTCCAGCGTGATGTGCCAGGAGCTGCAGTTTCGCCTGATGCGCCTGGGCTATGCGGTCAGCGCCTATCCTCACGGTCTGCTGCCGAGGATGGTGGCCGCCACCCTGGAGCCCGAGGATGTAGTGGTGGTGCTGTCGGTGTCCGGCTATACGCCGGAGATGGTCGAGTCGGCCCAGATCGCCAGTCAGTACGGGGCCCAGGTGATCGCCATCACCGCCGTTGGGTCTCCGCTTGCCGCCGCCGCCAACGTGGTGCTGCCCATCGCCGCCCGGGAGACCGATTTCATTCTTCACCCTTCGGCGTCGCGCTATGCGTTGATGGCCGCCATCGACGTGCTGGCGCTGGAGCTGGCCATGCGTCATCGCGACCAGGCACGCACCAAGCTCAGGCGTTTGAAGATTGCACTTGATGACCATCGCGGCGGCGACAATCGCCAGCCGCTGGGAGACTGACATGCACCATGACCTCTTGATTCGTCGCGCCACGCTGCTGGATGGCACCGGCGCAGATCCTCGTATCGCGGATGTCGCGGTCAAGGGGGATCGTATCGTGGCGGTGGGGGATCTCGCCGGGCACGAGGCCAGCGAGGTGGTGCAGGCCGAGGGGCTGGTGCTGACCCCGGGATTCATCGACGTTCACACCCACGACGACACCAATGTGGTGCGCACCCCCGAGATGCTGCCGAAGCTGAGCCAGGGGGTGACCACGGTGGTGGTCGGCAACTGCGGCATCAGCGCCTCGCCGGTCAGGCTGCGCGGCAGCGAGGTGCCCGATCCGATGAACCTGCTGGGCGACGCCGAGGATTTCGCCTACCCCAGCTTCTCCGCCTACGCCGATGCCGTGGCGACGGCCTGCCCGGCGGTCAATGTGGCGGCGCTGGTGGGGCATACCAGCCTGCGCTCACTGGTGATGGATGACTTCGAGCGCCCGGCCCGCGATGACGAGATCGCCGCCATGCGCCTTGCTCTGGAACAGGCGCTGGCCGAGGGGGCCATCGGCATGAGTACCGGGCTTGCCTATCGCAACGCCCGTCAGGCGCCAAGCGCCGAGGTCGGTGCCCTGGTGCGCGCGGTCAGCGAGGCGGGCGGCATCTACACCACCCACCTGCGTGACGAGTTCGCCGGACAGGCCGAGGCGATGGACGAGGCCTTTGCCACCGCCGCCGAGGCCCGTGCACCGCTGGTGATCTCGCACCTGAAGTGCGCCGGTGCCGGTAACTGGGGCCAGGCGCCACGGGCCCTGGCGCAGTTGACCGAGGCCGCCAGCCGCCAGCGTGTCCACTGCGACTGCTACCCCTATACCGCCGGTTCCTCGACCCTGGATCTGGGGCAGGTCACCGACGAGATCGACATCACCATCACCTGGTCGAAGCCGCATCCGGAGCAGGCGCGTCGGCCGCTGGCCGACATCGCCGCCGACTGGGGGCTGTCACTGATGGACGCGGCCAGGCGCCTGCAGCCCGCCGGCGCGGTCTATCACAACATGAGCGAGGACGACATGCGCCAGGTGCTGGCGCACCCCTTGACCATGGTCGGCTCCGACGGCCTACCCAATGACCCGCATCCGCACCCGCGCCTGTGGGGCGCCTTTCCCCGCGTGCTGGCCCACTACAGCCGCGACCTGGCACTGATGCCGCCGGCCGAGGCGGTACGCAAGATGACCGGTCTTTCCGCCGCCACCTTTGGCCTGGAAGACCGCGGTGTGATTCGTCCAGGCGCCTTCGCCGATCTGGTCCTTCTGGATCTCGAGCGCCTGGAAGATAGCGCCACCTATGACCAGCCGAAGACGCCCGCCAGCGGCATCCTTCGGGTGCTGGTCAACGGCACGACGGCCTACGCCAACGGTCAGGCGTCGGGCCAACGATCCGGGCGCATGTTGCGCCGAAGCGTGCGCCTTGCGGCCACGCCACTCTAGCCACGTTTATTGCATCAGTATTTTTCAGGAGACATTGACATGACGATCAAGCGTTATGGCGCCGAAGGCGGCGTCGGTACCGGCGGCCAGAAACTTCCCTTCTCCCGCGCTGTGGAAGCCGGCGGCTGGCTGAAGGTGTCCGGTCAGACCCCGATGACCGATGGAGAAGTGGTGGAAGGCGGCATCGTCGAGCAGAGCCGACTGGCCTTCGAGAATGCCCTGACCATCGCCCGCGAGGCGGGCTACGACATCGAGGACGTGGTCCACGTCACCGCCGTGCTGACTGACTCGCGCTACTTCCAGTCGTTCAACAAGGTGTTCGCCGAGTACTTCAAGGATCACCCGCCGGCGCGCATCTGCAGCGTTCAGGATCTGGTGGTGGACTGCAAGGTCGAGGTGGACCTGACCTGCTACCGCGCCGACCGCGCTTAAACCAGGGATATTGCGTCGAGCGGCAACTCGACCGGGGCAGGGATGCCCGCATCGTAGCGACAGGAAGGCGCCGGATCCCGGCAAGGACCCGACGCCAGGCACAGCAAACGTTCACGTTCACGTTCACTGTCTCGATCGCGGCAACGACCGAGACGACAAGTATAAGAGGTCTGTATGAACAGTCATCTTTTCCTTGCTACCTTTTGCGTCTACATCGTCCTGATGATCGGCTTCGGCTGGTGGATGTCGCGGAACGATCGCGGCACCGGCGATGACTTTCTCCTTGGCGGGCGCAGCGTACCGATATTCCTGACCATCGGTACCACCGTGGCCACCATGGTGGGAACAGGTTCCAGCATGGGGGCGGTGGGCTTCGGCTACGCCAACGGCTGGGGCGGCGCACTCTATGGTCTGGGTGGTTCGATCGGGGTGCTGCTGCTGGCGCTGTGTTTCGCCGGTGTGCGCCGCTACCGCTTCATGACCATGAGCGAAGAGTTGTCGTTCTACGTCGGGGCCAACCGCCTGGTGCGCAATGTCGTGGCATTGTTCATCTACGTTGCCTGCATCGGCTGGCTCGGCGCCCATATCCTCGGCGGCGGCCTGTATCTGGCCTGGATGGCGGATATCCCCGCCTGGCAGGCCAAGATGGTGGTGGCCCTGGGCTTCGGTGTCTACTGCGTCATCGGCGGCTATATGGCGGTGGTCTGGACCGACACCGTGCAGGCCATCGTGCTGTTCGTCGGCTTCTTTTTGATGGCGGCGGTGGCCGTGGTCGAGGTCGGCGGCTTCTCCGAGATGACCGCCTCCATGGACGCCGCGGCGACCAGCTTTCTGGCCATCGACAAGGTCGGCCTGGTGCCCGCCCTGTCGCTGATCACGGTGATCGCCGTCGGCGTGCTGGCGACCCCGTCCTTCCGCCAGCGCATCTACTCCGGCGCCTCGGTGGGCTCGGTACGCCGCTCCTTCCTGGTGACCGGCTGCCTTTACATGCTGTTCTCCATCGTGCCGGCGATCATCGGCATGGCGACCTACGCCCTCAACCCCGACCTGGAAAACAGCAACTTCGCCTTCCCGTATCTGGCCACCGAGGTGCTGCCGCTGTGGCTGGGCCTGCTGCTGCTGGTGGCCGGTCTATCGGCGACCATGTCCAGCGCCAGCAGTGACGCCATCGCCGGTGTCACCACCCTGATCCGCGATCTCTACGTGCTGGTCAAGGGCCGCGCGCCGTCGGCCAAGAGCGTGGTCATGCTGTCGCGGTTCGGCCTGGTCGGCACCATCAGTCTGGCGCTGGCCTTCGCCCTGACCTCCGACAACGTGATCGCTTACATCACCAAGATGGTGGCGACCGTGCTGGCGGGCATGTTCGTGTGCGGCGTGCTGGGACGCTTCTGGTCGCGCTACAACTGGCAGGGCGCGATTGCCTCGCTGGTGGTGGCGTCCGCCACCTCGCTGACGGTCATCTCGGTGGAGAGCTGGAGTGACTACTGGGGCAACCCGAGCATCCCGGCGGTGGGCCTGGCCATGGCCGCCGGTATTGTGGTCAGTCTGTTGACCCCGGCTTCCGAGCTCAGCGAAGACCAGGCACTCGAGCTGATCACAGAAGAGCGCGAGCGCATGGAGGCGGTGCCTGACGTGCCGCTGCGCAAGGGGCCCGCCAAGGCCTGAAGACCGCTCTCCAGGCCGAAGCACAAAAGCCCGCGCAGGTGACTGCGCGGGCTTCTTCGCATGTCTGCCGCGGTGGCGAGGAGCATGGGGCATCGCTCAACGGCGCAGCGACCATATTCGGCCAAGGGCGCCGTCCTTTAGTACCAGATGGTGAAACAGGGCCGCCGTGATGTGGCCACCAAGCAAAAAGGGCAGTAGCAGATCGGCGCCCCAGTCCCGATGAAAGCGGCCAAAAGGCTCCATCAGGGTGATCAGCGGTACTTCGAACAAGGCTGCGAGCGACGCCGCCAATGGCAGGCGCTGAAACGAGGGCAGTGTCCACTGGCCCAGCACCCTGAGGTCGAAGCCGGTACCGATATAGGCCGCCACGGGCAGCGCCAGGAGCACGGCGAGCAGGCCACGGTGGGCGAGGCGAGTCACCCGTGGCAGACCCAGGGGGGGCGGCTGTGGCAGCCACAGGTGGGCCGCCAGCAGCCCGAGCGACAGCGCCACACTCAAAAGCCCCAGGTTGACGTGGACCACCAGCAGGTACCAGTTGGCCGACTCGAGCTGGGTGGTCACCCACTTGCGCCCGTAGGCAGTGAGGTAGAGAAGACCGATGGTCAACGCCAGCGAGGCGTGCAGGGCGCGGCTGGTCACGGCATGACGGCCAGGGTGGACATCGGGGGCGTGGGTGACGTCGTGGGCTCGGCTCGCTGGCATGAAGGAAACCTCGGGGATGCGGTATTGCCCGGTGTCAGGCAACTACCGCCATGCTGACGCCTGGCCCTTCGCCTGTCAGCCATTCCCTGTGCCATGCTGGGGGCAATTCGCCCTCGGAGCCTCCCATGTCGATCTTTCTCGTCACCCTCTTTGTTGCCTCCCTGCTGCCGATCCTGCTGGCCTGGATCGGCGCCGCCTGGCGTGTGCGCCAGTTCGGCCACCTGGACAATCGCCACCCGCGTGCCCAGCAGGCGCGTCTTGAAGGCGTCGGTGCGCGGCTGCAGGCGGCCCAGTCCAACGCCTGGGAGGCGCTGATCATCTACGCCACCACCGCGGTGGTGGCCATCGGCGCCGGGGTGGAGCTTGAAAGCCTCGACGTGCTGGCGCTGGTCTTTCTCACCTCACGTCTGCTCCACCCGCTGGCCTACGCCCTGAACTGGCAGTGGACCCGCTCCATCGTCTTCGCCATCGGCATGCTGGCGTGTCTGACGATCATGATCGGGGCGCTGTGGTAGCCGCCCCGAAACGAGACCGGTGGCGGGCGGTTGTCCGCCGGCATTCAGCCCTTTGACCGTCAGGGGCCGACGGCCGTCATTGTGACGACCGCGCCAGGGTGGTGACCAGGCGCTGGCAAATGTTGTCCAGCGCCTTGGCCTTGCCTTCGTCGGCCAGGCTGCCGTCTTCATGAAAGGCGCTGCCGGCGCCGCCTACGGCAAGCTGGTCCGGCAGTACCGTGACGCCGATGTTGCTCAAGAGCTGACGCAGCAGCGGCAGGGCGCGTAGCCCGCCCAGCCCGCCGGGTGAGGCGCCGACGATGGCTGCCACCTTGTTTTGGTAGGGCTCGAGGGCGCCCAGGTCGCCGTCGGGGCGCGAGACCCAGTCGATGGTGTTCTTCAGAAGCGGTGTGATGAAGCCGTTGTACTCAGGGGAGGCGATGGCGAGGCCCTGATGCTCCATGAACATCCGCTTGAGGCGGCTGGCGTGCTCGGGAAGACCCTCGCCGGCCTCCAGGTCGCCGTCGTAGATCGGCATGGGAAAGTCGCGCAGGTCGACAAAGGTGGCCTGACCGCCAAGGGCGTCGATGCGTTGTGCCATCAGCTTGGCCAGACGCTTGTTGAAGGAATCTTCCCGGGCGCTGCCGGCAAAGACCAGGATACGGGGACGGGTATCGCTCATGGGGTTCTCCTGCGGTGTGAACGGAAACGTAGGGAATAAGGAAGAGACATATAGCCAAGGACCTACGCTCTGTCAGCCATTGCCAGCGCCGATCTTGTGCATTCATCCTGCAACATATCGCATCAAGATGGCAGAAGGAGGTCGATGTGAAGTACCCCACAACGCCGGATGGGCGCTACTTTGTTGCCCGCAATCGCCTCTGGCGCTGCACCGATCCCGGCCTGGACGAGGACACCCGCAAGCGCCACGTCAAGGCGCTGATGGCGGCCCGACGCGCGGTCAAGGAGGCCAACAAGGTCGACGATGACGACGCGCTCAAGGCCGCGCGCCGCCAGGTCCAGGCGGCCAAGGAGGCGCTGGGCGAGCGTGGCCCGGTGTGGTGGTCCGACGGCGCCGAGGATGAGTCCGGACGCGCGCCCCACAACAGCTCCTACGCCGACTGGTGGGCCAGCCTGAACGCGCAGGAAGACAAGGCGTCTGGATGAATGCCTTGCGTGTCGGCAAGGCGGCCTTCAGGAAGACCAGGGCAGCGGTGGCGCCTCCAGGCGTGCTCCCTGCCACTGGGGGATGTCACCAAAGCGCTCGCTAGCGGCTTCCCAGTCGTGCTGGGCCTGGATGATCGCTTCCCGCGAATGGCCAACGAAGTTCCACCAGATCAGGATCTCGTCCTGCATCGGCTCGCCGCCGATCAACAGGATCCGGCTGCCCGCAGACAGCGACATCTCGAGGCTGTCTCGCCCACGCCCCAGATACCCCAGCTCGTCCACCGCGAAGGCCTCGTCATCGAGCTCGAGGCCGCCTTCCAGCACCAGCACGCCGTATTCGAAGTCGGGACGCAGGGGCACCGCCAGCTTCGTGGTGTCACTGGCCTGAACGTCGAGTCCCACCAGCGGCGAAAAGCTCAGGGTGGGGGCGTGATGGCCTTCGGCTTCACCGATCAGCAGGGTGAAGTCGGCGCCTTCGCGGTGCCAGTGCGGTAGCTCAGTGTAGTGATCAAAGCGTGGCGCGGTGTCGGCCTTGTCCCGGGGCAGGGCGATCCATAGCTGGGCGGCGTGCAGGCTGTCGGTTTCGGCCAGGCTCTCTTCGGTATGGCTGATGCCGTGGCCGGCGGTCATCAGGTTGACCTCACCCGGGCGAATCACCTGGTCGCTACCCAGGCTATCCCGGTGGTGGACCTCGCCGGAGAGCATCCAGGTGAAGGTCTGCAGGCTGGTGTGGGGATGGGGGCCGACCCGCATGGCCTGGCCCTCGCGCAGGATGCTGGGGCCGGCGTGGTCGAGAAAGCACCAGGCGCCGATCAGGCGGCGCTCGCGGGTGGGCAGCACGCGGTGGATCGGCAGGCCGCCGACGTCGGCCTCCCGGGAACCGATACGCTGGATGCAGTGACGGCCATCGACGACCGGGCAGTCCAAAGAAGATGATGGGCGATGGGGCGTTTCGTGCAGGCTCATGGTGGCCTCCTGGGCGGTCATGGCTAGACCTGGTATGGCTGTACCTGGGTGGGATCG
Organism: Halomonas sp. RT37; assembly: GCF_040070525.1. Classification (NCBI taxonomy): domain Bacteria; kingdom Pseudomonadati; phylum Pseudomonadota; class Gammaproteobacteria; order Oceanospirillales; family Halomonadaceae; genus Halomonas; species Halomonas sp. RT37. The sequence goes on along the minus strand of NZ_CP098827.1, from coordinate 3,191,719 downwards.
ACGGAAAGAACAAGGCCTGGGCGCAGTACGCCCAGGCCTGAAGCTCACCCTTGGGTCTGCTGCGAATAGCTCTGCATCAGGTTGGAGTAGGCCGGCAGGTGGGACGCCAACAGGCCACCGAAGCCTTCGATGTCGTTGCGCCAGTCGCGATGCAGCTCGCCACCCACCCCGAACCAGGTCATCAACTGGGCGCCGGCCTGGCTCATGCGATCCCAGGCGGCCTCGCGGGTCACCGGGTTGAAGGTGCCGGAGGCGTCGGTGACGACGAAGACGTCGTAGCCGGCCTCGATGGCCGACAGCACCGGAAAGGCCACGCAGACCTCGGTGACCACTCCGGCGATCAGCAGCTGCTTGCGTCCCGTCTTCTCGATGGCGGCGACGAATTCCTCGTTGTCCCAGGCGTTGATCTGGCCGGGGCGAGCGATATAGGGGGCGTCCGGGAACATCTCCTTGAGTTCGGGGACCATGGGGCCGTTGGGGCCGTCCTCGAAGCTGGTGGTCAGGATGGTCGGCAGCTCGAAGAACTTCGCCATGTCGGCCAGGGCCAGCACGTTGTTCTTGAAGGCGTCGGGCTCGAAGTCGCGCACCAGCGACAAGAGGCCGGCCTGGTGGTCGACCAATAGTACGGTGACGTCATCCTTGTCGAGACGAACATAGGGGCGAGTCATGGGTTTTCTCCTCCTGTCAGGGGAAACCTTCCTTAAGAGATGCCTCCGGCATCCAGCCTGGAGGTGGGGTCCCGGCGGCGACTGCCGCCGGGAAGTTGCCAAGCATTGAGAAGGGGGGAGTCGGCAGGGGCAGACGCCTAGCCGCCGGCAACCTGTTTCTAGCTGCCGACACTCTGGGTATCGAGTCGGCCAAACCGGCCACGCCGAAATGCGTCGATGGAGGCGTGGATCTCGGCCTCGCTGTTCATCACGAAGGGGCCATGACCTACCACCGGCTCGTCGATCGGTTCACCGGTCAGCACCAGCAGCCGGGCGGCGGTGTTGGCGGCCAGGGCCAGCGTCTCGCCATCGCGGGACAGCTCGACCACGCTGCCACCGCGCACGACCTCCTGATCCTGTACCAGCAGGGTGCCGTCGAGCACTACCAGAAGGCTAGTGTGCCCGTTGGGTAGCGACAAGGTCGTTTCAGCGTCCTCGTTCAATGCCAGCTCCCAGGCGTTGATCGGGGTAAAGGTCCGCGCCGGGCCACGTGCCTCCAGGTACTCGCCGGCCACCACCCTGAGCTGGCCCGCCTCGCCCGGCAGTGTCACCACCGGGATCTCGTCACGGGTCAGGTTCTGGTAGGCCGCCGGGGTCGTCTTGTGGCGCGCCGGCAGATTGACCCACAGCTGGACCATCTCCAGGTCGCCGCCCTGGCGAGTGAAGTCCTCGGAGTGAAACTCCTCGTGGAGGATGCCGTCGCCGGCGGTCATCCACTGAACGTCGCCCGGGCCGATGGTGCCGCCCCCGCCGGAGGAATCGCGGTGGCTGACCTCGCCGCGATGCACGAAGGTCACCGTCTCGAAGCCCCGATGGGGGTGCACGCCGACGCCACGCTTTTGCTCGCTGGGCGCGAAGTGGTGAGGCCCGGCGTGGTCCAGCAGCAGAAAGGGGCTGATGCGCTCGGCGCCAAGGCGGTCGTAGCTGAACAGCGAGCGCACCGGGAAGCCGTCGCCCACCCAGTGACCGCGAGGGGCAGCGTGTACGGCGTTGATGGTCTTCATGGGACACCTCCTGTCATGGAAGGATCGTTGGCGATCCGTCATGGTGACAGCATAGAATCGAGACGATGGAGGCGGTAGTAGGCAAAATTCGGACGCATCGTTGCATATGTGGAACGATGGTGCGCTCAATCACCCTCGACAGGACCCGAGCCGTGCAGGATCTCAACGACTTCTTCTATTTCGTCAAGGTGGTGGACCACGGCGGTTTTGCTCCGGCGGGCCGCGCCCTGGGGCTGCCCAAGTCACGGCTCAGCCGACGTATCGCGGCACTGGAGGCACGCCTCGATACCCGCCTGATTCAGCGTTCCACCCGTCAGTTTGTGGTCACGGAACTGGGCCAGGCCTTCTATCAGCACTGCCAGGCCATGCTGTGGCAGGCCGAGGCGGCGGTGGAGGTGGTCGAGCGCCACCAGGCCGAACCGCGCGGGCGCATTCGCCTGAGCTGTCCGCCGAGCCTTCTCGCCACCTTGTTCACGCCGCTGTTTTCCGAGTTCCTGCGTCGCTGCCCCCGCATCGACCTGGACGTGGTGGCGACCAGTCGCCGCGTCGACGTGGTGCGAGAAGGCTTCGATCTGGCGATCCGGGTACGCTATCCGCCGCTGGAAGACAGCGAACTGGTGATGCGCAGGCTGTCGCGCAGCCCCCAGCGGCTGCTGGCATCACCGGATCTGGTGGCGCGCCTGGGGATGCCGGAAGCGCCGCAAGCCTTGAGCGATTGGCCCAGTCTCGACTTCGAGGAACCGGACCGGCGCCATCGCTGGCGCCTGGACGGTCCCGGCGGCGAGGAGCGAATCATCGAGCATCGGCCTCGGCTGGTGACCGACGACGTGGGGCTCTTGCACCGGGCGGTGCTCGATGGCCAGGGGGTGGCACGCTTGCCGTTGGTGGCCGCGGGCGCCGATCTGTGCGCCGGGCGTCTGGTGGACGTGTTGCCGGGCTGGGAGCCTCGGGCCGGACTGATCCACGCGGTCTACCCCAGCCGCCGCGGACAGTTACCGTCGGTACGGGCACTGCTCGACTTTCTCGACGGTGCCCTGGACGAGGAGGACGCGCCGCTGCCCAGGGCGTAGGGACGATCGGGGCGCAACGGTGCCTGGCCTGACGAGACGGCCCGTGTCCGGCCGTCGGAAACGACAACGCCACGGCATGGGCCGTGGCGTTGTTGGTGCCGGGGCTCAAGCGGCCCCTGCGGTCTTGCTGGTCCAGCGCCTGATCAGGCGTCCTTTCCGCTGCCCTTGGGCGCTTCAGAGGATGAGGCCTGCGAGGCCTTGTTGCTCAAGCTCGGCCAGGCGCTTGGGTCCACCTTGCCCTTGAGCTTGGGGAACTCGTCCGGGTTGAAGGTCGGCTCCTGGCCGGCCTTGAGCTGACGCTCGTAGTCGCGGAACAGGGCGAAGGCCAGCGGCGAGAGCAGCAGGATGGCGGTCAGGTTGATCAGTGCCATCATGCCCATGGACAGGTCGGCGAAGTTCCAGATGGTGCCGAGCTGGGCGATCGAGCCGATCATGATCATCGCCAGCACCGCCAGGCGATAGATGAACACCGCGCCCGCAGAGCGACGCGAGCCCGCCAGGTACTCGATGTTGGATTCACCGTAGGAGTAGTTGGCGATCAGCGAGGTGAAGGCGAACAGCAGGATGGCGATGGCCACGAACATGCCGCCCCAGTCACCCACGTGCTCGGACAGCGCGACCTGGGTCAGCTGGATTCCGTTGGGCGCATCACCGCTCTGCAGCGCCGGCTCCGACAGGATGATCACCGCGGCGGTGGCGGTACAGATCACCAGGGTGTCGAAGAACACGCCGAGCATCTGGATAAAGCCCTGGGCCGCCGGATGGTTCGGTCGGGTGCTGGCGGTGGCGGCCACGTTCGGGGCGGAACCCATGCCGGCCTCGTTGGAGAACAGGCCGCGCTTGATGCCCTGCATCATGGCCTGGGCCACGGCGTAGCCCACTGCACCGCCGGCGGCTTCTTCGAGGCCAAAGGCACTGTTGAAGATCAACGCGATGGCGCTCGGCAGCTCATCGATATTCAGCGCCACCACCACCAGAGCGAGGATCAGGTAGAGCAGTGCCATCAGCGGCACGATCAGCTCCGCCACCTTGGCGATGGAGCGCAGGCCGCCGAAGATGATCGGGGTAACCCCCACCAGCAGGGCGATGCCGACGATCCAGGTCGGGATGTTGAATGCCTGCTCCATGGCCTGGGCGATGGAGTTGGCCTGGACGCTGTTGAAGGCAAGGCCGAAGGCGATGATCAGACAGATCGAGAAGGCGATGGCCATCCAGCGCTGACCGAGCCCGCGCTCGATGTAGCGGGCCGGGCCGCCGCGGAAGGTCTTGTCGCCGTGGTCGACCTTGTAGGCCTGGGCCAGGGTGGACTCGACGAAGCTGGTGGCCATGCCGACCAGCGCGGTCATCCACATCCAGAAGATGGCGCCGGGGCCGCCCAGATAGATGGCCACGGCGACACCCGCCAGATTGCCGGTACCCACGCGGGCCGCCAGGCTGGTGGACAGGGCCTGGAAGGAGGAAATGCCCTCGCCGCCATCACGGGATCCCTTGAGCAGGGCGAACATATGGCCGAAGAAGCGGAACTGGATGCCGCGGGTCATGACGGTGAAGTAGAGACCGGCGCCGATCAACAGGTAAACGAGCAGTTTACCCCAGATCAGGCCGTTGCCGACGGAGACGGCATCGTTGAACCAGGTGGCGATGGAATCCATGTCAAATTGTCCATTGGGTAGGAATGCGGAGGCCATTCTTCACGAATTGCCGCGTATGACAAGGAGCGTAGAGAAAAGATTGAGATAAGGCGTAGTTTTCGAGAAAAAAGATATAGACTTTAGTCGAATTTCTAGGGCTGCTGTTCTCGATGGGAGGCCAGGTCACCCGTATGGCGCTGAACGAGGTGTCGGTGAGTTCCTTTACCCGGTGCCGTTTCAGTTTATGCCTAGCGATGCCCGAGACAGACGTTCGGCCGAGGGTTGGGCAGCACTTCCCTGGACGACATTACCCTGAATGGCATTCTGCTGGTGGATGGCGCAGGCCACCCGCAACAGCGATGCCAGGTTAGGCACCTCACCCCGGATCTCGATCACCTCCTGATGCAGCTCGCTGATGAACTGAACCGTGGTCAGATTCTGGCCGGCGGCGATCTCGTTGAGGATATCCCAGAACTCGTTTTCCAGTCTGACGCTGGTCACCGAGCCCTGCAGGCGGATGGAACGGGTGGTGCACTCGTACTTGGCAGGGTCGGTGGAGGCGTACATATGGCACATGGCGTGGTCCTCTCGCTGGCGTCCGGTCGTTATCGATGATGCCGTCTTCTGACCCTGCCTGGCTCTTGCGTCAAGGAGCATTAGACCATGGTCGACGTAGTACCCCAGTGTTACCCGCCGTAGGCGGAGGCGACATAGGCTTTGGAGAGACGCAGTGTCGCATGTGGCGCTTGTCGAATCTGAATTCTACGGCCTGGGGCAAGGAGTCCTGCTATGAAGGGTAGCGCTTTTTCTCGTCGTGTCTTTCTCAAGGCCAGCGGTGGTGTGCTGATGGGCACACTGGCGATGGCCTCCGGTCCCATCGCCCTGCTGGCGCCCAGTCGTAGCTGGGCCATGTCCCTTGAAACCCTGACCAGTCGCCAGGGCCAGGTGCTGCTGGCGATGACGCGTCACATCTTCCCTCACCCAGACCTTGAAGACGCGGTCTACGCCCTGGTGGTCAAGAGTCTGGACACCAAGGCCGCCGATCCCCAGGTCGCGGCCCTGGTAGCCGAAGGTATCGATGTGCTCGACCGTGAGGCGGGTGGTGATTGGCTATCGCTGTCGCCGAGCGAGCGTTTCGCCTTGCTGGAAGCGCGGGCCGGCTCGCCATTCTTCGAACTGGTGCGCGGCGACGCCGTCGTCTCGCTCTATGACAACGATCTGGCCTACGCCCACTTCGGCTACGAGGGTGAGGCGGGCAATCCCGGCTACCTGACGAAGGGCTTCAATGACCTGGACTGGCTGCCGGATCCGCCCCGGCCCGAGGGCGGCTACCTGCCCCATGAAGTACCGGGCTGACGCTGTCGCGGCGCCGGGTGAGACGAGCGTCGTTGCGAGCTGGCCACAGCCACGGACAACAACAGCCCGCTATAGACAACAACAGACAACAACAGACAACAACGAACAATACGGACCGATGAGGAGACGTCGTTATGGCCATGACCGACAGTCAGAAGACCTTTGCGCTGGACGATGACAGTGTGGTGGTAGTGATCGGCTCGGGGGCCGGTGGAGGCACCCTGGCGAACGAACTGGCCCAGCAGGGCATCGACGTGGTGGTACTGGAAGCGGGCAAGCTGCACACCACCTCGGACTTTCTGGCCGACGAGTGGGGTGCCTTCAACCAGCTTTCCTGGTTGGACCCGAGGACCACGTCGGGAAGCTGGCGGCTGGCACGGGACTTTCCCAACCTGCCGGCCTGGATCGTCAAGTCGGTGGGCGGCACCACGGTGCACTGGGCCGGTGCCAGCCTGCGCATCCAGCCCCACGAGTTCGAGGCGCTGAGCCACTATGGCGCGGTGGACGGCGCTGACCTGCTCGACTGGCCGCTGTCCTACGAGGAACTGGCACCCTGGTACGATCGTGCCGAGGCGCGCATGGGGGTGACCCGCACCCACGACAACAAGGGGCTGCCGGGCAACAACAATTTCAAGGTGATGTACGCCGGGGCGCAGAAGCTCGGCTATTCCTGCAACACCGGCCATATGGCCATCAACAGCGAGATCCGCGATGGCCGGGCGCCCTGCCAGCAGCGCGGCTTCTGCTTCCAGGGCTGCAAGACCCAGGCCAAGTGGTCGACGCTCTATACCGAGCTGCCCAGGGGCATCGCCACCGGACACCTGGAGCTGCGACCCGAGTCGCATGTGGCGCGTATCGAGCATGACGACGAGGGTCGTGCCAAGGCGGTGGTCTACTTTGATAGCGAGGGCCGCGAACAGCGACAGAAGGCCCGGGTGGTGGCGGTGGCCGGCAACTCCATCGAGACGCCGCGGCTGTTGTTGAATTCCACGAGCAGTCGTTTCCCCAAGGGGCTTGCCAATGGGGCAGACAAGGTCGGGCGCTACTACATGCGCCATATGACGGGTTCGGTCTACGCCACCTTCGACGAGCCGGTGCACATGTATCGCGGCACCACCATGGCCGGCATCATCTCCGATGAGGCGCGCCATGATCCGTCGCGGGGCTTTGTCGGCGGCTACGAGATGGAGACGCTGTCGCTGGGGCTGCCGTTCATGGCTGCTTTCCTCGACCCCGGCGCCTGGGGCGAGCGTTTCGCCGGCGCGATGGACCAGTATGATCATATGGCCGGGATGTGGCTGGTGGGGGAGGATCTGCCCCAGGCCAGCAACCGCATCACCCTGAACCCGGTGGTGACCGATCGTTTCGGCCTGCCGGTGGCCAACGTGCACTACGACGATCACCCCAACGACGTGGCCATGAGGCAGCACGGGTATCAGCAGGGCAAGGCGCTGTACGAATCGGTGGGGGCACGGGATGTCTACGAGGTGCCGCCCTATCCCTCGACCCACAACCTGGGTACCTGCCGCATGAGCGAGCGACCCGAGGACGGCGTCTGCAATGGCTACGGCCAGACCCACGAGGTGGCGAACCTGTTCATCTCCGATGGCAGTCAGTTCACCACCTCGGCGTCGGAAAACCCGACCCTGACCATCGTCTCGCTGGCCCTGCGTCAGGCAGAATATATCGCGCAGCAGATGGCCGAGCAGGCGATCTGACGACCCCTGAACGACAATCGACCCCTCATCCAAGGAGACCGAGATGCACGACAATTTCCAAGGCGAACAGCACCCCGGCGTGGAGCCGGCCCCCGAGGCCACGCGCGGTTTTCGCCTCAATCACAGCATGCTGAGGGTCAAGGATCCCGAGGTGTCCCTGGCGTTCTATTCACGGGTCTTCGGCATGAGCGTTCTGAGGCGCCTGGACTTCGAGGAAATGCAGTTCTCGCTGTACTTTCTCGCCAACCTCGAGGCGGATGATCAGGTTCCCGAGGACGCCGCCGCCCGCTCCACCTGGACCTTTCAGCAGCGCGGACTGCTCGAGTTTACCCACAACTGGGGCAGCGAGGAGCAGGAAGGGCGGATCTACCACGACGGCAACGCCGAGCCCCAGGGCTTTGGTCATATCTGCTTTGCGGTGCCGGATCTGCACGCGGCGGTGGCCTGGTTCGATGAAAACGACGTCGAGTTCATCAAGCGCCCCGAGCAGGGCAAGCTGAAGGACGTGGTCTTCGTCAAGGACCCGGACGGCTACTGGATCGAGGTGGTGCAGCCGAGCCTGATGGCGAACATGGGCGACGCCTGAAGCGGTTATCTAACGCCAAGCCCCGGCGGCATAGGGCCGGGGGCCATCGAGGCCCGTCCGTCGGACTCAGCCTGCCTGCGTTGGCAGGCAGTGCGGCAGGCTGTCGCGCAGGCTGCGCGGATTGAGGCCCAGGTCGGCGAAGCTGCCGACGCCGTTGGCGACCAGGTTGTCCTCGCTGATCAGCCACAGGGTATCGCGGGTCAGCGGCGGCGAGGGCAAGGGCGAAAGGGCCAGTGCCAGGGCGTGCCACAGGGGCAGGGGGACCTTGATGAAGCTGGGTTCTCTGCCGAGGTGTCGCGCCACCTGGGTGACCAGATCGCGGTAGCGCAGCGGGTCGGGCCCGCCCAGTTCGAAAAGTGCCCTGGGCAGGCTCGTCCGGGTGGCCAGGCGCGCCAGGGCGCTGGCAAGATCACCCACGTGGAGCGGTTGCAGGCGCATCTCTCCGGCGCCAAACAGCGGCACCAGCGGCATCTTCACCAGCCTTGCCAGGGTCGCCACCAGGCCTGACTGCTGGCCATAGAGGGCGCTGGGGCGAACGATGACCGCGCGAGGTATCTCGCCCATCACCGCCTGTTCGCCTCTCGCCCGGGCGCGCACGTAGGGCGAGGGCGAATCGAGCCGGGCGCCGATGCCGGACAGCAGCACATAGCGATCGATGCCCGCCTCCCGGGCGAGCCGGGCCAGCCTGGCGGCGCCCTCGACATGCACCTGCTCGAAGCTGCGCTTGCCACTCTCGCGGTAGAGGCTGACCGCATTGATCACCGCGCTGGCCCCCTCAAGGGCCGCCTTGAGGCTCTCCGGATCCTCGATATCCGCCTGGATCGCCTCGACCGGATCGCCGTCTTCCACCTCTTCCGGGAGTCTCGGGTGGCGGGCCACCACGCGGACTGCATGGCCCGCGAAGTAGAGCTCGCGCACCACGGCAGCGCCGACAAAGCCGGTGCCACCGATCACCACCACCGGACGTGTGCGGTCACTCATGGCGTCCTTTTGCCCTCATGCTGGCGCAGGGCATCCTGCAGGCGTTCCACCGCCAGAAAGAGCTGGCGCCTGGGTTGGGCGCCGGACAGGATGCCGGCGTGTTCGCCGTCGACCAGAAAGCGCAGCGCCGGAACACCGTGAACCCCCAGCGCCTGACCTTCCTCGCGGGAAGCTTGTACCGCCTCGCGGTCTTCACCGGCGGCAAGACTCGCCTCGAGTGCCGCGCCGTCCAGCCCCAGTTGATTGGCGATCTCGGCCAGGGCGCCGGGATCCGACAGGTCCAGGCTATCTTCGAAGAAGCCGCTGAACAGGGCCTTTCGCAGCGCAGCGACCTGGCTGGCTGACGGGGTGTCGCGATAGCGGCGCTCGGCCCAGGCCAGCGTTTCCAGGGCCAGACGCGAGCGTGGTTGGATGTTCGGCTGGCGCATGCTCAGACCTCGCTCCTGAGCCATCGGCAGCACCGCGTCTCGCCACAGCTCGTTCAGGTAGTCGCAGTGGGGATCGAGGGCAGGTTCCGGCTCGGGGCGCAGCTCGAAGGGGCGCCAGACGACGCGGATGTCATGACCGAACCTGTCTTCCAGCGCCTCCAGTTCGGGCAACTCCAGGTAGCAGAACGGGCAGCGCAGATCGCTGAAGACCTCCAGGGTCAGGCGTGGGGGAGCGGGCGGGGTCGGCATGCAACTCTCCTGGGTGGCGGTACGTGGGCCCGGACGGCAATGGGATCGACCCTAGCTTGACGATTGATGACGCCGAAGTGAAGCGCCGACGTCAGCTAGGCTCGATGCTGGCGAAGCTGCGTCAGCCGTGATCACCGGCTGAGGCGACGTCTGCCTGGTGGGGCTGTGCAGCGGATCCTCGTGTGGAGCCTTACGAATCGTCGTCAGTTGGACGGGCGTCGCGCAGATCCAGGGCGCCGGCGCGCTTGACGGCACGGATGGCAAAGCTCGAATCCACGGTATTGACCATGGGCAGGGTCTGCAGCTGTCGCACCCAGCGCTCGTAGCCTTTCAGGTCGGCGCTGACGATCTGCAGCAGATAGTCGAAGGCGCCGGACACGGTGTGGCACTCGATGACTTCGGGCATGTCTGCCACGGCGGCTTCGAAGGCTTCCACCAGGGCGTCCTGGTGGCGGCTGAGCTTGACGTGGACGAACACCGTCAGCCCCAGCCCCAGGCGTTCGCGGTCCAGCTCGGCGCGGTAGCGCTGGATCAGCCGCTGTTGCTCCAGCCGGCGTATGCGCCTGGCGCAGGGTGACGGCGACAGCCCCACCCGCTCGGCCAGTTGGTGGCTGGTGAGTCGTGCATCCTGCTGGAGCAGGGCGAGCAGATGGCGATCGATACGGTCCAGTTTTTTCAACGGATTGGCTCAATCTTGCGGGTCGAAGAAAAATATTGGCATGTCCTGCCAATATGGGTCCAGCGCGTCGTTGTCTTTGCCTGCATTTGCCCGACCGTTGGCGGCAGACTGAGGGTCAGCAGGGGGCTCGTTCAGGCGCCCATCGAACCTCACGGAGTTCTTTCATGTCGTCTTCCTTGACCCAGGTGGCACCGCTTGTCGCCTCTCCCCGGCGCGCCCTGTTGGGGGTCGCCGCTGCGCTGGGGGCGGTGCTGATCTGGTCGTGCTACTTCCTGTCGCTGCGCCAAGGGGCGCTGTCACCACTGGGAACGCTCGACCTGACCCTGTTTCGCTACGCCGTGCCTGGCCTGGCGCTGCTGCCGTTGGCGCTGCGTCGGCGCCAGCGTCTGCTGGCGGTCAACCCGGTGTGGCTGGTCGGCATGATGGCCGGCGCCGGCATACCCTTCTTCCTGCTGGGGGCGGTGGGCATGGGGCTGGCCCCGGTGGCCCACGGCAGCACCCTGATCCCCGGGGCAGCGCCGCTGTTCGTCAGTACCCTGGCGGTTTGGGTCTTCGCTCAGCCGTTGTCGCGGGGGCGTGCCGCCGGCCTGGTCGCCATCGGACTCGGCGTCGTCTGCCTGCTGGCGTCCGGGGGACAGGGCTCGCAGAGCCTGCTGCTGGGGCAGGGCATGTTCCTGCTGTCCAGCGTGATGTGGGCGGTGTTCACCCTCAGCGTGCGTCAGAGCGGTCTGTCGGCGCTCGAGGCCACGGCGGTGGTCACGGTGCCCAGTGGACTGGTCATTGTGCTGACGGTGATCGGGCTCGAGGCGAGCGGGGCGGGGGGGCTGTCCCTGCATCTGGTGCCCACGAAGGAGTGGCTGGTGCAGTTGGTGGTGCAGGGCATCCTGGTGGGGCTGGGGTCTGGCCTGCTGATGGGCGTGGCGATTCGACGGCTGGGGGCCGAGGCGACCTCGGCGCTGGGCTCGCTTACCCCGGTGGCGGCCACGGCGCTGGCCTGGTGGGCGCTGGACGAGACGATCGGTGGGGTCACGGCGGTGGGCATGCTGATGGTGGTGTCCGGCGTGATGATTGCCAGCCGTGGCCGTTGATGGCGCGGCGGTCATTCGAGCAGTGCTGAACCAGAGACACCGCCCGTAGGCGGTGTCTGGGTCAATCGTCCAGCAAGGGCAATCAGCAATCAGCAATCAGCCCAGGCGCACCAGCATCTTGCCGGTGTTGGCCCCCTTGAATAGGTCAAGGAAGGCTTCCGGCGTGGCCTCGAGGCCCTCGCGCACGGTCTCCTGGTAGTCGATCTCGCCGGCCGCGACCTTGGGACCGACGTCCTTGAGAAAGGCCGGGTAGTTGTCCCAGTGCTCGAACACGATAAAGCCCTGCATGCGCGCTCGGCGAATCAGGATCATCGCCAGGTTGGCCGGTCCCGGTGCCGGGCCTTCATCGTTGTAGCGGGAAATCATGCCGCACACGGCGATGCGGGCGCCGACCCTGAGGTTGTTCAGCGCGGCTTCCAGGCAGACACCGCCGACGTTCTCGTAGTAGACATCGAAACCGTCCGGGCAGGCCTTGGCCAGATCCTCGCTGAGGGTGGCGGCGTCCTTGTCGCGGTAGTCCACCGCGATCACGCCCTGGGACTCGAGCCAGTCGCGCTTCTTCTGGCTGCCGGCCAGGCCGACCACAACACCACCCTTGGCCTTCGCCAGCTGTACCACCAGAGAGCCCACCGCGCCGCTGGCGGCGCTGACCAGCACATTGTCACCCTGCTGCATCTCGGCGATGGCATTCAGGCCGGTCCAGGCGGTCATCCCCGGCATGCCCAGCACGCCCAGGTAGGCCTGTTCCGGCACGTCCAGATCGGGCAGGGCGGTCACGCCGTCGGCGGGCAGTTGGGCCACGTCTCGCCAGCCACCCATGTGGCTGACCTTGTCACCCACCTTGAAACGATCGTCACCGGATTCGATGACCTCGCCGACGGCGGCTCCTTCCAGCGGTGCCTCGAGCTCGAAGGGTTCGATATAGGTGGTGACACCGCTCATGCGCCCACGCATGTAGGGGTCCACCGACAGCCAGCGATTGCGGATGCGCACTTCACCGTCAGCCAGCGCCGGCAGGTCCTGCTGCTTGAGCTTGAAGACGTCCTGGCTGGGGGTGCCGGTGGGATACTCGCTGATGGTGTAGTAGTTCGACTGCATCATGCCTCCTTTGCGTGATGAACCGGAAGTCGATTGGCTGTCGTTCCGGAGAGTGCGAAGCGTGGCCGAGGGTCGCTCGGATTCACGCCTCGCTCCGTGATCATCGATAGGTGTACGGTCGCCACAATAGACCAGTCGGTCTGTTTCGTAAAGGGGGCGATTGTCTTCCTGGGTCCGAGGTCTATTCACTACGACTGTGCCGAATCAGCGAGGTTCCCCGAGGAGCGCCATGGACAGGGCGTGGCGGCAGGGCGCTACCCAATCATGACTAAAGTCTAAAGGCGTTTGAAACACGTTTTCGTCAAGCTATGTCGGACATAGCCTGTAGCACCGTCCGACACACGGCGCTACATGTCCGATTTCTCTCGTTCCCTGTATGGATGGCTCCATGTCGGCAAGTTCCACTTCCACGCGTCGCGCGCGCCCGGACATCGCCGATGCCCTGGCCGAGGCGATCTTCGCCGGTGAGTATGCGCCGGGGGACTTCCTGCCCAGGGAAGTGGATCTGTGCGAGCGCTTCGAAGTCAGTCGCTCCACCGTGCGCAGTGCGCTGCAGGTGCTGGTGGCGGCGGGCATGATCACGCGAATCTCGGGCCAGGGATCTCGGGTACAACCGCTGGAGGGCTGGCACCTGCTGGACCCCAGAGTCAGTGGCTGGCTGGCGCGCTTTGCCCATCCCAATCCGGTGATCCAGCGCGAAGTCTTCGCCTTTCGCGTGGCGGTGGAGCCCTTTGTCGCCCGTCTCGCCGCCGAGCACGCCACCGCCGCCGATCTGCTGGCCATCGAGACGGCCTATGAGGGCATGATCGAAGCGCTGGCCAACGATGATCTACGCTTTGATGGCAAGAGCCACGACGAGTATGACGTGGCCTTTCATGAGGCGATCTTTACCGCATCGCACAATCTGGTGTGGGCCCAGATCAGCCACGTTCTCAAACCCGCCATCGCGCTGCTGGTGGAACGCTCCAACCACAGCGCCGACAGGCTCAACGACAGCATGGATCGTCACCGCCGGGTGATGGAGGCGATCCGGCTTCGCCAGCCGCAGGAAGCCGCCCGAGCGGCTCTCGCGGTACTGGAGCGCACCGGGCAGGACCTGGGTCTTGAAGGGGTGACAAGGTCGCCCGCCACGATCGAGACCACCTTCGACGCTCCCGAATTCCCTGCAACTCGCCAACAAGAAGGATGAGATTCCCATGATGGCAAGCACCAAGCTCAAGTTCTCTGGTTCCGCGCTCACGACGTTGGGCGCGGCGATCCTCGCGACAACGGCGACCTCTGCCCAGGCGGCCGAGTACGAGTGGACCTTCCAGACCTCCGAGACCGCGGGTGAGCCGCAGTTCGAGATGAAGAAGGCCTGGGCCGACAACGTCGAGACCATGTCCAACGGCCGCATCTCCATCGAGATCCTGCCGGTCAACGCCGTGGTCCAGGCCAACCAGACCCTGCAGGCCGTGCAGTCCGGCATTCTTCAGGGCCACCTGACCGACCCGAGCTACTTCACCGGCCAGAACCCGGCCTTCGGCATGATCGGCAACCTGGTAGGCGCCTGGAGCGATCCCTACGACTTCCTCGACTACATGAACAACGCCGGTGGCGAAGAGCTCTACAACAAGCTGGTCGAACCTTACGGCGTCCACCTGATCGGCGCCGCCGCCACCGGCCTCGAGTCGCTGCCGTCGACCAAGCCGGTGCGCTCCATCGACGACATGCAGGGCCTCAAGCTGCGTGCACCCGAGGGCATGGTCTACAACATCTTCGAGGCCGCCGGCGCGACTCCGGTCAACCTGCCGGGCTCCGAGGTCTATACCGGCCTCGAGAAGGGCGTCATCGACGCCGCCGACTACACCGTGTTCGCCACCAACCAGGCCCAGGGGCTGCACGAGTTTGCGCCGTACCCGCTGTACCCGGGCTTCCACTCGCTGCCGATGGTGGCGGTGTCGCTCAACAAGGACGTCTGGGACAGCCTCTCCGATGACCTGAAGGGCATCCTCGAGACCTCGGTCGACGCCCTGGCCTACGAGATGGTGGCCGAGCTCAAGACCCGCGACATGGAAGCCGTGCGCGAGGCTCGCCAGAACCCGGATATCGAGATCATCGACCTGCCGCAGGAGGAGCGCGTGGCGTTCCGCAATATCGCCAAGCAGGAGTGGGAGAACTGGGCCGAGAAGAACGAGATCACCCAGGAATTCTACGAGTCCGTGGTGGCCTACCTCGAGAACCACAACCTGCTGTAATCCTCGCTGGCGTGCGCCAGTGGAACCCGGGGCGGTGCCGAGGCACCGCCCCCTCATTTTCATCTTGCGATGTCCGCGCCCGTTGGGGCGATAGATCACGGGCGTCGCGATACATCAATGTCGAGGATGTCTCATGAGTGACGAGACACGTGCAGGGCCTGGGCCCGACCCATCACCCGATCCGTCAACGGACAAGACGCCCGAGCGTGCCCCCGATGTGGTGCGCAGTCGGTTCGACCGTGGCGTGGTCCGGGTGGCCCAGTTCGCCGCCTGGCTGGTGTTTATCGCCATGGCCATCAGCGTCTATGAGGTGATCATGCGCTATGGCTTCGGCGCGCCCACCTCCTGGGTCCACGAGACCGTGGTCATGCTGGTGGCGGTCAGCTTCTGTCTCGGCGGCCCGGCCGCGCTGGCCTCCAACCGCCATATCCGGGTCAAGGTGCTCTACGACGCCGTGGGCCCGAGGTTCCGGCTGTGGCTCGATCGCTTCAATGACCTGGTCACCTTCGGCTTCTGCCTGGGCATGACCTACGCCGCTTGGGTGATGTTCTATGGCGCCTCCCACAACCCCCTCGGCGAGTGGCAACTGGAGCGCTCCGGCACTTCCTGGAACCCGCCGTTCCCCGCCCTGGTCAAGGGCATGATCCTCGCCGCGGTGGCGATCATGTGCGTCCAGGCGCTGATTCACCTGATCCAGTCGATCAAGGGCAAGCCCGCCCCCGACGCACCCGAAGGAGGCGCTGACTGATGAGCATCGCAGACGGAACCCTGCTGCTGGTCGGCGCCATTTTCGCGCTGCTGGTCACCGGCCTGCCGCTGGCCTTTATCACCGGCCTGGTGGCGCTGGCCTTTACCTTCGGCTGGTTCGGCCCCAACGCCCTGCCGCTGGTGACCAGCCGGGTCTACGGCTTCGTCACCGAGTACTCGCTGGTGGCGGTGCCGATGTTCGTGCTGATGGCCTCGCTGCTCGACCGATCGGGCATCGCCAAGGATCTGTTCAACGCCATGCGGGTGTTCGCCGGGCGGCTGCCCGGTGGCGTCGCCGTACAGACCGTGGTGGTAGCGTTCTTCCTGGCCGCGCTGTCAGGCATCATCGGCGGCGAGATCGTGCTGCTCGGCATCCTGGCGCTGCCGCAGATGCTCCGCCTCGGCTACGACAAGCACCTGTCGATCGGCGTGGTCTGCGCCGGCGGGGCGCTCGGTACCATGATGCCGCCGTCCATCGTGCTGATCATCTACGGCCTGATCGCCAGCGTCTCCATCGCTGACCTGTTTACCGCGGCGATCACCCCGGCGGTGATCCTGATGCTGTCCTACATCGGTTATGTGCTGGTGCGCTGCCTGCGCAACCCCGCCATGGGCCCGCCGATGAGCGAAGAGGACCGCAACGCCGGCTTCGCCTCCAAGGGTGCCGCGCTGCGCTCGATCATCGTGCCGGCGCTGATCGCCTTCATGGTGCTGGGCTCGATCTACGGCGGCGTGGCCTCGGTCACCGAGGCGGCGGCCATGGGCGTGTTCGGCGTGCTGCTGGCGGTGCTGGCCCGGGGCGAGTTCTCGTTCTCGATGATGCACCAGAGCCTGTCCCAGACCCTGGTGACCTGCGGCATGATCATCTGGATCGGCATCGGCGCCGCCGCCCTGGTCGGGGTCTACAACCTGATGGGCGGCAACCGCTTCATCTCCGGCATGATCATGGATCTGGACGTCTCGCCCATCGTGATCATCCTGGTAATGATGGCGATCCTGATCGTGCTCGGCATGTTCCTCGACTGGATCGGGGTGGCCATGCTGACCCTGCCGATCTTCGTGCCGATCATCGTGCAGCTGGGCTACAGCCCGATCTGGTTCGGCATCCTGTTCGCGGTGAACATGCAGGTGTCCTTCCTGTCGCCGCCGTTCGGACCCGCGGCCTTCTACCTGAAAGGCGTGGCGCCACCGGAGATCAGCCTCAAGGACATCTTCGTCGCGGTGCTGCCCTTTATCGCCCTGCAGCTGTGCGTACTCGCGGCGCTGCTGATGTGGCCCGAAATGGCCATGTGGCTTGTCAATTAGGTCTGAACCCTGACGGCGAAGGGCGGCATCAGCCGCCCTTCGCTTTATCATGGGGCTGAGTTTTCCTTCTTTTCGACTTCGAGGACTTTGCGATGAACGACGCTCAACGTCGCGTACTGGACGCTGCCATGGCCGAGACGCCGCTGGTGGCGATCCTGCGTGGTATCACGCCGGACGAGATCGAGCCGGTCTGTCACGCCCTGGTCGAGGCCGGTTTCCGGCTGATCGAGATTCCGCTCAACTCACCTGAGCCCTGGGTCAGCATCGAGCGCGCCGTGGCCTGTTGTCCCGACGACGTCTTGATCGGTGCCGGCACGGTGCTCGACGAAGACGATACCGCACGGCTTGCCGAGCTCGGGGCGCCGTTGATGATCACCCCCAACACCGAGGCCGAGCTGGTGGCGCTGGGCGCCGAGCGTGGGCTTGCGCCGATGATCGGCTGCATGACCCCGACCGAAGCCTTGGCCGCGGCGCGGGCAGGGGCGACGGCACTAAAGCTGTTCCCGGCGGCACGCCTGGGCACCGGCTACTTCAAGGACATCAGTGCGATCCTGCCCAAGGGACTGCCGGTGCTGGCGGTGGGCGGTATCGATCGCTCCAACATGGCCGAGTGGCATGCCGTCGGCATCGCCGGCTTCGGTTTCGGCAGCAACCTCTACAAGTCCGGACGCAGCGCCGCCGAGGTCGGGGAGATCGCCCGCGAGCTGGTGGCCGAATGGCAGCGTCTGACGGCTGACCAGGCAGGCCAGCAAGGGGGTGGCGCATGAGCCGGCGGCTGATCGCCATTGACTGGGGAACCAGCAACTTTCGGGCCTTTCTGGTGGACCGCGACAGCGGCGAGTGTCTCGATAGTGTGCGCTCGGATGCCGGGCTCAAGTCGTTGAGCACGGACGAATTCCCGCATTACTGCGAGGCCCAGGTCGGGGCCTGGCGAAAGGGCGGTGAAGTGCCGGTCTACCTGTCGGGCATGGTCGGCTCGGCGCGGGGCTGGAGCGAAGCACCGCAGCTCGAGGTGCCGCGTTCGGCCACCGACCTGGCCGACAATGTCGTAGCGGCGCCGGGGCTGGACAACGCCTGGATCGTGCCTGGCCTCAAGGTGGTGCGCGAGGATCACGTCGACGTGATGCGCGGCGAGGAGATCCAGGCCTTCGGTGCACTGGCGCTGCTGGGCTTGTCCGCCGGGGTCTGCTGTCTGCCGGGCACCCACAGCAAGTGGGCCCGTCTGGAAGGAGAGCGGCTGATCGACTTCTCCACGGTGATGACCGGCGAGCTCTATCATGCGGTGCGGTTTCATACCCTGCCGGGAGAGCCGGCCAGGGGCAGCGACGCCCACGACGCCGATGGCTTTGCCCAGGGGCTGGCGGCGGCGGACCATCCGGCGGGCTTGATGCACGCCCTGTTCGAAGGCCGAAGCCGCCACCTGTACGCAGGACTTGGCGCCCACCAGGTGGGCAGTTTTCTGTCCGGGGTGCTGATCGGTGCCGAGGTGCTGGCCCAGCGCGAGCATCTGCTGGACCACCAGGGCGCGGTGGTACTGGTCGGCTCGTCCAGTCTCAATCCGCTCTACCGCCAGGCGCTGGAGCGCCAGGGCATTCGCGTCGAGGAAGTCGACAGCGACAAGGCTACCCTGGCCGGGCTGGTTGCCTTGGCCGAACGCCACCGCGCGGGCTGATTGTCTGGGCCATGTCACCAGGGCTGAATTACTCAGGCCTAGTCACCCCAGCCTAGTCACCCAAGCCTAGTCACCAAGGCCTGATCACCAGTGTCTTGATCATCGGCGTCATGTCATCAGCGATGATCTCTGCACGCCAGCGGTGGGGAGTCGAGGCCGAAGCCTGAGGGGTGGCCCAAATGGGCCATCACAGGCATCAAGGACCGGCGACCGATGCAGTTTCGGGACGGTCCTTGATGTCCGCTGGTGCTTGATGCCTATCTAGACTGTTTTCAGGTGCCAGGCGATTACCAGGTACGGCGTGGCCATATCAAGGCGCGGCCGCCAGGATTCAGGACGGGCGGAACTCGCCACTGGCGGTGGAGGACAGACCGTCAAAGGCACCATGACCGACAAAGGTCATGTCGTTGAAATCCAGCACGTAGCGCAGCGCCAGCTGTTGCTCCTCGAGTCCGTAGACGAAGATCCGGTGCTCATCGACCGGGGTCGCCAGGTAGGCGGAGCTGATGTCCTGAGCTTTCTGGGACGGTGAATTGCCGCCCAGGCGATGACGCATGCGGGTGGCATTCTCGAAGACGACGCCCCAGGTGGTGCCGTCACAGTTGAATTCAAACGTCTTGCCTACCATTGGATCTGTCATGGGAGCCTCCTGTCTGCTGATATCGACGCGCTGGCCAACTGTACTGACTAATCAGTAACGTGCCGTCCGATAACGTGCTGACGAGTTACGTACTGACCAGCGACGCGCTGATGTCGACGTTCCGTTGTCGACGGCCGGTTGTTGCCGCGATTTGCCGGGATGCGGTTAACGCTGTTCGCCGTCGGTGCTGGTGGTCGACCAGAGTTGCAACATGACGACTTGGTGACAATTCTACGGACTTCATTACTGCTGCGTGGGCGAGAAACTTTGCCTTCGCGCTATCACCGATAAAAAAGCTGACAGCAGCCTGTCAGGAAAGGGCGACTCCGAGGTCGGGTCTCACTGCGACAGGTCGTTCAGCGCTGGCATTCAGGACTATCGACGGCTCGCCAGCTGTGCCAGGAAGTTATCGATGATGGCATCGGGGGTCATCTGGATATCGCAACGGATGGCCTCGTCATCACCTGGCATTTCCAGAGTGGCGAGCTGACTCCTGAGCATGTGCTCGCCGGCGAAGAAGTGCTGTCCACGGCTGTTCAGCCGCTCCAGCAGGACCTCGTGGCTGCCATGGAGGTAGAGAATCTCCAGCGCGGGTGCTCCTTCACGCAGCAGGTCACGGTACTGGCGCTTGAGCGCCGAGCAGCCGATGACAAGCGATTGTCCCTGCTGCTGATGCTCCCGGTAGAGCCCTGCCAGGGTGGCAAGCCAGCCCTGCCGATCCTCGTCGGTGAGCGGTTCTCCGCGGGACATCTTGGCGATGTTTTCGGGGCTGTGATGGTCATCACCGTCGATAAACAACGCGCCGGTTCGTTCGGCCAGCAGTTTGCCGATATACGATTTTCCCGAACCGGACACGCCCATGACGAGCAGGCAAGAAGGAGAGGAAAGGCCGCAGGATCGAGACGATGTTGTCATAGGTGGCGCCGAAAATTGTCTGCAAGATGGAAGCGTTATCCTAGCATTTTCACCTTGAGAATTCTCGGCGCCGGGCGTCTCGATACCGTTGTCGAAAGCGCTGTCGATACCGGTGTCGAAAGCGCTATGCGAACCAGCGCTGTATCAGCGATAGCCGCTCATCAGTTCGCGAATCAGGGGGCTGTCGGCGTCACGCAGGGTCGGCAGTTCGAAGCGTGCCCTGGCGATGGCGGTACGCGACAGTTCGGCGCAGATCAGGGTCTCGCGATCCTCGGCCTCGGCCAGGCTCTCGCCGCGTGGCCCGAGGATGCGCGATCCGCCCCAGAAATGGCTGTCGCCTTCGGGTCCATAGCGGTTGGCCATCAACACCGGCGTGCCATAGGTCATGGCGTAGAAGCGCACGTTGAGTGCCCAGTTTTCCTCGTTGGAAAAGTCCTCGGAGACGATGCCGGAGGCCGAATTGATCGGTGCACACAGTACCGTCGGCCGTGCCAGCAGGGCGGCATGCACCAGCGCCGGATTCCACAGGTCGGCGCAGATCATCGAGGTGGTGCTCCAGCCGGGGCGCACCGCCACCTCGGTCAGCCTGGCGCCATGGCTGAACCACTTGCCTTCCTCGAGTCCGCCGTAGGTGGGCAGGTTGAGCTTGCGATGCACCGCCGCGATGCGACCGTCCTGGAGGATCGCCAGGGCGTTGTAGATCTCGCCGGGGCTCGCTTCCTCGACGAAGCCGACGATGACTTGCATGCCGGCGGCCGCCTTGGCCAGCTGGATCAGCCGCGGGTCTTCCGATGGCATGGCCACCTCCAGCACCCGCGGGCCCAGGCCGTAACCGGTCAATGAGAGCTCGGGAAAGACCAGCAATTCCACGCCACGACGGCGGGCGTCATGAATCACGTCGAGGTGATGGGCGAGATTGGCCTCGACGTCACCAAGGCGCGCGTTGATCTGGGCGCAGGCGACCTGTAGCTGGTCCTGATGCTGCTTGGCCTGATGCTGCATTGCTGGAATTCCTGAGGGTGGGGGCAGGGCGCCACAAGGTGCCGCAATTTGCCCGGCGGATCAACGTTCCTCACTGCTGTCGCTGTTGTCTCTGCTGCGTCCGGGCGTTGTGTCGCGGATGGCATCGCTTTCCTGGGGCGGCTGCAGCTTGCGCTTGAGCAGGCGAAAGCCAATCCAGTGGATGACGGCAAGCCCGACGAGGACCGCGGCGATAAGGAGATAGAAGCGAGTGTCCATAGAAGGGGCTCCGTTTGAGGCCCCGGACCGCCCGGGGCCGAAATAATGCCTGACAGCAACATCTTCTATACGCCAAAAAGACAGACGGCGAGGCGACCTGGGTCAAGAGCCGACGAAACCAGGCGCTTTGTCACCCTAGCCACCTCCCGTCATGTTCGACGCCCTGGGCTCGCGCGTTCAAGCTCGCGCGTTCAAGGTTGTCCCAGCAACCTCAGCAGATCGCCGATGGGGCGTGTTTCCAGGGTGCCGACGACCTCCTCGATCTCATTGGCGCGTGCGCCCAGCACCGGGCTTGCCAGGGCCTGAAACTTGGCCGCGATCTCGTCATCGCTCAGCGGATTGTGAGGGTTGCCGCGGGCTTCCATGGCAGGGCTTTGAATACGGCGGCCATCGCGCAGGTGCAGCGTAGCGCTGGCCCAGCGCTCGGCCGGAAAGCGTGCGTTGTAGTCATCGCATTCGGTGGTTGTCACCTGCCGTGACAGCGCCACGAGATCGTCGTCGCCGAGATCCCGGCTGATGGCGGCGACGTCGATGGTGCCTCGATCGAGGGCGCAGGCGACCGACCAGGGCAGGCTGTACTGGGCCTGTTCGGTCGTGGTCGGGGCGATGGTATGAAGGCGCCTGGCTTCGTGGAAGGTGGTGATCTCGATGCGTTCGATGTTCTCCACCTGGCGTTCGGCGGCGGGTATGGCGAGTACCGCCTCCACCGCCGGCTGGGCCCAGCGGCATACCGGATAGGCCTTGAAGTACTGCTGTGACAGGTAGTCGCGCCGTCCCAGATCGCCCCAAACTGCGGATTGCTGCTCATCGCACAGGGTCACCGCCGGGGCGCCGGTGAAGCCGTCATCGGCCAGCAGGGTGGCCGCGACGCCGGCCTGGGCACCCCAGCCGCTGCCATCCTTGAGCATGGTGGGGTGATCGATGCAGCGCATCATCTGGCTGCGCGGGCCATAGAATTCGGCGATGCCGAGTGCGTGTTCCAGCTGGGCCGGGGCGAGGCCCTTGAGGCGCGCGGTCACCGCTGCCACGCCGAGGGCATTCCAGGCCCCTGAGGTGTGGTAGTCGGGGCTCGAGGCGTGCAGCGCGATGCCGGCCCGGGTGGCGATCTCGTAGCCCATCGCCAGCAGGCCGAGAAAATCCCTGCCGCTGACCTGCTCGATCTCGGGCAGCGCCAGCAGTCCCGGCAGGATGGCGACGCCGGCGTGGCCCTTGGTCAGCACCTGGCCGTCGTGGGCGTCGAGTGCATCGATCAGCCAGGCGCCGTGCAGGGCGACGCCGGTAGCCGACGCCGTTGATGACGCGAACAGCAAGGGGCGATCCCCCGCATGCTGCACCCTGACGTAGCGCCGTGCGTGCTCGGCCAGGGTAGTGTCGGTGGCGCCGGCGGCGACGCCGATCAGGTCGATCAGGCAGCGCTTGGCGTGGCGACACTGAGCGTCATCGAGGCGGTCGAGGGGAGACGTGAGGATCCAGTGGATGACGTCCCGGGAAGTGCTCATGGGGAGGTCCTTTGTCGAACAGGGGGAGCAGCAATGCAGGAGGGGGGGCGACCGGTCGCTGCTGCTGCAGGTTCCGCTCGCCGCACGCTGGCGAGCTAAGAAAAAGGCCCCCGAACGGGGGCCTTGAAGGGTCACAGCAGGTCGTTGTCCGCGAGGAAGGACTCGGCGACGTCCTCGATGGTCTCGCGCTCGACGTCCACTCGGGCGTTGAGGCTCGCCATGGTGTCGTCATCGAGCAGCGCCGACAGCGCGTTCATCTGCTCTGCGAGCTCCGGATTGGCGTCCAGGGTGTCCTGGCGGACCACTGGGGTCAGGGCGTAGGCCGGGAAGAAGCCCTGGTCGTCTTCGAGGATCTGGAAGTCGAAGGCGGGCACACGACCGTCGGTGGCAAACACCAGGCCGATATCGACCTGGCCGTCGCGCAGCGCCTGATAGACCAGGCCGGAGTCCATGCGCTTGACGGCGCCACGCTCGACGCGGAAGTCGTAGGCGCGCTGCAGCGGACGCCAGCCGTCTTCGCGGGCGTAGAACTCGGCGTTCATGGCAAAGGCAAGCTCTTCACCGTCATTCACCGCGGACGCCAGGTCGGACAGCGTACTGATGCCCGTTTCCTCCACGCTCTCGGCGCGCATGGCCAGGGCGTAGGTGTTGTTGGCGGCGGAAGGCTCGAGCCACACCAGGCCCTTCTCGCCGTCCAGTTCCTTGACGCGCTGGTAGGTCTCGTCGGCGGACAGCGATTCGGTGACGTCGTTGTAGTTGATCAGCGAGGTGCCGGTGTACTCCCAGTAGAGGTCGATCTGGCCGTTTTCCTGAGCCTGGCGCAGCACCGCCGAGCCCATGCCGGCGCGGGTGTCGACGTCGTAGCCGAGCCCGTCCAGATACTGGGTGGTCATGCTGGCCAGTAGTTGCTGCTCGGTGAAGTTCTTGCCACCGATCACGATCTCGTCGGCACTGGCGGTAGCCGTAGCGGTAAACAGGGCCAGGCCGGTCAGGGTGGTCATCAGGGTCTTCATGCGAATATCTCCTTGCAGGGTGTCGTTGTTGGAAAGCCCAGGTGTTCAGGCGCGCGCCGGATTGACGCCGCGCGGCACCACGATGAAGGCCACGCCGGCCACCAGGGCGTCCACCAGGATCGCCAGCAGGGCGGTGGGGATGGCCCCGGACAGCATCATGATCGGATCGTAGAGATCGATGCCGGTGAAGATCAGCTCACCCAGTCCGCCTGCGCCGATCAAAAAGGCCAGGGGCACCGTGCCGACGTTGATGGTCAGGGCGGTACGGATACCGGCAAAGATGACGTAAAGGGCATTGGGCAGTTCCACCTTGAAAAGGCGCTGGGTCGGTGACATGCCAATCCCGGCAGCGGCCTCCTTGAGCGCCGGCGAGACGCCCTTGAGTCCGGCGTAGGTGTTGCGCGCGATGGGCAGCAGGGTGGCCACGAACAGGCCAAACACCGCCGGAACGGTACCGATGCCGAGAAAGCTCATGGACAGCGCCAGCACCGCCAGGGTGGGGATGGTGGTGCCGACGTTGAGCACCTGCATCATCGATTCCGCGGCCTTGGCCATGCTCGGGCGCGACAGCCACACCCCCAGCGGGATCGCGACCAGGATCGCCAGGCTGCCCGACAGCAAGGTCAGCCACAGGTGCTGGACCACCAGATACTGGACGTCGGGCAGGTACCACAGGAAGTCATCGATGGCGCCGCTGGCCTGAGCCCATACCCCGAGCAGGAAGATGACAATCAGGGCAAGGACGAGTCCGGCGCTTTTCAGGCTTCGAATCAGCATCGGCTCACTCCTTGGGCTCGGCGGCCACGGCGGACGTCTCGCGCTGCTTGGTACGGAAGCGGGCGCCCAGGTGGTGGGTCATGGCGCGTTGGGTGATCTGCCCGCAGACGCGGCCCTCCTCGTCGACGCAGGGCAGCCAGGTGATGTCCTGGGCGAACATCAGCGAGGCCACCTTGCGCAGGTCGTCGTCGAGACTCACCGTGGCCGGCACGTTCTGGAAGTGGTCGCGGCAGTAGCCCTTGGTGGTGCGGGCCAGGGAGCGGCTGATCAGGCCCACCGGCTGGCGCTTGTCGTTGATCATCAGGATCGAATTCTGGTAGCCGAAGTCGTCGATGCGTGCGAGCGCCGTGGTCAGGGTGTCCTCCGGCTTGACGGTACCGATCTCATCGCTGACCACTTCGGCGACCTTGACCAGATTCAGCCGCTTGAGCGCGCGGTCCTCGCCCAGGAAGGACTCGACGAAGGCATTCTTCGGCGCCGCCAGCAGGTCGTCGGGGGACGAATACTGCACCAGCTTGCCCTCACGGAAGACCGCGACCCGATCCCCCATCTTGATCGCCTCGTCGATATCGTGGCTGACGAACATGATGGTCTTCTTCAGGTCCTGCTGCATCTTCAGGAATTCATCCTGGATCACCGCCCGGTTGATCGGGTCGATGGCGCCGAAGGGCTCGTCCATCAGCATCACGGGGGGATCGGCGGCCAGTGCCCGGGCCACACCGATACGCTGCTGTTGACCACCGGACAGCTCGGACGGATAGCGCTTGAGAAAGGCGTCGGGTTCCAGCGCGATCATGCGCATCAGCTCGCGGGCACGCTCCTTGTAGCGCGCCTTGTCCCAGCCCAGCAGCTTGGGCACCACCGCGATGTTCTCCTCGATGGTCATGTTGGGGAACAGGCCGATCTGCTGGATGACGTAGCCGATGTTGCGGCGCAGGTCCTGGGTGTCCATGCCGGTGGTGTCATCGCCATTGATGAACACCTTGCCGGAGGAGGGCTTCACGATCCGGTTGATCATCTTGAGGGTGGTGGTCTTGCCGCAGCCGGAGGGGCCGAGCAGGATGCAGATCTCGCCGCTGGGGACCTCCATGTTGATGTGGTCGGCGGCGACGACCGCGCCCTTGGGCGTATCGAAGACCTTGGTCAGGTTTTCCAGACGAATCATGAGCAAATCCTTGTATGCAAGTCGGCGTCGGCGAGCTCCGGGTCGTCGATGGGCGTCGACGGTGCCGCTGTCGAGGCGGCGGCTCACCTGTTGTCGTATCGACGTTCCGGCTGCGCTCGGGCGGTGTGGCGTACAGGACGCCAGCCGCCGCAGCGGCATTTCCGCGACGTTGCCGGAACACAAATGATCAGGCGGCGTTGGCGGCGCCTTCCATGCCCTTGGGCGTGAAGCGCTTCTGCACCGCCAGCAGGCCGTAGTCGACGATGATCGCCAGCAGGCTGACCGCCACCGCGCCGACGATCAGCTGGCGCGGGTCGGACTGGGAGATACCACGGCTGATAAAGGTGCCGAGACCGCCAGCGCCGATATAGGCGGCGATCGCCATGACGCCGATATTGAGCACCACGGCGGTGCGCACCCCGGCCATGATCACCGGCACCGCCAGCGGGATCTCGACCATCCGCAGGCGCTGTCGGTGGCTCATGCCGATGCCACGGGCAGCCTCGCGCAGGGCCGGGTCGACGTTGTTGATGGCGGTGTAGGTGTTACGAATGATCGGTAATTGGGAGTACAGCAGCACCGCGATCACCGCCGGCAGGTAGCCGATGCCCTGACCGATCAGCGACAGCACCGGAATCATGATCCCGAACAGCGCGATGGAGGGCACGGTGACGATGATCGACGCTGCGTAGAGCACCGCCTGGGCGACGCGCTCGTTGCGGGTGATGGCGATGCCGATGGGCACCCCGGTGAGGGTGGCGATGCCGACGGCAACGCCCACCAGCGAGATGTGCTCGAGGGTCCGGGACAACAGCAGGTCGGCGTTGTCCAGGGCGTACTGAATCAGTTCCAAGGCAATAGCTCCTGTCGAGGCCTCGCGGCGGGGTGAGTCGGGCCTGTGAACGGCCCTGGGCCAGGACACACGCCATCGGCTCGGCCTGACAAGAGGCGAGGCGTTGCGTTCACTGGCCGTTGATACGGCACAAGCTTAGCAGAATGAAGTATCTATTTGGTTTGATCATGAATGACGATCTGCAATGACGGGAATTGATGGATCTGATGCTTGGGGGTGAGGCTGTCAACCCGGACGCATAGTTAAAGTAAATGAGAATGATTGGTTTTATTGTGTCTATCGGCGGCGATCGTGCCGAGAACGTGAGGGCTATCGACGTGATAGATGTGTGCCGCTCTTCACATGGAGGTTATACAGGACTAAAATGGTCCCCAATCGAAGCAGGGGCTGAGCCCTGCACCGACGAGGGGAACTCCCCGAGGAGATGGGCATGCTGAAGCTTTCCCGGTTGACGGACTATGCGGCGGTGGTGATGGCACAGATCGCACGTCACCCCCAGCAGCCGCACGCCGCCGGAGAGCTCGCCGAAGCGGTGCAGTTGCCTCACCCCACGGTGAGCAAGACGCTGAAGATGCTGGTGCGCGCGGGACTGCTGGTGTCCCGGCGCGGCGCCCAGGGTGGCTACTACCTGGCGCGTCCTGCCTCGGAGATCACCGCCAGCGACATCATCGCGGCCATCGAAGGGCCGGTGGCGGTGACCGAATGCAGCCACGCCGATGGCGAATGCGACCTGGCCTCCACCTGCGGGGTGGCCGACAACTGGCAGCGAGTGTCGCTGGCGATCCGCGAACTGCTCGACAGCATCACCCTGGCGCACCTGGCCGACAGTGCGCCGCTGAAGCTGCCGATTCGCCTGCCGATCCAGAGCATCAGCCTGGCGGCGGAAGCCTGACCAGCGCCTCATCGACATCGACTTCATTACCCTGGGCGGGTAACGCCCGCCGACCGAACCGTCCGGGAGGGGACACATCATGGCAAGTCAGGAAATGGAACAGCTCGTCCGTCGCGAATATAAAGAAGGATTCGTGACCGACATCGAGAGCGACACGATCCCGCCGGGGCTGGATGAAGACACCATCGCTTTCATCTCCAAGAAGAAGGGTGAGCCGCAGTGGATGCTCGATTGGCGCCTTGACGCCTACCATCAGTGGCTGAAGATGACCGCGCCGTCCTGGGCCCATCTGGACTATCCGCCCATCGACTACCAGGCGATCTCGTATTTCAGCGCGCCCAAGCGTGAGGAAGACAAGCCCCAGAGCCTCGACGAGGTGGACCCCAAGCTGCTCGAGACCTACGAGAAGCTGGGCATCCCGCTGCATGAGCGTGCGGCCCTGGCTGGCGTCGCCGTGGACGCGGTGTTCGACTCGGTGTCGGTGACCACCACCTTCAAGGACAAGCTGGCCGAGGCCGGCGTGATCTTCTGCTCCATCTCCGAGGCGATCCGCGACTATCCGGAGCTGGTCAAGCAGTACCTGGGTACCGTGGTGCCGACCAGCGACAACTACTTTGCCGCGCTCAACTCGGCGGTGTTCACCGACGGCTCGTTCGTGTTCGTGCCGGAAGGCGTGACCTGCCCGATGGAGCTGTCCACCTACTTCCGCATCAACGCCGCCAACACCGGCCAGTTCGAGCGCACCCTGATCGTGTGCGAGAAGAAGGCCCAGGTGTCCTACCTGGAAGGCTGCACCGCACCGATGCGCGACGAGAACCAGCTGCACGCCGCGGTGGTGGAACTGGTGGCGCTGGAAGACGCCAGCATCAAGTACTCCACGGTGCAGAACTGGTATCCGGGTGACGAGGACGGCAAGGGCGGCATCTACAACTTCGTCACCAAGCGTGGCGACTGCCGTGGCGACCGTTCCCACATCAGCTGGACCCAGGTCGAGACCGGCTCCGCCATCACCTGGAAGTACCCGTCCTGCATCCTGCGTGGCAAGGACTCCATCGGCGAGTTCTACTCGGTGGCGGTGACCAACGGTCGCCAGCAGGCCGATACCGGCACCAAGATGATCCACCTGGGCGAGGGCTCCAAGTCCACCATCGTCTCCAAGGGTATCTCCGCCGGGCGTTCCAACCAGTCCTATCGTGGTCTGGTCAAGGTCGGCCCGCGGGCCAAGGGCGCGCGCAACTTTACCCAGTGTGATTCGCTGCTGATCGGCGATACCTGCGGTGCCCACACCTTCCCGTACCAGGAGATCGGCAACTCGACGGCCACGGTGGAGCACGAGGCGACCACCTCCAAGATCGGCGAGGACCAGCTGTTCTACTGCCAGAGCCGCGGTATCTCCGAGGAAGACGCGGTCAACATGATCGTCAACGGCTTCTGCAAGGACGTCTTCCAGGAGCTGCCGATGGAGTTTGCGGTCGAGGCAGAGGCACTGCTCAACGTGACGCTCGAAGGCGCGGTGGGCTGACCCCCGGCGCCAACTTCCACCCTTATTCGTTTTTCTCCCGCCGCCCGGCGCGGCGGGCATCGCAAAGGTGTCTACATGCTCGAAGTCAAGGATCTCCACGTCACCGTCGAGGGCTCTGAAATCCTCAAGGGTCTGACCCTGTCCATCCAGCCTGGCGAAGTGCACGCCATCATGGGTCCCAATGGCGCCGGCAAGTCGACCCTGTCCGCCGTCATCGCGGGCAAGGACGGCTACGAGGTGACCGCGGGCTCGATCACCTTCGAGGGCAAGGATGTCCTCGAGATGGAGATCGAAGAGCGCGCCCAGGCCGGTCTGCTGCTGGGCTTTCAGTACCCGGTGGAAATCCCGGGGGTCAAGAACATCTACCTGCTCAAGGCGGCGCTCAACGCCCAGCGCGAGGCGCGCGGCGAGGGCGAGATTCCGGCACCCGAGTTCATGAAGCTGATCAAGGAAAAGGTGTCCTTCATGAAGATGGACAACAGCTTCCTGCAGCGTGCCGTCAATGAAGGCTTCTCCGGCGGCGAGAAGAAGCGTAACGAGATCCTGCAGATGCTGGTGCTGCAGCCCAAGCTCGCGATGCTCGACGAGATCGACTCCGGCCTCGACATCGACGCCATGAAGGTGGTGGCCGATGGGGTCAACTCGCTGCGCAGTGAAGATCGCGGCATCCTGCTGGTGACTCACTACCAGCGCCTGCTCGACTACATCGTGCCCGACCACGTCCACGTGCTGGTGAACGGCCGGATCGTCAAGAGCGGCGGCGCCGAGCTTGCCCATGAACTCGAATCCCGTGGCTACGACTGGGTCGTAGAGGAGCCCGCTGCATGAGTGATGTGCAACGCTTTCTCGATCGTCTGAACGAGCGCAGCGAGGCGCGCCGCGGCGAACCCACCTGGATCGCCGCACGGCGCCAGGCCGGTGCGGCCCGCTTCGAGGCGATGGGCTTTCCCGATCGCCGCGTCGAAGAGTGGAAGTACACCGACGTGCGCGCCATTAGTCGCACCGACTTCCAGCTCACAGGCTCTGCCGAGTTTTCCCAGGCCAGCGCCGCTGCCCTGACGCTGCCGCTGGACGCCCACCGTCTGACCTTCGTCGACGGCGTCTTTTCCAGCGCCCTGTCGGACCTGTCCGAGCTGCCGGGTGGCGTGCAGGTGCAGCCGCTGTCCCAGGCCCTGGAAGAGAACCACGAGGCCGTCGGCGGCCCGCTGGGGCGCCTGACCGGGGTCGAATTCTCGGCCTTCTCGGCGCTCAACACCGCCTTCTTCGAGGAGGGCGCGCTGGTGCGCCTGGCGCCCGGCACCGTGGTCGACAAGCCCATCGTGCTGCAGTTCCTGTCCCGGGCCAACGAGGCGCCGGTGATGAGCCACCCGCGTATCCTGATCGAGGCGGGCGGACGCAGCCAGGCCACCGTGATCGAACACCATGTGGGTGAAGAGGGCGCCGCCAACTTCACCAACCTGGTGGAAGAGGTGATGCTCGATCGTGGCGCCAACCTGACCCACTACAAGCTGGTGGAGTCGCCCGAGCAGGACCTGCACGTGGCCAGTATCCACGTGGAGCAGTGCCGCGACGCTCAGTTCACCTCCTTCAACATCACCCTCGGTGGTGGACTGGTGCGCAACGACCTGGTCAGCGACCTCAATGGCCAGGGCGCCGAGGTGACCTTCAATGGTCTGTTCTACGGCCAGAATCGCCAGCACGTGGACAACCACACCCTGGCCAACCACAACGCGCCCCACACCTTCTCCCACGAGAACTACAAGGGCATCCTCGATGACCGCGCCCACGGCGTGTTCAACGGCAAGGTGATCGTCAAGCGCGACAGCCAGAAGATCGAGGCCGACCAGAGCAACGCCAACCTGCTGCTCTCCGATCGTGCCCAGATCGACACCAAGCCCGAGCTCGAGATCTACGCCGACGACGTCAAGTGTTCCCACGGCGCCACCACCGGTCAGCTCGACGAGGAAGCGGTGTTTGCCCTGCGTACCCGCGGGCTGGATGAGGCCACTGCACGTGGACTGCTGACCCTGGCCTTCGCCGGTGAGGTGATGGATCAGGTGAATCTGGACGCGGTGTCCGAGCGGGTCGAGCTGACCGTGGCCGGCAAGCTGCCCGAGCGCTTCCACCTGGCCGGTCTGGTGGAAGCCGCCGTGGCCCTCAACGAGGACTGAGCATGACCCACTTCAGCGATCTGCTGCTCGATGTGGCGAGGGTGCGCAAGGACTTCCCGATCCTCGATCGGGAGGTCCACGGCAAGCCTCTGGTCTATCTGGACAACGCCGCCACCAGCCAGACGCCACGTCAGGTGATCGAGGTGTTCGATCACTACTACAGCCAGATGAACGCCAATATCCATCGTGGCCTTCACACCCTGGCCGACGAGGCCACGGCGGCCTTCGAGGGCACCCGGGAGACCGTGCGTGCCTTTTTGAACGCCGCGAGCACCCGCGAGATCGTGTTCACCCGTGGCACCACCGAGGCGATCAACCTGGTGGCCCAGAGCTGGGGGCGCGCCAACCTCGGTCCCGGTGACGAGGTGCTGATCTCCCAGCTCGAACATCACTCCAATATCGTGCCCTGGCAGCTGCTGGCGGCCGAGCGCGGCTTCACCATCAAGGTGATCCCGGTGGATGAGCGTGGCGCGCTGGATCAGGACGCCTACCGTGACCTGATCGGCGAGCGCACCCGGCTGGTGGCGGTCAATCACGTCTCCAACGCCCTCGGTACCATCAACCCGGTGGCCGAGATGGCCCGGGTCGCCCATCAGCACGATGCGCTGATTCTGGTGGATGGCGCCCAGGCGGCACCCCATGAGCCGATCGATGTTCAGGCCATCGGTGCCGACTTCTACGCATTTTCGGGGCACAAGGTCTATGGTCCCACCGGCGCCGGCGTGCTCTACGGCCGCGAGGCGCTGCTCGAGGCCATGCCGCCCTGGCAGGGTGGCGGCGAGATGATCGCCACGGTGTCCTTCGAGACGCCGACCACCTTTGCCGCCATTCCCCACAAGTTCGAGGCGGGCACGCCGGCCATCGCCGAAGTGATCGCCCTGGGCCGTGCCATCGAATGGGTCAATTCGATCGGCCTTGAGCACATCAGTGCCTGGGAGCATCGCCTGCTCGAGCACGCCACCGAAAGCGTGGCGGCGGTGGATGGCCTTCGCGTGCTGGGCACCGCGCCGGACAAGGCAGGCGTCTTGTCCTTTGTGGTCGACGGCGTGCATAGCCAGGATATCGGTCTGCTGATCGACCAGCTCGGCGTGGCGATTCGTACCGGCCACCACTGCGCCCAGCCGCTGCTGGCCCAGTTCGGCGTCGATGCCACCTGTCGCGCTTCCTTTGCGGCCTACAACACCCCGGAGGAAGTCGACGTGCTGGTCGAGAGCCTCCAGCGGGTGATCAGCATGCTGCGCTGAAGCAGCAGGGCGGCTCGGGGCGGCGCGTGCCGCCTCGAGCCCTGGTTGGCAAGGGAGTCATTCGGCGTACCCGCCTAAGGAATTGCATGAGCGAACACGATCAGATTGCTCAACTGAGCAAGGGCCAGCAACTGCCGTTGCAGCGGGACGTGGAGGTCATCTCCATTCCCTTCGGCAAGACGGTGACGCTTGACGAGGACAGCATCGTCTCGGTGATGCAGGCCAAGGGCAGCACCCTGAGTGTTGCCTACGAGGGACGTCTGTACCTGATCGAGGGATCCAACCTGGACGCGGTGGGCCTCGAGCCGATGCCACGCCCGACACTGGACCCCGAGGCCGACGATGCGGCGATCGAGGCGTTTGTCTGGGATCAGCTCAGGACTTGTTTCGATCCCGAGATCCCGGTCAATATCGTCGATCTGGGACTGGTATACGGTTGTCGTATCGAGCGCCTGATCAGTGGTGAGCGCATCGTCACCATTCGCATGACCCTGACCGCCCCCGGTTGTGGCATGGGCGATGTGATCGCGGCGGATGCGCGCAACAAGATTCTGGGAGCACCGCAGATTTCCAAGGTGCATACCGAGATCGTCTTCGATCCCCCCTGGAGTCGTGAGATGATGAGCGACGAGGCCAAGCTGGAACTTGGCATGTTCTGACCCGGCCCTCTCTGGCCCGCGCAGCGGGTCCTGACCTCCGCTGTCAATTGGAATCGTCATGCGCGAGCCACTGTTCACGATGTTTCGTCGCCTGCTGCTGTGTCTCGGTAGCCTGGTCCTGTTGCTCGCCCTGGCCTTTGTCGCGGCCAACGCCTGGGTGGTGGCCACCACCCGCGATCGCGTCGCTCCTCGCCTCGTCGAATGCCGCCCCCACCAGGTCGGCATCGTCTTCGGCACCTCCCACTGGACCCGCAGCGGTACCCGCAATCCCCACTTCGAAGGGCGCATGATCGCCGCCGCCCGGTTGATGAACGAAGGACGTCTGCGCCACCTGCTGGTGTCCGGTGACAATGCCACCCGCTACTACAACGAGCCGGTGACCATGTGGCGCGATCTCAAGGCGCGTGGCGTGCGCGAGGTCGACATGACGCTGGACTACGCCGGTTTCAGCACCTTCGATACCCTGGCCAGGGCCCGCGACGTGTTCGAGGTGGAGCGCGCGCTATTGATTACCCAGGACTGGCACCTGCCGCGGGCGCTGTTCATCGCTGATGCCCTGGGACTTGAGGTCGAGGGCTGCCCGGCGCCCGAGAGGGAGGGTTCTCGCTGGCTGATCCTGCGAGAGTGGGTGGCCCGGGTGGCGACCCTGGGCGATCTCTACCTGTGGCAACGAGAGCCGCGCTTTCTTGGCCCGCTGGAGCCTTTGAAGATCGCGGCGCCGGCAGCTCGCATCGAGGCTCGGAGTCTTCACGAGATCATCGATGAGGTGTTGACCAGAGGCGACGCCAGTGTGGCGCCATTGCTGCTGCGCACGCCCGACGCCGACAAGAACTGAGAGCAGCCCCTTTACCCAGGCATCCGCTTCACCAATAAAAACGCCTTGCCGGCAGAGCCTGGCAAGGCGTTTTCGTGGATTGGCGTTGTGGTCGGCGGCGTCAGCGTTTGACGGTTCGACGGCCTGCGCCACGCTTCTGGGCGGTCGACTTCTGCAGGTCGTAGAGCTCGCGAATCAGCGCGCGGCAACCCTTCCATACCTCTTCGATCACCGGCTCGATGGGGCCCGGCAAGGGATGGGTAAACAGGGTGGAGAGGGACTGCATCAGCACCCGCTCCTGCTCGAGCAGCTCGTTGATCAACACCTGTGAGTCGTTGCCGACAAAGCTCTTGAGACGACTCCACAGCCACATGTAGTCGTCGCGTTCGACGTCGGCATCACGCGGCAGCAGGTCGAGGTGTTCGCGCGCCAGCTCCTGGAGCTCGCGCATGGTCTTCTGGCGCGTCTCGAAGTGGGGCTCCAGAGCGTCGCGCAGCGAGGGTCGCAGGCGCTCGAGATTGTCCTGGAAATAGTCGACGCTGTCGGCCAGGGCCTCCAGCAGGCTGTCCATCGCCACCTGGCGATTATCGAGAAACATGCGCGTCACCTCCTCCGGTGACGCAAATTGTGGGGCTCCAGCAGGAGTTTTGCCACCCCTAATGTGGCAAATATTTATGATTCTTGCGGTGGGGTGGTCGATCGCTTCGACCTTGGTCGAAAAGCGCTGACAAAGTTGGCCCGGTTGCGGCGAGATATCGTCGTAGGCGAAGGGCCGCCTCGCGCTTGTGAGCGGTAAGTGAGCGCCAATGACAAGACGGGCGACCGTACTATCGGTCGCCCGTCGGCGTCATCCTTTACGGGGCTTTTATCTTGAGCCCTTGCCGCTTCAGCCCTTGGGTTTGGCCGGCGTACGGGTCCGTGGACGCGCCGTGGCGCTCTTTTCCAGGTGTTCGATGACCAGGCCGGCGATGTCCTTGCCGGTGGCGCTCTCGATGCCCTGCAGGCCGGGCGAGGAGTTCACCTCCATCACCACGGGGCCATGGTTGGAGCGCAGCAGGTCGACACCGGCCACGCGCAGCCCCATGGACTTGGCCGCGCGGATGGCGGTGGAGCGTTCTTCCGGGGTGATACGGATGACGCTGGCGCTGCCGCCGCGGTGCAGGTTGGAGCGGAACTCGCCTTCGGCCGCCTGGCGCTTCATCGCTGCCACCACCTTGTCGCCGATGACAAAGCAGCGGATGTCGGCGCCCTTGGCTTCCTTGATGTACTCCTGAACCATGATGTTGGCCTTCATGCCCATGAACGCCTGGATCACCGATTCCGCCGCCTGGTTGGTCTCGGCCAGCACCACGCCGATACCCTGGGTGCCTTCCAGCAGCTTGATCACCAGCGGGGCGCCCTTGACCATGGTGATCAGGTCCGGGATGTCATCGGGGGAGTGGGCGAAGCCGGTCACCGGCAGGCCGATGCCCTTGCGAGACAGCAGTTGCAGTGAGCGCAGCTTGTCGCGGGAACGGGTGATACCGACGCTGTCGTTGAGCACGGTGACGTTCATCATCTCGAACTGACGCAGCACGGCGCAGCCGTAGAAGGTGACCGAGGAGCCGATGCGCGGGATGACGGCGTCGAAGGGCTCGAGTTCCTCACCCTTGTAGTGAATCGACGGATGGTGAGAAGCGATGCTCATGTAGCAGCGCAGCGTATCGACCACCCGGGCCGTATGGCCGCGTTGTTCGGCGGCTTCCACCAGGCGACGAGTGGAGTAGAGATTGCGGTTGCGGGACAGCAGCGCGATATGCATGTGCGAGTCTCCAGGTCAGGGGCGGTGGATCCGTCAGGGTTCGCCGTGCAGAAAGGTAGCGCCGGGCGCCACCAGCAGGCGGCGCAGTGCGCGGCGACCGAGAAGCATGGGGTGGCGCATGTTGCGCCGGTCGGTCAGGGATAGCTCGACGGGAAATTCCAGATCCCCCATCTGCATCTGGGTGCGAATGAAGTAGCGCCACTCGGCCTGGCCGTTGGAGCTGGTGACCTTGCGCCGATCATGCAGGTGCATGCGGTACTGATGTGACGGACTGTCGGGGCCGCCGGCACGGGTGACGAAGCTGACCCACAGGATCTCGTCCTCCTCGAAGGACTCGATCTCCTCGGCGTGCAGCGCCGAGGTGCGAGCGCCGGTGTCCACCTTGGCACACAGATGCAGGTGCATCTGCGGCAGGATCACCATCTCGCGGCGACCGACGACGGCCTGAGCCTGAAAGGGCAGGTCCTTCATGTCTTCTCCTTGTCGCGGGATGCTGCTTGTTATTCAGGCGACGTCCGTTGTCGAACTGTCAGTGGCAACGAACGTCACACGGGCAAGCGAATCAATGACCGCCTGTGCCCTTGACCGCCGCCAGTCGGCGAGCGGTGGCGGAGTCCTTCGGCGCCTGACGCAGCGTCATCAGTACCGGCAGACGCAGCCGGGGGATCTGCGCCAGGTCCCTCGCAACGGCCAGGAAGTCGGCCCCCTCGCATTCGGCGACCCGCTCCAGAAACAGCGGCAGGCGCTCGGCGTGCTCCAGGTGTTGCCAGCCCCGTGCGGCGATTGCCGCGAGGGTGTCCGGGCCGCAGGCATCGCTATCGGCCAGCAGGTCGTCGAACCAGTCACCGGCCAGGCTGTCGGGCGCGTTGCCCACGGCGCGTACACAGGCGCAGAAGGTCTCGATGTCGCCCTGGCTGGCGGCCTGTTCGCCGCGCTGACGCAGCGCCTCCGCAAGCTCTGCTGATAGTGCTACATGTTCCAGACAGTAGCATAGCGATGTCAGCACTTCGCTGTGCAGCTGCGGGATAGCGGCCACCAGCGAGGCCTCAGTCTCGGGGGTGAGACGCGCCACATGGTCGGCCAGCCCCTGCAGGCCCAGCGCCTGCCAGTCGTGGCCACCCTGGCCCGACAGGAAGGCTTCGACCGGCTCAAGGTGCTCGCTGGCGGGACGCTCAAGATCGGCGCTGGCTCGGGCGTGCAGCATCGCCTGAAAGGTCAGGGAAGGGGTGAAGGCCAGCGGGTTGTCCTTCATCAGGTTGTCGATCTCGCCGCCGTCGGACTGCTCCAGCGCTTCTGCGCTGCGGCCCAGGGTGGACAGCAGGCGCTCGAGGAAGGCGTCCCGCTGGGCGGCATCCAGAAGGCCCTGTTCGTCCACCGGCAGCGCCAGGAACCAGATCAGCGGGTCGCTCATGTCACCCAGGCGAAACACCAGCGCCAGGCGGGCACGACCCTGCCAGGGTTCCGGCCAGGGGACCTGGCCGCTCTCGAAGTCTGCCAGGGTCTCGAGCGCGCAGGGGTGCACACGCCGTCCCATATGATAGAGACGCACCTCGGCACCGGTCAGGGTGAAAAAGTCGTGAAGACGATGGATCGCTTGCATGGCCCCTCCGAAAGATCAGCGTGCACTCTATCGCGCCGCTCGAGGAGTGTCAGCCGTCCACGGCGGAAATTTGTGCATCCCTCGCACTGTATTTTGCTGCACCGCTGGTGAATTTTTGATCAAGCGCCGCGAAAGAGCGTCAGAAGCGGCTCGGCGTCATCTGTCAAAGGGTTATCCACAGGGACATTCAGCGCTTCTGTGAATGAATGATGGTGGGGATAAGTCGGTGAGGTGACAGTTAGCCGACGGCTGTCGGCGGTTGTTCCCGGAAAGGGCGGTCGCAATAGCAGGAGGCTATGGTTCACCCTGGGATTTTTCACTGCGTCTGCTATCGATTTGGAATATAATAGCGGTCGTTTATTCCAAATCATGCTGAGCCATCGAGCAGCCCAGGGTTGAAGTGGCGATGGATGCCTCCACCTGTCACCCTCCCGGGCCATGCCGCACTGGCCGCCCCAATCGTTTTCAAGGAGCCGTCCATGGTTCGTCATCTGGCTGTTTCTCTTGCCGCCGCAGGTGCCATCGGTGTCGCTGCCGGTGCCCACGCCGACACCCTGAAAGTCGGCATGTCCGGTGGTTACTTTCCCTTTACCTTCGTCGAGCAGGACACCCTCAAGGGCTTCGAGGTCGACGTGATGGAAGCAGTGGCCGAAGAGATGGGCACCGAGGTGGAGTTCGTCACCGCCAACTTCTCAGGATTGTTCGGCATGCTCGAGTCGGGGCGCATCGACACCATCGCCAACCAGATCACCATCACCGAGGAGCGTGAGCAGAAGTACCTGTTCACCTCGCCCTACGTGTATGACGGTGCTCAGGTGGTGACCAAGGAAGGCAATGACGAGGTCTCCGGTGTCGAGGATCTGGCGGGCAAGACCGTGGCCGTCAACCTGGGCTCCAACTACGAGCAGTTGCTGCGCGAGCTGCCCTACGCCGACGAGATCGATATCCGCACCTATGAGAGCAACATCGAGCAGGACACCGCGCTGGGTCGTGTCGATGCCTTCGTCATGGATCGCGTCAGCGCCACCCAGGTGATCAAGGAAAAGCCACTGCCGTTGGCGCTGGCCGGCAAGCCGTTCTCCGAGATTCGCAATGCGCTGCCGTTCCGTCAGGACGACCAGGAACTGCGCGACGAGGTCGACCAGGCGCTTGACACCCTGCGTGAAGATGGCACCTTGAGCGAGATCTCCGAGCGCTGGTTCGATGCCGATATCACCACGCCCTGAGCGGTGATCGACTCTCCATGAGCATTCTCGACCTCGACTACATGCTCGGGCTGGTGCCCATCCTGCTCAGCTACCTTCCCCTGACCCTGGGGATGGCGCTGGCCGGGATGGCGCTGGCTCTGGTGCTGGCCTGTGGCCTGGCGGTGATCCGGGTACTCAAGATCCCGGTTCTCAACGGCCTGACGCTGTGGTTCATCTCGTTCTTTCGCGGTACGCCGCTGCTGGTGCAGCTGTTCCTGTTCTACTACGGGCTGCCCCAGGTGCTGTCGTTTCTGACCACCATCGATGGCATCACCGCCACCATCATGGGGCTGACGCTGCACTTCTCGGCCTATATGGCGGAGTCGATCCGCGCCGCCATCGTCGGCGTGGATCGCAGTCAGACCGAGGCGGCGCTGTCCATTGGCATGACCAACGGCCAGTTGATGCGCCGGATCGTGCTGCCCCAGGCCACTCGCATCGCGGTGCCGACGTTGATGAACTACTTCATCGACATGATCAAGGCCACCTCGCTGGCGTTCACCCTGGGCGTGACCGAGTTGATGGGGGCGACCCAGAAAGAGGCCGCCGGCAGCTTCCTGTACTTCGAGGCCTTCATCACCGTGGCGCTGATCTACTGGGCCATCGTCGAGGCACTGGCCTGGCTGCAGCGGCGCCTGGAATCCCGACTCAACGAGGCCTATCGTCGATGATCAAGCTAGAGCGACTGACCAAGCGCTTCGGTGATACCACCGTGCTCGACGGTATCGATCTGGAGATCCAGCAGGGCGAGATCATCGTGGTGATCGGCCCCTCCGGGACCGGCAAGTCGACGTTGCTGCGCTGTCTCAACTTTCTCGAGCAGCCCGATGGTGGCCGATTGACCTTGGGTCCGCTGAACCTGGACCTGACCCAGGCCAGCAAGTCCGAGATCCTGGCTGCCCGTCGACACACGGCCTTCGTGTTCCAGAACTACGCGCTGTTTGCCAACAAGACGGCGCTTGAGAACATCGCCGAGGGCCTGATCGTGGTCAACCGCTGGCCCAGGGCCAAGGCCCACCAGCGGGCACGGGAGATCCTCGAGCGCATCGGCATGTCGGACAAGGCGAACGCCTATCCGGCGTCGCTGTCCGGGGGCCAGCAGCAGCGGGTGGGGATCGGCCGCGCCATGGCCGCCCAGGCCGAGGTGATCCTGTTCGACGAACCCACCTCATCGCTGGATCCCGAGTGGGTCGACGAGGTGCTGGCGTTGATGAAGCAGTTGGCGCGTGAACGCCAGACCATGCTGGTGGTCACCCACGAAATGGCCTTTGCCCGTGACGTGGCCGACCGGGTGGTGTTCATGGAGGGCGGGCGCATCGTCGAGCAGGGGCCTCCCTCGGAGCTGTTCCATGCACCGCAGGACCCGCGTACCCGAGACTTCCTGCGCAAGGTACTGCCCGCCGCCGAGCCCCTGTAGGCCGAATCGCTCATCCATCCGGCGAGATCCTCGTTCGAGAAAGTCTGCACGTCGAGGCGTGCCCTTCGAGGTGCCGCATTTGCAGCGGTTTCTTGGGGGGCGCGTGTTGCTGCCGGGCTGGCCCTCGCTGGTCCGGCACGCGACAATGACGTGCACCTAGCCCATTTTCAAAGCGGAGGCATCATGCCCACCGAACCTTCCGTCCACGACGCCCTGGGCGCGGCCCTGCGCGAGCTCGAGGCGACCATGAAGGCCGCCAACATGTGGCGTATGGACAAGCCGGAGGCCGCCGCCTTCAACAGTCGGCAGCCGTTCTGCATCGATACCATGTCGCTGCCCCAGTGGCTGCGCTTCGTGTTTATCGCCAGGCTCGATACCCTGGTCGAACAGCGTGCACCCCTGCCCGCCAGTTGCGATGTGGCCCCGGCGGTGGACGCCTACCTGATCCAGGAAGGCGCGCGCGCCCAGGACCGGATGCTGTTGCAGAAGGTTGTCGAGGATATCGACCGGCTGATCACCGAAAACTGAATCGCCGGTAACGGAAGAAGTCCCCAGCGAGGAGAAGGCGATGCCCTGGTACTTTGCCTATGGCAGCAACATGAACATTGAGCGTGTCGCCGCGCGCATCGGCGAGACCCGGCGTGTGCTGGCCGGCAGCCTGGAAGGCTACGCGCTGCGCTTCAACAAGGCCTCCCGGGTGCCGGGCATTGCCCACGCCAATGTGGTGCCGGCGCCAGGCGATCGGGTCGAGGGCGCGCTGTTCGAACTCCTTGAGCCAGAGCAGATCCGGCAGATGGATCCCTTCGAAGGTTACCCGCACGAGTACGACCGTCATCGTCTGCCGGTGCTCACCGAACAAGGGCCGATCGAGGCCTGGGTCTATATCGCCGGCGCCGAACGCCAGGGGGATGGCCTGCGGCCCGCCCGCGAGTACCTTGAGCACCTGCTGGCCGGTCGTGACTTCCTCAGCGAGGGCTACCACCAGGCGCTGGCGGCGGTAGAGGCCGTCGAGCACCTCGATGATGCCACTCTGGGGAGGTTGGGGCTGTCACGTTATCATCCCCGCTAAGGCTTGTACGAAAAGCGCCTGCGCTCGGTAATACGGCGTTAAAAATCGTGTCAAGATGCTCATTTACATCTCGTAAACTGCGCTTTCTTACCGGTTTTTGCCTTGTCTAACCATCGCTCGCCGGCTTTTCGTACTAAGCTAGGCCTCTGCTTGCCCTGTTACCGCAGCCCCGCCCTCGAGAATGGCAGTGGCGACTGCCACGCGAGCGACCACAGAAGCCATCTTGTGACGGTCACAGCACAGCGCCCGCTCCTGTCAGGCAGGAGCGGGCGCTGCGTGTTAGCGGTCGAGCCCTGGATCAGAAGCGGTAGCTGATACCGGCCATGATCACGTAGGGGGCCACCTCGATCTCGCCGATGTCCTCGCCGTTGAGGTCGACGTCGCTGTCGATATCCAGATACCACACCGCCATGTTGGCCGCCCAGTGGTCGTCGATGACCAGGTCGAGGCCCGCCTGGCCGGCCCAGCCCCAGGACTCTTCCAGATCGAGATCGGCGCCTTCCAGCGCGATATCCTCGTCGGAGAAGTGGGTGTAGTTGACCCCCAGGCCGACGTAGGGCTGCACCCGCGCCTCGGTGCCACCGAAGGGGTAGTACTGCACGGTCAGGGTCGGCGGCAGGTGCTCGACGCTGGCGCCGATATCGGTGCCACCTACGTTCAGGTCGACGTCGTGCTCGAAGGGCTCGGCGGCCAGCAGTTCGACGCCGAACTTGTCGTGGAAGCGGTAGCCCAGGGTGAAGGCGAAACCGTTGTCGTCATGGACGTCGGTATTCATGCTGCCGCCGGCCAGCGAGCCGTTGTCGGAGTCGGGCTTGACCTTGGCCACACCGATGCGGGTGTAGATGTCGCCCTTGCCGTAGGCGGCAAAGGCCTGGCTGCTGGCGAGGGCGCTGCCGGCGATGGCGGCGACCAGGGCGGTGGTGATCAGGGGATGGCGCATGGTGTTCTCCTTGCGTACTGGCAAAAGTGGGCGAGCCCGATTGCCAAGCAGTGTATGCCGCATCGAGAACGTGGTTATTGATCTACCTCAATACCTCCTTTGGTCGACAAAAATGAACCGGCAACGCACCAAAAAAGGCGCCTGGCAAAGCCAGACGCCTTCGATGCTGCGGTTGGAATGCGGCGCGATCGAGCTAACCGGTCAGCCGCTTATTTCAAGATCGCGCAGGCGTTTTCTCAATACAGCGCAAGCGCTTAGAAACGATAGGTGACGCCGGCACCGATGGTCATCGGATCGATCTCGGCCTCGCCGACATCGTGGCCGTCGACCTCGATATCGGAATCGACATCGGCGTAGCGGGCGTAGGTGCCGACCAGCAGGTTGTCGGTGACGCTGAGGTCGAGACCCACCTGGGCTGCGGCGCCGTAGGAGCTATCGAGGTCGGCGTTGAAGCTCTCGTCGGAGAAGTGGGTGTAGTTCATGCCCACGCCAACGTAGGGGTGGACGCGAGCGTTTTCCACGCCGCCCAGCGGGTAGTAGTTGAGCATCAGGTTGACCGGGGTACGGTCGACGCTGCCCACATTACCGCCGTTGACCGCGATATCGTGCTCCATGGCCTCGGAGCCGTTGAGCTCGACACCGAACTTGTCGTGGAACAGGTAGCCGGCGCCGTAGGCGAAGCCGTTCTCTTCGGAGACATCGAGATCCTGGTTGGCGATATCGCCGTTGTCCGAGGTGGGATCGGCTTTCTCGAAGCCACCGCGCACGTAGATGTCACCTGCCTGATAGGCCAGGGCAGACTGGGCGGCGAAGGTGGTGGTAGCGAGCAGGGCTGCGGTGCCCATCAGTCGAGTCATGTTCATGCGGGACCTCCTTGATGATCCGATGGCATCCTTCCCGAGGGAAGTAACCTTGTACGCTTCGCAGTTTACGAACAGTGTTTCTAAATGTCTTGTAGAAATATTTAATTGGCCAGATAGCAGTAACTAGCCAGAATTTATGGAACTAAATCGACTTGGGCGGGTAGGTAATGTAAATGCTGTACAATTTTTTTGCACATTGTGGCGTAGACATCGATGCGCGCTTGTGCACTGCATAAACGCTCGCCGTCCGGCGATAAATCGTCTTCACTGTGGGAGAAGACTCCGGAGGAGAGTGCGGGATGGTGGCCAGACGAAGGCGTGAGAGGTTGCTCGGCATGTCGACGCTGCCCTGGGGCGGGGCGGCACTGGTGCTCG
Source organism: Halomonas sp. RT37 (assembly GCF_040070525.1). Classification (NCBI taxonomy): domain Bacteria; kingdom Pseudomonadati; phylum Pseudomonadota; class Gammaproteobacteria; order Oceanospirillales; family Halomonadaceae; genus Halomonas; species Halomonas sp. RT37. The sequence goes on along the minus strand of NZ_CP098827.1, from coordinate 3,148,448 downwards.
CACTGACTGCTGTGTTGGCGGTGTGGCTGCTGCTGGAACCCTGGCTGATTCGTGATCTCCCGACGCCGGCGAGGCTGGCCATGGTAGTTCTGGGCGTGTGGGCGCTGGGCGGGGGGTTGTCCATGCCGCTGCACTTCTCAGCGGTACCCGGCTGGTGGCGTCTGGCGGGGGCCATGCCCTGGTATCCGCTGGCGCTGGTCAGCTTTATCGTGCTGCTGCTGTGTCGCTACGCCGGCCTGTTTTGAACGGGGCTGATGTGCACGGCCAAGGTGGGCAGGGCGGTTCGACCGTCAGTGAGCGTTGAGCGCCAGGTGCGTGCTCGATGTGTCCCGTAACGAAGAAGGCCGCCCGAGGGCGGCCTTCTTGCGTGGCAGACGATCACTGACGATCAGGCGTCTTCCAGGGTGTCGAACTGCTCGGTGATCTCCTTGCTCGGCTCGGCGGTCATCAAGCTCACCACCACGATGGCGATGTAGGCGAAGATCACGCCGGGCACGATCTCGTAAAGATCGAACAGCCCGCCGGACATCTCGGCCCAGGCCACCACGGTGATGCCACCGACCACGATACCGGCCAGCGCACCCCACTGGTTCATGCGACGCCAGTACAGCGACATGATCAGTGCAGGACCGAAGGCGGCGCCGAAACCGGCCCAGGCGTAGGACACCAGTCCCAGTACCGTGGAGTCCGGGTTCATCGCCAGCAGGTAGGCGATGACGGCGATGCCGATGACCGCAAAGCGGCCGACCCAGACCAGCTCGGACTGGCTGGCGTCGGGGCGGAACAGCGCCTTGTAGAAGTCATCGGTCAGGGCGGAGGACGACACCAGCAGCTGGGAGTCGGCGGTGGACATGACCGCGGCCAGGATGGCGGCGAGCAGCACACCGGCGACCAGCGGATGGAAGATGGCGTTGACCATGACCATGAAGATGGTCTCGCCGTCACCCAGGTCGCGGGTCATGTAGACGAGGCCCAGTAGACCGACCGCCATGGCGCAGACCAGGCACAGGCCCGACCAGGTCACGGCGATGCGACGGGCGGCGGGGATGTCGGCTTCGGAGCGGATGGCCGCGAAACGCGCCAGGATGTGCGGCTGGCCGAAGTAGCCAAGGCCCCAGGCCAGCGAACTGATGATGCCGATGGCGGTCAGGGTTTCACCGGTGGACGCATCGACGAACCAGCTCAGCATGTCGGGGTTCTCGGCCAGGATCTGCTGGCCACTGCCGCTGAAGCCACCCAGTTCGGTCAGGGCGATGACCGGCACGACCAGCAGCGCCGCCGCCATCATCAGACCCTGGATCAGGTCGGTCCAGGAGACCGCCAGGAAGCCGCCAAAGAAGGTATAGGAGATAATGGCCAGCGTACCGACGGTCACCGCGATGGTGTAGTCGAAGCCGAATACCGTCTCGAACAGCTTGCCGCCGGCAACCAGGCCGGAGCTGGTGTAGAACAGGAAAAACAGCAGGATGAAGACCGCCGAGATCACCCGCAACAGCGGTGCCTTCTCGCGAAAGCGCTTCGCGAAGAAGTCCGGCAGGGTCAGGGCGTCATTGGCCTTGAAGGTGTAGACGCGCATGCGCCGGGCGACGATCAGCCAGTTGAGCCAGGTGCCGATCAACAGGCCCACGGCGATCCAGGAGGCCGACAGACCGCTGACGTAGGCCGCACCGGGCAGACCCAGAAGCAGCCAGCCCGACATGTCCGAGGCGCCGGCAGATATCGCCGACGTCCAGGGGCCAAGCGAGCGGCCACCAAGGATATAGTCGGACAGATTGGTGGTGCGCTTGTAAGCAATGATACCGATGACCAGCATCAATATCAGATACAGCGCGAACGTGATGCCAATGGTGGCGTTGTTTTCGACCATGGGAGCGTTCCTTGTGGTTTTTGTCGTGGGTGGTTGGCGTTCTCAAGTCACCGGCTCTGTGTCGAGCGCGATGATCTCCCCGTGTGGGCGCGGTCGTCACGCGCGTCCCTGCGATCCGGCGCTCCCCTCGGGGTAGTGGGTGAGCGCCGGTTGCCGACGATGCGCCGACCGTCGGGTGAGTGCGTTGGACCAGCAGGCCAGGGCCTGACTTACTCGTCCCCTAGCGCCAGCAGCGAGGCGTTGCCGCCGAGTGCCGCCGTGTTGTTGGTCACCGTCTTCTCGGTGGCGAAACGCAACAGGTAGTTGGGGCCGCCGGCCTTGGGGCCGGTGCCGGACAGCCCCTGACCGCCGAAGGGTTGAACGCCTACGACAGCACCAATGATATTGCGGTTGATGTAGACGTTGCCAACGCGCACTTTCCGCGCTATTTCATCGGCAAAGGATTCGTTGCGGCTGTGCACGCCGAAGGTCAGGCCATAACCACGCGCGTTGATCGAGGCGATCACCTTGTCGAGCTCGTTGGACTTCCAGCGCACCACGTGCAGCACCGGGCCGAACTGTTCACGCTCGAGCGCATCGATACCATCGATGGTGAAGGCCGCCGGGGCGACAAAGGTGCCTTCACTGGTGTGCTCGGGCTTCAGCGGCGTTTCGCTGATCAGACGTCCTTCACCCTTCAGCCGATCGATATGCGCCATCAGGTTCTTGCGCGCGTCCTCGTCGATCACCGGGCCTACGTCGGTGCCGAGGTCGCGCGGATCGCCCACATGGAGTTCGGCCATGGCGCCGTCGAGGATCTCCAGCACACGGTCGGCGACGTCGTCCTGCAGGTAGAGCACCCGCAAGGCCGAGCAGCGCTGTCCGGCGCTCTGGAAGGCCGAGTGGATGACGTCGGCGACGACCTGCTCGGGCAGGGCGGTGGAGTCGACGATCATCGCGTTCATGCCGCCGGTCTCGGCCACCAGTGTCGGCAGCGGCGCATTCTCACGCTCGGCCAGGGCGCGGTTGATGATCTGGGCGGTATCGGTACCGCCGGTGAAGACCACCCCGGTGATCCGCGAATCGCCGGTCAGCACGCTGCCCACGGTGGGGCCGTCGCCGGGCAGCAACTGAACCACTTCACGCGGCATGCCGGCCTGGTACAGCAGCTCGACCACCCGGTGGGCAACGATCGACGTCTGCTCGGCGGGCTTGGCCAGCACGGTATTGCCGGCCACCGCGGTGGCGACCATCTGGCCGCAGAAGATTGCCACCGGGAAGTTCCACGGGCTGATCGCGGCGAACACCCCCTTGCCGCCCATGTGCAGACGATTGGACTCGCCGGTGGGGCCGGGCAGCTCGGTGGGCTCACCGAAGATCTCCTCGGCGCGCACCGCATAGTAGCGACAGAAGTCCACCGCTTCGCGGATCTCGTCGACGCCGTCGGTCAACAGCTTGCCACCTTCACGCGAGCACAGCGCCATCAGCTCCGCCAGGTGCTCTTCCATCAGGTCGGCGAAGCGCCTCAGGATGTCGGCGCGCTCCTTGACCGGGGTGACCTCCCATGCCGGGAAGGCAGCCCAGGCCGCGTCCACCGCCCGCTCGGTCTGTTCGCGGGTGGTCCACTGCACGCTACCGACCACCTGGCGACGGTCGTAAGGACTGGTGACTTCGTGGGTCTGGGCGGGGTCCTCGGCGACCTCGAAGGCCAGCAGCGGACGCGCCTGGTAGCGGGTATCCATGTGCTTGCCCATGGCCTCCATCAGCGGCCGGTACTGGCTGTTGATGGTCAGGTTGACGCCGCGGGAGTTGGGGCGGTGCTCGCCATAGATGTCGCGAGGCAGCGGAATCTGGGGATTGGACAGGCTGTCGAACTGTCGCAGTGTCTCGATGGGATGGACGCACAGCGACTCCACCGGCACCTTGGGGTCCACCAGCTGATGCACGAAGGAGGAGTTGGCACCGTTCTCGAGCAGTCGGCGAACCAGGTAGGGCAGCAGGTCCTTGTGGGCGCCCACTGGGGCGTAGATACGGCAGTAGGTGCCTTCAGGTGCACGCTTTAGCGCGGCATCGTAGAGAGCCTCGCCCATGCCGTGCAGGCGCTGGAACTCGAAGGCTCGGCTGGTGTGGTTGGCCTGCTCGAGGATGGTGGTGATGGTATGGGCGTTATGGGTGGCGAACTGCGGGAAGATGCGACCCTTGGTGGCATCGGACAGCAGAAAGCGCGCACAGGCCAGGTAGGCCACATCGGTGGATGCCTTGCGGGTGAACACCGGGTAGCCGTCGACGCCGAGCTGCTGGGACTCCTTGATCTCGGTGTCCCAGTAGGCACCCTTGACCAGACGCAACGGGATCTCGTCACCCTGGAAGTCGGCCAGACGGTTGAGGTAGTGCAGCACCGGCAGGGCGCGCTTGGAGTAGGCCTGCACCACCAGACCGAAGTGGCCCCAGCCGCGGCAGATGTCGCTCTCGTAGACGGCGCGGAAGACCTCCAGCGACAGCTCCAGGCGGTCGACCTCCTCGGCGTCGATGGTCACCGCCACGTCATTGTCCCGGGCCAGCTTGGCCAGCTCCTTGACGCTGCCCACCAGCTCCTCGAGGACCTGTTCGCGGCGGCCAAACTCGTAGCGCGGGTGCAGCGCGGACAGCTTGATCGAGATCGACGGTGCTGGCGTCGTGTCGCCCAGGTTGCGGCTGGTCTTGCCGACCTGGCGGATGGCGGTGGCGTAGTCGTCGAAGTAGCGGCCGGCATCTCGCCGGGTACGAGCGGCCTCGCCCAGCATGTCGTAGGAGTAGGTGTAGCCCTTGTCGAACAGCGGCTTGGAGCGCTTGAGCGCTTCGTCGATATCACGCCCCAGCACGAACTGCTTGCCCATCACCTTCATGGCTTCGACCATGGCCCGGCGAATGACCGGCTCGCCCATGCGGTTGACCATCTTGTTGATGAAACCGCTGGGCTTGCCATCCTTGGGCTTGTCCAGGCTCACCACCCGGCCGGTCATCAGAAGGCCCCAGGTGGAGGCGTTGACCATCCAGGACTCGCTCTTGCCGAGGTGGGCCTTCCAGTCGGCCGGGCCCAGTCGATCTTCGATCAGCGCATCGGCGGTGGCCTTGTCGGGGATGCGCAGCATCGCCTCGGCCAGACACATCAGCATCAAGCCTTCGTGGGTATCCAGGCTGTACTGCTGCAGCAGCTCGTCGATGGTATCGACGGCGGTGTCCATCTCGCGCACTTCGCGCACGAGAGAAGCCGTCTTGTCGGCGACGCGCTCGATGTGCTCGTCCTTGCCATCGATCAGCTTGATCAATTCACTTACGAAGGCGTTTTCTTCGACCACGTAGTGATCGCTGATGCGCGCAAAGAGTGTATCCAGATCCTGCTGCCAGGTGGAGTTGTCGAGCATATTGTTGGCGTTGAGCATGTCAGTCCCCAAATGGTGAACCGCCGCGGGCGGAGAAAGGGCTTGCCGCAAAGTCGATCGCGGACGTGCAGTCGCGCAATCCGGGCATGTTGGCAAGACTAGGTTGCATGCCTCTTCCATGCTTGCCAAATGCACCGAAGGATTTGGCAAATCCACGGGCGTTATCGACTAACCCTAGCTTTAATGTGCAGATTTGGCAGTCAGATGGTGGAGATTCGGTGACGAAATCTCGCTGACATGACGTCGCGTCTGGCTGGGAGGATGGCCGTAATGCTTGCGGTAGGCGCGGGACAGGGCACTCTGGTGGGCGAAGCCGGTGAGAGCGGCGATTTCCGACAACGGCAGGCGACTGCGCATCAGCAGCTGACGTGACGCCTCCAGGCGTCGACGCATCACGTACTGCCAGGGGGACAGGCCCGTCTGGGCGCGGAAGCGTTCGGTAAAGTGGGTTTCGCTGAGGCAGGCGAAGGCCGCCAGATCGGCGACCTTGAAGCGACGCGCCAGGTGATCGTCGATGTAGCGGTCGAGCGCGCGCAGGTCGATGCGCCGGTGGTGCATCGCGCCGGTTTCATCGCCGGCCAGACGCGCATGCAACGAGCCCAGCAGAGTGGTCGCCAGGCGCTCCTGATGCAGGGCAGGGACGGGGCCCTCTAGCGCCAACTGATTCATTTCGGCCACCACGAAACCCAGGAACTGTTTCAGAGGTGCGTCCAGGGTGAAGAAACGTGGCGCGTCGAACAGCCTGGCCAGTTCATGATGATGGCCGGTGAGCGCCAGGGCGTCATCGGGAAGGTCGAGGATCAGTTGGCGGTTGTTGCCGGTGCCGGCGTAGTAGTGGAGGTGGTTGGCGGGCACGATGCAGCCGCAGAATGCCTCGATGGTGCCGCCAAGGCCTTCGATGTCGAAGTCGGCGCGCCCGGCCAGGGCGATCACGATCTGATGGTAGTCGTGGGAGTGATGCCGGGTCGCGGTGTCCAGGGGGATCTGCCTGATGGCGCTGCTCATCGGGGGGCTCCCGCAGGCGGTAACGAGGACGTCATCATACCCGATGGGTACAGGATTCTCACTGACTGTCAGTCCCCCCTGGGCTGCTCCCTGAGGCGGATACGAGCGGCCAGGTGGTCGCGCAGTGCACGCAGGTCCTCCTGTCCGGCGCTGTCCAGCAGGGCCTTGCCTCGGGTCACCCGGCCAAAGCGCCCGTGTTCATCGACCAGGCTGCGAGCGCGGCGTCGGACGCCGTCCAGGTACTCGTCGTGGCGAATCGGATAAAGGATGACGGCATTCCATTCATCTTCGCCAACTGTGCTGTCGAGAGCACGGTCGAACAGGTCAAGCAGGTGCTGTGGCTCGGTGCGGTATCGTGGCGTGCCGGACAGCATCAACACCGCGAGCACCGCGACGAAGACGACCAGACAGACGACGAACACGAGCAGAAACAAGGACAAGGTCATGGCACGGTAGATCGCTTGAAACGGGAAAGGACGGCTGATCGCAAGGCTCTCACATCCAGCCGCACATGTCGCGGGTCCCGATCTGCGTTGACGCTGGTGTGGTGGCAGGGGCGTTCATTGCATATTGTTACATTATGGATGGATGTGAGGCCGCACGACCTCGAGATCGTCGTCGGGGTGACGGCCTGTCCGGCCATCCGCCGCGACACCAGCTCTGACCCCCGTTCTGAACAGACAGGAATGCAGAGAGGAATGCCGAGAGTAGAGGGACACCGGGCAATAGCATGGCGTGCCGGCCAGTATCGCACCATCGCCGGCCATGATCGTCAGATAGTGTTCCGCCCTTGTATTTCCGGAACCGTGTAAACGAGGAGATGTGATGGCTCTGTTGGTCTCCCTGCTGCTGGCTGTCGCGCTGGGGTGGCTCGCCCAGCGTACCGGTCTTTGCATGGTGCGTGCGGTTCAGGGGATACGCATGTGGCGGCCGGGTCTGTTGCTGACCATCGTCGGCTGCGGCGTCTGGTTCTGGCTTGCCAGCCCCCTGTTCATCCATTTCCCTCTTGGCGAGGTGCTCAGACGTCACGCGATAGGGTGGCCCTTCGCCGTCGGTGGGCTGCTGTTTGGCCTGGCCGCGGCGGTCAATCATGGCTGTTCGATCTCGACCCTTTCCGCCCTGGCGCGGGGGCAGTGGCACATGCTCGCGACCATTCTGGGCTGGGTGCTGGGTTGGTGGATGCTGTACCTGGGCGCCCCTGATATCTCCTACACCCGTCTGGCGACGACCCTCACTCCGGCCTGGTGGCTGGTACTGAGTATCGTCGCAGTCTCGCTGCTGGCGATCTGGCGGCTGTCGCCGGCGCACCGCCGTATCTACGCGGGTGTCATGGTGTTCGGCGCGGTAGGCGGTCTGTTGGGCGTGCTGGAACCACTGTGGTCACCGAGCCAACTGATTCGAGACGTCACCGAGCGGCCTCTGGCGATGGACATGGCCGTCGCCTGGCCTAGCCTCGGACGCGTCCTGATCAGCGTCGCGATCCTGGCGGGAATGCTGGTAGCGGCGCGAGCCCACTTCCGACCAGGCGAGTATCAGGGGTCCCTGGGGCGCTGGATGAAGCATCTGCTGGCCGGAATCGTGATGGGCATCGGCGCCTCGCTTGCGCTGGGTGGCAACGATCTGCAGCTATTGATCGCGCTGCCGGCCGGCTCGCCGGGAGCGGTCGTCGCCCTGGCCTGCATGATCGCCGGCATCTGGATCGGGCTCGCCATCGAGGAACGTTGGGAGCGACGCCAAGACCAAGACTAGGCGAGGCCAATGGCGGTCGGCAAGCATCCCGACAGCCGATTGTCAGACTGGCGGTGCTACCAGCGCTTGACGCTCTGCGGCTGGCACTGTCCCTCGAATGTCAGCCGTACAAGGTTCAGCTGGCCGACGGCAGCAGCACCTTGAGCGCGGCGATGCGAGCGTTGAGCACCTCGATGGCGACCTCGAGAGCCTCGCGTTTACGCGTTATCTGGCCGATATCACCTTCGTCGAAGGCCTCGTTCAACTCCTGCTGGCGCTGTTCCACCATCTGCTGACCCTCACGTACGCGTGACTCGGCCTGGCTGAGCACGTCTTCGCTGGTGCAGCCGCTTCGGACACCATCCAGGGCGAGTTCCAGTTCATTCACCCGTGCGGTGTCCTCGGCATGACGAGCGAAGGCGAGGTCATGCTCGAGTGCCTGCGCGCGCTGATCGCAGCTATCCCTCGAACCATCGGCCATGGCAAGTGTGCTCAGCAGCAGCCAGACAGGCGTCAGCAGCAGGGTGTGGCGATAAAAAGGCATACGGCGTCCCCACGACTTTATGATTGTGGCGCCAGCCTAGCGTGCGAAAACCGAGCTTGAACAGGGGCCCATCGAAGGGGGGCGTAGTCTTTAAGTATGAGGCCGATTCAGCGGTAGCGGCATGAATGGCGACATGCCGGGGCTCGCAGTACCCGGGGCGCTGAACAGGCAAGGCCAAAGCACGAGACAGTGCTCGAAAACGACGCTTGATCGCAGGATGGGGGGAGGTCTGGAGCGCGCAGCGGGAAGGGAGCGCTGTGAAAGGCAGAGCGAAGCGAACTAAAGGGCGCAGCGAAATAAGGGGCGTAGCGGGTCAGCTTGCTAAGCAAGGATGCAAGAGCTCTGTGACCGAGAAAGGGGAGGCCCTGGAGCGGGTGAAGGGAATCGAACCCTCGTCTTAAGCTTGGGAAGCTTCTGCTCTACCATTGAGCTACACCCGCAAGGCGTTTTTGATAGTAATCTCCGTTGGTTACGCCTTGCAAGCAAAAGGCTCGCGCGGCGTGATTTTCGTCAACCGGACGAGCCCGGAGCCACGCCGCAGTCATGTGGCTTGCTAGTGGCGACAATGACTGCGGTGCGGTAGTGGTGCCCATCACACGCCACGATCAGAGCTTGCGAATCGCCGCCGAGACGTTGTGGGCGCCGTCCAGGATCTCGCGTATCACCAGTTGCGCCTCGCCGACCCGTTGCTGGCTGAGGTCACTGCGGGTGGCCACCTCGGTGATCTTCTGGTTGGCCAGTCGAATGCGTTGGTTGTTGTCGTTGAGCACCTGGGTGATCTGCTCGGCAGCGCGGGTGGAGCCCTGGGACAGTTCGCGAACCTCCTGGGCCACCACCGCAAATCCGCGGCCATGCTCGCCAGCGCGCGCCGCTTCGACCGCCGCATTCAGCGCCAGCAGGTTGGTCTGCTGGGCGATCCGCGAGATGGAGTCGGTTATGTTGTTGATCGCTCGCGTCTGCTCCTCCAGGGCGGCCACGATGGCTTGGGTCCCCTTGATCTCGTCGGCGGCCTGGCGCGACGACTCGACAGCCTCTTCGAGCTGGACCAGACCATTGTCGGCGATGGTCTCGGTCTGCTCCGCGGTGACTCGGGCGGACTCCACGGCACTGCGAGCGGCATCTTCGGCCTCGACAGAGCGGGTGATGTCGGTGGCGAACTTGACGACGCGTGTCACCCTGCCGGTCTCGTCGATCACCGGGTTGTAGGTGGCCTCGACCCAGACGGTGCGCCCACTGGCGGTTATGCGTCTGAAGCGTCCCTGCTTGAAGGTGTTGGCGGCCAGTTCCTGCCAGAAGTCGGGGTGATCTAGGTAGAAGGTGTCGTCGCAGAACATCCTGTGATGCCGTCCCAGAATGTCGTCGAGACGATAGCCCATCGTGGTCAGGAAGTTGCCGTTGGCACGCAGTATTTCGCCTTCCGGTGTGAATTCGATCACCGCCATGGACGCGTCGAGGGCGCTGAGCACAGCATCCTGACCGGACGCAGCAAGGCGATCGTCGGTGACGTCATTGGCAATCTTGAGAATGTAGTGAATCTTGCCTCGAGCGGAGCGCACAGGAAGATAGGTCGCCTCCAGCCATAACGGATTGCCATTGGCGTCGATGCGGCGAAAGGTACCGGTTTTCGACTGGCCGTCCGCCAGCCCCCGCCAGAATGCCTCGTAGGCGGGGTCCTGATGAACCTCTGGCGGACAGAACATGCGGTGGTGCTGACCGCGTATCTGATCGAGCCGATAGCCGACGGTGGCAAGAAAGGCATCACTGGCTTCGCGGATGGTGCCGTCGGGACGAAAGACAATACAGGCGGTGTGGCTATTCAGTGCGCGATACAGGGCGCTTATTCTTCTGGCCGATACCATCAAGTTACCTCGGGAGTGGAAGGTGCTGGGAGCAAGGTCGAAGCAGGTTCTTGTTTTTTCTTTTTAAAATGCCTTTTCCATCCTGGAGCCGAACGAGTATCGGCCGATATCGCTCGAGCTTTAGTATCTTGCACGCATAAATGAGGGAGAGCGCCTGGCCGCGCAGGAAAAGCCTGTGGGTCAAACGATGGAACACGGCGAGTTGGGGGCAGGAAGGCAGCGGCCCGCCACCATTCGGTGCGGGCCTGACGGAAATAGGCACAGGGAAAGGAAAAGGCAAGACCGCTTGGGTCGCGGACACCAATACCCGGTAGGCCTTTTAGTGTCAGCGTCGACTTGAGTGTCAGAGCGAACCGGCCAGTACCAGCGTGAGTCCGTAGGCGGCCACTCCGGCGGCGACCGGCCACCCCAGCGATCGCGTTCGATACCATACCGCCAGCGTTGCCAGCACCCCCACGCCAGTGGCGCTCCAGCTGGCGATGCTCGGCTGTGCTGGTACCAACGAGACGCCCAGGACCGCGGCGATCATCAAAGGCCCCAGCACCGACAGCCACTGCGGCATCGGTTCGACGCTGTCTTCCGTCTGGCGCTCGGCGAGACGACGGCGCATCCATATCAGGGGCGCCATTCGCATCAGCAGGGTGCCCAGGGTGGTCGCTACCACCGCCATCCACAGCGTAGTGGTCATGATCGACTCCTTGTGACCGGTGAACGTTTGACCATAAAGAAGCAAAGTGCGCCGCACAGAGCCGCCAGGGGGATGCCGGCATTGGCCACCCCCAGCACCGCCAGCAGGGCGCCTGCGGCGATGGTCACCAGGGTCGCCAGGCCCCAGCGGAAGCTGGACAGGCGAGGCACCACCAACACGAGAAACAGGGCAGGCAGGGCAAAGGGCATCACCTCTCCCAGCAGCGGCCAGCGTTCCACCACCCATTCGCCCCCCAGTGCACCCACGGCGGTACCGGCGATCCAGGCCAGCCAGGCCAGCAGGGCGGCGCCGGTGTACCAGCCAAGCCGAGCCGCCTCCGGCAGTTGCGGCAGACGCGTCAGCGCCAGGGCGAAGACCTGGTCGGTCAGGCCGTGCATCAGTGCAGGCCACCAGCGGCTCGTGGTCATCGAGGCGGCAAGGTTCGGGGCATAGACCACGTGACGAACGTTGATCAACAGGGTCATGGCGACCACCAGCCATAGAGGAGCGCCACCTGCCACCATGCCGACGAACACGAACTGGGAGGCGCCGGCATAGATCAGGGTAGAGATGGCGACGGCTTCCCAGGCACTGAAGCCCGCCTGGACGGCTACCAGGCCAAAGGAGATGGCGATGGGGATATAGCCGCCGAGCAGCGGGATCGCCTCGCGGACGCCGGTCACCCAGGGGCTGGCACGCAAAGGAGTCGTCGTGGTGGTCATCGAGAGGTTTCCGGTGGATGGTAGACGATGGTCAGGGTGGCGGAAGTGGCCTGGTTGTCGGACGCGTAGAGGTGTGGACGATCCGCCGCGAAGGTGACGCTCTGGCCGGGACCCAGGGTGTGGCTCTCGTGCTCGGGGCCGGTGGTCAACCGGCCGGAGATCACCGTGACGGTCTCGTGCACGCCCGCGGGGTGCGCTTCGCTGAGCCGATAGACGTCAGGGTCCAGGCGCATCCAGTAGACGTCGACGGCCGGTTGGCTATCGCCCTGATCGATCAACTGGACCTGCACGCCCTGGTCATCCAGCGCCGTGGTCACGGGCTTTATCAGGGTGCCGAAAGGCACCTCGAGGCAGCTCGCCAGGCGCCACAGGGTGTCCAGGGTAGGGTTGCCGTTGCCCTGCTCCAGCCGAGACAGATTCGACTTGGCGACGCCGGCGTCGCTGGCCAGGCGGGATAGCGACCAGCCACGCAATTGGCGCAGATGCTGAAGATGCCGGCCGAGTGCTTCGGCATGCAGCGTGTCGTCGCTTGAGAAGCTAGCTTGGGAGAAAGGCTCGATCATGAGGTCACTGTTCGGTTGAGCTGTTGTTCCATTTATCGAACGTTCTGTAAAAGGAACATAGGACGAATGTTGCGATGGCGTCAAGCCTGAGCTCGCACTGGGGCAGGAGCAGACTCATGCGCTGTATCCGTCATGGACCAAACCGCAAGGGGCGTGATTACGTCGTCGGTGACGTGCACGGCCAGTACGCCCAGTTGATGGAAGCGCTGGAGAGAGTCGACTTCGATGTCGCCCGGGACCGGCTGTTCTGCGTCGGTGATCTGGTCGACAGGGGAGAGGCATCGCTCGCCTGTCTGGCGCTGGCGCTTGAGCCCTGGTGCTTTGCGGTGAAGGGCAATCACGAACAGATGGCGATCACCGCCCTGGCCGAAGGCGGAGGAATGGCCTGGGATCTGTGGCAGCGCAATGGCGGCAACTGGGTCTTTCTCGATGGCGTCGAGGAGGCCCGTAGCACCATGAACGCCGCCCGTCCGCATCTTCCGCTGGCTCGGGAAATCTGTGCGGGACAGCGTCGCCTGGGCGTGGTGCACGCCGATCCACCCGACGACTGGGGCCAGATCGAGCAGACCCCGGCCGAGCACCTGCTATGGTCGCGGCGTAGATTCCGACGTGACAGCGGCGGCAGCCTGGACTCGACCCGCGTCGAGGGCGTCGATGCGGTGGTGGTGGGGCACACCATCGTCGAGGCACCGCTGTGGCTTGGCAATGTGCTACATCTGGATACCGGTGCCTGTGACGGCGGGCGCCTCACCCTGGCCGCTGTCGACGACATCCTTGATGCCATTCCCTGAACGACCTGGCCGGCGGTGCCCGTTGATGGCCGCCGAGTAGTGGCAGCGTCGAGCTCTTGCCACAGACCTTGGAACCGACGCAGAACGCTGTGGTCAGTAGGGCGCTTCTCTCACCGCTGTGCACCGTCGGGCCCAGGGGAGGAAAAAAAATTTTCGATGAAAGGAGAACTTTTCTGGTGACGACTGTCATATGTGGTACAGACAGCATGCGCGATGGCAGTCGTTAGCAGTGTTGATCTGGTTTGCTAAATCGATCGTTGCGCCTCATGGTTTCCATGGGGCGTTTTTTTTGCTTTGGCGAAGGTGCTCTCCCTCTCTCCCTTACCTGTGAGCCCGGGGCATATCAGGCATGCTCCATGAACGCCCTTACGGTTTGCACAAGCGCCAGGGGCATCTGGAGGATCGGGGAGGCCGATGCACGGCGGTGTGCCAGGCGATGGAGCCAGGCAGTGGTGTCAGCGTTGGCGCTACCGACAGCACGCCCACCGCCGGCATCGTGATGCCGGCGGTGGGCGTCTACAGAAGGCGTTGCGCAACAGGAGGGGTCAGGCGCTTCGTTGATGGCGTCGCATGGTGAGCACGGCGGTAAGCACGTCGCGGCGGGTGACGATACCCACCAGTCGGCCCTGTTCGGTGACGGGATACACCTTGGGTTTTGCTCCCAGCATTTCCTGGGCCAGATCGACGATGCTCTTGGTGGGAGACACCGACAGCACTTCGTTACGCATCATTTCATGGACCAGCGGTGCCTCGTGATCCAGATAGAGGCTCTCGATCACCTTGCCCAGCACGTCCTGCTCGGAGATGAAGCCGATCAGGTGATCGCCGTTGTCCACCACCGGGGCCCCTGGCAATCGGTGCAGAGCGAGACCTTCCGCCAGGGTGGAAATGGAGGTCTTGCCGCTGACGCGGTAGCAGTCCTTGGACATGATGTCCCGGACGATCGATGGAGGTGCCTTGTGTGGCATAACCGCTCTCCTTTGAAGCGGCCCGGCGCCATGCGTCGGGCCCTTGACCGTCAAGCGCCTGGACCGCACTCCAGGCAGCGTTCGGTGATCGCCGGACCCCTGCGCAGATGCACGTTGAGGTCCCTCAGTGCTGTTCTCAGGCCTTCTTCGACCACCGGGTGGTAGAAGGGCATTTCCAGCAGGCGATCCACGGTCAATCGTTGGTCGATGGACCAGGCCAACAGGTGGCCCAGGTGTTCCGCCCTTGGGCCGAACATTTCCGCGCCGAGAAGAATTCCCGAGCCGTGCTCAGCGTAAAGCCTCAGCATGCCTCGGTTCTGCCGCATCACCGTGGACCGTCCCTGATCCTCGAACGAGACCTCACCGATGGCCACGTTGGTCAGTTGTTCATCCCGACGCTTGAGTTCAGCGTAGCCTACTCCAGCGCTTGCCATCTGCGGATCGGTAAACACCACCGCCAACGGAGTACGCCTGCGACCGGCGCGAATATCCGGGTAGCGTCCGGCGTTTTCGCCTGCGATGCGTCCCTCGTCGGACGCCTCGTGCAGCAGGGGAAGATCCTGGTTGGCATCACCGGCGATAAAGATCGGTGCGGGCGAACCGTCATCGAAGCGACACTGCATGGTCAGCCGGTCGAACACCGGCACACCGCGGTCGTTGAGTTCCAGCCCGGTCTTCGGCAGGTCCAGCTTGTCCACGTTGGGCCGACGTCCGGTGGCCGCCAGCAGGTAGTCGAAGCGCTCGGTCTTCTCGGTGTTGCTGTCGCGACAGTGGAAGGTCACCACCACCTGATCGCCGTCCCGGTCGACCTTCTTGACGGTGGCGTCGGGGTCCAGCGGAAACCCTGTGTTGAACTCCTTGTCGGCGAGCGCCTTGAGATCGGGGTCGCCGAGAGGACCGATGGCGCCGCCGACGCCGAACATGCGCACTCGCACGCCCAGGTGGTGCAGCGCCTGACCGAGTTCGAGGCCGATGACGCCGGGCCCGAATACCACCACCGACTCGGGCAGGTCATCCCATTCGAACAGGTCGTCGTTGATGATCAGGCGATCCCCGGCGGCATTGAGAAAGTCGGGCCAGGAGGGGCGGGAACCGGTGGCGATGACGATGCGCTTGGCCTTGATACGCGTATGGTCGCCCACCACCAGGGTGTTGGCGTCTTCGAAGCGAGCGGCACCGACGATGCGGTCGTCTTCCTCGATGCGGGACATCGAACTCAGTACGCTGCCGACGAAACGATCCCGCTCCCGCTGGAGGCGTTCCATGACTGCGGGGCCGTCGACGCTGACGCCGCTGACCTTGACCCCGAAGCCCTCGGAGTCACGTGCCTGCTGGGCCACGTCGGCGGCGGAAATCAGCAGCTTGGACGGCATGCAGCCGACCCGTGCGCAGGTGGTGCCGTAGGCGCCGGATTCGATCAGCACCAGCTTGTCGGTATGTTGTCGCGCCGCGTGCCAGGCACCAAGGCCGGCGCTTCCTGCTCCGATAATGGCGATCTCGACCTGTCTTTCCTGCATGATGTCTCTCCTGGGAGCTGAACATGGCGCTGTGGGGAACCCGTGGGGGTGACCTCTATCAAAACAGTAGGACAGTTGAGGCGGGTTTCTCTATCAATCAGGCGTTGCTGTTACATCAAAGCCTGTATTGGCACACTGAAATGGGCCATCGGAGATACCGGTGGCGTCATTCGACCCTGGAGGTAAGTTCTCTGATGGACGCGCGAGAGTATCTGGCCCGCAAGGGGCTCGACGGTGAGCGAGACAAGGAAAGGCCCAACACCCTCGAGGAAAAGGCCTGGGACCGAGCGCGGGAGTCCCACGACCATCGTCCCAGGGCCGGGACACCCCATGACTGGGAAGACTGGGAGCGTTACCACGATGTCCTGGCCGAAGGCGCGGAAAGCCTGGAGCAGAAGATTGACGCCGAGGCCCATCGCCAGGCCCAGGAGCAGGCAGCGCGTGACGCGCAGCCGCAGCGTGCGCAGGCTGGGGCGATGGATAGCCCTTCAAATAGCCCGGCAGATAGCCCGGCGGTGGAGCACTTCACCCCACCGCCTGTGCCCGAGCAGAAGGAAGGCACCGATGCGCATGCGTCCAGAACCAGTGACGAGCCCATGACATCCTCGCCCCAGGTGGCGTCGGCGTTGATGGCGTCGCCAGCGGCCCGGCTCGCCTTGATGGTGCTGGTGCTGCTGATGCCCCCGCTGGCGGTGGCGGTAGCCGAAGGTGGTTCGCGCCGGATCGCGATTGCGTTCCTGCTGACCCTGCTGGGCTGGCTGCCTGGGGTGGCGTACGGGGCCTGGTGGTTGAAGCAGGTCAATCATTGAGGCGAGCAGGGCTCAGAGGGGGCAAGCGTTGGGCCGAGGAGGGTGTTCGCGTATACTGCCGTAAACCTTTTTGACTAGTGGGAGTTTACGGTGGGCTATCTGGTGGTGGTCACCGCCCTGTGGGCGTTCTCGTTTTCGCTGATTGGCGTCTATCTGGCCGGTCAGGTGGACAGCTATTTCGCGGTGATGATGCGGGTGGGGCTGGCGGCGCTGGTGTTCCTGCCGTTGTTGAAGCCCGGCCTGCTCGATCTGCGCCACAAGCTCGCGCTGATGGCACTTGGTGCCGTCCAGCTTGGCATCATGTACATCTTCTTCTACCAGTCCTTCGTGCTCCTGTCGGTGCCGGAGGTGCTGCTGTTCACCATCTTCACGCCGCTGTACATCGCCATTCTGGATGACCTGGCGTTTGGTCGTTTCACTCCCTTCCATCTGGTCACTGCAGGGCTTGCGGTGATCGGCGCGGCGGTCATTCGCTACAAGGGCGTCAACGACGACTTCTGGCTGGGATTCCTGGTGGTGCAGGGGGCCAATCTCTGCTTTGCCATGGGGCAGGTCGGCTATCGGCGCCTGTCGGCGGCACTGCCCCCCTCGTTGCCTCGCCACCATGTATTCGCCTGGTTCTACCTGGGTGCGGCCTGCATCGCGCTGCCGGCCTTCGCGCTGTTGGGAAGCACCTCGGGGCTGCCGACGACACCCCTGCAGTGGGGGGTGCTGCTGTGGCTGGGACTGGTCGCCTCGGGGCTCGGCTACTTCCTGTGGAACCTGGGCGCCGTGCGGGTGGATGCAGGCGCCCTGGCGATCATGAACAACATGCTGATTCCTGCTGGCCTTGCGGTGAACCTGGTGATCTGGAACCGCGAGGCTGATCTGGTGCGTCTGGCCATGGGAGGCGCCATCATCGCCGGTTCGCTGTGGCTCAACGCCTGGTGGCAGCGGCATCATAGGACGGCGCCGGTCTAATTCATCGTCAGTCTGGGTGATCATCGATCTGGGCCATGCGTTGGCCTGAGGCGCCGGGCGCGGTTTGCTCCGCCAGGCCCCCCTCGCCATAATGAGCGGTCGCCAAGGGAAGGATGCGTGGATGCAATCGTTCAAGAACATCGGACTGATCGGGCGCCTGGGCAGCGCCAAGGTGGTCGAGACCCTCAAGCGGCTGATTCGTTTTCTGGATGACGCCGGCTACCACGTGATCGTGGAAGACCGTACCGCCTCGGCGTTGCTGGAACGTGGCCACGCCGAGGCCAGTCGCCGCATGCTCGGTGAACTGTGTGATCTGGTGATCGTGGTCGGGGGCGACGGCAGCCTGCTGGGCGCGGCCCGCACCCTGTGTCGCAGCGGAACCCTGGTGCTGGGGGTCAATCGCGGACGGCTGGGCTTCTTGACCGATATCTCGCCGGATGAGCTCGAGGCCCGTGTCGGTGAGGTGCTGGCGGGGCAGTACGAGGTCGAACAGCGCTTTCTGCTCGACGCCGAGCTCTACCGCGGGGACTCCCTGGTGGGCAGCGGCGATGCCCTCAATGAAGTGGTACTGCACCCGGGCAAGGCGGTGCGGATGATCGAGTTCGAACTGTTCATCGATGGCCAGTTCGTCTACAGCCAGCGCAGCGATGGCCTGATCATCGCCACGCCGACCGGTTCCACCGCCTACGCCATGTCCGGCGGTGGCCCGATCATGCATCCGAAGCTCGACGTGGTGACGCTGGTGCCGATGTTCCCGCACACCCTTTCGAGCCGGCCCATCGTGATCGACGCCGGCTGCGAGATACGCTGTCATATCGGTGAGACCAACCAGACCTATCCCCACATCAGCTGTGACGGCCAGACCCGTGCCGTGGCCAAGCCCGATGATGTTCTGGTGATCCGGCGCAAGCCCCAGAACGTTCAACTGGTGCACCCTCTGGGTCACAACTTCTATGACGTCCTGCGCAGCAAGCTGGGCTGGAGCAACAGGCTGGGAGATTGACGTGAGCAGGCGACTGGACGGCTACGACCTGATCGGTGACGTTCATGGCTGCGGCGCCACCCTGGCGGCGCTGCTGGAACGGCTGGGGTATCACCTGCGTGGCGGTGTCTATCGTCATCCCCAGCGCAAGGCGATCTTCCTCGGGGACCTGATCGACCGTGGCCCGCGTATCCGCCTGGCGGTCTCCATCGCCAGACGCATGGTGGAAGAGGGCGAGGCCTATATCGTGCTGGGCAATCACGAGATCAATGCCCTGACGTACACCCAGAAGGCCCCGCCTGAGCACGGCAGGGAATGGCTACGCCCGCATACACCGCGTCACAACCGCATCATTCGTGAAACCCTCGAGCAGTACCATGACCACCCCCAGGAGTGGGATGATGCCCTGGCGTGGTTTCGCCAGATCCCCCTGTGTCTCGAGATCGACGGCATCCGGGTGGTCCACGCCTGCTGGGACGACCGCCTGATCGAATCCTTCAGGCGGCTCCGGCCCGACGGCTGTCTGGACCACGACTTCCTGCTCCAGGCCTCGAGCCCGGGTACCGAAGAGTCGAGGATCCTCGAGCGCCTGACCCGCGGCGGTTCCATCGACCTGCCCGGGGACACGGTCATCCATTCCGGAGACGGTTTCACTCGACGAAGCTTTCGGACCCACTTCTGGGCACGAGACCCTCGCACCTGGGGTGACGTGGTGTTCCAGCCGGACAATCTACCGGGAGACCTCGAGGACCGGCCGTTGAGCGACAGCGAGCGGGCCAGCCTCAGCTACTATGGCCCCGACCAGCCCCCGTTGTTCATCGGCCACTATTGGTGCGAAGGCGTCCCGGCCTTGCCGGCCCCGAATATTGCCTGTCTCGACTACAGCGCGGTGAAGTTCGGTCGACTGGTGGCCTATCGCTACAGCTTTGAATCCCGCCTCGATGCCAACCACTTTGTGTGGGTGCCGGTGCCCAGGGATGTGCGTGCGAGGCCCTTGCCCCGAGAGATCGTCTTCGACTGATACAAAACGTTACATTAAAGTCGAGCACTCGACTGAACCCTTTATCAAAAGCGGCGTCTGAGTAGGTGTTCCCTTGAATGATCCCTTGCTCTTGTCCGGCGGCCCCCTCCGCCGGACTTTTTCTGTGTGGATGAAAAAGACATCCTGCCATGCCCGGCTTGCCGTCGGGCCTTTCGCCCATCTGCGCCGCGTGTGACCGCTGCCCCTACCGGCCAACGTCATTTCAGGCCATCATCTCTGGGCCGCTACCCTTTTTCGCGCTGGAGACGCCATGTTCCGGGTCATGCTGATCCCCCACGATATCGATACTCGCGAGCTGCGACAGGCGCTCTGGTCGCACCGCATCGGACACCGTATCACCGACGAGGACGACGGCCAGGTACTGTGGCTGATGGACCCGAAACAGCAGGATGCTCTGGCCGAGGTGATCACTCGCTGGCAGCGGGGGGAGGCGATACCCGCGCCGAGTGCCTCGAAGCCGAGACCGGCACGTCACTGGTGGCCGCTGCTGCGCCATCATCCGGTCACCTTGTCGGTGCTCGGGCTGTGTCTGCTGGTGTTTGGTGCCATCGCTGTGTGGGGAGACATGGTGCTGGCGTGGCTGGCGATCGTGCCTGTGGGCATCCGTGGCGGGGCGCTGGCCGTCGGCAGTATCCCCGATGCGCTGGCGGCGGGGCAGGTATGGCGCCCGCTGTCGCCGATCTTCCTGCATTTCGGCTGGATGCACCTGATCTTCAACATGATGTGGTTGTGGTATTTCGGCCGTCAGGTGGAGACCCTGCATGGCCCATTGCGCATGCTGACGCTGGTGGTGGTGGCGGGGCTTGCCGGCAACCTGGCCCAGTACGCCACCGGCACGGTGCTGTTCGGTGGCATGTCAGGCGTCGACTTTGCGTTGCTTGGCTACGTCTGGTTGATGTCCCGTCGCGCGCCGGCCAGCGGCTTCTTCGTGCCGCAGATGCTGGTGCTGTTCATGCTCGGCTGGATGGTCTTCACCATGACCGACGTCGCCGGGCTGGTGGGCTTTGGCAATGTGGCCAACGAGGCGCACCTGGGCGGTCTGCTCGTGGGGCTGGTGCTGGGCTGGTATCATTCCCGAAAATCACGTCTTCACTAGAGCGATGCCATGAGCGACATGACCTTCGAGCGAATGATTTCCCAGATGACGCCGTCGATCTACCAGAGCCTCAAGCAGGCGGTGTCGCTGCGCAAGTGGCCGGACGGGCGAATGCTGACGGCCGAGCAGATCGAGCTGTGCATGGAAGCCGTGATGCGCTACGAGCACGACAACAATGTGCCCGAGGAGAGCCGCATCGGCTACCTGGAGCAACGCACCTGCGGCGCTGGGCCCGGTGGGCCATCGAGCAGTGCCGGGGTTTCCGAAGACATGGCGGGGCTCGCCCGGGATGCCAGTCGTGACTGAAGTACTTGCCCACGGATGTCTGTCCAAGATGGGGGTCGAACCCGACTCCCCCGCGCGCTACACCCTCAAGGCCGGCGAGAACCGTCTGCCGCTCAACGACTACCTGGGCCGCACCCTGCGACTCGAGTGGAGCGGGGCGATCGCCTGTACCCACTGTGGGCGTGCGACCAGGAAGAGCTTCGGGCAAGGCCACTGCTATCCCTGCTTCAAACGCCTGGCCCAGTGCGACAGCTGCATCATGAAGCCCGAGCTGTGCCACTTTTTCGAGGGGACCTGTCGCGAGCCCGAGTGGGGCGAGCGGTTCTGCTTCCAGCCCCACGTCGTCTACCTGTCCAACGCTTCCGGGCTCAAGGTCGGGATCACCCGCAATACCCAGATGCCGACGCGCTGGCTCGACCAGGGCGCGATCCAGGCGTTGCCGATCCTCGAGGTGGACAGTCGTCAGCAGTCTGGCTTCGTCGAGGTGCTGTTCAAGAACGAGGTGTCGGATCGCACCAACTGGCGGGCGATGCTCAAGGGGCAGGTAGAGGAGCTGGATCTGGCCGCAGAGCGCGACCGTCTGCTGGAGAGGCTGTCGGCGGGGCTGGGCGATCTACGCGAGCGCTTCGGCGCCGATGCTATCCGTCCCCTGGACGGCAGCCCACGTCGCTTCGACTACCCGGTACTCGAGTACCCCACCAAGGTCACGTCTCACAACCTCGACAAGAATCCGCGAGTCGAGGGCACCCTGATGGGAATCAAGGGCCAGTATCTGATCTTCGATACCGGAGTGATCAATCTTCGCAAGTACACCGGCTACGAGATGTCGCTGGCGGCTTGATCAACGTCACCGGCAGCGACAGGCGCTGCCAGCGACCCAGGGAGCGCTGTCATGTACGTCCTGCATATCGCCAATCGACAGACGTCGTCGTGGTCGCTGAGGGCCTGGCTGACCTTTCGCCAGCTTGAGATTCCCTTCGAGCTGGCCTTTCACCCCTTCGATGAGCAGGGCAACAGTCACGCCGACTTTCGTCGGTTTTCGCCCTCGGGGCGAGTTCCCTGTCTGCATCATGACGAACGGGTGGTGTGGGACTCGCTGGCCATCATCGAATACCTGGCCGAGCGTCATTCTGGGATCTGGCCTGAGCATGTGGACGCCAGGTGCTGGGCCAGAAGTGCCTGTGCCGAAATGCATTCAGGTTTCAGCGCGCTCAGGCAGCAGTGTCCGATGCACTGCGCGCTGCGCGTACGCTTGAACGAAAAGACGCCCGAGCTGCTGGATGACCTGCATCGGCTGAACGAACTGTTTGAAGACGGCTTGACGCGCTTTGGTGGACCTTACCTGTGCGGCGAGCGGTTTACCGCCGCAGACGCCTTTTTCGCCCCCATCGCCTTCAGGATGCGAACCTACGACCTGCCCATGGGTGGCCCGTCTCGCGACTACCTCGAGCGACTCCTCGCCTTGCCCGCCATGCGCCAATGGCAAAGCGAGGCGGTTTGCGAGCCGTTCCGTGAGTTACCTCTCGAGGCGCAGATCCTCGCCAGCGGCACTGTGCTCAAGGACTTGCGCTGAAGGATCTGCGCTGAAGTGAAGGATCTGTGTTAGAGCATCTGACTATCTGTCAGAGCATACGATGCCCGATTCCGCTGTCGCAGAATCGGGCCGATCAGCCGCCTTTCGACCGCGTCCGTTGTTTCAACCTTCTGCGCTGGTCTCGCTGGCCTGTGGTGCCGGCGGCATCAGATGCTTGGGCAGGTTCTGCCGCCTGGCATCGGTCCTCGGGCCGTAGTGGGTCGACAGGTAGTCGAGGATGGTGGCTTCCATTTCGGGATTGAACTGCCACAGGCCCTGAGTCTCCTGCATCCAGTCGATCAGGTAGGCCCAGTGCTCGCGTGACCCCCTGTTCTGGGTGACCAGGGCGGCGGAGTGGCAGACGGTGCAGTTGCCCTTGACCGTCTGCCAGCCCTCCGCCATCACGAACCCGCTGTCCGGATCGGTCTCGAGGGGGGCATCTGTGGCTTGCCCAGAGGCCTCGCCTGTCGATTGAGCCAGGCCAAAGGGGCTGAACAGCACCGCGCCGAGCAGCAGGCCAGTCATCAAGAGCGGGCGGGTCGACGACCATGCCCTATGCCTTCTGGTGGTACGAATTCCCATGCCAGTCTCCTCCCTCAGCCGACCTGAACCGCGATGCGGTGACAGGCGTTGTTGAGGTAGCCTTTGGGGTTCCAGCCGGGCACCACCATGGGCTGGGACTGGCCGTTTTCGTCCACCGCCCGGGCCCACACCTCGTAATAGCCTGGCTCGGGGAACTCGACCTGGGTGGTAAAGCGCTGCCAGGCGAGGCGATTGGGTGCGTCGTTGAGGCTGGCCCTCTGCCAGGTGGCGCCGAAGTCGATGGAGGTGTGCACCTCGGACACCGACAGATCCCCCGCCCAGGCGTGACCGCGCACCTCCATCGGCTGGCCCTGGGCGTGCTCGATCCCTGATCGCGGGTAGGTGATCAGGGACTTCACCGGCATCGACTGGATGGTGACGAAGTCTTCCTTGGCCACCTCAGTGCCCGGTGCCACCGGGTTCGCCGGCACGCTGTAGGAGGGAGGCGCCATCTTGGCCCCATCGTGCTTCTGGTTGCGTACGACGATCTGCTTGAGCCACTTGCCCGATACCGAGCCCGGCCAGCCGCCGCACACCAGGCGCAGCGGGTAGCCGTTCTGGTAGGGAATGTCCTCGCCGTTCATCGCCCAGGCGATCAGCGACTCGTCCTCCAGGGCCTTTTCCATCGGCACACCGCGAGAGATCGCTTCCTTGTCGGCGGCGCCGCTGGCATGGCGATCGGCGCCGTAGTAACCGATATAGACGGCGTCGTCGGCGATGCCACAGGCCTCCAGCACATCGCGAAGTCGTACCCCGGTAAAGGTCGGGCAGGCCACCGCGCCGGTGGTCCACTGGTTGCCGCTGGCGGCGGGGACGTACTCGCTGCGACCATTGCCGCCGCACTCTACCTGAAGCTGGTAGGTGTGCTCGGAGAAGCGCTCCTTCAGCTCGGCGATGGTGAAGGTGGTGGGGTTCTGGCACGACTCGCCGGTGATTTCCAGCGTCCAGGTGGCGGGATCGATCTCGGCTCGCTCCGGGGGCAGGCCGTTGTTGCGCACGAACATGTAGCGCGCCGGGGTAATGTCATCGTCGAGCAGATGGGCCGGTGTCTCGGCGTTGATCGGACGGTCGTTGAGGACCCTCAGCCCCTCCTTGCCCTCGATCTCGAAGGCTTCGTCGCTCTGGGCCAGGGCTGCGGGTATCAGGCCTCCCGGCATGAAGCGTGCGAAGGGAATGCTGGCGCCGAGTACCGCGCTCATGGCCAGCAGGCTGGAGCCGGTGAGAAATCCACGACGGCTGACGGGATCCACCTGCCGCCCCCACAGCTTGCGATCGGCGTCCACGGGATCCTTGGCGTAGAGGGCGTGCAGGCCCTTGGTCTGGCGGCGCATGCAGAACTCCTTATATTTTAATTGTAGGTCGTTATTCCAGAGGATCCTTGTAGCGTAGGTGGTGGCACCGGCGGCAGCCAGGGACAGTTGGAAGGCGGCAATGGGACCAGCGCTGGCGCATAGCGGCTTGGAGGCGGTGGCGTCTCGCGAGGCTTTAACCGAAACGTCGACTAGCGAAGGTTGGACAAGCCTCAGAATAGTGACCCCTGACGGTGGGGCGGCCTGAAGCTCTCGGTATCAAGCTCACTATCAGTATCAAGACCGCTATCAAGGCCGCTATCAAGGCCACTATCACTACGTCGTGACAGGCCCAGGCGACGGCAGGCCTTGCGGAAGCGTTGGTCGAGCAGTTCGGCGAAGACGCCCTGGCCGCGCATGCGGTGGCCGAAGCGACTGTCGTAGTCCTGGCCGTTGCGACACTGGCGAATCAGGCTCATGACCTTGGCGGCGCGCTCAGGATAGTGGGACTCGAGCCAGGCCTCGAACAGCGGCGCGACCTCTCGTGGCAGGCGCAGCAGCATCCAGCCGGCGGTGCTGGCGCCGGCGTCCCTGGCGGCCTGAAGCAGGCGCTCCAGTTCATGGTCGGTAAGCCCGGGAATCACCGGCGAGACCAGGGTGCCCACCGGTACACCGGCATCGGCAAGCTCGCCGATGACCCTGAGTCGGGCCCGGGGTGAGGCGGTGCGCGGCTCCAGCTGACGCTTGAGTTCGGTGTCCAGGCTGGTGAGGCTGACCATCACCCGCACCAGGCGGCGGCTTGCCAGTTCGCTCAACAGGTCCTTGTCGCGCAGGATCAGCGCGCTCTTGGTCACCAGGGTGACCGGATGACGCCACTCCAGCAGCCGTTCGAGCAGTGCCCTGGTGGTTCGGTGTTCGGCCTCGATGGGCTGGTAGGCGTCGGTATTGCCGGACAGGTTGATCGGACGGCAGACGTAGCCGGGCTTGCACAATTCTTCGGTGAGGCGTTCCACCAGGCCGGTGCGGGCGATCAGGCGGGTCTCGAAGTCGAGACCGGGTGACAGGTCCCAGTAGGCATGACTGGGCCGCGCGTAGCAGTAGATGCAGCCATGTTCGCAGCCACGGTAGGGGTTGATCGAGCGATCGAAAGGGAGGTCTGGCGAGCGGTTCCACGACAGCGCGCTCTTGGCGCTCTCGGTGGCGGTGACGGTGGCGATGCGATCAGGTGTTGCCTCTTGCCACCAGCCGTCGTCCACCTGTTCGCTACGGGTGGGAGAAAAACGATTGGCGGGATCATAGGTCGCGCCGCGGCCCTTCAAGGGGCTCGTAGCGCTTCTTTGCTGGCCGTCGTCGTGATAGTGATCCATGCCGGCAAGGCTAGTCGAATACTGTTTATATATCCAGCTTTATGATGGGGAAAACGAACGCGGAGCAGAGCTAGGGGGTGAAAAGGAGATAAACGGGGGCTGAACAAGAGCCGAACGGGGAGCATAACGGCAAGAGGCCGCACAAGGGCGGCCTCCTGTCGACTTGCCGGTGGAAGCGTTATTGCTTCGGCGTAAAGGAGCCGGCTTCCTGACGCTGGGGGTATTCCTCGAAGGTGGCCATGAAGTCCGCCACGATCTTGCCTACAGGGGAGAAGGCATACATGCGGCGCAGCTGCCAGTCGTCGTAGTAGGAAGAGTCTTCCGGGGCCATCTCGAACGGATCGGCACGCAGGTCGATCAGAAGCGGTGCCTTGAGCTGCGTCTGCTGACGGCGCCAAGCGTCCATGCCCTCGTGCTCCTGGATGCTGAAGTGTGCCTTGTACTGGCCGAAGCGCACGGCACCCAGGGAACCATCATCGACGAAGGCGAAGAAGGTGTCGCGCGGCCACTCGCCGGCGTCCTCGGCGCCAGTCAGGTGGGGCAGCACGTTATAGCCATCGATGTGCACGTTGAATTCCTTGTCACCGGCGGTGTAGCCGTCAAGCAGCTGCTCCTTGATGTCCGGCTCGCCAGCGGCGGCGATCAGGGTCGGGAACATGTCCTCAAGCGAAAGGATCTCGTTGGACACCTGGCCCGGTTCGATCTGACCCGGCCACCTCATCATGAACGGCACCCGAATGCCGCCTTCCCAGGTAGTGGCCTTCTCGCCACGGAAGGGCGAAGTGCCGCCATCCGGCCAGGTGAACTTCTCGGCGCCGTTGTCGGTGGTGTAGATGACGATGGTGTTCTCGTCGGCACCCAGTTCCTCGAGCTTGTCGAGCAGTTGGCCCACCAGGGCGTCGTGCTCGGTCATGCCATCGGCGTAGATGCCAAGTCCGGTGCGGCCTTCACTCTCTTCCTTGAGGTGGGTGAAGATGTGCATGCGGGTGGTGTTGTACCACACGAACCAGGGGGTGTCGGAAGATTCCTGGCGCTCGATGAAGTCCTCGGCGGCGGTCAGGAATTCCTCGTCGATGGTCTCCATACGCTGTTTTGTCAGCGGGCCGGTGTCCTCGATCTGGCCATCCGCGGAAGAGCGAATGACACCACGGGGGCCGAACTGTTCACGGAAGCCAGGATCGGTGGGGTAGTCGGCGTTCTCCGGCTCTTCCTCGGCGTTCAGGTGGTAGAGGTTGCCGAAGAATTCGTCGAAGCCGTGGTTGGTCGGCAGGTACTCGTCGCGATCGCCGAGGTGGTTCTTGCCGAACTGGCCGGTAGCGTAGCCCATCGGCTTGAGGATCTCGGCGATGGTCGGGTCTTCCGGCTGCAGGCCGAGCGGATCGCCGGGCATGCCGATCTTGAGAAGACCGGTACGCTTGGGTGACTGCCCGGTGATGAAGGCCGCGCGCCCAGCGGTGCAGCTCTGCTGGCCATAGGCGTCGGTGAAGCGGATGCCTTCTTCGGCGATGCTGTCGATGTTGGGCGTGGTGTAGCCCATCATGCCGCTGTTGTAGGCGCTGGTGTTAAACCAGCCGATGTCATCGCCCATGATGACCAGGATGTTGGGCTTGTCTGATGACGCCTCGGAGGAGGTTTCTTCTTCGGTAGCGGACGCTGGCTGAATGCTGGCTGCCAGGCCGACCGCAGCAATCGATGCCGCCACGATGCCCTTCCAGGGCGAAGGTATTGCCGACGAATACACTTTCATGATCGTTCCCTTAAATTAAATGATGTCATTGACATGGCATTGATACAGCGGAGTGATGTGTTGGCCTGCTCTCCTTGCTGGTCGACGTACGGCTTGCTGGTCAGGTCCTGACAGCCGACGCGTGAAGGCCGGCGGTATCGTTGTATTTCCTCCGATCCTCGCCCGCTGGGCTGGAACCAGGGGGAAGGAAGGCCGAGTCTGCTGGCTCAGCTAAAAGTGTGCCTTGATGGGCATGCAAGACAGCATAGTAAACGATCATTGCTTGTGCATGACCAACTTCCCCGAGCCTGCCCAAATGGTTGTCTCATTTGCTTTGCCATCGTCGACTCGATCGTCAGGGTGCCAGTGACCTCGCCCTCTGTGTCGTTGGTCATCGCCCTCAGAGTCGTTGGTCATCGCCCTCTGTGTCATTGGTCGTGGCCCTTGGCACCTTCTCCCTTGGCTGAGTTTGAACCGCTGTTTCTGCCTGGACCCTCCCTCGGGTGGGGCGGACCGCTGAGGACACAAGAGGGAGCAAAAGCTTGCTCCACGACAAATAGGCCCCTCTCATGCCTGAATGTTTGTCCAGTAGTCTAAGGGCGGACACCTGGCGTAGCCGCACCAAGAGTCACCAGGAGGGTGTCCTTCGAGGGCGAAGGAGAGCGAAGGCAGATGAATATAGGCTTGAACGCAGTGGAAACAATGGCGCTGGCGCTGGTCCTGCTGATGGTGGGCATTCAGCTTCGGCGCCGGGTGGAGTGGCTCGAGCGCATGTGCGTACCGACGCCGGTGGTCGGGGGCATCGGCTTCGCCGTGCTGGTATGGCTGCTACGATCGATGGACGTGCTGACGCTGGATCTGGACACCAGCGTTCAGGATCCGATGATGATCGCCTTCTTCGCCACGGTAGGGCTCGGTGGCAGCCTCTCGGTGCTGGCCAGGGGCGGGCGTTCGCTGGTGATCTTCCTGTTGACCTGCTGGGCCCTGGTGCTGGTGCAGAATGGTATCGGTATCGGCGTCGCCTCGATGATCGGGCTCGACCCCCTGATCGGCCTGATGGCGGGCGGGCCTTCGCTGGAAGGCGGCTTTGGCGGTGCGGCGGCCTTCGGGCCAGAGGCGGAAGCGCTCGGTGCCGACGGCGCCCTGACCGCCGCCATGACGGCGGCCACCTACGGTGTCATCACCGGTAGCCTGCTGGGCGCGCCTCTCGCCCGCTGGTTGATCGAGCGGTTCAAGCTTCGCATCGAGG
This sequence comes from Halomonas sp. RT37, assembly GCF_040070525.1. NCBI lineage: Bacteria > Pseudomonadati > Pseudomonadota > Gammaproteobacteria > Oceanospirillales > Halomonadaceae > Halomonas > Halomonas sp. RT37. The sequence continues at coordinate 3,119,835 of NZ_CP098827.1, read as the reverse complement.
CCGAGGAGGTCGGCGGGCTTGCCGATCTGCACGAGGAGCACCTGAGCGAAGATGATCAGACGCTGACCCCGCATCGGGTACTGAAGGCCATGGCGGTGGTGGTGCCGGTGATGGTCATCGGCCTGGCCTGTCGCGAACTCATGAAAGAGAAACTCGGCATCGTGCTGCCAAGCTACGTCGGGGCCATGTTCGTGGCCATCGTGTTGCGCAACCTGAACGATCACCTTCGCCTGGTCGAGGTGTCCGAGCGTGCCATCAATCTGATCGGAGAAGTCAGCCTGGCGATCTTCCTGACCATGGCCATGATGAACCTGAAGATCTGGCAGCTGCAGGGCATGGGACTTGGCCTGGCGCTGATCCTGATGATCCAGACGCTGGTGATCGTTGCCATCGCGGCGCTGGTGGTCTTTCGTTCGCTCGGCAGCAACTACGACGCCGCCGTACTCTCCGCCGGCTTCATCGGCTTTGGCCTGGGCGCTACGCCCAACGCCTTCGCCAACATGGGCGCCGTCTGCGACCACTACAAGGTGGTATCGAGCAAGGCCTACATCATCGTTTCGCTGTGTGGCGCCGTCTTGATCGACATGGTCTCCGTGCCCGCCATCACCTGGTGTCTCAACGTCTTTGCCTGAGGTCACGCTCTAGCGGTATCAGCAGTAGAGCTGTTTCATGAATAGATACCGACGCCGCGCCCCCCCGGGCGCGGCGTCCGGTCGTCCGGGCGAATCATGATGAATGCGGGGGCCTCGAACGGGGCTCGAATGGGGTTTGAATGAGGCAAGGCGACCCGCAGCACGACCTGCAGCACGACCTGCAGCACGACCTGCAGCATAGACGCTGGATCTCGGATCCGTTTCCGAGGGAAGATCGCCTTTCGGTGATCTGCTAAGCTCGGCGGCTTGTTGCCCGCCTGTTCGCGTGTCTGAAGGCTCGGGCGGTCTTTTTCTTATTCGCCGCCCGGGCGGCGTTTGTGCCATCAGGATATCGCCGTGCGTGACCAGCCCTCGTCCTCGTCTTCTACTCCCGCCTCGACGCTTGACTCGACCCTCGACTCACCCCTTGCTTCAACTCTTTCCTCCAATATTGGCCGCATTCCTTCGCTGGATCTTGAGGCCCGCCGCCTGGCCAGTGCACGTCTCGATAGCCTGACCAAGCCCCCCGGCAGCCTGGGTCGACTCGAGAAGCTGGCAGCGGATCTGGCGGCGATGACCGGGGAGCCGTTACCCCGGGTCGACCCTGTGGCCATCATCGTGTTCGCCGCAGACCACGGGGTGGCGGCGGAAGGCGTGTCGGCCTTTCCGGCCTCGGTCACCGCCCAGATGGTCGCCAACTTCGCCCGCGGGGGCGCCGCCATCAACGTTTTCGCCCGCCAGATCAATGCCCGGCTCGAGGTCGTCGACGTTGGGGTGGCCACGCCCAGTGACCAGGTGCCGGGTGTGGTGCTCGATCGGGTGCGCGCGGGCAGCGGCAATATTGCCTGCGAGGACGCCATGAGTCCCGACGAGGTAAAGGCGGCGCTTGAGGTCGGCATTCGTGCCGTCGAGCGCGCCCGCGCTGCGGGTGCCCGCTGTGTCATCCTGGGGGAGATGGGCATCGCCAACACCACCGCAAGCAGCGCTCTGCTGGCCGCCTTTACCGGGCTTTCCGCCGAGGAGGTGGTGGGGCGTGGCACCGGTATCGATGATGCGCGTCTGGCCCACAAGCGCAAGGTCATCTCCAGGGCGCTGGCCCGGGGCACTGGCGATACCGCCCTCGATACCCTGGCGCGTCTGGGCGGGCTCGAGATCGCCGCCATGGCGGGGGCTTGCCTGGCCGCAGCGGCGGGTCGCACGCCGGTGCTGGTGGACGGTTTTATCGCCACGGTAGCGGCCCTTGCGGCGACTCGGCTGGCGCCTGGCGTGCGCGACTACCTGGTGTTTGGCCATCGCAGCGATGAGGCCGGTCACGGTGAGGCGCTGGCTGCACTCGGCGGTGAGCCGCTGTTGTCGCTTGGCCTGCGCCTGGGCGAAGGCAGCGGCGCGGCCCTGGCCTATCCGCTGCTCGCCAGTGCCTGCGCCATGCTCAGCGAGATGGCGACCTTCGCCGACGCCGGAGTCGAGGGTGGCCCGTCGGCATGAGGCGAGCAGACGTCGTGAGAGTAGAGGACGACAGCGCGGACAGGGGGTGGTGGTTCCCATGACGCTGCCGCCACTGAGCCCCGAGTTGCTGGCGTTGGTGCTCGCCGCCCTGGTGCTGGACCTGTGGCTGGGGGATCCACGCTGGCTGCCGCATCCGGTGGTCGGCATGGGCCGACTGATCGGCGCCCTGGAAGCGCGGCTCAATCGTGGCAGGCCGCAGGCGCGTCGAGCCAAGGGCGTGGTGCTCACGCTGGTAGTGGTGGGGCTTGCATGGACGCTGGCCACCCTGGCGATTGGCCTTGCCGGTGTCGTCTCGCCCTGGCTGGCGCTGGTGGTGGAGGGCTTGCTTTTGTGGACCTGCCTTGCCTGCCGGGGCCTGGTGCAGGCCGCCCGCGCGGTGGCCACACCGCTGGCAAGGGGCGATCTGTATCAGGCGCGGCGCGCGGTCTCGGCCATCGTCGGGCGCGATACCCGGGAGCTTGACGAGGCAGGGGTGAGCCGAGCGTGCGTCGAGAGCGTGGCCGAAAATACCGTCGATGGCATCACCGCACCGCTGTTCTGGGCTCTGCTCGGCGGTGCGCCCCTGGCCTTGGCCTACAAGGCAGCCAATACTCTGGATTCCATGGTCGGCCATCGCAATGATCGCTACCGTGAGTTCGGCTGGGCCTCGGCTCGCTTCGACGATCTGGTCAACCTGCTGCCGGCTCGGCTGACGGCGCTGGCGATGTGGTGTCTTGCTGCGGTGGTTCCGGGGCTGCGCAGGCGCGGCGCCTGGTCGGCGACGTGCCGACAGGCACCGGCTCACCCCAGTCCCAACGCCGGCTGGCCGGAGGCCATGGTGGCCAATCTGCTCGGCGTCGAGCTGGGCGGGGTAAACCACTATGGCGATCAGATCAGCGACCGGGCGCGGCTGGGCTCGCCCACCGAGACGTTAAAGGCGCGTCATATCGACGCCGCGATTCGCTGTCTCTACGCCGGCACGGCGGGCGTTCTGACACTGCTGGCCCTGATCATACTGGTGCTGGAGGCCGTGCGATGACATCGACCCACAATCAGCATCTGAGCGACACAAGCGCGAGCCAGACGCCAACGCAGGGCCAGGGCTCTTGCTGGCCTGATCATGGCGGCCAGGGCGCGGCGCTGCTCGACAGACTTGGCCTGTCGTCGGTGACACCGACCATGGATGTGAGCGCGAGCCTCAATCCGCTGGGTCCGCCGGCCTGGCTTTCTGATTGGCTCGCCAGCGCCATGAGCGAGGTACGCCACTATCCCGACCCCGAGCACCGGGACGCCTTGGCGGCCCTGGCGGCGTCGCTGGGGATAGCGCCACCGTCGTTGGTGTTGACCAATGGCGGCGCCGAGGCGATCCACCTGGTGGCCCGGGCCTATCGTCGCGCCCGGGCCTTGATCGTCGAGCCGACCTTCGGCGAATACGCCCGGGCATGCCGACTCAACGATATCGAGATCGAGCGGGTGCAGCTCAGCGGAGATGACTTCCGGCTGGACGTCGAGGCGCTCTCGGCGCGCCTTGCGTCTGTCGATCTGGTGTTTGTGTGTCGCCCCAACAATCCCACCGGCACGCGCCTTCCCAGACGCGACGTGGAAGCGCTGGTGGCGGCGGCCAGGCGCAGCGACACCCTGGTGGTCATCGATGAAGCCTTCGTCGACTTTGCCGACGACGAAGCCCCGCTCACCGATCTGGTGGAACAGGGCGCGCCGCTGGTGCTGTTGCGCTCGCTGACCAAGTTTTACGCCCTGGCGGGGCTGCGGCTTGGCTATCTGGTGGCATCTCCGCCGCGCTGTCGGGCGCTGCAACACCATCAGGTGGCCTGGAGCGTCAACGGCCTGGCCGCTGCCGTGGTGCCCGAGCTGCTGGCCGATAGTGACTTCGCACGTCGCACGCGCGACTGGCTTCACTCCGAGCGCGCCTACCTGACGGCAGGCCTGCGCGATCTGGGCCTGACGGTGGCGGACTCCCAGGCCAATTTCGTGCTGTTCAGGCCGCCGGGCCAGGCGTCGCAGGCCAATGGCGAAGCCTTGTTATCGTATCTGGCAGGTCACGGCTGTCTGGCTCGCCACACCCACACCTTCAACGGGCTGGACGGTGCCTGGATTCGCGTCGCGTTGCAGCTCCGCGCCGACAATGATCGCCTGCTCAGCTGGCTTGGCGAATGGCTCGGTGAATGGATCGACGACGGGCTCGGCGACGGGCTCGAGTCCTTGCCGGAGCAGGGCGATACCCTCTCTCGTGGAGAGCACCGATGATCGTCTTTGTCAGCGGTGGCGTGCGTTCGGGCAAGAGTCGCGTGGCCGAGCAGGCGGCGCTGGCGCTTCACGCCGACAAGCCCCGGGGGCAGCTCTGGTACCTGGCGACCGCCAGGGCCGAGGAGGGCGAGATGGCCACGCGGGTGGCGCGCCATCAGGCCCGGCGCGACAGCCGCTGGCATACGCTGGAGGCGCCGCAGGACCTGCTGGGGGCCTGGCGCCGGGTGAGCGCAGGCGACGCTGTACTTCTGGACTGCCTGACGCTGTGGTCGAGCCAGCGCCTGTTTGCCGATGGCCTCGAGCGGGACGCGCGGCGCGCTGCGGCGCGAGACGCCTTCCACCAGCTGGCAGCGCTGCTCGCCGACGCTCGCCGGCGTGACATTGCGCTGGTGGTCGTCTCCAACGACCTCAACGAGGAACTGCCGCCCAGGGACGCCCTGGTGCGCTGGTACCTGGGCGAGCTCCAGCGTCTGCATCTGCTGCTGGCGCGGCGCGCCGATCGGGTGGTGGAGGTAGTCGCCGGACAGACCATCGAGTGGAAGCCTACGGAAGAATATCCCGCGGGCATGACGACAGAGGTGGGTAACACGCTGGGTAGAGGAGAGCCGAGTGAGTGATCAAAAGCCGCGAGTGGGTCCGGCACTGGCCGGGCTGGGGCTGGCGATCCAGTTTCTGACCCGCATACCGTTGCCGATGGTGATCGACTGGAACGGCGCCAACCGTCGCTGGGCGGCGCGTTGCTACCCGCTGGTGGGGCTCTTGATCGGCGCGCTGCTGGCCGTGGCCGCCGCGCTGACCTCAGCGCTGCCCACGCCGATCCAGGCACTGGTGCTGCTGACGCTGTGGGTGGCGCTGTCCGGTGGGCTGCACCTGGACGGTGTGATGGACCTGGCCGATGCGCTGGGCAGCAATGCGCCGCTCGAGCGCCGCTGGCAGATCATGAAGGACCCGCAGGTCGGCAGTTTTGGCGTGCTGGCGCTGGTGTTCCTGCTGGCCTGGAAGGCGGTCCTGTTGTGGTGGTGGCTCACGACCGGTGGGGCTCTGCTGTGGCTGGTCGTGGTCCCCGCCCTGGCCAGGGCCGGTGCGGTGGCGCTGCTCATCGGCGTGCCCGCCGCTCGCCCCGAGGGACTCGCCCATAGCTGGCAGCAGGGCCTTGGCTGGCGAGACCTGGCGCTTGCCCTGGTTCCGCTTCTGGTGGTTGTGTCCGCGGGACTGCTGCTGGCGCCGGGTGGCACGAGTGTGGTCGGGTTTTCAGGGATCGTGCTTGCCAGCGGGGGCTTTACCTGGGTCTTCGCCCGGGGGATGATCCGAGCCTTTCACGGCATCAACGGCGATATGCTGGGCAGTGCCATCGAGGGAGGAGAACTATGGCTTCTGATGTGTGTCTCGAGCTGGTGGTGGTTCGTCACGGGCTGACCCAGTGGAACCTGGACAAGCGCTACCAGGGCCAGCGCGATATCGAGCTGTTGATGCCCGACGCCCTGGCCGATATGGATCGGTTGCGCCTGGAACTGGAAGGGGAGCGCTTCGACGCCGTGGTGTCGAGCGACCTGACCCGCTGCCGCCAGACCCTGGCCCATATCGCCGAGGGACGGGGCTGGCCGGAGCCTCGCCTGGACGAACGTCTGCGCGAGAACGACTTCGGCGAGTTCGAGGGACGCAACTGGGAAGAGCTCAAGGACGATCCGGTCTACCGGGAGTGGATCGACAGCGCCGGTGAACTGGCACCTCCCGGTGGTGAATCCGCCCAGGACCTGCGTGATCGTCTGACGCTGGCGCTCGACGCCATCTTCGATGCCGCCGTCGAGGCCGGCCATCGGCGCGTGCTGGTGGTCACCCACGGCGGGGTGATCCGTGAGCTGCGCCGGGAGTTCGAGGGCGTACCGTTCTGGGAGGGCGTCGTCGGTCAGGCCGCCGGTCGGCGCTGGACACTCAACCGACAGGCAGAGGGCATCACATGCACGTCTTCATCGGCGGTACCGCGTCAGGCAAGCGTCAGCGGGTAGCCGAGCGCTACCCCGAGGCACGTTGGTGCGACGCCGGCGAGATGATGAGTCGGGTGCCCGGTGTTGGCGCCGGTCCCCGCCCCGATCCCGCCATCGACGATGGCGACACCCTCGTCATCAGCGGCTGGCTAGCCTGGCTCGAGGCCGAACTTGAGGCCGGACTTGAGGCCGGATCTGCAAGCGCCGACGACGACCTGCTGGGCCAGCGCTGGCGCCAGGCCTTTGCCGGCTGGGCCAGTTCGCCGGCACAGTGCGTGCTGGTGCTTGACGAGGTGGGGCGCGGCATCGTCCCGGTGGACCGGGCCCAGCGCCGCCTGCGCGATCTGATGGGCTGGCTGTCACAGGACGCGGTGCGCCTGGCAAGCCAGGTACACTATGTACGCCATGGCCTGACCATGCGGCTCGATGGGAAGGATGCTGCCGCAGCGGGCCGAGCGGGCCGAGCGGGCCGAGCGGACTGAGCGAACAGAGCCGGCATGGCCCCCATCGAACAAGCCGAACGGCGCTTTTCGTTGACGCCCGCTGTGCCGATTGCTAGCTTACGCGCACTCTCAGGTGCCCCGAAACGTGCCAGCATGACCTCGGCGTCAGTCCTTTCTGACGCAAGACGCCGTGGCCAGAAGTAGACACGAGGGGTGAAACGGGAAGTCGGTGCCAATCCGACGCTGCCCCCGCAACGGTGATCGAGTCAAGCGCGCTCACCACGCCACTGTGACAGGGTCCTTGACCCCTGGTGCGACCGGACCCTGTGTCCCGCTCAGCCAGTCACGGGAAGGCGAACGCGCCGAACCGTCGAAACGCTTCGATGGTTCATCTCGTCAGCCCGGAGACCGGCCTGAAGAGCCATGCCAAGGGGCGGTGGGGTCCCGACGCGCAGCGCTTGCCTGTCAGTTTGGTGTTCTTGACGCTCCCGGGTGTCCTGTCCAGCGTTCTGTGTCCCCTGTTCGCTCCTCGGCCTTCGAGGGTCTACGCCGTGCGGGTGCGCACGGTGCCAAGGGATACACCATGTCGTCTGCTTTCTTCGCCCCTGCTCGTCTTTCTGTTGCCTGCCGCTCCCGTGGCCTGCGTCTGTGCGTCGGCCTTGCCGCCGCCCCCTGGCTGTTGGTGAGCCAGGCCAGCGCTCAGCAGTCCGCTTCCTCCGACGTGACGACCGCCGAGTCTTCCTCCGTCGAACAGGCCTCTATCGAGCCCACCACCGAGCCCGCCACCGAACTCGACCCGCTGGTAGTGTCGGCGACGCTTTCGCCGCGTACCGCCAGTCAGTCGCTGTCCTCCGTCAGCGTCATCGATGAAGAGGCGCTAAGGCGCCGCGATCCGGTCAGCATTACCGACGCCCTGCGTGGCCAGCCCGGTGTAGATATTTCCACCAACGGTGGCTTCGGGAAGCAGGCGAGCGTCTATATCCGTGGTACCGGCAGCACCGCCTCGGTGATGATGATCGACGGTATCCGCCTGCGCTCCGCCACCAATGGCGGGCCTGCCTGGCAGTACCTGGAGCCGCGCATGTTCGAGCGTATCGAGGTGGTACGCGGGCCCCGCGGTGCGCTCTACGGCGCCGACGCGGTGGGCGGGGTGGTTCAGCTGTTCACCGACAAGCCCGATGAACAGGGACCGACGCCCAGCGTGCAGCTCGGTACCGGCTCCTTCAATACCCAGCGGGCCTCGGCCAGTCTGTCGGGCCGCGAGGGCGGCACCTCCTACCAGTTCAGCGCCACCCGCCTGGACAGCGACGGCACCGAGATTCGCGACGGTGGCGAGGACAAGGCCTACGACAACACTTCGGGTCTGGTGAGCCTGTCTCACACCTTCGACAACGGCGCCAACCTCGGACTGCTGGGACTACGTGCCCGTGGCAACAACGAATACGAAGGTGGTGACTCCGACTATGTGCAGCAGGTGGCGGGTGTCTACGCCGAGGTGCCGGTGACCGATATCTGGTCGTCGCGTCTTACCCTGAGCGAGGCCCGCGATGAGCTGGAGGACCACAGCGATGAGCCCAGTGACTTCGTTCCCGCGACGACGGTCTTTGATACCGAGACGCGCACCGCTCGCTGGGACAATACCCTGCAACTCGGTGACCACGAGCTGATCGCCGGCGCCGAATATCTGGAAGACAAGGTCGACAGCACCAACGACTACGAAGAGACCAGCCGCGACAACGTGGCGGTGTTTGCCCAGGCACTGATGGACTTCCATCCGTTCTCGTTGCAGGCGGGTCTGCGCCACGACGACAACGAGGCCTACGATGAAGAGGTCACCGGCCACCTGGCGCTGGGCTACGCCCTCGACGATCAGCACACCTTGCGCGCCAGCTACGGTACCGCCTTCCGCGCCCCGACCTTCAACGAGCTGTACTTTCCCGGCTTTGGTAACAGCGATCTTGAGCCCGAGGAGTCCGAAACCTGGGAGATCGGCCTGCGCGGGCAGTACCAGCGGCTTTACTGGGATCTGGCGCTCTACCAGACCAACGTCGACGACCTGATCGCCAATGAGACGCGGGGCGGCCGATCCGCGCCGTTCAATGTCGACGAGGCGCGTATTCGTGGGGTCGAGCTTGCCACAGGGCTCGAGCTCGACCAGTGGACCCTGGCCGCCAGCGTCGCCTATACCGACCCGGAAGACCGCGACACCGGCAAGCAGCTGATTCGCCGCGCCAGCCAGACCCTGCGCCTGGACGCCGATCGCCAGCTGGGTGACTGGAATCTGGGGGCCTCCTTCGTCGCCCAGGACCACCGCTACAATGACGTCGACAACGACGAACGCCTGGCTGGCTACGGCACCCTGGATCTGCGCGCGGGCTGGGCCTTTGCGCCGGACTGGAAGGCCAACCTGACGCTCGAGAACGTCTTCGATCGCGAGTACGCCACCTCGCGTGCGTCTGCCTTTCAAGGCGGCTGGGACTACGAAAACCCGGGACGTGCGGCCTACCTGAGCGTCGGCTTCAACCTGTGATCATCCGCCGCTCGCTTGTCTCGGCCAGCGCTGGCCTGGTGCTGTCGGCGCTGGCCAGTGCCGCCATGGCGTCCTCCTCTCCCGGCGGGAACGGTGACATCTGCGTGTTCGATGACACCGAGCGGGATCTATGCCTGGCGGCGCCGGCAGAGCGTATCGTGGCGCTGTCGCCCAGCGTCACCGAGATGCTGTTCGCGGCGGGGGCCGGCGAGCGGGTGGTGGGGGTAGTCAGCTTCAGCGACTATCCCGAGGCCGCGCGCTCGCTGCCCCAGGTGGGCAGCTACGATCGACTCGACCTCGAGTCGCTGTTGGCGCTTGACCCCGACCTGGTGGTGGCCTGGGCCGGGGGTAATCCCGGACAGCAGGTCGAACGCCTGGATGAACTCGGGCTGCCGGTGTTCCGCTCGGACGCCGCCAACTTCGAGCAGATCGCCTCGACGCTTGAGCGGTTCGGTCGCCTGGCCGGTTCGGCGGATACCGGCGACACCGCGGCCCGGGAGCTGCGAGAATCGGTAGCGGCCCTCGGCGAACGCTACGTTGACGCAGCACCGGTCGAGGTCTTCTATCAGGTATGGGAGCAGCCGCTGATGACCGTCAACGGTGAGCACTGGATCAGTCGGGCGCTGTCACTTTGTGGTGGTGTCAATCTATTCGCCGACGAGGCGCCGCTGGTGCCTCGACTGTCGCGGGAGGCGGTGCTGGCCGCGGACCCGGAAGTCATCATCACCGGCGGCATGGGCAAGGCGGACTCCACCTGGCTCGATGCCTGGCGCCAGTGGCCGCAGATGACCGCTGTGGCCCGCGACAACCTCTATTTCATCAACCCTGACCTGGTGCAGCGGGCGACGCCGCGCCTGGTCGAGGGCACCCGAACCCTGTGCCAACATCTGGACTCTGCCCGTGAACGCCGCTGACTCCAGCGCTACCTTTCGGCCCACCCGGCGAGGTCGTCCGCTGGGCCTGCTGGCGCTGCTCGGTGTGGTGTCGGTGGTGCTGGCCGTGTCGGTGGGCAGCGTCGCGCTGTCACCGATGGAGCTGTGGCTGACGCTGACCGGGCAGGGCAGCCCCCTCCACCAGACCCTGGTGTGGGAGCTGCGCCTGCCCCGTGCGCTGGCCGCCTTCGGTACCGGTGCCTTGCTGGCCCTGGCCGGCGCCCTGATGCAGGTACTGCTGCGCAATCCGCTGGCCGACCCTTACGTGCTCGGGCTCTCCGGCGGGGCCTCGGTGGCGGCGCTGTGCGCCATGCTGGCTGGCCTTGGCGCGGCGCTGGTCTCGGCGTCGGCCTTTGCCGGCGCGCTGGTGTCGATCCTGGTGGTATTTGGCCTGGCCCATGGCAGCGGCAGCTGGTCGCCGGCGCGCCTGCTGCTGACCGGGGTCGTCATGGCCTCCGGCTGGGGCGCGATCATCACCTTCCTGCTGGCGGTCAGCCCGGTGGAAGAGCTGCCGGGCATGCTCTACTGGCTGATGGGCGACATGGCCTACGCCCGCAGCCCCTGGCCGGTACTGGTGATCGCCGCGCTGTCGGCACTGGTGCTGGTGCCGCTGGGGCGGACCCTCAACGTACTTGCCCGGGGTGGCCAGCAGGCGCTGGCGCTGGGCGTGGCGGTGCGCCCGCTGGAATGGGGGCTGTATCTGGCGGCGAGCCTGGCCACCGCCACCGCGGTGACCACCGCCGGATCGGTGGGATTCGTCGGCCTGATGGTGCCGCATATGCTGCGCCTCCGCCTGGGTGCCGACCAGCGCCTGATCCTGCCGGCCTCGCTGCTGGCCGGCGGCTGCCTGCTGACCCTGGCCGATACCCTGGCGCGGACCCTGATCGCCCCCCAGCAGTTGCCCGTAGGGGTGATCACCGCGCTGATCGGGGTGCCGAGTTTTCTCTACCTGCTGCATCGCAGCCACGGCAAGGGATAGGGGCGCTCATGGCTGTCACACCCGCATCCACCGACCAGGCGCTGCCATCCTGTTCGCTGTCCTGCGAAGCTCTGGTGATCGACGTGCCCGGCAGGGCGGACGGTCAGCCGCTGTCCTTTTCCATCGAGCCCGGAAGTCGCTGGGGCATCCTCGGGCCCAACGGCGCCGGCAAGAGCACGCTCCTGCATACCCTGGCCGGGTTAAGGGCGCCGCGCCATGGGCGCTTGAGGCTGGACGGCCGGCCGCTGACCGACTGGCGCCGGCGTGCCGTCGCCCAGCGTCTGGGTGTGGTGTTCCAGGAGCGCCATGACGAGTTTCCGGCCAGCGTGCTGGAAACCGCGCTGATCGGCCGCCATCCCTTCCTCCGGGCCTGGCAGAACGAAAGCGAGGACGACGTCCAGCGCGCCCTGGGGGCGCTTGAACGCCTCGATATCGCTCACCTGGCCCACAGGCCGCTGGCGACCCTGTCCGGTGGTGAACGTCAGCGGGTCAGCCTGGCCACGGTACTGACCCAGGCGCCGCAGATCTGGCTGGTGGATGAACCCACCAACCACCTCGACCTGCATCATCAGGTGGCGGCCATGGCGCTGCTCGACGAACAGGCAAGCCAGGGTGCCGCCGTGGTGATGTGCCTGCACGATCTCAATCTGGCGGCGCGCTGGTGCGACCACCTGCTGCTTTTGTATCCCGATGGCGCGGCCTGCTGGGGACCACGCGACGATATGCTGGTGACGTCGGCCCTCGAGCGGCTCTACGACCAGCCGTTGAGCGTCGCCGAGGTCGATGGCGCCGCCGTCTTCATGCCGCGGGTGGCTTCGTCGATTAATCCGCCGCGCCCCACCAAGGAAGTTTCCCATGACCCACACGTCCCCCACGACACAGACTCCGAAGAACGTTGATCCCGAGCGCCACGCCCGGCGCATGGCCGCCAAGCAGCGGATCATGGCCGAGCGCATCGCCAGTGCCGACAAGGAACAGGGCGTGCTGCTGGTGCTGACAGGCCCCGGCAAGGGCAAGAGTTCATCCGGCTTCGGCATGCTGGCCCGGGCGCTGGGCCACGACATGAAGGTGGGCGTGGTGCAGTTCATCAAGGGCGCCTTTTCCACCGGGGAGGAGGCCTTCTATCGCCGCCAGCCCGGAGTGGCGTTCCACGTCATGGGCGAGGGCTACACCTGGGACACCCAGGACCGGGAGCGCGATGTCGCCGCCGCCGAAGCCGCCTGGGACAAGGCCCGCGAGTTGCTTCAGGATCCCGATATCGCGCTGGTACTGCTCGATGAGCTGAACATCGCCCTGCGCTACGGTTATCTGGATCTCGACCGGGTGCTGGACGACCTGCAGGCCAGACCGGCGATGCAGCATGTGGTGGTGACCGGGCGCCACGCGCCTCAGGCGCTGATCGAACTGGCCGATACGGTCACCGAGATGAAGGTGGTCAAGCACGCCTTCAAGGATCAAGGCATCAAGGCCCAGAAGGGTATCGAGCTTTGATCGAACCCCCAGAAGGGTATCGAGCTTTGATCGAGCATTGATCGAACCCCAAAAAGAGTATCGCGTTGCGATCAAGCTTTGATCTAACTCCAGGAAGAGCATCGAGCAGTAAGGGAGCGCTAGCATGGCAACGCTGATGATCCAGGGCACCACCTCGGATGCCGGCAAGTCCACGGTGGTCGCCGGTCTGTGCCGGGTGCTGGCACGGCGCGGGTTCAGCGTGGCCCCGTTCAAGCCCCAGAACATGGCGCTGAACAGTGCCGTCACCGTGGACGGCGGCGAGATCGGTCGCTCCACCGCGCTGCAGGCCCAGGCTGCCCGCGTAGCGCCCCACAGCGACATGAATCCCGTGCTGTTGAAGCCCGAAAGCGACAAGGGCGCCCAGGTCATCCTGGCCGGTCGCGTCCACGGCAGCATGGCCGCGCTGGACTATCACGCCTACAAGACCACCGCCCGACAGACGGTGATGGACTGCCATCGCCGGCTGTCCGAGCGCTTCGACGTGATCATCGCCGAAGGGGCGGGCAGCCCCGCCGAGGTCAACCTGCGCGAAGGCGACATCGCCAACATGGGCTTCGCCGAGGCGGTGGACTGCCCGGTACTGCTGGTCGGTGACATCGACCGAGGCGGCGTCTTTGCCCAGCTATGCGGCACCTTGGCGCTGGTCAGCGCGTCCGAAAACGCGCGGATCAAGGGCTTCGTGATCAACCGCTTTCGCGGCGATATCGGGCTGCTGGAACCGGGGCTTGAGTGGCTGGCCGAGCGCGAGGCGAGGCCGGTGCTCGGTGTGCTTCCCTACCTGCAGGGGCTGTGGCTCGACGCCGAGGACAGCCTGTCGCTGGAGCAGCGGCTTGATCACGCAGGGGGCGACATGCTCAAGGTGGTGGTGCCGGCTCTGCCGCGCATCAGCAACCACACCGACCTCGATCCGCTACGCCTGCATCCTCGCGTCAGCCTGAGCCTGGTCGGCCCCGACCAGCCGATGCCCGATGCCGACGTCATCCTGTTGCCGGGCAGCAAGAACACCCGGGCGGACCTGGCCTGGCTGCGCAGCCAAGGGTGGGATGAGCGTATCCGGCGTCATCTGCGTTACGGCGGGCGGGTGCTGGGTGTCTGCGGCGGTTTTCAGATGCTGGGGGAATGGATCGACGATCCTGACGGCATCGAGGGCGAGCCCGGCGGCGTCGAAGGGCTCGGTTGGCTTGCCATGTCCACCACCATGCGCCCCGACAAGCGCCTTAAACGCGTCAGCGGGCGCATCGACACCGCCGACGGCTGCTGCAGCATCCACGGCTACGAGATTCATCAGGGCGTCAGCCGGGGCGAGGCGCTTTCACGGCCATTGATGCGTCTCGAAGGACGAGACGAGGGTGCCGTCAGCCAGGATGGCCAGATCATGGGTACCTATCTGCACGGGCTGTTCGACGGCCCCGACGCCTGCGAAGCATTGCTCGCCCGCCTCGGGCTTCCGCCCGAGGACACTCGCCGGGTAGACCTCGACGCCCATCGCGAACGTCAACTCGACCGCCTGGCCGACACCATCGAGCAGCATCTGGATATGGAGATGGTTCTGCGCCTGATCGGTTGAGGAAGATGGTCCGATATCGGCGCCCGGCGTAAACTGTGGGGGTGCCACTGCTTTCCCTGTACAGATGGCACCATGGCAACTGCGTCGAGGGCTTGGTCATGAAGGTGACATCCAAACATGTGGTCAGCAGAGACAAGGGATGGGCGGTAAAGACCAGCGGCACGTCTCGTGCCGGCAAGGTTTTCGAGAGCAAGGCTGAAGCCGTGGAATATGCGCGCCGCGCGGCCAGGAAGGAGCACGGTGAGCTATACGTGCATGGGCTCGATGGCACTATCCAGGAGCGCAAGAGCTATCGGCGCGCATCTGAGGCAACCAAGTCTCTGCGCTCGAAGAAGTGACGGCGTATGCCATTTGAGCGCAATGTCTTTGTCAATTGCCCGTTCGATGAGGCGTACTATTATCCGCTATTGCGTCCCTTGCTCTTCACCATCATCTACGTTGATTTGCTCACTCAGCAGGCTCGTGATGTAGTCAAGGACTCTGTCAGGCTGCTCGCGATGGGGCACGTGGCCACACCCCTCCAGCAATACCATCCGTGACGACCCTTGAGGCAGTTGCGCGTAGCGTTTGGGCTGCTGTGGTGAGCCGTATTCGTCCTGGTCGCCGTGCAGCGCCAGCACAGGGCACGCAACGCGCCTGAGGGTGTCATCCAGGGCCCAGCTCCGAAAGTCGGGGTCCAGCCAGGTCTCTACCCAGGTGTCGAGCACCCAACGGGCCTTGTCGCCATGGTACTTCTCCAGGCGCTCGATCTGGCCGGGCAGGGCGAACGTATCGCGGGCCTGGCGTATGCCCGAAAGCGTGCGTTCTTCCACAAAGGCCTGGGCCGCCAGAGTAATCAGCGCCTGGCAATCGTCGTAGTGGGCAGCGATACCGGCAGCCATGCAGCCGCCCACGCTATGGCCCAGAACAACGAAACCCTCGAGCTTTAATGCGCGATGAAGCGCGGCAAAGCCCTGGTGCGCTTCGTCGGCGATAAAGGTGTGGGTCAGTCGGTCTGGGTGGCGTGTGGATTGGCCGAAGCCCAGTCGATCGTAAGCGATCACTTCGCGGCCGGTGGTCAGGCACAGGGCTTCGGGAAAATCGCGCCACAGCTCAACGCAGCCCAGCGAGTCATGCAGCAACACGATGGGCGCGCCCTGGGTATCAGGCTCGGGACGCCATCGACGAACAAACAGCGATTGTCGGTCTGTGTCGTGCAGTGACACCTGAAGGTCAGATACCTGGGGCATGAAGTGGCTCGCTGGCAGCAACATATCAAGCCCACTCTAGCGAGTGGCCGCTGGCATGCCAAGCAAGCGCTAGGTTTGGACAGGTCGGTTTTAAGACAGGTCGCTTTTTAATACAGGGCCATGCCAGTGGCAGAGCCGCTTCAAGGATACGCCTTGGCAAGTTACGTCTTGTCGGCAAAGCGTTCGGGGTCATCGGAAATGACGGTGGTCACGCCCCATTTCCAGTACTTGGCGAAGGCCACCGGATCATTGGCCGTATAGCACAGCAGCGGTGTGCCGCTCTGGGTGACCTCCCGAGCCCGCTCTTCCTTCAGCTTCTTCCAGTCGCAGTGCAGGCTGTAGGCCTGCACCGCTTCCATGTCGTGCCGCCAGTTCTTGCCGATCTTGTCGACCAGGACGCCCAGGGCGAGTTGGCTGGGTGATGCGATGCTTCGCGCGTGATCGAGCGCCGCCGGGCTGAAAGAAGACACCAGTCGACGTTCGAACGGCAGCGCTTCCAGCAGACGTGGGATCACCGATTCGGCCAACGCTTCGGGGTCGCGGCCCCGGGTCACCTTGAGTTCCAGGTTGACCGCCATACCGCGTCGATCGATCAGATTGAGCATGTCGTCGAGTGTCGCCATGCGCTCACCGCGAAAGCGCTCGGCGTACCAGGCGCCGACGTCGTATTCTCTGGCCTGTTCCAGACGCAGCTTGCTTAACTTGCCGCGCCCGTTGGAGCAGCGCCGCATGCCGGGGTCGTGCCAGATCACCGGGGTGCCATCACCCAGCAATTGCACATCGAGCTCGACCCAGGTGATACCGGCTTCCCAGGCAAGCTGGACGGCACTCAGGGTATTTTCCGGTGCATGGGCCGACAGGCCGCGATGCGCCATCAGGCGGGGCAGGTCGATAAGGGGCGTGCGAGATGTCGTCATGGGCTCTCCTTGGCTTGGCGTCACAACATGGCACCGGCTTTCGTCATCATCGGACATGACCGTCCTGCTAGCCAGAGGCTGCACGCCTCCATGTTGGGCCACAAAGATGACCGAACGGCGACGACATGAACACCCCGTCTGTCGCAGCGGTACGCCGAGGGCGGTGTCGCTGCCTGGAATATGCTAGTCTCGCCGGTTTCGACAAGTGGGTCAGCGCCGGTCGGCGCCAGCAATTAGAGGTCAGTGATGAAGGTCGTCAAAATCAACGAGCCCCAGCAGCGGGAAGCCTGCCTGGCACGCCTGTGTGCGGAAGCCTACGGTCATCAGGCGGGTATCGCCCCCCTGGTCACCTTCGCCGGCGTCATCGGGGTGCTGTTCAAGCAGGAAGCCGCCCGGCTTCTCGCGCTGGTGGACGATCAGTCCCGTCCCATCGCGCTGGCCCTGCTGGTCAGCGACGAAGCCGGTACCAGCATGAATGTGGCCCAGTTGACGTCGCTGGATCCTGACGCCGAAAGTGCGGTCGACGGCGGCAACAAGACCGGCGCGGAAAGCGATAGCCAGGGCGAGGCGCAAAAGCCGGCCGGCAAGGGCAAGCTGAATCCCGCCCTTCGCCTGGTGGCGGAACTGGCGCTGCGGGCGCCGCTGCGGGTGGACGTGGTCAGCGATGCCCAGAAGGCCGAGTTTAGCGCCGCCGGTATCCAGCGCTGGATCAAGGGCCCGGGCGAGCTGCAGATCGGTCTGGGGCCAAAGCATACGGCCACCAGCCTCGACAATCTGCCGCGTACCCTGACCGTGGACGAAGCCTCCGTGGTGGCCAACTTCAAGCAGGACAAGGCACTCTTTGAGGATTACAAGAACCGCTTTGTCAGAGGGCTGGAGTCCTTCCCGCGGACGTTGTGATCAGCGACGGAAGGGCACCTGTTGGGTCCTTCCCGCGGACGCTATGAACTAGTAGAAGTGGTAGTAACAACGAAGCCCCGGCCCTTACCTCTTTTGGAGGCGAGGGCCGGGGCTTCGTCGTTGGGCAAAGGGTCGGCGCTTGCCGGGCCGAGGTGGTTGTTGATCCGCTCGCGGGCAGCAAGAACGGAGGTGGCCCGGGTCACGCCGTCAGGGATCGATGCCCGTCGATCCGTGCAGTTGTCTAGGCGCTGTCCGAAAAGTCGACGAGCGAAGGTTAGACAAGGCAAAAATCGGTGAGAAAGCGCAGTTTACGGGGTGTAAATGAGCATTTTGATCCGATTTTTAACGCCGTATTACCGAGCGCAGGCACTTTTCAGACAAGCCCTAGCCCTCGCTGGTGAGGCTGAACGATCCCTTCATCATCGAGGAGTGGCCGGGGAAGGAGCAGAAGAAGGTCAGATCCTGGTCGGCGAGTCCTTCGGTGTCGAAGGTGATGCTGGTGGATTCGCCGCCGCCGATGATGTCGGTGGCGGCCAGGATGCGGTCATCCTCCGGTAGGTAGTTGCTGTCGAGTCCCGCCTGCATGCCGGCGGAGGCAATCTCCTGATAGGCGTCGGTAGGGGCCAGCACCCAGTTGTGTCCCATCACGTCTTTCGCCATGGAGCCCGAGTGGGTCAACGTCAGACTGACGGTCTCGCAGCTGGCGGGTACGCTCAGCTCGCTCTTGTCGTACTGCATCTGGTCATTGGAATCGATGGTCAGCCGGCACTCTTCGGCGACGTTGTCCGAGGCGTCGTCATCCGCCATCGCCACGGCAGAGAATAGCGGCACGGCGGTGATCGCGAGGATGGAGGCGGAGGAAAGCAGGGCATGTTTCATGACAGCGTCCTTTTCGTTGCTGGATGAGGTGGGTGCAGGGTTTGCCACGACCGTTCACGGCGTTCAGCAAGGGGAAACGCGGTGCACCACACAAGATGTATCCATGTTTATATGTTAACTGTATACAGTTGATGAGTCTCGTAGACATCAATGGAGCTGTCAAGCGCCGACAGTGATCCCGTGGCCACGGCTGTGCCGACGGCAAATCCAGTTTGGACTTGACCGAGGTCGAGCAGAGCGCTTGACTGGGCGTACATACCCGTTAGCAGCGTAAGGAAGCCTTTCATGGCCAAGCGGATTCAATTCGCACGCACCGGCGATTCCGAGGTGCTGGAACTCGTCGATACACCGGCGGCCGAGCCGGGCCCCGGCGAGGTACGCGTCGCCAATGAGGCGGTGGGCCTCAACTTCATCGATATCTACTTCCGCACCGGTCTGTATCCGGCGCCGTCCCTGCCGTCGGGCCTGGGAACCGAAGGCGCTGGCGTGGTCGACGCCGTGGGCGAGGGGGTCGAGCATCTGCAGGTAGGCGACCGCGTGGCCTACGCTCAGGGGCCCCTGGGTGCCTACGCCGAACTGCACACCCTGCCGGCGGACAAGGTGGTGGCGCTGCCCGAGGGGATCAGTTGCGAGACCGCAGCGGGGGCCATGCTCAAGGGGCTGACGGTGCAGTACCTGCTGCGTCAGACCTACCCGCTGCAGGGCGGCGAGACCATCCTGTTCCACGCCGCTGCCGGTGGGGTGGGGTCGATTGCCTGTCAGTGGGCCAAGGCCCTGGGCGTCAAGCTGATCGGTACGGTCAGCTCCGTCGAGAAGGCAGAGCTTGCCAAGCGCAATGGCGCCTGGGCGACCATCGACTACACCAAGGAAGACGTGGTCGAGAGGGTGCGCGAGCTGACCGGTGGCGAGATGGTCGACGTGGTCTACGACAGCGTCGGCAAGGACACCTGGGAGACCTCGCTGGACTGCCTGAAGCCGCGCGGCCTGATGGTCAGCTTCGGCAACGCCTCCGGACCGGTCGAGGGGGTCAACATCGGCATCCTCAACCAGAAGGGCGCGCTCTACGTCACTCGGCCGAGCCTCAACGGCTACGCCGACAGCCCGGAGCGGCTGCAGGACATGGCCGACGAGCTGTTCGACATGATCGAGAGCGGCAAGGTAAAGATCGACGTGGCCCAGCGCTTCGCCCTGGCGGAGGCCGGCAAGGCCCAGGACGCCTTGGCGTCACGCAAGACCACCGGGTCTACCGTGCTGCTGCCCTGAGCGATCGATCGCCGATCCCTATCTTCTTGATCGAACTTGTCCTCCGGACAGAGCGGGCCCGCCAAGTTGGCGGGCCCGCTTGCATTTCAGGGAGGCGTCGGCCTGACGGCGGAGTGGCTTGCGTACCGGCTGCCCTGCTCGCCGTCGGTTCTGCTTGGCGCTACAGCGACGCCCCCAGCTCGCGAATCATCTTCTCGCGCCGCTTGAGGGCGGCCAGTCCCTCGTCGCCCAGGCGATCGGCCACCTCGGTCAGCAGGCCCTGGGCCAGCAGGAAGAAGGCACCCATGGCGTTGGAGAAGAACAGGCTGTCGGTAGGCACCAGGAAACGGTATTCGGCGACCCGGGCAAGCGGAGACGACTCGCTGTCGGTCAGGGCGACCACCCGAATCCCCGCCCGCGCCGCCACCCGTGCGGTTTCTAGCACGCTGGTGGTGTAGGGAAAGCAGCTGATCACCACCAGCAGGTCCCCTTCATCCAGTTGCGCCAGGGCATCGGCCACCCCCTGGTGTCCCGCATCCAGCTCTCCGGTATCGGCACGCAGCATGCCAAGCCCATAGGCTATGAACTGCGCCAGCGACGCAAACTGGCGTTGCCCGTGGACCCTGACCCGACGGGCGAGGGCCAGCAGCTCGACCACCCGGTCGTAGTCATCGGCGTCGAGTCGCTCGAGCAGGCCGGCGAAGTTGGCGCTCTCCTGGCGTCCGAGCCGGGCCAGCCGCGCGACACCCTGGCCCTGGTCGCGATCGGTCGACAGCCTCGAGGCCAGGTCGCTGTAGAAGTGCTCGCCGCCGTCGGCCAGATCCCGCCGAAACACCGCCTGCAGCTCGCCGAAGCCGTCGAAGCCCAGGCGCTGGGCCAGCCGGGTCAAGGTCGAGGGGTTCACCTCGAGCCGCCCGGCCAGCTCGCTGATCGAGGCCACCGCACTCGCCTGCGGCGACTCCAGCAGTGCCATCAGCACCCGCAACGATCGTTTGCCCAGACGAACCTCGCCGTCACCGGCCTGGATCTGCGCTGCCAGCTCCTGCAAGTCGCCGAGGGTGCTCGATTCGCCGAGGCGAACAGGGCGGTCCTGAGCGCTCCGCTCGGTCGGTGGCTTGGTGGCGGGCTTCGAGTCGCGAGAGGGCATGGCGTCTCCTTGAATGACGAGCGGGCCAGTGTGCCAGCTTGGCGGGCGTCTGTCCGGTGAGGCGTAGACTCAACTTGCAAATATGCATTGTGCAAAAATAGAATGCATTTAATATTTGCATTTATGCGATGTTGTATCTACCTGCTGGAGGTTCCATGAGCCGCGTCTTTCACCGCCACCTCAAGGCGTCCTATCCCACCGCGGTGGCAGGCGATGGGCCCTATCTGATCGATGCCGCAGGCAAGCGCTACCTCGATGCCTGTGGCGGCGCGGCGGTGTCCTGCCTGGGGCATAGCGATCCCGAGGTGCAGGCCGCTATCAGCGAACAGGTCAAGTGCATGGCCTACGCCCATTCAAGCTTCTTTACCTCGGAGCCGATGGAGGCGCTGGCCGACTTTCTGGTCGATCGTGCGCCCCAGGGCATCGGCAGCGTCTACTTCGTCTCCGGCGGTTCCGAAGCGGTGGAAGCGGCGCTGAAGATGGCGCGCCAGTACTTTCTCGAGATCGGCCAGCCAGAGCGCACCCAGGTCATCGCCCGGCGCCAGAGCTACCACGGCAATACCCTGGGGGCGCTGGCCACCGGCGGAAACGCCTGGCGGCGGCGTCCCTTCGAACCGCTGTTGGCCGACACCACCCACGTCAGCCCCTGTTACGCCTATCGCGGCCAGCGCGCGGACGAAAGCGCCGAAGCCTACGGCGAGCGACTCGCGGTGGAACTCGAGGACACCATCGAGCGGCTGGGGCCACGCCGGGTCATGGCCTTCGTCGCCGAGCCGGTGGTGGGGGCGACCCTTGGCGCGGTGCCGGCGGTGCCCGGATACTTTCGGCGGGTGCGCGAGATCTGCGATCGTCACGGTATCCTGCTGATTCTCGATGAGGTGATGTGCGGCATGGGGCGCACCGGTAGCCTGTTTGCCTGCGAGCAGGAAGACGTCAGCCCCGACCTTCTGACCGTGGCCAAGGGCCTGGGCGGTGGCTACCAGCCCATCGGCGCCACCCTGGCCAGTGCGCGTATCCGCGACACCATCGCCGAGGGCACCGGCTTCTTCCAGCATGGCCACACCTATATCGGCCACGCCACCGCCTGCGCCGCGGCGCTGGCGGTGCAGCGCGCGGTAGAGCAACGCGGCCTGCTTGAGCAGGTGCGCGCCAGGGGCGAGGCGCTGCGTGCTCGCCTTCAACAGCGCTTTGGCGACCATCCACAGGTCGGCGATATTCGTGGACGCGGGCTGTTTCTGGGACTCGAGCTGGTGGCGGACCGGGCCAGCAAGGAGCCCTTCGACCCCGACCGACGCCTCAACGCCGCGGTCAAGGCCGCCGCCATGGACCAGGGGCTGATGTGTTATCCCGCCGGCGGTACCCTGGACGGACGCCGTGGAGACCATGTGCTGCTGGCGCCGCCCTATATCGTCGAGGAAGATCATCTCGACGAGATCGTCGACAAGCTCGACGCCGCCTTGCAGCAGGCGCTTGGCCAGGTGGGCCATTGAGTCCATGCCTGGCGCTTCGGCCCGCGCAACACCACTGACACACCAGGCCCGCCAAGGGGCGGGCTTGCTACCTTTTTTCCCACGTACAGGATGACAGCATGACCCTTCGTTCCCGCTTGCCCGAGCTTGACGACGCCACCATGAGCGCGGAGCAGCGCCGGGTGCTCGACGATATCCTCAGCGGCCCCCGCGGCAACCTCGATGGTCCTTTCCTGGCCTGGGTGCACAGCCCACAGCTTGCCGACCATGCCCAGCGCCTGGGCGCCTTCTGTCGCTACCATACCTCGCTTCCGCTGCGCCTCACCGAGCTTGCCATCCTGACCACCGCGGCCTGGTGGAAGTCCCAGGCGGAGTGGCAGATCCACGCCCCCATCGCCCTCAAGGCCGGCCTGTCCGAGTCGGTGGTCGAGGCCTTGCGAGAAGGCCGTCAACCGACCTTCGAGCGCAGCGACGAAGTCATCGTCCATCGCCTGGCCAGCGTGCTGTATCAGCACCGTCGCGTCGATCAGGCCACCTACGACAGGGCAGTGGAGGCCTTCGGCGAGGAGGCCGTGGTGGAACTGGTCGGGGTGCTTGGCTACTACGCCCTTGTGGCGATGACGCTGAACGTGTTCGAGGTCCGTCGCGGCGATGAACCGCTGCCCTTTGACGAACCCTAACCCTTTGCCGAACCCCAGCCCGTTGACGAAGCCTGCCCTTCGTCGAACCCTCCGAGGCGCGCTGACGAGGTGTTTTAGGCTACGCTGAATCAGCGGTACCCTGGCGCTTTCTCGGTGACGCTTTCGCGACCTCCAGCACTCTGCAATCGCCCGTCAGGGCGCCGCCCAGGGAGGGGCCGGCATGGACGACAGTCTTCTGGTATTTATCGTGCTCGGGCTGACGCTGGCGGCGTTCGTCTGGGGGCGGTTTCGTTTCGATCTGGTGGCGCTGGCCTCCTTGCTGGCCTCGGTGGTGCTGGGGCTGGTGCCCGCCGACCAGGCCTTTTCCGGTTTTGGCCATCCGGCGGTGATCACCGTGGTGGCGGTGCTGGTGCTGTCCCGTGGCTTCGAGCGGGCCGGGGTGGTGGACGTGATCGCCGCCCAGGTGCTCAAGGTTGGCGACAGGCTCCTGTACCAGCTATTGGCGCTGACCGGCCTTGTCACCGTGCTGTCGGGCTTCATGAACAACGTGGGGGCGCTGGCGTTGCTGCTGCCGGTGGCCCTGCGGATGTCGCGCGAACACGATACCTCGCCGTCGATCCTGCTGATGCCGCTGGCCTTCGGCTCGCTGCTGGGTGGCCTCACCACCCTGATCGGCACCCCGCCCAACATCATCATCTCGAGCTACCGTGCCAGCGTCGCCGGCGAGCGCTTCAGCATGTTTGACTTCTTCCCGGTGGGCGGCGCCGTGGCACTCGCCGGGGTTGCCTTTATCGTGCTGCTGGGCTGGCGCCTGGTGCCAAGGCGCACCGGCCAGGCCAGCCGCGACGCCATGTTCGATACCGCCCACTATCTGGTGGAGGTACGGGTCGACGCCGATGCCCAGGCCCTGGGCTGGTCGCTGCACAAGCTCAGGCGCAAGCTCGACGACAACGTGCCGGTGCTGGCGCTGGTGCGGGGCGGTCATCGCTACGCCGGTCACTCTTTCTATGGGGTGCTCAAGGAGGGCGACATCCTGCTGCTGGAGGCCGGTCCCGAGGAGCTCAAGGCTCTGGAGGATCGGGCCGGACTGCGGGTCGGTCTGGCACCCGAGGAGGCGCCGGATCCTGATGCCGAGCAGAGCGACGCCGAGCCGACCGACACCGAGCCAGCCAACACCGAGCAGACCGGCAGCGATGATCAGGTGCGGTCCTCGGACAACGCAGCGGCCACGTCGACGTCGGCCCAGCCGTTGAACGCAGACGGCAATGCCGGGTCCGCTTCGCTGGCCCAGCGTACCCGCCAACTGGTCGACGAGGACGAGCAGGCGCGAGAGCGCCGCATCACCCTGGACGAGACCCGTGAGGCGGCGCGGGGCACCGAGGACGGCGACGAGCGCCAGGACGACAAGGCCCCCGAGGACCTGCACCTGATCGAGGCGGTGGTGCGCAACGACGCCGCCATCAGCGGCCGCACCGCCGCCGAGCTGCGCCTGCACCATCAGTACGGCCTGCACCTGGTGGCGGTGGCCCGTGACGGTGGGCGCCTCAAGCAGCGTCTGCGCGATATTCGTTTTCGGCCCGGCGACGTGCTGCTGCTGCAGGGCGATCCCGAAGGGCTGGGGGAGAGCCTGACGGTGCTTGGCTGCCTGCCGCTGGCAGACCGGCGCCTGACCCTCGGCCAGCCGCGCCAGCTTGCGCTGTCGGTGGGCATCTTTGCCGTCGCCATCACGGCCATGCTGTTCGATCTGCTGCCGGCGGCGGTGGCCCTGTCGCTGGCCGCGCTGGTCACCCTGCTGGTGGGGGTGCTGCCGCTGCGTGAAGGCTACCGTGCCATCGACGGCCCGGTGGTGGTGTTGCTGGGGGCGATGATTCCGGTGGGGCAGTCGCTGGAGTCCAGCGGCGGGGCAGGTCTGATCGCCGATGCCATGCTCGGGCTTGGCAGCCAGTGGCCGCCCATCCTGGTGTTGGCGGGGCTCTTCATGGTCAGCACCTTGCTGTCCAACGTCATCAACAATGCGGCGGCGGCGCTGTTGATGGCGCCCATCGCGGCGAGTCTCGCCAGCGGTTTCGAGCTGTCGCTGGACCCCTTCCTGATGGTGGTGGCGATCAGCGCTTCCTGCGCCTTTCTGACGCCCATCGGCCACCAGTCCAACACCCTGGTGATGGGCCCCGCGGGCTATCACTTCAGCGACTATTGGCGCCTTGGCCTGCCGCTGACCCTGGTGGTGATGGTGGTCGCCATCCCGCTGATCATGCTGGTCTGGCCGCTGCAATAACGGCCAATAAAAACGCCCGGGCTGGGCCCGGGCGTCGTGGTGGTGCGAGCAACGTCGGCGTTACGCGGTGACGTTGTGGTGGTTCATCTTTTCCTTGTCGGTGACGAAGGCGTCGAAGGCGAAGTCGTCCACGCTCAGCATGTCGAGCACCTCGGCCTCGCGCTTGCGCATGAAGTCGGCATCCTCCTCGCTGATCAGACCCTCCTCGAGCGCGGCTTCCAGGCGTTCTTCCGGGTGCAGCGCCTGCACCGGCAGCTTGCCCTTGGAGTACGCCTTGTTGATCTGGCGATAGAGCACCTCGGCGCGGTCCTGGGTTTCCAGCAGGGCGTTGTAGCGCGCCACCGGGTTGTCCTGGACCTGGTCGTTGCTGTCCCAGGCGCCGACCAAGAGCTTCTTGCGCAGGGCGCTGTCGGTGGACACCGCACGGGCGATGGACCGGGCCAGGTCGTCGTGGGGGCGTGCCCAGCGGCGGCCCAGCGGCATTACCAGCACCTTCAGGGTCTTGCCCAGCGCCCGGTTGGGCAGGTTGTCGAAGACCTCGACGAAGGCTGTCTCGGCGCGGTTGAGCAGGAAGCGGCAGGCGTAGTGCATCAGTTCCGCCTCGCCCTCGACCTTGTCACCCTCGTGCCACTGCTTGATCACCATGCTCACCAGATAGAGGTTGGAGAGCACGTCACCCAGGCGCGCCGAGAGCATCTCGCGCTGCTTGAGCTCGGCGCCCAGGCTCGCCATGGCGGCGTCGGCGCACAGGCTGAAGCCGGCAGACAGACGGGCCACGTCCTGGGCGTAGGGGCGGGCGACCTCGTCGAAGGGGCAGGACGGCTTGCCGATGCCCAGGCCCATGGTGAGGGCGCGGGCGGCGTTGCCGAAGATCAGCCCGGCATGGCGGAAGAACGCCCGGTCGAAGGCCTTGGCGTCATCGGCGTCCTTGGCCGCCAGTTCCTCCAGCACGTAGGGATGACAGCGGATCGCGCCCTGACCGAACACCATCAGGTTGCGGGTCATGATGTTGGCGCCTTCCACGGTGATCGCCACCGGGTTGGCGCTGTAGCCGATGCCCAGGTAGTTGCGCGGGCCCAGGGTCACCGCCTTGCCGCCGTGGATGTCCATTGCATCGGCCAGGATGTCACGCTGGAACTCGGTCAGCTGGCTCTTGAGGATGGTCGATGGCACCGCCGGCGCCTGGCCGTGGTCGATGGTGTTGGCGGTCTGGTAGACCGCCGCCTGGGCGATGTAGGCCTTGGCGGTAAGGCGTGCCAGCGGCTCCTGAATGCCCTCCATCTCGGCCACCGGCACATTGAACTGGCGACGGATGCGGGCGAAGCCGCCGGCCCAGCCGATGGCGTAGCGGCCGGTGCCGGTAGCGCCTGAGGGCAGGGTGATGCAGCGGCCGACTGACAGGCACTCGATCAGCATGCGCCAGCCTTCGCCGGCCATCTCGGGGCCACCGATGATGGTGTCCAGCGGCACGAACACGTCCTTGCCGCGAATCGGACCATTCATGAAGGGGCTGCCGATGGGGTGGTGGCGACGGCCGATCTCCATGCCGTCGGTGTCACGCGGCACCAGCGCGCAGGTGATGCCGAGGTCTTCGGTGTCGCCCAGCAGGTGGTCCGGGTCGAACATGCGGAAGGCCAGGCCGACCACGGTGGCGATGGGCGCCAGGGTGATCCAGCGCTTGTTGAAGGTCAGGCGCAGGCCCAGCACTTCCTTGCCGTCGATTTCCTGCTTGCACACGATGCCGACGTCCGGCAGCGAAGTGGCGTCGGAGCCGGCGCGGGGGCCGGTCAGGCCGAAGCAGGGGATCTCGCGGCCGTCGGCCAGACGCGGCAGATAGTGGTCCTTCTGCTCCTGGGTACCGTACTTGAGCAGCAGCTCACCCGGACCCAGCGAGTTGGGGACACCCACGGTGGACATCAGGGTCTCGTTGACCGCGAGCTTCTGCAGCACCGCCGACTGGGCCTTGGCCGAGAAGCCGAGACCGCCGTACTCCTTGGGAATGATCATGCCGAAGAAGCGTTCCTTCTTCAGGTAGTCCCACAGCTCCGGCGGCAGGTCGGCGCGCTCGCGGGCGATGTCCCAGGCGTTGCACATGCCGGCGGCCACGGTGCACTGATGGTCGATGAAGGCGCGTTCCTCGTCGCTGAGGCCGTCATCCTTGAAGTCGAGCAGGCGCTGCCAGTCAGGGCGGCCGGAGAACAGCTCACCGTCCCAGGCCACGCTGCCGGCCTCAAGCGCAGTACGCTCGGTATCCGATACGCGGGGGGCGACCTTCTTGAACATGGCGAACAGACGCGGCGACAGCCAGCCATGGCGCAGCGCCGGCAGGCCGCAGACGGCGATGACGGCGGCGGTGATCAGCAGCAGTACGCCGACGAATTCGGCGTCGAGGACCAGGCCCGCGACCCCGAGAATGGCGGGCAGGGCGGCGGCAGGCGCGGCCCCGGCCTCGCGGCGGGCGATGGCGATCAGGCCAACGACCGCAAAGATGAGCAGGAGCAGGCTGAGCATGGGCGGTTCTCCTTGGAGAGCGATGAGAGGAAGTGTGGTTGTAATAAAACGCCTGTTTGAATTCTTGCAGATTAGCCCATCGCCTGACAACCGGCCATCGAAAACCTTGCCTCTTGCACCATGGTCGAACTAGAGGTCTCTTAGCTGCACAAAAAAGGCCCCGTGAAAGTCACGGGGCCAAGTCGATGTCGTCTAAATCGTGTCGCCGCCAGCGGCAGCTTTTCCGGCGTCAGCCAGGCTGCGCTGTGCTATCAGAACTTGCACCAGCACCAGCACCAGCACGCGCGGAGAGGCGCCGCTCGCTCTGGGTCGGATGGGCCTCCTCGAGCCGGCGCTGCGGCGGCTTCTGGGCCGGGGCGCCGTTGGCCACGTAGTAGGGCGCCTGGCTCGGCGGCAGCGGCTCGCGGCCACGGATCTTGTCGGCCATGCGCTCGGCCAGCATGATCGTCGGCGCGTTGAGGTTGCCGGTGGGAATCACCGGGAACAGCGAGGCGTCGACCACCCGCAGGCTTTCTACCCCGTGCACGCGTCCGGCGCCGTCGACCACGCAGTCGTCGCCGTCGCCCATGCGGCAGGTGCCACAGGGGTGATAGGCGGTCTCGGCGTGGCGGCGCACGAAGGCGTCGAGCTCATCGTCGCTCTGCACGTCCGGCCCCGGCGAGATCTCGCGGCCGCGGAACTCGTCCATGGCCGGCTGGGCGATGATCTCGCGGGTCAGGCGAATGGCGTCGCGGAACTCTTCCCAGTCCTTGTCGGTGGACATGTAGTTGAACAGGATCGAGGGCGCGGCCTTGGGATCGACCGAGGTCAGCCGTACACGGCCTTCGCTCTGGGAGCGCATCGAGCCGACGTGGGCCTGGAAGCCGTGGGCCTGCACCGCGCTCTTGCCGTTGTAGCTGATGGCGATCGGCAGGAAGTGGTACTGCAGGTTCGGCCAGGCTTCCTCTTCGCTGGTGCGGATGAAACCGGCGGCCTCGAACTGATTGCTGGCGCCCACGCCGCTGCCCTTGAACAGCCACTCGGCGCCGATCGCCGGCTGGTTGTACCACTTCAGCGCCGGGTACAGCGAGATCGGCTTCTTGCACTCGTACTGGATGTACATCTCCAGGTGGTCCTGCAGATGGGCTCCGACGTTGTCGTTGACGTGGACCGCCTCGATGCCGAGCTCCGCCAGCAGGTCCGCCGGGCCGATGCCCGAGCGCTGCAGAATCTGCGGCGAGGCGATGGCGCCGGCGCACAGCAGCACCTCGCGACGGGTGCGCACCTCCTGGGTCTGGCCCTTGCGCTGATAGCGCATGCCCACCGCACGTTTGCCCTCGAACAGGATGACGTCGGTGGTGGCTCGGGTCTCGATGGTCAGGTTGGGGCGCTTCTTTGCCTCGTCCAGATAGCCGCGCGCGGTGGAGGCGCGGCGTCCCTGGGGCGTGACGAAGCGGTCCATGGGGCCGAAGCCTTCCTGCTGGTAGCCGTTGACGTCCTCGGTGGCCGGGTAGCCTGCCTGCTGTCCCGCCTCGATAAAGGCGTGGTAGAGCGGGTTGTTGCCGGGCTTCGGGGTGGCCACGCACACCGGGCCGTCGCCGCCATGGTAGTCATTGGGGCCGATATCGCGGGTCTCGGCCTTCCTGAAGTAGGGCAGGCAGTTGGCGTAGTGCCAATCCTCGAGCCCGTCGCGCTTGGCCCAGCCGTCATAGTCCAGGGCGTTGCCACGGATGTAGCACATGCCGTTGATCAGCGAAGAGCCGCCAAGGCCCTTGCCGCGACCGCACTCCATGCGGCGATTGTCCATGTGCGGCTCGGGGTCCGTCTCGAAGGCCCAGTTGTAGCGCTTGCCCTGCAACGGATAGGCCAGCGCTGCCGGCATCTGGGTGCGGAAGTCGAAGCGGTGGTCCTTGCCGCCGGCTTCCAGCAGCAGGACCTGGACGTCCGGGTCCTCGGTCAGACGAGTGGCGAGGACGTTGCCGGCGGAGCCGGCGCCGATGATGACGTAGTCGAATTCACGGAGCTGTGACATGTGACGCCTCCCTGAAGGCAATGGGGTGACCGGGTCAGGCGTGACGCGGTGTTCGAGTGCTGTCGCGACGGGCCGGCCTTAGAAGACCGACTCGAAGGGGCCCATTTCGACCTGGACCGACTTGGTCTGGGTGTAGTGGGCCAGGGTCTCGATGCCGTTCTCGCGGCCGACGCCGGACTGCTTGTAGCCACCCACCGGCATTTCGGCCGGGGACTCGCCCCAGGTGTTGATCCAGCAGATGCCGGCTTCCAGGCGATGGATCAGGCGATGCGCACGGTTGAGGCTCTCGGTGAAGACGCCGGCGGCCAGGCCATAGGTGGTGGCGTTGGCGCGCTCGAGCACTTCCTCGTCGGAGTCGAAGCCGAGCACCGACATCACCGGGCCGAAGATCTCTTCACGCACGATGCGCATGTCATCGGTGCAGTCGGTGAACACCGTGGGGGCCGCCCAGGCGCCCTTGGCCCAGTCGCCCTGGTCCCAGGCGTCGCCGCCGGCCAGTACCCGGGCGCCTTGCTGCTTGCCCAGCTCGATGTAGGACAGCACCTTCTCCTGGTGTTCGAAGCTGACCAGCGGACCGAAGTTGACCGAGGGGTCCATCGGGTCGCCGGCCTTGATGCGCGCCACGCGCTCCTCGAGCAGTGCCTCGAAGTCGTCCTTGACGGCGTTGTCGACGAACACCCGGGTGCCGTTGGTGCAGATCTGGCCGCTGGAGTAGAAGTTGGCCATCATCGCCGCGTCGGCGGCACGGACCAGGTCGGCGTCACGGCAGACGATCAGCGGCGACTTGCCGCCAAGCTCCATGGTGACGTCCTTGAGGCTGGAGGCGGCGGAGGCCGACATTACCTTCTTGCCGGTGCCCACCTCGCCGGTGAAGGAGACCTTGGCGATATTCGGGTGGCCGGTGATCGCCTGGCCCACCTCGGCCTCGCCGTGGACGACGTTGAACACGCCATCGGGCAGACCGGCTTCGGTGAACACCTCGGCCAGGATCATGGTGGTCAGCGGGGTGACCTCGCTGGGCTTGAACACCACGGCGTTGCCGGCGGCCAGCGCCGGGGCGGACTTCCAGCAGGCGATCTGGATCGGGTAGTTCCAGGCGCCGATGGAACCGATGACGCCCAGCGGCTCGCGGCGGGTGTAGACGAAGCTGTCTTCACGCAGCGGAATCTGGCTGCCTTCGATGGCGGCGGCGAGGCCGGCGTAGTATTCGAGCACGTCGGCGCCGGTGACGATATCGACGGTGGACGTCTCGCTGAACGGCTTGCCGGTGTTGCGGGTCTCGAGCTCGGCGATCTCGTCGTTACGCTCGCGCAGCAGCGCCACGGCGCGGTTGAGGATGCGTCCGCGCTCCATGCCGGACATCGCGCCCCACACCTTCTGGCCGCGCTGAGCCGCGGCGACAGCGGCGTCCACGTCGGCCTGGCTTGCCACCTGCACGTCGGCCAGGTGGCTGCCATCGTAGGGGTTGGTGACGCTGAAGGTCTCGTTGGAGGTGGCGTCGGTCAGACGGCCGTCGATGTAGAGCTTCTGGAGTTCGAGAGTTGCCATGGCATCCTCCTGTCGAAAGGGCATGTGTCAGCAAGCTGACAGCGATGTCGGGGCGATAAGTGAAGAGCAAGAATGTGCGCGTGAGTGGCGCAGGTGTTGAGCCTGCCCACTCGGTCTGCCTGAGATGCGGCTCGAGGCTCGGGGCCTGAGCCTGAAGACGACTCAGGCCGGTTCGGGTTTGCGAGCCGCAGCGGGCGCGTGGCTGTCGAGCAGTCGATTCAGGTACTCCCGCGCCAGCTGGCGGGCCTGGACCGCGTCCAGGCCTTCCGGCGACAGGGTGCCGCGCAGCCACAGACCGTCGATCATCGCGGCCAGGCCATTGGCGGCGCGCTGGGCCTCGTGTCGGGGCATCAGCCGGCGAAACTGGTAGCACAGGTTGGCGTACAGCCGCCGGTCGTTGATCTTCTGCAGCCGCTGCAGGTCGGCCTTGTGCATCGAGTTGGCCCAGAAGGCGAGCCAGGTGCCGGCAGCGCGGGCGTTGGTCTGGGAGGCGTCGAAGTTGCCGTCGATGATCGCTTCCAGATGGGCACGGGGGCTTGAGTCGCTCAGCGCCTTGCGCCGCGCCGCCACGGCCTGGCCCAGGTCATGCTGGATCTGGCGCATGGTCGCCTCCAAGAGGCCATCCTTGCCACCGAAGTAGTGGCTGATGATGCCGGCGGAGACCCCGGCGTGGCGGGCGATGCGCATGATGGTGGCATCGGCAAGCCCCACCTCGTGGATCGCCGCCATGGTCGCCTGGATCAGCTGCTGGCGGCGGATCGGCTCCATTCCTACCTTGGGCATGACAGACCTCCGTGCCGTTCGCCCTCGAACATTGAGGTGCCCGAGAGGTGAATCTGTTGATGCGCGTCTCGAGCGATATCGTGCTCAAGAGTTGAATCTAGTGACTTGCTCCTCGAGGCACCCCCGAGGTTAGGATGTAGAGAGTATGCCTTTTATTGATTGGACGTTCAATCAAAATCTGGTCGATTCAACGGCACAGTCGTGAACAGGCCACCATACTGCAACCGATAACCTCAACAAGGAGTGCATCATGACGACCCCGACGATTCCCGCTCTGTCCGTGCTGGCGGCTGCCATCGCCGGCCTTGCCGCCCCCCAGGCGATGGCCGCCGATGACAGCTGCCAGCCGGTACGTTTCGCCGAAGTTGGCTGGACCGACATCACCGCCACCACCGCGCTGACCACCGAAGTGCTGAAGGCCATGGGCTACGAGACGCGTATCGACACCGTCTCGGTGCCGATCGCCTATTCGGGCATGAAGAACGACGACTTCGACGTCTTTCTCGGCAACTGGATGCCGTCCATGGCGTCCATCAGCGACCCCTACGTCGAGCAGGGTGATGTCGATCGCCTGGGAGCCAACCTGGAAGGGGCCAAGTACACCCTGGCGGTGCCGCAGTACGTTTACGACGCCGGTGTCACCTCGGTGGCGGATCTCGACGAGCACGCCGACAAGTTCAATAACGAACTCCACGGCATCGAGGCCGGCAATGACGGCAACGAGCTGATCCAGCAGATGATCGACGATGACGCCTTTGGGCTCGGCGACTGGTCGCTGATCGACTCAAGCGAGGCCGGCATGCTGGCGGAGCTGCGTGCCCGCGTCCCCGACGAGACCTGGATGGTGTTCCTCGGCTGGGAGCCGCATCCCATGAACACCAATTTCGACATGGCTTACCTGGAAGGCGCCGACGACTACTTCGGCCCCGACCTGGGCGGCGCCACCGTTTACACCAACACCCGCGCCGGCTACACCGACGCCTGCCCCAATGTCGGTGCGCTGCTCAACAACCTGAGCTTCACCCTGGAGATGGAAAACCAGCTGATGGGCACCATCATGGATGACGGCACCGCCCCGGACGAGGCCGCCCGCGACTACCTCCAGGCCAACCCGGAGCTGCTCGCCTCCTGGCTCGAAGGCGTGGAGACCGCCGATGGCGAGCCTGCCCTCGAGGTGGTCAAGGCGGAGCTGGGTGTTGAATAAGGCAAAGCTGGGTGTGGAATAAGCCAGAGCTGGGTGTCGAATAAGCCAGCGCTGGGGCGCTGAACAGGCCTGAGCTGACTGTCTAGCAAGCCCAGAGCGTTCCCGGCCGGGGGAGAGCAGGCAGGCCCGTCGTCGAAAATTTCGCAGGCGGGCTTGCCAAGTTCATGAACGGTGTGCATAATTCTCCCCCGTCGACACGGCGCTTTTGCCGCATGACGACCCAAAAGGCTACGTAGCTCAGTTGGTTAGAGCACATCACTCATAATGATGGGGTCCCCTGTTCGAGTCAGGGCGTAGCCACCAGTATCTAGAAAGCACCCGCTGACCTCGGCCAGCGGGTGCTTTCGTATGCGGCGGGTTTTTTGCCTCCCGTCAGCCATCGTCTGGCACTGTCTTTCAGCGTTTGTGACCCGCCCGCACCTGCCCGGTGGGCGAGGGGCCAACGTTCAGGGCAGGGCTTCAGGATAGGCTTCAGGATAGGGCTTCAGGACAGTGCAGTGCATCGTGACGGCAGCCAGAGCCGCCCGAACCCAGGTTACGAGGCGGATCAGCGGGTTAAGCCAGTCCTTGGGTCAACAAAAGCGCAACCGGGCTTGACGATCTCGGAGCGATCCGTATACTACGCCCCGTGCTTGAGGCGATTCCCCGATAGCTCAGTTGGTAGAGCAAATGACTGTTAATCATTGGGTCGCAGGTTCGAGTCCTGCTCGGGGAGCCAACCGCAACGGTTGATCCCGCGTCACGCACCGACAATTCAAGGTAATTCCCCGATAGCTCAGTTGGTAGAGCAAATGACTGTTAATCATTGGGTCACAGGTTCGAGTCCTGTTCGGGGAGCCATCTTGCCTTGCAGCATTGCTGACATTGTCGCCAAGCTTGAAGTACTGCACATCGTTGTTCCCCGATAGCTCAGTTGGTAGAGCAAATGACTGTTAATCATTGGGTCACAGGTTCGAGTCCTGTTCGGGGAGCCAGTGCTGATTTTTGGTGTTATCCCTTTCCTGCCGTCTCTTCTCTTTATTGAAATTATCCGGGATTTCCGTCCCAGGATTTGCTTCATGCTTTGCGTTTTTCTGCCGCATTCTTGCTGAGGCTTGCGATGCCTGGGCGTAAAAAGCGGTGTCGCAGAAAGTTTGCACTCGGGGCGAAGCGTTCTCTCTAGCCTGTCTGCCAAGTCACCATTTTAGTTCTCGCTCGCACTGGCCGAGATCGGTTTCCAGCCCTTCCCTGATCGATTCGCCCATGGCAGGTAGGGAAGCCAGGTGGAGGCTTTCCAGGATGGCACGCCAGTCATCTTCCGCCAGCAAGACGGCGTCACCTCTTCTACCGGTGATGAAAATAGGTTCGTGGCTTTCCAATGCCTTGTCGATCAAGGCTTCGAGCTCAGCGCGAGCATTCTCGACGGTTACTGTGGTCATCGGCCACCTCCTGTTGGATAAGCTTAGGACAAGATGGGCATCTGGCCGTCAGGCCGCCCGACTCAGATAGCGTTGTTGGCACCCGCGTATGATTCAGCAAAAAAATCGCCCTCGTTGCGTGGTCGGCAGCGAGGGCGATGTCGTTTCTGCGAGGGGAGGATGCTGGTGGTCAGCCGGTGTGTGGCTTTATCACCTCAGCCCATCGCAGCGGCCCGGTTCCTCGCCCGCTTGCGCAGGGCAATGACGATGGTGGTGCCCAGAAGCAGCACGGCGATTGCGATCAGGCTTGCGCTGATCGGACGCGAGAAGAAGATACTGAGATCGCCCTGTGACATGGCCAGCGAGCGACGCAGTTCGCTCTCGGCGATGGGGCCGAGCACCAGGCCAAGAATGATCGAGACCAGCGGGAACTTGATCTTCTCCAAGAGGAAGCCGAGCACCCCGAAGCCAAGCATCAGCCAGACGTCGAACATCGAGTTGCGCACCGAGTAGGTACCAACGATGCAGCACATCAGGATGATCGGGCCCAGCGCCGAGTAGGGCACGTTGAGCAGT
Source organism: Halomonas sp. RT37 (assembly GCF_040070525.1). Taxonomy (NCBI): domain Bacteria; kingdom Pseudomonadati; phylum Pseudomonadota; class Gammaproteobacteria; order Oceanospirillales; family Halomonadaceae; genus Halomonas; species Halomonas sp. RT37. The sequence goes on along the minus strand of NZ_CP098827.1, from coordinate 3,084,776 downwards.
CGGGTGAACAGTTTGATGAACGGCTTGGAGAACGCCAGGATCATGAAGTTCACCACGAACAGCCCAGCGAACACCGCGTAGATCAGGTCGCTCGAGGTCAGCATGAACATCGGCCCTGGCTGCAGGCCATGCATGATAAAGGCGCCGAGGATGATCGCGGTGGTACCGCTTCCCGGAATACCGAGCGCGAACAGCGGCACCAGGGCGCCCATGGCGGCGGCGTTGTTGGCGGCCTCCGGTGCAGCGATACCCTCCGGTGCGCCCTTGCCGAACTTCTCCGGGTGCTTGGACCAGCGCACGGTCTCGCTGTAGCTGACCATGGCGGCGGTGCTGGCGCCGATGCCCGGCAGGATGCCGATGATGACGCCAAGTATCGATGAGCGCGACAGGGTCACACCGATCTTCTTCAGGATGGGGGCGTCGAAGATCTTGATCTTGACCTTGGTCAGCGGCTGTTCGGCGTCACGGCTCAGGGAGCGCTTCATCACCTCGGACACCGCAAACAGACCGACGATGACCGGAATCAGCCCGACCCCCTCGGCCAGGTTGAGGTTGTCAAAGGTATAGCGGCTGGTGCCGGTGAGCGGGTCGATGCCGATGGTGGCGATCAACAGGCCCAGGGTGGCGCCGATCAAGCCGAGGATCAGCCGGCCACCGAGGGAGGCCACCACGGTCAGGCCGAGGATGGCGAGTGCGAAGTACTCGGGGGAGGAGAACTTCAGCGCCACCGAGGCCAGCATCGGGGTGAAGATGATCAGCGCGATGGTGCCGACCAGGCCGCCCACCGCCGAGCTCAGCACGCCGATGCCCAGCGCCTTGCCGGCCTCGCCCTGCTGGGTCATGGGGTAGCCGTCGAAGGCCGTCATCACCGCCTCCGGGGTGCCCGGGGCGCGATAGAGGATGGCGGTGATCAGCCCCGAGAAGACGGTGGAGCCGTAGATGGCGGTCAGCAGCATGAACGCCTGGGTGGGCTCCATGCCGTAGGTGACCGGCAGCAGGATGACCACCAGGATCACGCCGCTGATGCCCGGCAGCGCGCCACCGATAAAGCCGATGAACACGGCCGAGGTCAGGATCAACAGGTTCATGGGCTGGAAGACCACGCCTAGCCCACTGAGAAAACTCTCCAGCATCGTCAGCTCCCGCGAAATACTGGTGGAAAATCGTACCGGCTGGGTGTCATGGCAAGGGGATGCCCAGCAGGGTGGAGAACACGCCCTGGATCAGCGCAACGGCGATGACCACGGTGGCAAGCAGGGCCGCCCAGTGGCGCGCGCCAAGCAGCAGGGTGCAGGCCAGGGTGAAGATCACGGTGGCCAGCAAAAAACCGATGGCCGGCATCAGCAGGGTGTAGGCAACGGTGGTGCCCATCAGCCACCAGTGGCGGTTGGCGGCAAGAAACCCAGGGTCAAGAGCAACGCCAGCGGCTTCGGTGGTGCTGTCGGTGACGTTGTCGGTGGCGCTGTCCTGGCCGGCGTCAGCCTGTTGGCCGGGTTCAGTCGCTGGGGCTTTCTCCATCGAAGCCTTGGCCTCGGCGTCGCTGGCACGCTCCTTGGCCTGGCTCATGCGGGTGGAGACCAGCAGGGTCGCCGACAGCACGATCAGCAGGAGCAACAGCGACAGCGGCCACAGGCGCGGGCCGATAAAGGTCGAGACGTCCTCGGAGCTCGGGAAATCAAGCGTCGGCACCAGGGTGACGGCGGCCAGTACCAGCAGCAGGACGGCAAAGACGGTGAACTTGGTATGCATGGTGAGGCTCGGTTCACGGCGGGCCAGCGGGAGCGAGTCCCGTCAGCGCAAGGTGAGGGGCCGGGTAGTACCCGGCCCGCCAGTCCACGGGATCAGGTGTTTTCCAGAAGCCGCGTGTAGAGTTCCAGGTTCTGCTCGAGCTTCTCGCGGTAGTCGTCGCTACCCAGCCAGCCCTCGCGGTAGTGCAGGTTCACCCGCTCTTCGTACTCCTGGTAGGTCTCGGAGTCGTAGACGCTCTTCAGCGTGGACTCGAGCTTCTCGACGATGGCGTCCGGGGTGTCGGCGTGGACGAAGATGCCACGCTCGTTGCCGTCGGTCAGGTCCCAGCCGTTCTCGACGGTGGTGGGGATGTCCGGGAAGTTCTCCAGACGCTCCTCGGCGAACACCAGGATCGGCATCATCTCGCCGGATTCCATATAGCTCAGCACCGAGCTGATCTCGCCGAACAGGCCATCGATGTTGCCGCCCATGACGTTGGCGGCGACGCTGCCTTCCTCGTCGTAGGGAATGAAGCTGATGTCCAGGCCGGTGGCGTCACGGAACGACAGGAAGGCCATGCGGTCGGGGCTGGCCGCGTGGGTGCCGCCGATGATGACCTGACCCGGGTTGGCCTTGGCGTGCTCCATGAAGGCGTCGAAGTCGGCGTACTTGTCCGGATCGACGATCAGCGTCATCACGTCGGACTGCATACGCGCCACCGGGGTGAGCTGGTCGAGGCCGGTGGGGTTCTGGCCGGCGGCAAGCGAGGTGACCAGGGTCGAGGAGGCGAAGTCCAGGGTGTGGCCGTCGGCGTCGCCGTTGGCGGTACGCTGGTGGGCCAGGGCGCCGGAGGCGGACGGCAGGTTGACCACCGTCACGCGGGTGTCCATGGCCTCTTCAAGCAGCGGCTTGATGGTGCGCGCAAAGTTATCGGTGCCGCCACCGGCGCCGGCGGCGACCAGGAACTGCAGCGGCTTGGAGGGGAAGTCGGCCGCCTCGTCGGCGGACAGCGCGGCGGGGCTCGCAACGACGAGCGACAGGCCGAGGGCGCTGGCGGTGATGATCGCGTTTCGGGTGATCATGGCGTTCTCCTGGGGGTGGTTGTTGTGGTTTAGCATGGGCATCTGCCCAGTGGTTGCCAGGTGGCCTGACATGACGTCAGGCCGGTTCGGAGGAAGATTCGGCGGTGGAGAAGAACATCGCGTCCTGCTCGCGGCGAAGGTGGAGCAAGGTGGAGTCGGGCAGCTGCACGTCGGCCACGCTGATCAACTCGCCGGCGGCCACATCGCGCTTGAGGACGGCGCCGGGCAGCAGATAGAAGGGCACCGGGGTGGCATCGAGTAGCGCAGCGGCGGGGTGCACCTCGGGCTGAAGGCCTGCGATGTGGCGATGGTGGCCCTTCATCTCGAGCTCCTGCCCCTTGCTGAGTGACACCGTTGCCCGGGCGACCAGGTCAACCGCCGGGCGGGTAGCCTGGCCGCCGCCGGAGGGCAGGCCCTTGAGCACGGCGTCGAGCAGCGAGATCGGCGCTTCCAGGCCCAGCAGGTGGCGCGGCAGGTAGACCATGGCGCTTTTCTTGCTGCGACTCAGGATATGGCCCTTGCCGTCCAGCACCTCCCAGGCGTGTGCATCCTCGCAGCGCACCACCACGAAGACACCACCTGCGAAGCTCAGCTCGTCCGGGCGGCGCAGACAGTTGAACACCTCCAGACGCCCCGTGCCGGAGAGCACGCCGCCGTTGCCTTCCAGATCCAGCAGGGTCGGCACCTCATGGGTACGCAGCACCAGGGCGTGGAAGGCAGGGTGGTCGGGGGTGAGGCCGGTGGCGTTGGCGACATTGGTCATCTCGCACAGGTCCGGTGCGGAGATCTGCGGAATGGCGCTCAAGTGCTCGCCACGGGCGCGCACCACGCTGCGCTCGTCGCCCTCGGGCAGCGTCCACAGCTCGGCCATGTCCGGGGCGTCGAAGCGGGTGCCGTTGCACCAGATCGCCTGATCCGCCTCGTCCCAGACAAAGTCGTATTCGCTGCTCTTGCCGGCGGCGATGATCTCGAAGCCCAGTGTCTGGGCCCAGGTCACCAGGCCGATCAACAGACTCGGTTGATCACCGTCCAGCGGAGTAAACAGGCGACCATGGCGGTTACCGAGGCGGGTCAGGTAGGGACCGACCACCGATTCGGTTTCCTTGGTGGCGATGCCGACGTGCTTGCCGGCCTTGAGTGCACTGGCCGCGTGGGTGGCACCGGCGTTTGGTATACCAGTACTTTCCACCAGGATGTCGAAATCCAGGTGTTTGACCACTTCGAGATCGCCACAGGCGACAAACTTGCCCGCCTGCCAGGCGTCGCTTGCCTCGTCCTGCGTTTGGCATACCGCAATCTGCGAGGCCGGAATGCCGGCCTTCTCGAACGCCTGGGCGGCCGTCTCGGCGCTAATGTCCACCGCGATACGCGCGTTCATGCCAGGCATCTGCTGGGCCTGACGGAGGATGCCGCGACCGAAATCGCCAGCGCCCGCGACGCATGCCTCGACGGTGGTGGCGGTATCAAAGTGGTGAAGGTAATTCATGGTCGTAGAGCGTCTCCGTGCTGGCCTGGCCCACCGCTGGCGCGTTGCCGGGGGCTGCCTGAGCGGGTTGAAGGCCTCGGTCTGGAAGGATCGGGCGGGATCAAGATGCAGAGAAATGTAGTGGTATACCATTTTGATGGTCAAACGATTGGGGCATAGACCTTGGTCGAATATGTCGAAAGATGCGCGTTATATCGTTGAATAACAACAAATAAATGCAGTGAGACAAACCGCGCAAATGTTTGCCCGTCAAAAAACGGTATGCCATTCTTTAGGTATCGAAGACCATGACGGCAATAACGATGGACGAAGCGGCAGTGGACGCACGCGAAGGACTGGTGGAGAAGGTCGCCAACTACCTGCGTGAACATATCGTGATGGATCACTTCCAGCCCGGGCAGCGGCTGCCCGAGCGCAAGCTGGCCGAAGAACTGGACGTCTCGCGCACCCCCATGCGCGAGGCGTTCAAGATCCTCGCAGCAGAAGGCTTGGTGGTCATCTCCCCACGCCGGGGTGCGGTGGTCGCCGACGTCAGCCCCCAGGACGTACAGGAAAAGGCCTACGTGCTGAGCGTACTGGAGCAGTCCGCCGCGGAGCTCTGCTGCGCCAATGCCAGCGACGACGACATCGCCGAGCTACAGGCGTTGCACTTCGAGATGAAGGCCGCCTTCCTGCGCCGCGACCGCCAGAACTACTTTCGCCTGAACCAGGCGATCCACAACCGCATCGTCTCGCTCTCCGGCAACAACTCCCTGATCGAGATCCACGCCACCCTGAGCCGACAGCTCTACCGAGTGCGCTACCTTTCCAACCTGAAAAACGAGAAGTGGTCCGTGGCCATGGACGAGCACGAAGCCATCATGGCCGCCCTGGAAGCCCGCGACGGCAAGCAGGTCGGCAACGAACTGCGCAACCACCTCGGCAAGACCTGGATGAAGTACGCCAACCCCGCGGCCGAGGACCAACCCCTCGCCGATGTCGACACCGAGAGCGGCTAGTAGGTGAGCCAGGTGCGGCAGGCGACGCCGGCCAGCCAAGGGCGTGATAGCGAGACACTGATGGGCAGGATGCAGAGCAGGTGAGGTAATGACGCTTAACGGATATCGAGCGAAGGGGTGGGGCCGGCTGACTCCGTCCATCAGACGAGCCAAGAAGCTACGTCCGCTTCGAGCCTTTGCGGTCAGAGAGTGATTAGCCGTCAATCGGCGGGCGGGAATTGCTGCTTTTGGTGAAGGACCCGCACGATCCGGATATCTGAGCCTGCCAACTGATAGGAGATCAGAAGCGATACTTCCGGAAGGATTAGCAAGCGACCAGGAATACCTTGGCGCTCTACGCCGAGTAGCGGTTGCAGCATCAGCAGTTCTGCCCTTTCCTCGATCAGGCCATCAGTCCGTTCGGCGACCACAGGATTGAACTGGTAGAGGAAGTCGAAAATGGCTTCACGCCTTGTCAGACCCTCTTCTTCCCTTGGAATCGCCGATTACCGGGGCAAGGTCACGGGCGCGGATCCGTGACTTTCGTTCTGCCATCCGGGATTTTGCGGTTTCATGATCGACAAAGGTCGCTGCACCGGCTTCGAGTCTGTCAAATGCTCGCTTGACCTGAAGCGATAACCAGTCATGGTGTGACGTTGCTTGGCGCTGTTGCTTGGCGCTGTTGCTTGGCGCTGTTGCTTGGCGCTGTTGCTTGGCGCTGTTGCTTGGCGCTGTTGCTCGGCGCTGTTGCTCGGCGAGTTGTTCTGCCAATTCCCTGCAGGCGCCACTGAGCGTACGCCCCTGGCTCTCTGCCATCTGCTGGGCTAGGCGCTTAGTCTCTTGATCGATACGAAACTGTATACGGGTATCCATCTGAAGCCTCGCAGCTCATTCTGACGTATTCACGTATATTGGCTCGTTTTGGTGCTCAGTATGGCAACCCAGGACCGCTTGCCGCGCTGGGCGTGAATACGCTTCCTGGTAGCGATACCTCGAAACGTTGCCTCACAGACGCACGGAGCCGTTCCGGTCAATGGCGGCAAGGTTCTGTGGTGGATCAAAAACGCATCGCGGTTACCTGGCGCCGAGCTGAACAAGCTATACCACCCATCCGCCATATGCGAGTGATTGCTTGCTCGCGCTGGGCAGGGCAGTCGTATCAGCTTCAAATCTCTATCCCCGAATTTTATTCGAGCAAGTGCTTTCAAAAAGCAGTTTCCGAAATTCAACAGTTTGTAAGACTTAAGCCAAAAAACGCGTAAATTCGTTCCCATTCCTCACATCTTTTGTCTATTCTGCTGCTAATGGCCAACGCCAAGCTATAAACAGTGCCGCTACGAGCCCGAAAACAACGATCACGCGCAGGGATAGGAAAGCCGACGATGGCCAAGGGATGACCAGCCAACGCTAATCTGACGTTCAATGCGGGCGCCTTACCGCCTGTATGGCAGCGTGCTGCCGTTTCGGTTACCCGCCCTAAATTCCTTCCGTACTCGTGATCGCACAGCGGCAATCGCCGCCTGGGTGGTCATGTCGTGTGGCCGCCGTGGCGGTAGCGTGCCTGGTCGGTAGTTTATAGGTGACGGGGAGGTGTGCCTTTCGACTGGCGATATGCCTTCGCCGTTTCTCTGGGTGCAGTATTCATTCGTGTATACGAAATAAAACACAGGATTTACAGGCACGCTCGAAGTGATGTCTCAGAGCGCGTGTTTATTGCGAACAGGCGCTATAAAGTTACGAAAAATCAATGGCTTTGCAATCACGACAGAGCGATTTTGGGCATGCGCGCTTTGAACATAAGCATGCACGTTTTATCCCGGGTTACTCCGCCGTTAAGTGAGAAAGTTACGGAAGAATGCAAAGGTATAGGCTGCAATCTAGGCAGGTTCGTGCGGAAGCGAAATAAGTATGCCTATGAATAAAAAGTTATGAATTTCAGGGTCGCTTGTAATGAACAGGATCCATGAGTGTGGCGATATTAAGCAGGCCGAGGTCTGGATTGAGTTGGAGCATGATCAGCCTCTGCTACATTTAAATCAGACCGCATCTCGGGACGACCTAGAAGAGAACCACCATCTTGAACAAATCGGTAAGACGATAGCTACTGTCATTCTCAATGTTAAGTTCTGCTCGTACTGTGGGGAGGAATTGACAGGCAGCGATGGTGCCGGGGTGCCTTGGTTTCAGTATCACGATTTTTCTAGCTGGAAGTAAATTCATAACAATGCCAGGCAGGCGATGCATAAAAAACGCACGCCTGCTGGCGGGCGTTAACCATCAAGGAGAGATATGAGCGCGAAAACGACATCATTCGAGCTTTTTAGATACCAGCTTTTGCCAATCGATAGATTTCTACAGGGAAATTTATTGACTGGGGTTAGTTCGATCGATGAACTTATATCTCGGAAGAACGAGTTTTTTTCAGAAGCTATTGCAGCGACGAAGAGCTTTTCAGATAAAAGGCATGAGACGATAACGAAGAAATTATACGGAAAAGATGATTTCTTTCTTCTAAGAATCGCTCACAACAGGTCAATTCATCGTGAAACTAAAGATTTTCGCGACGAGGTCATAGATAACTGGCCATCCATCTTGGTCGCAATCTGGAATAATCCGGAAAAGCAGTTCATTGCTGTCCAACGAAGATCCACTGCATTCTCGTCATGTGAGGTAGTCGTTAAAATGATTCTTAATTCCATATCACCTCAGTTGAGTCAGCACCACCTACGATCGATACATGAGCCGCTATTTGAAAAACAACAATTCTGGTCGCTATTGCATCAGTATCAAGGCAGAATTAAATCCGTAGAGTTTGAGATAATAACGCCAAACATGGCCAACATCTCTGGCTCGTTATCAGACGATCTCAAAGCCTTTGCAAAGGCAACTAACTCGGCGAGAAACAAATTAAAAATTGAATCCGACCCTGAAGCTCCGCTGCACCTCGAAGAAAGCAATCGGACATTGCAGGGTCTTGTTAACTATAGTAGTGAAGGTGGCGGAAATATCTCGCTAAAGATCGATGGAGTGAAAACAACCTACCATACATCTAAAACGGTCAAAGAAATCCAGCTTGGAGATATGGAAATACAGGGTAGTGCTGAAGAAGTGGCTTCCGTTATAAAAGAGTTGCTAAATGATTAAGCAGGTACTTGTCACATCATTTATTTCGTTAGGTATTGGTTTCTTAACCGAGATGTTAAATGTTTGGCTGGGGGCTAAATTTCTTTATGTTTTTTTTGAGTCTAACTTAGTGACAATTCTTGTGGCTCTATTGGCGGTCAATGCTGCAACAATGGGCATTGTGCTAACTAAGATGCGAGATCTTATAGATAAAAATGGTAATGCTGAGGCATTCATAAAAACAAGAAGCAACATGCTTCTATCTATAAAAGAACAAATTGGATTGATCATACTTGCAATAGTTGTTTTGTCCGTTAAGTCTGCTCCAATTATTCAATCTATCGAAAATATGCCTTTGCTCTTCAATTCCATAGTGACCGGCATATTTATTTATGCCTTGCTAGTGCTATATGACACGGCGAAAGGTGTTTTGGTTATAGTGGATTTCAATGGTTAACAAGTTGCTGCACACGGCACACACAGCTACGTTCGTTTTAGTGCCTGTCGTTGCGCTCCGTTTTAATACAAAAACGCTCTCCGCAGAATGTGCCGGTGAGAAAGGAGCTATGTTTACCGAGTGACTTCACGTTTTCGACTGGACGTAATTGAACTTTTAGTTTTTATTCGACGGAGTTGTAAATAATTAATATAATATGCAGCCCTCCAGCAAGGGGGGCTTTATGTTTTATCTACGTTTTTTTTCAAAAGAGAGAATGATTTTTAAAAAAGTGTTATTTTAAGCTGTCATAGGTAGTGCCATCTTCTTTTTTGGCGCTTGCTTACATGATTTTTTTAAAATGCGAGACCTAGGTGATTTCTTTGCTTATGGTGGTATGGTTTATGCCGTAGTCGCAAGCTTTCTTTTTTTAATCGGAGTAAATCTTCCATCCCCATTCAATGATAAAGCTGAAGTTGGTTACCTACATAAGCTTAAAAAGAATATGGTTTCAAAAAAAGCTAGAATTGAACTTTTAGAGTGCAAAAAACTACTTGATGCAGGTGCTATTACTCAAGAAGAGTTCGACAAAAAATCGGAAGAGTTGAAGGACCTGTTTCTGTAAAGTATAACAATGGCGTTTAAGACGGATTCGCAAGCGTGTGCTGGACTCGCTTCGCTCAAACGCAGCATACGTTCACTCACCGCTTAACGCAGGGTTATGTTTAAAAACATCGAGCATCGGCAATGATCGAATTCAAGAAATCGAATGACAAGGTGATTCTTGCGTATTCGAGCGAAAGGCTCAGCCTTGAGTGGGTTTATCACGAGTTAGATGAATCGGGTGTTGTAAGAATAGCAAAAGCATTCTCACTCACAAAAAATGAACTTTTAACTACATTTGATCAGAGTGATGAGTACAAGTTAGTAGAATTTCAGGTTGCGGAAAAGGAAGGCGAATATTTTTGCTTTCCAAAAGACGTATTATCTATAGAACATGACCTCTATATACATGAGAGCATAGCTCTTGAGCGAAAGCTATTTATTGCGGAACGGGGTATCTCAATTTTTAGAAAAGTTGATGATCTCGTAAGCCAGTCGATATATATTGGTGGCAATGAGGATGGCGCAATATCAGAAGTGACGCTTAGGGAGCTTCTAAAAGCATTTCCAAATGCGTACGAACTGCACAGATACGCGTCAGCACGCATTTCTGGTGTTCTGTCTTCTTATTTAGAAACAAAAGACGATTACGAAGAAAAGTATCAGCAATATTTGAATAAACGCACTTCAAGGGAAGGAACCAACCTAAGCTATCTCTTTTCTGAAGTTGAGCTACTGAAGTACACAGGAATTCTCGAAAAGCTCAACAACATGCTTGATGACGAAGAATCATACTCGGAAGCGCAGTGGCAAAAAGAAATACTACAGATTTTATTATTGCTTTACCCGAAATACATTCACGTATTTAAAGAGGCGCCCGTCCGAGATACCTATAACAACAAAAATAGAAATATCGATTATTTGCTTGTTGATGCTGGCGGCAACACAGACATAGTGGAGATTAAGAAGCCATTTAATAGTTGTGTCATAACAAGTAGGACATATCGAGATAACTATATCCCTCTTAGAGCGCTTTCCGGAACAGTTATGCAGATTGAAAAGTATATTTTCTATTTGAATAAGTGGGGAAAGAATGGAGAAGAAAAGTTAAGTGAGCATTACAAAGATGATATTATGCCAGGTTTCAAAATAAAAATAACGAATCCGAGTGGGTTAATTATTATGGGCCGAACAAAGGGCCTAAGTCACGAGCAAATTCAAGATTTTGAAGTTGTTAAACGCCAATACAAAAATGTCATTGATATAGTCACATATGATGACCTAATAGAAAGGATCAAGTTTGTCATTAAGTACTGGACAGAAATAAATAACAAGTCAATTCAGCGGGCCGCTAACGCGTCAGATGATTGAAACGTTAAATGTCATAATGAATATAGAGCAAGCATTTGAAAAAACACTGATCGAACTTTAATAAAAGGATTCGATGATATACGTGAAACAGAGCGCGTATTGGAAACAATATGGTCTGTGGAATCAGAACTGAATAAAGGTGGCTTCGATCTACTTTTTTTATAATACATCTGGTGATATCGCTTTTTATGCTGCAAAAGCCATCGACTCCATTGGGGCAAATAAAATGGCTTGCATTGCCCAGAAAGCGCTAGATTTATTTGGTGAGAATGGTCCAGCCAAAAAACCGCGATGAGAGAGTTGGAGCATTAGAAGATAATTCCGAAAAAATATGAAGAGTACTTAAATAAGATCGATTATGAGTTTACAGATCACCCAGACAAAGTACTAAGAAAACTGTTTTCCTATGTTCAATCAAGTTTCTAGCCAACAACATTAAACAGGGCCAAGCAGCACCGCCCCGTCGGTGCTGGACCTCGCTACGGTCGGCCATTGTTAGCGGCGTTGGGCGGAAAATGCGAGCGAACGGCAGCACTTATACGTAATCCATCCGAACAACTCTAGGTACAAACATGGCTTCTGGGAATCTGGCATTTGAAACTACAATTCTTTGGCAACGGAGCCTCGGTAATGAGAGCACATACGGTCACTCCAGTGCGCTGGAGCGATTGCGCACAGAGTTGCGGTCATTTCGAGATCGTGTCTCAGTTCTCGTGGAGAGAGTTAGCAATGACATTCCAGAATTAACTGTTCACGATGTAACCCACTTGGACGCGCTCTGGGAAACCGCTTCTTTGCTTGTAGGGAGGTCGTATCCTCTTAATCCTTTGGAAGGCTTCATTCTTGGAGGCGCGATTCTGCTACACGACGCGGCGCTGTGCTTTGAGGCTTATGAGGGAGGCTTATCTGGAATTCGAGAAACACTCGAATGGAAAGACTCATATGCAGCAGTTTCGGACGGTGAAGACAACGAAGACGCTCGTAAGCATTCTGCGGATTTTCAGGCCATACGATTGCTTCACGCGGGGCAAGCTAGTCAACTTTGTTCTCGAAGCTGGAAGAATAACGGTGCGCCTGAGCATTTTCTAATATCGGATGAACATCTGAGGGCACACGTCGGTGAGCTTATTGGCCAAATCGCAGCAAGCCATCACTGGTCCATCGAAGAGGTTCAAAGCCTACTGCCCAGGTTTGTCAACAGTCCAAGCGAATTTCCCTCTGAGTGGAGAGTGTGCCCTCAAAAGATCGCCTGTATTTTGCGTTGCGCTGACGCTGCGCATATTGATGGAAGAAGATCTCCTGATTTTTTGTATGTACTGCTCAATAGAAATGGCGTATCCCTGGACCATTGGAAGGCGCAGAACTGGATAGGCCGGCCATCAACTGACCCGACTGAACCGGGGCATCTCCTTATCACGTCAACTCGATCATTTAACGAAAGTGATTTTGAGGCTTGGTGGGTGGCGTACGATGCTGCGCGTCTTATTGACCGTGAAATTCGTGCGTCCAACGCACTGTTGAGTGAGTTGAGCGTGCATGAGGTCCCTCCGTTTGCTTGTAAAGGTGTCTCAGGAGTGGATTCGCCAAGACTAATGTCCACCTATTTGAGGGTTTCTGGTTGGCAACCTTGCAACGCTGAGTTGCATGTTGGCAACGTCGAAGGGCTGGTTCGGCAATTAGGAGGCGAGCAGTTATATGGGAATACTGACCAGCTTTGGGTTGCGCTTCGTGAGCTTATTCAAAATGCACGCGATGCTATTGCGGCGCGGCGAGTGCTTCAAAGGGATTATGTCGGCTCAGTGACAGTTCGGCTTAAATCTGGCGAACACTACGAACTTGAAGTAGAGGACGATGGTCTCGGCATGTCAGAGCGTGTCTCGACATCAGTCTTACTCGACTTTGGGAGCAGTTTCTGGAGTACCGAGCTCGTTCGCTCTGAATTTCCCGGGCTACGTGCGTCTACTTACAAACCTGTTGGGAAATTTGGAATAGGTTTTTATTCGGTATTTATGGTGGCAGAGGCTGTCTCTGTAGTCAGTCGCAGATGGGATTGCGGACTAGATGATTGTCGAGAATTAAAGTTCAAGAACCAGCTTTCGCTGCGTCCCTTGATGTGTAGTGGAAAGGTTCCTGGTTTTACCACGTCCACGCGAGTCACACTGATGCTTAAGGACGGTGTAATTTCAGAAGAAATGAAATTCAAAGTTCGCGCTTCTGTCGCAGGAGCGCAAGAGTTTTTCGTTCCACTAGGCGCAATATTGCAACGTTTGGTTGCAGGACTCGATGTGCCGGTCAGTCTTGAGCAAGGAGATGGTGCGAAAATATTACTTCATTCTGGGACACCGGCAGAAGAGGATGCCGATGATTGGCTTAGAAAGATATCTTTTTCTGAGTTTATGAATGTTGGCGAAAGTGCTGAAAAATTTAACGCCCATGTTGCACGCATAAGGGCTATACATGTGGGCGACGTTCAAATTGGCCTTGCTGCGCTGTCACTTATGCACGCAGACCGAGGATTTCTTTCACTATTTACAGTAGGCGGCCTTGCCGCATATCCCCGTGCATCAGGGCACGGTTCATTTGTTGGGTATATCGATAGTCCCCCTTTGACCGCGAAGAGAAATCAGGTTGCGTTAAAAGATCATCCAAATCGTCAGGAGATCTTACATTGGGCGGTAGAGCAATTGGATCTGATCCGTACACAAGGTCTTGATCCACTCGATGCGTGTTTTCTGCCGCATGCTCTTTCTGAGTTTGGAGTTGATCCTCGTTATGACGGTATGATTTTGCTGGCATTTGATGACGGAAGGCACGAAATCGTAAAAATAAATGAGATTCAGACCGTTTTACGAACCAATCCGCTGGCCTTTCTTACAAGTGATCTGCCTGATCACGTGGACCCAAATAACGAAGTGAGAAGTGTTCCTGGTCATGCTTTATACAGACCGGTAAAGAACTCTTCCTTCAATACGCTTAGGTTCGAAAATTCTGTGCCGGCACATGAAAATTCTCTTGTGTACTTGTTGCATAACACGCTTGTAGTCGCCGGAATCGTTCCGAAGTGGGGCGTCATCGACGACGTTGGAAAGAACATGTTCGGCCAGAAGTTGAATGCGCGAACTTTATCCATATAGCCCAACTGTAGTTCGCGAATGGGAAACCTGTTTATGGGCCAATCTAGCTTTGGTGGAGTTGCCGCCCAAAAAATCGTAGCACCGGACATTTGACTGAAGTGACCCGCTGACCATTTTTGCTTTCGGAAAAACATGCATCGCCTCAAATGACGGTGAACTCAGACGTTATGTGAATAAATTAGATGGAGTGTGTTAAATGGCGTTTGTAGAGCCAATCACGATAAAAAACGCGATTGATAATGTACACAAGAAGAACTATTTGCTTCCAGCCATCCAGCGTGAGTTCGTTTGGGGAACAGATCAGATCGAACGACTCTTTGACTCATTAATGAGGGACTACCCAATAAGTTCTTTCTTGTTTTGGGAGGTGGAGAAAGCCAATATCGATAACTACCAGTTCTATGAGTTTGTTCGCGAATATCATGAAAGAGACAATACGCACAATCCAAAAGCAAATATTGATGGGGAATCTGGTATTACAGCGATTTTGGATGGGCAGCAACGACTAACATCGCTATATGTTGGATTGAAAGGAACCTATGCTTATAAGCTACCACGTAGAAGATGGGACAATGATTCTGCATTTCCAAAACGAAAACTGTGTTTAAACTTGCTTGCACCTGCCGATGATGGTGACTTGGAATATGAATTTAAATTTCTAACAAAGAAGGAGTCGGAACAATCTGATGACCGACACTTTTGGTTTGTCGTCGGTGATATACTTAGTTTGACTGAGGCGGTTGATGTTAATGATTTTCTTCTAGAAAGTGACGTCTCGGAATATGGGAAAGTTAAATTTAGATATGCTAATAAAGCACTTTTTAAATTGTACGAAGTGATTCACAAAAACAAGTCAATAAACTTTTTCTTAGAAAGAGGAGAGAGTTTAGATAAGGTTCTAAATATATTTATTCGCGTAAATAGCGGCGGAACACAGTTAAGCTATTCGGATCTTTTGCTTTCAATAGCCACTGCGCAATGGAAAGAAAAAGATGCCAGAGAGGAAATTACAGCGTTTGTTGACGAAATAAATGCCATAGGCGACGGTTTTAACATTAACAAAGATTTTGTATTAAAAAGTTGCTTGGTTATATCTGGATTTAGGGATATAGCATTCAAAGTTGATAATTTTAACCAGGAAAACATGCTTGCCATTGAAAAGCAATGGGATGATATAACGAAAGCAATCAAAACTGCAATTATTTTGATTTCAAGCCTTGGTTATCACAGAGATACATTAACATCAAACAATGCCCTTATACCAATAGCTGGGTACCTATACAAGATTGGTAGTCCAGAAAAGTTTTCTGAATCATCCAAATATAAAAATGATAGACAAAAGATTTTCAAGTGGCTAGTGATGGTGCTCTTGAAAAGGACGTTTAGTGGGCAGCCTGACAATGTACTTAGGCCAATTCGTGAGGCCATCAACGCTTCTGAAGATGGATTTCCGTTGCTTGAGATTGTGAATAAATTGAAAGGTGGAAATAAAGCAATATCATTTGATGAGGACGAAATAGACAACCTTTTGTATTACCAATATGGTCGATCATACACCTATTCTGCCCTTGCGTTTATCTATCCATCTCTCGATTTTAGAAATAAATTTCATCAAGACCACATATTTCCGAAGAGGCTATTTACCAGAAAACGGCTTGAGAAGTGCGGAATAAAGACGCAGGATATCGAGTTCTATCTAGAAAAGTTTGATTGTTTGGCCAATTTGCAGCTACTTGAGGGCGTTCCTAACCAAGAAAAATCAGGGAAGGGTTTTCATGCTTGGATAAATGAAAAATATCCGGATAAAAATGATAGAAGAGCGTATATGGAAAAACACTATATTCCAGATGTTGACCTTACATTAGAAAACTTCAGGCAGTTCGTGGAAGAAAGAGAAAAGCTCCTTGTAGCGGCGTTTAAGAAATTACTAACACACGAGATTGCATAACAAAGTGCTGCACGCGGATAAATTACTCGCTGTGCTCGTGATTTTGAGGTGACCATGGCGTTAGACACCGATATCCATAACTAGAACCCACGATCGCGAAGTCGAGTGCGGCGACTATTTTATCTCGCATGTGCTCTAGAGTGCCGATGGGCCTTTTTAAAACGCTGGCAGGCTATGATGCGATTTGTGGGATAAGGATCAACAGTTCTTCGCTGTCGAGGGTCACTGTTGGAGTAAGGCGGGTCAGTTTTTCTCCTTCGAGGAAAGATGCTCGTCCAGGCGGCACCACAATTCGGGTGGCCAACGCTGAGAGGGTATCGCTCTGTATGTCCAGAAGATAGGGGTACGTCTTTTTCTTCGACGCGCCGGGGTTAGCGTACACGTCGAACTGGGGGCATTAGAATGTCCTGTACTCTTCTCCAAGGCACCCATGCTCAGCGACAGCATGGTTGTAGGCTTTGATAGCGTTGCTGTTGTCCCACTGCCATTGTTCGGCTTCGCTCTCGGAGAGGGCGGTCTCAATGAGCAAGTGCAACACCTGATCGATCAGGTACGCTATCGCTATGACTCATTGCTACCACCACCTTACTGCTGAAGAACGTGCCACCATCATGCTGATGCGTGAAGGTCACTCGATACGCTCCATCGCCAAGTTCCTTGGGAGAGGTGCCAGCACGATTTCTCGAGAGCTGGCTCGGCATGCGGTACCTTCTCATGCTGGCTATGACGCCAGTCTGGCGGGTTTCAGGGCCACGCTGACGCGACATCGAGCACGACGACAATCTAAGTTGCGCCTTGGTACGCCTCTTTTCGATCTGGTGACCTACCTGTTGCGCAAGTACTGGTCTCCTAGGCAGATAGCCATCACACTGAAGCGCATGTATCCAAATGACCCTACACGTCAGGTCTCCCACGAGGCCATCTACAACGCGCTCTATGTGATGCCCCGAGGCTCGCTGAAAAAAGAGCTCATTGCTTGCCTTCGGCAGGGGAAGGGAAAGCGGCGTCCACGCAGTCGTGGCAAGGATCGTCGCCGCCAAATTCCTGACTTGGTCAGTATTCATCTCCGGCCGCCTGAGATCGAAGATCGGTTGATGCCCGGGCATTGGGAAGGCGACCTCATCATGGGGGCCAGCAACCGTTCTGCCGTAGGCACGTTGGTTGAGCGCACGACACGCTTCGTCATACTGGTGAAAATGGACGGTACGACCGCGACGGATGCGATGGTCGGCTTTAGTGACAAATTGAACCGTGTTCCACGCTCACTACGGCTGTCGATGACCTACGACCAAGGGAGCGAGATGGTCAAGCATGCCGAAATAACCCAACGTACCGGGACAGCCATCTACTTCGCCGATCCACACAGCCCGTGGCAACGTGGGTCTAACGAGAATACCAATGGTCTGCTTCGACAGTATCTGCCCAAAGGAACGGACCTATCGACCTACACCCAGGAGGAGCTCGATGAGATCGCAGACTCACTCAATACCAGGCCTAGAGAGACGTTGAACGCCAAGACGCCTCTGGAGGTATACGCGGAGGTTCTCCAGATGTCAGTGCCCGGATCTCCGGCACTCCAATAGTGTTGCGCTTGTAGGTTGAGACCGCCGAGCTTTGCTTCCAGTGCTTTCTCTCGTGTAGCCGAGATGTTGGCCTTCAGACGTCCGGTCTTTTCGCTCAAGTCACTGTTGGTGATGAGGTTTTTGGCATTTTTAAGAGCTCTCTGAACAGATCGCCTTCGCATCGTCCTGCCTCCTTTTTCGGTACCACCTTCAATATGGTTAGCCGCATGGGCGTTGGCAACTACTGTAGTGTGGTTGGCTTGGAAAGGGGCGTACTTTAGTTGCGCTCAGTAAGTGCATCTGCCCATTCTCTTGATTGCGCTCTGACGAACAAGGCGGGACGAAGGTGAGAATCCTACTCTGGTGTATTGCGGTGCTGTTGCTCGTGTTGATGCTGCTGAGCGGTGCAGGGTTTTTGCACGGCTCGCTGGAGCTGTTTCCGACTGAGGAGCAGAAGCGCCAGGTTCGCTGGGTCTACGGGGCTGCGTTTGTGGGCTTTGCCGTGCTCGAACTCCTGGTCGCGATGGGGCTTTGGAGGGAGAGAAGAGTGAGAAGGGCTACTCGCCGTTAGGGTGACGATGGCTGAGTTCAGACCACGTCCATAAAAAAGCCGGGGCTCGAAGCCCCGGCTTTTTCGTTTAGCTTGCGGCTAGTCGTCTCTTTGCCGCTTAGCCTTTTACCGCGTACTGCCAGCTCGGGCCGAGTTCGGCGAAGTCGAGCAGGATTTCCGCTGACTCCTCGACCTCGGCGCGGTCGACGGGCTGTTCCTCTTCGGTCTCTTCGTCGGCGAGGTCTGCGTCGTCGCCGCTTTCGCGGGCGTCGCCCCATTCCTCGAGGATGTCGAGGCCGAGGGCTTCGCGGCGCTCGTTTTCCAGTGCCAGCATTTCGGCGTCCTGGGCGTCGGCTTCACGCTGACGCTGCTCGCGATTCAGGCTGACGCTGGTGTGCTGCTCGCGCAGACGGCTCGCTAGCTCTGCCCGTTGTTCCAGGTAGTGGAAGTTGGGGTGCTCGTCGGCACGCTGCTGGTGGCGGGCGCGCAGGTCCTTCAGGTACTGGCGCGGGGTGCCGTAGCTGCGGTACTGGACGTCGCGTACGGTGTCCCAGGGCAGGGCGTTGTCGAGGGCACTCTCGCCGATGATCTCGGGGTCGAGCAGGCTCGGGTACATGATGTCCGGCTTCACGCCGCGGTTCTGGGTGCTCTCGCCAGAGATGCGGTAGAACTTGGCGCGGGTCAGCTTGATCTGGCCGTAGCTCAGGTCGTTGAGGGTCTGTACCGTGCCTTTGCCGAAGGTGTTGGAGCCGACGATCAGACCGCGTCCGTAGTCCTGGATGGCACCAGCGAAGATCTCCGAGGCCGAGGCGGACAGGCGGTTGACCAGCACCACCAGCGGGCCGTCATACAGGGTGCCGCTGTCGGTGTCGCCGTACAGGCTGATGCGGCCACGGGCGTCACGTACCTGCACGGTGGGGCCACGGTCGATGAACAGGCCGATCATCGAGTTGGCTTCCTGCAGGGCGCCGCCGCCGTTGTTGCGCAGGTCCAGCACGATGCCCTCGACGCCTTCGGCCTTGAGCTTCTCGACCTCGGCGGCAACGTCACGGGTGGTGGAGCGGTAGTTTTCCTCGCCGGCCTGCCAGGCGTCGAAGTCGACGTAGAAGGCGGGCACCTCGATCACGCCGACCTTGTGCACGCCGTCTTCGCGCTGGATCTCGATGACCTCGCTGCTGGCCGCTTGATCCTCGAGCTTGACGGTGTCACGGGTAATGTCGACCACGGTGGAGCGGGTCATGTCCACGGCTTCACCGGGCACCACCTCGAGGCGCACCTCGGAGCCCTTGGGCCCACGAATCAGTTCGACCACGTCGTCCAGGCGCATGCCGACCACGTTGACGATGTCTTCGCCATCCTGGCCGACGCCGATGATGCGGTCGGCGGGCTTGAGCGCGCCGTCCTTCTCGGCCGGACCACCGGGCACCAGGCTCGCGACCTTGACGTACTCGCCGTCGGCCTGGAGCAGGGCACCGATGCCTTCGAGCGAGAGGCGCATCTGGATGTCGAAGGACTCGCCCTGGCGCGGCGACAGGTATTCGGTGTGGGGGTCCACGGTGCCGGTGGCGGCGGCCATGATCAGCCCGAACACGTCCTCGGCGTTGGTCTGCTCGAGGCGATGCTTCTGGGTCTCGTAGCGCTCGCGCAGGGTGTCGATGACCTCGTCGTCTTCCTGGCCGCTGATTGACAGCGTCAGGGCGGCGTTGGCCAGGCGCTTGCGCCACAAGTCGTCGAGGCTCGCCTGGGAGGCGGCCCAGGGGGCATCCTCGCGGTCGAGTTCGAGGCGGCCTTCGCCGTCGAAGCTCATGTCGAGGTGGTCGATCTCGTCGAGCATCCACTCAAGACGTGCCTCGGCACGATCGTGGTAGCGCTCGTAGAGGTCGTAGGCCCGCTCCAGGGAGCCTTCGAGCATTGCCTCGTCCATGCCGGTGCGCAGATCAGCGAACTCATCCACGTCGTCCTGCAGGAAGTAGGCACGCTGGCCGTCCAGCACGTCCAGATAACGCTGGAAGGCACGGTTGGACCATTGGTCGTCCAGCCGCACATCCGCGTAGTGGCCGTAGCGTAGTGATTCGGCCACCTCCATGGCCGCCTGACGCTGGTCGTCGCCGGGCGTGGGAGTAGCCAGCGCCGTAGGGGCCGCGATCAGCAGGGACAGCGCCAGGGCGCGACCCGCAGACTCAATCAGGCTCATCAATGAAGCACTCCAGGATTCGTGTACACTCGTCGGTCTGACACCGACTCGGTCGGCGGGTCCCTTGGACCGGATTCGCATTGTAGCAGCTTGATGTCAATCCTTGACCCTTGCCGTTGTGCGACATTTAGGGTCAATCCTTGAACCACACTATCATGCAACAGAGGACGCCCATGTCACAGGAGTGCTTGCCAAAGGATGATGCCGGATGCGCCAAAAGGCTCAGTCGGCTGCTTGAGTTTCTTCACCGTTCCCCCAGCCCTTGGCACGCCACCGCGAACATGGCTCAGCGGCTCGAGGACGCCGGCTACCGTCGTCTGTTGGAGACCGATAGCTGGGATTTGGTTCCCGGTGACCGCTTCTACGTGACCCGCAACGATTCTTCGATTATCGCCGTCAACCTGCCGAAGGGCCAGCCGGTCACCAGTCTGCGCATGGTCGGCGCCCATACCGACAGCCCCAATCTCAGGCTGAAGACCCACGCCGGCCAGACCTCGGCGGGCTGGCTGCAGCTTGGCGTGCAGGTCTACGGCGGGGCACTGCTCGCGCCCTGGTTCGACCGTGACCTGGGCCTGGCCGGGCGTCTGCATGTCCGTCACGCCGATGGGCGGGTCGAGGGCGTGCTGCTCAACGTCGCCGAGGCCATCGCCATCATCCCGAGCCTGGCCATCCACCTGGATCGTGAAGCCAACGACGGCAAGGCGATGAATGCCCAGACCCAGATGGCGCCGGTGGTGCTGCAGGGCGGCAAGGACGACGACCTCGATCGCCTGCTGCTGGCCTGGCTGGAGCAGGAGCACGGTCTGACCGGGGTGAAGGTGCTGGACTTCGAGCTGGGCTTCTATGATCTGCAGCCGCCGTCGCTGGTGGGCGTGGGCAAGGAACTGATCGCCAGCGCCCGCCTGGACAACCTGCTGTCCTGCTTTATTGGCCTGGAAGCGATGCTCGACGCCGACGGCGAACAGGGCATGGTGCTGGTCGCCAATGACCACGAAGAAGTGGGTAGCGCCAGCGCCTGTGGCGCCCAGGGCCCGTTCCTCGCCGACGTGCTCAAGCGGGTGAATGGCCAGGTGGGCGAGGGCACCGAGGAAGGCTATATCCGCCTGATCCAGTCCTCGCGGATGATCTCCTGCGACAACGCCCACGCGCTGCACCCGAACTTCAAGGACAAGCACGACGCCCAGCACGGACCGAGCCTCAACGCAGGCCCGGTGATCAAGACCAACGCCAACCAGCGCTACGCCACCAACAGCACCACGGCGGCGATGTTCCGTGATCTGTGCGAGAAGGTAGAGGTGCCGGTGCAGACCTTTATTACCCGGGCGGACATGGGCTGCGGCAGCACCATCGGCCCCATCACCGCAACGGAGCTTGGCGTGCCGACGCTGGACGTGGGGGTGCCCCAGTGGGCGATGCACTCTATCCGCGAGACCGCCGGCAGCCAGGACGTGGAACACCTGACCCGTGCGCTGACTGCCTTCTTCAACAGTGCCGAACTGGTGTAGGGCGAGCGCTCGCAGCACGCTTGCTGAAAGACTGAAACGACGATAACAGAGCGCCTGGCGGGCAACCGCCAGGCGCTCTGTCGTTGTTGCGTCGGTGTTGAACCGTTGCATTGGAAGGCACAACGAAAAGGCCCGTCGATCGGTGATCGGCGGGCCTTTCGGTATCTGGTGGCTACGCCCTGACTCGAACAGGGGACCCCATCATTATGAGTGATGTGCTCTAACCAACTGAGCTACGTAGCCTTTGGATGGCGCCGTATTCTACGGATTGCCGGCTTGTTGTCAAGCGCTTGGGTTGCGGCAATGGCCCCGATGCCGGCCCTGGCGATGGCCCCGATGATGGCTCTGCTAGTGGCCCGGGGCGGCCAGGGCGACGCCAGCGCAGTGCGCTGGAAAGCCGGCTACCACCTGTGTGCCGTGTAGCGCGAGTTCTGTGCTGGCGTGACGGAGGTGGCTGGAAAGGGCGCTACCGCCATGTGGTCATCAAGTGCGCCAAGTGTTTGAAAAGACGTACTCCCCGCAATCTGGCACGGGCCTTGCCCTGTAGTTTAGGGAAACAACAACAGGCGATCTGGATGGCTTTTCGTGCAAGCCTCGTGTCGGCTTCTGGCCTTGGGTGTAACGAGGGCAGGCCGCCTCCAGATCAGGGGATCACGCCGGTGGCGAGATCCAGGACCACGACAGGGGAGTCGTTGCCGATGGAGCCCATCGAAACCTTCTACGACGTGATGCGGCGACAGGGGGTCACGCGTCGCTCATTTCTGAAGTTCTGTTCACTGACGGCGGCGGCGCTGGGGCTCGGGCCTGCCTACACCGCCAAAATTGCCCACGCCATGGAGACCAAGCCGCGCACGCCGGTGATCTGGGTGCACGGGCTCGAGTGCACCTGCTGCTCGGAGTCGTTCATCCGCTCGGCCCATCCGCTGGTCAAGGACGTGGTGCTGTCGATGATCTCGCTGGACTACGACGACACCCTGATGGCGGCGGCGGGGCATCAGGCCGAGGCCGCCCTGGCCGACACCATCGAGCGCTACAAGGGCAACTACATCCTGGCGGTGGAGGGCAACCCGCCGCTCAACGAGGACGGCATGTTCTGCATCGTCGGTGGGCGGCCCTTCGTCGACCAGCTGCGCGAGACCGCAGAGCACGCCAAGGCGGTGATCTCCTGGGGCTCCTGTGCAAGCCACGGCTGTGTCCAGGCGGCGCGCCCCAACCCCACCCGGGCGACTCCGGTGCACAAGGTCATCACCGACAAGCCGATCATCAAGGTACCGGGCTGTCCGCCGATCGCCGAGGTCATGACCGGGGTCATCACCTATATGCTGACCTTCGACCGGCTGCCGGAGCTCGACCGCACCGGCCGGCCCAAGATGTTCTATTCCCAGCGCATCCACGACAAGTGCTACCGCCGGCCACACTTCGACGCCGGCCAGTTCGTCGAGTCCTTCGATGACGAGGGCGCCCGTCGCGGCTACTGCCTGTACAAGGTGGGCTGCAAGGGCCCGACCACCTACAACGCCTGTTCGACCATCCGCTGGAACGAGGGCGTGAGCTTCCCGATCCAGGCCGGCCACGGCTGTATCGGCTGCTCCGAAGACGGCTTCTGGGACAAGGGCTCCTGGTACGCCCGGCTGCAGGACGTGCACCAGTTCGGCATCGAGGCCAACGCCGACCAGATCGGCGGCGTTGTAGCCACCGGGGTGGGCGGTGCGGTGGCGGTCCACGCTGCCGTCAGCGCCTTGAAACGGGCGCAGGTCAAGCGCCAGTCGTCAGCCAACAGGGAGGAAGCCTGATGACGCAGATCAACACCCCTAACGGGTTCAATCTGGACAGAAGCGGACGGCGTATCGTCGTCGACCCGGTGACCCGCATCGAGGGGCATATGCGCTGCGAGGTCAACGTAGATGACAACAACATCATCCGCAACGCGGTGTCCACCGGCACCATGTGGCGCGGGCTCGAGGTCATCCTCAAGGGCCGTGACCCGCGCGACGCCTGGGCTTTTGTCGAGCGCATCTGCGGCGTCTGCACCGGCTGTCATGCGCTGGCGTCGGTGCGCGCGGTGGAGGACGCTCTCGACATCCGCATCCCGCGCAACGCCCACCTGATCCGCGAGATGATGGCCAAGGTGCTGCAGTGGCATGACCACGTGGTGCACTTCTACCACCTGCACGCGCTGGACTGGGTCAACCCGGTCAATGCGCTGAGGGCCGACCCGCGGGCGACCTCGCAACTGCAGCAGTTGACCGGCCCCAACCATCCGCTGTCGTCGCCGGGCTATTTTCGCGACGTCCAGAATCGCCTGAAGACCTTTATCGAGTCGGGGCAGCTTGGGCTTTTCAAGAACGGCTACTGGGACAACCCCGCCTATCGGCTGTCGCCGGAGGCGGACCTGATGGCGACCGCTCACTATCTCGAGGCGCTGGACCTGCAGAAGGAGATCGTCAAGGTCCACACCGTGTTCGGCGGCAAGAACCCCCACCCCAACTACATGGTCGGAGGGGTGCCCTGTGCCATCAATATCGACGGCGATCTGGCGGCCGGGGCGCCACTCAACATGGAGCGGCTCAACTTCGTGCGCGCGCGCATGGAGGAAGCCTTCGCCTTCTCCAGGAACGTCTACATCCCCGACGTCATCGCCATTGCGAGCTTCTACAAGGGCTGGTTGTACGGCGGGGGCCTGTCCGCCACCAACGTGATGGACTACGGCGACTACTCCAAGGTCAACTACGACAAGTCCACCGACCAGCTCAAGGGCGGCGCCATCCTCGGCGGCAACTGGAACGAGATCCACGAGGTGGACCCCACCGACCCCGAGCAGATCCAGGAGTTTGTGGCCCATTCCTGGTACCGCTACGCCGACGAGTCCCGTGGTCTGCACCCCTGGGACGGCGAGACCGAGCACCACTACGAACTGGGCGAGGGCACCGTCGGCACCCGCACCCGGATCGAGGAGATCGACGAGGCCGCCAAGTACTCGTGGATCAAGTCGCCACGCTGGCGTGGCCACGCCATGGAGGTGGGGCCGCTGTCGCGCTACATCCTCAACTACGCCCAGGGCAATGACTTCGTGATCGACCAGGTGGACTCGTCGCTGGCCGCCCTGAATCAGCTCGCCGGCACCCGTCTGACGCCGAAGCAGGCGCTGCCGACCACCATCGGCCGTACCCTGGCCCGCGCCCTGGAAGCCCACTACTGCGCATCCATGATGCTCGATGACTGGCATGAGCTGATCGCCAACATCCGCGCCGGTGACCTGGCTACCGCCAATATCGAGAAGTGGGACCCGGCGTCCTGGCCCCAGGAGGCTCGCGGTGTCGGCATGGTCGCCGCGCCCCGGGGCATGAACGGCCACTGGATCCGCATCAAGGATGGCAAGATCGAGAACTACCAGTGCATCGTGCCGACCACCTGGAACGGCAGTCCACGGGACCCGGAGGGCAACATCGGCGCCTTCGAGGCGTCACTGCTGAATACTCCCATGGAGCGGCCGGACGAGCCGGTGGAGATCCTGCGCACGCTGCATTCCTTCGATCCGTGCCTGGCCTGTTCCACCCACGTGATGAGCGAAGACGGTGAAGAGCTGTCTCGCGTCACCGTCAGATAGCCGGGGGAGGGTGTCCCATGTCCCATGACTCGAAAGCGTCGTCATCTGCAGAAGCCAGCCAGGCCGACCCTCAGGCAGGCAAGCTGGGCCCCGGGGAGGAGCGGGTGCTGCCTTCCTCGGTCAAGCAGACGTCTGTCTACGTCTATGAGGCGCCGCTGCGGCTGTGGCACTGGACCAACGCGGCAGCCATCCTGGTGCTGATCGTCACCGGCTACTTTATCGGCAAGCCGCTGCCGACGGTGTCAGGTGAGGCCAGCGATCACTTCGTGATGGGCTATATCCGCTTTGCCCACTTCACCGCGGGCTACATCCTGGCGATCGGTTTTCTGTTTCGGTTCTACTGGTCGCTGGTCGGCAATCACCACGCCAAGCAGCTGTTTCGCTTGCCGTTGCACCGTCGTGACTGGTGGCATGAGGTGTGGTTCGAGCTTCGCTGGTATCTGTTTCTGGAGAAGCGCCCGCGCAAGTACGTGGGCCACAATCCCCTGGCGCAGTTGGCGATGTTCATCTTCATCACCCTCGGCACCCTGTTCATGATCGTGACCGGAATGGCGCTCTACGCCGAAGGTGCCCTGCGCGGCAGTTGGCAGGACACGCTGTTCGGCTGGGTCATCCCGCTGGTGGGCCAGAGCCTGGACGTGCATACCCTGCATCGTCTCGGCATGTGGGTGATGATCACCTTCATCATCATCCATGTGTACGTGGCGATACGCGAAGACATCATGTCCCGCCAGAGCATCGTCTCGACCATGATCTCAGGGGAGCGCACCTTCAAGGACGACGACCCTTTGTAGTGAGTTGTCGTTGCTCGCCGTGACTTGTCATTGCTCGCAGTTGATCGTTAGCCCTGCCGTTGAAGGGCGTAAGCGCTGACTGTTGGCGCCGGAGGCTTCACCGAGAATATCAGGTGAGGTCTCCGGCGCTTTTTGTTGGCGTTCAGGGAGGTTGGCGAGGCGCGTGCATAGGCCGGTGGGGGAGGTATCTTGGTCGGGCATTAATCAGGTAATCATAAGTCACCTTTTGAAACGTTGTTGCCCGGTGTTTTATGAGAAAGATTCTCTTTGAATCGGCGGTTATTGGACTTTTGTAGGGTTATATACCATGTGACTGTGCCGAAACGATGGGCATGTTTTTTATTGAAAGGTGGCGGCGTTATTCTGCGGAAATGGTCGAGGTTTTTTTCAGGTCATCGTGGATATGTGCATGTAAGTGGCTGCTGTAGTGTGAAAAAATGCTTTCGCATATGCCATGGGTGTCGCAGATGGAAGCGTTTTCGGCAGTTTTTTGGCGTCCTGTTTGTCGGTGTCTTGTTTGTCGTTGAAAAAGGCGCTTCGTGGCTGGGCTTTGGCTTTGATGCTGCATCTTGATGTTTTTATGGCGAATGCATCCAGGAGTCAGACGAAGAGCGAGCCGCTGAAAGAGGCGAAGAAGGAACAAGGAACAAGGAAAGAAGGAACAAGGAAAGAATGAAGAACGAGACGCAGGATAAAGCCAACTAAAGTAGCGCAGGCAGATATTCGGCGCAGCGAAGGAGCCGGCATGAAGACGGATGATCACGAGGCGACGCCATCGATTCTGGTGCTGGGTATCGGCAATGTGCTGTGGGCCGACGAGGGCTTCGGGGTCCGGGCGGTGGAGGCGCTTCACCAGCGCTATACGTTTGCCGAGGCGGTGACCGTGATGGATGGCGGCACCCAGGGACTCTACCTGCTGCCCTACGTGCAGTCCTGCGAGTGCCTGCTGGTCATCGATGCCATCGACTACGGCCTGGCCCCGGGCAGTGTGCATGTAGTGCGCGATGACGCGGTGCCGAGTTTCATGGGCGCCAAGAAGATGTCGCTGCACCAGACCGGCTTTCAGGAGGTGCTGGCGGCGGCGCAGCTGCTCGGCTGGCAGCCACAGCGGGTGATGCTGGTCGGTGTTCAGCCCTCGGTGCTGGACGATTATGGTGGCTCGCTGCGACCGGAGATCGCCGCGCGAATCGATGAGGTGATCCGCCTGGTGGTCGATGAGCTGGCGTCCTGGGGCGCAAGGCCTGAGCTTCGCTCTCAACAAAGCCCCGAACACGGCTCTCAACACAGCCCCGGATACAGCCGCGATCACCAGGCCCCCATCGCCGAACTGGCGCCTTCGGCGCTCGCCCTTCACCACTACGAAAATCTGCGTCCTTCACCACGTGATGCCTGCCGTGTGGGTGATCCGCGCTTTCTGGCGAGGGACCTTGGTCATCCTGACGGGGCGCACGGCGACCCGTCTCGCGAGGCGGGAAGCGAGCGGGATGGTGTAGCCGACAGCGTTGCGAAGGAGTAGCCGCGATATGTGCATTGGCATTCCCATGCGGGTGCTTGAGGCCAGCGGGACGCTCGCCATCTGTGTCAGCGACGGAGCAGAGGATCGACAAGAGGTCGATATTTCCCTGGTCGAGGCGGTGAGCCCCGGCGATTGGCTGCTGGTATTTCTGGGAGCGGCGCGCCGGGTGCTGGAGGCCGATGAGGCGCTGCGCATCAGCGACGCGCTAAGGGCCATGGCCATGGCGGCCGAGGCAGGGACGGTCGAGGCGGGACTGTTTGCAGACCTGGAGCAGGGCGAACCCCGCCTGCCGCCGCATCTGGAGGCGGCGCGCAAGGCGGGTGCCTCCACCGGCTGAGTACGCCACGGGTAACAACGCAAGCGGGTGATCGACAACACAAGCGAGTGAGCGACTAGGGAGTCACGCCAATGACGGGGCCATTGCACCGGCTGATCAATGAACTGGACTATCCCTGCCTCGCCGGGGAGGAACTGGCGGCCTTCGTGACGGGGTCAGGCACACGGGTGCTGTTTCTCAGTGGCGATCCGGCCACCAACCTCGAGACCAACGATGTGGCCGCCATTCTGCCGGAGCTGGTCAAGGCCTTCCCGGGCCGCTTCAAGCCCGCAGTGGTGGATCGCGCGGAAGAAGACGCCACCCGCGAACGCTTTCAGGTGTGGCCGGTGCCTTCACTGTTGTTTTTCCAGGACGGGCGGATGACCGGTGTGATCTCGAAGGTGCGCGACTGGGACGACTACCTGGGCGAGATCCACGCCATTCTGCAAGGGACGTCTGCCAGCGCCAATATCATCGCTCGCGACGGGAGTGTTCGAACATGACCCAGGGATTCATGCCGTCATCGCCGGGTATCGGGCCTGGCAGCCAGCCCGAGGAGGCCGTGCTCGATTACCTGCCGATGCCATCGGGAATGAGCACCTTTCAGCCGAGCTTTCCCGAGGTGGAGGACCCCGAGCGCATCCGGCCGGCGCTGGATGCCCTCAGCGCTCTGGCCGACAGGGCCGCCCAGTGGACGCCGGAGGGCGGCAACCTGGTGGTCGAGCTGCCGTCGCTCGATGCCGAGAATCGCAAGGCGCTGGCCGATGCACTGGGTGAGGGTGAGGTCGCGATCAAGGTCGGTGGCAAGGATGCCGTCGAGATTCAGGAGTCGGTCTTCGCCGGTCTGTGGCGGGTGACGTCCCGGGATGTGGATCACGCCACGGGCAGTGTGCGGGAACATATCGAGATCGGCGTGGTGCCCCTGGCGGTGGTGCAATGCCGCCAGCAGCGCATCTTCTGCCCGCCGGAGGCCGGCCAGGGTGTGGTCAACGGGCCCTTTATCGTCTCGGAGCTGATCGAGCGCTGCGAGGAGCGTGTCCCGGGTGGCGAGCCTTATGCCATCAACCTGTCGCTGTTGCCCCATACCCCGGAGGATCTGGCCTATCTGGACGAGGCGCTGGGTCGGGGCGAGGTCACCATCCTGTCGCGGGGCTACGGCAACTGTCGTATCGACAGCACCGCCCTCGATCACGTCTGGCGGGTGCGCTACTTCAATTCCCAGGACTCGCTGATTCTGGACGTCATCGAAGTCTCCGATGTGCCCGAGGTGGCCTGCGCGGCGGCCGAAGACATCGCCGATTCGGTGATTCGACTCAAGCAGGTAGTGGAGGCGATGGCGTGACGGCACGATTCGAAGGTTCGTTTCTCGGAGACCTGGCGCGCCTGGACGACGCCGCCCGGCTCGAGTGCAAGATCTGCTGGTACTGCTATGACCCGGCCGTCGGTGACGCCGTTCGTCAGGTCGAGCCGGGGACGCCATTCTCGGCGCTGCCCCAGGACTGGCGCTGCCCCCAGTGCGACGGTGAGCGCAACCAGTTTATGGTGCTGGATGATCGGCAGGGCGTCGGGGGGGCGGCCGCCCCGCCCGCCACACCTGCCACACCCGCCGCGGCTGCGAGGGCCGATATGGGCGCCGTCAAGCGACTGGTCGAGACCTTTCGCGAGATCCAGACCACCGGCATGAAGGATTCCCCCTTCAACAATCTGTCGCTGCACGTCGAGGCGGTGGGGTTTATCCCCTGGGAGGGCGGGCTGCTGGGCATCCTGGTCGCGCCCTGGCTGATGAATCTGGTGGTGATCCCAGGTCCCGATGACGACGCCCAGCGCCTGCGTCCCGGCGACAAGCGGGTCTACTCCTTTGCCTCCGGCGACTACGAATTCATCTTCAATACCCGGGTACCGGTGGGCGCCTTCCTGGCCTGTTCGCTGTTTTCCGACATGAGCGAGTTTGCAAGCCAGGCCTACGCCACCGAGGTGGCGCGCGCCGCCATGGAGGCGCTGTTTGATCCTGCCCACCGCGCCGAGACGGATCGCCACGCCGATATCGCCGCGCTGAGCGTGGCCGGGGAGGAGGGTATCGCCGGGGCAGATGCTGACGCTGACGCTGTGGCTAAAAGCACCGCGGCGCCCTCGGCCGACCCCGAACCCCTAGGCAGCGATGGTGAAGCTGGCGTAAGCCAGTGGTCTCCCCCGGCGCCTGGGCTCGAGTCACGGCGAGACTTCCTGACCGGGCGCACGTCGAGCACCGCTGCCGGCACCAAAGCCTCCCCCAGCAGCGCAGCCTCCTTGGATTCTGCGTCAGGGGACGAGGACGAGTCGTCATGATGCCGACGCTGATCATCAGCCACGGTCACGGCCACAACCCCGGGGGCGAGCCGGGGTTTCGCGTGAGTCAGCGAGGACGGATGCCGACTCAGTGGCTGATCGATCGAAATCGTCACGAGGCGATGACCATGGTGGGGTGTCTCTACAACCTGTGCGCCGCTGCCCAGAGCGCCGCGGCAGCCAAGGCCATGGACCTGCCGCTTGCCCCTGACTGCCACCGCCATATCCAGCTCGAGACCCTGCGCGAGCATGGCCTGGTCATGCTGCGGGACTGGCCGGGGGTGCTGGGCATGGCGATGGACGCCGACTCCCTGAAGGGGCTGGCGGGGCTTTCGCTGACCACGCTGGAGGTGCTGGAGGCGCGGGTGTTTGCCGGGTCGGCCGAGCGCGCACTGGAGGATATCGAGGCGTGGCTCGAGCGAGCGCCGAGTCGGCCCGCCGAGGTGCTGCGCCAGGTCGCCGACTGGCCGCGGGAGTTCGGGAGAATCGCTGTGGCGGACGATCCTACCTTCGTGGGTCGCGTGGCCGGGCATGCGTCGCTAGGCGGCGTCATCGCGCGGGATGGTTGGAGCCTGTATGCGCGGATGCTGGCGCGGCTGGTGGAGGTGGCGCAGTTGATAGTTGCGCTGCGCGCCGGCGCTGGCAACTGCACCGCTGGGGATAGCAGCGATGCCGGCAAGCCACGCTGCGGGCGCGCCGCCGATGGCAGCGGCTGGGCCGAGGCCGCCCGGGGACGCCTGGTGCATCGGGTGGCGTGCCGCGACGACCGCGTCGTCGACTACCACATCATCACCCCGACCGACGCCATGCTCGACGGTGCTGTCGGCCCCGATGGCGAGCGGCAACATGGCTTCCTTTCCCGCTTGCTGGAATCCGCCCACGGCCAGGGCGAGTGCCATGGCTACAGTCATGGCCTCAGTGATGGCGACAACCAGGCCCGGCAGCGGGTGGCGATGGCGCTGAGCTGTGCTGATCCCTGTCTGCCGGTGGTGTGGCAGGAGTCGAGTGAAGCGCTGTGCCAGGCGCCTTCGCAGGCGCCATACCGGAAGGCAGGGCCGCCCAAGGGGAGGTCATCATGCACGAATTGAGCCTGTGTCAGAGCATCGTCGAACTGATCGAGGAGCAGGCCAGTGTCCAGGCGTTCGAGAAGGTGACCCGGGTGTGTCTCGAGATAGGGGCCTTGTCCTGCGTCGAGCCCGAGGCCCTGGCGTTCGGTTTCGATCTATCCACCCGTGGCTCCGTCGCCGAAGGGGCGACGCTGGACATCGTCAACATACCGGCCACGGCCTGGTGTTTCGGTTGCAATCGCACGGTGGATATTGCCCAGCGTGGCGACGATTGCCCCCTGTGTTCCAGCGCCCGTCTGCACGTGACCGGCGGAGAGGAACTTCGCGTCAAGGAACTGGAGGTTGTCTGATGTGTACCGTCTTCGGATGCGCCGAAAGTGGTGACCAGAGTCACGCCCATCATCACGAGCACGAGCATGCTCATTCCCATGCCCACCCCCACACTCACTCCCATGCTCACCCCCACACTCACTCCCATGCTCACCCTCATTCGCACGAGCACGAGCACGAGCACGACCACGACCACGACCACGCCCACTCTCATGAGCATGTGCACGCCCATGTTCATTCCCATGACCACGGCGACCACCCTGGCGCTGCCGAGCCGGATGCCTCGCCGCATCTGGACTGTGGTGCGGGGCCGGCCGGGGTCGAGGTGGCGGGAATGTCGCAGCGCCGTCTGGTGGAGATCGAGACCAACATCCTGGCGCGCAATGACGCCATCGCCGAGGGCAATCGGCGGCGCCTCGAGGCCGACGGCGTGCTGGCGCTGAATCTGGTGTCGAGCCCGGGTTCCGGCAAGACCACGCTGCTGGTCGACACCATCCGTCGGCTTGGTGCCGAGGGAGTGGCGGTGATCGAGGGCGACCAGCAGACCGCCAATGACGCCCGGCGCATTCGCGAGACCGGGGTGCCGGCGCTGCAGGTCAATACCGGCAAGGGCTGCCATCTCGACGCCTCCATGGTCGAACGGGCGCTGCCCCAGGTAAGCCCGCCCGGGCTCGGCCTGTTGTTTATCGAGAATGTGGGCAACCTGGTGTGTCCGGCGGGCTTCGATCTGGGCGAGGACGCCAAGGTGGTGATCCTGTCGGTGACCGAAGGAGAGGACAAGCCGCTCAAGTACCCACACATGTTCGCCGCCGCCTCACTGATGCTGCTGAGCAAGGTCGATCTGGCGCCCCATGTCGACTTCGACATGGACGCCTGCGAAGCCTACGCCCGTCGGATCAATCCCGAACTCGAGATCCTGCGGCTGTCGGCCACCAGCGGTGAGGGCATGGACGCCTGGCTCGACTGGATCGACGCACGCCGTGAGGCGCTCAGGCAGCGTGCCTTGAGCCGGGCGCGCCAGCACCTTGCCATGCTCGAGCAGCGCTAGGGGTCGCCATGTCCACCTTGGTCGAGGGTCCGCTGTTCGATGGACGGGGTGTTGCCGCCGAGTCGCTGCCCAGTGTGCTGGTGGTCGGTGCCGCCAGCGAGCGAATCGGCTCGCTTGAGGACGTCACGCAAGGGCGCCTGGAGTGCCTGAGGGCGACGCACTGGGAAGAGGCTCGGGCGCTGCTGGTGTCCGAGTGGGTCGGGCTGGTGATTGTCGAGCTTGCACCTGAGGGCGACGCCGCCAGGGGTGCGGGACTGTCCCCTGACGGTGGCTGGGCCAGGGAACTGGCCCATCGCTGGCCCGAGGTGCAGTGTCTGGTGATCGCCGATCATGGGCCCACCTCGGTCGGTGACTGGCCCGAGGCGTTTCACCTGCTTTGTCGCCGCAGTCCGGTCGAGGTGGTGGCGCGAACCATCGACGTCGTCCTGCGTCAGTATCAGCTCGAGCGGGAGTGTCGGCGGCTGCGCGCGGAGCGTGCCCTGTACCAGCCGACCGTTCAGGCGCGGCTGGCGGCCCACCGCCGGCGGATGCGCGAGGCGGGGGGCTTCGAGACGATCATCCGGGCGCCGGGGTCACCGCTGGATCCGCTGTGCGACATGGCGGCGCGCATCGCCGGCTTCGACGTGCCGGTCCTGGTGACAGGAGAGAGCGGCACCGGCAAGGAGTTGATGGCCCGGGCTATCCACGCCAGCAGCCTGCGCTCGGAGATGCCTTTCTACGCCCTGGACTGCGGCGCGGTGACCGATGAACTGCTGGAGAGCGAGCTGTTCGGCCACTGCAAGGGGGCCTTCACCGGGGCGAGTTCAAGCCGCGTCGGACTGCTGGAGCGGGCCCACGAGGGCACCCTGCTGCTGGACGAGATCGGTGATACCTCCAGCGCCTTTCAGCTGCGCCTGTTGCGCTTTCTGCAGGAGGGTGAGTTGCGCCCGGTGGGTTCCAACGAGGTGCGTCAGCTGGATGTTCGGGTCATCGCCGCGACCAACCGGGATCTGATGGCCGAGGTGGCGGCGGGACGCTTCCGGGAGGACCTCTACCATCGCCTGACGGTGGCCCCGGTTCAGTTGCCACCGCTGCGCGATCGCGCCTGTGATATCGCGGCCCTGGCCGAGGTACTGCTGGCGCGGATCGCTTCCCGCCACGGGGTCAGGGTCGGCAGCTTCACCGATGCGGCGATGGCGTGTCTGTGCGCCTACGCCTGGCCCGGCAATGTGCGCGAGCTGGAAAACCAGATCACCCGCATGGTGATGCTGGCGACCGGCGAGAAGCTTGGTGTCGAACTGCTGGCGCCGCACCTGCGAACCGATGAATGGCGTCAGGCGACAGTCGAGCGGCGCCAGGACCTGCCTGAGCCGCCGAAAGCGAATACGACAGCCGATCCGGTCGAGGACGACGAGGACGCCGGCACCCTGCGCGAACGGGTCGAACGCCTGGAGGCGAGCTGCCTGGCCCGGGCGCTCGAGCGTCATGGCGGCAACAAGTCGCGTACCGCCAGTGAACTGGGGCTATCGCGCATCGGCCTGAGGGCCAAGCTGCAACGCTACGGGATCGGCGAGGCGGCCGGCGATCCCGAATAGGCAGAGATGTGGACTCGGCCCGGCGCAGACCACCATCAGCGTGTCAGCACCGCATCAGCAGATGCGCGGTAGCTGCTCTCCCACCAGCATGTCGACGATACGCTGGCCACCGAAGCCGGTGCGCAGCGTCACCCGTCCCGGTTTGCCGTCCAGCGCCTGACCGATGATCGCGGCTTCCTTTCCCAGCGGATGCCCGCGCAGGGCGGCCAGGGCCGCCTCGGCCTGAGCCGCGGGCACCACCGCCACCAGCTTGCCTTCGTTGGCCAGGTACAGTGGGTCCAGCCCCAGTATCTCGCACATCCCCCGGACCTCCTTGCGCAGCGGCAGGGCCAGGTCGTCGAGTTCGATGGCAAGCCTGGAGGCCTCGGCCATCTCGTTGAGCACCGTGGCGACGCCGCCCCGGGTGGCGTCACGCAGGCAGCGGGTCTCGGGGGCGGCGGTCAGCAGCGTCTCGATCAGGCCATTGAGGGAGGCGCAGTCGCTCTCAAGGTCGGTGTCCAGCGACAGGTCGCCACGGGCCGCCAGGATGGCGGCACCGTGATCGCCGAGCCAGCCGTTGACGATGATCACGTCGTCGGCCTGGATGCGCTCGATACCGAGCTTACGCTCGGCGGGAATGACGCCGATGCCGGTGGTGGTGATAAAGACGCCGTCGCAGGCCCCGCGCTCGACCACCTTGGTGTCACCTGTGACGATCTCGACGCCGGCCTCGCGGGCGGCTGCGGCCATGGAGCGGGCGATGCGCCTCAGGTCATCGATCGGCAGGCCTTCTTCCAGGATCACCGCGCAGGACAGGTAGCGGGGATGGGCACCCCCCACGGCCAGGTCGTTGACGGTGCCGCACACCGCCAGCTTGCCGATGTCGCCACCGGGAAAGAACAGCGGGTCGACCACGAAGCCGTCGGTGGTCATGGCCAGTCGGTCGCCCAGGCATGCCAGCTCGGCCAGTTCCAGCCGCGCCTGGTCCTCGAGCACCTCGGGAAGCGCGGTGAATTCTCTGACGAAGACGTCATCGATCAGGTCCTTCATGGCCTTGCCGCCGCCTCCGTGGGCCTGGGTCACCGCGCGGGCGGCAAGGGTGGGAAGCTGTCGTCGTGTCGTATTGCTCATGATTCGGCCTGGCTTGTGCTGTGGTTCGGGCTATCGACGTTGCCCCCGCCGTACTGATAGTAGGCGGCGCAGGCGCCTTCGCTGGAGACCATCAGCGCGCCCCGGGGTTGATCCGGTGTGCAACGCTTGCCGAACAGCTCGCACTGCCAGGGCTTGAGGTTGCCGGTGAGCACGTCACCACAGCGGCAGTTGTCCGGGTCGGCTACCTGCTGGTTGGGGACGGCGAACTTGCGTTCGGCATCGAAGGCACCATAGGAATCCTTGATCTGGACACCTGACTCTGCGATCGATCCAAGCCCGCGCCACTCGCAGCTCTCGCGGGGCTCGTAGACCCGATGGAAGGCCTCCAGCGCGGTGAGGTTGCCGTCGCTGGTCACCAGACGCTGGTACTGGTTTTCGACCTCGGCGCGGCCATCGTGGAGCTGGCGAACGACCATCAGCAGCGACTGCAGGATATCCAGGGGCTCGAAGCCGGAGACCACCACCGGGCAGCCGTAGCGCTCGGCGATGAAGCGGTAGGGGTCGGTGCCGATGATCATCGACACGTGTCCCGGCCCGAGGAAGCCATCCAGGCGATGGTCAGGATTGTCGAGGATCGCCTGTAACGTCGGGATGATGGTGATGTGGTTGCAGAAGACCGAGAAGTTGCCGACCCCTTCGCGCTCGGCCTGGGCGATGGTCAGGGCGGTGGAGGGAATGGTGGTCTCGAAGCCCAGGCCAAAGAACACCACCTCCCGATCCGGATGCTTGCGCGCCAGTGCCAGGGCGTCGGTGGGGGAGTAGACGATGCGCACGTCGGCGCCGTCGGCCTTGGCCTGCATCAGGCTCTTGCGTGAGCCGGGAACCCGGATGGCGTCGCCGAAGGTGGCGAGGATCACCTCGGGACGCTCGGCGATGGCGACGCAGTCATCGACGCGCCCCATCGGCAGCACGCACACCGGGCAGCCGGGGCCGTGAATCAGCTCCAGTTCCGGCGGCAGCATGGCCTCCAGCCCATAGTGGAAGATCGCGTGGGTGTGGCCGCCACAGACCTCCATGATGCGCACCGGGCCGCCGCGCTGCTCGGCCAGGCGGGCGACCAGGGTGGTGATGTGTTCGAGGATCTGCCGGGCGCGGGCGTGATCGCGGAATTCGTCGATGAATTTCATGAAGAGACCTCCTGGTCGCCGGTCAAGGTCAGAGCGTCGAACTCGTGGGTGTCGCCCAGTTCGTCCAGCAGTTCGAGGGTGCGCGCCGCAGCCTCGGCGTCGATACGGTTCAGAGCGAAGCCCACATGGACCAGTACCCAGTCGCCCACGCAGCGTTCGGGCGGGTGGTCGTCATCGACGATGCAGGCGATGTTGATCTGGCGTCGGACCCCGCTCACGTCCACCGTGGCGAGCCGCGCGTCGGCGTCATCGAGGGAAATGATCTGTCCTGGAATTCCCAGACACATGGGCGGTCTCCTGTGTGTTATTGGATGCCGTGGTGGCGGTAATGACAGTGGCAATGGAGGGAGCGGTTGTTGTTGTCGAGATCGTCGAAGTTGCTGAGGTTGCCGCGATTGCTGAGGTTGCCGCGATTGCTGAGGTTGCCGCGATTGCTGAGGTTGCCGAGGTCGCCGAGGTCGCCGAGGTCCGACGATCCGACGCCTGGTGGGAGGCCAGCGGATGCCGCCGCGCCGCCGCGATCAGCGCCTGGCCCAGGGCGATGCCGCCGTCGTTGGCGGGTACCTGGCGGTGGGTCAGCACCTGAACAGGCAGGGGTGCGAGGCACTTAAGCGTCAGTTCCAGCAGGGTGCGGTTGTGAAAGCAGCCACCGCTCAGCGCGACGGTCTTGACGTTGCGCGTGCTGGAGAGTCGCCGGGCATTGTCGTTAGAGACTTCGTCACGTGCGTCGTCCTGCATGTCGCCATCGACGTCGCCCAGCATCTCGCCAACGACCTCGCCAAGCCCCTTGGCCAGTCCCAGATGAAAGCGCGCCGCGATCAGCGTGGGGTCCTTGCCGACGGCCAGGTCGTCAAACAGCGCCGTCCACATCGGTGCCGGATCGAGGATCCGGTGACCGCCTTGCTCCCTGTGAAGGGCGAAGGGATAGGGCGCAATGGCGCCAGACGTGCATGACGTAGGCGGCGGAGTTTGAGTCAGCGCGCGGGCGGCCAGGGCTTCCAGGGCCATGGCCGCTTCGCCTTCGTGGTGCTGGCGATCGAAGCACAGCTCCAGGGCGGCGGCGACGGCGTCGAACAGGCGCCCGCAGGAGGAGGCGAGGGGGCTGTTGATCCTGGCCTCGATCATCCCGCTGAGGGTGTCGATCGGCTTCTGCTGCAGTCGCTTGAGTACGCCAAGGTTGGGGTGGCGGCGCTTCAGGGCGGCAAGGCCGGGACCGGCGATGAGCTGCGCCAAGAGGTTGCGCCAGGGCTCGCGGGAGGCGGCGCCGGCCCCCGGCATGGCCACGGACTTGAGCGAGCCCAACCGCTGGCAATGGCGATAATCCGCCAGCAGGAACTCACCGCCCCACAGGCCGTCATTCTCGCCAAGGCCCAGGCCGTCCAGGGCGATACCCAGTACTGGAGCGGCGTCGCGAGGATAGCCGTTGTCGGCCAGACAGGCGGCGATATGGGCGTGGTGATGGCCAATGGCATCGAGTGGCAGGCCGGCGTCGTCGGCCATGTGACGAGCCATGCCGCTGGTACGGTAGTCCGGGTGAGTGTCGCAGGCCAGCCAGGCGGGACGGTGGTCGTAAAGCGTCAGGAAGTCGTCAAGATTGCGTTCGTAGTCGTCGAGGGTGGCGGCGTCGTCCAGGTCACCCTGATGCGGCGACAGGATCGCGCGCTGGCCATCCACCAGGCAGAAGGTGGCCTTCTGTTGCGGACCCAGGGCAAGCCCCGGCGAGATGTCCTCGAAGCCAGGCGGCAGCGGCAGTGATGCCGGGGCGTAGCCCCTGGCACGACGCAGCATGCGCACCTTGCCGGCGGCCAGCTGTACCAGGCTGTCGTCGATGCGCCGGGCGATGGCGCGGTCGTGGGTGAGGGCATGACTGGCGATCGTCGAAAGGCTGTCGCCGAGTTCATCATCGTCGATCAGCTGGGGCTCGCCGGAGACGTTGCCGCTGGTCATCACGATGGGAAAGGGCAGCCGCTGGCACAGCAGCACGTGCAAGGGGGTCGACGGCAGCATCACGCCGAGTCGGTCGAGCCCCGGGGCCAGGGCCTCGGCGAGTGGCCGGCCTGGGGCATCGTCGCGGCGCCGCTCGAGCAGCACGATGGGTGCGGCGGCTGAGCAGAGTGCCTGTTGTTCGAGCTCATCGAGCCGGCAGTAGCGCCTGACCATCTCCAGGTCTTTGGCCATCAACGCCAGCGGTCGGGTGGGGCGATGCTTGAGTCGTCGCAGGCGCTCGAGGGCCTCGGTGCTGGTGGCGTCGCAGGCAAGCTGGTAGCCGCCGAGCCCCTTGATGGCGAGGATCTGGCCCTGGCGGATCAGCGCTGCGGCCTGGTCGATGGGAGCCTCAATGGCGGGGGGGGGGTGAGCGTCGATGGCGTCTTCGCCCGCCAGCCAGGGCCCGCCGTCAAGCGCCACCAGACGCACCTGTGGCCCGCAGGCCGGACAGGCGATGGGTTCGGCATGAAAGCGACGGTCGCCGGGATCCAGATATTCGGCGCGACAGCACTCGCATAGCGCAAAGTCAGCCATGGTGGTGGCCGCCCGGTCGTAGGGCATGTCACGAATGATCGACAGGCGTGGGCCACAGTGGGTGCAGTTGGTCAGGGCGTAGCCGGAGCGTCGCTGGTGCTGGCTCAGTATTTCTTCTGTGCAGGCTGCGCAGATGGCGGCGTCCACGGCGATATCGGTGCGCGTTGCGCCCTCGAGACTATCGACGATGGTGAAGCCGACTCGGTGCAGCGGTGCCAGGCCCGAGCGAACCTCGATGTCGGTGATCTGTGCCAGTGGGGGCGGGTCGCGCTTGAGTTGTTCGATCAGGCTCTCGAGGCGTTCACTGGGGCCGGTTGCCCGGATCAGCACGCCTTCACCGTCGTTGAGCACCTCACCGACCAGCGCTAGCCGGTTGGCCAGTTGCCATACCGTCGGACGAAACCCCACACCCTGCACACAGCCGCGGACCCGGATTTCTACCGTGGTCTCTGGGGTGCATGGCGGTGTCGTGGGGGGGTGAATGGTCATGACGTCCAGCGGTGAAGAAAAGACCTGCCTGACTATTTCACAGCTATCGCAAGCCAAACTTGAGCTGTGACAACCTTCTACGACCACCATACCCCTCCCCGGGGGAGCCCCCGTGGCGCTTCTGTGCTGGTGTGAGCGGATGTGCCGCTTTCCTGACCCATCGTCAGATTGCCCTGGCGCTGCATTGCCGACTTGGCATTGGACGAGTACTGTATAAAATAACAGTATTCGGTATCTCGGCGTCCGCCCGGTAAGGCCAGGGCGTGGTCTAGAAACATGGGCCAGAAACCTGGGCCTGAAACCTGGACCAGAAATCTGGGCCTGAAACCTGGGCCGGGCTGGAGTATCTAGCGGGCCAGGAGCGCAGCTCAGCAGAGAACGCCTGCAGCGAACGCCAGCAGCAAACGCCAGCAGAGAAGGTCGGCAGAGCAGGCTAGTTGAGCAGACCAGTTGAGCAGGCCAAGAGCGGAGCGGGACAGGAGCGGGAGAGGAGCGATGAAGGCAGCAGACAACCAGGCCCGTGACAACGCAAGTGATGACCTCTCGCGCTTGATGCAGCGAGGCAGCGTCTGGCGGGCGCGGCGACAGTGGCACCGTGATCAGCCGGAGGGCGACACGAAGCGCGGGATCTCCACCGGGGTCGAGGCCCTGGACGAGGTGCTCGGCGGTGGCTGGCCCCGGGGAGAGCTGCTGGAACTGCTGCTGGATCGAGCGGGTTGCGGCGAGATTCGTCTATTGCTTCCGCTGATGCACCGCTGCGAGCGGGTGGTGTGGTTTGACCCACCCTGGCAGCCTCATGCGGCGGCCCTGGCGGCGGCGGGCCTGGATCTGTCGCGCCTAGTCATCGTGCGTACCCGCCATCCCAGGCAGCGGCTGTGGGCCATGGAGCAGGCATTGAAGAGCGGCTGCTGCGATCTGGTGCTGGGCTGGTTCGCCGCGGTGCAGGGGCAATGGCTGCGGCGGCTGCAGCTCGCCGTGGCGTCAGGGGGCGGCCATGGCGCGCTGATTCGACCGGCCGACTTCGCCAAGCAAGGGTCAGTGGCCCCCTGGCGACTGCGGCTGTCGGCTCCTGATCAGAGCAGCGGTGACGAGACGGCGCCCTTGTCGAGCCGCATCAAGGTCCATGCCTTCAAGCGCAAGGGGGCCATGCCAGCCAGGGCCATCGATATCACCCTGGCCGACTCTAGGCTGTCGCCCCCGTGCCCGCGGCCGACTTCGCTACCGTGCGCCCCCAGTGGGGAACGTCGATCCCGACCCGTGTTGCTCGTCTCCGAGCGCAAGGGTGCGGGGCGATCATGAAGGGGCTGTGGCTATGCCTTCACTGTCCGCAGCTTGGGCTGGAGGTGCTGAGCGCCGGCGATGACGGACCCCTCGCGTTGCTGTGCGAGGACGGGGAGCGTATCGCGCTGGCCTCGGCCAGGGCCTGGCAGGCCGGTGTGCGGCCGGGCATGACGATCAATGCCGCACTGTGTCTGGAGCCAGGACTCCGGCTGTTGACGCCGGATCCTGAGGTGAGCCGACGTCGTCTCGAAGGGCTGGCGTTGTGGTGTGCCCGCTTCAGCGCCCGGGTCAGTCTCGAGCCGACGGGGGAGAACGCCGCGTCCTGGGGGGTGGTGATGGAGATCGCCTCGATGCTCGACTACTTCGGCGGACTCGAGGGACTGTGGCGTCGACTGCACGAAGAATTGGCGACCCTGGAGCTTGAGGTGTCCAGCGCCACCGGGCATACCCCGCTGGCCGCCTGCCTGCTGGCCCGGACGGGGGGCTATTGTGGCCAGGGCGAGGCGGAGCATATGGCCAGGCTCGGCTGGCTTCGCCTCGACCGGCTGGGGCTATCCGCACGCCAGCAGTCGCGCCTCAAGGGACTCGGGTTTACGCACCTCAATGACCTGCTTGTGCTGCCGCCGGCCTCGCTGGCCTCGCGCCTGGGGACTGACCT
Organism: Halomonas sp. RT37; assembly: GCF_040070525.1. Classification (NCBI taxonomy): domain Bacteria; kingdom Pseudomonadati; phylum Pseudomonadota; class Gammaproteobacteria; order Oceanospirillales; family Halomonadaceae; genus Halomonas; species Halomonas sp. RT37. The sequence goes on along the minus strand of NZ_CP098827.1, from coordinate 3,043,294 downwards.
GCGGCGCTACCTTCAGCGCTTGACCGGCGAGGTCGCCGATCCCCCGCCGGTATTCGCGCCACCACCGCGCTTCGATCGTGAGCGGGAGCTGGTCCATGAGATCGAGCTGGCCGCCGGCATCGTGTTTCCCCTGCGGCGCCTGCTGGCGGAGCTCGAGGGCTTTCTCAAGGTGCGTTGCGTCAAGGCATTGTCGTTGACCTTGACCCTGTATCACCGGGAAGGGGCTCAGCACCTGAGCGTGGGGCACGCCGGGGGCGAGCAGGCGGCGGAGGCCTGGCTCGAGCTGTGCCGGCTGCGCCTGGAATCAGTGGTACTCGAAGCACCGGTGTTGCGCCTGCGCCTGGAGGTCAGCGAGGTAGCTAGCCTGCAAGAGGTGGCAACGGACCTGTTTCAGGCGGCGCCGCCCAGAGACACCCCCGAGTCGCTGTTCAGCCGGTTGCGTTCTCGTCTCGGTGATGGCGCCGTGTTGCAGCCCATGGCGCTGGAGGATCATCGCCCCGAACGAGCCTCCCGCTTGGTAGCGCAGCCGGGGACCGCCCGCAGGCCCCCGTCTGAAATCCAGAGCGCCAACCATCCGGCCTGGCTGCTGGAACACCCCGAGCCGTTGACGCCGGCGACCCTCGAGCGTCTGGTCTGGGTCGCCGGGCCCGAGCGACTGGCCAGCGGCTGGTGGGACCAGGCCCCGGCGCGACGTGACTATCACGTGGCCTGCTGGCCGGACGGTCGCCACGGCTGGGTCTTTCGCGACGCCGAGTCGCAATGGTGGTTGCATGGCTGGTTCGGTTGAGCGTGTCGGCGAGCCACCTGACGCTGCCGAAGTCGCCCCGGGCCCTGGCTACGCTGAGCTACATTGCCTGTCCAACTTCACCTTTCTCAAGGGCGCGTCTCACCCCCATGAGCTGGTCGCCCGTGCCGCCGAGCTTGGCTATCGCGCCCTGGCGATCACCGACGAGTGCTCGGTGGCCGGCATCGTGCGCGCCTGGGAGGCTGCCCGAGACCACCGGATCGCGCTGATCATCGGTGCCGAGTTTCGCCTGGCCGACGAGGTCGTGGTCGTGCTGGCCGAGAACCGCTGCGGCTACGCCAGCCTGTGTCGGCTGATCACCCTGGGCCGTCGCCGTGCGCCCAAGGGCAGCTATCGTCTCGGCTGGGAGGATCTGGAGGCGCTCGAGGACTGTCTGCTGCTGTACCTGCCGGGCAACGACGACGCCCGGACTCGGGAGAGAATGGACGGGCTGAAGCAACGCTTCGACGGGCGCTGCTGGGTGATGGTCCAGCGCCACTTTCTGGCAAGCGAGGAGGACCGATTGGCGAGGCGGATGAGGCTGGCCAGCGCCGCCGGCCTGCCGCTGGTCGCCAGCGGTGGCGTCCTGATGCACCAGCCGAGCCGCAAGCGATTGCAGGATGTACTGACCGCCCTTCGGCATCGCACCAGCGTGCAGCGCGCCGGTTTTCTGCTCGAGCCCAACGCCGAGCGCTGCCTGCGCCCCCTGTCACGGTTGGCGCAGTGTTTTGCGCCTGCGCTGCTCGAACAAAGCCTGCGTATCGCCGAGCGCTGTCGCTTCGACCCCGGTGAGCTTCGCTACGAGTACCCCGAGGAACTGGTCCCCGACGGCCATACGCCGTCGTCCTGGCTGGCGCACAAGGTGCGCCAGGGCGAGCGGCTACGCTTCCCGGAGGGTACGCCTTCGGATATCGCCGAGCAGATCGCCCGCGAGCTTGAGCTGATCGCCAGGATGGCCTACGAGCCGTTCTTTCTGACCATCGAGGACATCGTCGCCTTCGCCCGCCGCCAGGGCATCCTGTGTCAGGGGCGTGGCTCGGCGGCCAATTCGGTGGTCTGTTACTGCCTGTTTATCACCGAGGTGGACCCGCGTCAGGTGCAGCTACTGTTCGAACGCTTTATTTCCGAGGAGCGCGACGAGCCGCCGGATATCGACGTGGACTTCGAGCACGAGCGCCGCGAGGAGGTGATCCAGTACATCTATCGGCGCTACGGCCGCGAGCGGGCCGGGCTTGCCGCCACCGTGATCAGCTACCGCCCCAGAAGTGCACTCAAGGACGTGGGGCGGGCGCTGGGGCTGCAACCGGGCTATCTGGCCTGGCTCGCCAGTCGGCTGGATCGCCGCGAGGGTGAGGGTGCCTGGCTCGAGGCGCTCAAGCAGACGGTGGGGGAGACGGTGGGCGCGGGATGTGAAGAGGCCGCCTCCACCGCCGTCCCGGAACTGCTGCGCCATCTGGTCGAACTGGTGGAGCAGCTATTGGGCTTTCCCCGCCACCTGTCACAGCACGTGGGGGGCTTCGTGATCTCGCGCGGGCCGCTGCACGAGCTGGTGCCGGTGGAGAACGCCGCGATGGAAGGGCGTACCCTGATCCAGTGGAACAAGGACGACCTGGAGAGTCTGGGGCTGCTCAAGGTCGACGTGCTGGCGCTGGGCATGTTGACCGCCATTCGCAAGACCCTGGCGCTGCTGTCTGACGGAGGTGAACACCGGGACGACGACAGGCGCTGCTACGAGAGCACGGGTGAGAGCGACGACGATGGCGAGAGCGAGAGCGAGAGCGAGAGCGAGCATCAGGCCATGGCCATGTCCCGGGTGCCCCGGGATGATTCCGAGGTGTACGCCATGCTCAGTCGAGGGGACAGCGTCGGCGTCTTCCAGGTGGAGAGCCGTGCCCAGATGAACATGCTGCCGCGCTTGAAGCCCCGCAACTACTACGACCTGGTGATCGAGATCGCCATCGTTCGTCCGGGGCCGATCCAGGGCGATATGGTGCATCCCTACCTGCGGCGTCGCGACGGCATCGAGGAGGTCAGCTATCCCAGCGACGAGGTCAGGGGCGTGCTCGAGCGGACCCTGGGGGTGCCGATCTTCCAGGAGCAGGTGATCAAGCTGGCCATGGTGGCGGCGGGCTACTCCGGTGGCGAGGCCGACCAGTTGCGGCGGGCCATGGCGGCCTGGCGACGGGCCGGCACCATCGCCGAACACCAGCAGCGGCTGACCGCCGGGCTGCGTGCCAGGGGCTACAGCGATGAGTTTGCCAACGCCATCTGTCGCCAGATCGAGGGCTTTGGCCAGTACGGCTTCCCCGAGTCCCACGCGGCCAGCTTCGCCCACCTGGTGTACGTCTCGGCCTGGCTCAAGTGCCACCATCCCGCGGCCTTCTGCTGCGGCCTGCTCAATAGCCAGCCGATGGGCTTCTATAGCCCGTCACAGCTGGTGCAGGATGCCCGCCGCCACGGCGTCGAGGTGCGTCCGGTGGATATCAATGCCAGCCACTGGGACGCCACCCTGGAGCCGGACGGTGCCTTGCGACTGGGCTTTCGCCTGGTCAAGGGGCTGGGGCGTGGTGCCATCGACTGCCTGCTGGCGAGGCGTCCGGCCAACGGCTATGCCAGCGTCGCCGAGGCCAGGCGTCGCGCGCCGATGTCGGCCCGCGAGTGGGAAGCGCTGGCGGCGGCCGGGGCGCTGTCGAGCCTCGGCGGCCATCGCTACCAGGCACGTTGGAATCTGCTGGCGCCGGATCCGGCGCTGGCGCTGGGCGAGACCGATATCCTCGACGACACCACCCCAGAGCTGGCGCCCCCCAGCGAGCAAGCCGACCTCGAGGAGGACTTTCGCCATCTGGGGCTTAGCCTTGCCCGCCATCCCATGGCGTTGCTGCGCGAGCAGGCTGCCATGGGGCGGCAAGGACTGGCGCCTTGCCTCAAGGCCACTGAGCTTGCCGAGCTGGACCACGGCCATCTGGTCCAGGTAGCGGGGCTGGTGACCACCCGCCAGCGGCCGGGCACCGCCTCCGGGGTCACCTTCGTGACCCTGGAAGACGAGACCGGCAACGTCAACGTGGTGGTGTGGAAGGACACCGCCAAGGCCCAGCGCCAGTCGCTGTTGAACGCCCGGCTGTTGAAGGTCACCGGCCATCTGGAGCGCGAGGGCAGCGTGATCCACGTGATCGCCGGACGGCTCGAGGACTTGAGCGGCTTATGGGCCGAACTCGGCGTGCCCTCGCGGGATTTCCGCTAGGGCTTGTCTGAAAAGTGCCTGCGCTCGGTAATACGGCGTTAAAAATCGGATCAAAATGCTCATTTACACCCCGTAAACTGCGCTTTCTCACCGATTTTTGCCTTGTCTAACCTTCGCTCGTCGACTTTTCGGACAGCGCCTAGGTCTTTCCGTCTGCTTGCTGAGCCGTCCTGTGCTTGGTGCCGCCCCGGTGTCGGGCCATGGCTCAGCGCTTGAGCACGCTGCCGTCGTCGTCGAGCAGGGGATAGGAGCCCTGTTCATCGTGGGTCTCGGGACCGACCAGGGCCGGCGAGAAGGTACAGATCACGGTCATGCCCTTTTCGCTCGACAGGATATGCTGCTGGTGCTTGTCGAGGGCGTAGAGCACACCGGGCTTGAGTTCCCACTTGCCGCCCTCGGTCAGGTCCTCGATCTGGCCCTCGCCTTCGATGCACAGGACCGTCTCGGTGTGGTTCTTGTACCACATGTGGAGTTCCTGGCCGGGCTTGATGTAGGTCTCGTGGACCGAATGCCCCATGCCGTCCTTGCGCAGGGTGTAGCGCCGGCTGATCCACTTGTCGTCCTCTACGGCTGACTTCTCCGCATCCTTGTGACTACGTACGATCATCGTTGCACCTCCTTTGGCGGATGATGGCGGTCTCCTTCGCCGCCGTCTCGATGGGGCCGGGGGCCGTCCTGTGGTGGCTTTCCTGGTGCGAGCCTCCCGGTCCACGCAAGAAGTGGTGGGGACTGGCTTCATGCCAGTCGTCTCGCCAGCAGTCGGGGAGTTGTTGCGCTTTCTGGTGGTCGAGCAAGGCGCCGACCTCCAGGCTGTCGACTTGCCATACCCGGGTGGCGGTGGCTGGTCCCTCGAGCAGGTGCTCAGGGCGCAGCTCGCCAGGGCCTGCCAGGCCCATGGTGCCGATCATGTCGAGGCAGGCGTCCAGGGTGGCCCGATGGAAGCGCTGGACGTTGTCGGCCTTGCTGTCGACATCGATGGAGCGACTGCGGGCCGGGTCCTGGGTCGCCACCCCGGTGGGGCAGGTGTTGGTGTGGCAACGCTGGGCCTGGATGCAACCCAGGGTAAACATGAACGGACGCGCGGCGTTGCAGACGTCGGCGCCAAGCGCGAACTTCTCGACCATGTCGATGGCAAGCGCCACCTTGCCGCTGGCGATCACGCTGATTTCGTCGCGCTTGCCGATCCCCTTGAGGCAGGCGTCGACGATCGGCAGCGCCTCATCGATATAGCGGCCCACATGGTCGGCGTACTCCGCCGGTCCCGCGCCGGTGCCGCCCTCGGCGCCGTCCACGGTGATGAAGTCCGGCTGGATGCCGCTTGCCAGCATGGCCTTGCACATCGCCAGCATGTCCCGGGTGTGGCCCAGGCACAGCTTGATGCCCACCGGCTTGCCGCCGCTCAGATCGCGCAGGCGTTGGATGAAGTGCATCAGTTCCAGCGGGGTGGAAAATTCCGGGTGGGCCGCCGGTGAATAGCAGTCTTCCCCCACCGGGACCTGGCGTGTCTCGGCGATCTCCTGGTCGACCTTGGAGCCGGGGAGCATGCCGCCGTGTCCCGGCTTGGCGCCCTGGGACAGCTTGATCTCGATCATCTTGACCTGATCCTCGCGGGCCTTGGCGCTGAACGCTTCCGGGTTGAAGCGCCCGGCCTGGTCGCGGCAGCCAAAGTAGCCGCTGGCGATCTGCCAGATCAGGTCACCGCCGTGCCGTTGGTGATAAGGACTGATGGCGCCCTCGCCGGTGTCCTGGGCAAAGCCGCCGCGCCTGGCCCCCAGGTTGAGGGCGGTGATGGCCCGTCCGGACAGGGCACCAAAGCTCATGGCCGAGATATTGAGCCGTGAAGAGCGGTAGGGGCGGTGGCACTGGGGGCCACCGATCGTCACCCAGGCTTGCTGCGGGTCGACGCGAGTGGGGATCATGGCGTGGGCAATCTGGCGACGCCCCTGGCGTAGCACGTCCTGGCGGGTGCCGAAGGGGGCGGTGTCGCTGCGTCCCTCGGCCCGGGCGCCGATGATCTGGCGCTGTTCGCGATTGAACGGCCGGCCGCTGGTCTCCGATTCGAAGAAGTACTGGCGCAGTTCCGGACGCAGAAATTCCATCATGTAGCGCAGATGGCCGACGATGGGGTAGTTGCGCAGCACGTTGTGGCTGGAGCGAAGGTCCAGCACGCCGACCACCCCCAGCGCCGCCAGTGGTAGCCACCACCAGAGCTGTTGCGGGGACGTCGGTAGCCAAAAGATGCCGAGCAGGCCTACTGCCAACAGATAACCGATCAGCAGTAGCCGAGGTGAACCAAGCATGAGCGCAGATCCTTTGCGTTCAGAACCTGCCTCAATGTTATACAAACATTATGCACTGTATGCAAACAGCGCCATGCTTGGCCCTTAATCCTTCAACCAGCGAAAAGCGCGAGCGAGAAAGTCGCTGGCGTCATGCTCGATGATCTCGCCGTGGGCCATGATGATTCGAGCGGGCCGCCAGGAGAGCAGGGTGCGCAGATGTTCGCTCGCCAGGTAGCGTCGGCCGAGGAAGCTCAGTCGCCACTCCAGTGGTATCCTGCCATCCGGCGCCAGGATGCCCGAGAGCCTGGCCAGTCGACGCTGCAAGGGCGTCAGGGAAGCAGGGGGTAGATTGCCGATAAGATCGGCCACGATCAGGCTGCGGCTGGAACGGTGCAGGAACACCGCTTCCTGCATGCGCGATGAGCCGGTGAACAGGCACTGGTCGATATCGTCACCCCAGAAGCGGTTGGGAGTGCCATCCAGGGTGCTTTCGAACACCAGGTCGCCGCGCTTGGCGATGACTTCCCGGGTGCCGAAACTGCGAGCCATCGGGTAGGCCATCTGCCATTCGCGCATGAACAGGTGGTGACAATGGTTGGGAGCGATCAGGAAGTGTACCTGGCCCAGCTCGTCGAGGGCGTCACGCAGTGGCTCGGTCAGTGGGACGGGGCTGTGCACCCACAGCCGGTCGCCGCTCAGGCGTACCACCACCATGCGTGTCGGATAGGGCAGCAGCTTGCCTCTGATGACGGGCCCATCCGCTATCCATAGCTCAGGCGCCGTTGCCTTGAGTGGTGGAGAATCGTTCGAGAGTGTCACGCTCTTGTTCCTGCGCTTGATGACATCTCTCGAATATAACCTCTTTGCGATAGAGTTGCTGCATGTGACTGGCATGTAAACGACAACACCGAGGCATGCCTCGGTGTTGACACAGGAAACGTGATGTTACGTCGGACGCTGCAGTGAGCGTCAGACGTTGAAGCGGAAGTGCACCACGTCGCCATCCTTGAGCACGTAGTCCTTGCCTTCCAGGCGCCACTTGCCGGCGTCCTTGGCTCCCTGCTCGCCGTTCAGGCTGACGAAGTCGTCATAGGCCACCACTTCGGCGCGGATGAAGCCCTTCTGGAAGTCGGTGTGGATGACACCGGCGCCTTCCGGGGCGGTGGCGCCGACCTTGACGGTCCAGGCACGCACTTCCTTGACCCCTGCGGTGAAGTAGGTCTGCAGACCCAGCAGGGCGTAGCCGGCGCGGATCACCCGGTCGAGGCCGGGCTCTTCCATGCCCATCTCGGCCAGGAACATCTCGCGTTCCTCGTCATCGAGTTCGGCGATCTCGGCTTCCAGCTGGTTGCACACGGGAACCACCACGGCGCCCTCGGCCTCGGCGATGCCCTTGACCACGTCGAGGTAGGGGTTGTTGTCGAAGCCGTCCTCGTTGACGTTGGCGATGTACATGGTCGGCTTCAGGGTCAGGAAACCGAAGCTCTTGATCTGCTTCTTCTCGTCATCGCTCAGATCGAAGCTGCGCAGCGGCTGGCCTTCGGCCAGGTGCGGCTGGATCTTGTCGAGCACCGCCTTGGTGGCAATGGCGTCCTTGTCGCCGCCCTTGACCACGCGAACCAGGCGCTGGATGGCCTTCTCCACGGTGTCGAGATCGGCCAGGGCCAGCTCCAGGTTGATGGTCTCGATATCCGCCGCCGGGTCGACCTGGTTGGCCACGTGGATGACGTTGTCGTTGTCGAAGCAGCGCACCACGTGGGCGATGGCCTGGGTCTCGCGGATATTGGCGAGGAACTGGTTGCCGAGACCTTCACCCTTGGAGGCACCGGCGACCAGGCCGGCGATATCGACGAATTCCATGGTGGTGGGCACCACCTTCTCCGGCTTGACGATCTCGGCGAGCTTGTCGAGGCGCGGGTCCGGCATGGGGACGATGCCGACATTGGGCTCGATGGTGCAGAACGGGAAGTTCTCTGCATCGATGCCGGACTTGGTCAGGGCGTTGAAGAGGGTGGACTTGCCGACGTTGGGCAGACCAACGATGCCGCAGTTGAATCCCATGGGTGGTTCCTGAAGGCGTGAAGTGAAAGAAGTCGGCGCACAGTGTATGACGTCGGGCCAGGCGGGGACAGCCCGGGCGGTGCAACCACCTGCTGTCCCTGTTGGCGCCCGCCGGGTCAGGCAGAGTGGCTGTGCAGGCGGTTCATGGCCTTGGCCCAGTCGCCGGATAGCGCCTGGGGCAATGTCGCCAGGCACTCGATCAGGGCGCCGTCGATGGCCTCGCGCTCGGTCTTGCCGGGGCGGCCCAGCACGTAGTTGGTGACCAGCTTGGCGCTGCCGGGATGACCGATGCCGATGCGCGCACGATGGAAGGACTTGTCGTTGCCCAGGGCGCTGATGATGTCGCGCAGGCCATTGTGCCCACCGTGGCCGCCGCCCTGCTTGTAGCGCGCGCTGCCGGGGGGCAGGTCGAGCTCGTCGTGGGCGATGAGCATCTCGTCGGGGGCAAGCTTGAAGAAGTTGGCCAGCGCCGCCACCGAGGCGCCAGAGCGGTTCATGTAGGTGGTCGGCACCAGCAGGTGCAGGTCGCTGCCTTCGACAAAGGCCTTGGCGTAGAGGCCGAGAAACTTCTTCTCCGGGCGCAGCTCGGCGCTGGACTGACGCGCGACTTCCTCCACCAGCCAGGCGCCGGCGTTGTGACGCGTCGCCTCGTACTGGGTGCCAGGGTTGGCAAGGCCGATCAGCGCCTTGATCCTTGTCATGGTGGTCTCTCCGGTCAGCGGTGCGGGGCAAGCGCTTTGCTCAGGGCCTTGGCGACGAGGCCATGGGCAAAGCCCTCGGAAACGAAAAGGGCCACCGCAGTGGCCCCTGAATCCGGCAGAAAAGGATTACTCCTTGTCGCCTTCTTCGTCTTCGTCCTTGGCTTCGTCCTTCGCTTCCTCGGCAGCTTCTTCGCTGGCCTCGGCGGCGGCGGCTTCTTCCTCGGCGATTTCTTCCTCGGTCTGCATGACCTTGGCCTTGGTCACGTTGACGATGGCCTGGTCGTGCTCTTCACCGTGGCTCAGCTCGACGATGGTCACGCCAGCCGGAACCTTGAGGTCGGACAGGTGCAGGGTGCTGCCGATCTCGAGGTCAGCGATGTTGACCTCGAGGTAGTCGGGCAGGTCCTTCGGCAGGCAGCTGATCTCGACTTCGTTGGCCAGCTGGTGCAGTTCACCGTCCTGCTCCTTGATGGCCTTGGACTCGTCCTGACCGACCACGTGCAGCGGAACGCGCATGGTGATCTCGTGAGTCGCATCGACGCGCAGGAAGTCGGCGTGGGTCACCAGCGGCTTGTACGGGTGGCGCTGAAGGTCACGCACCACGACCTGCTGGGACTTGCCGTCAACCTCAAGGTTGATGACGGAAGAGAAGAAGGCTTCGTCTTCCAGCGCCTTGTAGAACGCAGTCTTGTCGACGGCGATCGGCTGCGGCGTCTTTTCACCACCGTAGATGATGGCGGGGACTTGCTGGTTCGCACGACGCAGGCGGCGGCTCGCACCTTTCCCCAGGTCGTTACGAACATTGGCGGTAAGTTTGTAGTCAGACATGAAATTGCCTCTTGGCTAAAGTAAGGAAGCCACCGAGCCCGCGACCAGACCTCGGTGGTTCCAGATGCCCCGGTTGTCGGGGCGCGTTTCCCGCGCGATATGTCGCTTAGTGGAACATCGCGCTGACGGATTCCTCGTTGCTGACGCGGCGGATCGCTTCGGCGATCAGGCCGGCCACGCTGAGCTGGCGGATACGTCCGCTGCGACGCGCGGTGTCGGACAGCGGGATGGTGTCGGCCACCACCACTTCGTCCAGCACCGACTCGGAGATGTTGTCCACCGCAGGGCCCGACAGGATCGGGTGGGTGGCGTAGGCGACCACGCGCTTGGCGCCGTGTTCCTTGAGCGCTTCGCCCGCCTTGCACAGGGTGCCGGCGGTGTCGATCATGTCGTCCACCACCACGCAGGTGCGGTCCTGGATATCACCGATGATGTGCATCACCTGGGCCTGGTTGGCCTGGGGACGACGCTTGTCGATGATCGCCAGGTCAGCGTTGAGCTGCTTGGCGATGGCACGGGCACGGACCACGCCGCCGACATCGGGGGAGACCACGACCAGGTCGTCGTAGTTCTGACGCTCGATGTCGTCGAGCAGGATCGGCGAGCCGTAGACGTTGTCCACGGGCACGTCGAAGAAGCCCTGGATCTGGTCGGCGTGCAGGTCCATGGTCATGACCCGGTCGACGCCGGCCTTGACCATCATGTCGGCCACGATCTTGGCCGAGATCGGCACCCGGGCGGAGCGCACGCGGCGATCCTGGCGGGCGTAGCCGAAGTAGGGCACCACCGCAGTGATACGGGTGGCCGAGGCTCGGCGCAGGGCGTCAACCATCAGGATCAGTTCCATCAGGTTGTCGTTGGTCGGTGCACAGGTGGACTGCAGGATAAAGACATCCTTGCCGCGCACGTTCTCGTTGATCTCGACCGCGACCTCGCCATCGCTGAACTGGCCGACCGTGGCATTACCCAGTCGGCTGTCCAGGCTCTCGGCGACCTTACGGGCGAGTTCGGGGTTGGCATTCCCGGCGAAAACCATCAATTTTGACACGCGCAGCCACCTTTGCTGTGTTGGGTCTTCAGTGTGAGCCTGGGGGAGTGAGTCCAGGACTCAGAAGGAAGTTGGCTGGGGTAGGAGGATTCGAACCTCCGCATGGCGATACCAAAAACCGCTGCCTTACCGCTTGGCTATACCCCAGCATACGTCCTGCCTCACGCGGGCAGGGCGTCGAGGAGAGGCGATCGATTCAGGCCCAGGGCCTTGAAGGCGTGCCAGGTCGGCTGTTGGCATCGGACATCGTCCAGCAACTGGACGGCCTCGGCCTCCGACTCCAGACGGGCAAAAACGCACGCGCCGGTACCCGTCAACATTGACGGCGCCCGGGCGTTGAGCCAGTCCAGGGCACGAGCCACCTCAGCATAGGCTTGCCTGACGGTGTCCTCGCAATCGTTGCGCCAGCTTGACGCTCCCCCCTTGAGTGCGCGCGCCATGGTAATGGCGGGGGTGTCCCGTGTCAATTCCGGCGCAGTGAACACGGCAGGGGTGGAGACCGCCACACCCGGGTGCACGACCACGAACCAGGGGGTGTCGAGTGCCACCGCGACAAGGCGCTCGCCGACGCCTTCCGCCCAGGCGGCCTGGCCGTGGACGAATACCGGCACATCGGCGCCCAGCGTCAGGCCCAGTTCGGCCAGACGCCGGGTCGTCAGTTCCAGGCCCCACAGATGATTCAGCCCGACCAGCACGCTGGCGGCGTCGCTGCTGCCACCGCCCAGGCCACCACCCATGGGCAGGCGCTTGGTGACGCCAAGATCGGCACCGAGCGCGCAGCCGGTCTCGCGCTTGAGCAGGTCGGCGGCCCGCCATAGCAGGTTGGCCTCGCGGGGTACGCCCTCGAGACGGTCGGTCAGGGTTATCTCACCGTCCAGGCGCAGGCGCAGGTGGATATCGTCACCGTGGTCGAGGAACTGGAACAGCGTCTGCAGCTCGTGGTAGCCGTCGTCGCGACGGCCGACGATATGCAGCATGCGATTGAGCTTGGCCGGCGCCGGCAACGTCAGGGTCTGCTGCGCGCTGGCATCGGAAGAGAAAGAGGTGTCGGGCATGGGGGAGTCTATAAAGGGTGCTGTCCAGGGATCGACTGACCGAAGTGATGGCGATCGGTGACTGGGGGCGGCGCCTGCCATCGGCGACCGGGATCGATGATGGCTCTCGTTGCTTCTCTCTATAGGGAGCTTGCTGCAAGGAGCACGTCGACAGGAGGCAGAGGGCGATGGTGCTTCATTCTACCCGGGAGACAGGCTCCCGCCACCCGGGGCGGGAGCCGGCGCGACTACTGTTCCAGTGGCTGCCACTGGTTCACCACCAGGGTGGCGCGCAGGTCGTCATAGGTCATGACCAGCCGGTTGGGTAGCCAGGTGCCGTTCACATCCTTCCAGCCGCGATAGTCGATCTCCCAGCCGTCCTGTTCCAGTGAAGCGGGGAAGCCGAGTTCGTCGTCGGTCATCTCGAAGTCACTGTCGTCGGCGGGCAGGCCGCGCACCCAGTCGGTGAGGCTCGAGACCGGCAGCGACCAGCCCAGGCGCTGTTCCATCAGGGCTTCGGGGCTGTCGGCCTCGAAGCGACCCTCGCTGGTGGTCAGCGAGACGCGACCGTCGCGTCCTTCCAGGGTACTGCGGCCGGCGCCCATGGGGCCGGTGACCAGCAGGCGATAGTGGTAGGGGGTCTGGCGCCAGTCGAGGTTGGCGCTGGTGGATTCCTGGGGAGTGCGCAGGCCCACCTTTCCGGTCAGGTTCCAGGAGGTGAAGGCTTCCACCTGTTCGGTCTGGGCTTCCCAGTCACCGGCCTGGCGCTCCTGGCGCGGCTCGGTGACGCTCTGGGAGGTGGCGCAGCCGGCCAGCAGGCCGAGCCCCAGGGCGGCGGCGGTCAGGCGAAAACAAGACATCATCGCGGGGTCCTTGCGGGTAGTGGTCGTGGTGTCGGGGCGGTCAAGGCGCTGTTGCCGTTGGCTCAGGCCTGATTTCGGGGCGCCGATCGAGGAGATCGACGATCAGCGGGCGTTCGGGGAAACGTTGCTGGGCTTCTTGCAACAGCTCGCGTGCGCGCTGCTTCTGGCCCAGGTCCCACAGCACCTCGATCAGGTGGGCGGCGACCTCCTGGTCGGCGATCTCGCGCCAGGCGCGCTCGATCCAGGGTAGCGCAACCTCCGGTTTGCCCTCACGGTAGGCGACCCAGCCCAGGCTGTCGAGGATGGCGGGGTTGTCCGGCGAGAGCTCGTAGGCCCGCTGGATCAGTCGCCTGGCCTCGTCAAGATCATCCGGATCGCCGGCATCGGCCAGGGTGTAGCCGAGCGCATTGAGCGCCACGGCGTTGTCCGGCTGCTGTTCGACCAGGGTGCGCAGATCCTGTTCGGAGGTGTCCAGGTCGCCTTCGCTCCAGGCACGCATAGCGCGGAAGTAGCGCAGGTCGCCATCCTCGGGGCTGCGCGCCAGCTCACGGTTGAGCAGCGCCTCGGCCTCGGGCTCGAGACCTTGCTGGTCGAGCAGTTGCACTTCGGTGATGACCAGGCCGGTATAGGCGTCGTCGTGACGCAGCCGCTCTACCCGCAGAAAGGCCCGGGCGTCCAGCAGTCGGTCGGCCTCGATCAGCATGCTGGCCGCGCGCTGTCGCGACAGCAGGAAGTCAGGGCCCGGCGGTACCCGGCGATAGTAGAGCAGGGCGTTGTCGACCTCGTCTTCCTGCTCGGCGATGCTGCCAAGCAATAGATAGAGGGCGCTGGGTGCCTGGGGATCATCGACCAGCGGCAGCAGCAGCCGGCGCGCCGGGTCGTGGTGGCCTTCTTCCAGATAGAGCTGGGCCAGGCCGACCCGCAAGAGGGGGTTGTCGCCACGGGTCTCGAGCAGGGTGTCGGTGCTGCTCTCGGCCGACACCAGGTTGCCCAGGCGAATGTCGGCCCGCGCCATCAGCAACAGAAAGCGGGGGTCGCCGGGAGAGAGGTTGAGGCCGCGTTTGGCCGCCAGGCGGGCCTGGTGGTACTTGCCGGCGTCCAGGGCGATGCGTGATTCGGCGAGAATCCGCTGGGGGTTATCGCGACTGTCGTTTCCCAGTGCGGCAATTCGTCGCTGGGCGCCCTCATGATCCCCCTGGGCCGAGTCGGTCAGGGCCAGCGCCAGGCGCAGGTCGTCTTTCCTCGACTCTGGGAGTGTGGGCTCGTCGAGCGCCTGTTCGAGGGTGGCGGCGAGCGCCACCGGATCGCCGCCACTGGACAGGGCGGTATCGACGAAGCGAGTGATGTCGGTGCCGTCATCGGCGGCGATCAGCCGCTGTTTCAGGGCTTCGTCCCAGTTGCCGCGACCACCGGCGAGGTTGCCCAGGATCTGGGCGGCCACCGGCGCCTCGGGCGCCAGCTCCTGCCAGCGTCGAGCGGCGCGTTCGATCAGGGTGGTGTCATCGGTGAAGCGTGAAGCCAGGGTGGCGCGTTCGACCAGGGCAGCGGAGTGATAGCGCTCGGCTGCCTTGAGGTAGCCTTCGGTGGCGCGTCGATAGTCGCCCCGCTGACCGGCCATTTCGGCAATCAGCAGCGTCGACAGGCCGTCGGCATCGAGTCCACGGGTGATCGGTGGAGCACCGGCCATGGGGTCAGCCTGTGACGCGCTGCCTGGGCTGTAGGAAAAGCTCTGACAGCCGGCGAGCCACGCCGTCAGTGACAGGGTGGCCAGAGTGCAGGTCAGCTTTCCGTGGCGCGCGTTCGGGGGCATTGAGGCGTCATCTTCTCCATGAGAATTCTCAGCATAACGGCTTGGAGAGTCTTGGCAAAGGTCAATGCCCGGGGGAGCGAGGTCAGAGCTGCCTATGGTAGGATATGCGCCTTGCAGGAGCGGCCTGGTTGGCCACTCCGGACATCATCTGATGAAGACGTCGAACGCATGACCCTGCTTGCCCTTGGCATCAACCATCGAACCGCGGCCGTCGAGGTGCGCGAAAAGGTGGCCTTTGGCCCCTCGCAACTCACCCGGGCGCTCTCCGAGCTGCGCGCGCTGCCGAGTGTGCATGAGGCTGCGGTGCTGTCGACCTGCAATCGCACCGAGCTTTATTGCGTGACCGAGTCGAGCGGGGAGAGCGAGGTGCTCGACTGGTTGAGCCGGTTTCATGCATTGCCCCGCGAGGACCTGCTGCACTGCGCCTACCACTATCTGGAAGGCGACGCCGCGCGCCATCTGATGCGCGTCGCCGTGGGTCTCGATTCCATGGTGCTGGGCGAACCCCAGATCCTGGGCCAGCTCAAGGATGCCTACCAGGCGGCCAGGGACGCCAGCGGGCTAGGTGGGGAGCTGGAGCGGCTCTTCCAGCATACCTTCGCGGTGGCCAAGCAGGTGCGCACCGAGACCGCCATCGGCGAGAACCCTGTTTCCGTGGCCTACGCGGCGGTCAGTCTGGCCAGTCGAATCTTCGACGATTTCTCGCGCGCCAGGGCGCTGTTGATCGGTGCCGGCGAGACCATCGAGCTGGTGGCGCGCCACCTGCATGAAGCCGGGGTGCACCAGTTGACGGTGGCCAACCGCACCCGCGAGCGGGCCAGTGCCCTGGCCGGCAGCCTGGGCGGTCAGGCCATCAGCCTCGACGAGATCCCCGTCGCCCTGGAAAAGGCCGACATCGTCATTTCGTCCACCGCGGCGCCCTTGCCGATTCTTGGCAAGGGCATGGTCGAGCGGGCGCTCAAGCGTCGCCGCCACCGTCCGGTGTTCATGGTCGATATCGCCGTGCCGCGCGACATCGAGCCAGAGGTCGGCGAGCTCAGCGACATCTTCCTTTATACCGTCGATGACCTGCACGAGGTCATCGAGGAAAACCGACGTCACCGCCAGGTGGCGGCGGACCAGGCCGAAGCGCTGATCGAGCACGGCGTGACCCACTGGCACAAGGAACGCCGGGTGCGCGGGGCCGGCGAGGTGATCCGCGACGTGCGTGCCAAGGGTGAACGGCTGCGTGACGAGGCCCAGACCCAGGCGCTGGAGCGCCTGGCCAAGGGTGAGGATCCCGAGGCCGTGGTGCGTCGCCTGGCCCACCAGTTGACCAACCGCCTGATGCATCAGCCCACCCTGGCCCTGCGTGGTGCCGCCGCCGATGAGCGCCAGGACCTGCTCGAGGCTGCCGTCGAACTGCTGCTGGGCGAGCCCGAGTCCCGGAACTAGCCGGGCCTGGCTTGACCGCAATGCGCCTTCTTACATGATTTCAAGGATTTGCCGATGAAAGCTTCTCTGCGTGAGCGCCTCGATGCCTTCGTCGACCGCTTCGAGGAACTCTCTGCCCTGTTGTCGGAGCCCGACGTGATCAGCGATCAGCCACGTTTTCGCGACTACTCCCGCGAATACGCCGAGCTCGAGTCGCTGGTCGACGCCTGGCGCCGCTATCGTGGCGTCGAGGAAGACGTGGCCACCGCAGAGCAGATGGCCGAGGACGCCGACGCCGACATGCGCGAGCTCGCCCAGATGGAGCGCGAGGAGGGCGTGGCCAAGCTCGAGGAGCTGGAGGCCGAACTCAAGCGTCTGCTGGTGCCCAAGGATCCCGATGATGGGCGTAACGTCTTTCTCGAGGTGCGCGCGGGAACCGGCGGTGACGAAGCGGCGCTGTTCGCCGGCGACCTGTTTCGCATGTACTCGCGCTACGCCGAGAACCAGGGCTGGAAGGTCGAGGTGGTCAGTGCCAGCCACGGCGAGCAGGGCGGCTACAAGGAGATCATCTCTCGGGTGAAGGGCGAGGGCGTCTACGCTCGGCTCAAGTTCGAGTCCGGTGCCCATCGCGTTCAGCGGGTTCCCGCCACCGAATCCCAAGGCCGCATCCATACCTCGGCCTGCACCGTAGCGGTGATGCCCGAGGCCGACGAGGTCAGTGACATCGACATCAACCCGGCCGACCTGCGGGTGGACACCTTTCGCTCCAGCGGCGCCGGCGGTCAGCACGTCAACACCACCGACTCGGCGATCCGCATCACCCACCTGCCCAGCGGTGTGGTGGTGGAGTGTCAGGAGGAGCGCAGTCAGCACAAGAACCGGGCCAAGGCGATGTCGCTGCTGGCGGCGCGGCTCAAGCAGTCGGCCCAGGACAGTCAGCGCCAGGAGCAGGCCGACGCCCGTCGCTCGCTGGTGGGCTCCGGCGATCGCAGCGAGCGCATTCGTACCTACAACTTCCCCCAGGGGCGGATCACCGATCACCGCATCAACCTGACCCTGTACAAGCTCAACGAAGTGGTCACCGGCGACGGCCTCGACGAGGTCATCGATCCGCTGATCCACGAGTACCAGGCGGAGCAGCTCGCCGCCCTGCAACAGGACGGCTGATGCGCTGTGATGTGCTGATCGCCCGGGCGACCCGCCGCCTCGAGGCCGCCGGCAGCCCGACGCCGCGACTCGACGCCGAGGTGCTGGCCATGGCGGCGATGAAGGTCGACCGCACCTGGCTCTACACCTGGGGCGACAAGCCCATGGCGACGCTGGCCCGGGCCCGCTTCGAGGCCTGGGTGGCGGCACGTGCCCAGGGCATGCCGGTGGCCTACCTGACCGGCGAACGTGAATTCTGGGGACTGGCCCTGGCGACCTCGCCCAGCACCCTGATTCCCCGGCCCGATACCGAGACCCTGGTGGAGGCCGCGCTGGCCCGGGCCGATGCCAGGAGCGACGCCCAGCCCGGCGCCTTGCTCGACCTGGGCACCGGTACCGGCGCCATCGCCCTGGCGTTTGCCAGCGAGCGCCCCGGCTGGCGGGTCGAGGGCGTCGATCTGTCCCCTGAGGCGGTGGCGCTGGCGCGGCGCAACGCCGAGAGACATGGTCTGGCGGTTCGATTTCGCCAGAGCGACTGGTTCGATGCGCTCGATGACGAGCGCTTCGACCTGATCGTGGCCAACCCGCCCTATATCGACCCGCAGGATCCTCACCTGGGGCAGGGCGATGTGCGCTTCGAGCCAAGCTCGGCGCTGGTGGCCGCCGACCATGGCCTGGCCGATCTGTTTGCCATCGCCGAGCGCGCCCGGAGCTTCCTCCAGCCGGGCGGCTGGCTGTTGATGGAACACGGCTACGAGCAGGCCGAGCGGGTGCGAGAGCATCTTGAAGCGCTGGGCTATGTTCGCTGCGACAGCGTGCATGACCTGGGGGGCCACCCTCGGGTGACGCTGGGGCAGTGGGGCAGGCAACGTTGAAGCAGGGACTGGAGTCTGTTGGGGGCATGTGATACTGATTATCAGTAAAATGTTTTGCCACCAAGCGATTGGGCGCGAGAGATTGTCGTGAAATGCTTTGCGACCAGGCCTTTTTGGTCGATTCTTTCCTTGCGTGCCCCTCGCCGTCAGACCAGCGTTCAGGACCACAATGAAAACCAAGAACCGCTCCCTCGACCGTATCGATCTGAAGATTCTGCGTTGCCTGCAGGAAAACGCCCGGGTGTCCTATGTGGATCTCGCCGCCCAGGTGGGGTTGTCCACCACGCCGTGTCTGGAACGCGTCAAGCGCCTCGAGCGCTCCGGGGTGATCCGTGGCTACAAGGCGATCCTCAACCCGCGCATGCTCAAGGCCAATCTACTGGTGTTCGTCGAGATCAGTCTGGAGACCCAGTCCCCGGCGGTGTTCGACGAGTTCCGTCGAGCCGTGTCGAAGCTGCCGCAGATCCAGGAGTGCCACCTGGTGTCCGGGCAGTTCGACTATATTCTCAAGTGCAGAATTCCCGAGATGTCCGCCTATCGTCAGCTACTTGGCGACGTGGTGCTGACCCTGCCCGGGGTCAAGGAATCCAAGAGCTACGTGGTGATGGAAGAAGTGAAGGAAGATTTTGCCCTGCACGTGCCGGATATCGAAGAGTTCGAGGACAAGTGAGTTTTCATGAATGACCAGGACCTGCTGCGCTACAGCCGCCAGATCATGCTTCCCCAGGTGGACATCGAAGGCCAGGAGCGCCTGCTGGCGTCGCGCGCACTGATCGTCGGTGCCGGTGGCCTGGGCTCGCCGGTGGCGTTATACCTGGCCGCCGCCGGAGTCGGACAGCTGACCATCGCCGACGCCGATGTGGTCGAGATCTCCAACCTGCAGCGCCAGATCGCCCACCAGGAGCAGGACCTGGGACGCAACAAGGCCCAGTCGGCCGCCGAGTCTGCCATCGCCCTCAATGCAAGCTGCCGGGTCAGCGCCATCGAGCGCCATCTGGACGCCGAAGAGCTGGTCCAGGCGGCGCGGGAGGCCGACGTCATCCTCGACTGCACCGATCGCTTTTCCAGCCGCTACGCCATCAATGCGGCCAGCGTCGCCGCCGGGGTGCCGTTGGTCTCCGGCGCTGCGATCCGCTTTTCCGGGCAGTTGGCGGTGTTCGACCCGCGTGACGAGACGAGTCCCTGCTACGCCTGCCTGTATCCGCCGGATGATCAGGGCGACGAGGCCCTGTCCTGCGCCGAGAGTGGCGTCATCTCGCCGCTGGTGGGGCTGATCGGCTGCTTCCAGGCGCTGGAGGCGGTCAAGCTGTTGTCCGGGGCCGGCAGACCCCACCGGGGGCTTGCCACCTTCGACGGCCTGAGTGGCGAGTGGCGTCACTATCGGCTGGGGCGCGATCCACGCTGTCCTGCCTGCGCAGACCGGGGGCGGTCCGGCGGAGGAAGCGCGTGAGCCGGCAGAGCCCGGTCACCGACTTCGATATTCGTCTATTGCGGGTGTTCAAGGCGGTGGCCGAGTGTGGTGGATTTTCCGCCGCCGAGAACGAGCTTGGCATCAGTCGTTCGGCTATCAGCCTGCATATGGGCGACCTGGAAAAGCGCCTGGGGCTCAAGCTTTGTCGGCGGGGGCGGGGCGGCTTCGCCCTGACCGAGGAAGGCCGCGAGGTGCTGGAAGGGGCCCGGCGTCTGCTGTCGGGACTGGAAGCCTTTCGCACCGAGGTCAATGCGCTGCACCACAGCCTGCGCGGCGAACTCAATATCGGCATCACCGATACCCTGGTCAGCTCACCCGAGATGCGTATCACCCATGCCCTGGCAAGCCTCAAGGCCCAGGGCCCAGAGGTGCGCATCAACATGCACATGGACCCTCCCGGCGAGATCGCCCGCGGGGTGCTCGACGGACGCCTGCATGTCGGTGTCGTTCCGGCGGTCAACCTGCCTGCCAGCGTCGATAGCCAGGCGCTCTACAGCGAACGCTCCGGGCTTTACTGTGGCCGGGGGCATCCGCTGTTTGCCGAGCCATCGACGGCGCTGGTGGCGCTGGGCGGGTGGCAGGCGCTGGGGCAGTGGGACGCCGTGGTACCGTCCTATCCGCTGTCGGAAGCCGGCCGTGAGCGCCATGTCGGGCTCAAGCCCAGTGCCACCGCCTCCGACCGGGAAGGCGCGGCCTTTCTTATCCTGACCGGGGCCTACATCGGCTATCTGCCGGATCACCACGCCAATCTCTGGGTCGCGCAGGGACGACTGCGCGAGCTGTGCTCCGAGAGCGCCGCCTACGAGACGCCCTTCGTCGCCATCACCCGCCGTGACCGCCGCCCGCATCGGGTGCTGGAAGCCTTTCTGGCGGCGCTGGGGAAGAGCGATGCGGGTGTGTCAGGCGACTGATGGCGCCTCCTGGATCTTTGATCAAACCGCCAACGTCTTCGCTTCGCTGACATGATGTCTCGCTTATACTCTTGGCGATGAAACGAGAGACTGACGCTCTGTCATTGCTCTGCGTTGAGTTTTCCACGTCTGGCATCTTGGATTCGAGCGCTTCCGGGCGCGCCGGCTTACGTTCGAAGCGTGAGCGTCGCCAAGGCGACTTCCATCGAGCGGGATGCGTGACGTGAAGTGTTGATGTTGGTGCGTCAGCCGCTTTAGGTATCGAATCGCTGACGTTGAAGTCAGGAATTTAGTGTTATTGGATACTTGACGCCTGGTGGCGAGAAAGTGGCACACTGTCGGTGTCACCTTCATGCGAAGGTGCGAGATTCAATAACAACAAGCGCATTGCGCAACCAATACGGACTCTCTATGACAGATTCCTCCACGTCCGAGGCCGCCTCCTGGTACCGCGATTCCGTCCGGGTCGAGCTGTTGCCGACATCCAGGCTCGAGGGCGACATTCGCGCTGACGTCTGTGTGATCGGGGCCGGGGTGACGGGCTGTTCGGCGGCGCTGCATCTGGCCGAGCAAGGCTACAAGGTGGTGGTGCTGGAAGCCCATGACGTCGGCCATGGCGCCTCCGGTCGCAGCGGCGGCCAGATCCTGCCCGGGCTCGGTACCGACATGGACACCGTGGAACAGGCGCTTGGCCTGTCGGCGGCCCGCGATATCTGGGAAATGAGCCGCGAAGCGGTGCGCCTGACCGCACAGCTGGTCGAGCGTCACGCCATTCCCTGCGACCTTGCCTGGGGCTACCTGCATGCGGCGGTCAAGCCGCGCCATGTGCGCGAGTTGCGCGCCTTCCAGGAGACCATGGCGCACAAGTACGACTACCAGGCGCTGGAATGGCGCGAAGGGCAGTCGCTGCGCGAACATGTGGTCACCGACGCCTACCCGGCGGCCCTGTGGGAGGCCGAGGGCGGGCATCTGCATCCGCTCAACTATACCCTCGGCCTGGCCAGGGCCGCCCAGCAGGCGGGGGCGATCTTCCACTCGCACAGCCCGGTCACCGCGGTGACCAAAGGCGAGCCTGCCCGGGTGAAGACCGCCGGCGGAGAGGTCACCGCCGATAGCGTGGTGGTGGCGACCAACGCCTACGGCATCGACCTGTTGCCGGAGATGCGCGGGCGCATCATGCGCTGTGCCAACTACTTGATCGCCACCGAGCCGATGAGCGAGCAGCAGGCGGCCCAGGTGCTGCCGAAGAATGACGCCCTGGCCGATGCCAATTTTGTGCTCGACTACTATCGGCTGTCGGCGGATCGACGCCTGATCTATGGCGGTGAAGTCAGCTACGACGGGCGCCCGCCCAAGGGGCTCGAGGCGCGCATCGACGGCAAGATCCGGCGCCTGTTCAAGGTGCTCGATGATGTCGAGATCGCCTACCGTTGGGGCGGTGACGTGGCCATCACGCTCAATCGCGCCCCGGACTTCGGCAGACTGGCCGCCAACCTCTACTATGCGCAAGGCTACTCCGGTCATGGCATGGCCATGGCGGGACTGGCCGGCAAGTTGCTGGCCGAGACCATCGCCGGGCAGAGCGAGCGCTTCGACGTCTTTGCCGCCATGCCCCATCGTCGCTTCCCCGGCGGTCGCCTGTTGAGAACACCGCTGTTGCTGCTGGCCACCCACTTCTACAAGCTTCGCGATCGGCTGTGAGCTGCCGACAACGACGAGGAATGCCCCTATGACCGAGACCTCCACCGCCGAGCGTCACTCACAGCGCCGGGATGAACCCCATGATGGCGTACGCCCGGGCGTCGATGCCGACGGCTCCGAGCGGACCGCCTCCGCGATCCATATGCAGGGCCTGCACAAGCGCTTCGGCGCCAGTACGGTGGCGCTCGATGGCGTCGATCTGACCATCGAGGCCGGCGAGTTCTTTACCCTGCTGGGCCCATCGGGCTGTGGCAAGACCACGCTGCTGCGCATCCTGGCGGGTCTGGAAGACGCCGATCAGGGACGCCTGACCATCGGTGAGCGCGACGTCACCGAGGTGGCGCCGCACCATCGCAGCGTCAATACCGTGTTTCAGTCCTACGCGCTGTTTCCCCACCTGTCGGTGCGCGACAATCTGGCCTTCGGTCTCAAGATGCGCGGTGTCGATCGTGCCGAGCGCGAGGCACGGGTCGAGCGCATCGCCGAGTTCATCCAGTTGGGCGATCTGATCGATCGGCGCATCGATCAGCTCTCCGGCGGACAGCGTCAGCGCATCGCCCTGGCCCGGGCGCTGGTCTGCGAGCCCGACGTGCTGCTGTTGGACGAGCCGCTGTCGGCGCTCGACGCCGGCCTTCGCAGCCAGCTACAGGTTGAATTGCTGAGGGTGCAGAAGCGCCTGGGCATGACCTTCGTCTTCGTGACCCATGATCAGGACGAGGCCATGGTGATGTCCGATCGCATCGCCGTGCTCAATGGCGGGACCATCCAGCAGGTGGGGCCACCTCGGGAGGTCTACGAGCGCCCGGTCAATGCCTTTGTCGCCCGTTTCATGGGCCATGCGAACCTCTATCCGATCAGCGCCCGACAGGGCCAGCGCGTGACCACCGAGCTTGGCGAGCTGGAGCTCGAGCCCGACCTCGACACGCCACAGCAGGGAGGCGGCGAGCTGTTGCTGATTCGCCCCGAGACGCTGGACGTGCGTCTGGGGCGTCATCAAGGGGTGAACCACCTGGTCGGGCGGATCACCGAACGGCTCTATCGTGGTAGCCACGCCGAGTTCCGTCTCGCGGTCGGTGACACCACCCTGCAGGCCACCATCAACAATCGCGGGCGCCGACTGCCCGAGGTCGGCGACGAGGTGACCCTGGTGGTCGCCCCGGAAGACCTCGTCACCGTGGCCAACTGAGGGGGCATGTCATGACCGATACCGCTGTCCTCGGACGCAGCCAGGGCATGGTCAGAGAAGCGCGCCATCTTCTCTTTACCGTGACACCCGGCGCGGCCTGGATCATCGTCTTTCTGGTGCTGCCCAGCGCCTACCTGATGGGCGTGGCCTTCATGACCAACGGGCCCTATGGCCTGCCGCAGATGCCGCTGTCGCTCGATTCGTTCAAGCAGCTTGCCGGCTTTGGCTTTCTGGGCTGGAGCCCGGGCAACCTCTACACCCTGTTGAGGTCGCTGTGGCAGACCCTGGTGGCAACCGGCCTGGTCGTTATCGTGGCCTATCCGATCGCCTACTACATCACCACCTGCCGGGCGAAATGGCGGCCGATCATGCTGCTGCTGGTGGTGGTGCCGTCCTGGACCAATCAGGTCATCCGTACCTTCGGCTGGATGAATCTGCTGGCGCCGGGTACGCCGCTTTCCAGCGTCGCCGAGTCGCTGGGGCTGATCGCCCCCAACATGGGGCTGTATCCGTCCAACTTCGCGGTGACCCTGGGGCTGGTCTACAACTTTCTGCCGTTCATGGTGCTGCCGCTGTACGCCGCCTTCGAGAAGCTCGACACCGCCCAGGTGGAGGCCGCCCAGGACCTCTACGCCACCCCGGTGAAGGCGTTCTTGCACGCGGTCTTTCCCCAGACCTTGCCGGGGCTGCTCGCCGGGATCGTGCTGGTGGCGATTCCGGCCTTCGGCATGTACGTGATTCCGGAACTGCTGGGCGGCGGCAAGGCGCTGATGCTCGGCAATCTGGTGGCCAACCAGTTCTCCGGTGGGTCGAACTGGCCGCTGGGCGCCGCCGGCGCCATCCTGATGCTGCTGGCGACCTTCGCCGGACTCTATGCCATGCGCCGGATCGGCAAGCGACTCGGCGGCGGTGAGGAGGTGGTGATATGAGAAAGCGCACACTCAAGCGAGGTCTGAGCGCCTTCTGGTGGCTGACCCTGGTGTTTCTTTACCTGCCGCTGGCGGTGGTGGTGCTGTTCTCCTTCAACGCCGCCAATAGCGCGGCCAGCATGACCGGGCTGTCGCTGCGCTGGTACCACCAGCTGTTCGCCAATGACCAGATCATGAGCGCCTTCGGCAACACCCTGGTGCTGGCGCTGACGTCCTCGCTGATCGCCCTGGTGATCGGCTGCTTGATCGGTTATGGCATGTATCGCCACCGTCACCGCAAGCTGGGCTGGCTGATCGTGCTGATCTATCTGCCGATCGTGCTGCCGGATATCGTCTTCGGTATCTCGGAGATGGCCTTCTTCGTCAAGGTGAATGAGCTGACCGGGCTCCTGGGGCCGGGGCTGGGCACCATGATCATCGCCCACGTCACCTTCCAGATTCCGTTCGTCGCGCTGATCGTCTACTCGCGCTTCGTGGGTCTGGATCCGTCCCTGTTCGAGGCGGCCAAGGACCTGTATGCCTCGCCCTTGAAGCGGGTGGTGTACTTCATGCTGCCGACCATCAAGCCGGCGTTGATATCGGCCTTCTTTCTCTCCTTTACCCTGTCGGTGGATGACTTCGTCATCAGCTTCTTCACCTCCGGCCCGGAGAGCGCGACCCTGCCGATCTATATCTGGGGCGCGATCAAGAAGGGGGTGTCACCGGAGA
Organism: Halomonas sp. RT37; assembly: GCF_040070525.1. Taxonomy (NCBI): domain Bacteria; kingdom Pseudomonadati; phylum Pseudomonadota; class Gammaproteobacteria; order Oceanospirillales; family Halomonadaceae; genus Halomonas; species Halomonas sp. RT37. The sequence goes on along the minus strand of NZ_CP098827.1, from coordinate 3,018,302 downwards.
TCAACGCCATCGCCACACTGATGATCGCGGCGGTGGCGCTGGCCGCCCTGGCAAGCCTCGTCGTCAATCGGCGCAAGGCCTGATGCCTGTGCCATCGGCGGACACAGAGGCGATCTCGGAACAGATCGATCAACACCTGACGTACCCAGACAAGACCAAGCAATACAAGGAGAAAGCAACGATGCTCAACAAGACTCGCAGCGCCCTGGGGCTCGCCGTGGCAGCCGCCATGCTCGCAGGCGTCGCCCAGGCTGAAGAGGGCAAGCTGTACCTGTTCAACTGGACCGAGTACATGGACCCCGAGATCATCGAGGCCTTCGAGGAAAAGTATGACGTCGAGGTGGTGACCAACTACTTCAACTCGAACCCGGAGATGATCGCCAAGCTCAATGCCGGTGGCACCTCCCAGTACGACATCGTGGTGCCGTCGAACTACTACATTCCGCGGATGATCGAGACCGGCCTGATCCAGAAGCTCGACCGCTCGCAGATTCCGAACTTCGACAACCTGATGGCGCAGTTCAAGGATCCGAGCTTCGATCCCGGTGCCGAGTACTCCGCCGCCTACCAGTGGGGCACCACGGGCCTTGTCTACAACACCGAGACCTTCCCCGATGCGCCCAAGAGCTGGTCGCTGCTGTTCGACCCCGAGGTCAACGGCGACTATCCGTTCTCGATGATCCAGGACGGCCAGGTCGCCACCGGCAGCGCCTGCGCCTACCTGGGCGCGAACTTCGACTGCAGCGGCCTGGATGACCTGAAGAATGCCGCCAGACTGCTGATCGAGACCAAGAATCGCGACAACTTCTCGGGCTTCACCGACGGCACACCGACCCTGCAGCAGCTGGCCCGGGGCGTCACCCACGTGGGCATGTCCTTCAACGGCGACTACCTGTACTTCAAGGATGAGGACCCGGAGACCTTCGAACATCTGGACTTCGTGATTCCCGACGAAGGCGCCGAGATGTGGGTCGACTCCATGGTCATCCCCTCCGAGGCACCCAACCCGGAGCTCGCGCACAAGTTCATCGACTTCATCCTGGACGCCGAGATCGGTGCCCAGCTGTCGAACTACAACTACTACGCCAGCCCCAACGAGGCGGCGCGCCCGCATCTCGACGAGGTGCTGACCCAGCCGCCGACCCAGCCCAGCGAAGAGGACATGGCGCGGCTTGTCTTCACCCCCAGCCTGTCCGGTCAGCAACTGCAGACCTTTCAGCAACTGTGGTCAGAGGTAAAGGCTCGGTGAAGGGATTGGCCTAGGGGCGTTGATGCGCCCCGGGCCGCCCTGCAAGGAAAGAGCCCCGGCGACGTCGGGGCTCGGCCACCGAGTGAGACACTCACGTAACGGAACACTCTCATGAGTAACCGCCAGGAAAGCCCAGCGCTCAGCGACTGGTTCAAGCAGTACGGCATCACCGAGGTCGAGTGCCTGGTCACCGACCTTACCGGCATCCTCAAGGGCAAGATCATGCCCGCGGGCAAGTACCTCAACGGCGGACGACCGCGCCTGCCGGACTCCATCTTTATCCAGACCGTCACCGGGGGCTATCCCGACGATGACGACATCCGCTTCTGGAATCCTGCCGAGCGGGACATGGAGCTGGTGCCTGACCCCAACGCCGTCTTCCTGGTGCCCTGGGCCGACGATCCTACCGCCCAGATCATCCACGACTGCCACTATCTGAGCGGAGAGCCGGTGGAGTTGGCGCCGCGCTATGTGCTCAAGCGGGTGCTGGAGCTGTACCAGGCACGTGGCTGGGTCCCGGTGGTGGCACCGGAGGTGGAGTTCTTCCTGGTCAAGACCAACACCGACTCCGACTACCCGCTGGAGCCGCCGGTGGGGCGCACCGGTCGCCAGGAAAGCAGCCGCCAGAGTTTCTCCATCGATGCGGTCAACGAGTTCGATCCGCTGTTCGAGGAGATGTACGACTACTGCGAGGCGATGAATCTGGATCTGGATACCCTGATCCACGAAGAGGGCGCCGGGCAGATGGAGGTCAACTTCCAGCACGGTGATCCGCTGGCGCTGGCCGACCAGGTGGTGCTGTTCAAGCGGGTGCTGCGCGAGACCGCATTGCGCCACGGCATGTACGGCACCTTCATGGCCAAGCCCATGGCCAATGAGCCGGGCAGCTCGATGCACATTCACCAGAGCCTGATCGACCCGGCCAGCGGACGAAATCTGTTTGCCGGCGAGGATGGCCAGCCCAGCCGTCTGTTCCACCATTTCATCGGCGGCCTGCAGCGCTACCTGCCCTCGGCGATGCCGCTGCTGGCCCCCAACGTCAACTCCTACCGGCGGCTGCTGCGTACCGAGACCTCGGGCTCGGCGCCGATCAACGTCGAGTGGGGCATGGACAACCGTACCGTGGGCCTGCGCGTGCCGGTCTCCGGGCCCGAGGCCACCCGGGTCGAGAACCGACTGGCCGGTGCCGACGCCAATCCCTACCTGGTCATGGCGGCGTCACTCGCCTGTGGCTACCTTGGCATGCTCGGCCAGGTGGAGCCCCGCCCGCCCATGGTCGGCTCGGCCTGGTCCGGCGGCAACAAGCTGCCTGACGATATCGGGCCGGCGCTGGACCTGCTGCACGAGTGTGACACCCTGGCAGGTATCCTCGGCGAGCGCTTTACCAACAGCTACCTGGCGGTAAAGCGGGCCGAGCACCGTGAGTACTTTCAGGTGATTTCGTCCTGGGAGCGTGAGCACCTGCTGCTGCGGGTGTGAGCCGCGGCTTAGGAGGACGTCCTGGGGTGGCGCAAGCCTGAGAAGGTGGCGCGAAGCTCACAGAGTGGTGTAGGCCTGAGAAGGTGGCGCGATCCAGAGAAAGTGGCGCAAGCCCGAGACGGTGGCATGAGGCACCATCAGCGAGCCAGGCCAGGTGCCTGGCTCGCTGCGTTGTGGGGCTATGGCGTCGGTGTGTGGTGGTGATTATTCCATGTCTTTATCTTGAAGATGTCTCCTTTTTCCGCGTAGAATGCGATCTAGTGTTGAATAAAATAACCACTTTGGGAGTCCGTCATGTCCAGCCGTTCCACCGCTACCGATCCCCGTGGAGGGGCCGCCGAGGTCCAGCATGCCGCGTCCTGGTATGCCGCCTCGGCCAATGCCTCACCCCAGCGCCCGGCCCTCGAGGGAGAGGTAAGCTGTGATGTCTGCGTGGTCGGGGCCGGCTTCACCGGCATTTCCGCCGCGCTCCATCTGGCGGAGCAGGGCCTCAAGGTGGTGGTACTGGAGGCGGCCAGGGTCGGTTACGGCGCCTCGGGCCGCAACGGCGGTCAGATCGTCAACAGCTACAGCCGCGACATGGACGTGATCGAGGACAAGTACGGCGCCGACACCGCGCGTGCCCTCGGCGACATGGCCTTCGAGGGCAATCGCATCATCCGTGAGCGCATCGCCCGCTACGACATCCAGTGCGACCTGCGTGAAGGCAACCTGTTCGCCGCCTGCAATGAGCGCCAGCTCAAGGGGCTGCGAGAGCATCAGGCGCTGTGGCAGCGCTACGGCCACGACGGGCTGGAACTGTTGGAAGGCAACGCCTGTCGCCGCGAGGTGGGCAGCGATCGCTACACCGGTGCCCTGGTGGACCACTCCGGCGGCCACCTGCATCCGCTGAACCTGGTACTGGGCCAGGCGGCGGCGCTGGAATCCCTGGGCGGTGTGATCTTCGAGCAGAGCCCGGTGGAGTCGCTGGTACACGGCCAGCCGGTGGTACTGAAGAGCCGCAACGGCAGCGTTCGCGCCGAGCGTGTGGTGATGGCGGGTAACGCCTACATGAGCGGCGTGATGCCGGAGCTCGAGGCCAAGTCGATGCCCTGCGGCACCCAGATCATCACCACCGAGCCGCTCGGCGAGGACCTGGCCCGGGAGCTTCTGCCCAACAACATGGCGGTGGAAGACTGCAACTATCTGCTCGACTATTTCCGCCTGACCCGCGACAACCGCCTGATCTACGGCGGGGGAGTCAACTACGGCGGCGAGGACCCCCAGGACATCGAGGCGGTCATTCGTCCCAAGATGGAAAAGACATTCCCGATGCTCAAGACGGTCAAGGTGGACTACGCCTGGAGCGGGACCTTCCTGATGACCCTCAACCGACTGCCCCAGTTCGGGGTGATCAATGACAACGTCTACTACGCCCAGGGCTACTCCGGCCACGGCGTGACCTGCACCCACCTGGCCGGTCGCCTGATCAGCGAGGTGATGACCGGACGTGACGAGCGCTTCGATGCCTTTGCCGGCCTGCCGCACCTGCCGTTCCCTGGCGGCCGCATGCTCAGGGTGCCGCTGTCCGCCATCGGCGCCTGGTACTACCAGACCCGGGACAAGCTCGGCATCTAGCCGCTGGTCGGTGTCACGGGGCCTTGCCATAGTCGCTGCCGCAGGCCGTTGCAACTGATAGTGCGGGTAAGACAATGGCAGCGGGATCGCTCCGTGACCCGCGCTCCTGGCTTGAGAGCCCCATTGTCGCGTCTCGCCCAACGCCTCGCTGCCTCTGGCAGCGAGGCGTTGTGATGTGTGGGCAGGGGGTGTGCCAATGGCATGAGAGGCGAGGGCAGCAGCGCCTGTCGTCGCCGATTGGGGGCACCTTTGTCGGTGAGTTGCGACAGCCTCACAAACAACTTGCAAGTGGCTCCATGGTTCTTCGAACGGTGTTCGATAACGGCTAGGATAGAGCTATCACATCGCCAAGACATCTGCCGTGGCGCCTCTCGCACGCTAAGCGAGCGTCCTGGCGGAGCAAGGAGAACAGCATGAGCAAGTCGATCATCGTCGGTTCCACCCTCGCGGTCTTTGGCCTTGGTGGCCTGGCATTTGGCGCCTGGCAGGTGCAGCAGGCGCCCCAGGGGCCGCAGTTCGCCGATATTACCGCCGTCACGCCGGTCACCGAGACCGTCTCCACGCCGCGAGAGGTCTGCGAGAACGTTCAGGTGACACGCCAGGCGCCGACCCGGGACCCGCACAGTATTCTGGGCAGCGCTGCCGGTGCGGTGGTCGGTGGCCTGGTGGGCAACCAGATCGGCGGTGGCAGCGGCCGCAAGATCGCCACCGTGGCCGGTGCCATCGGCGGTGGTTTCGCCGGACGCGAAGTGCAGCGTCGGGTCGAGGCCGGCCAGACCTATACCACCACCGAACAGCGGTGCCACACCGTCAACGACACCCGTGAAAAGACCCTGGGCTACGACGTGGCCTGGGAGTATGACGGCGTGCGTCAGGTGGCGCGTCTGGAGCAGGCGCCCGACGGCGAGCGTGTGCTGATCGAGCAGGGTCAGCCCCAGTGGGACGTGGTCCGGGGTGCCCCCGACAAGTCCTGATAGAGCGCTGATCGAGTCCTGACGGGAACCTGGTTCCGGTCTTCAGCCTTCGCGTAAACACCCAGCCCCCGTCAACCGGTATCTTTCGATGCTGGCTGGCGGGGGCTGTTGTTGTCGCTGTAGTTGTGAACCTGAACGTGAACGTGAACGTGAACGTGGGCAGGGGCGCCGATCCCGGGCGCCCTACAGATCGCTGTTGGTCTTGTTGACCACCTTGCCGAGGGCGTCGATGGGCTTGCTGGAGGGGTACTTGTAGGAGGCGAAGCGCACCGCCAGCACGGACAGGGCCAGCAGGAAGATGCCGCCGCACAGGTACAAGAGACCGGCGTCGGGCTTGGGGTGGTGGGAAATGTCACCGATCAGGTAGCGGGTCAGGGCGGTGATGGCGACGTACAACAGGAAGCGAATCGGCAGGTGATTGGTCTTGAAGTAGATGCCCACCATGGCGCCCAGCTCAAGATAGATGAACAGCAGCAGGATGTCGTCGACGCTGGCGTGGCCACTGGTCAGCATGTCGAGGAAGGCGACCACCGAGGCCCAGGCGATCATCCCGCCGATGACGAAGAGTCCCAGGTAGTGAAAGCCTTCCACGAGCAGGTTGCCGATGGTATCGGCGTGATGGTGCATCTTGTCACGGCTGGTGCGAGCCCATTTCACAGGCGATTCCTCATCGGTGTGGTGGCGTCTTTCACGCTAGCCCGGCGTGGTAGGCGTGACAAGCCGATACTCCGTTGGTTCAGGGCGGTTTGTTGACGCAGTCACGCGGATTACGCCGCTTTTCACCGGCATACTGAAACGCCGCCGTATCGACAAGGAGCCGGTCGATGGTGACGACGCTGCCCCAGGCCTTCTTTCGCAACTTTATCGGTCCCTCGCCGGACTGGTACAAGACCGCCATCCTGATCTGCCTGCTGATCAATCCCCTGGTCTATGCCTGGTCTGGGGGATTCGTTGCGGGATGGCTGTTGCTGGTCGAATTCATCTTCACCCTGACCATGGCGCTGAAGTGCTATCCGTTGCAGCCTGGTGGGCTGCTGGCACTGGAAGCGGTGGCCATCGGCATGACCGGCCCCGACAGTGTGATGCACGAGGTGGCGCTCAACCTGGATGTCCTGCTGTTGCTGGTGTTCATGGTGGCGGGCATCACCTTCATGAAGCAGCTGTTGCTCAAGGCGTTCACACGCCTGCTGATCGGCGTCACGTCCAAGCGTCTGCTGTCGCTGTGCTTCTGCGCGACGACGGCAGCGCTCTCCGCCTTTCTGGACGCCTTGACGGTGATCGCGGTGGTGATCAGCGTGACGGTGGGTTTCTACGCCATCTATCATCGGGTGGCGTCGATGAAGGGGCAGCACGACGATCATGACCACAGCGATGATAGCGGGCTTCCCGAGGTCAGCCACCAGGACCTGATCGACTATCGTCGCTTTCTGCGCTCGCTGCTGCTCCACGCCGCCATGGGGACCGCGCTTGGCGGTGTCACGACCATGGTCGGTGAGCCCCAGAACCTGATCATCGCCGAGCAGGCTGGCTGGGGCTTTGGCGAATTTGTGCTGCGCATGGCGCCTGTCACTCTGCCGGTGCTGGTCGCAGGCCTTGCCACCTGCCTGCTGGTGGAAAGCCTGCGCTGCTTCGGTTACGGCCAGCGTCTGCCGGCCAAGGTACGCGCCATCCTGGTCGAGCACGATCGCCAGGAGCGGGCAGGCCAGTCGCTGATCGAGGTGGCCAGGCTATGGGTGCAGGCGGCGGTGCTGGTCTGGTTGGTGGTGGCGCTGGCTCGCCATGAGGCGTCGGTGGGGCTGATCGGGCTTGCCGTCATCGTGCTGGCCAGCGCCTTTCTCGGCGTCACAGAGGAGCACGCCCTTGGCAAGGCCTTCGAGGAAGCCTTGCCCTTCACCGCCCTGCTGGTGGTGTTCTTCGCGGTGGTGGCAGTGATCATCGAGCAGGATCTGTTTGCACCGGTGATCGAGCTGGTGCTGTCACGCCAAGGCAGTGAGCAGCTGGGCCTGGTGTACGTGATCAATGGTCTGCTGTCGATGGTCTCGGACAATGTCTTCGTCGGCACCGTCTACATCAGCGAAATCCACTCGGCCTTAAGCGCTGCGCGCATCGGCGCCGAGCAGTTCGACCTGCTGGCCGTGGCGGTGGCCTGCGGCACCAACCTGCCGTCGGTGGCGATGCCCAATGGCCAGGCAGCCTTTCTGTTTCTGCTGACCTCGGCGGTGGCACCGCTGATTCGCCTTTCCTACGGCCGCATGGTGTGGATGGCCGCACCCTATACCCTAGCACTCAGCCTGGTGGGGTTTGTGTGCGTACGCTACGTGCTGGTGTCTGCCAAGCAGGCGATGCAGGCCATGGGGTGGCTGTAGCATTGCCGAACAGTCACCAGAATGCCGCCCATCCGGGCGTTGGCCCGAAAGGACGGCATGTAGGTCGCGAGGGCCCCACTCCGCCCTCGCTGGATGGCCTGGGGCCGCAGTTACTGTGACTACACCAGTGCGTAGCCCAGCGCCACGAAGCCGAGGCTGGTGACGGTTGCCCCGATCAGGGTGTAGGGCAGCTGGGTCAGGGCGTGCTGCATCGGCAGGACGCCGCTGCCCTGGGATGACAGTACCGAGGAGTCCGAGAAGAAGCAGGCGTGGCTACCGAAGCTCGAGGCCGACAGCAGGGCACCCACCACCAGTGGCATCGCCACCTCCATATGGGCGGCCATCGGGATCACGATGGGGATCGAGATCACGAACACGCCCCAGGACGATCCGGTGGCAAATACCACCACCGCCATGGAGATGAAGACGATGGCCGGCAGCAGCGCCGGGGTGATGTAGGGCGCCAGGGCGTCGATCATGAACTGGGTCATGCCGAGCTGGTCGTTGACCTCCTTGAGCACGAAGCCAACGGCGACGATGGCCAGCGGCAGCATCATGGTGCGAAAGCCGTCCATGATCGAGTCCATCAGGCTCGAGAAGGTGGACAGGCGCTGCATCAGGAACAGCACGATGGTGAACAGGGTGGCGGCGATGACGCCCTTGAGCAGGTCGATCTCGAAGTAGGCGCTGGCGCCGATCAGCACCGCCATCGGGGCGACGAAGTTGAACAGGCCAAGCCAGGGGTTGCCACGCGGGGTGTCGTCGCCAAGCGGCTCATCCGGGGCGCCGTCGGGAATCGTCTGGCCGGCGCGGGCGCGGGCCTCGGCGGTCTTCATCGGGCCAAGGTCAGGCACGATGCTCATGGCCACCAGAAAGACCAGGCCCATGGCGACCCAGCCATACAGCATGTAGGGAATCGACTGGATGTACAGCCACATGCCGGGGCCATCGGTGGCGCCGTTGGTTTCCAGCAGCTCGGCAAAGTACACCGCCCAGGTCGAGATCGGCACCAGGACGCAGATCGGGGCGGCGGTGGAGTCGACGATATAGGCAAGCTTTTCCCGCGATACGCCGAAACGGTCGGTCAACCGCTTCATCGCCGCCGAGGTCGCCAGCGCATTGAGGTAGTCGTCGATGAAGATCAAGAGTCCCAGTACCGCAGTGCACAGCAGTGACTGACGGCGGGTCTTGACCAGGCGGCTCATGAAGTGGCTGAAGCTCAGGGTGCAGCCGGACTTCTCGAGCATGGCGATAAAGCCACCCATCAGGCCGCATACCAGGATCAGCCAGGCGATGGTCTCGTTCATCATGACCGACAGCGAGACGTCGGCCAGGGCACCGATATAGTCGCTCGGCTCGATCAGGATAAGCCCGGACAGCGCGCCGATGGCCAGGGCCTCCAGGGTCCTGTGGGTGGCAATCGCCACCACCAGCACGATCAGCGAAGGCACCAGGCTGATCCAGCCGAAGGGGGTGCCGGCTTCGTGGTGGAAGGTCAGGCCGGCCACCAGGGCAATGAGTCCTGCGACCATGGCAAAGGTACGACCCTTGCCCTTCTGGCTGGGCTTGCCGGGGGCGAAGGGATGGGTGGACGGTGCGTTGGTCTGGGTCATGGCGTCACCTCCAGTGCGAGGCCTGGATCGATGACAAGGGGCGTTGTGGTTGTCATGAGGGGAGGTACCCGTGATTGCTGTGAGTTATATCGGGTTGTTGAGGTCTTGCGTTCGTGCCGGGCGAGCGCACAGGGCGTCCCTGCCCGGTACGGGAGTCCGGGGCGTTAGCGTCGTGATTTCCCGCGCTCAGACGTGGCGCAGGTACCAGTCGTACTCCAGGCGACTGACGCTTTGCATGGCCAGTTCGCGCTCGGCGCGACGGTTGGCCAGAAACACCTTGAGAAACGCCTGGCCGAAGGCTTCTCCGAGCGGTTCGCTTTGCTCCAGCAGGTCGAGGGCCTTTGACCAGCTGTTGGTCAGGGTGGGCTCGTACTGGCGGTAGGCGTTACCAGTGACGGGCTCCCCCGGCGAGACAGCGGTATCCAGACCGTGACAGACCGAGGCCAGCAGGGTGGCCAGCAGCAGATAGGGGTTGGCATCGGCTCCGGCTACTCGATGTTCTACCCGGCGGGCGGCGTTGGCTCCAGAGGGGATCCGCAGTGCCACCGAGCGGTTATCGTAGCCCCAGGTCGGCGTCATCGGCACATAGAGGCCGGGCTGGAAACGTCGGAAGGAGTTCAGATTGGGCGCGAACAGCGCCATCGAAGCAGGCATCAGCTCCATCAGGCCACCGATGGCATGACGCAAGGCAGGGGTTCCCAGCGGGTCGCCATCGCTGTCGGCGAAGACATTGTCGCCGCTTTCGTCGATCAGGCTCATGTGGACGTGCATGCCGTTGCCGGCCTCGCCGCCGTACAGCTTGGCCATGAAGGTGGCCTCGAAGCCGTGGCGCAATGCCACGCCCTTGATCAGGCGCTTGAGCAGCACCGCGCTGTCGCAGGCCTTCATCACGTCATCGCCGTGGATCAGGTTGATCTCGAACTGCCCCGGGGCGCATTCCTTGAGCGCGGTGTCCAGCGGCAGTTGCTGTAGCTGGGCGGCGGCGTGCACCTCCTCGAGGAAGTCGGCGTACTCGTCGAGTTCGTTGATCGAATATAGCTGGCTATCGCTCGCCCGCTCGCCGCTGGCCGGGGAACGGCAGGGCTGGGCCATACCCATCTCGTCGCGTTGGCGATCGACCAGATAGAATTCGAGCTCCAGCGCGACCACCGCCTTGAGGCCGCGCTCGGCCAGTCGCTCGACCTGGCGCGCCAGCACGTTGCGGGGATCGGCGAAGAAGGGGCCGTCCTGGTCATCGCGCATGTTCATCAGCAGTTGCGCCTGGCGTCCCTTGCGCTGCCAGGGCGTGACCATCAGGGTGCCGGGAATGGGGCGGCAGACCTGATCGCGATCGCCGATGTCGAGTCCCAGTCCGGTTTCCTCGACGGTATTGCCGGTGATGTCGAGGGCGAACACTGAGCCGGGGAGCTGGATGCCGCTTGCGTAGGCCTTTTCGAGGTTGTCACGGGGGATGCGCTTGCCGCGCAGCACGCCGTTCATGTCGCTGATCAGCAGGTCTACGCTGTCGACCTCGGGATGTCGGGCCAGAAAGTCGCGAGCTTCGTCGACGCTGGGGGTGCCCATGCTGTCACCTTTTGTTGGTTCGTTGTGATGTGGCTAGTGTTTCGCTGACCGGGCCATGGTGTCAAATTATTTACGCGTAGAGGTGAGGGGTTTGTCGAGGTGTTGAGAGGTCCTTTGTTTTATTTAAGTACTTAGAAACAGATAGTTGATAGTCTTTCTGTCAAGATTTTCGGCGCCGGGCTTGGCAAGAAAATCCGACCAAGGTATGTTGAGGAAACCATAACAACGGATAGAGCTGCGAGGAGTTCGATGAACATTCGTCCGCTGGTTGGCGTCATCGCCTGCCGTCGAGAGGTCGAGGGGCACCCGGCCCACATGGTGACCGACAAGTATCTGCGCGCCCTGCGTGACTACGGTCTTGAACCGATCATGCTGCCGGTGTGGCAAGGGCAGGGCCAGGAAGATGCCCGGGCGCTGCTGGCGCGCCTCGATGGCCTGGTGCTGACCGGCAGCTACACCAACGTACTGCCCGAGCGCTACGGTGCTGAACGCGAACCGGAGAATACCCGGGACGACGTGGATCGCGACGCCGCCGCCATGAGCTGGGTGCCGCTGGCGCTGGAGCAGCAATTGCCGCTCCTGGGCATCTGTCGAGGATTTCAGGAGCTCAACGTGGCCTTCGGCGGTAGTCTGCACCAGGCGGTGCAGCGGGTGCCGGGGCGGCTGGATCACCGCGAGCCGGAGGGTGAAAAGGCCGAGCAGTATGCGCCGGTACACGGCCTCGAGATTCAGCCAGGTGGCCGTCTGGCCGCGCTTTACCCCGAGGCCAGCGCGCGGGTCAACTCGCTGCATCAGCAGGGTGTCGATCGACTTGGTGAGGGGCTGCGCGTCGAGGCGCTGGCGCCGGACGGGCTGGTGGAAGCCATCTCGGTGGCTGACGCGCCGGGGTTCACCCTGGCGGTACAGTGGCATCCGGAGTGGGAGCCCCAGTCCCATCCGCTGTATGACGCCATCTTCAAGGGCTTTGCCGCTGCCTGTGCGACGCAGTAATGTCCTGGGCGTCGGTGTCGGCCTGGCAGTCGTGCCGAGTTGGACAATGACGTCAGCCCGGCGGTGTGTTTGACGCTAAGTTCTGCCTGCTTCGATGAATACTGTGCCGACTTACCACTGTCGGTGGGGAAAAGCTGTCCGCTGCCTCGACAGGCATAAAGATCCTTCTATGCTCAAACGGTGAGGATCGCCCCTGATGCTCGCAGTTGGATCTCCCCTCTCAAGGAATCGAAGGAGAAGACCATGGTGATCAAGCGTTCGTCTTTGATGCTGGTGCTTGCGGGTTCGCTGCTGTCTCTGGGCGCGGCGACGGCCCTGGCGGAGTCTAGTGCCCAGGATGAGCATCGCCAGGAAATGGAAGAGCAGGCGGCCAGTTCTCAGCCCGGTGAAGGCATGATGGATCAGACCAACGAGACCTTGCTGGAAGGGTCCGCCGCGGCTACCGAGAAGCGTCAGGAAATGCTCGAGGGCTCCTCGGACCCGGGCAATGCCGAGGGCAAGATGGATGGCTACAACGCCGAACTGCTCGAAGGCAGTGCGGCCGCCACCGAAAAACGTCAGGAGATGATGAAAGAGCAGGAGTAAGCCTGCGACGGGGTCATCGCCCCAGGCCTCCTGGCGACCCATCACTTAGCAGATGGCAGCGGTGCCGTAGTCACAGGGTCACCACGTCGTGCTGGCACCCTTTGTCAACGTCGTCACAACACCTCAAGTCGTCCCAACGAAAGCGCCGCCCCAGGAGGGCGGCGCTGTCGTTGTGTGGTAGAGGTAGTGGAAGTCGGCACGCTAGACGGAGCGGGCGCTGGCTCGCCAGCGCCCGGAGGCGCTCAGGCGCTGGCGTCGCTGGCCGTCGCTACCTTCGTTGCCGCGGTCGCGCGCTGGCCCAGGGTGAACAGCACCGCGGTCAGGGTGGCGACGCCTCCCGCCAGGCCCAGCCACCAGGGCAGGCCGAAACCGGTGCCGAGTGCGCCGAACAGCAGCGCCACGATGCCGACCAGCATGGCGTAGGGTAGCTGCGTCCTGACGTGGTCGATCAGATCACAGCCGCTGGCCATGGCCGCAAGCAGGGTGGTCTCGGCCAGCGGCGAGCAATGATCGCCCCACACCGCGCCGGCCAGTACTCCCGCCACCGAGGCGTACAGCAGCGGCATGCCTTCGGCGGTGCCGGCCATGCCATTGTGCTCGAGTACGGCCCAGGCCAGCGGTACCACCAGCGGCATCATGATGCCCATGACACCCCATGACGAACCGGTGGCGAAGGCGGTGAAGCCGGCCAGGCCGAAGATCACCGCCGGCATCCACTGCGGTGACAGGCTATCGCCCAGCACCGTGACCAGAAAGTCACTGGTGTGCAGGTCCTCGTTCACGCTGGCCAGGGCCCAGGCCATCATCAGGATGGTGATCGGCAGCAGCATCGACTTGACGCCCTCGAACCAGTAGTGGGCGGTTTCGGTCATGCTCATCAGTCGCTGCGCCTGGGTCATGATCACCGCCGTCACGCAGGCCGCCAGCGAACCCCACATCATGGCGCTGAAGGAGTCGCCCTCGCCGAAGATGTCGCGCAGCTGATGGTCGCCGCCACCGAGGGCATCGAGGCCGGTGGCGTAGATCCCGCCCAGGGTGATCGCCACCAGCACGATCATTGGTATCACCGCGTTCAGCGCCCGGGTGGGAATGCCTTCCTTGGTGGGGATGTCGGCTTCCTCGACGATGGCTTCCCGGCTGCTCAGTGCCTGGCGGGCGCCGGGCTCGGACAGTGCCTTGCGCTCGGCGGTGAGCATGGGGCCGAAGTCACGACCGCTCCAGGCCACCAGGAAGACGAAGGCGAGCGCCAGGATCGGGTAGGCGTTGTAGGGAATGGCGTTGACGAACACCGAGTAGGCGGACTCGTTCCAGTCATCGATGGCATCCATCGCCTCGCTGATCAGTCCGACCTGAAAGCCGATCCAGGTGGTCACCAGCATGATCGCGGACACCGGTGCGGCGGTACTGTCCACCAGGTAGGCCAGCTTGGCCCGCGAGATCCTCACGCGGTCGGTGATATGGCGCATGGTGTTGCCGACGATCAGAGCGTTGGCGTAGTCGTCGAAGAAGATGGCCAGACCCAAAAGCGCGGTAGAATTCTGCGCCTGGCGTCGTCCACGGATCACTCGCGCGATGCGCTCGGCGATGCCGCGGGTGCCGCCGTTGCGCGAGATGATGCCGACCATGCCGCCGATCAGCAGGCAGAACAGCACTATCGACATATGGTCGCTGTCGCTGGCGGCGGACAGCACGTGGACGTTGACCGAGTCACCGAAGGCGCCGAGCAGGGCGCCGGCGTTCATGCCGTGGAGCACCCAGCCGCCGAGCAACAGCCCGGCAAACAGCGCCAGGATGACCTGGCGGAAGGCCAGCGCCAGGGTGATGGCGGTCAGGGCAGGCAGTAGCGAGAGCCAGGCGGGAACAGGGTCGAGTTCGAGGGTGGCGGCGGGGGTGTTGGAGGCGTCGTAAAGCGACAGGGTGCGTGGGCCGTCGGTGACGGTCAGGCTGAGCGTAGCGACCCCGTCTGCGTCGACCTCGAGCGGATGGCGGCGAGTGCCGTCGTCGATGTGCCAGGGGCGGTCGGGATCAAGTCCGCTGGCCTGGACGTCGGTGGCGACCCCTTCGAGCAGGATGTCTGGGCCGCTCAGCTGGGGTGCTGCCTGGACGGTGGAAAGGCTCGCCGCTAGCAGCAAGAGCGACAGCAAGAGCAAAGGCACGCATCGGGTTTTTCGCCGGCCCGTCGGCGAAGGACATGGTGGTTTCATGGTGGCCCCGGTTGTTGTTGGAAGGTGTGGAGAGCGCCGTTTGGCGTCAATGAAAGTTGGTCGTTTGGCCGTTGGTTGTCAATTTTTTTTGTGGCTAAAAATAAAAAATATCGACATTGCACGATGGTCGTAGACCGATAATCAGTGACTTATGGTTTTTTTCTAAGGAAATGCTGCGCTGGGCTTGGCTTTCATGAGAAGGGTAGTTATGTTGAGTAAACCATAACAAAGCAACTCACCAATATCGGGAGACTTGGCCATGACCTCGCCAGGCGCCGCACGGCTCAAAGAGCTCGATCGCGAACACCATCTGCACCCCTTCACCGACTTCAAGGCGCTCGGGGAGGAAGGCAGTCGTATCATCGTTGACGCCGAGGGGGTCTACATCCAGGACGCGGATGGGCATCGCATCCTCGATGGCATGGCGGGGCTCTGGTGCGTCAACCTCGGCTATGGGCGTCAGGAGTTGGTGGACGCCGCCAGCGAGCAGCTCACCCAGCTGCCGTACTACAACAATTTCTTCAAGACCACTCATCCACCGGCGGTGGAGCTTGCCGAGACCCTGTGTCGACTGGCACCGGCGCACATGAACCGGGTGTTCTTCACCGGTTCCGGCTCCGAGGCCAACGACACCGTGCTGCGGATGGTGCGTCGCTACTGGGCGCTAAAGGGCCAGCCAGACAAGCAGTGGATCATCGGTCGCGAAAACGGCTATCACGGCTCCACCGTGGCCGGCATGAGCCTGGGCGGCATGGCGCCGATGCATGAACAGGGTGGTCCCTGTGTGCCGGGTATTACCCACATCCGTCAGCCTTACTGGTTCGGCGAAGGGCGAGATCAGACTTCGGAGGCCTTCGGTCGTGCCTGCGCCGAGGCGCTCGAGGCGCGTATCCAGGAGCTGGGGTCCGACAAGGTCGCGGCCTTTATCGCCGAGCCGGTACAGGGTGCCGGCGGCGCCATCATTCCCCCGGACAGCTACTGGCCGGCGATCAAGGAGGTGCTCGAGCGCCACCAGATTCTGCTGGTGGTCGACGAGGTGATCTGTGGTTTCGGCCGTCTGGGCGAGTGGTTCGGCAGCGTCCACTACGACCTCAAGCCCGACCTGATGCCGATCGCCAAGGGGCTGTCCTCCGGCTACCTGCCGATCGGTGGGGTGCTGGTCGGTGATCGTGTCGCCGACACGCTGATCGACGAGGGTGGCGAGTTCTACCACGGCTTCACCTACTCGGGGCATCCGGTGTGCGCCGCGGTAGCGCTCAAGAACCTTGAGTTGATGCAGGCCGAAGGCGTGGTCGAGCGGGTGCGTGATGATCTGGGGCCTTACCTGGCGACGCGCTGGAAGTCCCTGGAGTCCCACCCGCTGATCGGCGAGGCGCGCTCGCTGGGTCTGATCGGCGCCCTGGAGATCGTCGCTGACAAGGACAGCGGCAAGCGCTTCGACAAGTCGCTGGCGGTGGGCAACCTGTGTCGCGATATCTGCTTCGAGACAGGCCTGGTGATGCGCTCGGTGGGAGACACCATGGTCATTTCACCGCCCCTGGTGATTAGCCACGATGAAATCGACGAACTGGTGCGTCTGGCCCGGGAGGCGCTGGACGAGACGCTGCGCCGGCTGACCGCCCAGGGCGTCGAGATCACCGCCGCCGAGGAGGCTGATGCATGAGTCGTCCCCTCGACAAGGCTGGCTGGAAGGCCCTGGCCGACACCCTGACGGCGCGGCTGGAAACCCGCGCCTATATCGATGACCGCTTCGTCGATGCCGCCAGCGGCGAGACCTTCGAGACCATCAACCCCGCCACGGGGGAAGTGCTGGCGCGGGTCGCAAGCTGTGATCAGGCCGATGCCGAGCTGGCGGTTGCCCGCGCCCGGCGCGCCTTCGATGGTGGTGAATGGTCGCGCCTGGCGCCGACCCGGCGCAAGCGGGTGCTGCTGCGGCTGGCCGAGCTGATGGAGGCCCACCGCGACGAACTGGCGCTGCTCGACACTCTGGACATGGGCAAGCCGATCTCCAGTGCGCTGGGTGACATGGCCGGCGCCATCGGTGCGATGCGTCACCAGGCCGAATCCATCGACAAGCTCTACGGCGAGGTCGCGCCCACCGGCGAAGAGGCGCTCGCGCTGGTGCTGCGCGAGCCGATCGGGGTGGTGGCGTCCATCGTGCCCTGGAACTTCCCGATGATGATGACCGCTTGGAAGATCGCACCGGCCCTGGCCGCCGGCAACAGCGTCATCCTCAAACCGTCGGAGAAGTCGCCACTGTCGGCGCTGCGGCTGGCTGCCCTGGCCCAGGAGGCTGGCCTGCCACGCGGCGTGCTGCAGGTGTTGCCGGGCTATGGTCACACCGTGGGCAAGGCGCTGGCGCTGTCGATGGACGTCGACTGCCTGGCCTTCACCGGCTCCACCGCGGTCGGCAAGCAGCTGATGCAGTACGCCGGGCAGTCGAACCTCAAGCGGGTCTATCTGGAGTGCGGTGGCAAGAGCCCCAATCTGGTGTTCGCCGACTGCAGGAATCTCGCCCAGGTGGCGCACCACGCCGCCGAGGCGATCTTCCACAACCAGGGGGAGGTGTGTATCGCCGGTTCGCGGCTGCTGGTCGAGAACAGTGTGCGCGAGGCCTTTATCGAGCACCTGCTGGCGGCGGCCGAGTCGATGCAGCCGGGGGATCCGCTGGACCCGTCGAGCTTCATGGGGGCGATTGTCGATGCGACCCAGCACCGCCGCATCCTCGACTTCATTCGCCAGGGGCAGGAAGAAGGCGGACGGCTGCGTGCCGGCGGCGAGGCGCTCGGCGGGCCGGGGCTGTTCATCCAGCCGACGGTGTTCGACGGTGTCACCGAGGACATGACGATCGGGCGTGAAGAGATCTTTGGCCCGGTGCTGTCGGTGTTCGGCTTCGACAGCGAAGAGCAGGCCATCGCCCTGGCCAACGACTCGGTTTATGGGCTGGCCGCCGGGGTGTGGAGTCAGGACGTCGACCGCATCATGCGGGTCAGTCGTCGTCTGCAGTCGGGCCAGGTATTCGTCAACAACTGGGCCGGTGGGGATCAGAGCGTGCCCTTCGGCGGGGTCAAGCAGTCCGGCAATGGCCGCGACAAGTCGCACCACTCGCTGGCCGAATACACCGAACTCAAGAGCGTCTGGATCGCCTTGAACTAGACTTCCGGTCCGATGTCATCAACGCGCACTGATGGGAGATGACTCCCTGATTGGCCACGCCTTGCGTGGCCTTTTTTGTGGTTTGCAGGGCGGGCAGTGCCGAAGGGTAGGGGGCTGTCAGTGTCCGAGCGACGCTACTAGAAGGCTCGCGCTGGGGTGGTGCAGCTGACCAGTCGGCAGGCACTGGGTAGGCGCCGGGGGTGCGGAGACCTTGCCTTGGGGCGCCTTTGAGCCGACGCCACGGTATTCGCCGCTAGAAGGCTCGCGCTGGGGTGGTGCAGCTAACTAGCCGACAGAGGGTCTCGCTGGGGTTGCGAAAGCGGTGGGGCACGTTGGTGTCGAAGTAGTACGCCTCGCCGGCACCCAGCACCCGGGTCTCGGCACCGATGGTGATCTCGATCTCGCCCTCGAGCACCACCCCGGCTTCCTCGCCCTGGTGGGTGATCATCTCGCGGCCGGTGTCGGTGCCCGGGGGGTAGGTCTCGATCAGAAACGACAGGGCGCGTGACTCGCGGTTGGCGCCCACCAGCTTGAACACCACGTCGCCGCTGCCCATGTCGGTCAGTTCGTCGGCGCTGTAGAACACCTGGTTCTTGCTCTCCAGATCCATGGTGAAGAAGTCGCCGACGCTCATCGGGATGGCGTCGAGGATCTTTTTCAGCGAGCTGACCGAGGGGCTGACCTTGCCCTGTTCGATCAGCGACAGGCTGGAATGGGTTACCCCGCAGCGCTTGGCCAGCTCGCGCTGGGAGATGTTGCGCAGGTTTCGCAGGGCCCTCAGGCGGGTACCGACATCGTCCGACATCGCGGGTTCCTTGGGTAAAGCCAGTGGAAGCCGGCGATGGCGCTGCCATCGCCGGTGGTCGCCGTAGCGCCCATCAGCACAGGGCGTCGAGCTTTTCCTTGAGCAGGGCGTTGACCTGCTGGGGGTTGGCGGTGCCGCGTGAGGCCTTCATCACCTGGCCGACAAAGTAGCCGATCATCTTGCCGCGCTTGTCGGGCTCGGCGTCACGGTACTGGGCCACCTGGGCCGGACTGTCGCTGATCACCTGGTCGACCATGGCCTCGATGGCGCCGGTGTCGGTGACCTGCTTCAGGCCCTTGGCCTCGATGATGGCGTCGGCGCTTTCGCCTTCACCGTTCCACAGCGCCTGGAACACCTGCTTGGCGGCCTTGCCGTTGATGGTCGAGTCGATCACTCGCTTGACCAGGCCGCCGAGCTGCTCGGCGCTGACCGGGCTGTCGGAGATGTCCAGTCCGTCACGGTTGAGCGCGCCGGATAGCTCGCCCTGGACCCAGTTGGCGGCCTGCTTGGCGTCGCCACAGATGTCCTTGACCTGCTCGAAGTACTCGGCCATCTCGCGGCTGGCCGACAGCACCCCGGCGTCGTAGGCGGACAGTCCCAGCTCGCTCTGGAAGCGCGCACGCTTCTCGGCGGGCAGCTCGGGAAGACTCTCGCGCAGGTGCTCGACGTAGGCGCAGTCGAGCACCACCGGCAGCAGGTCGGGGCAGGGGAAGTAGCGGTAGTCGTTGGCTTCTTCCTTGGTCCGCATGCTGCGGGTCTCGTCGGCCTCGGGGTCGTAAAGGCGGGTTTCCTGCACCACCTTGCCGCCGTCCTCGATCAGCTCGATCTGACGCTCGACCTCGTAGGCGATGGCGCGCTCGACGAAGCGGAAGGAGTTGACGTTCTTGATCTCGGCGCGGGTGCCGAATTCCTGCTGTCCCTTGGGTCTGACCGAGACGTTGACGTCACAGCGCATCGAGCCTTCGGCCATGTTGCCGTCGGAGATGCCAAGGTAGGTGACGATGGAGTGGATCGCCTTGAGGTAGGCCGCCGCCTCCTTGGCCGAGCGCATGTCCGGCTCCGAGACGATCTCCAGCAGCGGCGTGCCGGCACGGTTCAGGTCGATGCCGGTCATGCCGTGGAAGTCTTCGTGCAGCGACTTGCCGGCGTCTTCCTCGAGGTGGGCGTGGTGCACCCGGATGATCTTGTTCTCGCCGTCCTCCAGGCAGATCTCCACTTCGCCGGCGCCGACGATGGGATGGTACATCTGGCTGGTCTGATAGCCCTTGGGCAGGTCGGCGTAGAAGTAGTTCTTGCGATCGAACACCGATACCTCGGGGATCTCGGCGTGGATGCCGAGGCCGAATTTCAACGCCATCGCCACCGCCTGTTCGTTGAGCACGGGCAGCACGCCGGGCAGGCCCAGATCAACGGCATTGGCCTGGGTGTTGGGCTCGGCACCGAAGGCGGTGGAGGAGCCGGAAAAGATCTTGGAGCGGGTCGCGAGCTGGACGTGCACCTCGAGACCAATGACGGTTTCCCACTGCATCAGGAGTTCTCCTCGGTCATCTCGGGACGCTTCAAATGCCAGTCGGTGGCCTGCTGGAACTGGTGAGCCACGTTGAGCAGACGGGTCTCGGCGAAGTGGGTGCCGAGGATCTGCAGGCCCACCGGACGCTTGCCGGCAAAGCCCGCCGGAACGCTGATGCCGGGGATGCCCGCCAGGTTGACGGCGATGGTGTAGATGTCCTGCAGGTACATCGAGACTGGGTCCTTCTGGGCGCCCAGGTCGAAGGCTGGGGTCGGCGCGGCGGGGCCCATCAGCACATCGACCTCTTCGAAGGCGTCGAGGAAGTCCTGTCGAATCAGTCGCCGAACCTGCTGGGCCTTCTTGTAGTAGGCGTCGAAGAAGCCTTCGGACAGGGTGTGGGTGCCGATCAGGATGCGTCGCTTGACCTCCTCGCCGAAGCCCTCCGCGCGGGAGCGCTTGTACAGATCGATGAGGTCTTCGGGGTTGTCGCAGCGATGGCCGAAGCGCACGCCGTCGTAGCGCGACAGGTTGGAGGAGGCCTCCGCCGGTGCGATCACGTAGTAGGCCGGGATGGCGTAGGCGGTGTGGGGCAGGCTGACCTCTCGCACGCTGGCGCCGAGCGATTCGTAGACCTTGATCGCTTCGCCGATGGCCTGGTTGACGCCGGCATCGAGGCCGTCGCCGAAGTATTCCTTGGGCAGGCCGATCTTGAGGCCGGACAGCGGCGCGCTGAGCTCCTCGGTGTAGTCGGGAACACCGCGGGCCACGCTGGTGGAGTCGCGCACGTCATGGCCGGCGATGACGTTGAGCAGGTGGGCGCAGTCTTCGGCGCTGCGGGCCATGGGGCCGCCCTGATCGAGGCTCGAGGCGTAGGCGATCATGCCGTAGCGCGAGACCCGGCCATAGGTCGGCTTGAGCCCGGTGATGCCGCAGAAGGCGGCCGGCTGGCGGATCGAGCCGCCGGTATCGGTACCCAGCGCCGCCGGCACCAGGCCCGCGGCGACGGCGGCGGCGCTGCCGCCGGAGGAGCCGCCGGGGACGGCGTCAAGATCCCAGGGGTTCTTGACCGGGCCATAGAAGCTCGACTCGTTGGAGGAGCCCATGGCGAATTCGTCCATGTTGGTCTTGCCCAGGCTGACCGTGCCGGCGGCCTTGAGCTTTTCCACCACGGTGGCGTCGTAGGGGGCGACGAAGTTGTCGAGCATCTTCGAGCCGCAGCTGGTCTTGACCCCCTGGGTACAGAAGATGTCCTTGAGTGCCAGCGGCACGCCGGTCAGGCGGCCGGCTTCGCCGCGGGCGCGGGCCTGGTCGGCGGCCTCTGCGGTCTCGAGCGCCTGGTCGGCGGTGACGCTGACGAAGCTGTTGAGCGTGCCGTCGAGGCGGTCGATGCGTCCGAGCAGATCCTGGGTCAGCTCGCGACTGGAGATCTCGCCGGCGTCGAGCGCCTGGCTGATCTCGGTCAGTGTCCTGTCATGCATGGGCCTGGCTCCCTGTATGCGTGAATCCAATGTCGAGAAGGGTGGGGCGCGGGGTCACTCGACGACCCGCGGCACCAGGTACAGGCCATTCTCGACCTGGGGAGCGCAGCGTTGGAAGTGCTCGCGCTGGTCGTTCTCGGTGACCTCGTCGGCGCGCAGGCGCTGGGTGGCATCGAGGGGGTGAGCCAGCGGGGCGACGCCTTCGGTGTCGAGCGCCTGGAGCTGATCGACCATCTCCAGGATTCGGCCGAGATCGTCGTGATAGTGGGCTGCGTCATTCTCAGAAAGGTCGATCCGGGCCAGGTGAGCGGCACGGAGGACCTCGGCGTGTTCAAGCGCCATGATCAATTCCTCGACGGAAGGGGTCCATGAAATGACCGCAGAAGGTACCACATTCGCGCGTCGTCGGGCAGGTCTTGCCGGTCAAGGGAGACGCGCATCACGCTTGCCGCTAGGGGGGGTCAGTGATACCGTTTGCGTCCGCACAGGGTTTCCGGTCTGCACTAGGTATCTTTATCCATGTTCAAACGTTTACGAGGTGTGTTTTCCAGCGATCTGTCGATCGACCTGGGGACGGCCAATACGCTCATCTATGTGCGTCATCGCGGGATCGTCCTGGATGAACCCTCCGTGGTCGCGATTCGGCAGTCCGGCAACATGCGCAGCGTTGCTGCGGTCGGCGCCGATGCCAAGCGCATGCTGGGCCGCACCCCCGGAAACATCACCGCCATTCGTCCGATGAAGGACGGCGTCATCGCCGACTTCACCGTGACCGAGCAGATGCTCCAGTACTTTATCCGCAAGGTGCATCAGAGCACCTTCCTGACGCCGAGCCCCCGAGTCCTGGTGTGCGTTCCCTGCATGTCCACGCAGGTCGAGCGTCGCGCCATCAAGGAGTCCGCCGAGGGCGCCGGTGCCCGTGAAGTCTTCCTGATCGAGGAACCCATGGCCGCGGCCATCGGGGCCGGGCTGCCGGTGGAAGAGGCGCAGGGTTCGATGGTTGTCGACATCGGTGGTGGTACCTCCGAGATTGCCATCATCTCGCTCAATGGCGTGGTCTATTCCGAGTCCATCCGCATCGGCGGCGATCGTTTCGACGAGGCCATCAGTTCCTATGTACGGCGCCACTATGGCAGCCTGATCGGCGAAGCCACCGCCGAGCGCATCAAGGAAGAGATCGGCTGTGCCTATCCGGGCGGCGAGCTGCGCGAAATCGACGTGCGCGGTCGCAACCTGGCCGAAGGCATTCCGCGCAGCTTCACCCTCAATTCCCACGAGATCCTCGACGCCCTGCAGGAGCCGCTTGGCTCCATCGTGTCGGCGGTCAAGAGCGCCCTGGAACAGTCACCGCCCGAGCTTGCATCAGACATCGCCGAGCGCGGCCTGGTGCTGACCGGTGGTGGCGCGCTGCTGCGTGATCTGGACAAGCTGATCGCCGAGGAGACCGGCCTGCCGGTGGTGGTCGCCGATGACCCGCTCACGTGCGTGGCACGTGGTGGCGGCAAGGCGCTGGAGATGATCGATCAGCACACCTTCGAGCTGCTCTCCAGCGACTGACGACGTCTGGCCCAGGACCTCCAGGGAGTCGGCCTATCAAACCGCTGTTCTCGCATGGCTCCGTGCCCGGGTACCGCATGCTGTTGTGTGCGGTGCTCGCGGGCGGGCTGATGTTTGTCGATACCCACTTCACCCGAATGGAATCGGTGCGTGCCCAGTTGTCGACGCTGGTGGCGCCGATCCAGTGGGCCGTCAGTCTGCCCAGTGACGTGCTCAACTGGGGCGCCCTGGCGCTGTCCGAGCAACGCTCGCTGGTGGAAGAGAACGCGCGACTGCGCGAGCAGCTGCTGACCCTGTCCCATCGGGTACAGCGCATGGCCAGCCTGACCGCCGAGAACGTGCGCCTGCGCGAGCTGCTCGACGCCGCCCGGGATCACGAGGTGCCTTACCTCACCGCCGAACTGCTGTCGCTGGATCCCGACCCCTTCACCCACCAGATGGTGATCGATCGTGGCCGCCGCGATGGCGTCTATGTCGGCCAGCCGGTGATGGACTCCTCCGGTATCGCCGGTCAGGTCAGCGAGCTTTCCGCCTACTCGAGCCGCGTGCTGATGCTTACCGATGCCAGTCACGCCTTGCCGATCCAGGTCAATCGCAACGGGCTTCGCTTCATCATCCAGGGTACCGGCAGCTACGACGCGCTGAAGGTGCTGCACGTGCCGGATACCGCCGACATTCGCGTCGGTGACCTGCTGATGAGCTCCGGCCTGGCCGGACGCTTTCCTGCGGGTTATCCGGTGGCCAGGGTCAGCGACGTCAGTCACGATCCTGGCGAGCCCTTCGCCACGGTCAGCGCCGCTCCCGTCGCCCAGTTGCAGCGCTCGCGTCACTTCCTTCTGCTGTTTCCGCCGGAGCCTGCGCTCGACGTCTCGCGAGGACGCTGGCACCCGGAACTGGACCCCGAGGCCGTCGAGGCAGCCCGCCGCCTGGGTGAGCTGTTGACGCCCCCCGAGCAAGACGAGGAGGACGACTGATGGCCGCTACCCCTCGCGTCAGCCTGGTGTGGGTATGGTTGACCCTGTCTCTGGCGCTGTGTCTGCAGGTCATGCCCATGGCCGACGGCTGGCAGGTCTGGCGGCCCGACTGGCTGGGCCTGATGCTGTTGTACTGGTGCATGGCACAGCCCGACCGGGTGGGCGTCTTTCATGGTTTCGTGCTGGGCCTGCTGCTGGACCTCATCGAAGGGGCGCCGCTCGGGCAGAGCGCGCTGACGCTGTCGTTGCTGGCCTTCCTCTCGGCGCTGGTATATCCCCGCTTCAGGACCTACTCGCTGCTCCAGCAGGCGGTGCTGATCTTCGTCCTGCTGGGACTGGTGCAGTTGGTGGAACAGTGGCTGCGTACCCTGTTCGGCCCGTTTTCCATGCACCTGTCGTTTCTGATGCCATCGTTGATCGGGGCGGCGCTGTGGCCTTGGCTGGCGACCCTGTTCAAGGCCATCGGCCGGCGTTCCGCCAAGACCTGAATCCCTCATGACCTGAGCCCCCACGAAAGCGTTGGAGACGCAAGCAATGAGTGAGCCCCTCGATGCTGATGTGAATTCCCCGGTGCTGCGCCTGGCCTCTGCCTCGCCCCGGCGGCGTGAGCTGCTGGCGAGCATCGGTGTGGCGGTGGAGATCGCGCCGGTGGATATCGACGAGACGCCGCATCCTGGTGAAGCGGCCCGGGATTACGTCGCCCGCCTGGCCCGGGCCAAGGCCGTGGCTGGGGCAGAAGCCGAGACTGGGTCTGAGTCCAGGTCCAGGCGTGAGACGGGCCTCGACTTGCCGGTGCTGGGCTCCGACACGTCGGTAGTGCGCGACGGCGAGATTCTCGGCAAGCCTGTCGACGCCGAGGACGCCTTTGTCATGCTGCGCTCGCTGTCCGGGCGCTGGCATCAGGTGATGACCTCGGTGGCGGTCAGCGGACCCGCCGGGGTGCTCGAGGCAACGGTCGTCAGCGATGTGCTGATGCGTGAGCTCCAGGACGACGAGATTCGCAACTACTGGCGCACCGGTGAGCCTGCCGACAAGGCAGGCGGTTACGCCATCCAGGGGCTCGCCTCGATCTTCGTCGAGCGCGTCGAAGGCAGCTATTCCGCGGTGGTGGGGCTGCCGCTCTACGAGACGGCGAGCCTGCTGCGCCGACAGCGCGTGCCTGTGTGGAACGGCGCTTTATTGTGACGGTGTCGTGAGGGTGGCGTGAAGGTGTAGTGGCGCCGCCGCTCGACGAGACGGCGAGCCACCCGCTGGGCCACCGGCAGGCGTGTGCTGCTTCAGTCGAGCCGGACGGGAGGTCCGGCGCCAGCGCCATCGCAACCGCCAGCGGCTATGTCATAATGGCGCCAGACATCAAAGGACAAGGACTGCCGAATGAGTGGTGAAGTACTCATCAACCTGACGCCCATGGAAACCCGCGTGGCCGTGGTGGAGAACGGCGTGCTGCAGGAGGCCTTCATAGAGAGGGCCAGGCGTCGTGGCATCGTCGGCAATATCTACCAGGGCAAGGTGGTGAGGGTACTGCCCGGCATGCAGGCGGCCTTTGTCGATATTGGCCTGTCTCGTGCAGCCTTCATTCACGCCCACGATGTCGGTGAGCACAGCGCCAACGGTGATGACCAGCCGTCCATCTCGCAGCTCTTGCATGAAGGCCAGTCGCTGGTGGTTCAGGTCACCAAGGACCCCATCGGCTCCAAGGGCGCTCGCCTGACCACCCACTTGTCGGTACCGTCGCGCTACCTGGTGTACATGCCGGACTCGCCTCATAACGGCGTGTCCCAACGCATCGAGGACGAGACCGAGCGCGAGCGCCTGCGCGGTCTGGTCGAGGAAGCCGCGGCCGAGCAGCAGATCGAGGTCTCCGGTGGCTTTATCGTGCGCACCGCCGCCGAGGGCGTGACGCTCGAGGAGATGGTCGCCGACATGCACTTCCTGCTGCGGCTGTGGCGCAAGGTCAGCGAACGCCGGCTGACCGCGCCGGCGCCCAGCGTCATCTACGACGATCTGCCGTTGTTCATGCGCACCCTGCGCGACGTCATGCGCGACGATATCGAGAAGGTGCGCATCGACTCCCGCGAAAACCACGTCAAGCTGGTCGAGTTCGCCGAGGAGTTCATGCCCTCGGCGGTGGGACGCATCGAACACTACGCCGGCGAGCGACCGATCTTCGACCTGTACAGCGTCGAGGACGAGATCCAGAAGGCGCTGGCGCGCAAGGTCCAGCTCAAGTCCGGCGGCTACCTGGTGATCGACCCCACCGAGGCGATGACCACCATCGACGTCAACACCGGCGCCTACGTTGGTCACCGCAACCTCGAAGAAACCATCTTCAAGACCAACCTCGAGGCGGCCACCGCCATCGCCCGTCAACTGCGTCTGCGCAATCTCGGCGGCATCATCATCATCGACTTCATCGACATGGTGGACACCGAGCACCAGCGCCAGGTGCTGAGGATGCTCGAGAAGTCGCTGGAACGGGATCACGCCAAGACCAAATGCACCGGCGTCACCGAGTTGGGGCTGGTACAGCTGACCCGCAAACGCACCCGTGAAAGCCTCGAGCAGACCCTGTGCGAGCCGTGTCCTTCCTGCCAGGGCAGGGGCACCCTCAAGACGCCGGAATCGGTGTGCTACGAGATATTTCGCGAGATCCTGCGTGAAGAGCGCGCCTACAACGCCGAAACCTATGCGGTGCTGGCCTCCCAGGCGGTGGTGGACCGGCTGCTCGACGAGGAGTCGGCCGCGGTCGCCGATCTCGAGGAATTTATCGGCAAGACCATTCGTTTTCAGGTCGAGACCCACTATTCCCAGGAGCAGTACGACATCGTGCTGATGTGATCCGATGAGGCCGATCCGCCTGCTGACTCGCTGGTTGTTGACGCTGGTGGCGGTAGTGCTGGCGATGGCCGCGCTGCTGTCGCTGGTGCTGCGTGTGTCGCTGGGCCAGGTCGATCGCCTCGAGGATCGACTGGTCGAGATGATAGCGTCGCGCTTCGAGGCGGAGACCCATCTGGTGAGTCTCGAAGGCAGTCTGCATGGCCTCGACCCCGGCTTGACCCTTGACGGGCTGCGACTCGAGGCCGAAGACGCCACGGGCAGCTATCCGTTGTTGCAGGTCGAGCGCGGTGAAGTGCGCCTGGACACCCTGGCGAGCCTTGACGAGGGGCTGCCGGTGGTCGACAAGGCCCACTTCCAGGGCGTCACCCTCCATCTTTATCAGGACCGCGAACGTCGTTGGCTGTGGCCACAGCCGGCGCGTATCCCCCCCGAACTGATGCCCGAAGGGCAGTTTGACCTCGAGCGTCTGGACTTCTGGGTCGGCGTCATGCTGCGCCAACGTGCCTGGGTCGATGACCTGCGCGTGGTGCTGCACGGGCGCCGCGAGGTGACCACCCTGCATGCGCCGCGGCTGTTGATGACCGGCGATGAGATGCGCACCCATATCGAGGGTGAGGTATTCATCGAGGATCGCGACGCCGAGGCCATGGAGATCGTCATGGCCTTGACGCCGGGCAGTCGCGAGGCGAGCAATTTCAGCGCCGCCCTGCAGGGCACCATGCAGCTCGACAGCCTGACCGGCTTGTCACGACTGATCGGCATCGAGGACGTGCTGCGTTTCGACGAGGCCAGCGGGGACGCCACCGTCTGGGCGCGCTGGGATAACGGACGCCTGGCGGATGTGCGCCTCGATGTACTGGCACCGCGCCTGGCGCTCAATCAGCGCGACGAGATGGCGGCAGCGGTCGCCCAGGAGATGGGCGAGGGCTCGCCTGGTGGCATCGTGCTCAACGGGGCCGAATTGCGCGGTCAGTGGCTGAGACGCGACGTCGATGACTGGGAGGCCTGGTTCGAGGGTGACGCCGAAGACGTGAGCTGGACCGGCGACGACGGCGAAACCGCGCCGGAAGGTGGCGCCTTGCCCCAGTACTGGCACGTGGCAAGCCGCGAAAACGGCTGGTGGGCCAACGCCAGCGGCTTCGAGCTGGGTGCACTGGCGCAGTGGCGCGAGCGTCTGCGCCTGCCTGAGGGCCTGGCCCGGGCGGTGGACGCCTTGAAGCCCCGCGGTCAGGTGACCGGGCTGGGCTTTGGCAGGCTCGATGACGAATGGCGTGCCCGGGTCAGCGCGCTGGGGGTCGAGGTCGATCCCTGGGAGAGTGCGCCCGGCGGCGGCCCGCTGGATGT
This sequence comes from Halomonas sp. RT37, assembly GCF_040070525.1. Lineage (NCBI taxonomy): Bacteria > Pseudomonadati > Pseudomonadota > Gammaproteobacteria > Oceanospirillales > Halomonadaceae > Halomonas > Halomonas sp. RT37. Next base: position 2,990,000 of record NZ_CP098827.1, on the reverse strand, counting down.
CTGGGTGGAAGCCGACGGCACCCGTGGTCGAGTGGACTTCGTCGACGCTGGCCAGGCATCGATGCATTTCCCTGAGCTGTTTGCCGCCCCCATGCAGCTCGACTACGCCACCGGCGAGGTGATCTGGTCCTACGACGGGCCGCGCAGCTTCGTCAGTGGACGCGACCTCAAGGTCGGCTGGCGCGACGCCGAGGTGGAAGGGGGCTTTGGTCTGGCCATCGCCGCCGATCGTCGCGGCGGCTTCGGTCTTGAGCTGGACATGCGCGACGTCAACGCCCGGGATATCGCCTTGAGCGAGTGGTTGCCGATGCCGCTGTTGCGCAACGATGTGGACGCCGAACTCGCGGACTGGCTGGCCAGTGGTCTGGCCGGGCGGGTGCCCCAGGGGCAGCTGCGCCTGCACGTGCCGCTGCGTGAGCAGGACGACCTCGACAGCGAGAAGCTCGACAGCAGTCTCAGCCTGGATCTGGATATCGTCGAGGGGCGGGTGCCCTACGCCGAAGGCTGGCCGGCGCTTACCAACGTCAGCGGTCACCTGTCCGTCGAGGATGACAGTCTGGAGGCGCGCGTCGACCATGCCGAGAGCCAGGGCGTGAAGACCGAAGGCGCCAGCGTCAAACTGGCCGACGAGGTCCTCAGCGTCGAAGGGCCGCTGTCGGCGTCGCTGACGCAGTTGCTGGCATTTCTTGAAGAGATGCCGGTGGAGGGCGCCGAGGCCGCCAGTAACTGGCGCGGCGAGGGTAGTGTGACTGGCCAGTTGTCGCTGTCGCTGCCGATGGCCGACCCGGATGCCCTGGACCTGAAGGTCGAGGCCGACGCCCGGGCGTCGAGGGTCGTGCATCAGGGCACCGAGCTCGAGTTCGAGAACGTCAGCGGCCCCCTGACCTGGTCCCAGCAGGGCGAAGAAGGTGGATTGTCCGGTCGTCTTGAGGGCCAGGTGCTCGGTGGTAGCGTGGCGGCCGACCTTCAGGGCCGCAACGATAGCGTGGCGCTGTCCGGACGCGCCGATGCGCCGGCGCTGCTGGACTGGGCGGGGCTCGAGCCTGGGGTACTGCTGTCGGGCTCCTTCCCCTGGCAAGGCCGGCTTGAGCTCGATGCCCAGCGTCTGTCGCTGGAAAGCACCCTGGAGGGGCTGTCGATCGAACTACCGGCACCGCTGGGCAAGCGTGCCACCCAGACGGTACCGCTCAAGCTGGACCTGAGCCTCGGCGATTCTCCGGTGTTGAGCGGCCAGTACGGGCGCGATGTCGGCGCCCGTTGGCGCGCCGCCGGGCCCGGCGGCAGCCAGGGTCAGCTGTGGGTCGGTCGGGCGGCACCTGGCGCTTGGCCCGGTGAGCCGGGGTGGTCGGTGCTGGCCTATCTGCAGCGACTCGATCTGGGCGCCTGGGCCGACGCCCTGAAGCCCTTGGCCGGTGCCATGCCGGAAGGCGGCTCCAGTGGCGGCGGCGGAGCGGGACTGTCACGCCTGGAGGCCCGCACCGACTGCCTGAGCGACGGCGATCGTTGTCTCGGCACGCTGACCATCGACGCCAGTCCCCGCTTCAGCCGAGGTGCCAGGCAGTGGCAGGCGGCGCTCGGCGGAAGCCTGGTCGACGGCCAGGTGACCTACCGCCCGGGCACTACCCAGCCATTGGTGCTCGATCTCGATCGACTGGTGCTGGACAACTTGATTCCCGAGAGCGGGAAAACGGCGGTTCAGGGTGCCGAGTCCGGCTCTTTGTTCGGTGAGCTTGAAGTCGCCAGCGCGCCTGCGGCCTTCCCGCAGCGAGTGCGCGAGCTGCCCGACGGGCGTCTCGATATCGACAATATTCTGTACCAGGGCAATCGGGTCGGGCCCTTCAACGGCGCATGGCGTTCCAGCAGTGATCGGCTGTCGGTCGAGCCGGTATCCCTCACTCTTGGCGAGGTCACGGCAGAGGGGTCGCTGGTATGGGAGGCCTCCGGTAGTCAGGCCAGCCTGACACGCTCGCGACTGGCGCTCACCGGGGGCGATCCCGGGACCGCGCTAGCGGCGCTCGGGCAGGACGTGGCGGTACGCGCCGAAAGACTCGACGTGGACAGTCAGCTGGCCTGGCCGGGGGCCCCCTGGCAGTTTGCGCTGGCCCGATCACGCGGTAGCCTGAACGTCGATATGGTCGACGGGACCTTTGCCAATATCAGCTCGCCCTCGGCCAAGGTGGTGGGACTGCTCAACGTCGACAACCTGCTGCGGCGCCTGCGTCTGGATTTCTCGGACGTCACCGGTGAGGGTACCGCCTTCGACCGTGTCAGTGGTGCCGCGACCCTGTATGGTGGAGTGTTGGAAACCGAAGGGCCGATTCGTATCGATGGCCCCGCCACCGACTTTACCCTGGACGGCTCCGCCGACCTGGCGCGACGTCAGCTCGACCTGATGCTCGGCGTGACCGTGCCGGTCAGCAACAACCTGCCGCTGGCAGCCGTGGCCGTAGGGGCGCCCGTCGTGGGCGGTGCCCTGTTTGTGGCCGACAAGCTGTTCGGCGACGTCATCGACCGGGTGACGCGAATTCACTATCTGGTGCAGGGTCCCTGGACCTCGCCCCGGATCACTCTGGAAAGTGCTCAATGACATCTCAAGCTGCATCCTTCGATGAGGCCGTGGCCACCCTGTTGACCCCGGGAGGCCTCGATCTCGGCGGTCTCGACACGGGTCTCCGGCACGCTCTGGGCCCTGGCATCGACTACGCCGATCTGTACTTTCAGCGGACCTGGCAAGAGGGCTGGGTGCTGGAGGACGGCGAGGTCAAGGAAGCCAGCTACAACATCGACGGTGGCGTCGGGGTGCGCGCCATGGCCGGCGAGAAGACCGGCTTCGCCTACTCCAACCAGATCAACGCCGATGCCCTGGCCGAGACGGGCCGCACCGCTTCGGGCATCGTGCGCAGCGGCGCCACCCTGACCCAGGCGCCACGCATCCAGGTCAGTGCCGAGCCGCGCTACGCGGGCATCGACCCGCTGTCAGGGCTGTCGGCCGAAGACAAGGTCGCCATGCTCAAGCTGGCCGACCGGGTGGCCCGGGCTGCCGATCCCAGCGTGTCCCAGGTCAGCGCCTCGCTGTCCGGCGTCTACGAAGTGGTACTGGTCAGCGCCAGTGACGGCACCGTCGCCGCCGACGTGCGCCCGCTGGTGAGGCTCAATGTCAGTGTCATCGCGGTCAAGAACGGCCGGCGTGAACGCGGCAGTGCCGGTGGTGGCGGCCGCTACCCCATGGCGAGGCTGCGCGACGAAGGCGTCGCCGAGACCTACGCCAGGGAAGCGGTGCGTCAGGCGCTGGTCAACCTGGAGGCGACCGATGCCCCCGCCGGACAGATGCCGGTGGTGCTGGGGGCCGGCTGGCCCGGCATCCTGCTGCACGAGGCGGTGGGCCATGGCCTCGAGGGCGACTTCAATCGCAAGGGCAGCTCGGCCTTCGCCGGCCGTATCGGCGAGCGCGTGGCGTCGCCCGGCGTCACCGTGGTCGACGACGGCACCCTGATGGACCGCCGTGGTTCGATGTCGGTGGACGACGAGGGCACCCCCAGCCAATGCACCACCCTGATCGAGGACGGCATCCTTACCGGCTACATGCAGGACAAGCTGAACGCCCGCTTGATGGGCATGGCGCCCACCGGTAACGCCCGTCGCGAATCCTTCGCCCATATGCCGATGCCGCGCATGACCAATACCTACATGCGCGCCGGCATGGACGACCCCCAGGACATCATCAAGAGCGTCTCGCGCGGGCTTTACGCGGTCAGCTTCGGCGGCGGCCAGGTGGACATCACCTCGGGCAAGTTCGTGTTCTCGGCGAGCGAAGCCTACCTGATCGAGGACGGTCGGATCACCGCGCCGGTCAAGGGGGCGACGCTGATCGGCAATGGCCCCGAAGCGATGGGCCAGGTCTCGATGATCGGCCACGACATGGAACTGGATACCGGTATCGGGGTGTGCGGCAAGGAAGGACAGGGGGTGCCGGTGGGCGTCGGTCAGCCGACCCTCAAGCTCGACGAGTTGACCGTGGGTGGCACCCAATCCTGATACAGCCGAGGCAAGCTGGCTGAGCGACAAGGCGGCGCCGACGGAGGTGTCGGCGCCAAGGCGGAGCCTGCAGGACCTAGGCGCTTTTCAGAAAAGCCCTAGGGCGGTGGCGGTAACGCCGTCGAGCGCAGTCACTCGTCAGACTGGCCCTCGAGCCCGGCGGTTAGAGCCCGGCGGTATCACGCAATAGCTTGTAGAGCCGCTTGGCGTTGGTGGGGGGCTTGTTCTGCTCGCGCTCCTTGCGGGCGTTGCGGATCAGCTGACGCAGCGCCTGGCGATCGGTCTGGGGATAGTCTTCGAGGAAGGGTTCGACGGCGTCATCACCTTCTTCGATCAGGCGATCACGCCACTTTTCCAGGCGCAGGAAGGCATGGTCGCGCTGGACCTGGGCCTTCTCGATGTCGTCGAAGACCGCCTGGATGGCCTCCAGGTCTTCCTTGCGCATCAGCTTGCCGACGTACTGCATATGGCGGCGTCTGGCCTCGCGGGCACGAATGCGGTCGGTCTCGTCGATGGCGCGAAGCAGATCGTCCGACAGCGGGAAGCGGGCGCGCTCCTCGGGCTTCATCGCGATGAAGCGCTCGCCCAGCGCCTGCAGCTCGTGCATCTCCCGCTTGAGCTGGGACTTGCTGGGGCGGTCGTCGGGGGAAAGGTCATCCTGGGTCATACCGGGTCCCTGGTGAAGGCATCGGGGAAAATCGAAAAGGCGGTGGTCGCGCCGGGCGCGACGTCCGCGAAAGTATACCAGCCTGTGGCGCCCGAGGCGCCGCAGGATGACAGTCTCAGCCGACCCCTATGGTCGGACAAGGAGTACAAGATGACACAGGCGTTTGATGCCAGAGCCCAGCAGGCGGTGCTGGAAAGTCGTGCCGAGACCGCGCTCGAGCTTGCTCGGCGACTGGGTGCGGATGCCTGCGAGGTCGGCGCCAGCGTCGATCAGGGCACCGGTGTAAGCGTGCGCGAGGGCGATGTGGAGTCGGTGGAACTGTCCCGCGATCAGGGCATCGCCGTCACCGTCTATCTGGGCAAGCGCAAGGGCAGCGCCTCGTCCACCGACGCCAGCGACGCCTCGATCAAGAGCGTGGTCGAGAAGGCCATCGCCATCGCCCGCTACACCGGCGAGGATCCTGCCTCCGGGCTTGCCGACGCCGAGCTGATGGCGACCGAATTGCCGGATCTCGACGTCCATCACCCCTGGGCGCTGGACACCGACAAGGCGATAGAGCTGGCGCTTGCCTGCGAGGCGGCGGGCCTGGCCGAGCCGGGTATCCGCAGCTCCGACGGCGCCAGCCTGTCGAGCGGCGAGGGCGTTCGCGTCTACGCCAACAGCCATGGTTTTCTCGGCAGCCAGCGCGGCAGCCGTCACTCGCTTTCCTGCCTGCTGATCGCCGAGGACGCATCCGGCATGCAGCGGGACTACGACTACACCAGCGCCCGGGATCCACGGGCGCTGCGTGACCCGGCGGAGGTCGGCCGCAGTGCCGCCGAGCGTACGCTACGGCGCCTCGGGGGGCAGCGCCCCCAGACCGGGCGCTTCCCGGTCATGTTCGACCCGACCCTGGCAAGCGGCCTGATCGGCCACCTGATGTCGGCCCTGGCCGGCGGCGCTATCTACCGCGACGCCTCCTTCCTGTGTGGACGCCTGGGTGAGACCCTGTTTCCCGAGTGGTTCAGCCTCGCCGAGCAGCCGATGCTGGTGGGTGGCATGGCCAGCAGTCCGTTCGACGGCGACGGCGTCCAGACCCGCAACAATCGCTTTATCGAGCAGGGGCGTCTGGCCAGCTACATGCTGTCGGCCTACAGCGCGCGTCGGCTCGGCATGCAGACCACCGCCAACGCCGGCGGGGCACGCAACCTGCGCCTCGAGGCGCCGCTGGAAAGCCGCGAGGCGCTGCTCTCGAAGATGGATCGGGGCGTACTGGTCACGGAGCTGATGGGGCAGGGCGTCAACGGCGTCACCGGTGACTATTCCCGCGGTGCGGCCGGTTTCTGGGTCGAGAACGGCCAGATTCAGCATCCCGTCGAGGAGTTCACCATCGCCGGCAACCTGGCAGGCATGTTCCAGGGTCTGGTGGGACTGGGGGATGATATCGATACCCGTGGCAGCATCCACAGCGGTAGCTGGTTGATCGATGAGATGACCATCGCCGGTAGCTGACAGTCTCTGGAAACGTCAATTCACTGCTTACTGAGTAGTGAGACCTGCGGCGGCCCTCGGGGCCGCCGTTTTCATGCCGTTGAGTCCTTCGTGCCGCGAAGACGCTATGCTGAGCCAGAGGCAGGGCTCTGGCCACCAGGGCTCGCGACCGACAATCGGGGTGCGGGGATGACAATGAAGTGGTTTTTCTGGCTGCTGCTGGCAATGGCAAGCGGCCTGGTCTCGAACGCAGTGGCAGGGACCGCAGAGGCCACCGAGCCATCCAGCTCGGACGGTGCGGTCAATCTGGATACCTATGTGCGGGCGCAGACCGACACTCACTTCCAGAACTATGCCGATGATGGCTATTTTGGCAGCCTGCGGCATGACCGCGCGCCGTTGCCGGTAGACGCCGAGGTGGTTCGGGTCAATCGGGATATCCTGCACAGCGTCGGCGTCTTCGATCTGGCCTCACCGGTGACCTTCACCGCCCCGGCCAGCGCGACCCGACTGCAGTCCATGCAGGTGGTCAATCAGGACCACTACACCCCGATGATGTCCTACGGCGGACGCGAGATCGTGCTGGATGAAGAGAGCGTCGGTTCGCGCTATGCCCTGGTCATGTTCCGTACCCAGGTGGACGCCGACTCGAGCGCGGACATCGCCGAAGCCAACGCGCTGCAGGATGCCATCGAGTGGTCCCAGGATGACGCGGGAGAGCTGTCATTGCCCGAGTGGGATATGGAGCGACTGAGCGAGGTAAGAGAGGCGGTGCTTGGTCTGTCGCCCTTTATCTCCGGCAGCCACGGCATGTTTGGCGCCGAAGACAGCGTCGACCCGGTGCGGCATCTGTGGGGGACGGCCGCGGGTTGGTTGGGCCAGCCCATCGAGGACGCCTACTACGTCACCGTCAGCCCGCTTCACAATGATGGCGAGACGCCTCAGGTGCTGATTCTGCCGGTGGACGTGCCGGTCACCGGGTTCTGGTCGGTGACCGTCTATGACGCCAGAGGGCGTCTGATCGAGGGCGCCGAAGGGGCGCACTCCCTGACCAGTGTCGAGGCCGACGCCAACGAGGATGGTTCGGTAACCCTCCACTTTGGCGGCGACCCCCAGGCACCCAACCACCTGGCGATCGCCCCGGGATGGACGTACACACTGCGCTTCTACCGCCCGGCAGAAGCCCTGATCAAGGGCGATTGGCTGCCACCATCACCGACCCCCGTGGGGCTACCAGTGCCGGGTTCTGGCTAGGTAAAAGGTAAGCCAAAGTTGAACGTCCATCCCTGTGGATGGACGCTGTCACCAACACCTGCTGCGCTTCTACCGCCCGGCAGAAGCCCTGATCAAGGGCGATTGGCTGCCACCGTCGCCGACCCCGGTGGGGCTACCAGTGCCGGGCTCCGGCTAGATATAAAGCTCGGGCTGGATACAAGAAGAGGAACGTCCATCCCTGTGGATGGACGCTGTCACCTACACCTGCTGCGCTTCTACCGCCCGGGCTAGCCCTGAGACGCCTTGAGCGCCTGGTCCAGGTCCGCCATCAGATCGTCGACATGCTCGATGCCGACAGACAGGCGCACCATGTCCGCGGTGACCCCGGCGGCGGCCAGTTCCTCATCATTGAGCTGGCGATGGGTAGTCACCGCCGGAATCGCCGAGCAGGTCTTGGCGTCACCGATATTGACCAAGCGCAGGATCAGCCCCAGCGCGTCGTAGAAGCGCACCCCGGCGTCTCGTCCGCCCTTGATGCCGAAGCTCAAGATGCCGGAGGCCTGGCCGTTCATGTAGCGCTTGGCCAGTTCGTGGTCCTTGTGATGTGAAAGGCCAGCGTACTTGACCCAGGACACCGCCTCGTGGCCCTCGAGGTACTCGGCGATGGTCTGGGTGTTGGCACAGATGCGCTCGATACGCAGCGCCAGTGTCTCGAGACCCTGCAGCAGATTCCAGGCGGCCTGGGCGCTGAGGGCCGCCCCCATGTTGCGCAGTGGCACGACCCTGGCGCGGGCGATAAAGGCCGCGTCGCCGACGTCTCGGGTATAGCTGATGCCGTGATAGGAGGGGTCGGGCTCGTTGAGCAGCGCAAAGCGTTCGGCATGGCTGGCCCAGGGGAAGCGACCGGAATCGACGATCACGCCGCCCACGGTGGTGCCGTGGCCACCGATATACTTGGTCGCGGAGTGCACCACGATATCGGCGCCGTGTTCGATCGGGCGCCACAGGAAGGGCGTGGCCACGGTGTTGTCGACGATCAGCGGGACACCGTTGTCGTGGGCCACCTGGGCGAGTGCGGCGATGTCCACCACACTGCCAGACGGGTTGCCGATACTTTCGCAGAACACCGCCTTGGTACGCTCATCGATGCGATCGGCGATGCCGGCGAGGTCGTCCTTGTCGGCGAAGCGGACCTCGATGCCCTGGCGCGGCAGGGTGTGGGCAAAGAGGTTGTAGGTACCGCCGTAGAGTTCGCTGATCGAGACGATATTGTCGCCGCTTTCGGCAAGCGTCTGGATGGTATAGGTAATGGCGGCCATGCCGGAGGCCACCGCCAGGCCGGCGATACCACCTTCCAGGGCGGCCACACGATTTTCCAGCACCGCGCAGGTGGGGTTCATGATGCGCGAATAGATGTTGCCCTCGACCTTGAGATCGAACAGGTCGGCGGCATGCTGGGCATCATCGAAGGAAAACGAGGTGGTCTGGTGGATCGGGACCGCGACAGAGTGCTGGTCGTCAGGGGCGTAGCCGTGGTGCAGGGCGAGGGTTTCGCGTTTCATGGCAGTTCCTTTGATGGCGGTTCCTGGTCGGCCAGGGGAGCGCCTGATGGCGTCTTGGGGTCGGGTCTGACAGCCTAAGCCGCGGCGGCCGAGGCCTCAATCAGCAAAAGGTGCTGGACCGGCAATGGGCCTGACCGGGGCGCACGATAAAGAAACGACACGGGAGCGACAGCGTGGACACACCCTCCAGCGACGCAAGCGAGATCTCGGGCATCGACACCGTTGAGGCGGCGCGGCTCTTCGCCACGGCGGCTCACGGCGCCATCGGTCAGCGGCGCAAGTACCTGGACACCCCCTACATCGAGCATCCCGCCGCTGTGGCAGCGCTGGTCAGCCGCCACTGTCCCGGCGAACCCGCCATGGTTGCCGCCGCCTGGTTGCACGATGTACTGGAGGACACCCAGGTGACGGCCCAGACACTGGGCGACAACTTCGGGGAAGAGGTGACCGCGCTGGTGTTGGCGCTAAGCGATCTCGAAGGGCCTGAGGTGGGCAACCGCGCCGTGCGCAAGCGCTTGGCGCTGGAGCGTCTGGCACAAGCCGGCGCCCGCGCCCAGACCATCAAGTACGCCGACCTGATCCACAACACCGGCTCTATCGTCGAGCATGACCCGGGATTTGCACGCCTCTACCTGAAGGAAAAGCGAGCCCTGCTCGAGGCCATGACCGAGGGGGATGCCGGCCTTCGTCGCCTGGCCTGGGAGGTGCTTGAGCAGGCCGAGGACCGTCTTCGACAGCGCCGACAACAGGGAGAGAGCCCCACCGGCAGGTGAGGCTCTTGGTACCTCCTGCGAGAGCGACAGGAGCTGGCGGGAACCGCCTGTGCTCTTGACAACAGGACAATCCGACACTTTTCAGACAAGCCTAGAAGCGAAGGCCCAGGGCAAGCCCTCCCAGCAGGTAGCAGAACAGGGTGATCAGGGCGACGCCGATCACGTTGAGCACGATCCCGCCACGGGCCATCTGCGAGATGGTGACGGCGCCGGAGCCGAACACGATGGCGTTGGGCGGCGTGCCCACCGGCAGCATGAAGGCGCAGGTCGCGGCGAAGGCGGCAGGTATCAGCAGCGTCATGGCGTCGGCGCCAATGCCGACGGCGACCCCGCCCAGCACCGGGATGAAGGTTGCGGCGGTGGCAGTGTTGGAGGTGATCTCGGTAAGAAACAGCACGATCGTCGTCACCGCCACCACCAGCGCCACCATCGGCAGCGCTCCCAGCGCGCTGACCTGTTCGCCGAACCAGCCGTCGAGCCCTGACGCTGCCACCGCGCTGGCCAGCGACAGACCGCCGCCGAACAGCAGCAGTACGCCCCAGGGCAGGCCATCCTCGGCGTCCTGCCAGTCCAGCACCATGTCGCCCTTGGCGTTGCCCGGCAGGAAAAACAGCACGATACCGGCGCCGATGGCGATGGCGGTGTCATTCAAGGCGTCAAGGAACGAAAACCAGTCGCCGATCAGCGGCAGGCTGGCGATCAGCCCCGGCACCACCCACAGAAAGGCCGCGCCGGCGAACACGAACATCACCATGCGTTCGCCCTGGCCGAGCGGTCCCAGGTGATCGAGCTGGTCTTCGATCATCGCCTTGCCGCCGGGAATCTCATCGAGCTTGAAGCGATAGAGCACCCGGGTCATGAGTACCCAGCCGATCAGGATAAAGGTCAGCGCCAGGGGCAGACCGACCATCATCCACTGCAGGAACCCGATGTCCCGGCCCAGTTCGTCGGCGGCGTAGCCGGCGACGATGGCGTTGGGGGGAGAGCCCAGCAGGGTGCCGAGCCCGCCCATCGAGGCCGACCAGGCGATGGCCAGTACCAGGCAGACACCGAAGCTGCGGATGTTGTCATCCTTGATGATGTCCGAGACGCGGCCGCCCTTGTGCAGGTCTTCTCCGACCGCGTCACTGTCCTGTGAGCTCGAGCGTTCCACCACCAGGGTCAGCACCGACAGCGCAATCGGCAGCATCATCAGGGTGGTGGCGGTGTTGGACACCCACATGGACAGAAAACCGGTGGCCAGCATCATGCCGAGCACGATACGACGAGGTTCGACCCCGACGCGATGCAGGGTGGTCAGGGCGATACGCCGGTGCAGTTGCCACTTTTCCATGGCGATGGCGATCAGGAAGCCACCGAGAAATAGAAACACGATGGAGCTGGCGTAGGGAGCGGTGGCCTCGGACACCGAGCGTTCGGTCAGCATGGGAATCAATACGATGGGCAGCAGCGAGGTGACCGACAGCGGAATCGCCTCGGTCATCCACCAGATCGCCATCAGGGTGCCGATGGCGGCCACCCAGCGGGCATCTGGCGACATCGACTCGGCACCCCCAAGGGCCACCCAGACCATGGCCGCACCGGCCAGCCCGAAGGCCCGCAACGACCAGATCAGCCGAGGCGAGCGTCCGCCGCTGTCGCTGTCAACGTCCTGTTGTTGTGTAAGTGACTCTGCCATGGGGCCTCCCGCCGATCGCGAAGATGGATGTGACACTGCGGTGATGTACCGCCATCTCAGCGTAGACGAGGGCCAGGGACGCCGAGTTTGGGGGCCGACGTCGGCGAACAGGATGGAGCGAACCGGCACAGCCTGATCGGTCATTCGCTCGGGCGGGGACTAGGTGGCGAGAGGCGAGAGGCGAGAGGTGAGAGGTGAGAGACGAGAAGCGAGAGGCTGTCTGCGGACCTCAGACAATGGCGTCGAAAGGGGCCTTTGGGGTGACGTCATCGAGCCGATGGTAACTGGCCAGCAGGCGGCGGCTGACGCGAACATTGTTGTGAAGCCGCTGTCTGTCGTCATTGGACGTCGACGCCTCGCCTTGGCGCTCGAGACAGGCTTCGGCCCGATCCAGCAGCTCGCCAAGCTGGGCGGGTGTAAAGTCGTGGCCCGATGATGTCCGTTGCGAGGCAGGCAGGGAGGCGTCCTGCGGCAGCAGTTCCAGGATGCGGTGGTACTGGCTATGCAGCAGACGATGGAGGGCGCGGGCGAGGTCCTGTGACAGGTCGGCCTGAAGGCCTTCGGTAGCGACCTTGTCGTCAAGTTCCAGCAGTGCCGGTACACGGGGATCGACGCCGTGGATGGCGTGTTCGTCTTCGGGGTGCTTCAGCGTCAGCGGTATCAGCATGCGGTAGAGATGAAGGCGGTCGCGCTCCAGCGATTTGCGCGTGGCGTCGGCTTCCTGGCTCAGGCGGTTGAACTTGACCTGGGCGCCGAGGGCGTTGATCTGACTGACCGAACGGGAATAGCCGATCACCAGCGCGCTGACGAGACCCAACGAGAACAGCGATACCGCTGCACCTCCGTTGACGTCGTCGCGACTGTCCAGCAGCCAATAGCTCAGAGCGGCGCTGGCGATGACGATCACCAGTGCCACCCAGGTATTGGTGCGCGTTGATTCCTTCCTGCTGTGCATCCTTGCCCCCCGCCCCCAGCCACCTGGTGTGCCTTTCGTCGGGTACACCAGGAAAGGCTGGGTGCTGTCTGTCGCTCCCTGGTTCGCCACGCTGGGCGAACCTGACTGGGGCCAGCCTAGCAGCGGGTCAGCGTTGGCGAAACGCCTGTCGACTCAGTGGTCGATGTAGACATAGTGCTGCCAGCCGAGCATGCGCAACAGCACCTTGCGCATGATGGCGACGTGGTGGAAGTGCTCGGTGTAGACCGCTGCCTGGGCGCCGATGCCCAGCGGCATGTCCGGCATATCCTGGCCCGGGGCGAGCTTCAGGGTCACCAGCGCAGGGGCGTCGGTCCTGGCGAAGGCGTCGGCGCCCAGCAGTCGATCACCGGCGGCGACCTGGGACTCGGCGATGGCCGGCAGCACCTCGATGACTTCGGCGGCGAACACCTGGCCTGGCAGGGCGGTGAAGGTCAGTTCGGCCTCGTCGCCTGGCTGGATACGGTTGAGCGCCTGCTGGCGGAAGGCGCCGGTAAAGCGGCCGGGTTCGTCATGCACGAAGACCCCCAGTGGCTTCAGCGGCAGCGGTACCGCCATCATTCCCGGGCGCACCGCGAGCTGTGTCAGAAAGCCGTCAGTGGGTGCGCGGATGACCGTATTTTGCAGATCATATTGTGCCTCGGCCAGTTGGGCGCGCTTGGCGACGACCAACGGGTCCTCGTCATCGCCGTCGGGGCGCTGTTCGGCGCGGGCCCGCTCGAGGGCAGCCTCGGCCTGGGCGACACGTGCAGCCGCGGTCTGGGCGTTCTGGGAGGCTTCGTCGATCTGCTGACGGCTGAAGGCCGAGGAGGCGGCCTGATAACGTGCCAGGGTCCGACTGGCCTGATCTCTATCGGCCTGGGCCGCCACCAGGTTGGCCTCGGCCTCGGCAACGCCGGCGCTGCGACTGTCGGAATTGCGCAGGGCGTCTTCGAGCTCCGCCGTCAGCCGCTCTACCCGGGACTCGAACTGGGTGGCGTCCAGGATGAACAGCGGGGTACCGGCCTCGACCAGGGTGTTGGGGTCGACCTCGACGGAGCTGACCCGGGCCCGGACCTCGGATACCAGCGGCGTCACCGCGTAGGCCTGGCGAACCTGGCGGGTAAAGGGATGGTTGTAGTTCATCAGCAGCACCAGGGTCGCGACCACGATGATGCCGCCGAGTACCGCAGTGGGGACCGTCCACTTGTTGAGCGGGATGCGGAAGATCTTGAACACGGCGATACACAGCGCCGCATAGGTCAGCACGATAAGCAGATCCATCAGTCCTGACCTCCCTGGGTATTGCCGGACGTATATTGGGCGCGAGCCGGTTGCTCTGCCTTGAGCGACGGCGCTGAGGCCTCCTGGGCGTCGAGTCGCTGGCGCAGGTGGTCGAGTTCGAGGCGTAACTCGTCGATCTCGCTGCGCTCTCGCGCCTGTTCTTCCTCGATCTGCTTGAAGCCCCAGCCGCGATCCGGCCGGTAGAGGGTGGCCCAGATCCACAGGAAGGGCCACAGCACATGCAGGGTGAACAGGCTGACCCAGCCGGCGACGTGGATCGCGTCCTGGTGCGGATGGTCGCGCTTCTTGGCGATACCGTAGGGGATGTCGTGGATGACGATGACACCGTAGAACAGGGTCAACACCACGAAGCACAGGATGCCGAGGGCAAAGTAGTTCAGCATGCAATGACCTTTTTTCGCGGACCTGCGCAACGTGCGAGGTCGATTTCAATCATGGAACATGCATGTAACGATAGCAGGATCGAGCCCTGACAAAGCCAACGGATGCTTAGGCGGCGTCAACGGGGAGCTAGGCGTGTCGAAGCTAGGGCGCGTCGAGGCTAGGGCGTATCGAAGCTAGGGCGTGTCGAAGCTAGGGCCAGGGGCCGAGCCGACAGGAGGAAGGTCAAGAAGAATGCTGGACCTGAGGTCGAATGAAGTGTGCTCGCTCGACGGGTCCGAAAAGATGGTGCGGATGGGGAGACTCGAACTCCCACGCGCTAAGGCACTAGAACCTAAATCCCGATTGGCCTGTGAGAATTTGGCTAATATGGCCTAATATCAATGCTTTGCATGCCGGGCGCACCGACTGCAATGTGACTGTTTGCATCGATTGGTACACACATAGGCGGGCCTACGTGGTGCCGGCGTCACAATCTGGTCACAGCACAACGCGCCATGGGCTACCCTATGGCAGGTCGTGTTGATGAGGGTGGGCTAATGCAGATTGATCCAGTGGTCTCAAGGTTCGTGGACGGAGGCATTGATCTGTACTGTCCAAAATGCGAGAACAGAGAGTGGCAACCTGAATCGCACGAAGGATTCAGTCTCTTTCATGTGTGGCATGAGTATCACGGTTGCCAAGAGATTCACACGAAGTGCACGGTTTGTGAAAACAAGCACGTGGCTAGGACGTCGTCGCCAAGGTGCTGAGAACAACAGTTCTCACTATGGCTGCGCTACTGTGGTTGCCTTTCAGTTCTCATGCCGACTACGGCAGCGCCACCGTCGCCAGGGTGACCAGCATCGTTGACGGCGACACGTTCCGGGCCGACATCGAGGGCTGGCCGGCGGTGATTGGCGAGCGGATCCCCGTACGCATCGAGGGCATCAATACGCCAGAGATGCGCAGCCAGTGCCCGACGCCCGAGCAGCAGGAGCGGGAGAAGGCTTTGGCCAGGGAGGCCAAGCAGTTCACCGTGGCGGCGTTGCGTGATGCCGAGCGCATCCAGCTGCACGAGATCGAGCGCGGCAGTTTCTTCCGGATTCTCGCGAGGGTGACGGTAGACGGTCGCGACCTGGGCGACAAGCTCATGGAGGCAGGGCTGGCACGGCCATACCGGCCAGGGGCCAGCAAGACTCAGTGGTGCCAATGAGCGAGTACGAGATCACCCAGTGGCGCAAACGCCTCGAGCGTAAGGGCTGGCTCGGCCTGAGCCGGTCATCTCCGCCGATCGACAGGCTAGTCGAGTACCACGTTGTCTGGCAGGGTTGGTTAGTCAGCGGCCGCTGCATCCTTGGCAAGGAGCTCAAGAACGACTGGTGGGTGCCAGGCACGCCGCAGTACCTGCTATCCCGCAAGCATGGCATCAGCGATGGCGTGTGGCGGCTGGCGAAGGATCAGCAGGCAGAGGTGGGGCAGGTGAGGCGGCGGTGGGCAGGGTGACGCCATCCCTGGCGCTCGCCTACACCGGCACGCTGTCGTCATCCAGATATACACGGGGGTCATACCCGACAGCCTTGACGTCAACAGACTCAAATCCGTTCGGATCGATCTCTGTGATCAGCACGTCATGGCTCCATGAGGACTCGGGGCCGAAATAGACGTGCGGCGGCTCCATGCTGGGGTAGATCACCGGAATGTCTTCCGCAGCCGTGACGCCCTGCATGATCACCTCGTCCTCGGCACTGCCCTGGGCAGCCGGGAACGGGCCGGCCATGGTGCCGTCAGCGCGGCGCCAGGCCACGACATGCGCGCCGCCGGCAGGCCAGTCCAACGGCTCGGTCACGAACAGCCGGTAGTCGCCACCGCCCATATCCTCGCACCCCTCCAGCAGCATTGACTGCCCCTGGCCGGGTACATCGGTGATCAGTGCATTGCGGCGCATGTACCGTGAGTTGAGCGCGTCCAATTCGGTGGAGAAGGTGAACTCCTTGCGCCGGTACTTGAGCTCGCGGCGGCGGCGCATGCCGATCTGGTACGCCTGGGTGCGGCTGGTCACGCCATCAAGGCGCAGCTTCTCGGTCTTGAAGCCTTGATCACCCGGAAGCCGGCACTGCACCTCGTCTTCTTCCCACGTCGTCTCGTTGATGAACTCCACGTCAACGCCATCATGGTCGTCAGGGCGAGGCATGGTGATGCCGAACGAGATATCGCTCACCACGTTCTGCGCGCTGTAGGAGTGCTCCACGACCGCCTGGGGCTCGTCCCGCGCCGGGCTCAGCTTGCCGGCGGCAATGGTCAGCTCGGCCATGCCGGCGATCAGGCAGCGGTTCAGCGATTCCTTTGCGGTAGAGTCGTCAGCCTCGATGAAGTTGAACTGGTCGCCGCGGGCTTTCCAGATGGCATCAAGCCGGTCCAGTTCATCCAGGTCGATCTCGGCGTCGGTGTAGCCCACGCTCCGGGCGACATGGGCGAACCAGGGGGCAATGTCGCGCGTCGGCTGCGGCGCTGTCCATGTGCCATTCTCACGCACTGGGAGCTTGCGTGTGGCCACCACTGACACCTGGTTCTCGGTCTGGCTGGCAATTGCGTCGGAGCCGGTCACCGTGAGGGCGATCACCGTCACGCCCTCATACCGGCTCGGTGCATTGTCGAACCTGGCGCGCAGCCCGTACCACTCCAGACGGTCGACAATCTGGATGTCGTTCGACTCGGCCTTGACGCGACGCACCTGCACCTCGGGACGCATGGCGTAGGGCAGGGTGAGCCGGAACGTCCACCCGATCTGGTCCCGGGTGCGGCCTGTGACTGACTGGCCAAGCGTAGTCCAGGTGGTGCCGCCGACAGGCCGATAGCGGATCTCGATGTCGCGGTACAGCCGGTAGATGTTCCCGCTCGACTCGCCGATCTCGCATAGCCCTTGGGGAGCGAAGATGTCCCACTCCAGGGTGTTGGTCACCTCCCCCTCGGGGCAGGCGGTAAACGGCAGAGTCCAGTAGCCGACCAGCTCATCGGACGAGATAGTGACTGAGGCATTGCTGGTGGTGAGCGTCGGGAATCCCGGCCAGCCGGTGGTGCCGCGTGCGGTCATCTTGAGCCCGTCGGTCACCGTCTCCACGACCTCATAGTCGTAGCCATTGCGGGTGATGGTGATGGTCCGGCTCCCTTCGGGAAGCCCAGAAGCTGGAAGCCACCCTTGGTTGATCACGAAAACCTCGAGAGTCAGCTGGCCAGGGGTGCCAGGCGTGTAGTCGAGGACGCGATAGGAACCATCATCCAGCCCGTCAATCTCGAGCGCATTGCCTGGGCTCAGCATCAGATAATCGAAATCCCCCTCGATGATGTCGGCACCAGCCCCGGGGTCGCTGATCGTGACCGACTGGGGGATAGCGATGTCGATGACGGCGCCGGCCAGCCAGCCATTGGGCAGTTCGCCTGATGATGTGATCTCGTCCCCGCTGAACGTCAGCTGGCCGGGCCACGACTTGTCGGCATCCCGGTTGGACGGCAGCCGAATGCCATTGGCGCCAACGCTGGGCCCGACCTCGGGCGTGTTGTACCAGTTCTGATGCGCAGAGTGGCCGGTGACTGTCTCGCCCGGGCCGAAAATCTGGTAGCCCACAGCCGAGGAAAGCGCTCCGATCCGGGTGTTGCCGATGCGGATCTCGTCGGGGTCGATCTCGTACTCGCCCTTGCCGACGCACAGCAGCAGGTCCAGGGCCTGCACCTTGGGCTCAACAAAGCGGCGGCGCGGGGCAGTGAGATAGTCGGGGAACCGCCGGTGCCGACCGGCCAGTTCGGGGATCACGTCGCCGGTCTTGACCTTGTTGCCCGTGGCGGAGGCCTCGAGCAGCGAGCTACCCTTGCCGCCAGACTTGTTTGACTGGCTGGGTATCGACGGCTTAAGCAGGAACGTGGCCGCGACCGCCACAACAGCCGCAATTGCGGCCGCTATCAATGTTTCCGCGCCGCCTGGCTGCGGGCGAATCTCGACGTCGTGCCAGTGATGCAACGTCGTTGCTGCCCACTCGCCCTTGTCGATCAGCTGCCCATCGACCTTTACGGTGACCCGCTCGCGGGCCACTTCGGGCACCCGGGCGTCGACCCATTCGCGCACCGACTGACCACGCGGCTCGTCAATGATCAATGGCTCGCCGGGCAGGACACTGGGATAGAAGCGGATCACGAATAGTACCTCACGGTCATGTACTTGCTCTCGAAGTCGGCGATGCTCAGCCAGCGGCAACCGATCTTGCGGCCGGTCTCCAGCACGCCAAGGCGCCCATTGACCTCGACGCACACGCCAACGTGCACGCAGAGCCGAAATTTCCAGATGGTGGCGATCGCGCCAGGCACTGGCGGCCCCTCGGCAAAGGCATCGACCTCGGCCTGGTAAGCATCCGTCAGGCCGCGCTTGTCGTCAGGCGAGATGGCACCGTAGCTCGGCAGCAGGGGGAGGCCGAACAGCTCGTTACGCACGGCGCGGACGAGGCCCCAGCAGTCGTATGCCAGGCGTCCGGACACGGCTTCGCCACGCCCACCATCGCGGTAGGCGCTCATCAGGTAGGGCTGGATCATGGGGCACCAAAGAAAAGCCCCGCTCAGTGGCGGGGCGTCAGAGGTATTTCAAACCGGGCGCGAAATCGGTCGTGTACCGGTCTCGCGGCCAGGCCATGTTGATGATGTCGAGGTAGGAACAGACCACCTGCATGGTCGCTCCCTTGAACTCCGGGGCCACCAGCACCATCCGTAGCGGCGGTTCAGCAGGCTCCGACAGATCGCTCGACAAGTACATGCGATAGATCACCGTCACTGGCTCCGGGTCGTCGCTGTCGATCACGGCCAGGATGGCGTTCTGCGCCTGGCCGGTGACGTTCTCGATGGCGAACTGCAGGTTCTGCTGACCCGTAGCGTCACGGGCCGGCAGGGACACGTCCAGGGCCGAGGCCTTGAACGTGACCACCTCGCCAGTCTCGAGCGTCACGGTCTGATCGACGAATCCCGAGCAGGTGCGAATAGCCGGGAACGAAGGATGGCTTATTTCCAGCGTTGACACTACGACAGCCCCAGCGGGCGCTGAGGCGTATGACACATTTATACTAACCATGATATGAGTCCGTGCTATCGCATTTGATATATCCCTTCGTCAAACATATTGACCTTCTGAGCTTATTGCCGCGCCGATACGGGCAAGTCAAATTGGGTCTCCGTCTCCAAATGGAAGCCTTCTCAACCAGTTGCTATCATCGACCGGTTCATTAAAGAATAGCCATGTATGGCTAGGTCCGTCCGCCGGCGTAAATCTCAGCACTGCCGAGTAACGGTTAAGAGAACCGCCGATGTTTTCTATATATGCTTGAGGCTCCAAGCGGATAGGGATTCCTGCAAAGACAGGGATGCACATAGAGAATGGGAGAGTAATACGGCCGCCGGCATCAACTGTTCCATATGTCTCGATGTTTGCAGAACTGTCTGAAGACTTGAAGATATCTCGGTAGCCTCCATCTTGCCCAAATCTGTGCTTGAGAAACACCCTTGTCTCAGGGTAAGTGCCCGATGCATTCGTTGCAAACGTGGCATGTCCGTTGACTTCGATGAATCCATTAGTCTCGACTTCAAATGCATCTTCGGGAAGAACAGACTGGTACGAGCTCGCAGAAGACATCGAGACGCTAGTTGTCGTGGTGTAGAGTCGCGCAGATGGTCCCACCAGGGTATCGTGGGTGGGCTTGTAAAGCGTCGCAGCCTGTAGATAGAAGTTCCCGAACCAGCGTACTGCAGCCGTCATATCTTCCGAATCAAACGAGACCCCAGAAACAAGTCCGGGAGCAAACTCCGGGTTCCAGGAGTGGACGTTGTGGTTGTATGCAAACCAGTTGAAGCTAGACGGGTTCGCGTTTGATCGGTTTGATGAAACCTCTCCATCCTTGGATAGATTTCCGATAAGCCGATCTACAGAAGACCTCGATGTCGATAGTGGGTAATCGGGGCCAAAGCACGGATAGTGAATACCTGATGCCGGCCCGCCAAAGTCATGAGAATCTATGATAGCGACAGCGTCCGGGTGGGACGCAGCCAAATTTCTGAATAGACGAGTCTCGACTTCGGAAAAAGCTGATCCGCCCTTGTAGTCATGACCATATGCAGAATCACCTACATACTGAGACCATCGATAATCCCAGTTTCTGTTTAGATCAACACCATTGGAGTTATAGCGAACCCTCGGATTCTGCGAGCTGCCCCACGGATTGACGATAGGGATAATGATCCAGCGAACTTTCCAACGAGCCCACCTAAGTAGCTGGCTTCCTTTCCAGTTTGTTGCAACCTCCCGCATGAAATACGCGGTGGCTATCTGGTTCATGATCTCTGAGCCATGCGTTGAGCAGCCTATGACGACTGTTTTGTCATAATCCTGCGGCGAGAAAATGTACTTGTATATGTTATGCGTTGACGATTCGTCCTTGCCTAGCGTCGTCCTTGAAACCCAACCGGGGTTTTCAGCGCGTAAAGGCTCCCACAGGGAGTTGATGAAACCCTCTGAGTCAGCACCACCATTAGACGTGTCTACGAAATCAGACGCTGGCGGCTGGGCGATAGGCTCCCATACCGTATTGACCACCCCTGGGTCAGACGCCCCCTCTGTGAGGTCTCCTACCACCGCGCTCAGCTTGTCTTTTTCGCCGAGATATTCGAGCTCCGAATCCTGCTTTACAAACTCGCCTTGGGATGCATCCCAATTATACGGCCCGTCGTCGACCACATGAACAGTCTGACCATCGGCGAGAGCGTCGGTTGGCAGCGCCTCCAGCTCCGCAGTGGAATCCACATAGATAACCGCGCCCTTAACCTTTAGCCCCCCTTGCCCGGAATCTACACCTGACGCCAACTCTTGGCGGAGCGCCGCATCACCCACTGCCACCATATTGACCTCATCGGTCGTCCAGTCGGTGGTGGTGTAGGGCAGTTCTTGATCAGGCTTTAGGCGGTAGAACTCGCCGTCTTTGGTGAAAAGCTGGTTGAGCGCAGTGATGGTCAGCGGGCCGTCGGCGTCATAGTCCTCATACGCGCCGCCGGCACCGGTTCCGGTGTATCCGCTGTTGACCAGGAACTGCTGGAAATCCTGCTCCATGCCATGCCACGTCTTGCGCGGAACGCCCAGGCGGTCGGGGTGCTCGGTTTTCTCCTGGCTATTGACCAGCACATCCAGATTTTGAGCGTTGTCGAACAGGTCGCGCGGATCAGCTGAACCATTCGGGAGGACAGGGTTTCCGGTAGCGTACTTGGTCATGGGGAAGTCCTTGGGATCGGGCACAAAAAAGCCCGCTCTTTGGCGGGCTCCAGGGGATATTGTTGGGCGTCAGGCCCGTGGCCACTCGTGGTTGAGCGCCAGGTCAATGATGCTGCTGCCGAGGATGAAATCTGGTGCGATCTCGATCCAGTCGGCTGGCATGAGCGGCCGCTCGAACAGCTCGACCTGGGCGGTGATACGCCATGAGTCGAGGCCCACGAGCTGCGGGCCGTCGTAAATCTGCATGAATCGGGCCTCGTACTTCTTGAGGCCCATCGGCGTCAGCGTCGGCCAGTCGAACCACTCGGTGCCGCTCTTGAGCGTGTGTGCGTGCCACCCCTCGAACAGCTGCGCCTCGGGCGTCGTGAGCAGCCACGAGACGCTGACTCGCGACGGCACGGACGTGAACCGCTGCCGCATGCGGGATCGCCCGCTGGCCATGTCGGTGCGTAGCACCGGGTCGACGTGATTTAGGCCGTATCCCTCGCGCAGCGGCAGGGGGAGGCCCTTGGGGTATTCGATAGCCATTAGTTCCCTCTGCGCTGAACGTTGGTTTGCCCCCGGAGAGCCTTGATGTACCGCCCGTCTTTATTGAGGTCTTGCAGCAAGACGTCTATGACCATCTTGCCGTCTTCCATCCTCGTGCTAGCGGTCGCCTGCATTGGCTGTCCGTTATTCACTACATTGACGCTGACATCGCCGCCAGATCGGTTGCGCTGAACGTCATCCAGCGTACGGTCCAGCTTGGCGCTGGTATCGGCGGTGGTGACCCGTTCGCCCTTCTGGAGAAGCCAGGTGCCGTCCTGTGGGACCGAGTCGATGCCGTCGTGGGCCATGCCCGCAACAGACATCGCCGCCACGCTCGCTGCAACCGGCTGAGTGGCTGCGATGGCTGCTGCCATTGCACCAGGGGCGAGGACGGGGCCAACAATCGGTATGGCAGCGGTGGACGAATAGGCGTTCAAGCCCGCCATTTGTGACATGGCCTGCGCATTCGCCGCCTGCGTAGTCGCGGCGCTGGCCTGGGTGGTCCTGCCCACGAGCATTTGCACTGCTTGGTAGGCGAGCCATTCTGCGGCCATCTCGCCCAAGGCATTCACGATTGATCGAGCCATGCCATCGGCAATCCCGTAAACCGCATCGCCAAGGGACTCAGCATCAAAGATCATCGATTCGAAGGCATCACCAAACCGGGACGAAAAATTGTCGATCGTATCGCCCGCCAGTTCGTCGAAGTTGGTGAACGCCTCCTGTGCGCCCTCTAGCCATTTCTCCCAGTAACCATCGTCCTCGCCATCCTCCATGGCGCCGCCGCCAGCCAACTGCTCCATGAACCCGCCTGTCAGGCCGACCGAAAGCTCGTTCGCTAAACGCTGCTGCGCATCAGCTAAATCGAGCGTCTCGTCGGTCTTCTCGCGAAGATTTAATAGCTCAAGGTCTTCACGGTACTGGGCCCACGTAGCCTTGGCGGGATAAAGCCTATCAAGCAACTGCTGCTGGGAATCGGCCAGCTCGCGAGCCGCATCGGAAACTTCTTTCTGCGCAGCCGCTTGCGCCTTGAGTGCCGCCTCGCGATCCTTCGCATTCGGCAGAGAGCTGCCAGTAACCGTCATGCCCGGCAGGGCAATATCGGAAGCCAGCTCATCGGTGCTGTTGCGAACCTCGCGGAGCCATTCATCAATGACTGTTTTGGGAAGCGGCTCGTTGAACGCCTCGACAAACTCCTGGCGCGCATCCTCGCCAAGGCCAGCCATCTCGTCGCGCAGCGCCCGGATGCCCTGGGCGTAGCTGCTGTCTTGGAAGGAGCTGATCAACGGGATGTCATCGACACCCGGGATATGGTTGATGCCGTCGATCACGGTGTTGATCGCGCCGGCCACTTGATCCATCAGGAACGTGGCAGCGTTGGTGATCTCGGCAAACACGGCGGTGTAGGCCTGACCCACTGAGAAGGCGGCAGCCCGCATGCCCTTCATCACGACTTCGATGCCGTGCAGGGCGTTGCTCAGATAGCCGATCACCTCAAGCGATGATTCGACGGCGTTGCGGACTGACTCGCCAAAACCGTCGCCGTCAGCGGCAAGCTCTACCAGGTCGTCACCAATGGTGGACAGGTAGGGCGATAACTCGGCGGCGATCAATTGGCCGGTGGTGGCGAGGATTCCATTGACTCGATCGAACTGGCGCCCAAACTCATTCAGCTTGGCGATGTCCAGCTCTGACAGCACGATGCCCAGTTCGTCAGCCTCGGCAGCCATGTCGGCGAATCCCTGGCCACCATCGCGAAGCAGAGGGATCAGCGCAGTGGTGTCGCTGGCGATGGCCTCGAGGTAGAACGTCATATCCTGCTGGGAAAGGTTCGCTCTCTCCAGGCTGTCGTAGTAAAGCTGGAGCGCCTGCGGCCCTGACAGGTTCCTGAACTGATCGGCGGTCACGCCAACCTGAGGCGCGATGTTCTCGAAGAAATCCGCCATCTCCCCGCCACCGCTTTGCATGAAGTCACCGACGCGGTCGTTGACGTCCTGCAGGATCTGGGAGAGCTTGTCTTGCTCGATCTGCACCGACTGGGTGGCGTATGCCATGCGCTGGAATTCTTCGACGCTGGCATTGGCTACCTGAGCCTGGTTCTGCAGCGTCCGGGCGTTATCAGCAGCCGTCTTGGTCAGAGCGACGATTGCGCCGCCCGCGGCAGCCACGGTGCCCGCAGTGGCTGTGATAGCAGTCGCAGCCCCTTTGAACGACTTGGCAATATCCGCCATGTCCTTTTTGGCGGCCCGGGACGCCTGATCCATGGGGCCGGTGAAACCGCCCACCCGGGCCACCAAGTCGAGCGTGAGTTGTCCGAGTGAGCGAACGGCCATGTTTTCTCCAGGCAAAAGAAAGCCCCGCTCGGTGGCGGGGCTTGGTTACTTCCAGGCTTCCATGGCCTGCTCGACAGTGATCGGCGGCTCGTCCATGTGCGGCATGAAGTCGAAAATCTTGTGGCCGCCTTTCTTGCTGTGGATGTTGGCCAGCGTAGAGGCCACCAGGGCGGCGCCGTGCTCAATCCGCATCCCTACGTGCAGCGACCCTCGTTTGTGGCGGAAAGCCACCCAGCGACGAAACTCGCGGTAGCTCAAGCGGTCTTGGGCCTCGGCGACCGTGCGGCCGCCGATGCCGTTCATCACGAGCTCGTGCCAGACTTCTTCTTCGTCACCGAGCGGCTCTTGTTCTTTCCCAAGCCATTTGCCCTCCCGATGACCTCGAGCAGAGCCATGGTCAGGCTGTGATTGAGCGGCCCGCGCTCTGGGTCAGACTCGCCGGTGATGTCGCCCACGCTGAACACCGGCTCGCCAGCTTCATCGCAGATGCTGGCAGCGATGCGCGCTGCAAGGGCGTCTGTGTTTTCGCGGCTGGCCACCATCTCCGAGACTGCGGTGATGTAGGAAAGCGGCTTGATGAACACAGTGGCGCTGACATCTTCGCCGTCTTGGCGCCAGGTCACGGTTTCCTCGGCCAGGTCAACGGGGGCGAACGCCCCCATCTCCTGCAGGCTATCCAGACTTAGCTTCATACCTTCGGAATCCAAGCTGATCCACCAGAGCGCTGGATGGTGACCTCGGACGTCACCACGCTGTTCTGCTGGAAGTCGAACGGGAAGTCGGAGACGTAGCCCTCGAAGGTGAACCAGGTCCGGGTTTCCGGAAGGTCAAAGTCACCATCGCTACCGATCGTCGGCGCATCAGAGCCATCGGACCAGCCGATTGCCCACTTGAGAGCGGGCGAGGGGTTCATCTCGGACAGTTGATGAAGTGTGACGTGGCTAGTGTTTGCCGGATCAGCGTTGACGCCGAGCGAGGCTTGGCCAGGGGTGCGAAGGCCAGGTCGATAACTGCGCTCGAAATCCTCGAGACAGGTATCCTCGATCTGATCGGCGGGGGCGCCGCCAGGGTTGAAGGTGGTGGCACACTCAACCTGAACCACCTGCGGCGTTCCGTCGTTGGGGTCAATGAAGTAGACGTGCGTTCCTTGAGAGAGAATGCTCACGACAGTTTCCTCTTGCATTGCGGGCGTGAAAAAGCCCGCACAGCGGCGGGCGAGGGTGGAAAAGAAAAGCCCCGGCGGATGCCAGGGCTTGGGTGTTGCGTTGCTGGGGGTTATCTCGGCACGAGCCAGTCGACGTCGAACGAGATACGGCGCCGCCCCGTGTCTGGGTCAGTCTCTTGACCGCCCCAGCGAACGACGTAGGCCTTGTCCTCGATGGCGTCACGGATAGCTTCGGCAACGTCGGTGGCTGTGCTGCCAGTGTCGGCGTAGACGTCCACCTGGATGGTGAATCCATCGATGTCTGGCCGGCTCCCCAAATAGTTCTCTGGCGCGCCGGTCACCACTTGCCACACGGCATACGGGGTGGGCACGCCTTGAGGTGCTTCACCCCAGGGGTAGAGACGGGTAGGGCTCAAGCCAAGAAGCGCGGCGACCTCTGGGTCAGACGCGCAGACAGTGAAGATGGGTGGTTGCATGGGCACCTCTAAATCCGGCTCGACAGAAGGGCTTCGATTTCAGCGATCCCGTCAGTACCGCCGGTGACGATGGCGAAGGCCCGAGCATCCATGGTCGTGTACTCGCCCGCCTGCCAGCCGAGATAGGCCTCAAGGGACGGCGTATCCGAGCTTGCGCCGGCAGTAGAGAAAGACCCACTCGTTTGCTCGGCGCCGTTCTTGCGCAGCCAGGCCGATGCGTTGGCGTAGTCAAGCAATGCTGATGCGGTGAACGGCTCGTCGGCTGCAATGACTTCTGCCTGCACGCCCGTGTCGAAGGGGCCCTCATCCAGCCTGCGGCCCGCTGCTTGCAGGTAGGTCGTGGCTCTGGTGTTCAGCCTGGCCCGGGTGCCAGTGCTTGATGTGCCGGTCGAGAACCAGATCATCGATTTATCTGCGCCGGCCAACTCGCGGTATGCCCCGGCGAAGGCCAGGTATAAGCTCGGCGAATTCTGTGCCAAGCCCAGCGGCAGGTCGTAGTAGTCGTCGACACCATCGAACTCGAGGCGCCAGTTTCCAGCCGATCCTCGAAGCGTGCCTGGCACAGGCGTGGTGGCGTGGTTGCCGCCGCCCGATAGATCATCGATACGGCCAACCGGGTCGCCATCAGCCGCTGCGGGGATCGTGCCGGCCTCGTCCTGCCAGAGAATCGTGATCCCCTGGTAGTCAGGCTGGATGACGTACAGGGCGCCGAGCTGGCCCGATCCAAACGCTGCCGAGACTGCGTCACCAATGAGATCCGGTGCCTGGGCCGGGGCACCCGTCGGCACCATGCGGAATCCAAGGCCGATCATGGTCACCACCACGCCGCGAGTGTCGCGGTGGTTCCGGTCTCCAGCACATAGGCTGCGCGGATGGGGTAGACCTGGCCGGCCGCTACGGGGTAGGTGATTGCCGTATCACCAATCGCAGCCTTGATCGCCACCTGGCCATCGGTCAGCGCGAACAGCGCCCGAGGGAGTGGATGAAGGGCTTCGGTGTCGCTCGGCGTGATTTGGTAATGGCCGACGGCGGGCCCTGATGCGCCTGGGGTGATCATGATTATTGACTCCGTGTTAGCGGCTGGCCCGCTTGATTGCCCTGACCAGGGCCTTGTCGAACTGGCGTAGGAACTCATCCGTTGCCGGCTCGATTGATTCCTGCAGTGCTGGTCGCATGAAGGGATCGGCGCGCATCTTCTCAGTGCCGAATTCGTGGAAACGCCAGTAGTACGTGTCCCCGCCAGGGTTGTTGGCGTTCTTGGCCTTCGACGTCGAGCCGCCGCGGACACCGACACTCATTTTCAGATCGCCGTGCTGTCGGAAGTGCTGGCTATCGAACCGGACCACCACGTTTTCGGCAATGCTGTTGGCGGTCTGTGGGTCGTCAATCCGAAGTGCTCCATCCTTGGCGCGATCACGAACCAGGTTCGCCGCCTTGCGCAGGGCAAACCGCGTCGCCTTTTTCTTCGGCAGGGTCTCCACCTGCTTCATCTTCGCCAGCGCCTCATCGACGCCAGAGAGGTTGAACGACAGATCAGCCATCGTTGACGCCCTCAGAAACCGGGATGGTCAAGTAATGCAGTCCGCTTTTCGGATCTGGCAGAACGCCCTGGATGTTGTAGACCTTGCCGCGGTGAACAATGCGCATGTCCGGGGCGATGTCGTCGCGGTGGCGGATCAGGATGCGCGCCGTCACCTCGCTTTGCGTCGACATGGCCGCGATAAACTCTCTGGCTGAAAGCGGCTCGACGCTTGCCCACAGGGTCGCCACCAGCTCCCAGCCGTCGATCATCTCGCCTGTCGCGGGGTCTTGCGTGCGGGCCGGCCGCTCCAGGCGGACGCGGTGACGGAGCTTGCCGATACGCATGTCACACCCCCAGGCCGATGCGGTAGAAGTGGAGGAGGCGCGTCACTGTTGGAATTTCCTGAACGATTGTGCCGGTGACATGCTGCTCGCGGTTCTCGAAGAATTCTCCGATCAGGATCAAGATCGCCTGCTCGACACTCTTGGGGAACACCGCTTCGCTGCTGCTAGTGTCTTCGTCATCCCAGGGAATGGGTCGACCAAGGTACTGCGACGCATAGTCGACCGCGGCGTCGTGCAGACGCTCGAGCTCGGGGTCCAGCACGGCATCGGGCGCCGTGTCCAAGCGCAGGTGAATCTTGATGGTCTCGAGCGGGATCAGCATGGCGGTATCCAATCAGCTTTGGCTGCCCATGGACGGGGCGTGCCGTGAAAACAGACGACGTCGGCGGTGGCGGGTAGGCCTGATCGGCAGTGCGCCTTGTAGCTCACGACTCGGCCCGGCGCGATGTCTTGCCAACGCTGGGGGCGAAGAACGCTGGCAAGAAACCCTTGGTCACCCCAGCGGCGAGGCGTCCGGCACCGGCGCATATGGTGCTGCGGACCTCTGATCCACTCATTCCAGACCGCCGCCTTGTCCCGCTGCGCGATGTACATCAGGCCGCTGGCTGGAAGGTCCGGCTTGTAGAAGTCGGACAGCATGGTGGTCTTGCCGCCGGTGGCGTCGATCAGCGGACCAAGATCACCCAGCACCACCGTATCCAGGTCGAGATACAACAGGTCGCCGGGCAGGTCGGGCCTGAACAGTTCGAGCTTGGCCCACCATCCCGGCCAGTCGTGCTGGAGCGGTATGTGCGGCACCCCAGGCACTGGTACGTCGCTCAGGCACTGGAGCATGTCGACCTGGCGGGCGAGCCACTGGACGTGCTGGGTGCCGTATTCGCCGCCTGAGCGCAGTACACAGACGATACGGGTCATGCGCCCTCCAGGGCTTGGTCGAGTCGCTGGCGAGGCCACAGCTTCAGCGCGGACCTGCGAGAGGCGTTGACGATCTTGCAGTTGCCCAGGTGGCCGGCCATGTCAGCGAACTGTGCCGCCCATTTGGGCATCGACACCGCATTGCCCAGCCCCTTGGGGTGGTCGCCATGCCAGTGGCGCTTGCCGTCACCGGCGTAGCCACAGTCGTACCCCAACAGGATGATGCGGCGAGCGCCGAAGTGTTCGGCCAGACTCATGGCGCCGGCACCGGAGTTGCCGCCCTGATAGAAGCGAACGGTCTCAACACCATTGATCGACCGGGCGCTGCTCAGCCTGTCGCCCCGGAATGTGAGCCGCACATCGTCCAGATAGGTTTTCCACCACGCTCTGTCCATGGCGTAGACCACGTCTGCCCACGGGCAGAGCTGGTAGGTGGTATTCGTTACGATGACGCCTCGGTCTTCCGAGGACTGCCGCCACGCTTTGACGGCTTCGCAGTCGTCTGCGGTGAGGCTTGGGCCGCTGGCGATGCAGACGACTTCGCGCCATCGGCCTTCTTGGGGCGGTCCTCGACAATCCGCACCAGGCCGGCGCGTGCCATCTGCTTGGCGGCATGATCGGAGACCGGGAAACGAGTGCCACGCCGGCGCGAGCCGCCATGATCGAAACCGGTAAGTGCTTCAACGGTTGGCATCAAATATCCCTCACAGAAGCGGGGGCCCGTAGGCCCCCGCGGTTCAGCCTATTCAGCCGATCAGGCGCCGCTGGACAGGACGAAATCGCCCTTCACGAACGCCTCGGGACGGTACACGGTCAGCGCGATGCGCTCCTCGCAGAGGATGGTGACCATGTTCTTGATGAAGTTGTCCCGGTCTTCGGTGGAGATGGTGACCGTGGCATCTTCGCGGTCCCATGCCTGGGCACCCATCTGGAACGCGCCAGTCAGGAACTCGCTTTGATCCAGGGACTGGGTGGTGACGACCGGCAGGCCCCACAGGGTCGGGCCGTTGACGGCATTGGGGTTGGCCCAGATGTAGCGGCCCTGGCTGTCCTTGGTCAGCTCGATGCTGGTCCAGTCGATCGGGTTCAGCACCAGACCGTCAGCCGCGTACTCGGCCAGCTGGACTTGCAGCATGGCGATGCGCAGGCGGTCGATCATGGTGTCGCTCTCGACCTCGACGCCGGGGTTGGAGTACTGGCTTGCCTGGGTGTACAGGCCGTTGATGTTCAGACCAACGCCGGAGCCCTTGAGCAGCTGGGTTTCTTCCTTGAGCTTGAGGCCGTAGCGCAGGCGGCCGTCGATGTAGCTCTGGAGCATGCCGGCATCGGACAGGACCTGGCGAGAGGCGTGGATCCAGTGGGCGATGGTCGCCACATTCTCACTGTCCATCTCGAAGGTGATGTCGGACTCAGGCTTGCCGCC
This sequence comes from Halomonas sp. RT37, assembly GCF_040070525.1. Taxonomy (NCBI): domain Bacteria; kingdom Pseudomonadati; phylum Pseudomonadota; class Gammaproteobacteria; order Oceanospirillales; family Halomonadaceae; genus Halomonas; species Halomonas sp. RT37. The sequence continues at coordinate 2,959,983 of NZ_CP098827.1, read as the reverse complement.
GGAGGGGTTTTCCGACACGACGTCGGCGCTGTTGGTGAAGCCTGTCTCGCGGACGTACTCGATGGAGTTGGACTGAGTGCGGCCCCAGTTCAGCAGGTCGCGAATGAACAGCCGCTGATTCGGGGGCGCCACGACGCCGGGCACCCGGGTCGGCTCGATTAGATCGGCACCGGAGCCATCAGCTTCGGTGATCGCGTTCTGGATCGGGACGCTGAACGAGCCTTTGCCACCACCAGCGAGCGCTGACGCCTTGGCGGCGAACTCGTCCGACTCTGCGACGCGAGCGCCCAGGGTGAGCACTCGGCCAGCGCGGCCGGAGTCGTTGTTGGCCAGGGCCTGCTCGGCAGCCTGCAGGCGGGCATTCAGCTCGCCCTGGGTGGTCAGCATCTGGTCGACCTTGCCCTTGGTCTCCTCGGACAGCTGCTGGTGATTCTTGATAGCGGTCTGGGATTCCTCGGCGAAGGCCTTGAGCTGGTCGCTCACGTTCTTCAGGTCGTTCTGGACCTGCTTGTATTCCTGCTCGATGTTGACTGGCATGATTTAGTTTCCTTGCGGGAAGTCAAAGGTGATACGCAGGGGCTCTGCGTCGATTGCGACAGCGCTGGGCGTGTCGGTCGCGGTAGCGCTGGGCGTACCACCGCCAGCAGCGCTTGGCGTGCTGGACTTCAATTCATTGACCAGCTCTCGGCGTTGAGAGCGGGGCATGCCGGCCTTGGCCAGGGCGACGTCGACAGCCTTGGCGGCCATGCGGTATCCGTTCTGAGCGGTGTCTTCTTCAACGGCATCCGAGTCGAGAAACGCCTCAGCCCATCCGGCATCGACAGCCTCTCGTCCACCAATCCAGGTTTCGGCGTCGAGCTGGCTGGTGATGGTGTCGAGGGGGATGCCGGTGCGGGCCGCGTAGATGTCAGCGATGGTGCTGTCGAAGGGCTCCAGCCATTCGGCCAGCTCTCGCAGGTCGTTGCGGTTGCCCATCGCCACGATCCAAGCGTTGTGGACCATGAAGAACGCGGCGCGACCAATGCGGATCTCGTCACCGGCCATGGCGATGAACGAAGCGGCCGATGCGGCCAGGCCCATGACGTTCACCAGCACCCGGCCCTTGTGCTCGCGCAGAAGGTTGTAGATGGCCAAGCCTTCGAAAACATCGCCACCAGGTGAGTTGATGTTGACGGTGACCTCGGCAGTCGGGTCCATGTTGCGCAAGGCGCCGGCGACTCGCTTCGCCGTGACACCCTCGCCGAAGAAGTCGGCACCGATCGGGTCATAGATGCTGATGGTGTTGGCGGAATCGCTCGTGGCGGCATGCAGGCCTGGGTTCCAGGCCTCAAGTGCTTTGGGCGACAGGTCGCATTGAACGCCCGCGCGCGGGCGCGCCTCCGGCGCTGCCGGAAGATTCTTGATCGTCATCGGTTGCTCCGAAGGTCAGTTGCTTTCGTTGTTCAGCCAGGCGGCCATTGCCGCTCGAGCTGTATCGCCGTCGGTTGCTTGCCCCAGGCTGTCCAGAGGCGCCATGGCCGTCTGCACCGTCAGGACGTCGGCGTTGCCACTCATGGTGGGAAGGTTTTCAAGTTGGCGAACTTCGTCCCGGGTCATGATCCCGTTGTTCACCATGACCGAGTAGAACTGCGAGCGGGCCTGGCTGTCGGCTCGAAGCAGGCCCTCGATAGAGAACTCGGCATAGAAGCGCCGCTGATCCTGGGGAGACAGCAGGTGCTTGTTAATGGCCTGCTCAATCCGAGTCAGCCAGGGCCGAAGCGTGAACGTCAGGAAGCCGATCAGCTTTTGTTCGAGGCCGGTGCCCCAGTTGGAATCCTTGTTGCCGTGCCCAACCATCGACGGGTCGACACGGAACCAGCGGCAGACTTCCTCGACACTGAATGATCGAGACTCCAGTAGCTGCGCATCGCTTGGCTTGATGCCGATCGTCTCGGCCTTCATGCCGCCCTCAAGCAGCGGAGACTTGCCGGCGTTGAGAGCACCGGAAACGTCCTTGAGGTTTTCCCTGAACTCCTCGCGCTGTTCCTTCTTGAGCACGTGCTCCATGGTGAAAGCCACCGTGGGCGCCAGGCCTCGCTCGAATGTCCCGTTCGCTGCGTTGCTCGCTGCCAGGGCGCTGCCGAAGACGGCCGCACCATACTGGATAGTCGAAAGGCCCCACTTCCCGTCCAGCGAGAATCCAGGGATATGGAATAGGTTCCGCTCCAGAATCTCGCGCTGCTGGCCGTTTTCCTCGGTGTAGAGAATCTGGATGTCACCGTTGGCCTTCTTCCGACTGCCAAGCCGGTGCGGTGCCAGGAACTTCAAACCAACCATGCGGCCGTTGAATAACTGCTTCTCGCTGAACCCGTTGCCGCGCAAGAGGATGGCCGCTGTATTGGCCTCCCAGTACGTTGCGGATGTCGAGTCGGCATTAGGGCTACGGTTTAAGATCGAGTACAGAGGGTGATCAACCGCCCGCCGGCGACCGTCAGGGGTTCTCTCGTAAAGGTGGAGGGGTAGGGTGGCCACGGCCTCTGATACGAGGCGCGTGCAAGCCCAGGCAGCCGAGAGAGACATCACGGTATTCTCGTTGACCTGCTGCCCCGCCGTGTTGGCTGACGATGCCCATGCCGACCAGAATGCGTCGTCTTTGAGGCCGATGGGCGCGCCTAGCCAGTTGAGCAGTGCCGCTCTCACACGGCCCGGCTTTTTCACTTGAGTCTTCATGCGATGATCGGGTCCATTAGAAAGTCGGCAATGTCGTCGGCTTCCTCGGCGTGTCCTGCGCAGCCCAGGGCCATGGCCAAGGCCACCATGCCGTCGATGCGGCCGGTCGCCTTGTGTTTGTCGAGCTTGCGGTTTCCCGCGGCGTCTTTCGTGACCACCGCGTTGGCGGCGCACATCGTCAGCACCGGGTGGTTACCGTGCCGGATGCGGCCGTTGAGTAGATCGGCCTCGAGGATGTCCAGGGCAGGGCTCATGTCTTTGAAGCCCTGGCCGAAGGGGGCCAGCGGGAACTCCATGCCGAGATGCTCGGCGTCCTTCTTGAAGACGTCGATGCGCCACCGGTCGAAGGCCACCAGCTCGACGTCGAGGTCGGCCATGATCTCGGCCATCTCGGCGGCCACAAACGAGTAGTCCACCGTTGCGCCCGGCGTGGTGCGTAGCCATCCGTCTCGAACCCAGGCGTCGTAGGGCACTCGGTCGGTCTTGGCTCGCTCGTAAAGCCCTTTCTCCGGCGTCCAGAAGTAGGGCCAGACGTGAGCCACGCCGTCGGCGTCCCGGCCCACGATCACGCAAGCGGTCAAGTCGGTTCGAGCTGACAGGTCCAGGCCTGAGTAGGCGACAAGGCCCTCGAGACGCTCGGGGTCACCACCGCATGCCTTCCAGGCATCTGGGGATACGAAGGGCGAGACCGTCGACACACGCTGGTTCAGGTTCAAGTTTCGGAAAGTGTTCTCGGCTGACGGCATCCGCTTGGCGCGGGAGGCCTGCTTCTCCATGTCCGCCCTGGAGCGGAAAAGATCAAGCGCCGGGTTGGCCGCCTTCCAGGCTGCCTCGTCGTCCAGCTCGGCATCCTTGGGCGCCGCATAGACGTGACTGACGATATGGGGATCGCCAGAGCGCTCGGCGTCATCCAGCCACACAGAGAGGAGGTCGGCGTCGGTGGCTGCCTGCGTGCTGATTGCCAGCAGGAGCGGTGCGTCGTGGGCGCCCTGGGCGGTCGTTATCGCGTCGATGAAATCATCCTGCGGGCCTCGCACCTGGCCGACCTCATCGAGTATTGCGAGGATCGGAGAGAGGCCGTGAGTGGTCTTGCCCTCGGCGGCCAGTGCCTTGTACTCGACGTTGCAGGGCAGACCGATAAGCTTTTTGCCGCTCGGCACGATGTGGACGATCTCGGTCAGCCGGGGCTCAAGCTGGACCATCTTGCACGCCAGGTTGAACACGATACCCGCCTGCTCGCGGCTCATAGCGCCCGACACGATCTGGCTGTTCTGCTTGGCCTCGGGGCCGACCAGGTGGGCCAGCAGGATGCCGGCAATCAGGCCCGTCTTGCCGTTCTTGCGGGCGATGCTCAGGTAACCGTCTGTGGTGCCGACTGGGTTGTCGTAAACATCGAGGATGAAGCGCTTCTGGAAGTCGGCCAGGTTGATCGGCTGGCCTATCAGCTTGCCTTCTGGCACGCGGCAGAGCGCTTCAATGAACGCTATGACTCTTTCGCCACGTGTCATACATGCTCCGGGCATCAAAAACCCCGCTCAGTGGCGGGGCTCTATGGTTTCATATGCGGCGATTATGGCATCGGCGGTATCGGCATCCATGCTAGGACACTGTCGCCCTCATCCATTGCAGCCGGGCGCTGCCAATAATCACCCATGCAGGAGAGTTTGAAGATGTCCCCGCTCCATGTAAGTGCGATAACCGGCTCTGACCACGTGCCAGGTTTGCTGTAAGGCCGCCTTTCGCTTGCCAGTATCCATTCGCTCATCGCGCCACCTATACTTTGAACCTGAGAGTACTGAAGCGTTACGCCAGGCATTCATCGCGCTCAGGCCGTCGCATCAACTGCTATTCATAATACCGTCTCAGTGCATTGGTCGCGCAATCAGGTCGTCGGCAGCGCTCATGGTTCGTTGCGCCTCGGCATGCAGCCCGTTGCGTTTCTTCTGGTCGCGTGATTCGCCCTGAGTAGCCCGGGCATGGATTTGCAGAGAGCGGGATAGGGACAGCGCCTGCGCGGAAAGGTCGGTCAGGATCTTGTGGACTGGATGGATCTTCGACACACCGGCCTGGTCGGCCATCAGGCGCGTCTCATCCTCAGCCACCTTGGTGTAATGCTCGATGTCGGCGTTCACCCTGGCCAGATGGGCAGCCAGCACCAGATCGCCAGGCGTCCACGAGTCGGCGGCGCGGGTCTGCATGATGGCGTCCCAGAACGGCCGGGCCGCTGTCGGCAGGTGAACGTGCTTCGGCGGCTCGATGATTCCGGCCGCCGCTGACGCAACCGCCGACTGAGCGGCAGCCGCGCTGTCGCTACGCTTGCGGCGGTTACTTTTCGTCATGTTGTCAAGCCTAAATATGAGAAAAACTGGGTTAGCGATGAAAGAAGACTTCGGCGGCGGTCTTCTGTACCTTGCTGGGAACTTTCGACCCTCCCCCTCCCGTCTCAATCGCTCATGTAGTGCTCCAGAAGGGCTGCACAGTCGTCGCCATAGGTAGGCTCGGACCCATCCTCCTTCTCCTTCTGGTGACGCAGTACAGTCGCTGTGATGTCCTCGAAGGCATCCGGGTCGTTCATGTACTCATCCATCCAGCGGTTGAAGGCTGCGGCTACTTTTGACTTGTCCATCTGCTTCCTCACTTCATCCAGTGGTGACCAGGGTCGAGCGGCCATCCGTCCTCTCCGCATCCTGGCAGTTGCCCCGTCTTCTCTTGGCTCTGCTTTGCACTGTCATGGCAGTGTTTGCACAGGCTCTGGAGATTGCCGGGGTCATAGAACAATGCCTCGTCACCCTTGTGCGGGATGATGTGGTCGGCGATGCCGGCGGCGGTGACTCTCCCCATCTGCTGGCACAAGCGACACAGCGGCTCGTCTCGCAGCTGTGCAGCGCGGAGTCGATACCATGCTTTGGTGTTGTACAGGCGGCGCCAGGGGCGTTCCTTCATGGTCACCTCGCAGGCGTGCCATCCAGGTAGGTGGTAGGGGGATCGTCGGGGTCAGCCTCGTCGGCCAGGGCTTGGATCAGCAGGGCCAGTAGCTCGTTGGTTCGCTTCTGCTCCAGCAGTATCTCGCGGAGCAAAGAGTCGCTTGGCTCGCTCATGGGCGATGGCCCTCCACTTCTTTATGCGCTCACGTCGAGCGGCACAGCCTGAGCATGCCATGCTGACCTCATCGAATAGGGACCGCCTGAGCTTTCTCAGGCGGCTGGTACGGAGTGCAGCGCTTCACAGCGTCCGCCCTTGGTAGGTGGGGACCACCTCCGGGTGCTGCAGGGTGTTTAGCGTGCTGAGCTAGGGCCTGGGTGGGTACGGAGCGACCGCTAAGCTCAAGCGTCTTACATCAGCCTTGGGCATGGGCGTGCATCGAAACCGTTGCTATACCGATGAGTAGGCTGTTGCCATAGGTTCGTTCTCAGCATACTCTGCCACCGCCTTAGTCGATCTGTAGGAGACCTGGAGGTGGACAAGTATTTGGTCGAGAGCTACCTAACCGCTAAGAGCCGGCGGGTCCGGTGGGCGGTAGTTAAGCTTTCTCAGCACTACAATGAAGAGTCAAGAGAGGTTGTTTCGCGGCACGTCCTGGAAGAAGATGCTCGTGCCGAAGCGGCAGCCCTAGCGTTCAATGTGGAGCCTGCCACCTAGGCTATGCTAGGGGTGACCCTTGTGATTGCGAGGTAGCTCCACAATGCCTGCTAGATTTCAGGTTCGCTCAGTGCTCACTGACCCCGACAGCACTAAGGTCGATTACTGGCAGGTGGTCGATACGCACTTGAACGACGACGTCATTGCTTCTTACCACGACTGCGAAGCAGCTGAACGAGAAGCCGAAAAACTCAACCGCGATAGCGAGGCTGACTGAATAGCTGTCGGGCTCACTTTGTTCTGATTGCATCCATGAACGTGCGGGGCTGCTGCCCACGCTCGAGCGCCTTGTTTACGGTGCGCTGGCGGACGTTGATGCCCAGGGCGGCGCCCATGGTCACGAATAGCCAGATCAGCATGCCAGTGAACTCGGGATCACCCACGACCGTGGGGTCGATCACTATGGTGTAGGCCATAACGGCGGACAGTGAGCCCAGGGAGAAGGCGAACACCCAGCCCAGGGCAGGGCGCCACCCGCTCTTAAACCAGCCCTCGTGCTCCAGTTCGGCACGCATGGTGCGCTGTGTCTCGGTCAGTCGAGCCGTCTGCTCGGCGGCAGCGGCCTTCTCAGCCTCGAGGCGCATAGCCTCCAGTGCCTGGCGATGCTCGTTGTTGAGGCGGACCAGCTCAGCACGCTTGGCAGGATCCTGAGTCGCTGCCACCAGTGCAGCAGGATCGTTCTCGATGCCCAGCGCAGAAGTAACCATGAGAGACGCACCAGCTGCGGCGCCGCCCACAGCAGGACCGCCAAGCGCAGTAGCCACGGCAGGCGCGTACTTGGCGACTTCTTCAACGGCTGATCTCCAGTTCATCACCGGTTCTCCAGGCGCGACACCCGGGCACCCAGGGCATCGATGCGGCTGTTGATCTGATCGCGGTACATGGCCGCGTCGTTGATCGTCATGTAGTCGTTGCCGACCTCTCGCAGATCAGCACGAAGCTGTTCCGTCAGGGCGATCAGTTGACTGATGCGCTCGTCCTGGCGAGCTGATGTCTCGATCAGGGTCAGGGTGGTGTTGCCTGACCAGGCGAGCAGGCCGACGACGAGGGCTAAGAGCACGGTTTGAACGTGCCTCTCGAGGATAGGCTTGGCCTTCAAGGCAGTATCGGGACTCGTTTCAGACATCCCGCCTCCTGGGTGGGCCTGCGTATGGGAATAGGGATCAGGGCCGCGAGACTCTGACGGTCTCGTCAAGCCAATGGAACTGGACGCTCTCAGGCGTCAGGAATAGATCGCGCTCTGCCGCTCGGCGCCGGGTCAGGCCAGCCAGTACGCGGCCGCCGGCTTTGTTCCAGCGGGGAAGCTCGTCAGCGGCGCCACGGTAGTCGCAGGCATTCAGCTTGCGCAGCAGGGTAGAGGTCTCGAGGGCGCCAGGGCCGACGTTGTAGGTGAACGAGACCAGAGCGTCGAACTGGTTCTGGTTGAGCGGCACGGCCACCAGGCGCTCGACGTCGTCCTCGAACCGGGCAACGTCATGGCGGAGTAGGGCGAACGCCTCATCCTCGGTGATCGTGTCTCCGGGCTGTACGCGGGAGCCATCGGGGTACCGGGTCGTGCCCAGGCCGATGGTCCAGGGATGGCCGCCGGTACCGGGGTCGGGGTACGCCTCAAGCTCGAGGCCCTCGAACTCGGCGACCAGGTTCAGTCCGCGCTGGCTGGTCTTCATGGCGGCACCTCGGGGAATAAAACAGCCCGCAGGAACGGGCAAAGACACCAGGTGGCGGCGTCATCACGGGAAAGGTGCCGCCCACTCGATGGCGAGGGACAGGGCTCGCAGGGCGGCATAACGAACTACGCCCCGGCGGGAGGCCAGGGCGCAGGAACGAAAAAGCCCCGCCGGTGAGGGCGAGGCTTTGAGATGTGTTAGCTGTTTGGGCAAAGCCGTCCAGCTTGGGAATAGACTAGTCCACTTTGCCTACCATGGCAATATCTTTACCCGACTTTTCTCAGACTTTTGGGGATGTAGCACTGCTTTTCGAGAGACTCCAGGCCCGAGAAGTCCAGCTCCCTGATTACCTCCTGGAGCAGATCCCATGGGCCCGACCACTGCTTGCCCCAGTTCTTGAGGTCGAGCGACTGCCCATGCTTGCCGCGAATCCACTTGCCGATCTTCCAGGGCTCGTTGAGCGTGCGGCCTTCCTCCCGCCCTTTGAAGTCGACCTTCTCCTGGATGCCCGACATCAGTACCCACTGGCGCTCGATTGCGGCCAGTGCCACCCAGTAGAGCATGCGCTGTCTGGCCGGGGCCCAGCGCGGGAAGCCAGGCATCCGCTGCGTGGCAATCTGGGAAACAGCCAAGGCTGCCTGAATCGTCGCGTTTTTGTAGGAGGCATCGCTGAGCACGCCGCGACAGTTCAATGCGTCTCCCACATGGCGCTGCGGCGCCGGCAGGGATTCGATGCAGCTGTGGACTCGCGCATAGTCGGCGAGCAAGCCCGCCCCAACGCCGCCCTTGGCGCCGGGATTGATGTCACAGCCCTGCTCGAGCCTCGCGACGATGATCTCGTGCTGGCTGCGCATGCCGTCATCTCGTGCCAGCGCCCAGGCCATGCGTGTGTCTTTGGTGATGGTCATGCCGCGCTCTCCCGTTTTGCTCGTGCTTTGGCTTCGTTCGCCGTGCGGTGCTCGCTGATGCTTTGAAACCCTCGCCAGAGGGTGTATCGGTCGACGCCGCCGTGAGTCGTCTTGCAGATCACGAATTCGCCGCTTTGGATCGAGTAGGCGCTTTTCCGTGACCACTTCACGACCGGCGCCTCGGGTCGTTGTTGTGGTAGCGCCGATCTGGCGGGCGCTCGCTCTGCTTGTCGCTCACTCGAACACCTCCTCGGACCAGCCGCCGCCATCCTTCTTGCGGCGCTTCATGACCGCGATGAACCGGAAGGGGTAGAGGTCGGCGGCAATCTTGATCTTTGCCCGGGCATCGTCCCGCCAGAAGCCCTTGACCTCGTGACACTCCATCAGCCCATCAGCTCGCATTACCGCGAAGTCGGGTGAGTAGAAGGTGTTGTCTGCGAGACGCAGCTTGAGTCCTTCGAAGCGGTACCAGGCAATCTCGCCGGCAACGCGCTGCTGTTCGAGCAGGGCGGCATAGGCCGCCTCTGTCTGGTTCATCCTTCCGGCCTTCATGCGGCCCAGGGCTAGATCGCTCATTGCTCCAGCTCCTGGGCGCGCTTGGCGCTCGCCACGATGTCGGCCAGATCCTGCTCGCGGGTCTTGTGGCCCCGTTCGCCGGGCTGCAATGACTTCTTGATGAGGTGTTGCAGCGCTGGATTGTCGACGGCCCAGGCGGCGAGGACATCGTAGACATCAACCCACACGCCAGGCTTGATCTCGCGGTGGTACTTGTTGCGCGGCTTCTCATCACCCATGCGGATTGGCCGGGCCAGATCCCTGACGCTGACGAGCGTCTCCTCATGACGGAGCAGGGCGTTGTCGATGTGGTCAGTCACTTGGCATCCCTCCGGCGCATGGTCTCTTCGATGTTGAGAACGCGGTCGTGGTTTACGATTGCCCGCGCGCGACTCCCTGTGGCGATACGCCGTATGTAGCCGTAGGGGCTATCTTTTCCTGTCTCCCAGATGCAGTGCGACGTGGTGCCTACAATCCATGCCAGGTCCACTTGGCTGGCTATTGAGATGCCTCGTTGGACCAGCTTTTTAACGATGTCAGCCATGGGCATCCTCCTTGGCGGCGATGAACTCGAGGGCGTCGGCCAGGGCGCCGACGACGGGCTCGTCTGTGAAGTGGTCGAGGCCACGGTTGATGGTGTCGACTACCCATCCCGCCTGATAAGCCAGTGCTTCCGGGCGCGCATGAATCGCTTCATGACAGCTTCCCGGGCCATCACAGACAGGCATGGTGAAGCTGTCAGGCGCCTTGAGGCCCATCCCGCTCAGCTGCCAGATGCCAATTACGTGGTGCGCTGAGTTTGCCGGCCCACCGCACAGGCAGCAGGGCAGGGACCGGACGAACGCCAGGTAACGCTCACTGCGCCACCGGGCGTCGCTCGACGCCTTCTGTGCTGTCTTGCGGCGCTTCTGCATAGGCTTGCGGGCCATCGGCGCCCGGCTGCGAAGCGGTGTCTTCCGCTGGAGGGCTGATCTCCTCACGAATCCCTCCTGTCGATCCTGTCCAACAGCTCCTGGATGGACTCGCGGGCCCGGCGCTTCCCCTCGCGCTGTGCCCAAGCCAGGGCGGCACAGGCGCCGAGGCAGGCCACGATTGCGAAGGCGAATAGGGCGAATGTCGGGTTCATTGGCCGCCTCGCTTAATCTGCAAAATCTTGAAGATGCACCACACCAGGATTGGCGTGGCTATTGCGAAAATGACAAATGCAGTGAGCAGCACAGGGCCATGGACACCCGCCTGCCATGCCGAGTAGAGCGGGAACGCCCATACAAACGTCGCTACCACCCACAGCCACACAACAAGGCTGTAAAGGAAAATCTCGTCTTTCATGCGGCCTCCCGGTAGGTGTCGAACACAGCAAGCGCCTTCTCGCTCCACTGAACGTCGTTCGCGGCGCCGTAGGCGTAGATCAGCTCGATCAGATCGCTGAATTCCTTTTTCTTCATCCGGCTGGTTCGAGCGCCCAGCAACACCACGCCGCCGTCGATTCCCTTGGCCATCCGCTGGTGTTTGCGGAGCGAGTGCGTGAAAACCTCTTTCCAGTCTTCCGGCGCGGCCCACTCCGGCACGCCATCAATGACAAGCTGCTGCTGTTCCGCGACGTCGCTCAGCATCGGCCAGAGCTTGCGGTTTTGGCTCAGGCTACGAATCTCGGTCGGCCGGCGAAGCACCAGCTCGACAGGGCCTGCTTCCAGGCCCCGGCCAGCCATTCGGGCCGCCATCTGTATAACGCCGCCCAGGTCCCGCAGGGTGGCGATCTGGTAGGTCAGTTCCCGGCTCATGGGCTCACCCCCTCGTCTTCCCGCTCCTCGGTGGTGACTCGGCGAGGCGTCCAGCCGGTGGACTTGACCACATCGCGCCAGCTTGCGGAGTCGTTGTCGTTGACGCGCATCAGGCAGCGTGCGCACCCCGTCGCGCCGTTGGCCAATCGCACCCGAGGCATGCCGGGATACTCCTCGTTTTCCGGCGCCTTGCCGGCCACGGTCGTGCGGAAACCGATCCAATCGTCCTTGACCGTGCCGTCGTCGATCACCTCGACGCGATCGCCGGGGCGCAGCGGCTTGCCTTGGCAGTCTCGGCCCAGCACGCCGGTCAGGCGGTCGTGAATACTGCGAAGAATGCTCATGCCGCGCCCTCCACTGGACTGATGGCCTCAAGGATGTCCCGGTGTTCGAACCAGGCATCGCTGTAGCTCATGACCGTAAGGCCTTCCTCGCACCTGACGATGGCCTGCGGCCTGCCTTCCTGCTCGGCAAGCCAGACAGCCTCGTCAACAGCTGCTGCGGAATCTGTGAAGGTGGTCATGCGGCGGCCCTCCTGCGCATGCTCATGATCAGGGAGCGGCGGCGTTTGGCGTTCTCCCTGGCCCAGCGGCGGTAGTTAGGGCCCAGCACGCCGATCTGCTTGTGTACCCATGAATTGCTGACCTCGTAGCCGATGGCATTGAGGTAGGCGGTGCACTCCGAGCAGTTCATGCCCTTGAAGTCGATGCAGTCGCCCAGGATGTCGTGGATCTCGGCCACCAGGGCTACGTCTTTCCGGCGAAAGGCCCCGACCCGCTCCGGGTTGCACAGCCCCATGTCAGCGGCCTTGCCCCGCACCGAAATGCGGGAGCGTCCCAGCTTGTCGGCTGCCTGCTGGTAGGTAGCGCCGCTGGCAATGATCTGCTCGAGCCTGTCCAGCTCCTGGCGTGTCCAAGGTTGGCGAGGGCCGGCCTGGCGAGTCAGGCCCAGGTCCCACGCCTTGTGGTTGACGGAGCTCTTGGTCCGCCCAAGCTCCTCGGCGATGGCTCGGTGGGTGACGCCTTCGGCCAGGCGCTGGCGAAGGGTTGTCAACTCGGCCTCGGTCCAGATGCGTCCGCTCATGACCGCACCCCCGCCATATGCTTCTCGGCCTGCTCCAGCACTTCTTGGCGGCGCTTCTCGAAGCGTTCGACTTCCTCTTGACGACGCTGGCGTGCGGCCTCGTCGTTGTGGTTCAGCAGGTCGCGCAGATGGGCAATGACCTTGGCGCGCTTTTCCGGGTCGTATCCTGGCTCGTCTTCCGGGCGAGTCGGCGCGGGCAGCAGGTGCTCCACCTTGGGCGACTCCAATCGGCCCTGCTTGATGGCCTCGTCAATGGCCTCCTTGCGGAGCTCCTTGCTGTCGCCAAGGGTGGGCCACCAGCGAGGCTTATCGCCCCTTGCTTTGGTTGCGGAGACCTCGCGCTCGTAGGCGGCGATGAAAGCCATCCGGGCACCCACCTTGTCGCCAAGCTCCAGCACCGGGCTGGCGGCGCCCATGGCCTTGGCGATCTCGTCGGTCCAGACCACGGTGGCGTTCTCGTCTTGCGATTCCAGCGCTTTGGCCCACGCCTCGTTGGGCGTTAGGTGGTCATCGCTGCTCGCCATGCGCTCGAGAATGGCGGCCAGGGTCAAGCGGCCAGACAGCTCTGAGCGGCACCGGGCCAGAGCCTGCTCGACTTCACCGCGCTCCCGGTCCTTCAGGTCACGGATCATCAGCGACGCGGCGGCGGGCTTGATTTCGCTGCCCAGCACTTCGGCGGTGGCGTAGAGCTGTTCGAGAAGTTGTTCGGCGTCCTGTCGTGTCAGCGGCATGGTCATTCCCCCCAGTTGCCCAGCAGGCGCTTGGCCTCGTCGGCGGCGCTGGCGTTGGCTTGCGTGCCGTCCATCTGGCGGGCACGAGTGGCGGTCATCTGGTTTCCGGTCTGCATCTGCATCGCGATGTTTTCGCAGTCAGCCAGCAGCAGGCCGACGGGGTGGCCCTTGGTGACGTAGTACTGCGAGTTGATGCTCAGGAAATACGCGGCGACGCCGGGGGCCAGGTCAGCACCCACCCGGTCAACCAGTTGGCCAAGCTGCCCGGCCACCTTGGCGTTCCAAATCGGCCAGACGCCGTAGCGGCGGCGGTAGGTCACGGCGTAGTTCGCCCAGGGCTTGAAGGTCTTCGTGTTCTGATCCTTCGGGCCGGGCATGTCCGCAGGGATGGCTGCGCGGGGTTCGTCAGCAGGCTGGCCCTGCTCCACCAGTTCGCCGGTCGAGACGAGGGGCGCAGCCCCCGGCTCTAACCCTGGTTCATTGGAGGGTTCAGTGACAGGTTCAGAAGAGTGACTGGTTCCGGGTGCAGGATTTTCACCACCCCCTGGTGCAACTGTTTCACTAGGGGGTGCAGAATTTTCACTAGGGGGTGCAGCCTTTTCACCCTTCGATCCGTTTAGGGGTGCAGGTTTTTCACCCTCAAGATGAAGCTGGTAGAGGTTGGTTGAGTTGCCCTTCACTCCCTTGCGAGAGCGCTTCGAGACGTAGCCTGACTCGCACAGCGCATCAATGTGATTCATTGCGGAGCGCTTGCTCATTTCGCACTGGTCGGCGATGTGCTGATAGGAAGGCCAGCACTCGCCCTTATCGTTGGCATTGTCGGCCAGCTTGAGCAGCACCAGCTTGCGGCTGGCGTTGCCCACGTTGATGCCGAATGCCTTGGCCATCAGGATCATGCTCATGCTGTTCCACCTTGAACGGACAGGGCGAACTCAATCGCTTCAACCGGGTAAGTTCTTACGGTTTTGTAGAAAGGGTGCGGGGCAAGCCCGGTCTCGATGTTGCGGTCCTGGCAGTAACGCGAAGCAACGCGCCCCAGAGCGCTAGCCATCTTGGTGTCTAGGTTGATGCGGTTGCGGGCGCAGTAGTCTGCAACGGTCGAGAACTCGGGCTCGGCATTGAGGCCGAGGGCCTTGGCCATTTCTTTCTTTAGGTCGGCAAGCTCTTTCCTGCTGGCAGCCGCCGCCCTCTCAGAAATTCGCAAACGGCTCTCGCACTTCTGAATCTTGCTTGCGATGCTCACCAGGGGGCCTTGCGGTTCGCGATGCGGCGAGCTCACTGCATCGCAAAATTCTGCCGGAGCGGTGATGCTTTCGACGGTTTCCTCGACGATTCTCCGGCCAGATGCGGGATCCAGCAGCATGGCAATGCGAGGCGGGTATGGCGCTCGGCCAGGCTTACTGGACTTCTTTTGATAATGAGCAATCTGCTTGGCCACTGCCGATTCCCCAATCGAGGATGGGTCCAGCAGTTTCAGCCAAACCCCGAGTCGCGAAAGGGGAAGGAGAATGCAGGTGGCTTTGGTATTGCCGACGTTAATGTGTCGCGCCTCGCGACCGACCTTTTGCGCATTCAGCCTTGCCACTTCGAGACCTCGGTTGTAAGGAATACCAGCGGCTTTGCAGAGCTTGCCGAGCATGACGTACTTGGTTCCATCAAGCTCGATAACGACTTGGTTGCTGGTTTCGTTCGCTTTGGTCATAATGATCATCACCTTTGTGTAGTGAAGCGCCCGGTCTCAGCTCCCCAGCCAGCCGGGCGTTTTGCGTTTAGGCCTTGGCCAGTCTCGGCTCGGCCATTTCCATCAGCTCTGATTCCAGAGCGGTCAAACAATCGATCTCGGCGCGGATGGCATTGCGGATGTCCCGCGCTTCCTCGGCGGTGATCAGTCCGTCTTCCAGCGCCTGGCGGATAACCTGGGCGACAGTCCCGGCGGCGACTTGGTGATTCACCACCAGATCGAACAGGCTGGCGTCCTCGTCGCGCTTACCCTTGGCCACGGCCACTGCCCCGATTTCATCCAGAAACGCCACCAGCAGGCGCATATCCTTGGTGATGGAGAACATCAGCCAGAACTTGCGCAGCGAGATGGGACGGTCGTTGATCGGGTTGCACTGATTCACCAGCACCTGGTACGGACATCCCACTGCTGCGGCGAGGCGCTTGTATCCGTAGTCCTCGGCGACTTCCTGAATGGCTGCTGTAAGTTTGTCCATGTGTATGTCTCGCTGGTGGTGAAACCTGCCCACTGCTGCGGGGCTGGGCTAATCTGTGGTTGTGGTTAAGCGGCGCGCTTCTTGAGCTTCGAATGCATCAGGTCGATGGAGCGGCCAACCGAATAGCTGGGATTGGCGATCGCGCCAGTACGGATGCGATAGATGGTTGAGATGTCGCATCCAGCCTTCTCTGCGACCGCCTTGTAGGTGGCCCCGGATGCCAGGATGGCCTCCAGCTTCTTGGCCAGTTCTTCGCCAAACATGGCGGAGCCCTCTTGGTGTGGGTATATGCACAGGATATGCATTCATGCATTTAAGTCAAGGGCAAATGCATTTGCCGTATGCACTGCCTCGCGGGATCATTGCACTCATGCAAAAAAAGCCCGTTCGAGAGATTCTTCAGCAGCTCATAGCTGAGTCAGGTATGCGCGCCATCGACGTGGCGCGAGAGTCAGGCGTGGCGCAATCGACGCTTTCGCGGATCCTGAACGGCAAGATCGAGCACCCAACAGATCGCCAGATAGAGAAGCTGGCGGAATTCTTTGGCGTGTCCGGGGATCAGATGCGGGGGAGGGAAGCTTTGAAGCCTGGTGCCGCAAGTGTCGCAGAGCACCCGGCATTCAAGGAGTCCAATGTTGCTCCGCCACCGAGGATGGAGGGCTATGTGCCGGTCATCTCTTGGGTGCAGGCGGGCGCGTGGACAGAGGTCTGCAATGTCGACTTCCTGAGCGACGAGATGGTGCCGAAGCCTCCGGCCTGTTCGGACCGAACCTTCGCCCTACGCGTCAAGGGGCAGTCGATGTCTCCCCGCTATGAGCCGGGCACAATCGTGTACGTTGATCCCGAGGTGCTACCATTTGATGGTGATGACGTTGTAGCAGTGCTCACGGACAGCAATGAAGCGACGTTTAAGCAGTACGTCGAGGAGCCAGGCGGTGGCAAGATGCTGAAGGCCCGCAACCCCAGCTGGCCTGACCCTTGGGTTGCCATCAATGGCAATTGTCAGATCATTGGCGTTGTTGTGGCCGACCTGCGTATGAGGGTGCCGCGCTCTTGATGCCAGATTGATGAAGAGGAGGGTTTAGTGCCCAGCAAGAATGCAGTCCTGGCCATAGGCGCTTCCAGCCTGGTCCTAATCCTGGCCACGATTTTTGGACAAGAACCTGAATCGCTGCGCTCAGAAGGGAGTAGCACTTCACCTTCTTCCGCCGCCAAGGGCAGCGAGCCCCAGCAAGATAGCCTACCGCCAACACCTCCCGAGCCGCGCTCCCCTTGGTCGGTCAGCCAGAACACATCCCCCATTGACGACTCGACGAATGTTTGGCTCACCACGTATTCCAACGAGCCCGTGCCCCATAAATATCGCTCTGGGCGCGCTGCGCCTGCCAGACTCCAGCTTCGGTGCATGGAGAACACGACGGCACTTTATATCGAGTTCAACGGGCACCACATGGCAAGCAGTCGTTACCACGATTGGGGTGACGTCGACCTTCGCGTCGACTCTCGCAATGCACGAACTATAGGCATGGACGCATCTACTGATAACAGCCTGCTCGGCCTATTCCGGGGAGGCCAGTCAATTCCCGTCATCAAGTCGATGTTCGGTGCTGAAACGCTGCTGGTACGGGCCACGCCGTTCAACGAGTCGCCCATCACAGTCACATTCGACGTCCGTGATCTGGAGAGCGAGATAACTCCGCTACGCGAGGCTTGCCACTGGTAGCAAAGCCCAGCGAGAACCATCAACCCGCCTCGTTGGCGGGTTTTTTATGCCCGAAAAACAGGCGCCTGCATAAAGGGCGCATTTTTTTTGCCAGAAATATGCATTGATGCATTGACGTAGAATGCATGGGTGCATATATTTGGAAGCGTGGACAGGGCAGCAGCCCACCACCCGAGCTACCGGATGTAGCCGACCCGTAGACCCAGCGAAGTCGGAGCTGGCGAGGCGAGGCCCCAACAGAGGGCGAGCCGCGACCCTAAAGGGTTATCCACCAGCCTTCTCGCCGAGAGGGCTGATGGATGACAACGGACAGGAGAGCACGATGGTAGACGCAGCAGATTTGAAAGAAGACGGCCTCGACATGGAGCAGATGCAGATCGTCATTGAGCGGGCCATGACCGGCCTGCATGGCTGCACGAGCAAAGAGGCGAAGGCGCTCGGCAACATGCTGGAAGGGCTTCGCGACGACTGCGAGATGAACGAGTAGCGAGGGGGCACGATGCACATCACCGAGGACATGGTTAGTCCGCACCACCTGCTCGCCGCCGAGCGCTGGATCAGCGAGAACGGCATGCCGGAGACCGATGCGGAAATGGCTCGGATGGGCCGGGAAGTGGCGCAAGAGGCGCAGCGGGCCGTCGAGCACATGGCGTGCAAGACCTTCGAAGCGCTGGATGCCCATAAGGAAGATCAGAAGGCGGGCGTCGAGACGCTGGCTGGAATGCAGGGCCGGGAGTTCATGCAGGACATCTACAGCGAACTGCGCCGCAGGGCGTGACAACGGAGCCTACGGGCGAGGGGGAGTGATGGCCGGAGCAGATTATTACCGGTGCGATATGTGCGATTGCAAAGCGTTTTATGACGCAGAGCTCAACTACGACCTAAGCAAGCGAGACAGGGACGGCCGCTACAAGCTGGAGAATGTCGGAGACATGAGGGTGTTGTGCGACGACTGCGCAGAGACGCATGAAGTCGTTATCGAACCAAAGGTTACGTGATCCGCTACGCAGTGCGGCCCAGCGCCCCGCCCCGGGCCAGAGTACGGGGCCATCGGGGAAGGGCTTGGCGAGTGTCGACCCAGCACGGTCGGCTAAAAGTGAAGCGCCGTCGGTGCTGCGACTGGCGTATAGCGGCGGGGCCCACTGTACATCGCCCGCCAGGCTCTTCCCCGATGCACCCGCATCACCATCTGTTCCCTGCATTTGCCCGCCACCGTGCGGGCTTTTTTTATGGGCCCCATTCAAGGAGGGCAGCACATGAACCCAATCCGCGAGTTCGCCGTCTGGGCGGTCAGCATGCTGCCCCCTGACGCATCGAACGAGACCATCGCTATCACCGTGATGGGTTCGTTTTTCGCATTCTTCACAGCCCTGGGCGGCCTGGCTGGCCTTCTGGGGTGGATCTGCACGAGGGGTAGGGCATGACACCGGATTCTTGCTGGGTCGCGGTGGCGGCCCTTCTCTACGCCCTGGCATTCATCGGCGCCGCTTGGTGCGGCAGGAGGTAGGTATGAGCGGATGGAGTAAGCACAGCCGTGACATCGAAGCCTTGCGCGAAGCTGGCAAAGAGCCTGGAGCGTACCCGGTCGATGACGCGATCAAAGAGGCCCTGATGGCTGACCAGTTATCTATGGACGGTCTGATCATGGCCGTTGCTGAGGTGTTTCTGAGCAACGGCTATCGGGGCGGCTCAGAGGTCAATCGAGCGATCGAGATCGCCCTGGATCAGCACTACCGGAGGAGGGCGGCGGCATGACGTTTACGACCACTGTTGCCGGCATTCCGTGCCGGTGCCGGGTGACGTTCTACAGCCATGGGGCACCGATGCGCACCACCGGTTGGGGATACGGCGATTGCGATCCCGACGAGCCGGAGGAATTCGAGTTCGACATCCTCGACCGCCGCGGTTATCCGGCGGCGTGGCTCGAGCAGAAATTGACCGACGACGACTACGACCGGCTGCTCAGCGAATACCACGAGAAGCGGGACGCCTGGGCGGCATGAGGAGGAAAGCATGCGAGCACTGATCTTGATCACCGCCCTGGCCTTGGCCGGCTGTAGCAGCCAGCCGATCGACCGGGAATTCGGACATCGCCACGGCTACGACGCCATGCGGTCGATGATCCAGTCCACTGGGACGATTCATCACGGGATTGATTAGGGGGCGATATGAGTGATATCCGGCCAATTTCTGCATCAAGCTCCAATCCCGATGACGTTTACCGACTGCTGGTGATGACTCATTGCATGGCAGGTTCTCTTGCCATCGCAAAGAAAGATGGCTGGCGGCTTGCCCGAACGGCAACGTTTCCATCTTACGTTATGACGGTGTGGACGAACGGCATAGTGGATATCGGAGCGGAGACAGACAAGGACTACGGTGGTACGCCTGAGCATCACAGGTACTGGCTTAACAAGGCCGAGCAGGAATAAGGGAGCCCCAGCCGATGGCGGTCGGACTGGGGCGGATACCAACAGTATCGAGGAGAGGGTAGCAGCATGGCACCACAAGAGGAGAATCTTTCGCTCTGGCGGCAGGTCGAGAAAACGCCGACGACGGCGATCAAGCCCGCCGATGTCGATGGCCAGAAGATCATGACGCTGGACCAGATCTATGTGATCCAGCTAGCCACCGAGCTGTTCGGTCCCATGGGCATCGGCTGGGGTTACCGCATCGAAGACGAGCGCTACGACCAGGGCGCGCCGATCCTCGACGCCAAGACGGGCGAGCTGATCACCCACGAGCAGACCCATACCGTTCGCCTGGTGCTCTGGTACCGCTGGCATGGCGAGAAGGGTGAGGTCACCCAGTTCGGCCACACCCGCGCCGTCTACCGCACGAACAACGGGCGCTGGAAGACGGACGGCGAGGCACCGAAGAAGTCGGTCACCGACGCCATCAAGAAGTGCCTGAGCCTGCTCGGCTTCGCCGCCGACGTCTACGGCGGGAAGTTCGACAACCACGGCTACCTGCAGGAGCGCCAGGCCGAGACCGAGCTGGAGCAGGCCGAGGACTACGACGCCGCTCTCCAGGAGAAGCGCGACGAGTTCAAAACCTGGCTCGAGAAGCAGTGCGCTGGCTTCGACATGATCCCCCACCCCGCGAGCATTCAAAAGGTGCTCACGATCCAGCTTGAACAGCTGCCACGTCGAGCCAGCATCGCACGCTTAGATGAGAAGGCGCAGCAGGTGGCCGGTGAAAAACTCAAAGCCTCTGCTGAGGAAGCCATCGACAAACTCCGCCAGGCTCGAGCAGCAGAAAAGACAGCCAACAAGACATCACAGGAGAGCGCTCATGGGTAACGCCGCAGTGAAACTCGACACCTCGCAACCCTATGCCGCCGAACTGATCGAGCTCAACGACGTCGAGAAGCAGTTGGCCGAGCTGCGCGCCAAGCACGGCACGGTGCCGGACTACACCTCCAAGGAGGGCTATGCCTGCGGCAAGGCCTCGATCAAGGAGCTGACCTCCTACCGCACCGGTACCGACAAGGCGCGCCTGGCCATCACCAAGCCCCACCGCGAGTTCATCGATCAGGTCAACCAGTACGCCAAGAGCCTGATTGCCGAGATCGAGAAGCTGGAGGCGCCCCACCGGGACGCGAAGCAGGAAGTCGATGAGGCCGAGAAGCGGAAAAAGGAGGAGCGCATCGCCCGACTGCGCGAGAAGCTGCACAAGGAGGTCACCAGCTACCTCGACACCGCTATGGGCCTCGACTCGGCCGGCCTGGTCGAGCTGATCGACGCAGCCGAGGCCATCGACACCGAGAACTACTTCGACGTCACAAAAGAGGCCGAAGACGAAAAGGCCCGGGTGCTGCGCGAGCTGCGCGACCAGCACAGCCGCGCCCAGGAGCGCGAACGCCTGGCCGCCGAGCGTGCCGAGCTCGAGCGTCAGAAAGCCGAGCTGGAGCGCCTCAAGGCTCAGCAGGCACCGGCCGAGCCGACTGCCGGCGATGTGGCCACGGCCGGCGGCACCGACTTCAGCCAGGAAGACTCCGACGATTGGGAAGGCATGGGCAGCGCGTTGCAGGACGTACCGTCCGCTGATCCCTTCGGCGACGCCCTTGAGGATCTGCAGTGCTTGGGCCTCGACCCCAGCCAGGCGGTGGACGTGCTGTCTGCTATCCAGCGCGGTGACGTCCGCCATATTGCTTTTCATCGGTAAAGCAATTACTGGCGACGAAGAACCAGGCCCCACACCGGGGCCTTTTTTGTGGGAGGCGGTATGCCACGCAAATACCACCGCTGGCCTCGCGAGGATCTCGACATGCTCGAGCGCCTGGTGCTGGCAGGCTGGCATGACGAAGACATCGCTGACGAGATGCAGCGGGAACTGTTGTCTGTGCGCGGCGCCATTCAGCGCATTGGCCTATCCAAAGCCCGGCCTGCCAGCTTCTGGAACCGGCGAGACGACTGGCCAGAGATCGACACCATCATCGTCGATTGTCTCGAGGCCAGCTTGATGACGGTGCCTCAAGTCGCTGAGCACTTGGCCCGCATTGGGAGAAGGGTCTCGGTTCAAAGCGTGTACCGGCGAATCGCCAGCATGCCAACAGAGGTACAGAACCGAGCCAAGCGCAATGGCAGCCGGCGTCGCGCTGCTGTCTGCTCACGGATCAAAGGTCGCCGCAGGGCGGCATGAATAAACGCGCCGTGCCCGGTGGCGCTGAATGACCGGAGCCGAGGCCAGGCCACCGTGTCTCAAAACGGAGTCAGCCCGCTGGCCGCCGTCTCCTCAGCTCCACCCGTGCTGAGCGCGGGCGAGCTCACTGCACAGCAGTAGGCGGCAGGGCGGGCCGGGTGCCGCACGTGAAGCGGCAATTTCTTTCCAGCCTCCTCGGCACGCGCCGGGGCTTTTTCATGGGAGCACGATCATGTGGTTCAAAAATCTCCATCTCTACCGCGTTCACAGCGCCCATATCTCAAGCCTGGAGTGGCTCGAGCAAGCGCTGGGCGAGCAGGCGTTGCGCCCCCTCAGTGGCAGCGAAGCACGTCGCGTTGGCTGGGTGCCGCCGGCCGGGCGCGGCGGTGACCACTACCTGCATGAGCTTCAGGGGCATCACCTCATGAGCATGTGCCGGCAAGAGCGAATCCTTCCCGTCTCAGTAGTGCGAGAGGAGGTCGAAGAGCGCGTCGAGGCGATCGAGGCGGAGGAGTGCAGAAAGCTGCGCCGCCAAGAGAAGCAGGCAATCAAGGAGCAGGTTTACGAGGAACTGTTGCCGCGGGCATTCGTGCGGACGCAGCGATTCGACGTGTGGTGGGACGTGAGTCGCAACCTGATCGGCGTGGCCACCTCGAGCCGCAAGCGTGCAGAGGAAGCCCTGGACCTTATGCGCGAGACGCTGGGCAGCCTCAAGGTCACACCGCTTGCTACGCAGACCCTTCCGATGCGCGCCATGACGACTTGGCTTACGGACCCCGGCAGCCGGCCGGTCGACATGCAGATCGGGGATCAGGTCGAGCTCAAGGCAAAAGGTGATGACGGAGTCGTGCGCGGCCGCCAGGTGGACTTGGACAGCGATGACATGCAGCACCTGCTGGAGAGCGGGCGCCAGGCAAGCAAGCTCGCCCTGGGGCTCGAGGGGCGTATGACCTTCGTGCTCCACGACGACCTGACCATCAAGGCAATTCGCTTCGATGACACGCTGATTGACGAGGCGAACGAGGCTGATGACGGCGATGACGCGGTAGCCCGCCTCGAGACCGACTTCCTGCTGATGGCTCAGGCCCTGGGCGAAAGCGTGGATCGCGTCGTTGAGTGGATGGGCGGCGAAGCCCAGCAGTACGGCGCGGGCCACAAGGATGATCTGTTGAGGCAGGGAGCCGCATGACACCAGCCGAGTGGATCAGCGACATCGAGGTTTGGGGCGAGGTCGGCGCCAGGGCTGTCGAGCAGGCGCTGGCCGATCAGATGTGGAGGGAGTGGGTATGCAGCGAGTAGACAGGCTGCGCGGCCTGGTGTCCGTGCAGCAGGAGATCAGGGTGAGGGAAGGGCTACCGGTGCGGTTCAGCGCCCGGCACGTGGCGGCGGGCCTCGGCGCCGTGATGGGCCAGTACCGGTTGGTGAAAGCGCCGGAGGCAGCCCAAGAGGCGATCCGGCAGTGGCACGAGCACGGGCGGATTCAGCGCGATGGCACGCTCGACGGGATACCGGCTTGGAGGAAGGCGGTATGAAGCTGACACACCAGCACCTCAAGAAGCACCCCGAGAAGCTGGAGCGCTTCGACCAAGTGCGAATCTGGTCCGGAGAATGGCACATGTGGTGGCGACCAGATGCTCGCGGCTACACCCCGAACCAGAGCGAGGCAGGAGTGTACGACACGATTGAGGCCTGGGCCTGTGTTGCGCACTGCGGCCGCGAGAAGAAGATCAGCCTGGTGGCGGCATGATCGCGGCCATCATTCTCGGCCTGCTGATCATGGCCGGCGGGGCGCTGGTACTGAGAGAAGCGAGGCGGGCGTACAGAGAGCAGAGGAGAAGGGTATGAGCAGTACCTACTGGCAGACTCAATACCAGGGTGCGAGGCGGAAAGTGCAGGAGCTGGAAGCCGAGAGGGATGCGCTGCGGCACGTGGTGTCCGAGGCGAGGGCCATGGGCCTCCTCACGCCATCAGCGGAAAGCGGAGCAGATCACCGCGCCTTGTGCGAATTTGCAAGAGATTTGCCCACCAGCCTCGCCCGCCGCGATGCCGAGCTTCTGAACGAGCCGTTCGAAGGGCTGCCTGGCTGTACTGATGGAGGCTGCGTTGTGAAGAAGCCCGATGGCATGCACACGAACGGGGGCTGCCAATGCATCAAGCACCAGACTGCCAGCACCATCGTTCAGCGCCTCGCACGCCTTCGAGACCAGCGTCGGCGTGAGGCCGAGGGAGTAAGCGATGAGCCTTGAAACACTGGCCTTCTTCATCCTGTTGGGCTGGGTTGCCTGGCTCGACTTGAAACGATAACCGCCGCCCTCGAGGCGGCTTTCTTTTGCGCGGAGGGTGTATGCAGAAGGTGCTTCTGACCTACAGCGAGGCCGCCGAGATGCTTGGCGTCAGCCACTGGACGGTACGGCGCTGGGCGAGCCAGGGGGCGCTGCGAACCGTGAGCAGCGGCAAGGGCCGGAAAGTGACCCTGGGGAGCATTCATCGGCTGGCCGACCTTGACGCCGGCGCACCAGAGTATGACGCTCACAGTGCGCCCGGCGTGCAGAAAATGGAGAAAACTGCATGCCACACAGAAGGAAGGGGTCACCGTACTGGTGGGCCTCATACCAAGAACGCGGCCAAAGAGTTAGACGCTCTACTGGCTCAACGGACCTGAACGAGGCCAAGGCGATCGAATCCAAGTGGCGATCGCAGGCCCATAGAGAACAGCACTGGGAGGTAAAGCCGCCGCGGCTGTTCGAGGAAGTGATGCTTGAATACCTGCGCGGGTCGGAGCACTTGCGCAGCCTGGAGACCTTGAAGCGGCAGACGAAGAACCTGCTGGCTTTCTTCAAGGGCAGGGAGGTCAACGGACTGACCGGCCAGGACATCAAGGCCTACTGCCGGCAGCGGAAAGACCAGGGGCGAGCGAACGCCACGATCAACCGCGAACTGGCGGCCCTGTCCTCGGCCATCAATCATTGCAATCGTGAATGGGAGTGGGATCTTCCGAATCCGGTGAAGGGCAGGATGCTGCGGGAGCCACACCACCGGGAGCGGTATCTGACGAGAGCCGAGGCGGGCCGGCTGATCGCGGTGGCCCGGCAGCAGCGGAGCGGTGACATCCTCGCTGACTTTATCGAGGTTGCCGTCTACACCGGCTGTCGCCGAGGAGAGTTGCTCAACCTGGACTGGGCCAGGGTGGACCTGACGCGAGGAGTGGAGTCGATCACGCTCAACGCCAGGCACACGAAGTCGGGGAAGCCTCGCGTTGTGCCGCTGAACGCCAATGCGGCATCGGCAATCAAGAGGCGGGCGACCTGGCGTGCGGAGAACGCGCCACAGTCGCCCTGGGTCTTCGCCCGGCCAGGCGGTGGCCAGGTGAAGTCGCTGCGCAGTGGTTTCGAGAAAGCAAGCAAGAGCGCCGGCCTCGAGGATCTGCGCATTCACGACTTGAGGCATACCGCCGCATCATGGCTGGTGACAGACGGGGTGCCGCTGGAAGTCGTGAAGGAGTTGCTCGGTCACTCCAGCATAACGATGACGGAGCGATATGCACACCTGGCGCCACACCGGGTGAGGGAAGCAGTGAATCGGCTCGGTCACAATCCGGTCACACCCGAAAATCTAGTGCGCCGTGACAATGTGCTGGAATTCGGGAAAAGCTGAGGGAAATCAAGATGGTGCGGATGGGGAGACTCGAACTCCCACGCGCTAAGGCACTAGAACCTAAATCTAGCGTGTCTACCAATTCCACCACATCCGCACGCGGGGTAGGCGGGGCATATTTTACGTTGCCGGCCTGGCAAGTCAAACACTTCCGTGAGGTGCGCTCGCTTCGATCGAGCCAGGGCCCCGCTATCCGCCCGGACGCTTCGAGCGGCTCGGGGGCGGGGCTGAGGCTTGTGAGGTCGAGCTATGGCAGCGAAAGATGATCGGCGGCTTGATCGGCCAGTGCCCGATGGTCGCTGCCATCTAGGCGTGGAATGATGCCGAGGCAGGGCCCCGGCAGCCTGGCTTTCAGGTGATCGAGGTTGTCCCGGTAGAGGGTTTCATCTTCGGCGACGCCGGGATCGACAAGGTTGCCGATCCAGCCGGCGCAAGTGACGCCATCTGCCTTGAGGGCTTCGGCGGTCAGCAGGGCGTGGTTCAGGCAGCCAAGTTTCAGTCCCACCACCAGGATCACAGGAAGCTGAAGGCGTGTGGCGAGCCCCGCCAGGTCCTCCTGGTCGTTGAGCGGGACCCGATAACCGCCGGCTCCCTCGACCAGGATCAGATCACGGGGGAGCTCAAGGCTTCCCCCCAGCGTGTGGCAGAGCCGGTCGAGGGACAGGTCCTCGCCGGCATAGCGAGCCGCCAGGTGTGGCGCGATGGGGGGCGCGAAGGCGAACGGATTGATGTCGTCATAGGGTACAGACGGCACGCTCTGAGCCTGCAGGGTCAGGGCGTCGATATTACGCAGTCCCTCGGCGGTGGACTCACACCCCGAGGCGATCGGTTTGAGGCCGAGGGTGGTCTGGCCCTGGCGGCGTGCCAGGGCCAGCAGGCCGGAGCTTGCCAGGGTCTTGCCGGCGTCGGTGTCGGTGCCGGTCACAAAGTAGCTTGGCATGGCGAGTGCGGGATCCTGTGCTGCAAGTTTGGTGGCGGTGAAACGACGATGGGGCACCTCACTCAGGGGCGCGGTGGTCAGGCGTCAGCGATCGAGAATCAAGGTCAGTCGCTGGTAGGTCACCGGCAGTCCTTCGGGTCTGCGCAGGTGTTCATAGCGGGCCCGCGCCTGTCTTATATCCTGACGGCTCAGACGGGCGCCGGGACGGGCGACCTGGGCGCCGACGCCCTTGACCGAGGCCATCACGGCGTCCAGGTCCGGGTAGTAGAAGCGCTCGGCACGCTGCTCGAAGGCGGTGGCGGCCCAGCGGCGGGAAAGCACTGCTCGCCGGTGGTCGTCGAGGCTTGCGAAGTCCAGCACTCCACTGGCCTTGCCCGGTTGACGCCAGACCTGGCCGATCTCTGTCAGGGTGCCGGGCAGCAGGGTGTTGAGTACCGCCCGTCCCCCAGGTGCCAGGACGCGATGGAGTTCCGCCAGCACCTGCTCCAGGTCGGGACACCACTGGATGGCCAGATTGGATATCGCCAGGTCGAGACTGGCATCGGCCAGCGGCAGCGCCTGGGCGTCGGCGCAGACCCAGGCGCACGCCGTGGCACGCGGATGAGGTGATGCCTCTTGGCGAGCCTGTGCCAGCATCGCCGCGGACAGATCCAGCCCCAGCACGCTGGCGTCAGGGTAGCGCTGGGCTACTCCCCGGGTCAGGTCGCCGGGCCCGCAACCCAGATCGAGGATCCGTTCGGCGTGATCTGGCAGGTGGGGCCACAGCGTCTCGGCCATTGCCATCTGGGCGCGTGCCAGTTCTCGGTAGCGCGGGGCCGCCCGCGAGAACGCCCGGGCGACCCGTCGCTGCCAGTCACCGGGTGTGGCATCGGGCGCTACGGAGACGCCAGCCTGGGCCGGCGTGGCGGTGTCGCTGGAGCGTGCGGGCTCGAGCTGGCGCTGCACAAGCGGAGCGTTCATGGCGTCACCTCGTCAAACCCCTGGACTTCGCGGTCGGCATCGATAGCTTCGCGGTCACCATAGTGAGCCCCGCGACGGCTGGTGGGTGCCTTTCCTTCATCTAGCATGCGCAAGGCGTGTCGCTGAATCGCCTCGGCCAGACGGGCCGGCTGGCTCAGCATCGGGCAGTGTCCGGCGCCTTCGATCCGCTCGTCCATGGCCGCGCGTACGGCAGGGGCCAGCAGGGGGTCCGTGGCACCGCACAGGGACGTGGCGGGGACGGGAGTTGCATTATCCGGCGCTTGGCCTGAGACATGGCCTGGCACGCCGCCAAGCAGGTCACCGATATCGGCGCTTGCCAGGGTGGCGAGGCCCTGCTCCAGGGTGGCGTGATCGGCGCCGATGTCAGGCGTCAGCAGGCTGCGCAGCCGGCACAGGGCGTCACGGGGCGAGGGCTCGCCGGACAGCTGCCAGCGCAGAAAATGCTCTCTGGCCCTGGTCGGGTCGCGGCGGAAGGCGGCGCGAAAATCAGCCAGCGCGGTCGTTGTCACCCCGTTCGGGTGACAGAAGGTCGGGCCCATGCCGAGCAGCACCAGGCCATCGGGGGCGGGCAGGTGCCGGGTCAGCGCGGCGGCCTGCAACGCACCGAGCGACCAGCCCACCCAGATGACCGGCTCGCCGTCGCGGGACGACAGGGAAGGCCCCATGGCCTTCGCCAGCGTCTGAAGGCCAGACGGCGGGTGTGCCTGCTGCTGGAAAAGCCCCGTGTCTGCGTCTGAGGCGTCTGCGTCCGAGACACCTGCGTCTGCAAGCGTGGGCCTGCCGCCTATCCCAGGCCAGTCGATGGCCTCCACCGTCACCGAGGTTCCCCAATGGCTCGCCAGCGGTGACCAGATTCTGGCGTCGATGGCCCAACCGGACAGCAGAACCAGCCGGATCATCGGGATGCCCCTGCGCAGGTGGCCGACTCCTGCTTCTGGCAGGTCAAGAGCGCCTCGAGCAGACGGTCGATGTCGTGGTCGTCATGGGCGGCGCTCAGGGTGACACGCAGCCTTGAGGCGCCGGCGGGGACCGTCGGCGGGCGAATGGCGCCCACCCGAATGCCGGCGTCCTCGAGGGTACTGGCCCAGTCCAGGGTGCGCTGCTCATCACCGAGCAGGATCGGCTGGATGGGGGTGGCCGACGCCATCAGCGGCAGCTTCAGGCTGGTGGCCTCGCGGCGGAATCGCGCGATCAGCCCATCGAGATGGCGGCGACGCTCGGGTTCGCCGGCCAGTATCTCGAGAGACTGTAGCGTCGCCGCCGCCACCGGCGGGGGCAGGGCGGTGGTGTAGATGTAAGGGCGGGCGAACTGGATCAGATGCTCGATCAGGGCGTCATCGCCGGCGACGAAGGCACCGGCGGTGCCGAGCGCCTTGCCCAGGGTGCCGACCAGCACGGGGACCCGCTCGCAGCCGAGTCGTCGCCCGACGCTGCCGTCGCCGTTTTCGCCCAGCACGCCGATGCCGTGAGCATCGTCGATCATCAGCCAGGCGCCGTGGCGCCGGCTGAGCTCGGCCAGGCCGTCGACGTCGGCGCAGTCCCCGTCCATGCTGAAGACACCGTCGCTGATGACCAGGCGGCGGCTGGCGTCCGGCACCCGATCCAGCAGGCGCGCCAGGTCATCAAGGTCGTTGTGGTGATAGCGCCGTGAGCGGGCCCCGGACAGCCGGGCACCGTCGATCAGGGAGGCGTGATTCAGCCGGTCCTGCAGAAGATGCACGCCGCTGTCGCAGAGCGCCTGTATCACCCCCAGGTTGGCCATGTAGCCGGTGGAGAACAGCAGCGCCCGGGGGCGTCCGGTGAGGCGTGCCAGGGCTTCTTCGAGTGCCTCGTGCACCGTGCTGTGTCCGGTGACCAGATGTGAGGCACGGGCCCCGGTGCCGAAGCGCCGCGCACCATCGGCGGCGGCCTCGGCCAGACGCGGGTCAGCGGCCAGGCCGAGATAGTCATTGCCGGCCATGTCGAGTCGCTGCGCGTCCTGCCGATGGACACGGCGCTGACGCCAGCGATGCGCCTCGTGGCGTGCCTGGGCACTCTGGCGCAGGTGGGAATGCCAGTCTGCGCTCATGGGGTGGGCTCCTGGCGGGGACGCACCGCACTAGCGCAGGGCTGGCAGCGGGCGCACATGGGGCTAGACCGCAGCGTCATAGAACTGGGCGCTGCTGGCTTCCCTGGCCTGGCGCTCGATCTGCCGGGCCAGGACCTGTTCGCGTTCGTCGTCACTGGCACAGGTGTCGCGACGTTCCGGATGCAGGCCAAGCTTGTCGAACAGCGCGCGGTCACGCTCGACCTGTGGGTTGCCGGTGGTCAGCAGGGTGTCGCCGTAGAAGATCGAGTTGGCGCCGGCCATGAAGGCCAGTGCCTGGGTCGACTCGTCCATTTGCTCCCGCCCGGCGGACAGTCGCACGTGGCTCTTCGGCATCATGATGCGGGCCACCGCGATGGCGCGCAGGTACTCGATGGGGTCCAGGTCCTCGACGTCCTCCAGGGGCGTGCCGGGGACCTTGACCAGCATGTTGATCGGTACCGACTCCGGGTGCGGTGACAGGTTGGCCAGCTGCCTGAGCAGCCCCGCGCGATCGCGAGCGGTCTCGCCCATGCCGAGGATGCCGCCGGAGCAGATCTTCATGCCGGCCTGGCGCACATTGCCCAGGGTGTCGAGGCGATCGGCGTAGCTGCGCGTGGTAATGATCTCGCCGTAGTACTCAGGCGAGGTATCCAGATTGTGGTTGTAGTAGTCGAGGCCGGCGTCGGCCAGCTGGTGGGCCTGGGCTTCGTCGACCATGCCGAGGGTCATGCAGGTCTCGAGCCCCAGCGCCTTGACCCTTTTCACCATTTCGATGACCACCTCGAGATCCCGCTGGCGCGGGCTGCGCCAGGCGGCGCCCATGCAGAAACGGCTGGCACCGGCATCGAGTGCGGACTTCGCCTGCTCCACCACCTTTTCGATCTCGAGCAGCTTCTCCTTGTCCAGGCCGGTGTTGTAGTGGCCAGACTGAGGGCAGTACTTGCAGTCCTCGGGGCAGGCGCCGGTCTTGATCGACAACAGGGTCGAGACCTGAACGGCGTTGGCATCGAAGTGCTGGCGGTGGACGCACTGGGCCTTGAACAGCAGATCATTGAAGGGCAGGGCGAACAGCGCTTCGATCTCATCGAGCGTCCAGTCGTGACGGGGGGCGGCATCGGCGGCTAGGGTGGAAACTGTGGACGTCGAGTCGGCAGACATGGGTGTCTCGCTATGGTCAACTTTTTAAAATCGGATTGGTTGACGACAAGGATAAGTGGTATGGCGAAGCTGTCAACCTGCGTGATCGGCAAGGTTGACCATGGCGTGGCGAAGCTGATGGCGGATCGCTGCCTGTTCTGCCTGGCGACCCTAGCGCCAGGGCCAGGGCCAGGGCCAGGGTCAGGGTCAAGATCGGGGCTCGCGGTGATTGCTGCGCCGGGTCCTGTGACCGTCCTGCTGTGTGATCCCTGCCGCCGAGGGCTTGAACTCAATCGTTGTCCCTGCGAGGGCTGTGGCGAACCCTTGCCCGAGCACCGCTGGCGGCGTCCGGCGGGTGAACGCCTGTGCGGTCGCTGTCTGGTGGAGCCCTTAAGCTTCCATGAGGTGCGGACGCCGCTGATCTACCGCGACGAGATCAGACGTCTCGTCCAGCGCTTCAAGGCCGAGGCCCATCTGCCCAGCGCCCAGTTGCTGGTCGCACTGTTTCTCGAGGCATCCCTCGTGGGCGAGAATGGCGTGCCTGACGCTCTGATCGGGGTGCCGCGTCATCCCGTCAGGGCCAGGCGCTTTGGCTTCGATCAGGGCCAGTGGCTGGCCTGCGAGCTGGGGCGCCGGCTCGGCGTGCCGGTGAGGCGGGCCTGGCGGCGCCGCGATGATCGCCCCCAGCATGAGCTCGGTTCGCGGGCCCGCCGTCGCATCGCGTCGGGCATGTTTGGTATCGCGTCAGGGCTGCCTCGGCACGTGGCGCTGGTCGATGACGTCATGACCACCGGGGCCACCCTTGAGCGGCTGGCGCAGGCCTGTCGCCGGGCGGGGGCGCGCCGGGTAGACGCCTGGGCGCTGGCGAGGACGCCGCCACCCTGGCTCTGTTAAGCTCGGCGCCTCTCGCCTCGTTTGATATTTGTGCTTTTACCCGGAGCCCCCATGACCACGACCCCCACGCCCTTCAGTGAACTTTCTCCGCAGCGCGTGGTGGAGGCGATCGAATCACTGGGCCTGTGGCTGCCCGGCGAGCCCTTTGCGCTCAACAGCTACGAGAACCGCGTCTATCTGGTGCAGGACGATGACCGCAAGCGTTGGGTGGCCAAGTTCTACCGCCCCGACCGGTTGAGCGATGAGGCCATCGGCGAGGAGCACGCCTTCCTGCGTGAGCTCGACGATGCCGGGGTGGCGGTGGCGGCCCCCTGGCGCAACGACGCTGGCGAGAGTCTGCATCGGGCGGGGGGCTACCGCGTGGCGCTGTTTCCCCACCTGCCCGGCCAGGCGCCTGAGCTCGAGAACCCCGACCATCTGTTCGCCCTGGGTGAGCTGATAGGACGCGTCCACGAGGTGGGCCGGCGCGGTGAGTTCGCCCATCGCTGTCGGCAGGAGCCCCGCGCCATGGCCGAGCAGGCCCGTCGCACGGTACTCGAGAGTCCCTGGTTGAGCGAGCGTCAGCGCAAGGCCTACGAGCGCATCTCGCAGCAGTTGATCGAGGCGCTGGCACCACCCGCGGGTGTCAGTGCACCCATGCAGAGGGTTCACGGCGACTGCCACATCGGCAATATGCTGGGGCGGGAGGATCGCTTTGCGCTGGTCGATTTCGACGACGCGATGATGGCGCCGGCGGTACAGGACCTGTGGATGCTGTTCACCGCCCAGGGACCGGAGGAAAGGGCGATGCAGCTATCGGAGGTGATCGAGGGCTACGAGCAGGTGATCGATTTCGATCGCCAGCAGCTCGCCCTGATCGAACCGCTGCGCGCCTTGAGGTTGATGCGCCATAGCGCCTGGGTGGTGGCGCGCTGGAACGATCCGGCCTTTCCCCGGGCGTTTCCCTGGGTCGCCGACGCCGGCTACTGGGACGAGCACATCCGCCAGCTGGAGCATCAACGCCTGGCCCTGGCGGATTCCGAGCGCTGGCTGGCGGGTGGCTGACAGATGGGGGCTGGCGGACGTCTTGTGCTGTCCGCCATAGGTGCCGCTACTCGGACGGAGTGGTCTGGCTCGACGGGGTGGCCTGCTTGGCTTCGTTGTCGGCGTCTTCGCCACGACGTTCGGCGTTAAGCTGCGCAGACGGGTTGGGCATCTGCTCGATGGCCAGCGGTTCGGTCAGTTCCAGCTGAAACACGCGGTCGGCGTCCAGGCGGCAGCCGTCGTCATCGCAGGCGGCGATGCCGAACTGGCCATCCTCGTCATAGGCGCCGGCGATGAGTTCGCCGGAGTAGATGTGGCTTTCGCCGCCATCGGTCTCGACGCAGGTGAGGGCCTCGGTGGTGATACGCAGGCGTTGGCCATCGCGCTTGGCGTCGCCGACCAGCACGCAGTAGTGAGGCAGGTCGGTGCGTCCCTCGGCATCGGCGGCGGGCTTGAGCATGACATCATCTAGCCGCTGTCCGGCGGAGTCGAGGTCGATGCCTTCGATAATGCTGACGTCGATGCGTGCCTGGGCGGGTAGCTCCAGGCTGTCCGCCATAGCGGGCGTCATGCTGGTCAGGGCGCTGAAGGTCAGAATGGCGACGAGGGGCGTGCTGGGCCGGGCAAGCAGGCGGCGAAGGGCAGGCATTGGCGATTCTCGCGATATGGCTGGCGAAATGCGGGCAACAGGACGGGTAGCTGCATGGAGGCATGCCACCGACAGTGTCGCCTGGCACATGGACAACCTGATGACGATAGCACAGGGCTGTCGGGTGGACAGCTATCGCTCTCGTTGCGCGACTCTCTGTCACGTACCTCGTCGCGACGGTGGCGGCAATCTCCCAATAGACCTTGGCAACGGGCTTTTGCCGCGGGCTGTGGCAAGACCGGGTGTCGCGCCGATTTCTCGCCAATGATGGGGGGGGGGGGGGACGGTGGGCAAAAACGCCAGGCGAACTGCGGAAGGCGACACGCTGCGGTAGACTATCGCTCACGCAATGCAAAAGCTATACTTCAAAAATTCTTTGTACAGGTTTTGTGGAGCCAGGCGGGCCGCCTGGTGTTCGCCCGAGCCGACGACTCCCCTGAAGGGCTGGATCATGACTGACGAACTCGCCAATCACTATCGACACATCATTGAGGAACTGGGCGAAGACCCGGAGCGAGAAGGGTTGGTGGATACGCCCAAGCGTGCTGCCAAGGCCATGCAGTTTCTCAACCGCGGCTACACCCAGTCGCTGGAAGAGATCGTCAATGGTGCGGTGTTTTCGTCCGAGACCGACGAGATGGTGCTGGTCAAGGACATCGAGCTGTACTCCATGTGCGAGCATCACTTGCTGCCCTTCATCGGCAAGTGCCATATCGCCTACCTGCCCAACGGCAAGGTGCTGGGACTGTCCAAGTTTGCCCGGATCGTCGACATGTACGCCCGCCGCATGCAGATCCAGGAGAATCTGACCCGTCAGATCGCCGATGCCGTGCTGCAGGTCACCGATGCCCGGGGCGTGGCCGTGGTGGTGGAGGCGCGACACCTGTGCATGATGATGCGAGGGGTCGAAAAGCAGAATTCCAGCATGACGTCCTCGGTGATGCTGGGGGCCTTCCGCGAGAAGCCGAGCACCCGTCAGGAGTTCCTGACGTTGGTCAACAGCCGCTGAGGAGCCGGTTCTACGGCCGCCGCACGAAGCGCTGAAGCCGATGCTTTTCGTTTACCGCTTTCAAGCATGACGCACGGGAGGGGCCATGTCCCTGCATGTACTGGGTGACCAGCACCTGGATCACGACCTTGCCACCATCCGCATCAAGAACCTGCGGTTGAGGACCTTCATCGGCATCAAGGAGGAGGAGATCCTCAATCGCCAGGACGTGGTGATCAATGCGGTGATCCGCTACCGCGCCGACAAGGCGGTGGCGTTCAATCATATCGAACAGGCGCTCAACTACCGCACCATCACCAAACAGGTGATCGCGCTGGTGGAGGAGAACCGCTTTCAGCTGCTGGAGCGGATGACCCGCGAAGTGCTGGACCTGATCATGAGTCACGAGCAGGTGCTGACCACCCAGGTGGAGATCGACAAGCCCCATGCGCTGCGCTTTGCCGACTCGGTATCGATCACGCTGTCGGCCTCGAGGGCGCCGCGGGATCAGGATTCGGTGAGTTGAGGCGACGGCTTCGAGTTGGCGATCGGCCAGCGGAACGCTTAGCATGAAAGCTATATCGTCGTCGCGCAGTCGCTGAAGCGTCGTCGCCAGTCAATGCAGTTTTCCGTCAAGCCCGAGCCAGGAGCCTTCATGAAAGCCCTTAACGACATGCCGCTGTTTCGCCCCTTTGCCTATATCGACGGAAGCTGGGTGGCGGCCGACAGCGGGGAGCAGATCGACATCGTCAATCCGGCCAGTGGCGAGACCATCGCCCAGATGCCTCGCCTGGGTCGCGCCGAGACCGAGGCGGCGATCGACGCGGCCGACGCCGCCTTGCCGGCCTGGCGCGCGCTGACGGCCCAGGAGCGGGCAGACATCCTGATGAAGTGGTACGAGCTGATGCTCGAACATCAGGACGAGCTGGCCACCATCATGACCCTCGAACAGGGCAAGCCGCTCAAGGAAGCCGCCGGCGAGATCGTCTATGCCGCCAGTTTCCTGCGCTGGTTCGCCGAGGAAGGACGCCGGGTCTACGGTGAGACCATTCCGGCGGCCAAGGCCAACCAGCGTATCGTGGTGACCAAGCAGCCGGTGGGTGTCTGCGGCGCCATCACGCCCTGGAACTTCCCCGCCGCCATGATCACCCGCAAGGCTGGCGCGGCCCTGGCGGCAGGCTGCACCATCGTGGTCAAGCCGGCCAGTCAGACCCCGCTGTCGGCCACCGCGCTTGCGCTGCTTGCCGAGCGCGCCGGGGTACCGCGTGGGGTGTTCAACGTGGTGCCGGGGTCGGCCAGCGAGATCGCCGCGGCCCTGACCGAATCACCGGTGGTGCGCAAGATCACCTTCACCGGTTCCACCGAGGTGGGGCGTACCCTGATGTCCCAGGCGGCCCAGCATATCCAGAAGATCTCGCTGGAGCTTGGCGGCAACGCACCGTTCATTGTGTTCGAGGACGCCGATCTGGACGCGGCGGTGGACGGCGCCATGGCGGCCAAGTTCCGCAATGCCGGCCAGACCTGCGTGTGTACCAATCGCTTTTTGGTGCAGTCCAGCGTCATCAACGCCTTCAGCGAGAAGCTGGCGGTGGCCATGAACAGCGAACTGACGGTCGGCGACGGCACCACCGAGGGTGTCAACATCGGACCGCTGATCGACGACAAGGCAGTGGGCAAGGTCAACGAGCATGTCCAGGACGCGGTGGACAAGGGTGCCGAGCTGTGGATCGGTGGTCACCCCCATCCGCTGGGTGGCAACTACTTCACGCCGACCCTGGTCAGCGGTGCCACCAGCGAGATGAAGGTGGCCCGGGAAGAGACCTTCGGTCCGCTGGCGGCGGTATTCCCGTTCGATGACGAGGAGGACGCCATCGAACTGGCCAACGACACCGAGTTCGGTCTGGCGGCCTACTTCTACTCGAAGGACCTGGGCCGGGTGTGGCGAGTGGCCGACGCCCTCGAGTACGGTATGGTCGGCATCAATACCGGCCTGATCTCCAACGCCGCGGCGCCCTTCGGTGGGGTCAAGGCCTCCGGCCTCGGTCGCGAAGGCGGGCACCAGGGCCTGGCCGAGTTCCTCGAGACCAAGTACCTGTGCATCGACCTCGGCGAGTAAGCCTCAGACTGCCGCCATCCTGCAGGTGGCGGCAGCGCGCTCAGCGATAGCACACACACAAGGGCCCCGACGCATTGCGTCGGGGCCCTTGTCGTAGATTGGCGCTTAGATTGGCGCTTAGATTGGCGGGCGGCTCCTGGGTGGGCCGGAACCGGCGGGACCTGGGGCCCCGCCGTGCCGCCACGCGACCGCGTCAGTGGCGGAAGTGGCGCATACCGGTAAACACCATGGCGATGCCGGCCTCGTTGGCGGCGTCGATGACCTCCTGGTCACGCATGGAGCCGCCGGGCTGGATCACCGCGGTGATGCCGGCGCTGGCGGCGGCGTCGATGCCGTCACGGAAGGGGAAGAAGGCGTCGCTGGCCATCACCGAGCCGGGCACCGAGAGGCCTTCGTCGGCGGCCTTGATGCCGGCGATGCGGGCCGAGTAGACACGGCTCATCTGGCCGGCGCCGACGCCGATGGTCTGGCCTTCCTTGACGTAGACGATGGCGTTGGACTTGACGAACTTGGCGACCTTCCAGGCGAAGGCCAGGTCACGCATCTCCTGCTCCGAGGGCACGCGCTCGGAGACCACTGTCAGGTCGTCGCGGGTGACCGTGCCCAGATCGCGGTCCTGGACCAGCAGACCGCCGGTGACGCGCTTGAGGTCGTGGGCCGGTGCCATCTGGCCGGGCCAGTTGGCGCTGACGTCGAGCAGGCGCACGTTCTTCTTCTCGGCGACGATGGCCTGGGCCTCGTCGCTGACCCCGGGGGCGATGATCACCTCGACGAACTGACGATCGATGATGGCGCGGGCGGTGTCGGCGTCCAGCGGCACGTTGAAGGCGATGATGCCGCCAAAGGCGCTGGTGGGATCGGTGGCGAAGGCCTTGTCGTAGGCCGCAAGAGCGCTCTCGCCCACGGCCACGCCGCAGGGATTGGCGTGCTTGACGATGACACAGGCGGTGTCGTCGAAGCTCTTGACGCACTCGAGCGCGGCATCGGTGTCGGCCACGTTGTTGAACGACAGCGGCTTGCCCTGCAGGGTGACGGCGGTGGAGACGCTGGGTTCGCTGGCGCCTTCTTCCACGTAGAACGCCGCCTGCTGGTGGGGGTTCTCGCCGTAACGCATGGACTGCTTCTTGGTCAGCTGCAGGTTGTAGGTGCGCGGGAAACCGTCCTCTGCTCCCTCGACCCGACGGCCAAGATAGTCGGCGATGGCACCGTCGTAGCCGGCGGTGTGTTCAAAGGCCTTGACCGCCAGGTCGAAGCGGGTGGCCTGGGCCAGCGCGCCGCCGTTGTCACGCATCTCTGCGATCACCCGGTCGTAGTCGTCGGCGTTGACCACGATGCTGGTGTAAGCATGATTCTTGGCGCAGGCGCGCACCATGGTGGGGCCGCCGATGTCGATGTTCTCGATGGCGTCTTCCAGGCTGCAGTCAGGACGCGCCACGGTGGCGGCAAAGGGGTAGAGGTTGACCACCACCATGTCGATGGGCGCGATGTCATGCTCGGCCATGACCTCGTCGTCCTGGCCGCGACGCCCGAGGATGCCGCCGTGGATCCTGGGGTGCAGGGTCTTGACACGGCCATCCATGATCTCGGGAAACCCGGTGTGCTCGGACACCTCGGTGACGGCGATGGCGTTGTCGGCCAGCAGGCGGTAGGTGCCGCCGGTGGACAGCAATTCGACGCCCATGTCGGCGAGGGCGCGGGCGAAGTCGACGATACCGGTCTTGTCCGACACGCTGATCAGGGCGCGACGAACGGCGAGAGAGGAGGGCTGGGCCATGGGGATGTCTCTGTTGCGAAGGGAAGCGAAGGGCGCCTTGGCGCAGAAAAGGGAGCCGTGGGCTCCCTTGGGGTCGGGTCAGATCAGTTCGTAGTGCTTGAGCTTCTTGCGCAGGGTGCCACGGTTGAGTCCGAGCATCTCTGCGGCACGGGTCTGGTTGCCGTTGGTGTAGACGAGCACCGACGACAGCAGAGGCGCCTCGACCTCGGCCATCACCATGGCGTGGAGGTCGGTGACGGTGCCGCCGTCGAGATGGTCGAAGTAGCGTTCCATGGCGGCGAACACGGCCTCGCGCAGGGGACGTTCGTCACTGGCCTGCGGTGCGGAGGGTGCCAGGCCGTCGAGGCCACGCTGAGAGGTGTCGAGTTTGGAGGCGGACACCGACTGGTCGATGGGTTGCTGGCTGGTCATGCGGCACGGGTTCCATGGTGTGCCACGGCCCTGGCCACGCGCTCGGGGGCGCTGGCGGGGTCGTGACGAAAGAGTTCGTCGATAAAGTCGCGCTGGGCCTGGGTCGAGGTCAGGCCGTTGAAGGTGGCCTTGAGCTGGCGACGGCCATCGTCGTCGAGGCGTCGATCGCTGGACAGGTACCAACCCAGATGCTTGCGCGCGATGCGCACGCCCATATGGTCACCGTAGAAGGCGTGCAGGGCATCGAGGTGAGAGCCGAGGACGTCGCGTCGTTCCGCGTCGGAAGGCGCCGGCAGGATTTCGCCATGGCGCAGATAGTGGCTGATCTCGCGGAAGATCCAGGGGTTGCCCTGGGCGCCTCGACCCACCATCACCGCATCCGCACCAGTATAGTCGAGTACGCGCCGAGCCTTTTCGGGAGACGTGATATCGCCGTTGGCAAAGACGGGGATGCTGACCCTTGATGCCACCTCGGCGATGGTCTCGTACTCGGCTTCGCCCTGATAGCGTTGCTGGCGATGACGGCCGTGGACGGCCAGCGCCTGGATACCGGCATCTTCCGCCAGCCGGGCGATGCGCACCGCGTTGTTGGATTCGGCGCACCAGCCGGTGCGGATCTTCAGGGTCACCGGCACGTCGACGGCGGCCACCACCGCATCGAGGATCTCCGCCACCAGCGCTTCGTCCCGCAGCAGGGCAGAGCCCGCGGCCTTGTTGCAGACCTTCTTGGCCGGACAGCCCATGTTGATGTCGATGATCTCGGCGCCCTGTTCGGCGTTGAGGCGGGCGGCGGTGGCCAGCATCTCGGCGTCGCCGCCGGCGATCTGCACCGCCCTGGGGCCGGGTTCGCCCCGGTGGTCCATGCGCAGGCGCGACTTGCGGGTGTGCCACAGGCTGGGATCGGAGGTGACCATCTCGCCCACCACCAGTCCCGAGCCCAGGCGACGACAGAGCGCGCGGAAGGGGCGGTCGGTGACCCCGGCCATAGGTGCAAGGATCACCGGGCCGGCCAGCTGATGCGGGCCAATGCAGGTGGTGATGCCTGAATCTTGCTGTTGCACCATGGGGGATCTGGGATCGTGGTCTGACATGGGAGCTGCCGTCGTTCCGGGGCTGCATATCATACGCCTCGAAGCACCGTTGGTGAAGGCGTGTTCGAGACGTTTTAATGCGAAAGGCTGCCCGGTGACAGCCTCTCGTGGCGCGATGTTCAGTCCTTGGTGGGGCGCCGGCCGCTAAGCCGCACCCAGCCTTCACGGACTTCCGGCTCGTCCATGAAAAGTCCCTCGTGGCGGTAGGCGTCGATCACCTCGTCGGCCTGGGCCTCGAGGATGCCAGACAGCGCCAGGCGACCACCGTCGGCGACATGGCCGGCGATGGTCGGGGCCAGTTCCACCAGCGGACCGGCCAGGATATTGGCCACCACCAGGGTGAAGCGCTCCTCGCCCATCTGCTCCGGGTAGCGCAACGTCAGGCGCGACTCGTCGATGGCGTTGCGCTCGGCGTTGTCACGACTGGCGCTGAGCGCCTGCGGGTCGATGTCGGTGCCGATGGCTCGGGCGGCACCCAGCTTGAGTGCGGCGATGGCAAGGATGCCGGAGCCACAGCCGACGTCGAGCAGTTCGATGCCGTCGAGTTCGCCGTCGAGCGCCAGCCCATCGAGCCACTCGAGACACAGCGCGGTGGTGGGATGGGTGCCGGTACCGAAGGCCAGGCCCGGGTCCAGATGCAGATTGACCGCGTCATCCTCGGGCGGCTGGTGCCAGCTCGGCACGATCCACAGTCGCTGACCCATGCGCAGGGGCTCGAAGCTGTCCATCCACTCGCGCTCCCAGTCGCGGTCATCGATCAGCTCGTGCTCGATGACCGGGCAGGGCTCGCCGGGCAGGGATTCTGCCCAGGCGGCAGACAGACGCTCGAGCATGTCCGCCAGGCCGTCGAGGTCATCGTAGAGACCGGTGAGAATGGTCTGGTCCCACAGTGGGGTGGTGCCCCGGTCCGGCTCGAACACCGGATCGTCGTGGGCGTCCTGCAGGGTGATCGCGGTGGCGCCTT
Source organism: Halomonas sp. RT37 (assembly GCF_040070525.1). Lineage (NCBI taxonomy): Bacteria > Pseudomonadati > Pseudomonadota > Gammaproteobacteria > Oceanospirillales > Halomonadaceae > Halomonas > Halomonas sp. RT37. Next base: position 2,919,637 of record NZ_CP098827.1, on the reverse strand, counting down.
CGGCCAGCAGCAGTTCCTCCAGCAGTTCCGCCTGCTGTGGTGGGACCTCGGCCTTGAGTTGAAGCCAGGGCATGGCGGTATTCCTCTTCGGTCTGGTGCAACGTCAACGGGGCGGCCTGGGCCGCCCCGTTGTCACGCTCTTGGTACAAAGCCGCCGTGCTACTGCGCGAGCTTCTTCTCGAGGTAGTGAATATTGACGCCACCCTGCTGGAAGTAGCCGTCGCGCACCAGGTCCTTGTGCAGGTCGGTGTTGGTCTTGATGCCTTCCACCAGCAGCTCGTCCAGGGCGTTGCGCATGCGCGTCAGCGAGGTCTCGCGGTCGGCGCCCCAGGTGATCAGCTTGCCGATCAGCGAGTCGTAGTGGGGCGGCACCGTGTAGCCGGTGTACAGGTGGGAGTCCATGCGCACGCCGAGACCACCCGGAGGGTGGTACAGCGTGACCTTGCCCGGAGAAGGCATGAAGGTGCGAGGATCCTCGGCGTTGATGCGGCACTCAAAGGCGTGGCCGTTGAGCTCGACATCTTCCTGGCGGATCGACAGCGGCAGGCCGGAGGCGATGCGCAGCTGCTCGCGCACGATATCCACGCCGGTGACCATCTCGGTGACCGGGTGCTCCACCTGGACGCGGGTGTTCATCTCGATAAAGAAGAACTCACCGTCCTCGTAGAGGAACTCGAAGGTGCCGGCGCCGCGGTAGCCGATTTCCACGCAGGCTTCGCGACAGGCTTCCAGCACCTTGGCGCGGGCGTCCGGATCAAGGCCCGGCGCGGGTGCTTCTTCCAGCACCTTCTGGTGGCGGCGCTGCAGCGAGCAGTCGCGGTCATACAGGTGGATGGCATTGCCCTGGCCGTCGGCCAGCACCTGAACCTCGACGTGACGCGGCTTCTCGAGGAACTTCTCCATGTACACGGTGCCGTCGCCGAAGGCCGAGTGGGCCTCGGTGCGGGTTACCGTGACCGCGGAGATCAGGTGGGCTTCGGTGTGCACCACGCGCATGCCACGTCCGCCGCCGCCGGCGGCGGCCTTGATGATCACCGGGTAGCCGATGCGCCGGGCGGTGGCCAGCAGCTCGCCTTCATCGTCGCCCAGCGGCCCGTCGGAGCCTGGCACCGTGGGCACGCCGGCCTTCTTCATCGCTTCGATGGCGCTGACCTTGTCGCCCATCAGGCGAATGGTCTCGGCGCGCGGGCCGATGAAGGTGAAGCCGGAACGCTCGACCTGCTCGGCAAAGTCGGCATTCTCGGAGAGGAAGCCGTAGCCGGGGTGGATGGCGCTGGCGTCGGTCACCTCGGCCGCGCTGATCAGCGAGGGGATATTGAGGTAGGACTGGGCCGAGGAAGCGGGGCCGATGCACACCGCCTCATCGGCGAGCCGCACGTGCATCAGTTCGCGGTCGGCCTTGGAGTGGACCGCAACCGTCTTGATCCCGAGCTCCTTGCAGGCCCGCAGGATGCGAAGAGCGATCTCGCCGCGGTTGGCGATAAGAACCTTGTCCAACATGGTGGTGTCCGCCGAAAGTGAATGATCAGGGAAGACGCAAGTCTTCTCAGGAGATGACAACCAGGGGCTGGTCGAACTCGACGGGCTCGCCGTCCTCGACCATGAAGGCCTCGATCACGCCGTCACGATCGGCTTCGATCTGGTTCATCATCTTCATCGCTTCGACGATGCAGATGGTGTCACCCTTGCGCACGCTGGCGCCGACTTCCACGAAAGGCTTGGCGCCGGGTGCCGGGGAGCGGTAGAAGGTGCCGACCATCGGCGAGACCACGGCCTGGCCCTGGTAGCTCGGGCCGCTGTCGGCGCTGGGTGCGGGAGCTTCGGCCGGGGCCTGGGCAGGTGCGGCCGCCGGTGCAGCGGGTGCGCCCCAGGGTTGGGCGGCGGGTGCCGGCTGCCAGCTGCCACCCTGCGGATGACGGCTGATGCGGACCGATTCTTCACCTTCCTGGATCTCGATTTCGCTGATGTTGGACTCTTCCAGCAGTTCAATCAGCTTCTTGACCTTACGAATATCCATGACGTTGTCTCGATCGTGTGAAGTGTCTACCGGGCGCTGTAAACCCGGTCCAAGTCGTTAGAGATCGCGGCAAGATGGCGGCTCTTGGCGTCTCTATCGTGTCAGAATTCAGAGTAGTGCGGAGTTTGCCGAAAATTGCGAAGGTTGTCCAGCGAGGCCGAACGCTGTTCGCTGTCACCTTCACCCGCTGGTGGTAGCCGCCTGGGCGCCGTCGAGGGCGCGGCTGACTGCGGCGATATGGCCGGCCAGGGCAGCGGCATCGAGTTCGCCCTGGATACGTGCCTGACGAAGCTCCTGGTCCCCGTCGAAGAACAGAAGACTCGGTGGGCCGAACAGACCCAGATGGTCGAGCACCTCACGACTCACGGCGTCGGTGTCGGTCACATCGACGTCGATCCAGCGGAAGCCGGCGAGGGCCTCGCGTACCCGGGGGTCGGGAAACACCTCGCGCTCCATCACCTTGCAGGAAATGCACCATTCGGCGGTGACGTTGACGAAGGCGGGGGTCGTGGACTCGGCCAGGGCCGCCTGAAGCTGGCCCAGGCTCTCGACGATGCGATCGGGATGGGCCGCCTCGATAGAGCTGCTCGTCGCGCTCATGGGGCCGGCGGCCAGGGGGCGAAGGGGATCGCCACCGCCACGGGCGGCGCCGATGACCAGCGCGATGCCCCACACCAGCAGCACGATACCGGCGCCCTGGCGGACCCGCGGCCAGCCCGGCGTACTCGCCAGATCGAGGGCGCCGAGGGCCAGCGCCGTGCCGATGGCCAGACCCGCCCACAAGAGCAGGGTGAGCGGGGCCGGGATCAAACGCTCGATCAGCCAGACGGCGACGCCCAGCAGCAGCACACCGAAGGCGATCTTGACCCCGTTCATCCAGGCGCCCGAGCGCGGCAGCAGGGTGGTGCCGAAGCCGCCGACCAGCAACAGCGGGACGCCCATGCCCAGCGCCAGGGCCAGCAGCGCCGCGCCACCGATGACGGCGTCACCGGTAGAAGAGATGAATACCAGGGCGCCGGCCAGCGGTGCCGACACGCAGGGCGAGACCACCAGCACCGACAGCGCGCCGGCCAGCGCCAGACCCAGGGGGCCGCTGCGCTGGGCGCGTGCCTGCCAGGCATCGATGCGTGAGCCAAGCCCCGAGGACAGGCGTAGATTGAAGACCCCGAACATGGCCAGTGCGAACAGGGTGAAGAGGGCGGCGAACACGATCAGTACCGGGGCCGACTGCAGGCGCGCCTGAAGGTTCAGCCCCGCGCCGAACAGCCCCATCAGCACGCCGACCAGGGCGTAGGTGGCGGCCATGCCGGCGACGTAGCTTGCCGAGAGCGCAAAGGCGCGGGGGCGGCTGGGGTTCTGACCGACGATGATCGACGACAGGATCGGAATCATCGGCAGCACGCAGGGGGTAAAGGTCAGCCCGAGGCCGGCCACAAAGAACAGTCCGAGCATCAACGGCAGGCTGGCTTCCTGCATCAGGGCGCGGAAGCGGCCGTCTTCGCTGAGCGGAGCTGCATCGACAGAGGCGGCAGGGAGGCTGCCTGCTTGCTGGCTCGTGGGCGGCTGTCCGGCGAGGTCCGCTGGGGTAGCCTGGGCTGTGTTGTCGTTGGCCGTCTGGCCGTCCTCCAGGGCGTCGGCAAAGGTGGCGGGGGGCTCACTCTGGGCGGCGGCCAGCTCAAGCCGTTCCGGGGGGTAGCACAGACCGGCGTCGGCGCAGCCCTGGAACGTCAGGGCGATGTCCAGTGGCCCCTGACGGGTGTCGGCCAGCGGGGCACTGAACACCACCTGATCGTAGAAGACGTTGACGTCGCCGAGAAATTCGTCGGTCTTGGCCTCCCCGGGCGGTAGCGACAGCTCACCCAGGGCGTCCGGTTCGCCTGGCAGTTCCAACGAGAAGCGGTGACGATAGAGATAGTAGCCGTCGGCATTTTGCATGCCGATATAGAGCCGATCGCCGTCGTGCCAGGCGCTGGCGGTAAAGGCCTCGTTCACCGGCAGAAACTCGGCGCTGCTCGACGACGAGGAAAAGAACTGGGCCTGGGCCACCCAGGGGGACAGCAGCAGACAGACGAACAGCAAGAGGCGTGTGGCGAAGAACACGTCGAATCCTTGTTGACGATGGGTGTGGAAGACGGGGCAAGGCGTGGCGGGATTCGCCTGCCGTGTCAGACCCCGCTGTGTGACCGTGGAAGCGGGGCGGGGTTCCCGCGGACCCTGCGCTATGATCAGATGCAAGCGTATTCTACCACTGGCGCCGGCGCTTTCCCTCATTGGAGGCAGGGCTGGCCGGCCTTTGATGAACGACAAGGAGAGCGAAATGAGCAGTCGTCGACAGCGCGCCGAAAGGCGTCGTCAGGAGCTCGAGAACCCGCAGTACGGATGGATCTGGAAACCGCTCGCCGTGCTGCTGGTGCTTGCCGTGATGGTGGCGGTGGGGCTGGGGATCTGGTGGAGCCTGGCGCCGTCGCGCTTCGACGTGGAGACTGCCACCCAGGAGCAGCGCATCTCCGCGGCGCCGGCGGCCAGAGGCACCGTTACGGTCGCGACCCTGGCCACCCTGATCGATACCTTGCAGGACAAGCCCGGCGGGTACCTGCGAAATGACCTGATGCCGCCGGGACTGCTGCTCGACAATATGCCGTCCTGGGAAACTGGTGTGCTGGTTCAGGCGAGGCTGATGGCCGCCAGCCTGGCGGACTTCGACCCCGGCGCCGGTGAGTCGGTGAATACTCTGATCGCTGCCCTCGAACAGGACGCCGACGATTGGCTGGCCCCGTCCATGGAGGATCACCTGGCCCAGGCGGGGAACTCGGCCCGCGCCTATCTGGCGCGTTTCGACGATGGGGTCGGCGCGTCCTTCGTCGATCAGGGCCAGGGCCTGGCGCTCTATCTGGACGCGGTGCGCCAGCAGTTGGCCTCGTTGCGGGAGCGGCTGTCATCCACGGTCAGCGACAGCGAGCGCTTGAAGGAACTGGGTATCGAAGTGGCACAGGACAGTCGAGTGCCCTGGTACCGCGTCGACAACGTGTTCCACGAGACCCGCGGTCAGACCTGGGCGCTGGGACACCTGCTCGAGGCGCTCGAGCGTGACCAGGCGGATCTGATCGCAAGCGCGGGCCTCGGCGACAGCTACGCCCGGGCGCTGGCCGAGATCGAGCGTATGCAACGTCAGTTCTGGAGCCCGGTGGTGCTGCGCGGCAGTGGCCTCGGCATCTTCGCCAACTATCCGCTGACCATGGCCCATCATCTGAGCCGACTCGACGGCGCCCTGGCGTCCCTGATCGATGGCCTGGGTGGCGCCAACGCTGCCCCGGAGGCTGCGACACCGCCGGTGACCGAGGTGACCCGTAGCCCCGACGATGAGGAGGCAGCGGAGTCAGCCGGCGTTGAGCAGAGTGATGAGAAGAGTGATGAGCAGGGTGGCCAGCAGGGCGCTGAAGCCAATAGCGGCGAGCAGGGCGCCGAAGCCAATAGCGACGAGCAGGGCGACGAGCAGGGCGACGAGCAGAGCGCTGAAGCCAATAGCGACGAGCAGGGCGCCAACCAGCAGCAGCCTGCCGAGCAAAGCGCCGAGTAGCAAGAGCCGAGTCAAGAGTCGAGTCAAAAGCCCCGAGCCGTGAACGGGGCCCAATGACGGGGTGAGAGAGACCGGTTGCCGATTTTCTCCCTCGTCCTTGCCTGAATTTCGCAAGCTACCATGCCCTCGTTGCCGGGGGCATTTTTTTCTCAGTTTGCTTCGTTCACCCGGATACTTTTTGCCGCTCCGCGCTTTGGTAATTGGAGGCTTGGCGTCCCCCTGGCTGACGCGCCATGTCGCCAATGACTAGATGCGTCATATCGGCGCATGAACCGAGGTTGCTGCAGCGATCACCTCGTCGTATCAGGAATCAGTGATCTGTCGCACTGCAATGGTGCGTCTGCGAAGGGCCCATGGTCGCGCTCTTTGCCCACATTCTCGATCCTGGTTTCTCAGCGCTTTTTTCGCACATTTCCAACCTTATGATTCGGCTAAAGAAACACTTTCTCCACGGTAACTGTCCGCTGGCGCCCCCGACGTGTCCTGAAGGAACACGCAATTACAAGCGGAAACAGTCGCTCTCATGCTTCCGGGATACCGATATGGGGTTTGTCAGCCTGTGTACGCCAGGAATTTCGGACTGCCAGGACGGCGCGGCTATGCAATCGTACTGGCATAAATCGCAGTACCTGGCGGCCATCGAGTCTTCGAGCGTCGACGGGTGCTGCGGGCTGTCGGTGGTCGATCGTCTCGCAGAAGACGCAGCCTCGACGGTGACAATAACCATCTGTCTACGCGCAGGGCTTCAGGGATATGCCATCGATATCACCCTGGGGCGGTAGCGTGTCACACGCTCAGGGGGACGATATGGACGAGGTGAATCAGGCACACCAGTGGACAAGGGTCGTGGACGAGTCGCAACGATCGCCCGGCTGGCTGGCGGGTGCCGTCTTCGCAGTGCTGCTTGCGCTGACCGTGAGTGGTTGTGCCTATGCCCCTGGCGGGCATATCGACTACGAGACCGAGGCGCCGGACATCGATCATCTGGTCGACATCCAGGCCATCACCCCGGCATTGGTGGCGAACTTCCGCCAGAACGTCACCGGCGATATCGCCAGCACCATGCCTTCCTACCTCAAGGCCCAGTTGACGGACTACGAGTACCGTGTCGGGCCGGGTGATGTGCTCAACATCACCGTCTATGACCACCCCGAGCTGACCATCCCGGGGGGCGCCGAGCGCAGCCCCGAAGAGACCGGCAAGACGGTACAGCCCGATGGTCGCATCTATTTCCCCTATGTCGGACGTTTCCGAGTGGCCGGGCGGACGGTGGACCAGATACGCCGAACCCTCACCGGCATGTTGTCGAACTACATCACCGAGCCCCAGGTGGACGTCAACGTCGCCGCCTACCATTCCAAGAAGATCTACGTCAGTGGAGCGGTTGCCACCCCCGGCGCCCAGCCGATCACCACGGTCCCGCTGACCCTGGTCGATGCGGTCAGCCAGGCCGGGGGGCCATCGGAGACGGCCAACTGGCACGAGGTGGTACTCAATCGTGATGGCACCAGGGAGGTGCTGTCGCTGTACGCGCTGATGCGCCATGGTGACCAGACCCAGAACCGCCTGCTGCGCGATGGCGACGTGGTGCATATCCCGACCCTGGAGTCCGAGAACGTCGCGGTGCTGGGGCAGGTCAGGAATCCCGGCAATCTGGTGCTGGGCAACGAACGTATCACCCTGACCACCGCCCTGGCGCGAGCCGGCGGCGTCATCGAGACCACCGCCGAACCGTCGGGGATCTTCGTGATTCGTCCCAAGCCGCCGGGCGATGCCAAGCTTGCCACCGTCTATCAGCTTGATATCAGCAACGCCACCTCGCTGACCATGGGCACCCACTTCCCGCTGCAGCCCCAGGACGTGGTCTACGTGACCGCGGCCCCGCTGGCACGCTGGAACAACGTGATCAGCCTGCTGCTGCCGTCGGCACTGCTGCCCGGCACCATCGCCGACACCACCACCCGCATCGGCGAGATCTGATCGGTGCGTTTTGCCAGTGCGCTGGTGCTGTGTCGAGCGAACCTGTGTCGTAGTCCGCTCGGTGCGTCGCTGCTGCAGAGGCGGCTGCCCGCCATGGAGATTCAGTCTGCCGGGCTTTCTGCGGTGCGCGAAGGTGAAGCCGCGCCCGCAGAGGTGCAAGCGCTGGCCAGGGAAGCCGGGCTCGAGTTGAGCGCCCACCGCGCTCGGGTGGCAACGCCCGAGATGATCGCCAATCACGATCTGGTGCTGGTGATGAGTGCGTCCCAGCGCCAGGCGGTCAGCGAACTTGCGCCCTTTGCCACCGGCAAGACCCTGCTGTTTGCCCACTGGCTCGACGGGATCGATATCCCCGACCCCTACCGCAAGAGCCTGGACGCACACCGTCAGGTATTCGTGATGCTTTCCGATGCCGCCGACGCCTGGCACCGAAGGCTCGCGCCATGACCTCGTATCGCCGCGCTCGAGGCCACCGACAGGACCTGCCGTCATGACCCAAATGTCACGCTTGCCTTCCGCTCCCGGCCGCGAGGATATCGACCTCGGGCGCATCCTGGGGCTACTGCTCCGGCACAAGTGGTGGATCCTCGCCGTCACCCTGCTGTTCGGAGCGGCAGGTTATGTGTCCGCCTTGCTCAAGCCACCCATCTACGAGGGCGACGCCCTGGTGCACGTGGAGCGTCGGGCCTCGGTCAGTCCGCTGGGGGACCTGGCCACGGTGATGGGAGAAGAGGAGAACACCTCGGCAGAGGTGCAGATACTGCGGTCTCGCATGGTGCTGGGGCGGGTGGTTGACCGCCTCGCCCTCGACACCCAGGTGTCGCCACGCCGTCTGCCGCTGGTCGGTGACTATCTGGTGCGTGAAGGGGTGACCCGAGAGGACCTGGCTGAGCTGGGCTGGATGACTGCTCCGCTTGGATGGCTCGAGCGGTTGATGCCCGAGGCATGGGATCTGAGCCATCTGGTGTGGGCAGGGGAGTCGCTGCAACTGGCGCGCCTCGAGGTCGCTGACTCCTATCGCGGCGCGGCCTTCCGCCTGGTGGCAGGCCGCGATGCCGGCTATCAGCTATTTGGTCCTGACGGTGATCTGTTGGGTGTCGGTCGTGTCGGCGATACCGCAAGATTCGACGGAGGCGATGTGGTGTTGAGCGTTCGCGAGATGACCGCAGCGCCAGGTGCAGAGTTCAGCCTGTCCAAGCGCCCCCAGGTGTCGGCCATCGATTCGCTGCTGGCTCGCTTGACGGTCACCGAGCAGGGCAGCGGCTCGAGCGCCAGCACCGGCATGTTGCGCCTGACCCTGACCGGCACCGACATCGATCGGGTGCGCGAGTCGCTGGATGTCCTGGCGGAAACCTTCCTGATGCAGAATGTCGAGCGGCAGTCGGCCCAGGCCGACCAGAGCCTGGCCTTTCTCGATGAGCAGGCGGTGGCATTGAAGGCCTCGCTGTCGTCGGCGGAAGATCGGCTCAATGCCTATCGCGTCGAGGTGGACAGTATCGACCTGGACTCCGAGGCGGCCTCGGTGGTCGAGCAGTTGATCTCGGTGGAGGAACAGCTCAACACCCTGGATTTCCAAGAAGCCGAACTGGTCCAGCGGTTCACCCGCAATCACCCCACCTATCAGGCGTTGATGCGCCAGCGCGGCATCCTCAACCAGGAGAAGGCCCGACTGGAGGAGCGTGTCAGCGAGATGCCCGAGTCCCAGCAGGAAATCGTGCGCCTGACCCGGGACGTGGAGGTGACCCAGGCGATCTATGTCAATGTGCTTAATCGTGCGCAAGAGGTGGCGGTCGCCAAGGCCGGCACCATCGGCAATGTGCGGGTCATCGACGATGCGTATGTGGATGACGATCCGGTGGCACCCAACGCCGGCCTGATGATGGCCCTGGCCACCGTTATCGGTGCCTTTCTGGCGGTGGCGGTGGTACTGGTGCGTGGCATGCTCAATCGCGGCATCGAGAGCCCGGACCAGCTCGAGGACCTGGGGCTGCCGGTGTACGCCACGGTGCCGCTTTCCGAGTTTCAGCAGCGCCTGGTCAAGCGGGTCAAGTATCGCAGCGACCGGCGCAGTCAGCCGGTGATCAAGGGCCTGCTGGCCCTGACTCAACCGACCGACATGGCCATCGAGGCGTTGCGTGGCCTGCGCACCAGTCTGCACTTCGCGATGATGGAAGCGCCCAACAACTGCCTGATGATCACCGGCCCCAGCCCCGAGATCGGCAAGAGCTTCATCTCGCTGAATCTGGGCGTGATCTGTGCCCAGGCCGGTCAACGGGTCCTGGTCATCGACGCCGACATGCGCAAGGGACACCTGCACAGCGCCTTCGGCGCCAAGGCCGAAAGTGGCCTGTCGGACCTGTTGTCGGACAAGAGCGAGGTGGCCGAGGTCATCCGCCAGACCGAGGTGGAAGGCCTCGACTATCTGTCGCGAGGCGCATGCCCGCCCAATCCTTCGGAACTGCTGATGCGCGAGCGTTTCACCACGCTGATGGAGCAGTTCAGTCGCGACTACGATCTGGTGATCGTCGATACCCCGCCTGTGCTGGCGGTGACCGACGCCGCCATCGTCGGTAACCGGGTGGGCACCAGCCTGCTGGTGACGCGCTTCAAGCTCAACCCGGTCAAGGAGGTCAGGGTGGCGCTCAGGCGCCTGGAGACCTCCAACGTCAGGGTCAAGGGCTGCATCCTCAACGCCATGGACCCCAGCGCCAGGCATGGTTACGGCTATGGTCACTATGTCTATGCCTACCAGTAAGTACGGCAGCGGCGACAACCAGGGACGGTGAGATGCTGACTGATCTGCGCGAACTCTACGGCCTGCTGACTCACCACCAGCGCCGGCAACTGCTGCGGCTGCAGGTGCTGGTGGTGGCGATGGCGCTGTGCGAGCTGCTCAGCGTCGCCTCCATCGCGCCCTTCATGGCGGTAGTGGGCGATCTGGAGCGTCTTGGCGGGGACGGCGTGATGGGCGAGCTCTATCGGGCCAGCGGTGCCGACTCGCCGGAGCGCTTTCTTCTATGGCTTGGGCTGGGGGTGCTGGGCGCGTTGTCGGTCGCCGCGGTGGTGTCGATGGTGACGGTGTGGCGGCTGGCGGTCTACGGCGCCACCGTCGGGGCGGAGCTGGGTTCCCGACTGTTCGCCCACTACATGCACAAGGACTGGCTGTTCCACGCCGGAGGCAGCAGCAGCTATCTGACCAAGCAGATCGCTCAGGAGTGCCAGCGAGTCATGCTGGGCGTCATCGATCCGTTGATGCAGATGAATGCCAAGGTGGTGCTGGCGCTGTTCATGTCGCTGGCCATCCTGATCTACAACCCCGCGGTGGCGCTGTGCGCCATGACGTTGTACTCGCTGGCCTACCTGCTGCTCTATCACACCGCCCGGCGTCGCCTGATGAGCAACGGCGAGGCGCTGTCGGCGGCCCAGGGTCAGCGCTTTCGACTGATGGCCGAGGGATTCGGGGGGATCAAGGATCTGTTGCTGCTGGGGCGTCAGACCCAGCTGACCGAGCGTTTCGATCGGGCCAGTCGACGCTTTGCCCGGGCCCAGGGCACCAATCAGGCGCTCAAGCAGGCGCCGCGCTATGCGATGGAAGTGGTGGCCTTCGCCTCGGTGATCCTGCTGTTGTTCTACCTGCTCAAGACCCACCAGGGTGAGATGGCGTCGATGCTGCCGGTACTGGCGGTGTACGCCCTGGCGGGTTTCAAGCTGCTGCCGGCTTTTCAGCATATCTACGCCAGTGTCTCGAGCATCCGCGGGAACCTGCATGCGCTCGAGGAAATTCGCAATGACCTGCGGGCCAGCCATGCCCATGGCCAGGCGTGCGCCCCTGGGCAGGGCGATGACCCGGCCCAGGGCGGCTCAGCCCTCAAGGCCCGGCGCGAGATTCGCCTCGAGGGTGTCAGCTTTCGCTATCCCGGCGCACGCTCTCCCGCGGTGGACGACGTCAGTCTGGTGATCCCGGCCAACAGCGTGATTGGCCTGGTAGGTGCCTCCGGTTCCGGCAAGTCCACCCTGATCGATCTTTTGCTGGGGCTGATGCAGCCCCAGCGAGGGCGCATCAGCGTGGACGGAAAGGTCATCGATGAGGCCAATCGTCGCCAGTGGCAGGACGCGCTGGGTTTCGTCTCCCAACAGCTCTATCTATGCGATGGCAGCATTCGCGACAACGTGGCCTTCGGTCTGGCCCCCGAGTGCATCGACGACGACCGCGTCGAAAGGGCGCTTCGGCTCGCCCATCTGGCCGAGTTCGTGGCCGAGCTGCCTCAGGGCATCGAGACCCTGGTCGGCGAGCGCGGTGTCCAGCTCTCCGGGGGACAGCGCCAGCGCATCGGCATCGCTCGGGCGCTCTATCACGAGGCCGAGGTGCTGGTGCTGGATGAGGCGACCAGTGCCCTGGACGGCATCACCGAGCGGCTGATCATGGACGCGATCCATGACTTCGCCGGTCGCAAGACCATCGTGCTGGTCGCCCATCGACTGACCACCGTCATGGCCTGCGAGTGCATCTACATGATGGAGCGTGGACGCCTGGTGGATCAGGGCAGCTACCGGGAGCTGATGTCGCGCAACGAGGTGTTCAAGCGAATGGCGCAGAGCGCCTGAGACGGGACTCCGGTGAAGGGCGCGAGCGAGGGCGCGGATGAAGGCATGGGTGAAGCGCTGGTGAAGCGACGGACGAACCGCTGGCGAAGTGACGGACGGAGCGCTGGTAAAGCGAACGCGCATCGATGAAGGGAGGCGGGCACCGATGAAGCAGTGCTTCGTGATCGGCGGCGGCGGCCATGCGCGGGTGCTGCTGCATGGACTGCGCGGGCTTGGCTGGCAGGTGGCCGGCTACGTGGCACAGGAGCCCTCGTCGGCCATGCCGGTCCCCTGGCTGGGGCAGGACCGTTGTCGACTGGCGTCGCCGGAAGGCCTGCCAGGCGTCGCCTTCCTGGGGGTCGGTATGGTCACCAGCGCGCCCTGGCGGCGCTCGCTGATCGAGGCCTTCCTGGCGCAGGGATTCGACCTCCCGCCGTTGATCACGCACAACGCCATGGTGCATGACGACGTGAAGCTGGGAGACGGCAGCGTGATACTGGATGGTGCCGTGGTGGTCACCGGCAGTCGTCTGGGACGAGGCTGTCTGATCAACACCCGGGCGGTGGTCGACCATGACTGCGTGTTGGGCGACAACGTCCACGTCGCCTGCGGTGCCACGCTCAGTGGGGGCGTCAGGCTAGGGGCGGACGTGATGATCGGCACCGGAGCTAACCTGATCCAGGGGGTCGAAGTGTGTGCGGGGGCGGTGATCGGCGCCGGCGCCACCGTGGTAGGGGACGTAACGCGCCCTGGAGTGTATCTCGGGACGCCCGCGCGACGACGGCAATGAATGCGCCTGGCCGACACGCATCACCACAAGACGTCACAGCGAAAAGCGCCAGAAGGCGAAAAAATAATTAAAGCAGGTCTACGCAAAAAGCAGGTCTACGCAAACAGGGAAGGCGCTTCTGCCAAGAGGCGCAAGCAGGGGACACGAATGAGTCATTCTGAGGTTGTCGAGACCAGGAGGGTGGCATCGAGCCGCGCCGAGTCACCAGGCGTACAGGTGATCGCCGAAGCCGGCGTCAATCACAATGGGTGCCTGGATACCGCCATGGCGCTGGTGGACGCGGCACGTGAGTGCGGCGCCGATGCCGTCAAGTTTCAGTGGTTCAAGGCGGAGCAACTGGTGACCGCCGACGCCGCCCAGGCAAGCTACCAGCGAAAGGCCTGCCCGGAGGACGGCTCCCAGTACGCCATGCTCAAGCGCCTGGAGCTTGGCCTTGACGATTTTCGGCGATTGGCCCAGTACAGCCGTGACAGTGGCATCGAATTCCTGGCCAGCCCCTTCGACGAGGACAGCGTCGAGTGGCTGGCTGCGCTGGACGTCGGTTGCTTCAAGGTGGCCTCCGGGGAGTTGACCAATCTGCCGCTGCTTTCACGTATCGGCGCCCAGGGCAAACCGGTGCTGTTGTCCACGGGCATGAGTTTCCTGGGGGAAATCGAAGCCGCCTTGGCGACCCTTTCGGCGGCGGGAGCCGGCGACGTTACGGTACTGCACTGCGTCAGTGAATACCCGGCGCCGGTGGATCAGATCAACCTCGCCGCCATGGATACCCTGGCCCAGGCCTTCGGATGCCCGGTCGGCTACTCCGATCATAGCGATGGCATCGATATCGCGCTGGCGGCGGTGGCGCGTGGGGCCGTGGTCATCGAGAAACACCTGACCCTGGATACCACCATGGCGGGGCCGGACCATGCTGCCTCGCTGGATCCTCAGGCCTTCCTGGCGATGGTGACCGCCATTCGTCGTATCGAGCAGGCCCTCGGCGATGGGCGCAAGCGCCCGGCGCCCTGTGAGCAGCCCCAGCGGGAGCTGGTGCGTCGCAGCGTGGTAGCCGGGCGCGATATCGACGCCGGCGAAGTGCTGGCGCAAGGCGATTTGCTGCTCAAGCGGCCTGGCAGCGGTCTGCCGGCCGCCGCACTGCCTCAGTTGATCGGTCGGGTGGCCAGACGCCGTATCGGTCGTGACGCCCTGCTGGACTGGGCGGATCTGACATGATGGCCTGGGCATGAGGGGGACTGGCATGACTCCGAGAAAGATCTGGGTCCTGACCAGCTCTCGAGCGGACTATGGGCTGCTCTACTGGTTGCTTCGGGAAATCGACGAAGACCCTGCGCTGGAACTGATGCTGGTGGCCAGCGGATCGCACCTGTCCACCGAGTTCGGCTCCACGGTCAGCGAGATCGAGCGCGACGGCTTTCGTCTGCATCGACGCCTCGAGATCCTGCTGGCGTCGGACTCACGCAACGCCATGACCAAGGCCATGGGGCTGGCGCTGTTGAGCGTCGGCGATGCCCTGGTCGAGGACCGGCCCGACCTGGTGGTCCTGCTGGGCGACCGTTTCGAAATCGTGCCGGTGGCGTTGGCGGCGGTCACCCACGGTATCACCCTGGCCCACCTCCACGGGGGCGAGACCAGTCGTGGCGCCCTGGACGAGTACTATCGTCATGCGGTGACCAAGCTGGCCAACCTGCACTTTCCCGCTACCGAGGTCTACCGTCGGCGGATTCTGCAGATGGGGGAAGACCCCGGCCGAGTGTTTGTCCACGGCGCGCCGGGCATCGATCACCTGTACCGCAGCCGCACGCCGACCAGGGCAGTGCTTGCAAGGGCCCTGGACATGCCACTGGACCGACCCACCGCGCTGGTCACCTATCACCCGGTGACCGCGGGCACGGGCGAGGACGTGGAAGCGCTGATCGCGGCCTTGTCGCGTTTCGAGGATCTGGACGTGCTGGTGTGCAAGGCCAACGCCGACTGTCATGGACGCAGCATCAATGCCCGGCTGGCGCGCTGGTGTGCCGAGCGCCCCGAGGCCAGGCGTCTGGTCGACAGTCTGGGACAGCGTCTCTATCACGGCTGTCTCGAGCACATGGATGTGCTGGTGGGCAATTCCTCCAGCGGTCTGATCGAGGCGCCATCCTTCCGTCGGCCGGTGGTCAATGTCGGCAAGCGTCAGGACGGCCGCCTCAAGGCGGCAAACGTGATCAATGTCGAGGCCTCGGAGGAGGCCATCGCCAAGGGCATCGAGACCGCCCTGAGCGAGACCTTCAAGCGTTCGCTGGGCGCCCTGAGCAATCCCTATGACCCCTTCGAGGATGGAGCCGCCTCGCGGCGAATCAAGAACACCTTGAAACGGGTCAAGCTGGATGCCGGCATCCGTGAGAAGTGGTTCTTCGACATCGACGAGGTGTCCCCTCTGGGCGGCACCTCTTCTCCGACCAAAGGCCTGATGGGCTGACCTTCGTCGCTTCGATAACGACCCTAACAACCTTCAGGAAATGAAGATGACACCAGTGTCCGAGGCGGCAATGTCGGTGACGGCGGTGATACCGGCGCGGGGCGGCAGCAAGTCGGTGCCGAGAAAGAACCTGAGGCCGCTCGGCGGACGCCCGCTGCTGGTCTGGTCGATCGAGGTGGCACGGCAGGTGATGGCGATCGATCGGGTGATCGTGAGTACCGATGATGACGAGATTGCCCAGGTGGCCCGCCGGCATGGCGCCGAGGTGCACCGTCGGTCGGCGCATCTGGCCACCGACGAGGCGCTGGTGATCGACGCCATCCGCGAAGTGTTCGATGAGCTGAACCAGGGCGGCGAGGCTCCCGAGGTGATGGTGCTGCTGGAGCCCACCTGCCCCTTGCGCAGTGCCCAGGATGTGGCCGAGTGCCTGTCGCGTCTGGTGGTGCAGGGGCTGGATTCGGTGGCCACCTTCAAGGCTGCCGAGGTCAATCCTCACCGTACCTGGCGGCTGGATGCGCGGGGCCGGCCCACCGCCTTTATCGACGGCAGCGATCCCTGGCTGCCGCGACAGGCGTTACCCATGGCCTATCAGCTCAATGGTGCCGTCTATGCCTTCCGTCCCGATCGTCTTCCCGAGGATGGCAAGGCGTTGCTGTTCGGGCGCAGTGGCGCGGTGATCATGCCGGCGGAACGTTCGGTCGACATCGACCGCGAGCACGACTTCGTCATCGTCGAAAGCCTGTTGAGGAGAGCACGTTGAGCCACCCTGTCGAAGCCTTAGTGACTCCCGCAGCCACCGATGTGCGCCCGGCGATCATGATCACCGGGGCTACCGGTGGGGTCGGCATGGCCCTGTGCCGCCACCTGAACCGCCGCTTTCGGGTGATCGCTCTGGGGCGTGACGCCAACGCCCTGGCAGCACTGGCCGCAAGCCTTCCCGGTGTCGAGGTCCACTGCCTGGATCTCGCCGGCGGTGAGATCGCAAGTGATATCGCGTCACTACTGGAGCAATGCGGCGACGTCGGCTATCTGATCAACAATGCCGGCTTCAATCGGCCTGCGCCAGTGGACGCCGACATCGAAGCCGTGCTTCGGCGCTCGCTCGAGGTCAACACCATCGCGCCGGCCATGCTCATGGCGGCGGTGCTGCCCGGCATGCGCCGTCGTGGCTTTGGCCGCATCGTCAATATCACCTCCGGCGCACCGCTCAACTGTTTCGCCGGGCATGCCGCCTACAGCGCCTCCAAGGCGGCGCTGAATGCGCTGACGGTGACCGCCGCCAGAGAACATCAGGACGTGGATATCAAGATCAACCTGATGAGCCCCGGCCCGGTGCGCAGCAAGATGGCCCCGGAGGCACCGATGGCGCCAGAGGTCTGTCTACCGACCCTGGACCATCTGCTGGATTTGCCCGCGGATGGCGCCAGCGGGCGCTTCTTCTGGCTGGGGCACGAGATACCGCTGACGCCGTCCCTCGATGGCATCGACTGGCTGGCGGGGACCGCGCCGGCAGGTTTTGCCCGGCTTTGGCCAGAGGCAGACGAGAGCAGCGGTCTCGACAGCAGTGGCGCGGACGTAAGCAGCAGTGACAGGGCGTGCCGATGAGGCGTATTGGCATGCTGGGCATGAGTCCCGGCAACGGTCACCCGTTTTCGTTTTCCGCCATCCTCAATGGCTACCGCGATGCGGCCATGGCCGAGGCGGGCTGGCCGGTGATCCATGAATATCTGGCACGGCGACATCGCTCGGAATTTGGCGTCGGTGATCTGCGTGTCACCCGTGCCTGGACCCAGGATCGAGACGTCACCGAACGGCTATGTCGCGCCTGCCATATCGACGAGGCCGTGGCCGAGCCTGGAGACATGCTGGGGCAGGTGGATGCGGTCATCATCGCCCGTGACGATCCGGCGAGCCACCGCGAACTGGCGGCTCCCTTTCTCGAGGCGGGCCTGGCGGTGTTCATCGACAAGCCGCTGACCCTGGATCCGCAGGATCTGGCCTATTTTTCCCCCTACCTGGCTGCAGGGCGCCTGATGTCATGTTCCGGCATGCGCTTTGCCAGCGAACTCGACGCCCTGCGTGCGGCGCCGGGGGCGCTGGGCAACTGGCGCCTGGCCAGGGGCGCCATCGTCAAGGACTGGGAGCGCTACGGGGTTCACCTGCTCGACGCCATCCTGCCGTTGACGGCGGCGACGCCGGTGTCCGTCAGAGCGCTTGGGGCAGGCCACCAGTCCTTCGCCATCACCATGAGTGACGGCAGCCTGATGAGCATCGATGCGCTCGGCGAGGTGCCGCCGGTCTTTCGCATCGAGGTGTTTGGTGATGCCGGCCAGACCAGTGCCGACATCCGCGACAACTTCGGCATGTTTCGTCGCACCCTGTGGGAGTTCTGGCGGATGCTCGAGCAGGGGCCGGATCGTCATCAATGCCAGACCACACTCGCGGTGATCAGGACGTTGATCGCCGGGCGTCTGGCGGCCGAACGGGGAGAGGAGGTACGTCTCGATGCGCTCTGACAATGAGGGTGCAGGCCTTGTACCCGCGCAGGCGTGCGCGGTATCGGCGCTGTTCGATCTGAGCGGTCGGGTAGCACTGGTCACCGGGGCCCTGGGCATCCTGGGGCGGCACTTCTGTCGAGGACTCGCCGAATGCGGCGCCTCGCTGGTGGTCGCGGATCTCGACGCTGCCGAGGCCGAGCGCTTCGCCGCCGAGCTTCAGACCGACTTCGGTCGCCCTTGCCTCGGACTTGGCTGTGACGTCAGCGACGAGGCCTCGGTCGAGGCCATGGTGGCGCATGCGGTCAAGACGCTGGGAGGCATCGACATCCTGCACAACAATGCGGCGACCAAGGCGCGAGACCTGGAGGCCTTCTTCGCTCCGGCCGAAGACTACACCCTGGCCCAGTGGCGTGACGTCATGGCGGTCAATCTCGACGGTGTCTTTCTGGTGTCGCGAGCGGTAGGCCGGCAGATGATCGAGCAGGGTCGAGGCGGCAGCATCATCCATACCGGTTCCATCTACGGCGAGATGGGCTGCGATCCGCGTATCTACGAGGGCTCGGAGTACCTGGGGGTGGCCATCAACACGCCTCCGGTCTACGCCGCCTCCAAGGCCGGGGTGTCTGGACTGGCGCGTTATCTCGCCACGCTCTGGGCAGGCCACGGTATCCGCGTCAATACCCTGGTACCGGGCGGCATCGAGAGTGGCCAGAACTCAGCCTTCGTCGAGCGCTATTCGGCCAGGGTGCCGCTGGGGCGCATGGGAACGCCGACCGATCTGGTCGGCGCGCTGATCTTTCTGGCCTCGGATGCCTCCGGCTACGTGACGGGGCAGACGCTTCACGTGGATGGTGGCTTGAGCGCCTGGTAGCACGGCGTCGATGCACGCTGCCCGATAAACGGCATCCGATGAACGGCACCCGATCAACGGCACCAGTTGAACGGCAGGGAAGGAGTTTCGCTCGATGTTGACCATCGTGATGTACCACTATGTCCGACCGCTGGCCGGGTCGCGCTATCCGCGCCTCAAGGCGCTGGAGCTTGCTGCCTTTCGCGCTCAGCTCGACCATCTCGAGCGGCACTATCGGCCGGTGACGATGGAACAGGTGATCGCCGCCTGGCGCGGCCAGCAGACATTGCCCGAGCAGGCGGTGCTGTTGAGCTTCGACGACGGCTATCGTGATCACCTCGAACATGTGCTGCCGGAGCTCGAGCGACGCGGCCTTCAGGGTAGCTTCTTTCCCTGCACCGGTACCCTGCGCGACGGCCTGATCCTCGACGTCAACAAGATCCAGTTCGTGCTGGCCAGCGTCGCTTCCACCGCAGAGTTGCTGCCGGCTCTGGGCAGGGCACTGGACAAGCGTCGCGAGCGTCATGGCCTGGGGACCTACGAGGATATCCATCGCAGGGTCTATCATCGGCTGTCGCGCCAGGGACGCTTCGATGACCCCGATACCCTGTTCTTCAAGCGTCTGCTGCAGCGGGAGTTGCCCTTCGAGGTTCGCCATGACGTCATCGATGAGCTGTTTGCGCGCTTCGTCAGCTCGGACCAGCGAGCCTTCGCCGAAACGCTCTATCTGAGCGATGCCGAGGTCCGCCAGCTGCACGACGCCGGCATGCATATTGGCTGCCACGGGGATCAGCACTTCTGGTTCGACAGTCTGACGCCCGAACAACAGGGCAGGGACCTCGAGGTCAGTCTCGCTCATCTTCGAAACCTGGGGGTGCTCGGCGACGACTGGGTGATGTGCTATCCCTACGGTGGCGTCGACGAAGCGCTGCTGGGTCGTCTACGCCAGCTTGGCTGCGCCGCCGGGCTGACCGTGGCGTCGCGACAGGCCGACCCGGCCCGGGACGACCCCTTGCTGCTGCCGCGCCTGGACACCAATGATCTGCCCAGCCAGGCCGCTGCCTGCCCTGGCGACCCGGCGACCGTCCAGGTTTGATAGCTGACCACATCCTCGTCCACTTCCACGTCTTCCCCATTTGCGCCGAGCCTGGCGCGGCCCCGGCGGTTTGCCGCCAGCATACCTACCATGCACAGGGATCTTGTCATGACAGCGTGCACGCAGAGCGCGACGACAGCGTCTGTCGCCGCCGGCGACGCCATGATGGCCATGTTGGCCGACCTCACTCCGCTGAATCGGGTGATCTGCTCGAGCGACTACGACGCCACGGTGGCCTACCTGGCCGAGCGCTGGCCGCTCCGGGAACATCGTTTCGAGGCCTCTGACGTCCACAATGGCTGGGTGATTCCGCCCAGGTGGGACGTGCTGGAGGCGGCCATCTACAAGGATGGCGAGTGTATCTATGATGGTCGCTGGCATCCCATGGCGGTGATGGCGCTGTCACTGCCGTTCCGAGGCACGGTCTCGCGAGAAGAACTCAAGTCCCACCTGCATTTTGATCACCGCTACGACGAGCGCATCCCTTTCCATTTTCGCCAGCTATTTACCAGCTGGCAGCGTGACTGGGGGTTCTGCGTGCCACGTCGTCTTGTCGAGCGTCTTGCGCCTGGTGACTACGAGGTGGTGATCGAGACCCGTGAGGCGCCGGGGTATCTGCGCTGCCTGGACTATCACCTGCCGGGTCAGCTCGAGCAGACCATCGTGCTGGGGGCCAACCTGGATCATCCTGGTGTCGCCAACGATGGTCTGTCCGGTGTGGCGGTGGGGCTCGCCGTGTTCGAGGCGCTTGCCGCGCGACCCAGGCGCTTCAGCTATCGACTGGTGCTGGCCCCCGGCATCATGGGCACCGAGTACTACCTGGGGCGGCTTCCCGCCGCAGAGCGCGCTCGACTGTTCGAGGGTGTGATGCTCGAGATGCTGGGCTCGCCCACCATACTCAATCTGCAGCGCTCACGAGGTGCCGGATCGAACATCGAGCAGGCGTTGTCGCGCGTGCTCAGCGAGGGTGGGCACGCCTACCGCGAGGGCGCCTTCGAGAGCCTGCTGCTCAACGACGAGTACCTGTGGGAAGCCTACGGCATCCCCATGGCCTCGCTATCGCGCTATCCCTATCCCGAGTATCACACCGACGCCGATAACCTTGGCTTGATGTCGCCGCAGCGCCTGCTCGAGGCGCGTGACGTGGTGCTCGCCGCCATCGACGATATCGAGTCCTCGCCGCTGATCAAGAAGCGCTTCGAGGGCAACGTCTGCCTGTCGCACCCCCGCCATGACCTCTATGTGGATCCTGGCCAGGTCGCCTTCGGCGACGTGCCGGACGAGTCACGCCGGCGCATGCGCCTGTTGATGGACTCCATCCCGACCCTGACGCGCCCGACCACCGTGCGCCAGCTGGCCAGGGAGGTCGGCCTCGAGGAGAGCGTGGTTCACGACTATCTCAAGCGCTGGCGCGATTGTGGTCTGGTGGAGCTGGTATGAACCGGGCGAGGGAGGAGGTGAGTGGCGAGCGCGCGCATCCGTCGGGTGGGGCAGGAACACCGCTTCAGGAAGGGATCGACACAGGGGGGGCAGTGCCGGCGACGAGCACGCAGGCGTCGTTTGGCCGAAGCGTCTTTATCTGCTGCAAGCCGCTGCAGTTTCTGACCTGTGCCTCGATCGTTCGTCACTATCGAATCGAGCAGGCGCTGGTGCTGCTGGTGGCCGAAAGCATCGCCGAGTATGACGCCTTCTACGCCTTTGTCGAAGCGAGCCACCATCGATCTCTCTTTGACGAGATACGCCGCGTGCCGACCCAGGCCGCGGCACGCGAGGCGCTGGGCGCCTTGCACTACGACAGTCTGTTCATCGACAACGATCGCACCAGCAAGTACCTACTGCTGGCGCCGCTGAAGACAGGCTGTCTGTGCCTTTACGAGGAGGGGGTCAGCACCTACTTCAGCTCCTATCTCTACGAGATGCCTCTGTCCAGGCGGTTGAAGTGGAGCCTGGTGGCCCTGGTGCGCGGTTGCGGACTGCGTTTCGGAGGCGGCCGCAGGACCGACCTGGTGTTCGTTTCGCGGCCGCGGACCTACGCCCGATTGAATCCACGCCTGGCTCACAAGGCGCGCTATTGCCCGGGGCTCGTCGGCGAGCTGGAGCAAGGCTGGGAGGACTGGCAGGCACTGCTGTCGCCCTGGCTCGACCGGCTGACGTCGGCAACGCCGGCGCTGGTACTGGGTACCTGGGGGGGCGGCGATATCTCCGCCGAGAGGCTTGCCGAGCTCAAGCGACGTCATCCCCTGTTGCTGTTCAAGCCCCATCCCCACGACGGCTGCGCCTGGCTCGATGCTGATATCCAGGTGCTGGAGCAGCCGTGGATTCCCGCCGAGGTGTGGATTCGTCTACTGGCTAGCCGGGTCGACGAACTGGTGGTGTATCACTATTCCTCGTCTTCTGAGCTCTACTGCCTGGATCTGCTCGACAGGGTGACCTTCGTCGACCTCAAGGGCGACGTTCATATCCGACGAGTCTGCGATCTGGCCGTGGGCGATCCCGGTCACGACGACATCGACCATGTGGCGATTGCCTGAGAAGGACGCTGTCCGTCCAGCGCCTGGCCCCCGTGGTAGTCGAACGGCATGCCTGCACGTCAAATGAGTGAGCTTACCGCCGATGGTTCCCATCCCTTATGTCACTTCCGCCTGGGACGTGTACTCCGCCCTGGCGGTGTTCGTGCTCGGTCTGTGGCTTGCCAGAGCGGTGGGGCGAGCCTTCGGGCTGTCTTACATGCTGTGTCTGCCGCTCTATCTCTGGCACACGGCCTTCTGCGTGCTCTACGCCTGGTTCGTCAACGGCGACGGCGGAGATTCCTTGATGTACTACCGGGCGTCGTTGAACGACGGCGTCGAGTTCTCCTTCGGGACCGCCGGGGTGATCGTGTTCACCTCGCTGTTCACCCAGGGGCTGGTGCTGTCGTTTCTGGGGACCTTTCTGGTGTTCAATCTGGCCGGCTATGTCGGGCTGCTGGCCTTCGCCGGCAGTCTCCATCAGGCCATTGCCGAGCGTGCCCTGGGTATTCGTCTGCTGGCGCTGGCCGTACTCTTTCTGCCCTCGATGCACTACTGGGGCTCCGCCATCGGCAAGGATGCGCTGTCGTTTCTGTCCATGGGGCTTTCGCTGTGGGCGGCGCTTGATCTCAGACGCCGTCACCTGCTGATGGTGGTGGCGGTCATGATCATGCTGGTGGTGCGACCGCACATGGCCGGTATACAGCTGATCGCCTTGGCGGCTGCCTTCTGTCTGCAGCCCGGCGTCGTGCTGTGGCAGCGGCTTTTGCTGGGGACTGCGGCGCTTGCCGGGGCGGCGATCATCGTACCCCTGGCGCTGGATTACGCCGGGGTCGGCAGCGGCTCCGATGCCGATCAGGTGATGAGTTACATCGAATTGCGGCAGAGCTACAACCAGACCGGCGGCGGTGCGGTGGACATCGCCTCCATGAGTCTGCCGATGCAGCTTTTCACCTATATGTTCAGGCCTCTGCCCATGGAAGCCAGCAGTGTGTTCCAGCTGGCGTCCTCGGTGGATAACGTCATCCTGCTGTATCTGATGGTGGTCGGTGGCATCGCCGCCATCACCGGGCGCAATGCGCCTCCCGCCAATCGACTGTTTCTGTGGTTTTACCTGCTGCTGGCCTGGACCATCCTGGCGATGACAACTGCCAATCTGGGCATCGCTGCGCGTCAGAAGTGGATGTTTACCCCGGTGCTTATCTATCTGTTGATGTCCGTCATGGGGCGCCCGCGCCAGACAGCCACCGACGCCGAATCGTCCGGGGGCTCTACGCCGTCTGTCGAAAGTACGCCAAATGGAGTGGCGAGATGATCAAGCGACTGTTGATGGTAGCGAGCTACCCCGAGTCCATCGTCGGGTTTCGCGGTGAGCTGATCAGGGAGATGGTCGCTCGCGGAATCGAGGTCCATGTCGCCGCGCCCGTGGGGGGCAGGGGCGCTACCGGTGACGCCGGCGGTGAGGGTGACGCCGATCGCTCGGCTGCTTCGTCGCGTCTTAAAGCCAGTCTCGAGGCCCTCGGCGCGACGCTGCACGATATCCCGCTTTCGCGCACCGGCATGAATCCGCTGGCCGATCTGAAGACCCTGGTGGCTCTGATGAAATTGATGCTGCGGGTACGCCCCGATGGGCTTTTTGCCTACACGATCAAGCCGGTGGTCTACGGGGCACTGGCTGCCTGGGTGTTGGGGGTGCGCCAGCGCACCCTGCTGGTCACCGGGCTGGGGTATGCCTTTACCGGCACCCAGGAGGGCACCCAGGGTGGCGCCCAGGGTGGCAACAAGCGCCGCTTGATCAAGGCGCTGGTGCGGCGGTTGTACCGCGTTGCTCTGGGGCGGGCTCATATGGTGCTGTTCCAGAACCCGGATGATCGTCGCCTGTTCATCGAGGAGGGGATTCTCCTTGATACCACGGCGTCCCGGGTGATCAACGGTTCCGGAGTGGATCTGGCGCATTTTTCGCCGGTGGCTCCAGCGACCGAGCCGGTCAGCTTCCTGCTGATCGCTCGGTTGCTGGGTGACAAGGGGGTGCGCGAGTACGCCGAGGCGGCGACGCGTATCCGCCAGCGCCATCCCCAGGTGCGCTTTCGCCTGGCGGGTTGGCTGGACGACAACCCCGACAGCATCGAGGCGCACGAGCTTCAGACGTGGATCGATGACGGCGCCATCGAGTACCTCGGTCGACTAGATGATGTCCGTCCGGCCATCGCCGAATGCAGCGTCTATGTGCTGCCGTCCTATCGCGAGGGGACCCCGAGAACGGTGCTCGAGGCCATGGCCCTGGGGCGTGCGGTTGTGACCACCGACGCGCCGGGATGCCGCGAGACCGTCGCGCCGGGGGTCAACGGTTATCTGGTGGAGGTGAAAGACGTCGACGCCCTGTGCCTGGCGTTGCAACGCTATCTGGAAACGCCGGCGCTGATCGTCCAGCACGGCCAGGCCTCCCGCGCTCGCGCCGAGGAGCGCTACGACGTGCACCGCGTCAATCACAGCATCCTCGACGCCATGGGGGTCGAGACGGCGTCGTCCTGCCCGGCAGGGCTCGACCCCAGCGTGGTGAGATGATGATGGCCAAGCGTTGTCTGGATGTGCTGGTGGCCGCCTCGTTGCTGGTCCTGCTATTCCCCTTGATGCTCGGCATCTGGGGACTCGTCCGGCTGAGGCTTGGCAAGCCGGCCTTCTTCTTTCAGTGGCGCCCTGGGCTGCACGGCCGTCCCTACCGCTTGATCAAGTTCAGGACCCTCGCCCAGCGCTGTGACGAGCAGGGACGCACGCTGCCCGACGAGCAGCGCATGACGACGCTCGGGGGTTGGCTGCGGGCGTCCAGCCTGGACGAGCTGCCCGAGCTCTGGAACGTGCTGAAAGGCGAGATGAGTCTGGTCGGGCCACGCCCGCTGCTGATGGAGTACCTGCCGCTGTATGACCGGGACCAGGCCCGTCGCCACGAGGTGCGACCGGGGATTACGGGATGGGCTCAGGTCAACGGCAGGAATGCGCTTTCCTGGCGCGAGCGCTTCCAGCTTGACGTCTGGTACGTGGACCACCACAGCCTGGCGCTCGATATCCGGATACTGGCCATGACGGCCGTCAAGGTGCTGCGCCGCGAGGGTATCAGTGGCCAAGGAAGCGTCACCATGAAGCCCTTTCGAGGCAATGAATGACGCCCCGGGATACCGACTCGGTGGCCGCGGTCTTGCCGCAACGGGGCTGGCTGACAGCGCTCAGACGTCATCGCTTGCTGTCCCAGGTGTTGCTGGTAGCCGGTGGCACGGCGGGGGCACAGGCGCTGAGTCTGGCCTTTGCGCCACTCATCACCCGTCTGTTCAGCCCTGACGCCTTCGGCCTGGCCGGTTCCTTCAGCGCCCTGGTCAGTGTCGTCGCGCCGCTGGCGGCCCTGACCTACCCGGTCGCCATGGTGTTGCCGCCGCGCGACGAAGACGCCCGGGGGCTGGCCCGACTCAGCATGGGGTTGGCGGTGCTGCTGGCGCTGGCCGCCGTGGCGGCGCTCACTGTGCTGCAACCACTGCTGGATCGGCATCTCGATCCGAGGCTTGCCGCCATGCTGATCTGGCTGCTGCCTGTGGCCATGCTGCTGGCGGCCATGCAACAGGTCATGCAGCAGTGGCTGATTCGGCGCCAGCGGTTCGGGGTGACGGCCAAGGTGGCGATGATCCATGCCCTGGTCCTCAACCTGGCCAAGGCAACCGGCGGAGTGCTGCATCCGGTCGGGGTGACGCTGGTGCTTGTCACCGCTGCCGCCAGTGGGCTTAACGCCTTGCTGCTGTGGTGGGCAGACCGGCGACTCGGTGATGGTCTGGTCGGCGGGGGCCGGGGCGCCCCATGGCGGGAACTGGCGCGTCGCCACCGTGACTTTCCCTTATATCGCGCACCCCAGGTGACGCTCAACGCCTTGTCGCAGTCGTTGCCGGTGTTGTTGCTGGCGGCATTCTTCGGTACCGCAGCCGCCGGGCACTACAGCCTGGCGGCCTCGGTACTGGCCGCGCCCATGGTGCTGCTGGCGAAGTCGGTCAACGACGTTTTCTATCCCCATGTGGCCTCGGCGGTCAACCGCGGCGAGCCGATTACTGCGTCACTGGCGAAGACCACCCTGGTGATGGCGGCGGTGGGGCTCGTCCCCTTTGGCGCCATGGTGGTGCTGGGGCCCTGTCTGTTTGCTCTGCTGTTCGGTGACCCCTGGTGGCAGGCGGGCGAGTACGCACGCTGGATGGCGGTCTGGCTGTACTTTGCCTTTCTCAACAAGCCCAGTGTGGCCTCCATCGCCAGTCTGGGCCTGCAGCGGGGTTTTCTGATCTACGAGGTACTCAGCGTGCTCGGCCGTGTGGCCGCGCTGTATGTGGGGTTTCGGGTGTATCACAGCGATCTCGTTGCGGTGGTGGCCTTCTCTCTGGTCGGCGCCATGCTCAATCTGGCGCTGGTCGGTGTGACCCTGTTGCGGGCAAGACGGCGTGACCAGGGGTTGATCAAGACGTGAGAGCGCTTCTGTACAAGGGATTATCGTATGACAGGATTTCAGCGAGCCTTCGACAGGACGGAGAAGCTGGGGTGGCGATGCGCTCTGGGGGTGGTCGACCGCCTGTCGCCGCGTCTGGCGACAAGGCTGGTGCACCGGCGAGAGTACGGGCAGCGGCTCGAACTCGACGATCCCAGGGATTTCAATGACAAGCTGCAGTGGCTCAAGCTTTACGGTGATCGTCGAGGGCTTTCGCGCTGCGCCGACAAGTACGCCGTCCGACAGTTCGCCGCCGAGCGAGGCTGCGCCGTTGCCCTCAGTCGACTGATCGGCCTCTACGAAGGCGTCGATGCGATCGTCTGGGAGGAACTGCCGGCGCGCTTCGCGCTGAAGTGTACCCACGGTTGCGGCTACAACGTGATCATCGACGACAAGCGCAAGGCGGACGAGCGAGCGGTCAAGCGACGGCTGCAGCGTTGGCTGAAGGAGCGCTACGCCCGACGCTATCTTGAGTATCACTACGACGCCATTCCCCCGAGAGTGCTGGCCGAGGAGTACATCGAGACCGCTACCGGGGGAGTGCCCGTGGACTACAAGGTCTACTGCTTTCATGGTCGCCCTTGCGTGGTGCTGGTCTGCACCGACAGGGGAGGCGACATGCGTTTCGACTTCCATGATCCGGCTTGGCAACGGCTCGAGCTGAATGACCGGCAGCATCAGAGCGCCGCTGGCGTGGCCCGTCCTCGAGCGCTCGACGAGATGCTCGAACTGGCCGAGCGGCTGTCGCGGGGTTTTGTCTTCGTCCGGGTCGACTTCTACGAGCGGGAAGGGCGGGCGGTGCTCGGTGAGATGACGTTCACACCCGGGGCGAACGTATCACGGCGCTACAACGCCTACGGACAGCGCTACCTGGGCGACCTGATCGATCTGACGCAGGTGGGCCGGCGTTGCCGACACGACCGCGAAGTAACGGCAGGTCGGTCATTGAGCTTCAATGGAACCGTGCAAGGAGCGGACAATGGCGGTCATGAATGAGTGGATGGGCGCGGCCAAGTCCCGCCTGTGGACGTTGGGGATGTTGGGGCTGGACGCCTTCTCCAACGAGCAGGCGACGCGACTGATGCACCAACGCAAGACCCGGCGTCGCCTTGACCTTCGAACCCCCAGGCGCTTCGACGAGAAGCTTCAGTGGCTCAAGCTGTTTCATCGTGACCCGCTGATGGCCAGGTGCGCCGACAAGCTCGGGCTGCACGATTACGCGAGGTCCAGAGGCCAGGGTGCGATTCTCAATGATCTGCTGGGCGTCTATCGCAGTGTCGACGAGATCGACTGGGAAGCCCTGCCAGACGCCTTCGTGCTGAAGTGCAATCACGGCTGCGGCTACAACATCCTGGTGCACGACAAGTCGACCCTGGAAAGGCGCAAGGCCAGCCAGGATCTGTCGCGCTGGATGACCGAACGCTATGGGCGTCGCAAGCTCGAGTATCACTACGATCAGATCGCGCCGCGGATCTTTGCCGAGCGCCTGCTGGACAGCGGGGGGAGGGACGCGCCCCTGGACTACAAGGTCTACTGCTTCAACGGCGAGCCGTTGGTGGTGCTGCTGTGCGCCTCGGACAAGGGGCAGACTCGCTACGCCTATTTCGATCGAGACTGGGGGCCGCTTGAGCTGATGGCTGCCAAGGTGCCGATCATCACCGACACTGCCGATCTGGCCCGTCCAGCTTGTCTTGAACCACTGCTCGAGTCCGCCCGCGCCTTGGCCGAGCCTTTTGCGTTCGTGCGTGTGGACTTCTACATCGAGCACGGCCGTCCCGTTCTCGGTGAGATGACCTTTACGCCCTCGGCCAACATGGACAATGGCTACAGCGATGAAGGGCTCGATTACCTTGGCTCGCTGCTTCGGCTTCCGCAGGAGCGCCCAGCAGGGCGATCCGACGGTGGCAAGGTCGCGGCTCCCAGGTAAGTCAGGGCCGAACCGTCAGGAGGGAAACCTATGCAGGTCTCGGTGGTGATACCGACCTACAATAGCGCCGCTTTCGTCGAGCGAGCCCTGCTGTCCGTGGTAAGCCAGACCGAAGGGTTGAGCCACGAGATCCTGCTGGTGGACGACTGTTCGGATGATCGTGAGGCGCTCTCGCGGCTGGTGCAGCGATACGAAGCCGTCAGGCTGATCGAGAAGCCTGCCAGGTCCAACGCCGCCGTGTCCCGCAACCGGGGACTCGAGGAGAGCCGTGGGGCTTTCGTTTTCTTTCTGGACTCCGATGATGCACTGGCACCAGGGGCACTCAAGCGCCGCATGGCCATGCACCGCGATAGCGGCGCCGGCGTCATCTTTGGTAACTATCTCGCGCGCCTCGCCGACGCCTCCCACCTGAGCGCGTCGCGACTTCCGGCCTACCGCGGCGGCGACATGCGTCACTACCTGTTCGTGGAGCGTGGAGACGTGCGTTCTTCCACCCTGTCGCTGTGCAAGGCCTTTTGGCAGGGGACGCGCTTCGATGACGCGACGCGCAAGCACCAGGACTGGGTCTTCGCCATTCGCGCCTTTCACCAGGGCGAGCGTCTACTGTTCGACCCGCAGCCGACCGCAGTCATGGACGTGACGCGCCAGGGCCGCATGAGCTCCAGCGCCAATCTGGATGCCAGTCGTTACGTGGTCAAGCGCTACCTGTGTCAGGACCATCATCGCAACGCCTTTTCCCGACGCCAGTGGTTGTCCAGCCTGAGCAGACGAGACCTTACCGCCTGCCGCTTTCAGGTGGAGATATTCACCCCTGGAAACTGGCGCGAGCGGCGGGATCTCGCGCTATTTCGATTGGCCAGTCACCCAGTGCTGATCGGAGCTGCCTCCGCGCTGTTGACGTTGGCGCTGAGGTTGAGGCGCCTGGGCTCCCGATCGAGCGCGATGCAGCGTTAAGTCTCCCTTGAGACGCCATCGCGCTCGTTCAAGCCCGCCCGACCATTGGTCATGCTTGAACGAAGAGCAAAGGAAAAGGACGCCATGCAAAGCCCTGTTCGAAGTCCTGTTGGAAGCCCTATTCGAAGCGCTATTCGAAGTCCTATGCAAAAGATTGCCTTGTTTCTGCCGTCGCTGCGGGGCGGCGGCGCGGAGCGGGTCATGGTGCTGCTCGCCAATGGCTTCGTCGCGGCCGGTCATGAGGTCGACCTGGTGACCGCCAGCGACGAGAACGTCTACCAGGCGGAAATCGCCCCCGGCATCCGCCACTTCAGCCTGGGCGCCTCCAGGGTCGCCAGCAGTCTGCCTGCGCTGGTGCGCTATCTGAAGCGCGAACGGCCCGCTGCCCTGTTGTCGGCGATGGGCCACGCCAACGTGGTGGCGGTGGCGGCGCGGGCGCTGGCCCGCCTCGACTGTCGACTGGTGGTGACCGAGCACACCAACTACTTTGCAGTGACCGCCAGAAACACCGGCTTCAATGCCCGGGTGATGCGGCGGCTGATGCGCCATGCCTATCTGCGAGCCGACGCCGTGGTGGCGGTCTCCCAAGGTGTCGCCGATGACCTGGCCAGAGGCCTGGCGCTGGACCCTTCTCGGATCGAGGTCATCTTCAATCCCATCGTCGACAAGCGGCTGGTGCAGCTCGCCGAGTCGTCGGTGGAGGATATCGGCGAAGTCGGCATCGTCGCGGTGGGACGCTTGATCGAGCAGAAGGGTTTCGACGTGCTGATCGACGCTCTGGCACGCCTGCGTCAGCGCCATGAGCACCGAGAGGTGCGACTGACGATTCTCGGCGAAGGACCGCTGCGAGACACGCTGCTTGACCAGGCGCATCGCCTCGGGGTGGCCGACGCCGTATCGCTGCCCGGGTTCGTCGACAATCCTTTTGTGTATATGCGCAAGGCCCGGGTCTTCGCGTTGTCGTCCTACGCCGAGGGGTTGCCTAGCGTGCTGATCCAGGCGATGGCCTGCGGCACCCCGGTGGTAGCGACTGACTGCCCCTCGGGCCCTCAGGAAATTCTCGAGGGCGGGCGCTGGGGGCGGCTGATTCCCATGGGCGACAGCGAAGCGCTTGCAGACGCGCTCGACGAAGTGCTGGCGCGTGACGAGCATCCATCGGTTCACCAGCGCGCCGCCGACTTTGGCGCCGAACTGGCCGTCGAGCGCTACCTTGTTCGCCTGAACAGCGGCGTATCGTCGATGGCGTCGCAGGGCTGAGTTCTGGTGCGCCTGCGCAAGGCTCTGTGCTCGGGCCATCCGCGGCAAATCTCGGCCACCGCCATTTCCGTGGCACCTCTGCGTTTTCCCTGAGCGACTGCGTTGTTGTCGCTTTCTTGCCCATCACAGGATGTGTCTGCCCATGTCTGTGCGCGTACTTCATGTCATCACCGGACTCGGTACCGGTGGCGCGGAGCGAAATCTCTACAATCTGCTGGCCGCAGGCGTCAGTGCCCCGGACGAGGTCGCAGTGATCGCCCTGATGGACGAGGGTAGCTACGGGCCACGTATTC
Source organism: Halomonas sp. RT37 (assembly GCF_040070525.1). NCBI lineage: Bacteria > Pseudomonadati > Pseudomonadota > Gammaproteobacteria > Oceanospirillales > Halomonadaceae > Halomonas > Halomonas sp. RT37. The sequence continues at coordinate 2,888,345 of NZ_CP098827.1, read as the reverse complement.
GCGAGCTGGGCATCGAGGTCCATGCTCTTGGCATGCGCCAGGGAATTCCCGCGCCCTGGACCCTGCCTCGTCTGGGTGCTCTGGTGCGACGTTTCGCCCCTGACGTCATTCAGGGCTGGATGTACCACGGCAACCTCATGGCCAGCATGGCGGCTCGCCTGTGCCGCCAGCGGCCGGCGGTGAGCTGGAACGTGCGCCAGTGCCTCTACCAGATCGAGCGCCACAAACCATTGACCCGGTGGGCCATTCGCGCCAACCGACGGCTCTCGGGCGGGCCCGGGGCGATCGTCTTCAACAGTCGCCTGTCTCGGCGGCAACATCGCGACTTCGGCTTCCGCGATGACGCAGCACTGGTCATTCCCAACGGCTTCGATACCGCCGCCGTGGCGCCGGATTCGGCCAGCCGGCAACACGTGCGGAAGCGTCTGGGCTTTAACGATGAACAATGGGTGGTGGGGCATGTGGCCCGATGCCACCCGATCAAGGATCATCCCAATCTGTTGCGGGCCTGCGTCACCGTCGCCGAACGAATGCCTCAGGCGCGCTTTCTGGTGGTCGGTCGTGGCGTCGATTTCGATGCGCCGGAGCTGGCGGGCATCGTGCCGGACGAGTACCGCTCGCGCTTCTTGCTGACGGGTGAGCGAGACGACGTGGGCGAGCTGATGCAGGCGATGGATGTGTTCTGTCAGAGTTCATGGCTCGAGGCCTTCCCCAATGCCCTTGCGGAGGCCATGGCCTGCGAACTGAGCTGTGTGGCGACCGACGTCGGTGACAGCGACTACATCCTCGGTACCAGCGGACGCATCGTGCCACCACGAGATAGCCAGGCCCTCGCCCGGGCCTTGCTGGAAGCCTTGAACGAACCTGCCGACAGGCGCCGGGAACGGGGACGAGAGGCAAGAGAGCGCATCGTGAGCGAGTTCGGTCTTGCTCAGGTGGTTGAGCAGTATCGGCAGTTGTACCAGCGGATCGGCCTTCCGGCGCAGGTCGGTAGTCTGCCGTCTGCACCGTCCTCAGAAGCATCGTCCGAACCAGCTTCCGAAACAGCTTCTGAAGCATCGACTCGACCATGAGTCACGCCACGTGCGCTGAGTGGGAGCGAGTTTACGATAGCGTCCCATCTCCTTAGGCTCTGTCCGAAAAGTCGGCGAGCGAAGGTTAGACAAGGCAAAAATCGGTGAGACAGCGCAGTTTACAGGGTGTAAATGAGCATGTTGATCCGATTTTTAACGCCGTATTACCGAGCGTAGGCACTTTTCAGACAAGCCCTAGCCGGTGGTACACCGACAAGACCTCCGTAGAGAGAAGCCCCTATGCTCAATGGCCCCTTCGCACCCTGGCCCTGCTTCGATGAAGGCGACGCCGAGGCGGTATCGCACGTGCTGCTGAGTCAACGCGTCAACTACTGGACCGGCGACGAGGGCCGCGAGTTTGAGCGCGAATTCGCCGCCTGGACAGGCGCCCACCACGCTGTCGCCGTAGCCAACGGCACCCTGGCGCTGGATCTGGCGCTGCATGCCCTGGATATCGGACCAGGGCATGAGGTGATCGTGACCCCCAGGACCTTCCTGGCGTCGGTGTCGGCCATCGTCAATGCGGGCGCTACCCCGGTGTTTGCCGACATCGAGCGTGACTCTCAGAACCTGTCGGTCGCCAGCGTCGAGGAGTGCCTGAGCCCACGCACCCGCGCCATCGTCGCCGTCCATCTGGCGGGCTGGCCCTGTGACATGGATGCCCTCGGTGAACTGGCGCAGACCTTTGGTCTTTCGATCATCGAGGACTGCGCCCAGGCACACGGTGCGCGCTATCGTGGCCGCAGCGTCGGCACCTTCGGTGATGTGGCGGCCTGGTCATTCTGTCAGGACAAGATCATGACCACCGGCGGGGAAGGGGGCATGGTCACCACCGACGACCCTGGGCTGCACCGGCGTATGTGGGCCTACAAGGACCACGGCAAGAGCTGGGAAGCGGTCCATGAGCGGGCCCACCCGCCGGGGTTCCGCTGGCTGCACGACAGTTTCGGTACCAATTGGCGGATGACCGAGATGCAGGCGGTGCTGGGAAGACGCCAGCTCGCGCGCATGGCTCAGTGGAGTCAGCGCCGCCGCGCCAATCTTTACGCCATTCTCGACGCCGCAGATCGCTGTCCGGGACTGCGGGCTCCGCGTCCGCCCGAACACATCGTCCATGCCGGCTACAAGGCCTATGTGTTTGTCCGTCCCGAACGCCTGGCCGAGGGCTGGAGCCGCGACGCCATCATGCAGTGTCTCAATGCCCAGGGAGTGCCCTGTTTCAGTGGCAGCTGCTCCGAGGTCTACCGGGAACGCGCCTTCGACAACACTCCCTGGCGCCCGTCGCGGCCGTTGCCGGTGGCCAGGGAACTGGGAGAGACCAGCCTGATGCTGCTGATCCATCCGACCCTGACCGAGGAACAGATGGACAAGACCTGTCGGGTGCTCGAGGAGGTCATGGCGCGGGCAACGCAGCCTGCACTCTGTCCCGAGTGACGTTGTCGCTGTGGGGCTGTCGACGTCAGTCTGTTGAGCCTGTGGAACCTGTTGAGCGTGGCCGCGGCTACGCCTCTGGAAAAACCGCAATGGGCAGGGCCTTCGGGTCCTGCCCATTGCGTTTCTGGGGTACCAATTTCGCTGTCTGCCGGGCACCTATTGCGCCTGCACCGCCGCGGCGATCGGCCAGGCGGCAGCGGAAGGAAGGAAAGGAGGAAGGAAGGCAAGGCGATGGCCGCTGCAGATGCCCCAGGCGTGGCTACGGACGCTAGAGGCGCCGATACAGATGCCCAGGCGTAGCTAAGGATGCTAGAGGCGCAGATACAGATGTCCCCAGGCGCAGCTACAAAGGCTAGAGGCGCAGATCCGCCGCGCCCTTGGGCAGCAGATACTTGAGGTCATACAGCACGTGTTCCGGCTTGCCCCAGCCGCGGATTCGCTCGACCCCGATATCACGGAATTCGTGGTGAGCGACGGCGATGATGACGGCGTCGTAGGCGCCGGGTTCCGGTTCGTCGACAGGGCGAAGGCCAAAGGCGGCCACCGCCTCGTCACGGTCCACGTGGGGGTCGAGCACGTCCACCGCCACGTTGAACTCGCGCAGCTCGTCGATGATATCGATGACACGGGTATTGCGCAGGTCCGGGCAGTTCTCCTTGAACGTCAGGCCCATGATCAGTACCCGGGCATCCTGCACATGGATGCGTCGCTTGGCCAGGCACTTGATCAACTGATTGGCCACGTAGGCGCCCATGCCGTCATTGATACGGCGGCCGGACAGGATGACCTCGGGATGGTAGCCAACCTGCTGCGCCTTGTGGGTCAGATAGTAGGGGTCCACGCCGATGCAGTGCCCGCCCACCAGGCCAGGACGGAAGGGCAAGAAGTTCCATTTGGTGCCGGCGGCTTCCAGCACCTCTTCGGTGTCGATGCCCAGACGCTCGAAGATGATGGACAGCTCGTTGATCAAGGCGATGTTGACGTCGCGTTGGGTGTTCTCGATGACCTTGGCGGCCTCGGCCACGGTTATCGAGCTGGCCCGGAAGGTGCCGGCGGTGATGACCGAGGCGTAGAGCTCATCGACGAAGTTGGCGCTGGCCGGCGTCGAGCCGGAGGTCACCTTGCGGATGTTGGTGACCCGATGCTCGCGATCACCGGGATTGATGCGCTCGGGGCTGTAGCCGGCGAAGAAGTCGCGGTTGTAGCGCAACCCGGACAGCTTCTCGATGACCGGGATGCACTCGTCTTCGGTGGCGCCGGGGTAGACCGTCGACTCGAAGATCACGATATCACCCTTGGCAATCACCCTGCCCACCGTGGCACTGGCCCCCAGCAACGGTGTCAGGTCGGGATTGTGCTGGGCGTCGATCGGGGTGGGGACCGTGACGATGTAGACATTGGCGTCGGCCAGCCTGGCCGGCTGATAGGTGAAACTCAGCAGCGGCGCCAGGTTCAGCTCGCCTGGTGTCACTTCTCGCGTGGTATCGATACTGTCGTGCAACTGAGCGATACGCTCGGCACTGATATCGAAGCCCAGAGTGGGGTAGCGCTTGCCGAATTCGACCGCCAGCGGCAGGCCGACATAGCCAAGCCCGATGACCGCGATGCGTGCCTTGTCCAGCGTCAGTGAATGTTCCATGGGGGCCTCGTGTCAGCAGAACCTGGGGGATCGGCGCTAGAGTGGCTTTGCCGCAAGCGCAAGGGGGGCAGGATTGGGGTCTGCGGCGCCAGCGAGTCGTCGTGTCGGTGAGGCTGGCTGGGCCATGTGCTGGCGCCAGACAAGATCGGCGATACCCCCAGTGGGGCTGTAACCGGTGGGCGGCAGACGCAGCAGTTCCCTCACGCGCTCGAGTTCAGCGCTGTCCAGTGCCGAGCGCAGTTGCTCCAGGTAGGGGGCCAGTTGCGACCAGGACCAGTAGCCTTCGTTGGCGGTCATGATCCGAGGGTGCTCCGAGGGCTGGTCGTTCTGTCCGATCAGCAACTCCTCGTAGAGCTTTTCGCCAGGACGTAGTTGGGTGAAGACGATGTCGATTTCGCCATGGGGGTTGTCGGCCGTGCGAGGCTCCAGTCCCGACAGCCGAATCATCTGCCTGGCGAGATCGAGAATCTTCACCGGTTGCCCCATGTCCAGCACGAACACGTCTCCCCCCTGGCCCATGGCGCCTGCCTGTATGACCAGTTGCGCCGCTTCCGGGATGGTCATGAAGTAGCGGGTGATCTCGGGATGGGTCACGGTGACCGGGCCACCTTGTTGAATCTGGCGCCGGAACAGGGGAATCACCGAGCCGGAAGAACCCAGCACGTTGCCGAAGCGCACCATGCAGAAGCGGGTAGTCGACGATTGCTCTGCCAGCGCCTGACAGACCAGCTCGGCGAGGCGCTTGCTGGTGCCCATGACGTTGGTGGGGCGCACCGCCTTGTCGCTGGAAATCAGCACAAAGGTCGATACCCCACTGTCGATGGCCGCTCGCGCAGCGGCCAGGGTGCCAAAGGTATTGTTCTTGAGGCTTTCGACCATGTTGTGCTCGACCATGGGCACATGCTTGTAGGCGGCGGCATGGTAGATGGTGTCCACCTTGAAGCCCTGCAGGATGATGCGAAGACGCTTCTGATCCTGGATCGTGCCGAGAAATGGCTTCAGCTCAACAGCAAGGCTCAGGCTGTCCAGGAACCCCAGAAGCTCCTGTTCGATCTGGTACAGCGAGTACTCGCAGCTATCGAAGAGCAGCAGTTGGCGTGGACGTTGAGCCAGTATCTGTCGGCACAATTCCGACCCGATCGAGCCGCCGGCACCGGTCACCATGACCACCTGGTCGCGGATATTGGCGTCCATCAGATCCTGTCGCGGGGGGACCGGGTCACGGCCCAGCAGTTCTTCGACACTGACGTCACGAATATCTTCGATCTTCGCTCTGCCCTGCACCACATCATCCAGGCGTGGAATGGTCTGGATCGTGATATTGAGGGGGTCCAGTGACGCCACTATCTCCTGGCGACGTCTGCGTCTGGCACTGGGAATGGCGAGCAGGATCTTTTCGATGTTTAGGCGCTCGACCAGCTCTGCAATATGACGAGGAGAGTGGACCTCGAGACCTTCGACATGGGTACCCTCCATGCCGCGCCAGTCATCGACGAAGGCCACCGGGAGGTAGTCACTTCCCTGGCGAAGAGAGGCCACCAGCTTGCAGCCTGCAGAGCCCGCACCATAGATAAGCACCCTGGGCTTGTCCTTCATCAGACGATGCTGGTAGAGGCTTCTCAGGGCAAAACGCGTGCCGCCGGTCAGCAGCAGGCTGAGCAGGAAATAGTCGAAAAGGACACCTGCAGGAAGCGGGGAGAATATCGCGCGGCCAAGCAGGTCAAGCACCAGCGTCGAGGTGGCGACGCCAATGAACAGGGTCACGATAGCGCGGCTTCCGACGTATCTGAGTACGGCGCGATAGAGGCCTAGCTTGATAAAGACGACCAGGGATATCGCCGTGACAAGTACGTTCAAGGCGTAGGCGGAAGGGGCGCGCACAAAAGCGCCAAAAAGCCCGTTGATAGCCATGGATACGACGAGGCTGGTCTCGATAAGCATGATATCGGCGACGAGCTGAAATATCCTTTTCTTGCGACGAGGGAGTCGCAAGGCGGCTTCGATCATGTTGCCCATGGTAGGGATCCCCTGCTTGGAAAATCGTCCATATTTTAGGATTTTGTTTGGACGAATGTGCTGTTTCCTCGTTGTCTGGATTGGCTTTGCGACGTGCTATTCCTTTCCTGCATCATATCTGCATTGAAATATTTCACCAGCGTCAAAAAACTCCTATTGGTTGATGGTTTTGATAATTGGTTGACGAGATTTAGAGAAGTCATTTTTATGCGTGAAATTAGTGGTGTGCGTATGATGTGAGGGTATGAAATGAGTCACGTCATGGCGGCGAAATTCTTAGATGTCCAAGGGAAATGTGCTCCTCCTCCATTGAAGTCAATGCAAAGGTGTTGATAATGGCGGGTATGCAGGGGTTTCGTAAGATTTACTGTGCAGGAAGTTAAAAAGTGTGCAGTTGTAGTCTGTTGGTGGGAGGAGAAACGCGGTTGATTGATACGGCAAATATTATTAGAGACTTTGCCGTAGAGCATTAGATATTGATCAGTCGTCGGACTAGTGAAGCCCTGTTGGTGTTCGGTTCAGGGCGTCTACAGTACGGCGGTCAAACGTGGCGAGAGTGCCGTGGACGGATCTTGCCAGCACCATGGGAGTAGGGAACAGATGAAGGTGCTTGTTACCGGGATGGCAGGGTTCATCGGCTCGACGCTGGCCGCACGTCTGGCCCGTGACGGGCTTGAGGTAGTCGGTGTGGACAACCTCAATGACTACTACGACGTGTCCTTGAAGAAAGCGCGGCTGGCACGTCTCGAAAAGCTGCAGAACGTACGTTTCGTGCGGCTGGATCTGGCCGATCGCGAGGGTGTCGACCGGCTGTTTGCCGACGAGCGCTTCGATCGTGTCGTGCACCTGGCGGCACAGGCGGGGGTAAGGTACTCCTTGACCCATCCCCACGCCTACGTGGATGCCAACCTGGTGGGGCATCTCAATGTGCTCGAAGGATGCCGGCACCAGCAGGTAGAGCACCTGCTCTATGCCTCGTCCAGCTCTGTCTACGGCATGAATCAGGTGGTGCCCTTCGCCACACGCGACAATGTCGACCATCCTGTCAGCCTCTACGCCGCGACCAAGAAGGCCAACGAGCTGATGGCGCACACCTACTCCCACCTCTACGGATTGCCGACCACCGGACTCAGGTTCTTCACCGTCTACGGCCCCTGGGGGCGACCGGACATGGCGATGTTCCTGTTCACCAAGGCGATCCTCGAAGGTCGTCCGATCGACGTCTACAACCACGGGGAGATGTCGCGGGACTTTACCTATGTGGACGACATCGTCGAGGGCATCGTGCGCTTGCTGGAAGTGGTCCCCAGCGCGGACCCCGACGCCGGCGTGGTCGACGACTCACCGGATCGCAGCAGTGCACCCTACGCGCTTTACAACATCGGACACGGTAGCCCGGTGGGGCTGATGGACTTTATCCACGCCATCGAGGCGGCACTGGGGCGCAAGGCCGAGTACAACTTCCTGCCAATGCAACCGGGCGATGTTCCTCGGACCTGGGCCGACACCACTGCACTGTATCGCGCTACCGGCTATCAGCCGCGCATCGGGGTCGAGGAGGGCGCGGCTCGATTCGTCGACTGGTATCGCTCCTATCATGGCATTGTCGCCTGAGCCATGCGCACGCCGCCGGGTGTGGCAAGGCACTATCGAGGATGGCCGGCGCAGTCCTCGTCGGCGACCCAGGGGCTGGCACTGTTCGTCTTCCTGTCCAGTCTGCTGACGCTACCCTGGGCGTATCGGTTCACCGGAATGCTGCTGGTGTCACTGGCGGCGATGGCGGTGCTGGTGCGGCGCAGCCTTCCCCGGGACGCCGAGTCCCTTGCATGGGTGGCAATGCTGGCGCTTTTCGGTTGTCAGCTGGTGTTGGACGCGGGGCGTAGCGGGCCGCCCCTGGCGCGTTATAGCGTGCCGTCACTGCCCTGGTGGCCCTGGCTTGGGCTGCTTTTGTTATTGGCATGGCGTGCCAGGCCTCCCTCGCTTTACTGGTGGTGGCGTGGGATTACCCTGGGGGCGGTGCTATCCGGGCTGAAGGCGCTGTATGACCGACTGATCGAGGATGAGCGTCGGGCTGGAGATCTGATCAACGCCATTCCCTTTGGTAATCTCAGCCTGGTGCTCGGGGTGCTCAGCCTGGTGTGGTGGCTCGACAACGTCAGTGAACGGCGGCGCGGCCTGTTCCTCTGGTGGGCGGCGCTGGGAGCGGTGATGGGGCTGCTTGGCTCGCTGCTGTCCGGCACCCGGGGCGGCTGGCTGACCCTGCCGCTGGTGATGCTGGTGCTGGTCCTGCGTCACGGCCGGCGGGCGCGCCTCTATTGGTCGACGCTTACACCCCGCCGGCGCTTCGCCATCCGGATGACCGCCACCCTGGCGATCGGCGTGGCGACCCTGGTGGCACTGCCTCGGCTGTGGGCACTGGCCGAGGATATCGTCCTGCTATGGCGCCAGGGGGCCGTCGACACCAACGCGGGCTTGCGCTGGCATCTGTGGGGCATCGCTGGCGAGGCGTTCGCAGCCAGGCCCCTCTGGGGCTGGGGAGAGGATGGTCTGGTCGCCTGGCTCGAGACACTGGTCGCGGCGGGCCGGCTGCCCGAGGGCATGGCCGGAATCGGGTTCCAGCTTCACAGTGACGTGCTGGACACCGCCGCTCGACGTGGCCTTGCGGGGGTGGCGCTGCTGCTGCTGTTCTATGGGATTCCGTTGGCGAGCTTTGTGCGTCGCCTCGATCATGGCGATGGCCAGTGTCGTGTGCTCGCCCTGTCCGGCGCGCTGATCGTGGTGATGTATGCGGGGTTCGGCCTGACCCAGACGATGTTTCGTGACCCCCATACCTTCAGCGCCTATCTGGTGATGTGCACCGCCTGCTTTGCCCTGCTGAGAACGCGAGGCTGAACTCCCGGGCGCTCGAGGACCGCAGCAGCAGCCGTTGATGCGCAGGCGGAAGAGCGCAGCGTCCAGCCCGCCAGACAGGCACAGTAACAGGCACAGCAAAAAAGCCGCCCGAATCCGGGCGGCTTTTTTTGACGCTTCCCCAGGACCAGGCGTGGCCTGGGGAAGCAACCGTCGCTGGCGCGTCTGCGCCGAGGCTTAGGCCTTGGCGTAGGCGGCGGCGGACTTTTCGATGGCCTTGCGGGCGGCCTCGACACCTTCCCAGGATTCCACCTTGACCCACTTGCCCTTCTCGAGATCCTTGTAGTTCTCGAAGAAGTGGGCGATCTGCTGACGCAGCAGCTCGGGCAGATCGGTGACCTCCTGAACATCGTCGTAGAGGCTGGACAGCTTGGGGTGCGGGACGCACACCAGCTTGGCGTCTTCGCCGGCTTCGTCGGTCATGTTGAGGATGCCCACCGGACGGGCGCGGATGACACTGCCGGGTGCGACGGGGTAGGGGGTGACCACCAGGGCATCCAGGGGGTCGCCGTCGTCTGCCAGGGTGTGCGGAATGAAGCCGTAGTTGGCCGGGTAGAACATCGGCGTCGCCATGAAGCGGTCGACGAGCAGGGCACCCATGTCCTTGTCAATTTCGTACTTCACCGGGGCGTGATTGGCGGGAATCTCGATGGCGACGAAGAGGTCGTTGGGGAGTTCCTTGCCGGCGGGGATGTTGTCGAAGTTCATGCTCGCGTCCTTCGTTGGGCGGATGTCCGCCTGGGCGGCGGAAAAAAATCCGTCGGATTATACGAACCCCATGACGGGATTACCAATATGGTGGGCGTATCTTGACGCGCTGCAACAAGGCGCGCAAGACAACCATGGGACGAGACGGCGGGGTGAGGTGCCACCAAAGCACAGTAAACAAAGCCAAAGGCGACTTGTCAGGCATATCAGGGATTCGGTGTGTATCATACCGCCGGTGAAGGCGTCGGCCCACTGGCCCACGTCTTGTCGCGTCATCAACGCTGGAGTCACAGGAGGTGATCTTGGCCACCGCACGTCTCGCTCTGAGTTATGGGCAAGCCTTTGTGGCGCCCGAACGCCATCGGCAGCGCAGTTCGATGTCGGTGCGCCTGCCGGAAGAGGGCGAGCCCAAGGGCGCCTGCGCGCTGATCAGCGATTCAGCCTCAGGCCATGCCCTGGCCAAGCAGGCGGGAGATCTCAGCGTGCGCGGATTTCTCAACGACTACTACGCGACTCCGGCGCACTGGACCATCAAGGCGTCGGCCCAGCGAGTGATGCGTGCGCTCAACGCCTGGTGTCATGGCATGACCCGCCAGATGGAGGACGGCAGCTATGTGTCGTCGTTGTCGACGGTGGTGTTCAAGGACCGTGGCGCGCACCTCTTTCATGTAGGTGACACCCTGGTGTTTCGGCTTCGGGGAGCCGAGTTCGAGCAGTTGAGCCGCGACCACGTCACCGACCTGGGGGGCTATCGCTACCCGGCCAGGGCGCTGGGCATGGATGTCGGCATCGACATCGACTATTCGGAGTGGCCGCTGAAGCAGGGGGACATCTTTCTGTTCACCACCCAGGGGGTGCGTGGGACCCTGATGCCCTCCGACTATGTGCGGCTGATTCGCGAAGATGCCAGTGACCTGGACGCGGCCTGTGAGCGCCTGGCCGAGGCGGCAAGCTCCAGGGCTCGTGAGCGGGGCTACGGTAGTGATCCCTTCTGCTTTCAACTGGTCCGGGTGGATGAACTGCCTGATGCGGCCAGCGACGCTCCCAGTCGGCTGTACGGGGATCTGCCGATTCCCCCCGAGCTTGCGGTGGGTGACCAGATCGACGGACTGGTGGTGGAAGCGGTGATGTCACGCACCGCCCACTCACGGGTCTACCGGGTGCGCGATGTGGATACCGAGCGGGTCTGTGTGCTCAAGGCGCCAAGTCCTGAACTGTCCAATCGAAACGCCTACCTGGAGCACTTCCTGCTTCAGCAGTGGGTGGTGGAGAGGGTTCACTCGCCCTTTGTGGTCAGCGTGGTCGAGCCTTCCCGGTCCCGCCGCCATCTCTACTACCTGATGCGTTACGTCGATGGCATGACCTTGAGCGAGTGGGTCGCGCGCTATCCGCGTGCCAGTCTCGGTCAACGACTCGACATCGCGCTGCAGCTGGGCAAGGCGCTGCAGGCGTTGCACCACCGTGACCTGATTCACCAGCAGGTTCATCCAGACAACGTCTTGATCGATGATCAGGGGCGCGTGGTACTGACCGACTTCAGTGCCTGCCATCTGCGCGATGTCGACGGGCACCGGCGCTCCCGACGGCTGGTGGCCCAGGTGGGGCTCAACGAACACAGTGCGCCCGAGTATGCGCTCGATGACGAGGTCGGCCGGCGCAGTGACCAGTACGCCCTGGCGTCCACGGTGTACTGGTTGATCAGCGGACGTCTGCCCTACGCGGTGCCGACCCATCAGCTGCGCAGTCATACCGATCTCGAGCAGTTGAGCTACCGTAGCGTGCGTCATTACCGGCCAGACGTCAGCGCGGAGCTCGACGAGGCCTTGAAGCGTGCCCTGGACCCGCAGCGATCGCTGCGTTTTCGGCGCCTGTCGGAATTTCTCTATAGCGTGCGGCCCGGTCGCCAGCAGGTGTCTGAAGCCCCCAGTCGTTCGATCCGTGCCTGGAAGGAACCCGCCAACCTGTGGCAGGCCATCGCCGGGTTGTTGCTGGTGCTGTTGATCCTGTCCTGGTGGCTACGCTAGGGCTTGTCTGAAAAGTGCCTGCGCTCGGTAATACGGCGTTAAAAATCGGCTGGTGCGCCAGCCCGGTCAAAATGCTCATTTACACCCCGTAAACTGCGCTTTCTCACCGATTTTTGCCTTGTCTAACCTTCGCTCGTCGACTTTTCGGACAGCGCCTAGGGCTTGCCTGAAAAGTGCCTGCGCTCGTCGACTTATCGGAGAAAGCCTGGGGCTTTGGTGATCCGCGAGACGGGCCCGTTGGTCTTCCTGACACACCCTGCGGCGTCAAACGAAAAGCCCCGAGGCCAGGCCTCGGGGCTTTTTTCATGCCGGCGTCGCGTCGGCTGCGTCTCGGTCGCGGTGCGTGCGTGATGCAGCGCCGGGCCGCAGCGAGCTGTGGCGCGTCTATGTTACAGACTGAGTTACAGGCTGAATTCCGGCAGACGCTTTTCAACCCGCGCGAGCTTGAGGCGCGCCATCTTCGGCAGGCCGTTCTCGAAGGGAGGGAAGTCCTCGCCCTGGATCAGCGGTGCCAGGTAGGCACGGCCGGCGTCGCTGATGCCGAAGCCATCCTCGCGGATGTACTCGCGCGGCATGAACTTCTCGCGGTTGGCAACATCGGCCAGCGGTGCCGCCTCGATCTCCCAGCGGTAGGGGTTGTCGCTGACGCGCTTGATCGCCGGCATCTGGGCGTTGTGCCCCTCGAGCGCCAGTTCCACCGCCTTGACGCCGACCGCGTAGGCCTGCTCGACGTCGGTCTTGGCGCCAAGGTGGCGCGCGGCGCGCTGCAGGTAGTCGGCAACCGCCCAGTGGTACTTGTAGCCCAGGTCCTGCTTGACCATGCCGGCCAGGGTCGGGGCCACGCCGCCGAGCTGGCGGTGTCCGAAGGCGTCGGTGTTGCCCGAGTCGGCGAGGAAGGTGCCGTCCTCGTAGCGTGCGCCCTCGGAAACCACGATCACGCAGTAGCCGTAGTTCTTGACCGCGTACTCCACACGCTCCATCACCTGGCGACGGTCGAAGGGAATCTCGGGGAAGATCACCAGGTGGGGTGGCTCACCCTCGCCCTGGCCGGCCAGGCCACCGGCACCGGCGATCCAGCCGGCGTGGCGACCCATGACCTCGAGCACGAACACCTTGGTGGAGGTGGCGCACATGGAGGCGATGTCCATGGAGGCCTCGAGGGTCGAGGTGGCGATGTACTTGGCCACGCTGCCGAAACCCGGGCTGTTGTCGGTGATCGGCAGGTCGTTGTCCACGGTCTTGGGCACGTGGATGGCGGTCAGCGGGTAGCCCATCTTCTCGGACAGCTGCGAGACCTTGAGGCAGGTGTCGGCGCTGTCGCCACCGCCGTTGTAGAAGAAGTAGCGGATATCGTGAGCCTTGAACACCTCGATCAGGCGCTCGTACTGGGTGCGATGGCTCTCGATGTCCTTGAGCTTGTAGCGACAGGAACCGAAGGCACCGCCGGGCGTGTGGCGCAGGGCGGCGATGGTGTCATCGGACTCCTGGCTTACGTCGATCAGGTCCTCGGTCAGGGCGCCGATGATGCCGTTGTGGCCGGCGTAGACCTTGCCGATGCGATCACTGTTCTGGCGGCAGGTCTCGATGACGCCGCAGGCGCTGGCGTTGATCACGGCGGTGACGCCGCCGGACTGGGCGTAGAAGGCGTTGTGCTGGGCCATGGGGCGTGGGGCTCCTGGTTCTGGATCGTGAATACGGTGAAACGAACAACGTCCCCACGCGGCGTGGCGAAGGGAAAGGATCGGTGGGCGCGTCGCGGTCGGCCAGGCCTTCGTCGGGAAGGGCTTCGCGGACTAAAGCCTTCGCGGACTAAAGCCATCGTGTGGCAAGCCATCGCGTGGCAACCATCGCCGGGACAGCGCCGGAACATGGTCGGCGATTCTAGCCCATCGGCCTGGTGCCTGCATCCGACCGGCATGCCCCGGCGCAGCCGAACGCCGACGTCGAAGTAAAACAGTGGGCGATCGGCAACAGCGACGAGGGCGTGACGCCGCCTCTGGAGGCCTTTGTCGGGGCATGCTAGGCTGCCGCCAACCTTGAGTGCCGTTGTCTGCCGGGGGCGCCGTGCGCGTCGACTCGGGGACGGGGCAGCAGCAGCGCACCGGAGGCGCCATGCATCTTCATATCGTCGGTATCTGCGGCACCTTCATGGGCAGCCTGGCGCTGTTGGCGCGGGAGCTTGGCCACCAGGTCAGCGGCTCGGATGCCAGCGTCTATCCCCCCATGAGCACCCAGCTGGAAACGGCCGGCATCGCCCTGATGCGCGGTTACGCCGCCGACAATCTGACGACGACACCGGACCTGGTGGTGATCGGCAACGCCCTGTCGCGGGGCAACCCTGAAGTCGAGGCGGTGCTCGATCGTGGCCTGTCCTACGTGTCCGGTGCCCAGTGGCTGGCCGAGCACGTGCTGCCGGGGCGCCCGGTGATCGCGGTGGCGGGCACCCACGGCAAGACCACCACGGCCAGCCTGACCGCCTGGCTGCTCGAAAGCGCTGGGCTGGCGCCTGGCTTTCTGATCGGCGGGGTGCCGAGGAACTTTGGCGTATCGGCGCGACTGGGCGGCGAGCAGGCGCCCTTTGTGGTGGAGGCCGACGAGTACGACACCGCCTTCTTCGACAAGCGCTCCAAGTTCGTTCACTACCGCCCGCTGGTCGCCATCCTCAACAACCTCGAGTATGACCACGCGGACATCTTTCCCGACCTGGCTGCCATCGAACGCCAGTTTCATCACCTGGTGCGTACGGTGCCCGGGCGTGGCCAGTTGCTGGTGGCGGACGACGCGCCGGCGCTGGACCGGGTGCTGGCCCAAGGCGCATGGACACCGGTGTCGCGCATGGGGCAGCAGCAGGACTCGGCCTGGCGCATCGAGCTAGAGCGTGACGATGCCAGTCGTTTCAGGGTGATCCAGCGGCGGCCGGACGGGGTCGACGAGGACGCCGTGGTCGACTGGGGGTTGACCGGTGACTACAACGCCCGCAATGCCCTGGCCGCCCTGGCCGCCGCCAGCGTGTTCGGCGTGGATCTGGCGCGCGGCGCCGCTGCGCTGTCGCGTTTCGAGACGCCCAAGCGTCGCCAGGAGGTGCGCGGCGAGGTCGGCGGCGTCCAGGTGATCGACGACTTTGCCCATCATCCCACCGCCATCGCGGCGACGCTGTCCGGGCTGCGCGCTTCGACCCAGCGCGGTCGCCTGCTGGCGGTGATCGAGCCGCGGTCCAACACCATGCGTCTGGGCACCCTGCGCGATCGCCTGGCGGACAGCGTGGCCCAGGCCGATCAGGTCTGGTGGTACCAGCCCGAGGGGCTAGACTGGTCGGTGGAGGCACTGGTCGAGGCCTCGCCGATACCGGCGCACCGTCGTGGCGAGATCGATGCGCTGGTCGACGATCTGGTGGCACAGGCGCGTCCCTATGATCGTATCGTGGTGATGTCCAACGGCGGCTTCGGCGGCATCCACGAGCGCCTGCTCAAGGCGCTGGAGGCCGCCCATGGCTGAAGGCTTCAAGCCCCCTGTGACCGTGGCCCTGACCGGCGCCTCCGGCGCCCAGTACGGACTGAGGCTGATCGAGGCGCTGGTGTCGGCGGGGCACGAGGTGTGGGTGATGATCTCCAAGGCCGCGCATCTGGTCATCGCCACCGAGACCGAGGTGTCGTTGCCGCCACGCCCGGCGCTGCTGGCCGAGGCGCTCAGCGAGCGGTTCTCGGCGGCCGAGGGCCAGATCCGCTGCTTTGGCCGTGAGGACTGGATGGCACCGGTGGCGTCGGGCTCCGGCGCCAGCAGTGCCATGGTGATCTGCCCGTGCTCGACGGGAACGCTGTCGGCGGTGGCCTGTGGCGCCAGCAACAATCTGATCGAGCGTGCCGCCGATGTGGCGCTCAAGGAGCGCCGCCGCCTGGTGCTGGTACCCCGGGAGACGCCGTTCTCGGCGATTCATCTGGAGCACATGCTCAGTCTGACCCGTATGGGGGCAGTGGTGTTGCCCGCAGCACCCGGCTTCTATCACCAGCCGCAGAGCATCGATGATCTGATCGACTTCATCGTGGCGCGCATCCTCAATCAGCTGGGTATCGATCATCAGCTTATGCCAAGGTGGGGCGAGGGGTCCTCCGGGTCCACCGTCGGCGACTGAGTGCGTAGCTGGCATCGTTATCACAAGACACCATCATCACCTGGCACCATCATCACCTAATACCATCATCACCTCGCGCCGTCAGACACCTCTCCAGCGCTGCTCGGGATAAGGAAATCCATGCCCAGTCTGTCCGTTCTCTCTGTGTTCGTTCCGACCTTCTTTCTGGTCTCGCTGACGCCAGGCATGTGCATGACCCTGGCCATGGTGCTGGGCATGACCCAGGGGGTGAAGCGGGCGCTGTGGATGATGCTGGGGGAGCTGGTTGGCGTGGGGCTGGTGGCCTTCTCCGCCGGTGCGGGGGTGGCGGCACTGATGCTCAAGCTGCCGGCGCTGTTTGCCTTGTTCAAGTGGCTGGGCGGGGCCTACCTGGTCTATCTGGGGTGGCTGATGTGGCGCTCACGGGGGCGCATGGCGATCCCTGACAATCTTGAGGATACCGCGCCGCCGAAGCGACGGGAGCTGGCCATGCAGGGCTTTGTCACTGCGGTCGCCAACCCCAAGGGCTGGGCCTTTTTCGTGGCATTGCTGCCGCCCTTTATCGATCCGGCGCGGCCGGTGCTGACCCAGTTGGCGGGGTTGATTCTGGTGATCCTGAGTCTCGAGTTCACCTGCCTTCTGCTGTACGCCAGCGGCGGCAAGAGTCTGCGTCACCTGCTCGCACGTGGGGGCAGTGTACGGTTGCTCAACCGAATCGCCGGGACCTTGATGATTGGTGTGGGCCTGTGGCTGGCGCTGGGCTAGGGCTTGTCTGAAAAGTGCCTGCGCTCATCGATGTCTGGACAAGGCCCCGGGCCCGCCTTGCCAGAGGTGTCGGTTCGGGGGCGTGTCACTGTCCTATACCGGCGGCAGCCACAGGATGCGTGCGCTGACCAGGGCCAGCGAGGCAAGCAGCAGCGCCGGTAATGGACACGGCGTCAGGGCCGTCCGGTCCCGCCTGAGCCAGGCCAGTTGAACCATGGCGCAGACCACCAGGCCAAGCAGGGCTCCCCCGACGAGATCGCTCAGCCAGTGCACGCCCAGCACGATGCGTGACAATGCCATGGGCACGACGATGGCGATCGCCACCCAGTAGGGCCAGAAGCGTTGGCGGCGTGGCAGCGTCTGGGCGATAAAGGCGGCCGCCATGCCGTAAAGGACCACCGCCGTCGAGGTGTGGGCGCTGGGATAGGACAGAGAGTGGGCGAGATAGTCAGGGGCATCCGGACGAAGGCGGCCGATCACCTCCTTGCCCAGGGTGTTGAGCGTGGCGATGGCAATCAGTCCAGCGCTCACGTGGCCCAGTGCCGCCCAGTGACGGCGGCTGGCCAGCCACACCAGCCAGGGCAGTGCCAATGCCGCCACGCCGAGGGTATCTCCCGCCTCGGCCAGTGTCTCGGACAGCGCCAGAAGTCCGGGTAGCTCGAGCCCGCCGATCAAGGCGTGAAGCCGCGTATCCATCATCAGCGGTCCGTCTGCCTGGAGCACGACCAGCGTCCAGGCGCTCAGCGCGGTCAGTGCACCCAGGAGCAACAGCCAACTGGCCAGGGGAGGCTCTTCCTCGTGGTGGGGGGCCAGGGCCTGCCACAGGCGCCTCCCGCCGGGCAGGTGATGGCTGAACCAGGCGAAGCTACGGTACAGCAGGCCCTGAGGCGAGGCGTGGTGGCGGACCAGCGAGAACAGCAGCGCCAGCACCGCCACGGTGACGCCGAGCGCTGTCAGCCAGGGGTGCAGGTCGTCCGGCAATGCCAGCCACTGTTGCCAGGTTCGACCCAGCAGATAACCGGGCAGGATGTAGGCCGGTGCCCACAGCAGGGCGGAGCCAAGATTGGCCCAGGTGAAGGTCGTCGGCGGCATGCGCAGAATGCCCGCCACCAGCGGCACGATGGGGCGGACCGGTCCGACGAATCGCCCCAGCAGCACTGAAAGAGGACCATGACGCTGGAAGAATCGTGCACCCCGGGCCAGCCACTCCGGGTGGTGCGACAGCGGCCACATGGCGGTGACCTGTTCACGGTAGCGATAGCCGATGGCGTAGCTGGCGCCGTCTCCCACCACGGCACCGGCAAAGGCACAGGCGATGACCCAGCCAACCGCGATGTCGTAGTGGCCGGCCAGGGAGGCGGCGGCGGTGATCAGAACGACGCCGGGCACCACCACGCCGATCAGGGCAAGCGACTCCACCAGCGCGATGGTAAAGATCAGCAGCAGCAACAGTCCGGGCGAAGGCGCCCACTGAATCAACCAGTCCCCGGCATTTCCCACCCTGTTCTCCTTTGCGTTGGGCCGTCGTGATGTTTCGGCATTCTGCCACAGTCAGGGTGGTCAGGAGCGACCGGGTGGGAGGGGAGTGACGGCCAGTGCCTCGCTGCGGCGAGCCAGTCGCTGCTCGAAATGCTGCCAGGGTTCCTTGGCGTTCAGGGCGCAGAGCCGTGAGCGTAAGGTCAAGGGGCCGATGTCCGACAGGCGAACCTCGGACAGCGCCTGTTCCAGTCGCTTGATCACCAGCATGGCACCGCTTTCGGTGGTGTTGGGCAGTACCAGCCAGAAGGTGTCATGGGATTCTCGTCCCAGAATATCGTGGTCACGGCAGTGAAGGCGTACCGCCTGGCACAGTTGGTCGAGTTGCGTTAGCTGAGTGCGAGAGCCGTACTGCTCACTGGCGATTTCCAGTTGTGGCAGGTGCAGGATCACCACCGCCAGCCGCTGGTCCAGATGCTGGGCGCGCTCGAACTCCCCGTTCAGGCGCTCGTGCAGGGTGGCGCGATTGATCGCATCGCAGTCGACGTCGCTGGGGTCGGTGGCCCGGTTCAGGTCGCGCTGACGCAGGTATTCCCAGCCGGCCAGGGAGGTGACCGCAAGGAAGGTCAGCAGAAACTTGATTTGATCGAGGCTTGGCGAAGACTGGCCGACCACCATGAGCCAGATAGGCATGACGGCCAGCGCCAGCACCAGAGCAGGGCCGAAGGGCAGTACCAGCAGGATCAGGGTGATAGGTACGCTGATCCAGAAGGCGTCGAACGATGCCTGCAGCACCGTCTGGTCATAAAGGGCGAGGCAGCCGCACAGCAGCAGCAGATAGTTCGAGACGCGCGAGGCTCTTCTGGTATCGAAGACCGTGATCACGGCCATCAGGCAACTCAGGGACGCCGGCAGCAGGATGCTCTCGTATTGCCCCAGCAGATAGTGCCACAGGGCCAGTGACGCCAACAGCAAGGTCCCCATGACATCGGCACAGACACGCCAGGAACGGACCCACTGGGGTGGCTCGATCATGCGTCGTCCTCCACCACCTGGGTGACAGGGCACTGCTTGTCCAGGGCCGCCAGCACCATGGGCAGGTTGTCCAGATTGGCAATCGATACGGTGCGTACCGTGATCGGCACGGCGATGTCTTCCAGCAGTTCCTGGCGTCGTTGCCTGGCCTGCACGGCGTCTCGACTGGTCAGCATCACGGCGACGGTACGTCCGTTGAGACGATAGGCGTTCTCGAACCGCTTGATGCGTGTGCAGATGTCCTGGGCGACCCGCCACAGAGAACGTCCATGGATCTGGATCACCACCAGTTCGGCGTGGACGCCGTCACGGGTGGCGCGGCTGTTTTCCCGAGCCAGGTCGCGTTCCAGCTGGCTGGCCGACCACAGCGGCAGTCCGGGCGCCAGACGGGCTCTCCTGCGCATCAGGCGTTGCGAATGTCCGCCCGGCAGCGCACGTCCGATCGCAAGAAAGCACAGGCACAGCAAGAGCGCGCCAGCCAGGCCCCAATGGTGAAGGCTCATCTGGGTGATCAGGCTCCACCAGCTTATCCCGGCAAGGCTGGCGTTGAGTATCAGCATCCACTGGGGTTGGGGCAGGATCAACAGGAAAGGCCAGGCCCACAGCCAGGCACCGTTGGCGTCGGGCGAGAGTATCACCAGGGCGGCAAGCAGCACGCTGGCCACCACCAGCCAGGCGCGGTAGGCATGGCGGCGGTGGCTGAACTCGATGACGATGCCGGTGATCCCGAGCCATAGCGCGGCCAGACCAAGCAGCGTGGTGTCCAGCGCCCGCGCCGAGGTCGCCGCGCAAAGGGCCAGCAGTGCGGCCGCGGCGAACAGGTTCAGCTTGAACAGGCCGACTTTGTACTTGTTCCGCATGCTGTCTTAATATGATCCTTTCTGTGGTTCACGATCCGCATCACGTCCGCGTTGTCATCCCGGTGCAAGCTTTCTTTCTTTGCCCGGAGACCTCGTTCTACCAGGAGACTCGTTTCACCGTGTCCGACTCATCCGCCAATGCCACCGCCGAGTGCGTCGCCGATATCGACGCCTACATGACCGCCATGGGCCAGGCGGCCCGTGTTGCTGCCACCGATATGCGTCGCCTGCCACCCGCGCGCAAGAACCAGGCGCTCAAGGCGATGGCTCAGGCGCTGGACGCGTCTCGTCAAGAGATCCTGTCGGCCAATCGGCAGGATCTGGCGCGCGGTCGCGACAAGGGGCTCGACGAGGCTCTGCTTGATCGCCTAGCCCTGGATGACGGCCGCATCGACGCCATGATCGAGGGCCTGACCCAGGTCGCTGCCTTGCCCGACCCCGTCGGTGAGATCGATGGCCTGAGCACTCGGCCCAGCGGCATCCAGGTCGGCATGATGCGCGTGCCCCTGGGTGTCATCGGTATCATCTACGAATCTCGCCCCAACGTCACCATGGAAGCCGCCAGCCTGTGCCTGAAATCGGGCAATGCCTGCATTCTGCGCGGGGGCTCTGAGGCCAGCGCGTCCAACCAGGCGCTGGCCCGCTGCATTGCCTCTGGGCTGGCCGAAGCCGGACTGCCCCAGGGCGCTGTGCAACTGGTGGCGACCACCGACCGTGCCGCCGTGGGTCGCTTGATCAGCATGGACGAATTTGTCGATGTGATCATTCCCCGTGGTGGCAAATCGTTGATCGAGCGTATTTCGCGTGAGGCCAGGGTGCCGGTGATCAAGCATCTGGACGGCATCTGTCACGTCTATGTGGACGCCGCCGCCGACCTGGACAAGGCCCGTGCCATCGCGGTCAACGCCAAGACCCATCGCTACGGCGTGTGCAACGCCATGGAAACGCTGTTGGTGAATGCACAGGTAGCGCAGGCCCTGCTGCCGACCCTGGCCGCTGACTACGCGGAAAAGGGCGTCGAGGTGAGGGGGTGTGCCCGCGCCCGGGCGATCGTCGATCACTGGCTCACGGCGAGTGACGAGGACTGGGCCACCGAGTACCTTGCGCCGGTGCTGTCGGTCAGGGTAGTCGATGACATCGACGAGGCCATGGCGCATATCGAGCGCTACAGCTCGCGTCACACCGAGTCCATCGTCACCGAGAACTACAGCCTGGCACGCCGCTTTCTGGCAGAGGTCGACTCGAGTTCGGTCATGGTCAACGCCTCGACCCGGTTTGCCGATGGCTTCGAATACGGGCTCGGTGCGGAGATCGGCATCTCCACCGACCGACTGCATGCCCGGGGGCCGGTGGGGCTCGAAGGGCTGACCACGCGCAAGTATGTGGTCTTCGGCGATGGCCAGATTCGACAGTGAGTGGCGCCGTTCGCTTTGACGTCGAGGGCCGTCCTGCGCACATCGGCATGCTTGGCGGCACCTTCGATCCCGTCCATCTAGGCCACCTGCGCACCGCGCTTGAGCTTCGCGCTGCGCTGTCGCTCGATGGCGTGCACATGATCCCCGCGGCTCAGCCTCCGTTGCGCGATCGGCCCCAGGTCACCGCTGAAAAACGGCTCGAGCTGTTGCGCCTGGGGATCGGCGATACCCCGGGGCTGGCGGCGGACCCCTGCGAGCTGGAACGGGAGGGCCCGTCGTTCAGCGTGCAGACGCTCGAGTCCCTGCGTGAGCGCTACGGCCACGAGGCGCGCATCGTCATGGCCCTTGGTCACGACGCCTTTCTCAAGCTGGCGAACTGGCACAACCCGGAAAGGATCTTCGCGCTTGCCCATCTGGTGGTGGTCGAACGCCCCGATCACGAAGCGCCCTTGCCCGAAGCGCTTCAGGCGCTGATCGAGGGGCGTGAGGTCGAGCATGGCGATGCCCTGATGGCCAAGCCCCAGGGCCGACTGCTGCGCCTGTCGCTGCCGTCGCGGATGGCGATCTCGGCCACCTTCGTTAGGCATAGCCTGATGCAGGGAAAGAGCGTGCGCTACCTGCTGCCCCCGGCAGTGGAAGAGCGTATCCAGGCGCAACGCCTGTACCGCGCGGTCTGAGCGCGGCAGCCAGGGCAAGGCGGTCCGAGAAATTCGATCAGGCGCTGGATTGGCGCTGCCACTCGGCTTCCCAACAGGTACAATGGGAGGTCGATGACTACCCAGTGATGAGGGGCTATGCAGATTGAAGCATTGAAGGCGCTCGTGATCGAGTCGCTTGACGATATCAAGGCCAAGGACGTCGAGGTGCTCGACGTGTCTCGGCTGACCAGTGTGACCGATTGGATGGTGGTGGCGAGCGGGACCTCGACACGACATGTGTCGGCGCTGGCCAACAGCGTCATTACCAACGCCAAGGACAATGGCGTTCAGCCGTTGGGCGTCGAGGGTGAAAACGGGTCGGACTGGGTGCTGGTCGATCTCGGCGGCGTGGTGGTCCACGTGATGATGCCGGACACCCGTGCGCTGTACGACCTGGAGCGACTGTGGTCGGACCTTCCCAGCGATGCACCGGCATCAGAGGAAGAGGCCAAGGCATGAAGGTCCGCCTGTTGGCGGTGGGAACACGCATGCCAGGCTGGGTGACCGACGGTGTCGAAGAGTACCGCAAGCGTCTGCCGCGGGATTTTCGCCTGGAGGTCGAAGAGATCGCCCCGGGCCATCGCGGCAAGAACGCGGATACCGCGCGCGCCGTGGCCCAGGAAGCCGAGCGCATCGAGGCACGCCTCAAGGGCGATGAGCATCTGGTGGCGCTGGAGGTGCTCGGCAAGCCCTGGACCACCGAGCGGCTGGCCGATGAGGCCGATCAGTGGCGTCATGCCGGGCGTGATGTGGTGCTGCTGGTGGGCGGCCCGGATGGCCTGGCCCCGACGCTGTCGGCCCGCGCCCACCAGCGCTGGTCGCTGTCACCCTTGACCCTTCCCCATCCACTGGTGCGGCTGGTGCTGGCCGAGCAGCTCTACCGTGCCTGGACCCTGATGGTGGGACACCCCTACCACCGATGATGGCTCCTGCGTCAGACAAGGATTGCCTCTCGCATGCGTAAGCGTCGCGAAACCCTCAAGAACCCCGAGAACGCGCTGCGCATCTTTCGTGTGCGTGCGACGCTTGCCGGGGTGGTCGTGGTACTGCTGTCCGGCCTGCTGGTGGGGCGGTTGTGCTATCTGCAGATCGTCCAGCACGAGGTCTACAGCACCCGATCCGAGAAGAACCGGGTGAGGGTGGAGCCGCTGCCCCCGACCCGCGGGCTGATCTACGACCGCAACGGCCAATTGCTGGCCGAAAATCGTCCCACCTACAACCTGACCCTGGTGCGTGAGCGGGTCGATGATCTCGATGCCACCCTGGAGCTGCTGGTCGAGCTGCTGGATCTGCCGGACGAAGAGGTGGACGCCTTCAAGGTGCGTTCACGCCAGCGTCAGCGTCCCTACCAGCCGGCGCTGTTGATGAGTGATCTGACCGAGTCGCAGATCGCCAGGCTTGCGGTCAATCGCCACCGCTTGCCGGGAGTGGAGGTGCAGGCCCAGCTGCTGCGCTTCTATCCCGACGCCGAGATCATGTCTCATGCGCTTGGCTACGTGGGCAGGATCAACGCCGAAGAGCTCGAGAGCCTGGATCCGGGCAACTACGCCGGTACCCACTTTATCGGCAAGACCGGGGTGGAACGCTTCTACGAGGATCAGTTGCACGGTCGTGCGGGGCTGAGAAAGGTCGAGACCAACGCCCGGGGGCGGGTGCTGCGTGAGCTGGGGCACACCGACCCCGAGCCGGGTCAGGACCTGACCCTGACCCTGGACATGGACATGCAGCAGCTCGCTGTGGATCTGCTCGATGGCAGGCGTGGCGCCATCGTCGCCATCGCGCCCCAGACCGGCGAAATTCTGGCGATGGCCTCGGTGCCTGGGTTCGACACCAACCAGTTTGTCACCGGCATCGACGTCAAGTCCTACCGCGGGCTGCAGAGCGATATCGATCTGCCGCTGTTCGACCGGGCGACCCGGGGCAGCTATCCGGCGGGGTCTACGATCAAGCCGTTCATGGCTATGGCCGGGTTGATCGAAGGGGCCGTTACCCCGGACGAGGTCATCTACGACCCGGGCTACTATCAGCTGCCCAATGACGACCGGCGCTACCGCAACTGGCTGCGCTGGGGGCATGGGCGGGTGAATCTCGAGCGCGCCCTGGCGGTGTCCAACAACACCTATTTCTATTCATTGGCCCACGAGCTCGGCATCGATCGTATCGACGAGAACCTGGGGGCCTTTGGCTTCGGCACCCGGGTCGCTGCCGACGTGGCTGGGCAGGGGGATGGTCTGCTGCCATCCAGAGACTGGAAGAAGGCACGCTTCAATCAGCCCTGGTATCCCGGCGAGACGCTGTCGGTGGGTATCGGCCAGGGGTATCTGCAGATCACGCCGCTGCAGTTGGCGGCCGCGACCGCCGTGCTCGCCAATCGCGGCCACTGGGTGCGCCCGCGGCTGGCCAAGCGCATCGGCGACCAGCCGGTGCCGGTGGATCTGCCCGACACGCCGCCAGATATCGAGGCCCCCGAGAACTACTGGACCCGGGTCTTCAACGGCATGGAAAAGGTGCTGTCCGGGCGCGAGGGCACGGCACGGCGCACCGGGGCAGGCCTTCAGTATCGCATGGCCGGCAAGTCGGGTACCGCCCAGGTGTTCTCGCTGGGGCAGAACCAGAAGTACAACGCCGCCGAACTGCGGGAGCGTCTGCGCGACCATGCGCTGTTCATGGCCTTTGCGCCGGTGGAGGACCCTCAAATCGCCATTTCGGTCATCGTCGAGAACGCCGGTGGCGGGTCGACCCACGCCGCGGGGCTGGCTCGGGCCATGGCCGATGCCTGGATTCTCGACCACAACGCCGGTCGTCCGCGCACCGACGAGACCGCCGCCGAGGAGGAAGACTGATGGCCATCGATTTTGTGCGCTCGTTGCGCGGCCACCCGGTGCGTCCCCCGGCCAGCGGTATCGCTCGACGCACCTCGTTCTGGCAGCGGATGCACGTCGATCCCTGGTTGCTCGGCATGCTGCTGGTGCTGATGTGCAGTGGCCTGGCGGTGCTCTACAGCGCCAGTGGCGAGAACGTTCACGTGGTCACCGCCCAGGCGATTCGCTTCGGCGTGGCCTGGGCGGTCATGCTGGTGCTGGCGCAGTTTTCGCCGGCGACGCTGATGCGCTGGGCGTTGCCGGCCTACCTGGCCGGCCTGGTGATGCTGGTGGCGGTGGAGATCCTCGGCGACGTCGGCATGGGCGCTCAGCGCTGGCTGGTGATTCCCGGCGTGGTGCGCTTTCAGCCCTCCGAGATGATGAAGATCGCCATGCCGATGATGGTGGCGGCCTGGCTCAGTCGCCACGAGCTGCCACCCAATTGGCGCGCGCTGGCCGGTTGCGCGCTGCTGATCGCTCTGCCGGTGGGCCTGATCGCGCGCCAGCCGGACCTTGGCACCTCGCTGCTGGTGGCGGCAGCGGCGGTCTTCGTGATCCTGCTGGCGGGGCTGTCCTGGCGCTTTATCGGTGTCATGGTGGCGCTGGCGGGGGCAGCGCTGCCGCTGTTGTGGATGAACATGCACAACTATCAGCGCCAGCGCGTGCTGACCTTTCTCGATCCCGAAAGCGACCCGCTGGGCGCCGGCTGGAACATTATCCAGTCGACCACCGCCATCGGCAGCGGGGGCGTCTGGGGCAAGGGCTGGCTCGAGGGCACCCAGTCGCAGCTCGAGTTCCTGCCGGAGCGGCACACCGACTTTATCGTGGCCGTGCTGGGCGAGGAATTCGGGCTGGTCGGCATGCTGGCCTTCCTGCTGCTTTACCTGCTGATCGTCGCACGTGGACTGTGGCTGGCGGGCGCCGCCCAGGATACCTTCGGCAGATTGCTGGGAGGCGGCATCATGCTGACCTTCTTTATCTACGTCTTCGTCAATATCGGCATGGTCAGCGGCATTCTGCCGGTGGTCGGCGTACCGCTGCCCCTGGTGAGCTACGGGGGGACGTCCAGCGTGACCTTGATGGCCGGTTTCGGTATTCTCATGGCGGTCAATGCACATCGCCGGTTGCTGCCACGCTAGGGGCTGGCGACCAGGCTAACGGGAGCCCGGAGAGAGGCGGCGACAGTGGCCACGGTGGGGCCGGCGAGCGAAGCGCTTGCCGGCTTTGCAGGGGCGGCGGCGCCTGCGGGTTCCCCAAGGGAGAAGATCGATGACAGTACCCCTGGTCCAGGGAAGGAAAGGCCTCGGCGCGGCGTTGTGTGGGCTTCTGGCCTCGCTGTCGCTGGCGGCCCAGGCGCAGGATTTCGCCTCGCCGGAGGTCGACGCGATGATGGATCGGCTCGAGCGCCAGGGCGTCTCGCGCCAGTGGCTGGAGCGCGCCATGGCCAGGGCAGAGTTCCAGCCGTCGGTGCTCGAGGCCATGAGCGGTGCCGCCGAGCATCACCTGACCTGGGAGCGCTATCGTGGCATCTTCCTCGGTGAAGAGCGCATCAACGAGGGCGCGGCCTTTATCGAGGCCCATCGTGACGCCTTCGATCGCGCTGAAGCGCGTTATGGTGTGCCGCCGGAGGTGATCGCCGCGATTATCGGCGTCGAGACCCGCTACGGGCGTATCACCGGTGATCATCGGGTGCTCGATTCGCTGTCCACGCTGGCCTTTCATCATCCCCGGCGCGGTGAGTTCTTCGAGGGGGAGCTCGAGGCCTTTCTCGACATTGCCTACCAGCAGAACGTCGATCCCGGAGCCTTGAAGGGCTCCTACGCCGGTGCCATGGGCTATCCCCAGTTCATTCCCACCAGCTATCAGGCCTACGCGGTCGACTTCAACGACGACGGCCAGCGCAACCTGTGGACCGATCCGGTGGATGCCATCGGCAGCGTCGCCAACTATTTCGCCGAGCACCGCTGGCAGGCGGGTGGCACCCTGTACTGGGAGGCCGAAGGCCCCAGCTCGGTGCCGTCCTCGATTCGCTTCAACCGCACCGATCCGCCCTATGCCCGCGTTGCCGAACTGGAAGCCCAGGGCATCCAGCCGGTGGAGCCGCTGCCGGGGGATGCCAAGGTGGTGCCGCTGGCTTTGGACATGGAAGACGGCAGCACCCACTACCGCCTGGGTGGGGGCAACTTCTACGTGATCACCCGCTATAACCATAGCCACCTCTACGCCATGGCGGTCACGGAACTGTCGGAGGCCATCGCCGAGGTGCGCTCGCTGGGAAAGCCCCAGTGGTGGCATGCCCTGGACACGGAGGTGAGTTCATGACCCTGCGAGCGCCCTTGTTGCCGACCCTGTCGCTGCTGGTGGCCCTGACCGGTTGTGCCGGCGGTGGCGGGACCGCCCCGGAGACCACTCAGCAGGCGGCCGCGACGCCTCAGGATTCGCGGGCGACGGCGGGTGGGCGCTATGCCATGAGCGGCGACGCCTATCCCGAGACGCCGCCGGACGTCAGTCAGGTGCCGGACGCGGTGCCGCGCGACGAGCCACGCTCACGCGCCGGCAACCGCTCGACCTATGAGGTGTGGGGCAAGACCTACCATGTGCTGGATGACCCGAGCGGTTATCAGCGCGAGGGTACCGCTTCCTGGTACGGTCAGAAGTTCCACGGCTACGCGACCTCCAACGGCGAGATCTATGACATGTACAAGATGACGGCGGCGCACAAGTCGCTGCCGTTGCCGACCTTCGCCCGGGTGACCAACCTGGACAACGGGCGGTCGGTGATCGTGCGAGTCAACGATCGCGGCCCCTTCCACGACGACCGCGAGATCGATCTGTCCTACGCAGCGGCCGCGCGGCTCGATATTCTCGACCATGGCACGGGCCGGGTGCGGGTCAGCGTGATCGATCCCGATCAGTGGCAGGCCAGTCGCGGCGCGGGTGCGTCGAGCGACTCGGTCAGCGGGGGTGTGCGCGCCGCGCCAGTCAGCGCTGCGGCCAGTACTGGGACCAGAACTACGGCCAGTACCACAGCCAGTACTACAGCCCGTACTGCAGCCAATGCGGCGCCCAGCGCGCCGTCCGCCGCGTCGCCGGCAGCAGGCCAGAGCGCCCCGCAGGCGCCCGCGGCCGGGACTCCCGGCATCTATATTCAAGTGGCAGCCCTGGGGTCGGCGGACAGCGCCCGAGACCTCAAGGCGGATCTGGAGACGCGGTTGAATCAGCAGGTGCGTGTGGCCAGCGCCGCCGGTCTGCACAAGGTGCAGGTCGGGCCGCTGGCGAGCCGCGGGCAGGCGGAGCCGGTCCGCGAACGCTTGCGCCAGGCGGGATTCGCGCAGACCTTTGTCGTCGATGCTCGCTAGGTGTCGACGAAGTGCAGCCGACGCCTCGCTGATCGTCCCGGCCGGTCGATGCCGGCGGTTCCAGTGAGGCCGGCTGTTGGAAGCATTGTGCGGTGGCCCTGATCACCGCTTTCCCTGATTGTTGTAACGAGACATTTCACCATGATCGCTAAGTCATCCTTTACTCGCCGCTGGTTGCCCGTGGCCTTTGTATGTGCGGCCCTGGTGGCGCCCCTGACGAGTGCTCAGCAGCCCGACTCGCCGACACCGGACGTGCCAGAGCCCCAGGTCATGATCCCGGCACCGCCTCAGCTGGCGGCCAAGTCGTGGATCCTGATCGACGCCAACAGCGGACGAGTCCTGGCCGAGCACAATTCTGACCAGCGCCTGCCGCCGGCCAGCCTGACCAAGCTGATGACGGCGTACCTGGTCGAACGTGAACTTGATCGGGGCAACATCCAGCCCGACGACATGGTGCCGATCAGCGAGAAGGCCTGGCGTACCGGCGGCTCGAAGATGTTTGTCGAGGTCGGTACTCGTGTCTCCGTCGAGGAACTGCTCCACGGTATCGTCATCGTCTCCGGCAATGACGCCAGCGTCGCCATGTCTGAGTATCTGGCCGGCGGCGAGGCCCCCTTTGCCGACCTGATGAACCAGCACGCCACCCAGCTGGGCATGGAGAACACCCACTACGAGAACGCCACCGGGCTGCCGTCGGAGAATCACTACTCCTCGGCTCGGGATCTGATGCGTCTGGCCAGGCACATCATTCTGGACTACCCGGAACACTACGCCATCTACAGCCAGAAGCACTTCACCTACAACGGCATCGAACAGGCCAACCGCAACCGTCTGTTGTGGCGCGACCCCAGCGTCGACGGCCTCAAGACCGGCTGGACCGAAGAGGCCGGCTACTGCCTGGTGTCCTCGGGCCAGCGTGATGACATGCGCTTGATCTCGGTGGTGATGGGGACCAGCTCCGAAGAAGCCCGCGCCCAGGAAACCCAGAAGCTTCTGAGCTATGGCTTCCGCTACTACGAGACACTGAAGCTTTATGACCGTGGCGCCGTACTCAATACGCCGCGGGTGTGGGAAGGCAGCACCAACGAGCTCAAGGTGGGCGTCGACAATGGCGTCTACATGACCGTGCCGCGCAACCGAAATGACGAGCTCACCGCGCGCCTGGACATCGACAGTGGCTTGACCGCGCCCATCGCCGCCGGCCAGCGGGTCGGCACCATGGAGGTGCGCCTCGGGGACGAGGTGGTCGGCGAGCGTGACCTGGTGGCGCTGGAAGCGGTAGAGCAGGGTGGGCTGTTCAAGCGCATGATCGACAAGGTCCAGCGCTTCTTCAGCGACCTGGTCGGCGGCTGGTTCGACTGATCGTCCCTGTGGTGCGGCCCTGGCGTCAATGCGCGCCCTGTGGTCGCCTGACGCCGGCCGTGGTGAGCCGCCTCGGCCGGCGTCCTTGGTCGTGATGCCAAGGTTGAGTAGAATACTCGGGTATCCATTGTAAGGGGCATCGGATGAACGACAGGACCTTTCGCGATCTGCGCACCCAGGCAGGGCCGGATCCGGCGGATGTCACCATCACCTTTCCCTGCGACTATCCGATCAAGGTGGTCGGAGATGCTGCCGAGGACTTCGCCGCCACCGTCAGCCAGATCGTGCATCGCCATGATCCGACCTTCGAGGGCAGCAGTCTCGAGGTGGTCGACAGTCGCAATGGGCGTTTCCAGTCGGTGCGGTTGACGATGCGCGCCACCGGTGAAGCCCAGCTCAAGGCGTTGTTCGACGAACTCAAGGCCACAGGCCGCGTGCACATGGTGGTGTGATGGAGGCGATCGACGTCTATCATCTGGGGCTCAAGCCCTATCGGCCAGTGTGGCAGGCGATGCGCGAACTGACCGACACCCGAGATGGCGATACGCCTGACCAGATCTGGGTGGTCCAGCACCCGCCGGTGTTCACCCAGGGCCAGGCAGGCAAGCCCGAGCACCTGTTGATGCCGGGCGAGATTCCGGTGGTGGAGACCGATCGCGGCGGGCAGGTGACCTACCACGGCCCGGGTCAGCTTGTGCTGTACCCGCTGATCGATGTCAAGCGTGCCAGACTGGGGGTCCGAGACCTCGTCAGTGCGCTGGAAGACAGCGTGGTCGATGCCCTGGGCGAGCATGGCATCGAGGCAAGCGCCCGGCCTGACGCGCCTGGCGTGTACGTCGGTGAACGCAAGATTGCCTCGTTGGGGTTGAGGATTCGACGGGGTGCCAGTTTTCATGGCATCGCGGTCAATCTCGAGGTCGATCTCACGCCATTTTCGTTTATCAACCCATGTGGCTACGCTGGACTCGAGATGACCCGGCTGGCCGATCTGGTCTCTTCGAGGCTGGACATGGAAGCCGAAGCGCGTCGGCTATTGCGCACGCTGGCGACGCGACTGGGACAACGCGAACTGATCCAGCGCCCCGGCTTGCCGGGAGTGCTCGACGCCCACAATTTTGACTGATCGCACAGGGCACGCCGAAGGCCGTCACAGCAACGTGTCTCCCGAGCGATCCTCACAGGACAGTGAAATGACAGACAGTTCCGCCATCCAGGCGGCGGCCGCCGCCGCCAAGGCCAAGAAGAACGCCCGCAGCGAAAGGGGAGTGAAGCTTCGCGGCGCCGACAAGGTGGCGCGGATCCCGGTCAAGGTGATCCCCACGGAGGAGATTCCGCGCAAGCCGGACTGGCTCAGGGTACGCATGCCGGTGTCCAAGGAAGTCACCCGTATCAAGGAGACCCTGCGACGTCATGGCCTGCACACCGTCTGCGAGGAAGCCTCATGCCCCAACCTGGGCGAGTGCTTCAACGGCGGTACCGCCACCTTCATGATCATGGGCGATATCTGTACCCGCCGCTGCCCGTTCTGTGATGTGGCTCACGGGCGTCCCAACGCCCTGAACGAGCGCGAGCCGCGCGAACTGGCCGAGGCCATCGCCGAGATGCGCCTGAACTATGTGGTGGTGACCTCCGTCGACCGTGACGATCTGCGTGACGGCGGTGCCCAGCACTTCGTCGACTGCATCCGCGAGATTCGTCGTGATAGCCCGAGCATCGAGATCGAGGTACTGGTGCCGGACTTTCGTGGTCGCATGGAGGTGGCGCTGGACATCCTCGAGACCACGCCGCCCGACGTCTTCAACCACAACCTGGAGACGGTGCCGAGTCTGTATCGCAAGGTGCGGCCGGGGGCCGACTATCAGTGGTCGCTGGACCTGCTCAAGGGCTACAAGGCCCGCCGTCCCGAAGTGATGACCAAGTCTGGCTTGATGCTGGGTGTCGGCGAGACCGACGAGCAGGTCATCGAGGTGATGCGCGACCTGCGTGCCCACGACGTGGACATGCTGACCCTGGGGCAGTACATGCAGCCGTCTCGCAATCACCTGCCGGTGGATCGCTGGGTGCCGCCGTCCACGTTCGACTGGTTCGCCGAGCAGGGGCGCGCCATGGGCTTCACCCACGTGGCTTCCGGCCCGTTGGTGCGCTCGTCCTACCATGCCGATCAGCAGGCACACGGTATCGAAGTGAAGTAGAGCGAAAGCGGTATTTCAGCTACCCACAACGCCCGGCATTGCCGGGCGTTGTGTTTTTGAGCGTACCCGCTCTACAGTGAATCTCCTACACGATGTGCAGCTCCGAAAGGAGGGGGCTTCGCAGTACCTGCATTATTGCGCTATATTGCACTGCAACAAGTGCGCAGACGCAAGGATCGCCTGCTGCGCATCACGCAACCCTGGGAGCCTATATGAATGCGTTGATGCCAAGCGCCACCGCGCCCCTGTTCGCGCTGGCGGAACCCTTTGCTCCACTGTTCGACCCCTTCGGCTTCGGCCGTGCCGCGGCCGACTACTGGCGTGACAGCGTCGAGCGCAGCATCCTCTACTGGGATGTCATGCGCCAGCGCGGCAACGAATACCTCGAACATATCGAGAAGACCCGCCCCACCGTACTTGGCTTCGATACCGACATCGTGATGGAAGGCGAGACCTTGCCTCGCCCCGTCAACTATGAGCTTTTGCGCGTGCACCCGCCCGAGGGTGTAGAGACCGATGAACTGGCACGCCCCTTCGTGGTGGTCGACCCGCGCGCCGGGCATGGCCCGGGTATCGGTGGCTTCAAGCCCGACAGCGAGATCGGTATCGCACTGCGCGCCGGCCATCCCTGCTACTTCATCGCCTTCATGCCCTATCCCGTCCCGGGGCAGCGGGTCGAGGACGTGGTTGAAGCCGAGGTCACCTTCCTGCGCCACGTCGCGGAGCTGCATCCCGATAGCGAAAAACCGATGGTCGTGGGCAACTGTCAGGCGGGCTGGCAGATCATGATGGCGGCAGCGCTCGAGCCCGAGCTGTTCGGACCGATCCTGATCGCCGGTGCACCGCTGTCCTACTGGGCCGGGGAGCGCGGCAAGGCGCCGATGCGCTATACCGGCGGCATGACCGGCGGCAGCTGGGCCACCCATATGCTCTCGGACATGGGCGATGGCCTGTTCGACGGGGCCTGGCTGGTGCAGAACTTCGAACGCCTCAATCCGGCCAACACCTGGTGGGACAAGCAGTACAACCTGTACGCCCATGTCGATACCGAAGCCGATCGCTATCTTCAGTTCGAGCGCTGGTGGGGCGGCCATGTGGTGCTGGGTGGAGAAGAGATCCAGTACATCGTCGACAACCTGTTTGTCGGCAATCGCCTGTCCACGGCCCAGCTTGTGACGTCCGACGGGCGCCGTATCGATCTTCGCAACGTGCGCTCCCCGGTGGTGGTGTTCTGCTCACAAGGTGATGACATCACGCCGCCGCCTCAGGCGCTTGGCTGGGTGCGTGATCTCTACGACGGCGTCGACGACATCATCGCCAACGAGCAGACCATCGTCTACTGCGTCCATGACAAGACCGGCCACCTCGGCATCTTCGTTTCCGGCAGCGTCTCGCGCAAGGAACACGCCGAGTTCACCGCCAACATGGACTACATCGACGTGCTGCCGCCGGGGCTCTACGAGACCACCGTGTCCAAGGCCAGCGAGCGGCCCGACGCCGAATTGATCGAGCGGGACTACCTGCTGGAGTTCTCTACCCGGGACCTCGACGACCTGAATCAGGTGGTCAAGCATAGCCCCGAGGACGAGCTGCGTTTCGCCACGGTGGCCAGGGTCTCGGAGATCAATCTGGGGCTCTATCGTCAGTTCCTGCAACCCTGGATTCGTGCCGTGTCGACACCCGAGTCGGCTCGCTGGATGCGCAAGATGCACCCCAATCGCATGGGCTATCGCCTGCTGTCCGATCGTAATCCGATGATGTCGTCGTTGCCGGTGATGGCGGAGTCGGTGCGCAAGCATCGTCATGAACTCGGTGATGACAACATCTTCCGAGTGTATGAGGACATCGGGTCGAGCCTGATCTCGCGGAGTCTGGATGCCTGGCGGGTACTGCGCGATCGCGCCCTCGAGAAGGCCTTCCTTGACCTCTACGGTCAGCCGCTGTTGCAGTCGCTGGTGGGGCTGAAAGGCGCCGTGGAGGGTGAGCGTCAGGTGCCTGGCTCCGAGCCGGAGCGTCGTCGCTTTATCCAGCGTCGCCAGCAGGAGGTGCGCGAGCAGGTGGCGCAAGGCGGCGCCCACGAGGCCGTGATGCGCTCGGTGATCTTCGTGCTGGGTGGTGCTCCTGCTACCGATGGCCGCAATTTCCGCCGCCTGCAGGCGTCACGCAGCGAGCTTGAGCCGGAGCTGCGGCTGGAAGACTTCAAGCATCTGATGCGCGATCAGTTCTTTATCCTGAAGCAGGATCGTGAGGCTGCGCTGGAGGCCATTCCCGAGCTGCTCAAGGGGCTCGATGCCAAGACGATCGACGGCCATATCGAGCATATCGAGCATGTGCTGGCGGCCAGCGGTGAGCTCAGCGAGCACGCCGCCGCTCGTTTCGAGCGTATCAAGGCGCTGTTTGGCAAGGCCCGTCCGGCAACGCGTCGTACGGCGCGCCGCAGTAGTGGGACCAGTGGTAACAGCAGCACCAAGACGGCGTCCGCACGCGGCACGTCAGCCAAGCGCGGCACTCGTCAATCTGCAAGCGAAGCTTCCCGCGTCGAAGGGCAGGCCCAGGCCGCGCCCAAGGCTGACGCCGAGCCTGCTGATGCGCCTGCGGCAAAGGCCCAGGCCAGGACCGAGGCGAAGCCTGAAACTAAACCTGAGGCGAAGCCCGAGCCCAAGCCGGCGGTTGACGCTAAAACCGAGGCCGAGCCCGAGACCAAGCCCGAGTCCAAGCCGGCGGCTGAAACTAAACCTGAGGCCAAGTCCGAGACCAAGTCCGAGGCCAAACCGGCGGCTAACGCTAAAACTGAGGCCAGACCTGAGGTCGAGACCAAGCCTGTGGCTGAGGCCGAGCCCAAGACTGCCCAGGCCGCCACGCCAGCCTCTCGCGAGGGAGGCAATGACGCCGAGAAGGCGCCTGCAGCGACCCGTCGGCGCAGCACTGGATCGCCCCGAGGGCAGCGGCGCAAGCGCTAGTCAAGCGCCTGACCGCCTTCGATGATCGAGTGTGAGACATCGACCATTCCGCTTGCCCCTGCTTCGTGCAGGGGCAAGTCGGTTCTGAGGGGCGGCTTGTCGGCCGTCGAGGTAAGGGCTAGTCTCTTGGCGATGTCAGGTGGACGCCAGGGCGTCAGTCGTGGGGAAACGGCTGGGCATGCGTCTAGCCTGCCTGGGGCTCGAACCGATGTGACTGGCGCGACGTTCGGCGCTGGGTTAGGGTAAGCGCATTTTTCCCGTCCACCATCGGCGGGAGTGGCACATACTGGCGTTCGCCAAGGAGCGCGGCGCCCTGACTACTGTGGAGTACTATGGGCAAGTCTCTGGTCATCGTCGAGTCGCCCGCCAAGGCGAAGACGATCAACAAGTACCTCGGCAACGAGTTCATCGTGAAGTCGAGCGTGGGTCACATCCGTGATCTTCCGACCAGCGGCTCTGGCAAGGCGGCTTCCGATCCCAAGGAGCGGGCTCGCCAGGCGGCCGCGACGCGCAAGATGTCGGCTGAGGAAAAGGCGGTCTACAAGCAGCAGAAGGCGCATAGCCAGCTGATACGACGCATGGGTATCGACCCCGACCATGGCTGGCAGGCCAACTACGAGATCCTGCCGGGCAAGGAAAAGGTCGTGGCCGAGCTCAAGAAGCTGGCGGAGAAAGCCGACACCGTCTATCTCGCGACCGATCTGGACCGCGAAGGGGAAGCCATCGCCTGGCACCTTCGCGAGACCATCGGTGGGGACGAGCAACGCTATCGCCGGGTGGTGTTCAACGAGATCACCAAGAACGCCATCCAGGAAGCCTTCACCGACCCCGGTCAGCTGAACATGCCCAGGGTCGAGGCCCAGCAGGCTCGCCGCTTCCTCGATCGTGTAGTGGGCTTCATGCTGTCGCCGCTGCTGTGGGCCAAGGTAGCCCGCGGGCTCTCGGCCGGTCGTGTCCAGTCGGTGGCCATGCGCCTGATCAGCGAGCGCGAAAGCGAGATTCGCGCCTTCGTGCCCGAGGAATTCTGGGACGTTCATGCCGATCTGGTGACGCCGGACGGCGAGGCCATCCGCTTCGAGCTGGTACGTCAGGATGGCAAGACGTTCAGGCCCACCAGCGAGAGCGAGACCCTCGAGCGCATCGCTGCGCTGCGCAAGGCCAGTCTTGCGATCACCTCGCGGGAAGACAAGCCGACCCGGTCCAAGCCCAACGCCCCCTTCATCACCTCGACGCTGCAGCAGGCCGCCAGTGGCCGGCTGGGGTTCTCGGTGAAGAAGACCATGACCCTGGCCCAGCGGCTCTACGAGGCGGGCTACATCACCTATATGCGTACCGACTCGACCAACCTGTCCCGCGAGGCGGTGGAGAGCGTGCGTGACTATATCGGTGAGGAGTTCGGCGATCGCTACCTGCCCGAAGCCCCTAACCGCTATTCCAGCAAGGAAGGCGCCCAGGAGGCTCACGAAGCCATCCGGCCGTCCGAGGTGTCCCGTCGCTCGACCGACCTGGCGGGCATGGAGCGGGATGCCGAGCGCTTGTACGAACTGATCTGGCGGCAGTTTGTCGCCTGCCAGATGACCCCGGCGGAATACCTGTCGTCGACCCTGAGCGTGGTGGTGGACGGCTACGAGCTCAAGGCCAAGGGCCGGGTGCTCAAGTTCGATGGCTACACCCGGGTGATGACCCCCATGGGGCGCAAGGAAGAGGATCAGGCGCTGCCGGATCTGGGCGAGGGCACCCCGATGCACCTCGACGCGCTGGACCCCAGGCAGCACTTCACCAAGCCGCCGGCCCGTTACACCGAAGCCAGCCTGGTCAAGGAGCTGGAGAAGCGCGGCATCGGTCGCCCCTCGACCTACGCCGCCATCATCTCCACCATCCAGGATCGTGGCTACGTCAAGCTCGAGAACCGACGGTTCTACGCCGAGAAGCTGGGCGACATCGTCACCGAGCGACTCAAGGAGTCGTTCCCCGACCTGATGGACTACTCCTTCACTGCGCGCATGGAGGATAGCCTCGACGAGATCGCCGAGGGCGAGCGTAGCTGGCGTGAGCTGCTCGACGCCTTCTATCAGGAGTTTCGCGGGGAGCTGGCCAAGGCCGAGAGCGACGAGGGGATGCGGCCCAATCAGCCGGTACCCACCGATATCGACTGCCCCACCTGCGGGCGCAAGATGCAGATTCGTACCGCCTCGACCGGTGTCTTCCTCGGCTGCAGCGGCTACAACCTGCCGCCCAAGGAGCGCTGCAAGACCACCATCGACCTGCTGCCGGGTGAAGAAGCTGTCGCCGCCGATGCCGGCGAAGAAGCCGAGACCGATGCCCTGCGCGCCAAGGAACGCTGTCCGGTGTGTTCCACCGCCATGGACAGCTACCTGATCGATGAAGGGCGCAAGCTGCATATCTGCGGTAACAGCCCCGACTGTGACGGCTACAAGATCGAACAGGGCAAGTTCCGCATCAAGGGCTACGACGGCCCGGTCATCGAGTGTGACAAGTGCGGCTCCGAGATGCAGCTCAAGTCCGGGCGCTTCGGCAAGTACTTCGGCTGCACCAGTGACAGCTGCAAGAATACCCGCAAGCTGTTGCGCAACGGTGAAGTAGCTCCGCCCAAGATGGATCCGATTCCCATGCCGGAACTGGCCTGCCAGAAGGTGGAAGACCACTACGTGCTGCGCGATGGCGCCAGCGGGCTGTTCCTGGCCGCCAGCAAGTTCCCGAAGAACCGGGAGACCCGTCCGCCTCTGGTCAAGGAACTGAAGCCTCACGCCGCCGAGCTGCCGGAGAAGTACCACTACCTGCTCGATGCGCCGGACCAGGACCCGGATGGGCGCCCGGCTCAGATTCGTTTCTCGCGCAAGCTCAAGGAGCAGTTCGTGATGACCGACGGCGACAATGGCAAGGCCAGTGGCTGGAAGGCGAGCTGGGACGGTAACAAGTGGGTGGTGGAGGACAAGCGCAAGTGACACCGCGGGCCCGCACCAATCAGTTGTTGTATCAGGCGCAGTTGCTGCTGGACGTGGCGCCGGGTGATGACGAGCACCAGGGCGCCAGAAAGAGGGCCAGCGAGGAGGGCGCCCTGGCGTTGTTCGAGCTGGCGATCGACGCCCTGCTGCGCGACGTCTGCGAGCACGCTCATCTGGCGGAACATGACTGGCGAAGCCTGTTGCTGGGTGATGACCCACCCGCCGTGGCCGAGGTTCATCGGCTACGTGAGCTGGCCCGCGACGGCAGCAGTTGGCTATACCGTGTCATCGGTCATCTCGAGGCGCTGCATGGCGATGAAGGTGCGAGTCGACCTCGCTCGCCGGCATTGTCCGGGGTAATTGCCGTGGACCGGCAGGCGGATCTGGGGCAGGAATTGCAGCATTGCCTCGAGGCGGCCAAGGTCGAGATCGCCGCCTTACGCCAGACCAGTGAGGAATGGTAAAGGCAGAGTGTCGTCGGCCGGCGACGCTTCTGTGCGCCGTCGTTTGATAGCTGCGACAGAGCTCGTTTGACTGCCGTGAAATCGGCCAGGTTCCGCGTGAAGTTCCGCAGAATCGGGATTACACTGCGTCACAGATGTTTTCGTTTATTCACAGTGAGTTTATCCATGTTCGCCCAGAGTCAACGTCGCCGTTTCATCCAAATGATACTTGGTGCCATGCTGCTACTCCCTCTGGGTGTCAGTGCCAGCATGGACATGGTGGAGGACCAGCTTCGCCGTGCCATTGTCCCGGACTCCTCCAGCGAGATCTGGGTCCTGATCGATAACCAGGAGTCTCGCCTGACGGTGTATCGCGGGGGGGTGGAGCTGGCTCGATACTCACCGATTTCGGTCGGTAGAGGGGGCGCCAAGTCCCAGCGGGTCATGGGCGACAAGACCACGCCAAGAGGCGAGTTCCACGTCAATCGCTTCAACTTCGACAGCAAGTTCGACATCTTCATCGGCCTGGACTATCCGACGCCCACCCACGCCAGGATGGCGCTGGAGACGGGGCTGTACAGTCAGCAGGATTACGACGACTATTTCGACTACTATCGCCGGCATCGTAGCCCGCCCCAGCAGACGATCCTGGGCGGTTATATCGGCATACACGGAGTCGGCGATGGAGACATGGACATCCATCGCAACTTTGACTGGACCAACGGATGTGTCGCCGTGACCAATCATGAAATTCGGGAACTTTCCGGCTTGATTGATGTTGGCACTCGCGTCGTCATCCGCTAGTCTTTAGGGGCGCAAGGGACGTTCAAGACTATGGACAAGCGCCGTTGTGTATTATAAAACAGCGTTTGACTCCTGTGCTTAGCAGCACAAGTCGCTGCAAGAAAGGCCTGCCTTTGCAGGAAGCCTGATGGATACATACCCTGATCGGGTATGTTACTGTCACCAACGCAGTACCAAGGAAGACTCAAGGAGAACACCATGACTCTGAAGACTACCCTGAAGCTGACCGCCGCCGCCGCTTCTCTGGCCGTTCTGGCTGGCTGTGCTTCTTCCAGCGCTCTGGAAGAAGTCCGCATGACCGCTGAGTCCGCTCAGGCCGACGCTGCAGAAGCTCGCAGCATCGCCACTCAGGCTCAGAACACTGCCAACCAGGCACAGCGTGACGCTCAAGCGGCCCTGCAGCTGTCTCAGCAGAACCGCGAAGAGATGAACCGCATGTTCGAGCGCTCCATGCGCAAGTAATCGTTTCGCATCCCGTTCGCGGGATTGACCGACAGGACGTCAGGGTTTCATCGAAATCAGGTCGTCCAGGTCATGAAACGATAGGCTGAGGCCCCACCGAAAGGTGGGGCCTCAGTCGTTTGTGGCGTGTGATCATTGCATGACGATTGATGGTGGGCGGGAGCTGCCAGTCAATCGTCTGACCGCTGCCTGTTCCTTCATCTGACGGCTGCCTGTCTGGCTGCCTGTCCTGTCGCTTGTCTCCTGACGGCTGCCTCTCCTCTGCCTGACGGCTGCCTGTCCTGTCGCTTGTCGCCTGACGGCTGCCTCTCCTTTGCCTGACCACTGACTGCTGCGGATGCATCGCTTGAGCTGGATCATGGTGTCGCCACCATGCCGGCGAGGCCCCCGCTGGAAATGTTGGCGCCAAAAAAAGGCGCCCCTGTCGGGGCGCCGTGCACGTCACGTGCTTGATGTGGTGCCTGTGGTCGCCGGTTCAGCCTTCGTGGCTGACCTGTCCCAGCAGGGCAGGCTCGTCGGCGATCAACTCGATATGGTCATAGAGGCTGCCAGGCAGCGGCTTGGGTTCTGCCGGGGTGGTGGTCTGCATGGCGACCGGAAGGCCGCTGGGCGTCTCCATGGCGCTACGCAGGCGCGCAAAGTCGACATCGTAGTCCTTGTCCTTGACGGCGGCCTCGACCTCCTCGATAGCGGCGGTCATGTCCTCGATCGGCGCGCCTTCTTCTTCGTCGAGGTAGGGGTAGGCCTGGACATAGAGGTGCTCGTCGGACCAGCCGAGCTTCAGCGGTTCGTTGACCAGTCGGACACGGGTGCCCACCGCGACTTGATCGAACAGATTCTCGACATCGTCGGGCAGCATGCGGATGCAGCCGTGGGTGACGCGCATGCCGACGCCCTCGGGCTTGTTGGTGCCGTGGATCAGGTAGCCGGGGATGCCCAGGCGCATCTTGCGCGTGCCCATGGGGTTGTCGGGTCCGGGCGGCACCACGCCGGGCAAGGGGTCGCCGGCCTCGGCGTGTTCGCGGCGAATGGAGGCAGGAGGATACCAGGACGGATTCTTGACCATCTGGGTGATGGTGGTGGAGCCCAGCGGCGTCTTCCAGTCCATGCGGCCCACGGCGATCGGGTAGGTCTGCACCGTACGCGGCTCGCCTTCCTTGGCCGGGGGGTAGTAGTAGAGGCGCATCTCGGCCACGTTGACCACGATGCCGTTGCGCGGTGCATCGGGCAGGATGAACTGGGCCGGGATGGTCACTTCGGTACCCTCGCCGGGATACCAGATGCTGATGTCGGGGTTGGCGCGGGTGATGGCGTTGAAGCCGATGCCGTGCTCGTGTCCGATATCGATGAGGGTGTCTTCCTCGTCGGCTTCGACGGTGTAGACCTCACCGATCAGGTCGCCTTCTTCGGGCAGCAGGTAGTGGCCCCGGGGCAGGTCGTCGGCCGCCGCCAGAGGTGCCGCCAGCGCGCCCACAACGCCACACAGGGTGGCGAGGCGGACGAGTGGCCGGCGAAGTGAAGTCGAAGTCATTGCAGCAGTCTCGATAATGGGTGAAAGCCGGGGATCACCCGGCCGGAATTTGCGGTGTCCTATGTACATAGATTGCCCGCTAATGCGGCGTTGCGCCAGTCCCTTGCAAGGGATGGCTCAGGCCGCCTGAGTCTTTCGATTGAGTTGGTCCAGCAGCGCCTCGACGGCCTCGAAGCGGGTCTCCTCGACGGCCATGTCGGCCTGGAAGCGCAGGGTGTCGGCGCCCTCCAGTCGATAGCGTTCCGGCGCCCCCTGGATCAGCCCCACCAGCGTCAGCGGATCCACCGCGGTCTGGCCGCCGAACAGCACGCGTCCGCGCTCGGCGCCCGCGTCCAGGCGCACGATACCGAGCCTTTCGGCACGCTGCCTGAGGCGGGTCTGGCGCAGCAGCGTCT
The DNA here is from genome assembly GCF_040070525.1 of Halomonas sp. RT37. Lineage (NCBI taxonomy): Bacteria > Pseudomonadati > Pseudomonadota > Gammaproteobacteria > Oceanospirillales > Halomonadaceae > Halomonas > Halomonas sp. RT37. The sequence continues at coordinate 2,846,849 of NZ_CP098827.1, read as the reverse complement.
TGACCGGGGCGGGCAGCAGCCCGAAGCGATCGATCATCTCCACGCGCAGTTCCTTGAGCTCGGCCTCGTTATCGGCGTTGGCGATGCGCTTGTACATCACCAGACGCTGCTGGACATCAGGGAGATAGTCGTCGGGAATCAGCGCCGGCAGATTTAGGCTGATCTCGACGCCTTCCTGCAGCGGTGCCTCGATATTCGGGGTGCGGCCTTCACGGATGGCCTTCACCGCCCGGTCGAGCATCTCCATATAGAGGCTGTAGCCCACCGCTTCCATCTGGCCGCTCTGTTCGTCGCCCAGCAGTTCGCCGGCGCCGCGGATTTCCATGTCGTGGCTGGCCAGGGTGAAGCCAGCGCCCAGGTCCTCGGCCTGGCCGATCGCCTCGAGGCGCTTGACCGCATCTCGGGTGATCGAGCGAGGCGGCGGCGCCAGCAGGTAGGCGTAGGCCTGGTGGTGGCTGCGGCCTACCCGGCCGCGCAGCTGGTGGAGCTGGGCCAGTCCGAACTTGTCGGCACGCTCGATGATGATGGTGTTGGCGCTGGGCACGTCGATACCGGTCTCGATGATGGTCGAGCACACCAGCACGTTGAAGCGCTTGTGATAGAAGTCGGACATCACCCGTTCCAGCGAGCGCTCGGGCAGCTGCCCATGGGCCACCGCGACGCGGGCGTCGGGCACCAGTTCGCGGACCTTCTCGGCGGCTGTCTCGATGGTCTTGACCTCGTTGTGCAGGTAATAGACCTGGCCACCGCGCAGTATCTCGCGCAGGATCGCCTCCTTGATCACGGCTTCTTCCCGCTGCTGGACGAAGGTCTTCACCGACAGGCGTCTGGCCGGTGGGGTGGCGATGATCGACAGGTCGCGGATGCCGCTCATGGCCATGTTGAGGGTTCGCGGGATCGGCGTTGCGGTCATGGTCAGTACGTCGACCTCGGCACGCAGGGTCTTGAGCCTTTCCTTCTGGGACACGCCGAAGCGATGTTCTTCATCGATGATGACCAGCCCCAGCTCCGGGAAGTCGAGCTTCCGAGACAACAGCTTGTGGGTGCCGATGACGATATCGACCTTGCCTTCGCGAACGCGCTTGAGGGTGTCCGTCTGACTGCCGCTGCTGGTGAAGCGGGACAGCAGCTCGATATCCACCGCGGTATCGGCGAAGCGGTCACGGAAGTTCTCGAAATGCTGGCGGGCGAGCAGGGTGGTCGGCACCAGCACCACCACCTGGCGCCCGGACTGTACCGCAAGAAAGGCGGCACGCATGGCGACCTCGGTCTTGCCGAAGCCGACGTCGCCGCAGACGACACGGTCCATCGGGCGCGGTGCGGTCATGTCCTGGATCACCGCCTGGATGGTGACGCGCTGGTCCGGCGTCTCCTCGAACGGGAAGTTGGCGACGAAGCGAGCGTACTCCTCATCCGGGGCGGCACAGGCGAAGCCTTCACGGGCCTCGCGGCGGGCATAGATGTCGAGCAGCTCGGCGGCGGTATCGCGGATCTTCTCGGCGGCCTTGCGCTTGGCCTTTTCCCACTGTTCCGAGCCCAGTCGATGCAGCGGTGCCAGTTCATCGTCGGCACCGGCGTAGCGGGAAATAAGGTGCAGGCTGTCCACCGGCACGTAGAGCTTGGCGCCGTCGGCGTACTCGAGGCTGACGAATTCGGCCGCCTGGCCGCCGGCTTCCAGCGTTTCCAGCCCGCGGTAGCGGCCGACGCCATGGGACTGGTGGACCACCGGGGCGCCGACCTTGAGTTCGGAAAGATGGCGTACGGCGAGTTCGTTGTCGTCGGTGGCCTTGGCCTGGCGGCGGGTCTGGCGCACGATCTCGCCGAACAGTTCCGTCTCGGTGATCACACTGACCGCGGGGGAGCCGAGCGACAGGCCGCTGGAGAGCTGCCCCTCGGCGATGGCCAGGCGAGAGCTGCCGGCGAGGAAGTCGGAAAATCCGTCCGCGGCGTCCAGTGCACCGGTAGCGGGGGCCAGGGTCTCCTCCAGCGCTTCCCGACGCCCCCGGGACTCGGCCACGAACAGCACCCGGCGCTCTGCGTGCTCGTTCAGAAAGCCTCTGAGCGCCGCCAGCGGATCCTTTGCCCTGGCATTGATCGCCACCTGGGGGGCGTCGCTGGCATCCGAGGGATGGGCGTGAGGATGCTCGCTGTCTGCTGTCAGCTCGACCCTGGGGTGGGTCTTGATCAGCCCGAACAGTTCCGCTTCCGGGATGAAGGCACGGTGGGGCGGCAGCAGGGGGCGGGTCGGATCGACGCCGAGATTTTCGTAGCGGCTGGTGATCGCCTGCCAGTGGTGCTCGGCGGCTTCGCGGCAGCCGGACATCAGGGCGACGCGGGTATCCGCGGGAAGATGGTCGAACAGTGAAGCGGTGGCCTCGAAGAACAACGGCAGATACTGCTCGAGTCCGGGTGAGGGGATGCCCTTCAGCGCATCGACATAAAGCGGGCACTGGCGTGGGTCGACGTCGAACAGGGTCTCGAAGCCTTCACGAAAGCAGGCGATGGCCGAGCGTGACAGCGAATACTCGTGCGCCGGCAGCAGGTCGATCCGCTCGACCTTGTCGAGGCTGCGCTGGGTGTCGGGGTCGAAGCTCCTGAGGGTGTCGATCTCGTCGTCGAACAGGTCGATGCGAAGCGGATGGTCGCTGCCCATGGGAAAGAGATCGATCAGGGCGCCACGCAGGGCGTATTCACCCGGCTCGAAGACGGTCTCCACCGCCCGGTAGCCCGCCCGTGACAGCTGTTCGCGGAAGGTCTCCCGTTGCAGGGTGGCGCCGACCTCCAGGGTCAGCACCCGTCCGGCGATATAGTCCACGGGCGGCAGACGCTGCATCAGGGTATTGATTGGTACCAGCACGATGCCGTGCACACCATCCTGCAGATGCCGGAGGGTGCGCAGCCGCGACGAGACGATGTCCTGATGGGGCGAAAAGCTGTCGTAGGGCAGCGTCTCCCAGTCGGGGAAGGGCAGTACCGGCACGTCGGCATAGAAGGCCAGTTCGTTCTCGAGCCTCAGTGCCTCGGCGGTATCCTGGGTAATCACCAGCAGTGGCGCGTCGGCAGCCAGGCGCGAAAGCGCCAGGGCGCTGGCGCTGCCGGCGGGCGTGGTGAGGTACAGGGTGTCACGGGCGCCCTGGGGATGCGGCGGATCGAGCGGCGAAAAGGTAGGCATAGAGGATGTCGTTTCGCTGGCGTTCAGAGGTCGAGCAGGCATCATACCAGCCCGATCTCGCTCATGTAGTCAAACCGCGATTTGTGTAACGGGCCTACAGGAGGTGCGACCATACAGTCATTGCCCCTTTCAAGGGGGGGGCTGATAATACGCTCGTTTCCCCATCAGACTTAGAGGTCTCTCGTGAGCCAGCAACCCGATATCGTCTTCCAGCAATGGCACGACAACCAGGCCGTGGCCGAGCAGATGATCCCGCTGATCGGCAGCCTGTATCGTCGCAATAACGTGGTCACCACCATGTTCGGACGTTCGCTGTTCAACCGCAGCGTCATCCGCATCCTCAAGGACCATCGTTTCGTCAGGAAGATCGAAGGTACCGAGTTGTCGGTGCAGGATACCTTCCCGCTGGTGCAGGCGATGACCCAGCTGAATCTGGGGCCGGCTCACGTCGATGTGGGCAAGCTGGGTGTGGCATTCAAGAAGCAGGGCGGTGGCGATGCGCTGGCCTTCATGCGCGAGCAGCTGGCCGAGATCGTCGACTGTCACGATCCTGACGCCGGCAATGGCGAGCCCAAGGACGTGGTGCTCTACGGCTTCGGTCGGATCGGCCGGATCCTGGCCCGCGTGCTGATCGAGAAGGCCGGTGGCGGCAACCTGCTGCGCCTCAAGGCCATCGTGGTGCGCGGTCGTGGCGATATCGCCAAGGATCTGGAAAAGCGCGCCAGCCTGCTGCGTCGTGACAGCGTTCACGGTCCCTTCGACGGCACCATCAGCGTGTGCCCGGAGACCCGCACCCTGACCGCCAACGGCAACGTGATCCAGGTGATCTACGCCGATTCGCCGAGCGATGTGGACTACACCGCCTACGGCATCAACAACGCCGTGGTGGTCGACAACACCGGTATCTGGCGCGACGAGGCTGGCCTCGGTCAGCACCTGGAGTGCAAGGGCGTGTCCAAGGCGCTGCTGACCGCTCCGGGCAAGGGCGACCTGAAAAACATCGTCTATGGCATCAATCATGGCGACATCACCCAGGATGATCGCATCATCTCTGCGGCGTCCTGCACCACCAACGCCATCGTGCCGGTATTGAAGGTGATGAACGACGAATACGGCATCGAGCATGGCCACGTCGAGACCGTTCACTCCTACACCAACGATCAGAACCTGATCGACAACTACCACAAGGGTGACCGTCGCGGACGCAGCGCACCGCTGAACATGGTGCTGACCGAGACCGGTGCTGCCAAGGCGGTTTCCAAGGCACTGCCGGAGCTGGGTGGCAAGCTGACCGGCAACGCCATCCGCGTGCCGACGCCCAATGTGTCGATGGCGATCCTCAACCTGTCGCTCGAGCGCGAGACCGACGCCGAGTCGCTCAACGACTACCTGCGCCGGATGTCCATCGACTCGGCCTTCCAGAAGCAGATCGACTTCGTCGACTCGCCGGAGGTGGTCTCCACCGACTTCGTCGGCAACCGTCACGCCGGCATCGTCGACGCCAAGGCGACCATCGCCCAGGGCCGCCACGCGGTGGTCTATGTGTGGTACGACAACGAGTTCGGCTACAGCTGCCAGGTGATTCGTATCCTGCAGCAGATCTCCAACGTGGCCTTCTGTAAGCTGCCGCGTCACGCCTAGTCCGTGCCGAGCGGGGCGAGAGTCTCGCGTTGAGGTAGCTTGAATACCCCTTGCCAACCTTGTTTGGCAAGGGGTTTTTCTGTTTGGGATGGAAGCGGTTTTGCAGAATCACGCAGTTCTGCGACGTTCGATCATGTGGTCAATCCACTGGCTTGTCTTTATAATGCTGGGGATTTTTCGGGGTGGTTCGATGTCGCCTCGGCGTGACTGGTGATGCGTGGCTTATAACAAGAATTCCTCTCATTTCCACCGAACCTCCGTCCATTATCTACGATCCATCAACTGGGCGAGTCTATGATCGAAGTCAAGAAAGGCCTGGATCTCCCCATCACGGGAGCGCCGGAGCAGCGTATCGAGGATGCGCGACCGGTGCGCCACGTGGCGCTCCTGGGGACCGACTATATCGGCATGAAGCCGACCATGGAGGTCAAGGAGGGGGACAAGGTCAAGCTGGGCCAATTACTGTTCACCGACAAGAAGATCGAGGGCGTGCGCTTTACCTCGCCGGCCTCGGGTGAAGTAGTGGCGATCAATCGCGGGGAAAAGCGCAGGCTTCTGTCGGTGGTGATCGAGGTCGACGACAGCGCCGAGGCCGAGTCCTTCACGGCCCATGGCCGCGATGCGCTCGAGTCCCTCGAGCGTCAGACCGTGGTCGACCAACTGGTGGAGTCCGGTCTGTGGACCGCGCTGCGCACTCGCCCGTTCTCGCGTACCCCGGCGCCCGACGCCGTACCCACCGACATCTTCGTCACCGCCATCGACACCCAGCCGCTGGCCGCCGATCCGTCGCTGGTCATCAACGAGCAGGCCGAGGCGTTCGAGGACGGCCTCAAGGTGCTGGGACGACTGACCGAGGGCAAGGTGTTCCTGTGCACCGCCACCGATGCCCAGATTCCGGGCACCAAGGTCAAGGGCGTCCACCACGAGAGCTTCGCCGGTCCCCATCCTGCGGGCCTGGTCGGTACCCACATTCACTTCCTGTCCCCGGTGTCGCTGCAGCGTCGCGTCTGGCACATCGGCTATCAGGACGTGATCGCCTTCGGCAAGCTGTTCAGTGAAGGCAAGCTGGACCTGAGCCGGGTGGTCGCCGTGGGCGGCCCGCGTGCCGAGCGTCCGCGTCTGGTGCGTACCCGTGTGGGTGCCAGCACTGACGAGCTGCTGGATCACGAGATCAAGTCTGCCGATGACACCCGCGTCATCAGCGGAGGCGTGTTCTCCGGCTTCACCGCCGAAGGCAGCCTGCGCTACCTGGGCCGCTTCCACAACCAGATCACCCTGCTGGAAGAGGGCAACAAGCGTGCCTTCATGGGCTGGTTGTCGCCGGGTGCCAATCGTCACTCGGTACTGGGTATCTACCTGTCGAGCCTGAAGGGCCTGCGCAACTATGCGCCGACCACCTCGACCAATGGCTCCGAGCGCGCCATGGTGCCGGTGGGTGCGTATGAAAAGGTGATGCCGCTGGACATCATGCCCACGCAGCTCTTGCGTTCGCTGATCGTCGGCGACATCGAGTCGGCGATGGAGCTCGGCTGCCTCGAGCTGGATGAAGAAGACCTGGCGCTGTGCACCTACGTGTGCCCCGGCAAGTATGAGTACGGTCCCATCCTGCGTGACAACCTCACCATGATCGAGAAAGAGGCCTGATGATGGGTATTCGACAGACACTCGACAATCTCGAGCCGCACTTTCACAAGGGTGGCAAGTACGAGAAGTTCTATCCGCTGTACGAGGCGGTGGACACTATCTTCTATGCGCCTCCCAGCGTGACCAAGACCACGGCTCACGTGCGTGACGGCATCGACCTCAAGCGCATGATGATCACGGTGTGGTTCTGCACCTTCCCGGCCATGTTCTTCGGCATGTGGAACGCTGGCTGGCAGGCCAACGAGGCCATCGCCGCGGGTTACGACTCCATGGGCGGCTGGCGCGAGATGATCCTGCTGACCTTCGCCGGTGGCCACGACGCCGGCAGCCTGTGGTCCAACTTCGTGCTGGGCGCTACCTACTTCATCCCGATCTACCTGGTGACCTTCGTCATCGGTGGCTTCTGGGAAGTGCTGTTCGCGATCAAGCGCGGCCACGAGGTCAACGAAGGCTTCTTCGTCACCTCCGTGCTCTACGCCCTGATCCTGCCGGCTACCATCCCGCTGTGGCAGGTGGCGCTCGGCATCACCTTCGGTGTGGTGATCGGCAAGGAAATCTTCGGTGGTACCGGCAAGAACTTCCTCAACCCGGCGCTGACCGGTCGTGCCTTCCTGTACTTCGCCTATCCGGCGCAGATCTCCGGTGATGCCGTATGGGTCGCCGCCGACGGCTTCACCGGCGCGACGCCGCTGTCTACCGCCTACCAGAGCGGCATGGCCGCACTGCAGGACCAGTACAGCTGGTGGGACGCCTTCCTTGGCTTCATTCCCGGCTCCGTGGGTGAGACCTCGACGCTTGCCATCCTGATCGGGGCGGTGGTGCTGATCGGCATGAAGATCGCCTCGTGGCGGATCGTTGCCGGCGTGTTCCTCGGCATGGTAGCGATGAGCTCCATTCTCAACCTGATCGGCTCCGACACCAACGCCATGTTCGCCATGCCCTGGTACTGGCACCTGGTGGTGGGTGGCTTCGCCTTCGGCATGGTGTTCATGGCCACCGATCCCGTATCGGCGTCCATGACCAACCCGGGTCGCTTCATCTTCGGCGCCCTGATCGGTGTGATGACGGTTCTGATCCGTGTGGTCAACCCGGCCTTCCCCGAGGGCATCATGCTGGCGATCCTGTTCGCCAACCTGTTCGCGCCGCTCATCGATCACTTCTTTGTTCAGGCCAACATCAAGCGTCGCGCCAAGCGCACCGCTGTCGTGGCCGAGGAGACCGCCTGATGGCACAAGGTAACAACTCCATCAAGAAGATCCTGACGGTCGCCTTCTCCCTGTGTATCGTCTGCTCGATCATCGTGTCGACGGCGGCGGTGGGACTCAAGGCGCGCCAGGAGCGCAACCAGGAGCTGGACCGCAAGTCCAACATCCTGGCCGTGGCCGACCTGTACGAGCCGGGCATGGACGTCGGCAAGGAGTTCTCCCAGGCGGTGACCGCCAAGGTCGTCGATCTCGACACCGGGGAGTACACAGATGAGGTCGATCCCGAGACCTATGACGGCTTCCAGGCCGCCAAGGATCCGGCCCAGTCGCGCACCCTGTCCGGGGAGAAGGATATCGCCGGTCTCGGCCGTCAGGAGCAGTTCTCCACCATCTATCTGGTCGGTGACGAGAACAACCCCGAGCAGATCGTGCTGCCGATTCGTGGCCAGGGCCTGTGGGGCCTGATGCGCGGCTACCTGTCTGTGCAGGGTGACGGCAACACCATCGGCGGGATCACCTTCTATTCCCACGCCGAGACACCTGGCCTGGGTGGCGAGGTCGACAACCCGCGCTGGAAGGCGCAGTGGGAAGGCAAGGAAATCTACGCCTCGAGCGACACCATGGAGCCGGCCATCCAGCTGGTGAAGGGTGGTGCCAGCGAGTCCACCGAGGTCGACGCCCTGTCCGGCGCGTCTCTGACCAGCCGCGGCGTGACCAAGCTGGTGCAATTCTGGCTGAGCGAGGAAGGCTTCGGTCACTACCTGGCGCGCTTCCGCGATGGCGTGGACAGCCAGGCCAGCGCCGACGCCAGCCCCTCTGACGACAGCGAAGGAGCCTGACGATGTCTGCACCGACTCCCAAGGGCGTCATCCTGACGCCGATCTTCAAGAACAACCCCATCGCCCTGCAGATCCTCGGTATCTGTTCGGCGCTGGCGGTGACCTCGAGCCTCAGCGTCTCGCTGGTCATGAGTCTGGCCGTGATCTTCGTGACGGCGTTCTCGAGCATGTTCGTCTCGCTGATCCGCAATCACATTCCGTCCTCCATCCGTATCATCGTGCAGATGACCATCATCGCCTCGTTGGTGATCGTGGTGGACCAGATCCTCAAGGCCTTTGCCTATGAGATGTCCAAGCAGCTGTCGGTATTCGTCGGTCTGATCATCACCAACTGCATCGTGATGGGCCGCGCCGAAGGCTTTGCCATGACCAACACCCCGACGCTGTCGTTCCTCGACGGTGTCGGCAACGGTCTGGGCTACGGCTTCATCCTGATGACCGTCGGCTTCTTCCGCGAGCTGTTCGGCTCCGGCAGCCTGTTCGGCGTGACCATCCTGGAAACCGTGCAGAACGGTGGCTGGTACGTGCCCAACGGCCTGCTGCTGCTGCCGCCGTCCGCCTTCTTCATCATCGGTCTGATCATCTGGGTGCTGCGCAGCCTCAACCCGGAGCAGGTCGAGGACAACGAGTTCGTGATGAAGGAAAACACCCAGCCGAAGGAGGCCGTGTAACATGGAACACTATCTGAGCCTTTTCGTTGCCTCGGTGTTCGTGGAGAACATGGCACTGGCGTTCTTCCTGGGCATGTGTACCTTCATGGCCGTGTCCAAGAAGGTATCCTCGGCCATCGGTCTGGGCATCGCGGTGGTAGCGGTACTGACCATCACCGTGCCGGTGAACAACCTGATCCTCGAGTATCTGCTGGCGGAAGGCGCGCTGTCCTGGACCGGCATCGCCGGCGCCGAGAACATCGACCTGTCGTTCCTGGGTCTGCTGTCCTACATCGGCGTCATCGCCGCACTGGTGCAGATCCTCGAGATGTTCCTCGACAAGTTCGTGCCGGCGCTCTACAACGCCCTCGGCGTGTTCCTGCCGCTGATCACCGTGAACTGCGCCATCCTCGGTGGCACCCTGTTCATGGTCGAGCGCAGCTACAACTTCGGTGAGTCCGTGGTCTATGGCCTGGGCGCCGGTGTCGGCTGGGCGCTGGCGATCACCGCCCTGGCCGGTATCCGCGAAAAACTGAAGTACAGCGATGTGCCCGCTTCCCTGCAGGGACTGGGCATCACCTTCATCACCGTGGGTCTGATGTCCCTGGGCTTCATGTCCTTCTCCGGCATCCAGCTCTGAGTGCCCTGCACCGGGGGCTCTAGCCCTCGGTGCAGGCCCTAACCCTAGCAATAGGAAACCGACATGGTTGATACAACAGTCATCGTGCTCGGCGTCGTCATGTTCACCATCATCGTCATCAGTCTGACGGCGGTGATTCTGGCGGCCCGCTCCAAGCTCGTGAGCTCGGGCGATGTGACCATCGAGATCAATGACGATCCCGAGAACACCCTGACCACCCAGGCCGGCGGCAAGCTGCTCAACACCCTGGCGGCCAATGGCATCTTCCTGTCCTCCGCCTGTGGCGGCGGCGGCTCCTGCGCCCAGTGCAAGTGCCGGGTCGAGGAGGGCGGCGGCTCGATCCTGCCCACCGAGGAAAGCCACTTCACCCTGCGCGAGAAGAAGGTCGGCTGGCGTCTGTCCTGTCAGGTACCGGTCAAGCAGGACATGAAGATCCAGGTCCCCGAGGAAGTGTTCGGCGTCAAGAAGTGGGAATGCGAGGTCATCGAGAACCCCAACGTCGCCACCTTCATCAAGGAGCTGAACCTGAAGCTGCCGGAAGGCGAGGAAGTGGCCTTCCGGGCCGGCGGCTACGTGCAGCTGGTGGCACCTGCCTACGACATCAAGTTCTCCGACTTCGATATCGAGGAAGAGTACCGCGGCGACTGGGAAAAATTCGGTCTGTTCGACGTCTCGCACAAGAACACCGAAGAGGTCATTCGTGCCTACTCCATGGCCAACTATCCGGAAGAGAAGGGTATTCTCAAGTTCAACATCCGGATCGCGACGCCTCCGCCCAACTCCAGCCACCCGCCTGGCCTGATGTCCACCTACGTCTTCAGCCTGAAGCCGGGTGACAAGGTCACGGTGATGGGGCCGTTTGGCGAGTTCTTCGCCAAGGATACCGACGCCGAGATGGTCTTCATCGGCGGTGGTGCCGGCATGGCGCCGATGCGCAGCCACATCTTCGACCAGCTGAAGCGTCTGAACAGCGAGCGCAAGATGACCTTCTGGTACGGCGCACGCTCCTGGCGCGAGACCTTCTACAACGAAGAGTACGACAAGCTGGCCGAGGAGCATGAGAACTTCGACTGGCACCTGGCACTGTCCGACCCCCAGCCGGAAGACAACTGGGAAGGGCCGACCGGGTTCATCCACAACGTGCTCTACGACATGTACCTCAAGGACCATCCGGCTCCCGAGGACTGCGAGTACTACATGTGCGGGCCGCCCATGATGAACGCCTCCGTCATCAAGATGCTGCTGGATCTCGGCGTCGAGCCCGAGAACATCATGCTGGATGACTTCGGCGGCTGATCACGCGCCTGTCCGTGTGCCCAAGGGCACCTTGCGAGCCCCGCCCCGTGCGGGGCTCGTTGGTTTGTGCGCCTTGTGATTTTGCCGCGAGAGGAGTTCTGGCATAATTGTCGCGCTGACTCGAGAATGCCCCGCGGACTGCCCTGCGTGGACACGGGACCTTGTCGAGTCGGTACCTTCAACGCCTCGGGCGTATGGCGACGGCCATTCGTTGTTCCGCCCAGGGATATCTCTTGTCCAACCGCTGTCCAATGGGAGAAAGGCAGGCGATGGTGTTCGCGACAAAGTGTTCGCGAGAAAGTGACCAGAGCTATCCTGCCCCATCCAGCGAGGAGTCCATCATGACCATCTACCTTATCGTTTTCGGTGCCATGCTGCTGATCATCGGCGCCATGGCGATCGGTGTCATTCTTGGCCGCAAGCCCATCGCCGGCTCCTGCGGCGGGCTCAACCAGCTTGGCCTGAAGGACGGCTGCGAGATCTGCGGCGGCAAGGATGAGGTGTGCGAGGAAGAATCGAAGAAGCGCGCCACCAGTCAGCGTCGCCAATCCGACGAGAATCGCGGACTGGACCTGGGCTACGACGCGACTCGTCGCTGAGCGGCAGCATCGACGCCCCCTGACCATGACGGCGCCTCTCGAGGCGCCGTCCTCATGATAAGCAGTGCCCGGCATCTCACATCCGGGTCGGTTTCCAGGAGAAGGAAGACACGATGGCAGTCCACAACTATGACGTGGTGGTGATCGGCACCGGGCCCGCCGGCGAGAGCGCCGCGATCAATGCGGCCAAGCATGGCAAGCGGGTCGCGGTGGTCGAAAAGCAGGCGCGGGTCGGCGGCAATTGCACCCACTGGGGCACCATCCCTTCCAAGGCGCTGCGTCATCAGGTCCGCCAGATCATGTCGTTCAACACCAACAGCATGTTCCGGGATATCGGCGAGCCGCGCTGGTTCTCGTTCCCCAAGGTGCGTGAACGCTCCCGGGTGACCATCGATCAGCAGGTGTCCATGCGCACCAACTTCTACGCGCGCAATCGCATCGACCTGTATCACGGGATCGCACGCTTCAAGGACGAACACACCCTGATGGTAAGGGGCAGTGGTGAAAACCAGGAAGAGCTGGTAGCGGACAAGGTGATCATCGCCACCGGGTCACGGCCCTATCGTCCGGCGGACATCGATTTTCGCCACCCTCGTATCTACTGCTCCGATACCATTCTTGGTCTGCAGCACACCCCGCGTACCCTGATCATCTTCGGCGCCGGCGTCATCGGCTGTGAGTACGCCTCGATCTTCTCCGGGCTCGGACTCAAGGTGGATCTGATCAACAACCGCGGCAGCCTCTTGTCCTTCCTCGATGACGAGATCAGCGATGCGCTGTCCTACCATCTGCGCAAGCATGGTGTATTGATCCGCCACAACGAGGAGTACGAGCGCGTCGAGGGTGACGAAAACGGCGTCACGGTGCATCTGAAGTCGGGCAAGCGGCTGCGCGCCGACGCCTTCCTGTGGGCCAACGGCCGCACCGGCAATACCGACCAGCTGGGCCTCGAGAATATCGGTCTCACCGCCAACGGCCGCGGTCAGCTGCAGGTCGACGAGCACTATCGTACGGCGCTGCCCCACATTTACGCAGCCGGAGACGTGGTCGGCTGGCCGAGTCTCGCCAGCGCCGCCTACGATCAGGGGCTGAACGCCTGCGACGAGCTGCTGGACCGGGAGTTCCGCTACGTCACCGAGGTGCCCACCGGGATCTACACCATTCCTGAGATCAGCTCCTTCGGTCGCACCGAGCGCGAGTTGACCGAGGCCAAGGTGCCTTACGAGGTCGGCCATGCCTTCTTCAAGGACACCGCCCGCGCTCAGATCACCGGCGATACCGTCGGCATGCTCAAGATCCTGTTCGATCAGGATACCCTGGAGATATACGGCATCCACTGCTTCGGCGACCAGGCCTCGGAGATCGTCCATATCGGCCAGGCGATCATGCAGCAGGAAGGGGAGGCGAATACGCTGAAGTACTTCGTCAACACCACCTTCAACTATCCGACCATGGCCGAGGCCTACCGGGTGGCCGCCCAGAATGGCCTCAACCGGGTGTTCTGAGTCGGCCAGCACGACCGACAAGAAAGGTGCCCTTGGGCACCTTTCTTGTCTGGGGTCGGATGGCTCCGGCTGGATCCGGTACCTGAGCGCTAGGCTATATCCGAAAAGTCGACGAGCGCAGGCACTTTTAGACAAGCCCTAGTGCTGGCCGCTCTCGTGGGCATAGCAAGGCGGCGAGGAGGGCAGGGCGTCTTCCTGATCTTCCTGGTGCAGTGCCTCGAGCAGGCGCTGGCGCAGCTCGGGCAGATGGGTGCTGTCGACATCGCGCGCCGCGGTCACCAGCGTCAGGCGGCCGCGCCGGGCCAGGCGCATCAGCGGATACAGCCGGTCGGGGTGGTCGCGTAGCTCGCCGCGGTAGCGAATCTCGAAGACCCTGGAACTGATCTCCTCAAGCTGATACTGGCGTCGCAGGGCATTGCTGGGTGAGGCCTCACGGTACCACTCGGTAAGCGCCAGGGACTCGCGGCTGCGTCCTCTGGGCCACAGGCGGTCGACCAGTACTCTGGCGCCGTCGTCGGGCTCGGGCGCCTGGTAGACGCCCTTGAACACGATGTCGTAGCTCATCGAGCTCCTCCTTGCTGTTCGTTCAGCGCCTCCCTGGCGCTTTGCTGCCAGGGCCCGTCAAGCGAAGCCGCACGCCTGAGCGCTTCTCGAGCCCCTTCGTCATCTCCTTGGGACGCCAGGGTGAGACCCAGGTTCAACCAGGCCGGCGCCAGCGACGGATCCTTGGCGCCAGCGCTGAGCCAGGCGTCGATGGCCGCGTCAGGCTGGCCCGCCGCATGGTAGGCGTTTGCCAGCGCGAAGTGCCCCATGGACTCCTCGGGAAAGCGATCAACCAGAGCTTGCCAGGCCGGCAGGCTTTGCGCTGGCCCCTGGACCCGTTCGAAGTCCGAGGTGGCCTGGATGGCCGCCTCAGGTGCAATCGTCACCGGCAGCTCTCCTGGCGTCAGTGCCACGAAGGCCCAGCGCTCGGAACGTTGCCAGGTTGCGTCGAAACGCCCGAAATCGGTGGCATCCTGACGGGTGACGCCGGTGCGCAGCAATACCTCTTCGCTCTCGAGATCGTAGCCGTTGACCACCGCGAAGTGCCACAGCGGGAAGGCCGGCAGCGACAGGTTCTGCAGTACCACCACCGGGCGGCCGGCATCGACCTCTTCGAGCAGCGAGGCGAAGCGCGGCGCCAGAGTGAACGGGATTCGCCCGTGCCGGCGACTGGCAGCCAGCATCTCGGGCTGGAAGCTGCCCTTGCGGCTGGGCACGTAGATTTCGGGGATCAGTTGATCGACGCCGACGTCGACCCCTGCATGGTTGAGCACCATGGCCAGTGTGGCCGGGCCGCACTGGTAATCACGCTGGGGGTGAAAGGGGACGTCTTCGAGGAGCTGGCGTTGGGGCAGCGTAGCGGTGACGCTGTGGTCCAGTTCGGGGGCGCTGGCACAGGCCGTGAGCCACATCACCAACGAAAGAGCGCCCGCCAGGCGGGCGCTCGAGACGAATGAGCGCATCACGCGCATGTCCTTAGCGGGTGAACGGGTAGACGTCGGTCAGACCCAGGATGTCGGTGACCAGCAGGATGACGAAGACCGCGAACAGCACGCCAATGACGCTGGCTCCGGCGGGCATCTGGTCGAGCTGGTCGGCCATCTGCTGAGCTTCGGCGTCGGACAGGGCGGCTACGCGGTCCTCGACCTCACCGGGATCGACGCCCTGGAGTTCGAGTTGCTGGCGTACGTCATCGCGGGCCAGCACCTGATGGATGCGTTCTCGGGCGTCCTGGCTCTGCTGGGAGGCCAGCACGTCGTTGGTCGAGGCCAGCGGGACCGAGGTGGCGGCCCCGGCGCTGGCGGCACCCAGGGTCAGGCACAGCATCAGAACGGTACACAGCAAGCGGCGCAGTCGTGAAGTCATGGGGGCTTCCTTGTTGATGGTGTCGGGAATTGTTCGATCCTTGGTGATGGCGACATGCATCCAGTGGCATCCTGCCCGCCGGATGCGTTGGCGACAACAGGAGTATAACGAAGGTGGTACAGGAATTTCATGCAGGTTGTTGGTTTCTCTAGCCCAGGCGGATGCAATTGCGTCCCTGATGCTTGGCCTGGTAGAGCGCCTGGTCGGCCCGCCGGTACAGGGTGGAGAAGTCGTCATCGGCATGGCTTGAGACGGCGATGCCGATACTGACCGTAAGGTTGGCGCCGGCCGCCGGCTGGGTCAGGTCGAAGTGCTCGGTTTCGTGGCGAATTCGTTCGCCGACGGTTTCGGCGTTGCGGGCGTCGGCCTGGGGCATCAGCAGGGCGAACTCGTCGCCCCCCAGACGCGCCGCCAGATCGCTGCGCCTGGCCACTCGCTTGAGCATCTCGCCGAAGGACTTCAATACCTTGTCGCCGGTGGGGTGGCCGTAGCCGTCATTGATGCGTTTGAAGTTGTCCAGATCCAGCAGCATCAGCGCCACTGGGCTGTCCGCTGGGCGCCGAAGGGCCAGCAGGTGGGGGGCCTGGTCGAGCCACTGGCGACGATTGTAGAGCTGGGTGAGGTCGTCGGTCATCGCCAGATAGCGCAGCGCGTTGCTGTGGCGTTCCAGGCGCAGCAGGGCGACAAACAGCACCGTGCCGACCATCAGTACCAGTCCCGTCAATACAGTGGCCACCAATGCCAGGCGTCGATCGAGCTTGCGCTGGTGCGACTCGGTCTGCATCAGATAGATGGCCAGCTCATCGATGGTCGAAGCGAGCCCCGGCAAGGTGTCGTCGATGTCTGCGGTGGTGCCAGAGAGAGGCGAAGGAGCGATCAGGTCGATCGAGTGCTCGGCACGTTGCAGGTAGCCGACCACGCTGTCCCGCTGGGAGGTGGGCAGTCGCGTGGCGGTGCCCGCCAGCGTCCGCAGACGGTGTTGGAGGGTGTCGGCCACTTGCGTGAGCTCGTGAGCCCGGGGCGAGTTGTCGATGCCGGCAAACTGCTTGAGTGAAGCGATGCTCGCCACATTTTCCTGAGACCGTGCCGTTTCGATGATGAGGGCGTCGCGGACAACGCCCATGGGCTGGCGCACCTGGCTCAGGTAGCCGAGCAACAGCAGGGCGCTGGCGGTCGAAAGCAAGGTGACGCCGGCGGCCAGAACCAGCGGGAAGACACGGGTCATGATGGGGGCACTCGCGGTCGCTGGCGACCAGACGCGCTGGGCGCCCAAGGGGTAATGATGCAGGTGCTTGCCCTATTCTATGCGCAGAGTACCCGCAGTGCGGGGTCATACCCCCATTGGCCGGGCTGACCTATCCCATCCTGGCGTCACAGGGGTGACGCCAGGCCACATCATGCGAGAGCAAGGAAGACGAATCGTCGGCTACGGCGCCACGCGATAGGACCAGGCCATTTCTGCCAGCAGTCCACGACCGCCAGCGAGGGTCAGCGCCAGGTCCTGAATGCCCTGTTCCAGCGGCAGGTCCGCTGCGCCCTTGATCGACAGGTCCAGGCGTTGGGCGAACATCAGAAGCTTGTGCAGACGCTTGAGTGGCAGGCGACGGATGGCTTCCTGGTAGGCGGGGCGCCGACGGTCGAAGATCGGAGGCTTCTGGGCCTTGCAGGCGTGCTCGAAGCTCTGGCCCTGATCCAGGTGCTGATGCAGTGACAGCAGGGTGCGAATCTCGCGGGTCAGGGCCCACAGGATGATCGGCGGCTCGGTGCCCTCGGCGGCAAGTCCCGCAAGGATACGCAGGACGCGCTCGCGCTCGGCTTTCAGACAGGCATCGACCAGGGTGAAGACGTCGTAGCGGGCACTGTTCTCGACCCCGCCGGCGACGTCACGGGGGGATACCTGAGCGCCAGGAGGAAGCATCAAGGCCAGCTTCTGCAGTTCCTGGTCGGCGGCCAGCAGATTGCCCTCGGTGCGCTCACCCAGCAGCCGGGCGGCGTCCAGCGACATCGACAGACCGTGGCGCTGGGCGCGGTCCCTCAGCCAGAAACCCAGGCGGGAAGGGTCGACCGGCCACACCGGAACGAACAGCCCCAGCTTGTCGAGCGCCTTGAACCAGGCGCTCTTCTGCTCGCGGGCGTCGAGCTTGGCGCAGCTGACCAGCAGGATGTTGTCGCTGCCCTGTGCCTGTTCGGCGTATTCCTTGAGCGCCTTGCCGCCTTCCTGGCCCGGCTTGGCGCTGCCCAGACGCAGCTCGATCAACTTGCGCGAGGCGAACAGCGACAGGCTCGCCGCCGACTCGGTGAGGCGGCCCCAGGCGAAGTTGGCCTCGACGTGGAGCACCTCACGTTCCTCGACGCCCGACTCGCGCGCACGTGCCCGGACCTGATCGCAGGCCTCCATGTGCTGCAGAGGCTCATCACCGGCGACGATGATGACAGGGGGTACGGACTTGGAAAGAGCGTCCGGCAGCTTGTCGGCAAAGACCTTCATGGGTGAATCAGGCTTCCTCGATGGCGCGCAGTCGGTCGATCATCTGGCGTACGGCCTCGCGGCGGGCATTTTCCAGGGCATCCGTGCGCAGCTCATCCTGGGACAGCAGGTTGTCGTCGGTGATCGAGAACTCCTCGAGCACCTCCACCGCCTGGCGATCGGCCAGGTAGGCGCCATCGCTTGCACGCTGGATCGAGTAGGGAATCCGCAGCACCAGTTGCTGGTCCTGAGAGCCGGTATCGAGCACGCCGACCTGACGGATGCTGACGTCTTCGCCACCCAGGTTGAGACGCAGCGACGCCGTCTCGTCGACGCGGGTGCCGAGGCTTTCCAGACGCTTGGTCAACTGCTCGGCGAAGGGGGTGTCGGCACCGTCGAGCGCCAGGCTGTCCAGGGACAGCACCTCGCCGCCGACGCCGCGCAGGTGGAAGCCGCAGCCCGCGAGCAGCAGGGCGGCGCCGGAGGCCAGGGTCAGACCAAGGAAGTGACGACGCTGCATGGGAACTCCTTGTCCAGCGTGAGGGAAAAACCGAAGGCACAGCCCTCGGCATCATGTCCTGGTATTACCGACAGACTGAAGCGGCGGGCGTGAGACGCCCGCCGCGAGCTGTCAGTTGGCTACGATGTTGACCAGCTTGCCCGGCACCACGATCACCTTGCGCAGGGTCTTGCCGTCGGTATGGCGCTGGACGTTGTCGTTGGCCAGTGCCAGCGCTTCGACGGCGGCCTTGTCGGCGTCGGCGGGCACCTCGAGGCGCGCACGCAGCTTGCCGTTGACCTGCACCACCAGCTCGATGCTGTCGCGCGCCAGGGCGCTTTCGTCGAACGCCGGCCAGGTGGCATCGATGACCGCGCCGTCATGGCCCAGTGAGCGCCACAGTGCGTGGCAGGCGTGAGGCGTGATCGGTGCCAGCAGCAGCACGCAGGCCTCGATCGCCTCGCGGCTGACCGCCAGGCCCTGAGGGCTGGTATCGCCGAACTTGGCGATGGCGTTGGTCAGCTCCATCACCGCGGCGATGGCGGTATTGAAGGTGGTGCGGCGGCCGATGTCGTCGCCGGCCTTCTTGATCGTCTCGTGGGTCTTGCGGCGCAGTTCGCGCTGGGCGTCGTCGAGCGAGGCGATGGCGGCGGCATCCAGCGCTGCCGGCGTACCGGCCTCCAGATGCTCGGCGACCAGACGCCACAGCCGCTTGAGGAAGCGGTGGGCGCCCTCGACGCCGGAGTCGGACCACTCTAGTGACTGCTCCGGGGGCGCGGCGAACATCATGAACAGGCGCACGGTGTCGGCACCGAAGCGATCGATCATGGCCTGGGGGTCGACGCCGTTGTTCTTGGACTTCGACATCTTCTCGATGCCGCCCATCTCCACCGGCTGGCCATCGCTGATCAGGGTGGCGCTGAGCGGGCGTCCCTTGTCGTCACGCTTGACCTCGACGTCGGCGGGGTTGAACCACTCCTTGCCGCCGTTGGCCTCGGGGCGGTAGAAGGTCTCGGCGATCACCATGCCCTGGGTCAGCAGGCGCTGGAACGGCTCGTCGGAGTCGACCAGGCCGAAGTCGCGCATCAGCTTGTGGAAGAAGCGGGCGTAGAGCAGGTGGAGGATGGCGTGCTCGATGCCACCGATGTACAGATCCACCGGCAGCCAGTAGTTGGCACGCTCATCCAGCATGGCCTCCGGGTTGTCGGCGCAGCAGAAGCGCGCGTAGTACCAGGAGGACTCCATGAAGGTATCGAAGGTGTCGGTCTCGCGGGTCCAGCCATCGCCCAGATCGCTGAACGCCGGCATCTTCTTGAGCGGCGAGCCGGAAGCGTCCACGGTGACCTCCAGCGGCAGCGCCACCGGCAGCTCGTCGTCGGTGAGCGGCACGGTCTGGCCCTCGGGGCCGTACTTGACCGGAATCGGCGCGCCCCAGTAGCGCTGGCGGGCCACGCCCCAGTCGCGCAGGCGGTAGTTGGTCTTGACCTCGCCGTGGCCGTCGCGCTCGAGGCGGCTGGCGATGGCGTCGAAGGCCGCCTGGAAGTCGAGGCCGTCAAACTCGCCGGAGTTGATCAGGCTGCCGTGCTCGACCCAGGCGCCCTGGGACAGGTCCGGGGCCTGGCCATCGGCGTCGGCGATCACCGCGCGGATCGGGAGTTCATACTTGGTGGCGAACTCCCAGTCACGCTGGTCGTGGCCGGGCACCGCCATCACCGCACCGGTGCCGTATTCCATCAACACGAAGTTGGCGACATACACCGGCACACGGTCGCCGGTCAGCGGGTGGATGGCCTCGAAGCCGGTGGCCATGCCGCGTTTTTCCATGGTCGCAAGCTCGGCTTCCGAGGTGCCGCCGTGGGAGCACTCCTCGAGGAAGGCGGCGAGTTCGGGCTTGCCCTCGGCGGCCTTGATCGCCAGCGGGTGGCCGGCGGCCACCGCCACGTAGGTCACCCCCATCAGGGTGTCGGGGCGGGTGGTGTAGACTCTGAGCGGCTCGTCGCCATCGACGTCGAAGGCCAGCTCGACCCCCTTGGACTTGCCGATCCAGTTGCGCTGCATGGTCTTGACCTGCTCGGGCCACTCGACTTTGTCCAGATCCGCCAGCAGCTCATCGGCGTAGTCGGTGATCTTCAAGAACCACAGCGGGATTTCCTTGCGCTCCACCGGCGCACCGGAGCGCCAGCCACAGCCGTCGATGACCTGCTCGTTGGCCAGTACGGTCTGATCCACCGGGTCCCAGTTGACGGTGGACATCTTCTTGTAGACCAGGCCTTTTTCCACCAGCTTGGTGAAGAACCACTGCTCCCAGCGGTAATAATCGCTGTCGCAGGTGGCGAACTCACGATCCCAGTCATAGGCAAAGCCCAGCGCCTTGAGCTGGGCACGCATGTAGTCGATGTTCTCGTAGGTCCACTTGGCCGGCGGTACCTGGTTCTTGATCGCGGCGTTTTCCGCCGGCATGCCGAAAGCGTCCCAGCCCATCGGCTGCATCACGTTCTTGCCCTGCATGCGCTGGAAGCGGCTGACCACGTCGCCGATGGTGTAGTTGCGTACATGCCCCATGTGCAGCTTGCCGCTGGGGTAGGGGAACATCGACAGGCAGTAGAATTTCTCGCGATCCTGATCCTCGATCGCCTTGAAACACTGGTTTTCATTCCAGAACTGCTGGGCGTCGTGTTCGATTTCGTGGGGCTTGTACTGGGCGTCCATCGCGGTCTTCGAGTACCTTGCAATCAAGGCGCGCCCAAGGCGGCGCGCAGGGTATGGGTATCGTCCGGCGGCAGGGTTGTGCAGAATCAAGGTTGATGCGGCCCTGTCACCGGCGCGGCAATGATGCCCGCAAGGATACCCCAGCAGCCCGGGGTCCGGCTATGGTGGGCCGCCAGTGTTCCGTTCGGGTTACCCCGAGCGGTCCTTGTCTGCATCAAGGAGGACACCGTCATGAGTGATCAACATTCTTCGTCCGGCGAACATCGTCTGCGCGACGGCTATGAGCGGGTACTGGCCCGGCTCAAGGAAGGGGCCGAGGACCTCACCTGGGACAACCTGCAGAAGGATCTCGATGACGCCGTGGAGTTCGAGGCGGAGCTCGAGGAGTACACCAAGGACGAACTGGCGCTGCTCAGGGCCTGGGTCGAACGTGATCTCAAGGACATGCGCCGCTACCTGGCTGCCGGCGGCGAGGGCGTGGCCAGCTGGCTCGGCATCGACCTGACCATCCTGTCGCGCAAGGTGGTCGACTCGCTTTTGTCGATCGCCGATCGCAGCGTGATCGAGCGCGAGCAGCTCGAGGACGACCTCGAGGCCTCCCGTGCCGACTACACCGCCGGCGAACTGGCGGCGCCGGGACGCATGTCCTGCGTGCACTGCGACGCCGTGGTCGAACTGCACGGGGTCAAGCGCATCGAGCCCTGCCATCAGTGCGGCCATCGCTACTTTGGGCGTGTCGGCTGACGTCCGCCGACCGCGCTGTCGGCGCAATATCAGGTGGCAATCGTCTGGCGTGCGGCTCAGGCCGATACGGCCTGGGCCAGACAGGCGATCGCCACCAGCACCAGCGCCGACATGACCAGAGCGTAGTGTAGATTGTGCTTCATCATGCGATAGCCACTGATCCCGTAGCGCCCCTGCAGTGACAGGTTGATGCCCGACAGCGGGCCGACGGCGGTGCCCACGCCCCAGGACGCCAGGGCGACGAAACCGAACAGGGTCTGGTGGGGGCCATCCAGATCCAGCATCGAGGCCAGCACCGAGATGCCGATGATCGGGTGCAACCCGGCGATGGCACTGGCAACGATGGCCACATAACTCAGCATGGCGGGCCCCACGCCAAAGTCGGCAAACAGTGTCCAGTCACCGTTGGTGGCGGCGGCGACCAGGATCGAGAGTCCCTTGGTCAGAAGTCCCGCACACAGAAACAGGGTGATTTCGCCGCGCATGCCCGGCAGTCGGTAGTGAAGGTGGCGAATAAGGCGTTCTCGGGTCGCTGCAGCGCCCCTGGCCAGGTTGGCGGCCAGCGCCAGCATCGGCATCAGGAAGGTGATGATGCTGACGATGGTCAGAGACGGTGTGATGACGTAGTGAAACACCATCACCAGTCCGGCCACGCTGGCCGGCATCAGCAGACTGCGGGGGGACAGTGAAAAGCCAGGGACCTCGCTGACGTCGAAGCGGCGTGACAGTTCGAACACGCTGTAGAGTCCGCCGGCAAAGGCCAGCGGCAGTCCGGCGGCCAGCACCGTGGTGTATTCAAGCGATGGAGCCAGGGAGACCGCCACGCCCATGGCGGCGAAGAACGGCGACCACATGGCGGCGCTGGAAAGCCCTCGGTTGAGCCCCAGTAGTTGAACCTCGAGCAGACGACCGCGGCGCTCCAGGCGATCGCCGACCATGAAGACCGCGGACAGGTTGAGGATGGCCCCGAGCAGCTGCACCCCCAGCCAGGTCCCGGCCAGACCTCGGCGCCCGGTCACCGGTTCGCTGTTCGGTGGCCCCTCCGAGGGGCGCCCGATCAAGGCGATAAAGCTCACCCCTACCAGCATGGCCACCACGAAGGCGTTGCCATCGAGCAAGGTGGTGATGTCGGGGGTGGCGTCGAAGCCCACCACCGCCAACACCAGAAAGGCAAGCCCCAGCACCGCCAGCACGCCGGCCTGCCACTGATTGCGCCGGGGAATGTCCGGCCACATCAGCAGGCTGGCGGCCCACAAGGGCAGGCTGACGCTCCAGCTCGGCAGCCCGTCGAGGCCCAGGCCCGCGATCTGCGTCAGCAGGCCCGCCAACGTCAGTGCGCCGGCCAGACGGTGTCGCGGTGGAGGGAGAGGCATGCGAGTCATACAGACGTCCCTGTGGTGGTGCGCTCAAGGCGAGGCGGGGTTTGCCACGGCTTCCTGGTCGAGGCATTCGAGCAGCGAGCGGGCGGCGTTGGACAGGGTGCGGTCGCGGTGCACCAGGTAGCCGAGCGGGCGCTGTATGGCAGGCTCCTCGAGGGCCAGCCGGACGAGTCTTTCGCTGGCGATGTCCCGCTCGACCATGGGGTCGGGCAACAGACTCCAGCCAAGCCCGGCCGAGGCCATCATCTTGAGGGTTTCCAGATAGTTGGTCGACTGTCCCACCCGCGGCGCCAGACCGTGCCTGGCCAGCCGCTCGAGGATCAGCTGGCGGGTGAAGGTCAGTGGCCCCGGTAACAGGGCGTCATGCTCGCACAGGGTCGCCAGGGTTACGCGGCTCTCCCGGGCGAGCGGATGCTCCGGGGCGGCAACGAAGGTCATGTCGTCGACCCACACTCTGGTGGCGCGAAGCTGAGGGTCGGGGTGGGCCGACAGGGTCACCAGGGCCACCTCGATATCGCCGTCCAGCACGCCCTGGTAGGCCTGCTCGGAGTCGAGAAAGCGCAGGTCGAGGCGCACCTCCGGGTAGCGCTTGACGTAGCTGCCCAGCACCGGCGGCAGCCGGTGCAGGCCGATATGATGGCTGGTGGCCAGGGTCAGCTCTCCGCTGACCTCGTCGCTCAGGTTGCTCAGGGCCCGGCGGCTGTCGTCGACCATGACCAGGATCTGGCGTGCCCGCGGCAGCAGCAGCCGCCCGGCTTCGGTCAGACTGACGCGGCGGCCGATACGGTCGAACAGTCGGGCGCGCGTCAGTGCCTCCAGGCTGGCGATACGCTTGCTGACGGCCGGCTGGGTGAGGTGAAGCTGTTCCGCCGCGCGGGAGAAGCTGCCGCTGTCGGCCACGGCGAGAAAGGCCTGCAGGCTCTGGGTATCCATGGCGGTGCTCCCGGGGCGGATGACGAGGAAACGTGGCGACGATTTGCCGGGTAATGATGTATTCCACTTGGGAATCGTTTGAATAAATAACATGAATTGATTTTATTGGCGAGTGGCGCGACACTCGACCTATCCCATCCCCGGGCAAGGCCCGCGGGACCGGCAAACGACCGTTTTCGATCAACCGAGAGGGGCGGCTTCAGAACGACCGACAGGCCCACCGCCAGCGTGGCGCCTGGAGCCAAGCCCCCGGAGGAGACACCGCATGGCAGGCCAGACACTCTACGACAAGTTGTGGCGGCAGCACCTGGTCAAGGAGCGCGACGATGGCACCGCGCTGATCTATATCGATCGTCAACTGCTGCACGAGGTGACCTCGCCCCAGGCCTTTGAAGGTCTGCGTCTGGCCGGGCGCAAGCCGTGGCGGCTGGACGCCAACCTGGCGACCCCGGACCACAACGTGCCGACCACCGTGAAGGAGCGTTCCGAGGGCAACAGCGGGATCAAGGATCCGGTATCACTGATCCAGGTGCAGACGCTTGACGACAACTGCGAGGCCTTCGGTATCGAGGAGTTTCGCATCAATGACCCGCGCCAGGGCATCGTCCACGTGGTCGGCCCCGAGCAGGGTGCGACGCTGCCGGGCATGACCGTGGTGTGTGGCGACTCCCATACCGCCACCCACGGCGCCTTTGCCGCCTTGGCCCATGGCATCGGCACCTCCGAGGTCGAGCACGTGCTGGCCACCCAGTGTCTGCTGGCGCAGAAGATGAAGAACATGCAGGTTCGCGTCGAAGGCGAGCTGGGCGAGGGCGTCACCGCCAAGGACGTGGTGCTGGCGATCATCGGCGAGATCGGTACCGCCGGTGGCACCGGCTACGCCATCGAGTTTGCCGGCAGCGCCATCGAGAGCCTGTCGATGGAAGGTCGCATGACGGTGTGCAACATGGCCATCGAGGCCGGAGCCCGGGTCGGCCTGATCGCGGTGGACGACACCACCATCGAGTATCTGGCCGAGCGCCCCTTTGCCCCCAGCGGCGAGCAGTGGGCCGCCGCCGTGGCCGACTGGCGCGAGCTGGTCTCCGATGCCGACGCCGTGTTCGACAAGGTGGTGACGCTGGACGCTGCGTCCATCGAGCCTCAGGTCAGCTGGGGCACCAGCCCCGAGATGGTCACCGGTGTCAGCGGTGAGGTCCCGGATCCCGCCGAGGCCGATGACGACACCGCGCGCACCGGCATTACCCGGGCGCTTGAGTACATGGGGCTGTCACCGCGCCAGAAGATCACCGATATTCGCCTCGACAAGGTGTTCATCGGGTCCTGCACCAACTCACGCATCGAGGATCTGCGTGAGGCGGCCAAGGTGGCCCGTGGTCGCAAGGTCGCCGACAGCATCCAGCTGGCGATGGTCGTCCCGGGCTCCGGCCTGGTGAAGCGCCAGGCCGAGGAGGAAGGGCTCCACAAGGTGTTCATCGAGGCCGGCTTCGAGTGGCGTGAGCCCGGCTGCTCCATGTGTCTGGCGATGAACGCCGACAAGCTCGGTGCCGGCGAGCATTGCGCCTCCACCTCCAACCGCAACTTCGAGGGGCGTCAGGGTTATGGTGGTCGCACCCACCTGGTCAGCCCTGCCATGGCCGCCGCTGCCGCCATCGCCGGCCACTTCGTCGATGTGCGCCAGTTTGATTCCACCACCGCTCGCCAGGAGGCCTGAGCCATGCAAAAGTTCGAACGCCTCGAGGGTCTGGTCGCGCCGATGGATCGGGCCAACGTCGACACCGACCTGATCATCCCCAAGCAGTTTCTGAAGTCGATCAAGCGTACCGGCTTCGGCGTCAACCTGTTCGATGAACTGCGCTACCTCGACGAGGGCCAGCCCGGTCAGGACGTCAGCCAGCGCCCGTTGAACCCGGATTTCGTACTCAATCAGCCGCGTTATCAGGGTGCCCAGGTGCTGCTGGCACGGCGCAACTTCGGCTGCGGCAGTTCCCGTGAGCATGCGCCCTGGGCGCTGGAGGATTTCGGCTTCCGCGCGGTCATCGCGCCGAGTTTCGCCGATATCTTCTACAACAATGCCTTCAAGAACGGCATCCTGCTGATTACCCTGCCTGAAGAGCAGGTCGACCGGCTGTTCGCCGAGGTCGAGGCCAACGAGGGCTACCGTCTCGATATCGACCTCGAGCACCAGCGTGTGGTGACCCCTGGCGGCGAGATCCTCGAGTTCGAGGTGGACGCCTTCCGCAAGCACTGCCTGCTTGAAGGCCTCGACGATATCGGCATCACCCTCAAGGACGAGGCCGCCATCGCCGACTTCGAAGCGCGTCATCGCACCGCTCGCCCTTGGCTGTTCCGCGAGCCGGCCAAGGCGTAGACCTGTCTGTCATCGACAGCTGGCCCCGCCCGATGGCGGGGCTTACGATTCTCTCGATCTTCATCTTTCTGCCAGCTTTCAGGAACCCCATCTCATGACCCGCAAGATTCTTGTCCTTCCCGGTGACGGCATCGGCCCCGAGATCACCGCCCAGGCCAGCCGCGTGCTCGAGGCGCTCAAGGCCAAGGGGCTCGACGTGGACGTGGAGGAAGCGCTGGTAGGCGGCGGCGCCTATGACGTCCACGGCGTGCCCTTGCCCGAGGAGACCCTGGCCAAGGCGCGTGCGGCGGACGCCATCCTGCTGGGGGCCGTAGGCGGCCCCCAGTGGGACACCATCGAGGACCTTTCCAAGCGACCCGAGAAGGGGCTTCTGGGGCTGCGCAAGGAGCTGGGGCTGTTTGGCAACCTGCGCCCGGCCATCCTCTATCCGCAGCTGGCGGAGGCCTCGACCCTCAAGCCCGAGGTGGTGTCCGGGCTCGATATCATGATCGTGCGCGAGCTGACCGGCGGTATCTACTTCGGCCAGCCTCGCGGCGTCGAGGAGCGTGACGGTGAGCGCGTCGGCTTCAACACCTACGTCTACAGCGAGAGCGAGATCGAGCGCATCGGCCGGGTGGCCTTCGAGATGGCGCGCAAGCGTGACAAGAAGCTTTGCAGCGTCGACAAGGCCAACGTGCTGGAGGTCACCATCCTGTGGCGCGAGGTGATGGAGCGCCTGTCCGCCGAGTACCCGGACGTGGAGCTGTCGCACATGTACGTGGACAACGCCGCCATGCAGCTGGTGCGCGCGCCCAAGCAGTTCGACGTGGTGGTGACCGGCAACATGTTCGGCGACATCCTGTCCGACGCCGCCGCCATGCTGACCGGCTCCATCGGCATGCTGCCGTCGGCCTCGCTCAACGAAGGCGGCCAGGGCATGTACGAGCCTTGCCACGGCAGCGCCCCGGATATCGCTGGCCAGGGTGTCGCCAATCCGCTGGCCACCATCCTCTCGGTGGCGATGATGCTGCGCTATTCGCTCAACGAGCCGGCCATGGCCGAGCGCATCGAGGCTGCGGTGGGCAAGGTGCTGGATCAGGGCCTGCGCACCGCCGACATCGCCTATCCGGGCACCCGCCAGGTGTCCACCAGTGAGATGGGGGATGCGGTGCTGGCGGCGCTTTAACGCCTTTGTTAATGGTGCTGGCGCCCGGCAATCGGGCGTCGCCCATCCTGACTGTGCCGGTGGCATCTGAAAGGTGCTGCCGGTTTCTGTATAATGATTGCCTCACTCGATTTCTGGAGGACTTCACATGTTGAAAGTCGGTTTCGTCGGTTGGCGTGGCATGGTGGGTTCCGTGCTCATGCAGCGGATGGTGGAAGATGGAGATTTCAACGGCATCGAGCCGGTCTTCTTCACCACCTCCCAGGTCGGTCAGGCCGGCCCCGACGTGGGTGTGGACGTGCCTCCGCTGAAGGACGCCTTCGACATCGAGGCGCTCAAGGCGCTGGACGTGATCATCACCTGCCAGGGCGGCGACTACACCAAGAAGGTCTATGAAGACCTGCGCGGTGCCGGCTGGAAGGGCTACTGGATCGACGCTGCCAGCACCCTGCGCATGAGCGATGACGCCACCATCGTGCTCGACCCGGTCAACCGCAAGGTGATCGACGCCCAGCTCGACGCCGGTGCGCGCACCTTCGTTGGCGGCAACTGCACCGTCAGCCTGATGCTGATGGGCCTCGGCGGGTTGTTCGAGGCGGACATGATCGAGTGGATGACCTCCATGACGTATCAGGCCGCATCCGGCTCCGGCGCCAAGCACATGCGCGAGCTGCTCAACCAGATGGGCGGCCTGCGTGACAGCGTGGCAAGCGAGCTCAAGGATCCGGCCAGTGCCATCCTCGACATCGACCGCAAGGTCACCGAGGCGATGCGTACTGGCGCCATCCCCACCGACAACTTCGGTGCGCCGCTCGCCGGCAGCCTGCTGCCGTGGATCGATTCCAAGCTGGATAACGGTCAGAGCCGCGAGGAATGGAAGGGCTACGTCGAGACCAACAAGATTCTCGGCCGCCAGGAAAGCCCGGTCCCCATCGACGGCCTGTG
This sequence comes from Halomonas sp. RT37, assembly GCF_040070525.1. Classification (NCBI taxonomy): domain Bacteria; kingdom Pseudomonadati; phylum Pseudomonadota; class Gammaproteobacteria; order Oceanospirillales; family Halomonadaceae; genus Halomonas; species Halomonas sp. RT37. The sequence continues at coordinate 2,818,562 of NZ_CP098827.1, read as the reverse complement.
CGTGCGTATCGGCGCCATGCGCTCTCATAGTCAGGCGTTCACCATCAAGCTCAAGCAGGATGTGCCGCTCGACGAGATCGAGGAGCGTATCGCCAGCCACAACGAGTGGGTCAAGGTCATCCCCAATGACAAGGACGCCACCATCGATGGGCTGACGCCGACTGCCGCCACCGGCACCCTGAGCATCCCGGTGGGTCGTCTGCGCAAGCTGAACATGGGTGGTGAGTACCTCAGTGCCTTCAGCGTCGGTGACCAGCTTTTGTGGGGCGCCGCCGAGCCGCTCAAGCGCATGCTCAAGGTACTGCGCGAGCGCTAAGGCAAAGCACTATCGGTTCGTCGGGGCGCCTTTTGGGCGCCCCGACGTCGTTCTGGGCCTCTGATGTGCGGGCCCATCGCGTTTTTTACATGATCGATCAGCACCGGAGCAGGGCGCTTGGGCAAGACCACCGTTCGTTCATTCGTCAGGCGATTACGCAGGCGGCCAGATGGGCCGGACGTTGCCAACCCCTGGCGCAAGAAACCATTGGCCGACAACCTGACGGCCTATCTCGAGCTGATGCTGGAACACGCCAGGGAAACGACCGCCGCTGGCCGGCCCAGACTGCTGCTGGTGGCCGAAGCACTGGGCTTCAAGGGTGGTGGCGAGACGGGAATCCCGTTGTCGAGTCCAGCACTACTTCGCTCTTGTAAGCATCCCTTTATCGAGACGCTGAGGCCGAACCTCGCCCTGGTGCCGGAGGGCGGCAGCGAAGCCACCGCCACCATCGCCTGGGAGTGCTTCGCTCGTCTTGGGCTGACGCCGCTGGTGTGGAACGCCTTTCCCTTTCACCCCCATCAAATAGCGCGGACGCACAGCAACCGCGCGCCACGCGCAGCAGAGCTGCGCGAAGGCATCGACTGGCTCAGGCGGCTGGATCAGCTGGTCGCTGCCCACTCGACGCCGATGATGGTGGCTGGGGTAGGGCGAAAGGGCACCCTGGCGGCCCAGGTTGCCTTTCCCGAGCGCGAGGTCGTCGCCCTGCGCCACCCTTCCTACGGCGGCAAGGCCGAATTCGAGCGCGGCCTCAGGCTGCTGATGAGTCGGCTGGATACTGCCGACCCTGCTCGCTAGAAAGCGTTCCCTACAGCGAGACCGCTCGATTGACCTGCTTGCAGGGCGCGGTCTGACTGCGTGTCAGTCAAAATTCGAAAAGTCGATGAGCCAAGGCACTTCTGGTGCACGCCTTAGATATCGGCAGGGATCGTCGTATCCTCCAGCAGAGTGCGCAGATCGTCGTTGATCGCTGGAGCCATCTCGCTATCGAGAGAGGCCTGCGCCGCTGTCGGCGAGGGACTCGGATCATCGGCCAAGATGGGAGTGATGGCGGGGTCAGTGAGTTTGCCAGCGCTCTCGCTGTCATCGAGTAGCTCGGCGATATCGAGTGGCTCGGCGATATCGAGTGGCTCGGCTGCGGGAGTGTCCAGGTTTGATCGTCCCTTCACCGGCGAGTCATCGTTGATGCGCACGAGCAGCTCACCCAGGGCGCTGTCGCCGTCGCTGTCGGTGATCCGGTAGCCAAAGCTCAGATCCAGATTGTCCTCGATGTTGACGCCACCATGGTCCAGCGGGCGAGCCAGGGTGACGCGGTAGGTACCGTCCGCCACGTCCAGCAGCTCCACGTGAAGTGCTGTCCTGCCATCGGCGTCGAGACCGGACAGCTGCTTGCCCTCAGCGCTTGGCAGCCAGTCGATCCTTGTGCCACCGGAACAAATATCAGGAAGGTTGTGGATTTCCCAGACCACGTCTCCGGCGCCGTCGTCTCCAAAGTCGTAGCCGAGGTTGCCCATGGCGACGGTTGCTTCGCCGGGTATGTCGCCGATTCCACCAGGCTCGCCCCCCGGCAGGCCATCCTCATCGAGCAAGGCAAGTGGCGATGAGGTTGCAAGGTCACCATCACTCAAGGGCGTCGTTGGGCGATCGTCAGACAGTAGTGCTGCATTGACGCTGATGCGACCCTCGCTTGCCACGCTATCGCCATCACCATCGGTGGTGACAATCTGAAAGACCAGCTCTGTGTCTGAGGTGATGTTGGGGCTCGCGTCCAGGGTGAAACTGCCGTCCGAGTTGACCGTCAGGCTTCCCTGTGGAGTAAAGATGCGTTGATCCAGGTCGAATTCGGTGGTGCTGCCGGCCAGGGTCACCTTGGTGGAACCGACGCCATCGGCGCCGCCCCGCTGGCGCCAGAAGCCGGTCACGTTGTCGCCAGCGTCCACGGCGACGGGGGAATCGATGGTATTTGTCGGGGAGTCATCGTCAACCACGATGCCTACCCTGGCAGATGCTTGATTGTTCTGGCTGTCGCGAATGGTGTACTTGACCGAGAAGGCCAGATCATCCTCGTTACCTGTGATGGGATGATCCAGTGGCGCGCGCAGGGCAAGGCGATAGGCCCCGGTATCGATATCGGTAACGGTCAGGTGCAAGACGGTCTGGCCGTCCAGGGTCCTGGCTGCCAGGGTCTTGCCGCTGGGTGAAACAACGTAGTGTAGCGCTTCGCCCTGGGACGACAGGCTCGGCAGGCCGCTGGACGACCACGAGAAGGGAGCGAAATCTGCCGCTCCCAGGCTGCCAAAGCTGTAGGGGATGGTGCCGGTGACCACCGTCGCAGACCCGCCAAGGTCGCTCGGGTCTTCGAGATTACCGCCGGGAAGTCCATCCTCATCCACGCTGGCGACCGTACTGATATCGTCTTCTTCCTCGAACGGGGGCGACAGGATGGGCACGGCAACGAAACTATCCAAGCCAGATTTCATGGTAAAAATCCTTGCCGGTAAGTGATGAAGGGTGTTTGCAGGGAATCCGACGCTCTGGCGAATATGAAGAGTATGCTGAAGGAAGAATCCCCGCACCCAGTCGCCTGCTTCTACCCTCATGGGCAGGGGTGGCTATTGGTTAGGGGAGGGATGCTTTGGTAGTAATACAATCAGTGGTATAGGCAGACGTCAGAAGCAAAAATGTCAAGAATGAGAGGTTTTTATGTCATTGTCGTAAGAGGGATCGATAGCGACGGGTGTGACAATGTACTAGAGGAAAAAGCATCGATCTCGTACATCGCGCCTTGTCTTGAAGACCGAAAGCCGGAGGCTGCTGGCTACATTCAACGCGGTCATGCCCAGACTCGAGGAGAAATCGATTGCGGCCGTGTCGAAGAAGCGGAGGTTGCTTCAGCTCTGGGGGTGCGAATTGGAGAGCTACGTCTGAATCCTGAAGACCGAGGTTATTCACCTGAATCCGTTCGCCACGATGGAACCGTCGCAGCAGGCTTGCATCCAGTGCACCCATGGTGACAACCACGAACGCCTCATGCGGAAACGAAAAGCCTGAACCCTGTACACAACAGGACTCAGGCTTTGAGCGCCGGCTGAACGAGATGGCCAGCCATTGTGGGTCTGGTCATACTTGTCGACGCTATTTTCAGTTCTTTCCAATGCTTGCCATCGGGTTGTTGTCAGTGGGTGGGCGGCGGGCCGCCCACCCCGTTTTCCCTCCGTTGCCCTAGTCGACCTTCAACTGGCCATCGTCGAGCAGGTTCTGCAGGAAGGTGTCCCCATCTGCTCCCATCTGAACGCCGATCAGAACGACCACCTGGTCAGCGTTGCCGCCTCCGGCGGCGAGGTTACCCTCGCTGCTGATGGACAGCACGGTGTCGTCTCCGTCCTGGCTGGCCTGCAGGTAGTTTGCGAGGTTGTTCTCGTCGGCACCCTGGAGAAGGTCGGCAAGATCGAGCCGATCGGCATCGGCATCGACGCCAAACTCACCGACGGTGAAGTCGGTCACGGTATCCCGTGCCGGCGTGGCCGCGCTACCGGCATCATCCAGCCCCCAGGCAAAGACATCGGCTCCGGAACCACCGGTCAACTGATCGTTATCGCCACCACCGATCAGCAGATCGCTATCACTACCACCGAGTAGTAGATCGTTTCCGCCGCCGCCGATCAGAATGTCGTCGCCCGCCCCACCGGATAGCTGATCGTCACCACCATCGCTGCGCGATCCGCTGGCCAAGGCATCGACATTGTCCCGGATAAAGGCGGCCGTCTCATCCCTGGTGGGCTCGGCGCCATTCTGCGTGGTCAGGTAGTCGACCAGTCCGACAAAGCCACTTCCGCTCTCTCCTCCGACACCCGCCGGGTTGATCTCGTCGCCAAAAATTACGTCGTCGCCGGCACCGCCGGCCAGAACGTCATCGCCGAGATCCGCCGGCTGATCGAAGGACGAGCCACCGTCCAGCGCCGTTGCAAACTCCTCGGGGGTGCCAATCATGGACACCTCACCGGCTGGCACAAGCTGGTCGTCTGTGTAGCTTTGAAGATCGAGTGAGATATCCTGAACGTACAACGTGAAGAATTCCCCTCTAGCGTTCTCCACCTCGAACTGTAGCCTATAGGTTCCTCCTTCCAGCCCGTTGGCCACAATCTGATTAGTACTATTGTTGATATTGCCCGAGCGAAATCTTAACCCCGTGGCAACGGCATCCCAGCCTCCCTCATCATTTTGCGTCTGCAGCTCCCAGGAGAAGTTGTCGTTTATATTTCCTTCCTGTTCCAGGTCGTTTGCGGTGTCGGTCACGAAGTTAAATGACACGCTATAGAACTGGTTGACACCGGCAGGTTCATTCACGACGAAAGCGTCACTGGTGACGATCGTGCTGCCATCACCCGTGCCATTGTCCCGAATGCGTAGATAGGTGCCGATCGAGCTACTGTCGATGGTCACTCCACCATCAGCCGTCTGCAGCGCCCAACTATCGATGGATGCGAGTCTTCCCGTGTCTCCCGTATTAAAGGTGGCAAGAAATTCCGCATCGCCTACCGATGTACCGGCATCCAGGGGAGTGGGCACCATCTTCAACCCACCACTTGAGGTGTTGTCAAGAACCTTCAATACCTCAAGGTTGGCGTCGTCGCCTACCCCGATCGCCTCTACCCGACTGATAGCGGCCAGCGGATCGTATCCTTCGAGAGAGTTGACAATATCACCTAGGGTGGTGACGTTTCCTTCCCCTGTATCAGTGACGCCAATATTTCCGTTCGCGTTATGAGAAACGGGGTCTCCATCGGACATGAAGTAGGCAACGTTGTTGAAGCCCTCCTGACTGACAGACGTCATCCAATCGTTGGCGACAACAAAGGCTTGCTCATAGTTGGTTCCAGAAATAACCCCTCTGCTATCCAGGTAGGCATTGATGTCGTCCAGATCCGCTACTGACAGATCATTGAACTCGATCGAGTTGGCCACCTTTCCAGCGAACGTCACGATCTGGGCATTGATCGATCCTTCGAAAGAAGCCAGTTCGGTAAGCTGGGCTCGTAGCGCTTCGATGGCCACCTTGAAGCGTGATTGTCCGTTTTCCAGAAACTGCCCCATGCTTGGTGACACGTCTAGAATAAAGGACACATTGTGGTTCTGCGCAGGTTCGAGCACGGTATGGGTACCGCCGGCATCACCGAGAATGACGTCGTCACCATTGCCACCGGTGGTGCTGTCATCGCCGCTGCCGCCGACGAGTAGCTGGTCACCATCCGGCAAAGCCAGCGCCAGAGTACCGTCGGCTGTATCGCCGTCGTTATCCGTTACGGCCAGTGGCAATGCCAGTGTCGGTGAATCCTCCGCTTCGGCGTAGACAAAGTCCCCTACAGAAAATGGCCGGGTGCCATCCAAACCGCGATACTCGATCGCTTCAAAAGCCTCGCTGGTCGTAAGCACCAGCTGAGCACCGACGGGAATGCTTCTCACGTTGATGGTACCATCGGCATTTTCCTCAATCGTCACCGACGAGGTGATGTCATTGCCGGCACTATCCAGGAAGCGAACATCGCTCCTAGAAAGGTCCAGCACCTGACCGCTGACGGCAACCGGATGTCCGCTCGTGTCGGTGCCATCAGCAGCTGAAGAAATGGCCCTGATCTCGATATCGGCAAAAGTTGCTTCTGTATTGATAAACTGGCGGATATAGGTAATTCCGCGATGGTTATCCCAGCTTGCTTCGGTGTTGGTAAAACGGAGGTTGTCAACGAAATCGAGTCGAACCGACTCGTTGAAGCCCGTCAGGTCATCGTGGCCCGCAGCCAGCTGTGTATCCCCGTCAGTTCGCAGCCAGGACGCATGAGGCCCATTGTAAGTCCAGGCGGATGCCACAACATCGGCTGCTCCCTCGGTTCCCTCAAAGCCGACGAAGCGATGCCCGGATCCGGAACCATTGTCTCCGAACTCAAACACAATGTGTTTGCTGCCGTCACTGATTTGCGTGCTGGTACCGTCAAATGCTCGGATTCCATCATCGAGGACCTCTACCTCGTAGGTAGAACCATCCGCCGCCAAACTCACCTCGAACGCCACGTCACCTCCAGCGGTCTTGGCCTGCAGCGTCTTGCCATCACCGCTCAATTGGTAGGTCAGGCTCTCGCCATTAGACGTGAGCAGCATCCCGCCACTGGCACTCTTGACCTCCGCCCCGTTCAGTCCGGCACCAAATTGCACGGACTTGATGCCATCGGCTCCCGCAATATCGCCAAAGTTGACTGTGCCTGAGGCCAGCAGCCCATCCTGGGCATCGGATGCATGGGGCGTATCGTCATCGACCACCACCGAAAGGAAGCCATTTGCCTGGCTGCCATCGGCATCGGTAATGGTGTAGCCAGCGAAGAAACCGAGATCGTTCTCGCCATTGCCCGGGGAGTGCTCGAGCGGCTGGTGCAGCGTCACCTGATAGGTGCCCGAGGCCTGGTCGGTCAGGGTGATGGTGATTACCTGCTCGGTGCCGCCACTACCATCGCTGGCAAAACCGACAATGGTGCTGCCAGCGTTGCCAAGCGTGAACGTTATCGCACGACCATCCGCGGTCTCGAGATCGGATGGCAGGCCGGCAAGACGCCAGGTGAAGGCACCGTTGGCTGCAGGACCATCGGTGCCAAAGCTGTAGCCTAAGGTGCCACTGGCGACGGTGTTCTCGCCTGCCACGTCACCGACGCCACCGGCGATGCCGCCAGGCAGGCCATCTTCGTCAACGACAGCAGTGGGGTTGGTGGTGGTTGGGTCACCATCGCTATCGGGGGTGGTGGGACCAGTGCCGCCATCGGCGACTGCGACATTGAGGCTACCGCCGACCGTGCTGCCGTCGCCGTCGGTGGCGGTATAGTCGATAGTGGCGTTGCCGACGAAGCCGGGATTGGGCGTGAAGGTCAGGCTGCCGTCCGGGTTGACTGCGACGGTACCGACGGTCGCGCCACCCTGAACGGTGGCACCGGTTAGCGCGCCTTGACCATCGGCGCCGAACTGGTCGTTACCGAGCACATCGACGGTGACGGTGCCATCGTTGTCGGTGGTGGCGCTGTCAGCGTTGGCCACCGGCGTGTCGTCATCGACCGTGATATCGATACTGCCGGAGGCGCTGTCACCGACGCTGTCGGTGATGGTGTAGCCGACGCTGAAGTTGATGTCGCTCTCGACACCGGGGTGGGAATGATCCAGTGGCTTGGCCAGCACCACCTTGTAGTTGCCGTTGGCAACGTCGGTGAGCTGGACGGAGATGACACGGCTACCCGTGTTGTCAAAGCCGACCAGCGAACGACCATTGCCGCTCAGCGACCAGGTCACCGGGCTGCCGCCGGAGGTCAGGGCGGGGAGGCCAGTGGTGTTCCAGCTAAAGCTTCCAGGGCCGTCGCTGCCAAAATCGTAGCCCAGTGAGCCGGTGGCCGCAGTCCGTTCGCCGGCCACGTCATTAATGCCACCGGCGATGCCGCCAGGCAGGCCGTCTTCGTCGAGTACCGCCTTGGGGGGCGTGGTGTTGGGATTGCCATCGGTTTCCGGCGTGGTGGGGCCAGTGCCGCCGTCGCCGACCGCCACACTGAGGCTACCGCCGACCGTGCTGCCGTCACCGTCGGTGGCGGTATAGTCGATGGTGGCGTTGCCGACGAAGTCGGGGTTGGGCGTGAAGGTCAGGGTACCGTCGGGGTTGACCGCAACGGTGCCGACAGCCGCGCCGCCCTGGACCGTGGCGTTGGTGATGCCGTCGGAGCCATCGGCGCCGAACTGGTCATTGCCGAGCACGTCGACGGTGACGGAACCGTCATTGTCGGTGGTAGCGACGTCGGCGTTGGTCACCGGCATGTCGTCATCGACCGTGATATCGATACTGCCGGAGGCGCTGTCACCTGCACTGTCGGTGATGGTGTAGCCGACGCTGAAGTCGATGTCGCTCTCGATATTGGGGTTGGAGTGATCCAGCGGCTTGGCCAGTATCACCTTGTAGGCGCCGCTGACGATGTTGGTCAGTTGCACCGAAATGACACTATTGCCGTTGCTGTCCGTACCAAACAGGGAAAGCCCGTTGGCGCTTAGCGACCAGTTGACCGGGCTGCCGCCGGAGGTCAGGACGGGGAGGCCGGCGGTGCTCCAGCTAAAGCTGCCAGGGCCGTCGCTGCCAAAGCTGTAACCCAGTGAGCCAGTCGCCACGGTAGGCTCCCCCGGGACGTCACCGATGCCACCGGCGATGCCGCCTGGCAGGCCATCTTCGTCGACGACAGCATTAGGGGCGTTGGTATTGGGGTTGCCATCGCTATCGGGCGTGGAGGGGCCGGTGCCGCCGTCGGCGACTGCGACATTGAGGCTACCGCCGACCGCGCTGCCGTCACCGTCGGTGGCGGTATAGTCGATGGTGGCGTTGCCGATGAAGCCGGGGTTGGGGGTGAAGGTCAGGGTGCCGTCGGGGTTCACCGCGACGGTACCGACGCCCGCGCCGCCCTGGACGGTGGCGTTGGTGATGCCGCCGGGGCCATCGGCGCCGAACTGGTCGTTGCCGAGCACATCGACGGTGACGGAACCGTCGTTGTCGGTAGTGGCGATGTCGGCGTTGGCCACCGGCGTGTCGTCATCGACGGTAATGCCGATAGTGCCCGAGGCGCTGTCACCGACGCTGTCGGTGATGGTGTAGCCGACGCTGAAGTTGATGTCGCTCTCGACGCTGGGGTTGGAATGATCCAGCGGCTTGGCCAGCACCACCTTGTAGATGCCGTTGGCAACGTCGGTGAGCTGGACGGAGATGACACGGTTACCTGTGTTGTCAAAGCCGACCAGCGAACGACCATTGCCGCTCAGCGACCAGATGACCGGGCTGCCGCCGGAGGTCAGGACGGGGAGGCCGGCGGTGTTCCAGCTAAAGCTGCCGGGGCCATCGCTGCCAAAGTCGTAGCCCAGTGAGCCGACCGCCGCAGTCCGTTCGCCGGCCACGTCATTGATGCCGCCGGCGATGCCGCCAGGCAGGCCGTCTTCGTCGAGTACCGCCTTGGGGGGCGTGGTGTGGGGATTGCCATCGGTCTCCGGCGTGGTGGGGCCAGTGCCGCCATCATTCACCTGGACGCTGAGGCTGCCGTTGACAGCGCTGCCGTCACCGTCGGTGGCGGTATAGTTGATGTTGGCATTGCCGACAAAGTTCGGGTGGGGGACGAACGTCAGGGTGCCGTCGGGGTTGACGGTGACGGTACCGACACCCGCGCCGCCCTGGACGGTGGCGTTGGTGATGCCGCCGGGGCCATCGGCGCCGAACTGGTCGTTGCCGAGCACATCGACGGTGACGGAGCCGTCGTTGTCGGTGGTGGCGACGTCGGCGTTGGCCACTGGCGTGTCGTCATCGACGGTAATGGCGATAGTGCCCGAGGCGCTGTCACCGACGCCGTCGGTGATGGTGTAGCCGACGCTGAAGTTGATGTCGCTCTCGACACTGGGGTTGGAATGATCCAGCGGTTTGGCCAGCACCACCTTGTAGATGCCGTTGGCAACGTCGGTGAGCTGGACGGAAATGACACGTTCACCCGCGTTGTTGAAGCCGACCAGCGAACGACCATTGCCGCTCAGCGACCAGGTGACCGGGCTGCCGCCGGAGGTCAGGACGGGGAGGCCGGCGGTATTCCAGGTAAAGCTGCCGCGGCCGTCGCTGCCAAAGTCGTAGCCCAGCGAGCCGATCGCCGCGAGCCGTTCGCCAGCCACGTCATTGATGCCGCCGGCGATGCCGCCAGGCAGGCCGTCCTCGTCGAGAACCGCTTTTGGCGGGGTGGTGTCGGGATTGCCATCGGTTTCCGGCGTGGTGGGGCCTGTACCTGTGCCGCCGCCGTCCGCGACCCCGACACTGAGATTGCCGGTAACGGTGCTGCCATCGCCATCGGTGGCGGTGTAGTCAATCGTGGCGTTTCCGGTAAAGCCAGGGTGAGGAACAAAGGTCAGGGTGCCGTCAGGGTTGATGGTGGCGGTGCCAACATCCGGGCCGCCCTGGACGGTGACACTGGTGAGCTCGCCGGGGCCATCGGCGCCAAAGTTGTCGTTGTCCAGTACGTCAACCGTGATGGGCCCGCTGTTGTCGCCTGTGGCGGTATCGTCGCCCGGCACTGGCATGTCGTCATCCACGGTAACGCGGAGGATGCCCTGCGCACTGTCGCCGTCGGCGTCGGTGATGGTGTAGCCGACGCTGAAGTTGATGTCGCTCTCGACATCGGCTCGGGGGTGATCCAGCGGCTTGAACAGGTCGACCCGGTAGGTGCCGGCGGCAAGATCGCTCAGTTCAATCGAGAGGACCTGCTGTCCGCTGGCGCTGGTGCCAAGAAGAGAGCGTCCGTCTGCGCTGAGTGCCCAGCTGACCAGGCTTCCCTGGGAGGTCAGTACCGGCAGGCCGGCGGTGCTCCAGGTGAAGCCGCCAGGGCCGTCATCGCCGAAGTTATAGCGCAGCCGGCCGGTGGCGATGGTGCGTTCGCCCGGGTAGTCATTGATGCCACCGGCGATGCCGCCGGGAAGGCCATCTTCATCGACCACTGCCTTGGGCGACACGGTGGCAGAGTTGCCATCCGTCTCGGGGGTGGTGGGGCCTATCCCATTGCCGCCGGAGATGACGATGTGGGCACTGGAGCTGAAGCTGTCACCGTCGCCGTCCTTGGTGGTGATGTTGAAATCGAGTGCGCCACTGGCATCGTTGTCGGCGCTGAAACTCCAGGTGCCGTTGGGGTTGACGGTCAAGATGCCCTTGCCGGTATCGATCGGGGTGCCGAGCGGATACTCGTTGTCGTCGGCCTGGAGGTTGACGACGGTATCGGCGACGCCGTCGGCCCCGCCTTGCTGTGACCAGGTACCGGTGACGGTATCGCCGGCTTCCAGGCTCGAGGGCGCGATAACGGTGGTGGTCGGCGAGTCATCGTCGATATCCACGCCCAGGCGTGCAGTGGCGCTATCACCATCACCATCGGTGATGGTGTAGTAGACCGAAAAGATCAGGTTGTTCTCGATGGTTGCGTCGGGATGATCGATCGGGCCGAGCAGCGAGACGCTGTAGCTGCCTGAGGCAAGATCGGTCAGCCTGACCTGAAGCAGGGTGGTGCCATCGCTGGTGGAGGCGGACAAGGTCCGGCCGCTTGCGGAAACCTGATAGGAAAGGGCCTCGCCGCCAGATGTCAGTGAAGGAAGGCCGGTGGTTTCCCAGCGAAAGGGGTGGGTCGCGGCTGGGCCGTTGGCACCGAAGTTATAGCCCAGGGTGCCGGTTGCCACGGTGTCCTGGCCAGCCGCATCCTGTGGGCCGCCAGGAATGCCATTGGGCAAGCCATCTTCATCCAGCAGCGCCAGGGCGGTGACCTGGGTGGTGCTGTCCTGCGCCAGCAGTGTGGCGGCAGTGGACTGATTCAATGATGAATCGGTGTTGAAGTTCATTGGGTAATTCCTTGCATGGATGCCGTTAGGGAAGGCGGGGCTTGTTAAACGTATGCAAGGAAAAAAGATGGCGACATTGTACTCATGGGCGGGTGCAAGGGATTCAGAGTAGAGGGTGGCAGAGGGGGGCTGAATGCCCGAAATGTGGGATGGTTTTTAAAGACCTTTTCGTCTTTTTTTTGCCTAAAAGGGTTTTTCCTTACATTGGATATCGGGCGGTATTTGAGACGATGTCGTGATGCGGGGTTCGCTGCCATGGCTGGGGGGAAAAAATGGTAATGAGCCGGTCCTGGTTTGTACGCGAAAAACGCCAGTTGTGCGCACGGCTGGCTGCCGCGACGCGGATAGGCGATAATGGCCGACTAGCGCCAGCGGTGCAGATTCGGCTGTGGAGCGCGGATCTGGTTGCCTCTATTGATTATCTTGTATTCAGCAGGTCGTATGTCCTTCTTTCACCATCTCGATGAACGTACCCCCCTCAAGGGTCGTCTGGCGCTCAGCGTCGAGTACGACGGTACCCACTATTGCGGTTGGCAGCGGCTCAAGCACGCCCCGTCGGTGCAGGGGGCGGTGGAGAAGGCGCTGGCCAAGGTGGCGGGTGTGCCGATCACGTTGCATTGCAGCGGACGCACCGACTCAGGCGTGCACGCGACCCGCCAGATCGCCCACTTCGACCCGCCGGTGGAGCGTTCCGAGAAGGCCTGGGTGTTCGGCGGCAACGCCAACCTCCCCCGGGATGTGGCGATCCGCTGGATTCGCGAGGTGCCCGACGAATTCCACGCCCGCTTCAAGGCGTTGGGCCGGCGCTATCGCTACGTCATCCTCAACCAGCCGAGCCGCCCGGTGCTGGAGCGTGCCAACGCCACCTGGTGCCGCGACCCGCTGGATGCCGACGCCATGCACGAGGCCGCCCAGGCGCTGGTCGGCGAGCACGATTTCTCGAGTTTTCGTGCCGCCGGCTGTCAGTCGAAGACGCCCTGGCGCCACCTGCACTTTATCGAGGTACACCGCCACGGCCCGCTGGTGGTGGTGGACCTTCAGGCCAACGCCTTCCTGCACCACATGGTGCGCAACATCGTCGGCGCGCTGGTGACGGTGGGACGGGGTGAGCAGGGCACCGACTACATCGCGCGACTGATGGCACTCAAGGATCGCAAGCAGAGCGATGTGACGGCGCCAGGCTGTGGGTTGCACTTCGTCGACACCCTGTACGACCCCGAGTGGCAACTGCCCGCCGAACCCTTGGGGCCGAATCTGCTGGCCTTCCTGGGGGAGTGGACAGGAGAGCGCCCGCTGCCGGACTGCCCCATGGTGGAGTTTCGCCGCGGACGTCCGATCGCCGAGACGCGCAGGGCGGTACGTGCCGAAGAGCTCGCCGACGGGCTTGTCGACGGGCTCGGCGACGGTTTCGCTGAAGGACCTGCCGGCGCTTCGGCGGCGCACGCCGCGGACAAGGAGTCCTGATGATCGCTTCCGCGCACCGTACCCGCGTCAAGTTCTGCGGCTTTACCCGCGAAGAGGACATCGACGCCGCCGTGGCGTTGGGCGCCGATGCCTTGGGCTTTGTGCTGTGGCCCGGCAGCAAGAGGGCGGTCAGCCTGGGGCGGCTGGCCGAACTCGCGGCGCGGGTGCCGGCCTTCGTCACCCGGGTGGGGCTGTTCGTCGATGCCGACGACGAGACCATCGAAAGGGCACTGCCGTGTCTCGACCTGCTGCAGTTTCACGGTAGCGAGAGCGCCGAGGCCTGCGAGCGCTTTGCGCGCCCTTATATAAAGGCGCTGAGAATGCGCGACGGCCTCGATCTGCACGAGGCCGAACGCACCTACGCCGGCGCCCAGGCACTGCTGCTGGACGCCTATCGCCCAGGCGTGCCCGGCGGCACCGGTGACACTTTCGACTGGTCGCGCATCCCGTCGTCGCTGGCAAAACCTGTTATCCTCGCCGGTGGCCTTTCGGCGGACAACGCCGCCGAGGCAATTGACCGGGTGAGGCCCTTCGCCCTCGACGTGTCCGGGGGCATCGAGAGCGCGCCGGGCGCCAAGGATCCAGAGCGCATGCAGGCCTTTATGCGCGCCGTGGGGCAGGGCGACGCCCGCCGCTGAAGCGGCAGCAGGCCCCACGCCCGGTGGCGAGCGACCATCACCGACTTTTCATTCAGCCAGTTTATCCGCAAGGAGTCCGACGTGAGCAAGTTCAGTGAACTGACCCAATGGCCTGACGCTCGGGGGCACTATGGGGCCTACGGAGGTCGCTTTGTCTCGGAAACCTTGAGTTTTGCGCTGGACGATCTGAGCCGCACCTACGAAAGCCTCAAGGACGATCCGGACTTTCAGGCCGAGTTTGACCACGACCTGGCGCACTACGTCGGTCGTCCGTCGCCGCTCTATCACGCCCGGCGCTGGTCTGCGCAGCTTGGCGGTGCCCAGATCTGGCTGAAGCGCGAAGATCTCAATCACACCGGCGCCCACAAGGTGAACAACACCATCGGCCAGGCGCTGCTGGCCAAGAAGAGTGGCAAGCCCCGGGTGATCGCCGAAACCGGCGCCGGTCAGCATGGCGTGGCGACCGCCACCGTGGCGGCGCGGCTGGGCCTGCGCTGCGACGTCTACATGGGCGAGGCCGATACCGAGCGTCAGAAGCTCAACGTCTATCGCATGCGCCTGCTGGGGGCCAACGTCATTCCGGTGACTTCCGGCACCCGCACGCTCAAGGATGCCATGAATGAGGCGCTGCGCGACTGGGTCACCAACGTCGACGATACCTTCTACATCATCGGCACCGTGGCGGGGCCGCATCCCTACCCGCAACTGGTGCGTGACTTCAACGCGGTGGTCGGCCGTGAAGCGCGGCGCCAGTCGCTCGAGCAGTTCGGCAAGCTGCCTGACGCGCTGATCGCCTGCGTCGGCGGTGGCTCCAACGCCATGGGGCTGTTCTATCCCTTCGTCGAGGACGACGGCGTCGAGATGTATGGCGTCGAAGCCGGCGGCGACGGGGTCGAGACCGGCCGTCACGCCGCGCCCCTGGCCTCCGGCGCGCCCCGCGGTGTGCTTCACGGCAACCGCACCTACCTGATGTCCGACGAGGGCGGCCAGGTCAGCGATACCCACTCGATCTCGGCGGGTCTCGACTACCCCGGTGTCGGACCCGAACACGCGCTGTGGAAGGACGTCGGCCGGGTCAACTATGTGGCCGCCAACGACGACGCCGTGCTTGAGGCCTTCCGTGAGCTGACCCACGTCGAGGGCATCATGCCGGCGCTGGAATCGGCCCACGCCCTGGCCCACGCCAAGGTGCTGGCGCCGACCCTGTCGCCGGACCAGAACATCGTGGTCAACCTGTCCGGGCGTGGCGACAAGGACATCCTCACCGTTGCCAAGATCGACGGAATCGACCTGTAGGAGCTAGAGAATTCCATGTCTCGTATCGATAAACGCTTTCGTTCTCTCGCCGATCAGGGTCGCAAGGCGCTGGTTCCCTACATCACCGGGGGCGACCCCACCCCTGAGGTGACCGTCGACTACATGCACGCGCTGGTAGAGTCCGGCGCCGACATCATCGAGCTCGGGGTCCCCTTCAGCGACCCCATGGCCGATGGCCCGGTCATCCAGAAGGCCTGTGAGCGTGCCTTGAAGCACGGCACCCGCCTGACCGACCTGTTGGCCATGGTGGCCGAATTTCGGCGTCAGGACGACGACACCCCGGTGGTGCTGATGGGCTATCTCAATCCCATCGAGCGCCTGGGTATCGAGCGCTTCGCCCGGGAGGCGAGGGCGGCCGGCGTCGATGGCGTGCTGGTGGTGGACATGCCGCCGGAAGAGGCCGATGAACTGGGGCCCTTGCTGGAAGCCGAGGATTTGGCGCCAATCTTTCTTGTCGCCCCTACCACTTCCCCAGAGCGTGCCGCTACAATATGCGCCCACGCGCATGGCTATCTCTACTATGTGTCGCTCAAGGGAGTGACCGGCTCGGCGAGCCTCAACGCCGACGATGTGGCGGCCCATCTGGCGCCGCTGCGCGAACTAACCGATCTGCCCCTGTGTGTCGGTTTCGGTATCCGCGACGGCGCCTCCGCCGCGGAAGTGGCAAAGGTTGCCGATGGCGTCATCGTCGGCAGTGCCCTGGTCTCACGCATCGCCGAGCACTGTGACGCTCCCCGCGAGGCCATCGCCGAATTGAAGGCGGTGATGACAGAGATACGCCAGGCCCTGGACGCCTGAGAGGCGATCGGGGAAGAGATTCGACCCTGTCGTCGGCCACCGCCGGCGACCGTAGCAACGGAAGACTTCTGACATGAGCTGGCTAGACAAGATTGTGCCCTCGGTGGGCCGCATTCAGCGCAAGGACCGCCGGGCGAGCGTTCCGGACGGTCTCTGGCGTAAGTGCCCCAAGTGCGAGTCGGTGCTTTACCTGCCCGAACTCGAAAAGCACCACAACGTGTGTCCCAAGTGTGATCACCATCTGCGCCTGACCGCGCGCAAGCGCCTTGACTGGTTCCTCGACAAGGAAGGTCGCGAAGAGATCGCCGCCGACCTCGAGCCGGTGGATCGTCTCAAGTTCCGTGACTCCAAGAAGTACAAGGACCGCCTGGCCGCGGCCCAGAAGGACACCGGCGAGAACGACGCCCTGATCGCCATGCGCGGTTCGCTGGATGGCCTGCCGGTGGTCGCGGTGGCCTTCGAGTTCACCTTCATGGGTGGCTCCATGGGGGCCGTGGTCGGCGAGAAGTTCGTGCGTGCCGCCACTATCGCTCTCGAAGAGGGCCAGCCGCTGGTGTGCTTCTCGGCATCCGGCGGTGCGCGCATGCAGGAAGCGCTGTTCTCGCTGATGCAGATGGCCAAGACCTCCGCCGCGCTTGAGCGCCTCAAGCAGGCCGGCGTGCCCTATATCTCGGTGTTGACCGATCCGGTGTTCGGTGGCGTGTCGGCGTCACTGGCCATGCTCGGCGATCTCAACGTGGCCGAGCCCAACGCCCTGATCGGCTTTGCCGGTCCTCGGGTCATCGAACAGACGGTGCGCGAGAAGCTGCCTGAAGGCTTCCAGCGCAGCGAGTTCCTGCTCGAGCACGGCACCGTCGACATGATCGTCCATCGCCACGAGATGCGTTCGCGGCTGGGTGGGGTGCTGCGCAAGCTGACCCATCAACCTGCAGTAGGTATCGCCGACGACAGTGAGCCCGACCTGGTGGACGCCGCCGAAGCTGCCGAGCGTGACCTGGCGGTGGCCATGGCAGACAGTGAAGGCGCCCAGGCCGAGCACGCGCCGGAGACGGCCGAGCAGCAGACGCAAAGCGATGAAGCCGATGCTGCCCAAGGCGAGGAGCCGAAGGACGGCGAACGCACCCAGGACACACCGCGCTAGCCCATGGACAACGACGGTCTGCCCACCACACTGGATAGCTGGCTCGCCCGACTCGAGGCCGCCCACCCCGTCGGCATCGATCTGGGCCTCGAGCGGGTCGCCTGTGTGGCACAGCGTCTCGGTCTGAGCGAGCGGCCGATTGCACGCCGGGTGATCACCGTCGCCGGCACCAACGGCAAGGGGTCCACGGTGGCCATGCTCGAGGCGCTGGGACGGGCCCATGGGCTGTCCACGGCGGCCTACACCTCGCCCCATCTGGTGCGTTACAACGAGCGCCTTCGGCTGGACGCCAGCGAGGCCAGCGACGAGGTGCTGATCGAAGGCTTCGTCGCGGTGGAGCAGGCCAGGCTCGCGCCATCCCCGGTCAGCCTGACCTACTTCGAGGTCGGTACCCTGGCCGCGCTGTGGACCATCGCCAGGCGCCAGCCCGAGCTGGCGGTGCTGGAGGTGGGCCTCGGTGGTCGCCTGGATGCGGTCAATGTGGTGGATCCGGATGTGGCCGTGGTGACCACCGTGGCTCAGGACCACGCCGCCTTCCTGGGCAACGATATTGCCATCATCGGCCGCGAGAAGGCCGGGATCATGCGTACCGGGCGCCCGGCGGTGCTGGGCAGTCGTGACCTGCCCTCGAGCGTTGCCGACCATGCCCGTTCGCTGGGTGCGACGATCTTTGCGCTCGGTGAGGCCTTCGCCCATTCGGGCAGCCATGCAGGCCCTCAAGCAGCACCTTGTGCAGGACCTGATGGCGAACAGGGCGGCTGGTCGTGGCGCGGCAGCGACGCGCAAGGCCAGCCGATCGGCCTGGAACGACTAAGCGATCCCGGGCTGCCGCTGGACAACGCCGCTTCTGCGCTGCAGGCACTGTGGCTGGCCCTTGGTGAACTCGATCCAGGCGCCTGTCGCCAGGCACTGGCCGAGGTGCGTCTTCCCGGGCGGATGCAGTGGCGCGGTAACTGGTGCCTTGACGTGGGCCACAACCCTCACGCCGCCAACTACCTGGCTGGGCGACTGGCCGAACGGCGTGAAGTGCAAAGGGACGTCCAGGGGCGGACCCTGTGTCTGATCGGCATGCTCGAGGACAAGGACGCCGAGGGGGTCATCGCCGCGCTGTCGCCGGTGGTGGACGCCTGGCTGCCGGTGACGCTCGAGGGCGATCGCGGACGTAGCGCAGCCGACCTGGCGGCACGCATCGAACATCAAGGTGGCACCATCCTTCACCACGCCGATAGCGTCGATGACGGCGCCGACTGGCTCGAATCGTGCGTCGAGCCGGCAGATCGTGTACTGGTGACGGGATCCTTCTTCACCGTGGCTGCCATACTGGCGAGATGGAGCCGCCAGTCCAGTGGCGGTGGCGTCATCGAGGGAGCGACATGAAATACGGAATGCGTGAGCGGATCAGCGGGATCATTATCGTGGTGGCGCTGGGCGTCATCTTCGTGCCGATGTTGTTTGATGAGCCCGAATCCCCCGAGCAGCGGCCGGACCCGGTGCTGACCATCGACCCGCCGGTGGATGTGGAGCGCCGCGACGTGCCTGAGCCCACCCCGCCGGAAGGGCTTGGACAGATTCAGGCACCGGTTGCCCCTGGCGAGGGCAACGCTTCGCAGGCCGACCAGGGCCAGAGCGAACCCTCCGAGTCCAGCCAACCACAGCAGGTGGATCCTGAACCGGCGCAGCAGGTGGCCGAACAGGCGTCCTCCGAGCGCCAGGCCGAGCCCGAACCGGCGCCCGAGGCCAGCCAGCCGCGGGAAGATCCTATCGCCGCCCTGGCGCGCCAGGCCGAGCAGCGCACGACGAGCGGCCCCACCGCGGTGGAAGGCGGTGAGTGGGCGGTGCAGGTGGGCAGCTTCGGCGAGGCCGGCAACGCCCAGCGCCTGATGCAGAAGCTGCGCGACCTGGGTTACCCCGCCTACTCACGTGAGCGCAACAATTCGCTGACCACGGTCTACGTGGGTCCCTTCGGGGCGTCCGAGGACGCCGAGGGCGTGATGAGCGAGCTCAAGTCCCGGGAAAATCTGCAGGGGCTTCTGGTCAAGGTGGATAGCTGATGCTGGTGACATGGGTGGACTGGGTCTTCGTCGCCGTGCTGGCGCTGGCCGTGGCGGCGGGGTTCGTCCGTGGCCTGGTGCGTGAGGCGCTGGGCCTGGCCAGCTGGATCGTGGCGCTTTTGGCGGCACGCATGTTCGCCGAGCCGGTGGCCGAGGTGCTGGGCAACTGGATCGACAGTCCGGATGGCCGGCTAATCGTGGCCTTTATCCTGATCATCGTGATCACGATCCTGCTCGGCGGCATCCTGATACGGATGATCCAGGCGGCGGTGGAGTGGGCCGGCGCAGGCTTTCTCAACCGCCTGACCGGCGCCTTGTTCGGTGGGGTGAAGGCGGCAGCAGTGCTGACCCTGGTCACGCTGCTGATCGGCTTTACCCCGCTGGATCAACTGACGGCCTGGCAGGATGCCAGCGTGCGCCCCCACTTCGAGCAACTGCGCGACTGGGGCCTTGGCCAACTGAGTGATTTCGAGGGCAGCCTGCCGGACTTTCCCGAGTCCCTGCGCGAGCTGCCCCAGGCAGAACCATCGCCGCCGACCGGTGGCGAGGCAGAGGGATCTGCCATCGACGATGCGAAGCAAGGTGCCACAAGCACGCTCTGACTTCGCCAGTGACAGACGACTCTTGCGCTGGCCCCCGGGCGGCGTTTCACGGTAAATGAGGTAAGTTGAATGTGCGGTATCGTCGGCCTGATGGCCAAGCAGGCGGTTAACCAGGCAATCTACGACGCCCTGACGGTGCTGCAGCACCGGGGTCAGGACGCGGCGGGCATGATGACCTGGAACGAGGGCCGTTTCCTGCTGCGCAAGAGCAACGGTCTGGTACGTGACGTCTTCCACACTCGCCACATGGCGCGCCTGAAGGGCAACCTGGGCATCGGCCACGTGCGCTATCCCACCGCCGGCTCGTCCAGCGAGGCCGAGTCCCAGCCGTTCTACGTGAATTCCCCGTACGGTCTGGCGCTGGCGCACAACGGCAACCTGACCAATTCCGAGCAGCTCAAGAAGGAACTGTTCTCCTCGGATCTGCGCCACATCAACACAAGCTCGGACTCCGAGGTGCTGCTCAACGTCTTCGCCCATGAGCTGGGCAAGCAGGGGCCCCATCTGCTGCCGGGCGACATCTTCGACGCCGTGCGTCGGGTGCACCGTCGTTGCCGGGGCGGCTACGCTGCGGTGGCGGTGATCAACGGTGTCGGCCTGGTCGCCTTCCGTGATCCCCAGGGCATCCGTCCGGTGGTCTTCGGCACCCGCGATCAGGGCGAGGGGCAGGAAGTGATGATCGCCTCCGAGTCGGTGGCGCTGGACGTCGGTGGTTTCGAGCTGGTGCGCGACCTGGCGCCGGGCGAGGCCATCTTCGTCGACATGGATGGCAACTACCACACTCAGTCCTGTGCCGATCGTCCGCTGCTAGCCCCCTGCATCTTCGAGCACGTCTACCTGGCGCGCCCCGATTCGCTGCTGGACGGTGCCTACGTCTACGGCACCCGCCTGCAGATGGGCCGCAAGCTCGCCGATCGCATCAAGAGCGAATGGCCGGATCACGATATCGATGTGGTCATCCCGATTCCCGACACCTCGCGCACCTCGGCACTCGAGATGGCCCAGCACCTGGGGGTCACCTATCGCGAAGGCTTCATGAAGAACCGCTACATCGGGCGGACCTTCATCATGCCCGGGCAGACCCAGCGCAAGAAGTCCGTGCGCCAGAAGCTCAACGCCATCGATATCGAGTTCAAGGGCAAGAACGTGCTTCTGGTGGACGACTCCATCGTGCGCGGCACCACCTGCAAGCAGATCATCCAGATGGCCCGCGACGCCGGCGCCAACAAGGTATACTTTGCCTCTGCCGCGCCGCCCGTGCGTTATCCCAACGTCTACGGCATCGACATGCCCGCCGCCAGCGAGCTGATCGCCCACGGCCGCAGCGAGGCCGAGGTGGGTGAGCTGATCGGCGCCGATCGTATCGTCTACCAGGACCTTGAGGACCTGAAGGCGGCCTGTCGTGAGGTCAATCCGGCGCTGGCCGAGTTCGACTGTTCGGTGTTTGATGGCAAGTACATCACCGGCGACATCGACGAGGCCTACCTGTCCGATCTCGAGGCTTCGCGCAACGATGGCGCCAAGCAGGATCAGAGCGCTGGCGATCACGCCCTGGTCGGCATGCACAATCAGGACGATATCGACTGATACCCAACAGCTAACCGCAGGGCGTCGTCGGTCGGCAGGGGGAGTGCTCGAAGGCGCTCCCTCTCGGCCTGTCCGAGTCGACGGCACCCTGGCGAGTGATGGAGACGGATATGCTGGACCCGACGCAGGACGAATGGAACCTCGAGACCCTGGCCATCCGGGCGGGGCACGATCGCACCCAGGAGCAGGAACACTCCGAGCCGATCTTTCCGACCTCGAGCTTTGTCTACGGCAGCGCAGCCGAAGCGGCGCGCAAGTTTTCCGGTGATGAGCCGGGCAACGTCTACTCGCGCTTCACCAACCCCACGGTACGTACCTTCGAACGTCGCCTGGCGGCGATGGAAGGGGGTGAGCGCTGTGTGGCCACCAGTTCCGGCATGGCCGCCATCCTGTCCACCGCGCTGGCACTGCTTCAGGCTGGTGACGAGATCGTCGCCTCGCGCTCGTTGTTCGGCTCCACCGTCAGCCTGTTCGACAAGTATCTCGGCAAGTTCGGTATCACCACACGCTATGTGGAGCTTTCCGATCTGGACGCCTGGGAAGCGGCGATGACCCCGGCGACTCGGCTGCTGTTCGCCGAGACGCCTTCCAACCCGCTGTCCGAGGTCGTCGATATCGAAGCGTTGGCCGAACTGGCCCATCGCCACGATGCCTTGCTCGCCATCGACAACTGCTTCTTGACGCCGGCGCTGCAGCGGCCGCTGTCACTGGGCGCCGATCTGGTGATCCATTCGGCCACCAAGTACCTGGATGGCCAGGGGCGCGCCATCGGCGGGGCCGTGGTCGGGCGTGACAAGGAGCTCGAGGAAGTCTTCGGAGTGGTGCGGACCTGCGGCCCATGCCTCAGTCCCTTCAATGCCTGGATCTTCACCAAGGGACTGGAGACGCTGAACCTGCGGATGAAGGCTCACGCCGCCTCGGCGCTGGAACTGGCGCGCTGGCTTGACGCTCACCCGGCGGTAGAGAAGGTTCACTATAGCGGACTCGAGAGTCATCCCCAGCACCAGGTGGCGAGCCGCCAGCAGCAGGGCTTCGGCGCCGTGGTCGGGGTCGAGGTCAAGGGCGGGCGCGAGCAGGCCTGGTCAGTGGTCGATGCCACCCGCATGCTGTCGATCACCGGCAACCTGGGGGATGCCAAGACCACCATTACCCACCCGGCGACCACTACCCACGGGCGTCTGTCGGACGAACAGAAGGCAACCGCCGGCATTTCCGAGAATCTGCTGCGCATCGCTGTGGGGCTCGAGAATCTCGACGACATCAAGGCTGACCTGGCCAGGGGGCTCGACGCCCTGGTCTAGAGGTTCGCCCGAGGCTGCCATGCTGGAGCCTCCCAATAGTGATGTGTTGAAGCGCTGCTTTGCCACGACCGCCGCACGAGTCCGCTCGTCGGCGGTCGTTGCGTTACGGGGGAAGGGCAGCAGCCAGGCACGCCATATCGCGGTTTTATCGTATCTATCGTTCGAAATTTTTCCACGGTTTGCCGTCTAAAGATGCGTTAAGCTCGATTTCATCGATTAATCAAAGGACGTTGGCATGTGGCGAAATTCACGCCAGGGGTGGGGCCTGTTCGCCATCCTGCTGCACTGGACAAGTGCGCTGGCGATTCTCGGTCTGTTCGCCCTGGGCTGGTGGATGACCGGTCTCGACTACTACAGCAACTGGTACAACCTGGCACCCTGGTGGCATCGTGGCGTCGGCATGTTACTGCTGTTCGTGGTGGCTGGCCGCATTCTCTGGCGGCTGGTGCAGCCATCCCCCGAGGCCCACGGTTCAGCGCTTGAGCGTCGCGGAGCGGCGCTCGGTCATCTGGCGCTCTATCTGCTGATGACCACGGTGCTGATCAGCGGGTATCTCATCTCCACCGCCGACGGCAAGGGCATCGCCGTGCTCGACCTGTTTACCGTGCCCGCGCTGATCAGTGACCTGCCGGAGCAGGCCTCCCGCGCCGGCGTGGTGCACTGGTACAGTGCGCTGGCGCTGATCATCCTGTCGGCGGGCCACGCCCTGGCGGCATTCAAGCATCACTACCTGGACCGTCAGGACACCCTGGTTCGCATGGTCGACCCGCGCCTGGCGCGTCGGGCCAAGCCTGACAAGACCACCGGGGAGCAGGCCTGAAGACGCCAACGTGACCTTGCGACCGCCGGCAAGTGTTGTCCGGACGTCAAGAATCGACCGCCCCGGGGCCGATACATGACCCAAGGTCGGTATAGAGAAAGAGTGCTGACGCAATTACCGCGTAACCATCAAGGAGAGTAACATGTTCAAGAAGACCGCCATCGCCGCCCTGACCGCCGCTTCGCTGCTGCCGCTGGCCCAGGCCCAGGCCGCCGACTACGCCATCGATTCTGAAGGCCAGCACGCCTTTATCCAGTTCAAGATCAGCCACCTCGGCTATTCCTATATTCTGGGTAGCTTCGAGTCCTTCGACGGTACCTTCAGCTACGATCCGGAAAACGTCGAGGCGGCGTCCGCCGAGGTTGAGGTCGATGTCACCAGTCTGAACACCAACCACGCCGAGCGCGACAAGCACATCCTGAGCGGTGACTTCCTCGACGCCGGTGAGTACCCGACCGCCACCTTTACCTCCACCGGCTTTGAATCTACCGGCGATGGTGAAGGTGTGCTGAGCGGTGACCTGACCCTGCACGGTGTGACCAACAGCATCGAGATGCCGGTGACCCTGCTGGGCGAGGGTGACGACCCCTGGGGCGGCTATCGCGCAGGCTTCGAAGGTTCCACCGAGCTGGCGCTGTCCGACTACGACATCGACATGAGCAAGTTCCCCGAGCCGATGCACAACCTTGAGCTCTACGTGACCTTCGAAGGCATTCGTCAGTAACACGCCTTGTTCAACATGACGAAAGCCCCGGGACAGGTGCCCGGGGCTTTTGCCGTTGAAGGAGGCTGAGCGAGGGTTCGTTATGGCTTACCATAAGCGGCCTATCTACCATCCGGAGACACCGTGCACCTAAGTTCCGACTCTACCTCCCTGGGGCGCACCCTGTGGCAAAAGACCTGGCCGATGGCGATCGGAGTGTTGTCGCTGCTCGGCTTTCAGCTGGTCGACTCTGCCTTCGTCGCGCGCCTGGGCACCGCTCCCCTGGCGGCCCAGTCCTACACCTTTCCGCTGTCGTTTCTGATCATCGGCGTACAGGTGGGCATGGGGATCGCCATTGCCGCCTTGATTTCCCGGGCGCTGGGCGGAGGCGAAGACGACCGCGCCCGGCGTCTGGGCAGTCTGTCGCTGATGATGGGGACAGTCGCCATCGGCCTGCTGGCGCTGGTGTTATGGGCCCTGCAGAGTCCCATCTTCGGGGCCCTTGGGGCCGACGCTCACGCGCGGGAGCTGATTCGCGCCTACTGGGCACCCCAGCTGGTCGCCGCCTGGCTAGGGGCGGTGGTGTACTTCGGCTACAGCCTGTTTCGTGCCCACGGCAACACCAGCTTTCCCGGCAGCATGATGGTGCTGACCAGCCTGGTAAACCTGTGTCTCGATCCGATTCTGATATTTGGTATCGGCAACTGGGACGGGCTGGGCCTGCCCGGGGCCGCCTGGGCCACGGTGATCGCCTTTGGCAGTGGCCTTGCCTTGCTCGGCTGGCAGTTGAAGGGACGCCACTGGCTCGCGTTCGAAGGCCTCCGGGAGGAATGGCGGCTATCGGGGCGCTCCTTTGCCGGGGTCGCCTGTCCCGCCATGGTCAGCCAATTGATGCCGCCGCTGGCGGCGATGCTGGCGATTTCCACCGTGTCACGCCTGGGCGAATCCGCCGTGGCGGCCTGGGGACTTGCCAGCCGTCTGGAGACGGTGTCGCTGATGGTGGTGCTGGCGCTGACCATGTCGCTGCCACCCTGGCTCGGGCGCTGCTACGGCGCCGGCGACTGGGCCCAGGTGCACCGCCTGATGCGCCTTGCCCTCAAGGTGGTGGTGGTGTGGCAGTTGATGCTGGGTGTGTCGCTGGCGCTGGCTTCGCCCTGGGTCGCCCGTGCCCTGGCCGGCACGCCGGAGGTCAGCGAATCGCTGATGGTGCTGATGCGCTTCATGTTGCCGAGCTATGCCGCACTCGGGGTGTGCATGCTGGTGGTGTCGGCCGGCAATGCCCTCGGCTGGCCGATGCGCGCCATGCTGCTGTCTGCCGCGCGGTTGTTCGTGTTCTACCTGCCGTGCCTGTGGCTCGGTGTAACGCTGATGGGAGGTGTTACCGGCCTTGGGCTTGGAGCGGGGGTAGGCAACCTGCTGGCGGGGCTTGGCGCCTACCTGTTGCTGCGGCGGACCCTGTCGCGTCCGAAGCGTAGCGGCAAGGGTGAAATCCAGGGTGGTTGAATCAACTGTTATGAGGCAATTGTAAGAAAGTAAAACCTGCTGTAGGTGATAACTTCGATATCACCGTTCGGAAAAGGTGGGTAAAAAAGAATAAAACACTTCGGGCTCGACCCTATACTCCTCTCATTGCAGGCCGTGGCCATTGGCCACGGCCTATCTCATGCACAACGCCCGGGATCGGGACGGGCCATCGACAACGAGAACAGAGGAGTGGCGACATGAAGGTACTGGTACTGGGAGCGGGTGTCGTAGGGGTTACCACCGCCTATTATCTGGCCCGTCAGGGACACGAGGTAAAGGTGGTCGATCGTCAGCCCTCCGTGGCGATGGAGACCAGCTACGGCAACGCCGGCCAGGTATCCTTCGGCTTCTCTTCCCCCTGGGCCGCTCCGGGCATTCCCCAGAAGGCGGTCAAGTGGATGTTCCAGGAGCATGCGCCGCTCAAGATCCAGCCCAAGATGGACTCGAACATGGGTCGCTTCATGATGCAGATGCTCAGCAACTGCAATCCCGACAGCTACGCCCTCAACAAGGAGCGCATGGTCCGCGTCGCTGAGCACAGCCGCGCCTGCATCAATGCGCTGCGTGACGAGACCGGGCTGCGCTACGAAGATCGCCAGCGTGGCCTGCTGCAGCTGTTCCGTACCGACAAGCAGGTCGAAGCGGTGGGCAAGGACATGAAGGTCCTCGAGCAGTGCGGCGTGCGTCATGAACTGCTGGACGCCAGCCGCATCGCCCAGGTGGAGCCGGCGCTTGCCCGTGTGCCCGGCAAGTTTGTCGGTGGCCTGCATCTGCCCGACGATCAGACCGGTGACTGCCACCTGTTCACCAATCGCCTGGCCGACTACTGCCGCGAGAAGCTCGGTGTCGAGTTCATGTTCAACACCACCATCGAGCGGCTGACGCGGGTCTCCGGCAAGGTAGAGGCGGTGCACACCAGCGCCGGCACCCTGACCGCCGACGCCTACGTGATGGCGCTGGGCAGCTACTCGCCGTTCCTCGCCCGTGACCTGGACATCCGCCTGCCGATCTACCCGGTCAAGGGCTACAGCCTGACCCTGCCGGTGGTCGATGACGGCGGCGCGCCCCAGTCCACCGTCATGGACGAAACCTTCAAGGTGGCGATTTCGCGCTTCGACGACCGAATCCGTGTCGGCGGCACTGCGGAGCTGGCATCCTACGACCTCAGCCTGGCCGAGAAGCGTCGTGCCACCATTTCCATGGTTGTGCGTGATGTGTTCCCGGAAGGCGGCGATCTGGCCAAGGCTGAATTCTGGACCGGCCTGCGCCCGATGACCCCGGACTCCACACCGATCATCGGCGCCACCAAGTACGACAACCTGTGGCTCAATACCGGCCACGGCACCCTGGGCTGGACCATGAGCTGTGGCAGTGCTCAGCTGCTGTCCGACCTGATCGACGGTCGCACGCCCGCCATCAACCCCGATGGTCTGGCCGTGTCCCGCTACGCCGCCTGAAGTCTGAGGCTGTAGAGGGAAGACAAGGCTCAACGTCAAGGCACAGCGCCAAGACACAGCCGCTACCGATAGATAGCCAGGGCAGGGGGATGCAGTAGCACCGCCTCCCGCGCAGCCACCAAACGACACCCCGACGGGCCTTGCCCGCCGGGGTGTCGTTGTTTGTGGCGACGATGTGCAAGGTGGGCTTGCGAACCTCACCCCTGCGTGAACAGCCAAGAGGTGTCGACCGATGTCTCGGCAAAGCTCGAATCTGCAGGTTCGCCGGTATAAGCTGAAAGGCAACAACTAAACTTAGCCACAATGGCAGACGATCCAGGTTGATCAGGGCGTCGAAGCCAGGACGCCTTATTCAAGTCTGGTGGGGTAGTGCTGATTTCATAGAAGGAAGTGGCAACAATCGTCATGGAAGGGGCGTGTCTGTGTGACATTCTCCCGCGGTAGCCTGCCTGAAGGGTAATCGGCAACCGGAGTATCCACGCCGGGCCTGTGTCGATGCTATAGCAGATCCAATGGGCTGGATGTGCCAGCAAACCGTTTGCCGATGACGTGGGTATAGATCTGCGTAGTTCGGACATCGGTGTGGCCCAGCAATTCCTGCACCGTACGAATGTCCTGACCTGCCTCAAGCAGGTGGGTAGCAAACGAATGGCGGAAGGTATGACAGCCGACCCGCTTGTCCACGATACCTGCTTGTTTCACCACCACCTTCAGCGCCTTGCGAGGGACCGAGTCGTGCAGGTGATGCCGACACAGAACTCCCGAAACAGGATGGGCACATAGGCCAGTTGAAGGAAACACGAACATCCAGGCCGGTTGGCGGTAGGCACCTGGGTATTTCTTATCCAGCGCAAAGGGCAGCGAAGGGCCTACCCCACGTGCGACATCCTCGCGTTGAAGGGACAAGGCAGTATCCATCTGCCGAGTCAGTTCAGACATCAGGGTTGTACTCAGCAATGTCTTGCGATCCTTGCCTCCCTTGCCGCTGACGATGGTCAAGGCCCTTGTATCGAAATCGATGTCTTTGACACGAAGCCGAAGACATTCCGCGATACGTAGCCCACTGCCATAAAGTAAAGAGAAGATCAGCCAGTTTCGTCCCGACATGCACGACAGGATTGCCGCGACCTCGGCACGCGTCAGTACGGTGGGAAGCCTACGATGTTGGCGAGCATGCTTGAAGTCGAGCGGTCCCAACTCGACACCAAGAAACTTGTGGTACAGAAAGGCGAGAGCATTCAACGCAATCTTTTGCGTATTGACCGAGACACCGTTGTCGTTGGCGAGCGATGTCAGGAAGACGCGCACCTCGGGTGCACCCATCTCAGCAGGATGTCGGCGTTGATGAAACAAGATGAATCGCTTGATCCAGTGCAGGTAGGTTTTTTCTGTTCGAATACTGTAGCCACGCAAGCGTAGATCTCGGCGGATGGACTCCAGGAACGGGCTCTTGCTCATGTGCAACCTCCAAAATACGGTAACTATACATTCATACAGTATATCGAGAAGCGTCCAGCTGACGCGCCTGGAAAGCAACAGAAGAACGCATGTTTTCTCCGCACAAATTCTAGAAAAAAGGCAGAACATCAGAGAGATGTGAGCAGAGTCCGGTGGAATGTCGCGCACACTTTCGCAGGAATTCGAGCATGCGCGTGTTGGCGACTAAGGGCGAAGAAGGCATAGGATGAATTTCTTGGTAGTATCAAGAAGATGTGAAGCACCTTGTGCAGATCCGCGCGGCGTCAATTTAAGCACGCATACGATTAAAAATGTTAATGGGATATCTATGTTCGGAACATTTGATGATCTGAAGGCTAAAGTCGATGAGTATTATTCGTGCTACCGACATCCGGATATGAGCGATTTCAGTTCCGGTCCTCTTTACGACCTATTTCCAGAGCGAGAGGGAGGTGCATTGAAGGCGCAGTATTGTTGGAATGACACTTGGCCAAGTAATGGTAAAGCTGGAATCTATGCGTTTCTTGATGATGATGGTCGCGTTGTATATATAGGAAAATCTTCAATGAAGAGTTCCGTGAGCGCTCGGTTGAATTCGTATTGCCAGTACGGCAAAGATAAAAAGTGTAAATTGAAACACGACAAATGGAAAGTACAGCCACGGTACGTATGGATTGTTGGTGTCCCCAATGAAACATCATTTGAGGCAGCCGCTCTTGAAGAGTTCCTGATTCGAGAGATTTTAACCTCGGACAATGTGAATGGTATTTCAGCGTCCCATTAACAAATCGCGAAAGGCGGACGGCTTTCAGCCGCCTCTTCGCTCAGCGTTAGGCATAAATACACCTATGCGCAATATTCCGACAATACTTAAATCCACTCAGCCGCTGCTGTATGAAACGGGATTTGATGAATGGCCCTATGCGTATGCCGGTTCATGCTTCCCTGTGCGCTGGGAAGGCAGCCTGTATATTGTTTCAGCATACCATTGTTACGAAAATCACCAGGTTGCTCCAGAAAATACGCTTTACTCAGTTCCTTCCGATTCGAGAAGCTTTTTTGGGTTCTGTAAAACGTTGCGAGGAAAGGTGCGGGGCGCAAACGATCAAAAGCATTATGACCAAATCGCACTAGAAGTATCTTGTGAAGTTCACGATGAAACCGCTCTAGGTTCTGTTAATGCTCTTGATCTGAGCATACCCAAGAATTCAATTTCGCTTTCCGATTCTTCCCTCGGCGATGTTTGGTTAAGGGGCTTCGTGTTCGACAATCCTGCTCATGAGGTTTGCTACGAAAATAGCAAGATTCGGCAGCAGGCTTACATCACCAACGGAATCGTTTCTTCAAGGAAAAGTACTTTCGATCATTGCCACATGGTGAAAGTAAAAACGCCTGTTCCTGAAGGCTTTTCACCGCGGGGTATGAGTGGGAGTGCGGTTTACGGGGTGGATCGAGATGGAAACATTCGATTCGGTGGTACCGTGATCGAGTTCAACGAATACACAAATGAATACATGGTTATAGATGCAGCCGTTCTGTCTGGGGTGCTTGGCGATGAAAATGCCTAACAAAGCCATTAAATTCGCTCCCTGCGGTCGCCGGACGCTCGTTCCTCGCGCCGTTTATGGCGGGCGTTAGCCGTCAAGGAGATTGCAGTGCCAAAACTAGAACCCAATTTGATTCTCGGGCGTTGTCCGCACTGTTCCGTCGCGAATCCGAATCTGCGCGTACAACAGCACTTTGAAACAACGAATCATGCCGGAGGAAACAAGAGAGCCTGGTTTCTTTATGTGTGCGGAAGGTGCGGAGGAGTCGTATCCGCATCGGCATCGAGCCCAAATCAAGAGGTCCTTGAAATGTATCCAGGGTCTCGTTCAATAGACGAGGCACTACCTGATCGCCCGAAAGCTTATCTTCAACAAGCTATTGAAAGTTTGCATGCACCTGCGGGAGCAGTGATGCTCGCCGCTAGTGCAGTGGATGCCATGCTAAAAGCCAAAGGGCTCCTGGACGGCTCACTTTATAAACGTATAGAAAAAGCCGCCGAGGATCATTTAATCACCCCAGACATGGCACGTTGGGCGCACGAAGTTCGGCTAGACGCGAATGATCAACGGCATGCAGATCATACGGCGGACTTACCAAGTGAAGAGGATGCCGCGCGGGTAATTGATTTCGCTTCTGCGCTAGGAGAATTGCTGTTCGTTTTGCCACAGAGAGTGCAACGAGGGATCGAGCGTGCCACATGACGGCTAACAAATCGCTGCAGGCGACGTTTGACCCGCCACCTACTTTTGCTTCCGCAAAAGCAGGCGTCGCCTCAAACGCGCCTGAGCTCAGGCGTTAGGTGACAAGAAGGCAACAGAGTATGAGATGTTGTAAAAAAGAGCTATCTAGTCCAGATGTTGTTGATGGAAAGGCTTATTTTGTTTTCCCTGAATGCGGTAATGTTCGTGAAATTGAAAATTATCGTGTTTGTTCAGCCGAAGAGGCTCTTAGTTATTTCGAAAAAAAGTACGGATTTTTAATACCTAAAGAATACGTAAATTTACTAAAATTAGAAGAAGCTAAAATAGTTAAACTGCCGCCTTGTAATAACGAAGCCCTGAAGTGCTATTTGGGTGAAGGGTTCTATGAAGTTGGTACTTTTCCAAATCTTGATCCAAATGCCGAGAATTCCATATTTAGCTCTATGAGTTCTGGTAGGGAATGGGGACTTCCAAAACCATATGTGCCGCTTGAAGGTGATGGCCATACTTGGTTAGCTCTAGACTACAGCGATTCCCTAACTGATCCGAAAGTTATTGCCACAGAGACAGATGATGGTAATAGCCTCGTGGTAGCAAATACTTTTAATGAGTTTGTATCAAGCCTCCTCCAATATGAAGAGGTATATGATTTAGAAGGTAATATAATCTACAGTGATTAAATCACCTAACAAGTCAAATCACGCGGACGTGGCAAAGCTGTCATTTTTTGTGCAAAAAAACGCACAAAAGCCGCCATCTACACCACGCCTGTGTTTGAGGCGTTCGACGGACACGGGTGAGACGTTCCAAAGGGCCATAGACGACGATAGCAGGGCAGTGCATGAAAGCTTGGGTGTATCGTGAATACGGCGGGCCAGAGGTGGTCCACCTTGAGGAGGTCCCGACGCCGGTGCCGAAGGATGACGAGATGGTCATCAAGGTGCTCGCGACGACAGTCACGGTTGCCGATTGGCGCGCGCGTACGCTCGAGATGCCTAAGGGGTTTGGGGCGATCGGCCGGCTCATTTTCGGCCTACGCCGTCCGAGGAAAGCCATCTTGGGCGGTGAGTTCTCGGGCGTAGTGGCTCAAGTTGGCCGCTCGGTCACGCGATTCCGCGTGGACGACGCGGTGTTCGGGGCGAACGGCTGGCGGATGGGTTGCCACGCGCAGTTCGTTGTCTTCGGGGAGAACGAGCACCTCGCGCGGAAGCCGCAATATCTGTCGTTCGAGGAGGCCGCAGCACTCTCGTTCGGCGGCGCGACGGCGCTCCACTTCCTCGGCAAAGCCTCAGTTCAGCCAGGTGAGCGAGTCCTGGTCATTGGAGCTTCGGGTAGCGTGGGCACCGCGACCATCCAGCTCGCGAAGCATCTTGGCGCACACGTCACGGGCGTCACCAGCGGAGCGAACGCCGAGATTGTCCGGGCAATGGGCGCTGACGGGGTGATTGACTACAAACGCGAGGACCCATTGCAAATCACGGATGGGTACGATGTCATCGTCGACACTGTTGGGGATACCCCCATGTCCCGGTGCAGGCACGCGCTGCGGCGTGGCGGCCGGCTGCTCGCGGTCGCCGGTTCGCTCTCCACGATTGTTGGAGCCCCTATCGTCACCGCGCTCGGGACCAAGAAGCTGATCGCTGGCGTCGCGCCTGAGTCGCGTATGGTCGCGGAGCGGCTCGCCCAACTCGCAACAGAAGCCGTTCTCCGCCCTTTCATCGACGAGCGTTATGATTTCTCCCAGATGCGCGAGGCGCACGCACGCGTAGCATCTCGCCGCAAGCGAGGAAATGTTGTAGTACTCGTCCCTTAAGTGTCAGGTCCCGGATGATTGATCACGCACTTGGTGAATAGTTCAGGACGCCGGTTCTGCCAGTCTTTCATCGCAGGAATGGGGGCCTGGTACCACCCGTCGTGTCACTGCTTGTGACACCTATCCAGTGATTTCACCACTTGGGCTTTCGATGATGGCGCTGCAGTGTGGCGTCATCTTGCCTACGCTGGATAGGTATCGACGTCGGCGAAAGGCATGTGGCTCGCGACGTGCGTTGCGTGTCGCGATAGCACGGGGTTGGTGCCGACAGGTATCGATTTGTTGCGCTGGTGGCGGATAAAGCACCAGACCATCGGAGCCTGGCGATCAAAAGAAGCGGTACACCAGAGTGCGCACTTTCGGTGCACTCAGGCTCGAAGAGGTGGCGTATGACCAGGCAGACGGGGGTTCAGGGGCTATGTCTCTCGATTTGGCTGCTCGCTGGTTCGTCGGTGGCCCTGGGCGCCGGCTTGCCATCGGGGGAGGGCAGGGAGGCTGTCGAAGTGCAGTGCTCGGCGTGCCATCCGGTCAGTCGCATCAGCCAGAGCCTTGGCTACAGCCGTGAGGGGTGGCTCGAGTTGATGGGCACCATGGTGGATCTCTCGAGTGATCCTGCCCGCCGCGGGGCTATCGCCGACTATCTGGCGGAGCATTTTCCTCCCAATGAGCGACGGGCACCGACGTTGCTTGAGGGAGATACCGATATCAGCTTCCACGAATGGGTAGTGCCGACGCTCGGGCAACGCTCGCGGGATCCGGCCGAGGCGCCAGATGGCGGGATCTGGTGGGCGGGCCAATGGGGAAATCTGGTGGGGCGCATTGATCCCATGTCCGGTGAGATGCGCGAATACCCACTGCCGCCTGGCAGCATGCCTCACTCGGTAACGCTAGATCGTGACGGCGGCGTGTGGTTTACCGGTAACAAGAACGGGACGCTGGGGCGTCTCGACCCGGCCAGTGGGGATATCGAGGTGGTCGACATGCCTGACCCCTCGGTGCGTGATCCCCACACGGCCGTGTTCGATGATGACGGCCTTCTCTGGTTTACGGCGCAGCACGCCAATCGCGTCGGACGCCTCGATCCACAAACCGGTGAGGTCGAACTCGTTGCCATGCCCACTACTGGGGCGCGGCCCTACGGCATCAAGATCGATGCAGAGGGCACACCCTGGGTGGCCTGCAATGGCAGCAACTGCCTGGTACGGGTCGATCCCGACACCATGGCGCTTACCGAAATCGAACTTCCCCACCAGGCAACCACTGTGCGCAGGCTCGATATCGCCGATGACGGCATGATCTGGTACGTCAATTCGGGAAGGGGCCGGCTTGGGCGCTATGACCCCCACAGCGGTGAGGTGCAGGAGTGGCCATCGCCAAGCGGCGAGAAGTCTCATCCCTACGCGATCGCGGTACTTGATGGCGTGGTCTGGTACAACGAATCCGGGATGCGCCCCGATGCCCTGGTGCGCTTTGATTCCGTCACCGAGACCTTCCAGAGCTGGGCGATCCCGTCTGGCGGTATTTACGCCGGTATCGTGCGGCATATGCGACCGACCCGGAATGGCGAGCTGCTGATTCATCAGAGCGCCACCAATCGCATCATTCGTGTCGAGATCAATCGCTAGGGACCACCGGTTGTTCCGGTACCCGTTACGCCGCCCCCTTCAGGCACCCCGTCGAGAAAGCCTCTCGGCGGGGTGCCTTCGTTTGTTGACCTGGTGGTTGATTGAACATCGTCACATTGACGAAGACAGTCTATGCTTCAAAGGCCAAGTTTACTTAGGGAGAGTGTTCTACGGGGGTAGTCATTCTGATTGAATCCATCAGGAATACTTGGTAAGTACTTGATAAATTTGCCGAGATGTTTGGTGTCCTGCGGTCGCGGCCTTGGTGCCTTTTTAAGCACATTTTATTCAGGGCTGCGCCGCCAGAAGCGCTTTCCTTTCCGTGTCAGATGAAAGAGGTCAGCGCGGGGACGCTGTCGGGGCGCCTTGCCCGTTATCCAAAGCTCCGGTGTCCGAGCATGTTTCCCTCCTTCCTCGCATAGCACCAGATTCCGGTCGCCTGCCTCCTGTTTCGGTGGGCTGACGTCCCGGAAGTCGACTACCCCCGCTCGGTCATCGTTTCGATGACCCGGGTAGCGTTATTTCTCGCCGAGCTTCTTGTTGACGACCTGTACTGCGCTGCCCTGCGAAGTTGCAAACGTCATTCAACGTCAAGGAGCCAACACATGAACACGTCAAAAGACCCCGATCCCTGCCCATGCCGCTCTCAGGTGGGGCTGGGCAAGGATCGGGCGGAAGAGCTCGTGGTGGCCAAGGTGCCCCAGGGCTTTGAGGCCAACATCAATGTGCGCCTCGTGCCTGGAGGAGACTTCGCGCTCCCCAAGCGTCCTCTGCGCTGCCGTCCTCGCAAGGGAGCGCCCCGTCGGGATGCCGAGCCTCTTGCGTTACCAGAGGAGGTGATGAAGAAACTCCAGGAGGCCGACAAGTTGATGATGGAGTGGTTGGCCAAGGACGAGGCGAACGCGAGCCTATACATGGCGCATCCTGTCGAGGCCTTGCTCAAGGCCGGTGTCAAATTGTCAAGGCAGGAGCTGAAGGCCGTCGAGCGGGCCCACGGGGAGGTCGAACAGACAGCAGTGGTAGGTCCCGGAGTGAAGGTGGCGGGTTTCAAGGCTGCGGCCTTCCCGCGTGGTCGTATCGGCGAGATCAAGCCGGGTGCGAAGCCGCAGGACGATGATGGCTTTGCCGTTCACAAGGAGGGCTAGTCATGGCACTTGATCGAACTGCCGGTTTTGACATGCTCGTTCAGATTTCCGAGAACGAACTCAACAATCAACTTGCCACGGCCTTCCTCGCCGGAGGGATCTTTCCACCCAGTATCAGCGTGCCGGTCAATGCAGGCGGTGTCAGCGGGAGCGCCGATCTGAATT
Source organism: Halomonas sp. RT37 (assembly GCF_040070525.1). NCBI lineage: Bacteria > Pseudomonadati > Pseudomonadota > Gammaproteobacteria > Oceanospirillales > Halomonadaceae > Halomonas > Halomonas sp. RT37. The sequence continues at coordinate 2,782,979 of NZ_CP098827.1, read as the reverse complement.
TCGATACCCCCGTCGCCGACCTGGACCGCCCTCGGCCGAGAATGGGGCTGACCGTTCCCTTTTCCAATTCTCAGCTCCAGATCACCGCGCCCCTGGCGTTGACGGTCGCCCCGATCGGTGGCGCCATCACGGTGGTGGACAGCATCGCCATGGTGACCGAGGGCAGCAATCAGTTCGCCACCATCGACTTCAATGCCGGTGCGCCCACGGTCAATGTGGCGTTCGATCCTGCGTCGGTGTCACTGCTTGAGCCGCTTCTGGATGTTGCGGGGCTGAGCCTCACGCAGGCGCAGAACATGATGGCGGGAGTCGTGCTCGACCAGCTTCAGTCCAGCATTGGTCGAATCGATCTGACGCCAGCGATCCCGGTCGTCGACGATACGGATGCGACAACCGTCTTCGACATCGACGTCACCACCGTGAACGATACCACGGCGCTGGATCGTGATTGCCTTGCGTTCGGTGTGCGCATGTCCAGCGACGGCGGGGGTAATATCAATAACGTCACCTCCAGCTTGATCCCTGCCGGGAGCCAGTCGCTGGTGACGATGAGCAACTTCTGGTTGCTGGCCAGGGTAATGCGCCCACGCATCGCAAGCTCCATGGGCAGACCTGTCACCGATTTCGACACCCCCTTGAGGCTAAACCGCAGTATCCCCGCACCGGGCGGTCAGGGGACGCTTCGCAGTCTCGAGGCTCGCGTTGTCGGTAATCGTATATCCGTCACGGGACGTGCCACCGACTCGGGTAGTGGTTGGTCGGCGGAGTCGAATTTCTCGTTCTTCATCGATATCGGTCTGGATGCTGGGGCGATCACGGTGACTGCCACCACGCCGGTGGTGGATACCGATGTGGACCTGGCCTGGTGGGTGTGGCTTGCCTCACTCGGTCTGGGAGGTCTGTTCGGCGGTATCGTCGGGGTGATCATTGCCGCCGTGGTGCTGGCGATTGTCGAGGCGGTGGCAGAAGGCATCGCCGATGGTCTGATTTCGGATGGAATCAGCGGGGCCATTGGTGGCCTGCCGGCGATCCCGCTCGGGCCCATCGGTGGTGGTCTGACGCTGTCCAGTATCGTCCTCGATGATCTGGAATTGCGCTCGAGCATCGTGCGGTCGGTCTCGGTGCCGGTAAAACACCAGGGCGGAAACATCGGTCTCGGAGGGTTCTCGGTGGATCTGGACAGTGGCGCCCTCAGTGCGGGGGTGCTGCCCGGAACCGATCTCGCCTGGAATCCCGCAAGCGGCTTGAATGCCGTCGGTGGCAGTGGGCTGACGGTCACGGGGACCTCCTTCGGCGCGCTGACACCGGTGCAGATATCGCGCCTGCCGCTGGCAACAAGCCAGATGTCTCTGGGCCTGATACCCCTCACGTGGCCACGATGGTTCCTGTTCATGCCTCACCATGAGGTGGTCTTCGGGATGCGCACGTCCGAAGGGCGCCTGGCCAAGTTACGTGCCTGGCGCCAGATCGATCAGCAGGGTGCACTGCATCTGGACTGGATCACCTTCGACACCCCGACGCCATCGCTGGATATTGCGGCACGATGGAGCGTGACAGAGCGCGGAGAGGTGACGCACTACGTTGCGAAGGACTGTTCTCGTTGTCGTTCCAGCCCGGTGCGATGGTCCGGTGTATTTGAAGCCTGGCCCAGGCTTACCGCCTTCCCGGTGGACTACGAGTGGTGCCTGTGTGGGCAGACCCTGGAACAGGGCGATGGCAAGGTGAAGAGCGCGGCAGGCATCATTACCTATCGACTGGAGGGACGACGCCTCAAGATCGCGACCGAAATGGGCCAGTCGTTCAAGTGCGAGCTGTGTGTCAGCGCCATCGATGCCCGTGGCCTGGAGCTGTACACCTGTATCCAGCTCAATCAGCCCGGTATCGAGCGACGCTGCCGTCCGTGCAAACCGACTCGCAAGGATGTGTCGGTCAATCTGTTGCCGGTGGCCGCTGAGCTTGCCTACTGGCGACCCTTGCTGCCGCGGGAGCCGCTGGTCGAGGTAGATCCCATCGGCTAGGCTCGAGTCCACAAGAAACGCAAGAAAGTAGAAGGAAAAGAGATGGCAGGAGGGGCCGGTACCCGAGCAGGGTTCCGGCCCTTTTTTTATGGACGCGGGTCAGCATGGCAGCGAATGGGGTCTTGTATCCTGATATTTTGCGGACATGGGGTATGTCATGAGGTATGGCGTCTGTGGTCTTTTCCTGATGCTAGCGCTGTTGCCGGGAGGCGCCGTGGCCCATGATGATCCCTGGACCAGGGACATCAACGAAGCGGCGGTGGGTTCCGGCTTTGATGATCCTTTTTCGCAAGGCATCAACGAAGCGGCGGTAGGAACCGGTTTCGATGATGCGTTCACGGAAGATGTCAATGAAGGCGTGATCGGCTCGGGCATCGATGATCCGTTCACCGACGATATCAACGAGGGCGCAGTCGGATCAGGGCGCGACGATCCTTTTACCCCGGGTATCAATGAAGGCGCGGTAGGCTCGGGGTTCGATGATCCGTTTACTGAACAGATCAATGAGGGGGCGATTGGCTCGGGTAGCGGTGGTTTCTGATCCGCTCTTGTCAGTGCGGGTCTCTGGCGCAGGTCTCTGGCGTCAGCGCAGGTCTTTGGTGTCAGCCTGGCATATGCACCGGGAAGGCCGTTGACGTCGTCTCATGCTACATTGCCAAGCTCGCCGTGGCGGATTGCGATTTCCGTGACGGCCGCTGAGTGTCCAGTCCATCGTCACTGAGGAAAACCGTTGAGTGCCATCGCCACCACACCGACACCGCCGTACTATGCGGTGATCTTCACCTCCACGAGAACGCCGGGGGATGACGGCTACGGCGAGATGGCCGAGCGCATGGTCGAACTGGCGGCACAGCAGCCGGGGTTTCTGGGGGTGGAGTCGGCGCGCTCGCCGGGTGAATATGCCGCCGGCATCACGGTGTCCTACTGGTCTGACCTGGCATCGATCCGCGCCTGGAAGGCCAACCTGGATCATCGCGAGGCCCAGGCCAGGGGCCGCGAGCGCTGGTATGCAAGCTATCGCGTCAGGGTGGCACTGGTGGAGCGGGAGTATGGGCTCGACGAGACAGCGGGTATGAGCTGAGCAGCGACGTCGATGTCATGACGCACCGCTAACATGATATGGCCAATGATAAGGCCCCGCCGGGGAGCTGCTGCACTGCAGCCCGGCGGGGCCTTGTCGTTCTTGCGTATTGCTCTCACGTGCCACGCCACTTTCACCCGACGGGGCTGGCTTTATTGCGTCGCGTTTGCTCAGTGGTGGGCGGTGAGTCTGACAGGGGAGTCGCTGTGGTCGAGGGTCGCGTCGCCGCAGGCGAGTGCGTCGACGACGGGAATGAGCTGTGTGATGACAGCTTCCACGCAATCGTCATCGTAGCGGCGGCCACGTCGCTTCTTGAAGCCCTGCTCGTACAGTCGCAGATGATGGGTGGCGCTGACGCCGGCCTTGTCCAGGCAGTGGGCGGTGCAGTGCATCTGGCAGCCGTCCAGCGCCACGATCGGCCGCCCGGATTGGGCCTTGCGCACCAGCCCCGGCACGCCGCCACCAACGCCCGAGATGCACGACATCTCGGCGATGCCGCGATGGTCGAGCGCAACAGCAACGCTGTTGGCGAGCTGGGCAACGTCTGAGCAGCCGGAGCAGGCGTAGACCAGGGGAAGGGGTGAGGGGGTGGCCATGGTGGGCTCTCCTTGTCGGAACATTTTTTAGGTGTGCTGTCGGTGTTCAGGTCGTCGCGCTAGCGGGCGAACTGGCTTAGCGGCAGGTAGGGATAGCGCTGGCCGGGCACCACCTGCTGGCCGGGGGGCACCTGTAGGTAGCCGTCGGCTTGTGCTGCACTCTTGAGCATATTGGAGCCCTGGTCGCCGGCGATCCTGGCCACCGGGGCAATGTCGCTGTGATCCAGGCGGACGCGCAGCCACTGGGTGCGCGTGCGGTTGGCGCGGTAGGTGAAGCCTGCGTGTACTGCAAAGCTCGCCAGCGGGGCGATGGTTCGACCCTGTCGGCGATGCAGCACCGCCAGGCCCAGCAGGTGCCAGGCGACCAGGGCAGCGGTGGGGTTGCCGGGAAGTCCCAGCAGCGGGGTACCGGTGGATGGGGACTGGCCGATGTAGCCCAGGGTGAAGGGCTTGCCGGGCTTCATCGCTACGCCGCTGAGGCAGATGCCGCCAAGGCGCTCGAGACAGGGCCTGACGTGGTCTTCCTCACCCACCGAGACGCCGCCGGTACAGACGATCAGATCGGCCTGGCGGGCGGCGAAGGTCAGCGCTTCTTCGAGTGCCGTGGCGGTGTCGCTGATGATGCCAAGGTCGACAAGCTCGGCGTTGTGATCCTGCAGCAGGGCATGCAGCATGCCGGCGTTCGAGTTGTAGATCTGGCCCGGGGCCAGCGGCTTGCCCGGCGTGACCAGCTCCGAGCCGGTACTGATGACGGCGACGCGCACCCGACGCCGGCAGGGCACCTCGGTGATGCCCTGGGCCGCCAGCAGTGCCAGGCGGATGGCATCGAGGGGCTCACCTGGCTCGAGCAGCGCCGCTCCCAGGGTGAGCTCTTCGCCACGTCGCCGGATATGGTCTCCCAGGTGTAAATCCGAGGGAAAGTGGATCTGGCCGGCGTCATCGATCCGTACCCGTTCCTGGGGCACCACCACGTCGGCACCGCGGGGAATCGGTGCGCCGGTGAAGATGCGCGCACAGCCGTCGAAGGGCAGGGTGATCGGGGCGGCGCCGGCGGGTACCCGGGCCACCACGGGCAGGGCACGCCGGTGCTTGAGGTCGGCCAGACGCAGGGCGTAGCCGTCCATGGCGCTGTTGTCGATGCCGGGAACGTCGTGCAGCGCCTTGAGCGGCGCGGCCAGGATGCGGCCACGGGCGTGGGTCGTTCTCAGCGTCTCGGTGTCCTCCAGTGGGCGGGTCAAGGCGATGACCTGCTCGCGGGCCTGCCAGGGATCGACCAGGGTGTGGCTTCTGGTCGGTGTGTCACAGCCGCAGGTCTCGCTCATGGGGTGACCTCCAGGGCTTCGTGTCGAGCCGTCGTCCCGTTGACGGAAGCGACGTGGTGATCCGCGCTGCGGCTGGTGCAGCGCTGGCTGTCCTTCACCACCATGGCGACGAAGTTGCAGGGCCGGGTGCGGGCGTCGAGCTGGGCTGCAAGAATGTCGTCCCAGGCCATGGCGCAGGCCTTGGGCGAGCCGGGCATGGAGAACACCAGGGTGCGATCGATCACCCCGGCCACGGCGCGGGACTGGATGGTGGAGGTGCCGATGGCCTCGAAGGAACGCAGACGAAACAGCTCGCCGTAGCCTTCGACGACCTTGTCGAACAGTACCGTCAGTGCCTCCGGTGTGTTGTCCCGGGCGGTAAAGCCGGTGCCGCCGTTGACCAGCACCACCTGGATGTCGGAACGGATCACCCAGGCGCTGACCTGGGCGCGAATGCGATAGATGTCGTCGGGGACCAGGGCGCGCTCGGTCAGGCGGTGTCCGGTGCCGGCTAACCGGTCTGCCAGCAGGTTGCCGCTGCCGTCTTCGTCCAGGCCACGGGTATCGGACACGGTGAGGATGGCGATATCCAGCGGGGTGAACACGGCGCACGTGGACGTATGAGACATGCAAGGACTCCGGTGGAGAGAACGTGAAGGGAGCCCGCCGGACCCTGAGGTCTGGCGGGGGTGTCAGGTGGGAGGGAAGGGGGAGTCGGCACGCGTCATTCGCTAGTGGCGCCTGGTCGGCGCTCTGTCTGTGCTCTTTCAGCGCCCTTGTCAGCGCACCAGGGGACCGTCGACGTCATCGTCGGCCAGGGTGAAACCCTCGACGCCGATCTCGCTTTCCAGCGCCAGCAGGTAGTGGCGCAGGGCGACGCGTGTGGCCTGTTCGGTCAGCTCGTGGGCGACCCTGTCCTTGACCTCGGCGTAGGGCAGTGGCTGGCGCTCCAGACGGGCGTCGATGACGACCACGTGCCAACCGTAGCGTGACGGCAGCGGACGCTCGTGCAGGCCTTCGGGCAGGGGTTCCAGCGCGCGGTCGAGCTCGCTGACGGTCTGGCCGCGGCTGACCCAGCCAAGGCTCCCGCCTTCGTCCTTCGATGGGCACTGCGAAAACCGCTGAGCCATCTCGTCGAAGCGTTCGGGATGCTGCTTGAGGGTGTCGATCAGCCCTTCGGCCTTCTTGAACTGCTCGTCGCGGGCGTCCAGGTCGTCGGGGGCCGCCGCCAGCAGGATATGCCGGACCTTGAGACGAGTGGGCTCGCAGAAGCGTTCGGGGTGAGCCGCGTGAAAGCGCACGCAGGCCTCTTCATCGGGCGGGGGGACTTGCAGTTCCTGATCCAGCATCACGGCGATCGCACGTTCGTCGGGCTCGTGCAACGAGCCCGTCTCGATGCCCAGGATCTCGGCGCGCTGGCGCAAGAGTTCCTGGATGACCAGGGCGCGGGCCGCCGCCTTGGCGGCGGCCTCGCGATCCGTTGACGGATGGAACTGCATCTCCCCGGCGATGGCTTCCTCGCCGATCACGCTGTCACCAACACGAATGCTGGGAACCGTTGTGTGCGGCAGGGTTTCCACGGGGATGGTTTGCATGACATGCCTCCTCAGGCACGGCGCCGGACGATCTGGTAGCGACGGCCCAGGTAACCCAGGGGAGCGCTCCAGGCGTGAACCAGACGAGTGAACGGGAACACCAGCACGATGGTCAGACCGACCAGAATGTGCAGGTGGTAGATGAAGCCAATGCCTTCGAGGTGGGTGGCGGCGCCGCCCTGGAAGAAGACGATGGCCTGTGCCCATTCGGCGAGCTTGATCATCACGCCGCCGTCCAGGTGATGCAGGGCGGCAGGAATGGTCAGCAGGCCCAGGGTGACCTGAACCACCAGCAGCACGATGATCAGGTTGTCCATGAAGCTGGAGGACGCCTTGACCCGTGGGTCGGTGAAGCGGCGATGCAGCAGCATGGCGCCACCGATCAGACAGGCGATACCGGCAAGGCCTCCGACCAGGATGGCGAACACCTGCTTGGTGCCGGCGCTGATGAAGGGGGCGTAGACCCAATGCGGTGTCAGCAGGCCGACCAGGTGACCGAAGAAGATCACCAGGATGCCGACGTGGAACAGCGGACTGGCCAGGCGCATGCGCCTGGACGACAGCATCTGGCTCGAGCCGGTCTTCCAGGTGTACTGGCCATGGTCGAAGCGCAACAGGCTACCGATCAGAAAGACGCTGCCCGCCAGGTAGGGATAGAGGCCGAACAGCAGGGTGTGCAGGTAGTTCATGACAGACCTCCAGTGGGTCGAGAGGGCATGGCATCGGGGAGGCGAACGGTGTCGGGCTGGATACTGCCCCGACGTTCGGCGAGGCGCTTGCCCTCGGCGGAGGTCAGCGCGCAGTCCTGGTCGGATTCGGCCGAGAAACGCACGGCCTCCTCCTCCCACACGGCGTCGAGGGCGGCAGGGGTGTTGTCGGCCGGTTCTTCCTTGACCGCCTCGCGGTGGAGGTCCACCTGATCCTCGGCGCCGATCAGCGACAGCAGGGTCAGGGTCACCAGCGCCTGGTCGCAGTGCTTGGCCTCCAGGCGGGCGGTGATGAGTGCCAGGATATGGCTGACGTCACCGATCCAGCGGGCGACCTCATCACCCTCGCGGGTGGAGAGGAACTCGAGCAGCAGCGGCAGGTGGTCGGGCAGCTCGCGGCTGTCGAGGGCAAAGCCGGCGTCCTCGTACTCGCCGAGAAGGTCGACCATCGCCTGGCCGCGGTCGCGGGATTCGCCGTGGACGTGCTCGAACAGCAGAAGCGAGGTGGCGCGGCCACGATCGAACTGGGCGACGTAGGCCGCCTGAACGTCCGGCAGGCGGGCATCCGCCAGGCGATCACACCAGTCGAGCAGTGCCTGCCGGGGGGCTCCCCCCGGCAGTGGCATGGCGGCAATTGCCGCCTTGACCTCGGCAAGCCCCTCGATCAGTTCCCGGTCGGGATAGTCGAGCAGCCGGGCCAGGGCGCGCAGACCCTGGGCGAGTGGATTAGTCATGCTCGACCTCCGGATGGCTGGGGTCGTACTGCTCGACGTTGACCAGGGTGGTGGTCTGCTTGCGTCCACCGAACAGGCTGGTCTTGTCGCTGCCGCCTTGGCAGCCGTTGCCGAAGGTGAAGCCGCAGCCGCCACGCTCCGGGAAGGCCTCGCGAGCCTGCTCGCGGTGGCTGGTCGGGATGACGAAGCGGTCCTCGTAGTTGGCGATGGCCAGGTAGCGGTACATCTCCTCGACCTGGGCCTCGCTCAGATCGACCTCGTCGAGGACGTCGTGGCGCAACTCACCGTCCACGTGCTTGCCGCGCATGTACTCGCGCATGGCCATCATGCGCTTGAGCGCGCGAACCACCGGCGCCTCGTCACCGGCGGTGAGCATGTTGGCCAGGTACTTCACCGGGATACGCAGTGATTCGACCTTGGGCAGCACGCCGTCGGTTTCCACGTGGCCACCGTCCACCGCCGACTGGATCGGCGACAGCGGCGGCACGTACCAGACCATCGGCAGGGTGCGGTACTCCGGGTGCAGCGGCAGCGCCAGCTGCCAGTCCATGGCCATCTTGTAGACCGGGGACTCCTGGGCCGCCTTGATCACGTTGTCATCGATGCCGTCACGCTTGGCCTGGGCGATGACCTCGGGATCATTGGGGTCGAGGAAGATCTCGCACTGGCGCTTGTACAGGTCGCGCTCGTCCTGGGAGGCGGCGACCTCCTCGATGCGATCGGCGTCGTAGAGCAGCACGCCCAGGTAGCGGATGCGACCGACGCAGGTCTCGGAACACACTGTCGGCTGGCCCGACTCGATACGCGGGTAGCAGAAGATGCACTTCTCGGACTTGCCGGACTTCCAGTTGTAGTAGATCTTCTTGTACGGACAGCCGGACACGCACATCCGCCAGCCGCGACACTTGTCCTGGTCGATCAGGACGATGCCGTCCTCTTCACGCTTGTAGATCGCACCGCTCGGGCAGCTGGCCACACAGGCCGGGTTGAGGCAGTGCTCGCACAGGCGCGGCAGGTACATCATGAAGGTGTTTTCGAACTGGCCGTAGATGTCCGCCTGGATCTTGTCGAAGTTGGCGTCCTTGCGGCGCTTGGCGAACTCGGTGCCGAGAATCTCTTCCCAGTTCGGGCCCCACTCGATCTTCTCCATGCGCTGACCGGAGATCAGCGAACGGGGGCGCGCCACCGGCTGGTGGCGGCCTTTCTTGGCCTGGTGCAGGTGCTGGTAGTCGAAGGTGAACGGCTCGTAGTAGTCGTCGATCTCTGGCAGGTCGGGGTTGGCGAAGATGTTCGCCAGCACCCGCCACTTGCCACCGATGCGCGGCTCGATGGTGCCGTCCTCGCGCCTCAGCCAGCCGCCTTTCCAGCGCGCCTGGTTCTCCCACTCCTTGGGATAGCCGATGCCTGGCTTGGTCTCGACGTTGTTGAACCAGGCGTACTCGACGCCTTCACGACTGGTCCAGACGTTCTTGCAGGTCACCGAACAGGTGTGACAGCCGATGCACTTGTCGAGGTTGAGCACCATGCCCACTTGGGAACGGATCTTCATTTCACTGCCTCCTGGGCGCTGTCCTGTCCTTCGCCGTCCAACCAGTTGACGTGCTTCATCTTGCGCACCATGACGAACTCATCGCGGTTGGAGCCGACGGTGCCGTAGTAGTTGAAGCCGTAGGAGAGCTGTCCGTAGCCGCCGATCATGTGGGTCGGCTTGGGGCAGACGCGGGTGACCGAGTTGTGAATACCGCCGCGGGTACCGGTGACCTCGGAGCCGGGCACGTTCACGATGCGCTCCTGGGCGTGGTACATCATCGCCATGCCGGTCTTGACCCGCTGGCTGACCACCGCGCGGGCGGCGATGGCGCCGTTGGCGTTGTACAGCTCGATCCAGTCGTTGTCCTCGACACCGATGGCGACCGCGTCCTCCTCGGACAGCCAGACGATGGGGCCGCCACGCGACAGGGTCAGCATCAACAGGTTGTCGGAGTAGGTGGAGTGGATGCCCCACTTCTGGTGCGGGGTGATCCAGTTCAGCGCGATCTCCGGGTTACCGTTGGGCCGCGGCATCGCCATGGCCTTGGTGGCCTTGGTGTCGATGGGCGGACGGTAGACCAGCAGGCTCTCGCCGAAGTCACGCATCCAGGCGTGATCCTGGTAGAACTGCTGGCGGCCGCTGACGGTACGCCAGGGAATCAGCTCGTGGACGTTGGTGTAGCCGGCGTTGTAGGACACGTGCTCGTCCTCCAGGCCAGACCAGGTCGGGCTGGAGATGATCTTGCGCGGCTGGGCCACCACGTCGCGGAAGCGGATCTTCTCCTCTTCCTTGGGAATCGCCAGGTGGGTGTGGTCGCGTCCGGTGATCTTCGACAGCGCGTCCCAGGCCTTGACCGCCACCTGACCGTTGGTCTCCGGTGCCAGCGCCAGGATCATTTCGGCGGCGTCGATGGCGCTTTCGAGTCTTGGCTGACCCTTGGCCGGGCCCTCGAGCTTGACGTGGTTGAGGCCACGCAACAGCTCGACCTCCTTGTCGGTGTTCCAGCCGATGCCCTTGCCACCGTTGCCGATGCTCTCGAGCAGCGGGCCCACCGAGGTGAAGCGCTCGTAGGTCTCGGGGTAGTTGCGCTTGACCTCGATCAGGCTCGGCATGGTCTTGCCGGGGATCGGCTCGCACTCGCCGCGCTTCCAGTCGAGCACTTCGGGCTGGGCCAGCTCGCCGGGGCTGTCATGCTGCAGCGGCAAGGTGACCAGGTCGGTTTCCTCGCCCAGGTGGCCGGGGCAGACCTGGGAGAATCTCTTGGCGATGCCCTTGTAGATGTCCCAGTCGCTGCGCGCTTCCCAGGCCGGATCGGTGGCGGCGGTCAGCGGGTGGATGAAGGGGTGCATGTCCGAGGTGTTGAGGTCGTCCTTCTCGTACCAGGTCGCGGTGGGCAGCACCACGTCGGAGTACAGGCAGGTGGTCGACATGCGGAAGTCCAAGGTGGTGAACAGGTCCACCTTGCCCTCGGGGGCCTCGTCGTGCCAGGTGACTTCCCGGGGCATGGCGCCGCCGGATTCGCCCAGGTCCTTGCCCTGCAGCCCGTGACGGGTGCCCAGCAGGTACTTGAGCATGTACTCGTGACCCTTGCCCGAGGAGCCCAGCAGGTTGGAGCGCCACACGAACATGTTGCGCGGGAAGTTCTGGGGGTTGTCCGGGTCCTCGGCGGCGAAGCCAAGACGGCCCTGCTTGAGCTGGCTGACCACGTAGTCGGCGGTGGACATGCCCGCTTCACTGGCGGGGCCTGCCAGGCGCAGCGGGTTGACCCCGAGCTGCGGCGCCGACGGCAGCCAGCCCATGCGCTCGGCGCGCACGTTGAAGTCGATCAGGCTGCCGTCGTACTTGTCGGCCTTGGCCAGCGGCGACAGCAGTTCCTTGACCTCGAGCTTCTCGTAGCGCCACTGGCTCGAGTGGTTGTAGAAGAACGAGGTGCCGTTCATGTGGCGCGGCGGACGCTGCCAGTCCAGGCCGAAGGCCAGCGGGGTCCAGCCGGTCTGGGGACGCAGCTTTTCCTGGCCCACATAGTGGGACCAGCCGCCGCCGGACTGACCGATACAGCCGCACAGCACCAGCATGTTGATCAGGCCACGGTAGTTCATGTCCATGTGGTACCAGTGGTTCATCCCGGCACCGACGATGATCATGGACCGACCCTGGGTCTTGTCGGCGTTGTGGGCGAACTCGCGGGCGATGCGAATACACTGGTTGGCGGGCACGCCGGTGATCTTTTCCTGCCACGCCGGGGTGTAGGGGCGCAGCTGGTCCAGTGCGGTGGCGCCGTCGTCCTCGCCTTCGCCGCCGAGGCCACGGTCGATACCGTAGTTGGCGCACATCAGGTCGAACACGGTGACCGCCAGCACTTCCTTGCCATCGGCCAGGGTCAGCTTCTTGGCCGGCAGGCAGTGGTGCAGCACCTCGTTGCCTTCGACGTGGTCGAAGTGCTCGTGGGCGATGCCACCGAAATAGGGGAAGGCCACCTTGGCGACGCTGTCGTGGGCGTCGGCCAGCGACAGTCGCAGGTCGATCTCCTGGCCGTCGGCGTCCAGTGACTCAAGGCTCCACTTGCCCTTTTCGTCGTCGCCGTTCTCGCCCCAGCGGAAGCCGATGGAACCGCGCGGCACCACCAGCTGGTCACGGGTCTCGTCCCAGGCGACGGTCTTCCACTCGGGGTTGTTGTCCTGGCCGAGCGAGGCGTCGAAGTCGGCCGCACGCAGCTGCTTGCCCGGGGCGTAGGTGCCGTCCTCGCGGGGCTCGAGGGCCACCAGGAAGGGCATGTCGGTGTAGCGCTTGACGTAGTCGGTGAAGTAGACGCTGGGCGAGGCGAGGTGGAATTCCTTCAGGATGACGTGGCCCATGGCCATGGCCAGGGCGGCGTCGGTGCCCTGCTTGGCGGACAGCCATTCGTCGGTGAGCTTCGAGACCTCGGCGTAGTCCGGGGTGATCGACACCGTCTTGGTGCCCTTGTAGCGCACCTCGGTGAAGAAGTGGGCGTCCGGGGTACGCGTCTGCGGCACGTTGGAGCCCCAGGCGATGATGTAGCCGGAGTTGTACCAGTCGGCGGATTCCGGCACGTCGGTCTGCTCGCCCCAGGTCTGGGGGGAGGCCGGCGGCAGGTCGCAGTACCAGTCATAGAACGACAGGCAGACACCACCGATCAGCGACAGGTAGCGGGCGCCGGCGGCGTAGGAGACCATCGACATGGCCGGGATCGGCGAGAAGCCGATGATGCGGTCGGGGCCGTAGGTCTTGGCGGTGTAGACGTTGGCCGCCGCGATCAGGGTCTGCGCCTCGTCCCAGTCGGCGCGGACGAAGCCGCCCATGCCGCGGGCACGCTTGTACTGATTGGCCAGGACCGGGTCCTCGACGATGGAGGCCCAGGCATCCACCGGGTCGGCGTGCTTGTCCAGCGCGCGTCGCCACAGGCTGACCAGCTCCTGGCGAATCAGCGGGTACTTGAGGCGGTTGGCACTGTACAGGTACCAGGAGTAGCTGGCGCCACGTGGGCAACCGCGGGGCTCGTGGTTGGGCAGATCGGCGCGGGTACGCGGATAGTCGGTCTGCTGGGTTTCCCAGGTGACCAGGCCATTCTTGACGTAGATCTTCCAGCTGCACGAGCCGGTGCAGTTCACCCCGTGGGTGGAGCGCACGATCTTGTCGTGCTGCCAGCGGGCGCGATAGCCGTCTTCCCAGTCACGTGTCTCTTCGCGGGTTTCGCCGTGTCCGTTGGCGAATTCCGGAGGACGTTTGGTCAGGTATCTCAGGCGATCGAGAAAATGACTCATGGAGGTCTCCTCAAAGGCCCCCCGAAGGGGGCCTGGCTAGACGGTCCTTGTGGACTCGAATGTCACGGTCTTGACGGGAACGTCAGTGCTGGGTCTGAGCCGCACCGGCGCTTGGCTTGCGGGTGGGACCCGCATCCAGGTTCAGTTCGATCTCCGCGCCCTTGCGGCTGTAGTAGAACCAGGTCAGGGCGGTGCAGAACACGTAGAACACGATAAAGCCGATCAGCGCCGCCTCGGCGCCGCCGGTCAGCGAGATCGAGGTACCGAAGGACTTCGGAATCAGGAAGGCGCCGTAGGCGGCGATGGCCGAGGTGAAGCCGATGGTGGCAGCGGATTCGCGCTCGGCGTGGACCAGCTGCTCGGCGGCGGTCAGGTTCGGCATCAGCCGCGGCACTTCCTTGCGGAAGATCGACGGGATCATCTGGAAGGTGCTGGCATTGCCGACGCCGGTGGCGAAGAACAGCAGCATGAAGGAGGCGAAGAAGCCGTAGAAAGCGATCGACATGTCCTTGTTCATCAGGAAGAACAGCACGCCGATCACGCCGCCGATCATGGTCAGGAAGGTCCAGAAGGTGACCCGGGCACCACCGAAGCGGTCGGCCAGTCCACCGGTCCAGGCACGGCTCAGGGCGCCGACGAACGGGCCGAGGAAGGCGTACTGGAGGGCATCGATGGCCGGGAACTGGGTCTTGGTCAACAGCGGGAAGCCGGCGGAGAAGCCGATGAAGCTGCCAAAGGTGCCGGTATAGAGGATGCACATCAGCCAGTTGTGCTTGCGCTTGAAGATGACCGACTGCTCCTTGAAGGAGGACTTGGCGCTGGCGATGTCGTTCATGCCGAACCAGGCGGCAACGGTGGCGATGGCGATGAACGGCACCCACACGAAGCCGGCGTTCTGCAGCCACAGAAGATCAGTGTCGGACATCGGCTGGCCACTGCCGGTGAACATCACGAAGCTGCCGGTGGAGATGACCACGGGCACCAGGAACTGCATCACCGACACGCCGAGGTTGCCGAGGCCGGCGTTCATGGCCAGGGCCTTGCCCTTCTCACGCTTGGGATAGAAGAAGGCGATGTTGGCCATGGAGGACGCAAAGTTGCCGCCACCGAAACCACACAGCAGGGCGATGATCGCCATCACCAGGTAGGGCGTTTCGGGATTCTGGACGGCGAAGCCGATCCACAGAGCAGGCAGCAGCAGCGAGGCGGTGGAAATCGCGGTGAAGCGACGGCCGCCGAAGATCGGCACGGTAAAGCTGTAGAAGATCCGCAGGGTGGCACCGGAAAGACCCGGCAGGGCCGCCAGCCAGAACAGCTGGTTCGGGGTGTACTCGAAGCCTACCTGGGGCAGCTTGGCCACGACCATGGACCACACCATCCAGATGCAGAAGGCCAGCAGCAGACAGGGGATGGAGATCCACAGGTTACGCGTGGCGATCTTGCGACCGGTGGACTGCCAGAAGGACTCGTCCTCGGGGCGCCAGTCCTCGAGCACGAAGCGGCTCGGGGTGGACAGCTCGGGCAGGTCGGTGGACTCGCAGCGATCGCGGGCCTCGATACGCTCGGCCTTGCGGATGGCGAAGTGCATCCACATGAGCGCGGCGGCAACCACGACGAACATCAGCATGAAGCAGCTCTGCCAGATGCCGATGACATCGTTGAGCATGCCGAAGGTCAGCGGCAGGAAGAAGCCGCCGAGGCCACCGACCATGCCGACGGCGCCACCGACCAGGCCGACGCTCTTGGGATAGTAGACCGGGATGTGCTTGTACACGGCGGCCTTGCCCAGCGACATGAAGAAGCCCAGCACCATGGTCAACAGGATGAAGCCGACCAGCGGCATGGCGAAGGTGAACTCGACCGGACCACGGACGCCATCGACGACGTACTGGGTGGGCGGATAGCTCAGCAGGAAGGTGCAGATGACCGAGGCCAGGAAGGTCCAGTACATCACGCGACGGGCGCCGTAGCGGTCGGACATCCAGCCGCCGAGGATACGGAACAGCGAGGCCGGGATGGTGTACAGCGCCGCCACGATACCCGCCGCTGACAGGCTCAGGCCGTAGACCTCGATCAGGTAGTGGGGCAGCCAAAGGGCGAGGGCGACGAAGCCACCGAAGACGAAGAAGTAGTAGAGCGAGAAGCGCCATACGCGCAGGTCGGCCAGGGGCGCGAACTGCTCGGACAACGGCAGGCGCACGGCATTGCGCGACTGATTCTGGGGGTCTTCCTTGGCCAGCAGGATAAAGGCCACGCCCATGATCGCCATGATGGTGGCGTAGACCAGGGCGGTGCTTTTCCAGCCCATTGCCATCAGCAGGAAGGGCGCGCCGAAGTTGGTGACGGCGGCACCGACGTTACCGGCCCCGAAGATGCCCAGCGCCGTACCCTGGCGTTCCTTCTCGAACCAGGCCGAGGTGTAGGCCACGCCGACGATGAAAGAGCCACCGGCCAGGCCGATACCCAGTGCGCCGACCAGCAGCATCACGTAGCTGTTGGCGAAGGTCAGCAGGTAGACACAGGTAGCGGTGACCAGCATGAGCAGGCCGAAGACCCAGCGGCCCCCGAAGCGGTCAGTCAGTACACCGAGAAAGAGTCGGCTGATCGAACCCGTCAGCACTGGAGTGGCCATCAGCAGGCCAAGTTGGGTGTCGGAGAGCGCGAAGTCCTCCTTGATCTGGATACCGAGAATCGAGAACAGGGTCCAGACGGCGAAGCAGAGAGTGAAGGCGAGTGTGGATAGGCCTAGCGCTCTGTTCTGCTGACGCCGGGGTACGGTGTCATGTTGGAGCATGTGCTTTCCTCTTTAGGGGTGCCGGTTCGGCCCCTAAACCTTGCTACAATGTATCTGTATGGCACTTGATTGTGGTCAAGAGAATTGCGTGCTATATCCAGCGCATTTGCTTAATTACCTCCATGGAGGTATCCGGGTGTTTTTGAGGTGTTCGTCACGTATTATCTGCCCTCTCAGATGGATGCGACATTCCGGAAATTTCTAGATGATGAAACCCTTGATCTGGGTCAAAAAGGGAAGGTGTAGTAGATGAACGGCGCCTTTTACCTGCGCCGATCACTGATGCTGCGCATGCTGGTCGCCATGGCGGCGATATCCTGTCTGGCTCTGGTCAGCCTGCTGGGCTCCATCGTCATCGCAAAGAGCGCGGGAGGTTACGCCGACGCCATCAACCAGGCGGGCTCGCTGCGAATGCAGGCCTATCGACTGCTGGCGACGTCGGAGTTGCTGCCGGCGGATCACCCCAGGCGACGCTGGCAGCACGAACAGATGGAGGCCACGCTGGCTGCCGGGGCGATCATCGCGCTGATTCCGGTGGACGCCGATGATCCGCTCAGAGAGGCCTACGACAGGGTGGTGGAGTGCTGGCACGAAACCCTGCGTCCCAACACGGTGGATTTCGAAGGTGGTGACGTCTTTCGGCTGGATGACAAGGTCGCCGAGTTCGTCGACAAGGTCGATATTTTGGTGGGAAGGCTTCAAGAATATGCCGAGTCAAAGGTCGTATTTCTTGAGGTTTTTCAGGGGGCATCACTCGCCGTTCTCGTGATATTTATGGTGATGGTTGTCTATCGAATAGTCTGCGGTGTCATGCCGCCATTTCGTGACCTTATTCGCGTTGTAAATGGCGTGATGGTCGGTGACTTTTCGGGGAGAACCATCTACCGAGGTAACGACGAGTTAGGCTTGTTATCCAGAACAATCAACAAGATGAATGCCAGCCTGTCGGAAATGTACGGTCAGCTGGAAAAGCGTGTCGCGGCGAAGACCCATGAACTGAAGCGCAGCAATGATGCGTTGCGTATGCTTTATCTGACCGCGCGGCGTCTCAATGGGGTTACTCCGCTGACCCGGGAAGAGCTCGAGGAAGTGCTGCGCCAGCTTGAGGCGGTGACCGACGAAGGCCCCTTCGAGCTGCGCCTGTCCATGGGAGGCAATGGCAAGGATATTGTCAGACTCAGCTCTCGCCCCGGCGCGGAAAGCGCTTTCGTTCAGGAACCATCGCGCGGGCGTGAAATATCAGACAAGGCGGCTGCCGGATTGTATGCCAACGGCAATGAATACGCGGTCAGGGTGCGCGAAGCGGGTCGGGATTTTGGCGAGTTGCGTGTCCATCAGCCTCCCGGCCATATGCTTGCCCAGTGGAAGATCGAGCTGGTGGAGACGGTGGCCGGGCTGATTGCCGCGGCCTTGTCGCTGTCCGAGAAAGCCGACGAGCAGCGTCGGCTGGCGCTGATGGATGAGCGCGCGGTGATTGCGCGAGAGCTTCACGACTCGCTGGCGCAGTCGCTGTCCTACCTGAAGATCCAGGTGACCCGTCTACAGATGCAGCTCGATCAGCAACGCCACGAGCAGGTGGCGCAGGTGGTCGCGGAACTCCGGCACGGTCTCAATTCGTCCTACCGCCAGCTCAGGGAGCTGCTCAACACCTTTCGTCTGCGCATCCATGAGTCGGGTCTGGAAGCGGCGTTGGAGGAAACGGTGCTGGAGTACTCCAAGCGGGGCGACTTCGAGCTGACCCTGAAAGGCCAGTGGAGCGGGCTGTCGCTGACCCCCAACGAGGAAATTCATGTGCTGCAGATCGTGCGAGAGTCGCTGTCCAACGTGGCCCGCCATGCACGTGCTCGGCACTGCACCATCAGCCTCGCCGTCGACGACACGGGGCACTATCAACTTTCGGTCACGGACGACGGTGTAGGCATCGGACCGCAATCGGATCCTTCCATGTCCCACGGGATGGCGATCATGGAGGAGCGGGCACGAAGCCTGAGTGGAAAGCTCACGGTCAGGGGCATCAAGCCCTGCGGCACCGTGGTGACCGTCCGCTTTCTGCCGCGTCTGTTGGCGCAGTTACCTGTGGCGTCCGAGTGATGGGCTTTCACGGGCGCGAGGTCGCGACGACGTGGCCTGCTGAACGTGTTGCCCGGCAGCGGGTCGGGTGAAACCACTCTGGAGATAGCACTATGAGCATGCTTCGATTGATGATCGTGGACGATCACCCCCTGTTCCGGCGTGGGGTGCGTCAACTGGTGGACATGGATCCTAGTCTGGTGGTGGTCGGTGAAGCCTCGGATGGCGCCGAGGCGGTGCGCAAGGCCGTCGATCTGCAACCCAACCTGATCCTGCTCGACCTCAACATGCAGCCCATCGACGGCATCGAGGTGCTCCGGCGGATGCGTGACGCCCGGGTCAAGAGCCGTATCGTGATCCTGACCGTGTCCGACTCCGACGACGACGTGGTGCGCGCGCTCAAGGAAGGCGCCGATGGCTATCTGCTCAAGGACATGGACCCCGAGGAGGTGTTGCGGTTGATTCGCGAGGCGGCCCAGGGTCAGGTGGTGCTGGGGCCACAGATGGCGTCGCTGCTGGCCAGCGTGGTCAAGGGCGAGCTCCCGGCAGGGGGCGACGACGGCATGTCGTGCCTGACCGCTCGGGAGAGGGACATCCTGCGCACCCTGGCGCGTGGCCTGTCCAACAAGATGATCGCCCGCGAGCTGGACATCGCCGAGGGCACCGTCAAGGTCCACGTCAAGCATCTGTTCAAGAAGCTGGATCTTCGCTCACGGGTGGAAGCAGCGGTGTGGGCCACCAAGCATGGCCTGGGCTAGGGCTTGCAGAAACAGGCTTGCAGGAACCGTGACTCCTCACGATAGCGCCGGGGGGGCGTCCGGATACGACAACGCCCGGGACAGGCCCGGGCGTCGTTTGCTGGCTGGCACAGCCCGCTGGCAGGGCGTCAGTCGTTGACGGCGGCCACCGCCTTGGCCAGGTACGGCAGGTTCTCCTGGGAGAAGCCGGCGACGTTGGCGCGGCCCGAGCGCACCATGTAGATGCCGTACTCGTCGCGCAGGCGGTCCACCTGTTCCGGCGTCAGGCCGGTGTAGGAGAACATGCCACGCTGCTCGGCGATGTGGGCGTACTTCTGGTCCAGCCCGTAGGGCTTCAAGGCCTCGACGAAGTCACGACGCAGGGTGTTGATGCGATCGCGCATTTCGGTGAGTTCCTCGCGCCACACCGCGGCGAGTTCCGCCGAGTTGAGGATCTCTGCCACGATGCTGCCGCCGTGGGCCGGCGGGTTGGAGTAGTTCTCACGGGCGACGATGGCGATCTGCGAGCGGACGTTCTCCATCTCCTCGCTGTTCTTCGCCACCACGATCAGGGCGCCGGTACGCTCGTTGTAGATGCCGAAGTTCTTCGAGCAGGAGCTGGTGATCAGCACGTTGTCGAGGTTCTCGGCCAGCAGGCGAACGGCGTAGGCGTCCTCGTCGAGGCCCTCGGCGAAGCCCTGGTAGGCGAAGTCGACCAGCGGCAGCAGGTCGCGCTGCTGGATCACTTCGAGTACCTGTTGCCACTGCTGGTGGTTCAGGTCGAAGCCGGTGGGGTTATGGCAGCAGGCGTGCAGCACCACCACGTCGCCCTGGGGGATCTGCTTGAGGGCTTCCAGCATGCCGTCGAAGTCGAGACGGTTGTCGGCGTCGACGTAGGGATACTTGTGCAGTTCGATGCCGGCGGCGGTGAAGATGCCGTGGTGGTTCGGCCAGGTCGGGTCGCTGACCCAGATGCCCTTGCCGGGCAGTTGGGTCGCGACGAAGTCCGCCGCCAGGCGCAGGGCGCCGGTACCGCCGGGGGACTGGGTGACGCTGGCGCGGCCGGCCTCGAGTACGGGGGAGTCCTGGCCCAGCACCATCGGCAGCACCACGGCACCGTACTGGGCGGCGCCGTGTGAGCCGATGTAGGTCTTGGTGGTCTCGTTGTTGAGCAGCAGGGCTTCGGCCTCCTTGACCGCACGCATCACCGGAGTGTTGCCCTTTGCATCACGGTAGACGCCGACGCCAAGATCGACCTTCTGGGGATTGGTGTCCTTCTTGAAGGCCTCGATGAGCCCGAGGATGGCATCTCCGGGAACCCGCTCAATCTTCTCGAACATTTTAGCTTGCTACCTCGTCGGTTCTGGCCGCTAGGATGAAATCGTTCTTGTGCAGGCCCTTCATCTCGTGGGACCACCAGGTCACGGTGACCTTGCCCCACTCGGTCAACAGGGCCGGGTGATGGCCGGCTTCCTCGGCGATCTCGCCGACGCTGTTGGTAAAGGCAAGGGCCTGCCGAAAGTTGCGGAACTTGTAGCTCCGCTCCAGTTGCATGATGCCATCGCGCTCGACGATCCGCCACTCGGGGATCTGCGCGTGCCACTGTTCGATCTCGTCCTCGGTGGCGTGGGGGGCGTCCCAGCTGCAGGCTTCGCAGGACTGCTCGGTGAGGGTCTGGGTGGTGTCGTTCATGCTGTCTCCTGGTGGTGTCGGTTAGGGAATGTGGATGTTCAGGCGTGTTCGCTGCGTCGGTCGTTGTCGGCACCGTCGTGGGCGATGGGGCCGTTCTCGCCGGTCTCGCCGGGCGTTGGCTTGGGCTTGGCCGTTGAATTGGGCTTGGGCGGAAAGCGCGGTTCGAATAACCCCAGCGCCTTGGCTTCCTCGACCAGCGCCATCAGGTCGCGTTGTGACAGCTCCTCAAGCCGGTCGAGGCTGTCCAGAACGTAGTAAAGGGGCTGCAGGATGTCGATGCGGTAGGGGGTGCGCAGGGCGTCGAGGGCGTCGAAGGGCGCATGTGCAGGGGTGTCGGACAGGGCGTGCAGGGTCTCCTTGGGCGAGGAGATGATACCGCCGCCATAGATGCGCCGGCCTTGCGGGGTGTCCACCAGGCCGAATTCCACGGTCATCCAGTAGAGCCTGGCCAGGTAGACCCGGTCCTTGGGTTCGGCGGCGAGGCCGATGCGGCCGTAGGTGGCGGTGAACTCGGCGAAGGCCTCGTTGGTCAGCATCGGGCAGTGGCCGAAGATCTCGTGGAAGATGTCCGGTTCCTTGAGGTAGTCCAGCTCCTCGGGGGTACGGATGAAGGTCGCGACCGGAAAACGACGGTTGGCCAGCAGTTGAAAGAAGGTGTCGAAGGGGATCAGGGCCGGTACCTGGGCGGTCTGCCAGCCGGTGGCTTGCTGTAGCACCCGATCGACGTCGCCCAGTTGCGGAATACGATCGCTGGGCAGGCCGAGGCGCTCGAGGCCGTCCAGATACTGCTGGCACACGCGCCCTTCGATCAACGTCAGCTGGCGTTCCATCAGCGTCTGCCAGGTCCGGTTCTCGACCTCGCTCCAATGGATGATGCCGTCGGCATCCGGCTCACGGGCCTGATAGGCGGTGCCCTTGGTGGACGGGGTGGACGAAGAAGGTGCGTGCATGGTGTCTCCCGGCGATTGTCGACTGTTGTGGTATCGAGACTGAGTCGAGTCTAGGCATGGGGGCTTTCGTCACGCAGCCGTGCATCGGGGGGATAGGCACCAGAAGGCGGCCCTTTTCTGTCAGGAAATCTTTACAGCTGGTGCTCGAGATGGTGTCTATCGACCAAAGATGCAGGACGCGCTCCTCTGTCTTCGATAGGCTGTAACGAAATCTTGACATACGAGTCAGACCAGCCTGACGGAAACTTCAGATGGTGTGACCCTTTTGCGGAGCCATTCCCTTCATGCGCCTGAGAGTTCACTGCCAGAATCGTGTCGGCATCCTTCGCGACATAGTGGCCCTGCTGGCCGACTATGGGGTGAACGTGGCCCGGGGCGAGGTGGGCGGCGAGCACGGCAACGCCATCTATCTGCACGTGCCGCAACTGTTGCACGCCCAGCTGGCGACGCTGAAGCCCAGCCTCGAGCAGGTGTCCGGCGTATTCGGGGTGCGCCGGGTCAGCCTGATGCCCAGCGAGCGCCACCAGCTCGAGCTGGAGGCGCTGCTGTCGTCACTCTCCGACCCGGTGATGTCCATCGACATGGAGGGGCACCTGGTGGCGGCCAACCGGGCGGCGAGCCAGTTGCTCGGCGTGCGCGTCGACGAGGTGCCCGGGCTGTCGCTGAATCGCTACCTGCCGGAGCTCGACCTGCCGGAAGTGATTCGTCGCAACAATGCTCGGGTCAATGGCCTCAGGATCCGGCTCAAGGACGCCACCTACCTGGCCGATATCGCGCCGCTGCATCGCGAACACCACGACGACGTGGCCTCGCTGGCCGGTGCCGTGGTCACGCTGCATAGCGCCGATCGTATCGGCGAGCGTATCTATCAGGTGCAGCGCCAGGAGATGCGCGGCTTTGAGGCGATGTTCGCGGCCAGCCCCCGACTCGCCTCCCTGATCCACGAGGCGCGACGCATGGCGCCGCTGGACGCGCCGCTGTTGATCTTTGGTGAGACCGGCACCGGCAAGGAGGTGCTGGCGCGGGCCTGTCACCTGGCCAGCCAGCGCGGTCAGGCGCCGTTCATGGCGCTGAACTGCGCCGGCCTGCCGGAGTCCATGGCCGAGACCGAACTGTTTGGCTATGCCCCGGGCGCCTTCGATGGCGCTCGCCCCGAGGGCAAGCTGGGTCTGCTGGAGCTGACCGCCGGTGGCACCATCTTCCTCGATGAGGTCGGCGAGATGAGTCCGCGGCTGCAGGCCAAGCTGTTGCGCTTTCTGCAGGACGGTGGCTTTCGCCGGGTCGGCGCCGACGACGAGACCTACCTGGACGTGCGGGTGATCTGTGCCACCCAGCAGGATCTGCTGGCCCTGTGCGGCCAGGGGCTGTTTCGGCAGGACCTCTATCATCGCCTCAACGTGCTGTCGTTGAGCGTTCCGCCGCTGAGGGATTGCCTGGATGGCATCGAAGCCCTGGCCGGGCACTTTGTCGACCGAGCCGCGCGCCAGATCGGCTGCGCGCTGCCTGCGCTTTCCCCCGCGGCACTGGCGCGCATGGCCAGCTATCACTGGCCCGGCAATGTGCGGCAACTCGAGAACGTGCTGTTCCAGGCGGTGTCGCTGTGCGAGACCGGGCTCATCGAGCCGGCCCATCTGCGGCTGCCGGCCTCGGGGGCGCCGGCGGGTCTTGCCGGTATCGACCTGGACGGCTCGCTCAACGACATCCTGGGCGAGGTCGAGCGGCGCGTCTTGGCCTCGCTGTACCCCCAGCATCCGTCCAGTCGCCAGTTGGCGCGGCGCCTTGGCGTATCCCACACCACCATCGCCAACAAGCTGAATCGCTATGGCATCACCGGCAGCGAAGGCTGACGGTGAGTGTGAGAGTGAAAGTGAGACGGAGGGGGCTCGAGGCACCGACGAGGCATCGAGGCCCACTGCTCACGGTCGAATAGCTGGCGTTCGAATAGCTGGCGGTCGCAAGGCTAGCCTTCGAATAGTGGTGCGAGGGCCTGCCTGACGTCGGTATAGCGGGCGCTTTCCTGGCTGGCGAATCCCGGCAGGCGTCGCGCCTTGGCCTGGCTCAGGCGCGGGCTGATGACGCCGCACAGGAAGCGGGTAGCAAGCTCAAGGTCCAGCGGCTTGCCTGGCTCGACACTTTCCAGTGCCTGGGCCAGGCCCGTCAGCCAGGCTCGCAGTTCGCCCTCGTCGGGGAGTGCCGGAGCCGGGGCGGGCGGCAGGCTGGCGGTCTCGCCGCGACAGGCTGAACAGTGGCCACAGCGTCGGGGGGCATTGGGGTCACCGAACCAGTCGGCGAGTCGCGCGCTGATGCAGTCGTCGGCCTCGAACAGCGCCAGCATGGCGTCGAGTCGCTCGAGTTCGACCCCCGCGCGCTCGACGAACTGCTGATGCAGATCGGGGGCCAGCTGTCTGGGGTCCACGGCCGCGAGTTTGTGGTAGACCTCGGTCATCTGCTTGCTTTCCAGGCGCATCAGCCCCTGTTCCGCCAGGTAGTCGAGCGCCTTGAGCACCCGCGGGCGGGAGGTGTCGAGGCCGCGTTCCTGGCCCAGCTGGTCGAGGCGTTCGAAGTCCAGCCGATACCAGGTACGGGCCTTGTGCGAGGCATCGAGCAGTGCGCCGAGAAAGGCGCCGCGCTCGCCGGGAAAGCGGGCGAGGAGGGCGTCGGGTTCGATCGCCAGGCTGAAGCGATACTCGGCGAAGTAGCTGTGGCTGGCGCGCACCACGCCGGCCAGTTCCAGCTTGACCAGCAGCGTCTTCAGCGGCAGCTCGCGGATGTCCGAGAGGCGTGACAGGGCGTTGAGCGACAGCTCCCAGCTATCGGAGGCATCCGCCAGGTCGGTCAATACCGCCTCGATGCCCGACAGCGGTGGTACGTCACCATGGATAAAGTTCTCGAGCACTGGCAGGTGTTCACGTCCGGCCAGCATCAGGCACTCCGACGGCTTGCCGTCGCGCCCGGCGCGTCCGATCTCCTGGCTGTAGTTCTCGATGGACTTGGGCAGGTCGAAGTGCACCACCTGGCGAATATCGGCCTTGTCGATGCCCATGCCGAAGGCAATGGTGGCGACGATGCCGGGCAGGCGTCCGCTCATGAAGTCCGCCTGCAGTCGCTGGCGGGTCTCACTGTCGAGCCCGGCGTGGTAGGCGGCGACCTCGAGCCCGGCGGCCTTGAGGTAGGCCGCCAGGCGCTCGGCGCTTTGCTGCAGGGTGACGTAGACGATGGTGCCGCCGTTGCCGAGTCTTGGCGCCAGCCAACTGGCCAGATGGCGAGCCCTGTTGTCGGCGGGCAGCGGGGAGACGGCAAGGTCCAGATTGGCGCGGTAGAAGCCGGTGGTGATGACATCGTCAGGCGCGATATCGAAGCCTCGACGCATGTCATCGATGACCTTGGGCGTGGCGGTGGCGGTCAGCAGCAGCACCTGGTCGATGCCGAACTCCCGGCGATAGTCGGGCAGTTTCTGGTAGTCCGGGCGAAAGTTATGTCCCCATTCCGACAGGCAGTGGGCCTCGTCGATCACCATCAACGAGACCCGCACGTCGCGCAGAAAGGCGCGAAAGCGTTCATTGCGCAGGCGCTCGACCGATACCATCAGGACCTTGAGCTGGCCGTTGCGGGCCGCTGCCATGACCTCCCGAGCCTGATCGCGATCCTGACTCGAATCGATGCTGGCGGCGGCGATACCGCGCGAGGTCAGCGTCGCCAGCTGGTCCTGCATCAGCGCCAGTAGAGGGGATACCACCAGGGTGAGGTAGGGCAGGTGCAATGCCGGCAGCTGATAGCACAGCGACTTGCCCGAGCCGGTCGGGAAGATCGCCGCTGCGCTGCGGCCTTCTGCGATGGCGTTGATGGTCTCCCGCTGTCCTGGCCTGAAGTGGCGGTGGCCGAAGACGTTCTCGAGGGTCTGGTCGATGGTGGTGGACATGCTGGCTCCCTGATGGCGGGCCCTGTGACAGCGGCAGGATCGGGGGCAAGGGTACCCAAAACAGTCACCGGCATGAAGCGACGACGTGCCAGCTCAGCTGGCGGTGTCAGGATGATCCCTGGGGCAGCCAGCGCTGGATCACGCGATCGCGGCCCTGTTGCTTGGCTTCCATCAGGTTGGTGTGGACCTGCTGCATCAGTTGCGCGCTGCTCAAGCCACGAACAAAGTCGGAGACACCGATACTGACGGTGACCTTGTGGCGACCGATGCCGAAGTCCTGACGAGAGATGCTCTCGCGCAGGCGCTCCGCCAGCTCGCGCGCTCTGCCAGCGGGTGTCATCGGCAGCAGCAGGGCGAATTCGTCGCTGCCCATGCGTGCCAGCATGTCCTCCTGGCGCAACTGGCTGGATGCCAGGGCGGCGATCTGACAGAGCACCCGATCACCGAGTCCGCGCCCCCAGGTGTCGTTGATCAGGGCAAAGTGGTCCAGGTCGATCAGCAACAGCGATAGCGGCGTGCCATGGCGGTTGGACATGGAGGCGATCTTGTCGATGTGTCCCATCATCGAACGTCGGTTGGTCAGCCCGGTGAGTTCGTCGGTGCCGGACAGGTAGCGAAGACGTTGCTCTTCGGCGACCTGATCCTCGATGTCCACCAGCAGGCCGTGCCACAGGATGCCTTCGTCCGAGCGCTCCGGCAGTGCCTCCAGCGAATACCAGTGCGGGGTGAGTTCGCCGATCGGCAGGCGCAGTCGCGTGGATACCGGCGACAGCCAGTGCGCAGAGTGTTCGATGGCCCGGATGAATTCACCATAGGCGTCACCCAGCAGATCGCCGAGCCGCTGACGCACGTCATTGATCGACAGCAGTGGCTCAAGGCGAGCCGTCATCGGGTCTTCACCTGTCAGGGCGGGAAGCTGCAGGCGGCCGCGAGCGTCTCGCTTCAGGGTGAACAGCACCCCCGGGACACGCTTGAGACAGGCAAGACTCGCGCTTTCATTGCAGGTCGGGGAGGGTGACGGCGGGTCACGATCTTCCATAGCAGGCAGTCCTTGGCCACGGGATGGCGGGTCAACCCGAGGTATCGGGCCTTCACCACCATCTTAAAGGCAGGGCATTGCGGGTATATCAGTCCAAGGGACTAAGAAATATCAGACAAAATTCTGCATTTATGGATTGCGCCATAGGGAGGAAAGGCTTGAACGTTCTCGCTAGGCCGCTGATAGCGGGCGTTGTGGCCGTGGAGCCGGGAGCTGATCGATCGGCAGACATCGGCGTGAGGGCTTGATCAAGGATATGCCGCAGCGAGAGTGACTAGGCAGGTTCCCGTCATGATTCACCGAAAGCGCGCGCATTTCCGGCAACTTCGCGGTCACCGGGGTGCGTCATAGCGAAGCTCTCGCCCCCTGGAAAAGACTACCTGCCACAGTTGCAGGTAGCGGGCACGGAAGGCTCCGGCACAGATCGCCAGGTAGTAGCGCAGCATCCGATAGGTGCGTTCGTTGTAGTGCCGTGTGTTGTAGTGACGTGCAATGTCATGCCTGCAGGCGTCAAGGTTGGCCAGCCACGCCAGCAGGGTGGGATCGTAGTCGGAGCCGAAGTTCTGCCAGTCTTCCACCATCAACATCTCCTCGCTGTGCTGGCAGATCTGGCGGGCGGACGGCAACACGCCGTTGGGAAAGATGTAGCGATGGATCCAGGGGTCTGCGGTGATGCGAGAAGTATTGGAGCCAATGGTATGCAGCAGGAAGAGCCCGTCATCCGGCAGCAGGTCGGCCACCGTCCGAAAGAAGGTCGTGTAGTTGCGCTGTCCTACGTGTTCGAACATGCCGATCGAGGCGATCCGGTCGTACTGGCCTTGCAGGTCGCGGTAGTCGGCCAACTGGATATCGACGGGCAAGCCCTGGCAGCGCTCCCTGGCCAGTGCCACCTGCTCCCGGGATATGGTGATGCCGGTCACGCTGACGCCGTAGTGACGGGCGGCGTGCTCGGCCAGGCTGCCCCAGCCGCAGCCGATGTCGAGAAGGTGCATGCCAGGGCGCAGGGCCAGCTTTCGACAGACCAGATCGAGCTTGGCGAGCTGGGCCTGATGCAGCGTCGTTGCCTGGCGCCAGTAGCCACAGGAGTAGCACATGGTGTCGTCCAGCATATACCGAAACAGGTCGTTGCCGAGGTCGTAGTGAACCTCGCCGACCTGATAGGCTCGGGCGCGACTCTGGAGGTTGAAGAAGCCCGCCTGCAGGCGATAGAAGAGGTGGCTCGCGGCGCTACGCGAGCGTTGGCCCAGACCGTGGCGCAGTAGCCGATGGGCAAGCTGGTCGATACGCCGCGCCTCCCACCAGCCATCCATGTAGGCTTCCCCGAGCCCCAGCGTGCCCTGGTGCAGGATGCGGGCGAACAGATCGGGATGATAGATTTGGATATCGTGGGGTTCAGGTCCGTTGAGGCGAATGCCCGAGCCCTCGAGCAACTGCTCGATGATCCGTCGAGGGCGATTGTTCGGCAGTGCGATGGGATGGGGGCGGGCGTCGCTGGTCATGTGGCCTCCTGGTGTCCGTGCAGGCGGCATGTCCGAGGAAACGAGAAGCGGGCAGGAGAGTTGCCCGCTCCGAAGTGAGGCCAGGTCCGCCACCTCGGCAGGGGCCTGAATCACCTTCGGCTATCTTTATTGTTGCAAAACAGCATAGTTCAGCTGGCATGCCTTTCCAGCGAAGAACGCGGGCGGGTTGGCACAGAATCAAGGAGGCTTAAGTTATGCACGTTATCGTCGATCTTTGCGTGGTCCCCCTGGGTGTGGGCGTTTCGGTCTCCGACCACGTGGCCGCTTGCCAGCGGGAGATCCAGGCGTCCGGTCTCAGCCACCAGATGCACGCCTATGGCACCAATATCGAAGGCCCCTGGGACGAGGTCATGGCGGTGGTCAAGCGCTGCCATGAGGTGGTGCACGAGATGGGGGCGCCACGCATCACCACCACCTTGAAACTCGGTACCCGGACCGACCGCGATCAGAGCATGGCAGACAAGGTCGAGAGCGTGGCACGACGCCTGGGTGACTGACGGCTCACTTCGAAAGCACACTTTACCGCCTGCCCCGACCTCGCGACGCTGATCGCTGCATGAGACGGGGCGCGTACCTAGCCGGGCCCCGTCAGTCCGCAGGTGGCAACAGATGGTGACCGGCCTGGTCGGCCAGGTGGCGGCCGAGTCGCTCCAGCGGCTCGCCGCCGTGGCGCCAGTAGTGCCAGTACAGCGGTACGTCCAGATGCCAGCCCGGCACCACGTCCTCAAGCTCCCCCGTCGAGAGCTCCCGATACGCCTGGATTTCGGGAATGAGCCCGAAGCCGAGGCCCGCGTGGGCCAGGCGCAGAAATCCCTCGACGCTGGCGCAGCGGTGGTGCGGGAAGGGGCCGTTGACGCCATGGGCCGCCATGAAGCGGTGTTGCAGTTGATCGTTGGGCCCGAAGATGATGGCCGGCGCCTGGGCCAGAGAACCGGCGTCCGCGCCCTGGGGGCAGTGTCGGGCCATGAAGTCGGGACTCGCCAGGGCGCGGTAGCGCATCACGCCCAGGGCGATGACTCTGGCGCCCTGAACCGGCATGTCGCTGGCGCACAGGCAGGCAGCCACTTCGCCCAGGCGCATGCGTTCAAGTCCGACCTCCTGATCCTCGATGACCAGATCCAGGGTAATCGCCTGATGCTTGAGGTAGCCGGCGATGGCGCCCGGCCACCAGGTGGCGAGGCTATCGGCATTGATGGCGATACGTAGCTGACGGTGGCCCAGTGCCAGCTGCGGTGCATCCTGGATCAACTCGCCCTCCAGCAGTTGTACCTGCTGGACGTGGTTCAACAGCCGTTGACCCAGTTCGGTCGGTGTCGGCGGGGAGCCCCTCACCAGCACCGGCTGTCCCAGGCGAGCCTCCAGCAGCTTGATGCGCTGGGATACCGCCGATTGGGTCAGCCCCAGCGCGCGGGCCGCGCGCTCGAAGCCCTGGTGGGTCAGCACGGCGGCCAGTGCATCGAGCAGTTTGTAGTCCAGCATGGGCGTCTATCCATGTCCTTGAGTATAAGAAATGGTAATGAGGCAGTGGGAGAAGTGATTTCTCTTATTTACCAGCTTGCCCTAGTCTCTGCCACATCCCGCAGCGCGCAACATCGGCGCAGCGTCGACAATCATCGTGAGGAAGGACAGACCATGTGGCTTTCACTGATCCAGGGCGTGGGCACCGGAGCGGGACTGATCATCGCCATCGGCGCGCAGAACGCCTTTGTGTTGTCCAAGGGACTGAGGCGACAACACGTCTGGTGGGTGGCGGGGATCTGCGCCCTGTGCGATGCCGTGCTGATCGGCCTGGGGGTGATGGGTCTCGGCGCCCTGATCGCCCAGAGCGAAGGGGCCATGCTGTTGGCGCGCTACGGCGGCGCCGCCTTTCTTGCCTGGCAGGCCTGGCTGGCCATTGGTCGGGTTCGACGGCCCAGGGGCATGGACGTTGCATCGTCTGCCTCCAGTGCCAGCCTTGCCCAGGTGGTGCTGGCGACCCTGGCGGTGACGCTGCTCAACCCCCAGGTCTATCTGGACACCCTGGTGATGCTGGGCGCCATCGGTTCGCTGCAAGAGAGCCCGGTGGGGTTCTACGTGGGGGCGACCATTGCTTCCTTTGTCTGGTTCTTCGGTCTGGTAAGCGCCGCCGGCGCCCTGGCACCGCGGTTGAAGAGCCCGAGGGCATGGCAGTGGGTGGATGGGATCATCGCCGTGATCATGCTGCTGGTGGCGTGGCAGCTGGTGACGCTGACGCTGTAAAGGTCCCAGCGATAGGCAGCCTGTCATGCCAGCGTGACGTCGTGTAAGGATTTCGTGACGCCTGGGGTGCAGAGCGCACACGGGGTGTCACGCCAGCGCTACAGCTGGCCGATGCCGGGGCGTGTGCGCTACCACCTCAAGCCGCTCCGGGGGGATGGGGGGCGCGTGTCGAGAAGCCTAGGATGGGGAGTGACAATCACAATGACGGAGGCCCACATGACCGCAGTCGCTCCCATCGATACCCACAACCCCATCGGCACCAATGGCTTCGAGTTCGTCGAATACAGCGCCCCGGATCAGGCTGGCATCGACGCCCTGCGCGAGCTGTTTCTCGCCATGGGGTTTACCGAGACGCGCCGCCACCGCTCGAAGCGGGTCACCCTGTTTCAGCAGGAGGGGGTGAACTTCGTGCTCAACGCGGAACCCGGCAGTCACGCCGCCAGGTTCGCCGAGATTCACGGTCCGGGCGCCTGCGCCATGGCGTGGAAGGTAGCGGATGCTCGTCAGGCACTGTCCTACGCCATCGATCAGGGCGCCCGTCAGGTCGATAACCCTGTCGGTGCTGGCGAGGTCGGCATTCCGGCGGTGGAGGGTATTGGTGGTTCTTTGCTGTATTTCGTCGATGATCGGGTCGACGAACAGGGACGTACCATCTACGACATCGACTTCGAGCCCATCGCCGGCACCTCGGCTCAGGACAACAGCGTTGGTCTCAAGGTGCTGGATCACCTGACCCACAACGTGGCGCGGGGTCAGATGGATCCCTGGGCCGACTTCTATACCCGTATCGCCAACTTCCGTGAGAATCGCTATTTCGACATCGAGGGCAAGAAGACCGGGCTTCATTCCCGCGCCATGACCGCACCCTGCGGCAAGATGCATATCCCGATCAACGAGTCCGCCGACGACAACTCCCAGATCGCCGAGTTTATCCGCGAGTACAACGGCGAGGGTATCCAGCACCTGGCCATGGCCACCGACGACATCTACGCCACGGTGCGCGCGCTGAAGGCCAACGGCATTCGCTTCCTGTCCACCCCCGACACCTACTACGAGAAGGTCGATGTGCGGGTGCCCAACCACGAAGAGCGGGTCGAGGATCTGCGTGAGTTGAGCCTGCTGATCGATGGCGGTCCGGATCAGGGGGTGCTGCTGCAGATCTTCACCGAGACCGTGATCGGTCCGATCTTCTTCGAGATCATCCAGCGCAAGGGTAACGACGGCTTCGGCGAGGGCAACTTCAAGGCGCTGTTCGAATCCATCGAGGAAGATCAGATTCGCCGCGGTGTCCTCGACGCCGACTGACGTCGGTCGGCTACAGCCGCTGTCGTCACTGGCGTCTTGTCGGCCAGGTGAGCGGCAGCGGATCCTTCGCCAGGTAGGCCCTTGGCCGCGACTTTGCGTCGTCGGCCTGCCCAATCACAACAAAATCCGTCACAATGGCGCGCTGGATGCCCTGGGTCTGTGCTGTTTCAGGCTGTTTTCAGGGCGCCACCGCCATGGTGGACAAACAAAAGTGCGCAAGCGATCTCTGGTGAGTCATGACAACCAATGAACCCTCTCGCACCCAGTGGCTAGGCCGCTGGGGCTTCGTTCTGGCCGCGACCGGCTCCGCTGTGGGCCTGGGCAATATCTGGAAATTTCCGTACATGACCGGAGAGTACGGCGGCGGCGCCTTCGTGCTGGTCTACCTGGTCTGTATCCTGTCGGTCGGTGTGCCCATCATGATGACCGAGATCGCCCTGGGGCGGCGTGGTCGGGGCAGCCCTATCGACGCCATTCGCCGGGTGGTCAAGGAATCCGGAGGCAGTTCGCTGTGGTCGCTGTTCGGCTGGATGGCGATGCTCTGCGGCTTTTTGATCCTGAGCTTCTACGTGGTGGTCGCCGGCTGGTCCTTCGCCTACCTGTGGAAGATGATCTCCGGCGGACTGGTCGGTTCCAGCGTCGATGACATGGCGGCCATCTTCGGCGCCAACAATGCCAACCCCTTCAGCCTCGGCGGCTGGAGCACCCTGGTGACCGTGGCCACCATGGTGATCGTCGGCAAGGGGGTGCAGCAGGGCATCGAGAAGAGCGTCGGCTGGATGATGCCGGGTATGGTGATCATGCTGCTGATCATGATCGTCTACGGCATGTTCTCCGGTGGCTTCGGTCAGGCCGTCCACTTCCTGTTCGACTTCAAGGCTTCCAGTCTGTCAAGCGAAGGCATGCTGGCCGCCATGGGCCATGCCTTCTTTACCCTGTCACTGGCCTCCGGGGCCATCCTCACCTACGGCAGCTACCTGCCGAGACGTGCTTCCATCGGTCGTACCACCCTGACAGTCGCGGTGGCCGATACCCTGGTGGCGCTGATGGCGGGGCTGGCGATCTTCCCGGTGATCTTCGCCAACGGCATGGAGCCCAACAGCGGACCCGGCCTGATCTTCATGAGCCTGCCGCTGGCGTTCCAGGCGATGCCGATGGGCACGCTGTTTGGCATCCTGTTCTTCATCATGCTGTCGATGGCGGCGCTGACCTCCTCGATCTCGATGGTCGAGGCCACGGTGTCCTGGCTCAACGACAACAAGGGCATCAGCCGCAAGGCGGCCGCCTGGGGCACCGGCATCGTGCTGTGGCTGATGAGCACGCTGGCGATGCTGTCGTTCAATATCGGTGCCGACTGGACACTGGCCGGCAAGCACTTCTTCGATTGGCTCGACTTCCTCACCTCGCGTCTGATGATGCCGCTGGGCGGACTCGGCATGGCGCTGCTGGCCGGTTTCTTCCTCAAGAGCGAAGCGGTACGCGATGAGCTGGATCTGCCGGCGGGCATGCACGCCCTGTGGCTGTTCATGGTGCGCTACGTCAGTCCCCTGGGCATCCTGGTGATCTTCGTCGATGCGCTGGGCATCGTCGCTGTAGATTTCGCCGCCCACTGGTTGTGGCTGGCACTGATCCTGGTCGTGATGACCGGTCTCGGTGAAACCCTCAGCCCGAGGCTGCGGCGGACGCTGAGCGCCAAGGGGTAAGACAGTCACCCCACTGACCCTGCCAAAGCCGCCAGAGCGCCGCTTTCCCCGTCGGGGAAGGCGGCGCTCTGGTGTGGGGTGACGACGCCTTGCAGCAGCAATGAAGTGTGTTTTTGGTAATAACGAAGTGGACGTTTAATTCCGGCATGGCATAATGATGCCCGTTGTCATCGCCCGTTGTTCACTCTGGAGTCCACCGTCATGAGCCCTTCCCAGTTGCCTGCCCACAGTGGCTTTCCGGCCGGTAGCGTGAGTCTCGTCGGTGCCGGTCCCGGCGATCCTGAGCTTCTGACCCTGCGAGCCTGGCGGCGACTGTGCGAGGCCGAGGTGGTGCTGCACGATCGACTGGTCAGTGAAGAAATCCTGGCGCTGGTGCCGGCATCGGCGGATCGCTACTACGTCGGCAAGGCTCGCTCCGATCACAGCCTGCCCCAGCAGGACATCAACCGCTCGCTGGTCGACTGGGCCCGTCAGGGCAAGCGTGTGGTCAGGCTCAAGGGGGGCGACCCTTTCATCTTCGGTCGTGGTGGTGAGGAGCTTGAGACCCTGGTGGCCGAAGGCGTTCAGGTGGAAGTGGTACCGGGCATCACCGCGGCTTCCGGCTGCAGCGCCTACGCCGGCATCCCTTTGACCCATCGGGATCACGCCCAGTCGGTGCGCTTTATCACCGGGCACTTGAAGGAAGGGGGGTGCGAACTCGACTGGCGGGCGCTGGCAAGCCCCGGTCAGACGCTGGTGTTCTACATGGGGCTTGGCAGTCTCGACTACATCAGCCAGGGCCTGATCGGCGAGGGACTGAGTCCGGACACCCCGGTGGCGCTGGTCGAGCAGGGAACTACCCAGCGCCAGCGCGTCCATCTATCCAGCTTGGCTAATTTGCCGAAGTTGAATGATCGGGATATCATTCGACCGCCCACCTTGATCATCGTCGGCAGCGTGGTATCGCTGCACGAGCAACTGGCCTGGTTCGATCATGCGCAAGCGGGGAGTCGTGGGTGGATGCACGGCAAGCATCCGTCACCCCGAGAACGTTCTTCGGATTGAACGTGCGCCATCGCTGGAGACTTCGCACCAGGCTCTGAATCCCCGCGTCTCGCGGGTTACCTGAGGTGAAGATGATGTTGTCCATTTCTCTGCGTCGTATGTTTTCCGGTCGATCGACCATGGCCGCCTGGGCGGCCGCCGTTGTTCTGGCCATGGCGTCGCTTGCGAGCGCGCCGGCAATGGCCCGTGACGACGGAGAGGTTGCTTCCCAGCGCGGCCAGGCTTCCTACTACAGCGATCGCTT
The DNA here is from genome assembly GCF_040070525.1 of Halomonas sp. RT37. Taxonomy (NCBI): domain Bacteria; kingdom Pseudomonadati; phylum Pseudomonadota; class Gammaproteobacteria; order Oceanospirillales; family Halomonadaceae; genus Halomonas; species Halomonas sp. RT37. The sequence goes on along the minus strand of NZ_CP098827.1, from coordinate 2,748,379 downwards.
CCAGGGGCGTCGAACCGCCAGCGGCGAGTCCTTCGACCAGCAGGCGCTGACCGCCGCCCATCGCAGTCTGCCCTTCGGTACCAAGGTGCTGGTCACCCGTCGTGATACCGGCCAGAGCGTCGAGGTCGAGATCAATGACCGCGGCCCCTTCGTCCAGGGACGGGTCATCGACCTGTCCAAGCGTGCCGCCCGCGAGCTAGGCATGCTCAAGCGCGGCACCGCGCCGGTCCTTCTGACCTACCTGCCCGGAGCTTGACCCGGGGCACCAACAGGGGCCACAAGCATCGGTACGTCGAAACGAAGATGTGCGATCGCAGGTGATCGACCAAGGCCCGCCAGGCTTGCCTGGCGGGCCTTGTCGTGTCTGCGCAATGATGGCAGGGCGCATCGTCACCGCGAGAACTGCTCGATCGCCCGGGTATCGACCGGCTGATCGTGAAATTCGCGCTGCCAGCGGGCGAGCAGGGCGGTGCGCTTCAACTCATCGAGGGTCGCCAGCAAGCCGGGGCTCAGAGGAATCGGTCTCAGGCCGTCAGGGTAGTCGCGGCGCATGGCAGTGGCGGTGCCCGGGCCATCCAGCTGGGGGTGCAGGGCGCCGAGTTCGCCGGCCTCGGCGATGACCCTTTGGCCGTCGGCGCTCAGCAGGTAGTCGATAAAGCGGCGCGCTGCCCCCGTGTGCGGCGCCTGGCGAGGCACGAAGGCCAGACGTCGAATGACCAGGGCATAGTCGTCGGGAATCACCAGCCTGAGCTCGGGGTCATCGGCGATCCTTTCCCGGGCATAGCTGCCCAGCACGTTGTAGGCGATGTCGTAGCGACCCTGCCTGAGGCCTTCCAGCATGGCGCCGGTGGTATTCACCAGGGCGGTATCTGCCTTGCCCAGCGCCGCCACCAGATCCCAGTAGCGCGGGGACAGGCGCGACTCCTCGATGGCGTAGGTGTAGCCGGCGCCGCTGGAGGTGGGGTCGTAGGTGACCAGGCGTCCTTGCAGCGGCGAGCGCGCCTCGGCCAGCAGGCCGAGCAGATCGGCGCGGCTGTCGACGGGGCCGAGGCGCTGCTCGAGGCGGCGGCTGACCACCATCACGATGGGTTCGAAGGTAAAGGCAAACAGCTCCTGACGCCACTTGGCCGTGTCCGGCCAGCGCTGGGTGATGGCGGTGTCGATGCTCTGGGCGTGACCCTCGTTGACCAGCAGGTACTGCCAGGGCATGGCCGACGAGATGACCACATCGGCCTCTGCGGGGGCGTCGAGAAAGCGCTGATGCACGTCCAGCGTCGAGAAGTTGCGGTAGGTGATGGTGTAGCGCGGATGACGACGATGGAAGTCCTCGAGTAGCGGCAGGGCGTAGGGGATATCCAGGGCTGCGTGGATCACCAGCGCATCTGACGACTCTCCTGTACCTTCTAAGGTGACCTCATCGTAGGCTGGCTGCTGCGAGGCGTTCCCCGGGTGTGCCTCGAGGGGGGAGTCGGACCCGGCCTCGGGTATGGATTGCGCCAGGGACTCATCAGGCAGAAGCGACCACAGCGCTAGCGACGCCACCAGCGTGACAACGGCGGTCATCCAGGGGGGCAGCGCAAGGGTGTGGGATATCATGGCTGGCTCCGTGAAGGGGCGGACGTCGATCCCTTGTCGACGCCTTCGCCGAATTGCAGGCTGACTCGCAGGCCCGGCGGTGGTGCTTCCCGGGCGTCACCGAGGCTCAGTCGAGCGCCGTGGGTGCGGGCGATGCCGTCGACGATGGCCAGGCCCAGACCCGAGCCTTCGCTGGTGTGCTCACCGCGGTGGAAGGGGCGCAGTACCAGCAGTCGACGCTCGTGGGGGATGCCTGGGCCGTCATCGACGACCGCCAGAGCGATCGGGTCGGCGCTGACCTCGACGGTGATGTGCCTGGCACCGTAGTGGCAGGCGTTGTCGATCAGATTGGCCAGCGCCTCGCCCAGCTGCCAGTCGAGCCCCTGCACGTGCACCGGTGCCTCTGGCGCCTCCAGACCAAGGTCGACGCCGGCGCGCTGACAGCGTTGCCAATGGGCCATCACCGCCTCACGGGCGACCTGAACCAGATCGGTGGGGGCCAGTTCGGGCTGGTACTCGGGATTGTCCAGGCGGGTCAGCGACAGCAGTTGCATGGCCAGGCGCGAGGCGCTCTGGCTGGTGGTCTGCATGGCGCCGAGGGCCCTGCGCCAGATGGCGGGGTCGTCCTGGCGCAGGGCCAGTTCGGCCCGGGCGGAAAGCCCCGCCAGTGGGGTGCGGAGCTGATGCGAGGCGTCGCCGATAAAGCGTTCCTGGTTGGCCTTGACCCGACGCATCCGTGCCAGCAGCTCGTTGACGGTATCGCGCAGCTCGGCCAGCTCTCGCGGCAGCGGCAATTCCAGCGGTGCCAGGGTGCGCGGATCACGGGTGCGTATCTGGCGTCGCAGTCGTGTCAGCGGTGCCAGCGCCAGGCGAATGGCGATCAGCAGGGCGGCCACCGACAGCACCGCCACCGCCAGCAGGTAGGCGAGGCTCTGGCGAAACAGTTCGCCGCTGAGCGCGTCGCGCCCCTCGCGCGTGTGGGCGACCCGGATCTCGAAGGGCTCGCGCAGGCGCCAGTCCTCAAGCCGAGAGCGGCGCACGCCGAGGCGCAGAGGCATATCGTGGTAGTCAACGTCGCCATAGACGACGTCGCTCGCGTCCTGGGCGGCGCCTTCGATACCGGGCAGGTCGGCGTTGCCGGTGACCCGCTCACCGCGAGCGTCCACCAGGGTATAGAACACCCGTTCGTCGTGGCGCGAGGCGAGCATTTCCAGGGCCGCCGGAGGCAGGTCGAGCCATAGTCGGTCGTCCTGCCACTGGGCCTGTTCGGCGATCGACAGACTGGCGGCGTCGAGCAATCGATCGAAGGCCCGGTCGGCGGTCTGGCGAGCGTCCAGCCAGGCCCGCCACAGCACCACCGAGCCGACGATCAGCATCGGCAGCAGCAGCCAGGTCAACAGTCGGCGATGCAGTGAATCCCCGCTCATGGTGCTTCCAGCAGGTAGCCGAGACCGCGCACCGTGCGCAGGTTCACTCGATGCCCCTGAAGGCGCTTGCGCAGACGATGCACGTAGACCTCGATGGCATTGTCGCCGAGTTCCTCCTCGCCGAAGGCTTCACGCACCAGGGTAGCCTTGTCCACCGGCTGGCCGGCGTGTCGCATCAGGCACCCCAGCAGGCGCTGCTCTCGCGGAGGCAGTGCCAGCGCCTCGTCGCCCAGGCTGAAGCGCTGGGCCAGGCTATCGAAGCTGAGTTCGCCCACGGTGATCAGGCCGGAGGGGGCGCGGCGACGCATCAGGGCGCGTACCCGGGCCTCCAGCTCCTCCAGCGAGAAGGGCTTGGCCAGGTAGTCATCGGCACCCAGGTCGAGCCCTCGCACGCGATCTTCTACCGCGCCGCGAGCGGTGAGAATCAGCACCGGGGTCGAGCTGTCGTGGCGCCTCAACGCCTCCAGCACCTCCAGGCCGCCGAGCCCAGGAAGGTTCAGATCCAGAAGTACCATGTCCAGTCGGTGATTTCCCTGGAGGCGGTCGCGGGCGTCGATGCCGTTGTCGAGATGCACAACCTCGTGGCCTGCGATGCCGAGGGCATCGACCAGGGTCTCGGCCAGAAGCCGATCGTCTTCCACCAGCAGCAGTGTCATGCGCGCCTCCCTTGGGTGTCCCGCTGATCGATCAACTGTGTCACCGCCTCGTCGAGCCGTGTCGCGGCGGCCTGTGTGTCCAACCGTCCCTCGGGCCCGGACAGGGCCAGCCAGAGTTCGTGACGACCTTCCAGCGGCAGCCGCCGACACACCATGATGCCTCCCGCAAGGGCCGGCGCCGGAGTGTCAGTGTCCCGCAGGGGCCACTGGCTGCCGGGAACAAGGTCATGGCGCAGGCTCTGATCGGGCAGGGCGGCCAGGCGACAGTGAACCACGCCGGCGGTCACCTCGAGCAGGCTGGCGGTGTCGCCGAGTTGTCGCGCCAGGCCGTCGAGCAGCGGCTGGATCAGCGCCGCGAGATCGCGACTGGGGGCGTGGCGACGGGCGAGGCGCACCGGAGCACCGCCAATGCGCCAGCGGCCATCCTCTCCACGCTGGGTGTAGTCGAAGCGTTCCAGCGAGGCCAGAAGCCTGAGCAGGGTGCTCTTGTAGAAGCCGGTGGCGTCGGCCAGTTCTGCCAGACTGAAACTATCCTGAGGAGTATCGAAGACCTCCAGGACCGAGAGGGCCCGTTCGACCGCCTCGACGCGATCCTGTGCCATGTGAACCTTCCTGTCGGTGATAGCGAATGATGTCGCTGGCATTCAACTTTGGTCGGAATTACGCGATCGCGCGTTGACCCGGATGCTGTCCGGGCTTAGCTTTCCATCCAAGGGAACGACGTTCTGCCTTACAGAATTGTAAGCCAGGTGTCAGTTTCCAACAAGTGGAAATCTCGGCGCCGTCTCGGCGTCAATCGCGACGGGATGTCGGCTCGTGCCTCCTGTCAGCAGACAACAACAGAGGACTTCGTCATGTCCATGAACACGCCAGTCAAACTGATCGCCATCGCTGCCATCACCGGTGCAGCCAGCACTGCCGTTGCCTTTGAGCCCGAAGGCAAGGTCGAGTGCCTGGCGCCTGCCGACCCGGGCGGCGGCTGGGACTTCACCTGCCGCAGCGTCGGTACCGTGCTCGAAGAGCTGGACCTGGTGCCGCGCGGTGTTCAGACCGTCAACATGGCCGGTGCCGGTGGTGGCGTGGCTTACGCTCACACCGTCAGCAAGCGCGCCGGTGATGACCAGCTACTGGTCGCGGCTTCCACCGCCACCACCACACGCCTGGCCCAGGGGCAGTTCCCGGGAATGACCGCCGACATGGTCAACTGGGTCGGCGCCCTGGGGGCGGACTATGGGGTCATCGCGGTCAGCGCCGACAGCGAGTACCAGGACCTCAACGCCATCATGGACGCGATCAAGGAAGACCCGCGTGCGGTGAAGTTCGCCGGTGGCAGCGCCAAGGGCGGCTGGGATCACCTCAAGGTGCTGATCGCGGCTCAGGCCGCCGGCGTCGAGAACCTGCCGAGGATCCCCTACCTGTCCTACAACAACGGTGGCGAGGCCATGACCCAGGTGGTCGGCGGCCACGTGGACGCCTTCACCGGTGACATCACCGAGGCCCAGGGCTTCATGGAGTCCGGTGACCTGCGCGTGGTGGCGGTGCTGTCCGAGGAGCGTCTGCCGGGCGAGTTCAGCGAGATCCCCACCGCCAAGGAGCAGGGCATCGACGCCGTGGGTCCGAACTGGCGCGGCTTCTACATGCCGGCGGATATTCCTGAAGACGCCAAGCAGTACTGGGTCGACGCCATGGACACCATCTACGAGAGCCAGGAGTGGAAGGACGTCATGGAAAGCAACGGCCTGATGCCGTTCCACATGAGCGCCGGTGAGTTCGAGACCTTCGTCAAGGAGCAGATCGCCGACATCAACCAGCTCTCCAAAGATATCGGACTGATCCAGCAATGAGCATGTTCAACGACCGCGTATTCGGGGTCTTGATGATCGTCCTGGCCGTCGCGTACGGCTGGGGCGCTACCCAGTTTCCCGAACCCTTTGGCGGGGCCGAGGCGGTAGGCCCCGAAACCTTCCCCTACCTGCTGGCCGTCGTGCTGGGGCTGTCCAGCCTGTACATGGTGGTGCGCCCGGATCCTGACAATGCCTGGCCATGGAGCCGCACCGGCGTCGAGCTGATCATCGCCCTGGTGGTGCTGGTGCTCTACGCGGCCCTGCTGCAGCCGCTCGGCTTCATCCTGGCGACCCTGCTGGCGGTGGGCACCCTGTGCTGGCGCATGGGCGCGCCGCCGGTCAAGGCCTTCATCGTCGGCGGTATTTCCGGCGTGGTGGTATTTCTGATCTTCAACTTTGCGCTGGACCTGCCCCTGCCCCTGGGTGTGCTGTCCTTCCTGGAGGTGGGCTGATGGAAACCCTTGGCTACCTGATCGATGGCTTCGGGGTGGCGCTCGCCCCGCATAACCTGATGTTTGCGCTGCTGGGCGCCTTTCTCGGCACCCTGATCGGCGCGCTGCCCGGACTCGGCCCGGCCAACGGTGTGGCGATCCTGATCCCGCTGGCCTTTACCCTGGGGCTCAAGCCCGAGACCGCCCTGATCATGCTCACTGCGGTCTACGCTGGCGCCATGTACGGCGGGCGTATCTCGTCGATTCTGTTGAATATACCCGGTGACGAGCCGGCCATGATGACCTGCCTCGACGGCTATCCGATGGCCCAGAAGGGTAAGGCCGCCGAGGCCCTGGCGATCTCCGCCATAGCTTCCTTCATGGGCAGCCTGATCGCCACCGTGGGCCTGATCCTGCTGGCGCCGATCCTGGCCGATTTCGCCCTGACCTTTGGTCCTGCGGAATACTTCGCGCTGTTCCTGCTGGCCTTCGCGACCCTTGGCGGTATCACCGGCAAGAACCCGATGAAGACCGTGGTGGCCGCCTGCATCGGTCTGATGATCGCGACCATCGGTATCGACAATACCGGGGTGCAGCGCTACACCTTCCAGGTGCTCGAACTTTACGAGGGTGTCGACTTCATCATCGCCATCGTCGGCCTGTTCGCCATCTCGGAGCTTCTGTTCTTTATCGAGGACCGTGCCGGCAAGGGCAAGAAGACCATCAAGGTCAACAAGCTCAAGCTTTCCTGGGCCGACATCAAGGGCATCATGCCCTCGAGCATCCGTGGTGGCATCCTCGGCTTTATCGCCGGCGTCCTGCCGGGGGCCGGTGCTTCGCTGGGCAGCTTTATCGGCTACACCCTCGAGAAGAAGGTGATCGGCAAGAAGGGCTACTTCGGTGAAGGTGACCCGCGCGGCGTGGCTGGCCCCGAGGCTGGCAACAATGGCGCCTCCAGCGGTGCCCTGGTGCCGATGCTGACCCTGGGCGTCCCGGGCAGCGGCACCACCGCGGTGCTGCTGGCGCTGCTGATCTCGCTGAATATCACCCCTGGTCCGCTGATGTTCACCCAGAACGCGGACATCGTGTGGGGTGTGATCGCGGCGCTGCTGATCGGTAACTTCCTGCTGCTGGTGCTCAACATTCCGCTGGTCGGTATCTTCGTCAAGCTGCTGTCGGTGCCGCCGATGTATCTGTTGCCGATCGTCACCATGGTGGCTTTCGTCGGCATCTACTCGATCTCCAACACCACCTTTGATCTGTACTTCATGGTGGCCTTCGGGGTCGGTGGCTACATCCTCAGGAAGCTCGAGATCCCGCTGGTGCCGGTGATCCTGGGTCTGCTGCTTGGCCCGGAGATGGAGAAGAACCTGCGCCACGCCATGGACATCTCCGACGGCGACTGGACGATCCTGTGGGACAGCGGCCTGGCCATCGGCCTGTGGCTGTTCGCCGGTCTCGGCCTGATCCTGCCGTACATCGTCGGCCCGATCCTGAGAAAGCGCATGGAGGTTCAGACCGGCCACACCACACCGGGCGATTGAGCGACCCCGCTCCCGGTGGTTGACGAAGGCCTTCGGGCTCGACTCGACTAACGACCTTGGGCGCCCCGATGGGGCGCCCTTTTTTTGTGTGCATCATGACCGAGCGGGCGTATGCGGAGGCATATCAGCCCGCTGGCTGGTGTTGTCGGTCATCGATCCAGCTCCTGGCCAGCCAGCCGCCGGCCTCGGCGATCCGCTCCGGTGTCGAGCCGGCGTAGCCCAGCACCAGCCCAGGCATGGCGTCAGGTGCCAGGTAGTGACCCGATAGCGGTGACAGGGTGACGCCCTCGCGCCGTCCACGCTCGATCAGGCGTTGCTCCTGTTTCAGTGAGGCGAGCCGTGCCACCAGGTGCATGCCGGCCTGGCCGGCCGACAGTTCAAGTCCTTGCTCCACGGCAGGCGCCAGGGCCTCGCGCAGGCATGCCTGGCGCTGTCGATAGCAGTGGCGCATGCGCGCGATGTGGCGAGAGAAGTGTCCCTCGACGATAAAGTCTGCCAGCGCTGACTGGGAGACGTACTGGCCTTCCCGATGCAGTCGCGCGTTGGCGCGGCGAAAGTCGTCCACCAGGGCCTCGGGAAGTACCAGGTAGCCGAGCCTGAGGCCCGGGTAGAGCACCTTGCTGAAGGTGCCGACGTAGAGCACCGGACCGCCCCCGGCCAGCCCCTGGAGGGAGGCCACCGGCGCAGTGGTATAGCGAAATTCGCTGTCGTAGTCGTCCTCGATGATCAGCGCGCCGTGGTGGCGGGCGAAGTCGAGCAGGGCGAGACGCCGTGCCACCGGCATCGTCACGCCGCAGGGGTACTGATGCGAAGGGGTGACATAGATCAGTCGAGGTGGCGGGCTATCCGGGGCGAGAGCCTCAGGCTGCATGCCCTGTGCGTCCACCGGTACCGGGACGGGCGTTAGCCCGGCCATGTTGAAGCAGGCCTTGGCACCGGCATAGCCGGGATCCTCGACCCAGACGCTGTCACCGGGGTCGGCCAGCAGGCGGGCGATCAGCTCGAAGCCCTGCTGGGCGCCCTGGGTAATCAGGATCTGATGTGGTTGGCAATTGACCGAGCGCGATAGACGCAGGTAGTCACACAGCGCCGTCTTGAGGGCGTGATGCCCGCCGCTGGTGGCGTAGCCGAAGGCATCCAGGCTGGCCTGGTGGCGATGGCGCCGTAGCAGGCGCTGCCACGCCTCGCGCGGGAACAGATCGAGGGCGGGGACGCCCGGGGCGAAGGCATCCCGGGAGCCCTCCATCTCGCCGCAGCTCTCCAGCAGGCGCTGACCTCGCCGAGAATGCCAGCGGCTCGCCTGGATGGGGGCGCCGGGCAACGGGCTGGGTTCGGGCAGCGCCAAAGACGCCACGAATAGCCCGGCCCCCGGGCGCGCCTCGACGAAGCCTTCTGCCACCAGGCGGTCCATGGCGGCAAGCACCGTGTTGCGGCCGATGCCGAGGTCCGCGGCCAGCCGTCGAGACGAGGGCAGGGCGCTGGCGGCGGGCAAGCTACCTTGCTGTATCCACTCGCGCAGGGCCGCGTACAGGCGCTGGGACAGCGAACCCGACGGGGGTTCGGCGGCGGGTGGCGCCAGGCGCATGGCCAGCGCTTCGGTGATCCATTCGGCGTGACGGTGAAGGCTGGGCACTGGTTCCCCTTTTCTGGACAGTATTGGTTCTTATGGTGGGACCACTATTGCGCAAGACTGGGTGCCTGTCATCCCGACGAGCCGGTGCGCCTCTGGCCAGCCGGCGCACACGACCGCCAATGTGAAAGGTGACTCATGAACCATGTTCGTCCTGCCTGTATCGCCGATCTACAACCCCTGAGTGAGCTGCTCGATGGCTACCGGGTGTTCTATTCACAGGAAAGCGACATCCAGGCTGCCCGCGACTTTCTCCAGACGCGCCTCGCGCTCGCCGACTCGCGCCTGCTGGTCAGCGACAACGAGGGTGTGCTCGAAGGCTTCGTTCAGCTCTATCCGACGCTATCCACGGTACGGGTGGGACCGCGCTGGACCCTGGCCGACCTGTTCGTGGCGCCCGAGGCGCGTGGCAAGGGGATCGGCCGTGAGCTGATGGAGGCCGCCGCGAACCTGGCGAGGGAGCAGGGCGTGGGCCAGTTGACGCTTAATACCCAGACCCACAACCACACCGCCCAGGCGCTGTATGAGTCACTTAACTGGCAACGCAACGACGCCTTCTACGCCTATACCCTGAACCTGGATGACCCTGCGGGCACATAAACTTCTACTTCTCGCAGTCAACATTGATGGATGCCAACCACTCTGAAGGAGCGCGTGACCCTTGTATCAGCCAAGACACTTCGCCATGACCGACGAAGACGCCATGATGGCGGTGGTCCGAGCCTATCCCTTTGCGACCCTGGTCACCGACGGTGACCAGGGGGTGTGTATCGACCACCTGCCGCTGATGGTCGAGCAGACGTCACAGGGCGCGCTGGTGCTGCGTGGCCATATCGCCCGAGCCAATGCCCTCTGGCGGCTGGGTGAGGGTGAGCGAGCAGACGCGGCAGCGATCGAGGCGGTGGCGATCTTTCATGGCCCCGACGCCTATATTTCGCCTGGCTGGTATCCCGACAAGCGCCGCCATGGTCGCGTGGTGCCGACCTGGAACTACCAGGTGGTGCATGCCCATGGTCGGCTCGTCTTCCCGCGTGAAAGCGATTGGCTCACCTCGCACCTGACGTCGCTGGTCGATCGCTTCGAGGCGGGCCGGGAAGCGCCCTGGGCGGTGGACGACGCCCCCGAAGACTACCTGGAGGGGATGCGTCGTGGCATTGTGGGGGTAGAGCTTGAGGTGACGCGCCTGGTGGGCAAACACAAGGCCAGCCAGCACAAGCCGTTGGAAGAACGCGAGGGTATCCGCGAAGGCCTTCGAGAGGATGGGCGTTCGGCTTGTGACGCTGCCGTGCTGTGTGGAGATGATCCAGCGCCAAGGTACGAAGGCGATTGACCCCTTGGACTGGCATTCGAGATCGGGCGACTGGTGGGCAAGCACTTGGCTGACTAGTACAAGCCCGGCAGCACAAGCCCAGGAAGAACGCGAGGGCATCCGCGAAGGCCTTCGAGGGGATGGGCTTGCTGACCACGCCGCCGCCGTGCTCAGTGGCGACCCATGACGACGATCCTGCGTGCGGGTATGAACAACGATGGAGTAAGGACGCGAGATGAATGACTGCCTGAGGCAGGCAACGCTGGAGGACGCCGAAACGCTGGCCGCCCTGGGGCGCCGCACCTTTTACCAGACCTTTGTCGACTTTTACTCCAAGGCGACCATGGAGCGCTATCTGAGTGATGCCTTTGACCTGGGAAGGGTGCAGCGCGAGTTGGCCTGCCCACAGTCGCGATTCTGGCTGCTGGAAGAGGCCGGCCGCAGCGAGACGGGTGAAGCGGGAAAGGAGCGCGAGGGCGTTGCCAAGGGGCCCGTAGCGGTCGGCTATCTCAAGCTCAACTGGGGGGAGGCCCAGACCGATCTGAGCGAGCACAATGGTCTCGAGATCGAGCGCATCTATCTGCTGGCCGAGGCCCAGGGCCGAGGGCTTGGCAAGATGCTGTACGACAAGGCCATCACCGAGGCGCGAGAACAGGCCAGGGCTTTCGTCTGGCTGGGCGTGTGGGAAAACAATCATCCCGCCATCGCCTTCTATCGCTCCCGGGGCTTTGTCGAGGTAGGCACCCACAGTTTTCAGATGGGCGATGTGGTGGACAGGGATCTGATCATGCGGCGTGATCTCTGACGTAGCCATCGCCATCGCCATCGACCATAAGGTCCCATGGATAGAACATCGCTGCACCACGATACTGCGAGGCCACCATCAATGGACAACAACAAGACGAGGGAATCTCTGTGAGTTATCGAATTGCCACCATCGCTGGTGACGGTATTGGCCCGGAGGTGGCGGGCGCCACGGTGCAGGTACTGCAAGCGCTGCTGGGTAGCGACGTGCTGCGTTTCGACTGGCTCGACGGTGGAGCGGGGCACTATGACAAGACCGGCGAGGTGCTGCCCCAGTCGACGCTGGACGCCTGTCGGGCCAGTCACGCCATCCTGCATGGAGCCGCCGGGCTGCCGGGGGTGACCTACGACGACGGTACCGAGGTGGGCAACGACCTGCACCTCAAGCTGCGCTTCGGACTGGACCTTTACGCTAACGTGCGTCCGATCCGCCTGCTGCCCGGGGTCGAGTCGCCGCTGAGACACCATCAGCCCGGTACCATCGACTATGTCATCGTGCGCGAGAACACCGAAGGCCTCTACGCCAGCCGCGGCGCCGGGGTGGTGCTGCGAGACGAGATGGCCAGCGACAGCCTGGTGATCACCCGCAAGGGCACCGAGCGAGTCGCGCGCTTCGCCCTGGAGCTGTCACGGCGACGTCAGGGCGCACCGAAGGACGGCAAGCGGCGGCTCACCGTCTGCGACAAGGCCAACATCCTCAGAAGCTACGCCTTCTTCCGTCGGGTATGCGACGAGGTAGGCGCCGAGTTCAACGACGTCGAACTCGACTATGCCTACGTTGACGCCATGACGGTGCACCTGGTCAAGCGCCCGGACTTCTATGACGTGATCGTTGCCGAGAATCTGTTCGGTGACATCATCTCGGACCTGGGGGCGGCCACCGTCGGCGGGATGGGGGTGTCGCCGTCTGCCGAACTGGGCGATCGCCACGGTCTGTTCCAGGGGGCCCACGGCAGCGCCCCGGATATCGCCGGGCAGGACGCCGCCAACCCCATCGCCACCCTGTTGTCCGGGGCCATGATGCTCGAATGGCTGGCGGTGGAGCACGCCGACGATCGTTTGTCTGACGCCGCCGGTCGGTTGCGTCAAGCGGTGGACGGCGTACTGTCCGATGGCCGGTATCGGCCCCGGGAATTCGGCGGCGATACCGGCTGCAGCGCCTTTACCGAACAGGTGCTCCGCCAGCTCGACCGTCTGCCAGCGTAATGGTACTAACGCGGCAGATTGAACAGAGTGGGCCAGTAATATGCGGTCCATTCTGGTGCCGGCCGTTGCGGGGTGCACCGGTGCTTGGCGCTGTGGTGGTGCAGAAGTAGGGGGCGGGGTAGCGAAGTGCACCACATGTGGTGCATTGGTGCGCCCCGGTGGCGCGAGATGCTCTCTTGTGGCGCAAGGCGGGGTGGGTAAGCCCCCGTCTTGGCCGACGTAATGTCGGAATTTATAAATGTTTTATATGGCTGGCATGGGACTTGCTTGAAGTGGTGATGGAGGTCGACGTCGCAAGACGTCAGGCCTGAGCGATACAGCGGTTTTACCTGAACCGCCTGGCTCCCTCTCGACGATGGTCCATCACAACGACAAGGCAACCCCTGGAGGTTTCCCATGCCCACCGCTTCGATCTCTTCTACGCAGGTTTGTGCCCACCGTTCCAAAGCGCTTTCTAGAAAGGCGCTGGCCAGCCTGGCCGTGTCCACGCTGTCGCTGGCCATCGCCGCACCGGCGCTCGCCCAGGAGGACCCGATCAAGGTCGGTATCCTGCATTCCCTGTCCGGTACCATGGCGATCAGCGAGTCGACCCTGAAAGACACCATGCTGATGCTGATCGAGCAGCAGAACGAAGCGGGTGGCCTGCTCGGCCGCGAGCTTGAGCCGGTGGTGGTGGACCCGGCCTCCAACTGGCCGCTGTTTGCCGAGAAGGCCCGCGAGCTGCTGGCGCAGGAAGAGGTCGACGTGATCTTCGGCAACTGGACCTCGGTGTCGCGCAAGTCGGTGCTGCCGGTGGTCGAGGAGCTCAACGGTCTGCTGTTCTATCCGGTGCAGTACGAAGGCGAGGAATCCTCCGAAAACGTCTTCTACACCGGCGCTGCGCCCAACCAGCAGGCGATTCCTGCGGTGGACTACCTGATGAACGAGGTCGGTGTTGAGCGCTGGGTGCTGGCCGGTACCGACTATGTCTATCCGCGCACGACCAACAAGATCCTCGAAGCCTACCTGAAATCACAGGGCGTGGCCGACGAGGACATCATGGTCAACTACACCCCCTTCGGTCATTCCGACTGGCAGAACATCGTCTCCGAGATCAAGCAGTTCGGTGGTGCCGGCAAGAAGACGGCGGTGGTCTCCACCATCAATGGCGACGCCAACGTGCCCTTCTACCGGGAGCTGGCCAACCAGGGCGTCGAGGCCTCGGACATCCCGGTGGTGGCCTTCTCGGTGGGCGAGCAGGAGCTGTCCGGTCTCGACACCGCGCCGCTGGTCGGCCACCTGGCGGCCTGGAACTACTTCATGAGCGTGGATGAAGACGTCAACTACGACTTCATCGACGCCTGGTACGACTACACCGGCGACGACAACGCCGTCACCAACGACCCCATGGAAGCCCACTATATCGGCTTCAACATGTGGGCCGAGGCGGTGCGCAAGGCCGAGACCACCGATGTAGATGCGGTCAAGGAAGCGATCATCGGTGTGTCGGTGCCCAATCTCACCGGTGGCTACGCCACCATGATGCCCAACCACCACATCACCAAGCCGGTGCTGATCGGCGAGATCCAGGACAACGGCCAGTTCTCGGTGGTGTGGCAGACCCCGTCCACCGTGGCCGGCGACGCCTGGTCCGACTATCTGGAAGGCTCCCGCGATCTGATCAGCGACTGGCGTGCTCCGCTTGAGTGCGGCAACTACAACGTGGTGCAGGGTAGCTGCGGTGGTGGCTCAGACGTCGCCTCCAGCGAATAGAACATAACGACAAGGGGCCGGTGTGCACGGCGCACCGGCCCGGATCACGCCAACCCTGCCCGTGGTGCCGTCGGCACCCGGGTGTCTCAAGGGACCTCACCATGAATTTAATTGCAGGTCGTCACTGGCTGAGCGCGCTGGTGCTGCTTTGCCTCGTCGCCCTGGGGCTGGGCCAGGCTTGGGCTCAGGACGCCGGCGCTTCTAAGGCCGCGTCTTCCGACCAGGGGCCGGCGCTGTTGTCGGCGCTGGCCGAGTCCAGCTTCCGCGACAAGGAAGCGGCCATCGACGCCATCGCCGAGAGCGGTGACGAGCGCGCCCGGCGCTGGCTCGAGAGCTTCGCCGAGGGCAAGCTCGCCCGCGTCAAGGACAGCGGCGCTATCGTCGTGGTACTGGAAAATCGCGGTCGCAACTGGCCCGTGGCCGACGCCCTGACGCTGGAACCGGCGGGCAAAATATCGCGCCGCGAGCTCGACCGCGTCTCCATCAACAACAGTCTCAGGGGCTATCTGGACAGCACCCTGGCGCTGATCGACCTGCGTGTCGACGACCCCGCCCAGCGGCTGGCGGCGGCGCGGGATCTGCTGGGCGAGGTCGAGGCCGAGGCCGTCGATTCGCTGAGCGAGCTGGCCGCCGCCGAGAGCGACCCCGAGGTGGCCGCGACCCTGGAGCAGGCCATTGCCATCGCACGGGTCGAGCAGGGGGACGTCGCGGCGGTCGAGGCGCTGTCCGGCAGCCTCAATGGCCAGGCCAGGGCCGCGCTGATGCAGGCCAGCCGCAGCGACGACGTGGCGCTGGCGGAAGCCGCCCAGGCGGCGCTGGCCGAGAGCGAGCAGGCGCTCAAGCTCAACCGCGCCGCCGAGACGCTCTACTTCGGCCTGTCGCTGGGCTCGGTGCTGGTACTGGCGGCGATCGGCCTGGCTATCACCTTCGGCGTCATGGGGGTGATCAACATGGCCCACGGCGAGCTGATCATGCTGGGGGCCTACACCACCTGGGCGATGCAGCAGCTGTTGCCGGGGCAGCCGGGGCTTGCGCTGCTGCTGGCGATTCCGGCGGGCTTTCTGGTGGCGGCGCTGGTGGGTGTGGCCATCGAGCGAGGCGTCATCCAGTTCCTCAAGGGGCGTCCGCTGGAAACCCTGCTGGCGACCTTCGGCGTCAGCCTGATCCTGCAGCAGCTGGTGCGCACCCTGATCTCACCGCTCAACCGTACCGTGGTGACGCCCGAGTGGATGAGCGGCTCGCTGGTGATCAACGAGGCGCTGTCGCTGACCCTCAATCGCCTCTATGTGCTCGGCTTCGCCATCCTGGTGTTTGCCGCCCTGATGCTGGTGATGCGCCGCACCCGGCTGGGACTGGAGGTACGGGCGGTAACCCAGAACCGTGCCATGGCACGCTCCATGGGCATTCGCGCGACCCGCGTCGACATCCTGACCTTCGCGCTGGGGTCGGGGGTGGCTGGCCTTGCCGGGGTGGCGCTGTCACAGCTCACCAACGTCGGTCCCAACCTCGGCCAGAACTACATCATCGACTCCTTCATGGTGGTGGTGTTCGGCGGGGTCGGCAATCTGTGGGGCACCCTGGTGGCGGGGCTCTCGCTGGGGGTGATCAATCAGGTGCTGGAGCCCTGGGCCGGGGCGGTACTGGCCAAGATCCTGGTGCTGGTGTTCATCATTCTGTTCATTCAAAAGCGCCCGAGGGGACTCTTTCCCCAGGAGGGCCGCGCGGCGGAGGGCTGAGCGATGCCATCATCCCGACTATGGCTGGCTCGCCCGTTTGGCGAGCGGTCGACTCTGATCTTCCTGGCGGTGCTCGGTGCCACCATGGCGCTGGTGGTGGCGGCAAATCTGCTGCTGGCGCCGGAGCATCCGCTGCATGTCTCTACTTATACCGTTACCTTGCTGGGCAAGTACCTGTGCTACGCGCTGCTGGCGGTGGCGGTGGATCTGGTCTGGGGTTACCTGGGGATTCTCAGCCTGGGCCACGGCGCCTTCTTCGCCCTCGGCGGCTACGCCATGGGCATGTACCTGATGCGCCAGATCGGCGACCGCGGTGTCTACGGCGATCCACTGCTGCCGGACTTCATGGTGTTCCTCGACTGGGACAGTCTGCCCTGGTACTGGCTTGGCTTCGATATGGCCGGTTTTGCCTTTGTGATGGTGCTGCTGGCGCCGGGCCTGCTGGCGCTGGTGTTCGGCTTCCTGGCGTTCCGTTCGCGGGTCACCGGGGTCTATCTGTCGATCATCACCCAGGCGCTGACCTTTGCGCTGATGCTGGCGTTCTTCCGCAACGAGATGGGCTTTGGCGGCAACAACGGCCTGACCGACTTCAAGGAACTGCTGGGCTTCGACCTGTCCGCCGACGCCACACGACTGGGGCTGTTCATTGCATCCGGCGTGGCGCTGGCGCTGGGCTTCCTGCTGTGCCGCGCCATCGTGGTCAGCAAGCTCGGGCGGGTCTGCGTGGCGGTGCGCGACGCCGAGTCCCGCACCCGCTTTCTCGGCTACCGGGTGGAGCGCTATCAGCTGTTCGTGTTCGTCGTCTCGGCCATGCTGGCCGGGGTCGCCGGCGCCCTCTATGTGCCCCAGGTTGGCATCATCAACCCCAGCGAGTTCTCGCCGCTGTTCTCCATCGAGGTGGTGGTGTGGGTGGCCCTGGGTGGCCGTGCCACCCTCTATGGCGCGGTGATCGGTGCGCTGGCGGTGAACTACGCCAAGAGCGTGTTCACCGGGGTGATGCCGGAGGCCTGGCTGTTCGCGCTCGGTGCGCTGTTCGTGCTGGTGACGGTGCTGCTGCCCCAGGGCATCGCCGGGCTTTTGTCACGCTCTCGCCAGCAAGGCAGCGACGATGACAGCGACACGCAACCCGACACGCCAACCGACACGCTGGATGCAACCCCCAGGGAGGCCACCCCATGAGCTTTCTTCAGAGCCTGGCCGATCGCGATCGGGTCTTCGACTTCCTGGTCCCGGAACAATCGCCGGTCGACGTGCGCCACGGCCCGATCCTCTATCTCGAGGACGTGTCGGTGAGCTTCGACGGCTTCAAGGCCATCAATGATCTCAACCTGACCATCGACGACGGCGAACTGCGCTGCATCATCGGCCCCAACGGTGCTGGCAAGACCACCATGATGGACATCATCACCGGCAAGACGCGCCCGGATCAGGGCAGCGTGTGGTTCGGCAGCCGCCACAACCTGTTGACCAAGAACGAGCCGGAGATCGCCCGGCTCGGCATCGGGCGCAAGTTCCAGAAGCCCACGGTGTTCGAGGCGCTGACGGTGTTCGAGAACCTCGAGCTGGCGATGGCCATGGACAAGAGTCTGTGGCCGACGCTCAAGGCGCGCATGACCGGGGAGGTGCTGGCGCGAATCGAGGAGGTGCTCGAGACGGTGGGCCTGGCGTCGCTCAGTCGCCGCCAGGCGGGCATCCTGTCCCACGGACAGAAGCAGTGGCTCGAGATCGGCATGCTGTTGATGCAGCGCCCTCGACTGTTGCTGGTCGACGAGCCGGTGGCGGGGATGACCGAGCAGGAGATGGAGCGTACCGCAGAGCTGTTGTTGAGCCTCGCCGGCAAGCACTCGGTGGTGGTGGTGGAGCACGACATGGGCTTTGTGCGTTCGATCGCCCGCACGGTGACGGTGCTGCATCAGGGTTCGGTGCTGGCCGAGGGCAGTATGGACAAGGTGGCAAGCGACCCCAGGGTGATCGAGGTCTACCTGGGTGGCGACGAGGAGGCGGCATGATCGGACTGGAGCGAGTACCTCAGCAGTCTTCGGTAAGAGCGCTGTACTGGGCGGACGGCGCATCCCGCGGCAGGCTGGCCACGCTGTGGGCGAAGGTCTGCGGCCGGTGGGCGCGAGAGACAGGCAAGGAGGTGGATCGATGCTGAGCATTCGCGGGCTCAATCAGTTCTATGGCGAGAGCCACACCCTGTGGGATCTCGATCTCGACGTGCCCAGGGCGGCCTGTACCTGTGTGCTGGGTCGTAATGGCGTCGGCAAGACCACCCTGATGAAGGCGATCATGGGCGAGGTGCCGATCACCGGCGGTGAGCTTCACTACGCCGACGGTGTCGCGCTGGAGAAGCGTCGCCTCGAGGATCGCTCACGCCTGGGCGTGGGCTATGTGCCCCAGGGACGCCAGATCTTTCCGCTGATGACGGTTGAGGAGAACCTGCGCACGGGCCTCGCCGCCCGTGGTGATGGCCTGCGCCAGGTGCCCGAACGGATCTATGAGCTGTTCCCGGTACTCAAGGAGATGCGTCACCGGCGTGGCGGCGATCTGTCCGGCGGTCAGCAGCAGCAGCTGGCGATCGGGCGCGCCCTGGTGATCGAGCCGAAGCTGTTGATCCTCGACGAGCCGGGGGAGGGCATCCAGCCCAATATCGTCGCCCAGATCGGCGAAGTCATCCGTCGGTTGATCGCCGATGATGGGCTGACCGTGCTGCTGGTGGAGCAGAAACTGCCCTTTGCCCGTCGCTTCGCCGACCACTTCGCCATCCTCGATCGCGGGCGGAGAGTCGCCGTCGGTGATATCGGTGAGCTCGACGACGCCGTGGTGAAGCGCTACCTGACCGTCTGAGCGGTAGCGCGTCAATCAGGATGAATCGCTGCACATCAATGGTGCGCAATCGTAAGGTTGCGCACTTTTTTTGTGCGCGACCAAAGGCGTGCTTTTCTCTGGTGCAATCCTTGGTTGTTCTATAAGAAATTGAAAATTAAGTAGAAAAATAGAGATTCGAGAAGCTGGTACGGGGCTTGCACCTTGATTGGGCAATGGTGGTGGCCTTTTTTACTTTCGCTTGCCACGCCGACTCGACGGACCGCCCGGGAGAGCCATGAGCGCGCAGACAACACAGGATTCGACCGATCGGCACGGCCATCGCTTCGACGCGGGACGGCGCTGGGAGGCCAGCCTCGATCTCGGCTTTCGCCATGATGGCCAGGCCACTCGCCTCTATCGGGTGGATCATCGCGGCCCCCTGCGGGTGCAGCGTCCCTTCTACCCCGAAGGCCGCGACGGCACCTGCCACGTCTATCTGCTGCATCCCCCGGGGGGGCTGGTCAGCGGCGATATCCTGGATATCCAGGCGCGGGTGGGCGCGGGCGCGCGGGCGCTGCTGACCACACCGGCGGCCAACAAGCTGTATCGGGCCGACCGCAACGCCGTGGCCTGGTCCCAGCGCACTCGTCTGGTGGTCGAGGAGGGCGGGCTGCTCGAGTGGTTGCCCCAGGAAACCATCGCCTTCGACGGCTCGCGAGGGGTGCAGGCCACCGAGATCGAGCTTTCCGGCAGCGCCCGCTGCCTGGGCTGGGAGGTGCTGGCGCTGGGCCGGCCGGCCAGTGATCTGCCGTTTGCCAGCGGCCACCTCGAACAGCGCTTCCGGTTATCCCGGGACGGACGACCACTGTGGATCGAGCGCCAGCCCCTCGACCCTGACCATCGTCGTTTTCACGGCGCCTGGGGGCAGCGAGGGTGCAGCGTCCAGGCAACCCTGTGGGCGGTCGGGCTCGAAGACGAGTCCGCGGCGATCGAACGTCTGCGCCAAGGGTTGGGGCAGGGAGGGAATGACCTTGCCGGCAGTCCCGGCGCTGGTGAAGCCGAGCGCTGGGCCGTCACCGTACGTGATGGCGTCCTGCTGCTGCGCTACCTCGGTCACTCGCGGCGCGAGGCCTGGTCGCTGTGCGAGGCGGCCTGGACGTTGCTGCGTCCGATGCTGATGGATCGCGAGGCCTGTGTGCCACGCATCTGGTTTACCTGAATGTCATGCCGGGCGGGACAGGCGACCCCTGGCCACCCTGACCAACATCGAGGATGAAAGGATGGAGCTGACACCGCGTGACAAGGACAAGCTCTTGCTGTTTACCGCTGGCCTGGTGGCCGAGCGGCGACGCGCCAAGGGGCTCAAGCTGAACTATCCCGAGGCGGTGGCCTTGATCAGCTGCGAGATCATGGAGGGTGCCCGGGAAGGCCTGAGTGTGGCCGAGATGATGAGCCGAGGGCGCCAGATACTGGGGCGTGACGAGGTGATGGAAGGGGTGGCGGAAATGGTCGACGAGGTGCAGGTCGAGGCCACCTTTCCCGACGGCACCAAGCTGGTAACGGTGCACAACCCGATCTCGTGACGCTGCCAGGCCCCGGCTTGATCCGGGGGCGACGCGACAGGCTCATACGCTGATACCAATAGGGAGGGCGCGGGATGATCCCCGGAGAATACCAACTGAAGGACGGTGACATCGCCCTGTGCGAGGGTCGCGACAGGGTCACGCTGGAGGTGGCCAATCGCGGAGATCGACCGATTCAGGTCGGATCCCACTATCACTTCGCCGAGACCAACCCGGCACTGGCGTTCGATCGCGACAGGGCGCGGGGCTTTCGTCTGGACGTGGCCGCCGGCAGCGCGGTGCGCTTCGAGCCGGGGCAGAGCCGTGAGGTCACCCTGGTGAGCTTCGCCGGACGTCGTCATATCTACGGCTTTCGCGGTGAAGTCATGGGCGCGCTGGACGATGCCGGTGCACCCAGCGGCGACAGCGGCCAGGAGGACGCCCGATGAAGATCAGTCGTCAGGCTTATGCCGACATCTATGGCCCCACCGTCGGAGACCGGGTGCGCCTGGGAGACACCGAGCTGTGGATCGAGGTAGAGAAGGACGCCACCCACTACGGCGACGAGGTCAAGTTTGGTGGTGGCAAGGTCATTCGTGACGGTATGGGGCAGAGCCAGCGTCTCGACCAGACGGTGATGGACACCGTCATCACCAATGCCCTGATCCTTGACTGGTGGGGCATCGTCAAGGCCGACGTGGGCCTTCAGGCGGGTCGCATCGCCGCCATCGGCAAGGCCGGCAATCCAGACACCCAGCCGGACGTCACCATCGTGATCGGACCCGGCACCGAGGTCATCGCCGGCGAGGGCAAGATCCTCACCGCCGGCGCCATCGACGCCCACGTGCACTTCATCTGTCCGCAGCTGGTGGACGAGGCCCTGGCCAGCGGCATCACCACCATGCTGGGGGGCGGTACCGGGCCTGCCACCGGATCGAACGCCACCACCTGCACGCCGGGGGCCTGGCACATCCATCAGATGCTCAAGGCCTGCGACAGCCTGCCGATGAACATCGGTCTGCTCGGCAAGGGCAACGCCAGCCTGCCTGAGGCGCTGGAGGCCCAGATCGAAGCGGGCGCCATGGGGCTCAAGCTGCACGAGGACTGGGGTACCACCCCGGCCTCCATCGATACCTGCCTGAGCGTGGCCGAGCGCTACGACGTTCAGATCGCGATCCACACCGACACCCTCAACGAGTCCGGTTTCGTCGAGGACACCCTGGCGGCGTTCAAGCAGCGCGGCATCCATACCTACCATACCGAGGGCGCCGGGGGCGGCCACGCACCGGACATCATCACCGCCTGCTCGAAGGACTATGTGCTGCCGTCGTCGACCAACCCGACCCGGCCCTACACGGTCAACACCGTCGACGAGCACCTGGACATGCTGATGGTATGTCATCACCTCGACCCCAACATTCCCGAGGACGTGGCTTTCGCCGATTCGCGCATTCGCCGCGAGACCATCGCCGCCGAGGACATCCTGCATGACCTCGGCGTCATCTCGATGATCGCCTCGGATTCGCAGGCCATGGGACGCGTCGGTGAGGTGGTGTGCAGGACCTGGCAGACCGCTCACAAGATGAAGGTGCAGCGTGGTTTACTGCCGGAAGATCAAGAACGTGGCGCCGACAACCTGCGTGCCCGCCGCTATGTGGCCAAGTACACCATCAACCCCGCCATCACCCACGGCCTGGCCGATGAGATCGGTTCTGTCGAGGTGGGCAAGCTTGCTGACCTGGTGCTGTGGGATCCGGCCTTCTTCGGCGTCAAGCCGGCGCTGGTGCTCAAGGGGGGAATGATCGCCATGGCCCCCATGGGCGACCCCAATGCCTCTATCCCGACACCCCAGCCGGTGCACTACCGTCCGATGTTCGGGGCGCTGGGCCAGGCCGCCGCGGCGACCCGGGTGAGCTTTGTCTCTCAGGCCGCGCTGGATGCGGGGCTCAAGGATCGGCTGGGGCTTCAAAGCCGCCTGGTGGCTTGCCGGGATGTGCGTGCGGTGCGCAAGGGCGACATGAAGCTCAATGACCGTTGCCCGGATCTCAAGGTCGACGCCCAGACCTACGAGGTCACCTGCGATGGCGAGCTTCTGACCTGTGAACCGCTGGACGTGCTGCCGTTGGCCCAGCGCTATCACCTTTTTTGAGTCAGCGATGATGACGGTTTTCGACAGTGCCGCTGACAGTACCAAGGAGTCATCCATGAGTTCGCTATTGTCGCTGACCCGCCGGCTCGGGCCGTTGCCCGTCGGCGATGGGCAAGACGGCGTCCAGGACACCCTGACCCTGAGCTACGACGATCGCATCAAGGGGCGCCTGCGGGTGACCCTGGACAGCGGGCGTGCGGCGGGTCTGTTTCTCGAACGCGGTCCGGTGCTGCGCCACGGCGACGGTCTTCAGGCCGAGGACGGCAGCCGCGTCCGGGTCATCGCTGCGCCGGAACCGGTGGTTACCGCCTGGGTAGCGCCGGGGCCGGACGCCGGCCTTGCGTTGGCTCGGTTGTGCTACCACCTGGGCAACCGCCACGTGACCCTCGGTATCGGCGAGGGCGAGTACCAGGGTGACGCCTGCTGCTACGTGCGCTTTGCGCCGGACCATGTGCTGGAAGAGCTGGCCGAGCGGCTTGGTGCGCGGCTCGAGCACCACCAGGCGCCGTTTGATCCCGAGCCGGGCGCCTACACCATGGGTGGGCATTCGCATGGTCATTCGCACAGCGATTCTCATGACCATGACCATGGGCACGGGCATTCGCACGGGCATGGCCATTCACACGGCTCGCCACATGGCTCTTCACATGGCTCCTCACATGGCTCCTCACACAGCCACGCTCAGGGGATCACCTGATGGCCGGGATCGAGTCTGCGTCACAGGCGCACGATGATCTGGCCCTGCTGGGGCTGCTGCAGCTGGTCAGCCCGGCGTTGCCGATCGGCGCCTTCGCCTGGTCCCAGGGGCTCGAGAGCGCCTTCGAACTGGGCTGGGTTCACGATGAAAAGAGTCTTGGCGACTGGCTCGAGGGCGTGCTGGAGGATGGCCTGGCGGTGGCGGAACTGCCTGCCCTGGCGCGACTCGTCGAGGCCTGGCAGCAGGGCGACGAGGATAGGGTGGCGCATTGGGACTGCTGGCTGGGGGCGGTACGCGAGACCCGAGAGCTGCGCGAGGAGGATCGCCAGCTGGGCGCGTCGCTGGTGCGCCTGATGCGCAGCCTGGGGCTGGCGCCCGAAGCCGGGTTGCCTGACGAGCCTGGCTATGTGACCGCCTTCAGCGCCCTGGCGGTAGCCCGCGGGTTGCCGCCGCGCCAGGCCATGCTGGGCTTTGCCTGGGCCTGGCTCGAGAACCAGCTGGCGGCAGCCTGCAAGGCGCTGCCGCTCGGGCATACCGCGGCCCAGCGACTGGTCGAGCGGCTGCGTCCGGCGCTGGTCGAGGCGGTGGGGCGTGCCCTGATCATCGACGATGACGACATGGGGCCGGCGCTGCCGGGGCTCGCCCTGGCCAGCGGCCTGCACGAAACCCAGTACTCGCGGCTGTTTCGCAGCTGAGCGAGTGACAACGATGCCATCGATACCGGGGTGTCGACGGCGCCATTCTCCGGTCTTCGACACGTCGGGGAATGGCCTTACATGACAGGCAGGAGAACACCATGACCACTTCAACCACTCCCTCCCAGTGCCTGCGCGTCGGCGTGGGCGGCCCGGTGGGCTCGGGCAAGACGGCGCTGCTCAAGCAGCTGTGTCGGGCCCTGCGTGATCACTACGATATCGCCGTGGTGACCAACGACATCTACACCAAGGAAGACGCCGACTTCCTGACCCGCAACGAGGCGCTGTCGCCGGATCGCATCCTCGGCGTCGAAACCGGCGGCTGTCCGCACACCGCGATCCGCGAGGACGCCTCGATGAACCTGGCGGCCATCGACGAGCTGCACCGCCGCCATCCTGGGCTCGAACTGGTGCTGGTGGAGTCCGGCGGCGACAACCTGTCGGCCACCTTCAGTCCTGAGCTGTCGGACCTGACGCTCTACGTCATCGACGTCTCCGCGGGTGACAAGATCCCGCGCAAGGGCGGGCCGGGCATCACCAAGTCGGATCTGTTGATCATCAACAAGATCGACATTGCCGAGCAGGTGCATGCTTCGCTGGAGGTGATGGACCGTGACTCGCGCAAGATGCGTGGCGAACGTCCTTTCGTCTTCACCAATCTGTATGACGGCGTCGGTCTCGACACCATCATCGGTTTCATTCTCGAGCGGGGCATGTTGCCCGACCGGCGAGCCGAGGCAGTGGAAGCCTGAATCGCCCGTTACCACGCAGCCGAAGCGTTGCGTTCTCAGTCAACAAGGAGTCTGTCATGACACAGCGTTCTCGTGTTTCTTCCCGTTCCCTGGCGATCGCCGGCGCCATGGCCGCTGGCCTTGTCGCACCGCTGGCGCTGGCGCACCCCGGCCACGGCGTCGAGCATGGCGGCCTTGCCGCCGGCCTGATGCATCCCTGGTTGGGGCTCGATCACCTGCTGGCGATGGCGGCTATTGGCCTGTGGAGTCTGGGGCAGGGGGCAGCCATGCGACGCTTTACCCCGCTGATGGCACTGGCTGGCATGCTGGCCGGGGCTGGTCTGGCGCTGTCCGGCGCGCTTCCCGCCGGCGCCTTGCCCGGTGTGGAAGGGGGAATTGCCCTGTCGGTGCTGATCGCCGGGGTCATGGTGGCGGCGCTGATGCGTCTGCCGGCAGCGCTTGGCGGAGGCCTGGTGATCGCCCTGATGACGATGCATGGCATCGCCCACGGCGCCGAGATGCCCGCAGCCGCCTCACTCGTCGCCTACGTGGTGGGCTTTTCGGCCTCGACGCTTGCCATCACCATGCTGGCGCGGGTGCTGGGTGGCTGGCTGGCCAGCCGTGAACAGCGCCTGGTGCGTGCCCTCGGCGCCGCCATCGCGGTCTGCGGTGGGGTGCTGGCGCTGAGCTGAGCGATCTCCCACTGACCGTCGATGGTCTCTCGCGCCCGGCCCTGTGCCGGGCGCGAGCGTTTGAGGCTGCTGCATCGTCCCGCCTGCGACGGCGGAGACGGGTACGTGTGTGGGTGAAACGTTTTGGGCTATGCTCGTGCGCCACGGATGAATTCGCCAAGAGGACGCTATGGCCAGGCTGGGACGCACGATCAAATGGAGCGGGGCAGTACTGCTGGTCGCCTGGGCGGGGATGGGGCTGTGGCAGAGTATCAAGCCACTACCGGAAAACGTCGGCAAGGCCTGGCCCGAGCGGCCAGTGGGCGAGGTCGAATTTCTCGCCGATCGAACCTGGTATGACGAGGGTGGCCGCCGTCATCTTGATCAGCACATCTTTGACGAAGCGGTGGCGATGATCGAGGGTGCCCGCCGGCTGATCGTCGTCGACATGTTCCTGTTCAATCGCCTCGAGGGCAGTGGCGGGGGCGACTTTCTGCCCCTGGCCGAACGCCTTGCCGATGCGCTGATCGCCGCCCGCCAGCGCCAACCGGCGCCGCGAGTGGTAGTGATCACCGACCCCCTAAATACTCTCTATGGAGGCCAGCGGGTGCCGCTCTATCAGCGCCTCGAGGCGGCGGGGGTCGAGCTTGCCATCACCCGTCTCGATCGCCTGCGCGCCTCCAACCCGCTGTGGTCAGGCCTTTGGCATCTGGGACTGGATCGGCTTGGCAACGACCCGGACGGGGGCTGGCTGCCCAATGCCTTCGGTGGCGAGCCGGTGACCCTGAGAAGCTACCTGGCGCTGCTCAATTTTCGCGCCAATCATCGCAAGACGCTGACGGTGGATCACGCCGAAGGGTGGTCGACACTGATCACCTCGGCCAATCCTCACGACGGCAGCAGCCTGCACTCCAACGTGGCGCTGAGGATCGATGGGCCGGTGGCCCGTGACGTCATCGCCTCCGAGGCCGAGGTGGCGTCCTGGTCCGGCGTCGAGGTATCGCAGTCGCCAGCGCCCGAGGCCGAGCCATCGGATAGCGCGATGGCGCAACTGCTGACCGAAGCCGCCATCCGTGACGCTGTGCACGCTCAGGTCGATGACACCGTCGCTGGCGATCGGCTGGATGTCGCCGCTTTCTACGTCGCCCACCGCGGGGTGGTCCAGGCGCTGAAGGAGGCCAGCGAGCGAGGAGTGGCGGTTCGGGTGCTGCTTGACCCCAATCGTGAGGCCTTCGGTTTCGAAAAGGGAGGCCTGCCCAACCAGCCGGTGGCCGAAGAGCTGTTGGACGCGGGCGTTCAGGTGCGCTGGTGTGTCACCGACGGTGAGCAGTGCCACAGCAAGGTGGTGCTGGTGAGAAGGGGTCCGGCGCAGGACGAGCTGGCAGACGCCGTGATTCTGGGCTCGGCCAACCTGACCCGACGCAATCTCGACGATTTCAATCTTGAAAGCAGCGTCTTGCTAAAAGGGCGAGGGGTCGCCGCCATCGACGAAATCGGCGCCTGGTTCGACCAGCGCTGGGACTCGAGCGACGGACGTCGAACCAGCCGAGCCTGGGCGCCGCGGGACGAGGCTGGCTGGTTCGATGGCTGGCGCTATCGATTGATGGAGGCCAGCGGCCTGTCCACCTTCTGACCTCGCTGGTGGGCTGTGCAGGACGGTGGAGATACCGACGCGGGAGCAGGATATGCCTCGACCGGCCAGCTTGACAGTCCGCCACCCCGCGACCATGTTTCACACGCTGGCCGACGCTCGATTTGACACAATTTCGAGCTCGGCGTGGCGACATCGCAACGCCCGTGTCGGGCACAAGGAGAGTCTTCGATGGAAAAGTTCTGGTTGGTGGTAAAGGTCGTGATTCTGGCGCTGATCGCCATCCTGGTGGTGCAGAACATCGAGATGGTGCAGGTGAAACTGCTCGGCTGGACCATTGCCATGCCGATGGCCCTGCTGGTGGTGGTGATCTACCTGCTGGGCATGATCAGCGGTCGCGGCCTGATGGGGCTGATTCGTCGCCTGCAGGGCAAGGAGCCGCAGCGCCGCTGAGGGCATCGACCCGCGAGCGCTTGCGAGGGTCCTGGTGCCAGGGCAGGCCGAGGCGGCAGTTGTGCTCGAGCTCTGCGATGACCTGGGCGCCCAGCAGCAGGATCACGGCGCCGATCTCGAGGCTCAGCAGCACCACGATCAGGGTCGCCAGGGGGCCGTAGACCGCGCTTACCAGTGACAGGTTGGCGAAGTAGTAGACCAGGGCGATCCTGACCCCTTCCCACATCAGGGCGGCGGCAAAGCCCCCGGCCAGGGCGCGCCTCAGGGAAATGCGTACCACCGGCAGGACCTTGTAGATGGCGCTGAACAGCAGGAAGACGCCGACGAAGCTGGTCAGGTTGAGGGCCGGCTCCGACAACGAGGCCATGGGCAGCTCACGGCCGTATAGCGCCATCCACAGTCCATTGAGGGTGCTGGCCAGGCTGACCGCCATGGCCAGCGCCAGCAGCGCCGCACTCAGTACCAGCATGAAGGCGTAGGGCAACAGGAAGGACACCCAGAGGCTGCGGGTGTCCTTGACGTCGGGCTTTCTGAAGATCAGCGCCAGGGCGTCTTCCAGCATGCGAAAGGCGAAGGAGCTGAAGATCAGCAGCACCGGGATGCCGTAGATGCCGATCGCGTCGCGGGAGTCCAGCAGTGCGCGCACCGACTCCAGCATCACTTCGGCGTGGGTAGGAGCGATGTGGCGTGCCTGCATGGCGATCACATTGAGCAGCTGCTGCTCGTCCACGACCTGAGCCATCGCCACCACCATCAGTGCGAACAGCGGAATGGTGGACA
This sequence comes from Halomonas sp. RT37, assembly GCF_040070525.1. NCBI lineage: Bacteria > Pseudomonadati > Pseudomonadota > Gammaproteobacteria > Oceanospirillales > Halomonadaceae > Halomonas > Halomonas sp. RT37. The sequence goes on along the minus strand of NZ_CP098827.1, from coordinate 2,720,328 downwards.
GCAGAATATTGAAGCCGACCCCGCCCGCCAGCAGCATTCCCCGATTATGCAGAAAGTGGGTCAGCACCCGCCACATGAAGAAGGCGAGCCGTGGCAGCAGAGTAAAGACGGCGTGTTGGTACCAGCGCGGTGCTGTCATGGGCCCGAATCGTCCTTGAGGGATAGGGCATGATACGCTGGGAGTCAGTGTCAGCGTCAAACCCTTGCCCAACCAGATGGTCAAAGGGCGGGTGTACGCCGGGAGGAACGAGTGGCATCTGCAGACCAGGAATCCCGCACCGAATCCGACGCCAGGCTGATCTACGATGGACAGTGTCCATTGTGTCGGAGCTTCGTGTCGCGCTACGGACTGTCCAAGGGACGGCTGGATCTCGTTGATGCGCGCCATCACCCCGAAGAGGTCCGGCGTCTGGAGCGTCTGGGCTGTCGCCTGGACGAGGGTATGGTGCTGGAGCTCGGCGACGAGCGCTACCACGGTGATCAGGCGGTACGTATGGCGGCACTGGCCGGGCGAGGTCGAGGTCCGCTGTCGCGTGGGATGCTGTGGTGGCTGTCGTCGAGACGGCGAGCACGCCTCAGCTATCCGCTGCTCAAGGCCGTTCGTCGTGTCATGCTCAAGGGGCTCGGCGTCGGTCCGATCAGGCCTTGAAGTGTGTCGCTCCCACCGGATGGGGCCGCCGACGGCCTGGCGTTGATCATCAACATTGAGCATCGGCAACGGGCATCAGCGCCGGGCATCGGCGCCGACCAGCGGTACTGGTCACCAACGCCGTTCATCTACCGTCATTTATCAAGCCACCAGGAGGGAGGCAAGATGCAACTAAGTCGACGTCTGTCGGTCCCTCATAGCGAGATCGCCATGAGTGCGATTCGTGCCCAGGGAGCCGGCGGCCAGAACGTCAACAAGGTCGCCTCGGCGATTCATCTGCGCTTCGATATTCAGGCATCGTCGTTGCCTGACGACGTCAAGGAGCGCCTTTTGGCGCTCAATGATCATCGCATCACCCAGGACGGAGTGGTGATCATCAAGGCCCAGTCGGAACGCACCCAGGAGGCCAACCGCGCAGCGGCACTGGCGAGGCTGAAATCGCTGTTGCAGCAGGGACTGGTGATTCCCAAGGCGCGTCGCGCCACCCGGCCCAGCAAGGCGGCCAAGCGGCGTCGCCTCGAAGGCAAGAAGCAGCGGGGCAAGCTCAAGTCGCTACGCGGCAAGCCGGAGACGTAGTGCGTCGAACAGGTGCTGCATCGTGAACGCTTGTGAGGGCGGCTTTCCGCAGACTCCTGCGCTTCGGTCATGGGGCTCGACGCTCTGCGGAAAACATGCTCGGATAGGGTACACGGCAATTTTCTAATGCTCGCTAGCGCGTATTTTTGATGGAGCACACCCCTGACGCGCCCGCAGTCAGGCAGTATGCTGTGATCACTTTGGTCCTCGAACCTCAGGACCCGTCCCACCCCAAGGGAGACCCCCGAATGGAAGAGATCAATCCCGACAAGGACAACAACACCGAGAAGGATGGCAACACCTCCGAGGCGACCCAGTCTTCAGCCTCCGGCAAGGATGCCAAGGAGCTGTTCAAGGACAACCGCGTCAAGGGCCTGGCGGCGGTGGCCGGCGTCAGCCTGATCTGGGCCATCGGTGCCCAGCTCAGCGCCAGTTCCAACGGCGAGGCACGCACTGCCCTGACCAAGGAACTCGATGCCAGCGAATCACGCGTCGAGACCCTGCGCGAGCAGGTGTCCGGGCTGGAAGAGAGCCAGGCGACCCTGGAAGCCCAGCGTGCCGAGCTCGAGAGCCAGGTATCCCAGTGGGAAGAGGCCGAGACCTCGCTTGAGGAAATGCGTGCCCAGCTCGAAACCCTGAAGGCCGAGGAGGCCGAAGCGCGTACCGCCCAGGCGGCAGCCGAAGAGCAGGCCGCCCAGGTACAGGCCGATCTGAAGGAACTCGAATCCACCCAGGCATCCTTGCAGTCCGACCTGGTGGCGGCGCGCAATCGTCTGGAAGAGGCGCAGAACGAACAGCAGCAGCTGGTGGAGCGTCGTGATTCGCTCAAGTCCGAGGCTGAGTCCTTGACCGGTGAGGTCGATGACGCCGAGAAGCGCCTGAGTGATCTGGAAAGCTCCATCGAAGAGAAGCAGAGCGCCGTCGGTTCACTCGAGGAAGAAGTGGCGAGCCTCGAGAGCCAGCAGCAGGAGGCGCAGAAGCAGGCCGAGCAGGCCCAGGCCCGCCTCGAGCAGACGCTGGCCAGCACCGCCGAGCAACGCGAGCAGGCCGAGGCGCGTGTTCGCCAGGCCGAGTCCCGTGCCGAGGAAGCGGTCGCCCGCCGCGATGAGCTGCAGGCCAGGATCGATGAACTCGAGGCCCGCGCCGACGAGCGTCGCCAGCGTCTGGCTCGTCTCAACAATCAACTCGACACCTGGCGCATCGAGCTCGAGAACCTCGATCGTGCCACCGCCGAGCTCTCCGATGGCGCATCCTCCGGTCAAGGCAGCGACAGCGAGGGTAGTGCCGATGAGCAGGCCTCGTCCCAGGGCGAAAGCAGCAGCGGCTCCGTCGAGGTCATCAGCTCCGGGGGGGGCGACCAGAGCAATGGCGACCAGAGTGGTGGCGGCGAAAACAGCGGCGACCAGAGCAGTGATGGCATGAGCCAGGCCGATATCGCCGTTCAATCGGCGAAGCGGTCGGCGGCAGAGGAACAGTCGTCGCAGGAGCAGGACTCTTCTCAGTCCTCGGGCAACAGCGCGGCCTCGGCCAGCGAGCAGGGCTCCAACGAGAGCGCCGCCGAGGACGAGGACGTGGCCTCGTCCGAGTCCATGGAGAAGACCCCGGGTGGCAGCGAGGGTGATCAGGCTTCTGCCGACGCCTCCCAGAGCGGGGAAGGTTCCTCCGCCGACGCTTCCCAGGCGGATGCGGCCAGCGAAGAGGGCTCCGCCGATGCGGCCGCCGAGGGCGAGGAGTCGTCTACCCAGTGGACCGATGAGGTAGCCTCCGGTGCCGCCGAGGCCGTCGAGACGGTCAAGGACGTGGCCCGTCAGGCTGCCGAGAAGGTGCGCGATGCGGCAGCCTCGGTCACCGACGACGCCAGCACCGAAAGCACCAACTGAGCGTCAGCGAGACGGTTGCCGGCGGTGACGTCGGCAAGGTTGCGGGAAGCAACAGCGGCGGGCCTTCGGGCCCGCCGCTGCGTTTGGCGGTCCCGCTTCGCTTAACCTCGCGCCGCCTGGGCCCTATACTGGCCCGGCGGATTAACCGCGCCCATCTGGAAACAGGAGCGAGACGTGATCGAAGGGGTCAAGCATATCGTTGCCGTGGCATCGGGCAAGGGTGGTGTCGGCAAGTCGACGGTGACCGTGAATCTGGCGCTGGCCATGGCCGCCGAAGGCTATCGCGTCGGCGTTCTCGACGCCGATATCTACGGGCCCAGCCAGGCGCAGATGCTGGGAGTCGGCGAAGGCGTGCGCCCCCAGGCGAGCGGCGAGAACCAGTTCCTGCCGCTGGAGGCCCACGGCCTCCAGGCCATGTCCATGGCGTTCATGGTCGACGTTCGCGAGCCCATGGTGTGGCGTGGCCCGATGGTGGCGGGGGCCTTCCAGCAGATGCTCAACCAGACACGCTGGAGCGACCTGGACTATCTGTTCGTGGACATGCCGCCGGGCACCGGTGACATCCAGCTCACCCTGGCCCAGAAGGTACCGGTGGACGGCGCGGTGATCGTCACCACGCCCCAGGACATCGCCTTGCTGGACGCGCGCAAGGGCATCGAGATGTTCCGCAAGGTCAAGGTCCCGGTGCTGGGCGTGGTCGAGAACATGAGTCTGCATACCTGTTCGAAGTGCGGCCACAGTGAGCCGGTCTTCGGCGAGGGGGGCGGTGAGCGCATCGCTGCGGAGTACGATACCCGGGTGCTGGGGCGCCTGCCGCTGTCGATGGGCATTCGTGAGCAGGTGGACGGTGGACGTCCCAGCGTGGTCGCCGAGCCCGACGGCGAAGTGGCGATGACCTTCCGCACCATGGCGCGTCAGGTGGCCGAGCAGATCGACGGTGACGGTGGCGACCAGGGGCCGAGCATCAGCTTCAGCGAGTAAGGGCCGGCGGAGGATGACGCTTGGCGGCGTCGCCGGCTGATCCTCATCAAGCGCCTGTCAGGCGCCTATCACCTTTGCATCGTGACGTGGCAGCGAGGGGCCGCTATCATGTGGCCCCACCGAACGCGTCCACTCTTCGAGCACCCAGCAGGAAGTCCCATGAGCATCAAGTCCGACAAATGGATCCGCCGCATGGCCGAGAACGAGGGCATGATCGAGCCCTTCGAGGCCGATCAGGTTCGCTACGTCAACGACCGGCGGGTCATCTCCTATGGGACCTCGAGCTACGGCTATGACGTACGCTGCGCCGACGAGTTCAAGGTGTTCACCAACATTCACTCGGCGGTGGTCGATCCCAAGGCCTTCGACGAGAAGAGTTTTGTCGACATCAAGGGCGATGTCTGCGTGATTCCGCCCAACTCCTTCGCGCTGGCGCGGACCGTCGAGTACTTTCGCATCCCGCGCAGCGTGCTGACCATTTGCCTGGGCAAGTCCACCTATGCGCGTTGCGGCATCATCGTCAACGTGACGCCGCTGGAGCCGGAGTGGGAAGGTCACGTGACCCTCGAGTTTTCCAACACCACCAATCTGCCGGCCAAGATCTACGCCAACGAGGGCGTGGCACAGATGCTGTTTCTGGAATCTGACGAGATCTGTGACACTTCCTACGCCGATCGTGGCGGCAAGTACATGGGCCAGCGTGGAGTGACTCTGCCGCGCACCTGAGTGCGAAGAGGCGAGGGCTTACCGCTCACGCGACTGCTGCATGCAAGGCCCACAGACAACAAGGCCCGCCGATCGCTCGGCGGGCCTTGTTGTTTCAGTCGACAGCGCGGCCAGGTTTCAACGGGACTCGTCGTCCTCGTCGAGTTCCTCGGCGGCGTCCTCGTGGGACAGTCGCATGCCGCCCGGCGGCAGCGGATGGCCGTCGATGGTCGCGATGTCGCCCTGCAGGCGCAGACGCCCCTCGAGGAACCAGCGTACCGCGATCGGGAAGATCAGGTGCTCACGACTCAGCACTCGCTCCTTGAGGGTCTCTTCGGTGTCATCCTTGTTAACCTTGACCACGGCCTGGATCGCCACCGGCCCGCCATCGAGTTCCTCGGTGACGAAGTGTACGCTGCAGCCGTGCTCGTCGATGCCGTCGGCCAGTGCCCTGGCGTGGGTGTGCAGGCCCTGATAGGCCGGCAACAGCGACGGATGGATGTTGATCATCCGCCCCATGAAGCGCTGGACGAAACGTGGCGTCAGGATGCGCATGAAGCCGGCCAGCACCACCAGGTCAGGCTCGTGGCGCTCGATCACCTTGATCAGGGCGCCGTCGAAGGCCTCGCGGCTGTCGTACTCGCGGTGGGGCAGGGCCACCGCGTTGATGCCGGCATCACGCGCCCGCTTCAGACCGTAGGCGTCAGCGACATTGGACACCACGGCCACGATCTCGCCACCCAGTTCGTCGTGGCTCTGGGCGTCGATCAGGGCCTGCAGGTTGGTGCCACCCCCCGAGATCAGCACTACCACCCGTGGCTGGGTGGCCTCTTCCGGGGTGAAGCCGTTGAGCTCGCCCTCGTTCACGCCCTCGCTCATGACGCCGGCATCTCCAGTTGCACCTGCTCCTCGTCGCCCTGGCGCGCGGCGATGTGGCCAATGCGATGGACGCCTTCGCCCTGGGCCTGCAGGTGAGCGCGGATCTGGTCGGCCTGATCTTCAGGTACCACCAGCACCATGCCGATGCCGCAGTTGAGCACGCGGTGCATCTCATGTTCGTCCACGTTGCCCTGCTGCTTGAGCCAGTCGAACACCGCAGGGCGCTGCCACAGGCTGGTATCGACGTGGGCGGTGAGGTCCTCGGGAAGTACCCGGGGCAGGTTCTCGAGCAGGCCACCACCGGTGATGTGGGACAGGGCGTGGACCTGATAGTCGTCGTGGCGCAGCAGTTCCAGCAGCGGCTTGACGTAGATGCGTGTCGGCGCCATCAGGGCGTCGCCCAGTGATTGGCCGTCGATGTCGGTGGACAGGTCGGCGTCAGCCACCTCGAGGATCTTGCGGATCAGCGAGTAGCCATTGGAGTGAGGGCCGGATGAGCTCAGGCCCAGCAGTACGTCACCGGCGGCGACCTTGGTGCCGTCGAGGATCTCGTCCTTCTCCACCACGCCGACACAGAAGCCGGCCAGATCGTAGTCGCTACCTTCGTACATGCCGGGCATCTCGGCGGTTTCGCCACCGACCAGAGCACAGCCGGCACGTTCGCAGCCTTCGCCGATGCCGCTGACCACGTCGGCGGCGATATCGACGTCCAGCTTGCCGGTGGCATAGTAGTCGAGGAACAGCAGCGGCTCGGCGCCGGCGACCACCAGGTCGTTGACACACATCGCAACCAGATCGATGCCGATGGTGTCATGGCGACCCAGGTCCATGGCCAGGCGCAGCTTGGTGCCGACCCCGTCGGTGCCGGAGACCAGCACCGGCTCACGGTAGCCGCTGGGCAGCTGGCACAGCGCGCCGAAGCCTCCCAGCCCGCCCATTACCTCGGGGCGGGTGGTGCGTTTGGCGACGCCCTTGATGCGATCGACCAGGGCGTTGCCGGCGTCGATATCGACACCGGCGTCCTTGTAGCTGAGCGAAGCCCTTTCGGGGGAGGAGGAGGAGTCGGTCATGACAGATCCTGTGGAGTCGGTCGACCCGCGGGCGTGGTGCGCACCAGCGGACGAACGTGAGACAATGGGCACGTTGGGGGCGGAGATTGTAGCACTGTGCTTCGGCCATCGCAGCCATGGCACACTATCGGTCGGGCATCACAGGGAATGGTGGTTTCTTTCGGGGAAAAGCGAATGAGCAAGCAGTGGTGGATTGTCGCCGCGGTGGCGGCTGTTGTGCTGTGGTTCTTCGTCAGCATCGAACCGGTGTTGGCGCCCTTCTTCGTCAGCATGGTGCTGGCGTACCTGGGTGACCCTATCGCCGATCGCCTGGAGGAGCGCGGGCTGTCGCGTCAATGGGCGGTCTGCGTCGTGTTTGTGCTGTTGACGCTGCTGGTAGGGCTGACGCTGCTGCTGCTGGTGCCGCTGCTGGGACAGCAGATCGGGCAGCTGGTGGAAGCGCTGCCGGCGGTACTGAGCTGGATTCAGAGCACGGTGTTGCCGGAGCTGCAGTCGTTGACCGGGCTCGATCTCAGCACCGACTTCGATGCACTGCGCAAGGCAGTACTGGAAAACTGGAAAGAAACCGGTACCGTCGCCGCCAGCGTACTGGCCCAGGTGTCGCGGTCGGGTATGGCGCTGGTCGGCTGGCTGGCCAATCTGGCGTTGATTCCGGTGGTGACCTTCTACCTGCTGCTGGACTGGGACGTGCTGGTGGGCAAGGTCAGGCGGCTGCTGCCGCGTCAGTGGGAGCCGACGGCCGTTCGGCTGGCCAAGGAGTGCGACGAGGTGCTGGCGGCCTTCCTGCGTGGCCAGTTGATCGTGATGCTGTGTCTCGGCGTCATCTATGCCATCGGACTGACGCTGCTGGGTGTTCGCTTTGGCCTGCTGATCGGGCTGCTCTCAGGGCTTGCCAGCATCGTGCCCTATCTGGGCGTGATCGTGGGGATCTCGGTGGCCGGTGTGGTGGCCTTCTTCCAGTTCGGCGACTGGCTGGTACTGCTGGGCGTGGGGCTGGTGTTCGGCTTCGGGCAACTGGTGGAAAGCACCCTGCTGCAGCCGAAGCTGCTGGGGGACAAGATTGGCCTGCATCCTGTCGCGGTCATCTTTGCGGTGCTGGCCGGCGGCCAGCTGTTCGGCTTCACCGGTGTGCTGCTGGCGCTGCCGGTGGCGGCCATGGTGATGGTCATCTTGCGCTACCTGCATGATACGTATAAGAATTCGTCGCTCTATGACGCGGAGCATGAATCCGACAAGGAGCCCTCCGCCGCCAACGAGGAGTCCTCATGAGTCGAGCCCCCGCGCAGTTGCCTCTGGGCGTCGGACTGCGCGACGACGCGACCTTCGACAACTACCATCCGGGAGCCAACGCCACCCTGGTGGAGTGCCTGAGCCATCAGTTCGATGACAACGGCGAGCCCTTTCTGTACCTGTGGGGGGGCGACGGCGTCGGTCGTAGCCACCTGTTGCAGGCGGCCTGCCACCAGGCCTCCGCGCGGGACCTGCGAACCCTCTATCTACCACTGGAGGAGCTGGGCCACTTCCCGCCGTTGATGCTCGAGGATGTGGAGCGTCTCGACCTGGTGGCCATCGATGATCTGGATCGAGTGGTGGGGCGCAAGCGCTGGGAGGAGGCGCTGTTCCATGCCTTCAACCGGCTGCGAGACAGCGGCAAGCGATTGTTGATCGCCGCGGATCGCCCGCCCCGGCAGCTCGATATCAAGCTGGCGGACCTGGCGTCACGGCTGACCTGGGGCATGACCTTCCACCTCAGGCAGCTGTCCGACGAGGACCGCATGCAAGCGTTGAAGCTGCGTGCCCACCTGCGTGGCATGGAGTTGCCCGACGAGGTGGCACGCTACATCCTGCATCGTGGTGCACGCGAGCTCAGTGAGCTGTTTCGCTCGCTCGAGGTGCTGGACAACGCCTCGCTGTCGGCGCAGCGCAAGTTGACCATCCCCTTCGTCAAGAAGGCACTGGACTGGTAGCGGTCTGGGCATCTCCAGGAAAGCTCTCCAGGAAAGCAAGACGGCGACCCGCAATGGGTCGCCGTCCTGCTGTCAGGGCCAGGTCGAATCGGTACGCGGTATCAGCGGCTGAGCTGAATCTCGCTGTGGCCACCATTTCTTAGCGTGACTTCCTTGATCACGATCTGGCGGCTGCCACTGGCCGGATCGACCACCGTGCCCGAAACGTAGAAGTCGCCGGGGGGCAGGTCGCGTAGCTGAAAGTAGCCGTTGGTGTCGGTGCGGGTGGTGTGGGTGTATTCGCGGGCCCGTGGGTCGGCGCGTTCCACCGCCCGGCCGGCCAGCGCCTGGGCCGCCGCCTCGGCGGAGTACTTGGTGATCGGTGCGACCGATACCGTCTCGCCACCGCCGATGACCGGGCCTGCGGGGGTGTTCAGGGTGAGTCTGCCGGACAGCACGGCGCTGCCGCTCTTCGGCAGCTGGGCGTAGACGTCGGCGGGGAAGGGGATCTCCCTGGGGACCCTGGCTTGATCGGCGGTGGGCTGGTCGTCTCTCGGGCCCGGCTGTTCGATCGGGGTGTCGGGTTCGCCGATATCGATGACCTCCGGGGCGCGGGACGTGCCGGTGGTGCTGACGCTCTGACAGCCGGTGATCAGCAAGGCGAGGATGGCGATTACCGCCAGGGGGAATCGGCGTGACAACAGCGGGTAGGGTGCCTTCATGGCGCGGTCTCCTTGCAACGAATGTCGTTGGGCCCTGTGTGCTGTCAGCTTATGGAATCGGCGTCGGAATTGCCACGCGTGGCGTGTGCGTGGCCGGACAGGCGTCTGCCGCCTTGCGAATGTCACTTATTGGAGGCGGTGTCACAAGGCAGCGCCTTGACGCTGGCTGCAGACGCAAAACGGCCCCCGATCGAAATCGGGGGCCGCTTGGTGAACGACCTGAGTCGTCGAGGCGTCTGCCCGAGACAGCCATGTTTACTTGGCGTTGGCGCTAGCCTTGGTGGCGGTGTCACAAGGCAGCGCCTTGATTGACGCTGGCTGCAGACGCAAAACGGCCCCCGATTGAAATCGGGGGCCGCTTGGTGAACGACCTGAGTCGTTCAGGCGTCTGCCGTAGCCAGATTACTTGGCGTTGGCGGTAGCCTTGGTGGCGGTGTCGGTAGCCTGCTTGACGTTCTCTTCGGCCAGCTTCTGGCTCTTGGAGACGAAGTCCTGCTGCAGGGCCACGACCTTCTCGGCGTCGCCTTTCAGGCGCTCGGTCAGGTCCTTGGCGACCTTCTGCTGGCCTTCCATGTAGGAGCGCAGACCTTCGACGTCCTTGACGGAAGTGAAGGCGCGAGCCTGGGCCAGACCGGTCTCGGTGTAGGCCTTGGCGGCTTCCAGCTGGGCGCTGGTCAGCTTCTCGGCGAAGTCGACGGTCAGGCTGGCGTAAGCGCGGGCCGGGCCGAAGAACAGGTTTTCGACTTGCTCGTTGTTGAACAGTGCTTTGGTATCGATAGTGCGCATCATGTGAACCTCCTGGGGTTTCGAACTACTTGTCGGCGATGACCGTGGGACCATTCCCAGTGGTCGATGCCGTTGCGTCGTCTGTTGCAGTGCACAATAGCAGAGGGTTTTGTGCATCGCAACATGGATTGGGTCGAGAATCGGGGGAAAAGGGGTTTGGATCCAAAGAATGCTTGAAACAGCGAAAAAACGACGAAAAGTCCGTTATCTAGCCTTCATCGCCCTTTGATGGGATACCGGCGTGCAAGTTCACCGTGCCCCTGGATCGCCTTCAGCCTAGTGTGGAGACATGACAGCGATGTGATCCCTGCAAGCCTTGCAAGCAGGAAGTCTCGCCACCATGGTATTCAAGAGAAAACGAAGGACCGTACCCTTAACCCTTTGCCTTTGACGATCAGGAGTGATCCATGACGCAGACCCGTATCGAACGCGACAGCATGGGGGAGCTCGAGGTTCCCGCCAATGCGCTCTATGGCGCCCAGACGCAGCGCGCGGTCAACAACTTCCCGGTGTCGGGCCAGCCGATGCCGTCGGCCTTTATCCACGCCATTGCTCGCATCAAGCGAGCGGCGGCGGTGGTCAACGGCGACCTGGGATTGCTGGACGACGATCGTCGTCGTGCCATCGTCGAGGCGGCAGACGCGATCATCGCGGGTCAGCACGATGATCAGTTTCCCATCGATGTGTTTCAGACCGGGTCCGGCACCTCGAGCAACATGAACGTCAACGAGGTAATCGCCCACCTGGCGAGCTCCGATGACTTGAGCGTCGGGCCCAACGACCACGTCAACATGGGACAGTCGAGCAACGACGTCATTCCCACCGCCCTGCACCTGTCGGCGGCGCTGGAAGTTACCGGTACGCTACGCCCGGCGCTCGAGCACCTCAGAGGTGTCATCGACGCCAGGGCAGAAGAGCTGGACGAGGTGGTCAAGACCGGACGCACTCACCTGATGGATGCCATGCCACTGCGTCTTGGTCAGGAACTCGGTGGCTGGTCGAGCCAGGTGGGGCAGGCCATCGAGCGTCTCGACAGCGCCATGGTGCGGCTGTGTCGGCTGGCCCAGGGGGGGACTGCGGTCGGCACGGGTATCAATGCCCATCCCGAGTTTGCCGAGCGCATGGCCGCCGAGCTCTCCGCCCGCACCGGGCTCGCTCTGACGCCCAATGACAGCTTCTTTGCCAGCCTTGGCTCCCAGGACGCAGCGGTGGAACTGTCGGGTCAGCTCAAGGGTCTGGCGTGTGTGGTGATGAAGATCGCCAATGATCTGCGCTGGATGAACTCCGGCCCGCTGGCGGGGCTTGGCGAGATCGAGCTTGAAGCCTTGCAGCCGGGCAGTTCGATCATGCCGGGCAAGGTCAATCCTGTGATACCCGAATCCGCCGCCCAGGCCGCCGCTCAGGTGATCGGTCTGGACACCGCCGTGACCGTCGCCGGACAGAGCGGCAACTTCCAGCTCAACGTGATGCTGCCACTGGTGGCAAGCAACCTGCTGACGTCGATCACCCTGATGAGCCAGACATCGCGGCTGCTGGCGGACAAGGCGATCGCCACCTTCAAGGTGCGCGAGGACAACCTGAGTGAGCCACTGGCGCGCAATCCCATCCTGGTGACGGCATTGAATTCGGTGATCGGCTATAACGCCGCGGCGGCCATCGCCAAGAAGGCCTACCAGGCCGGTCGGCCGATCATCGACGTGGCCGAGGAGGAGACCGACCTCGGACGCGATGAGCTCGAACGCCTGCTGGATCCCGCCTCCCTGACTCGTGGCGGTATTCCCGAATAGAGGTGACGAGGGCGCGGCCGACATGGCGCCTCTTGGAATAGCGCCTCTTGGAATAACGCCCCTTGGAATAGCGCCCCTTGAAGAAGAAGAGCCTTGCCACGACGGCAAGGCTCTTCTTTTCTACTGCTACCCGTCTTTTCTATTGCTGCGAGTCCATCGCCACACTTGTTACCACTACATGGACATCGCCTGGAAGGCGGGAACTCAACTCGACTGATCGCGCTCCTTGGCTTCCTCGACGGTTTCACGGGCGTCGTGATGCTCTTCGTTGTCGGCGTCCGGGGTGTCGTGCTCGTCGGCTCTGGAGGGGCGATAACAGACGGTGGCAAGGATCGGGAAATGGTCTGAGCCAAAGGCCCGCAGCCGATCCATCTTGGCAAGGGTGAAGTGCTCGCTGACGAAGACATGGTCCAGCGGCCAGCGCAGGAACGGATAGCCGGCGTGGAAGCTCGAGAACATGCCGCGGCCGCGCCGCAGGTCCAGCATGCCGCTGACGCGGCAGAACAGGCGCGTGCTGCGTGACCAGGCAACGTCGTTGAGGTCGCCGGCGACCAGCGTCGGTACCGGGTTCTGGTGGATCTCTTCGGCGACCAGCGAAAGCTCCGCGTCCCGCCACAGCGATTCCTCGCTCTCGCTCGGCGCCGGTGGCCTGGGGTGAAGGGCGCGAAAGCGGATATGATCTCCGCTTTCGAGTTCCACCTCACAGTGGATCGAGGGGATGTCATCCTGGATCAGCCACTTGACCTCGGTGTCGATCAGCGGGCGACGGGAATACAGGTGCATGCCGTAGAGGTTGTCCAGCGGGACCCGCACGGCGTGGGGGTAGCCGTCTGCCAGGCCGGCATCGAGCTTGTCGCCCCACCATTGGTCGGATTCCAGGGTCAGCACCATGTCCGGGTCGCGCTCGGCGATGATCTCCAGCAGGTCGTCGCTGCGCCGGTTCGGCGTCAGTACATTGGCGATCAAGAGCGTCAGGCAACGCTCCGGGGCGTCGCCCTTGGCGGCCATGACCTGCACCGGCCACAGCGGTGTCCAGGGCAGTACATAGAAAGCCTGGATGGCAAAGACGACCAGGCCGGCCGTGGCAATCCAGAGTGTCAGGGAGTCGCTCGCCAGCGGGCTTGCCAAAGCACAGAACAACCCGATGAGTCCGATCTGGACACGGGGGAACTCACAGGCCCTGAGCCACCACCAGTGGGACGGAATCCTGGCGATCAGGGTAGCGCCGGCGACGATGGTCACCACCGCGATCAGAAGGGTATCGATGACAAGTGAGAGCATGCAGGGGTCCCTTTTCGGTCCGGCGCACCGGCTCGGCGCAACAATGATGATGACGAGCCTAACGGTCCTCGGCCTTTAACGATAGAGCCAAGGAGCGCCGTTGAGGACCTCAGGCCCGTTCGCGCGATGTCGGTGTGGCACTCGCGAAGTATTCCTCGAGCCGTTCTTGGGCCTCGTCGCCGAACAGGATTCGGGCGGCCTCATCGAGGCCAGGTGACCCGTGCAGGGTCTGAGTGTCCACCACCAGGGCGATCTTGGAGCGGCGGCGCAGGAAGTCCTCGAGTCGTGTGATCATCTCTCGCCGGGCGGCGTGCTCGAGCTCGCAGCGCAGGTATTCGGTACCCTCGATCAACAGCTCTCCCTGTCGCGGGTCCTGGCGGATCTGCTCCAGCATGTCGAAGGCGTTGAGGCCGTAGCGACGCCACAGGCGCTTGCTCAGAGGTTCACTGGACGAGGAGGGGGTGCGCTCATCGAGGCCCAGCAGGCTTGCCTGGTGCAGGAATTCTCGCCTGTCCGTGTCCGAAGGTTCGCCGTACCAGCGGGCGCGCGGCTGTGGCAGCTCGAGGCCTAATCGTTGCACCTCTCTGACGATCTCCTCGCCGACGTTGAGGCAGTCGGTAAGCTTGCCGCCAAAGATGCTGATATGGCGCTCCTTGGCGTTGATGTCGATGGCATGCTTGCGCGACATCTGGAGAAAGTCGCGGCCATTGCCGGCGTTGGCCTTGACCGCCAGCGGGCGCACGCCGCAGCGGGTGGCGATGATGTCCGAACGGTCGAGTGGGCGCTTCAGACTCAGGCGCTTGTTGATGTTGTCCAGCACGAAGTCGATGTCGGCGTCGCTGATCGCGACCTCCGGGCGCTCTTCCTTGGTGTCGGTGGTGCCGATGCAGGTGCGCGGCCCCATGGGAATGGCGAAGAACAGCCGCCCGTCGTCGGCAAAGAAGGCCAGCACGCGCTGGCGCTCCGACAGCCGTGGCACGATCAGGTGGATGCCCTTGGAATAGGCGTGGTGGTGATCGGTGGTCTGTCGGCTCAAGGCGTTATGGTCGTCCACCCAGGGGCCGGTGGCATTGATGATGATTCCGGCGCGCAGGCTGAAGGTCTCGCCGCTCTGGTTGTCCCGGGCGTCAACGACCCAGCCGTTGTCGCTGCGTCGTGCCCCCCGCGACTCGACGTAGTTGGCCGCCGCCGCGCCGTAGTCCAGCGCCGAGCGTACGAAGCTGTAGACGAAGCGGGCATCGTTGTCATGCAGGTAGGCGTCGGAGTACTCGAAGCCACCGATCGCCGCACGCGTATCGACCAGTGGCTCGCGTCGATTGATGCCTTTTGGCGTCAAGAAGCGCGGTAGCCTGGTGAAGGCGTTGCCCATCAGCCAGTACAACCAGGTACCTGCCCAGAGCAAGCGCGGATGATAGCGAAACCCTTTGTCGATGGTGGTCAGGAAGCGAATTTCCTGGACCGTCGACGGGAAGCTTTTGATCAGGTGATTGCGGCTCTTGCACAGCTTGCGCACCAGGGCAAAGTCATAGCTTTCCATGTACTTGATGCCGCCCCATACCAGGTTGGACGAGTGCTGGCTGGTTTCGCCGGCGAAGTCGCCACGGTCGATCAGGGCCACCCGGGCGCCCTTGCCGGCCAGCGCGGCGGCGCTGGCGGCGCCATTGATGCCGGCGCCGATGATCAGCACATCGAAGCGTTCTTCCTTCAGGCGCTGAAGATTGGTGTCACGTAGTTGCATGCATGTCCTCCGCGGTTCCTGAAGGGGGGCGCAAAGTCCCGGCCTGGTCAGTCCTGGTCGCGCTGCCGGTTTATGGTCCGTCGCACGACCTTCTGCTCAGTCTTCGTCGCGCTCCCGGTTTACGGTCCGTCGCACGGCCTTCTGCTCAGTCTTCGTCGCGCTCCCAGTTCATGGTCCGTCGCACCGCCTTCTTCCAGCCCTTGTAGCGTCGTTCCCGTTCGGCGTCTTCCATGGCAGGCGTAAAGGTGCGTTCGATGTCGCCCCGGGTGGCGAGCCCCGGCAGGTTCCACATGCCCACCGCGATCCCCGCCAGGTAGGCCGCCCCCAGGGCGGTGCTCTCGATGACCCTGGGGCGTTCGACGTCGACCGCCAGCATGTCAGCCTGGAATTGCATCATGATGTTATTGGCGACGGCGCCGCCGTCGACCCGCAGGGCCTTGAGGGTGATCCCCGAGTCCTTCTGCATGGCGTCGATGATGTCTCGCGTCTGGTAGGCCAGGGCGTCCAGGGTGGCGCGGGTGATATGCTCCTTGCCCGAGCCTCGGGTCAGGCCGAAGATCGCTCCACGGGCGTACATGTCCCAGTAAGGAGCGCCGAGGCCGGCGAAGGCGGGGACCACGTAGACACCACCCGCATCCTCGACCTTGCTGGCGTAGTATTCGGAGTCTTCCGCCGAGTCGATCATCTTGAGTTCGTCGCGCAGCCACTGCACCGCCGCGCCGGCGATGAAGATCGATCCTTCCAGCGCATAGGTGACCTTGCCGTCGAGCCCCCAGGCGATGGTGGTCAGCAGGCCCGAGGTCGAAGGCACCGGGGTCTCGCCGGTATTCATCAGCAGAAAACAGCCGGTACCGTAGGTGTTCTTGACCATGCCCTTGTCGAAGCAGGCCTGGCCGAACAGGGCGGCTTGCTGGTCACCGGCGATACCGGCGATGGGGATCTGGGCGCCACCGAACATTTCCTTGGCGGTGGTACCGTAGACCTCGCTGGATGGCCTGACCTCGGGCAGCATCGCCCGGGGAATATCGAGGGCCTCGAGCAGTCGGTCGTCCCAGTCGAGCCGTTTGATGTCGAACAGCATGGTGCGCGAGGCGTTGGAGACATCGGTCAGGTGGCGTTCGCCGCGGGTCAGGTTCCACACCAGCCAGCTGTCCATGGTGCCAAACAGCAGATCGCCGGCCTCGGCGCGCTGCTGGGCACCGTCCACCTGGTCGAGGATCCAGCGAATCTTGGTGGCGGAGAAGTAGGCGTCGACCACCAGGCCGGTGGTGTCGCGGATATGGGCTTCCAGCCCCTGGGCCTTGAGCTCGTCGCATAGCGGTGCGGTGCGTCGATCCTGCCAGACGATGGCGTTGTGGATCGGTTTGCCGGTGTGTCGGTCCCAGATCAGGGTGGTCTCGCGCTGGTTGGTGATGCCGATGGCGGCTACCTGGGACGGCTTGACGCCCTGGGTTTCCAGCACTTCTCGTGCGACTCCCATCTGGCTGCCCCAGATCTCCATGGCATCGTGTTCCACCTGGCCTGGCTTGGGGTAGTGCTGGGTGAATTCCTTCTGCGCGATGCCGACGATGCGGGTGTCCTGGTCGAACAGGATGGCCCGGCAGCTGGTGGTGCCCTGATCAAAGGCGAGAATATAGCGTGTTGGCATGTTCCGGTGTCCTGACGGTTGTTGTGGTCGAGCGATACCTTCACCTTCGGTGAGCAGACGGTTTCCGTCTAGTGCTGCCGGCAGGGACATGGCCAGATGCAGCGACGTCGGGTGCCCCTATGCAACGTCGCCGCCGCGGGTGATCAATGGTCGTACGAGGCCACAACAAGTTCGTTATCGAAAATAAAGGTAGCGTTGAGGTCGTGAACGAACAACCAGAGCGCGAAAGTTTTCGATAGCACTTTGGTCGTGCCGTCTGGAGAGCAGGGGAAGAACGTCGCCTCGGCTGGGTTTGTGCGCCAAGGCGTCCACGGGGCCGAAGAGGAATCGGGATGGCCTGACGTTTTCGCAAGATGACACAGAGCTGCTGGGCCAGGCCAGGTGCAGGATCAGGCCAGGTGCAGGGCGACCCCGTGTTCCTGCAGTAGCCGTGCGATGGCCTCCGGTGGCTCACGATCGGTGAACAGGGCGTCGAGTTGGGATACGTTGCCCTGGCGCACCACCGGGTTGCGGTGAAACTTGGAGTGATCGGCGGCCAGAAACACCTGACGTGAGTTCTCGATAATCGCCTGAGCGACGCGGACTTCCTGATAGTCGAACTCGAGCAGGGAGCCGTCCTGATCGATGCCGCTGATCCCGATCAGCCCAATGTCCACCTTGAACTGATGGATGAAGTCGATGGTCGCTTCGCCGATGATCCCGCCGTCACGGGGTCTGACCTGGCCGCCGGCGACGATCACCTTGAAGTCTTCCTTGTGATGCAGGATGGACGCCACATTGAGGTTGTTGGTGATGATCTCCAGGCCCTGATGCTCAAGCAGTGCCTCGGCCACCAGTTCGTTGCTGGTGCCGATATTGATGAACAGCGAGGCGTGGTGCGGCACCTGGCGCGCCACGGCATCGGCGATGCGTCGTTTGGCGTCGAGGTTGAGCGTCTTGCGGGTGGCGTAGGCGGTATTGACGGTGCTCGACTCGAGGCCCGCGCCACCGTGGACTCGGCGCAAGCGGCCTTCGCTTGCCAGTGTGTTGAGGTCGCGGCGGATGGTCTGAGGGGTCACCGCGAAGTGATCGGTCAACTGCTCGATGCTGGCGTATCCCTGGCGACTGACCAGTGCAATGATGGCGTCCTGACGCTGCTGCTGGTTCATCCCGATTGCCCTTGTGCTTGGAAGGCCTTGAAAGATGGAAAGCCCTTGTGCCTGAAAGGCCCCTGATAGACGGAAGGCCTCGATAGAAGAAAAGCCCTTGTGTCTGAAAGGCCCTGGTAGATGAAAGGCCTCGATAGATGGAAA
The DNA here is from genome assembly GCF_040070525.1 of Halomonas sp. RT37. Classification (NCBI taxonomy): domain Bacteria; kingdom Pseudomonadati; phylum Pseudomonadota; class Gammaproteobacteria; order Oceanospirillales; family Halomonadaceae; genus Halomonas; species Halomonas sp. RT37. Next base: position 2,702,388 of record NZ_CP098827.1, on the reverse strand, counting down.
GCCCTTGTGCATCGATGCCCTTGGAACAGGCAGGCCCTGGTGCATGGAACGTCCTGGTACATTGCAGGCGAGGACGTCGCTTTGGAGACGCCGATGAGGCTGTCGTGGATCTCGCTTCACCAGACGCATTCCCGATGATCGTAAACGAACGCGACCGGATTTGGCGATGGTGGAATCGCGCTGCGGTGAAGGCGTTTGAGACGCCGAACGCGACCCACGAAGGAAAAAATCATTCGGTGAACTCAAGGGCTTGCAAAATTCTGCCGAAGGCGTAGAATTCGCATCCGTTGTCAGCAGCGAGGGTGGTGACTCCCTCGTTTCGGCAGCCGTGTAGGACCATAGCTCAGTTGGTTAGAGCGCCACGTTGACATCGTGGAGGTCGGCGGTTCAAATCCGCCTGGTCCTACCAGCTAGATCGCACATCGAGTGATGCAGGACCATAGCTCAGTTGGTTAGAGCGCCACGTTGACATCGTGGAGGTCGGCGGTTCAAATCCGCCTGGTCCTACCAGCACTACCTCGCAGTGCCATTGCAAGGCGTATTGCGACGTGCCATCTCGCTTTCCTGCTTCAGGACCATAGCTCAGTTGGTTAGAGCGCCACGTTGACATCGTGGAGGTCGGCGGTTCAAATCCGCCTGGTCCTACCAGATTACAGACAAAAGCCCCGCGGCCTCGCCTCGGGGCTTTTGTCGTTTCTAGGGTCGTCGCCGTCGCCGGTGTTTGGCAACTGCTGCCATCGCCTGATCAACGCAGTGGCCAAGCCGCGGGTGGGCATTGAAGTGAGTGCGCCGCCTCTGGGGCGGCGCGATTCATCCGTTCGGACGGTTCAGGCGTCGCTGAGCCCGCTCAAGCGGCGGAAGGTGGCCACCAGGCGCTCGATGCCGGCCTGGTCGTCTTCGCTGAAGCGCCCCTGGTCGGGGCTGTCCAGGTCGAGCACGCCCCATAGTTCACCGTCCTTGTCGAGCACCGGTACCACCAGCTCGGAGCGCGAGGCGCTGTCGCAGGCGATATGGTCCGCGACCGCGTGGACGTCGTCGACGCGTTGGGTCTGGCGGCTTCGGGCGGCGGCGCCACAGACACCCTTGTCGAAGGGGATCGGATGGCAGGCTGGCTTGCCCTGAAAGGGGCCCAGGGACAGCATGCGCGGCTGGCGCTGCAGATAGAAGCCGACCCAGTTGAGGCGCGGGACTTCCTGCATGATGAAGGCCGAGGTCTGGGCGGCGTTGGTCAGCCAGTCGCCGGAGTCGAGCAGGGCGGTGAGCTGGCGGTCGAGAAGATCGTAGGAAGACATGTCGAGTGTGGCAGTGTCCGCGGGTGAAAACGGCGAGGCCGGCCCTGGGGCCGGCCTCGAGAGGGGGCGCGCGTCAGGCTTACTTCCAGCCAGGAACGGCGGCGCCCTTGAACAGCTCTTCTGCCTTGGCGGCGACTTCGTCGCTCTGGTAGGCGTCGACCAGCTGCTGGATCTCCTCGCGATCCTCGTCGCCACCGCGCACGGCGATGATGTTGACGTAGGGCGACTCGGGGCCTTCCTTGACCAGGGCGTCGTCCAGGGTCAGGCCGGCCGGCTGGGCGAAGGTATTGTTGATGAAGGCCATATCCACGTCGGGCAATACGCGCGGCAGCTGGGCCGCCTCGATCTCGCGGAAGTCGAAGTCGTGGGGGTTTTCCACGATATTCAGCGGCGTGGCTTCCAGATTTTCGGGGTCGTCCAGAGTGATCAGGCCCTCGTTGTGGAGCAGGATCAGTGAGCGGCCTTCGTTGGACGGGTCGTTGGGCAGCGCGATGGTGGCGCCCTCGGGCAGGTCCTCGATGCTCTCGTACTTCTCGGAGTAGGCCCCGATCGGGTAGACGAAGGTGCGCCCGGCGATGGCGAAGTCGTAGCCGCGGTCGTTGACCATGGCGTTCATGTAGGGCTCGTGCTGGTAGGCGTTGGCGTCGAGGCTGCCGTCGGCCAGGGCGGCGTTGGGCGTCACGTAGTCGGTGAACTCGATGATCTCGATCTCCAGACCATAGCGCTCCTCGGCCAGATCGGCGGCGACCTGCATGACGTCGGTCTCGGGGCCGGCGACGGTGCCCACCTTCAGGCTGTGCTCATCGGCGTTGGCCTGGCTGATCGCCAGTGACAGGGTGGAAAGCGCCAGGGCGCCCAGCAGTGTCTTGCGCATCTTCAGTGTCTCCCGAAACGGTGTGTGACGTGTGTGGCGATGTTAATGGAATAACACGTCTTTCGCTAATGCAATTTGGTTATTAAGGCCATGCAGGGTGCATGTCACTTGTGGTCACTCTTGCGCACCAGATAGTCGCCCAGGCTCTGGAAGGCCTGAACCATGACCACCAGGATGGCAACGGTGATCAGCATGATGGTCGGATTGAAGCGGTTGTAGCCGTAGCGAATGCCCAGGTCGCCAAGACCACCTCCGCCCACGGCGCCGGCCATGGCCGAGTAGCTGACCAGGGTCACCGCGGTGACGGTCAGGGCGGTGAAGATGCCCCCGCGGGCCTCCGGCAGCAGTACCTTGGTGATGATCTGCCACGGGGTGGCGCCCATGGACTGGGCGGCTTCCACCAGCCCGGGAGAAATCTCGTTCAGCGCGCCCTCGACCAGGCGTGCGATAAACGGAATCGCGGCGATGGTCAGCGGCACGGCGGCAGCGTTGGTGCCGATGGACGACCCCACCAGCATGCGCGTGAACGGAATGATCGCCACCATCAGGATGATGAAGGGGATCGAGCGGCCGATGTTGGTGATGATGCCGAGGACCGACTGCAGCACCGGCTGGGCCAGGATCTGGCCCGGGCGAGTGACATAAAGAAGCACGCCCAGAGGGATGCCGACCAGGGCCGCGATCACACCGGACACCGCCACCATATAGAGAGTGTCGAGGGTGGCTTCGAGGATGAGGTTAAACATCGCGCTGGACATGGCCAAGCACCTCCACTGTCAGGTCGTGAGATTGCAGGTAGGCGAGGGCGCGCCGGGTGTCCTCGGCATCCCCCATCAGTTCGGCGATCATCAGGCCCAGGGTTCGCTCCTGGATGGACTCGACCTTGGCCTGCAGAATGCTGACGTCCACGCCGCACTCCCGCGCCAGCCGCGAGATCAGCGGGGTGGACACGGCGTCGCCGGAAAACGCCAGGCGTACCACCGGATGCGAATTCGGCCCGGGTGTCTGCTCGAGGCGGTCGATCAGCTCCCTGGGCGGTTCGAGTTCGAGGAATTCGTTGAGGAAGTCGCGGCCGAGCTGAGTGCGCGGGGCGGTGAAGAAGTCACCGACATCGGCTTCCTCGACCAGCCTGCCACCGGAGATCAGGCTGACGCGATGGCAGATCGACTTGACCACCTCCATCTCGTGGGTGATCAGCAGAATGGTCAACCCGAGCTTCTGGTTGATGTCCTTGAGCAGTTCGAGGATCGAGGCGGTGGTGTGTGGGTCCAGCGCCGAGGTGGCCTCGTCGCACAGCAGTACCTGGGGACGGCTGGCCAGGGCGCGGGCGATGGCCACGCGCTGCTTCTGACCGCCGGACAGCTGTGCCGGATACTGCTGGGCCTTGTCGGCCAGGCCGACCAGCTCCAGCAGGGGCGTGACGCGCTTGGTGATCTCGTCGCGCTTGACGCCCATCAGTTCCAGCGGCAGGGCGACGTTGGCGAATACCGTGCGCGAGGTCAGCAGGTTGAAGTGCTGGAAGATCATGCCGATACGGTGGCGCGCCTGATTGAGGGCGGGGCCGGAGAGGCTGGTCAACGTCTGGCCATCCACCTCCACGGTGCCGGAGGTAGGCCGCTCGAGCAGGTTGACGCAGCGAATCAGCGTCGACTTGCCGGCGCCGGACAGGCCGATGACGCCGTGAATCTGCCCCTGGGGTACGTGCAGGTCGACGTCGGCTAGCGCCTTGACGGCGCGTGAGCCGGCACCAAAGGTCTTGGAAAGGTTGGTCAGTCGTATCATCTCAGCTACCGGGTGGGCACCGAGGGACCTGGGCGGGCAAGAGAACGGCAATGGGCAGGCAAAAAAAGGCCACCCTGACGGGTGGCCATCAACGCTGGACACACCCTTTTAGCTGCACTTCATGCACCGACGCCTTGTGAGCGTCGCGGCACGGGCGCCCGCAATCCGGGTACAAATCGGCGCCTAAAAATGTAGCGGGCAAGGATAGGGCGAGCGAAGGACCCTGTCAATCGTTTACGCATAGCCGCTGGCAAGGTCTTTCGGGGTAGGCGCCACGTCGTAGTGGATCCGCCCGCCGGACGCCGTGACTGGCGATAGGTTTTCTGAACAACAGCGCAAGCGTGGACCTTTGGAGGCGCGGCTTCTAGACTGGGCCGGTTCGGGGAAGGCCCCGTGATGGCAAGGAGACAAAGATGTTCACCGGTATCGTTCAGGGCACCGCCGAGGTGGTCGAGATCAAGGAAGCGGAGGCCTTTCGCAGCCATCTGGTGCGGTTGCCGCGTCACCTGTGTGACGGCTTGGAGCTGGGCGCATCGGTGGCCCACAACGGGGTCTGTCTGACCGTCACCGATATCGATGGGGATCTGGTCAGCTTCGACCTGATGCGCGAAACCCTGCGGGTCACCAATCTCGGCGGTCTGAGCGTCGGTGATCGCGTCAACGTCGAGCGGGCGGCGCGCTTCGGTGACGAGATCGGCGGGCACGCCATGTCCGGTCACGTCATGGGGCAGGCGGAGCTGGTGGAACTCGACGAGGCACCCAACAACCGTCGCCTGTGGTTCCTGTTGCCGCAAGGGCTCGAGCGCTTTGTCTTTGCCAAGGGCTACATCGGCGTGGACGGCATCAGCCTGACCATTGGTGAGTTGCGCAACGATACCCGGGGGCCGGCCTTTTGCGTCGACCTGATCCCGGAAACGCTGGCCCGTACCACACTGGCCGACCGTCGCCCGGGAGACAGGGTCAATCTCGAGATCGATCCCCAGACCCAGGCCATCGTCGAGACGGTAGAGCGGGTCATGGCGGCCAGGGGCTGAGCGTCGACAAGTACCTTTGCAGCCAAGTGCTGTAGCTTTGTGCCGCAGCGCCCGGACGGGCGTCGGCGGTGGTCTCCCTCGCTTGAGAAGCTGCTAACTTAACCGGATGTAACATTCCTTTAAGTGCACCGACCGTGATCAGCGAGGGACTACCATGAAAATGACAGCCAAGGCATTGGCGACAGGCGTGTGCGCCGCAGCGGCGTTGGGAATTGCCACGGCTGCCGTGGCCCAGGATCTGTCTTCCTGGGTGGACAGCGAGGGCACCATCTCCTTGCCGGACAACTTCCGCACCGAGATGGCGCATCTGGGCTCCTGGTTCGTGCCCGAAGGGGACGCCAGTGGCTTCCATAACGTCTATACCGAGCCCGAGAGCGTCGCGTCCTTCCGCGAGAACGGGGTCTTCCCCGACGGCGCCGTGCTGGTCAAGGAGTTGCGGGCACACAGCACCGGCGACTACACCACCGGCGCCGGGGTGAGCTACGAGAACGAGACCATCAAGCAGTGGTTCGTGATGGTCAAGGACTCCACCGACCGCTTTGCCGACAGCAATGGCAGTTGGGGCGATGGCTGGGGTTGGGCGCTGTTCAAGACCGATGATCCTTCCACCAACGTTTCGGCCGACTACAAGGCCGACTGTCTTGGCTGTCATGTCCCGGCCCAGGACAAGGACTGGATCTATACCGAAGCCTATCCGATTCTGGTAGAGTAGCGCGCCTTCGAGAGTCGCCGACATCGGGCGCGGTACGGCGGACTCGCCGTACCGCGCCCGATGTGCGTTTGGCCCCGGCCGATCGTCGAGGGCTGGGATGCCGCTTTATGGGGCGGGCAGCCTTGCTTGACGTGGTGGCGCTGGAGGTCGCGCGGACGACCCTGCGTGCTCCCTGTGCGTTGGCCAGGTTGTGCAGGATCGTCGTGATTCCCTGGACGGCCTGCTATATGGTGTCACTAGTCGCAGGGTGGCAGGGCGCGTTCGGCGAACTCTCGTCCTGGACACTCCCCTATTGACTCCACGTGCAGGACCCAGCGCATGTCCAACCAGCAGCCTGAACCGAGCTCCGGCAAGAGCCCGCTCGATCGCTTCTTCAAGCTCAGTGAGCACCGCACCACCGTCAAGACGGAGGTGATCGCCGGGATCACCACCTTCCTGACCATGGCGTACATCATCTTTGTCAACCCGAGCATCCTGTCCGAGGCGGGCATGGACTACGGGGCGGTCTTCGTGGCGACCTGTGTCGCCGCCGCGGTGGGCTGTCTGGTAATGGGGCTGTGGGCCAACTATCCCATCGCTCTGGCGCCAGGCATGGGTTTGAACGCCTTCTTTACCTACGGTGTGGTGCTGGGCATGGGCTACACCTGGGAGGCAGCGCTGGGAGCGGTCTTCCTGTCCGGTGTTACCTTCTTTCTGCTCAGCATCTTTCGCATCCGCGAGTGGATCATCAACTCGATTCCGATCACCTTGAGACTCGGCATCGCGGCGGGTATCGGTCTGTTTCTGGCCATGGTCGCGATGAAGAATGCCGGCATCATCGTCGACAACCCGGCCACCCTGGTGTCGGTGGGCGATCTGTCCGAGCCGGCCCCGCTGTACGCCCTGGCCGGGTTCTTCGTGATTACCGCGCTGGCCCATCTGCGCGTCACCGGGGCGGTGATGATCGGTATTCTGGGGGTGACCCTGGTGGCCATGCTGCTGGGCCACAATGAATTCAGCGGGGTGGTGTCGATGCCGCCGTCGATCGCGCCGACCTTGATGTCCATGGACCTGGCCGGTGCCTTCGATGTGGCCATGATCAGCGTGGTCTTTGCCTTCCTGTTCGTAGATCTGTTCGACACCTCCGGTACGCTGGTGGGCGTTGCCCATCGCGGTGGCCTGCTCGACAAGGACGGCAAGCTGCCGCGCCTGGGCCGTGCGTTGATGGCGGACTCCACCGCCTCCATGGCCGGTGCTGCCCTCGGCACCTCGACCACCACCAGCTATGTGGAAAGCACCGCCGGCATCGCCGCCGGTGGGCGTACCGGTCTGACCGCCGTGGTGGTCGCGGTACTGTTTCTGGCCAGCCTTTTCTTCGCTCCGCTGGCGGGCTCCATTCCGGCCTATGCCACCGCGGGGGCGCTCCTGTACGTGGCGTCGCTGATGGCGGGAAGCCTTGCCCATGCCGACTGGGACGACGCCACCGAGGCGGCGCCGGTATTGATCGCCGCCCTGGCCATGCCGCTGACCTTCTCCATCGCCGAAGGTATCGCCTTCGGCTTCGTCAGCTACGTGGCGATCAAGGCCCTGTCCGGTCGCTTCAAGGACCTGAACGCCGCCGTGGTGATCCTCGGTGTGCTGTTCGCGATCAAGATGATCTACCTCGATTGAGCCCATCGGGCTGACCGGGGCTGGCTGGCCAGGACCGGCTGAGCCGGCAGGTTGGCCAGCCCCGCCGTGCGGCGCCGAGACAAGGCGCCGCATGTGTCATGCATTCTTCTTTCGACCCCTAGCGAGAACCGCCATGAGTATCTACGGCGACTACATCAAGTCCGTCATTCGCACCGTTCCCGACTGGCCCCAGCCGGGTGTCAACTTTCGTGACATCACCCCGCTACTGCAGAACAGTGCGGCCTTTCGCAAGCTGATCGACAGCTTTGTGCACCGCTATCAGGAGATGGATCTGGACGCCATCGCCGCCATCGACGCCCGCGGTTTCATCGTCGGCGCGCCGGTGGCCTACGAGCTGGGCTGCAGTTTTGTGCCGGTACGCAAGAAGGGCAAGCTGCCGTTCAAGACCATCAGTCAGACCTACACCCTGGAATACGGCCAGGCCGAGGTAGAGCTGCACTCCGATGCCTTCCGCGATGGCGACCGTATCCTGGTGGTGGACGACCTGATTGCCACCGGTGGCACCATGCTGGCCGCGGCCGAACTGATCAGCCGCAGCGGGGGACATGTGGTGGAGACGTCTGCCATCGTCGATCTGCCGGATCTCGGCGGCTCCCAGAGAATCCGTGACGCTGGCCACAGCGTGTTCGCCGTGTGTTCCTTCACCGAGGACGAGTGACCCATGAGCAGTCAACGCTACCATCGCCATTTCGTGGTGTCCTGGGACCAGCTTCATCGCGACGTGCGCGAGCTGTGTCATCGCCTGATCGAGCGCGATACCAAGGGCATCATTGCGATCACCCGGGGTGGGCTGATTCCCGCCGCGCTGATCGCTCGGGAGCTCAATGTTCGCCTGATCGACACCGTCTGCATCAAGAGCTACGACCATATGGAGCAGGACAGCCTCGAGGTGCTCAAGGGCGTGGATCACGACGGCGAAGGTTGGCTGCTGGTCGATGATCTGGTGGACACCGGCAAGACCGCGCGCAAGGTGCGCGAGATGCTGCCCAAGGCGCACTTCGTGACCATCTACGCCAAGCCCGAGGGTCGTCCGCTGGTGGATCAGTACCTCACCGAGGTCGCCCAGGACTGCTGGATCCAGTTCCCCTGGGACATGGGCGTGGCCTACGTCGAGCCCCTGGCGGACCAGCGGCGGTGAGCGACATGGTTCAGGTATTGCCCGACAGCTGGGAACGCTGGCTCGGAGCCGAGTTCCAGGCGCCCTACATGCAGCAGCTCAAGGCGTTTCTGGCGGCAGAGAAGGCCGCCAGGAAGACCATCTATCCGCACTCGTCGGACTGGTTTCGGGCCTTCGAGCTGACGCCGCTGGACGAGGTACGAGTGGTGATCCTGGGGCAAGATCCCTACCACGGTCCTGGCCAGGCTCATGGGTTATGCTTTTCGGTGCGCGAGGGCGTCAAGCCGCCGCCGTCGCTGGTCAATATCTACAAGGAGCTGGCCCAGGACCTGGGGGTGACGCCGGTCAACCACGGCCACCTCGAGGCCTGGGCGCGCCAGGGGGTGTTGCTGCTCAACACCTCCTTGACGGTGGAGGAGGGCAACGCCGGCTCCCACCGGGGCAAGGGATGGGAGACCTTCACCGACCGCGCCATCGAGACCGTCAACGCCGAGGCGCCGCCCTGTGTCTTTCTGCTGTGGGGCAGCCACGCCCGCCAGAAGAAGGCGCTGGTGGATCAGGAGCGTCATCTGGTACTGGAGTCGCCGCACCCGTCGCCGTTGTCGGCCCACCGCGGCTTTTTCGGCAATCACCATTTCTCTCGGGCCAACGCCTTTCTCGCCGAGCACGGGAGATCCACGGTGGATTGGCAGCTGCCGCCGACTCCCTGAACGTGTTGGACGGACGGCCTGGACGTCCGCCGGCTTTCGGTGCACGCAGCGGGTTAACCTGACGCGGCGTTGCAGGTAGAATGGCGCGCAATTTGTCGCCCGCGTCCATGCGACGAAGGTCGTCCAAGCACCACCTCCCGTTATCAAAGAGGACTCGCCAATGAGCGTCCATGCCATCGATCACCCCCTGGTCCAGCACAAACTCGGTCTGATGCGTGAAGCCGGCATTAGCACCAAGAGCTTCCGTGAACTGGCCGGCGAGGTGGCAAAACTGCTCACCTACGAGGCGACCCAGGACCTGGAGTTGCAGGACTATGACATCGATGGCTGGAGTGGCGAGACCATCACCGTCAAGCAGCTCAAGGGCAAGAAGGTCACCATCGTACCGATCCTGCGAGCGGGACTAGGCATGCTGGAAGGTGTCACCGACCTGATTCCCAGTGCACGGGTCAGCGTGGTCGGTCTCTACCGCGATGAAGAGACCCTCGAGCCAGTGCCCTATTTCTCCAAGTTCGCCAACGACCTGGACGAGCGCATGGCAGTGGTCATCGATCCGATGCTGGCCACCGGAGGTTCCATGGTGGCCACCCTGGACATGCTGCGCGACCGTGGCTGCCAGTTGATGCGAGTGATCGTGCTGGTGGCAGCTCCCGAAGGCATCCGCCGCGTTCAGGAAGCCTACCCGGATATCGAGATCTACACCGCCTCGGTGGACGAGCGCCTCGACGAAAACGGTTATATCGTGCCGGGACTGGGCGACGCCGGGGACAAGATCTTCGGTACCCGCTAAGCACGCGATATCCCGCCAATGCCACGGCCAGACTATCCAGCGGTGGCATTTTACCCAGTGGTTTCATGCCTATGATCGAAAGCAGACATTTCAGGTGAAATGTCTGCTTTGCTGTGTCCGCAAGTCAGTTGGGCGGGAACGCAGTTCAGCCATTGTCCGTCTGGACAGACGCCGCGCTCTCGTTGTGGCTTTCGGTGGTTGATTCAAGAATCAAGGAGGCATGGATGAAGTTGTTGCGTGTGGCAGCTAGTGCTGCAGTAATTCTGAGTCTGGCGGCAAGCGTTCAAGCTGGGGTGATACGCCCCGACTGCGATGCTGAAAAGGTCGCCAAGAATGCGGCACTCGAGGCCACGGTGGGGGTTTCTGGTCGTTGCACCGCAGATCGCGCCGTGGAAAATGCCAAGGACAACGTCAATGATCGTGTCGATGACGCCCGGGACGGGGTCGCGGATCACGTCGACGATGCTCGGGGTGGGGTTTCCGATCGGGTGGATACTGCACACGACAGCGTCGAGCGAGCGGGCGGGAAGGTCGATGATGCGCTGGATAAGCCAGTGCGTACGCTGTTGAACTGACGTCAGCGGGTTCTCCCGCCTCCGTCGTGCGCCCAATGTTCCTTTGCGAACATTGGGCGCTTTTTTTTTCTGGAAACAACATCTGCACCAATGCTCAGCTACCAGAGAGGTGGCTTTTCGCATTAGACAAAAGTTGGTAGCGGTGGAAAAGAAAAGCAAGAACAAGAGGATGAGGCATAAAAAGGGCGTCTTCTAGCGCGTGGTGGGCCCTTTCGTTTAAAAACATCACGGGCGAGTAGAGATTCTCTACTACCGTACAGATGACGCCCCTCGGAGACGAGGGGAACCTCTGCGCGAAAGAGTACGCCCATGTCCCTGATCCTCGACGGCGTCACCCGCAAGGTGGCGAGCGAGACCCACATCGATGACGTCAGCCTGACCCTGGAGCCGGGTTCCTTCAATGTCCTGCTGGGCCGCACCCTGGCCGGCAAGACCAGCCTGATGCGCCTGATGGCCGGGCTGGACCAGCCGACCCGCGGGCGCATCCTGATGCAGGGTGAAGACGTGACCGGCAAGGGGGTGCGCCAACGCAACGTGGCGATGGTCTACCAGCAGTTCATCAACTACCCCCACCAGAGTGTCTTCGACAATATTGCCTCTCCGCTGAAGCTGGCCCGTGTCGCCAAGAGCGAGATCCAGCGGCGTGTCCACGAGATCGCTGAGCTGCTGCACATCGAAGGCCTGCTCGACCGCCAGCCGCTGGAGCTGTCCGGTGGCCAGCAGCAGCGCACCGCCATGGCACGGGCGCTGGTCAAGGACGCGGACCTGGTGCTGTTCGATGAGCCTCTGGTCAACCTCGACTACAAGCTGCGCGAGGAGTTTCGCGAGGAGTTGAGTGCCTTGTTCGCCCGGCGTGACTGCATCGCGGTCTACGCCACCACCGAACCGGCGGAAGCGCTGGCGCTGGGTGGCAACACGGCAATTCTGCACGAGGGGCGCCTGGTTCAGCATGGCTCGACCGCCACGGTGTTCCGCCAGCCGGCCTCCCTGACCGCGGCGGAGATGTTCTCCGAACCCCCCATCAATGTGCTGGAAGGACGTATCCGCGACGGTGAAGTCAGCTTCGACGACGAGGTGCACTTCCCGCTCGATGAAGCTCTGGCGGCGCTTGACGAGGGCAGCTACCGCTTCGGTGTGCGGCCGGCTCATCTGGCCATGCAGCCCCGGGCGGACGATGACCTGGCGCTTGACGTCAAGGTCGAGCTGGCCGAGATCAGTGGCTCCGAGACCTTCCTGCACGTGGGCAACGAGAGGATGTCCCTGGTGGCGCATCTTCCCGGTGTTCACAGCTTTCGTGTGGATGAGCCGATCACACTCTATGTACCGGTGCATCGCCTGTTCGTGTTCGACATGGATGGCAAGACCCTGCACGTGCCGCCGGAAGCCGGTGACGGAGGGGTGCGTCCGCCGCTTCCGTCGTCACAGCAGGCACCGCCGGCGTCGGGGGAGGAGCGCTAGTATGGCCGAGATTCGCCTTTCACAGTTGGCGCACAGCTATTCGGCGTCGCCTTCGAAGCGCAGCGACTACGCCATCGAACAGATGGATCACGTGTGGGAGCAGGGTGGTGCCTATGCCCTGCTGGGGCCATCCGGCTGCGGCAAGTCGACCCTGCTCAATATCATCTCCGGGCTGCTGGTGCCTTCCCAGGGCGAGGTGCGCTTCGACGGGGTCATGGTCAACGAGCTGCCGCCTGAAGAGCGCAACATCGCCCAGGTGTTTCAGTTCCCGGTGGTCTACGACACCATGACGGTCTACGACAACCTGGCCTTCCCGCTGCGCAACGTGAAGACCCCGGAGGAGCGGGTTCGCGAGAGGGTCGAGGAGGTCGCGGACATCCTCGACCTGACCGACCGCCTGGCCAGCAAGGCGCGCAACCTCAGCGCCGACGAGAAACAGAAGGTGTCCATGGGGCGTGGCCTGGTCCGTGATGATGTGGCGGCCATCCTGTTCGACGAGCCACTGACGGTGATCGACCCGCAGCTCAAGTGGAAGCTGCGGCGCAAGCTGAAGGAGATCCATCAGCGCTTCGCCATCACCATGATCTACGTGACCCACGATCAACTCGAAGCCTCGACCTTTGCCGACAAGATTGCGGTGATGTACGACGGTCGAATCGTCCAGTTCGGTACCCCTCGCGAGCTGTTCGAGAGCCCCGCTCACACCTTCGTCGGCTACTTCATCGGTAGTCCCGGCATGAACTTCTTCACGCCATGCATTGATGGCGACAACATCCTGATCGACGGCCAGCGCCTCGAGCTGTCCGCCGAGATGCGACGGTCGCTGCTTGATGCTCGTGAACGCAGCGACAACCTCAAGCTGGGCATTCGTCCGGAATTCATCGAGCTTGCCGAGGACGGCACGAGCGGCACCCTCAGCGCCGTGGTGGACCACTGCCAGGATCTCGGGACCTACTCGATCTTGACGCTGGCGCTAGACCAGGCGCGCTTCAAGGTGCGCGTGGAGGAGGGCGGGCTCGCGCTTTCCGGGCGCGTGTCGGTGCGCTTCCCTGAAAGATGGCTGACTTTGTACGTAGATGAATCCCGTATAGAGGTGGCGTCATGAACAAGGTCCCCAATAATCGCGCCTGGTGGCTGGTGCTGCCGATGCTGGCGCTGGTCGCCTTTTCCGCCATCGTGCCGCTGATGACGGTGGTCAACTACTCGGTGCAGGACGTCTTCGACGCCAATACCCGGTTCTTCACCGGCACCGAATGGTTCGTCAAGATGCTCAACGATCCGGCGCTGCAGGCGGCGCTGGCCCGGCAGTTTGCGTTTTCGCTGACCATTCTGGCGATTCAGGTGCCGCTGGGGGTGGGGATCGCGCTGTTGATGCCCAAGCGTGGCTGGCGGGCGTCACTGGTGTTGATCCTGGTGACCTTGCCCTTGTTGATCCCGTGGAACGTGGTGGGCAGCATCTGGCAGATCTTCACCCGTGGCGACATCGGTCTGATGGGCTGGAGCCTGCGCCAGATCGGCTATCCCTACAACATCACCTCGAGTCCGCTGGACGCCTGGGTGACCATCGTGCTGATGGATGTCTGGCACTGGACCTCGCTGATCGCACTGCTCTGCTACAGCGGTCTGCAGGCGATTCCCGAGGCCTACTATCAGGCGGCGCGCATCGATCGCGCTTCACGCTGGGCGGTGTTTCGCTATATCCAGCTACCCAAGCTCACCAACGTACTGGTGATCGGGGTGCTGCTGCGTTTCATGCATTCCTTCATGATCTACGCCGAACCCTTCGTGTTGACCGGCGGCGGGCCGGGAAGCGCGACCACCTTTCTCAGTCAATCGCTGGCGATCATGGCCACCGCCCAGTTCGATGTAGGGCCTTCGGCGGCCTTTTCGCTGATCTACTTCCTGATCATCCTGCTGGTCTGCTGGGTGTTCTATACCGCCATCATGAATCTGCAGAAGGACCGGCAGGGAGGGGCTCGCCATGACTGATTCCACGCCATCCAGTCCCGACCGGGTGCGAAAGCGCGCGGAAAAGGAGGCGGCCCGCCGCCGTCGACAGGGCCGTTCGACAGGACGACGCTTTCGCCGTGGCTTCTTGATGCTGGCCTACATCGTGTTTGTACTGCTGCCGATCTACTGGCTGGTCAACATGTCGCTGCAGACCAATAGCGAGATCCTCGGCGAGCTGACCCTGTGGCCGCAATCGCTGACCTTGGCCAACTACGCCAAGATATTCACCGACCCGAGCTGGTACATGGGTTACGTCAACTCGATCACCTATGTGTTGATGAACATGGCCATCAGCATGAGCGTGGCGCTGCCGGCGGCCTATGCCTTCAGTCGGTACCGTTTCATCGGTGACAAGCACCTGTTCTTCTGGCTGTTGACCAACATGATGGCGCCACCGGCGGTGTTCCTGCTGCCGTACTTTCAGCTCTACTACACGGTGGGCCTGTTCGATACCCACATCGCCGTGGCGCTGGCCCACTGTCTGTTCAATATTCCGCTGGCGGTATGGATCCTCGAAGGCTTCATGTCCAGCGTGCCCAAGGAGATCGACGAGACCGCCTTTATTGATGGTTACAGCTTCCCGCGCTTCTTCGTCCAGGTGTTCATTCCGATGATTCGCTCCGGCATCGGCGTGACGCTGTTCTTCCTGTTCATGTTCTCCTGGGTCGAGCTGTTGCTGGCACGCACTCTGACCTCCACCGAGGCCCAGCCCATCGCCTCGGTGATGACGCGAACCTCGACCGCCTCGGGCATCGACTGGGGCACCCTGGCGGCGGCCGGGGTACTGACCATCGTGCCGGGCATCGTGGTGGTGTTCTTCGTGCGCCATCACATCGCCAAGGGCTTTGCCCTGGGCCGGACCTGAGGAGCACCGACATGGACTGGATGGTATGGACCCTGCCCACGGCGATCTTCTTTGGTGTCATTGCGCTGTTGCTGGTGGTCATGACGACCTGGGAGCTGGTATCGCCGACTCGGGAACGGCGCGGTTTTCTGCCGATCAGCACCACCCGGGGGGACCGTTTCTTCATCGGCATGCTGTCGGCGGCCTACATCCATCTGGCGGTCGTGGGCTTCACCAGCCTGAGTCTGTGGCTGGCGCTGGGCGTATCGGTGGTGTGGATGCTGGTCCTGCTGCGATGGGGCTAGCGGGGGCCAGGCTCCCTTCGACGACAACGATCGACCTGACGGTCGACGACAACAATAGAGGTGACCATGAACGCTAGACTCAAGCTGACCAGACTAGGTGCTGTGGGGCTATTGCTGCTCAGCGGCGGCGCCCTGGCCCAGGACGATCGAACGGCGGTGATCGAGCGCCTGGCCGACGAGGTGTTCAAGGACTCGACCCTGAGTCGCGAGGAACGCATCGCTGAACTGGAATGGTTTGCCAAGGCTGCCGAGCCGTTTGAAGGCATGGAGATCAACACCGTCGCCGAGGGCCTGACCACCCATACCTGGGAGCGCGACGTGCTGGCGCCGGCCTTTACCGAGCTGACCGGTATCGAGGTAACCCACAACATCATCGGCGAAGGTGATGTGGTGCAGAACATGCAGACCCAGATGCAGTCGGGGCGCAATATCTATGACGCCTACGTCAACGACTCGGACGCCATCGGTACCCACATTCGCTACGGCTCGACCATCAACCTGAGCGAGGCCATGGCCAACGAGTGGAAGGACCTGACGCTGCCGACCCTCGATCTGGACGACTTTATCGGCATTCAGTACACCACCGGGCCCGACGGTAGCATCTACCAGCTGCCCGACCAGCAGTTCGCCAACCTCTACTGGTTCCGCTATGACTGGTTCCAGCGCGATGATCTGAAGGCAGAGTTCAAGGACATCTACGGCTATGATCTGGGTGTGCCCACCAACTGGACCGCCTATCAGGACATCGCCGAGTTCTTCAGCGAGCACGTCGGCGAGATCGACGGTCAGAAGGTCTACGGCCACATGGACTACGGCCGTCGGGATCCGTCGCTGGGGTGGCGCTTCCATGACTCCTGGCTGTCCATGGCCGGCATGGGCAGTCCCGGGGTGCCGTTCGGCAACCCGGTAGACGACTGGGGCATTCGGGTCGATGAAGAGAGCCACCCGGTGGGGGCCAGCGTCAGCCGTGGCGGCGCCACCAATTCACCGGCCTCGGTGTTCGCCGTCACCAAGATGGTGGAGTGGCTTCGAGACTATGCGCCGCCCGAAGCCCAGGGCATGACCTTCGGCGAGGCCGGGCCGGTGCCGGCCCAGGGCAACGTGGCCCAGCAGATGTTCTGGTACACCGCCTTTACCGCCGACATGGTCAGTCCCGATGTGGCGGTGACCGACGATGAGGGCAATCCCAAGTGGCGCATGGCGCCGTCTCCCACCGGCCCGTACTGGGAAGAGGGGATGAAAGTCGGCTATCAGGACGTGGGGGCCTGGACCTTCTTCGATTCGACGCCGGAGGATCGGCGCAGCGCAGCCTGGCTGTTTGCCCAGTTCACCGTGTCCAAGACCGTCTCGCTGGAGAAGCTGATGGCGGGGCTGACGCCGATCCGCCGGTCCGACATCTTCTCCGACCAGATGACCGAGATGGCGCCGAAGCTGGGTGGCCTGGTGGAATTCTACCGCAGTCCCAACGAGTCCAACTGGACGCCTACCGGCACCAACGTGCCTGACTATCCGCGCATGGCGCCGCTGTGGTGGCAGAATCTGGCCCCTGCGGTCAATGGCGACATCTCGGCCCAGGAGGCGCTGGATAATCTGGCCGGTGACCTCGACAACATCATGGCGCGTCTGGCGCGGGCCAAGGTGTTTGCCACCTACGCGCCGGTGCTCAATGAACCCAAGGATCCCGAAGAATGGTTGAGCCAGCCCGGCGCGCCCAAGGCCAAGCTGGACAACGAGATGCCCCAGGGCACCACAGTGCCCTACGAGCAGATGATGGAGGAATGGATGTCGGCCGGTACCCGTGAGTAGGACGGGGACTTGTGCGCAGGTGACGGCGCTTCGCAGGTCGCCTTTCGTGCATGGCCCCTGATGTGCAGGACGCCGGGCCCTCGCTGGAGACAGCGGGGGCCCGGTGCCTTGTGGGCAATACATGGCGCCGGGTGGATAGCACAGTCTGGATGAGAGGAGCGTCTGCCAAGCGTTGGCGGTGGCGTCGAAAGACGCGCAAAATTTTGCCGAAACGTTGCGCGTGCGTTGGTACCATAGCCGGCGTTTGTCCACCGCGGAGCCCTCCATGTCAGACCCCTCGTCCTCTTCCTCGCCCGTCGAAGCAACGACGGATTCCTTGCCTCGGCTGGTGCTGGTCGGTGCCCAGATGCTGTTCGTGGCGTTCGGCGCCCTGGTGCTGGTGCCATTGCTGACCGGCCTCGATCCCAACGTCGCCATGTTCACCGCCGGTATCGGCACCCTGGTGTTCCATCTGACCACGCGTCTGACGGTTCCGGTGTTTCTGGCGTCGTCCTTTGCCTTTATTGCCCCTATTCAGGGCTCCATCGCCCACTTTGGTGTCTCCGCCACCCTGGGCGGGCTGATCGCTGCCGGTTTCGTCTACGTGGCGATCTCCCAGGCGGTTCGGCTGAAGGGGACGGGGTGGCTGCATCGGCTGCTGCCGCCGGTGGTGGTAGGACCGGTGATCATGGTCATCGGTCTTGCCCTGGCACCAGTCGCGGTGAGCATGGCCACCGGCGAGAACAGCGAGACCATCGGTTACACCCAGGCCATGGTGCTGTCCATGTCGAGCCTGCTGGTGACGCTGATCCTGGCGGTCTTCGGGCGCGGTCTGTTGCGCCTGGTGCCGATCATGGGGGGGATCGTCACCGGCTATCTGATGGCATTGCTGATGGGAGTGGTCGACTTCAGCCCGGTACGTGAGGCGGCCTGGCTGGCGTTGCCATCCTTCACCGCGCCGAGCTTTCACTGGGCGGCGGTCCTGTTCATGATCCCCGTCGCCATCGCGCCGGCGGTGGAGCATATCGGTGATATGGTGGCGATCGGCTCGGTGACCCGACGCAACTACCTGGAGAAACCAGGCCTTCACCGCACCCTGTTGGGCGACGGCCTGGCGACCATTTCGGCGGCGCTGTTCGGTGGGCCGCCCAACACCACTTACTCGGAGGTCACCGGGGCGGTCACCCTGACCCGCGCCTTCAATCCGATGTTCATGGTGTCCGCCGCACTGGTAGCCATCACCCTGGCCTTCGTCGCCAAGCTGGGGGCAGTATTGCAGACCATTCCTACCCCGGTGATGGGCGGGATCATGACCCTGCTGTTCGGCTCCATCGCGGTGGTCGGCATGAATACCCTGGTGCGCGCCGGCAAACCCCTGACCGCCCCGCGTAACCTGGTGGTGGTCTCGCTGATCCTGGTGTTCGGCATCGGTGGTATGCAGTTCGGCGATGGCCAGTTCGCCCTGCAGGGGGTCAGCCTCGCCGCCTTGATCGGCATCGCCCTTAACCTGGTGTTGCCCCGGGCCAGCGAGGACGAATGAACCCTGCTATTACCATGGCCCGGCGTGACAGCCGGGCCATCGGCTGTTGGCGACCGGGCACTGACGATCATGCCCTGTCGTCGTCTTTGATCAATGATGTAGCTGCTCTCCGCCATCGGAAAAGGTGGGGGGAATTAATGGTGCAACTTCTCGCCACCACCGGAAAAGGTGGGGGCAATCAATGGTGCAGTTGCTCTCCGCCATCGGAGACGGTGGGGGGCAATCAATGGTGCAGTTGCTCTCCGCCATCGGAAAAGGTGGGGGGAGTGTTCGCACTGACAATCACGCATTCCTGATCCCCCAGGTTGCGAAACCGATGGGGCAGGCGTGAGTCGAAGTAGTAGGCGTCGCCGGGGCCGAGCAGACCTGTCTCGCCGTTGACGGTGATCTCGATCTCGCCGGCGATGATGACGCCGCCTTCCTCGCCGTCGTGTTCAAGCATCTCTTCGCCGGTATCGGCTCCGGGCGGATAGCGCTCGTGGAGCACCGACATGCGTCGGTCCGGGCGTCTGGCCGCGACAAGCCGCCAGGACAGATGGCCATCACCGATCTCGGTGAGCTCCGCGGCGCGATAGAAGGGGCTGGGGTGGTTCGGTTCGTCACCCGCGAAGAAAGCGCTGATCGATACCGGCAAGGCGTCAAGAATCTTCTTAAGCGAGCTGACCGATGGGCTCACATTGTTAAGCTCAATCAGCGAAATGGTGCTGTTGGTCACACCGGCTCTTTTCGCCAGTTCGCGTTGAGAAAGCTGCTTTTCCTGTCGTAGTTGGCGCAATCTGGCGCCGACGTCGAAACTGTCTTCCATCCTGTTTCCCGTCTCGGCAAAGCCGATGTTGTGCATAATGATGGACACATGATACCCGCTAACGTCGCTGTCCGACATCCCTGGCGCCTACTGTCTACCCCGATACGCTCATGGCAGCCTGCGGGTGGCTAAGGCATCATGGAGGATGCTGTCGACGACCAATAAAAGAGGTGCAATGGTGGCGAGGCTGGACGCGAAGGAGATAAGCGGCGTGGTTCTGGCGGGAGGCCAGGGGCGACGCATGGGAGGAGTCGACAAGGGGCTGGTGCCGTTCGACGGCAAGCCGCTGGCGGCGCACGCCGTTGCCTGTCTGAAGCCCCATGTGGCTAGCGTGATGATCAATGCCAATCGCCATCTGGACGAGTACGCGACTCTTGCCGATCGAGTGGTCGAGGATCACCAGGCGGGCTACCACGGACCCTTGATGGGTATCTACAGTGGTCTGGTCGCGTCCTCTACGCCCTGGGTGGTGGTGGTGCCCTGTGACAGCCCGGCGCTGCCCGCCGATCTGGTGCCCCGGCTGGTGGCTGGCTGGCGCGATGGGCTGGATATTGTCGTCGCCCATGACGGCGAGCGGCTGCACCCCGTGGTGGCGTTGCTGTCCCGTCACCTGCATGAGGATCTGGCGGCGGTACTGGAGCAGGGCGAACGCAAGATCGACCGCTGGTACGATCGCCACCGCTGGGATCGGGTCGACGTCAGCGACTGCGCTGCCGCCTTCGCCAATCTCAACACCGAAGAGGAAAGGCGACGGCTGGAGGCGTGTCGCCAGGAGCGTGACTCATGACGCAGGCGCTGAGCTTGCGCCCCGATCAGCCGCTGTTGGGCATCGCCGCCTGGAGCGGGACCGGCAAGACCACCCTGCTGGAACGTCTGGTACCGATGTTGAAGGGCGCCGGGCTCAAGGTGGCGGTGATCAAGCACGCCCACCACCGCTTCGAGGTAGACCAGCCTGGCAAGGACAGTCATCGCCTGCGTATGGCGGGGGCCGAACCTATCCTGATCGCCTCCCGAGCCCGGCTGGCATTGATGATGGAGACGCCGGGGGGCGAAGAGGCCGATCTGGCAACCCTGCTGGCCATGGTCGCGCCGCTGGAACCGCAACTGGTGCTGGTCGAGGGCTTCAAGGACTGGCCTTTGCCCAAGCTGGAGCTCCATCGGCCGGCGCTGGAAAAGCCGCTGATGGCGGAAGACGATCCATGGATTCAGGCCGTCGCCAGTGACGCCCCCTTGGCGACCAGGGGCGATGCGCTCGATCTCAATGATCATGACGCCATCGCCGCCTGGGTCCAGGCCTGGGTGAGGCGATGGCCCGAGTGGCTTGTCGCGCACCAGGGAGGAGAAACGTCATGACAACGCTCTCCTGTTTCGATCTTGGTGAGCGCATGCTCGGCGTCGAGGAGGCGCGCGATGCCCTGTTGACGCTGGTGGCAGGTCGCCTGGCGGCGGAAAAGGTGCCCCTGGCCAGGGCCCACGGCCGAGTGCTGGCCGAGGCGGTAGAAGCGCCTTTCGATGTGCCCGGGCATACCAACTCCGCGATGGATGGGGTGGCGCTCAACTGGTCGACCGAGGACCCCGGCGAGGTCTTTCTCCAGGTGGGAGAAGCCCTGGCGGGGCAGCCTTTTCAGGGTCGCCTGGGCGACGGTGAGTGTATTGCCATCACCACGGGGGCGCCCTTGCCGCCAGGGGCCGACACCGTGGTCATGCTCGAACAGCTCGAGCGAGATGGCGATCGTGTGAGGGTGACACGCGTCGACCGCGTCAAGCAGGGGCAGAACGTGCGCCAGGCGGGCGAGGATCTGCGTGCCGGCCAGGTGGCCATTGCAGCAGGCAGGCGCCTCGAAGCCGCCGCGCTTGGCCTGTTGGCGTCTCTCGGGCAGGCCGAGGTCCGGGTGCGGCGACGTCCTCGGGTAGCCGTGTTCTCCACCGGCGATGAGGTCACAGCACCCGGTGAGGCACGCGCCCAGGCGGCGATCTATGATGCCAACCGCTATTCTCTGATGGGGTTGTTGCAGGAGCATGGCGCCGAGGTAATCGATCTCGGCATCGTCGCCGATGACACCGACGCCCTGGTCGAACAGCTCGCTGACGCCGCCCGGACCGCGGATCTGGTGGTCTCCAGTGGCGGAGTGTCGGTGGGGCAGGCCGACCACACCCGGGAAGCGGTGGAGCGTCTTGGCAGGTTGACCCTGTGGCGGATCGCCATGCGGCCAGGCCGGCCCATGGCATGTGGGGTGATTGGCCCCGACGAGACACCCTTGCTGGGACTGCCGGGTAACCCGGTGGCCTGCATGGTGACCTGTCTGGTGTTTGTGGTGCCGATGCTGGCGGCTCTGGAAGGGCGCTCACCCACTCAGCCACGCTGGAAGGCCGTCGCCGGTAGCGCCTTTCGTAGCAGGGTCGGACGTACGGACTACAGTCGCGGTGTCTTTCACTGTGATGCGGACGGGACCTTGCGGGTGGTCAATACAGGCAATCAGGGTTCCGGTATTCTGTCGTCCATGGTCTCGGCCAATTGCCTGGTCGAGATTCCCGAGGACACGGACTCGGCGTCCATCGATGATATCGTGATGGTATTCCCTCTCTTTCGATTTTCCTGAGGCTTGAACATGACGCTTTCCCATCTCAACGCACGCGGCGAAGCCAACATGGTCGATGTCGGCGACAAGGCAGCGACCCGACGGGAGGCGACGGCGACCGGAAGCATCTCCATGGCGCCGGAGACTCTGGCGCTGTTGAGCGATGGCAAGTTGCCCAAGGGCGACGTGCTGGCGACCGCCAGGATTGCCGGTATTCAGGCCGCGAAACGCACCCACGAGCTGATCCCGCTTTGCCACCAGCTGGCGTTGTCCAAGGTCAGCGTCGACTTCGAGATCGACGCCGAATCCAGCTGTGTCAGGGTGTCCGCCACCTGCCGTCTGACCGGACGGACCGGGGTCGAGATGGAAGCCCTGACGGCCGTATCGGTGGCCTGTCTCACCCTTTACGACATGTGCAAGGCGGTGGACAAGGAGATGGAGATCGGCGAAATCCACGTGGATGCCAAGCAGGGCGGCAAGTCCGGTGACTATCTGCGTCGGAGCGCGACCGCTGCGACGGCAACGCCGATCGTGACCAGCCCCGAGAACAGCCCGGCGTTGACCCTGGGGCTTGCGTCCGCCGCGGAGCAGTGTGTCAGGGTGAAGTGCCTGGCTGAACTGCGCGAAAGGCTTGGCGTCGGTGAAGCATCGGTGCCACTGGACAGGTTGCCCAGTGCCGATGTTGCCGGTCTCAAGCAGGCACTGAAGACCCTGGATGATCGCTTCAAGGGGCTGGATGAAGGGCGCGTGCTGTGCGCCGTCAATCAGGTGATGGCGAGTGACGGTACCCGTCTGACCTGTGAGGACGAGGTGGCCTTCTTCCCGCCGGTGACAGGAGGCTGATCGATGATACGCGTGCAGCATGAGACCTTCGATGCAGGTCATGAACAGCGCCGGATGCTCGAACATCGCACCGACATCGGAGCGGTGGTCAGCTTCACTGGACTGGTCAGGGACTTCAATGAACGCCCGGACGTCACGGCGCTGACGCTTGAGCATTATCCCGGCATGACAGAAGCGTCGCTGTCCGAGATCGAAGCTGAGGCGCGACAGCGCTGGCCGCTCGATGAGGTAACCCTGATCCACCGGATCGGTCGTCTGGAGCCCGGTGATCCCATCGTACTGGTGGTGGTGGCCAGCGCACATCGGCGTGCCGCCTTCGAAGCCTGCGAATTCTTGATGGACCATCTGAAGACCCGGGCGCCATTCTGGAAGAAGGAGCACACCGAAAGCGGCGATTACTGGGTATCTGAACGTCGTCAGGATCATGACGACGCCAAGCGTTGGGAGGTCGCTTCGCAATGACACAACAGTTGATCGATAGTTTCGGTCGCCGGGTGACCTACGTCCGATTGTCTGTCACCGACCGCTGCGACTTTCGCTGCGTCTACTGCATGAGCGAGGAGATGACCTTCCTGCCACGTGCCCAGGTGCTGACGCTGGAGGAAATCTCTCAGGTGGCGCAAGCCTTCACCGAGCTCGGCGTGGAAAAGATTCGTTTGACCGGGGGGGAGCCGCTGGTCCGTCGCAATATCGAGCAACTGGTGTCCAGTATAGGGGCCTTGCCGGGGCTTCGGGACTTTGCCATGACCACCAACGGGGCGGGCCTGAGGCGGCATGCCGAGGCGCTGCGCCAGGGCGGCATGAAGCGTCTCAACATCAGCCTGGATTCGCTGGATCCCGAGCGCTTTCGACGGCTGACGCGTACCGGTGACCTCGACAAGGTGCTGGACGGCATCAGCGCCGCTCGGCAGGCCGGCTTTGAGCGCATCAAGCTCAATGCGGTGGTGCTCAAGGGGCGCAACGAAGACGAGGTGCTGGATCTTGTCGAGTTCTCCAGGGCAGAGGGGCTGGATATCAGCTTTATCGAGGAGATGCCGCTGGGCGATGTGTCCGACCATTCCCGTGCCGAGACCTATTGTTCAAGTGACGAGGTGCGCGAAAGGATCGAGCAGCGCTACCCCCTGATGGCCACGACGGAAGCCACCGCAGGGCCTTCTCGCTACTACCGTATGGAGGATAGCGAGACTCGGGTCGGATTCATCTCGCCCCATAGCCATAACTTCTGTGCTTCCTGCAATCGTGTTCGGGTCACGGTGGAAGGGCGCTTGCTGCTGTGCCTTGGCAACGAGCATTCGGTGGATCTCAGGGCGGTATTGAGGCGCTACCCCGGTGACCTGGAGAAGCTCAAGGCCGCCATCGTGGAGGCGATGCCGCTAAAGCCTGAACGGCACCATTTCACCACCGATGGGGATGTTCAGGTGGTTCGCTTCATGAACATGACCGGTGGCTGACAGCGCTTTCGCCAAGTGACCGTTTGTTTCCTTACCTGCGTGGGCGCCTTGGGCGCCCGCTCTTTGTATCCTGGCCGCTGTCTTTTTTCCTCGAGGTGTCAGCGTTTCAACCAATATTGACCGGTCAAGGGGTGACTGGGCTCGTCCAATGAGCTCGCTGTTGACGTATAAAGACCGCCAATATTTCGGTAATTGACAAGGAAAAATCTCCAGCATTTCTTGCCAAGAGTGGCCGGTTGCATATACTTTTCTTCAAGTGAATTGCGGCGTGCGCCGCTTGGTGTCAAAGCTATGGAGTGAGCTATGTCCAGCGAATCATTGGAACGCATTGCGAGAAACAAGAACGTGGCACGGGCAGCGGCTCGTCAACTGAGCATGGAACAGCTGCAAAAACTGGCGGAAGTGGTCGAGGAGGTCATCGATCAGAAGCGCGACGAGGAGCGCCAGCGCCAGGAAGAAGAGATGCAGAAGGCCCAGAAGCTGGCGGAGATCCGTGAGCAGATCACCGAAGCCGGCCTGTCGCTGAATGATCTCGTATCGGAGCAGCCCAAGCGCAAGCGTGGACGTCCGCCCAAGAACGCCAAGTGATTCTGCTGGCGCAGGTGTGGTCACGCGAGTTCGGGTGACCTGACCTTGCACGGACGTGTCGCGTCGCCAGTGCAGCTTGGCCGCTGTGTCACCAAAGAGCGTGCATGACGCAAAGCGCGTGAATGGTGACGGCGCGGCCACAAGTACGGCGAACGTCGAGCCGCGACCGGCCCTGGAAACTTCCAGGGCCGGTTGTTTTATTTATATAGGGGTGGGGGCTCAGACGTCGCCGGCGATGCCTTCGATATCGCTCGCCATCAACTGGAGTTCGACCTGTGGCAGACGCTGCAAGTGTTCGCCCAGCCAGGCCTGAATACGAGGGTAGAGGCCACGACGGAGCGCCGACAGGGTATCGACGGCCAGGTCGTCGAGTTGTTCGTCGAGCCAGTCGATGAAATTGTCCTCGTCCAGGGGGCTGGTCTGGCTTGAGTCGATCATCAGTCGGCCAATTCTGGCCCAGCCGGTGTCGGTCGCCACCAGGCTGATGGCGAGGAAGAGTACGCCGTGGCGATTGCGCGCATGTGCCGGAGATTGACGCCGGTCGATGCCCCCGCGCTCGATGATGCACTGAGACAGAGGGAAGCTTTCCTCGCGGGTCAGGCCGCCCTGGTCGAACCGGATCAGATCGCCATTGCGAGGTGCCAGCGGAGCCTCGATGCCCAGGCGACGGGCCAGTTCCTGATGAGCTGACTGATGGTTTTCCTCGCCATGGACCGGCAGCAGCCTGGTTGGCTGGAGCCAGCGATAGAAGCGTTCCAGTTCCTGCTGTGCGGGGTGCCCGGAGGCATGCAGTTCGGGGTGGCTGGCATCATCGATGATGGTGACCTGAAAGCGCGCCAGGCCGCGCTTGAGCCGCTCGATAAGGTGCTCGTTGCCGGGAATGGCCTTGGCCGAGAAGATGACGCTATCGCCAGTGGTCAGCTCGAAGTGGGGGTGCCTTCCCTGGGCAAGGCGCGACAGCGCGGCGCGGGGTTCGCCCTGGCTCCCCGTGGCAATGACCAGCACTTCCTCGGGTGGTAGATAGCCCAGGTCGCTGACGGGCACCAGCGCTGGAAAGTCGTCGAGATAGCCCAGTTGCCTGGCATGGCCCACCATGCGCTCCATGGAGCGCCCGAGCAGGCTGACCCGACGTCCGCAACGAGCAGCGGCGCGGCCGATGGCAAGGACCCGTGCCAGATTGCTGGCGAAGCAGGAAACGACAACGCGGCCCTGGCAGCGGGAGATGGTAGACACCATGGCCCTTGCGACCTCGCCTTCACTGCGTGAATGGCCGGTCACGTTGGCATTGGTGGAATCACCCACCACCAGATCGACCGGCGCGAGGGCGCGAAACAGATCTTCGTTCACCGGCTGGCCGATCAGCGGCTCTGGGTCCAGTTTCCAGTCGCCGGTATGCAGGATGCGCGAGTTGCCTGCCTGAATGAGCAGGGCGCAGCTTTCCGGGATGGAATGGGTCAGCGGCAGGAAACGAAGGGAAAACCCTGCGATGTCCCTGGCGTCCCCGGGTTCGATGACGTCTATCGCGTCGGTGGGAAGTCCCCGTTCGCCGAACTTGACGCGCAACATGGCGGCGACCAGAGGGGTCGCCAGAATAGGGCAGGCCCAGCGTGGCCATAGCCAGGCGGCGGCACCGATATGATCTTCGTGGCCATGGGTAATGAGCAGCGCCTGCGGACGGATGCCGCGGGTATCCAGTATCGAGGTGTCTGGCACCTGGAGCGGCTCACCTGGAAGGTCCTGGCGAATAAGCATGCCACAGTCGACGGCAATCCAGGCGTCCTGATAGCCGTACAGGCTTAGATTCATGCCGATCTCGCCACAGCCTCCCAGGGGCAGAAAATGCACCGGTGGGCGTCGTCGTGGTCGAATCTGGGCTCGCGGAATCGGCATCATGCTCGGCATCGTGGACGGTGTTCATTTCACTATACGGGATCGACCGCGCACGACTCAACGCGAGAGGTCAAAGGACCCGTGCAGCGGTCGTTCGCCATCTCACTTTTCGCTACAATGCATGCCCCGAACGGGCGTGCTCATCGCCCCTCCCCATGGTGGTGCAAGGTTGGTCACCGAGCGTTGGTCCAAGGATACAGGTGTTATGTCCCATTTCTATCGTCTGGTCGTGTCGTGTCCCGATCGACTGGGTATTGTCGCCAGGGTGTCGAACTTCATTGCTGGCCACGGTGGTTCCATCACCGAGGCCAATCAGCACTCGGACCTGGCCTCTGGTCGCTTCTTCATGCGCTACGAAATCCTGGCCGACTCCATCGGCATGTCGAAGGAGGCCCTGTGCGAGGCCTTTGCGCCGGTAGCGCGTGAATTCGAGATGGACTGGGCGCTGCGCGACACTCGTCAGAAGCGGCGCGTCGTGCTGATGGTTTCCAGGGAATCTCATTGCCTGGTGGATCTGTTGTATCGATGGACCGCTGGTGAGCTCGATTGCGAGATCGCGGCGGTGATTTCGAACCATGACGACATGCGCAAGATGGTCGAGTGGCACGGTATTCCCTACCATCATGTGCCGGTTTCGGCAGACGACAAGAGTGCCGCCTTCGCCGAGGTCGAGCGTCTGGTCGAGGCGTCCGAGGCCGACAGTATCGTGCTGGCGCGCTATATGCAGATTCTTCCGCCTGATCTGTGCGAGCGCTACAGTGGGCGAGTCATCAACATTCACCATAGCTTCCTGCCATCCTTTGCCGGGGCCAAGCCGTATCACCAGGCTTACCAGCGCGGCGTCAAGCTGATTGGTGCGACCTGCCACTACGTCACCGAGGAACTCGACGCCGGGCCGATCATCGAGCAGGATATTCACAGGGTCAGTCACTGTCATACGCCGGATGATCTGGTGCGTTTCGGGCGCGATGTAGAAAAGACCGTGCTGGCACGGGGGCTGCGTTGGCACCTCGAGGATCGGGTGCTGATCCACGACAACAAGACCGTCGTCTTTGCCTGAGCCGGCATCAAGGGCGCCGGCCGTTCTTTCGACGCCCGGCGCCTGGGCGGGAATGGGTGAGCGCGAGAGTCTCGAAAGCCTGGTCCGGTCACTCACCCAGGCATGCCAACCGAGCCGGAATCGCCCGTACAGGTAGGCAGCAGGAAGAGGAGGGGTCATGTCCTTTGCTCAGGTGATCCTTGCCCCCTGGCTGATCTGGGTTTGCGCGGGGGTGGCGCTGTCGGCCCTGGTGCTTGCCCTTTTCCAGCGTCCCTGGCGCGCCCTCTTTCAAGATTCTGGCCTGCAGCATCGCTGGCTGGCGGCAACGCTGATGGTGGCGATGCTGTGGCAACTAAGGGCCCAGGCGGTCGATTGGCTCAGTCTGCATCTGCTGTTCACCACTCTGATGACGCTGGTCTTTCGAGGCCCCCTGGCGCTCTTGAGCTGTCTGCTGGTCAATCTGTCACTGGTGCTGACCGGGCGCGTCGCCTGGCCACTGCTGGGCGTCAATCTGGTGGTCACCGGCCTGGTGCCGATGCTGGTGACGGTGCTGATCTGGCGCCTGGTCGATCGACGGCTGCCATCTCATCCCATGGTTTTCCTGTTTATCGGCGGGTTCTGGTGCGCGGCGTTGTCGGCACTGGCTTCGGGGCTCGCGGTGCTGGGGTTGACGCGGCTCGGCGCCAGTGACCCGTCAGCGTTATTCCAGGCCAGTGAGTACGCGCGTTTCCTGCCGCTGCTGATGCCGTCGGAGGCCTTTATCAGCGGCATGCTGCTGAGCATTCTGATGTTCTACCACCCACACTGGGTCGCCACCTTCAACGACAGCCGTTACCTGGACGACGATGGTCGCGGCGGCCGGGGCCCGTGAGCTGAGCAGGGCCGCGACCTTGCCTCAGGCGGGTTTGATCTGGCGTGACGGTTGCGGTGTCGGGTCCGCGTGGCGGGCGCAGTCCGGATTGTAGTGCAGCCCCCGGGATTCTCGCCTTGTGCAGGCGCTGGCGACCGTCAGACTGGCCAGAGTGAGCGCCTGGCGACAGGCGTGCAGCTCGACACTCGCGGCGCCGCTCCGAGTCAGGTCATGAAACTCCGATTCCAGTTGCTCGAGGGTCGTGCGTGCCTCGGCCAGCCCTTCGTCCTGGCGCACGATGGCGACCCTCGCGCTCATGATCTGGCGGACGCGCTGGCGCAACGAGGCGAGTCTCTCGCTGGAAACCTGTCGATCTCCGGTTGTTGCGCTCGGCCGTGGTGTCAAGGTGCGTCCCGGCGCCGGCTCACTCAGGTGGCGAGCGGCGGATCTGGCGTAGACCAGGCACTCGAGCAAGGAGTTGCTGGCCATGCGATTGGCTCCGTGCAGTCCGGTGCAGGCGACTTCGCCGATGGCGTAGAGCCCCACCACGCGCGTGGCTCCCCGATGGTCGGTGGCGACGCCGCCGCAGCTATAGTGGGCCGCCGGCACCACCGGGATGGCCTGGGTGGTGATATCCAGGCCGCGCGCGAGGCAGTGGGCGTGGATGGTGGGGAAGTGGTGACGTATGGCGGCGTCGCCGAGGTGGCGGATGTCCAGCAGCACATGGTCGCTCGAGGTGCGCTGCATCTCGGCGTCGATGGCGCGGGCGACCACGTCTCGCGGGGCCAGTTCGGCGCGCTCATCGATGGCGGGCATGAACCGCTCGCCACGCACGTTCAGCAGCAGGCCGCCTTCGCCTCTTACCGCCTCGCTAACCAGAAAGGGCGGTCCCTGTGGATCGAACAGGCAGGTGGGGTGGAACTGCTGGAACTCCAGGTTCATCAGTTCGGCGCCGATCTCCCAGGCCATGACCATGCCCTCGCCACTGGCCGGGGCGGGGCTGGTGGTATGCAGGTAGAGCCCGCTGGCGCCGCCGGTAGCCAGGACGGTGTCCTGGGCGACAAGGTCGTGAGGGCGCTGGTGGGCGTCCAGGCAGCGGGCACCGCAGCAGGCACCCAGGTCATCGGTGAGCAGTTCGACCGCGATCAGGTCGTCGCGCAGCGTGATCTGCGGATGGGCGCGCACCCGGGCCAGCAGGGTGTCGGTCACGGCGCGGCCGGTGGCGTCGTCGGCATGGATGATTCGGCGAGCGTTGTGGCCGCCTTCCCGCGTGAGGTGGTAGGGATAGCCGCTGGCCGCCTCGGGATCCGGGGTGAAGGGCACGCCAAGGCTCAACAGCCAGGCGATGGCGTCGGGGCCGTTTTCCACGGTGAAGCGCACCGCCGCTTCATCGCACAGCCCGTCCCCGGCAATCAGGGTATCCTGGATGTGGGCCTCGATGTCGTCCTGAGGCGACAGCACCGCGGCAATACCACCCTGGGCCCAGCGACTGGCACCTTGCGCCTCGACACCGGGGCGCAGCAGGGTGACCGGCCGGCGATCGGCGATCTCCAGGGCCATCGCCAGACCGGCGACGCCGCCACCGATGATGAGGACGTCAAGAGGGGCGTTTGCCATGCGTGGTTCCTTCCTTGCGGTCGAAAGAGGGGGCTCGGTGGAGCCCGTGTCGGGGGGCGCGGCGGCGCAGGCGCCTGCTGGGTAGCCGCTCGAGTCCGCCCAGGCGGCGGGCGGTCGCTTCGGTCAGGCGGGCCAGCTCCCGGTTCAGCCAGAGATAGCCGCTGGGGCTGAACAGCATTCTGCCATCCTCGGCGCGGGCCGTGGAGGCGAGGTCGGCGAAATCGTCCAGCGCGAAGGGTGTGACCTCGAGCGTGACCGGGCGTCCGGTGCGCACCTCGAAGGCGAGGGTGCCGAGATCCCGCGCCAGGGCGTGCTGCTGATCGCGCAGTCCTGCCATGGCATCGATCTGTTCGTGACCGGCGCGCGTGGTCCAGTGGGTCTCGAGTAATAGCTCCAGGGTGGACAGCATGCGTCGCTGGTAGGAGATCAGCTCGTCGACTTCGCTGCGGGTCAGGCGTCCTTCGCGGTGGACCGCGTCGGTCAGTCCGCGCTGCTTGACCAGCAATTGGCTGGCGGCCTTGAACAGTGCCTGGGTATCGATGCCCGGTGCCGATGTGGCACTGGTGTGGGTGTGATACAGCCGCGCCATGCGATCCAGACAGTCGGCCAGCAGGAAGCGCAGCATGTCGGTGGCCTTGTGTGGCAGGAAGACCAGGGTGGCGCCGATGCCGACCAGGGTGCCGAGCAGTACGTCGGCGCTTCGCCAGAGTGCCACGCTGAGCTGTTGCGAGCCGTCGCCGATCACCAGCAGCAGGCTGATGGCGAACATCAGTCCGCTGTAGGCCTGGCGACCGCCGAAGACCACCCAGGTGGCGATGGCGATGCCGATCAGCGCGCCGAGTTGTACCCCCCAGCCTGGCAGCGGGAGGATGATCAGCGCCAGGCCGAGGGCGGCGCCGATCAGGGTGCCGGCCAGGCGCTGGCGCCCCTTGTCCAGTACGCCCCCGATATGGGGAAGGTTGCCCATCACCATGACCGTGCTCACCAGCGCCCAGCCACTGTGCTGGAAGGGGAACGTCTGGACGATGGCAAAGGTCACGATCAGTGCCAGACTGACCCGGAGTACGTGGAAGAGGCGGCGATGGCGGTGATTGATGAAGGGGTCGCGCAGGCGTCCGAGCAGCATGGTTCAGCCTCTCTGTCGGCCTGGGGCCGGCTCTCGAGCCGGTTGAGGGTGGGCGGTGGGAGGCGCCGTCATACGCTGTCCGAGATCGTCGGGCAGGGGATCTCGGGGTAGAGAAGCATTGTCGCTCAAGATGCTGAAGACCGTGCAGTGCTGATGAAAATGGGGGTGAAGTTTACCACGCAGGCTCGCGTGCCGTCCCGAGCCAAATGATGTCTCGAGGGACGGTGTCCAGGTGGCTGACAACGGAAAGGGGCCCCGTCCCTGGGGCCCCTTTCATCATGGTGAGTCATCGTGGTGGGTCATGGCCGCACGTCATGACTCGGCAAGGCTCAGCGCCAAAGGCTCAGGCGGCAGCGTCCTCTTCCATCATCTTGTGAATGAGCTCCTTGAGGTCCTCGACCTGTTGCTCGAGGGCTTCCACCCGGTCCTCTTCGCTGTTCTGCTGGGCTTTCTCCTCGATTTCCTGCATGTGCTCCTGCAGGGCTTCCGAATCCATGGCGAAGGTGCTGCCCGCCATCACAAATGCGGCGATCATGGTCGATCCGACTAGCGTGCGTTTCATGTGGCATCTCCTGGAAGTCGTCCCTGAACCCTGTGAAGGCCCGCGCTCACTCCATCGAGGCGATATGGCGCTCTGCCGTCCGTGAACTGAACTGGCACAATTCACTATAGGAGGTATTTCTTTATTCGCCATTATTGATATTTCGGCGCAAGCGATGAGCAAGGGTGTGGGGAACGATGAGAAGGCGATGACAAAGCGACGAGAGGGCGATCAGAGGATGACGAAAGACGGGGCGGGGCAGGGAAAGCGTCTGGCGTGCAACGCCAACGGCTAGATGGCTAAAGTGGGCTGCGCGACCAGAACGCGACCAGAACACCACCACAAGGTAGGTCATCGAGGGAGTGAGTCACGTAAGACATCGATAGGGTTGGTGCCCGGAGCCGGGCTCGAACCGGCACGGTGTTGCCACCGAGGGATTTTAAGTTCAATCTGATCTAATTGGCGGCCGCGCTTGCAATGCGGTTTTTATGAAAATCAGTCACTTAAAGTTGCGTAATGCTGGACATAGCTGCCTCTCAGGCATTGACTGTGCGACCAAATTGCGACCATATTAAGGTACGGTGAGATTTCTTGGTGACAACGACTTTTACTTAGGAACGGGACAAAGGCGTCTAGCAAAGCATCTGACTGGTATTTTCACAAGCAATGTACTAGAGATCTAGTCATTGCTTAGCTTCTTTTATGAGTTGTCTAGTTGATTTTTATTACTTTTACGGAGTGATTTTCCAGAATTGTGCAGGTGTGAGCAACGTTGTGGTCCTACGAGCTTTGCTATGTCAGCATATACTATATGAATTGCTGAAACAGGAACGCTTTTGTTAGAAGAAACTGATGGTTGCGAGCAAGATGAGCTTAAGGAAAAGTTAGAGCTGCTCAGGGAGATACTGTCTTCTATAGAAATTATATCTAAGTCTACCGATTGGCGAGATGATAGAAACAGGGTGAGAATTGGGCGATTGTCTCATACTTGCATGCTTCTCATCGATGTTATAGAAGACTTCACGTCACAGAGGCGGCGTGATGGTCATCAACAATGATGATGCAGGGAATGGAGATAGTTAAAGATAATGTATTGCCTATTTTTGCGTAGAAATTCCCACTGATTTCATATAAGTCTCAAAGGCAATGCAGGCTGCTTTGCAGCGAGCATCAACCTCACTTTCGAGTGTATCAAGTACATGTCGTTGGGCACCCGGCTTGTACTCCACAATGTCCCACTCGATTTCTGACCCAATCTCGCTGTAATGCGCTTCTACCTTGATGGATGTTGTGACATTCATAGCGTCTCTCCAAGTCTTCTATGTTCCTGAGTGTAACAGTATTTTGAGACATTGGGATGCTCACGCTCGGACCAGCATAGAGAAGTGAAAAAAGATAGTTTTAAGGCCTGGTTGCGGCGCGTTCGAGCACAGGTCAGTGAATTTTGGCTCGCAGGGGCAGGGCTCATGAGAGAAGAAATAATAAGCTTTACAGCTGTAGATGGTGGATGGGAGCTGTTCTGTAGAAACTGTTACACGCTAGAGTTTAACCACTACTCAGATTCTCCGTGGCTCCAATTCGAAATTCAGCCTGAAACAAAAAATGGGGGACGCTACACCGTCAGGTGCCGCGTATGCCGCCATGTATCGCGACGAAAATCGCTGCACCCGGATAGTCTTCGACCATCTTAGATTCGGGTTGCGAGCAAGGTAGTGGCGCTGGCGGAAAGGTTATAGCAGATCGTAGATTGTGGATCGCACCTCGTACCGCTCTGATCTACGCTGAGCCAAGCACTTTGCTTTCAGGAGACAGGGATGCTCACGCAGATGATCAGTTACCAGGTTGTGGAGAGCGGGCTGGAAATGCGTTGCCTGGTGTGTCAGACCGTCGAATTTCAGGAGACAGGGCGGCAAGGCTGGAGGCTTTTCGAAGTGGTGCCAGACGGTCCTTGGGGCAGATGCTTCATCATTACGTGCAGGGCCTGTGGCCACAAGAACCTGCGCGCCTCTTTGCAGCCTGACTGGTATGGCTGAGGTGGGCAGTCAGCTACGACATCATGCTGTGACGCCATCTCAAGGAGCCCCGGTGCTCGTGAGCCTGGTGTCTTTGGTAGTCGGCAGGCCGACGGCTGAGCCTGCAAAGACTTACTCGGCTAGTACCGCTTTGGCACAGAAGCTGACATTATGTTCTACGCTAAGCACTAGGAGGCTAGGCGTAGGATAGTCATGTTGGACATGCCGATGATCAATTTTGCGACCGTGGAAGGCGGCTGGGAAATGTACTGCCTGAAATGCCACTCTGCCGAGTTCAACGTCACGGATCGCTCACCGTGGAGCCAGTTCGAGATCCGGCCGGGTGCCCCGCATGGGAGGTGCTACATCATAAAATGCCGTTCATGTGGCCACGAGGCTCTCCGAAATACACTGCAGCCGGATTGATGAAGCCCTCTGCAGGACTGATACATGCCCGTGGTTACTGGGCTGGCGGGAAGAAATGTGCTCTACCATACACCAGGCCATACACGGTGCCGTCGGCTAGGCTTGGGTGGGAGGCTGTTCTAGAGGAAATGGTAGCACGCCATGGGCTACCCTATGGCAGGTCGTGTTGAACGCCATCCTTGGCCCCTTCATCTCACTCCCAGCTGATCGCCTCAACCGCTTCCACCGTCTCAGCGGCCTTCACCTGACCCTCAAGAGCCTGGCGCTTCCCTGTTGCCAGGCCGCTTGCCTGCATCCAGGCATCGGCCTTGGCGATGATCCGCGTCGCTAGCTCGGTCTTGTCTATACCCCGGCCAGTGGCCATGGCATCCAGTAGGGGCGTGTCGGTAGCTGAGTCAGCCAGGAATGCCCTTGCCTCACGCTCCTGCTTGTCCCAGGTCATTTGCTCCGACTCGGGGTACTCGCTGCGAATGCTGGCCAGCTCGGCCTCGTAGGCCGCGTTGATGCGGCGTATTGCAGAGTTTCTAGCGAGGAGGAACACTTTGTGCCGATCAACACGTACTTCACCTTCCTCATAGTCAATAATCCAAGTTTCGCGAGGAGCATCTGGCAAGGTGACTGGTTTAAGATCCTTTGTAATAAGGTGGTCTTGGCTACCATCGACACCAAATGCGACTACCTTACGACTCGGCGTTATAAAGTGCTTCATCTTAGTTCCAGCCATTCTTCAATACTCCCGATTCCGCCTTGAATAGTCACTTCATAGGTACTGCCTGGGGGCACTACGAAGCTAACAGGGTATCTGTAATATATGTTCTTTCCCAACCCTTGTGTTGCGGCGGAGACGCCATCAATTGTCACTTGCATGACTACCACATAAAATCCGGGTGCTGACCCCGATTCAGTAGTAGTGCCGCCTACCACAAGCACTTCAATGGGGCCGGGTGTACTGTTTGTGTACTGCACCCCTTCTGAGCGAGTCGAAGTAACATCTATCCACGACTTATCCGGGGCGGAAAATGTCTGCTTTTGAGTTGCCATTGTGTCACCAGCAACAGAAGGCGCAGTATCGAAATCGTTGGCCCCCGACAGCCGCGCATACCGTGCATCAGCCTGCGAAGTCTTGGGAACGTCACTCGCACCGGTACCCACATTTGCCGCTGCTGCCGTTCCAGCATCCGAGATAGTGCTCAACAGCTGGGTGCCGGTGTGGTTGGCGCGCTGTACCGCATAGTCCTTGGCGGCTTGCTCGGCACTGGCGGCTGATCCCGCAGGGTCGGCGCCGACCTGCGCGGGAGTATGAGCGGAGCTTTTTGCCTCGTGCGCGGCGACCGCAGATGAAGCTGTTCCAGCGGGGTCTGCGCCAACGTCTCCCGGTACGAGCGTGACGGCGCCAGTTTTGCCGGCAACGCTGGCGACGCTGTCGGTGTTATCGATCTTTGACCAGGTGCCACCGCCACCGCTCTCGTTGGGCGTCCAGAGCAGCATGTCCTTGTTGCGGTACTCGACACCGCCGATGGTCTCGCCATTCGCCGCGCCAGTGACCATCCAGTAGCTGGCCCCGGTCGGCTCGGGCGGCAGGGAGCCGGTGCTCGCATCCCAGGCGCCTTGGGCGACCATGGCGTTAACGGCACGCTGTCGGGAAACTTCCGCCCAGTGAGCGGCGGAGAACTGGGAGCCGTCACCCTCTGGCACCGGTGTATCGTTCGGGTATTGGGCCCAGTGTTGGGCCTCTAGGGCAGAGTCGTCTGCGGCGCTTTCTGATCCCGCGGCGTTTGATTCGCTGGCTGCAGCGGCGCTTGCAGAGCCCGCCGCGTTCGAGGCAGAGGTGGCCGCACTACCCTCGCTCGCTGCTGCTGCACTGGCTGAACTGGCGGCATTCGCCTCGCTGGTCGACGCGGCGTCGGCACTGTCGGAGGCGCTGGATGCCGATGCGCTGGCGGCGCTGGCCGAGCTGGCAGCATTCTGCTCACTCGTGGCCGCGTTTGAGGCTGATTCGCTGGCCGCCGTAGCACTGTCGGCAGCGCTGGATTCGCTTGCGGCCGCCTCACCGGCAGAGGCTCCCGCCTCATCCCGGTACCCGCGGGCTTCGTCCACCAATGCCCGGAACTCGATCACGATGCCAGGCGTCAGGTCCTGTTCGCCTTGCCACTCGACCACCAGTTCATTGAGATCGGTGGCGGTGGAGTCGGCACGCACCTCCAGATTCTTGGCGAGCTCGAGGAATGACCGGCCCTGCATCACACGCACGTCGTAGCGACCCACCTCGACGGAGATGGAGTAGTCGCCCTGGGCGTCGGTGATAGCCTCGGCACGAATGTGGTTCAGGACGGTGGCGGATGTCCTGACGGCGTCAAAGCGAATGGTTGCCCCGGGCAGCGGATGGCCGTAGGGGTCTTTCAGTACGCCGGTAAGCGTCACTGCCATGGTGTGTCTCCCACAAAAAAGCCCGCGCTTGGCGGGCTGTTAGAGTGCGTTGCGAAAGCGGGCCAGGGCCCGATGCATGTCGGCGGTTGTGCTTGATCGTCGAATATCTGCCTTGGCCGCGATACGCGCCTCCTCGATGGTGCCAGCGCGCTTTTCCCATCGGGTGCGAGCGCGCTTGATGCGCCGACATACGGTGGTCACGTCAGCGCCTGTGGCGTCCGCCTCGGCTTCGACCATCGGCCCCGAGCCTTGGGCCGCCTCGGCCAGCTTGAGCTGGTAGACGGCCTCTTGGGCGGGTGAAACGTAGCGAGCAGCCTCGGCCTCGCTGTCCACCAATGCCAGATAGTGCCGCTCGGCCTCTGCCCGCGAGGAGAACCGGCGAATGCTCAGCCTATCCATCGATCGCCACCTCCAGGGTTTCATCGAGGCGCCAGGCGGGGCCGACCAGCTGGATCTGGTAGGTGCCCGGCACGTCGACATCGAGCTGGGCGCTGTCGCTGGTGGTGACCATCTGTTGGCCGTCCATCGCCAGCAGGGTGCCAGGCTCCAGCCCAGTGATGGTGGCTGTTAAGCCCTCGACGGCAACCTGAGCATCCCGGTGCTGCTTTGGCTTGATCTGGCCGTCCGCCAGGTCCACGTAGTGGGCGGCATCGTCAAAGCCTGCCTCGACCTCGACATAGTCTTCGTGCTCACCACACTGCATCTCGACATGGTCTTCGGGGCAGTCTGTGACGCGCAGGATGGCACCGGTCAGTTCGCAGTAGATTGCGACGATCATCGCTTTTTGCCCTCTGCTGTCAGGGTGGATTGGGTGGAATTGACGGTGCTGGCACCGCGACACTCAATGGCAATAGTGACGCCATGGCGGTTGCCTACATCGAGGGTGCAGGCGTGGTTGAGCTCGCCGGTACCCGTGGGAATTTCGAACCAGACACTCCCATCGACCTTCCATCGGAAGTAGGGCCGGCCGCCGCCGCCTGTCGCATTCGTTGCTGCGAAGTTGGCGAAGACTCGGCCGCCCTCGGCATTGAGGTACACCGATAGCCAGCTGACCCAGCTCCCGTTGCTGCTTCTTCCAGAGGTTCGTGACGTACCGACAGGGATAGTCACCGCTTGCCCGGCAATCTGCAGCGTGTCGACCTGTGCATTACCAATCTTGGCGCTGGTGATCGCTGCATTGCCGATCTTGGCGTTGGTGATTGCGCCGTTGCGAATATGGGCGTTCTGGACGTCGATGTTGAACAGCTTGCCGTAATCCACATGGAGCTCATCGGCCTGGATGTAGCTGGCCTTGACCTTGCCGTTCTCCACAATGAACGAGCCATCGGACGCCTTGAGCTTGGTGAACGTCAG
Source organism: Halomonas sp. RT37 (assembly GCF_040070525.1). Taxonomy (NCBI): domain Bacteria; kingdom Pseudomonadati; phylum Pseudomonadota; class Gammaproteobacteria; order Oceanospirillales; family Halomonadaceae; genus Halomonas; species Halomonas sp. RT37. The sequence continues at coordinate 2,664,342 of NZ_CP098827.1, read as the reverse complement.
GTACTGGATCAGCGCTTCTTTCAGGTACAGCGTGCCATCGGTGAAGATGAACGGGATCACCTCGGCGTCGCCGTCACCTGGCTGGGCGATGTAGAACCGGTCCGCCAGCACACCGAAGTCGAAGACGTCCTGATCTTCGTCGTAGGCCGTGCCAAAGCCCGCCACTCGACCGCCGCCAGTCACGTTCAGCACATAGCTGGAGTTGAGCCCGTCGATGTTCTGGCTCAGGTCCGTGAACAGATCCGTCTGTTTTATCTGCCCGCTGATCACCGACATGATTTTGTCGGGGTCGTTCTCGGTGGTGGCCTGCACCGGGTACCAACTCGAGACGCCGTAGGCGTTGGTGCCGCGCACGTAGTAGTAATAGGTGGTGTCGGGCTCGAGGTCGGTGTCGGTCAGGGTAGGCGCCACACCGACGCGCACTGCATTCGACTCGATCAGTCCTGTGTCGAGTGCGACGTTAGAGCGCCAGAATTCCCACATCTGCCCAGGGTAGAGGCCATTCGGGATCAGCGTGATCTCGAAGGTTCCCGCTCGGATGTCCACGCTATCCGGCGGCGTCGGCAGCAGCAGGCCGGCCACGTTGGTGGTCCGGTACGCCCAGGGCGACGCGGAGCCGGTACCGGTGATGCCACGGACACGGATCTGCCATTCACCCGGCTCTGCATCGAGGATGTCGAACGACGTGCCCGGGCCAGCGAAGGCCTCACCCCATGACACGTCATTCGGCCCCTGTACCTCGGCAATGTAACGGACGACTCGAGCGTCATCGCTGGGCGTCCAACTGACGGTGATCTTCTGGTGCTCGGTGCCGCCGGCCAGGTACTTGGATGCCTCGACGGTAATGGAGTAGGGCGCCGCCACCGGGCCGGTCGGGATCAGCGTGTAATCCTCGTCCGGCAGGTTGAGGCCCTGCTCGACGCGATCGTACTTCGTCGGGTCATGCTCGACGGCGGTGATCTGGTAGATCGCCGTCTCCTGCTCAGCGACGGACAGCACCCGGAACTTGGGCGGCTCAACGTCCTGGCTCGACAGCATCCAGATGGCGCCACGGATCGGCTCAGCTGAGAGCGGGCTGACCAGCTCGACATGATCACCGGCGAACCGATCGACCTGCCGGCGCTCAATCCCCCCGGTGGGCAGCAGCACGTCCAGATACCAGTCGCTGCCGCTGACCTGCTCGGGCACTTGGTCAAGAACCAGGGCAGACAGCCCAGGGCGAATGATCCGGCCAGAGAGCCGGGCGCCGGCCGTGGTCGGGTCGTTGACTGCAATAATGTCGCCCGGGCGCAGGTCGGCATGGTCGACGCTGGCCTGGTAGGTGATCGTCTCGGTCTCAGCGCGCTCGCTATAGAGCATCCACTTGCCAAGGCGGTGCGCCTGGCCACGGCTGGTGCAGCCTACGGCGGTGACGTCGATCTGCTTCCAGCCGAATTGCTGGACGGCATCGGCATCCTCAACGACCTCGACCTGGAGGCGGTAGTTGTCGCCAGGGTCATTCCAGCTCACCAGGGCGACCGAGTGCCTGGCCTTGAGCGCGGTACCGCTGTACTCGAATTCACCGTCGACGACATTGGCCGGTGACACCAGCTTGACCGGATCGGTCGGCATGTCGGCTGTCGCCATGACGGTATTGGCGCCCCAGTAGGTCATGCCACGGAACGCAGTCGCCAGGGTGTCGAGCGCCTTGATGGCTTCCTCTCGGCTCGACAGCACGGTGTTGAAGGTGAAGCGCGGCTCTTGGCCGCCGAACCCATCAGGAATCAGCTCATCGCAGTATTGGGCGATCTGGTAGAGGCCCCACTTGTCGACGTTCTCCAGCCCGGCGCCGTAGCGCTCGCTGGTGGCCAGGTCGAGGAAGCACCAGGCGGGGTTGTCGGTCCAAGCCAGCTTGAACGAGCCATTCCACAGGCCGGTGTATTCGCGAGTCTCGGGGTTGTAGTTGGTCGGCACCCGGACGATCAAGCCCTTGACGTCGTAGCTCCGCGAGGGGATCTGGCTGCCAAAGTCCTGGGCATCGACCTCGAGCCCGACCAGTGCGGTATCGGGATACTGCAGCTTGGCGTCGATGATCTCGGTGTAAGTGGCCCAGTACGTCGCGTTGCGCAGGGTGGCGCTGCCGTTGTCGGGCGTCACTCGGCGCACGCGGATGTCCCAGGGGCCATCGCCGGTGAGCGGCACACGATAGGACCGCTGGTAGGGGCTGGTGGTCTTGCCCTTGATGATGTCGTAGCGCTTCTCGGACCAGCTGCCTCCATTGGGGCGAACATCGACGGCCACCGCCACCTCGGTGGGCAGCAGATCGCCATTCTCGACGTTCTGATAGCTGAGCGCCTGCACCTGGACGGTAACGCGAGCGGCATCGGCCTCCGGGTTGGTGACGGTGCGAACGACTGGTGTGGCGTTGGTCACCTCGGTCGATACATCGTTGGCAGTCTCCACCGCAGGGAAGCCGACGATGTGCGACTGATCAGGCTCACCAGTGCGGGTGTGAACGGTCACGCCTTGGAAGTTGAAGTCGCCGCCCTCGTCCTGCAGCGGCGTCTCATCCAGATAGATGCTCTTGAGGCCATTGGTCAGGCCGACAATCGGCCCCTCGCCCAGCACGTCGATGATCCTGGCCTTGGAGGTGGAGCGAAGGGTGTTGGGCGCCTCGCGGGGCGTACGGGCTTCATCGCCGCCGCCCTTGCCGCCTTTCGCGCCATAGACAACCAGATCGGTCATTCGTCCAGCTCCTCAGCAGTCATGCCGGCAGATGCCACAACGCTGCCGACCTTCACGCGGCCGTAGATCACCGGCACCGGCAGGCCCTGGGTGCTGGTGTTGGTGGGCCCATCGAACAGGAAAGAAGGGCGCTCGTCGGGTCGCTCTCGCTCGCCGTAGTCGCCTGTCTGCGGGGTGGGCGACAGCATCTGTGAGACGCCGCCGAGGGTCAGCGCGACACCAGCGTTTACAAGCCAGCCTTGCCCTGTGTAGACACCCACCGCGACCAAAACAGCTCCTGCGATTGTCTGGAACAGCCCATCTCCACCAGCACCTGAAACGGCAGGCAGAATGTGAATTTCCGACTCGTCACTCACAGCCACCGCCAGCCCTGCTTCGTCGAGCGACACGCCGCCATCGAGGGGGCCGCGCACGACATGCCAGTCGCCATCACGGATGACAGCCTCAAAGCCGGGGATTTGGATCAGCAGCGCACGGATGGCCTCGGCAGGATCACGGACGTCCAACGAAAAGGACTCGCCGAAGCGAGCCCCAAGAAAGCCATGCAGATAGAGCGTTTTCATCAGTCCCTCGACGTGTGACGGAGCCAGTGGGTGATGTAAGGGAGCCAGCGGGCGGCCGGGTCTCGGCGCGAGAGCCGGGTGGGGTCGACAGGCTGCCGGCCAGACGGGTGGTGCAGGCATAGCCCGTTCTCCACCAGGACGCCGCCATGGTTGGGCACGTCGCTGCGAAGTTGGGCGAACCACATATCGCCAGGCATGGCCTCGTCTGCCTCGATGACGCGGAACCCCGCCTGCTCGAAACCCTGGCGGTAGAGGTCTTGCCCCTTGAGCCACCATTCCCATGAGCGAGGAAATTCGGGGAGGTCGACGCCCAGTTCTATCGCGTAGTAGTCGCGGATCAGGGCGTAGCAGTCGGTCACGCCGTGGACGAAGCCCCGGCCGACCAGGTCAGGCCGGTCGCCGCCGCCCCACCAGCGAATGGGTGTCGTGGTGGTGCCATCGGTGGCCACAATCCCCCACGGAACCCCAGAGGCAAGCTGGCCGCGCATGTCGGCCTCGCTGGGGCAGTCCGGATAGTCCGGGTGTGAGTGAACAATGGCCCGTAGGCCCTGGGCGGTGGCCGCTGCCATGTCGCGCTTGGCGATGGCGAAGGTGGATCGGGGATCGTCTGCCACATTGGCTACCTGCCGGCAGCCGTGGTCGGTGATCAACCACACAGCCTCATCGGGATAGGTGGCCAGGGCCTCGGCGCGGATCTGGTCGGTGTGCTGCTCGAACATCAGCGAACCCTCCCGACGCCGGGGAAGGCCCGCGTCGGGAGAACGCCCGCCTGCCCGAACCTCAGTCGGCAGTCGCTCAACCGCTTGCCGCACACATCGCGCCCCATACCGGGCAGGGCACTGGATCCGTCAGCCTCCCACTCGCCGGAGCCAGAATAAGGGCAGGTCACGCCCTCGTAGCGGTACTGGGTGCCATCCCACCAGCGGTAACGATGCGTGCACGAGTCCCGCAGGATCTGCCGGTGGGGAATCATCCGGCCTTCCTGATCCATCTGTACCGACAGCTCAAACTGGATCTGCCGGCGGTTCTGCGAGGCCTTGCGCTCGATCACGTAGTAGTCGATCGGGAACAAGGCCTCGGGGTCGGGCGCTGTGCCGTCATCCAGGTGCCGGCGGTAGGTGCGCAGGCGCTTGACCGGGGCGCCGACCAGGTCGTCGGCACTGATCACCAGCGACAGAAACGCGAGCTCCATGGCGGTGACCGTAAGCGTCGGCCGGGGCAGGGTGCCCTGGCCGTTCCACTCGAAGCCGGCGGCCTTGATCGGCACCGGCTGGTACTCGTAGCCATTGAACCGAACTGGACCGCCGTCGACTGGGTAGGGTGCGAATCGCAGAATGCCGTCGCCATAGTTGCGAGCATCTAGCTCGAACATGGTGACGATCGCGTCCTGCTCCAGGTGCTGGGTGTCGGAAGCGATGACCTGGCTCATAGCCCGAAGTCCTCGATGAAAGTGGCTGTCAGGGTGTGCCGCTTAAAGGTGTCCTCGGTGACCTTGGGGTGCTCTTTGCAAACCACCCGCCATGCCTCGGGTTCTTCGGAGACCTGCCACAGGAAGGCGTAAACGCCCCGGCGATCCAGCAGAAAGTCCCGCAAGCGCTCCATCTGCTCTTGGGTAATGAGGCTCCACGTCACGGTCCACTCTCGCCTGGACGAGTTGATACCGGCTGCACTGCGCTGCTCGTACCCGTCACCAAAGCTCACCGCATCCACAGCAAACGAGCCGCCGCCGGTCAGCCCATAGTCAGGCTCCCGGCCAATATCGGGGAGGAAGTCGATCTCCATGGGTTACCTCTTGGCGAGCAGCCCACCGGGGCGCTGCTGTTCGATGATGAACTGAGCGAACTGGGCCTTGTTGGCGCGCTTGAAGGCGTCAGCCTGGCGCTCTGTATCTTGCTGTGTGGCGCCTGGCTGGGCTTCAACTGTGATCTGCGGGGCGTACGTGATCTGCGGGGCCATCGAGGACGATGCACTACCGCCCACCAGGCCGCCATTGGCGTAGCCGGGCATGCTGTTGAGGCGCTCAAGCATAGGCAGGACACCTGGCTGATCGACCACCGACTTTTTCACCACGTACTCACCGGCATGCACGATGCCCGCCGGGTCATTCTTGCCGCCCGGCCCGGTGTAGCCGCCGTCAGCGTATAAGCCGCCAACAGTGCCACCGCTGTACGTACCTGCTGAGCCGCCGCCGTAGGCCGCCATGCCTGCAGAAACGGCAGTTCCAAGCCAGTCCACCGCCGGCTCGGTGATGCTCTTGCGAACCGCAAGGCGAGCAATGTCCTCGGCAATGCCAGCCAGGACGTCCCGGAAACCTTCTCCGCCCACGATGGCGTCCTCAAACGCGCTGGAGAAGGTCAGGCCGAGATCCCGAGTGAGGTCGTCAGTCTCCTTGACCTTCTCAGCCAGCCCGCCGGTGGCGATCTGCTCCATGAAGCCGCCGGTCAGCTCTACCGAATACTGTGTGCGTAGTCGCTCCTGGGCGTCTGCGAGATTCAGTGTGTCGTCGGCTGCGGCCTTGAGGTCGAGCAGATCGAGTTCTTCGCGATACCGTCGGTGTGCAGCCTCCAGCGGATAGAGTCGGTCGAGCAGCGTCTGCTGGGACTGCGCCAGTCGCTCCTCTTCGCGGATACGCTCACGCTCTGCTTTGGCCAGCTCCCGCTCGGCCGCCGCCCGGTCCTTGCTGCTGACGCGGTCAAATGTCCGTGCCGGCGGTGGCTCAAAGCCGTCTGGCTGGCTGATCAGCTCTTTCTTGCGATCGATGAGCTCGTCATAGCTCGCCTTCACCTCATCCAGGGCGGCGAGTGCGTCCTGGCCTTGAGGAGAATCGGCGCCGTACATCTCGATGCGCAGTTCGAGTCGACGCTTGTCGTCAAACACTCGGCTGAGTTCGTCATCGATGCCCACGATGGAGCGCTTGAGGTCGTTCTCGCGGAAGTAGTCCATGAAGGCGCTAAAGCCACGCGAGACGTTCTCGATGGCCCAGCTGATCCCCTCCAGCGACGACTTCATCATGTCATCAAACTGGCTGACCGCACGGGCGGTCTCGACCGTCAGCTGCTGCTCCAGGCCGTGGAACTCGTTGCGCACATCCTTGAGCCTTTGCACATCGAGTGCCGACAGCACCTTCCCTGTACGGTCGGCTTCATCACCGAGTCGCCGAAGTGCTTCACCATTGCCCTGGAGAAGCGGGATCAGCTCTGTTGTGTCGCTGGCGAGAGCCTCCATGTAGAAGGTCATCTCGGAAGCGGACAGATTGGCCCGATCCAGAGCGTTGTAGATCGCCTGCAGGGCGTCCGGGCCTGACATGTTTGCCAGAGCCTCGGCGGTCAGGCCGACCTGGGGCGCGATGTTCTCGAAGAAGTCCGCGAACTCACCGCCACCCGTTTGCAGGAAGTCACCGATACGGTCCTGGACGTCTCGAAGAATGTCCGCGACCTTGCCTTGCTCAAGGTTGTACTCGCGGGCCGCGTAGGACAGTCGCTGGAACTGCTCTACACCTGAATTCGAGATGCGCGCCATGCGCTCGATCTCGACGGCGGCGTCGGAAGCTTGCCTCGAGACTGCAGCAAAGATCCCCGTGCCGACTGTGAGCCCAGCCATCGCGCCGGAGGCTGCCGTGAGCGCAAGGCCAATCTTGTTCGTCGTTGCCGCGGTCTTGGAGCCCTGGCGTTCGACCTTATCTAGGCTTTGATCGAGGCGTCGTAGCTGGCGTTCACCGCTGCGGCTGTCGATCGTGAGCTCTAGGCGTGATTCGTAGGCCATCGTATTCTCCGGGCACGAAAAAGCCCGCTCGATGGCGGGCTTCAATTAGCTAGCGTTGGCGACTATTTCTCAGGCGGAGGCTTGTCTAGGCAGGCCCAGGTGAGTGCGACGACCCATCCGACAAAGGTCCAGCCGGCAACAAAGTTCAGCACTGTGATGGCCCCGGCGTGGCGCATGTTCCTCGCCCCGGCGATGATGCAGGGCAGGAAGTAGACGGCCACAAACAGCGCTAGTGTTACCAGCGGGTGGAAAGGCAGGCTCTGGACGTACGCGTATCCGGCTTCCATGAGCGTCTCAGAAAGCGGTGCGTGACAGATCGATGGAGCCGTTGAGGTCCAGCGAGATACGGTACCGCTTCGCCTCTCCCTCAATGATTGTGGCGGCCGTCTCTTTCAGGCGCTCAGGGCATAAGCCTACGCCTGTGATCACGCCGAGAACATGTTCCCCGGGCGACAGAAAGAAAGAGGCTGTCTCTCCAACCGCGATCTCGGCCGCTAGCTCGCCGTCGATGCTGAGCCGTGCGTTGCAGGCGGACCCAGTTATCCCAGTATCCCTGGTGACCGTTAACGTGCCATAGGGTCCAGTCGGAGTCTCCTGATGCAACATGAGGCGCTCATCAGGAACGTGGTCGGCTTGCTCTGCTGGAATCGGTGAGGTTGCGCAACCCGCCAGGAGCGCGGCGGCCGCAAGCGTCAGCCATCCCTTCATGTTGTTATCCCCTGCTTTCCATGTATGCCCAGTCCATCTCCCGAATGACAGAGATGAATTCATCCGCTGAGCAGGGTAGCACCATCATCTGGCGCAAGGCAGCCATCTCAGACAACGGTATGGGTTGGATGGTGCCGAAGCCGGCAGGCCTTGAAGGGGAGAGGATGTCGAACAGATGCAGCCAGAAGGCGCAGCGCTCGTCGATCTCGGGCGGCTCAATCTGTCTCGAGAGATTGAGCGCCTTAGCGATGGTGGCGAGCTTGGTTTCTCGCCCGGCTGCTGTCAGGCGGTACTTGAGCGCTGCCGCGGCTTTTTTCCCTGCTCGGCAATGTCCTCCCTGCGGAAGTGCTCACGCCGGCGCGATTCCTGGGCAAGCTCAACGGCCAGGTCATCGTTGTCGAGCAGCACGCGCGTGGCATTGGCCACCGTGAAGGGGATAGGGTCGCCATTGCGATCGACGACATCTTCCCAGCCTCGAAGGATACCCTTCGCCAGAGCCCGCGCCTCAGCCTCCATGCGCTCCACTTGTGACTCGGGCAGGTTGGTGCGCAGGGCCTCAAGCTCCTCGCGGTATGCGGCGTTGCCTGAGCGGGCAATCAGCCACTTGGCTCCGCGCAATTCTACCCAGGCGCCGCCATCGATCTTGGCGGGGTCGTTCTGCTCTGCATTGAAAGCCATCGGGGATTCCTTATACCAGCACGCGGGTGACTTTGATGGGAGTGTTCTTGGCGGTGTAGTTGAGCGACACCTGCACGATGTCCTCGTTACCACCATCTGGCAGCTCGCCATCGATCTCGATCTCGGGCAGCTCGAACGTGTACTCATTGCCAGCGGCATCGGTCAGAGGGAAGGACACACCGATAGCCTCGCGGGTCAGCATCTTCTTCCACTGGTTCCAGGCCGCCTTGCTCCAGGCCATGGTGAGCGAGCCGGAGACGTTGGCCGACGTGGCAATCAGGGCGCCGGGGCCGGCCTTGCCGAGGCAGCGCTGGGTTTGCAGTGTGTTGTCGATGGACATGGACAGGGCGCTGATACAGGCCTCGCCGGCCAAGGTAGCGCCGTCGACCAGAATGTCGCCAACACTGGTGGCCGAGCCCATCGCCACGGTGGTTGTTTGAGGATTCACGGTCCCAGCGGCGGTCGGGTCGGTCTCGCCGTCCTCATAGCCGAGGCCCATGCCGGTGAAGCTGCAGGTCACCTTGCCTTCTTCGGGGATGTCGAGCTGCATGGCACCGATGTGCACGCCCTTGAAGGTTGAGTAGACACCGATGTCTTTGAATGCCTTCACGATGGTGAAGGTGTGGCGGTCAGCACCAATCTCCAGCACATCAGTCGTCCAGGTGCCGTAGAAGGCCGCCTCGAGCAGCTTGTCGAACGTGCCCGCGCTCATCTCGCCGGCCAGGTCGCCGGAGTAGTCGAGGCTGGTGATGATGCTGCCGCCCTGCATGCGCGTCTCACGTTTCTCGGCAGAGACCTCGGTGGAGACGTTGGGCGTCAGGGTATTGCCGGTGAGGCGCAGGGTGTCCCAGGTCGCCGGATCGGGCGTTTCCCCGGGCGTGGACTCGGGAGCGAGGTAGGTTGCGATCTGAGAACCTGAGCTCATGATTTTCTCCAGGCATGAAAAAAGCCGCTCAAGGCGGCTCGGAGGTGGGCGGTGGGGCGGTTTAGCCGACGCGGAAGGGCGTCGATACGTTCAGTTGATACCAGCCGTCAGAGGGGCCTGCGCGCTGCATTGAGGAGGCGAGCGTCTCAAGGTGGCCAGTGCGCCAGAACTGCAGTTGCGCAGCCAGGGAGTCGGCGATCTGGTACGCCTGGCGGCTGCCCTGATTGTCCTTGGTGAACACCTGGCACATGATCAGCCCGGGTCGACGAACGCAGGGTTCGGAGCCGAGACCAGCGACGAAGCTGTCGCCGTGCTGGATGGTCAGCCTCACCCAGGGTTCTTGGTTGGCGATGGCCGCATCCACGCTCGGTCCGTTGGGGGCGCCGTCATAGGCCACAGGCACGCCATCCCACGCCACCATGCGCGACTCGATAGCGATGCGGATCTCGTCGAAGGTCAATTGATATACCTCGCACGCAAGGATTCGAAGGCAATGGAATAGACGCCTAGAGGCGCCTGCTGCGAATGCCCATGTTCCAGGCTCTCGCCGTAGATTATGTTTGACTGAAGGATCACAGCTTTGAAGGGCTTGCCCCGGGCGGCTGACAAAACAGCCTCGGCATCTCGCCGGACTCGGGCGCCTGACTTGTCCGGCTCGGGCACCGCTGAGTTGTCACTGCCATTCACGGTAACCAGATGACTCCCCTTGTAGGCTCCTGTGTCGACAGGTGAGTGAAGAATGAGCTGCTGCAGAGCGAACAGCACCATTTCACCCTGCTTTTTGTCCAGGGCGTACTCCACTTCTCGCGCAAAGCCGGAAAGTGATTTGGACCATCCCTTGCGCGTCGTCATTTTTTCTCCAGGCGTAAAAAACCCAGCACGTCGGCTGGGCAAGTAGCGGCAGGCCCTAGCGTGATCGCAGGCCACCGTAGGGTTTCAAAGCTTGCTGCAAATCTTCAATGAGGGCTGGACCAACCCCTTCCGTTCTGCGCAGCTCCTGAAGGGATAGCTTCATGGCTTGAGCAACGGTGGATATGCCAAAGTGACGCAGGAAAGACTTGGTCTTTGCGCGTTTGACGAGGTCGTGAACATTGACTGCAGACCATTCCTGCTCTTTGTGAGCCAATTCTCGCTCTTTCAACATCTCCGCCGCGATGCTGTATGCGGTTCTTGCGATCGCCGTCCGATGCCGAGTGTCGGTGCTGAGAAGCTCCACGCCCTCGGCCGTGACCAGAGACTTCATCGCCTCAACGGCGAATTGATCCAGTAATTCGTTGTCATTGCCCATTCTGTAACCGTCGGGTTTGGGAGGTGTAGCTATTGTAGCCGCTTGTTCCAACTCAGTTTACGGTCTCCTGAGCTGCAGAGTCCAAGTGGCTTTGGCCGGATCCTGCCCAACGTTAACCACCAGCATGCCGTCGATGGTGTCGTCGACCTTGGGCGTGGCCGGGGCCTGGTCAGCGTCCAAGATCAGTTCGTTCTGGAGTACGCCGGAGAGTTTCACGTCGGTACGCCTGATGTGCTGATCGTCGACCTCTTGGACCGAGTATCCGCTGAATACCCCTCGGCCAGAGTAGGCTACCGTTGTCGTACTGCTGCCAGTCACTGGATCGTACTCGCCGGCTATCTCGCGGGAGCCAGTGAAGGGCCGCACGGCGTCACTCAGCTTGCCGTCGAACGCCTTGGGCACCTTGGCGTTGATCTTGTCCTGGATGTAGCCCATTACAACCTCTTGAGGATGGTGACCCCGTTGGTCTTCGGCAGGTACGTGGCCAGCAGGTCGGAGATCATCGACAGCGCGCCGGTCTGCGCCTGGGCGCCGTCCTGGTACTCGGTCTCCACCTCGACGGTGTCGGCCCTGACCCGCTCGCGCTTCACGGCGCCGTCGGTGTCGGCGTAGAGCCGGCCATTCGCCGCCTCCTGGGCCAGCAGGGCGCCGGCCATGACCACGTCATCGTCGACAGGATCGGAGAGCCGGACCCGCTTGGCGGTCAGCCAGGTGTTAGCATCCAGCACGGCGCGCGTCTTGTCGCCCGTGCCTTCCCAGCCCGCGCCCAGTTTGGTGTCGACATCGTCAACGGTGACGTAGGTGGCCATGGGTTACTCCTGCCCGTCTTCGGCCTGGCTGCTGGACTCGATCTCGGCCATCCGCTGTTCCAGGGTCTCGGTCTTGGTGTTGGCACCGGGGCGCTTGCCGGTGGTCTGCTCGATGGCGTCCATCAGTTCGGCGCGGCGGGCCCGCTCGTCGGACTCGGCATCGTCCGGACGCGGTTCTTCGGCGCCGATCACCTCGACCTCGATGCCGGCGGCCTCGTAGGCGGCGACCACGTCGGGGTGATGGCCCTCGACGGTGACGCTGGTGGCGGCCTTGTCGGCGCCGGCGAAGAAGCGGGGATTGCGGTACTGCCGCCCGGGCTCGAAGCCGCGGCGGCGCGTGGTGTAGATCAGGTGCATGGCTGACTCCTATCAGCTGGCCAGCGGGCGACCCGTAGGCCGCCCGCCAGGGATCACAGAGAGGTCACGATGACGCCGGCGGTGTCCTTAACATCGCTGGCGATCTGCGACCAGTTCCCGCCGGTGCCGATGGTGGCGTCGTCGGGCGACTTGGTGCCGCCATAGGAGTAGCCCTTGAGGCCGAGGTTGTAGGTGTACTCGGCCTGGAAGATCCGGCGGATGTTCTCGTCGCCGGTCTTCTCCTCGACGGTGGCGTAGTAGTCGTTGTTGTCCTCGACAACCGCGGCGCCTTCGGCCAGGCCAAGGGTGTGATAGTGGTCGGTGCCAGCACCGCCACCATCGGCCTCGTACAGCGCAGGAGAGTCGGTCATCACGAACCGGCGGCCGAAACCATCCTGGGTGACGCGCACGGTGCCGAATTCGAACAGCTGATTGCCGTTGGTCAGGGCGCCGTCGAACAGGTCGGTCATCGGCTTGGAGTGGAGCACCCAGACCATGATGTCCATCATGCGATCGCCAAACTTGCCGGCGCCCTTGTTGAGGGCGTTCAGATTCAGAGTGCCAGCGGTGGCGTCGTGCGCCACGGCGGAGTTGCCGATCATCGCGGTCTGCAGGGCCAGAATAGCGGTGTTCACCTCATCGGCGATGACGCCTCGAGCGACCTGCTCGCCGATCACCACACCGGCTTCTTCGGGCTGACGCTGGATCCACTGAAACTGCTGCGGCTGGAACTCCACCGGGGAGGTGCCGCCGGCGATCTTCACCGCCACATGGTCCATCTGGGCTAGAGTGGTCGGGGTGACGGCGCCGGTGCCGTAGGCGTTGCGACGACGCATCAGGTTGGCGATGGCCTTGTAGGAGGCCTCGTGAGCGAAATCGCCCACGTTGCCCGCCTGCTGGAGCTGCAGAGCACCGCCGGTGGCGGCGTTGAACAGTTCGATCTGCTGGCGGATGGTCTCGGTGGCTGCCGAGTACAGGAAGTCGTTGAAGACTTTCATATCAGAGAGTGCCATAGGGCGCTACCTCATTGGTTTTGCTTGCGTTTCAGGATTTCTACCTTTTCGGCGGTAGACTTCGCGTCCTTCCACGCCCTTGGCGCTGAGGAACCACCTCCGCCACCCGGCGCCCCTGACCCCTTGGGCTGCGGGAACCAGTGCGGAGCTTTCTCTCGCATGGACTCAAGCCATGCGGAAGGGGTGAGAGGCTTGCCGTCTGCATCCAGACCGGCCTCCTCTCGGGGCACAACGTTGCCCTCGTCATCGACTTCGAACAGCGAACTTGCGCGGTAGACTGCGTCTTGAACAGCCGAGTCCACGATGCCGACTTCGGCGGCCGCAGTTCGGATCTCGTCGCTCATGACCCGGCCGCGGAACTTGTCGGCGAACGCCTTGGCGCTCTCTGCGGTCTGCTGAGCCTCGCTCAGCTGGCGGTCATAGCCTTCCCGCATCCGCTCTGTGCGCTTGTTCAGCACCTCGTCGAGCTTGCCGTCGGCGATCAGCTGGGCCTCCTCGTTCTCGGCCAGCTGCTGCTCGAGCCTGCGGGCCCGCTCGGGGTCCAGCCCCTCGAATTGCTTGAGCTGAGACTTGAGCGTTTTCTGTGATTCGAGCAGTTGGTCGCGCTTTGACTTGAGGCCGCTGACCTCGCTGTTGAGCGCTTCCTCATGTTTGGCGTCCAGCGCCTCCTTGAGAGCCTTGGCCTTGTCTTCTTCCAGCTCGATGCCGAGTTCAGAGAAGTCGATTTCCAGTGGCATGGTGTTGTGCTCCTTGAGCGCGTTGAGGCCGCCCGCCTGGCGAGCAGCCATTAAAAAACCCCGCTCAATGGCGGGGCTTTGAATAAAATTGTTGGTCAGTCTTCGAAATCGCCTAGGCGGCGTCGAACCTCGAAAGAGAGGTTCCAGCAGAGGCGGGCCTGGAGTTGGTCGGCGAGCGTTCCGCTGCCGGACTGCAGCAGGCGCCACAGTCGCCACCAGGTGATGAAATCGGGATCGGCTGGGGTCATGCTGTCAGCCTACCTCATGCCGCCTCGCCAAACACCTCGGCGAATGTCTCGCGGTCGCGTGCTCTCAACTCGTCCAGCGTGTACTCGCGTTGCCGAGGATCGGTGAATCGGTCCAGGCTGTAGCCGCCCTCTTTGTAGAGGCGGTAGCGCCGGTCTCCCAGCCATTCGCGCTGATACCGGGCGCTCTGGCTCGCGAACCAGTCGGCGTATGTGGTGCCTGCGCTAACCTGACCAACCTCAAGGCCGGCAGCTTCGCGCTGCTTCTTGGTCATGTTGCCGATGCTGCGGAACTTGGCCTGGTCGTCGCGCCCCTTGACCTTAAGGGCGCGCACGTAGGGCCGCTGGCCCATGATGTCGCCGTCGAGGGAGGGCGCCAGGCTGCATCGGCATCGGTGATGAAGCGGCGGTTCCGGGTGCGGCTCGTCGATCTTCCAGCGCCGACCGTCCAGCGGGGCACAGCGGCGACAGGTCCGGCCCTCAAGCTGAGCCACCCAGACCACATGCGTGACGCCCAGGGCGTTGTAGGTCTCCCGGTAGGCCTCGTTGCTCATGTGCTGCCGGGCCGTGCGAACCACGTTGTCGACGTTGTTGCGCGTCGTCTGCAGCACGCCGTCGCGGTACTTGAGCGCCGGTGTCCCGCGCAGGGCCCGGATGATCTGGCTGTTGCTCTGGCCCTCGCTGACGCCTTGGCGGATGGTGCTGTAGACCCGGTTGCGGGTGGCCGGTCCGATGTCGGCCAGCATGTCCTCGACGAACTCCCCCATCACCGGTCGGGAGAGAGCGGCCGATGCCACAGCAGGAGCCGGCGGGATCTCGCCCTCTACCGCCTGGGCGATGAGGTCGCGGACGTATCCCGCCTCCTGCTCGGCTAGGGCCGCCAGCTCCTTGAGACTCATGGACTTGATGCGCTCGCCAAGCGTCGAGACCCAGCGGTCGATTGCGTCGCGCAACCCCTTGAGCCGAGTCGTGTGGTAGCGGCCCCGGGCGAACGCCTGGAGCTCGGCAGGCGTCAGGTTGTCGAGGCGCTCGCCGATCTCCCGGGGAATCTCGGCGCTCATTTCGTCGATGATCGCCAGCGCCTTATTGACGTGCGCCGTGCCGGTGCGGTGCAGGTATGAGACATGCTGCGCCAGCGCGGTGACGATCCGGCGCTGTGCGTCCTCACGATCACTCATTGTCGGTTACCTGACCATCGAGCAGGGCCAACAGGTCCTTGTCGGCGAGATTGGTGACCCCGGCCTTGCGCAACGACTCGAACAGGACCGCCTGCGGCACCTCGTCGGCCAGGCGCAGATCGCGAACGATGCCCATCATTGCGGCATCGATCTCGGCCTTGGTGAATTCGGGCTCGACCTTGAACGTGATGGCATCGATGTCGGCCTGCGGCAGGTTCAGCCAGCGGCCGAAGTAGCGAAGCAACTGCTCGATACCCTCGGCCGCAGTAACCACGACGCTGTACAGGCTGGTGTGCTGATCGCTCTGGCGGGCCTTGCGGGCCTCGCCGGATTCGTCGGCTCCGGCGTCGATCACCCTAGCTCCGGCCTCGAGCGCAGTGTTGCGTTGGTCCTGCATTGCCGTACGGTTGGCCTCGATGCCCGCACCCTGAAACTCGAGATACCCGACCTTGCCGTCCTTGCCCACGTTCCACGCCGCCATAGGGCCGGAGACGCTGAATTGCTCGTCCTGGCCAAGGTCCGCGGCGATCCACGGCTGGGGATGCGAGGTGTAATGGAGGCTGGTGTAGTAGTCTG
The DNA here is from genome assembly GCF_040070525.1 of Halomonas sp. RT37. Taxonomy (NCBI): domain Bacteria; kingdom Pseudomonadati; phylum Pseudomonadota; class Gammaproteobacteria; order Oceanospirillales; family Halomonadaceae; genus Halomonas; species Halomonas sp. RT37. The sequence continues at coordinate 2,648,779 of NZ_CP098827.1, read as the reverse complement.
CCGAGAGCTGGTAGCTCTTGAGCGCCGCCTTCGCCATGGTCAGCAGCGGAATCTCGTCGGTGTCGGTGTTGTTGTCGGTGCTGCCCAAGAAGACCAGGGGGATGAAGTCGAGCGGCGCCTGGTTAGTGCCCGGCATGTCTTCCTCGCCGACTGCTTCACCATGCTCATCCAGCAGACGCACCCGGTATCGACCCTCGTTGAGGTCGAGCACTCGGTAGCGGGCCTCACTGTCGTGACTGAACTCGTCACCCTGGTGTACGGCCTCGCGCAGCACGCTCAGCACCAGGTCGCGGCGCCCGTCGACGTCAGCTTCGCGCCAGTTGATGGCGTCGAGCGCGCCGTAGAGGGCCACATAGGGTCGGCCGTCGCCATCCCAGTCAGCGAGTAGAGGTTGTCGGCCATAGGCCAGCAGACCCAGCACTGAGCGAAGAAACAGCGTCTTGAGCGGGAAGCCGTCGGCCGTGGCCTCGTCCTGAAGGGAGGCTAGGGAGGTCGGTAGGTTTACCTCGGGTTCCTGGCGAGACACAAGCCCCATCATCGTGCGCAGTGAGTCCTTCACCCACAGCGGGTATTGGGCGCGCCGCTTATAGGACTGGTAGATCTCCCGGGCCTCGTCGAGCGACAGCATCGCGCTTTCGTCGGTTTTCGCCTGGTGCTCGAGGGCCAGCTGACCGCTGGTCTTCGGCAGGTAGCCGATGCCAGCACCCTTGATAGCGCCTTCCCCTTCGATGCTGTCGCGCATCAGCTCCCAATCAGTGAGCTTGTCGTCGTATTGGGGGTGTGTCGTGGTGACAGGCATATCAGGCGAGTCCTCGAATGCGTTTCATGCCGACCTTCGGCTTGTTGACCAAGTAATCCTTCACAATGAAGTACCCGGCAGCGTCGTTGGGGTGATCCTTGTCGTTCTCTTTGTCAGGTTCGCCCTGTTTGTTCCATGCCTGCTGCTCTAACGCGTCGGTATAAGCTGGGCATGCATGGGGGTTTACCTTGTAACGGCGCTCGCCCTTGGCGTTGCAAAACGCCGCATTCATCGAGTTGACGCGGTCCTTGACGGGTGGGTTGCTGGCGTTCACCACCACCCGAAAGCCGGCGTCACGCAATTGAGCAATGTCCGTTGTCGACGCATTCACTGACCGGCGCGAGTCGCCCGAGGCGTCGGGGTATACGTGGATTTCGCAGGTCTTGATGTAATCGTCGCCGTCATAGCGCCAATAGCGCTCTTTGATGCGGCGGATCATGTCGGGGGTGTCGTGCCCCCCCATGATTTCGTCCACCGCACGAGGATCGCCGTCACGTTTCACATGGGTCACCGCCGCCATCTTGCCGACGTTGAAGTCCATGCCTATAAACAGCGGTTCGCCCTGCTGCACGGTGTCCATGCAAGCATTCAGCGCCCGATCGAACTGACGGTAGACCGTGCCAGTGGTCAGGTTGACGAATAGGCCACGCAGGTAGGCATCGATCAGCTGCGGCGGATAGGCCTCCAGCAGAGCGTCGATGTAGTCATCTGGCAGGTTCGCCTCGTTGTCATAGGTCGATGCCTGAACCAGACCGTAGCGCTGAGCCATGGTCGGCTTATCACGAAGCGCCTTGACGAACTGCTGGTGGACGAACTTGAACCCCTCGGGCGTCGTCGTAACGTCGATGCCGTTCTTGAGCCCGTCGACCTTGTAGCGCATCCGCGCCATGATTTTGCGCCAGGCCATTTCGGCCTTGGCTGTAGCCATCAGGTCGAGCTCGTCGACCAGGGCGTGTCCGATCTTGAAACCGACGATGCTGCCAGGCTTGTCCATCGAGCGGCATATCACCGTGGAGCGGTACTGCCGGCCGCTATACAGGTGGACCTCGCGGTTTGCCTCTCGCACCTCAGCGCGCAAGGCGAGTGAGTGCGCGACCTCCTCGATGGTCGGGTAGAAGATGTCCCGGATCTGAGGATAGGTCGGGGCGAAGTACCCCATATTGATGCGCGGGTGTTGCCAAGCGTGGGCGCCGATTCCGCTACAGCCGACCCACGTCTTGCCAGAGCCAAAGCCGGCCACGTAGGCCCGGAACTTCTGCTGCATCGCCAGGAACTGACCTTGCGGGCGATTAAGCGTCGCCTCGGTTTCGATCGGGGTCGCTGGCATCCTGCACCTTGAAGACGACGTTGACCGGTTGAGGTGCGTCGTCCTGTCCGTCTGGTTCGGGTTTGTTGCGCCACCTGTCTGGCTTGCGGTTGTTCAGCCATATGGCGGCGGCGGTAGTGTCAGGCGGGTAGTGCTTAGTCGTCTGGTGGGTGACGATCTCGCCCTGGTTGTTGAACACTTTCTCCTCGGGGTGGCTGTATCCGAGAGCTCTCTCATAGAGGCGAGTGGCTACCTCCGCATCTGCCATCACCTTTCCGCTTTTTATGGACTCCGAAAACCCCTTGTGATTGAGCTTCCACTTATTGATAGTGGATTCTGCCACTCCAAAAAAGTCAGCGAGTTCGGCGTCTGTGGCGCCCAGCAAGCACAGCTTGCGGGCCTGCTCGGCGAACTCCGCTTTGTACTTGGTGGGTCTGGCCATTATTGATATCCAACATTTTATTAGGCAGGAGGGAAAATGGCCCAGCTAGCTTTTAAGCAAATAAAATTGCCAAACGAACAAGCGCCTGATATTCCGCAAAATTTTTCTCTCCCCGTCGCGGAGATACTCGGCTTTACGTACGACGTAGGTTCTACAGCTGGCTATATCCACTACCGGTACATCGATGACTCGGCTAAACAGCTTTATGCCTTCGTCGTGAGACGGGCAGATAGCAAAGCATCTATGGTCGGTGAAGAGTTGATGGGCTCTTTTTACTTCGGGCGAGAAGGAATTCCATACCTTGTGTTTCGAACGAGATGAGGAGCGATGCTCCGATTTCGTCACCATCGCATAGAGGCCGCCTGAGAGTCGTCGGCGGCTACGGAGTGCAGTGCTTCACAGCGTCCGCCCTTGGTAAGTGGGGACCACCTCCGGGTGCTGCAGGGTGTTCAGTCAGGCGTGAACACGACTTCGTTCATCTGCTCGTCAGTCATGCCTTCGGCTACACGGATGTTCTCGTCCTGGCTTAGGGCATGCGTCATGACCATCACTGTGTCGAGCAGGTCGCGGCGATCCCAGTGGCCTCGCTCGTCCACAGCGTCGTTCTTCCAGCAGTGGGTGAATCGATCACCAGGCACCGCCCGATCCTGCGGTCGGTTGTAGCCCACGCAGAGGAATGAGCCACCACAGTCGGAAATCTGGTTCGACAGCGGCATGCAGTCGTCTCGTCCTCTCGGGCATTCAGGGCATTGCATCCATCACCTCATCTTGATCACGTGTGAACCTGCGGGATCCTCACCGATCTCGAACGATAGTGACTCGCTCTTAGCCGCGGTCGTAAAGTAGAAAGCGTTGATAGATCGATGATAGGCGTCTTGCCACCGGATCGTTCAGCGACTACTCTGCTGCCGCTTTAGTCCACCATCAGGAGCGGTCGCGGTGAACAAGTATTTAGTCGAGAGCTACTTAACCCCTACGCGCCGTCAAGTGAGGTGGGCGGTGGTGAAGCTATCTCGACACTACAATGAGGAGTCCCGCGAGGTTGTTTCGCGGCATGTGGATGAGGCAGAAGCCCGTGCCGAAGCAGCAGCTCTATCGTTCGATTTGCAGCCTGTCACCTAGGCTATCCTTGTGGCTGCCCCCCCCCTTTGATTGTGAGGTAGCTCCACAATGCCTGCCAGATTCCAAGTTCGCTCAGTGCTCACGGACCCCGACAGCACCAAGGTCGATTACTGGCAGGTGGTCGATACGCACCTGAACGATGACGTAATTGCTTCCTACCACGACTGCGAAGCAGCTGAACGAGAAGCCGAAAAACTCAACCGCGATAGCGAGGCTGACTGAATAGCTGTCGGGCTCACTTTGTTCTGATTGAATCCATGAACGTGCGGGGCTGCTGCCCACGCTCGAGCGCCTTGTTTACGGTGCGCTGGCGGACGTTGATGCCCAGGGCGGCGCCCATGGTCACGAATAGCCAGATCAGCATGCCAGTGAACTCGGGATCACCCACGACCGTGGGGTCGATCACTATGGTGTAGGCCATAACGGCGGACAGTGAGCCCAGGGAGAAGGCGAACACCCAGCCCAGGGCAGGGCGCCACCCGCTCTTAAACCAGCCCTCGTGCTCCAGTTCGGCACGCATGGTGCGCTGTGTCTCGGTCAGTCGAGCCGTCTGCTCGGCGGCAGCGGCCTTCTCAGCCTCGAGGCGCATAGCCTCCAGTGCCTGGCGATGCTCGTTGTTGAGGCGGACCAGCTCAGCACGCTTGGCAGGATCCTGAGTCGCTGCCACCAGTGCAGCAGGATCGTTCTCGATGCCCAGCGCAGAAGTAACCATGAGAGACGCACCAGCTGCGGCGCCGCCCACAGCAGGACCGCCAAGCGCAGTAGCCACGGCAGGCGCGTACTTGGCGACTTCTTCAACGGCTGATCTCCAGTTCATCACCGGTTCTCCAGGCGCGACACCCGGGCACCCAGGGCATCGATGCGGCTGTTGATCTGATCGCGGTACATGGCCGCGTCGTTGATCGTCATGTAGTCGTTGCCGACCTCTCGCAGATCAGCACGAAGCTGTTCCGTCAGGGCGATCAGTTGACTGATGCGCTCGTCCTGGCGAGCTGATGTCTCGATCAGGGTCAGGGTGGTGTTGCCTGACCAGGCGAGCAGGCCGACGACGAGGGCTAAGAGCACGGTTTGAACGTGCCTCTCGAGGATAGGCTTGGCCTTCAAGGCAGTATCGGGACTCGTTTCAGACATCCCGCCTCCTGGGTGGGCCTGCGTATGGGAATAGGGATCAGGGCCGCGAGACTCTGACGGTCTCGTCAAGCCAATGGAACTGGACGCTCTCAGGCGTCAGGAATAGATCGCGCTCTGCCGCTCGGCGCCGGGTCAGGCCAGCCAGTACGCGGCCGCCGGCTTTGTTCCAGCGGGGAAGCTCGTCAGCGGCGCCACGGTAGTCGCAGGCATTCAGCTTGCGCAGCAGGGTAGAGGTCTCGAGGGCGCCAGGGCCGACGTTGTAGGTGAACGAGACCAGAGCGTCGAACTGGTTCTGGTTGAGCGGCACGGCCACCAGGCGCTCGACGTCGTCCTCGAACCGGGCAACGTCATGGCGGAGTAGGGCGAACGCCTCATCCTCGGTGATCGTGTCTCCGGGCTGTACGCGGGAGCCATCGGGGTACCGGGTCGTGCCCAGGCCGATGGTCCAGGGATGGCCGCCGGTACCGGGGTCGGGGTACGCCTCAAGCTCGAGGCCCTCGAACTCGGCGACCAGGTTCAGTCCGCGCTGGCTGGTCTTCATGGCGACACCTCGGGAATAAAACAGCCCGCAGGAACGGGCAAAGACACCAGGTGGCGGCGTCATCACGGGAAAGGGTGCCGCCCGACCAGGGCGAGGGAAGGCTCGCAGGGCGGCATAACGAACTACGCCCCGGCGGGAGGCCAGGGCGCAGGAAAGAACAAGTCTGCCTGAACTAACGGATCGAGTATCAAGGACGGTATGCGGTTACTAACTTCGAGGGATCATTGAGTCGTGCAACAGCCTGCTGCGCCGAATGAAGAGTTTAGAATCACACCTCATTCGAGGAGTAGACCTCCACGCGATCTCGCCCGTTTCTTTTAGCTTGATACATAGCAATATCAGCTTCTCTTAATAGTCGGGAGAGGCTCGAAGCTTCCTGTCCATTCGTGCCAGAAATTCCAAAGCTTGCAGTGACAGTAATGGAAAAATCTTTGTAATTAATAGGTGAGCTTTTGAGATTTTTTCGTAACCTGTCAGCCAATAATAAAGCTTCGTCTGTAGACGCCCCAGGCACCGCAAGGGCAAATTCTTCGCCTCCAAAACGACAAATGATGTCTGACGATCGCGTTAGACTTTTTAGGCGTTGAGCAGCAGCATGCAAGACATGGTCTCCTGCTGGGTGACCATAGGTATCATTAACAGCCTTGAAGCTATCCAGATCAATCATTACTAGAGAAAACGGGGCATTATCACCACTGGATGTAAGTACGTTGTCGCACTCAGCTAGAAAGGATCGGCGATTAGGAAGATGGGTCAACTCATCCTGTAATGCGAGCCTTTGTGCAGCCTTTTTAGATACACGAAGCTTCTCCTCAAGGTCCTTCTGCGCAGTAATGTCGATGGCTATTTCGATGCGAACCAGTCGGCCGTCAGGCCACACGGTTGCAATATCTCGGCATTGATACCACCGGTTATCTCTAGTGTTTCTGAACTCCCACACAACTGGATCTAGCGAGGGTTTGTTCCCTGGCGCTATCAGAGAATTTGTGCAGAAATTGCACGGACCGACTTGGTCTTGTTGTAAATATTGCCAACACTTTTTACCTAAAGGCTCTCCAAATTTACTTTGGAGTGCTTTGTTGACGAAGATAAGTTCGTGGGTATCTAGATCGCTGACGTAAATGAGCGCATCAAGACTCTGGAAAATGCAGCGTATCTCGTTCTCGCTGAGCTGATCTTCGTTTTTTGCAGATTCCCGCATGGCTCATCCCGGCATCAGTCTCTTTGACTTCTGTCTATATTGTACAACTTTCTTAACATTCGTATTAGATTTTCGTGAAGAATGCAGAATAGTGTCGAGCTGGTGTATTGGCCAAGAGTACAATTCCCGTGGCCTTCGGTATGAGGCAGAAGTATGTCGTTGTTTGAGCGGCCTGAATAGCTAAGCTATCGTGCAGCTTAGTGAAATAAGAAAAAACCCCGCCGGAGAGGGCGAGGCTTTGATATGTGCTAGCTGTTTGGGTGTACGCCGTCCAGCTTACAGATAACGTACAACATCGGGGCTTAGAAATCCAGCACTTTATGCAGCCTTCCTGATATTTCTCACCATATCGCCGATCGTCTCGCTGATTGGCTCCATGGCTTCGCCCTCCCAGTGGTTGATCGACGCCTGGATCACGGACCACACCGGCATCCAGTCCTGGTGCCACTTCCGGGTGGTGATCGCCACGCCGTACCACTCGGCCATAGTGGCGCCGATACGCTCAGGGCCCCATGCCGGCTGCTCGTTCGACAGATTGCGCTGCCGCTCCAGTAGGGCGACGTGGATCAGGTAGTGCACGCGCTCTTTCTTCGCGGGGCGCCAGGCTCGACCATCGCCCCAGTTCGGGATGCTGGCGATCACCTTGCCCTCGACGGCTTCTACAGCGTCATCCAGATAGGCGTTCGCCTGCTCGGTCGAGGGATGGCACAGCACATGCCCGATTGCAGCCAGGGTGGGCTGCTCACGCTCCAGACGGCAGATGCGGGCGTAGACCGGCCCGTACTCAATGCCGTGGGCAGCGCCGGTGCCGCCTTTCTTCGTGAACTGCACGCCGCCACCGCTTTCCAGCTCCTCGAGGATGGGGCCCATCTGAGAGCGAACACCGGTATCGAGTGCCATGGCCCATGCCAGTTTCGGATCAGTCGTAATCATGCCGCGCTCTCCCGTTTCGCTTTTGCCTTGGCCTCGTCGGCGGTGCCGCAGATGCCGATTGCTTCTGATTGCCGCCACAGGGTGAAAAGATCCTTCCCTTCATGGCGTGTCCTGCTGATCGTCCACTCGCCGCTCTGGATGCTGTGCGAGCTGCGCCGTGACCACTTCACGACCGGCGCCTCGGGTCGTTGTGGTGGTAGCGCCGATCTGGCGGGCGCTCGGATTGCTTGTCGCTCATGCGGCCTCCTTGATCTCGACCAGGCACTGGCCGCCAGCCATGCGCTCGCCCCGGATGATCGTCAGCCGGTCAATCTGCTCGTCGTCCAGCCAGATGCCCGCGTGGGTCAGCGCGTCGAGAAGCGCCTTGCCGCCGTGGTTATCGATATCCCGCTTGCGACGGTCGGGCGGCAGCAGGGTGACGACAACATCCAGTCGGGCGGCCAGGGGTTCGCCCTGGTGTTGGCCGGCGACGGCGGTAGCCACGTCTTTGCGGAACTGCCGCCCCTTGCGGGACAGCAGCGTGCGGCCATGGACGTTGCGCCAGACGGTGTTGGTGCTGGGCGGCCAGGGCAGGGTGAGGGTGATCATCGGGCAGCCTCCCGCATCGCCAGCTCAAGCCGGAACAGGACGCAGCAGGCGACGTGCGCCAGGTGGTGAACGCCCGTCTCGGGATCATTCTGCTCACCCCTGGCGAGAGCCATCTCGTGGCGAAGCGCGGCGGCCAGGTATCGGCTGTCAGCGTTCTCGACGTACTGCCAGTTGCCCGGGGCGTATTTCTCGGCGCCGGCGGTGAGGACGTGGCCGATGGCCTCAAGGGCTCTAGGCATGTCGGAGACCAGCAGGTCCATTCGGGGCTTCTCGCCGTCGAACTTCATGCCGGCCTTCTCATCACCCATGCGGATTGGCCGGGCAAGATCCCTGACGCTGACAAGCGTCTCCTCGTGACGGAGCAGGGCATTGTCGATGTGGTCAGTCACTTGGCATCCCTCCGGCGCATGGTCTCTTCGATGTTGAGAACGCGGTCGTGGTTTACGATTGCCCGTGCCCGACTCCCTGTGGCGATACGCCGTATGTAGCCGTGGGGGCTATCTTTTCCTGTCTCCCAGATGCAGTGCGACGTGGTGCCTACAATCCATGCCAGGTCCACTTGGCTGGCTATTGAGATGCCTTGCCGGGCCAGTTTTTTAACAATGTCAGCCATGGGCATCCTCCTTGGCGGCGATGAACTCGAGGGCGTCGGCCAGGGCGCCGACGATGGGCTCGTCAGTGAAGTGGTCGAGGCCGCGGTTGATGGTGTGGGTCAGCCACCAGGGCTGTCGGGCCTGCATCTCGGGGCTGGCATGGATCGCCTGATGGCAGCCGCCGGGGCCATCGCAGACAGGCATCGCCAGGGAATCGGGCGCCTTCAGGCCCATACCGCTGGCGTGCCAAATGCCGATCACGTGGTGCGCTGAATGCGCTTGGCCATCGCAGACGCAGCAGGACAGGGGCCGGACGAACGCCAGGTAACGCTCACTGCGCCACCGGGTGTCGGTCGATGCCTTCTGTGCTGCCTTGCGGCGCTTCTGCATAGGCTTGCGGGCCATCGGCGCCCGGTTGCGAAGCGGGGTCTTCCGCTGGAGGGCTGAGCGCTTCATTGGGAGTCATCCCGCATATGTGCTCCGGTCACAGTCAGCCTCGGGACGATTCCACCGCCTCGCGCTTCCAGATATTGCAGGCCTGTCTTGTGGTCGGTTAGCACGCGCATCCCGCAGCGCTCAGTCGGACCATCGCAGTCGTCGAAGGGAGTGGTGAAATCGGCGATGACGGCCGCCAGCCAAATGATGGCGGAGACCGCCAAAAAAGCGCCTGCGCCAAACTGCATGCCAATCTTGAAGATCTTCATCAGCGCCCCCGAATCAGGTTGATAGCCCAGTCGAAGGGATAGCCCTCAACCTGCTTCGTCAGCTTCATGGCGACCCATGTAATGACGACAATCGTCCACGCGATAGCCATGTGACCCCCGATCACTCCGATAACCCAGGCGGCACTGGTGATGGCGATTGCCAGGCTGTTTGTGAGAATCCTGGTAGGCATCAAGAATCCCTCCTGTCGATCTGCTCGAGAAAGCTGCGCATCTCCTCGCGGGCCCGGCGCTTCTCCTCGCGCTGCGCCCACGCCAAGGCTGCGCAGGCGCCGAGGCAGGTCACGATGGCGAAGGCGAATAGGGCGAATGTCGGGTTCATGCGGCCTCCCGGTATTCGTCGAACACGCGCAGGGCGGGATCACTCCACTGGACACCGTGCTCGGCCCCGAAGGCGTCGATCAGGGTGAGCAGGTCGGCGAAACGCTGCTTGGTCATCTTCGAGGTGCGGCCGCCGATCATGACGAAGCCGCCTTCCAGTCCCGGCACCACGTCCTGCCGCTCAAGGGCGGCTGAAAAAATGTCCTTCCAGGCCTCCTTGGTCAGATACCGGCCATACCACTCAACCTGTCGGCTGACGTCGGACAGAACGGCCCACAGACGGCGGTTCTGGTCGAGGCTCCGCTGGTTCTTGGGCCGGCGAAGCACCAGCTCGACAGGGCCTGCCTCCAGGCCCCGGCCAGCCATTCGGGCCGCCATCTGGATGACGCCGCCCAGGTCCCGCAGGGTGGCGATCTGGTAGGTCAGCTCTTTGCTGCTCATACCACCTCCTCGCGGTACGCTTTGTCGTAGCTCCAGGAGGGCGTGATGATCTCCAGGGCGCTTTGAGGGCGGCCCTTGACGCGGCGGACACGAAACTTGCCCTCTCCGCATGAGAAAACGCCGTATCGCCTCCCGCTGATCTCGGCACGGTTCACAGCCATGTGCACGGCGTGCGCTGGGCAGTCAGTCATGGTTGATCGGTAGTTGCACTTGATGGCGGCGTTCATGCGGCGGCCCTCGCTTTCTGCTCTACGACATCCAGGTACTTGTCCAGCACCGGCACGTCGCCAGCGGCCCAGCGGGAGACGGTGCTACGGTTGACGCCGATCTGCTGCGCAAGCAGGGAACAGCTACCTGCGGCGGCGGCAGCCTCAACCACCAGAGAGCGGCGACGCTCGACCTCTTGCCGCCCCAGGCGCTTGACGGCCAGGTCGATGCCGCGCTTGCGGCGCTTGGGCTTCGGCCCGGATTCTGCGAGTGCTTGAATGAAGTCGGCGGGGCTGCGGACACCGCGCTCAAAGTCGGTGATGATCATTGCGCGACACCCCCAATCCAGGCGGTCAGGCGATCCATGAAGCGCGGCTTCGCCATCTCTTGCAGGTCGCGCTTGGTGTACGTCTTCATGCCTTCCTTGGTGCGGCACCTCACGGTGCCGTCGGAATACTCGATGGTGACGATGACGCCCCGACTGGCGAGCGTGGAGCGCTGGGCATAGGTCAAGGTGCTCATGTCAGATCATCTCCATAGCTGACTTCGCTTTGCGTGCAGGCTCAGCGGGGGCAGGGGTGCGCAGGCGATGGATGGTCTCGGCTTCCAGGTCGGCGAATCGGGCGTTGGCAAGCTGAGCAGCGGCGTAGACGGTGCCGACATCGCCCTCGCGTTGCTTGCCGATGATGATCTCGGCCACCCCTTGGTGAAGCTCGTCTTTGGGGAAGTACCGCTCGTGCCGGTACAGGAACAGGATCAGGTCGGCGTCTTGCTCCAGGGCGCCTGACTCTCGCAAGTCGGCCATCATCGGGCGCTTCTCGGGGCGGCTTTCCAAGCTGCGGTTGAGCTGTGAGAGCGCGACCACCGGGCAGCCAAGCTCCTTGGCCATCGTCTTCATGGTGCGGCTCATCTCCGCCACCTCTTGCTCGCGGCTGCCGTGCTTGCCGTCTGGGCGCATGAGCTGCATGTAGTCGACCATCACCACGCCCAGGTCGCCGTAGTGGTCCCGCCAGCGCTTGGCGGCGCCACGGATCTGCGAGGGGCTCATTGCCGACCGGTCGTCAACGATCAGCGGGGCGCTCTTGAGCGCGCTCACCGCTTTGGTCAGCTTCGGCCAGTGCTCGTCGGTCATGTGGCTCTTGGGGTCGCGGATCGCCTGGAGCGGCAGGTCGCCGATGGCGGCTGTCATGCGGTTGCGCAGGGCTCGTCGATCCATCTCCATCGAGAAGATCAGCGCCGGGCGGCCGTCGCGCACGCAGCAGGCGCGCAGGATGTTGAGGGCGAAGGCGGTCTTGCCCATGGCTGGGCGGCCCGCAACAAGGATCATCTGCCCCGGGTGCATCCCCATTGTCTGGCGGTCAAGGTCGGTGAGGCCGAAGGACAGGCCCATGGCCTCCTCCTCGCCATTCCACTTGCGGTCCAACTCGTCGATCATGTCGGCGAGGTCTGCGCTCATGGGGCCAGCCTGGTCGGCGTCGGCACGTACCAACCGCATGAGGCGGCCCTGGGCATCATCAACGGTGGTCAGCAGGGGGCGAGTTTTGTCGTGAGCCAGGCGACCAATGGTGTCCAGCTCGGAGACCATGCGGCGCCGGGCGGCGAGGTCGGCTACCACGTCGGCGTAGGCGAGGCCGTTAGCTGCGCTGGGCGTGTTCTTGGCGATCTCGGCCAGGTAGGCAAGGCCGCCCACCTGATCGCTTGTCTGATCGCCTTCCAGGCGTTCAGCGACCGTTACCACGTCGCAGGCTTGGCCAGCGTTGCGCAGGGCTACCAGAGCGGACCAGATCACAGCATGCTCGAGGGCAGCAAAGTCGGCGTGGGTCAGCACGTCGGAAGCCCGGTCGATCAGCTTGTTGTCCAGCAGGCAGGCGCCGATGACGCTCTGCTCGGCCTCGTGGCTGTGCAGGCTCATGCGTACTCCTCCTCATCGGTGAAGCAGCCGCAGCCGCTGACGTCGAACATCGGCAGCTCGGCGGTGCCGGCCTCCAGTTGCTCGCGGAACTCGCGCAGGGTCAGATAATGCGTCTTGCCGTGCGTGTCTTGGCGCAGAAAGGGCCGGGCGGTGTCGCCGATCTCTGCTATGGCGCGTTCCATCTCGGCCTCATGCCAGGCGAAGCGCTCCGGGTTGGTGCGATACAGCCGCTCGAACTGCACCAGGCCCGCCTTGCAGCAGAACCCGCCGCAGTTGTTGTGCTCGTAGCCCATGGCATAAAGGCGCGGCTTACGGATGCCGTGGCGTGCCAGGATGGCGTCATAGTCAGGGCGCCACACCTCGAAGCGGTTGAGCAGCGAGACCACCGGGCGGGGTGCCCAATTGCGTTGCGCCCGCTCGATGCGGTCTATCTCCGACATGTCCATGCCCAGCACCAGCGGATCAGTTGGCGCGGCATTCTCTGCCAGCCACGCCATCACCGGCTTGGTCTTCAGCTCGGTGCTGCAATGCGCCGTTCTGGTGTTGCCGATCCACCGCTTGTCGATGTAGACATCCCACGGGGTGCGGCCATCCGTCAGGTGGACGATCTCCTGGCCGACCGCGCTGGCGATGTCATCGTTGAAGCGATAGAGGTCTTCATCCTCGATGCGGGTGTCGGCGAAGATCAGGTTAAAGTCGAGCCCCTGCTCGTGGGCGATCAGGGCAGAGACGCCCGACCCCAGGCCGCCGGAAAAGCTGATCTGGTAAGTCATGCGTCACCCCCGTGGTATTTCAGCTCCATGATCTTCTCGAAGTTCTCGGCCTTGGCGATCCAGTCGAGGCCGAAGAACCGCGAGTCGTCGCGCATCAGAAAGTCGGACTTGCGAAGGAAGGCAAAGAACTTGCCCCACCAAGCGATTCCGCTCTCGGTGTCGGTGTACAGCGGTTCGCCGGTCTGTTCGTGCTTGATCGAGAAGCCCTGTTTCCAGCGGGCGGCCAGGTTCTTGGATCGGGCGCCTTTGCTCCACATGCTGCGAATCGGTTGGCGCTTGTCCGGCATGATCTCGGCCCAAAGGTCGAGCAGGTCACCGTGGGGGCAGGAAGGCAGGGCAGAAGATACAGAGCGTTTCTTCGGGACGGTCTCGGCGTTAGCCGTGGCCTCTACCTCGTTAGAGGTAGGAGTGTCTTTCCTGTCTTTCTTTGCTAGGGCATCTTGCCCTGACTGAGCTAGGGCATCTTGACCTGACTCAGGGCGTTTTACGGGAGGGGTCTTTTTGCCCTGTTCGGATGCCAGCCACTCGCCGAAGTGCTTGTTCAGCGAGATGGGCGAGCGGCTTCCGCCATGACGAATGACCACCTTGCGACGAATCAGCTCATTGAGCACCTTGGAGCAATCCGACTCATGCAGCCCGGTGCCGCCGGCGATGAAGGTAGACGCCATGCGCTTGGCCTTATCGTTCCAGCCGTAGGTCTGGCGGATGACGAAGTGGACCACCTTGAACTCACGCGACGTGAAGTCTGCCTGGCAGAGCGCATCGAGCAGGTCGTTGGCAATGCGGGTGTATCCGTCTTCCACCTGCGGGCCTCGCTTTTCCCTGGGCGCCTCGGGTGCGCTTGGGAACTGGAATATCTGAGCGGTATCTGTCATGATTCACCTATCACCTTGAGTTGTGATGAAGCCCCGTTATGGTTGGTCGCCGGCGGGGCTTCGTTGCATCAGGCCTTGGCCAGTCCGGCTTCGGCTCGTTTCATCACATCGGCCATACCCATTGCCTGGGCGGCCACATCGAGAAGAATTCGCTGTGCTTCGGGCAAGTACTGCAGGTCGTCCCCGTCAATGACCCCGTCGCACGCGATCTTGGCGATCAGAACGGTGGCACCGCCTGACGCCTTGTTGAGATTCCCTACGCCGCTCATCAGCGAGCCGGCATCGCCCTTGCCGCTGTGGCGGGAAACCGCCAGATAGCCGTGACGGTTCGCCAGCTCGGCGCGGGTGCCTTCATCTCCCAGCTCTTCCAACGCAGTCACCCACGGCTCTTCCAGCCATGCTGGGAATTCCGTAGTGCCTGCCGCCCAGCGCTCGACCTGCTTGTGCCAGGTGATCAGCGCTGAGGCGTATTCGTCGGCATCGGTCAGGGAGTTGAGATCGACCCACTTCGAAACCTTCCCCGGCGCCATGGCGTGGGCCAGCGCGTTTAGCGTCTTGGCAAACTTCGACATAGAGATGCCGCGCTGCTCGCGAATCTGGTTCAGCCCGTCGCGGAGCAGGGCGTCTCTGGTGGGGTGTCGTAGGTTCGACATGGGCATCTCGTTCTCTCGTGGCTAATCTGTGGTTGTGGTTAGGCGGCGGACGCCAGGCGGGGGCAAAGCTCGACAGCCGTAACGGCCCCGCCAGTGAGTCGCTCAGCCTTCAATGCGTGAAGCTCGGAAATGCCGTGCTTTCCACTGGACCAGCCGGAAACGCTTGCCTGACTGACCCCGAGCGCCTCAGCGGTTCGCTCTTGGGTACCGAAGTGCTTGATGAGTCGAGAAATAGGAGTTTCCATCATGCCGGCCTTGGAAAAAAGGAATGCCTATATAGTAGATACAGGAACTCCTTTTTGCAACGGTATAGGTGCGCCTATATCTTTCTCTGGTATGAACATCGGAGATCGGGTTCGCCGCGCCCGGAAAAACGCAGGCTTAACGCAGAAACAGCTTGGGGACGCGGTAGGGGTTCGGCAGGCCACTATCTCTGATCTTGAGAAGGGTGAATCCCGCTCAAGCGCATACCTCGTCCAGATCGCTGACGTGTGCTCTGTCAGCGCAGAATGGCTGGCGACGGGTAAAGGGGAAATGCTCGGTGCCAGCAACGTCTCGACCTTGCGCCCGCGCCGCCCAGCAGAAGGCAATGCCGAGCTGATTGATCACGAGATCATTGAGGGTAGCGAGCCGCTGCGTCCTGACGAGGTGATGTTGCCAGTGTTCAGAGAGGTGGAGTTTGCCGCTGGCGATGGCTGTGCCACCCAGGTCATTGAGAATCACGGGGCGGAGGAGCGCTTTAGCCTGCCGCGTCTGTCGAGAGCTGGAGTGCAGCCTGAGAACGCCGCTCTCGCTATCGTCAAGGGTGACTCAATGTGCCCGGCCATCAACGATGGCGCCACTATCGGCATCGACAAGGGAAGCCGGAGCGTCGTTGATGGAAAAATCTACGCCCTCGACCATGACGGTATGCTGCGCGTGAAGCGTCTTTACCGCATGCCTCTGAACCGTGTGCGCGTGGTCAGCGAGAACAGCGAGGAGTACCCGGAGGAAGTGTATAGCCTTGCCGATCCGGACGCACCGAAGATCCTCGGCAGGGTCTTCTGGTGGGAGAACTTCGACTGATTGCCACTGCATAGTCTAGGTCGGCAAGAGTGCGGTGAGAGCCTTCGAATTAGGTTTTGTTAGGCAGGAAGGGGCGTTAGATGACAGGATTTTTAGATAGCGAATATGATGATTTCTCACCTGAAATCAAAGCCCTAAGCGCATCTGATATTCAGGAGTTTCTTGAGCACATCGAAGGTCCAAAATCCTGTCTCTACTGCGGGGCCAAAAAACTTGCGATCGTCACCGCCGTGCAGCCGAGACAAGATCAGAGAGGAATTGAGATCACTTGGGAAAAGCCTGCCTTGACCAGGCGCCATGTCCACGAAATTCCCCCCTCTGGTTTTTTTCTCCAGATTCCGGCGTTTCATCTATGCTGCTCAAACTGTGGCTACAATATGAGTTTTTCAGTTGGGCCACTGCTGGAATGGATGAGGGATAGGGAGGAGGGAGTGAGTGCAGACTAAGGGCTCAGCAGAGGATTTCTTGAGTTTCATGCGCGCCACAGGCGTGTATGGTTCGGCCAGAAAAGACAACACGCGCCAGTTTCAGTCGGTCGACTATCACGGTCTTCGTCGTCACCCTATCAATCCTCGTGCTAAAATTAGAAGCAACGTTCCTAAGGATTCTCAGAAAATGGCCACGCACGACCGCCACATAGACGAGAGACTCGCCTTAATCGAGCAAGGGCTTGAAAGGCGTATGGCTGATCTTCAGCGATTCCAGGAGCGTGCTGAAGATCGGTTTGAGAGAGCTACGGAGAGGCATGACGCTGAGCTAGCGCTCCAGCGTCAAAAAACCGATGAGTCCTATCGCAGCCTGTTCAACCTCGTAGATGGCTCTAGAAAGCACGCGAGCAATATGGCTGCGGTGACAATATTTGGCACCATTGGCGGTGTGCTTGCGGCGCTGGCCTTGGTGACCACTTTGGGGGCAGGGTGGATCAGCGATCAAGGCACTTATGCCAAGTCCTATGGCGAGAATCAGGTCGAGATGCAGCAAGCTGCCGACGAGCGGGCTGAGTTTCGTGAGACCATGAAGTCAATTCAGGCAACGCAGCAAGCTATTTTGGATCGCCTACCCGAGTCGCCGCCAGCCGAACAGCAAGCCCCTTCCACCTAAAGAACCCGCCCTCGAGGCGGGTTTTTTGTGCCCGCCTGTAGCGCTCCCGCCCGATAGCCGCCCTTGAGGCGGTTTTTCTTTGCGCATTCCGCATAGGGAAAACAATGAGATATAGGTATTTGCGATAAAATATAGGGAAAGCTGTTGACGCGATAAATAGGTATGCCTATATTTGGAAGCGTGGCCAGGGCAGCAGCCCACCACCCGAGCTACCGGATGTAGCCGACGCGATGAAGCCCGAACGTCTGAAACATAGGGTGGAGCCGAGAGCGAGCTGGACTGAGTTGCCAGTAGCTGAGATGCCCGAGAGGGATGACGTTAAGCAAAAGGTTTCAGGCGATGCGTGCCGCAGCTTTCGAGCGTGCGGATCGACCATCCATCGCCAACCTCGCCGGTCGTGCCACTACGAGCTAGGGCACAGGGCTGCACCGCCGGCGTTGTAATGGCCCTGCGAAGGGCGGCAATGCGATTGAGCCGTCTGGAGGGAAGCCCAAGCCCAGCACGAGGACTGACCTGACCGCCTGCCATCGCAAGCGGGTGAGACGGCGCGGGTACTGCGAGAGTGCCATCGGGCTTTGCCACGGCAGAGCCCATCCGAAAGCGGTGAATGCGCAGGCTGATGCGCGCAGAGGATGCCAGGCGGAAACGGTAGGGCATGCGAATGAACCCTGAAAACAGTTCCTGGCTACGCACCTGAGTGTAATGGGTTGGTGGTGAGCCATGCCGGAGATCAGCACCGGCCACCGCTTTCGGATGACAACGGGAGAGACGAGATGCACATCACCGAAGACATGGTATCTCCGCACCACCTGCTCGCCGCCGAGCGCTGGATCAGCGAGAACGGCATGCCGGAGACCGATGCGGAAATGGCCCGGATGGGTCGGGAAGTGGCGCAAGAGACGCAGCGGGTCGTCGAGCACATGGCGTGCAAGGCCTTCGAAGCGCTGGATGCCCACAAGGAAGATCAGAAGGCGGGCGTCGAGACGCTGGCTGGAATGCAGGGCCGGGAGTTCATGCAGGACATCTACAGCGAGCTGCGCCGCAGGGCGTAAAGGAGTCGAGAGATGAGCAAGCCAATCGGGCTGTCCGAACTGATAGCGGAAATCGGTAACGATAATTTGCTGATGCAGCCAATCGATCAATCACTGGTCAGCATGAATAAACGCCGAGACCACAACGAGCTAGCGTTCGCGACTGACCAAGATTTTGATCTCAACGGGACAAAGCAGTTTGGGATGGTCATCTGGATTGATCGGGCAGAACTGACAAGGGCCAAGGATAGGTTGCTGGCTAGCTAAAGGCGTGACAACGGAGCCTGCGGGCGAGGGGGAGTGATGAAAAACATCCGATGGAGGCTTGCCGGCTGGATCAACGACAAGGCGCTCGACGCCAAAAGCGAGGCGGCTGCCCGAGCCCTGGAGTGGCTTTACGAGAAGATTGCCTGAGCACTACGTGATCCGCTACGCAGTGCGGCCCAGCGCCCCGCCCCGGGCCAGAGTACGGGGCCATCGAAGTGGCGGTTGAGAAGGCCGGGAGCGCCCAGCCGTCCCTGAAAGGGCAGCCGCCACCTCGATGCACCCGCATCACCATCTGTTCCCTGCATTGCCCGCCACCGTGCGGGCTTTTTTATGAGCCTCATTCAAGGAGGGCAGCACATGAACCCAATCCGCGAGTTCGCCGTCTGGGCGGTCAGCATGCTGCCCCCTGACGCATCGAACGAGACTATCGCCATCACCGTGATGGGCTCGTTTTTCGCATTCTTCACAGCCCTGGGCGGCCTGGCTGGCCTTCTGGGGTGGATCTGCACGAGGGGTAGGGCATGACACCGGATTCTTGCTGGGTCGCGGTGGCGGCCCTTCTCTACGCCCTGGCATTCATCGGCGCCGCTTGGTGCGGCAGGAGGTAGGTATGAAGAACGCAGATATGCCGGCTATGCCCCTAGACAGCCAGGCCGAAGGCGACATCGCGCAAGGCTATAGGTACAGCCATACCGGCCTCACCAAGCGCGAGCACTTCGCCGCCTTGGCGATGAACGGGCTGATGTCGATGGACATCAAGGGGCGGCTAGGGCCACGGGCCACCGCCGCAGGCGCGGTGAAGTACGCCGACGCACTACTCGAAGCGCTGGAGGATTCCTGATGTGTACAAGCGGATGGAGCAAACACTCGAGGGACATCGAGGCCCTCCGAGACGCTGGCCGAGAGCCGGGGGCGCACCCGATTGATGACGACATCAAGGCCATTCTGCTGGCCGACCCGCTGTCGATGGATCGGTTGGTCATGGCCGCTGTCGAGGCGTTTTTGACCAACGGGTACCGGGGCGGGCCCGACGTCAACACAGCGATCGAGATCGCCCTGGATCAGCACTACCGGAGGAGGGCGGCGGCATGAGCTTCAACATCGATTTCGAGATGAAGGTCCGCGTCGAGTTCTCTGATGAGCCCAAGTCGAAAGCGTTTTTTATCGATGGCGACTGGAAGGAGTCGTTCTACGACCTCGTGGACCTCGAGGACTTGGCCAGCTCCATTGCTAGCGGATTTGTGCACGAGACTCCGACCTTCCAGCCCGAGCATCGAACATTCGGGTTTTTTCTCGAGGGATATGGCCTTTTCCTGCGAACCAGTTATACCCCCGAGACATATGTGCTCACGGGGCAGTTTGCAGATGACTGCGGCGGGATCGCTATCAAGCTGATTGACGAGCTGGAGGCCGCATACGCGGAGGGAACGGCATGACGTTCATGACCACCGTTGCCGGTATTCCGTGCCGGTGCCGGGTGACGTTCTACAGCCATGGGGCACCGATGCGCACCACCGGCTCAGGGTTTGGCGATCGCGATCCCGACGAGCCGGAGGAATTCGAGTTCGACATCCTCGACCGCCGCGGTTATCCGGCGGCGTGGCTCGAGCGGAAATTGACCGACAACGACTACGACCGGCTGCTCGAGGAGTACCGCAGAGAGCGGGGCGCCTGGGCGGCATGAGGAGGAAAGCATGCGAGCACTGATCTTGATCACCGCCCTGGCCTTGACCGGGTGCAGCAGCCAGCCGATCGACCGGGAATTCGGACACCGCCACGGCTACGACGCCATGCGGTCGATGATCCAGTCCACAGGGGCAATCCATCACGGGGTTGACTGACGAGAAGCCCCAGCCGATGGCGGTCGGACTGGGGCGGATACCAACAGTATCGAGGAGAGGGTAGATCAATGAGCACCGAATTGGCTACACGACAGGACGGAGCGGTTCAGGCTCCCGCGCAGCAGGTGAGTGAGTCGGCAGCGATCATCCAGGTGATCGAGCGGGCGGCCATGAACCCCGACGTCGACATCGACAAGATGGAGCGGCTGCTGCAAATGCAGGAGCGCGTCATGGAGCGCCAGGCGGCCATGGAATACAGCGCAGCGATGGCAGCCATGCAGACGGAAATGCCGAGCATCGCTGAGCGCGGCAAGACGAACAACGGGAAGTACGCCACGCTCGAGGACATCGTCGACACCGTTCGGCCAGTGATGCAGAAGCACGGCTTCGCGGTCAGCTTCCGCGTCAAGACGGTCGACAAGGGGATCGAAGTCACGGGCGTGCTGATGCACAAGGGCGGCCATCGGGAGGAGACCGCAATGCTGCTGCCCGCCGACACCAGCGGCAACAAGAACGCCGTCCAGGCCTTCGGCTCGACCACCAGCTACGGCAAGCGGTACGTGCTGTGCGCACTCCTGAATATCACGACTCGCGGCGAGGACGACGATGGCGTGTCGGCAGCGCCAACCAAGACTGTCACTGCGTTCCAAGCCGGGCAGATCGCACAGCGCTTGGCCCAGTGCCCCGAGAAGACTCAGGCATGGTTTGCCGAGACCTATGGTGACGCAAGCCGCGTCCCGCGCACCAAGTTCGACGGAATGATGGCGCAACTCAACAAGATCATCCAGGAGGCCGGTGATGCAGATCATTCATGAACTTGAGCAAGGCTCGCCCGAGTGGCTGGAGGCCAGGCTGGGCATCGTCACCATGTCGCGGCTGAGCGCTTTGCTGGTCAACGGTAAGAGCGCATCAGGTTTCGGCAAGGACGCCTACACCTACATGAACCAGCTAATTGGGGAGCGGATCACCGGGGAGCTGGATGATTCGTTCCAAGGCAATCGCCACACTGAGCGCGGGCACGAGCTTGAGCCGCTGGCACGCCAGCTTTACGCCGACACTACCGGCAACGAGGCCGAGGAAGTGGGCATCATCCTGAACCACGGCGCGGGATATTCCCCGGATGGCCTCGTGAGCAATGACGGTCTGATTGAGATTAAGACCAAGCAGCCGAAGCATCAGATAGAAGTGCTACTGGCAGGCGAGATCCCCAAGGATCACATCGCCCAGTGCCAGGGCGGACTCTGGATTTCGGAACGTGAGTGGATCGACTTCGTCAGCTACTGGCCTGGGATGCCGCTTTTCGTGAAGCGGGCATATCGCGACGAGAAGATGATCCGAACCATCGCAGAGCGCGTCGATGCGTTCTACGAGGAAATGGAAACCCGAATGGGCCGAGTACTGGCGGCATGAGGAGGCAGGAATGCAGTGTCCATGCGGAGGGGCGACTGTCTCGCGAACGGCAACCGTTAAGAGGGTGAGCCTGACCTATCAGGCGTGCGGCTCCTGTGGCCGTGTTGGCGGTGAGGAGCTTTACGCGAAGGGGCGCCTGGTCGCCACCGGCACACAGGCTAGGCAGCAATTCCAGTCGTTGAAACCAGTTTAGGCCCCACTCCGGGGCCTTTTTTGTGGGAGGCGGCATGGAACAACACCAATGGAAGACCACGGAAAAACAGTACGTGAAGCGCCGTCTCGATGAGGGCGCCACCTACAAGGACATCGCAACAGAGTTGGGGCTTGGGCGAGACCAGGTCCATGGCCTGGCCAAGCGCAGTGGTTTTACTGACCCCCGTCGCCGCGGCGCGTGGCGTCGGCGCGACTGGACGGACATCGATCGAACGGTGCGGGACTGCATCGAGGTCCAGTGCATGTCCATTCGCCAAGTTGTCAGCTACCTGCGACTTCAAGGCATATCGACCTGTTATTCCAGCATCAATAACCGGGTCAAGCTGATGCCCGCTTCGGTCCAGTTTCAGGCCAGCGTCAACGCGGCCCGTCGCCAAGCCAGCAATGCCTATCGAATGCGCTTGCGGATCAAGCGGGCGGCATGAATAAACGCGCCGTGCCCGGTGGCGCTGAATGACCGGAGCCGAGGCCAGGCCACCGTGTCTCAAAACGGAGTCAGCCCGCTGGCCGCCGTCTCCTCAGCTCCACCCGTGCTGAGCGCGGGCGAGTTCACTGCACAGCAGTAGGCGGCAGGGCGGGTCGGGTGCCGCACGTGAAGCGGCAATTTCTTTCCAGCCTCGGCACACGCCGGGGCTTTTTCATGCCACGGAGAGACGCATGACCAGTCTGAACCTGTTCGGCCACGAGCTGGTGGTCGACAACTTCGCCGGCGGCGGCGGAGCCAGTGAGGGGATCGAGCAGGCCCTGGGCCGGCCAGTAGACCTCGCCATCAATCACGACGCCACGGCCATCGCCGTGCACACCGCGAACCACCCAGGCTCTGAACACAGTGTTGCTGACGTATGGGACATCGATCCCGAGACGGCCGCCACTGGTCGTCCGGTGGGGCTCGCCTGGTTCTCGCCGGACTGCCGTCACCACAGCAAGGCCAAGGGCGGGCGCCCCGTCAGCAAGAGCGTGCGCGGCCTGGCATGGGTTGCCGCGCGCTGGGCGGCGAAGGTGAAGCCTCGGGTCATCGCGCTGGAGAACGTCGAAGAATTTCTGGACTGGGGCCCGCTGATCAAGAACGCCAAGGGCCAATTGGTGCCGGATCCAGCTCGAAAGGGGCAGACCTTCAATGGCTTTGTGCGTGCCTTGCGCCGGCATGGGTACCAGGTGGATTGGCGGATCCTGAAAGCCTGCGACTTCGGAGCCCCAACCATTCGCCGTCGGCTATTCCTGGTGGCCCGCCGTGATGGGCTGCCCATCAAGTGGCCGAAGCCAACTCATGGCGACCCGGGCTCGCCTGCCGTTCGGAGGGGGAAGCTGCAGCCCTGGCGTACCGCCGCCGAGTGCATCGATTGGTCGATCCCGTGTCCCAGCATCTTCGAGCGGCAGCGCCCCCTGGCCGACGCCACTCTGCGCCGCATTGCCAAGGGCGTGATGCGCTACGTGGTCGAGAGTGGCGACCCCTTCATCGTGCCAATCGCCAACTACGGCAATGGCTCGGAATTGGTCAACGCCATAGGCGAACCTCTACGCACTGTCACGGCCTGGCCAAAGGGCGGCAGCTTCGCCCTCGTCTCCGCCTTCCTCGCCAAGCACTACGGCGGCGTTGTAGGGGCGGACCTACGGGATCCCCTCCCCACGATCACAGCCACAGATCACAGCGCGCCGGTGGCCGTCAGCTTGGTGAACCTCAAAGGCAGTGAGCGAGGCGGTCGGGACCCTCGGCAACCGATGCCCACCATCTGCGCCGGCGGCACCCACGCGGCGGCCGTAGCCGCCTTCTTGGTGAAATATTACGGGCAGGGCGTTGGCCAGGTCATGAGCGATCCGATGCACACCATGCCGACGAAGGATCGTTTCGGGCTGGTCACCGTGACCATCGCCGGAGAGCAGTACGCCATCGTCGACATTGGCATGAGGATGCTGCAGCCCCATGAGCTGGCTGCAGCGCAGGGCTTTCCAGATCACTACGAATTCGCCCAGGTCAACGGCAAGCCGGTGCCGAAGTATCAGCAGGTTCGGCTGATCGGCAACAGCGTGTGCCCGCCGCTGGCCAAGGCCATCGTCGAGGCGAACTTCACCCACGAGCGTCGGTTCATGCCGGCAACTGAGCAAGGGGAGGCCGCATGACACCAACCGAGTGGATCAACGACATCGAGGTATGGGGCGAGGTCGGCGCCAGAGCTGTCGAGCAGGCGCTGGCCGATCAGATGTGGAGGGAGTGGGCATGCAGCGAGTAGACAGACTGCGCGGCCTGGTGTCCGTGCAGCAGGAGATCAGGGTGCGGGAAGGACTGCCGGTGCGGTTCAGCGCCCGGCACGTGGCGGCGGGCCTCGGCGCTGAGCTGAGTAAGGGGCGGTCAGCGAAGGCGCCCGGTGCGGCGCTGGAGATGATCCGCTCATGGCACGAGCACGGGCGGATTCAGCGCGACGGCACGCTCGACGGGATACCGGCATGGAGGAAGGCGGGATGAAACTGACACAGCAGCACCTCAAGAAGCACCCCGAGAAGTTGGAGCGGTTCAATCGGGTACGCATTTGGTCTGGTGAGTGGCACATGTGGTGGAGGTGTAGCGCGCAGGGATACACCGGCCATATGGACGAAGCCGGTGTGTTTGACGCCTATGACGCCTGGGGGCGCGTTGCGCACTGCGGTCCCGAGAAGAAGATCAGCTTGGTGGCAGCATGATCGCGGCCATCATTCTCGGCCTGCTGATCATGGCCGGCGGGGCGCTGGTGCTGCGAGAAGCGGGGCGGGCGTACAGAGAGCAGAGGAGAAGGGCATGAGTAGGCCACAGATAGTGAACCTGACGCTGGAAGACCTGGGCACGGATGCCTTGCCGATTGAGAAGTATATCGACGCGCTGGAGGCGGAGCGGGATAAGGCCTTCGAGAAGGGTAAGCAGGCATTTGGCTTCCAGCAGCGCGCCGAGAAGGAAGCCGCGGAGCTCCGCCTTGAGAGGGACACGCTGGCGGCGCATATAGAGCGCTATAGAAGTGCCTACGTAAAACTGACCAATACGTCAGTGGTCAACGATGATTGGGAGCGACTTCTACCAACCGCTCTGCTTGATGAGTTCGACAGGATTGATGATGACTCGCCCACCACCAGCCTCGCCCGCCGCGATGCAGACAGCAACCTGTATCGACGGGAGCGCAGACATGACGACCTTTCCCCCCACGTGGAACGTCTGCATCGAGCAGCTACGTCCTTCGCACAGCTACAGGAGGAGCGGGACGCGCTGGTAGCGCATGTGGATCGACTTCACCGGGCGGCAGAGGCGTGCGTACAGGTTCATGAGGAGGGATTCAGCCCCACCCCCGACGAGCTTCGTGAGCTGAACGACGCACTGGATGCCAGATTCTCCCAAAGCCTCGCCTGCCGCGATGCCAGGGTGAAGGCGGAGGCGCTTCACGAGCTTCTGATGTTCCCGCGAATGGGTGGGGAGCCGGTTAGGGCCAAGGCCGTCAAATTGCGCGATGGATACCGCCAACAGGCCGAGGGAGGTGGTGATGAGTAGGCAGGACGGGTGGTACTGGGTGAAAGAGCATTCCTATGAGAACTGGGTGGCATGGCACTGGAACGGAGTGGACTTTGCCGGGGTCGACGAAGACTGTTTCGCCGAGATCGGCCCGCGCATCCCAACGCCGGACGAGCCCTGGCAGTGCGTGCCGGTGGAGCCGACGCGGGAGATGGCAGAGTCAGGCCAGATTGCTTCGGAAGCAGGGTGCCATGTCGAGGGGATCTACTGCGACATGATCGCAGCGGCGCCGAAGTCGGGAGGAGGCGATGAGCCTTAGCTGGTGCGGTTCCTGGTATGCCAGGTATAGATTCAGCGGCGCCCGTGGAAAACAGAGTGAGCCTGGTGAGCATCATTGTGCCCACCCGAGCAAGGGTTGCGGGGTATAGTAGGTGAAACGCAAAAACTGGAAGCCATTCATGTCCTTCGATGTCGACGAGCTACTGTATCTAGCCGCTTTCCCTACTCGTGCCGAAATTCTTAATGTAGTCCAAAAATTCGATCCGATCTGTGTGTCTAGGATTTCTGAGGTGCTATCTCTGACCCAGAATCAGACCAGCAAGCATCTCACCAAAATGCGCGAAGCAGGTCTTGTAAAGGCGGATCGGTCAGGCCGTACCGTGTACTACCGCCTTGCAGATGAACCTTGTTTACGCGACTTCCTTGAATGGCGGCGACGATACCGCCAGTGAACTGCCGATCATCATGCCGCCCACCGAGGCGGCTTTCTTTTGCCCTGAAGGAGAGCTTGATCATGACACCCCTGATGCCGCCGAGCGAGGTGGCGGAACTCTTGGCCATCAGTGAGCGCAAGGTCTACGCGATCAAGCACCTGATTGGCTATGTCGCCCTGGGCGGCAACGTACGGTTTGAGCGAGAGGCGGTCGACGCTTACATTGAGAGCTGCAAGCGCGGCCCCTCACGAGGGGAGCAACAAAAATGGGTATCACGGTTCGATACCGCGCATCTCGGAACAGGTGGGTCGTCACCGAGTCGGGTGAGCGCGGCAGATATCAGCGAACGTTTATCACGGAAAAGGAAGCAAGGCAGTTCGCCACGAAGCGAGAGGCTGAACTAAACGAGGCTCAATTCAATGGCCTCATGGGTCGGCAGGAGCGGAGGACCTTCATGGAGGGTCTTCTGCGCTGGGTCGATGAGTACGACACGAACAGCCAGGGCGCGAGCATTCGTGCAGTCGCCCGCTGGTTCGACGAGAACGCGCAAGACGTGCTTCTTGGTCAAGAGGTGTTGGATGCCGCGCGGTCGATGCAGAAAGATATGCGCAGGAAGCGGCTCAGCCAAAGCACAATCAATAACCGGACCCAGGTGGTCAAGCGAG
Organism: Halomonas sp. RT37; assembly: GCF_040070525.1. Taxonomy (NCBI): domain Bacteria; kingdom Pseudomonadati; phylum Pseudomonadota; class Gammaproteobacteria; order Oceanospirillales; family Halomonadaceae; genus Halomonas; species Halomonas sp. RT37. Next base: position 2,622,444 of record NZ_CP098827.1, on the reverse strand, counting down.
TGCTGAGCCTGGCGTATCGGGAGTGGGATTGGCTGGATCAGCCGCTGGACGGCAAGCTGCGCAAGCCTACCCCGAAAAACGAGCGCCACGTCTACCTGACCGCAGGGGATATTCGGCGTCTGGTTGAGGCTGTGCCGGAAGAGTATCCGGAGGAGCGGCGAATCATCACGCTGGCTGCTTTGACGGGGCTGCGCCGCGGCGAACTCCTGGCGCTGGACCCTGGCAACATCCAGGGTGGTCGCATCGTGTTGCGACCAGGGCAGACCAAGAGTGGCAAGGCCAGGGTTGTGCCGCTGCCGGAGGATGGTGCGGCATTGGTGGCCAACCTGCCGTTTGCATCTGACGCTCATCAATTGCGGAAAGCATTTGAAGCTGCCCGGCGGGCTATAAAGCGTGATGATCTGCGCTTTCATGACCTTCGCCACACCTACGCCAGCCTGCTGGCTGAGGCGGGGGAAGTGATGACGACGGTGCAGGCGCTACTTGGCCACAGCAGCTTGGTGGTGACCAGCCGCTACGCGCATATGTTCGACTCGCGTCTGGATCAAGTGGCTGGCAGGTTGCCGAAGCTTTGCGACCAAATTGCGACCAGGGAGGAGGGCGTCGAGGGATTAGGTAGCGTAAGGCATTGAAACTGTTGGTGCCCGGAGCCGGGCTCGAACCGGCACGGTGTTGCCACCGAGGGATTTTAAGTCCCTTGCGTCTACCAATTTCGCCATCCGGGCAGGAACGTCGCCAGAGGTAAGGCGATAGGGTCCGAAGGGATCGGACACGGCTTCTGGGAAGCGGGGCACACCTGAAAGGAAAAATGGAGGCTGGAGTCGGAATCGAACCGGCGTACACGGAGTTGCAGTCCGCTGCATAACCACTCTGCCATCCAGCCTCATGAGTCATCCATCGTCTAATGATGGAGCGGGAAACGAGATTCGAACTCGCGACCCCAACCTTGGCAAGGTTGTGCTCTACCACTGAGCTATTCCCGCCTGACTCGAGGACGTATTATACGGATAAGTCGGTGACTGTCAAACGCTTTTCCCTGAATTTTCGAATAGGCCCCGGATCGCCAGAGCGCTGCCTACAGCGAGCGGCTAAGGTGCGGCCAGGCGGCACGCAGGTACTGGATCATCGACCACAGCGTCAGTATGGCGGCGGCGTACAGGGTGACAACGCCCAGTTCGGCGATCAGGTGGCCGGGAGGGAAGGCCAGCAGCAGCAGCAGGGCGACCATCTGCAGGGTGGTCTTTACCTTGCCGATCCAGGACACCGCGACCGAACCGCGCTTACCCATCTCCGCCATCCACTCGCGCAGTGCCGAGATGACGATCTCGCGGCCGATGATCACCAGCGCCGGCAACGTCAGCCAGGCGGCGTCGTAGCGCTCGATCAGCAGTGCCAGCGCCACTGCCACCATCAGCTTGTCCGCCACCGGGTCGAGGAAGGCGCCAAATGGCGTCGACTGGTCCCACTTGCGCGCCAGATAGCCATCCAGCCAGTCGGTGATGGAGGCCAGGCCGAACAGGGCGGCGGCGGTCAGCATGCTGTATTCGAAGGGCAGGTAGAACAGCACCACCAGCAGGGGGATGAAGACGATGCGTGCCAGGGTCAGAATATTGGGAATGTTCATCGATACCGCTGTCCTTGCTGGAGGGGGGCGACAAGAAGCGACGGACGACGTTGGCGCCCGTCAAAGTGGTTCATTCTATCCGTGATACCTCAACTCATCCATGCAGGGCACGATGAATTGTGTCTGCCATGGTGGCGCTGATGCCGGGGACCCGAGCCAGTTCATCGCGGGTGGCCTGCTTGATGCCCTGGAGTCCGCCGAAGAAGCGCAGCAGTTCACGTCGGCGTTTGGGGCCGACGCCGGGGATATCCTGAAGTGTCGAGGTGCGCCTGGCCTTGTCTCGCTTGGCACGGTGGCCGGCGATAGCGAAACGGTGCGATTCGTCGCGGATGTGCTGGATAAGGTGAAGACCCGGCGAGGTCGGTGGCAGCGCCAGAGAGCGATCCACGGTCTCGACAAAGAGGGTCTCGAGGCCAGCCTTGCGGGTGGTGCCCTTGGCCACCCCGAGCAGGATCACGCCGTTGATGGCGAGCTCGGCGAGCACCTCCCGCGCCATGTTCAACTGGCCCTTGCCGCCGTCCACGACCAGGATGTCGGGTAATACGCCTTCCCCTTCGTTGAAGCGCTTGAAGCGACGAGTCAGCGCCTGCTGCATCGCTGCGTAGTCATCGCCGGCGGCGACTCCCTTGATGTTGAAACGCCGATAGTCGCTCTTGCGCGGGCCGTCCTGGTCGAACACTACGCAGGATGCCACCGTGGCCTCGCCGTGGCTGTGGCTGATATCGAAGCATTCGAGTCGTTGCGGCGTCTCGTCGAGCTCGAGTGCCTGGCGAAGATCTTCGAAACGTTTGGCGAGCTGGGTCTGGTTGGCCAGTTGGCCAGCCAGTTGCTGCTCGGCGTTGGTACGGGCGAGTTCACGCCACTGGGCGCGGTGACCGCGGACCTTGTCGGTCATGCGTACCCGGCGTCCGGCATGCTCGCTCAGCGCCCGGGCGATCAGTTCGGCGTCCGGTACGGCGTGGCTGGTCAGCACTTCGGTGGGGATCTCCCGGGCCTGGCCGAGGTAGTACTGGCTGACGAAGTCACCCAGCAGTTCCGGCTCCCCGAGATCGAGACTGTTGGCGGGACTGTAGTGCCGCGCCCCCAGCAGACGCCCCTGACGAATCGACAGCACCGAGATGCACAGGGCGCCCGGCTGGGAGGCTAGGGCAAAGGCGTCGGCGTCTCCGCTGCCGGTATCCACCACCTGGCGCTGCTGCAGACGGCGCAGATCCTGCAACTGGTCGCGCAGACGTGCCGCTTCCTCGAAGTCGAGGGCCTGGCTTGCGGCCTCCATGTCGCGGGTCAGCTCCTGACTGACCGATTCGCTGCGTCCCTCCAGGCACTGGATGGCGTGTTCGATGTCGCGGCGGTAGTCTTCTTCGCTGATGTAGCCCACGCAGGGGGCGCTGCAGCGCTGAATCTGATACTGCAGGCAGGGCCGGGTGCGGTGTGCGAAGACGCCGTCCTCGCAGTTGCGGATACGGAACACCTTCTGCATCAGCGATAGCGTTTCGCGCACGGCGCCGCTGGAGGGATAGGGCCCGAAATAGCGGCCGTCATCGTGGCGGGTCCGTGCTCTCTTGTGTTCCAGAGCGGGGAAGGGATGACGGTCGGTGACAAACACGAAGGGGTAGGACTTGTCGTCACGCAACAGGATGTTGTAGGGCGGTCTGAGCTGCTTTATCAGGGTCTGTTCGAGCAGCAGCGCCTCGGTCTCGCTGTTGGTCACCGTGACCTGGATGTCGTGGATGCGAGCGACCAGCGCCTGAGTCTTGGTATTGAGTGCGCCGCGGAAATAGCTCGCCAGGCGGGCCTTCAGGCGACGAGCCTTGCCGATATAGAGGGTATTGGACTGGTCATCGAACATCCGGTAGATACCGGGTGATTCGCTGACGGTCTCGAGAAAGCGTCGGGCATCGAAGGTCATGGTCTGGTAAGGCTCACCCTGTCACATCACGTCAGGGAGCTCATGCTACCAGAGCCTGGCGGGGCACGTATCGTCCCCGACGGCACATTGGGTAAGAGCCTCAGGCTGGCTTCTAGTCTTCCTTGAAGCCTTCGACCAGCCCATGCCGCAGCCCCAGGTGGGTCAGCGCCACGTCGGAGTTGACGCCGAGCTTTTCGAAGATGCGATAGCGGTAGGTGTTGACCGTCTTCGGGCTCAGGAACATGCGATCGGCGATGTCGGCGACGCGTTGGGCGTTGACGATCATCATCGCGACCTGAAGCTCGCGCTGGGACAACTGATCGAACGGATTTTCCTCGTGGTCGATGCGCGACAGTACCAGCCGTTGAGCGATCTCCGGGCTGACGAAGCGCTGTCCGGCGAACACCGCGCGGATGGCCTTGACCATCTCGTCGTGCTGGGAACCCTTGCTGATGAAGCCGTGGGCACCGGCTTCCAGCAGCCGCTGGGCAAAGGCTTCCTCGATAAAGGCCGTCAGCACAAGAATACGGATGTCCGAGGTCAGTCGGCGGATCTTGCGAGTGGCCTCGAGCCCGCCGATGCCCGGCATGCGAATGTCCATCACCACCACGTCGGGATTGAGGCGGCGAGTCTGAGCAATGGCCTCTTCTCCGTCCGCGGCTTCCCCGACGACATTGATGTCCTTCTCTGCATTGAGCAGATGAACGATGCTGGTGCGTACCAGGTGATGATCGTCAGCGACAAGAACCCTGATCAATGCCGATACTCCTGGAAAAGGTGAAAACTGGGATCATGGATTTGACCGAGGCGAGCCAATGCTCATTGCGGGGTCTTCTCATGATGATTCGCAGTAGACTGTCACAAATTGATCCTAAGGGGAATTGGGTCTCCGGGGGGCGACGGCGTTTTCAGCATAGCTGCATTGATAGTGTGCTATATCTCTGATAGCGGCGCGCCGCGGTATCGGGCGCTTGTCGCCCGGGACTGCTGCATGAGCCCCAACGTCTAGGTTGGCTTGATGTGATGCCGCCTGTCGCGTCATTTCATGTTACCAGCCGCAGGGCGGGTGTGCAGTGTCGTAGGCGTGAACCGGGCGCCGCCAAGGCGAGACCATGGCGATGGACGGGCGAAACCGTCATGCGGACGCGCCGGCAGGCTATGCTGAACTTGACCGGCGTCAATGAAAGCACGATTGCGTCCACGACACGCCTTGATCTGGTGCGCACTGGCTGCGTAGTGCGGCCCCGTGTCCCGATCGAGTCCTCTGGATGGCCAGTCTGGCCAAGGTTGCGCCATGTCCTGTCCCCTGTCTGAACAAGACTCCCTGCTCGCCGACAAGTTGCGTTTTCGCCTGGCGCGTCCCACCAGCGCCTATGACGTCCTTGGCTATCGTTGCACGGGGATACCTTGCACCCCGCCAGGCGCGCGCGAAGCGGTCTGGGCCAGGGACGACTACCGTTGTCGCTTTTGTGGCTTTCGCAGCGCCAAGTATCAGCAGGCGGTGACCCTGGGGACTGACAGTCGCAATGTCGATGATATCGTGACGGCCTGTCTGTTCTGTGATCAGGTGAATCGCCTGGATCTGGTGCCTTCCATGCGTTCCGGTGTACTGGTGTGGCTGCCCGGCGTGACCCAGGCGGACCTCAATCGGCTGGCCCCCGTCATTTTTGCTGCGCGCCTCGACAGGCGGCTGCAACTGCGAGCACGCGCCCTGCTGGAGCGTGTGATGGAGGCGCGAGCCGCCGCCAGAGAACGCTTCGGTAGCGACGATCCACTGACCCTGGTCGAGTTGCTGAGAGCGAGGGGAGAGGGGCGAGCGGACGGCCTGATGCAGCAAGGCTTGCGCCTTTTTCCGCTGGATCGGCGGGTCGTCAGTCAACAGGGGCTTTGCTTCAATCAGTTCCCGCAGATTCTGGCGTACTGGCGCTCGAGGAAGGGCCCGCTAGGGGGCGAGCGAATCGCCGAAGCGCTGGCGATGAGCGAATCGCGGCTGATGGCCGGGGGCGGTTCAGATGCCACCGCCTCTTCGGTTCCGTCGTCCTGACGTCCGTAGCTTGGTCAGTCCAGCGGCGCGTGGATGCGCTCGGGCAATCCGGCACCGATGGGTTCGTCATCGAGCATCTCGATGTTGCCGCTGGCGCTCAGCATGAAGCGGGCGAGAAAAAAGGCGTCGGCATAGTAGAGCGTCGCCAGGTAGCGATAGACGTCTTCGTCATCGGCCGGGTCCTGGCGCGGCGCGTGACAGCTTCCGGCGACGATGGCCTGAATATCGGGATGGACCGGGAGCAGCGGATCCTCGAGCGAATCGACAATATAGAAGGGACCGTCCGGCCCCCTGACGAAGAAGCAGAAGAAGCGCAGGTAGCCGAGCGCATTGGCAGCGCAAAGCTGGATCGGCTGGCGAGCGTTCAACTCGTGGATCGGCGGTGCAGTACCGGTCAGCCGGGTCAGCGGGCGCGGCACGTGGTCTCCAGCAGCGCCTTCCTCGACGAAGTACAGCGCCAGGCCCTGCATCCAGTCGGGATGTTGCAGGCGTATCAGGGTGGCGTCGGGGTACCAGGGCAGTCGGCAGGCGTCGGCCACCAGTCTGTTGTCGGCGAGATGCTTTCCATCAATACGGCTGCCGCAGGGCCAGTGGGACTCGACAAATGCCGGCCTGCAGCGCCGCCAGGGGTACTGCCAGGGGTTGCCTTCCAGGGTCGGGGCGAGAGCGCCGCGGGCAATCGCTGGATCGGGGTCCATGTCGTTGGGCGAGGTGCCTGCGCACTGTTCCTGGTCCCCATCCGCCGCAGGGGCGCGCAAGGCCGCCACCGCTTTCTCGATAACCGCGGTGGACTGACCCGCGCCTTCGAGCCAGGCAAGTATCCTGGGGTCGGCCACCGGGCCGTCCTCGAGGGCGCGTCCAGCGTCGTCGCGAGTGCATGTCCGGGTCAGACGTTCAGCGTATACCTGGGCGACGCTGCGTCCATCGCGAGTTCGCATGGCCGCATCGGCGTTTCGCTGAATCAAGGCCAGCGCCAGTGGAAACTGGCCTAGTGACAGCGCGATCAGCACCGGTGCATCGCGGTCACGAGTGGCCATGTCAATATCGGCTCCGGCGTCTGCCAGCACGATAGCGATGTCCTTGTAACCGCCTTCGGCGGCCAGTTGCAAGGCGGTGACGCCTGGCTGTTCTGCGCAGGCATCGACCTCTGCGCCGGCGGCTACAAGCCGTTCGACCAGGGTTTGGTGATTGAACTGTACGGCCAGGTGCAGGGGGTGCCAGCCCTCGGCGTCGCTGGCGTCACAGTCTGCCCCCGCCATGATAAGCGTCTCGACCAGGTCCAGCGCTCCGCCGACACAGGCCAGGTGGAGCAGCGTGGGGGCTAGGGGCGCCTTGGCGCTTCCTCTTGTGGCAACGCCTGGCTCGGTTGCCTGCTCGATGTCCGCCTGCTCGATGACCCCCTGCCCGATGAGCAGGACCTTGGCCGCCTCGCTCGCGCCCTTGAGGCAGGCGAGCTGCAGGGCGCTCATGGCGTGCTTGTCGAGGACATCCACCGATACGCCGCCGAGATCCAGCAATGCCGTGACGACCTCGGCTCGATTGGCCAGGGCGGCCAGGTGAAGCGCCGTGCGGCCATCCGGGGTGGTGGCCTGCATGTCGGCCCCGTGGCGAGCCAGCAGCCTGATTGGCTCGGCATTTCCCCGATCGGCGCACAGGTGCACCAGGTTCCAGCCGGCAAAGGGGCTGCGACCAGGCCAGTGCAATTGGGTGTTCGGGTCGCTGCCGGCGCGTAGCAGTACCTCGGCACAGGCGACATGACCACCGGTCACCGATGCCTGCAGCGCGGTCTGATGGATCGGTTGCTCTGCCTTGGTGTCTTCTCGATGGTCTCTGGCGTCGAGTGTGGCAGTTGTATGGCAGAGCAGGGCCAGGGTATCCGGGTGGCCGTGCTCGGCGGCCAGGTGCAGCGCCGTGCGGCCGTCGCCGATCGCCGCGGCGGGATCGGCCCCGTGCTCGAGCAACAGCTCGGCCACCCTGGTGGCTCCGCGGGCGGCGGCGATGTGCAAGGGGGTGTGTTCGAAGTCGCCGAGCTTGCCTGACGGGACCCCCTTTGCGCCTTCCTTGCGCCAGGCATCCAGCCGTTCCCGGGCGCTGCTTTCCTTGCCCCAGTCCGCGGCGAGCGCGAGGGCACCGAGGTCGGCGCCGCGTTCGATCAGCCAGCGGGCTATTTCCGGATGATCATTGTAGGCGGCCAGGTGCAACGGCGTGGCGTCGTTGGCCAACCTGGCGTCGATCTCGAGTCCTTTGGCCACCAGCGCCTCGGCGGCCTTCACATGATTGCCGCGGGCGGCGAAGTGCAGATAGCTCCAGTGCGTCTGATGGGGGGCTGCCGGGTCGGCCCCGAGGGCAATCAGGTGGCTGATGGTGTCGGCTCGATCGTTGGCGATCGCCTGTTCCAGCGGGGTCTGACGGTTGGCGTTGGTGAGGTCGGGGCTCTGGCCGCGTTGCTGTATCAGGTAGTCGAGCACCCTGTGCTGGCCGGCGAGCGCGGCCAGGTGCATCGGTGTCTGGCCGTGGGGCGCTTGCTGTGCGTCCAGGCTGGCCCCTGCTTCCACCAGTCGCTGCAGGCAGTCGACGGCTCCTGCCTGTGCCGCCAGGTGTACGGGGCGCCAGTGGTCCTCATCGGCGTGGTCAGGATCGGCACCGGCCGCCAGCAGCGGTTGCAACAGGTCGAGGCGGTTTTTCCAGACCGCCCAGAAGGTCGCGGTGCGGCCATCCTTGCGAGGTAGATCGACCGCCTCGGGCCTTCTGGCCACCATTGCCGCGATGATATCGGCGCGCTGGTAGAAGGTGGCCAGGATCAGGTGTGTCGGCTTGCGAGGGCTCTGGGCGACCACCGCAGCAGGATCGGCTTCCAGCAGCAGCAGGGTGAGGCAGAACTCCCGCAGGCGGGCAAGCTCCTTGGTCGTTGGCGGGCCTTCGCCGAGCACATCATGCCAGATCGCCAGCACCCGGGCCGCGCGATCCAGGTAGAGCAGGCGATAGGCGTTCCAGCGCGCGGCGTCCGGCGGGCTGGCAAGACAGTGCTCGGCTTCCCCCACCAGTTGGCGGACGCATTCGCGTACCGGGCGCTCCCGTTCCAGCCACTCGCTGGCCTGGGGCCAGTGGTGGAGTACCGCTTCGTGGACCAGGCGGACACGCCCGTGGCGTTCATCGATCAGCAGGCGCCGCTCGCGCAACGCCCGGGCCAGTTGAAAGGCGTCTGTGGCATCCGCCGCGGGGAAGACCGTGGCGGGTAGCGTAAAATGCTTTTCGCCGACCTGGCGCCAATCCACCAGGCGACGCAGCAGGTCACCGACGACGCTATCCGACCACAGTGCGCCGGACGCCGCCTTGGCCTGCTCGAAGGCCTCATTGGCGAGTTGGGTGATGGCGCCTTCGATACTGTCGTGGCCCTCGGCGTTGGCGGTGTCCAGTACCCACAGGGGGGGCTCCCGCTGGCGGTCGCCCCCGTCGGGGGTACGAAGGTGACCGGTGGTCTGGAAGGCCTCGGAGCCAGACGCGCTCTCGGTGAAACCTGCTGTGGCGCTGGTGCCGAGCCCCTGGATGTCGTTGTCGGCCTGGCGGTCACCACTGCGGCCAAAGCTCGTGGTGATAGCGTCACCCAGGGACGCCGAGTCAGCGATGGTGGCTTCCTCGGCAAGCCGCAGGCCGTGCTCGTAGAGATTGCGCAGCGCCAGTGACAACAGCGGCAGCAGGCTGTCCTGGGCGTCGCCTCGACCATGATGGCCGCGAATCCGCTGGATATTGTCCTTGAGCCGGGCTACCAGGGCGTCGCTGATGGCCAGGCGTCCGGTCAGCCGGAAGGGCTTGCGAATGATTTCGTCGAGACTGTTGTCAGGAGGAAACGACATCCTCGTTACCTGGCCAGTGGCATGGAGTTCGTTGAGCAGACTGTCGCGCTCCACCAGCTCCTGACGGTTTCCCTGGAGGGTGACAAAGATGCCCAGACGCGAGGCCAGGGCGCGGCATGAATGGGCCGCGTGGAGCCACTGCACCAGCGGATCCCAGAACTCGGCTTCCTGCTGTTCGCCATACAGAGCGTCGACGATCTCCTCGAACTGGTCGAACCCCAGCAGCAGACGAGGAGGTCGAGCCAGGCGCGTGGTGGCGGCGTCCAGCAGCAGACACAACTCCTCGTTCAGGGCTTCGATACGCAGGTCCGTTGACGTCCTTCCCAGCAGACGGCGAGCTCGCCTGGCAGTTGGTTCATCGCACCAGCCGGCGCCTTCCAGGCGTTTCACGATGGCGTCGAAGAGCATCGTCAGCACGCATCTGTCGCCACTTCCTGCGTCCGTGGCTCGGCTATCCGGGGCCAGGTCGGAAGGGCGCAATATGCAATCAAGGCAGCGATGATCGGCGCTGTCCGCTACCAGGGCTCCGATGATGCCGGCACGCAGGAACGACGACTTGCCCGAGCCGCTTCCGCCCTCGACCCAGACCACAGGGACCCGGTCCTGCTGGTTCCAGCGCTGCTTGAGTTCCTCTCTCAAGGTGCTTCGCTGGTCGGATCGCCCGCAGAAAAGCGCGTGGTCCCCGACGTCGTAGGACTCCAGACCCTTGAAGGGGTCTCGGTCCGACGCCGTCAGGGCCAGGTTCAGGTCCCGCTCCATGAAACGTCGCAATTCACCGATAAAGGCGTCCTGAGAATCGATGACACGAATGACGTGGCCGCGACGTTGCACGAAGGCCACCAGATTGATCAGTTGCTTGAGCTGCTGGGTGCGGTCTTCCAGTCGCCTGGTGATGCAGGCCGAATCCGTTCCGCACTTGTCCTGGCATTCATGAAAGTGACGATAGTTGCCCCAGGCGGCTTTCAGTGGCTCGGTGGTGTCCAGCAGGTCCCTCGGCCCGACCAGACACAGCAGCAGTGGCAGTGCGCGAGATCCTGCCGATGCCTCCTGACGCTGTCGCTCGCGGTAGGCCAGGGTGGCCAGCAGTTCAAAGGTGGAACCGGTAAGGGCGAATCCACCACGGTCGGCCCAGGCGTTGTCCCAGGGAATCACCAGGCCTGGGGTATCGCCGCCGTCGTCGGGCTTCATGGGATCGAGGACCCGCAGGTCATCGATGGGGTGATGGCTTGCCAGAGGGCTACCGACCTTTTCACCGAAAAGGCAGATCACCCCTCTGCAGAGGGGATCCGAGGGGTGGGGAATCTGCTGCTGGGCCGGCACCGCATCATCGAAACCGTCTTCGGCGGTATCGACCTCCCAGGCGTAGAGCCGAAGGCCGTGATCGTCGGCGGCCTGGTGATGCAGCGTCTCGATCTCGTCCCTGCAGGCGCGGCGCAGGTAGGCCACGTCACCGGGTGACGCAAGAAAGATGCTGGGGTGTTCCAGCGACGGAAAGGTGTTTCCAGATGAACCGGCTGTCCCGGGAGGGGGGAGGTCGGTCGCTGTGGCGCTCGGGGGCTCGCGGGAGACGTCGCTCATGGGCTGGGTCCTGTCCCGGGCGTCAGGCCCACTGCGCCAGCAGTCGATCCAGGAAGGCAGGATCGACCACCGGTGGTGGCGTAGGCTTTGGCCGTGCCGGACTGACTCTGCGCAGACGACGTTGCGGACGCAGCGCCTGGGGCATGATCTCTCGGCTGCTGTCGTGCAAGGGGTTGCGGTCGAACTGGCCACGAAACAGCGGGTCGCTGCGGTATTCCGGTCGCCTGGCCAGGCGTGCCTCGTCGCCGGCGATCAGCAAAAGCATCTCGTCGAAATCCAGGTCGAGCAGCTCCTCCGGGCGCGGGAAGCCGGTCAGGGTCGCCAGGTCCATCGCCGCGTTCATGTTGGGTACGCCAAAGGACTGCACCACCCGACAGTTGTTGAGCATGGTCTGCCAGTCCTGGGGATACAGCTGACGCAACTGGCTCATGTCCTGCCAGAAGCTCCAGGTCTGCAGGCCGTAGCCGCGCAGCAGGGTGATGGCCTGTCGCAGCTGCGGCAGAGGGCCGAGCTGGGGCGCTTCGTCGAGCAGGAACAGGGTGCGCAGCGCTGGCGCCCGGCGTCGGCGCACCACCGCCGCGATCAGCACGCCGATCCACAGTCTCAGCAGGCGGCCGTGGGATTCGAGCTTCTCGGGGGGAATCACCAGGTAGATCGACACCAGTTCCCCGCGGGTGACGTCATCCAGCGAAAAGGTGGAGTCCTGGGTAGCCTCCAGTACCGCTTCGCCGCGCAGGAAGCCGAGACTGTTCTGGGCGAAGGCCATGTAGCCGGCCAGGGTGGTCTCGGCCGGCAGGGTCAGACTGGCGGCGGTGGCTTCCAGGTCCGGATCCTGCATCTGGCGCATGCGCTCGGCCAGCTTGGCCAGCTCTTCGGTGTCCTGGCTGACCATCTTGCGTAGCTTGCCGAGCAGCCCCTTGCGCTGTTCCGGCTGGCTGCGGATCAGGTAGAGCAGCAGACCATTGAGCACCTGCTGGGCGCGCTGCAGCCAGAAGCGGTCACGGCCGTCGAAGCCGTGTGACTCCATCATCAGCTCCGACAGCATGGCGATGTCATCGAGCTCGGTGCGTGAATTGGGGATGACGATGTCGGTGGGGTCCAGCCGATCCGCCGGCAGGTCGGTGATGCCCATGGGGTCGAGCACGATGACCCTGTGGCCCATCTGGCGGCGACGACGGGCGGTCACCGCCGCGTTCTCGCCCTTGGGGTCGACCACGATCACCGGCCCCGGATAACGCAGCAGGGTGGGGATGATGCAGCCGGTTCCCTTGCCCGAGCCGGTGGGGGCAATGGTCATCAGATGGCCGCTGCCCTCGAACAGGATCGGATCGAGTTGCTCCTGGTTCGCATTGGTGGTGGGTGCCCCGATGCGGAAACCGAACGGCTGATGAGGCTGGCCCTGCTCCAGCGACCAGCCCACCAGCAGACCGTCCCCCTCCACCGATGACGGCAGGCGACGAGGGGGCAGAGGCGAATCATCCGGTACCAGGGTCATGGTGTGCGGTCCTCGTGGGCAGGCAAGGGGGCTCAGCGCAGGTAAGCTGATTCAGGGCAGGCGCACCGCGCCGATAAAGCGTTCCAGTCGCAGCGGCAGATCGTCGAGCAGGGTGCGGTCCTCTTCCATGTGGACCTCGCCGTCGCGCAGCACCGTGAAGTCGCAGTCCCACAGCGAGCGCCCGTAGACCACCGGTACCTGGATGTGCCAGGCGACGACCGGACTGTCGACGTCGCTGTTGAGTGAGCGCTGTTCAGCCAGATCCCCGCTGTGCAAGGTCATGGGGGCTGGCGCGTCGGCTTCGTCGTTGGCGCATACCACACGGGGGGGATAGCTCACCTTGGACAGCGCCTGACGGACCGCATCGAGCGCCTGAGGCGGCGGATCGGCATCGACCCAGGGAAAATAGTCAGCGGATTCCAGCACGCGGAAACGGCCGCTTTCGGCGCCTCCGATGATGAAACCGGTGAACAGGTGCAGGTATTCCAGCGCCGCGGCCGGGGAGGTGGCGGGGTCGCCATAGACACTGTTCAGTCGAAACAGCGCCTTGCTGGTCAGGTCCAGCGGCCAGACACCGCTCTGGCCATAGATGAAGGCGAATAGGCCGGGGCCTTCTTCGGTCTCCAGCAGGACGTCGCAGAGCAGATGACGGCGATAGCACAACAGTGGCATGGCGCGGATCGCCAGTGCGGTGAAGCACTCGCAGGTGGGCCGGATATCGCCGGCGAGCTGGGCCTGGGTCAGGTCCAGCAACAGCGGCAGACTGTCCTCGGGGGACAGCGTCTTCCAGTCCCCCGGGACGGGCGGCACGCTGGGAAAGGCCTGGTCTGCAGGCGTGAGGTGCTTCTCGAGAAATGTCTCCCAGCGATCTCGGTCCATGCAGGCCTCCGCCTGTATTGGGGCTACCGCTTCAGAAGCCCCGGTGGTGCAGCAGGGGCCGGGGGGCTGTCTTCACCCTAGATAGGCGCTGTCGTCTTGGCAACGGCTTCGGCGCCAAACAGAGCGTCAAAAAACTGGTTCTTCGTGATCATGAATTCCGTGCCAAGGCGGAGCAAGTCAGCCGCTATCTTCTTATAGATAGGAGAGGTGAGGCGGGAGGCCATCGACGATGGCGTGTGACCCTGAATCGAAACAGTGCCTGAGCGAGCGCGAGCCCGCCGGCTTCGGTGGCGGGGAGAACCTGTATCAGGTGCTGGAGACCTGGGGCACGCTGAGCGCTCTGTTGCTGGTGCTGCTGTTGTTGGTGCTGGTGCTGCAATATCGCAGGCGCTGGCTTGGTCGTGTTCCGCAGTTTGCTGCGGCAATGGTGCTGATACTCGGCAGTTATCTCGCGACTCACGTGGATGACGGCCCGGGGTTGACCAACGTCTATCGCACCTTGCAGCTGTTCGCCGGCCAAGCGGATTGGACGAGCACTCTGTTGGCGCGTGCTCACGGTGAGGGTCCGCCAGACAGGCTAATACATGGGGTTCGACTGCTCGGCCTGTTGGCCACGCTGTCGCTGGTGTTGGCGCTGTTTCGCAATTGCCACGGAGTCCTGTTGGAGGCTACCGCCAGAATCGTCCATGGCAAGGGGCGCGTCGTTGTCTGTGGTCTGGGTGAGCTAGGAATGCAGTTTGTCGAATCCTACCACCGCCAGGGACAGGCATTGCCCTTGTTGCAGCGCTTGCGACACCGCAGCGGGCTGGTGGTGATCGAGCAGGATGCCTCGAATCCCGGTATCGACTGGTGCCTCGATCGCGGCTATCTGGTGTTGGTGCGCGACGTCTTTGATAGCAAGATTCACCAGCGCGCCTGCATGGGGCGTGCTCGAACCATTCTGCTGACCCTGCCCGATGATACCCGCAATATCGAGCTGGCCATTGCCATTCGCAATGGGTGCTTCACACAACGGCCATCGTCGAACGATCCCAATGACAGCCGCACCATACTGATGGTGCACGTGGACGATATTGCCCTGGCGCGTCGGGCTGAAGATGCCAGTCGGCTGTCGCTGCAACAGAGCGTCAGCCTGCGTTTCTTCAATCTGTTCGAATCCAGCGCGCGTCAGGTGTTGGCGAAGCACGGACCGGACATCTACGCTCGGGTCGCCGACGCCGATCGAATCCACATCGCCCTGTACGGCGACAATCCCATGGCCGAGGCGTTGATCATTCACCTCTTGCAGCTGTCTGCCGCGATGCGGCATGGCGGTGCCTCGCTGTGCATCAGCCGTTTTACGCGAGAACCAGGAGACGCCTGGCCGGATTCACTGGCCGAACTGCCGGCGCGCGAGGAGCTTGCCTCCTGGGTGGAGTTTCGACGCTACCCTCTGGAGGATGCGTGTCGGGTACCGAGGGCAGGCCTCACCGAATGCGCGCGTTTCGCCGGGACTCCTCCGACACAGCACTTTGTGTGCATCGATGATGACAGCCTGTCGGCACGGCTTGCCCTGGCACTAAGGGGCGAATTGCTATCCCGTGAGCCGCTTTGCGTCAACGCAGAGATCCGCCCATGGAACGCCCCCGTCTTTGTCAGGCTCAAGAGGCGTCAAGGACTCGCCAGGTTGTTTGATGTCATGACTCGGTGTCAGGCAGGGACTCGTCAGGGCGACGCCAGGCGCTACGAGATACCCGATGGCCTGACGCCCTTTGGCATGCTCGACGAGGTCATGAAGTGGGAAGCGCTGGTCAATGAGCGCCGCGACAATCTGGCTCGAACCTTCCATGAACAGAGCTACAGCCCGATGGCAGCAGCGCCAGGCAATGTCTGGAAAAAGCAGACCAACGTGGGGTGGGAGGAGCTTAAGATATTCTTCAAACGCTCCAGTCGAGCCCAGGCCGACCACGTACCGGTCAAGCTGCGGGCACTCCACTGCGTCGCCTCAGAGCCTTCGGTGGTACTGACACCTGACGACGATGGTCACAGGCAACAAGGGCGGAGCGAGGCAAAGAGCATGATCGAGAGGGCCGAAAAGGACGCCCGGATCAGCTCGGAGCCGGTCTGGGGCCTGGCGTTTGAGCCTGAGCATCGTCGCCTGCTGGTGGCCTTCGATAGCGAGGGCGAGGCCTTGCCGAGCAATGTCATGCAGTGGGATCTGCCCCACGGGCAAAAGCACCAGGCAAACTCCTCGCTCAAACCGTGCGAGGACTGGAAGTCGGACGGTGAGCAACGAGTCGAGGCAGGGACAGATCTTCGTCTCGATCGACTTGCGGAATCCTGGGTATCAGCCTGCTTTCGCCTTGGCGTGGTGGACAAGGGTGGCCGGCTATCGTCGCCACGCGAGGGAGAGCTGCAGGTGGAGACTCCCGATGGTGGACAACAGTGTATCGTGCTGGAGCAGGGGGCGCGGCTGACGGCGCTGGCGCTGCTGGTGGAAGAAGGTGGCGATTGGTGGGTAGCCATTGGTCGAGCGAGCGGTGCTGTAGAAATCGAGCGTGGGCCATCGCGACCCGCCCACCTGATACTGGGCAGCCCCTGGCAGCGCTTGCTGCTTTCGAGGCGCCCACAGCCGGTGGACCACCAGGATGCGACGGAGACGGCCTTGACGCCCTGGGAGCGACTGTCGCGAGTCGAGCATGATCGCTGGAACCTCTTTCACTATCTGAATGGCTGGCGAGGCGGGAGCCCGCGCGTCGATCCGGCCCGTGTCCACGACAACCTGGTCTCCTGGGACGACTTGTCGGATCAGACCCGGGGTTACGATCGCAAGGGCATCGTCCAACTGCCGATGCTGCTGGCCGAAGCCACAGGTCACCAGCAGACGGTATGTCGCTGTATCCGAATCGGTGTGACGGGAGGTTTTCGTCACCCCCGGGATCGTCTGACCCAGGACAGTGACGTCAGACGCCAGTGGTGCGAGCGACTCGGCAAGGCGACCCTTGATCGGGAAGAACGCCGTCAGCGACGCAAGCAGTCGGGGAAGACATCAGTTGTCGATCTCAAGCCGTTGTTGGATCGAGCCGCCTCGATTGCCGCTGGTATGCCGATCCGTTACGAGATCCATAGTGCACTCACCGAGGGACCAGAGCGTGAGTTGACCGGCTATCTGATCGACGCTTTGGACGCTGATCTGATGCTGGTGCTGCCGCTGCCCTTCGACATTCTGTACCAGGACTTCGCCGAGGATGACAAGCAGCGCCTGGAGTCGGTGGAAGAGTATTGCGCCATGGCGGCCAGGGCGACGCGTCATCTGGAAATGCCACTGCGCTTTGGCAATCTTGAACGGTTGGGTCATCGCCGTGACAAGGAGGAGCAAAGGTGCCCGTTGTACCAACAGTACCAATTGGCGGATGCCTGGCTACTTCAGTATTGCGACATGGTGGTGGTAGCAGATGACGACCGCTGGGCCAGGCTGGAATCGCTCTCTAGCGATTTGCCCGGGAAGGCTCAATGGAAAAGCCCACAATCGATTTTACATGGTGGTCTTTTGCACGAAAGCAATCTTCTCAAGATGAGGTTGCTTGAATAAGTAATGAGCGGTCGAGAGAGGTAAAAATTTTGGATATATCGAATCGCTAAATTTACTGCGTTTGTCGACATGGAGGCTCGTGTGTGTTTAGCGAGCCATGATTGATGGGTGGTGTCGACAAGAAAGAGAGGAAATACAAAATTTCCAACAGGAAGATTTGTTACAACAGTCGCATTCTAGAATGTATTTTTGTTCTGAAGTGTATGGCGACAGATATAAGATGGCAAAAAATCGGGAAGGAGGAGGTATGCCAATTAAAAACATCATGCCGAGAGAGGCAGGACGTTCTCGGGCGGATAACGATCAGCTTTTCATTTCTTATTCCCGAGATATGAAAGACTATATGGAAAGGGTGCGCGACACGTCCAGTGCGAAACTGCAGCGGGCGGCGCGGCATAATTTTATCGAAGCTATGGAATGGCGAACCTGGATCGAGGAACAGGGGATTGATCAACTAAAGACCTATCAGGAAAATATTCTACGTCCCTCCGATCCGCGATGTATAGGCGTTATCTGTCTGCTTGGCGAAAGGATTGGTGAACCGTTATCGAATTTCCAGTGCCAGCCCATGCCTGATTTTACGTTATGGACAGAGACCAATAATGTATATCGCTACCGACTCAAAATGCCGGGTGATTGGCCTTCCGAACCCAAAGAGCAACAAGATCTCGTAGATCAAGGGTGGTATCCGCTCACAGGTCCTGTCTTTGAGGTTCTCGACGCTTGGCAGAGTTTTAAAGACAAGCCAAATGAAGAAATAAGCCGACTATTTGTCTGTTATTTTAGTGATTCTCCTGTATCCTGCGACAAAGATGAAGGAGTGTGCCTTAATGGTAGAAGTTGGTACAGCGAAGAAAGTAAGGAAATACTCGATAAAACAGATGATCATGAAAAGCAGATTAAGTGGACAAAAGATGTTTATATGGTTCAGACTGGTGCTTTGATCAATTTTATCAAGGCATTTTCTGAAAGAAGTCTTCCTCTACATTGTTTTCAAAGCTTTGATGAGGCTGGTGGGGAAATCAGCAAGTTCGTCAAGCGATTGACCCCCGAGTCAGCATCATTTGAAAATCCCTATCGAGGACTGGACTACTATGATATGGATGATCCTTGTCCACTGCCGGGTAGAAGCCATAGGGCCGTCGATGAGGCATTAAAGATTAGATGTTTTTTAGACGATGGTAGAGCCTATTCGGTTCGCATTGTAGGAGAAAGTGGTTGCGGCAAGTCTTCTTTTCTCCGTCGAGGGCTACTGGCGGAACTGGCAGGCAACGGAAAGGACAGGAGGAACCCTTTTCCTGTCGTAGCGGTACGCCCAGGCGATCTTCATGATAGTACGGGTCGCCCCGATGCCAACGTGCTTGAGAAATTCCTGGACCAGGTCACAATCAGATACCCGTTATTTGGAGGACAGCTTGCGGAAGCGAGACTTGAGGGACGCCTTGTGGGGCCTAGAGCACCAACGGTAGTGACGAATATTATCGAAGAGGCGATTAAACATAATTTTGGCGGAAAACCTCTGGTCGTTGGGCTGGATCAGTTTGAAGAAATTGTCGATGATCTGGCAAATGCGGAAAGGCGGCCTTATGCTGATTTTTGGGGTCCTTTTCTGGCTTTTATCGAAGAGGCAACGAAGCGCGGAGTGGTCTGTTGCCTCTACACCATCGAGAAATTGAAAGTAGACTATCTTGATTCTGAAGCGAACATTAGTCATTCACCCAGTTTAATATCAATTCCGACGGTATTTTTGAAGCCCGGAGCGACTATCCGTTTATCAAGCGGTGACGAATTCCTGACGGAAGTCATAGAGAGCCCGTTTCTTCCAGATATTCAGTTGGATGGAAAAATAACACGGAGCCTGATTGATTCGTTTGGAAACTACAATCAGAAGCATGGCCATCTATCGTCACCACTTCCTTTGCTATCGCTGCTGCTTGAGCAACTTTATGAAAGGGCGCAGTCGTTGGTCGGAGCCGGGTTGGTCGAGCAAAAAAACACCGAAAATGAAGGCGGAGCGTCTCCGTCATTGTGGAGCCGATTTCACGGTGCGGACCACTTTATTAGCTATGAGGAAGTAAAGGATTACCTGGACCTTGACAATGAAGTTGGGCTGTTGGTTGAGCAGGCATTGCCCGGTGAAGCCAAGTCTTTTAACGCCGAGTTGGTAGAAGATGAGAAGGTTCAGCGACTCGCTGACCTGAATTTCCTGTTCAAACCACTTGTCGGCCTATCGAACTCCGTCGAAGAATCAATAACGCTGCGCGCCGTGGGCGACGGAGGTAGCAGGGATTTTCGCGACAGGATCAAGGCGCTCGCAGATGTCAGACTCGTCGTCAATGAAAGCAACGGTCTGAAACGCTTCATTCATCAGTCAGTTATCCGGCAATGGCCGCTGGCAAACGAATGGCTGAAAAGCTATGCAGACGAACTTGAACTGGACAGGCGGTTTCGTAGGGATTCACTGACCTGGCGGGAAACCCGAGGAGATAAAAAAAATCCGCAAGATCGTGAATCCATTCATGAAGCCGCTGTTGTTCTATACGGTTATATACGATACTGGCCGTTTATCTTAGATGATGATATGACGGAAGAAGATCGTGCATTGAAGAACTACTGCCAATCGCTTCTGTCCAGAAGTGATGCGCCAAAGACGCCGGTCGAAAGGGGCGGGAAGGTCTTTGCAACTTACGCACATATCGCAGCAATGTACGGAATGGACGACACCCTGGAAGAATTTATACGAAGGTGTCCAGAATGTATAGAATGCCGATCGTGGAAAGGGCGAAAGGCACTGGATGCCGCCGCCTGGACGAGTAGCAGCACTGTCAGGATGTTGCTAAGACATGATCACCATCCATTAAATACTGACGTGAATGGATGGCCGACAATAGCGGCCCCCATATGGCAAAAAAACCTGGATATCTTTGAGTTACTTTTACCCAATTATGAAAATGCGGGGTGGGACAGTCTTTCAGGGCCGGATGGTACGACGATGCTTCATATTGCCGCTCTGAGGGGGGCATCAAGAATCTGTAAACGACTCATGAGCATTCAGGGATTCGATCCTGAAAAGCTTCGTGATCGCAAGGGTTTTACACCGTTGCATTACGCAGCCATGACAGACAAGACTGACACTTTCGAGATTTTTTGTCACTGTTTGCCCATTAATGCTATTTCAAACTTTGATGATACCGTGCTTCATATGGCAGCGGCACATGGATCTATTAAAGTTGTTGAAAGAATAAAGAGATTCCCGAGCTTTAGCGGCCAGTTCGAGGCCAAGAATAAAGCGGGGAAAACGCCTTTGATGCTTGCCGCCGAAAATCGTCATGCGGCGGTGGTTGCCTTGCTCGCTCCGGCCTGTGATGTCAATCGACAGAACAGTAATGCGGTCAACATTCAAGAGAAGGATTGGACCGCATTGCATTATGCCTTGGCAGGTGCGAATCGAGAATTTTACACGGAGAAAAGAGTAGCGTCAGGTCAGGATGTAAACAAGGAACCCGAAACCAGAGCCTCACGACAAGCGGCATTGCGTACTGTAAAGGCTTTGTTGGATTCATGCCCAGATATAGATTTTAGCATAAGAACAGAAGATGGCATCCATGTCTTGGAAAGAGCAAAGTTCCTTCCGCTCGTTCGGCGGTATCTTATGACGAAGATAGTAGGGGCATTGCCAGACGGTAGTTCGGTATTCAACCATATGATCACGACGGGTGATCGAAGGGGGGTCGAATCTCTTCTGGCAGGAGGAGAGGTCACGGATGGAGCTTCGGGAGAGAATAAACAACTTTCATTGGAATTGCTGATTCAACATGGAATGGGTGATATTGCCGTTAGACTTATGAAGCTGTCTAAATTTGACCCTTGGGAAAGGTATGGCGTAAGGTCCAATGGCCTTGTCGCGGCGATCTACGCGAGATCATCCTGTATATTCGATCTGATCGTTGATAAATGGAAAGCGAAAGAACATCCCGGTAAAGGCGGGTTTAGCCATCTATTGAATCAGGCGGTCATAGCCACTATCCGCACCGGTCAAACATCACGCTATTTATCGGTGCTGTTGGAAATGGGCGCGCGCCCTCTCTATAAGCAAAAAAATACCAAACGTACGTTGCTGCATACCGCTGCCATGTATGGAGACCTCATTGCCTATCAACAACTGGTGGAGGCTTGCGACAAGGAGGCACCGACCGACGAATGGGGGTTGACGCCGGGTGATCTTGCGCCTGAGACATTGCAGCACGAATTTGAACGCGCTCCTGATCCTGTCGACCTTCCCGCGGAGCAGAATGATGAATTGCATGAGGCTAAATCCCTGTTCGAGGAATTGGCCGATCTGGCAAGGCGAGGTAACGTCGAGGCGCTGCGAGTGGAACTTGAGAAACTGAGTGAAATCGAGGTCGATGACCTCGTTGATGAGTATGGGAGGAGGTTGACAGACCTCGCGCCAGAGAGCTGCATTGATGTTATCGAATCCATGATGAAATATCCAAGGTCTAGAGGAACATAATAATGTCGCTATTGTTCTGTAATGAGGACTCATGGAAGAAGGTTGGCTCAGATATCGTTGACAGTATCCTGGAGAAGGAGGCGCCTATCGATCTTTTGCCTTGGCGTGACTCACAAATTACCTGTTGGCGAAGGCAGTTACCATTTTATGATGACATGTTTCTGCTAAGCCTTGTCTGTGACGACTGGAAAGACCAGACAAGAGTCTGCTTTCTGGAGCATGCGGGTGGTGCGAGGCTCAGGCTGAACGGAGATTCGGCACCGATTCATCAAGCCAATGCCGAGGCCAGCCTGCGTCTTGACGAGGCAAATGTGGTGGACTATCTGTCATTCTTCTGCTTCTTTGTTCGAGGCGATGCCGGGCCCTTCTATGTGCTAGAGCGCAAAGACGATCCCCTGCTACCAGCGGACTTCTGGTCAGCCACCAAGGAAGGGCGAGGGGAAGGTCCGACTCCAGATGCGCTCTACCGGCCTCCCCGTCTCCATCGATCCGATGAGGCGACCAGCAGTTTTTTGCTGTCCACTCTGATCTTTTACGGAAACGCGCTGTTCGCTGCTGATATGAAAGTATTTTTTCGCGGAAACATCGAGATGATCAATGACGACCCATTGATCGAGAAACTGCCGGTCGCTTGCAACTTTCCGCTGAAGGTAGTGCCGACCGTTCATTGAATTGACGGTTCAGGAGTGGCGGAGCGCCGCAAAGTGGGTGCCCGCCACTGAAAAGCCTCAAGGTGCTGGAAGCGAGGGCTAGAACTCGTGCCTAGGCGCTGTCCGAAAAGTCGACGAGCGAAGGTTAGACAAGGCAAAAATCGGTGAGAAAGCGCAGTTTACGGGGTGTAAATGAGCATTTTGACCGGGCTGGCGCACCAGCCGATTTTTAACGCCGTATTACCGAGTGCAGGCACTTTTCAGACAAGCCCTAGAATCCGGGTACCAGTTCCCGCTCGCTGTAAATCATGCTCCAGACCTTGAGGTCGTCGGCCATCGTCAGCTGCAGCTGACCGAGCAGACGACGGACCACGGGGCGCTCCGGTGTGTTCAGGCGAGAGGTCAGCTTGCTGCCCAGGCGCTTCAGGCGTTGACTCATGCGCCGGGACTGCTGAGCGGCGGCACGTAGATCGCCGGTGGCGCGGATGCCGAAGATAGCCGCGCCCAGCACCGGCAGAAAGCCGCCGAGCAGAGTGGCTACGGGCTTGTAGAGCTCCGCCGGAAGTGCCGGACCGTTGAGGTAGACCAGATAGCACACCAGATACAGGACGCCACTGGCCAGCGTCAGCCAGAGCGCCCCCTTCGCCAGGTACTCGAGGCGATCGTCCTGAGTCTCCAGGCGCTCGGCGGTTTTTTGGTGATAGCCGATCTGGCCGTCGATCTCTTCGTGCAGGGCCACGTCCAGGGCCCGCCTGAGGCTATCACCGGAGACGACGGCGTCGGGTGGGCCGATTTCCCGCAGTGAGCAGCGCACGTACCAGGGAATCCAGTCGAAGCGACCGTTGTCCACCGGCGGCTCGGCGGCGCCGACGGGTGAGGTACCGATCAGCAGCGATAGCCGTGCCGGGCGGATCGCCTCGGCCAGGCTGCGGTAGGCCAGCCAGCGGCTCTGCCACTGCCCACGACGCCCGAGCCAGGTGATGAACAGGATGCTGGCGATGATCGCAAGCTCCATGCTGACCAGCAGCGCCTTGACGCCCTTGCTGTCCCACGCCAGCACCGCCAGCAGACCCACCAGCACGGCGAGCGCTGCCAGCAGGAAGTTGGTGGTGTAGGCGCTGCGAAAGCGGTGAGCGTAGTCGATGGCGCGATTGTCTGCGGCGATCCAGCGTTGTCGCAGGCGCTGGTCCAGGGTCGCCTCGTAGCTATCACCGCCAAGATGGTGTGCGGCTCTGAGTGTTTCCTTCCAGGCTCCGCTGCGTTCACGTTCAAGCCCCAGGTCGACCGATGTGGCGAAGGGTATGTCGCGCACCAGCAGGGCGCGCAGCCACTCATGAACACAGTGACGGGTGCGCGGCCGTGGGGTCTGGCGGGCAAAGTCGCCAAGGCCCTTGAGCGGGCAGCTGGCGTCGTCGGGGCCGCGGCCCAGCAACAGCAGCTGTTCGAGTCGGTCGTTCAGTAGCTGGCTGATGTCACCTGGCGTCAGGGCTTTCCAGTCGCCGTCTTCCAGGGGCTCGACGACGTGCTCTCGGGGGACCCACAGGTGCAACTGGCCCTGCAGGTCGAGCCACAGTGTGATCAGGCCACGCAGGCGTGCCTCGTCGATGATCTCGGCGGTACCTCCACGCCCTCGTGAGGGCTTGCCGTCCCATACCGCCAGCAATACGTCGGAATGCGCCAGCACCAGATGGCCGGCCGCCTCGTAGCCGGCTTCCCGCTGATCGCCGGGCTCGCCGAGGTCGAGTTCGGTACAGCTGGTCACCGCCGGATGCTCGAACCAGCGCCAGTAGTCGGCCAGGGCGTCGCCATCGAAGTCGTCGGCGTATTGCCGACGTCGAAAGGGCAGGATCAGGTTGATCTCGTAGCCACGTGAGGCCGCCGCCTCGGTGACCAGCCGGTCGGCTCCCTCGGCGATGGCGCTGGCCAGTCGCATGCAGGCAGGCTCATCGGCATAGAGGCCGGGTTCGGCCTGTGCTCCCAGCCGGCGCGTCTCGGTGGCGAGGCGTTCGAGTATGTCCTGAGCCGCCTTGCCCAGCGCATCATGGTCGGCCTCCGCCAGGTCCTTGGGGCGGTGCCCGGTCACGCCCACGCGCAGGGTGAGTCGAGGGGCAAGATAGGCATTGTCGGTCACGGCGTGTCTCCGGGCTCGTCGAAGGGATCCTCTGGGGATCGCGTCGTGGCTTACTGGAGCATAGGTGAGGTCGCCTCGTTTCGCCGGCCAGCGAGTCTGACGGCAGGCTGCTGGCGTCCAGGGCGAGCGTCTGCGGGACCAGGCTCAGGCCGGTGATGTCAGGGCGATGCAGGATAAGTCCCAGGTCCTGTGGGTAGGCGCCATGATCTTCCGCACACGCCTGCAAAGCTCCCTTGCACTGGTGCCTCTTCATGGCCGACGTTGGTGGAGCATCGACCAAAGTCTCGTCGTCACTTCCTTGCATGGGCCAGTGGGGACAACTAGATTCAGTCTCGGTGGTATGACACGTATACAGTCGCGCAGGCATGGAGCCTGTCGATTCGATTGCGTGCATCCACCTTGCACACTCCACACGCCACAAGAGCCCGGGAGAACAACAAGATGCGCCCCAATCACTGCCAGCCGCCCGCCCGCTTCATTCGTCGTAGCCTGATCGCCGCCATGGTCGGCGTCAGTCTGTCGGCGGCCGCCCAGGCGGAAACGCTGACCTTCGCCCACGTCTACGAGACCTCGGAGCCTTACCACGAGTGGGCCGTCTGGGCCGGCGAAGAGATCGAGAAACGCACCGATGGCCGCTACTCGGTGGAGGTGCACCCAGCCTCTTCACTGGGCAAGGAAGCCGACATCAACGAGGGGCTGAGCCTCGGCACCGTCGACCTCATCTTTACCGGCAATCAGTTCGCCGGCCGTTCCTACGGTCCCATCGGCATCGCCGGTGCGCCCTACATGTTCCGCGATTTCGATCACTGGCAGGCCTACGTCGACAGCGACCTGTTCGCCGAGATCGCCCAGGGCTATGAGGACGCTACCGGCAACGTGCCGCTGGCGATGAACTACTACGGCAAGCGCCACACCACGTCCAACGAGCCGATCAATACGCCGGAGGACATGCAGGACCTGAAGATCCGCGTCCCCAACGCGCCGATGTACATGATGTTCCCCGAGCAGGTCGACGCCAATCCCACGCCGATCGCCTTCGCCGAGGTCTACCTGGCCCTGCAGCAGGGTGTCGTCGACGCCCAGGAAAACCCCCTGCCCACGATCAAGGCCAAGGCCTTCTACGAGGTTCAGGACGTCATCAACCTGACCGGTCATATCACCGACTCCCTGATCACGATTGCCGGCGGTCCGCTGTGGAATCGCCTGTCAGAAGAGGATCGGCAGATCTTCCGTGACGTCTATGAAGAGGCCGGCGAGAAGATCACCGCCGATATCGTGCAGCAGGAGCAGGACCTGGTGGCCTGGTTCGAGGAGCAGGGCGTCACCGTCAACGAGGTCGACACCGCACCGTTCCGCGAAGCAGTGATGCCGGCTCACAACGGTGACGCGGCGACCTGGGACCAGGAAACCTACGATCGCCTCCAGGCTATCGGCCAGTAAACGACGGAGGGGAGGGCGCCGTGCGCCCTCCCTCGGGAGATCCTTCATGACCCGATCTGACGTGAGTGACCCTGGCGTCGAACACGAGACCACCAGCGCCTTCGAGGTGCCCGATGACGACGACCGGATCCGGCCGGGTGACTACGGCATCGAGGACTATCTGACGCTGGTGGTCTTCTGGCTTCTGGCGTTGGACGTCTTTGTTCAGTTCTTCAGTCGCTACGTGCTCGGCAACTCCATCGCCTGGACCGAGGAGATCGCCCGCTACCTGCTGGTAGCGGTGGGTTTTCTCGGCAGCGCCATGGCCGCCCGCAAGGGCTCGCATATCGCCGTGGAATTCTTCTATCGCTACCTGTCGGAGCCCACCGCCCGGGTCATGTGGACCCTGGTGGATCTGGTGCGTATCGCCTTTCTCGGCATGCTGGCCTGGATCACCTGGCAGCTGGCCCAGCGCACCAATTCGATGATGGTGTCGGTGGACCTGCCCAAGAGTCTGCTCTATTACGTGGTGCTCTTCGGGGTGGTGCTGATGCTGGTGCGCTCGATCCAGCTGGCGGTGCGTCACTGGCGCACCGGCGAGAGCGAATTGATGTTTCGCGACGATGACGACTGAGCGCCACGAACAAGGAACAACCCCATGACTGAAGCAATGATCAGTGCCCGGCGCGGATCGCCAGTGCCTCCGGTGGTGGCGGCACTGGCGGTCGTCGGCTGCATCGCGCTGGCGTTTTTCGAGAACTACCTTTCGTTTCTGTTTGCCGCCCTATTTACCCTGCTGGTCTGCGGGGTGCCCATCGCCATCAGCCTGGCCGGCTCCTGCCTGATGTACGTTCTGCTGACAGGACGCGTGCCCGACGTGGTCGTGGTGCACCGCATGGTCAACGGCATTGACAGCTTCCCGCTGCTGGCGATCCCTTTCTTTATCCTCGCCGGCAACCTGATGAACAACGGCGGCATCACCACCCGCATCTTTGACTTCGCCAAGGCGCTGATGGGTTGGATGCGTGGGGGCCTGGGCCACGTCAACGTCGGTGCCAGCATTGTCTTTTCGGGGATGTCCGGTGCCGCCGTGGCCGATGCCGGTGGCCTCGGCACCATCGAGATCAAGGCCATGCGCGACGCCGGCTATGATCAGGAGTTTGCCGTAGGCATCACCGCAGCGTCCTCGACCATCGGCCCAATCATTCCGCCAAGCCTGCCCATGGTGATCTACGGGGTGATGGCGTCGGTCTCGGTGGGGCAGTTGTTCGCCGCCGGCCTGGTGCCGGGCCTGCTGATGGGTCTGACGCTGATGGTGATGATCACCTGGCTGTCGCGGCGTCGCGGCTACAAGCGTGACGCGCGGTTCTCGGTCTCGGTGCTGGGCAAGACGTTCTCGCGGGCCTTCCTGTCGCTGCTGACCCCGGTGATCATCGTCGGCGGCATCGTCACCGGTGCCTTTACCCCGACCGAGGCGGCGATCGCGGCGGTGGTCTATGCGCTGATTCTGGGGGGACTGGTCTACCGTACCCTGACCTGGCGGCGACTGTTGAAGGTCAGCATGGAAACCATCGAGACCACCGCGGTGATCCTGTTCATCGTTGCCGGCGCCTCGATCTTCGCCTGGATCCTGACCAGCAACCAGGTCACCCAGCACGTCATGGGGCTGCTGGGACCCTTCCAGGACAATCCCATCGCCGTGCTCCTGATCATCAATCTGGTGCTGATCGTGGTGGGCTGCTTCATGGAGACCATCGCCGCCATTACCATCCTGGTGCCGGTGCTGCTGCCGGTAGCGGTGGCCTCCGGGGTGGACCCGGTGCACTTTGGTGTGATCATGGTGCTCAACCTGATGATCGGCCTGTTGACCCCGCCGGTGGGCATGGTGCTCTACGTGCTGTCGCGGGTGTCGCATATCTCCTTCGAGAAGTGCATGCGCGGCACCCTGCCTTTCCTGATCCCTCTGGTGGTGGCGCTGTTGCTGGTGACCTTCATTCCGGCGATTTCGCTGTGGTTGCCGACGCTGGTCTACCGCTGAGTCCCGGGTCGCCGCTGCGGCGGTGACGCGGTATGGCCGAGTCAAGGCGGCGCCGAGCGATCGGCGCGCGCCTTGCGGCCCTTATCCCCCTCACAAGGAATCCCCATGAGTGCCAGTCAATACGAGGCCTGTCGGGTCGATTACAAGGATCTGCATCGCTTTATCGAACAGGCGCTGGCGGCTGCCGGCGCCGATCAGGCCTCCCGGGAAGCGGTGGCCAAGGCGTTGGTCACGGCCTCGCTGATGGGCACCGACAGCCACGGCCTGAGGCTATTGCCGCACTACCTCAACGCCCTGCAAGGCGGGCGGATCAAGGGCAGCCCGACGCCGAGCATCAAGCAGCGTCTGGCCGGCACTGCGGTACTGGACGCCGATGATGGCTTCGGCCACCTGGCCGGGTATCGGGCCATCGATCATGCCGTCAGCATGGCCCGGGAGGTCGGCATCGGTGCGGTGGCGGTCGGCAACTCGTCGCACTTCGGTGCCGCCGGCTGCTACGCCCTCGCCGCGGCAGAGCAGGGCATGCTCGGCATGGCCTTTTGCAATTCCGATCCGTTCGTCCTGCTCCACGGTAGTCAGCGGGCCTTCCACGGCACCAATCCGATCGCCTTCGCTGCACCGGTGGCCGGCGAGGATCCGTATCTGCTGGACATGGCCACCAGCTCGGTGCCCATGAATCGGGTGCAGCAGTATGCGGCCATCGGACGGCCCTTGCCGGCGGACATCGCCGCGACCAGCGACGGCAGCACGACCACCGATGCCCGCCAGGTCAGCGCCTTGTTGCCGGTAGGTGGCGCCGGCTTCGGTTTCAAGGGGGCCGGGCTCGGTGGCATGGTCGAGGTGCTGAGTTCGACCCTGGCCAACATGGTCCACGGTTTTCGCCTGCTGCCGATGGGCGGGCCGGACATGTCGACTCCGCGCGGCGTCGGCCACTTCTTTCTGGTGATGGACCCGGGCGCCTTCGAGGAGCGCAGCGCCTTCGAGCGTCGCCTGGCCGAGTACCTCAAGGATCTGCGCGAGATGACGCCGGTAGAGGGTCAGCGGGTGCTGGCGCCGGGGGATCGCGAGTGGCAGACCCGCGATGAGCGCAAGCAGACCGGCATTCCCCTGGACCATGCCCAGCGCGATCAGTATCGCCAGATCGCCGAGCGCTTTGCGCTGACGGCGCTGACCGAGCACTGACCGAGCGCCGTCGAGGCTTGGCCTGGCCCGGGGGGTGAGTGTGCCGCAGTGACGCCTTGCTGCCCAGGGGGTGCGCCTTGCAGTACCATGTGCGCCGTGTCCCGGAGACGCTCCGGGTGATGGATCGAGGGAGACCCGCGTCGATGAGCAAATATCGGGTGGAGCGCAAGACGCTGTCCGAGCAGGTGGCCGAACAACTGGAGGCTGAAATCCTCGAAGGGCGGCTGGGCGAGAATGATCAATTGCCGTCCGAACGTGAATTGATGGAGCAGTTCGGGGTCGGGCGCCCGGCGGTGCGGGAGGCGCTGTTCTACCTGCAGCAGCTAGGCTTGATCGCGATCAACAGCGGCACCCGGGCACGGGTTATCCGGCCCACCGCCGAGGCCGTGATGGCGAGGCTGTCCGGGGTCACCCGGCAGTTGTTGGCCAAACCCGAAGGGCAGCAGTACTTTCAGGAGGCTCGGGCGCTTTTCGAGGTCGCGCTGGCCCGTCAGGCGGCGCAGCACGCAAGCGATGACGAGATCCAGGCGTTGCGCGACGCTCTGGCGCATCAGCGTTCGGTGATCGGCGATGAAGCCGCCGTCAAGCGGGCCGATAACGACTTTCATGGCGTCCTGGCGAGTATCGGGCACAACCCCATCTACGACGCCATCCATCAGGCACTATCCGAGTGGCTCGATGACCGTCGCGCCCTGGCGCTGCAGCAGCCCGGGGAGGACCTGGCTGCCCTGGAGGCCCACACCGAGATCGTCGAGGCCATCGCCGTCCGGGACCCGGAAGCCGCCGAGGCCGCCATGCGACGGCACCTCGATCGTCACTACGGCACCTATATGCAGCTCAAGCAACGCCTCAAGGGTCGCCAGGACGACGCCTGAGCCTGAGGGAGCGGAAGCACCCGTGCTGCACCGGGCAATGAGAACGGCCTTGGGCCAAGGGCGTGAGCCGAAGCCATACGCCGCCGCCGGATGACATCCGGCGGCGGCGTGTTATTGAAGGGTGCCTTGTTTGAGTGAGCCGCCAGCCTGGCCAGGACGTTGTCAGGTCGAGGACAGGGACGAGGTCGACGCGGAAGCCGTCGAGGGGAAAGCGCTGGCCAGGCGTGGTACGTCCCGACCCTGGCGGGCGGCCATCTGTACCACCGGCGCCAGCCTTCGCTCCAGCTTCTGGGGATGATTCTGGGCGATATCGGCCAGTCGGTGGTCCAGCCATGGATTGCGGAAACGATCCAGAATGCTGTCGACGTAGTCCTCGAGTTCCATGCCCGGAAGTTCCTGATCGAGTACCGGTACCACCTCCTGGCGCAGCATCTTCTCCAGTTCGTCTCCCAGGCGGGGGTCGTCTATCGCCTGGCGAACCAGTGTCACCTCCTCGCCGAGACCGAGATCCATGACGCGAGCGACCAGCCAGGTATGAGCCAGGTTCAAGAGGTGTAGCTTGCGACGCTCGAAGGGACGGATATCGTCGACCAGATGTACGTCCGGGTGGGAGAACGGCATCACCAGCCCGGGCGTTTGCTGAATCGCCCAGAGGCCATAGGGCTCGGCGACGGCGCCCACCGGATCCAGCTCGGCGGAGACGATGCGGTCCACCAGGGTCACCGCCCACACGCAGTCCCGCTCGAGCCATGCCATGAAGCCATCGTCGTCGTAGTGGGCCTGTGCCAATTCCAGGATGACGTCCTTGAGCTTGAGGGCGTTGTCGGTCAGCAGCTCGCATGGCAGCAGGGTGACGCCGGGACGGCCGGCGTCGAAGCGGGTCTTCAACAGGTGCGTCAGCTTGGCGGGGAAGCTCTCGGGGCAGTCCCGCCGTGGGCCATCGCCCGCCGGGACCTGATAGCCCGCCTCGGAGGTGTTGGAGACCACGTGAGTTACCTCATCGCGAAAACGCCGCTCCACTTCGGCCCAGGCTTCGCTGGCAACCAGCGCGGTGGTGATGCTGTCGACCTGATGGGTGGTATCGATCAATTCGCCATCACGTCGGCCGCGCATCCTGACCGGGTAGAGCGGGTCCCGGGCCAGGGCGTGGGCCTTGGTTCGCCCGGCCGCACGGTCCGAGCTCTGTACCGCAATGATACGGATATCACTGCCGTGTTCGTCCCGGGCCTGGCTGGCGAACAGGTCGACGTGGGCCAGCAGAAAACGGCCGATGCCGAACTGCATCAGGGTGACGGTGGTTGCGTTTTGCATGTTGTCAGGCTCTCTCAAGGGAAGCTCACAGGCTCTCTCACAAGGACACCCCACGCTTCCAGGGAATGAAGTCGTGCTGGGCCAGCCCCACGGCGCGGGTGGTGTAGCGCCCAGACGCGGTCTCGATGCACAGCGCCAGCAGGTCATCGGCGAGCTCGTCGATGGAGGCCTCGCCCCGGATCACCGCTCCGCTATCGAAGTCGATGATGTCCGCCATGCGGCGGGCCAGGTCCGAGTTGCTGGCGACCTTTAGGGTCGGTGCCACCGGGTTACCCGTGGGCGTGCCGAGCCCGGTGGTGAAGATCACCAGGTTGGCGCCAGAGCCGACCAGAGCGGTAGTGGACTCGACATCGTTGCCGGGACTGCACAGCAGCGCCAGGCCGGGCCGCGTGGCGGTCTCGGTGTAGTCGAGGACCTCGACCACCGGGCTATCGCCGCCTTTCTTGGCGGCCCCGGCGGACTTCATGGCATCGGTGATCAGACCATCGCGGATATTGCCCGGCGAGGGGTTCATCGAGAAACTCGCACCGACCGCGTCGGCGTGGCGCTGGTAGGCCTGCATCAGCGACGAGAAACGTTCGGCGGTGGTGTCGTCGACGCAGCGCGACAGCAGTTCGTGCTCGACTCCGCAGAGCTCGGGAAATTCGCTGAGGATGCCGCTGCCGCCGAGGGCAACCAGGCGATCGATGACACCGCCCACCACCGGGTTGGCCGACAGACCCGAGAAGCCGTCGGACCCGCCGCACTCCACCCCGATGCGCAGGGCCGATAGCGGCGCCGGCTGGCGGGTCACCTGGTTGGCCTCGCGCAGGCCATCGAAGATGGTGCCCAGGGCCTGTTCGATCAAGGCGTCTTCGCTGGTGCTGGCCTGTTGCTCGAGGTAGTGCACCGGGCGCAGGCCCTGCGGGTCCTTGCTTGCCACCGCCTGCTTGAGCATGGCGATCTGGGCCTTCTGGCAGCCAAGGCTCAGCACCGTGGCGCAGGCAACGTTAGGGTGGGTGATATAGCCCGCCAGCAGGTTGCACAGCGCCTGGGCGTCGTCGTCGGTGCCGCCACAACCCAGGGTATGGGTCAGAAAACGCACGCCATCCACGTTGGGAAAGGGCGAGGAGGGAGGCTCGGTCACATGGCTCGGGCTATCGCCATGAAGCATCTGGCGTGCCATCTGCTTGTAGTCGCGGAAAGGGTCGTCACCCAGGGCGTCCGCCACACACTGGCGAAGCACCTCGATATTGCGGTTCTCGCAGAACACCAGCGGCACCACCAGCCACAGGTTGGCGGTGCCCACGCCACCGTCCGGACGATGGAAGCCATCGAAGGTGTGATCCTCTAAGGCGGAAACGTCCGGTGCCTGCCAGTGTTCCCGGCGGGTGACCGGGGTATCCGAGTGGGTGAAGTGCTCCAGGTTGTCGGTGCGGATCACGCTGCCACGGGCGATCGCCCGGGTGGCCCGGCCGACGGTGACGCCGTACATGGTGACGGTGTCACCGACGGCCAGATCCTCGAGGGAGAACTTGTGCTTGTGGCGGATGGCTTCCACCAGCGTCAGGGTGTCGGCACCCTCGTCGATGCGGTGCCCCTGGGGCAGGTCGCGCAGGGCGACACGCACATTGTCGGCAGGATGGACCCGCAGGCTTTCCTGGGCGGGCTGGTCGCTGGCGATGGTCGCGTTGGACGACGCTGCCTTGTTCGATGCAGCGGTGGTCGATGACTGTGTGGACATGGGACGGTCCTCGGCAAAGGCGTTGACGTTGTTATCGTGACGGCCTGGTGATCGGGTGCAGCAGATGACGGTGGGTGCCGTACGCCGCCTGGTGAAAGAGTGTTCGGTGCCCGTCGAAGGGAGCTTGCCGGTCCTGGCGCCGACTTATCGATCGAGGTGAATCATCGCCTTGATCACGCCGGCCTCACCGCCGCACCACACCGGCATGGTCTCCGGCAGGGCCTCGAGCTTGGCACGATGGGTGATCATCGGGCGCACCTGGATACGGCCTTCTTCCAGCAGTTCGGTGACGCAGTCGAAGTCTTCGCGGGTGGCGTTGCGGCTGGCGAGCAGGGTCAGTTCTCGGCCGTGAAAGCTCGGGTCGTCAAAGCGAATGTCTGACTTGACGATGCTGACCAGTACGTAGCGGCCGCCGTGTCCGGCCAGGCCGAAGCCGGCCTCCATGGCGCTCGGGTTGCCGGTGGCGTCGAACACCACGTCGGCCAGGGCGCCGTCGTTGAGACCGGCCAGGCGCGCCTGCGGATCGTCCTCACCCACTACCAGGGTCTGCTCGAAGCCGAGCGCTTCGCGGCAGAAGGTCAGGCGTTCGGCGCTGGTATCGAGCAGCAGCACTCGTGCACCGCGGGCCCGGGCGACCTGGGCGACGCCGATGCCGATGGGTCCGGCGCCGACCACCGCCACCAGTTCATCCGCTTCCACCGCGGCCCGGCGCACCGCGTGGGCACCGATGGCCTGGCACTCGATCAGTGCCAGCTCGTCTGGTTCCAGTGCCGGGCAGGCCACCAGATGATCGACCGGAACCTTCAGCCACTCGGCCATGCCGCCGTCGCGATGGACGCCGATCACCTGCATCGCCTGACAGCAGTTGGTCTTGCCGCGCCGGCAGGCGCGACACTCGCCACAGTGCAGGTAGGGGATCACGTACACCGGCTGGTGCTCGAGGCGGGCACGGGTCGCCTCGTCCACGTCGTCGGCAAGGGCCTCCACCGTACCGGCCAGTTCGTGCCCCAGCACCCGGGGGTATTCGAAGTAGGGTTGGTTGCCGCCGAAGGCGTGGATATCGGTGCCGCAGACCCCGATGCGCGAAATGCGCACCAGGGCCTCGCCGCCGGCAAGCTCGGGGCGGGGGCGCTGTTCCAGGGCCATCTGCCCTGGTTCGACGCACACCGCCACGGTCATGGGCTGGTCGGACTGGCTCATGCGTTCGAATCCGCCACGACCTTCTGGGTCTGCACCCCGAGGCCCTCGATGCCCAGGCGCATGGTCTGACCCGGACGCAGGAACACCGGCGGATTCTGGCCCAGGCCGACACCAGGCGGCGTGCCGGTGGAGATGACGTCGCCTGGCTGCAGGCTCATGAAACGGCTCAGGTAGCTGATCAGGTAGGCCACCTGATAGACCATGGTGCGGGTATTGCCGTCCTGGTATCGCTTGCCGTCGACCTCGAGCCACAGGTTCAGCGCCTGGGGATCTTCCACTTCATCCGGGGTCACCAGCCAGGGGCCGAGGGGACCGAAGGTGTCGCAACCCTTGCCCTTGTCCCAGGTACCGCTGCGCTCGAGCTGGAATTCCCGCTCGGATACGTCGTTGATCACGCAGTAGCCCGCCACGTGCTCGAGGGCGTCGGCTTCGTCGATATAGCGACCGCCCTTGCCGATCACCACGCCGAGTTCGACCTCCCAGTCGGTCTTGGAGGAATCGCGGGGAATAATGACGTCGTCATCGGGGCCGCAGATGGCGCTGGTCCACTTGTTGAAGATCACCGGCTCCGGCGGCACCTCGGCGCCACTCTCGGCGGCGTGGTCGGCGTAGTTGAGGCCGATGCAGATGAACTTGCCGACCTGGCCGACGCAGGGGCCGATACGGGTGTCGGCGGGAACCTCGGGCAGGCTTTCCAGATCGAGACCGGCGATGCGCGCCAGGCTGTCACGTCCGAGGGCCTCTCCGGCAACGTCATCGATGACGCCGGACAGGTCACGGACACGTCCGTTGGCGTCGAGAATACCGGGAGCTTCCTGGCCGGGGGCGCCGAATCGCAGCAGTTTCATGGGGTGTCCTTTGTCGTTGATTGGATGGATAAGGTCGATGGATTGATGTCGTTGTGTCGTCTTTTACGCCAGCCAGCCGCCATCGATGATCTGGCTGGTACCTGTGGTATACGCCGATTCATCGGAGGCCAGATAGACGGCCAGTGCGGCGATCTCCTCGGGCCTGCCCAGGCGTCCCATTGGCTGGCGGTCGAGGAAGGCCTGGCGCACCTGGGCTTCGTCCTGTCCCTGAGCCTCGGCCTGGGCGCGAATACGCTGCGCCAGGGAGGGCGACTCCACGGTACCCGGACAGATGGCGTTGCAGCGGATGCCGTGGGTCACGTAGTCCGCCGCCACCGAGCGCGTCAGACCGATGACGGCGGCCTTGCTGGTGCCGTAGGCAAAGCGTCCGGCAACACCCTTCAGGCTGCTGGCGACCGACGCCATGTTGATGATGCTGCCACCACCGGCCTCCAGCATACCGGGAAGAAAGGTCGAGATGGTGTGGTACATGGCGGTGACGTTGATCGCCATGGAGCGATCGAAGTCCTCGATGGAGCACTCCAGCAGGCTGCCGCTATGCACGTAACCGGCACAGTTGAACAGGATGGTCGGTGTCGGAATCTTCGCCCCCAGCTCGGCGATCGCCGCAGGGTCGGTCACATCCAGGGTGTGGCAGCGGACACCCCGGCGATCTGCCAGATCCTCGAGCTTGGCCGGATCGAGGTCGGTGGCGTGGACCTCCGCGCCCTCGGCGATAAAGCGCTCGACGGTGGCGCGACCGATGCCCTGGCCGGCGGCGGTGATCAAGGCGGTCTTTCCTGACAGACGCATGATGTCTCCTGTTGGCAGGGGCGACGAGGTTGTTGTCATGGCGGCGAAACATCAGGTGTCGTAGTGACGAAGGCCTGGTGCTCTCCCTCTAGCTGAAGCCTGCTGGTGCCGCGGGTTTTCGCTAGGTGGTATGACAGGATGCTAGCATGACATTATCCGTAGTATGGCGCAGGTTGGCTGGATTGCAATTGGCGCCAAGGGCCGACTTTGGTCGCAAGGGATCAAGAGAGCCGGGGTAGCGGAATATGGCCGATAGCAAAGAGCGGGGACGGATAACGCTGGTCCGCGGGAAGAGGGCGCCGAGAACATAAAAAAAGGCGGCCGGGGAGGGCCGCCAGGAGGGCAGGGAACGCAAGAAGGATGGCGGATATCGCTGCCGAGAGACATCCTTCTCTCGGGGCAGCCCCTATGCCACTTCTGGACTCCGGGGCGAATCCAGTGGCTCGCCGGTAGACGTACCCTGCAAGGCCATAGGGTGACGCAGGGTCACCGCCATCGCTTCATGCTCGGTGGTGCCAGGTGCTTGTCTTGCCTGCCTTCGTGCTACTGGGTATCGGGTGTTTATATGTCTATACGGCCGGCTGCGGTTCGCATGTGCACGTACCGCACGTTTCTACATAGCACCTTTCATTGGCACCTTTCATTGGCACCTTTAGGCACCATATTCCAGATGGTCCCCGTTCCTGACTCTGACTCCCTGGCCGATGGTTCAGGCCCTGGACTGTCGGAACGGGGCCAGACAGCCGATCAGCCGTCGTTGCCAAGCTGGGACTGGGTGCCGCCACCGGCGTCGTCGCCGGCGCCCTTGCCGGCGGTCAGTACCGGGTAGTACTGGGTAAAGACGAAGTCATCGGCAGCCGCCGCCGCGTGGCAGGCGTTGCAGGCTGCGGTGGGGAAGGGCGCCGCAGTCTCCTTGAGGCTCGAGTGGTCCGGCGTCGAGAAGCTGTAGTAGGCCCAGTTGCCGGGCTCGTCCGGGAAGTGCTCGCTGCTCTTGATGGTCGCCTCGAGGCCGATGTATTCGCCCATGAAGTAGCCGTTGCCGCTGGCCGCCTGCTTGCTGCCGACGCTGATCAGCTCCTTGATCATGATGGCGCCATCGCGGAATTCACCGGTTTCCTTCCAGTGGTCCCAGCTTTCCGGATCGATGTAGACGGCGTGGAACTCGGGAAAAGGCGCCTTGCCGTTGTTCATGTCATTGGGCGTGAGCGGGGTGCCGACGAACACCCATTCGCGGAAGCCGGTGGGGCGCGTGAGCTCCCCGTCGGTGATCTCGAAGTAGGTCTCGGCGACCGCGTCAAAGGTGATCAGGCTGGCGCCCATGGCGGCGGCGATGGCGGTGAGACGGGAAATCCTGAGCATGGTCTGTCCTCCTTGGTCACCGAGGCGCACCTGGACGCATCCATCCACGGGTGCTGCGCTGACGGCGACGAGTCACGGCAAGGGCGGCGCAGGCTTCTTGGGTGGCCTTTGGCTTGCTCCCTGTCCTTTATCCGGGCCTTGAGGCCCTTGTCTGATGATGGTCGATGTTCCTTGGTCCCCTCGCTCGCGCGAGTGCAGCGATGACGTTGCCGGTCTTGTTCCTGACCTTGCGTTGTTCCTGATCTTGCGTTCGCGATGCAATGCGCCTTGCGCAAGAACAACCGTCATATGTCGAAACACTGACTGACATCGGCGGGAGGGGTCTTGAAGGTATATGTCAGAGCCATGTCACTCGCCATGTCCGGCGCGGGAACTCGCATACCGCATGCGCAAATGCTTGAGTAGCAGCGCGTAATGGCACAGTTGGCGGCCTGAAACAAAAAAGCCTCGCCGAGGGCGAGGCAGAAAGGGAGATGTCGGTTCGTGCGGGTCTTGCGTGGTGTCAGCCGCGCTGGTGGGCGAGCCAGGCGCGGATACCGTAGGTCCAGGGGGGCAGCTGGTCGGAGCGTTCGACGCGATTGACCAGAGCGCCCAGGCTAGGCGTCGAGATGGTGACCACATCACCCAGGTGATGGGTAAAGCCCTGGCCGGGCCCGTCGCGGTCCTGAATCGGCGAGAACATGGTGCCGAGGAACAGCATGAAGCCATCGGGGTACTGGTGATGCGCGCCGATGGTCTGGCCCACCAGGTCCAGCGGGTCGCGACTGATCTCGCGCATGTCGCTCTGGTCTTCCAGCAGGAAGTCGTCGTCGTTGCCTTCGATGCGCAGGCTGACCATGGCCGAGCGCACGTCGTCGATCGAGAAGTGGTCATCGAACAGGCGAATGAAGGGCCCGATGGCACAGGAGGCGTTGTTATCCTTGGCCTTGCCAAGCAGCAGGGCACTGCGTCCTTCGACATCGCGCAGATTGACGTCATTGCCCAGCGTCGCGCCGCGGGCGTTGCCTTGTGCATCCACCGCCAGCACGATCTCGGGCTCGGGGTTGTTCCAGCGCGATGACGGGTGCAGCCCCACCGCCGCGCCCTGGCCCACCGCGGACAGCGGCTGCGACTTGGTGAAGACCTCGGCGTCGGGGCCGATGCCGACCTCCATGTACTGGGACCAGGCGCCACGGGACTGAAGCTCGGCCTTGAGCGCCATGGCCTCGTCGGAGCCGGGGCGGATCTTCGACAGGTCACCGCCGATCACGCGCTTGAGTTCCTCGCGCAGCTCGCCGGCGCGGGCGGCGTCGCCACCGGCCTGCTCCTCGATGACGCGTTCCAGCAGGCTGACCGCGAAGGTCACTCCACAGGCCTTGATCGCCTGGACGTCGCAGGGCGCGAGCAGGTGCGGGGCGCGCTGGGGTGTCTGGCAGGAATTTTCGAGCAGGCTGTCCAGGCTACCCAGGGACTCGCCCTCGGCGTTGGCGATCAGCTCGGCGGCGTCGTCGCGTTCGAGCAGGTCGGCCATGACATTGATGGTGGCCGACAGGTCGATAAGCTGGCCATCGCGAACGGTTACCAGGACGGGGCCTTGCTGGTCGTCGCGCCACACTCGGCCGACCAGCAGGGCACGGTCGGCGTCGTCGGGCAGGATGTCGCGGGCGGTAAGGCGGGGACTCATGTTAGGGCCTCTATCTGTTGAAAAGGGGAAGTCGATGGCTCAGCGCTGCATTCTGGGCAGGATGCGTCCGGGGCTCATCAGGCCGCGGGGGTCCAGCAGGCGCTTCAGGCCACGCATGATGTCGTGCTCCGGCGCCGACAGGCTTTCGAGGAAGTAGGGCTGCTTGACGCGACCGATGCCGTGCTCGGCGCTGATGCTGCCGTCGAACTCGGCGACAATGGCAAACAGCTGCTCTTCCAGCTCATGCAGCAGACTGCGCTTGTCGTCGTCGTCCAGATGCGCCGGCGGCAGGATATTGAAGTGCAGGTTGCCATCGCCGACGTGGCCGTAGGCGATGACCTGAGAGTCTGGCGAGGCCTCGGTGATCGCCGCCTCCGCCTGGTCATGGAAGGCGGTAAGCTGGGAGATCGGCAGCGAGACGTCGGTACGCAGGTGCTCGCCGCGGCGCTGCTGGCCTTCCAGCATGGCCTCGCGCAGCTGCCATAGCTGGGCCGCCTGGGTATCGCTGGAGGCCAGCACACCATCCTCCAGCAGGCCTTCCTCGAGTCCTCGCTCGAATAGCGACTCGATCATGCTGTCGAGATCGGCAGGCCCGCTGGCGGCGACTTCCATCAGCACGTACACCGGGTGGGGTGCATCCAGCGGGTCCGGCAGTGAGGGATCGGCCTCCAGGGCAAGCTCCATGCAGGCCCGCGGAATCAGCTCGAAGGCGGTCAGCAGGTCGCAGCAGCTGCGTCTTGCCTGGGCATAGAGTTTCAGCACCGAGGCCACGTCGGGGCAGCCGATCAGCGCCGTGCGTGTCACCTGGGGACGGGGGTAGAGCTTGAGTACCGCGCCGGTGACGATGCCCAGGGTACCCTCGGCACCGATGAACAGCTGCTTCAGGTCGTAGCCGGTGTTGTTCTTGTGCAGTGCCTTCATGTCGTCGAGCAGACGGCCGTCCGGCAGTGCTACCTCGATACCCAGTACCAGCTGGCGCATCATGCCGTAGCGCAGCACGTTAAGGCCGCCGGCGTTGGTGGCGATGTTGCCGCCGATCTGGCAGCTGCCCTGGGCGCCGAGGGCCAGCGGAAAGGTGCAATCCTCGGCCTCGGCGGCGTCCTTGATGGTCTGCAGCACGCAGCCGGCGTCGACGCTCAGGGTGAAGTTGATCGGATCGATGGAGCGAATTTTATTAAGCCGCTCCAGGCTGATGACCAGCTCCGGTGTCTGGCTGTCCGGCAGGGCGCCTTCGACCAGGCCGCTGCCGCCGCCCTGGGGGACCACCGGAATATCGTGGCGATGACAGTAGCCGAGTACCTGCGCCACCTGCTCAGAGGTCGCCGGGCGAGCCACCGCCAACGGCAGACCGCCGCGGGCGCCGGCCCAGTCGACCCGATAGCGCTCGAGGTCGTCTGTCAGCACGCCGGTGCTGCCCAGGGTCTCTCGCAGAAAGGTCAGCAGGTCGTCGTTGGCGCTCATCGGGGGCTTCTCCGCTCGGCGGGCGGCCAGGGGCCGCCCAGGTTGTTCAAGTTCGGGGTTATCGGAACCACAGCACCACTCCCGGGAACAGCAGGAATACGACTAGCAGTGCCACCAGGGTGAAGTAGAAGGGCAGCAGGCTCTTGACCAGGCTTTCCATGCCGACCTTGCCGACGCCACAGCCGACATAGAGCACGGTGCCCACCGGCGGGGTGATCAGGCCGATACCCAGGATGAAGGACATCAGCACGCCGAAGTACACCGGGTCGATGCCAAGCTTGACCACCACCGGCGTCATCAGCGGTGCCAGGATCACCATGGCAGGGGTCAGGTCCATGAAGAAGCCCACCACCAGCAGGAAGGCCGACAGGATCAGCAGCAGCAGAAGCTTGTTTTCGGTGATGGCGGACAGGCTCACTACCAGTTGCTGGGGAATCATGTTGGCGGTCAGAAGCCAGGCCAGCACGCTGGCGAAGGCCAGCAGCAGCATGACCACACCTGTCAGTCGACCGGTGCTCACGCACAGCTCGAAGAAGCGCTTGAGCGACAGGCTGCGATAGACGAAGAAGGACACCGCGAAGGCATAGACCAGCGCGATGGCGGCGCTCTCGGTGGGGGTGAAGACCCCGGTGAGGATGCCACCGACGATGATCACCGGCAGCAGCAGCGCCAGGATGGCGTCCTTGAGGGCACTGGTCAGTTCCGGGAAGGAGAAGGCCTGGCCCTTGCCGTTCTTGCGTGACTGCACGTAGGTGGTGGCCGCCAGTCCCAGGGTGATCAGGATGCCGGGCACGATGCCGGCCAGGAACAGCTGAGAGATCGAGGTGTTGGTGACCACGCCGAACAGGATCATCGGGATCGACGGTGGGATGATGATGCCGACCACCGAGGCCGCGACCACGATGGCGGTGGCCATGGGCGCGCTGTAGCGATGCTGCTTCATCGGCTCGATCATCATGCTGCCGACCGCCGAGGCGTCGGCCACGGCGGAGCCGCTGATGCCGCCGAAGAACATCGAGGTCATCACTGCCACCTGACCCAGGCCACCGGCGACGAAGCCGACCATGGCGCTGGCCAGTCGGACCAGGCGGGTGGCGATGCCGCCCTCGCTCATCACCTCGCCGACCAGGATGAACAGCGGAATGGCCAGCAACGGAAAGGAGTCCAGGCCGTTGACTGCCTGGGCGACGATGGGCGACAGCGAATAGTCGGAATAGAAGAAGATGAACAGGCTGATGGCGCCGAGGCCAAACGAGATCGGCATGCCAATGACGATGCAGATGGCAAGCCCGATAAGGATGCTCCACAGGATCATGGTTCGGACCTCCTGAGCAGGGCCACCAGGGCCAGGGTGTTGGCGATCAGGGTCAGCCCTGCCATCACCGGCATGGCGCTATAGAGCCAGGTCTTGGGGATGCCGAGCATGGGGGTAGCGCTGGTATAGCCGGAGATCAGCTCCTTGAAGCCGAGCAGGATGCAGATGCAGACGAGGTAGATCACCGCCACGGCGGTCAGTCCCAGCACGCGGCGCAGCCCGGCCGGGGCCAGGTCCTTGAAGTAGGTCACCGCCACGTGTTCCTTCTCGAGGCTGCCGAGTCCGGCGCCAAGCAGTACCAGCCAGATGAACAGCACCCGGGACAGCTCCTCGGCCCAGGCGTAGGAGGTATTGAGCACGAAGCGACCGAAGACGTTGGCGGTCACGCAGAACACCACGCCGAGCACCAGCAATCCGACGGCGATGCGCAGCGTGGTAATCAACCACCCCAGGAGTCCCGGGGTGGAAGTGGAGGATAGGGTGGTCATGGGTCACCTCCGTGGTGACGACGACCCCGCCGCCGACAGCGGCGGGGTCGGGCTAGGGCTTACTGGGAAACAGCGCGGATATCGTCGATCAGCTCTCCGCCAATCTTCTCGCGCCACTCGTCATAGACCGGCGACAGGGTCTCTTGGAAGGTGGCCACCTGTTCCGGGGTCAGCTCGGTGATGTTCATGCCCTCGTCCATCAGCTCCTGCTTGATCTGGTCGTTGAGGGTGCGGCTGACTTCACGCTGGTAGTCGCCCATCTGCTTGGCGGCGTCGGACAGCAGATCCTGATAGCCCTCGGGCAGACGGCTCCAGAAGCGCTCGGAGACCAGGGTGATAAAGGGCGTGTAGACGTGGTTGGACTCGGTGGCGTAGTCCTGCACTTCGTTGAACTTGGACGACTGAATGGTGATCCAGGGGTTCTCCTGGCCGTCGACCACGCCCTGCTCGAGGGCGGTGAACAGCTCGGCGAAGGACATCGGCGTCGGGTTGGCGCCCAGGGTCTTCCAGATATCCAGGTGGATCGGGTTCTGCATGGTCCTGACCTTGAGGCCATCCAGATCCTCGGGCGAGGCCACCGCGTTCTGGCTGTTGGTCAGCTGGCGATAGCCGTTCTCGGCCCAGCCGAGGGCCTTGAGGCCATTGGTGCTGGCGGTTTCCAGCATGCGATCACCGATCTCGCCGTCGAGCACCTCGTCGGCCACTTCCGGAGTGGGGAACAGGAACGGCAGGTCGAAGACCGCGAACTCCGGGAACATGTTGACCAGCGGCGACGTGGACGGCGAGGTCATCTCCAGGGTGCCGGACTGCAGCGCGCTGACCGCCTGGAGGTCATCGCCAAGCTGTGCGCTGTGGAACAGCTCGACCTGGATATGGCCGTCACTGCGTGCCTCGACGATGTCCTCGAAGTACTCGAGGCCACGGTACTGGGCGCCGGACTGGGTGGTGCCGATGCTGAACTTGAGGGTGTAGTCGTTGCCGTCACCTTCGACCACGGGTCCGTCGACCTCGGGGATCGGCGGCATCTCGCTGGCGGCCTGGGCGGTGGCAACACCACCCAGCGTCAGGCTGCCGATGGTCAGGGCGGCGATGGCCGCGCCCAGGCGGCGACGGGTGAAGGGGGCGACGGACGTTGTGATTGTTGTCATGCTTCTCTCCAATTTGCGTGGCGTGCTGGCCATTGCGTAGCGCTCTGGCCCTTGCTTGGCGTGCTGGCCAGCGGCCCCGGGAAGCGTTTCATCCCGGGGCCGCTGGCCGGTGGAGCGGCTCAGGCGTCTTGCCAGGCCGCGCCTTCGGGGTAGCGATGCATCTCGAGGGACTCGGGCTTCATGGTGATGCTGTAGCCCGGCGCCTCGGGCACCAGGTAGCGACCCTGACGGATACGCACCGGGTCGACAAAGTGCTCGTGCAGGTGGTCGACGTACTCCAGCAGGCGACCTTCCAGTGAACCGGAGACGGCGATGTAGTCGAACAGCGAGATGTGCTGGGTGTATTCGCATAGGCCCACGCCACCGCCGTGGGGGCAGATCGGCACGCCGTACTTGGCCGCCAGCAGCACCACGATGATGACCTCGTTTAGCCCGCCCAGACGCGCCGCGTCGAGCTGACAGAAGTCGATGGCGCCTGCCTGCAGCAGCTGCTTGAACATCACCCGGTTGTGGCAGTGCTCGCCGGTGGCGACGCCGATGCCACCTTCCAGGCCGCCCCTGAGGCGACGACGGATCTCGGCGTGACCGAGGATGTCGTCGGGGCTGGTGGGCTCCTCGATCCAGTGAGGATTGAACTCGGCCAGACGGCGCATGTTGACGATGGTCTCGTCCACATCCCACATCTGGTTGGCGTCCATCATCAGGGTGCGTTGTTCGCCGATCTCCTCGCGCAGGATCGCCGCGCGCCGGCGATCTTCCTCGATGTCGCCACCGACCTTCTGCTTGAAGTGCTGCCAGCCCTCGGCCAGGGCTTCGCGGCACAGTCGACGCATCTTTTCCTCGGAATAGCCAAGCCAGCCTGCGGAGGTGGTATAGCCGGGGTAGCCCTCGGCCTTCATCTCGGCCTCGCGCTCGCCCTTGG
Organism: Halomonas sp. RT37; assembly: GCF_040070525.1. Lineage (NCBI taxonomy): Bacteria > Pseudomonadati > Pseudomonadota > Gammaproteobacteria > Oceanospirillales > Halomonadaceae > Halomonas > Halomonas sp. RT37. Next base: position 2,578,431 of record NZ_CP098827.1, on the reverse strand, counting down.
TGCCGGCCTTGCGACGCAGCAGGGCGATGGCCTCCTCGGGGGTGATGGCGTCGGTAACGAAGCGGAAGTCCAGGCAGCGCACCAGCTGTTCCGGGCTCATGTCGGTAAGCAGCTTCCAGATCGGCTTGCCTTCACGCTTGGCCCACAGGTCCCAGATAGCATTGACCAGGGCGGCGCTGGCCAGGTGCATCACGCCCTTTTCCGGACCCAGCCAGCGCAGCTGGCTATCGCCACTGGTCAGCTCGCGCCAGAAGGTGCCCATGTTCGCGGTGATGTCCTCGAGCTTGCGGCCCACCAGGGTGGGTGCCAGGGCGTTGACCGCAGCGACGCAGAGATCATTGCCGCGGCCGATGGTGAAACTCAGACCGTGGCCCTCGTCTTCCTGATCGGTGTGCAGGATGACGTAGGTGGCCGAGTAGTCCGGTGCCTCGTTCATGGCATCGGAGCCATCGAGCTGGCGTGAGGTGGGGAAGCGGATATCGCGGGCGTCGACCCGAGTGATGGTGGTCATGCTGGCGGCCTTGTGGTGAATATTGTTGGTTGTCCGACGAGTGGCCAGGGAAAGCATCATGGGCGTCGATCAGCGGTTGGCTGCTTGCGGAAAGCGCCTACCTCTCTGGTTGCTCTCCCGTTCCTCTGTTGCTGCTGTCTCGTCGTTCTATTGTCAGTGAGGGCAGTCTAAACAGAGCGCTAAAAGAACGGCCAATCCAAGTTTTTGGCCATTTGATAACCTCAGGTTATCATGTGTTTTTCAATCATCGGGATGATGCGCTACATGCCCCATGACAGCGGTATTCACGCCAAGACGTGGCTACGGATCAGGCATATGGTATTGCTGGTCGCCTTGGACGAAAGTCGTAACATGCACGCGGCTGCAAGGCAGCTGAATATCAGCCAGCCGGCGGCCAGCAAGATGCTCAAGGACATCGAGGGATTTCTCGGAATACCGCTGTTTCTGCGTGAGCCCGGGCGGATGGAACCGACCGACGCCGGTGTGACGGTATTGCGCTATGCACGGCGTCTGCTCAACGACACCGATCGGCTGGTCGAAGAACTGGCTTCACTGCGCGAAGGCGGGCACGGTCGGCTGGCGCTTGGCTCGGTACCCGGTGCCGCCCCGGTGATGTTGCCAAGGGCCATGGCGGAGTTGAAGTCGCACCGGCCGCGGCTCGCCATCTCGTTGATCGAGAACTCTAGCGATCGACTGCTGGTGGATCTCGAATACAAGCTGCTCGACGCCGTCATTGGCCGCTACACCGAGCCGTCCCAGCGTCATCTGTTCGACTTTCTGCCGCTCAAGGAGGAGCCGGTGTCGGTGGTGGCGCGACCCGACCATCCGCTGTGTCAGGGGACGCCTGAGTTGGCCGAGGTGGTGCGCTGGCCCTGGGTGCTGCACCCCATGGCGAGCCCCATGCGCGGGTTGTTCGAGGCGGCCCTGGCCGAGGCCGGCGTCGCCTCGCCGCGCAACGTCATCGAGACCACCTCCACCCAGGCCTCGCTTCAGCTGGTGGCGAGTACCGATACCCTGTCGCTGTTGCCAAGCTCGGTGGTCAAGACCACCTTCTCTCAAGGCCGTTTCGCGGTACTGCCGCTGACCATCGGTGAGCCGCTGGGCTACTACGGCGTGCTCACGCGCAAGGGCGAGCCCTGGCCTGAACTACTGACCGAGTTTGTCGCCAGCCTGGTCGGAGAAGAGGATGCGCCCTGAGCAATATCGTAGCCAGGAATGATCGTGGGCGTGAAAGGATGTTTCGGGGATGTCTTGGCCAACAAGTAGGGCGTTTCAGGCCGGCAATGATGACCAGAATATTTGCTGAATAAGCGTGAAATGTCACCGATTATGGATCGGATGTGATTGCAAAGGCAGTAGGGAACGGTAGCGGGAGGGTGTCTGGATAGGTAGTTGGATAGGTGTCTTGATAAGCGACGTGATGTGGGGGTAAGTGTGCCAATAGCCGTCGTTGAATCATGAGCCAAGGCAGTCGTTCACTGCGTGTCTTTATCGGGGGATTCGGACCGCAGGACGATGACAGAAAGACGGGGCTAGAAAGACCAGGGCAGAAAGGCCGGGGCAGAATGACAAGAACAAGAAGACGAGACAGGAGGCGCCGATGATCGGCGCCTCCGTCCGTTCGCTTCAACCATGGCTTCAGCTATGTATTCAGCCAGGTCTTCAGCCAGGTCTTCAGCCATGTCTTCAGCGATGTCTTCAGCAATGGTTACAACTACGTCGGTTCAAGACCCTTGGTTGAAGACGTGTGCCAGGCGGTTTACGCCTCGCGCTTGCCGTCCACCAGGCGGCTGACGTTCAGCGGGTTGCCATCCTTGAGCGCTTGCGGCAGCAGGGCGTCCGGCAGGTTCTGATAGCACACCGGGCGCAGGAAGCGGTGGATGGCGGCGCTGCCGACCGAGGTGGTGCGCGAGTCAGAGGTCGCCGGATAGGGGCCACCGTGGACCATGGCGTGGCACACCTCGACCCCGGTGGGCCAGCCGTTGGCCATCACCCGTCCGGCACGCCGCTCGAGGATCGGCAGCAGGCCACGGGCCGCGTCGATGTCGCCGTCGTCCATCTGCAGGGTCGCGGTCAGCTGGCCCTCGAGCCCCTCGGCCAGTGCCTTGACCTCGTCCAGGTCAGCACACTCGACCACCAGCGAGGTCGAACCGAACACCTCGGCCTGCAGCGCCTCATCATTGAGGAAGTCGCTGGCCTTGGCCACGAACAGGCCGGCCTGGCACTGGTTGGGTCCGTCTCCCTGGGGACCGCGCGCCACTTCACGGGCCTTGTCGCTGCCGCCCAGGGTGTTGACGCCCTGGGTGTAGGCGTCGTGGATGCCCGGCGTCAGCATGGTCTGTGCGCCTGCGCCCTTGACCGCTTCGGCGGCGGCCTCGACGAAGCCGTCCAGCGCCTCACCCTTGACCGCGATCACCAGCCCCGGGTTGGTGCAGAACTGGCCGGCCCCCATGGTCAGCGAGCCGACGAAGGCCTCGCCCAGCTCCTTGCCACGGGCCTTGAGCGCCTCGGGCAGCAGGAACACCGGATTGATCGAGCTCATCTCTGCGTACACCGGGATCGGCTCGGGACGCGCCTGGGCGGTCTTCATCAGGGCGGTGCCACCGCTGCGCGAGCCGGTGAAGCCCACCGCCTTGATCCGCGCGTCGCTGACCAGGCCCTGGCCGACCTCGCGACCGGAGCCGAACAGCAGCGAGAACACGCCTTCCGGCAGTTCACAGCGGGCCACCGCCTTCTGCAGCGCGCGGCCGACCAGCTCCGAGGTGCCGGGGTGGGCCGAGTGGGCCTTGACCACCACCGGGCAGCCGGCGGCCAGGGCGGAGGCGGTGTCGCCGCCGGCCACCGAGAACGCCAGCGGGAAGTTGGAGGCGCCGAACACCGCCACCGGACCCAGTGCGATATGGCGCTGGCGCAGGTCGACCCGCGGCATCGGCTCACGGTCCGGCAGGGCCGGATCGTGACGCACGTCGAGCCATTCGCCGGCACGTACCACCGAGGCGAACAGGCGCAGCTGGCCGCAGGTACGGCCACGCTCGCCCTCAAGACGTGCCTGGGGCAGGCCGGACTCCTGCATGGCGCGCTCGATCAAGGCGTCACCGAGCGCCTCGATCTCGTCGGCGATGGTCTCGAGAAAGGTCGCACGGGCCTCGAGGCCAGTCTCGCGGTAGCTATCGAAGGCCGCCCAGGCCAGTTCGCAGGCACGCTCGACCTCGGCCTTGGAACCTGCCTTGTAGCCAGGCTCGAGGGTCTCACCGGTGGCCGGATTGACGGCGTGGATGGGCTCGCCCTTGGCCTCGACGGCCTGGCTGCCGATCAGCTGCTTTCCTTCCAGAGTCATGTTGGCTCCTTTTCGCTTGCGGGGATGGGGTTGTCGGTTTGCTGTCTGGTACCAGTGTCAACGCCGGCTCGACCTGCGTTCAATGCTCGTGTCGTCATTGTTCGGGACAGTCGAAGCCTGTCTCCGGTCGATTACATCGGCGTGACGCTGGTCTGTTCTTCGTCCTCGGTGGGCGGCGCCAGCGGATTACGCAGTGGACGCCCGAAGGCCGGTAGCTCGATCTCGTAGCGCTCGCCCGGTTTGACACTGACACCGTCGGCGAAGCTCAGGGTGGCGGTGCCGAAAAAATGGACGTGGACGTCACCGGGCCGACGGAAACCTGGGTACTTGAAGTGGTGGTGCTCCAGGTTGGCGATGCTGTGCGCCATGTTGTCCTCGCCGGTCAAGAACGGCTTCTCCCACAGGGTCTCGCCGTCTCTGGTGATACGCGAAGTACCCTCCAGATGAGAGGGTAGTTCACCGATCAGCAGTTCGGGGCCGAAACTGCAGGCGCGAAGCTTCGAGTGGGCCAGCCACAGGTAGTTGTAGCGTTCGGTGATGTGATCCGAGAATTCGTTGCCGATGGCGAAGCCCAGCCGATGGGGGCGGCCCTGATCATCGATGAGGTAGAGCCCGGCGAGTTCCGGCTCTTCGCCTGCATCCTCGGCAAAGGATGGCCAGGGCAGCGGCGCCTCGGGGGCCACCACGCAGTCACCATCCCCCTTGTAGAACCACTCGGGCTGGGCGCCCACCTGGCCTTCGGCGGGCTTGCCGCCCTCGACGCCGAGCCTGAACATGCGCATCGAGTCGGTCAGCTGGGCGTCGTCGGTTTCGGACGAGTCGGCGTGCATGGCGCTGCGGGTATCGGCGCTACCCAGATGGGTCAGGCCGGTGCCGGTGACCAGGCAGTGCGCGGGATCCGGATGGGTCAGCGGCGGCAGTAGCTGACCGCTCTCGACCAGATCGGCGTAGTCGAGGGTCTCGTCACCGAGGCTTTCCTTGAGCGTGGTCGCCAGGCCCTTGCCCTCGGCCAGCGCACGGCGTGCCAGGGTATAGGTGTCGGCGTCGGTCAGTCGCACACGGTCCGGTCCTTCGACCAGGGCGGCCCTGACGCTGCCCTGGTGGCGGCACTGGATGATGCGAAGGGTCTCGGGGGTGTCATGATGCATGGCGATATCCTTGCGTGACGTGGGCGCCTTGTCCCGGTTCACGGTTGGCCCCAGAGGCATCTTACGCCTCTGGGGTGGTGTATGGTCAACATACAAAGGTATGGGTTGACGTTATGGAAAGGTGGCTTTGCTGGCGTCTAGCCTGGCGCCTGGTCCCGGAGAGGGGCCGATCCGCGTCATTGCACCAGCCACATGGCCATCTCGGGCCACACCAGCAGCGCCGCGAGTACACATAGCTGCAGGGCGATAAAGGGCAGCACCGAGACGAAGATGTCCTTGAGGCTGATCTCCGGTGGCGCCACGCCCTTCAGGTAGAAGGCCGCGGGTCCGAACGGCGGCGACAGGAAGGACACCTGCATGTTCACCGCGAACAGGATGCCGAACCAGATCGGGCTGTAGCCCAGCTGCACGATGATCGGCACGAAGATCGGCAGGGTCAGCATGGCCACCCCGATCCAGTCGAGGAACATGCCGAGCACGATCAGGATCGCCATCATCACCAGGATGATCACGATGGGCGAGACGTCCAGATCCATGATCATGCCGGAGATGAAGCGGTTGCCGCCCATCAGGTTGTAGACCCCGACCAGGGCGGCGGCACCGATGCCGATCCAGATGATCATGCCGCAGGTCACCAGGGTCTGGGACAGGCTCTGGTGCATCATCGAGAACGAGAACTCGCCCCGGGCCAGCACCGCCAGCAGCACGCCGAACACGCCCATGGCCGCCGCCTCGGTGACCGAGGCCACGCCACCGTAGATCGAGCCCAGCACCATGAAGGCGATCAGTGCCGGCACGATGATCGAGCGCAGCGCGGCACCCTTGGAGGCGAAGCCGGCGTTGCGGTCCTCCTCGCTCATAGGCGGGCCCATGGCGGGGTTGCGCAGGCAGCGCACCAGCACATAACCGATGTAGGACAGCATCAGGATCACCGCCGGGGTGATCGCCGCGGTAAACAGGTCGGCGATGGAAACGCTGGCGATCAGGCCGTAGATGATCAGCACGATGGACGGCGGCATCATGGTACCGAGCGCCCCGCCGGCGCAGACCACGCCGATCGACAGGTGCTTGTCGTAGCCGAGGCGGAGCATCTGCGGCAGCGCCAGGATGCCGAGCAGCACGATCTCGCCGCCGATGATGCCGGACAGCGCGGCCAGGAAGAAGGCCACCACCACGGTCTGCACGGCGACGCCCCCGGGCAGTCGCCCAGCGAACACCCGCATGGCGTTGAACAGATCCTTGGCGATGCCCGATCGGTCGAGCAGCGAGGCCATCAGCACGAACATCGGCACCGCCACCAGCGAGTACTCGGTGACGAAGCCGTAGACCCGGCTGGTCACCAGCGGCAGGGCGTTGGGGCCGAACCAGCCGAAGGTAAAGGCCAGCGCCACCAGGCCGGTGATAAAGGCCAGCGGCAGGCCGGTGACCAGCAGCGCGAAGATGGCGCCGACCAGCAGCAGGGTTCCGTCTGCGATGCTCATCAGTCAGCGCCTCCTTCGGGTGCGTCGGGGGCGGGCTTGCCCTTGATCGACTGGATCAGGTGAATCAGCGCCTGGACGCACATGATCGCCACCGCGGCGAGGATCATGCCCTTGACCAGGGCCGGGAACGGCGGGTTCCAGGAGGTGCCGGAGCGCTCCAGCTGCCACTCGCCGAGGGGGTTGTGGGAGGCGCCGTAGAACATCACCCAGGCGGCGTAGGTCATGCCCAGGCAGAAGCCGAAGGTGACCAGGTCGTTGAAGCGGTCGAGCCACAGCCGGAACCTCGGGCCCACGGCGTCGTAGAGCACCTTGACCCGGATATGGCGGTTGGAGGCCAGCGCGGCCGGGCCGCCGAGACAGAAGCTGACCGCCACCAGCATGACCACGCTCTCGTGGACCCAGGAGGTGGGCGCGCCGAAGCCGTAGCGCATGATCACCTCATAGACGCTGATGGCCATGGCGATGAACACCAGCCAGGCGGCGAACTGGGCCACCCGGACCACGCCACGATCGAAACGACTGCGCACCACATCGGGGGCACGCTCGGGCGTCCTGTCCGCCGACGGGTCGGGGTTCGGGCCGCGAGAAGGCTCGGGTGAAGGATCATGCGAAGGCTCGTGCGAAGGCTCTTGTGACGGATCAGGCGGCCGCCCGGCGCCGTCATGTGGCGATCCGGCGAGGGTGTTGTGGGAGGAGGGAGGCGTCATGGTTGCTCCAGGCCGCTGGCGGCGTTGGTCAACAGGTTGAAGGTCACGACCACGGGTGCGGTCAGCAAGTCGTCACGGAGCTGCCCCCCGGTGTCAGCAGGCTGGACCGGGGGGCAGGGCCCCCATCGGGGGCAGGACGGCTGGCGAGGCTTACAGTTGGCCGCGGGCGGTCAGGAAGCCGGTGGCGGCGTCGTAGACCTTCTGGGTCATCTCGTTCTTGCCGGCCCACTCCTGCCATTCCTGTTCAGCCGCCTGACGGAAGGCCTTGCGTTCTTCGTCGGGCAGGTCGAACGGGTGAACCTCCGGGTCCTCCTGGAGACGGGCAAGCGCTTCGATGTCCTGGGCCTTGAGTCGGGCGATCAGGTCGTAGGCCATGGCGTCGAAGGCGGTCTCGAGGGTGGTCTGAAGGTCTTCGGGCAGGCCGTCCCAGATATCCTTGTTCACCGATACCGCGATCATCGGCATGGAGTGGAAGCCCGGGTACAGCGGGTAGGGCGCAAAGGCGTGGAGGCCCTGGGCGTCGTTGTTCGACAGCACCGTGGAGTCGGCGGCGTCGATCACGCCCTTCTCAAGGCCGGTGTAGACCTCGGAGCCCGGCAGGTTGACCGGCGTGGCGCCGATGCGCTCGAAGATGTTGTAGACCATGCCCTGGGGCGCACGGATCTTGAGTCCCTCGAAGTCTTCCAGCGACTCGATGGCCACCGTGGACGGGATCGACTCCAGCGGGAAGGTCGCCGCCGCCACCAGATGGGCGCCGTAGGGCTCCACCAGCTCGTTGTAGAGATCCTCGCCGCCGGCGTTGTTCATGAACTCGAGGAAGTCATAGGGGTCGTTCCAGGCGCCCACCAGGTTGCCGAGCATGCCGAAGGCCGGGTTCTGGCCGGAGAAGTAGCTGGGGTCGGTCATATGGCCCTGCAGGATGCCGGAACTCACCGCCTGCAGGGTTTCGGTGGGACCTACCACCGAGTTGATCGGCAACACCTCGATGGCCACACGGCCATCGGTCATGGTCTCGATGCGCTCGGCCCACTCCTGCTTGATCTTGAAGCTCGGCTCGCCGGCGGTCTCGGAGGCCTGGAAGGTCCACTCGTATTCAGCGGCCTGGGCACTGGCGGCAGCAGTGATGGCGATGGATGCCGCACCGATGGAGGCGGCAAGACGGGAAAGCCTGGGGATAGCTCGCATGGTCGATCTCCCTGATGAGAGCGTGATCGTTATTGGTGTGGCGGCAAGTCTTGACCGAGTCGTGAGTATGTTCAACATATACTTTCGTATGTGTGTACTTTGTGGCGCCCGCGACGTAGGCTTGCCCAGGACCCGACGAGCGGGTCGGTATTCGCCATGACGTCAAAGGCCAGCGATTGGCCCGAGACAGCAGGCAGACCGGTTGCCGCTCGCCCCGTGACAGAGTTGAAGGAGCCAGGCAATGGCCGATAGTGATCAGGATTCCCCAAGCGTGGGTGTCGAGGCAGCAAGCGACGAAGCGGCGACCGAAGTGCCCCGGAAGGCACGCTTTCGTAGCGCCGAGTGGTTCGGCAGTGCGGACAAGAACGGCTTCATGTACCGCAGCTGGATGAAGAATCAGGGGATTCCTGACCACGAATTCGATGGCCGCCCGATCATCGGTATCTGCAACACCTTCTCCGAGCTCACACCGTGCAACGCCCACTTCCGCAAGCTGGCCGAGCACGTCAAGAAGGGGGTGCTGGAGGCGGGCGGCTACCCGGTGGAGTTCCCGGTGTTCTCCAACGGCGAATCCAATCTGCGTCCCACCGCCATGTTCACCCGCAACCTGGCGAGCATGGACGTGGAGGAGGCCATTCGCGGCAATCCGCTGGACGGCGTGGTGTTGCTGACCGGCTGCGACAAGACCACTCCGGCGCTGTTGATGGGGGCGGCCAGCTGCGACATCCCGGCCATCGTGGTCACCGGCGGGCCGATGCTCAACGGCAAGCACAAGGGCCGGGATATCGGCTCCGGCACCGTGGTCTGGCAGCTGTCCGAGGAGGTCAAGGCAGGCAAGATATCGATCCACGACTTCATGGCCGCAGAGGCCGGCATGTCACGCTCCGCCGGCACCTGCAACACCATGGGCACGGCCTCCACCATGGCCTGCATGGCGGAATCGCTGGGGGTGTCGCTGCCCCACAATGCGGCGATTCCTGCGGTGGACTCGCGCCGCTATGTGCTGGCGCACCTGTCGGGCAATCGCATCGTCGACATGGTCAAGGAGGACCTGCGGTTGTCTCGGGTGCTGACCCGGGAGGCCTTCGAGAATGCCATTCGCACCAACGCCGCCATCGGTGGCTCGACCAATGCGGTGATCCACCTCAAGGCGATCGCCGGACGCATGGGCGTCGAGCTCGAGCTCGATGACTGGAACCGGGTAGGGCGTGGCACCCCGACCATCGTCGACCTGCAGCCGTCGGGGCGCTTTCTGATGGAGGAGTTCTACTACGCCGGCGGGCTTCCGGCGGTGCTGCGGCGCCTCGGTGAGGCAGACCGCCTGCCCCACAAGGAGGCGCTGACGGTCAACGGCCAGACCCTGTGGGACAACGTCAAGGATGCGCCGCTCTACAACGATCAGGTGATTCGTGAGCTGGACAACCCGCTGGTGGACGACGGTGGCATGTGCGTGCTGCGCGGCAACCTGGCGCCCAAGGGAGCGGTGCTCAAGCCCTCGGCGGCGAGCCCCGAGCTGATGCGTCACCGTGGTCGCGCGGTGGTGTTCGAGAACTTCGACGACTACAAGGCGCGGATCAATGACCCGGATCTGGAGGTCGATGCCGACAGCGTGCTGGTGATGAAGCACTGCGGTCCCAAGGGCTACCACGGCATGGCCGAGGTGGGCAACATGGGCCTGCCGGCGAAGCTCCTGGCCCAGGGCGTGACCGACATGGTGCGGATCTCGGACGCTCGCATGAGCGGTACCGCCTATGGCACCGTGGTCCTGCATGTGGCGCCGGAGGCGGCGGCCGGCGGTCCCCTGGCGGCGGTAGAGAACGGCGACTGGATCGAGCTGGATGCCTACGACGGGCGTCTGCATCTGGACGTCGACGAGGCCGAGCTCGAGCGGCGCCTGTCCGCCAGCGATCCCACCGAGGCGTCGCGCCGTATCGCCTCCAGCGGCGGCTACCGTCAGCTCTACATCGAGCACGTGCTGCAGGCCGATGAAGGCTGCGACTTCGACTTTCTGGTGGGCTGTCGTGGCGCGGACGTTCCGCGACACTCCCACTGAGCGCTCCCGACCTTCGCACCCAATGGCAGACCGTTGCCGCTCGCATGCCGGCGGCAACCGCAGGAGAACACCATGACCCAGCGCCCCCGCCTTACCCCCGACCAGCTGCGTTCCCGCTGGTGGTTCGACAACCCCGACCACCCGGGTACCACTGCGCTGTGCATCGAGCGCTACCTCAACTACGGGGTGACCCTCGATGAGCTGACCTCGGGCAAGCCGATCATCGGCATCGCCCAGTCCGGTTCCGACCTGACCCCCTGCAATCGTCACCACATCGAGCTGGTCAAGCGGGTCAAGGACGGTATTCGCGCCGCCGGCGGGGTGCCCTTCGAGTTTCCCCTGCATCCGATCCACGAGAACGTGCGCCGGCCCACGGCGGCGCTGGACCGCAACCTGGCCTACCTGGGCCTGGTGGAAGTGCTGCACGGCTACCCGCTGGACGGCGTGGTGCTGACCACCGGCTGTGACAAGACCACCCCGGCCTGTTTGATGGCGGCGGCGACGGTCAACATTCCGGCCATCGTGCTGTCCGGCGGCCCCATGCTCAACGGCTGGCGGGGCAACGAGCGGGTCGGCTCCGGCACCATCATCTGGGAGCTGAGAAAGCGCCTGGCCGCCGGCGACATCGACTACGCCGAGTTTCTTGCCCGGGCCAGCGACTCGGCGCCTTCGGTGGGCCACTGCAACACCATGGGCACCGCCTCCACCATGAATTCCATGGCCGAGGCGCTGGGCATGAGCCTGCCGGGGTCGGCGATGATTCCCGGGCCCTACAAGGAACGCGCGATGGTCGCCTACGACACCGGCCAGCGCGCGGTCGAGATGGTATGGCAGGACCTGCGCCCGCTCGACATCCTGACGCGCGAGGCGTTCGAGAACGCGGTGGTGGTGTGTTCGGCGCTGGGGGGATCGTCCAATGCGCCGATCCACGTCAACGCCATCGCCCGCCATGCAGGCGTTGCGCTCGACAACGACGACTGGCAGCGGCTGGGCCACCGGATTCCGCTGCTGGCCAACGTGATGCCGGCGGGTGCCTACCTGGGTGAGGAGTTCCATCGTGCCGGCGGGGTGCCGGCGGTACAGCACGAGCTGCTCGAGCGCGGACTGCTGCACGGCGACGTCACCGGCGTCGACGGTCGTCGCCTGGCCGACAGCATCGCGGGCCGCGAGACCCTGGACGAGGAGGTCATTCGACGCTTCGACAATCCGCTGGTCGAACACGCCGGCTTCCTGAACCTCAAGGGCAACCTGTTCGACTCGGCGCTGATGAAGACCAGCGTGATCTCGCCGGACTTCCGCCGGCGTTTTCTCGAGAACCCCGACGACCCGGAGGCCTTCGAGGGCCGGGTGGTGGTGTTCGACGGCTCCGAGGACTACCACGCCCGCATCGACGATCCCGAACTCGGTATCGACGCCAGCACCATCCTGATCATGCGAGGGGCGGGGCCGGTGGGCCACCCTGGCGGTGCCGAGGTGGTCAACATGCAACCGCCGGAGGCGCTGATTCGCCAGGGGATCGAGTCGCTGCCGTGTCTGGGCGACGGACGCCAGTCGGGGACGTCGGGGTCGCCCTCGATCCTCAACGCCTCGCCGGAAGCCGCCACCGGCGGGCCGCTGGCGCTGGTCCAGACCGGCGATCGACTACGCGTGGATCTGGGACGCTGCGAGGTCCGCCTGCTGGTGGACGATGACGAAATCACCCAGCGTCGACAGCGTCTCGACGCCCAGGGCGGCTATCCCTATCCGGCCCACCAGACGCCGTGGCAGGAGATCCAGCGCACCCTGATCGAACCACTGGATCGCGGCATGACCCTGCGCGGCGCCGACGCCTACCGTGACGTGGCGCGCCAGAGTCCGCCCAGGGACAATCACTGAACGACGCACGTCAACCCGTGCTGATACCGCCAGCCAGCCCGCCCCCGTCGTTGACGGGGGCGGGCTGTTTTGTCGGTGGGTGCCCGGGCAAGTTGACGGGCAGGGTGTCGGATCAGGTTCGTTCGTCATGCCGGCGCAAGGCTCGCCTGACCCAGCGCTCCAGGGTCGAGATCAAGCCCAGCGGCGGAGAGCATGGCAGCACGATCTCGGGTAGCCGAGTCGAACGTCTGCGTCTGCGATCATGCTGGTGCAGGGGAGGATCAAAAGGGCGCATGGTCTACCTCCAGAGTGTGGTTCAACCACCGTCTGCACGGGGTGGCCAGTTCGCAACGTTGGCGCGCGGGCAGGCGGTGAGACGTCGTCGCTGTTCGCGCTCGCAGGAAGCGCATGGCGCACCTCCTTGCGTCCTGTCCCGATCGGTATCGGGATGTCTGCCAGCATGGTCGTCCTCTGTGGTTCATTCCAGCGAAAGTCTCTACACTTTATTTTCAGATAAATTGAAAATAGTAGTGACATGCACAGCGACCATTTGAGCGCACGTCCGTTGCCGCTGCTGGATCTCGACATCGTCCGCAACTTCGTTGCCATCGTGGAACATGGCAGCTTTTCCCGTGCGGCAAAACAGGTGCATCGCACACCCTCTGCCCTGAGCATGCAGGTCAAGACCCTCGAGGCGACGCTCGAACAGCGGCTGCTGCTGCGCCATGCGCGTCGAGTGGTGCCGACGCCCGAGGGCGAAAAGCTTTTGGGCTATGCCCGGCGTCTGTTGCAGCTCAACCACGAGACGGTCTCCCAGTTTCTGCAGGCGCCGCTGCAGGGCGGCGTTCGCCTGGGCACCTCTGACGACGTCGGGACCCGGGTACTGCCGTGGGTGCTTTCGCGGTTTGCGCGGAGCTTTCCCGAGGTCCAGGTGGACGTGACCGTGGCGCCGAGTGAGGATCTGGTGGCGCGGCTGGACGCCGGCGAGGTCGACGTGGCGCTGATCACCGCCGGCACGCAAGGCCTGGCTGGCGCCCGGGGTGAGGTGGTCCACCGGGAAGCGCTGGCATGGGTTGGACGCGGAGGAGGGGCGGCGCACCAGCGGCGACCGCTGCCGCTGGCGGTGGCCAACGCCGGCTGTGCCTGGCGAAAGCTTGCCCTGTCGGCGCTGGATGGGGCCAATGTCGACTATCGCATCGCCTACGTCAGCGAGAACTGCGCCGGCCATCTGGCGATACTCGACGCCGACCTGGCGGTGTCCGCCTTGCCTCGCAGCCTGGTGGAGCCGCCACTGGTCACCCTGGCAGAGTCCGAAGGGCTGCCACCACTGGGGCACTATCAACTGGTGCTGTTGCGAACGCCAGGGGCAACCGCTGCGGTCGATGCCCTGGCCGAAGAAGTGGCCTCGGCGTTCAAGCAGTGGTCAAGCTCCGGCGCCCACCGCCCCGGCCTGCTGGGTGGCTGAACCCCCTGCTCCGACGGCAGACCGTCTGGCCTGGCCCTGGCGCCTGCTCTTGCCCTTGTTCTTGCGTTAAGCTGGCGGCCTTTCGTCGGCCCGCTTGACGGTGGCGTGCGTCGACGGGAGGAAGGCAAGAGAGGGGGGGGAGAGGAAAGAGAGCCAAGAGAGCCAAGAGAGCCAAGAGAGGCAGGAAAGAAGACGGGGGCGCTGATGGAGATGGAAGAGATGGATGAGGGGAAAAGTTGGAGGAGAGGGGAGAGATGGAGCAGATGAAAGCGAAGCCGTTTCGACTGGGCGTGGCCGGCGCCGGCAAGATCGTCCGAGACCAGCATCTGGACGCCATCCGTGCCACCGAAGGACTTGAGCTGGTGGCGTCGGCGGACCCTCATTCGCGCCTGGATGGCGTGGCGTCCTACGCCAGTCTCGAGGAGATGCTCGACGCCGCGCCGGATATCGACGCCGTGGCGATCTGCACCCCTGCCCATCTGCGCCACAGGCTCGCCAGTCAGGCGCTGGCCCGTGGCAAGGCGGTGCTGTTGGAAAAGCCGCCGGGTGCCACCCTGGCCGAGGTGCAGGACCTCAAGGCACAGGCCGAAAAGGTGGGACTTACGCTGTTCGCCGCCTGGCACTCGCGCTTTGCCCCGGGCATCGCCGCGGCCGCTGACTGGCTCGCTGGACGCCGGGTCGAGGGCGTCGATATTCGCTGGCACGAGGACGTGCGGGTGTGGCATCCAGGCCAGGCCTGGCTGTGGGAAGCCGGCGGCATGGGGGTGTTCGATCCGGGCATCAACGCCCTGTCCATCGTTGCCGCACTGCTGCCCGATCCGTTCTTCTTGAAGCGGGCCAATCTGGTGGTGCCCGCCAACGCCCAGACACCCATCGCGGCGACGCTTGAATGGCGTACCGCCGATGGCGTCCTGCTGAGCGGTGACTTCGACTTTCGCCACGAGGACCCGCCGTGCTGGGAGATGACCTTCGTCACCGATGGGGGAACCTTGACCCTGGAGGCGGGGGGCGCCCGTCTTATCGTCGATGGTGAGACCCTGATCGATGAGCCGGAGCGCGAATACCAGGGGGTCTACGCGCACTTCCACAGCTTGCTCGAGGCTGGCCACAGCGATATGGACATCACGCCGCTGCAGCAGGTGGCCGACGCCCTGATGCTGGGGCATCGTCAGGCCACCGAGGCCTTCGTCGACGATGATGGCAGCGCCTGAACACGACACTTCGCGTCGATCTCTCGATGACCCACGACGCCGTCGCTCACCTGGTGTGAGCTGAACCCTTCAGAAGCAGCGGGTTATTCGTCAGTGGCGAATTCGTCGTGGCGAGCCAGCAGCTGGCACAGTACCTGGGCGGCAGCGCCGCGGGCGGCGGTCGCCAGGCTGTCGTCGAGGATGCGCACCGGGATCGGCGGCGCCTGTGGCAGCAGATGGTTCTGATGACGAGTGAAGAACGCAAGCGCCGGGTCCAGCAGCGGTGCGCCCAGCTTCACCAGCGAGCCACCGATGACGATGCGCTCGGGATTCAGGGTGAGGTGGAGATTGAGCAGCAGCAGGCCCAGGGCTTCCCCTGCCTGGTTGAGGGTCTCGGCCACCAGGTCGGGGTCGCGGTGATGCTTGATGCCTTCGCTCAAGGAGGCGCCGGCCTCGATACCCAGGGCGTTACGCAGGGCCCAGCCACTGACCAGGGTCTCGGCGCAGCCGTGGTTGCCGCAGTGACACGGCTTGCCCCCCGGCGCCAGGAGTGTGTGGCCGATCTCGCCGGCCAGCCCATGCACGCCGCGAATCACCCGGGGCGGCGTGCCTTGCACTACCAGCCCGCTGCCGATCCCGGTGGCCGCGCTGACGTACAACAGTGACGACGGCGTCGCGGCCTCCTGGCCGCTGGACGGGCTGCAATAGAGCTCGCCAAAGGCCGCTGCCTTGGCCTCGTTGTCCATGCACCAGAATCGTCTCGAAACATCGTCGAGTTCCGGCAGGCGCTGCCTGAGCATCTCGAGCAGCGGGACGTCTCGCCAGCCCAGGTTGGGCGCCAGGCTAAGCCGCGACTGCTCCGGCGACGTCGGCCCCGGCACCGCCAGTCCCACACCGAGCAGTGTCCTGTGTGAAAGCGCCGTCCGGATAAGCTCGCGCACCATGGGCACGATCTGATCCAGGGTATCGTCTGGCCGGGTCGGCACCGCGGCCTGGTGTCGCTGGGCCAGGATCTGGCCATGAAAGTTGATGGCCAGCACGTGCAGTCCATGGACCCCGATCTCGATGCCCAGGATGGCATGGCTGTCGGGATTGAGGGACAGCGCCCGTCCGGGGCGGCCGCTACCCCCACGCAGCAGATCGCCTTCGACCAGCCAGCCCTGGTCCAGCAGCGTCTGTACGGCGGCGCCGACGGTTACCTTGGTCAGGGCGGTGCGCTGGGCAAGCTCGGCACGGGTCAGCCCGGGCTGGCGGCGCAGCCACTCCAGCAGAGAGGCGCGGTTGCGTGACTTGAGCGCACCTAGGTCGCCGGCGGTGGAAGAGGCGGTCATGAACGAAAGTCTCCGACCCTGTCAGGGATGGGGAAGGTCGCGTCGAGTGTATCAAGGCGGGCGACGGGCCGCAGCGCCGGACAGTAGCGCCCGACTGCAGCGCCCGACTGCATCGCCCGACTGCATCTCCCGACTGCATCGCCCAACTGCATCGCGCGACTGCACCTCCCGCTACATCGCGCGGCTGTATCTCCCGCTACATCGCGCGACCAGGGAGCCTGAGTAACTCGGCGCGATGCCAGGTGCCTCCTTTCCGCAGGGAGGCTACTGTTCGACATAAGTGCAATGGCACAAGGCGTCCGACTCGACAAGACTGTGCACTTAGTTAGGACAAATTACTAACGAAATATTAGTAAAGAGAAATAACAAACATCTCTCGTCGAACGAACGGATCTCGCCAGACGAAAGGCTTCGCCAATCGAAAGACTTCGCCGATCGAAAGGCGAAAGAGGTGACGCGCGCCGCCTCCAACAGGCCAAGCCGATACGTCGATGAGCGCAGGCGCTTCCAGGCAAGTCCTGGATGGCTTAGGTACAACCCCTACAACAGCAACGGGAGTCACGCTGACATGACGAAGGAATCTCGAGCGCCGGTGGCGCTTTATCCAGGCCTTGCGGGCAGGCGGGTGGTCATCACCGGTGGCGGCTCGGGAATTGGAGAGGGGCTGGTGGAAGCCTTTGTCGAGCAGGGCGCCGAGGTGCACTTTCTCGACCTCGCCGAGGCGCCATCACAGGCGCTGGTGGCGCGTCTGACCGAGCAGGGTGCCTGCCGCGATCGGCTGCAATTCCATCACTGCGACCTGACCGATCTGGCGCGTCTCGACGAGGTGCTGAGCGCGATCGGTGATGTCGATGTGCTGGTCAACAACGCGGCCAACGACGATCGCCATCGTCTGGCGGACATCACCCCGGCCTATTTCGACGAACGCATCGCCGTGAACCTCCGCCACCTGGTGTTCGCCACCCAGGCGGTGGCGCCGGGCATGGCCAGGCGTGGCGGCGGAGCGGTGATCAACCTCGGCTCGATCAGCTGGCACCTGGGCCAGGCAGGGCTGGCGCTCTACGAGACGGCCAAGGCCGGTATCGAGGGGCTGACCCGGGCGCTGGCCCAGGAACTGGGTGAACAGGGCATCCGGGTCAACTGCGTGATCCCCGGCAACATCAAGACGCCGCGCCAGTCACGCTGGTACAGCGCCGAACAGGAGGCCCAGATCGTCGCCGAGCAGAAGCTCAAGGTGCGCCTCGAGCCTCATCACGTCGCGGCGATGGTGGTGTTTCTCGCTTCCGACGCGGCCAGCGGCTGTACCGCGCACAACCACTGGGTGGACGCCGGCTGGCTGTGACCCAGCCTTTTTTCAACTGCGATATCACAACAACAAGGAGTTCAGCATGCCTATCGTATCCTCAGCGGCGGACGCCGCCTCGCTCAAGCGACAACGCTATGTGTTCGCCATCTGCTGTATCGCCGCCATCGGCGGTTTTCTGTTCGGCTTCGACAGCGGCGTGATCAACGGCACCGTCGATGGTCTGCAGACGGCCTTCGACTCCGACAGCGTCGGCACCGGCTTCAACGTGGCCTCGATGCTGCTGGGTTGCGCCATCGGTGCCTTCTTCGCCGGCCGCCTGGCCGATCGCTACGGCCGTCGTGCGCTGCTGATCGTGTCGGCGGTGTTCTTTCTGGTCAGCGCCTGGGGCTCCGGGGTGGCGACCGGCTCGCTGGAGTTCGTGATCTACCGGGTGCTTGGCGGCATGGCGGTGGGCGCGGCCAGCGTGATGACGCCGGCCTACATCAGCGAGGTGGCGCCGGCCGAGCGGCGCGGACGGCTGGCCACGATCCAGCAGGTGGCGATCATCTCGGGGCTGTTTATCGCCTTCGTCAGCAACTATGTGCTGGCCAAGATCGCCGGCGCCTCCACCGCCAGTCTGTGGTTCGGCTTCGACGCCTGGCGCTGGATGTTCTGGATCGAGATGCTGCCGGCGGCGATCTTTCTGCTGGCACTGCTGGGTATCCCGGAGAGCCCGCGTTTTCTGATCAGCCGCGGACGCGACGACAAGGCGACACGGGTGCTGGTCACCCTGCTCGGCGAGCAGGCGGGGCAGGCCAAGGTCGCCGAGATCAAGGCGTCGCTGAACGCCGACCATGTGCCGAGCCTCAGGGATCTGATCAACGCCACCAGTGGCAAGGTGCACGGCATCGTCTGGGTCGGTATCGGGCTGGCGGTGTTCCAGCAGCTGGTCGGGATCAACGTGGTGTTCTACTACGGTGCGGTGCTGTGGCAGGCGGTGGGCTTCTCCGAGGGTGATGCCCTGCTGATCAACGTGATCAGCGGTGCGGTGTCGATCGGCGCCTGTCTGATCGCCATCGCGCTGATCGATCGGATCGGTCGCAAGCCGCTCTTGTGGGCAGGTTCAGTGGGTATGGCGCTGACCCTGTGCCTGTTGGCCTACGCCTTCTCCACCGCCAGCATGGTCGACGGAAAGCTGGCCTTGGCCGGTGACATGGGGGTGCTGGCGCTGCTGGCGGCCAATGCCTATGTGCTGTTCTTCAATGTGTCCTGGGGGCCGGTGATGTGGGTGATGCTCGGTGAGATGTTCCCCAATCAGGTGCGCGGTTCGGGACTGGCGGTCTCGGGGCTGTTCCAATGGCTGGCCAACTTCGCCATCACCATGACCTTCCCGATCATGCTGGCGGGAATCGGCCTTGCCGGGGCCTATGGTGTCTACGCCTTCTTCGCGGCCTGCTCAGTGGTGTTCGTGATGAAGTGGGTCAAGGAGACCCGTGGACGGGAGCTTGAGCAGATGGCCTACGAGTAACCCATGCGTTCGGGTTGGGCAGCAGGCGGGTTGCCCATGGTGAACGGGGCTGTCGTCCTGCATCTTAGGTGCCACGCCTGCTGATGGTGGGACCCCGGCGAGATCAAGGCGCCGGGGTCTTGTCGTCTCCAGTGGCCTCGGCGATGCCACGCTGGACGCGATGGTACAGCGAGACCAGCATCAGCACCGCCATCAGCCAGAATACCGCTGCGATAAACCAGCCTGCCGCCAGGCCCACCGCCACCACCAGGGCGAGCATGCCGATGACCAGGGCGCGATCGCTCTTGCCCATGGGGCCATCATAGCGACGGGTGGCGCCGACCAGGGGGCCCATGACGCCGGCGTACTCGACGATGATCGCCAGCACCATGGCGATCAGGACGGCGCCGGGGCCCGTCTCGGGCAGCAACGCGAAGGGAACGAACAGGGCGGCGTCCGAGACCACGTCGCAAAGCTCGTTGAGATAGCCGCCCAGGGCCGTCTGCTGGCCGTGTTCACGGGCGAGCATGCCGTCGATGGCGTTGAGCGCCATACGCAGGGGAAGCCACAGTGCGATCAGTACGAACCAGAGCTGCGTCTGCACGTTGAGGCCAACCACTGCCGCCACCAGCAGTGACAGCACGGCGGCCAGCAGGGTGACCTGATTGGCGCTGACGCCACGCTGGTGAAGGCGGCCCACCAAGGGACGCAGCAGGGCTTGAAAACGAGGCTTGAAATCATACACGGAGGCCATGTCAAAGGTCCTTTTTGACGGGCTAGGCGAGGGGGACGGGGCTGGCGGGTGCGTGGGCTGCGCCAGGCCGCCAGCATAGCATGGCGGCTCCCACAGGGCCTTGACTAGCCGGTAGGAGGCAACTCCAGGTCGCTGCCGAGCACCGAGTCGCCGGGCTTGATGCCCAGGGCATCGGCGGTACCGGCGAGCACCGCCTGGGCGGCGCGAAAGGCGTCCTGGGGACGCCGCGTGCGTATCGCCTCCATCAGCTCGCGGTGACGCTCGAGGCTGTCCTCGGGGTCGCTGGCGCTTTCGTTGGAGGTCTCGATCAGCAGGTAGATCGAGGGGCGCAGGATATGCGAGAGCTGGGACCAGACGATATTGCGGGTGGCCTTGAAGATGGCCACATGGAAGGCGATGTCGTGATCGCTGTGCAAGCGCTTGGCGTCGCCCTCGGCGGCGTTCATGGCGCTTTCCATGCCCTCGAAGGCCTCCTCGATGGCGACCAGATCGCGGGCCGTCGCGCGGCGGGCTGCGGTCATCGCCACGTAGGGCTCGACGTCGAGGCGGAAGCTCAGGATCTCGCGCTGGATCTCGGGATTGGGAGCCGCGTAGCGGGTCATCCAGTCGGTGACCGACGGGTCGAGGATGTTCCAGGCCTCGACCTCGCGCACCTTGGAGCCGTGGCCGGAAATGCGTTCGATGATGCCCACGTCCACCAGCTGGCGCAGGTCGCTCCTGACCGCCGAACGGTTCAGCGCAAACTGTTCGGCCAGGTCGACCTCCTTGGGCACGAAGTCGCCGGGGCGATAGCGTCCGCCGAAGATGGCCTCGGCCAGGTAGTCGGCCACGCTGGGGCGTTTGCTGTTGCTGCGAGATGGGACGGCCACTGACTTGCTCCTGGCGAATGCAGTGACGATGCTAGCGAATGTGCAACATAGTGACAATGCGCCTTAGTGACAACGCGGCACAGCGACAACGGGGCATAGCGACAATAGGGCACAGTGGCAGCGCTGATGGGCTCGCGGGCAGGCAAGTCCAGAGCGGGGCGAGCCTCCTTAGAAGCCACTCTCGCGGATCACCACCGAAGCGAGCCAGGTAGTGAACTGGCCGACCAGGCTCTGACGCTCGGCGTCGATGTGCAATTGGCCAGCGGCCTGCCTGCCGCCTGTCCAGGGGCTATCCAGGCGGGCTTCGATCGCGATCAGCGCGCGTTCAAGACGCAACTTGCCGCGCTCCTCCGGGTCCTCGTAGGTGGACAACGGGCCGCCGTGGCGTGCCGCCAGCAGGGGGTGACTCAGGTGCTCGGCGCGGGTGGCACCGATGCTGGTGACGTGTCCGGCCAGTGGTCGGGTGTGCCCTTCCACCAGAAAGCGCACCCGAGCGCCAGGACTCAGGCGGTGGACCTCGTCCTGAGGCACGTAGGCATCGATGACCCAGGTCGAGGGGTCCACCAGTACGCCCAGCGGCTCTCGGGTCGCGACCCATTGCCCCGGCGTCTGTTGTCGATCGAAGCGCTGCCATTCGCCGGCGAAGGGGGCGTTGATGACCAGTCGCTGCTGCTCCCGCCGGGCGGCCTGACGTCCGCTTTCGCTGACGCGGTGTAGCGCCAGGGTAGCGCTGTCGCGATTACGCCCATCGTCGGCGTCGAGCAGCCCCGCCAGTTCGGCCTCCAGCAGGTCGAGCTCGCTTTCCTGGGCCAGCTCGCGACGTCGGATATCCGGCTCGCTCAGCCGCACCAGGGCCGCCTCCCGCTCGACCCGCCCGGAGGCGGCGATGGTCTCCAGACGTGCGGGAAACGGCGAGTACAGGGTCAGCTCGCGCTCGGCGTGGAGCACGCCAGGCCCGCTGACGCGGGTCTGCAGGGGCAGGCAGGCCAGCAACAGCAGTAGGCCGAGGGCCAACAGCCAGGCCAGGCGAAAGCGCCGGGGGACGGCGCGGCGATGGGACCACCAGTGCTGCAATTCTCGGGTGACGGGCATCAGGATGAACCAGGCTATTTCCACGGCGAACAGGACGATGCCCAGCGCCTTGAAGAACAGATGATAGACGGCCAGTGCGATGCCGAGGAACAGCACCAGCCGATACAGCCAGGTGGCGAAGGCGAACAGCACCAGCGAACGTCGCTGATGACGGGGAAAGGGCTCCGGCCAGGCCTCGTCGAGCCCCAGCAGTCGACGGCGCAGCCACACACGGGCCTGGGCGCCGGCGCGCTCGTGCAGGTTGGGGAAGTCGAGCAGATCGGTCAGCACGAAGTAGCCGTCGAAGCGCATGAAGGGACTTGCGTTGATCGCCAGGCTCAGCACCCAGCTGGTGGTGGCCAGGTACAGAAGTGCCGAATTGACGGCGCCCGGCTCGGTCAGCACCCAGCCAAGGGTCGCCAGGCCTGCCAGGCCAAGCTCCACCAGCATGCCCGCCGACGAGATCGCCAGCCGCGATCGGCTGCGCCTGAGTTTCCAGCTCTCGCCGGTGTCGGTGTAGAGCATCGGCCACAGCACGATAAAGGCGACGCCCATATGCGCCACCTTTACCCCCAGCCGGGTCGCCACCAGGGCATGGCCGAGTTCGTGGCAGGCCTTGGCCACCACCAGCGCACAGGCGAAACTGAGTATGCCCGACAGCGAGAAGGCGTCCATCACCGCGTGGGTAAAGTGGTCCCAGCGGCGCACCACCAGCACCAGCCCGAGCAGTCCGAGCAACAGCACCGCCGTGACCATGCCACGGCTGAACAGCCAGGGCAGGGCGCGCACCACGGCGCCAAGAAAGCGCTGCGGGCGCACCAGCGGCAGGCGAAAGAACAGATAGTGATGCAGCCACCAGGACAGCTTGCGCCAGGCGGCGCCTGTGGCGGCCTCGCGGGCCATGCGGTCGGTAGCGTCGGGCCCGGCCCGCAAGAGACGGTGATGCTCGAGAAAGTCCACTAGTTCGAGCACCTGCTCGAGCGACGGCTGCATCGGCGTCTGGGCGGCGATCTCGTCGCGAATCCGCGCGGGACTCGCCCCCCAGCGCGCCAGACACTCGAACTCGAGCCAGCCGATCCGGTAGAAGCGATTGGTCACCGGGTCCTGGATCGACCACTGGGGCTCGCCGTGGCGATCACGGCCCGCATCCACCAGCACCAGGTCCTCGCGCAGCGGTGGCGGCGAACGATCCGAGCGTTCATCGACGCCGGCGGTGTGATGGGCCATCGTCGCGGTAAAGGGGCTGGCGTTGGCTTCCGTGGGGGAGGCAGCCGCGCTATGGGAAGCCCCCGGGCCATGGCTTGCGGGTGTCGCTGAGGCCATGGCTACCACCCCGTCCAGGCGCGCAGGGCCGACAGCGGCCGGCGCAGCAGGTAGTAGCCGAGACTGACCTCTTCGCCGTAGACCTTGGCGGTGCCGTGCAGCCCCAGGCGTACCTTGTTCGCTGTCGAGTCGGCCTGGGTATCGGTCCCCTGGTCGAGGCTCTGTCCGGCGCTGTCTTTCACCTCGGTCGGCGCAAGCTCGGCCAGCAGGCGATAGGCGGCGACGCCATCTGCGTCGGTCGAGGCTTCGTAGCTGGTCTGGGTGAGTTGCGCGCCGATCGGTTCCAGCGGCCGGGCGCTGAGGAACACCTTGACCTCGGCCCCCGCTGCCAGGGTGATGGCGTCGGCGGCGGCCAGCTGGATCTCCACCGCCGGCTGATCGGGGTCGGCCAGGCGCAGGATGCGCTCGCCGGTGGCGACGGGGCGTCCTTCCCAGTCGTCGGGGTCGCTGTAGACCGCGACTCCCGCCGTCGGAGCCGTCACCAGGGTGCGTTCGAGCCTGGCCTCCAGTGCCTCCAGTTCGGCCAGGCGCTGTGCCTGCTGGCGCCTCAGGCGACTTATGTCGGCGAGCCGTGAGCGGTCGTCGAAGGCCAGGTTGCCGGCGGCGTCGAGCTCGGCGCTGGCCACCTCGAGCTGACGCCTGAGTACCTCGGCGCGGCCTTCGAGTTCGCTACGGTCCAGGCGAAACAGGGGGGTGCCGGCCTCGACGCGTGAGTTGGGCTCTACCAGCATCTCGGCCACCACACCGTCCAGCGGGCTGGTGATGGCGGCGCTGTCCAGCGACACGATCTCGGCCGGGGCCAGGGCCGACTGGCGCACCGGCAGGAACATCGCGGCGATCACTGCAACCAATAACAGCCAGCCGAGCCGACGACGCGGTAGCTGCCAGGCGCGTCGGCGTGGCGCCAGGGCCTGCCAGCAGTAGCGCCAGGTGGCGGCCAGGCCACCGAGCTGCTGGCGCAGCGCCTGGGGCGGCGGCTGCTCGAGCAGAAACAGCGCCCAGGCATGGTCGGTGGTCGACTTTCGGTCGGCGTCGGCACCGCCGGGACCCAGCGGCACCAGCCACAGCACCTCTGGCCACCACTGGGCCCAGCCTTCGGATAGGTCGTCGGGGAGTTCAAGTTGATCGCGCAGCAGCAGCCTGGGGCCATCGACGTCGTGTTGATCGAGCAGCCAGGCGCCGAGCCTTTCCACCCAGTTGACGAAGGGGGTGCGCTCGGTGGGCGTGGCCAGCCCCGAGACACAGCGCAGCCTGACCGCGCCTCGGGCGCGGCCCTCCACCACCAGTGCCTGACGAAAGCGCAGCAGCGGATAGGGGTCGTTGGCGATGGAGAAGGCCAGGGTGGTGCGCGAGTCGGCGTCCAGCGCGCGATCTCGCAGGGCCAGGCTCAATGACGCCAGCGACGCCGGGCGTGGGTGTTCGCTGGCGCTCATGGCGTGCCTTCGTCGCTGTCCTCTGTGGTGGGCGATTCGGCCACCAGGGTGGCACGCCCGGTCATGCCCGGCATCAGCTCGTCATGGGCCTGGTCGAGGCGTGCCTCGAGCTCGACGGTCTGGGCCACCGCATCGATGCGGGCACTCACCGCGCTGAGCGTGGCGGGGTAGCGCTTGCCGGTCTCGCTGACGTCAAGACTGAGTGGCTGGCCTTCGCCGAGCTCGGCCAGGTGCGCCGAGGGCGCATTGAGCCTGACCTTGAGAGGGCCATCACCGACCAGATCGACGATCGGCGTACCGGCGGCCATGGTCTGAAAGGGCTTGACATGTACCGCGGCGATGCGCCCGGTGAAGGGCGCCTTCAAGGTACAGCGATCACTCTGGACGGCGGCAAGGTTCAAGGCGCTCTGGGCCTTGTCGACCTCCGCGCGGGCCAGCGCCACCTCGAGATCGCCCACCGCGTCCAGGCGGCGCAGGCGGTCCTTGGCCTGGCTGTTGAGCCGGGCCACGCCGAGTTCGGTATTGGCCACGTTGACCCGGGCCTGTTCGATTCGACAGTCGAAGCGGGCAAGCACATCGCCCTCGGCCACCGTAGCACCCAGCGACACGGCCAGCTCGTCCAGGGTGCCTTCCATGCGGCTCGACAGGGTCGCCTCCTGCTGGGGGGCCAGCAGGGCGCGCATGGTCAGCTCGCTTCGGTTCTCCTGTATCGGCTGCTGGGTCGATTGAGGTGCCGACTGCTGGGCCGATGCCAGCGCCGACAGCCCGAGCAGGGGCAGTGCGAGGCCGAGGAACATCCCGGCCGAGCGCGGGCGAAGGCGACTAGACGGCATCGGTGCCCCCCTCATCGGCGCCTGTCCCCGGCTGCGGGCGACGCGGCTCCAGGGTGGGCCCGCCGGCTGGCGCCGGTGGCTGGCCCGGGTGAGGCGCAATGATGCCCTGGCGCTCGTGGGTGGTCATGATCCGTTCGATCTCGCTGGCCAGGGTCTGTACATCGTGCTGGGCGACGGTCTCGGGCAGCACGTCCAGGCCCACCGAGTTGAACAACCGGCCCCAGGCGGCCTGGGCGCGGGAGTAGGCCGCCTCGCGCTGGTACTGGGACAGCAGGTAGCGGCTCTCGGCGCGAATCACCTCAAGCTCCGAGCCGATGGAAGAGGAGGCCGCGGCCTTGGCGTAGGCCAGCAGGTCCTCGTCCACCTCGAGGCTCTCGTCGCTGTACTCGAGCTCCTCGCGGGCCAGGTGGTAGCGCAGGGCGCCCACCCGAACCTGGGTCAGTACCGCCATGGACAGCGCGGTACGGCGCAGGTCGTCGGCATCACCCTGGGTGTCCTGGGCTTCGTTCAGATCGGGATAGGACAACAGCTTCAACAGGTTCAAGGACACATTGACGCCGGTCTCGGTCCAGTCGTTGTTGTACAGGTAGTCGTTGGAGTCGTACTCGATGCCCGCGCTGACCGTGACGTTGGGCCACAGCCTGAGCTTGGCGGCTTCCAGGTCGTTCTGGTTGACCCGCTTGCGGTACCACTCCTCCATGATCTCCGGGCGGTGCTGCAGCGCCAGCTGTTCCAGGCGCTCGATATCGCTGACGTCCGGGGGAAGATCCGGTTCCGGTTCGTCGGCCAGGATCAGGCGGGTACCGGGGGGCAGCGACATCAGTGCGGCCAGTTCGGTCTTGGCCAGCTCCAGATCCTGGCGGCGCGCGGTCAGCAGGGTGGTGGAGTCGAGCAGGGCGCGCTGGTAGGCCAGCACCTCCTGTCGTGGCAGCAATCCCTGGCGCTGGGCCTCACGGGCGGCGTCCAGCGCTACCTCGGTGCGCGCCAGCAGCACATTGAGACGAGGAATCAGGCGTTGGGCGGCCAGCGCCCGCCAGTAGGCGTTGCGCACGTCGCGCAGCACGTTCTGGGCGACCTTGCGCCGACGTTCCTCGGCCATCAGCATCTGGTCGGCCTTCTGCTGGTTCTCGTAGTAGGCCAGGCCGAAGTCGAGCAGGCTCCAGGACAGGCCAAGGCCCGCGGTGGAACGGTAGCGCTGCTCCGAAGTGGAGGGCCGCAGGCTTTCCTCGCCGTCCTCGATACCGATGGAGGTGCCGCCGGAGTCGTTGCTGCGATCGCTGTAGCCGGCGTCGGCGACGATGCGTGGCAGCAGTTCATGGCGCGAGACGTCACGCAGGTTCGAGGCCAGGGCGCTTTCCATCAGCTTCAGGCGATAGTCGAGGTTGTACTTGAGTGCCCGGGCGGCGGCCTCGTAGAAGGTGACCGGCTGATTGAGCGGCTCCTGCAGGCGATACATCTGGGCCTGGTCGCTGATCGCCCGCTGACGGATCTCGGTGGCGTCGAAGGGCTGGGGCTCGAGGCTGGAGCAGGCACTCAGGGTCAGGCCGGCGGTGACCGCCAGCGTGGTGAGCGGTAGTCGATGCATGCGGTGTCCTTGTCGTTCGAATCTCACAGGTCGTGCTCCCCTCGCAGCGGCGCGGTGGAGCCGGCCATGGCCGTCAGTTGTGCGCGGAAGCCCGAGGCCACCCGCGGAGAAGCGCCGGAGGTCTCATCTGGCCCGCGCCAGCCGTCCTGGGCCAGCGCTGCCGACGCGAGGCGATCGCCCTGGTCACCATCGGCGATCCATTCGGCCCCCGGCGGCAGCTCAGGCCGGCCGTCATCTGCCGCGTTGCGGTTCGGCGCCTCGGCCGAGCCAGGTTGAGCGTCGCTCGGCGTCGAGCTTCGCGTCGGAATCGTCGGTTCGCTGTCGGCACCAGAGGCGTTGTTCAGCAATTGTTCACGGGTGGGAGCGTAGACGGAGGGATCGGCCAGCAGGCCATCCGCCGTCAGATCGGTGCGGCCGTGGCGGCCCAGCAGCAGCAATTGATCCTGCTCGGCATATAGGCGACTCAAGGCTACGCCGCGCAGCACGTACTGGCCTGGCACCTCCCCCAGGCCGTTGGCCAGCGACGGGATCTGCGTCTCCAGCGGCCTGACCAGCCAGGGCTGGGCGCCGTGGGACAGGCGCAGGTAGTCGAAGACCTGACGGCTGTTGCGCTCGACTTCCGGGGTGACGTAGACCACCGGGTCGACATCGCCGAGGGTGGCGCGCGACTGGCGCCCATCGTCCGGGCGCAGGAAATGGGGCCCGGCGCCATCCCTGATCGGAATATAGGGTGCGGCGATATCCAGGGTCAGGGTCAGGGTGGCGGTGTCGCTGGCGCCGGCCTGGTCGGTCAGGGTGTAGACGAAGACCTCCTGCAACAGCGGACCCAGGCCGCTGGCGCGCAGCACCTCGCTGTTGGTGCGGTCGATAAAGTAGCGGTAGCTGCCGTCCGCCTCGATGATCAGGGTGCCGTAGCGGCCCGCCAGGCGCTCGCCGGGCGCCGCGGTGACGCCATCCTGGGTCACCAGGGTGACACTCTGGGTCTCGCCGTAGCGCTCGGCGTCGACGTCTGTGTCGTTGGGCAGCACATTGCCGGTGGCGTCGGGGCGGCTCGCGCCTCCGCCGATGTCCACGGCGTCGCCGCTGTCGTCGCGGGCCGTCGGTGCGTCGTTACGCCCATCGATGGTGATCGTCAGGTTGGCACTGGCGGGACCGCCCCAGCGATCTTCCAGTGCATAGGTGAAGACGTCGACCAGGGTCTGACCGCTTTGACGCAACGCCTGGACCTCCGGGTTGTCGTCATCGACCTGGTAGCGGTAGCTGCCGTCGGCCTCCATCACCAGGCTGCCGTAGCGGCCCACAAGCGCGTTGCCGAGGGTGCCTTCGGTGCCAGCGCTGGGGTCATCGCCGGTGCGAACGCCGGTCACTGTCAGATTGGGGCCGAGCAGGTTGACGCCGAGGTTGATGTCTCCATCGACGTCGCTGTCGTTGTCGAGCACATTGCCCACGGCGTCCGCCCCGGGCGTGGCGTTGTCCCGGCCGCCGGCCTCCACCGCCAGGCCACCGTCGGCGCCGGGCAGCGGCGCCTGGTTCTGGCCGCGCACGAACACCGTCAGTTCGGCCAGGTCCACCAGTCCCGCCAGATCACGGGCCTCGTAGGTGAAGACGTCGCGGCGGAACTCCAGCGGGCCAAGCCCGAGGATCTCGGCGTTGGTCTGGTCGACCGCGTAGCTGTAACTGCCGTCGGTGGCAAGCGACAGGGTGCCGTACTGGCCTGTCAGGGTTATCGTGCCGGCGCTGGGGGTGGACAGGGCCCCGCCTGCGGCCTCGGTGCCGGGGCGGGCACCACTCGCGGCCAGTTGGTCACCGGCGTCGATATCACTGTCGTTGTCGAGCACATTGCCGCTGGGATCACGGCCGGTGCCCTGATCGCTGTCGGCCACCGCCAGGGCGATGTTGTCGGCGGCCACCGGGGCGTCGTCGCGTCCCTGAATGGTCACGGTCAGGCGCGCCGTGGTACTGACGCCCAGGGGATCGACGCTGCGGTAGACGAAGACCTCGGTGAGGGTATCGTTGGCGGTTCTTAGGGCCTCCACCGTCGGATTGCTGTTATCGACCACGTAGGAAAAGCTGCCGTCGGTGTTAAGGGTCAGGGTGCCGTAGCGTCCGGCCAGCGGTTGGCCGGCGGCCACCGTGGTAGCGTTGAAGCGGACCTGATCGACACTCAATGGCTGTCCATCCACGTCGTTGTCGTTGGTCAGGACATTGCCGGTAGGGTCGACGCCTGGGGTGGCGTTGGCGGTGCCCCCGGCCTCCACCGCGATGGCATTGTCGGCCACCGAGATCGGCGGATCGTTGGCGCCGGTGACGGTGACCACCAGCTCGGCCAGGTCTGGATTGCCGGCACTGTCGATCAGCCGGTAGGTGAATATCTCGCTCAGGGTGGCGCCTGCCGCCAGGGCCTGTACGGCGGCGTTGTCGCCGTCGACCACGTAGCGGTAGCTGCCGTCGGCGTTTACCGTGAGGCGCCCGTACTGACCATCGACGCTGGCGCTGATACCGCCGAGGCTAGTCATGGCGCCGCCGGCCGCCACGCTGCCGGGGCGAATGGCGCCGATGGAGAGTGCGCCCTGGTCGATCGCATCGACGTCAACGTCGACGCCATCGCCGTCGTTATCGCCGATCAGATTGCCGGTGCCGTCCACCGCTGGCGTGGCACCGTCGGTGGACGGTGCCTGGGCGCTGGTGGTGTTGTCGGTGGCGACGGGGTTGTCCTGGGCACCTTCGATGGTGATGGTCAGCACCGCGATGTCATCGAGTCCCAGGGCGTCGGTGATCCGGTAGCTGAAGGTCTCGCTCAGGGTCTCGCCTGCCGCCAGGGCCTCGACCGCCGCGGTATCGTCCTCGACGACGTAGCGGTAGTTGCCATCGGGGGTGATGGTCAGGATGCCGTAGCTGCCGAACACGTCGGTGGCGCCACTTACGTCGGTAAAGACGCCGAGAGGCTCATCGCCAACGCGGATCCCGGACACCGCCTTGCTCTCGCCGTTGAGGTCGACGTCGGTGTCGTTGCTCAGCACATTGCCGCTGGCGTCCTGGCCGGCGGTGGCGTTGTTGATGCCGCCTTTCTCGATGGCCACGCCGCTGTCGTCGACGCCCACCGGGGCGTCGTTGGCGCCTTGGATGGTGATGGTGATGGTGGCCTGGGAGGTGACGCCCGCGCGATCACTGATTTCATAGACGAAGGACTCGGGCAGTGTATTACCGCTCAGCCTCAGGGCCTCTACGGCGGGGTTGTCGTTGTCGAGCTGGTACTCCGCCGAGCCGCTCGAGGAGATCACCAGGGTGCCGTAGGTGCCGACGATAAGGGTAGGTGAGGCGGGGTCGCTGTTGACCGCCTGCAGTGAGCCCGCAGTGGTGCCCGCCCGGACCACCGTCAGCACGTCGGGGTCGGCGTCATTGAGGTCGGCGTCGGTATCATTGAGGATGACCAGGCCGTTGGGATCGATACCGCCGAGATTGAAGCGTCCCCCGGCCTCCACGGCGATGGCGTTGTCGTTGGTCGCGATGGGGTCGTCGTTGACCGCGATCACTTCGATGGCCAGGGTATCGCGGTCGGTCAGGGCGTCGGCGCTCTCGCCGGGGGTGCCGTCGCCGGTGTCCGGGTGGTCGCCGAAGTTACCGTTGTCGCTGGTGACGATGGTCAGGGTATCGTTGCCGTTGAAGTTGGCGTTGCCGGTATAGGTCAGGGTGGCGAGGGCAGCATTGATCTGGGTGACGCTGCCGGTGAGGATCAGCTCGCTGGTGCCACTGCCTGACACACTGGCGCCACCGGCGCTGGAAGCGTTCAGGGTGCCGTTGTTCACACTCAACGTCGTGGTCAGGTTCTGGGCCCCGCTGGTACCGGGTGTCAGGGCGTCGGGATCGGCAATCGAGATGCCGGAGATGGCAAATTCGGTGTCTTCGTTGCCGGAGGCCGGCGAGGCCGGCAAGGCGTGGACCGGGGCGTCGTTGAGTTCGACATAGCCGATATTGGCGTCGAAGGTGGTGGCACCGTCGACGGCGCCGGTGATCAACGACAGGCTGCCGTCGCCGAAGGTGCCGCCATCTGAGTCGAGGCGCGCCTTCAGCTCGCCAGAGGTGGCGTCGGTGAGGCTTTCGCTGGCCGAGATCCGATAGCTGCCCTTGGCCAGCACACCGAAGGAGTAGTTGCCGTTTGCGTCGGTGAGCGTGGTGTAGCTGACGTCGTCGGCGTTGCCGAAGGTATCATCGCTGCCTGCCCAGGTCAGGGTCACACTGACGCCGGCCAGGCCATCGCCATCGGGTGCGGTGCTGGCGTCGGCGGAAAGGGTGTCATTCCACAGCGTGCCTTCGACAAGTCCGAGACTCGCCCCGGCGGTCAACACATAGTCATTGAGCCCGCCGCTGCCGTCGGCATCGGTACGCTCGCCGGTTGCCGTGCCGTCGGCGCCGACATCGCTGCCACCAAAACCATCGAAGCTGCCGTCGTCGGGCAGGCTGGACCAGGCAAGACGGGCCTCGGCGGCGGTGGCCGCCACTACCGCATCGTTGGGTACCTCGAGGCGATAGGACACGCTGACCTCGCTGCCCGGCTCGAGCTGTGCAAAGGTGAGCTCGATTCCCGAGGCGGTGGCGCTGGCCGTGACTCCTGCCGGCAGGCCGCCCAGGCTGTAGCTCTGGCCATCGATGACCACACTGTCGATGACATAACCGCTGCCCGAGGGAAAGGCGTCGGTCAGCTTGACGTCATAGGCGGGCATGCCGCCGTTCTGGGTAAAGGCAACGGTGACGCTGGCGGTACCGGTGGTGTCATCCGGGGCGGGATCGAAGGCCACCACCGTCTTGGTCATGTCGGTGAAGGACGGCTCGACGATACGTTCGATCAGGGTGGCGCTCTCGCCCCGGACCGTGTCGGCCCCGCCTCCGCTCGCGTCAATCAGTTCCCTTGCCACCACCGCGAGCTGGTCGCCTGACTGATTGCCCGACACATTGTCGACGCGCACGTTGAAGTCGATGGAGATGCCTTCGCGATTGGCGTCGGCGGTTTCGCTGTTTTCGAGCCGGCGGAAGTCAAAGGTGAGCACCTGCTTGCCGCCAACGGTCGTGATGGTCAGGATGCCGGCAGCGTGCAGCTGTATTGCCGTGGGTGACACCGCCTGGCCAAGGGTCAGTGCCTGGGCCAGGGCGCTGGTCTCGTCGCCGGCCTCGTTGAAGTCATCACCGATGCCCCGAATGTCGAGTGCCGAACTCGACAGCCCCCCGGCGTCGGAGATCAGTGCCAGGTTGATGCGGTTATCGCCAAAGTCGACAAAGGACAGGCCCGAATCCAGGGTAACCTCAAGCTTGTAGGACTGGTTGTCGCCGTCGGGGGCCAGGGCTACCACCCTATAACGGATGATCTCGCCCACCGCCACGTCGTTGCTGGCGGCCTGGCTGTCGCTGGCGTCGCCGGTGCTGGCAAGGCCACCGATGCGTGAAATATCCAGATAGCTCGCCACCGGTATCGCCAGGGTATCGCTGGTCCGGTAGTCATTGAGGACATTGACGCCAGGCTCGCCGTCGGCGCCGGTGCGCTCGACCACTGGGCTTGCCGGGTCGCCGTCGAGGCTGGTCCACTGCACGCTGGTCGAATTGTCCAGCGTCACCTGGTTGGGGGCATTGGCCGATACCGTCCCCTCGATGGTCAGGGTGACGACGTCTCCGTCCGCCAGGTCGAGATCGAATCCACTCTTGACGCTGACTTGATAGCCGTCGGTGGCGTTGCCAGTGATCTCGAAGGGATTGTCGGCGCCGCTGACGTTAATGACGGAGCCATTGGTCGTCACTTGGCTGATGGTGGGCGACACCAGTTCGGGCGAGATGTCGCCGTTGACGTCCAGATCGAAGGCATCGACTCCCGAGGTATTGGACAAGGTGATGGTGTAGCTGACGGGGTCATCGGCATCGACGCCAAGGCCCGGATCGGAAGGAGTGGTCAGCGCCTGTTCGATGGTGACCGTGGGTTCCACCAGGGTGGTGGTCGGGCCCGTACCGGGCTGACTGACGTCGCGATCCACGGCGGTGCTGCCGTTGACCTCATCACCGTCGACGTCCTGGTAGGTGAGGCTGGCCTTGTGTTCGTGCTCGGTACTTTGCTGGTTGTCGAGGGTATTGCTGGCGATCAGGCGTACCCGCAGCACGAAGGTGTTGTTGCCGGTGTCGTTGTCGCCGGTGGCGCTGGCGGCGCTGAAGGTGTACTGGGCATCGACGCCGTCAGCGCCCAGGGTGCCGCCGCTGCCGGCAAGCGCGCTGACGGAGACGCTGCCGGCGAAGTCTGCGCTCAGGTTGTCGCTGTCGGCGGCCAGGGTGATCAGTTCATAACCCGAGCCATTGAAGCTGGTATCCAGCGCCATGCCCGGCGGTATCAGGTCATTGATCACGAGGCTCTGGGTAGTGCCTTCCGGCAGGGTCACCACGATGTCGTAGAGCATCGACTCGCCGACCACCAGGTCGGCGCCGTCGGTGTGGCTGGCGCTTGAGTCGTCGTCAGTGGCGGCGCCGCCGTCCGCGAAGGTGGTGGTGATGGTTGGCGCCGCCACCTGCTGGGTGGCGTCGTCATCGAGATCCGTCGGGGTAAAGTCGCTGCCACCGTCGACGCTGGCGTAGTTGGTGAGCGTTGCCGTGGTGCCGAGGGTGCGACTGGCACTGACCGCCGCGGCCACGGTCACGTCGTAGGTGATGACGATGATGTTGGTGCCGGCGGCGTCGCTGGCGCTGCCATCCCGCCCGGCCTGCAGGGTGGCCTGGCCGCTGTCGTCGAGCAGGGTGATGGTGTTGCCACTGACGCTGTAGTCGGTGCCCTCGATCAGCACGCTGCCGTCACCGAGCGTCAGGGTCAGGTTGGCATCGCCCAGGCTGCCACCGACAAAGGCCAGGTCCGTGGGCAGCGCGATCTCGGTCGTCACGTCGAAGGCACCACCGCCGCCGGTGTTCTCGAGCAGCGTGGCCAGGCGCAGTGTGTCGCCGGCGTCGATGTCGGTGACGTCGCCGTCCACCGCCGCCGGGTCGGTAATGCTGCCGGTGAAGGGCGCACCCGCCGTGCCGGGCGCATTCCAGCTGCCGCTGGTGCCGCTGACGCTGCCGTTGGTCGAGGACACCACCCCATGGGTGATGGTGACGACCGGCTCGGCCACCGACTGCACCTTGACCACGTCCTGGGTCACCAGTTCTGTCTTGTCGAGAGTGGTGGTCTGGCGCGATTCGGCCAGCACATCCAGCGAGCGGCCATCGGCGAAGGGCTGATCCCCCACCGTCATGGTAAAGCTCAGGGCGATGGTGCTGGCCTCTGTCGTGGTCAGGTCTGCCAGGGTAAAGACGATGGCGTTGCCGGGACCGCTCGCTACGCTGGTGATATCGCCCGCCCAGCTGTTGTCCGCTGCCAGGGACCACTGGCCGGGGCCAGTCCCTTCTGTCCAGCCGATGCCCGAGGTGTCGAGCAGCGGCAGCGGCAGGTAGGCGATCAACTGGAAGTTTTCGTGGTCGCCGGTGACCAGCTCGTAGCGCAGGGTGAAGGTCACCTGGTCGCCGGGGGCCAGTTCGCTGACGCCTCCTTCGATGGCGATGTCCACCTGGCCGGTGGGCACCGTCAGCGCTGTGCTGGAGTCGTCGGTCTCGCTCTCGCCGGTCAGGTTGTTCGGGTTGAGCAGCAGGGTGGCATCGACCTCGGCGGCATTGCCCAGGCTGTCGCCTTCGTTGATGGCAGGGTGGTCGGTCACGTTCGCGTAGGCGTCATCGATGACCGCGCGATAGCTGATCAGCGCACGGGTGGCGCCGGCGTCGATCACCCCATCGAAGGCGGCGTCGCCGGCGAGCCAGGCCTGGTCATCCAGGGCGTTCTCGATCGACTGGGCGATATCGAAGACAAGGGTGGTGGTGCCATCGGCATTGACGCTGGTGGTGACCACCAGATCGATGGTGGTGGCGTCATTACCGCTGTAGAGGATCAGCGTCGGGGTACCCGTGAGGGTCTGGCCATTGCCGAGGGTATCGGTGACGACAAACTGACCGTCGAGCTGAGTGTCCTCGCCGAAGGCGAAGTAGTCCGACAGTGCCATCTCCAGCTGGTATTCCAGGGTATCACCCGGGGTCAGGTCGCTGGTGCCGGTATCGATGGCAAGGGTGGCGGTCTTTTCCAGGGTGATCGACTTGGCAACGAAGCTCAGCGCATCGCCGGTCCCCTCGAAACTGACCTTGCCGTCGGGGTCGTCGGGATTGCGGTCGCGATCGTCCAGCGGCAGCCAGACGCCGCTGCCGGTCGGCGCGCCAAAGGTGATCGTCTTGTCGTTGCCGGTCACCGGGTCGAGGACAGGGTCGCCGTTGGCATCGGTCTCCGGCACATAGAAGTCTACCCGGCTGGACTGGGCCTCGGTGAGGTTGGCGTAGGTCACCGTGTAGGAGGTGATAAATTCGTCGCCGTCGATCAAGTCCTGGATCTCCGAGGCGTCGGTGTAGGTGCCACCGCTGGCCAGGGTGATGGAGGTCAGGGTGCCGTTGCCGGGATCGATGGCGGTGACCTGAACGTTGGTCGGCACCGGCTGGGTGATGACCACGTCGGTCAGGGTCTGGGCGGTGGCCCCGGCGCCTGCCGGGCGCACCGTGGTGACCAGGCTGTGGGGGTAGTTCTCGCCGGTGGTGGTGTCGCCCTCGCTCATGTCGAGGCTCTGCTCCACCGCGATGACCGTGGGGGTGATGGTGAAGGCGACCGCACTACCGATCAGGCTGGGGTCCTGTTCCGGGTTGGACAGGGCGTCGTTGCCAAGCTCGAAGCCGGCCATGGCCTGGATGACCAGGTTCGGACTGCCGTTGGTCTGGGAGGTATCGGCCAGTTCGCTCAGCTCGCCGGTAAAGGTAACGTCGATGCTTGGCTGGTCGCTGGTCAGGCTGGCAAAGGGTAGTGCCGCCACCACCAGGGTGTCGCCGGCCTGGGCCCCATAGGCCGAGGCCAGCACGGTGATCGGGTCGCCATTGGCGTCCTTTGCCAGGGGGTGCACCGCCTCGCCGTTGGCGTCGAAGGTCACCTGGTAGAGGTCGAGTTGCCCCCCCCAGGTAGCTTGCCGAGGTGATGATGACGCCATCGTCGACCTCGGCGCCGGCGCCGTCCTTGCCGGTGGCGGGCACGATCAGCTGGACAAAGGGGGCGTAGCCCTCCTGGGCAGTGGAAGCATTGGACACGCTGACGGTGAACTGAAATTCCTCACCCAGCGGCACCTCTGTTGCAGATTCGCCGAGCGACGCCATGGGCTCGGCGTCGGCCAGCAGGCCATCCAAGGGTGCCAGGGCGGCGAGTGCCACGCCACGGTCGTCAGCCATTTGCCCCTGTTGACGCTCCAGTTCCCAGTCGCCGCCCAGGCCACTGTGGCCGGTATCATCGGTGGAGGCGCCCACGTCCATGCCGGTGGCGCTGGCGAGACCTTCCACCAGTTCGAGCCCAGCGTCGGTGGCGCCGATGCGACAGCCGTAGAGCAGCAGGTCGGCGTCGGCCGTCAGTGCCTCGCGCCACTGGCCGAGGCTCGCCGTCAGGCTCGTGAGAGTGTCGTTGCCGACCCGGGTATCGCCGAGCTGAAACTGTCCTGAGGCGCCGTGGCTGAAGATCTCCACGCTCTCGACCTGGTCCATGCCGGCCAGGGCTGCGGTGATGGCCTCGATACCGTTTTCGTCGGCGTCCACCTCGAGCAGTTCGGCGTCGTCGGCAAGACCCTCGCGGATCGTCTGGCGCTGGGCGTCGGAGAGGCGGGCGTCCACCACCACCAGGTGGCGAGCGGGAGCCCCGGCGCCAGCGGGGCTGTCAGCCTGGGTGGCCGGTGCCTGGCCGTCGCCGTCTGTCGGCTGGTGCTGGTTGGGTTTCCCACCGTCGCCATCGCTGGCGGGGTCGGGGGTGGCCGCCATGGCGCCATCGAACAGCAGGCGTGGCTCCAGCGCGATCAGCCGTGAACGAGTTCCCTTCATACCGACTCCTGCCTTTCCTTGTTGTCACTGTATCGATGGCAGATGACGCTTTTAATGCCATTTCTGCACAATACCCTAAACATAGACGCTGAATCTCTTTCTGTGCCGGAAAATTGGGGGGGCAAATGCTCAAGTCAAAACGTCGGGGGCAGGACTATGGTAGGGGACAGTGATCCGATACCTGGCCCTTCACCTGAGGGCTGGCGGCTACCTTTTTCGAGGTAGGGTGGATGCGAAAATAACTTTTCAGCATATAAAGTAAGCTTTGGCACCAAAAATCAACGCAAATCACAGGCGGCCCGCAAAGACGATTACCTGGTTGGCGGGGCGGGCAACCGTGAGCCTGCATCTGGTAGAGGGGCATCGACAGAGGTGTGCCAGCAAATGGTGGTCCATTGCCGGCACAGGAAAGGCGGGAAGGTCACATCGACATGGGCGTCGATGCCGGTGCGGATGGCGAAGCGCCTTTACACCCGACGAGGTTGTCCAAAGGGGCGCCAGGCGCGACGTACCGGTTGTACCCCCGGGAAGTGGTGCTCGACCTGACGCAGGCACAGCGTCAGCACGATGGTCAGCAACAGATAGACGGCGGCGATCAGCAGCAGCGGTTCGTAGGTCAGGAAGGTCTCGTCGCGAATGATGTTGGCCGCCTGGAGCAGATCCATCATGGCGATGGTCGAGACCAGCGGGATCGACTTCAGCAGCAGGATCATCTCGCCGGAGAGGGTGGGCAGACACAACTGTACCGCGCGGGGTAGCCACAGACGCCAGAATACCTGGAACGGACTGAGGCCGAAGGCCCGCCCGGCCTCGCGCTCGCCTGGCGGTACGCTGAGCAGGGCGCCGCGCAGGATCTCGCCGCTGTAGGCGCCGACCGAGAGGGTGAAGGTCAGGGTGGCGTAGAAGAACGGGTCGCGCAGCAAGCCCCAGAAGATGCTGTCCTGGATGCCGGGGATGCCTTCCAGCAGTCGACCCACGCCGTAGTAGAAGAAGAACAGCTGCACCAGCAATGGGGTGCCGCGAATGACCGAGGTCACCGCCGTGGCCGTCCAGGCCAGCGGTCGGGGGCCCCTGATGCGTGCCATGGCCATGCCGACGGCCAGGGTGAGGCCGGCGATGGCCGATACCAGCAGCAGCCACAGGGTATTGATCAGGCCTTCGATGAGGTATTCCTGATAGAAAGGGTCGCTCAACCAGCTGAAGTCCATGTCAGGTCTCCCGGCTCTGGGGCTGTCCACGCCTGACCCGGCGCTCGATCAGCGCGAAGACCAGGTTGGACGACAGCGTCATCATCAGATAGAGCACACCGGCGGCGGCGTAGAACAGAAAATGCGCACGGGTGCTGGCGGCGGCCTGTTGGATGGTGAAGAACAGTTCGCTGTAGCCGATCACGCTGATCAGGGCGGTGTCCTTGATCAGGATCAGCCAGAGGTTCGACATCCCTGGCAGGGCGTTGGGCAGCATCGCCGGCAGGGTGATGTGGAGAAAGCGTGCCCAGGGGGAAAAGCCGAAGGCGTCGGCGGCCTCGAGCTGGCCCTTGGGGATGGCGGAGATGGCGCCGCGGAACACCTCTGTCATGTAGGCGCCCTGGACGAAGGCCAGCACCCCCACGGCGGTGACGAAGCCGTTGATGGCGACCTGTCCGGGCAGGCCCAGGGCGTTGGTCACAGCGGTCAGGGCCTGGGAGCCGGCGTAGTAAAGCAGGATGATCAGCAAAAGCTCCGGCACCGCACGCACGCCGGTGGAATAAGCGCCGCCGATTCCGCGCAGCCAGGCGTGTCGAGACAGCCGGCAGGCGGCTCCGACAAAGCCAAGAAGCACGCCGATGGCGTAGGCCAGGCAGGCGATCTGCAGGGTGGTGAGGGCGCCGTCGAGGATCGGTCCGGCCCAGTCGGCCAGCCCCTCCTGAGAAGCGTTGTTCATGGGGCATTCTCGTCGTGGGTGAAAGTCGCGATGGCAGGGGGCCTGGTGCGCATCCGGCGGCTGTTGCCGGCGTTCGCCCAGGCCCCGGCCTCAGGCAGAAGCGTCGTTCACACGAGCGCAGACATTTTCGTACAGGCCCTAGCCCACGCAGACGTCGGTGCCGAAGTAGCGCTCGGACAGCTCGCTGCAGATGCCCTGCTGATTGACCGCCTCGATGGCGGCGTTGACGTCCTCGGTCAGGGCGTCGTCCTCCTGGCGCAGGCCGATGCCGACGCCTTCACCGTAGGCCTCGTGGTGCGGCGCCGTGGCCTTGATCTCGAAGTCGGCGGCTTCATCGCGTTCGACCAGCTCGGTCATGGCGATCTCGTCGGCCAGGATCAGGTCCAGGCGGCCGGAGAGCAGGTCGCGATTGACCTGTTCGGCTTGGTCGTACAGACGGATGTCGACGCCGCTGTCGCGCAGGGCGCGACGGGCGTAGGTGGCGTTGGTGGTGGCGCTCTGCACCCCCAGCACCTTGCCGTCCAGGCCCTCGGGCGGCTCGATGTCCAGTGAGCGGGCGGCGACGTAGGCACCGGGCGTGAAGTAGTAGGGCGAGCTGAAGTCGATGACTCGCAGGCGCTTCTCGGTGATCGACATGGAGTTCATGATCATGTCGATGCGTCCGGCCTTGAGCGAGGGGATGATACCGCTCCAGCCGGTCGGGGTGATCTCGCACTCACGGCCCATCTGGTCGCAGATGGCCGATGCCAGTTCCACCTCGAAACCGGTCCAGTCACCGTCGGAGGAGGTGTAGGTGAAGGGCGGATAGGGTTCGGCGGAGATGCCGATCTTGAGGGGCTCGCCAGCGTCCTGGTTGGCTGCCTGGTCGGTCGCATGGGCGCTGCCGATGGTGGCGGCGCCGAGGGTCGTGGCGAGCGCGACGCCCAGGGCAAGGCGACGAGCGAGGTCGGCTGACGGGCGCAGGGAATGGGATACGGTCATGGGAACTCCTGGTTGTTGTGTGACTGGCAGTCAAGCTGCGGGGGCGATGAAGCGCCGGCAGCGTTCGTTGTCGCTGTGTTCGAAGATGCGCTCGGGGGGGCCGGCTTCGCCGACGACGCCGCGGTCGAGGAACACGATCTGGTCGGATACCTCCCGGGCGAAGGCCATCTCGTGGGTCACCATCAGCATGGTGCGCCCCTCGTCGGCCAGGCCGCGGATGACCCCCAGCACCTCGTTGACCCTTTCCGGGTCCAGCGCCGAGGTAGGCTCATCGAACAGCAGGATCTCGGGCTCCATGGCCAGCGCTCGGGCGATGGCCACACGCTGCTGCTGGCCACCGGAGAGAAACGCCGGGTAGGCGTCGGCGCGCTCGGCCATGCCGACGCGCTCCAGATAGTGGGCGGCCAGGGCGTTGGCCTTCCTGCGTGAGATTCCCTTGACCCGCACCGGGGCCTCGCTGACGTTGCCGAGCACGGTCAGGTGCGGCCAGAGGTTGAACTGCTGGAATACCATGGAGACCTTGCCGCGCAGGCGTTGCAGTTGATGGCGACTGAGCGGCATGTCGGTGTGGCTGCTGCGGGGGCCCTGCTCGGTGAAGCGGATGCGTTCATCGGCGATGGACAGGCTGCCCTGCTGGGGCCGCTCCAGCAGGTTCATGCAGCGCAGCAGGGTGCTCTTGCCGGAGCCACTGGCGCCGATGATGGTGGTCACAGTGCCTTCGGCGACGCTCAGGGAGACGTCGCGCAGCACGCTGGTGTCCCCGTAGCGCTTAACGAGGTGACGAGCCTCGACCACGGGGGAGGTCGGGCTCAAGTCGTCGCTGGTGGTGACGGATGGTGGCATAGGCGACTCAGGGGCTGGTGACAAGACAGGCATCGGCAAACTCACGAAGCCGTGTTGCGGCGCGACTCAGGCGCTCCGGGGGCTGGGTCAGGCTCAGCCTCACAAAGCCAGCCGCCGAGGGGCCGAAGGCCTCGCCGGACAGCACCGAGATGCCGCATTCGTCGAGCAGGCCATCGGCGAACTCGGCCGATGACAGACCAGTGGCGCGGATGTCGACCATCACGAACATGCCGGCGTCCGGGCAGATCGCCTTGACCGAGTCGGCGCCGTCGAGGGCGCGGCAGACGCTGTCGCGGCGCTCGCGGTAGGCGGCGTGCATGGTGGCAAGCTCGGGGAGGTCGCTGTCGAGCGCGGTGATCGCCGCGTCCTGGATAAAGTCCGGGCAGCCGTACAGCATGCACAGCGCCAGATTGTCCAGGTGCTCGATCAGCGCCTCGGGCGCGACCACCCAGCCCAGCCGCCAGCCGGTCATGGCGTGGGACTTGGACAGGCTAGAGATCACCACGCTGCGATTGGCCATGTCGGGCAGCGCCAGCGGGCTGTGGTGCTCGCCCTCGAAGATCAGCTCGGCGTAGACCTCGTCGGAGATCAGCCAGAGGTCATGGCGGTGACACAGCTCGGCGATCTGCTCCCACTGCTGCCGGGTCATC
Source organism: Halomonas sp. RT37 (assembly GCF_040070525.1). NCBI lineage: Bacteria > Pseudomonadati > Pseudomonadota > Gammaproteobacteria > Oceanospirillales > Halomonadaceae > Halomonas > Halomonas sp. RT37. Next base: position 2,537,167 of record NZ_CP098827.1, on the reverse strand, counting down.
GACTGGCCGGTGGGGTTGTGGGGGCTGTTGAGCAGGATCGCCCGGGTGTTGTCGGTGATCGCGGCGGCGATATCGGCCACGTCGAGTCGAAAGCCGGCCTCTGGCCGCAGCGGCACTCGGGCCAGTCGTGCACCGGTCGACTGGATCACCGCCTCGTAGGTGACGTAGCTTGGCTCCGGCACGATCACCTCGTCGCCTGGATCGAGCAGGCACTGGGCGGTGGCGTAGAGCCCGCACTGGGCGCCGGCCATCACGATCAGCCGCTCGGGGGAGACCTCGACACCCTGATGGCGACGATAGTGGCGGCTGATGGCTTCGCGCAGTTCACCCTTGCCCTGGACGTCGGCATAGTGGGTCGCGCCGCGGTCGAGGCTTTGCTTGGCCGCCTCGATGATCGGGGCGGGGGTGGTGAAGTCGGGATCGCCCACCGACAGTACGGTGATGTCTTCACCGCTGGCCTGGCGCTTCAGCGCACGCACATGGATGTCCCAGGCCGCGGCGCCTTCGCCGGCGATGCGTTGGGTCAGGGCGGAGACTTTCATGGTGAAGGGTCCTTGTTGTCGGAAGCGGCGGGAGCATCGATGCCGAGGCGGCGCAGTTCCGCCCGCCAGGCAAGCTCGGTGCCCTGGGGGCTCGCGGCCCAGTCGTCGTACTGGCGGGCGACCTTTTCGCAAAGCTCAGGACTGGCGCTGACCAGCGCCGCCCCGGTGGCCTGGGCCGCGAGCTGGGCCTGGCAGGAGCGCTCCAGGTCGCGCATGCGCAGAAAGGCGTCGCCGACGCTTTCGCCGACCACCAGCAGGCCGTGCTGGCGCAGGATCATGCTCATGTGCTCGCCGAGGTCACGCACCAGCCGTTCGCGCTCGTCCAGGTCGAGGGCGATGCCCTCGTAGTCGTGATAGCCGATGCGCCGATAGAACTGCATCGCCCACTGGTTCAGCGGTGCGAGGCCCTGCTCGAGGCAGGACACGGCGACCCCGGCAACGCTGTGGGAGTGCAGTACACAGTGGGCGTCGGGACGCGCCGCGTGGATGGCGCTGTGGATGGTAAAGCCGGCCGGGTTGATGCCGAGGCCGGTGGGATCGTCGAGCACCTGGCCGTGCTCGTCGACAGTCACCAGAGAGTCGGCGGTGACCTCCTCGAAGCGCAGACCGAAGGCATTGAGCAGGAAACGCCCCGGGGCGACTCGTGCCGAGATATGGGTCGAGATGCCGTCATCCATGCCATCCATGGCCATCAGCCGGTAGGCGGCGGCCAGGTCGCGGCGGATGCGCTGCTGGCGGCTGTCTTCGCTCACAGGCTCGCCTCCAGGGCGGCCAGGGCGTCATCGCCGTCGCGGGTGGTGACGCCTTCGAGGAAGGCAGCGCGCTTGTCGGGATGCTGCTCGAGCCACTCTCGGGCGACCTCATCGAGGTCACGCTCCTCGAGGCTGAAGGCCTTGATGAACTCGCTCTGCTCATGCGCGCTGAACACGAACTGGTCGAGCAGTCGGGTCAGGTTGGGATTGGCCTCGGCGAACTCGCTGGCGACGATGGTCTTGACGTCGCTGCGGCCGTTGTCGGGGCCGAACACGCCTTCGCTGTCGTCGAGAATGTGCACGTCGTACTCGGGGATCATCCAGTGAGGCGTCCAGCCGTAGAAGACGATCCAGCGTTGTTCGTTCACCGCCGCCTTGACCTCACTCAGCATTCCCGGGGTCGAGGAGGACATGACCTCCCAGTCACCGAGCCCGTGGGTGTCGCTGTCGATGGCGGCGTGGATGAAGTCGGTCACGGTGGAGCCGCTTTCGATCGAGTAGAAGGTGTGCTCGAAACGCTCGGCGTTCTGCGCCTCGCCCAACTGGGAAGCGTCGGTGATACCGGCCTCGGCCACGTAGCCGGGCACGGCGAATCCCATGCGCGCGCCGGTCACGTTGTTGCCTAGATCGACGATGGCGTCCGCCGCCATGGCGGCGTCGTAGCTTTCCTGCTGGGCCGGCAGCCAGCCGGCCAGAAAGGCGTCGCTGTCGCCGGTGGTCAGGGTCTTGTAGCCCACCGTGGAGCTGAGCTCCTGGCGTTCGACCTGGTAGCCCAGGGGCGCGACGAGCTGCGCCAGGATCTCGCTCTTGACGGTGACCCCGGGCCAGGGCGGGACGACCAGGCTCAGCTCATCGTCGCGGTCAGCGGCCTGGGCGGAGGCGGCGGCAAGGCCGAGCGCGGCTGCCAGGGCGATGGAACGGGGCTTGTGCGAGAAACATCGAGTCACGGGGAACTCCTTCGTTATTTTATGGATGCATAAGTGATGCATGGTCGGGACGCCGTCGATCCGCTCGGTGCCGGCGTCCTGCCTCAGTGTTCGAGCTGGCGACACCAGGCCAGGGCGTCGATCTCGACGATCAGCGGTGAACCGGCATCATTCAGGCTTGAAAGCGCCGACGCCAGGTCGTCGGCGCTGGCGGCCTGACGATAGCGGCAGTCGAAGGCCTGGGCGAGAGCAGCGAAGTTCGGAGGCGCCAGATCGACACCCACGTGAGCCACACCGTCGGCGCTCATGTAACGGCGTATCTCGTCGTAGCCGTCGTTGTTCCAGATCAGGATCGCCAAGGGCCTTGCCAGGGCGGTGTCGGCGCAGGCCGCATCGCTCGAATCACGGTCGATTGCCCCCTGCTCGGCGCGAGCGCGGTCGGCCTCCAGGGCGATATCCCGGGCGGTGGCTAGCTCTCCCAGCACGAACTGCAGGCCGCCGTCGCCGACCAGCGCCACCACCGGCAGATCCGGTCGTGCCAGCCCCGCGCCCAGGGCCGCAGGCAGGCCGTAGCCCAGGGTGCCGAAGCCGGTGGCGGCGTTGAACCAGCGACGTGGCGCCGGGCGCCTGGCCACCACGTTGCCGGCGTACACCGGGCCGGTGGAGTCGCCGACGATGATCGCCTCGGGCAGCACCTCGTCGAGGGTGGCAAACAGCGGCCGATACCGCGCGAGCTCCGGGTCATCGGCGAGGGCCAGCTCGTGGCGCACGCGCTCGCAGCGCTCGCGACCGCCCTCTCGTTGCGGCCGGCCTTCATCTTCGCCGCGTTCCAGTGCGACCAGCAGGGCCTCGGCGGTCAGCCCGATATCGGCCACCAGGGCCAGGTCGGCGATGTGACTGCGCGCCAGCTGCTCGGCGTCCAGATCGACTCGGATCAGGCTGCCCTCGAGCTTGAAACTGTCGTCGAACACCAGGTCGTAGTCGGTTTCGCCGAGTTCGGTGCCAAGGGCCAGGATGACGTCGGCCTGCCGGGCCAGTCGGCGTGTCGCCGGCAGGCTGGCGGTGGCGCCCAGGTCCAGCGGATGGTCGGCACCGAGCAGCCCGCGGGCATTGATGGTGGTCAGGGTGGGGGCGTCCAGGTGTTCGACCAGGGCGGTGACGCTGGTGGCGGCGGCGCAGGCGCCACCTCCCACCAGTACCAGCGGGCGCTGTGCCTCGCCCAGCAGTCGGCTGGCGGCCGCGACGGCCTGGGGCGCTGGCGCCGGGGGAAAGACGCGCATCGCCGCAGGCATCGGTGCCTTGACCGGGGCGGCGAACAGATCGATGGGGATCTCGATATGCACCGGCCCCGGGCGTGCGCCCTGGAACACGGCGAAGGCGCGGGCCAGCACTTCGGGCAGCGCCTCGGGATCGAGCAGGGTATGGCTGAAGCGCGCCACCCCGGCCAGGGTCTGGCCCTGATGGGGCATCTCGTGGAGACGGCCCTGGCCGCGCCCAAGCGTCGACACGGTATTGACGCTGGAAATCACCAGCATCGGCACCGAATCGGCCAGCGCCTGGCCCATGGCGGTGGCGATATTGGTCATGCCCGGGCCCGTGATGATGAAGCAGGCGGCGGGTCGCCCGCTGGCCCGGGCGTAGCCGTCGGCCATGAAACCGGCGCCCTGTTCGTGGCGTGGCGTGACGTGGCGAAGTCGCGAATGCTCAAGGCCCCGGTACAGCTCGACGGTGTGCACGCCGGGAATGCCGAAGACGGTGTCGATTCCCTGGGCCTCGAGCAGCTCGATCAGGCGCTGGGCGCAGGTGGTCATCGGCAGGCCTCCTGGGCATTCGCCTGGGGCTCGGGGCTCGAGTCGCTGTCCTCCACCACGCTCGGCAGGCCGCCGAAGGGTTCGCGGCCCATGACGTTTTCGATCATCGGCAGGAAGGCGTCCAGTGGCAGGGTGTCGTAGTCGGGGTCGAAGCTGGTCTGGTCCCAGTCGTCGCAGAAGCGCACCGTGCGGGCGTAGGCCGGGTGGTCGCGATAGGCCTCACGGGCGTGGCGATCCTGGCCGAAGAAGTGGCGGTAGTGGTAGCCCTGAAACAGCTCGTGGTGACGGATCATCCAGACATTGAGCGGGTCGACGAAAGGCTCGAGGATGGCGGCGGCGATCTCGGCGTGATTGGCCGGGGCCAGGTCGTCGCCGATGTCGTGGAGCAGGGCACAGACCACGGTCTCTTCATCGGCGCCGTCACGCAGCGCGCGGGTGGCGGTCTGCAGACAGTGCTCGTAGCGGTCCACCGGATAGCCGTGGGTGTCGCCCTTGAGTCGCTCCAGGTGGGCGAGCACACGACGGCAGGCGTCGCTCTGGTAGGCACGAAAGTGCCGGTCGATCAGGCGCCACTCGTCGGCGGTGCTCTGGTCAAAGCGCGCGAAGCGGGCCTGGGTCAGTGCGAGATCGCTGGTGCTCATGCGCTGGCCCCCTGGGTGGTTCGTGGGAGGTTGTCGGCGGTACGGGCTTCCGAGTCGTGTGCGGGCTTGAGCCGATCCTTCAGCAACAGGCGTCGACTGGCGGTGCTGTCGCGATCCACGTAGCCCTGGCGCAGGTGGCGTACGCCGCCTTCGAGCTGGAAGGCGGTACGCCCGTGCAGCAGGCGGTAGTTGTCCATGATCAGCATCTCGCCAGGGGACAGCTTGAGTTCGAGGGTAAGCTCGGACGAGCGAATCAGTTGGTAGAAGGCCTTGCGGGCGGCGTAGTAGCGACGCAGCAGGGCGCTGTCCATCAGGTCGATACGCTCGGTGCGGTTGGAGTAGCGTACCCGCGTCACCTCGCCCCGGGCGTCGAGCTCGATCAGCGGACCTTCGCTCTCCAGACGGGTGGTCTCGTCGTGGTAGCGAAAGCGCGGGGTCACCTCGGTCAGGCAGGCGAAGGCGTCGGGATCCTGCTGACGCAGGCGTCGAGCGGCCTCGAAGCCGTCCACCAGGGTGCTGTCGCCACCATCGGCGGCGTTGGTCAGACAGTGCAGCCAGATGTAACCGGGGATCGGATCGCGATAGGGGTTGTCGGTGTGCGGCTCGAGGCCACGCTGGGTCATGGTCAGGTCGTAGGCGTTGGCCACCGACTTGACGTCGGCGATGCCGCCCCAGTTGGTCCGGCGCAGCGGGCCGATACGGTCGATCAGCGGCTGCATGCCGTCTTCGCTGACCGGTACATCCGTGACGCGCACGAAACCGAAGCGATGTAGCTGGTCGAGCAGATCGAGCAGCGCCGGATCGCTTTCCAGTGCTTGCTCGAAGCTGGCCTTCGGGGGTGTGGCGAGCGTCGAGTCCCAATACACCCGTGAGGCGTTGTCATCCAAGCGCTGGCAGCGCACGGCATCCTCGAGCTCGTCGATCGTGATGCTGCCTCGATGGCCATCGGAGAAGGCCACGACCAGCCGCTCATCCTGGACGTCTGCCTGGGTGAGGGTCAGATCCAGCGGTAGTTCGGCGGCCTCGATCAGACGCTGCCCGGTCTGGGGGTCCAGGGTCTCGGCATCGGGCAGGCGTTCGCGCAGCCACAAGGCATCAAGACGGTGATGCCCTTCACCAAGGGTCAGCGCCAGTTGGCGGCCGTCATCGGTCAGTTGCGGGGGCGTCTGCTGGGTCATCGTCGAGGCTCTCTCCGGATTCGATCGGTCTGGCGTTGTAAAAGGTTCACCAGGTCGAGGAAGGGCGGTTCGACACCTGGCGTCGCTGTCTGGGCTACAGGTTACTGTGCTATTTGGGATACAATTTGATCAAATTCGCCATAGGATTGATAAAATTCGCCCCATGTCGGACGTTGATCACCACCTGCACAGTGACGTAGACAGCCACGCCAACAGCCACGCCAACCGCCGTGCCAACCGCTCGGAAGACAGCGAGGCCCGCTGGCCCGACAGCCATCCCTATCCGCGTCCGGACTCGCCGCCGCTGTTGTCGCCCGACCAGGCCGAACACACCCTGGACGTGTGGCTGGTGCCCAAGTTTTCGATGCTGACGCTGTTCTGCCTGCTCGAGCCGCTCCGGGTGGCCAACCGTTTTGGTCGGGATCTGTTTGCCTGGCGCCTGCTGTCCGCCGATGGCGAGGCGGTGACGGCCAGCAATGGCGTACGCATCGACGTCGATGGACGTCTATCGGAGGTTACCGAGGCCGACTGGTACCAGGGGCTGGCGTCCAAGGGGCGTCTGATGGTGGTGTCGTCCTATGAGCCGGAAGCCTGTATCGGTGCCGAGGATCTGGCGCTGCTCAAGCGACTGGCGGCCCATGGCGTCTGGCATGGGGGGGTGGACACCGCCCCCTTTATCCTGGCCAGGGCGGGCGTACTGGAGGGCTATCCGGTGGCGCTGCACTGGGAAAGCGTGCCGGCCTTTCGCGAGGAGTTCCCTGAGCTGGAAGTGCGAGCGGACAGCTACGTCTGGGAAGGCGGACGTCTCACCGGCTCCGGCGGCGCCGCCAGCATCGACATGATGCTCGAGTGGATCGTGACCCTTTATGGTCCTTCGCTGGCCGAGGCGGTGGGGCGACAGATCGTGCATTCGCGGCCAGCGGAGGCGAGGGGAGCCGCAACATCGCAGCAAGCAGCAGGGAGGGCTGGGGCCAGCACCGGCTGGGTAGCGGATCGGGCTTCGCCCAGGGAGCTGCCGCGTGGGGTGCTGCGCGCACTGGCGGTAATGGAGGCCAATCTCGCCCAGGCGCTGCCGATTCCCGACGTCTGTCGTCTGGCGGGCCTGTCCCAGCGCCAGTTGACCCGGCTATTCGTGCAGGAGTTCGGCGAGACGCCCAAGCAGTGCTATCTGAACATGCGGCTGGACCAGGCCCAGCGCATTCTGGCCGACAGTCGCATTGCGGTGACCGAGGCCGCGGTGGCGGTGGGCTTCAGCCACCTGGCGCACTTCTCCAGGGCCTACCGCAAGCGCTTTGGCGAGGCGCCGAGCGTGACCGCCCGGCGTGGGCTGCGGCCACCGGCGTCGGCGGAAGGCTAGCCGGTGGCCTTGCATCGCTGCTAGGCCTGTCCGGCCTCGCCCAGTTCCCGCTCGCGGCGACGGCGCTGGACGATGCGATAGCGCGAGCGCACCTCATCGCGCTCGAGGTAGCAGCCCTGCAGCCAGCGGTGGCCGGAGTCGCCTTCAAAGGCGTCACGAGCGTGCAACAGGCGGCGATTGTCGAAGATCACCAGGTCGCCGGGGGCGTAGGTGAAGCGCAGGGCGAAGCGGGGCTCGCGCAGGCGCTGCTGGAGCGCCATCAGTGCCCGGTAGGCCTCCTCGACCTGGTCGAAATCGGTCATCAGCGGGCCGCGCAGGAAGTCGGCGATGCGCACCTCGAGCAGTTGCTGCTGTTCATCGAGCACGATCATCGGCGAGTGCCAGACGTAGTCGGTGGTCTTGGCGGTATTGGCGTAGCGCCAGTGGACGCGAGTCAGGGTAGCGAAGGCCTCGGGGTCTTCCTCGCGCAGGGCCTCGGCCACCGCGAAACCATCGAGCATTACCGCCTGGCCGCCGGCCACGCTGTTCTCGAGACAGTGCAGGAACTGAAGACCGGGATGGTACTCGCGGGTCGGCAGGTCCACGTGGGGCGGCAGGGCAATCGAGGTGTAGGCGTTGGAGTCCGGGTCCGGCTTGGCGCGAACGTTGAACAGGGTGCCGAAGTTGGTGGCCCGCAACGGCCCGAAGCGCTCGGCGATGTTCTCCAGGGTGCCGGGCTCGGTGGGCAGGCCGCGCAGCCGCACGAGGCCGTGGCGCAGCAGCGCGTCGAGCGCCGGGGCCAGGATCGTCTCTTCTTCGGGGCTGTCGGCCTGGGTCGCGGTCCAGCCGCCGGCGTCCAGGGTGACCGGTTCCTTGTCCTGGCCGCCGAGCCAGGTCTCGACCGGTACCAGCGGCGCCAGCGGATCTTCGGTGTTGTCGTAGTCGTGGGCTCTCAGCCAGCCGGGGTGAAAGCGCAGGCTGCGCTGTTCCGGCGTCATCAGCAGTTCGACGGCGCCGCTGGCGTCCAGCGTCGCTTGGGCAATTTCCGGCCAGGCGTCCAGGCTCGACAGATCGAGGATGCGCTCCCTTGTCGCTGGATTGATGGTGCTGTCGTCGGCGGCGTTTTCGCGCAGCCAGACGCTGTGATAGCGGCTGACACGGCCGTCCTGCCAGTTCACGGTCAGCACCCTTGGCGTCGAGGCAACGCTTGCGATGGGCACCTCGATCGGCCAGGCGTCATAGTCCGGGGTGCGCGGTAGATCGACCGAGGCGGACTGCTGGTGTTCGCTGGTGTGCTGTGGCTGGTTCATCGGGACTCCGTCGAAGCTGGGACGGGCGCGTGGTGCGTCACGGATGGCAGCGCCCGCGCTGTGCGTCATGGATGGCAGCGCCGACTGGCGCTCAAGTGGGGACCAGCTTGCCTGTCAGGCAGCACCGAAGTCGTGCATAAATCGACAGGTATCGTGCAGAATCCGACATTCAATGCGTGCTGTGGTTTTCACGTTGCTGTCAAAGGAGGCGTCGTCTTGGCTCCCGGGGGCTGGCGCCGAGTTGTTGTCGACTGCGGGCGAAAGGCGCGGGTGAAGCTCGAAGATGGTAGGCCAGTGTTAAAGGAGCCGTCGTCTTAGCTCCCGGGGGCTGGCGCCGTGGTGCTGGCGAAAGGCGCGGGTGAAGCTCGAGGCGGACGCGAAGCCGCTGGCCAGCGCGATGTCCATGACGCCGTGACGGGTGCTGGTCACCAGATGGTGGGCCAGCGCCAGGCGGCGCTCCAGATACAGCCGACTCGGGGTACGGGCCAGGTGGTGCTGACAGTCGCGCTCGAGCTGACGCTCCGACAGGCCGATCTGGACGGCCAGTTCGGCGATGGCCAAGGGGGATTCCAGGTGGCTGTCCATCAGGCCGATGACCCTGGTCAGGCGTTCGGGCAGTCGCTCGAATTCGCTGGCGTCACGCTGGCGACTGGCCGGCAGGCGACGATGGTCGTGCACCAGTTGCTGCTTGACCCGCCGGGTCAGGGCATCGCCGTGGCGGCGGCGGATGGTGTCCAGCGCAAGGTCAATGGAGGCGCTGGCGCCGGCGCCGTAGAAGCCGACCGGGCCGACCTCGTAGAGCGACTCCACCGCTTCGATGTCGGGATGGCGACGGCGAAACTCGGGCAGGCTTTCCCAGTGCAAGGTCACGGTGTCCTCGATCAGCCCGGCGTCGGCCAGGCAGAAGACACCGGTGTCCAGCGCCCCCAGACAGGCGCCCTGGTCCCGGCGCTGCGTCAGCCAGTCTTTGAGCGGCTGGTCCACCGCGGCCATCGGCTCGAAGCTTGCGCACACCGCCAGACTAGGGAGCCAGGGGGCATTGTCCAGGTCATGCTCGACGCTCAGGGGAATGCCGTTGCTGGCGGTGACCGGCTCGCCGTCGCGGCTGATCAGGTGCCAGCGAAACAGCGGCTGTCCGGCCAGACGATTGGCGATTCGCAAGGGGTCGATGGCCGAGAACAGCGCCACCATGGAGAAACGCGGCAGCAGCAGAAAGCCGATGGGTTCCGGGACAGGGCCCTGGTAGGTCAGACGCATGGTGGCCTCATGGATGGCGGGGGCGGGACGGCGCTGGCCGCGCCAGGATCGGTGGTTCGGGTATCGGCGCACCAGCGACAGCGGATTCACGATCGGCCCGGTCCACACCGCGCTGCAAGGGTGCCACCGTCGTGCGCTGCCCTCAACTCAGGGCGCAGGCGAGACACGGCCAGCCAGGAGGCGCGGCCCCACTCTACTCAGCCTTTCGACGTTATCGTCGATATCCTCATGCTATGCTGCGCCGCAGTCACGGGCGTCGGTAAGGAGGCGGACAGCGATGGTAGAGCTCAGTGGTCAACGCCTGGAGGCGAGCGCCGGTGAAATCGAGCAGGCCGAACAGCGGCTGGGTTTTCTGCTGCTGCCGCAGTTCTCGATGATGGCGTTTTTCTCGGCGGTGGAGCCGCTGCGCATCGCCAACCGCATCGCCGGTCGCGCTCTTTATGACTGGACGCTGATCGGGCTGGGCGGAGGGCCGGTGACCGCCAGCAACGGCATGACCCTGCTGGTGGACCACCCCATGGAAGACGTCCGCAATCTGCCGTGGCTGGCGGTATGCAGCGGCTTCGATCCGGAATTGTGGATCGGCCACGGGCTCAGCGCCTGGCTCAACCGGCTCGACCAGGGTGGCTGCTGCATCGGCGCGCTGGACACCGGCGCGGTGGTGCTGGCGGAGGCCGGCTTGCTCAGGGGGCATACGGTGACCCTGCACTGGGAGACGCTGCCCACCTTCAACGAACGCTATCCCTCGATTCGCACCTGCGACGAGCTGTTCCTGCTGGAGGAGCGGCGCTTCTTCTGTGCCGGCGGCGCGGCGGCCATGGACATGACCCTGGAGATGATCGCCCGTCGCCACGGCATGGCGCTGGCGGTGGACGTGTCCGAACAATTGATTCACGACCGCCTGCGCTCGCGCACCGACCAGCAGCGAATGAGCCTGGTCAGGCGTCTTGGCACCCACCAGCCGCGGCTGGTCGATGCGGTAGCGCTGATGGAGTCGCACCTGGAAACGCCCCTGCCGCTGGCCGAGATCGCGCGCCGCAGCCGCGTGTCGAGTCGCCAGCTACAGCGCTTGTTTGCCGATGTGCTGGGCACCTCTCCCAGTGCCTACTACCTGTCGCTGCGCCTCAAACGTGCCGCCCAATTGCTCAAGGATACCGACCTCGATGTGCTGGCGATCGGGCTCAGCTGTGGATTCGGCTCGGCGTCGAGTTTCAGTCGCGCCTTCCGCAGGGCGTTCGGAACCGCGCCGCAGGCCTTTCGACACCACGGCTGACCGGCACTCAAGTCAGATCTCGGCCCACATCCGCAGGAGATTGGCCAGGCTCTTGGAGATGCTGTCGAACTCGGCGGTCTTGCCGTCGCGCTCGAAGATCTGGCGGCGAGTGGTGTCGAGGTCGAACAGCACTTCACGTTGTTCAGGATGGCGTACCTGGCTCTGCAGCCAGCCCACCGCGGCCAGTCGTTGCCCCTGGGTGACCGGGTCGACGCGATGCAGCGTCGAGGACGGGTACAGGATCATCGAACCCGCCGGCAGCTTGAAGCGCTGTTCGCCCTGGGTGGTCTCGGTGACCAGCTCTCCGCCCTCGTAGCTGTCCGGATCCCCAAGGAAGATGGTGAAGGACAGGTCGGTGCGCATCGGCCCCTGGGGGGTGGGCATCACCGCGTCGTCGACGTGATTGCCGTAGGTCATGCCTTGCTGGTAGCGACTGAACATGACCGGCTTCATTCGGCGCGGGCGCGCGGCGATCTGGAACAGGGTGTGTGCGGAGAGGGTCTGCATGACCTCGTCACGCAGGGCGGCGATGGCGGGCTCCTGGCTGCTCGCCTGCTGATTGCGCTTGACCGTGCGCGCATGCCAGCCGGCGGTCTCCCGTCCGTCACGAAAGTCGCTGGCGTCCAGTGTCTGGCGAATACGCTGGAGCTGGTCGTCGGTCAGCACCTTGTCGATACACAGAATCATCGGAGGCTCCCGCAAATGGCCGTCAGTATACCCGACTGTTAATCGTTTGCATTACACTTCGTGACACGCCAGTCTAGTGGGCAGGCACCTGATGGTTTGACTGGCGCAGACATTGCCAGATCGGACATGGGTTTGCGGCAAGTGGACCCTGGTTCCATCGAGCGCGAGCCCTGAACAAGAAATTGGCCCCAAGTAGACGTAGAAGGAAGGAGCACCCCATGACGCAAGAGACCCGTACCAAGCTGTGGATTGGCGTTGGCGCCAGCATCCTGCTCGGATCCAGCGCCGCCTGGGCCGACCATCACGGCGATGGCGACGATATGCACAAGGACGACACTGCCTACGAACAGAGCCACGGCGGTGAAGGTGGCGAAGGTGGTGAAGCCGGCCACGGTGGCGAAGGTGGCGAGAAGGGCCACGGCGGCGAAGGCGGTGAAGGTGGTGAAGCCGGCCACGGCGGTGAAGGTGGCGAAGGTGGCGAGAACGGCCACGGCGGCGAAGTCGGCGAGCACGGCCACGGTGGTGAAGGTGGCGAAGGTGGTGAAGGTGGCGAAGGTGGTGAATCTGGCCACGGTGGTGAAGGTGGCGAGCACGGCCACGGCGGCGAAGGCGGTGAAGGCGGTGAAAGTGCCTCCCTCGCCAGCGATCCCTATGCGGTCTTTGCCTATCTGACGGCGTCTTCCGGTGGTGAAGGTGGCGAAGGCGGCGAAGGCGGTGAAGGCGGCGAAGGCGGTGAAGGTGGCGAAGGCGGTGAAGGTGGCGAAGGTGGCGAAGGCGGTGAAGGCGGTGAAGGCGGTGAAGGCGGCGAAGGTGGCGAAGGTGGCCACGTCGACGCGGCCAACCCTGGCGTCTACACCACTGAGCTCGCGCTGATGCTCGGCCACCTTGAGGTCGCCAAGGAGCTCTACACCGAGGGGGCCAAGACCGCGTCCTATCCCCACTTTGGCCATCCCTACCATGAGGTGTACCCGGGCATCGCGCCTGCGCTGGAAAGCCGTGGCATCGACGCTTTCGATACTGAGCTGGAAGCCTTCTCCGGCAAGGTGCAGCAGGGCGGTGACTGGAGCGAGGTCGAACAGGATTACGCATCGCTTCGCGAGACCATCCTCTCGGCCATGGCCGACGTCGACGATGGCCTCGAGCAGGATGCGGGCTTTCAGGCCAAGGTCCAGCTGGCGCTGTTGAAGACCGCGCTGCACGAGTACGAAGAAGCCGTGGATGACGGCGAGTTCAAGAACGTGGTCGAGTATCAGGACGGTCGTGGCTTTGTGCTGACCGCCCGGGAGTCGCTGGAGCGCCACGCCGACATGTTCCGTCAGGCGGGTGCCTACGATGCCCTGGTCGAGGGCTACGACGGGCTGCTCGAGGCCTGGCCGACGGCCAAGGCGCCGGAGTCTCCGGTGATGACGGTAGGCGAGCTGTCGGCGGCGATGTTCCCGCTGGAGGCCGAATTGGGCAAGTTCTGATGGAACTGCCCTTGAGCTAGCATCCCAGAGCTAGCGTGAAGGGGCCGGCGTCTGCCGACGCTAGCCCCTGGACGTAAGTCCGCCAACCACACCTGGTCATGACGCAGACAGGGCCTGTTTACAGGCCCTGTCTGCGTTGGTCGTTGGGGTGGCACTCGACAATGCGGCTCAGGAGTCCTGGCCCTGCCTGTCGCTCAGATCATCGTGTCTGCCTCGGATGCGCACCAGGAAGGCGGCGACCAGGGCGAAGATTCCGAAGGCGACAGGCACGGCGGCGACCGAGATCAGGGTCAGAATGACCTTGAAGATGTCGCCTTCCAGCCAGTTGATCACCACCGCCAGGGCGGCCATGGCAACGATCCAGAAGGCTCGTGAGCGGCGCACCGTCAGCATCTCGCAGACCAGTCCCGCCGAGTCGGCGCTGGTGACGAAGAACAGCAGGATGTTGAGCGCCAGGACGGCCGACAGCACGCCATGGCTGTCGAGGGTCGCCATCAGGGCGAAGACGTCCTCGGAGCCGGTCTCGAGTCCGCCGAGGCCGAAGGTGGTAAACCACAGGCAGGAGAACAGACTCGGCACCAGCATCACCCCCAGTACCAGCTGGCGCAGGGTGCGGCCCTTCGAGATACGCGCGATGAATACGCCGGTGAACACAAACCAGCCGTACCAGGCGGCTTCGAAGGCGTACAGCCAGTCCGCCAGCCAGGCCTTGTGCTCGGGATCGCCGAGGCCGATATCGGTCGCCATCGCCGGGTACTTCACCAGGTATTCCGGCAACAGTCGGGTGAAGGTGCCGAGGATGTCCAGCGGTGAGGTCAGTACGAAGACGCTGACCATCAGAAACAGGGCGAACAGCGTGTTGTAGTTGCTCAGCCACTTGATGCCACGCTGGAGTCCCGAGGCGCTGGAGGCGATCGCGAACAGCGACAGCACCAGGATGATCAGGGTGGGGCTGGCGTCGATGCCGAAGAACTGCTCGAGGCTCTGTTTGAGCGGATCGGTGGCGTAGGAGAAGGTCAGCGACAGGCCGATGACGGTAGATACCACCAGGCTGACCAGGTTGAGCTTGCTGAGAAAGCCGCCACCAAGCAGCGTCTCGGCGGGCTTGTCGATGTTCAGGTTGTACATGGCGTGAGCGAAGATCACGCCGATCGCCAGATAGCCGGCCCAGGCCAGCAGGCCCCAGTGGTTGAAGGCGTACAGCAGGGCCTGGTCGGTGCTGTGGCCGGCATCGACGTGGTAGCGCGGTTCCAGCACGCCCCAGGTCACCAGGCCGATGCCCATGCCGGTGGCGAACAGCATGCCGAGCCAGGCCAGGGTGGAGAATTCGGGATCTCCCTGGCCGAACCTGAGCCGCCCCAGGGGGGTGAACATCAGCACGGTAAAGACGATGGAGGCGGCGAAGGCCGGGTAGGTGAAGATGAAGCCGAAGTTGCCGATGACGTTGACCTTGATGGCGTCAAGCAGCGTCTGGAAGGGGCCTGGGGCGAGGGCGGCAAAGGAGATCAGGGCGATGACGGTGGCCACGGTGGCGACCGAAGTGGTGATGTTCTGGTTCATTGGCGTCTCGTTGTCGTTTTGGAGGGGCGGGCGGTCGGCGGTGTCCTCGGTTGGGCAGGGTAAAGGCGACGAAAATGTGCTGGATAGTCGATTCAAGCACTTGAAAAACAAGGCATTTATAGAAAAGACTCTAGTCAAGATGTGCGGCAAGCGCACGGCAGAATGCTCGCCAGGCAGCCTCCATGGCAGGCAGTGACGAGCGCGCGTGCAGGGCGCCGTGCAACATGCCCTCGGCCATATGCACACCGACCTGGTGGTGGCAGCGGCGCCATTCATCCAGTGTTGCCAGCAAGGGGGGCGTCAGCGGGTCATGCTCCACGGCGAGGCACTCGATGGCCCGGCTGGCGGGCAGGTCGTCGCGGATTCGGCGAGCCTGTTCGGCGATCATTGACCAGGCCGCCAACACGTCCTGCCGGCTGAGCAGCGGCGCGTCCGGTCCGAGGCTTGTGTCGCTTGGCGTGCCGAGCAGCGGGTAGACCAGGCCCAGGGGGCTGTCGTCGGCAGCACGCCTGGCGGCGTCCAGCACCAGCCGGGCACCGGCGCTGTCGCCGACCAGGGCAACCGGCGCAAGCCGCCGACGGACCACCTCGACGTCGTCGAGCAGCGCGAGATAGCACGCCTCAGGCATCAGCCGGTAGTTCAGGCTGACGACCTCTCGCCCGAGGGCCTGGGCAAGACCGGCGGCGACACCTTGGTGGCTCTCTACCGAACCGATGGTGAAGCCGCCGCCGTGGGCGTAGAGCACGACGCCTTCGGCGCCGAGGTGCGGTCGATAGCGGCGCACGCCGACGCCGTCGATGACCTCGTCGGTAACTGCGATCGTGGCCGGTACGGGGCCGGCGAAGCTGGCGCAGAGCTCGTCGTAGTGGCGCCTCGCCTGGTTCATCGGCATCGTCGCCATGGCGTCGAGCCCGGCCTGGAAACGTTCGGCGAAGTCATCGATGGTCATGGTCTGGTGTTCCCTGGCCGAATCTGCGCTGATGGCGCCGTCAGCGTCGGACGATGCCGATACGCCGCCCGAGTCCCTCGGGAGCGGGCGATGAGATAACCGGCAGCGCAGCGATGGCGGTGTCCACCGCCTCGGGGAAAGGTCCCGGGCGCCCGCTGTCGAGGTCGATGCCCATCAACATCTGTTCGCTGGTGGCCAGCAGCTGTTCGCCGCTGTACAGCTCGAACCACAGATGCAGGCGCTTGGCGTCACGATCGACCAGCGCGACCTCGACCTGAAGGGGCTGCCCCTGGTGGGCCTCGCGCAGGTAGCGCAGATGGGTCTCCAGGGTGTAGAGGGTGTAGCCGTGCCGGTGGCGCCCGGCCTCGTCGAGGCCGATGCGCTCCATCAGGGTGTCGACCGCCAGGGAAAACACCCTGGCGTACTCGGCGTCGTTCATATGGCCGTTGTAGTCGACCCAGTCAGGCTTGACGTCGGTGTCGAGCAGCGCCATCAGATGCGCCCCTCGAGGCCTTCCGCCTCCGGCCAGTACTTCTGGACCAGCCCGAGCAGCTCGACCAGAAAGTCGTCACGACGGCGATCCAGCTCGGACACGCTGCGACCCGCGGCCTGGTGCTCGCAGCCCTCGACCACCCGATCGATCAGCTCGTCGGTCAGCTCCGGGGCCTCGAGCTTGGTCCAGGGCAGCTTCAGGGCGGGGCCGAACTGTTCCAGCATGTGGCGCATGCCCTGATCGCCGCCGGCCAGATGGAAGGTCAGGAAGGTGCCCATCAGTGACCAGCGCAGGCCGCAGCCGTAGACCACGGCGGCGTCGATCTCTTCGGTGGTGGCGACACCGTCGTTGACCAGGTGCAGGGACTCCCGCCACAGCGCCTCCATCAGGCGATCGGCGATATGCCCTTCGATCTCGCGACGCACCACCAGCGGGCGCATGTCGAGTGCCTGGTACAGCGCCTGGGCACGCTCGGTGTGCTCGGCCTGGGTGGCCTCGCCGCCGACCAGCTCGACCAGCGGCAGCAGATACACCGGGTTGAAGGGGTGGGCGACGATGACCCGGCCGGGCGCGTGCTGACAGCCCTGTTGCAGGTCGCTTGGCTTGAAGCCCGAGGTCGAGGAGCCGATCAGCACCTCAGGCGGCGCCGCGGCGTCGATCTGGGCCAGGATGCTGCGCTTGAGCTCGAGGCGCTCGGGCACGTTTTCCTGGATCAGGTCGGCGCCGTCCACTGCGGCTTCCAGCGAGGTCGCAAAGCGCAGGTTGTCGGGGCTTGCGCCCTCGGCCAGGCCGCGTTTTTCCAGTGACGGCCAGGCATTGTCGACGAAGGCACGGGTGCGTGCCTCGGCCTTGGGGTCGGGGTCAAAGGCGGCAACACGCCAGCCGTTGGCCAGGGCTCGAGCGATCCAGCCGTTGCCGATGACGCCGGTACCGATGACGGATAGCTGTTTCATGCATCACCTCCAGCGCTGTCGCCGGCGATCTGACCGGTGGACGGGTCGCGCAGCTTGAGGAACTTGCGGGTTTCGGCCGGGGTCATCACGTTGGCGCCAAGGTGGTTGATCATCCGACCGGCCTTCTCGACCAGCTGGGCGTTGGAGGCCAGTACTCCCTTTTCCAGGTAGAGGTTGTCCTCGAGGCCGACGCGGGCGTGGCCGCCGAGCAGTACCGCTTGGGCGGCCATGGGCATCTGGTGGCGACCGATGCCGAAGGCCGCCCAGTTGGCGTTGGTCGGCAGCTTGTTGCGCATGGCCAGCATGGTCTCGGTGTCGGCCTCGGCGCCCCAGGGGATGCCCAGGCACAGCTGGTAGAGCGGGTCACCGTCGATCAGGCCTTCGGCCTGGAGCTGGCGGGCGAACCATACATGGCCCAGGTCGAAGCACTCGAGCTCCGGCTTGACCCCGGCGGCCTGCACCAGGCGGGCGTGTTCACGCAGCCAGTCGGCGGAGTTGACGTAGATCATGTCGCCAAAGTTGAGGCTGCCGCAGTCCAGGGTGCACAGCTCAGGCAGCAGCTCGCCCACCGGCTCATGGCGCTGGGCCGGGGTCTGGATGTCGGTGCCGGGGCCGCCACGGGTCGGATCCTGGCTGTCCGGAATCCAGTCCCCTCCACCGCCGGCGGTGATGTTCATGACGATGTCGGTGTCGGCCTCGCGCACCCGCTCCATCACCTCGCGGAAGTGATCCAGCGAGTGGCTGACGCCACCGGTCTCGGGGTCGCGCACGTGGATGTGGGCGATGCTGGCGCCGGCCTTGGCAGCCTCGATGCAGTCGTTGGCGATCTGCTCGGGGGTGACCGGTACCTTGTCGCTCTTGGCGGTGGTGTCGCCGGCGCCGGTCACGGCGCAGGTCAGAATGACGTTGCGGTTCATGATGCTCTCCTCGTCGTGAATGGGCGCAGTGTGGCGAAGATGACGGCCTGCCACTTGGCGCCAAGCGTCGTTTTGTTGACGTCATGCGACATCCTTGGTGTCGCTGCCAATCTGTGCCAGAACAGGCGTGATGAGGAGGGTAGGGAGAGTGCGGGGAAAGGATTCGGCAACGAGCGCCACCAAGTAGCACGTTCATCGACGTATCCCTTCACCTCTGTATTGGAATAGAGACCCATGACCGACTTTACTCAGCACGATCTGTCCAGCGCCCCCGAAAAAAGCCGCCCCCTGCTCGAGAAGGCGCAGAAGGAGATGGGCATGATCCCGGCCCTGTATAGCGTGATGGCCGAAGCGCCGGGCGTGCTGGAGGCCTACCAGCGACTGCATGAGCTGTTTCTCGCCTCGAGTTTCGATGCCGCCGAGAAGACGGTGGTTTGGCAGGCGATCAACGTCGAGCATGATTGCGAGTACTGTGTGGCCGTGCACACGGCGGTGGCCGGCATGATGAAGGTGGACCCCGCCATCACCCAGGCGCTGCGCGACCAGCAGCCGCTGGAAGATGATCGTCTGGAACTGCTGCGCCAGACCACGCTGGCCATCGTGCGTGATCGCGGACGTCCGGATCCGGCCGTGGTGGAGCACTTCCTCGAGGCAGGCTTCACCCGCCAGCAGCTGCTGGACATCGTGCTGGGGGTGAGCCAGAAGATTCTGTCGAACTACGTGAATCACCTGGCGGACACGCCCATCGACGACGCCTTCAAGCGCCACGCCTGGACGAAGGGGGCTGCAGGTACCGACGCGGCGGCCTGATCGAGAGGGCCTTTAGGGGGCCTTCACCGGCGACGCAGTGGCAGGCTGCCAAGTTGCAGACTGCCGTTTGCACAGGCCGTAGGTAGCAACGACCGCCGCTGGAAAAGGCCAAGGGTAAAAACGGATATTGGCTAGAACCGCTACTGGTAAAAACGAATAGTGGCAAGAAACGATACGGCCAAGAAACGATAGTAGAAGCACCAAGGGCGCCCGCTGGGCGCCCTTGGCATATCTGGCCGGTGTCAGAAGACCGCCTTGCTATTTATCGCCTGGCTGTTGATGGCTGGCGACACCCAGACAGCACCGTCGGTCGCTCGCTTTAGACCTCAGGCGCTGGCGTGAAGGTCGGCGGCGCCGACACCATAGAGATCAAAGGCCAGTTCACGTCCGGTGGCGGTGAGCACCAGCCGCCCCTGGCTGTTGTGGGCCACCAGCGCCTGGCGCAATAGGCGGCGCAGACGCGAGGCCTGGGAACGTGAGCGGGTCAGGGAATCGAGCCGCTCGGCGCTGAGTCCGCGACTGGGCTGGGTGATCGCCTCCAGCACCTCGCCATCGCGGTAGAGGTCCTCGATGAAGGCGGTGAGGTCGATGCGCTGGGCGGTGTCGTTGTGATCAGCGGTGAGGGCCATGGTCCCATCCCGAACAAGAAGATGGGACCAGTATACGACAATCGTCGAATTAGACCAAAGTCTATAAGTACGTCGACCAGGATCTCAGCCGTTGACCTGACCCAGCATCAAGAACTCCAGCAGCGCCTTCTGGGCGTGCAGGCGGTTGCCGGCTTCCTGCCAGACGACCGCGCGGGGATCGTCGAGCAGGGTCTCGCTGATCTCCTCACCGCGGTGGGCCGGCAGGCAATGCAGGAACAGCACGTCCTTGGCGGCGGCGTCGAGCATCGCTTCGGTGACCTGGAAGCCGGCAAAGTCCGCCTCGCGACGAGCCTGCTCTTCCTCCTGGCCCATGGAGGCCCAGACGTCGGTGGTGACGAGGTCGGCGCCGGCCACGGCGGTCATCGGGTCGCGCTCGATCACTACCCGATCACCGGCGGCGGCCAGGATATCCTCGCGGGGGTCGTAGCCCTCGGGGCAGCAGATACGCAGCTTGAAGTCGAACTGGCGCGCGGCGTTGATCCAGGAGTGGCACATGTTGTTGCCGTCGCCGATCCACACCGCGGTGCGGCCCTTGACGCTGCCGCGCAGCTCGGTCCAGGTCATGACATCGGCCAGCAGCTGGCACGGATGGTAGTCGTCGGTCAGAGCGTTGATCACCGGTACGTCACTGGCGGCGGCGAATTCCTCGAGACCCTGGTGGGAAAAGGTCCGGATCATCACCGCATCGACCATCTCCGAGAGCACCCGTGCGGTGTCACCGATGGGCTCGCCGCGCCCCAGCTGGGTGTCGCGCGGTGACAGAAACAGGGCGTGCCCGCCAAACTGGGCCATGGCGGTCTCGAAGGACACCCGGGTACGGGTCGAGGATTTCTCGAAGATCATCGCCAGGGTGCGGTTGGTGAACGGCGTGTAGGTCGGGCCGTGGGCCTTGAGGCCGTTCTTGATGGTGATGGCGCGCTGGATGAGGTAGCGCAGTTCATCCTGGCTCAGGTCCAGTAGGGTCAGGAAGTGGCGGGTGGCCATGGCATCTCTCCAACGAGGTAAAAAACGACCATCCTAGCCAGCCCCGAGGGGATGCGCAACGCGCCGCCGGGCCGTACAATGCGGCCATGCAAAGGCCGAGTGTGGCCATCGGGTATTGCCTCCTGCGAGGTAGTCCGCCGGGGCCGCATTGAAAATGGGGCGGGATGCCCCCATTGTCCCGGTCTGCGTCACTTAGCAAGGGCGAGCAAGCCAAGCCCGTTTCAACGAGGAGCCGTGATGAGTACCACCGTCGAGAATATTCAGCGCCAGATCAGCGAAAATCCCATCCTGATCTACATGAAGGGGTCTCCGCAGCTGCCGCAGTGCGGCTTCTCCGCCCAGACCGTGCAGGCGCTGATGGCCTGTGGCGAGCGCTTTGCCTTCGTCAACGTGCTGGACAACCCCGACATCCGCGCGGAGCTGCCCAAGGTGGCCAACTGGCCGACCTTCCCGCAGCTGTGGGTGGAAGGCGAGCTGGTCGGCGGCTGCGACATCGTCGTCGAGATGCACAACAACGGCGAACTCGAGCCGCTGGTCAAGCAGGCCGCCGAGCGTGCCCGTCAGAACGAGGAAGGCGCTGCAGACTAAAGAGCGCTGTTGGCGGCCGTGCGCCCGCCAGGCCAACGCCTTTCCATAAGGCGTTGTCCGGTGGGACCGCGTCGACCGGCTGCCGCGAAAGCTTCGCACCTACGATAAAGGCCCCGATGGTCATCGACCATCGGGGCCTTTATCGTCTTGAGACTTTAGTGGCCGAAGGGGATCAATCCTCTTCCATGCCTTGCTCCTGCTGGGCCAGCCGCCATCCTCCCAGGTCCTTGTAGCGATTGACCATGGCGCAGAACAGCTCGGCGGTGCGCTCGGTGTCGTAGCGGGCCGAGTGCGCGGCGTTGTTGTCGAACTCGATACCGGCGGCGCGACAGGCTCG
Organism: Halomonas sp. RT37; assembly: GCF_040070525.1. Taxonomy (NCBI): domain Bacteria; kingdom Pseudomonadati; phylum Pseudomonadota; class Gammaproteobacteria; order Oceanospirillales; family Halomonadaceae; genus Halomonas; species Halomonas sp. RT37. Next base: position 2,515,747 of record NZ_CP098827.1, on the reverse strand, counting down.
GGCGAGCACGGTCTGGCCGTAGACCAGACCGGCAAGCGAGGCGGTGTCGAAGCTCGAGAAGGGGTGGAAGGGATTGCGCTTGATCTCGCAGCGATTGACCGCGGCGTTGAGAAAGCCGTGGTCGAAGGCGGCGTTATGGCCCACCAGGATGGCTCTGGTACAGCCGTGGGCCTTGATCGCCTTGCGCACCGGTCGAAATATCTCGCCAAGCGCCTCGGACTCGCTGACCGCCACCTGCTTGCGCAGCGGGTCATCGAGGCGAATGCCGGTGAAATCCAGCGCTGCCTGCTCCACATTGGCACCGGCAAAGGGTTCGATGTGGTAGGCGAAGGTGGCGTCGGGCAACAGGTTGCCTTCCGGGTCCATGGTCAGGGTGACGGCGGCGATCTCCAGCAGGGCGTCGGATTCCGGGTTGAAGCCGCCGGTCTCGATATCCACCACCACCGGCAGAAAACTGCGAAAACGTTGCGCCATGAGTTCGCGGGCGATCAGCTCGCTCATGCACCTCTCCTTAGTCGGGCCGTGTGGGGTCAGGGGGCCTGCTGTCGGCAGGCCGAAACGGCGAAAGTCTAGCAGTTTGGGGCAGCGGCGTCCCGTGGCCGGTATTCGGCACCCCAGATGCACGCTATAATCGGCGCTCTTCGGGCGTTATTCGCGCCGCGAATGCGTTGGTCACACCATGGTTGGTTACAAGAAGGAGCCCCTAGCATGTCCGATGTAAAGAAGGTCGTGCTCGCCTATTCCGGCGGACTGGACACATCCGTCATCGTCAAGTGGTTGCAGGAAACGTACGACTGCGAGGTGGTGACCTTCACCGCTGACATCGGTCAGGGCGAGGAAGTCGAGCCTGCCCGTGCCAAGGCCGAGGCCCTGGGCGTCAAGGAAATCTACATCGAGGACCTGCGCGAAGAATTCGTGCGCGACTACGTGTATCCGATGTTCCGCGCCAACACCATCTACGAGGGCGAGTACCTGCTGGGCACCTCCATCGCCCGTCCGCTGATCGCCCGCCGCCTGATCGAGATCGCCAACCAGACCGGTGCCGACGCGATTTCTCACGGCGCCACCGGCAAGGGCAACGATCAGGTGCGTTTCGAGCTTGGCGGCTATGCGCTCAAGCCCGGCGTCAAGGTGATCGCCCCGTGGCGCGAGTGGGACCTCAACTCCCGCGAGAAGCTGATGGCCTACTGCCAGCAGCACGATATTCCGGTGGACTTCAGCAAGAAGAAGAAGTCGCCGTACTCCATGGACGCCAACCTGCTGCATATCTCCTACGAGGGCGGCATCCTCGAGGATCCCTGGGCCGAGGCCGAGGAAGACATGTGGCGCTGGAGCGTGTCGCCGGAGGCCGCCCCGGATACCCCGACCTACGTCGAGCTGACCTTCGACAAGGGTGACATCGTGGCCATCGACGGCGAGCCGATGAAGCCCCACGAGGTGCTCGAGAAGCTCAACAAGCTGGGTGGCGACAATGGTATCGGCCGTCTCGACATCGTCGAGAACCGCTACGTCGGCATGAAGTCCCGCGGCTGCTACGAAACGCCCGGGGGCACCATCATGCTGCGTGCTCACCGCGCCATCGAGTCGCTGACACTCGACCGCGAAGAGGCCCACCTGAAAGACGAGCTGATGCCGAAGTACGCCGAGGTGATCTACAACGGCTACTGGTGGAGCCCCGAGCGCCGCATGCTGCAGGCGGCCATCGACGAGACCCAGAAGAACGTCTCCGGTGTGGTGCGCATGAAGCTCTACAAGGGCAACGCCATCGTCGCCGGTCGCCGCTCCGACGAGTCGCTGTTCGACGAGTCCATCGCCACCTTCGAGGATGACCAGGGCGCCTACGATCAGAAGGACGCCGAAGGCTTCATCAAGCTCAACGCCCTGCGTCTGCGCATCGCTGCCGGCAAGGGTCGTCGTCAGGACTGAGTGGTAACGTCGCGCGACAGGCCAAAGGAGTTCCCATGCTGAAGCAACTGTTCGGAGCGCTGTTCAAGGGGGACGGCAAGTCGTCGTCCCGCGCCGCGCCCGAGGCCGAAGCGGTCGAGTACCGTGGTTACCTGATCATCTCGCAACCCGAGGAGCAGGGCGGTCAGTTCCGCGTCAGCGGTGTCATCCGCAAGCCCATCGAGGGCGGCGAGACCCTGGAGCATCGGTTCGAGCGTTCTGACCTGGTGCCGGGGCGGGAAGCCTGTGACGCCCTGATGCGTCAGAAGGCCGAACGCTACATCGATGAAGTCGGCGACGAGATGTTCGAACCGCGCTGATTGCTCACCGCGACAACGGCGCCCTCCGGGGCGCCGTTTGTGTCTGTGGGGCGGTTGTTTCAGGCAGGTCGTCGCCGCGCCCGTCAGCCCATCTAACACGCCCCAGCCCATGTCGGGGAGAGCCACACCTCAGGCCATTGCCTGTCTCAGGGAAAGACCCGCCTCAAGGCATGACTCGTTCCAAGGAGAGCTCCATGATCGTCGTGCACCATCTGGAAAATTCGCGTTCGCTGCGTATCGTCTGGCTGCTGGAAGAGCTGGGCGTGGACTACGAGATCCGCCAGTACGCCAGAGATCCGAAGACCATGCTGGCACCCGCCGCACTCAAGCAGGTGCACCCGCTGGGCAAGTCCCCGGTGATCACCGATGAAGACGCAGGTAGCCGCGTGGTGGCTGAGAGCGGCGCCATCATCGACTACCTGCTCAGGCGCTTCGATACCGAGCATCGACTGTGGCCGGAGCCGTCAAGCGCCGACACCACCGACTTCGTGTTCTGGATGCACCACGCCGAGGCCTCGGCCATGCCGCCACTGGTCATGAATCTGGTGTTCAGCCGGCTCGGCAAACCGCCGGTGCCGGCGCTGATGCGGCCCCTGGGCCGGCTCTTTGCCGAGGGCGTGCGCAAGCAGTATCTGGGGCCGGAGATCCGCCGTCTGATGGACTTCTGGGAGCACAGCCTGGAAGGGCGAGAATGGTTCGCTGGCGAGCGCTTCAGTGCCGCAGACATACAGATGAGCTTCCCGCTGCTGGCGCTGGAAGGTCGTGGCCAGCTCGGCGACCACCCGCAGCTTGGCGCCTTTGTCGAGCGCTGTCGCCAACGGCCCGGCTATGTCCGCGCCGTCGAACGGGGAGGCGAACTGTCACTGTAACCTGGTGCGGAAGGCCGCTCGCGCATCATCTGGCAGAAAGGATCCTGTGGGAATGGCCGAAGGACCTTATGGCAAGCACCTTGTGGGAAGGACATTGCATGAGGAGCGTGACAGTAGGAGCGTGCACGAGGGATGTGCTACCAAGCGCCTTGCCTGACAAGGCATTGCGCCTGCTCCGTTGCTCGGCATTCGCTGGAGCGAATATTCATGTCGGCAAGTTATGAGCGTGAAAATTATTATTCATTGCAAGCATATTGAGTTTGCTGCTCCGAGCGGGATAATGGGCGTCAACACCCACCTAGGAGGTCAAGATCATGCTGAGGTCCCTGACATTTGCCGGTGCCTTGCTGGTGGCAGGCTCCGCCCAGGCGCTTGAGGTCGATCCGCTGGTCAGCCCCGCCTGGCTGAGCGAGCATCTGGACAACGACAATCTGGTGGTGCTGGACATTCGCTCCAGCATCGACAATGGCGGCGATCGCTCGAGCTTCGAAGACGCCCATATCCCAGGCAGCCTGTACTCGAGCTATACCGAAGACGGCTGGCGCGAGAGCCGTGACGGCGTCACCGGGGTGATGCCGCCGGTGTCGAGTCTACAGCGGCTGATCGGTGGGCTCGGTATCGACAACGACGATACCGTGGTGCTGGTGCCGGCGGGCACCGGTGCCACCGACTTCGGCAGCGCGGCACGGGTCTACTGGACCTTCAAGGTACTCAGCCATGACCAGGTGGCGATCCTCGACGGTGGCTTTGCGGGCTGGAAGGAACAGGGGCTGGAGGTCGTCAGTGGCCCCGTCGAATATCCCGACCCGGTGCGCTTCGAGGGCGCCCTGGACGAGTCACTGCTGGCCACCACCGAAGAGGTCGAGGCCGCACGGGAGTCCCAGGGGCAGCTGGTCGACGCTCGCCCCGAGGATTACTTCAAGGGGGACAATCAGTCGCCGGCGGCGGCGGCTCCTGGCACCATCCCGGGTGCCTTGAACCTGCCTCACCAGAGCCTGCTGGCCAACGATGGCGGCGCCTGGCGTCTGGACACCGCCCAGGTGACCTCGCGGATACAGGCGGCCGAGCTGGACGCCAGCGCCAAGACCGTGGCCTTCTGCAACACCGGCCACTGGGCCGCCACCGACTGGTTCGTGCTCAGCGAAATCGCCGGCTTCGACAATGTGGCCCTGTATGACGGATCCATGGCCGAGTGGACCCAGGACGAGTCACGCCCGTTGGCGGTGGCCAAGCAGGGACTGGGCAAGGTGCTCGACGCCCTGGGCCTTGGCGACGACTGATCGCCCTTAGGCTCCGGTTGCCCTGAGGCTCCGGTTGGCGCCTTGTTAAAGCGTCGATTTCGCGCAATTGCTGCGCCTTTGCTACGTTGTCGTTGCCTCGCTTCTGCGTCCGTGCCGGACCTGTTGCTGGATGGCAGGGTTTGACGCTATCGCCACGCCGCCGACCCCGGGTCGCCGGCGTGGCCCTCTCATCACGAGTAGATCACTACCATGACACAGACTTCCGCTGCGGCCCCCGTCCAGGGCCGCCTTCCTGTCGATCGTTTCGTCGTCGGCGTGGCCCTGGCCGGGATGCTGATCCTGGGCGGGCTGGTGTGGCTCGAGACCGCTCCTTTCCTGGTGGCGCTGTTCGGCGTCGGTATCGCGCTGGGGATGGCGCTCTACCATGGGGCCTTTGGCTTTACCGCCGGCTGGCGCAACCTGGTCACCAAGCGTCGCGGCGCCGGCATGCGTGCCCAGTTGATCCTGTTTGCACTGACCTCTGCGCTGATGATTCCGCTGCTCGGCAGCGGTGAGCCCGGCATGGTGGGGGCGGTGGCGCCCATCGGCACCTCGCTGGTGGTGGGCTCCTTCGTGTTCGGCCTGGGCATGCAGTTGGGTGGAGGCTGTGGCTCAGGCACGCTGTTTACCGTCGGCGCCGGCAACCTGCGCATGCTGGTGACACTTGCGTTCTTCATCATCGGTGCGGTGGTCGGTTCGATCCACCTGCCGTGGTGGCTCGACCTGCCGAGCCTGGATCCTGTCAGCCTGATCGACAGTGTCGGTGTCTTCGGCGCCATCGCGGTACAGTGGGCGGGACTGGCGCTGGTGATGCTGTGGGTCAATCGCGTGGAACGCCGCGCCCACGGTTCGCTGGAACGTTCCGAGCTGCGCCTGGCACCTGCCGAAGGCGGGGTGCTGCGCACCCTGGTGCAGGGACGCTGGCCCTTCGTCTGGGCGATCCTGGTGCTGGCGATCGGCAACACCCTGACCCTGGCCATCGGCGGGGCGCCCTGGGGCATCACCTTCGCCTTCAATCTTTGGGGTGCCAAGGCGTTGCAGGCCATCGGCGTGGACATGAGTCAGTTCGAGTTCTGGACCTGGGACTACCCGGCCATGGCGCTGGCCGATTCGGTGCTGGTCAACATCACCTCGGTGATGAACTTCGGTCTGCTGCTGGGTGCCATGCTGGCGGCGGGTCTGGCCAATCGCTTCAATGAAGCCAGCCGCAAGCCCATCGAGGGACGTCAGTTCCTGGCGGCGGTCATCGGCGGCCTGCTGCTGGGCTACGGTGCCCGCCTGGGCTTCGGCTGCAATATCGGCGCGCTGTTTTCGGGACTGGCCTCGGGCAGCCTGCACGCCTGGGTGTGGTTCGCCTGCGCCTTCGTCGGCTCGCTGGTGGGGATTCGCCTGCGCCCCTGGTTCCGACTGCCCAACTGATCGACCGACCCACTGATCCATTGTTCAAGGTGATTCCCATGAAAGCCGCCTATCATCGAAGCCGCGTCATCGGTCTGTTGCTGGCGATTCTGGTATTGATCATGGCCGACCACCTGGCCAGTCCCACCTTCGCCTTCAACATGGGCGACGGCCACGCTCGAACCTCGCTGAACCAGCGTGACGCCAGCGCCTGTGCGCCCTGCGGGGCGCCGTGCCCGTCCACTCGCCAATAGGGCTTGCATGAAAAGTGCCTGCGCTCGCCGACTTTTCGTAGAAATCCTGGAATTATGCCTGCGCTCGGTGACGGTTCTCGGTCCAGGCCCTGTGGGCTCACCCTAGTGTGAAGGCATTGGCGATAAAAGAGGCGCCCCTGCCATGGCAGGGGCGCCTCTTGTGGTCGTCAGTCTGACGGGGAGACGATCATTCTCGTGGGTCCTGTTCGCGGCGGGGGATCTTCGGCCCCAGCGGCCCGAGCCACAGCCAGACCTGAAGCACTACCAGGATCGGTAACAGCCAGGTCGGCGCGCCCACCGTCCACACCAGCACCTGGTGGATCATGAAGGCGGTCAGGCCGCCGAGCAGGCCAAGCACCGGGAACATCAGAGGCCGCTCGGAGCCCGGGCGGCCACTTAGCCGGAACAGCGAGCCGGTGAAGGCGCCGAAGCTCACGGCCATGGCCAGCGGAATCCAGAGTTGCTGTAGCACTTCCTGCATCGTTAACCGCTCATGTTGAGACTTGGGCCCTCAGGCTAACGCGTCTGGCCGCCGGCTGCGCTTGAACTTTGGCGTAATTTGCCTGGCTTTCGGCTTTCGGCTTTCGGCTTCCGGCTTCCGGCACGCATCCTTGGTGATGGGCGCTTTCGCCGGCGAGCGCTTTCGCCTGTGGTGCTGGGGGCCAGGACGAGCGAAAACCGTCGCTGGGTGCAGTCGCGGCCCATGCAAGGTCTAGATGTCGGTCTTGTCCTTGAACTCGCACAGATCCTCGATGACACAGCTGCCGCAGCGTGGCTTGCGCGCCACGCAGGTATAGCGGCCATGGAGGATCAGCCAGTGATGGGCGTCCTGGCGAAACTCACGGGGCACGTGGCGCACCAGCCGTTCCTCGACCTCCACCACGTTCTTGCCCTTGGCGATGCCGGTGCGGTTGGAGACCCGGAAGATGTGGGTGTCTACGGCGATGGTGGGCTGGCCGAAGGCGGTGTTGAGTATCACGTTGGCGGTCTTGCGTCCGACCCCGGGCAGGGCCTCCAGCGCCGGACGGGTGGCCGGGACCTCGCCGCCATGGCGCTCGATCAGCAGATGGCAGGTCTTCATCAGGTTTTCGGCCTTGGTGTTGAAAAGGCCGATGGTCTTGATGTGTTCCTTGAGCGCGTCGATCCCGATATCGATGATCGCCTGGGGTGTGTTGGCCACCGGGAACAGGCGAGCGGTGGCCTTGTTGACGCCGACGTCGGTGGCCTGCGCCGACAGCAGTACCGCGGCCAGCAGTTCAAACGGTGTGCTCCAGTTGAGCTCGGTGGTCGGCTCGGGATTGTGGGCCCGCAGGCGGGTAAAGATCTCGTGGCGTTTGGCAGCGTTCATGCTCGTCTCTTTGGTTGGCAAGCCAGGGGCTGAATCGACAGCGGGCCAGGCCGGGCGGATCTTCAGCGCACGACTCCGGTAACCCGCACCCGGCGTTCGTCCCTGGGCGTCCGGGTCGGCGCCGGGCGTCGGCGCTTCACGGCGTCGTCGATGGCGTTCTTCGCGGCGATCAGCAGCCCGGTGATCAGAAAGGCGCCTGGCGGCAGCACCAGAAACAGCATGCCGCCATCACCCGGCAGGTGCAGTGTCCAATCACCGGCTGCGTCGCACAGCAGCAGGTCCATGCCGGCGAACAGGGTGCCTTGCCCCAGCAGTTCGCGGATACCCCCGATCAACACCAGCACCAGAGAGAAGCCGAGGCCGTTCATCAGGGCGTCGAACAGGGCCGGCTTGAGCGGTTGGCGGGAGGCAAAGGCCTCGACCCGAGCCAGGATGGCGCAATTGGTGACGATCAGCGGCAGGAAGATGCCGAGCACCTGGTAGAGCTCGTAGGCCAGCGCCGCCATGGCCAGTTCGACGCAGGTCACGAAGGCAGCGATGATCAACACGAAGGCCGGCAGGCGTACCTCAGGGCGTACCTGGTGGCGCAGCGCCGAGGCCGAGGCGCTGGCGCCGAGCATCACCCCCAGGGTGGCGATCCCGAGCCCCAGGCCATTGACCACACTGCCGGTGACGGCCAGTAGCGGACACAGGCCGAGCAACTGGACCAGGGCGGGATTGTTGCTCCACAGCCCCTTGATGGCGATGTCGCGAGCGTCGCTGCGGGTCATGGGCTGGGCTCCTGGTTACTGGCATCTGGCGTATCACGCGGCGACCCGGCAGCCAGCACCGCTTCGTTCACCGCCTGGATGACGGCGCGAGAGGTGATGGTGGCACCGGTCAGGGCTTCGATGGCGCCCTGCGGGGCCAGGTCGAGCTGGCGGCGCGCGAGGCCTTCGAACTGATCGACCCAGGGGCCCTTGCGGCGCTCGATGGCGTCGCCAAGCCCCGGCGTCTCGCGGTGATCGACGACGCGCACTGCCGTGACACGCCGCTGCGGTGTCAGTGCCACCAGCACCTCGACGGGGCCTGCGTAGCCGAGCGCTGAAGTGGGTTGCAGGGTGGCGAGCAGCGTGCCGCTTTCGTCCAGCGCCTGCCAGCCTTGGTCACCGGCCGGCGCCGGCACCAGCCTGGCGGTGCCCTGAGGCGCCAGGCTTTCCAGCAGGGCGTCCTGGTGGGCCTGGCGATTGGCCTCGATACGCCCCTCGCTGAGTGCCTGGGTCAGGCTGACCGCACCCAGGGTTACCAGGGCGAACAGGGCAAGTTTCACGGCCAGTGTTCGCGGAGCCGACGTGTTGCTATCAGGGCTATTCATCAGCGCAGTTTATCAGTGCTTTCCAAGTGAGGCGGTCGTCCATCAGCGCTCTTGACCAAGGCGGGTCGCTGGCTAGCCGTCATCGTTGTGCCTCCGGGTGGCTCGAGCATTCGATGGCCGGTCGGGCACCAGCTGGTCGAGCAGGGGGGCGGCGAGGTTCATCAGCAGCACGGCGAAGGCAACGGCGTCGGGGTAGCCGCCGTAGGCACGGATGATCATCGTCAGGGCGCCGATGCCGGCACCATAAGCCAGGCGTGCACGACGACCGCTGGCGGCACTGACCGGGTCGGTGACGATAAAGAAGGCGCCGAACATGGTCGCGCCCCCGAGCAGGTGGAAGCCGACTCCGCCGCTGGCCGACAGCCGATCGAACAGCCAGGCGAGCAAGGCCATGGAGGCGAGCATGGACAGCGGCAGGCGCCAGTCGATCAGCCGGCGGTAGAGCAGGTAAAGACCTCCGGCCAGCCAGGCCAGGGCGACGTTGCGCCAGGCCTCCAGCGCCGCTGGTGCCACTAGCTCGGCGAGGCTGGCGTCTGCGGCGCGATGGCGGTAGGCGTCCAGCGGTGTGGCACCGCTCAGCGCATCCAGTGCGGCTGGTGGGTGCTGGCCCAGCCAGCGTGCCAGCCAGGTCGAGGGCTCGACGGCGTCGGGGCCGAATAGCCCCGAGGGTGCGGGCCACAGGCTCATCTGGGTGGGGAAGGACACCAGCAGCAGGGCGTAGCCCACCATGGCGGGGTTGAACAGATTCTGGCCGAGCCCGCCGTAAAGGTGCTTGGCCACCGCCACGGCGGCAAGCGAGCCGATCAGGATCAGCCACAGGCTGGTGCCCGCCGGCAGCGCCGCACCCAGCAGTACCCCGGTCAACAGGGCGCTGCCATCAGCGATGGTTGGCGAGACGGGCCGCCGACGCGCCACCAGCATCATCGCCTCGATCAGCACACAGCAGGCCGCTGCGGTGATGACGTTGGTGACGACGCCAAGGCCGAAGAACCAGCTCTGGGTGATGAGTCCGGGCAGGCAGGCCAGCGTCACCCGACGCATCAAGGTAGCGCTGTCGTGTCCACGGCGAGCGCTGTCTGCGCTGGTGTGGCGGTGAAGGTGGCTCATGGCCGGGTTTCCTCCTGACGGGCGGCCTTGAGTCGTGCATCGGCGGCGGCGAGGTGCTGTCTGGCGGTATCCAGCTGAGTCTCGAGGTCGGCGAGGACATCCGCCGATTGCTGCTGCTGGGCGGCGCGCTCCAGCGCCTTCTCAGCCTTGCGTGCCGCGGCCTTGGCGGCTGCCTGGGCGATGCGCAGGCCACGCACGTCCGCGACGCTGGCGGTTCCTTTGGCGTCGGCTGAGCTATCCTTGGCGCTGCTTGCGTCGCGCTGCTGGCCGCGCCGGGTGGCGGCCTGACGACGGGCCTGGCGACGTGCTTCACGCTCGGCCGCCTCGCGCTGCTCGCGGGCCTGGCGTGCCTCGAAGCGGTGGCGGGCCTGGTCGGCCCGGTCGCTCTCGGCGCGCGCGATGCGCAGGCGCTGCTTGGCCTCGCCGAAGCCGTTGGCCAGCGGCAGGTGGCTGGGGCAGACGTAATCGCAGGCGCCGCACTCGATGCAGTCGAACAAGCCGTTGGCCTCGGCCTTGTGGTCTTCGCCTGCCTGGGCGTGCCACCACAGCTGCTGAGGGGCAAGGCCCGCCGGGCAGGCCGGCTGGCAGTCGCCGCAACGGATGCAGGGGCGTGCGGGGGGCGGCGTCGGCAGTTCAGTCGCGTCAGCGGCGATCAGGCCGTTGGTGGTCTGGGTGATGGGTTGGTCAAGCGATTCGATCGCCTGGCCCATCATCGGCCCGCCTTCGATCACCCGAGACAATCTGGCGCGATCGAGGCCGGCGTCCTGCAGCAGGTAGTCGATGGCGGTGCCCAGGCGCGCGGTGACATTGCCGGGGCGTGCCAGTGCTCGGCCCGCCAGGGTCAGGGTGCGCTCGATCATCGGCTTGCCGAGCGCCACCGCGTCGTGGATGGCCGCCAGGGTCCCGGGATTGTGACACAGCACGCCGGCGTCCACCGGCAGCTGGTCCGAGGTGAGACGGCGGCCCAGCAGGCGCTCGATCAGCTGGCGCTCGCCGCCGCTGGGGTAGCGGGTGGGGATCACCTCGAGTCGTGCCGGACAGGGCAACTCGTTTAGCCGGGCCCGCACGGCGCTGGCCGCCTCGGGCTTGTCGTCTTCGATGCCGATGACAATAGAGGCGGCCCCGGTGGCATGGGCCACCATTGCTGCACCGAGCAGCACCCGGTCGGTGTGCTGGCGCAGTGTCTGGTCATCGGCGCTCAGGTAGGGTTCGCACTCGGCGGCGTTGACCACCAGGGTATCGATGCCCGCCTGGCGTGCCGCGCGGACCTTGAGATGGGCCGGAAATCCGCCGCCGCCCATGCCGGCGATGCCGGCGTCGGCAATCCGTTGGATGATCTCGTCGGGGGCCGCGCCTTGCCAGTCGAGCGGCGGCAGCCAGTGGTGCTGTGAAGCGCCGTCGGCCTCGATCACCACGGCGGGCGGGTGTTGTCCGCCGGCGTCCGCCTCGTCGTGCATGAACAGCGCGCTGACGTGTCCCGAGATGCTGGCGTGCACCGGCAGCGCCAGATGGCCGACGGCGCGTGCCACTGGCTCGCCGGCACGCACGTACTGGCCTGGCTTGACGATGGGCTGGACCTCTCGCCAGGGCTGGTCGCGGCCATCTTCCAGCAACAATGTCACCCTGGCCGGTAGCGGCGGCGTGCGTATGCCCAGGTCACGGGTCTGCGACTTGCGGGTAGGGGGCAGCACGCCGCCAGCGGGCCGGGTACCCGCCGCCAGTGATCGCCAGAGCCGCTCAAGTACTGCCATGAAGCGTCTCCGTGGTGCGGTCGCTGGCGATGATGCCGGCGGTCCAGTGGGGTTGTGGCTCTCTTGGCAGCATGTCGATGCAGTCCACCGGACAGGGAGCGATACACAGATCACAGCCGGTGCATTCGTGTGCGATGACCGTGTGCATCATCTTCGAGGCACCGAGGATGGCGTCCACCGGGCAGGCCTGGATGCACTTGGTGCAGCCGATGCATTCATCTTCCCGAATAAAGGCCACCCGGGGGGTATCGTCGGCGTCGCCGTCGAGCGCCAGAGGTTCCCGACCAAGCAGTTCGGCCAACTCGAGGATGGTTGCCTCGCCGCCCGGTGGACAGCGATTGATGGCCTCTCCCTGCTCGACGGCTTCGGCGTAGGGCCGACAGCCGGGATAGCCACACTGGCCACATTGGGTCTGGGGCAAAAGGGCGTCGATCTGCTCCACCAGGCCATCCTCGCCGTCCTTGAAGCGACGGTTCAGCCAGCCCAGCAGTCCGCCGCAGACACCGATCAGTGCGACCATCAGGACCACGCCGACAAGACTCGTCAGGCTCATGGGGAGCCCCCGGTGGCAAGTCCGGTGAAGCCCATGAAGGCCAGCGACATCAGGCTGGCAGTGATCATGGCGATGGCTGCACCGCGAAACGGGCGCGGTACATCGGCGCCCGCCAGGCGTTCGCGCATGGCCGCCAGCAGGATCAACACCAGCGAGAAGCCCAGAGCGGCGCTGAATCCGTACAGCAGCGCATCGAAGAAGCCGCCGTCGCGACCCAGGCTCAGCAGCGCCACGCCCAGCACCGCGCAGTTGGTGGTAATCAGAGGCAGGAAGATGCCGAGCACCCGATGCAGCAGGGGGCTCAGGTGGCGGACCATGACCTCGGTGGCCTGGACTACCACGGCGATCACCACGATAAAGGCGATGGTGCGCAGGTACTCAAGATCCAGCGGCACCAGCAGATAACGGTGCAGCAGGTGACTGGCCGCCGATGACAGGGTCAGTACGAAGGTGGTGGCAAGGGACATGCCCAGCGCCGATTCCAGCTTCGAGGACACCCCCAGGAAAGGGCATAACCCGAGAAACTGCACCAGCACGAAGTTGTTGACCAGGGCGGTACTGACGAGGACGAGAAGAACGTCGGTCATGGAATGCACGAGGTAACGGCCGGCGGGCAGGGTCCCGCCGGCGCATGGGCGTGATGGAACCCCTTAGCTGACCCGCTGGCCGGGTTCTGCGCCACTGTGGGGTTCGAGCAGATAGATGCCGTCGTCGTTGCCAGCCGCCAGCACCATGCCTTCGGAAACACCAAAGCGCATCTTGCGCGGTGCCAGGTTGGCCACCATGACGGTCAGCTTGCCTTCGAGAGCCTCCGGCGAATAGGCGCGACGGATGCCGGCGAAGACCTGGCGGCTTTCGCCGCCGAGATCCAGCGACAGCTTGAGCAGCTTGTCGGCCCCTTCGACGTATTCCGCCTTGGCGATGCGGGCGATACGCAGGTCCACCTTGGCGAAGTCGTCGAAGCTGATCTCGTCGGCGATCGGCGTCTCGGCCAGCGGTCCCTTGGGCGTTTCCTTGAGCTTCTGTTCTTCCACCAGATCCTCCTTCGATGCTTCGATCATGGCATCGATACGATCGTTCTCGACCCGGGTCATCAGCGGCTTGAACTTGTTGACGGGGTGATCGCCCAGCCAGGTCTCGCGGCTGTTCCAGTCGAGGGTGTCGAGATTCATGAACAGTCTGGCCTGTTCGGCCATGGCCGGTACGACCGGGGCCAGGTAGACCATCAGCTGACGGAACAGGTTGATTCCCATGGAGCAGATGTCGAGCACTTCCTGCTCGCGGCCTGCCTCCTTGGCCAGCACCCAGGGGGCCTGGTCGGCGATGTAGCTGTTGGCCTCGTCGGCCAGTTCCATCACCTTGCGCATGGCGCGGCCGAACTCCCGCTGTTCATAGTAGTCGGCGATCTCGTCACCGGCGGCGATGAAGCGTGCCAGCATGTCCGGCTCGGCGCAGTGAGTCGACAGCTGCCCACCTCCGAGCTTCTTGACGAAACCGGCGCAGCGGCTGGCGATGTTGACCACCTTGCCCACCAGGTCGGCATTGACCCTGAGCGCGAAGTCCTCGAGGTTCAGGTCGAGGTCATCGACCCGGGAGGTGAGCTTGGCGGCGAAGTAGTAGCGCAGGTACTCGGGATTGAGATGCTCGGCGTAGGTCGCGGCCTTGATGAAGGTGCCGCGTGACTTGGACATCTTGGCGCCGTTGACCGTGACGAAGCCGTGGCAGTTGACTGCGGTGGGGGTGCGCATCTCGGCCCCGTGCAGCATCGCCGGCCAGAACAGGGCGTGGAAGTAGACGATGTCCTTGCCGATGAAATGGTAGACCTCGGCCTTTGAATCGCGCTCCCAGTAGCTGTCGAAGTCCAGCCCCTCACGCTCGCACAGGTTCTTGAAGCTCGCCAGGTAGCCGATCGGAGCGTCCAGCCAGACATAGAAGTACTTGCCCGGCGCGTCAGGAATCTCGAAGCCGAAGTAGGGCGCGTCGCGGCTGATGTCCCACTCGTTGAAGCCGGACTCGAACCATTCCATCAGCTTGTTGCGGATCTGCGGCTGGACATGGTCGTCCTTGATCCAGGCACTGAGGAAGTCGGCGAAGTCAGGCAGCTTGAAGAAGTAGTGGGTGGAGCTGCGGACTTCCGGGGTGGCGCCGGAGATCGCCGATACCGGATCGATCAACTCGGCAGGGGTATAGGTGGCACCGCAGGCCTCGCAGTTGTCGCCGTACTGATCCGCGGTGTGGCACTTGGGGCATGTGCCCTTGATGAAACGATCGGCCAGGAACAGACCCTTGACCGGATCGTACATCTGCTCGATGTCACGGGTGGCGATGTGCCCCTTGTCGCGCAGGCGCTTATAGATAAGCTCGCTGAAGTGGCGGTTTTCCTCGGAGTGGGTCGAGTGGTAGTTGTCGAAGGCCACGCCGAAACGGGCGAAATCCTGCTGGTGTTCGCGGGATACTCGGTCGATCAGCGCCTCGGAGGTGATGCCCTCCTGCTCGGCACGCAGCATGATCGCGGTGCCGTGGGCGTCATCGGCGCAGACGTAGTGGCACTGGTGGCCGCGACTCTTCTGGAACCGCACCCAGATATCCGTCTGGATGTACTCCAGCAGGTGGCCCAGGTGAATGGCGCCGTTGGCGTAGGGCAAGGCGCTGGTGACCAGAATCTGGCGCTTGTCGGGTGCGGTGATGGACATGGTGTGACGTGATATCCCGTTGAAAATCAGGCGACGATTGTAGCTAGGATCGAGGTCGTGTGCATCCGCTATCGTGCTTGGGCGCAGCCATGAAAAAGCCGTTGTGCAGACGGTGCATTGTCAGGAGGACGCCACCAGCAGGCCGACATGCTCAAGGCCTCGGTCCTTGAGGTGCAGCGCCTGGAGGCGGCTCATGACGCCCTGGTCACAGTAGAGGAGATAGCGGGTGTCGGGATCAAGCGCATCGCTGCGGGTCGCCAGTTCATAGAAGGGAATATGATCGACGGGGCAGGCGAGTGGCCCAAGCGGACGGCGCTCGACGTCGTCCGGGGGCCGCACATCGATGACCCGGGTCGCCGTTCGGGCGAAGTCGTGGAGCCCTCCAAAGGAGACTTCTGCCAGAGGCTCCTGGGAGGGTGCGCTGACGCCTTTGGATACTGGCGCATCGACAGGCTGGCGAGTGGCGCTGGCCAGGGCGCGATCCAGCAGGTCGGCCGGTAGTCCGGCCTCTGCCACCTGAAGTTCCTTCAGCGACGCCTTGACCCTGGGGCGGCTGGACATCCCGCCGCAGTACTCGGGCATTCGGCTCGACGCCTCAGCGGTAGCGATCCGGTGGGCTTCATCGATGATGGTCTGCTTGTCATCGGTCAGCAGCGGTCGCAACACCGGCAGGTGGCTGGCGCGGTCGATCAGGCCGAGATTGGTCAGTGTCTGGCTCGATACCTGGGCGATCGCCTCTCCTGTCACCAGGGCGGGGATGCGCGCGCGCTGCGCGACTCTTGCGGCGGCCTCGATCATCAAGCGCTTGAGCACCAGCGACACCAGGCCATCAGGTACCTCGCGACGCAGTGTCTCGACCACTTCCTCGAAGGGAACGGTGATGAAGTTGGCCTTATGGGAGGCGCTGTATCGTTGCCACAGGTCTCGGGTCAGCGCCTTGACCGCGCCTTCCTGTTCCTGTCCGCCAAAACGAAAGAGGACAAACTGACACTTGATGCCGCGCCTGAGCATCCGATAGGCCGCCACCGGGGAGTCATAACCCCCGGACATCAGTACCAGTGCCTCTCCCTGGGTGCCTAGTGGAAAGCCACCGAGGGCCGGCCCAAGGTCGACTTCCTCGATCAAGGTGTCGCCATCGATCCGCAGTGGCATCACTAACTCGGGGGTGCTCAGGTCGACCCTGGCATCAGCAGCGTGGGCGAGCAGCGCTGCGCCCAGCGCACGCTCTACCTCCACCGAACCGAAGTCGTGATGTCCCTTGCGCTTGACCTTGACCTTGAAGCGCTTGCCTTCGATGTCCGATGCCCGTTCGCACGCCAGTTGTTCGATGGTGTTCCGCCAGTCCCCAAGCGGCCTGTTACGTGTCCTGGCCGCGCGCTGAACGCCCGGTATCCGGGTCATGCTCGCTTCCAGTGCCAGACGATCGCCGCGAGAAAGCTCCCGCGGAAGTCTTACGACCAGATGGTCCCATTGGGCAACGACCTTGGTCTTGGGCTCCTGGCGCCTGAGTGCATTGCGCAGATTGGTGGCCAGGCAGCGACCCATGTGGCGTCTCACCGAGGCGGACTTGGTGGCGATGTCGGCAGAAAGGGAAAGACGATATTCCATGGTGTGAACGCCGAAACTACGATGTAAGAATAGTAACCTTGATCCAGATCAAGTTTGATGGAGATCTTCGAGATTCCGCCGACGGCAGGGGGGCGATCGGCGGGGGGCAGGAAAAAAAGAGGAAAAAATGCGTCAGTACAGCGCTTTTTCTTCCTGTACGACCTCTTTGAGAAGCTCCAGGAAGAGCCGGTCGGCTTCGGAGTGCTCCTCGGCGCTGTCAGGGATATGAATGCTGGTGGTGTCCGAGATTTCGTTGGCAATGTCGGCCATGACGCCACTATCGCTGCCACTTTCCAGGTGCCGGCGGGCGATCTCTAGAGAGGTCTCCAGGACCTTGGGGTCCTGCAGCAACTTTTTGATAAAGCCGGTCAATTCATTGATGACACGGGTTTTTTGAATTTCGGATGAGGCCATCGGTGACTCCTTGGCTAGGCGCTTGATCCAAGGGATTACGATAGCATGTTTGTGGACTGCTACGGGACAGGTTTGCGGTAGGGCGATGTTGTGGATTCTGTCAAGTGGTGCCTTGCCTGACCATGATGACATTGAATGACGAGATGTTACCGAATGTGTTCGAATGTGAGAGGATTGTAGTTGTAACAGTAGTTGTGGCTGGATGGGATGTTAGCAGCGTTGGGGAAGCGCTCGACAATCGGCGCTACAGGGAAACTGCTCGCCCATCCCGGGGATGATGAGAATGGTAGCGCCGAAGCAGCACGGCTGGTCCTGCAGAATCCGGGGTTGTTGGGCTAGTTCGTTGGTACTAGATTCAACTGTACTGGCTGCGGCCATTGATAATTAAGGGAACACGAATGAAAACGATCCGCCGAGAACCTCGCTCTTCCATGGTGCGGCCGCTGGTCAGTGCCATCGCATTGGCCTCTACGTCAATGCTGATGGGGTCAGGAGTCATGGCCCAGGACGCGCAGACATTGCCGCCTGGCACGACATCGCCCGGTGCGGCGACCCTGCGTGACGTCGTGGAGCAGACCATCAATACCAATCCTGAGGTGCTAGCGGCCTGGAATGGCTTCCAGGCGGCGGGCCACGATGAGCGGGTGGCCTTTGGGGGCTATCTGCCTCAGATTGACGTCAATGCAGGCGTCGGCCTCGAGGATCGTCAGAACGATCAACAGGGCAGCTACGACACCGACTATGTCGAGGTGACGCTGAACCAGATGATCTATGACGGCTTCGCCACCGCCAGTGAGGTCGAGCGTCTGAGCCGGGCAGAACTGGTACGCTACTACGAGCTGCTGGGGGCGAGTCAGGACGCGGCGTTGGACGCAACTAATGCCTATCTTGATGTTCAGCGTTACCGTCGCCTGGT
This sequence comes from Halomonas sp. RT37, assembly GCF_040070525.1. Taxonomy (NCBI): domain Bacteria; kingdom Pseudomonadati; phylum Pseudomonadota; class Gammaproteobacteria; order Oceanospirillales; family Halomonadaceae; genus Halomonas; species Halomonas sp. RT37. The sequence goes on along the minus strand of NZ_CP098827.1, from coordinate 2,497,938 downwards.
GGGCCTGGCCCAGGACAACTATCAGAAGCACCTGGAGGTCTACCAGCAGATCGAGGCCCGCGCTCTGTCAGGTGCCGGTCGTCGTGTCGACCTGGAGCAGATCAGCGGTCGTCTGGCACTGGCCGAATCGAACCTGATCACCGAAGCCTCCAACCTGCACGATGTGTCTGCGCGATTCCAGCGTCTGGTGGGGGAATTGCCGCCGGAAGCGTTGGCGCCGGCGCCGACCTTCGCCGAGCAGCTACCCGCTGACGTCGCCCAGGCGTTGCAGCTAGCCTACGAGGGTAACCCGGACTTCCATGCCGCCATCGAGAACATCGAGGCCGCCCGCGCCGAGCGTGAAGGCACCAAGTCGCCCTTCCATCCCAGGCTTGACCTGGTGGGCCGCAGTGGTACCTACAAGGGCAGTGACACCGACGGCGACTTCATTTCCGACAATGATCATGAAGACCGTCACAGCATCGAACTGGTGGGTAGCCTCAATCTGTATCGCGGCGGCAGCGACCTGGCGTCGTTCCGCGCCGCCAGTGATCGCGTCGAGCAGGCGGTCAATCTGCGTGACAAGGCATGCGTCGACATTCGTCAGACCACCACCATCGCCTACAACGACACCCGTCGTCTGCGCGACCAGTTGGAATACCTGAACGAGCACCGTCAGACGACCGATCGCGTACGCGGAGCCTACAAGCAGCAGTTCGATATCGGTCAGCGTTCGCTGCTCGACCTGCTGGACATCGAGAACGAGTATTTCGAGGCGAGTCGTGCCTATGTGAACGCGCAGTATGACGTCGCTCTGGCAGATGCGCGCACCCTGCGTGCCACCGGTAGCCTGCTGGAGGTGCTGGAGGTGCGCAAGGATGGACTGCCAAGCCTCGCCGAGCTGGACAGCAACGGTGTGTCGATCACGCCGGATATCGTCTGTCCGGCGGTAGGTCCGCGGTCCTACAGCATCGAGGAGCTCACCGGCTCCACACGGGCTCCGGACGTCGTCATGCCTGCGGACGCTCTGTTCGAGATCAACAGCTACGTGCTGAGCGCGAGCGCCAAGCAGGAACTGAGTGCGTTGGCCGACCGTATCCGTGGCCGTAACGACCTGGTCCGGGTATTCATCGCTGGCCATGCGGACATCTCGGGTACCGATGCCATCAATGATCCACTGTCGCGTAATCGAGCGGCAGCGGTGGGCCAGTACCTGGTCAGTCAGGGCGTCAGTGCTTCGCTGATTGAAACCCGGGGCTATGGCTCGCATCGGCCTGTTCAGTCCAACGACACCGTCGAAGGTCGTCGCCAGAACCGTCGAGTGGAGATCACACTTGAACGCAGTGGCGAGAATCTGGACATGGGGGCATTGCCTGGTTCCGCCGGTGATGACAGTGTGTCCCTTGCCTGGGCACGAGGGGAACACGGTCGCGGCCTGGAGGGCTAGAAGCTCAGTGGATGATCGCGTCCTCGCTTCTCGGGGACGCCATTTCCCGGAATATGGATGCAACTGCCACGTTCTGGTCCTTGCATTGCCGCAAAGGAAGCCGTGACGACAGCAGGGATGATAGGCCGGGTCGCACGGAAAGGGCGTTCTGGTACAGCCATCGGCCGACAGAGAGGTTTACGTGGACGATTCACGAGTTGCGGATGAAGCAGAATTTACAACACCTGAAGCGCAGGAGCAGGACGAAGACAGAGGCCCAGTCAAGGATGAGTTGCTGGAAGTGCTGCTGTCGATTGCTCACTATCACGAGCATGATGTCAGTGCGGATTCCCTGACAGCGGGCCTGCCGTTGGAAGATGGCGCACTGACGCCAGGGATATTTCCCCGGGCGTCGGAACGTGCCGGGCTGACGGCGCGACTCGTCAAGAGTCGCCTCGTTCAGTTGAACCCTGCGCTATTTCCTGTCGTGCTGTTGCTGGAGCCGGGGCGCGCCTGCGCCTTGCTGGATATCGACGTCAAGGCGCGTACCGCGCAGGTGATTTACCCCGAATTGGGGCAGGCGTCGGTAGAAATCTCGCTGGACGAGCTTCACGAACGTTACAGCGGGACGGCGATCTATACGCGGCCGCGGTTCCGTTTCGACGCCCGGTCGAAGGATGTCAACGAGAAACGTTCTGGGCATTGGTTCTGGAGCGTGATCAAGGAAAACAGACGCCTTTACCGTGACGTGATACTGGGCTCCGTCGCCATCAACATCTTCGCCCTGGCGATGCCCCTGTTCGTTCTCAATGTCTATGACCGCGTGGTGCCCAATCACGCCACCGAGACGCTGTGGGTGTTGTCCATCGGTGCCCTGATCGTACTGGCATTCGACTTAACGCTCAGGTTGATGCGTTCGAGCTTTGTCGATCTGGCGGCCAGTCGAGCTGACGTCAAGCTCTCGTCGCGTATCATGTCTCGCGTCATGGGGATGCGGATGGAGGCCAAGCCTGCCTCGACCGGTTCCTTTGTCTCGATGCTGCAATCCTTCGAGTCGGTTCGGAGCTTTATCGGCTCCGCCACCGTGATCGCCATGGTGGACCTGCCGTTCGTTCTGATGTTCATCGCCATCATTGGCCTGATAGGACCTGCACTGGTCATTCCTATCGTGGTTGGCGTGCTGTTTATCTTGCTCTACGCCCTCGGTGCCCAGGGAAAGCTGCACGACTTGTCGGAAACCACCCTGAAGGTAGGGGCGCAACGTAACGCTACTCTGGTGGAATCGGTCTCCCAGCTCGAGACGGTCAAGACGCTGCGGGGCGAGAGCCGAGTTCAGGGGCAATGGGAGCAGGCCAGCGCCTTCCTTTCGCGTACCGGCGCTCAGCTGAAGTTTCTCGGAACCTCGGTCACCAGTATCGCCCAGTGGACCCAGAATACCGTCGGTATCTGCGTCATCCTTATCGGCGTCTATCTGATCATCGACGGCAATCTTTCCCAGGGTGGGCTGATCGCTGCCTATATGCTCTCGTCTCGTGCGCTGGCACCGGTCAGCCAGGCCGCCGCACTGCTGGCTCAGTATCATCAATCTGCCACGGCCCTGGAGTCGTTGGATAGAGTGATGGAAATGCCGGTGGAACGTGAGGAAAAGAGCTACATCGATCGTCCCGCCGTCAAGGGACTGGTGAAGTTCGACAAGGTTACCTTCCGCTACCCCCAGGCCGAGAATGACAGCCTTCGCGACGTCTCTCTGTCGATAGCACCAGGCCAGAAGGTGGCGCTGCTGGGACGAGTCGGCTGTGGCAAGACCACGTTGCAGAAGTTATTGCTCGGTCTGTACCAGCCGACGTCGGGGGCGGTACTGATCGACGATGTGGACATTCGTCAGTTTGACCCCCTGCAGTTGAGGCGACATATCGGCTATGTGCCTCAGGACGTGCGTCTGTTTTACGGCTCATTGAAGGACAACATCATCGCCGGTGCCGGCAGCGAAGGGGTGGATGATGATCTGCTGCTCAAGGCCATCCGTATCAGTGGGCTCGATGGACTCGTCAGCACACACCCTCAGGGCGTCGAGCTGCAGGTAGGCGAAGGCGGACAGATGCTTTCGGGTGGTCAGAAGCAGGCGGTAGCGATCGCGCGTGCCATCGTGCACGATCCGGCGATCTTGTTGCTGGATGAGCCGACCAGCGCCATGGACCACGCCAGCGAGGAGGCCTTCAAGCGCAACCTCAAGGATTACGCTGGGGGCAAGACGATGGTGGTGGTGACGCACCGCACGTCACTGCTGTCGCTGGTGGATCGTATCGTGGTCATCGACTCTGGCAAGGTGGTCGCAGATGGTGAGCGTGACAGCGTCATGGATGCGCTGCGCAAAGGCCAGATCGGGAGGGCCAGCTGATGTCCAGCAAGAGTGCCGAACAGAAGGGATTCGAAGGCGTCGGTCGCGTATCACGCAAAGGTGGCAAAGTCTTTCGCCCCTTTATCGACCGGTTGTTTGCGCGTCGCGTCAGCGCATCCCATCTCAACAGAGATTGGGCGAGCGACGCTGACTGGGCGCGAATGCAGCAGGATCCTCTGCGCGCCAGGCTGATGCTGTACATGGTTGTCGTAGCGATCATCTGCGTAATCGTCTGGGCCTGCTTTGCGCCGATCGATGAGGTGACACGCGGTAGCGGCAGGGTCATACCCTCCAGCCAGCTTCAGCGGGTGCAAAGCTTCGATGGAGGCGTGGTTCAGGAGATTCGCGTCAGCGAAGGTGATTTTGTTTCCACCGGCGATCTGCTGATGCGCATCGACCCGACGCGTTTTCTCTCGAACTTCAACGAGAACCGGGCGAAGGCGGAAACCCTGCAAGCCAAGGCCGAGCGACTGAGGGCGCTGGCTACCGGGTCGGACTTCTCTCCGTCGGAGGCATTGATCGAGCAGGCGCCCAATATCGTCTCCCGTGAGCGCGAGCTATACCACAGTAGTCTGGAAACGCTGGATGAGCAGAAGCAGATACTGCAGGAGCGACTGGCACAGCGCCGGGCGGAGCTCAACGAGGCGACTGCGCGTCGCAACGCAGCCAGTCGCGAGCTGAATCTTGCCAGTCAGGAACTCAACATGACGCGCCCTCTGCTGTCCAGCGGGGCGGTCTCAGAGGTTGAAGTGCTGCGCTTGCAGCGTGAGGTCTCCAGGGCGAGTGGTGAGCGCAATCAAGCGACGGCTCAGGTGTCGCGGCTGGAGTCGGCGATTCAGGAGGCGCTGGGTGAGCTTCGCGAGGTCGATGCGAAGGCGCGCAATGAGTGGCGTCAGGAGCTGTCGGCGACCCTGGGTGAACTGTCGGCCCTGGACGAGTCCAGCGAGGGGCTTCAGGACAGGGTGCGTCTCTCCGAGATACGCTCGCCGGTCGATGGTGTCGTTCAGCGTCTGGCGATCAATACGATCGGCGGGGTGGCTCAGCCCGGTCAGGAGGTGGTCGATATCGTCCCGACAGACGACGCCCTGGTGGTCGAGGCCAAGATCGCGCCGCAGGACATCGCGTTTCTACGCCCGGGCCTGCCTGCGACCATCAAGTTGACGGCCTATGACTTCTCCATCTATGGCGGGTTGGATGCCCAGCTGGAGCACATCAGCGCCGACACTACTACCGATGAAGAGGGAAACACCTACTATCGGGTTCGAGTGCGAACCGAAGACAGCGCTGAAGCCGAAGCGGTGGATGTCATCCCGGGCATGACCGCTCAGGTGGATATCCTGACCGGCAAGCGAACGGTGATGCAGTTCCTGCTGAAGCCGGTACTGCGCGCCTGGGGTAACGCGATGGGAGAGCGGTGATGACTCGATACCTGGTCTACCAAGGAAGTAGCGAGGTACCGCGCTGGAATGATGCCTTCAGTGAACTGGAAGTGGTCGCTCCTCACAGTGTCATCGATCATGCCGTCAAGGGCGATCTCGCCTGGGTAGTGGTTGAAGGCGGCGACTGGACGGGACTGTGCACGCGTTTGGCCAGCAAGGGAGTGCTGGTGTCGGTGCTGTCCTTCAACCCGCATTCCGCAGAAGCGTATGAAGCCTTCACCGCTGGCGCCAGGGGCTATGTCCACGCGCTTTCTACCCCCGAAGTGCTGCGTCAGGTCGATGTCGTGGTGAGGCACCGGGGCATCTGGCTTTGGCCCGAGTTGATGGACAGCCTGGTGGGCGGTGTCTTCAAGGCCATGGGTGGGGCGCCTGCCGTGCACCACGACTTGCTGGAAGGTTTGACCGAGCGCGAGAAGGATGTTGCGCTGGCTGTGGCGGAGGGCCAAAGCAACAAGCTGGTGGCGCGAGAGCTCGGTATTACCGAGCGAACCGTCAAGGCCCATCTCGGGGCAGTCTTCCGCAAGTTGGGGGTCAAGGATCGGATGCAGTTGATCCTGCGCCTCTCCAGGGATCGTTGACGGCGAAAGAAGTGGTCATTACCGCGCGACAGTTTAAAGGGGGCTTTTTGCCCCCTTTTTCTGTGGTAGAACGGTTGATCTGATGTCGTCAAGTGCTGGCGTCTCGGTCTCTGCACCTTACTCCGGAAATAGAGCCCTGGAATAGTGCCGTTACTTTTCGGTCTGGGAAAGTCGTTAGTTGAAGTAAGAGATTATCTTTATATTTTGCAATAAACACTTCTTAACTGTGCATTTGTGGGTTGTTCCGATGGAGAACTCTCCCACTTGACCTACTAGACAGTATCGCCCGCACGGGGCCGCCCCTATTTTCTGTGGAAACCCAATAAGCAGAAAGCACGGGGCTAAACCCATGAATATCATTGCTACCGCAGGAAGTGTGTGGATTGTCGAGCAGGCAGGCGAACAGCGGGTGGCCAGGCCCGGCGATGTGCTGCAGCCAGGCCAGCGACTTGTCGCCGGAGATGACGGGCGAGTGGTTGTTTCGTCAAGTTCCGGACAGCTACCGCTGGTGCTTGAATCAGGCGAGACAATGGAAATGCCGCTGGGCCAGGGCGACGCCCAATCGTTTCCCTCAGATGAGTTGCTTCTTGCGCAGACTGTCCCGTCCGAGTTGATTCAGGCTTCGCTGCTGCAGGACGAGCAGTTGGAAGAAGTGTTCGAGGTGCTGGAATCGGGCCGGGACCTCTTCGATGTCTTCGACGAGCCTGACGCGGGTCCGGGTGCTGGCCCCGGCAACGACAATGGGCATTCTTTCGTCCGTCTTTTGCGTATTCTCGAGCAGGTTTCTCCACTCGCCTTCGAGTACGGCCTGGACTCGTCCGATGGACAGGAACCCCGACTATTCCTGGGAGATATCGTCGATGGCGACAACCCTGGCGAGGAGGGGGGCGAAGAGGAAGAAGACAACGATGTCAGCCTAGGCGGCTTGGAAGGTGGTCCAGACGGCTCCGGTATAGACCCAGACGCTGGTGATCTTCCGGGGGGGCTGGAAGGTGCCGAGCTCGTGGTACGAGAGTCTGCGCTAGCCCAGGGTAGTCGTCCATCGGCGGACGCCTTGGCGCAGTCCAGCAGTTTCAACTTCGACACTCCCGATGGTCTCGGCGCGCTGACGTTGGGAGGGACGCTCTCCTTGACGCTGGCGGACCTTCAGGCCCTGGAGGGGACTCCCAGGTCCCTCGATACGCCCCATGGCATCCTCTGGCTTGATGGTTTTCAGGGTGACGCCACTGGCGGGACCGTGCTTTACCACTTTGAGCTGACCAACACCGTCGACAATGACGAGACGCAGGGGGCCACCGATGGCGGCTTCCTGGAGCAGATCGAAGTGACGGTGACGGATTTCGATGGTGACGGCCGCACTGCCAGCCTGGATGTGCTGATTCTCGATGATGTCCCCGGCATCGAGCTGGGCGGTCCCGCCGAGGTGGGGGAAGGCAGTACCATCGAGGGGAGCTGGAGCGCCGTCGATGGTGCCGATGGTGTGGCCAGTCTCGTTGTGTCGGTCGCTGGCATTGATGAGTCCTTTGCGCTGGGACAGGAGATCGTGCTCGAGGAAGGACGGTTGATCGTGGAGGCTGACGGAAGTTGGTCATTCACCGCTGCCGTCGGACTCGATCAGGGAGCATCACCGTCGGTGGAGTTCAGTCTGGTACAGACCGACGGAGACGGTGATCAAGCCGATGCTCACCAGCGTATCGAGATCTTCGACGCAACAGTCCCGACCACACCCACGGATGGCGGTGATCCGGATGCGGCACCGGCCGAGGTGGTGCTCGATGAGGATGGCCTGGATGGCGGTATCCCCGGCGGTGATGGCGATGTCGCGGGCGAAGCCACGGTCATCACCGGTGTGCTCGGTTACGACTTCGGCGACGACGGGCCGGCAGTCAGCGGCGCCTTTGCCTGGTCGCAGGTGGGTCTGCCGGCGTTGAGCTCCAGCGGTGAGGTGCTGAATTTCGCCGTGTCGGATGATGGCCTGAGCCTGGTGGCGGCCACGGCAGAGGGCGAAGAGGCGCTGCGCATCACCCTGACAGACCTTGCCAGCGGAGCCTTCGAGGTGAGCCTGCTGCGTCCGCTCGACCATCCGGAAAATTCCACCGAGGACGATCTGGCCATGTCGGTCGGCTATACCGTCGCCGATATTGACGGTAGCGAGGCTTCCGGCCAGCTCGACATTCGCATCGATGATGATACCCCGGTGGCGTCGGTGACCACGGGGAACACCCTGATCGACGCCAACGCCAGCTCAGGCGTTATCCAGGTGGCCGAGGGCGCCACCGTCGAAGGCAACTGGTCTATGAGCCCCGGCGCGGATGGACTCTCCGTCATCGACGTACTGATCAATGGGGCGCCCCTGAGCTTTTCCAGTCTGCCTGGCAGTGACGAGCAGACCACGTTGACCCTGGCGCAGGGCGACCTGACCCTGAGAGGTGACGGTAGCTGGTCCTTTACGGCAGCCAGCGGACTCGACAACAGTACGCCGCAGAACGTCGATGTCGTGCTTCGCGTGACCGATGGTGACGGTGACGTCGTCGAACTGGATATCAGTGGCGAGATCCTGGATGCATCGGGGCCCACCACCCCAACGGATGGCGGTGATCCGGATGCGGCGCCTGCCGAGGTAGTGCTCGATGAGGACGGCCTGGATGGCGGTATCCCCGGCGGTGATGGCGATGTCGCGGGCGAGGCCACGGTCATCACCGGTGCGCTCGGCTACGACTTCGGCGATGACGGGCCGGCAGTCAGCGGCGCCTTTGCCTGGTCGCAGGTGGGTCTGCCGGCGTTGAGCTCCCGCGGTGAGGTGCTGAATTTCGCCGTGTCGGATGATGGCCTGAGCCTGGTGGCGGCCACGGCAGCGGGCGAAGAGGCGCTGCGCATCACCCTGACAGACCTCGCCAGCGGTGCCTTCGAGGTGAGCCTGCTGCGTCCGCTCGACCATCCGGAAAATTCCACCGAGGACGATCTGGCCATGTCGGTCGGTTACACCGTCGCCGATGTTGACGGTAGCGAGGCATCCGGCCAGCTCGACATTCGCATCGATGATGATGCGCCGGAGGGCATCGTCTCGGAAGCTTTACTGCTTGAAAATGGCAGCACTGGAGAACTGGCACTTCCGGGCGGGTATGGTGCGGATGGGCAAGGGGCCCCGATCCGCTTCGACGGTGCGCTGGATGGGGCGCCGGTGGAAGACGTCAATGGCAACACCATCATGTTGGATGGCGGACCACTGTCCTGGAGGCTGGCCGACAATGGGGTCGAGCTGGAGGCGGTGACAGCCACCGGACAGGTAGGCTTCAGCGTGGTGCTGGATGAATCAAGCAATCAGGCCCGTCTCGTTGTCGGGGAAGGTGAGCTGTCTGTTTTCACTCGGCTTGATGGTGACATCGTGGCGACCGCCATTTCGCAGAGCGCGACCCAGGGTGTGCTGGATGTCTCCGAGGGCGGTCTTGATTCGCAGCTGGTGTTCTCCGCGGTGGCCGGCGTTGCGATTGCCGACGGATCACTCATCGTCGGGGCGGGACAGATTGATGAAGGAGACCAGCTGCGTGTCGATATGGTCGCGGGGGCCGAGGAAACCGGCGGTGTGGTGTCCTGGGACTCACATGTGCGCGTCGGCGAGTTTCGCCAGAGTATCTCGATGGCTGGCGCTGACAACGCGCGAGCCACCCTGCTGCTCAGCGCCCGGGCCTACTCGTCACAGCAGGGGGAAGATGAGCCTCTGCCGCTGTCGGCCGGGGACCTGCGCATTCTCGATCAACGGGGCGTGGATGTGACGTCGGAGGTTCAGATCGATGTCATCGATGGGGATCTCAAGGTTGAAGGCTTGCAGGATGGCTGGTCGTTTGTCATCAACAGCGCCGAGGGCATCCAGGCCATCATCATCGAAGGCGGGAACGGTGAACCCTTTGGGCTTGGCAGCGTCGACATCGTCCGTGGGGCTGCGCCAGGAGACGCATCGGTGCCGCTGCCCCTCGAGGCTGCCGATGGCGACGGTGACAAGGCGTCCGGTGAGCTTTCCTTGATCCTGTCAGGCCCGGGTGAGCTCGTGGTGAGCAACAATGCCAACAATACAATCACCACGGGTGGGGGCGACGATGTCGTCATCGCGGACAAGGGTGGGGCAACGATCATCATCGACCCAGCAGGCAACTATAACCTCTCCTTTATTCTCGACTCGTCGGTCAGCATGAATGCAGAAGTCGATACGCCCAGGCCGGATGGATCGGGCAACTATACCCGCCTCGAGCTGCTGAAGGCAGCAATGCTGCGACAGCTCGAGACCCTGGCAGACTTCGAAGGTACCTTGAATCTTCAACTGATCGATTTCGACGGCGTAGCACGAAATCCTGTCGTGTTCGAAGACTTCAGTAGTGCTGACCTGGCTGCGGCCAGGGCCTATATCCTCGGTATGGAAGCCAAGGGATCCACCAATTTCGATGCAGGCTTCGTTGCCAGTACGGACTTCTTCACCCGCATGTCGGATATCAACAGCTTCGAGTCAACGGCGGTCTTTGTCACCGACGGGCTACCGACAATCTGGCTGGACGAGGATGGCAAGCTGGTTATCCCGGATCCGCTGGAGCCCGGTTCTCTTGCGGCGGTGGAGGAATCGGTGGCGTCCTTCGAAGCACTGCTCGAAGTGGCCGATTCGGTCCACGGGATTGGAATAGGGGAAGATAGTCTGGTTGATTACATCCGCCATTTTGACAATACCGACATCCTGGCGAGTGACGTCGAGACTGCGTTGGAAGATGGCAATACCTATACCGGATCCGCCGGTGAGATCAACGTGGTCAACACCGAGGAAGATCTGAATCTTGCTCTTGATACGGGGTCAAGTACCTCGGATCTAGAACCCTTGGGGAGTGACCAGGTGTTTGCCGGGGCGGGGGATGATCTTGTATTCGGAGACACGGTCAACTCCGATAATCTCGAATGGGTTAACGGCGATTCCGGGGAGGAGTTTTCATCGGGAGAGCACAATGGTCTAGGTTATGAAGGCCTCTATGAGTTTCTGAAGTGGTCTCCCGATTTTGGCAATGGCACCGCGCCAACGGCTGATGAGGTCAAGGCGTATGTTCTGGCCAACGTAGATTCACTGATGAACCTGGAGCGCCAGGACGGTGGTGTCGATGAGCTATATGGTGAAGAGGGCGATGATGTCCTGATAGGCGGCGCAGGGCAGGATGTTCTGGTGGGCGGTAAAGGGGATGATGTTCTGTGGGGAGGCCTGGATAGTGATCAATTTGTATGGGATGCCGCAGACGCCGAGGTCCCTTCTGTTGATCGTATCGAGGACTTCACTCTCGGAACCACCGATCAAGCTGACAAGCTCGATCTGAGCGGTCTGTTGATTGATGGCGCTGCGTCGGACCTGGCCAGCTATCTGGTGGCTGTCGACGAAGGCGAGGATATTCTCCTGAAGATCAAGACCGATGGCGGGATTGACGCGTCCGGGAACAACGCCGACCTGACCATCGAACTGGGCGGCCTCGGTGCGGCCGGAAGTGGTGAGCAGGTGCTGCAGCAGATGCTTGATGATGGACAATTGATCGTCGAGTGACGATGCGTTTTGCAAAAGGGCCTGGCGATGCCAGGCCCTTTTTGTATGCGTCAGTTCACATTCGAGTTTCAACAGCAGGACTTTCCTTCAGAAGCAGCCAGTGATGGCTGTGGTGGTCCGAGCGATGCCGGGAAAGGAGACATCATCCAGCTGCTGACGCTTTGTCATGTTTTGCTTTGCAGCTTCGCTATTTCTTCCTTCGTTTGTGCGAGGATTGTTCTTTAGTACGGTGCGTGTGCTCCCTTGCCTGTCATTTTTAGTGTTGTATGGATGAAATCGCATTAGGGACAGGTAAAGTGTCATGGAAGATGCCGTAATCGTCGCCGCTTCAGGAGGCGTCTGGATAAAAGACGCCGAAGGAAATCTGAAGGTGGCCTTGGCGGGAGATCGCCTTGAAGAGGGGAGTGTTCTGGTAACAGGGCCGACGGGAGTGGCTCGAGTAGATGGGGGAAAGGGCCTGCTCGACGAGCACAGCCTGCCCAAAGGTATCGCCGGCGGTCCCGGCGACGTCCCGGGAACCGAGGTGGTGATCACCGGCTGCAACGACAGCGCGAGCGCCAACCTCGGGTTCGACTCTGGGGCTGATGGTGCTGCCGTGCAGGGTGCTTTCCGCTGGGACCTCGACGGGCTGCCTGAGTTGACCAGCCGAGACTCTCCAGTCGAGTTTGTGGTGAGTTCAGACGGCTACACCGTGATGGGCAATGATGCTGATGGCGAGCGGGTCCTGACCATTAATCTGGTGGATGCCGAGACCGGTGATGTGGTGGTCTACCTGAGCAAGGATGTCGACCACCCGGAGGGCGCTCAGGAAAGCGATCTGTCGCTCGAGTTGGGCTACGCCATTACCGACAAGGACGGCTCGACAGTGCGCGGGACGCTTGAGGTGGTGATCAATGACGATACGCCAACCATCACCGGCATCGATCCGGAGGGATTCATTGCCGCGATGGAAGGGTCAAGCCGAGCAGCCGCGCTACCGCTATTGGCGGAAGAGGATGAGCTGGCCTGGAGTCTGGGAGAGCCTGCGTCCAGCGCTGACAGCTCCTATGCCACTGCGGTCGATGTCTTGGGCAATATGCTGGATCTAAGAGAGTTGCTCGAAGACATCGGTGATCTGGAAGGTGGTGAAAAGGTCCTGGCTATCGCAGATGGCGAAGACACCGTGGTCCACGTGAAGCTCGATGGAGGGCTCTTGCAGGACGGCAGCAATGCGGATGTTCAGGTGACGCTGACGGGGGTGTCCATGGACGGAAGCAGTGACGACTTTCTGGTCAGGCTGCTGGAGAGTTCACAGCCGGATATCGGTTGAGCGAGTGGCAGCACGCCCGGCTGTAGCCGGGCGTGCTGGCAGGATGACGGCAGTGCTTTCTGGCGAGACAGGGTTGTCAGGCCGGCTGCTGTCGGTCAACGGCAGGTTGCGGTGACGCCAGTCGTTGCACCATTGCCGTCACCATACGGCTGGAGTGATCCGCCGCCTGCTCGAGGAATTCCTCGAAGGACAGGTGGTTGTCACCTTGCCCGGCGATATCGGACAAGGCGCGAATCACCACGAAGGGGCAACCGTAGAGATGGCAGGTCTGGGCAATCGCGGCCGCCTCCATTTCTGCCGCCAGCATGGTGGGAAAGCGGTTGCGGGTGCGCGAGACAAGATTGGGGCACGCCATGAAGACGTCGCCGGTCGCGATCAGGCCCTCGACCACCTTGACCTCAGCCATGCCTTCGACGCAGTCCCGTGCCACCCGAACCAGGCGTTCATCCGGGAGATAGGCCGCCGGCATATTGGGCACCTGGCCATGTTCGTAGCCGAATACCACCGCGTCGACATCGTGGTGGCGCACCTCGCTGGACACCACCACGTCGCCGATCGACAGTCCTTCGCCGAACCCGCCTGCGGAACCCGTGTTGATGATCGCCTCGGGCTGGTAGTTGTCCAGCAGCAGCGTCGCCCCGATGGCGGCGTTGACCTTGCCGATCCCGGATTGCAGCAGTACGACCTCGACCCCATGCAGGCGGCCGATGTAGAAGGTGGAGCCGACGTGGGTGCGGGTCCTGACGTCTTCCAGCTGGGCCGCCAGTTGGGCGACTTCCTGCGCCATGGCTCCGATGATGCCAATGCGTTTCATGCGATTCCTCTTGAGGTGGAGCTTCGACTCAGGCGAAGACCTGGTGCCACTCGTCACGCTTGGCCAGCAGGCCTTTCGCCAGCTCCTGGGCCCCTTCCAGGCTGTGGGATGCGGCCCAGCCACACTGCATTTCGTTGCAGGCAGGGACTTCGGTCGCTGACAGCACGTCGTTGAGCGTACCCTCGATCAGTGCCAGCACGTCGTCGTAGTCGTCGTGGTTGATCATGGCGATATAAAAGCCGGTCTGGCAGCCCATGGGGCTGATATCGACAACCTTGTCCGAGTGGTTGCGCGACAGCTCGGCCATCAGGTGCTCCAGGGAGTGCAGGGCAGGCATCTCCATGTGCTCCTTGTTGGGCTGGCAAATCCGCAAGTCATACTTGTGGATGCGATCGCCGTTGGCGCCGGTCTTGATATCTGCCAGACGCACATAGGGGGCGCGAACCTTGGTGTGGTCGAGGTTGAAGCTCTCGACATTCATCTTCTTGTCGCTCATGGAGTGTCTCCGTGATCCGGTGTTGGATGGGCGCGATGCTACGTCAATTGAGTCCATCACGCATGGATGTCGCAAGTGCAGGTTCAGCCGTCGGGAGTTTCGCGATGCTGGCCGTCATGAATGTCTGCGGCCATCAAGGTGTTTTCCAGCAGGCTGGCTACCGTCATCGGGCCAACGCCACCCGGGACCGGTGTGATGTGACCTGCACGTCGGGCGGCCTCGTCGAAGTCGACGTCGCCCACCAGGCGCCCATCTTCCTGTCGATTGATGCCCACATCGATGACGATCGCGCCGTCACGTACCCATTCGCCTTTCACCAGTCCTGGTTTTCCGACCGCAACCACCAGCAGTTCCGCCTTGCGTACCTGGGCCTCGAGGTCACGGGTAAAGCGGTGACAGACGGTGGTCGTGCAGCCCGCCAGCATCAATTCCAGTGCCATCGGCCGTCCCACGATATTGGAGGCACCGACCACCGTGGCGTCGAGGCCTCGCACCGCTAGACCCGAGTGATGCAGCAGCGTCATCACGCCCTTGGGGGTGCAGGGGCGCAGCAGCGGCAGACGTTGGGCCAGCCGTCCCAGGTTGTAGGGATGGAAGCCGTCCACGTCCTTGCTTGGCAGGATGCGCTCGAGGATAGGGCGAGCGTCCAGGTGGTCGGGCAGCGGAAGTTGAACCAGAATGCCATCGATGGATGCGTCGGCGTTGAGCTGGTCGACCAGGGCTTCGAGCTCTGCCTGTGATGTGGAAGCGGGCAGGGCGTGTTGAACAGATGAAATACCCGCCTGCTCGCAGGCGCGATGCTTGTTGCGTACATAGACGTGGGAGGCGGGGTCTTCACCGACCAGCACCACAGCAAGCCCCGGGATGCGTTCTCCGGCATCGATCCGCGCCTGTACCTGACGGGCGACCTGCTGGCGTACTGTGGCGGCAATGGACTTGCCATCGATGAGCTGGGCGGTCATGGGGTTCCCTCGGTCAGAAGTGGGTGTGCTGGATGAAATTGGCGGCCACGGATTTTCGCACGCTCCGCCATCCAGGCAAAGCTTGAGCCCGAATGACAACAGGAATGTCTCGGTAGCCTGTTGACTTGGCGGGAAAGTTCCGTAGAATACGCAGCGCTTGCAGAGACTGCTTCGGCGGTTTGCATGGCCGAGCGGCTGGCCGGCGGGGTGTAGCGCAGTCTGGTAGCGCGCCTGCTTTGGGAGCAGGATGTCGGGGGTTCGAATCCCTCCACCCCGACCACAACAGCTTGTTGGAGAAGAAGTTTTTCTCGAAAAGCGGGTTGTGGTGAAGAGTTCGGTTCTGTAGAATGCGCCTATAGCTCAACCGGATAGAGCAACGGCCTTCTAAGCCGTAGGTTGCAGGTTCGAGTCCTGCTGGGCGCGCCAGTGAAGTTTGCTGGTAGCTGCTTTTGACAGGCTCGGGCAAAGGTTGTAGCGGTATTGTCCTGATATGGTGGATGTAGCTCAGTGGTAGAGCCCCGGATTGTGGCTCCGGTGGTCGTGGGTTCGATCCCCATCATCCACCCCATTCAGGCGATGCAAGTGTGGTCAAGCCCGAACGTGGGTTCGGTAGCTGACAGGTTGTGGTGGATGTAGCTCAGTGGTAGAGCCCCGGATTGTGGCTCCGGTGGTCGTGGGTTCGATCCCCATCATCCACCCCATCAACCTGATTCCTTCCCCGAGTTTCTTTCTTGAACAAGTCGTTGTCGAACCTGAAGCTGGCAGGCAAAGTTGCTTGTCCGGCGTTTTGTCGTGCCTGTGTTTCGCCCTCGGCGGCGGTCGTGTCGTCATTCGGTGGCCACGAATTTTCCGATAGCCCCTTGTAAAAGACATGCCAGGCCCCATGTTGTGGGCGTTGGCGCTTGCCAGTGCCCGGCGGGATTCTTAGAATCTCCCCTTTGACGTTTTCAATTTTTCAGTACGCCCCCAGTCGGTAGAGGATTATTCATGCAAGTTTCCGTCGATACGACCTCCCAGATCGAACGCCGCATCAACGTCCAGGTGCCGGCCGCCGAGATCGACGAGGCCGTCGCCGCCCGTCTCAAGGATGCCGCCAAGAACGTTCGTCTCGACGGTTTCCGCAAGGGCAAGGTGCCGATGTCGGTCATCCGCCAGCGCTATGGTGCTGATGTGCGCAACGAGGTGGTGGGCGAGGTCATGCGTGAGCGCTATGTTCGCGCCATTACCGATGAGAAGCTCAATCCGGCCGGCTACCCGCAGATCGAAGCCACCGTCAACGAGACCGGCAAGGACCTGGAGTTCACTGCCACCCTCGAGGTCTATCCTGAGTTCGAGCTGGCGACCATTGAAGGCGCCGAGATCGAGCGTCCGGTGGTTGAAGTGACCGATGCCGACGTCGACGAGATGATCGAGACGCTGCGCAAGCAGAACGCTGCCTGGGAAGAGGTTGAGCGTGCTGCAGAGCAGGGCGATCAGGTCAATATCGACTTCCAGGGCTTCCTGGGTGACGAGCCGTTTGAAGGCGGCAGCGCCGAGAGCCACGATCTGGTGCTGGGTTCCGGCAGCTTCATCCCGGGCTTCGAGGATCAGCTCGAAGGTGCCAAGGCGGGTGAGGACAAGGTCATCAGCGTGACCTTCCCCGAGGACTACCAGGCAGAGCAGCTGGCCGGCCAGGAAGCGACCTTCAAGGTCAAGGTCAACGCGGTCAAGGGCCAGGCGCTGCCGGAAGTCGATGCGGAATTCATCGAGAAATTCGGTGTCGAAGGTGGTGACGTCGAGGCGTTCCGCGCCGAGGTCAAGAAGAACATGAGCCGTGAGGCTGACCAGGCGGTCGAGAATCGCGTCAAGCAGCAGGTGCTCGAGGCCCTCAAGCAGGCCAACGAGATCCCCGTTCCCGAGTCGCTGGTCCAGCAGGAGGTCGATGGCCTCAAGCGTCAGGCGGCGCAGCAGTTTGGTCTGGGCGAGGACTTCGACGTCAGCCAGTTGCCCAACGAGCTGTTTACCGAACAGGCCAAGAGCCGCGTGCAGGTCGGTCTGCTGCTGGCTGAGGTGATCAAGGTCAACGAGCTGGATGCTTCCGACGACGAGATCAAGGCAAAGGTCGAGGAGCTTGCACAGCAGTATCAGGAGCCCGAGCAGGTCGTCGAGTACTATATGGGCAACGAGCAGATGAAGACCCAGGTCAAGTCTGCACTGCTGGAAGAAAAGGCCGTCGACGCTTTGCT
This sequence comes from Halomonas sp. RT37, assembly GCF_040070525.1. Classification (NCBI taxonomy): domain Bacteria; kingdom Pseudomonadati; phylum Pseudomonadota; class Gammaproteobacteria; order Oceanospirillales; family Halomonadaceae; genus Halomonas; species Halomonas sp. RT37. The sequence goes on along the minus strand of NZ_CP098827.1, from coordinate 2,480,749 downwards.
CGATCAGGCCAATGTGAAGGACGTGGAAATGTCCTACCAGCAGGCCCTGGCTGCCGCGCAGCAGCAGCCGGGCGACGAGGCGGAGGAAGGCGAGGACGCTTGAGGCGCCTCTCCTGGCCGGCCCCGTCGGGCCGGCTTCGTCGTTTTGTCACGCAAGGAAACAAGGACATCTCCTCATGAACACCGAGTTCGATATCAACGCTGCCGGCGGCCTTGTGCCCATGGTGGTCGAGCAGAGCGCCCGCGGCGAGCGTGCCTACGACATCTACTCCCGGCTGTTGAAGGAGCGGGTGATCTTCCTGGTGGGGCCGGTCGAAGACTATATGGCCAACCTGCTGGTCGCCCAGCTGTTGTTCCTGGAGTCCGAGAACCCGGACAAGGACATCCACCTTTACATCAATTCGCCCGGCGGTTCGGTGACGGCGGGGATGTCCATCTACGACACAATGCAGTTCATCAAGCCTGACGTCTCGACCGTCTGTATCGGTCAGGCGGCGAGCATGGGAGCCCTGCTGCTGGCCGGTGGTGCCGCTGGCAAGCGCTATTGCCTGCCCAACTCGCGGATGATGATCCACCAGCCGCTGGGTGGCTATCAGGGGCAGGCCTCGGACATCGAGATTCACACCCGTGAAATTCTGGGCATCCGCGAGCGACTGAACCAGATCCTGGCGCACCACACCGGCCAGGATATCGAGACCATCGCCAAGGATACCGATCGCGACAACTTCATGAACGGCGCCCAGGCCGCGGAGTATGGCCTGATCGACGCAGTGCTGGATAAGCGCCCGGCATCCTGATAGCGTGATAGCTCGCGCGATGACTACGTGATTACCGGTGGCCCCTGGGGCCACCGCTGCCAGAGAGGTACGCGAATGGCCGACGGCAAAGGCAAGGACGACAACGGCAAGCTTCTGTATTGTTCGTTCTGTGGCAAGAACCAGAACGAAGTACGCAAGCTGATCGCCGGTCCGTCCGTTTATATCTGCGATGAGTGTGTCGATCTCTGCAACGACATCATTCGCGAAGAAGTTCTCGATGCCGATGCCGAGAGCGACGAGGAGCGTCTGCCCGTTCCGCGCGAAATTCGACACACTCTCGATGACTACGTGATCGGTCAGGACCGCGCCAAGACGGTGCTGTCGGTGGCCGTGTACAACCACTACAAGCGCCTGCGTCACAGTGGCAAGGATGAGGTCGAGCTCGGCAAGTCGAACATCCTGCTGATCGGGCCCACCGGTAGCGGCAAGACTCTGCTGGCGGAGACCCTGGCGCGGTTGCTCAATGTTCCCTTCACCATCGCCGATGCCACCACGCTGACCGAAGCGGGCTACGTCGGCGAGGATGTCGAGAACATCATCCAGAAGCTGCTGCAGAAGTGCGACTACGACGTGGACAAGGCCGAGCGTGGCATTGTCTACATCGACGAGATCGACAAGATCTCGCGCAAGTCGGACAATCCGTCGATCACCCGGGACGTTTCCGGCGAGGGCGTGCAGCAGGCGCTGTTGAAGCTGATCGAGGGCACCACGGCCTCGGTGCCTCCGCAAGGTGGTCGCAAGCATCCGCAGCAGGAGTTTCTGCAGGTCGATACCGGCAATATCCTGTTTATCGTCGGCGGTGCCTTCGCCGGCCTCGACAAGGTTATCCGGGATCGTGCCGAGACCGGTGGCATTGGCTTCAATGCCGAGGTCAAGAGCAAGGATGAGACCAAGGGTGTCGGCGATCTGCTGCTGGACGTGGAACCCGAGGATCTGGTCAAGTTCGGCCTGATTCCCGAGTTCGTCGGACGTCTGCCGGTCATCGCAACCTTGACCGAGCTGACCGAAGACGCACTGATTCAGATTCTGACCGAGCCGAAGAACTCGCTGGTCAAGCAGTACGCTCGGTTGTTCGACATGGAAGGCGTCGAGCTGGACTTCCGCGAGGATGCCCTGCGCGCGGTGGCCCACAAGGCAATGGCGCGCAAGACCGGCGCCCGTGGCCTACGTTCGATTCTCGAGTCGGTGCTGCTCGACACCATGTACGAGATTCCCTCTCTCGAGGGCGTCAGCAAGGTGGTTATCGACGCCTCTGTCATCGGTGGGGAGAGTGATCCCCTGCTGATCTACAGCCAGGCCAGCGACGCTGAGGAAGACACTCGCGTGGACGGCACCGACGGCTAGTCCGTCAGCGCTTCCCGCGACGCCGTCAAAAGGGGCCGCAGACGCGGCCCCTTTGTCTGCCGGAGCCTTCGATGGCGATTCGGCTAGGCGTTTCCCCTTGCAATGCCTCGGGGCTGCCCCCATCCCCTTAGGTTTCACCCGCTAAGTTTGAGGAACGTCTGCGATGCAGCAGAACGCCGAACAGACTATGAGTCTGCCCCTTTTGCCACTGCGTGACGTGGTGGTATACCCGCAGATGGTCATCCCCTTGTTTGTCGGCAGAGAGAAGTCGATTCAAGCGCTGGAAGCCGCCATGGCGGATGACAAGCGGGTCTTGCTGGTCGCCCAGCGTGAGGCGAGCAAGGATGATCCCGATGACGAAGATCTGTTCGCCATCGGCACGGTAGCCGAGATCATGCAGCTGCTGAAGCTCCCGGACGGTACCGTCAAGGTACTGATCGAGGGGGAGTCTCGCGCCGATATCGGTGAGATCTCGGTAGCCGAAGAGGGTTACTCCACGGCCCAGGTGATACTGCGTTCCAGCGAGCCCCTGAGCGAGCGTGAGCAGGAGTCGTTGGTGCGGGTGCTGCTAAACCAGTTCGAGCAGTACGTCAAGATGTCGAAGAAGGTGCCCAACGAGGTACTGAATTCGCTGTCCGGGATCGAGGATCCCAGCCGCCTGGTGGATACGATCTGCGCCCATCTGTCGCTGAAGATCGGCGACAAGCAGGAATTGCTCGAGATGGATCGGGTCCGCGATCGTATCGAGCACCTGATGGCGCTGATCGAAGCCGAGATCGACCTGCTGCAGGTAGAGAAGCGCATTCGCTCCAGGGTCAAGGACCAGATGGAGAAGTCCCAGCGCGAGTACTACCTCAACGAGCAGATGAAGGCCATCCAGAAGGAGATGGGAGAGCTCGAGAACGCGCCAAACGAGGCCGACAAGTACGAGCAGGCCATCAAGGACTCCGGGATGCCCAAGGAGGCCGCCGACAAGGCCAACCAGGAGCTCGGCAAGTTGCGCATGATGTCACCTTCCTCGGCGGAGGCGACGGTGGTGCGCTCTTACCTCGACTGGCTGGTGTCGGTACCGTGGAAGAAACGTACCCGGGTCAAGCACGATCTGATCAATGCCCAGAAGGTGCTCGACGAGGACCACTATGGACTGGATGAGGTCAAGGAACGCATCCTCGAGTATCTGGCCGTGCACAAGCGGGTCAAGAAGCTCAAGGGGCCGGTGCTGTGTCTGGTGGGGCCTCCCGGCGTCGGCAAGACCTCGCTGGGCAAGTCCATCGCCCGGGCGACCAATCGCAAGTATGTGCGTCTGGCCCTCGGCGGCGTGCGTGATGAATCGGAAATCCGTGGGCATCGCCGGACCTATATCGGCTCTCTGCCCGGAAAGCCGATCCAGCGCATGGCCAAGGCGGGGGTGAAGAACCCGTTGTTCCTGCTTGACGAGGTCGACAAGGTCGGCATGGATCATCGAGGAGATCCTGCGTCTGCGCTGCTTGAGGTGCTGGACCCCGAACAGAACAATACCTTCAGTGACCACTACCTGGAGCTGGACTACGATCTGTCGGAAACCCTGTTCATCTGTACCGCCAACTCGATGAATATTCCGGGGCCGCTGCTGGACCGCATGGAGGTGATACGCCTCCCGGGTTACACCGAGGATGAGAAGCTGGCCATTGCCACGCGCTATCTGGTGCCCAAGCAGCTGGCCGCCAACGGCTTCAAGGAAGATGAGCTGAGCTTTGGTGAGGATGCGCTGCTGGAGCTGATTCGCTACTACACCCGCGAAGCCGGCGTTCGCGAGCTCGAGCGGCAGATCGCCAAGGTCAGTCGCAAGGTGTTGCGTGAGCGGCTCGAGAAGGAAGGCAAGGAAGGCGCCCTGGGCTCGCAGACGCTGGCGGCCGAGGATATCGAAGCCTACGCTGGCGTGCGGCGTTACAGCTACGGTCTGGCCGACCAGCAGGACCAGGTCGGTCGTGTGACCGGACTCGCCTGGACCTCGGTGGGAGGTGAGTTGCTCAATATCGAGTCGGTGGTGACGCCTGGCAAGGGGCGTCTCAACAAGACCGGTTCACTGGGTGACGTCATGAAGGAGTCGGTGAGTGCCGCCCAGACGGTGGTGCGGGCCCGCGCCGAGGCGCTGGGGATCGATCCCGAGCGGTTCGAGAAGGAAGACCTGCATATCCACGTGCCGGAGGGAGCCACCCCCAAGGACGGCCCCAGCGCGGGTATCGCCATGGTGACCGCCATGGTCTCGGCTTTCTGCAACCGTCCTGTGCGTTGCGACGTTGCGATGACCGGTGAAGTCAACCTGAGAGGCGAAGTCATGCCGATCGGTGGGCTCAAGGAGAAATTGCTGGCGGCCAGGCGCGGTGGTATAAAGACGGTGCTAATACCCGAGGAGAACCGTCGCGATCTCAAGGAGGTCCCTGAAAATATCAAGGATGCTCTGACGATCCATCCGGTTCGCTGGATTGATGAAGTGCTCGAGCTCGCTCTGTCACAAAAGGTGGATCAAAAAACCGACGATTCACTGTCGACAGAGTCGTCTGCGACACACTCAATGGTCAGCACACACTAGTGACGTTTTTTCCATGATCTTGGGTGTAGAATGCCGGGTTCATGCGGATTGGCAAGGAAGGTTGCTTGACAGGTCTTTTGCAGCATTGCTATAAATTATCGCCATGCTGCGATCGAGCCTGTCGGCAAGAAGTATCGCCGTTTCGAATTTTTTTCTGTAATAGTCAAGGGGTGAAGTGTGAACAAGTCCGAGCTGATTGATGCCATTGCCGCGTCTGCCGATATTCCGAAGGCCGCCGCTTCTCGCGCGCTGGATGCTATGGTGGAATCCGTGACCGAGAGCCTGAAGCAGGGCGACAGCGTTTCACTGGTTGGCTTTGGTACCTTCTCCGTCAAGGAGCGCGCTGCACGTACCGGCCGCAACCCGCAGACCGGTCAGCCGATCGAAATCAGTGCCGCCAAGGTGCCGAGCTTCAAGGCCGGCAAGGCTCTGAAGGATTCCGTCAACTAAGACGCGTGGTCTCGGCGGCACGTCGAGCATCGTCACGTTGACACGAGTCTGGCGGCCACCGCCTACGCCGGACTCGCCAAGGGCGCATCGCTATCGCGGTGCGCCTTTTTCATGAGTTTGGGGGAGGTCGCGCCAGGCCCTCGGGTGCGTATACTGGTGCGCGACGAATCCCCATCCTTTCGCAGAGGCATGCATGCTGCAGAGTATTCGCGACCGATCCCAGAGCTGGATCGCAAAGATCATCATTGGTGCCGTGATCGTCACCATGGCACTGTTTGGCGTGGAGTCGTTGATTGGTCTATTCGGACAATCCGGCGATGAGGTCGCCACGGTCAATGGTGAGCCCATCAATCGCCAGCAGGTCGAACTGAATGTCCAGCGCGCCATGCGCTCCAACCAGGTGCCGGCCGACCAGGAGCGCGCGCTTCGCGGCGAAGTGCTCGAAGGCTTGATCAGTGACCGCTTGATGATCGATTACGCCAAGAACGGCGGACTAGCGGTTTCGGACAATCAACTCGACCAGTTGATCGTCAGTCGCCCGGAGTTTCAGAATGCCGATGGCCAGTTCGACCAGGAGCTCTTCCGCAGCCGTCTTTCCAGCGTCGGCTATACGCCATTGTCCTTCCGCGAGCAGCTCAGTCGTGACGTCATGCGCGGCCACATCCAGCAAGGCCTGATCGCCAGCGACTTCACCTTGCCAGGTGAACGCGAGCGGCTTGCCGAGTTGCAGCGCCAGACACGTAGTTTCCGCTACCACCGACTGACCGAGGCGGACCTCGAGGCGCCTGTCGAGGTGTCTCAGGCGGAAATGACAGCCTACTACAACGAGCATCAGCAGGAATTCCTGCGGCCGGAGCAGGTCAAGCTCGGTTACATCGTGCTCGATCAGGAGGCCATGGCCGCCGATATCGAGGTGAGCGAGGAGGACCTGCGCGAAGCCTGGGAAGCCCAGGCAGAGAACGCCGATCGTCAGATATCACACATCATGGTGACCTTCGGCGACGAGCGCAGCAGAGACGAGGCCGAGGCCCGTATCGAAGCCATCAAGGCGCGACTGGCCGATGGCGACGCTTTCGACGATCTGGCGGCCGAGTTCTCCGATGACACATCCACCAGCGACGACGGTGGCGATCTTGGGGTGATCACCCGGGGTATCTTCGGCGAGGCCTTTGAAGAGGCCGCCTTTGCCCTCGACGAGGGCCAGGTCTCCGAGGCGGTCGAGACCGATAACGGACTGCACCTGATCAAGGTGACCGAGATCGATCGTGCGGACTTTGCCTCCGAGCGTGACCGTCTGCGTGATCAGCTTGCTCAGGCACAGGTGCGCGACGCCTTCAATGACAAGGCCCAGCAGTTGATCGACGAGAGCTTCGCTGCCGACGATCTTCAGAGTGTGGCAGACGACCTTGGACTCGAGCGTCAGACCAGTGATTGGGTCGGTCGTGAAGGCGCTGAAGGCGTACTGGCCGAACCTGGCGTGATGGACCAGGCCTTCAGCGATGAGGTGCTTGGAGAGGGCTTCAACAGCGAGGTCATCGAGCTGGATGGCTCACGGCGTCTGGTGCTGCGGGTGCTCGATCACCGTGACGCGGCGACGCTCCCGCTGGAGCAGGTGAAGGACCAGGTCGAAGCGGCGGTGCGTCAGGCCAAGACCCGCGACGCCTTGATCGAGCTTGCCGAAGAGCGAGTGTCGCAGCTGCAGGGGGGCCAGTCGCTGGACATCGATTGGCAGCGTGCTGACAACATCAGCCGTCAGGACGCGCCCAGCGTACCCGATGCAGTGCTGACCACCGCGTTCAAGCTGCCGCATCCTGAAGAGGGCCAGGTGGTTTACGGCCGGGCGGTCGATGGCGCCGATGTCAGTCTTATTGCCCTGGAGAGCATTGGCCAGGGTGAGGGTAACCAGCAGATGGAGCAGTTTGTCGCCAGCATGGCCGAGCGGCTGCGTGCCCAGGCGGTGCTGGATGGCCTGTTGACCCATCTACGCGATACCGGCGAGATCGAGCGTTACTAGCCAACTCGTCTAGCCAGCGCGGAGAGGGGCCGCACGCGTGTCGCGGTCCCCCTGCTGTCGAAAAGGAGCGCCATCTGGCGCTCCTTTTCGTTGGCGCCGGCCTGTGAAGTCCTGTTGGAACGATTGTTGGAGCGATGTTTCGGGTATTGCGTGCCTGCTCGATGGTTCTTTTTATACCGTTATCGTGCGTTCTAGTGAAGCGCATACGGCGTTCAGGGTATAGCGTCGCACAAGGCCTCTGCATAGGCTGTTTATTTTTATACCGTTATCTTATTGGTCGTCATCTGCTGCCAATCTTCTAGCCGGAGCCAAGAACCGTCATGCAACCACTGGCCAGCATCCCCACCCATGTCATCACCGGATTTCTCGGCAGCGGCAAGAGCCAGTTGATCCGCCATTGGATCGATCGCAAACCCGTTGGTGAGCGGTGGGCAATCCTGATCAATGAATTTGGTCAGGTGGGCATCGACCAAGCGATAGTCGGGGAGCGCGACGACGTCACCGTGCAGGGGGTGCCAGGAGGGTGTCTCTGCTGTCAGGTGGCGACGGTCTTCCGCTCGGTGCTGGTGCAGTTGCTGCGCCGCGAACGGCCAGATCGACTGCTGATCGAGCCCTCCGGGCTCGGCCACCCGGCCGGCCTGCTGGAGGTGCTGGGGGGCGGCGATCTTGCCCAGGTGCTGGATCTCCGCCAGGTCATCACTGTGCTCGATGCACGCCGTCTCGATGATCCCAGAGTCACTAACCACTCCACCTTTATCGATCAGCTGGCAGTGGCCGATGGATGGGTGCTGTCCATGCAGGACCTGCTCGAGGACGAGCATCGCCAAGGGGTCGAGCGATGGCGCCAGGAGAGTGGCTTGGCACCATCCTGGATGGTGCCAAGCGGCGCGAAAGGGTTGCCGATCAGCCATCTGCTCGACTCCCCGGCGCGAGGCCGTCAGAACGTCCGTGGCGATGCTCAGAGTCTGCTGCTGCGTCGGCCTTCGCTGCATGCCGAGGCGATCGACTCGTCGCCAGGTACGCCAGAGGTCCCGGCGCCCATCGCCGGTGGTGCAGCAAGACAGAACGGACACGGTCTGGGGTATCGCTCCGCAAGCTGGCATTGGCACCGCGAGGAGTGCTTCGATCTCGCAGCGCTGGAGCAGTGGTGGAAGCAACTGCCATCTGGCGTGCGGGTGAAAGGGGTCATGCGAACCGGCCGGGGCTGGCGCACCTTCCCGCTTACGTCCGTTCCCGGCAAAGAGGCTCAGGCGTCCTGGCGCAAGGATTCGCGGCTCGAGATGATCTGGCCAGAGGATATGGAACTCGATATCGATGGCCTGGAGCGGGCGCTCGAGCAGTGTCGACGTCGGCCGTCGGGTGAGGCGGGGCCGGACGCCTGAGCGTCCGGCGTGTCATCGATGCCCGAAGGCCCAGGGCGGGCAGGGCGTCGATAAAGGCTGCGTCAGAAGGAAAAGCGGTTGAGTGATGGGGCCTCGCCGTCTTCGATGCGCACCTCCCAGCCCTGATCGCGGGTCCAGTCGCCGACCACGATACGTTGCGCCGACACGGGATCGCCCTGAGGACCGGCAAGGCTCAAGTCATGCACGGCGGGACGATGGGTATGACCGTGAATCAGCCTGCGAACCCCGTGGGCCTGCATCACGTCGACGACTTCCTCGGGGGTGACGTCCATGATGTCAGCGGCCTTGGTGCTGTTGGCCTCGCCGGACTGCTGACGCAACTGGCTTGCCAAGGCCAGACGCTCCGGGATCGGCATGGCAAGGACTCCTGCCTGCCACTGCGGGTCACGGGCCTTGGCGCGAAACGCCATGTAGGCTTCGTCGCTGGTGCACAGGCTGTCACCGTGCATCACCAGGGTAGGCTCACCGCCAAGGTCAAGTCGTTGTGGTTCGTCGAGCAGGGTGGCGCCGGCCCGCTGGGCGAAGCTTTCGCCCAGCAGGAAGTCGCGGTTGCCGTGCATCAGGAAAAGTCGCATGCCGGCGTCGCTGGCAGCCTTGAGGCGTTCGGCCACCTGGCAGGCCAGAGCCGCGTGGCCAGACGGATCCGCGGCGCCGAGATCCATCAGGTCGTCGCCGATCCAGGCGTCGAAGATGTCACCGATCAGGTAAAGATCGGTGCCTTCGGCGGTGTTGCGCTCGAGGTAGTCGAAGAATCCCTGGGTGATCTGCGGCGCCTCGGGATGCAGGTGCAGGTCAGCGATCAACAGAGTGGTCATGGTGTTCATGGTCTCCTGAACGCAGCACGCCCGCAGTGCGGGCGTGCTCGGTGGAAAGACAGGAGGATCAGGCGTCGTCCTTGACGTAGGCGCGCTGGATGATCACGTCCTCGGCAGGGACGTCGGCGTGCATGCCGCGTCGGGTGGTGGCCACGTCCTTGATCCGGTTGACCACGTCCATGCCGTCGACCACACGACCGAAGACACAGTAGCCCCAGCCCTGCATGTTCTTGCCGGTATGATTGAGGAAGTCGTTGTCGGCCACATTGATGAAGAACTGGGCGGTGGCGGAGTGAGGGTCCTGGGTCCGCGCCATGGCCAGGGTGCCGGTGGCGTTCTTGAGGCCATTGTCCGCTTCGTTCTCGATGGGGTCACGCGTGGGCTTCTGCTCGAAGTTGCTGTCGAAGCCGCCGCCCTGGACCATGAAGCCGTCGATCACGCGATGGAAAAGGGTGCCATCGTAGAAGCCATCGCGGACGTACTGCTCGAAGTTGGCCGCGGTCTTTGGCGCCTCTTCATGGTTGAGTTCGATCGAGATGTCGCCAAAATTGGTCTGCAGAATGATCATGGAGTGGTCCTGTAGCGTTTACAGCGCCTCTTGGCGCCTTTCTCGTTCTCGGCCCGGCTTGGCGCCGGGCCCTGGCGTGACGCTATAATAGCCGTTTTGCTTCGCAGCGCGAAGCCGGGGGCGGATCTGTGCCCTTCAAAGCCCTTACTTCACCAGAGGTTGATTCATCAACATGACCACCGAGACCAGCAACGCGCCGAATTTCATTCGCAATCAGATTCGCGAGGAAATCGAGGCCGGACGGTCACAGAAGATCGTGACGCGATTCCCCCCCGAGCCGAATGGCTTCTTGCACATCGGGCACGCCAAGTCGATCTGTCTCAACTTCGGACTCGCGGAGCAGTTCGGTGGTGACTGCCATCTTCGCTTCGATGACACCAACCCCGCCAAGGAAGAGCAGGCCTACATCGACGCCATCAAGGAAGACGTGCACTGGCTGGGCTTCCAGTGGGCGGGCGACATTCGTTTCGCCTCCGACTACTTCGACCAGCTCTACGCCTGGGCGCAGCATCTGGTGAAGGAAGGCAAGGCCTATGTCGATGATCTGTCTCCGGACGAGATTCGCGAATACCGCGGTACCCTGACCGAAGCCGGTCGCCCCAGTCCCTACCGCGACCGCAGCGCAGAGGAGAACCTCGATCTGCTCGAGCGCATGCGCCAGGGGGAATTTGCCGAAGGCGAAAAGGTGCTGCGCGCGAAGATCGACATGGATTCGCCCAACATCAACCTGCGCGACCCGATCCTGTATCGCATTCGGCATGCCAGCCACCACCAGACCGGCGACAAGTGGAAGATCTATCCGTCCTACGACTTCACCCACGGCCAGTCTGACGCCATCGAAGGGATTACCCACTCGGTCTGCACCCTGGAGTTCGAGGACCACAGGCCGCTCTACGAATGGTTTCTGGAGCAGCTGCCGGTGCCGGCCAAGCCCCGGCAGATCGAGTTTGCGCGCCTGAATCTGAACTATACCCTGACCTCCAAGCGCAAGCTCAAGCTGCTGGTCGACAACGGCATCGTCGATGGCTGGGATGATCCGCGCATGCCTACCATCTCCGGGATGCGTCGGCGCGGTTATACACCGGCGTCGATTCGCAAGTTCTGCGAGATGATCGGTGTGACCCGGGCCGACGGCGGTCTGGTGGACATCGCCATGCTGACCCATGCCATCCGCTCCGACCTCGAGGACAATGCACCTCGTGCCATGTGCGTGCTGAAGCCGCTCAAGGTGGTATTGACCAATGTCGACGCCGACCACGAAGAGGTCTACGAGGTGGCGGGACACCCGGCCCGTGACGACATGCCGGTGCGCCGTATCCCCTTTACCCGAGAGCTGTGGATCGACCGCGACGATTTCATGGAAGAGCCGCCGAAGAAGTTCTTCCGTCTGGCCCCGGGCAAGGAGGTTCGCCTGCGCAACAGCTACGTGATCCGTTGTGACGAGGTGGTCAAGGACGAGGCGGGCGAGATCCAGGAGCTGCGTTGCAGTGTGGACTTCGACACCCTGGGCAAGAACCCGGAAGGGCGCAAGGTGAAAGGGGTCATCCACTGGGTCAGTGCCAGCCACGGGGTGCCGATCGAGGTGCGGCTCTACGACAATCTGTTCCTGGTCGAGCAGCCGGACAAGGACAAGGACGCCGATTTCCTCGAGCACCTGAACCCCGAGTCGCTGGTGACCGTCCAGGGTGTCGGCGAGCCGAGCCTGGCCGATGCCGGCAACGAGGATCGCTACCAGTTCGAGCGTGTCGGCTACTTCTGTGCCGACCGCTACGCCAGCCGCCCCGATCACCTGGTGTTCAATCGCACGGTCGGTCTCAAGGACACCTGGGCCAAGATGCAGAAGAAGGGCTGACATGCAGATCTACAACACGCTGAGCCGCACCAAGGAAGAGTTCACGCCCATCGAGCCGGGCAAGGTACGCATGTACGTCTGTGGCATGACGGTGTATGACTTCTGCCACCTGGGACATGCCCGGGTCATGGTCGCCTTCGACGTCATCAGCCGCTATCTGCGCCATCGTGGCTATGACGTCACCTACGTGCGCAACATCACCGATATCGACGACAAGATCCTGCGTCGCGCCGAAGAGAACGGCGAGAGCATCGGTGAACTGACCGAGCGCATGATCGACGCCATGCACGAGGATGAAGGTCGGCTGTTTGTCCAGCGTCCGGACCAGGAGCCCAGGGCCACCGGCCACGTGGCCGAGATCATCGCCATGATCGAGGTGCTGATCGCCAAGGGCTTTGCCTACGCGCCGGGTAACGGCGATGTCTACTATCGCGTGCGCAAGTTCGAAGGCTACGGCAAGCTCAATAATCGTAACCTCGACGATATGCGCTCCGGCGCCCGCGTCGAGGTCGACGAGCACAAGGAAGATCCGCTGGACTTCGTGCTGTGGAAGGGCGCCAAGCCGGGTGAGGCCAGCTGGGCCTCTCCCTGGGGCGAGGGGCGTCCGGGTTGGCATATCGAATGTTCGGCAATGTCCACCTGCTGCCTGGGCAACACCTTCGACATCCACGGTGGAGGTCCGGACCTGACCTTCCCGCACCACGAGAACGAGATCGCCCAGAGCGAGGCGGCCACAGGCGAGCGCTACGTCAATACCTGGATGCACGCCGGAGCGGTGCGGGTCGACAGCGAAAAGATGTCGAAGTCCCTGGGCAACTTCTTCACCATTCGCGAGGTGCTGGAGCACCACGATCCAGAGGTGGTGCGGTATCTGCTGGTGGCAAGCCACTATCGCAGTGCCATCAACTACGCCCCGGAGGCGCTTGGCGAGGCACGCAAGTCACTCGAGCGCTTCTACACCGCGCTTGATGGCGTCGCGCTGCCGGCGGAAATCGAAGTGGGGCCGGGCGACTACGCCGCCCGCTTCAGCGCCGCCATGGACGATGACTTCAACACGCCGGAGGCCCTGTCGGTGCTGTTCGAACTGGTACGCGAGCTCAATCGTGCGCGCAAGGAAGGCAGCGATGACGTTCCTGCCCTGGCGCTCGAGCTCAAGCGTCTGGGCGGTATCCTGGGCTTGTTGACCCAGGAGCCGGCCGCCTTCCTCAAGGGTGGTTCGGTAGCGCTGTCCGAAGACGAGATCAATGCGCGTATCGCGGCGCGGGCGGAGGCCAAGAAGGCCAGGCAGTTCGCCGAAGCGGACCGCATCCGCGACGAGCTCGCCGCCCTGGGGATCGTGCTCAAGGACTCCCGCGAAGGTACCACCTGGGTGGTCGACAAGGGCTGAGTTCAGCCCGTAGTCGCCTGTCGCTTGTGCACCGCACGGGGCGGCAGGGGGACCTGTCGGGGCCAGTCGTCGCCGACCACGAAGATGCGCCGTCCGCATGCCGCGGGCGGCGCATTTTTCATGTCCTGGGTGGCAGGCTCATCGGCATCCTGGCCAAGGACCCATGAGCCATCCAGCGGCGGGTCCAGTGCCTCTCGCTCGAAGCGCAGGGGGTCCTCGGTCAGCATCACCTGTACCGGTGTCGCATAGGTGGCGAAATGTGCCGCCAGCGCCCGTGTCAGGTCGTCACGGCTGCTCCAGTGTCGCGGTTGTGGCGGGGCCAGCCAATGGGGTTTCGCCAGGCAGGTACCGAAGCGCATGTTCTCGAACTGTCGGCACAGGGCCGACCAGTCGCGCCAGTGACACCAGAGCCCCTGTAGCGCCGAATCCGGCACGCCGCGGGGTAGCGCCATGGGACAGTGCCAGGGTTGAAACAACACCCCGGGCATCGCCAGGTGGGCCTCGATTCCGTGTTGCAGTGACGCCAGGGGAGCCTCTTTGATCGTGTTGGCGGGGCTGTCATTCAGGCCCAGAAGCAAAAGCTCTCGGGCGCGCTGGCTCTGCAGCAGGGGCAGTTGATGATGCAACAGATGGCTGACCTTCAGCGCCAGGCTGTCCAGCCCCCCGGGGCCTATCCAGCGACAGGTATCGCCCGAGTCCCCCGGACCGCAGGGGAGGCCGAGAAAGAACTTGATCGCCACTTCCAGGTGTTGAAGGCGCCCATCGGCGTTGCGGTAGAGCAGGTCCAGTTCGCCCAGGGTCCGCTTTTCTTCTCGAATAGGCACATTGTGAGCCAGCAACTCGGTAGCCGGTGCCGTAGAGAGCAAAAATTGCCAAAGAAACTCGTGATATTGTCCAAGCCGGGTGGTGGCGGTGCGCCCCACCATCGCCTCAAGTGAGCTCGGGTCGGCGTCGATGGCCGCCAGATAGGCGTGTCGGTGCTCCGGCTCGCCCAGCCCGAGCTGGGTCAGACTCGGACGCCCGGGCCAGTCGGTGTCGATCAGGTCGGGAGCCGTCATCAGCCATGCCAGATCACGCACCATGGGATGGTTGGGTACTGCGCCGAGCTGGACGGCGGTGGTTGCGCCTTGGCATGAGGTCATGATGGACTCACGTTGGTGAAACGTTCAGCAGGCTTGGCCTTGCCTCCTTATACTCAGCATACACACACAAGGAATTGGGTGAGATATATGAAACGTCCCCTGGTGTTAGCCGTGATGGTCGCCTCTGCCCTGGCGGGGCAGGTTCAAGCACAGGACCCGCTGGTGGTGTCCTCCAAGATCGATACCGAGGGCTCCGTGCTGGGTCAGATGATCCTGCAGCGCCTGGAAGCGGCAGGGCTCGAGGTCGAGGATCGGCTTCAGCTTGGCGGCACCAGCATCGTGCGCGAGGCCTTGATCAACGGCGAGATCGATATCTATCCGGAATACACCGGCAACGGTGCCTTCTTCCACGACATGACCGACAGCCCGGTGTGGCATGACGCGGACAAGGCCTATGAAACGGTGAAGAGCAAGGACGCCGAGCAGGGGCTGGTATGGCTCGAGCCGGCCTCGGCCAACAATACCTACGCCATCAGCGTGCGCGGAGATGTCGCCCGTGACAACGGGCTCGAGACCCTGGAAGACATGGCTGACTTCATCAACCAGGGGGGCGAATACAAGCTCGCGGCCAGTACCGATTTCGTCGAGTCCGCCTTTGCCTTGCCGGCGTTCGAGGAGGCTTACGGCTTCTCTCTGGACGATGACGACCTGCTGGTACTCTCCGGGGGCAACACCGCCGCGACCATGCGCGCCGCGGCCCAGCAGACCAGCGGCGTGAATTCTGCGATGACCTACGGCACCGATGGTGGCCTGCAGGCGCTGGACCTCACCGTGATGACCGACACCAAGGGTGTTCAGCCGGTCTATCAGCCGGCTCCCGTCGTGCGCAAGGAGGTGCTCGAGGCTCACCCCGAGATCGAAGAGGCTCTGGCGCCGGTGTTCCAGTCGCTGGATCTGGAGACCCTGCAGCGTCTCAACGGTGACGTGGCGGTGAACGGTCTGGACCCGGCGAAGGTGGCCGCCGACTACCTGTCGACTCTCGAGGACTGAGCCATCGGTCTCTTGAGTGCAGTGAACGGTGAGCGCGGCAATACGGTATTGCTGACTCTGATGCTGGTGGGGCTCGGTGCCTGGTGGGCCTTGCCTGTGGTCAGCGTCGCACCGAATCGTATTGTGCCCGGCGAGGCTCTCTACGCCTGGGAGGTGGCCGGGCCCGCCATGGCGCTGCTGGCCAGCCTGCCCATGGGCCTTGCGGCATTGTCGGCGCGTAGCGCTGACCCCGGCTGGCGCTCGCTTGGGCTGGTGCTGCTGGCGCTGGCAGGCCTGCCGCTGTGGCTGGTGTTGGCGGTGCACCAGCTCATCGATCCTGAGCTGCCCCAGGCGCGGCTCGGGATCGGTTCAGGCATCTGGTGTGCGCTGTTTGTGCTGATGTTGGCGCTTTTGGACCTGCGGACTCGACAGCGGCTGTCGACCGGGGTGTCCTGGCTCTTGATGCTGACTCCGCTGGCGCTGCTCGCCGTCTGCCTGCCGCTGGGGCTGAATCGTCTGGCGTTGTGGCAGGAGTACCAGGGCCGTGCCGATGACTTCTGGCTGGCCATCGGCGAGCACCTGCTGCTGGTCACTACCACCGTCGGCGTCAGTCTGGTCCTCGGCTCCGGCATCGCGCTGCTGATGCGGCGCTATCCCGAAGTGCAACGGGGCGCCTTCGCGGTACTCAATTTCCTGCAGACGATCCCCAGTCTGGCCTTGTTCGGCTTGTTGCTCGGACCGCTGGCCTGGCTTGCCAATCGCTACCCCTGGGTCGATTCGCTCGGCATCAGCGGCATCGGTTGGGCGCCGGCGCTACTGGCCCTGGTGGCCTACAGCCTGTTGCCGATGGTCAGAAACACCTTTGTTGCCCTGGAGGGCGTTTCCCCCGGTGTGATCGAGGCGGCGCGCGGCATGGGCATGAGTCGGTTGCAGATCTTCTTTCAGGTGCGCCTGCCACTGGCGGTGCCGGTACTGCTGGAAGGGGTGCGCATCACCACGGTGCAGGCCATTGGCCTGACCGCGGTGGCGGCCCTGATCGGCGCCGGTGGGCTCGGGCGTTTCATCTTTCAAGGGCTGGGTCAGGCCGCCATGGATCTGGTGCTGTTGGGGGCCTTGCCCATTCTGGTGATGGCAATACTCGCCGATGCGGTACTCGGCAACCTGTCGAGGCGACTGGGGAGAGGAGAGGCCGCATGATCGAATTGATCAATATCAGCAAGCGTTTCGGGTCGACCACTGCGGTGGACAGCATTTCGCTGAAGGTGGAGAGCGGGGAGTTCTGCTGCCTGGTGGGGACCTCCGGCTGCGGCAAGTCCACCACCCTGAGGATGATCAACCGGCTGATCGAACACAGCGATGGCGAGATCCATATCGACCAGCAGCCCATTCGCAGCTTCAGGGAAGAGACGCTGAGGCGTCGGATCGGCTACGCCATCCAGAGCACCGGTCTGTTCCCCCACTGGACCGTGGCGCGCAACATCGGCCTAGTGCCGCGACTGCTCAAGTGGCCAAAGGCCAGGATCGACGCACGGGTCGAGGAGCTGATGGCCTTGCTGGGGCTGTCGATGGACGAATTTGCCGGCAAGTACCCCGACCAGTTGTCCGGGGGGCAGGCGCAGCGGGTCGGGGTCGCCCGCGCCCTGGCGGCGGACCCGGATATCCTCCTGATGGACGAGCCGTTTGGCGCCCTCGACCCGATCACCCGCGAGAGCCTGCAACTGGAGCTGCGTGATCTTCAGGCGCGGCTGGGCAAGACCATCGTATTCGTGACCCACGACATGGACGAGGCCCTGACCCTGGCTGACCGGCTGGTGGTGATGCACGAAGGGCAGATCATGCAGCAGGGGCATCCATTGAGCGTGCTGAGAGACCCCGCCAACGATTTCGTCGCCTCGCTGCTGGGGGGCGAGGATCGCGGCCTCAAGGAGGCAGCGCTGCTGCCGGTTAGCGAGCGCATGATGCCCCTGGGCACCGGTGGCGTGGCGCGCGAGCGGATCGACCAGGGCGCCTCCCTCCGGGAGGCGCTGTCGGTGATGCTATGGCGCCGGGTCGAGCGCCTGGCGGTGGTCGATGACGATGATATTCCGATCGGCGAACTGAGCTTTCGTCGGCTGGTGGGAGCCCGGGGCCATGACTGAGCACTGGGCCAGCCGCTGGCGGGTTCCTGTCATCTGGGGGCTGTTGCTGCTGGCGGGTTGTCTGTTGATGGGGCAGCTGGAAGCGCTGTTTCGCTGGGTCGAGCCCGATAGCCGTGACGTGATCTTCTCGCGGGTGGACTTTCTGGTGTTGTTGGGACGCCATCTGCTGGTGGTCAGCGTTGCCGCCGTGCTGGCTACCTTGATCGGGGTGGGCGGCGCCATCGCCGTCACCCGTCCGGGAGGACGCGATTTTCTGCCGCTGGTCGCCCAGGTGGCATCGCTGGGACAGACGTTTCCTCCGGTGGCGGTACTGGCGCTGGCGGTGCCGGTGCTGGGTTTCGGCACCCTGCCCATCGTGGTGGCATTGCTGCTCTATGGTCTGCTGCCCATCGTGCGTAACACTCTCGCCGGGATCGAGGGTATCGATCCCTCGGTGCGGGAGGCCGCCCGTGGCATGGGCATGACCAGTGGCCAGATCCTGCGCCAGGTGGAATTGCCGCTGGCGGCACCGGTGATCCTGGCCGGTATTCGCACCTCGGTGACGATCAACATCGCCACCGCCGCCCTGGGTGCTACCGTTGGTTCAAGCAACCTTGGGGACCCGATCATCTCCGGTATCGTCAATGGCAACACCGCCTACATCGTCCAGGGCGCAGTGCTGATTGCACTGCTGGCGCTGACGGTGGACAGCGTGTTCGCGCGCCTGGCTCCTGCTCGCCGGGCCTGATGGCGTCGTCCGGGTCCGAACACCGAGACCTGGTCCGCTTTCCCTTTCCTGATCTCCGTATCCGCGAAGCCCCCGTGCAGAGAGGGGG
The DNA here is from genome assembly GCF_040070525.1 of Halomonas sp. RT37. Lineage (NCBI taxonomy): Bacteria > Pseudomonadati > Pseudomonadota > Gammaproteobacteria > Oceanospirillales > Halomonadaceae > Halomonas > Halomonas sp. RT37. Next base: position 2,462,462 of record NZ_CP098827.1, on the reverse strand, counting down.
GCTTCGTGGTGGCCTGCGTCTCTCACCAGCCGGTCTCCCCGTCACGGTGGCCCGGTTCGGGCGTCCCATGGTGCTCGCCGCAAAGCGGTCCATCGAGGCAATTCGAGACGAATTTTCGACCAAAGTCGCGGCTAGGCAGGCGTCTCAGTTTACGTTAACGTCAAGTCAGTGCGTTGGTCCCGCCACGGGCAATCCCCTGGCAAGGGGCGGGAATAAAGACAACACTGCCCTCAAAAGGGGCAAAGGAACAGCACGATGACGACGACCGCACAGACCCACCGCCCGGACTTTCTGTCCGGCGACGAATACAGCATTCCCACATATGCGGTGCTATCCCAGGATGGCACCCTCCATGACGGCGCCGAAGGGCCGGATCTCGAGCGCGACAAGGCGCTGAGAATCTACCACGCCATGGTGGCCACCCGGGTGCTGGACGAGCGCATGATGGCGGCGCAGCGTCAGGGACGCCTGAGCTTCTACATGCAGTGCACCGGCGAGGAAGCGGCGGTCATCGGCAGCGCCGCCGCCCTGGACGACGCCGACATGATCATGGCTCAGTACCGAGAGCAGGGCGCCTTGGCCTATCGCGGCTTCAGCTTCGACGAGTTCATGAACCAGTTGTTCGGCAATGAACTGGACTACGGCAAGGGCCGGCAGATGCCGATCCACTATGGGTCGCGCAAGCTGCACTACATGACCATTTCATCACCGCTGGCGACTCAGATTCCCCAGGCCACGGGCTATGCCTATGGCCAGAAGCTGGCGGGAGAGGGCCTCTGCACCATCGTCTATTTTGGTGAGGGCGCTGCCTCCGAGGGCGATTTCCACGCGGCGCTCAATATGGCGGCGGTACACGAAGCGCCGGTGATCTTCTTCTGTCGCAACAATGGCTACGCCATTTCCACGCCGTCGGTGGAGCAGTTCGCCGCGGATGGCGTGGCGCCCAGGGCGCTGGGATATCGCATGCACGTGATCCGCGTCGACGGCAACGACGTGCTGGCGGTCTACCGGGCCACCGAAAAGGCACGACGTCTGGCGGTGGAGGAGAACAAGCCCGTACTGATCGAGGCCATGACCTACCGTCTGGCGGCCCACAGCTCTTCCGATGACCCATCGGGCTATCGTTCGCGCAAGGAAGAGGACGCCTGGCGGGCCAAGGACCCGATCCGGCGCATGCAGCTGTGGCTCGAGGCCCAGGGCTGGTGGAGCGAAGACGAGGAAAAGGCGTTGCAGGACGAACTGCGTCGCGAGGTGCTGGAAACCATGAAACGGGCCGAAAAGCGCCCACCTCCGGCGATCGATACCATGGTCACCGACGTCTATGCCGACGTGACGCCTGCGCTGCAGCATCAGCTCGATGCTCTCAAGCAGCATGTTCGTCGCTACCCGGAGGCCTATCCGCGTGGGGCCAGGTCGCTGGACCCGGCGTTGAGCCATCGCGATGCCGACCAGGGAGGGGACTGAGATGCCGACCATCAATATGCTGCAGGCCATCAACCAGGCGCTGGACATCGCCATGGCCGAAGACGACAAGGTGCTGTGCTTCGGTGAGGACGTCGGGGGCTTCGGTGGCGTCTTCCGTGCGACCAGTCACCTTCAGGAAAAGTACGGCAAGGCGCGCTGCTTCAACACGCCATTGGTGGAGCAGGGCATCATCGGCTTCGCCAATGGGCTGGCGGCCCAGGGATCGGTGCCGGTGGCGGAGATCCAGTTCGCCGACTACATCTTTCCGGCCTTCGACCAGATCGTCAACGAGACCGCCAAGTTTCGCTACCGCTCCGGCGATCTGTTCAACGTCGGCGGGTTGACCATCCGCGCGCCCTACGGCGGTGGTATCTCCGGTGGCCTCTATCACTCCCAGTCGCCCGAGGCCTATTTCGCCCACACCCCGGGTCTCAAGATCGTGGTGCCGCGCAATCCCTACGAGGCCAAGGGCCTGTTGCTGGCCGCCATTCGTGACCCAGATCCCGTGCTGTTCTTCGAGCCGAAGCGCCTCTATCGCGCCTCCACCGGCGAGGTCCCGGAAGAGGATTACCAGCTGCCGCTGGGAGAAGCCGAGGTGACCAAGGAAGGAGCCGATATCACGCTGCTGGGCTGGGGGGCTCAGATGGAGGTGATCGATCGGGCGGTGGAGATGGCAGAAAAGGACGGGGTGTCCTGCGAAGTGATCGATCTGCGCAGCATCCTGCCCTGGGACGAGGATACCGTCGCCGAGTCGGTACTGAAGACAGGCCGCCTGGTCATCACCCACGAGGCGCCCCGCACAGGGGGCTTCGCCGGAGAGATCGCCGCTGCCATTCAGGAGCGCTGCTTTCTTTACCTGGAGTCGCCGATCCAACGGGTGACCGGCATCGATACACCTTTTCCGCTGACGCTGGAGAAGGAGTATCTGCCCGACCATCTGAAGATCTACGAGGCCATCAAGACCTCACTCCACTACTGAGACGGCGCCGGGAGCCAAGACATGACAGAGTTCAAGCTGCCTGACATCGGCGAGGGCATCGTCGAGTGTGAGGTGATGGAATGGAAGATTGCCGAGGGTGATACCATCGCCGAAGACCAGCCTGTGGTCGAGGTGATGACGGACAAGGCGCTGGTGGAAATCACCGCCCCGGAAGCCGGCGTCGTTACCAGGCTGCACGTGGCCAAGGGTGAAATGGCTCGAGTCCATGCGCCCTTGTTTGCCTATCGTGGCGAGCATCAGGGCGGCGATGGTCAGGGCGAAGAGGCCCAGCGTGATGAGGGTCAGACTGAAAGCGAAGGCAATGCCCCGGCGCAAGCCGCCAGCCCGAAAGAGGCGCCTGTCCAGGAGCCGGCAGAGCCAGTAGAGCCGCCGTCGAGCTCCAGCGAAAAGGGCGGTGCGGGGCGACGGGTAGACTTTATTCTGCCCGATATCGGTGAGGGCATCGTCGAGTGCGAGATCGTCGAATGGCACGTGGCCCAGGGTGACGAGATCAGCGAAGACCAGCGACTGGTCGATGTCATGACCGACAAGGCCATGGTCGAGATCACTGCGCCGGAGGATGGGGTCGTTGCCGAGCTGTATGTGGCCAAGGGCGAGATGGCCAAGGTCCATGCGCCGCTGTTTGCCTATCAGGTGGCGGGTGCCGCCGCCGCTGGTGAAGCGCTGGCGGTCGAGGAGGCGTCGCCCCCGACCCCGACCCGGAAGAGTGACTCTCCCGCGCACACGGCTGCGTCCGAGGGGGGCAAGGGCCCCTACGGGCGCATCCCGGCGAGCCCGGCGGTACGCAGACTGATCCGAGAACACCAGCTGCGACTCGAGGACATTCCCGGCAGCGGTCGCCAGGGCCGCGTGTTGAAGGAAGACGTGCTGAACTTTCTCGATGGCGCTCGACACAGCGGTGCTGCTTGCGCGGCCGATTCCGGGTCCGATTCCAGGTCCGAGTCAGCAGGGGCGGGCTCTCTCGCCGGCACCGATGCAACAGCCCGCGACGAGGGAGAGGTGCGAGTGGAACCGCTGCGCGGGGTCCGGGCGGCCATGGCGCGCCAGATGGTGGCGGCGGCCAGCAGCGTGCCGCACTTCCAGTACGGTGAAGAGATCGACGTCACCGACCTGCTGGCCCTGCGCGGCCGGCTCAAGCCCCAGGCCGAAGCCAGGGACGTCAAGCTCACCCTGATGCCGTTTTTCATCAAGGCGCTGGCGCTGGCGATCGACGAACATCCCCTGGTCAATGCGCGTCTCAATGACGAGGCCACCGAAATCCACTATCCGCCCCACTGCAACGTGGGCATGGCGGTGGACGGCAAGGCCGGCCTGATGGTGCCCAATATCAAGGGCTGTGAGCGCCTGAGCCTGCTTGAGATCGCCGCCGAGGTGCAGCGCCTGACCGAGGCCGCGCGCGAGGGGCGGGTGGCTGCCAGCGACCTCAAGGGAGGCACGATCAGTATCTCCAACATCGGTGCCCTCGGCGGGACCTATGCCGCCCCCATCATCAATATCCCCGAGTCGGCGATCGTGGCCATCGGCAAGACCCAGTGGCTGCCACGCTTCGACGAGGCAGGGCAGGTCGTGCGTCGGGGCATCATGACGGTGACCTGGGCCGGTGATCATCGCTTGCTGGATGGCGGCACCATCGCGCGTTTCTGCAATGCCTGGAAAGGCTATCTCGAGGACCCTGAAAGCATGCTGCTTCACCTGTCCTGAACGGTTGTGACGGCGTGCGCCCGAGGCGCCGCCGTGGCATCGTGTATCGGTGGAGGATACCGCCATGCCCCAGGCCCCGTTGCAGCAGTTCTACATCCCGGAAGATCAGTCGATCTACCTGCTCAGCCAGGACGACGCGCGCAAGCTCAAGGAGTGGGTCGCGCTGTGTCGTACCCAGCTCGAGCAGCTGGGCTATCGGCGCATCGAGCTGGTCGGCAAGGGCGCCTACGGTTTCGTGTTTGCCGGGGTCAGTCCCGACCAGCGCCATCACGTCTTCAAGTTCAGCCGGGTCACGTTGCCGCAGCACCTGCAGGATCGCCTCGAGGAAGAGGCCTTCATGCTCGAGCAGGTGGTGCATCCCCGTGTGCCGGCGCTGGTCGCCTATCAACGGGTGCGCCACCAGGCGATTCTGGTGATGGAGCGGGCTCCGGGGCTCAATCTGGAGGAGGTATCGCTGCGTCAGGGTCGGCTGTCACCACGGCTGGTGGTGCGTATCGCCACCCAACTGGCGGATATCCTGCGTGAGCTGAGGCGTGAAACCACCCCCGCCGGCGCCCCGAGAAAGCCGGTGGTCCATGGCGACATCAAACCGTCGAATCTGGTGTTTGACGCCCGCGACGAAACGGTGGCGCTGATCGACTGGGGGTCGTCGGTATTTGCACAGCTCGACGCACGGCTGCAGTTCGTCACCGCCAACGTGATGGAGCTGATGTCCGACAATCTGCAGCAGACCAACGCCAGGCTCGGGGACGTCTATTTCATCGGCGAGGACCAGCTTGGGGGCGCGCTGTCATCACCGCGCTTCGACGAGCAGGGTGTCGCCGGGACCCTCTACGCGCTGGCCTCGGCGCAGTCCTGCCGTTTTGGACATCGCGCCATTCCCGCCACCTCGCTGGGTCTGCCGATGGAGTTTGCCAGGACCCTGGACGGGATGCTCGATCCCGACCCCGAGGTGCGGTTGAGGGCCGGCGACCACTTCATTACCGAAATGCCGCGCCTGGGACGGTTGGTGATGCTCGATCTGCCGCGGCCCCAGGAAGTGGCACAGGTGCCGGTGTGGAGCCGCGCGCTGAGTCGCGAGATCGATACCGTGGTGTACAGCTCGCGCAAGGCATTTCTGAGGGAAGAGGGCGTGGAGGAGACGCTCAATGACGTCAACGATGTTCAGCTCGATCGCTACTATCGCAACTTCATGCAGGGCATGGGGGAGACCGAAAAAGCCTTTCTGGCCGCCGTCAGCCGGCTGGGCAAGTACCCGGTGGTCGGAGGACTGGCGGTGCGCTGGGAGGCCGATGGCGTCTATATCGACTCGTCATTGAATCTGCACGACGCAGGGCTCAAACGAGCCTTCGTGGCGGCGGTCAACAACATGGTGACCCTGGCGCGGGCGATCCATCGGCGGGGCATCTTCAAGAGCTGCCTGTTCAATGCCCGCGATACCCTGCACCTGGAGCGTACCAGTCCGGATCACCCCTTCGTGGTCGATCCGTCGCTGAAACTGTCCTATGAGGTCAGCGCGGTGCCGGAACTGGAGGATCGCTCCCGTCTGCACAGCTATTTCGAGGACGGTCCCGACCCTGAGGAATTGCTGGTCCTGCCGGAGGCGATCATCACCTCGTTGCAGGCGCTCAATGATATCCACCACACCGGCATGATCATCTTCGAGGTGCTGCCGTCGCATCTCAAGATTCACCACCACTATCGGCTGCTCGACCCTTCAAGGGAGCAGGAATTCCATGACTGTCTCGAGGACATCGTCGATGCGGTGAAGCTGATCGAGGGACTGGGTATCTCAGGCTTCATGAAGATGCCTTACAAGGACACGCGGTTCTTTCCCCACGTGGCACGTCAGCCGGAACGCTACTATCCTCGCGACCCCAGAGCGGCGCTGGCAAGAGCGATGTCCGAGCAGCCGGCCGGGGGGGAGTCAGAAGCGCTGCGAGAAGGTCTGCACCAGGCGCAGCGCTAGCCTTTGTCCGAAAAGTTGACGAGCGAAGGTTAGACAAGGCAAAAATCGGTGAGAAAGCGCAGTTTACGGGGTGTAAATGAGCATTTTGACCGGGCTGGCGCACCAGCCGATTTTTAACGCCGTATTACCGAGCGCAGGCACTTTTCAGGCGAGTCGTCAGGCGCCGAGCCCGCTTTCGCGCAGAAGTTGATCGATGGAGCGCTCCGCACGCTGGCTGCCGGCGCCCTCGTGGGCCAGCTCGGCTTCGAGGATTTCGGCGCCTTCGCTGACCAGACGTTCGATCAGTGCAGCCTTCGACAGGCCGGTCTTTTCGGCCAGGAAATCCAGGCGTGCCTCCAGGTCCCGCGAGAATCTGAGTAGATGGGGCATGGTATTCCTCCGGTGGCAACGCGTACGGCTATCAGATTTATGAAAAGTCTAGGTGTTACGGGTGACAGTCCGGTGACAATCCCGGGCCCTGTCTAGACGGTGCCCGCGCCCATCGAGGTTCAGGACCAGGCACGGTGCACTTCCAAGTGTGCAGCTATCCGTCTGGCGCTGTCGCTCTCCCTTGGGGAGTAGCTCACTGCGCGCCGAGGCGGGAGTGTGGCCCTTCTTTGAGCGCAGGTGAGCGCAGGCCAACTGCCTTGCTCAAGCGTAAGCGCCGTCATGGTGACTCAATCCAGGCCGCGCCGGGCCATCACTTCGGTGATGATCGGTACCGGCGTCATCAGATGGTCACGCATCATGCGCCGGGCCTTGCCGGCGTCCCGACTCAATACCGCCTCGGTCAGTGCCGCATGTTCGTCACGCTTGACCGCCAGGGCCTCGCTGGAAAACACCGTCTCGCGAAGCCACAGGTGGCGGTAGCGCTCGACCTGGTCGAACAGGGTGTCGCGCACCTGCATCAGGTGAGGCGAGTTGCAACCGGCCACGATGGCACTGTGGTAGGCCTTGTGGCGACTGTCCCAGATATCGAGCAGCTCCTCGGAGGAGCTGACACTTTCGACCTTGGCCAGGGTGTGCGCGGTAGCGATGATATCGGCTTCCCAGCGATCGTCACCGCGTTGGATGGCCAACTCCAGCATCAGCCCCTCGAGCTGGGCGCGGGCATCGTACAGATCCTCGAGCTCCGCCAGCGACATGGGGGCCACCCGATAACCGCGTTGACTGATGGCAACCACCAGACGGTCGGCAACCAGCTGGGACAGGGCTTCGCGCAGCGGCCCCACGCCCAGGTCGTAGCGTTCTTTCAGCCTTGCCATCAACAGCTTTTCGCCCGGGGCGAAGACGCCACGAATGATGTCCTGCTTGAGCCAGCGGTAAGCGCTGATGGCGAGGTTCTGCTTGGGTGAGTCTTCCATCTCGTGGCCCGTCCATGTATCACCGGGCCATCTTACCGCAATGCCGACAATGTCGATATTCTCCTAAGGCATCGGTCGGCACCCAGTTGTGTCGATGGCAGCAGGTCCGGCTTTTCTATCTGCGGCAACGATGGCTCGAGGCGGGCCCTTTGACCCGCAAGATCGACACGGCTCCAGCCTCGCCTGGTGGTTGTCGGGCAGCTACCGGGCAGCTACCGGGCAGATACCGGGCAGCTACCGGGCAGCTACCGGGCAGCTACCGGGCAGCTACCGGGCATCGTCCGGCGAGGCGAGTCTGGTGGATCAGTCCCGGGTGCGTCGAAGCTCCGTCCAGGCGGCATAGGTACTCAGGAACACGCGGCCGGTCAATTCATCGAGAAAGTCGGAATGCTTCAGCCGGTCCATCACCGGCCCCTTGACCTCGGCCAGGTGTAGGGTGACGCGAGAGTCCTTCAGACGGGCATTGATCGCGTCCAGGCTTTCCAGCGCCGAGGCGTCGATCAGATTCACTGCAGAGCAGATAAGTACCACGTCGCTTAGCTCGGGGCGCTGGGCCACCAGTGTATAGAGGGTGTCTTCGAGATAGCGGGCGTTGGCGAAATAGAGGCTTTCGTCGACCCGGAACAGGGCGAGATGGCTGACGGTCTCGACCTGATGCCGGGTGATCGAGCGGAAGTGCTCACTGCCAGGGATGCGGCCGACGATGGCGCTGTGGGGGCGACTGGTACGGTACAGGAAAAGCGCAATCGAGAGACCTACCCCGGCGATGATGCCGGCTTCGACGCCCTCCACCAGCGTCAGCAGCATGGTCACCGCCAGGGCCGAGAAGTCGCTGCGGGAGTAGCGCCAGGTCTGGCGAATCAGCGGGATATCCACCAGCGTCAGTATGGCCACGGTGATGGTGGCGGCGAGGGTGGCGATCGGAAGATGTTCCAGCAGGGGGGTGAGCGCCAGGGTCACCACACCGATACCGATGGCGGCAAACAGACCGGCCATGGGGGTGCGTGCACCAGACTGCTGATTGATCACGGTGCGCGACAGTCCGCCGGTGACCGGCATGCCGGCGGTGACAGCAGCGGCCAGGTTGGCGCCGCCGAGTCCGATCAACTCCTGATTGGGGGAGACACGCTCGCGGCGCTTTGCGGCCAGCATCTGGGCCATCGAGATGGACTCGACAAAGCCCACCACACTGATCAACAGCGCCGGCACCAGCAGCGCATGCCACAGGCCCAGCTCGAATGTCGGCAGACCGAAGGCTGGCAGGCCGGCGGGGATCTGCCCCACGGTCGCAACCCCCCTGGAGGCAAGATCCCATCGCCAGCTGATCAGCGTAGTGACGACCACCGCTGCCACGGGACCTGCGCGTACCAGCATGCTGGCAGGCCCTCTGGGCAGGCCCAGTGCCGTCAGAGCGTGTTGTCCATAGCGGCGGGTCGCCCACAGGAAAAGCAGGGTCGAGGCGCCCATCGCCAGGGTCGTCAGGTTGGTCTGGTCGAGGTGGGATAGCTGGCTGTAGATCAGTGCCAGGGCGGTATAGCCACCGGCCTCGATGCCCAGCAGGTGAGATAGCTGACTGATGGCGATCAGCAGTCCCGAGGCTGAGAGAAAGCCACCGATGACCGGGTGGCTGAGAAAGTTGGCGAAAAAGCCCAGGCGCAGCATGCCCATGGCGGTCAGCATCAGTCCCGACAGCAGTGCCAGCACCAGCGCCGCCTCGACGTACGCGGCGCTACCGGGAGTGGCCACCTTGGTCAGAGCGGCGCCAGTCATCAGAGCGATGATCGCCACCGGGCCCACCGCCAGCGACCGGCTGGTGCCCAGCATGGCGTAGACCACCGCCGGTAGCAGACTGGCATAGAGTCCGACCACGGCAGGCAGACCCGCCAGAATGGCGTAGGCCAGCGACTGGGGGATCACCATGACGGTGACGATGATACCCGCCAGCAGATCGCCCCCCAGCAGACGCGGCGTATAGTGTGGCAACCAGGCAAGAATCGGAAGGTAACGCTTGATCATGGAAATGCCGACGTCCTAGTCAGGGTATTGGGGGCCTGGCGCAGGCGCTTGCCGAGAAACCTCTAGCCTAGCCGAAAGCGGTGAGCGAGTAGAGTCTTGTCAGCGCAGACGCCTGGTACGCTGCATGAAATTCAGGTCCAGATGACGTTTCAGGCGGCTGGCCAGTCGTCCGCCCCACCAGGCGTTTCCGTAGAGCGCCAGGGCTTCGCCGTGGCCGAGATTGACGATGGACAAGGCCCGCGCAGGCGGGCGGTAAGAGGTCAGTGACGCCTGCGGGTCCAGCGATGCGATCAGGTTCTGGGCCAGTACGGGGCCCTGACGAACCCCGTGGACGCCCAGCCGTGGCAAGGGATGGTCGATCAGTGCAGCACAGTCTCCGCTGGCAAAGACGCCGTCGGTCCCCTGGACCTCAAGCGACGGGTCGATGGCTATACCGCGACCATCGATCGTCGGCAGGCCGAACCTCTCGAGTCCTCGCGGAGGACCCAGCCCAGTGGCGTCGACGATGTCGGACGCCGGCAGATGTCGGTCATGGTGGCTGTCGACGACAAGGATTCCGCGACGCTCCAGGGCTGCCAACAGGTAGCGTCGGGCTCGCGCGGGCGCTTCTGGCAAGAGGCCAGAGCCGCGATGTCGCAGGCGAATGGTCAGAGCACCAGCGGCGATCTGGTGGTGGCGGCCGAGCGCTTCGATGGCGCAGGCGATCTCGACCCCGCTGGCGCCGGCACCGAGAATCTCGACACTCACCGACTGTCGGCGCTGAAACCGACGCTCGAGGCTGCGCCGCAGCTGCACCAGGTGGGGGATGGGCTTGATCTGCCAGTGTGTCTGCTTGTCGCCTGGTAGCGAGGCTGCGCTATCGCTGCTGGCTTCATCATCGCTCGACCGCAACACAGGAGCAGAGCCCAGATTCAGCCCCAGTCGATCAAACGCCAGAGAGGTCCCGTTGGACAGCAGGGCCTGGCGCGCGTCGGTGTTCAGCCCACAAAGACGCGCCCTGACCAGTGCAACCCCTCGCCCATGACAGAGCGTCGCAGGATCGATCCTGTCGGTCGCAGGTGAATGGTCGCCGGCCAGCACACCGCTGGCCAGGCCCGAATACCAGAAGGCGCCGGGGTCGACCAGGGTGACATCGAAGCGCGACAGCAAGGAGCTCTGGTGCAGCAGATGCAGATGGGCGTGGCCTGCCCCGATCAGCAGCAGCCGTGGCTTGCTGCCGATAGCGGTAGGGCGGGATCGCGCGGTGGTCGAGGACATGGGCGGCCGTCATCCTGAAAGCGAGTAGCGATCATCCCGGCTGACATGCGCGAGGTCAAAGACGGTGCGCGCTGGACCTATCCCTATCTTCAGTCCATCGCTACCTCCAAAGGGAGCGCGAGGGGAACATCGGTGGCTTCTAGGCTTCATCTACGGGGCGAGACAGCACTTGATCGAACGTCGCCAGCAGACGCTCCCGTGGGAGCCTTACTCATGCACATCCTGCTCGGGCCGTGCCCTCTCCCGTGGTTGAGGTCACTGCTACTGGTGAGACTCAGGAGACTTGTGCCGACCACCCTTGGCCTGGTGGCCATGGTCGCTTCTGCGATGCTATCGGGTGATGAACTGGACGAGTCGCAGGGTGCTTCACTGACACTGTTGACCTCTTACCACCAGGGGTACCGGTGGAATGACGATGTGGTAAGCAGTGTCGAGGCGCGTTTTCGTCACGAAGCCAGCGCAGACCGACAACTGCTGGTGGAGTATGTCGATGCGCTGCGCCTGGCGCGGCCGCTGGCCCATGAGGCCCTGCTCCAGCGATTGACCGCCAGCACCTTGAATGAAAGCGGTAGTCTGATCATTGCCGATGACCCCGCCATGGCCTTCTATCTGGAGTATCGTGACGAGCTCCCCTGGCCTCGCAAGGTGGTGGCACTGGGACTCAATGATGACCGCTTCAGGGAGCAGGCCCAGGCGCTTGGAGTGAAACTGCTCAAGTCCTACCCGGTCATGGCGCAGTCGCTCAATATGCTGGTGGAAACCTTTGGCTCACCGGTGCCTTTGATGCTGCTGGCCGAAGACTCCGAACACGCCTTCAATGTCGTCGATGACATGGTGGAGGTGATCGGCAGTGTCGCCGATGTGACCCTGGTCGATGTGGTCACTGGCTGGACCCCGGAAGAGGTGATCGAGCGATTATCGCGAAGCCCGCCGGGTACTCGACTGTACATGCAAGGGGGGCAGGACTCCGGTTGGTCCGAAGGGGCGGGAAGTACCGCCCATCGACTGGAAGCGCTGGCCGCCCAGGGCTATCCGGTGTTCTGCCATTTCGAATTCCAGATGGCGATAGGCTGTGCCGGCGGGGCGATTCTCGATGTCGACTTCCTTGCCCACGCCGCCGTGGAACTGGCGCTGACGCCAGCCTTTGACCTGGTACCGGCCAGCTCCTCGGTGATGGCCCAGCGTCACCTGATCGATGCCCGCTGGTACCGTCTGTTCGAGGGCCATGACAACCTCCCGTTCCAGTGGATCGGCGTTCGCGGGCGGCTGGAGCAGGTCGCGCGGGAGTATCGTCAGGCGTTGTACGGGGTGTCGGTGGTGGCGGTTGGCTCGCTGCTGGGCGTGGGGGCCTTGCTGGTGGCGCGCAACAGGTCGCGACGTCTTCGTCGCAAGTTGATGGTCGATCAGCGCTTTGGTCTGCCTACCAGGCTGGCGTTGGTAAGCGACTATCGAGGCAGTCGATGCGAGGAGGTGGAGTGGCTGTTTGTGCTGGTCTCACCCGAACTCAGGAGCTATCGCAGGCGCTTTGGCAGCGGCAGTCTGGAGGGTCTTCTACGGATCAGTATCGATGTCTTCAAGGCGCACCTCCCCAAGGGCTGGCGGCTGTATCTGGGGGGCGAAGAGCAGCTGATCGGCATGGTCCCTGCCCAGGCCCACGGCCCCGATGTGGAATCCCAGCTCGATAGCTACCTGGCCCTGGTGGGGCAGTTTCAGCAACGCGACAGCGCACGGGTCCTGCGCTGGCATGCCAGTGTGGTGGTGGTGCCCGGACACTCCACGGACCTGAGCAACTGTCTGGCTTCGCTGGAAGAGGGGGTGCAGCGGCTGGAAAGCGAAGGTTGGGTACGTCCGGTGCTCAGGGTGACCGCGGCGGGTCCCTATCACGAGACTCAGCTGCGTTGGCTGTGCCGGCAGGTCAGTCTGCTGATCGAGAATCCCGGCAATCAATGGCGTCTGGTGGCCCAACCCAAGATGGCGCCCTCGAGCAGAACCTTGGTCGGCGCCGAGGTGTTGATCCGTTGGTGTCATCCCGACGCGGGCAATATTCCGCCGCCGGAGTTTCTTCCGGTCGTTCTGATGCTCGGCCTGGCGGAGCGTTTCGACCGTTGGGTGATCGGCCGCACCCTCGACTGGCTGATGGAACTGCGAGGCGCGGCCTGGCTCGGTACCGTCTCGGTCAATGTCCACCTTTCGACGCTCGTGGCCGATGACTTCCCCGATTTCATGGTGACTGAACTGGCGCGACGTAGGCTGCCTCCACGCTGTCTGGCACTCGAACTGGTGGAGCACGAGCATGTCGATGACGTCGAGCGGGTTCAGCGACAGATGAGGCGGCTCCACGAACGCGGTATTGGCGTCGCCCTGGACGACTTCGGTAGCGGCTACACGGCCTTCAACCTGCTTCAGCGCCTGCCCTTGGCGGCGATCAAGCTGGATTATTCCTTACTTCACGCCGCGCGGCGTTTCGATCAGGCGCGTCAGGCTTATGCGGCGCTGGTGGGACTCTGCCATCGCATGGAACTGACGGTGGTGGCGGAAGGCGTCGAGACCGTCGAGGACGCAAGTTGGCTGATCACCCTGGGGGTCCAGGAAGGGCAGGGCTACTTCTTCGCGCCACCGATGGAGCTGGAGGATCTGGTCGCGGTCTATGGCGAAAAGCCAGCGGGCCCGATGCCGACGACGGTACTGCGTCAGGTGGGCACTCGGCGCTGCTGACGCAGGCTCGACCAGGAGTAGAGCGCCAGCGCGATCCAGATCAGCACGAAGGTAGTAAGCTGCTCGACCGCCAGGGGCTCGTTGAACACCCACAACGCAATCAGAAACTGCAGCGTCGGATTGATGTACATCAGAAATCCCAGAGTACCGAGGGTCAGCCGGCGCGCAGCGCCGGCAAAGGCCAGCAGCGGCAGGGCCGTCAGCACCCCGGAGGCCATCAGCAGCGCGGCGCTGTAGGGGGCGGTGAAGAATAGCGCCCCATCGAAGTGGCTGACCGGCAGCTGTTGTATCAGCAGCAGCGCCAGTGGAAGGAGCAGCAGCGTTTCGATGAACAGGCCCGACAGCCCGTCCAGCGCAAGCTGCTTGCGCAGCAGTCCGTAAGTGCCGAAGGACACCGCCAGGCACAGGCTCAGCCAGGGCAAGGTGCCCAACTGGAATAGCTGCAGCACGATGGCACCGAGGGCAAGGCCAATGGCCAGGCGCTGCGTCGGCGCGACGCGTTCCTTGAGCACCACCACGCCCAGCGCCACGTTGACCAGCGGTGTCATGAAATAGCCCAGGCTCGCCTGCAGCACCCGGTGAGTCTCTACCGAGTAGATATAAAGGCCCCAGTTGGCGCCGATGAGCAGAGCGCAGGCGAGCGCCGGCAGCAGTTGCCGAGGTGCCTGGCGAATATTGGCGATGACCGACCAGCGCTTGAGCAGACTGATGACCAGTGCCAGAAACAGGCACGACCAGATGACGCGATGGGCGAGTATCTCGAGTGCACCCACGCCGTCGAACAATGCGAAGAAAAGGGGAAATCCACCCCAGGTGCCATAAGCCAGCAGCGCAAAGGCGACGCCCTGGGCCGAGGGAGTGGAGAGTCCTTTCATGCCGCGAATTCCCGTTCAGAGTTGGTGCCGAAGTTGGTGTCGACGTTGGTATCGATGTTGGTATCGATGTTAGTAGCGAAGGTTGAGCTGATCGCCGCGTCGCGTCAGGCCGGATGACGGTGGGTTTTCCGGGGCCTGGGGCATTCGACCGTCGCCACCTGCTGCGACAAGGCGCTGTGTCGTTTAGGCTAGGGGGACGACGTCAATTGATGAGATTACCATGACACAGCTGCGTACGACGCTTGTCCAGTGCAACCTTCACTGGGAAGATCCCGAGTCCAACTGCCGGATGCTGGAGGACAGCCTGGCGGACCTGGGCGCCAACGATACCGACCTGATCGTGCTGCCGGAAATGTTCGCCACCGGGTTCACCATGAACTCACGCGAGATGGCCCAGCCCATGGCGGACAGCAGCGTGGTGGCATGGCTTGTGGATCAGGCTCGCCAACGAGGCTGCGTGGTTACCGGCAGCGTGGCCATCGAGGAGCAGGGCGAGTACTTCAACCGCCTGGTCTGGGCGCGACCGGACGGCGACATCAGCTGGTATGACAAGCGCCATCTCTTCCGCATGGCAGGCGAGCATGAACGCTACGACATGGGTCGTGAGCGCGTGATCGTCGAGCTCAATGGCTTCCGCATCCTGCTGAGCGTCTGCTACGACCTGCGCTTTCCGGTATGGCTGCGTCAACGCCAGAACCCATCGACCCACTTCGAATATGACGCCCTTCTATGTGTTGCCAACTGGCCGGCGCCGAGGCGCCATCCCTGGCGCACACTGCTGCAGGCGCGTGCCATCGAGAACCTGGCCCCGGTGATCGGTGTCAACCGCGTCGGTGAGGACGCCAAGGGCCTCGCCTACTCGGGTGACTCCATGTTGATCGATGCCAAGGGTGAGGCGCTGATCGACGAGGCGCGTGATGAGCCCTTTATCAAGACCGGAGTGCTCGACCGCGACGAATTGGCGGCATTCCGGGAGAAGTTCCCGGCATGGCAGGATGCCGATGCCTTTCAACTCGCCGATGACGAGGCCAACTGATGCGTCTGGACCGCTTTCTCAGCGAGACCACCGACCTGACGCGCAGCCTGGCCAAGCGAGCCCTGGTGCGCGGGGAGGTAACGGTCAACGGCGAGCTTGAAAAGAAGGCTGCGCGACATGTGGCGAGTGATGACGAGGTGCGCTGGGAGGGACGACTTCTTGAGCTGGTTGGACTTCGTTACATCATGCTGCACAAGCCCGTCGGGGTGGAGTGCACGGCCAGACGGGGACTCTACCCGCGGGCGGTTGACCTGATCGATCTGCCCAAGGCCGAGCGTCTGCAGCCGGTAGGGCGGCTGGACGTCGACACCACTGGCTTGCTGTTGTTGAGCGACGATGGCCAGTGGTCCCACCGCATCACCTCGCCTCGCCATCGCAGCGCCAAGGTATACCAGGCCCTGCTGGCACGGGACCTGGACAACCCTGACGAGGCCGTCGCACGTTTTGCCGAGGGCATCATGCTGGAGGGCGAGGAGACCCCGACGCGTCCCGCTACCCTGACCTGTCACGGGCCGAGGGAGGTCGAACTCGCCATCGTCGAAGGGCGTTATCATCAGGTCCGTCGCATGTTCGCCGCCATCGGCAACCATGTCGAAACGCTGCATCGCCACACGATCGGCCCCTTGACACTGGATGCGTCTCTCGAACCCGGCCAATGGCGCGAATTGACAGCCGAGGAACGCGAGCTGTTTTGACAGCGCGGGGCGCTGGTTTGACCGCACGAGGCCGGGCGCTGATTGGATAGCGCGGGGCCTGGTGCTGCTGATTGGATAGCGCGGGGCCGGGCGCTGTAGCGAGAGTGCTTCAGGCCCCTCCAGGCGGCTTCCCCGGCCGGCTAGTCGTTCTCGTGAGGCGTGGCGAGTGCGATGCGCGCCCGCCCTGCGTGCTTGGCCCGATACAGTGCGCTGTCTGCCATCGCCAGCAGGCAGCTCGGATCGTCGCTGGTAGCCGGGAAGCTGGCGATGCCGCAGGATACCGATACCGTACCCAGGCTCTGGCCCTCGTGGCGGAAGCTCGCGCTGGCCAGGGCGTGGCACATGCGCTGCATGCGATGATGAGCGTCGTCGGCCTCGGCGCCGGGCAGCAGCACGACGAACTCCTCTCCACCAAAGCGACAGACCACGTCGATGTCACGAAAGCTGTTGGCCAGCATTCTGCCAACCCCTTCAAGTACCGTGTCACCCGCCGCATGGCCATAGCGGTCATTGAATTTCTTGAAGTGATCGATGTCCAGGATGACCACCGCCAAGGGGCTCTTCTTGCGCAGCGAAATGGCCGTCTCATGGGCAAAAAGCTCGTCGAAGTAGCGACGATTGTGCAGTCCGGTCAGATCATCGCGATAGGATAGCGCCGATAGTTCTTCCTGCAGGGCGATGCTCGACAGTACTAGGGCCAGGCGGCTGACGCCGAGTTCGATAAAGCTGCGGGTGCGATCCCAGTACTGCGGGCGCTTGACCAGTGGCCCGTCGGGCACGACGCAGATCACGCCCAGTCGACGATGCTGACGATCCGGGCCGGTCAAGTCCAGCGGAAAGACCCAGTGAGGCAGGTTGTCGGCAGGGGAAGGTGCCGAAGGGTCCGAGGGCGGCCTCCTGGTTGAGATCGTGAGCAGGTCGTCCAGGGCGGGCAGGCTTTCTTCCGTGCGCGTTCGAAGCGGCGGAATCGCGGTGGTGTCCAGCCAAGCCGGGGGGCGATAGGTGGTGGGCCAGAACAGTTCCAGCGTCATGTTGTCCGGTTGATCCTGAGGCCGGTAGAAGGCGCCCTGCATCGGTTCCAGTATCTCCGGCATGGCCCGCTGGGTCAGGCATAGCGCTTCCTCGAGGCTGGTGCATGCCTGCAGCGTGTCGATCAGACTGGCCAGTCGCTGGGTCTTGTGGTGTTCGGTGGCCAGCACCAGGGCACGTTGTCTCTCCTGTTCTGCGAGGCTTTCCAGTTGCCGGGTACGCTCGGCCACCTCTTGCTCGAGGTGATCGTTGAGTCGCTGCAACTGGCGTTGGGAGCGAGCATAGTGGCGCGTGGAGATGACGATCATGGCGACGATGAAGGCCAGGGCACCAAGGTGAACCGGTACACTGATCCAGCCCACCAGGCCGTGGGCCACCAGCATGTCGGTGATGGCGATGGCAGCAAAGATGGCGTAGCTGGCGACGATCAGGCGTTGGTCGCTGTCGAACTCTCGTCGGTAGCGAAACAGCCAGCGTGCCATGTAGGCCAGCGCTCCGAGCAGTATCAGGTCGAACAACGGAAAGGTCGGAGGAAGCGATATCACGTCCAGCATCGCCAGCGCCGGGGCGATGATGGCGTATGCCAGCAAGCCTAGCCACAGACGTCGCATGCCCTGGCGCGGGATCTGCGGAAACCAGTGCTCGAGGATCAGCGCCATGGCCACCGGCAACGAAAAATAGGCGATGGCGGCCACATAGTCCCACGCCAGGGGCGCGAACACGATCAGTTGGCTGGCGTCGCTCTCGGCCAGCACCATGAGTCCGACCGCCAGCGAGAAGAGCCCGAGGCTACCCAGTCGCCAGCGTTCGGGCTGGGTCAGGATCAGCACGAGCGCCAGGGCTGCGACGATCAGGCAGGCAAGGGCGATCACCAGTTCGCCCTTGGTGGCCTCGAGAATCGAGGGCAGTATCCGTGACTGTTCCATGATCACGACCTTGCCCCAAAGCCCGATGTCCTTGTAGGACGACTTCAGGCGCAGGTACAGGGTCTTGCCCTGGGTGGGCGAGGGCAGCTCGATGGCGTGCCAGGTCCAGCCGGCGAAGGCCCCGGCGTCCGGTCCTTCGAGCTGACCGTGGCGATAGACGTGTTGCCCATCGACGTAGGCTTCGGCGACCAGGTTGAGGCTTGAGACGAACAGCGCCGGCTGAAGCCAGTCACCGGCGGGTAGCTCCCGACGCAGCCAGAGGCTGTCGCGACCGTCACGACCAGGGGGATTGCCGATGCCCTCCAGGGACTTCCATTCCCCTTCAGCGGCGGTGAGCCACTCAAGCTCTCCGTCAGGAGTGCGGGGCGAGTCCCCCCAACGATATTGCCAGTCATCATTCAACGCGAGCTCGCCAGCCAGTACCTGACTGCCGGGCAGCCAGAGCAGGGCGAGTACAAGAAGCGTGATGCAGCGGAACATGGCGAGACCTATGGACGGTAACCCGGCCAGTATAGAACGAGGTGGCAATAACAACATTCGACGGCATAGTCGAAAGAATAAACGTTTGGGGCCTGGACGGCCCCAGTCCCGGCATGAACCGCCATGGAGCGCTTGGCGGCAACCGCGCTCAGATGCCATGCCTTCTACCGCCCCCCTGTCGGGACACCCCCTGTCACCCTTGCTTCATCCCTGGGGCTCAAGCCCCGCCGCCTTGACCAGAGCCCTGGTGTAGGGATCGGCCGGCCGGGAAAGTACGTCCATGCAGGCCCCCTGTTCGATCAGGCGGCCTTCCTTCAGCACCATCACCCTGTGGGCCATGGCGCGCACCACCGCCAGGTCGTGGCTGATGAACAGATAGCTCAGTCCGCGCCGTGCCTGGAGGTCCCTGAGCAGGGCGATCAGTTGTTTCTGCACTGTCCTGTCCAGTGCCGAGGTCGGTTCATCGAGTACGATCAGGCGCGGCTCGAGGATGATCGCTCGGGCCACCGCGATGCGTTGGCGCTGGCCGCCGGAGAACTCGTGGGGATAGCGTTGGGCGACGTGTTCCGGGAGCTCCACCTCACGCAAGGTCGCACGGACCCGAGCGCTGACTTCCTGCTCGGAAAGCTCAGGCTGATGATAGCGAAGTCCCTCGCTGATGATATCCGCCACCGGCATTCGCGGAGAGAGAGAGCCGTAAGGATCCTGGAATACGATCTGCAGATTTCTGCGCTGCTGGCGCAGTGCCTTGCCCGTTAGCTGATCCAGCCTGGCGCCGGCGAAGTCGATGATTCCCTTGGCCTGGTTCAGGCGCAGCAGAGCGGAGGCCAGGGTGGTCTTGCCGGATCCCGATTCGCCGACCACGCCCAGGGTCTCGCCGGCGGCGATGTGCAAGTCCAGCGGGGCCAGCGCCTCGAAGCCAGGCTGGGGACGCTGGAACAGGCGTCGGCGTCGTTCGAAGGTGACGCTTAGCTGGCGGGCCTCGATCAGGGTCGGGGCATCGCCACAGGGGGTCGGGACACCTTCCGGCTCGGCGTCCAGCAATTCCCGCGCGTGGGCGCTCTGGGGCGATTGGAAGACCCGCTCTACGGTCCCGGTTTCCTGGTGCTCGCCATGACGCATGACACACACGCGGTCGGCGTGTCGACGCACCAGATTCAGGTCGTGGGTGATGAACAGCATGCCCATGCCGTGGTGATCACGCAGCTCGGCCAGCAGGGCGAGTACCTCCTGCTGTACGGTCACGTCCAGGGCGGTGGTGGGTTCATCGGCCACCAGCAGCTCAGGCTGGTTGGCGATGGCCATGGCGATCATTACCCGCTGACGCTGCCCGCCGGAAAGCTGGTGGGGCCAGGCATCGAGCAGTTCCTCGGCTCGCGGCAGTTTTACCTGTTCCAGCAGTTCGCGGCAGCGGTGGCGAGCCCCGCGGCCTCGCAGGCCCTGATGCAGGCGCAGGGTCTCCGCCAGCTGTCGTCCGATGGTGTGCAGCGGATTGAGCGAGGTCATCGGCTCCTGAAACACGAAACCGACGCGGTTGCCGAGCAGCCCCTGCCATTTGCGCGGCGTCAGCCGCGACAGGTCGGTGTCGCCGAGCCATCTACCGCCTTTGATTGTGGCGTTGGGCGGCAGCAGGTTGAGCGCGCCAAGCGCGGTGACCGACTTGCCGGACCCCGACTCACCCACCAGCGCCAGGGTCTCTCCGCGCCTGACGTCCAGCGACAGTTCCTTGACCACGGTGGTGTCGCCGAAGCCGATCGTCAGCCGATCCAGCGACAGCAGGGTGTCATTGTTCATGCGCGGGGCTTCCTTGCGGTGTCGTGTTGCCGCTGGCGCTTTGGACGTGGCGCGGATCGAAGGCGTCGCGGATCCCCTCGCCGATGAACACCAGCAGCGACAGCATGACCGCCAGGGTCATGAAGGCGGTAATCCCAAGCCATGGTGCCTGGAGGTTGTTCTTGCCCTGGGCCACCAGCTCGCCCAGGGATGGCGAACCTGGCGGCAGCCCGAAACCGAGAAAATCCAGCGCTGTGAGGGTGGTGATGGCGCCGGTGAAGAGGAAGGGTATGAAGGTCAGGGTCGCCACCATGGCGTTGGGCAGCACATGGCGCCACATGATCAGATGTGACGGCAGCCCCATGGCCTTGGCCGCCCGTACGTACTCCAGATTGCGCGCACGCAGAAACTCGGCACGCACGATATCCACCAGTCCGAGCCAGGAAAACAGCAGCATGATCCCGAGCAGCCACCACAGATTGGGTTCCACCAGGCTGGCCAGGATGATCAGCAGGAACAGCACCGGCAACCCCGACCATATCTCGGTCAGGCGCTGGCCGATCAGGTCGACCTTGCCGCCGAAATAGCCCTGCACCCCACCGGCCAGCACCCCCAGCACCAGCGACCCGGCGGTCAGCACCAGAGCAAAGATCACCGACAGGCGAAAGCCGTAGATCACCCGCGCCAGCACGTCACGACCCTGGTCATCGGTACCCAGCCAGTGGCGGCCATCCGGGGGGGACGGCGCAGGGTGGTCGAGATACTCGTCCAGGGTGTCGTAGGAGAACGGAATCGGCGCCCACAGCATCCAGCCATCCGACTCGATGGCGTTGCGGGTGAAGTCATCGTGATAGTCCGCCGCGGTCGGCAGAAAGCCGTCGAAGACGGTATCCGGATAGTCGACCAGCATCGGGAAGTACCATTGCTGCTGATACTGCACCAGCAGCGGCTTGTCATTGGCGATGAGTTCGGCCCCCAGGCTGAGCACGAACAGTAGGCCGAAGGCCCACAGTGACCACCAGGCCCGGCGCTGGTGGCGAAAGACGGCGAGGCGACGGCGGGTGATGGGAGAAAGGCTAGGCACGATCAGGATTCCCGTGTCTCGAAGTCGATGCGCGGATCCACCCAGACGTACGTCAGGTCGGATACCAGTTTGAGTATCAGGCCGATCAGGGTGTAGAGGTAGAGGGTGCCGAAGATCACCGGATAGTCACGCTGCATGACCGCCTCGAAGCCGAGCAGGCCCAGCCCGTTGAGCGAGAAGATCACCTCGATCAGCAGCGAGCCGGTGAAGAAGATCCCGATCAGCGCCGACGGCATCCCGGCAATGATGATCAGCATGGCGTTGCGGAAGACGTGGCCATAGAGCACCCGCCTGTCGCTGGCACCCTTGGCCCGGGCGGTCAGCACGTACTGGCGGTGGATCTCGTCGAGAAAGCTGTTCTTGGTCAGCATGGTCAGGGTGGCGAAGCTGCCGATGGCCGAGGCGCTGACCGGCAGCACGATATGCCACAGGTAGTCCTTGACCTTGCCCCAGGCGCTGAGCTCGGAAAAGTCCGGTGACGTCAGCCCTCGCAGCGGGAAGACGTCGAAGTAACTGCCGCCGGCGAACAGCACGATCAGCAGGATAGCGAACAGGAAGCCGGGAATGGCGTAGCCGACGATGACCAGGCCGGAGGTCCAGACATCGAAGGCGGAGCCGTGTCTCAGGGCCTTGCGTACCCCCAACGGGATCGACACCAGATACACCAGCAGGGTCGTCCACAGACCTAGCGAGATCGACACCGGAAGTCGCTCGAACATCAGGGTGGTGACCGCCTCGCCGCGAAAGAAGCTCTCGCCGAAGTCGAAGGTGGCGTAGTCCACCATCATGTCGATAAAGCGTTCATGGGCCGGCTTGTCGAAGCCGAACTGCTGCTCAAGCTGGGTGATGAACTGCTCGGGGATCCCGCGGCTGCCGCGAGACTCGCCGCTATCGATGGTCTCGCCGCCACCGCCCTGCAGGCGCGTACTGGCCTCGCTGGAAAAGCCCTCGAAACGTGCCAGCAACTGGTCGATGGGCCCGCCCGGCGCGGCCTGGACGATGATGAAGTTGAGCAGCATGATCCCCAGCAGGGTGGGGATCATCAGCAGCAGACGGCGCAGTACGTAGGCACCCACGGCATTTCCTTGAGGATTGGGTTTGCCAAGGCGAAGCGTCGTTTCGCACGACGCTTCGCACCACCAGAAACATTTTCTGTATCAGGGCCGCCGGCGTGGTCGGGCCTGCCGTTCGGGCTGGACACGTGCGCCTGCCCTCTGAATCTTTGACCTTCTTACCACAGCACAGCGCCCTTGGGCCGCCGTTGAATCAACGGCTACGCTGACGATCCTCGATGACCGCCTCGCGTTCAGGGTCTACCCACCAGGCGCTCAGGTCCAGCGTGTACTCGGGGAAGGGCTCCTGCCAGGCAAACTTGTCCCACACAGCGATGCGGTGGGCGGCCAGATGGAACTGCGGGACCACGTAGAAGCCCCAGCGCAGCACTCTGTCCAGCGCCTGGGCGGCGGTGTCCAGTGCCTGGCGCGAGTCGGCGGCGATCAGGCGATCGACCAGAGCGTCGATGACGGGATCCTTAAGGCCGATCAGATTCCGGCTCTGGGGGCGTTCGGCATACTCGCTGCCCCAGAACTCACGCTGTTCATTGCCGGGACTCAAGGACTGCGGAAAGCTGCCCACCACCATGTCGAAGTCGAAGCTGCGCAGACGATTGAGGTACTGATTGACGTCGACGGTACGGATATTGCCCTGCACCCCCAGTCGGGCCAGCCTTCGCAGCAGCGGTTGGGCGATGCGCTCGAACTGGGTGCTGTAAAGCAGGATCTCGACGTGCAGTGGCTCGCCATTCTCGGGGTCGATCATTACCCCGTCACGGGCCTCGTAGCCGGCCTCACGCAGGAGTTCCAGGGCCTTCCTCAGGCGTGGACGCATCTCCTGGGGCTGCTGCATCGGCAGTGGCTCGCTGAAGACGCTCTCCGGCAGCTGGTCGCGGAAGGGCTTGAGCAGTGCCAGCTCGTCTTCGGACGGCAAGCCGGTGGCTTCCATCTCGGAATTCTCGAAGTAGCTGTCGGTGCGCGCATAGGCATCGTAGAACAGGTTTCTGTTCAGCCAGGGGAAGTCGAAGGCAAGAGTGATCGCCTCGCGCACGCGGCGATCCTGAAACTTGGCCTTGCGCAGGTTCATGACGTAGGCCTGCATGCCGGCGGGCTGGCCGTCATGGACCTGAAGCTGCCTGACAAAGCCCTGCTCGCGCGCCGGGAAGTCGTAGGCCGTGGCCCAGTTGCTCGCGGAATTCTCGAGGCGGAAGTCGAGATTGCCGGCCTTGAAGGCCTCCAGTGCCACCGTCTGGTCGCGATAGTAATCGTAGATCAGCCGTCCGATATTGTGTCGGCCGACGTTGACCGGTACCTCGCTACCCCAGTAGTCGTCGACGCGCTCGTAGACGATGCGGCGGCCCGGATCGACCTCGGCGATCCGATAGGGGCCGGAGCCGAGCAGCGAATCGCGGGTCACCGCCTCGAAGTCGCGATCACGCCAGTAATGCTCGGGCAGGATCGGCATCTGGCCCAGGATCAGCGGTAGTTCACGGCTTTCGCTGTCACCGAGGTCGAAGTGCACGGTGTCGCTGTCGATGGCGGTGACGCTGTCGACATCGCTGTAGTAGGCGCGGTAGAAGGGCTGCCCCTTGGTGGTCAGCGTCTCGAAGCTGAATACCACGTCCTGGGCGTCCACGGGTTCGCCGTCATGGAAGCGCGCTTCGGGGCGCAGGTCGAACTCGACCCAGCGCCGTTCGGGGTCCAGGCGGATACCCTCGGCCAGGAGCCCATACATGGTGAAGGGCTCTCCCGGGTTCGATTCGAGCAGGGTGTCGTAGATCTGTGTAAGGCCAGAGGCTGGCGTGCCACGAACAATAAACGGATTGGTCGAATCGAAGCTGCCCTGGGCGGCGCGAATCAAATCACCGCCTGACGGAGCATCAGGATTGGCATGGGGAAAGTGGCGAAAGTCAGCCGGCAGGGCCGGCTCACCATAGAGCGGAAGGGCGTGCACGGTGGGCACGCTGGAAACGTCTGCGGCCTCGCTGGCGGTCGCCAGCAGGGCGCCCAGCAGGCAGGCGCCAATTGCCACCTGTCGCATGGCGGTGGAGTCCTTGTCCTGAGGGGCGCCACCGTGGCGCCCGCTTTACCGACCGGAAAGTGTCAGTTGCTGACCGGGTTGAAGAGCCTGCGGGTTGTCGATGCCATTCCAGCGTGCCAGGTCCCGAGGCGAGATGGAATGAAGCATGGCGATGCGGTTCAAGGTGTCTCCGCTCTCGACGACATGGGTCTCGTCGGAGGCGCTGGCCACTTCGATCTGCCCCAGGTTGCTCAAGGCATTGCGCAGGGTGGCGGCGCTCTCTGCCGGCACCAGAATCTGACGGGTGTGACGCGGGTTGACGTTGCGCGACTTGAGTCCGGGGTTCAGTTCGCTCAGCTCGTGGGTGGTCACTCCGGCCAGAGCGGCTGCCTTGTTCAACGAGATCGGTGCGGTGACCGAGACCTTGGCAAAGGCCGCCGAGCCGCTGATCTCCGGAAGATTGACGCCATAGCGCTCGGGATCATTGATGATCCGCGAGATGGCCATCAGCTTCGGCACGTACGCCATGGTCTCCGAGGGCAGGTTGAGATCCCAGTAGTCGCCGGTGAGTCCGCGGGCCTGTGCCGCACGGCGGGCATTGTTGACGGTGCCGGCGCCGGCGTTGTATGCCGCGAGTGACAACTGGAGGTCGCCCTCGTACCACTGATCCGCCTGCATCTCGATGTAGTCCAGGGCGGCGCGGGTGGAGGCCACGACATCATTGCGGCCATCCCAGGCACCATTGCGCTTGAGGCCGAGGGCGTCACCGGTACGCGGCATGATCTGCCACAGTCCGACGGCGCCAAAGTGGCTACGTGCCTTGGGATCGAAGGAGCTCTCGACGAAGGGGATCAGCGCGATCTCGCCCGGCAGACCACGTGATTCGACCTGCTGGGTGATCCAGGCGAGCCAGGGGCGGGCGCGCTCGGTGATCTCCGCCACGTTATGGGGGCTGTCCCGGTAGTAGTCGATCCATTCCTGCACGCGGGCATTGACCGGCTGGTCCTGCCACTGGAAATCCGCCCGCAGACTCGTCCACGCATCCTGCGGCTCGAGTTCCAGGGCATCCCAGAAATGGCGTGTCAGGTGTTGATGCGAAGGCGCGGCGCTTGCGTCAGCGCTGGTTCCGCCATATGGCATGGCGCCACCGGGGGGGAGTGGCGAGGCCTGGGATGTATAGGCACCGGCCATCAACGAGCCAAGGAGGGCCAGACTGCTGGCCGCGCCAAGAAGTCGTCTACGGGTCGTGTGAAATGTCATGCGTACAGAAACTCCTGGCCCGCGATGCTTATCGCGGGCGTCCTGTGGGACGATGGTTCAGGACGCCGAGCCGTTCAGAAGGAATCCTTCCAGGCTCTTAGCGTGGCAAAGGTGGCGTCCGTGCTATCGGTCGACCCATGGGCTGAGGCAGCGCGCTTGACATCTTCATCATCGCAACGAAGGAAGGGATTGATGCGGCGCTCACGTTCCATCGTTGTAGGCAGCGTGGGTCGGTCCAGATCTCGTGCCTTCTGACATTCGTCGAAGGCGGTGGCAACGTCGGGGTTGCCGGGGTTGGCCGCCTTCGCAAAAGCGAGGTTAGCCAATGTATATTCGTGCGCGGAGAATACCAGTGTATCCGCCGGCAGGGAATTCAGTCGGTCGAGGGACCCCTTCATCTGCTCCGGGGTACCTTCGAACAGGCGTCCGCAGCCACCGCTGAACAGGGTGTCCCCACAGAACAGCAGCGGCGGGATGCCTGCGGTAAAGAAGGCCAGATGGTCCAGGGTGTGCCCAGGCACCGCCATCACCTCGAACAGGCGGCCCATGACGCGAAACTCGTCACCGTCACGCACCATCTCGTCGACGCCTGCGATCTCGGGGTTATCCGGCCCGATCACCCGGGGCGAATAGCGCTGGATCAGTTCGGCAACGCCGCCGGTGTGGTCATGGTGGTGATGGGTCAGCAGGATGCAGCCCAGGCTCAGCCCTTCACGTTCGAGAAAGCGCAGAACAGGCTCGGCGTCACCGGGATCCACGACGCAGACCTCTTGACTCGAATCCTGGCGCAGCAGCCAGATATAGTTGTCGCTAAAGGCTGGAATCGGTGTCACGCTTAACATGGTCGGCAGGGTCCTCGGAGCGAGCCTTGAGCGGGCAGCCTCTAGCTGGGCGGCCGGCGCAGACTTCAGTAAACTTCGTTTTTTCGCCTTGCAAAATCAGACACTTTGGAGGCACAGGTCGACTATGTCAAATGCGTCGGAGCCGATGGAGCTCGCGTGCCTGGTGCGGCACGCTCGACGCTATTGGTCCAGCGACAGCGGATGCGCCGTGCGGCGTTCCGAGCGAGCCTGCCTGGGCCCGCTGGCCGAACGCTGGTGCGGCCAGCACGGTCTTGAAATGTCACTGGCCGAGCCACTGGCCGACATGAGCGCGGTTCGCCACTGGATACGGTGGTCTCCGACCAGGGAGCTGGCGGAAAGTTCCAGCACGCTGGTTTGCCGTCCTGAGCGCTTGGCACTGCCCGACGGAGCGATGGACGTGGTGGTGCTCAATCACTTGCTGGAGGTGGTGTCCCACCCCCACCAGCTTCTGCAGGAGGCCGCCCGGGTGGTCTCGCCGCAGGGGCGACTGGTGCTGCTCGGCTGGTCCCCGCTGTCATCGTCGGGCTTGATGAGGGTTCGGCCTCGCCGCCGGCGGCAGCTGCCGGGGCAGGGTGTATGGCGAACGCCGCGGACGATGAAGGACTGGCTTCAGTTTGTCGACTTCGAGATCGAGCGGGTAGACTACTGCCGATTTCGCCTGCCGGGGCTCGCCGGTGGCAATGGCATGCTGGAGACCCTTGGCCGGCGCCACAACCTGCCCCTGGGCGATTGTTATATCATCCAGGCTCGCTGCCGCTCGCAGCTGGCCTGTACCCAGGGAAAACGCCCGCTGTTCGGCTTGCCGGTCGGTAACACCGCACTCGGCACCACCAGGCTCGAGCCCAGTGTGCGGCAGACCCCCAAGCAGAAGAAGGTAGCAATGCGTTGACCACTCCCGATTCACTCCCTGTCGTGACCATTTACACCGACGGGGGTTGCCGCGGCAATCCCGGACCCGGCGGCTGGGGAGCGCTGCTGGAAAGCGGGGATCACCGCAAGTCGCTCAAGGGCGCCGAGCGTGATACCACCAACAACCGAATGGAGCTGACCGCCGCGATCATGGCGCTGAAGACGCTCAAGCGCGAGTGTCACGTGGATCTCTGGACCGATTCGGAGTATCTGCGCAAGGGCATCACCGAATGGATCCATGGCTGGATCAAGCGTGGCTGGAAGACGGCTTCCAGGCAGCCGGTGAAGAACGCCGATCTGTGGCGCGAGCTGCATGAGCAGACACGCCGACACCAGGTCAGCTGGCATTGGGTCAAGGGGCACAGCGGCCACCCTGGAAACGAGGCCGCCGACGCCCTGGTCAACGAGGCCATCGACGAGTTGCTGGAAGGCGCCTGACGCCGTCGGCCCACACCCCACAGCCCATCCGACTTCAGGGACCCAGAATGCGACAGATTGTACTGGATACCGAGACCACCGGTATCGAGACTCGCGACGGCCACCGTCTCATCGAGATCGGCGCCGTGGAGATGATAAACCGGCGTCTGACCGGAAATTCCTACCATCAATACATCAATCCCGAGCGTGAGATCGATGCCGAGGCGATCGGTGTCCACGGCATCACCAACGAGCGGGTCGCCAATGAGCCGGTGTTCGCCGAGGTGGCGGCCGACTTCTGGGAGTTTATCCGCGGGGCCGAACTGGTCATCCATAACGCGCCCTTCGATGTCGGCTTCATCGACCACGAATTCAAGCTGTTGAAGGCCACCCACCCCGAGCTATATGCAGGGCCCGTCAAGGATCACTGTCGTATCCTCGATACCCTGACCATGGCACGGGGACTGCACCCGGGGCAGCGCAACAGCCTCGACGCGCTTTGCAAGCGCTACGACATCGACAATGGTCACCGCGTGCTGCACGGGGCCTTGCTCGATGCCGAGATCCTGGCAGACGTCTATCTGGCGATGACCGGTGGACAGACCGCCCTGACCCTGGATGCGGGCAACGACAGCGACCAGCAGGCGGCGGTGCCCGGCGAGCTTTCGGTGCGTCGGCTGTCATTGGAGCCGGGGCGGCTGAGCGTGGTACGCCCGACGGAGCAGGAGATGGCGGCCCATCTGGCCAAGCTCGACAAGGTGCGTGGCAAGGCAGGTGAGTGTCGCTGGGACGACCTGGACCCTGCCTACGCCGGCCCCGGCAGCGCCACGCAGGACGGTGCCTGATGCTGCATCGAGAGCTGCCAAGAGGTGTCGAGTCGGGCCGTATCATTCGCCTGGCGAAAGGCTGTATGGCGCCTGGCCTGGACAATACGCCGCTGGGGTCGGTCGAGCCCTGGGATGAGCGTGTTCAGCCGTTGTGCTGGTGGTCGGACGAACCGGTGGGGCTGCGTCTTGAAGACAGCCCAGGCGCCGACTGGCCAGACGGTCGTAGCTGGCTGTCGAGGTTGCCCGAGTCATGGTACGGGCTGGTGTCAACGGCGCTGCAGGTGGGCGCCTGGATGGACAACCATCGCTTCTGCGGGCGTTGCGGCAGCCAAGCGAGACGCCTGGAACACGAGTTTGCGATGCACTGCGACAATTGCGGTCATCGCAACTACCCGCGCATCTCGCCCTGCATCATCACCCTGGTGACCCATGGGGAGTCGCTGTTGCTGGCTCGTAGCCCGCGTTTTCCACCCGGACGCTATTCCACCCTGGCAGGATTCATCGAACCGGGAGAGTCGGCGGAGCAGGCGGTGCATCGCGAGGTCCACGAGGAGGTCGGTCTGAAGCTGGGGCGGCTGCGTTATATTCGCAGTCAGGCCTGGCCTTTCCCCCACTCCCTGATGCTGGGCTATCTGGTCGAGGCGGCAAGCCGACGCATCGTGATCGACGGCCACGAGATCGAAGACGCCGCCTGGTTCTCGCCACGACAGCTACCGCAGTTGCCGCCGCTCTATTCGATCTCGCGGGAGTTGATCGAGTTGCACCTGTCGGAGGTGCGTGACGGTCGGTCCTGACGGGCAGTCGCCGGGAGGAGCCACTGCCCATTTGAGCATCACTTCTCGGGAAACAGCTCGGTCAGGCGGGTCGCCAGCATGATATTGCCGGTCGCCTTGAGCTTGCCGGTCATGAAGGCTGTCATGCCGTTGATATCACCGGTCATGATGCCCTTGAGGGTGTCGCTGCTCATGCTCAGGCTGACAGAGGGATCGTCGTGCTCGCCCTGCTGGATGTCCAGTGCGCCATCGTCGATGACGACATAGTGATCCTCGGTATCGCTGAAATGGAACTGGAATATCTCGTGCATGCCCTGGGCTGCGTCGGGATTGAAGCGAGAGCGTAGCGTATCGAGTGTCTGTGACATGAGAATTCCTTGCAGTTGTGTGAGTCGCTGTCAGGCAGCGTATTTCAAACGAATGTTTCAATCAAGGCCGGGCGCCGTTCAGGGCCTATGACCGTCAAGGTCCAGGTCTTTGCAGAAGCGTGCCGGCTGACAGGGAGAGAGCGATGGAAGACTGGCTGGGTGAGATCCTGACCTTTTTTGTTCAGCTGCTGCTGGTGGCAGGGGTCGTGCTGTTGGCGCTGATCGTGCTTGCCCGGGCCAAGGGTGGCGGCAGTGTACCCAGGGAGCAACTCAGGATCGAGGACCTGGGTCAGCGTCAGCGTCAGTGGCGTGAGCGTTTGATACACGCCAGGACAGGCACAGAAAAGCGGTCTCGCCTGCGCTGGCCGTGGCGTCGGGATACAAAGCCCAGGCAGGATGAAGCCGTGGCATCGAGCGCCACCACCTGGGTGATCGATTTTCATGGCAACCTCAAGGCCAGCGGCGTGGACCGCCTGGCTCGCGAAGTGTCCTTGCTGCTTGGTGTGGCTAAGGAAGGGGACGAGGTGGTCATTCGGCTGGAGAGCCCCGGAGGCCTGGTCCACACCTATGGGCAGGGGGCGGCGGAACTGCACCGGCTCACCGAGGGGGGCCTCAAGACCACGGTCTGCGTGGATAAGGTAGCGGCCAGCGGCGGCTACCTGATGGCGTGCAACGCACAACGCATCCTGGTGGCCCCGTTTGCGGTAATCGGCTCCATCGGCGTGGTGGCCCAGATCCCGAATGTCCACCGCCTGCTCAAGCGCCATGACGTCGATGTGGAGCTGGTGACCGCCGGGCGCTACAAGCGCACGCTCACCGTGCTGGGCGAAAACACCGAGGAAGGCAGAGACAAGCTGCAGGCGGACCTCGACGCCATCCATGCCAAGTTCAAGGACTACGTCGACCAGCGCCGCTCCGGCGTGGATATCGACGCCGTGTCCACCGGCGAGGTCTGGTACGGAGAAGAGGCCGTGTCCAGAGGGTTGGCGGATGAGGTCACCACCAGCGAGGCTTATCTCAGCAAGGCGATGGAGCGTGGCAAGGTGCTGAGCCTGAGGCTTGCGGCGGTGCCATCACTGGCCGAGCGTCTTGGTTTTTCCGCCTCTGGCATGGTCGAGCAGGCGCTCGATCGGGTGGAAGAGCGTGTCGATGCGTCCGGCTGGGAGCATCGGTAGGCGAAGCGCGCGTCGCGGTTCGCAATATTGGATCGCAATACTGCCTGATCTGAGCCGCCCCAGCTCCGCCTGCCCGTGTCGTTCTGTCCATCGAGCGAGCCCGATGCCCTCCAGCGAGGGCTATCGGGTGCGAAGCGCCTGACCAGAGTCTGTGGTCGCGCTTCAGTCGTCGTTGGCTGCGTTCATCTTGACGATGGCGGCGATCATGATGCTCGCGCTGTCGCCTTGCAGTGAGTAGTAGATGGTCTGGGAGGAGCGCCGAGTACTGACCAGCTCGGCTCGCCTGAGGATGGCAAGGTGCTGGGATAGGGCCGACTGGCTCAGGCTCAGGCGTTGATTGAGCTCTGTCACGGACAGCTCGTTGCCTTCAAGTAGACACAGGATTCGTAGGCGATTGTCGTTGGCGATGGCTTTCAGCAGGCCGCTCGCTCTGTCTACCACGGCATCTCCACCCTCAAGCAGGCGGCCGGCAACACGTTGTGAGCTGTTCATCAGCACTCTCCCTTGCAGCGGTGACTGACACGAATTTCACCCGTTGGACGTCGTGGCGCTAGGCGCCACCCGAGAGGGACGGCAATAGGGATCGAGGTGTTGTGCATGGATGGCTTGTCATCCTCATCGAAGAGATCCGCTAGTCGGATTCGGCGTATCCGGCTCCACGGAATAGTGTTGGTCCGGGGCGCAGGACTCCTTTCATTTGGTCGCTGATGAAAGCCGAAGCCTTTCTTTCCGTTAGTGATTAAGAAACTTCTCAATAATAGCGCATTGTTGAAGTAAACGCGTCTTAAACGCGTGTTTGTGACCGTTTCGGCAGAATTAGATAATAAGTTTTTCAAAATGTGTCCACCGCGTTGTTTCTTGTATTTGTATTTAGCAGACTGACAATATTGTGCAATATCAGGTTTCTCTAGGTATCCTGTATGGCACATCTGGTGCCTGGATCTGCAGTTATCTGATTTTGCCCGTCTACCCGGGGTGGCCTGTGGGTAAACGGGAAGGGGTCGAGCAAGGGAGTGCTGGCAAGGCGCAGGCTTGTCTCGTATAATTTGTGCCGCCAAATTTGCACCCCACGCGGTGGCGCGAGACTTTTCGCCATCCGGCTCGAAATCTTGCGCCATCCAGAGGTATCGCAGCCAAGCGTGCCTGTAGCCGTATTGTGGTTGTTCCCAGGGTTCCCTCACCCCTTGCGAAAAAGGAATCATGATGTTCACTCTGTCCTTCGAACAGCGCCGCCGTCTGCTGGCGTTGATGGTCGTTTTCCATATCGTCGTTATCGCCGCCAGCAACTACCTGGTCCAGTTGCCGTTTACGGTGTTTGGCTTGCACACGACCTGGGGCGCTTTCAGCTTTCCCTTCATCTTCCTGGCCACCGATCTGACGGTACGCCTGTTCGGCAAGGGGCCGGCGCGCGCTATCGTGATGCGCGTGATGCTGCCCGCGCTGGTGGTGTCGTACGTTGTCTCGGTGGTCTTCCCGCAGGGCGGCTTCGCTGGCCTTGCAGCCTTCGATGGTTTCGATCTGTTTGTCGCCCGGATCGCACTGGCCAGTTTCATGGCCTACCTGCTCGGACAATTGCTCGACGTGCAGGTCTTCGACCGGCTCAGGCGACTCAAGCACTGGTGGGTGGCGCCGGCGGCGTCGACCCTGGTCGGTAATCTGGTGGATACCGTGGCGTTCTTCTCCATCGCCTTCGAGGCTGGCCCTGACCCGTTCATGGCGCAGCATTGGCCAGAAATCGCAGCGGTCGACTACGCCATCAAACTTGCGATCAGTCTGGCCTTTTTCCTGCCCCTGTACGGCGTGCTGCTGCGTTATCTGAGCCAGCGACTGGTGGCGGTGACCGGCAGTCAGGACGTCTGGCCGGAGCAGGTCGCTCGGGGAGAGGGACGCTGATAAGGGCCTCGATCCCCGGCGGTTGAGCCTGCTGGGCCGGTGTTACGATCTGGTTCCGATCTAGCCCCGCCCTGGTTTGCTCTGGTCGTGCTTGCAGCCTGGCTCCGCGCCCCGCCTGGCACGTTCAGTACTATGCTGGTGTCGTGAAGTACGACGTTCTACCGGCTCTCTTCCAACCTTCGATCGCTCAAAGGAGTGCAGCTATGACGGTTTCCCTGGAATATACGGACAGTGGTGGTCAGGGAGAGCCATTGGTCATCGTTCATGGCCTGCTGGGTAGCGCCGACAACTGGCGCTCCCATGTGAAACAGTGGTCGGGCGAGCGCCGTGTGATCGCCCTGGATCTTCGCAATCATGGCCGTTCTCCTCATGCCGAGGGTATGGACTATGACCAGATGGCCGAAGACGTGGCAGCGGTGATGGACCGCTGCGGCGTCACCAGAGGGCACCTGCTTGGCCACTCCATGGGCGGCAAGGTGGTGATGACCCTGGCCAGGCTGCACCCTGAGCTGGTGGCGTCGCTGATCGTTGCCGATATCGCGCCGGTCGCCTATGAACACCGTCACGATAGCGTCTTCAGCGCACTGCGGCGTGTCGAACAGGGTGAGCCTACCGACCGGCGAGAGGCCGATGCCTTGATGGCTGAGGTGATCGACGACAAGCCCACCCGCATGTTTCTGGCTACCAATCTGGTGCGCGACGACGATCGCGTACTACGCCTAAGGGTCAATCTCGATGCGATCGAAGCCGGCTACGGCCAGATCATGGCACCGCCCGGTGGCGAAGGAAGCATCGATGTGCCGACGCTGGTGTTGCGCGGTAGTCGCTCCGACTACGTCGCCGATGACCTGCTTGAGTCGCTGCGCGCCGTCCTGCCCAGGGCCGAAGTCAAGACCCTGGACGCTGGTCACTGGCTGCACACCGAGCGGGCGCAGGAGTTTCAGGAGCAAGTGGCCGAATTTCTGGCCTCTCTGGACGACTAGCCAGTGCAATCAAGGCGCCGGTGATTGGCCGGGGTCCTGGTCCAGGTGCCGCTGATTAGCCGGGGTGCTTGCCCAGGCGCCAGTGATTAGCCGGGGTCCTTGCCCAGGCGCGAGATCGGGGTCAAGCGTTCGACGATCTTCTGGTCATGTAGATAGCGCTCCAGGCGACGATAGCGGCCGTGGTCCATGGCGCCGGGGCGCAGGCTGAGTCGGCGCCTGATGTCGGGCCAGGCCTCGGCATTGGCGGGGCTGTCCATGGTCGGCTCGAGTCGAGTCATGATCTCCCAGCTCGCGGCGGGATGGTCGATGATCCAGCGTGTGGCTTGTTCCAGTGCGTCGACGAAGGCGCGAATGGCGTCCTTCTGTGCCTGAAAGTGGTCCTGGTTGGCCACGACGACCAGGCCGTCATGCACCGGGATACCCAGTGTCTCGGTCGGCATGGCGCGGGTAGCGATGCCGAGGTCGGCGAGCTCTCGCGGCAGAGACAGTGCCGCGCCGCCGATAAAGGCATCGATCCAGCCTTCGTTCATCGCGCGTATCACGCTGAAGTGCACGTCCTTGGCCTCGACATGGGACAGGTTCAATCCTTCGTGTTGAAGGATGGCCCTGAGCAAGACGTCTTGTCCCGCGCGCTGCGCGTAGCCGATCCGGTGATCGATCAGTCCCAGCACCGAGTCGATGTCCGCATCTTCGCGTACCAGCAGCGCCGACAGTGGCAATTCGCTCAAGGTGGCTACCCTGATGATGGGGCGCCCCTGGTCCACCAGCCGGTGCAGGGTCAGCTGGTCGGTCAGTGCCAGATCCGCCTGGGATGCCGCCACCAGCTTGGCAGGTACGTCGGGATCGGCGGGGGTCTGCAGCACGACGTTCAGTCCGCGCCGCGAGAACAGCCCCCTCTCCTGAGCCACCAGCAAGGCAGCGTGCTGCGGCCCGGGTGACCATTCCAGCACTAGAGTCAGCTCGGTGACCGGTGGCGGTGCGATCGGATCGGCAGGAGCCGCCGTGGCCGACGGTGCCACCGGCATCGCGGGCGTGTCGATACCGGGTCCACCAGGCAATCCACGGTAGCGCTCGAGGATATCGCTCACCACCGCCGCTTCGGCGCTTGTAGGGGGCGTTCCGCCGATCTGCTCGGAAGAAGTCTCGACCTGTTGCTCCTGGGCAAGGGGCGGGGCTGCCTGTTGCTGCGCTGCGGCTTCAGCGGGCGCCTCCGGCTCGGCCAGGGCAGGGGGCAACGCGCCGAGGCTTGCCAGCAGCAAGCTCAAGCCCGCAAGCCGGATTAGCCGGTGTTGCCTGGGCGACGACTTGGGCATCAACAATCTCCATGGGTCAGGCATTCGTACCAGCGCGCTAGTGTATCCAAGGGCGAGCTTCGTTCACCAGCGGCATCCATCAACATCCTGGTAATTCGAAGTGCGCTCGATGAATCACGTTACACTCGACAGATCGCGGCGTGGGGCCGGGCGTGAGACAATCATGATGAACGTTGCAAGGGATGCGCATGGATTCGATCAATAGTCTCTTTCTTCTGTGTGGAACGCTGATTGCGCTGAGTGTGCTGGCCAGTCGGCTTTCCGCTCTGGCCGGTGTGCCACTGCTGGTGCTGTTCCTGATACTCGGCATGCTGGCGGGTGAAGACGGCCTGCTGGGTATCGACTTCGACAACTACTCGCTGGCCTTTGTCATCGGCCATCTCGCCCTGGCGATGATCCTGCTGGATGGTGGCCTGAGGACACGGCTCAAGACCTTTCGCGTCGGTTTCAAACCCGCCCTGGGGCTCGCTACCGTCGGGGT
The DNA here is from genome assembly GCF_040070525.1 of Halomonas sp. RT37. Lineage (NCBI taxonomy): Bacteria > Pseudomonadati > Pseudomonadota > Gammaproteobacteria > Oceanospirillales > Halomonadaceae > Halomonas > Halomonas sp. RT37. Next base: position 2,426,765 of record NZ_CP098827.1, on the reverse strand, counting down.
CTTCATCACCAGCGGTCTGGTCGGTCTGCTGGCGATGTGGGTCTTCGATCTATCGTTGCTGCAGGGCCTGCTGGTCGGGGCCATCGTCGGTTCTACCGACGCTGCGGCGGTCTTCTCGATGCTCAGTGGCAGAGGGCTCAACCTCAACGAACGGGTCGGCGCCACCCTGGAAATCGAGTCCGGCACCAACGATCCCATGGCGATCTTTCTTACCCTGGTGCTGGTCGAGGCGCTGGTGGGGGACCTCGGTGGCCCCCTGGACATGCTGCTGTTCTTCGTTCAGCAGTTCGCCATGGCCATCGCCATCGGGCTTGGCGCGGGCTGGCTGATCGGTCGCTTGCTGCGCTATGTGGATCTTGCGCCGGGCCTTTACTCGCTGCTGGCCCTGGCGTTGGGGTTCTGCGTCTTTGGCTTGACCAGTGCCCTGGGGGGCAGTGGCTTCCTGGCGATTTATCTGGCCGGGTTGATGATCGGCAATCAACCGGGGCGGCACCTCAACTTCATCTTGCCGGTGCATGACGGACTGGCCTGGCTAAGTCAGATCGGGCTATTTCTGGTGCTTGGCTTGCTGGTGACACCTTCGGCACTGCTGGAAGTGCTGTTACCGGCTTCGATCGTGGCCCTGGCGCTGATCTTCGTGGCGCGTCCGTTGGCGGTGGTGCTGACGCTCAAGCCATTTTTCCATTTCCGCTGGCGCGAGGTGGGTTTCATTTCCTGGGTGGGACTTCGCGGTGCCGTGCCCATCGTGCTGGCGATCTTTCCTGTCATCGGTGGCGTCGAGCAAGCTGGCCTCTACTTCAATGTGGCCTTCGCGGTGGTGTTGCTGTCGCTGTTGATCCAGGGCGGAAGCTTGCCCTGGATGGCACGCCGCATGAAGGTCATGGTGCCGGACAGTGCCACTCCCAATCATCGGGGGCCACTTGGCATCCTGCCTGAAAACGACTTCGAGATGTTCGTCTACAAGGTCGAAAATGCCGATCTCGAAGACGTCCCGATTCGGCTGCTGCGCTTTCCCTCAGGTGCCTTGATCTCTGCCCTGTTCCGCCAGCACGTGATGCTGCACCCCAAGGGCAGTACACAGTTGCGCATCGACGATATCATCTGTGTCATCGGCAAGAGCGACGATCTGCCAGCATTGAACCGGCTGTTCAACGGCGACGCCAAGCATCGCCAGCAGCGAGCCTTCTTCGGCACCTTTACCCTGGATGCGGACGCCAGGATGGGCGATGTGGCCGATGCCTATGCGTTGACCCTGAGCCCCGGCGAGGCCTCGCTGACACTGGGTGAATTCATGGGACTACGCTTGGGCGGGCATCCGGTGGTAGGCGACGACGTCGACTGGCATGGCATCCACTGGGTGGTGAGCGAGATGGAAGGCAACCATATCACCCGTGTGGGTCTGCGCCTCTACTGAGGCGCAGCGTTCCAGTATCGGAAAGAATCGAGCGGGGTCTGTCGAGAAAGCCCCTTGCCAAGATGCCCTGGAAGAGCCCGTCAGGGCACCAGCAACTTGAACTGCAGCGAAAATTGGTCTTCGGGCACGGCGTAGTCGTCGGCGAAGTTGTGTTCATACAGACCACTGATCTGCAGCGGGGAGTCTCCCAGCTTTACCAGTTTGCTGAGTCGGCCACCCACGGGCAGGCTGCTCCAGTCGCTGTGCTCCCAGTCGTAGGTGATGTTCATCTCCGAAGTGCCCACTGACCAGCCCTGGCCGAGCCCGAGATTGATGATGGGCTGCAGGATGCTCAGGTTGACGTCCTCGCGATCGTCCTCACCGGCGACACTGAAGATGTTCTGGTTGAAGGCGCCATACAGGAAGGAGCCCCGCGAGGCCGCAAACCCGACCGCCGGACCCAGACCCCACTGTTCGGCGCCACGATGCTCACCGCCGGTCGGCAGAAGGGCGACCACACCGAAGCCAGAACGACCCCAGGAGTGTTCGAAGGTGGTGAGGTCGAACACCGTAGAATCGCTAAGGCCGGTGGAACCGCCGGGATCCTCGGTCAGTGAGGGCACCGTCAGGCGAAAGATGTGCTGGTGGCCCGCCAGCCGGTAGGGCAGCGCCGTTCTGAACTGTACGATGTTCTGTGAATCATTGGTGCCGTGGACTTCCGGGCTCCAGGAATTCTGTAGCTGGAAGTTCATCAGTGGCGCAGTGGGGTCGGAGGCGGCCTGTCCGAGTTCCTGCTCGGCCAGGACGCCGGGGCTGATCGCCAGTGTGCCGATCAGCAGCGCGGCACCAACGGATCTGCTGGCTAACGGAACGTTCACCCTCAGGCCATTCTGTTCGCAGAGCTCGCCGCCCCGAATCCTGACTCTTCCCTGATGCATCCCGACATTCCCCCAGCCGATGAGAGAGCCCCTGCAACGCGGGCTCGATTGCTATTTCGGCATAGTGTAGTCGGTCTTGCATGTAATATGCGTTTTTGTGCTTATCTGCCGGCGGGCGGATCGGCAGGGTCCTTGTTGCCAACCGTCCCCCGGACAAACCTGTCCCAGGATTTACCAGGCCCCCTGGTCGATCATGGCATTGGCGACGCGCCTGAATCCCGCAATGTTGGCGCCCAGCACCAGGTTGTGGGGCTCGCCGAATTCCTCTGCGGTGGACGCACAGCAGCGATGGATATTGGCCATGATCGCCTGGAGGTGGGCATCGACCTTCTCCAGCGGCCAGATCTGCATGCTGGCGTTCTGCGCCATTTCCAGTTGACTGGTGGAGACGCCGCCGGCGTTGGCCGCCTTGCCGGGGGCGTAGGCGATGCGGGCCTCCAGCAGACGGTCCACCGCCAACGGCAGGGTCGGCAGGTTGGCCCCCTCGCATAGACACTCGAGCCCATTGGCGAGCATCGCCTCGGCGTCGGCCAGGGTGACCTCGCCCTGGGTCGCGCAGGGAAAGGCGACCTGGCCAGGGATGCGCCAGACGGCGTGGCCGTCGGCGGGGTAGTCGTCCAGCGCAATGAAGCGGGCCCGGGGGTGATCCTTCAGGTAGCCTTCAAGCGAGACGCGCTCGACCTCCTTCAAGCGCTTGAGAGCCTCCAGATCGATGCCGTCCGGGTCGTGGAGGCAGCCACCGGAATCGCTGCAGGTGACCGGCAGGGCATCCAGCTGATGGAGCTTCTCGATGGTATAGATGGCGACATTGCCCGCGCCGGAGACCAGGCAGGTCTTGCCGCGCAGTTCTTCACCCCGGGCTGCCAGCATGTGCTGGGCAAAGTAGGCGGCGCCGTAGCCGGTGGCCTCCTTGCGGCCCAGCGATCCGCCCCAGTCCAGCCCCTTGCCGGTAATCACCCCTTCGTGACGTCGCGTCAGTCGCTTGTACTGGCCATAGAGGTAGCCGATCTCTCTGGCGCCGACGCCGATATCGCCCGCAGGGACATCCACGGTGGGCCCAAGATGATCCACCAGTTGGGTCATGAACGCCTGGCAGAAGCGCATGATTTCCCCGTCGGAGCGTCCGCGCGGGTCGAAGTTGGCGCCGCCCTTGGCGCCACCGAGCGCGAGCCCGGTCAGAGCGTTCTTGAAGATCTGCTCGAACCCGAGAAACTTGATGATGCTGGCGTTGACGCTGGGGTGAAAGCGAAGGCCCCCCTTGTAGGGGCCGAGAGCCGAGTTGAACTGGACACGGTACCCCTTGTTGACCTGGATCTTGCCGTTGTCGTCGGTCCAGCAGACGCGAAACATCAGCTGGCGCTCGGGCTCCACCAGTCGCTCGATGATGGCGTGCTCGAGGTAGCGGGCGTCTGACTCCAGCAGGGGCCTCAGGGACGCCAGGATCTTCTCTGCAGCGGCATAGAACTCCGCCTGGGCGGGACTGGTGGCTTTCAGCCCTTCCAGAGTGTTGTGCAGGTAATCCACGGCCGCGTCTCCTTTCTTGAGGCTTCCTTCGGCGTTGTGCCGTCGCTGGCTCGTTCACTATAGGAGTGGGGCGGCTGGTCAGACAGCAGGATGCGCTTTATGGCGAATTCCAGATGCGTCTGACGTCGGCCGTAGTCAAACACCGTGACAAACGGCATCATTCAGACGATAGGGCGATGGTCGCCCAGCAGCTTTTCATGAAAAGGTCAGGCTCGATGAAACGATCCTATTTTCCCGTGGTACTGACGCTATTGCTGGCCGTCGGGCTGGGGGGCTGCGACGAGACACCCACCGGGCGTAGCCAGCTTGCCTTGGTGCCTGGCTTCGTGATGAGCGACATGGGGGGTGACGCCTTTGAGCAGATGCGAAGCCAGCTACCGCTTTCCACCGATGCCGCCATCAAGGCCGAGGTCCAATGTGTCAGCGACGCCTTGATCAAGTCCGCGCGGCTCGTCTATCCCAAGGTCGAGATGCCTGACGACTGGCAGGTGGTCGTGTTCGACAATCCCTCGCCAAATGCCTTTGCCTTGCCGGGAGGGCGCATCGGCGTGCACTCGGGGCTGTTGCAGGTCGCTCAGACGCCCGCCCAGCTGGCGGCGGTGGTCGGTCACGAGATCGCCCATGTGCTCGCCGACCATGGCAACGAACGATTGACCCAGCAACTGGGCATCAAGGCCGTGCTGCTGGTGGTAGGACTGATGAGCGAGGGCGACGTGGGTCAGGAGCCCTTGCTCCAGGCGCTGGGCATCGGCAGCCAGCTCGGTATCGCCTTGCCGTTCAGTCGTGCCCATGAGTCCGAAGCCGACGTGATGGGGCTGGCCATCATGGCGCGCGCCGGATTCGATCCCGGCGAGAGCGTCGCCCTCTGGCGCAATATGGCATCGGTTGGCGGTGATCAACCGCCGGAGATCCTGTCCACCCATCCGGGGCATCAGTCACGTATCGAAGGCTTGCGAGCCGAGATGGTGCAGGCCAAGGAGGTTTACAGAGGCGTTTCGCCCAGCCGCTGCTAGGGCTTGTGCGAAAAGTGCCTGCGCTCGGTAATACGGCGTTAAAAATCGGATCAAAATGCTCATTTACACCCCGTAAACTGCGCTGTCTCACCGATTTTTGCCTTGTCTAACCTTCGCTCGTCGACTTTTCGGACAGCGCCTAGGGCTTGTGCGAAAAGCGCCTGCGCTGGGTAATACGGCGTTAAAAATCAGATCAACAGGCGCGTCAGACGTTGGTAGGCGTTCGACCGAGCTTGTCTTCAAAGGCCAGGGCCGCGGCGGCGGCCCTGGCTTCGTCCTGTCCATCGTGGCGAGAGACCACCCGCCGTGAGGCGTTGGGAGAGGAATCCGAAAATGCCACCACCGCCCAGCGAGTGCGCTTCATCGTTCTTGTCTGATAACTCTCTACACGATAATGCTTCATGTCCATCCATCTCGGCATAGTTCACGGGTATGACCCTGATTGCCGACGTAAAGTTCGAAAGCCTCACCAATTAGAGCAGCTCGATCGTAAAGGCTTCTATCTTGCCGCCAAAGGCGAAAGGGCGTCGCTCTGCGTAGTGGCGTGAGACGGGGGAGCCCAGATCGCGGCCCACGTCGAAGGTCTCGCTGGCGCTGAAGGCCAGGGGGACCGTCGAGAGCACCTGACCTTCCGCCGCGGTCTGCCCATCCACCTCGATCGTCACCTGCGCCGCTTTACCGGGCACCGGGATCCGGGTGGTGATGACGATGTCGTGGCTGCCCGGGGCCAGGGCGGCTGTGTGAATGCGGGTATTCTCCATCAGCAGCATATTGTACTCGTAGGTCAGCCTGCCCTGATCAAGATAGACGCTGAGCCCGCCGCCGGCACCTCCGATGGCATACAGCACGCCCTCGGCATCGCCCTGGCCGGTGTCGATACGCAGGCTGGCCCGGGTGCTCTGGCGACCAACGCCGGGGGCCGAAAATTCCGGCATGCGTTGAGTTGTCTGGGTAAAGGTCCAGTGATCGTAGCGCGTCTTGACCCGGTCCTCGGGGTGGACGCGAAGCCAGTTGCCCGCACCGGTGGGGAAGGCCTTGTTGTCCTCGGCGATATCCATGAAGCGTTGTTTCATCATGGCCAGTCGCTCAGGCTGAGCGTGGGCCAGATCTCTGGCCTGGGAAAAATCGCTTCGCAGGTCGTAGAGTTCCCACACATCTTCGGCGGAATCCCAGTCGGCGATCCGCTGTGCCGCGCTCGAGGTATCCCAGGGAACCAGCGGGCCAAAGGTACCGGCAAAGTAGCCATCCAGGTAGAGCCCTCGACTGCCGTTATTGTCGAAGAACTGGTGGTGCTTGCGTCCGGGGGCATCGGCGTCGTCGAAGGTGTAGGCCAGGCTGATACCGTCCATCGGCATCTGCGGGTAGCCGTTGACGACGTCCGGCAGCGGGATGTCCAGAATGTCGTAGAGGGTCGGGGCAATATCCACCACGTGGTGGAACTGGTGACGTACCTGCTCATCCGGTGCGATATGGCCGGGCCAGGAGATGACCATGGGGTTGCGGGTCCCGCCGAAATAGGCACCGAGCAGCTTGGTGCCCTTGAAGGGAGTGCTGCCCGCCCAGGCCCAGCCGGCGTGGTACATGTTTTCGGTCTGGGGGCTGCCGAGAACATCGAGGCTGCCCATGCGATCCAGTACCTCCAGCTGCTGGGCGACACTGCTGCCGATATTGTTCTGGGCCAGCAGTTCGCTGATCGAGCCGTGCTGGCCTTCGGCACTGGAGCCATTGTCCCCGACGATGTAGATGACCAGGGTATTGTCTCTGAGCCCCATTTCCGCCATGCCCTCGAGCAGTCGCTCGACCTGGCTGTCGGTGTGCTCCACGAAGCCGGCGTAGATTTCCATCAGGCGAGTCTGGAAGTCGCGCTGGCTCTCGGGAATCTCGTCCCACCCTTGCAGGCTGTCGTCGCGTGGCGTGAGTGCTGTGCCCGGCGGAATGATGCCCATCTCGAGCTGTCGCTGGTGGGTGCGCACGCGGTAGGCATCCCAGCCATCGTCGAACTGGCCGTCGTAGCGATCGGCCCATTGCGGTGCAACGTGATGGGGGCCGTGGGCCCCACCCGGCGCCCAGTACATGAAAAACGGCTTGTCCGGATCGAAGGCCCGGTAGTCGGCGAGCCACGCGAGCGCCTGGTCGGTCAGGTCCTCGGTCAGGTGGTAGTCGGGATCGTCTTCGGGGGGCTCGACATGCAGGGTGTCCACGGTCAGGCGTGGCTCCCACTGAGACGTCTCGCCCCCCAGAAAGCCGTAGAAGTGCTCGAAACCATAGCCGGTGGGCCAGCGATCCTTGGGGCCGATCGCTGTCGTCTCGACCGCCGGGGTGTTGTGCCACTTGCCGAAGGCGGCGGTGTGGTAGCCGTACTGCTTGAGCACCTCGGCCATGGTGGCGGCATTCTTCGGAATCACGCCGGTATAGCCGTCGAAGGCCACCGCCCGTTCGGCAATGGTACCGGAGCCCACCCGGGTATGATTGCGACCGGTCAGCAGGGACGCCCGCGTGGGAGAGCAGATGGACGTGGTATGAAAGCCGGTGTACTCGATGCCTTCATCGGCCAGGCGCGACAGCGCTGGCATCCTGATTTCGCCACCGAAGACCTCGGACACCCCGAAGCCCACATCATCCAGCATGACGATCAGAACATTGGGGGCGTCTTCCGGCAGGTGGGACGGCTCGTCCGGCCACTGCATGGTGGCGTCCTGGAGGCGAGGTGGTACATCGCTCGGCATGGGGGCGGGGGCGAAGGGTAATAACGCTCCGTCCGTCTCGGGCCGACCGGTCTCGGGCTGGCTTGCCCCAACCGGGCCCGATACGGGAGAGAGCAGCACCAGGCCGGCGAGGACGCCGACCATGACTTGCATGGACCTTTGCACGGACCTCTGCATGACACACCTTCCTCGATAGCGGATTGCTGCGCATGGAAACGCTGGCTCGACGGGCGTGTCCCTGGCGACAATCGTTGCCGTGTTTCGGTAGCGACTCGTTCAGAAATCGTTGAGCGCCTATCACAGCAGGCCGAGCTATCGGCGGCGATAACACTGAGGGGAGATGACGCGACGTTATCTGGGGTGATTGACCCCGGTCAGGATTGCCGCATGGTCCTGGCAGGGGCATGACTTATGCCGGGCATACCGCTATGTCGCTGCTGCGTCTTGGGTCAGCCCCGTTCTTCTTTATGGCTGTGTTCAAGACCGGCGGTCGGCTCATCTCGTGGGTCTTCCCCGGGCAAGTATTCAGGGTCCTCCAGTGGCTCGCCCGCTTCGTTCTGAAGCTGTAGATCGTAGGCGGACTGGAGGCCTGGAGGATCCTCCACCTCTTCATCGCCCACCTGATGAATATGGCCTGGGTACAAGGGCGACAGCAGGGCAACCAGGATGCCGATTGACGCGAAAATGGCGAACCCCTCGGCATAGCTGAAGACATTGAGCAGAGCGCCGATGACCGGCGAGCCGGTGGCCTGGCCAAGCGACACGGCCATGAAAGGCAGCACCGGCCCCATCGCCAGGCGTCCGGGCAGCAGGCGAATGCCGGTCATCAGGTAAAGACCCGTCAAGCTCATGTAGGCGAGGCCAAAGACCAGAGCGGAGAATGCCGCCAGCACGGGTTGGGCGGAGCTGGCGGCAAGCAATGCCAGGCTTGCCGCCAGCATGGTCAGCATCAAGGCCTGGGTGATGGGCGGATTGTTGCGGTCGGCCAGATCCGCCACCACCGCACCGCCGAGACCGGCGATGCCGACGGCGAGCCACAGCCACCCCGTGGCGCTTGGTGACAGACCGCCAAGGGTCACCACCAGGTCCGGAGCAAAGATCCAGTAGGCGGCCGAGATGAAGCCCATCGCGTAGGAAAACAGGGTAAGCCTCACGAGCCGTGACCACGGCAGTTCACGCAATGCAGGTGGGTCGGCGGCGTTGGAAGGCGTGATGCGCGACACCGAGGGTAGGTACAGCCAGGTAGCGCACACGCCGATGACCGTCAGCAGGGCGAAGGACAGATAGGCCAGTCGCCAGGCGTCCGCCATGAACAGTACCGTTGGCACGGCGACGATCACGCCGATACTGGTTCCCGCATTCATGACCGAACTGACACGAGCATGCAGTGAGCGTCTCACCAGCGCCTGCATCCCGGCGGTGAGTGCGGGCATCATCAGGCCGGTACAGATGCCGCAGGCGAACACCCCGATGCTGAGCATGGTCGCATCGGCCGCACGGCTGATCAGTGCCAGGCCGACGATACCGAAAAGCCCGGACAGTACCGCTGCGTAGCGGGCACCAAGACGATCGGTGGCGTAAGGCGCCACCGCCGTGGACAGCAGGAAGCTGATCAGGGGAAGGGCGCCGATGATGCCGATGGCATCAGGCGTCAGCGACAGCTCATCGCGAATCTGGGGGACAAACAGGCCGAAGGCAAAACGGGCGAGTCCGTAGCTGATGGCGACCAGGGCCGCGCCGAAAACCGCAAAACCGGTGCTGGAAAGAGACCTCATGCTAGCTCCTCCGACATGCACGTTGCGCCACCTGTAGTTATCTGGCGCCTTGATGCATCGTGTCTGGTTCGTCCCTGTCGTGCTGCCTGGAGCAACAGATGCAAGCAGGGTGCACGATTTGCGGCGTTGTCGCCAATCCATCAACGACAATCGGTGACCTTTTCACGACAACCGGTGAACAGACCTTGCTGCTGGGGCTGGTGTGCAGAACCAGATGTGCAGTCACTGGTGTGAAGAACCATGGCGGGGCAGCGCCTCGAGACCGTCGAAGGATTGGCGTGCCGAAAGGCAGGGAGCTGTTGAAGGAAGAGGGAAGAGGGAAGAGGGAAAAAACGAAGAAGGGGATCAGTCTGTCGACTGATCCCCTTCTGGATTCGAGGTGGCGGAGGGACAGGGATTCGAACCCTGGAAGGGCGTTAACCCTTGCCGGTTTTCAAGACCGGTGCATTCAACCGCTCTGCCATCCCTCCGGCTCACGGCGGTGTACTTTACCAGCTTTTCTCCCCACGTCAACACTTGTGTGCGATCAATGTCTTACGCGATAGAGCGACACCCCTCCCTGATGCCTTCAAGGGAGCTGTTGCAATAGGGTGACTGCGCAAAAATTGTGCAGCTAAGCAATTTTTTGTCGCCGATAGGAAACAGTGTTCGCGCCGCCCATGGCGGGCCCATGGGCCAGTCTGATCGCTTGAATGGCGTTGAAACCCCGTCGCCAGGCGGCTTGCGTCGGGAACTTGCTGGGGGCATGCTGTGTCGAATGCATGTCAACCAACAGGGAGCTCTGGATACATGGCTTATCAAGAGTCACAGGTGAATCGTCAGACCCAGACGCAGGTCGCTGCGACGAACAAGGTTCTGCGCAACACCTACGGCTTGCTGGCGATGACACTACTGTTCTCTGCCATCACCGCAGGGGCCGCCGTGGCCTTCGGTGTACAGCAGATGAACATTCTGGTGTTCTTCATCGGCGCCTACGGCCTGATGTTCCTGGTCCACAAGACCGCCAACTCGGCCCTCGGCCTGCTGGCGACCTTTGCCTTCACTGGCTTCATGGGCTTCACCCTCGGCCCGATCCTGAGCGCCTATCTGACGCTGTCCAACGGTCCCGAGCTGATCATGACCGCACTGGGCATGACCGGCCTGACCTTCTTTGGTCTGTCGGCGGTGGCGTTGATCACTCGCAAGGACTTCAGCTTCCTGGCGAACTTCATGATGGCTGGCGCCATCGTGCTGATCCTGGCCATGGTGGCGGCGTTGATCTTCAACATTCCGTCGCTGTCGCTGATGGTATCGGCTGGCTTCGTGCTGTTCTCCTCCGCGGCGATCCTGTACCAGACCAGCGAGATCGTGCACCGTGCCGGCGAGACCAACTACATCCTCGCCACCATCACTCTCTATGTGTCGATCTACAACCTGTTCATCAGCCTGCTGTCGCTGCTGGGCGTGGTCAGCCAGGACTGATCGTCGCAAGACGTTCTGGCACAACTGTCGTACACTGTCGGGCCCGCCTTGGCGGGGCCGACGTGTTTTTGATGACCCGCTTTGTTCAACTCCCGACGTTGGCGGGAGCCAAGGGAATACCATGCGTTATGCCATCCTGCTGCTGGGTGCCCCCTACAGCCATCAGGCCGCACACAGCGCGCTGCGCTTCGCCCGTGCGGTGATCGCCCGCGGTCACCACCTGGAGGCCGTCTTCTTCTATCGCGATGGCGTTCACAACGCCGCGCGCCTGGCATCGCCGCCCCAGGACGAGCCTCATCTGGTCGACGGCTGGACCACGCTGAACCAGGAGCATGGCGTGCGTCTCGAGGTATGCATCGCCGCCGCACTGCGCCGAGGCATCGTCGACGCCGACGAGGCAGCCAGGCACGGCAAGCAAGGCCACAGTGTCCAGGCGCCGTTCGAGCTGACCGGCCTCGGGCAGCTGGTGGACCTGGGCCTCGAGTGTGACAGGCTGGTAACCTTTGGTGCCTGAACAACACCGAGCTGCTGCCGACTGCCGCCAGGCAATGGGTCCCGAGCAGGGCAACGCTGAACCGAGAAGAGTGGAAGGTCGATGATTGAGGAACCCAACGACGATTCGGGGGATCTGCTGGTGATTCTTCGTCATGGCCCCCATGGCACCAGCTACCTGAAAGAAGGTCTCGACACGGCGCTGGTGGCCGCCGCCTTCGGACGCCGGGTATCACTGTTGTTCATGGCCAGTGGCGTGGCGGCACTGGTGCCGGGGCAGGGCGCCGGTCCGCTGGGGCAGAAGGGCACCCAGCCGACGCTGGCCATGCTCGAGATGTACGACATCGACCGGCTGTTCGTGGATGGGGCAGGACTTGCCGAGTTGGGCGTGGCGCCCGAGACGCTGACGCCGGATGCCACTGTCATCGAGGGTGACGCCATTGCCGCCCTGATGGCGGAGCACGCATTGGTGCTGACCTTCTGAATCGGCGTCACAGACGACTCGAGACCGCGTCTCTGTCGGGGCTCGCTCCCGCCAGGTTTCACCCATCGACGTCAGCCACTGGACTCACCCACGACCACTACCAGGAATCGGGATGATACTGCACACCCTCAATCGTTCACCGCTGGAGTCGACGGTCTATCGGCAGGCGCTACGGGCGTTGGCAGAAGACGACAAGCTGTTATTGATCGAAGACGCCGTGCTTGGCGCTCTGCCGGCCCAGCAGGCGCTGTGGTCGTCTCTGCCCGGTCGTCTACTGGCGCTGGCCGAAGATCTCGAGGCGCGCGGCTTGAGCGAACACTGTGCCACCGGCATCGAAGTCGTCGACGTGGACGGTTTTGTCAGGCTCACCGAAGAGGCCGATAAAGTGGTCAGCTGGTACTGAGGTAACACGATGGCAAGCACTGAAACTGCACGAACCCTGGAACTCGGCCAGGCCTCCGTCCCCCTGGACCCGGAAGGCTATCTGATCAATCTCGATGACTGGAGTCCCGCCGTCGCCGAGGCGCTGGCGGCGGAAGAGGGCATCACCCTCGGCGACGAACACTGGCAGGTGATCGACGTCCTGCGAGACTTCTATGCGCGCTTCGAGCAGGCTCCGGCCATGCGCCCGCTGGTCAAGGCGGTGGGCCAGGCGCTGGGCAAGGACAAGGGGAGCTCGCTGTACCTGATGAAGCTGTTCCCCGGCAGTCCCCCCAAGCTGGGCGCCCGTTTGGCGGGCCTGCCCAAACCAACCAACTGCCTGTAGACGTGCGGCGTTGAACTTTCTCGCCCACGCCTGGCTCGCGCGTGCCGGTAACGACGACTTTCTGCTCGGCAACCTGATCGCCGACGGCGTCAAGGGGCGCGATCTCGGCCAGTGGCCCGAAGGCGTCGCAGCAGGCATACATCATCACCGGCGGGTGGACGCCTTCGTCGATCGCCATCCCTCGGTACTTGCTGCTCGACGTCGGGCACCTGCGGCGAGTCGTCGTGTGGCCGGTATTGCCCTGGATCTGATGTGGGACCACTTTCTCGCTCGGGATCTGGCTACCAGCGACCCGCACGAGCGCGAGGTCGTGATCGAGCGATGCTATCGACTGTTCGAGTACCACGGCGCACCGCAGCGGCTGGCCACCATGGTGCCGGTACTGGTGCGTGAGGACTGGCTGCGCCGCTACGCCAGCCTCGGCTTCACCTGCCGTGCCATCGCCGGCATTGGCTCACGCCTGTCCGGGCCCAACCGACTGGCCGAACTGGTACCGCATCTGCGCGATGACTATCGTCAACTGGACGACGACTTTGCGACCCTGTGGCGCGATACCCGCGCGGAACTCGAGACCTCGGGTTCCTAGGGCTTGTCTGAAAAGTGCCTGCGCTCGGTAATACGGCGTTAAAAATCGGCTGGTGCGCTAGCCCGGTCAACATGCTCATTTACACCCCGTAAACTGTGCTGTCTCACCGATTTTTGCCTTGTCTAACCTTCGCTCGTCGACTTTTCGGACCGCGCCTAGCGACTACCGCGCTGCTTCAGCGGACCGCTACCAGGTCCGCAGCCACAGGCATTCCACCTTGTCGCCCGGCGCTATCTCGCAATGGGGCGGGATCACCGCCAGGGCGTCGGCATCAATGCAGGATGACAGTACCCCGGAATTCTGGTCGGAAAACGCCAGGGCGCTGACGCCCTGTGGGCCGAAGACGAGGCGCACCCGCATGTAGTGCTGGCGCGGACCGGTGGAGGTGGCAAAGTCGCTGCGGGCCCATAGCCGCGGTAGCTCCGCCATGGACTCACAGCCCTGCAGGGCACCCAGCAGCGGGCGCAAGAATAGCCAGGCACCGACATAGCTGGACACCGGATTGCCGGGCAAGCCGACAAACCGCACCGGCGTGCCGCCAGGACCTTCCATCTGGCCCAGGGCCAGCGGCTTGCCGGGACGAATGGCCAGGCGCCACAGGTTCAGCGTGCCCAGTGACTCCAGCGCCGCCTTGACGTGATCTTCCTCACCGACGCTGACGCCGCCGGTGGAGACCACCAGGTCCGCTACCTCGGCGGCCTCCTTCAGACAGGCGCGGGTACCCTCCGGGCTATCCGGTACGCTGCGCGTGAGCACTATTTCGGCGCCGAAGCGCTCCAGCAGGCTCTTGAGCATGGGGCGGTTGGAGTTGTAGATCTGGCCAGGTGCCAGGGGCTTGCCCGGATCGATGATCTCGTCGCCGGTGGACAGCAAGGCCACCCTGGGTCGGCGGTGGACGTCCACTTCGACGATACCCTGGCCTGCCAGGTGGCCAAGTGCGGCGGCGTCCAGCCGAGTGCCGGCGTCCAGCAGCGGGGCGCCTGCGCGTACGTCGCGGCCCCGCCGGCGCACGTTGTCGCCCGCCGGGATGTCGGCGGGAATGACGGCCTCATCACCCTCGCGCTGGACCTTCTCCTGCATCACCACACAGTCGGCGCCTTCGGGCAGCTGGCCACCGGTAAAGATGCGGGCACAGCGGCCGCGCTCCAGTCGCTCGCCCGGGGCCCCGGCGGCCACTCGCAGGGCCACCGGCAGGCGTTGTCCGGCGTCTTCATGGTGCAGGGCGTAACCGTCCATGGCGCTATTGTCGAACGGCGGTACATCCAGGGCCGCCACGACTGGGGCTGCCAGCACACGGCCTTCGGCCTGTTCGCAGGGCTGGCGCTCCACCGGCAGCGGCGCGACGCCATCGAGCAGGGTGGCCAGGGCGTCCTCCATGGGCGCCAGTGACGCTGCGTGGCTAGACGTCATGCTGCCCCCGCTCCGGTATCACCAGATTGGCGAAGTTGCAGGGCCGGTGACGGCTGTCGAGCTGCTCGGCAAGGATGCCGTCCCAGGCGGTGCGGCAAGCGCCGGTGGAGCCCGGCAGGCAGAACACCACGGTGTGATTGGCCATGCCTCCCAGGCAGCGGCTTTGCACGGTGGAGCTGCCGATTTCCTGATAGGACAGCTGGCGGAACAGCTCGCCGAAGCCCTCGATGCGCTTGTCGAGCAGGGCCGATACCGCCTCCGGGGTGGAATCCCGTCCGGTGAAGCCGGTACCGCCGGTGGTCAGGATCACCTGCACTTCGGGGTCGGCGATCCAGCCTGACACCACCGCGCGGATACGATAGATGTCGTCGATTACGATCTGCTTGTCGGCGAGCTGGTGGCCGGCGTCCTCGAGTCGCTGCACCAGCGCCTGACCGCTGCGATCGGTGTCTTCGGTGCGGGTGTCGGAGACGGTCAGCACCGCCACCTTCAACCCGATCATGGTGTCCTGACTCACTGGCGTCACTCCTTGTCACCGGTACGCTGCTGCTTGGCCTGCTGGCGAGCCTCGAAGGCCGCCATCTGTTCGGGGGTGGCCTTGGCCTGATACATGTCCTTCCATTCGCTGTAGGGCATGCCGTAGACGTGTTCACGGGCGCTTTCGTAGTCGAGCGTCTCACCGCGCTCTTCGGCGGCGGCGACCAGCCACTTGGACAGGCAGTTGCGGCAGAAGTCCGCCAGAATCATCAAATCGATGTTCTGCACATCCTTGTTGTCGTCAAGGTGGCGAAGCAGGCGGCGGAAGGCGGCCGCCTCGAGTTCGGTGCGAGTGGCCTCATCGAGGTGCTGCATGGGGGACTCCAGTAACAGAAAACGATCAGTCGGGCGACTGTCCCACGATGGTAACGCAAGACCGTCACAAGAACAGCGGCAAAAGAATGCCGCCCCGAGTGAGCCCGGGGCGGCGAGAGGGATAGCGCTCACCGTGGGTGGGGCTGCGCTCAGGAAGGGCTGGGAGATTCCGGTTTGGTATCGTCGGTGGCCTCCACGTCAGCCGGCGCCTCGGCCTGATCCTTGACCTCTTCGTACCACAGGTTGTGGTGCTGCTTGGCCCAGCTTTCGTCGACGTAGCCGGTGGTCATGCCCTCGAGCGCACCCTCGGTCCCCAGGGTGCCGATATAGATGTGACCGAAGGAGACGGCGGTAAGCGCGAGGGCACCCACCGCATGGATGATGTTGGCCCACTGCATGGTGTCCCGGCTCTGGTCGAAGTTCGGGAAATCCAGTACCAGGCCACTGACGAAGACAACCATGCCGGCCGTGGCCAACAGCCAGAACCAGGCCTTCTCGCCTCCGTTGGCAAAGCCGGCGTCTGGATGCTTGTCGCCGACCATGCCGCCGCCTTGCTTGAACCACTCGATATCGTGGGCCTTGATCCAGTTGTGCTTGAGAAAGCGCAACAGCACGAAGATCAGCAGCAGACCGAAGAACGGACCGATGTAGTTGTGCAGGAACTTTGTGCCGCTGATCATCGCAGCCCAGAAGGCGTCGCCAAACACTGGCTTGAACACGAACTTGCCGTAGAGAATGTTGAGGCCCGTCAGCGCCAGGATGATGAACAGCGTCGCCAGGGTCCAGTGCAGCGCCCGGCTGAGTACCGACCAGCGCAACAGCTTACGCCCGGTGCGTGGCTCCTCGAGGCGGCTGCGACCGACGATCAGATAGAAGATGGTGATCATCGCCAGCATGCCGCCCACGGCGATCAGCCCGAAGGGCGAGACCCACTTGTTGCGCCATTGGCGCCAGCTCTCGCCGCTCTGGTTGATCAGGCTGTAGGTCGAATCGTGGCGGGTATCGATAAAGGACTCGCCATCCTTCACCTGGCGCCAGGTATCGGCGTCGGCGCTGGGTACGGCGGTGGCGATCTCGGCATTGGGGTCGGCACCCATGGCGGGAGCGGCGCAGGCCAGCAACAACAGCAGCAGTGCTGGCAGCACCAGCCCCAGGGCTCCACCCGGTCGAGGCAAGGCATCACGAAGGTTCATGGGGCCTCCTCACTGGTTACGTGTGGCGTCGTAGGCCATGGCGTCGATCGCCGAGGGCGAGCCATTGCCGATATCCGACCAGGCGCCATCCTTGTGACCACGGCGCACCACCCGCTCGCGGAAGATGTCGGCAACGGTCTGGGCATCGCCTGCCAGCAGCGCCTTGGTCGAGCACATTTCGGCGCACAGCGGCAGCTTGCCCTCGGCGATGCGGTTGGCGCCGTATTTCTCGTACTCTTCTTCGGGGCTGTCGGCGGGGCCGCCGGCACAGAAGGTGCACTTGTCCATCTTGCCGCGCTCGCCGAAGGCGTCCTGCTGGGGAAACTGCGGCGCGCCGAAGGGGCAGGCGTACAGGCAGTAACCGCAGCCGATGCACAGATCCTTGTCGTGCAGCACGATGCCGTCGTCTGTCTTGTAGAAGCAGTCGGTGGGGCAGACCGCCATGCAGGGTGCGTCATCGCAGTGCATGCAGGCCACCGAGATGGACACCTCGGACGGCTCGCCGTCGTTCAGGGTGACCACCCGGCGGCGCTGGATGCCCCACTCGACCTCGTTGGCGTTCTTGCAGGCGGTGACGCAACCATTGCACTCGATGCAGCGCTCGGCGTCACACATGAATTTCATCTGGGCCATGTCGAAACTCCTGTTGGTTCGGTGACGTCGGTGTCTAGCTGGCGAGTTCGATGCGACACAGGGTGCACTTGGTTTCCTGCATCTGGGTCACCGAGTCGTAGCCGTAGGTGGTGGCGGTGTTGACCGCCTCACCGATCACGTAGGGCGTGGTGCCATCCGGATAGCGGTCGGCCAGGCTTTCGCCCTGGAACATGCCGCCGAAGTGGAAGGGCATGAACACCACTTCCCGCGCTACCCGAGGCGTCACCATGGCCTTGACCTTGATACGGCCGCCTTCGGCGCCTTCCACCCACACCATGTTGCCGTCCTTGACCCCCAGGTCGTTGGCCAGGGCAGGGTTGATCTCGACGAACATCTCCTGCTGCAGCTCGGCCAGCCATGACATGGAGCGCGTTTCCTCGCCGCCGCCTTCGTACTCGACCAGGCGGCCAGAAGTCATGATGATCGGGTACTTCTTGCTGGCATCATTCTGCTGAATGCTCTGGTACAGCGTCGGCAGGCGGTAGTGCGAGGCGACGTCATCCCAGGTGGGGTAGTCCTCGACCAGATCCCGGCGTGAGGTATAGAGCGGCTCGCGGTGCTTGGGAATCGGGTCGGGGAAGGTCCAGACGTTGCAGCGCGCCTTGGCGTTGCCGAAAGGTGAGCATTCATGGGCGATGGCAACGCGCTGGATGCCGCCGGACAGGTCGGTCTTCCAGTTCTTGCCTTCCGCCGCGGCCTTTTCTTCGTCGGTCAGCTCATCCCACCAGCCCAGGTCCTTGAGCATCTGGGCGCTGAACTCGGGGTAGCCGTCCTCGAGATCGGAACCGGCGCTGAACGAGTTGTCGGCGAGAATCGGGGTGCCTTCGTGCTCGATGCCAAAACGCGCACGGAAGGTCAGGCCGCCCTGGGACACCGGTTTGCTGGTGTCGTACAGAATGGGGGTGCCGGGGTGATTGAGCTCTGCGGTACCCCAGCAGGGCCATGGCAGGCCGTAGTAATCGCCGTCGGCCGGGCCGCCTTCGGCACGCAGATCGCGGAAGCTGAAGGTATGCCAGTTCTGCTGGTGGGTCTTGAGCCGCTCGGGGCTCTGCCCGGTGTAACCTACGGTCCACATGCCGCGGTTGAACTCCCGGGTAATGTCCTCGATCAGCGGCTCCTCGCCGTTGATCTGAATGTTCTTGAACAGCTCGTCGGCAAATCCGAGGCGCTGGCTCAGCAGGTACATGATGCTGTGGTCGGGCTTGGCCTCGAAGGCCGGCTCCACCACCCGGTCACGCCACTGCAGAGAGCGGTTGGTGGCGGTGACGCTGCCGTAGGTCTCGAACTGGGTGGCCGCCGGCAGAAGATAGACGCCATCGCTGCGATCGTGCATGACCCCGGCGACGGTGGGATAGGGGTCGACGATGACCATCATCTCGAGCTTCTGCATCGCTTTCTGCATTTCGGTGCCGCGGGTCTGGGAGTTGACCGCGTGACCCCAGTAGAACATCGCCTTCAGGCTGGTGCGCTGGGAGATGTCCTGGTCTTGCTCGAGGACGCCATCGATCCAGCGCGATACCGTGATGCCGCTGGAGTGCATGGGGTAGCCGTCGGCGTACTCGGTCTGATCGAAGCGGCTCTTGAGCCATTCGTAATCGAGGTCCCAGATCTGCGCCCAGTGCTTCCAGGCGGCTTCCGACAGACCGTAATAGCCGGGTAGCGAATGAGACATCAGGCCGAGATCGGTCGCCCCCTGGACATTGTCGTGCCCCCGGAAGATGTTGGCGCCGCCGCCTGACTTGCCGATATTGCCCAGCGCCAGTTCGAGGATGCAGTAGGCCCGGGTGTTGTTGTTGCCGGTGGTGTGCTGGGTGCCGCCCATGCACCAGACGATGCAGCCGGGACGGTTTTCTGCCAGCCGCCTGGCGGTATCGTACATGGCGGCTTCCGGCACCCCGGTGATGCGCTCCACTTCACTCGGCGGGAAGTTGGCAACCTCGTTGCGGACCTCGTCCATGGCGTAGACGCGCTGGTCGATGTACTGCTGGTCTTCCCAGCCGTTCTCGAAGATGTGCCAGAGCAGGCCCCAGATGAAGGCCACGTCGGAACCCGGCCGGATCCGCACGTAGTGGTCGGCCTTGGCCGCCGTGCGGGTGAAGCGCGGATCGACGACGATGATTTCGGCCTGGCTGCGCTCCTTGGCCAGCAGGATGTGCTGCATCGCCACCGGGTGCGCTTCGCTGGGGTTGGAGCCGATGAACATGATCGAGCGGCTGTTCTGGAGGTCGTTGAGCGAGTTAGTCATCGCTCCGTAGCCCCAGGTATTGGCGACGCCCGCCACGGTGGTGGAGTGGCAGATGCGCGCCTGGTGGTCGGTATTGTTGGTACCGGCCAGCGCCGCGAACTTGCGCATCAGGTAGGCCTGTTCGTTGCTGAACTTGGCCGAGCCGAGCCAGTAGACACTGTCCGGGCCATGCTGCTCGGTCAGTTCCAGCACCTTGGCACCGATTTCGTCGATGGCCTGGTCCCAGGACAGACGTTGCCACTCGCCCCCGACCAGCTTCATCGGGTACTTGAGGCGGCGGGTGGAGTGACCGTGCTGGCGTAGTGAAGCGCCCTTGGCGCAGTGGGCACCGCGATTGATCGGGTGATCGAAGGCCGGTTCCTGGTGAGTCCAGACCCCTTCCTGGACCTCGGCGTAGACGCCACAGCCCACCGAACAGTGGGAGCAGATGGTGCGGCGGGTTTCCACCGGAGCATCGCTGTAGGGCGTCTTCTCGACCGCCTCGGCGCGTTGCATCATCGGTGAGCCGAACAGTCCAAGACCGGCGACACCGCTGGTCGCCGCGCCACTGCGCTTGAGGAACTGGCGCCGGGAAATGCCGAGACCGGAGACCTTGGGTGTGGTGGAGGTACGTGTCAGTCGCATGGCAGGCTCTCCTTGTTGTCAGTCGCGCAGGGATGCGTAGAAGGCACGTACGTGTTCTGTCTCGCGGTAACCGGCGCTGTCATCGGGTTTCTCGGTGGCGGTCGTGGCGCTGTCATCGCGCGCCACAGCAACCGAGGCCTGGCCGACCACCACCGCGGCACCGGCGGCCACGGTGCCGCCCCCCAGGGCCTTGAGAAGACGACGGCGTTGAGTGTTGGGCGTTGTGCTCATGCTCATTCTCCTGCTCCAAGGGCCTGGCCTCGGTCCTCGTGGACGCTGGTGCCGGGCACAGGGGTTCCAAGGGTAGTGTTGTCGATCAGGATGGCGCTCTCGCGCTGGAAAAACAGCGTCGCCAGTTCACCCAGCGCCGCATAGAAGGGGGTGTCGACCCGGGCAAGATCGTGCATGCAGCGGTTGGCCCAGGGTGCCAGGTGGCGATGGAAGAAGCTGCCGGCTCGCTGATCGTTCTGGCCGATCAGCATCGCCATGACCTCGCACA
Source organism: Halomonas sp. RT37 (assembly GCF_040070525.1). Lineage (NCBI taxonomy): Bacteria > Pseudomonadati > Pseudomonadota > Gammaproteobacteria > Oceanospirillales > Halomonadaceae > Halomonas > Halomonas sp. RT37. Next base: position 2,406,151 of record NZ_CP098827.1, on the reverse strand, counting down.
TTGCCGCCAGATGATCTTCCGGCTCCGAGACGTCGGCAGAGCGCTGGATGCCCAGCGTCTTGAGATCCCGGCGCAGTGCGACCAGTGATGCTTCCATCAGGCCGCCTTCGCGGTAGTAGGAGGCGTAGGGCAGCACGTCGCCCTGGATGACCCCGATCAGATGACGAAAGTGGGCACGCTCCAGGCGTTCGACGTCGCTGTCGGCAGCAGCGGTGGCCAGCCGACTCCAGGCCTGGCTCAAACGAATGTCGTCCGGCTCTCCCTCGAGGCCGGCAAGCCACTGGCGAAGGGCTTCGCTGGGGGGCTCGCGCAGCAGTGCCGCCAGCAGGGCGTAGATGTCGGCCCTCAGATCGGCTTCTTCGGTGCGGGAGTCAGGAATGTCGTGCGTGGTCATAGCTTGAGCTGGGCCTCCGGATTGGTCGCCATCTCGTGCCATACGTCCTTGACCCGGCAGTCCTGACACATTTCCAGCCGACGTGCCTGGTCACCACTGAAGTACGCATGGTTGGCCAGTTTCTGCTGGATGGCGGCGATGGTGCGGGCGTTGGCGAAGGCGCTGCCACAGACGATGCAGTGAAAGGGTGCGTCTTCGTGGCACACTCGCCACTGGCTGCGTTCCGCGCTGGCGAGGAAGCCGGGAGACAGGCGGATGGCGGATTCTGGACAGCTCTTGCTGCACAGGCCGCACTGGACGCAGTCTGCTTCGCGAAAGTCGAGGCGCGGGGTGTCACCTCCGGCGCCGAGCGCGCCGGTCGGGCAGCTGGCAACACAGCCCATGCACAGAGTGCAGGCATCGGCATTGACCTCGATGCCCCCGAATGGGCTGCCCGGAGGCATCGGGTGCCGCTCGCCGTCCACATGGCCAGTGGTGGCCAGATGGTCCAGTACCAGGGTGAGACGCTCGCGCTTGCCCGGCGCTTCTGCGCCATCTGTTGCCCCTGTATTGCCGGTTCGCCCGCCGGCCATTTGTACCGTGGCCGACGGGGTGTCCTTGTCGCTCCCGAACGCTTGAGCCTGTTCCAGGGAGCGCAGCTGGGGCGTCAGACCCGCATGGCGAGGCAGGGCGAGCGAGCTTTCCTGCTCCTCGTCGCTGAACCACTGCAGTCGGCCGGGATCATGCCCCAGCGCCTCGAGGATCGCTCTGCCCTGGGCCAGCTGATCCTCCAGGTGAGCGACCAGCCTGTCCGGCATGTCGGAGTAGGCCTGGATGCGCACTTCGCAGGCGCCGGCGGCAATGGCCGACAGCCAATGGTCGACGCCGGCAGAACCCAGATCTTCCAGCGCCACATCGATGACGTGGCCGGCCGCGTCGGGTTGCAGGTGCTGGGCGTGATCGGCCTGAACGAAGCGCAGCACCGCCGACTGGCCGCCGGCGGCGTGGTAGTGGTCGAGCCAGGCGAGCAGGGTGTCCTGCTGACGCAGGCTATGCGGTTGGCGGAATTCGATGGCCCCGGTGGGGCAGGCGCTGGTACAGCTACCGACCCCCTGACACAGGTAGGGATCGATCTCGATGCGGGCATCGATGCGTCCGGGGACGCTCTTGATGGCGTCGGCGGGACACACTTCCAGACAGCGGGTACAGCCACCGAAGCCACGAGTGGAGTGGGCGCAGCGATCGGCGTGGACCTCGAAGTAGCGGGGCTTTTCGAATTCACCGATATAGTCGCCGAGGCCGTCGATCAGTGTCGTGCGCGCTTCACCGGCGACCGGGGCATGAAAATAGCCGGGAGGTGGCAGTTCCAGGGGCAGGCGCGGTGTCGGTGTCAGATCCAGCACCAGGTCATGGTGTTCTCGGCCCAGCAGTGCCCGGGCAAGCTCGATGGGGCCCTCATGGCCGTCGAGCCAGGCGCTGAAGTGGCCAAGGTAGCCTTCCAGGTGCAGCCGTCCGAGTTGGGAGGCGAGTAGCGGCTGGAGCTGCACATCGGCAGCCTCGGCACGCTGCAACAGAGCATCATCCGGCACATCGGTCACCACCAGCGTGATACTGGCAAGCCCTTGTTCAAGCCCTCGTGCACGCTCCAGCACTTCCAGCAGGGACGCGCTGTCGCCAATCGCCAGTAGATGGCCATGGCTTTGGTAACCCACCGTTGCTGCGACGAGATTGAGCGGCCAGGAGACGGCGCCAAGGGCTCGCTCACGGGCCTGCCGGTTGACCTCGGTGTCCACCGGCACGGTTGCGATTTTCTGGTTCATGCTGACTCACGGTCGAAAACTTTGTGTTCGTTATGATTTTTTTCTTATGTGTCATCCCCAAGTGTGAGCGCTCTACATCAAATGCGCCAACACTCCTTGGTCGAAGGCGGTAAGCACCGCTATGACGAGGTGGGACCAGGCCCCTCGGGATCTTCCTCGCTGGCAGCCAGCGCCCGGCCAGCGGCTGGCGCTGCACGGCCTGCCTTGGCGGATGCGGAGGTGTGGCTGACACCTCGTTCGCCAGCTTGTGTCATGGCCTCCGACGTTGTGGCGTTGGCTTGCGACTGTGACTGTGACGGTGATGGCGTCGTGGTGGTATCGGCGACGTCCTCGTCGCTAGCGCCGTCTCCCTGATCGCTGTGCCCTGGCGGGGTGTCTGGCAGGGCGTCTGGCGGGGTGTCTGAAAGAGCGTCTGGCGTTTCGCCCGCTGAGTCGGCGACGCTATCTTCCGCGGTCTCCTCGTCATCGACGTTATCCCACCACCGGCGCAGGCGCTGGGCGGTCTCGCTGGGCAAGGGGGTCAGCTTGGCGCGAAAGTCATCATCATAGTCATCCAGCCCGTCGCGCAGGTTGTAGCGTTCACCGCGAAACAGCTGGCGCAGGGCGCGTTTCTTGAGCGCCCGGTCCACGCCCGAGGCGAGGTATGCCCGAATATCGCTGCCGGGCGCCAGCGACTCGGGAGGCGGTAGCTCGACGTCCGCATCAGAGGTCGCGTCCGCGGGTGGTGCGCCGTCGTGCGCATCGTGCTCGGGCGCGGCAGCGGTATCGACCTCGGAGTGGCACGGTTCGGCATCGCTGCTGGCAATTGGGGCGGCGGGGGCTCGCTGCGTGTCGAGAGCACCATCACTGGCGGCGGTGGCGTCAGGGGGGGCGCCGTCGACAACCGACGGGTCCTTGAGCTTTCTGCGGGACCACTGTGACAGGCGACTCATGGGGTGTTCTCCCTGGCACGTCCGGCACCCTTGCGCTTTTTCTTGCGTCCCTCGATCGGCGCCTCGCCATGGGCCACCAGATAGGCCTCTATCCAGGCCTGGATCGCCAGTGGCATCTCTGTGGCGAGCACTCGGTGTTCTCCGTCCATCCAATTGGCCGCGACGTCCTGGCTGGCGGTGATGGCATCGATGTGGGGCTCTCCGTCGCTGTGTCCGGCGCGGATAAACAGACGTGGGGCAGCGGCCTGAAGGTTGAACCGATAAGCCGCCCGCTCGGTCAGGCTGAGCACCAGCGTCACGACGCTGGGCCCCTGATCGCCAGGCTCCAGACGCTCGACTGCCCAGCTGCGCTGGCGAAAGCCCTTGATTACCTTGTCCTGTGGCGTGATCGTCACACTGAGTGGCCGGCGATTGGCTAGCCTCGTCATGGCGTAATGTCCTTGGCAATGGCAGGATGCGGTCAGTCATGCCGTCGAACCTGATCCGTGGTTCCGACTGCTTTTATCGGCCGACTCGTGTCAGCAAGTAGTATTAGCAAAGCAGTTTCCGCATCACGCCGTCAATTCGACGTTATCCGGCCACCTCAGCGCTTATTGTCCGATGGGAAGGTCTATCGGAAAGGTTTGTAGGGAATGTTTATCGGGAACGTTTATCGGGGATCGAGATGTCGACCATACAACGTAGTCACGCCCTGTTGCCGCCCACCATCGAGATCGACGTCGTCGATGAGTTCGGCGAGTCGCACCGTCAGGCTATCGCCGCGGAGCGCTCGCTGACGGTGTACCTCAACCGGCGGGAGATCGTCACCCTGATGTCGCTGGGAGCGGACCCGGAGGCGTTGGTGGTGGGCTATTTGCGCAATCAGGGGTTGATTACGCAGCGCGAAGACCTCGAGGCGGTGATGGTCGACTGGGAAGTCGAGGCTGCGGCGGTGGTCACTCGCCATTCGCCGGAGGATCTGGAGCAACGGCTAGGCCAGCGCACCGTTACCACCGGCTGCGGTCAGGGCACGGTATTCGGCCGCCTGCTCGATGCGGTGCCACAGACCCGGCTGTCCCAGGCCAGGGTGAGTCAGTCGGTGATCTATCGGCTGCTCGACAACCTGGGAGACTACAACGAGACCTACCGCAGCGCGGGGGCTGTCCATGGCTGTGCGTTATGTCGCCAGACCGAGGTGCTCGACTTTGTTGAAGACGTGGGCCGGCATAATGCGGTGGACACCCTGGCTGGCCGAGAGTGGCTCGACGACCTGCCGCTCGGCCAGGCGGACATCTTCTATACCACCGGACGGCTGACGTCTGAGATGGTGCTCAAGGTGGCCCAGATGGGTATCTCGGTGCTGGTGTCGCGCTCAGGCGTTACCCAGAAGGGCGTGGAGCTGGCCCGGCGCTTCGGCGTGCTGCTGATCGCTCGGGCCAAGGGGCGCAGGCTCCAGATTGTCCATGGGCGCGAGCGCTTCGACTTCGACGCACAGCCGGCCCGGCGTCCCGGAGATATCAAGCGCCGGCAGACGAAAGACTAGGCGCCATCGGGGGCTTCCCAGACGTTGTCGCTCAGGTGTTCTCGCGACGGGTACAGACCGACAGTACGGTGGCGTCCTCTTCACTCACCGAAACCAGCGCGTGACCCATGTCGCTGTCGAAGTAGATACTGTCGCCTGCAACCAGGCGCAGCGGCTCGTAGAATTCCGAGTACAGCAGAATCTCGCCGTCCAGCACCATCAGGAATTCCTCGCCATCATGGCGCACCCACTCGGAAAATTCCTCGAAGTGTCTGGCGCGCACGATGGTCTTGAACGGGATCATGCGCTTTTGCGCCAGCTCACAGCTGAGCAGCTCGTGTTCGTAGGTTGGGGTAGGGTGGCGCTGGCCTTCGCCGCGGCGCGTCATGTCTCGCCTGCCCATGGTGCGGGTCTGCTGCCTGGGCGGTGACAGCAGTTGGGGCAGGTCGATGTCGAGGCCGCCGATCAGCTTCTGAACGGCGGTAAAGGTCGGCGAGATCTGATCGTTCTCGATCTTCGACAGGGTCGAGCGCGCGAGACCGGTCTTCTGGCTGACGTCCTCCAGGGTCCACTGGTTGGCCAGACGAATCTCCTTGAGTCGCTCCCCCAGACGAAGGGGTTCGACGAAGGCCTTGCGGCCGGAGGCGATCTTGAGTGCCGCCTCCTGATCGGTGTGTTGCGCCATGTCGTGTTCACAATAGGAAACCAGGTTTCCTCTAGGCTACCACAGCGTCGCCACTCCCTGCCTGTGTCTCGGCGGGCATTCGACCCGGGTTTTCTATCTGGACTATCTGCCCCGGCCTGCTACTGGAGTTTGCTGACAGCCTGGCAGCTGAGTCCACCATGAGGCGGTTCGGCGCGTCGATATTTCCCGGACATGTTTCCCGGTATCGGGAAACACAGGCCGATGGCAGGGGCAGGGACAGTGACAGGGACAAGGCAAAGCAAGGGCAAGGGGGTGAGCCAAGCCACCAGGTGAAAGGCGATTCGCCAAGACGGCTCCAGTCGCCGTCGTCAGGGCTGGTAGGCCAACCCCAGCAGGGCCCGCAGATGGGCTTCCACCGAACGTCCCAGCGCCGCCAGGTCATAGCCCCCTTCCAGCACCGAGACGACGCGGCCCTCGGCATGTCGCCGGGCAATATCGAGGATGCCCTGGGTGATCCAGTGGTAGTCCTCGTCGGCGAGACACAACTCTGCCATGGGGTCGTCGCGATGGGCGTCGAAGCCCGCCGAGACCAGTATCAGCTCAGGGCCGAAGTCTTCAAGAGCGGGCCACCAGTCACGCTCGATGGCCGCGCGAAAACCAGCGCTTTCGGTGCCGGCGGGCAGCGGCGTGTGGACCACGTTGGGGTAAGGGGTATCCAGATAGCGCCAGGGGTAGAAGGGATACTGGAAGCTGGTGCAGACCATCACCTCGGGGTCATTCTTGAAGATGTCGATGGTGCCGTTGCACTGGTGGACATCGAAGTCGAGGATGGCGATGCGCCGCGCTCCGTGGACGGCGCGGGCGTGGGCCGCGCCGACGGCAACATTGTTGTAGAAGCAGAAGCCCATGGCCTCCTGGGCCTCGGCGTGGTGACCGGGAGGCCTGACCGCACAGAAGACATTGTCGGCCTGACCGCGGAACACCTGATCGACCCCCTTGACCACGGCGCCGGCGGCCAGACGTGCGGCCTGCAGGCTGTCGCTGTTCATCAGGGTATCGGCGTCGATCGAGGCGTGCCCCTCCTGGGGCGAAGCCTGCTCCAGCCGAGCGAGGTGCGCCTCGGGATGCACGCGCTGCAACTGCTCTTCAGTGGCCTCCCGAGCGTCTGCCTGCATCGCGTGTTGCAGCACGCCAGAGCGCATCAGTTGCGCCCTGATGGCATCGAGTCTCAAGGGACTCTCGGGATGATCCGGCCCCATGTCATGACGCTGGCAGTACGGGTGACTGAGAAAGGCTGTGATCATCGATATCTCCGACTGGTCTGGCGCCACCTTAGGAGTAATACGGACCCCGAGACAGTGGCAAATGGTCGAAGCGTGATGCCAAGGATGCCTTGTTCCTGGTCAAGCTAGCGCTGGACGTGGTTGTGGGGTAGCGCCACACTCCGGCACTATTTCCATAACGTTCAAGTGCGCAAGTCCGCACAATTCGCCGCCAGGGTGTCGGCTACCCGTCGCCTGAGGAGACCACCTGTGAGCACCCAGTTTCTTCGTCGCTTTTTCGATCCCGCCTCGATCGCCGTGGTGGGTGCCTCCGAGAAGCCTGAGTCCACGGGTGGGCAGGTCATTCGCAATCTGCTTGACGGCGGCTACGGCGGCAAGCTGTGGGCGGTCAACCCCAAGGGGTACGCCAGCGTCCACGGGGTCGAGTGCGTCGCTCGCACCTCTCAACTTCCCGAGGTGGTGGACCTGGCGATCCTGTGTTCGCCGGTCTCGACCCTGCCGAAACTGTTGAGCCGGCTGGGTGAACGCGGGGTGCGAGCGGCCCTGGTGCTGTCCGGTGGCAGTCAGCTCGAACAGGACGAAGGCGGCAAGTCGTCGATCCGCCAGCGCATGCTCGATGCGGCCCGGTCCTCCGGCATTCGAATACTGGGGCCGGAGTGCATGGGCTTGATCGTGCCGGGACGACGGCTCAATGCGTCCTACTCCAGTCATACGGTGCCCAGGGGCAAGGTGGCGTATCTGGGGCAGTCGGGCATGCTGGCCAACGCCATGATCGACTGGGCGGCCGGGCGCGGGATCGGCTTTTCTCACCTGCTGACGTTGGGGGAAAGCGTCGATGTCATGCTTCCCGACCTGATCGACTACATCAACCAGAATTCGCCCACCCAGGCGATCCTGTTGCACCTTGAACGGGTCCACGACGCCCAGCACTTCATGACCGCCGTGCGTGATGCGTCGCGCAATCGGCTGGTACTGGCGATCAAGAGTGGCAGGACCAGCCAAGCCGACCTCAGCGGCCTGCCACCGACGCCAGGCGTCACCCATCGTGATCGGGTCTTCGATGCGGCCTTCGCGCGTGCGGGCGTGGTAAGGGTCAACGATTCCGACGAGCTGTATGACGCCCTGGAGACACTGTCACGGATGCGCCCACTCAAGGGTGACCGTCTGGCGATCGTATCCAACGGGCTGGGGCCGGCCATGCTGGCCATCGACAAGTTGATCAACGCCGGAGGTCGTCTGGCCGAATTCGAGGAGGCTACCCAGACATCGCTGCGTGAGCGAGACCTCGATATCAGCAAGCCCGGCGAAAACCCGGTGGATCTCGGGGGCTACGCCACCCCGGAACGCTTCGTGGCGGCGTTGGAGATCGTCGCCGCCGACCCCAATGTGGACGCCGTACTGGTGGTCCATGCTCCGACGCGTCTGGCGCCTTCCAAGGCGACCGCCGAGGCGCTGATCCGTGAACGCAAGCGCTTTCGGCGTAACTTGTTGACCAGCTGGATGGGCTTCGAACAGGCGATCGGCGCTCGTCACCTGTGTCACGAAGCGGGTGTACCCACCTATCTGTCGCCGGAGAAGGCGGTGAAGGCCTTCATGCACATGGTCGACTATCAGCGGGTCCAGTCGTTATTGCAGCAGACGCCCCCGAGCCTGCCGTTTTCGACCTCGGCCGAGGTGCGAGAGCGCTGCCACCGGCTGATCGACGAGGTGCTCGCCGATGGTCGCGAGAGCCTGACCCATAGCGAGACCGCCCAGGTGCTCAAGGCCTACGGCCTGCCAGTGGCGGAGAGTCGCTATCCCGACGGTGCCCAGGCCGCCGAGGAGGCCGCCCGGGAGCTGACGGGCCCCTTCGCAATCAAGATCGTGCACGACGGCAACAGTCGGCCATTTCGTTACCGGCGACATCCTCACAAGCTGTCGGCGGGGCTGGTCCAGGATCTGGCCAGACCCGGCGACGTGGCCGAGGCGGTGGATCGCCTCAGCGAGAAGGTCTCCGAGAAATTTCCCGGCTTTCGCGTGCGAGAGTTCTGCCTCCAGCCCATGCAACGTGGCAAGCATTCGATGCAGCTGTGCGCGGGCATCACCCGGGATCCGGTCTTCGGACCACTGATTCTATTCGGCATCGGCGGCTACAAGGTCAATATTCTGGCGGATCGACAGGTCTCTCTGCCGCCCTTGAACATGACGCTGGCCGCGGACATGGTGTCTCGTACCCACGCCGCGCGGCTGATTCGTGAGCACTCGAGTGATCCACAGCGCGATGAACAAAGGCTGTGCCAACTACTGGTGACCCTGTCGCAGATGGCCACCGACCTGCCTCGGCTGCGTGGTCTCGAGATCAACCCGCTGCTGCTAAATCGCGACGGCATGGTGGCGGTGGACTTCGCCATGGACCTCGGTTCTCCGGCGCGCTTCGCGATCATGCCCTATCCCGAAGAACTGAGGGAGTGGGTCAAGCTCAGAAACGGCTGGGACGTCGAGTTCAGGCCCATTCGGGCTGAAGATGCCCCGCTGATTACCGACTTCCACGGACAGTTGTCCGAGGAGAGCATCCGCTTTCGCTACTTCCACAACAAGACCGATTTAAGCCAGGGCGATCTGTCGCGCCTGGCCCATATCAACTACGACCGACAGATGGCGTTTATCGCCGAGCGTCTTTGCGAAGACGGCAGCAAGGAGATGCTGGGGGTGGTTCGGGTCTGGAACGATCCCGACAATATCCGAACCGAGTTTTCGATCATCATCCGCGATGACCTTCAGGGGCTCGGTATCGGCAGTCGTCTGATGGAAAAGATGATCCGCTACTGCAAGGGGGTCGGCACCCTGGAGATGGTCGGCAAGATCATGATCGACAATCACCCCATGCGCGCACTGATGAAGCACCTCGGGTTCCGACAAAGCTTCAACATGGAGGAGCAGGTGGTGGACGCAGTGCTGCGCCTCAACGAGCCGGGCAACGATTGGCAGCGCCACCGCCTGGAACGGCCGATGGAGTAGCAGGTCGGTTCGATTCCAGGACCGCCGGCCTGGCCTCCCGCCTGTGCTTGCAAGGCGGGAGCCGGTCGGATGATTCGTTCAGGGTGCCAGCCGCACCACTTCCCAGTGGCCATCGCGGCGGCCGTAGCGAACCCGGTCATGCAGGCGACTGGGCTGTCCTTGCCAGAACTCGATCATTTCGGGGACGACGCGGTAGCCGCCCCAGTGCACCGGGCGCGGGATATCCTGGCCTTCGTAGGCCTTCTCGAAGCGCCGCTGGCGCTGCTCGATCCAGTCGCGATCGGGGATGACCACGCTCTGGGTGGCGATCCAGGCCCCGAGCTGGCTGCCGCGGGGACGGCTTGCAAAATACTCGTCCGACTCCTGCTCGGCGACCTGCTCGGTGCGTCCCTCGATGCGCACCTGGCGCGCCAGCTTGGGCCACCAGAAGGTCAGGGCCGCATGGGGGACGTTGGCCAGTTCGCTACCCTTGTGGCTGTGATAGTTGGTGTAGAAGACCATCCCGTTTTGATCGAACCCCTTGAGCAGCACCACCCGCGCGTGGGGCAGGCCCTGGCTGTCCACGGTCGACAGGGTCATGGCATTGGCATCCTGGGGATCGGTATCCAGGGCCAGGGCGAACCACTCATCGAACATGGTGAAGGGATCCTTGGGTACCTGGCCTTCGTCCAGGCTGCCGCCTTCATAGTCACGTCGAATGTCCGCAATATCACGGGTCATCGGTATCTCCGGTGGAATCAGACAAAAAAAGGACGGCCACTAGGGGTACCGTCGTCCAATTGATAAATCATCGCACCTTGTGTCCGAGATGTCGCCCCGCGTCGCCGGGAACACCACCGTCATCGTCGCGAGTCATGATGAATGTCAGCTGCTACAGCTTTAGCAAGTACCGCTTTGGCAAGGCGCCACCACAGGGAGTGGCTATCTTGAGTATATCGTCACTGGCGCCAGGCGTGGTGCCTTTATCAGCGAGGGGGAGCGACCATGCCATCTGTCGAGTCAACGTCAGCCGCCGAGCACAGGCCGTCAGGGCGTAGCCGGCGTGTCTGGAGCCTGGCCATCCGGCTATTCCACTGGGGGCTGGTGGTCTGCGTTGTACTCTCATTCCTGACCATGAAGGTGGAGACCGACCTGTTCGACTTTCCGCAGAACGTGCACGCCAGGGCTGGGCTGATAGCGCTTGGGCTTTTGCTGTTTCGCTGGGGGTGGGCGCTGGTCGGCGATCACCACGCGCGCATCGGCTCCTGGCTGCGCTCTCCCTCGGTAACGCTGGCCTATGCCAGAGACCTGATGAAGCGACGTGCCGATATCTTTGCCGGTCACAATCCGCTGGGGGGCTGGGCGGTGCTGGCGATGCTGACGAGCCTGACGATTCAGGCGCTGACGGGGCTCTTTGTCACCGATGACATCTTCTTCGAGGCGCCGCTGCATACCCTGGTGCCAGCAGCAGTCAGCGACACGGCTCTGTGGATTCATCACCTCAACGCGAATGTGCTGCTGGCGCTGATCGTGCTTCACCTGGGGGCACTGGTGGCCCATCGCTGCCTCGGCGAGCGACTGGTAGGCGCCATGTTCAGCGGCCGCAAGACGCTGCCGCGGGGTGCGCACTGGGCCGAGACGGACGCAGAGACCCACCAGCAACCAGAGCAACAGTCAGATCAAGAGTCAGATCGGGCGTCAGATCACCAGCAAGGGCAACGTGGAAGCAGCGGCAAGGGGGTAGAGCCTGGCCGCTCGGCCCTGATGGTGCGAGCGGCGCTGCTGGCCCTGTTCAGTACGGGGTGTGTGATGTGGCTGTGGGGGCGCTTGTGAAACGCCGAAGGCTCACTCGGCGCGGAAGTTGTCGTGACACCCCTTGCAGGTATTGCCGACGGTGGCCACCTGCTTGAACAGCGCGTCCTGGTCACCACCATCGGCCATCTCGGCGAGTTTTGCGGTTTCCTCGATCAGGGTGTGGTAGCGCTGGTCGAAGTCTTCGTAGTCATCGGCGATGTCCGCCAGGGCATCGGTATCGACGCCATGGTCGTCTCCCTGCAGTGAGCCCTTGACGAAACCTTCCCAGGGTAGCGGCGCCACGGCGGCGAGGCGACGCGCCTTCTCGAGAAACAGTTCGGCGTCGAAGTCGCGCTTGCCCTGGGCCATCGCGCCCAGCGGGCCGATCTGCCAGGCCATCACGCCCAGCGCATCCTGACGGTATTCGATGGCGTCTTCGATCTCGACGCTGGCATCGGGGAGTTCCTCGGCGAGTGCACAGGCGCTGGCCAACGTTAGTCCAAGTCCGGTCACGAGGGCATGCAACGGGGTCACGGTCATTGTCCTTACTCCTTGCCTGGCGACATGGGCCGGGCGTTATCGAGGATGGCGTCGCGAATGCAACGACATCCTCAAGATAGCAAGGAGAGAGGCTGCCGCCAGAAGGGCATGACGGTCGGCCTGAACAAGAGCTATGAATTGCCCTGGTGCTGTCGCATCTGACGAGAGCGAAAGCGTGCGTAGCCCATGCAGCCGGTAAACAGCACCAGCGCCACCAGTGCCTCAGCGACGCCACGCAGACCGAGTCCCGGCAGGGTGGCGATCATCACCCCCTGGGCGAAGTAGAGCAGACTGACGAAGGCCAGCCAGGCATGGCCCCGTGGACGGCGGGTCAGGATGGATGGCAGAAACAGCACAAGAGGCAGCACGAAGGCGATCATCGGACCGAAACGATTGCCGTCGGCTTCCACCGCGATACCGCGGTACACCATCATTGCCAGCAGCAGGCCAAAGCCGACCAGCACCAGCTGGCGCGACTGTCGGGTCAGGCGGTCAAGCCCGCGGCGCTGTTCTACCCCCTCAAGCCAGGCTCTCATGAGGCCCCCTTGCGGGCGTCAGCCAGAGCGAGCGTCAGCCGCGCCAGGCGCGCGCCCTGGGCGAAGGCCAGCTCACGCTCGTGTTCGTCCAGCGGGCGATCGCTGCGAACGCCAGCCAGGTGGCTGACGCCGTAGGGGGTGCCTCCGCCCTGGGTGCGGGTCAGGGCCGTCTCGCTGTAGGGCAGCCCGGCGTAGACCATGCCATGGTGGAGCAGCGGCATCAGCATCGTTACCAGCGTCGTCTCCTGGCCGCCGTGCAGGCTCGAGGTGGAGGTGAAGGCGGTGGCGGGCTTGTCGATCAGCGCTCCTGACAGCCACAGCTCGCTGGTGCCGTCGAGAAAGTGCTTGAGAGGAGCCGCCATGTTGCCGAAGCGTGTGGGGCTGCCGAGCGCCAGGCCACTGGCGTTGCGAAGATCGTCGAGGTCAGCGTAGATAGCGCCTTCGGCGGGAATTTCCGGGTCCACCGCTTCACAGGTCGGTGACACCGGAGCCACGGTACGCAGGCGAGCATCGACGCCGGCGACAGACTCGACACCGGCGGCGATGCGCTCGGCCAGCGCCCGGGTGGCGCCCTGGCGGGAGTAGTAGAGGACCAGAACGTAGGGCAGATCCGACATGCACTTTCCTTATGGCAAGAGCCTATGGGTTGACGAAAGCCCGAGGCAACGGGCGAAGAGGCTGGCTGGCCTCAACTCTCCAGCAGTGACGTGATGGCCTCGGGCGGGCGGCCGATTACCGCTCGCTCGCCGTTGTCGAGAATCGGGCGCTGGAGGATTCGAGGATGGGCCAGGATGGCAGCCACCACCTGGGATTCATCCTCACGGTCGGCGCCCAGACTCTTCCATTCGGTCTCGTTGGCGCGCACCAGGTCGCTGAGCTTGCCGTCCAGCCGGGCGATCAGGCCACGCAATTCCTCACCGTCCAGGGGATCGTCGAGGTAGCGGCGGACCTGGACCTCGGCGCCGGCCTGCTCCAGCAGGGCAAGGGCTTCGCGGGACTTCGAACAGCGAGGGTTATGCAATAGCGTGAGTGCAGCCATGACAGCTCCGGTCGAGTGGGAATCGGCGGCTATTGTAGATCGCCGGCGCGACCGGCCACAACGACGCGCCGCCAAGACAGGTCATTGCTCGAGAAGGCGATAGGCCCAGACCTCAGCGCCGCGAGCGAGGGTTAGCCTGACGCGCTCGTAGCGCACGCCCAGACGCTCGTAGCGGTCCAGTTCGGCCAGGGTCTCGCTATCCACCGCCAGTAGCTGTCCGGCCACCTGGTCGTCACGATCGACCTCCAGGTCGAGCCCCTCTCGGCGATACCCCGGGAGCAGTGCGGGCGTCGACTCGAGTCTTTCTCCGGTCACCAGCCAGCGCACCCATGGGGAGCGCAGGGTGCCGTAGACAAAGACTGGGTGGGGGCCGTCAGCGGACTGCTCCATGGCAGCCGGAGGTGTATAGCCATAGGGGCTCTGGTAGGTGTACCAGAACCAGCCATAAAGGCCGATGATCAGTGCGCCAACAAGACAGAGCAGGCGGGCAAGCCAGAGCGTCAGGGTGTTCATGGGGACCAGTGACAAATGAGCGGTGTGTGCCGGAAATCGAAAGGTGGCGTGTCTCGCTTGACTAGCCTCTCACCAGGCGGCCGGCTTGTCGAACCGAGGTCGCCCGCTATTCATTCCCGCTAGCCATTCCTTCTATCCTTTCCCTCTATCGGCGGCGGTCCCGGCCTTGCTAGGATAAAGATTCCCGCCAAGACGAGGAGGTGCCCCATGAGCGAATTTCTCCGCGCCGAGTCTTTTGATGGTGCCCATGATGATGTGGACTTCAAGGCCATGATGGGGGACGTCCAACCACTGCGCCAGGCCAACAATCGTGCCGATGCCGGCCGTCGCCGAGGCGCGCCAACCGAATCACAGCTGGCCAGGCGTCGTCATGCCCTGAGTGGAGACGACGGGCTTGATGGTCTCAGTGACGACTTCGTCGATCTGGTGCCTCCCTTCGATCCGCTGGAATACCGCCGCGATGGCATTCAGACCGGGGTGGTCGAGCGCCTGCGGCAGGGCGGCTATCCGGTGCAGGCCAGTCTTCACCTGCTGCGGCGCCCGTTGCATGAATGCCGGGGGAGTCTGCCCCAGTTCATCCGCGACGCCTACGCGGCCGATCTGCGCTCGGTGTTGATCGTCCATGGACGCAGCCGCGAGATCGATGGCGCCGCCAATGTGCTGCGCTCCTGTCTGGCCAAGTGGCTACCCGCCCTCGACGAGGTCCAGGCGTTCGTGTCTGCTCAGGAGGCTGACGGTGGACTCGGCGCCACCTGGGTGATGCTCAGGAAGAGCGAGCGCGCCCGCGCGGCGAACCGCGAACGCCAGCAGAAGCGTCGCGGATAGACCTGGCGAAGCCTGTTGCGGCTTCCCGGCCGCTTTCCTGCATCGATCCTCTTTTTTATTTCCTTTCCACCCGGCGCCATCCTGCAGATGGCGCCGTATCGCTTGCGTGGCCTCGCCAAGGACGCCATCGAGACAATCGGCATCAAGTTGGAACAGTCTGCACTGGCTGCCGCGACTAGGGTTCCTATAGCGCGATAGTGGCAAGCAATGCGCTGGCAGGGTCACGGCAAGGTGGGGAGCGACTTGATGAGTCATCCACTGCCGGTGCAGTGGCCTTACGACGTCATTCAGTTGGCAGGGGGCTACATGATCATCGCGGAACTTCACGACCACTGGCAGTGGTTCAAGCATCACTCGATACCTACCTTGGGGCACCGCTACTGGCACTGCGATGAGCTGATGCCATTGCTGCGCCGGCTGGACCGGGCGAACCGGCGGATTCAGGACTTCGGCCCGGTATTCACCGACCATGACCAGCAAAAGCTGGATCATCTGCGTGATCGCGCCATGGCACTAGTCGAGCAGGCGAGTGAAACGGCGACAAGGTGTCAGCAGCGGCTGGCGCTGGGCGACCAGGGGAGCTCTCGACCGCTTGACGAGCAAGAGCGGGCCTTGCTGCTGTCTTTCTACACGCTTCACGTCATCGAGCCTCTGGAGGATGCCCGGGCCCATCTGCTCGAAGAGCTTGGCTAGTCGACCTCTGGCATCGGGGGCGGAGACGACAGACAAGGACGTTGATGTCGCCAGACATCAGAGCAGCAACTGACGCTCGCACCACTCTCGGTGCCAGTCCTGGGGGCTGGCACCGTATTGACGCTTGAAGGCACGGGTGAAGCTGGCGGCGTTAAGGTAGCCACAATGGTACGAAAGCTGATCGATGCTGGGCGGATGGCGGGTCTTGAGTCTGGCCCTTGCCTGTTCCAGCCGGGTGCGCCTGAGCGTCTCGGCCACGCTCTCTGGGTGGTCGCTAAAGGCGCGGTAGAGCCCGGCACGGGAGCAGCCCAAGGCGTGAGCGATGCTGTCGACGTTCAACCGAGGCTCACCGGCGTGCAGTTCGATATAACGACAGGCGGCATTCATCAGGCTTTCGCGCTGGGTCGCCTCCCACTCGAGCGACAGCGGCCCTTTCAACTGCGCCAGCGCTACCAGGCTCATGTCGCGAGCGGTATCCAGTGCGCAGGCCAAGTCCTCGCCGGCGAGGGCCTCTTGCTCCTTGATGACGCCAAGCAGATGGGTCGTGAGCAACCGGGTCATGGCGTTGTCGGGAAGGCTGAAGGGGCTCGACTCGGCCCGCGTCAGCGCATCAGGCGCCCTGGCCTTGACCTGGGGCCGGGGAATCATCAGGTACAGCATCGAGTGCTGCATGGCGAGGCTGGACAGGGGCTGGAGGCTATCCAGTACCACCAGACCACTCTGGCTGGTGACACGATGTCGCTGGCCGTCGGCTTGCTGTAGGCGTGCTTCCCCCGCGAGCGTCAGGCTGACCAGCACAAAGTCGCTGTTGTCCTGGGCAAAGTGAGCAGCGGTGTCGTCGTTGGTACACCAGCCAAGGACGGCACCACCAGCGCTTGAAGCACTGATCACGCAGGCTCGATAGTCGTCAGCGCGCCGGCCTTGGGGAAGCTCGAGCTGTATGTCGGAATGCAGGCTGCGCCAATAGTCGAAGCGCAACTCGGGTGCTACCGACATTGTCGAATAGCGCTGAAAGGCCGCCAGGGGGGATGGCGCTTCGCTGGACATAAGGAGCCTGAACAAGTTCTGGGGTGCGTGATCATCATCTGTTGCGCGTTCGAGCAGCGGCGCTTGTTCAGCATAGATCACTACGCCAACTGGTTCGGCGGCCAGTGGCGAGCTACCTCCAATGCCTGAGAAAAAGATGAGATTGGCTCGTCTTTCAGGATCGCTGGCTTACATATTGTGCATGGATGGGCATGGGCTGACATGAAACGCGGCGCATCGATATCCCATCTGCTGGTGCCCCTTCCACCAAACACGACAATGCCGCGATTCCTGCTGGCGCCAGCCTGTCACCACTGGGGCGACGGCGCCGGAGATCGCGGCATTGTTGATGGTGATGCTTCCTGCTTGCCTGGCAGGAGGTCGGTCGAACCAGGCAAGCCGTCCAACCCGGATAGGGTCAGGCGACGGCGGTTTCGCGCTGGCGTTCACGCGCCTCGCGCTGACGGCGCAGGAACATCGGCTCCGGGTTGTCGACGGACACCTGGTAGTGGCGCGAGAACACCGTGAGCGAGGCCAGGGCGTCTTCCACGACCTGGTCTTCGCGCAGCGAAAAGGCGTCGAAGCCACAGCGTGCCATATAGGACAACTGGTCGATCAGCACGTCGCCCACGGCACGGATCTCGCCCTTGAAACCGTGACGCTCCCTGAGTACCCGGGCCAGCGAATAGCCGCGGCCGTCGGTAAACTTGGGAAAGTCGATGGCGATCAGCGGCGCGTCTCTGAGTGCGGCGACGGTGTCCTCATCGAGCTGGGTGTCGCTGGGTAGCCAGGGCGCCAGGTCGTCGCGACGCTCTGCGGCCAGCCAGACGTCCAGGCGGACGATGGTCATGGGCTTGACGGGGGTTGCACCCTCGTCATCGACGTCAGACTGGAGCACCCAGGCGTCTTCCACCAGGCGGCGTTCCTTGATCAGCGGGCGTTGCGGCGTCTGCTCAGGCATAAACGTGCTCCTTGAAGGGTTTCAGACCGATGCGGCGATAGGTGTCGATGAAGGTTTCGTCGGCTTCGCGGGCGCCAACATACACCTGCAGCACCTTGTCGATGACCTCCGGCACATCTTCGCGGAAGAAGGAGGGGCCGAGGATCTTGCCCAGCGAGGATTCGTTGCCCTGACTGCCGCCGAGGGATATCTGGTAATACTCCTCGCCTTTCTTGTCCACGCCGAGAATGCCGATGTGGCCGACGTGGTGATGACCGCAGGCGTTCATGCAGCCGGAAATGTTGAGATCCAGCGGGCCAAGGTCGTAGAGGAAGTCGAGGCTGTCGAAGCGCTCCTGGATCGCCTGGGCCACCGGAATGGACTTGGCGTTGGCCAGGGCGCAGTAGTCGCCGCCAGGGCAGCAGATAAGGTCCGCCAGGGTGCCCACGGTGGGGTTGGCCAGGCGCAGCTCCTCGAGCTTGTGCCACAACTCCTCGATGCGGTCGACGGCCACGTCGGACAGCACCAGATTCTGCTCGTGGGTCACCCGCAGCTCGCCGAAGCTGTACTCGTCGGCCAGGTCGGCGATCTGGGCCATCTGCTCGGAGGTGACGTCACCCGGCGAGTGACCACTGCGCTTGAGTGACAGGGTGACGGCCTTGTAGCCCGGCACCTTGTGGTCGGTGACGTTGTTGGTGACGAAGCGGGCGAAGGCCCGGTTGTCCCGACGCAACGCCTCGAAGGCCTCGATGGCGGCGTCATCCACCTTGCGACGGGGCGGATCGACGAAGTGCGCCGCCATGTCGTCGATGGCCTGCTGATTGAGGGTCTGGGCGCCGTCCTTGAGGTGGGCCCATTCTTCCTCGACGCGCCGCCGCATCTCGTCGATGCCGAGTGCCTTGGTCAGGATCTTGATGCGCGCCTTGAACTTGTTGTCGCGGCGACCGAACTGGTTGTAGACCCGCAACACTGCCTCGAGGTAGGTCAGCAGGTGCTGCCAGGGCAGGTCCTCGCAGATGGTCTCGCCGATCATCGGAGTACGGCCGAGACCGCCACCGACCAGCACCTTCACGCGGACGTCGCCGGCGTCGTTGCGCCACAGACGCAGACCGATGTCGTGGACCTGAATGGCGGCACGATCCTCGGCGGCGCCGGTCACGGCGATCTTGAACTTGCGCGGCAGGTAGTAGAACTCCGGGTGGAAGGTCGACCACTGACGAATCAGCTCACACCAGGGACGCGGATCCACTTCTTCATCGGCAGCGATGCCGGCGAACTGGTCGGTGGTGGTGTTGCGGATATCGTTGCCGCTGGTCTGGATCGAGTGCATCTGCACGCTGGCGAGCTGTGCCAGCATTTCGGGCACGTCCTCGAGCTTCGGCCAGTTCAGCTGAAGATTGGTACGGGTGGTGAAGTGGCCGTAGCCGCGGTCATAGCGGGCGGCCAGCTCACCGAGCTTGCGCAGCTGGTAGGAGGCCAGCATGCCATAGGGGATGGCGATGCGAAGCATGGGCGCGTAACGCTGTACGTACAGACCGTTCTGCACCCGGATCGGGAGGAATTCTTCCTCGCTGATCTTGCCTTCGAGGTAGCGACGCATCTGGTCGCGGAACTGTGCGACGCGTTCGTCGACCAGGGTCTGATCATGGTTGTCGTAGCGATACATTCAGCGCGTTCCTGCAGCCAGGGAATGACGGGACGTTGCGGGTTACTCTACCTGCACGCCATTATGCTATAAAAGAATAAATAGTCATAGTTTGGGTGCAAAAGGTAATTAAAAGGTGTTGATAGGCGTCGTGCGGGGCGCTACACCTTCAGACTCTGCCAGCGGCGGCGTTGCCAGATCACCGCAAAGCACAGTGAGTTGAGCGCGCGGTAGCCTAGCTGACACCACCAGATGCCGGCCAGGCCGAAGCCTTCATGCACGCCGAACCACCAGGCCAGCGGCAGGAAGACCAGCCACTGACCGGTCAAGGTCAGCTGCATCACCGTACGGTTGGCGCCGGCGCCGAGCAATGCCTGGGTGAACACCAGGGCGGCGGCGTCGAGCACGATCATCAGCGCGGTCAGGCGCAGCGGATCGACGCCCAGGGCGATCAGTTCGGGGTCATGTAGAAACAGGCCCAGCACGGCTTCCGGCATCAACGCCATGGGCAGGGACAGGGCAGCGAGCAGCAACCAGGCCATGTGCACCACCTCCCAGCCCCAGCGGTGGGCCCTTTCCGGCGACTCGCGCCCCAGCGCCTCGCCGACCAGGCTCATCGCCGCCATGCCCAGGCCCACGCCGGGCAGAATCAGCAACAGCGATAAGTTGACCAGCACATGGCCCACCGCCACGCTGGCGGTGTCGACCTGACCGAGGATCCAGAACAGCACGGCGTAGCCGGCGGCGAACCAGAGCTGCTGAAAGGAGTGCGGCGTGGCCAGCTTCAGGGTGGTGGCCATGGTGCTGCCGCCGAGTCGCCAAGGCGAATGACACGGCCTGTGACGAGTGCCGCGATGGCCAGGCGTATGGCTCAACCAGGCCCAGATGGCGACACCGGCAAACAGCGACAGGCTGCTGCCGAGCCCGGCACCGCTGACGCCCATGGCGGGCAGGCCCCAGTAGCCGAAGATCAGGCCGATGCTGGCCAGCAGGTTGACCAGATGCATTACCAGCATGATCCGCAGGTACAGGCCGGTCTGCTGGATGCCGTTCCAGTAGCCTCGGTAGCAGAAGATCATCGCCACCGGCAGCAGCGCGATCAGACGCCAGCGAAAGTAGTCCACCGCCATCGACGTCAACCGCGGATCGTCGTTGAGCCAGGCCATGATCGGACCGGCCTGCCACAGACACAGAACCATCAACGGCAGGCCGATCATGACGGCCAGGGTAAGTCCCGCCGCCAGCGGCTCCCCGCGTGGATCGTGGCGCAGCTCAACGCCAAGGTCGGCGGCCGCCGAGGCAACGGGCGTCTGATGGCGTTCGCCATGGCGCCGCGCTACCTGGGCCTGAACCCCCGACGACAGCCCGAACAGGCAGGCGGTGACCATGAACATGGCGTAGCCGCCGATGCCGGCGGCGGCCAGCTCGGTCTCGCCGAGCCGGCCCACCAGGGCGGCATCGAACAGGTTCATCAGGCTCTGGCTCAACATGCCGGCCATGATCGGCAGCGCCAGGCGCAGGATCAGACGCCAGCGCGTCAGGTCGGGCAGCAGGGCCTGTTGTTGCAGGGAACGCATCAGGCGTCGTAGGACAGTACCGGCGACAGCCAGCGTTCCATGACGTCCAGCTCCATGCCCTTGCGACTGGCCAGGGCCTCGACCTGATCCCGGGTAATCTTGCCGGTGGCAAAGTACTTCGACTGCGGGTGGGAGAAGTACCAGCCGGACACCGCCGCCGCCGGCCACATGGCAAAGCTCTCGGTCAGTTCGAGCCCGGTGCTGGCCTCGGCGTCGAGCATGCGGAACAGCGTCGCCTTCTCGGTGTGGTCAGGGCAGGCGGGGTAGCCAGGGGCAGGGCGGATGCCCTGGTACTTCTCGGCAATCAACGCCTCATTGTCGAGCTGTTCCTCGGGTACGTAGGCCCAGAACTCCTTGCGCACCCGCTCATGGATCAGTTCGGCAAAGGCCTCGGCCAGGCGATCGGCCAGCGCCTGCACCATGATGGCGTTGTAGTCGTCGCCCTTGGCCTTGTAGGCCGCAGACAGCTCCTCGACGCCGTGACCGGCGGTGACCGCGAAGCCACCGATCCAGTCCGGCTTGCCGCTGTCCTTCGGGGCAATGAAGTCGGCCAGGCTGTAGCAGACTCCCTCTCGGTTCTTGGTGGTCTGCTGGCGAATATGGTGCAGACGCTCGATCACCTCGCCGCGGGTCTCGTCGGAATAGACTTCGATGACGTCATCATCGACGCTGTTGGCGGGCCAGAGGCCGATGACCCCGCGCGCCTGGATCAGGCGTTCGTCGATCAACTTGCGCAGCATCACCTGGGCCTCGTCGAACAGTTGGCGTGCGGCTTCGCCGACCACCTTGTCGTCGAGGATCTTCGGATACTTGCCGACCAGCTCCCAGCTCATGAAGAAGGGCGTCCAGTCGATACGATCGACCAGTTCGTTGAGGTCGTAGTCCTCGAACACCTTGAGACCGGTAAAGGTCGGCGCCGGCGGGGTATACCCCTGCCAGTCCAGCGCCGGCTTGCGCGCCCGGGCATCGGCGTAGGACAGGTCGGCGGCCTTGGGGCGGCGCTTGGCATTGCGCTCGCGGACCTTGACGTACTCTTCCCGGATCTCGTTGACGTAGGCCTCTTTCAGCCCCGGTGACAGCAGCTTGCCGGCCACGCCCACGGCACGTGAGGCGTCGGTCACATAGATCACCGGCTGCTCGTACTGGGGTTCGATCTTGACCGCGGTGTGCGCCTTGGAGGTGGTGGCGCCGCCGATCAGCAGCGGCAGCTCGAAGCCCTGGCGCTGCATCTCCTTGGCTACATGGACCATCTCGTCAAGCGAGGGGGTGATCAGTCCCGACAGGCCGATGATATCGGCGTTCTCTTCCCGGGCGGTCTTGAGGATCTTGTCGGCGGGCACCATCACGCCGAGGTCGATCACCTCGTAGTTGTTGCACTGGAGCACCACGCCGACGATGTTCTTGCCGATGTCGTGGACGTCGCCCTTGACCGTGGCCATGACGATCTTGCCCTTGGCCTGGGTGTCTTCGCTCTTTTCCGCCTCGATGTAGGGGATCAGGTAGGCCACCGCCTGCTTCATCACCCGCGCCGACTTGACCACCTGGGGCAGGAACATCTTGCCGGCACCGAACAGATCGCCGACCACGTTCATGCCGTCCATCAGCGGCCCCTCGATCACCTCGATGGGGCGGGTCGCGCGCTGGCGGGCCAGTTCGGTGTCATCCTCGATGTAGGCGGTGATGCCCTTGACCAGAGCATGCTCGATGCGCTTCTCGACCTCCCAGCTACGCCACTCGAGGTCCTCCTTCTTCTCACCGCCGGAGCCGTCGCCCTTGTACTTGTCGGCGATATCGAGCAGCCGCTCGGTGCTGTCATCACGGCGATTGAGCACCACATCCTCGACGGCTTCGCGCAGCTCTTCCGGCAGGTCGTCATAGACCGCCAGCTGGCCGGCGTTGACGATGCCCATGGTGAGCCCTGCGCGAATCGCGTGGTAGAGAAATACCGAGTGGATCGCCTCGCGCACCGGATTGTTGCCGCGAAACGAGAAGGACACGTTGGAAACGCCGCCCGACACCATGGCGTGGGGCAGGTGTTCGCGAATCCAGCGGGTAGCCTCGATGAAGTCCACCGCGTAGTTGTTGTGTTCGTCGATGCCGGTGGCGATGGCAAAGATGTTGGGGTCGAAGATGATGTCTTCTGCGGGGAAGCCGATGTCGTCCACCAGCACCCGGTAGGCGCGCTGGCAGATTTCGGTCTTGCGCGCGAAGGTGTCCGCCTGGCCGGACTCGTCGAAGGCCATCACCACCACGGCGGCGCCATGACGGCGGCACTCGGTGGCCTGGTGGCGGAAGGCCTCTTCGCCTTCCTTGAGCGAGATCGAGTTGACCACCGCCTTGCCCTGGATGCACTTGAGGCCGGCCTCGATGATCTCCCACTTGGAGGAGTCGACCATGATCGGCACCCGAGCGATGTCCGGCTCACCGGCGATCAGATTGAGAAAGCGCACCATGGCTTCCTGGGACTCGAGCATCCCCTCGTCCATGTTGATGTCGATCACCTGGGCGCCGTTCTCGACCTGCTCGAGCGCCACCTCCAGGGCGGTGGTGTAGTCCTCTTCCTTGATCAGTCGCTTGAAGCGAGCAGAGCCTGTGACGTTGGTACGCTCACCGACGTTGACGAACAGCGAATCATGCTCGATGTTGAACGGCTCAAGGCCGGACAGACGGCAGGCTCTGCTGCGGTCCGGAATCTGGCGCGGGGGCAGATCCTTGATCGCGCGGTGGATGGCGGCGATATGCTCGGGTGTGGAGCCACAGCAGCCACCGATGATGTTGACCAGGCCACTGCGCGCGAATTCGGCGACGATCTCGGCCATCTCCTCGGGGGTCTGGTCGTACTCGCCGAACTCGTTGGGCAGGCCCGCGTTGGGGTGAGCCGAGACGAAGGTGTCGGCCTTGGTCGACAGCTCCTCGACGTAGGGGCGCAGCTCCTCTGCGCCGAGGGCACAGTTGAGGCCCACGGTCAGCGGCTGGGCGTGGCGCACCGAATTCCAGAAGGCCTCGGTGGTCTGGCCCGACAGGGTGCGCCCGGAGGCGTCGGTAATGGTGCCCGAGATCATTACCGGCAGGCGCTCGCCGGTCTCGTCGAAGATCTCTTCGAGGGCGTAGATCGCCGCCTTGGCGTTCAGGGTGTCGAAGATGGTCTCGATCATGATCAGATCGGAGCCGCCTTCGATCAGTGCCAGGGCTGCCTCGCGGTAGTTGTCACGCAGGGCATCGAAGGTCACGTTGCGCTTGGCCGGGTCATTGACGTCCGGCGACAGCGAGGCGGTGCGCGAGGTAGGGCCAAGCACCCCGGCCACGTAGCGGGGCACCCCGGTCTCTTCGCCGACGTCGTCGCACACCTGGCGGGCCAGCCGAGCGGCTTCGCGATTGAGCTCCGGGACCAGCTCCTCCATGCCGTAGTCCGACTGGGACAGGCGGGTCGAGTTGAAGGTATTGGTCTCGAGGATGTCGGCACCGGCCAGCAGATAGTCGCGATGGATGCGCGCCACCAGGTCCGGGCAGGTCAGAGCCAGCAGATCGTTGTTGCCCTTGAGGTCCGACGGCCAGTCCTTGAAGCGCTCGCCGCGGAAGTCTTCCTCGCTCAAGGCCGCATTCTGCAACATCGTGCCCATGCCGCCATCCAGCATCAGAATGCGGTCTTTCAGGCTATCGATGAGGCGGGCTGTCTGAGGGGTCGGTGCTGCTACGGCCATGGGCGGGTGTGTCTCCAGCTAGACGCTTGTCAGGTCGACGAACGATAAAATTTTTATGGGCCAGCGCTTGTGTCCACGCGGCAGGACCCCCATGTGCATGCCGGAATACACGGCGATGTCTCGGGAGTCGGTCGAAGGGGCCATATGGTACCAAAGCACCGGGCCTGGCGGCAGGGGCAGCGTACCTGCGCAGGCGGAAACCAAAATCCGAGTAAAATACTCGGGATTGAGTCTGACGCAGGTGTCGCTTACCATGGTCCTGACCAAACCCGCGGGGCCACAGCGCCCGCTGTCAGGCGGGGCGAACTAGCGAGAGACCCATGAGCGAGAATATCCAGATCACCGACAGCGCACAGGACTACCTGGCGGAGCTGCTCGAGAAGCAGAACGTCGAAGGTATCGCGGTGCGGATCTTCATCACCCAGCCGGGCACGCCCTACGCCGAGACCTGCCTGGCGTACTGCCGGCCGGGCGAGGAAGAGCCCAGCGACGAGCGCCTGGAGCTTTCCAAGATCGCCGTCTATCTCGACGCCAACAGCATTCCGTTCCTGGAAGAGGCGGTGGTCGACTTCAACGCCGACCGCATGGGCGGCCAGCTGACCATCAAGGCGCCCAACGCCAAGATGCCCAAGGTCAACGCCGACAGCCCGCTCGAGGATCGCATCAACTACATCCTCTACAGCGAGATCAACCCGGGCCTGGCGGCCCACGGTGGCGAGATCAAGCTGATGCAGCTGACCGACGACCAGGTGGCGGTGCTGGCCTTCGGCGGCGGCTGTCAGGGCTGCGCCGCGGTGGACCTGACCCTCAAGGAAGGCGTCGAGAAGACGCTGATGGAGCGCATCCCGGAACTTGCCGGCATCCGCGACGTCACCGACCACACCGACACCACCAACGCCTACTACCGTTGACGTTCAACCGCGCCGACTGGCGCACTGAGGTTCCGCCCTCAGGATCAAAGGTGAATCAACAACGCCGCTCCATGGAGCGGCGTTGTGGTGTTTGGGTAAACCATTAGGGGTAGGGGCGCGCGAGACTGGTTGGGGAGCGACAGGCACCCCCCCTGTCGAGCCGGTGTCTGCGATCAGCCCTCCACCGAAGTCATAGCGGAACTGCCGGCGGTCGCTGTTCTGGTTGGTTAGCGCCGAGAGCCGCAGCAGGCAGTCGTAGTGGTAGCTCGAATATAAATAATAAGAGCTGGACCATGGGGGCACGGCGTTCGGTCGGCTCGCCCTTGCCGCTTGTCGTTGTGAAGAGTCGATAGTGCTGGTTGGTAGGGGCGTGACCTCCCGAAACTTTATATGGCGAACTCCACATCCAGCGTCGAAGAGCCGGATGTTTTCTGCATCCAAGAGTTTGAGAAAGCCACTTACCCTGAATACATGGATTCAATCATTATTCTAAGATGTTTGCTTCCAGGTTCTTCTCCCCATGACTCCATTAGCTCTGAAGATAATTTGTCGCAATGTGCTATTACATCTTTTCCAGAAACTTTATTCCCACACAAAGTTAAAGCACCACCAAATATGTTGGAGATTTCATCGACTAGAGCACCAAATTGTCCTATATATTTAGAGTCTAATGTTGCCAGCGGGTATTCAAGTTCAATTTTGTCGATCGGATCTTGTGCGTCCACAAGTTTTCCGGAAAGAAAAAGCTTTAGCTGTATGATTGTTTCAGATTGCCACGCAGGGGCTTTCTCTTTCCGATAAAAACTATAAGTGTCATAATTTAAGTTTGCTCCGGCGGTCTTAAGGATTCTGTTTGACTCACCAGGGGAGTACACCCTAGGTAAGTCAATAATTACGGACACTGTCTGATGAAATTCATCGTTATTATTCATAGGATTCCTTTTGTGGTAGGTACTGTATGCCTGAATGCATCAACCGCACCATGCCGAGCTGCCCTGGTGACGGCGCACTTCGCGATGCAGGTCGTCGCGCTCGAAGGCCATCAGCTCGCGCTGGTCCAGGGTCATGGCGTGGACATGGCCGGAGCCATAGCGCAGCCAGGCCAGGGTCTGGCCGTCGGGCAGGGTGGTGGTCTCGCGGTTGCCCAGGGCGTCGTGGGTGTGGCGGGTGACGCTGGAGTAGTCACCGCCGTTGGGCAGCTGATGACGCTGCACCTCGGCGATCAGGTTGTCGGCGGTGTCGAAGTGAAAGCGCGTCTCGCTGTGGCGGCTGGCCCTTGCCGCCTGTCGTTAGATAGAGCCAATAGCGGGTGCGTTAGTCGGTAGGGGGGGGTTATGAGCTCTCGATATTTTCCCGGTTGCATTCCACATCCAGCTACGAAGAGCCCTATTTAGTTGCAGAAGATGGGGTTTGTTGGCCGTTTGATAATATACGAGACATTGCAATTAATAATTGCTGTCATGCATAGTTAAATGATGTGTTCTCATTGTCACGAACGGTTTTTGTGGGTTTTTTTCTAAATCTGTTTCCACAAATATTAGACTTCCCCCAATAGATACAATTAATAGTCCATCTTCTTCAATTGCTACCACCTCCCCAGTTAGCTCAATACTATCTTTTCCTTCCTTTATTTTTGGTTGTTTTGAGTTTGCACCAAGTATTGTTGATCCCCACCAGAGTTTCTCGTCAATATCTATCTCAACATCATAATTCTCGTTTTTTATTGGCATATTTCCCAGCCATATAGCCTTCCCTCTTCCTAAGGGGCTGGCAAAGTTAACAAAAGTATTTTTATTGAGTACTTTGATCTCTTCGATTTTTACATTCATCGCGATGTCTTTCTCTGTGGAACCCTAATAACAGTGTTATCTACATTCATAACATTGTTTTCTGTATCCAGCGACCAGATTTCTTCGTGATAATGATGTTTGGTGGAGGAACTATTCATTTCATGGGAACCGTAACGGATACTGCGAGCACCATCTGAAGATACGATTCTATCGCGGTCGGGAGCACCCGTTCGAGGATGAATATCAGTGTGAGGTCCCGGACCCAAAAATTCGTCCCATCGGTCTGTTGCGTCCTCTGGTTTGACAGGTTTATTACTGTAGGTCTCATTGTGGTAACCCCGCCGAGGAACCCCCGAATCAGGACAGTTACACCCATTGTCCCTACTCAACCCCAGCGGATCCACCCATCCTGTCGGATTGGGGGCGTACATGTACAGGTTTTCGCCGCCGGCCAGTCCTATCGGGTCCTGGGTGGTGAAGCGTCCCGTCTCTGGATCATAGTACCGATGGCGGTTGTAGTGCAGCCCGGTTTCTTCATCCAGGTACTGACCCTGGAAGCGCAGCGGATTGTCGGTGGTGCTGGGGTTGCCGTGGCCGTCACTGGCCTTGGTGAGCTCGCCCCAGGCGCGGTAGTGGCCGACCCAGGCGAGCTTGCCGTCGCATTCTGCCAGCTCCATCGGGGTGCCGAGGTGGTCGGTGTGGATGCTGTAGAGCGTCGGCTCGGTTGGCTGGTGTTCGGTGTAGAGCACCGCCCCGGTGCCGCTGCGAGTGTGGACGGCCTCGAAGCGGTTTTCGAGCTTGGCGGCAGGCACGAAGCTGTCGGGTTCGAACAGGTAGACCACCCGCCGTTCGGGGGTGAGGCCGGGGTACTCGAGCCGATGGCAGCGCTGGGCGATCGGTAGCGAGTGAGGCCGTTCGGGGTTCTCGCGGGCCAGTTCCAGGCGTTCGGGGCGAAACAGCGGCGGCAGGCCTCCGACAAAACGCTCTTCGCTTTGCAGCAGGTCACCGTCCCAGTTGAACACCGTCAGCTCACTGGGCTGGCCTAGTCGGTTCACCTCTTTCCACACCCGTCGGCCGAGGCCGTCGTAGGCGTAGCGGGCACGCATGCGCGGCACAATGTCATCGCCTGCGGCGGGGGCATGGGGGTAGTGGCAGGCCTCGATCAGCCGGTGTTCGGGGTCGTACTGGTAGTGCCAGGTCTCGCCGCTGGGGGCGATGCGTCGGGTCAGGTTGCCGCTGGCGTCGTAGTGGTAGTGGGTGCCGGCGTAGCGCTTGAGCAAGTTGCCCATGGCCGGCGACAGGCTGGCCGGTGCGCCTGGGTAGTCGAGGCGAATGCGCTCCTCGGATCCGTGGTCGAGGTGATCACGGGGGCGCTCGCGTCGCCAGCGGGTGGCGTCGGAGGGCAGGGTGTTGCTGCCGTTTTCGCTGGTTCGTTCTGGCGGCACGGGATCGACCAGATTGCCGGCCGGGTCGAAGGCGAACACTTCCTCAAGCCCTGGGGCGCTTGCCTGGCGCAGCCGGCCCAACGGGTCGTAGCCGTAGCGGGTGGTGCCACGCAGGTTGTCGTCCACCTGGCTGAGCAGGCCGTTGGCACTGTAGTGCCACTGGCGCCTGACGGTGGGGTGTCGGGGGCGGTCCTCGACGGATGCTTCGAGGGTGCGAATGTGCTGCTCGATCAGGCGTCCCAGCGGGTCGAAGCGTGACTCGACCTCGCGGCTGCCCTGGTGGCGGCGCACCTCGCGATGCAGGTCGTCGCGCTCGAAGGCCATCAGCTCGCGCTGGTCCAGGGTCATGGCGTGGACATGGCCGGAGCCATAGCGCAGCCAGGCCAGGGTCTGGCCGTCGGGCAGGGTGGTGGTCTCGCGGTTGCCCAGGGCGTCGTGGGTGTGGCGGGTGACGCTGGAGTAGTCACCGCCGTTGGGCAGCTGATGACGCTGCACCTCGGCGATCAGGTTGTCGGCGGTGTCGAAGTGAAAGCGCGTCTCGCTGTGGCGGCTGGCCGCGCGGGTCAGGCGTCCCAGCGGGTCGTAGCCGTAGCGGGTGGTCAGCGCGGGCTGGCCCGGTCGCTGGCTCTCGCGCTCCAGCACCCGGCCCATGGCGTCGCGGGTGAAGGTGGTGACCAGCTCGCCTTCGCGACGCTCGATCAGGGCGCCGCCATCGTCGTAGCGGTAGTGGCGGGTGCGCCCGTCGAAGCCGGTGTCCTCGATCAGTCGTCCACCGCCGTCATAGCGGAACTGCCAGCGGTCGCCGTTCTGGTTGGTCAGCGCCGACAGCCGCAGCAGGCGGTCGTAGTGGTAGGCGAAACGCTGGCCCATGGGGTCCCGGCGCTCGATCGGCTGGCCCTTGCCATTGTAGCGATAGCGGGTGCGCTGCCCGGTGGGATCGAGATACTGGGTCAGCCGGCCTTCGCCGTCGTGGGAGAAGTGCTCGATGGCGCCGTCGGGGTGCTCGACGCTCAACAGCAGGCCGGTGGCGTCACGGGTGTAATGGGTGCGATGCCCGGCGGCGTCACGGCGCTCGATCAGCCAGCCGCGGTGGTCGTAGCGAAACTGGGTGGTCTTGCGTGAACAGTCGCTGGCACTGGTCAGCCGACCCTGGTCGTTCCAGCGGTACTGGTAGGTGTTGCCGGCGGCGTCGGTCATCGCCGTGAGCAGGCCGCGCGCGTTGTGACTGAAGGTGGTGACACGCCCGCTCGGGGCGATTTCTTGCAGCGGCAGCCCGCGTTCATCGAAGCGCAGCGAGCGTTCGCGTCCGTCAGGCTCGGTGACGCGCACCGGCAGGCCCTTGTCGTCGTAGTCGATGCGGGTGCTCAGGCCCTGGGGATCGACCGTCTCGATCAGCCGACCCTGGTCGTCATAGCGATAGTGGGTGGTGCGTCCTTCGCCGTCGATATGGCGGATCAGCCGGCCGTGCTCGTCCCAGCGCCAGTGCTCGCTGCCCAGCGCCGGGTGGAAGGGGTGAGTGATCGACTCGATCTGGTTGTGATAGTTGTAGCGGTAGAAGGTCACCACGCCGTCGGCGTCGGTGACGCGGGTGTACCACAGGCCGCGATGGTACTCGAAGCGGGTGTCTTCGCTGCCGTCTTCCAGGCGGTTGCGTACGCAGCGCGCATCGTGAGCGGCGGGCAGGGCGCCCTCGGCCTTGCCCGGCCAGTCCCACTCGAGCTCCACCGCCAGGCCACTGCGGTGGGTGTAGCGGGTGACCAGATGGTGCTGGTACTGGTACTCGCGGGTGTAGCCGCGCATATCACGACTTTCGATCAGATCACCGTCGGCGCTGTGCTGGTAGCGGACCAGCACCTCGGGCTCGTGCGCCTCGGCGGCTTCGTCATTGTGTTTGGTGACGTCCGCCCCGGGATAGTGGCGCACCACCTTGGCCAGCAGCCCCGCGCTGCTGTAGTGAAAGCGCAGCAGCAGGGCGGCGCCGTCGGTCAGCCGGTCCAGTCGGCCCTGGCGATAGCTCAGGTGCAGGGCGCGGCCGTCGCGCTCGCGCTGCTCGACCAGGCGGAAATGGACGCGCTCGCCCGGCCCGGACTTGCCGATGCGGCGGTAGAGCTCCTGACTGCCGTCGAGGTAGTGAAGCCGGTAGTGCTCGCTGTCGGGGTGTTCCAGGGTCACGCTTTCACGCGGGAGGAAGCGGCTGCCGCCCACCTCGATGGGCTCGATGGGCAGGGCGCGGTTCAGGCTGTCGATAAAGGTCAACTGCTCGCCCAGGGCCTCGAAGCGGGTATGGAACGGGCTGCTCCAGCGGGCGCCCAGCTCGCTGTCATCGAGTTCGTCGATGCTGGAGCGGTAGTAGCGGGTCCACTCGACGTCGATCAGCCCCGGTACGCTGAAGTCGGTGTGCCACAGGTTCTCGTCACCCATCACATAGTCCACGGGGTTGGGACTGGTGGGGGTGGGGCGATGCAGCGAGCACACGCAGCCGGCCGGAGTGGCGCTTGGCTCGGCTTCGTGGCGGGTGGTCTGGCGATTGTCTGCCGACAGGTAGTGGACCGTATGTTGCCCGGTGACGGCGGTGCCCTGGTGATTGACGCCCCTACTTTGCGACGACCGGCGGCGAGTCGCCTGGGCCAGGTCGCGTATCATCGGCAACAGGCGCTCGAACCCGGCGTTGACCATGGACCTGGCCATCCCGCCGAGCTGGCCGAGGAAGGCGATGAGGCGCTGACGGTCGTCACCAAAGGCCTCGAGCAGGCGGTCAAAGGCAATGAATACGACACGCTTGCCTTTCTCGAGAAGGTTCCACCACTCGGGGTTTTTGTCGATCAGGCCGGCCTGGGTGGCGGCATCGACCGGGTTGTTGATGAACTCGGCGAGTTTGCCGACGATGGTGTCAATTTCGCGCAACAGCTTCGGTTTCTGTTCCTCGAGCTTGGAGTCGAGTTCTGCCAGAAAATCCATCGCCGCACCGCCGGCCTTGGTTGACCAGAATCTGAGCGGCGATGTCGACGCCTTCACCGCGGGCAAACGCCTGTATGCCCTCACGGGTACCCACGCGGATAGGGCGGGAGGCGTTGCCGACGGCGGGCACCAGACCGATGGCGTCGATCACCAGCACCGCCCAGAGCCAGACGTTCTGGTAGTTCGGCGTGCCGTCTACGTCGTTGCCATCGAGGTCAACCACGTCGCGAGCGACGTCGCCGATGGCCATGACGTTACCGACCACCGGCAGCATGTAGGCGGCCTGGACGACCACGTCGAGTACCGTGACGGAATCTTCCTCCACGTCCATCATGATCACGGCTTCCGGGGTCTCGCCTTCGCTGTAGGGCTCGGCGGTGATCACCCGGCGGTGATTGAGTGCCTCTTTCAGAGGATCGTGGTCCAAACCTGGAATGACGTGGTTGCCCCAGCTTGTTCTCGCGACCATGCTAAGTTTCCTTCCTTATGTCCCCACAAGAGGGCGCCATCCCTGATGCATTTAGTGAGGTATTGACCGCTACCCACCGAGCCCCTTGGCGATATTGGCCTGTCGACTCAGGAGCGTTTCTTCGGTGATCCACCAGGCCAGCCTGGCGACGTCAGGTCGGTGTCCTGAGCGTGAGGGGTGTCCTTGAGGTCGCCGAATGTCGGCCTGGTGGGGACGTCACCCTTCCAACCGGGTGATGACAGCTCGGTATTGCCAAGCCCTGGGAGCTGCTCCTGAAGCTTCTCCTGCGCGATTTTTTCGAGTTGTGTCCTGGCTTGCTGACCGACTCGCCCCGGAAGAGCGCTCGGGATGTCACCTGGGATGGTTGGCAACGGAGGCCCCTCGGGCCAACCTGGCGACGATAAACTCGCGCCGGAAGTGTTTGGCCTTCCTCCAGGCGTACCACCTGTCCAGCCGGGAGACTGAAGGAGGCTGGGCGCTTGGGGAGGCGATCCCTGATCTCTGGAGCTGCCTGACACAGCAGTCTGGGTGTCGCTGGACGTGGTGGCGTACGTTGGCTTGATCGGCACCTTGACGGGCCATGCCTGGGGCCGTTTGTCGATTTCTCGCGGGTCCTGGAAGTACTCGACCTGGACACCCCCCAGAGGCAGCCCAGACAGCGTTGCCTTGCCGGCGGCGTCCAGCACCCCTTGGCGTACCGAGCCATCGGCGAGGAAAGCGCGATAGCGGGCGCCGGGCACCGGCCGACCGTTGCCATAGAGGTGTTCAAGATCCAGGTTGGAGGGTTCGGTTTCTGGAAGGTTGTCCAGCGGATAACTCAGACTCGTGGGCCCGCCAAACAGGTGCTGGCTGCCCTTGACGTCGATAGTGCCGGGGGCGTGAATTTCGATGTCGCCACCCTTGAGTCGGATATAGCCGCCACCGCAGGTCAGCAGCACTTCCTCGGCAGCGGCAATGTGCACGGCGTCTTCGGTGGAGGTGATGCTGAGCTTTTTCTCTGCTGTCAGCACCATCTCGTCGCTCTGGGCCTGTACCTCGACCTTGCCCTGGGCGGCGAACAGCTTGATCCCGGCGCGCTGGACGAACAGCGACAGCCGGTCGGCGATGCTGGCGACCAGGCGTTTGCCGGCGGCCAGGTTGATGTCTTCGCTTGCGGTGACGCTCAGCGACTTGCCCTGGGCCAGGTGGGTAGACTGGGGGGTGCTGATGGCGATGCCCGCCGGGGAGGCCAATTGCAGCCAGGGCTCCTTGAGTCGCGCGGCCTCGCCACGCCCACCTTTGCTTGCCGTTGTCGCACTGCTGCCGTCGAAGGCTGCGGCAGAGTCGGCACTACCGTGGCGCCCCTGGGCGTCGTCGCTGGCCTTGTGCAGGTCGGTGCGGCTGGCAAGCGCCTCGGCGTCGTGGTCGACAGCGCTGTCGCTGAGGCTGTCGGCAAGCTGCCAGGCGCTTTGTAGCTCGCGCCAGGCGGGGCGCATGTCGAGCTGCTCACCGTTGGCACCCAGCTGTCCCCAACTGCTGACCAGCAGGCCCTGGTTGGCGCGCACGGCGCCGTAGGCGTCGGTGCGCAGCTCGAAGCCGGTGCCACGAAAGTCGCCGCGGGTATTGCCGTGCTGGTGGATCAGATAGCCGAGGTTCAACTGGCTCTTGGCGTGCTCGGAGTTGAGCCGCACCCGCTCCTGGTCGGTGGCGTCATCGAACACCAGCTCGTTGTACTTGCCGCCGCGATAGGTCTTCGACTTGAAGCCCGACAGCAGGCCGTTGGAGTGCCATTCCGGACGTTCATCGCCGTTGTAGACCCGGCCGGTGATCAAGGGGCGATCCGGGTCGCCCTCGAGAAAGTCAACGATCACCTCCTGGCCGATGCGCGGGACAAAGACCGCGCCCCAGCCGGCGCTGGCGTTGGGCTCGCTGACCCTCAGCCAGCAGCTCGAGCCAGCGTCGTGGTGACCCAGCCGGTCCCAGTGAAACTGCACCTTGACCCGGTTGAGCCGGTCGGTGTGGATTTCCTCGCCTTCCGGCCCCACCACGGTGGCGGTCTGGGGGCCTCCCATCACCGGGCGCGGATGGTCGAGGCTCGAGCGATAGGGCAGGCACAGGCGCTGGGTCTCGATGTCGACCAGATAGTGGCCGGTGCCGGCGCGCTGGTAATCGTCACGGTGGAGGCTGGAGCCTTTATCCGAGAGATCCAGCCCGTGGGCGCGACGCGCCTGATCGAGCTGTTCCTGCAAGCTTCCGGGCAGGGTCGACAGATGCGCCGATACCGGCAGGGCATTCTCTGCATGCAGGGTGAGGCCCAGCACCAGAAACTCGCGCTCGCTGTCGTCGCCGCGCTCATGCTGGCCATGCTGGGTCAGGGTAAAGTGGCCACCGACCTGAAGCTGGCGGGCGCCACCGGCACCATGGAAGCGCTTGGCGCGGGACTCCAGGGCTTCCAGACGATTGACCGCCAGTCGTTCACCGCGACGGTGGTCCGGGTAGTAGTACTCGCCTGGATAATCGTAGACCTCGGTGTCCGGCAGGTGGCCCTGGTCGCGGATGGTGTCCTGGGCGATGTCGCTGGGGTGGCGAGGCTGCTTGTAGTTGAAGGTGGCGAGGCTTACGCGGGTGGGCTGCTGCTGACGGTGCCCACCCCACTGGGTCAGTGCGTCCTCGGCCTCGGTGGCGGCCTGGCGATGGAAGCGGATGGCCTGGGGGGTGACCGCTGGGCAGGTATCTACGCTGTCGGTGACCACCAGGCAGTGATCGCCTTCGCCATGGCTGAAATAGAAAAACAGTCCTTCTTGTTCCATCAGCCGGTTGACGAAGTGGAAGTCGCTCTCTCGGTACTGCACGCAGTAGCTGCGCGCGGGGTAGTCGCGACGAAGATCAAAGCGGTAGCGCCCCTTGGCGATCTCGTGGCCCTGGAGTACCGCCTCGATCACCTCGGTGACGTTCTTGTCCTGGAAGATGCGGCTGTCACGACCGAGGCTCAACAGGGATAGCCAGGGCACCAGCACCAGTTGGTAGTAGTAGACGCCACCGTCTTCGCCGAGCAGGGCGGCGGAGTCGACCAGGCCAGAGAGCGGACGGTAGCCGCCGTCGGCCTGGCGGATCTCGATCAGTGCCGGCTGGGCGATCAGCGACTTGAGCTCGATGTCGCCACGCTGGGAGATCACGTCCAGGGTGTAGCAGAAGGGGCGCGAAATGGCCTCTTCACCGACCAGGCGATGGGGGATCAGCGATTGCCCGCCCAGATGAAACTTGAGCAGGCGCTGATCCTGACTCAGTGTGACATCGAAGGCACCCAGCAGGTCGCTTGGGCGATACGAGGACCAGGAGGGATCGTCCATGCTCAGCACCCTCCTGCCAAACGTGCCCACCCGGTGGGCGCCGATGGAAGACGCAGTGATGAGCGCAAATGATGGGGAGCAGATGGCATGGCGGTTCCTCCCTGAACGATTCCGTCAGTCCGAATCTGGAGGATCTTACCGGCGGGACGGGGCCCGGGCAGCAGGGGAAAGGCGTTTTCAGAAAGGGCTTACGCAGGAAAACGACATGTCGAGCAAGCTGTGCCTTGGCAACACCGCAAACCGGGCATTGAAGGAGGCGGTGCACGCCGCTTGGGCCCTGAATGGCGGCTTGTGGTTTGCAGTGCCGCTGCGCTGGATCCCGGGCGTGCCGTGTGAATGCCACCCTATGCAATCACACGGCCAGGCCGCTGCCTGAATCCTGGAGGCGCAGCCCTAGGGCGAAGAGGTCTGTTGTTTGGCGTTTCCGCTGGATGTGCCTTCGTTGTCATCGGCGCGTTCGCGCTGTTGTCTGGCCAGCGCCCAGATCTTCTCGTCAAGCTTGGCCTCGAGCGCCTTGAGTCGCTCTGACTGATTTGCCAGCAGGCGCCTCTGCTCTTCGATACGCTCGTTGAGCAGGTCTACCTCGTGGCCTCGAGCGCGCAGGTTCTCCTCGGCTCGCGAGCGCTCCATCTGCGTCTCGCGATGGCGCTTTTCCTCTTCTGACAGTTCGCCCCGCAGTGCCTGAAGCTGCTGCTGCAACACCTCCTGGCGCTGATCGGCCTGCTTGAGGCGCTGGGCATGGGCCTTTTCCGCACTTTGTCGTTCCTGGCGTGCTTCGTCCAGCATGGCCATCAGCCGCGCCTCGGCGGCCTCGTGGCGCTGTTCTTCCTGGGCCAGGCGCTCGCGATGCTGCTTCTGCTGGTCATCCAGCGCCTGCTGGTACTCCCTGCCTTCACGCTCCTTGTCCTGCTGCAGACGATCAAGCTGAGCTTCGAGCTGGGTGGCGCGCTCG
This sequence comes from Halomonas sp. RT37, assembly GCF_040070525.1. Classification (NCBI taxonomy): domain Bacteria; kingdom Pseudomonadati; phylum Pseudomonadota; class Gammaproteobacteria; order Oceanospirillales; family Halomonadaceae; genus Halomonas; species Halomonas sp. RT37. The sequence continues at coordinate 2,369,937 of NZ_CP098827.1, read as the reverse complement.
CCTTCCTTGATGAGCTGCTGCTCCAGCGCCTGATTGGCGCTCGCCAGTCGTGCCGATTCCGAGGCCGCCTCCTGCAGGCGCTGCTCCATGGATGACAGATGGGCCGACAGGGCGCTTTCGCGCTGTTCGGCGTCCTCGGCGCGACGATCAGCGGCGGCCACCTTTTCAAGCGCGCCTTCCACGTTGCGATCGGCCTCCTGGCGATAGTGGGCCAGGTTTTCCGCTGCCGCCTCCTGGGCCTTGCTCCAGAGCTCTTCGGCCAATCCCTGAAGCTCCACGGGCATCCCCTGGGGTGGCGGAACGTCTCGTCGCTCTTCCCGGCGTGAACGCCATTCGCGCAGATGTTCGCTGATGGTGGTGAAGCTGCCGGTGCCGAGTATCTCTCGGACCTTCTGAACGCTGGGGGCTTCCTGCTGCTTGAGCAGGGTATCCACCGCTCGTTGAACGTCGTCGTAGGTGATCCCGGTACGGGCCATGAAGCTCTCCTTGTGCGGTGGTCGATTCCGCCAGCGGCTGATCATGCCTGAATGCCCCCTCGCTCGCCATGCTCCGGTTCGCTTTCTGTGACACCCGTTGGCACTGCCTAGCGGTGTCGTCATGTGAGCGGTGCTCACATTCCTGCGAACCCCTGCCTGCTCCGTGAGGGGGCGGCTGATGCCGCCAGCCATCATTTCCATTAAGCAAAGGCGATAGTACGTGTAATTACATAACGCGTAAATACGTAGGCATATTTATGATATTCGACAAAAAATCAAGATTACGCGCCTTATCTTGAGTTTTTGCTCCTACAGCTGCAGTATTCAAAGGGGAGAGGGCGCATAAGGGCGCATAGAGGCCCGGGTGTAGCGAGAGGGGGTGGCAAATGGCGTGGCCAGAGCCAGAGAGTAGAACAAAGGCGACGCGTGATATCACGCGTGCTGCGACAGGAAAGGACGCGAAAAGCACTGCAACTTCAGCGATCATCCATGAAAAAGGGGTCTTTGGTCTGATGTGGATTCAAGGTGTGACAATGCATGAGTAACCATCCCACAGTACCGGCACAGGACGGCAGGGCGATCGTCGGCAGCACGCCGGGGGGCACCCTGGTCGACGGCGAATTACCGTCTTCGTCGTCCCCGAAGGCCCTGATCGAGGCGGAAGATGACTGGCAGGCGGTGGCTCACTGGTTTGCCGAATACGCCGGCAGTGCGCAGACCCAGCGCGCCTACCGCCGCGAGGCCGAGCGGCTGCTGCTGTGGCTTGAAGAGCGCCGCCTTTCGTTGGCCCAGATGACCCGGGGTCACCTTGATGAGTTCGAGACCTTTCTCGCCGACCCGCGCCCCCGTGAGCAGTGGGTAGGACCGGTCAGGCCGCGTCAGGATCCTCGTTGGCGACCGTTTCGTGGCCCACTGTCGCCGGCAAGTCGACGCCAGAGTCTGGTGATCCTGCAAGGCATGATGGCCTGGCTGGTCGAGGCGGGCTGGCTGTCGCGCAACCCGTTTCGATTGATGCGCGACAAGCGCAGGCGACTCAACAATGGCCAGCGGCGTGTCGAGCGCTATCTGGAGCGTCCGCTGTGGGACTGGCTGTGGGCCTGGCTCAATGAGCCACTGGAGCCAGGTGCCGACCGACGAGCCAGATTTCTCTGGATCAGGCGGCGACTGGTGTTCGGCTTTGCCTACCTGCTGGCCCCGCGGATCAACGAGATGAGCCAGGCGCGCATGGGGGATCTGGTGAGGCGGGAAGGGCGCTGGTGGTGGCAGGTGGTCGGCAAGGGCGGCAAGTTTGCCGAGATTCCGGTGCCGCCCGACATGATCGAGCTGGTCCGGGAGGCGCGGACGCTCTACGGCGAGCCGGCCGATCCCGCCAGGGATCCAGCGCCACTGTTGAGACGCCTGGATGGTAAGACCGCGCTAGGTGACAACCAGTTGTACCGACTGATACGCACGACCTTCAGCCAGGCCGCGGACTGCCTGGAAGAGCAGGGCGGAGATCCCCAGGCGGTGGCACGGCTACGACAGGCTACGCCGCACTGGCTCAGGCATACCGCTCTGACCCATCAGGCCCAGGCGGGCGTGGAGCTTCGTTATCTGGCGCAGTCGGCACGTCACTCACGCCTGGAGACGACGACACGCTACCTTCACACCGAAGACGAGGAATGGCATCGCCAGCAGTCGCTGCACGGCCTTGGCCAGGCAGAGGGACCAAAATGGGGGCAAGGGAAGGGGGGAGAATAAGGAATGAAGAAACAGCCCCCCTGGACAGGTTTCTGGCTGGGGGCGGCTAGCAGAATCCGCCAGTAGAACCCGCCAGTAGAACCCACCAGTGGAGCCCGCCAATGGAGCCAACCAGGCAATCCTAGTGCTCGAGGGGGCCGCGCTTTCGGGCGATATAACGATTGGCGTGCTCGGTGAGCGCCTTGACGTCGGACTTGTAGCCACGGTCGAGTCGGTAGGCGGCCACCGCCAGCGCCAAGGTGGCGCCCAGCATGATCAGCATGGCGATATGGAATGTCATCACTTGTCCCTCCAGGTGAGCAGGGCCTTGGCATAGGATGCCACGAGTGCCAGACCAAAGCCAACGAAGGCGCCCCAAAGCGGCTTGGCCGTGCTGGCCACCACCAGCGTCGCCCCCGAGCTATCCTTGTCGGCGAAGAACAGCGCAATCAGCGAAAGCGCGCCGACGGTGGTGCCCGCGCGATCGGCCAGATCCAGCAGATTGGTAAGGATGACCGCTCGCTTGGCCCGTCGCTGGGCGGCCAGGTGAGCGATGATCTCTTCCAGCTGCTGCTGCGTCAGGCCTCGCTCGGAGGCCGGCGTGCCAGTCTTGCCGGCCCGTGACGAGCCCAGGTACTGGTCGAGCTCCTTTTCCAGTGCATCGAGTCGTCTATCACGTGAGCGATGCGGGCCCTGTCCTTGGGGGTCTGGCGCTTGCATGTCGATCTCTTTATGTAGCTTAGGCGGCGAGCGACAGCGAGTGCTCCGTTGTCACCCGCTCAAGGCGAATTCTAGCATGACGCCTGGCCGGGTTCTCCGAACCGGGGCTGACCGGGGGAGGACGACGGCGGGGCCTGGCAGGTATAATCCTGGCAGCATTCTAGGGAGTCACCATGACCACGACGAGTACCGCAGAACAGGCCCAGCAGGAGCTGCTGGAAGAGTTTGAACTGTTCGACAACTGGATGGACCGCTATCAGTACATCATCGACATGGGCAAGGCACTGCCGGCCTTCCCCGATGAGCACAAGCGTGACGAGCTGAAGATTCAGGGCTGTCAGTCCAATGTGTGGATGCACCACGAGCGCCAGGGCGACACCCTGCACTTTGCCGCCATCTCGGACGCCGCCATCGTGTCAGGGCTGATCGCCGTGCTGATGCGCATCTACAACGAGCGAAAGCCCAGCGACATCCTCGCCACCAGTCCGCATTTTCTCAAGGACCTGGGTCTCGACAAGCACCTGTCGCCGACCCGCAGCAATGGCCTCAACGCCATGCTCGAGCGCATCTATCGCGTCGCGGAGCAGGAAGCTGCCTGACGCTTGAACCCTGGGCATCGACGAGGCGCCCGCGTCAGTCCGCTGATCTCGAGTCGCTGTCGCCGCGCACCTCAAACCACTCGTCGAGCTCCGGATCCTGGCGGCAAAGCCTCTCGCTGGGCCCGCCAGGCACGGGATCGATGCCGCCCTTGGCGCCAGGATGGCAGCGCAGAAAATGGCCTCAACGCCATGCTCGAGCGCATCTATCGCGTCGCGGAGCAGGAAGCTGCCTGACGCTTGAACCCTGGGCATCGACGAGGCGCCCGCGTCAGTCCGCTGATCTCGAGTCGCTGTCGCCGCGCACCTCAAACCACTCGTCGAGCTCCGGATCCTGGCGGCAAAGCCTCTCGCTGGGCCCGCCAGGCACGGGATCGATGCCGCCCTTGGCGCCAGGATGGCAGCGCAGAATACGCTTGAGCGCTAGCCAACCGCCCCGTATCGGACCGTGAACCGTTATGGCTTCGTGACTGTAGTGCGAGCAGCTTGGCCAGTAGCGACAGCGTGGGCCCAGCAATGGGCTGATGACACCCTGGTAGAGGCGAATCAGCGCCAGTAACGGCCATGCCAGCCAGCGCTTCGGTCCGCGCGCCCGGGGTGATGGCTCCTGCGCGGGGGGCGATCGATCATCGCGACCACGACTGCTGTCAGCCCCGGCCGTCGCCGGTGACTCAGGATCCCTTGGTGTAGAGCTCATCGGGATCGATCAGCGCAGCGCTGTTGATGCGGGCGCTGTCAGCTTCCAGGGACAGATAGAAACAGCTACGACGGCCGGTATGGCAGGCTGGACCGGTCTGCTCGACCTGCAGCAGCAGCGTATCGCCGTCACAGTCCAGCGACGCACTCTTGAGATGCTGCTGCTGGCCGGAAGACTCGCCCTTGCGCCACAGCTTGGCGCGGGAGCGGGAGTAGTAGCATACCCGGCCAGTGCGCAGCGTTTCCTCCAGCGCTTCCCGGTTCATCCATGCCATCATCAGCACTTCGCCGCTATCGTGCTGCTGGGCGATCGCCGGCAGCAGGCCATCGCCGTTGAATCGCACATTGGCCAGCACCTCTTCGAGAGAATGACGGCTATCGCAGGGTTCGCGCTCGAGGCGTTTGAGCAGGTCGGTCATGGGGCTCAGGTGGCGTCCTTGGGGGTGGAAGAGGCTGTATTGACTGGATCAACGGTCGCGTCGGCACGCTCCTCGGCACCATCGTTGCGGCTGCCTTGGCAGGCCTGGCACAGGCCAAGCAGTTCGATGGTCTGGCGCTGTACCTGGAAGCCCAGTGTCCTGGCACGACTTGCCAGTTGCTCGTTGATCTCGTCGAGGTGCAATTCCTCGACGCGCCCGCAGTCCCGGCAGATCAGCAACTGGAAGCGATGGGCATGCTCGGGGCAGGGGCAAGCGACGTAGGCATTGAGCGACTCGATGCGATGTACCAGTCCCTGTTCGATCAGGAACTCCAGCGCACGGTACACCGTCGGGGGGCGCGCGGCGGCGTGATCCTTGGCTAGCCGATCCAGCAGATCGTAAGCCTTGAGGCCGCCACTGGCCTCACCGATCAGTTCCAGTACACGTCGCCGGATGGGGGTGAAGCGCACGCCACGATGTGCGCAGTGAGCTTCAGCCTGTTGTAGCAGGGCGGTTTCGGTCATGGGGTCCAATATTCACGAAGCGGCAACCTAGTCTACGCGCTGGCCCGCCGGCGGGCCAGACACGCGAAACTGTCAAATGGCTTCTGCCGGGGCTTCCTGCAGCTCGCCCTGGCGGGCGAAGTGGTGCTGGGCGAAGGCCACCCGCTCGGCAGCGCTGCGCTCCTCGGTCTGCGCCTCGATCAGATCGAGGCGTCGCCGCAAGCCTTCGCCATTGGCCATCTGGATCGCCAGGCCAGGGCGGGCGTTCAGCTCGAGCAACATGGGGCCGCGGTCACGATCGAGCACCATGTCGGTGCCGAGATAGCCAAGCCCGGTCATCTCGTAGCAGCCGGAGGCGAGTTCAAGAAGGGTGGTCCAGCCAGCGATCTGCAGGCTGGCCAGTTCATGGCCGGTATCGGGATGATCGGTGCGCGAACGATCGAACTGGACGCCTCGTACGGCGCGCCCGCTGGCGATATCGATACCGACGCCCACCGCGCCCTGGTGCAGGTTGGCCTTGCCGTCGGAGGCGGCAGTGGACAGCCGCATCATCGCCATCACCGGGTAGCCCTTGAACACGATGACACGGATATCCGGCACGCCTTCGTAGGTATAGGCAGCGAAGGTGGTATCGAAGTTGATCAGCCCCTCGACCAAGGCAACGTCCGGGGAGCCCCCAAGCGAATAGAGCCCCGAAAGGATATTGGAGACGTGGCGTTCGACATCCTCGATATCCAGCTCCGCGCCGCTGGGCTTGATGAAGTGCTTGCCCTCGACGCGCTCGATGACCAGGATGCCCTTGCCGCCGCTGCCCTTGGCCGGCTTGATCACAAAACCGTTGTGGCCCGCCAGCATCTCGCTGATGTGCTTGACACTAAACTGGGTCGACACCGTACCGATATGCTCCGGCGTGGTGATGCCGTATTCCTGTGCCAGCAGCTTGGTCTTGAGCTTGTCATCCACCAGCGGATATAGCTTGCGACTGTTGTAGCGACCGATGTAACGGATGTTACGCCGGTTCATGCCGATGATGCCCTTGGCCTTGAGCTTGCCGGGACTGGTCCAGTTGAGCATGGCTCAGTCCTCCGTGACTGGCTTGAAACGACGCAGTTCGAGCAGCCGGTAACCGGTGTAGTTGCCCAGCAGCAGGATCAGCGCCATCAGGATGAGCTGCAGGCCGAGGAAGTTGAAGGTGATGTGGCGAATCCACGGATTGTTCATCGCCAGATAGGCCAGTACCGCGGTCAGCAGGCTGCCGCCGCCCTGGATCAGCACCTCCTTGGGGCCTTCTTCTTCCCACAGGATCGACATCCGTTCGATGGTCCAGGACAGGATGATCATCGGGAAGAAGGTGATCGTCAGGCCCGCATTGAGGCCAAAGCGATAGGACAGCACGGTGAAGATCGAGATGATCGCTATCACCGTTATTATCACCGCCGTCACCCTGGCCACCAGCAATAGATTCAAGTGTGACAGATAGCTGCGGATGACCAGACCGACGGCCACCACCAGCAGAAACCCGACCAGGCCGGTGAGCAGGGTGGTCTGGATGAAGGCCAGGGCAATCAGTACCGGCATGAAGGTACCGGACGTCTTGATGCCGATCAGCACCCGCAGCAGCACCACCACCAGCGCACCGATCGGGATCAGCAGGATGGTCTGGAACAGCGCCTGCTCCTCGAGCGGCAAGCTGTGAATCGAGAAGTTGAGCAGGGTATCGCTGTCCTCGGCGAGCTGGCTGCGCACTGCCGCCGCGGCGGGCTGATTGCGTACCAGCATGGAGAAGGAAATACGTGAATCGCGACCGCCTTCCACCTCGAGCACGGCATTGCCAGCGCTTTCCCACATCAACAGGTTGTCGGGCTTGCCCTGTTCGCCGGTAGCCGGATTGAACAGGGCGCGCCTGTCGCCGTCATAGACCTGTATCCACGAGGTCAGGCTCTGGCGCCGACGGCCGCTGTCGAGCATCAGGCCACTGACCTCACGGGCGGCAACGCCGGCCTGGTTCAACAGGCGCACGGCTAGCGGCACACGATCGAACTGGGTCAGCAGTAGCCTGGCATTTTCCCCCTGGCGGTCATCGGCGAATTCGCTCAGCAATTCACGGGCGAAGGTAAAGGCGTCGGACGAGCGTGCCCAGGCGCGGTCGATCACCTGCTGGGCGGCGGTGTCGTAGGGACGCTCCCAGGCGACATCGGTCACCGGCGGCGGCGGGGGCGGAGCGGTTGCCTTGCGGGCACCTTCGGTCACCAGTACCTGGGCGGTGTAGTAGAGGCGCTGATCGCCCACCGCCTCGCGGGTGGACCACTCGGCGCGACGTGCGCCGTTTTCCTGCAGGAACGCCAGGCCATAACCCGGCGAGGCGGTGTGCTCGGTCAGCACCCGAAAACCGGCCTGAGAGGAGGGCAGGGCCATGTCCACCTTGGCCGGCTCGCCCTGGCCATCGAAGGTGACCTGAGCCTCGATTTCCCAGACCTGGCGCTGTTCACCCGGCGTCCAGGGGACCTCGAATTCCACGTGGCGGTGAATGCTCATCGCGATGCCAACCACCATCAGCAGGGCGACGATCAGATAAAAGGGCAGTCTGGACATGGGTCTTCCTTAATCGGGAGCGAAAGGCCGACGCCCCGGGGCGTCGGCACACAGCGTTATCTCAGGGCTGTTCCTGATCATCACGATCGGCCGCTTCCTCGTCGGCGGCTTCGCTGGCCGATTCCCCTCCTGGGAATTCGGGACGGTCGTGCAGGTAGTGGCGTGCCACGTCGATGACGGCGATATCCAACAGGAAACGACGGCCAAGCAGGACGGGATAGCTCAGGTGGGTGCGGTCGTTCAGGGTGAATTCGACCTGTTCACGCAGCGGGCCGAGGGTCATCAGCAGGCTGACCACGGGGCGGCTTTCTTCACCGTTGGCCTGGACGATGGTCACCTTGCGTTCTACCGGCGCCTCGATCCATTCATCGCGCACGGCCTCGACCACCGAATCCTCTTCATTGAGGCCCAGCTTGAAGCGCACCCATTCGTCACCATCCCGTTCGAAGGTGGTGACATCGGTAGCGGACAGCGATGAGGTATTGGCCCCGGAGTCGATCCGCGCCTTCAGATAGGTGCCCACATCGGGCAAGCCAACCCACTCGCTGCGTCCCAGCAGTTCCTTGTTGTCGATACCGGATTCGGTGCTGGCCTCACACTGCGTCGTCCGAGGACCGGGCTCCGCGCTGCCGCGCTCGAGCCCGGCCAGATCTTGGCGTACGCCGCGCAGCAGGCTACCGACTTCGCGGATATCGGCGGTCATGCGGCGATCCTGCGCCGCCTGTTCACTGAGCATGTCGTGGGTCAGGTCGCAGCGTCCCGCCAGGCGCGTCTCGAGCCCTCGGATCTCGGCGTGAAATTCCGAAGGCGTGAGAGGCTCAGGAGGAGGCGGAGCGTCGACCGGTGCCAGAGCACAGCCACCGAGCATCGCGGCGGCGGCCAAAGAAAGAAAACGAGTCGGTCGGAGGGGCATGACGCTAGCGTCCTTGTATCGGCATCGACAAAAATGGTGTGACTCGACAAGACCACTTCCGAGGAAGCTAATCGAACGAGACAAATTGAAGCGATGATAAGGAGCGACGCCAGCGCTGTCCATGCTGGGGCCGGGTTGATCACGCCTCAGGTGCTCCGCTGTACTGCTGAGAACCGCCCACAATCCCGAGCCCGCACCCCTGGAAAAGCGCAAGGGTGTCTACTGAGCGGGGCCCATGTCTACCTCATCAGAAATCGGGACAATAGACCCAAGGAGTTGCCTGAGTATTGGCGGCTACACAAGTCCCTATACACGCCCCTGGGCATTCCGCTTCCACTATGCAGAACCTTTCGTGCTTTGCTGAAGCTAGCACGAGGCTGACTACAATAACGCAACAAGATAGCGACAGAGTCGACTACAAGGTTCAACGTTCTCGTCGGAGCCCTCGCCATGGATAACAAGATTCTTGTGGTAGTGACCAGTCACGCCAAGTATCCCAATCATGATCGAGCCACGGGTCTGTGGCTAGGTGAAGCCGTGCATTTCATCGATCATGTCGAACAGGCTGGCTGGACCTGCGACATCGCAAGCCCCAAGGGGGGCTATACGCCCATCGATCCCCACAGTCTGGCGGCCGCCGAAGCGATTGACTGGGACTACTATCAGAACAAGGACTTATCAGAACAAGGACTTCATGAACCGCCTGGGTACGACGCTGGCCCTGGACGAGGTCAACGCAGCGGACTATCGGGCAATCTATCTGGCGGGCGGGCATGGAGTCATCTGGGACTTTCCGGGCAACGAGACGCTCCAACGCCTGTGTCGGGACATCTACGAGGCAGACGGTATCGTATCCTCTGTGTGTCACGGTGCCGTGGGCTTGCTCAATGTGACCCGGGATGATGGGGAATACCTGATCAAGGGCATGAAGGTGACCGGCTTCTCCAATCACGAGGAGCACCTGGCCAAGCTCGACGACATCGTGCCGTTTCTTACCGAAACGGAGCTTGTCGAGCGTGGCGGGCTCTATTTGAAGGCGGATCGCGCCTGGGAGCCATTCGCCGTAGTCGATGAGCGGCTGGTCACCGGGCAAAATCCAGCCTCGGGCCGACGCGTGGCCGAACTGGTGCTGGAAGCGTTGGGCGACTGATCACCGTCGGTCAGCAAGATCTCTTCTATCCGGACATCACCATGGCAGCCAGACATCGTCAGGGAAGACGCACGATAGCGATTATCGTCATCACGGCGCTGGTCGCCGGACTCGTCATGGGGTTCTACGCAGGAAGCCGTTACCAGCTCTGGCATCTCCAGGACGCCTGCCTGGATGCCGGAGGACGGGTTTCAGACGACGGTGTGGCACGATGTGACATCGAACGTGAGGTTCCTGCCAGCTAGCCTGTGCTCGCAAGCGGAGAGGAAGCGTCGCTGGGTTGTGCAGGATGGAAAATCAGCCAGACGATCGACATGGAGGCCGCAAGCGCCAAAGGGGAGGCAGCAGAGCATCAGAGGCTTGTCCGGGAGAACCGGCAAACACCTCATTTAACATAATATAGATTATGCGAACTATGGGTCATGAAAGCTTGTGAAGGCTGATAACAGCCTCGAACTTACCTCGAACTCGGCGGTAGCTTCCCACCGAGCCCAACGGATTCAGATCATCGAACTGGCAGTCCTGTCGAGCGGACTGCGTCAACCGATGACAACTGACGTACTGGCGGCCGGCACTGACTCAACCCTTCTCCTTGAACTGCTGGTAAGTCTCCCGGGCGCGTTCCAGGTGGCGCGCCATGGCGGCTCTGGCGGCGTCGGGGTCGCGTGACAGGATCGCGTCGAGAACGTCCTGGTGCTCGGCTTCCACGCGCTTGAGATAGGTGCTGGTGGAGTCGGTATTGACCTCGCTGGTCGCGAGCTTCGAGCGCGGAATCGCGCTCAGGTTGAGCTGCTCCAGCGCCTGAGGGAAGAACGGATTGTGGGTGGCCCTGGCAATCGCGTGGTGGAACTCGAAGTCCTCGTTACGCGCCTGGCTACGCTGCTGACGAGCCTTGACGAAGGCCGCATGGGTATCACGCAGGCGAGTCTCGTCGTCGGCCTCGAAGCGCTCGGCGGCCAGTGCTGCCGCCGCAGGCTCCAGATTAAGCCGCAGCTCGATGACATGCAGGATATCTTCGACGGTGGTCGGGCGAATCCGCTTGGCGGGCATGGCCTCGGCCGGTGCGGCCCGGATCACCGTGGTGCCGACACCACGCCGTGCCTCGACCAGGCCCAGCGACTTGAGGTGAGCCACCGCCTCGCGAATCACCGTCCTGCTGACACCGAAGGAATCACACAGGCCGCTTTCTGTCGGCAGCTTCTCGCCGACGGCGATGGTTCCGGCGGTGATCAGACCTTCCAGCTGGTCGGCCACGTTCATCGACAGACTGCCTTCACGCGTCAGCTTCTTGACGTTTAGCGGTGCCGGTTCCGTGCGGGGTGCTGGCTTGGCTGCCATGGTCGATTCCTCTTCAGTTCGCGTGGCGATGACGCGACGTGCCGCAAAGCGCTATTTTTCAGGGCTGTATATCAGCACTGACTATCAGGACGCCAGTGTATCAAGGCGATGGCGTCAGGTCCCCGGTGTACGGATGCCTGGTGGCTTTCCGCGACGATTCAGTGGCTATTTATCGTCAGGGTGGCCCTGGCCTGCAAACTTGCCGCCCTGGAAGCGCACCGAAGGGTCATCGGGAGCCAACCGCCCTCCCCTGGCCTCGATCTCGGCACGCCAGGGTTCGGAGCTGTCCCTTGGCACCCAGCCCAGAAAACCTGCTTCGCGATTGTCCCACCATTGTTCGGCGTTGTTGGAGGCGCCGTAGACCACGGTGTAGCCCAGTTCAGGGACGCAGAAGGCGCGCTCGAGCAACGCCATGAAATCCTCGACGCTCATCCAGGTGGCCAGCATGCGGGCATCGGCGGGCTCGGGAAAGCAGGAGCCGATACGCACCGCCAGGGTCTCGACACCGAACTTGTCGAAGTACAGGCTGGCGAGGTCCTCGCCGAAGCCTTTCGACACGCCATAGAGCGAATCCGGGCGTTTCGGCACCTTGGCGTCCAGCCGCTGATGCTGTGGGTAGAAGCCGATGACGTGGTTGGAACTGGCGAATACCACCCGCGGCTTGTCATGACGGCGCACCGCCTCATAGAGGTGATAGGTGCCCATGATGTTGGCCGGCAGGATCTGCTGCCAGGAACGCTCCACCGATACACCGCCCAGGTGGATAACACCATCGCAGCCTTCGACCAGGCGAGCGACAGCATCGACGTCGGTCAGGTCTGCCGTGAAGATCTCTTCATGGCGGGTGTCGTGGGTCACGTCCTGGTCGACGGCGACCATGTCGGACAGCCGGACCTCCTTCGCCAAGCGACTCAAATGAGGTCTCAGAGCGGTGCCCAGGCCCCCGGCGGCGCCGGTGACCAGCAGTCGATTCAACATGTCAGAATTCCTTCTCGGGTGTCGTGTCTCGGGTCTCGTGATACGCGCCTTCAGCGACCGAAGCCGTACAGTTCGGCGGGATTGTCGACCAGGATGCGTTGGCGCTGCTGCTCATTGGCCCAGGCCAGCAGTACGTCGAGCTGGTCAGGGTCGTCGGGGTACTGAACTCGCGGGACACCAACATGGGGCCAGTTGCTGCCCCAGAGGATGCGTTCCGGGGCGTGGTTGATGACCCGCCGGGCGATGGCGCCGACGTCGTCGTAGTCGGGCCCTCCGCTCAGGCTGGTTTCATAACCGGCGCAGATCTTGAACCAGGCGTTGCCGCGATCGAGCAACCTGAGAATGGCGTCGACGCGAGGATCATCGGCCGGCACCGGATCGATGAACTTGCCGATATGATCGATGATGTACGGGCACTCGATACGTTCCAGCATCGGCAGGTGCTGGTCGAGCTCGCGGCCATTGAACTGCACCATCAGGTGCCACCCAAGGGGCGCGATCAACGGCTCGACCTCGGGCAGGCGAGCCAACGGCATGGCGCCTCCGCCCAGGTTCATGATGCGTGCGCCGCGCACACCTCGGCCATGCCAGTCTTCGAGGGTTTTCAGCGGGGTGTCAGGACTGACGGCGGCGACCCCGCGGGCCTTGTCCAGGCCCAGTTGATCGAGCGAAGCAAGCAAGGCGCCATTGTCGAACTGATAGGCGTTGGACTGGGTCACGACCACCCTGTCGAGCCCCATCCAGCGCTGGAAGCGCCGGAGATCCTCGACGGTTGCCAACTCCTTGATCGCCGGCCCGCCTGGCTGGCCTTTGTAGCCATCGAGGAAGAGATGAATATGGCAATCGGTGGCGCCGGCGGGTGCCTTCAGCCTGGGCGCGCGCCCTTCCAGCGGACGGGTATTGGCCGGTATCACTGTCTTGTCTCCTTGAGGGCGAAACGTGTCAGGGCGTCGCGATCGATCTCGATGCCCAGTCCAGGGCCGTCAGGGATATCGACCCAGCCCTGATGATGCTCCAGCGGCTGGGTAACAATGGCCTGGCGGAAGGGATTGTGGGTCCGATCGAACTCCATGATGGGTTCGATCGGCTCACGTCTCGGCGGATTGGGCGGCAGCGCCGCCATGGCCTGAAGGCTGGCGGCGATGCACACGGCGGTGCCCCACACATGGGGAATCAGGCGCACGCCATGAAGCGCCGCCATATCCACGACGCGCCGCATCTCGGTGAAGCCGCCGACGCCGCATATGTCGGGCTGGCAGATATCGATGGCGCGACTGGCCAGCGGCTCCTGCATGGCGTAGCGGCCATGCCAGTTCTCGCCACTGGCGACCGGTAGAGGCTGGCCATCGCGCACCGCGCGATAGGTATGAATCTGCTCCGGTAGTACCGGTTCCTCGAACCAGTCGACGTCGTAAGCCGCCGCCCGCTTGCCGACCTCGAGGGCCTCCAGCAGGTCATAGCCGTGGTTGGCATCGATCATCAGACGCCGATCGGGACCGATGGCCTCGCGCACGGCGGCGATGACCCGAAGATCTTCCTCGACGTTGAAGCCGATCTTGATCTTGACCCCGTGAAAGCCTTCCTCGGCGTAGCCCGCCACCTCCGCGGCGATATCACTGACCCGGTCCACGCCATCGCGACGAAAGGAGCCGGTGGCGTAGGCCTGGACGCGTTCGCGAAAACGCCCTCCCAAGAGCTCCGACACGCTGGCACCGTAGTGCTTGCCCTTGATGTCCCACAGCGCGATGTCGATGCCGCTGAGGGCCGTCATGGTCAGCCCCCGCTGGCCCTGGTCACGCAGCCGGTTGTAGAGCACGAGCCACAGTCTTTCATGCTCCAGCGGGTTGGCGCCGATCAGGGTGTCGGCGTAGGTGGCCACCACCGCGGCGTTGGCCTGGGCCGGACCGAGGCACTCCCCCCAGCCGACGGTGCCGTCTTCGCAGGTGATCTCCACCAGGCAGTGCTGGCGGCGTTCGAAGCGCATGGAAGCACTTTCGAAGGCCTGTTCAAGGGGATGATCCAGCAGATGGGTCTCGACCCTGGCGATCTTCATCGGTGTGCCTCTTTTCCTGTAGGTGGTCAGCGGCGTGTGGCGCCTCGTCGAAGGGGGCTTGGCATGGTCGCCATCACTCCAGCATGTTGGGCAGCGCCATGGACAGTGCCGGAACGTAGGTCACCAGCATCAGAGCGGCGAACAACGCCAGGTAAAACGGCCAGATGGTGCGAACGGTCTGTTCAATCTTGATCTTGCCGACCACGCTGCCGACAAACAGGCAGGCACCCACCGGCGGCGTGCACAGCCCCAGCCCCAGATTCATCATCATCATGATGCCGAACTGAATCGGATCCATGCCGAACTGGGCGGCAATCGGCAGAAAGATCGGCGTGCAGATCAGGATCAGCGCCGCCATGTCCATGATCATGCCGAGTGCCAGCAGGATCAGGTTCAGCATCAGCAGGATGGCGAGCGGATTGTCGGTGATCCCGAGCAGCGTGTTGGACAGCAACTCCGGCACGCTATAGAGGGCGAGCAGATAGGAGAACGCCGAGGCGCAGCCGACCAGGATCATCACCAGTGCGGTGGTGCGCACCGACTGGTAGACCGCCTGCTTGAACGATGCCCAGCGCAGCTCGCGATAGACCAGCGCGGTGACGACGATGGCGTAGATGGCCCCGAAGGCGCCTGACTCGGTCACCGTCAGCACGCCAGACAGCACGCCGCCCACGATGATAACCGCGGTCAGCAACCCTGGCAGTGCGGCGGCAAAGCTGATCGCCAGCGCCTGCCAGCCCGGAAAGCGTTCGCCCTGGTAACCACGCTTGACCGCTACCAGATAGGCGGCCAGGGCCAGCAGGCCACACATCAGGATGCCCGGCACGATGCCCGCCATGAACAGCTTGGTGATGGACAGGCCGCCACCGGCCGCCACGGCGTAGAGGATCATGTTGTGGCTGGGCGGAATCACCACCCCGGCCACCGACGAAGTCACCGTCACGTTGACCGCGTAGTCCGCGTCGTAGCCCTTTTCCTTCATCACCGGAATCAGGATGGAGCCGAGCGCTGAGGTGTCCGCCACCGCGGAACCGGAAATCCCGCCGAACAGCATCGAAGAGGTCACATTGACCACCCCGAGCCCTCCGCGCACCCGGCCCACTGCGGCAGAGGCCAGGCGCACCAGGCGCTGGGAAATACCGCCGTGCAGCATCAGCTCGCCGGCGAAGATAAAGAACGGAATGGCCAGCAGGGAAAACACCGAAATGCCCGAGAGGATGCGCTGGAATGCCACGAACAGCGGCAGTCCCTCATAGAGAAAGCCCCCTACTGCTGCCAGTCCTACCGCAAAGGCCACCGGAGCGCCGACGGCCAGTCCCAGGGCAAAGAGTCCAAAAACGATAGCGAGTCCCATGCTCAGTCCTCCTGGGTCGGGTTGTGCCGGCCGCCAAGCCGCTTGACGATGTTGGCCACAGCGAACAGCACCATCAGCGCGCCACAGATCGCCAGCGGCGCGGCACGCCAGCTTTCGGAGAGTCCGAGCATCGGGATAGGTCGTGCCAGGTTGGTCATCATCAACTGCCAGCCCTGCCAGGCCATGAAGCCGCCAAAGGCCACCACGAACAGATCCGCCAGATGGTGCATCAGACCCTTGATCGGCGCCGGCATGTTGTCGCGTAGCAGGTCGATGGACAGGTGGCTGTTGTGACGAACGCCGGCAGCGGCGCCGAGAAAGGTGATGTAGGCCACGCTCAGAAGCGCCGTCTGCTCGACCCAGGTGGGGGTGTCATTGAGCACGTAGCGGCCAAATACCAGCCAGCCAAAGGTGATGATCAGCAACACCAGCAGCACCCCGGCCACCATGATGCAACCATGGGCCATACTGTCGAGGATGCGGTCCAGTCGGCTGGGTGTTTCTCGCTTGTAGCGTATGCTTCGTGACTCCGGCGATGCCGGAGGAAAGGCACCACGGCGTACCGTGGCGCCCTCTTGCTCTGACTCGGTTTGCTCGGACCCGACGTCAGAGGTGTCGGTGGGTGCGTTCACGCATCAGCCTCCCCGCCCGCCCCCGGCACCGGGGACGGGGCTCTCGTATCAATGGGATCAGTCGGCCTGAGCCGCACGAATGTCGTCGACCAGCGAGGCCAGGTCCGGGTTCTCGGCAAGAAAGCCCTCATAGACCGGTTGCATCAGCGCCTGGAATTCTGACTTGTCCGGAACCTCATTGATCTCGACGCCTGCGTCCAGCGCCGTTTGCCGACTGGCGGCGGTACGCTCTTCCCACAGTTCACGCTGCTGCTCGGTGGCGATCTGCCCGGCCTCCCGGACCGCCGCCTGGTCCTCTTCGGACAGCTCGTCCCAGGTACTGCGGGCCATGCACAGGCACTCGGGAATGACCAGGTGGTTGGTCAGCGAGTAGTAGCCGGCAACCTCGTAGTGACCGCTGGATTCGTAGGACGGGAAGTTGTTCTCGGCGCCGTCGATCACACCGGTCGTCAGCGATTGGTAGACCTCACCGTAGGCCATGGGGGTGGCGTTGCCGCCCAGAGCGTCGATCATGTCGACGTAGAGGTCGTTGTTCATGACCCGGACCTTCATGCCCTCGACATCTTTCGGAGTCTCGACCGGATGGTCGGTGTTGTAGAGGCTGCGCGAGCCTGCCCCGAACCAACCCAGCGCGACCAGGCCCTGCTCCTCCATCGCTGCGGCGAAGCGTTCGCCGATCTCGCCATCCATCAGTTCGTACATGCGCTCTTCACTTTCAAAGATGAAAGGCAGCGAGAGCACGTTGGCAGCCGGCACCATCGGACCCATGGGGCCCATGTTGAAGTTGCCGAAATCCAGAGCACCGTTGCGGGTCTGCTCGATGGCATCGGGCTGATCCCCCAGCACGGCGTTGTGGTAGACCTTTGGCGTGATGCGCCCTTCCGTTCGCTCGTCCACCTCCTTGGCGAAGGTCTCCAGTGCAATGCTGTTGGGGTACTCGGGAGGATGAATGTTCCAGCCGCGCCACTGTTCGGCCAGGGCTGGCGTTGCCAGCAAGGCGGTGGTCGCGGCCAGGCCGGCAAGATGGATGGCGCGTGTGAGCTTGCGTGAAGCGGCGGGATTCATGGCGAGTCCTCTGGTTGACCTTGTTGGCGTTGTTGTCATACCCGGTTGGGCAAGTGTCCGGCCCTCTCGTACTGCCATCACATGGCGATGGCCTGAGCCGTTTTCTGGAAACCATGGCATACTATGTATGACAAAGTAGAAGAGAGGACTTCCTGGCTGCAACCCCTTCCTGACACTTTTTGACTAAAGTGCAATGCCACTGTCGAGGTGCGTTAGCCAAGGCGGCCAACATGATCGACATTTTTCGGAAAAGCTCTTTATTAGCGGGCAATAACGATCTGTCCGAAACCTGTTTCTGGTGCAGAGAGGCCCCGCTGCAGCGGCAGTTTATTTGTAAAATGCTGTAATTTTGAAGCGTGGCGCGTGGCCCGCTGTGTCCCTGTGCAGCATGAGCTGCATAGGCGACGGGAGGTCTCGTGGGACGAGCATGGCCTCGGCTGATAAAGACATTCAGCGCAGACAATATCGATGCAGAACAACGGGAGAATCGGGCGCCGCTGAGCGCCCGAAAACATGACGGAGATTCGTTCGAGGGAAGGATCGAGGCGGCGCGCCCGAACCATCGGATCGGGCGCTGGTCGGGAGTTGGCTAGAAGGCCCAGGCCGCCGACAGCGACACCGTATCGCCATCGAAGCGATTTTCGGATGACACATCGTGAAGCCACTTGCCGATCAAGGTGACCGGCGCCTGGCCCAGTGAGACACTCTTCATGAAAGCCGGCCCTACCCCTGCCCCGCTACTGCGAAAACCATCTTCCAGGCGATCCGGTACCGGTCCCGAGTCCGACTCGAGCTGTTCGTAAACGTACCCGGCCAGACCCAGTCCGAAGCTTGGTGTCAGGTACTTCGCCGCCAGCACGTCCAGGTGAAACTCGTCGCCGGTGGTATAGTCGGTGGCATCGTTCTTGAAGTTGAACAGGATGCCCGCGGTCATCGACAGGTCCCATCCGCTTTCGGGCAGCCAGCTGTAGGTAATGGTGGGATCGATCGACCAGTAGTGCCGCCCCAGGTTGATCCGATCGTTCTCGTCGTAGCGCCCCACCGGAATATTGATACCCACCGCCGCCGTGGTGTGGTGAGTCCCGTTGGCCCAGTTGAGGGCGACCGGCACCAGGTACGGATCACCGAAGCCGCTGTTGCTTCCGGTGTTGAAGCGTTCCTGGCCCGGGATGCTGGCCTCGAGATCGACGCTGACGTCAAACACGTAGGGAAGATTGATCCCGGCGATGTAGGTGGCACCGAGCCACTCGACGTCGGTCACCCAGGTCAGCTTGAGCAGGTTGAACCACAGCGTCTGGTCGAGACCCGCCGACAGCCGCCCGCCCAGGGGGCGCGCGCCGATATCGCCCTCGTAGCGCACCAGGTCGTTGCGCGCATAGACCCCGGGTGGCGGGGCCAAGCCTGCGGCAAAGTCGTTATAGGCGCCCGGTACATAGATGCTGCTGCCACCTTCCGAGGCATGAGCCGTCGCTGGGGCCAGCAGTGCTGCACCAAGGATCGGCGCTGCCAGCAGGTAGTGATACATACCGGAGGTCAGGAGTCGGGGGCGACAAATGGCCATGGGGACGGTTCCATTGAGAAGTTTGCTGCAAAGTATAGGAAGCACTACGAACTTTTGGGCACAATTTTGACGTACCTGCCTCCTATGCCCCCACGTACCCTGCTGCTCTTCCCGTGACGTCTACCTCCAGCGTCCTGCGACTACTTCGGTCGTCCTGCGATTACTTCGGTCGATTGGCCAGATACGACAACGGCGCCCCAAGGGGCGCCGTTGTCGGGTGCGGGAAGCGAGACTTGCCCGCTCCCACACTTGCTCTTTCCTGTTCAATCCTGGCGGTACGCCCTTACTCGCCGGCGGGCGCGTAGGAGCCATCTTCGCGGTGCACTTCCTTGCCGGTCAGGCCCGGAGTGAACACGCAGGCCAGGTGCATGGTCTTGGAAGCACGCAGCAGGTGCTCGTCATGCTGATCCAGGATGTAGATGTCGCCCGGCTTGATCGGCCAGATCTTGCCGTCGGCCAGGGTCTCCACTTCGCCTTCGCCCTCGATGCAGAACACCGCCTCGAAGTGATGCTTGTAGTGGATGTGGGTCTCGGTACCCTCGAAGATACGGGTGATGTGGAAGGAACACTGACCGCCGTCATCGGCGAGCATCAGGCGGGTGCTGTCCCAGTTACCGTTCTCGGCCTTTACCAGGCGGTCGGTCTGACGGGCTTCTTCCAGGTTG
Source organism: Halomonas sp. RT37 (assembly GCF_040070525.1). Lineage (NCBI taxonomy): Bacteria > Pseudomonadati > Pseudomonadota > Gammaproteobacteria > Oceanospirillales > Halomonadaceae > Halomonas > Halomonas sp. RT37. Next base: position 2,350,507 of record NZ_CP098827.1, on the reverse strand, counting down.
CGAACGATCATCGAATTCTCCGTTGTCGGGTGTCGGGGGCGTCGGCGGTGCCGGGCATCGAAAGGCCCTGTGCGAGGCTTCGAGCGCTGGTGGCGTCCGCAGAAAAAGCGAGGGCGAGCCCTCGCTTTACATATTGCTCAGGGCAGGATCAGCGGCACCTTGCTGCTGGCGCCTGCCCGCAGATAGCCTGCGGGCGTATCCTGTTTCAGCTTAGCGCCTCGTGGGTGCTGCGCTCGAGGATATCGAGACCTTCGATCAGATCCTCGTCGGTGATGGTCAGCGGACACAGGCACTTGACCACCTCACCGTCCTGGCCACTGGTCTCGATCACCAGGCCGTTCTCGAAGGCCTTGGCGGTGATCTTGTCGGCGATATCGCCGCTTTCCACGTCGATGCCGCGCATCAGGCCGCGGCCACGCTCGGATGCCGGATACCCCTTGTCGCTGAGCCAGGCGGCGATCTTCTGAAAGCGCTCTTCCACGATCCGCGCCTTGCGCTGGATGTCACGCTCGAAGGTATCGTCGCTCCAGTACTTGCGCATGGCAGCGGTGGCGGTGACGAAGGCCAGGTTGAAACCACGGAAGGTACCGTTGTACTGACCCGGCTTCCACTTGTCGAGCTCCGGACGCATCAGCACGTGGGCGAACGGCAGGCCGAGTGCGGACAGCGACTTGGAGTTGGTGACGATGTCCGGTGTGATGCCGGCGTGCTCGAAGCTGAAGAACTTGCCGGTACGACCGCAGCCCGCCTGGATGTCATCGATGATCAGCAGGATGTCATTGTCGCGGCAGATGCCCTCGAGACGCTTGAGCCAATCCAGGCCGGCCACGTTGATGCCGCCCTCGCCCTGGACCGTTTCGACGATGACCGCGGCGGGCACGTCGAGACCGCCGGACTTGTCGCCGAGCAGCTTCTCGAAGTAGTCCAGGGTATCGGTCTCGCTACCCATGTAACCATCGAAGGGCATGAAGGCTGCACCCTGGGTCGGAATACCGCCGGTCGCCTCGCGGAACTTGCGGTTGCCGGTGGTGGCCAGCGCTCCCATGGTGACGCCGTGGAAGCCATTGGTGAAGGTCACGATGTTATGACGACCCTTGGCCACACGAGCGAGGCGAATGGCAGCCTCGACGGCATTGGTGCCGGTCGGCCCCGGGAGGTGGACCTTGTAGTCAAGACCACGCGGCTTGAGGATCACCTCTTCCAGGGTCTCCAGATAGTCGCGCTTGGCGGCGGTCCAGAAATCAAGACCGTGGATGATGCCGTCGGTGGCCAGGTAGTCGACCAGCGCCTGCTTCAGGTGCGGGTTGTTATGGCCGTAGTTCAAGGTGCCGGCACCGGCCAGAAAGTCGATGTACTCGCGGCCTTCCTCGTCGGTCAGGCGAGCGTTCTGCGCCTTGGTGAAGACCACCGGGAAGGAACGGGAATAGGTACGAACTTCGGATTCCATGCGTTCGAGGATCTGGGTCTGCATTGCGACCTCCTGTCGGGTTCGTAGGGGAAGTTATCGGGTATCGGTGGCGACGGACGCTGGCCGCCCTGTCACCACCCTGGAAGCCGTTAGATACGCGTCGTGTCGAAGGGACCGATGCGCACCAGGTTTTCCGGATCGTGCTCTCCACCCAATTGGTCGGTAGAGAAGTACTCGCGGCTGTTCAACGGCGCCTGCCAGCGATCGGCCAGGCGGCGGAACAAGCCCCAGGAAGCCTGGTTATCCGGTGTGATGGTGGTCTCGAGGTGGTGGACCTCGGCAAATTCAGGGCGGGTCAGGATGGCTTCGACCAGTCTGCGGGCAAGACCGGTACCGCGGGCCTTCTCGCCCACCGCGACCTGCCACAGAAAGTAGGTGTCCGGAGCATTGGACTTCACGTAGCCGGAGACAAAGCCGACGATCTCGCCTTCCTCGTTGGTGGCAACAGCACAACTGTCACGGAACTGGGTGGCCAGCAACAGGTAGGCGTAGGCGGAGTTGACGTCCAGGGGCGGGCAGGACTTGACCAGCTCGTAGATGCCCCAGCCATCCTCGGGAGTGGACTTGCGAATAAACAGCGGCGCCGCTTCGTGACCCACCACCGCGTCCGCCACCGTAGGCTTGGCGAGGTCGGCTGATGGTGTGAAGGGCTCAGTGCTTGCGGTCATGTTCGTTATGCTTCGCTGTAGCGAATTTGGACAACCATTATAACAGTCGAGTATGACATTTCAAAATCTGGATTATTCTTAACCCCTGGAAGCATAAAAAAAAATTATGCGAGCGGCGCCAGGCCACGTCTCATGGCGGCTCGGAGCGATCACTGCCGCTCACCTCCCCTATCCCTTTGGCGTAATCGATTGCCTCTCCAACGAGACGATTTCGTCCGCCTGAAGCAGTATAGTCGGCCCTTTCGGATCGGCGAGAAAAGGCCACAAAAAAGGGCACCCACAGGTGCCCTTGTCGTATCGTGACGCCGGTCTCAGGTACGCGTCGGCGTGCGCATGGTGACAAACTCTTCGGCGCCGGTCGGGTGGATGCCGACGGTGGCATCCAAAACAGGCGGCCTTGGTCTCTCGTCAAAAGATAAGGGCACCCACTGGTGCCCTTGTCGTATCGTGACGCCGGACTCAGGTACGCGTCGGCGTGCGCATGGTGACGAACTCTTCGGCGCCGGTTGGGTGGATGCCCACGGTGGCGTCGAAATCTGCCTTGGTCAGGCCCGCACGCACCGCGATGGCGATGCCCTGGATCACCTCGCCGGCCTCCTCGCCGACCATGTGCGCCCCTACCACCACGTCGCTTTCGTCGTCGACGATCAGCTTCATCAGGCAGCGTTCATCGCTGCCGGACAGGGTGTGCTTCATGGGACGGAAGTCGGCGCTGTAGACGCGGACCGCCTTGCACACCTCGCGGGCCTTCTCTTCGGACAGGCCAACGGTGCCGATGTTGGGATGGCAGAACACCGCAGTGGCGATGTTGTCGTAGTTCATCGGCGCCTTGGGCGCGTCACCGTAGTGGTGTGCAACCAGATGCATGGCCTCGGCCAGGGCCACCGGCGTAAGCTCAGGACCGCCGGTCACGTCGCCCAGCGCCAGGATCGAGGGCACCGAGGTCTCGAAGCGATCGTTGACCTGGATGGAGCCGTTCTCGTTGAGCGCGATGTCGAGCTGGTCCAGGCCCAGGCCTTCCAGATGCGGCTTGCGGCCGGTGGCGGACAGCACGGCATCCACCTCAAGGGTCTCGCCGTTGGTCAGGGTGGCCTTGATCCCGCCTTCGACCTTCTCGAGGGACTCGATGTTGGTGTTGAAGTGCAGGTTGACGCCCTTCTTGGCCATCTCGTCGCGGGTGAACTCGCGCACCTCCTGGTCGAAGCCGCGCAGGAACAGGTCGCCGCGATACAGCAGGTGGGCGTCGGCGCCCAGGCCGTTGAAGATGCTGGCGAACTCCACGGCGATATAGCCGCCGCCAAGCACCAGAAAGCGCTTGGGAAACTCGTCCAGGTCGAAGATCTGGTTGGAGTTCATGGCCAGTTCGCTGCCGGGGAACGGCGGCACCCAGGGCCAGCCACCCACCGCCACCAGGATCTTCTCGGCGCTGATGGTCTCGCCGCCGACCTCGACACGGTGTTCGTCCACCACCTTGGCGCGACCGTTGATCAGGCGCACCCCGGCGTTGTCCAGCAGCTTGCCGTAGATGCCGTTGAGTCGCTTGATCTCACCGATCTTGTTGTCGCGCAGGGTCGCCCAGTCGAAGCTCGGCGCCTGGTCGAGCTGCCAGCCGAAACCGCGAGCGTCGTCGAAAGCCTCGTGGAAGTGTGCGGCGTAGGAGTAGAGCTTCTTGGGCACGCAGCCCACGTTGACGCAGGTACCGCCGAGGTAGCGATCCTCGGCGACGGCCACCCTGGCCCCGGTTGCCGCCGCGGTACGGGCAGCGCGGACACCACCGGAGCCGGCACCGATGACAAAGAGGTCATAGTCGAATTGTGACACTTGCGTCTCCTGATTCTGTTGCTGGGGCCCTTGTTGTCGGGACCGCTTTCGGATCATTAGGGGCCTGGCCTACCAGGGACCTGCCTCGAGGCCCACCAGGATGGGAAACCTTCCCATGATACCAGCGGGCTGGCTACCACGGGAGGGTGCTTGACCACCTTGACCGAGGGGGGTAAAAACATGCACCACTTTAGCCATCCACTGCTTGCACGGGGAAAGTTCATGAGTGATATCGACAATCTGCTCGCCAATAATCGGGCCTGGGCCGACAGAATCTGCCAGGAAGACCCTGATTTCTTTGCCCGCCTTGCTCAGCAGCAAAGCCCGGAGTATCTGTGGATCGGTTGTTCCGACAGCCGCGTGCCGGCCAACCAGATCATCGACCTTCCCCCGGGTGAGGTGTTCGTCCACCGCAACGTCGCCAACCTGCTCTACCACAATGACATGAACGCCCTGTCGGTGGTGCAGTTCGCGGTGGACGTGCTCAAGGTACGTCACATCATGATCGTCGGCCACTACAACTGTGGCGGCGTGCGCGCTGCGGTCACCGGCGGCGAGAACGGTATGGTGGACAACTGGTTGCACAGCGTACGCGAACTCTACAGCATGCATCGCTCGGAACTCGAGCATCTGCCGCTGGACGAGCAGGTGGATCGCATGTGCGAGCTCAACGTCAAGTCTCAGGTCAAGACGCTGTGTCGTACCAAGATCGTCCAGCGTGCCTGGCAGCGCGGCCAGGCGCTGTCGGTGCATGGCTGGGTGTATGGCCTCAGTGACGGTCGTGTCACCGACCTGGAATGCAGCGTCCACGGCCTGGATCAGGTCGCCCAGCTCTATCGCATCGATCGCGTCTGCCCGCCCCAGCAGTGACGGCTGGTCTGAACTGACCGATTGACCGCCAGGCGACCCTGGACACCACTGTCGCCTCGGCGCTGTGTCGATTGCCCTTTCGCGCCCCCGAATCTCGTTTGGGGGCGCTTGCACTTGCGGTTACCTCACTCGCCTCCGCCGGCTACCTCAGCTCCTCTATTTCCCCTTACTTTTCTGTCTGCGCCACCTTCTCGTCGCTCAGCGCTTGTCTGCTCCTTGAAGACACGCTCCCCGGGCCCATATTCGTTCCTCGCATGGGTGCTGTCACAATTTCGATTGTGTTTAAACGCGACACCTCACTATGTTGATGCAGGACATTGACTAGCCGGCGCTTACAACATTGACCAAGGCGTCCGACTGGCAATTACAACAACCTCAACAAGCAGGAACTCCTTCCATGTTCAAGAAGACCCTTCTGGCCGGTGCCCTCGGTGCCGCCATGCTGACGGCTGCCCTGCCCCAGACCGCACTGGCCGAAAACACCCTGCGCATGGCCTACGACGCCGATCCGGTGTCGCTGGACATCCATGAGCAGCTCTCCGGCGGTATCCTGCAACTGTCGCACATGGCCTTCGATCCGCTGGTGCGCTGGACCAAGGACTTCGAGTTCGAGCCCAGACTCGCCACCGAGTGGGAGCAGGTCGACGACACCACCATGCGCATCAGCCTGCGCGAAGGGGTCACCTTCCATTCCGGCAACCCCTTCACCGCCGAGGACGTCGCCTGGACCGTCGAGCGCCTCAAGCGCAGCCCGGACTTCAAAGCGATCTTCGAGCCCATCGAGACGGTCAACGTGGTCGATGAGCACACCGTGGAGATCATCTCCAAGCGGCCCAACCCGCTGCTGCTGAACATGGCCACCTACATTTTCCCGATGGACAGCCAGTTCTATTCCGGCGAGACCGACGGCGGCAAGGCCAAGGACGAGATCGTCAAGAACGGCAACTCCTACGCCTCGCGCAACATCTCCGGTACCGGCCCCTTCCAGGTGACCAACCGCCAGCAGGGCGTTCGGGTCGACTTCGAACGCTTCGATGACTACTGGGACAGCGAGTCCCCGGGCAACGTCGACGCCATCACCCTGACTCCGATCGGCGAGAACGCCACCCGCGTCGCCGCCCTGCTGTCCGGTGACGTCGACTTCATCGCGCCGGTACCGCCCAACGATCTGGAGCGCATCGAGAGCGACGAGGACACCAATCTGGTGACCATGTCGGGCACCCGCATCATCCTGTTCCACATGAACCAGGAGCGGGTCGAGGCCTTCCAGGACCCGCGTGTTCGCCAGGCCTTCAACTACGCGATCAACCAGGAAGGCATCGCCGATCGTCTGATGAAGGGCTTCGCCACCCCGGCCGCCCAGTTCTCGCCGGAGGGTTACTCCGGCCACAACCCGGATCTCGAGCCGCGCTTCGATCTCGACCGGGCCAAGGAACTGATGGCCGAAGCGGGCTATGAGGACGGCTTCTCGGTCAGCATGATGGCGCCCAACAACCGCTACGTGAACGACGCCAAGATCGCCCAGGCGGTAGCCGCCATGCTGGCGCGGATCAACGTCACGGTGGACCTGAAGACCCTGCCCAAGGCCCAGTACTGGGGCGAGTACGATGATCGCGCTGCCGACATGATGATGATCGGCTGGCACTCCGACACCGAAGACTCCGCCAACTTCCACCAGTACCTGACCGAGTGTCCGGACGCCGACAGCGGTGGCGGCCAGTACAACGCCGGCAACTACTGCAACGAGGAGCTCGACCAGCTGATGGTCGACGCCAACCTCGAGGTGGATCTGGAGAAGCGTGGCGAGATGCTGCGTGAGCTCGAGCAGGGCCTCTACGACGATGCCGCCTTCATTCCGCTGCACTGGCAGAACCTGGCCTGGGCCTCGGCGGCCAACGTCGACATCGAGCCGGTGGTCAACGTGATGAACTTCCCCTACCTCGGGGATCTGGTCATCGAAGAAGAGTAAGACGACAGGCACCGCCACGCGGTGCCTGCAAGCTCCCATTCAGCAGCTGCCTCGGCTCCGTGACATGGTCGCGGAGTCGAGCGCCTGTACCCTGGACAATCCCCATGATCGCATTTCTGATCAAGCGCCTCTTTCATGCGCTGCTGGTGATGTTTGTCATCAGCGTGATCGCCTTCGCCATCCAGGACAACCTGGGTGATCCCATCCAGCAGATGGTGGGTCAGTCGGTGCCCGAGAGCGAGCGCGAGGTGCTGCGCGAGGAACTGGGGCTCAACGATCCCTTCCTGGTGCAGTACTTCCGTTTCGCCGTCAACGCCGCCCAGTTCGACTTCGGCTATTCGTACATCTACAACGAGCCGACTACCGAGGTGGTCCTGCGACACCTGCCGGCGACCCTCGAGCTGGTATTCGCCTCGACCCTCCTGATCATCTTCCTGTCGGTGCCGATCGGCGTCTACAGCGCGATCAAGCCCCGCGCCTGGCTGTCCCGTTTCTTCATGGGGGTGTCGATCATCGGCATCTCCATCCCGGTGTTTCTCACCGCTATCGTGTTGATCCAGCTGTTCGCCATCGGCGTGAGCTTCACGCCCTTCCCCGCCGATACCGGCTGGGGCGCCTGGCTCAACGGCCTGCTGTCCACCGAGGGCGGCATGCCGGCCTACGGTCGCGGCGACCCGATCCACGTGTTCGGCACCTGGACCACCAACTTCGCCTCGCTGGAAGGGCTGACCTACCTGGTGCTGCCGGCCATCTCGCTGGCCTCGATCATGCTGCCGCTGTTCATTCGCCTGATCCGCGCCGAGATGCTCGAGGTGATGCAGTCGGAGTACGTCAAGTTCGCCCGGGCCAAGGGCATCTCGATGCGTCGCATCTACTTCCTGCACGCGCTGAAGAACACCATGTTGCCGGTCATCACCGTCGGCGGCGTGCAGATCGGCACCCTGGTGGCCTACACCATCCTCACCGAGACGGTGTTCCAGTGGCCCGGCATGGGCCTGATGTTCCTCGACGCCATCGAGCGCTCGGACATCCCCCTGATCGTGACCTACCTGATGATCGTCGGCCTGATCTTCGTGATCACCAACACCCTGGTCGACTTGATCTATGGCCTGGTCAATCCCACCGTCAAGCTGACAGGTAAGCCCGCATGAGCACCCAGAGCACTGCGACGAGCAGCCGGTGGGAGCGGTTTCGCGACTCCTACCTCTTGTACAGTTTCAAACGCGACCTGATCGCCCAGACCAGTCTTCTGATCTTCGTGGTGATGGTCCTGGCCGCGCTGCTGGCGCCTTGGCTTGCGCCGGCCGATCCCTACGACCTGGCCCAGATCGACATCCTTGCATCCGAGCTGCCGCCGTTCTGGATCGACGGCGCCGACCCCCAGTACCTGATGGGTACCGATTCCCAGGGGCGCGACCTGCTCTCGACCATCCTCTACGGCATGCGGGTGTCGCTGGTCATCGGCTTCGGCGCCGTGGCGCTGCAGGCCACCCTGGGGGTGTGCTTCGGTTTGCTGGCGGGCTATCTGGGTGGGCGCGTCGACGCCTTTCTGATGCGCCTGGCAGATATCCAGCTGTCGTTCTCGACGTTGATGGTGGCCATCGTGGTGGGCGCCCTGTTCAAGGCGATCTTCGGCGGCGCCACCTACTCCGACTATGCCATGTGGCTGCTGGTGCTGATCATCGGCCTGGCCGAATGGCCCCAGTACGCCCGTACCGTGCGTGCCTCGGTGCTGGCAGAGCGCTCCAAGGAGTACGTCGACGCCGCCCGGGTGATGGGCCTGCGCAGCCGGCGGATCATGTTCCGTCACATCCTGCCCAACACCCTGTCGCCGATCTTCGTCATCTCCACCGTGCAGGTGGCCAACGCCATCATTTCCGAGGCGGCGCTGTCGTTTCTCGGCCTCGGCATGCCCGAGACCCAGCCGTCGCTGGGCTCGTTGATCAAGTCCGGCTTCGACTACATCCAGTCCGGTTCCTGGTGGATCACCCTGATTCCGGGCCTGGTGCTGGTGGTGCTGGTGCTGGTGATCAACCTGCTCGGCGACTGGCTGCGCGACGTGCTCAATCCACGACTGTACAAGGGCTGAGGTAGACATCATGGCACTACTCGACGTCAATCACCTCGACGTGCGCTTCGCCCTGCGACAGGGCGACGTGAAGGCACTGCGCGATGTGTCGTTCAGCCTGGATCGTGGCGAGCGTCTGGGCATCGTGGGCGAATCCGGCGCCGGCAAGTCGGTCGCCGCCTTCAGCCTGCTGAATCTGATAGCCAAGCCGGGCTATATCGCCGGTGGCAGCATCACCTTCGATGGCCAGGAACTGACCGGGCTCGGCGAGCGCGCCCTGCGCAAGGTGCGCGGCCACCGCATCTCGATGATCTTCCAGGATCCGATGATGACGCTCAATCCGGTGCTGTCCATCGGTGAGCAGATGGTGGAATGCCTCAAGGCTCACCGCCGTATCTCCAGCAAGGAAGCCCGCGCGATCTCGCTGCGCAAGCTCGAGCAGGTGCAGATCCCGTCGCCGGAAAAGCGCCTGGACCAGTATCCCCATGAGCTGTCCGGCGGGATGCGTCAGCGCATCATCATCGCCATCGCGTTGCTGCTCGACCCGGATATCATCATCGCCGACGAGCCCACCACCGCCCTGGATGTGACCATTCAGGCGGAGATCATGGCGCTGTTGCTGGAGCTGTGCGAGAAGCACAACGTCGGCCTGATCCTGATCACCCACGATCTTGGCGTGGTCAGCCAGGTAACCCAGCGCATGCTGGTGATGTACGCCGGCCGGGTGATCGAGCAGGGCCCGACCCGAGAGATCATCAATGATCCGCAGCATCCCTACACCCAAGGGTTGATCAATGCCCTGCCCCAGATGGCGACCCCGGGCGAGCGGCTCAACCAGATACGCGGCAGCATGCCGTCGTTGAGCCAGCTCCCCAGCGGCTGTCCATTTCATCCGCGCTGCGACTTTACCCAGCGCCAAGACGGCAGCGAACGGACACCCTGCAAGACCGAGGTACCGGCCTTCGTGCGCTCCGGCAACTGTGAGGTGGCCTGCCATATGGTCGCCGAGATGCAGGATGCCGAACGCATCGTGGCCAGGGAGGACAACTCATGAGCCAGACCACTCAGCCAGCCGTCAAACCGCCGACCGAGCCGATTCAGCAGGACGGCCCCGCCGACATGAACCCTGCCGCTGGAGGCGACAGCCTGCTCGAGATCCGCGGACTGGAAAAGCGCTTTTCGCTGTCCGGGGATTTCCTCGAGCAGCTCAAGTTCCGGCGTGGGCGTATCGTGCGCGAGCAACAGCACGTGCACGCGATCAACGGGGTCGACCTGGACATCCGCCGCGGGGAGTCGCTGTGCGTGGTGGGCGAGTCCGGCTGCGGCAAGTCGACGGTAGCGCGTACCGTGATGGGCCTGCTGCGGCCCAGCGCCGGCGAGATCCATTACGACGGCGAGCGTATCGATCATCTCGATTCGAAAGCATTGCTGCCTTTCCGTCAGCGCATGCAGATGATCTTCCAGAACCCCTACGCCTCGCTCAATCCTCGTATGACCATCCAGCAGACGCTGGAAGAGCCGATCCGCCTTCACCACCCCGACTGGAAGCCACAGCAGGTCGTCGACAAGGTCCACGAGGTGATGAGCTCGGTGGGCATCGCCCCGGACTGGGGCTCGCGCTACGGCCACGAGTTCTCCGGTGGCCAACGACAGCGTATCGCCATCGCCCGAGCGCTGGCGGTGGATCCGGAATTCATCGTCGCCGACGAGCCGATTTCGGCACTGGACGTGTCGATCCAGGCCCAGGTGCTGAACCTGTTGATGGAAGCCCAGCGCGAGCACCATCTCACCTACCTGTTCATCACCCACGACCTGGCGGTGGTGGAGCATTTCGGTACCCGGGTGGCGGTGATGTATCTGGGCCGCGTGTGCGAGGTGGCGCCCACGGCGACGCTGTTCGCCCGTCCACGCCACCCCTACACCCAGGCCTTGATGTCGGCGATTCCCCGGCTGGAAGACGATCGTCCCCAGCATCTGCGTCTGCAGGGCGAGGTACCGACTCCGGTCAACCTGCCGTCGGGCTGTGTGTTCCACGGGCGCTGCCCCCACGCCAACGACCGCTGCCGCCGGGAGATTCCCCGTCTGATCGCCACCGATGAGGGCGGCCAGGTCGCCTGTCATGGTGTCGAGGAAGGTCGTCTGTCTTGACCGCTGCCTTGACCTCCATCGCCGTCACCTGCAACACGCCGACGCCGGGTACGCCCGGCGTCGGGTTATCTGGCACAATCGACGTTTCGCAGGACAGGTGATACTTCCATGGAAATACGTTGGCTGGAAGACTTTCTCGCCTTGGCCCGCACGCGTCATTTTTCCCGTGCCGCCGAAGAACAGAACGTGACCCAGCCCACCTTCTCCCGGCGCATCAAGCTGCTCGAAGAGGAGATGGGCACCACCCTGATCAACCGTCAGACCCTGCCGCTGTCGCTGACGCCGGCCGGCGAGGCCTTCCTCGCCATGTGTCACGACGTCACCCGGCGGGTCGACCTTACCCGCCAGCGACTGGCGCAGATGGCTGAGGAACAGGCCGGACAGCTACGCCTGGGGGCACCCCAGAGCCTGCTGGCGCAGTTCCTGCCCCAGTGGCTCAGCGGCTGGCAGTCGCCACCGCCGCTGCAGCCCTACCTGCGTGCCACGGCCTGGCTGGTGGGCGACTATTTCCAGGGACTGGCCTCCGGCGAGATCGATCTTGCCCTGTGCTACTGGCCGACCAGCGGCAATCCGCTGGAACTGGCCAACGAAGACACCGATTACTGCGTCATCGGCCGCGAGCGCTTTATGCCGGTGTGCCTGCCGGATGCCAGCGGCCAGCCTCGCTTTGCGCTGGAAGGCGGCAAGGGGCGCGCCCTGCCGTTGATCGCCTATCATCCCCGGGGCATGATCGACGCCGCCATCCGCTCCCATCTGGACCGACTCGGCGACGCCCCTACCCTGACGGTGCTCAACGAGAGCGTACAGAGCGGCAATATCCGAGAACTGGTCGCGCTGGGCTATGGCCTGGGCTGGTTGCCCGAGCGCAGCCTGGGCGAGGCCCTGGCCTCCGGCGCGCTGGTGGCGGCAGGACCACCACGCTGGACGGTGTCCTTCGATATCCGCCTGTATCGCCACCTCTCGACCCGTCGCGCGGCGGTCGATGCCGCCTGGCAGGAGCTGTGTGCTCACGCCCTCGACGCCGAGGCTCAACCATGACGCCCCGATGCCCCCGGAGACCTTGCCTTGCCCCAGCCTGACGCCCATTCAAGCTTGCCCCCGGCCACCTCGGGCCTTCGCGCGGATGCAGCAACACCGGGCGGCTTTCGTGCCGCCCGCTGGCTGTCCAATCCGCATGTCCAGACCCTGCTGCCGAGGGTACTTCGTCCCGCGGAGGTGGACTGGCGACAGGAATTTCTCGACCTGCCCGACGGTGACGAGGTGGAGCTTAGTTGGGTGCTGCCGGAACCCGATGACCAGAGCGCCCCGCTGTTCGTGCTGTTCCATGGCCTCGAGGGGGGAATCACCTCGCCCTACGCGCACGATCTGCTGGCGGCCGCCAGAGACCAGGGCTATCGGGCGTTGCTGATGCACTTCCGTGGCTGTGGCTCACGCCCCAACCGCTTGCCGCGCGCTTACCACAGCGGCGATACCGGCGACGCCAAGGTATTGCTTGAGGTACTGGGCGATCGCTATCCCGAGGCACCCAAGGTCGCCGGTGGCGTGTCGCTGGGGGGCAATATGTTGCTTCGGCTGGTCGCCGAAGAGGACGCTAACTCGTTGGGGCTCGACGCCGCGGTGGTGATCAGCGCGCCGCTGGATCTGGCGGCCTGCGCCCAGCGCCTGGGCGAGGGTTTTTCGCGGGTCTACGAACGCCACCTGCTGGCCTCGCTCAAGCGCAAGGTGATACCTCGGCTCGAACGCGGCGAGCTTTCCCTCAAGGTCAGCGTCGAGCAGGTGCGCCGGCTGAAGCGCCTGCGCGACTACGACGACGTCATCACGGCGCCGATGCACGGCTTCCGGGACGCCGATGACTACTATGCCCGTGCCTCCAGCGGCCCGGTGCTCGATCGGGTGGCCGTTCCCACCCTGATGCTGCATGCCCGTGACGATCCTTTCATGCCGGCCGACCTAATCGAGCGTTTCCCGGCTCGCTCGCCGCTGGTGACCCTCGAAGTCGCCGAACGCGGCGGCCATGTCGGATTCATGGAGCCAGGCCCTCGCCGCCCTCGCCCCTGGCTTGGCCGACGGCTGGCGCGCTACCTGCAGGAATTGTCGCTGGACCAGCAATGACATGGCTCCTGCTCATGCAAGGGCAACTCAGATCAAACAATGTCACGCATCATCACACAAGAGCCCCGGCCATGGCCGGGGCTCTTGTGCTTTACGCCGTGTGTTGCGTGGAGTGCTGCGCGCTTGGTCACTGCAGTTCCGGAGGATCTCCCGGCAGGCTCCAGGTGTAGATCAGGTCCACCGCCTGGGCGGCGCCGGAGACGGCTTCCAGGTAGAGGCTCCTCCATAGCTGGTAGGTCAGGGTCAGCTCGGCGATGGGCGAGAAGATGCCGACGCCGTAGCCCACCTCCAGACGGTCGGTGAGACGGCCGCTGACCACCACCTGACTGCTCTCGCCACTGCCGGAGGTATCCAGTGACAGATCCTGGATGCCGAAGGCCTCACCCATGGCGCCTACCGCCCCCCCGGTCTTGCCCAGGGTCAGGCCGATCAGCGCCGAGGTCAGGGCGCCGCTGGAGTCGCCGCTGTCATCCGGCGCCCGGCCGCGCAGCACGTAGGACAGCGCCCGAGACTCGTCCATCGACGGCTCGGAGAAGATCTCCAGATCGGGCTGGCTGGCGGTACCGGTGACCTTGAGACCGGCGATCACTCCGTCTTCGGTGCTGGCCGGGTTACGGATGGCCTCGAAGTCCAGCGTCGGCAGACTCGGCGGGCCGGCGAAGATCAGCTTGCCCTGGCGAATCTGCAGATCCTGGCCGTAGGCACGGAAGCGGCCATCGACCAGGCTGACGTCGCCGAACAACTGCAGCGGCCCGTTGTTCTGGCGCACCTCCAGATCCCCTTCGAGCTCGGTCTGCAGACCGTAGGCGCTCAGGCGCATGTCGGGTCCCAGCAGCAGCCGTACGCGGATGTCGATGGCCATGCCCGCCTCGGCCATGGCCTCGGCGGTGGATTCTCCTACCGGGTCTTCCTGGGCACGCCGTTCGGCCTCCTTGGCCTCCTCGTCCATCTCGCGGGTGATGATGATCTCGTCACCGCTCGGGGTGACCGCGGACGCCGGAACGTCACCGACCTTGAGCCTGGCCCAGGGGATCCGCACCTCGCCACGTACCCGCAGTCGCGAGGGGTTGGCGGTGATGGTCAGGTCCGGGGCCAGCTTCAGCTTGCCGAAGGCCGGCATGGCGGCGAGCAGTGGATCCTGCACCGCGGACAGCGCCATGTTGGCCTCCCAGCTACCGTCAGGCCAGGCGGCGTCACCGCTGATATTCAGGCGCCCTTCCTCGGCGTCCACATGGCCGGAAATCCGCGCGCTGTCGCCGGACAGCGCGATATCCAGCCGTCCGTCGGTGACCGCCAGGGGAATATCACCACCGTGGACCCTGAGCCCGGTCAGACTGATGTCGCCACTGAGGTCGGGGGCCTCGCGGCTGCCGGCGATACGGATGGTGCCGCCAAGACTGCCCTCGAGTTTATCGAGGCCGGCCGCCAATGGCTGATAGGGTGCCAGGCGCACGTCGGTGATGGTCAGGGTACCGTCCAGGCCGCCGCGTCCCATGGGATCGTCGATGGCCAGGGCCAGGTCGATATCGCCGCTCTGGGCCAGTGACAGCGCCAGGTCCATGTCGATGCGGGCCTCGCTGGCGTCTGCACTGAGCGACATGCTGGTGGCTGGCACCGACCAAGGCTGGCCATAGGCGTCCTCGCCGGTCACGCTGACCTCGCTGTCGACCTGGACGTCGGCCTGCCAGCGACTGCCGCCGGCCGACCAGCCAGCGACGACACGAGCGCCGGTGTCGCCGTCGATGGCCCAGCCCTGAGGCAAGGCCTCGTTGACCAGGTCCATGGGCAGCTCATTGATCTCGAGGGTCAGCGAGCCGGCGTCCGCCGAGGCGCTCAGCGGCTCACTGATGCACACGGCGCCGCCCTGGCGACGTGCCAGGCAGAAGGGCTCGGCCTGGACCGACCCCGCGGCCAGGTCGGCCTCGAAGCTCAGCGGATCATCGAGGGCGATATCGCCCTGGGGCAGCGTGACTTCCAGCGGCGACAGGGTCCCCTGGTAGCGGTCGCGGGCCTCGTTCATGGCCCCGTCAAGGGCCAGCACCAGACGGTTGAGTGGCCCCTCCTCGCTGCCTTCCACGGTGAGCTCCAGGCGGTGATCCGACAGCCGCCCATCGAGATCCAGGGCGATATCGGAGAATCGCTGACCGCCGGCTTCGACCTGTCTTGCCTCAAGACCAATATCGAGCTCGGGGTCGTCGATTCCGGCCACACGGCCGGACAGCGACAGCTCGCCGACACGATTTTCCTCGAACGCTACCCCGCTGCCATTCAAGGCAAGGTCAAGCTGGGGCGCCTGGAGGCTGCCGCTGGCCGTGATGTCTCCGGATAGCTCGCCGGCAAGCCCCGGATACAGGCTCGCCATGTCCGGCAGTGATATCTCGGCGTCGACGTCGAGGTTGGACTCGCTGACCTGGCCGACGGCCTGGATGCGATTGTCGCCCTGGCGGAAATCGAGGCTGTCGATGTCCCATTGCATATTGCTGTTGCCGGCGAGCTGGGCCTCCAGCGACAGCGGTCGGCCATCGAGGGTACCCTCGATATCCAGCGCCGGCACCTCCACCCGCCAACCCTCATCGGTTTGGGTGAAAGCCACCTGCAGGGTGCCGTCGATATCCCCCGCGAGCCCTTCGACGAAGGGTTCCGGATTAAGGCCCGTGAGGGTCGCTGCCGCCTCCACCGAGACGCCGTCAGACCAGTCGACACGTCCCTCGGTGCTGAGCGCGCCGGCGCCCTCCGGTGCGACCTCAAGCGGCGCCCAGGCAAACTGTGAAAGATCCCCCTGGCCCTGAAGGGCCAGGGTGGTTGGCGGTACATCCGGTCCCTCGGCGGCCAGGGCCAGTTGCAGCGTATAGCCGGTCAGGGAACCCTCGATGGCGAGATCCAGATCGCGGGCGATCCACGGCCCCACCTCGGCCGTGGCAGCGGTGGCATTGTCCGCTTCGGGATTACTTGCTTCAGCATTGTCTGGTGCGCTTGTCTCGGCGTCGCTCACCTCGCCAGTCTCTTCGATGCCTTCAGGCAGGGGGCTGTCCATGCCAGGCAGCGGCCATTGCAGTCTGGGGCTCTGGAAGGTGGCGCTGAAGGGCAACGTGGGGTCGAGGGCGTCGAGTCGGGCGACCAGGTGGGTGTCCACCGGGCCCGAGGTCTTCAGGTCGATTTCCAGGTCGGCCAGACTGCCGGCTGCACTCAGCTCGACCCGCTCGCCGGACAGCGCCGGGAAGATTTCCGGCAGGTACAGATCGGCGGCAAAATTGAGCTCCAGCGGGTAGTCGCCGCTCAACGTGGCGCGGGCCTGGAGCTCGGCGTCGGCATCGGCGGAGGCCACCGCCAGGGGCTCGATGGTAACGGTCTGGCCGCGGGCATCGAGACTCAGGTCCAGACGCTCGACGTGGTAGTCGAAGGCACCGTCGACGGTGGTGTCCTCGACCACCAGCTCGGGTACTTCAATGGCCAGTGGCAAGGTGACCTCGGGCAGCACCAGACGCTCACGCTCACCCAGCGGGATGTCATCGGCCTTGGCTGCGGCCCCTTCCATCTCGGCGGCGGCCTCGCTCGGCAACGGCGAGCGCACCGCGATGGCGGCGTCGATGGCCTCGGCGCTGACGATGGGCCCTTCGTGTTCGGCGTCGCTCAGGGCCAGCATGGCGCCGGGCGTCAACGGCAGGGTCAGATGAAGACCCGCCAGGCGCGTAGGTCGAACGCTAAGGGTATCGCCCTCGGCCACCGCCGCGGTGGTGAAGCTGTCCCAGGCCAGTCGAGTGCCGTCGGCTAGTTGCACGGCGACGTCCTCGACCGCCAGTTCACGGATCTCGACGGGAAACGGCAGCGCCAGGGGCCCCGGCTCGGCGCTGGTCGGCTCGGGTTCTACGGGAGGCTCCTCCGCGGCTTCGCTCTCGCCCAGGCGTACGTCGGTACCCGACACCCTCAGGTAATCAAGACACAGCCGGCCATCAAGAACGCAGTCCTCTGCCCAGGACAGCGACAACGCGTCCACCGACAGCCGCAGGCTGCCCATCTCCATGCGAAAGCCATCCAGCGCAAAGGTGTCGAGCAGCGCGCCTTCGACCGCCTCGTACTCGAGAAAGCCCATGCGCTGGCCCTGATCCAGCGCCATTCGGGTGCCCCAGGGACTCAGCACCAGGCCGCCAATCAGCAGCACCAGGCCAACCAGGGTCAACGGCAGCCAGATCAGCAGACGTGTCAGGGCCCACAGGGCGCGTCCTTTTCTCATTGAAGCCTCGTGTCAGGGGCCAGCGGCATCGGGTTCAAAACTCGGGCCCGATGGCGAAGTGCAGCCGGAAATTGTCGTCTTCGTCATCGAAGGGATGGGCGACATCGAAGCGGATCGGGCCGACCGGAGAAATCCAGCGCACGCCCAGACCCGCGCCCTTGTTCAGGTCGCCCGGCCACCACTCGGAGAAGGCGTCACCGACATCGAAGAAGGCAGCGCCCCACCACTTGCCGGTGATCCGGCGCTGGGCCTCGACGCTGGCGGTGAACTCGTGCTGACCGCCTTCCAGGTCGCCGTTCTCGTCTTCCGGCGACAGCGACTCGTAGCTGTAGCCACGCACGCTGGAGTCACCACCGGTAAAGAAGCGAAGCGAAGGGGGAATCTTCTCGAAATCGTCGGTATTGATCGCGCCGACACCCAGTCGGCCGATAAAGCGGTTGTCGTCACCCAACTTGCGGATCCAGGCGGTATCGCCGGTCATGCGGAAGAACTCGGCATCAGAGCCCCAGGCATCGCTGGAGTACTGCAGCTCGAGATTCTGACGATCGCCCCAGGTGGGAAACTGAGGGTTGCGCGTACGGGTACGCGACCAGCTTACCCCGGGATAAAGCAGCAGCACCTGATCGGACTGCTCCCCCTGGGTAAAGTCCTCGTAGGTGGCGCGCAGATAGACCGTCTGCTCCCAGTCATTCTCGAACACCCAGTGCCGACCAAAATCGACAGTACTCTCGAAGCTTTCGGTGTCCTCGATGTCCTGCTGGCGCAGCCCGTACTGCAGTCGGTAGCTATCGTTGAGCGGATCCTCCAGCGGGATCTTGTAGGTGCCGCTGAACTGCTGATCCGGTGCCGACAGATATAGCTGATTGGTCCAGCTATGGCCGTAGCGGTTGACCCAGGGCTGCTCCCAGGAGAACTGCAGGCGCGGCCCCACATCGGTGGCGAAGCCGATACCCGCCTCGAACTGGTGACGATCCGCCGGCGTCACGCTGACATCGATCGGCATGGTCGGGAACTCCGGCGGATACAGTCCAAGCGCCACCGCCAGAGCGTCGCGGCTGATCCGCGGCCCCTGGTACGGCGTCGGGATCTCCGCGACGTCCACCGAGTACCACCAGTTGTCGTTCTCGGGCAGCGCCAGGGAGCCCTTCTGGCGTTCCAGGCGGGGGCGTACCGTCAGCGAGCCGAACCATTCGGTCTCGCTCAACTGGTTGTTGAGTTCGGCGACGTCGCTTGCCAGGTAAGGATCGCCGTAGTCGAAGGGCACCAGATTGCGCAGGCGTTCCTCGACGATGTGATGGCCCTTGAAATTGACCCTGCCGAAGCGATAGCGCGGCCCGCTGTCCATGCCCAGGTACAGCCGGGCGCTGTTGGCCCAAGGGCGAATTTCCATACGCTCATCGGTGAACTGCCAATCGAAGTAGCCTCGCTCCACGGTCAGGCCCTGCAGCCTGCCCTTGAGACTCTCGTAGGGGGCGTGTTTGAGGATGTCGCCTTCCTCTTGCGGATAGGCGTCGATCGCCAACTGAAAGGGGGCGTCATCGCGGGCGTCGCCCTCCAGGGTGAAATCGATCACTTCCAGCTTGACCGGCTCCCCCTTGTCGATGGTGAGGAAGACCTCCTGGGGCTCGTCATCGCGGTCGAAACGCATCTCGATCTGCGGTTCATAGTAGCCGTAGACCCGCATCGCCTCCTGGGTCAGTCGAACCACCTCGTTGCGCAGCCGCTCCACACGATACTGGCTGCCGTCGAGCCCCTGCAGGTAGACCTCGACATTGTTGGCCATATCCCCTTCGATACCGACGATCTCGGCATCCATGCCCAGGGCCGGCACCGACACCGAGACCAGGCAAAGGGCGGCCCCTGATCGACGGACGAACGGACCCAGACCCGAACAAGCGGGAACGCGATTTTCCATAATAGACTGGCTTTCCTGACGTGGGTGCTGGATCAACGCAGCGCCTCCAGTTGGGCGCTGAACGCGAGCTGGGACTGACGCAGTTCGCGAAGATCGGCGCCAAGCGACCGGGCGCTGTCATCCAGCGCATCCAGGCGCTGCTCGAGCCTGGCTTCCATTGCGCGACGTTCCTCCGCACCATCTTGGCGCGATTGGCGCAGGCCTTCAACGTCCTCGTCCAGGGAGGCAAGCCGCTGCTCCAGGGTGTCGAACCGCGGCAATAGCTGGCCCAGTCGGGTATCCAGGCGCGTTACCACCTCATCGACCCTGGTGGTCAGCGACCCCAACCGGCCGGCAAAGGACTCGCGGGCATCATCGAAGCGGTCCATGCGAGCCTCCAGGGCACCTCGGGCATTGTCGCCGGCTCGTTCAACGGCACCCAGCGATGTGCGTGTCGCCGCCAGCGTATCGGCGATGGAGGCGATACGCTCTTCGACATCCTGCAGAGTGTCGGCGTTGTTGCTGTGTTGGTCCAGCGTTGTCTGTGCCTGTTCGGAAACAGTGTTTCTTATATCCTCGGCGGTCGACTCGAGTCGCTGGGCCAGGGCATCGTCCCGCTGTTCGAGTTCGGCCACTCGACGCTGGATGTCCGCCACCAGGTCCCCTTCTCCCTGCTCGGCATCGAACCGCGCATGAATGTTGGACAACTCCCCCCTCAAGCGGGTCAGCTCACCCTCGAGCCGCTGACGTTCCTGCCAGGCCAGCCAGCCAGCGGCCCCCACTGCACAGATAATCAACAGCACCAGTAGCCATAACGGCCAAAGTCTAGGCGCCGGGGGCCGGCGATAGCGAGCGGCGGATACACTCTCTCCTGGATCGGGTACGATAGCGCCCGGACGGCCGACTTCCGGTGGATACCCCATGAAACTCTCCTTGCGGTTCAGCGTGTGGCACTGTGGCACCGGATGACGTCGCTGGCTCAGGGCCGATCACGTGCCACGGGCCTTGGCGGCCAAAGTTGGCTGATAGTGTAAGGTTTTTTACCATATTTACGCACGGCAGACGGATAACGCGTTAGCGCTATCCCTATCAACGCCTTGCTGTGGGGCACCTGCCATACCTCGCTTCACCATGACGTTCACGACCCCGGAGTCCCCATGATCCTTGAATTGCCCGCGCTGCCCTTCGATAGCCACCAACTGGAACCCTACCTCTCGAAGGCCTGGGTCGAGGATCGCTATCAGGGGGACCATCAACGTCATCTGACAGCGCTCAATCGTTGGGCGAGCGGCTCAGGCACGGCTACGAGGTCCCTCGAGGACGTAGTGTCAAAGGCCCATGGTGAGGTGCTCGAACATGCGGTCGAAGCCTGGAACCTTACCCTGTTCTGGCACTGCCTGTTACCGCGCCCGACAGCACCGGAGGGTCGACTGAACGAGGAACTGACACAGACGTTCGGTTCCTTTACAGGATTGAGAGAGGCGATGCACGGGCGGGTCGAGGACGAACTGGAGCAAGGGAGCCGGCGGCCAGGCTGGCTGTGGCTGCTGCACTCCAACCGTGGCATGAGCCTGACGATCAGTGCGCGTGGCCAGCGGCTTGATGCCGCATCGGGCAGGCCGCTGCTGGTCATGGATCTTGGCTGTGGAAAATCTCCGGTGGAGCAACTCTGGCCGCTGATTCACTGGGACTTTGTCGCCCAGAATCTCGGCGACTGTCATTGACCGATGACACCTCGAGCAGCTCAGGTTGGGCCTGGTCTGGTCTGGTCTGGTCTGGCCAAGACAGAACAAGGCACCAAAGCAAAGAGCGCAGTAAATACTGCGCTCTTTACGGGACAGACCCGGTGCCGGGCCGATGGTTCGGCTGTCAGGCCCTGATCGATATATCAGGTTGACGGATCGGCACGTCGGCCGATGCCGCGATAGTGAAAGCCCTGGGCGGCGACGTACTGGGGGTCATAGATATTGCGACCATCGAGGATCAGGGCGCCCTCCAGCTGTCGTTTCAGCGCCATCCAGTCAGGATTCCAGTAGGCCTTCCACTCGGTGACCAGCATCAGCGCATCGGCGCCCCGGCAGGCGTCGAGCGGGTCGTCCTGATGCAGGCTCAACAGCGGGTGGTCACCGACCACCGCACGTACGGCAGGGAGCGCAGCGGGGTCATGCAATCTGACGTGCACACCCTGGGCCCACAGGGCGCGCAGCAGGGTCAGCACGGGCGCATGATCGATGCGTGCGGTGCCGGGCTTGAAGGCAGCCCCCCAGATGGCCACGGTGCGCCCTTCCAGACGCCCCTGATAGTGAGCCCACAGCTTGCGGAACAGCGTCTCCTTCTTGTGCTCGTTGATCTCGAGCACCTGGTCGAGCAATTCGGAGTGGCGGCCGCTGGCCGACTGGACATCCACCAGGCCCACCAGATCCCGGCTGAAATTGGGGCCACCGAAGCCACATCCGGGGTACAGGTATTCATAGCCGATGCGCTGGTCTGCCCCCATGCCCTGACGCACGTACTCCACGTCCACGCCCAGGGTGTCGGCTAGCCCGGCCATCTCGTTCATGTAGCTGATACGGGTCGCCAGCATGCCATTGATGGCCAGCTTGGTCAGCTCCGCGGCACGTCGAGGCATCCGCTTGAACACCTCGTGACGCCGATTGAAGGCACGCATCAATTCTCGCACCTGGCGCTCGGCGTGGTCATCGTCGCAGCCTAGCAGCCAGCTGCGGGCGCGGGTAAAGGTCTCCCAGGCGCGCCCTTCCTCGAGGGTGTCAGGCAGTGCCACCGAGGTCACATTCTGGCCCTCGAGCACAGACTCGAGCCGCTCGGTGTCCCCTACCGGAAAGGTCGCGTTGTTGACGATGATGGCACCGTCGGCAAGACGTGAGGCGTTCTCCTCCACCAGACGGCTGGCATCGTCGCGCTGGGTCGGTGACAAGGCCAGCCACAGCACATCGATATCCGGGCCGTCGGCCTCGCTGTTCCGTTCCAGGGTCAGGTGCCCGGCCTCCATGGCCTCCGTCAGGCGTTGCAGTACCGAAGGCTCACGGATCAGCCAGTCACTATCCTTGAGCTCGCTCCAGCGGCGATCCAGCGGTTGCCAGCAGACATCATGCCCCACCCAGGAGAGCGCGGCGGCAGCGGTGGCTGCCGAAAGCTCACTTCCATGTATCACGACCTTCATGGCTTCAGTCCTCGGCGGCGTAGCGTTTCAGCAGCTCGGTGAAGCCCTTGCCGTAGCGGGAGTGGCGCCGACCATAGGCCAGGATCGCCTCCAGGTAGCCGAGCTGGTGGCCGCAGTCGTAGGTGGTGCCCTGCATGCGGTAGGCGTCCACCCCTTCGGCGACGCGCAGCTCCTCGATGGCGTCGGTAAGCTGGATCTCGTTGCCGGCGCCGGGCGGGGTCTTGGCCAGCAGCGGGAAGATACGACCCGGCAACATGTAGCGTCCGATCACCGACAGGTTGGAGGGCGCCTCCTCAACCTTGGGTTTCTCGACCAGGCCGGAAAGCTCACAGGACTCACCGGGCTCGGGGGACTCGCCCTTGGGTGCGACGATGCCGTACTTGTAGACCAGCTCGCGCGGAACTTCTTCCACCATCAGCTGGGAGCGCCCGGTGCGCTCGAAGGCGTCGATCATGCCGGCAAGGTCATTGCGCTCAAGGCCATCATCATCGACCAGTACGTCGGGCAACAGCACGGCAAAGGGCTCGTCGTCACCGATCACTGGACGGGCGCACAGCACCGCGTGGCCGAGGCCCAGAGGTTCAGGCTGACGCACGCTGATGATGTTGACGTCGGCAGGAACGATGGCACGCAGCTCCTCGAGCAGCTCGGTCTTGCCCTTGGCCTCGAGCCCGGCCTCCAGTTCAAAATGCTTGTCGAAGTGGTTCTCGATGGCGCTCTTGGTGCCGTGGGTCACCAGCACGATGTCACGAATGCCCGCCGCAACGGCCTCCTGTACCACGTACTGGATCACCGGGCGATCGACGATGGTGATCATTTCCTTGGGGATGGCCTTGGACGCCGGCAGACACCGTGTGCCAAAACCTGCGACGGGGAGAACGGCCTTGCGGATCATGAGACTTCCTTCTTCTCGAAATTGGGTTCGGCTGTCGTCCATGGCGATCTGGGCCATGGGACTCGGAACAGGGAATGCGTAGAATAGCGTACCAGACGAACTCGGTCCGCTGACATCGGCGGCATGGAACGCCCTGGAGATACAGATGAGCATATCCGATACCCCTTCCGCCAACGTGGACCACAACGAGATCGACAAGTTCTCCGCGCTGGCCGAACGCTGGTGGGATCCCGAAGGCGAATTTAAACCGCTGCATGCCATCAACCCGCTGAGGCTCGATTTCATCGACGCCAGAGTGGGACTGGCCGGACGCGAAGTGCTGGACGTCGGTTGCGGCGGAGGCATCCTCTCCGAGGCCATGGCACGCCGCGGCGCTCGGGTGACCGGTATCGATCTGGCCGAGGCGTCGCTCGCGGTTGCGCGTCAACACGCCGATGAGCAGGGGGTCGCTCTCGAATACCGCTACATCAGCGTCGAAGACATGGCCGAGGAAGCGCCGGAGCGCTTCGAAGTGGTGACCTGCCTGGAAATGCTCGAGCACGTGCCCGATCCCGAAGCCATCGTGCGTGCCTGCGCTCGCCTGCTCAAGCCCGGCGGACAGCTCGCGCTGTCGACCATCAATCGAAATCCCAAGTCCTACGCCCTGGCTATTCTCGGCGCGGAATACGTGCTCGGCATGGTACCTCGTGGTACCCATGACTACGCCCGTTTCATCCGCCCAGCCGAACTGGCCCGCTGGTGTCGCGATGCAGGACTCGAGATCGAGGAGCAAAGCGGTCTGGTCTACCACCCGATCACTCGTCGCTTCTCGCTGTCTGCCAACGACGTCTCGGTCAACTACCTGATGATCTGTCGCAAGGAGACCGCGTGAACGATTCGCTACCTCACGCCCTGCTGTTCGACCTTGATGGCACCCTGGTGGATACCGCCCCTGACCTGGCCCAGGCCACCAATCGATTGCGCCGGCTGCATGGTCTGGACGAGCTGCCCTACCCTGCCATTCGCGCCCAGGTGTCCAATGGTGGCAGCGCCCTGGTCACCCTCGCGCTGGGGCTCGAAAGCGAGCATCCCGACCACGCGGCAGCACGTCAGCAGCTGCTCGATCTCTACGCCGAAGCGGTGGCCGAACACAGCCAGGTGTTCCCGCCGCTCGATCGTCTGCTGCTCCACTGGGATGGCCTCGACCGGCCCTGGGGGATCGTCACCAACAAGCCACGTCTGTATGCCGAGCCCCTGGTCGAGGCGCTGGGACTCGCGCCAGGCGTCATGCTCTGCGCGGATGACCTGCCGGTGAAGAAGCCACATCCAGAGCCACTGCTGGAGGCGGCCAGGCGCCTCGACGTCGCGCCGGAGGCGTGCTGGTATCTAGGCGACCACGTGCGCGACATGCAGGCGGCAAAAGCCGCGGGCATGCCGGCTATCGCCGTGGGCTATGGTTACATTGCCGAGGAAGAAGATTACCGGGACTGGCCGGCCGACCGCTGGTTCGATACCGCGGAGGCGGTTCTCGAGGCGCTGAAAAGGCACTGAGAGTCTAGTGAGAGGACGCTGAGAGGCCATTGAGAGGCCATTGAGAGGCCACTGAGACGTTGCTGGAAGCCAGAGGTCGACGAGGCCAGGGCGGCGCTGCACGACGACACGAGGCGCGACCTGAGCTTCGCTGGCGCTGGGGGCGGGATCGGCAGTTTCGGCGGTGAGACGCAAGGAACGGCGGGCCGATCGGCTCGCCGTTCCTTTTGCAACGCTCGTTGCTCGCTTCGCTCGCCTGTGACGTCAGCTTCTCGGCGGCTGGGCGTCGAAGGCTTCCCCGTTGCGGCCCTTGCTGTCAGGGCCCATCAGCCACAGATAGGTCGGCATGATGTCCTCTGCGGTCCGCAGGCTCATGGGGTCCTCGCCCGGGTAGGCGCTCTTGCGCATGGCGGTGCGGGTCGCCCCGGGGTTGAGGGTGTTGATCCTCAGGGTCCCCAGATGATCGATCTCCTCGGCCAGTACCTGGGCAAAGCCTTCGGTGGCGAACTTGGAGACCGAATAGGCACCCCAGTAGGCCCGCCCCTTGCGGCCAACACTCGACGAGGTAAAGATCACCGAGGCGTCGGCAGACTTGGTCAGCAGTGGCAACAGCGCCTGGGTCATCCAGATGGGCCCGTTGATGTTGACCTGCATGACCTGATCCCACAGTTCCGGATTGTACTGCTCGAACGGAGTGATCCGGCCTAGCTGCCCGGCGTTGTGCAGGATACCGTCGAGCCGGCCGAACTCCTTGTCCAGCGCTTCGGCCATATCGTGGTAATCCTTGAGCGTCGCCCCTTCGAAGTTCAACGGGAAGATCGCAGGTTGCGGACCTCCGGCGGCCTCGATCTCGTCATACACCTTCTCGAGCTTGGCGGTAGTACGGCCCAGCAGAATCACGGTGGCCCCGCGACGTGCGTATTCGATCGCCGCGGTACGCCCGATGCCGTCTCCGGCACCGGTCACCAGCAGAATGCGATCCTTTAGCAGGTCTTGAGGTGCCTGGTAATCAATCTTGCACTCGGTCATGGCGCTTCCTTGATCAGGCCCCGGCCTGACGCAAATAGTCATCGGCAAGAGATGCCGCATTGCTGTCAGGATAGTCCTGCTGGACGGATTCCAGAAGTGCGTGGCCGCCTTCGGTATCTCCCTGCCGCGCTTTCAGCAGCCCCAGCTTGTACATGGCGTCGGGAACCTTGCTGCTGTCGGGAAAACGGTCCAGTACGGTCTCGAAGGCAACGGCGGCATCGCCAAAGGACGACTGTGCCGAATGCAATTCACCGAGCCAGTAGTAGGCGTTGGCGGTCAGGCTGGAGTCGGGATAACGATCGACGAAGGTATCGAAGTCGCTGATCGCCTGATCGAAGTCTCGCGACTGCACCTTGGAGAACGCCGACTGATAGGCCTCCCTGGCATCATCGCTGGCCTGGCCAGAGGACGAAGAGGATGCTCCGCTGCCGCTGCTGTCTGCGGATTCGCTCGGCGGCTCCGAGGGCTCACTCGGGGCGCTTGGCGGCGCTGCCTGGCGCGGCAACTCGGACATGCGCTGATCGAGGTCCATGTACTGCTGGCGACTCTGCTGCTTGAGCTGATCGAGCTGGTAGCGCAGTTCTTCGATCTGCCCGCGCAATTCTCGCAACTCGCGCTGGTGCTGCTCGACCTGGTTGAACAGTGCGAGATTGCCGCTGGCCTGGGCCTGGGTGGCCGTCTGATCGTAAAAGCTGTTGCCACCGCTGAGGTCTCTGACGACCGGCTGCTGAGCCAGTGCAGGTGACAGGATGGCGGGTACCATGACGGACAACGGGAGCACCAGGGCTCCCGCGCCGCACAGTCCCTTAAGACTGTGTCTCATTGACTTCTCCCACGTCCGACGTCAGTGGCTTTCAGTAAGCAAAGACCACACGGCGGTTCTGTGCAAAGGCATCCTCGTTGCTGCCGCGAGCTGCGGGGCGCTCTTCGCCGTAGCTCACCACTTCCATCTGCGAGGGATTGACGCCCTGCAGGCGCAGGTAGCGCTCGACGGACCCGGCACGACGCTCGCCAAGCGCGAGGTTGTACTCGCGGGTACCGCGCTCGTCGGTGTGGCCCTGCAGCACGACGGAGGCGTTGGGGTTGCTGCTCAGGTACTGGGCGTGGGCGTTGACCACCGATTCGAACTCGGGACGGATGGCGTCGCTGTCGTAGTTGAAGTAGATGGTGCGCACTTCCGGGATGCGGCCGTCGGCCATCTGGCCGGCACCGTCGGTGCCATAGCCGGAGCCGCTGACCTGGCCGCTGCCGGCGGTGCCGGTACCGACGCCGGTGCCACCCATGGTACCGCCGGTACCGGTGCCTGCGGCGCTGCCGTCCTGGGTGCCGCCGGTGCTGGAACAGCCAGCCAGAACGGCCAGGGAAGCGGCGATGGCCAGCGAACGGGCGTAGGGCTTGAGAAACATCGTGTCACTCTCCTTGCGTGATGCATCAAAGTCGATTCATCGGCATATGGCCGTCGAATCAGTTCAGAAACGGGGACCAGGCCGGCTCACGGACATCGCCCTGGGCGGCGGGCAGACGGAACTGCGCACGTCCATCGGCGGTGACCGCTCCCAGCACCCCGGTGCTACCCTGCTGGGTGGCGAAGATTACCATGGTGCCATTGGGCGCGATACTGGGAGATTCGGCCTGCTGGGCATCACTGATTTCCACCAGACGCCCGCTCTCGAGGTCCTGCTTGGCCACCTGATAGCCATTGTTGCCGCGGTGGATCAAGAACAGCGTTTCGCCATCCGGCGACAGGCGACCACGAGCATTGTAGTTGCCGGTGTAGGTCAGACGCTCGGCCTCACCACCGGACACGCTCTGGCGATAGATCTGGGGGCCGCCCGAGCGGTCCGAGGTGAAGATCAGGGAGCGGCCGTCCGGCGCCCAGGCCGGCTCGGTTTCGATGCTCGAGGAGTTGGTGACACGCTGAACGTTGCGCGAGCCGATATCCATCACGTAGATCTCGGGCTGGCCGTCCCGGGACAGCGCCATCGCCAGGCGACGACCATCCGGCGACCAGCTCGGTGCGCTGTTGAGCCCCTCGAAGTCGGTCAGCTTGACGCGCTGACCGGTGGCCAGATTCTGCACGTAGATGGCCGGCCGTTCGGTCTCGAAGGACACATAGGCCAGCTTGCCGCCATCCGGCGACCAGGCCGGTGACATGATCGGTTCATCGGACGTCAGGACCTGCTGGCTGTTGCGCCCATCGGCGTCGGCCACATAGAGCCCGTACTGGGTGTTGTCGCCCACCCCCTGCGAGGTGACATAGGCGATGCGGGTCGAGAAGGCGCCACGAATTCCGGTGATCTCCTCGAAGATCTGGTCACTGATATAGTGCGCCGCGCCGCGCAGATCGGAACTCGATGCCGTGACCGTCTCGCCCAGCAGCCGGGTCTCGCCACTGACGTCGAGAAGCTCGAAGCGCACCTTGACCTGGCCACCCTCCTGACTGGTGCTGCCGACCACCAGGTAGCGCGAGTCGAGACTGCGCCAGTCACCGTAGGTGACCTCTTCGCTGCTCGAGGGCTGGTTGAACATTTCTGAGCGCGGCAACGGTTCGAAGTAGCCGCTGCGCTCCAGGTCATCGGAGACGACCTGGGCGATATCCTCCGGTAGCCCACCCGCCTGGTCGGCGAAGGGCACCACCGCGATCGGTGTGGCCCTTTCGTTGCCACGGGTGATATCGATGGTCAGATCGGCCTGGGCCGCTGGCCCGGCCAGCCATACCAGCATGCCTGCCACAACAGCAAGCAGACGCTTGGCAAGGCTTGTGTGAGCGACGGTCATGCTGACCCTCCTGGTCCACCAACTCGCATTCAAGGCTCTCATCAGCGAATGTCTCCCGGTCTGAATCGCAGATTGAATTGACGATAGTCGCGTTGCACGCCGCTGGGAAGGTCTCGCAGTTCGGTGAACGGAGCAGCAGACTCCACCGCCTGGATGGCGGAGTTGTCGAAGGCGGCGTTTCCGCTCGAACGTGTGACCGTTGCAGCAAATACTTCACCCGAGGGCCCCAACCTGACCTGTACCTCGGCGGTGGTGCCGTCGCCCACATTGGGCGGGATGACCCAGGCCTGCTCCACCGCACGCCGCACCAGCTGGATAAAGCCATTGGCGGCCTCGTTCCCCTGTTCGGCGTTGGAGACGGCACTGGAATCGCCCTCGATGATCCGCTGAAGCTGCCGCTCGGCCTCTTCTCTGGCCTTCTGTTCGGCGGCCTCGCGGGCCTGGCGCTCGGCCTCTTCCTGTGCCTTGCGTTCCGCTTCCTGGCGGGCCTGACGTTCGGCTTCTTCTCGTGCCTTTTGCTCGGCTTCCTCGCGGGCCTGACGTTCGGCCTCTTCCTGTGCCTTGCGCTCGGCTTCCTCTCTTGCCTGCTGCTCCGCTTCCTCTCTTGCTTTCTGCTCGGCTGCCTCGCGGGCCTGACGTTCGGCTTCTTCCTGTGCCTTGCGCTCAGCCTCCTCTCTTGCCTGCTGCTCGGCTTCCTCTCTTGCTTTCTGCTCGGCTTCCTCGCGGGCCTGTCGTTCGGCCTCCTGCTGTCGCGCCGCCTCTTCCTGACGACGTCGCTCGGCTTCGGCCTGGCGCTCCTGCTCGGCCTGCTGGCGAGCGGCTTCACGCTCGGCTTCCTCTTCGGCCTTGCGCTGGGCGGCGGCTTCGGCCTCGGCGGCCCGCCGTTCGGCTTCCGCCTGGGCTTGTTCGGCAGCTTCTTCCCTTGCCTGCTGCTCGGCTTCCTGCTGAGCCTGTTGTTCTGCCGCCTGACGCTCGGCCTCTTCGGCGGCCTGCTGCTCTGCGGCCTCGCGGGCCTGACGTTCGGCCTCCTCCTGGGCCTGGCGCTCGGCTTCTTCCTGAGCCTGACGTTCGGCCGCGCGGGTGCGTGCCTCGGCCGCCTGCTGGGCCTGATCGGTACGTGTCTCGGTGCTGATCAGGGTAGCCTGCACGATGGCGTTGTTGGGCGCCTCGGGTTCACTGCTCGGCCACTTGATCACACTGATGACCAGGATACCCAGGTGCAGGGCAACGGCCAGCACCGTCGGCAGACCATAGCCAACTCGCCCGGCGGAACGCTTGAGTGTCTTTCGCCGCTGTGGTTTCGCCATGAGCGCTCCTAACCGTCCTGGGGCGGGGGTTCGGAGATCAACCCGACGTTGGCGACGCCGGCCACCTGCAGCGTGCTCATCAAGGTCACCACCTGGCCGTAGGAGACGTTGCGATCACCCCGCACCATGACCGGCGTACCGGGGTTGCGCTCGAGCAGAATGACCACGCGGTCACTCAACTCGTCCAGGCTGACCTGGGTCTCGTCGCCACCGAGGCTGATGAAGTACTGCCCTTCCTTGTCCACCGAGACGATGATCGGGTCGGTGTCTTCGGTGTCCTCGATCGGCTCCGATGTCGCCTGAGGCAGGTCGACCTTGACCCCCTGGGTCAGCATCGGCGCG
Organism: Halomonas sp. RT37; assembly: GCF_040070525.1. Taxonomy (NCBI): domain Bacteria; kingdom Pseudomonadati; phylum Pseudomonadota; class Gammaproteobacteria; order Oceanospirillales; family Halomonadaceae; genus Halomonas; species Halomonas sp. RT37. Next base: position 2,320,217 of record NZ_CP098827.1, on the reverse strand, counting down.
GTGATCATGAAGATCACCAGCAGCACCAGCATGACGTCGATAAAGGGGACCACATTGATTTCCCCCATGGGCTTGCTGCGCCCACGGCGATTGAAGGGTCCAAGCATGCGGCGTCTCCTTGATCAGGCGGCGCCGGCGTCGGGCCGGCCCTGCAGGTTGCGGTGCAGGATGGAGTGGAACTCCTCGGCAAAGTCTTCGTACTTACCCAGCAGGCGCGACGATTCCGCCGACAGGCGGTTATAGAAGATGACCGCGGGGATCGCTGCAAACAGGCCCATGGCGGTCGCGACAAGCGCCTCCGCGATCCATGGTGCCACCGTGGCCAGGGTCGCCTGCTGGGCCATCGACAGCGACTGGAAGGAGCCCATGATGCCCCAGACGGTGCCGAACAGGCCGATATAGGGGCTGGCCGAGGCCACCGTGGCGAGGAACACCAGGTGCAGGTTCAGGCGCTCTTCTTCACGTGACCAGGCCACCCGCATGCTGCGTTGGACGCCGTCGAGGATCGCCTGGGGGCTGCGGGTCTTCGGCATCAGTCGATTGAACTCGCGAAAGCCGGCGCGAAAGATGTGCTCGGCGCCCTGGGTCTCGCCCTCGGCCGGGGCGTCTCGATACAGCTCGTTGAGGTCGACGCCGGACCAGAAGCGGTCCTCGAAGGCGCGATGCGCCTTGCGTGCACGGCGCATCACAAAGCTGCGCTGGAACACCACGATCCAGGAAAGCACGGAACCGATCATCAGCAGCAGCATGACAAATTGCACCACGCCGCTGGCGTTCATGATCAGATGGGGAATGGACATGGAGTCGTTCACGGAAATCCTCGTCTCGGGTCAGTCGTTGGAAGCGTCGAAGGCCTGGTCGTCAGGGGCCATGCCGAAATAGGTCCAGGCCTGGCGCGTCACCACCCGGCCTCGTGCGGTGCGCATCATCAGACCTTGCTGAATCAGGTAGGGTTCGATCACGTCCTCTATGGTGTCGCGCTCCTCGCCGATGGCCGCCGACAGCGAATCCACGCCCACCGGGCCACCGTCGAACTTCTCGAGCATCGCCAGCAGCAGACGACGGTCCATATGGTCGAGGCCATGGTGGTCAACGTGCAGCATGTTGAGCGCCTGGTCGGCCACCTCGGCGGTGATGCGCCCTGCCGCCTTGACCTCGGCGAAGTCGCGAACCCGCCGCAGCAGCCGGTTGGCGATACGTGGTGTGCCACGGGAGCGCCTGGCCACCTCACGGGCGCCGTCCGTGTCGGTGTGCACCTCGAGCAGGCGCGCCGAGCGTGCCACGATCTCGGTCAGCTCGTCGATGGCATAGAACTCGAGGCGCTGCACGATACCGAAACGATCACGCAGCGGTGACGTCAGACGCCCGGCTCGGGTGGTCGCCCCGACCAGGGTAAAGGGGGGCAGATCGAGCTTGATCGAGCGGGCCGCAGGGCCCTCACCGATGACGATATCAAGCTGGAAGTCTTCCATGGCGGGATAGAGGATCTCTTCCACCACCGGCGAGAGTCGATGGATCTCGTCGATGAACAGGACGTCACCGGCCTTGAGATTGGTGAGCATGGCGGCCAGGTCGCCGGCACGCTCGAGCACCGGTCCGGAGGTCGAGGTCAGGCCCACGCCCATCTCGGTGGCGATGATATTGGCCAGGGTGGTCTTGCCGAGTCCAGGCGGGCCGAATACCAGGGTGTGGTCGAGACTCTCGTCCCGGGCCCGGGCGGCGTGGATGAAGATCTCGAGCTGCTCCCTGACCCGGGGCTGGCCGATATAGTCGGCCAGGCGCCTGGGGCGGATGGCGTGGTCCACCCGCCCTTCTCCTTCCTGCGGATCGGCGGCGATCAGTCGGTCGGTATCGATCATGGTCAACCCGCCATGCGGCGCGCCAACGCCGCCTTGATCATGGCTTCTGTGCTGCCCTCATCCTCGAGGCCGGACAACATGCGGCTTGCCTCGGTGGGCTTGTAGCCCAGACTGACCAGCGCCGCCTCGGCGTCAGCCAATGCCGTCTTGCCGGATACCGGTGTGGACGGCTGAGCGTTCCCTTCGAGCGGCAGGCTGTCGGGATGCTGCCAGTGGGGAAAGCGATCGCGCATCTCGATCACCAGACGTTCGGCCGTCTTCTTGCCGACGCCAGGCAGACGTGTCAGCGCCTTGACGTCGTCTTCCATCACGCAGCGGATGAAGGCGTCCTCGTCCATGCCGGAGAGAATCGCCAGGGCCAGCTTGGGGCCGATACCGTTGACCTTGATCAGTGCGCGAAATAGCGCGCGCTCCTGCTCGCGGGCAAAGGCATACAGCAGATGGGCATCGTCGCGCACGGTCAGATGGGTGTACAGCGACACCCGCTCCCCGGCGCCCGGCAGGGCGACCAGGGTGGTCATGGAGGCTTCCATCTCGTAGCCGACGCCATTGACGTCGACCACCAGCCAGGGTGGTTGGGTTTCGAGCAGTGTGCCCGTGATGCGTCCAATCATGGCGCGAATACTTCCTTGATCTCGGCGGTAAAAGTGATCGCCAGTGTACCTGAGACGGCGGTCACGAATCGCGGGAGCGGCTACCCTGCAAGCGTACCTTGCATCCCACTATACGGTGGCAGCCTGGGCCCCGCCAGCACAAACAAACGCTGTTCGATAATGCTTCCGTCGCCACTTTGCGACAGCCTGAACGTCAGCCGATGCAGCAACAACAACCCGGCGCATCGGCGTAAAAAAACCTAGGGCTTGTCTGAAAAGTGCCTGCGCTCGGTAATACGGCGTTAAAAATCGGCTGGTGCGCCAGCCCGGTCAAAATGCTCATTTACACCCCGTAAACTGCGCTTTCTCACCGATTTTTGCCTTGTCTAACCTTCGCTCGTCGACTTTTCGGACAGCGCCTAGGGACGATACTGGCGCCAGGACGTCCCCTTGCCGCCCCCCCTGGAGCCGCTGGGCCGCCCACCGAAGGAGCCCTGGGTGATCAAGCCACGTGACGCGTAGCAGTGCGTCAGGGCGATTCCCAGAGCATCGGCGGCGTCCGCCTGGGGCGTGCCGGACAGTCCCAGCGTCGCCGTGATCATGTGCTGCACCTGGGTCTTGTCGGCACCACCGCTGCCGGTGACCGCCTGCTTGATCTGGCGCGGCCCATACTCGTGCACATCCAGGCCGTGATTGGCGGCGCAGACGATGGCGGCGCCCCGCGCCTGGCCCAGTTTCAGCGCAGAGTCGGCATTTTTCGACATGAACACCTGCTCGATGGCGAAGGCCGCGGGACGGTGGATCCCGATCAACTCGCTGATCCCGGCATAGACCTGCGCCAGGCGCTGGGCCAGGGACTCATCCTTGAGCCGGATGCAGCCACTGGCGATGTAGCGCGGCTGCCGCTCGCTGGCGTCGAGTACCCCGTAGCCGGTGATACGCGAGCCAGGATCGATCCCCAGCACGATCATGCCGGGTTCCCCGGCAGGTCAGCGCTCCAGTTCGGCAAGAATGGCATCATTGAAGTCCGCATTGGTGAAAACATTTTGCACGTCATCGAGGTCTTCGAGTTGATCGATCAGGGCGAGCACACGGCGCGCGAGATCGGCATCCTCGATGGGCGTGGTGGTATCGGCGAAGAGTCCGACGTCGCTGTAGACGGGCTCAAGCTCCGCGGCCAGCAGGGCATCCTTGACGGCACCAAAGCGCTCCGGTGATGTCACCACCTCCAGGCTGCCGTCTTCGTCGGTCAGGATATCCTCGGGCTCCGCCTCCAGGGTGGCCGCCATGGCTGCCTCCTCAGAGGTTCCCGGTGCCAGGGTCAGTCGCCCCTGGTGATGGAACATGAAGGCGACCGATCCGCTGGTGCCCAGGTTACCGCCATGCTTGGAAAACGCGTGTCGCACATCTGAGACAGTTCGATTGCGGTTGTCGCTCATGCACTGCACCAGGATGGCGACGCCTTCCGGACCATAGCCCTCGTAGGTGATCTCCTCCATGTCATCGCCATCATTCTGCCCTGCCCCGCGATCCACCGCCCGCTGGATCGTGTCCTTGGTCATGTTATTGGACAGGGCCTTGTCGATGGCGGCCCGCAGACGCGGATTGTCAGCGGGTTCGGGCCCGCCCTGACGAGCGGCCACGCCCAGCTCGCGGATCAGCTTGGAGAATATCTTGCCGCGCTTGGGCATCCTGGGCGGCCTTGCGATGCTTGATGTTCGACCACTTGCTATGTCCTGCCATGGTGCATCCCGTTGGTTGCTGGAAGCCGACGCTTCGCACGTCGCCGGGCGATATTGGAAGACAAGGCCCTGAAGGAGCCTGCCAAAAGCACCTGAACCCGGCGCTGGATCAAATGCGCGCCACAAAGCCCGCCACCTGATCACCCGTTGTGCTAGCGTCGGGCGCTTGATTTATCGCGCATTCTACCGCGCGTGCAGCTCACCAGCGAATCCAGCTCAGGAGTGACGAATGAAGGATGTGGCCATCATTGGTGCAGGGCCAGTGGGCCTATGCCTGGCGCGAGCACTGGCCGGTGCCGGCTTGAGTGTGGCACTGATCGATCGAATCGATCGCCCTCGACTGGCCGAACCCAGGCCCGATGGGCGCGAGATCGCCATGACCCAGGCATCCTGCGACCTGCTTGCCGACATTGGTGTGTGGCAGCGGATCCCCCAGCACGAGGTGGCACCGCTGACGCATGCCAAGGTGTTCAACGGACAGTCGTCCTTTGCCATGGACTTCGACTCCGGCAACGATCGACCACTGGGCTTCATGGTGCCGAACCATCTGATACGCCGCGCCGCCTTCGAGGAAGCCGAACGCATGGACGGCATCGACTGGCACTTCTCGGCGCTGGAAAGCATCACCAGCGACCCCGGTGCGGCGCGTCTGGCACTGGAAGACGGTACTCGCCTGTCGGCTCGTCTGGCGGTGGCCGCGGACAGTCGCTTCTCCGAATCCCGCCGTCAGATGGGCATCGCTGCGCGCATGCGCGATAACGGCCGCAGCATGCTGGTGTGTCGGGTTCGCCACCAACGCGCCCATGACCAGTCTGCCTGGGAGTGGTTCGACCACGGCCAGACCCTGGCGTTGTTGCCATTGCACGAACACCTGTCGTCGGCGGTGGTGACCCTGCCCAGCCAGCAGATGTCGGAGCTTACCGCGCTGCCGCCCGAGGCACTGTCGCAGGCGTTGGCCCATCGCTACGGAGGCAGGCTCGGCGCCATGACCCTGGAGGGAGAGACCCACGTCTATCCCCTGGTAAGCGCCTACGCAGAGCGCTTCGTGGCCGAACGCTTTGCCCTGGTCGGTGACGCTGCGGTGGGCATGCATCCGGTGACGGCACACGGCTTCAACTTTGGCGCCCAGAGTCAGCACCGCCTGGCCCGCCGGCTGATCCGCGCCCACCAACTCGGACAGGACATCGCCGACCCGCAACTGCTGAAGCGCTACGAGCGCGAGCATCGGCTGGCCACCTGGCCGCTGTATCAAGCCACCCAGGCCATCGTTGGCCTTTACACCGATGACGGAGTGCACGCTCGAATGGTCCGTCACCTGGGACTGCGCCTGGGTGACCGACTGGCACCGGCGCGTAGAATGATCGGACAGCACCTGACCGAGCCTCATGGTGGCTCACCGCTCACGCCTCTATCGTCTCTATCACCTCTCACCAACCTTCCGTCGCTGGCCCGTCGCGCGGCGTCTTCCTTGCAGTCACCACTGTCCAGGCTGCTGGGCTGATTTCCCATCAACGAAAAACCCCCGCCGATGGGCAGGGGCTTTTTCGGTACAGCACGATAGCGTAGCGTTATTCGCCGGCTTCGGGCTTGGCCTTCTGACGCAGGCGGATACTCAGATCCTTGAGCTGGTCGTTGCTGACCTCGCCAGGGGCGTCGGTCATCAGACAGGCTGCACTCTGGGTCTTGGGGAAGGCGATGACCTCGCGGATGGTACGAGCGCCGGTCATCAGCATGACCAGGCGATCGAGACCGAAGGCCAGACCACCGTGGGGCGGCGCACCGTAGTGCAGCGCGTCCAGCAGGAAGCCGAACTTCTCGCGGGCTTCTTCTTCACCGATACCCAGGATCTCGAATACCACGCTCTGCATGGCCTGATCGTGGATACGGATCGAGCCGCCACCCAGCTCCGTCCCGTTGAGCACCATGTCATAGGCACGCGACAGGGCCTCGGCCGGGTTGGCCTTGAGCTCCTCGGGGCTGCACGCCGGCGAGGTGAAGGGGTGATGCAGCGGGCTCAGGCGACCGTTGTCGTCGGCCTCGAACATCGGGAAGTCGACGACCCACAGCGGCGCCCAGGGCTGGGTGTAGAGATCGAGATCCTCACCCAGCTTGACCCGCAGAGCCCCCAGCGCCTCGTTGACGATGCGCGCCTTGTCGGCACCAAAGAAGATGATGTCACCGTCTTCGGCACCCACACGATCCAGCAGGGTCTCGATCACGCCTTCCATGAACTTGACGATCGGCGATTGCAGGCCCTCGATGCCCTTGGCACGCTCGTTGACCTTGATCCAGGCGAGGCCCCGCGCGCCGTAGATACCGACGAACTTGGTGTACTCGTCGATTTCCTTGCGCGACAGCTTGGCGCCACCGCTCACCTTGAGCGCGGCGACACGGCCGTCATCAGCGTTGGCCGGACCGGAGAAGACCTTGAAGTCCACCTCCTTCATCAGGTCATCGACGTCGGTCAGCTCCAGCGGGATGCGCAGGTCCGGCTTGTCGGAGCCGAAACGATGCATCGCCTCATGCCAGGTCATGCGCGGGAACTCGCCCAGATCCACGTCGAGCACGTCCTTGAACAGGCCCTGCACCATGGACTCGGTGATGCGCATGATGTCGGCCTCTTCGACGAAGGAGGCCTCGAGGTCGATCTGGGTAAATTCCGGCTGACGGTCGGCACGCAGGTCCTCGTCACGGAAGCACTTGGCGATCTGGTAGTAGCGATCGAAGCCCGCCACCATCAGCAGCTGCTTGAACAGCTGAGGCGACTGCGGCAGCGCAAAGAAGCTGCCTGCGTGGGTCCGGCTCGGCACCAGATAGTCACGTGCACCTTCCGGGGTCGCCCGGGTCAGCACCGGCGTCTCGATGTCGAGGAAGCCCTCGCCCTCGAGGAAGGCCCGCACGCTATGGGAGATGCGAGAGCGCAGACGCAGCTTCTCGATCATCTCCGGGCGACGCAGGTCGATGTAGCGGTGCTTGAGGCGAATTTCCTCACCCACCTTGCCGTGCTCGTCGAGCTGGAACGGCGGCGTGGCGGCGGTGTTGAGCACCTCCACTTCCTTGGCCAGCACCTCGATCAGGCCGGTCGGCATGTTCGGGTTCTGGGTTCCCTCGGGACGCATGCGCACTCGGCCCTGGATGCGCAGCACGTACTCGCTGCGGGCGCGGTCGGCATTGGCGAAGGCCTCGGCGGTATCGGGGTCGACCACGACCTGGGCGATACCGTCACGATCGCGAAGGTCGAGGAAGATCACCCCACCGTGGTCACGGCGGCGGTGTACCCAGCCGCACAGGCTGACCGTCTGGTCCACCAGGGTTTCGTTGAGCTGGCCGCAATAATGGCTGCGCATGTTGGTTCCTGTCATGTTGCGTGAAGGTAAAGGCAATTCGTTGGATCAGGCAGCGGCGCCGTCACCGGAAGCGGAGCCACCACCGGAGGAGGCACCGCCTCCGCCGCTGTCACCCGCCAGATTCTTCTTGGTGCCACCGGTCTTGAAGTCGGTCTCGTACCAGCCGCCACCCGCAAGACGGAAGCCAGCCGCCGAGACCAGGCGGTTCAGTTCCGGAGCTTCACAGGCCGGGCAGTCGGTCAAGGGAGCGGCGCTCATGCGCTGCAGCTTCTCCAGCCGATGGCCACAGGCCTTGCACTGATATTCGTAGATGGGCATGGTTCTAGGTCTCCGTTCGCATTGTTCCTGCGGGGCGGGAAGCCGGCGTCTGATCTGCCTGACACACCCTCGATCACGCCGCTTCCGATCCCGACATGCGATATAGGGCCGGCCAACAGCAATTCCAAGCCCAAATCAAAGGGGCGCATTATAGCGTGCTGAGCGCCTCAAGGCCCAGCCCTGTGCACCGATCTTCGCCACCAGACTCACCACACCCACCAAACACAACAGGAGAAGCGATGAAAGCTGTATTACTGGACGCCGACAGCCTGGGTACTGATATCGACCTGGCACCGCTGCGCGAGCAGCTCGAGAGCCTCGAGGTTCACCCCACCAGCACCCCCGCCGAGGCGCGTGAACGGCTGGCCGGCGCCGACGTCGCCATCGTCAACAAGGTGGTGCTGGATGCCGATACCCTGAACGCCCTGCCCTCCTTGCGGCATATCTGCGTACTGGCCACCGGCACCAACAATATCGACATGGAGGTGGCGAAAGAGCGTGGCATCCGCGTCGACAACGTCAACGCCTACGGAACCGCCAGTGTCGCCCAGCATACGCTGATGCTGATCCTCGCCCTGGCCACTCGCCTGCCGCAGTACCAGCGCGACGTGGCCGAAGGCCGTTGGGGACAGAGCCCGTTCTTCTGTCTGATGGACCACCCGACCCTGCAACTCGAAGGCAAGCATCTGGTGCTGGTGGGACAGGGTGAACTGGGCTCCAAGGTGGCCGCCCTGGCCGAGGCATTCGGCATGCGGGTGAGCTTCAGCGCGCGACCAGGCAAAGAGGCCAATGACCGGCGCCCGGCACTGGCCGAGCTGCTGCCCGAGGCCGACGTGGTCAGCCTGCATTGCCCGTTGACCGAACACAGTCGTCATCTGCTCAACGCGGACAACCTCAAGACCATCAAGAAAGGCGCCCTGCTGGTGAACTGCGCCAGGGGTGGAGTGATCGATGAAGAAGCCGCTCTGGCCGCCCTGCGCGAAGGGCAATTGGGAGGCCTTGCCGTCGATGTCCTTCCCGCGGAGCCGCCCCGTGACGGCCACGCCTTGATCGACGCAGTCAACGAGTCGCCGCGCCTTAACCTGCTGGTCACCCCGCACAGCGCCTGGATCACCCCTGAAGCGCGACAGAACATCGTCAAGCTGACCGTCGACAATCTGCGGAACGCTGCGCAAGAGAGCTGACGCCGTCCATGGCGGGCACAGAAGACCGTGCCCGCCTGACACCAGGCCACTGTTGGCACCCTGCCCCTTGCTGAGCTCTCTCCAGGCTTTCGTCACGCTGATACAAGGTTATCGTCACGCTGATGCCAAGCTTATGCAACGTTATCGCCACGCCGATGCAACGTTATCGCGCCCCTGATCGGCATGTTCGGGCGAGTTTAGCGAATGCGACGCCTCCCAACGGCCTGTCCTCATCGCCTATGAGTAACAACTCGGTGCAATTGGCACATTCGGGTTTTGCTAAACTAAGATAACGGTATAACTTTGGAAAAAAACAGCAGCCTCGTTACCGATGGCGGTTGCACCCTTGCGTCGGCCCGGCATCACTCCGATACTTCGCGCTGAGCCCACCCCCTCATCGGACACCCCATGCTGTACAACTACGGGTCGATCAATCTCGACCATGTCTATCGCGTTCCCCATCTCGTTCGCCCGGGGGAAACCCTGGCGAGTCATGAGCACCGAGTCGGCCTTGGAGGCAAGGGAGCCAACCAGTCGCTCGCGCTGGCCAAGGCCGGAGGTCAGGTGGCTCACTGGGGAAGCCTGAATGCCCAGGATGGCTGGGCCCGCCAGCAGCTTGCCGATGCCGGGGTCGACGTCAATGGTATTGCCGAGGTGGCCGCCCCCTCCGGCCACGCCATCATCCAGGTCGACGACGGCGCAGAGAACGCCATCCTGCTGTTCCCCGGAGCCAACCACCACCACGCGGCCGACGACCTTTCCAGGCTGATGGAGGGCACTCAGGCCGGCGACTGGCTGCTGCTGCAGAATGAATGCAGCGCCCTGTCCGATGCGATCCGGCTCGGACATGAAAAGGGACTGAACATCGCCTTCAACCCGGCGCCGATGAGCGACGCCGTGCTGGACCTGCCGCTCGACCGGTGCGATCTCCTTTTCGTCAATCGGGGCGAGGCCGCCTGGCTGGCCGGTGTTGCAGAGGATACCGATGCCGACGCCTTGCTCACCGCCCTTTCCGAGCGCCTGCCCAGCACCCAACTGGTGCTGACGCTCGGAGGCGAAGGCGCCTGGCATCAGCACGGCGGACAGCGCCAGTTCCAGGCGGCGAGTCGGGTCGAGGCGGTTGACACCACCGCCGCCGGGGACACCTTCATCGGCTACTATCTGGCCGCGATGCAGGAACAAAAGACCGTGGCGGATTGCCTGGCGCTGGCCTCCACCGCCGCCGCCCTCGGCGTTCAGCGCCAGGGCGCGGCCGCCAGCATTCCGACCCGCGACGAGGTCGACACAGCGCTGGCGAGCGGCCAGCACGCCATCCGTTGAGACCTTCAGGCCAATCACAGGAGCTTCCGTGAGCACCCCGATCATCTTCGATACCGACCCGGGCGTCGACGACGCCCAGGCCATCGCCATCGCCCTGCGCCATCCCGACATTGAGCTGCTCGGCATGACCACCACCTTCGGCAACGTCGACATCGAGACGGCGACCCACAATGCCCTGCTGCTCGGCGAGATCGCTGGCCAGCCGGTGCCGGTGGCCCAGGGCTCGGCCTGCCCCATGGTCAAGCCTCGTCATCCGGCACCCAAGCATATCCATGGCGACAACGGCCTGGGCAATATCAGCCTGCCCGAGGTCAAGGGACAGGCCGACGCTCGCAGCGCCGCCCAGTTTATCGTCGACACCGTGCGCCAGCGTCCGGGCGAGGTCACCCTGGTGGCGGTCGGCCCGTTGGGCAACCTAGCTGCAGCGCTGCAGCTGGACCCCGAGATCACCCGCCTGGTCAAGCAGGTGGTCATCATGGGCGGCTCCATTCGCGAAGGCGGCAACGTCACCCCGGTGGCAGAAGCCAACATCTTCAATGATGCCCACGCCGCGCAGCGCGTCCTGACCGCCGACTGGCCGCTGACCCTGGTGGGGCTCGACGTGACCCATCGCTGCATCCTGACGCCGGAACACATGGCCCGCATCGAGGCAGGCCAGGGCGAGCTCGGCAAGATTCTGGCCGGCAGCTACGACTTCTATCGCGCCTTCTATCGTGAAGCCCTCGGCATCGACGGCTGCTGCCCCCATGACAGTGTGGCCCTGGCCTGGCTACTGCGCCCGGACCTGTTCGAGACCACCCGCGGCCACCTCGGTGTGGTCACCGAAGGGCCGGCCGAGGGGCAGACCATCCTCGCGCCGGAAGGCAGAGGCTTTATCGCCGACCGCTGGTCACAGACACCCGTGGTCGACGTCTGCATGAAGGTAGACGGCAAGGCCGTCAGCGACTGGATCGCGGACACCCTGGCCTGAACGACTCAAGCCAGCAAAAAGCCCCGGGCGGGCACGACACTGTCCCTCGACATTATCCGTCGTGCCCGCCCGGGGCTCTTCTATCGCTGGACCTTTGAGGTCATGGCGCCAGCGGCGACGACCGCGGGCGCTCTACACCGGGCTCTAGCCCGTCGTGAAATCCCTCGGCGGCTTATCCAGCGTCACCTCACGGGTGGTGACCTGGGTCACTTCGGCCTGCTCGGGCCCATATTCAAGCCAGTCGGCGACCCGTTCCACCGCGTCACGAGGTCCACACAGCAACACCTCGACACTGCCGTCCGGCAGGTTGCGCGCATACCCCGCAAGCCCCTCTGCCTCGGCTTGCTGCCTGGTGGCAACGCGATAGCTCACGCCCTGTACTCGCCCTTCCACCAGGGCCTCCAGGCATAGGGTGTCATCGGACATCGTGGCTGCCTCCTGCTGCTCGTCCATTGGTTCCTCTCTGGCGACATCGGCATCTTGAACGGTATCATCGACGCTGACCTCGTCATCTTCGTTGGCCTGACGACTCTCCACCGTGCCAGCAGTCTCCGCTCCCCCTGCCTCCAGCTCCGCCTCATGCTGACGCTCGCGAGCCTCCTGCTCGAATTCCCGTTCTTCTTCGGCGCTCAACTGGGCACGCACGCTCTGCTGATCGAGCAGTTCCTGCTTGACCAGCACGGCGCTGTTGCGCGGGATGATGGGCTTGTGCCGGGCGAGTAGATGGACCTTGGTAAAGGCGGCGCCAAACAGCAGGATCAGCGAGGAGTAGTAGACCCACAGTAGTACCACCACCACCGACCCCGCCGCGCCGTAGGTCGAGGCAGTCGCGTTGTAGGCCAGATAGAGCGCGATACCGGTGCGCCCTATCGAGAACAGCAAGGCCGTGACAACCGCACCGACGATGACGTCGCGCCAGCGCAGCACCACGTCGGGCAACACCTTGAAGATAGTGGCAAAGAGCGCGGCGATCACGCCGATCGACACCAGCAGCTCCACCCCTCGTGTCAGCAGGCTGACGTAGGGCAGCACATCGTCGGCGGCCTTCAGTGCCGCCCTGACGAACACCCCGAGCCCCACCGACACCAGCAGGATGAAGCCGATCGCCAGCACGATCGTCAGTGACAGCATGCGATTCTTGACGAAGATCCACAGACTGTTGCTGCTGGGGCGTGCCGCGACACCCCAGATGGTGTTCAGCGAGAACTGCATCTGGCCGAACACCGTAGTGGCACCAACCGCCAGGGCGGCAAAACCCAGCAGCGTCGGCAACAGGCCGGACTCCTGGATGCGCGACTGGGCGACGGCATGCTCGATGGCGGTGGCCGCCTCGGGGCCCATGGTGCCCTGCAACTGGGCGAAGATTTGCCCCTGTGCCGCCTCCTCGCCCAGCACCACACCGATCACCGTTACCGCGATGATTACCGTCGGCGCCAGCGAAAACAGGGTATAGAACGCCAGCGAGCCGGCGTAGCTGAAGGCGTTGCGCTCCAGCCACAACGCCACCGAGCGACGCAGCACCCCCCACCAGAAGGCGAAAAACTGAATGATCATGGCGTTCCCTCGTCATTATCGTTGCCCTCAGCATACCTAACACCGACGGTATACGCAGAAACATGCGCCAACGCGACGCCCAAGCGCTGCCAGTTCATCACGACCGGATCATCGTGACGGGTTTATCAAGCCTCCTTCATCTAGCCTCATTCACCTATCCCTGGAGCCTGTCTGTTTGCACCGGTCTGTTTGCGCCTGCCAGTCGTCGCCACCATAATGGCGGCGACGTTTTCCAGGAGTCCTCCATGCCCACCGATCTGGTCACCTCTCCGCCGCAGACCGAGTTCGACTGCCTGGTGTTCATCGGACGCTTTCAGCCCCCGCACCTCGGCCATCTGGCGGTGATTCGGGCGGCCCTCAAGCAGGCCAGACAGGTCATCGTGCTGGTAGGCTCCGCGTGGCAGGCGCGCTCACTGCGAAACCCCTGGCGTTTCGACGAACGCCGCCAGATGCTGCGCAGCGCCTTCGACGAAGACGACAACGCTCGCCTCGAGATCGTGCCGCTGCTGGATGCGCTCTACAACGACGATGTCTGGGTACACGACGTCCAGCGCAAGGTGCGCGATCTAGCCCATCCCGAGAGCGCACGGTTACCACGTATCGGGCTGATCGGCGCCAGCCGCGGTCAGTCGAGCTACTACCTGTCACTGTTCCCCCAGTGGGAGTCGGTGAGCGTACCGCTGGTCGAAGCGATCTCCGCCAGCCAGATTCGAGAACGGCTATTTCGCTCCGAGGGCTCGGCGGTAGAGTATCTCTCCACCAACGCAAGCCACGATCTTCCACCGGGAGTGGTGGAGCATATCCGGCGCTTCATGAGCGGCAAGCCCTACCGCCAGCTCGGTGAAGAACAGCAATTGCTCGACCAGTACCGTTCGGCCTGGGCCCAGGCGCCCTACCCGCCGATCTTCGTCACCGTCTGTGCGGTTGTGGTGCAGTCGGGCCATGTGCTGCTGGTGCGGCGCACCTCGGCACCCGGCAAGGGACTCTATGCCCTGCCCGGGGGCTTTATCAGCGCCCAGGAACGACTGATGGACGCCTGTCTGCGAGAGCTGCGCGAACGCATTCGGCTGAAGGTGCCGGAGCCGGTGCTCAAGGGATCGCTACGCGGTCAACGGCTATTCGACGAGCCGCACCGAAGCTGGCGTGGACGAACCCTGGCAGAAGCCTTCTACTTTGCCCTGAGACCGGATCAGAACCTGCCGAGGCTGAAGCCCGTCAAGGGGGGCGACCATGCGCGCTGGGTGCCCCTGGCGGAACTCGAGCCGGAAAGCCTGTTCGAGGATCACTTCTTCATCATCCAGAACTTTCTCGGGCTGCCTGCCGATCGACGCTCCTGAGGCACGCGGCAAGATCCAACGGCGGTAACGACATGGCGGACAAGGGAGGCCCCCTGTCCGCCAAGTTTCCTGCTTGTGACGGCCTGGCTAACCGTCAATCGTGCTCGGTCAGCAGCGACAATGCCTCAAGCAGATTCGGGTCCAGGTCATTCGACCGGTGATGGGCCCGACTGAGCTGCTCGCTGAAGCCTGGCGCGGCCACAGGGAACGATGGCTCACCTTCACTCACCTCCAGCCGCACCTTGTCCAGGTCCAGCACCAGGCGATAGTGATGTGCTTCCCCTTCACTGCCTCGGCTATCGATATCCAGCGTCACCTTTTCCAGCGCCGCCGAGCGTTCGATCAGCAACTGACCGATCGAGGGACGCTGAATCCAGTCCGGCAAGGCTCGTCCCCCGGGTAATGACACCTTGATGTCGCGTTGCCCTTCCGGCAGCTTGAGCCACGCCCGCTCGTTCTCGACCAGAGCCTCCAGCGTCGCTCGGCCATCGCTGCTTGCCCACGACGTCGCTCGCACCTCACCGGGATGAGCCAGCGACCTGGCTTCCTGCAGCATCGAGGAGTTCCAGGCGCTGGATTCTCTCGGCTGATCCTTGTTTACCACCTCCATTTCAGCGTCGGTCAGCGCCGAGATGCCGTGTACCGCCGCTCTTACTGCCCCATCCGCAGACAGGTCGGCAAGGCCACCAAGGCCTCCGTACTGATTGACCACCTCATCGACCATGCCATCGGCATGCATCAAGGGCCCTTCAGCATCCGACTCGACATCCTGCGACGGGACTTCGGGCGCACGGTCACCGATATACAAGCTATTGAGGGGCTCCACCGTCACCGAGACGGTCACGTAGGTTACACCGCCCTGCCCGTCCGACACCGCGACGACAAAGCTGTCGCTGCCGGAGAAGCCTGCTTCCGGCACATAGACGAAGGATCCATCCGGGTTCAGGGTAAGCTGACCGTGTCGAGGACCGTCATCCAGCGCGAAGGTGAGATCATCCCCTTCAACGTCCGATGCCACCACCTGACCAGCGGCGGCTTCACCGCTACCGGTGACGATAGGATCGGCACTGGCCACAGGGGCGTCATTGACCGGCTCAACCGAGACGGTGACTACCACGGTAGTGGTGGCACCGCTGGCGTCGGTCACGGTCACGCTGAAGCTGATATCGCCACTGACGTCGGGATCGGGCACAAAGGTGAAGGTGCCATCCTCATTGAGCGTGACGCTGCCGCCGCCCGGTTGATGGTCGAGACGGAAGGTCAGGTCGTCATTGTCCACGTCGGTGGCGACGACACGCCCCTCGACCGGGGTATCCTCGGTGGTGACGATGGGATCTACGCTGGCGACAGGGGCGTCGTTGGCGCCGAGAACGCTGATCGTCAGCGTCGCGGTCGAAACACTGCCATCGCTGTCGGTGATGGTGTAGCTGAAGGTCTCGGTGAGCGTCTGCCCCGGTTTGAGCGCGTCCACCACCGGGTTGCTGTTGTCCAGCGTATAGGAATAGCTGCCGTCCGCGTTCAGCACCAGGCTACCGTAACGGCCCTCCACCGGCTCGCCAACGCCACCTTCGGGCGATGACTGACCTGACCCGACCGCCGTGACCCCGCCATCCACCGCAACGTCATCGACACCATAGTGGTCATTGAGGAGGACGTTACCGCTGCAGTCGCTTCCCGGCTCTGAGCCTTCCTCGCTCACCTCACCACGGTCATTGCCGGTGCCAGGACCATCATCGATGATGGCGATGGCCAGGGTACCAATGTTGGCGGTGGTCTCGCCCTCCACGTCGGTGACGCCGATGGCGAAGCTGTCGTTGACCGCGCCGCCGGAGTGATCGGCCCTCGAGGCCAGATAGTAGGTATAGCTCACCTCTCCGGTGGCGGGGTCGTAGTAGCGCAGCACCAGGGTGCCGTGATCGCCGGTCACCTCGATGGGATGGCTACCACAGTCCTTGAGCTGATCCAGGCTGATGGTGCTTCCCCCCAGGGTCAGGCTGGACAGACTGTCGGCTGGTCCAAGGGTAAAGGTGCCACTGTGGCTCAGGCCCAAGCCCTCGTGGCTGCCTCCTGTCAGACCGGCCTCGTCAACCGACCCATCGGTGGTGGCGTCGCCTGCTGAATCGCCCCCTCCTGGCTCACCGCCTCCATCCCCCAGCCCACCGACAGTCACCTTGTCGTCCACCGCCGTGACCGAAATGCTCAGGCTCGCGTCGGAGGTCGCGCCCCCATCGTCACTGACGGTGTAGGTGACCAGTGGCACTTCGCCGTTGTAGTTCAGCGCCGGCACGAAACGGTAGCTGCCATTGGCGCTGATGGTCAGCTCGCCGACGCCTTCGATGACGGCGGTCTGCCCTGCCAGGAAGGTTCCCTCGATACCATCGACACTGAAGCCCGTAACACTGAGGCTATCGCCCTCGATATCGCTATCGTTGGCCAGCAGGCCGTCTTCGGCGGCGACCGTCAGAGGCGTGTCCTCGGCGATCGTGGCCTGGTCGTTCTTGGCGGACGGCGCGTCATTGACCGGTGTCACCGAGACATCGACCTCCACCGTGACGGTGGCACCGGAAGGGTCGGTCACGGTGACGGTGAAGCTGGTGTCGCCGTTGAAGTTGGCATCCGGGGTAAAGGTAATGTTACCTTCCTCATCGAGGCTAACGGTGCCACCCTCAGGCTGCGCATCCAGACTGAAGGTGAGCTCATCGTCATCGACGTCGGTGGCGATGATCTTGCCATCCACCGGAGTATCCTCGCTGGCGGTCACCTTTTCCGCAGAAGCCTCCGGCGCGTCGTTGGCTCCACGAATGGTGATCGTCAAGGTGGCGGTGGCGAGATCGCCGTCGGCGTCGCGAATCTGATAGCTGAACGTGTCGGTCCGCGTGTCACCGACCTGGAGCCCGTCCACCTCGCCATTGGTGTTGTCCAACGTATAGCTATAGCTGCCATCGGCGTTGAGGATCAGGCTGCCGTAGCTCCCCTCTAGCGAGACGCCGGTGGCCCCATCGAGACTTCCGCCTTCCACACCTACCCCGACCACCGCCCCATTGGCATCCGCACCATCGGCACCCGGGCGATCATTGGCCCAGACGCTGCCTGCGCCGGCAGCACCGTCCTCGACGACTACGCCGCTGTCATTGGTCGCACTCGGACTATCATCGTCGATGTCGATCACCAGCGTCCCGGCGTCGGCGGTGACCTCACCCTCCACGTCGGTCACGCTGATCATGAAGTCGTCGCTGACCGGCTCGTTGGAGTGATCTGCGTTTGAGGTCAGCAGATAGCGGTAGCTGACCGTACCGGTGGCGCGATCGTAGCCTTCGATGGTCAAGGTGCCGTAGCGGCCCTCGATCGCGATGGGTGACGACGCGCTGGCCTCGAGCTCGGCAAGGCTGATGCTGCGACTGCCCAGGGTAAAGCTCGCCAGGCTGTCCGCCGGCCCCAGGGTAAAGCTGCCACTATGGATCAGCCCGTTACCTTCATCGCTGCCCCCGGCCAGGCCGGCCTCGCTGACGGAGCCGTCACTGATGTTGCCTCCCTCGCTGCCATCGTTACCGTCGCCCAGGCCGCCCAGGTTGACCTGGTCATCCACCGGCGTGACCGTGATGTCCAGGGTGGCGGTGCTGGTCCCACCCTCGCCATCGCTGACGGTGTAGGTGATCGTTGGTACCTTGCCGTGGTAGTTGAGTGCCGGTTCGAATCGCCAGACACCATCGGCCTCCACCGTCAGCTTGCCGACACCATCGATGGTGACGGTCTCACCGACATCGATGCTCTCGCTCATGCCGTCGACGCGAACGTCCACGACCACCAGGCTGTCGTGATCGGTCTCGATGTCACTGTCGTTGTCGAGCAGACCAGGCAGACTGTCGTCGCTCGACGAGTCAAGCGGCGTGTCCTCGGGGGTACTGGCGGTCTCGCCGGTCACCTTCGGTAGATCATTGACCGCCTCCACCTTGACCGTGACCTCGACAGTGGTGGTACCGCCATTGCCATCGGAAACCGTGACCTTGAAGGTGATATCGCCATTGACGTTGTCGTCGGGGGTGAAGGTAAAAGTGCCATCGTCGTTGAGCGTGACCTTGCCCCCGTCGGGCTGCGCGACCAGATCGAAGCTGAGGTCATCTCCTTCAACGTCACTGGCCTCGATGGTACCGCTGACCGGGGTATCCTCCTGGGTCGTCAATGCATCGACGCTGGCCGTCGGCGCGTCGTTGGCCCCCTCGATGGTGATGGTCAGAGTCACGGTGGACGTGCTGCCGTCGGCGTCGGTGATCTGATAGCTGAAGATCTCGGTCAGCGAACCACCCGATTTGAGGCTATCGACCTCCGTATTGGTGTTGTCCAGGGTGTAGATATAGCTGCCGTCGGCGGCCAGGGTCAGACTGCCGTATTTGCCGACAACCTCGCTACCGACACCGTCTGAGCTGACGCTGGAGCCCGGGCCCGACGCCGTCACCGTGACGTCTCCATCGGCACCCTCGCGGTCATTGGTCAACACACTACCGGCGCCGGCATCGCCGTCCTCGGCGACGCTGACGCTGTCCTTGGCGGCGATCGGCGCGTCATCGAGAATCTCGACCTTGAGGTCCTTGCCGTAACCCTTGGTGTCGTTGCCGAAGGTATCGGTCATCGACACCTCGACGTGGTCGAACACCGCGCCTCCGGAGTGATCGGCCTGCTCGGTCAGCACGAAACGAAACGTCACGGTGTTTTCCCGCACGTCGGTGCCGTCGCCTAGCTGGTAGCCGATAATCTCGAAATAGCCGTGATCGGTCTCGATGCGTACCGACGGATTGTCGGCGGACAACGCTGCCAACTCGCTCGGGGTGAAACTCGTGTCGCCGATGGTCAGGGTCTCGAGCTGCTGCTCCACTCGGTCCACCACCGAGAATGATCCCTCGTAGATCACCTCACCCGAGTCTCCAGGGTCTGTGCCGGTGGCGCCATCCGTGTTGAGTTGAGCTTCGTCTACCTCGCCCCCTTCCGTGCCAACGACCGCCGTCGTGCCGTAGATGCGAATGGTCAGGGTAGCGGTGGCCGTATCTCCGTCAGGATCGGTGATCTGGTAGGTAAAGGTGTCTGAAACGTGTCGCCCGGCAGGCAGCCCCTTGACCGTGTCCGAGTCGAAATCGGGTACATAGCGGTAGCTGCCGTCGGCGTTCAGGACAAGGGTGCCGTATTCGCCCTGAAGCCCCTGTCCGATATGGGACGCCGACGGCCCATCTGATCCTGCCCCCACTGCACTGACCGTGCCACCGTCACCGCCCAGGAGATCGGCGTCACCGTCCATGGCATCGGGATCGTCGCCTCCGTCTCCGGTCAAGACGTTTCCATCGGCGATGCTGCTGGGTTGATTCGGCTTGTTGATCGCGTCGTCGACGTCGTTCACGGCCTTCGGTGCATCATCGAGTATGGCGATCGACAGGGTACCGGCATCCGCAGTGACGTCACCCTCGACGTCGGTGACGGCGATCGCAAAATCGTCACTGACAGGCCCCTGGCTATGGTCGGCGTGTGCCGTGAGGGTATAGATATAGCTGACCGTGCCACTGGCCCTGTCGTAGCCATTGATCACCAGCTCGCCGTGGCCACCCTGGATCCTGATCGGCGTACCGGCACTGTTGACCAGCTGGTCAAGCGTCAAGGTGGTTCCGCCAAGGCTGATACTGGCGAGGCTGTCCGCCGGTCCCAGGGTGAAGCTGCCGGTATGGGAGACGCCACTACCCAGGGTACCGGTCCCCCCCGCCAGGCCGGACTCGCTGACCTGTCCATCGTTGGCACCATCACCGTCATCACTACCATCGCCCAGACCACCGACGGTGACCTTGTCGTCGACCGCCTCGACGGTGAGCTGGAGCGTTCCGGTGGTAGTTCCGCCGGCACCATCGCTGACGCTGTAGCTGATCTTTGGCACGTCACCGTGGTAGTTCAGCTCCGGCTCGAAGCGGTAGGAGCCATCGGCGTTCAAGGTGAATTTGCCGACGCCCTCGATGGCGACCGTCTCGCCCGGCTCGAAGGTTCCCGTCACGCCCTCGATGGAAAAGCCGCTGACGCTGAGACTATCACCATCCATATCGCTGTCGTTGGCCAGTACCCCACTGTCCTTGTTCACCACAAGGGGGGTGTCTTCACTCGTGCTGTTGGTGTCCGGGGTGGCCACAGGAGTATCGTTGACCGGCGTCACCGTCACCGTAACTTCCACCGTGGTGGTACCGCCGTGACCGTCGTCTACCGTAACGCTGAAGCTGACATCACCGTTGACGTTGGCGTCGGGAGTAAAGGTGAAGCTGCCGTCTTCATTCAGTGTAACCGTGCCCCCGTCCGGCTGGGCCACCAGATCGAAGGACAGCGAATCGCCATCCACGTCGCTGGCGGTAATCTTGCCGGAGACCGGCGTGTCTTCAGGCGTGGATATCGCATCCACGCTGGCCACAGGGGCATCGTTCGCGCCCATGATGGTGATGGTCAGGGTCGCTGTACTGGTATCACCATCGGCATCGATGATCTGATAGGTAAAGACCTCGGTCAGGTTTGCCCCCACCGCCAGCGCGTTTACCTCACTGTTCGTGCTATCGAGTTTGTAGAGGTAGTTGCCGTTGGCATCCAGGATCAGGCTACCGTAACTGCCGGCGACGCTGCTGCCGACACCGCCGCTCGGCGACGCCTCACCGCTACCCACCGCGTTGACCAGCCCCTTGCTGGGGGCGCCATCGGCTCCTGCCAGGTCGTTGCCGATGACCGAGCCACTGATGTTGCCACCGTCCTCCACGGCCTGACCGGTATCGGCCTTGGCCACCGGTGCATCGTCGATGACGGCGATGGTCAGAGTGCCCGCATTGGCGGTGACATCTCCCTCGACGTCGGTCACCCCAATGACGAAGCTTTCGTGGACCTCACCATCGCCATGGCTGGCATTAGTGGTCAGTGTGAAGGTGTAGCTGACGATACCGGTCTTCTGGTCGTAGCCGGTAATGGTCAGCAGACCATGGGTGCCGTTGATCTTGATCGGGGTGGTGGCGCTGGCCTCCAGCTGCGCCCGAGTAATCGATGTAGTGCCAATGGACAGGCTTGCCAGACTAT
The DNA here is from genome assembly GCF_040070525.1 of Halomonas sp. RT37. Classification (NCBI taxonomy): domain Bacteria; kingdom Pseudomonadati; phylum Pseudomonadota; class Gammaproteobacteria; order Oceanospirillales; family Halomonadaceae; genus Halomonas; species Halomonas sp. RT37. The sequence continues at coordinate 2,298,916 of NZ_CP098827.1, read as the reverse complement.
CGGCGGGCCCCAGCGTGAAGCTGCCGCTGTGGGATACCCCGCCGCCCGCCACATCCGAGCCACCGGTCAGGCCCGACTCCTTGACAGAGCCGTCGGTCATGGCGTTGCCGTCACTGCCATCGTTGCCATCGCCAAGCCCGCCCAGGCTGACCTCGTCATCCACCGGCTTGACTGTGATAGCCAGCGCACCGCTGGTGGTCCCGCCGTTTCCATCACTGACGCTGTAGGTGACCTTCGGCACGCTGCCGTTGTAGTTGGTCGCCGGCACGAAGGTATAGGAACCGTCGGCGTTCAGGGTCAGGGTCCCCACCCCGGCAATGGTGGCGGTTTCGCCCGCCTTGAAGCTGCCCGTCACGCCCTCGACACTGAAGCCGCTGACGCTCAGGCTATCGCCTTCCACATCAGCATCGTTGGCCAGTACCCCCTTGTCCTTGGCGACCTCGAGTGTCGTGTCTTCGTTGGTCTCGGCCTTGTCATCCACCACCGTCGGGGCGTCATTGACCGGCGTCACCGTGACGCTGACCTCGACGGTGACGGTGCCTCCGTTGCCGTCGGAGACGGTTACGCTGAAGGTAATGTCACCATTGACGTTGGCGTCGGGAGTGAAGGTGAAACTGCCATCCTCACTCAGGCTGACGGTACCGCCTTCCGGCTGGGCGACCAGATCAAAGGACAGGTTATCGCCATCCACGTCCTCGGCCACGATGCTGCCGTCCACCGGCGTATCTTCCGATGTGGTCAAGGCGTCGACCGAGGCGGTCGGTGCATCGTTGGCCCCCTTGATGGTAATGGTCAGGGTGACGGTGCTGGTATCGCCGTCGGCGTCGATGATCTGGTAGCTGTAGGTTTCGGTCAGGGTCTCGCCCTGCTGCAGTGCATTGACCATGGCGTTGGTGTTGTCCAGCGCATAGACATAGCTGCCATCGGCGTTGAGCGTCAGGGTGCCGAAGCTGCCCACAAGGGCGCTGCCGACGCTTCCCCCATCGGTGGATTCGGCAACACCCACCTTTGACACCTTGCTGCCATCAGCGCCCTGCCGGTCGTTGCTCAGAACGTTGCCTGTGGAGGCGGCGCCGTCCTCGGTCACCGAACCGGTATCGGCGGTGGCCGACGGCGCATCATCGGTGATGCGGATCGACAGGGTACCGATACCCCTGGTGATATCTCCCTCGACATCGGTCACATCGATGGTAAAGCTGTCCTTCACCGCACCACTTGAGTGGTCGGCGGCGGAAGTCAGGGTGTAGCGATAGCTCAGCGTCCCGGTCTGGCGATCATAGCCCTTGATCGTCAGGGTCCCGTGGCTGCCGCTTACCTTGATCGGCGTCGTGGCACTGGCCTCGAGCTGGGCCAGCGTTATGGTTGAACCACCCAGGGTAAAGCTCGCCAGGCTGTCCGCCGGACCCAGCGTAAAGGTGCCGTCGTGGGTCAGTCCTGTGCCCTCGGCATCGACCAACCCTGACTCCTTGACCTCTCCGTCGACGCCGTCCCCGCCATCACCGAGCCCGCCCACCGACACGCTATCGTCGACCGAATCGACCGTGATGCTGAGGGTGGCGGTGTCGCTGACGTGCCCGTCGCTGAGCACATAGGTCACCTTGGGTACGCTGCCATGGTAGTTGAGCGCGGGATCGAAGCGGTAGGAACCATCGGCGTTCAAGGTCAGGGTCCCCACCCCGGCAATGGTAGCGGTTTCCCCTGCCGTGAAAGTGCCCGTCAGCCCCTCGACGCTGAAGCTTGCCACCGACAAGGCATCGCCATCGATATCACTGTCATTACTCAGCACGCCCTCGTCCTTGCCAACGATCAAGGGGGTGTCCTCCGCTGTGCTGGCGCTGTCGTCTGACGCGACCGGCACATCATTGACCGCACTAACCTTGACCGTCACCTCTACCTGGGTCTTGCCGCCGTGGCCGTCATCCACCGTGACGCTGAAGGTGATGTCGCCGTTGACGTTGGCGTCCGGCACGAAGGTGAAGGCGCCGGTGTCCTCGTCGAGGGTGACGGTTCCCCCCTCGGGCTGAGCATCAAGGGTAAAGCTCAAGGAGTCACCATCAGGGTCCTCGCCGACGATGGTGCCCGTGGTCTCGCCGTCCTCTGCACACTTGGCGGTGATATCCTCCGCTGTCGGGGCGTCGTTGGCGCCCTTGATGGTGATGGTCAGGGTCGCCGTGCTGGTATCGCCGTCAGCGTCGGTGATCTGATAGATAAAGGTCTCGGTGAGGGTTTGCCCCTTCTGCAGGCCGTTGACCGTAGCGTTGGCGTTGTCCAGGGTGTAGAGGTACTTGCCACTGGCGTCCATCACCAGGCTACCGTAGTCACCGGCAATGCTGCTGCCCACACCCCCCGAAGGCGCAGCCTCGCCCTTGCCGACCGCGCTGAGTGCACCGCTGTCGGCGGCCCCATCGGCCCCCAGGGTGTCATTGGAAACGACATTGCCCGTCAGCGAACTGCCGCCGCTGGCGTCTTCGTCGACGCTGCCCTGGTCTGCCTTGGCGGTCGATACGTCATCGACCACCAGGATGGCCAGCGTGCCTGCGTTGTAGGTCTCGTCGCCATCGCTGTCGGTGGTGCCGATGGTAAAGCTGTCCAGGACCGGATCCGACCCATGATCGGCGACGGACGACAGGACGTAGCGGTAGGACACGACCCCGGTATCGCTGTCATAGCCGTTAATCGACAGCTCACCGTAGCTACCCGTGATGGTGATCGCGGTGGTGCCACTGGCCTCCAGCTGTGCCCGGGTTATCATCGTGACACCGATGGTCAGGCTGTCGAGGCTCGAGGCAGGCCCCAGGGTAAAGGAGCCCGTGTGCACACTACCACTGCCGCCGGCGGCAGAGCCCCCGGTCAAGGCCGATTCGTTGACGCTGCCATCGCTGCCGTCGCTGCCATCCCCGAGGCCGCCAAGTGACACGCTGTCTTCCACCGAGGCAACCGTAATGGTCAGGGAACCGCTGGAGGTCCCGCCCTTGCCGTCGCTGACGGTGTAGGTGATCTCCGGGACACTGCCGTGGTAGTTGGGCGCCGGGGTAAAGCTGTAGGAGCCATCTGCGTTGAGCGTTAGCGTCCCCTTGCCGGGGATGCTGGCGGTCTCACCCGCAGCGAAGCTGCCGGTGACTCCGGCCACGCTGAAACCGGAGATGGCCAGACTATCCCCGTCCACATCGCTGTCATTGGCCAGAAGTCCTTCGCTCTTGTCGACACTCAGCGTCTCGTCTTCCTTGGCATCGCCCCTGTCGTTGGTGACCACAGGGGCATCATTGACGGCGTTCACCGTAATCGTAAGCGTCGAACTGGCGTAGCCTCCGGATCCCTTCAGGGTGTAGCTGATGATCGGCAGTGCACCGAAAAAGTTCGCCACCGGATCGAACCGGTAGGAGCCATCCTTGGCCAGCGTCAGCTTGCCGATGACATTGCCGTCACTGTCCTTGACGGTATTGGCCTGCCCCAGTACCAGGGCGGTATCGGCCACGCCGTCACCGTCGGTGTCGATGGCCGCCGAGGCGATTTCGGTGGCCCCCGCCAGGGTATCGTTGGATAACAAGCCCTTATCCTTGGTGACCACCAGCGCCACATCCTCATTGGTCTTCCCGGCGTCTTCCACCGCCGTCGGCGGATCGATGCTGTCACGGTAGTCCAGGTCGAAACCGGGTGGCGAGGCGTCGCTACCGTCTGCTGCGATATCGTTGTCGTCGTCAGAGAGCCCAAAGTTGCCGTCAACAAGGTTCTCATCATTGGCATCAAAGCCATCGTTGGCGTCCGATCCCTCGAAGATGTCGAGGAGCCCGTCGCCGTCGGTATCGGTGCTGTCACTGAGCGACGTTGCGCCATCGTCGCGCTCGGCGATATCCAGCTTGCCGTCGTTGTCGGAGTCGCGATCGAGGTAGTCTGCCGTGCTGTCGCCATCGGTATCGACCGGCGTCAGCCCTTTGCTGGCAGTAGCGGTGGTATTGCTGGTGTCCTTGTCGTAGGCGTCATCGAGCCCGTCCTTGTCGGCATCGGTGCCAGAAGGTTTTATATAATCCTGGGTCGTCTGCGCCTCGACATTGTCGGTGATGCCATCATTGTCACTGTCGATATCCAGGTGATCAAAGACGCCGTCTTTATCACTGTCCCTGTAGGCCGCATGGTTGCCGGAACTGGCAAGCCCCAATTCCCTTAGCTGAAGCTTATATCCTTTTATTGAGGGGCCAGTTTCATAGGTACTCGTGATAACAACTTCAAACCGGAGAACGCCGCGATACACATGACTAAAGTTATAAATATCGTGCGTACTCGTATTATCACCACCAATATTCGCTAAAACTTCCTCGCCCAGCAGCCCATCCTTCCCATACACCCTGATAGTAGCTGATCTTATCCCATCACCAACAATACCGCGATCATTGGCAATATAAAACTGATCGACCGTCAAACCAGAATTCGACAAGGAATCTACTACAGAGACAGATATCACTATCGGCGGATCAAGCTCCCCTTTCCTGCCTCCTGTATCGATATGTATGTAATCGCTACTCGAATCATCACCGTCGAATACATCCCCGGCTTCACCCACGACGATTTCGCCGCCATCCACCTTGATGGAAGAGTTGTCCCAGTAGTCTGTTCCTATCCAATTTCCCGCGACACCCTCACCCCACTCATTGATATCAAGGATTCCATCATTGTCGTCATCGATGTCCAAGCTATCTGCGATTCCGTCACCATCGGTATCAATCTGGCTATCCCGATAATCCAGGTCGGAACCGGGGGGCGAAGCGTCGCTGCCGTCGGCCGCGACGTCGTTGTCGCTGTCAGAGAGCGCAAAGTTGCCGTCAACAAGGTTGTCATCGTTGGCATCATAGCCATCGTTGGCATTCGTTCCCTCGAAGATATCCAGCAGGCCATCATGATCGGTGTCGGTAGCATCCGTGATGGCCCAGGCGCCATCATCGCGTTCGGCAATATCCGGCATGCCATCGTTGTCGGAGTCGCGATCGAGATAGTCTGCCGTGCTGTCGCCATCGGTATCGACCGGCGTCAGCCCCTTGCTGGCCGTAGCGGAGGTATTGCTGGTGTCCTTGTCGTAGGCGTCATCGAGTCCGTCCTTGTCGACATCGGTGCCTGAAGGCTTTATGTAATCCTGGGTCGTCTGCGCCTCGACATTGTCGGTGATGCCATCATTATCACTGTCGACATCCAGGTGATCGGCGATATTGTCACGGTCGGTGTCCTTCGCCACACCACCGATACCAATCCTGACACATGACCCTACATTGGCAGCCACATTGTAGTCAGGATGCCACCCCATGCTCAGGGTCACCGTTTTTACATCAACGACCCTTACTGACCACGACAGTCCGTACAGGTTCCCCAATCCTCTCATGCTGAATGTGAGCGAGTTGAGATAAATCCCCTGAGCGACATTCAGGACATTGTTGGGATCGTAGACCACGATATAGGCACCGGGGCTCGATACGGTAAGCTGGTCATACCTATCAAACTGTCTGCTACTAGGTACGTTCTTGCTGTCGATAACGAAGTCCACAAAGGTATCTGTTGCAAGACTGACCGTTGCCACATTATCCGCGGAATAGTCAAAGTTTACCGCTCCGGCTTCTTGACCATAGCTGAGGCTACCCTCGGTGGTATTTGAGGTCACCTCTACCTTTGTGCTGTTAAAGTCAAGATCCGGTATCTTGTCGTTGGCGATATCGGTCGTGTCGATTTGTTCTTGTACAGAGGTATCTTTTCCTTCGGTAACATCAATGATGCCGTCGTTATCCTGATCGATATCAACCGTATCGATGATACCATCGCCGTCACGATCCAAGACAGCATTTTCCCGATAGTCAAAATCGACAACAAGTGGTTGTGCTCCGTCGCCATCCGCCGGCAGATCGTCGTCGGAATCAGCCAGCGTAAAACCATTCTCCGTGACATTTTCATCGTTTGCATCATAGCCATCGTTGGCGTTCGTTCCCTCGAAGATATCCAACAGGCCATCATGATCGGTGTCGGTCGCATCCGTAATGGAAGAGGCCCCATCATCACGCTCGGCGATATCCAACTTACCATCGTCGTCGGAGTCACGATCGAGGTAGTCTGCCGTGGTGTCCCTATCGGTATCGACCGGCGTCAGCCCCTTGCTGGCCGTAGCGGAGGTATTGCTGGTGTCCTTGTCGTAGGCGTCATCGAGTCCGTCCTTGTCGACATCGGTGCCAGAAGGTTTTATATAATCCTGGGTCGTCTGCGCCTCGACGTTATCGGTGATGCCATCGTTGTCGCTGTCGATATCCTTGTCATCGCAGATACCATCACCATCGGTATCCTTTGAAATATATTGAAACGCCACCCGGTCCATGGCGTAGTCACCGTTTCCTCCGTCCCCGTCCTGATCGACCACCATCACGATGCCATAGTTGCCGGCCTTGCTCAGATCAAACACACCGCTAAACGTCTTGAAAATACCGCTTCCAGGAAGATCGCCGATAAGGCCGTACGCAAGCGTCTTGACGCGCTTCCCAGCATCAAAATCCCAGATAAATATATTATAGCCATCCGAACCACGCGAATACGTTTTTGAGAGATCGAAGCTGTATCGATAGTCACCTGCCGCCAACTCCTTGCCGAACTTGTAGACAAGTGACTCGCTGCCATCCGCTGCATTTACCAGACTATGATTCCCACCATTCTCACCAGGGCTGATCTCATCAAAGAGGCCCCCGCTCAGCGATGAGTTTTTTGCACTATTAACCCAACTAGGCTTTGAAGTATTGTTATCAACAAGGTCTGAGCCGCTGAAATACCAACCAGAGGAATCCCCACCGGAAAATCCGCCATTCTCCACCAGATTTGGTCGACTAAAGTCATACTCGTTATCGTCGATAATCCCATCATTATCATCATCGATATCGACGCTGTTATCGATACCATCACCATCCGGGTCGAGGCGAGCGCTATCACGATAGTCAAAGTCAGCTACGCTCGGCACCGCGTCTGAGCCATCCGCGCTGACGTCGTTGTCACTATCGGAAAGGGTAAATCTCCCATCCTTGATCAGCTCGTCGTTGGCGTCAAAGCCATCATTGGCATCCGCTCCCTCGAAGATGTCGAGCAGACCGTCGCCATCGGTATCGGTTTCACTAGTGATGGACCAGGCCCCAGCGTCGCGCTCGGCGATGTCCTGCTTGCCGTCGTCGTCGGAGTCGCTGTCGAGGTAGTCTGTGGTGCTGTCGCCATCGGTATCGACCGGCGCCAGGCCCTTGCTGGCCGTAGCGGAGGTATTGGCGGTGGCAGCATCGTAGGCGTCATCCAGGCCATCCTTGTCCTTGTCGATGCCGCTGGGCGCCACATACCCCTTGCTGGACTGGGCCTCGATGTTGTCGGTGATACCATCGTTGTCGCTATCCAGGTCAGCAGAATCAGCGGCTCCGTCTCCGTCACTGTCGATCCTGCCGAAGAATTCGACTTCTGTCACCGCAATACCTGATCCACCTCCCGCCTGCTCTTTAATATTGAAAAACTGAATACTTGCCACGCCGTGAATATCTTTCGGTATATCCATATGAAGTGGCCAACCCGCCGCCCCTTCGGGGATAGAGTTAGTGGCAGCATATCGAGTGCTTGAATAGATCAAGTCCCCGGAAGAATTATAAAACCTGATCTCACCTATCGAGCCAATAGATTGCGAATCATTAAGTATACTTCCCGCATTGTTCCACAGATCGATCCCATAGATACGATCGATGGGTGGATCAAAGTTGAACGTAAAATCGCTGATTTGCTCTGCAGTGGACGAGATAAAGTAAGTGTTTGTTTTCCCGTCTACCAGGCGATCCAGATCACTCGAAGAAGCCCCGCCGCTCGTCACGCCGTTGCAGGTTATTTTCTGTGACCCACCTTCCACTGAATCGAGAATACCGTCCCCGTCATCATCGATATCGTCGACATCCAGGACGCCATCTCCATCGATGTCGGAGCCCCCGGCAGCACGCTCGCGCCCGCCCTTCTGGGCTTCCACGTGCTGCAGGGCGCTCATCAATACATCATGGCCTGCATCATGATCCGCGGAGCCCGCATCTGTCGTTGCGACCGCGGCGTCAGCCGCTTGCTTGACGTTATCGACGGTGGCGGTACTGGCAGCATCCAGCAACACCCGGGCTTCGAGTTCGCGAATCAACAAGTCGTCCTTGATCATGTCGGATCTCCCTCTTTGAATTCGGGCTGACCGTCACCTGGACGTGTCAGGTTTAAATGACTGCGACGCCTATGACCCCCACTCACGCACCAGCACCTGGGCCACGCGGCGTGCCATGCTGGCTGCCAGGCTCGACGGTTGCCCCTCCAGGTGAAGCTCCCCGCGAAGCTCGGTGAGCGGCGACGATTGGTCCTGGTCAGAGACCGCCATCAGTTCGAATAGCGCACCTTCCGGTACGGAGCGTTGGTCATCGGGCCGTGCCGCGATGGGCCCGCCGTGGTCTGACGCCAACATCCACTGATCGACGTAACGGGAAGCGGCGGCGGCGATTCGCTCGACGTGCATGGGGGTCTGCGGCCAGAGACGTTCGTCATCGACAAAAAAACAAGGCTGACCGAGCGCCAGCAATCCCAGATCATCGCTGCTGACGTAGCCACGGGCGGATAGCCGATCCGTACTGGCTACCAACGCCAGACGAAGGTCTGTGCCGACCCAGCGGCCCGGATGCAGGTAGTCGGCAAGCTCAACCACCGTGCCGTCCATGGGGGCGATGACGTCGAGCCGACGACGTTGATCGGTGAGTCCAGCGAGCTGCTGGCGTTGCATGTCCCGTTCGCTCTCCAGCACCAGACTCTGGGACAGGTCCGTGTTGTCGGCACTTCGTCGGTCCAGGCGTCTATCCACCAGATTCAGATGTTCCTGCACCGTTCTTTCCCGCTGTTGCAACGCTGGCACTTCGAGCCTGACCAGTACCTGCCCCCGCTCGACGACATCGCCGACGCGGACCAGCACCTGCTCGACCCTGGCGGCGCGATGGGCAAACACCGGAACCTGTTGACTGGCACCGAACACCACCGGCACCGTGATTCGATGAGGCAGAGGCAAGGCAACGAAGACAGCGATGCCGGCGGCCACCGCCAGGGTCATCAGAACGCGCCGGCCGGCCTCCCTGCGTCTTTTCCACCAGACCATCAGCTCACGCAGTATCGGCATGACAATGAACCATAGAATTTCCACGCTGAAGAGAAAGACGCCCAGCACCTTGAAAAAGAGGTGGTAGACCACCAGGGCAATCCCGAGAAACAGAAAGAAGCGATACACCCATACCGCCAGGGCATAGCCGATCAATACCCGGCGCTTGGCACGACTCAGCGCTTCCGGCGGCGTATCGCTAAAACCGAAAAGCCCTTCCCTCAACCACCAGCGCCCCATGGCAAAGCCCCGCTCCTGCAGGTTGACAATGCCGAGCAGGTCACTGAACAGGTAGTAGCCGTCGAAGCGCATCAGGGGATTGAGGTTCACCGCCAGGCTCAGCACCCAACCGGTGGTGGCAAGCGCAAAGGCCACGAACCGCAGAGCGCCATCCGGTAGAAAAACCCAGGCCAGAGTGGCATAGACAGCGATGACCAGTTCCACCGCCACCCCGGCCAGATCGATCAGCACACGTTTGCGCCGCCGGGGCAGCCGCCAGGCATCGGTGGTGTCGGTAAACAGCACCGGCATCATCACGATCAGCGCCACCCCCATGCTCGACACACGAACCCCAAAGCGGGTCGCACAGAAGCCGTGGCCAAGCTCATGCAGCGTCTTCACCAGCACCAGACTCAGGGAAAACGCGACCACACCGGAAACGCTGAACATCGCCGGCAAGGTGGTGAAGAAGCTCTCCCATTGGCGAGAAACAAGGTAGAGGCCAATGACACCCAGGATCGCCGTGAAGAGCCAAAAGCCTCGATGAAAGAAGATGGCGACCAGCGGTAGGCATCGCTTCAACCCACGCCCTGGATACACCAGGGGGATACGCACGAAAAGGTAGTGATGAAGCAGCCACTTCCACCAGGATGGCCGGCTGGCCTCACGATATCGCCGAGCCTTGTCGAAGCTGCGGCCTTCGCTGGCCTCGAGCAGGTCGTTGTGATCCAGAAATTGCTGGATCTGGCGAATATCATCTTCGCTGATGTCAACGTGTCCGCGGGCGTCAAGACGTCGCCTCAAAGCCTCCACCGTCCCCGCCGACCAGCAGGCGAGAATATCGACGACCCTGGCATCAATCTCGAAAAAACGTCCGGCCAGCGGGTCATGAATCTTCCAGCGAGCGGCCTTGCCTGGTTCTGCCCCACCTTCGATCAGCTCGAGCTCCTGACGAAGCGACCCAAGCAGCTCCTGCTTTGCTGAATCAGACGTGCCCTCCATTGCCCTGGCCACGGCCTAGACGCCTGTCAACTGTCTGAAGGTGACGATCGGGCGCCGGAACAGATAGTAGAACAGTGATACCGGCTCACCATGGATTCGCGCCGTGCCTCTGAGACCCAGCCGCGGCATGTCTTCTCTCGGCGTTTCCGGTATCGCCATCACCTTGAAATTGGCGATACCGCTGGCGTTCTTTTCGGCCTTGTAGGCGGCCCGTGCCACGACCGCCGACACCGGTTCGAGGGGTGCTGCATCAAGAAACACATCCACCGAGGCTCCACGTTCGAGGGTGACGGCGTCGGCGGCCGCCACTTCGAGCCGGAAAGCAATATCCGCCGGGTCCGCTACCTGCATCACGGCTTCACCCACCCGCACGGGACGCCCTACCCAATCCTGCGGGTCGCCATAGAGGGCGACCCCGCTGCGCTCGGCGCGAACTACCGCCTTGTCGAGCAGGTCATGGGCATAATCTCGCTCGGCTTCGGCAACTCTCAGCTCGCTGCGAGCGATGGCGAGCTCGCGCTTGGCCTCACTGCTTGCGATGGCAGCCTGCTGTAGCCTCAACGCCTTGGACTGGGCCACCTGAACCTTGCGCTGGGCAACTTCGAAGTCATTGCGTAGTTCCACGTCCACCAGCTGCACCAGCGGATCACCCAGCGCCACCCGGGCGCCGGGAGCGACCAGGATGCGGTCGACGACGCCCGCCATCGGTGCCGCCACGACAAACGGCTCACTGGCGACCACCTCAGCGGGCGCCCTCGACGTCAGCGGTACCTGCACCAGCGCCAAGGCTGCCCCCAGGCCCAGCACCGTAGCCAGCGCCAGTCCGCGCGCCCCCCGTGCTCGCCCAAGAGACACACGGCGTCGACCTCGGATCGCGCTGGCGCCGTGACCGTAGGCCTGGGCAAGACGACTGGCCAGGGCCAGGTGCGGTGTTTCCCAGGCACGCTCGCGAGTCAGTAACCAACCGGCGCCGATGGGCCGGTCGCCATAGCTTAGCGGTATCCACAGCCCATGGCGCATGGCGGGTATGCCTTCGTCCTCCAGGACGTTGGCAAGATCCAGCAAGCGCGGTTGCGTCTCGTCCCGGTGTTCACGCCAGTCACTGCCCACCAGATGCTGGTAGGCAAGCACCTGAGCACTGTCATGAGGCACCCGCGCAAGTCCTCCCACCGCCTTGACTCGCCAGCGATTTCTGCCCGACAGGCAAAACACCAGTGACTGGCGAGCCTGGAGCAGGCTCTGCCCCTCATTGGCCAGGTGGCACCACAGCTGGTCGAGGCTGTCACAGTGGCGCAAGGCGCCTTCGATACGAATCAGCCGCTCGCCACCTGGCCCCACCTCCGAGCCACTCGCTCTGGCCTGACCCTCCGCCACCGGGTGTTGCGCCTCGGTAGTAGACTGGCGCTCAATCGCCACACTCGTCATGAGGAGGTCACTCCACAGCGCCTGCCCTCACCGCCCCCCCTGGAGGGCCAGGTCGCGGTGCCGCTCATCCCGGGAAGAACCCGTGCCGGTGCATTGTCCACTCGGCTGATCACCTTGACGGTCTGGCTGACGGGATCGACGGCAGCCGAGATGCGCGACACTTCTGCGTCAAGCCTGTCGCCGGTCTCGTCCACCTCGAAGCCGAAGGCGCTACCCCGGGTCATCCAACTCAACCAGCAGGAAGGCACCACCATATGCAATTCCAGTGCGCCGTCACTCACCACCTGGATCAGGGGAGCGTTGGCTTCCGGCGTCTCGTTGGGGCGTACCATGGGCTCAACCACTCGCCCGGCAAAAGGCGCCTTGATCTGACAATCCTTGCGTTGCTCCTGGATGGCGGCCACCCGGGCCCGCTGCTCACGCACCTTGAAACGTGCAATGTCGGCATCCGCCTGTCCGGTGGCGCCCATCTGCAACAGTTCGTTCTGCATGGCGGCGTTGCGGGATTCCGCTGCGGCCTTAGCCTCCGTCGCACGCAACTCGGCGTCGAGTCCGGCGCAGTCGAAGCCGACCAGCACCTCATCGGCATCGAAGTGGTCGCCTTCCTTGAACGGCACCTCAAGCACTCTGGCCGATAGACGACTCGACAGTATCGCCTCGTGCTCGGCCCTCAGGATGCCTCTGGCCTCGCCCATGTCGCTGGCCTGGGCAGCCCCCGACAGCAGCACTGCCAGCACGAGTCCCGGCCAGAGCGTGCGAGTCCGCTGGCCACACTGCCCCGCCCCCAGGCTTCTGCTGTTCATCCCGTGCGCCCTCATGGCGATGCCACCACGTCAATGGCCAAGGCATCGCCACGCTGCGCCCACAGAGCACGCAGATCATCGGCAAGCTCCAGGACGCTTTCGTTGCTGCTCATGCCGGCATCCACTGCGTCGATGCCTGTGGCCGTATAGACATTGGCGTAGGCCCCCTGGAGGTCCGACAGCGCCTGATCCATCCGCACCTCGGCCAGCAGGGTATTCATCTGTTCACGAATCAGGGTCTGTTCGCTGACGTGCCTGGCACGATAGCCGGCTTCCACCTGATGCTCGATCGCTCGCTGCACCTCAAGGAATCGCTTGGCCGTGCCGAGTTCTCCGCGCCGCAGTTCATAGCGTGCTCGGGTCACCGATACCTGAGTCGCCACCGCCATGGTCAATGCCAGGCTCCGTGCATCGAGCAGATCGCTCTGGGCGTCGATACGATCCTGACGGGCCGGCAGACTGAACACCTTCAGCAGGTTCCAGCTGGCGCGAGCGCCATAGCTGACCCAGTCACTGTTGTAGAGAAAGTCGTCGTCGCTATAGTTGGCTCCGACGAAAAGCTTGAGACTCGGCAAGGTTTCCAGAATCGCTGTGGTGCCCTCGCGCTCGTTGTTGCGCAATTGGTAGGCGACTTCGCGCAGCTCCGGGCGATTCATCACCGCCAGCTTCAACATGGTGTCGTAGGAAAGGTCGATCCCTTTCCAGGCCAGGTCACGCGGCGGCAACACCAGTTGGTAGGGTTGCTCGGGCGGAAGGTTCATCAGCGCCGCCAACTGCTGCTTGGACACCCGCAGCTCCCGCGTCAGTGACTCGAGGTCGCGGCGAATGGTCAGCAGTTCACGTTCATAGCTAAGCGCAGGAAGCGGCGCCGTCAAAGCACTGCGCTGCTGACGGTGGGCCTGATCCAGCGCCCTTCGTGTGCTCTCCTCGAGCTCTCGAGTCTTGGCCAACAGACGTTCTGCGCTGACCGCTCGCCAGTAGGCGGCGCGTACATCCTCGATGATGCGCTGGATGACCTTGCGCTTGCTTTCCTCGGCCAGCATGACGCTGTCGGCCCTCTGCTGAGCCCGCACATAGGACAGGCCAAAATCGAGCACGTCCCAGCTCATGGTAAGGTCGGTCGCCAACTGGTTGCGTTCGCTGGATGACGAAGGTTCCAGCGACTCCTGACCACTCAACAGAGAAATGCTGGAACTGCCCGGTTCATTGTCGCGTCCGGTAAAGTTGAGGTTGCCGACCACCTTGGGCAGCAAATCGTAGTGCGCCAGATCGAGCTCCTTGGTGCGCAGGGCCTGCTCCATCACTTCCACCCGATAGTCCAGGTTGTACTTGATGGCGCGGGCCATTGCCGAATAGAGATCGATTGGGGCAATAACGGGTTCCTGACTGGCCGTGACCCTCGCCAACAGGTCGTCGGCGCGTTGTTCATTGGCCTGTTGCGACATCGGTTGAGGGGTGACAGCGCAGCCGGACAGCACCAGCGCCGTTGCGACGCCGACCCAGGTCTTTCCATATTGCTTTCCGAAGCACGAGGCCCTCTGGCCTGCCACTCCACACTTTTTATCGACCATCCCTGTGCCCCCTGCCGAAATTACCTCAGCCTTCAAGAGTGACGCGTCTTGCCTGCTGGTTGCGCACCTGCCTACCGGCCGCCACCGACAGGCGCCCAACATTGCAACAGCGCACAAACGTCGAGAAAGCGAGCGTATAACTTATGTTACTTCGTGTAATCAACTATCCAGAGAGCTGGACAATGGGTCAATATGAAAACCCGAAGAGCGCAAAGGTTGGCCCAGTTTCTTGACCTTGATCACAGTCATGACCGACAACGTTCGGTAGTGCACAGAGTGTCACCTGGGCGAGAAAGGCCCTCTTTTGTTACACCTTTCATGCTCCTTTTCATTGGCTGGGTACGGATACACACGCAGCAGGTAGCGCGAGAAAGGCATGACCTAGCTGCATGCCATCGGATGCGAAACCCTCGCTTAACGGGACAAGCGCCACCAGCCAGCATCGTGAATTTCCAAGCCATCTAGAGCGAAAACGCCAGTACGCGACAGCCAGGATCAGTCAGGAAAGCATGGTAAAAACGTCAGGACACGAATGTTGGGATCAACCAGGAAAACAAAGCGGGATCAAAGACAGGAAATGGGAATAGACGCGGGGGTCTTCGCAACCACTGAGCGACATGGCACCTCCATGCCGGGTCCAGCAGCGGCTTGCCTGTCTGTCGTCGTACAAGGAGGGGATAGCGCCTGACGGGCACAGGTCCTCAGGCGCTTGTCAGAGGTAAAGGCGATCAGGCCTCGAGGAAGTCTCGCGGCAGCTTCATCATCTGGCGCCACAGTTTTTCGACACCGGGCTTACTGAATGACACCAGGAGTAGTGAACAGCGATGCAGTGCGTGGCCGACAGAAACACACCTACATCAGGCCTCGAGGAAGTCTCGCGGCAGTTTCATCATCTGGCGCCACAGTTTTTCGACGCCGGGCTTACTGAATGCAACCAGGAGTAGTGAACAGCGATGCAGTGCGTGGCCGACAGTGGTTGGCCTGATCTGGTTGGCCTGATCGCACCTACATCAGGCCTCGAGGAAGTCTCGCGGCAGCTTCATCATCTGGCGCCACAGTTTTTCGACACCGGGCTTATGCACCAGTGAACAGCGATACAGGCGGATCTCCAGCGGGACGTCCCATTGCTCGCCACCGGCCCGCACCACCGTCCCGCTCTTCAGCTCCTGCCTGAGGCAGAAATCGGGTATCCAGGCCATGCCCACGCCCTGCATGACCATGGCCTTGAGCCCCTCGGCCATGGCGGTCTCGTAGACGGTACGCAAGCGCATGCGCAACGGGTCATTCTTCAACAGCATGCGCACGCTACGCCCGAGAAAGGCACCCTGGGTGTAGGCCAGGTACGGCAGGGAGTCGTCACCGTCCAGAGGGAAGCGCGGCGCTCCCTGCTCATCCGGCAGGCTCACCGGTATCATCTTGACCCGCCCGATGGAAAAGGAGGGAAAGACTTCCCCGTCAAGCTGCATGCTGGCGTAGGGGTCGTAGTAGGCCAGCATCAGGTCGCAGTTGCCTTCGCGCAGCACATGGATGGCCTCCCCCACGTTCATCGCCACCAGCCGCGTCGGCAACTCCCCGAGCCCCTTCTGCAGCCGCGAGATCCATTGAGGGAAGAAGCTCAGCGCCAGCGAATGGGCTGCCACCACGTCCAGCGCCTCGTTGGCCATGGCCAGGCCGCGCAGATGGCCGAGGGACTCGTTGAGCTGCTCGACGATATTGCGAGCGGTCACCAGAAACAGCTGCCCCTGAGGGGTCAGGTCGATGGGCGTGGTCGAGCGATCCACCAGGGTGACGCCCACCGCCTGTTCGAGTGAGCGAATACGGCGACTGAAGGCCGGCTGGGTGACGTGGCGCTGGCGTGCGGAGGCCGAGAAGCTGCGGGTGTTGGACAGCGCAACGAAGTCCTCGAGCCATTTCGTTTCTAGATTCACCAGCACTCCTTGTCAAGACACCAACCACACGGGACGCCATCGCCTTGAACGTGACCGAAGGGGCCACATCAGACCGCCCGATAAAACGGCTAAATGTACCGGAAAGCGCCCACCTTCCCAAGGGAATACTGACGCTTTATTGCTCCGCCATGCTGCGTGCCACTGTGCCGGACATTGACCAGCCTCCAGCAGAGCCTTGATCTTTTTGCCTCGGGGGGATGGCAAGGCAGCAGCGGCGACTGCACAGACTACTGCACAGGCGCCAGCAGGTAGGCGGCCCGGGACACCAGCTTGCGCCACAGCGGACGCGAGCGCAGCTCGTCGAGGCTGACCTCGCGGCAGTTGGCGAAGTCCTGTTCCAGCATGGCCTCCACCTCCAGGGCGAACGCCTGATGTGGCACCAGAGCGGTGATCTCGAAGTTCAATCGGAAGGAGCGGTTGTCCAGATTGACGGTACCGACACTGGCGGCGCTGTCATCGA
Organism: Halomonas sp. RT37; assembly: GCF_040070525.1. NCBI lineage: Bacteria > Pseudomonadati > Pseudomonadota > Gammaproteobacteria > Oceanospirillales > Halomonadaceae > Halomonas > Halomonas sp. RT37. The sequence goes on along the minus strand of NZ_CP098827.1, from coordinate 2,282,333 downwards.
TCAGCATGACCTTCTGATGGAGAAATCCCGGCTGATAGCGATAGACCTTGACCCCGGCGCGGATCATGTCCGGCAGGAAGGCGAAGGCCGACAGGAACACCAGCAGATGGTCGGGACGTTCCGGCATCATGATGCGCACATCCACCCCGCGCATGGCGGCCAGGCGCAGTGCGTCCTGGACGCCCTCATCGGGAACGAAGTACGGACTGGTCACCCACAGACGCCGATGGGCGCTGTGGATCAGGTGCTGGACCAGCAGGCTCGCGGTCTCCTGGGGATCCGCCGGGCCCGAGGGGACGATTACCACGTGGCGCCCGTTGCCTTCATCGAGCGTGGGCTGATCCACCTGGGGCGCCCAGGAAAGACTCAGCATGGTGCCGGTGGCCCAGTGCCAGTCCTCCCAGAAGGCTTCCTGCAGCCCCAGCACACTCGGCCCGACCAGCTTCAGATGGGTATCGCGCCAGGGACCGTGGCGAGGATCCTGTCCCAGATACTCCACCCCCACGTTGAAACCACCGAGCCAGCCTTCGCGACCGTCCACTACCAGGATCTTGCGATGGTTGCGGAAATTGAGCTGGAAACGGTGACGCCATCCGCGCGAGGAGTGAAAGGCGCTGACGTGGATGCCCGCCTCGCGCAGCTCGCCCAGATAGCCGTCGCCAAGCTGCCGGCTACCGATCTCGTCGTACAGGAAGTAGACCCGTACCTGGCGCCGTGCCGCCCGCACCAGATGTTCCTGCAGCCGACGACCAAGTTCATCATTACGCACGATGAAGAACTGAATGAGGATATAAGAGCGGGCCGCATCGATACCGGCAAACAGGCTGTCGAAGGTCTGATCGCCATCGACCAGCAGCTCCGTCGAGTTGGCGCGGGTCAGCGGCATCATGGCAAGCTTTTCGACCGCCTTGACGTCGGCGTCGGTGGCCCCCACCAGATAGGAATCGAAGCGATCTCGATAGCGCAACAACACGCGCCGCAGCAGCGTATCGCGCTGGCCGCGCGCCGACACATAGCCGTAGAAGCGTGGTCGGCCGAAGACCCAGTAGGCCGGCAACGCCAGATACGGCATGGCGACCAGCGAAATGATCCAGGCGATCGCCCCCTGAGAGGTTCGACTCGACATCAGCGCGAGCACGGCGGAGATGGCCCCGCCCAGGTGAATCAGAAAGATGGCCAGGCCAAGTAGCCATGAGGTCATCGAAGGTCTCCATCCGTGTGACACCGCACCACATCGAGCGCTGAGCGTCGGGGCGCACTAGCTAGCGTTATTGCGGACTTCAGCATACCCGTAACGCAGGCGGCCCCGCCAGATGACGGGGCCGCCTATCGTGTCTCGCCATGCACCGGGGCGAGACATGGCATGGGGAGATCAGACGCTCTCGGCGATGATTTCCTTCCACTTGGCCGGACCGGTCTGGTGCACCGATGACCCCTGGCTATCCACCGCCACGGTCACCGGCATGTCCTCCACCTCGAACTCGTAGATGGCTTCCATGCCCAGGTCCTCGAAACCGACAACCCTGGAGGCCTTGATCGCCTGGGACACCAGGTAGGCCGCACCACCCACCGCCATCAAGTACACCGCCTGGTTGTCACGGATGGCCTCGATCGCGATCTGACCACGCTCGGCCTTGCCGACCATGCCCAACAGTCCTGTCTGCTCGAGCATGGTGCGGGTGAACTTGTCCATGCGCGTGGCGGTGGTCGGTCCAGCCGGCCCCACTACTTCGTCACCGACCGGATCGACCGGCCCCACGTAGTAGATGAAGCGCCCCTTCAGATCCACCGGCAGCGACTCGCCCTTGGCCAGCATGTCGACCATGCGCTTGTGCGCCGCGTCGCGCCCGGTCAACAGCTTGCCGTTGAGCAACAGGGTATCGCCCGGCTGCCAGGTCTTCACCTCTTCCGGGGTGACCTCGTCGAGATTGACGCGCTTGACGTTGCCACCGGCTTCACGGGTGATCTCCGGCCAATCCTCGAGCTTGGGCGCCTTGAGCGCCGCCGGGCCACTGCCGTCCAGGGTAAAGTGGGCATGCCGGGTCGCCGCGCAGTTGGGGATGATCGCCACCGGCTTGTTGGCGGCGTGGGTCGGGTAATCCTTGACCTTGATGTCGAGCACCGTGGTCAGGCCACCCAGCCCCTGGGCACCGATGCCGCTGCGGTTGACCTTGTCGAACAGCTCCAGGCGCAGCTCCTCGGCGCGGTTGGCAGCGCCCCTGGCCTGGAGGTCCTGGATGTCGATCGGATCGAGCAGGGCTTCCTTGGCCAGCTCCATGGCCTTCTCGGCGGTTCCGCCGATGCCGATGCCGAGCATGCCGGGCGGACACCAGCCTGCGCCCATCTTCGGCAGCTGTTCCATGACCCAGTCGACCACGGAGTCGGAGGGATTGAGCATGGCAAACTTGGACTTGGCCTCGCTGCCGCCGCCCTTGGCCGCCACGTGAACCTCGACGGTATCGCCAGGCACCAGCTTGTGGTGGATCACCGCCGGAGTGTTGTCCTTTGTGTTCTGACGCTTGCCGTCGGGGTCGGCCAGCACCGAGGCGCGCAGCACGTTGTCCGGGAAGTTATAGGCCCGGCGCACCCCTTCGTTGATCATGTCATCGAGGCTCATGTCGGCCTCGAAGCGCACGTTCATGCCCACATGGACGAAGACCGTGACGATGCCGGTATCCTGGCAGATCGGACGATGGCCGGTGGCACACATCCGCGAATTGATCAGGATCTGGGCGATGGCATCCTTCGCCGCCGGGTTCTCCTCCCGCTCGTAGGCGGCCGCCATGGCGTCGATAAAGTCCTTGGGGTGGTAGTAGGAGATGTACTGCAGGGCATCGGCGACACTCGTGATGAGGTCGTCCTGGCGGATCACGGTCATGGCAGACTCCTTGGCTGGGTCGATACGCCCGCTCTCTTGGCGTCCCGTAGGCGACATGGCGGGCTTGCGAGGGCCCGTAGTGTAGCGCATTACGCCACGGCTCGGCAGCCGTCTGTGCCAGTTCGTTTAACGCGCTACTGACCCGGCGTTTGCTTGCCGGCTGGCGGAGATCCCGCCTCACTCTGGAGAACGAGCCTCCACTGCGCCAATTGAACAAGATGCGCCAGCCAGGACAGAAAGGGCAGCCAGGCGGAAGATCAGGCCGATCGGGCAAGATAACGGTATAACACGCGATTAGAGGAGCCAGGGACACGGTCTAGGCAGGACGGACTGCCAGATTCGCCCGCCCCGCTTACGCTGCCTCCTTTATACCGCCCCGAGTGCCAGCTGACGCTCTCTGAGCCCATGCAGGCGATCGCGCAACCGCGCCGCTTCTTCGAACTCCAGATTGGCGGCGGCCTCGCTCATGGCGTCCTCGAGCCGCGTCATCTCCTTGCGCAGTTCCTCCGGCGACAGGCTGGCGGGATCGTAGACCGCTTCCGGTTCGGCCACCTTGCGCTCGCCCTTGCGTCCACGAGTCTTGCGGCTGCCCGGTGCCTGGGCGGCTTCGAGGATATCCGCCACCGAGCGGGTCACCGTCTGCGGCGTGATGCCGTGTTCCTCGTTGTGTGCCGTCTGCTTGGCGCGGCGCCGCTCGGTCTCGTCGATGGTCTTGCGCATCGAGTCGGTGATGCGGTCGCCGTAGAGGATCGCCTTGCCGTTGGCGTTACGCGCGGCTCGCCCCACCGTCTGGATCAGCGAACGTTCGGCGCGCAGGAAGCCTTCCTTGTCGGCGTCGAGGATCGCCACTAGTGATACCTCGGGGATATCCAGGCCCTCGCGCAGCAGGTTGATGCCGACCAGCACGTCGAACTTGCCCAGGCGCAGGTCGCGGATGATCTCGACCCGCTCCACCGTGTCGATGTCCGAGTGCAGGTAGCGCACCTTGACGTCGTGTTCGTCGAGATACTCGGTCAGGTCTTCCGCCATCCGCTTGGTCAGGGTGGTGACCAGCACCCGCTCGCCCACGGCGGTGCGCAAACGGATCTCCGACAGCAGGTCATCCACCTGGGTCGAGGCCGGACGCACTTCGATCTCGGGATCCAGCAGGCCGGTGGGACGTACCACCTGCTCCACCACCTGGCCGGCGTGCTCGGCCTCGTAGGGACCCGGCGTGGCCGAGACGAAGATGGTCTGGGGCGAGATCCGCTCCCACTCCTCGAACTTCATCGGACGGTTGTCCAGGGCCGACGGCAGGCGGAAACCGTACTCGACCAGGGTCTCCTTGCGCGAGCGGTCGCCGCGGTACATGCCGCCCACCTGGGGCACACTGACGTGGGACTCGTCGATGAACAGCAGCGCGTCGGCGGGCAGGTAGTCGAAGAAGGTGGGGGGCGGCTCGCCGGGGTTGCGTCCGGACAGGTAGCGCGAGTAGTTCTCGATACCGTTGCAGTAGCCCAGCTCCAGCATCATTTCGATATCGTAGAGGGTACGCTGCTCCAGCCGCTGGGCCTCGACCAGACGGTCTTCCTTGCGCAGGAAGGTCAGTCGCTCGACCAGCTCCTCCTTGATCCGATCCACCGCCGCCAGGATGGTCTCCCGCGGGGTCACGTAGTGGCTCTTGGGATAGATGGTCATGCGCGGCACCTTGCCGCGCACCTCGCCGGTCAGCGGATCGAACAGGCTGATGGTGTCGATCTCGTCGTCGAACAGCTCCACCCTGACCGCCTCATCCTCGGCGTCGGCAGGGAAGATGTCGATGACGTCGCCACGCACCCGATAGGTGCCGCGCTTGAAGTCCATGTCGTTGCGGGTGTACTGCAGTTCCGCCAGACGACGCAGAAAGCCGCGCTGATCGATCAGTTCGCCGCGGGTGAAGTGCAGGCGCATCTTCAGATACTGGTCCGGATCACCCAGGCCGTAGATCGCCGACACCGACACCACGATCAGCGCATCGCGACGCTCCAGCAGGGCCTTGGTCGCCGACAGTCGCATCTGCTCGATATGGTCATTGATCGAGGCGTCCTTCTCGATGAAGGTGTCCGACGAGGGCACATAGGCCTCGGGCTGGTAGTAGTCGTAGTAGGAGACGAAGTACTCCACGGCGTTGTCCGGGAAGAACGCCTTGAACTCCCCGTACAACTGGGCCGCCAGGGTCTTGTTCGGCGCCATGACGATGGTCGGCCGCTGCAATCGCTCGACGATGTTGGCCATGGTGAAGGTCTTGCCCGAACCGGTCACCCCGAGCAGGGTCTGGTGGGCCAGGCCCGAATCGAGCCCGCCGACCAGGCTTTCGATAGCGCTCGGCTGGTCACCGGCAGGCTGGAACTTCGACGACAGACGAAAGGACTTGCTCATCATGACTCCTGCTGGGGGACACCACCCAGATCGGGGCGGCTGGCGCCGACTTCAAGTCTCGCGCACGCTCGCCGACGTCAGGTTTGGGCCGTTGGCGCCAGCGTTCGCGTGGTGATTTCCACCGTGGAAGTGGTCATCAAGCGGTGGATCGGGCACTTGTGGCTGATCTCCTCGAGCCGTGCCAGCCGCTCGGGATCCTCGATGCCGTGAAAGGTCATCGCCACATCGAGCCGGTAGACGCCCTTGCGCTCGTCACGCTCGTCTCTGGTGACCGTGACGCTGACGCCTTCCAGCGGCCACTCCTTGCGCTGCGCGTACATGCGCGAGGTGATCGCCTTGCACGCCCCCAGCGACAGATCGAAGTAGTCGTGGGGGTCCGGCGCAAGGCCATCGCCGCCGTAAGCAACCGGCACATCGACCAGCAGGTCGTCGAAGCTGTCGATGCTGACCCGCTGGCGCAGCTTCCCATCCTTCTCGGTAGTAATCTCGATACTCATCATTTCACCTCGATGCCGAGCTTGAGTCGCTTGATCGCCTCGATCAGGGCCTCGCGACGCGCGCGCCCTTCCACCTCGGCTCCATGGCGGCCGACCTCCACGCTGTCGACGCCGTCGAGCATCATCAAGGCGGTGGTGATCTGGTTGACCTGGTCGGCGTTGTCGACGCCCTGGAAGGTCAGGGATTGCTGGGACATGAGGCGCGCCTCCTTGGCGGGTGAAGCGGAAGGACCGAAGATCGTAACAGCAAGCTTGAAACTGGTGGAAAAGCTTAGCACGACACCCCGTGCGGGTTCTTCTGCCCGTACCTTGCAAAAGGGGCGTCTCACCCTCACATTGCTGACAGGCGCAAACTTCACCTTTTTTCGATACGCGCGACAGGATTGCTCATGACGGATTGGATCACCGCCCACGGCGGCCGCTTGACCGGCTCGGACCAGGTCGACTTCGACACCCCCGACGCGGCCCGCCTTGCCCTGGACAGCACCGTGGCCACCCCGCTGGTCCATCTCGGCGCGCTGGACGTGGTCGGCCCCGACGCTGAGCGCTTTCTGCAGGGCCAGACCAGTGCCCAGCTCGCCCACGCCAATGGCCACTTCGCCCCGCTGACCTGCTTCTGCACCCCCAAGGGGCGCATGCTGGCCAACGGCCAGCTGATGAAGGTCGACGACGAACGCTTCAGGATCGTGCTGCATCGCAGTCTGGTAGCCCCGCTGGCCCAGCACCTGGGCAAGTTCGCCGCCTTCTACAAGGCCGAGCTGACGGCTCGCGATGACCTGGCGCTGATCGGCCTGATCGGCCAGGAAGCACCCGCCCTGACCGAGGTCGACTGCGACCTGACACCGCCCGATCCCTGGCGCCAGGCGAGCCACGGCGACACCCTGGTGCTCGGCCAGCCTGGCCCTCGCCCCCGCTACCTGATCATGCTGCCAGAAGACCAGGCAGAGGCCTTGTTCTCGCGCCTGATCCAGCAGTGTCAGCCGGTGGGCAATCAGGTATGGCGGCTGGCGGATATCCAGGCGGGGCTGTGTTTCATCGATGCCGATCAGCAGGATGCCTACCTGCCCCAGATGCTCAATTGGGAGGCACTGGCAGGCATCAGTTTCAAGAAAGGCTGCTACACCGGGCAGGAAGTGGTGGCCCGCGCCCACTTCCGCGGCCAGGTCAAGAAGCGCCTGTATCGCGCCCAGCTAGAGGGGGCTCGACTGCCGCCGCTGGGCAGCGAGGTGATCGACGAAAGCGGCAAGCGCCAGGGCGAGGTGGTGGCAAACGCCCTCGATGCCTATGGGCAGGCCGAGGTACTGGCGGTGCTGAATACCCGCGCCGATGAGGCCGCCCTCAGCTGCGAGGATCAACGTCTGAAGCTGCTGCACCTGCCCTACGCCATCGATCGCCTCGACCCCGAGAGTCTGGTATGACATCGCTGACGCCTGGGTATTTCGACCCGGGCGATAATCCCGCCGTCGCCCGGGTCAGGGTGCCGGCAGGCCGAACAGCCGGCGGGCATTGTCACTGGAGTGCAGCGCCACGGTTTCCGGTGTCTGCCCTCTGATCTCGGCCACGTGGCGACACACCTCGGCCACCAGGGCAGGTTCATTGCGCTCGCCCTGGTGGCCCGACAACGGCATGTCAGGACTATCCGTCTCCAGCACGTAGGCGTCATCGGGCAGCGACGCCACCGCCCGGCGCACCCTCCTGGCCCGGGGATAGGTCACCGCCCCCCCAAGGCCCAGCGTAAACCCCAGATCGACAAAGCGGCTCGCCTGCTCCGGAGAGCCGGCGAAGGCATGGATGAGGCCCCCTGCGGGAAGCCCGAACTGGGCCAGACGCTTGGCGACGTCGTCGTTGGCACGCACACAGTGGATCACCACCGGCAGGCGCAGATCCCGCGCCAGCCTGAGCTGGGCATCGAACAAGTGCCATTGGCGATCGAGGGTGTCGCCAAAACGCGCATCGATCCCGCACTCCCCCAAGGCGACGCAGCGAGGGTGGGCCTCCAGCGCCTGGCCCAGCGCGCTGATGTCGTCATCCTCGCCATCCAGCCGATGATGCTCCAGAAACACCGGATGCAGACCGAGACAGGCGTGCAACCCCGTCTGCTCGGCCAGGCCCAGGGTGCCCTGCCAGGCGTCACGGTGGGTACCAGCGACCACCAGCTGTTCGACGCCCGCCCGCCTGGCCCTGGACAGGACCGCGTCGCGATCGGCGTCGAAGTCGGCAAAGTCGAGGTGGCAGTGAGCGTCGATCAGCATTTTAGTGCTCGCGGGTCTCCCTGAACCGTATTTCCGGCCAGCGCTCCTGGGTCATCTGCAGATTGACCCGGGTCGGGGCGATATAGGTCAGGTAGCCACCGCCGTCGATGGCCAGGTTGGTGCTGGCCTTGCGCTTGAACTCCTCGAGCATCTTCGGATCGTCGCAGTAGATCCAGCGGGCGGTATTGACGTTCACCCCTTCATACATGCAGTCGACCTTGTACTCTTCCTTGAGGCGATGGGCGACCACATCGAACTGCAGGGTACCGACGGCGCCAAGGATCAGGTCGTTGTTGTCCAACGGCATGAATACCTGGGTGGCGCCCTCCTCCGAAAGCTGCTGCAGGCCCTTCTGCAAGGCCTTCATCTTCAGCGGGTCCTTGAGCCTGACCCGCTTGAACAGCTCCGGGGCGAAGTGGGGAATGCCGGTGAATCGCATGTCCTCGCCCTGGGTGAAGGTGTCACCGATCTGGATGGTGCCATGGTTGTGCAGGCCGATGATGTCACCGGGCCAGGCTTCTTCCACGTGGGCACGATCGGAGGCCATGAAGGTCAGGGCGTCGGCGATCTTGACGTCCTTGTTGATGCGCACATGGCGCATCTTCATGTTCTTCTGGTACTTGCCCGAGCACACCCGCAGGAAGGCGATGCGGTCACGGTGATTGGGATCCATGTTGGCCTGGATCTTGAACACGAAGCCGGTGAAGCGCTCGTCCTCGGCCGGCACCTCGCGCACGTCGGTTTCCCGCGCCTGGGGCGGCGGCGCATACTCGACGAAGCCATCGAGCATCTCGCGCACGCCGAAGTTGCCCATGGCGGTACCGAAGTACACCGGCGTCAGCTCGCCACGGCGATAGGCCTCGAGGTCGAAGCTGTGGGAGGCACCGCGCACCAGCTCGACCTCCATGCGCAGTTCCTCGGCCAGATCCTCGCCGAGCACCTCGTCCACCTCGGGGCTATCGAGGCCTTCGATGCGCTTGTCTTCCGGAATTCGGTTGCCTTGCCCCTGGGTGTACAGGTGGATGACGTCATTGTAGAGGTGATAGACCCCCTTGAACTGACGCCCCATGCCGATCGGCCAGGTCATCGGCGCACACTGGATATTGAGCACCGTCTCGACCTCATCCATCACCTCGATGGGGTCACGGATGTCGCGGTCCATCTTGTTGACGAAGGTGAGGATGGGCGTGGTGCGCAGGCGGCAGACCTCCATCAGCTTGATGGTGCGGTCCTCGACGCCCTTGGCGCCGTCGATCACCATCAGCGCTGAGTCCACCGCGGTCAGGGTGCGGTAGGTATCCTCGGAGAAGTCCTCGTGGCCCGGCGTATCGAGCAGGTTGACCATGCGACCGCCGTAGGGGAACTGCATCACCGAGGTGGTCACGGAGATACCGCGCTCCTGCTCCATCTTCATCCAGTCCGAGGTGGCGTGGCGATCGTCACGCTTGCTCTTTACCGAACCGGCCAGCTGGATGGCGTTTCCGAACAACAACATCTTTTCGGTGATGGTGGTCTTGCCCGCGTCCGGGTGGCTGATGATGGCAAAGGTGCGCCGAAGCCCGGTTTCCTGGGCCTGCTTGGGGTTGGACATGGAGACGGTTGCCTGCTTGCTCGTAAAAAAGTGGGGCACGGGGACAAGGCCCCCATGCGCAAGGGCGCCATGATACCGCGACAGGGGCCCTGGCTGCATCTGACTATACTGGCACCATCATCCTCTCTATCGAGCCCCCTCGCGTTTCGTTGCGGCTCTGCGGTTCATTGCGCTTCGCATTAATGCAATAGATTCGCGATCAAGCTGTCATCGACGGCCGCAATGCTAGGCGACTGGCCGCGACCACTCCCCCGCGAAGGGCGACGCGCCACCCCGCCAAGACCACCGGACGCAACGACAAGGAGAGCCCCATGCAACCCACCCGACGCCAGTTTCTCGGACTCGGCCTCAAGGCCGGTGCCGGCCTCGGCCTGATCACCGCCGCCCCCGGCATCGTGCTGGCCGAATCCCGTCGACCCGTGATCACCTCCGGGGTAATGAGCGGCGACGTCGGCACCGACCGCGCCATCATCTGGTCGCGTGCCGACCGCCCCTCGCGGATGCTGCTGGACATCGCTGACAACGCTGCCTTCAACAACGCCCGTACCCTGCAGGGACCCACCGCCCTGCCGGCCAGCGGGCTTACCGCCAAGCTCGACGTCACCGGCCTGGCCGACCTGCCGGAGGTGTTCTACCGCGTGCACTTTGCGGCCCTCGGCGACGACCGCGCCGTCAGCGAGCCGGTCATCGGCCGGCTGGTCATGCCGGGACGCTCACGCCGTTCGGTACGTTTCGTGTGGTCGGGCGATACCGTCGGCCAGGGCTGGGGCATCGACGAATCCCGCGGCGGCATGCGCATCTACGACACCATGCTCAAGCAGTCGCCCGACTTCTTCCTGCACTCCGGCGACACCATCTACGCCGATGGCCCGCTCGAAGAAAGCGTGAACCTGGAGGACGGCAGCGTCTGGCGCAACCGCATGACCGAAGCAAAGAGCAAGGTAGCCGAGACCCTGGATGAGTATCGCGGCCAGTACCTCTACAACCTGCTGGACGACAACCTCAAGCGCTTCAACGCCGAGGTACCGATGTACGCCCAGTGGGACGACCACGAGACCGTCAACAACTGGTACCCCGGCGAGATCCTCGATGATCCGCGCTACACCGAGAAGAACGTCTCGCTGCTGGCGGCGCGTGCCCGCCGCGCCTTCCTCGACTCGATGCCGATCCGTCAGCGCCCCGAGGCCCCCGAGATGATTCGCCGTCGTTTCACCTACGGTCCCGAACTCGAGGTGTTCATGCTCGACATGCGTACCTATCGCGCGGCCAACAGCACCAATACCCAGGGCGCAGACGACCCGGCCTCGAGCCTGATGGGGGCTCGCCAGGTGGACGACTTGATCGCGGCGCTGAAGGCCTCGACGGCCACCTGGAAGATCATCGCCTCCGACATGCCGGTGGGCCTGGTGGTCGCCGACGGCGAGCACTTCGAAGCGGTGGCCAATGGCGAGGGTGGCGCCCCTTCCGGGCGCGAGCACGAGATCGCCCGACTGCTCAAGGCGATCCACGACAACGCCATCGCCAACGTGGTGTGGCTGACCGCCGATGTCCACTACACGGCCGCCCATCACTATGCGCCGGAACGTGCCAGCTTCCAGCAGTTCACGCCCTTCTGGGAATTCGTCAGCGGCCCGCTGCACGCCGGTACCTTCGGCCCCAATACCCTGGACGCCACCTTTGGCCCGGAGGTGGTGTTCCAGAAGGCCCCCGCCGATGGTCGAGCCAACCTGCCGCCCAGCGAAGGCTTTCAGTTCTTCGGCCAGGTGGACCTGGATGGCGACAGCCTGGCGCTCACCGTCACCCTCAAGGACACCGAGGGCAACAGCCTGCATCAGCAGGTATTGACGCCCCAGCAGGCCAGCTAGCCAAGCGATGCCGCCTGTCGCTGCCAAGACCCGACAGCGCCGCCGTCAAGGCGGCGCTTGCCCTTTGCCCCTGAGGCCACGGGCCCAATGGAGCGCACGACAGGCCCACCATGCGCAGGTCCGACTGCGCCCCCCCTATAGCGGCCTAGCCCTCAGACGTGGTGTGACGTGATGTCCGTGAGGCCAGCGCGGCCTTGAGGTGTTCCAGGTAGCTCAGCAACACCGGGATCACCGCCAGCACCAGCAGGGTCGAGACACCGAGGCCGAAGGCGATGGTCACCGCCATGGGGATCAGGAACTGAGCCTGCAGCGAGGTCTCGAACAGCAGTGGGGTCAGTCCACCGATGGTCGTCAGGGATGTCAGGAACATGGCCCTGACCCGCTGCACCACCGCCTCGTTGAGAGCCGCGTCGATATCCCGCCCGGCGTCACGCTCGTGACGATAGAAGGTCACCAGGATGATCGCATTGTTGACCACGATCCCGGACAGCCCGAACAGTCCGAACATCGACAGGATGGTGAGATCCAGCCCCATCACCCAATGGCCCAGCAAAGCCCCCACCAGCGCCAGCGGAATGGTCGCCATCACGATCAGCGGCAGGCTCCAGGAGGCAAATACCCAAGCCAGCACCACGTACATCAGCCCCAGCCCGATGATCAGACCGGTACGCATGTCGGCGAAGGTATCACGCTGGTCCGCCGCCTGGCCCTCGAAGGTGTAGCTCAGGTGGTAGCGCTCGGTCAGCGCCGGCAGCACCTCGGCTTGCAGCGCCTCGACCACCGTGGCGGTGTTGGTCACCTCGGTGTCGAGGTCGGCGCTGACTTCGACGGCCAGACGGCCATCGGCGTGACGCAGCGCCTCGAAGCCCTGGCGGTGATCCAGTGCCATCACCTGGTCCAATGGCACCAGGCGGCCATCGTCCACTCGCACCATCAGCCGCGGCAGGGTCGCCAGGTGCTCACGCTGGTCCTGCGGCAGCAGCACCCGCACCTCGATCTCGTCGGCACCGTCCTGGTAGGTCTGCACCAGCACGCCATCGAAGGCTGCCCGCAGCTGGCGTCCGAGTTCCCGGGTGGTCAGGCCCAGCGCCTGACCATAGGCGTTAACCGAGTAGATCAGCTGTTCGCGCCCCCAGGGCATGTCGTCCTCGGGCTCCAGCACCCCGGGCAACTGTCCGAGGCTACGGGTCAGTGATTCCGCCGCCCGCTTCAGCGACTCGGCGGACTCGCCGACCAGGCGCACGTTGACGTCACGCCCCGGTGGCCCGCCGCTGCGCTCGACGATGGACAGGGTGTCGAGTCCCGGGACCTCGGACAGACGCTCTCGCCAGGCACGGATAAACGGCAGATTGCGCACCGAGCGCCGGTCGGACGGCACCAGCTCGACCATGATCGAGCCGACATTGTCACCGGTACGCCCGCTGGCGTCGGCGGACAGGGTGCCACCCACGCGCACCACGGCGCTGCGCACCAGATCCCCGCCGAGATCCTCTTCGGTGTCGTCGAGGGCCTTTTGCATGGTGGCCAGATAGTCTTCGACCCTATCTCGAGAGGTGCCGGTGACGAAACTCAGGTTGGCGTAGAGGATATTCGGCTCCGGCGTGGGGAAGAAATTGAACGCCAGACGCCCGCCCGCCAGGAGTCCCACCGTCACCAGCACCAGCGCCAGCGCCGCGCTCAAGGTCAGCGCCCGATGGCGCAGGGTGCTGGCGGAGAAGCGTCGGAAGGGCCCCTGGCGAAAACGATCGAAGCCGCTGTCGAAGGCACCTCGCAGACGCCCCAGCGGTCCCGGACGGCGCTCGCCGCCGACGCGGGGCGAGAAGGCGTTGCGCAGGTGGGCCGGCAGCACCACGAAGCACTCAAGCAACGATGCCACCAGCACGCAGATCATCACCACCGGAATGTCGCGCAGGATGTTGCCGATGATTCCCCCCACCATCAACAGCGGCATGAAGGCGGCCACGGTGGTCAGCGACGACGCCACCACCGGCCACAGCATCCTGCGGGCCGCACCCGCCGAGGCCAGGCGTGCCGCCTCGCCTGCGCGAAAGTGAGCATCGGCGTCCTCGCCGACGACGATGGCGTCGTCAACGATCACCCCCAACGCCATGATCAGGGCAAACAGCGAGATCATGTTGACCGAGCCGCCGATGCCCCAGAACACCGCCAGTGCGCCGAGAAAGGCGGTGGGAATACCGATGGCCACCCACAGCGCCACCCGCGCCGGCAGGAACAGGTACAACAGCGCCAGTACCAGCACCAGCCCGCCCAGGCCATTGTTGATCAGCAGACCGATGCGATCGGCGATCAGCTGCCAGGTCTCGTCGTGTACCTCCAGCGTGATGCTCTCCGGCAGTTCCGCGCGGGTTTGCTCCAGCCAGCCATTGAGCACCTCGGCGGCGGCCAGTGAGTTGCCGCTCTCCGAGCGCTGCAGCATCAGCTCCACCGCCGGTTGTCCATGGTGGAGCACCTCCACCTGTCGCGGACGGTTCTCCTGGCGGATCACCGCGATGTCACCGAGCGCCAGACGCACCCGCTGGCCTCCGCGCACCGCGATATCGGCGAACTCCTCGGCGCTGCGGCGCTGTTCCACCGCGCGCAGCTCGCGCTCGCCGTCCTGACTGCCAAGCAGCCCCGCGGGCAGGTCCAGCGATAGTCCCTCGATGCGCTCGGCGATCTCCGGCAGGCTCAGGTCCAGCTCGCCGAGGCGCTCCACCGGCACCTCCACGCTGATCTGCTGCTCCGGCAGCCCGACCAGCTCGACCCGATCGATCCCGGCCGACAGCAGCTCGTCCTCGAAACGCCGGGCCAGCCTCCGCAGCGCCTCGCGATCGACGTCACCGGACAGTATCAGGCGGGCCACCGGCTCGAAGTTCTGGGCCCGCGAAACGCGCGGCTCCTCGGCGTCCCCGGGCAGGTTGGTGAAGCCATCGACCTGCTCGCGCACATCGTCCAGCGCCAGCACCGGGTCGGTACCCTCGTAGAACTCCAGGGTAATGCTCGACACCCCCTGGGCCGAGGTCGAGGTCATCCGCTTCAGGCCATCGAGATTGCGTAGGCGCTGCTCCAGCGGGATGGTGATGCCCTGCTCCACGTCTTCCGCCGAGGCGCCGCTGTAGACGGTCTGCACCGAGACGATGTCCAGCGCAAAATCGGGGAAGAACTGGATGTTCATCCGCGACAGGCCCAGGGCGCCGCCGATCAGCATCACCAGCATCACCAGGTTGGCCGCGACCCGGTGGCGGACAAAGAAGCCGATCGGGCCTCTGGGAGCATTCGGTTGGGTATCTTCGCTCACGGGCCGGCCTCCGCCCGAACATCGTCGCCCGCGGACGGTGAGCTCACGGGCTCACCAGACCTCTGGCCAGCCGGCGCCTGGGTTGCGCTGATATCGGCGGGCCCGCTACCCCGGGACAGGTCCACCACCCGCAGTCCTTCGATGGCGTTGGGCAGATGGGTGATGGCCAGGCGCTGGCCGTCGGCCAGACCGTCACCGCTGACGATCACCCAGGAGCTCCCGTCAGGACCGCTGGTCTCGCCGTGTCGCCTGACCTCAATCGGCCGCAGGCGCCCCTCTTCGATAACGTAGATCCGATCGGCACCGTACAGGGCGCTGAAGGGTATCGCCGCACTGTCGGCCACCTCGGGACGGGCAAGCGATAGCGATACCAGCGAACCAGGCCGCAGGCGGGCCGGCGAGGACACCACCTCGAGGATGGCCTCGGTGCCGGCGGGGTCCCCCTGGCCCGACAGTGCTCTCAGCCGATAGCGCCCGCCCTCGTCGTCGACGGCCTCAGGGGGAGCGCCATCGGCCAGGCTCGACACCAGTTCGGACTGCACGCCCCTGGGCACCCGGGCACGCACCTCGAGGCCATCGAGCGGGATCAGATCGAGCAGGGCGTCACCCTCGCGCACCCGGTCGCCCGGCGCGACTTCAACAGCGGTGGCGATACCGTCGAAAGGCGCTTCGGCCCGGGCCCTTCGCGCATCGCGACGGGCTTCGGCCAGCGACGCCTCGGCCTGGCGCCGCTGGGCCTCGAGACTGGTCAGCCTGGCGGGGTGTCCGTCGAGTTCGCCCTGGCGACTGACCAGCGTCACCTGGGCTCGAGCGATTTCGTTCTCGTCGGCGTCAAGCTCGGCCCGGGAGGCCAGATTACGCCGCACCAGCGAGCGCATACGCTCGAGCTGACTGCGGGCGTTGTCGAGCAGCGACTGTTCCCGGGCCAGCGCCTGTCGATCGCTCTCGAAGCGAATCTTTTCCGCCTCGATCTCAGCCTCCAGCCGTGCCACCTCCGCCTCGGCCCGCGTCACCACCGGCACCACGTCTTCCTCGGCCAGGGCTACCAGCAGGTCGCCCTCTTCGACCCGGTCACCATCATGTACCGGGCGCTGCCCGACGTGGCCATCCAGCGACGCCACCAACCTCAGGCGATCCGGCGCCAGCACCTCGCCGTAGAGCGCCAGGGTCGGTGCGTGGCGGCCCAGCGACAGCGTCATGGCGGCGACCGGCCACTCTCGCTCTTCCACCGTTACCGGAGGCGGCGCCGGCCGCGTCACCTTCAACAGCCAGAACCCACCCACGCCGATCGCCAGAACCACGATCGGTAGCAGTCGCTTCAGCATTCCATCCATTCCCTTGTTCAGACCGCGCCCTTTGCCGATGAAGCGCTGTGTCAACGCATGCCGATAAAGCCACTTGGTAGTGTGCTCAAGCCGACAGTCACGTCGAAGACACCACCTGGCGTCTTCGCTGCACAGGCTCCTGCCACTGTTGCCCAGCCACGGGCGAGACGCAATCGCTCACCGCCAACGACCTTGTCCCTTGTGCGCATGCCCCTGGGAGCGGAGCCACCGATCCGGGCGCCGTGCCTGTAGCGCGCGCCCCACGACGGCCGGGGCTGCGATGCGCTATCATGCCGCCACTCATCGAGGGAGAGATCATGCCTGCCGCCCTTCCATTGCCGCTGTCGACGCCCAACCGCAATCTGATCCGCCTGACCTTCGTACGCGGCATCACCTGGACCGGCTTCCTGGTCGCCATCATCGTCGGCATCGAGCTGCTGGACTTCGCCCTCGACGTTCCTGCGGTGATCGCGGTGATCGTCGCCATGGGCCTGATCAATATCGCCACCTGGTGGCGCCTGGGCCGGCCCAGGGATGTCAGCCATCACGAGTACCTGATCCACCTGCTGCTGGACGTGGCCGGGCTGACCCTGCTGTTCTACTTTACCGGCGGTGCGACCAATCCCTTCATCACCTACTATCTGGTGCCGGTGACCATCGCCGCCGCCACCCTGCCCTGGCGTCACGCCTGGATCCTGGCACTCACCGCCATGGCCGCCTATAGCGCCCTGATGGTGGTCTACCATCCGGTGCCGCAGCTGGGCTCCCACTACGCCTCCAGCGTCAACCTTCACGTGCTGGGCATGTGGCTCAACTTCTTCCTGTCGGCAGGGCTGGTGACCTTCTTCATCTACAAGATGGCCCACGCCCTGCGCCATCGCGACCAGACCCTGGCTCGGACTCGCGAGGCGGCGCTGCGCTCGGAACAGGTGCTGGCGGTAGCGACCCAGGCCGCCGGCACCGCCCACGAACTCGGCACGCCGCTGTCGACCATGGCGGTGGTACTGTCCGAACTCAAGAACGAACACCACGACGACCCCAGGCTGGTGGAAGATATCGACCTCTTGCGCCAGCAGGTTGACACCTGCAAGGCGCGCCTGCGCAACCTGGTCGAAAGCGCCGACCTCAGGCGCAAGGACGAGCCGGAGACCCGCGACGCCCAGAGCTGGCTCGATGGCGTGATCGACCGCTGGCTGGTGCTGCGCCCGGACGTTACCCATCGCCTTGAGGTCGCACGCCGACGCGGCCAGCCATCGATCGCGGTGGATACCACCCTGGACCAGGCGCTGACCAACCTGCTGAACAACGCCGCCGACGCCCAGCCAGACGATATCGAGATCCAGCTCGACTGGACCGCCGACAAGGTGATCATCGATATCCGCGATCATGGGCCAGGCATCCCCATGTCGATCGCCGACCAGCTCGGCGAGACCTTCGTGTCGACCAAGAGCAAGGGACTGGGAATCGGCCTGTTCCTGACCCATGCCACCATCAATCGCTTCGGCGGGGGCGTCAGTCTGTATAATCATCACGACGGCGGCACCCTGACCGAGGTCACCCTGCCCCGCGTCGGCTGAGTCTCCATTCACGAGGACATCATGCAAGACACCGCACACCGGCTACTGATCATCGATGACGATGAGGTCTTTTGCCACGTACTCGAACGCGCCATGCAGCGCCGCGGCCACGAGGTCGAGGTGGCCCATGACGCCACCCAGGCGCTGGAACTGGCGCGTCGCCACCAGCCTGAGGTCGCCACCCTGGACCTCAAGCTCGACCAGGACTCGGGGTTGAAGCTGTTGCCCGAACTGCTGGAGGTGGTTCCCGACTGCCGCATCGTGGTGCTGACCGGCTACTCCAGCATCGCCACGGCGGTGGAGGCGATCAAGCTCGGCGCGGTCAACTACCTGTGCAAGCCAGTGGACGCCGACGAGGTACTCAGCGCCCTGGAACAGCGTGAGGGCAATCCCGAGACCGAGGTGGCGGACAATCCCCCGTCGATCAACCGCCTGACCTGGGAGCATATCCAGAAGGTGCTGCAGGAACACGACGGCAACATCTCGGCCACCGCCAGAGCGCTCGGCATGCACCGTCGCACCCTGCAGCGCAAGCTGCAGAAGCGGCCAGTCCGGCGTTGATGAAACCATCGTACGCCGCTGGTGATAGCTCTCGAGACAGTAGCCCCGCGCTAAAGCAGACGCCCGATACAGCGGACACCCGATACAAAAGAGACGCAGCCCAAGGGCTGCGTCTCTTGTTTGAGCTCAGCACGCTAGTGCATGCCCGACGTCGGGTGTCTCTCCGTCCTTCTCTACCGGCCCTCTCTACCGTCCTTCTCTCTACCGGCCTTCCCTACCGTCCTTCATTGCGCCAGGCACCTCTAGATCAGAGGTTCTTGCACCCGTGCATTTTACCCCCAGGCTCTCAACACGAAGGGCCAAGCGCCAGGGGGTCTGCAACAGAGGGTCTGAAACAGAAAGGTCTGCAACGGAGGCTCTGCAACAGCGTGCTTTACTGGGCGGTCCAGCCCAGATCGATATTCCAGCTGGCGCCGGTGACTGCACCGGCCGCATCCGAGGCAAGATACCCGACCAGGCTCGCCACCTCGGAGGGGTCGATCAAGCGCTTAACGGCGGCATTCTTGAGCATGATCTGTTCGATCACCTCCTGCTCCTCCATCCCATGGAGTCTGGCCTGGTCGGCGATCTGATTGTCCACCAGTGGCGTCTTGACGTAGGCCGGACACAGGGCGTTGGCGGTGATGCCCTGGGCGCCGCCTTCCAGCGCAGCGGTCTTGGTCAGTCCGATCATGCCATGCTTGGCGCTGATGTAGGCGGCCTTGCCGGGCGAGGCCACCTGGGCATGGACCGAGGCGATATTGACGATGCGCCCCCAACCATTCTCGCGCATTGACGGCCAGGCCGCCTGGGTCAGCAGGAAGGGCGCGGTCAGCATCAGATCGATGATCTGACGCCATTTTTCCTGGGGGAACTCCTCGATGGGAGCGACGTGCTGGATGCCGGCGTTGTTGACCAGAATATCCAGCCGCCCGAAGCGCCTCAGGGCTTCATCGACGGCGCCGCGACAGGCCTCGGCCTGGGTGAGATCGGCCTCGTGGAAGACCGCACCCTCGGCCTCGGCCACCTCCCGTCCGGCCGGGTTGAAGTCGACCGCCAGGACTTGATGCCCCTGAGCACGCAGATGGGCGACGACCGCCGCACCGATGCCGCTGCTGGTGCCTGTCACCAGGGCAACTCTGGGAGTGGAATGATCGCTCACTATTGCTCTCCTCTGGGTCTGGAACACATCACCCGTCGAACGGGTGGCGTCGCTGATGACGATGCCTGCCAATGCCTACATCAGCATCCCAGCATATGCCAGTGCTGCATTGCAGCGCCAGCCGGACAAAGGTCTCGATCGCTCACTCGGGGGCCGTCATCACCTTGTCCATCAGCCGCTGTGCCAGGCGACAGGCCTCGCCCATGTCGTCGACATCGCCAAGGTCGTTCAACAGCAGGCAGCGCCACAATATGTCCCCGGCCATGATTTCCGGCTCCAGCTCGAATTCCCCCCTTGGCAGCTCCAGCACCTGAGGCCCGGCCGTGCCCGTATCGCACGCCTCGGCGGATTCCCGCACCAGCGCCAGCGACAGGTCGCAGGGCGTCAGCCAGGCGCCAACCAGCCATCCAGGACGGCCAGGACAGGGCGCAAAACACAAGGCATCCACCGCAAGCCGGGGGTGAAACTCCGGGCGCGCCTTGAACGCCCGCAGGTGACGATCACTGAATTCCCTGGCAAGACGTTCCAGCCGCCGGTACTGCTCCATCGATAACGCAGACATCACACCTTCCTGTCACTGTTGAACCCTTGATACCCCGTTACTGTCCTCGACTCCCACAGGCACGCGCCGAACGGGAATGTTAGACTTCAGCCAAAATCCCTCCCCCTGCAAGGAGTCGCCCATGACCCTCGAGGAACGTCTGGAAGCCACCATCGACATCGCCACGGCGGCTGGCAAGATGATCCGCGATGCCCGCGAAGGTGACGACCTCAAGCATCACTTCAAGGAAGGCCAGGAGCTGGTCACCGATACCGACGTGGCGGTGGACACCATGATCACCGAACGCCTGGAATCGGCCTTCCCCGGCGAGGACCGCCTCAGTGAGGAGCTGGCCCCCGACAAGGATGCCGTGGAACAAGATGGCGCCCTGTGGGTGGTCGATCCCATCGATGGTACCGTCAATTTCGCCCACGGGCTTTTCCATGTGGCGGTGTCCATCGCCTACGTCAAGGATGGCGTCACCCAATTGGGCGTGGTCCATGCCCCCTTCCTCGGCGAGACCTTCACCGCGATACGCGACAAGGGTGCCTGGCGCAATGGACAGTCGATCAGCGCAAGCCAGAGCGAGTCCCTCGAGCAGAGCCTGGTCGGTACCGGCTTTCCGTACCGGCGTGACAGCCGTCTGCCCCTGATGCGACGCCTTGGCGCGGTGCTTCACCACTGTCGCGATGTGCGTCGCAACGGCGCCGCCGCCCTGGACCTGTGCGATGTCGCCTGTGGTCGCCTGGATGCCTACTACGAAACCGTCTCTCCCTGGGATTTCGCCGCAGGCTGGCTGATCGCCCGAGAGGCCGGCGCCCGCACCGGGCACCTGTATCCCTGCCCGGAGGGCCTGCCCGAGGACCTTTACGGCGAGAACCTGCTGGTCAGCGCCCCGGCGATCTTCGACGAACTCGGAGAGCTGCTGCGCCAGGCCGACGCAGGGGAATTGCGCGATATCGGTATCGGTTGAGCGTCGACTTTTCGCCATGTCGATAGCCGTGTTCGATCGGACGGCATTCAGCAACGCTATTGGCCTTCCGCGACGCAATCCGTCACAATGCGCGCCATCCACTTACTCATTGACCGTCCCGCCGCATGGCGCCGGACAGGTCGCTGATTCAACACTACCCACTGCATCAACGATGCGAGGAGCTTTCATGATTGTTGTCATCTTCGGTCGCCCCGGCTGCCCCTTCTGCGTACGTGCCAAGGAGCTCGCCAACTCCCTGAGCGACGCCGGTCGCATCGAGGGCTACCGCTACGTGGACATCCACGAAGAAGGCATCACCAAGGCCGATATGGAAAAGACCATCGGCAAGCCGGTCACCACCGTGCCGCAGATCTTCGTCGACCAGACCCACGTGGGCGGCTTTACCGAGTTCGACCAGTACGTTCGCGACAATGAGCTGATGCCTGCCTGAACCGACGGCACAGCCGGTAACAAGACGGGAAGCCCACACGGGCTTCCCGTTTTCTTGCTGAAGACCCCACGAAACGTGCGCCTGGTCATGCCACCTGCCCTGCCCATCCTGGCCAACAGAGCTTGCCCTCACCCGTCTGGCCGCCGAAACCGTTGAACGTTCGCCCGTCGTTGAAAGATCGTCCCTCCTTCCTGCCTATACTCACAGAACAGGCTTCCTGGCAGGCAAGGATCGGCAATGACAGAGCAGCAGCGCTTCGTTCAGCAATTGTGGCTGGACTACGTCCATCAGCACCCTGACATCGGTGCGCTGCGCCTGTGGCCGGTGGATGCGCCGGTCGAGTGCTTCACGCTGGTCACCGTGAGCCAGTCCCCCTGGAGCCTGGCCTCCCTGTTGCCGGATCTTGAACAGCACGGCTACCGCCCTCTATATCGCTACGCCCTTCCCGACCGAGGCCTGCTCGCCTGCCTGTTCGCCGGCCGTGAAGAAGGGCCGAGACTGAACATCGTCGAGCTGCAGACCACCCGTCTGTCGCGTCAGCCTCGCGATACTCTGCTGAAGCTGGTCGCCACCGGCAACGCAGAACGAACCCCATTGCTTGGCGCCAACCGACCCTGGTCGATGCCTGACTGGGACAGCTACCAGCAGCTTCATCGCGCCCATCCACTGGCCGGCTGGCTGGCGGTCATGGGCCCCCGGGTGCATCACGTCGCCTTCGATTGCCGCAGACTCGACAGAAGCCTGGTCGAGCTGGACCAGGCACTCCAGCAACATGGCCTGCACGCCGGACAGAACGAGGATCTGGCGCTCCCGCTGTCGGCGATGGTCGAACACCGCTTCTACCCGACCTGCTCTCGGCGTCTGGCGTTCGCCCAGGGAGATGAACATCGGGTGCAGCTCGGCGGCCTGCTGCTCTTGGAAAAACAGGCCAGTGCGGGCCAGCAGCGCACCGCCGACGTGATGCTGCCACCCCACAGCCGCTGCGAAATCACCTGACGCCGGGCGTTAGCCGACGGCGTCGGCTGTGTGCTCTTCTTCACCCTCCAGGTCCAGCTCAAGCTGCTGGGGCTCGTAGCGGGGATCGATCTCGGCGAAGTGCGGAGTCTCCATCACCGGCTGAGCGACGAAGGGCTCCTGCTCGACCGACTTGCCCCGCTCACCGTGGAGCCTGACCATCACGAACATGGCCAGGGCAAAGGCCGCCATGCCGAGAAACAGCCATAGTCCGTCGGGACCCGCCGCCTGCATCACCAGCGAGGCACTGAAAGGCCCGATGACCGAGCCGATGCCGTACCAGATCATCAGCTTGGCATTGGCAGCGACCACCTCCTCGGGTTCGAGCCAGTCATTGGTATGGGCCAGACTGAGCGAGTACAGGGTATGGAGCATGGCAGTGTGGCCGCAGGCGATCGCCAGCAGCAGCCAGAAGCTGGCACCGGCCGCCGCCGAGATCAGAGCACCGGTGACAGTCATCACGATCGCCATCCACAGAATGACGCGACGCCGGTCGAGACGATCCGAAACCCGTCCCAGCCCCCACTGGGCGACCAGCGCCACCAGAGTCGTAACCGCCATGAACTTGGCGGTCTGGGCGGTGGTCAGGCCGATTTCCTGACCGTAGTACGGAGTCATGGCAAAGAACGCCTGCACCATCAGGCCGCCGGTAAAGGCACCGACCAGGCCCACCGGCGCCCGCCGATACAGGGTCGACAGACGAATCTTGCGCGGCGTCACGTCGTGGTGACGACTGGGCCCCTGGATACGATGAATCGACAACGGGACCAGCGACAGCGCAAACAGCATCCCCACCACCGAGAACAGTACCGGGCCGCCCGGGTCGGCCAGATTGAGCATCCACTGGCCGCCGGCCAGCGAGGTGGTCGAAATCACCATGTACCAGCCCAGCACGCGACCGCGATTATCGTTGCTGGACTCCCCCGACACCCAGGACTCCATGACCATCAACAGGCCCGCCGTGGCACCACCCCCGATCAGCCGCCAGACCAGCCAGGCCCAGGGATTGATCCACAGTCCATGAAGCATGGCGGTAACTGCCAGCGACGCCGCACAGGCGGCGAACACGCGAATATGGCCGACGCTGCGAATGCGCTTCTCGAGCCAGTAGCTTCCGGCCACGAACCCCAGCGAGAAGCTCGACATCAGAAGCCCCGCCATCTGGGAGGGGAAGCCCTCCAGCGACATGCGGACCCCGAGCAGGGTCATGATCAGACCGTGACCCAGCAGGAAGCTGATCTCACACAGGAACAGAACCGGGAGAGTGGCAGGGAGTGCGCGCAACACAGACCTCCGTGGCGATGGCGAATGGCCGGCCGAGAGCCCGTCTCGACCAGTGACCTGGGCGCCGCATTGTACCTGCCAGGGCTAGACTCTCCATCCCTCCCACGAGGTTCATCCACAGATTCTGTGGATAAAGCTGTGCATCAAGGCGTTTGAACCGTCCAAAAGCCCGATCACTGCGGCACCGGACTCAAGATGGTCATAAATTCGGCAACCGCGACAGGGTCTCGCAAACGCCAGCGGGCCCGGCGTAAGCCGGCCCGCTGCGAGGGTGCCAAAACCTTGTTCTCGCTCAAGGTATCAGCCAGCAGAACATGCTGGCTCGGCAAGGGTGACGCTGGTCAAAGGGCGTTTTGGTCAGTCGAAGACCATTTCCGGGACGTCATCCGGCACGATCAGCTTGCCGGCGGTCTTTTCCTTGATCTCCTCGACACTGACGCCCGGTGCCCGCTCCTTGAGGATAAAGGCGCCGTTATCGATCTCCAGATAGGCCAGATCGGTCAGCACACGATTGATGCAGCCGGCACCGGTCAGCGGCAGGCTGCAGGACTCCAGCAGCTTGGAAGTGCCGTCCTTGGAGGCGTGGGTCATGGTGCAGATGATGTTTTCGGCACCCGCCACCAGGTCCATGGCTCCGCCCATGCCCTTGATCAGCTTGCCCGGGATCATCCAGGAAGCGATGTTGCCGTTCTGGTCAACCTCGAAGGCGCCCAGCACCGTCAGGTCGACGTGACCGCCGCGAATCATCGCGAAGGACTCCGCCGAGGAAAAGATCGCCGACCCCGGACGCGCGGTGACGGTCTGCTTGCCTGCGTTGATCATGTCCGGATCGACCTCTTCCTCGGTGGGGTAACGCCCCATGCCGAGCAGACCGTTCTCGGACTGCAGCATCACGTCCATGCCTTCCGGAATATAGTTTGCCACCAGGGTCGGAATGCCGATGCCCAGGTTCACGTAAAAGCCGTCTTCGAGTTCGCGCGCGACACGCTGCGCCATCTGTTCACGAGTGAGTGCCATCTTGATGCCTCTTTGCTGTTCTTTGGAGAAGTCGTTGCGTCAGGGCGATGCGCCTGATCAGCCCTGGTGTACGGTGCGCTTCTCGATACGCTTCTCGAAGGTGCCCTGGATCAGGCGGTCGACGTAGATACCGGGCGTGTGGATCTCGGCCGGATCCAGCTCGCCCGGCTCGACGATCTCTTCGACCTCGACCACCGTGATCTTGCCGGCGGTGGCGACCATGGGATTGAAGTTCTGGGCGGTCTTGCGATAGACCACATTGCCGTAGCGATCGGCCTTCCAGCCCTTGACGATGGCGAAGTCACCGACGATGGCCTCTTCGAGGATATAGTGGCGACCGTCGAATTCGCGCACTTCCTTGCCCTCACCGATGGGGGTGCCATAGCCGGTCGCGGTGTAGAAGGCGGGAATACCGGCACCACCGGCGCGCATCTTTTCGGCCAGGGTCCCCTGCGGGGTCAGCTGCACATCGATCTCGCCGTCGAGCATCTGACGCTCGAACAGGGCGTTCTCGCCCACGTAGGAGGCCAGGATCTTGCTGATCTGACGATCCTCCAGCAGCACCCCGAGGCCAAAGCCATCGACGCCACAGTTGTTGGAGACCACCGTGAGGTCCTTGACCCCGCGACGCTTGATCTCGGCGATCAGGTTCTCCGGAATGCCGCAGAGACCGAAGCCTCCGGCCAGCACCGTCATACCGCTCTCGATGCCGTCCATCGCCTCTTCATAGGAATACACGCGCTTGTCGAATCCGGCCATGTGGGGCGCCTCGTCTGTCGATGAAAGTGAAAGGAGAGGTGGCGAACCGGCACCGTTCCGGTGCCCCGCCCTGCCTCAAGGTAGCACTGAAGGCAGTGTTGCTCGCCCCCATATATTTGTTAAGTTTGTTTTCTTTATTGATTATTTATATCTTTAAATAAATTTGACCTTGGTAGCATGTCGTGACCGTCAAGCAACTGCGTGCCTTTCTGGCGGTGGCCAGAACCCTGAGCTTCACCCAGGCCTGTGAACAGCTCCACCTCTCCCAGCCGGCGCTGAGCCTGGCGATCAAGGGTCTCGAGGACAGCCTAGGCGGTAGACTGCTGATCCGCACGACCCGAAGCGTCCGCCTGACCCCCGAAGGTGAGTCCCTGGTGCCACTGGCCAAACGCTTGCTGGTGGAATGGGACAACACCGAGGACGCCCTGCGCCAACGCTTCACCCTGCAACTTGGACGGCTCTCCCTGGCCGCCATGCCGGCCTTTGCCGGCAATCTGCTGGCCCCGGCGCTGGGGGTGTTTCACCGCCAGCACCCGCGTATCAACGTCACCGTACATGACGTGGTCAACGAGCAGGTGATCGACATGGTGCGCCAGCGCCAGGTGGAGATGGGCATCGCCTTCGAGCCGGAGGCCACCGGCAGCCTGCACTTCACTGCGCTGTTTCACGACCGCTTCGTGGCCGTGCTGCCCCCACGCTCGCCTCTGGTACAGCATTCGAGCCTCGACTGGGAAAGCCTGATGAGCTGGGACTTCGTGGCGCTGCAGCGGCCTTCCATGGTACGCCGCCTGCTGGAGCAGCAGCTCGGTGCCCGCCACGGGGCCCTCAAGGTAGCCTTCGAGACCCATCAGCTCGCCAGCGTCGGGCGCATGGTGGCCAATGGCCTGGGCGTCAGCGCCGTGCCCTCGCTGTGCCTGCGTCAGATGCAGGAGGCCGGCGCGGTCTGCCGCCCGCTCAAGGATCCCGTCATCGAGCGCGCCGTGGGGGTGGTCACCTGGAACCCCCACGAGCTGTCGGTGGCCGCCCGCGCCATGCTCCAGGTACTGGTCGACAATATCGAGACACCGACCCTCTCCGAAGCATGACGCCGACATGGCCGTGGACCCTCGCACTGGGCAGCCGGCACCGGATCCATTAGGATTGGCGGGCCTGCCTCGCCCACTGTCACGGCCAGGCGACACCCGCTCTATCTGCTGTTGCGAGGTTATCCAAGGAATGTCGACCCTCAAGGGCCTGATCAGCGTTCTGCTGCTGGTTGGCAACACGCTATTCTGGACCATCCCGTTGGTGATCCTGACCCTGCTCAAGGTGGTCACCCCCGGGCGACGCTGGCAGCGGCGCGTGCTGGCCGGACTCAACGCCATCGCCCTCAACTGGATCGGTTTCAACCTGTGGTGGATGCGTCACTGGGTCAAGCCCGACCTTCGCATGTCGGTGCCCGAGGGGCTGAGCCCGGACGCCTGGTACCTGGTGCTGTCCAACCATCGGAGCTGGACCGACATCTTCCTGCTGATGATGGCCTTTCATCGCAAGATCCCGATGCCGCGCTTCTTTCTCAAGCAGCAACTCATCTGGATCCCGGTAGTAGGCATGGCCTGGTGGGCACTGGAGTTTCCCTTCATGCGCCGCTACAGCAAGGAGCGCCTGGCCGCCAACCCACGCCTTGCCGAGCGCGATCGCAAGGCCACCGAGCGCATGTGCAAGCGTGCCCGCGACGTCCCCATTGCCATCATCAACTTTGTCGAAGGGACCCGTTTCACCCCGGCCAAGCGCGAGGCCAGGCAGAGCCCCTTTCGCCATCTGTTGCGCCCCAAGGCCGGCGGCATCGCCCAGGTACTGAACCTGCTCGGCGATCGTCTCGACGCCATCATCGACCTCACCATCGACTACCAGTCGAGCCAACCCAGCTTCTGGCGCTTTCTGTGCGGCCAGGAGAAGGCCATTCGCCTTGATGCACGCCGCCTCGACGTGGCGCCGTGGATGCTGGAGGGGCGCTATCACGACGACCCGCACTACAAGGAACGCTTCCACTCATGGCTCAACGCCCTGTGGCAGAACAAGGACGCCTCACTCGACTCGCACCGCTGGTGATCGCCCTGCTGCTGGCCGGCTGCGCCGGTCAGGGGGCATCGCCGGCGTCATCGCAACGCAGCGCCAGCGTCGCCGGCAGCAGCATTGCCGGCGACTGGATCAGCGTGCAGCGCGGCGACACCCTCGGCTCCATCGCCCGCCGCGCCGGCGTACCGCTATTGCGACTGCAGCGCTTCAATCCGGGTGTCGACGCCCGCCACCTGGCCGTGGGTCAGCGCCTGCTGGTGCCCTCTCATCAGGAGCGGGCGCCGTCCGGTGGCCCCTATCGCTATCAGATCCGCCCCGGCGACACCTATAGCGCCGTTGCCAGGCGCTTCGGCACCACCGCTCAGCGCATCCAGAGTGCCAACCCTGGCGTCCGCGCCACCGACCTCAAGGTCGGCCAGGTGATCCAGGTGCCGCTGGCCAGCGGATCGGTCGCCAGCCGCTCATCATCCAGCAGCTCAGGCACGTCCAGCCCCTCTCGCTCCGCTTCGTTGCCGGATCCCGGTCCGGTCGCCTCAAACGCTCGTGGCTGGCCCTGGCCGCTGGACGACTACCGGGTGGTGCGCCGTTACGGGAAGGACAGCCGCGGCAGCCTGCAGCCGATGCTGCTGGCCACCGACGAGGGCGCCCGGGCCAAGGCCGTTGCCGATGGCCAGGTGCGGTTTGCCGACGGCATGCGCCAACTGGGCCAGGTGGTGATCGTGCACCACGCCGACAACCTGCAGAGTGTCTACGCGCTATGTGACGACCTGCTGGTCAAGCAGGGAGAACAGGTCAGCCGCGGCACCCCACTGTGCGTGGTCGGCAAGCATGCCTCGACCGGCCGCCACGATCTGCTGTTCGACATGCGCCATGGCGGCAAGCCCATCGACCCGGACACCATCCTTCGCTGAGCGCTGCGGGCCGAGTCGACGCAAGCACAGACCGCTTGTCCGTCGCCCGGCCCCGTCGACACCGTAACAGCCTGTTCATATCGCTGACCTAGAGATGTCATGCTGGAGCATCACTCTGTCTCGGGAGCGGGCCATACGGGGCCCGACCGGTACGAGGAATTCCATGCGCATCTGTCTGGTCAGCGAAACCTGGTCTCCTGATATCAATGGGGTCGCCCATACGCTGGGGCGCATCAGCCAGGAACTGCGTGCTCTTGGCGTGACGCTGCAGCTGGTCCGGCCGGCCCCCGTCGACGGCTCCACCGAACCCGCTACCGGGATGGCCCACGAACTTCGCGTACGCGGCATGTCGATGCCGCGCTACAAGGAAGTGCGTATCGGCTGGGCCTCCGCCAGTCGTTTGCGCAGGCTATGGCGCGACAATCGTCCCGACGCCATCTATGTAGCGACCGAAGGCCCCTTGGGCTGGTCAGCCCTGCGCGCGGCAGAAAAGCTGGACATTCCCGTGGTCAGCGGCTGGCACACCAACTTCGATCACTACTGCCAGGACTATGGTCTGCCGTGGCTGGCGCCACTGGTACGCAATCGCCTGCGGCATTTTCACAATCGCTGTGCGGCGACCCTGGTACCGACCCATCAGCAAGCCCGGGAGCTTGCGCAAAGAGGCTTCGAGCGCGTCAGCGTCATGGCACGCGGCATCGAAGGCGATCGTTTCACCCCCGCCAAGCGTAGTCAGCAACTACGCGACAGCTGGGGTGTCGGCCAGCACCAGCCGGTGGCGCTTTACGTGGGCCGACTGGCGCCGGAGAAGAACCTGGAGCTGTTGCGCGACACCTTTCTCGACATGCTCGAGGCGCGCCCCGACATGTGCCTGGTGGTGGTGGGCGACGGCCCCGGGCGGGCATCGCTGGAAAAGGCCCTGCCGGACGCCATCTTTACCGGCTTCATCGATTCCGCCGAGATGCAGATCCACTACGCCAGCGCCGACATCTTCGTCTTTCCCTCGCTGTCGGAGACCTGGGGCAACGTCATTCTCGAAGCCATGGCCAGCGGCCTGGCGGTGGTAGCCTTCCGCCACGCGGCCGGCGCCGAGTTGATCACCACCGACAAGGATGGTGTCAGCGTCGCCGCCGGTGACAACGCCGAATTCCGCCAACAGGCGACAGCGCTATGCCAGCAGCAGGCACGCTACGCCCGCCTGGGCCGCGCCGCCCGGGAACGCGCCCTGGCCTACCGCTGGCCGTCCATCGCCCAGACCTTCCTCGACGCCCATCACCAAGCCCTGACGTCGGGAACCGGCCTGTCGGACCCCGCCAAGGCCTAGATCGCTCGTTGAACACCCCGCCGCCAGAGCGAGCGGCGGCGTGGAGGCCACAGGCAGCGGGCCCTGGCACGACACATGACGACACATGACGACACATGACGACACAAGACGCTAGAAGACGACTTACCGCCAGGGAGATGTGACATGCCCACTAAAATCCCGCAGATGTTCGACCGCCTGGATATGCTCGAGTGGCAACTGTGCCAGCGCACCGCCGGCCTCAGCATTCACCGCCCCTGGCTATCCACCTTGAAGATCTCCAGCAAGCTGGGCGACTGGCCGATCTGGGTGGCGCTGATCCTGGCGCTGCCGGCGATCCACGGCCGCGATATCGGTCTGCGCCTGATGCTCGAATACACCGTCACCGCCGTGGTGGCGATCGCGGTGTACAAGCTGCTGAAGACCCGTCTGTGTCGAGAGCGGCCCTTCATCACCTTTGGCGGCAGCATCCAGTGCAACGAACCGGCCAGGGACCGCTACAGCTTCCCCAGCGGCCACACCATGCACGCGGTGATGTTCTGCACCCTGGTCGCGGTACACAGCCCCGCCCTGCTGCCCTGGCTGCTGCCCCTGGCGGGCCTGATCGCCATCTCGCGGGTGGGTCTGGGACTGCACTACTACAGTGACGTCCTTGCCGGCGCGGCGCTCGGCTATGGCATGGCCCTGGCTAGCCTCGGGCTTTCCTCGACCACTCTGCTGATCGCGGCGTCCCACTGACGCCGCCTCGGGGGGCATCACTGCCGCTCGCCCGCATCTCGCCCGCACCTCTAGAACAAGCGCCACCGCTCCTGATCGGTGGCGTCAGCCAGCCTTCACTGGCATCCTGCTTGAATGCCTCCACATGACCCCAAAGCGCTGCTCGAATTGCTACACGAAGCACCACTCGAAGCGCCATCCCAAACCTTGGTCGAGACCCCGCCGCTTTACTACCTGCCCGGGCTCATAAGCGAGTCCGACGCCAGCGACCTGCAGGATAGGCTACGCCAGGAACTCGACTGGCAGCAGCCCGAACTGACCCTTTACGGGCGCAGTCATCCCATTCCCCGCCAGCAGGTATGGATGGGCGATCATGCCTATCGCTACTCCGGCAGGGACTTCGCGCCCTGCCCCTGGCATCCGACGGTGGCGGCCCTGCGTGATCGTCTCAATGACCTGCTCGAACGGTTTTCAGCCGTCGACAAGAGCACACCGACCAGCGCCTTCAATAGCGTACTGATCAACCGCTATCGCAACGGCGAGGACCGCATGGGCTGGCACTGCGATAACGAAGCGGTACTTGGCGACTGCCCTACCATCGCCTCCATCAGCCTGGGAGCGACCCGTCCCATGCGCTTTCGCTGGAAGGACCGCTCGTCCGAGGCCTTCAACGTCTGGCTCGAAAGCGGCAGCCTGCTATGGATGGGGCCAGGCTGCCAGGAACAGCTCGAACACGCCCTGCTGCCGCGCAAGATCCCGGGCGAGCGAATCAACCTGACCTTTCGTCGGCTTGTCGTCTGATCTGCAATGCCGGCGCCAGACCCGAGCCGTCTCTTTCTCCAGGACATAAAAACGGCGCCCTGTGGGCGCCGTTGATCGTTCATCCGATGGCACTTTCCGCCACACAAGATAACGGTATAACGCGTTATCTATCGAGATGTCAGCCGCGTTGTCAGCCGCGTTGTCAGCCGCGATAGTAACCCGGTGTGATGACCGGCATGCGCGTCACCGTCATCGGCAGACGCTTGCCACGCACCTCGGCGTACACGGTGGTGCCGATCTCGGCGTGATCGAGGCTGACGTAGCCCATGGCCACCGGCTTGCCGACGCTGGGGCCAAAGCCACCGGAGGTCACCTGCCCGAGTAGACGATCGTCCTCGCTGTAGAGCTCGGCACCTTCGCGCACCGGGGCACGCCCCTCGCCCAGCAGGCCGACGCGCTTGCGCTGGTGATCCTTGACTTCGACTTGGTGCAGCACCAGATCAGCCCCCGGGAAGCCACCGGCGCGCTCGCCGCCACGACGACGTGGCTTGCCAATGGCCCAGATCAGCCCCGCCTCCACCGGCGTCGTGGTGGTATCGATATCGTGGCCGTAGAGACAGAGCCCGGCCTCCAGGCGCAGGGAATCACGCGCCCCCAGGCCAATGGCCTCGACCTCTTCCTCGGCCAGCAGCTTGCGCGCCAGGGCGTCGGTCTGATCAGCCGGCACCGAGATCTCGAAGCCATCCTCGCCGGTATAGCCGCTGCGGCTGATCCACACCGGGATACCGTCGATGTCGAAGCGACCATGCTGCATGAACACCATCTCGCAGGCTGCCGGACACAGGCGCGCCATGACATCGGCGGTCTTCGGCCCCTGCAGCGCCAGCAGGCCGCGATCGACCACCTCGACTTCGTGGTCGGGCAGCCCGCGACGCAGATGGGCGATGTCCTGATCACGACAGGCCGCGTTGACCACCAGGTAAAGGTGGTCACCGGCGTTGACCGTCATCAGGTCATCGAGGATCCCGCCGTCTTCGCTGGTAAACAGGCCATAGCGTTGCATGCCTTCGGGCAGGCCGACCAGATCCGCCGGCACCAGGGTCTCCAGCGCGGCCAGCGCGTTCTCGCCACGAATCAGGATCTGCGCCATGTGCGAGACGTCGAACAGGCCGCAGGCCGCGCGGGTATGCTCGTGCTCTTTCTTGACCCCCAGCGGATACTGAACGGGCATGTCATAGCCCGCGAACGGGACCATCTTGGCCCCCAGCTCTCGATGCAGGGCATTCAGCGGTGTCGTCTTGATTTCACTCATGGCGTTTCGTCTCGTGGTTCGTGAAAGAACCCTTGCAACGACAGGAGGTGCCCCTGAGGGCACCTCCCGTGGTCGGCTCAGGCTCAGGACTTGTCGTGATCAAGGGCCTCGCCCGGCAGGATGTCCTTGCCGTCGAAGTAGTCCTTGGTCAGCTTGAACACCACCGGCGACAGCAGCGCCAGGGCGATCAGGTTGGGAATCGCCATCATGGCGTTGAAGGTGTCGGCCATCAGCCAGATGAAGCCAAGCTGGGCCAGGGCACCCACCGGAATGGCCAGCACGAACAGTACCCTGTAGATCATGATCGAGCGGGTACCGAACAGGAACTGGAAGCACTTCTCGCCATAGAAGGACCAGCCAAGGATGGTGGTGAAGGCGAAGATCGCCAGGGCGATCGACACGATGGCCTCACCCCAGCCATTGGGTAGGGCATTGTCGAACGACAGCGCGGTCAGCGAGGCGCCGGCCTCACCGGTCTCCCAGATCGGCGCGGTCAGGATCACCAGGGCAGTGATGGTGCACACCATGATGGTATCGATAAAGGTACCGAGCATGGCGATCAGCCCCTGGCGAACCGGGTTCTTGGTCTGGGCCGCGGCGTGGGCGATCGGCGCGCTGCCAAGACCGGCCTCGTTGGAGAAGATACCCCGAGCGACACCGAACCGGATGGCCGCCATCACGGCTGCGCCGGCGAAGCCACCCATGGCGGCATGGGGATTGAAAGCGTAGTAGAAGATGTTGCTCAGGGCGCCGCCGATCTGGTCGGCATTGACCGCCAGGGCACTGACACCGGCGATGATGTAGGCGATACCCATGATCGGGACCAGCTTGCCGGCCACCTTGGCGATGCGCTTGATGCCGCCGAGGATCACCGCACCGGCCAGCACCATGATCACCACACCGGTAATCCAGGGCTCGATGCCGAAGCTCGACTCGAGGGCGTCGGCCACCGAGTTGGACTGCACGGTGTTGCCGATACCGAAGGCGGCCACGGCGCCGAAGAAGGCGAAGGCGCCACCCAGCCACAGCCATTTGCGGCCGAGTCCGTTCTTGATGTAGTACATCGGTCCGCCGATATGGAAACCGGTGTCATCGGTCTCGCGATAGCGCACCGCCAGCACCGCCTCGGCAAACTTGGTCGCCATGCCCACCAGGGCGGTGATCCACATCCAGAACACCGCACCGGGGCCACCCAGGGCGATCGCCGTGGCCACACCGGCGATGTTACCGGTACCGATGGTCGCCGACAGCGCCGTCATCAAGGCGTTGAACGGCGAGATCTCGCCTTCATCCTTGCTTTCGGACTTGCTGTCACGCCCGCCCCACATCAGCTTGAACCCCATCCCCAGCTTGCGGATGGGCATGAGCTTGAGACCCAACTGGAGGTAGATACCCACCCCCAGCAACAGGATCAGCATGATCGGTCCCCACACCACCCCATTGATGGCGGAGAAGATATTGTTGAGTGCTTCCACGGAAGTCTCCCTTTTGACTCGGCACTTGTTGTTATGCGCTGTCGACCAGCAGAAAGCCTGTTTACCGTGAATTGTTATCGGAATAACAGGCATGTCAGACGAATCGACAGCACGGACCCGCCTACGATAGCGGATATTGTCGCAAGGGCACCAGCAACGCTTGTCCACGCTAACGCCGCTTCGCCAGCCGTTGTTTGCATGAACGTCAACCGTGTTTCCTATTGGAAACTTTTGCCACCTTAGCCAAGGCGTTTGGTCTTGGCAAATCCCCCTTTGGTCGCTGAAGGCCCCCGCGCCTCTTCGACGTCTGTAGCATAGTCGCCAACGTCGAATCATGCCGGGTCTCGCCACCAACGCGTCCATCACGTGCCATCCGCCCATCCCTATCACCTCACCGTGGCTTCAGCCACGGGCGTGGACTGGACGCCAACCGCGAGTCGTTCCACCCTATGTCTTGAGAGTGCGGCGACCACCCCGTTTTTCTCTCATCATGGACTCGCCAAACGCCGAGAATGGCGTTAGCATGCGCGAAACCGGAAAACCTTTTTCGTATAGGAAATCGAGATGAGCTCAATCCCCGCCAACCTGCGCTATGTCGACAGCCACGAATGGATTCAGGACAACGGCGACGGAACCGTCACCATCGGCATCACCGATCACGCTCAGGAAGCCCTGGGTGACGTGGTCTTCGTCGACCTGCCCGAGGTCGGCACCAGCCTCGCCAAGGGCGACGAATTCGGCGTTATCGAGTCGGTCAAGGCCGCCTCTGACCTTTATGCGCCGGTGGACGGCGAGATCGTCGAGGTCAACGAGTCCCTCGAGGACGCTCCGGAGACCGTCAACGAAGCGCCTTACGAGGATGGCTGGATCATGAAGGTGCGCCTCGACGACCAGAGCGCCCTCGACGACCTGCTCGACGCCGACGCCTATCAGGCGGTGGTCGACGCCGAAGGCTGAGCCGGGCCTCTGCGACCCGCGCCACCAGGGGGAGCCACTCCCTCCCCTCGCCGGGGCCATGTGGCCCCGGCCAACGCGCCCGCCACCACGCGAGGCAACCCGTTATTCATCCGGATCTTCGGGGTCCGTCACACTCAAGGTGTTCCATGGCTTTCGATACACGTCGCCTGGCCGAACTGGCCGATCACGATGCCTTTCTCCGTCGTCACAATGGTCCCGATGGGGACGACAGGGCCAAGATGCTGTCGGCCCTGGGTGTCGAAGGCGTGGAGTCCTTGATCGACAAGACGGTGCCCGCCAACATTCGCCTGGGCCGTGAGCTCGATCTGGATCCCCCCAAGGCCGAAGCCGAGGCGCTGGACTACCTGTATCGTCTGGCCCGCCAGAACAAGGTCGCCCGCAGCTACATTGGCCAGGGCTACTACGACACCCACCTGCCGGCGGTCATTCAGCGCAACGTGCTGGAAAACCCGGGCTGGTACACCGCCTACACCCCCTATCAGCCCGAGATCTCCCAGGGCCGCCTGGAAGGCCTGCTGAACTTCCAGCAGATGGTGATGGACCTGACCGGGATGGAATTGGCCAACGCCTCGCTGCTGGATGAAGCCACCGCCGCCGCCGAGGCCATGGCGCTGTGCCGACGCTCCAACAAGAAGGCCAAGACCAATGCCTTCTTCGTTGCCGACGATGTATTCCCCCAGACCCTGGACGTACTCGAGACCCGCGCCTCCTGGTTCGGCTACGAGATCGTCATCGCCCCGGCGGAAGAACTCGCAAGCCATGACGTCTTCGGCGCACTGCTGCAGTACCCCGGCAATGACGGCCGCGTCCACGACCTGGCACCGCTGATCGCCGAGGCCAAGAAGCGTGGCGTGATGACCTGCGTTGCCACCGACCTGATGGCCCTGGTACTGCTCAAGGAGCCCGGCGCCATGGGCGCCGATATCGTGGTCGGCTCGAGCCAGCGTTTCGGCGTGCCGATGGGCTTCGGTGGCCCCCACGCTGCCTTCTTCGCCACCACCGACAAGCTCAAGCGCTCGATCCCCGGCCGTATCATCGGGGTGTCGAAGGATGCCCGCGGCAACACCGCCCTGCGCATGGCCATGCAGACCCGCGAGCAGCACATCCGTCGCGAGAAGGCCACCTCCAACATCTGCACCGCCCAGGCGCTGCTGGCCAACATCGCCGGCTTCTACGCGGTGTATCACGGCGCCGAGGGCCTGCGCACCATCGCCGGGCGCATCCATCGGCTGACCACCATCCTGGCCACCGGCCTGGCCCAGAAAGGCGTCAGCCTGGCCAACGACAGCTACTTCGACACCCTGCGTCTGACCGGGGTCGATCGCGGCAAGATC
The DNA here is from genome assembly GCF_040070525.1 of Halomonas sp. RT37. NCBI lineage: Bacteria > Pseudomonadati > Pseudomonadota > Gammaproteobacteria > Oceanospirillales > Halomonadaceae > Halomonas > Halomonas sp. RT37. The sequence continues at coordinate 2,246,062 of NZ_CP098827.1, read as the reverse complement.
CACGGTCGAGCCATGACCCACGAGATCAACCTGCGCTACTTCGACAACGGCGACGTGGGTGTCAGCCTCGACGAGACCACCACCGCCCACGATCTGGACGCGCTGTTCGACGTGCTGCTGGGCGAGGAGCACGGCCTTGGCGTGCGCGAACTCGACGACGGCATCCTCGAGTCCCAGGCCAGCGGCATTCCTGCGGCTTGCCGACGCGAGAGCGACTTCCTTGAGCACCCGACCTTCCAGCGCTATCGCAGCGAGACCGAGATGCTGCGCTACCTCAAGCGCCTGGAGAACAAGGACCTGTCGCTGGCCCACGCGATGATTCCGCTGGGCTCCTGCACCATGAAGCTCAACGCCACCACCGAGATGATGCCGATCACCTGGCCGGAGTTCGCCCGCATCCATCCCTTCGCGCCGAAGGATCAGGTCGCCGGCTATCGCCAGATGATCGACGAACTGGCGGCCTTCCTGGTGGAGATCACCGGCTACGACCACATCTCGATGCAGCCCAACTCCGGCGCCCAGGGCGAATACGCCGGTCTGCTGGCGATCCGTCGCTACCAGGCGGCCCAGGGCGAGGGCCACCGTGACGTCTGCCTGATCCCCAGCTCCGCCCACGGCACCAACCCGGCCTCTGCTGCCATGTGCAGCATGCGCGTGGTGGTGGTGGAGTGCGACGAGGATGGCAACATCGACCTGGCCGACCTCAAGGCCAAGGCCGAGCAGCACTCACAGGCACTGTCCGCGATCATGCTCACCTACCCGTCCACCCACGGGGTGTTCGAGGAAGGCGTGCGCGAGGCCTGCGACATCGTCCACGCCAACGGTGGCCAGGTGTATATCGACGGCGCCAACATGAATGCGCAGGTCGGCCTGGCACGTCCGGGTGACTTCGGCGGCGACGTCAGCCACCTCAACCTGCACAAGACCTTCTGTATCCCCCACGGCGGTGGTGGCCCCGGCATGGGCCCGATCGGTGTCAAGGCGCACCTGGCGCCCCATGTGGCCAACCACAGCGTGACCCCGATCGACGGTGTCGAAGAGGACTCCGGCGCGGTGTCCGCGGCGGCCTTCGGCTCGGCCTCGATCCTGCCGATCTCCTGGGCCTACATCAAGATGATGGGCGCACGCGGCCTGCGCGAAGCCACCGAGCTTGCCATCCTCGGCGCCAACTACATCGCCACTCGCCTGGAAGCGCACTATCCGGTGCTCTACAAGGGCCAGAACGGCACCGTGGCCCACGAGTGCATCATCGACATCCGTCCGCTCAAGGCGGCCTCCGGCATCAGCGAGGAAGACATCGCCAAGCGCCTGATGGACTACGGCTTCCACGCCCCCACCATGTCCTTCCCGGTGGCCGGCACCCTGATGATCGAGCCCACCGAGTCGGAGTCACTCTATGAGCTGGACCGCTTCTGTGACGCCATGATCGGCATCCGCGAGGAGATCGCCCGGGTCGAGAGCGGCGAGTGGAGCCTGGAGGACAACCCTCTGGTGAAGGCCCCGCACACCATGGCCGACCTGATGGACGCGGACTGGAACCGGGGCTACTCCCGCGAGATCGGCGCCTTCCCCTCCGAGGCGGTCAAGGGTGCCAAGTACTGGCCGGCGGTCAACCGGGTCGACAACGTGCTGGGCGATCGCCAGCTGATCTGCTCCTGCCCGAGCATCGACGAATACCGCGACTGATCCCGTCGCAGGCAAAGCACAGAACCCCGCCACGGCGGGGTTCTGTCGTTTATCGCATGTGTGCAGGAAGGACTGACGCCTCAGCCCTCGGCCTGGCGACCCTCGGGGTGGCCGAAGCGCTCCAGATGGCGCTGCTCGCGAAAGGCCTCGAGCAGGTGGTGGTAGCGACTGGGGACCCGCGCCCCGCGTCGACTGACGAGGTAGAGCGTCTCGTCCATGGGGTGGGTCAGGGTCATCTCGCGCACCTGACGTTGCCAGGGCGAGGTCTCGAGCACCAGGCGCGAGACCACGCTGAAGCCGAGGCCACGGGCCACGGCGTCGAGCACCATGCCCACCTCGTTGGTGAAGCCCTGTCGCGGGAAGTGGCTCATGGAGCTGAAGTCGTCGGGAAAATTGGCTCGCAGCAGGCTACCGGCCTTGTCCAGACCATCGGTATAGCTGATGAAGCCGAGCCCCAGCAGGTCATTGAGGCTGGTGCCGGTAAAGTCCGCCGGCACTACCAGGCTCAAGGGTTCGTCGTGCCACGCCTCGCACTCGAGATCCGGGTGACGGGTGACCTCGGTGACGATGCCGAGATCGTGCCGACCGGCCAGCACATCGGCCAGGATCTCCTGATGAAAGGCGAAGCAATAGGATACGGTCAGTCCTGGATGCCGCTGCTGCTGGCCCAGGATAAACGGATAGAGCATCAGCCCGATGCTGCCGGGTGACGCCAGCCGACACTCGCCGCTGTCGAGACTCTCGTCGTCCAGAGAGTGACGAAACTGTTCATGCTCGGAAAACAGCTTTACCGCGTAGTCGTAAGCTCGGCGGCCGGCCTCGGTCAGCCGGAAGCGGCGCCCCTGGCGCTCCAGCAGGGTCTTGTCCAGATAACGCTCGAGCTTGCGCACGTGCTGGCTCACCCCCGGCTGGGTCATCTCGAGACGCTGGGCGGTACGGGTGAAGCTGCCGGTCTCTACCAGGGTGATGAAGGTGCGGAAGTACAGGGCATTGAACATGGAGTGACGCCAGGGTGATCCGTCCGGTTTGCAGGCCAGCGACAAGCCAGGTCATGGCTGCTGCAAACCAAGGCCAATTGAGGAAATGCCCACGCAGTGCACGAGGCCCTTTCCTTGGGTCGGCATAGTCTACCACTTCGGCACGAAGCCCGCAGCGGTGCGCCCTGACGCCCGGCCGTGGTAGCATCGAGCCATGATAGAGCGTTCATTTCACACCACCTCCGACCAAGAGTTCACCACCATGCATGACCCCATCGCCGCCCGTGCCGACGCCATCCATGATGCCCTGATCGACATGGAGCGTGACGCCAGCGCCGAGGAGCTGTTTCCGCTGGGCTATCTGATTCCCCAGATCCCCCTGGTGGTGGACCAGCTGGACTACGACCCGAGCGAAGTCACCAGTGACGATTTCGACGCCGTCTTCCATGAATGGCTGGACGGCGCCTTTGCCCAGGACGGCATGAGCGACGCGGATCAGAGCGCCGTGCGCGCCCTCTTCAATCAGGCGTGTGCCAAGGCCCCTGCGCCCTGACACCCGCCCAGACAAGGAAGCCTTGTATGCCAGAGACCATTTCCACCACGATCTCCCCCGAGGGCAGCCTCGAGATTCTGTCCCAGCACGAGGTCAATCGTCTGCGCGACAGCTCCCAGACCGGCCTGCACGAGATGCTGCGCCGCTGTACGCTGGCGGTGCTCAATTCCGGCAACCCCATGGATGACGGCCTGGCCCTGCTCGAGACCTACCCCAACTTCGATATCGAGCTTTTGCAGCAGGACCGCGGGGTACGTCTGAAGCTGACCGATGCCCCCGCCGAGGCCTTCGTCGACGGCCGCATGATTCGCGGCATCCGCGAGCATATCTCCAGCGTGTTGCGCGACATCGTCTACGTCTACAACGAGATCCAGAACCAGTCGCGCTTCGACCTGGCCACCGGCGAGGGCACCACCAACGCGGTGTTCCACATCCTGCGCAAGGCCGGCACGCTCAAGCCTAGCCGGGATCCCAGCCTGGTGGTGTGCTGGGGGGGTCACTCGATCTCCCGCGAGGAGTACGAGTACACCAAGGACGTGGGCTACCACCTGGGGCTTCGCGATCTCGACATCTGCACCGGCTGCGGCCCTGGCGCCATGAAGGGACCGATGAAGGGCGCCAACGTCGCCCACGCCAAGCAGCGCCGCTACCCCGGCCGTTACCTGGGGGTGTCGGAGCCCGGCATCATCGCCGCCGAGGCGCCGAATCCCATCGTCAACGAACTGGTGGTGATGCCGGATATCGAGAAGCGCCTGGAAGCCTTCGTGCGCCTGGGCCACGGCATCATCGTCTTCCCCGGCGGGGTCGGTACCGCCGAGGAAATCCTCTACCTGCTCGGCATCCTGCTGCACCCGGACAACGCCGACATGGAGTTCCCGGTGGTGTTCACCGGCCCCGCCAGCGCCGCCGCGTACTTCCAGCGAATCGACGAATTCCTGGTCTACACCCTCGGCGAATCGGTGCGCGAGCTCTATCAGATCATTATCGATGACCCGACCGAGGTGGCCCGCACCATGCGCGCCAACATCGACAAGGTCACAGAGTATCGGCGCGCCCGCCAGGACGCCTTCTACTACAACTGGCGCCTGACCATCGCGCGTAACTTCCAGGAGCCCTTCGTGCCGACCCACGAAGCCATGGCGTCGCTGGCGCTGAACCGTGAACTGCCCAAGCACGAACTGGCCGCCAATCTGCGCCGCGCCTTTTCCGGCATCGTCGCCGGCAACGTCAAGGAACAGGGCATTCGCGCCATCGAGGCCCACGGCCCCTTCCGCCTGCACGCCGAGGCCGACCTGATGGAGAAGCTCGACGCCCTGCTGACGTCCTTCGTCGCCCAGGGTCGCATGAAACTCGCGGGTGACTATGTCCCCTGCTATACCCTGGGCGGCGCTGTCGCCTGATCGCCCTCATCCGTATCCGCAGCACCATAAAAACACATCGCCCCGAGCCGCAAGGCTCGGGGCGATGTGTTTTCTTACTGAACGTGCAGAGCGCATCGGCGCCAACAAGACCGCCGTCACCAGAGCTCCGCCGCAAGGCTCAATCCCGCTTCGAGAACACCAGCACCACGGCGTGCAGCAACAGTCCTGCGGTCGCCCCCTGGGAAAGCACCGCCAGACCAAGCGCCATGCCATCGACCAGGGTGCTGTAGATCGCCATTACCACCAGGCCCACGACCATGCAGCCCAGCAGGGTGAACAGCATGCGTAGAAAGCGCGAGCGTCCCGCGCCATCGAGCAACCGCCACTGAAACAGGCTGGCCAGGGCCAGTACGCCGAGCACGATATAGCCCAGCGTCTCGCGGGTATCGAGACCGGCCATCTGGTAGCGCGGCAGGGTCAGCGCAAGCACCAGCATCAGGCCGACCATCAGGCTCAGGCGAGCAGGGCTCGCGATCGCCCTGGCCATCAGGCCACCTTCAGGTTCTGACGGGCAATCCAGCCCTCGACCCAGGGCAGCGCCTCGTCATCGGCCATGAAGGTCTCCATGGCGTCGATCTCGAGCCGGTCGTCGAGGCGTGTTGCGCCCTGCTCCTCGAGCAGCTGGTCCAGGCGACGCCCGGCGCCGCAGAAGGTTTCGCCGTAGGAGCTGTCACCCAGGGCGATCAGGCCATAGCGAAGTTGCCCAAGGCCGGGACTCTTGTCCTGCAACTCGCGCACGAAGCTGACGAAATTACCCGGGAAGTCACCGCTGCCGGTGGTAGACACGCAGAACAGCGCCAGATCGGGTGCATCGTCTGTGACGTCGGCCAGGGTCGGGTTTTCGAGCACCGAAACCTCGTAGCCCGCGTCCTCGAATAACGGCTTGACCTGTTCGGCTACGTCGAGAGCACCACCGTACATGGTGCCAACCAGTATCTTGAGAGTAGGCATGTGATGGAATTACCTGAGAATTTTGGTCGGATTCTAGCACGTAGGCTGGCGCCTGCGCATCCCTCGGGCGCTGCAAGCCGTGTCTGGACCGGATACCATGGCAGGCCAGTTCACACTCCCCCGCCCACCGCCACCACACAAGCGAGAGCCCCATGCGCGAGACCTTCGAGGCCTGGATCACCCCCATCATGATCGGCGGCCTGATCCTGTTCATGTGCTTTATCATCTGGGACCTGGCGAAGCAGTCCAAGGCTGGCCGCTTCGGCACCCTGATGCTGTTCATCGTGCTTGGCGCCGGCATGCTGGGCTACGTGGCAAAGGTCGTCATTACCTGGTATCTGGAAGGCAAGGGGGTCTAGCACCGCTCCTGGCGACACTTGCTCTCGTCGACTCTTCCACCAGAGCCTCAGCCTCCAGGTCGACATCGCCATTGTCCATGGCGTCGTTGTCTTACCGATTCTGCCGTTTTGTTCGTACCGCCGATATCAGGTATCGAACCATTGTTGTATACAGTTTGTCGTCCTACATTGGATACACTAGCGCTGCATAGTGTATTCAGTGACTAGAGACGCCCTGACAACAACCACAATGGCCAGGATCATGCAGACACCCCCCACGACACTGTTCGACTTCCACGGCCGGCCCGGCATAGCCCGGGCGCTGCCCATTTCGCTTCAACACGTGCTGGCGATGATCGCCGGTGTCATCACTCCGCCGCTTATCGTCGCCGGCGTGGTCGGCGCCACCCCGGCGGAAAAACTCCAGCTGATTCAGGTAGCGGTGCTTGCCTCCGGCGTCTGCACCCTCTTCCACCTCTACGGCGTCTGGAAGTTCGGCGCCCGCCTGCCGGCCATCTTCGGTGTCGGCTTCGCCTATGTGCCAACGCTGATCGCCGTCGGCGCCCAGTACGGCATCGAGGGCATCCTGGGCGCCCAATTGATCGGTGGCATCACCATGATGGTGGTGGGCTACTTCATCCAGTTCATCCGCCACCTCTTTCCCCCGGTGGTGGCGGGCACCGTGGTGCTGGTGATCGGACTGTCGCTGTACGACATCGCCATCCGTTACATGGCTGGCAGTGGCAACGTCAACGCCGAAGGCTTCGGTGATCTCGTCAACTGGGGCCTGGGCGTTCTGACGCTGGTCACCGTCCTGGTGGCGTCCCAGTTCGGGCGCGGCGTGGTCAAGCTGTCGGCCATCATCATCGGCATGCTGGTGGGCTATCTGGTCGCCATCCCCCTGGGCATGATCGACTTTTCCCCGGTGAACAACGCCCCATGGCTGGCGGTGCCGGAGTTGATGCCGTTCGAGATGGAGTTTCACTCCGCGGCCATCATTTCCATGGTGGTGATCTGCGTGATCAATTCAGTCCAGACGATTGGCGATCTCTCCGCGACCAGCGTGGCGGGGATGAACCGGGAACTGGCGACAAAGGAACTCACCGGCGGCCTGCTCGGCAATGGCCTGACGACCACCCTGAGCACCTTCTTCGGCGCCCTGCCGACCTCCACCTACAGCCAGAACGTCGGCATCGTGGCGATCACCAAGGTCATCAGTAGAAGCGTCTTCATGCTGGCGGGTGTCATCGTGCTGCTGGCCGGCCTCAGCCCCAAGTTCGGCGCGCTGATGACGACCATCCCCTATCCGGTCATCGGTGGCGCCACCATCACCGTGTTCGGAATGATCACGGTGACCGGCATCCAGCTGCTGATCAAGGACGAGATGACCGCCCGCAACATGACCATCGTCGGGCTGTCGCTGGCCCTGAGCCTGGGCATCACCTCGGTGCCGTCGGCGATCGAACAGTTCCCGGAAACGGTCAAGGACGTGGTCACAGGCGCACCCATCGTGATCGCCGCGATCAGCGCCTTCCTGTTGAACCTGCTGTTGCCGCGCAAGACACTGGCCCAGGAGGCTCAGGAAAGGGAGGAAGAAGCCCGACAGACGAATCTCGATCGCCAGAGTACCGAGGAAGGCTGACGCCCGGTACGCCTATGACCTTGATATCAGCCACGGCTGCAAAGGAGCTGTTGCAAGGCTCCACTCCAGCCCCGCCACAAAAAAAGCGCCGCCCTTTTGGGGCGGCGCATTTTACGATGACACTTTGCGTCACGACCTTCGGTTACGACACTTCTTCAGGGTGACGCCTTTACGGGCCAGGGCCTTTCAAGACAGACGTTGCAAGACGACACCATCGTGGAGCAACGCTTGGCGATCGGACGAGGCCGGCAAAGCCAAGGCTTCACTCCTCTAGGCTTCCTCGGGATGCCCCACCTGGCTTTTCAATTTCTGCCCGGGCCGGAAGGTCACCACACGCCGAGCCGAGATCGGAATCTCTTCTCCCGTCTTGGGGTTTCGCCCAGGCCTTTCACGCTTGTCGCGCAGATCGAAATTGCCGAATCCCGACAGCTTGACCTGCTCGTTTTCCCGCAGACAGGCGCGAATTTCCTCGAAGAAGGCTTCCACCATGGTCTTCGCCTCCCGCTTGGACAGGCCGAGCTCGGTATGCAGATGCTCGGCCAGTTCTGCCTTGGTCAACGCTCCCATGTTCTTATCCTCATGGTGATGGTCACGCCAACCGTCCGCGCCCGTCAGGGGAAAGCGTCAGGCACGCAGCTCGGCATTGAGTCCCTGCCGAGCCGTTGCCACGATGGCATCGACCAACTGATTGATTTCTTCGTCATTTAGCGTGCGCGAAGGATGCTGCCAGGTCAAGCCCAAGGCCACACTCTTACGACCTTCGGCTACGCCTTTACCCTGATAGACGTCGAAAAGCCCCAGTTCGGTGAGCCATTCACCGGCTTCGGCACGCACCCGGTCGAGCAGCGCCTGCACCGGCTGGTCCTCATCCACCACAAAGGCCAGGTCGCGACGCACCTCGGGATACCGTGACAGCGGCGCAAAGGCAGGGATGCTGCCCTGGCTGAGCGCGTCGAGGCGCACCTCGAACAACACGGCGTCGGTCTTGAGACCAAGCTTGGCCTTGACCGCCGGGTGCAGGGTGCCGATCCAGCCGGCTTCCTCGCCGCGATGGAGGATGCGCGCGCACTGTCCGGGATGCAGTGACGGGTGCTCGCCCGGCTCGAAACGCCAGGCGTCGGCGCTGCCGGTTACTTCGAACAGACTCTCGAGGTCACCCTTGAGATCGAAGAAGTCGACCTTGTCGCGACCGCCGGCCCAGCCTTCGGGAAGGCGCGAGCCGCAGACGATGGCGCCGAGCATCGGCACCTGCTCCAGTTCATCGAGCTCACCGCGGAAAACGAGGCCGCTCTCGAACAGGCGCACACGGGTCTGCTGGCGATTGAGATTGTGCTCAAGCGCCCTGACCAGGCCCGGGAACAGGCTCGCCCGCATCACCGACAGATCCGCAGAAATCGGGTTGGCCAGCACCGGCGACACCGCTTCGGGCAGCAGCACACGCTGCAGCTCCGGGGCGACGAAACTGTAGGTGATCGCTTCCTGGTAGCCACGTGCGGTCATTTGACGACGCAACCGCGACAACGGGCTCCTGGACTCATGGTCTGCCTTGAGGGCCAGGCGCACGGCGGGTCGACGCACCGGCAAACGGTTATAGCCGTGAATCCGCGCCACTTCCTCGATCAGGTCTTCCTCGATGGTGACGTCGAAACGCCAGCTCGGCACCTTGACCCGGAAGCCAGCGTCGATGCTTTCCACCGCCATGCCCAGGCGCTCGAGGATCTCGCCGACCTCGGCGTCGTCCAGGCGCTTGGACAGCGCCTTGGCCAGCCGATCGGTGCGCAGGGTCACCTCACGCTGAGCCGGCAGGTGCGCGTCGGATGCCTGCTCATTGAGCGGCCCGGCTTCGCCGCCGCAGATGGCGATCAGAAGCTCGGTGGCCCGCTCGATGGCACGGCGCGTCAACTCGGGATCGACGCCGCGTTCGAAACGATGCGAGGCATCGGTGTGAAGCCCGTAGGAGCGCGCTTGCCCGGCCACCGCCAAGGGGGTGAAGAAGGCGCCTTCCAGGAAGATATCGCGGGTGGCCTCGCTGACACCGGAGTGTTCGCCGCCCATCACGCCGGCCAGGGCCAGCGGTCCCTTCTCGTCGGCGATGATCAGGGTACTCGGGTCGAGGCTGACGGTCTGGCCATCGAGCAGCACAAGCTCCTCGCCCTGGCGCGCCAGACGCACAATCACGGCACCCTCGAGGTTGGCACGATCGAAGGCATGCAGCGGCTGACCCAGTTCCAGCATCACGTAGTTGGTCACGTCCACCGCCGGATCGATGGCGCGCACGCCGCTGCGGCGAAGACGCTCCACCATCCACATCGGCGTGGGACGGTTGATATCGACGCCCTTGATCAGACGGCCGATATAGCGCGGACAGCGCTCAACGTCCTCGACCCTGACCGGGAAGGTTTCGTCATGACTGGCCGCAACCTCGGAGATCTCCGGCTCGTCCAGGCCAAGACGGTTGAGCACGCCGACTTCGCGGGCCAGGCCCTGGACGCTCAGACAGTCACCGCGGTTCGGCGTCAGATCGACCTCGATGGTGTGGTCATCCAGGCCCAGGTAGTCACGCAGGGCGGTGCCCACCGGAGCGTCCTCGGGCAACACCAGGATGCCCTCGGAGGTGCCCTCCTCCAGGCCCAGTTCGGAAGCTGAGCAGATCATGCCGCGGGACTCGACGCCCCTGAGCTTGGCCTTCTTGATCTTGAAGTCACCCGGCAATACCGCGCCCACCCGGGCGAACGGGATATGCTGGCCGGCGGCCACATTGGGGGCGCCACATACCACCTGCACGGTCTCGCCGCTTCCGTCGTCGACCTGACAGACGTTGAGCTTGTCGGCATCAGGGTGCTGGGCCTTGTCGACCACCTTGGCCACTACCACCTCGCTGAAGGCCGCCGCCACGGGTTCGACGGCGTCCACCTCGAGCCCCGCCATGGTGATCTGGTCGGCAAGCCCCTGGGTGGAAAGCTGCGGAGATACCCACTCACGCAGCCACTGTTCGGATACTTTCATGAGGACTCCTTGACGTCCTGTTCCTGCATTCGATGTTCTTTATCGGGCCCTTTGGCCCGCAGCGCTCAGTGAAACTGACGAAGAAAGCGCAGATCGTTTTCAAAGAACAGGCGCAGATCGTTGACGCCATAGCGCAGCATGGCCAGGCGCTCGGCACCCATGCCGAAGGCGAAACCGGTATAGCGCTCGGGATCGATGCCGCCGTGACGGAAGACTTCCGGGTGAACCATGCCGCAGCCCATCACCTCGAGCCAGCCGGTGTGGGAGCACACACGGCAACCTTCACCGGCACACATCACGCAGGCGATATCGACCTCGGCGGAGGGCTCGGTAAAGGGGAAGTAGGACGGACGGAAACGTACCGACAGGTCATCGCGCTCGAAGAAGGCATGCAGAAAGTCTTCGATGGTGCCCTTGAGGTCGGCGAAACTGACGTCTTCCTCGATCAGCAGGCCCTCGACCTGATGGAACATCGGGGTATGGGTCAGATCCGAGTCACTGCGGTACACCCGACCCGGGCAGACGATGCGGATCGGCGGCTCCTCGGCCTTCATGGTGCGCACCTGGACCGGCGAGGTGTGGGTGCGCAGCAGCCGAGTGGCGTCGAAATAGAAGGTATCGGCCATGCCCCGCGCCGGATGGTGGGCCGGGATGTTCAAGGCTTCAAAGTTGTGGTGGTCGTCTTCGAGCTCTGGCCCCACCGCCACCTCGTAGCCGATGCGACGGAACAGGCCTTCGATACGCTCCAGGGTGCGTGTCACCGGATGCAGGCCACCAGTGGGCTGTCCACGACCCGGCAGGGTCACGTCCAGGCGTTCTGCGGCAAGCTTGGCGTCGAGCTCGGCCTTGGCCAGGGCCTCGCGCCGGGTATCGAGTTCCTTGGCCAGCTCCTGCTTGGCCTGGTTGATGCGCTCACCGGCCGCCGGGCGCTCCTCGGCGGGCAGCTTGCCGAGCCCCTTGAGCAGCGCGGTCAGTTCGCCCTTCTTGCCCAGGTACTTGACGCGAATCTCGTCGAGTGCGGCCATGGAGTCGGCTGACTGGATGGCGTCGCGAGCTTGTTGAACCAGGTCGGGAAGGTGGTCCATACGTTGAGCTCCGATATCGTTGATCGTTCAGTGGTGGAGTGGTCGCGCAATAGTAGAGAGATCGCGATGAAAAAGGGGTCGCCAAAAAAACAGGGGAAGAGCGGCTGCTCTTCCCCTGGGGCGATCATGAACGCTCGTCTCCCCATGGGGAGAGCTCGCTCATCATTCGAACGCGCTTACTGGGCAGCCTTGGCCTTCTCGACGATGGCAGCAAACGCTGCCTTCTCGTGAACGGCCAGGTCAGCCAGGACCTTGCGGTCGATTTCGATACCGGCCTTCTTCAGACCACCGACGAAGCGGCTGTAGGACAGACCGTGCTGACGGGCACCGGCGTTGATACGCTGGATCCACAGGGCACGGAACTGACGCTTGCGCTGGCGACGGTCGCGGTACGCGTACTGGCCGGCCTTGATGACGGCCTGCTTGGCAACGCGAAAGACGCGCGAACGGGCACCGTAGTAGCCCTTGGCCTGCTTCATGATCTTCTTGTGACGACGACGGGCGACGACACCACGCTTGACACGAGTCATAGCACTCTCCTGACGTTAAAGGGGGTTCACCAAGGGTTTATACGTACGGCAGCATGCGACGCACGAGTGCCTTGTCGGCGTCGTGGATCTGCTGCATGCCGCGCAGCTGACGCTTACGCTTGGTGGACTTCTTGGTCAGAATGTGACTACGGAAGGACTGCTTGTGCTTGAAGCCGTTGGCAGTCTTCTTGAAGCGCTTGGCAGCGCCGCTGTTGCTCTTGATCTTCGGCATGAGAATAACTCCGCTCGAGTTTCTTTAGAAAATCCGGGGCCAATGGCCAGCCTTCACAGGCTGACCAATCGTTGAACCGGCCGTCGGATCACTTCTTCTTGGGGGCAATGATCATGATCATCTGGCGCCCTTCCATCTTGGGGAAGGATTCCACGGTCCCGATTTCCTCGAGATCCGCTGCGATCCGTTCCATCAGCTTGCGGCCGATGTCCTGGTGCGCCATTTCACGCCCGCGGAAACGCAGGGTGACCTTGCCCTTGTCGCCACCTTCGAGGAATCGAATCAGGTTCTTCATCTTGACCTGATAGTCACCCTCGTCGGTGCCAGGACGGAATTTGACTTCCTTGACCTGGATTTGCTTCTGCTTCTTCTTCTGAGCAGCTTTCTGCTTCTTCTGCTCGAAGACGAACTTGCCGTAATCCATGATCTTGCAGACGATCGGATCGGCATTGGAAATCTGTACGAGGTCCATCCCTTCCGCTTCGGCACGCTCAAGGGCGTCGCGGGTATCCACGATGCCAAGCTGTTCGCCGTCGCTGGCGATCAGGCGGACCTGATCTTCGGTGATGCGCTCGTTCATTGGCGGACGCTTGTCCTGGGGGCGTCCTCTGGGGTTGCTTCTCTTGATGGTTCCGTCTCCACTGTAGCTTTGGAAGGTGCGAGAGCTGGGAAGGTGCGTGCCTAGAGCCTCACACGAGGGGGCGGCCCATGCCGCCTACCCGTTAGTACCGCTCGGCCTGAACTCGTTCAATAAAGGCGTCCACGGTCATGGTGCCCAGATTTTCGCCGCTGCGCGTACGCACAGCCACCGAGTCGGCCTCTACTTCCTTATCTCCGACCACCAGGAGATAGGGTACCTTCTGCAACGTATGCTCGCGAATTTTAAAGCCGATCTTCTCGTTCCTCAAGTCCGACTTGACGCGAAGACCGATTTTTTGCAGTCGTGAGGTCAAGGCTTCGGCGTATTCCTTCTGGGCATCGGTGATGATCATCACCACCGCCTGCTCCGGCGCGAGCCACAGCGGCATGGCGCCGGCGTAGTGCTCGATCAGGATGCCGATGAAGCGCTCCATGGAACCGACGATGGCACGGTGCAGCATGACCGGCGGCTTGCGTTCGCCCTCTTCGGTCACGTACTGGGCACCCAGGCGCGTGGGCATCATGAAGTCGACCTGCATGGTCCCGACCTGCCACTCTCGGCCCAGGCAGTCCTTCATGTGATACTCGATCTTGGGACCATAGAAGGCGCCCTCGCCCGGCAGCTCCTGCCACTCGACCCCACAGGCCTCCAGCGCGCCACGCAGGGCGTTCTCGGCACGATCCCAGGTGTCGTCGTCGCCGATGCGCTTTTCCGGGCGCAGGGCGATCTTGATCGCGATATCCTCGAAGCCAAAGTCGCTGTAGACCTTGAGTGCCTGGCGATGGAAGCTCGTCACCTCAGGCTGCACCTGTTCTTCGGTACAGAAGATGTGGCCGTCGTCCTGGGTAAAGGCGCGCACTCGCATGATGCCGTGCAGCGCGCCGGACGGCTCATTACGGTGACAGCCGCCGAATTCGCCGAAGCGCACCGGCAGTTCACGGTAGCTGCGCAGGCCGGAGTTGAACACCTGGACGTGGCCCGGGCAGTTCATCGGCTTGAGCGCGTACTCACGCTTCTCGGACTCGGTGAAGAACATGCCGTCGGCGTAGTTATCCCAATGGCCGGACTTCTTCCACAACGACACGTCCATGATCTGGGGACAGCGAATCTCCTGATAGCCGCCCTCCTTGTAGACGCCGCGCATGTACTGCTCGACGCGCTGCCACAGGGTCCAGCCGTTGGGGTGCCAGAACACCATGCCCGGCGCCTCTTCCTGCATGTGGAAGAGGTCGAGACGACGCGCCAGCTTGCGGTGATCGCGCTTCTCGGCCTCCTCGAGGCGGTGCAGGTAGGCCTTGAGCTGCTTCTTGTCGCCCCAGGCGGTGCCGTAGATGCGGGTCAGCATGGCGTTGTCGGCATTGCCGCGCCAGTAGGCACCGGCCAGCTTGGTCAGCTTGAACGCCTTGAGGTGACGCGTGTTGGGCACGTGGGGCCCACGACACATGTCGGTATATTCCTTGTGGCGGTAGAGGCGAATAGTGTCGCCTTCGGGAATCCCGCGCACGATTTCCTGCTTGTAGGGCTCATCGCGATGCAGGAATTCCAGCATCGCGGCATCGCGATCGACGTACTCGCGGACCACGTCGTACTCTTCATCGATCAGCTGCTTCATGCGCTTCTCGATGGTCTCGAGGTCTTCCGGGGTGATCGACTGGCCGAAATCGATGTCGTAATAGAAGCCGTCGGTGATCACCGGGCCGATGGCCATCTTGGCCTCGGGATAGAGCTGCTTGACCGCGTGCCCGATCAGGTGGGCACAGGAATGCCGGATGATCTCCATGCCTTCCTCGTCACGTGCGGTCAGGATCGCCACCTCGGCGTCCGTCTCGATCAGGTCCGCGGCGTCCACCAATACGCCGTCGATCTTGCCGGCCACGCAGGCCTTGGCAAGTCCCGGGCCGATGCTCTCGGCCAGTTCCATGACGCTAAGGGGGGAATCGAAGGTTCTCTGACTGCCGTCAGGCAGTGTCACGATGGGCATGCAAGCTGTCCTTGTGCGCAGTGGTGATCCATACCAGGGATCACGTGTCGCCAAAATGGATTCGAGGGGTGAAACAGCGACATAGAATATCAGAAATGGCGCCGCCGGCGCCATGCTCTACCCCTGTGGAGGGCGTCGCGACACCTTTAGCGAGCGGAATGGCAAGCCTGGCCACCACCACCCGAAACGCAGCGAGGCGCCCGAAGGCGCCTCGCTGATGTCATCGTGCTCGATCAGGCGATCGAGACGGACTCGGTCAGGGCAGACTTACTGCCACTCACCCAGTTCCACACGACGGTTTTCCGCACGACCTGCATCGGTGTCGTTGGTCGCGATGGGCTGCTCTTCACCGTAACCGATGGCACGCATGCGGTTCGGCTGAACACCCTGGCTCGCCAGGAAGCGAGCAACGGAAGCGGCACGCTCCTGAGACAGCTGCTTGTTGTAGCTGTCGGAACCGACGCTGTCGGTGTGACCTTCGATGCGCACGCCGACGTTCGGGTTGGCGCGCAGACGCTCGGCAACACCAGCCAGAACCTGCTCAGCCTGAGCGGTCAGGACGGCGGAGTCGAACTCGAAGTTCACGTCACGCAGGACCAGGTCCTTTTCGCAACCGAGGGAGTTGACCTCGACGCCAGCCGGAGTACCCGGGCACTGGTCCTGGAAGTCCGGCACGCCATCGTTGTCGGAATCCAGCGGGCAACCCACTGCGTCCACGGCGACACCGGCCGGAGTACCCGGGCACTGGTCGTTGGCGTCGTAGACGCCGTCACCGTCGGAATCCTTCGGAGCGTTCATCGGCTCCTTGTTCGGCTCGGCACACAGCAGAGCGCCAGCCACGGTGCCGACGGTCGCGCCGACAGCAGCGCCGGTTTCCTCGTCGTCATCGCTGGTGGTGCCGTAGCCGATACCACCGCCGATCAGACCACCAGCGATACCACACACCATCGGGTGCTGGTACCACGGCTTGGCGTCAGATGCGCTCATGCCGGAGGAGGACTGAGAGGCGGAGCTGGCGCAGCCGGAGAGGCCGACAACCAGTGCAGAACCGAGCAGCAAGCCAGTCGTTGATTTTTTCATGTAAGACTCCTTCTTCTATCTGACACTCAATGCTGAATACGGGTAACCCTGTTCTTCAGCGGGTCCAATGTTGTGCCGATCGAGAAACAGGATAGGTACCCTACTTCCTCATAGGCAAGAAAAGCATGAAATACAGCGCCTAGCCAGTCTATTAGTCGCCAATATCTCAACGTCTTCTGCCAACGGCCCATCGTGCAAGACAATTGCTGCACGACCAATCCCTTGCAGGCGATATCATGACGTATCGCTTCTGTACAATCAAACTAGCACAGGCGATACCCGCCCGTCATTCACTTCATCGAACAGTGTTCGAGATCGCTCAATTGAGAGAGTCGGGGTAACGGGCTTGAAAATCCAGCGCAGCCTGTGCCGCAGCCAGCACATCGTCGCGATTCGCTTCTTCCACGGCCAGTCGCTGCTTGTCTTCAGCGAACCGCTCCTTGGGCGTAAGCTCTTGACGCGCCTGATGTGTGTGCAGATGACGGGTCTGTTCGTAGACCTCGGCAAAGACTCTGAACTCGCGCCGCTCAAGCAGTGCCGGATCGATGATCTCGAACAATACTTTCAACCGCCAGCAGCCTTCGGTCACATCGACCTGACGCTGCAATAGCGCCGACGCAACCAGACCGAGGTTTTCCAGGCCATTTTCCCTGGCACGACGTTCCTCGTCCCGAATCACTCCCTCTCGGCGCCGCACCTCATTCTTCAACGACCAGGCGTACCACGCCAACGCGGCAATGATGACAATGCCAAGCCCGAGCAAGGCATAAGCGAGCGTCGTGGACATGCAGCCCCCTGTGCGATGGTCAAAGGGGGCATTCTACACATCTACCAGAGAGGCTGAACCATCCATCGCGAGAAAGACCGGTGACTGCCGTCTGCATTGTTGCCACCTGCCGATGACACTCCCGTGACACCGAACCGTTGAATGACGGCAGGGGCTATGCAGGACTCAAGGCGATACTCAGATAGTGATCCAGCAACAAGGCCAGAAAGACGCCAAGCAGATAGCGAATGGAAAACCAGAAGGCCTGCAAGGGCGCCTGTTCGTCGTGTCCACGCCAGACCCTGAGATTCCACTGCATGAAGCGTAGATTGAGCACACAGACGCTGACCAGATAGAGCCACCCACTCATGCCGATGGTGAACGGCAGCAAGGTGGCCGCCACTGTCAACCAGCCATACAGCCAGACCTGCAGTCTGGCAAAGGCGAGGCCATGGGTCACCGGCAGCATCGGCACCCCTGCCTCGGCGTATTCATCGCGTTTGTAGATCGCCAGCGCCCAGAAGTGCGGCGGCGTCCAGGCAAAGATGATCAACATGAGCAGCAGCGGCTCGGCTCCCACTGTCCCGGTCACGCTGGTCCAGCCCAGCAGTGGCGGCGCGGCACCGGCGACACCACCGATGACGATATTCTGCGGCGTGGCCCGTTTCAAAAACACCGTGTAGATCAACGCATAACCGACCAGCGACAACAGCGTAAGCCAAGCGGTCAACGGATTGACGGTCAGCGCCAGCAGCGCCACCCCCGAGGTGGACAATGACAGCGCCCAGGCCAGCGCCAGTGGCGTCGACAAGCGACCGGACGCCAGCGGGCGCCGCGAGGTGCGATGCATCCGCGCATCCAGCTTGCGATCCACCACGTGGTTGATCGCCGCCGCCCCGGCGGCGGCCAGTGCAATCCCGATAAGCCCGCACACCATGGCGTTAAGCGCAGCTGGCGATATCGCACCGGGAATCGCCAGCAACATCCCCACCAGGGCGCATACCAGCATCACCATGACCACTCGCCATTTGCACAACGTCAGCAAGTCACGCCATAGCGGATGGGTCGCTGCCCCCATGGCCTGTGCTTCACGCATGGAGCCACCCTCCTCTGGTCTGACGTTGACGTCCCTTCACCGCCTGTCTTGAATGGCGCTGCTTCCACGCCACCAGGGTAAAACTGAAGACCAGCAGTACCGCGCCGGCAGTATGCAGAAGCGCCAGGCCCAGCGGCAGCCACAGCAGCACATTGGCGATACCCAGGGCGACCTGCAAAGCCGTCGCCCCGGCCAGCGTCAGCAGCCAGGGCCGCATCTCACGGCGATGCCAGCGACGGATCACCACCAGTGCCAGCGCCAGCGTCAACACCAGCGCTCCCAGCCGATGGGCCAGATGGATCGTCGTGCGTGCTTCGGCGTGCAGGGCCCCGTGCAGATAGTTGGGCCCCACCGTCTGGGTAAGGTGAAAGCCCTCACCCCAGTCGGTGTCGGGCACCCACTGGCTATTGCAGGTGGGAAACCCCTGACAGGCGATGCCCGCGTAGTTGCTGGAGGTCCAGCCTCCCAACGCCAGTTGCAGCACCAGCAGCATGGTGGCCACCCCCATCAGCGCCCCCAGTGGTCGGGCAGCGAGCGCCGCCTCGCCCCTGGCGACACGACGCAGGCGCAGATGCAGCCAGATGAACAGCGTCATCACCGTGAGTCCACCCAGCAGGTGAAGGGTTACCACCTGGGGCCACAGCTTGAGGGTCACGGTGTAGGCACCGAAGGCCCCCTGCACCATCAAGGCGGCGAACAGCATCAGCATCAGACGCCAGGGAAACCCAGGCTTGCGCCGCCTGGGCCAGGCCAGCACCAGCAGGGCCATCACCATGACCCCGAGACATCCGGCCAGGTAGCGATGAATCATTTCCATCCAGGCCTTGGATGCCTCCAGCGGTGCATCCGGACTATGCAGCAGAGCGCTGCTTGCATCGGGCACGACCAGCGCCCCATAGCACCCCGGCCAGTCGGGACAACCCAGCCCCGCATCCAGCAACCGGGTGAAGGCACCGGCCATGATGACCAGAGCGGTGAACAGGGCCCCCACCAGACTCAAGAGCCGCAGCGTCGCCAGGCGTCGATCATTCATGGCGCACCTCCTGGCGGGCGTCTTCGCTGGCACCTTTGCTGTCGTGCAGACTGACCAGTTCGGTGGCACCTTGCGTAGCCTCGGCCTCACCGGGATCTTCGCCCAGGACAGCAAGCGGTGGCTCGGGGTTGCGCTTGAACAGATGCTCGATGTCGTCCATCACCGCCCGGGTCTCCACCCCGGCAGGATAGGCGACCGCCACCCACCCCTGGGGGTCAAGCAGCCACGCCTGCCCCTGACTGGCCCACTCCGGCGACTCGGTCCAGGTCATCAGCGACTCGCCAGGCAAGGCGGCAGCGTCTCCGCCTACGCGCAACCGACTCAGACGATGGGCGTCCTTGCCCAGCGCTCGGTGCAGGCGCCACCAGCGATCCGCGTCTTCGGCGCAGCTATCGCCGCAATCGTAGGCCAGGGTCCAGGCATGCGCCGCGACCTCCCCTCCACGATCGCGACTGGCAATGTCTGTGCGCTCAAGAGCCGGCCACCGGGACAGCGGCGGCACATCGGCATCAAGCGCCCCGTGGGCGGTACGGTTGTCGGGAATCCCGATACGGAACTCGACCATGCCCCAGGCAAGCGCCATGGGCATCACAAAGATCGCGATCAGTGCGACCAGCTTCAGCCGCTGCCACCCCATCGTCGTCATCCTCGCACCTCCACTCCTTGCGTCGACACGTTCGGTCCTGTCGTGTCCGCTGGGCTATCGGGTATCTGTCGTTCTCGCGCTAGTGTCGTGCTCTCGCGCTAGCCTCTTGCCCTCGCCGATGTCGCTTGTCTTTCGACCCTTTCCTGTCTTTCGCGGCGTTGTTGTCTTCCGCGGTTTTCTTTCGCAGTCTCGCCATCTCTCGGCCTTAGCGTTCTTGCCTGGCGGACATATCAACAATTGACCTTTCAGCGCTCGTGACGCCCGCCGCGCAAAGATCGCGATAGAGTCGTCGACCTCCAAACAGCAGCGCCAGCAGCGCCACCAGCGAAAGCCCCCACCACTGCAGTGCATAGGCCAGATGTCGCTCTGGTGGCATGACGTTAGGCGTCCACCAGTCCTCCAGATGCCCGGGACCCTGGCGCTGATGCAGCCAACCGGCAAAGCTGAACTCCTCGTCCCAGGCTCCGAGTTCGATGCGCTGCAGTCGCGTGCCTTCGAGGTTGTCACCGAACCGCGGCGTACGCCGGCCATCCGCCTGCCAGTCACCGCTCAGCGACACCAGCCCCTTCGGCGTCGCTGCGTGGGGCGCCTGGCGCGACACCCCTGTCTCGAGAAAGCCGCGCTCCACCAGCCACCGCTGTCCCTCGACGTCGACAAAGGGCGTGAGCACCGCCACCCCGAGTCGATTGCCGAGCATCCGATTGTCCAGGTAGAGGGTTTCGTCGGCCTGAAAGACGCCTTCGAGCGACAGGCGGCTGCCGTCCGGCGGCAATGTCCCTGGCATGTTCAAGGTCGGTGCCTCGGCAAGGTTTGCAAGATAGTCGCGCTTGCCGGCGGCGCGCTCCCACTGCCATAGTCCAAGGCCGATACCCAGCGCCATCAGCGCTGCACACAGCAGGCACCAGGCCACCAGCCGACCCGGACCACGCCTTTTCCCCTCACTCGAACGGACTCTCACCATGCTGCTCAAGATCCTGATTCTGATCGTGTTCGTGGCCATGCTGGCCAGTCTCGCGGCCGGGGTCGGCTTCCTGCTCAAGGACGACAGCCACTCACGCCGCCTGCTGGTCTCGCTAAAGATCCGGGTAGCCCTGGCCGCCCTGCTGCTGGCGTTGCTGGCCTATGGCTTCGCCACCGGTACGATCGGCTGAGCGGCCCCCACGCCGCCTGCCTCAGAACACGTAGACAAAGATGAACAGCCCCAGCCAGACCACGTCGACAAAGTGCCAGTACCAGGCCGCCGCCTCGAAACCGAAGTGGTTGTCGCCACTGAAATGGCCCTTGCGGATACGCATCAGGATGCTGGCCAGGATGATGGTGCCGATGATGACGTGAAGGCCATGGAAGCCCGTCAGCATGAAGAAGGTCGAGCCGTAGATGCCCGCCTCCAGAGTCAGGCCCAGGTGATGGTAGGCTTCGTAGTACTCGACCCCCTGGATGATGATGAAGAAGGTGCCCAGCAGCACCGTACCGAACAACCAGTTGTGGGTAGCGCGACGCTCCCCCATCTTCAACGCTTCGTGGGCGACCGTCAGGGTAATGCTCGAGGACACCAGCAGCAGGGTGTTGACCAGCGGCAGCTGCCAAGGGCTCAGGGTCTCGGTCGGCCCCGAGATGGCGCTGTCCGGTGGGTTCTCCAGCGGCCAACTGGCGGTGAAGTCGGGCCACAGCAATGCCGACACGCCCTTGGCACCTTCACCATCGAGCCATGGCAGCGCCAAAGTCCGCACATAGAACAGCGCACCGAAGAAGGCGCCGAAGAACATCACTTCCGAGAAGATGAACCAACCCATGCCCCAGCGGAAGGACCGATCCATCTGGGCGTCATAGAGCCCTGACATGGACTCCTTGATGACATCCCTGAACCACAGCACCATCACCGCCAGGATGCCCACCAGCCCCGCCAGCATGATCGGCGACCCCGCCGCCCCGTGCACCAGCCAGGTGCCCCCGCCGACCATCATCACGCCCATGGCCAGGGAACCGAGGATCGGCCACTTGCTGGTCGCGGGTACGTAGTAGCTGCCACCACTCATGCTTCACCTCCTGGATCTTCGCCAGACGCCGGTCGGCGTCCCTTGTCACTGCCCGGTGCGCCGTCGGCCACCGTCGCCACCGCCACGTCCGGTCCCTGGTCCTGCGGGTAGAGCGTGTACACCAGGGTCACGGTCTTGATCTCTTCGGGGAGATCGCGGGTCAGTTGAAACACCAGTGGCGCCTCGAAGCTCTCCCCCGGCGCCAGCCGTTGATTGTCGAAACAGAAACAGGCCAGCTTGCGCAGATGTAACGACGCCGGAGACGGGGTCACGCTGGGCACCGCCCTTGCCACCAGCGCCTGGTCACCCAGATTGCGAAAGGTGAAATACACCTCCGTGCTCTGCCCTGGGTGAACCCGAACCTGGCGACTGTGGGCCTCCAGCTTCCACGGCAATCCCGCACTGCTACGGGTCACGAACTGCATCGTCACCGTGCGTTCGGTATCGACCTCTTCGTGCACCAGCGTCTGTGCGCTGGTCGAGGTCTTGCCGTTGAGTCCCGTCACCTGGCAGAAGACGTCATACAGCGGGACCAGGGCAAACGCGAAGCCAAACATCCCCGCCAGCACCACCAGAGTCTTCACCACGGTTCGTCGAACCTGGGGACTGCGATCCTCGACGACGTCCGTCATGGCGACACTCCCGACTCAGTGCTCCACCGGCCGATACTGAGGCGGGTGCTCGAAGGTATGCAGAGGCGCCGGGCTCGGCACCGTCCATTCAAGATCCTCGGCGCCATCCCAGGCCTTGGCCGGCGCCTTCTTGCCGCCCCGCACGCACATGATCACGATGATCACGAACAACAGTTGCGAGAAGCCGAACATGAAGGCACCGATACTGGAGAGCATGTTGAAGTCGGCAAACTGCAACGAGTAGTCGGGAATTCTTCGCGGCATGCCGGCAAGCCCGGAAAAATGCATCGGGAAGAAGGTCAGATTGACCCCGATCATCGACAGCCAGAAGTGCCACTGGGACAGCCGCAGGTGCGGGTAGTGGCCGGTCCACTTGGGCAGCCAGTAGTAGACCCCCGCCATGATCGAGAACACCGCGCCGGGCACCAGCACGTAGTGGAAGTGCGCCACCACGAAGTAGGTGTCGTGGTACTGGAAGTCCGCCGGCGAGATCGCCAACATCAGCCCCGAGAAGCCACCGATGGTAAACAGCACCACAAAGGCGATGGCGAACAGCATCGCCGGCTCGAAGCTGATCGAACCCCGGAACAGGGTGGTGATCCAGTTGAACACCTTCACCCCGGTCGGCACTGCGATCAGCATGGTGCTGTACATGAAGAACAGCTCCGCCACCAACGGTAACCCCACCACGAACATGTGGTGTGCCCACACCAAAAACGACAGGATGGCGATGGAAGCGGTGGCGTAAACCATGGAGGCATAGCCGAACAGCCGCTTGCGGGCGAACGTCGGAATGATCACCGAAACGATGCCGAAGGCCGGCAGGATCATGATGTAGACCTCGGGATGCCCGAAGAACCAGAACAGATGCTGGAACAGCACCGGATCACCACCGCCGCCGGCATTGAAGAAGCTGGTGCCGAAGTTGATGTCCATCAGCATCATGGTGACCACCCCGGCCAGCACCGGCATTACCGCGATCAGCAGGAAGGCGGTGATCAACCAGGTCCAGACGAACAGGGTCATGTCCATCAGGCGCATGCCCGGTGCGCGCAGGTTCAGGATGGTGGCGATGATATTGATCGCCCCCAGGATCGAGCTGATACCGGCGATGTGCAGCGATAATATAAAGAAGGTGGTGGACGGCGGCGCGTAGGTGGTGGACAGCGGCGCATAGAAGGTCCAGCCGAAATTCGGTGCCCCGCCCGGCATGAACAGCGTACTTAACATCAGGGTAAAGGCGATCGGCAGCAGCCAGAAGCTGAAGTTGTTGAGCCTCGGCAGCGCCATGTCCGGCGCCCCGATCTGCAGCGGTACCATCCAGTTGGCCAGCCCGACAAAAGCCGGCATCACCGCGCCGAACACCATGATCAGGCCATGCATGGTGGTCATCTGGTTGAAGAACTCGGGCTGCACCAGCTGAAGACCGGGCTGGAACAATTCGGCCCGCACCACCAGCGCGAAGACCCCACCGATCAGAAACATGGTCAAGGAGAAGATCAGATAAAGGGTACCGATCTCCTTGTGATTGGTGGTCAGTACCCAGCGCATCAGACCGCCTGGGCGATAGTGATGCTCGTCGTGTCCCGCCGAGCTGGCCTCGGAGGCCGACGACTCGAGTCGATGCTTGGGAGGCAGTGACGCCATGGCGAAGATCTCCCCTGTTGGCCGCCTGCCTGACTCTTGGCGGGCGTCGATGGTGCGTTCAACGTGACTCCTGAGAGCCCCCGGTTGCTCGGACTGGTCGTTCGTCGACCATCCCTTGTTCGCTATTCCCTTGCTCGTTCATCTCTTGTGCTTGCATTTCCCGGCACCTGAACGGCTGCTCCAATCGCGATCCCGACAGCCGTTCGTCCGGCTACTCGGACAGCATGTCGGCGATATCGGCCGGCTGGGTCACCTCGCCTGTCTCATTACCCCAGGCGTTGCGTTCGTAGGTGATGACGGCGGCGATCTCCACCGGATTCAGGGTGGTGCGGAAGGCCGGCATGGCGGTACCCGAGACACCATTGACGACGGTATCCAGATGGCGCTCCGGCTCGTCCAGCAATGCCTGGTTGCCCGCCAGCGCCGGGAAGGCAGGCGGCAGGCCACTACCATCGGCCTGGTGACAGGAGGCGCAGATGGAGCCGTAGACCTGCTCGCCACGCTCCATCAGTTCGTCCATGGACCACTCGCGATCCACCCCCTGGGCCTCCTGGGCAGCAGCGGCCTTGCGCTCGGCCAACCAGGTATCGAACTGCTCCTGCTCGACCGCCTCGACCACCACTGGCATGAAACCGTGATCCTTGCCGCAGAGTTCCGCGCACTGGCCGCGATAGATGCCGGGCTCGTTGATGCGCACCCAGTTTTCGTTGACGAAGCCTGGCACCGCGTCCTGCTTGACCGCCAGTTCGGGCACCCACCATGAGTGGATGACGTCGTCGGCGGTCAGCAGCAGGCGTACCTTCTTGCCCACCGGCAGCACCAGTGGTTCATCGACTTCGAGTAGATAGTTTTCCCCCTTCTCGCTCTCGCCGGAGATCTGCTCGCGGGGGGTCGCAAGGTTGGAGGTAAAGTCGACATCTTCACCCAGGTAGCTGTAGTGCCAGCGCCATTGCTGGCCGGTCACCATCACATCCAGGTCGGCGTCGGAGGCGTCGTACATCTTCTTGAGCGTGGCGGTAGCCGGCACTGCCATGCCGACCAGAATGAGCAACGGCAGGGCCGTCCAGATCACCTCGACGGTGGTGTGCTCATGGAACTTGGCGGCCTTTGCGCCCTGGGAGTGACGATAGCGGAACAGCGAGTAGAACATGGCGCCGAAGACTACCACGCCAATGATCACGCAGATCCAGAAGATCGTCATGTGCAGCGAATACACCTCACGACTGACGTCCGTCACCCCGACCGGCATGTTCCAGTCGGACGCCTGGAGGTGCCCTCCGAGTCCTGCGAACAGCGTTCCCGCAGTCATCCACACATGCCGCATGCGCATCGATGCCTCCTGGAGCTCGTTGTTATCTTGTTCGCTCGCCAATGGCTCGAGTATAGAAGAGCCTGGTCACTGCCCCGCGTGTAGCGGGCCGAGCCGTCAACGCAAGACGCCACCCTGCCAACGGGTCACTCAACCCGCCGCCAGGGTGGCGATCACGATCAGAATCACGACAAACAGCACCCCCATGAGGATGCCTACGACGATAAAGCTGGACGCCTTGCCGGTGGTGAAGTCTTCCTGACGCCGGGACTCGCGTTGCACGCCGAAAAACGCGGCGAGTACCGACTTGATGGTCTTCCACATCTTGACCTCCGGCCCAATCCCTTCGCTTGACCATAGTTCAGCCGGAGACAATTTGCGTTGCGCATTAGACGAAGGTCAGAGTCCGAATATCGCCACAATCAGCGGCAGCAAAAAGGCGGTGATCAAGCCCGTCAGACCCATGGCAAGACCAGAGAAGGCGCCGGCCATGGCCCCCAGCTTGGCGAACGCCTGGGCCGTACCAAAGCCGTGGGCGGAGAGTCCCATGGTAAAGCCCTGGATCACCGGGTCCTTGATGCCGAGTAGACGAAAGATGAACGGCCCCAGCGCACAGCCGATGGAGCCGGTAATCAACACAAGCCCCGCCGCCAGCGACGGAATACCGCCTATCTTCTCCGCCACCCCCATGGCGATGGGCGACGTTACCGAGCGCGGCGCCAACGACAGCACGGTTTCTGGCGCCGCCCCGAACAACAGGGCAATACCAAGGGTCGAGGCCACCGCGGTCACGATACCCGCGCCACAAGCTACCAACAGCGGCAGCAGTAGCTGACGCACCCGCTCGCGATGGTCATACAGCGGGATGGCCAGCGCCACCGTGGCTGGCCCCAGCAAAAAGTGGATGAACTGGGCGCCCTCGAAGTAGGTGGCGTAGTCGATCCCGGTGACCAGCAGGAAGGAGATGATCAGGGCAATACTCAGGGTCACCGCGTGAAGCAGCGGCGTGCCGCCCAGCCACTTGTTGATGCGCACCGCCAGGGCGAACGCCAACAGCGTGACCAGCAGCGACAACAGCGGATTGCCGGACAGATAGACCCACAGCTCATCGAGTTCGGCCACATCCATTACTGACCTCCCCGGCGAGCAGCCAGCCTTGCCATGACCCAGGCGGTGACCGCCAGGGTCAAGGCCGTGGACAGCACCAGCGTCGCCGCAATGGCGAGCCAGTCATCGGCGATCAGGCGGCCATGCACCATCAACCCGACACCCGCAGGCACAAACAGAAGCGTCAGGTAACGCAGCAGACCTTCCCCTGTCGTACGCAGGCTCTTCGGCACCTTGCCGCGAATCGACAGCCCGATCAGCAGGATCACCATTCCGATCACCGGCCCGGGTATCGGTAACGTCAGCCCCCGCGCGATCAACTCACCAGCGAACTGACACGCCAGCAGTAGACTCATTCCCAGAATCAGCGGCATTCCCTGGTCCTCCTCGTGTCCCATTGCCTACCAATAGTGTGTCAGAGCACGGACAAAGTGGGCAGCGCTGACGCCCGGGACTGGTCAATTTCCAACCAATTGAAATAAAAGCGCAAAAGGGGCTTTTCATTTTGAAATGAACGCGCTAGTATACGCCTCGTCTTCGGGGGACAGGCCAGACGGTCACACAACCCATAGGCCAAGTCGGAGCGTGGCGCAGCTTGGTAGCGCGTTGCAATGGGGTTGCAAAGGTCGCAGGTTCGAATCCTGTCGCTCCGACCACTGAATTCAAGAATGACGGTCACCTTGCTCATCAGAGCGGTGGCCGTTTTTCGTCGTTTTCGCCCCCCCTTCTCATCGCATCGAGTTCACACGTGGGCACCGCCTGAACTGACCCCACTCCTCTTTTTACTCCGCTATCGACAGCACTATCTCCTGCACTATCCACTCGGCCCACTTGCTACTTTCACCCTTCTCGCTTTTTCCTCCTCGTGGCGCCGTTACATCGCGCTGTCTGGAGCCGATGCCCCTGCGGGACCGAGGGTGCTACCGCGACCTGCGCTCAGTGCCTCTATACCGCCAGCCGCCGCATCGAACCCTCACCGTAAAGTGCTGGCGATCGGATATTACCAATGCTATATATTAGCCTGATCTTATTCGACAAATGGTTGAATTCTCTGGCGTTCCATACCCGACATCTGCCGGCCAACGGATACAAGGCAGCAGACGGGGTAGACCTGCTCGTCTCGAGCAGCCGCCAGGGCGAGCAGGAATGGCCGGCAGGAAATCGACGCACAGCAGTGGCTGCGTCTCACGACACCAATCAGGAACTGACATGAACTACCGACTGATGTTTCAGCTTACGGACTCCCTGAACACCAAGTCCCTAGAGCCACTGTTGCTGAAACCCACGCCACTGGAAATGCCGGAGCACCAGATCGACTCCTTGCAGGAAGTTCCAGCTACCGATGATCTGATCGAGCTTCCCTTCACGGCGGAGGAAGGCGAAAAAACCAGCCTGGTCTTTGTGCAGGGCAGGGTTGTCTCCACCAAGAAGACCTTCACCATCTCTGATGGTGGTGAAAGCGCCAGGTGCCTAGTGACCTGCTTCATCGAACCCAATCGCGTGGTGCAACAGGGCACAGGCGAGCTGATTCTCGAACCCACCATCAACAACATCGAAGAGATGCTCTGATCTGCGATGCAGCAGGCCGTCGGCAGCGCCTGCAGGATTACACGTGCGCCGACGGCCTTTCTTCGACGCCCTGAAGGCGCGCAGCCAGGCGAGTCACCATCTCGTTGTAGTCCCTGCGAAGATCACCGGCACAACGTCGCCGACATCACCGGCAGGAAGATGTCGTCAGTGGTGCTCCGGCTGTTCCTGCAACACCAACCACGACCACCAGAGGACGCTTATGCGCAACAAGACCACCGCGGTCGTCCAGTGGATACGGCGTGAGGCTGGGCCGCTGCTGGTTGCCAGCATCTTCCCGCTGCTGCTGATCGTCTACTTTTTCAAGGAAGGTTTCTCGATCAAGGTGCTGGCGCTGTTTCTCGCCCTTCCGCTGGTGGTCTATCTGTCGCTGAGTGTCGCTATCTGGCTGTGGTTCGTGGTCAGAAATCGGGACTCTCGATAAGGACTCCGGGATCGCTGCCGCTCAGCGCGGGCAGGAGGTACTGATCTGCAAGAACGGGAAGCCGGTTGCACGCATTGAAGCCTTGAAAGATCGAGGATTTGGCCTGAATGAGCTCTATGGACTGACCAAGGGTCGTATCGAGGCGGAGGCTGGCTGGGATGCTCCGCTGGAAGAGGACGTCATCGAAACGTTGTTTGATGGAAATCATCCATGAAGCGCTACCTGCTCACTATCGATCTTTAGCTCTGGCCGACTGAACGGTTGCCCGCCGATGGCCTGATAAAGCGCTACGACCCGGCTCGCCGCTATATCGCCCCGGTCGATGAACTGTTGCCATCTCGGTAGTGCTCGGCAAAGCGCCGCCTGGCCGAGTCCGACACTTGCTCGCCCCCATCGAAACGCCGCTTCATCACAGACGAGGCCTACCTTGCGATGTTGGCCTATAGATGACGCCCGTCTACGACCAGACACTGTGGTCATCCGGTGATGGTGATCCCCGCCGCCGCATCCATTAGGCTATGCCGAGACGTCCCGACGATGCCTTGGCGTGTGCTGCTCAAGCTAGCGCCGCCACCGCCTCGGGCTGCCACGCCTTCACGCAGTACAGAGAACTCGCCATGACCGATACCACCGCCGCCTCGGGCTTGATCGTCCTGCAGGGCAACCGTATGGAGGATCTGCGTGATCTGACCCTGAAGTGGCTGGGACGACGCCCGCTGCATCCGCTGGCGCGCACCCTTTTTCTGGTGCAAAGCAACGGTATCGCCCAGTGGCTCAAGACCTCGATCGCCGAGCGCCAGGGCGAACCGGGCTACGGCGTCTGTCTCGGCACCGACGTTGCCCTGCCCGCGCGCTTTCAGTGGCAGGCCTACCGCGCGGTGATCGAGGCGGTGGAAGGCTCGGGGCAGGTGCCGACCACCTCTCCCTGGGACAAGAGTCGCCTGCGCTGGCACCTGATGAAGCTGCTGCCCGAAGCCCTGGACGACCCGCTGTTCGAGCCGCTGGCACGTTACCTGCGCGAAGACGATGAGCAGCGCAAGCGTTACCAGCTGGCCGAGCGCCTGGCTGACCTGTTCGATCAGTACCAGGTCTATCGCGCCGACTGGCTCACCGCCTGGGAGGCCGGGGACGATGTGCTCACCCTGCCCGGTAACCGTGTCACAGAGGTCCCCGATGACCAGCGCTGGCAGCCGGCACTGTGGCGCAGGATCAGCGACGCCCTGCCTGCCGACCAGCGCCACAGTCACCGCGGCGCCGTGCACCAGCGCTTCAAGCGGGCCGCCGAGCAGCTGACCCGCGAGGTCGAACAGGGCGAGACGGCCTGCCCCCCGGAAATACCGCCGCGTATCGTGGTGTTCGGCATTTCGTCGCTGCCCCAGCAGACCCTGGAGGTGCTGGCCGCCCTGTCCAGCATCAGCGAGGTGGTGCTGTGTCTGCTCAACCCCTGCCAGTTCTACTGGGGCGAGATCATCGAGACCCAGGAGGTCCTGCGCCGCCACGTGCGCCAGCGCCGTCGCCAGGGCATGCCGGCGGAGCTTCACCACTCGCTCGAACAGCTGCATCTGCACGCCCATCCGCTGCTGGCGGCATGGGGCAAGCAGGGCCGCGACTACCTGCAGCTGCTCAGCGAACACGACCACACCGACGTGGAGGCGTTGAGCGCCCTGCTCGACGACTCGGTGGATCTGTTCCTGGCGCCGCCCACCGACACCCTGCTGGGCCAGCTGCAGGACGACATCCTCAACCTGCGCCCGCTGGCGGAGACCCAGGCCGAGTGGCCAGCGCTTGATCCCGAGCAGGACCACTCGATCCGTTTTCACATCTGCCACAGCCCTCAGCGTGAACTGGAGGTCCTGCACGACCAGCTGCTCGAGGCCTTCGCCGAGGATGCGACTCTCGAACCCAGGGACGTGATGGTGATGGTGCCGGACATCAACGACTACGCGCCCTATATCGACGCGGTATTCGGCCAGTTCGCCCCGGGCGAGAAGCGCCACTTGCCCTACCACGTGGCCGACCAGCAGGAACGCCATCGCGAACCCATGCTGGTGGCACTGGAGACCCTGCTGTCGCTGCCGCGTCTGCGCTTTCGCGCCAGCGAGATCCTCGACCTGCTGGACATCCCGGCCATCCGCACGCGCTTTGGCCTTGGCGAGGGGGACCTATCCACCCTGCAACGCTGGATTCGCGAGGCCAACGTACGCTGGGGCCTCGATGCCTCCCAGCGAGCCGAACTCGGTCTGCCGGAACACGACGAGCTGCACACCTGGCGCTTCGGCCTGGAGCGCATGCTGATGGGCTACGCCGTGGGCGAGGCCAGCGACGACGGCGAGGACTGGGGCGACGTCGTGCCCTACGACGAAGTCGCCGGCCTCGACGCCACCCTCGTGGGACCGCTGTACCGGCTGATCATGACCCTCGACGAGGTCCGTCAGAGCCTGCTCGAACCCAAGACCGCCAGCCAATGGGACCAGGTTCTGGGAACCATGCTGGAGCGCACCCTGGCCCCCGGCTCCAGTGCCGAAGAGGCCTTGCTCGGGCGCATCCAGGGGGCGCTCGAGACCTGGCACGAGGAGGTCGATTCGGCCGAGGTCGGCATCCGCCTGCCGCTGGCGGTGGTGCGTGAAAGCTGGCTGTCGCGCATCGACCAGCCCCAGCTGTCCCAGAGCTTCATGATGGGCCGCATCACCTTCGCCACCCTGATGCCCATGCGCGCAATCCCCTTCCGCCACGTCGTGCTGCTGGGCATGAGCGACGGCGCCTACCCGCGCCGCGCCGAGGCCATGGACTTCGACCTGATGGCCATGCGCGGACACTATCGCGCCGGCGACCGCTCCCGGCGTGACGACGACCGCTACCTGTTCCTCGAGGCACTGCTGTCAGCGCGGGACCGACTGACCATCAGCTGGTGCGGACGCAGCCCCCAGGACAACGGCGAGAAGCCGCCCAGCGTGCTGGTCGGGCAGCTGCGCGATCACCTCGGCAAGGGCTGGCGCCTTCCCGACCAACCGCCCCACGATGAGCGCTCGCTGGCCGAAGAGCAGCAGATGACTGAGGCCCTGCTCACCGCCCTGACCACCGAGCACCCGCTGCAGCCCTTCGGCGCCGGCTATTTCCTGGCGGGCTCGCCGCTTTATACCTATGCAGACGAGTGGCAGACCCTGCACCAGCGTGATTCACGTCACCCGGACCCGATGGCGGCCACCTCAGCCGATGAGGCGCTGCCGCCCTGGCGCCCCGAAGGCGCCATCGGCCTGTCGCAGCTTTCTGGCCTGCTGCGCGATCCCGTCGGCGCCCTGTTCCAGCAGCGCCTGTCCACCAGCATGCGCGACGAACAGACGCTGAGCGACGATGACGAACCCTTCGCCTTCGCCGGCCTTGCCAGATGGCAGCAGCGCGAGGCCCTGGTGCAGCCGCTTGGCCAGCGTCTGGCCCACGACCGCGCCTGCGACCCGGCTCTGTTGATCGAACGCCAGGTCCAGCGCCAGCAACGCGCCGGCCACTACCCGCCGCCACCGGTAGGCCCGGTGATCCGCCGCCAGTTGCTGGAGCGAATCCCCGACGCCCTCGACCACTACCGTGAACTGCTAGAGCGCTATCCACACTCGCTGGAGCGGGCACCGCAGCTTCGCCACAACAGTCGCCTTCCCTTGCCCGACTCGAGTGAGACCCTGGTACTGGAGGACGCCCTGTCCCACCTGCACGCGACCGACTCTGCCCCCTCCTCCGGGGCCAGCGACGAGGGCGACGCGGGTGCGGATGAGGTCGCCCGCATCGTGCTGTTGACCAGCCAGATCCACCAGGGCGAGCATTTTCACTGGAGCCAGATTCTGCGTCACTGGCCGGCGCACCTGGCGCTGCAGTGCCTCTACCCAAACTCGCCGAGCCATCTGGTATCACCCAGCGGCGTGCTGGAGATCCCCGGCATGCCCCGCGAACAGGCCGCAAGACGCCTGGATGCGCTGATGCGGCGCTGGCTCACCGCCAT
Organism: Halomonas sp. RT37; assembly: GCF_040070525.1. Lineage (NCBI taxonomy): Bacteria > Pseudomonadati > Pseudomonadota > Gammaproteobacteria > Oceanospirillales > Halomonadaceae > Halomonas > Halomonas sp. RT37. The sequence goes on along the minus strand of NZ_CP098827.1, from coordinate 2,213,669 downwards.
GCAGGGCGCCACGCCCTGCCACCCCGACATCGCCTTCGCCCTGCTCGAGGAATATCCCGTGGCAGAGGATGCAGCCTGGCCACCGGCAGACGCCCAGTCATCAGCCACGTTGCGCAAGGCCTGGGAGCAGGCCTGGGAAAAACTGTCGGAGCGAAGCCCGCTGCTGCTGCGCGAGTTTCCAAGCCTGGATGAGTTGATCGGCGCCGAGGGCTTTGACGAGGCCTGTCGTGAGCTCTACGCCGACCTGCATGGCTGGATCAGCACGGCGCGCAGCGCTCGCAAGGGCTCTGACAAGGGCTCTGACAAGTCATCGGGCAAAAGTAACGCCACCACCGGGAAGGAATCCGCATGAGCCTGCCGTCCGACCTTTTTTCCACCGACGACCAGCCGCCTTCCCCGGACAACGCCGGCCAGACACCGCTGCCATTGGCGCTGCCGCTGCAGGGCAGCCAGCTGATCGAGGCCAGCGCCGGCACCGGCAAGACCTTCACCATCGCGCTGCTCTACGTGCGTCTGGTGCTGGGCCACGGCCAGCCGAACAACCCGGCCAGCAGACGCGACAATGGCTTCAGCCAGCCGCTGGTGCCGCCGGATATCCTGGTGGTGACCTTTACCGAGGCCGCAAGCCAGGAGCTGCGCGATCGTATCCGGGCGCGCCTGGTCCAGGCCGCCGAGGCCTTTCGCGCCGGTGACAGGGACGACGGCTCGACCACGGCCGCGGACGACGGCCTCGCCGAACGCGACCCGCTGCTGGCCGCGCTGCGCGACGACTTCGAGCGCGACGCCTGGCCCGCCTGCGCCCGACGACTGATGCTTGCCGCCGAATGGATGGACGACGCCGCCATCTCGACCATCCATAGCTGGTGTCAGCGAATGCTCAAGGAGCACGCCTTCGACAGCGGCAAGCTGTTTCGCCAGGAGGTGGTCAAGGATCTCGGCGAGATGACCCAGGAGGCGGTTACCGACTACTGGCGCACCCGCGTCTACCCCCTCGACGAGCCCCTGGCCGCGTCCATGGTCGAGCTGTTCGGCTCGCCCCAGGGGCTTAACAAGGCGCTGCGCAATCTGCTGAGCCGCGAGGATGCCAGCCTGGTCTTCTGCGGCGAGCCATTGGCCGCTGGTGATTTCGGTGCCCATCTCGCCCAGTTCAGCGACGCCCGAGGGAGCGCCGACAGGCTGGAAGACGCCGCCCGCCGCGCCTACCTGGATGACAAGGAGGCAGTGCACGACTGCCTGCGCGCGCTGCGCCCGGCGATGCACGGCGGCAGCTTTCGCGGCAAGGATGACGACGACACCTTCGACGGCTGGCTGGAACAGCTCGGCGACTGGGCAAACGGCAAGCGACCCCTTGCCGAGGCAAGCTTCGTGCAGAAGCTCGCGCGCTCCAAGCTGCGGGTCAAGAAGGGTACCGAGGTGCCCGAGCTTGGGCTGTTCGAGGCCCTGGAGGCGTGTCGTCACAACGACGAGCAGGTCGAGACCCTGCAGCGCGAGCTCTACCCCCAGGTGCTGGCGGATGCCCGCGACTGGGTCAGCCGGCGGCTGTCCGAGCAGCTCGAGGCCAACGCCCAGATGGGCTTCAACGACATGATCACCGGACTTGCCGGCGCCCTGGACGGCGACGGCGGCGAGACCCTGGCGCGGCGCATTCGCCAGCAGTTCCCGGTGGCCATGATCGACGAGTTCCAGGACACCGATCCGGCCCAGTACCGCATCTTCGAGCGGGTCTATCGTATCGGCGATGCGCCCACCGCTGAGCCAGACGCCCAGCACGAACTGGATGGGCCAGGCGCTCCTGAGCATGACGCCACGGCGCTGATCCTGATCGGCGATCCCAAGCAGGCGATCTACGGCTTTCGCGGCGGCGACATCTACACCTACCTGGGCGCCCGTCACGCCACCCGCGGGCACCACCACAGCCTGGACACCAACTTCCGCTCGAGCGAGGCCGCCGTGGCGGCGGTCAACCGGCTGTTCGCATTCGCCGAGCAGCGCCACCCCCGCGCCGCCTTCCGCTTCGCCGCCGACGACCACAATCCGCTGCCATTTCAATCCGTCGGCGCCAACGGTCGCAAGGAAACCCTGTGCCTGGATGGCAAACCCGCCGCCGCGCTGACCGGCTGGCTGATCGCCGACGGCAACAAGGACAACGGCTGTCTCAACAAGGAAGGCTACCTGCACGAGGCCTCCCGCCACTGCGCCGACCGCATTGCCGACTGGCTCAATCAGGCCAGTCCTGGCGAGGGCACTCCAAGCGCCGGTTTCGCCACCTCAACGAACGCCGGTGACGGCAAGCTCACACCGCTGAAGGCCGGCGATATCGCCATCCTGGTGCGCGATCGCAGCGAGGCCAGCGCCATCCGCAACGCCTTGAGCGAGCGCGGCCTGGCCAGCGTTTACCTGTCGGATCGTGACAGCGTCTTCGCCACCGCCGAGGCCCGCGACCTGCATCACTGGCTCAAGGCCATGGCCAACCCGGAGTCGGTGTCGACCCTGCGCACGGCCCTGGCCACCGCCACCCTGGGCCTGGGGCTGGCCGAGCTCGACCGGCTGCAACGCGACGAGACCGCCTGGGAGCGGGTACAGGAGCGTTTTCTCGGCTACCGCCTGCGCTGGCAGCGTCGGGGCGTATTACCGGCGCTGCGCCAGTTGCTGCACGACTACCGGATCCCCGAGCGACTGCTCGGCGCCCACCAGGGCCAGCGTCGCCTGACCAACCTGCTGCATCTGGCCGAATGGGCCCAGCAGGCCAGCGACACCCTGGACGGCGACCACGCCCTGATTCGCGTGCTCGCCGAACACCTCGACGACCCTGGCCACGACGAGCAGATCCTGCGCCTGGAAAGCGACGCTGACCTGATCCAGGTGGTGACCATCTTCAAGTCCAAGGGACTCGAGTATCCGCTGGTGTGCCTGCCATTTCTGTGCACCTACAAGGAGATCAGCGGCCAGTCCGGCACGCCCCTGTACCACGTCGACGACCGGCCGCTGCTCGAACTGGCGGCCAAGAAGGAGATGGCCAAAGAGGGCTTTGAGCTTGCCGACGACGAACGACTATCCGAGGAGGTACGGCTTCTGTACGTCGCCTTGACCCGAGCGCGTCACGCCACCTTCGTTGGCCTTGCCCCCCTCAAGCTCGGCAACGCCAGGAGCGCCACCCTGCACAAGTCAGCGCTGGGCTATCTGCTGGCCGGCGGCGAGGCGATCCCTGACCTGACAAACCTGCGCGAGCGCTGGGAGACCATGAGCGGTGGCTTCGACGCCATCGCCCTGGACGCCATCGACGCCAGCGGTGATAGCCCCCAGATCCAGTACCACCCGGTCACCACCGAGCTCGCCACCAAGGGCGCACGCACGCCTAGCCACCGGCCCTTTGCCCCCTGGTGGATCGCGAGTTACTCATCGCTGGCCCAGAAGGGAGCCACCGCGCCCGAGACACCCGAGGCCGAAGTGCTCGAGGAAGAGCATCTGGACGCCCGCCTGGTGCCCGCGGCGCGGGAAGCCGGCGCCCCCCAGCCCGGCACCCTGCACGCTTTCCCGCGGGGCCCAGGCCCTGGCACCTTCCTGCACGGCGTGCTGGAAGCGCTGGCCGAGCACGGCTTCAACAGCGCGCTTGACGATGCGGGCCTGCTCGCCCGCCTGGCCCAACGCTGCCGCCGCCGCGGCTGGGAAGCACACACCCAGGCGCTGACCGATGGCATCCGTCACTGGCTGAACACGCCGTTGACCTCGACCACACAAGAGCGCCCCGACGGCGAGGATGCCTACGATGGTCCGGTGCTGGCGCGCCTTGAGCGCTACCGCGCCGAGCCCGACTTCTGGTTCGCCACCCATGACGCCATCACCCCGGCCATGGACAAGCTCACCCGCCAGTATCTGTATCCCGGAGAGCCCAGGCCCCAACTGGGCTATCAGCGCCTCAACGGCCTGCTCAAGGGCTTTATCGACCTCCTGGCCGAGCATCAGGGGCGCTTCTATATCATCGACTGGAAGTCCAACTGGCTGGGCCCCGACGATGACGCCTACCATCAGGACGCCATGCGCGCCGCCATGCTCGACAAGCGCTACGACATGCAGCTCGCGCTCTACCTGGTGGCACTGCATCGCCACCTGCGCCAGAGCCTGCCGGACTACGACTATGACCGCCACGTTGGAGGGGCCATGCTGGTCTTTCTGCGCGGTATTACCGCGCCCTCGCGCGGCGTCGCCGCGATCAAGCCGCCCCGAGCCTTTATCGAGGCACTCGACGATATCCTGGCGGGACAGGCGGGCCACGCCGCGAGAGCAACCCACGAAAGCGCCACCGGCCATGACAATGACACCAGCGGGGAGGCAATGGCATGAGCGAGGCTAACCCTGAGGTACACCGCGAGGGGAACGGCGAGACACCGGGCGATTCAGCCTCGACCGCCCTGCCGTCCTCGCCCTTTGCCACCCCGGAGCAGGCACTGGCCGACCCCGAGGCGCTGCTGTCGCTGCTGTTTGCCTGGGCCGAGTACGGCTGGATCCGTGATCTCGACGCGGCGCTGCCCCACCGCCTGGCGAGCCTCGCGCCGGACGGCGACGCCAGCTGCCTGCTGGCGGCCATGCTGGTCAGCCACCAGGCCGGCCAGGGGCATCTGCTGCTGGACCTGAATCAGGCCCGCCGCCAGCCCGAGACACTGATCGCCGTCGCTCGCGACGTGGCACGTGACGACGCCGCCCCGCCCCCGCCGGAGGCCCTGCTCGGCCGTCTCGGCGACGACTGGGTAAACCGGCTTCAGCGCTGGTCGGCGGTGGCGCAAGGCCCAGGCGCCAGCCCCCTGGTACTGGAGGCAGAGCGCCTCTATCTACGCCGCTACTGGCGCAACGAACAGCGGGTCGCCAGCGCCATTGCCGCGCGGCTGTCGACGCCCGGCACTTCAACCAAGGATCATCCAACCGCCGACGGTGACGCCGCCCGCCTGCGTCCGGTGCTGGATACGCTGTTTCCCCCGTCCGATCCGCGTGCCGACCAGGCCGCCTCCCAGAAGCTCGCCTGTGCGCTGGGCGCACGCGCGCCCTTCGCGGTGATCACCGGCGGCCCAGGCACCGGCAAGACCACCACCGTCATCCGCCTGCTGGCGCTGTTGCAGACCCAGGCCATCGCTGAGCGGGGCGCCCCCCTGGCGATACGCCTGGCCGCCCCCACCGGCAAGGCGGCGGCGCGACTCAGCGAATCCATTCGCGACCAGATCGCCGCCCTCGACGAACTGCCGCTACCGGACGCCGCCCAGGTACGCGCCTCGATTCCCCACGAGGTCTCGACCCTGCACCGGCTGCTCGGCGCCCGACCCGATACCCGTCACTTCCATCATCATCGCCTCAACCCCCTGCCGCTGGACATGGTGGCGGTGGACGAGGCGTCGATGGTCGACATCGACATGATGGCGGCACTGCTCGACGCCCTGCCGCCCCATGCACGCCTGGTGCTGCTCGGCGACAAGGACCAGCTCGCCTCGGTGGAAGCCGGGGCGGTCCTCGGCAACCTGTGCGCCAGGGCCGAACAGGGCCACTATCGCAACGACGTCAGCGACTGGCTCGAAGCGGCTACCGGGCTGTCGTTGCCTGAAGCACTGCACGACGGCGACGGCCGGGCGCTGGATCAGTCCGTCGCCATGCTGCGCCACTCCTTTCGCTTCGATGACGCCAGCGGTATCGGCCAGCTTGCCCGCGCCATCAACGCCGGCGACAGCCGGCGGGCGCTCGCGGTGCTGGACGACACCGCCTTTCCCCAGGCGCAGCGCCAGGCCCTGCCCCGCGCCAACGAACGGCGCCTGATGACCCTGGCGCTGGATGGCCGAGGCCAGGACGCGGCCTGGGGCTATCGCTTCTATCTGGGCGCCATCAGCCCGCGTCCCGACACCCCGGAAGCTGGCGCACTCGAGCAAAGCGGTCTGCTGCGGCCACGCCCGTCGCTGTCATCCGAGCGAGCCGAGTGGGACCGCTGGGCCTCTGCCATCCTCGAGGCCCACGCCCAGTTCCAGTTGCTGACGCCGCTGCGCGCCGGCCACTACGGGGTCGAATCGCTCAATCAGCGCATCGAGCAGGCGCTGGCACGGGCCGGACTGATCGACAAGCCGGATCACAGCACCCACTGGTACGAAGGCCGCCCGGTGCTGGTCACCGGCAACGACTACGCGCTCAAGCTGATGAACGGAGATATCGGCATTGCCCTCAAGGTGCCGGTGGAGTTCGCCAACCCCGAGGCCGGTACCACCCTGCGCGTGGCCTTTCCTGCCGGTGACGGCCAGGGCGGCATCCGCTGGGTGCTGCCCAGCCGGCTGCAGCGGGTCGAGACGGTATTCGCGATGACGGTGCACAAGTCCCAGGGCTCGGAGTTCGTCCATACCGCCCTGGTGATGCCGGACACCCTGTCGCCGATCCTGACCCGCGAACTGGTCTACACCGCCGTCACCCGCGCCAAGAAGACCTTCACTCTGCTCAGCGCAAGCAACGTGGTGCTGGCCAAGGCCATCGAACGACGGATTGCGCGTCAGAGCCGGCTGTTTCAGTCGCCCGAAACATAGGCCCTGCAAAATCGCTCGGCATATTGTTCCGGTTCAGTAGCCCGAAGATGCTGCCCATCGACAGAAAGCCGCATCCTCACATCGCCAACGACGCTTTGGCACAAGGCGAGGTGGGGATGCGACCAACGCCAGGACGCTCTAGGCTGGTGAAGAAAGGAGTGTCACACGCATCCAAGGAGGACTCATGCCCGCCACCCGCACGACCTCGCCCGCCCTGGAGCGGGCTCATCTGGTGTGGGACCTGTTCATCATCGCGCTGGTGATCGCCAACCTGGCGCTGTTGCTGTTCGACAGCCTGTTTCTGCTGCCACCGCTCAACGCCGCCTTCGAGGCGGCGGCCCCTGGCCTGCACGGCACCTACGACCGGCATATCCATGCCAACTTCTTCAGCATCGACCTGGCCTTCGTCGCCGTCTTCCTGTTCGATGTGCTGCTTGGCTGGGCCGTTGCCATCTACCAACGCCGCTACCACCGCTGGTTCTTTTACCCCTTCGTGCACTGGTACGACGTGCTGGGGTGTATTCCCCTCGCCGGCTTCCGCCTGCTGCGTATCCTGCGTGTGATCTCGCTGCTGCACCGCCTGCACCGCCTGGGACTGATCGACGTGCGTCGCTGGTATCTCTACTCGGTTGTCGCCAAGTACGCCGACATCCTGATGGAAGAACTTACCGATCGTATTGCCATCCGCCTGCTCGACAACGTCCAGCAGGAGCTCACCAGCGGCGACGGCCTGGCCTCACCGGCCATCGAAAAGATCGTCACGCCGCGCAAGGAGGCCCTGGTGCGGGAAGTCAGCCAGCGCCTCGAGACCATGGTCGGCGACATCGCCCACCACAACCGTTTCGCGACACTGGCCTACGTGCGCGGCCTGGTCGCCCGCACCCTGGCCGAAACGCCGGAGCTTCAGCGACTCAAGCGCCTGCCCATGGGCTCCCAGCTCACTCAGGGGCTGGAGTCATCGATGTCCGACCTCGCCTGCCATCTGGTCGATGAAGCCCTGAATGGTCTCAAGTCCAGGGAGTTCTCCTCGCTGGTCGAACATATGGCCGACAGCGGCTTCGACGCCTGGCTGCGCACCGACCCCGAGACCGAACAGATCACCGAACAGGTGCTGGTCGATATGCTGGAGCTGCTCAAGGAACGTATCGCGGTCAAGCGCTGGCACGACAAGTACGCGTGAAGGGAGCGGGCCACAGGGGGAGCCCTGTGGCCTACTGGGCATTCAGGTCTCGCTTATTCTTTACGATGGATCTGCGGTCGCTAAGCTACACGGCACAACCACGGCTAATGCTGTGGAATGCGATGGTGGCACAATCGATGACTGCACCGAGGGAGACGCCTGCGAACAGGGAGAGACACGTGGCCATTACTGAAGATGACGTCCGGCAGGCAGAGGCCCGCATGGCCTGTGAACGCGATCACGCCCACGTCGTTTCCGCGCGATACGACAGTCGCACCCATCGCGTCATCATGCACCTGAACTCAGGGCTTGAGCTCGCGATCCCGCCGCACCTAGTGCAAGGTCTCACCGACGCCACGCCAGAAGCCCTGGCCGACATAGAGGTTTCTCCCACCGGGCTTGGCCTTCATTGGCCCCAACTCGATGCAGACCTCTACGCCCCCGCCCTCCTGCAAGGCCAATTTGGCTCCCCCTCCTGAGCTAAAGGATGGCGCCAAAGGGGGCGCCCGCGGACGGTTCGGTGAAACGGTCATTAACAAACATCCGGGACCCGACAATTAAGCAGTCACTGGCATACTCGCAGACCTTATTCAACATTTAGTACCTGTCGGTGCTCGGTAGAAAAGGCATCGATTGACCGAAATTCAGCCTTAGGACGCAAGCCAATCGACACGACGAGTCAGCAAGCAAGATGGCGTCACCAAGAAATCAATGGACTAGTTTCTTGAACGCTTGTTGTCGAAGCTGTCAATATCCCGGATATTTTTTCCATACCCAATCATTGTCGACGCCGCCAAAATCATCCAAGTCCCATTCATTGCTATCCACTAAATCCTCAGCCATTTCAGTTATCACGTCCCGTAATTCTAGCGGTTCCAACCAACTCTCCGGGATGGCCGAGACCCCCATCATGGCGCCCAATAGATTGCCAGCAATAGCGCCAGTAGAATCAGAGTCACCATCATGATTAACTGCAAGGCAGACTCCATGGCGGAGATCTTTGGCAACCAAGGCGCAATAGACAGCAATAGAAAGTGCCTCTTCTGCTACCCACCCTTGTCCCAGCTTACTAATAGCCTCGAAGTGATTACTCGAAATATCGGCCAACGCTTCAGCTTTTTCCAGAGCATCAAGCGTCTCTTCGTGCCCTTCATATGCCACAAGTGCCTCCTTCACTTTGCCAAGTGAATCTCTGAGACCTTTACCATTGATAAGATGCAAGATTAATTCCGACAGCACTCCAGCAGTCAAATAGCCGCTGGGATGACCATGAGTAATACTCGCGGCTTGCATACCCAGATGGAAAGCATCGCTGCCAGTCGTAGAAGGCCAAATGAAAAGTCCACATGGCGCCACTCGCATGAGTCCACCACAGCCTTTACTGTTGTTCTTAGCTGAAGCGCCATATCTTTCCATCGATCGCAATGCCGAGATACAAGTACGACCCGGCGCACGTTGATTTTGTAATTCTGCATGTCCGGCTAACCAACCACTAGTGAGCCAGTCTTCTCCTGTTTCCATTCGCGACCGATACCCTTGTGTATAAAGCCAGCGCTCATAAGCACTGGAGATTACGCTGGCTATGTGACATATCCCACGTCTGGCGCCCCGTACATGACCGCGCAGCAGCCCCTCGGCAGTAAACAATACCATTTGGGTATCATCAGTAATTCGACCTATACCACCATAACACGGCACGTACTCAGTTATACCAGACTCACCAAATTTAGAGACAATCTCAACATGAGTTATAAACTCTACCGGAGCGCCAAGTGCGTCACCGACAGCGCCCCCTAGTAGGCAACCAACGAACTTTTGTCTTATTTCATGAGTTTTATTTTTCATATCCACAATTACACCAAAAAAATCAAAAACACTAAAACAGAATGGTTGGTTTTAGAATCAAAAATCACCTATTCACAAAAATCGAACTTTTTCCCTCGTACCTATACGATCAAACACAATACAATCCTCCGTCGATCTTGCAATATTTAATTTAAATGTACCAACAAACCGAAGAAGGTTTCTTCCCAAGGAGTCTTTAGCTTTGGCAAAAACAATTGTTTTTCTTTCCGGATTTCTCTCAGCGTCTATCAACTGAGTCTCAATAGATTTTTTCCCGTCAAGATTTTCAGCACACTCGTAAATACGCTCACCATCTTTTGTTATTTTATTGTGCCACATACCATGTCTAAAAAGTCTGGGAAACCATACAACATCGGTACTACCATCAGGTATCCCCCAAGCGCCACGCTGCAGTGCTTTACCTTTAAAACCAAAACATCTCAAGGCTTCTGCCTGCGTTCGAAAAACAGGATTATCGGCAACGTCCAAGTATCCTTGATTGATCCATCTCCGTGAAGAATAAGCGAAATCCCAGTCCCAAGGAACAAACGTGCCGTTGTCAACACCAATCTCTTTAATTTTGTTCAGTTTATCGATGAAATTATCAGTTTCTTCCGCAACAATAGAAATATCTTTAAACATCCCTTCATCGCCATACGTTTTTATCCTATGAATTTCGTGTCCTGTAGCTAAAACAATATCATCACTTCTCTCAACATCTTCAGAAATTTGGTTTTTGTGATGCTTTTCATCAATCTCCAGATGCAGATTGAACTGAGGAAAATAAATATCAGTCAAGGCGCGATAGCCCTCTGGCCGATATACAAGCTGCTGACATACGAATTCAACGTCATCATCAATTTTATGAATTATTCGAGAAACAATGTACAGCTCCCATCTTTTGTGGGATATTTTCTGCAGACTCCTAAGAATGTAGTCAGCTTTAGAAAGTTCTTTTGCCATCAAATCCACCAAACCTTTTAATCATCATAACAATTATTCTAGATATAAAAATATCACATACATCAGAGGGTAACAGCACTTATTTTACTATACGTTAAATTGCCGTTTACCTATATAAACGCACTTCAACCGTTGCCTTGTCTAAGCCACAATCCATAAGTTCGTGCAAGAGTACCAACTATTACCGACAGCCCCACCAACCTCGTCATCCACCTTCCAATTCCCTACTCCCAATCCAACCAACCCCATCTCGCTCACCAAGCCAACTTTGCCCCCGCCCTCCTGTGCTGGCGCAGCCATGCACCTCCTGATACTGTATATCCAAACAGTATCTGCGATTCAGGAGGCCCCCATGCGCGACGACTATTCCCTTGTTTGGCGAACCCTTTCGTGTAGCGCCTATGGCAACGACGGGAGCCTGTGCCATGAGTCTTGAGGTGGAGGTGCTGGGGCGGGTCGATCCGCACGCGCCCAGGACCGCCTTGCCGCTGGCGGCGACCGAGGTTCGCGCGGGCTTTCCGTCACCGGCCGATGACTACCTGGAGGGACAGCTCGATCTGGTGGCGCATCTGGTGCCCCACCCCAGCGCCACCTTCTACCTGCGCGCCAAGGGCGAGTCGATGAAGGGCCTCGGCATCTTCGACGGGGATCTGCTGATCGTGGATCGCTCGCTGGAGCCGTGCAGCGGTTCGGTGCTGATCGCCAGCGTCGACGGTGAGCTGACCTGCAAGCAGCTTGGCTATATCGGCAATCGACCCTACCTGCTGGCGGCCAATGAGGCCTTCGCGCCGATTCCGCTCAACGGTCGCGACTGCGACCTATGGGGCGTGGTCACCCACAATATCCACGCCCTGGCAGCGGGAGTCGCGCGGTGATCGCGCTGGTCGACTGCAACAACTTCTACGTCAGCTGTGAGCGGGTCTTCGACCCCTCGCTTCGCGGCAAGCCTGTGGGGGTGCTGTCCAACAACGACGGCTGCGTCATCGCCCGCAGCCAGGAGATCAAGGACCTCGGCGTTGCCATGGGCATGCCTGCCTTCAAGATCGAGGGCGCGCTGCGCAGGCAGTGCATCCTGCTGTCGAGCAACTATGCGCTCTACGGCGACATGTCGCGTCGGGTGGTCGATACGCTGCGGGAGTTTGCTCCCGCCGTCGAGGTATACAGCATCGACGAGTGCTTTCTCGACCTCGCGGGCATGGCACCCGCCGGGCTGGACGCCCACTGCCGGCGCTTGCGACACACGGTGATGCGCCACACCGGCATTCCCGTCGGCGTCGGCGTGGCGACCAGCCGCACCCTGGCAAAGATCGCCAACCACCAGGCCAAGAAGGATCCCCGCGCAGACGGCGTCCACGTGCTCGAGGCCGATTCGGCGGCAACCCGGGCGCTGCTGCAACGCCTGCCGGTCACCGAGGTCTGGGGCGTCGCCGGGCGCACCGCCGCCCGGCTTGGGCAGCTCGGCATCGAGTCCGCCTGGCAGCTACGTGAAGCCGACCCCAAGCATATCCGCCGCCATTTCAGCGTGGTGCTGGAACGCACGGTACGCGAACTTCGCGGCGAATCCTGCATCCGCCTCGACGACGTCGGCGCCCCGCGCGAACGGATCATGACCAGCCGCTCCTTTGGTCGGCCCACCGATGATCTCGCGCAGTTGCGTCAGGCAGTGCGCGCCCATGCCGGCCGCGGTGCTGAAAAGCTGCGTGGTCAGGGCAGCGTGGCGCGGGCGCTGCTGGTGTTCTTGAAGACCAACAAGCATCGTCAGGATCTGCCCCAGCACCACCCTTCGCTGGTGGTTCCGCTGGCGCGTCCCAGCGACGACAGCCTCGAGATCGTGGCAACCGCGACCCGGGCGCTTGCGCGTATCTATCGCCCAGGACACCAGTATATGAAGGCCGGCGTGATGCTACTCGACATCGCCGACAAGGCAAGCCTGCAGCAGGATCTGTTTGCCGTCGACGACGGCAAAAAAGAACGCAATCAGCGCCTGATGGACACCCTGGACGCGATCAACCAGAAGCACGGTCGCGGCGCCTTGAGCCTTGGCAAGACCAGCGTGGACGCGGCCTGGCAGCTCAAGTGCGAACATCGCACCTCGCGCTACACCACTCGCTGGGATGAGCTGCCAATTGCCAGGCTGTAGCAGTCGGTATGACACACACCTTGACGGGCGGCCACCCTCTTTTCCCCCAAGATACCAACACGACGAACGGAAAATCTGTGCGCCAGGCCATCACACAGGCTATCGCCGGAAGCAGTCAGAAATTCTCAAACCTTTACGCGCGTTTGACGACAGTCACCTGCATCATTGCGGCCCAATCTTGCCTAAGCTTTCTCTCAACAACGATTCTTTAAAGCACAGTTTCTGCTAGATGCTCTCGCTTGGGCAACCTGGAAAACGAAACTCCATCTGCTTGTTGGCTCGTTACTCCCGAGCACAACGCTGAGGCTACAGTGCGAGGCAGCTCACCTGGGTTCCTTATTACTCTGGTGGGTGTAAGGACGCACCGGCTCGCGTCTACGCAGACTATGACGCTGGAACACGACGAGCCCGAGTGCCTGGAACTGCCGGCATCGCGGCACAAGAAAAGCAAAAACTGACCAAGGTACGCTATGAAAAATCCAGTCTTGATTGGCCTCGTCCTGCTTTCGGTTTCCCTGCCTGCCATGGCCAAGGACGTGACGGGTGGTGTCTACGTCGCCACCAACAACGCCGACGAGAACTCGCTGATCGCCTGGCGCCAGTTTGACGATGGCACCCTGGAAAAGGTCGGCGAGTACACCACCGGCGGCACGGGCAACGGCATGGATGGCGGCCTCGACCCGCTCGGTTCGGCCTACGGCGTGTGGCGTTCGGCAGACAACCGCAACGTACTGGTGGCCAACGTCGGCGACGGCACCCTGTCGTCACTTCACGTCGAAGACGACCTGACGCTGACGCTCAACAATGTGGTGGATGCCGGCGGCGCCAAACCCAAGGCCATCGACGGCCATGGCGACATCGTCTACGTCGCCAGCACCGATGGTGCCAACGATGAGCCGGGGGTGATCAAGGGCTTTACCATCGATGGCGATGGCAACCTGACCGAGATCCCCGACTCCGTTCGGCCGCTGGATGATTCTCCGGTCAGCATGGAGTTCACCGAGGACGGCAAGTACCTGACGCTTGTCGGCTTTCTTACCGGCATGGTGCATGTCTATGCGGTGGACGACGAAGGCCTCCTGTCGCAGGAGCCGATCTCGAGCCTTGAGTCGCCGCACTTGAGCGAGGAGCGCTTCTTCGCCCTGCCCATCGGCACCAAGCTGGTCACTCGCCCGGACGGCCACAGCACCCTGCTGGTGACCGAAACCCGCTATATCACCCAGGGCTACCAGTTCCACCCGTCCTCCGAGGAATCGAAGGCCAAGTATCCCTTCCTGCAGGAATACGAGGGCCAGACCGGCTCCATGTCGTCCTACGACATCGACGAGAACGGCAAGCTGACCCTGGTGTCGGCGGATGTGATGACCGGCGACGACATCTGGGGTGGCGAGCAGGCCGCCTGCTGGGTCACCACCTCGGAGGACGGCAAGTACGCCTGGACCACCAACTCCCATACCTCGAGCCTGTCGACCTTCAGCGTCGATCCCGAGGACGGCAGCATCGCTCTGCTGGAAGAAGCCGCCTACCGCGCCGAGGATTACAACGAGTATTTCGCCGACATGGACCTGAGCGCCGACGGCAACTACGTCAACATCATCAGCGGCAACACCGGCAAGACCTGGGTGTTCGAGATCCAGCACGATGACGGCAGCCTGAGCGTGGTTGATGCCTATCCCGGCAGCGCCGAAGTCCACTCCTACGGACTGGTGACCATCCCGCTGCCCCAGGGCGGCTAGGCGACTTTTCGGAGCAGGCCTAGAGGTCGGCGACCAGAGCCACGACGCTGGGCCACAAAGCTATGCCACAAAGCTTCACCAGAGAGCTGACCAAAATCGCCAGATCAGGCGGGTAGGTAAAGTAGCTAAAAAGGGGGCCGTGCTGACACGGCCCCCTTCTCTGTTGCAAGCGGCATAAGAAAACTCAGCTCGTGTGCGGTGCTTCCCGGCTCGAGACCGCAGGCCATAGATCCAGCAGCCGATGCAGTACCGCCATCACCGCCAGGGTGGCCAGCAGTGCCACGCACATCGAGCTGAACCGATAGACGGCGTCGACGACCAGATCCTGATCGGGTCTCAGGTACTGGCCAAACAGGATACCCAGGGTCGTCAGCCCGCCGAAGCCGATGCCGGAGCCGGCGTTCTCGATGACGTGCTCCCGTGCGAACAGCAAAAGACCGATGGCGTAGGCCAGCAGCACCAGCAGCAGATGGTCGCTCTTGGTGAACAGCACCAGTTGCAGCACCAGTGCCAGGTTGCAGCCCAACAGAGTGCCGATGGCACGACGCCAGGCCGACATCCGGGCGCCATGGTAGCCGAGGGCAAACAGGATCAGGATGGTCGCCATCTGCGCGGACAGGGAGTCGCGCAGATCGAGCAATTGAAACACCAGAAAGGACAGGGTCGCGGTCAGCGCCCCGATCAACGCCTGATGGCGCTTCAGCGCCGCTGTCTTGGCCTGACGTGGCGGCGGCTGTCGCGGCGTGACATCGGGAAACAGCCAGTGCATCAGGGCTGCGATGGCCACCGCCAGAAAACTCGCCACGCTGTTGCTGGCCAGCAGGTCGAACAGGTCGAGGTCGGGGTAACTGGCGAAATGCAGCATGATGCTCAGGGTCAGCACGCCGTTGGCGCCGAACACGAACAACGGCCCCCTGGCCATCAGGGTGAAGCGTCCCAGGAACATCAGGAACACCAGTCCCGTCATCACCACCGGCAGATGCTGGGTCAACCCCACCACCAGGCTGATCTCGACCACATTGAGGCAGGCGTTACCCAGGAACTGGCGCACCACATGGGCGTTGAACACCGGAATGATCCCCAGCAGAAACATCGGAAAGACGGTGAAGAAGACACCATAGTTCCAGTGCATCAGCTGGCTGATCAGAAAGCCGAGCCAGGCCCCCACCGCGATACGCAGACACTGGCGCAGGCCGTTGTCGCTGAGCTTCGAGGCCTTCGGTTGCTGCTGCCCTGACGACGCCCGTAGCCTCTTGGCAAACAAGGCCCGTGGCTGCTTGGTAGACGACGCCCGTGGCTGCTTAGTAAACATAATGCAGCCAGGACATCAGCCGAATCTGCAGCGCCCCCAGCGGATGGGCCAGCGGGTGCTCCCCGGGAAACAGCTGCACCGTGGCGCGGGAGCCGGTGGGCAGACTCGTCGGTGCGTCCCCGGCCAGCGAAAGGTGCAGGCGAAGGCGCTGGGCGTCGCGCAGCCAGCGGTCGGTGGTGGGGATGTCGGCCAGGTTACCGTCGGCGCTGATCTGTCCGTCGTAGACCCCTGCGTCACGCTTCTCGACCCGGGCGGCAAAGACCTGGCCTGGCATGGCGTCGAAGACCACACGGGCCTCGTCGCCGGCGGCGACCTTGCGCAGGCTCTTCTCGCGGAAGTCCGCGATCAGTTCGACCTCATCGGTGATCAGCGCCAGCGCTGGCTGTCCCTGGGTGGCGTAGTCACCCACCTCGAGTTGCAGGTTGCTCAGCGTGCCGGAATGCTGGGCCCGCACCAAGGTGTGGTCGAGATCGAGCTCGGCCTGCTCCAGGGCGTTGCGGGCCTGACGCAAACGCAAGTTGGCCTCCCCCTCGGCACCCAGTTCGGCCTCCAGGCGCGCCACTTCCGCCTCGGCGGACTTGACCTCGGCCTGGGCCTGACGGTCGGTGGCTACCAGGCCATCGAGGCGCTGGCGCGAGATGCTGTTCTGGCTAATCAAGCGCTCGCCTCGCCGGCGCTCCTGGGCGCTCTCCTGGGCCCTGGCGCGGGCCGCTTCGAGGGCGGCGCGGGCCGATGCGATGCTGGCGCTCAAAGTCTCGTTCTGCTGACGCGCTGCCTCCAGTTCCAGTCGCGCCTGCTCAAGCGCCAGCTCGAAGGGCGCGGGGTCGATACGAAACAGCGGATCACCCGCCTCGACATGGTCGTTATTGCTGACGTGGACCCGCTCGACGGGGCCGCTGACTTCCGGGGCGATACGCACCACCGGGCGCATGACCCGCGCCTCCGGGGTCATCGGCATGTAGGTATCTGCCACCACAAAATAGGCAAACATCAGGACGAACATGCCCAAGGCCAGGCGAACGATCCACCTGAAGCGCTGGTCGGGGGTCATGGTATTCCTCTTGGTTACACGACGGGCTGACTTGACGGGCTCACGTGACGGAGCCGCTCGGTATTTGACGAAGGCGTCCCCCGTCGACCGGCCGCGTAGACTAGCACTTTGTTAGCCTGTTAACAATATTGCGACCCTTCATGCACATTTCCTGAACCTTTGCTGATTCGGGCAGTCGTACCCTTCGACGTGCTCGACCAGGCGTAGCGACTGCTTACCCAGGCAGTCGCCCGACACCCGACATGCTCGACCCACAAGGATGATGGAAATGCAGCGACGTGACTTCCTCAAGGCGGCCACCGCCCTCAGCGCCTACGCCCTGCCAATCTCCCCGCTGCTGGCCGCGCTGGACCAGCGGCTCATGACCACCGGAGAAAAGGTCTCCTTCGACTACGCCTGGTTGAAAGGCTTCGCCCGCCATCTGTCAGGGCAACCTCACCAGGATCACGAAGGCGAACTGCCCGACCAGCTCAAGTCCCTTTCCTGGGACGACTACCAGGCCATCGGCTACCGTGCCGACCACGCCCTGTGGAGCAACAGCGACGCGCCCTATACGGCCCAGCTGTTTCACCTGGGTCGTGGCTTCACCACCCCGGTCAGGATCTACCAGGTCAGCCAGGGGCAGGCGCAGGAACTGGCCTACGACCCGGCGCTATTCAACTTTTCCAACGCCGATGGGGATAGCGTGGTCGATACCGATACGCTGTCCGAACGCCTCGGCTTCGCCGGCTTCCGCCTGCACCATCATCAGGACCCCAAGCGCGATATCGCCTCCTTCCTGGGCGCCAGCTACTTCCGTGCGGTCAGTCAGAGCATGCAGTACGGCATGTCGGCCAGGGGCCTGGCCATCGACACCGCCGGCAGCGAACCCGAGGAATTCCCCGACTTCACCCGCTTCTGGCTGGAACAGCCCGAGGGTGAAGACAAGGTCATCGTCTACGCCCTGCTCGAGTCGGAGAGCACCACCGGGGCCTACCGCTTCGATATTCGTCGCGACGTCGAAGGCGTGGTCATGGACGTGGCCGCCACCCTCTATCCGCGCAAGACGATCGAGCGTCTGGGCATCGCGCCACTGACCAGCATGTACCTGGTCGGCGAGAACGATCGTGACGTCAACTATGACTGGCGCCCGGAGATCCATGACTCGGATGGGCTGTCGATCCACACCGAAAGCGGCGAATGGCTGTGGCGCCCGCTGGTGAACCCACCCCAGCTTCGCTACAACGCCTATTCCGCCACCAATGTTCAGGGCTTCGGCCTGGCCCAGCGCGACCACGACTTCGACCACTACCAGGACGATGGCGTCTACTACGATCGCCGACCCAGCGTGTGGGTCGAACCTACCGAGGGCTGGGGCGAAGGTAGCGTGGATCTGGTGGAGCTGTCTGCCAAGGACGAGACCTTCGACAATATCGTGGCCTACTGGCAACCCAAGGCCCCGGTGGAGGCCGGCCAGGAGCTGCGCTATGCCTATCGTCTGAGCTGGTACGACCTGCCGCGACAGCAACCCAGCCTGTCGCGCTGCGTGGCGACCCGTACCGGACTGGGTGGCGTCGTCGGCCAACGTCGCGAGTACTTCAGCTGGCGCTTCGCGTTGGACTTCCGCGGCGGCCCCTTCCCCTTCGATGACGCAAGCGAGGTCGAGGTGGAGCCGGTCATCGAGACCAGCGCCGGGCGCGTCGAGATCACCTCGGCCCGACCGCTGGACGCCATCCAGGGCTACCGGGCCATGTTCGATGTGGTACCACCGGACGAGGGCACCGAGCCGATCAATCTGCGTCTGTATCTGCGCGATAGCGAAGGCAAGCCGCTGTCGGAGACCTGGATCTACCAGTGGACGCCGCCGCCCGGCGATGAGCGCGAGCTACATAACCCCGATCACTTGTAGTCGCCCCCCCACCGACGATGCGGGGCGCCCTCCTTCCTTGATGACAAGTTGCCAGGGCCAGGCCACAATGTAGCTACACAGTGGCTACCAATGAGAAGGAGACATTCATGGGTACCGATACCGTGGTCCGAGCTCGCATCGACAGCGAGACCAAAGAGCGCGCCACCGCCGCCCTCGATGCCATGGGCCTGACCGTGTCCGACGCCATCCGCCTGCTGATGCTGCGGATCGCCGACGAAAAGCGCCTGCCGTTTGCGGTGCAGGTACCAAGCGCCACCACGACCAAGGCGCTGGAAGAGCTGGAAGCCGGAAAGGGCAAGCGCTTCGATAGTGCGGATGCGCTGTTCGACGATCTAGGCATCTAATGCTGACCCCAGTCCGCTCAAGCCAGTTCAAGCGAGACGTAAAGCGGGTCCAGAAGCGCGGCAAGGACATGGACAAGCTACGCCGACTGCTGGGCCTGCTGCTTGAGCAAGCGCCCTTGCCGTATACCTACCAGGATCATGCATTGCAGGGAAACTGGAAGGGTTACCGAGATGCCCATATCGAGCCCGATTGGCTGTTGCTGTATCGCGTCGTGGATGACCAACTGCAATTGGCCCGGACAGGTAGCCACGCTGATCTCTTCCGCGAGTAGGCTAGGGCTTGTCTGGAAAGTGCCTGCGCTCGGTAATACGGCGTTAAAAATCGGCTGGTGCGCCAGCCCGGTCAAAATGCTCATTTACACCCCGTAAACTGCGCTGTCTCACCGATTTTTGCCTTGTCTAACCTTCGCTCGTCGACTTTTCGGACAGCGCCTAGCCTGAAACCCTTCCCCACATGGCGGTTCCCGACACCACGACACAGGGTGATTCCCCTGCTCTGATCCTTTGCTCTCCCCCCTCAACCCAGCCGAATTGACCGCGTGGCGCCGCTTCCGGCATGATCGTGGCTGCTAGATCACTCCAACCTCTCAACAAAAACAAGGCGCTAGGCGGCTACCATCGTAAAGTGACGGCCCGCCGAGAAGACGCCATTTTCGCTGAACACCACCAAGGAACCCCCATGACACGCCACATCGCGCCCCGCCCCCTTGCCCTGACCACCCTGGCCGCCGGCATCGCTCTGTCCACTGCGCTTGCCACGTCCGCCGCCCAGGCCAACGACTTCGCCGACATGGACCCGGTCAAGCTGCGCCTGGCCCACGTGGTCAACGAGCAGGACGGCTTCCATATCGCCGCTACCAAGTTCGAGGAACTGGTCGAAGCCCGCACCGACGGCAAGGTCGACGTCGAGATCTTCCCCAACGCCACCCTGGGTGATGAGCGCACCCTGCTCGAGGGCATGCAGATCGGCACCGTCGACATGGGCGTGATCACCAACGGCCCGGTGGCCAACTTCGTCGAGCCCATGGCGGTGTTCGAACTGCCGTTCCTGTTCGCCTCGCCCGAGGAGGCCTACTCGGTACTCGACGGCCCCATCGGCCAGGAACTGCTCGACAGGCTGGCCGACGTCAACCTCAAGGGCCTGGCCTACGCCGAGCGCGGTTTCCGCAACCTGACCAACTCCGAGCGCCCGGTGGCAAGCCCCGAGGACATCGACGGCCTGCGCATCCGGGTCATGGAAAACCCGGTCTACGTCGACACCTTCCGCGAACTCGGCGCCAATGCCGTGCCGATGGCCTGGACCGAGGCGCTGACCGCCATGCAGCAGGGCACCATCGATGGCCAGGAAAACCCGATCAACGTGATCCACTCGTTCAAGCTCAACGAGACCCAGGACTACATGACGCTGTCGCGCCACACCTACGCCCCGGCGATCTTCGTCATGGGTATGCCGTCCTGGCAGAAGCTGCCCGAGGCCGCCCAGGAGGTCGTCGAGGCCGCCGCCCAGGAAGCCGCCGAGTACGAGCGTGAGCAGAACGCCGCCATGGCCGAACAGCAGCTTGCCGAACTCAAGGAAGCCGGCATGCAGATCGAGGAGTCTCCCGACATCGCCGCCTTCCAGGACGCCGTCGCTCCGGTCTACGAGACCTACGGCGAGCAGTTCGGCGACTACCTGCCGCGCATCCAGGAAGCGCTGAAGGCCGGGGAGTCCAAGTAAGTGCTGTCCCTGCTCGAACGCCTTGAGCGGGGACTCGACGCCGTGACACGCCCGGTGGTGTTCGCCGCCATGGCGGCGTTGATCGGCGTCATCTCCCTGCAGATCATCTCCCGGGTGGCCTTCACCGCGGTGGGCTGGACCGAAGAGGTCGCACGCTTTCTGCTGGTCTGGATCACCTTCCTGGCCGCCACCCTGGCCTACCGCGCCGGCCGTCATATCGCCGTGACCTTCGTGGTCGACACCCTGCCCGGCCTCGGCGGACGAATCGCCAGGATCATCGCCCACCTGGTGGTGCTGGCCTTTCTGCTGGCGCTGATCGTCATCGGCTGGAACTACATGCAGTTGCAGAGTTTCCAGAAGTCGGCGTCACTGCGCCTGTCGATGACATGGATCTACGCGGTGATGCCGCTGGCGGGCGCCTTGATGGCCTTCACCACCCTGGTGGCGATCGTGCGAGAGCTCACCGGCCAGACGCCGGCGAGCCCGCAGGAGGTGACGTGATGCTGTTGCTGTTCATCTCCTTCGTGGTGCTGATGCTGATCGGCGTGCCCATCGCCTTCACCATCGGCGCCAGCACCCTGGCGACGCTGGTAGTCCAGGGCACACCGCTCGCGGTAGTGCCCCAGCAGATGTTCCAGGGCATCAACACCTTCGCCCTGGTCGCGGTGCCGATGTTTATCCTCACCGGCGACCTCATGGCCCAGGGCGCGGTCAGCCGCAAGCTGGTCGACTTCGCCGACAGCCTGTTCGGCTTTCTCAAGGGCGGGCTTTCGCTGGTGTCGGTACTGGCCGGGATGTTCTTTGCCGCCATCTCCGGCTCCGGTGCGGCCACCACCGCTGCGGTGGGCTCGAGCCTGGTGCCGGAACTCAAGCGCAAGGGCTATGACCCGGCCTCCGCCGCCAGCCTGATCGCCGCCAGCGGCACCATCGGCGTGGTGATCCCACCCTCGGTGCCGATGATCATCTACGCGGTCATCGCCCAGGAGTCGGTGTCGGACCTGTTTCTGGCGGGCTTTCTGCCGGGGCTGGCCATGGGTCTTGGCCTCGGTGCCATCGCCCTGGTCCAGGCCCACCGCCGCCAGTACCCCCACGGCAGCCCGCTGTCGCTGGCGACCATCTGGCGGACCCTGCGTGCAGCAAGCTGGGGGCTGATGACGCCGGTCATCATCCTCGGCGGGATCTTCTCGGGGGTCTTCACCCCCAGCGAGGCGGCGGTGGTGGCGGTGGTCTACGCCCTGCTGGTGTCGCTGTTCGTCTATCGCGACCTGACCTATCGGGACGTCTACGCCGTGATGATCCGCTCGGCGATCACCACCTCGGTGATCATGCTGGTGATCGCCACCTCGGCGGTGCTGAGCTGGACTTTGTCCAGCGCCCAGGTGCCGGCCCAGATCGCCCAGTCGGTGCTGTCGCTGTCCACCGATCCCTACGTCATCCTGCTGCTGGTGGTGGCGGTGATCCTGCTGACCGGGGTGTTCATCGAGACCGCCAGCGCCCTGATCATCCTGACCCCAGTATTGCTGCCGCTGGTGACCCAGCTCGGCATCGACCCGGTGCACTTTGGCCTGATCATCGTGGTGGGGCTGGCGATCGGCATGATCACCCCGCCGGTGGCGATCAACCTGTACGTGGCCTCTTCGGTGACCCAGCTGCCGCTCGAGCGTATCACCCGTGCCATCCTGCCCTACCTGCTGGGGCTGATCGGCGTGCTTTTGCTGGTGGTCTACGTGCCCCTGTGGCTCTCCTCCTGACGCCGGAGGCTATCGTCCTGACGCTGGAGGCGAAAAAGCCTATTTAGCGCCAACCAGCGAGCCGCGGATGCTGTCACCAGGATCCGCGGTTTTTTCTTTGCTGCCACAGCGCCATACTGGCGATGGACCGCTTCATCGGCGACTCCTTTGCAGCTTCACCGTACCCTGACATCCGGAGCCTTCATGTCCCTTCGCCTGCCTGTCGTTGCCCGCCCCGGCCTTCGCGCCTTCCTGCACCAAGCAAGGATCGGCCTGCCGAGCCGCGCCATGATCGCCGCCATGATCGCCGCCCTGCTGCTGGCAAGCCTCGCCGGCTGCACCACCTACACCTACGATGACGGACACAAGGAGACGGTCTGGGGCGTTCCCCCGGTGGATGAGCACAAGACCGAACAGGAGCGCCAGAACGAAGGCGTCAAGTATCGTGAACCGGGCGTTATCCCGGAAGAATGATCGCCCGATTTGCTCCCTCATTTCACCGGTGGTACAGGCCTCGCCAGGACCTGCTGATGCTTAGGTGCTGCCGCCCTTCACCAGGGTGAATCCCAGATCCCGGATCGGCCGTTCCGGGGTCTTGCCGGACAGACGCTCGAGCAGCAGTTCCGCCGCCTGGGTGCCCATCTCGCTACGGGCCACCGCCAGGGTGGTCAGCTTCGGCGTCAGGTGCTCCGCCAGCGGCAACCCCAGATAGCCACCGACCGCCAGCTCCTCGGGAATCCTGATGCCCTGGCGGCTGGCCGCCAGCAGCACGCCGCTGGCGACGATATCGTTGGAGCAGTGAATGGCGTCAGGTCGCGGTGTCATTGCCATCACATCCTCCAGCGCCCGCACCCCGACCTCGTAGGACGCCGGCTCGTGGTACTCCAGCACCCCGCCACAGGCCGCACCCGCCTCCTCCAGCGCCCGCTGGTGGCCCTCCAGGCGTTGAGCCGCCCGGTAGTCATGGCCCAGGTGAGAGCCGACGAAGGCGATACGCCGATAGCCCTGCTCAAGCAGATGGGACGCCATAGCGTGACCCAGGGCGACGCCGTCCACCCCCACGTTCATGTCGATGGGGTCGTCGCCCACTTCCATGATCTCTACCACCGGGCGTCCCCAGTCCCTGAGTCGCGAGATCACTCGGGGCCGGTGGCGCAGACCGGTCAGGATCACCCCGGACGGCGAGTAGCCGAGCACCGTATCGACCAGACTGGCCTCGCGGTCCAGATCCCAGTCGGTGGTGGCCAGCAGCATCTGGTACCCCGCCGCCTCCAGTCGTTTCTGGATGGCATCGATGACCTCGATAAAGGTCAGGATCGCCAGCGACGGCACGATCACCGGGATCACCCGGGTACCAGCCGCGGCAAGCCCCCCGGCGATCAGGTTGGGCACATAGCCAAGCGCCTCCACCGCCGCGTCGACACGCTGCTTGACCTCGGCGGAGACTCGCCCCGGCGTATTCAGCGCCCGCGATACGGTGATCGGCGCGACCCCCGCCTGCCGGGCCACGTCGGCCAGGGTCACTCGGCCCTTGCCCCGGTGGCGCTTGCGTGAGCGAATTTCCTGGCTGTCCATTGGCGTCCTTCCTCGAAGATTCCTTTGGCCACAGTGTAACCCAAGACCAAAGTATGGGTAGCGCTACCATCTTAATGGTAGCGCTACCCATGCAATGTCGGCTACCTTTCGACTACGCCTCGACGCAATAGCGTCGTCGGACGATACGCCCCGAGGAGACAACGACAATGAACGCACGCAGCCTCACCCCCCTTGCCCTGGTCACCGCCATCTCGCTCGGCGCCGCTGGCACCGCCGCCGCCGAAGACCTGGCCATCGCCATCCACACCGACCCGTCCCACGCCATGTTCAAGATCGGCGAGCGCCTCAAGGACACCATCGAGAGCGAGTCCGATGGCGAGCTGACGGTGACCCTGCTTGGCACCGAGGTCGGTGGCGAGCGCGACCACCTGGAAGGCGCCAGCTATGGCGAGTACGCCATCGCCCTCGGTGGCTCCATGCCGATGACCCTGTATGCCCCCGAGTTTGCCGCCGCCGACCTGCCCTTCGTTTACGACTCCAGTGACCAGGCGCGCAAGATCTACGAAGGCGAGATCGGCGAGGCGCTGAATCAGAGCCTGATCGCCAAGGGCAACATGCGCCTGGTGGGCCTGTCGGCGCGCAACCCCCGCAACCTGACGGCCAAGACCCCGGTCGAGACCCCGGAGGACGTCAGCGAGGTGCGCATGCGCGTGCCGGAGATCGCGCCCTGGGTCGCGGTATGGGGCGAGATCGGCGCACTGCCGAGCCCGATCGCCTGGCCGGAGGTCTACACCTCGCTGCAGACCGGCGTCATCGACATGCAGGAAAACCCGGTGGACAACATCTACGCCGGCAAGCTGTTCGAGGTGCAGGACTATGTCAGCCGCACCGAGCACGTCTACTCGTTCTTCCACTGGCTGATGAACGAAGACGTCTATCAGGAACTGTCCGACGAACACCGTGACATCGTCCTGTCCGCCATCGACGACGCCACCACCTGGGGCGATCAACTGGTCAGCGATGGTCAGGCGGAGCTGTTTGAAAAACTCAAGGAAGAAGGCATGGAGGTGGTCGAGCCCGATGTCGCCGCCTTCCGTCAGGCCGCACGCCCCGCGGTGGAAGAGATCGCCCAGGACTACGACCCGGCCGTTCGTGACTATGTGCTGTCACTGATCCAGTAAGTCCGAGGCGGCGCGAGCCTTTGAGGCCTTGGCGCCTCGAGGGTTTGCACAGCATCTGACCGTCCCACGGGGCCTCGCCGACCGAGGCCCCCTCCCTTGAGTCAAGTCCCCGCCACCCGGCGGGGGCAACGGAGTGTCCGATGACCTCATCTCCTACCCTGTCCCGGGCACTGGGTGCTTTCTGGTGGTTGTTGACCACCGTGGTAGTCGGTGCCTTCGGCCTGATGCTGCTGGTCATGGCCATTCAGGTAATCGCACGCTATGCCCTCGGCGTCGCGGTGCCCTGGACCGACGAGGTTTCCCGCTATCTGTTCCTGGCGGAGATCTTTCTCGGTTCGGTGCTGGCGCTGCGCTACCAGGAACACATCCGCATCACCGTCGTCACCGACCTGCTGCCAGCGGGCGCCCAGCGCTGGGCGGCGGTCGCCGCCGACGCCATCAGCATCCTGGTGCTTCTGATGATCATGGGGGGCGCCTTCAACATGATGGAGCGCACCGCCGGCATCTTCGCCAGCACCTTCGACATGAGCTTTTCCTACCTGTACCTGATGCAGCTGGTCGCTGCCGGCCTGATGGCACTGCTGCTGGTGGAGGACCTCGTCGTTCGTCTGCGCGGCAAGCCTTCCACCTTGCCTGACGAACCCAAGGAGTAAGACACCATGGAAATCTTTGCCATCATGTTCGTCGGCCTGATCGTGCTGCTGATGCTGGGGGTGCCGGTCGCCTTTGCGATGATCGCCTCATCGGCGGCGGTGCTGGCCTACACCCGTGGCTTCGCCGAGATCCCGCTGGAGATGATCGCCCAGCGCACCCTGTACGGCGTCAACAGCTTCACCCTGCTGGCGATTCCCGCCTTTCTGCTGATCGGCCGGCTGATGAACTCCGCCGGCATCTCTGATCGGGTGTTCGACGTGGCGCGCTGCGCCGTGGGTCACCTCAAGGGCGGGCTCGGCCACGTCAACGTGCTGGCGAGCATGCTGTTTGCCGGCATGTCGGGCTCAGCGGTGGCCGATGCTGGCGGGCTTGGCGCGGTGGAGATAAAGGCCATGGAAGACGATGGCTTTCCCACCGACTTCAGCGCCGCGGTCACCGCCAGTTCCGCCACCATCGGGCCGATTATCCCGCCCAGCATTCCGGCGGTCATCTATGGCGCCCTGGCCAACGCCTCCATCGCCGCGATCTTTCTCGGCTCCATCCTGCCGGGCCTGTTCATGGGTGCCGGCCTGATGGTGATGGTGGCGGTGATCTCCCATCGTCGTGGCTACCCGACCCGGGCCCGCGCCACCATGGCCGAATTCACCCGTGCACTGTCGCGGGGTCTGCTGCCCATGCTGACGCCAGTGATCATCCTGGTCGGCATCCTGTCGGGGCTTTTCACCCCCACCGAGGCCTCGGTGGTGGCGCTGCTCTACTGCATGATCATCTCGTTCTGCGTCTATCGCTCGATCACCCTGCGCGAGTTCGTCCAGATCCTGCGTGACACCGCCATCGACACCTCGGTGCTGCTGCTGATCATCGCCGGCAGCGCGCTCTATAGCTGGATCCTGGCGCGTTATCAGGTCACCGCCCTGGTCGCCGACTTCCTGCTCGCTACCGTCAGCGATCCGATGCTGCTGCTTCTGCTGCTGAGCCTGTTCATCCTGCTGATCGGGCTGTTCATCGATTCCGTGCCGGCGCTGTTTCTGCTGACGCCGCTGCTGGTGCCGGTGGTGGTGCAGTACGGCATCGATCCGGTGCACTTCGGCGTGCTGATGATCTTCAACCTGATGATCGGGCTGATCACGCCACCGGTGGGCACGGTGCTGTTCGCCATCCAGAAGATCACCGACCTGCCCTTCAACACCCTGGTGCGGGCCACCCTGCCGTTCTACATCCCGCTGGTGGCGGTGCTGATCGTGATCACGCTGTTTCCGTCCATCGTGATGTTCCTCCCCAACCTCTTGCTCAAATGACGCCGCGACCGGGCAAGGCTCCAGGTCCTTGCCCGGCGGGCTTATCTCAATAGGAGTCATGCCATGGCTGTACTGATCACCGGTGGCCTCGGCCACGTCGGTTCCTGGGTCGCCACCCTGCTTGCCCGCCAGGGCAAGAAGGTCATCATCTGCGATATGGCCGCCCCCCACGTCGACCGCATGGGGCTCGACTATCTCGAGGAAGTGCGTGACAACGTCCACTTCGAAGCGGTCGACGTGCTCGACACCCACACCCTGTTCGAGACCTTTCTGCGCTATCGCGACGAGCTGGAAGGGGTCATCCACGGCGTCTCGGTGATCGCCGGGCCAAGCTTCCAGACCCGCCCGTTCAAGCACCTGTCGATCAACGCCATGGGCACCCTGAACGTCTACGAGACCTGCCGCCTGCTGGGCATCGACAAGGTGGTCAACATGAGCTCCGGCGCGGTCTACGGCGACGCCGCCGGCCCCCAGGTCGAGACCATGCCCTACAAGGCCACCGACCTTTACGGCGCCACCAAGATTTCCGGCGAGCTCTACGGCGACCAGTACACGGCGACCTACGGCATGGATATCCGTCAGGCCCGACTGTTCTTCGTGTATGGCCCCGGCAAGCGCCCGTCCCACATGCACGCGGTCTACCAGGCGATGTTCGGGCCACTCGAAGGGCTACGCGATGTGCACCCTGACAACGGACGCGACCAGACCACCGACTGGACCCACGTCGAGGACACCGCGAGGGGCATCCTGGCGCTGTTCGATGCCGACAGCGTGCCTCACCGCCACTACAACATTTCCTGCGGGGTGCCGATCGCCCACCAGGACATCGTCGACAGCGTCACCGAACTGCTCGGCCACGACAGCGGCATGCGTCTGGGGCCTGGCCCCTTCGTGGTGCGTGGCAGCCCCCTGGACATCACCCGCGCGCGCACGGATCTGGGCTTCGAGCCGCAATTTACCGATATCCGCGAGGGGCTCGAGGACTACCATCGCTGGCTCAAGAAGAACGCCTGAAACGACACGGCCGGCCTGTCAAAGGCCGGCCGCTCGCAGACGGGTCGATCCGCTTCCGCCATCACTGCCGACGGAACACCAGCGCCAGATTGTTGGCCGGCAGCTCGTGGACGGCCTCCCGGCTCAGGCCGTGCTCGGCGGCAACCTCGGTTACCTGCTCCAGGTCCCGCACGCCCCAGCGCGGGTCACGGCGCCTCAAGTCGGCGTCGAAGGCCGCATTGGACGGCGCGGTATGCTCACCACCACGTCGGTAAGGGCCGTACAGCAACAGCACGCCACCCGGCTCGAGGTGGGCCTGGGCCTTTGCCATCAGCGCAGGCGTCACTTCCCACGGCGAGATATGGATCAGATTGATCGCCACCAGGGCGTCAAAGGTGTCATCCGGCCAGGGTTCCAGCACGTCGCGGCGCACCGGCGCCAGCAGATTGCCGCCCCCTTGCGTCGCTTGCTCCGGCTCTCGCCCAGATGACCCTGCCCGTTGCGCTTCGCTTTCGCCTTGCCTGTCACCCTCCGCTGCCCCTTGCCTATCTTCTGCTGCTGCAAGCGCGCGCCAGGCAGCGATGGACGCCAGCGCCGCCTCGGAAACGTCACTCGGCTGCCATCGCCAGCCCGGCTGGCACTGCGTCATATAGAGTCCGTGCTCACCACTGCCGCTGGCGAGCTCCAGTACGCGGGCATGGCGTCCCAGGCACTGGCGCAGCACCGCGTGGATGGGCTCGCGATTGCGAAGCGCCGCTGGACTGGAGAGTCTCGCGTCGGACATGGGAAAACCTCACGGTAAACAAGGGGAGTAACAAGAGCGGCAATGGCCAAACGGATATAACGGAAGCATGGTAACGTCTGGCATCAACGGCTTGCGCAACGATGCCAAGCGATGATCGTCCCGGTACACTAGCAAAAGATACCCTTCATCTTCACCAAGGACGGCCCATGGCTCGACCCGCGCCTCGCTACCTCGAGATTCAACAGCACATCCTGGCCAAGATCCAGCGGGGGGAATGGCCCACCGACCATCGCATTCCGGGTGAGGAGCAGCTGGCGCTCGACTTCAACGTCAGTCGCATGACCGCCAACAAGGCCATCCGCGAACTGGTTCAGCGCGGCTACCTTACCCGCCAGCCGGGCGCGGGAACCTTCGTCACCGAACGCAAGGCGGAATCCTCGCTGATGGAGGTCCACAATATCGCCGAAGAGGTCCGCGGCCGCGGCCATCACTACCGTGCCAGAGTACAGCGTGCCGAAGCGATCGACGCCAGTGAGGACATCGCGTTGCAGCTGGGGGTCAAGCGAGGCAGCAAGGTCTTCCATACCCGCATCGTTCACCACGAAAATGACGAGCCCATCCAGCTCGAGATGCGCTACGTCAATCCCCGCCACGTGCCCGATTATCTGGACGCCGACTTCACGCTCACCACGCCCCATCAGGTGCTGATCCAAACCTGGCCGATCACCGATATCGAACACGTGGTCGAGGCCGTTTCGGCAGACATACAACAGGCCGCGGAGCTGGCCATCTCCACCTCCCTCCCTTGCCTGCAGTTGCGGCGGCGCACCTGGTCAAATGACCTGCTCATCAGTTACGCCGTGCTGATCCACCCAGGAGATCGCTACAAGTTGCGCTCGGCGTGGAAGGACTGAGGGACGGACACAGCCTCCACCAACGCACGAGGGCCGGACAGTGATTGTCCGGCCCTCGTACTTACGGCGACAGCGATCGACAAGGTTACTGCAGCAGCATGGCCGCCGGGATCGCCATCACCAGGGTGAGTGCCACCCGCACCGCCCACACCACCAGCATCTGCCAGATGGTGATGGGAATCCGGGTGGCCAGCACGCAGGGAATGGACGCCGAAAAGAACAGGATGGACGACACCGACACCACGCCGGCGGCAAAGCGCGCCACGAAGTCGATTCCCGCGTCGCCACCGAGCAGCAGCGCCGGCAGGAACATCTCGGCCAGGCCCGCTGCGCTGGCCTGGGCCAGTTCCTGGGCATTGTCGATGCCGAAGATCGCCACCACCGGATAGAACAGCCAGCCCAGCCACTCGAACACCGGCGTGTACTTGGCCACCAGCAGCCCCAGCAGCCCCACCGACATGATCGACGGCAGGATGCTGATCGCCATCACCAGCCCTTCGGTCAGATTCTTGCGTACGCTGGATCCCAGCCGCGGCGCCTGCTCGGCCACCTTGATACCGGTGCGCCACGCCAGCGCCAGGCGATCCCCCTTCCGCGCTTCAGGTTCGCCGTCGGTCGCGGTGTTGTCCATGCCTGACAGCGGCCACAACCGCGCGGTCACCGCCGAGACAACGAAAGTGATCACCAGGGTGATCCAGAAGTAGGCGTTCCAGTAGTCCATCAGCCCCAGGGTCTTGGCGACGATGATCATGAACGGCGCGGAGACGGTAGAGAAACCGGTGGCAATGATGGCCGCTTCTCGGGCCGAGTACTGGCCACCGGCGTAGGCACGGCTGGTGATCAACAGTCCGATCGAGTAGCTGCCGACAAAGGAGGCCACCGCGTCGATGGCGCTTCGACCCGGGGTACGCCACAGCGGGCGCATGACGGGCTGAACCAGGATGCCGATCAGCTCCAGTAGCCCATAGCTCAGCAGCAGCGCCAGGAAGATGGCACCGATCGGCACGATCAGCCCCACCGGAATCACCAGCTTGTCGTAGAGAAAGGGCAGCATGTCCGGCTGATGCAGCAGTGCCGGACCGGCGGTGGTCATGGTCAACAGCGCCGCCACCACCCCCAGAAGCTTGAGCACGGTGAAGATCTTGTCGGTGAGACTGCGTCGCCAGTCTCCCTTGATCAACGGATAGGCCGCGCCGGCGATGATCAGCGCCAGGGCGTAGAACCTCGCCCAGTCACCGAGCCCGGTCCGTGCCGCGGTCACCAGATGATCCAGCGGAATCGTGGTTCGACCTTCCCAGGCAACCGGAACAAAGAAGATGAAGATGCCAATGGCGCTGGGCACCAACAGCTTGAACAACAGCAGGCCGAGGGGTGGCTGGCCTACCGAGGAACCAGGAGTCGTCGCCATGAAGGGAACCTCGTCGAAGTGTGAACCAACTCGTAAGTGTCATCTTGTTTGTATATACATTTCAACCGCTATAGTGGCAAAGCACTCCCCCACAGCGCCTTTAGACGATGGTCTAATATGCCACAAGCTTCTCCTCAGATTCGTTCGTTAAACGGCGTTATCACGCTCCACCACACCTCTTTCCTGCACCGTCGCAGACAGGCCGCCGGTCAGGGCATCGGACGAACCGGCAAGGGCTCCAGAACCACACTTTCCTGTATATACATGATGCTGTCGAGCGATCCCGTTGGGCACCCGACGTCTCCCGCGCGTGCTCGAAACGCTCTCAGGTCCCTGGACGATTCGGGGTTCAGAAAAGCCGGTAACGATCCCGTGGCCAAGACGGGGTGCACTCGGCCTAGCCGACCTGCGCTCCCCCGGTGCGATGCTTCACAGAGGACAGGCCTGGTGCACCCGCGACCCTGTATATACGTTTACCGAAGCAATCCGTCGAGATTTCACGCCTATCCGCGCACTACGACCATGGTCTACTGATGCGTCACGGCCTGGAACCAAGCCCAAAAAACGCCTGCAAGCCGCTGTTTCAACAACCATCCATCAGGCCAGACCCGAGGTTCGGGCGATGCATCACTGGCGACTCGGCGGCTTGACGAAACGGCTTGAAGGCATTATTTGTATATACATTACCCGACACGGAGCATCCCCATGTCCGAGCAATCCAAGCGCCTGCTGTGGCGCGATCTGGCGATCTTCGACGGACTGACCACCCTGCCCGAGCGTCACTGGGTAGCGGTCGAGGATGGACGGATCTGCGCCCTGGGCACCATGCAGACCCTTGACCCGAGTCAACATCGCGACGCCGTCGACATGGGGCAAGGCGGCGTCATGACACCGGGCCTGATCGACTGCCATACCCACCTGGTCTTCGGCGGGCAGCGCAGCGACGAATTCGAGCTGCGCCTGCAAGGCGCCTCCTACGAAGAGATCGCGCGTCGCGGTGGCGGCATCCTGGGCACCGTCACGGCGACCCGGGAAGCCGACGAATCGGTCCTGTTCGACGCCGCTGCAAAGCGCCTCACGTCGATGATCGAGGACGGCGTGACCAGCGTCGAAATCAAGTCCGGTTACGGCCTGACCCTGGCCGACGAACTGAAGATGCTGCGGGTGGCGCGACGTCTCGGCGAGCAACTGCCCGTTCGCGTCACTACCACCCTGCTGGCCGCCCATGCCCTGCCACCGGAGTATGCAGGCGACGCCGATGGCTACATCGAGCTGGTGTGCAACCAGATCCTGCCGGCGGCCCACGCCGAGGGCCTGGTCGATGCGGTCGACGTGTTCTGCGAGCGCATCGCCTTCTCGAGCGAACAGTCCCGACGCGTGTTCGAGGCGGCCAGGGCGCTTGACCTGCCGGTCAAGGCCCACGCCGAGCAGCTTTCGCTGTCCGGTGGCGCGGCCCTGGTGGCCCAGTTCCGAGGGTTATCCGCCGACCATATCGAGTACCTGGACGACGACGGCATCGCGGCGATGGCCGATGCCGCGACCGTCGGCGTCCTGCTGCCCGGTGCCTTCTACACCCTGCGCGAAACGCAGCACCCACCGATCGACGCCATGCGTCGTGCCGGCGTCGCCATGGCGGTGGCCTCGGACGCCAATCCGGGCACCTCGCCCATCGTGCTGCCGACCCTGATGCTGAACATGGCCTGCACCCTGCTGCGCCTGACGCCCCAGGAGGCACTGGCCGGCATGACCCGCCACGCCGCCCAGGCCATCGGCCAGCCAGACCTTGGACGCATCGCTGTCGGCGCTTCCGCCGACCTGTGCGTCTGGAACATCGATAGCCCGGCCGAACTGGCCTATGCCGTCCAGCCGGGACGGCTCAAGCATCGCCTGCTGGAGGGCGTATTGACCCATGGATGAGCAGCTATCTTCCCCCTGGTCATCCATGACCCCGGCGGCTGACCCAGACACCATGCCGTCCAGCCGGGACGGCTCAAGCATCGCCTGCTGGAGGGCGTATTGACCCATGGATGAGCAGCTCGCTTCCCCCTCGTCTCCCATCGCGCCGCTGACCGAAGCGGACATGGGCATCTGGCAGGGGCGTACCGACCCCGAGCCCAACAGCGAGCGCTGGCACCAGCGCATCGCCGCCTACCGTTCCGGCGCCGAGCCTGGCGTCGTGGTGACGGGCTTTGCCAGTGATGCCGGTGTCGCCCGCAACAAGGGGCGGGTGGGCGCCGCCGATGGCCCCGCCGCCATTCGCCGTGCCCTCGCCCCCATGGCCTGGCACCGCGACGCCCCGGCCTACGATGCCGGCGACGTGCACTGCGTCGGCAATGGCCTCGAGGATGCCCAGGAGGCGCTGGGCGCGCGGGTGACCGAGATCCTCGACCAGGGCCACCAGCCGGTGGTGCTGGGCGGCGGTCACGAAGTCGCCTACGCCAGCTGGCGCGGCCTCTCCGAGCATCTGGACAAGGGCCACCGCAGGCCCACCGTGGCGATCATCAACCTGGACGCCCACTTCGACCTGCGCGACCCCAGCGAACAGACGTCTTCCGGCACGCCCTTCGCCCAGATCGCCGCCGACTGCGCCCGGCGTCGCTGGCCGTTCCGCTACGCCTGCCTCGGAGTCAGCCAGGCGGCCAACACCCGTGCCCTGTTTCACACCGCCAAGCGGCTCAAGTCGCTGGTGGTCGAGGATCGCGAGTTTCGCGATAGCCGCATCGCGTACATCAAGCGCGACGTGCAGCGTCTGGTAGCCGACTGCGATCACGTCTACCTGACCATCGACATGGATGTCTTCCCTGCAAGCGATGCCCCTGGCGTCAGCGCTCCCGCCTCGCGGGGCGTGATTCTGACCCACTTCGAGCCGATCCTCGAGTTCCTGCGTCGCTCGCGCAAGCTCCGCCTGATCGACATCGCCGAAGTCAACCCGGCGTATGACATCGACCAACGCACGGCGCGTCTCGCCGCCCGCCTGGTCCATCAACTGACCCGGTCCAACGCCTGACCGAGCCTTTTATTCCCTTTCACTACAGGTACCGACATGAACCAGATCACGCCCTCGCTGAACGACCGTCACGATCCTTCACGCAAGATCGCCGCCCCCACCGGCACCGAGCTGTCGTGCAAGAGCTGGCTGACCGAAGCCGCCCTGCGCATGCTGATGAACAACCTCCACCCTGACGTCGCCGAGCGTCCCGAGGATCTGGTGGTGTACGGTGGCATCGGTCGCGCTGCCCGCACCTGGGAATGCTTCGACAAGATCGTCGAGGTGCTCAAGCGCCTGGAGGACGACCAGACCCTGCTGATCCAGTCCGGCAAGCCGGTGGCGGTGATCCCGACCCACAAGGACGCGCCGCGGGTACTGATCGCCAACTCCAACCTGGTGCCGGCCTGGGCCAACTGGGAGCACTTCAACGAGCTCGACAAGAAAGGACTGATGATGTACGGCCAGATGACCGCCGGGTCCTGGATCTACATCGGCTCCCAGGGCATCGTCCAGGGCACCTACGAGACCTTCGTCGAGGCAGGCCGTCAGCACTTCAACGGCGACCTCAAGGGCCGCTGGGTACTGACCGCCGGCCTCGGCGGCATGGGCGGCGCCCAGCCGCTGGCGGCGACCCTGGCCGGTGCCTGCTCGCTGAACATCGAGTGCCAGCAGTCGAGCATCGACTTCCGTCTGCGTACCCGTTATCTGGACGAGCAGGCCAACGACCTGGACGACGCGCTCGAGCGTCTTGCCCGCTACACCAGTGAAGGCAAGGCCATCTCCATCGGTCTTTGCGCCAACGCCGCCGACGTCCTGCCGGAACTGGTCAAGCGCGGCGTCAAGCCGGACATGGTCACCGACCAGACCAGCGCCCATGACCCGCTGCACGGCTACCTGCCCTCTGGCTGGACCTGGGACGAGTACGTGGCCCGCGCCAAGAGCGAGCCTGACGCAGTGGTCAAGGCCGCCAAGGCGTCCATGGCGGTGCATGTGCGTGCGATGCTCGAGTTCCAGAAGATGGGCGTGCCCACCTTCGACTACGGCAACAACATCCGCCAGATGGCCCAGGAAGAAGGCGTCGAGAATGCCTTCGACTTCCCCGGCTTCGTCCCGGCCTACATTCGTCCGCTGTTCTGCCAGGGCATCGGCCCGTTCCGCTGGGTGGCGCTGTCCGGCGATCCGGAGGACATCTACAAGACCGACGCCAAGGTCAAGGAGCTGATCCCCGACGACGAGCACCTGCACCACTGGCTCGACATGGCCAAGGAGCGCATCAGCTTCCAGGGTCTGCCGGCGCGTATCTGCTGGGTCGGTCTGAAGGATCGCGCGCGCCTCGGCCGCGCCTTCAACGAGATGGTCAAGAACGGCGAACTCAAGGCGCCCATCGTCATCGGCCGTGACCACCTCGACTCCGGTTCCGTGGCCAGCCCCAACCGCGAGACCGAGTCCATGCTGGACGGCAGCGACGCCGTGTCCGACTGGCCGCTGCTCAACGCCCTGGCCAACACCGCAGGCGGCGCTACCTGGGTCTCGCTGCACCACGGCGGGGGTGTCGGCATGGGCTTCTCCCAGCACGCCGGTGTGGTCATCGTCGCCGACGGTACCGACGAGGCCGATGCCCGCCTGGCCCGCGTCCTGCGCAACGACCCGGCAAGCGGCGTGATGCGCCATGCCGACGCCGGCTACGACATCGCCAGCCAGTGTGCCCGCGACAACGGCCTCGACCTGCCGATGCTCAAGGACTGATGCCGTCCCGGGCGCGGCCAGCCGCTGGCGCGCCCGACCCTGGCATCGAGGCGCCTTGTCCCTTAGCGCGCCTCCTGCCCGGGAGCGCCATGTAAAAAGCGCAGACGCCTGCACAAAGGCCGCCCCTCGGGGCGGCCTTTATCGTGTACGACCGTGATTCACTTCGATGCCACTTGAAACGTGCGCCGACGCCCCTGAAGCGGCCGGCGACGGGTCAGGCACAGCACTGCTTGAACTTGCGCGCACTGCCACAGGGACAGGGATCGTTGCGTCCCGGCTTGAGTCGAGACACCCTGGCCTCGCCATCCAGATAGACCCAGCGTCCCTGGTGGCGCACAAAGCGCGAGCGCTCTTCCAGCACGCCCCAGCGCTGCCGCCCCGGCGTGCCCTCGGCAAAGGTCGCACGAAACTGCACCCAGCCCTGGTCGCCTGTTTCACCGCTATCGAGTATCTCGAGACGCTTCCAGCGGGTATCGTCGTCATCGCCCAGTTGCGCCGGGCAACTGTCCGGGTGCCAGCTATGGCGAAGGTAGTCCTCGAGCCCGAGGGCGAAGGCCGCAAAGCGCGAGCGCATCAGCGCCTCAGGCGAACCTGCGTTCTCGCCCTGGTGCAGCAGACCGCAGCAGTGCTCGAGGACCAGACCACTGCCGCAGGGGCAGCGGGTGGATGACGTTGTAGTCAAGGTACGGCTCTCCTCTTATCTACCTTGCGCTTTGCCACAGCGCGGGCCTTGTACGAACACCCGACGTGGGTGGCAACGCTTTAAACAGACTGCCGACCTGTACCGGCCTCACGCAAATACCGACCAGCCTGTGGCCTTGGAAAGCCCTTCCAGGGCGGCGGTGCCCTTGAGCGAATTGCCGTAGCGATCCAGGCCCGGCGACCACACCGCGATCGAGGCCACGTTGGGTACCACCGCCATGATCCCGCCCCCGACACCGCTCTTGCCCGGGAAGCCGACCCGATAGGCGAAGTCCCCCGAGCCATCGTAGTGGCCGCAGGTCATCATCAACGCATTGATCGCCCGTACCCGCTCGAGCCCGATCATGCGCTGGCCCTCGAAGCCACCACACAGAAAGCGTGTGGCCCTGGCGAGCTGGGCGGTGGACATCTCGATGGCGCAGTGATGGAAGTAGGTGCCCAGCACCCGGTCACAGTCGTTGGTCAGGTTGCCGCAGGAACGCAGGAAGTAGGCCAGGGAGAAGTTGCGATCCCCGGTGGCATGCTCGGAGCGCGCCACCTGCTCGTTGATGTGGATGTCCTCGTCGCCGGAGGCCTCGCGCAGAAAGCGCAGAATCTCGCCGAGGGTGTCGCGTGGCGCATTGCACCCGAGCACCGCGTCGGTGGTGACAATCGCCCCGGCGTTGATGAAGGGATTGCGGGGAATGCCGTCTTCCACCTCCAGCTGGACGATGGAGTTGAAGGCCCGGCCCGATGGCTCGCGCCCGACCCGCTGCCACAGGCCATCGCCGTGGCGCCCCAGCGCCAGCGCCAGGGTGAAGACCTTCGACACGCTCTGGATCGAAAAGGCCTTGGCGGCGTCGCCGGCATGAAACTCCTGTCCATCCACGGTGCACACACTGATGGCGAACTGGCGGGGATCAACACAGGCAAGTTCGGGGATATAGCTTGCCACCTGGCCCCACTCGCCAGCCTGACGAGCCTCGCGATCCAGCCTCTCGACCAGCGCCTGCAGTTGTTCCGGCGTAAGGGTCTTTCCCATGAGCGTGATTCTTCCAGGAGCCTGACAAGGCTGGCGATGGTCGCCCCCTCCTTCGTGGCTGTCAACGCCGGTTCCCGGCCGGGGACAATCTCCCGGGCGATATGTCCCGCTCAGCGCCCGCGCCGCTTGGTGCGCATGGTCGCCTCGGCGGCAAGCGGATCTTCTGGCCAGGGGTGCTTGGGGTAGCGGCCGCGGTTCTCCTTGCGCACCTCGGGGTAGACGTTGTGCCAGAAGCTTCGAAGGTCCATGGTCGTCGCCAGCGGACGCCGCGCCGGGGACAGCAATTCCAGGCGTACCGGCACCCGCCCGTCGACGATATGCGGTGTGGCCTCGCAACCGAACAGGGCCTGCAGCTTGGCGGCCAGCACCGGCACGATACGCGTGCCGTGCTCGTCGCCGTCATCGACCTCACGCTCATAGCGCAAGGCCGCACTGTCACCGCTTGGCAGCGCCAGCCGTCGCGGTGCCAGCTCGTCCAGCTGGCCCGCCAACGGCCACGGCAGACGTTCGCGCAACAGCCGTTCCCAGGGCAGCGCCAACACCTGATCGAGCCGCGACAGGCCATCCAGATGCGGACCGAGCCAGTCCTCGAGCTCGGCCATCAGGCTGGCGTCGTCAAGCTCCGGCCACTGGGGATCATGCGCCCGTCGCAGCAGCGCTACCCGTCTTCTGAGCTGTTCTGCCGCCTCGTCCAGCGGCAGCGCCTCGCGCTGCCCCAGGGCGTCGAGCAGCGCCCTATGCCTCGCCTCTCGACTCGGCGGTCCTGCCAGGGGCTTGCGCTCCAGCACCACGGCATCGAGGGCGCGTACCCGCTCGCCTTCCAAGCGTCCCGCCGATGCTTTCCAGGCGACCCGCTCGGTCCAGTCGCCAAGTTCAGGAAAATGCGCCAGCAGCGCCGCCTCCTCGATCCGCACACCACGATAGAGCCGAGCCTCACGCTGGCGACCGTCCAGGTCCACCGCGACCAGCAGGGGCGCGTGGGCCAGGGGGTGATCGCTTGCCAGCGTCACCAGGCCACCGCCACGCAGGCGAAAGCGTCCGGGCGAAAGGTGCTGAGCGACTCGGTCGGGGTAGGCGCAGAGCAGAAGCTCGCCCAGGGTTATTGAGGCGCCCGTCTCGCCTCTCCCACGCGGCTCGCCCATACGGGCCTTGCCCAGCGCCACCCCGGCACGCTTGCACAGTCGCCGGGCCTCCCGCTGCCAGGCGGGATCAGGCCTTTGCGACGACAACAGCTGCGAAAACACCCGCTCCAGATCCGGCTCCCGCGAGGCGCCCTGACGACCCTCGAGCCAGGCAGCCAGGGCGCAGGCCAGGGCCAGCGACGCCTCGCCGGCGCGGCTGGCTCGCTCCAGCATGGCGGCGAGCCGGGGATGCACCGGCCAGCGTCCGGCTACCCGGCCCAGCGAACTCAAGCCGCCATCAGGCTCGACCAGCCCGAGGGACTGCAACAGTCGATGCCCGCTGTCCAGGGCCGCTGTCCCTGGCGAAGTCACCCAGGCAAGCGCGGACGCGTCCTTGACGCCCCAGCGAGCCAGTTCAAAGGCCAGGCCGGACAGGTCTGCCTGGTGTATCTCCGGCTCGGCGTGGGGCGGCAGCGGCTGCTCTTCCGCCCACAGCCGATAGCAGCGTCCAGGCCCCTGGCGCCCTGCCCGCCCACGCCGCTGATCGGCGCTGGCTCGGTTGACACGGCGGGTCTCGAGACGCGAAAGCCCGGTACGCGGGCTGAACACCGGCACCCGCTCCAGTCCGGCATCGACCACGCTGCGCACGCCATCCACGGTGACACTGGACTCGGCGATGGCGGTGGCCAGCACCACCCGACGCCGGCCATTCGGGTCAGGACGAAGGGCAGCGCGCTGCTGCTCGAGCGGCAAGCGTCCATGCAGCGGCAGTACCGCGATATCCTCCAGCCGCTCGCCCAGCCAGCGCCCGAGACGTTCGATTTCGGCAACCCCAGGCAGGATCACCAGCACGTCGCCGGCAGGATCACCACCAACCCTGGCATCGTCATCCCCGCCATGGGACACAGGATCGGACGCCTGCAGCGCCTCCATGACCACCCGGCCCTGCTGCTCCTCCGCCGAGGCGCGCTGGGACAGCGGCCGATACAGCGTCTGGACCGGATACTGCCGCCCCGGGCACTCGATCACCGCCACGTCCTGCCCCAGCACGCCTTGCATGGCGGCCACGTCCAGGGTGGCGGACATCACCACCAGGCGCAGGTCCTCGCGCAGCCCCTGCTGGACGTCGAGGGCCAGCGCCAGCCCCAGGTCGGCCTCCAGACTGCGTTCATGGAACTCGTCGAAGAGGATGCCGGTGACGCCCTCCAGCATGGGGTCATGCTGCAGCATGCGCGACAGCACGCCCTGGGTGACGACTTCGAGGCGAGTCGTCGGGCCGACCCGGCTCTCGCCACGCATGCGGTATCCCACCGTCTCGCCCGGCCGCTCGCCCAGCAGATCGGCCATATGGCCCGCCGCCAGACGCGCCGCCACCCGACGAGGCTCCAACAGCAGCAGACGCCCACGACCATCGTCGCCACCGCACCAGTCACAGTCGAGAAGGGCCAGCGGTACCCGGGTGGTCTTGCCGGCCCCGGGCTCGGCCACCAGCAGCGCCCGGTTTTGCTGTTCGAGCGCTGCGGTGAGCTGAGGCAGTCGGGCGTCGATGGGCAGGCTGGGCGGTGAAGACATCGGCTCGGGGGCTCCTGGCGTGGGACGGGACTGAACTGGGCTGTACTGGACTGCACAAGCAAGGCAGTAATGCGCCGCCGATGATAGCACGCCGCTGCCACATGGCCCGGCGGCAGCGACCCCGCCCGAGGCCCGACCTGTATACACCAGCAACAACATTTTGTTGCCAGTAGATGACGTTTTTGTCTACGCTCTTCAAGCTGACCGAAAGGTCAGGTTTTTTAAGCGCGACGCCCGTCGCGGCATCACCCAGACAATCGACAGCGGCCACTACAACGACAAGAGGACCCTGAGATGAGCGAGACCACGTCCACGCTTTCACCGCGCGACCGTCATCCGGCAGCCAGCGCGAGTCGCCCTGACGGCGACGACGGCACTGCGGATCAAACCAGCCAGGACGCCGTCGGCCGGCTTGCCTGGCTGGATCGCTACTTCAACGTCAGCCGCCGGGGCAGTTCGCTGAAGACCGAACTGCTGGCCGGGATCGCCACCTTTCTGGCGGGTATGTACATCATCGTGGTCAATCCAGCGGTGTTGTCGGACGCCGGCATTCCCTTCTCGGCGGCGCTGTCGGCCACGGTGGTCATCAGCTTTCTGAGCAGCCTGGCCATGGCGCTGTACGCGCGCAACCCCATCCTGGTGGCACCCGGCATGGGCATGAACGCCCTGTTCACCTACACCCTGGTACTGGGGGCGGGCCTGTCCTGGGAGGTCGCGCTCGGGTGCGTGTTCTGGTCCGGTGTGATGTTCGCCGTACTGGCCATGTTCAACGTCCGCGAGGCGATCATCGACGCCATTCCGCCGTCGCTGCGCTACGCCATCACCTGCGGTATCGGCCTGTTCATCACCTTTATCGGGCTCAAG
Source organism: Halomonas sp. RT37 (assembly GCF_040070525.1). Classification (NCBI taxonomy): domain Bacteria; kingdom Pseudomonadati; phylum Pseudomonadota; class Gammaproteobacteria; order Oceanospirillales; family Halomonadaceae; genus Halomonas; species Halomonas sp. RT37. The sequence goes on along the minus strand of NZ_CP098827.1, from coordinate 2,172,453 downwards.
AACGCCGGCTTCATCGTGGCAAGCCCCGCCACCCTGGTCAGCCTGGGCAGCCTGGACGCAAGTCTCGCCACCTTCTTCATCGGCCTGATCGTGACCGCCGTGCTGGTCATCCGCGGCTTCAACGGCGCCCTGATCCTCGGCATCGCCACCACCACCCTGCTGGCCGCACCGATGGGGCGTCTGTGGGGTGACGAGGTGGTCGTGGCATGGCAGGGACTGGCCGCCTGGCCAGACTTCTCGGCGCTGGGTCAGGTCGACGTGCTGGGGGCTCTCAAGGTCGCCTACCTGCCCTTTATCTTCGTGATGCTGTTCACCAACTTCTTCGATGCGCTGTCGTGCTTCATGGCGCTGTCGGAATCCGCGGGGCTCAAGGACGCCAAGGGCAACCCGCGCAATCTCAAGCGCTCGATGACGGTGGACGCCTTCGCCTCGATGATCGCCGCTCCGCTTGGCACCAGCGCCGCCCAGACCTTTATCGAGTCCGGCGCAGGGGTCGCCCAGGGCGGGCGCACCGGCCTGACCGCGCTGGTGATCGCGCTGCTGTTCCTGCCGTTTCTGTTCCTGTCGCCGCTGCTGTCGCTGGTGCCGGGCATCGCCACCTCGCCGGCGCTGGTGCTGGTGGGGCTGTTCATGATGGCCCCGGTGGGCAAGATCGACTGGGGACGCTTCGAGGAGGCCTTTCCTGCCTTTCTGGCGATCATCCTGATGCCGTTGACCTACTCGATCACCCTGGGCATCGCCTTCGGCTTCATGAGCTTCGTGCTGATCAAGCTGGCCACCGGCAAGTTCACCGAGATCAAACCCGCCATGTGGGTGTCCGCGGTGCTGTCCGCGATCATGCTGGTGACAGCGCAATAGCGTAAGCAAGCGCCACCGGGCCTCAGCCCCGTGGCGCCGACACCACCCCGCAGCCTTTCAATACCACCTGGGTCAGAAAGTCGGTGACCCGCTGCATATCTTCGTCGGTGAAGTCGTCATGGCCGGTGATGCCGGCGACCTGGCTTTGGCAGGTAATGAGCAGCGTAGTGCTGGCGACGTCCCCTGCTATGGCGCGAAGGAAGATCTTACCCCACAGCCCTTCAGGACCACCTGGATCAGAAAATCGGTGACCCGCTGCATATCGTCATCGGTGAAGTCGTCATGGCCGGTGATGCCGGCGACCTGGCTTTGAAAATCTGCATAGTGCTGGGTCGCCGACCAGATCAGGAAGATCAAGGATACCGGGTCCACCGGGTCCATCAGGCCGCGCTCGGCCCACTGACGAAACACCTCGGCACGGCTTTCGACCCAGTCGCGCAGCTCGCCACGCAGATAGTCCTGCAGAAAGGGAGCGCCCTGAAGGATCTCGCCAGCAAACAGGCGCGAGGCCTCGGGGTGGCGTCGAGACATCTCCATCTTCGAGCGGATAAAGGCACTGAGCACCTCGGCGGGATCATCATCCACCGAGATATCGTCGAGCATCATGTTCCAGCGCTCCATCACCCCTTCCAGCAGGCGAACGTACAGCGCCTTCTTGCTGCCCATGTAGTAGAGCACATTGGACTTGGGCAGCCCGGCTTCCTCGGCAATCAGCTTCAGGCTGGCGCCCCGATAGCCGTGACGCGAAAACACTCGCTCGGCGGCGTCGAGTATGTCGCGTTCGTTACGCTGGCGAATGGCACCAGCCTCCGCCTCCAGCGGCGCCTTCAGCGCCGTGTCATCAAGCTGTGAGCCCATGGTTATCCCGGTCGTCGAATCGCCCGCCACCGCCGGTTGCAGGTGGGTCGGCAAGGAGGAAAAGAGTGCCTGAACCCCACCGCTCTGGCAATTGGGCAAAGCGGCTAACCTGGCGCGACAGCGCCTGTGACGGGCAGCTTTTTAGGCCTCTGCTGTGGTCGCCGACAGGAACACGCGGCGGGCACCGAAAAAAACTCGACGGCGTGACTTGAAGAAGCTGACCGATTGGTCAAGAATGAAGTTACCCCCTTGCCATGGCGATGCCCCTTGGTACCGACTCGCTGACAACCACTCGGCTCAGCCTGCAACCAGGACATCGACCAGGACATCAACGACGACAACGACAACATAAGCGGACCTGACCATGATCGAGTTCTTCCTCAACGGGCGGCCACGGCGCGTCGACGCCGAGGCCCACCTCAGCGTGCTCGACCTGCTGCGCGAGCGCCTCAACCAGACCGGCACCAAGGAAGGCTGCGCCTCCGGCGACTGCGGTGCCTGCACCGTGGCGATCGGCGAGCCCGATGCCGACGGCAACCTGCGCTATCACAGCGCCAACGCCTGCATCATGCCGGCCCACCAGCTCAATGGACGCCACCTGGTCACCGTCGAGGGGTTGTCCCGGGGGGACGAGCTGCATCCTTGCCAGGCCGCCATGGTGGAACACCACGGCAGCCAATGCGGCTTCTGCACCCCGGGTATCGTCATGTCGCTGTTCACCCTTCATGAAGATGACCGCGCGCGGCCCGCGCCACTGACGCCTGAGCGACTGGAAGCGGCGCTGGGCGGCAACCTGTGTCGCTGCACCGGCTATCGCCCGATCCGCGACGCCGCCCTGGCCATGGGCGACACCCCGGGCTTCCGGCCCGAATGGCTCGACGATGACGCCCTTGCCCAAACGCTTGCCACCAATGTGGGTGAGCCTGCTACCCACAGCGGCTTTTACCAGCCGCGCCGCCTCGATGAGCTGGTCGAACTGCGCGCCCGCCACCCCGACGCCCGCCTGGTGGCCGGCGGCACCGATCTCTGGCTCGAAGTCACCCAGAATCTGGCGGACTTCGCCGAGGTCATCGATGTCACCCGGGTAGAACAGCTCAAGGTGCTGGAAGCGGGCCACGACGCCAGCGGTCGACCAGGGATGTGGGTCGGTGCTGCCGTCACCTACACGCAACTGGAACCGCTGTTTGCCGAGCGCTATCCCGCCTTCCATCACCTCCTGCATCGACTGGGCTCTGGTCAGGTGCGCAACCGCGGCACCCTGGGTGGCAACGTGGCCAACGCCTCGCCCATCGGCGACACCCCACCGGTACTGCTGGCACTCGACGCCTGCCTGTGCCTGACCGGACCCGGCGGCAGTCGCGAACTCGCCGCGGCGGACTTCTTCATCGACTACAAGAAGACCGCCCTGGCGCCGGACGAGTGCCTGGAAGCGATCTTCCTGCCGACGCTGGCAGCTGACCGCCAGCTCAAGGTCTGGAAACTGTCAAAACGGCGTGAGGACGACATCTCGGCGGTACTCGGTGCCTTTAGCTGGGCCCTGAAGGACGGCGCCCTGGCCGAGGTCCGCCTGGCCTTCGGCGGCATGGCTGCGATCCCGGCCCGGGCAACCGGCGCCGAGGCGGCACTGGAAGGCCATGCCCCTTCACCCGAGCGGTTCGCCGCCGCCATCGATGCGCTGGCCGAAGACTTTCAGCCCATGAGCGATGTGCGTGGCAGCAGCGACTATCGTCGGCACGCCGCCGCTGCACTGATCGAACGCCTGCGCCTGGTCGTCGCCGACGCGGCATCCCAGGACTCTCAGCACCCGACCCAGGAGGTGATGCTCCATGCGTACGCTCACTGATCTGACCACACCTGCCTCCGCGGCCAGCGATACTGCCGATACTCCCCGCCACGCGCCGGCGGCCAAGGGCTTCTCGGGCAGCGCCGCTCGCCACGAAAGCGCGGTCAAGCACGTCACCGGGCGCGCCGCCTACATCGACGACCTGGCGCTGCCGGCGGACGCGCTGCACCTGGCGGTGGGACTCTCGCCGGTCGCCAGCGGACGCATCACCGGGCTGGACCTGTCCGCCGTGCGCAGCGCCCCGGGCGTGGTCGACGTGATCAGCGTCGCCGACGTCCCGGGCCACACCGATATCGGCCCGGTCTTTCCCGGCGATCCGATCATGGCCGACGGCGAGGTACTCTACGCCGGCCAGGTGATCTTCTGCGTCGCCGCCACCAGCCATCGTGCGGCGCGTCAGGCGGTCAAGAAGGCGCGCCTGGAGATCGATGAGGTCGAGGCGAGCCTCGACCCAGTGGCCGCCGCCGAGGCCGGCGACGTGGTGCGCCCGACCCACCGCCAGCAGAGCGGTGACTGGGAGGCCGCCCTGGCCGGCGCGACACACGTCATCGAGGACGAGCAGTTCGTCGGTGGCCAGGAGCACTTCTATCTGGAGGGGCAGGCCTGCGTGGTCCACCCCACCGAAGACGAAGGCGTGATGGTCCACACCTCCAATCAGCATCCCAGCGAGACCCAGAAGCTGATCGCCGAGGTGCTGGGCATCCCCTTCCACGCGGTCACCGTGGAGGTACGCCGCATGGGCGGCGGCTTCGGCGGCAAGGAAACCCAGGCCTCGCCCTGGGCCTGCCTGGCGGCGCTGATCGCCCGCCGCACCGGCAAGAGCTGCCGTGTTCGCCTGCCCCGGGCCGAGGACATGAAGGTCACCGGCAAGCGCCACCCCTTCCACAACCGCTATCGGCTCGGTGTCGATGAACAGGGCGTGATCCAGGGCGGTGACATCACCGTCATCGGCGACTGCGGATACTCGCCGGATCTGTCCGAAGCCATCGTCGACCGCGCCATGTTCCACGCCGACAACGCCTATTCACTGGGCCAGGCTCGGGTCACCGGTCATCGCGCCCGTACCAGCACCGCGTCAAACACCGCCTTTCGTGGCTTCGGTGGTCCCCAGGGCATGATGGTGATCGAAGCCGCCATGGAGGACATCGCCCGCCGCGTGGGCGAGGATCCCCTGACGGTGCGCAAGCGCAACCTGTATCGCCAAGGCCGCGACCAGACCCACTATGGCCAGACGGTGGACCAGATCACGCTGCTGCATGACCTGATCGAGCGGCTCGAGACCTCGAGCGACTACTGGTCCCGGCGCCAGGCGATCACCGAGTTCAACGCCGACAGCCCGGTCATCCGCAGGGGCCTGGCGCTGACCCCGGTGAAGTTCGGCATCTCCTTCACCGCCCAGCACCTCAACCAGGCCGGTGCCCTGCTGCACGTCTACACCGACGGCAGCGTGATGATCAATCACGGCGGTATCGAGATGGGCCAGGGCCTGCACACCAAGGTGTGCCAGGTGGTCGCCCGCGAGCTGGGGCTCGATCTCGAAGCGGTACGCATCAGCGCCAGCCGTACCGACAAGGTGCCCAACACCTCACCCACGGCGGCCTCCAGCGGGGCCGATCTGAACGGCCAGGCGGCCCGCGACGCGGCCAGCAAGCTGAAGTCGCGGCTGTTCTACTTCGCCGCCGAACGCTACCAGCTCGACCGTCAGGACATGCGTCTGGAACAGGGCGAGCTGATCGCCGGCATCGGTGGCAGCGAACGACGTATCGCCTGGGGCGAGCTCATCCAGGACGCTTACCTGGGTCGGGTGTCGCTGTCCGAGAAAGGCTTCTACGCAACGCCGTTGATCCACTACGATCGGGCCAGCGGCAGCGGACGCCCCTTCTACTACTTCGCCTATGGCGCCGCCGTCGCCGAGGTGGCACTGGACACCCTCACCGGCGAGTACCAGGTGGATCGGGTCGACATCCTCCACGACGTGGGCGACTCGCTCAATCCGGCCATCGACGTGGGCCAGGTGGAAGGCGGCTTTATCCAGGGCATGGGGTGGCTGACCAGCGAGGAACTGAAGTGGAACGAGCGGGGCCAGTTGACCTCGTTCGGCCCGGCCACCTACAAGATCCCCGCCTACGGCGATCTGCCGGCCACCTTCAACGTCGAGCTGATGCAGGGCCACCCCAACTCCATGGCCAGCATCTACCGCTCCAAGGCGGTGGGTGAGCCGCCCTTCATGCTGGGGATGTCGGTGTGGTGCGCGCTGCGCGACGCCCTGGCGAGCCTCACCGACTACCGCCAGGCGGTACGGCTGGACACCCCGGCAACACCTGAGCGGGTCATGGCGGCGGCACGCCTGGCACGCTGGGTGAATGAGAGTCGTGCAGGAGGCACCCCATGAGCGGCGAGCGCTGGTACGACGCCCTGGCCCGCCTCCGACGCGCCGGCCTGCCCCATGTGCTGGCCACCCAGGTGACCAGCCAGGGGTCGACCCCACGTGAGCCTGGCGCCAGGATGGTGATCACCGCCGACGCCATCATCGACACCCTGGGCGGCGGCACCTTCGAATGGCAACTGATCGCCTGCGCCCGGGAACGCCTCGAGCGCGGTGAGGCCGGCCTCAGCATGGAGGCCTTTTCGCTGGGTGGCCGCAGTGGCCAGTGCTGCGGCGGCTTCGTCAACGTGCTGCTCGAAACGGATCTCGGTACGGCCACGCGCCTGGCGCTGTTCGGCGCCGGCCACGTGGGCCGCGCGGTGGCCTCATTGGCGGCGCCGCTTGGCTGGCGACTCGACTGGTACGATAGCCGCGAGGACGCCTTCAGCGGGCTCAACCCGGCACCAGGCCAGCACCACCACCGGCTGGACGACTGCAACACCAGCGCCGAGTCGCTGCCTGGCGGCAGCCACGTGCTGGTGCTGACCCACGACCACGCCGAGGACTACGCCCTGGTGGAGGCACTGCTCAGGCGCGGCGACATGGCCTCGATCGGGCTGATCGGCTCGCGCAGCAAGTGGGCCAGCTTCCGCGGGCGACTGGAGCGTGCCGGCATCCCGCAAGATCGCATCGACGCCGTGCGCTGCCCGATCGGCGACTCCGGCGGCGACAAGACGCCCTACGCCGTCGCCCTGGCCGCCCTGGCCGAGCTGCTGCCACTGGCAAGCCCCAGGCCGGAGGGGGCACGTCGCGACGCGCTGCGCGGCCTGGAAAGCGCAGAGGTACGACGCCTGTTTTCCTGAACCTGTCCTGGCCCGGCCGTTACCCGTCTGGCCGGGTAGCGCCAGGCGTCTGCCTCCCTGGCCGCCGCGCCTGCCACCTGATCAAGCCGCCAGGCCAGCCGCCCCTGACCACAACGTCACCGCCACAGTGCGATGACGCGATGACCCTATAAGCGACGACCCGATAAAGAGTGCCCCATGACCGAGACCCTTAACGCCTCTGCCAGCACCGCGCCCAAGCCCGAGGCTTTCTCCGGAACTTCCGCCGGCGCCTCCACCAGTCCCGCCGGCGGCCCCTGCTCATCGAGCTGGGTCATGCGCGCGCGCATCCTCAGCTTCAACGCCGATCCCGGTGACGGCGACACCCCGCTCGAGGGTAGCGTCAGCTACTTCGCCGACGGCGTGCTGTGGTGGGCCGAGGGTGTCGTCCAGGCGGTGGGCGACTATACCGAGCTCGCCCCCCACCTGCCCGCCGACGCCAGCGTCATCGACCACCGCGACAAGCTGGTGATGCCAGGCTTCATCGACAGCCATGTGCACTATGTGCAGCTCGAGATCATGGCCTCCTACGGACGCCAGCTGCTCGACTGGCTCAACGAGTACACCTTCCCCGAGGAATGTCGCTTTGCCCAGCGCGAACACGCCGAGCAGATGGCCGACGTCTTCCTCGACGAACTGATGCGGGTAGGCACCACCACCGCCCAGGTGTTCTGCTCGAGCCACCCGGCCTCGACCGACGCCTTCTTCAGCGCGGCCCAACGCCGCGACCTGTGCATGCTGGCCGGCAAGGTACTGATGGACCGCCATGCCCCCGAAGCGCTCACCGACGACACCTACGGCGGCATCCGCGACAGCGAGCGCCTGATCAGTGACTGGCACGGCACCGCGCGTCTCGGCTACAGCGTCACCCCACGCTTCGCGCCTACCTCCACCCGCGCCCAGCTCGACGCCGCCGGTGGCCTTCTGCGCAATGATCCGAGCCTGTGGCTGCAGACCCACCTGTCGGAGAACCTGGGTGAGCTCGACTGGGTGGCCGAGCTGTTTCCGGGCAGCCGCGACTACCTGGCGGTCTACGAGGAATCCGGGCTGGTGGGGCCGCGCAGCACCTTTGCCCACGGCATCCACCTGGACGACGAGATGCGTGCGCGACTGGCCGAGCGCGGCGCCAACATCGCCTTCTGTCCCAGCTCCAACCTGTTTCTCGGCAGTGGCCTGTTTGACCGGGCCGGCGCCCGGGCCCAGGGGCTGAATCTGACGCTTGCCAGCGACATCGGCGCCGGTACCGACCTGTCGGGACTTGCCACCCTCAAGGCGGCCTATCAGGTCGGCCAGCTCAGGGGCACACCACTGACCGCCTGGGCAGGCTTTCATGACCTGACCCGAGGCAACGCCGTATCGCTGTCACTGGACGATCGCATCGGCAGCCTGACCCCCGGTCGTGACGCCGACTTCGTGGTCATCGACCTGTTCGCCTCGCCGCTGCTGGCTCGACGCATGGGGCGCACCCAGTCGCTGGCGGAGGAGCTGTTCACCCTGATGATGCTGGGGGACGACCGCGCCATCTACGAGACCTGGGCGGGGGGACGCCTGCAGCACCGCCGCCAGACCTGAAGAACCCGACGACAGGCGCCGGCGACCGGCGCTTGCATGGGGTGGATGGCTGGCCGGGAAATTCCTCGGCGAGTGCGCTAGAATGCGCGCCTTGAATACCACACGCTGCCAACGCTGCTCCGGATTTACGCTCCGGCTCGCACGAGGACAACCATGAGTCACGATACTTCATCCCCTGACACAGCCACCGAAACCGCCACTTCTGGTCCAGACACCCTGGTGGTGTGCGCGCTGTACAAGTTCGTCACCCTCGACGACTACAAGGCGCTGCGCGAGCCGCTGCTCGACACCCTGCTCGAGCATCAGGTGCGCGGCACCCTGCTGCTGGCCCGTGAAGGCATCAATGGCACCGTCGCCGGCACCCGCCAGGGCATCGACGCGGTGCTCGCCTGGCTGCGCGCCGACCCGCGCCTGGCCGAGCTCGACACCAAGGAGTCGCTGACCCGACGTGCGCCCTTCATGCGTACCAAGGTCAAGCTCAAGCGCGAGATCGTGACCATGGGCGTCGAGGGCATCGACCCGCGCCATACCGTCGGCACCTACGTGGACCCCAAGGACTGGAACGAGCTGATCCAGGACCCCGAGGTTCTGCTGATCGACACCCGCAACGACTACGAGGTCGAGGTAGGCACCTTCGAGGGCGCGGTCAATCCGGCCACCAGCGCCTTTCGCGACTTCCCCGAGTACGTGAAGAAGACCCTGGACCCGAGTCGCCACAAGAAGGTGGCGATGTTCTGTACCGGCGGCATCCGTTGCGAGAAGTCCACCGCCTACCTCAAGGAGCAGGGATTCGAGGACGTCTACCACCTCAAGGGCGGCATCCTGAAGTACCTGGAGGACGTACCGAAGGACAAGACCCTGTGGCGTGGCGAGTGCTTCGTGTTCGACGACAGGGTCACCGTCGACCATGACCTCAAGCCGGGACGCTATGACCAGTGTCACGCCTGCCGCATGCCGATCACCGAGCAGGACAAGCAGAGCGAGTACTATGAAAAAGGCGTCTGTTGCCCGCGCTGCTACGACCGCCTGAGCGACGAGCAGAAGGCCCGCTTCGCCGAGCGTGAGCGCCAGATGCGCCTCGCCCGGGAGCGCGGCGAGGCCCACCTGGGTGCCGACGCGGTGGCACGCATGGAAGAGCGTCGCGAGGCCAAGCGACGCGCCAGGGAAGCGGCGCGCGAGGCCAATCGCCAACAAGGCTGATACACGGCTTCTGGTGTTGCACGCCCGTTGATGCATGCCGGCTCATGCACGCCGGCCCTCCAGCCACAACACCTGCCAGACCAACCGCCAGACCAAAAAAGAGGCGCCCTGGGATTTTTACCAGAGACGGGCGCCTCTTTTGCGTGTCACCGAGGGCTTCGCCGGTAGCGAAGGGCGCGCCGAAGCGCCCCCAAGTGTACTGAAAGAAACGGCCTGGGCCTGTTCAACCTCTTCCTCGCCTCGGTCGGCGATCACGCCGAAAACGCCTCAAATTCCGACGCTTTCGCTTCGACAACATGCCTCAGCAATCTTCCACACCGCCCGTTGCCCGAAAAGCGGCCGCAGCCCACACAGGATCACCTATTACTAACACCAGCGCGGGCAAGCCTCAGTGCCATCTGGTGACAACAAGCACGCCTTGAGCATCGGGATTCGTCGTCGACCTGTACCGATACTGGTTTACCCCATGCCGTTCGCCGAAAAACGGCAGCCCCAGGTCGCCCGCCCAGACGGCATACCGTGACGCAACGAAGGGAATACATGATGCGACCTTGGCCCAGCAACCGTCCCCCTGCTCTTGCCTGCGCTTTATTGACTGGCACTTTTTTGACCGGCACTCTTTTAACCGGCACTTTTCTGGCCTGCAGCATGGCCGTCGCCTCCCAGTATCCAGCGGCAACAAAATCCAGCGCCGAATCCGCCGAGCAACAGGACTATCGGCAGTATTTCACCCCGCTACCTTCGCTTCCCCCCATCCCCGCCGACAACAGCCTCACCGCTGAGAAGGTAGCGCTTGGCAAGATGCTGTTCTTCGAACCCCGGCTGTCAAAGAGCAGCAACATCAGCTGCGCTTCCTGTCACAACCCGGCCCTGGCGTGGACGGATCGACTGCCGACGGCGGTCGGCCACGATGGCCAGACAGGCGAACGCAACTCCCCCACCGTGCTCAACTCGGGCTTTCTTGGCTCACAATTCTGGGATGGTCGCGAACCCGACCTGGAAGGCCAGGCGTTGGGTCCTATCCAGAACAGCATCGAGATGGCCCACGATCTGGACGGCGCCCTTGCCCGCCTTTCCGCCGTCGACGGATATTCCGATCACTTCCAGACGGCATTTCCCGCCGACGAGGCCCCGCTGTCCTCCGGCAACCTGGCCGACGCCATCGCCAGCTTCGAGCGCACGCTGAATACGCCGAATGCTCCGCTCGATCGCTACCTGCTCGGTGACGAGGCTGCCCTGACCGATCAGCAGAAGGCCGGCATGAAGGACTTCGTGGACGTCGGGTGCATCAGCTGTCACCGCGGCGCCAACTTCAGCGACAGCCTGTTCCACCCGATCCAGGTGCCGGGATCAGATGATCTCGGGCGCTTCGCGGTCACCAACGAGGAAAGCGATCGACAGGCCTTCAGGACGGCGTCACTGCGCAATGTCGCCCTGACCTACCCCTACTTTCACGACGGCTCAGCCGAGACGCTTGAAGACGTCGTGCCCATCATGGGCGAGCAGATGCTCAAGCGGGAGCTTGATGAAGCGACCGTCGAACGGCTGGTCAGCTTCCTGCATGCCCTGACAGGAGAGCAGCCAGTGGTCACGGTACCTGCTCTGCCCTGATCCAGTCCTGATCCAGCCCCGGGCCAGGCCTGACCCGGTACTATCACCAATAGCCCCCTGCAAACGCCAGCGCCGCCTCCCCCGACAAGGGGCAAGGCGGCGCTTGACGTGCCAGTCCCGGCGTCAGGCACTGTCTGAAACGTCGGCGAATGCAGGCACTTTTACGGCAAGGCCTAGGCGCTGTCGGAAAAGTCGACGAGTGATGGTTAGACAAGGCAAAAATCGGTGAGAAAGCGCAGTTTACGGGGTGTAAATGAGCATGTTGATCCGATTTTTAACGCCGTATTACCGAGCGCAGGCAGTTTTCAGACAAGCCCTAGGATTCCACCAGCCGCTGTCTCAGCGCCTGCCTCCTCTCCTCATCCATGAAGGCAGCCTCGATGGCGTTGCCGGCCAGCCACTTGAGGGTCTCGTTGGACCAGCCGAAGGCCCGCTGACAGGCGGCGAAGTTGTCGCGCATGCCACCGCCGAAGTAGGCCGGGTCATCGGAGTTGATGGTTACCACCAGTCCTGCGTCGATCAGCGTCGGCAGGCCATGATCTTCGAGCCGTTCCACCACTTTCAGGCGCACATTGGACAGCGGACACACCGTCAGCACGGTGCCTTCGTCGGCCAGCCGCTCCATCAGCTCGACGTCCTCGATCGCCCTTACGCCATGGTCGATGCGACACACCTGAAGCTCATCCAGCGCCTCGCGGATATAGCTCGGTGGCCCCTCCTCACCTGCGTGGGCCACGCGCTCGAGGCCCAGCTCCCGCGCCCGGGCAAAGACCTCCTGGAACTTGCTCGGCGGATTGCCTCGCTCAGCGCTGTCCAGCCCCACGGCACTGAAGTGGTCATGCCAGGGCGTGCTGTCCTCGAGCAGCTGCATGGCATCGGCGGCGGGCTGATCACGCAGAAAGGCGAGGATCATGGCGGTGGAAATATCCAGCTCGGAGCGGGCCTTGGCACAAGCGGCCGTCAGGCCTTCCATCACCTCGGACAGCGCCACGCCACGGGACAGGTGGGCCTGGGGGTCCACGTGCATCTCGATATGCACCACTCCCTCGGCGGCGGCGCGCCGGAAGTAGTCCATCGCCAGGTCCTCGAAGTCCCGGGCGCGGACCAGCACGCTCATGCCCTGATAGTAAAGATCGAGAAAGGACTCCAGGTCGCTGAAGTCGTAAGCCTGTCGGGCCGCCTCGATATCGGCGTAAGGCAGGCTGACCCCGTTACGCTCGGCCAGCGCAAACATCAGCTCCGGCTCCAGCGTACCCTCGATGTGCAGATGCAGTTCCGCCTTGGGCAGGCGGGTCAGAAAGTCGTCGGTCATGGTGTCTGGCCCTGTGGCATCGAACCGTAGAAATCAGGTGTCGTCGTTCACATGGTGACGCATTCGCCCCCGGCTTGCCATGGCGTACCGGCCGCCATGTCGATGACCCTGGGGATGTGCTCCATGCCGGGCGACGGCGAGTCGGGATCATGATGGTGCACCAGCATCAGCACCGTGCGTGCGGCCAACCAGGGGCCGATGCCCTCGGCCACCCGCTGCGCGGTGGCCGCATCCAGCGAGGCATAAGGCTCATCGAGCACCACCAGGGCGGGATCGGTCAGCCACAGACGCGCCAGGCCCAGACGTCGCGCCTGGCCGCCGGAAAGCTGTCGTCCCCCTTCCCCCACGCGTGTCTCGAGCCCAGCGGGCAGACCCTGCGCCCAGTCGGCCAGGTCTACCGCAGAAAGCGCCTGCCACAGCCGCTCCGGGCTCGCCTCGGGGGCGCCCAGACGCAGATTCTCGGCAAGGCTTGCGTCAAACAGCTCCACCCGCTGGGTCAGACAGCCCACTTGGCTGCTCAACCACTGCGTGTCGAGGGCTTCCACCGCCTGGCCGTTCAGGGTCAAGCGACCCTGGTAGCCCCGCAACTCCCCGGCAAGCAGCGCCAGCAGCGTCGACTTGCCACTGCCTGAGGGGCCACAGATCGCGGCCCTCTCCCCCGGCGCCAGCCGGAAGCTCAGGGGCGACAGCGCCTGATCGAGCGCCTGCGGATAACGAAAACTCAGCGACGTAGCACAGACCTCCAGCCCTCCACACTCGGCGGTCCCGCTTCGAGGCGCAGCGTGCACTGCAACAGCTCGGGTGGTGTCTGAGGCTTGTACTGGCGCTGCACGCTGCTGGTCGATAGCGTTGAGCCGCTCGGCGGCGGCGAGACTCGCGCCGGCCTGGGTGAAGGCGGCGGGCAGGCTTGCCAACCCCTCGGCCAGGGCCAGCGAGGCCAACGGCAACATCACCAGCACGGCGGCGCCCAACTGGCCGCTGCCGAAGGCGGCGAGGCCACCGATCAATACAAGCCACCAGGCGCCCCCCATCACCAGCGTCGTCAGAACATTGCCAAACCCGGTGATCAGTGACAGTCGCCACTGGGCCGCCAGCAGCTCGTCCTCGAGGGCTTCAAGCTCGCCACGGCGGCGCGCCAATGCGCCGTAGGATTCGAGTTCACTCAGACCGCCAAGGGTTTCGATCATGGCTGAGCGCAGTCGCTCCAGCCCGGCGACGCGGCGACGACAGGCCGCCAGGCCCAGGCGGGCCTGTCCGAGGGTCAGCCAGCTCCAGCCGAACAGCAGCAAGACACCCAGCACCAGCGCGGCCTGGGGCAGCCACACCGCCACCAACGCTACCAGCGCCGCCCCCAGCACCAGCGCCATCGCCGCCGGCGCCAGCAGCCGCAGGTAAAGCGCGTCCAGGGTATCGATATCGGCGGTCAGACGGTTGAGCCAGTCGCCGGATCGCCTTGCCCCGAGGCTGGCGCCGTCCATCACCACCAGGCCCGAGAAGCAGCGCGCCCTCAGGCGTGCCAGCAGTCGCAGGATGGTGTCGTGGTTGTAGAGGCGTTCGACGTAGCGTGACACGGTACGGGACACCGCAAACAGACGAATGCCCGCCCCGGGGGTGTAGACGTCCAGGGTAGCCGCCATACCCGCGGCCAAGGCCGCGCCGGTCAGCGCGCTGGCGGTGATGAACCAGCCCGACACCGCCAGCAGCCCCAGCGCCGACAGCGCGGTCAGCACCATCAGCACCACGCCAAGCACCAGGCGCCGACGAAACGACGCATGCACCTCGATCCACGGACGCAGACTGGCAATCGCCGCAGCGAATCCCGTATCCGTGCGCTCAGTCGACAACGCCATCGGCCACCTCTTGCTGTTCCCTTCCACTCGCGGTGACTCGCCCATCGAGCAGCTCCACACGCCGGTCCCCCATCGCCAGGATGGCCGGGTGGTGGCTGGCGATGACCAGCGCCCGGCCCTGGCCGGCCAGACGCCGAAAGCCGCGGATCAGTACCGCTTCGGTCTCTCGATCCAGACTCGCCGTCGGCTCGTCCAGCAGCACCAGCGCGGCATCACTCAGGAACACCCGAGCCAGCGCCAGGCGCTGGGCCTGCCCGCCGGACAGGCCCAGGCCATTTTCGCCGATCCGGGTATCGAGTCCCTCGGGCAGAGCCGCGACCAGCGTCCCAAGCCCCGCCTGCTCGAGCGCTGTACGCAGGTCGTCATCACCAGCGTTCGGTGCCGTCAGGCGAAGATTGTCGGCGAGGCTGCCCTGGATCAGCAGCGGGCGCTGGTCCATCCAGGCAAAGGCGATGCCCGGTGCCGATTGGCGCGTCCCCTCGCCAGGCCCGACAAACCCCGCCAGCATCGCCAGCAGGCTCGACTTGCCGGCACCCGATGGGCCGCTGATCACCACCACTTCACCGGTGTCCACCCGGAAGTCCAGCGGACCCAGCACGCGGCCACGCCCAGGGTGATCCAGGCAGGCGCCTTCGAGCCGCGCAAGCTGGCCACCGGACAACACTGAAGAAGCGGGACTTTCGGCGGTGCCAGGCGCCGAGACGGGCGACACTCGCGACGGATCGACGGGTTCATCGAGCAGTTCCGTCAGGGCCTGGGCGGCGGCCAGCGCCGAGGCACGGTCGTGGTAGTGCTGGGACAGTGTGCGCAGCGGCTGAAAGAACTCCGGGGCCAGCAGCAGGATGGTCAGGCCACTGGCCAGCGTCAGCGAATCGGCCACCTCCAGCGGCAGGTCCCCGAGCAGGCCAAAGCCGATGTAGATGGCCAGCGCCGCAATCGCCACCGAGGAGAAGAATTCGAGCACCGCCGATGACAGAAAGGCCAGTCGCAAGGGCTTCAGGGTGCGCCGGCGATAGTCGTCGGCGACCTGGGCAACCTCGTCGGTGACCCTGTCGCCGGCACCGAACAGTCGAATGGTGGCGATGCCCCGCACCCGATCGACGAAGTGCCCGGACAGTCGCGTCACCGCCGCGAACTGGTCGCGATTGAGCGATTCGGCGCCCATGCCCACCAGCGCCATGAACAAGGGAATCAGCGGCGCGGTGATCGCCAGCAGCAGCGCCGCCAGCCAGTTGTGCCAGGCGATGATGGCGAAGATGACCAGCGGCACCACCATCACCACCCGAAGTTGCACCCAGAAACGTGAGGTGTAGCCGTCCAGTGCCTCGACCTGCTCGACAAGGCGATGGGCCAGCCCGGCACTGTGATGGCGACCAGCACGCACCGGTCCCAGCGCAAACAGATGCTCGAGCAACTCGTGGCGTACCGCGCGGCGAAGGCGCTGGCTGGCTCGCTGGGCCAGACACTCCTGAGCAAAGCCAGCCCCGGCACGCAGCGCCAGAAACCCCAGTAGAGAGACAAGCCAGGGCCATAGCTGGCTCAGGGAACGCTCACCCTCGATCGCCAGTACCAGCACCTTGGCCAGCAGTACCCATTGGACCACACCCGCGAGTCCTGCCAGCACCGCGAAGGCCGCGGCCAGGGTCAGCGGACGACGCTGAGCCCCGGTGTGCTGGTCGAGCCACAGCCGCGCCCTGGTGGCCTCGCCGCGAGACGACTCAGAACGAGACGACTCAGAACGAGACGACTCAGAACGAGACGACTCAGGACGAGACGACTCAGCACCAGACGACTTAGTGATAGCCGCCCCCTCTTACCTTGCCGCGGAACACCCAGTAGGACCAGGCGGTGTAGCCCAGTACCACCGGGATCACGAACAGCACCCCGAGCAGCAGAAACAGCTGGCTCTCCGGAGCCGAGGCGGCATCCCACAGGGTGATGTCCGGCGGGATCAGGTAGGGCCACTTGCTGGCCACCAGCCCCAGGTAGGTGAAGAAGAACAGTCCCAGGGTAGCCACGAACGGCTGGCCCTCACGGCGACGGGCCACCGAACGCCACACCATGGCGGCGCACAGCAACGCCAGTGCCGGGAACACCCAGAACAGTGTCAGGTGGCCGAACCAGCGCTCACGCACGAAGTCGTCGACGAACGGCGTCCAGATACTGATCACGGCAAAGCCCGCCAGCACCAGTCCCAGCAGCCTGGGCGTGATGCGGTAGGCCCATTCCTGCACCTGCCCCTCGGACTTCAAAATCGTCCAGGTCGCCCCCAGCAGCGCATAGCCCGCCATCAGTGCAAGGCCAGTGATCACGGTGAAAGGCGTCAGCCAGTCGAAAGGACCGCCCACGTAGACATTGTTGGCGACCTCGAAGCCCTCGATGTAGGCGCCGACCACGACCCCCTGACAGAAGGTGGCGACCATCGAGCCCCAGCAGAAGGCGCGGTTCCACCAGTGACGATTACGAACCGACTTGAAGCGGAACTCGAAGGCGATGCCACGGAAGATCAGGCCGGCCAACATCAGGAAGACCCCAAGATAGAGCGCCGGCAGCAGGATGGTGTAGACCAGCGGAAAGGCCGCCAGAAGTCCCGCCCCGCCGAGCACCAGCCAGGTCTCGTTACCGTCCCATATCGGCGCTACCGAGTTCATCATCACATCCCGGGCGTGCTCGTCCGGGGCGAAGGGGTAGAGGATACCCACCCCGAGATCGAAGCCATCCATCAGGATGTACATCATCACGCCGAACCCGATGATCAGGGCCCAGATGGCAGAAAGGTTGATCAATTCCATGTCATCAACTCCCGAACTGGCGGCCGGCGTCGGCCTCGAGGGTGGCGTGGGCGGCGGACAGCGGTCGCTTGGCCGTCTCGACCTCGTCGTCGTGGGGCTCCTCGGCCAGCATGCCCTGGCGCACCACCCGGGTGAGGTAGTAGCCCCCGGTCAGGAACACCACCGCGTAGACCAGCACATAGCCGATCAGGGTAGCGAGCACCATCCAGCCACTGAGCGACGGCGTCACCCCCTCGGCCTGGGTCATCATGCCGTACACCAGCCAGGGCGCGCGGCCCGCTTCGGTGACAAACCAGCCACCCAGCACCGCGATAAAGGGCGCCACGCTCATGAGTCTCAGCGTCTGCAGGAAGGGGCGGCTCTTGTACAGGCGACCGCCACGGCGCAACCACAGGCCGGTGAAGGCCACAGCGATCATCAGCATGCCCATGCCGACCATGGCGCGGAATGACCAGAACACGAACCACACCGGTGGTTGCTCCTCTACCGGGACCTCCTTGAGCCCGGGTACCTCGCCGTCCAGGTCATGGGTCAGGATCAGGCTGGCCAGGCGCGGAATGCCGATCTCGAAGTGATTTTCCTGGGCCTCCTTGTCCGGCCAGGCGAACAGCAGCAGGGGCACCCCGGACTGGGTCTCCCAGTTGGCCTCCATCGCCGCCACCTTGGTCGGCTGATGCTCAAGCGTATTGAGACCATGGGCGTCGCCGACCACCGCCTGTACCGGCGCCAGCACCAGCAACAGCCACATGCACATGGACAGGGCCTTGCGGTTGGCCTCGACGTCGCGACCGATCAGCAGATACCAGGCGCTGACGCCGGCCACCACGAAGCCGCCGGTCAGGAAGGAAGCCAGCGCCATGTGGGCAAAGCGATAAGGGAAGGAGGCATTGAACATGGCCTCGCCCCAACTGGTGACGCTGAAGTGGCCGTCGATCATTTCCACCCCGGCGGGGGTCTGCATCCAGCTATTGGTGGACAGGATCCAGAAGGCCGAGATGAAGGTGCCCACCGCGACCATGATGGCGGCGAACAGGTGAACCCCCTCGGCCACCTTGCCACGTCCAAACAGCAACACCCCGAGGAAGCCGGCTTCCAGGAAGAAGGCGGTGACCACTTCATAGCTCAGCATGGGGCCGAGGAAATTGGACGTCGCCTGACTGAAGTTGCTCCAGTTGGTTCCGAACTGGAAGGCCATGACGATCCCGGAGACCACGCCCATGCCGAAGACCACGGCGAAGACCTTGACCCAGAAGGCGGCCAGTCGATCCCAGGCGGGATTGCCGGTCTTGTAGAAGAGTCCATGCAGGACAGCGACATAGGACGCCAGCCCTATGGTAAAGACGGGGAAGATGGCGTGGAAGGATACGACGAAGGCGAACTGTATACGTGACAGAAGCACGGGATCCAGTTCCATGAGCGACTCCTCGAGGCAGGGATAACCGACGGCACCGCCCTGCCTCGGGAACACAACCCGACCCTGGCAGGACAGCATCGAACCCGAGCGGAATCGAGTCGATAGAGCGCAGCCTTGCTCGGCTAGCCTGGCAATCTATCTATGCACAATCATGCATCTTCGATCCCGCTTGCCCTCAGCATAGAGGTCCCGCAGGCCTCTGTCCCATGGCCAATTGTCGCACGCACCCATGGCCGATCACCTACCCGCTTGTCAGCCCACCTCCCTTGCCTTTGCCGTGACAAGGGAACGTAGCCAGGTGTCAGGTCAGGACTGCCCCAGCACCAGCGATACCAGATAGGCGGTGTAGGCCAGGTAGACGGCAACCAGGACGCCACCCTCGAACCGATTGATGCGCCCCGCCCGGCCCTTCCAGCCCAACGCGAACACCGCCATCATCAGGGTCATGGCGGTCATCAGCGACCAGTCTCGCATCAGCACCTCACGCCCGGCCTCGATCGGCGCGATGACGGCGGCCAGCCCCACCACCCCCAGGGTGTTGAACAGGTTGGAGCCGACCACGTTGCCCAGCACCAGATCATGCTCCTTGCGACGCAGGGCACTGATGGACGAGGCCAGTTCCGGCAGCGATGTGCCGATGGCGACCACGGTCAGCCCGATGATGACGTCGGACACCCCGAGTCCCTGGGCGATATCCACCGCGCCCCACACCAGCAGCCGGGAACTGACGACCAGCAGGGCCAGGCCCAGCACGGTAAGGAAGATGCCCTTGCCCAGCGACATGGGATGAGCATCGAGTTCCTGCACGGTATCGGTGGCCAGGGCGTCCGCCCTGGCGGCGGCTTCCTCGCGCCGGCTCTGGATCACGCTTGCGACCATGAACACCAGCAGCGCCAGCAGCAGCAGCGCGCCCTCCAGCCGGGAGATAAGCCCGCCCCACATCATCAACGCCGACACCAGGGTGGCGGCACCGAGCACCGGCAATTCGCGCCGAATCACCGATGAATGCACCGCCAGCGGGGAGATCAGCGCCACCAGCCCCAGGATCAGGCCGATGTTGGCGATATTCGAGCCATAGGCGTTACCGAGTGCCAGCCCCGGGTTGCCCTGTGCCGCAGACAGCGCCGACACCGTCAATTCCGGTGCCGAGGTGCCGAAGCCGATCACCAGCATGCCCACCAGCAAGGGCGACAGTCCCAGCCGCGCAGCGGTGGCCGCGGCGCCCTCGACAAAGCGTTCGGCGCTCCACACCAGCACCACCAGGCCACCCAGAACCGCCAAAACGGGAAGCAACATGTCAACTCCTCACCCATGATATCGGTCGCATCTTTGTCTATGGTGTCACCCACGTCAACGTGCCACACTATTTAATTCGCAGGATCAGCTTGTTAAGCCATCAGCGCCTGATTCGCGACGAAATGCAGACGAACAGAACCCTCTTTCAAGACCGGAGTCCCCCTACCACTGTGACGACCCCCGTACGTGGCCCCCTGGAACGGATCCGCAACGCCTCCGTCACCCAGCATCCTCCCCCCGAGGTGCGCATCAGGTCGCGCCGGCGCCTGCGTGCCTGTCACGAGTGCGACTGGATCATGGCGCTGCCGCCGCTGCGTCCCGGTGAAGAAGCGGACTGTGTCCGCTGTGGTCACGACCTGGTCAAGCGTCATGCCTTCCCCGCCCAGCGCAGCCTGGCGCTGTCGCTGGCATCGCTGGTGGCATTGGCGCTGGCCCTGTCCTTTCCGTTTATCGGCTTCAGTACGCGTGGCGTCGGCAACGAAATAGAAGTGGCCCAGACCGCCACCCAGATGCTCGAGCACCACCAGCCCATCGTCGCCATGGTGGTGCTGATGTCGATCATCGTGTTGCCGGCGATCTATCTGCTGACGGTGGTGTGGCTGCAGATCAGCCTGATGCTGCCCCGCCGTCTGCCCTATAGCCGCACCCTGGCCCGTGGACTTTCCCACATCGCGCCATGGCTGATGGCCGACGTCTTTATCGTCGGCACCATGGTGGCGCTGATCAAGGTGGCAGGACTTGCCGAAATTTCCCTCGGACCGTCGTTCTGGGCCTTTATCGCCTACGCCATCCTGCTGCTGGCGACGACCCTGTCACTGGACAAGGACTGGCTGTGGTTCTCGCTCAGCGGCGAGCCGCTGGCACCGGAGGGCACGCGCACCGGCGAGACCGCGGCTTCCCAGGGGCTCACCGGCTGCCCCACCTGCGGGCTGATCAACTGCCTGGACAGCGAGGGCCATGGCCGTTGCGTGCGCTGCAGCGAGAAGCTGCACGCCCGCCGGCCGCGCAGCCTGCAGACCACCTGGGCGCTGCTGTTCACCGCCGCAGTGCTCTATATCCCCGCCAATGTCTATCCCATCATGTACACCACCAGCCTAGGCAGCTCCGACCCGCAGACCATCATCGGCGGTGTCATCTACCTGGTCAGCCACGGTTCCTGGCCGGTGGCGCTGGTGATCTTCGTGGCCAGCGTCATCGTGCCCATCGGTAAGCTGCTGGCGCTGGTCTGGCTGTGCCTGGTGGCGCCGCGGGCACCGGGCATGCGCTCGGTGGTGCGAGCGCGGCTCTACCGATTGACCGAACTGATCGGACGCTGGTCGATGGTCGACGTCTTCGTGGTAGCCATCCTGGTGGCCCTGATCCGCGCCGGTGCGCTGATGTCGATCGATCCTGGCCCCGCTGCGCTGGCCTTCGGTGGCGTGGTGATCATCACCATGCTGGCGGCCATGAGTTTTGAGCCTCGCCTGCTGTGGGACGGCAGCGAGGATCCCTGCAACCCGATGGACTCCCCGGATAATGACGGGTTGCACGGCGACCACTCGGGCCTGGCGTCCGACGCCGCCCCTTCACCCCATCGCACTGCGCCGGATGAACAAGGAAGCACACCATGAGTGACGCCGATAAGCGCCACCCCGACAACCCGCCAGCGCCGTCCAGCAAGGACATGCACCGCGCCGCGCCGACCCAGCAGAAACGGCTGTCGCCGGTGTGGATCGTGCCCTTTGTGGCACTGCTGATCGGCGCCTGGCTGGTCTACGACAACTACGCCAGCCGCGGCCCCCAGATCGCGCTGCACCTGCCATCCGCCGACGGCATCGAGGCCGGCAAGACGTTGATCAAGACCCGTAACGTGGAGGTCGGCAAGGTCACCTCGGTAGCACTCAGCGACGATCTCTCCGGCGTCGAGATCACCGCTCAGATGGAACCCCAGGCCGAGAAGATGCTGGTCGAGGACACCCATTTCTGGGTGGTCAAGCCGCGCATCGGGCGCGAGGGTATCAGCGGACTCGGCACCGTTCTCTCCGGTGCCTATATCCAGCTCGAGCCGGGTCAGAGCGAGGTGGATGCCCGTGAATTCGACGTCAGCGACCAGCCTCCGGTGGCACCACCTGGCGCCCAGGGGCTGCGCCTCAACCTGGTCAGCCAGGTCGGCAACTCGCTCAGCGTCGGCGACGCCGTCACCTTCCAGGGGGTCAGCGTCGGACGGGTCGAGGAGGCCGACTTCGATGTCTCCACCCAGAGCATGCACCACCGCATCTTCATCGAGAGCCCCTACGACACCCTGGTCACCGAGAACACCCGCTTCTGGGCCACCAGCGGCATCGACGTGCGCTTCGGTTCCGACGGTTTTCAGGTGCAGGTCGAGTCGCTGGAAGCGCTGCTCGGCGGCGGCGTCACCTTTGGCGTGCCCGACGATGTTCCCGCCGGCAAGGAGGCGGAAGAGGACGCCTCCTACGAACTCTATGCCGATGAGGAGGCCGCCCGCCAGGGTACCTTCAATCGCTATCTCGAGTACGTGCTGCTCAACGAAGATACGGTACGCGGCCTGTCCCGCGGAGCCCCGGTGGAATTCCGTGGCGTGCGCATCGGTACCGTGGCAGCCGTCCCCTGGAACTTCACCTCGCCCCAGCCGGAAAACCGCGACAAGCTGGCCATCCCGGTGCTGATCCGCATCGAACCCCAGCGTCTGGGCATCGGCGCCAATGAGCTGGATCTGCAGGAGTGGCGTGAGCGCTTCGACCGGCTGTTCGAGCGTGGCCTGCGCGCGACCCTCAAGAGCGGCAGCCTGTTGACCGGGGCGCTGTTCGTCGACCTCAAGATCGACGAAGAGCTGCAGGGCCAGTATCTGGCCGAGACCTTCGCCGACCGCCCGGTGTTCCCCACCGCCTCGGCTGGCCTTGCCCAGATCCAGGCCCAGGTCACCGCCCTGCTCGACAAGCTCAACCGCCTCGAGATCGAGCCTATCCTGTCGGGACTCGACCGCAACCTTCAGGTCTCAGAGGCGATGCTGACTCAGGCCCGCTCACTGGTGCAGAGCATGAACAGTCTGCTCGACAACCCCGAGACCCAGGGCTTGCCCGGCAACCTCAACCAGACCCTGGTCGAGCTGCGCCGCACCCTCGACGGGCTGTCGCCGGAATCCAGCGTCTACCAGGACCTGACCCGCACCCTGAACGAGGTCGAACGTCTGGTGCGTGACCTGCAGCCGGCCGCTCGCAAGATCAGCGACGATCCCCGCGCGCTGCTGTTCGACAGCATCCAGACCGAGGACCCGATCCCGCGGGCACCGCGCTGATCGCCTCCCGCCCGAGTCTGCGGACTCGGGCGGGATAGACGGAAGCATCGACAACACTGACCTCACCGGAAAGGAGTTCTCCATGAGGCCGATACATCGCCTGTGTGTTCCCCTGCTGGCGCTGTGGCTGGGCGGCTGCGCCAGCGGCACCGCCCCCATGAACCACTATGTGCTGCCCTCGGATGCAGGCAGCAGCGATGCCCGGGTCCCCAGCGCCGACGAAACGCCGTTGCTGGTGTCCACACCCAGGCTCGCCAACTACCTCGAGGCCGAAGGCATCGTCCTTCAACTCGACGACATCTCGCTGAACGAGGCCAAGTCCCACCAATGGGCGGCACCGCTGGCACAGCAACTCGAACGCGGCCTACGCGACCGCCTGGAGGCCAGACTGCCTGGACGCCGGGTGCTCCTGTCCGGCGACAGCGGCAACGCCCTGACGCTGGAATTGAGCGTCGACCGCTTCCAGGGCCACTATGACGGCTACGCCGTGGCCTCGGGCCAGTGGCTGTTGCGTGACAGCCAGCGCCAGGTGGTGGACAGCGACAGCTTCGAGGCCACCGAGTCGCTGGACAGCGACGGCTATTCGGCACTGGTACGGGCGCTGGGGCGCACCTGGGATCAGGTGGCCGATGATATCGCCGCCCGGGTCCGTGTCGCTCCCTGAGCGTCTCGACAACGCCTCCGCGCCCCTCATCAAGGTTCTGCCGGCCCGACTTCTTTTCACCCCCGCCGATGCGCCGGGCCGGCAAATCTGGCATCATGCCCGCAACGGTGACGGGGGTCCCCCGCTAGAGCGGTCACCGAATTTTTCCCCACGCCTTGTCCGGGACCGACGCCATCAGAACGGTGGCGTCCAGCGAGTGCGTGCGTGCTGGAGTTTGCATGAGTTTTTCCGATCTCGGCCTGCGTGCCGAATTGCTTCGCGCCGTCACGGCGCAAGGCTATGACACCCCGACTCCGATTCAGCGTCAGGCCATCCCCGCGGTACTCAAGGGTGGTGACCTGCTGGCCAGTGCCCAGACCGGCACCGGCAAGACAGCGGGCTTTACCCTGCCGATGCTGCAGCGCCTGGCCGATGGCCCTCGCCCCTCCAAGCGCCAGGTCCGTGCCCTGGTGCTCACGCCCACCCGTGAACTCGCCGCCCAGGTCGGCGAGAGCGTGCGCGACTACGGTCAGCACCTGTCACTGCGTCACCACGTGATCTTCGGTGGCGTCGGACAACAGCCCCAGATCGACGCCCTGCGGCCCGGTCTCGATGTGTTGGTGGCAACGCCTGGCCGCCTGCTCGACCTGCACCAGCAGGGCCACGTGGATCTGTCGAGCGTCGAGATCCTGGTGCTCGACGAAGCCGACCGCATGCTCGACATGGGCTTTATCCACGACATCCGCCGTGTGCTGAAGCTGTTGCCCGAGAAGCGTCAGAACCTGCTGTTCTCGGCGACCTTCTCCAGCGAGATCCAGGCGCTGGCCGACAAGCTGCTCGACCGCCCGGAGATGATCGAGGTCGCACGCCGCAATACCACCGCCGAGACCGTCGACCAGGCCGTCTACCGAGTGGACCGGGAACGCAAGCGCGAGCTGCTGTCACACCTGATCACTAGCCAACGCTGGTTCCAGGTGCTGGTGTTCACTCGCACCAAGCACGGCGCCAACCGCCTGGCCGAGCACCTCGACAAGCGCGACATCTCTGCCATGGCGATCCACGGCAACAAGAGCCAGTCAGCCCGTACCCGCGCCCTGGCGGCGTTCAAGGCCGGCGAGCTGCAGGTTCTGGTGGCCACCGACATCGCCGCCCGTGGTCTCGACATCGACGAACTGCCCCACGTGGTCAACTTCGAGCTGCCCAACGTCGCCGAGGACTACGTCCACCGCATCGGTCGTACCGGCCGTGCCGGCAACGAAGGCCAGGCCATCTCGCTGGTGTGCGTCGATGAACATGGCTTGCTGAAGAACATCGAGCGCATGATCAAGCGTGACCTCGAGAAGCGCATCGAACCGGGCTTCGAGCCCGACCCCAACGCCAAGCCGGAGCCCATCGAGAACGGCCGCAACAAGCGCGGTGGTGGTCAGCGCCGCAGCCAGGGTGGCAACAATAGCTCCCAGCGCGGCAACGGACGACGTGGTGACGGTGGCGGTGGCGGCGGCAATGCCCGCAACGGCAATGGCGAGCAGCCTGCACGTCGCAGGCGCAGGCGCTCCGGCCAGGGCAACCGCCAGGGACAGGCATAAGCTCGAGCATCGGCTCAGGCATAGCCCTGAGCGTCGGTGCAGGCAGAGCCCCGAGCGGCTGGACAAGAGCAATCCGGGGGGCGGCTTGCCGCCCCCTTCCATCTCAGCAGGACAGCGATATGGCATCTCCAGAACTGATCAAGGAATATCGCCGCTTCCGGGCCTTCCAGAAGCAGGCGCAACTCGACAACGAGCATCGCGGCGCCCAGACCAAGATCGACGAGGCGCGGGTCAGTGCCGCTCGCATGACCGAGGCCTACCGCAGCATGGCAGAGAAAGGCGCCGAGCAGGGGGCCTGCTATCGCACCCTCTACCTGCGCGACCATGACGGCGTGGCACTGACCTGCGAAGGCTGGATGTTCGTGCGTCGCGTGCTGGCCGAAGGCGGTGCCACTCGCGTACGCGCCAGCCTGCTCGAGACCTTCCGCCTGGAGAATGGCCAGTGCGCCCCCGGCGACACCCCGGTCGAAAAGATCACCCTGGAGATCTACGACCAGCTACTGGTCGACAAGGGCATGGCCACCGCCGTGCGCATCGATGGCGTCGACGGCGATCGCCACAGCCAGTTCCTGACCTTCAATGATCAGGTGCGTGGCGATCTGCGTCGCTTCCTGAAATAACCGTACAGGCCGCCGTCCGCGGGGCCTGCGCCTCCGGCGGCGCGCCTTCCCCGCTGCGGTGGTCCACCCGCTGGAGCCCCCGATGAAGGTCACGTCCCTGCCCTGGCGCTTTCTGGTGCTGATGGTACTGGTCGGCCTCAACCTGAGACCGGCACTCTCTTCGCTTGCCCCGCTGCTCGCCCGTGTGCAGCAGGATACCGGCCTGTCCCCCAGCGCCATCGGTGCCCTGACCACCCTGCCGGTGCTGTGCCTGGGTCTGTTCGCTCCGCTGGCGCCCCGCCTGTCGCGCCAGTACGGCCCGGAACGCGCCTTGTCGCTGGGTCTGGTGGTCATCACCAGCGGTCTGCTGCTGCGCTGGCAGGGAAGTCCCCTCGCGCTCTACGCCGGCACCCTGCTGGTGGGTGCCGGTATCGGTGTATCGGGGGCCCTGCTACCGGCGCTGGTCAAGCGCGAGCTGCCCCGGGGCGCCGACCTGATGACCGGGGTCTACACCATGGCCCTGTGTCTGGGTGGCGCCCTGGGCGCCGGCCTGGCGATTCCCCTGAGCGACCTGCTGGGTGGCTGGACACGCAGTCTGGCGGCCTGGTCGCTGCTGGCCATGGCAGCGCTGATCGCCTGGGAGCTTTACATGCCGCGCACCGCCGCTACCCCGCGGATGGCGGGTGACCCCGGCACCGGCATGACCCGTGGCCTGCTACGCCAGCCCCTGGCCTGGCAGGTGGCGCTATTGATGGGCACCCAATCGTCGCTGGCCTACATCGTCTTCGGCTGGCTGCCGACGCTGTTGATGCAGCGCGGCATCGGCGAGGCCGAGGCCGGCCTGTTGATGGGCATGTCGGTGATGGTCCAGCTGATTTCTGCGCTACTGGCACCCTGGCTGGCCCGCTTCGGTCGCGATCAGCGCCCGGCGCTGCTGCTGGTCCTTGCCAGCACCGCCAGTGGCCTGTGGATCCTGCTGATGGCCGACACCTCCCTGCGCTACCTCGGCGCACTACTGCTGGGGCTCGGCCAGGGCGGCAACTTCTCCCTGGCGCTGACCCTGATCGTGCTGCGCAGCGCCGATTCGCGTCTGGCAGGCCGCCTGTCCGGACTGGCCCAGGGTGGCGGCTATGCCCTGGCCGCCCTGGGCCCCTTGAGCGTCGGTATCATGCTTGACCTGCAGGCACCGATCACCGCCATCGCCTGGCTGTTGATGGGGATCGCCGCCGCCGCCGCCAGCTTCGCCTGGTTCGCCGGTCGTCAGCGTCAGCTCTGCTTCGACGCCGACGATAACGTCATCACCCGCTGCGCGCCTCGCCGAGGCTCACGCTGATACTGTCACTCGTGTCTTCACTCCTTGTGCAGGAAGCCCACCCATGACCCACTCACCCCTGGACCCGGTGCTGGTGATCTACGCCGGCGGCACCATCGGCATGATCGACACCCCCTCAGGCCTCGCCCCCGGCCCCGACATGGAAGCCCGGGTGCGCGACGCCCTGGCCACACTACCCGACGATCGCAGGACCGCTCTGCCACCCTTTACCTGGATCGAGGTCGACCAACCCATCGACTCCAGCGGCGCCCGTCCCGAGGACTGGGCCCGGCTGGCCGCGCTTGTCGCCGAGCAGGCCAATCGCCATCGCGGCGTGGTCGTGCTGCACGGCACCGACACCCTGGCCTGGACCGCCTCGAGCCTGGCCTACCAGCTTCAGGGCATCGATCGCCCGGTGGTGGTGACCGGCTCCATGGCGCCGCTGGCCCAGCAGCACAGTGACGCCCTGTACAATCTCGAGAGCGCGCTGCGCTACGCCGCCATGCCTGAATTGCAGGAAGTGGCGGTGAGCTTTGGCGACAAGCTGCTGCGGGGCAGCCGGGCTCGCAAGTGGCACACTCGCGAGCCGGATGCCTTCGAAAGCCCCAACCTTGACCTGCTGGGGAAGCGCCACGGCAACGACTTCCGGCTGCATCGCGAGCACAGCCTCGAGGCTACGCAGCGCGGCGCACCCCGCTACGAGCTCGGCGACTATCATGGCCTGGGAGAGCAGGTGGTGCGGGTGGTCCTGTGGCCGGGCATTCAACCCTGGCAGCTGGCGGCCTGGCTGGGTGATGACCGCGTCAAGGGCGCCCTGATCGAGGTGTGGGGCGGCGGCAATGTACCTGACGACCCCGAGCTTGGCGCCGTGCTGGCAGAGGCCAGTGGCCAGGGCAAGCTACTGGTCGCGATCAGCCAATGCCCACACGGCACCATCGACATCGGACACTACGCTGCCGGCAAGATGCTGGCCGACGCCGAGGTGGTATCCGGCGACGACATGACCCCTGAGTCGGCCTATACCAAACTGGTGCATCTGCTGTCGCTGCCCCTCTCGCAGGAACAGAGACGTCGGCTGTTTCGAACTCCGCTGGTCGGAGAACGAGGTTGACATCACACAGGTCACGGAGCAATTTTATGCTCTATTGACACTCAAGGGGCGATGATGGAGTAAGGTTAGGGAGTCCCCGTCATGACAAGGAGTTGCTCATGGAACACCCGGATCACCCCTTCAGCGAGTTGTTTGAACAGCTGGGCCTGGCATCCGAGCCGGAAGCCATCAAACGATTCATCGATCGCAACTCGCCGATTCCGGAGGGGGTCGAACTGCCCGATGCGGCCTGCTGGAACGAGGGACAGTCGGAATTTCTGCGCGAAGCCATCGAGGCCGATGCCGACTGGGCCGAGGTGGTCGATCATCTGGACGCTTCACTGCGCAAACCCTAGGGCTTGTGCGAAAAGTGCTTGTGCGAAAAGTGCCTGCGCTCGGAAATACGGCGTTAAAAATCGGGTCAAGATGCTCATTTACACCTCGTAAACTGCGCTTTCTCACCGATTTTTGCCTTGTCTAACCATCGCTCGTCAACTTTTCGTATAAAGCCTGGGGCTCGTCTGAAAAGTAGCTGCGCTCGTCGACTCTTCGGACAAGTCCTTTACAAGCTGCGCGAGCCGCTGATGTCGGCGGCTCGCGCCACTATCAGGCCGATGGATCGGCCCTGACACCAATCGCACAACGACAATCGATGGCCTTTTCGACGTGACCTGTCTTCCCCCTGATATCGAAGCGCGGCTCGAGCCCGCCACGCGTCTTCCCTCTCTGCCTGCCGTGGTGTCCGAGCTGCTGGTACTGGCGAGCAATCACGACGCGCCGCTGACCGACTTCGCGACCCTGCTGTCCCGTGACCCGGCCCTGTGCCTGCAGCTGCTGCGGCTGGCCAACAGCCCCTACTATCGCCGCGGTTGCGATCCCGTCATCTGCTGCGAGCACGCGGTGACACGCCTCGGTATCGATGGCACCCTCACCGCGCTTTTGGGTTTCACCCTGGTGCGCGACGCGACCCGCGGCCCCCTGGCCGACTATTGGCGACGCACCCTCGCAGCCGCGCACTTGATTCCGGCCATCGCCAAGGTGGTAAATCCCCGCCATCCGGGCGAATTGTCGACGCGCGCCCTGCTACGCGAGGTCGGGGTACTGCTGCTGTACGCATTGGACCCGAACTACTTCGAGCTGACCGCCCAGGCCGCCACCCGCGAACAGCGCCTGGCTCTGGAACACCGGCATCTTGGCTGCGACCGCGACCAGGCGTCGAGCTGGCTGGCACGGCGCTGGCAGCTGCCCACCAACCTGTTCCTTCAGCGCCCTCTCGAGCCG
Source organism: Halomonas sp. RT37 (assembly GCF_040070525.1). NCBI lineage: Bacteria > Pseudomonadati > Pseudomonadota > Gammaproteobacteria > Oceanospirillales > Halomonadaceae > Halomonas > Halomonas sp. RT37. The sequence goes on along the minus strand of NZ_CP098827.1, from coordinate 2,142,795 downwards.
GAAGGCCAGCGTCACCACGAATGGCTCGACGGCCTTTGCCTGGAGCTCGCCGACGAACTGGCCGGATGCTGTCTGGACGACAACAGCGACGCCATCCCCGCCGTGCTTCATCGTTTTCAGCAACGCATGAACATGGACGGCAATGCCCAGGCACGTCTTGTCGATGAACTCGCGAGTCGCCTTGAGACCTTGCCGGATTTTCTCGCCACCTCGCTGTCGGCAGATGAGGATATCGAACGCCTGCTGGTCGCCGGCAAGCAGCGCCTGCATGGGCTGACCATGAGCCTGGCCGAGCGGTTGCACCATCGTGAGGACCAGCTGATTTCGCTCCAACGCGACAATGAGGCGCTGGATGTGCGCGCCAGCACCGATGCCCTCACCGGTCTCGCCAATCGCGCCGCGCTGGAACGGCGCCTCGAGGAGATGCTCGAGGACGCCCATGCGCGAGACAAGCCTCTGTCGGTGCTATTTCTCGATCTGGATCACTTCAAGCCGCTCAACGACCGCTACGGCCACCGACTCGGCGACATCGTGCTGGTCAATGTCGCCGCTACCCTGCGTGACGCCATCCGTGAGTCGGACCTGGCGGCCCGCTACGGCGGAGAGGAGTTCGTCATCGCCCTGCGGAACACGCCGGAGCCAGGAGCTTTGCGGGTCGCGCAGCGGCTACAGCAGTGGCTTGCCGAGCAGCCGATGGCCCAGGTCGACCAGCGCCCCCTTTACGTCAGCGCCTCCATCGGCATCGCCCAATGTCAGCCCGGCATGGACAGCATCGACGCAGCGTCGCTGGTGGAAAAGGCGGACCTGCAGATGTACCAGGCCAAGCAGGCCGGCCGTGCCCGCATCAGTCAAGCTCAACAACTGCAGGAGCGCGCCGGGGAAACACCCTGAAGCAGCACTTGATCAGAACAAGATCTCTGCCAGACGCCGCGGCAGTAGACGCCAAGGCACTCGCTAGAGACGCGCCTCGACCCGCTCCAGGATCTGGGCGCTGACCTTGGCGACCAGCGGGCGAGCCGCGCGATTGACCGCCTTGGCGACCAGCCGATTGCGGATCTGGTAGTCGACGATCAGGCTGACCGCGGTACCTTCATCGACCGCTTCGAGTTCATAGCGGCCCTGATTGCGCACACCGTCGATCGACTCCCAGGCCAGTCGGCTGGGTGGCGACTTCTCGGTCACCTGCACCTCGAAGGTCCAGTCCATGCCGACCGCGTGGACATGCCAGCGATAGCGATCGTCCCCGAGCGGCTCGATCTCGGTGATCAGATCCGAATAGTCGGCGAAATCCTCGACCTTTTCGAGCAGGGCGAAGACGCGCTCGGGAGGCGCGGGAAGCGTGGCGCTGTGTTCGATGGTGGGCATGGCCAGACCGACTCCTTGCCTGAGGGATGCTCCAAGGTAAGGCTGCTACGGAGCCTAGCATCCCGGTTCCCCAGGCCCTTGTAAAGACGTGCCTATCATCAGGCTGACGGCAGGTCCCGCAGCAACAGAGCGAACTCGAACTCGTCGGGCGACGGCGACTCCCCCGGCAGCTTGACCCTTACCCGGTGACCGTCCCCGGGCGCCACCTTCAGCGCGCTGCCGTTGCCCGCCTCCATCGCCTCAAGGGTGAAACGACGGTTGCCGGAGGGCAGCATCAGCTCGAGGCGATCGCCGACCTCGAAGCGGTTCTTGACCTCGATATCCAGCCAACCTGATGGCGCTTGTCCCAGGATCTGGCCGACGAACTGCTGGTGAACGCCCACCGAGTGCCCACGCTCGTAATTCTGGTACTCGTCGTGGACGTGGCGTCGGTAGAAGCCTTCGGTATACCCCCGGTTGGCCAGGTTTTCGAGCTCATCCATCAGCCCGATGTCGAAGGGGCGCCCGGCCACGGCGTCATCGATGGCACGACGATAGACCTGGGCGGTACGTGCTACATAGTAGGGCGACTTGGTTCGCCCTTCTATCTTCAGCGAACTGACCCCCATCTCGGTGAGCCTCGCCACGTGCTGAACGGCGCGCAGATCCTTGGAATTCATGATGTAGCTACCGTGCTCGTCCTCGAACACCGGCATCAGTTCGCCAGGCCGCTGTGGGTCCTCGATCAGCGCCGAGCGCTCCTCCCGGCCCTGTGCCACGTCCTGCGCCGGGATCAGGTCGCCACAGGCGTCAGTGCCGGCCGGGTGGGTCCGGTAGTTCCAGCGACAGGCGTTGGTACAGGTGCCCTGGTTGGGGTCGCGCCGGTTGAAGTAGCCCGACAGCAGACAGCGCCCGGAATAGGCGATGCACAGGGCACCGTGAACGAACGTCTCGATCTCCAGGGTCGGGCACTCGGCACGGATCTCGGCGATTTCCTCAAGCGACAGCTCTCGCGACAGGATCACCCGGGAGATCCCCTGGGACTGCCAGAAGCGAGCCGCCGCGTGATTGACCACGTTGGCCTGCACCGACAGATGGATCACCTGGTCAGGCCAACGCTCACGCACCATCATGATCAAGCCAGGGTCGGACATGATCAGCGCATCCGGCCCCGCCTCGACGATCGGTGCCATGTCCTTCAGGTAGGTCCTGAGCTTGGCATTGTGCGGAGCGATATTGGAAGCCACGTAGAAGCGCTTGCCACGCGCCTGGGCCTCAGCGATGCCTCGGGTCAGGTTGTCGAGGCCGAAGTCATTGTTGCGTACACGCAGTGAGTAGCGCGGCTGACCGGCATAGACCGCATCGGCGCCATAGGCGAAGGCGAAGCGCATATGCCGGTAGGTGCCGGCCGGTGACAGTAGTTCAGGGGCATTCATCCAGGCGTCTCTCTCGTGGGCCGGGCTTGGTCCGGGCTTGTGCCGGGCATGGTTCGGGATTAAACCGGGCAGACAGCAGTAAACCGCGCAGCCTGCCACAACCGCGAGCAACGGACGTTGACAAGGAGCAAGTCGCCGGCATCAACGCCGCACTGGTGTTGCCGTCCGGCTTTCGTTACCCTTGTCGCGCCGGACCGGACCCCGGCCGCTGGCGATTCTTGTCGCCACCCCAAATTCTCCGAATCGAGACCCCCTTCATGAGCACGACTTCCCGCTCCACCGTGGTGATCTACTCCGGTGGCATGGACTCTTTCACCGTACTTCATCGCGCCTTGCACGAAGGCCTCGAAGTTCACGCCCTGTCATTCGACTATGGCCAGCGCCACGCCCGCGAACTCGAGGTGGCCCGCCATGTCTGTCAGGAGTTGAAGATCCCTCATCAGGTCGTCGACATCACCGCCATTCATGGCCTGATCGACAACTCTGCGCTGACCGACGCCAATCGCAAGATCCCTGGCGGTGACTACGCCGAAGACAACCTCGCCGCCACCGTGGTCCCCAATCGCAACATGGTGCTGCTGTCGCTGGCCATCGCCAAGGCGGTGAATATCGGCGCCAGTCGCGTCGACTACGGCGCCCACGGCGGTGACCACGTGCTCTATCCGGATTGTCGTCCCGAGTTTGTCGAGCAGATGAATGCGGTGGCCGCCATCGCCAATTTCTCGCCGGTAGAGATCCACGCACCCTATCTACGGTCCAGCAAGAGCGAGATTCTGGCCGACGGACTGTCCATGGGACTGAACTACCGCGACACCTGGACCTGTTACGAGGGCCGGCGCCTGGCCTGTGGCCGCTGCGGCAGCTGTCTGGAGCGGCTCGCCGCCTTCGCCGACCAGGGTGTCGAAGATCCGTTGGCCTACGCCGCCAATACCCGGCAGGAGCCGGCGATTGCACAGGCAGACCAGAGCGGAGCGCACCAGGATGTATAGCGTCAAGGAAGCCTTCTATACCCTTCAGGGAGAAGGCGTACAGGCCGGCCGCGCCAGCGTCTTCTGTCGCTTTGCCGGCTGCAATCTCTGGTCGGGTCGCGAGCAGGACCGCGCCAGCGCCCAGTGTCGCTTCTGCGACACCGACTTCGTCGGCACCGATGGTCAGAACGGCGGACGCTTTGCCACCGCCGACGCCCTGGCCGAGCACATCACCCGCTTGTGGCCACACCCCCACGAGGGTGTCACGCCCTACGTCGTGTTCACCGGTGGCGAGCCCCTGCTGCAGCTGGATGCCGCCTTGATCGACGCGGTGCACGCTGCCGGCTTCGAGATTGGCGTGGAGACCAACGGTACTCTGGCCGCGCCGGACGGTATCGACTGGCTATGTGTCAGCCCCAAGGGCAATGCGCCGCTGGTGCAGACCCGCGGTGACGAGCTGAAGCTCGTCCATCCCCAGACCGACGCCCCGCCGGAACGTTTCGAGGGGCTCGACTTCGACCATTTTCTGCTGCAGCCGATGGACACCTCCGGGCTGATGGCCAGCGACGCTCGCAAGGAGCCACTCTGTGCCACGGTAGAGCACTGCATGGCGCATCCACGCTGGCGGCTGTCGCTGCAGACCCACAAGATCGCGGGAATCGACTGATGGCACTCTTTGTACGACGACTGACACATCTCGACGTGTCGCTTTGGTGTCCCGATCGTGGACTGATCGGCGCAAGCTGGCTGGTCGACGTCGAACTCGATGGAGAGCTCGGTGAAGACGGCATGCTGTTCGACTTCGGCGAGGTCAAACCCTGGATCAAAGCACGTCTCGACGGCGGCGCCGATCACACCCTGCTGGTGCCTACCGAAGCCCCTGGCGTCAGCGTCAGCGAATGTCGCGAAGGTATCTGCGTACGCACCACGACGCCATACGCGATGGAGGTGCGCGGGCCCCGCCAGGCCTTTACCCTGCTACCCTGGCGCAGAATCACCCCCGAGGCCATGGCCGAGCACCTGTCACGCCAGTTGATGCGCCAACCGCCCGAGCGGGTATCCAGCATCGAACTCAGCCTCGCCGATGAGTCCATCGATGGCGCCGCCTACACATACAGCCACGGCCTTCGCCGCCACGCCGGCAACTGCCAGCGTATCGCCCACGGCCACCGCTCGCGGCTGGAAATCGTTCAGCGCGGCGTGCGACAGCCGGAGCTCGAGCGCCGCTACGCCCGCTGGCTCGACGATACCTACCTGGTGGACGAACACGACCTGGAACAGCACCAGGGCGACATGCTGCAGTGCGGCTACCGCTCGCCCCAGGGCCTGTTTCACCTGCGCCTGCCCCGCGAGCGCTGTCATGTCCTGCCCGGCGCCACCACGGTGGAACGCATCGCCCAGTGGCTGGCGGCGACCGTCGCCCGAGACACCGGAGAGGACACCGCGGTGCGCGCCTATGAAGGCGTCGACAAGGGCGCCACGGCAAGAAGCCCCGGCGAACGATCTCGATAACGTCTCGATAACTTCTCGATAACTTCTCGATAGCATCTCGAGATCCGCAAGAGAGACCGACCACCGAGACAACCAAGCGCATTTGAAGAATGCCATGAGCCAACCAACGTCATGAGCGAACTGATCACCTCCTCCTCGCCGCAAGAGACCCGCACAGCGACCGGCGAACAGGGCTGCCGCCCCGGCTGCGGCGCCTGCTGCATTGCGCCGTCGATCAGCTCCCCGATTCCCGGCATGCCGGCGGGCAAGCCCGCCGGCATCCGCTGCGTGCAGCTCGACGACGACAACCTGTGCCGCCTGTTCGGCCGACCCGAGCGTCCGGCGGTGTGCGAGCGCTTCGACTACGATGCCGATATCTGTGGCAGCCATCGAGACCAGGCGCTGGCCAATATTGACGAACTCGAACGCCTGACCTGAGTCGGGCTTACTTGCGCCGAGTAGCCGTCGCTCAGCGTCTTCTGCACCGGTTGTCTATGTTCAGGCAACCCTCATTTCCGCGCTCCCTACTGACGCCCTCTCCACTGCCTCCTCATCAGTGATCCACCAACAAGAAAAGGCCGCGCCACCCAAAGGTGGCCCGGCACTCTTTATGACACTCCGGGCTGTATAAACCCCAACCCAGGTGGTGACGGCACTAAACTATTCCACGTCGAGCTGCCCGTTATTGCGCAGCATCGTCAGGAAGACCTCCGACGACTGACCCTCCATGCTGACACCGTCCAGGGTAATCTTCTGGTCGGCGTTGCTGTGCTGGACGTCGAGCCCGCCATCGCTCTTGATGTAGAGCACGGTGTCTCCGTTCTCCTCCTGGGCAAAGATAAAGCTGTCCAGCGCCGACTGATCGGGATCAGTACTCGTGGAGTCAAAGTCGTTGAGCAGATCCCCCAATGCCAGCTTATCGGCCTCTGGGTCCATGCTCAGAGCCGCATCCTTGACGTGGAAATCACTGACCGTATCGTGGGCGGGGTCCGTCGTACTACCGACATCACCCAGACTCCACTGGAAGGTGTCGGAACCGAGCCCACCAAGCAGAAGATCATCGCCAGCACCGCCAATCAGCACGTCGTCCCCGCTGCCCGCGAAGAGCTGATCGTTGCCTTTTCCACCATCGATGCGATCCTGACCACCGTCGTTACGGCTGTCACCCGACAGGGCTTCATAGTTGTCCTTGATAAAGGCCAATATCTCTTTCTGGGTCGGCTCTGTCCCGCTGTTCTGAGTGGTCAAGTAATCGACGAGCCCGGCGTAGCCACTACCCGCCTCACCACCGACACCCGCAGGGTCGATCTGATCACCGAACAGCACGTCATCACCCGCGCCACCGTCCAGGGTGTCACCGCCAAGGTCCGCTGGCTGATCGAATGACACCCCCCCCCTCCAGCGCCGTTGCAAACTCCTCGGCAGAATTGACGATGGCCACCTCACCAGCCGGTACAAGCTGGTCGTCCGTGTAGCTGTAAAGATCGAGTGAGATGTCATGAATAAGCAGTGAGAAGAAGTTCCCAGCAGCGTTTTCTACTTCGAACTGCAGCCTGTATGTTCCTCCTTTCAACCCATTTGCCATAAACTGAGTCGAGCTACTATTGATACTGCCCGACGGCGATATTGGCAGCGAGGTGGCAACAACATCCCAGTCGCCTTCCTCATTTTGCATTTCCAGCGACCAAGAGAATCTGTCGCTTGGATTCCCTTCCTTTTCGAAGTCGTTTGGGGTGTCGGTCACGTAGTCAAATGACAAGGTATAGAACTGGTTGGCACCAGCAGGCTCATCCAGGACGATAGCATCGCTGGTGGCGACAGTACTGCCATCGCCAGCACCACTGTCTCGAACGCGCAGATAGGTGCCGACCGGGGTTCTATCAATGGCTATGTGGCCATTGGTTGTCTCCACCGCCCAATTATCGATGGAAGCGAGTCTTCCCGTGTCCCCCGTGTCAAAAGTGGCAAGCATTTCGGTACTGCCTACCGAAGCCCCGGATTCCAGAGGAATCGGCACCATCTCCAACTCACCATCTGCCGTGTTGTCGAAAATCTTCAGAAAATCGCGACCTACATCATCACCTATCCCGATCGCTTCCACCCGACTGATGGCGGCCAGCGGTTTGTATCCTTCAAGCGCATTGGTAACATCCTTATAGGTGGTAATATTCCCCGCATCACTGACACCAACTTGACCGTTGTCATTGTGAGAATTAGGCTGACCATCCGTCATGAAGTAGGCAACGTTATTGAAACCGCTCCGACTAACATCCGTCATCCACTCAGTAGCGGTAACAAAGGCTTGCTCGAAATTGGTTCCAGAAATAATCGCTCTACTATCCAGAAAGTCATTGACGTCACCCAGATCTTCAGGTGAGAAATCATTGAATGCGATCGAAGGCGAATACTTCCCGCCGAACGCCACGATCTGGACATGGATTGTCCCCTCGAAATCGGCCAGCTCGGTAAGCTTGGCACGTATCGCCTCGATCGCCACCTTGAAGCGTGAATTGCCGTTTTCCAACACGGCGCCCATGCTTGGCGAAACATCCACGATAAAGGAAAGGTTATAGTCCTTGGCAGGTTCAAGCACGGCATGCTTCCCGCCAGCATCACCGAGAACCACATCATCACCACTCCCACCGGTGATGCTGTCATCGCCACCGCCTCCGACGAGTAGCTGGTCATCATCCGGCAGTGCCAGGGTCAGGGTGCCATCGACAGTGTCGCCGTCACCATCTGTTCCGGCCAGTGACAAGGACAGCGCCGGATCTTTCTCCGCCTCGGAATAGGCAAAGTCGCCGACCGAAAATGGCCTTGTGCCGTCCAAGCCACGAAACTCGATCGCTTCAAAGGCCTCGCCGGTTGTAAGCACCAGCTGGGCATCGGCGGGAATGTTTCTCACATTGAGGGTGCCATCGGCGTTTTCCTCAATCGTCACCAACGAGGTGATATCCTTGCCGGCACCATTCACCAAGCGAACATCACTTTTCGCAAGTTCCAGCACGTGGCCGCTGACGGCAACCGGATGGCCACTGGTATCGGTACCATCTGGAGCCGCGGCAATCGCTTTGATCCCGACATCCGTCAACGTCCCGTTTTCCGCATTGATAAACTGACGGAAGTGCGTAATGCCTCGATGGTTATCCCAGCTTGGTGCGGTGTCAGAAAAACGCAGGTTATCAACGAAATCGAGGCGTACAGCTTCGTCGAGTCCCGTCAGATTGTCGTGACCCGCGGCTAGTTGTGTATCCCCATCAGTTCGCAACCAGGACGCCCAGGGGCCTTTATAGGTCCAGGCGGACGCCACGACATCGGCTGCTCCATCGGCACCCTCAAAGGCGATGAAACGATGGCCCGAGCCGGACCCATCGGTGCCAAACTCACGCACAACGTGCTTGCTGCCTTCACTGATTTCCTTGCTGGCATCATCAAATGCCCTGATCCCCTCATCGATGACCTCTACCTCGTAGGTAGAGCCATCCGCCGACAGGCTCGCCTTGAAGGCCACGCCGCCACTCGCGGTCTTCGCCTCCAACGTCTTGCCGTCGCCACTCAATTGGTAAGTCAGAACCTCGCCGTTCGACGTGAGCAGCGTCCCGCCATTGACACTCGTGACCTCGGTACCGTTCATTACGTCGCTGAATGTCACTTTACCAATGTCATCGGCACCCGCCTCGAAGCGAACCTCACCCGTCTGGCCAGATTTTAACTGCGCTTGCTCCGCCTCCCAGACAACAGGCGTATCATCGTCAATCAGCACCGACAGCGTGCCCTGGACCTCGCTGCCATCGGCATCGGTCACGGTGTAGCCGATGTCAAACGTCAGGTCGTTCTCGTCATCGCCCGCCGCATGCTCAAGCGCCTGGTGCAACGTCACCTTGTACTTGCCCTCGGCCTGATCGGCCATGGCGATGGTGATCACCGGTTCTTTTTCGGAGTTGCTATCGGTCACCGTCCCGGTGAGCGTGTGCCCATCAGGGCTGAGCTCAAAGCTCACCTCACGACCGTCCGCTGTCTTGAGGTCGTCGGGCAGACCAGCCAGGTTCCACTGGAAGGCGTTGCTATCGGCGGCGCCATCGTCGCCAAAGCGGTAGCCCAGCTCGCCTTTCACGACGGAGGCCTCTCCTGCCACATCGCCGGTACCTCCGGCGTTGCCACCAGCCAGTCCGTCTTCGTCGACGGTCGCCTTCGGGCTCTGGGTAGTCGGGTTGTCGCCATCTCCGGGAACGCTGGGGGTGGAGTCTTGCGCCACCTTCACCGTCAATGTCGAAGACGACTTGTCTCCGTCACCATCGGTGATGGTGTAGTCGATCACGGCGTCGCCTTCGAAGGCCCCTGCCGGAGTAAAGGTGATCTCACCGTTGGACGCGATGGCCACCGTACCGACGCCTTCCCCACCCCGGACCGAGGCCTTGGTCAGGATTGCGCCATCGTCGCCTTGGGTGTCGCTTGTGCCGTCATTATTGGTCAACACGTTGTAGGTTTTCGCCGTGTCTTCCGCCGTCTCGGTGGTGTCGGCGACCGCCTCTGGCGAGGTATCGAGGATGTTGATCTCCAGGTTGGCGCTCGTGCTATCGCCCTCGTTGTCGGTCACCGTCAGCGCAAAGCTGTCCAACACCGTGGCGTCACCGCTGTGATCTGCCCTCTCGCCACTCTCGGTGTAGGAGTAGGTGATCTTGCCGCTGGCCGCATCGTAATCGGTCACCGTGACGCTGCCGTGCTTGCCTTCCACCACAACGCTCTTGGGTGCCCCCGGACCAGTGCTCGCCCCAGTGATATCGACGGTCTTGCCACTCTGGTCGGCCAGGGTCACCTGCTTGATGCCGGCATCCGCCGCCACCGTCATGCTGCCAGTGACCGTGGCTCCGCTACCTTCCACCACGCTGTGATCGCCGGCCACCACCTCGGGACCGCTCGGATCACTGCCGTCTGACTCGTTGCCGTCTGGCTCGTTGCCCTCTGGCTCATTGCCGTCGGGAATCTCGATCGTCGGCACGTCGTCGTCGCTGCCGTTGATGGTGATCGTCAGCGTCGCGCTGCTGGTATCACCGTCGGCATCGGTGAGGGTGTAGCTGAAGGCTTCTTTCAGCGTCTGGTTGTCCTTCAACGCTTGAACGTCGGCGTTGTCAGGATCCACGCGGTAGCTCCAGCTACCGTCGTCATTGTGGATGAAGCTGCCATAGCTGGCGGAGGCGTTGCCGGTGAAACCATCAAAGGTCATGCTGTCGGCGCCGGCGCTGTCATTGTCGAGCACATTACCGCTGATGGCCGTCACCGCCTCTTCACCCAGTGCCGCGCTGTCATCGTTGGCGTCGGGGGCGGTATCGATGATATTGATGTCCAGACTCTCGCTGACAGTTTCACCGGTAGAATCGGTCACCACGATGTCAAAACGATCAAACACGCTACCGTCACCAGCCGCGTGGTTGGCAGCCAGTCCATTCTCGGTGTACTGGTAGGTAACGATTCCGCTTTCCGGATTAAAACCGGTAATGATTAACGTACCGTGCTCCCCTTCAAGCACCAGTGGACTCTCGTCGGAAGCACCTGCGATGTCTCGCCTACCAACACTGATCGATGCGACTCCAGCCGGCGCCGACACAGTAAAACGGCCGGCCAGAAACGCCTGACTGCCCTCGACGGCACTGTGGAACCCGGCAGTTGCCCCTCCATCACCGTCTTCAAACTCTATTGACGGAGCGCCCGAATCGGCATCGCTATCATCCATGTCATCAGCTATACCACCCACCTCCCCGTGCCCAGCCGATTCGACAATGAAAGGATCACCGAAGGAATAGGACTGTGAGCCAGAGGTTTCGGTAATTCTCATCAAACGTACAAAGTCAAACCCATCATGGCTTGCCCCCTCCCCACCACCCGCACTGGGCTCCTCGAGCGCTTCGAGAATGTCGGTGGAACCCTCAGCGATCAATTCCAACAGTTTCGAAACATCCTCCCGGCCCAAAAAGTCGACGGAGCTTGCATCGCCCTGTCCCTGCTCTTCGGGCAACGAAACCTGTTGGGCTCCTACGAGGAGGGCCGCGGGTCTACCATCATCGAACTGAAGAGCCACACGCGAACCCTCGGCAGTGACAATGATATCGCCGGCGTTCAGGCTATCTCCTTCTTCCAGAGCGATAACTTCACCATCCGGGCGTTTAGCCCAGGCCTTACCTTGCAGAGAAGTGACGACGACGTTTGTCACAGGCACATGGACCTCGCAATATTCGTATATAAAAGTAAGAATATAACCACAAACTAATACGAATCATGCTATCCGTGTAACAGGAGGTTACACAGTGTACCAATGGACAATAGGACATCAGATCTTGAAATGTTTCGCCCTGATTTTTCCTTTTTTCTTTGCAGTTACGGTATTTTTTTACTCTCCGCCGTAAACGGATATGCTTGTTATTGCAGATTTTGTAGGACATTTCTTTCTGTTGTGCCCGATCTAGAACAGCGTGTCGCTAGATACTCCGTTGCAAGTGACCGACGGCTTGAGAAAATACAGGAAAGGCGAATCTTGAATAGGCAATTAAAGGCGAAAGGAAAAGGGGCAAAGAACTAGGCGCTGTCCGAAAAGTCGACGAGCGAAGGTTAGACAAGGCAAAAATTGGTGAGAAAGCGCAGTTTACGGGGTGTAAATGAGCATTTTGATCCGATTTTTAACGCCGTATTACCGAGCGCAGGCACTTTTCAGACAAGCCCTAAGGAATCGAGCAGAAATAAACGTTGCCTTTTAACATCCTGTTTGCAATCCAAGAACAAGAAAATGCCGGGCCACCCAAAGGTGGCCCGGCTCTCTCTTATGGCAACTCTGGTCATGACGACCCAGGCCTACTCCACGTCGAGCTGCCCGTAATTACGCAGCATCGTCAGGAAGGCCTCCGACGACTGACCGCCCATGCTGACACCGCTCAGGGTGATCTTCTGATCGGCGTTGCTGTGCTGATCATCGAGCCCGCCATCGCTCTTGATGTAGAGCACGGTGCCACCGCCTTCCTCTTGGGCGAAGACAAAACTATCCAACGCCGACTGGTCAGGGTCAGTGCTCGAGGAGTCAAAGTCGTTGAGCAGATCCCCCAGGGACAGCTTGTCGGCATTCGGATCCATGCTCAGAGTCTGGTCCTCGACGTGGAAATCACTGACCACGTCGAGGGCCGGGTCGGTGGCACTGCCGGCGTCTCCCAGATTCCATTTGAAGGTGTCGGACCCCAGTCCACCCAGCAGGAAGTCGTCACCGGCGCCGCCGATCAAGATGTCATCGTTGGCGCTGGCAAACAATTGATCGTCGCCCTGCCCGCCTTCCAGAAGGTCCTGGCCGCCATCGGCACGGGTCTTATCGATCAACTTGTCGTAGTTGGCCTTGATGAAGTCGAGCGTCTCTTCCTGGGTCGGCTCCGCACCGTTCTGGCCAGTCAGATAGTCGACCAGACCGTCGTAGCCACTACCGGCCTCACCACCGACGCCTGCGGGTTCGATCTGATCGCCGAACAGGATATCGTCCCCCGCACCCCCGATCAGATGGTCGTTGCCCACCTCCTGCGGCACATCGGAAGACGAGCCACCATCGAGTGCGGTCTCGAACTCCTCGGCGGAATTGACGATAAGATCTTCACCGGCTGGCACCAGTTCGTCGTCGGTGTAGCGATAGAGACTGCGTGAAACGCCTCCCACCGCTAATACGAAGTCGGACGAACCGGTACCGTTATCCACATCGAAAGCGAGCCGGTACGTCCCCCCTTTCAGACTATTGGCCATGATCTGGGTAGTGGTGGTGGTACCTACCGCATTCTCGAAATTGTTTGACACGACTTCCCAGGTGCCATCATCGTTCAGCTTTTCCACTCGCCAGACAAAGTGGTCCCGAACAATTCCGTTGGAACTTTCTCTGTCACTTGTCTGGTAAGTAAAGGCAAGACTGTAGAAGTCGTTGGCGTTAACCGGCTCAGACATTGTGATGCTGTCGCTGACCACCGTGGTAGCTCCATCATTGGTGCCGCTGTCAGCGATACGTAGATACGTCCTGCTGCCATTTCTCACGACGCTGACCGACCCGCTGCCACCTGTCTGGTGCCAGTTCTCCAGTTGTCCCAGGCTGCCCGTGTCACCGGCATCGAAGGTTGCTGGATAATCGACCGATTGCGTCTCACCTGACGCATAGGGTAACGGCACCATTGTCAAGCCACCGTCAGCGGTGTTATCAACCACCTTGAGTATCTCGCGATTGACATCGTTGCCGATACCAATGGCTTCCACTTGACTAATCTGGGCAAGTGTCTCGTACGCCTTGACAGCCTGCGAGACGTCCAGCGCAGTGGAATCGTTGGGCGAAGCGGTCACACCAGTGCCCGCAGTGGTGTTATGAAGTGTCGGGCTACCGTCACTCAGGAAGTAAGCCACATTGTTGTAGCCATTGGAGCTGGTTTCCGTCATCCAGTCGCTGGCGACGTTAAAGGCTTCTTGGTAGTTGGTGCCATCTTTCGCCTCTAAAGAATCCAGAAAGTCCTTGGCATCCTGGACATTGTCCTGTGACAAGTTCAAGAACGGTTCCGACTTCGCGGCCTGGGCAAAACCGACAAGTTGTACATTAATGATGCCCTCAAACGTCGCGAGCTCATCAAGCTTGGCCTTGAGCGCCTCTACCGCGACCTCAAGCCGCGTCTTGCCGGTATCGCCAAGCTTAAACGCCATGCTGCCCGACGTATCCAGGATAAAGGACAAGTTATAGTTCTGCGCCGGCTCCACCACGGTGTACTTGCCGCCGGTGTCGCCGATCAGGACGTCATTGCCACCACCACCCTGGACGGTATCGTCGCTGTTGGTTCCAACCACCAGGGCGTCGTTGTCGGTGGCGGTCACGGTAATGGTCAGGCTGGCGTCACTGGCATCGCCGTCCCCATCGGTCAGCGTATAGGTAAAGCTCTCATCGACGGTCTGGCCCTTGTCGAGCGCCGCGACCTCGGCATTGTCACTATCAAGCGCGTAGCTATAGCCGCCCTGGGTGTCGAGGGTCAGGGTGCCGTACTGCCCCTTGATCACCAGCTTGCCGTCGGCATTCAACGAGGACACCGTGGTAGAACCCTGGCTGACGGCGGTGACGCTGGCCCCATCAGCACCGGGGGCGTCGGCCTGATCACCACTGGACGCCCCCGGACCACCGATCACGTTGCCGGAGACCGGCGCCATGTTCTCGATGATGGCGTTGGTGTCGCTCGTCGCCACCGGGGCATCGTCATCGATGACCACTGACAGGGCACCATCGGCCTGGCTGCCATCGGCGTCGACGATGGTATAGGTGGCATCGAACAGCAGATCGTTTTCGTCGTTGCCGGCTGCATGAGCGAGCGCCTGGTGCAGCGTCACCTGATAGGCTCCACTGCTCTGATCGGTCAAGGCGATGGTGACCACGTCTTCGCTGCCGCCACTGCCATCGCTCGCCGTGCCGGTCAGGGTGTGGCCATCGCTGCTCAACTGGAAACTTACCGCTCGACCATCTGCCGTCTTCAGATCGCCCGGCAGGCTCGCGACGTTCCAGGTAAAGGCCCCGCTCGCCGCAGCGCCATCGTTGCCAAAGCTGTAGCCCAGTGTTCCGCTCGTGACCGTGTCCTCACCCGCCACATCGCCGCTGCCGCCAGCGTTGCCACCGGCCAGGCCATCCTCGTCGAGGGTGGCCGTCGGGTTCAGGGTGCTCGGATCGCCATCGCTTTCCGGCGTTGACGGGATCGCTGCCTCCCTGTTTTCCAGCGTCAAGGTACCGCTGGCGGCATCCCCGTCGTTGTCGGTCGCACTCAGGGCGATGTCGATGCTGCCGGCCTCGGTCAAGGCCGAGTTCGACGTGCGCGTCAGATAGAAGGCACTGGCATTACTGACGCCATACAAGTTGATGGCCTCGAACGGCTCATCGGTGTTTAGATGCACGTATCCGCCACTGGGGACGCCACTGATCCTCAGACTACCGTCAGCCAGCACCGTCACGTTGCCACCCGACGGCAATCTCACATCGTCTGGCGAAAGCGCAAGCACCCTGCCTTGCTGCTCGAAGGGTATCCCTGAACCGCCCCCATCACCGTCATAGACGATAGCCTGCAAGATATGGGTAGAGGTTGCCTGACTGGAAGGACCGCCGGCCGCGCCGGGGTTGATACCGTAGCTGAAGCGAACGACCTCTTGATGCTCCCCCCAGGATAGGCCTTGGCCGCCATAGGTGGCTGAATCGACAAAATCGAAGCGCATCACCTCGTTGGCACCGGTCTTCTGCGTTCCCGCATCATTGCCGTTGAACCCGCCAACAAAGAGCCGATCCGCACTACTGGCACTGTTGAAATTCGCACCAATCGCACTGTTGGCATTGGTGTTATAGCCGGTAAACAACACGACCGGGGCTTCGTCATCAGCGGAGTTGGTAAAGGTACGAGCGCTATTTCCTCCCCCGAAGGTCTTGGCATCCCGTTGAACGAAACCAGATTGTACCTGGCCAGCGTTGATACGCTCGAAGCTGGTCACATCGTACTGTGAGCCGTCTCCTGCCAGGCCCACCTCAAAGGCCACTGTGTCGCCAGCGACCGCTTGAAGGGTCAAGCCGTCGGCACTCAACTTCCAGAGTAGCGGCCGAGTCACCAGGAAAAGCGCGTTACCATCCTGATCAAACACTCGCTGTCCATCGAGCGAGGCGTCGAAGCCGATATCGCGAAGACCGTCTGCGCCGGCCTCTTCGAAGTTGATATGGCCGCTGGAGCCCGTCACCAGGAGCCCGGTGTCTGCCACAAAATCAGAGGGAGTATCATCGATGATGGCGACATCCAGTTCGCCAGACGCCGTATTGCCCCGGACATCAACCACCTCAACAGCGAAGGTATCCGCGAATTCCGTATCCGTGGCCCCGCTCTGACTGTCGTTGTCGACCTTACGCTCCAGCAGATACTCGTAGCTGAGCGTACCTCCGCTCGCATCACCGCTGTATCCCGTCAAGGTCAGAGTGCCGTACGGGGTATCCAGGGCGACGGGATCGCCGGACAAGGCTTGCAGGTCGGCAAGCGTCAGGCTTCGACCTCCGATGCTCAGCGTCTCGAGTCCATCCGGCGTATCGACATCGAAGCTGCCGGCGCGTGTCAGTTCGCTGCTATTGCGCTGACTACCATCGGCCAGGTTGGCCTCGCTGACGACCAGTTCGGAAGCGAAAGGGTCGAGTCCGGCCAACTGAGCCCTGCCCGGCAGCGTAAGCTCCAGAGTCCCCTCGGCGGTGTCACCATCCCCGTCGGTTCCCTGCAGCGCCAGGGACAATGCGTCGTCAGCATCGAAGGTCCCGTTCAGCCAG
The DNA here is from genome assembly GCF_040070525.1 of Halomonas sp. RT37. Classification (NCBI taxonomy): domain Bacteria; kingdom Pseudomonadati; phylum Pseudomonadota; class Gammaproteobacteria; order Oceanospirillales; family Halomonadaceae; genus Halomonas; species Halomonas sp. RT37. The sequence goes on along the minus strand of NZ_CP098827.1, from coordinate 2,126,233 downwards.
GTGTACTCGAAATCCCCCAGGGTAAAACCGACTCGCGTATTGGTATTCGTGGCGCGGATTTCGATCGCCTCGAACGCACTCTCGGTCTCGAGGACGAGTCGAGCGCCATCGGGAACCCCAGACACCGAAAGAGTTCCATCAGAATTCTCCACGATCGTCACGGACGCGGTAATGTCGTTTCCTGAGCCATCCAGAAAACGGAGCTCATCAACATCCAGGGCAAGCGCATCGCCGCTGACCTCGTGCGGATGACCGCTGGTGTTGTCACCGTCAGGGGCCAAGGCAATGGCGGTTACCTTGAACGATGCGGGTGTTGTCCGCCCATCCAGGTTGGCGAGGTCGACTACCTGTTCAAAACGAGTAACGCCCCGGTGTTGCTCCCAATTGGGCTCCTCGTCGGAAAAGCTCAGATTATCGACGAAGTCGAAACGTGCCACTTCGTTGTACGTGGTCCTGTCGTCACCGCCTGGTGCCAATTGGGTGCCGCCATCCGTTCTCAACCAGGACTCGCCCGGAAAATTGAAAGACCAGGCGGACACCACCACATCGGGGCCGCCATCGCTACCGTCAAACGCCACAAACCGATGGCCTTGAGTAGAGGTATTGTGCCCTTCATAAAAGACTTCTGTTCTGCCATCACTGATAGCCTGGCCTGAGTCCGCCAGCGTCATGATGGCATCATCAAGGACATTCACCTCGTAGCTGGAGCCATCCGCCGCCAGAGCTATTTCGAAGGCCACGTCGCCACCGGCCGTCGTCGCCTCAAGCATCTTTCCTCCATCGTTCAGCCGGTAGGTGAGACGTTCGCCATTTGAGGTCACCAGGGTCGCGCCGTTCAGGCTCAGCACAGCGCTGCCATCCAACGCCGAGGAAAACTGCACGGCGCCGATACCGTCGGCTCCCGCTGCATCTGCGAAGTTGATATCGCCAACGGTGCCTGAAGACAACACGCCATCGACGGTATCGAAGGCCACCGGCGTATCGTCATCGATCACTACCGTCAACTTGCCTATCGCCTTGCTACCATCGCCATCGGTGATGGTATAGCCGACGTCAAATGACACATCATTCTCGTCTTCGCGCTCGGCGTGCTCGAGCGCCTGATGCAGCGTCACCTGGTAATCGCCGGCGGCCTCATCTGTCAGCTTTATGGTGATGACTGACTCGGCGCCGCTGGCGCCGCTGGCGCCGGCTACGCTGCCGGCCACGGTATGTCCACCGTCGACAAGTGAGAACGCGACCTTGCGCCCGTCTGCTGTATAGAGCTCGGGCAGATCCGTCAGATTCCATTGGAAAGCCTTGGTGCTGGCCGCACCATCGTCACCAAAGCGGTAACCCAGATCTCCAGTGGCGACAGTGAACTGTCCGTCCACATCGCCAGTACCCCCCTTGTTGCCACCGGACAAACCATCCTCATCGACGATCGCCACGGGGCTCTGGGTGGTCGGATCGGTGTCGGTCGACGGTGTGGTTGGCGTGGTGTCGGGCTCCACCGTCACGGTCAGCGTCGAGGACGCGGTGTCACCGTCGCCGTCGGTGAGGATGTAGTCGATGACCGCCTTGCCTTCGAAGCCCGCCGCCGGGGTAAAGGTGACGTTACCGTCGCTGGTGAAGGTTACGCGACCGACGCTATCGCCGCCCTGCACCCTGGCCTCGGTCAGGATCGCGCCATCGGCGCCCGGGGTGTCGCTGGTGCCGTCATCATTCTTCAGCACGTTGTAGGATTTCGACGTACCTTTATCGGTGCTGGTGGTGTCGGCTACCGCACTCGGGCCATCGTCACCGATGGCGATGCTCAGGGTGCCATCAGCGGAGGTATCGCCATCGCTGTCCACCACCCGCACACCGAAGGTCTCGGGCACGCTGTCATCCAGACCCGTTCTGTCCTTGTCGTCCTGACTCGCGCTGCTTGTCAGGGTGTACGACCAGTTGCCGTCGGTGTTCACCGTCAGGGTGCCGTAATCACCGGCGACCGTGGTGCCATCGGCATTGATCTCGACCCAGTTGCCGTCGCTGTCCTTTACCTCATAGCGCGCCAGGTCATCGTTGCCGGTGCTGCTCTTGAACTGGCCGCTGGTGGTCTCGCTGTTGCTGGCGGCGTTACTGCCGGCAGGCTGATTCGTTCCGCCGTCCAGCCCCGCTTCCTGCACGCTATAGGCGCCATCGGCGGTCGTCGGATCACCGTCCGGGCCGCTCGGGTCGATGGTCGGTGTGGAGTCGGCCGCCACCGTCACGGTCAGGGTCGAGGACGCGGTATCACCGTCGCCATCGGTGAGGGTGTAGTCGATCACCGCCTTACCTTCGAAGCCCGCCGCCGGGGTAAAGGTGACGCTGCCATCGCTGGTAAAGCTCACGCTGCCCTGGCTCGGATTGCGCAGAGCGGCGGTGGTCAGGGTGGCACCATCGGCACCCTGGGTGTCGCTGGTGTCATCACTGTTGTTGAGCACGTTGTAGCTGACCGCCGTGTCTTCGGCGGTGCTGGTGGTGTCGGCCACCGCACTCGGGCCATCGTCACCGATGGTGATGCTCAGGGTGCCATCAGCGGAGGTATCGCCATCGCTGTCCACTACCCGCACACCGAAGGTCTCCGGCACGCTGTCATCCAGACCCGTTTTGTCCTTGTCGTCCTGACTCGCGCTGCTTGTCAGGGTGTACGACCAGCGGCCGTCGGTGTTCACCGTCAGGCTACCGTAATCACCGGTGACCGTGGTGCCATCGGCGGTGATCTCGACCCAGTCGCCGTCGCTGTTCTGGACCTCGTAGCGCGCAAGGTCATCGTTGCCGGTGCTGCTCTTGAACTGGCCGCTGGTGGTCTCGCTGTTGCTGGTGGCGTTACTGCCCGGGGACTGATCTGCACCACCATCAAGCCCCGCTTCCTGCACGCTATAGGCGCCATCGGCGGTCGTCGGATCGCCGTCCGGGCCGCTCGGGTCGATGGTCGGCGTGGAGTCCGCCGCCACCGTCACGGTCAGGGTCGATAACGCGGTATCACCGTCGCCGTCGGTGAGGGTGTAGTCGATCACCGCCTGGCCTTCGAAGCCCGCCGCCGGGGTAAAGGTGACGTTGCCATCGCTGGTGAAGGTTACGCGACCGACGCCATCCCCGCCCTGCACGCTGGCCGCGGTCAGGGTCGCGCCATCGGCGCCCTGGGTATCGCTGGTGTCATCACTGTTGTTGAGCACGTTGTAGCTGACCGCCGAGTCCTCGGCGGTGCTGGTGGTGTCGGCCACCGCACTCGGGCCATCGTCACCGATGGCGATAGTGAGATTGGCCGGGTCGGAGGTATCGCCATCGCTGTCCACCACCCGCACGCCGAAGGTCTCGGGCACGCTATCGTCCAGACCCGTTTTGTCCTTGTCGTCCTGACTCGCGCTGCTTGTCAGGGTGTACGACCAGCGGCCGTCGGTGTTCACCGTCAGGCTGCCGTAATCGCCGGTGACCGTGGTGCCATCGGTATTGATCGGGACCCAGTCGCCGTCGCTGTTCTGGACCTCGTAGCGCGCCAGGTCATCGTTGCCGGTGCTGCTCTTGAACTGGCCGTCGGTGGTCTCGCTGTTGCTGGCGGCGTTACTGCCGGCAGGCTGATTCGTTCCGCCATCCAGCCCCGCTTCCTGCACGCTATAGGCGCCATCGGCGGTCGTCGGATCGCCGTCCGGGCCGCTCGGGTCGATGGTCGGCATGGAGTCCGCCGCCACCGTCACGGTCAGGGTCGAGGACGCGGTGTCACCGTCGCCATCGGTGAGGGTGTAGTCGATGACCGCCTTGCCTTCGAAGCCATCCGCCGGGGTAAAGGTGATCTCGCCATTGGGCGCGAAGCTCACCGAACCCACACTGGCCCCGCCCTGCACGCGGACGTCGGTCAGGGTCGCGCCGTCGGCGCCCTGGGTGTCGCTGGTGCCGTCATCATTATTCAGCACGTTGTAGCTGACCGCCGTGTCCTCGGCGGTGCTGGTGGTGTCGGCCACGGCCTCGGGCTCGGTATCGAGGATGTTGATGTCCAGACTGTCAGAACGGCTTTCACCGACAGTGTCTGTGACCACTACCTCGAAGCGATCGACAACACTGTCATCGCCGGCGCTGTGATCCGCACCTTGCGAGTTCTCGGTATAGCGATAATCAACAGCACCGTTGTCAAAGCCGACGATCTCAAGCTTGCCCTGATCGGTGTCGATCACCACCGGATTGTCCGCGGTAGCCTTTGTAATATCCGACCCGGCGATGGTCGCAGTGCCGATTCCTGCGCTGGCTGTCAGCAGCATCACGCCAGAGACCGTCTCACCACTGCCCTCCACTACGCTGTTATCGCCGGCCGTGACGTCACCATCGCTGTCCTGGATCACCACATTGGGATCACCATCCGTGCTACCGTCGATCAGCACGGTCAAGGTCGCAGTACTGATATCGCCATCGGCGTCCTTGACGGTGTAGCTGAAGGTCTCCATCAGATGCTCGCCATCATCAAGGGCCTGCACCGCGGCATTCACCGTATTGACGGAGTAGCTCCAGGTGCCGGCACCGTGATCGGTGAAGGTGCCATATCTTGCTGAAGTGTCGTCGAAACCTACGAAACTCAGTCCATCGGACCTGGCAAGGTCGTTATCCAGCAGGTCACCGGAAATCGGCGCACTGCTATCTTCGCCGACCCGGGCAGCGTCATCTTCAGCCAACGGCACGGTATCGAGGATATTGATGTCGAGGCTGTCGCTGGCTTGCGCCCCCCGGTTGTCGGTCACCACCACCTCGAAGCGGTCAAATACGCTGTCGTCTCCGGCAGAGTGGTCGGCTGGCTGGCCGTCTTCGGTATAGACGTAGTCGATCGTCCCGGTATCAGGATCGAAGCCCGTGATCGCAAGGGTACCGTGCTGTCCATCGATCAGGACCGGCGATGCGGCCGAAGCGCCCGATACATCGACGCCCGAGACAGCAACACGCGCCACACCGGCAGGAGCCGTCACTGTCACGCTGCCGGTGACAGATTGACCACTTCCTTCAACGACGCTGTTGTCTCCGGCCGAAACGGAGCCCTCACCCTCTTCGACCGGCGGAAGATCGGGCCCACCTTCCGCCAAGGAGGCATCTTCGTCGTCGGCGACGGGAGTCCCACCGCCCTCTACCGGCTCCAGCGACTCCACTGCTCCCGCCCCACCAAAGGAGTAACTCTGGGGATCAACAGACTCAGAGATGCGCAACAGGCGCACGAAATCGAAGCCCTCTTCCGCGCCACCGCCACTTTCCCCCAGGCCAGGCGCCTCTATCGCCTCGAGCAGATCGGGCACCTCCGACTCAAGCAGCCGCAACAGCTCCGTGACCTGCTCCTGATCCAACACCTCAACCGAGGAAGCGTCGCCCTGCCCCATCTCCTCGGGCAACGAAACCTGCTGCGCATCGACCAGAGTGACACCGGGCCTGCCGTCCGCAAACTGCAGCGTCACGAGGGTGCCGTCCGCCGTGATGACGATATCGCCGACCTCCAGACGATCCCCTTCTTCCAGAGCGATGACGTCGCCATTCGGCCGTTTGACCCAGGCGTTTCCTTGCAATGAGCTGACAATAGCGATGGTAACAGGCACGGGGACCTCGAGTTTTTCGTAACGGGGCGTAAGACAATGGCTAGTAAACTGGTACGAAGAATACCACTTACGTTACACGTCGTTACACACTGTACCAATGGCCAATAGTCGCTACGATCAAGTAATGCACCTTCCGAGATACTGCTTTCTTCCTAGTCACCATAGAAAGCCATGCTTTTTGCTGCCACTTTTGTACGTTTTCTCGTCTATTTCGTGCTGATTTCGGAACAGCCTGGTGCGAAATTGGCCCTTGCACAGGAGCGCTGGCAGCGGGAACAGACAGACTGGGGACGCCTAGGCGCTGTCCGAAAAGTCGACGAGCGAAGGTTAGACAAGGCAAAAATCGGTGAGAAAGCGCAGTTTACGGGGTGTAAATGAGCATTTTGATCCGATTTTTAACGCCGTATTACCGAGCGCAGGCACTTTTCAGACAAGCCCTAGAGCTGACAGCGCGAGGCGCCTGGGAGAAACAAACAGAAACGCCCGACTGGCCAAGCCAGTCGGGGCGTCGTCTTGTCGGTGAGACGTCAGTGAATGGGTAGCTAGCGCATCAAGCGTCGGTGGTCTGCGATACCCGACGATCAAGCAGGCTTCGCCAGCGCATCAACACCGGCGCATCGCTCAGGCTGACCTGGGACAGCAGGCGGCGAAACTCGCTTCGAACCGCATCGTCGTCGGGATCGACACACGTCAGCCAGACTTCCAGGGCCCCGAGCAATTGATGAAGGTTGCCGTCCCGCTCCGCCTGGGTGCGCGCCTGCTCGGCGAGGGTCCGTACCGCTTCGGCGTCGCGACCCAGGCGGTGGCGTACCAGCGCCAACTGGGTGGCAAGCTCCGGGACAAACAACGTCGTGCGCTCTCGGGCCATCAGCAGACACTGATCCAGATAGTCTTCGGCCTGCTCCAGCTCCCCCATGGCAAGACAGGCGTCCACGTACCACAGGTTCGGACGCTGACTCGGGTCCCGGCCGGTCACTTCTGCCAGTTCCTCGTGGGCCGCCTGAAGCTGCTGCAGGCCTTCACGACTCCCCGCCAACGCCTGCTGCCATCCCAGTACCGCACGGGAGGCGACCTGCCATAGGTGCAGATCGGAACTGCCGGTGAGCTCATACGCTCGCTGGGCCCGATTGGCCGCCTCGTGGACATGCCCAAGCTGGCGGTACAACGCGGAGGCGTACATCAGCGCCATCGCCAGACTGCCGGGATGATGGATCTCTTCCGCCAGGCGGATGGCCGATTCCACATGACGTTCCGCCCGCTGGTAGTCGCCACGCAGGCACAGCGCCCATCCCTGGAAGCAGGCAGCCGCCACCTGAGGGTGGTCAGAGAACGGCAACCACTCGATCATCATCGGCTTGTTCAGCGGATCCAGCTCTTCCAGATGGTCATAGGCCTGGCGAATTCTGCCAGCCCAGTACTCACAGCTTGCCCCGGCGTAGTCGGCCAGGCGCTGGTAGCGCGGGTCCTCAAGACGCAAGGCGAGATCGTTCAGCCGCGAGGCCAGCAGAAAGGCGTCGGCGTGGGCGTTGCGCTGGCTGCAGCCAACCCATAGTCCCCACTTGACCAGGAACGCCTGCTCGAGATCGTCCTCGTCCTCGAGGTCGGTGGCGCACTCAGCCAGCAGCTCGCGAGCCTTGACGAAGCTCTCGTGGGCGGTAGGCGAACCATGCCCCTCCAGGGCGAAAGCGGCCTGACCACGCACCGTCAGCAGGCTGATTTCACGCTCAGCCTGGGGCTCGACCTGGCGCAGACTGGCGAGGCCGGCGTCGGCCATCTTAAGTGCTGTGCGATTGGCACTGACCTTGAGCGCCTCCCGGGCGGCAAGCTCGAAGTAGCGCGCGCCTCGAGCGTAATGACCGCTGCGCCGCAGGTGCATGGCGAAGTCACCGGGATGACGACTGATCCACACCGGGAAACGCTCTTCGATCAACTGAACCACGCGGCGATGCATATCGACCCGCACGTCACGCGGACAGGAAAGATAGGCTGCCTCATGCAGAAGCTGGTGGGTGAACTGAAATTCTCGCGCCCCCACGTCACCATCGGACGGCTCGATGATCTCGAGTCGACGCATTTCTTCCAGCGCCCGGCTCAGCCGTTCCGGCTCCCAACCACTGCACTCGGCCAGAAAGTCGAAGCGGAAGTGGCGCCCCAGCACCGCCGCGATGTGTGCCACTTCGCGATCGCCATCCAGTTGATCGATGCGACTGGTCAACAGGCCAAGCAGGCCGTGGGGAAGTTCGTCGAGCTGGACGCTACGCCCTTCCCGCCGGTCCATGTCGAGACGACGACATATCTCCTGCAGGTAGAGCGGGACGCCATCGCAGCGCTCGATGATCTGGCCTCGCAGGCGCGGCGACAGATGCAGCCGATAGCGCCGAGCCAGCTGGGTCAACAGCCGCGATGACTGCATGGCATCGAGCCTGCCAAGCGCAATCTGCTGATCCCAGTGCAGTCGGGTGGGCAAGGATTCACGACCATGATGGCTGGCGATCAACAACAGCGGACAGTTGATCGGCAGCCGCGCCTGGAGGCCGGCCAGCACCTTGAACGATGGCTCGTCGACCCACTGCAGGTCGTCGATCATCAGTACCAGCGGACGTTCCTGTGACAGCTCATGAATCAGCCCATGCAGAAGCGCCACCACCGCTTCCACCGCCTCGCTGCTCTGCGCCAGCAGCGAGACTTCGTGAGGTTCGCGAATACCCATGGCCTCTTCAAGCCAACGAATATCGTCGTCATCCAGCTCGCTTAGCCCCAGGCGCTCGACCAACGCCGCCAGGCCCTCGCTGTCGATCTCGCCCCCCAGGTGCCAGCGCACCAGGTGGCGCGCCACACCATAGGATTCCTGCACCGACATGCGGGTGTTGGGCTGCCAGCAGATGGTGGCATCGCGACTCTGCTCAAGGTGACGAAACCCCACCAGCAGAGCCGACTTGCCAAGCCCGGAAGGCCCCTTCACCAGCACGCTCTGACGCAGACCGATACCGGCCCGCGCCAGGGCGTCGCGCAGCATGCGCAGCGCGTTTTCGCGCCCCACCAGGCTTGGCGGCGTCGCGTCACGGCCGCCCTCATTGGTGCCCAGCACCAGGGCACGCAGGCGGACTCGGCCGTCGCTTGCCACCAACCGGGAAAACAACCTCGGTTGCAGGTCCAGCGCCGGCGGCATGTGCTGGCTGGCCTCCTGAGAAATGACGAGTTCGCTGCCCTCGGCGGCGCTCATCAGGTCGAGTGCCCGCTGGGTCACCTGACCCAGCGGATCCACCAGGTGGCGCGACGGCAGATAGACCACCTGGCCGCTGTTCAGGCCCGCCGCCAGGGTCATGCGGGGCAGGCTCCCTTCACCGGTCCAGTGTCGCTGCGACTCTTCCGCCAACAGACGTCGACAGTGTTCGTACAGGGCCACCAGTTCGGCCAGCTGATGCGCCGGCCCATGGGTACCGAAACACGCAAGCCCCAGCCCGCCCGTGGCACCGGGCAACCAGAAGCCACCCAGATGGTGGCACTGCTTCTCGAGCCAGCGCATCAGTTCGATCTGTAATGCCAGACAGGCCCGCGTCTCGGCCCGGCTGCCCATGTCGCCGTCCAGTGTCAGGCGAATCGCCATGACCGACAGCTGCCGGTGCTCGACCTCCTCTTCGCCGAGCGGCGGACTGTCCATCGCCAGGGTCCGCGAGAAGGCGCCCTTGGGCGACAAGGACGGGTTTTCGGGCTGCCCGTCGGACCAGTAGCAAGCCAACTGCAGGAAACTGGGGTCTGGCTGTTGCCCGGACAGCGCCAGCAACTGCAGGAAGGCGTTGTACTGCTCATGCGCCGCCGCCATCTGGCCTTGCTCGGCCAGTTGGCGCACCAGCTTTTCATGAAAGGGAGCGTAGCCGGAAAATCGGCTGACCAGCTCCTGCAACAGCGCATCGGGGATGCTGCCTTCCTGGTCGAGCACGTCTTCAGCGAAGCGAATGACTCGCTGGCGCCACTCGTTGCGCACCTGAATCAGCCAACGCTGGAAGTCGGGACAGGCCGGCAGCTGCAGCTCCTCCACCAGGTCGCCTCGATACAACCCCAGCAATTCTTCCAGGGTGTCGATGTCACGACTACCCTCCAGTAGCCGCTGCAGGTCATGAACATCGAACCCCCATTGCACCGGCAGTTGAAAGGCGATGGTCTGGCGCGACACCGTCAACACCTTGTCGGCCTCATCCCCCAGCGACTGGCGCAGACAGTGAAGGGCATGTCTCAGGTTGGTGCGACCGGAGGACAACCCCTGGTCGGGCCACAGCAGTTCGGCCAGGGTCGCGCGGTTGACCGGCTGCTGATGCAGCAGCAGGTAGACCAGCAGCGCCTTGACCTTGTCGTAGCTGAATTGAACGAGGACATCGTCTCCCAGGTTGAGGGAAAAGTGCCCAAAGAGTGCCAGGTGGTCCTGGTCCGTTATCTGGGAAGCATCGTGTTGGGCGTCCCGCATGATGGTGTCCCTGCGTGGCGGTGCTATCGGCCTCAGGCCGGCACACCGCTGTGAAATCGAAAGGCGACGTCCGGGGTCGTCACAAGTTGCTCTTCGCGGGCCTTGAAGACCGCAATGCGCGCTTCTATCGGCGCGTCTGAAAGCTGGCTCGCCAGTGTGATGTAGTCCTCGAAGTGGCGTCCTTCCGACTTAACCAGACCTCGGTAGAACTTGGCAAGTTCGTCGTCGAGATGTGGAATAAGTCGCGCAAAGCGTTCACAACTGCGCGCCTCGATCAAGGCACCGACGATCAGCACATCCACCAGACGCTCCGGCTCATCGCGCCTGACCAGTTCCCTCAGTCCTTCAGCATAGCGCGATGCGCTGAGATGGCGGTACTCAATCCCCCTGGCGCGCATGATTTTCACGACCTGCTCGAAGTGCAGAAGCTCTTCACGAGCCAACTGCGACATCTTGGTCAGCAGGTCGACGTGATCCACGTAGCGATACATCAGACTCATGGCCGTGGACGCCGCTTTCTTCTCGCACTGGGCGTGATCGATCAACAACAGGGTTTCATTGTCCAGCGCCCACTCGACCCATGCATTCGGCGTCGCACACGGCAGGAAATCGAGAAGCTCCTCAGGCAGCGAGGTGTCATGGTCGGGGCTGATGGTGACATTCATGAAAGCGGTTTCCATTGCTGGGCCCCATCGGGCCCGGACTCGAGATGAAGTGTCCGACGTTCTTCGCCGGCCTGCTGAAGGGCCTGGCTGATGGCGGCGTACAACTGCTGAGGCTGGTCCGGCACACCTGGGCGCAGCGCGATGCCGTAGGCTGCCAGGTCGCCGATACGATCACGCCCCACCCGCAGCAGCTCTATCACCCGCGACGTCGCCGGCTGGGACGAACGAAAACGCACACGATGGCGTCGCATCTGGCGCTCCAGCAGGTCTTCGTCGATCACCTCGACGAAATTCGCGGCCACCTCGATACGCAGAGCGTCCAGTTCCCCGATCCGCCTCTCGCGCTCATCGCCATCCAGCGAGAACCAGCGCAGAATTTCCTGATCATGGCGCTGACAGCCACGGCAGACGTTATCGCCCACCGTGGTCGAACACAGCCCGACGCAGGGCGACACCACAACTTGGGTCATCGTCGGACACCTCATCGTGCTAAAAATTGAATCGGCACATGGTAACGCCTGCCTCGAGCGGACACACCCCTACCCCAGTCGAATAGGCACGAACCGGCCTCGGCGACCAAAGTTCAAAGCCCGTCATGACGGGCTCTCTTAACATTGTCGACAGTTTATTCTAGAATCCCGGCCACCGTTGACAGCGTGTCCCTCACGTTCGAGCGAGACGCGTTCGAGCGTGACCACCACAAACCAATGAGGGCCCCCACGTGCTTGAAGCCTATCGCCAACATGTCGAAGAGCGTGCCCAGGAAGGCATTCCCCCCAAGCCGCTGAACGCCGAACAGGTCGCCGAACTGGTCGAACTGCTCAAGGCGCCGCCCGCCGGAGAAGAAGAGACTGTCCTCGATCTGCTGACCAACCGCGTTCCGCCCGGGGTGGACGAGGCCGCCTACGTCAAGGCCGGTTTCCTGACCGCCCTGGCCAAGGGCGAAGCCGAATCTCCGCTCATCGACAAGGTGCATGCCGTCAAGCTGCTGGGCACCATGCAGGGTGGTTACAACATCGCGACCCTGGTCGAACTGCTCGATGATGCCGAGCTTGCCAAGGAAGCCGGCGAGCAGCTCAAGCACACCCTGCTGATGTTCGACGCCTTCCACGACGTCGCCGACCGCGCCAAGGCCGGCAACGAGGTGGCCAAGGACGTGATGCAGTCCTGGGCCGACGCCGAATGGTTCCTGTCCAAGCCGGCACTGGCCGACAAGATCACCCTGACCGTGTTCAAGGTGCCCGGCGAGACCAACACCGACGACCTGTCCCCGGCCCCCGACGCCTGGTCACGCCCGGATATTCCGCTGCACGCCAACGCCATGCTCAAGAACGAGCGTGACGGCATCGAGCCCGAAGTCCCCGGCACCAAGGGCCCCATGGCGCAGATCGAAGCGGTCAAGGCCAAGGGCTTCCCGGTGGCCTACGTCGGCGATGTGGTGGGTACCGGTTCCTCGCGCAAGTCCGCCACCAACTCGGTGCTGTGGTTCTTCGGCGACGACATCCCCAACGTGCCCAACAAGCGCGCCGGTGGCTTCTGCTTCGGCGGCAAGATCGCCCCGATCTTCTTCAACACCATGGAAGACGCCGGCGCCCTGCCGGTCGAGATGGATGTGTCGAAGATGGAAATGGGCGACGTCATCGACGTCTACCCTTATGAAGGCAAGGTCTGCCGTCACGACACCGACGAAGTGATCTCCACCTTCGAGCTGAAGACTCAGGTCATCCTCGACGAGGTCCGCGCAGGCGGTCGTATCCCGCTGATCATCGGTCGCGGTCTGACCGACAACGCCCGCAAGTCGCTGGGTCTGGAGCAGTCCGACGTCTTCCGTCTGCCCGAGCAGCCCAAGGACACCGGCAAGGGCTTCACCCTGGCCCAGAAGATGGTCGGCAAGGCCTGCGGCCTGGAAGGCGTGCGTCCCGGCATGTACTGCGAGCCGAAGATGACCACCGTCGGCTCTCAGGACACCACCGGTCCGATGACCCGTGACGAGCTCAAGGACCTGGCCTGCCTGGGCTTCCAGGCGGATCTGGTCATGCAGTCGTTCTGCCACACCAGTGCCTACCCGAAGCCGGTGGACGTGGAAACCCACCACACCCTGCCGGACTTCATCATGAACCGCGGCGGCGTATCGCTGCGCCCGGGCGACGGCATCATCCACTCCTGGCTGAACCGCATGCTGCTGCCGGACACCGTCGGCACCGGCGGTGACTCCCACACGCGTTTCCCGATGGGCATCTCCTTCCCGGCGGGCTCTGGTCTGGTGGCCTTCGCCGCCGCCACCGGTGTCATGCCGCTGGACATGCCGGAGTCCATCCTGGTGCGCTTCAAGGGCAAGCGTCAGCCTGGTGTCACCCTGCGTGACCTGGTCCATGCCATTCCCTACTACGCCATCCAGAAGGGACTTCTGACCGTCGAGAAGTCCGGCAAGAAGAACGCCTTCTCTGGTCGCGTGCTGGAGATCGAGGGCCTCGAGGATCTTACCGTCGAGCAGGCCTTCGAGCTGTCCGATGCCAGTGCCGAGCGCTCCGCGGCGGGCTGCACCATCACCCTGTCCGAAGACTCTGTCTCCGAGTACCTGAAGTCGAACATCACCCTGCTCAAGTGGATGATCGCCAATGGCTACGGTGACAAGCGCACCATCGAGCGTCGCATCCTGGCCATGGAAGAGTGGCTGGCCGATCCGAGCCTGATGCGCGCAGACGCCGACGCCGAGTATGCCGAGGTCATCGAGATCGACCTGGAGCAGCTCAAGGAGCCGGTACTGTGTGCCCCCAACGACCCGGACGACGCCCGTCTGCTGTCCGAGGTGGCAGGTCAGAGCATCGACGAGGTGTTCATCGGTTCGTGCATGACCAACATCGGTCACTTCCGCGCCGCCGGCAAGCTGCTCGAGAAGCAGCCCGCCGGCAGCCTGAAGACCAAGCTGTGGCTCGCCCCGCCGACCAAGATGGACCAGCACCAGCTGACCGAGGAAGGCTACTACGGCATCTACGGCCGCGCCGGCGCACGCATGGAAATGCCGGGTTGCTCGCTGTGCATGGGTAACCAGGCCCGCGTCGCCGCCAAGAGCACGGTGGTATCCACCTCCACCCGCAACTTCCCCAACCGTCTGGGTGATGGCGCCGACGTCTTCCTGGCCTCCGCCGAACTGGCCGCCGTGGCCGCCGTGGAAGGTCGCCTGCCGAGCGTCGATGAGTACCGTCGCTACATGGGCGAGTTCGACGCCATGGCCGGCGAGATCTATCGCTACATGAACTTCCACGAAATCGAGGAGTACCAGAAGGCCGCCTCGAACGTGATTCCGGTGGCTCAGGAAGCCTGAGTCATCTGACGGTCAACGGCTCGAGCCTGTCGCCAGACCGACTCGAGCCTTGAATCACAAGGAAGCGCCCCGGGGAGCGAGTTGCGTTCAACTCCCCGGGGCGCTTTTTCATGCCTTGCCAGCAAAGGCCGTGTCACTGGGTGGGCGGCTGACCGCCCACCCCATCTTCCCTCGCCTGCTTTACTCGCCTGCTTTACTCGACCCTCAACTGACCATCGTCGAGCAGATTCTGCAGGAAGGCGTCACCGTCTGCGCCCATCTGCACGCCCTGAAGCACAACGACCTGATCGGCGTTGACACCTCCAGCCGCCAGGTTGCCTTCGCTGCTGATGGACAACAGGGTATCGTCCCCGTCCTGACTGGCCTGAAGGTAGTCCGCCAGATTGTCCTCGTCGGCGCCCTGAAGAAGATCGGCAAGATCGAGCCGGTCGGCCTCGGCCTCAACGCCATACTCACCGACGGTGAAGTCGGCCACGGTATCCTGCGCCGGTGCCGTTGTGCTGCCCGCGTCACCAAACTCCCAGGCGAAGACATCGGCCCCGGCACCACCGACCAACAGATCATCATCGGCACCGCCGACCAGCAGGTCGTCGCCGCCGCCACCGATCAGGATGTCATCACCGGCACCGCCGGACAGGCTGTCGTTGCCACCGTCAGACCGATCCGCGATAGCCAGGGTCTCGACGTTGTCCCTGACGTAGTCGATGATCTGCTGATCCGTCGGCTCCGCCCCACCATTCACGCCCCACCTCAGGAACTCGACAAGGCCGAGATAACCCAAGCCATCGTGTTCTCCCGCCTGGAAACTCTCGCCACTGTCGCCATCCACCCAGGACAGTCCATCGCTGTTGACGGTATCGCCGAACAGGACATCGTCTCCCTCGTTGCCTGCCAGGACATCATCGCCGAGCGCGGCCAACTCGGCTTGGCTGCCTCCGCCAAACAGGGCCGCTTCCAGTTCTTCGGCGGTATTGACCACCTCCACCTGCCCGGTCTCGAGAATGTCTCCATCGTCGAGCAGGCGCTGCTCCAGTCGGATCTGATCGATATCAAGACTGTCGTTGGTGCGGTTGCCGCTGTCGACCAGGAACCGGAGACGATACTCCCCCGTCTCGAGAAAGCCGGTATCGACCGTCGTCCAGTTCGGGGCGTAGGTCAGTGAACTGCTGGCGTACTCCTGCCATTGGCCACCTTCGCGCACCTCGACCACATAACCCATCGAATCGTTCGACTGACTGAACACACTGGTGCTGTAGCGAAACAGCAGCGAGGTGTACAGCTGGTCATCGGGATCGTCATCGACGAAGAAAGAGGTACTGACCACTTCCGCCGCCTGGTTGTCATTAGCGTTGTCCCTGATCCGCAACTTGCCCCCGAACTGGGCTGCCACCGTGTTGGCGTCGGAGACCTTGGTCCAGGTCTCTACCCTCAGCGCGTCCGTCGAACCGCGCGTGAAATTGGCAAGCCTGACACCATCGACCACGGTGCCCTGGTAAGACAGCGCCCCGGTGCCCGACACATCCGTATTGTCGAAAAACTCGAGAACATCTTCCCTGGTCGCATCACCGATGCCGACCGCTCGCACGCTACTGAGCGCGGCCAGCTCGGTATAGGCGTCGGCGGCCTCCTTGATGGCGGTGGCGTCGATCGCTGTGGCGCTCACCGTGCGTCCGGCATCATCCGTGTAGTGTGTGGGCCCACCATCGGTCAGGATGAAGCTCAGGTCCTCAAAGTCGGCGAACCGGGGATCGGCGTCCTGCGCCGCCAGCCATCCAGATGCAGTGCGAATGCCGGCTTCCAGATTGGTGCCGCCCTCCGCCCTGAAACCGTCGATGAAGCTCACCACCTTGGCGATATCGTCAGCGCTGTTGAGGTCGATGACGATATGATCGACGGCATTGGTGCCAAAATCGACGATCTGCAGGTTGATCTGGCCGTCATGGGCCACCAGGTCGGTCAACAGGTTCTTGAGCGCCGCCTGAACCAGCTCGAGTCGACTCAGGCCTGGCGTCCCCGACGGCACCACCATGCTGCCGGTGGTATCGACAATCAGCGAAATGTTGTAGTTGGTGGCCGGCGTCAGCACCGCCTCCAGGCCACCTCGATCACCGATCAGCACGTCGCCACCGGCCCCTGTCGCTTCGTTATCGTCGTCGTTGTCCCCCACCACCAGTTCGTCCGCAGGACCTTCGACGCTGACCGTCGCTTCGGCCTCGGCGCTATCCCCATCGTTGTCGGTCAGGGTGTAATCGATCACCGCCTGCCCGCCAAAGGTCGGGTTGGGGACGAAGGTCAGCGATCCGTCGGTGTTCACGCTTACCGTACCGACGCTGTCTCCTCCACGCACCGCAGCCGCCGTCACGCTTGCCCCATCGGCACCCGCTTGATCGTTGTCGAGCACCTCGATGACCACCGGCGCGCCGCCGCTCGCGCTTGCCGCGTCGTCCGCCGCCAGCGGCGAATCGTCGTCGACCACGACATTCAAGCTGCCCTGGGCTTCGTCGCCGTCACTATCGCTGACGACGTAGTTCAGGGTCAGATCAATGTCATCCTCGGAGCCAGGGTCGCTGTGGTCCAGCGGACCGGCCAGGGTGACCTGATAGGCACCCGTGAGCAGATTGGTCAGTACCGCCGTCAAGACGACGCTGCCGCCTGCGCTGCCCACCAGCTGGCGACCATCGCCGCTGAGCGAGAACATGACCGGCGTGCCCCCGGAGGTCAGCCCGCTCGGACTCGGGGCCAACCAGCGGAAGTCGCCGGCGCCATCCGTGCCGGCATCGTAGCCAAGTACTCCGGCCACCTGAGTCGCTTCACCCGCGACATCGTCGATACCCCCCGCGATACCTCCCGCCAGGCCATCCTCATCGACCACTGCCACGGGCACGTCATCACCACTCGGCGTCGTCGGGGTACCGTCGGCGTCCACGATGATCGTCCACTCGGCAAAGCGAGGGTCGCCATCGCCGTCGGTCAGGGTGTAACGCACGGTGGCCACACCACTCTGGCCGGGGTCGGGGGTAAAGGTCAGGGTGCCATCCTGGTTGAGCACTACCGAGCCGGTAACCTCGCTGTCTCCCACCACATTGGCGGCTGTCACGCGGCCACCATCGGCGCCGACGGCATCATTGGCCAGCACGTCCAGGGTCACCGCAGCACCATTGTCGGATACCGAGCTGTCATCCTCGGTCTCTGCGGTGTCGTCATCGATGAGCAGCTCGAGCTGCCCCTGAGCGGTGTCACCGTCGGCGTCGGTGACCGTGTAGGACAGACCAAGGAAGATATTGTCCTCGCTGAACGGCCGCAGATGATCGATGGGTCGATGCAGAACGGCGCGAGCCACGTCCGAGCCGTCTTCCAGACTCACCGTAATGACACTCTCGCCGGCCTCGTTGCGGCCGATCAGGCCACGCCCCCCATCGACCACCTCAAAGCTCACCTCGCTACCCTGGGAGGTGAGGCCATCGAGATCACTGCGAGGATTGTCGTCGGTAGGGCTCTGGGGGCCTGCGGTCAGCGCGATGTCCGCACTCCAGGCGAAGCCGCCTCCCGCCGCCGGTCCATCGGCACCAAAGTCAATCTGGAGGTCCCTCACGGCGCTGATCGGCTCACCGACCACGTCGCCATTGCCGCCGGCATTACCCCCTGGCAATCCATCCTCATCGAGCACGATGCGATGCACATCACTGGTCACCGGCTTGCCATCGGTGTCCTCGACCTTGACGGTCCAGTGGCCGACCATCGGGTCTCCGTCGCAGTCCAGCACCTTGTACTTGATGCGGGCGGTGCCGCTGAAATCGTCAGCGGGGGTGAAGGTCAGCGTCTGGTCGTCATTGATCACCACCTGCCCTTGGCCGGATACTACTTCGGCACTGACCAGGTGCCCCAGGTCGGCGCCCGGGCTGTCATTGGCCAGCACATCCGCGCTCACCGACTCGCCGGACCCGGCGCTGGAATAGTCGTCGACGACCACTGGGGTGTCGTCGTCGACGGTGACCACCAGATAGCCCTTGGCCTCGCTGCCATCGGCATCCTTCACCACATAGCCGAGCGACAGATCGATGTCGTCCTCGGTGCCGGTGGCGAAGTGATCCAGCGGGCGCAGTAGGGACACCGTCACCAGATCCGAGTCATCTGCGCGCACCACCGTGAACACGGCTTCGCCGCTCACCTCGTCACGGCCGGTCAGGCTGAGGCCGTCGGCCGACACCTCGTAGACGACGGCGCTGCCCTGGCTCTGCAGATTGGTCGGCAGGCCGTCCGTGGTCCAGTAGAAGGCCCCGCTGGCGGCAGGTCCATCGGCACCAAAGTCATAGCCAAGCCGCGCGCTGGCGCTGGTGGCCTCACCGGCCACGTCCTCAGGGCCTCCGGGGTTGCCCCCAGCCAGGCCGTCCTCGTCGAGCACCACCGACGGAGACCGGGTGTAGGGGTCATCATCGCTCGTTGGCGTTGTGGGGACATTGGCGTCGGTGATCTCTACCGTGACCTTCGCCCGTCCGCGGTCCCCATCGTTATCGATGGGCCTGAGGGTGAACTCGAGCTCCGGATGGGTGGTCTGGTCGAGCCCGTCCCTGGCCTCGAACTCCCAGCTACCGTCGGAGTTCACGATCAGGGTGCCCACCGACAACTCGATGGGTGTGTCCAGACGGTAGAAGCCGATCTCCTCCGACACGTAGACGCGCATTTCACGCAGACCATCGGCGCCAGCATTGACCGACCAGGTACCGCGCGCCACCTCCCCTTCGGCCACCGAGCTCGGTGCCGTGGCGGTGGCATCGGGCACGTCATCCTTGACGAAAATCCGCAGATTGTCGCTCTGCACCCCTTGGCTTCCCCCGTTCACTTCCACCTTGAACGGATCGTTGATGCCCTCGTCGCCGCGCCCCTGGGAACGGTGATCGTCAGAGTTGTCGGTCAACTGGTAGTCCCAGCGATAGTTGCCCTGGGCGTCCACCGCCACCGTCAGGGTGCCAAAGTCACCGCTGAGGCTGCCGCCACCGGTCAGGTCGACACCGTTGACGACAAAGCCCTCGATCTGTCCTCCTGGCGGCCGCTCATAGACGCCCCCTACCGAGGTCGCAACGGCACCCGCCCGGGTGCCGTCATCCAGCCCCGCCTCATCCACCCTGAAATCACTGCTCTGGTTCGCCATGACGCCATCCCCTGTGTCGATGCCAAGAAGGAAAGACGCCGGGTCCGCGGCTTGCACGATCAACGCACGACTGGAGCTTGGCCGAGTGACGCCTTTCACCTGGCCAAAGATATGCGGACGGCTGGCATTGCGACGGCCGAACTTGGTCATCGCCGATGGCTTATGCGGAAATCGGCAATGACCTCAAGATCCCCTTATCCGCAACGGATCTTTGGATTCAAGGGGCGAGCCTGGCCACACCGCTATCGCGCTGGCGTCTCCGGCTTCCCCCGTGGCTTGCAGCGCTGCATAGTACCGGCCTTGCACGACCGACCCTCGGCCCGGCCCGCTATCGATTCGCCAGCACCACGAAAGATCAGCGCCGGTCTGATGCCGGAATCATGAGAGGAACTCACCAACAGCGAACGGAGGCCAACGACATGCACTCGCACTCGGGTGCCAGGCAAATCATCGTACCTTCAGTGGAAAAAGATCAGGCGGATTGCCAGGGCGTTTCGCCAA
Organism: Halomonas sp. RT37; assembly: GCF_040070525.1. NCBI lineage: Bacteria > Pseudomonadati > Pseudomonadota > Gammaproteobacteria > Oceanospirillales > Halomonadaceae > Halomonas > Halomonas sp. RT37. Next base: position 2,106,561 of record NZ_CP098827.1, on the reverse strand, counting down.
GGCATCGATCACATCTCTGGGCTGAACGTGGACAAGCCGGTGAAACGACGCCACTTTTCAACGACCGATTTGACGACTCGCGCACAATTTATCAGAGATCACCGAAATCCATTCCCACGCTCGACCTCCTCAGCCCGTCATCCCCCGGGGGCTGGATAACATCGACACCTGTGGCATCATGCCAGGACTAGCCACGGAGACGCTCCAATGACCCAGATTGTCACGCCCGATATCTGCGACGCCTACCCAGAGGTGGCGGTGTGCGACCCGATCTTCGTCAACTACGGGGGCCAGGAGGCCTTCTTCGGCCCGGTGAAAACGGTCAAGTGCTTCGAAGACAACTCGCTGGTCAAGCAGGCGGTCGCCGAACCAGGAGACGGCGCAGTGCTGGTGGTGGACGCAGGCGGGTCAACCCGCTGCGCCATGCTCGGCGACATGCTCGCGGAACAGGCGGCCGGCAATGGCTGGGCCGGGGTGATCATGTATGGCTGCGTGCGCGACGTGGACATCCTGGCGGAGACCGATCTGGGCATCCAGGCCCTCGGCGCCCACCCACGCAAGAGCGAGAAGCGCGGCGAAGGCCAGCGTGATGTTCCCGTCGCCTTCGCCGGTGTCGACTTCGCACCGGGCCAATGGGTCTACGCCGACAACAACGGCATTCTAGTCGCCGAGTCCCGCCTCGAACTCGATTGACGGGTCATCGCTCTTCCTTGGTCCACCGACCGCCGGGGGTCCTGTGACCCCCACCACTGACGCCATCGCTCACTCGGTGGGTCCTCGGCGCGCAGCGCCCCCTGCTCCTGCTACCCACGTCCAACGGCACACTTTAGACTCATGACGCTTGCCAGGGATGTCTACACCAGCCTGCATGACCACCTGCGTCCTCTGCTGGCCTACCATCTGCTGTTCACGCTGTTCGCCTCGGCTGCATTGCTGCCGGCCATGGGCTGGCTGCTGGCCGGCTGGCTATCGCGGGTTGGCCGCCCCCTGGTCACCACGGTGGATGCGGTCGAACTGCTGCTGTCGCCGCTCGGCTTCAGCTGGATCCTCGCCTTTGCCGTCATCCTGCTGACGCTGCTTTACCTGCAGCAGGCCGGGATGATGCTGGTGGCGGTGGAGCGCCAGGGCTCCCACGCGCGCCAGGCCTTGATCGCCCTGTGGCAGAGTCTGCATCGTCTTCCCAGGCTGTTGGGCCTCGCCAGCCTGCAGGTGTCGATTCACCTGCTGGCCCTGACCCTCGTCGCCGCCTGTGCCAGCCTGGTCCACGATTCCCTGCTCGGTCACCTGGATCCCTACTATGTGCGGCGGGTGCGCCCACCGGCCTTCTGGCTCTACACCTCGACCCTGCTTCCGCTGGTCGGACTCTGGGCCGCGCTGGCGGCGCGACTCTACATCCGATGGTGGCTGGCGCTGCCCTGCGTGGTACTGGAGGGTCTCTCGCCTGTCGCAGCGATGCGCCGCAGCTACCAGTTGACCCGGCACCGCCAGGGAGGACTTGCGCGGGTCATCTTTTCGATGCTGGCGGTACTGCTGGTGCTGCCGTCGGCGGTATCGATCGCCTTCAGCGCCTGGGTCGCCCCCCTCTTGTCGACACTGCCCGAGATCGGCGCGGTGGTCATCACGACCATGTTGCTGGTGGTCACCGCCGCGACCCTGCTGACGCTCAGTGTCGCCTTCGCGGTGATCGTGCTCAACGCCCTGCTGGCGACCTGCCTGTACCTGCGCCGCGCCCATCGCCTGCCGCGCCCCGATCCTCCACCGGCTGACGCCCACCCGGGGCGGTTGGCCTGGGCGGTGGAGGTCGGCATCCTGGTATTCGCTGTCTCCCAGGCGTGGCTGATGGTGGAGCGACAGGAGCTCAATGACGAGGTCGAGGTGATCGCCCACCGGGGCAGTTCGGAGGTAGCGCCTGAGAACAGCCTGTCGGCCATCCGTCAGGCCCTGGAAGACGGCGCCGATCAGATCGAGATCGATGTGCGCCTGAGTGCCGACGGCAGCGTGGTGCTGAGCCACGATGCCACGCTGCAGCGTCTTGCGGGAGACCCGCGGCGGGTCACCGACCTGAACTGGCAGGAGTTGGCAACGCTGGATGTCGGATCAGGCTTCAGCCATGCCTTCGCCGGCGAACGCCTGGCCAGGCTCGACCAGGCCCTGGCTGCGGTGCGTGGCCGCGCCGACCTGATCATCGAGCTCAAGCCGAGCCGTGGCCAGGAACAGGCGCTGATCGAGGCGGTCGTGGCAGAGCTCGACGCCGAACGCCGCTGGCGCCTGCACTGCCGAGACCAGGCAGAAGACCGCCTGGCGCGCATGATCTGTGGCGATCCCAGGCTATTCGAGACCACTTGGCTTGCGTCCTTGTCGTACCGTCAGATCCATCTGATCGACGCCCAGGAACCTCGCGCCAGGACACTGCTGCTGGCAGAGTGGGCCCTGCCCGGCAGCCTGCCGCAGCGTCGCTTCGACGGGCTCGGCCTGCGCAACAGCCAGATCGACGATGATCAACTGCGACGCGCCCACCTCAACCAGACGCCGCTCTACGCCTGGACGGTCAACGATCCTGGCCGCATGGCCAGACTTATCGACATGGGCGTGGACGGCATCATCACCGACCGCCCCGAAAGACTCAGCGCGCTGCTGCGCGAACGACGCAGGATGAGCGACGCCGAGCTACTGCTGACCAAGCTGCGCCACTGGCTGGCCGACGACTGAACGAAGAACCCCCGCCCCGGCGGTAGCCGGGAGCGGGGGCAACATCAGTCCGTGAAGCGAATGGCGCGCTTCAATCGCCCATCACGACGCCTTCACGGCGGGGATCAGCCCCCCCATAGAAGCCGTCTTCGGTGACCTTCAGCGCCTGCAGACCGCTGGTCAACTCGCGGGTCTCGACCTCGTGGCCAAGCCCCCGCAGATCGCGCAGCGTGGCCTCGGGGAAGCGGCCCTGCTCCAGATAGACGGTGCCACCGGTGGTGATCGCATGGGGCAGATCGAGCGCCTGCTGGGCGTCCACACCACGCGTAAGCATGGCATCCAGTGTCTGGGCGGTGTAGTGGATGATCGCCGCGCCTCCGGGAGACCCGAGGCTCGCTACCAGCTCGCCGCTCTCACGCTCGAACACCAGCGTCGGACTCATGCTCGAACGCGGCCGCTTGCCGGGCTGCACCCGATTGGCGATCGGTGTGCCCTGCTCATCCGTCGGCGTGAAGGAAAAGTCGGTCAACTCATTGTTGAGCAGATAGCCGCCATCAAGCTCACCGCCACCGTTGGCCATGATGCGCGAACCAAACGCCTGCTCGATGCTCGAGGTCATGGCGACCGCCTGGCCCCGGGGGTCGACGATGCTGATATGGCTGGTGCCGTGCTCGGGCTGCTGGGGCTGAGAGGCATAGGCGGTCTCCAGCGAACCGGGGTTGCCGGGGCGCGCCTCGCCGCTACCCATGCTCTGCTGCTTGATCAGCTCGGCGCGCTTGGCCAGATAGTCCGGTGCCAGCAGCGTGTTCCAGTCACCGCCGGGGGGTTCGACAAAATCGCTGTCACCGATGTAGCGGCCGCGATCGGCAAAGGCCAGGCGCGAGGCCTCGAGAAACGGATGTAGCCAATCCACCGTGGGTACGCCCTCGTGGATGGCGGTCTCGATCTCCGGCAAGGCCTCCATCATGCCGAGTATCTGCATCACGGTCAGGTGTCCCGATGAGGGTGGCGGGAAGCCGCAGACCTCCCATTCACGCCAGGGGGTGCATAGCGGCTCACGCTCGAGTGCTGCGTAACCCGCCATGTCCTCGAGACTCAGGGTACCGGGCAGCTCCGGGTGATTCTGCACCCGGGACACCAGATCCTCGGCAAACTCGCCGGTGTGAAGCGCAGAGCTGCCCTCCTCGGCCACCTTGGTCAGAATCGCCGCCAAAGCGGGATTGCGTAGGGTCGTTCCCACCTCAAGCGGCTCGCCCTGGTCATCGAAGAAGTAGGCCCCGGCGATCTCGTCCTCAGCAAGGCTTGGCGTCGACACCAGGCTCTGATGCAGACGCGGGCTGATCTCGAAACCTTCCGTGGCCAGGGTGATGGCCGGCGCAAACAGTGACTTCCACGGCAGCTCGCCGTATTCGTCGTGCGCCAGCTCCAGCATCCTCAAGGTACCGGGCACCCCCACCGAACGCCCGCTCTCGACGGCGGTCATGAAGTCGATCGGATCGCCGTCGGCATTCAGAAACAGGGACTCGTCGGCGCCCAACGGGGCCTTTTCACGGCCATCGAAGGCGTGGACCTCTTCCCCGTCGAACAGCATCAGAAAGGAACCACCGCCGATGCCGCTGGACTGGGGTTCCACCAGCGTCAGTACCATCTGCACCGCGATGGCGGCATCGATGGCCGAGCCTCCGGCCTTGATCACCTGATAGCCGGCGTCGGTGGCCAGAGGGTTCGCCGCCGCCACCGCAAAGGACGAGGTCGACCAGCCGGGCTTCTCCTGGTAGCCGGAACTCGATTCCGGCGAGATGTCCGGACGAGCGTATTCAAACCCCTCCTGGGCAAGAGCCGGTGTCGTCAGCAGGCCGGCCAGCAGCAGATTGCCGCAAACGATGGAAGACGCCAGACGCGCCAACCGTGGCGAAGTACGCGATGTCATCACCGCTCCTTTTGTGATGAGTAATACGGGAGAGTCTTGATTGCTTGATTCAGCATAGGCCCTGAGCGTCGAGACGGCACGCAGGCTCGCTGTCATGTACGTGTTCCACCGGCATCCTTTACCGCCGACGAGCAGCGCTGACTCATTGCCGGCGCTCGTAGCGATCCAGCCGCCAGCGGCAGAACCACGAGACCAGTGCCAGCGCCAGCAGCGCCACGGCGGTCACACCGAGCACCGACACCAACTGGTGATAACCCTCAGGGGTGCTTTCGGCCCTGGCCGCCATGCCCTTCTCGGCCAGGCGTACCACACCGTATATCAACGCCATCAGCAGGCCCAGCGGCAGCGCCGAGCCAAAGCGTGACAGGCCCCGAGTCAATGCCCAGGGAGGCGTAGGCTCCTTGTTCTTGACCGCCTTTGCCGGAGCAGCCTTGCCCCGTGAGGCCCTGGGTTCCTGCCTGGGTTCTGACTTGGCCGGGGCCTTGTTCGCGGCCTTGCTCGACGCCTTGGTCGGGGCATCGCTGCGACTGCGGGCCCTGGGTCCTGGCTTCGCCTTTTGTGTTGCCGTGCCCGATGACTGACGCCCCCCTGGCAGCAGCCGCCCGAGAGTCCAGCGCCCCAGCGACCAGCAGGCCCAGCCCAGGCACACCCCGATGGACAGCAGCACGCTGCCCATGACCAACAGATACGCCATCACAAGATCCTGAAAAGAAAAGCTTCCCATGGTGCCAAGTTAGCGGGCACTTGGGGAGCCCCTCGAGGCGATTGAGCGAGTTTCGCACACCCGCACAACGCAACGACGCCGCGGAAGGTCCGCGGCGTCGACAGGCGGGCGATCGCGTCGCCGTCTCACAGCATGGTGATGCTCAGCCGATGGTCTCGCCGGCCAGCATGAACCAGGTCTCCAGCACCGCGTCCGGGTTCAGTGACACCGAGTCGATGCCCTGCTCCATCAGCCACTTGGCCAGTTCCGGATGGTCAGACGGCCCCTGGCCGCAGATCCCCACGTACTTGCCCTTGGCCTTGCAGGCCTGGATCGCCATGGCCAGCAGCTTCTTGACCGCCGGGTTCCGCTCATCGAACAGGTGCGCGACGATACCGGAGTCGCGATCGAGACCGAGGGTCAACTGGGTCAGATCGTTGGAGCCAATGGAGAAGCCGTCGAAGTACTCGAGGAACTCATCGGCCAGCAGGGCGTTGGCCGGCAGCTCGCACATCATGATGACCTTGAGCCCGTTATCGCCGCGCTTGAGGCCATTGGCCGCCAGCAGGTCGACCACTTCACTGGCTTCTTCGGTGGTACGCACGAAGGGAATCATCAGCTCGACGTTGTCGAGGCCCATCTCGTCGCGCACCCGCTTCATCGCCCGACACTCAAGCTCGAAGCACGGCCGGAAGTTCTCGGAGATGTAGCGCGAGGCGCCGCGGAAACCGAGCATCGGGTTCTCTTCACCGGGCTCGTAGAGCTTGCCGCCGATCAGGTTCTCGTACTCGTTGGACTTGAAGTCCGACATTCGCACGATGACCCGCTCCGGATAGAAGGCCGCCGCCAGGGTCGAGATACCCTCCACCAGCTTGTCGACGTAGAAGCTGACCGGATCGTCGTAGCCGGCGATACGCAGATCGATGGTCTGCTGCAGTTCGCTGGGCAGGGTGTCGTATTCCAGCAGCGCCTTGGGGTGAACGCCGATCATGCGGTTGATGATGAACTCCAGACGCGCCAGGCCGACACCGGCGTTGGGCAGGGTGGAGAAGCTGAAGGCGCGATCCGGGTTGCCCACGTTCATCATGATCTTGAACGGGATGTCCGGCATGGCATCGACGCTGGTGACGTTGCGGTCGAACTCCAGCAGACCATCGTAGACGTGGCCGGCATCTCCCTCGGCGCAGGACACGGTGACTTCACGGCCATCGCGCAGCACGTCGGTGGCATCACCACAGCCCACCACCGCCGGGATACCCAGTTCGCGGGCGATGATCGCCGCGTGACAGGTGCGACCGCCACGGTTGGTGACGATGGCAGAAGCGCGCTTCATGATCGGTTCCCAGTCCGGGTCGGTCATGTCGGTGACCAGCACGTCCCCGGCGTTGACCTTGTCCATCTCGTCCGGGCTCAGGATGACCTTGACCGCACCACGACCGATGCGCTGACCGATGGCGCGACCGGTGACCAGGGTGCGCCCCTTCTCCTTGAGCTGGAAGCGCTCCAGCGAGCCGCCCTCCTGCTGGGACACCACGGTCTCGGGACGCGCCTGAACGATGTAGAGCTTTTGATCGTCACCGTCCAGTGCCCACTCGATGTCCATGGGACGGCCGTAGTGCTCTTCGATGGTCATCGCCTGACGCGCCAGCGCCATCACCTGTTCGTCGTTGATGCTGAAACGGCCACGATCGGACAGTGGCACATCCACGGTCTCCACCGACTTGCCGGCGCTGGCATCACCGGTGTAGACCATCTTGATCAGCTTGGAGCCGAGGTTACGCCGCAGCACCGCCGGGCGGCCTGCCGCCAGGGTGGTCTTGTGGACGTAGAACTCGTCAGGGTTCACCGCGCCCTGCACCACGGTCTCGCCGAGGCCCCACGACGAGGTCACGAACACCGCATCACGGAAGCCGGACTCGGTGTCCAGGGTGAACATCACGCCGCTGGCCCCGGTCTCGGAGCGCACCATCTTCTGCACGCCGGCGGACAGCGCCACGTTCTCGTGGGCATAGCCACGGTGCACCCGGTAGGAAATCGCGCGGTCGTTGAACAAGGACGCGAACACCTCGTGCACCGCCCGCTTGATGTTGTCGTAGCCTTCGATATTGAGGAAGGTTTCCTGCTGTCCGGCGAAGGACGCGTCGGGAAGATCCTCGGCGGTAGCGGAGCTGCGCACCGCCACCTTGAGGTTGGGATGCTTGCCGAGCATCAGCTCGTAGGCTTCACGCAGGGCGGCCTCGAAGGCCGGCGGCAGCGGGGTATCGATGACCCACTGGCGAATCTTGCTGCCGGCCTCGGCAAGGGCATTGACGTCATCGACGTCGAGACGCGCAAGCTCCTGGTTGATTCGATCGTTGAGCCCCTCGTGGGAGAGGAACTCGCGATAGGCCTCGGCGGTGGTGGCGAAACCGCCAGGCACCGTGACGCCGGCGCCGGACAGGTTGGAAATCATCTCGCCCAGGGAAGCATTCTTGCCCCCGACTCGCTCGACGTCGTTCATGCCCAGCTGATCAAACCACAGAATGTACTTGTCCACGTGACCCCCTTGGATGTCGACGACCTCGTCCGTGACGCGCCGTCATGACTGGATGCTGGCGACTCTATCAGCGCCTCGCCATATTCGCCATTGGTCTAAGAGCGAAGTCACTGGAGGATTTTTACAACACCCGGGGGAAATCGACGATTCCTGTAGTCAGCGCCCTGACGCCGCTATCGAGGTCTCCGCCAGGGCGCGCAAATCATGACGTCGGATGCTGGCGTCAAAGTATCTGAAAGGCGCGCGAATGCTTGGCTCGGCCCCGCCGCCAGGACTTTTTTCAGAGGCTGATCGAAAGCCAGCCTATCTTGTAGTCGGGCACGCCTGTGCCGCCTTAGGTTTACTTTGGAACAGCGACAACTTGTCTCACCGCAGCGGTAAACGGACAATGCCATCACTGTCTTCAAGGGAATCGTCATGACCCGAACCGCCTTCTTCATTTCCGACGGCACCGGCATCACCGCCGAGAGCCTGGGCCGCAGCCTGCTGGCCCAGTTCGAGAACGTCGACATCCGCAAGCTGACCAAGCCCTACATCGACACCATCGAGAAGGCGCGCTCGCTGGTCAGCATCATCGAGGCCACCGCCGTGCGCGACGGCGTGCAGCCGATCATCATCGACACCATCGTCGACGAGAAGATCCGCGCGGTGATTCGCCAGGCACCGGGCTTCAAGGTCGACATATTCTCCACCTTCCTCGAGCCGCTGGAGCGCGAGCTGGACACCCACTCCTCCTACAGCGTCGGGCGTACCCACGCCATCTCCAGCGACGATGTCTATATGGACCGCATCCACTCGGTACACTTCGCCCTCGACAACGACGACGGCGCCCGTACCCACCAGTACGACCAGGCGGATGTCATCCTGGTCGGGGTGTCACGCTGCGGCAAGACGCCGACCTCACTGTACCTGGCGCTGCAGTTCGGGGTGCGCGCGGCCAACTACCCGCTGACCGAAGACGACCAGGACGACAGCGGCACCCTGAAGTTGCCGCCGGTACTGGCCAAGCAGCGCCACAAGCTGTTCGGCCTGACCATCGACCCGCGCCGGCTTGCCGCCATCCGCCACGAACGTCGCCCCAACAGCCGTTACAGCAGCATGGACCAGTGCATGCAGGAGGTCGCCCAGGCCGAATCCATGTTCCGCCAGCTGCATATCCCCTTTATCGATGCCACCCGCTTCTCGGTGGAAGAAATCTCCACCCGCATGATCGCCGAGACCGGCATCAACCGCCGCTTCTCACCGCGCTGACACCCGCCTGCGTCCGCCGGTCCATGGCGGGAAGGTGCCTCCTTTCCGCCATCTCCCGGTCGAGTCGCTGCCCTGCTCGGCTGCATCACAGCGCAGTGTCCGTGGGCTTGGGCATAGGGCTGAGTCACCAGGCTCCGGACCGTTCCAGCGCACCCAGCGACTTGCAATGATAGTCAATCTCGTTACTATTTCTTTCCGTAGTGGACTCCCCGGCGCAGCCATCCCTTACCTGTCGTCGCCGCGCAAGAATAACCGTCCTGAGAAAAGGTAACGCCCCATGATCTCCCGTCTCGTCCGCCGTCCCCTGGCGCTTGCCATTGCCGCCAGTGCCCTTGTCGTGTCTAGCCACGTCGCTGCCGAAGACGTTACCGCCGAGGCGGTGGTCAGCCACTACACCGATCTCGCCCACACCACCTACAGCGACGCGCTGAAGACGGCCAAGGCACTGGACGAGGCCATCGACAGCCTGCTGGCCGCGCCGACCCCCGAGACCCTGGCCGCCGCCAAGAAGGCCTGGCGTGAGGCGCGGGTACCCTACCAGCAGAGTGAAGTCTTCCGCTTCGGCAACGCCATCGTCGACGACTGGGAAGGCCAGCTCAACGCCTGGCCGCTGGACGAAGGCATGATCGACTACGTCGCTCAGGACGGCTACCAGCACGAGCTGGGCAACGCCGGCGCTACCGCCAACATCATTGCCTCCGAGCGCATCAACGTCGGCGGCGAAGAGATCGACGTCAGTACCCTGAGCCCGGAGCTGCTGGCCGAGCTCAACGAGATCGGCGGCTCCGAGGCCAACGTGGCCACCGGCTACCACGCCATCGAGTTTCTGCTGTGGGGCCAGGATCAGCACGGCTACGAGGCCGGCGCCGGCGAGCGCCCCGCCAGCGACTTCGCCCAGGGCGAAGACTGTAGCAACGGCCACTGCGACCGCCGCCGGGCCTATCTGAAGGCAGCCAGTCAGCTGTTGATCAACGATCTGGAATGGATGGTCGCCCAGTGGGCGCCGGTAGACGGCGACAACTACCGCAGCGAACTGACCGCGCAACCGGCTGAAGAAGGCCTGCGCCGCATCCTCTTCGGCATGGGCTCACTGTCACTGGGGGAGCTCGCCGGTGAGCGCATGAAGGTCGCGCTGGAGGCCAACTCCTACGAGGACGAGCACGACTGCTTCAGCGACAACACTCACAACTCGCACTACTACAACGGTCAGGGCATCCAGAACGTCTACACCGGCAGCTACCAGCGCATCGACGGCACCACCCTGGAAGGTCCGGGCGTGGAAGCCCTGCTGGCCCAGCGCGACAGCGAGCTGGCCCAGACCCTGGAGCAGCAGATCGAGGCCTCCATGGACGCGCTCGGCACCCTCAAGGAGACCGCCGAGCGCAGCGACTCGCCGATGACCTTCGACATGATGATCGCACCGAGCAATGATCAAGGCGCCGCCATCGTCAACGATGCCATCCTGGCGCTGGTCACCCAGACCGGCTCCATCGAGCAGGCCGCAGGCGAACTGGGTGTCACCTCGCTGCAGCCCGACGACGCCGGTCATACTTTCTGACCCCGTCACTGGACCCCGCTTGATCCAGATCAGGTGATAACGCCTTGGCGGATGATGCAATGAGAGTCATTCGCCCCAAGAAGCCGCACGGCCCGCGTGCGGCTCACCTGTTTCAAGGAAACGCCTGATGCGTCAATTTCCGTCGCTCCCCCCTGCTCTGTCAGCGTTGCTTACGGCCCTCGTCATCAGCGCGCCGGTCAGCGCAAACGACGCGCCGCCCATCCAGAACGACCCACGCTCGGGTGGCGAAGGCTCGGTCAGCCAGTTCGACCACAACGCCTACTCGCTGCCCCTTGGCAACATGAGCATGACCAAGCGCCTGGACTTCAGCGTCGGCAACAGTTTTTTCCGCAACCCCTGGGTGGTGGCACCGGCCAGCACCGATGCCCGTGACGGCCTCGGACCGCTGATCAACACCAATAGCTGCCAGGGCTGCCATATCAAGGACGGCCGCGGTCACCCTCCGGCCCCTGGCGAGGCGCCGGTGTCACTGTTCCTGCGCCTGTCGCTGCCCGCCGAAAGCGACGAGGATCATGACATCGTAAGGCGCACCGGCGCCGTTCCGGTGCCCCACTACGGGCGCCAGCTTCAGACTGCGGCGATTCCCGGCGCCACGCCGGAAGCCGACATGGTACGCACCCTCGAGGATCGCGAGATCAGCTTCGACGACGGACACCACGTGGTGCTCGCGGCGCCCGTCTATTCCATCGAGAACCCCGCTTACGGGGAGCTGCCCGAGAATCTGCTGACCTCCCCCCGGGTCGCCCCGCCGATGATCGGCCTGGGCCTGCTCGAGGTGGTCGACGAGGCGCAGATCCTGGCCTGGGCGGATGAGCAGGACGCCGACGGCGATGGCATCTCGGGCCGGCCAAACCGAGTGTGGGACGTGCGCCAGCAGACCACCGTGCTGGGACGGTTCGGCTGGAAGGCCGGTGAGCCCACGGTGGAGCAGCAGAGCCTGCACGCCTTTGCCGGCGACATGGGCCTGACCTCGCGCCTGGCCGCGAGCACCGACTGTATGCCGGGCCAGGGCTGCGAGAACTTCCCCGATGGCGGCGATCCCGAAGTCAGTGACGAGGTCGCCGACTTCATCACCTTCTACGCCTCGAGCCTGGCCGTACCCGAGCGGCGCGACATGGATTCGCCAGACGTCCAGGCCGGCGCCCGTCACTTCAACACCCTGGGTTGCGCCAGCTGTCATCGCCCGTCGCTGACCACGCCGGAAGACACCGAGCGCGCCGAATTGGCCGGACAGACCCTGTGGGCCTACACCGACATGCTGCTGCACGACATGGGCGAGGGCCTCACCGACGGTCGCCCCGAGTACCAGGCCGACGGCAATGAGTGGCGCACCCCGCCGCTGTGGGGGCTTGGCCTGGCCCAGAGCGTCAACCCCCAGGCTGGCTTCCTGCACGACGGACGGGCTCGCACCCTGGAAGAGGCGATCCTGTGGCACGCCGGTGAAGCCGAAGCTTCACGAGATGCCTACAAGGCGCTCGAGGCCCATGAGCGCCAACAACTACTGGACTTCCTGAACTCCCTATGACGACTTCTCCACGACACTCGGGTAGCGCCCTGGCAGCCGCCCTGCTGCTGGCGACCGCTGGCTTGACGATGGGCGGGCCAGGGACGGCCCTGGCCCAGGGGTCCTCTGACGCCGACGCTGACACCAGCGCTGACACTGCGCACGATGCAGAGAACGAAAGCACCCCGCGCAGCGTCTGGCATCACGATATCGGGCTTGGCTATCGGCAACTGGCGAGCCGGACTCAGGCACTGGCCGAACGCCTGAAGGCGAGCTGCGGCGAGGCCGGGGTCGACCGCCCGGCGCTGCGCAGTGAGTGGCTTGCGGCCTACCAGGCCTGGCAAGCGGTGCGCTTTGTCGACTTCGGGCCGATCGAGGTGGACAGCCGTGCCTGGCAGCTCCAGTTCTGGCCCGACGCCAAGAATCTTGTGGGTACCCGCGTCGGCGCCAGGCTACGCCAGGACGCCCCCGTCGGCGCCGACGACATCGCCGAGGCCGGCGTCGCCGAGCAGGGCTTCCCGGCGCTGGAAGTACTGCTCTACGACGACGTCATGGCCAGCCGCTCGCTGGGCGACCCCCTGCCCTGCGCCCTGGCTGGGGCCATCGGCAGCCACCTGGTCGCCGTCAGCGACGCCGTGGTTGCCGACTGGCAGGCCTTTGCGCCGCACTACCTGGCCACCGACAGCTACAACGAGGCGACCCTGCACGGGGCGATGCAGTCTCTCGAGATTCTGGAGGACAAGCGCCTCGGCGAGCCGCTCGGCTTGATGGGCGCCGCGCCCAACGCCTATCGCGCAGAGGCCTGGCGCAGTGGCCAGTCGGTGGCCCTGGCGGCCGCCAGCCTGGCGGGTCTCCAGCAGTACTTCGAGCCGGGCCTTGCGACCTGGCTGGACCAGGCCGGCCATGCCGAGCTGGGCGACGCCTTTGCTCGCCAGCTCGAGGACACGCTCGATCAGGCCGAGGCGATCGACACCGGTATCGTCGATGCGTTGGCCAACCATGCCGATGGCGATTCCAGCTCCCCGGCTGCACAACAAGAACTGGCGACCCTCTACCTGGAGGTGGCCCAGCTGCGGGCGCTGCTCGATGATCAGATCGCCCCCGCCCTGGGGGTGGTCAAGGGCTTCAATTCCAGCGACGGAGACTGACCCGGTGCCGTCACTTCCTTCTCTGTCCCGGCGGCGCCTGCTCAAGGCGTCGCTGTTGGGACTGGCCGCCACCGGCCTGCCGGCCAGTCTGTGGGCGCTGGACGATGATGGCCGCCGGCAGTGGTACTTCAGCGCGGTGGACGACAGCGACGGTGGACACCACCTGGCAGGGCTGCGCCGCGACGGCGCGGGTCACTTTCTGCTGCCGAGCCCGGAGCGCTGCCACGGCGGCTGCCTCAGGCCGGGCCGCGACGAGGTGGTACTGTTCGCTCGACGGCCAGGCCAACGCTTCCATGTGCTCGACGCCAGACGCCAGGCATCGACACTCGAGATCAGCGCAGGACAGGGCCGGCACTTCTATGGCCACGGCGTGTTCGACCCGAGCGGTCGCTGGCTCTACGTCACCGCCAATCGCATCGACGACGCCATGGGGCTGGTTCAGGTGCACGACGCCGAGCAAGGCTACCGGCATGTGGGCGACCACCTTCTCGACGGCATCGGTCCCCACGAGGTCGGCCTGATGCCCGATGGCGAGACCCTGGTGGTGGCGCTGGGCGGTATCCGCACCCATCCCGACAGCGGGCGGGCCAAGCTCAACCTCTCGGACATGGACCCCGCCCTGCTGCTGCTCGATCGCCATAGCGGCGAGATCCTCGAACGCCATCGGCCATCCCACCACCAGCTGAGCTGTCGCCATCTGGACATCGCCCCCGACGGCACCGTCGTCGCCGGCTACCAGTTCCAGGGCCCCGAGTGGGAGACCGACCACCCGCTGATCGCCAGGCGCGCGCCAGACGGCAGCTTCAGCGAGCAGGTGCTGCCTTCGCCCCTGCAAGGGCGTCTGGCCCAGTACACCGCCAGCGTGGCGGCCAGCCAGGTGCGCCCGAGTGCGGCGATTTCCGCCCCACGAGGCAACAAGGTGCTGGTGCTGGGCAGGAACAGCGGCGAGCTGCTGGCACAGTTCGATATCGTGGACGCGGCAGGCGTTCGCTGCGACGGCGCCGGAGGCTATCTGGTCACCACCGGCGGTGGCGAGGTCCACCGCATCGACGATGGCGGCCGCCATCGCCAACTGGCCGCCTTGCCGCTGCGCTGGGACAACCATCTGACCTGATCACCACCCGCGGGTTATCGGCCATCGGGCCGTCCACCAGGACATCGACCCTGGCATCAATCCTGACATCGCCCCTGGCATCGACGACCGCGCCAACAACACGGCCAGGCCCCTTCGGGCCTGGCCGTTGTGCACTCGGGTACTGCTGGGGGCGCTTAGCGGATGATGCCTTCCCTGCGCAGTCGCTCGATGTCCGCTAAAGACAACCCCATCTCGGCCAGCACCCTGTCGCTGTGCTCTCCAAGGCGTGGTGGCGCGGAATCGGCGGTGGCACTGGCCCCATCGAAGCGCAGCGGGTTGGCGACCTGGGGCACGCCGTCGATCTCCCGGGCCATGCCACGGTGACGCACCTGAGGATCGGCGAACACTTCCGGCAAGGTATGGATGGGCCCTGCCGGTATCCCCCGGGCCTCGCATTCGGCGAGCCAGTGATCTCGCTCGCCGCCGCTCAGAATGCCCTGGATCAAGGCCACCAGATCCTGGCGATGGGCGACCCGTCCTTCGTTGGTGGCGTAGTCGCCTTCGGCCCATTCGGGGTGCCCGAGCAACTCAGCCAGGCGAGCGAACTGGGCGTCGTTGCCCACGGTCAGCACCAGATGACCATCGCGGCAGGCGAACGCCTGGTAGGGCACGATATTCGGATGAGCATTGCCGAAGCGCTGCGGTGCCACACCGCTGACCAGGGTATTGAGCGCCTGGTTGGCCAGGGTCGCCACCTGAACGTCGAGCAACGCCAGGTCCACGTGGCTGCCCTCGCCGGTCTCGCGCCGGCGATGCAATGCCGCCAGCACCCCCACGGTGGCGTAAAGCCCGGTCATCACGTCGGTGATCGCCACTCCGGTCTTCATCGGCATGCCGTCGGCGTCGCCGGTCAGACTCATCAAGCCGCCCATGGCCTGAATCATGAAGTCGTAGCCTGCCCGGTGGGCGTAGGGTCCGGTCTGGCCAAAGCCGGTGATGGAACACACCACCAGCGCCGGATTGATCTCTCGCAGCGAGGCAGCGTCGAGGCCATAGCGAGCGAGCCCACCGACCTTGAAATTCTCGAGCACGATGTCGGCGCCCTTGGCCAACGCCTTGATCAGGCGCTGGCCATCCGCGCTTGCGATGTCCACCGCCAGCGACTGCTTGGCACGATTGGCGCAGAGGTAATAGGCGGCCTGGCGTTCGACCGCATCACCGTCGATCGGCTCGCCCTGATGCCAGGGCGGCCCCCAGCCGCGAGTGTCATCGCCACGACCGGGGTGCTCGATCTTGATCACCCGAGCGCCGAGGTCGCCGAGCAGCTGGCCGCACCAGGGGCCGGCCAGCACCCGCGACATGTCCAGCACGGTAACCCCCTCGAGCGGCCTGGCGGCGCTGGCAGCTTGCGCGCTCTCGCCTGCCGTATTGCCGGCGCCGGCCTTCGCTGGGCTGTCTGCCTGGTGCATGGCGGTGTCACTCACCCGGTGAAGGCCTGCAGGCCGGTCTGGGCACGCCCGAGGATCAGGGCATGCACATCGTGGGTGCCTTCGTAGGTGTTGACCGCCTCGAGGTTCATGACATGACGGATGACGTGGTACTCGTCGCTGATGCCGTTGCCGCCGTGCATGTCCCGGGCGACCCGGGCGATATCCAGCGCCTTGCCACAGTTGTTGCGCTTGATCAGCGAAATCGCCTCGGGCACCAGTTGGCCGTCGTCTATCATCCGTCCCACCCGCAGCGACGCCTGCAGGCCCAGGGCGATCTCGGTCTGCATGTCGGCGAGCTTCTTCTGGATCAGCTGATTGGCGGCCAGCGGGCGGCCGAACTGCTTGCGCTCCATGGTGTAGTCACGTGCGGCGTGCCAGCAGGCCTCGGCGGCGCCCATGGCACCCCAGCTGATGCCGTAGCGGGCGCGGTTGAGACAGGAGAAAGGCCCCTTCAGGCCCTGCACGCCAGGCAGACGCTGTTCGTCGGAGACCTCGACGTCCTGTATCGCGATCTGGCCGGTGATGGAGGCGCGCAGGCTGAACTTGCCCTCGATCTTGGGGGCGCTGAGACCAGGCATGCCCTTCTCGAGCACGAAGCCGCGGACCACCCCCTCCTCGTCCCGTGCCCAGACCACGAAAACGTCGGCGATCGGCGAGTTGGTGATCCAGGTCTTGGTGCCGTTCAGGCGCCAGCCGGAGTCGGTGCGATAGGCCCGGGTCGACATGCTGCCGGGATCGGAGCCATGGTCCGGCTCGGTCAGACCGAAGCAGCCCACCCACTCACCGCTGGCAAGCTTCGGCAGGTAGCGATCGCGCTGGGCGTCGCTGCCGAAGGCGTGGATCGGGTACATGACCAGGCTCGACTGCACGCTCATGGCGCTGCGATAGCCGGAATCGACCCGCTCGACCTCACGGGCGATCAGGCCGTAGCTGACGTAGTTCATGCCAGCACAGCCGTAGCCATCGATGGTGGCGCCGAGCAGTCCAAGCTCCCCCATCTCGTTCATGATCTCGCGATCGAAGCGCTCGTGACGGTTGGCCTCGAGCACCCGGGGCAGCAGCTTTTCCTGGCAGTAGTCGTGGGCGGTCTGCTGGACCATACGCTCTTCCTCGTCGAGTTGATCGACGAGGCGGAAGGGATCTTCCCAGGTAACGGGGGTGATGCTGGTCATGGCGGGGGCTCCAGAATTTCTACATTTTCACCAAATGTAGACCTAATGGTCGATCTTGCCAACCCCCACCTTGGTCGAGCGATGACGAATCACGGGCCTCGACGTCGAACGACGAGGCCCGAACGTCGTCAGCCAGGCTATTGGCCGGACGACTCGCCGGCCCGGTACAGCGACTGGATGCTGGAAAAATCCAGACCGCCGTTGCCCTGGGCGCTGTGCAGCGCGAACAGGTTGCGCGCCTGGGAACCCATCGGCACGCTGGCGCGGGACTCAAGCGCCAGCTCCCAGGCAAGCCCCAGGTCCTTGGCCATCAGGTCGGTCAAGAAGCCGCCCTGATAGTCACGTGAGGCGGCGGAACCCTCCATCACCCCGGGCCAGGGGTTGTAGACGTTCAATGCCCAGTTGCCGCCGCTGCTCTGCTTCATGATCTCCGACAGCACAGCCGGATCCATGCCGTTCTTGACCCCGAGAGACAGCGCCTCGGCGGTACCGCTCATCAGGATGCCAAGCAGCATGTTGTTGCAGATCTTGGCCACCTGGCCGCTGCCACTGGGGCCTGCGTGGAACAGGTTCTTGCCCATGGCCTCGAGCACCGGACGGGCCTGCTCGTAGGCGTCGGCGTCGCCACCGACGATAAAGGTCAGGGTGCCGGCCTTGGCGCCCCCGATGCCGCCAGACACCGGCGCATCGAGGTAGGCCAGACCACGCTTGGAGGCCTCGCCCGCCACCAGCCGGGCATCGTCCGGCGAAATGGTGGAGGCATCGAGCAACAAGGGCCGCGACGAGAGCTGGTCAAGCAGTCCCTCGGCGCCGTCACGGCCGAGGTACAGCGCCTTGACGTGCGCCCCCGCCGGCAGCATCGAGACCACCACCTCGGCGCCTTCGGCGGCCTCCAGGGCGGAACTCGCCCGACTCGCGCCCTGCTCTTCAAGCGTCGCCATGGCCGACTCGACCAGGTCGAAGACCCGCACCTGGTGGCCCGCGCCGACCAGATTGGCGGCCATCGGCGCGCCCATGTTGCCAAGGCCGATAAAGGCGATTTGCATAAGATGTCTCCTGGCTATCTAACGAATTGTGATTGTTGTGCTGTCCCGTCAAGCGGCGATCAAAGGTCGTCCAGTGGCCCGGGACCGTTGCCCCAGGGGGCTCCGAACATCGCCGCCAGATCGGCGCTGCCGACGCTTGCGACGTCTCGATGCCGCCACTGCGGTGACTTGTCCTTGTCGATCAACAGCGCGCGCACTCCCTCGGCGAAGTCGCCCAGCACGTTGCACTGGATCGATACCACCAGCTCGTCGCGGAAGGCGTCGGCCAGCGAGGAGTGGCGATGTCGCTCGAGCATCCGCCAGGCCAGGTGCGCGGTCAGTGGACAGCCCTTCTCGAGTCGTGCGCGATTGGCCGAAAGCCAGTCATCGTCGCGATCATCGCCCAGGATGGCAGCCACGGCGTCCTCCACGCGGCCCTTGAGGGTCAGCGAGGTGATGTGATCCAGATGGGGCCAGACCTGCGCCCCGGGAGCCTTCTCCGGCGCCTCGAATTCACCGAGTACGTCGCACACCAGCGCCTCGGCGTCATCCACGTGGCCGGGGGCGAAGTGGCAGTCGCAGAGCCGCGCGAGCAGCTCGTCGCGCCGCTCGCGCGGAACGAAACGATCCGCCATGCCCAGGTCAAGGGCGTCCCTGGCGTTGATGCTGGCACCGGTAAGGCCCAGGTAGAGCCCGACCCCCGGCGGCATCTTGTTGAGAAACCAGCTGGCCCCGATATCCGGATACAGACCGATGGTGATCTCCGGCATGGCGATCCGAGTGGTCTCGGTCACCAGACGATGCCGACCACCGGCGGTCAGGCCGAGCCCACCGCCCATGACGATGCCGTCCGCCCACACCAGCAACGGCTTGGGATAGGTATGCAGCCGATAGTCGAGGCGATACTCGGCGGAAAAGTAGTGGCTGGCATAGCTGCCGACACCGCGCCCGGACTCCTGCTCGCGCTTGAGCTCTCGCACCAGCGCCACCACATCGCCACCGGCGCAGAAGGCCTTGTCCCCCTCACCGTCAAGCCATACCGCGTGAACATCGGGGTCCTGGGCCCACTCCTCGAGTTTTTCGTCGAGCAGCTCGATCATCTCGAGCGACAAGGCGTTCAAGGCCTTGGGCGCGTTCAGGGTGGCGATACCGATGCAACCGCCGCCGGCCGCCGGACGGCGTTCGAATCTGACCAGGTCGTGACTCATTGTTTGGCTCCTTGCACTCTTTTCCATGCGCTGTCTGTTCACTCCGACGTCACTGCAGCGATTCGACCACGCCGTCGGCGAGCAGGCGACGACCGACGATCAGGCGCATGATCTCGTTGGTCCCCTCGAGAATCTGGTGCACCCGGGTATCGCGGACCAGGCGCTCCAGCGGGTACTCACGAATGTAACCGTAGCCCCCGTGGAGTTGCAGTGCCTCGTTGCAGACCTTGAAGCCGATGTCCGTGGCAAAGCGCTTGGCCATGGCGCAGTGGGCGGTCGCCTCGGGATCGCCCTGGTCCAGCCGCCAGGCGGCCTGGCGCACCATCAGACGGGCCGCCATCAATTCCGTGGCCATGTCGGCGAGACGGAACTGCAGCGCTTGAAAGGACGACAGCTCGCGACCGAATTGCTTGCGCTCGCCGAGGTAGTTGCGCGCCAGGGTCAGCGCATGCTGGGCCGCCCCCAGCGAACAGCTGGCAATATTGAGACGGCCACCGTCCAGCCCCTTCATGGCAAACCGGAAACCCTCGCCCTCTTCACCCAGACGATGATCGGCGGCCACCCGCACACCATCGAAGCTGACCAGTCGAGTCGGCTGGCTCTTCCAGCCCATCTTGTCCTCGTTCTTGCCATAGCTGACGCCCTCGGCGTCCGCCGGTACCACAAAGGCCGAGACGCCACGGGCGCCGCTATCCGGCTCACCGGTGCGCGCCATCACCACCAGCACCTCGGTGGAACCGGCACCGGAGATGAACATCTTGGCCCCATCGATGACATAATCATCACCGTCTCGCACGGCCTTGGTACGCAGATTGGCGGCATCCGAACCGGCACCGGGTTCGGTAAGGCAATAGGAACCGAGCCACTCACCACTGACCATGGCCTCGACGTAGCGATCACGGACGCCGTCGGTGGCCCAGTTGGCAATCATCCAGGTGACCATGTTGTGGATGGTCAGGTAGGCGGTGGTGGCGATACAGCCCTGCGACAGCTGCTCGAAGATCAGCGACGCATCCAGGCGCGAGAGTCCCAGTCCGCCGTGTTCTTCCGGGGTATAGATCCCCAGAAAGCCCGCTTCGCCGGCACGCCGGATGACGTCCAGCGGAAAGTGCGACGTGGCGTCCCACTCGGCGGCGTGATCCTTGAGTTCGACTCGGGCAAAGTCGGCGGCGGCGTCGACCAGGGCCTTCTGATCGTCGGTAAGGGAAAAGTCCATGGTGGCATCCTCATGTTCAAGACGTCGATGGCGAGCCAGACAGCGAGTCGGACAGCGAACCGTTCGGCTGGCCATTCAGCCGGCCGGGCGGCTTCCCCGCCATGCAATGGGACCCAACCTAGCACTTGCTCGGTTTTCGACCTATCAACCCATAGTCGTACACGTCGCTGCGGCCCTGAACACCGGGGCGCCTTGCCCGGGCGAGGGTCAATTTCGCTACATCCACTTTACGTTAACGTAAACTTTGACTAGTGTCTTTTCCAAGGACCCCGCCGCGTCGGGTCCTCCCAACAGGACAGAGCATCATGAGCAAAACCGCCAGCGCCAACCGCGCCTCAGGCTCCTCCAGCGAAGCTCGCCAGCCCACCGCGATCTCCCGCACCTACAGTATCGGAGAGCTGGCCAAGATGTTCGAGGTGACGCCTCGGACTATCCGCTTCTATGAGCAGGAAGGGCTGTTGGCGCCCCGACGCCAGGGTCAGAAGCGCATCTATCGCGAGAAGGATCGGGTGCGCCTGAAACTGACGCTCAGAGGCAAGCGGCTCGGGTTCTCGCTGGCCGAGATACGCGAGGTGGTGATGATGTACGACGCCATGCCGGACGGAAACGCCCGCCAGCTCAAGCGTCTACTCGAGATCATCGCCGAGAAGCGTGCCGAGCTCGACCGTCAGCTCGAGGATATCCGCCTGATGCGCCTCGAGATGGACGATGTCGACCGGCGAGCCCGGGACGCCCTGGGTCAGCTCGGCGAGAAGGGCTAGCTCCCGTCCTCCACGACTGGCTGCTGGTCCCTCGCCTGCTGCGACACCCTGACTGCCAATGCTCTGCCCCGAACAATGACAACACCCTGCCCCACGGCAATCACCAGACGACAAGACGAGAGCCACGATGACACGCCAGTCTGCTTCCTCTCCCGATCTCGCTCCCTCGACCGCGCCCTCACCCTCGAGCGTGAGCTACGTCAGCGGCATCAGTGACCTGCCCCTGAAGGGCCAGACCATCGGTGACTGCTTCGACGAAACGGTATCCCGCTTCCCCGACCAGGACGCCTTGATCAGCCGCCACCAGGGGCTACGCTATCGCTGGCGCGAGCTCCAGGACGAGGTGAACCAGGCGGCCCGCGCGCTGCTGGCCATGGGCGTCAAGAAAGGCGACCGGGTGGGCATCTGGTCACCCAACTGCGCTGAATGGACGATCACCCAGTTCGCCACCGCCAAGATCGGCGCCATCCTGGTCAACATCAATCCGAGTTACCGCACCCATGAGCTCGACTACGCGCTCAAGCAGTCGGGCACCTCGACGCTGATCCTCCAGGGCAGCTTCAAGACCTCGGACTACGTGGCCACCCTGGCCGAGCTGGCCCCGGAGGTCAACGACGTCCAGGGGGCTGGCCCGCTCAAACTGGCCGGACTGCCCGAGCTAAAGCGTGTCATCTGCCTCGACTCGGCCAAGACCCTGCCAGGCATGCTGGCCTGGGAGCGCATCTTCGAGCGCAGCGACGAAGTCAGCGCCGAGGAATTGGCCGAGGTGCAGTCAGGTCTGCAGTTCGACGAACCAATCAACATCCAGTACACCTCCGGCACCACCGGTGCGCCCAAGGGCGCCACCCTGTCCCACCACAACATCCTCAACAACGGCATGTTCGTGGCCAGGGCGATGAACCTGACCGATCAGGACCGCATGGTGATTCCGGTACCGCTTTACCATTGCTTCGGCATGGTGATGGGCAACCTTGGCTGCGTGACCCACGGCGCCACCATGATCTACCCCGCCGACGGCTTCGACCCCGAGACCACCCTGGCAGCGGTGGCGGAAGAAAAGGCCACCACGTTGTACGGTGTCCCCACCATGTTCATCGCAGAGCTCGAACACCCGGACTTCGAACGCTACGACCTGTCGTCGCTACGTACCGGGATCATGGCAGGCTCCATCTGCCCGATCGAGGTGATGCGACGGGTCATCGACCAGATGAACATGCAGGACGTGACCATCTGCTACGGCATGACCGAAACCAGCCCGGTCAGCTTCCAGACCACCACCGATGCCCCGCTGGACAAGCGCGTCACCACGGTGGGCACCATCCACCCGCATCTGGAGGTCAAGCTGGTGCATCCGGAAAGCGGCGCGGTGGTTCCGAAGGGCGAGACCGGCGAGCTGTGCACCCGTGGCTACAGCGTGATGCTCGGCTACTGGAACAACGAGGAAGCCACCGCCAAGGCCATCGACAACGCCGGCTGGATGCATACCGGCGATCTAGCGACCATGGACGATGAAGGCTATGTGGCCATCGTCGGGCGTATCAAGGACATGATCATTCGCGGCGGCGAGAACATCTACCCCCGCGAGATCGAGGACTTCCTCTACACCCATCCCGCCATCTCCGACGTCCAGGTCATCGGTGTACCCGACCAGAAGTACGGCGAGGAGGTCATGGCCTGGGTCAAGCTCAGCGAAGGCGAACAGCTCGACGAGGAAGGACTCAAGGCCTTCTGCAAGGGCAAGATCGCGCACTACAAGGTGCCGCGCTACGTCAAGTTCGTCGACGAGTTCCCGATGACCGTCACCGGCAAGGTACAGAAGTTCAAGATGCGTGAGGAAGCCACCCACGAACTTGGACTGGCCTGAGTCCTGAATAGCAGGACCTGAAAGCCAAGGTCCTGAAAGCCAAGGGCCTGAAAGCCAAGAACTTGAAAGCCAAGCTCCTGGCTTACCTGGTACCCAAAATCAGAAGCGCCCCGGAGGGTATCCCCGGGGCGCTTCTTGTCTTGCTGACGCCGGACACTGGCGGTCGGTCTTGCCCTAACCTTTTTACATCCCATTCGGCGCGAAGATGCCGGGTGCGTTGCGCCAATAGCCCTTGCTGACCTTATATCAGCAGACCGAAACCAAAGACGTAGCGGTCGGTCTTGCCCTTACCCTACATCCCCTTCGGCGCGAAGATGCCGGGGGCGTTGCGCCAGTAACCTTTACCGACCTTATATCAGCATACCGAAACCAGAGACGTAGCGGTCGGTCTTGCCCTTACCCTACATCCCCTTCGGCGCGAAGATGCCGGGGGCGTTGCGCCAATAGCCCTTAATGTCCATCCCGAAACCAAAGACATAGCGGTCGGCGACCTCCAGGCTGCAGTAATCGGCCTTGAGGCCAGGCACTGCCTTGCGGTCGTGATTCTTGTCCACCAGTACCGCGGTGGAGATGCTCTTGGCGCCGGCCTCGCGGCAATAGTCGAGGATGGCCGCCAGGGTGGCACCTTCGTCGAGGATATCGTCGACGATCACCACATGACGTCCGGCCATGGGAATCTCCGGCGAGACACGCCAGAACAGCTCGCCCCCTCGGGTCTTGCCGCGATAGCGAGTGGCGTGCAGGTAGTCCACCTCCAGCGGAAAGCCCAGACGCGGCAGCAGGTGACCGGTCGTGATCAAGCCACCGTTCATTACGCAGTAGAACACCGGCAGTTCATCGCCGAGATCCCGGGTAATCTCCTCGGCCATGCGATCGAGCGCACGCTCGACTTCATCATGGCTGATCAGGCAATCCGCGGTGTCCATCACCTCACGCATATCGTCACGTGAAGCGCTATGGGCAGGGTCCAGTTTCGGCATAACAGTCAACTCGTTTCAAACATCAATCGGAAGTCATCGCCTCGAGGCGAGCGTGTACCCGGCGCCAGCGAGACAGGGCCGGCAAGGCGTCCAGGTCAGGACGAGCGCGGCCATAGCGCAAGCGTGAAGCCCGGCGAACGGTACGCTCGGCGCAGGCATCGAGCACCGCCTTGGCAGCGGCTCGGTCATTGCACACCAGCACCATGTCACAGCCGGCGTCGAGGGCCGCCTGGGCGCGCTCCACCGGCCCACCGGCGACCTGAGCGCCGGCCATGGTCAGGTCATCTGAAAAGATCAGGCCCTTGAAGCCCAGGCTCTCACGCAGCATGCCAAGCCAGGGGCGCGAGAATCCTGCAGGCCTTGGGTCAAAGGCGGGATACACCACATGAGCCGGCATCATGCCATCGAGCTTGGGTGCCAGAGACTGAAACGGCACCAGGTCGTGCTGTCGGAGTTCGTCGAGGCTACGTTCGTCACGCGCGACTTCATGGTGGGTATCGGCCTTCACCCCCCCATGCCCCGGAAAGTGCTTGCCGACCGCCGCCATCCCCGCGTCGTGCAGCCCCTCGACAAAGGCGCCCGCCAGCAGCGCCACGGTCTCGGGGTCACCGGCAAAGCTGCGATCACCGATCACCGATGACAGCCCGACGTCGACATCCAGCACCGGCGCGAAGCTCAGATCGAGGCCACAGGCGGCCATTTCCATACCCAGTAGCCAGCCGGCGTCCTGGCACAGCCGTACGGCCGTCTCGGGTGAGTCCAGGTACTCCTGCCCCAGGCGGGACATCGGCGGCAGCCGGGTGACTCCGTCTTTCAGGCGCTGGACACGCCCTCCTTCCTGGTCGATGCCCAGCAGAAGATCAGGACGCACCTCTCGAATCGACCGGCACAGTTCGCGCACCTGGTGCGCATCTCGAGTGTTGCGTCCAAACAGGATGACACCACCGGTGGCGGGATGCTCGAGCAGCGATCGCTCCTCTGCCGATAGCTCATGGCCATCGAGATCCAGCATCACGGGTCCGAACGTCTGGGTCATGTCGCTTACCTGATCGGAAAAAGGGAACAATTTTAGACTAATGGCTGAGCAGGTGACACCCCAAGGGCGACGCAGGAAGCCCGGCAAGGGACGTCCAGGCCCCTGACATCACCCGCTGCCTTGCCGTATCACCAGACAATCGCCTCTTGCCAACGGTAGAATAGCCTCCTTTGACCGCCCCCGAACCACGGAGCTCCTTTTGCTTTTTTCGGATGTCACTTTCGCTTCTCTTGCTCTTGTTGCTCTGCTGGGGTTATGCCTCGGCAGCTTTCTCAATGTCGTCATCACCCGCCTTCCGGTCATGTTGATGCAACAGTGGCGCACCGAGGCCCGCGCGGCTCTCGAATTGTCAGACGATATCGAGGAGCCACTGTCACTGGCCCACCCACGCTCTCGCTGTCCGCGCTGTCTCACCCCCATCGCCTGGCACGACAACCTGCCGTTGCTGGGATGGCTCAAGCGTCGCGGACGCTGCGCCAACTGCCAGGGACGCATCAGCATCCAGTATCCGCTGGTGGAACTGGCCAGCGCCCTGCTAGCGGTCTGCTTCTGCATCCTCCACGGGCCCACCTGGCCTGCCCTGTGGCTTTACGGCGCCAGCCTGACGCTGCTGGCCCTGGCGGTGATCGATCTGCGCACCCAACTGCTTCCCGACGCCCTTACCCTGCCCCTTTTATGGTGTGGCCTGCTTTACCAGCTGCTGTTCAACCCCGCCAGCCTGGATGATGCGGTGATCGGGGCCACCGCCGGCTACGCCGTGCTGTGGGCCATCGGCAAGGCCTTTCACGTCCTCACCGGACGCGACGGCATGGGGCTTGGTGACGTCAAGCTGATTGCCGCACTCGGCGCCTGGCTCGGCTGGCAACTGTTGCCACTGGTGATATTGATCGCCGCCTTGCTAGGTGCAATTTCGGGTCTGCTGATACAGTGGAGGTCCCGACACCTGAGGGGCCAGCCCTTGCCGTTCGGTCCTTCGCTGGTATTGGCCGGCGGTCTCGGCCTGCTCGCCGGCAATGAACTGCTCACCGGATATCAGGCGCTGTCGGGACTGACATGAAGACGGCTGCGCTCGGTGAGACGGGGTGAATGGCGTCTCGAAATGCAGGGTTGCACCTCGTAAACTGCGTTCTCTCAGCGCTGCAACCTTTGATCGTCGCTTGCCGACGTTGCACTCAAGGCCCAGGCTACTGCACCACACAAGCACTACGCTGAACACACGAAGGGAGTACGGGTGGCATGATAATTGGACTGACTGGTGGCATCGCCTCAGGCAAATCGACGGTGGCCCGTCTGTTTGGCGATCACGGCGCTCGCTGGGTCGATGCCGACGATATCGCGCGCGAGGTGGTCGCCCCGGGCGAGCCGGCCCTCAAGGCCATCGTCGACCGATATGGAGATGCCATACTGACCAGGGAAGGTCGCCTCGACCGTGCAGCCCTGCGCGCCCTCGTCTTCGCCGACGAAAAGGAACGCCGCTGGCTTGAAGCGACCACCCATCCACGCGTGCGCGAACGGTTGGTCACGAGACTGTCACTGCTGCGGCAGCAAGACGCCCCCTATGTGCTGCTGGTTTCCCCGTTGCTGTTTGAATCCGGGCAGGTGGACATGGTCCAGCGCACCCTGGTGGTGGACGTACCAGAAGCGCTGCAGATCGAACGCACTACCCAGCGTGACGATGTCGACCTGGCCCAGGCCAAGGCTATCGTGGCCTCGCAGATGGGTCGTGACGAGCGGGTGTCACTGGCCGACGATGTCATCACCAATGACGGTGATCTAGCGGCGCTCTCCGAGGCCGTCAAGGCACTGGATGCCACCTATCGCAGACTCGCCGCCAAGGCCTGAGCCTGCCTCTTCCGCTATCGACGTTTACGTCTTGCATCAGGAGCCCCACATGTCACACAGCACTCGTCAGGGCACCTTGAAGGTTGCTTGCCCACAATGTCGCAAGGAAGTACTCTGGACGCCCGAGAACAGCTATCGCCCCTTCTGCAGCAAGCGCTGTCGTCTTATTGACCTGGGGGCCTGGGCCGATGGCAGCCATCGCATTGCCGGCGAACCCGCCATGGACGAAACCAGCATCGATGAGTGGGTCGCCAGAGCCGAACGCGACCTGCATAACCAGGACTGAACGATGGACCGGCCAGGCAATGCCAGCGCCCCGTCACGGCCCGCCTACCAGCTATTGGCAGAGCTCGACGCAGGGTTCGATCGGATCATCGCGTGCGCCAGAGAGGTCGTCGACCGCTGGCAGGCATCACGCCTTCCTGCCTGGTCCTTCGATCGCGAGACAGCCGATGCGGACTGGCTGCGCCAGGCGTTACTGGATCTGTGGTATGCCGACGGCCAGGACGGCCGTGTCACCCGCAGCTATATCGGACTGGTGGCCGCGGACCCGGTTACCTGCGAGGCGGCTCTGGCGCTGAACCAGGCCAAGGCTGAGTTTTCTGAACGGCTGAGCGACATTCGCCAGCAATCGCCCCAACTGATACCCGAGATCAAGGCCAGGCTGCCGATACGCCACCCGGAACTCAATGATCACCTGGGGGGCGCCGGCCTCGCCCGCCTCCATCTGAAACAGACCTGGCGCGTCCTGCCCATCGCCGAGGCGCCGGTGGAGCGGGTTCGTCTGGCCTGGTACGCCAGCGGACGCTCCATCACCCGCTTGAGCGTGGCCGAAGTCGAGCGCAAGCTGATGGCCTTCGACACCGAGTCACCGCACATTCGCATTCAACTCGAGCGCCTCGCCGGCATTCCTTCCAGCGAGCCCCTGGCCCAGGTGCAACGACAGGCACCGCTGATGCGAGCCAACCTCTTTTACCGGGACCCTCTGCCGGACGGTCGCCTCAGGCGTGCCATGAATGCGGCTCTACCCCTGCTTGTGCCCCAGGCGCAGCTCCCCCATCACAACCTTCCGCCGGCACAACCGCCAGCCGAACGCCAACGCGCCCGGAGAAGCGACGAACGCCTCGAGGACAGCCCCTTCCTGCCAAGCTTGAGAGTCTTTCGCTACCGCTGAAGGGCCCGCTACCGCTGAAGGGCCCGGTGCGTCGCACACCAGCGCGCCCGCTCAACGAGGCTTGCCCCTGACCTGCCAATGCACCTGCACCCCACCTCAGGCGCCTGCGTTCCGGCAACCGCCATAAGCAGCGCGCGCCTGTCGGCAAGCGCTGACATCAGCAATTGCTGACATCATTTTGCAGTATTTGCGCAAAGACGCCACGGCCTTTACCCACAGAGCCGTCGGAAAATCCCTGTCAAAATCGCACAGGTTGAAGTCCGGCAAGACCCATCTCGATGACCCCTGACAAAGGCAGAGGTCATGCGGTCAGGCGATGCGCCCCATCGATTGCAGCGTGGCGACCAATTCCCGCACCGATTCAGGGGTCTGGGCATATTCCTGGATCAAGCCCAGCAGCCGCCGCTCGAAGTCCTCTTCCTTACGACGCTGCTCTTCTTCTTCCAGGCTGTCGATGGAGCGGACCGGAGGGCCGGTGGGGATCTCGGCGGCCTTGTTCGGGTTGTCCAGGCTGCGCAGCGCTTCCGCGAAGGCGTCATCCAATTCACGAAAGCGGCGAAGCTTCTCGCGTTCATCCATAGGCTTTTGGGAACTCTGAGATTTCATTTGTTACCAGTCGTTAACGTCGATGGAGGTGCGACAGATTCAGTATCCTGCGGCACCACCTTATCAAGAAAGGCTCGAAAATAACGCCTTTTTTACTTTCACAACAGCATGTTAGATATGCAATCCATCACTGACGTTTTGTGCACAAACGATCAAAACGGCACATTGCACTTGCCAGACAGGCGCGCTAGACTGCATAACTACGTAACAGGATGTATCCTAACGCTACAAACCTACACCATCATACCTCGGGACAGGCGGATGTTCCGACTACAACGACCAGCGATACGGACGCTCGGATTCGCTCTCCGAGGACCCAGGGAGGGTCGGGTCCGCGCCGATGGTTCAGGGAGGCAAGACCATGTTCAACGAGATGATGCGCGCCGAAATCTGGCTCCAGGAAACCCTGGACAGTCAGCTGAGTATCGAAGATCTTGCCACGCGTATGGGGTACTCCTCATCCCAGGTGCGTCGGCGCTTCCGCCAGTCGTTCGGCATTTCGCCAAGTGCCTACCGCGACATGCTGCGGCTCGAGAAGGCCGCCAGGCTGCTGATCCATACGCCCCACGGCGTACATGATATCGCCAAACGCTGCGGCTATCGCAATCACTCGGCGTTCACCCGCGCCTTCCAGCGCCGCTACCGTGTCGCTCCCCGGGAGTACCGCCAGAACCAGCGCCTGGAACTCTATCGCCAGCGCCACAATCTGCCCCACTTCTCGGTGAAGATGGCCGACCTGCCGCTGCGGCGTGCCGCGGTCACCCGCCTCTATCAGCCGCCCGAAATCATCGAGAACCTGGACAACTGGCAGCGTAATGCCGAAGGCGCCTACGATCTCCCGGCACGCCTCACCAATGCGGCACCGATCGCTATTCTTCACGATCACCCGCTGGCCAGCGAGGCGCCCCGTATCGACCTGGGTGTCCACGTCGACGAGGAACACGCACACCGCCTGGCGCTGCCACTGCCGTTCCGCCTGGTCATGCTGCCGGCCCAGCGACACGCCTGCATCACCCTCGAGGACAGCTCACACCTGACCAGCGCCATGCTGTTCATGGCCTGTCGCGGCCTGTCCGAACACGGCGTCTACCTGAGCGGCGAAGCGCCTCAGCTGGTCAAAGGCAAGTATGGGCTGGAACTGCGACTGCCGCTACTCGAAGAGGACTGATCGCTTAGCCTCTCCGAGCCCGCAAGCCTCCCTTCTGGTGGCCACTTCGGTGGCCACCTTTTGCGTTCCATCATACCAGAATTCAAGCAGAGTACCGGCAACGGCAAGGCCACAGCCCCGCCTCGCCTGGATCACACTGTTCCTGCATCACACTGTTGCAGTGGGAGGCCACGCTTCGCCCCCTCCCCGGAAACCAGAAACATCGCAAGGGGCAGTCGAAGCTACGGGCTTCGGGCTTCGCCTCCAACGAGACGCAGCCGATCAAGGAATACCGTGCAAAAAGAAACCGTCCCGAACAATACGACGACGTCACTGTCATGTCGATGGTTCAAGACGGCTTCTGGCACCGCAAGCCTGAAGATCGAAACAGTGCCGGACCGATGCAACGTCCAAGGCACTCCCTCGTCTGCGGCTCAAACAATCATCAGTCTTCTACACGTACCAGCCAGGACTCGACGGTGTCATTACCGTGCTCTTCCTTCCAGGCCTTCAACGTCTTCTGATTGCCACCACGAGTTTCGACGACTTCGCCGGTATTCGGGTTCTTGTAGATCTTGAGCTTGCGCTTGCGACGACCGCCAGCGGCCGGGGCAGCGGCCTTTGCCGGGGAAGCAGCGGCCTTCGGATCCAGGATGGCGATGACGTCAGATGCGCTCTTGTCGAACTCTTTCATCAGCTCTTCGAGCTTTCCCTTGAACTCGAGTTCGGACTTAAGACGGTCATCGTTCTGGAGCTGACCAAGTCTTTCCTGCAGTTGCTGGAGCTGCTGCTCCATCTGCATATAGTCATTCAAAAGTGAAGACATTAAGGTACGCCTATAGTAGTTGCTTTCGGATGCAGAGGCATTATCACTCCTGCATGAGTATATGACAACCAGCCAAACGACGTTATTCAAACGTTATTGGCCAAAGGCAAAGTCAAAATCCTGTCAAACAAACGGTAGATGCTTACAACAAGGGCATCAACCCCAAAACACGTCCCCTCAAGCATATGCGGTAAAAACTCGCCCCACTCACCAATAATACTGAGGCAGCGCCGCCACGAGGGGCATTCAAGCCCTCTACAATTTCTTACATATAAAAAAAGAGCGCTCCCCGGAGGAAGCGCTCTTGACCATTACCAGTCCCGAACAGTGTCGGGGGTCCGGCTTAGTCCTGACCCATCTGCTGCTTGATCAGGTCGCCGATGGTGGTCGGGCCACCGGTCTCGACTTCCTGGTCGCGCAGCTTGCTCATGTTGCGACGGGTGTCGTCCTGGTCCTTGGCCTTGACGGACAGGGCGATCTGACGGTTCTTGCGATCGACGCCGACGATACGGGCCTCGACGCTGTCGCCTTCGTTCAGCACGTTGCGCGCGTCTTCGACACGGTCAGCGCTGATCTCGGACGCCTTGAGCACGGCAACGACGTCAGTCGCCAGCTCGACGTGAGCTTCCTTGGCGTCAACCTCGACGACACGACCGGTAACGATGGTGCCCTTGTCGTTGACAGCCAGGAACTCGGCAACCGGGTCGGTATCGAGCTGCTTGATACCCAGGGAGATGCGCTCACGCTCCGGATCGATGGACAGGATGACGGCTTCGGCCTCATCGCCCTTCTTGAAGGAACGCACGGCTTCTTCGCCAGTCTCGGTCCAGGAGATGTCGGACAGGTGAACCAGGCCGTCGATGCCGCCGTCCAGACCGATGAAGATACCGAAGTCGGTGATGGACTTGATGGTACCGGCAACGCGGTCGCCCTTGTTGAACTGGGCGTTGAAGGTTTCCCACGGGTTGGCGGTGCACTGCTTGATACCCAGGGAGATACGACGACGCTCTTCGTCGATATCCAGCACCATGACGTCAACATCGTCACCGACCTGAACCACCTTGGACGGATGGATGTTCTTGTTGGTCCAGTCCATTTCGGAGACGTGAACCAGACCCTCGACACCCTCTTCCAGCTCGGCGAAGCAGCCGTAGTCGGTGAGGTTGGTGACACGGGCGTGCACCTTGGTGCCTTCCGGGTAACGATCCTTGATGTTGACCCACGGATCTTCGCCCAGCTGCTTCAGACCCAGGGAGACGCGGTTGCGCTCGCGGTCGAACTTCAGCAC
The DNA here is from genome assembly GCF_040070525.1 of Halomonas sp. RT37. Classification (NCBI taxonomy): domain Bacteria; kingdom Pseudomonadati; phylum Pseudomonadota; class Gammaproteobacteria; order Oceanospirillales; family Halomonadaceae; genus Halomonas; species Halomonas sp. RT37. The sequence goes on along the minus strand of NZ_CP098827.1, from coordinate 2,074,512 downwards.
CTTGACGGTGATCTCGTCGCCGACGGCCACGATCTCGCTCGGATGCTTGATGCGCTTCCAGGCCATATCGGTGATGTGGAGCAGGCCGTCAACGCCGCCCAGATCAACGAAGGCACCGTAGTCGGTCAGGTTCTTGACGATACCGATGATCTGCTGGCCTTCCTGCAGGGTGGCGAGCAGCGCTTCACGCTCGGCGCTGTTCTCGGCTTCGAGAACGGCACGACGGGAAACGACAACGTTGTTGCGCTTCGGATCGAGCTTGATGACCTTGAAGTCGAGCTCTTTGTTCTCCAGGTGCGTGGTGTCGCGCACCGGACGAACGTCGACCAGAGAGCCGGGCAGGAAGGCACGGATGGAGTCGACGTCGACAGTGAAGCCGCCCTTGACCTTGCCGTTGATCACGCCCTTGACGATCTCTTCCTTCTCGAAGGCAGCTTCCAGCACCTTCCACGCTTCGGCACGCTTGGCCTTCTCGCGGGACAGGCGGGTTTCGCCGAAGCCGTCTTCCACAGCTTCGAGGGCCACGTGGACCTCGTCACCGACGGCAATGGTCAGTTCGCCGCTGTCGTCGCGGAATTGCGCGGCAGGGATCTGACCTTCGGACTTCAGGCCGGCATTGACGGTGACCCAGTCACCTTCGATGTCGACGACAGTAGCCGCGACGATCGCGCCCGGCTCCATGTTGATGTCCTGGAGAGACTGTTCAAACAGTTCAGCAAAGCTTTCGCTCATGATGTTCCTACGTGATCAACGTTGAGTGCGGCAGGGCCGCTTCTCCGCACCACCAGCAAGTGCGGGCCATATTCAAAAACCCCCGGGGATGTTGGCACTGGTTGGACCTGACCGAGTTTTCCGTTTCCTGTACTCGGGCACGTCGTGACATCTGGCCGGGGACGCCGCAAGGGAGTTCAGGTGCCGGACAGGAGCCCCTTTCGGGACAACAGTTCGGACAGCCGATCAACCACTTCCGGTATGCTCAGGCGGGTCGTGTCGAGCTCGATGGCATCATCGGCCGGCACCAACGGCGCCACGCTACGCTGCGTATCGCGGTCGTCGCGCGCCTGAATCTCCTTCAAAAGACTCGATAGACTAGCATCCACCCCGGCCTCCCGCAACTGCAGGTGACGCCGGCGCGCCCTTTCCTCGGCGCTGGCGGTCAGAAATATCTTCAAGGGCGCATCGACGAACACCACGGTGCCCATGTCACGGCCATCGGCGACCAGGCCGGGCGCCTGGCGGAAGTCCCGCTGACGCTCGAGCAGCGCCTGGCGCACCGCCGGCAACGCCGCCACCAGAGAGGCACTGTTGCCCACCTGCTCGGTGCGAATCTCGCGAGTCACGTCACGCCCTTCGAGCTCGACCACCGCCTCGCCGTTCTCGGCGCGAAACACCACATCGAGGGCCGAGGCCAGCGCCGCCAGCGCCGGCTCATCGTCCAGCGCGATGCCCTTGCCGATAGCCGACAGCGCGGTCAGTCGGTAGAGGCTGCCGCTATCCAGCAGATGCCAGCCCAGTCGCTCGGCAATCAGCCGGCTGATGGTGCCCTTGCCGGCGCCGCCGGGGCCATCGATGGTCAGCACCGGGGCCGAATGCTCGTCATGATCGCTCATGCCTGCTCCTCGCGTACCTCTTCGAGTTCAAGGCCGACACCTCGTGCCAGCTCCACAAAGCCGGGGAAGGACGTAGCCACGTTGGCGCAGTCGTTGACTTCGATCGGACTCGAGGCTCGCAGGGCCGCGATGGTGAAGGCCATGGCGATGCGATGATCCTCATGACTGTCCACGCGCCCGCCGCCATAGTTGGCGCCGTCGCCGCCCTTGCCGACGATGTCGATGCCATCGTCATAAAGGGTGTTGTCGATACCCAGCACGCTCATGCCGTCGGCCATGGACTGCAGGCGATCGGACTCCTTGACCCGGAGCTCCTCGGCACCGCGAAGTCGCGTGGTGCCTTCGGCGTTGGCCGCGGCAATGAACAGCGCCGGGAACTCGTCGATGGCCAGCGGCACCTGGTCTTCGGGAATGTCGATGCCCTTTAGCGGCCGATAGCGGATATGCAGGTCGGCGACCGGCTCACCTCCTACCTCTCGCTCGTTCTCGAGGCGCAGGTCCGCCCCCATGGCGGTCAGGATATTGATCACCCCGATCCGGGTCGGATTGATGCCGACGTGCTCCAGCACCAGATCCGACCCCGGGGTGATGGCCGCCGCCACCAGGAAGAAGGTCGCCGAGGAGATATCCGAGGGTACATCGATCGGACCAGCGGCCAGCTTGCCGCCGCCCTGCAGCCAGCAGGTATCGCCTTCGCGCTCGACGGCGTAGCCAAAGCCATTGAGCATGCGCTCGGTGTGATCGCGGGTCGGTGCGGGTTCACGCACTCGAGTCTCGCCCTCGGCAAACATCCCCGCCAGCAGCAGACAGGACTTCACCTGGGCGCTGGCCATGGGCATGTCGTAGTGGATGCCCTTCAGCGCCTGGCCGCCCTTGATCCTAAGCGGAGGACGCCCGCCTTCGGCGGTGTCGATCACCGCCCCCATCTGGCGCAGCGGATCGGCCACCCGCCCCATGGGACGACGTGTCAGCGAGGTATCACCGGTCAATTCGGTGTCGAAGGCCTGCCCCGCCAGCAGCCCGGCAAACAGCCGCATGGCGGTGCCGGCATTGCCGACGTAGAGCGGACCTGCCGGCTTCTTCAGGCCGTGCATGCCGACCCCATGGATGGTCACGCGGCCCTGGTGCGGGCCCTCGATGGCCACCCCCATCTCGCGGAAGGCCTGGAGCGTGGCGAGGCTGTCCTCGCCCTCGAGGAATCCGGACACCTCGGTAACGCCCTCGGACAGCGCGCCGAGCATGATCGAGCGATGGGAAACCGACTTGTCGCCGGGGACCCGGATGCGACCGGTGACGCTTCCGCCCGGGGCCACCCGGTAGCGCAGCATGGCTGATTCTTGCATCTGATATTCCGCCTGATAACTGGTCTGATTCAACAGAGTATCGAAATAGTGGCGCGCATGACTGGCGCGGTCGAAGGTGGCCAGCAGACCGTCGCCATCACCACGGTTCACCGCGTCCCTGAGTCGGGCCAGACCTGACTCGAAGTCATCCAGGGCTTCGAGCACGGCACCCCGGTTCGCCTGAAAGATGTCTCGCCACATCACCGGATCACTACCGGCGATGCGGGTGAAGTCGCGAAAGCCGCCGGCGGCGTAGCGGAAGATATCGAGGCGCTCATCCTGGCGCGCCAGGGTATCCACCAGCGAGAAAGCCAGCAGATGCGGCAGATGGCTGGTGCGCGCCAGCACCTGATCGTGGCGAGCCACGTCCATCTCCAGCACCTCGGCACCGGTCAACTGCCACAGGGCCCGTACACGCTCAAGCGCACCGGGGTCGGTGGCGCAGGTAGGCGTCAGGATCACCTTGTGGGCCTGGTACAGCTCCGGATTGGCCGCCGCCACGCCGCTCTTTTCCGAGCCGGCGATGGGATGCCCCAGCACAAAGCGCGCGGGAAGCTCACCGAAGGCCTCGATGGCGGCCGCCTCGATCGCTGCCTTGGTGCTGCCGACGTCGGTGATCACCAGATCGCCGGCAGCGCGGCCACGCAACGCGCCTAGCTCGCCCATGACCTGGCCCATGGCCAGCACCGGTACCGCCAGCACCACCAGGGTAGCCCCCTCGATGACCTCGGAGAGTTGTGTCGAGCCCGCGTCGATCAACCCCATGCGACGTCCGCACTCGAGCTCCTTCGGGTCTGGGTCACAGGCCAGGATGAGACTGTCATCCCCCTGCCCCACCCCCGCCTTGCGCAAGGCGGCGGCCAGCGACCCTCCGATCAAGCCAAGTCCAACGATGACGATGCGTGAAGCCCGAGGCAAGGATGCGGGTACTGCGCCACGCGTTGCCACTTCCTGCATTGCGACGTCCTGCATTCCTTCTTGCTGCATTCCTTCTTCCTGCATTACTACAGGACCCCCTGGGGGTAGGAGCCGAGCACCTTGACCTCGGAGACACGCAGGCGCACCTCCTCGAGCAGCGCCGACACCCGCGGCTCCTCGACGTGGCCACAGAAGTCGATGAAGAACACATAGTTCCAGGCACCGGTGCGCGAGGGTCGCGTCTCCAGACGCGTCAGGTCGATCTGGTGGCGGTGGAACGGCTCGAGCAGGTCGTGCAAGGCACCCGGCTGGTTGCGGGTCGCCACCACCAGCGACGTCTTGTCGACCCCGGACATGGGCACGTCCTGGTTGCCGATGATCAGGAAACGCGTGGAGTTGTCCGGGCGATCCTCGATCTTCTCCGCCACGTGGCTAAGGCCATAGAGCTTGGCCGCCATGTCGCCGGCGATGGCCGCACTGTGCCACTCGCTCTTGACCAGCCTGGCCGCCTCGGCGTTGGACGACACCGGTACCCGCTCGGCGTGGGGGAAGTGGGCATCGAGCCATTTGCGACACTGGGCGAAGGACTGAGGGTGCGAGTAGATACGCGACACCTTGTCCTTGAGAGTAGTGTCGGCCACCAGCAGGTGATGATGGATGCGCAGCACCACCTCACCGCTGATGCGCAGCCCCGAATCGATGAAGGAATCCAGGGTATGGTTGATCACGCCTTCGGTGGAGTTTTCCACCGGTACCACGCCGTAGTTCACCGCGCCGGCCTCGACCTCACGGAAGACCTCGTCGATGGCCGCCATGGGCAGGCTGATGGCGCTGTCGCCGAAGTGCTTGAGCGCAGCCTGCTGGGTAAAGGTACCCTCGGGGCCGAGATAGGCCACCTTGATCGGCTGTTCCAGCGCCAGGCAGGCCGACATGATCTCGCGAAACAGCCGTGCCATTTCTTCGCTGTCCAGCGGCCCCTGGTTGAGCTCCATCACCCGGCGCAGCACCTGGGCCTCGCGCTCGGGGCGATAGAACACCGCCTGGGGGTCGCTTGCGGTCTTGGTCTCCGCCACCTGGCGCGCACACTCGGCACGCTCGCTGATCAGGCGCAGGATCTCGGTGTCGATATGGTCGATGCGCTGACGCAGCGACGAGAGGTTCGGCTCTTGCGAATCACTCATGGGTTGTCTCCTTGTAACGCCCCGTGACCGGGCGTTGACGCATGGCTGGCGAAACCTGGCCCCGCCACCTCTTTACTGGGTGCGCCAGCTCTCGCACGAACCTCAGCCGCGCCGCTTCTCGAAATCGCCCATGAACGCCACCAGGGCGTCCACCGCGGCCTCAGGCACCGCGTTATAGAGGCTTGCGCGCATACCGCCGACGCTGCGATGGCCCTTGAGATTCAAAAGCCCCGCTGCTTCCGCCTCTTCCAGGAAGGCGTTATCCAGGGCGCTGTCGGCCAGCACGAAGGGCACATTCATCTTCGAGCGATTACGCACCGCGATGGGGTTGGAATAGAAGTCGCTGCGGTCGATGGCCTCGTAGAGCTTGGCCGCCTTGCGATCATTGATCTCGGCCATCGCCTCGAGACCCCCGACGTCGCGCTTGAGCCAGTCGAACACCAGACCCGCCAGGTACCAGCTATAGGTAGCCGGCGTGTTGATCATCGACCCTGCCTCGGCCAACTGACGATAGCTGAACAAGGACGGCATCTCGCTCACCGCCTGGTCGAGCAGATCATCACGCACGATCACCAGCACCAGCCCGGCCGGCCCGATGTTCTTCTGGGCGCCAGCGTAGATCACACCGAAGCGCGAGACGTCCAGCGGCTCAGACAGGATGGTCGAGGAAAGATCCGCCACCAACGGCACCTCTACCCCGTCGCCGCGCCGCGCCACGGGCACAAAGTCCAGTGCCAGACCACCGATGGTCTCGTTGGGGGTCACGTGGAGGTAGGCGGCGTCGTCGGACAGCGCGATATCAGCCTGCTGCGGTGCTTCGACATGGCCATTCTCGGCGCTGGAGGCGGCAATGTGGGCGCTGCCGAATAGATGCCGCGCCTCCTTGATCGCCTTGTTGCCCCAGATACCGGTTTCGATGAAGTTGGCCCGGCCGCCGTGGCCAAGCAGGTTCATGGGCACCGCGGCAAACTGCTGGGTGGCACCACCCTGGGTGAACAGCACCCGATAGTTGTCGGGCACTGCGAGCAGTTCACGCAGGTCGGCCTCGGCGCGCTCGGCGATGGCCACGTACTCGCTGGAGCGGTGGCTCATCTCCATCACCGAGAGCCCACGGCCCTGATAGTCCAGCATCTCGCGCTGGGCACGTTCGAGTACTGCGGTAGGCAGCGCGGCGGGCCCCGCGCAGAAATTGTAGTGGCGTGTCATGGTGTCCTGGCGATTGATCGTCAAGGGCAGGCGTCCGGCGACGCCCGCCAGTCACTATATAGGTGGGCCACGGCGTCCATCGCGGACACCGTGGCACCCCGGATCAGTCGTTATTGTCGGTGTTGCTGTCGTCGGCCGCGCTGTCGTCGCCCGGTTCGGCGCTGCCACCCTCGGCGGCGTCATCTGCCGAGTTCTCGACGGCGTCCTCACTACCTTCTTCGCCCTCGGCATCGAGCTCGTCGTCGCCTTCAAGCTCCTGGATACGCACGGTCTTGACCAGCGCCTCGGCCTCGCCGAGGCGGATCAGGGTGACGCCCTGGGTGTTGCGCGAACTGATCGAGACTTCCTCGACCCGGGTGCGCACCAGGGTGCCGCGATCGGTGATCAGCATCATCTCATCGCTGGAACAGACCTGCATCGCCGCCACCATGGCGCCATTGCGGGCGCTGGTCTGCATCGCGATCACGCCCTGGCCGCCACGACCACGCAGCGGGAACTCCTCGAGACGGGTACGCTTGCCGTAGCCGTTTTCGCTGCCGGTGAGGATATAGATCTGGCCGTCGTCACCGCTGGCGTCGACATCACCGGCCTCGCCACGCTCACCGCCCTCGGCGTCGGCATCGATCTCGAGACTCTGCGGGATGATCAGGCTGATCACCTCGGCGCCATCGAGCAGTCGCATGCCACGCACACCGCGCGCGGTGCGGCCCATGGCACGGACCTGGGACTCCTCGAAGCGGATCGCCTTGCCGTTGGACGACAGCAGCATGGCGTGGTCGCTGCCGGAGGTAATGGCGGCGCCCACCAGGCGATCGCCCTCCTCCAGGTCGATGGCGATCAGGCCAACGCTGCGCGGACGCGAGAACTGCTCAAGGCTGGTGCGCTTGACCGTGCCCCGGGCGGTGGCAAAGAAGATGTAGCAGTCCGGATCATAGTCCTTGACCGGCATGATGGCGTTGATCGACTCGCCTTCTTCCAGCGGCAGCAGGTTGACCAGCGGCTTGCCGCGGGACCCGCGACTGGCTGCAGGCATCTCGTAGACCTTGAGCCAGTAGACCTTGCCGCGATTGGAGAACAGCAGCACGGTGTCGTGGGTCGAGGCCACCAGCAGGTGCTCGATGACGTCCTCGTCCTTCATCGCGGTGGCCGACTTGCCACGACCACCACGACGCTGGGCCTGATAGTCCGACAACGGCTGGGTCTTGGCGTAACCGGAACGGGACACCGTGACCACCATGTCTTCCTCGGCGATCAGGTCCTCGATGGACAGGTCCAGGTGGCTTGCCTGAATGTCGGTACGACGCTCGTCGGCGAACTGATCGCGCACCGCGATCAGCTCTTCGCGAATCACCTCGAGCAGGCGATCGGCGGAGGCCAGGATGGCCATCAGCTCGGCGATCTTCTCGAGGATCGACAGATACTCGTCGAGCAGCTTCTCGGTCTCGAGGCCGGTCAGGCGGTGCAGGCGCAGCTCGAGGATGGCCTGGGCCTGGGCCGGCGACAGACGGTACTCGCCTCCGGCCTGGTCCAGACCAAAGCCTTCTTCCAGGTCTTCGGGCTTGCACGAGGTGGCGCCGGCGCGCTCCAGCATGCCGGTGACCTGGCCGGGCTGCCAGGACTTGGCCAACAGCTTTTCCTTGGCTTCGGCAGCATTCGGCGAGGCCTTGATCAGCTCGATCACCTCGTCGATGTTGGAGATCGCCACCGCCAGGCCTTCGAGGATGTGGCCGCGCTCACGCGCCTTCTTCAGTTCGAACAGGGTGCGCCGGGTGACCACCTCGCGACGGTGGCGAATGAAGGCCTCGAGCACCTGCTTGAGGTTCATGGTCTTCGGCTCGCCGTCCTCCAGCGCCACCATATTGATGCCGAAGACATTCTGCAGCTGGGTCTGGGCGAACAGGTTGTTCACCACCACCTCGCCACTCTCGCCGCGCTTGACCTCGATCACCACCCGCAGACCGTCCTTGTCGGACTCGTCGCGCAACTCGGCGATTCCCTCGATCTTCTTGTCCTTGACCAGCTCGGCGATCTTCTCGATCAGCCGCGCCTTGTTCACCTGGTAAGGCAGCTCGGTGACGATGATGTGGTCACGGCCGGACTTGTCGTCGTGTTCGATGGTGTGCTTGGCGCGAATGTAGATGCGCCCGCGGCCGGTACGATAGGCCTCGAGGATGCCCGCGCGGCCGTTGATGATACCGCCGGTGGGGAAGTCGGGCCCCGGCACATGCTCCATCAGATCATCGACGCTCAGGGTGTAGTCGTCGACTAGCGCCAGGCAGGCGTTGATGATCTCGTTCATGTTGTGGGGCGGGATATTGGTCGCCATGCCCACGGCGATGCCCGAGGAGCCGTTGACCAGCAGGTTCGGCACCTTGGTCGGCAGCACGTCGGGGATCCGCTCGGTACCGTCGTAGTTGTCGACCCAGTCGACAGTATCCTTCTCGAGATCGGCCAGCAGCTCGTGGGCCAGGCGCGCCATGCGCACCTCGGTGTAACGCATGGCGGCGGCGTTGTCGCCGTCGATGGAGCCGAAGTTGCCCTGGCCATCGACCAGCACGTGGCGCATCGAGAAGTCCTGGGCCATACGCACGATGGTGTCGTACACCGCACTGTCGCCGTGGGGGTGGTACTTACCGATCACGTCACCCACCACACGGGCGGACTTCTTGTATGGCTTGTTCCAGTCGTTACCCAGCTCGTGCATCGCAAACAGCACACGCCGATGAACCGGCTTCAGGCCATCGCGCACGTCCGGCAGCGCTCGGCCGATGATCACGCTCATCGCGTAATCGAGGTACGACTGCTTCAGCTCGTCCTCGATATTGACTGGCAGAATCTCTCTGGCGATGTCACCCATGGGTCGTCAAGTCCTTTGCACAGCAACAGGTAGGCGCGTCACGCAGCCGTGACAAGGCGCACAAATACAGCGACCTAGCATACCACCCTTGGGGCCTTCCGCGCAGCGTCTGTCGTTGTGTGCGGCGCCTTGACCGCTGCCGTCATGACACCACCAGCGGCGCCAGGGCATCACGCAGCTCACCCTCGATCGCCACCGCACTGCTGCTGGCCACGTCCAGCAGCACGAAGGTTAGCTCGGCGCGAGCTACCATGGCTCCATCGCGGCGGCGCAGGATCTCGTGGCGCATCTTGGCGCTGCGCCCGCCCAGGGCCGACAGACGGGTGGAAATATCCAGCTCGTCACCGGCCACCGCCGCCTGGCGATAGTCGATATTGAGATTGACCGCGACGAAGGCGACATCTCCCTTTCCCAGGCGAGACATCAGCGCCGGATGCTTGTCGAAATAGTCCCAGCGCCCTTCCTCCATGAACTCCAGGTAACGGGCGTGATTGACGTGGCCATACCCGTCCAGGTGGTAGCCACGAACCTTCAGCGAAGTGGTGCTGATAGCGTCTTCCATGTCATTGCTCCTCATTTAAACTACTGTTTGATTCTGACCTCGAGCGGGCAAAGTGGCAACACTGTCACCAAAGAGGGACGGGCGCGGGCGACGCAGCCTGCTAGGCTTGGCCGCAACCCTGTTCAATCGACCATTGCAATGGCTGGCAACTGGCACCCGAAGGGACCATTCGCCATAATGTGCCTCCTTTTTGACCCGAGAATTGCTCCATGTGGTTCAAGCACTTGCACCTCTACCGTCTGCACGACGCCAGCACCCTGGACAGCGAGCAGCTGGAGACGGCCCTCGCCGAACAGGCTTTCCGCCCGCTCGGTGGCACCGAAGCCCGCCGCATCGGCTGGACGACGCCTGCCGGACGGGGTAGCGATCGCTATCTCCACGAACTTAAGGGCCAGCGCCTGATGACCGCCCTGCGCCAGGAGCGCATCCTGCCCGCTTCGGTGGTCCGCGAAGAAGTCGACGAGCGCGTCGAGGTCATCGAGACCCAGGAAAGCCGCAAGCTACGCCGCCAGGAAAAGCAGGCAATCAAGGAGCAGGTCTACGAGGAACTGTTGCCCAGGGCCTTCGTACGCAGCCAGAAGACTGACCTCTGGTGGGATACCCGGCGAAACTTGATCGCCGTCAACAGCTCCAGCCGAAAGCGCGCCGAAGAGCTGCTGGATCTGTTGCGCGAGTCCCTGGGAAGCCTCAAGGTAACGCCGCTCTCGGCCCAGACACTGCCGATTCGCGCCATGACCACCTGGCTCAACGACGCCTCCTCGCGCCCCGCCGACATGCTGCTCGGCGACCAGGTCGAACTCAAGGCCAAGGGCGACGACGGCGTGCTCAAGGCACGTCAGGTGGACCTCGACGGCGACGACATTCAGCAACTGCTCGAAAGCGGCCGACAGGCCAGCAAGCTGGCGCTGGGCATGGAGGGGCGCCTGCGTTTCGTGCTCCACGACGACCTGGCGGTCAAGTCACTGGCCTTCGATGACGCCTTGATCGACGAAGCCAACCAGGCAGATGACGGCGACGATGCCGTGCTGCGCATGGAAACCGACTTCATTCTGATGGCCCAGACCCTGGGTGAAAGCGTCGACCGCCTGATCGACTGGCTGGGCGGCGAAGCCCAGAGTTCTTCTGTTTCGGCTACTGACCTCACTGCGACGACACCATGACTTCGACATCCGATGCCCCGCAGGATCCCTGGCACGATATTCGCCCCTATCAGGACGACGAGGTGGCGACGACCCTGACTCGCCTGGCAGAGGACCCGGAGCTGTTGAGCGCCCTGACCCGCTACCGGCTGCCGCGCCTTTCCCGCATGATGCCCCGCCTGTCACGCACGCTGGCCAGTTGGGCGATCAAGCGTGAGACACGCGACGTCACCAGCGTGACGGCGTTTCAGCAACGCATCGCGGCCTACATGCAGCGCATGCTGAAGACCTCCACCGACGACTTTCGCGTCGACGGCCTCGATCGTCTGGACCCCGATACCGCCTACCTGTTTATCGGCAACCATCGCGACATCTCGCTGGATCCGGCCTTCGTCAACTATGCGCTGTACCTCGCCGGCCGCAACACCGTGCGCATTGCCATCGGTGACAACCTGCTCAAGAAGCCCTACGTCACCGATCTGATGCGGCTCAACAAGAGCTTCATTGTGCCGCGCAGTGCTCGCGGCAAGCGCGCCATGCTGCAGGCCTACCACAAGCTGTCGAGCTACATCCGCCACTCCATTCAGGACGACAATCACTCGATCTGGATGGCCCAGCGCGAAGGCCGGGCCAAGGACGGCATCGATCGTACCGACCCCGCGATCATCAAGATGATGACCATGGCCTACCGTGCCGACAACCGTCATGCCCCGCTCGGGGAAGGCATTGAAGCCCTGCGCCTGGTGCCGGTATCGATCAGCTACGAGTACGACCCCTGCGACGTGCAGAAGGCCAGGGAGCTGAAGGCCATCAGTGAAGACGGCAGCTACAACAAGAGCGAGTTCGAGGACATCAGCTCCATCGTCGCCGGCATCACCGGCCACAAGGGGCGTGTTCATCTGCGCTTCGGCACGCCGATCGATCGCAGCTTCGATACGCCGGAAGCGGTCGCTGCCGAGATCGACCGCCAGGTGCTGAGCGGCTATCACCTCTTTCCCAGCCACCATCTGGCGCTGGAGGCCCTGGGCAGCCATCCTGAGCTGGTAGACCTGTCCGAGGTGTCAGAGGCCGACCGCGATCGGTTCGCGCAACGGCTTTCCGAAGTCCCGGAAGACCTCAGATCCTGGTGGCTGGCCCAGTACGCCAACCCTGTCATCAACTGCGCGCGGAGCGAGCCTTCGTCGTGAGCCAGAAAAGCCAGCCGGGGCGCTCCAGACACGCCTTTGCCTGGACGGCCCAGGGCGTCACCCTGATCGGCGCCGGCGTGGACCTTGTCGTCGGCGTGCTCAAACTGGTGACCGGTGTGATCGTCGGGTCGGCCGCCCTGATTGCCGACGGCATCCACTCCTTTTCGGATATCGTCACCGACGCCTTCGTGCTGGCGGCCACCCACTACGGCCGCCAGGAACCCGACCGCGACCATCCCTACGGCCACGGCCGAATCGAGACCCTGGCGACACTGTGGCTCGGCAGTGTGCTGATCTTCGTCGCTGGTGCCATCGCCTGGTCGAGTGTCGAGCGCCTGCTCGATCGGTCTTCGAGCGCCGCACCCGGCCTCGTTGCCATCGCCGTGGCCGTGGTCTCGCTGCTGGCCAAAGAGGCGATCTACCACTACACCTTGCGCGCCGCCCGCCGCTTCGACTCACCGCTGCTCGAGGCCAACGCCTGGCACTCGCGTACCGATGCCATGTCCACCCTGGTGGTGCTGGTCGGCCTGGTGGCGGGGCAGTTCGGCGTCGGCTGGATGGACGCGGTGGCCGCCATCGTGGTCGGCCTGATGGTGGGTTGGGTCGGCGGACGGCTGATGTGGCAGTCTTCGCGGGAGTTGATCGACACCGCCCTGCCGGTCGAAGAGCAGCGTGCGATGCGCCGACTGGCGGAGTCGGTCCCGGGCGTCAAGAGCGTGCACGATCTGCGCACCCGCCAGCTCGGAAGCGACGTCGTGCTCGATCTGCATATCGTGGTCGCTCCCAGGGTCACGGTGTCCGAAGCCCACGAGATCGGTAATGCGGTCAGTCGACAACTACGCGAAGCGCACACCCGCCTGAAGGATGTCACCTTCCACATCGACCCCGAGGACGACGAAGGACAGACCGAACACAGCCTGCGCCCGGGCTTGCCGCTGCGCGAGGAGATCGAGCAACTGCTGGATGAACGCTGGTCGCATCAGCGTGCCTGGCAACACCGTACGGCGCTGAATCTGCACTATTTGGATGACCGCATCGACATTTCGTTGTACGTTGACTCTGATATCCATCATGGGGATCTCGATGACTTGGCTCATCAATTGTGCCGAGACCTCGACACCCTGCCCTGGGTAGGCCAACTGAAGCTGTGGCAAGGGCCCGGCAAGGCCTGACCTCCGCCCGGCTTGGAACTCGCCATGAGCCCAGATGCCGTCTTGTCTCGCCCGTCTCGCCGCCGTCCCCCTTCCTGGCTCGCCTGGGGGTCTGCGAGCCTGTTGGGCGCCTTCCTGGCGCTGGCACCCGCACCGGTGGACGCGACGCTCGACCATGCGCGAATGCGCGCGGCCATGAGCGCCGAGTACGGAAGTCAGGGGGTAAGAGCCCTGGACGAATGGCTCAACCTGATCGATCGCCTGAGAGGCGCCGACCTTCGTACTCAGCTGCGCGACGTCAACGACTTCTTCAATCGCAAGATGCAGTGGCTCGAGGATCGCACCATCTGGCGCCAGAGCGACTACTGGGCTACTCCCATCGAATCGCTGGGACGCGGCGCAGGCGACTGTGAAGATTACTCCATCGCCAAATACGTGACCCTCAAGGAGCTCGGCATTCCCATCAGCAAGTTGCGCATGATCTATGTGCGTGCTCGACTGGGACGTAGCCAGATCACCCAGGCCCATATGGTGCTCGGCTACTACGAGACGCCAGGCGCCGAGCCCCTGATTCTCGACAATATTGCCGCCGGCATTTCCCGTGCCAGCCTGCGCACCGATCTGGACCCGCTATTCAGCTTCAACAGCAGTGGCCTGTGGGCGGGTGGCACCACCCAATCACGGGCGGATCCCCTGGCGCGCCTGTCGCGCTGGCGAAACGCGCTGGATCGCATGCGCCAACAGGGAATCCAGTGACATCATGCCAATCCTTCATCTAGAGACGCCGCCATGTCGTTGATCAAACAACTCTGGCTCGCCATCATTGCCATCCTGCTGATTGCCCTGATCGGCAGTCTGGTGGTGGCCGTATCGGGCAGCCGCGCCTACATCGAAAAAGAAATACTGATCAAGAACGCGGACAACGCCAATGCCCTGGCCCTGAGCATGAGCCAGATGCCTGACAAGGATGAAGTGACGCTGGAGCTTTTGATCTCGGCGCAGTTCGATACTGGCCACTACCGCAAGATCCAGCTGCTCGACACCCAGGACAGACCGATCATTCGTCGCGTCTCATCAGCCCCCGAAGAGACTGGCGTACCGGGATGGTTCCGTGAGCTGGTCGCCTTCGAGGTCCCCGCCGGCACTGCGGTCATCCAGGATGGCTGGCAGCAGCTTGGCACCTTGCAGCTCGAAAGCGCACATGGCTTCGCCTACCAGTCGCTGTGGCAGAGCACCCTGCGGATGGCCGCCTGGTTCGTGGCAGCAGGTGCACTCAGCCTGCTGATTGCCTACCTGCTGGTACGCCAGATCCGCACCCCGCTGAAGACCCTGACGCGCCAGGCCAACGATATCGGCCAGCGTCGCTTCACCGTCGCCCCGCTGCCCCGCACACTGGAACTGCGCGAAGTGTCCGACGCCATGAACCGGTTGTCGGAAAGCGTGCGCGAGATGCTCCAGCGCGAGAGCGAACAGATCGACCGGCTACGCCGCCAGTTGCTGCATGACACGGTGACCGGGGCCTTGACCCGGGAAGCCTTTATCGACCGCCTCAACTACAGCCTCGAGCAACAGGGTGAATCCAGCTACGGCGTGGTGGCGATGATCCGTGCCACCGACCTGGCCGCGCTCAACGAACGCCGCGGCCACTTGCACACCAACGGCGTGCTCAGCGACCTTTGCCAACGCCTGACCGCCATCGCCGAGGCCCATGGCGAAGGCTATGTGGGTCGCCTCAACGGCAGTGACTTCGCCCTGATGCTGTGCGGCAACGTCGACGAAAGCTGGGCCCGCGAACGGCTGGACGACAATCTGTCGACCCTGGCCGAACAGAACGCACCGGTTCTGCGGCTCCCCGCTGCCCTGGCGGTCTACCACCACGGCCAGGAGCGCACCACCCTGATGGCCGCACTGGATGGCGCCCTGTCACTGGCCGAGAGCCGTCCTGGACGGGCGATCGAGTCCTGCCACAACGTGGAGCAGGAAACGCTCTACCGCAGCCGCGCCGAGTGGCGCTCATCGCTGGTCGAAGCGATGGAGCACGGCGTCCTGCTGGGACAGTATCCGGTGCTGGATCGACGCGGACAGTTGCTGCATCACGAGGCCCCAGCACGCCTCAACATCAAGGGCGAATGGCGTCAGGCGGGTGTCTTCATGCCCTGGATCGCCCGTCTGCGCCTCCACGACAGCCTGGATATCAAGGTGATCGATGCCGCCCTCGACACCATCCATCACCACCGGCAGCCGCTTGGCATCAATTTGTCCCATGCAGCGATTACCCAGCCGAATGTCGTGATCGCCCTGCAGCAACGACTCAGCGCCCGCCCGGACTCGGCCCCCTTCCTGTGGATCGAGGTGCCGGAGTCGATCGCCCGAAGCGATCTCGAGAGCTTCCGATATCTCTGCCAGTCGCTGGCCCCCTTCGGCTGTCATCTGGGCATGGAGCACGTCGGTGCGGCCTTCCGCCAGCTGGGAGATCTGCAGGACCTTGGGCTGTCCTACATCAAGATCGACGCCACCCTGTGTCGTGGCGTGTCGGAGCGGCCGGAGCAGCAGACCATTCTCAGGGGCATGGCGACCCTATGCCATTCGCTGGCGATCCAGGCCATCGCCGAGGGCATCGACGAGGATCGCGATATCGACACCCTGTTCGAGCTGGGCCTGGACGGTGTCACCGGCCCTGCCGTGTCCGCCAGGATGGAAACCGACAGGCACTCGTGAACGTCGATGACATGAAGGCTACACAACAAAGGGCCACCCGAAGGTGGCCCTTTGTCTTGCCCAGGTCGACGCATGCGACTTGAGAGGTGCAGATGCTCAGCGCTTAGATGAGGGGGTCGTCGTCCCCTACCAGATCCACATCATTGTAGCGACGACGCAATGACTGGCGGTCCATGATCTTGCGGCGGGCCGCGTCAGGCAGATCGGTGAAGCTGATCACGCCCTTGTCCATCAGCAGATCAAGCACGTCCTCGAGCACCCGCACAAAGGCCAGGTCGGAGGCATGGAACTGGGACTGTTCGTTGCGCTCGTTACCGTCTGACAGGAAGAACAACAGCTCCTGATCATCCGGCGCCATGAATTCGTCGCAGGTCGCTGTAGGCTCCCGGCTGACACAGACAAGCTTTCCTTCCCCGTCACGCTGGACGTACATGTCACGTTCTCCGCAATCTTTGTTGGTCGAGCATATATCAAGTTTCCCTTGATCAGTAGCCCTCGGCGTTTCCCGCCGAGGGCCTTGCCCGTTTCGCGCTATACGACGGGACCGAGCGCCTGCCTACACATCCAGCTGGCCCTGGTTGAGCAACTGCGTCAGGAAATCATCGGCACTCGGGGCCGCGTTGGCCACGCCTTCCAGGGTGATGACCTGATCAGCGTTGCCATTGTCGTCCGCCAGATTTCCGTCGCTCTTGACGTACAGCACAATATCATCTCCTTCCTTCTCCGCGTGGATATAGTCATTCAGCGACTGCTGGTCGTCGTCCTTGTCGTAGCCTTGCAGCAACTCGCTGAGATCCAGCACATCGGCCTCTGGGTCCTGGCTGGCGTCGACACCGGCCGGCGCGACGTGGAAGTCGGTGATGACGTCGTCGGCGGGATCCCCGCCCACTCCCTCATCACCCAGCACCCAGGCGAAGGTATCCGCCCCGAGTCCTCCGACCAGGGTGTCATCGCCGGCACCACCGAGCAGCAGGTCATCGCCTTCCTCACCATATAGCGTGTCGCTACCACCGCCGCCGATCAGGGTGTCGTCACCGTCACCACCCTTGAGGGTATCGGCGCCGCCATCCTTGCGCTCGGTGTCCATCAAGGATTCATAGTTTCCTCGAATGTACTCGAGCACCTGGGTCTCGTCGGGATCCGCTCCGCCATTTTCCGACCACTTGAGGAACTCGAACAGCCCGGCAAAACCAAGGCCATCATGCTCGCCTGCCCTGAATTCTTCACCATCGCCATTGGTCCATTCCAGATGGTCGGTATTGATGGTGTCGCCGAAGATGATGTCACCGCGATCCGTCCCATCGAGTACATCGTCGCCGAGTTCCGCCAGCTTATCGAAGGACGAGCCGCCCTTGAGCACCGCCTCGAGCTCCTCGGCGGTGTTGACGATGGAAGGCTCGCCTGAGGCCGCCGACAGCACGTACTCGTTTACCGTAATCTTATCCAAAGTGATGCTGTCAGATTGCCCCGAACCGTTCACCACGTTAACGATAATTCGATAAACCCCAGAATCGAGGAAGCTACTTTCTAACGTTGTCCAGCTTTCGCTTTCACCGCCTACTTCACTGTATACAGTGCTCCATCCCCCCTGACTATCGTATTTCTGAATCAGGTATTGAAACTCATCATCGGGGCCATAAAGATCCGTTCTGTAACGAATTTCTATAGCCGTTTCTTTGCCAGGCGCAGAATCTAACGCAAAGGAATCGCTAATCGCGTACGCACTCCAACTGTTTGTCCCGGACGTTACGTCCGTCAGCTCGAGTTGCCCGCCAGAAACTCGCAAGGAGCTCCGCTGATCCCCATACAGCGTCCACGCTCCCCGGGCATCCAACTCATCGTTTCTACCCGAAAAGTCGGCCAGTACACGGGAACCGCTCAGCTCAATCGCTCTACCGCTTCCTTCATCCAGTACATCGGTGTTGTCAAAAAATCTTAGAATATCCTTATCAACACCAGAACCTATACCAATCGCTTCGACGCGACTGATCGCAGAAAGCTCTCCAAAGGCATCGATAGAATTCACAAACTCATCGACCCCAAAGCTCCTACCGGTTCCACCGACATCGCCTGTATCGGTGACATAGAAGGTCGGCTGACCATCCGTCAAGAAAAACGTCAAATTCTCGTAACCATTATTCTCCGAAAGCGCCTTCAGCCATCCTTCAGATTCGGTAAATGCCGCTTCGTAATTCGTCCCCCCACTGGCTAACGCCTCATCAATGTGCTCAATAATGTCCTCGAGGTCTTCCGACGAGGATCCTAAGTCAAGCGCTTCTACTGCGCTTGCGCCTTCATCAAAATCAATGATTTGAACGTTGACGGTACCTTCAAAGTCAGCGAGCTGCTCGACCAGGTTCTTTAGTGCTCTCTTGGCCAGCTCCATACGAGTCAAGCCTTCAGTACCTGAATCCTCGCCCATACTGCCCGAGGAATCGAGAATCAGAGAGATGTTGTAGTTCTGAGCCGGATTCACCACGGTGAACCTGCCACCGCCATCGCCGACCATGACATCACTGCCGCCACCGCCGGAAACACTATTGTCGGAGTTATCACCGACGAACAGTTGATCTGGAGCGCTGACTTCGACGGTCAGGCTGCCCGCAGCGTTATCGCCGTCACCATCAATACCGGTCAATCCGAGCTCGATGTCAAAGGCATCCCCCGCCTCACCAAGCCGATAGTCCATATCGCCCAGGGTAAAGGGCGTATTGCTACCGCCCACCACCTCGATACCCTGGAGCCCACCATCCGGACTGAGTTCGAACGACCATCCATCCTCCACACCATCCAGAATCAGACGGCCGGCCCCATCGACGCTGATGGACACCTTGTTGGTAACATCGGTGCCTGTCTGATCGAGAATGCGGACGTCATCGGCGCTCAGACGAATATCGTTGTCCACCGTCTGGCTGGGAGACCCAGAACCCGGCACATCACTTGCGTAGTTGAAGGCAGCCACGGTGACCACTGCCTTGGCACCGTCACCTTCAACATGGATGGTCTGGGTCACCTCGGACACACTTTCGTGCCCCTGCCAGCTCGGCTCACCGGTGACAGAGAACCCCAGGCTATCGAGGAAACTGATGCGGATGACTTCGTTAAGCTCGATACCGGGACTTACACCACCGAAGACACCGAGCGTGCCGTCCAGCGGCACCATGCCAACGCCATTGGGCGTCGAGTAGAGAACGTCGTTGTCACCCTCATCGTCCTGGTAGTTAATGCCGTGGTACTGCACGACACCATCGAGACTCAGTTCAGAGATATCGGCACGCTCGACACGCCCGTTGCTGATCTCGCCATCGGCAACGTTGATCTGATAGCCGTCTCCGGCCGGATCCAGGGTGACCGTAAAGCCGACAACCCCATCCGCAGTCACCGCCTGCAACTGATGACCGTCGGTGGATACCTGATAGGTCAGCGCCTCGCTGTCAAAGTAGAGGGGGTTGCCGTCCGCGTCAGTGGCTGGCTGCCCCTGCACATCGGTGAAGGTCACGTCCTTGACCCCATCGGCACCAGACACGCCAGCAAAGTTCAGCTGACCGCCTCGACCATCGACGAGAGCAGCCGAATCCGAGGTAAAGGCCTCCGGGCTGTCGTCGTTGACCAGCACCTGCAACTGACCACTGGCCGGGCTGCCATCGGAATCGACGATGGTGTAGCCGACATTGAACGCCAGAGAGTCCTCCGTACCCTGCTCACCATGGTCCAGAGGCTGGTGCAGTGTCACCTTGTAGGCGCCGTTCGCCACCCCGGTCAGGGCAACGGTCAACACCAGTGCGTTGGAGGCGTCACGCCCCGTGACCGTGCGGCCGTCGTCGCTCAACGTGTAGGACACCGCCTGGCCACTGGCCGTTACCGTGGGCAGGCCATCAAGACTCCAGCTAAAGGCACTTGAGCTCGCTGCCCCATCGTTGCCAAAGGAATAGCCAAGCGTCCCGGTGACGACGGTCGCCTCACCGGCCGCATCACCCGGGCCACCGGCATTGCCACCCGACAGGCCATCTTCGTCCACGCGAGCGACACCATTGGTGGCCTCCGGCGTGGAGTCAGCCGCCACATTGACAGTCAAGGTGGCGTTGCTGGTGTCGCCGTCGGCATCGGTGATGGCGTAGTCGATGACCGCGGCGCCCTCGAAGCCCGCCGCCGGAGTGAAGGTCACCTCACCGCTGTCGCTATCGATGGTCACCCTGCCAGCACTCTCGTAGCCCGACGCCATGCTCGCCGACACCAGAGTGGCGCCATCGGCTCCGCCCTCGTCGTTGGCCAGTACGTCGACGGTGACCTCAGTGTCCTCGGCGGTGCTCACAACGTCATCGACCGCCGTTGGCACGTCATCGACAATATTGATGCTGATGCTGGCAGTCGAGCTATTGCCGTGGGCATCGATCACGGTATAGCTGAATACGTCCTGGCCATTCAGGGTGTTCTGACCGTTATCCGCCTCAGCGCCGGTCACGGCGGTATCGAGGGTATAGGTGTAGGACCCATTCTCCTCGATGACCAGAGTGCCGTAGCTGCCGCGCAGGGTCGTGGCGGTGAACGTCAGTGCATCGCCCTGGGCATCACTTGCCTGAAGCTGGCCTTCCGCCACTTCGCTATTGCTGGCGGCATCGCTGCCCGTGGCAAGCCCGGCCTCGCTGACGGTAGCTGCGCTGGCATTGGCCGTGGGCGAGCCGTCGTTCACCACAAACTTGATGGTCGCCTGGCTGGTATCGCCATCGGCGTCCCTGATGGTGTAGCTCACTACCTCTTCATAACTATCGTTGGCGTCGGCGGTGTAGGTGTAACTGCCGTCGGCGTTCCAGCTGAGCTGACCACGCAGCCCGCTGTCATCGACGGAGATGACCGTGGCCCCGTCCGCACCCTGGACGTCATTGGCCAGCATTCCGTTGCCCGCTGTGGTGGTCAACGAGGTACCGGACTGCAGCGCAGCGGGGGTGTCATTGACGGCCTGAGGCACATCATCGATGACATCGACGGTAATGGTGCCGGTGGCAGAATTGCCGTGGCTGTCGGTCACCGTATAGACAAAGCTCTCGGCGTCATCGACGGGGTTATCCGACGAGGTGACCGGTTTGGTCAGGGTGTAGGTGAAGGAACCATCGGCGCGGATGTCGATCTCGCCATAGTTGCCCTTGAGGGTCTCCGCCTTGAAGGTCAAGTCGTCGCCTTGGGCATCGGTCGCCACCAATTGCCCTTTCACTTGCTCTGAATTGGTCGCCGACTGGGAACCCTCGTCAAGCCCGGCCTCGTTGACCTGCACGTTAGTCGGCTGAGTCGTCGGCGTACCGTTTTCGACATTGATGGTCAGGGTGGCCTGACTGGTATCACCGTCGGCGTCGGTGATGGTGTAGTTGACCACCTCGGTGTAGCTGGCGTTGTCCTTGGCCGTATAGTCAAAGCTGCCATCGGCGTTCCACGTCAAGGAACCCTGCAGGGAAGACTCATCGACGAAGGTCACAGTGGCGCCGTCGGCGCCCTGGGTGTCATTGGCCAGCAGACCAACATCGGCACCCTTGCTGATCACCTGCGAAGACTGCACGCCATCGAGCTGATCATTCACCGCCTCCGGCGCGTCATCGACCACCGAAACCTTGACGGTAGCCGTCGTACTATCCCCATCAGCCTGGCTCGCCACCACACTCACGCCCTCGATAGACAGTGAGTTCTTCAGCGTCGCTGCCACCTCATGGGGCAGACTGTCGCTGAGCGTGGCCGTGACACTGACATCGCCACTGTTCTGAGCCGCCACCGAGGCCGGCGCCTGCAGGCTCAGGGTCAGCACCAGGTCGCCGCTGCCGGCGAGTCGAGCCTCTAGTTCACCCTCGTCGTTTGCGCTCCAGACCAAGGACTCACCAGCCGCCAGACCCTGGACGCTGATGCCGGTGACGCTGTCATCGGCACCTATATTGCCGAAGCCGAAGTTCACCAGGCTGTCGCTACCAGCGTTAAACGTCAGTACGCCACTGTCCTGATCCGCAGAGACTCCGGTGTCGGCGTCCTGCAGCGTCAGATCCAGCGCCTCGGTAGTAGCATCATCGTCGCCTTCCTTGATGCTGACACTCGGGCCGGTGCCGTCGGTGATGGTGACGGTGTGGCTGTCGGTGGCGGTGTCGCCGTCGCTGTCTTCGGTGGCGATGGTGAAGTCGATCGACGGGCTGTTGCCCTGGTCGAGGTTGTCCTTGGCCTCAAAGGTCCAAGTGCCGTCGCCAGTGACGGTTAGCGTGCCTTCGGCGAGATCGAAGCTGACGAAATCGGTATCGCCATCGCCCAGCGGCTTGGTTTCGCCTGCCACCGTCACACTGACGGTCGCCCCATCAGCACCGGCGTCGGTGGTCCAGGTGCCGTTGGCACTCTGGCCCTCGACCACGGTCTCCGCGGTATCCGCGATCTCGAGGGTCGGCTGATCGTCGGCCACGCTGACCGAGACGGTTGCCTCGGTGCTGGTACCGTCGGTGTCGGTGCCGACCACGCTGATGCCGGTGATCGACAGGCTATCGGCGTCGACCGCGTGGGCCAGGCTCTCGGCCAGGGTCGCGGTCACGGTGACGACCTGCTGAGTACCGGCAGCGATCGGGTTGTTCGCGTCAACCGCCGGACTCAGGGTCAGAGTAAGGACGGCGTCACCGTCTGCCTCGGTGCGCCCTTCCAGCTCGCCGGCGTTGTTGGTGCTCCAGATCAGCTCGCCATCCAGGCCGGTGACGCTGATGCCGGTGACGCTGTCATCGGCACCTATATTGCCAAAGCCGATCGAGGTGATGGCGTCGCTGCCGGCGGTAAAGGTCAGGCTCGCCACGTCGGTATCCGAGGCGGCGCCTTCGGTCTCGTCGTCATCCAGTGCCAGGCTGGCCTGGGTCGAGGCCGGATCGCTGTCGGTGACCGAAACGCTCGGGCCGGTGCCGTCGGTGATGGTGACGGTGTGGCTATCGGTGGCGGTATCGCCGTCGCTGTCTTCGGTGGTGATGGTGAAGTCGATCGACGGACTGTTGCCCTGGTCGAGGTCGTCGTTGGCGTCGAAGGTCCAGGTACCGTCGCGACCGACGGTCAGAGTGCCTTCGTCGGTGGTGAAGCTGACCGTTGCATCACTGGCATCACCCAGCGGCTTGGTCTCGCCTGCCACCGTTACACTGACGGTGGCGCCATCGGCACCGGCGTCGGTGGTCCAGGTGCCGTTGGCGCTCTGGCCTTCGACCACGGTCTCGGCGGTATCGGCGATCTCGAGGGTCGGCTGATCGTCGGCCACACTGACCGAGACACCCGCTTCGGTGCTGGTACCGTCAGTATCGGTGCCGACCACACTGATGCCGGTGATCGACAGGCTATCGGCGTCGACCGCGTGGGCCAGGCTCTCGGCCAGGGTCGCAGTGACGGTGACAACCTGCTCCTCGCCCGCGGCCACAGGACCAGAAGAGCTCAGGGTCAAGGTCAGGACAGCGTCACCGCCGGCCTCGGTGCGCCCTTCCAGCTCACCGGCGTCGTTTTCGCTCCAGACCAAGGACTCACCAGCCGCCAGACCCTGGACGCTGATACCGTCGATGTCGCCGAAGGCAATCGAGGTGATGGCGTCACTGCCGGCGGTAAAGGTCAGGCTCGCCACGTCGGTATCCGAGGCGGTGCCTTCGGTGTCGGCATCCTGCAGGGAAACGGACGCATTGCTGCTGGCCGGATCGCTGTCCGTCACGCTGACACTCGGACCGGTGCCGTCGGTGATGGTGACGGTATGGCTGTCGGTGGCAGTATCGCCATCGCTGTCTTCGGTGGTGATGGTGAAGTCGATCGACGGGCTGTTGCCCTGGTCGAGGTTGTCCTTCGCGTCAAAGGTCCAGCTGCCGTCGCCAGTGACGGTTAGCGTGCCTTCGGCGAGATCGAAGCTGACGAAATTGGTATCGCCATCGCCCAGAGGCTTGGTCTCGCCTGCCACTGTCACGCTGACGCTGGCACCATCGGCGCCGGCGTCGGTGCTCCAGGTGCCCTCGACTTCCTGGCCTTCGACCACGCTGGCAGGCGCTTCGACAAACTCGATGGTCGGGCTATCGTCAGCGATCGCGATGCTGAGGCTGCCGTTGGCCGCACTGTCGTCATCGTCGGTGACCACCAGGGCCACCGTCTCGGTGAAGCCGTTGATGTCGGCGCCCTCCTGGCTGTCGTTGTCGACGCGGGTGTCCAGGGTGTAGCTGTAGCTCACCGTGCCGCCGGCGGACGGGTTTGCACTGTCCGCCGGTGTAAAGCCGGTCAGGCTAAGGCTGCCGTATTCGGTATCGACCACCACCGGGCTATCGGCGGACAGCCCCTGCAGCTGCGCCAGACTCAGCGACTGGTTGCCCACCTTCACGCTGGCCACCCCATCGACGCTGGTAAAGGTGAAGCTGCCAGGCTGGGTCAGCGCACCCTCGCTCGGGGCAGAACCTTGCTCCAGATTGGCTTCACTCACCGATACGTCACTGCCCCCGGTAGCCAGCCCCGAGAGGCTAACGCCGTCGTCGGTACCGGTCACCGTGATGGTCAGCGTCGCCGGTGAGGTGTCGCCATCGGCGTCGGTCAGGGTGTAGGCAAAGGTTTCGGTCAGGGTTTCCTTGCCGCTGAGTGCCTGCACCCGCGGATCGTCGTTGTCGAGCTGGTAGGTGTAGCTGCCGTCGCTGTTGAGCGTCAGGGTGCCGTACTTGCCGGCGCCCGTCGGCCCGTCCAGTGCCACACTGGCCGGCTCGGCATCGGTGGTGTCGGCGCCAGTGGTGTCGTTGCCCAGCACATTGCCGGAAACAGAAGCGGTCTCCTCGGCAATGGTGTTGGTGTCGTCACGAGCCTCCGGCACATCGTCGTTGACGTCGATAGTCAGGCTGGTCTGTGCCGTATCGCCATCGCTATCGGTAACGACAATGGCGAACAGATCCGCCAGGTCATCACTGCCGGTGCCCTGGCTGGTGTGATCCTGGGTGCTGCCGTCCAGGGTGTAGCTCCAGCTGTATTCCCCAGCGTCAGAGACACTGACACTCAGGGTGCCGTAGTCACCCTCGACCGTGCCGCCGCCCGTCACGTTCTGGCCGTTGATCACCAGCGAGGCCAGGCTGTCGCCACCGGTGGTGATCGGCAGGCTGCCGTTGGTGCTCTGGCTGCCGTCGCCTGCCGCGCTACCGCCCGCGAGGCCCGCCTCGCTGACGCTGAACCGACCACCTTCGGCATCGGGGGAATCGTCCGGCACGCTGACGGTCGGCGTGGAGTCCGCCGCCACGGTGACGGTGAACACCGCGTCGCTGGTGTCGCCATCGGCATCGCGGATGGTGTAGTCGATGACCGCATCGCCCTCGAAGCCCGCCGCCGGGGTGAAGGTCACCTCACCGGTGTCGCTGTCGAAGGTCACACTGCCCTGGCTCGGATTACGCAGGGTGGCGTCGGTGACACTGGCGCCGTCCGCGCCCTCGGTGTCGTTGACCAGGACGTTGTAGGTGACAGACTGGTCTTCACCGGTCGTGGTGGCGTCATCATCTGCATCCGGCGCATCGTCAGCGATCGCGATGGTGAGGCTACCGTTGGCCGCACTGTCGTCATCGTCGGTGACCACCAGGGCCACCGTCTCGGTGAAGCCGTTGATGTCGGCGCCGTCCTGGCTGTCGTTGTCGACGCGGGTGTCCAGGGTGTAGCTGTAGCTCACGGTGCCGCCGGCGGCCGGGTTGGCACTATCTGCCGGTGTAAAGCCGGTCAGGCTAAGGCTGCCGTATTCGGTATCGACCACCACCGGACTATCGGCGGACAGCCCCTGCAGCTGCGCCAGACTCAGCGACTGGTTGCCCACCTGCACGCTTTGCACGCCATCGACGCTGGTAAAGGTGAAGCTGCCAGGCTGGGTCAGCGCACCCTCGCTCGGGGCAGAACCTTGCTCCAGATTGGCTTCACTCACCGATACGTCACTGCCCCCGGTAGCCAGCCCCGAGAGGCTGACGCCGTCGTCGGTACCGGACACGGTGATGGTCAGCGTCGCCGGCGAGGTGTCCCCATCGGCGTCGGTCAGGGTGTAGGCAAAGGTCTCGGTCAAGGTTTCCTTGCCACTCAGTGCCTGCACCCGCGGATCGTCGTTGTCGAGCTGGTAGGTGTAGCTGCCGTCGCTGTTGAGCGTCAGCGTGCCGTAATTGCCGGCGCCTGTCGGGGCGTCCAGTGCCACGCTGGCCGGATCGGCATCGGTGGTGTCGGCGCCGGTGGTATCGTTGGCCAGCACATTGCCGGAAACAGAAGCGGTCTCCTCGGCAATGGTGTTGGTGTCGTCACGAGCCTCCGGCACATCGTCGTTGACGTCGATGGTCAGGCTGGTCTGTGCCGTATCGCCATCGCTGTCGGTGACGACGATGGCAAACAGGTCTGCCAGGTCATCACTGCCGGAACCCTGGCTGGTGTGATCCTGGGTGCTGCCGTCCAGGGTGTAGCTCCAGCTGTAATCCCCAGCGTCAGACACACTGACACTCAGGGTGCCGTAGTCGGCTTGCACCGTGCCACCGCCCGTCACGTTCTGGCCGTTGATCACCAGCGAGGCCAGGCTGTCACCACCGGTGGTGATCGGCAGACTGCCACTGGTGCTCTGGCTGCCGTCGCCTGCCGCGCTGCCACCCGGCAGTCCGGCTTCGCTGACGCTGAACTGACCACCTTCGGCATCGGGGGAATCATCCGGCACGCTGACGGTGGGCGTGGAGTCCGCCGCCACGGTGACGGTGAACACCGCGTCGCTGGTGTCGCCATCGGCATCGCGGATGGTGTAGTCGATGACCGCATCGCCCTCGAAGCCCGCCGCCGGGGTGAAGGTCACCTCACCGGTGTCGCTGTCGAAGGTCACGCTGCCCTGGCTCGGATTACGCAGGGTGGCGTCGGTGACACTGGCGCCGTCCGCGCCCTGGGTGTCGTTCGCCAGGACGTTGTAGGTGACAGACTGGTCTTCACCGGTCGTGGTGGCGTCATCATCTGCATCCGGCGCAGTATCCAGGATCTGGATGTCCAGGCTATTGCTGGCAGTGTCACCTTCGTGGTCGGTGACCACGATCGCGAAGCTGTCGACGATGTTGTCGTCAGCCGCGTTGTGGAGCGCCGCCCCACCGGTCTCGGTGTAGCTGTAGCTGAAGGTGCCGCTGTCGGCATCGAAGCCGGTGATGCTCAGGCTGCCCTGGCCGCCTTCGTTGGGGATGGTCACCGGGGTGGTAAAGTTCGCCCCGACCAGCTCCACACCCGCAATGGTGACGCTGGCAAGGCCAGCACTGCCGCCCACCGTGAAGCTGCCGGTGACGGTCTCGCCACTGGCCTCTGTCACGCTGTTGTCGGCGCCGCTGACGTCGGCATCGGTGTCCTCGACCGTGACGGTCGGCGCATCATCTTCCTGACCCTGGATGGTCAGCGTCAGGGTGGTGCTGCTGACGTCGTTGTCGCTATCGGTCAGGGTGTAGGTGAAGACCTCGGTGGCCTTTTCGTCACCGTCCAGGCCCTGCACCGCCGGGTTGGTGTTATCCAGCGCGTAGCTGTAGCTGCCGTCCGAGGCGATGGTCAGGGTGCCGTACTGGCCCTCGATGACCAGATTACCGTCGACCGTGCTGGCACTGTTGCCGCTGGCGTTGTTACTGCTGACGGCCGTCACCTTGGTGGCGTCGGCGCCCAGGGTGTCGGCCGCATCACCGGCACTCGCTCCGCTGTCGGTACCGCCAATCACATTGCCGCCGACCGTGGCGGTCTCTTCGGTAATGCTGTTGGTGTCGGCCACCGCTTCCGGCGCGGTATCCAGGATCTGGATGTCCAGGCTATTGCTGGCAGTGTCACCTTCGTGGTCGGTGACCACGATCGCGAAGCTGTCGACGATGTTGTCGTCAGCCGCGTTGTGGAGCGCCGCCCCACCGGTCTCGGTGTAGCTGTAGCTGAAGGTGCCACTGTCGGCATCGAAGCCGGTGATGCTCAGGCTGCCCTGGCCGCCTTCGTTGGGGATGGTCACCGGGGTGGTAAAGTTCGCCCCGACCAGCTCCACCCCCGCAATGGTGACACTGGCAAGGCCGGCACTGCCGCCCACCGTGAAGCTGCCGGTGACGGTCTCGCCACTGGCTTCTGTCACGCTGTTGTCGGCACCGCTGACGTCGGCATCGGTATCCTCGACCGTGACGGTCGGCGCATCATCTTCCTGACCCTGGATGGTCAGCGTCAGGGTGGTGCTGCTGACGTCGTTGTCGCTATCGGTCAGGGTGTAGGTAAAGACCTCGGTGGCATTTTCGTCACCGTCCAGGCCCTGCACCGCCGGATTGGTGTTATCCAGCGCGTAGCTGTAGCTGCCGTCCGAGGCGATGGTCAGAGTGCCGTACTGACCCTCGATGACCAGATTGCCGTCGACCGTGCTGGCACTGTTGCCACTGGCGTTGTTACTGCTGACGGCGGTCACGGTGGTGGTATCGGCGCCCAGAGTATCAGCCGCATCACCGGCACTCGCTCCGCTGTCGGTACCGCCAATCACATTGCCGCCGACCGTGGCGGTCTCTTCGGTAATGCTGTTGGTGTCGGCTACCGCTTCCGGCGCGGTATCCAGGATCTGGATGTCCAGGCTATTGCTGGCAGTGTCACCTTCGTGGTCGGTGACCACGATCGCGAAGCTGTCGACGATGTTGTCGTCAGCCGCGTTGTGACTCGCCGCACCGCCGGTCTCGGTGTAGCTGTAGCTGAAGGTACCGCTGTCGGCATCGAAGCCGGTGATACTCAGGCTACCCTGGCCCGCGTCATTGGGAATGGTCACCGGGGTGGTAAAGTCCGCCCCGACCAGCTCCACCCCCGCAATGGTGACGCTGGCAAGGCCGGCACTGCCGCCCACCGTGAAGCTGCCGGTGACGGTCTCGCCACTGGCTTCTGTCACGCTGTTGTCGGCACCACTGACGTCGGCATCGCTGTCCTCGACCGTCACGGTCGGCGCATCATCTTCCTGACCCTGGATGGTCAGCGTCAGGGTGGTGCTGCTGACGTCGTTGTCGCTATCGGTCAGGGTGTAGGTGAAGACCTCGGTGGCCTTTTCGTCACCGTCCAGGCCCTGCACCGCCGGGTTGGTGTTGTCCAGCGCGTAGCTGTAGCTGCCGTCCGAGGCGATGGTCAGAGTGCCGTACTGACCCTCGATGACCAGATTGCCGTCGACCGTGCTGGCACTGTTGTCGCTGGCGTTGTGACTGCTGACGGCGGTCACGGTGGTGGTATCGGCGCCCAAGGTATCGGCCGCATCACCGGCACTCGCTCCGCTGTCGGTACCGCCAATCACATTGCCGCCGACCGTGGCGGTCTCTTCGGTAATGCTGTTGGTGTCGGCCACCGCTTCCGGCGCGGTATCCAGGATCTGGATGTCCAGGCTATTGCTGGCGGTGTCACCTTCGTGGTCGGTGACCACGATCGCGAAGCTGTCGACGATGTTGTCGTCAGCCGCGTTGTGGAGCGCCGCCCCACCGGTCTCGGTGTAGCTGTAGCTGAAGGTGCCACTGTCGGCATCGAAGCCGGTGATGCTCAGGCTGCCCTGGCCGCCTTCGTTGGGGATGGTCACCGGGGTGGTAAAGTTCGCCCCGACCAGCTCCACCCCCGCAATGGTGACACTGGCAAGGCCGGCACTGCCGCCCACCGTGAAGCTGCCGGTGACGGTCTCGCCACTGGCTTCTGTCACGCTGTTGTCGGCACCGCTGACGTCGGCATCGGTATCCTCGACCGTGACGGTCGGCGCATCATCTTCCTGACCCTGGATGGTCAGCGTCAGGGTGGTGCTGCTGACGTCGTTGTCGCTATCGGTCAGGGTGTAGGTGAAGACCTCGGTGGCCTTTTCGTCACCGTCCAGGCCCTGCACCGCCGGGTTGGTGTTATCCAGCGCGTAGCTGTAGCTGCCGTCCGAGGCGATGGTCAGGGTGCCGTACTGGCCCTCGATGACCAGATTACCGTCGACCGTGCTGGCACTGTTGCCGCTGGCGTTGTTACTGCTGACGGCCGTCACCTTGGTGGCGTCGGCGCCCAGGGTGTCGGCCGCATCACCGGCACTCGCTCCGCTGTCGGTACCGCCAATCACATTGCCGCCGACCGTGGCGGTCTCTTCGGTAATGCTGTTGGTGTCAGCCACCGCTTCCGGCGCGGTATCCAGGATCTGGATATCCAGGCTATTGCTGGCAGTGTCACCTTCGTGGTCGGTGACCACGATCGCGAAGCTGTCGACGATGTTGTCGTCAGCCGCGTTGTGGGTCGCCGCACCGCCGGTCTCGGTGTAGCTATAGCTGAAGGTACCGCTGTCGGCATCGAAGCCGGTGATGATCAGGCTGCCCTGGCCCGCGTCATTGGGGATGGTCACCGGGGTGGTAAAGTCCGCCCCGACCAGCTCCACCCCCGCGATGGTGACGCTGGCAAGGCCGGCACTGCCGCCCACCGTGAAGCTGCCGGTGACGGTCTCGCCACTGGCTTCTGTCACGCTGTTGTCGGCGCCACTGACGTCGGCGTCGCTGTCCTCGACCGTCACGGTCGGCGCATCATCTTCCTGACCCTGGATGGTCAGCGTCAGGGTGGTGCTGCTGACGTCGTTGTCGCTATCGGTCAGGGTGTAGGTGAACACCTCGGTGGCCTTTTCGTCACCGTCCAGACCCTGCACCGCCGGGTTGGTGTTATCCAGTGCGTAGCTGTAGCTGCCGTCCGAGGCGATGGTCAGGGTGCCGTACTGCCCCTCGATGACCAGGTCACCATCGGCGTTGGCCGTGCCGGCGGTGGTGTTGTCGTCAGCACCGGTGTAGGTCACCGCCGTCACCGTGGTGGCATCGGCGCCCAGAGTGTCGGCCGCATCACCAGCACTCGCTCCGCTGTCGGTACCGCCGATCACATTGCCGCCGACCGTGGCGGTCTCTTCGGTAATGGTGTTGGTGTCGGCCACCGCTTCCGGCGCGGTATCCAGGATCTGGATGTCCAGACTATTGCTGGCGGTGTCACCTTCGTGGTCGGTGACCACGATCGCGAAGCTGTCGACGATGTTGTCGTCAGCCGCGTTGTGGGTCGCTGCACCGCCGGTCTCGGTGTAGCTGTAGCTGAAGGTGCCGCTGTCGGCATCGAAGCCGGTGATGATCAGGCTGCCCTGGCCCGCGTCATTGGGGATGGTCACCGGGGTGGTAAAGTCCGCCCCGACCAGCTCCACCCCCGCAATGGTGACGCTGGCAAGGCCGGCACTGCCGCCCACCGTGAAGCTGCCGGTGACGGTCTCGCCACTGGCTTCTGTCACGCTGTTGTCGGCGCCACTGACGTCGGCGTCGCTGTCCTCGACCGTCACGGTCGGCGCATCATCTTCCTGACCCTGGATGGTCAGCGTCAGGGTGGTGCTGCTGACGTCGTTGTCGCTATCGGTCAGGGTGTAGGTGAACACCTCGGTGGCCTTTTCGTCACCGTCCAGGCCCTGCACCGCCGGGTTGGTGTTATCCAGCGCGTAGCTATAGCTGCCGTCCGAGGCGATGGTCAGAGTGCCGTACTGACCCTCGATGACCAGATTGCCGTCGACCGTGCTGGCACTGTTGCCGCTGGCGTTGTTACTGCTGACGGCCGTCACCTTGGTGGCGTCGGCGCCCAGGGTATCGGCACCGGTACCACCCGCGACCACATTGCCGCCGACCGTGGCGGTCTCTTCGGTAATGCTGTTGGTGTCAGCCACCGCTTCCGGCGCGGTATCCAGGATCTGGATATCCAGGCTATTGCTGGCAGTGTCACCTTCGTGGTCGGTGACCACGATCGCGAAGCTGTCGACGATGTTGTCGTCAGCCGCGTTGTGGGTCGCCGCACCGCCGGTCTCGGTGTAGCTGTAGCTGAAGGTACCGCTGTCGGCATCGAAGCCGGTGATGCTCAGGCTGCCCTGGCCCGCGTCATTGGGGATGGTCACCGGGGTGGTAAAGTCCGCCCCGACCAGCTCCACCCCCGCAATGGTGACGCTGGCAAGGCCGGCACTGCCGCCCACCGTGAAGCTGCCGGTGACGGTCTCGCCACTGGCTTCTGTCACGCTGTTGTCGGCGCCACTGACGTCGGCGTCGCTGTCCTCGACCGTCACGGTCGGCGCATCATCTTCCTGACCCTGGATGGTCAGCGTCAGGGTGGTGCTGCTGACGTCGTTGTCGCTATCGGTCAGGGTGTAGGTGAAGACCTCGGTGGCCTTTTCGTCACCGTCCAGGCCCTGCACCGCCGGATTGGTGTTATCCAGCGCGTAGCTGTAGCTGCCGTCCGAGGCGATGGTCAGAGTGCCGTACTGCCCCTCGATGACCAGATTGCCGTCGACCGTGCTGGCACTGTTGCCACTGGCGTTGTTACTGCTGACGGCGGTCACCGTGGTGGCGTCGGCGCCCAGGGTATCGGCACCGGTACCACCCGCGACCACATTGCCGCCGACCGTGGCGGTCTCTTCGGTAATGCTGTTGGTGTCGGCCACCGCTTCCGGCGCATCATCAGCGATCGCGATGCTGAGGCTACCGTTGGCCGCACTGCCGTCATCGTCGGTGACCACCAGGCCCACCGTTTCGGTGAAGCCGGCATCCGTGGCACCTGCCTGACTGTCGTTATCGACGCGTGTGTCCAAGGTGTAGCTGTAGCTCACGGTGCCGCCGGCGGCCGGGTTGGCACTATCTGCCGGTGTAAAGCCGGTCAGGCTAAGGCTGCCGTATTCGGTATCGACCACCACCGGGCTATCAGCGGACAGGCCCTGCAGCTGGGCCAGGGTCAACGACTGGTTGCCCACCTGCACGCTGGCCACGCCATCAACGCTGGCGAACGTGAAGTTGCCAGGCTGAGTCAGTGCCGCAGCATCCGCCGCAGAACCCTCTTCCAGATTGGCTTCGCTCACCGCTACGTCGCTGCCTTCGCTCGCCAGCCCCGAGAGGCTGACGCCGTCGTCGGTACCGGTCACGGTGATGGTCAGCGTCGCCGGTGAGGTGTCCCCGTCGGCATCGGTCAGGGTGTAGGCAAAGGTCTCGGTCAGGGTTTCCTTGCCGCTGAGCGCCTGCACCCGCGGATCGTCGTTGTCGAGCTGGTAGGTGTAGCTGCCGTCGCTGTTGAGCGTCAGGGTGCCGTAATTGCCTGCGCCCGTCGGGGCGTCCAGCGCTACGCTGGCCGGATCGGCCTCGGTGGTATCGGCGCCGGTGGTGTCGTTGCCCAGCACATTGCCGGAAACGGAAGCGGTCTCCTCGGCGATAGTGTCGCTGTCGTTACTCGCGGACGGGCTATCGTCGGCGATCGCGATGCTGAGGCTGCCGTTGGCCGCACTGCCGTCATCGTCGGTGACCACCAGGCCCACCGTTTCGGTGAAGCCGGCATCCGTGGCGTCAGCCTGGCTGTCGTTGTCGACGCGGGTGTCCAGCGTGTAGCTGTAGCTCACCGTACCGCCAGCGGCCGGGTTGGCACTATCCGACGGTGTAAAGCCGGTCAGGCTAAGGCTGCCGTATTCGGTATCGACCACCACCGGACTATCGGCGGACAGACCCTGCAGATCGCCCAGGGTCAGCGACTGGTTGCCCACCTGCACGCTGGCCACGCCATCGGCGCTGGTAAAGGTGAAGTTGCCGGGCTGGGTCAGTGCCGCAGCATCCGCCGCGGAACCCTCTTCCAGATTGGCTTCGCTGACCGATACGTCGCCGCCCCCGGCAGCCAGGCCCGAAAGGCTAACGCCGTCATTGGTCCCCGTCAGCGTGATGGTCAGCGTCGCCGGTGAGGTGTCGCCATCGGCGTCGGTCAGGATGTAGGCAAAGGTCTCAGTGAGTTGCTCTTCGCCGCTGAGCGCCTGGACCCGCGGATCGTCGTTGTCGAGCTGATAGGTGTAGCTGCCGTCGCTGTTGAGCGTCAGCGTGCCGTAATGGCCGGCGCCTGTCGGCGCGTCCAGCGCTACGCTGGCCGGATCGGCATCAGTGGTGTCGGCGCCGGTGGTGTCGTTGGCCAGCACGTTGCCGGAAACAGAAACGGTCTCCTCGGCAATGGTGTCGCTGTCATTACTCGCGGACGGGCTATCGTCGGCGATCGCGATGCTGAGGCTGCCGTTGGCCGCACTGCCGTCATCGTCGGTGACCACCAGGGTCACCGTCTCGGTGAAGCCGGCATCCGTGGCGTCAGTCTGGCTGTCGTTGTCGACGCGGGTGTCCAGGGTGTAGCTGTAGCTCACGGTGCCGCCGGCGGCCGGGTTGGCACTATCTGCCGGTGTAAAGCCGGTCAGGCTAAGGCTGCCGTATTCGGTATCGACCACCACCGGACTATCGGCGGACAACCCCTGCAGCTGGGCCAGGGTCAACGACTGGTTGCCCACCTGTACGCTGGCCACGCCATCAACGCTGGCGAACGTAAAGTTGCCAGGCTGGGTCAGTGCGCTGCTGTCGGCATCGCTGCCGCCGGCGAGATTGGCTTCGCTCACCGCTACGTCGCTGCCTTCGCTCGCCAGCCCCGAGAGGCTGACACCGTCGTCGGTGCCGGTCACGGTGATGGTCAGCGTCGCCGGTGAGGTATCCCCATCGGCATCGGTCAGGGTGTAGGCAAAGGTCTCGGTGAGGGTCTCCTTGCCGCTGAGTGCCTGAACCCGCGGATCGTCGTTGTCGAGCTGGTAGGTGTAGCTGCCGTCGCTGTTGAGCGTCAGCGTGCCGTACTGGCCGGCGCCCGTCGGCGCGTCCAGTGCCACGCTGGCCGGATCAGCCTCGGTGGTGTCGGCGCCGGTGGTGTCGTTGGCCAGCACATTGCCGGTGATCGACGCGGTCTCCTCGGCAATGGTGTCGCTGTCGTTACTCGCGAACGGGCTATCGTCGGCGATGGCGATGCTGAGGCTGCCGTTGGCCGCACTGCCGTCATCGTCGGTGACCACCAGGGCCACCGTCTCGGTGAAGCCGGCATCCGTGGCGTCAGCCTGGCTGTCGTTGTCGACGCGGGTGTCCAGGGTGTAGCTATAGCTCACGGTGCCGCCGGCGGCCGGGTTGGCACTATCCGACGGTGTAAAGCCGGTCAGGCTAAGGCTGCCGTATTCGGTATCGACCACCACCGGGCTATCGGCGGACAGACCCTGCAGCTGGGCCAGGCTCAACGACTGGTTGCCCACCTGTACGCTGGCCACGCCATCAACGCTGGCGAACGTAAAGTTGCCAGGCTGGGTCAGAGCCGCAGCATCCGCCGCGGAGCCCTCTTCCAGATTCGCTTCGCTGACAGAAACGTCGCTGCCTTCGCTCGCCAGCCCCGAGAGGCTGACACCGTCGTCGGTGCCGGTCACGGTGATGGTCAGCGTCGCCGGTGAGGTATCCCCATCGGCGTCAGTCAGGGTGTAGGCAAAGGTCTCGGTGAGGGTTTCCTTGCCGCTGAGTGCCTGCACCCGCGGATCGTCGTTGTCGAGCTGGTAGGTGTAGCTGCCGTCGCTGTTGAGCGTCAGGGTGCCGTACTGGCCGGCGCCCGTCGGGGCGTCCAGTGCCACGCTGGCGGGATCGGCATCCGAGGTGTCGGCGCCGGTGGTGTCGTTGGACAGCACATTGCCGGTGATCGACGCGGTCTCCTCGGCAATGGTGTCACTGTCGTTACTCGCGAACGGGCTATCGTCGGCGATGGCGATGCTGAGGCTACCGTTGGCCGCACTGCCGTCATCGTCGGTGACCACCAGGGTCACCGTCTCGGTGAAGCCGGCATCCGTGGCTTCAGCCTGGCTGTCATTGTCGACGCGGGTGTCCAGGGTGTAGCTGTAGCTCACGCTGCCGCCGGCGGCCGGGTTGGCACTATCTGCCGGTGTAAAGCCGGTCAGGCTAAGGCTGCCGTATTCGGTATCGACCACCACCGGGCTATCGGCGGTCAGACCCTGCAGCTGGGCCAGGGTCAACGACTGATTACCCACCTGCACGCTGGCCACGCCATCAACGCTGGCGAACGTGAAGTTGCCAGGCTGGGTCAGTGCGCTGCTGTCGGCATCGCTGCCGCCGGCGAGGTTCGCCTCGCTGACCGATACGTCGCTGCCTTCACTCGCCAGGCCCGAGAGGCTGACGCCGTCATTGGTCCCCGTCACCGTGATGGTCAGCGTCGCCGGTGAGGTGTCGCCATCGGCGTCGGTCAGGGTGTAGGCAAAGGTCTCAGTAAGTTGCTCTTCGCCGCTGAGCGCCTGCACCCGCGGATCATCGTTGTCGAGCTGATAGGTGTAGCTGCCGTCGCTGTTGAGCGTCAGGGTGCCGTACTGGCCGGCGCCTGTCGGCGCGTCCAGCGCTACGCTGGCCGGATCGGCATCGGAGGTGTCGGCGCCGGTGGTGTCGTTGCCCAGCACATTGCCGGAAACAGAAGCGGTCTCCTCGGCAATAGTGTCGCTGTCATCACGAGCCTTCGGCACATCGTCGTTGACGTCGATGGTCAGACTGGCCGAGGCCTCGTCGCCATCGCTGTCGGTAACGACAATGGCGAACAGATCCGCCAGATCGTCGCTGCCGGTGCCCTGGCTGGTGTGGTCCTGGGTGCTGCCATCCAGGCTGTAGCTCCAGCTGTACTCACCGTCAGACACGCTGACACTCAGGGTGCCGTAGTCGCCTTCGACCGTGCCGCCGCCCGTCACGTTCTGGCCGTTGATCACCAGCGAGGCCAGGCTATCGCCGCCGGTGGTGATCGGCAGACTACCGCCGGTGCTCTGGCTGCCGTCGCCTGCCGCGCTGCCACCCGGGAGGCCCGCCTCGCTGACGCTGAACTGCCCACCTTCGGCATCGGGCGAATCGTCCGGCACGCTGACGGTGGGCGTGGAGTCCGCCGCCACGGTGACGGTGAACACCGCGTCGCTGGTGTCGCCATCGGCATCGCGAATGGTGTAGTCGATGACCGCATCGCCCTCGAAGCCTGCAGCCGGGGTGAAGGTCACCTCACCGGTGTCGCTGTCGAAGCTCACGCTGCCCTGGCTCGAATCACGCAGGGTGGCGTCGGTGACACTGGCACCGTCCACGCCCTGGGTGTCGTTCGCCAGCACGTTGTAGGTGACGGGGGTGTCTTCGCCGGTGTTGGCGGCGTCATCCACGGCCACGGGTACATCGTCGTTGACGTCGATGGTCAGACTAGTCGAGGCCTCGTCGCCATCGCTGTCGGTAACGACAATGGCGAACAGATCCGCCAGATCGTCGCTGCCGGTGCCCTGGCTGGTGTGGTCCTGGGTGCTGCCATTCAGGCTGTAGCTCCAGCTGTACTCACCGTCAGACACGCTGACACTCAGGGTGCCGTAGTCGCCTTCGACCGTGCCGCCGCCCGTCACGTTCTGGCCGTTGATCACCAACGAGGCCAGGCTGTCGCCGCCGGTGGTGATCGGCAGACTGCCGCCGGTGGTCTGGCTACCGTCGCCTGCCGCGCTACCGCCCGGCAATCCGGCTTCGCTGACGCTGAACTGACCGCCCTCGGACTCGGGGGAATCGTCCGGCACGCTGACGGTGGGCGTGGAGTCCGCCGCCACCGTCACGGTGAACACCGCGTCGCTGGTGTCGCCATCGGCATCGCGAATGGTGTAGTCGATGACCGCGTCACCCTCGAAGCCTGCCGCCGGGGTGAAGGTCACCTCACCGGTGTCGCTGTCGAAGCTCACACTACCCTGGCTTGGATCACGCAGGGTGGCGTCGCTGACACTGGCACCGTCCACGCCCTGGGTGTCGTTCGCCAGCACGTTGTAGGTGACGGGGGTGTCTTCGCCGGTGTTGGCGGCGTCATCCACGGCCACGGGCACATCGTCGTTGACGTCGATGGTCAGACTAGTCGAGGCCTCGTCGCCATCGCTGTCGGTAACGACGATGGCGAACTGATCCGCCAGGTCGTCGCTGCCGGTGCCCTGGCTGGTGTGGTCTTGGGTGCTGCCGTCCAGGGTGTAGCTCCAGCTGTACTCGCCGTCAGAGACACTGACACTCAGGGTGCCGTAGTCGCCTTCGACCGTGCCGCCGCCCGTCACGTTCTGGCCGTTGATCACCAGCGAGGCCAAGCTATCGCCACCGGTGGTGATCGGCAGACTGCCATTGGTGCTCTGGCTATCGTCGCCCGCCGCGCTGCCGCCCGGGAGGCCCGCCTCGCTGACGCTGAACTGACCGCCCTCGGACTCGGGGGATTCGTCCGGCACGCTGACGGTGGGCGTGGAGTCCGCCGCCACGGTGACGGTGAACACCGCGTCGCTGGTGTCGCCATCGGCGTCGGTGATGGTGTAGTCGATGACCGCGTCGCCCTCGAAGCCGTCCGCCGGGGTAAAGGTCACCTCACCGGTGTTGCTGTCGAAGCTCACACTGCCCTGGCTCGGATCACGCAAGCTCGCGTCGGTGACACTGGCACCGTCCGCACCCTGGACATCGCTGGTGCCGTCGGTATTGACCAGCACGTTGTAGGTGACCGCTGTGTCCTCGCCGGTCGTGGTGGCATCATCCACCGCCTCGGGCGCATCGTCGAGAATCGCGATATCCAGAGTGCCACTGGTGGTACTGCCATCGCTGTCGACAGCACTAATCTCGATGCTGTCGACCACGCCATCGTCGGTTGCGCCGTCGACGCTGTCGTTGTCGACGTTGTCGGTCAGATCGTAGGTGTAAGCAACGCTACCACCGGTGTCATCGCCGCTATAGCTTGTCAGCGTCAGGCTGCCCAGGGGCGTCTCGATGGTCAGCGGATTGCCGGACAGGCCATTGAGTCGATCCAAGCTGATCGGACCACTGCCGCCAACGGTAATGAACGACAGGCCATCGGGAGCGGATACACCAAAACTGCCACTCGCTGATGTCGCGGCGGTGCCTGATGCACTACCGCCAGGAAGTCCTGCCTCACTGACGGTCTGTTCGGCAGAGGAAAAGCCGATATCGGCGCTGCCTGCTGCTCCCGCAGGCCCATCGAGCCCCGTCAGGGTGACGGACTCGTCCTCATCGGCCGCGGTCCCGCCATCCTGCTCCTGAACGTCGTAGGCCTCGCGCTGATAGCCGTACTCGAACGACAGCGGCGACACTTCCTCGACGATACGCAAAAGACGCACGAAATCGTGCCCGCCCTCGACGCCGGCGCCCCCCGCGGAGCCAGCGGCAGGAGCTTCCAACGCCTCGAGCAGATCTCCTTCGCCCTCTTCGAGCAGCGCCAGGACCCTGGCGACCTCGGCGTCTTCTATCACCTCGTCATCGGCCGACCCTTGCTCGTTGATCGCCTCGCTAATCGCCACCTCGACTTCGCCACCGAGCTGCGCCAGGCGGGTGCCATCGGGTTGCACGAGGTTCACTCGAGCGCCGGTTTCGGTGATCACCACCTCGCCCTCAGTCAGGCGGTCGCCCTCGGCCAGGGGCCTCAGATTGCCTTCCGCATCTCTGGCCCAGGCTTGGCCGGTAACTTGTACGACGATGGCGATGATCATAGGGGCGCGTCTCTCTTTTTTTGGATGACAGACCTAGGCCTTGTGAACAAAGGGATGACAAACCTAGTCCGGCAGCAACAAAACTGTGCTTATGCGCACATTACATGCATGGGGTATAGGTCAATACTGTACTAGAGGACAATGAACTACCTCTAATCCAATGGCCCAACTTTCCCATGCCTCTTCGCTACCCCTTTGATGCTTCACGTCAGTCCTTGTCGAGCCCTCCTCCAATACAGAGCCGCCTTCCATGGCATTCCCCTCGCCCGCACCTCGGCGCTGCCCAGGCGCCAGATACGAAAACGGCGCGCCCTTTTGGGGCGCCCCGTTTTCGTGGTCAAGAAACCCTGAGTCATATCATCAGGGCTAGCTAAAGCAGATTACCGTCCAGAACATCTCATCCGAGTATGAGGTCCGGGTACCAGGCCGCGGCTCGAGGTCGCCACGCCAGGTCATCGCATCAGGTCTGTCAGTCCTGGCGCATCTTCCAGCCCAGGGTTTCACCGGCACGCAGCGGTACCAGCGTCTTGCCTTCGCCAAACGGCAGTTCTGCCGGAACCTGCCACTCGACCTTGTCCAGGGTGATCGAGTCGCTGTTGCGCGGCAGGCCATAGAAGTCGGGACCGTGGTGACTGGCGAACCCTTCCAGCCGATCCAGCGCGCCGGCCTGTTCAAAGGCGGTGGCGTACAGCTCGATGGCCGTCAGCGCGGTATAGGCGCCGGCACAGCCACAGTCACTTTCCTTGTCGTGACGGGCATGAGGCGCGCTGTCGGTGCCGAGGAAGAAGCTCTTGTCGCCCGAGGTCGCCGCCTCGATCAGCGCCTCCCGATGACGCTCGCGCTTGAGGATCGGCAGGCAGTAGTAGTGCGGGCGAATCCCGCCCACCAGCATATGGTTGCGGTTGTAGAGCAGGTGATGAGCGGTGATGGTCGCGCCGATATTCGACGGCGACTCGGCCACGAAGCGCGCCGCGTCGGCGGTGGTAATATGCTCAAAAACCACCTTGAGGTCAGGATGACGGGACAGCAGCGGCTTCATGACCCGCTCGATGAACACCGCCTCGCGATCGAAGATGTCGATCTCGTGATCGGTCACCTCGCCATGCACCAGCAACGGCATCCCCAGCCGCGCCATGGTGGCTACCGCTTCCTCGCAGTGACGCAGATCGGTCACGCCTGAGTCGGAATTGGTGGTGGCCCCGGCCGGATACAGCTTGACCGCCTGCACTTTGCCGCTGCCCCAGGCCGTCTCGATGTCTTCCGAAGTGGTGCGATCGGTAAGATAGAGGGTCATCAGCGGTTCGAACTGGCTTTCCGCAGGCAAGGCAGCCAAGATGCGTTGGCGGTAGTCCAGTGCCTGGTCCAGATTGGTCACCGGCGGCTTGAGGTTCGGCATGATGATCGCACGGCCCATCTGGCGGGCGGTATCGGCCACCACGGAGGCCAGAGCGACGCCGTCGCGCAGGTGGAGGTGCCAGTCGTCGGGCCGGGTCAAGGTAATCGCAGTCACTTGTTATCCTGTCGTCGAGTGATCCATGGTCGGGCGCAGTATACCGTAAAGGGCAAGGTTTCATGGCCCAAACGGGGTGAGATTTCGCGTATCATTCGAGGGACATGCGCCCGGATCTGATCCGCACCGTCGAGGAGTCGCGGCACGTTACCATCGATGTCCGGGGCGATACGTTGTCAAGGCGCCGTCAACGAGCCGACGAGTCCCAGGGCCTCTGGCCGCGCGCAGACTTATTACAGAAACATCCTAGCGAGAGTTACATGCCCAAGGTTCGTCACTACGCCGACCTCGTCGCCACCCTGGCAGGCCTGATGTGGCTGATGCTTTACTGGTCGATCAGCGTGTCGCTGCATATCGGCAGCGCCGAGCCGGCCCTGGCCGCCCTGCTGCTGCTCGGAAGCATGATCCTGGTAAGCTTCGTTCACCGCCCGGTGCGGGTGATGCTGGGCCGCTACCACGTCCGCAAGCGGCGCACGGAGATGTGGATGCACATCCTGGCGCTGCCGCTGAACCTGGCGTTTCTGCTGGCCATCGGCATCGACCATCTGATTACACCGATGAGCGGCGCCCAGAAGATGCTGCTGTTCAATGTACTGGCGACGGCAAGCTGGCTGGTGTTCCTGGTGACGCTGCTGATCAAGCTGCTGGCACGCGCCCTGGCCGATCGCCGCGGGTCATCCGGCGCTGAGCCCGCTCTTTCGACCCATAGCTCGACCAATAGCGCGAACGCTACCTCGAACGATACCTCGAACGACGGTAACTCAGCCTCCGGCCTTCACCGTCGGGACGCCGACGAGGCCTGATAAAGGCCTCAGATCATGACGGGGCCGATGTCTGGTCACCGACTGGCCCCAACCTGACCAGCCCCGCCGCCGCCGACAACGGCGCTTGCCCGCCGCTTCCCCACCTCTTTCGCCCTCGCTGACAGCCACGCCATACCGCCCCTTGCAGAGGCGGCATGGCCCCGGACTACCAGCATGGGACGGCGCTAACGCACTTCCGGCATGGGCCGGCGCCAGCGCGGGATCAGAAGCGGTCTACCCTGAACGGCGCCATGTCGATGTCCGGCTGCTCGCCATCGATGACCTGCGCCAGCAGCTTGCCGGTCACCGGGCCCAGGGTGAAGCCCTGATGACCGTGGCCACAGGCCAGCCACAAGCCTGACTGCCCGGGTACGCCACCGATAACCGGCTTCATGTCCGGGGTACAGGGTCTGGCGCCTTTCCACGGCGTGGGCTCGAGACGCTGCCCCAGCGGAAACAGCTTGCGTGCCTGCTGCTCCGCTGCCTCCAGCTGTTCCAGGTGGGCCGGCGCATCAAGGCGCTCGAGCTCGGCCCCCGTGGTCAGGCGAATCCCGCTGCTCATGGGCGCCAGCAGATAGCCTACCTCGGCGTCCATCACCCAGTGGGTCAGCCTGGCGTCATCCGACTGACCATAGTGCATATGGTAGCCACGCTTGACGAACAGCGGGATCGACAGACCCAGGGCCTTCATCCAGTCCTGTGACCAGGGACCCAACGCCATCACCAGCCCATCTGCCTCCAGGGTGTCGCCCGAAGTGTCGATGCGCCAGGTATCGCCCTGCCGGCGCACATCGGTGACGTCCGCCTGGATGATCTCACCGCCATTATCGGAAAATGACTTGGCGTAGGCGGCCACCAGATCACCCGGATTTGCCACCGTCCAGGGATCGAGCCAGTGGATCGCCCCGGCAAGTCCGGGCTCCAGATCCGGCTCAAGGCGCGCCAGCGCCTCGCTGTCGAGGTAGTCGAAGCGGATGCCGAAGCGCTTGGCATCCAACTCAGCCTGGGCCGCTCGCTCGCCCAGCGCCTTGCTGCTCCGATAGACCTCGAGCCAGCCTTGGCGACGTACCAGCGCGTCGGCACCGGAAGCCTCGATCATCGCCGAGTGGGCCTCCAGGCAGCCGCCTATCAGCGAGGCGTACTCCGGTACGATCTGTTCGTAACGGGCGGGCGCCGAGTTCTGCCAGTACTTGAGCAGCGTCCCGGCGCTTGCGAACATCGCGCCCGGCCGATAGCGAATGTCGATCTGACGATTGGGTACCACCCGCAACAAGGTCGCCAGATCGCGCGGGAAGGCATAGGGACGCACCGCCTCGCGCTGGATGATGCCGGCGTTGCCGTAGGAGGTCTCGCGACCGGGCTCACGGCGGTCGACAAGTGTGACCTGGTGGCCACGGCGCCTCAGATGCCACGCCACCGACACACCGACCATGCCGGCTCCCACTACCACCATCTTGCGCGACATCATTCCCTCCTTGTCCTATAACGTCTGATGACGAGTGATTACCTGGACACGCCGCCCGTCGCCAGTAAAACCATGGCGACCACGGCGTAATATGCAGAAAAACTTATTGTAGCGCCAAGACCTTCGCTACACACCCTCGGCGCGATTCTGTTCGACGATGCGGGTGCGCACGAAGTCCGAGTGGC
The DNA here is from genome assembly GCF_040070525.1 of Halomonas sp. RT37. Classification (NCBI taxonomy): domain Bacteria; kingdom Pseudomonadati; phylum Pseudomonadota; class Gammaproteobacteria; order Oceanospirillales; family Halomonadaceae; genus Halomonas; species Halomonas sp. RT37. Next base: position 2,031,354 of record NZ_CP098827.1, on the reverse strand, counting down.
TGACGTGCAACAACTCCGCCAGGGCGCGAATACGGTGTTCCTCCAGGGCATCCTTCTCGCCGTCGGCAAACGCCAGCGCCCACATCTGCTGTACCAGCGCCACCCGGTCCTGATAGCCGGTGCGATCACGCAACTCACGCACGAAGCGGTGATGATCCACCGCACCCTCGGCCTCTTCCCGAGCCAGTGTCATCAGCTCGTCCAGCGCTTCGTCCTCGAGTTCGAACTGTTCCTTGAGCTGGCTGCGCATCAGATGGATCTCGCTGTCATCCAGGCGGTAGTCCGCACGAATCACCTCGCACAGCAACACCGCCGTGGCCAGTGACAGGTCCACCCTGGACGACGCATCCTCTTGCTGCGCCACATCATTGATCCAACGCTTCAGGGACGCCATCATCGTCATCGTGTTTTCCTCGTTGTTGCGCCTTCCAGGAGTTGCGCTTTCCAGGAGGCTCATGAACCGCCCGTGACGGCGCCCCCTGCTTCGCCCTCGACATTCATGGGCTCATTCGGAATACCACCATGCCTCATCCGCTGCTGATCGTCTCCCTCGCCGCTCTGATCGGCGCCGTCATCGCCGGCGTCGGCGCGTACAAGGTCCGCGACATCAACCGCTGGCCGACCACCGAGGCCACCGTGACCCACGCCGAGGTCCGGCTGGCGGAAGCCCAGCGCCACCAGCGCGAGCGAGACGATCAGCAAAGGCGTTACCTGGCAGTGCTGCGCTTCGAAGCCACCATCGACGGTCGGCGTATTCAATCCGACAACGCGGGATTCGATGGCGTTCCCTCCTTCACCCGACAGGAAGACGCCGATGCCTACATCGCCGGCTACCCCGTAGGTAGCGTCGTGCGTGTGCGCTATTCACCGCGCAAGCCTGAGCTGATGCATCTGGGCAACGCCTCACTGCCCTGGGGCCGCATCGGCCTGGCGGGTTTCCTGCTGGTGGCAAGCCTCGGCGCCTTTGCCCTGTTCTCGTTCAAGACCTGAATCACGCCGCACGCCCACTCGCTGTCGCCAGCCCCCCGTACAACCTGGCGTTGAAACATGAATGTGTAATGCAGACTACAATCGTCCCGACAGCCTGATATCGCCCCCTCCTGGATTGATGGAAGCCACGATGACGTCCGCAGATTCATGCTCTACACCGAAGGGCGAGGCCCGCCGCCAGCGGCTGCTGGCCGCCGCCCGCGAGGTATTCCTGGACAAGGGCTACGCCGGCGCCAGCGTCAATGACATCGTCGCCCGCGCGGGCGGCTCGCTAAGCACCCTCTACAAGCTATTCGGCAACAAGGAGGGGCTGTTCACCGCGGCCCTGGAAGCCCAGGCGTCCAGTGTCTGGTGTCGACTGGGACAGGCCGGCGAGCGTCCGCCGCAAGAGGTGCTGGAGGAGCTTGCCCGAGACCTGATCGACCTGGCGCTGCCAAACGCCAACATCCGCCTGATTCGTGGCATCGCCGCCGAGGCCGAGCGCGCCCCGGAGCTGGGAGCACTGTTTCTCGATCACGGCCCGGATCGTACCCGCCGTGAACTGGCCGACTACCTGCGCGACCAGCATGCCCGCGGCAAGCTGGTGGTAAAGGACCCGCGCACCTCGGCCGGCTTGTTTACCGGCATGGTGCTCGGGGAATGGATGCTCGATTCGCTGGTCGGGCGCCCACCCTCGCTGACACTGGAGGCGAGAGACCACCGCGCACGCTACGCGACCGAGCTTTTTCTGGCGGGGCATGCACCGACTTGAAGATAGGGCTGACTCCTTGCCCCACCCCGCTTCGGGCACCTCTTCTAGCGGGCTCCCTACAAGAAAACTTGCCTAGATGTCAGGCCCGTAGTCACCCTCTTTAAAGATGCGCCACTCCTCGGCGCGACGCCGCTCCAGTCCTGGCATCACCTCGCCGCCAGCGTACTTCCAGGCAAGCCACGCCTGTTCAAGCGTCGCGTAGGGGGTCACGGTACGGGAATCACACAGCATGGCCACCAGTGAAGAGTTCGAAAATGCCGCCAGTCCGATATTGAAGGCCAGCAACACCAGGGCATCGAACTGGTGCTGACGAAGACCTCGCGCGCCCACCCAGGGACGACAGGCCTCGAGGCGATCGAGCACCCCAAGCTCCACGTGCCGCAGGTCCTGGCGCAACAGTGACTCCGCCCAGTTCCTGTCGATGCCGTTGGCAAACCGCGGCCACTGCTGTCGAATGATCAGATGGCCCACACCGATCGTCGCCCCCTTCTGCCAGTGGTGGATGGGCGCTCCACTCAGGTCGAGATAGGGCATCAGCCGGCAGCCCTCGGCGTTGATCAACCATCGCCGCCCTCTCGGGCTCAGCCGACCGGGCGGAGGCCTGACCTCCGCGTCGATCGCATCGTAGAGCGAAACCGGTCTCGGCCCTGTACGCCTTTTCCCGCTGGCTGCGAGATTATCCTCCGGTTCATCCTTGCTGCCCACTTGTGTTGCCATGCCACCCTCCGTGCCAATTGACGCGGGCTCTGCATGAAAGGTCGACATTCCTGAGACCGCGCGTGCAGCACCCGCCGCTCCACTCCATGGAGCAACGCCTTCAGATTGGCAGCCTGCTGACGGCAAAACCCCGACTCAGGACAACAGAAACCGAGTCGTTCGGCGGTCACAGACGAAAGTGCTCGGCCCAGTCAACCTTGGCGGGTCGAGCTTGAGGCGAGGGATTTGGCGGGCGGGTCTTGCCGACAGGCCTGCGGGTCAGGCTTTCGCGCTGAGCTTGCAGGCTGAGCTTGTGGACCGAGCGTGCAGGCCAGGCTTGCACAGCGATCGTGAGGGCCCGGCCAGGGCTGGCCGGGCCAGCGCTGGCCGGACTATGGGTATCACTGCGGACAGGTATCGGAAGCGGCCTGGCCCTCGGCCCAGCGCCCCCAGCGATACAGAAATAGCGCGTAGGCCTTGAGGGTGTGCTGGATAGAGGCAATCTCGACCCGCTCATCGATGCCATGGATGCGTTCGGCTACGGGCCCGTAGCAGGTCCCGGCGATGCCGTGTCGATTGAGCGCTCGCAGATCCGTGGTGCAGGTCAACGCCACCGAGGGCAGCTCTTCACCGGTCAGGGCACGATGGCAATCGGCCAGCAGGGCGACTCCGGGGCTGTCGGTGTCGACGTGGTGGCCCTCGGAGCGAAAACCGTGAAACTCGACGTCCAGTCCGGAGATGCCCGGGCCCAGCGAGGCGCTGGCCGCCTCGACGCAGCGCCGCACCTTTTCCATGATGTCTTCCACCCGGACTTCGGGCGCGAAGCCGATGCGCCCCTCCAGGGTCGCTCGGGACGGCACGCTGGACGCCCAGTTGCCCCCTTCGATCTTGCCGATATTCAGGTTGAACGGGTGCTCGATCTCGTCATATGGCGGCTCGCGCCCGGCGTTCAGTTCCGCCTCCAGTGCCTTGAGCGGCGCCACCACCGACTGGATCGCCTCGATGGCGTTGGCCCCGGCGGCGGTATCCAGCACGTGGGCCGGCACCCCGTCCAGCGACACCTTGAACCACAGGGTGCCGATCTGAGCCGTGGTCAGGGTCGCCCCGAACGGCTCGGGAATCAGCGCAAAGTCGCCGCGGCCGTCACGGGCCAGGCAGGCCAGCGCACCATGGCCGGTGCACTCTTCCTCGATCACCGTCTGCAGCGTCAGCGGAAAATCGATCTCGAGCCCCGCCCGCTTCATCGCCGCCACCGCCGTCACCATGGCGGCGATGCCGGCCTTCATGTCGCCGGCGCCGCGCCCGTATAGCCAGCCATCCTCCTGCCAGGCTTCCCAGGGCGGACGAGACCACATCGACAGCGGCTCCGCCGGCACCACGTCCAGGTGGCCGTTGAAGATCAGGTGCGGCCTGGACGAGGTGCCGTTGATCACCGAGATCAGGTTGTGTCGGTCGACGCCCCTGGCCACCGGTGCCTGCTCGGCATCTGCGCCTTTCTCGGGCAGTGGGACGCGCTCGACAGGCAGCCCCATGTCCAGCAGATGGCTTTCCATCACCTCAAGTACCCCGGCCTCCGCCCCCAGCACGCTGTACTCGCGCACCAGAGCGCTGGTCAGGGCAAGGGTCTCCGGCATCAAGTCGTCGCAGGCATCGAGCAGCCGCCGTTCGTTGGCGTCCAGGGCATCGGTGGATAGTTGTGGTGTCGTCATTGACGGCAAATTCCGCATGTTAAATGTGTTTTACGCTTACTAGTTATGCACCTTCGAGCACCTGCAGCACAAGCCCACCGCACCCGATACAGGCTCTAGCCGCGGCCCTGGGCCCACCGTTCGACCAGGACTTCCCTCACTATATTTGAGCCACGACGTCACTCCCGACGTCGCCCACTCGTTCAGCCACGCGCCACCCCGGCGTGATCGGCCAACCGCTCGATCACCGAGTCCCTGGCCACGCCAATATGGTAGTCCACCTCGTCCCGGCAGCGCTGAGGATCACCGCTCTTCAGTGCCTCCAGCAGCCGCCAGTGGGAGGCGGCGATGCTTTCGGGGGTCTCGTGGGTACGGGTGATCAGGGTGATGCACAGCCGCAGCTCGAAGCTCAGGTCGTCGAAGGCACGTGCCAGCCGGGCGTTGTCGGCCAGCTCGAACACCAGGCGATGAAAGGCCAGGTCCTCCTCGATCTTGAGCCCCTCGTCATCACCGGCGGCGACCTCGCACAGACGACTGATCTGCCGATGCAGACGCTGCTCGATAGCCGCGTCGAAGCGCGTCATCACACGCTCGAAGGCGTGGCGTTCCAGACCGATGCGTAGATCGAAGACGTCGCTCAGCTCGGCCACATCCAGGGTACGCACGAAGAACCCGCGCCGCGGTCGCGATACCAGCAAGCCACGGCTCTCCATCAGCCTGGCGGCCTCGCGTACCGGGGCCCGGCTGATGCCGAGCTCCGCCGCCAGCCCCGCCTCCGACAACCGCTCGCCCGGTGCGAAGCGCGAGGCCAGGATCGCCTCGGTCAAGTAGTCGACCACCTGGTCCACCAGGTTGCGCTGAACCACGAAGGGCGCGGCTGAGGGGTCCCGAGGATTGGCCATGCTCGACTCCCGTAGTTGGCCTGAAGGGTCATACCCCAGTATGACCGCATCCAGCGCCGAACAACAGTCGATTGCCGACTGTCGACAGTTTGTGCCGAGGCTGCTAGGTTCTAAAGGGCTTACGGAAATCCCCAACAACAACAGTCCCGGAGCTGGCCTCAGCGACGCGAAAGCCCGGCAACAGCGCACTGGCGGCGCTTTCTGCCCCTGGTTTCACGCACCTCTGGCAACACCTCCGGGCCACCAAGGTGCCCTGATATGACCTCGAACTCCCGCCACCCCCGCGTCGCCTTTCTGCCATCTTGCTCGCCGCTGTCCCCCTCGCCCCGGGCAAGCTCGACTCAGGCACGCGCCTCTCGCTTCAACGCCTCCCTGCTGACGCTGGGGCTCGCCGCCCTGCTGCCGCTGGCGGCCACCCCGGCGCTGGCCCAGGACGACGGCCAGGACGCCCAGCAAGAGGCCACCCAGGAACCCCAGCGCGGCGGTGTCATCGACACCATCATCCAGCCGGAGCCGCCGGGCCTGGTGCTGGGCATGATCCAGAACGCCCCAACCCGCACGGTGGCCGGCAACATCTACGAAGGCCTGCTGCGCTACTCCACCGACATGGAGCCGATGCCGCAACTGGCCAAGAGCTGGGAGGTCAGCGAAGACGGCCTGACCTACACCTTCCACCTTCAGGAAAACGCCAAGTGGCATGACGGCGAGGCCTTCACCGCCGAAGACGTGGTGTTCTCCGCCGACGTCTTCCACCGCGACTTGAACCCCAGCGCCCGTGCGGTGCTCGAGCACGTCGAGAGCATCGAGGCGACCGACGACCACACCGTGGTGTTCACCCTGAAGAAGCCCTTCGGCCCCTTCCTGATCTCGTTCGAGGCCGGCACCTTCACCATGGTGCCCGAGCACATCTACGCCGGCACTGACTTCCGCAACAACGAGGCCAACAACCATCCCATCGGCACCGGCCCGTTCCAGTTCGACAGCTGGGACCGCGGCACCGTCATCAAGCTGACCCGCTTCGATGACTACTACGAGGAAGGCCTGCCCTACCTCGATGGCATCAACTGGCACGTCATCCCGGACGGCGCCTCCCGCGCGGTGGCCTACGAGAACGGTACCGTCGACGTGCTGCCCTACGGCACCGTGGAGAACTTCGACGTCCCCCGGCTGACCGCCATGGACAACACCTGCGTGACCGAGAAGGGCCACGAGTACTTCAGCCCCTTCGCCATGCTGTGGATGAACAATCGTGAAGGACCGACCGCCGACAAGCGCTTCCGCCAGGCGGTGATGTACGCCATGGACCGCGAGTTCGCCCGCGACGTGCTGTGGAATGGCATGGGCCAGGTGCCGGCAGGGCCGTTTGGCTCCAACGCCAAGTTCAATGACCCGGGCCTCGAGGGCTACAGCTACGACCCGGACAAGGCCGAGGAACTGCTCGACGAGATGGGGTACGACGGCGAGGAAGTCACCCTGCTGCCGCTGCCCTACGGCGAGACCTGGAATCGCTGGGCCGAGGCGGTACAGCAGAACCTCAAGGAGGTGGGCATCAACGTGCGCACCGAGGCCACCGACGTGGGCGGCTGGAACCAGCGCCTGGGTGAGCGCGACTTCGACCTGGCCTTCACCTACCTGTACCAGTACGGCGACCCGGCGCTCGGCATCTCGCGGACCTACCTGTCCACCAACACCGAGAAGGGCTCCCCCTGGAACAACGTCGAGGGCTACCAGAACCCCGAGGTAGATGAGCTGTTCAACGCCGCCGCCACTGCCTATCCGGACAGCGAGCGTGAGCGTCTCTACCACGAGGTGCAGCAGATCCTGCTCGAGGACGCACCGCTCGGCTGGTTGCTGGAGCTCGGCTTCCCGACCATCTACCGCTGCAACGTCAACAATCTGGTGACCTCGGCGGTGGGCGTCAACGACGGCTTCAAGGACGCCTGGATCGCCGACTGAGCCAAAAAAGGCGATACGGCGCGGCCCACCACGGGCCGCGCCAGCCCTGATTTTGCTGCTGCCATCACCACAGGCTTACTGCCCGGGACCTCACCATGCTCTACGCCCGCCTGATCATTTCACGACTGTTGAAGGCCGCCATCGTGCTGCTGCTGATCGTCGTGTTCAATTTCGTGCTGATCCAGCTCGCCCCCGGCGACCCGGCGGCCATCCTGGCCGGGGAAGCCGGGGCCGCCGATGAAGCCTTCATCGCCCAGCTGCGCGAGCAGTTCGGGCTGGACCAGCCCATGTATGTCCAGCTGTGGCACTACGTGTCCGGCATCCTGACCCTGGACTTCGGCTACTCCTACCGCCAGCAGATGCCGGTGCTGGACCTGATCCTCGACCGCCTGCCCGCCACCCTGCTGCTGACCGGTACCGCCTTCGTGCTGTCGCTGGTGCTCGGCATCCTCGCCGGCTCCATGGCCGCGATGCGCGTCAAGAAGGCCTCGGGCTCGCTGATCATGGCGCTGGCCCTGCTGTTCTACGCCACGCCGCTGTTCTGGGTGGCGCTGATGGCGGTGGTGCTGTTCTCGGTGTACCTGGACTGGCTGCCCGCCTACGGCATGTTCACCGTCGGCGCCAACCTGGAAGGCCTGGCCTACGCCCTGGACGTGGCCAAGCATCTGGTGCTGCCGGCCACCACCCTGGGCCTGTTCTTCATGGCCATCTATACGCGCATGACCCGCGCCTCGATGCTCGACGCCGCCCAGCAGGACTTCGTCAAGACCGCCAAGGCCAAGGGCCTGGCGCCGAGGGTCATTCAGCGCCGCCATATCCTGCGCAACGCCCTGTTGCCGATCATCACCCTGGCGGGGCTGCAGGCCGGCCAGATGGTCGGCGGCGCCATCCTCACCGAGACAGTATTCGCCTGGCCGGGCATCGGCCGGCTGATGTACGAGGCGCTGATGCAGCGTGACTACAACCTGCTGCTCGGCATCTTTTTCTTCTCCGCCGCCCTAGTGATCCTGTTCAACATCGCCACCGACCTGGTCTATCGACTGGCCGATCCACGCATCAAGGGGGCCGCCGCATGAGTTTCTTCGCCCGTTTCGCCCAGAACCGAGGCGCCCTGGTGGGACTGATTATCCTGTGGGCGATCATCCTGATGGCCGTGCTGGCCCCGGTGTTGTTCCCGGAATCCCCCTGGCGCATGGTGCAGCGCCCCTTCCTGCCGCCGCTGGCCCAGGACGGCTTCTGGCTCGGCACCGACACCATGGGCCGCAACGTCGCCGCCGGACTGATGCACGGCGCCTGGGTATCGCTGCTGATCGGCCTGGTGTCCACCGCCGTGGCGCTGGCCATCGGCGTGCCGCTGGGCGCCATCGCCGGCTACTACGGCGGCCTGGTGGACGACGCTCTGATGCGCTTCACCGAGTTCTTCCAGACCATCCCCAACTTCGCCCTGGCCATCGTGCTGGTAGCGATCATGCAGCCCAGCGTGACCTCCATCGTGCTTGCCATCGCCATCGTCAGCTGGCCGCCGGTGGCCCGCCTGGTGCGCGCCGAGTTCATGTCGCTGCGCCATCGCGAATACGTCGAGGCGGCGCGCCTGGTCGGCCAGACCAACACCCAGATCATCCTGCGCCAGATCCTGCCCAACACCCTGTCGCCGATCATCGTGCTGGCCTCGCTGATGGTGGCTACCGCCATCCTGCTGGAGTCGGCGCTGTCGTTTCTCGGCCTCGGTGACCCCAACGTGATGTCCTGGGGCTACATGATCGGCGCTGCGCGCACCGTGATCCGCCAGGCCTGGTGGCTGTCGTTCTTCCCCGGCCTTGCGATCCTGTTGACCGTGCTGGCGCTGAACCTGGTCGGCGAAGGGCTCGATGACGCCCTCAACCCCAAACTCGCACGGGAGCGCTGAGCCATGAATACCTTTGACAACAGCGCCAGCGGCACCAGCGCTTCCACTGCACCGCGCAGCGAACCGGAGAAGGTGCCGAAGAGCGCCACCGCCGGCGATCTCTGTGGCGATCACAGCGGCGATCCCGCCCCGGAACCGATCCTGCGCATCGAGGGCCTGAGCGTCGCATTGCCCGCCGGCGCCGATCGCGAATACGCCGTGGAAGAGCTGTCCTATGAGGTCAGCCCCGGCGAGATCCTGTGCGTGGTGGGCGAATCCGGCTCCGGCAAGTCCATGGCCGCCAACACCGTCATGGGCCTTCTGCCCAAGGGCGTGCGCCCGGTGGCCGGGCGGGTGATGTTCGAGGGCGAGGACGTGCTGACCCTCGACGAGAAGCGCCACCGGGCGCTGCGCGGCAAGAAGATCGGCATGATCTTCCAGGAGCCGATGACCGCCCTCAACCCGCTGATGCGCATCGGCGACCAGATCGCCGAGGTATTCGAGGCCCACGGCGAGCTCAGGGGCGCCGAGCGTCAGGCCCGGGCGCTGGAGCTACTCAAGGAAGTCCGCCTGCCCCAGCCCGAACGGGCCATCCGCGCCTACCCCTTCGAACTCTCCGGCGGCCAGCGTCAGCGGGTGATGATCGCCATGGCGCTGGCGCTGGAACCGAAGCTGCTGATCGCCGATGAGCCCACCACCGCGCTGGACGTCACTACCCAGGCGCAGATCCTCGAGCTGATCGCCGACCTGCAACGTCGCCACCATATGGCGGTGATGTTCATCACCCACGACTTCGGCGTGGTCGCCGAGATCGCCAACCGAGTGTGCGTGATGCGACACGGCCGGATCGTCGAGATCGGTCGCCGTGACGAGGTGCTCGACAACCCCCGTCACGACTATACCCGGGCGCTGATCCAGGCCATTCCCAGCGACGCCGCACCGCCCGAGCGCGAGCCGATGGCGCCGACGCCGATCCTCGAGGTACGCGACCTGAATCGGGTATTCCGTTCCCGCGGCGGGCTGTTCAAGCCCTCCCGTGAGGTACGCGCCCTGGACGAGGTCAGCTTCACCCTGTCACGCGGCGAGACCATCGGCATCGTCGGCGAGTCGGGCTCCGGCAAGTCGACCCTGGGGCGCTGCGTCGTGCGCCTGGAGCGTCCCGACAGCGGCGAGATCCTGCTCGGCGGCGAAGACCTGTCCGAGCTCAAGGGCGACGCCCTGCGGCGCCAGCGCCACCGGGTGCAGATGGTGTTCCAGGACCCCTACGCCTCACTCAACCCGCGCACCCGGGTGGGCATGGCCATCGCCCAGGGCCCCATCGCCAACGGCGTGCCCCGCGACCAGGCATTGGCCAAGGCCGACGAGCTGCTCGAACTGGTGGGGCTTGGCGGCAGCGCCGACCGCTTCCCTCATGAGTTCTCCGGCGGTCAGCGCCAGCGCATCGGCATCGCCCGCGCCCTGGCACTGGACCCGGAGTTGATCGTCGCCGATGAAGCGGTGTCGGCGCTGGACGTATCGATCCAGGCCCAGGTGCTGGAGCTGCTCGAGGACCTGAAGCAACGCTTCTCGCTGTCGCTACTGTTCATCACCCACGACCTGCGCGTCGCCGCCCAGATCTGCGATCGCATCATCGTCATGCAGAAGGGGCGCATCGTCGAACAGGGCAGCGCCCAGGAAGTCTTCACCCGACCTCAGGCCGACTACACCCGCGAACTGCTCGCCGCCATTCCCGGCCGCGACAAGACCACCGATGACAAGACCAGCAAAGAGGAGACCACCCACTGATGGCCGTCACCTCCCAGCAACTATCGTCATCGCTTGCCACGCTGATCGAGACACTGCGCGAGCGCCTGGGCGCCGCCCAGGTGCTGACCGGCGACGACGTGGCAAGCCGCCAGGTGGACTGGCTGAGCGGTGCGCCCTGTCGCGCCGCGGCCATCGTGCGGCCCGGCACCCCCGAGCAGGTGGCAGAGGTGCTCGCCCTGTGCCACCAGGCCCGCCAGCCGATCGTCACCCACGGCGGCCTGACCGGGCTGGTCCACGGCGCCGAGGCGGCCCCGGACGAGCTGGCGCTGTCACTCGAGCGTCTTGCCGCCATCGAGGAGATCGACCCGGTGGCCGGCACCATCACCGTGCAGGCCGGCGCGCCGCTGCAGAAGGTCCAGGAGGCCGCCCGCGAGGTCGGCATGCAGTTCGCGCTCGACCTAGGCGCCCGGGGCAGCTGCAGCATCGGTGGCAATATCGCCACCAACGCCGGCGGCAACCGGGTGATCCGCTACGGCATGATGCGCCAGCAGGTGCTGGGGCTCGAGGCGGTGCTGGCCGATGGCCAGGTGATCAGCGCCATGAGCCCGATGCTCAAGAACAACGCCGGCTACGACCTCAAGCAGCTGTTCATCGGCAGCGAAGGCACCCTGGGCGTGGTGACTCGGGCGGTGCTCAAGCTGCAGCCGGCGCTTGGCGACACCCGCACCGCGCTGGTCGCCTGCCCCGACTTCACCTCAATGACGTCGTTGCTTGCGCACCTGCGTGACAGCCTTGGCGGAAGCCTCGCCGCCTTCGAGGCCATGTGGCAGAACCACTTCGCCCTGATCACCGAACAAGAACGTCATCAGCCGCCGCTGGACACCGACGCGCCCTACTACGCCCTGGTCGAGTCCCTGGCCAACGACGAGGACCACCACCGCCAGCAGTTCGAGGCGGCACTCGAAGCGTCCGTCGAACAGGGCTGGGTGGTCGACGCCGCGATCGCCCAGTCGGAAAGCCAGCGCGACAAGCTCTGGGCGATTCGCGATGATATCGAAGGACTGGTGGAGGCGCTCTCGCCGATCATGGCCTTCGACGTCAGTCTGCCGATCGGCGAGATGCAGGACTATGTCGCCGAGGTCCAGGCACGCCTCGAGGCCCGTTGGCCACAGGTACGCCTGGCGGTGTTCGGCCATCTGGGCGACGGCAACCTGCACCTGTCGGTGGGTGTGGGCAGCGATGATCCGGACACCCGCCACGAAGTCGAGGCCTGCCTCTACGAGCCGCTGGCCCGGGTCAAGGGATCGATCTCCGCCGAGCACGGCATCGGCCTGGAAAAGCGCGACTGGCTGGCTATCTCACGAAGCCCCGAGGAACTCGCGCTGATGGCAACACTCAAGCGCACCCTCGACCCCCATGGCCTGCTCAACCGCCACAAGGTGGTGCCCTGGACCGCGCTACAGACCTGACCTGACCTGACCTGACGTGACCTATTAGCATAGGCCGCTGTCGTAACGCTCTCGGACCACCCTCTGACAGGCCTCCGCACCCTTCAAGCCAACTCCCACAGGACATCCCATGGCATCCGATACCCCCACCTTCGCCGACCACCTCTACTCCCCGGGACCGGACAACCCCTTCCCTGGCATCTGGGTGCTGAAGCGCCGTATCGGCAAGGAGATCCCCCACCGTCTGGGCTCCAACGAAGGCCTGGACATGCCCCATCGCGCCCTGCGCGAGCACTTCGGTGACGCCATGGTCGAGCACGTCTACTGCTACGGTGACTCCGAAGCCCTGGGCGTGCGCGAACGCCTCGTCCGGCTGCACGGCTTCGACCTGGACACCCTGCTGGTGGACGCCGGCTGCGACAGCCTGCTGGCGCTGGTGCTGCGGGCCACCGCCCCCGCCGGTACCAGCGTGGTCAGCTCCGCCGGCACCTACCCCACCTTCGGCTACTTCGCCAAGGGCCAGGGCTGCCGCCTGATCGAGGTCGACTACGAGGAGACCGCCGACCACCTGGCGCCGGACATCGACGCCCTGATCGACGCCGCCCACCGCCACCACGCCCGACTCGTTTACCTGGCCAACCCGGACAACCCCACCGGCTTCGTCCACGACGAGGCTACGGTCGCGCGGTTGCGTGACGCCCTGCCTGATGACTGCTGGCTGCTGCTGGACGAGGCCTACCACGACTTCCGCGACGACGCTGCCAAGCCCAGTTTTACCCGCGCCCTGCCGGGGGTAATTCGCTGTCGCACCCTGTCCAAGGCCCACGGCCTGGCCGGGCTGCGCGTCGGCTACGCCATCGCCGAGCCCGACACCCTGGCGATGCTGATGAAGGTGCGCATCCACTACGCGGTGTCGACCCTGAGCCTGGCCGCCGCCGAGGTGGTGCTGGACCACCAGGACGAGACCGACGCCCACATCCAGGCGGTGCTGGAGCGCCGGGCGCGCCTGGCCGAGCACTTCAAGGCGCTGGGCGCCGACGTGCTGGAGAGCGGCACCAACTTTATCGGCATTCGACTGGCCGGCGCGGATCTGGCCAAGCGGGTCAACGCCGACCTGCTGGACGAAGGCAAGCTGATCGCACGCCCGGCACACCCGGCCCTCGGCCATGTGCTGCGCATCACCGCCGTGGCCGACGCCCTCGAGCCCGGGCGACTTGCCCGCCTGGAGCAGGCGGTGCGTGAAGGAGTCTGAGGCCAAGACTGAGGCGATGGAGAAGTCAGTTTCCAGGCAAGGTTTCGATGGCAGGCGAGACCTCAATGGCAGACAGGATATTAACGGCAGGCGAGGTCTCAATAGCAGAGAATGTCTCAATAAAAAGTACCGCCAGGCGACCGAGGTCGCCTGGCGGTAATGCTGGGTTGATGTAAGCGCCGTAGGCCCTATCGCATGCCTGCATAGCAAGCGGCTGGCCCGGCTCCTCGACCCGGACCTCGCCACGGACCCTAAAGGTCGGTGAAACGCCACCGACGCCACCACCTTGCCTGGTGGACGCCGGCCTTCAGCTGGCGCTCTCCAGTATCGCTTCGTTCAACACCGCCTGGGGGAAGTGGCGGCGCAACATGCGATTCTGGAACTCGTCCACGAAGCAGGCGTTGATGATGATGATAAAGCGCTCGAAAGGGGCGCTTGGCTCGCACTGGGTGATCGCATCGACGCTATGGAACAGCCGATCGTCACGCAGGTGCAGCACCTCCCCCGGCGCCAGCGTCACCCGGCCGACTTCCTGCCGGCCGGCCTTGTCCCGATACAGGGTGTTCACCGCTCCACTGACGTTGTCGCGATTAAGCACCACGATACTTAGGTACTTGCAGCCATCGGCGTGGATACCCTGCCCCTGCAACGGATCCATGGTGCCGTCACCACGTACACCGGTGATCTGCATCAGAATGGGCGCGCGGCGCTCGAGCCCCCATAGCTCCGCCCAGGCCTTGACGAACGCCTTGACGTCCTCGCGCTCGGTAAACTCGGGCAACAGCGGCTCGTAGTAGCGCAGCCGATCCGCCATGCTGGCGGCGTCATTGAAGCGCCCGCCCTGGGCCATGGGACACTCGCTCAGGGTTTCAACCTCACCCTCGTCGTTCAGGTGCAGCCAGGACATGCGCTTCCAGCGGCGATTGACGTAGGGGTCCCGCGGCAGGTCGCCGAGAAATGACTGCCAGGCGGACAGATCAATATGCGCCAGGCGCGTCTTGCTCCAGGACTGAGAGGCGACCTCCTCAAGGACCGACAAATCCCAGTACCCGGATTCAGGAATCCGGAGCCCAACGTTGATCGTCTCGATGGCGGCAAGATGCCGACCTTGTGCGACTTTCTGCGCTATTTTCATGTCATTAACCTCGGTTTTGTGCACAAACATGTGCACTTCATGGATGTTGCATATGCAACACCGAGGATCATGTGGAGCGCCCACACAGCGGTCAAATACCGCGAACGAAGAAACTTCGTTGACCAACTTGCTGCCAAAAGAGAGTATCTGCGACGTTTATTCCGATAATGGAAAAACTCATTCCGTCGTTTGGTACTCGCTGCTAGCGACAATTTGTACGACACTGCCGATATATGCGGATTCGTTACTTTTGTTCGGGCACACCCTCTGGCACACCTCGCTGCCCCTGCTCAGGAAATGACGCCATTGCACATCGGTGACAGATTCCACACACCACGCTCGACCGCTGCCGATGCCGGCAGCGGCGCAGAGAACGCCCTCCCGCTGCCGTCCCTGACGCTCAGCGACTGGCGCTTTCGTGAACTGCTGATGAGCCTTTCACGCGTCGCGGTGCAGGGGTATGACAGGGACAGGCGCGTCATCTACTGGAATGGCGCCAGTCAGGCGCTGTATGGCTACAGCGAGCAGGAAGCCCTGGGCAAGCGTCTGGAACAGCTGTTGATACCCGAGGCCATGGTCGACGCGGTGATCGATGCTCACCAGGCGTGGGTCCACCGCGGCGTGGAGATCCCCGCCGAAGAGCTCGAGCTCAAGCACCGTTCCGGCGCCAGCGTACCGGTCTTCTCCCACCACGTGATGCTGGGCCGGGAAACCGACAATCCGCTGATGTTCTGTATCGACATCGACCTGGCGGGTGAGCGCAAGGCGCGTCGTGATCTGGACTACATGACGCGCTTCGACCGCCTGACCGGCCTGCCCAACCGCCACGCCTTCGAAATCGAGCTCAAGCGGACCCTGGCAGAATGTCGGCGCCACAACGACAGCCTGTTGATCCTGTTTGTCGACCTCGACCACTTCAACGAGATCAACGACACCCATGGCTACGACTGCGGCGACAAGGTCATCCGTCAGGCGGCCAATCGCCTGCAGGCCTTCCGGCGCAGCGATGACCTGCTCTGCCGCTTCGGTACCGATGATTTCGTGCTGGCCCTGCCCCAGGTGGACATGGCCACCGACGCCATACAGGTGGCAGAGCGCCTGCTGGAAAGCCTCTCCCGCCCGATGCGGGTGGACGGCCGCGAGCTGAGAATACACGCCTCGATCGGCATCAGCACCTTTCCCGACAATGGCAGCGAGGTGCAGGAACTGGTGGGCAGTGCTGACGCCGCCAAGACCCGGGCCAAGCTCACCGGCCGCAACACCTATCAGTTCTTCAGCCCCGAGGCCCACGCGGCGATGGTGCGCCAGCACACCATCGCCGAACGCCTGCAACGCCTGCTCGATCAGGACGGCGGCGGCGAGCTGGGCCTGGTCTACCAACCCCAGGTGGCTGCCGCCAGCGGGCATATCGACTCCCTCGAGGCGCTACTACGCTGGACGACCCGAGACGGTGAAGCCATCTCCCCCGTAGAGTTCATCCCGGTGGCCGAACGCAGCGAACTGATCAAACGCCTGGAGACCTGGGTGCTGCACAAGGTGTGCGAGCAGCAGTGCCAATGGCGCGCCGAGGGCAGCCGCCAAGTGCGCGTGGACGTCAATGTCTCCGGACGCCACGCGGTGATGCCC
Organism: Halomonas sp. RT37; assembly: GCF_040070525.1. Lineage (NCBI taxonomy): Bacteria > Pseudomonadati > Pseudomonadota > Gammaproteobacteria > Oceanospirillales > Halomonadaceae > Halomonas > Halomonas sp. RT37. The sequence continues at coordinate 2,015,279 of NZ_CP098827.1, read as the reverse complement.
GGCATGTTCGAGGCCTTCGCCTCCTGCGTCGCGTCATACGGCCTGGGGCCTCGCGAGATCGGCATCGAGCTCACCGAGAATGTGCTGATCGAGGCCGGCCAGGACGTGCTGGACAGCCTGCGCAGACTCTATGACCAGGGTTACAAGATCGCCATCGACGACTTCGGTACCGGCTTCTCATCGATGAGCTACCTCAAGGTGCTGCCGATCACCGCGCTCAAGATCGACCGCACCTTCATCGCCGAGTGCACCCAGGACCCCAGGGACAGGGCGATCATGGAAGCCAGCATCTTTCTTGGCCACCGCCTCGGCCTCGAGGTCGTCGCCGAAGGCGTGGAAACCGACGAGCAGCAGGCGCTACTGCAGGAAATGCGCTGCGACCTGCTCCAGGGCTTCTACTACCACCGCCCCATGGATGCCGATCTGGCAGCGAGACTGTTGCGTGCCGACAAGTCAGTCCTTTTACCAACAGGCAAAATGAGTCACTAGGCGCGCCCTCATCAGGATGCCCCTCTTCGCACCAACCATTGCGCACCAGCCCTTTCATAGCCTCATCTTGCACGCAGGCGCTTGCGCGATACAGCGGCTTCTGTATCCTCTGCAAGGCACCTCGCAATGAATTGTGCCATCGACTTTCTACATAACATTGAACACTCCGCCACCGACTCCTCGGACACGGCGAAGCGCGAGCAAGGACCTCACTGCAATGGCAAACACCCCCACCCAACCTCCGGAGCACTACTATCCAAGGCCACCGGCGGATGACGAGATATCGCTGGTCGATATCACCCTGATCCTGGTCAGGCGCTGGAAGATGATGGCTGGGGTGTTTGTGGTCATCGTGCTGCTGGCACTTGCCTTTGCCCTGACCATGACTGATAGCTACCGCTACGTATCGATCTACAACGTGGCTGAACGCGAGCCCAGCGGTGGCGCCGGTGTCGGCGTACTGGAAACCCCGGAGAGCGTGGTCGCCAAGATCGACAACTACTACTTCGATGCGGTCTCCAGCCAAGTACTCGAAGAAAAATCCCTCGACAGGCTGGGCTTCGAGACCACCGCCAAGGCGCCCGAGAACGTTGCCTTCCTGACCCTGTCCTCCGAGGCTGACGAAGACCATGCCGACCTAGTCCAGGAGTACCACCAAACGCTTCTGGACACAGTTAAAGCTGACCAGGATGAACTTCTCGCCAAGCGTCGCGAGACACTGGAGCAGCAGCTCGCCAGCGCCAACGAGAGCCTCGAGGCCGCCAAGCAGTCTTCCTCCGAGAGCGCTGCGGAGCTGGTGGCCACCTACACCGGAAATGTGGTCGACATCGAAGAGAAGCTGGCTTACCTCGCCGAAGGCAACATTCAGCGCGTGGCATCCCAGAGTCGCGAACCGGTGGGCACCAGCAAGGCTCTGATCATGGCTCTCGCCATCGTGCTGGGCGGCATGCTGGCGGTGATGGCCGCCTTCCTGGCCGAATTCGCCGGCACGGTGCGCAAGGCGTCAGCCCGCAAGGACTAAGGGCCTTTCGCTCCCGCCAGGCGGACACCAGCGGGACACCAGCGCCAATAACAAAACGCCCCGAAGGCCAAGGCCTTCGGGGCGCTTCTCTTTACGGCTATCTTTATTAGAGCTAGCAGGCAATGCGGCTCACGCGCTGTCTGTTAAAACGCCTTCCAGATAGCCCCTTCTCCTTCAGCGTTCTTTACGCAACGCCCTCAAGCGAATCACCACGACCGACGGCGTAGTACATCAGCCCTGCACGACGCACGCTTTCGGGGTCGTAGAGGTTACGGCCATCCACCACCACCGGCATCGACAGTTGCTCCTTGAGCCAGGGGAAGTCCAGCGAGCGGAACTCCTTCCACTCGGTGCAGATCACCAGGGCGTCGGCGCCCTTGACCGCCTGGATGCGATCCCCCGCCAACATCAGGTCATCACGCTCGCCGTAAATGCGTCGGGTCTCGCCCATGGCCTCAGGATCATAGGCCTGGACCCTGGCGCCAGCCTCCCACAGGGCCTCCATCAGGGTACGGCTGGGGGCGTCACGCATATCATCGGTGTTGGGCTTGAACGACAGCCCCCAGATGGCGATGGTGCGGCCCTTGAGGTCGCCGTCGAAGGCGCTGGCCAGCTTGGCGAACAACGTCTGCTTCTGGCGCTGGTTTACCGCTTCCACCGCCCCCAGCAGTTCGGCTTCGTAATCCACCTCGCGGGCGGTGCGCGCCAGCGCCTGGACGTCCTTGGGAAAGCAGGAACCGCCGTAGCCACAGCCCGGGTAGATGAAGTGGTAGCCGATCCGCGGATCACTGCCGATGCCGCGACGCACCTGCTCCACGTCGGCGCCGAGGCGCTCGGCCAGGTTCGCGATCTCATTCATGAAGCTGATCTTGGTGGCAAGCATGGCGTTGGCGGCGTACTTGGTCAGCTCCGCCGCCCGCACGTCCATGAACATCAGCTTTTCCTGCAGACGGATGTAGGGCGCGTAGCACTCCCGCATCAGCTGCTTGACCTTGTCGGAGTCGGTACCGACCACGATGCGCGCACCGTGGGCAAAGTCCTCGATGGCCGCGCCTTCCTTGAGAAACTCAGGGTTGGAGCAGACGTCAACGTTCAGGCTGACACCGCGCTGCTCGAGCTGGGACTCCACCATCGCTTTGACCCGATCGGCGGTGCCCACCGGCACGGTGGACTTGTCGACCACCACCTTGTCGTCCTGCATGTGCTCGCCGATGGCCTTGGCCACCGCCAGCACGTACTGCAGATCCGCGCTGCCGTCTTCATCCGGCGGCGTGCCCACAGCAATAAACTGCAACACACCATGGTTGACCGCCTTGGCGGCATCGGTAGTGAACTTGAGCCGCCCAGCCGACACGTTGGCCTTGACCATGGGCTCAAGGCCCGGCTCGAAGATCGGGATCTCCCCGGCTTCGAGGCGTGCAATCTTGTTCTCATCCACGTCCATGCAGATGACATCGTGACCGACGTCCGCCAGGCAGGTCCCGGTGACGAGCCCCACGTAGCCGGTGCCAAAAATGGTGATCTTCATCCCTTGTCACTCACTCAATGAAATTTTTGATCGGCAAAGGATAACAATCCCGCCCTGCAAATGGCACAGCCGTTTCTTCGCCTGGGTCAAATGGGATAGCGAGAGAAGCCCGCAGGCACAACCTATCGCCCTTTGTCGCCCCTTGGCTGACACATGGCTTACACCGCGTAGAACCGGCGATACCAGTCGACAAAGCGCTTGACGCCCTCTTCCACCGGCATCTGCGGGCGATACCCGGTTGCCTGATACAGTGCTTCGGTGTCCGCCCAGGTGCGCGGCACATCACCCGGCTGCATGTCCTTGTAGTGGCAGATCGCCTCTCGCCCCACCGCCTTCTCGATGGCACGAACGAAGTCCATTAGCGACACCGGGCTACCACAGCCGATGTTGTAGAGCGCGTAGGGAGCAGAGGCCGTATCGGTGGTGACCTCGGTACTGCCCCGAGGAGTCGGTACCACGTCCAGCACGCGTACGACGCCCTCGACGATATCGTCGATGTAGGTGAAGTCCCGGGACATGTCGCCATGGTTGTAGACGTCCATGGGCCGGCCTTCCAGCACTGCTCGTGTAAACTTGAACAGCGCCATGTCAGGACGCCCCCAGGGGCCATAGACGGTAAAGAACCTGAGCCCCGTGGTGGGCAGGTCATACAGGTGGGAGTAGGTATGGGCCATCAGCTCGTTGGCCTTCTTGGTGGCCGCATAGAGACTGATGGGGTGGTCGACGTCATCGTCGGTGGCGAAGGGCACCTTGTCGTTGGACCCGTAGACCGAACTGGACGAGGCATAGACCAGGTGCTCCACCCGACCGTGACGGCAGCCCTCAAGAATATTGAGGTGCCCCACCAGATTGGCATCCGCGTAGGCGTGAGGGTTCTCGAGCGAATAACGCACGCCAGCCTGCGCCGCCAAATGGATAACCCTGTCAAAGCCCTCCTCTTTGAACAGGCGCTCCACGTGCTCACGATCAGCGATATCCAGACGCTCGAAGCGGACGTCCTCACACCCCTTGAGATCGGCAAGGCGCGCCTCCTTCAAGGCCACATCGTAGTAGTCATTCAAGTTGTCGACACCGACCAGTTCGTGCCCCTGACCACTCAACCGCTTGGCAACCGCGTGACCGATAAAACCCGCCATCCCGGTAATCAGAATCTTCATATGTACACCTGTTCCAAAACTGGGCCAATTGTAACGCGATACCACTGAAATTAGGAAAGCCCACTTGACGAACCTTCGCAGCGTACGAGCCGGCGACTTGAGCAGCAAACAGATTCTAGGTGCAAAGAGACCAACCAAGGCTCTGTGGTAAACTTTGGTGTCCGCAGCCGCCACTGATTCTCAACCGGAGCCACCGTGAACCATCAGCGAATCGCCTTTGTCATCGAAGACCTCTACGGGGGCGGCGCCCAGAAGTCGCTTTTGTACACGGCGGATCAGTTGCGCCAGCGTGGTCACGCCGTCAAGGTCTTCACCCTGCGCGACAAGGTAGAGCACCGCCTTCCTGATGGCCTCGATATCGAGAACCTGGCGGTGGTCACGCGCCTGACCAAGGCGACCTCCACGGTACTGACCGAAAAGTGGCAGGCCCGCAAGGTCCAGAAGGCCCTTAAAACCTGGCGGCCAGAGGTGGTGATCTCCTGCTCCTGCGACAAGATCACCCGGCACCTGGACTGGCCCAACCTCTACTTCTGGATCAAGTCCGACGTCAGCGCCAAGTTCAGTGACCCGGCCGCCCGGGACAAGGCCTTTGCCAAGGTGCGCCGCTTCTACGGCGGGCGCAAGGTGATCGCGGTGTCCGAGGGCGTCAAGGAAAACCTAGAGCAGGTGGTGGGACTTGAAGCCGAGACGATCATCCCGATCTACAATCCCTACGAGCGGGAGCCCTTTGTCGCAATGGCAGATGAGCCTCTGAGCCTGCCACCAGGGGTCGAAAAAGGCCGCTACCTGTTGTCGGTTGCCGCCATCGAGCCGCGCAAACGCCAGGACCGCCTACTGCAGGCCTATCGCCAGGCCCGGGACGAGCATGGTCTCGATATACCCTTGGTGCTGCTGGGCAAAGGCAAGCCAGAGAATGAACAACGACTAAGGGACATGATCGGCGAGCTGGGGCTCGATGATCACATCCACTGGCTTGGCTATACCGCCAACCCCTACCCCTACATACAAGACGCCCTGGCCATGGTACTGACCTCGGACGCAGAAGGCCTGCCGCGAGTACTGATCGAGGCGCTGCTGCTGCACACCCCGGTGATCAGCGTCGACTGCCCGAGTGGCCCGAAGGAGATCCTGACCCAGGAGCTTAAGGACTTTCTGGTGGCACGCAACGACGAGGCAGGGCTTGCCAGCGCCATGGCGCGCATGGCCGAGGCGCCCGTCACCATCGAACCGCGGCACTACCAGCAGTTTCTCACACAAAACGTGCTGCCGAAGTTCGAAGCCCTGCAGTCAGGGTCAGCCTGAACCATGCAGCTTCTGGATATTCCCTTCAACGACCGGCGCCGACGCTACCTGATGTTCCACACCCGCGACCTGCCGGAGCGTCTTGCGCTGTCTCAGACCACGACCACCGCCGCCTTCGAGGCGGTGGGCTCCAGCCGCTTTTTTGTCTCCCAGGACGGCAGGATTCTGGCCAAGGTGGTGCCGGACAAGTTCTCGAAGACGCTCGAGCCCTTCAAGTGGCTGACACGGGACTATCTCGAAAAACGCTGGCTGGCCCAGTCGGATGCGCGCAAGGAGTACCTCAGCATGCGCATCCTCGAGCGGGCGGGACTTCGCACGCCACGTTTCCACGGCTGGGGTTTGAGCCTTAATCCCCTCAACAGAAACGCATCACTTCTTTTGATGGAGCGGGTCAGCGGTGCGACAACGGCGGGCGATGTGTTTGATCAACTCCCCCGCCCTCAGCAGACGAGCTTTCTCGACAAGTTCAGCAAAGAAGTGGCCCAACTGGCCCGGGCAGGCTTTGTCCACCGCGACCTTCACTTCAACAACCTACTGATCGACAAGCAGGGTGACTTCACCTGGGTCGACGCCCACGTCAGGCCCCTGCCACGCCAGGCGGCCAAGCGATGGCGCCTGCTGGAAGACTCGCTGACACCCAACAAACTGCGTGGCCACGACAACCTAAAGGAAGTCTCCGCCCGCCTCCACCACTACCTGGATCAGTTCGACGGGGATCTCAGCCAGGACAGCAGGTAGCGTTTCAGCCAACACGAGCTCGGCGACAGCTCTCCCTGACAAAGCCAGTGTAGGCACTGCTTTCCTGGGCTAGCGGGCCGCCCAAATGCGGCTGTGCGCTAATCGTCATCATGCAGCGCCAGGTAACGCTCGACGACGTTCTCCAGCCGATAGTGCTCACACTGGGTGTCATCAATCTGCGGCGTGTCCTTCACCAGGCGAGCAATACAGGCGCCAAAGGCCTCGATGCTGTCGAGCGGTACGAGCCACGACGCCAAATCACCGGTCAGTATCTCTGCCGGGCCGGTGGGACAATCGACGCTGATAACGGGGGTCTGGCAGACCAAAGCTTCGAGCAGAACAAGCGGAAACCCCTCATAGTCGGAACTCAGGAGCAGCGCTCGCGCCCGATCGATATACGGATAGGGATTTTCCCGGGGCCCCAGGGTCAGGACTCGCCCCTCCAACTGGCGCTTTTTTACCATCGACCTGACCTCGTCTAGCCCTGCCCCTCCACCTACCATGATCAATGGCAGGACGGTGCCACTGGCTAGATAAGCGTCAAGCAGTCGGTCCAGCCGCTTCTGGCGAATATCCATTCGCCCCACATAGAGTAGGTAGTCATCAGGTACGTCATCGACGTCACAGCCCGCCAAGCGGCGAATATCGTCGATGGCGACCGGATTATGGATGGCCACGCCACGAGACGGCGTCACACCAAAGTGCAGACACAATCGATCCAGCATCGCCTGAGATACGGTGACCAGCTTGCGGCCCTGGTACAAGGCGCGCACCTTGCGCTTCTTCAATAACCGCGAGAAGCCATGTTTGTTGCCGAGAAAGCCAATCACCGGGTCGGCATGCAGGCAATACCAGGCGACGTCCCTGAGCCCTGAGCGCGATACCACCTGATGGGCGTGGTGCAGGTGCGCATAAACCAGATCGAAGGCGTGAGCTTGCTCCTTCAACCAGCGATCCAGCATCTTCGCGTGGGCCCGATAGCGCATCCATTTGCTGAGGTTCCCTTTGACCACATAGGGCATCGTCACCAGGTGCACCTCAGCAGGCAGACGGTGACGTTGTCGGTCACTCAGGATCAGCAGGGTGACCTCTGCACCAGCGCTGACCATGACTGCGATCAAATCCCTGACCACTACAGGCGCTCCGCCTGAGTCCAGATGATCCACGATAAAAAGAACGCGTAATACGCTGCGAGAAGGCATGCAGGAAGCATCCGACCAAGGAATGGACTCCCTATCATCAGCGGCTTCTTACGTTCACCAGAACAGATACTTGGCCCTACCGTGCGCAACTGATGTGCTTAAACACAAAACAAGCGTTCTAGCGCAGTTTTTACAGCATTAGACGGAAGTCACAGCCATGCGCCACGCCTGCCAAAATAGAAATCTCAACTAGCCTCCATACCCCTCAGGATTTGCCGACTGCCAACTCCAGCTATCCCGCATCATGTCTTCCAGCGTTTTCTCTGCGCTCCAGCCAAGCTCCAATCTTGCCTTCGAGGCGTCTGCCCAGAAGGCAGGCAGATCGCCTTCACGGCGTGAAGCGATGCGATACGGTACCCGCTGCCCCGTCACCTGCTCGAAGGAACGGACCATTTCGAGGACCGTCGTGCCCCTGCCGGTGCCCAGGTTATAGGTTGCGACACCCGACGATGTCATTTCCTTCATCGCCTCCAGCGCCTTGACGTGCCCCACAGCCAGATCTACCACGTGCAGATAGTCACGCTCGCAGGTGCCGTCCCGGGTTGGATAGTCGTCCCCGAAGATGGACAGCTCCGGCAGACGCCGCACCGCCACCTGGGAGATAAACGGCAGCAAGTTGTTGGGGATACCCTGGGGATCCTCACCGATACGCCCGGAGGGATGCGCGCCGATCGGGTTGAAGTAGCGAAGCAAGGACGCGGACCAGCGATCGTCGGCCCGGACCAGATCCTCGATCATCTGCTCCACCACGGCCTTGGTCGCGCCATAGGGGTTGGAAGGTCTGCCTCGTCCCATGGCCTCGACGTAAGGCACCGGCGCGTCCTCGCCGTAAACCGTGGCGGAGGAACTGAACACGATCGATCTGACCCCAGCCTCCTCCATGGCCTCGAGCAAACGCTGGGTGCCCGTCACGTTACTGTCGTAGTAGGAAAGCGGCTGCCGATAGCTTTCGCCGACGGCCTTCAGGCCCGCAAAATGGATCACCGCTTCCGCCGAGTGCTCGGCAAAGGCTCTGTCCAGACAGGCGCGATCCCGGATATCCCCACGGACCACAGGCACCTTCTGCCCGACCAGCTCTTCAACCCTTGCAATAGCCCTGGGTGAGCTGTTGCAGAAGCTATCGTAGACAACGACCTCATGCCCGGCGGAGATCAGCTCGACCAGGGTGTGGGTCCCGATATAGCCTGCTCCACCGGTGACCAATACCTTCATGACATCTGTCTCCTTAAGAGAGTCTGGCGCCGATTCGACAGCCCCCCAAAACATGGGCGCACGATGCCTACATCAGCCAGCCTAAAACCACAGGCCATCTAACGGGCCATCACTAACGGGCTTTCATCGACGGATAACGAAGGCCTGGGCCACCCGCTCAGGTCTGAAGTCGTCAAGCCATTGCTCACGCACTTCAGGCTTGGGCCCTTCGAGTGCAGCGGTGATTCCGACAGCGAGGGCTTCCTCGCTACGTTCAACCAGACAGGTCTCGAGTTCACCCTTGAGAATCTCTCGCACGCCTCCCGGGCAGTCCACCGACAATACTGGCGTGCCGCAGGCTAGCGCCTCGAACAGCACAATGCCCATGCCTTCGAAACGCGAGCTGAGCACAAACAGCCGAGCGTGGCGCATCCAGGGGTACGGGTTGTGCTGATTACCGGCGAAGATGACCTTGTCAGCGATGCCTAATTCGTTCGCCAAGGCCACCAGGCTATCTCGTTCCTGACCATCCCCCACCAGCACCAGCGGCAAGCTAGTACCGGATCGCGCGTAGGCACGCAGAAGCAGGTCGTGCCCCTTGGCCGGCACCAGACGCGCCACGTTCAAAAGGTATGGCTCGGATGGTATTGCGTCATTGGCTTCCAGCATCGCCTCACGGATCGAGCGCAGCGGACAAGGATTGGGAATCACCGTGAGAGAGCGTGGGCGAAATTTCCAGAGTGTCTGCGCCTTGCGCAAGCTTTCGGCCACCCCCTGAGACACTGCCACGATATCCCGGCGATGGTATAGGCAGCGAGCAAACAGGGCCTTGCGACGACTGGCACCATTGAAGTGGAAGATATTTTCGAGCACGTAGCGGGCACGTTTGTCGCGAAAGCTCCAGACCAGCTCGAAGGTACCGATGCCCCGAAAGACGATACGGTCTACTCTTCCGTGCTCTTGCTCGAAGCGCTTCAACCAGTGCCGAAACACGACGCCGCCCATTACGCCAAGCCCCAGGAACAACGCCCTGCCCATCAGCGGATTGAGTAACAGGCGGGCCAACACTTCTAGGCCATAGCCAACCAGCGTCAATCGATTACGCTGTTGCAGCGGCAAGTGATGCACCTTGACCTCGGAATGCTCTGGTCTTAGGGGGCGCTTGACCTTGCGAAAATATACCAGATGGCTTTCATAGCCCGCCTCATGAAAGGCATCTGCCAGGTTGACCGCCACCCGCTCCATCCCGCCCATCTTGAGGGATCTCACCACCACCAGCGTTCTCATGATAGGCGCCCTTGTGTCCTGCGATCGCAAAAGTGAACAATGAGACCACATAATGCTATGCAGGTTCGAGCCACCCCCTCTCGAAACATCAACGGCGATGCTTCCTCTCCACCTCTACCCTTTACTCCATGGGCGCCCGCTCTCCACTGGGCCGACTATGCTGGATCATAAACTGCGCTATTTCGGCCATTCGCACCGACCAATCACCTGCTAAACTAACGAAAAATCAAAGAAAAAGCTGGGACCGGGAGCATGAAGGACAAAAAGCGCGTATTGCTCGTGCTAAGAAGAATGGGCATGGGCGGGATAGAGCAGGCCACAAGAACCCTTGCAAAGGCGCTGCAAAGCGCCGGCCACGAGGCCCATCTGCTGGTCCTCAAGGGGGAAGTCTCGTCAGCCGATAGAGAAACCTGCCGGCTCCACCAATACGACGTAGACCGCGAGAGTCGCCAGGGCCTAGGTCGCTTCATTCATCTTGCCGACAAGGCGCTGTTGTCTCCCCTTATCAAGCAGTCAGGGTTCGTCTGGCGCGGCAGGCGCTGCTCAAATGCCTTCAAACACTATGTGGCAGCACTGGAAGCTCAACATGGTCGTTTCGATCTGATCCTCATTCGAGGCCAAGGCGCCTTCGAAAACCTCTGGGCGTTCGATGACGAACGCACCTGGCGCGTCGTCGAAGCCGTGACAGGGCGATTTCCGAATACCGCAAAAGGCCGCTGGCTAACGAGAACCATGTACCAGGGCAAGCAGCTACTTCACGTCTCCAGAGGCGTGCAACAGGAAGTCGGCGACTATCTGGATCGCCAAGGGGTAAAAGTCAGCAGGAGTGAACTTCTCTACAACGCGGTACCGATCGAAGCCATACGTCGCAAGGCAACAGAGACGGCAGAACCGGCCATCCCCCGCCCCTACCTTGTACATGTTGCACGACTGGTTCCAGTGAAGAACCAGCAACGGCTGCTCAAGGCCTACCACCTGGCGGTGAATCAAGGCCTCGACCACGATCTGGTGATCATTGGCGATGGCTCCGAACGTCGCCACCTGGAAGAAATGACGCTGGATATCGGTCTTGCCGCTCGGGTCCACTTTCTGGGCCAACGAGACAACCCCTACCCCTGGATGAAACACGCAACCGCCCTGGTGCTCAGCTCCGACTTCGAAGGGCTCGGTATCGTCTTGATCGAAGCCCTGGCCCTCGGCACCCAGTGCGTCGCCTGCAAAGTGCCAGGCGGCATCAGAGAGGTATTGACGGGCCCACAGGCTAGACTGCTGGCCGAGCCCAGCGATGCTGGCCTTGCTGAAAAGCTTCTGGAAGCCGTTCAAGACCCTGTCATCGTCGATGATAAGATGATCAAAGCATTTGAACCGCAAGGCGTTATCGCGCAACTTATGGCACTGACAGAAGCCCCTTCGGAACGCCTTTATGCCCATCCAGCGTGACCACCACTTGCCGCTTGCCCCCGACTGGGAATGCAAGGCCAACATCGACCACAATGGCATCATTCAGTTGGCTGACCCCGCCATCGCTGCACTGAGCGCGGGCGACGTTCGACCCAACACCTGGATGCTGGAGGTACGCTACCGGGCAACGTCTCGCTGGAAGTTGCCTGCAGTCACAATCATCGACCGAAGCAACAGCCAACCTACGGAACGCTTTACCCAGTACTTCGAGCCCAATGAGACCGGCAAGCGCTTGATCAACCTCACAGGCATAGAGTCACTCGACCAACTCCAGCTAACGCTGAAACATCTGACGCTTGAGGCGGACGCCACCCTAATCGGCTTTCGCAATCCGGACCTGGCGAACGGACCAATCCTTATCATCGCGCCCCACCCTGATGACGCCGAACTCGCTGCCTTCGGTGTCTACAGCCAGCACCCCAAGAACACCTGGATCGTCACCATCACCGCGGGCGAGCGCCTTAAACGCCTCGACAAGCAATATTGGCCAGGGCTCGATGATTCACTCGAGGAGGCTTCACAGCGAAAGGGCTTTATTCGCGCCTGGAATAGCGCCACCACCCCGCTGCTCGCCGGTGTGCCGGCAGAGCAACTCATCATGCTAGGCTACTTCAACGACACCCTTGCAGCGCTGCATGAAACGCCAAACACCCTCGTACCCTCACACTCGGCACCGACGCTCACACCAGACGCCTATCGCCGGTGGAACAAACTTTCTCTCCCCACCGACGGGCAAGCGCAAAATACCGGGGAAAATCTCCAGAGCGACCTCGCAGCGCTACTGAACAAAATCAAACCAACAACCATCATCACGCCCCATCCAGACATCGACCCTCACGCCGACCATATCGCCAGCACCCGCCACCTGCAGGCAGCCATCGAGCAAAGCGAACACGCACCGGACCACCTCCTGCTCTACGCCAACCATTTGAAGAGCACCCGCGGATTCCCGAGGGGACCCGCCCACGCCGCTGCGGGAGTGTGGCCAACCCAAATCAACGCACCAACACCTCGAGACGACAAGATCGCCAGCTTTCCGCTTAGCTTGGAAGCTCAGAAACAAAAAACCCTGGCGCTGCACTCCATGCACGATCTTGGAGGCACGCCAGGGCTTGAGCGACAACTGAAACGAAAGCTTAAGAGGTTACTGAGCGGAACCCCCTCTGCAGACTGGAGTGAATACAGCGGTCACGATTACTTCCAAACCCATATCAAGGCACATGAAAATTTCGTGCTACAGCACATTGAACAGAGCAAAAAGTCCTGAGCCTCTATGAGGCAGTCAGCTTCTTTCGACATGAGAAAACCGAATTACCGGTTTCCAACTGCCAGCGCCAGATAAAGGTGACCACCACACCCATCACGACATTTTGGATGTAGGACCCTGTCCAGAAGAAGCTATAGGATTCAAATAGGCTAACAATAAAATAGTAGACAAAAAATGCCCAGCCAAACGCAAAAACCTCCGTCGGCATAACGCCTGCTCGCCAGGCCTTCCAGCTTCCTAACCCAGTCCATATAACAAGAACAATAATGACTGACAACCCCAGCAGGCCGTAGCTCACGACGAAGTCCAGTAGCGTGTTGTGGAGATGTCCATACTCGTTCTTCACCGCCTGAGGAAGCCAATCCGTATGGTCGATCACCAAGCCTCGGCCCTCACCTCCCCATCCGACGATTGGACGTTCCGCAAACCACTCGAGGCCAGCCCGCCACGTGTGGAGCCGGTTACCAATACTACTGTAAGGCACTTCTTCCCAGTTGCCTTGCCAAGCATTCGCCATAACCGAGTTTTCGGCCGAAAGACGTCTTTCGAGAGTATCGTTGAAGACAGCACCTGCAGTTGCAAGTAAAGAGATAATACACACAAGTGCAACGATTCCTTGCCTTTTTATACTTCTAGAGACAGCCCCCTTGAATATGACTATCAAAAATATAAGAATCGCGAGAAACGTGGTTACCGTCAGCGAAAGCCACACTGCACGAGTCTGAGTCACGAATACACCCAGCAGGCAAACTGCGAATGAAATGACCCAAAAAGGAACCATCAACACTGATAAACGGCCAAGTGAAAAGCAACGCTTAGAAAAGCACAACAAACCAATAACAGCCACGCCAAAAAACATGGCGGCATGCTGGGCATTTCTTATATCAAGGTCAATTCTCTTCCCCTGGATGCCTCGCAACCACTGTTCAATCGAACCTTCAAAAAGAAAGCAAGTTGCAATAAATCCTATGAGTGAGAGCAGCAACATTGTCCACACATGCTTACGCATACCACCAAGCCAGAATGCGACACCTACGAACAAAAACCACTTACCAAGTCGATCCAGCTCGGGGTTGTCTGGTAACCAGTCCGGATGGTGATAGTACCCTGCCCCCCAGCTTAACAGTTGTGCAATCAGGACTCCTAGCAGACACCAGAAAACCATACTGCTTCGAAGCGTCTTTCCTTTCCATAGAATCAGGACCAATGCAAGCAAGGCTATTACGGTTCCTGCCTTCTGGCCAACATCAGGAAGCCATATACGTAGCCCCCCATAGATGAACGTCAGTCCAAGACAAAAAATATACATCCATTTCGGTGTAGAGGTGGAAGAGAAAGCAACAGCACAATCTTTTTCTTGAAACATTTCTTATCGACCAAATTAATTTTATCTTGCGCCGTCACCGGTAAACACAGTCTTCACGGTCTTGAACAAAACAAGAACATCCAACCAAAGAGAGAAATGCTTTATATAATAAAAGTCATATTGAAGTTTTTCAATCATACCTTCAACTTCTGCAGCATAACCCTGCTCGACTTGGGCCCACCCTGAAATACCGGGACGAACAACGTGCCGATACCTAAAAAAAGGTACATCTTTTTCGTACCATTCTGAGAGCTCCATCGACTCTGGCCGAGGGCCAATAAAACTCATCTCGCCTTTAATGACATTAAAAAGTTGGGGAAGTTCGTCTATCCTATACTTTCTAATGACTTTCCCCACTCGCGTTATGCGGGGATCGTCTTCCCCGTCAGTGAATCCCTTCCCCACTTTGCCAACATACATACTACGAAACTTATAAACCTCGAAGGCCTCCCCTCTATAACCCATCCTTTTCTGCCGAAAAATGGCAGGTCCTTCACTTTCTTTTCGGATCAATACAGCCGTGAACAGCATTATAGGAATACAGGGAGGAAGTAGCAATAAAGCTCCAAGCAAATCAATGACACGCTTCACACTTGAATAAATGGCAGAAGGCATCAAAGAACCAAATTCATTTTCGGATAGATGATCGACCCTTACCTTTCCAGTCATTGACTCCTGAATTTGCCTTACATGATATACAGGAATTCTGCATAGTGTGCACTCAGCCAAGAATCTTTCCCACTTCGCACCCAAGTTATCGCTTCTTAAATCCGCGACTATCGCATCGTAACGCACCCCATCTGGCTCTGGTGAAATTAGGCGTCTCAATTCTATCCTTGAGTGCGACTCCATGTCCAAAGCATTGCCGACGGGGACGACTCCAATCTTTAATTGTCGATAGCGTCGACCTATAAAGTAACCTGAAAAAAACCAGACAAGACACGCCAAGTATCCCATAAAAAGAACTTGCCGAGTATAAGCCTCCCTCGTGAAAAGAAAAATAGCAACAATTACAAGAAATGCCAAACTTACTGTCGGAGCAACATAAGCAGCCACACGTACGCCAGGAAATCTCGTGAACCTACGCAAGAAAAATGTAATTATCACGAAAGCCAAAGCTATCGCACACATGGTATTAATACGGTTGTCGCTAGGATTGTCCCAAAATCCCCACCCCCACCTTTCCAAAGAAGGAAAAATTACCACAAAAGGCAACCCAAATAAAATTTGAAAAGGCACACCCAATAGAAACTTCTCATACCATCTTGAATGGCGACGCTCATAGGTATAACTCACAAATTCACCCTACCAATACGCAGTTTTTTAAAAAAATAAATTTAGAATATTCATCTATAGACCAAGAGTATTTAATCCGCACACATGATCATTCACCATGAATATCAAGGGCAATGTCAACCGATTGCTTAACCCCGCCCCCCCCCCGACAGACCCGGACGTGCGCGCTTTACGCGTCCGTGTAATGCCCTTGAGGTTTTACGCGGCTAATCTCGGGCATGCTGTAATGCCCCCCTGGTTTCTGCACACCTCATCCAGTTAATGCGAGGTGTGCTCGGGGTGCCACATAGCCCAGAGGCTGATGTGGTCGCTCTTCGTTGTAGTACCGGATCCAGCGCTCGATCACGATTCTGGCTTGGCCCAGCGACTCGAAGCGATGCTGCCAGATGCACTCCTCCTTCAAGGATCGGAAGAAGCGCTCCACGAGTCCGTTCTGTTCCGGTGTATACGGCGTCGTGAACTCCTGGGTGAGACCATAGGCCTTCACCGTGCCCGTGTAGTGCCGGCTGCTGAAGACCAGGCCGTTGTCGGAGCGTAGTGCCAGCGGTTGCTGAACGCGCCCCAGCGCTCCCAGTCGATAGATCAGCGCCTCCTCCAGAGCGGCCTCAGCGGTCTTGCTGCTGCCATTGTCCGATAGTCGCCAGCCGAGGATCTCTCTTGTGCAGCAGTCGATGATCACCGCCAGGCTGGCTCGCCGATCCTTTCCACACCACACGTGCGTGAGATCCGTCGCCCAGCGTTCATCAGGCCGTGACGTGACTGACGGCAAGCTCCTGACACGCGGTCGGAAGCCTTGTGGCCGCTTGCGTACCTGCCAGCCTTTCATTTGCAGGATGCGCTGGATCGGCTTGCGGTTCTCTCCTAAGACGCACGCCAGGCGGCGATAGCCATAGGTGGGGAACCTCTCCAGGGCCAGTTTCACCCGCACCGCCAAGTCGGCATTGATGGCACGCTTCCGCGATTTGGGCCGGTAATACAGGCTGCGCCGGGGGAATCCCAGCCAACGGCAGAGCTTGACGAGCGATACCACATGGCCTTCCTCGGCCAGTTGCGCCTGCAGCGACCTTACGAGTTCTCGTCCTCGTCGAGCAGGCGCTTGAATTTTTTTAGCGCATAGATCTGCAGATGGGCCTCACCCAATGCCTCCTTGGTCTCCCGGAGCTCGGACTCATACTGCTCACGGATGTCCTTGGGGCGGGCCTTGAACCAGTTTTCCATGCTGCGCTGGGCCTCATCGACCCAGCCCTCGATCTCAGAGACAGTGAGATCGTACTGGCGAGCCACTTCAGCCGTCGTGGTCTTGCCCTTGAAGATGTCCATGACCACGGCGGCCTTGCGCTTCGCGGTCCATCGTTTGATGGAGTTGTCGTCGCTCATCCTGTCCTCCTGATGACTGCACTATACCCTGTGCAGCTATGGAGGGGGTCACTTCACGCCGGGCGGCCCGAGCAGCACCACGTTTTCGCTACGTTCGACAAAGCCCAGGCCGGCCAGGTCGCGCACGATCTTGTGGTCAATGCTGGGCTGAAAGCTGAAGTCAAACTGCTCCAGGGTCTTGATCCACGGGAGCCGAGCCTGCTTCAGCCGAGACTCCAGACCCTTCTGGTGGCGCCCGCCCCACTCCTGGGCGACTGCTTGCTCAAGGAACTCGCGATAATTCAGGTCCTGCTTGCTGGCGTGCTCGCAGAGGCTATCAAGCGAGGCCTGGAGGTGATCCATCTTCAGACGATGGAGTAGCTGATCGAGCATCATCACAGCACCTCCTCGTAGACCCGCAGGTCACGCTGCTGCACCGACAGGGTCTGCTGCCATAAAGCCGCATGATGCTCCGGCACCGTGCGCCATCCGGCCTGTGGCGCTTGCAGGCGGTGTTGGGCGATGGCATCACCCGCCGGCGAGTAGACGGTCAATTCATCGTCGAGGCTCAGTCGGATGACCACGGCTTGGCCACAGTAGGTCTCCGGGACGCTGTAGCGGTTGCCACGGACCTCAATGTAGCCGTCCCAGCCGACCTGGCGCAGGTCGTGGTAACGGGTATCGAAGTCTGTTGCCGGCAGCGCCTGGAGAGCCGCCACCTCGGCAGCAAAGCGTTCCGCTGGGGTTTGTCGGAACTGCCGTAGTGGCCGTTGATCGGCCACTCGCTCCAGCCATCGCTGGAGCAACTGGTTCAGATGGGAAAGGCTCTCGAACTGCCGGTAACGCTGGAAGAAGTGCTGCTTCACGTAGCCCACCATACGCTCGGTCTTGCCCTTGGTGCGCGGGCGCTGCGGCCGGCATGCCTTGGGCGCAAACCCATAGTGGTTGGCCAGTTGCAGGAACCCGGCATTAAAAATCACGCGGTGGTCTCGGTCGTGCTTCAGAACTGCCGCTTTCTGGTTATCGACGAGTACCGTCCGTGGTGCGCCGCCAAAGTGGCGGAAGGCCTGCAACAAAGCCTCGTAGGTGTGTTCGGCATCCTGGCTGGTGGCCGCCCAGGCATGGAAACGCCGCGAATAACCCAGCGCGTTGACTGCGAAACTGACCTTGCAACGCTGGCCGGCGATCACCGTCTCGATTTCGCCCCAGTCGTGCTGGAGCTGGAAGCCGGGAGAGGTCTCGAAGCGTACCGTCTGCTTGCTCGGTCGCAGCGCTCGCTTGGGTTGGATGTACATCCGAACGATAGTGACACCGCCGGTATAGCCCTGCTCGCAGATCAGCTGGAAGATCACCTCGGCGTTCCAGACGTTGTCAGCCAACAGCTGGTCGATGATCGGCTTGTAGGGATCCAGCTTGCTGGCTCGCGGTCTCACCGGTCGCCCACTGGGAGCCTCATCGCGGGCCAGGTGGCGCCGCACGGTGCGTTCACAACAGCCAATCTGGTGTGCAATGTCCACGAGGTGGGCGCCTCGCTGATGAAGTTGCCTTATCATGAGAAAGTCCTCTCGGCTTAGCATGGCCAGTTCTCTTGGAGGCTTCGTCACCAACAAGAGAAGGCCATGCGGGTCGGGGGGACAATCTATTTTGATGATCTACGGACTTATAGCTCCGGCGTCGACAGCTTCGCAGTCTAGCGTTTGACGGTAAGGTTCGTTGTCTAATTTATCCTCCTGACGGCGGCACTATAGCCTGCGCAGCTCTGGAGGGGGTCACTTCATTTTTACGATGTCGCGCTCCTCATCAGTGCGGCGCAGCCGGGGACGCAACATGAGAATCTCGCTCTTAGCCTCGAGCAGTTAATTGGCTTGCTGCTCGGCATTGTCTGGCTTCACTGCATTTCACCCACTTGTACAGACTGTGAGCCGACACTCAGAGCCGTTCGGCCACATAGGCGACGGGGTAGCCACTATCCAGCATCTGCCGAACCTCTTCGTCCTTAGCTTCAGGGGTATATCGCTGATTGCTCATGGCACTTCCTCTTATGCTAAAACCATAGGAGGAAGTTCCTAGAGGACCTGGGGAACTCCACTGACTTAACGGGGTGGCCACTATTCTTGGGCAACATCACTCCTCCGAATGGCTGCTCCGTAGCCTGTTCAGTGGGCGGGGACACTTCAGTCCATCATTTGAGGCGGTGAGTTCGTGCCCATCATCAGAGACCAGATGTGGTTGGAAACCTCATAACTTCCCGGCATCACTTATTTCTGTTGCTCAACCATGAGTGAGATTGGCGAAATTTAATTATCATACAAATACTAGTTAACCATGACTTGTAGGCAATGACCCTCGTCGTGCATAGCGATATGCAAGACGCTTTATAAAGCTAGGCGACAGTCTAAGCAATCCCTTTACCAAAAAGTTCCTAAGATAAAGCTTATTATTTAAAAAGCCGATCTCTTTCTGGAAAGAGAGCAGATCAGCTTCATATTTAAAATATGCCCAATTTCTACGTTTTAGCAACTCATCCCCAGTCCTCATCTTAAGCAGGACGTCAGGTACATTTGCTAAACTATAACCTCTTACTATCATTAGGCTCCACAAAGCGTAGTCCTGTGCCTTTCGTAAAGGAGGGTAACCACCGACACTCAAAACATGCGATTTTCTAAAGATAGATACCGGATGACTCAAAGGACTCCTCAGCTTAGAGAAATGCTTTAGCTCATCAGGAGCTGTGGGAAGATTTCGTTCTCCAGTTTTAATGCGAAGGTCCTCACACCACTCTTCCAAAGCAGCACTAGATGCGGAAATTTCCGGGTGACATTTCATAAAGTCAACTTGGATCTCAAACCTATTTGGTAAAGCAATATCGTCCGAATCCATCCGAGCCACGAGTTCATTACGGCAGTGTTTGATTCCCGCATTGAGAGCAGAACCTAACCCGAGATTTTCAGTTAGTTCTACAACTTTCAAAACGCTTCCTAACCTAACCTTCCACTTTTCCACAACATGTTCAAGATCGGGCGTCAACCAACCATCCTTGACTAATACCACCTGATCGGGTTTCAAACTCTGGTCATCATAAATACTATGTAGTGCTTGATCCAAGAAACTAGGACGCTCCTTGTGGTAAACAGACATCAGCACACTAAACATTAGGAGTCAACATCCATTACGTATAGCTGGCGTTTTCCATTAAATACCGAGTCGAAAAACACCTTTTTCCCATCAGGCGAAAACCTGGGGTGAAGGTCACAACGGCATTCCCCTCCAAATTCAAACCCATGATAAAACTCACCCAACTCTTTAACTTCCCCACTTCTCCAGTTACACAATAGCAAATGCTGCATACGAGCCTTATCCGGGTAAGTATCTGTAACAAGCCAGTCGCCAAAAACATGAGGATGGCCGTCTCCAAAACCTTGTAAAGCATAATTAGGGAGCGGAGAAAATTGTTGCGTACTAATATCGATCAACCAATAACCATCGACACCATCAGGGCCACGCATATACCCGATCACGGTGTCATTGTTGGCCCAGAAGCAATGACTTACCATTCCAAAATCGCTAAGTAAAGTCAACACTCCGGTAGTAGAATCGGCTAATAGCAAACGGTCAAAACGTACGCCGCCAAGTAAATAACGATGGATAAAAATAATATTTCTACCATTTTCAGATATCATCACATGATTGAATTTATGTACTGCATCGGAGAATTCTGACCGATAATTGAAACTGTAGGCTTGCGACAGCGAAATTAATAACTTTTCTTCTCCTGAGTTATAATCAACTTTCCATAAACCATCAGAGTTCAAGTTATTAATCGACTCATTATCCAGAGGGGGCAAGTTTCTATATCCGTAATCCGGACGTATTGCCATTAGACGGCGATAGTTCAACGATATGAAATATTCCGCTTTAAATGAGACTTGAACAGGAAAATCGAATACCTTTAGCTGTTTTTTTGTTAATATTGAAAAAACTCTTGAAACATAACTTTTCTTATCTATATCAAAGTCATTGAATATAAAACATTCACTATTTAACCATTGAGGGCGGCACCCCTGCTGCCAGTTATAAGATTTAACTTCCTTTTCAAAAAGAAGATTTTTTCCGCTATCTAAAACAAGGAGTTTTATTGGGTGTGTTGATGATGGTAATTTTCTAGTATCTTGGTCAGTAACCTGCACCAAGATCAAGCCATTCTCGTTAGCTGGAGACTTATCATAGTAACCGAAAAAACTACTCTGCGAATTTATACTACAGGGTGCTGGATAAGAAATAGATTGATTGGTATACTTTTTTCTCGAAAAAATAAAAACCAGACGTGAATATATATACTTAACCAAACTTTTGACTAAAGGAAAACGACTGAGCCAGCGGGCAAGATATCTTTCATATCCAGAGTATTTGCTCATTATCCCTCCATTATTTTTAGGTACAAATTTTGGTACTTAGAAGACATCGCCTCAGATGAAAAAACGTTTCTAGCTACATGCATTGCATTAACACTAACATCTGAAGCCATCTGAGAATATGGTTCATGGTTTTGTATAAATATCTTCATCATGGAGCATAAACTATCTACACCTGCTTCTAGAGAAAAAACTTTGCAAGCAATAGAGGATTCACAAACAATTTCTAGATGGGAATCAATGTCAGATAGAATCACAGGAAGGCCAACAGCCAAAGCCTCGAGGACTGTATTTGGTAATCCCTCAGAGAGAGAGGAAGACAAAAAACAGTCTGCGCCAGCTAAATAACTACTAACATCATCCACATTTCCTGGAAGAATGATATTGTCGCAGGCGATCGCTACCAACTCAGACTTCAATGGACCATCTCCCAAAATAACCAAACTACCTCGATTCTCTTTAGGTAGCTTTTTGAAAGCCTCAATCAATAGCTTCATATTTTTTCTTGGGATTAAACTACCAACAGAGATAAAAATAGGTCGAGGCAAATTATCTAGCAATGATGCTGTAGGCCCGTCTGTCCATTCGCACCTAACACCATTTTGTATGGCAACACTTCTTATCCCTTGACTATCCAACATTCTATGTAAAGTTTTTGAGCATGCGACCAAATTACTACATTCTTTCATGGCTGAAAAGTGCTTGTATGCCATCAACTTGCCTTTCCATGAGCCATACTTGCTTGGATAATCGTCGGAGGGAAAGTTACGTGAAGTGGCTACCCACGGGATATCCAATGACAGCGATGAAACAACACTATCTGCTCTAATCCCTTGGGTGTGTACAATATCAGGTTTTATTTTTTCAATACATTTTTTAATATTATACTTCGCTAAGATGAGTCCTTGGAGCCGAGACATTTTAAGGCTACTCAGGGTTACCCCCAACTCAGAAAAGTCGCCCCACCGACTATCTTCTGGTTCCGGTGAAAGTGTCAATATTTGAGGAGTAAAGGTACTTTTGTCGAGGTTAGATATAATGTTATATAGCTGGGATGTTGGCCCGCTTTTCCCAAGCGTACTTACAACATAAAGAATATTAAACACATCGTCTCCTTGAGATTTGACTGATAATGAATAAAAACAACAAAGAAATCAATATTGGGAATTCAGAAACGAATATTGACGCAGGATCTGAGTTGACAATGTATGCTGGAGTTTTGATTATCACATAAACTAACACTAATCGCAAAGCAGAGAAGCTAGCTGTATTATAAAGGTATGATTGGAACAATCTGACAACAGCTCCACATATTCCGGCTCCTAACAAAAGACCAATGTAATAAAATTCGAAAAAAAAGTAACTCAAAACACCCGCTGTAATCGTATACCTTCTTTCATCAACTATAAAACCGAAAAGCTCTGTATGTGCGTTGTTAATTGTGTAAAAGTGCTCTAGTCCTGTTAGATTTTTTGGTATTATATTAGGGATGGCCAATAATGCACCTTTCCCCATGAAAATATCGTCTATTGGTAAGTTGGTTATAACAGCCACAAACGAAGTATAGACGACTGAAAAAGAAACCATTACTCTTTGAAAAAAATCAAAAGCACTAAAGGTTATTTCGTTTTCTCTACCGGACAAATAGACAATAAAAGGCCTCATATAAGCAAGTATAAAAAAGGCTACTGATATGGAAAGCACTAAAAACAACAAATCCTTTCTTCTAATGGGACTAGCAACTAACCTATAAACGAAAAATACAAGCAAAAATGTTAAGAAATTTGCTCTTCCTGCATAAGCCCAGCCTACAATTGTACAGATTAACAGAGCAACCAAAAATAAAGAATAATTTAATATATTTCTTTTTCCAAACAACAAAGATGAAAATATAAAAAAACTGCCTACATATGAAAGTCGCATAAAATGTTTAAAAAATGTTAAAGCCCCCTCTCCTTGTATTACGCCACTTCTAATCGCTTGTGCGTCGAATAAAGCCGACCTAATTCCACCCACAGTTGTTGAATACAGTAAAAAAGACATACCACCAAAAAACAGAAGGATTATTCCTATAAAAGTACTGTTATCATTTAAAAAACGCTGAAACCTGTAAAAAGCCTCTCCTCTTTCCAAAAAAAGATATTTTGAAGATTTATACGAAAACATAAAACCTATAAGAAACAGAAAGGCTAAAATTAGTGCCCAAGCTTGCTGATTGCCACTAGCCGTCATTAATATATGACGCCAATTCGCATCACTTTCGTAAAATACCGATTTGTTAGCAATAATGAAAAAAGAAACTACAAAGTAGATGAAAACAAAAAAACCTACAAATGCAGTATAAAAATCAAGTCTAAACTTATTGTCCAATAAACAATAAAGAAAAATTACGAGCGACAATACAGTTAAAACACTGCTAATCGTTATAAGCATAATCAAAATTCATCAGTACACGCGCGTATTCATCGAGGATAGTGTTTCTTTCAAATGCCTCAGCAGTGGCTTTAATTTGACATTTCGGCATCGGCTCATCTATCACTATTTCAATCTTATTGCAAAAATCAGCTAAATCGAATTGCTTTACTAAAAAACCATTTACTCCGTTAATCACAATTTCCGACGGACCGCTTGGGCAATCGAACGCCACAACCGGTGTTCCTAGCGCAATGGATTCTACCAATATATTTGGAAAGCCTTCATAGAGAGAAGTCAATAAAGTAGCTTTCGCTCCGAGATAGTAGGAAAAAATATTTGACTGGTACCCATCAAAATCAACACGATCAACGACGCCCAAAGCACTGGCTTGATTTCTAAGTTCGCTTTCTAAGCTTCCCCTTCCAACTAACTTCAATCTCAAATTTGGGTATTTTTCCGCGACATTAGAGAAACATTCAATAGCATAATGAAAGGCCTTTTGGTGTTCCAGGCGACCAACACATAAGAGATAGTCACTTTTACAAGCCTGTTCATCCAAGGGACTATCCCCTATTGATTCTATCTCACTGCTAATAGGATTATGTATAACTTTAACTTTTTCATCGGGAAGGCATAAATAATCCAATAAATCCTCTTTCATGGCGTGGGATTGAGCTACTATTATATCTGATAATGAGTAGAAGCGCTTTGTTAAGTACTTAGATACGACACCATGCCACATGCCATTTTTATTTTGTTCTGCAATAGATAAATAAATTATATTCCTCGAAACCAAACGAAACTCTTTGAAAAGAAGCTTTCGAATAAGCACTAGCACCACTGATAGCTGTCTATTAAACGAAAGAACAGTCGCAGGTTTTCCTGTCGAAATATAACGCCACAAAGAAAAAAATGAATACCTAGCGTGCCCGATATTTAAATTAACAAGCCTCACTTTGCTTGAAAGTTCATTGGCTCGCACAGCTCCATTTAAACTAAGAACAACAAGATCAATATCATAACCTTGATTAGCTAGGCCATTAGCAAGTGTTACACACACTTTCTCAGCACCGCCACCACGCAACCCGCTAATCACGAACGTGATTTTATTACTCATCTCTTCAGCACTCCAAGTGTTGCATGGTAGAGTTGAGTATGGATAAATGCCTTCTTTTCTGCAAACCAGTCAGTACTACAACGCCTTGCTGGCGGTGAAATTCCTTGGATATTATATTTTTTCACAAAGAGAGAGAGAGAGGCTAACCAAGCCATTTTCTCGTCGAGTCGGTCCGCTTTTGACTTGGTTGAGCTAGGCCAGTGCCGTACCCACATGTCTAACGACCTCTCATTAAAAATACCTAAAGTTTTTAAAGCGCCACTACTAATCTCATCTATGACAAAGTCACGCAAATCAGTCCTTAGCCATTTTCCATAACAATTGTTCAATTTTTTAAGATCATCTTCAGGATTTGAACCATTTTCATTATATCTAACTCCGGTCCTCGCCCAAGGCAAATCAAGCAATTTATTCGAGAGAATTTGCAAAAGACATTCATAATTTCTATCCGTCCGACAAGAGGGGTGAAGTGACCACATAAATCCAAAAACATTCGGATCACTAAACATCTGGTAAACAGGAATACGGTCGTCTATTACTTCCATACACGAATTTAACTGTCTCCGCATATAGTGCAATTGCATTTCTATTTCACGATAAGACGCTTCAGATCTACCTGGATAGCGAGCACGATCATTTGCCAAATCTTCTAATATAGTTTTTTGTGCACTATGTTCAGCTGAACAAAGCATAAACGAAAAATGATTGACATTTTTACTAAGAATACTTGGAAGCGAGCGAACCTTTCTGCCAGAGTATTCACCACGTCCAATGCTATCCCCGTAACTACCAGCAAGTATACCATCAATCCCATCCGTTTGAGATACTGAACTCATAGCATGCAAATGGACTGGCGAATACTCAGCGCCTCTATCAGCTGCGATGTGGATATTCTTTTTCAACACACTTGCATTCACGGGAAAATGACGAAATTCCCAGTTAAAACTTTCTGCAATACGTTGAGAATAAACTACATCGCGTGATTCATCTATTCCCCACGTGAGTGCTACGACCTCACCAGTATAAAGACCATCGTCCTGTAAATTTTTAACCACTGCAGCAACTACACGACTATCCATACCGCCAGATAGTAAGATACCTATCTTTTTCTTCCCTTGTAAAAAAGATAGCGCTTCATCTCGTAGCCTTTCCTTGAGTTTAGTTGCGATTATATCTGGGGGACATCGTACACTGCCATGCTTCGGTAACTCCGCATATTGCCATTTACCTTCCTCATTTTTTCGCGATAACCATGGCGTTCGCTTCACACCTTGCACTAACGTTCGATCTGACAAAATATAGTTCTTCATCAAAACACCTAGAACTGCTGCCGGGTCAATAACCCCACCATCGATCAACGCGTTAGCAATATGACTATAACTCACCGCAGCGTCTCGTTTATCAACAAAATAAGAGCGCGCACCGAGATGGTCAAAATATTTGTGTCGCATTAAACTCATTCACTTTCTGTCAGATTAATTTTGAGAAATCTTCGGCCATGAAGTACTCAGGAAAAAAACTAGTAGGCACCCACTCTAATTCTCTTGTCCAATAGCCGGGACAAGGGATGTAGGCCTCTCGAGAATAGCTATAACTCACTTCCACGATTAAAGGCTTCTTGTCTTTGTATACAAAGTCATACGCTAAGCATTGAGCCCCAAGGCGCGCATTCACTTCAAAGGCAATTCGTATACACTCTATTGGTATTTCATTCTTATCATAAATAATGTTGCCACTACCTGATGCTCTGAAGTCACCTTTTCGAACCATTCGTTTAATGCCAAACGCACGGTCGCCAATGACGATGATTCGTATATCCGAATCATTACCTGGGATAAAATCTTGAAAGTACGCGTAATTTTTTTCTGTGGGAAACTTCTTTTCGGCTTCCTTAGGTAAAACAAGTCTAGCTAAACCTTTGCTAATGTTTAAAAAACTTGTCAGGGTGCGATCTCGCTTAAAGTGCCAAAGGCGTTCTTTGAGAAAGTTCAACCGATTTTTAACCTTGTAACCTCGACCAAAAATCTTATCTATGTGTTTTTTCGCATCACTATAATTTTTTATTATAAACACATTTTCGGCGCCAGCGCCTCCCCTTAGCTTAAAGACTTTCGGGTAACTAGCGGTCATCGCCCATTTAATCGCGATCGTCTTGTTATAAAATATGTGAGTAGGTACAACCGGCGCACCAATTGATTCAAACAGATACTTTTGTCCTACTTTATCATCAAAGTGCCAAACAGTTTTAGAATCAGGAAATACATACTTACCAGACGTTTCCAAAGCGTAAGTTAACTGACGAGCAAACAGCACTGCGCGATGGTCATGATGTGCCCAATGCCACATAAGACCATTGCACTCTTCAAGCTGCTCCATAATATTGCTGTCGCAACAGTCTACTAACTTATACGGAATACCTTTCGCTGAAAAATACTCGATCCATTTATCGCTAAAACTTCCAGCCCTCGCATGAATTCCTATCATCTTCCCCGCCTACTTTTTGCCATGACAAAAACAATTAGAAAAAAATTCAAAGCTAAGCCAGACAATGAAAAAATAGCCACCGCTGCAACGCCATCACCATATAAAACCAACCCAATAAAAAGCGAAATGGCTCGAACGAGAAGACTAACAACCTCATATATCAAGAAATGACTTAGCAACCCGAGTACAGGAATAGCCACGACACAGGGTCTATTAACAAAACCACCAAAAAGCCACAAAGATATCCAACTCGCATAGTTCCCAGCGGTAGACCACTCATTTCCAAAAACGAAAGAAAATAGAGTTGGGCCAAATAGGAAGACTGTCATAAAAGGAGCCAATCCCAAAGCAGCAAGCATTATAGTTGCCTTCACCATTAAGGCATATACATTTTCTCCTTCTTGATCAGCTTTTGTTATTCTCGGATAAAACACGTCCCCTACAGATTTACTCAACAATGTAATGGGCATAGTCATTACACTTTTGCTAAGCGTATAAAATCCTGCGGCGCTCGGCCCCAGAAAGCTTGCTAGCATTAACACGGGCAAGCTGTGCGACAAGGCATTAACAAATGCCTGGGGCGCACGAAACAAAGGAAAATCTTTGTATTTAAGTGCTATATCCTTTATGTCACTTGCTGTCATTTTTTCTTTTAAAAAATTACTTGTGAATTTTCTTTTTTTTGCACCAAGATAAAGTAATAGCGCATGAAGCGCATACCCCATAGTCGATATAACAATAAGAGCCCCTCCAAATGGGAGAAACCATCCGATACTAGCTTTCGCTGAATTTAGTGATAATGCTTGAATCAATGCGGCTTTAGCTGATATCTTAAATTCTCTCTGACGTATTACCCATTGCTGAAAAATCTGATAGAATGCTGAGAACAACATAGCTAACGGGATTAAATACACAAAATCATTAATACTTTGCAAATTTAGAAAATGAACTATTTCCTTACCACACACCAGAACCAATAGTGATAGAAAAGCTGCTGCCATAAAAGCTAAGGCAGCACTAATTCTTGCTAGGGCCATGGCGTCCTGATCGGACTTAGGTAGCACAATAGCAATAGGGTAAGTAAAAGCTGCAACAGGCGTCACTAAAGATAAAATAGAAACGAACGTACCTAATATTCCGAAAGCTTCAGGGCCATATAACCGTGTTATTAAAGGTGTAAAGGCTACCGTTATGGCTTGAGCACCCGCCGCTCCAGTCACTACCACAATCACATTGCGTATAATTTTTTTTCTCAGCAACTGCTTAAAATATTTTATCACAACTATCTTCTTCCATCCCGAAATGTCGTTTTCCAAAATTGGCATTTGCTAGCATTACTTATTAAATAACCACCTAGATGAAGTATATTAGCTTCGACGAACTCGCCAATCTTGGGCATTGGGCAGAGCAATCATTCGGGCTTTTGAGGCTCCTGAGCGCTTCATTCCCAGCCTACCGGTACTGGGCGGATGCAGCTTCTTAGTGCAACACCGTCAATGCGTTGATGCAGGAGCCTCATGGTACTGCGCTACCGGTTCGCTTATCATTTCAATGGGGTACTTAAAATCGAAGGGCTTTCGCGGGCGCATGTTCAGCTCAAGCGCGATTTCATCCAGTTCTTGCTGGCTATAGACAGAAAGGTCCGTTCCCTCGGACAGATATTGCCGGATGAGCCCATTGATATATTCGTTGGCACCTCTCTGCCACGGGCGATGCGGGTCACAGAAATAGATGGCAACACCGGTATTCTATGAACCTAGGAGTAATCTGCGCATGCTGCGTCATCTCGCGTCCCTGGTCATCCGTCATGCTCTTCCGTGCAGCCAATGGCATTCGGTTCAGCGCAGCGCTGCGCTAAAGCCTTTCACGGCAGCGGTGGCGGTTGCATCGTTTATCTTCGCCAGAATCAGGTAACCGCTTTGCAATTCGACGAGGGTACCGACAGCCGATGCATTGCCCTTGCCTTTGATCAGGTCGCCTTCCCAGTGCCCGGGGAATTCGCGTTTCTGCACCTCGTGAGGACAGAGGTGAATGCTGACCTTATCAGGGATCTGGTTGCGCCGATCGACTTGCCCTCGCCGCAGCTAGCGAGTCGTTTTTCCTTGCCGCAAGCAGTGGATCAGCTCTTTTCGTAGCTCACAGACGGGCAACACATAGATAGCGCTGTAGATCGTTTCACGGCAGACGTAGGCGTCTCGGAGATCAGGGATACTCATATGCTTGACCTTGCCGCTAATCTGCTCGGTGGACAAGCGCTGGCGCAGCATGTGCTGAATCAAGGCGAACCGAGGGCTTCCAGGAATCAACTTGCGCCCTGGCCGACAGACGGCTCGGAGATCCTGGCGGCGCTGTTGCGGGTGTGGCGCACGATATCGGCCATCAGCCGATCCATTGCGGCGTATCTGTCGACTGATCGTCGATGTAGACCGCTTTGGTAGAGCCGCTACCTGCCTGATGCTCAAGCCTTGTGCGAGGTTGACCTCGATCGTTGCACGTTCTTCGATGCAGAGTTCAGAATATGACATGGGTACAACACCTTACGGATTCGCTCAGGTGGTGCACTCAGAATTTGCGGCCAGGGGGATTCAGAATTTCTAGCTAAGCTCGACATTCGCAACAAGCGTTTTAAGAGCATCGGCTAACATACGCTGGCTTTTATAACTCCCGTGAACTAGTCGCACGTTATCGACTTTCTGACCAGACTGTGAAACAAATTCGATCAAGTTTTTCTCATCAGCGTGCGCTGAAAACCCCGAAATTCTCTTAACGTAGGCATTCAGCACTACGCTCTGTCCGTCGACAACGACTTCGCTTCCACGTTTCGCGCGCTGAATCTGCCTGCCAGGCGTGCCCTCTGCTTGATATCCAACAAACAACACGATGTGGCGAGGGTCGGGAAGGAGTCGCTTCAAGTAGTTGACCACCCTGCCCCCGGTGGCCATGCCGCTAGCGGCGATGACGATGGCCCAGGTGTTGGTGGTGGCGAGATGCTCGACCATGGCGAGATGGTCATCGTGGCTATCCACGGTGACGAGGCCGTCGAAGCTGAGGGGGTGGCGGCCCTGATCGAGTCGCTCCTTGGCTTCGCTGTCCCACCAGGGCTTTAGGTCTCGGTAGACTTCGGTGAAGCGGGCAGCCAGCGGTGAATCGACAATGATCAGGGGGCACTCGCCTTTCTCTTCTTCCTGTCGCTCGTGTAGAAGGGTCTCGATTTCGTAGAGCAGCTCTTGGGTACGGCCGATGCTGAAGGCTGGAATGACCACGCTACCGCCCTCGCGCTGTGCACGATAAATCATTTCCTTGAGCTGTGCGCGCCGCGTCCTGCGACCTTCATGCCTTCTATCGCCGTAGGTACTCTCAAGCACCAGCACGTCTGCCCGCTCCAGAGGTGTGGGATCCGGCAACAGCGGAGTGTCGGGCGGCCCAAGGTCCCCCGAGAAGACGTAGCGATTATCCAGAGTCGCGCGCTCGTCCTCAACATCAATTTCGACGTATGCTGAACCGAGTATATGCCCCGCGTTCTGTAGACGCACCTTGACCTTGTAACGTTCATCGTTCAGCAAGCTTTTCCAAGCGCCATAGGGACTTGGATCAAGATGCATCTCAACGGTATCAAGAAAGCGCTCGATTAGCCTGCGGTCACGGGTAAAGCCGATTTTAAGGGCATCCTCGATCACCAGCGGCAGCAACCGCGCACTCGGCGGGGTACAGATGATGGGGCCCTTGAACCCTGCTGCCATCAGGTAGGGCAGGCGACCGATATGGTCGATATGAACGTGGGTCACCACCAGGGCGATGACGTCGTCGATCGGAAATTCGATCTGGTGTCGCTCGAAGCTGGACTGGCCCTTGAGGTCCTCTCCCTGAAACAGCCCACAGTCGATCAGGATGGCGTGGTCAGGTGAAATCTGTAGCCGGTGGCAGCTACCGGTGACGCCATCGGCGCCACCGTGGTGGATAATGAACGGATATTCCAATGGAACCTGCTCCTTGCTGTCTGAATCCAGGTGGCAAGCCCCGACGCCCACTGCCGGGCGCTTGAGAACACGCGATTGGAGCTTCCCCGCCTGGTCTCAAGGACTATCGATATCAATCACCTTGGGCAGGACGAGGGTGGCGGCATTCTTTGCTACCGCGAATTGACTCGGGGATGGCCAGCCCAGGAGCGAACCTTCTTCCGTCGTGGTGGGAGCGGTATAGGCAATACTTGAATCCAGACATGCAGACCACGCGTACGCATTGGCCATGTCGGGCGAGGCTTCATCAAAGGTCCCATCAACCGCCAACGCCGTCCTGGCCGCCGCCAGCTCTTCCTTGCAGGCATTTACCGCGGCACGCTTCTGAAAATTGGTGTACTGCGGTATGGCGATGGCTGACAGCAGCCCGATGATCGCCACCACCACCAACAGCTCTATCAGGGTAAAGCCGCCCTGCCCTGCCGGCATCACGGTTCCGCTCTGCTCTGAATGACTGCTACTGGCGCTGCTTTTACTATCTTCCATGTCTGATGCTCCCTGTCGGCTTTTTTGCGCTTACCCGGTGGCGTTCTAACTGAACGGCGTTCGGCATGGTGAAAATGGCGCTGAGCCAGAACCATCAACCCCCATAACGCCGCCCTACCGGGTTCGGAGCATCTTACTTGGCGCTGCGGGCGCCTCTGAGGGCTATACGACCAAACCTTGACGCCGATTCGGGTTCGGATAACAAAACCGCCTGTGCGGCCTCTATGGGCGTTCTATCGCGGGGTAGACTGACGGCTAGATTCAGGATGTCGCCGACGGGAGCTATCGGGCCCATCGTGGGGCCCACTTTCAGGGAGGGTGCTGTGCCATTTGACCAGGGGTTCGGAAACGGCTTGCCGCAGGGGCCAAACAGTGGATTGGCCCAACGGCTGGTATCACAGGGGTTACTGAGTCCTCCGGCGGCGCTGCGGGCCGAGCGGGAGGCTCAGGACAGCCACAGCACGCTGTTGCGCTACCTGGTGGAGCATGAACTGGTCAGAGTAGGGCCGGCGACCCGAGCAGCGGCAGAAGAATACGATCTGCCATTTGTCGATCTACAGGAGCTGGAGCCGAGCGAACTGCCGGCGCTCTCTCACTTCCCCGAGGCCCTGTTGCGCGAGCATTCGGTGCTGCCGCTTAGCCTCGATGATCATCAATTGCACGTGGCGGTACCCTACCCTTCTACTCTTGCTCGCCTGGGTGAGCTTCAGTTCGTCACCGGGAAGAGCTTGAAGCCGGCGCTGGCGCCGCTGGATCAGATCCGAATGCTGCTCGACGCCTACCTAGGGGCCGATCGCCCCGATGACGGCGCCATCGCCGTCGCTCTGGGCGCGCTTGGTGCCTCAGGCGTGAACCGTGCGGGCGCCGACGAGCGGTCGGGGAAGATGGATCCGTCACGGCAATCGGATCTGGCTTCTGGCCAGGGCGTGGCTTTCGACACAGAACAGGACGCCGATCTGGACGAGGAGCTCCATGCCGGGCTGGGTTCCGGGCTCAGTTCCAGCCTGAACGACCAGGCCGATGACGCGCCGGTGGTGAAGTTCGTCAACACCATCCTGCGTGACGCGGTCAGAAAGCGTGCCTCGGACATCCACTTCGAGCCCTTCGAGGAGTCCTTTCGAGTGCGCTTTCGCATCGATGGCCTGCTCCACGAGGTGGCCCAGCCGCCGCTTAACCTTCGCGGGCGCATCGCCTCGCGCCTCAAGGTGATGGCGCGGATGGACATCTCGGAACGCCGCCTGCCCCAGGACGGCACCATCAAGGTCCAGCTCGACGATGGCGAGGACATCGACTTCAGGGTCAACTCGCTGCCTACCGTCTACGGCGAGAAGATCGTGCTCAGGCTGCTGGGCTCCAGGTCGGCACGCCTGGGTATCGAGCAGCTCGGCTTTTCACCGGACCAGCGACGGCTGTTCGAGACCGCCCTGGCAAGCCCCCAGGGAATGATTCTGGTCACCGGTCCCACCGGCAGCGGCAAGACGGTGACGCTGTACACCGGCATCCACCAGCTCAACGCCGTCGAGCGCAATATCTGTACCGCCGAGGATCCGGTGGAGATCAAGCTGTCCGGGATCAACCAGGTCAATGTGGCGCCACGCATTGGCCTCGACTTCGCCAATGCACTGCGTGCCTTTCTGCGCCAGGACCCGGACGTGGTGATGGTTGGCGAGGTACGCGACCGGGAAACCGCTGAGATCGCGATCAAGGCCGCCCAGACCGGCCACCTGGTGCTGTCCACGCTGCATACCAATTCTGCCGCCGACACCCTGTCGCGGCTTTCGAACATGGGCATCGAAGCCTTCAATATCGCCAGTGCGGTCAGCTTGATCGTTGCCCAACGCCTGGCCAGGCGCCTGTGCAGCCAGTGTCGCTCCCCAGTCACCCTGCCCAACGAGGTACTCATGCAACGGGGCCTGACCCAGGCTGAGGCCGATACCGCCCAGCTGTACGAGGCCGTGGGCTGTCGTCACTGCACCCAGGGCTACAAGGGGCGGGTCGGGCTGTTCGAGGTGGTGCCCGTGGACCAACGCATGCGCCGGCTGATTCTGGAAGGGGGCAGCGCCGATGACTTCGACGCCCTGGCCCGCGCCCAGGGCTATCCGAACCTTCGTCGCAGCGGCCTTGATCGGGTGCTCGAAGGCGTGACCAGCCTGGCCGAGGTCTGCCGCATCACCGCCGCATGAGACCGCCGCCCTTCCCTCCACCATTTGAGTCCACCGACACGTGCCCTTTCGTCATCGTTCGCCTTCGACGGCTCCGCCTGCCTCTTCGTCCCTGTCGTCGTCCTCGCCGGCCTCTCCTCCTGGGCCCCCCGGGCAGGTGGGTGGCTACACCCCTGATGCAACACAGGGGGAGCCAACCTCTTCTGCCTCAGGTGGATCGGGTTCCCACGCTGGCCACAGCCACCTTTCAGCCGGGTCAAGCGGGTCACGCGACCACCTGCGCAGTGCACGCCGTTCCGCCCCCCCCGCATCCGCGCCAGAGGTGCTGGCACTGGAAAGGCGAGGATCGCCAGGGCCAGCGGCGCAGCGGGGTGCTGCTGGCAACCGGCCGTCCCGAGGCCCAACGCCAGTTGCATCAGCTTGGTGTGATCCCGCGCAAGCTGCGCCAGGGCGGCACGCTTGCGCGCTTCGAGCGCCTGATATCACCCCGGGATCTCACCCTGTTCTCGCGCCAGCTGGCGACCCTGCTGACCGCCGGCGTGCCGTTGTTGCAGGCCTTTCACGTGCTGGGCGAAAGCCTTTCAAAGCCAGCCATGCGGCTAGTCGTTCAGGCACTGGGCATGGACGTCAGCGCCGGGGCCAGCATGGCCCAGGCACTGTCCCGCCACCCGCTCACCTTCGATGCGCTGTACGTCAATCTGGTCGCCGCCGGTGAGCAGTCGGGTACGCTGGACCGCATGCTCGAGCGTCTGGCCGGCCACCTGGAAAAGCGCGAGCGATTGAAGGCGCGGGTTCGCAAGGCGCTGTGGTATCCCTCCACGGTGGTGGCGGTGGGCATCGCGGTCAGCGCCATCCTGCTGATCAAGGTGGTACCCCAGTTCGAGCAGATGTTCGAGGGCGTCGGGGCAAGCCTCCCCCCGCTGACTCGGCTGACCATCGAGCTTTCTGAGTTCGCCCAGCAGTGGTGGCTGGTGCTGCTGGGAAGTGCAGGCGTGATGGCCGGCGTGGCGAGATGGTGGATCAAGCGCTCGGCCAGGGCGCGCTTCGCCGCTCACGGCCTGGCGCTCAGGCTACCGGTGGTAGGGACGATCCTGGAACAGGCCTCGGTCGCACGCTTCTGTCGCACCCTGGCCACCGCCTTCGCCGCAGGCGTGCCCTTGGTGGAAGCGCTGAAGACCGCCGCCGGGGCCTGCGGCAATGACGTCTACTGCCAGGCGGTGGCGGCAGTGCAGACCGAGGTCGCCAGTGGCCAGCGACTCCACCTGGCGATGCGGGCGACGAGGCGCTTCCCGCCACTGGCGCTGCAGATGGTGGCCATCGGCGAGGAAGCCGGCGCGCTGGACAGCATGCTGACGCGGGTGGCGGATCACTTCGAGCGCGAGGTGGACGATCGCGTCGACACCCTGACAAGCCTCCTGGAGCCGCTGATCATCGTGGTGCTGGGCGTGGTGGTGGGTGGCCTGGTGCTGGCGATGTATCTACCTATCTTCCAGTTGGGCAACGTCATCTGACCAAGCCCCGGACTGATGAATCCAGGCATGACGAATGCTGACTAAGGAGCCCTGACTTGACGAAACCTGAGCCGACGAGGACTTCGCTCAGTGACGCCTTTACTGACGTCTGTATTGGCTTGATCAGTAGACGTGATCAGTCATGCAGCCACACCGGCGTGCCAGGCGTCGCTTCATCGAACAGCTTGAGCAAGTCGTCGTCACGCAGGCGAATACAGCCATGGGAGTCGGCCACCCCCATGGGCTTGTCAGGCGGGGTGCCGTGAAAATAGATATAACGGCGCTGGGAATCGACGTCGCCGCCTCGATTGAAGCCCGGCTCCAGTCCGCTGAGCCAGAGAATCCGGGTCAGGATCCAGTCCCGCTCTGGCTGGGCCTGGCCTAGGGCCTCGCTGTAGACCTCACCGGTGGGCCGACGGCCACGAAAGACGCAGCCCACGGGCTGCCCCTCACCGATGGCCGCACGGATCTGGTGCCAGCCCAGTGGGGTCTGGCCGCTGCCCTCTTGCTGGCCCGTACCGGCAGCACCGGTGGACACCAGGCATTGCCAGGCAGGGGCTTCGCCCCGCCACAGCGTCAGCTGCTGGCGGGCGGTGTCGACCTCCACCCACACACCCTCGGTGGGGGGAAGCGCTGCCAATTGCGGGGTATGCATCACCCTGACTCCCTTCTCAGCTTATGCAGTTGGCTCGCGGGTCGGCGGTGGCATCGTCGGCGCCGGCTCCGGCAGTGGCGCCTTCAGCGCTGACACCACCACCGGCATCATGCGGCGCACCAGGTCGCGTACCGAGACGTGCTCGTCGTAGTCCTTCTCGGCGATGTCGCGCAGGGCATCGAGCCCAGACAGGGTAAAGATCACGGTGCCCAGCGCAAAGTGCAGACGCCAGAAGCGCTCGGAGTCCGGCAGCTCCGGCGTGGCCTTGCGCACCAGCGCCACGAAACGGGTGAACACGGTGCCGTACTGGTCCTGGATATAGCGACGCAGATGCCCCTGGGCCTGACTGTAGGCCAGCCCCAGCAGGCGCATGAACACCTTGAGGCTGTGCCGCTCGGCCGGTACCTCGAGCACGGTACGGGCCATGGTCTCGAGCAGCACCTCCAGCGGAATCACGCGATCACCATAGCCGCGCTCGAGCTCATCGATGGCGGCATGAAAGCGATCGGAGAAGGGATCCAGGTAGCGGGAGAACACCGCCTGGATCAGCGCCTTCTTGGAGCCGAAGTGGTAGTTGACGGCGGCCAGGTTGACCTTGGCCTTGCCGGTAATGTTGCGCAGCGACGTTTCCGCGAAGCCGCGTTCGGCGAAAAGCACCTCGGCGGTGTCCAGGATGCGCGTCACGGTATCGGTCTGGGCCATTCGCGGGCTCCGTCCAGTCTTGTCAAGGGCAGTTGGAAACAATTGTTTGAATACTGGCTTGAGTGTAAGGGAGCCGCCCTTCTCGCACAATCAACCCTGGCTCCACCCTGTTTCAAACGAATGCATCAGGCGGCGGCCCACTACACCAGTGCCCTGGCACACTATTCCTGGCCTTTCGCGGTTTTACTGGATGTACATCCATACTGTACACTTCACCAAGGGCGAGCATTGACGCCCTCAGCACTGGCAAGCGCCGGCAGCAAGCCGCCGCCAAGCCACCCTGTTCCATCGCCGCCCGTGGGAGGCCGCATGACACGTCCCCTGACCCCTCGCCAGCAAAATGTCTATGACTTTATCGTCAAGACCATGAACGAGCTGGGGTACCCGCCCACCCGCGCGGAAATTTCACGCGCCCTGGGCTTTCGCTCCCCCAATGCTGCCGAAGAACACCTGCGGGCGCTCGAGCGCAAGGGCGCGATTCGCGTGATTCGCGGCACCTCTCGCGGCATCCGCCTGCCGGCCCAGGAGGCCGACTCCGGCGCCGCCAACGAGTCGCCCCAGGAAGCCAGCCCCTCGCAGGGCCTGCCGATCATCGGCGAGGTCGCCGCCGGCAGCCCGATCCTCGCCGCCGAGCACATCGACCGCTACTGCCCGCTGCCGCCGGACTACTTCACCCCCCGCGCAGACTATCTGCTGCGCGTGCGCGGGCTGTCGATGAAGGACGTCGGCATCCTGGAGGGTGACCTGCTGGCGGTGCATCGCACCGAGCGCATCCGCAACGGCCAGATCGTGGTAGCACGCCTGGAAGATGAGGTGACGGTCAAGCGCTTCCAGCGTGACGGCCATCAGGTCACCCTGGAGGCCGAGAACCCAGACTTCGCGCCCATCACCCTGGACCTGCGCCGCGACAGCCTGGATATCGAGGGCGTCGGGGTTGGGGTCATTCGCGGTGGCAACGGCCAGGCCCTGGGCTAGTCGCCGTTTCACCGACGTCGTGCCAGCGCCTGCCCGCCCATGCCCGCAACCGTACGCAAAATTCTGCATGCCGACTGCGACTGCTTCTACGCCGCGGTCGAGATGCGCGACAATCCCGCCCTGCGGGACATTCCGCTGGCGGTGGGCGGCGCGCGCGAGGGCCGCGGCGTCATCACCACCTGCAACTATCCGGCGCGCAAGTTCGGCATCCATTCGGCGATGCCGACCGCCCGCGCGCTGCGCCTGTGTCCGGAACTGACGCTGGTTCCGCCGGACTTCGACAAGTATCGCGAGGTGTCGAGGCAAATTCAGGCGATCTTCCATGAGCTGACGC
Organism: Halomonas sp. RT37; assembly: GCF_040070525.1. NCBI lineage: Bacteria > Pseudomonadati > Pseudomonadota > Gammaproteobacteria > Oceanospirillales > Halomonadaceae > Halomonas > Halomonas sp. RT37. Next base: position 1,977,349 of record NZ_CP098827.1, on the reverse strand, counting down.
CACTGGTCGAACCGCTGTCGCTGGACGAGGCCTATCTGGACGTCAGCGATGTCGAGGGGTTCAAGGGCAGCGCCACCTGGATGGCCCGCTGGCTGAAGGAGGAGTGTCTGGCGCGCACCGGCATCACGGTGTCGGTGGGGGCGGCACCGTCCAAGTTCCTGGCCAAGATCGCCAGCGACTGGGACAAGCCGGATGGGCTGACGGTGATACCACCCGACCAGGTAGAAAGCTTCGTGCTGGCCCTGCCGGTGCGCAAGCTTCACGGCGTGGGGCCCGCCACCGGCGCCCGCCTGGACGCACTGGGCATCACCACCTGCGAGGAGCTGCGCGCACAGCCCATCGACAAGCTGCTGGACGAGTTCGGCAAATTCGGGCGACGCCTCTATGAACTCGCCCGCGGCATCGACGAGCGCCCGGTCAAGGTGGAGCGCGAACGCAAGTCGATCAGCGTCGAAAGCACCTACGGACGGGACCTGCCGGATCTGGCCGCGGCCCAGCAGGCGCTGGTCACCCTCTGCGAGAAGTTGAAGGCGCGCATCGACCGCAATGGTCGCCCGCCCCTGGCCGGCGTGTTCGTCAAGGTGCGCTTTGACGACTTCACCACCACCACCCTGGAGTCGAAGGGCCTGGAGCCGGATCTCGCCAGCTACCGCCAACTGCTCGACCAGGCCTGGCAACGCGCCCACCGCCCGGTGCGCCTGCTCGGCGTCGGCGTGCGCCTGGTGCCACAGGAAGCCAGGCAACAGCTGTCATTACCGTTTTGACGTCTGAGAACCCAACGCCACAGGCATGCCAAGCAGGTAACGTCTCAGCACACGGTGCTCTTCGGGTGTCATCGAATCGGGCCACAGCCAGTGGGTGTGCCCCTGCCAACGCAGGGAGATCAGCCTGGCGCCGACGCTTTCGCAGGTCAGCTCGATCTCGCGCCAGTCAGCGTCATCCGAATAAAGCCTCACGGATTTGTCCGCAGATGACGCCAACGGACACCACTGCCAACGCCCAGGCACCGGGGCCCTGGGCTTGCCCCACCAGCGCATAAGCGCCTGACTCAGGGCGCGCAGAAGGCGTCGCTGCCGACGCTGCCATACGGAAAGGCCCACCTCTTCGGCCTGCTCGCCATCCACGGCGACCAGCGTTACCCCAGATGCCACTGCTGGCTCACTCTCGACCAGGCACCTTAGCTGACCCTGAAGCGGATGGCGGTGGGCGTGAATCAGTCTGCTGCAGAGAGCTGCGGTGAGCACAGCTCCTACCGGCGAGGGAGTGGCGCCGGCGACGACCAGCGCGATGGTCGCCACCAGCGCCCCCTGGAAGAGATGCTGCTGCTCAGAGGCCCCGATTGTGACCGTGACCGCTGGTCTCGGCATAGTCCACGATCATCTGCACGATACGGCGACGGCTGGGCTCTTCCGGCCACTCGCGACGCATCAACCACATGAACAGGTCCTGGTCCTCTTCGGTGATCAGCTGGCGATAGGCGGCCTGATCGGCCTCGTCGAGTTCATCGTAGCAATGCTCGAGAAACGGCAGCAGCAAGAGGTCCAGCTCCCACATGCCACGGCGGGAGTGCCAGTGCAGGCGCTTGCGCTCGGCCTCGAGGCGGGAGGCCACGGAAGACGGTTGATCCAAGGGGAACCTCGTCAGGGATGGAATGTGTGGCCTCAGTATACCGCAGCACGATCCGCCAGGCAGCCGCCGGCGTATCCCGAAGGTGACCCGGCGCAAGATCATTGCCACGAATGTAGTGCGTTGTTTTCTCGAGACTTGAAAAGTATGCTATCTAAAAACAAGAGGCTGTGACGGATACGGCCTTCGCCACTGGCTTGGCCAGCGCTCAACACCCAGGTGGGACTCACGGAGACAACCGATGACAAAGTCCGAACTGATAGAGCAGATCTCCATGCGGCAGCCGGAGCTGTCGATCAAGGACGTCGAGGCCGCGGTGCGCCTCATTCTGGACGACATCACCGATACCCTCGCCGATGGTGGGCGGGTCGAGATACGGGGTTTTGGCAGTTTCTCTCTGCACTATCGGGAGCCCCGGGTCGGCCGCAACCCCAAGACAGGTGAAGCGGTGGAGCTGGAAGGCAAGTTCGTGCCACACTTCAAGCCCGGAAAGGAGTTGCGCGAACAAGTCGACGCCAGCCGTGCGCTGGGCTACTGAGTTCGCTGACAACCGCTCTCTCCGTTCTCTTTGTCTCACTATGGGAAGTCACACATGCGTTGGCTAAAAGGCCTGATCATGGCCATCATTCTGCTGGCGGTACTGGTCATCGGTATCCTGTTTGCGACCAACAACCAACAGGCCCTGCCGCTGAACCTCATCTGGTTCGAATTGCCCGAGGCCTCCCTGTCGGTGTGGCTGCTGGCCTCCCTCGCTGTCGGTGTGCTGCTTGGCATGCTGGCGATGAGCGGCGTCTACATTCGGCTGCGCGCCCTGCTGACTCGCGCCCAACGCCACAACCAGCAGCAGCGCAAGGAACTCGATCGTCTTCGCGTGCAGGAGATGAAGGAACTTCCCTGAATGCCCGATCTTCTGCTGCTGGGCCTGCTGGTCGTCGCCCTCGCCATTGGCTGGGCGCTCGGCCGGCGGGAGAGTCGACAGCAAGAACGCCCCGCCCCAAGCCTGCACCGCGACTACTTTGTCGGCCTGAACTACCTGCTCAACGATCAGCAGGATCGGGCCATCGAGACCTTCATCTCTGCGTTGGAGGTCAACAGCGATACCATCGAAACCCACGTCACCCTGGGCAACCTGTTTCGCTCTCGCGGTGAGGCCGACCGCGCCGTCAAGATTCACCAGAACCTGCTCGCACGTCCTTTCCTGGACGGCCACCAGGGAGCCTGGGTGCAGCTCGAGCTGTCCCGGGACTTTCTGCAACTGGGTCTGCACGATCGCGCCGAACGGCTGCTGAAGGGGCTGGTCAAGGAAGAAACCCACGCCGAAGTACGCCACCATGCCAAGCGGCTGCTGGTGGACCTGTTCGAGCGCGAGGGTGAATGGCAGCAGGCGATCGACGAGGCCGTTCCCCAGTTGACCCGACGCCATGATGACCTGCGTCGGGCCGCTGCCCACTGGCACTGCGAACTGGCCGCAGAGGCGCGAGCATCCAATAGCCACGGCATCGCCAGAAAGCACCTGAAGCAGGCGCTTTCCATCGACGAACGCTGCATCCGCGCCAACATGATCCAGGCCGAGTTGTGCCACGACACCGGCCAGTACCGGCAGGCGCTCAAGCATCTGGATCGCATTCCCCAGCAGGACGCCGACTTTATCCCGACGCTGCTTGAGCCGCTGGAACGCACCTATCAGCTTCTTGACGACGCAGAGGGACTGATCGCGCACCTGCACCGGCTGCTGGAGCTGAATCCCTGCACCAGCGTAATGCTGCTGTTGGCGCAGACGCTGCGCCAGGTGCGAGGGAGTGATGAGGAGGCGATAGCGCTGATCACCGAACAGCTCAGGAAGGAGCCGAGCCTTGGTGGGGTGGACTACCTGATGGGGCTGTACCAGCGTAGCGAGGCAAGCGAAGGCGATCCCCGTTTCGACCTGCTGCGCCAGCACACCCAGCCGCTTATCAAGGCGCTCCCCCGCCACCGCTGCCGGCGCTGCGGCTTCTCAGGTGAACACCTGCACTGGCAGTGCCCCAGATGCAGGAATTGGGGCACCACCAAACCCATCACCGGTATAGAGGGAGAGTAGCGGTCAGCTCTCCCTCAACTCCTTCTCGATTGCCTCTAACGCCGTCATCGGGTCTTCTGCCTGAGTGACAGGTCTTCCCACCACCAGGTGCGTGCTACCGGCGTCCATGGCCTCGCGCGGGGTCATGATTCGGCGCTGATCGCCGGCCTGGGCAAAGCTCGGGCGAATACCCGGGGTGACCTTGAGGAAGTCTTCGCCACAGGCTGCCTTGAGACGCGCCGACTCCTGCGCCGAGCACACCACACCATCCATCCCGCTGGCCTTGGCCAGTCGCGCCAGGTGCTCCACCTGCTCGTCCAGGGCTACCGAAACATTAGTAGCTGCAAGTTCCTCGGCGGTCATGCTGGTCAGCACTGTCACCGCGATCAGGCGGGTCGCAAGGCCCTCTCTATCGAGCCGTTCGCGCGCCGCTTCCATCATGCGGGCGCCGCCGCTGGCATGAACATTGACCATCCACACGCCTTGCTCTGCCGCCGCCTGAACGGCAGCCGCCACGGTATTGGGAATATCGTGAAACTTGAGGTCGAGAAAGACCTCGAAACCCCGGCCATGCAGCGCTTCGAGCACATTGGGGCCGCTGCGGGTGAACAGCTCCTTGCCAACCTTGAGACGACAGCGCTCGGGGTCCAGTCGGTCCGCCATGCACAGCGCGGCGTCCATGGAGGGATAATCGAGTGCGATGATCAAGGGCGATGAGGTAGTCACGGAGGCCTCCGGCACAGTGGAATCGAAGGGCGCACCTGCGGCCTGCATGACGTGAGCCAAGCCGGCCCGGTCGCGAGACACAGGACCCGGAGCGCCAAAACGCCGCAGTATATCAGCCCAAGCGACTTCCGCGCGGCCCTATGGCTTCATCTGAATATCTAATTCCACTGATATTTTTATAAGTAATTTCTTATAACTGGATTCGTCGCTCGGCGCCTAAGGTGAAAGTCGAGACCCAACGGCATCACGTCGAACGGACTCGAAGGGGCAAGCCCCCTACGTCATGAAGACGACTTTCAACACCAAGGAGATGTCCGATGCAGACCCACAACGCACAACAGGCTGTTCGCCATCCATCGATGAACGACAACTCGAGCACCCTTTCCGCAAGCAAGCGGTCCAGGTTATGGACTATCGCACTACTGGCACTGACCTGGATGTTGCTGGCACAGCCAGTCATGGCCGAAGAGCAGCTGAGTATCGAGCCGATCAACATCAACGAGGCCAGCGTCGAGTTGCTGGCGGAACTCCCCGGCATCGGCCCAGGCAAGGCTCAGGCCATCGTCGAAGACCGCCAGGCCAATGGCCCCTTCACCACCATCGAGGACCTGACTCGAGTAAAGGGCATCGGTGACGCCACCGTCGCTCGGCTCAAGGATGAAATCAGCCTGCGCTAGACACCGGCTGCAACCAAGCCCTCCGCCGCGCAGTGCTGCGGAGGGCTTGTGGGGGTGAGGAATAATCAACACTTCAGGCAACGGGATTTCTGTTAGCAACCAACAGGCCATGATAGACCATCAGCTGGAGCGCTCGATTTGCTCTCGCAGTTCGCTGACCAGTTCTATCGAAATCTCGGCCACTTGCGCGATCGTCTGATCATCCAGCGAAGTCTGCTGAATCATATTGCGGGCTACCTCTAGCTTGCCTTCTTCGCGCCCTTCCTGACGCCCTTCCTGACGCCCTTCCTGACGCCCTTCCTGACGCCCTTCCTGACGCCCTTCCTGACGCCCTTCCTGACGACCTTCCTCGCGACCTTCCTCGCGACCTTCCCGACGGCCTTCCCGACGACCTTCCCGACGGCCCTCCGCCAGCCCCTGCTGCTTCCACTGCTCAGGCCACCGCTTGGCTCTTTCTGCCAGCATATTGTGCACCTCGCTCAATTCATTCAGGGCCTGCCATCCGCCCTGTTCCTCATTTGACACCCAGTTTGGCAATAGTACTCGCTTGATCCAGATGACGAAGTGTCGACGCAAATCTGCCTGCTCTGGTGTCTGCAACCATTTCACCAGCAACCCGATCAGCTCAACCGCATCTGCGGGACTCCGGTGATGCTCCAGCTGGAAGATGGCCGACACCACATTACGCGCTTCGCTGGAGAACTGCTGGTCGGCAACGAGGGCACCTTCATCCAATAGCAGAAAGGACAGATCCGGTCGGTATTGCGCCAGGCTTCCAGGCCCTGCCTGAATGAGATCCCGAACGTTGACAGGCGCGCTCCAGCGACGCTCTCCATTATAGAGCACGATAGGCAACACCGGCGGTAGCTTGCCCGACCGAGTCAGCTGTTTCTGCTTGACCAGATCCTGGTAGAGCAACCCGACGTACGTCATGGTGCGAAGCGCCATGAAACGATCCACCGTGCTCTGAAATTCCAGCAACAGGTACACGTAGCACCACTCATCACCGAAGCGCGCGCGCCAGATGACATCGTTTTCGCGATCACGCAGGTCATCAGTGACGAAGCTGCCACTGACCCGCTCCAGCGAGTCGAGGTCCAGCTTCTCGATCCAGTCTTCACCGATAAAGCCGGTCAGCAGGTCTCGGATCACCCTCGGCTCGCTGAATAGCAACTTGTAGCTTTGATCATGCTGGTTTTTCATGGCGTGCCCGGCCAGGCGGCCGGCCTCTTCCCTTGGCTAGACCTAGAGCCGCAGCCCCCCGTCCACCTCCATGACACGGGCGGTGAAGTAGTCATTGTCAAAGATGAAGGCAACGCTCTCGGCGATGTCGGCAGGGGCGCCAAGGCGGCGCAGGGGCACGCCTGCGGTCAGTTTTTCGAGCATGTCGTCACGCATGGAGGCGGTCATCTCGGTCTCGATGAAGCCAGGTGCCACCGCGCCCACGCGAATACCATGACGGGCCAGCTCCTTGCCCCAGGTGACGGTCAGAGCGGCAACGCCGGCCTTGGCCGCGGCATAGTTGCTCTGGCCCATGTTGCCAGCGCGCGAGATGCTCGAGATATTGACGATGACACCCCGACGATCATCCTCGATCATGGCCGTGGCGGCGGCACGCCCGCACAGGAATACACCGGTCAGATTGACATCGATGACCGCCTGCCACTCGTCCAGTCCCAGCGTCTTTTCGACCTTGCCGTCGCGCGCCTTGACCAGCAGGCCGTCACGCAGGATACCGGCGTTGTTGACCAGACCGTCGAGCGGCCCCATGTGCTCGCGAATGTCCGCAAAGGCTTCAGTGACAGAGGCCTCGTCTGCCACGTTAGCCACGAAGGCTCTGGCGGTGATGCCGGCATCGAACAGACCATTGACGGCCTGGTCCAGCTGGTCGTTGTCGGTATCGATGAGCGCGACCCGCGCTCCACGGCGTCCCAGATGGTGCGCCATGGCCAGGCCGAGTCCACGGGCTCCGCCGGTGATGGCGATCAGGGCATCGTTGAGTTGCATGCGGTTTCCCCTTGCAAGACGCGTCATACACGCGCGTATTCAGATGGTTTTTTGGTAAGGCGCCAAGGCGTGACAGGCCGCACCTGCCGCCAGGCGAAACGGCCGCGCGATACATCCAAGCACCACACATGAGCCCACTAACCATTGGTGCACCGCATCATGACAACCTTTCAAAACCCCCGCCACTCTTCCTTGGTCTAGCGCAAGCCTGCGCAACCCCCTGCGACCGAATCGGGCAAAAAAAGAAGATCTTTGCCACGCCGAGCGGCTGAAACCGTAAGCACGACTGCGCGAGTGGCCGCGCCAGAGTCGGCAAGGCGCTGCCAGCAAATGAAAGCCGCCGCCAGCAGCAAAAGGAAGGCGCCACCAGCAAAACAAAGCCACTGCCAGCAAAAGCCACAGCAACGCTTGAACTCCGAGGTGGCCACCCCCATCTTGAACGGAGATCACAACGCGGAGCTGACATGCCCTTTCTTCTTATCTTCACCATCTTCGCCCTGCTCGACTTCGCTGTACTCTTTTCGGTGGGTAGCGAAATCGGTCTGCTGTCCACCCTGGCGCTGGTGCTGGCTACCGGTTTTATCGGTCTGCACCTGATCCGTCGCGAAGGCGTGGCCACCTTCGCACGCGCTCAGGAGCGTATGTCGCGCGGCGAGATCCCCTCCTCGGAGCTGATGACCGGTGCCGCGCTGATCTTCGGTGGCGCCCTGCTGATGGCGCCGGGTTTTCTGTCTGACGCACTCGGCTTCATGTGCCTGATTCCCAACGCTCGCCGCCTGCTGGGCAAGGCGCTGGCCAAGGTCGGGGTGCGCATGAAGGGCTTCCAGATGGGCGGCACCCATTTCGGCGGTACCGAGGAAGGGGGCTTTGCGGGCCCGAAGGCCAATGCCGATGGATGGGACGAGGCTTCCGGCCGCCGCCGGGATGACACCAGCTGGCGCGAAAGTTCGGCCGGCGATGAAGAACCGCTGGAGGGCGAATTTATCAGCAAGGATGAGCGACGCCGCTAGGGCTTGTCTGAAAAGTGTCTGCGCTCGGTAATACGGCGTTAAAAATCGGATCAAAATGCTCATTTACACCACGTAAACTGCGCTTTCTCACCGATTTTTGCCTTGTCTAACCTTCGCTCGTCGACTTTTCGGACTGAGCCTGAGGCTTGCGCGGCGGACCCACCCTTGCCGCATCATCGTCTTGTCCCACGCATCGGCACCCTTCGGGGTGCCGATGCCGTTTCATGGGCCCCGTCTGCCTTGGATGCAAGAAGACAAAAAAATTTTCATCCAAGCCCTTGAAAGCCCCCACTCCAGCCCCACTTACCAGAGCAGCACCAAGCTTCGGTGAGGGAGCACGCTCCCCCGCCATTGACAGGAGGGCCGACAAGGGCCTGCCACTTCATCGGCAGCCCGGCAATGACCTCCAGCTCTCGCCGAGTCGCAGGGCGTCACGACGAGAGTGAACAATGAACCGCCGGGGTGGATGCCCCGGCCTTGCAAAACCATCAGGAGAACGTGAGCAATGAACATCCGTCCCTTGCACGATCGCGTCGTCATCCGTCGCGTTGAGGAAGAGCAGAAGACCGCAGGCGGCATCGTGCTTCCGGGCAACGCCCAGGAAAAACCGACTCGTGGCGAAGTTCTCGCCGTCGGTAACGGCCGGATTCTCGAGAGCGGCGACGTGCGTCCTCTGGACGTCAAGGTCGGCGACACCGTGATCTTCAAGGATGGCTTCGGCGTCGAAAAGCAGAAGATCGACGGCGAGGAAGTCCTGATCATGAGCGAGTCCGACATCCTGGCGGTCGTCGAGGGCTAAGCCCTGCCCCGCAGACTCACTCGTTTCAACGTTCACTTTTGACGCTTAGATTTTAAGGAAGTACAGAAAATGGCAGCGAAACAAGTCAAGTTCTCTGATGATGCCCGCAAGCGCATGGCGCGTGGCGTCGATGTCCTGGCCAACGCCGTCAAGGCTACCCTGGGCCCGAAAGGTCGCAACGTGGTGCTGGAGAAGTCCTTCGGCGCGCCGACCGTGACCAAGGACGGCGTCAGCGTCGCCAAGGAAATCGAACTGAAGGACCGGTTCGAAAACATGGGCGCACAGATGGTCAAGGAAGTGGCTTCCAAGACCTCCGACGTCGCCGGTGACGGTACCACCACCGCTACCGTGCTGGCCCAGGCCATCGTCGCCGAAGGCCTGAAGGGCGTGACCGCCGGCATGAACCCGATGGACCTCAAGCGCGGCATCGACCAGGCCGTCATCGCTGCGGTCAAGGAAATCCAGGCCCTGTCCGTGCCCTGCACCGACTCCAAGGCCATCGCCCAGGTCGGCACCATCTCTGCCAACGGCGACTCGCGCATCGGCGAGATCATCGCCGAAGCGATGGAGAAGGTCGGCAAGGAAGGCGTCATCACTGTCGATGAAGGCCGTGGCTTCGAAGACGAGCTGGACGTGGTCGAGGGCATGCAGTTCGACCGCGGCTACCTGAGCCCGTACTTCGTCACCAACCAGGACACCATGGCGGTGGAACTGGAAGATCCGTTCATCCTGCTGGTGGACAAGAAGATCTCCAACATCCGCGAACTGCTGCCGACCCTGGAAGCCGTCGCCAAGGCCGGCAAGCCGCTGGTGATCATCGCCGAAGACATCGAAGGCGAAGCGCTGGCTACCCTGGTGGTCAACACCATGCGTGGCATCGTCAAGGTCGCCGCCGCCAAGGCGCCTGGCTTCGGTGATCGTCGCAAGGCCATGCTGCAGGACATCGCGATCCTGACCAACGGCACCGTGATCTCCGAGGAAGTGGGTCTGAACCTCGAGCAGGCCACCCTGGACCACCTCGGTACCGCCAAGCGCGTGACCATGTCCAAGGAAAACACCACCATCATCGATGGTGCCGGCAACGATGGTGACATCGAAGCACGCGTCAACCAGATCCGCGCCCAGATCGAAGAGACTTCCTCCGACTACGATCGCGAGAAGCTCCAGGAACGTGTCGCCAAGCTGGCCGGCGGTGTTGCCGTCATCCGCGTCGGTGCCGCTACCGAAGTCGAGATGAAGGAGAAGAAGGCCCGCGTCGAGGACGCCCTGCACTCTACCCGCGCCGCGGTCGAGGAAGGTGTCGTGCCTGGCGGTGGTACTGCCCTGATCCGCATCCTGACCAAGATCGCTGGTCTCAAGGGTGACAACGAAGACCAGACCCACGGTATCGCCATCGCCCTGCGCGCCATGGAAGCACCGCTGCGTCAGATCGTCACCAACGCCGGCCAGGAAGCCTCCGTCATCGTCAACCGCATCAAGGACGGTGAAGGCAACTTCGGCTACAACGCCCAGACCGGCGAGTACGGCGACCTGTTCGAGATGGGTGTGCTGGACCCGGCCAAGGTGACTCGCAGCGCGCTGCAGTCCGCTGGCTCCGTTGCTGGCCTGCTGATCACCACCGAAGCCATGATCGCCGACGATCCGGACGAGAAGGACGCTGCTCCGGACATGGGCGGCATGGGTGGAATGGGCGGCATGGGCGGCATGATGTAGTGCGACGAGAGTCGCTTAGGTAGCTAGCCTAGCGGGCTACATCATTGTGGCCACCGACCCTGGAGTCGGTGGCCACACACCCGCAGAAAAAGCAATTTGCTAAACCCGGTATCCGGGGCTTTCTCAAGACCCGGATACCGGTCACCTGTAACTAGGGTGTACCGTTCTCGGTGTCTGGGGGAAACCCCGAGTCCTCGCCTCACGGCGACGGATCTATCAATGCTGAAGTTCGGCCAAATGGCCGGACGACGTAGCAGAGATTGCCGTGTCTACAAAGCTTGCTGGCACCTAGTGGCGCAAGCCTTTTCTGCTATTGTCTCACCTTGGGGTATTTCGGGGTAACGAGACCTGTTGTTCAGCCAACAGTAGCCTAGGGGTAGTGCATTACTGGCAACGGTGGTGTGCGAAGCTCCCTGACAATGTAGTCCCACCTCGGTGGACTGTCCGTGCCGCGAGGCACGCCAGTGACTCTGCCAGCAACAGGCGGATGAGACGCTAGGCTGGGTGGTACGACCAACGCAAGTGAACTGCTGATAAACACCGTCAACCGCAAGAAGCCAAAGTTGCTGACAGGCTTCAACCAAAAGGTGTGTAGCCGGTTATGCCCCTTACATCTGGGCATACGCTGACGCACGGCTACCGGTGGATAGGCAGGGTCTAACCCACTCTTGTAGAAGGAAAGGAACTCGGTAAGCCCGTATCTCTGCCCTCGGGCAGGCGAGCCGCAAGGCAAGCTGTTGGAGGTGCGGGTAGAGGAGGACAGAAAAAGCGAATGCCTGTCTGTAATGGACGGGATAGGGGTTCGAACTTTGCCCCGACGCGAAAGCGTGCCGACTTCTGTCTGGTCTCTGATCGCGTGAAGGCGCGTAAAGCCGCCTGAAAGCACCATCCGTGGTCTGGATGGACAGTACGAATGCCCTTGCGGGGTGAGGCTCACCTTCCCCGCAAGGGGTTAGTGCCGTCTTCACCCCTCGGGGCATTTTTCGTCAATGCTCAGAGGAGGATAGCAAGATGAGTACTCTTGAAAGCGTACCTGCATTCTCCCACTCGGCATCAAGCTGGCACACCATCGATTGGAAGGTCTGCCATCGCCGCGTGAGGAGGCTACAGGTACGGATCGCGAAGGCTGCCCATGACCAGAAGTGGCGCAGGGTCAAATCCCTGCAACGCATGCTGGTCCGCTCGTTCTCAGCCAGGGCACTGGCTGTGAAACGCGTCACCGAGAACCAGGGCAAGAAAACGCCTGGTGTTGATGGGGCATGCTGGGACACTCCGGATGACAAGTGGGAAGCGATCTTCCGTTTGCAGCGGAAGGGCTACAAGCCCAGACCGCTTCGTCGGGTCTATATCCCAAAGGCCAACGGTCAACGTCGGCCGCTGGGAATCCCGACGATGCTGGATCGCGCCATGCAGGCAATGTACATGCTTGGGCTCGAACCGGTAGCAGAAACGACGGCGGATCGGAACTCCTACGGCTTTCGGCCCATGCGAGCCACCGCGGATGCGATTGAGCAGTGCTTCGTCAATCTCAGCCGCAAGCACTCGGCTCAGTGGGTACTCGAAGGCGACATCAAGGGGTGCTTCGACAACATCGACCACGAGTGGCTGGTCCGGAATATCCCCATGGATAGGACGGTCCTCCGCAAGTGGCTTAAAGCGGGATACATGGAGTCCTCACGGCTCCTTCCGACGACGGCGGGAACACCGCAAGGTGGCATCATCTCGCCGGTATTGGCCAATATGGCGCTTGACGGTTTGGAAGCGGTGCTCGAATCCCAATTCGGGAAGAAGAACACCAAGGCCAGCTACAAGACCAAGGTCAATTATGTGCGGTACGCGGACGACTTCATCATCACCGGCATCTCCAAGGAGCTGCTGGAGGAGGACGTGAAACCCATCGTCGAGGCCTTCATGGCCGAGCGTGGGCTCACGCTCTCGGTGGAGAAGTCCGTCGTCACGCACATAGCGGAGGGATTCGACTTCCTGGGCCAGAATATTCGCAAGTACAGTGACAAGTGCCTCATCAAGCCGAGTCACAAGAACGTGAAGACTTTCTTGGCCAACGTAAGGAAGCTGTTGAACGCCAACAAGACCATGCCTGCCTGGTGGATCGTGGATCAGCTCAACCCGATGATTCGGGGCTGGACCAACTACCATCGGGGAGTCGCGGCCAAAGAGACGTTCAACTACGTGGACTACCGCATCTGGAAGATGCTATGGCAATGGTGCAAGAGACGGCACCTGAGCCGGCGCAAGCGCTGGATCAAGGGGAAGTACTTCCCTCCAGCAGGCAAGCGTCAGTGGGTCTTCCAGGGTGAGTATCCCGGCGGCAAGCGAGTGTATCTGCTCTATGCCAGCGATGTGCCGATCAAGCGGCATACCAAGATCAAGGCGGAAGCGAACCCTTACGACCCGGCGTTCGAGACCTATTTCGAGGAACGGCTGGAACGTTCCTGGAAGGAATCGACAAAGGGAAGGAAGAAGCTGCAGACGCTCTGGTCCCGGCAAGGCAAGCGCTGCCCGATGTGCCAACAGTTCATCACCTGGGAAACCGGGTGGAACATCCACCACGTGGTGGAGAGGCACAAGGGTGGCGGCGACGAGCTGGAGAACTTGGTACTGCTGCATCCCAACTGCCATCGGCAATTACACTCTCAGGCCCGCATGGTGGGTTGCAATCCATCTGTTTTGACACAATCTTAGGAATCGCCCTAAACAAAAAGAGGGACACCTGAATGAGTCAAAACAAATGTAGTCTGAAAGTGGTCAAGGACGGGCGTGTTCTCCATGGAACGGCAGCGATCCTCCACGCAACAAGCCGCGATGGTGGATACGATGCCTACATGGCTAACTTCGCCCAGAAGGTGGTCGAGCATACGATGGAAGAGCATCTCAGAGAAGAACGAAAGCCCAAGCTGTCAAGGGTTAAGTGAACTTTGAGATTCATCATACCATCGCCGGTCCACAACTTATGTGGGCTTACAGAGGCTTGAGCCGTATGCGGGGAAACTCGCACGTACGGTTCTTAGGGGGCGGCGGGGCAGAAATGCCCTGCTGCTACCCGACACGCCTGCCCCGGGCAGCTCCGGCTGCCCGACCCGCGCACCCCCAAGCGCACAAAGCCCTGCCTGATGGCAGGGCTTTTTTGTGTTCCACCATTCATCGAGCCGCCTCATCCAGAGGTTGAGGACTTTTCAATTTATTCCCGCCCCCGGGACATGATTCACTATCGGCTGGATCAACTTGCAGGCAACATCATGGATTTGACGCTACTGGACGGCGGCATGGGGCGCGAGCTCAAGCGTATCGGCGCCCCCTTCTCACAACCCTTGTGGAGCGCCCAGGCGCTGATCGAAGCTCCCGACCGGGTCATCGAGGCCCACCTCAACTTTATTCGGGCCGGCGCCCGAGTGATTACTGCCAACAGCTACGCCTGCGTGCCGTTCCATCTTGGCGAGCGGCGCTATCGGGAAGAGGGGCCGGCACTCGCTTCTCTAGCGGCACGATTGGCAGCGCAAGCGGCAAGCCGCTGGCAGGAAGAATCCGTCCAGCCACCATCGCAAGCCAATGCCCCAGAAGTCTCGCTTAGCGTAGCCGGCTGCCTGCCTCCCGCCCTGGGCAGCTATCGTCCCGATCTGTTCGACCCCTGCCGCGCCAGGGAGATCACTACCGCCCTGTATCATGCGCAGGACCCACACGTGGATCTGTGGCTCGCCGAGACGCTGTCGAGTCTTGCCGAGATCTCGGTCATGCAGGAGGTTCTGGCGGCTTCCGAGAAGCCTCGCTGGTACGCCCTCACCCTTCAGGACGAGGTGTCCGACATCGCACGCCTGCGCTCCGGAGAGTCCGTTGCCGAGGCGACCCAACAGCTATGTCAGGGCGGCGCCGACGCCATCCTGTTCAACTGCTCGATTCCGGAGGTCATGGCGCAGGCACTGGTCGACGCCGGCGACGCCATGCAACGACTCAAGCTATCGCGCCCGCTGGGCGCCTACGCCAACAGCTTCTCGCCGATCGGCGATGCCCACCGGGCCAACACCACCTTGACGGCAGACCGGGAGCTGACCCCGGCAGGCTACCTGGACTACGCCAAACGCTGGCACTCCCTGGGAGCAAGCCTGATCGGCGGATGCTGCGGCATCCATCCAGCTCATATCGAAACACTAGATGCCTGGAAACAGGCCGCCCATCACTAGGGCTTGTCTGAAAAGTGCCTGCGCTCGGTAATACGGCGTTAAAAATCGGCTGGTGCGCCAGCCCGGTCAAAATGCTCATTTACACCCCGTAAACTGCGCTGTCTCACCGATTTTTGCCTTGTCTAACCTTCGCTCGTCGACTTTTCGGACAGCGCCTAGCAACGAGTTCTGCCGCGCTTCCCCTTCGCTCCGCCCTGTCAGCGGCACGACACCCAAGAGCCCAGACCACGGCTGCGTCGTCCTTGATCTTCGTCAGGACGACGCAGCGTGGCGACCTGTACTTTCCCCCTTCCTGATCTACAGCAGCGTCGCGCCGCGTCCACATCGCTAGGCTGTTCGCCCAGCAGATAGCCCGTGGTTTTCCGTCCTTGAAGGTTGCCCCTGTGGCACACCGATGACTCATCGACCGCCCATTCCTCAACGCTCGATCAGGACTCTCCGATGTCACCCTCTCGGCTACTACTTCTCGGCCCCATCGCCTTGCTGCTTCCCGGGGGCTTTACTCTGTTAGGTGGGCGTTCCCTGCATGCCGCCCTCGTCTTCCTTGCCTGGCTGTCACCGCTGGTCGCATCAGCACTGGGGCTGATGAGCCTGGTCGTCGCCCGCCTGGCGGAGTCTTTCAATCTTGTTACCCATGGCCTGGTCCTCAGCATGCATCTGGCACTGTGGAGGCCGCAGCGATGACCGATCACGACAGCCAACTTCCCGCGCTTTCCTATCGGCGCGATGATGAGATAGACCTGCGCGACATCGCCCTGATGTTGCTTGACGGCTGGAAGTGGATCCTTGGCAGCGTGGCCACCGCCGTGGTGCTGGCCCTGGTGTTTGTCGCCATAGCCCCGCAAAGCTTCCGTGCGTCGACCAGTTACACGCCCTCGTCGGAAGGACTGCGTCTTCTCAACGAGATGCCCGACATCGACTACTCAGCAGCCTCCACTCAGACAGAACTGGAACTTAAGCTCGGTAGCTTCGGCAACCTGCGCGACTTCATCGACGACCGTCCCGAGTGGCAGTCCATCGCCCAGTCGGAGGCCGACGAACAGGAGGTGACCCTGGATGAGCATCTGCGCCTTCACTACTTCGACAAGCTAACGATCACGCGTCCCGGCAAAGACGGGACAGGTCCGCACCAGTTGAGCCTTGTGTATCCAGAGTCGCTGCAGGGGGCTTCTCTACTCAACGACTATCTGGCATGGACGGAGAGGCAATATGCCCAGGTTCTGGCGCAGCGCGCCGAACACGCACTGGAAACGGCGCTGGCACGCAATAGTGAAGAGATGCAGGCACATCTGGAAGCCTACCGGGACAGCGTGAACGTCGAGATCACACGGCTGCAAGAGCAACATGACGTTCAGTTAGCCGAACTCGATGACCAGCTTCAGGCCGAAAAGAATGCCGAGCGCAAGTCTCGCCAGGAGCGCATTCGCACTCTGACCCAGGCAGAGGCCATCGCAGAAAGGCTGGGCATCACCCAACCCACCTCACCGCCGGCGTTCGGCGAAAACGGACAAACCCAAGTTGGCCACGGTGACAGCGGCAACGCGACAAGCCTGCCGTTCTACTTCATGGGCACCCAGGCACTGGCCGCAGAAAAAGAGGTCGTCGAACAAAGCCTGGAGCAAGAAGCCAGCACGCCTGCCATCCGCGAAATCGAGAAAGAGCTCGCGCAATTGCGTCATCAGCGCCAAATCGAAGCGTTGACGACTCGTCGTTTGTCGACGCCTACAATCAGTTGAGCCAGGAAAATACCCTGCTGCGCGCCAACCGCGTCACCGCCGACGATATCGACATCATCGAGGTGGTCAACCTGGCCTATCGTCCGAACCGTCCGGAAGGCCCCGGCAAGGCCCTGGTGCTGGCACTCGCCGTGATACTGGGGAGCATGCTGGGCGTCATGCTGGTGATGTGTGTATCGTTCGGCCGAAGCCTCAAGCGCTACAGGGCCCAGCGGGCGTGATCTTGCCAACCCGACCTGGCAGCGCCAGCGCTGCACCCTTAGCCACGATCCGCTGGCTCTCACCGTCCTCCAGCACTAGCCCCGAGTCAGATCATGGCCTGACTCAGGGAAGCGCCTCGTCCCTACCCACCTTGCCTGTCACGCTTATTGGTTGAATTCAGGAGCCAAAGGGAACAACGGATCACTCCTTGCACCATTGACCGTGCTGGACATCACCCCGGCTTGACCCACTACCCTTGGTTCCCTGAATAAGTGCGCGCCAACCTGGGCATCATGGCTTATCCTGCATAGCGCCTGCGAACGTCAAGCTGGCATCAAGTGGGAACAATATGCCTAACCCACTCTGGAAACCACGCTGCCTCAGTGCCATTCGCGTTGTCAGACCATGGTTGGTCATGTTTTACAGAGCACTTCGGTGATCAATCGAATTAGCACATAAAAAATCAATTAAACTCATATCAGCACATAAACGTTATATTTTTAATAAGCCGACCAGTCCTTATGCGCATTTCAAGTTAACATAGGCTTACATACTTACATTCTCCCTGCTACTTTCAACCGCAATATAAAGTGCATATAAGCACTATCCCTTGGCTCACGCAGGGCTGATAAACGCCATGTCAACACTTAAACACCTGGTGGCATCCCCCATGATGCTGCTGCTTCCGGGCGCTCTGGCGTTCAGCGAACGACGCTATATCTCGGCGGCCATCATGCTCGCCGCGGCACTTGCGCCCATCTTCCTGCTGTATCTGGACCTGGTCGACACCTCTCATTTTCTTCTTGCGGAAGTGTCTGTCCTGCTCGTTCACCTGCTCGCTCTGACGGCGAGGCTTGCTGTCTGGAATCCTCACGCATGAACTCTTTCAACCACCAAGCCGTCGATCAACCTGAGCATCCTTCCTCTGACGAGATTGACCTGCGAGACATTGCCATCATGCTGATCAACGGATGGCGCTGGATCGCCGTCAGCATGGCAACCTGCCTCGCACTGGCGACGCTCTATCTGGTGGCATCCACACCGTCATACCATTCTTCGCTCGCCTACACCGAGACCAGTGATGGTCTCAATGTGATCAACCGCATTCCGGGGATTGCCATCACTCCCCAGCAAGCCGTTTCCGAACTGGAGATCCGCCTGGGGAGTTACGAGCGCTTCCGCGGCTTCCTCGACCAGCACCCCGACTACGCCGACATGCTGATGCAGGATAGCGCTCCGGAACTCGAAGGCACGGTGCTTCGCACGCAGTTCCGAGAGCTGAAGGTCGCGCCTGGCGACCTCGCCTCCGGTAGCCCCGGGGAGGTTAGCTTCTCCTATCGTGAAGATATCGACGGCGCTGCATTGCTGAACCAGTACTTCCAGTGGTCGCAGCGGCAGTACACCGAAGACCTGCTCGCGCGCGTCGATCGTAGCCTGGCCAGCGCCATTTCACGCAATGAGGCAGACATGGAAGCCCACCTGGAGGCCTACGACGCCGAGCTTGACGCGACCGTCACGCGGATGAGCGAGG
This sequence comes from Halomonas sp. RT37, assembly GCF_040070525.1. Taxonomy (NCBI): domain Bacteria; kingdom Pseudomonadati; phylum Pseudomonadota; class Gammaproteobacteria; order Oceanospirillales; family Halomonadaceae; genus Halomonas; species Halomonas sp. RT37. The sequence continues at coordinate 1,959,071 of NZ_CP098827.1, read as the reverse complement.
AGCACTCGATTCGCCGGCTCGAGCTCCAGGATCAGCTTGCCGCCGAACGCGCCGCGGAGCGCGCTTCCCGCGAGGAGCGCATTCGCACCCTGGAAGTAGCAGAAGAGATCGCCGGCATGCTTGGCATCACCAAGCCGACGTCCCCACTATCGCTGGGAGACGCCGATGACGCCGCCCGTATCGTCTACGACAACGTCAGCATCGGCAATGATCTACCACTGTACTTCCTGGGTACCGAAGCCCTGGCGGCCGAGCGCGAGGTATTGAAGCAGGGGCTCGACCAGCCCATCTCCTCGCCGGCCATCCGTCAGATCGAAAAGCAGCTCGAACAGTTGCAGCACCAGCGACGTATCGAGGCTTTCAAGTCTCGCGAGAGCGACTCGGCGTTCATTGACGCCTACAACCAGCTACGCCAGGAAAACACTCTGCTGAGGGCCAACCGCATCACCGCCGACGACATCCACGTCGTCGAGGTGGTCAATGTGGCCTATCGCCCAATGCAGCCCGAGGGCCCCGGCAAGGCCCTGGTGATGGCGCTCGCCGTGATCCTCGGGGGTATGCTCGGCGTGATGCTGGTGATGCTGGTGGCGTTCAGCCGCAGCTTAAGGCGGTATCGTTCACAGACAGCCTGATCTTTTCACCACCGTCTCAGGGGCCGCCATCGCGGCCCCTTCGCTTTGGGCGAAAGTGGCGGTATGGTGTCGCTCGTTTTCCCATCGACGGTTGCCGTGCTCCATGACTCAAGCCTTGCCCTTCGCCAATCTGCGCATCGTTCTTGTCCAGACCTACCATCCCGGCAACATCGGCTCCGCCGCTCGCGCGATGAAGACCATGGGCCTGACCGATCTGGTGCTGGTCAATCCACGCGTCTTTCCCGATGAAGAGGCCACCCGCCTGGCCGCAGGTGCGGCAGATGTGGTCGAAAACGCCCGCGTGGTGGAACGTCTCGAGGACGCCATCGATGACTGTGTCAGGGTGGTCGGGGCCAGCGCCAGGCTGAGAAGCCTGCCACTGCCCCACTACGACGAACCGGACGAGATGGCCCAGGCGCTGGTGAAGGACGCGGTGCATGACCCGGTGGCACTGGTCTTCGGCCGCGAGCGCTTCGGCCTGACCAACGACGAAATCCGCCTGTGCTCGCATCAGGTCAGCATTCCGGCCAATCCCGACTACGGCATCCTGAACCTATCCCAGGCAGTGCAGGTGCTGGCCTACGAGTTGCGCCGGGCCTGGCGCCGACTCCCCTGCCCTGATGTCGATGTCGCGGTCGATAGCGATACCGACACGGATGCCGAAACGGATACCGACACCGACAGCGTCGCCACCTCGGGGACCCCGTCACGGCTACGCCAGCCCACCCGCGAGCAGGTCGCCCACTTTCAGGCACATCTGGGCCGGGTGATGCGCGACAGTGGTTTTATTACCCAGCCCCACGCTCGCACCGAGGAACAGCTCCAGGCGCTGTTCGCCCGGGCCACGCCCACGCGCAAGGAACTCTCGCTGCTGCGCGGCCTGCTGTCATCCCTCGAGACGCACCTGCCCCCTTCCAGCGACGATCGCCAGGACTGACGTCACTACAGCAAAAGGCCCCGCCTGGGCGGGGCCTGGATGGCCATGTCGGGGGTGGCGTCGATCAGCCTTCGATGACGCCACAGGCGACGCGGGCACCGCCACCGCCGAGCTTGGGCTCGTCGGAGTAGTTGTCACCACCGGAGTGAATCATGATGGCGTGGCCTGCCAGGTCATCCTCGCTGATGCGCGGCGCCAGGGTCGGCAGTGTCGCCTCGCCCTGCTGTCCCACCGCCAGCGCCGGCAGGTCACCCAGGTGGCCGTCACCGTAGGGACCCTGGTGGGTGCCGGTGTCCTCCGGGTCGAAGTGGCCTCCGGCGCCAGCCGCCGCAACCGTCTCGCCATCCTTCTCGGCCGGCTCGCAGCTCGGGTTCACGTGAACGTGAAGGCCGTGGATGCCGGTGTCCAGACCCTCGAGGTCGGGCGTGATCCTGAGACCATGCTCACTATCCTCGAAACTGATGGTGCCGAGGGAGTCGCCAATACCGTCGGTGCTGACGCTGTGCATCTCTACCTCCGTGGCGGCGTGGGCGGCGCCAGTTACCAGCAGGCCTGCCCCCAGCAAGCACGATCCGGCAAATACGCGTACCTTCAACATCTTGTCGCTCCTGTCCATGTGTCGATCCTCTCCATCTGTGAACAAGTGTCTTGCTGCGCCCTGGGCTCGATAACTCCTTCATCTTCCCGGGAGCGCCACGACCCACCGGTCGATGAGTCTCCCCCAGCGTGGACCATATCGACGGATCTGCACAACCCGTAGCACCATGTCTCACTATTGCGGCGGCTCACACGTCGATGTTCGGGCCGGGCCTGGCGCACAAAAAAACGCCCGCGCGAATAGCGCGGGCGTCTGGGCTTTCCGGTGGGCGATCACAGCGTCATCGCCGCCAGCCAGCCAAAGCCGATCAACGGGATGTTGTAGTGCACGAAGGTCGGCACCACGCTGTCCCAGATATGATCATGCTGACGATCCACGTTGAGGCCGGAGGTCGGCCCGAGAGTGGAGTCCGACGCCGGGGAGCCGGCGTCACCCAGGGCGGCGGCGGTGCCGACCAGGGCCACCGTCGCCAGATCGGAGAAGCCGAACTGTACCGCCAGCGGAACGAAGATGGCGGCGATGATCGGGATGGTCGAAAACGACGAGCCGATGCCCAGGGTGATGAACAGCCCCACCAGAAGCATCAAGAGCGCCGCCAGGCCACGGTTGTCGCCGATCACCTCGACGCTGGCGCTGACCAGCGTCTCGATCTCGCCGGTGGCGGTCATCACGGCCGCGAAGCCGGAGGCCGAGATCATGATGAAGCCGATCAGGGCCATCATGCGCATGCCGCTGGTGAACAGATCATCGGCTTCACGCCAGCGGAAGATGCCGCCCATGGACAACAGCGAAAAGCCCACCAGGCCACCCAGGATCATCGAGCCGGTATAGAGCTGGATGCCGAGCGCAGCGACGATCGCTACCACCGACATGATCAGGCCCAGGGTGTGAGGCTCCTCGATCTCGCTGTGGTCGTGGCCATGGCCGTGGGCCGGCGTATTGCCGAGTTCCACCTCGTCATAGACCCGAGGCTTGCGGTAGGACAGGAACACCGCCACCAGAAGCCCGAGGAACATGCCGGCGACCGGCACGCCCATGGCCATGGGCACCATGGCGCGGTCGATCTCGAGGCCCAGCGCGGCGCCAGCCTCGTTGATGTTGGCCAGCAGGATGTCGTTGAGGAAGATCGCCCCGAAGCCTACCGGCAGCAACATGTAGGGCGCGGTCAGGCCGAAGGTCAGGGTACAGGCGACCGCGCGGCGGTCCATCCTGAGCTGATTCATCACTTTGAGCAGCGGCGGAATCAGGATCGGAATAAAGGCGATGTGGACCGGGATCAGGTTCTGGGAAGAGATCGCCACCAGCAGCACGCTACCGATCAGCAGGTACTTGACCGTGGCCTGACGGGAGGCGCTGGACTCGTGGCCCAGCAGAGTGATCAGGCGGCGTGCCAGCAGGTCCGGCAGGCCCGAGCGAGAGATCGCCACGGCGAAGGCACCGAGGGTGGCGTAGGCCAGCGCCACCTTGGCACCGCCACCGACACCGTCGTTGAAGGCCGCCAGGGTGTCCTCGATGGACAGACCACCGGCCAGGCCGCCCACCAGGGCCCCTACCACCAGGGCCAGCACCACGGAGACCCGCGCCAGCGACAGTCCCACCATCACCAGCACGGCAAGGATTACAGCGTTCATAGACGAATCCAGGTTTAAGTTCGAGAGAGGGTTTGCGCAATCAAGGCTTGTCGGAAAAGCACCGGCGCTCGCCGGCTTTTCGTGCCAAGCCTGGTGCCTGGCGAGACGGCCTCGACTGCCGTACGCGACGGCGCCTGGGCATTTCGCCGGTAACAGGCGGCGCGAATGGTACCAGAAAAGTCCTGTGGCCGGGATGTCACCAAAGGGTCATGAGGCGGTTATCTGACTGACACACGCCTGGCCGATACTACCTCTGTGTTCAGGCGACACCGGGCAAGGGACACTGCCCCTCGAGCGTCACGGAGGCGACGGCGCGGGAAGCGCCAAGGGAGCAACACGGGCACAGGGAAGCTGCCCCAGGGAGGAAAGGCGGCTAGCTGCGCCACGACTCAAGGGTCGTGGCGCCTTTCTTTGTGGCCATCGTGCAGCCGCCTGGTTGTGTAAACCGACCTAGTCGCTGTCTGTGTCGATATCCACTTCGTTATCCGTCGGGACCAGGTTCAGCCAGTCGGCGTAGCGCGCCAGGTCATGGCGATCTCCGTTGGTCGCCGGCGACAACCGACCTCGACAGACGTCGCGATACAGTCGCTGCAATCTTGCCGTCAGGCTATCGGCGGCTATCGGCTCAGCGACCCCGGGTGCCCCGGCACGGGCGCCGATATGGCGACCATCGAGCTCCCGCAACGGCAGTATCTCGGCGGCGGTGCCGGTAACAAAGGCCTCGTCGGCGATGTACAGCTCATCGCGGGTAATGCGGCGCTCCTGCACCTCCACGCCCAACACCTCACGCGCCAATCGGATCACGCTGTCCCGGGTGATCCCCTGCAGGCAGGAGGTGACCTCCGGGGTGTGCAACACCCCGTCTCGATAGAGAAAGACATTGGCCGCGCTGGCCTCGGCCACGTAGCCTTCGGCGTCAAGCATGATCGCCTCGTCAAAGCCCGCCTTCACCGCGGTATTCAATGCCAGCATGCTGTTGACGTAGTGGCCGCTGGTCTTGGCCCGACAGGCGCTGATATTGACGTGATGGCGCGCCCAGGACGAGGTCAGGGCCCTGAGCCCGACGGCAGCGGTCTCGGCGCTGACGTAGGGTCCCAGGTCCCAGGCCACCACCATCATCTGACAGCTAAGCGCCTTGGCGCGCAGCCCAAGGCCCTCGGGACCGAGAAACACGGTGGGCTTGAGATAGGCATCGGTCAGTCCGTTGCGGACCAGGCACTGGCTTTGCGCCTCGATCAGCTCTTCATGGCTCCAGGGCACCTCGAGGTCGAGGATATGGGCGCTGTCCAGCAGGCGTCGGGTATGCTCGTGGACCCGAAACAGCCGGGCATTGCCGTTGTCGTCACGATAGGCGCGCACGCCCTCGAAGCAGCCCATGCCATAGTGCAGCGAATGAGTCAGCAGATGGGTCGTGGCCTCCCGCCAGGGCAGCCATTCGCCGTTCTTCCAGATCCAGCCGTCGCGCTGGTGCAGTCCACTCATGTGCCTGGCTCCCTGTCCCTGTTCCTGTTTGCGTCGCTGTCCCTGCCACAGACGCAGGCGATAGCCTCTTCAGCCTGGCTGTCGTCGCGGGCCTCGGTGATCTGCCCAGGCCAGTCGCGCCGCCAGCCATCGATCAGTTCACGCTGGTGGGGCTGCAGTGCCTGATAGCCCCAGGCGGCGATCTCGTCGTTCTGTGGGTCATCCACGCCGATGTCGCTGTCGGCCAGCGCCTGAATCACGGCGTGGCCACACAGCGGGACATAGCCTTCCGAGTAGCCGCCTTCGTGGACGACCACCAGGCGCCCTTCACAACATCGCTGAGCCAGCGCCTTGACCGACTGGGCCATGCGCCCGAAGGCATCGCTATTGAGCAGCATCTTGCCCAGCGGGTCCTTGGCGCAGGCGTCATAGCCACAGGCCACCACGATCAGATCCGGCGCGAAGGCCTCGATGGCCGGCAGCACCAGGCGCTCGACCGCATAGTCGTAGGCGCCAAGCCCCGAGCCCGGCGGCAACGGCAGATTGAGACAGGACCCCGACGCGCCCTCACCGCCCTGCTCGTCGAAGCCACCGGTCTCGAGCGGATAGTTGCCGGCCTGGTGCAGCGATACCGTCAGCACATCAGGGTCGTCCCAGAAGGCGCTCTGCTGGCCGTTGCCGTGGTGCACGTCCCAGTCGAGGATCGCCACCCGCCGCACCAGCCCCAGTGCCTTTGCTCGCATCACCGCCACCGGAATATTGCCGAGCAGGCAGAAGCCGCGACCGCGATCGGCTTCGGCGTGGTGCCCCGGTGGACGGCACAGCGCATAGGCGCTGGCGTGGGTGCCACGGGCCACCGCCTCCACCGCTGCGATGGCAAGCCCGGCGGACTGCCGGGCGCTGGCAAGGCTGCCCGGGCGATAGGGCGCAGCCTCGCCGGCATCGCCACCCAGGCCCGCATCACCCGCCTCCAGCGCATCAAGGTAGTCTTTCGTGTGGAAGCGCTGCAGGTCCTCGCGGCCGGCCGCCGGCGGCTTTACCACCTCAAGCTCGTCGATGAGCCCGCTGACCTCCAGCAGGTTCTTGAGACGGCGCTTGCTCTCCGGGCTCTCCGAGGCCGGCTGGGGCTGCAGCCAGGGCCCTGGCGCCGAAAATACCCCGATCGCCCCCTGGTCGTGCCAGAAGCAGCGCTCGTGCCAATAGAAACCGGTCGTCTTGCTGCGGCTCATGGGCGACCTCAGGCCTGGGGCAAGGCGGCCACCACCATGATCTCGACCTTCCACTCCGGCCGGGCCAGGCGCGCTTCCACCGCGGCACGTACCGGCGGACGTCCGGGGCTGACCCAGGCGTCCCAGGCGGCATTCATCTCGTCAAATTCGGCCATGTCGGTGACCCATACCTGGGCCGAGATCAGTCGATCCTTGGAGGTCCCGGCCTTGGCCAGCAGTTCGTCGATTCGCGCCAGCACCTGCTCGGTCTGGCCGCGCATGCCTTGGCTGGCGTCCGCCGGTACCTGGCCGGAGAGGTAGACGGTGCCATTGTGAACGGCGATCTGGCTCATGCGGTCGTTGCTGTCGTGAAGGGTCGGGCTCATGGTGTTTTCCTTGTGGGAGATCATCCGCGGGATGATCGTTGGGCTAAGTATTGAGCTGTATCAGGCTGTATTTAAGCTATGGTCAGGCGTCGTTGAATCCGCGCAGGAAGGCGGCCAGGTTATGGCTCAAGGCCGCGGTCGGATAGCCGCCCTCCTGCACCAGCACGGTGGGCAGGCCCAGCTCACCGATCTGGCGACCGATGGCGACGAAGTCCGGGGTTTCAAGCGTCAGCCCCGCCAGCGGGTCGTCCTTGTGGGCATCGAGTCCCAGCGCCACAACCAGCGCGTCCGGGCTGAAGCTCGCCATGGCGTCGAGCAGCTCATCGAGACCGGCCTGAAAGGCCTCGATACCGCTGCCTAGTGCCAGCGGCACATTGAGGTTGGCGCCGAGTCCAGGACCGATACCGGTCTCGCCGGCTCCGCCCCAGTAGTAGGGATAGAAGTCGCTGGGATCGACGTGCAGCGATCCTGTCCAGACGTCGCCACGGTCGTAGAAGATGTCCTGGGTGCCGTTACCGTGGTGGAGGTCGATATCGAGAATCGCCACCTGGGACACATGCTCGCGCAGCACCGTGGCCGCGAGGGCCGCGTTATTCAGAAAACAGAAGCCCCCGGCACGATCGGGGCCGGCGTGGTGCCCCGGCGGACGACACAGAGCGTAGGCGGTGCCGCCGCCGGCGACGATGCTCTCGGCGGCGGCCTGGGCGGTAGCGGCACTGGCCAGGATGCCCTGAAAGCTGGTCTCGGTCATCGGACAGGCCATGTCGTGCATGTGCCAGCCCACCTGCCCCACCGGATGGCGCGGGTAGTGCTTGCCGCCGCCGCAGGGATGGACGTTCGGCGCCACGAATTCGGTGGCGTCCGGCAACGCCTGCCAGCGGGCATGGATGGTCTCGAGAAAATCCAGGTAGCGCTCGCTGTGGATCTCCTTGAGACGCTCCCTGAGCGTGGGACTGTCGACCTCGGCCGGCGCTGTCAGGGCCAGGCCGACCTCGGCCAGGCCTTCGCTCAGAAGCTCCGCCCGGCGGGGCCCTTCGGGGGAATCGGTAAGGGCTCCACGCTTCAGGAACTGAGGCGGCGCATGACGTTCCTGGTCAGGATGGTAGAAAAGTTTCATCTGCATCTGTCTCCGGTGATGACGCTCCGTCACTGCTCACATCAGTCGAGCAGCGAGGGGATCCATGTCGATAGTGCCGGAAAACCCGCCAGCAACACCACTACCAGGATAAAGGCGGTATAAAACGGCAGCGACGCCAGGATCGCCTTTTCGTAGGGGACCTGGGCGATTCTTGCCGCCGTCATCAGCGTCATGCCCACCGGTGGCGTGACGTTGGCGATGTTGAGGGTGACGATCATGACGATGGCGAAGTGCAGTGGATCGAAACCCAGGCTGACCATCGCCGGCACCACCACAGGGCCGATGACCACTAGCGCCGGCAGTACATCCATGACCGTGCCGATGACGATCAGCAACAGGCACACCAGCAAGATCTGCACGAAGGCGACATCGCTCAGGGAGGTGATCAGGCTCGCCGCCTCCCGGGCGACGCCAGAGCGGGTGACAAACCAGCCGAGCACCGCCGAGGTCGCCAGCAGAAAGAACACGACACCGGAAAACTTGACCGTGGTCACGAGCGCCTGGGCCACCTTGGCCAGAGTCAGGTTGCGATAGAACAGCATGCCGATCAGGATCGCGTACACTGCGGCAAAGCCTGAAGCTTCGGTGATGGTGGTCATGCCCGAGAGTATCCCGCCGAGGATGATCAACGGCACCAGCATGGCCGGCAGCGCCGAGAAGAATGCCAGCAGTGCCATCTTCAGCGGTGTCGGCGCCTGCTTGGGGTAGCCCCGTCGCCAGGCCAGCACGATGCTGGTGGCCAGCAGCGCCACGGTCATCAGAATGCCCGGCACGATGCCTCCGGCAAACAGGTCGATGACCGAGACGTCCCGCAGCAGGGTGGCGTACACCACCATCACCACGCTTGGGGGAATGATCGGCCCGATGATCGAGGAACAGGCGGTGATCGCCGCCGCGTATTCGGCGTCGTAGCCCTGCTTCTTCATCTCCGGAATCATGATCTTGCCGATCGCCACGGTATCGGTGATGGCGGCCCCGGTCAGCCCGGCGAAGAACAGCGATACCGTCACGTTGACGTGAGACAGCGCCCCCCTCACCCGGCCGAACAGCGCATTGTTGAAGGCGATCAGCTTCTGGGTCAGCCCGCCCTGGTTCATCAACTCGGCGGTAAAGATGAAGTACGGCACGGCGATCAGCATGTAGCCGGAGACACCGGAGAACATGCGATCGGCGATGATCCCCACCAGGCGCTCGCCGCCCAGCTCATAGACCCCGGCAACCCCCGAGATCGCCATGACCACTGCGACCGGGGCGCCGATCGCCAACACCAGGATAAAGGCCAGAATCGCGGCGGTCATGAGCGTGGCTCCCGGGCGACAGCGTCGCCTTGTGGTGAAGAGGGATCGGAGGATTCGACACGGCTGTCGACCGCCTGCTCGGCATTGCTGCCGGTGCCATTGTCATTGGAATGGATCGCCTGCTCGATCACCGCGTCGCTGTCGATGAAGTGCTCGAGCAGTGCAAAGCCGTGCACCAGATGCAGCGCGATGATGGCGCCGGTCAGCGGCACCGCGAAGGTGGTCCACTTGTAGGAAATCTGAATACTGTCGGACACCATGTAGCTCTGGCGGGCGTTGGAGAAGAAGTCCCAGCCGTAGAACATCATCAGCACCGCCAGCGCGCCGATGACGGCCAGGGTCGCGCCGGCTGCCAGCACCACCAGCGGGCGCGGCAGCAGCTTGACCAGCAGTGTCATGGCCACGTGCTCGCCGGAATGCAGCGCGATGGTCGAGGAGATGAGCCCGATCCACGGCAGGAACAGGCGGGCCAGGGAATAGGTCCAGCTGAGCGCCCCGCCGGTAAACAGGGTGTACAGAAACCCGGTGAACGAAATACCCAGCATGGCCAGGACGCAGCCGACGCAGAACACGATGGCGAGGCGATTGACGCCGTTGCTCAGGCGCTGGAGCCAGGCCTGAAGAGATCGCAGTGATGACATGACAGGAGAACTCGGGCAAGGCGGTGGGCACTGGCGGGGCGGCCTGGCCGCCCCGCCGCGACAATCACTGGCCGTAGCGGCTGTAGGCCTCTTGCGGCAGCGACTGGCGCAGGCCATCGACCTCGGCCAGCAGGTCGTCGATCAAGGCGGCGTCGAGTCCGAAGTCGTCGACGATCCAGCTCTTCCAGGCCGGACGCGCCACCTCTGCCATGCGCTGGCGCTCTTCTGCCGGCATCAGGTAGCACTCCTCGAAGATCTCGCAGGACGTCTGCCAGCTGGCGGTCGCCAGCATGCCGGAAGCGCCATGGCTCAGGCTGACCGCCTCACGGGCGGCGTTGGTGATGACCCGCTGGTGCTCCTCGGGCAGCTCCTGAAACCAGCTCTCGCTGACCATCCAGCTGGCGCTGTTGTACACGTGCCCGGTCAGGGTGGTGTAGTCGGTCACCTCATCCAGGCCGAAGGTGGTGTTGATCACCGGCGCGTTGAACTGACCGTCGGCGAGTCCGGTCTCCAGCGCGGTGATCAGCTCGCCCCACGGCAGCGGTGTGGCGGAGGCACCCAGCGCCTCCATGGTGGCGACGTGGGCCGGGTTTTCCTCGGTGCGGATGTTGAGCCCCTCGAGGTCATCCACGGTCTTGATCAGCCGCTCGTTGTTGGTGAAGGCGACAAAGCCGCCACCATCATCGAAGGTCCCCAGATAGCGCATGTCCGCCTGTTCGATGGCGCCCTGCATGAAGTCGGCGAACCACTCGCCATCGAAGAAGGCCCAGGCCTGGCGCCAGTCATCGAACAGGAAGGGGGCCGTCACCGCCTGATACTCGGGGTAGAACGACGACATCGCGCCGGAGGTCAGAATGGCGGACTGCAGCGCCCTGCCACCGGCCTGGACCTGGGAGCCGGTCTCGACCTCGGAGCCCATCTGGCCGCCACCGAAGATGCTGACGGTGACGTCGCCTTCGGTGCGACTTTCCACCAGCTCCTTGAAGTGGACCAGGGCAGGATAGATGGCGTTGTTGGTCAGGTTCTCGGGGATCAGGGTAGCGATGGCCATCTCGTAGGACTGAGCCTGCGCCTGGGACGCCATCAGCGCCAGCGGCAACGCTGCGAGCGCCAGCATCGGCGCTCGTCGCCGCTGTCTGGCCGGCTGGCCACGCCGGGCGCCGACCTTGTGGTTGTCGTGCGAGCGGCGGTCAGCCGAAATGCGGTCGTCAGTGCGGGCGGAGGCAGTAAGGGAGGTCGAAGACATCGGTAACTCCGGTTGTTGTCATGGTTGTTGTCATTGTTGATGGCGCCGAGTGACTCCTTTTCAGGCTATGCGCGAAACCCATCGTCAACTTGCCCGAGACTACGAAAACCTTGCCCGGAACTCAGGCAAACCGTGTCGTCGGACACAACGTCACCGCGACGAGAGGAGAAAAGTGACAGGTGGGTGAGCGCGAGAGCCGAGAGAAGCTGGCTGAATCGCTGTCCAGGCATTGTTTGAAAAGTCGGCGAGCGATGGTTAGACAAGGCAAAAATCGGTGAGAGAGCGCAGTTTACAAGGTGTAAATGAGCACCTTGATCCGGTTTTTAACGCCGTATTACCGAGCGCAGGCACTTTTCATCAAAGCCTATGGATCTGTGCGCTCCCGGGAGGGCGCCACCCCATGAACCCTGCGATAGGCTCGGGAAAAACTGCCCTGGTCACGAAAGCCCACCAGCGCCCCAATCTGCCCCAGCGGCAACTCGCTGTGACGGATCAGCGCCTGGGCGTGGCTCAACCGGCGTCGACGAACATAGGCCTGCGGCGTCATCCCGGTGGCCTGGCGAAAGCTGGCGTGGAAGTGACCGGGACTTAGCGCGCACAAGGACGCCAGGTCATCCACGCGAATATCACTGGCCAGGTGCCTATCGATCCAGTCGTCCAGCAGACGCAGATCGAGCCGACCGCTGACGCCCGTCGATCGTGTTGGGGCACAGGTTTCGCTGGAAGCCTCCAGATGGAGATAGAGCGCGCGTAACAGAAGCGCTGCGATATCGTTGCCCAGGGTGGGGAATTGATCCAGTTGCCGCATCAGGCTGTCGGCAAGCCGCTGCAGATCGGGGGGCACCGCGAAGAAACGCGGTCGCTCGAACAGTCGGGCCACGTCGACGTCCGGCAGCCCGAAGACCACCGGCACGTCGAGCACGAAGGTACGATTGTTGCCGTCTCCCAGGTAGTCGTGATGGCAGTTGCCTGGAATCAGGCAACCACGCTCGGCGGTGACCCGTTGCTCCCGCCCCTCAAGGGATAGTTCGGTACTGCCGCAGGTGGGCAGAATCAACTGGTGGTAGCCGTGCACGTGGGACACGTGCTCGTTGGCCAGGGTCTTGGTCCTGAGATCGATCCGGCTCACGATCGCCTCGCCTGAAGAAGATACCTCTACCATGCCGCTCACCGAACAGCCTGACAAGCCGGGGCGAACGCCCGGCTTCACGCGACCTCAACGCTTGTCGCCTGGGCATCCTTGTGGCGGGGGCATGGCGGCCGTTGTCAGACTCGGCGTCTTCTCAACAGCGACCCTTCTTGGCCTGTCCCGGCGGGCAGAAGTCGCCACGCCGATCGTGGTCGTCGTAATAGCGATCATGGTCATGATCGTGATCATCGTGGCGATGGCGGTCATGGTCCCAATCGCGATCATGCCAGTCGTCATCACGGTGGTAATCGCGGTCACGGTGGTAGTCGCGGTCACGATGGTCGTCGACGACGATCAAGGGCTCTGCACTGATCCGTGCGGGATCGTAACTGCATCCCGCAAGACCCATCAGCACGAGCAAAAGTACGGCTGTACTCACTGTCTTCATGCGCACTTCCCGGCCACCTTCAGCAACGACCCTTCTTGGCCTGTCCCGGCGGACAGAAGTCGCCACCGTCATGATCTCGATGGTCGCGATGATCGTCATCGATGATGATCAGTGGCTCCGGCGAGACCCGTGCGGGGTCATAGCTGCAGCCCACCATCAACACGGCCATCACCAGGAAAACAATCCATCCAGCGGTTCGCATATGCATGACTCCTTCCGTTCAAATTGACACCAGCCTAACGCAAAGGTCGCCTTTTCGCCGCTGTCGACGCCCTGCAACACCCGGTGTCTGCCAACAGCGACAACTACTCTCTGGATCCGGCGCCCAGAAAAATGCCGCTCCCGGGGGAGCGGCATTCACGGGGTGGGCAGTCATGCCCTGTCAGAACAGTTCGTCGGGTTGCTGCTGGGGCAGGCCCTGCAGATCCAGCGGATCGACCACATCGGGCACTTCCTGCGCAGACTCACCCTGCTCGGCGGCCACGGTGAAGCGCGACGATGGCACCACCTGGTCGGTTTCCTCCGGCGGGACACCGTTGCCTTCGTACATCGGCTTGATACCCTCGATAACGAACATGTTGTCGTTGTAGTCGAGGTTGGATCCGGAATAGTCCTGAAGCACCAGATAGGTATCAGGAATCTCGTTACCTTCATCGTCCAGCGCCTTGAACACGCGAACGTAGTAGCCACGCTCCAGATCCGGCGAATCCGCCGGTGGCTTGCCCTTGCCGGGAGGATTCAACGAGGGATCGGAGGACAGGGTGGCCACCTCGAGGCCGAACAGATCGTTGCCTCCCCAATTGTCAGGAATATCGTCTCGGGTGAAGGTGGCTGCCGGTTCCTGACGATCAAGATAGGTCAGCGGCAGAAAGGACTGGTTCTGGTCCGCATCGTGGCGGATCAACTTGATATCCTGGGAGGTATTCTTGAAGGCGTGGAGTCCAAAGGCAGCCACACCCGCCCCATGCAGTGCGACTATCTGACTCACTTTGGCTTCATCGACCCCGTCGGCCAGGGTCCAGTAGCGCGACAGCACTTCCTCCTCGCTGACGGCGCGATAGAAACCGTAGTCATCGAAGGCCGAGCCTCTGGCGCCACCGTCCGTCGGAATACCGCCGATCCGGTTGCCGAATCCGGCCACATTCCAGACCTCGTCGACGGTCGGTTCCCAGCCGCCCTCATCCTGAGCCTGCCAGAACCCGGCAAGCGTCAACTCCTGGACCGGGGCATCGGCGTCGTTGGTCACCAGCCTCAGACTCCCGAAGAAGCTGCCGTCATCGGCGTTGCTGGCGGGCGGACGATAATTCGCGCGATCGAACAATACATCGATCTCGAGCGATTCCCCCGGTGCCAGTGTCACCCCTTCAAGGGCCGCCGCGTCAGCAAGCACGAAGGGGCCATCCAGTGAGACATCAAGAATGGTCAGCGGGTCGCTGCCATCATTGGAAATGACGGCGGTAGCACTTTCCTTGAAGTCCCGATCCGGGCCACCAAAGTCGTTTTCATCGAGATAGTTGAACAACAGGCGATCACTGAAGTAGTTGACGTCACCACTCTCCAGGTGGGCCACGGCCTCGGCAGTGACGGCGACTGGCGTCACATCCAGGTAGTCGATGCGCTGACTGCACAGATCATCGGACACCATGTGCAGGCGGTACTCGATCCCGGGCTCCAGCTCGACGTAGTAGGACTCTTCACCCGCCGTTCCTGCTCCGGGAAAGGACATCACGGTCAACGGCTTGCCATTGAGACTGAGGGCCAGATCCTCGCCACGCAGCACACCGGCATTCGCCGCCAGATCGAGCCGGTAGAGGCCTCGAGTATCGACCTCGAAGAAGAAGTCAGCGCTTCGCGGGTCGACGCTGAGCGCCGAGATGCCATCCTCAAGCTCGATGCGCACGCCATCGGTGGCGTCGGCTGGCCCGAGAACGGCGGCCCGAATCGCTTCCAACGACTGGTCGGGCACCCACAACAGGTCCATGTCCGGCCCAACCGCCGCCGGCGCGGTCACTACCAGGGTATTGATCCCCGCCTTCAGGCTGACCAGCACGTTATGATAGATCCAGTCAGCGTTATTCTCACTCAGCCCTGCGAAGTCGAGTTCATCCTGGGCGACACCGTTGATACTGAAAGACAGCGGTCGATCCGCCTTGGTCTGAGAAAGGTTGTAGCGGAAACCGATTTCATAGGTTCCCGCTTCTTCGACACGAATCGACCAGGTGATGGTCTGGTCTTGCGTGCCCCTGAAGTCGGCGTAGGCGTTCTCCGAGACGTCGCGCACGTCACCCACTTCGATCACTCGAGGACCGTTGAGCAGTGCATCCTCGGCCTCGTAGATGCCGAAACCGGGCGAAGGCTCGTGCACCACTTCCAGCTGATCCACGTTAGGCCCAGCCCGGGACACCGACTGCAAACGCACCTCGACATCGCCCGGCGTCAGGTTCACCTCGATATCCTGGGTCATCCAGAAACGCCAGCGGTCGGAACCCTCGAGGCTGTCCGGTGCCGGTGGAAAGTCGGCGATACCCACACTCAGGCCATTGACGAAGACCTCGAGAGGTCGATCCGAAAAGCCACCATTGGCATAGCGCACCCGCAGTACGGTGTCACCACCATCACCGGCTTCCAGGGTGAAGCCAAAGGTGATGGCATCGTCCGAGTTCCTGCCGAAATCAGCGTAACCGCCACCGACCCCGTCGTTGTCATCCAGATTGCCGTCATTGCCAAAGCTGCCCGGCTGTAGCCCCGGCACCTCACTGGCGATCCCTTCACGGATGATGATCTCGGCAGCGCCGCCCTCGCTGATGGTGGCGCTGGTGCCGTCGTCAGGGGTGTTGTCCTCGGCCTGGATGGTTGCCAGTATCCTCATCGAGTCAGTGCCAGCCCCTCCGGACGACATGGGTTCGACGGGATCCAGGCGGACCAGCTGACTCTCGCCGGTCCGGCGGTTCAGGGTGACCAGATACAGGCGCCCTGTGGCGGGGTTCTCTATGATATCCAGAGGATCGGTATAGGTGATGACCTTGCCGGCGGCATTCCGAAGAACGTCGTCACCGATGACCTTGCCTTCGGCATTCACCGTGATCCAGCGAATGTCGTCTCCTCCGGAATACTCGGTGATCAGCAGACTGCCCTTGAAGGCATTGCCGAAGGTATCACCGACGTATTCGGTCGCGCCGTTGGCAGAGCGGTTCTCCCCCAGCGAGTAGGCATCGTCGATGCGATAGTTGGGGTCGGGCTCGATGCCTGGATCGTAGGACGTGACCTCGTTGATGTCCTCCAGCCGGGTGGGGTTACCGCCGTTAAGGATGTACTCGTCCTGCAGAGGATTCGGGTGGCCGTAGTACCCCCCCTGCTCGACCTTGAACAGATAGTCATCCTGCTTGACCACGTTGGTCGCCGATTCGTCGATCAGCGTCGAGGGGTCATCCGGCACGGCACCGCCCGCCGCCGAGCCATTGGTCGGCGTGTACAAGTAGCCATTGGAGTGCCAGACCAGATCGTAGGCGTTGCGGACCCCGGTGGCGAAGATCTTGACCACGGCATCATCGACGAAGGGATCGTAGAAGCTCTCCAGCACGAGGCCATCAGCGTCCTGGACGCTGGCGACACCCTTGTCGTCAAACACCAGAAAGCGCCCTTCCTCCATGGGAATGGGGGCATTTTTCAGGTCATTGTCGACGTCGAGGAAGCGTGTCTGGTCTTCCGGCAGGGGCTCGGTGGTGACATCGAAGCCACCAGCGGGCGGCGAGCGCGTCGGATCCACCTCCAACACCGCCGCAGACAGCAGACGTTCGGGCCTATTGCCCCAGGCACTGTCGCCGTCCCCCATGGCGGTATTGGACCCCTGGGTCAGGTAAAGCAGATGCGAGGGTTCAGTGGGCGACGCCTCTGCATCAAACGCCGGATTTTCCCGAAACTCGATGCTGTTGGTGACGTGGTCCGCCACCGAACGGGGAAGTCCGGTCAGGTAGACTTCGGCACTACCGCTGAAGTCGTCTCCCTCGTCCAGGGTAATCTTCAACAAGCGACCGCTGAAGTCGGGGGTCGAGGTGTCTCGTCCGGACAGCGGGATCGGATAGTTGTCGGTCACCCACAACACCTTTGGATCGGTCGGGTCCACCGCGATGCCGATGATACCCCGCCGATTGTTGAAGGCGTCGGCGTCGGGCTCCATGAAGGGATCCAGGGCCAGCGACAGGGCCTCCCCGGGGCCCAGCGAGCCGTCCTCAGGGTCCAGCGCGTAGCGCACGATCTGGCCGCCCATGCTGACCACGTACAGCGCATCACCCCCGGCGCTGACCTCGAGGGAGGTAAAACCGAAGGCTCCGTCGACGGAACCGTTCAACTCCACCGTTCCCTCGAAGGCCACATCACTGGGCAGGATATCCGGTTCTGGCCCGGTAACGAAGGTATTGGTGTACTTCAGGAATTCCCGGGTCGGCAAACTGCTGTCGCTGTTGTCGCCACGATCCTGAAAGCCATCGATCACCAGGCTATAGCTGGTGAAAGGCTTCAGCGTTTCCTTGGGGGAAAGGGTAAGTGAATCGAAACCGCCGGTGGTGTTGATATCAAACGCCACCTCGATGCCGGTGACGGTCTCGAACAACCGTACCGAACCATCGCTCAGGCTCTTCAGGAGTGCGCCTCCTCGGCCCTCGACCACCTGAACGCCGACGAAGATATCGGAGGTGGGATCGACTCCGGTGGGCAGGCTACCGTCTTCCCTGTCCAGATCCACGACAACGGTATTGGTAGCAACACCGGCGATGGCCCGGGCATCGGTAAAGTGCGCATAGTCGAGGCTCGCTGGCTGGTCATCTTCCGGAGTCAGGTCCGGCAGCGGTCGGATCTCCAGATACTGCAGCTTGACGTTCTTGCTGTCGACGTCGAGCGCATCCAGCGTCAGACGACCATCGGTCACCTCAACCACCCGAGTGACCAGATCCGAACGCAGGCCCTCGGTGTCATTGGTCGGCGTCGCATCGATGGAAAAGTCGTCTGGACGCCCTGGGGCAAAGGCATCGGTGAAGGCAACACCCTCCGCATTGACCCCGTAGAAGGCGTCGAAGTTGCCGGAAGCGTCGCCCACCGACAGGGTCACCTCGTAGAAGCCGGGCTCCAGCTCAATTTCCCAGCCTGCATCGACGAAGCCGTCGCGCTCGCTGGTCATCTGGGCAAAGGTCGCCTGGCGCGGGTCCAGGCCGACGAAGCGCTCGGAGCGATCCACCAGGGTAAAAGCACCCTGACTCGCCAGCGACAATGGATCGGTGCCGTTCTCAGTTCCGTCGGCAATGCTTTGCTCGGTGACCCAGCCGTAGCGGTAGGTCTTGCCGTCCACTTCCAGCATCTGTGTTCCAAAGGCCTGGCCGGTGTCCGCGACATAGCCCTCGGGAACGTCGGCCCCCTGTGGCTGGAAGTTGATCTTCAGTGTCGGACGCTCGCCGGGCTCGACGACGAGCGGAGACAGCTTGACCAGGTCAAGGTTGGCCCCCCCTGACGTGAGATTCTCAAGGCGAACAGAATGGGTTCCGGCTTCGAGCTTGAGTTCAAGCGACTCTTCCCGCCAGCGTTGCCAACCATCATCACCAGCCCCGGTGGAAGCAAACTCGAACTCGCCTACCCTTACACCATCAATGTAGAGCGCCATGGGACGATCAGCGTTGCCTCCATTGGCGTAGCGGGCGTCCAGTCGGAAATTGCCGCCTTCCTCCACGGTGACTTCGAATACCCCGGCATCGCCGACATCGTTGCCCAGGTCAAGGTAACCCTCGCCACTGTAGCCAGGCCTGAGCGAATCCACGCCATCGGCTTCCAGGCGCGCCGTCGTATCGGCCGGGCTGCCTGGATCCGACTCCTGATCGTCGATGGTAAAGGTTTCCGCCTCGAACGACATGATGCCTGTTTCCGGCTCCGGATCGGGATCGGGATCAGGATCGGGATCGGGACCGGGATCAGGATCAGGATCAGGAACAGGATCGGGATCGGGATCAGGATCGGGGTCAGGATCGGGATCTGGTTCGTCTTCCACCTTTACCAGTGTCAGCTGATCCAGGTTGGGTCCCTGGCCCACGCCACCCTGTTCCGCCGTGGGGATCGACAAAAACAGCTGATGCGACCCCGGCTCAAGCTCAAGTTCGACCGTCACCTCCTGCCAGCTGCTCCAGCCACCGGTTCCAGGAAAGCTCACCGACGTCGTGACGCCGCCATCCACCTGAAGCGCCAACGGACGATCACTGTTGCTGCCGTTGGCATAGCGCAGGGTCAATTGGTAGCTGCCTGCCGTATCGACACTGATGTCATACTGGACACCATCACCGGGATCCCTGCCAAGATCCACATAGGCATTGTCGACAGCACCGGGCCTGGCGTTGCTACCCGACACCACTTCGGTGACAGCGCCGGAGGGTCTACCGCCAACGTCGATGATGGTGCCCTCTTCCGCCTGCCAAACCAGAAGATCGGCATCCTGTGGCACCACCAACATCTGGGCGGTTCTTCCCGTGATCGGGCTGACCATCTCATCGTTACTGCTCATGGTGACTCCATATATTTTCTACATGTCATATCCCATGAAAACCGTTTTACATTCGGAAACAAATAGCAAATATCTTACACCAACATCAGAAGTTGAGGGTTTTTTTTGATCCAACTACTTCGTCTTGATCAACTCGCCCTTCCACAACAGAACTTTTTTGACGCATCCAAAAGCGGCCGAAAACCTATTTACTCCCTCTAAAAACAATGACTTCAATATTCCTCACAATAATCGTCGACAAAAACAGCACAGAATTCTTCAAGAATTCAACAAAAGAATACGGAAACATCTATTGAGACTCTTCATTTTTATGCCGTTTTACATAGATTTGTAAGCTCTAAAAAAGTCGTTTCGGCGAACTTCTCCCTAGCCTCTCACTCCCTGCCAACTCCATACTTCATTCCATCAGATTTCGGACACCCTGCACGACAAGGTGCTAAACGACATCAGGCATCGCTCTTCGCTCCGGCTGCCAACACCACCAGAACTTCGCCGCAAATCCAGAAAACGAGACGCCTTTACATGACCCCCACCCGTTACAATATTCGGGAGGCGATACTTCGCTGCCGACGCGGCCTCTTCGACGTCGGACTGTTCAGCCTGTTCATCAACCTGTTGATGCTGGTGCCTTCGCTATACATGCTGCAGGTGTATGACCGGGTGCTGGCCAGTCGCAGCGTCGAGACCCTGGTCATGCTGACGTTGGTCGTGGTGTTCCTGTTCGCCGTCATGGGCGGACTCGAGTGGGTTCGCTCGCGACTGCTGGTGCGCATCGGCAATGCCCTGGATGAACGGCTCCAGCCGGCTATCCATCAGGCCATCTACGATCAGGCCCTGCGCCGTCCGGGTGCCACCTCGACCCAGGCGCTGGATGATTTGGCCACGCTGCGCCAGTTCGTCTCCGGCCCCGCCCTGCTCGCCTTCTTCGACACGCCATGGATCCCCCTCTACCTGGGGGTACTGACGCTGTTTCATCCGCTCTACGGGCTCTTTGCCCTGGCCGCCGGCATCCTGTTGCTGGCCCTGGCCGCGATCAACGAGGCCTGCACCCGGGGTCTGCTGAAACAGGCTGGCGCCCACCAGGTCGCCAGCCGCGACGAAACCGCCGCCAACTTGCGCAACGCCGAGGTGCTCCATGCCATGGGCATGCTGGAGAGCGTAAAGCGACGCTGGCAGTCGCAGCACCGTGACTCCCTCGCACTGCAATCCCGGGCCAGTGATCGTTCAGGTGTACTCACCCACCTTTCGAAGATACTAAGGCTGCTGTCCCAGTCGCTGATCCTCGGCCTGGGGGCATGGCTGGTACTGAAGGCGGAATTGACCCCAGGAATGATGATCGCTGGCTCGATCCTGCTGGGGCGAGCTCTGGCCCCCATCGATCAACTGATCAATGGCTGGAAGAGCTTTATCGCCGCCCGTAACGCCCGCGAACGCTTGGGCCAACTCATCGACAGCGAGGCGCCATCACCACCGATGCCGCTGCCCGCCCCGAAGGGCCAGCTTTCCCTCCAGCAGGTATGTGCCGGCCCGCCTGGAGCGACCGTCGCCTCACTCAACGCGATCAGCGTCGACCTCAAGGCTGGCGAACAACTCGCTATCGTCGGCCCGAGTGCCTCGGGAAAATCGACCCTGGCACGGGTAGCCCTGGGCATCTGGCCGAGTCTCGACGGATGCGTACGCCTCGATGGCGCCGACATCCTGCGCTGGGAACGCAGCACCCTGGGGCCCCACCTGGGCTATCTACCCCAGGACGTGGAGCTGTTGGCCGGAAGCATTGCAGACAACATCGCTCGCTTCGGCCCGGGCGACGCCGACGCAGTACTCAAGGCGGCCCACCTGGCCGGCGTCCACGAGTTGATCCTCAAGCTCGACGAAGGCTACGACACCACCATCGGACACGGCGGCACGGGTCTATCCGCCGGCCAGCGTCAACGCATCGGCCTTGCCAGAGCCCTGTACGGCGAACCATCGCTGGTGGTGCTGGACGAACCCGATTCCAATCTGGACGAAAGCGGTGAGCGAGCCCTGGTGGAAACCCTGGTCCGCCTGCGCCGGCTCGCCACCACTACCCTGGTGATCACCCACCGACAGCGCCTGCTGGCCCAGGTCGACCGGGTAATGTTCCTCGACAACGGCCGAGTGACGTCCCTGGCTCCTCCCTCCCCGGCCGGCGGGGCAAGACTCAAGGGAACGGTGTCCTCGGCACGGGTGGTGAAGCAAGTCGCCGGTGCCGGCACGCCCTCTTCTCAACGAGCCCCGTCCGGCGTTGCGCCATCGAACCCGCTGCCAACGGATCCCCCTTCATCCAACAGCTCGAGGACACCACGATGAGCGCTCAAGACTCTACTTCGGTGCCCGTCGAGACCGCCGCCATCGACTCGAGCTCGGCCACCGCCGGTCCTGAGAATCAAGTACCGGTGGACCTTCGGCCCTATCGACGCTGGGGCCTTGCCATCCTGCTGGTGGCCTTCGGCGGCTTCGGGGTCTGGTCGGTCACCGCTCACCTGGCGGTGTCGGTGGTCGCCCCCGGTTCGGTCTCGGTGGAAAGCTTCACCAAGACGATCCAGCACCTGGAAGGCGGCATCGTCGCCGACGTGCTGGTCGAGGACGGCGATCACGTGGAAGCCGGCGACCCACTGATCGTGCTGGACGACACCCAGGCGCTGGCGCAGCAGCGCATCGCCGAAACCGAGTACCTGATCACTCGGGCCAGCGAGGTGAGGTTGCTGGCGGAACAGGCCGACAGCGACAGCCTGGTCTTTCCACCGGAACTGATCGCGTCCAGCAATTCGCGGGTTCAGGAGGTGCTGGGCGTGCAGCGGCGGCTGTTCGAGGTACGCCGGCAATCGCTGGACGATACGCTGGCCGCCCTGGACCAGCAGATTCTTCAACTGGAAGAGCAGATCACCGGCCTGGGGCAAACCCGTTCGATCACCCAGCAACGCATCGACTCGCTGGAGGGTGAGGTCGCCAACCACCGCAAGCTGTTTCGTGACGGCATGATCAGCAGCCAGCGTCTGCGTGAGCTGGAACGCGAGAGCCTGGAGTACCAGAGTGACAACGCGGGACACGCCTCGGAGATCGCCCGACTGCGCGCCCATATCAGTGAAAACACCCTGAACAAGCAGATTCGCCTGCAGGAATTTCAACAGCAGGTGGGCGAAGCGCTACGCCAGGTCCAGGCCGAGGTCGCCGACGCCGAAGAGCGCCTGGTCGCCCTCAATGACACCCTCGCGCGCACGCGAATCACGGCCCCTGTGGCGGGTACCGTGGTGGACCTGCAGGTGCACACCCTGGGCGCCGTGGTACGTGGTGGCGACCCGCTGCTTGACCTGGTCCCGGCCGGCGACGGTTTCGTGATCGAGGCCCGCGTCCCCAACCACGATGTGGATCACCTCTACCCCGGCCAGTCGGCGGAAATCCGCTTCAGCGCCTTCAACCAGCGCCTGTCCAATGTCATCGACGGCGAGGTGGTCCGCGTCAGCGCCGACAGCTTCGAGGACGAAGCCACCCGCCAGCGCTACTACAAGGTCCGTGTCGGAGTGACCGACCTGGGCAAATCCCAGCTGACCGACAACATGCGTCTTGTCGCAGGTATGCCGGCAGAGGTGATGATCCTCACCGGGGAGAGAAGCTTCGCCAGCTATATCACCAAACCGATCAACGATATGCTCGCTAGGGCAATGCGCGAGGAATGACGAAAGACCAATCACCAAACCACTGATTCAATGGCGACATGCTCGCTAGAGCAATGCGCGAGGAATGACGAAAGAGCAATCACCAAACCACTGATTCAATGGCGATATGCTCACTAGGGCCATGCGTGAGGAATGACGAAAGAGCAATCACCAAACCACTGATTCAATGGCGATATGCTCACTAGGGCCATGCGTGAGGAATGACGAAAGAGCAATCACCAAACCGCTGGTTCGATGGCGCCATGCGCACGCGCAGACTGCCAGTTCCAGGAAGGCCCCCCCCAGAGGGATCAAGCAGTAGGATCAAGTACTGGGATCAAGCAGAACAAAATGACGAGGACCGAGTTGGACCACTCGGCTCGATGATGGCAAGAAAAAGAACTGCGCGGACCAAGGTTCAGGGGGGGGACGGTCCGCGCAGGGCCAGCTCCCTGCCGGCACGGGACTCCATGACAGCGACTCTGCTGCATCTTTCTGGAGCAGAGGGTGGCCCCCCGGCCATCCTCCCTCCTCCATTTTTCTTGTCGTCAGACCCCGTTGCCGGGGCCTGACATGGCTTCCTCCCTCGTTTTTCTGTTCAGCCTTGGCTTGTTCTCCAAGCCTCAGCCTCAGAAGCCGGCGTCGTCCTGCTGAACGCCCTGGACCCCGACATCGTCGCTCATCGGCTGACTGTCGATACCATCGTCGGCCTGGCTGGCGAGCGGATCGTCCGCCAGCAGCAGACTGGCGCTGGCCGCGTTGGCCGCCGCCGCGTCCGGATCACGGGTCAGTTCGAAGGACGCGATGTCCTGGGAACCGCCGTTGAAGGTCAGTCGCAGCACCTGCACGCCTGCCTCCAGATCCAGGGTCATCGACGCCGTATCGACGAACACGCCCCAGTCGCTGGTCACCGGCGTGTCGACGCTGCCCTGCTCGTAGACACTGCCGTTCTGCTCCACCGAGGCGGTGATACTGCGTCCGCCATTGGGGCCAGAAGTGACGAAGGACAGGGTGTGGCTACCGGCCTGCTCGACGTTGATGGTGTACTCGAGCCACTCACCATCCTCGATCCAGCCCACGGCCTCACCCTGGCCGACGATATCCACCGGGGTATCGCGGAAGTCGCTGCCGAACTGCGCCGCACTCAGCTCGTTGAAGGCCTCGCCCTGCTCGCCCTCGTCGAACTGCACCGCATCCAGCGCAAGGCCATCGTCGGCGTCCACCAGCCAGGGGGTACCACCGGCGTTGAACGCCTGCTGGCCATCCCGTGACAGCGAGAAGCCCTCAAGGTCCATGGACCCGCCGTTGAAGGTCAGGCGCAGCACCTGCTCGCCGGCCTCCAGCGTCACCTGGGTGCTTTCGGTCTCGACATAGTTGGTCCAGCCACCGGTGGGCTCGACCCCCACCGGCGTGGCGGTGGCGTAGGGCGTGCCGTCGTCCTTGGTGAAGCTGGCGGTAATCGAGCGCTGCCCACCGCCGGTGGTACCCAGCGAGGCCAGGAAGGCCATGTCGTAGGTCCCCGCCTGCTCGATGTTCAGGGTGTACTCCACCCATTCGCCATCCTCGATCCAGCCGATGGCGCTGCCGCCGTTGGACAGATCCACCCCCTCGCCGCGCACGTTGCTGCCGAGCTGCGCCTCGCTGGTGTCGTTGTAGGCGACGTCCTGTCCGCCCTCGTCATAGTTCACCGCATCGAGGCTGAACTCGCTGCCCACCTGCCAGGGCTGGCCATCGTCGGTGAATGCCTGCTGGCCATCGTCCACCGCTCCCACCGGCGCCAGGGTAAAGCTCGCCAGATCCATGGAGCCGCCGTTGAAGGTCAGGCGTACCACCTGTTCGCCCGCCTCCAGCGCCACCTGGGTGGTCTCGGTCGGCACGAAGTTGCTCCAGCTACCGGTGTCGTTCACCGCCACCGGCGAGGCACTCACGTAGGGGCTGTCGCCGCCCTTGGCAAAGCTTGCGGTGATGGTGCGCGGCCCGGGGAAATTGGTGTCCATCGAGGTCAGGAAACCAAGATCATAGAGCCCGTCCTCGGCCACGTTGATGGTGTACTCGACCCACTCGCCTTCGGTGATGTAGCCGATGGCCAGTGACGGCGTGGAGATGTCCACCGCCTCGTCCGAGCGGAAGCCGTTGCCCTGATGCGCCGCGGTGGAGTCGTTGTACGACACCCCCTGACCGCCGCTATCGAACAACCGCGCCTCCAGGGTCAGACCGTCGGCGTCCACCAGCCACGGGGTCTGGGTGTCGTTGAACGGGTCCTGACCGTCGTCCACCGGCTCCACCAGATCCAGGCTGAACGATGCCAGATCGAGCTGACCGCCGTTGAACGTCAGCCTGAGCACCTGCTCACCCTCTTCCAGATCGAAGGTCAGGGGACCCACCTCGGTGAAGCTGGTGAAGCTGCCGGTGTTGGGCAAGGCCTGCGTCTGGGCATCGGTGTAGAAGTTGCCATCCTGCTCGAAGGCCGCGGTGATCGACTTGCCACCTGAGACCGCCGAGGTGGAGAAGTTCAGCGTATAGGTGCCTGCCGTCTCCACGTTCAGGGTGTACTCCAGCCACTCGCCGTCGGCCACATAGCCGATGGCCAGGCTACCGTTGGAGATGTCCACCGCCTCGTCGGAGCGGAAGCCATCGCCCTGGTGCGCGTCGGTGGTGTCGTTGTAGGCCACTCCCTGCCCCCCGTTGTCGAAGAACCTCGCCTCCAGGGTCAGGCCGTCTGCTCCGACGGCCCAGGCGCTCTGGTCGTCATTGAAGGCGGTCTGCTCCACCGGCGTCGGATCGTCGAGGAAGTTCGGGGTACCGTCGCCATCATCGTCGTCGTAGAGGTCCACGCGGCCATTGCCGTCGGCGTCCTCGGCGCCGGTCGGATCATAGGTGGTGACGTTCTCGACAAGGAAGATATTGTCGTTGTAGTCGTAGTTCACCCCCGCGTAGTCCTGGATGACGATATAGGTGTTCGGGATCACGTTGCCGTCGGCGTCCTTGGCCACGTACACCCGGATCAGGTGACCGTCGTTCTCGTCCCAGTTGAGGTTGGCCCCCGGGATACCGATGGCATCGATGGTGTCCTCGTAGAGGTTGGCATCGGGATCGGACCAGGAGATGTATCCCGGACGATCGGAGATCTCGGCATAGAAGCCGAAGGGATCGTCACGATCCAGGGTCGCCACCGCCAGGTTGTCGCCGTCATTCAGGGTACGCGGCAACAGGGTCTGACCGTCGGCCTCGTCATGGGCGATGATCTCGTCGATGTCGCGGCTGTCGACGTCGTGGATGAACAGCCGGGCGATGTCACCCTGGCCATGGTAGGCCGCCAGCTGGGTGATGGTGATCGGCGAGGCCCCGTCGGCGCGCTGGAAGTACGGCGCCAGAACCTCGTCGCCGTTGGCCTCCACCAGGCCGCCCTGGTTCATCTGTCCCTGGGCCACGTCGGTGGAGTAGCCGAAGGCGTTGACGATCTCCTGCACCGTCGGCTCCTGGCCGCTCTCGGACTGGTTCTGGCTGATGCCGGCCAGTTCGATCACCTTCTCGGCCTCGTCGGCGTCGCTTGAGCTGATGATCAGGCTGGCCTCGTAGAGCGAACCGTCGTTGGGGTCATCGGCGATAAAGCGCACCGTCACCTCCACCGACTCGCCCGGCGCCAGGGTCACCGCACTGAACGCCTCGGTCAGCTCGAACAGCGAGGTATCGCTGACCTCGACGTCGTCGATGGTCAGGGCATCGAAGCCGTCGTTCGACAGGGTGATGGTGACCTCGTCGTGGACCTCCTGGGCATCATTGACCGGGTTCTCGATGCGCGACATCACCAGCCGCTCGTCGGAAGGCACGCCGTCGTTGTTGGTCACGGTCAGCGAGCCACCGGACACCGGCTTGACCCCTTCGATCACGAACATGTTGTCGTTGTAGTCGTAGTTGATGCCGGTGTAGTCCATGATCCCCAGGTAGGTATTGGGGATCACGTTGCCGTCGGCGTCCAGCGCCCGGAACATGCGCACCGTGTAGCCCCGCTCGATACCGTCGGCGTCCGCCGGCGGCGTGCCTCCACCCTGGGGGTTGAGCGACGGATCGGTGGAAAGGCCGGCCATCTCGATGCCGAAGACCTCTTCGCCGGCCCAGCCATCGGGGATGGTATCCCGGCTGAACGTCGCGGTGGCAAAGTCACCGTTGTTGACCAGCGGCAACAGCGTCTGGTTGTTGTCTCCCTGGTGGTTGGTAAAGATGATGTCCTGGTTCTTGTTGCCCGGCGCATGGATACCCAGCGTCGCCCCGCCACCACCGTGGTAGGCGGCGATCTGGGTGATCTTGGCCTCGCTTACGCCGTCGGCCAGCGACCAGTAGCGCGACAGCACCTCGTCGTCGTTGACCGGCCGATACAGGTCGAAGTCGTTGAGCACCGAGTTCTGGCCGCCACCGGTGGTCGCCAGACCATCGATCTGGTTGCCGAAGCCGAACACCTCCCAGACCTCGTTGACGTTGGGTTCCCAGCCACCCTCGTCACGAGCCTGCCAGAAGCCGGCCATGTGGATCTCGGCCACCGGCGAGTCCTGGTCATTGGTCACCAGTCGAATGCGACCCTCGAACACGCCATCCCCGGCGTCGGTGGTCGGCGCCGTATAGGCGTCCCGGTCGAACAGCACCGTGACCGTGAGCGACTCACCGGCAGCGAGGGTCAGGCCGTCGAACGCGCCCGGATCGGCCAGCACGAAGGGCCCGTCGATATCGGATTCGAGGATCTCCAGCGGCTCGCTGCCGCTATTGGAGATCGTCACCGTGGCGCTGTCCTTGAACTCGCGATCGTCGTTCGAGGCGCTGTTGTTCTCCAGGTAGCTGAAGTGCAGGCGGTTGGCGAAGTAGGCAGCATCGCCGCTCTGCACCTCGATATCGGCGTTGTCGTTACCGGTCAGCGGCGACACGTCGAGGTAGTCGAGGTCATCGGCACCATCGGCGCTGGATACCGCGCGCAGGTTGTACTCGACGCCGGCCTGAAGCTCGACGTAGATGCCCTGCTCGCCGGCGTCACCCACCCCGGGATAGGCCAGGCTATCGATGGTCTGCCCATTGAGGGTCAGCGCCAGCGAGCCACCGTCATCGGCACCGGCGTTGGCCGCCAGGTCCAGACGATAGAGACCGTCGCTGTCCACCGTGAAGTAGAAGTCGGCGGTCAGCTCATTGACGGTACGCGCACTGTTGCCATCCTCGAGCTCGATGCGGCCACCATCGGAGACATCGGCGTAGACCGGGATGAAGATGTCACCACTGTCGTCCGGCACCCGCAGCAGGTCGATATTGGGGCCCACTGCATTCGGTGCGGTCAGCACGATGGTGTTGCTGCCGGCTTCCAGGTTGACCAGCACGTCCTGGAAGAACCAGTCGGTCTCGTCGTCGTTGCTCTGGCCGACGAAATTGAGCTGGCCCAGGTCATTGCCGTTGATGGTCAGACCCAGCGGACGGTCGGCCTTGCTCGCGGCCAGCGCGTAGCGGAAGCCGATCTCGTAGCTGCCCGCCTCGTCCACGTTCACCGTCCAGGTGATGGTCTGGTCCCCGGCACCGGCAAAGTCGACGAAGCCGTCACCGGAGGCGTTACGGTCGTCCTGGCTCTCGGGGACTACTACCGCCCCGCCGAGCGCGGCGTCCTCGGCCTCGTAGAGGGTGAAGCCGGGCGTTGCATCCCCTTCTTCCTGAAGGATCGCCAGCTGGTCGATGTTGGGTCCGGTGTTATCGGTGGCCTGGAAGCGCACCGTGTTGAGACCGGCGGCCAGATCGGCATCGATATCCACCGTCAGCCACTCGGCCCAGCGCGAGTCTGCGTCATCAAGTGCCGGGTCCTGGGGCGGCGGGAAGGATACGACGCCCACCGAGACGTTGTTGACGAATACCTCCAGAGGACGATCGGCATTGCCGCCGTTGGCGTAGCGCACCCTGAGCACCGAGTCGCCGGCCTGGTCGGGGTCCAGCTCGAAGCTGAAGGTGATGAAGTCCTCATTGGTGCTACCGAAGTCGGCGTAACCGCCGGGCACACCGTCATCGTCGACGTCATTGCCATCGACCCCGAAGGCGCCGGGGCGCAGGCCGTTGGGCAGATCTGCCTGGTTCGGCTCGGGATTGTTGATGTCGCGGATCTCGATCTCGGCGCCAGCACCGGAGGCCACGACCACCGAGGTGCCGTCATCCGGGGTCATGTCCTCGGCCTGGATGGCCAGCACCATGACCAGATCATCGACGGGATCGGGATCGGGATCCGGATCGACGGGACCGGTGGTGCCACCCGGGGCCGGGTCGAGGCGAATGATCTGGCTCTGGCCGTTGCCGCGGTTGAGGGTCAGCAGGTAGAGCTGGCCGGTAGCCGGGTTCTCGATGATGTCCAGCGGGTCGACGTAGGTGATGACGTTGCCGTCGGGATCACGCAGCACATCGTCACCGATGACGTTGCCGTTGGCGTCCAGGGTAATGGAGCGCACGTCGTCACCGCCGGAGTACTCGGTGAACAGCACGTTGCCCTGGAGGTTGCCGCCGAACACACCGCTGGTGTATTCCACCGCGCCGTTGGGTGAGCGGTTCTCGCCCAGCGAATAGACCCCGGCGATGTCGTAGGTGCCCTCGGGAATGGTGCCCGTCGGGTACTTGTCGACCTGGTTGGGGTCGTTGGCACCGGTGGGATTGCCGCCGTTGAGGATGTACTCGTCACGCAGCGGGTTCGGGTGGCCGTAGTAGCCGCCCTCTTCGATACGGAACAGGTAGTCATCCTGCTTCTCGACATTGGTGTAGCGCTCGTTCTCCGGCGTGGAGGGATCGTCCGGCACGTTGCCACCGGCCGCCGAGCCGTTGGTCGGCACGTAGAGGAAGCCGTTGGAGTGCCACACCAGGTCGTAGGCGTTACGCGCCCCGGTGGCGAAGATCGTCAACACCGCGTCGGGGGCGTAGGGATCGTAGTAGGTCTCCAGCACGTTGCCGCTGGCGTCCTGGACCGTGGCTACGCCGCGATCGTCGAACACCAGGAACTCGCCGTTGCCCATGGGGATGGGATCATCCTTGGGATGACCGTCGGGGT
The DNA here is from genome assembly GCF_040070525.1 of Halomonas sp. RT37. Lineage (NCBI taxonomy): Bacteria > Pseudomonadati > Pseudomonadota > Gammaproteobacteria > Oceanospirillales > Halomonadaceae > Halomonas > Halomonas sp. RT37. Next base: position 1,929,052 of record NZ_CP098827.1, on the reverse strand, counting down.
CATCGAAGCGCCGGTTCAGGCCATCGTCGGGCAGCGGTTCGGTACTGACGTCGAAGGGCCCGTTGGACACGTCACGGGTTGGATCGATTTCCAGCACCGCGGCGTTCAGAAGACGCTCGGGACGGTTGCCCCAGGCGCTGTCCGGCTCGCCCATGGCGGTATTCGAGCCCTGGATCAGATACAGCAGATGGCTCGGCACGTCCGGGTTGGTGTCCGGGTCGTAGTCCGGGTTCTCGCGGAACTCGAGGCTGTTGGTCACGTGGTCGCCGTTGGAGCGCGGCAAGCCGGTGATATAGGCCTCGGCGGTACCGGAGAAGCCGGGTCCATCGTCCAGGGTGATCTTGGTGATCCGTCCGCTGAAGTCCGGCACACCGTTGTCACGTCCGGTCAGCGGGATCGGATAGTTGTCGGTGATCCACAGCACATTGGGATCGGTGGGGTCCACCACCAGACCGATGATGCCGCGCTGCTGACTCTGTCCCGGCTGGTCGAAATAGTCGTTGGGCAGACTCAGATCCTGGCGATTGGACAGCGAACCGTCGATCGGGTCGACGTCGTAGCGCAACAGTTCACCGCTGATGGTGGCGATGTACATGTAGGCGCCATCCGGGCTCATCTCCAGCGAGGTGAAGCCGAAGGCACCGTCGGCGGCGCCGTTGAGTTCCACCACGTCGTTGAAGGCCACGTCGCGCGCGACCACCTCCGGCTCGGCGCCGGTGACGAAGGTGTTGGTGTACTTCTGGAACTCGCGGGTCGGCGCGCTCGCATCGTCGTTGGGGCCACGGTCCTGGAAGCCGTCGATCACCAGGGTGTAGCTGGTAAATGGCTTGAGGGTCTGGCTCGGCGAGATGGTCAGCGAATCGAAGCCGCCGGTGGTGTTGGCGTTGAAGCTGACTTCCTGACCGGTGACGGTCTCGAACAACCGAATCGAGCCGTCGCCGAGGCTTTCGAGCAGGGCTCCACCACGTCCGTCCACCACCGAGATGCCGACAAAGATGTCGGAGGTCGGATCGACCCCGGTGGGAATGGCACCGTCATCCGGGTCGAGATCTACCTCCACCTCGTTCTGGCCGACCCCGGCGATCGCCCGGGCGTCGGTGAAGAAGGCGTAGTCTTCGGCGGCGTCGCGATCGTCCCCAGGGGTCAGGTCCGGCAGGGCCTGAATCTCGATGTACTGGATCTCGGTGTTCTCGTTGTTGAGACCCATCGAATCCAGAGTCAGACGACCGTCGGTGACCTGGACGATGCGGGTGACCAGGTCAGAGCGCACGCCGTCGGTGTCGTTGGACGGGTTGGTGTCGGCCGGGAAGTCATCCGGGCGGAACGGGGTGAAGGGGTCGTTGAACAGCTCGCCCTCGGCATTGAGCACGTTGTTGCTGTCGTAGGGCCCACTAGTATCACCGATGGAGATGGTGACCTCGTAGAAGCCGTCTTCCAGCTCGATCTCCCAGCCGGCACGCACATAGCTGGGTCCCGGCTGGTCGAAGTGGGCGTAGGTTCCCTGACGCGGGTCGAGGCCGGCGATGTCATCGGTGCGATCATTGACCGCCACGCTGGTCAGCGAACTGATGTCCAGCGGCTCGGTGCCGGGATCGCCATCGTAGATCGACTCCTCGGTGACCCAGCCGTACTGGTAGGTCTGGCCGTCCACGGTGACCGACTGAGTGCCAAAGGCCTTGCCGTTGTCGGCGATGTAGCCATCCGGTACCGCAGTGCCTTCGGGCTGGAAGTTGATCTTGACCGAGAAGCGGTCGCCCGGCTCCACCGGACGATCCGGTGCCACCCCGTCACGACTCACCGTCAGGCTGTCGATGTTGGGGCCAGCGTTGCCGATATTGGCCAGGCGAATGGTGTTGTCGCCAGCCTCGAGCTCCACCTCGATGGTGGTGGTGGTCCAGTTCTCCCAGCCGGCCGCGTCGGTACCGGTGGAGGCAAAGGCCAGACTGCCCTGGCTCTGGCCGTCGACCAGGATATCCATGGGACGGTCGGCGCCGTTGGTGCCGGCATTGGTATAACGCACCTCCAGGGTGTAGGTACCGGCCTCATCGACGCTCACCTGAAACTCGGCGGCGTCACCGGCGTCGGCGCCCATGTCCAGATAACCGCTGCCGGAGAAGCCGTCCCACAGACCGTCGGGGCCGGCTGCGGTGTTGGTTTCCGGATTGTCGGCGTCGCGCACCTGGGTGTCGCCGTCGGCATCGACGATGGTCAGCGCCTCACCCTCGATGGCGAAGTTGAACGCCGGGGTACCGACGTCGGCCTCGTTGAAGTCGAACACCACCTGGTCGATGTTGGGACCGCCGGTGGCACCCGCGGGCATGGTCAGGGTGAAGGTGTTGGCGCCCTCGACGAGATCCACCTCGACTTCCAGGGTCTGCCACTCGTTCCAGGCGTCCGCGCCGGTGGCGTTGGGGAAGCCGAGCTGACCCTGATCATCGCCGTTGACGGTCAGATCCAGCGGCCGCGGGGCATTACCCCCGTTGGCATAACGCACGGTGGCGGTGTAGCTGCCGGCCTCCACCGCGTTGACGTTGAAGGTGATCTGGTCGCCGGGGTTGGAGCCGAAGTCCAGGTAGGCATCACCCACCGCGCCGGGACGATGATTGCCGAAATCGTCGGGATTGTCCGCGTCGACCGGCCGGGTGACCTCGCCCTGGGCGGTACCGCCCACATCGACGATGTCGGCGTCCTCTCCCTGCAGGGTGATCGGCGCCACCACCACGTCGTCGTCCTCGAAGCTGACCACTTCGGTGGCGCTGGCCTCGTTGCCGGCGGCGTCGGTGACAAACAGCGAGACGGTGAGATCACCGCTCTGGTCGTCGAGCTGACCGCTCAGGTCCAGGGTAATGTTGCCCGAGGCATCCGGCGTCACCTCGGTGCGGGTCGCGCCACCGTCGAAGGACACCTCGACGGTGGTGACGTCGTCATCGACGCCCGAGACATTGAACACCGCCGCCGCCAGCTGGCTGGCGTCGAGGGTATCGTCGTCGGCGACGATGGCGAGATCGCCGTCCTCGTCGGCGCTGACGTCCTCCGCAATCGGGCCGCTGCCGCCTTCGGTCACCTCGATGCGATCGATGTTGGGACCGGTATTGGCACCTGCCGGGATCGCCAGGGCGATGGTGTTGCTGCCCGCCTCCAGGGTCACGGTGACGGTCTCGAACTGCCAGTGGTCGAAGCCTTCCTCGGGGCCGGTGCCGTCCGGATCGGTGCTGACCATGGCCAGGGCGAGCGGATCACCGCCGTTGATCACCAGATCCAGCGGACGATCGGTATTGGTGGCGTAGCGCACGCTGATGTCGTACTGGCCGGCCTGGGCCACGTCGATCTGCCAGCTGACGTTGTCTCCCGGGGTGTCACCGAAGTCCAGATAGCCGGTGCCACTGAAGCCCGGACGCAGTCCGGTGGGCTGGTTCGCCTCGGGGTTGTCCGGGTCGCGAACCTGGGTGTCGGTGTTGTTGGGGTCGGTATCGAAGCTCTCGACCACACCGTCCTCGGCCTGAAGGCTCAAGGGCGAGAAAGGCGCCTCGTCGACGTCGTTGACGGTGACCGACACCAGCTCGGTGGTGGAAAGATCGCCGTCGCTGACGCTGACCTCGACCTCATAGACGTTGTCTTCGTTGGCGTCCGCCGCCAGCTCGAAGTCGCGCGCCGAGGTGAAGGCCAGCGCTCCGGTATCAGGGTCGATGGTGAACAGCGGCGCGTCGACACCACCGGTGATGGCGAACACCGGCGCCGTCAGGGTGGCCGGCTGACCGTCCTCATCGAGCACCGAGATGGACCCGATCTCGGTCAGGTTCTCGTCGATGGCAAGTGCGGTTGCACCGATCGAGAGACTCTCGTTGACGTCGTTGACCGTGACCAGAGTGGCCTGGGACACGCTGTCTTCGCCGTCGCTGACGATGACCGTCAGCTCATAGACGCCGTCTTCGTTGGCGTCGGCGGCAAGCTCGGCGTCCGGGGCATTGACGAAGCTCAGTACGCCGGTATTGGCGTCGAAGCTGAACAGCGCGGCATCGGCGCCCTCGAGGGTCACCGTCAGGGCGTCACCGTCCAGGTCGTCCAGTGTCAGGGTCGCCACGGCACTGGTGTTTTCATCGACACTGACGCTGTCGTCGAGGCCGTCAATCGTCGGGGCGTTGTTGACCGGCTCCTCGATGCGCAGGAAGTCCAGCGAGTCGATGCGCATCAGCTCGCCGCCCTCGCCTCTAAGCTCCAGCGACAGCAGCGAATCGGCGGTAATCTCCACCGGGGTCTCGAACACGATCTCCTTGCGGTTGCCGCTCTGACCGGCGTTGCCCCGGCCACCACTACCCACCAGGGTGCCGAAATCGTCGCTCAATACGACGTCGGAGGTCAGGCTGTCGCTCGACAGATTGCGCGCCTCGAGGGCATTGCCGTCGATGGACAGGGTCAGTTCACCCTCACCGTCGGTCTCGTCGAAGACGTACAGGGTAACGCGATACCAGCCCGGCTCGACGCCTGCGGCCGCAAGCTCGGTGCCCACGGTGGCGGGCGCGTTGCTGGTCACGCGGATCAGCTCATTGCCCGAGGCGCTGGCGTTGCCGGTGGCGATGACGTTGTCGGCGTCCAGGTCGGTAAAGGCCTCGGCCTCGATGGTCACGACGTCACCGATATCGGTGCCCTCGATCTGGAACTCCAGCACCTGGGTCGCGGACAGACCGCCGGGATCGGTGGCGCGCAGGGTCACACTGAAATTGCCGCCCTGGGAGGGCGTGCCCTGGATCACGCCATTGACCACCTCGAGTCCTGCCGGCAAGTCTTCGACCGTCAGGGTCAGGTCGTCACCGTCGGGGTCGGAGAACAGCGGCGCGAAGTCGGCGATCGCCACCTGACCGAAGGCCTCGCCGACTTCACCGAAGAACGGCTCCAGCGCCGCCGGCTCCGCCACCGGAGCGTCGTTGACGTTGTCGATGGTCAGCACAAAGCTGTCGGAGGTCTCGATCTGTCCGTCATCGGCAAACAAGGTAACGGTATAATCACCGGGTTCCAGCCCATCCAGGCTGCCGCTCAGCACGCTGCCGTCGATGGCAAGGCCAGCGGCGTCGACAGGCGCACCATCGGCGTCGGCCACCTCGAAACGGTAGCTCAGATCGTCGCCGTCGGGGTCTTCGAAGGCCAGGTCGACCTCGAGGGTGGAACCTTCATCGAGGGCAAGGTCGGCGACGCCACCACCGACCACCTGCGGCGGCTGATTGACGTCGCCGGTGGTGGCCTCGCTCAGGGTCACGTTGGAGAAGCGCGCGCTGCCCTTGGCGCCCAGGTCGTCGTCGTTGACGAACACCAGCGAATCGATGGTGGTGCCAGCGTGGGCCGACAGATCGATGGTAAAGCTGACGACGCCATCACCGTCGTCATCGACGCCCTGGCCACGCAGGTCGACAAAACCGCCCTGGCTCTGGGTGCCGGCCAGCTGGTAGGCGCTGTTGCCACCGTTGAAGGGGTTATCGTCGAGGTCAAAGCCGATCGCGATGATCTCCGACACCGGGGTGTCAGAGGCGCTGAGTTCGAGCGTCAGGCGAGTGTCGGTGGTGATCTGGTAGCTTTCGCCCAGGGCCACCCGCTTCCACACGTTGTCGGTCAGGGCGAGCGTCGCGCCGGCGTCTTCCACCGCCGCACCGGTGCCCTGGGACGGGTTGTCCTGGTTGCCGCCGTAGGACGAGATCGCCCCCACCGAGAAGTCCACCGTCAGCGGGGCATCGTCGGCTTCCAGGGTGACCTGGGTGCTGGTGCTGGCTTCGTTGCCGGCGGCGTCGGTGACGTAGAGGGTGACGTCCAGGGTGCCGGCGTCCTGGCCGGACAGGTCCAGCTGGAAGCTGCCGCCATCGACCCCGACCGGGGTGCGGGTGGTGCCGCCGTCGAAGCTTACCTCGACGACGTCGGCGTCGGTGTCCAGCCCCGCCAGGTTGAAGGTGACAGCGTCGCTGTCATCCGCGGTTACCGGATCGACAGGGCCGCTGAGCGCCAGGTCAGCACCCTCGTCGGCGGTGGTATCCAGCGTCAATGACAGCTCGCGAGTCGCACGGTTGCCGAAGGCATCCATCGCGATCAGGCTGGCCGCCAGCGGCCCATCGGCCTGGCCGGACAGGTCGAGGCTGAAGTCACCGTTGGCGTCCGGGGTGACCTCCTCGACGTTGACGCCGCCATCGAAGCTGACGCCGACGAAGACGATGTCATCATCCAGCCCCGTCACGTTGAAACCCGCCGAGGCAGCGGCGTCGGCATTGATCAGGGCGGAAGCGGAGCTGAACGACAGGTCGTCACCTTCGTCGCCCTCGACATCGCCGACCGGACCGGTACCCGCCGTGGTGACCTCGAGACGATCGACGTTGGGTCCATTGTTGCGGCCAGCCGGGATCGCCAGGGTGATGGTGTTGTCGCCGGCCTGCAGGCTCGCCGTCAGGGTCTGATAACCCCAGACATCGAATCCCTCGGGATCGACATTGCCGGCGTTGGGGTCGGTGCTGGCAAAGGCCTGGGTCGAGGCGTCTCCCCCGTTGATCGACAGATCCAGCGGGCGCGCCCCGTTGCTGGCGTAGCGGAAGTTCAGGTCGTAGTCACCCGCCTCGGCCACGTTGACGGTGAACGTCAGGCTGTCGCCGGGTGCACTGCCGAAGTCCACATAGCCGGTGCCGGAGTAGTCCGGGCGCAGCCCGACAAAGCCGCCGCTCTCGGGGTTCTCGGCGTCGCGCACCAGGGTGGCGGCACCGTTGTCGACGCCGAGCTCGGCGTCCTCGGCCTGCACCACCAGCGGGTCGATCACTGGATTGGTGACCGCAGCGCTGACCAGGGCCAGCTCGATCTTGTCGACATTGGGGCCATTGGTATAGCCGCCGCCCAGACGCAGGGTATTGGAACCGGCAGCCAGGTCGACCTCCAGGGTCTCGACGGTCCAGCCTTCCCACTGGCTGCTCTGATTGGGCCGGTTGGCAGCGTCGAGATCGGACTCGACATCGTCGGGGTAGTAGTCCGGCGCCGTGGTTGTCGCGAAGGCAAAGGTGCCCAGGGTGGTGGTGGTCGCGCCGTCCACCAGTATCAGGTCCAGCGGACGGGGGCTGGAGGTAGCGTAGGTGACGCTTACCGTGTAGGTGCCGGCGGTGGCCACGTCCAGGGTGAAGTCAGCGGTGGCATTGGCATTGTCGAACGCCCAGTCCAGGTAGCCTGCGCCTTCGGCGCCGACCCGGAAGGTCTCGTTGCCGTTGGTGAAGTCAGCGATGCTGTCGAGCGTCGCCACCCGGTTGGTGCCGCTGTCGTTCACGTCCTCGGCGGGCGACAGCAGCATGTCCTCACCTTGCACCACGTAGCGATCGGGGTCCGGGGCGGTGATTTCCAGATAGTCGATGTTAGGCCCGCTGGCCCCGTTGGAGGTCAGCGTAATGGTGTTGGTGCCCTGGGCCAGGGTCACCCGTACCGGCTGGGTCAGCTCGAAGTTGGTGAAATCATCGCCGGTGGCGGGCAGGTCGAACATGCGGTCGAACAGCTCGCCATTGACGTCCAGTCGCAGTGGACGGTTGCCGTCGCCCATGGCGTAGCGCAGCACCAGGTCGTATTCACCGGCCTCCGGCGCCTCGAAGGTGAAGGTCAGGCTCTCGCCACCGGCCACGCCGTTGCCGTAGTCCACGTAGGCGTTGCCCTCGGCGTCGGCGGCGTCAGGGTTAGCCGGATCACTGACCACGGCGATTCCGGTATCGCCGGCAATACTGGCCGAGGCGCCGTCGCTGGCGTCATCGTCCTCGGCCTGGATACGCAGCGAAAAGCCGATCGGTGCGGCCGCGGCCACTATTGAGGGGGTGGCTGAAGGGGTGGCTGAAAGCGCTGCGGCTGGGGTGGTAGAAAGCGCTGCTGGGGTTGCTGCCGAGCTTGATGCTGGGGTTGCCAAAGGCGCTGTGCTATCGGACGCAGCAGGTGCGCCTGGTGCCGACGCCGGCGCTGCATCTGCCGGGATACCCTGATCACCAGACGCTTGTTCCGATGCTTCCAGACCTTCACCGTCCTGCCCCGCTTCCACCTGGCCACTCGGGCCTGCGACTTCTTCGTCACTGGCAGCCTCGGCGTCCTCGATAAGCACATCGAAGGCGGCACGAAGTCCGCCCAGAGCCTGCCCTTGCCCATCGAGGGCATCGATCACCATGGCCAGCTTGCCCGGTTGCGGCGTCGGCAGATGGTCAAACACAAAGGGCCGTTCGAAACGCTCGAAGACGCTTTGTGCGCCGGCGGCATCCTTCCAGGTCATCCGCACGGCTTCGACCGCGTCCCGCCATTGGCCAGGATGCGGTGCGACCACCAGATCATGCATCTCGAAATCTTTTGTCCGAAATTCCGCCTTATCTGCCAGACGCTTTTGAAATGACTTTTGCCCACGGCTCACAAATGACATGGAAAACATGGCCTGCCCCCTGACGATTATTTTGGATAGTGATTGCCACCAACTACCAACAAGAACCCATCGACTTTCTTCGAAGATCTCTCTCGCCGCTTTACAGTCCGCCCAGACGAATCCCCAACTTCCGCTGAGACAACAAACGAACCGGCAGCCAGAAAGAGATGGCTCTCTCTGATTCTATAACCCGACGGAGGTACATCAAGATTTTTTTGACAGCGCTAACCATGCGAAATAAACGGTAGAAAAACCCTCATCCACGGTGCTATATCTTGTTGTTTTTTATTGTTTTATTAAATTTCTAACCTATCTGCATGCAGTATACCAACCACTCCAAAACCAAAAACAAGGCACCTTGAAGTCCAGCGTAACAACACTCCAACATGAGACTTTTATTATGCCAACATCGGATATATATTCAGATTTCCACTATTAAAAAATCAGAGATACAGCCCGCAGATAACTGGGGAATAAAATCCAAAGAATAACTAGGCAAAAGCCCCTGCAAAGTAGTTGCAAGGTAGAAAAATCCGCATAACATCTTTAGTCATTCGTCGTCCTCATTGACCCACGACATTGACCATCTATAGGCAAATGGCCCAACCGATTTTCTAAAAAAACGGCGTAATGTTCGCCAAACAAGAAAAATGACGTAACGTCCAGGGGGAGAGGGAAGATGTCTGCGGAACACAACGATCTGCGCAAGGTGCTGGCCTTCTGCCGGCGCAGCTTTGGCTATGTGGCCCTGTTCAGCCTGTTCATCAACCTGCTGATGCTGGTGCCGCCACTCTATATGCTGCAGGTGTATGACCGGGTGCTGACCACCCGCAGCCAGGAAACCCTGTGGATGCTGACTCTGGTGGTGGTGTTCCTGTTTCTGGTGATGGGTGGGCTCGAGCTGATGCGCTCACGCATCCTGGTCCGGGTCGGCAATCGCCTCGATGCGCTGATCAGTCCCCGGCTCTACAGCGCCATGTTCAAGCGCACCCTGTCGAGTCCCGGCAAGCCCTCCGCCCAACCGCTCAACGACCTGACCAGCCTGCGTCAGTTCCTCTCCGGCAACGGCCTGTTTGCCTTCTTCGATGCGCCCTGGGTACCGGTCTACATCGGGGTGCTGGCACTCTTTCATCCGTGGTTTGGGCTGTTTGCCCTGGGCGCCGGCGTGATCCTGGCCACCATCGCGGTCATCAACGAGCGTATGACCAAGCAACTGCTGACCGAGGCCAACGGTCGCCACGTGCAGTCCCAGGACCTGGCCAACAGCAACCTGCGCAACGCCGAGGTGCTGCACGCCATGGGCATGCTGCCCGGGATCCAGGGCCGCTGGGCGGCGCGCCATCGTGAATACCTGGTGCTGCAATCCCAGGCCAGCGATCGTTCGGGCCTGCTGACCAATACCTCCAAGGTGCTGCGGCTGATGTTCCAGTCGCTGATCCTGGGCATCGGTGCCTTTCTGGTGCTCAGGGGCGAGCTGACCCCTGGCATGATGATCGCCGGTTCGATCCTGATGGGCCGCGCCCTCGCCCCCATCGACCAGATGATCAACGGCTGGAAGGGCTTTTCCGGGGCACGCACGGCCAAGGGACGACTCGAGGCGTTGCTCGACGAGGTGCCCGCCGATCCGCCGACCATGCCGCTGCCCCGGCCCCGGGGTCAGCTCAGCCTGGAAGGTGTCAGCGCCGCGCCTCCCGGCGTGCGCCTGCCGACCCTGACCAACATCGACCTCAAGCTTGCCAAGGGCGAACACCTGGCCGTGGTCGGCCCCAGCGCCTCGGGCAAGTCGAGCCTTGCCCGGGTGGTGCTCGGGCTATGGCCGGCTCAGCTTGGCTGTGTGCGCCTGGATGGCGCCGATATCAACAAGTGGGATCGCACTGCGCTGGGCCCCTACCTCGGCTATCTGCCCCAGGACATCGAGCTGTTCGACGGCAGCGTGGCCGAGAACATCGCCCGCTTCCAGGAGGTCGACCCCGAGCAGGTCGTACGTGCCGCCCGCCGTGCCGGCGTGCATGAACTGGTGCTGAAGCTGCCCGAAGGCTATGACACCTATCTGGATCACGGCGGCACCGCGCTGTCTGCCGGTCAGCGCCAGCGTATCGGCCTGGCCCGAGCGCTCTACGGCGACCCCGCGCTGATCGTGCTGGATGAACCCGACGCCAATCTGGACGATGCCGGTGAGGCCGCCCTGGCCGAGTGCCTGCTCCAGCTGCGCCAGCAGGGCACCACCGCGCTGGTGATCACCCATCGCCAACGCCTGCTGAGCAACGTCGATCGTATCCTGGTACTCAAGGACGGCCAGATCGCCTCGCTGACGCCGCCCCGCCGCAACACGCCGGCGGCCGCCGTGGCCACCGCTGGACGGCGCTCGCCCGGCGTCACCACCCTGCACCCCAGCGCCCGGGGGCGCTCCCCCGTCAACCGCCGCAGCGGCGGTGAGGAGACCTCATCATGAACAGCCCCTCCCCTTCCCAGGACGACCTGCCGCTGCAGGACACTCGCTATCGGCGCATGGGCCTGATCATCCTGCTGGTCGCCTTCGGCGGCTTCGGCAGCTGGTCGGTGATGGCCAGCCTGGCGGTCTCGGTGGTGGCTCCAGGCTCGGTGTCGGTAGAGAGCTTCACCAAGACGGTGCAGCATCTCGAGGGTGGCATCGTCGAGCAGATCCACGTCGAGGATGGCAGCCAGGTCGAGGCCGGCGCACCGCTGATCACCCTGGATGACACCCAGGCGATGGCCCAGAGTCGTATCGTCGAGACCGAGTACCTGATCGCCCGCGCCAGCGAAGTACGCCTGCTGGCCGAACAGTCCGGCGCCGAAACGCTGGTCTTCCCCCAGGCCCTGATCGATTCGGACAACGCCCGGGTACAGGCGGTGCTGGAGGTTCAACGACGGCTGTTCGAGGTACGCCGCGACTCGCTGGAGGGCACCCTGGCGGCGCTCGACCAGCAGATCCTCCAGCTCGAGGAGCAGATCACCGGCCTCGAGGAGACCCAGGTCATCACCCAGCGACGAATCGACTCCCTCAACGGCGATGTCGCCAACCACCGCAAGCTGTTTCGTGATGGCTTGATCAGCAGCCAGCGCATGCGCGAGATGGAGCGCGAGAGCCTGGAGTACCAGAGCGACAACGCTCGTCACGTCTCCGAGGTGGCCAGGCTCAGGGCCCAGATCAGCGAGAACACCCTGAACAAGCAGATTCGCCTGCAGGAGTTCCAGCAGCAGGTCGGCGAGGCGCTGCGCCAGGTGCAGGCCGAGGTGGCAGACGCTGAAGAACGCCTGGTGGCGCTGAACGATACCTTGAAGCGCACCCAGATCACCGCCCCGGTAGCGGGCACCGTGGTCGGGCTCAAGGTGCATACCCTGGGCGCGGTGGTGCGCGGCGGCGACCCGCTGATGGACCTGGTGCCCATGGGCGACGGCTTTATCGTCGAGGCCAAGGTGGCCAACCACGACGTCGACCATCTGTACCTTGGCCAACCGGCGGAAATCCGCTTCAGCGCCTTCAACCAGCGGCTGTCCAACGTCATCGACGGTGAGGTCGTCCACGTCAGCGCCAACAGTTTCGAGGACGAGGCGACGCGCCAGCGCTACTACAAGGTACGCATCCAGGTCACCGAACTCGGCGAGAAGGACATGACCGAGAATATGCGGCTGATGGCCGGCATGCCGGCAGAGGTGATGATCCGCACCAGCGAAAGAAGCTTCGCCAGCTATGTGGCGAAACCGATCGTGGACATGCTGGCCCGAGCGATGCGGGAAGAGTAACTAGTGAGACCGCCTTTTCACGCGACACCCTTGCGCGCGTGAAAGGCGGAACACCGAGGATCACCGGCCCTCCGCGACACCCTTGCGCGCGTGAAAGGCGGAACACCAAGGATCACCGACCTCGCATCAGGCGTTGAAGCGAATCGTCCCGATCCGCGACACCTCGTAGCCGCCAAGGCTTTCCGCCTGGTCCCGTAAACGCTCACCCCGGGCGAAGGCGAACAGCCGCTGCAGGGCATCGCTGAAATAGCTGCGTCGCCGCAACAGCAGGTCGAAGGACTCCTGGTGCAGGGGCAGGAAATGAAGCCCCTGGCGCCTTGCTGCGGCCTCCACACCAAGCCCAACGTCCGCCCTGCCCTGGGCAACGGCAAGCGCCAGGTCGTCCTCGCTTGTCGCCGGATGCTCCAGCATATCCAGCTGTTCCATCTCGATGCCCTGCCGCTCCAGCAGCCAACCCAGCAAGCGGTGGGCGCCGGCACCTTCGGGTCGCCGACCGATACGTAGCCCCGGCCTTGCCAGGTCACCCAGGCCTTCGAGGCCAAGCGGGTTGCCCGGCGCCAGCATCAGCCCCTGGGTACGCCTGGCCCAGTGCACCACCACCAGGTCACGCATGCCACCGAGGCCAAGCTCCGAGGGCACATTGTAGCGCCCCGCCCCGTCCAGCAGATGAGCCCCCACCACCATGGCCTTGCCCGCCATCAGCCGCTGGATGCCGTCGCCGCTGCCCAGGCAAAGGCTCGCCAGGCCACAGCCGCTCTCGCGCATCGCCCAGTCCAGCAGCGGGTCCTGACTACCGGCCATCACCTCCAGCGGCTCGGTCGCGGAAGACTGGTCCCCCTCCAGGTGGTTCATCAGCCACAGGTCGATGGCGTGGCGTGGAAACAGCAGTTTGCCGGTGGCACGGGTGCAGGGAATCTGCCCCTGGCGGACCAGATCGTAGACCTTGCGTGGCTTCAACCGCAGATAGTCGGCCACCTCTGCGGTGGTGAGATAGCGAGGCAGGACGGGTTCGACCATCGGGTTACCTCCAAAAGGTGTAGAGGGCCACTTTGCAGGAAGTGGTCTATGGCTGCATATTTTACGGCCATGGGGTGCGCGCCGCAGTAGATCATCACATCATGCAGGTAGACCGGAAAACGGCAAGCACCCGACGCCCCCAAATCGACCGAGACACGATGACCGACTCTGCCTTCCTTACTGCCCTTGAACTCGTCATCGGTCTGGACGCCGACCTGCTCGACATCGTCGGGCTATCGCTGAAGATCTCGCTGACCGCCGTCGCCATCGCTGCCCTGCTGGCCTTTCCATTGGGGGCGGCGCTGGCGCTGTTTCGCTTTCCAGGCCGAGCCCCTCTTATCGTCACCCTCAATGCCCTGATGGGCCTGCCGCCGGTAGTGGCGGGCCTCGCCGTCTATCTATTGCTGTCCCGGGCAGGGCCGCTGGGTTCTCTGGGCCTGCTGTTTACCCCCACCGCCATGGTCGTGGCCCAGGTCATCCTGGTGCTGCCGATCCTGGCGGCCCTGACCCGTCAGAAGGTCGAGGAGCTCCACGGCGAGTACGCCGAACAGCTCGCCTCCATCGGCGTTTCTCGGCGGCGCCGTATTCCGACCTTGCTGTGGGACGCCAGGCTGTCGCTGATCACTGTGGTGCTGGCCGGCTTTGGCCGCGCCAGCGCCGAGGTCGGAGCGGTGATGATCGTCGGCGGCAACATCGACGGTGTCACCCGGGTCATGACGACGGCCATCGTGCTGGAGACCAGCAAGGGCAACCTGCCCCTGGCGCTGGGCCTGGGTATCGTGTTGCTGACACTGGTGGGGGTAATCAATGCATTGGCGCATCTGCTGGGCGAAGCGACGCGGAGGCAGCTCGGATGACCCATCTGACGCTTTCGGTGCCGGCCACGGCGCCACGCCTGAACTTCGATCGCGTCAGCTACGCATCCCGTGGGCAGACGCTGCTGGGGCCGCTGTCGCTGAACCTGGAGGGCCATCGCCGCACCCTGATCATGGGGCCCAACGGCGCCGGCAAGAGCCTGCTGATGCGCCTGGCCCATGGTCTGCTGCAGCCGACGTCGGGGCGCCTGGTGTGGGAAGGCGCGGCGCCGCGCCAGGCCATGGTGTTCCAGCGCCCGGTGCTGCTCAGACGCTCGGCCCTGGCCAACCTCGAGTATGCCCTGGCGGTGCAGCGGGTGCCCAGACGTCAGCGCCGCGAACGGGCCAGGGAGGCGCTGGCGCGGTTTGGTCTGGAGGCGCTCGCCCGGCGACCGGCCAGGGTGCTGTCCGGCGGCGAACAGCAGCGCCTGGCGCTGGCCCGGGCCTGGCTGCTGTCGCCCGAGGTGCTGTTTCTCGATGAGCCCACCTCGGCCCTGGATCCCGCTGCCATTCGCGCCGTGGAGGCCGCCATCGGCGACTTTCACCGCCAGGGGGTGCGCATCGTGATGACCAGCCATGACCTTCATCAGGCGCGCCGACTGGCCGACGAGGTGATCTTGCTGCACCACGGCAGGCTGGTCGAACAGAGCCCGGCGGCGACCTTCTTCGACGCCCCGGTCACCGCCGAGGGCCACGCCTTTGTCCACGGCGAGCTGCTCGATTGAGTGGCCTGCCCCATCCAGAAGTCCGATCAACCCACGCAAGGAAGGCCCCCATGACAAGATATCCAGACTCCACTCCTGCCCGTGCTCTGCTTTCCGGCGCTCTGCTCTCCGGCGCCCTGCTGATCGCCGGTCTGGCGATGTGCGCCATCAGTGCCCAGGCCGAGGATGAGCCCCCTTTTATCACCCTGGCCTCGACCACCTCGACCCAGAACTCGGGGCTGTTCGATGCCATCATCCCGAGCTTTACCGAGGACTCCGGCATCGACGTCCATGTGGTCGCCGTGGGCACCGGACAGGCCTTCGAGATCGCCAGGCGCGGGGACGCCGACAGCCTGCTGGTGCACGACACCGCCGGCGAGGAAGCCTTCGTGGCGGACGGCTACGCCACCGAGCGCGCCGACGTCATGTACAACGACTTCGTGCTGATCGGCCCGGCCGAGGATCCCGCAGGCATCCGTGACGCCGACAGCGCAGCCGAGGCGCTCAACCTGATCGCCGACAACGCGTCGCCCTTCGCCTCCCGTGGCGACGACAGCGGCACCAACCGGGCGGAGCTGCGGCTGTGGGAGTCGGCGGGGGTCGAACCCGGCGGCGACTGGTACCGCGAGCTGGGCAGCGGCATGGGGGCCACCCTCAACACCGCGGCGGGCATGGGTGCCTACGTGATGTCGGATCGTGCCACCTGGGTGGCCTTCGACAACCGTCAGGATCTCGAGCTGCTGTTCGAAGGGGACGAGGTGCTGTTCAACCAGTACGGCAGCCTCAAGCTGTCACCCGAGCGTCATCCGGAGCTCAAGCACGACCTGGCCGACCAGTGGCACGACTGGCTGTTGTCCGAGGCGGGCCAGCAGGCCATCGGCGACTTCGAGGTCAAGGGACAGCAGCTGTTCTTTCCCAACGCCGACGGCGAGTAATCGCTGGCTTGCGCTGAAGCCGGCGGCCGCGCCCGAGGCAGCAACGTCAACTGACCGGGGTCGTAGCAGGGTCATATATCTCGGTCTAGGCTGATACATGGATTGACGCGAGACGGGCGAAGGCACGCGATCGGCGTGCTTCGTTCGTCCCCATGACCGACAAGGACCCTCAATGCGCGCTCGCATCCTCTCTCTGTGCCACTGCCCGATCCCCCGCCAGGACCACCAGCACGGTGACAAGGTCGATGCCAAGATCATCAACCTGACGCCGGTGCTGGGCATGCGCGACCTCGGCTGTCGCCGAGTCACCCTGGCACCTGGCTGCCACGCCTGGCCTTTCCACTTCCATCACAACAATGACGAGATGTTCATCGTGCTCAAGGGCAAGGGCAGCGTGCGTCTGGGAGAGAAACGCTACCCCATCGTCGAGGGGGAGCTGATCGCGGCCCCCGCCGGCGACGCCGACTGCGCACACCAGATCATCAACGACTCCGACGAACCCCTGACCTACCTGTGTATCAGCAGCATGAACGCACCGGACGTGATGGAGTATCCCGACTCAGGCAAGTTTGGTGTACTGGCCGGCAGCGCTCCGGGCGGCGACAAGGCCGAGCGCAGCTTCGAACACTACGGCATGCGCCAGGACGCGGTGGTCTACTGGCAGGACGAAGATTGATGGGACGGGCGCGCCTGGAAGCAGACGGCTCACCCTTGCCGTATCGCTCCATGCCTCGTGCCAGGCGCGCTTTCTCAGGCGTTGCCGATCTCGTCCCTGAATCTGGCCTGGCATTGAACCACTGCCATTATCCTGATCTCGATCTGAACCGCACGGCCACCCTGTTCACCCCATCGCCCTGACCCGAAGGCGTCGTCTGGCGCTTCTGGTGGCTACCCACTGCCGGGCGCCTGCCGCTCGACTACCCGTACCTATCTACCAACTTTGGTCGCAAGCATCACAAGCTGCACTTTACGTTAACGTAAACCTTGCCTAGTCTTCTTGTCATCCCGTGAACGCTCACCGCCTGCGGTGCCGTTTCACCTCGTCACCAACACCATCAATAAAGATGGTCCGGCCCCCTCCTGGCGCCGTATCGACCATCAAGGATGCCCCGGAGCCCATCATGTTCAGCCCCTATACGCCCCTCGATTTCGGCCTCGACGAAACCCTGGTCATGCTGCGCGACCAGGTCAACGCCTTCGCCCGCGACGAGATCGCCCCCCGCGCCGGCGAGATCGACGAGAAAAATGAATTCCCCGCCGACCTGTGGCAGAAGTTCGGCGACATGGGCCTGCTCGGCATTACCGTGTCCGACGAGGACGGCGGCACAGGCATGGGCTATCTGGCCCACTGCATCGCCATGGAAGAGATCTCCCGGGCCAGCGCCTCGGTGGGCCTGTCCTACGGCGCCCACTCCAACCTGTGCGTCAACCAGCTCAAGATCAACGCCTCCGCCGAACAGAAGGCCAAGTACCTGCCCAAGCTGATCTCTGGCGAGCACGTGGGCGCGCTGGCCATGTCGGAGCCGGGCGCCGGTTCCGACGTGGTGTCGATGAAGCTGCGCGCCCGCAAGGACGGCGACCGCTACATCCTCAACGGCAACAAGATGTGGATCACCAACGGCCCCGACGCCGACGTGCTGGTGGTCTACGCCAAGACCGATCCTGACGCCGGCTCCAAGGGCATGACGGCCTTTATCATCGAGAAGGGCTTTGCCGGCTTCTCCACCGCCCAGAAGCTCGACAAGCTCGGCATGCGCGGCTCCAACACCTGTGAACTGGTGTTCGAGGACTGTGAAGTCCCCGCCGAGAACGTGCTGGGCGAGGTCGGCAAGGGCGTGCGCGTGCTGATGAGCGGGCTGGACTACGAGCGCACCGTGCTGGCTGCTGGCCCCATCGGCATCATGCAGGCGGCGATGGACGTGGTGGTGCCTTACATCCACGAGCGCAAGCAGTTCAACCAGTCCATCGGCGAGTTCCAGCTGGTCCAGGGCAAGGTTGCCGACATGTACACCACCCTGAACGCCTGCCGCGCCTACCTCTACACCGTCGCCGCCGCCTGCGACCGCGGCCAGACCTCGCGCAAGGACGCCGCCGGGGTGATCCTCTACTGCGCCGAGAAGGCCACTCAGGTGGCGCTGGACGCCATCCAGCTGCTCGGCGGCAACGGCTACATCAACGAGTATCCGACCGGGCGCCTGCTGCGTGACGCCAAGCTCTACGAGATCGGTGCCGGCACCAGCGAGATCCGGCGCATGCTGATCGGGCGTGAGCTGTTCAACGAATCCAAGTAAGGGGAGCCGGTCATGGCGATTCTGGACACCAAGATCAACCCGCGCTCCGAGGACTTCCAGGCCCGGGACGCGGCCATGCGCGCCGAAGTCGGCAAACTGGCCGAACTGACCGCTGCCATCCGCCGTGGCGGTGGCGACAAGGCCCGTAGCCGTCACGAATCCCGCGGCAAGCTGTTCGTGCGCGACCGCATCGACCACCTGCTCGACGAGGGCTCGCCCTTCCTCGAACTGTCGGCGTTGGCCGCCCATGAGGTGTACGACACCGAAGTGCCGGCGGCCGGCATCGTCACCGGCATCGGCCGCGTTTCGGGCGTCGAGTGCGTGATCGTCGCCAACGACGCCACCGTCAAGGGCGGCACCTATTTTCCGCTGACGGTGAAAAAGCACCTGCGCGCCCAGGAAGTCGCGCGCAAGCATCGCCTGCCCTGCGTCTACCTGGTCGACTCCGGCGGGGCCTTTCTGCCGCGCCAGGACGAGGTATTCCCCGACCGCGACCACTTCGGCCGGATCTTCTACAACCAGGCCACCCTGTCGGCGGAGGGGATACCCCAGATCGCCGTGGTGATGGGCTCCTGCACCGCCGGTGGCGCCTATGTGCCGGCCATGGCCGATGAATCGATCATCGTGCGCGAGCAGGGCACGATCTTTCTCGGCGGCCCGCCGCTGGTCAAGGCCGCGACCGGCGAGACCATCAGCGCCGAGGACCTGGGCGGCGCCGACGTCCATACCCGGATCAGCGGGGTCGCCGACCACTACGCCGACAACGACGCCCACGCCCTGCAGATCGCCAGGCGCTGCGTGTCCCGCCTGAACTGGCAGAAGCGCGGCGAGCTGGCGATGGCCGCTCCGCGCCCGCCCAGCCTCGACCCCGAGGAGCTCTACGGTATCGTCGGTACCGACCTCAAGAAGCCCTTCGAGGTGCGCGAGGTCATCGCGCGGATCGTCGACGGCTCCGACTTCGACGAGTTCAAGCGCTACTACGGCGATACCCTGGTCACCGGCTTCGCCCATATCCACGGTCATCCGGTGGGCATCGTCGCCAACAACGGGGTGCTGTTCTCGGAGAGCGCGGTCAAGGGCGCCCACTTCATCGAACTGTGTGCCCAGCGCAAGATTCCGCTGGTGTTCCTGCAGAACATCACCGGCTTCATGGTCGGCTCGAAGTACGAGCACGAGGGCATCGCCAAGCACGGCGCCAAGCTGGTGACCGCGGTGTCCTGCGCCAAGGTACCCAAGTTCACGGTGCTGATCGGCGGCAGCTTCGGCGCCGGCAACTACGGCATGTGTGGCCGCGCCTTCGAACCCAACCTTTTGTTCATGTGGCCCAACGCCCGCATCTCGGTGATGGGCGGCGAGCAGGCCGCCGGCGTGCTGTCCCAGGTCAAGCGCGAGCAGATCGAACGCGCCGGCGAGTCCTGGTCCGCCGAGGACGAAGAGGCCTTCAAGAAGCCGACCCGCGAACAGTACGAACACCAGGGCCATCCCTACTACGCCAGCGCCCGACTGTGGGACGACGGCGTGATCGACCCGGCCCAGACCCGCGATGTACTGGGCCTGTCGCTGGCCGCCGCGATGAATGCCGAGATCGAACAGACGCGCTTCGGCGTCTTCCGCATGTAATGCCCTCAAGGATGGATCCCATGTCAGACATGTCCCAACTACGGATCGACGCCCGGGGGGTTGCCTGGTTGACCCTGACCCGCCCCGAGGTGCACAACGCCTTCGACGACGCCCTGATCGGCGAGCTCAACGCCCACCTGGATCAGGTACGCCAGGCCGCCGACAGCGGCAAGGTACGAGTGCTGGTGCTGGGTTCAGAGGGCAAGAGCTTCTCCGCCGGCGCCGACCTCAACTGGATGAAGCGCATGGTCGACTACAGCGTCGACGACAACCTGGCCGACTCGCGTGAGTTGTCTCGCCTGATGCACGGCCTCGACAGCCTGCCCTGCGTGACGGTGTGCCGGGTCCAGGGCGCGGCCTTCGGTGGCGCGGTGGGCCTGGCCGCCTGCTGCGACATCGTGATCGCCTCCGACAGGGCCAAGTTATGCTTGTCCGAGGTACGCATCGGCCTGTCGCCGGCGGTCATCAGCCCCTACGTGCAGCGCGCCATCGGCAGCCGTCAGATGCGCCGCTACGCGCTCAGCGCCGAAGTCATGGACGCCGACACCGCCCAGCGACTGGACCTGGTCCACCGGGTAGTCGCCGCAGAGGAACTCGACGCCGCCATCGACGCGATGCTCCACACCCTGCTGGCCACCTCGCCCCAGGCCAGCCGGGCCACCAAGGGCCTGCTGGCGGAAGTCGCCAGAGACACCGACAGTGACGCCACCCGCGAGCGCACCTGTCAGGTCATCAGTGAACTGCGCACCAGCGCCGAAGGCCAGGAGGGACTGGCGAGTTTCCTCGAGAAGCGCCGTCCGGCCTGGGCCGACAGCGCCTCTTCCACCAGCCCCCCTTCATCCACCAACAAAAAAGGGAGCGCCTCATGAGCTCGAATCCGTCAGACCGCCAGCCGCGCTTCGACACTCTGCTGGTGGCCAATCGTGGCGAGATCGCCTGTCGTGTCATGGCCACCGCCCGGGCCATGGGCCTGAAGACGGTGGCGGTGTACTCCGACGCCGATGAAGGCGCGCGCCACGTGCGCGAAGCCGATGAGGCGATCCGCATCGGTCCGGCGCCGGCCCGGGAAAGCTATCTCGATGTCGACAAGGTCATCGCGGCGGCCCGCCGCAGCGGCGCCGGCGCCATCCATCCCGGCTACGGTTTCCTGTCGGAAAACGAGGCCTTCGTCAGCGCCTGCGAAGACGCCGGTATCGTCTTCGTCGGCCCGCCCGCCTCCAGCATCAAGGCCATGGGCGACAAGTCCGCCGCCAAGGCCCGCATGATGGACGCCGGGGTGCCGCTGGTGCCGGGCTACCACGGCGATGATCAGGACGACGACCTGCTCAAGCGCGAGGCCGACGCCATCGGCTATCCGGTGCTGCTCAAGGCCAGCGCCGGTGGCGGCGGCAAGGGCATGCGCGTGGTCGAGAACGCCGACGAGTTCCAGGCGGCCCTGGACGGCTGCCGACGGGAGTCCCGCGCGGCCTTCAACGACGACCGCATGTTGATCGAGAAGTACCTGACCCAGCCTCGCCACGTCGAGGTCCAGGTGTTCTGCGACAGCCACGGCGGCGGCGTCTACCTGTTCGAGCGCGACTGTAGCGTGCAGCGTCGTCACCAGAAGGTGCTAGAGGAAGCCCCTGCACCGGGCATGACCCTGGAACTGCGCCAGGCCATGGGCGAGGCGGCGGTGCGCGCGGCCCAGGAGATCGGTTACGTCGGCGCCGGCACGGTGGAGTTTCTGCTCGACGCCTCACCGGGGCAGGACGGCTCCTTCTATTTCATGGAGATGAACACCCGCCTGCAGGTGGAACACCCTGTCACCGAGATGATCACCGGCCAGGACCTGGTCGAGTGGCAGCTGCGCGTGGCCATGGGCGAGCGCCTGCCGCTGAGCCAGGATGAGCTGACCATCAATGGCCACAGCTTCGAGGCGCGGCTCTACGCCGAGGACGCCGACCAGGACTTCCTGCCCGCCACCGGCCTGCTCAGCCACTTTTCGCTGGACCTCGAGGGCGCCTCGCTGGACCCGACCAGGGTGCGCCTGGACAGCGGGGTCGAAAGCGGTGACATGGTGTCGATGCACTACGACCCCATGCTGGCCAAGCTGATCACCCACGGCCCCGACCGCGCCTCGGCGCTGGCGACCCTGAACCGCGCCCTGGCGGCGCTGGACGTGCGTGGTGTGGTCACCAACCGCGGCTTCCTGCAGCGCCTGGCCACCCACCCGGACTTCCAGGCGGCCAACCTCGATACCCGCTTTATCGAGCGCCACGAGGACAGCCTGTTCGCCGCCCGTGGCCTCGACCAGGACAGCCTGGCCAGCGCCGCTCTGGTGGCGCTGCATCAGCTGTCTCGGGAGTGCGAGAGCGACTCGCCCTGGGACCGCCACGACGGCTTTCGCCTGAACGGCCCGCGCCAGATTCGTATCGCCCTGTGCGACCCGCGCGAGGCGCTGGACGCCGAGCCTGCGAGCCTGGCGCTGGTCGAGGGACGTCATGGGGCCAGCGACGACGCCTGGCAGCTCAGCATCAGCGGGGCCAATCGCGACGAGGTTCAGCAGGTATCGGCGAGCCTCACCGATCTGCCCGGCGACGCCGTGGCGATCACTCTGGACGGCCACCGCCGCCGCCTGCAGGCGCGCCTGGTGGGCGAAGGCAAGGAGCGCAACGAGATCGTGCTGTCGAGCCCCGAGGGCGAGGTCCGCCTTTACTGGCGGCGTATCGACGCCATCGACCACGGCCAGCACGAGGTCGAGTCGACCCTGACCGCGCCCATGCACGGTACCGTGGTGGCGCTGCTGGTTGCGCCCGGTGCTGCCGTTGCCAAGGGTGACGCCCTGATGGTGATGGAAGCGATGAAGATGGAGCACACCCTCACCGCCCCGGCCGACGGCGCCGTGGCCAGCTTCCACTTCTCCGCCGGCGACACCGTCGGCCAGGGCGACGTGCTGCTGGAGTTCGACGCCGGCGCGTCGCCAACAGAGGCGCAGTCAGAGACACAGCCCGAAACCGAGCAAAAGGAGTCCCGCTGATGGCCCTTCCCGCCAGCGTTCGCATCGTCGAAGTCGGGCCTCGCGACGGCCTGCAGAACGAGCCGGACCCGATCACCACGGCGACCAAGCTCGAACTGGTCGAACGCCTGACCAAGGCCGGCCACCGCCATATCGAGGCGGCCAGCTTCGTGTCGCCCAAATGGGTGCCGCAGATGGCCGACCACCGCGAGGTGATGACCGCCCTGATGCGAGAGGGCAAAGGCCAGCCAGGGGTGCGCTATTCGGCACTGACTCCCAACCTCAAGGGACTGGAGGCGGCCATCGAGTGCGGCGTCGATGAGGTGGCGGTGTTCGGCGCGGCCTCGGAGTCGTTCTCGCAAAAGAACATCAACTGCTCCATCGCCGAGTCGCTCGAGCGCTTCGCCCCGGTGGTGGAACGCGCCCGCGATCAGGGGATCCAGGTGCGCGGCTATGTGTCCTGCGTGCTCGGCTGCCCCTACGAAGGCGACATCGCCCCCGAGCAGGTGGCGGCGGTCGCCCGGGCGCTGGACGAGATGGGCTGCTACGAGGTGTCACTGGGCGACACCATCGGCACCGGTACCCCGCTCAAGGCCCGGCGCATGCTCGAGGCGGTGGCCCGTGACGTTCCGGTCGAGCGTCTGGCCGCCCACTTCCACGACACCTATGGCCAGGCGCTAGCCAATCTGGCCGCGGTACTCGAAGACGGCGTCCAGGTGATCGACAGCTCGGTGGCGGGCCTCGGGGGCTGCCCCTACGCCAAGGGCGCCAGCGGCAATGTCGCCACCGAGGACGTGGTCTACCTGCTTGAAGGCCTGGGCATCGAAACCACGGTGGACCTCGAGCGCATCGCCGCCGTGGGCGACTGGATCACCCGCGCCATCGGGCGTCCCAATCGTTCCAAGGCCGGTGTGGCGGTGGTTGCCAAGGGCTGACCAATGCCGAGGGGGAAGGCAAGAGAGGAAGGAACGGGGCCAGCGCGGTTCTCTCCTTTCTTTTCTCTCCCTTCCCTCTCTTTCCTCCCCCTCCCCATGCCTTCCCCTTCCTTTCCATCCCGCGACATACATCGCATCGTGCTATTCTCAGTGTCAGTCCATGAGAGGAACAGGACATGAGCGCACAGGGCCAACGCATTCTCGAGCAGATTCAGCAGCAGCTGCAGCAATCTACCGAGGCGGCAGAGACGGCAGGCTGGGATGACGTGGATATCACTGCCTCGGGCACCGTGGTGGTGCGCAGGTACGCCAGCAAGGACGCCGCCGAGCTCGAGCGCCAACGCATCGACCAGAGCTTCCCCCTGGCTTCCCACGACAGCCAGTAGCAGCGTAGCCGCCCACCATGATCGGGCTGCTCATCTTTCCCGTGCTGGTGTGTGGCTATATCTACCTCACCGAAAGCCCTGCCGAGCGCATCCGTATCAGCCTCTACCATGGCTGGTCGCTCTACATTCGTGCCGCGCAGTTCGGCATTCTTATTGTCGCGGTGGTCGCCTTGCTGTTCGCCAGCTGATGGCAACCGGACTTTATCTGCAACGCCTCCTCCTCCCGCCACCATGGCATCGCTTCCGATTGCTTCATTCGTCACGAACAGAACAAGCAGGGCAAACACTTCCCCGCCCTCGGTAGTACGAAGGCTCCTTCAATGCCTGCGTGGCGCGGGCCCCTGAGTCTCCGGGCAACTGTGCCGATCGGGTCGCAAGCGTTTACAGGGTTGGTTGTGAATGCAGCGGGCGCCGCCTAGCGTTATGCCTTGTAGGAAAAGTGCCTGCGCTCGCCGACGTTACCTCGCCAGCCTGGCAAGCAAAGCACTGACTGCACCGATTGGACCACAGGGAAGCCCCTCATGACCCCCGTTCTTGTCTTCTGCCTGATCGCGGCGCTCGGTATCGGCGCCCAGTGGCTGGCCTGGCGCTGGAAGGTGCCGGCCATCGTCCTGCTGCTGCTGAGCGGCGTACTCATCGGCCCGGTAACCGGTGTGCTCGACCCACGCTCGGTATTCGGCGAGTTGCTCGAACCGCTGATCGCGGTCGCCGTGGCGATGATCCTGTTCGAGGGTGGCCTGACGCTGAACCTGACACGGCTGAAGGGCGCGGAGCTTGCGGTGAAGCGCCTGGTGTTCTTCGGCGGCCCGCTGGTCTGGCTGCTGGCGACCCTGTCGGGTCACTACATCGGTGGGCTGACCTGGGCATCGGCCTCGGTGCTTGGCGGCATCCTGATCGTCACCGGCCCCACCGTCATCATTCCCCTGCTGCGCCAGGCCAGCCTCAAGCGACGTCCGGGGGAAATCCTGCGTTGGGAAGCGATCCTCAATGACCCGGTGGGCGCGCTGGCGGCGGTGCTGGCCTTCGAACTCGCCATCGTCCTCAACTCCTCTCACTCGCTGTCGATGACACTCATCCATATGGCGCTGGGCATAGCGGTGGCGAGCGCGGTGGGACTGGCCACCGCCTGGGGGCTGATCCGCGCGATCAAGGGCGGCCATATCCCCGAGTTTCTCAAGGTGCCGGTGATCATCTTCTTCGTCATGGCCACCTACGCCCTGCCCAATGCCCTGCTGCACGAAAGCGGCCTGCTGGCGGTCACCGTGATGGGGGTAGTGATTGGCAATTCGTCGCTGTCGTCGCTCGACGAGATCCGCCGCTTCAAGGAGAACATCACCGTACTGCTGGTCTCCGGGGTATTCATCCTGCTGGCCGCTCAGGTGGACCTGGGCACCCTGGCCACCCTGACGACCCGCGAAATCCTGTTCGTCGCGGTGGTACTGCTGCTGGTCCGCCCGCTGGCGGTCTTCATATCATTGATCAAGGTCGACCTGCCCTTCGGCGAGAAGCTGATGGTCGGCTGGATCGGTCCACGCGGGGTGGTCGCGGTGGCCATCGCCGGTCTGTTCGGCGCGCGCCTGGTCGACATCGGCATCGAGGACGCCGCCCTGCTGTCGCCATTGGCCTTTGCCATCGTCGCGGTCACGGTGCTGCTGCACGGCTTCTCGCTGCAACCCCTGGCCCGTCGCTTCAATCTTCAGTCCACCGATACCAAGGGGCTGCTGATCATCGGCGCCAACCCCTTCACGGTCGCCCTTGCCGAGGCCATCCAGTCCACCGGGCGCCCGGTGCTGATCGCCGATCGCAACTACAACCATCTGCGCCAGGTCAGAGGCCGCGACATTCCCACCTACTACGGCGAGGTACTCACCGAGGAGGCCGAGCTGACGCTGGAGTTCAGCCGCTTCGACAGCATGGTGGCGCTGACCGACAACGACGACTACAACGCCCTGCTGTGCATGCACTATGCTCCCGAATTCGGCCACCATCAGGTGTACCGCTTCGCCCCGGGGGGCGGTGCCGGTGGCGATCATCTCGAGCAGTCCCTGGGCGGGCGCTTCTTCGCCAAGGAACTCGACTTCGAACAGGCCACCAACTACATCCGCGAGGGCTGGTGCGTCCGTCTGACGCGCCTCAGCGAGAGCTATTCGTTCGAGGACTATCGACGCGACAACCCCGACGCCCGGGTGATCTCGACCTACAACGAGGATGGCGAAGTACGCGTCATGCACAAGGATGAAAGCTTCGATGCCGGTGACGGCGAGACCCTGCTCGCCCTGGTGCCCGACGACACTCATCGCGACAAGGCAGAGCGCCACGCCAGACGCCAGGAGCAACAACCGACGGATGTCAGCGTTGACGACGGGGCCCACGACGATGACGACGGCGACTCCCGCGACAACACGACTCCCGGACGCGAACCGCCTGAGCAGGGCTGATCCGGCGAGGTATCGTGGCGGGTGCGGAACTTGTGTAGCCTGGGAAGGCCTAACGCCAGGCGAGCCTTTTCCACGGCTCCCTTCATATGACAAGGAGATGTTTCATGAACGCCAGCTGGATCCCTGTTGCCGCCTTCACTGCGCTGTTCACCGCCCTGGCCGGCTGTGCCGGCGGCAGTGGCCATGATGACAGTGCCGACGCCGCAGCCTCGCCCTCCGCCGACTACATCTGCCAGGATGGCAGCCAGTTCACCATCGTCTTCGACAGTCAGGACAGCGCCGAGGTACAGATGCACGGCGACAGCTTCCCGCTCGAACGCCAGCCCGCCGCCTCGGGCATGCACTACGCCTCGGAAAACGGCCAGCACGTCTTCCGTGGCAAGGGCAACGAGGCCACCTGGACCATCGGCCGGCGCATGCCGGTGCAGTGCGAAGTCAGCAGCTGACGCCCGCGCTATTCCCGGACGCTCTCCGCGGTCAACCGACAAACGCATTTTCCGCCGCCTGCTTTCCGCAAGGAAAGTCGGCGGCATTCGCCAGACATTTCTCCAGCGGCACAACGACCAAGCCGCAGCAGGAGGCAAGATGGCACGCTACTTCAACGACCCCACCCTACCCAGCCCCGAGTTTCCGGGCTCCCATCTGGTCATGGACGAACACTACGTCCACCTGTCGGGGCTGACCGCCGCCGATATCCAGGGCAGTGACGCCATTCTCGGTGACGCCGCCGAAGAAACTCGCTGGATCCTCAGGCGACTGTCTCACCTGCTCGAGCAGGCGGATTGCACCCTGGCCGACACCGTGCGTGTTCAAGTGCACCTCACCGACCTGTCGCTGCAACAGGCGGTGGATGATGTCTATTCCGAGTGGTTCGAGGCTGCGCGCTATCCGGCGCGTACCTGCACCGTGTCGCCACAGCTGCATGGCGGCGCCGCCGTGGAGATCACCCTGACCGCCCGGCGGCCCGAGGGGGCATCGCCTGATGAGCCCAGCGAGGGCTGAGTCTTCTTGACCAAGCCTTAGGCGCTGTCCGAAAAGTCGACGAGCGAAGGTTAGACAAGGCAAAAATCGGTGAGAAAGCGCAGTTTACGGGGTGTAAATGAGCATTTTGACCGGGCTGGCGCACCAGCCGATTTTTAACGCCGTATTACCGAGCGCAGGCACTTTTCAGACAAGCCCTAAGCTCCGATCGCGCCAGGCTGAATGGTTCAGGCCAGGATCATCACCACGCAGGCCGCGGTGAGCGCCCCCATCACCCCATTGAACACCCGCCAGGATCGGTCGCTCTTCAACAGGCGGCCGATGGCGGTGCCAAACCCTGCCCACAGAGCGATGCAGGGCAGCCCCACCAGTTCCGCCACGCCCGCCAGCAACAGGGCGTTGACCCAGGGGTTGCCGCCGTCCGGCAGGAACCCCGCCATCAACGCGATACCCATGACCCACGCCTTGGGGTTGGCAAACTGGAACGCCGCCGCCTGCACGAAGGACAGCGGGCGGGCATCGCCTACCCGCAGGTCCGGCGGCGGGGCCGTCGCGATCTTCCACGCCAGGTACAAGAGGTACAGGCTGCCGACCAGCTTGAGTCCGCCCTGCACCACCGGATAGCGCTCGAACACCACCCCGAGCCCGAGCGCGATCGAGGCGAACAGCACAAAACAGCCGCCCAGGATACCGAACAGGTGTGGCAGGGTACGCAGGAAGCCGTAGTTGGCGCCGGAGGCGGTCAGCATCACGTTGTTGGGACCCGGCGTGATGGTCATGGACACCATGAACAGCGCTGCCGGAAGCAGAAAGGCGAGCTGACTAGCGGTCTCTTCCATGATTGTACCCCTACAATTTTTGCATTATGGTGTGAAACAAGGTGAATTGACCCCGGTTTTTAAAGCATACTCAGGCAACAATTGCCGTCAAAGAGTTTATTGTCACCATGACAATCTGGGCTCCCTCCCTCGAATTCGACTCCCGCTCGGCCCGCTATCGTCAGATTGCCTCGGCCATCGGCGAGGCCATCGACCAGGGCCAGCTCGCCGCCGGCGATCGACTGCCCCCGCAACGGGCCCTGGCCGACGCGCTGGGCGTCACCGTGGGCACCATCACCCGCGCCTACAGCGAAGCCCAGCAACGGGGCTGGGTATCGTCCCGGGTCGGCAGTGGCACCTACGTCAATGGCGCCGCCGCCGGCAACAGCCCCTTCGATGTACACGTCGCAGCCGACTCCGATGGCGTGGTCGACATGAGCCTGAGCTTTGCTCCGCCGCACCCCTGGCGTCATCAGTGTCTGCAGCAGGCCCTGGCGGAGGTGACCGAGGACCCGGCCTGCCTTGCCATGGTCGCCGCCTACCAGCCCGATATCGGCACCCGGCAGCACAGAGAGGCGCTGTCACGTTGGCTTGAGGATCTCGGCTTTCCCCTGCACGAGGTGCTGGCGATCACCCAGGGCGGCCAGCACGGCATCGACCTGTGCCTGAGAGCCCTGACCCGCCCCGGCGACAGCGTGGCCGCCGACGCCCTCACCTATCCGGGGTTCAACGCCGCCACCCGCCACGCTCACCTCAAGCCGATGGCGGTACCCCTGGACGACGACGGCATGGACATCGATGCACTGGCACGCCTGTGCCAGCGCCAGGTGCCCCGCCTGGTCTACCTGACCCCAGACCAGAACAACCCCACCAGCGCGGTGCTTTCGCCACAGCGCAGGGAACAGCTCGCCGCCCTGGCGCGTCGACATGACTTCTGGCTGATCGAGGACGCCGTCCAGTACCTGCCGCGGGAGGATCGCGGTGTGTCTCTACTGGAACTGGCGCCGGAACGCACGCTGCAGGTATTCAGCACCTCCAAGGTGCTTTCCGGTGGCCTCAGAGTCGGCACCCTGCAGATGCCGGCCACCCTGCGCGAGCGCATCGGCAGCCTGTTGCGGGCGCAGTCATGGATGTGTCCGCCGCTGATGACCGAGGTGGCGCGGCGCTGGATCGCCTCGCCCCGCTACCCAGAACTGCTGGCCTGGCAGACCGCAGAGCTGGCCGCTCGGCAGCGTCTGGCACGGGCAAGCTTCGAGGCCCTGACGCCCCGCCATCTCACCCACGGCGCCAACTTATGGCTACCGCTGCCCGAGGGCCGGCGGGCCAGCGAGGTACAGGCCCTGCTGAAGAGCGAAGGCGTGCTGGTGGCAACGCCTGAACCCTTCTGTACCGGCAGCGAGCCGGCGCCCCAGGCCATTCGCCTGTGCGTGGGCGCCCCCGACAGCCGCGAGTCCCTGCAACAGGCCCTCGCCACCGTGCGACGTGTGCTGGAGCAGGGGGACACCAGCCCCTGGGCAACACTGTAGCGACGGTTCGACACCTGCCTGAATCCGCTGACGTTGTGAACCAGGTCCAGACGTCCATCGACCCATCCCTGCGCTAGCCGACCCAGTCGCTGCCCCCGATCATGTCAGCGGCGAAATCTGTATAGAAGATCGGGCACAGTCTGTGACACACATCGTCACTCCCCCCTGGCGATTCTCGCCTGCCGTTCGACGATAGCCGCCTTGACGCCGCGCCATTGCCCTGCTGTTAATGTATATACATTAAAGTTTTCCCATCATGTTCGGCCACGTCTCGGGAGCTCGCCACCATGCATCGACTCGTCATCACCCCAGGCCAACTCACCCTCCAGGACATGCGCAGGCTCCTCACGTCACCGACAGTGGTGTCTCTGGAGCCCTCGGCATACGCCGCCATCGACGCCTCGGTGGCGACGGTGGCTGGCGTCATCGACGAGGGACGCACCGCCTACGGGGTCAACACCGGCTTCGGCCTGCTGGCTCAGACCCGCATCGAGCGCGAACGCCTGGAGGACCTGCAGCGCTCGCTGGTGCTATCCCACGCCACCGGCGTCGGTGAACGCCTGGACGACGAGCTGGTAAGGCTGATCATGACGCTGAAGGTGGCAAGCCTGGCACGCGGCTACTCCGGCATTCGCGGTGAAGTCCTGGACGCCCTGATCACCCTGATCAACACCGAGGTCTGGCCGGTCATCCCCGCCAAGGGCTCGGTAGGTGCCTCGGGCGACCTGGCGCCACTGGCCCATATGAGTCTGGTGCTGCTGGGCGAGGGCCAGGCACGCCACCGTGGCGAGACCCTCTCGGGACGGGACGCCCTGAACGTGGCTGGCCTGTCGCACCTGACCCTGGCACCCAAGGAGGGATTGGCGCTGCTCAATGGCACCCAGGTCTCCACCGCGCTGGCGCTGCGCGGTCTGTTCGAGGCCGAAGATCTGTTTGCCAGCGCCACCGTGTGCGGCGCCCTGAGCGTCGAGGCGAGCCTGGCCTCACGGGTTCCCTTCGACGCCCGCATCCACGAACTGCGCGGCCAACCCGGGCAGATCGACGTTGCCAGGGCCTATCGTCACCTGCTCGGGGACACCAGCGAGGTGGGGGCCTCCCACGCCGACTGTGACCGCGTCCAGGACCCCTACTCGCTGCGCTGCCAGCCTCAGGTCATGGGCGCGGTGCTCGACCAGATCCGCCACGCGGCCAGGGTGCTCGAGATCGAGGCCAACGCCGTCACCGACAACCCGCTGGTGTTCGCCGACAACGGCGACATCCTCTCGGGCGGCAACTTCCACGCCGAGCCGGTTGCCCTTGTGGCCGACAATCTGGCGCTGGCGCTGGCGGAGATCGGGGCCCTGTCGGAGCGACGCATCTCGCTGATGATGGACACCCACATGTCCCGGCTTCCCCCCTTCCTGGTCGAAAACGGCGGCGTAAATTCCGGCTTCATGATTGCCCAGGTGTCAGCCGCCGCGCTGGCCAGCGAGAACAAGGCTCTGGCCCACCCTCACAGCGTGGACAGCCTGCCTACCTCGGCCAATCAGGAGGACCATGTGTCCATGGCGCCGGCGGCGGGACGGCGACTCAAGGAGATGGCGGCCAATGTTCGCGGCGTGCTGGCCATCGAATGGCTGGCAAGCTGCCAGGGCCTCGACATGCGCGAGGGGCTCGCCTCGACACCTTTGCTGGAGCAGGCCCGTCAGCGACTGCGTCGCCGGGTGACCCACTATGACCACGATCGTTACTTCGCACCGGACATCGAGGCCGCCACACGTCTGCTGGACGAAGGCGCATTGTGTGACCTCGTTCTCGACGATCTTCTGCCCAGCCGCGCGCCCTGACTCGACAGGCTTCGCTGGTTCGGACTAAACCGAAAGGATCAATGAACTCAGCCCCAGGTGCCACAAACCCGCCACCAGCGAGAGTCAGCCGATGAATCATGACAAGATGGCCGCCAGACCACACGTCGAGCAACAGAGGCCGCTGCCCCACGCCTTCGTCATCCTCTTCTTTCTCGCCCTGCTGGCGGCCATCGTCACCTGGTTCGTCCCCAGCGGAAGCTTCGAACGCATCACCAACGCCGACGGGCGCTCGGTCATCGTCGCCGGCACCTACCAGGCCATCGACTCCCCGGGCATCGGTCCCTTCGAGTTCTTCAACGCCTTCTTCGAAGGGATGAAGAGCGGCTCGTCGATCATCTTCTTTCTGGTCATCGTCGGCGGTACCTTCGGGGTCCTGAGACGCTCCCGCGCCATCGAAGGGCTGGTCCACTTCCTGCTGGTGAAGCTCAAGGGCCGCGAGATCCTGATCATCCCGCTGATGATGACCTTCTTCGCCCTGTGTTCCGGTACCTACGGCATGATCGAGGGCAGCATCGTCTACATCTTCATCCTGCTGCCGCTGGCGCGACGTATCGGCTACGACGCCGTGGTCGCCGCCGCCATCCCGCTGATCGGCACCGCCATCGGCTACACCGGCTCCTTTCTCAATCCCTTCAACGTCGGCGTCGCCCAGAGCATCGCCGAATTGCCGCTGTTTTCCGGCATGGGCTACCGCTTCGTCTGCTGGCTTGCGTTCGTCGCCCTGAGCATCGGCTACGTTATGTTCTACGCCCGTCGCGTGCAGGCAAGGCCAGAGCGCAGTGTGGTCTACGGCCTGGCCCCGCCCGATGAAGAAGGACCGGGCGATCACGTCGACCTGACCCCTCGCCACCTGCTGATCCTCGGCGCCTTCGCCCTGGCCCTGGTGGCGATCATCGCCGGGGTCAGTGCCTTCGGCTGGTACCTCAAGGAGATGGCCGGCGTCTTCCTGCTGCTGGGTATCGTCACCGGACTGCTCGCCGGCATGCGAGCCAACACCATCGCCGGAGCCTTTTCCACCGGCTGCAAGGACATGATGGATGGCGCCCTGGCGGTGGGCCTGGCCTTCACCATCGTGGTCATCGTGCAGCACAGCGAGATCATCGACACCATCATCCATTCGCTTTCCACGCTGATCGGCGACACCTCGGCGTCGGCCGCAGCACTGGGCATGTTCGCCATGCAAAGCGCGATGAACTTCATCGTCACCTCGGGCAGCGGCCAGGCGGCGCTGACCATGCCCATCATGACGCCCATCGCGGACCTCGCCGAGGTACACCGCCAGGTCGCGGTGCTGGCCTTCCAGTTTGGCGACGGCATCTCCAATGCCTTTACTCCTACCGCTGGCTGGTTGATGGCGGGACTCACCATCGCCGGCATTCCCTGGAGCCGCTGGATGCGTTTCATGCTGCCGCTGATCGCCCTGCTCTATGCCCTCGGCGCTGTGCTCATCC
Source organism: Halomonas sp. RT37 (assembly GCF_040070525.1). Taxonomy (NCBI): domain Bacteria; kingdom Pseudomonadati; phylum Pseudomonadota; class Gammaproteobacteria; order Oceanospirillales; family Halomonadaceae; genus Halomonas; species Halomonas sp. RT37. The sequence continues at coordinate 1,896,091 of NZ_CP098827.1, read as the reverse complement.
TGCTGGCGACCCTGGTGGTCTGGCCCCTCGCCTGACGGTCTGCACTCACGGAGCCTCGTCTTGACCAGCAACACGCTACCCTTGAGCCTTGCGATGATCGAACGTCTGGTGGCCTTCGACACCACCAGTCATCGCTCCAACCTTGAACTGATCAACGACGTCGCCGGCTGGCTCGAGGCGCGTGGGGCAGCGGTCACCCTGCTCTACAACGACAGCGGCGACAAGGCCAACCTGATCGCCGAATTTGGCCCCCGCGACGCCCCGGCCCTGCTGGTTTCCGGCCACACCGACGTGGTGCCGGCGAGCCACGCGGACTGGCGCGTCACCGCCCCGTTCACGCCGAAACGCCACGCTGAACGCCTCTACGGTCGCGGCACGGCAGACATGAAGGGATTCATCGGCGTGGCCCTGACGAAACTGGCCGCCTGGCAGGCAGAGCACTCGCGTCACTCGGTGTTGCTGGCGCTGTCCTTCGACGAAGAGGTCGGGTGCCTGGGTGCCCCGCTGATGCTGCCGTTTCTCGAGGTCCACAAGGAACGCCTGCGGGGCATCATCGTCGGCGAACCCACCGCGATGCGCATCGCCAACGCCCACAAGGGCCACGTCGGCATGCGCGCCACCATCGAGGGCGTGGGAGGCCACTCGGGCTACCCGGGGCGAGGCGTCAACGCCATCGACGTCGGCGCGGGCGTGGTTGCGCAGATCCGCCAGCTGGCACGGGAAAAGCGCCTGATGTCGCTCACCGATCAGCGCTTCGATCCCCCCTACTCCACGGTCCACGTCGGGCTGATCGAGGGTGGCAGCGCGCTGAATCAGATCCCCGAGCACTGCCGCATCGACTTCGAGATGCGCCCGCTGCCCGGGCAGCCCGCCATGGAAATCCTCGAGCGCCTGCGCAAGGACTTTCCCAGCGGCCTGGATCGCGACCTGATCGGCCTGGGCCGTCGCGCCAGACTGACCCTGGAATGCCGCGGCCAGTACCCACCGCTGGACGAACGCCGCCAAGGCTACCTGTCATGGATCGCCGAGCTGGCCGAATGCAGCGTCGAGCCGTTGGCGCTCGGCTTCGGCTGCGAGGCCGGGCTGTTCGCCCAGCTGGGCGTCCCTACCGTGATCTGCGGCCCCGGCAGCATCCATCAGGCCCATCAGCCAGACGAGTTCATCGCCTTCGATCAGATCACGAAGTGCGAGGGTTTCTTCGACCGGCTGTTGTCACAGCTGTCCTTTCCTCTTCCTGACTTCCACCGCCTGGAGGCCCCATGAACCTGCGCATCCATCCCGACACCATGGTCAGCGACGAAGACGTCGCCGCCTTCCAGCGCGACGGCGCCATCTGTCTACGCGGCATCTTCTGCCCCCAGGAGCTCAAGCGACTGGCGGAGGGCATCGAGGACAACCTGCGCGATCCCAGCCCCCGGGCCAAGGTCGCCAGTCGACCCGATGACCCAGGCTGGTTCTTCGAGGACTTCTGCAACTGGCAGACCAACGAAGCGTATCGGGGTTTCATCTTCGACTCGCCGCTGGGGCTTATCGGGCAACGCCTGATGGGCTCGCGCCAGGTACGCCTCTACCACGACCATCTACTGGTCAAGGAACCGGGCACGCGCCAGCGTACCCCCTGGCACCAGGACCAGCCCTACTACAACGTGGTAGGCAGTCAGAACGTCAGCATGTGGCTACCGGTGGATCCGGTATCCCGGGCGGCCACCCTGGAGTTTGTGGCCGGGTCCCACAAGGGGCCCTGGCTGATGCCACGGACCTTCATGGACCACCAGGCCAGCTGGTTCCCCGAGGGCAGTCTGGCCGAGCTGCCTGACATCGAGGCCCAGCGTGAACGCTACACCATCCTTGGCTGGGCGCTGGAACCCGGCGACGCCGTATTCTTCAACATGCTGACCCTGCACGCCTCGGGTGGCGTCAGTGGCCATCATCGCCGTCGCGCTTTCTCGGTGCGTCTGCTGGGTGACGACATGGTCCACGCACCGCGGGCCTGGACCACCTCGCCGCCCTTTCCCGGCCTCGCCGACGAACTGCCCGCGGGCAGCCCCATGGAGCATCCGCTGTTTCCGCTGCTGGCAGGATGAGCCTGCCCGCCGGCCTGCTTGGCGGGGCATAGGGGCAAGACGACGTCGCCTACCCGCGCGGGAGACGTTCGGTCGCGCCGCAGGACGTCACTCCACCGGGAAGGCGAACGCCAGCGCGATCCGGTTCCAGGCGTTGATGGAGACCACCAGCGCCGTCACGTTGACCTGCTCTTCGGGGGTGAATTCCGCGGCCAGGCGGGTGTAGTCGCCGCCGCCGATCTCCTGGCCGCTGACCAGCGTCAGCGCCTCGGTCCAGGCCAGCGCTGCCTGTTCACGGCGACTGAAGAGCTGGGTCTCTCGCCACGCCGACAGAACATCCAGACGCGACTGCTGCTCACCGTCCTCGCGTGCTTCCTGGCTGTGCATGCGCAGACAGAAGGCGCAACCGTTCAGCTGGGAGGCGCGCAGCTTGATCAGGTGCACCAGCTCAGACTCGATGCCCGCCTCGGCCACGGCGCGCTCGAGTTCCACCAGGGACTTGGCCAGCATCGGCTGGTGGCGAAAGACGTCGGCCCGGGTCAGACGTTGATCTTTCATTCGGGACTCCTCACAGGACGGTAAAGGAGGTAGTCTTTGCGCGTTTGAATTCCTTACCGCTGGCCGCCTGATCGCGCCTGTCTGCCTCGAGCGATGGCCCTGCTGCACAGGGGCTTTCCTGCGCAAGGGCCTTGCCGTGCCATGGCCTCCAGCGTCAACGCCGACAATGAGACCGTCCTAGATGTGGTTCCAGAGCACCCTTCGCCTCGCTGCCCGCCCCCGGGGCTTTCACCTGATCACCGATGAGGTCGTTCAGGCACTGCCGGACCTGCCGAGCATGCGCATCGGCCTGCTCCACGCCTTCATCCAGCACACCTCGGCATCGCTGACCATCAACGAAGACGCCGATCCCACGGTACGTGGCGACTTCGAGCGTCACTTCAATGTGATGGTGCCGGAGAACGCACCCTACTACCGTCACACCCAGGAGGGCAGCGACGACATGCCGGCCCACCTCAAGGCCAGCCTGCTGGGGCCATCACTCAGCATTCCCATCACTGAGGGGCGCCTGGCGATGGGCACCTGGCAGGGTATCTATCTGTGCGAGCACCGCGACCACGCCGGGCCTCGCCAGCTTGTGCTGACCTTGAACGGCGAACGCACCCGCTGGCGCCCGGAACAGGCGATGCCCGACCCCTACCGCCGTCGCGACTAAGTCACCCTGCTGTCGCCATCAGCGGGCCCCGCGTGCAGAGCTTCGGCCGCGCACCCTGCACGGCTGTCACCGGTCATCCTCGCTTCCGCGCCTTCCTTGCCTTCCTAGCCTTCTCGGCTTGCCTGGCCCGGTTCAGGACTTCGCCAGGCGTCGGTAATCCGGTTGTTCGTTGCAGCGCCACAGGTACCAGGACGCCACCGAGCGCCAGGGCCTGCAGGGTTCGCACAGCTCGCGGGTCTCCCTTGGCGTCGGCATGCGTTCCCAGCCGAACAGGTAGCGCGCGCCGTCGCGGATGCCCAAGTCATCCACCGGCAGGATATCGGGACGTCCAAGGGTGTTGATCAGCATCATCTCGACGGTCCAGCGGCCGATACCCTTGATGGCGGTGAAACGCTTGATCAGCTCTTCGTCCTCCATCTCGGCGGCCTGTTCGCGGTTGGGGATTCGACCGTCCAGTGCCGCCTCGGCGAGGCCCTGGAGGGTCGCCTGCTTGCGTGCCGAGAAGCCACAGGCTCGAAGCTCCTCCGAGGAGAGCTCGGACAGTTGCCGGGGACTGGGGAAATCCTGCCCCGGGAACAGCGCTGTCAGACGGCCGACAATCGCCGCCGCCGCCTTGCCATGGAGCTGCTGATAGGCCACCGCCCTGGACAACGACTCGTAGGGGCTGCGATCGAGGGCGGTGGTCAGTCCGCAGTCGCCCACCCGATCGATCAGCCCCGCCCAACCGTCGTCCAACTGGCGCAGATGGGCCTGGGCAGGACCCAGGTGTACGGCGATATCGTGTACTTGCATAGAGGTTCCTTGTCGTCAGGGCGCTCGCTTGAACCGAGCGACACACGCCTTTGGTTTCAGACCTTTGTCGTAGACAAGCCAGGCGCCTGTCAATCCTCGCCCACGCGCTTCAAAAAAAGCGACATCCGGGATGTACCCGCACCGCGACCCGCGTATACTTTGTTGCACTGCGAAACGCCGATATAGCCGACTCGCGTCTCACGCGTCGAAGGCCTTGATGCCTGGCTTCAGCGCCTCCGAGCATGACGCCGCAGATGCTGACCGCCGGGACATCCGTATCCAGCGTACAGGCGCTATTCGCAAGCCCAATTTGCAAGACCTGTTCGCAAGCCCTATCCGCTCCCCCTGGCCCAACCGGCCAGGGCGTAGCACACCACGCTCAGGACCGAACTCCCGCGATGGACACGTCACAATCGCCTCCCCCGTCACACCAGCGCCTGACCTCCTCGGGTGATGCGACGGGCCGAGCCGATGTGCCTGCTGCTGCCCCCCTTTTACGGCCTCGAGCCAGCGCTCGAGCCGACACGACTCACCCATCCTACCTAGAGGCCTCCCTCCATGTCGGTGTACGACACCCTTTGCCTGCTCGCCGCGATGGCGATGGTGATCTCCCTGATCAACGGCAAGATCGGAAAATTTCAGACCACCATCGCGATCACTGCTGGCGCTCTGATACTGTCGCTGGCCATCGTCATCGCCGGTCACGCGGGCTGGTTCGCCCTCGACGAAACCGCTAAAACCGCCATCAATCAGTTGAATTTCGAGGATTTCCTGCTGAAGGGCATCCTCGGATTTCTGCTGTTTGCCGGTGCGCTGGGGATCAAGCTCCCCCACCTGCGTGACCAGAAGTGGGAAATCGCCATCCTTGCCATGGGCAGCACCCTGTTTTCGACCTTCTTCATCGGCTACAGCCTGTGGCTGCTGGTGGGCTGGCTGGGTATCGACTTCGATCTGATCTACTGCCTGCTGTTCGGCGCCCTGATCTCTCCCACCGATCCCATCGCGGTGCTCGCCATCGTCAAGAAGATGAACGCGCCCCGGCGCATCTCGACCCAGATCGAGGGCGAGTCGCTGTTCAACGACGGCTTCGGTCTGGTCCTCTTCGTCACCCTGTTCGCCGTCGCCTTCGGCGGCACCACCCCCACGGTGACCAGCGTCGGCCACCTGTTTCTGCAGGAGGCGCTCGGCGGCATCGTCTACGGCTTCGTGCTCGGTCAGCTGTTTCATCAGTTGATCCGTCACACCGACGACCACTCCATGGAGCTGATGCTGACGCTTCTGGTGCCCACCACCGGCTACGTGTTCGCCGAGTTTCTCGAGGTCTCCGGCCCCCTGGCCATGGTGGTGGCCGGCATCATCATCGGCAACCGTACCCGTCGCAAGGGCTTCTCCGAGGAATCCCGGCAGCATCTCGACCACTTCTGGGAGCTGGTCGACGAGTTCCTCAATGGCGTGCTGTTCCTGCTGATCGGCATGACCATGCTGTCGTTCAGCTTCCACCCGGAGGACTGGGTGCTGATGATCGCCGCCGTGCCGCTGGTGCTGCTGTCGCGCTATCTGAGCGTGCGCCTGGCCTACCTGGGCTTCCGGCGCTTTCGTCGCTACAACCCCTACTCGGTGCGCATCCTGACCTGGGGCGGACTGCGTGGTGGTCTGGCGCTGGCCATGGCGATGTCGATTCCGTCGGGGATCACCGTGATTCCCGAAAAGAACATCGACGTGCGCGAGATCATCCTGGTAATGACCTACTCGGTGGTGGTGTTCTCGATCCTGATCCAGGGATCCAGCATCACCCCCTTGATCAAGCGCGCCAAGGTCTGGGAAACCGAGCAATTCAGGCGTAGCAAGCGCAGCTGATCCGGCGTGCGGCGCCAGCCGAGCTATCCCCTCCCTTGAAGAAAACACGGCCCCGGACAGTTCAAGTGTCCGGGGCCGCCTCGTCTCGACCACCACGGCAGCGCCAGTAACTGGACTTGCCGCGCCTGCGGGAACGTCGCGACCGGCTGGTGATCTCGCGGCCTTACGTCGGTTGCGCCACCAGGGCAAGATTGCGCGGGGTCAGCGCGCGCGGGCAGAACTGGCTCAGACTGACCTCGAAGCCGGCCTCCTCGAGCCACAGGGCCCGGTCCAGCACCAGCCACACCTCCAGCGGCCGGCGAAACAGATGGCGCACCAGCTCGAGTCGATTGACCCGCTGCAGACACGCTTCGCCACGACGTCGATAGGCGTCCCAGTCGATCCCGTCGGGCACTGTCAGTCCCTTCTCCCGGGCGGCCCAACGACAGAAGTCCTCGAAGCGCTCCGGCATCCTGCCGTAGGCCAGACTCGGCACCGCCAGATAGTCGTCGACTCCGCGCAGCCGGCGCTGAAGAGCATCGAAACCCAGTCGCCAGGCGTTCGCCTGTTCACGCTTGCGTCGCTCTCCCTGGCTGGCGGTCACGGTCTCCTGCACCGACAGCGCCAGCGCATCTCGATCCAGCGACAGACCATGGCGCTCTGCCTGTTGCTGCGCCTGACGCGACAGGGGGCGATAGATCTTGTCACGGGTACGCTGGTAGCAGCAGGGAGCCAGACTGATCGCCACCTTCTGTTCACGTGCCAGCTCCAGCAGGCGCACGTGAAGATCGCCACAGGCATGCAGCGCCACCACCCGATCGGCGTCACCGAGGTGTCGGCTCACGCTGGGCGCCATCACGTCCTGCTCGACCAGCGTCACCTCCAGTCCCTGCCGCTCGGCCAGCGCCTGGCCGCTTTCGCACAGCGCCGGCTGCCACTCCAGCGCGCAAATGGAGCCGTCGTGGCGGCGCGCCAGCAGACGCGAAAGGTGTCCCTTGCCGGCACACCACTCGACAAGCGCTTGCCCCTGGCCGATCGCCACCTGGGGCGCAAAGGCCAGCATCTGCTGCCACTTGCGACCTCCCACGTGGGCCGCCCACGCCTCGGGCGCCTGGATCGGCGGCGCTCCATCGGGAACCCTGACCAGGCGCGCCAGTTCATCCACCGGTAGCCAGGCGGCCAGCGGCGAGGCATCGAAGGGGCGTTGCTGCAAGCGCTGGCACCGAGCGTCATCCAGCGCCTGCAGGCAGGCGGCGATTTCGCCGGCGGGCGCCCGCTCGGGCCAGGGAGCCCCGGCATGGGTAAAGGGCGCCGGCGACCAGAGCCAGTGCCAGTCGGCGAGCAACCGGGTCAAGGCCTCGAGGCGCTCGGCGTGGGGCAAGGGAGTGTTCATGCAGTCGCGAAGATCATGGTGGCTAAAGGTAGGTGTTGGGCGATGGACAGTGGACGGCGTGCGTCATGGTACCAGCAGGCCGCAGGCGGGACATCGATCAAGCGATGGACAGGCCACACTGGATCGTCGGCGCCGGGGCGGCTAGCCTGAACCTTTTCGACTCTCGCTTCGGTCTGGTTTCGGCTTCGTTCCGGTCCGAAGCTGCGCTGGTTCCGCTCTTGGTTCTCTCTTGGCTCTCTCTTGATTCACGCTGGATTCACGCTGGCCCCGCTCATGCCCCTTCTGCGATTTCGACCGTCACACCACTGCTCTCTCCCGCGCCGATGGGCGATGCCAAGGCTGGCTACTCTGGCGATGCTGTTCGTGCTCGGCCTCGATGCCCAGGCATCCTGCACCAGCACTGCAACAGGCGCTGGCCTGGCGCCCGGCGACTGGATCACGCCCGGTGACGCTCGCGTCCATACGGCACCGGCGATGGGCTGGCCGATGCTCGCACGCCAGCAGGTGGTCCTGCTGGGTGAGCAGCACGATCGTCCCGACCACCATCGTTTCCAGCTGGCGAGCCTGGCCGCCCTGCACGCCCATCAGCCGAATGTGGCCATTGGCCTTGAGATGCTGCCGAGGGAAAGCCAACCGGCACTGGACGCCTGGATCGCCGGTGACATCGATGAGGCCGCCCTGCTCGAGCAGAGCCAGTGGTACCGCTACTGGGGCTTCGACCCCGAGCTGTACCTGCCGGTGCTGCGCTTTGCCCGGGACCAGGCGCTGCCGCTGAAGGCACTGAACGTCACCCCTGAGCTGCGCCAACGGCTGGTCGAGGATGGCGTCTCCACACTGCCGCCGGCACAACGCCACGGCATACCCGAACCCGCACCGGCCATGCCGTCCTACCGTGAACGGCTCGAGGCGAGTCTCGAGGAACACGCTCAGGAACTTGGTGGCGAAGGCTTTGGCGAGGGTTTTGGCGAGGGCTTCGACGACGACATGATCGACGGCTTCGTCTACGCCCAGCAGGTGTGGGACATGGCCATGGCCCAGGGGCTCGCCGCCCTGGTCGAAGATGGCCACCTGGCGGTGGGCCTGGTGGGAATGGGTCACGCCAGCCACGGCGAGGGAATCGAGGCACAGCTTAAGAGCCTGGGTATCGCCGATGTCGCGAGCCTCTTGCCGCTGTCTGCCGACGACGCCTGCGAGGCCGAAGCGGGACTTGCCGACGCCGTCTTTGTGGTACGCGAAGACAAGCAGAGCGAGGGGCCGCGACTCGGGGTAGGTGTCGAATCAAGCGAGGACCGACCGGGCCTGGTGGTGACCGAGGTGGTCCCGAACAGCCCCGCCGAGGCTGCGGGGCTGCGCGTCGGCGACCGCATCCTGAGCTTTGCCGGGCGTGGCATCGCGCATCCCTACCAGCTCAAGGCACTGGTGCCTCGCGTACTGCCAGGCACCCAGGCCAGCATCACGGTGACGCGCGACCACCAGCGCCAGACGCTGACGGTGAGTTTCCCGATCGTGGCACCTGGACCGCACGTCGAGCGAGGTGATGGGACTCGACAGCACCAGCGACCCGCACTGCAACAAGAGCAGCAACAAAAGCAGCAACAAGAGCAGGAGCAGCTGCCTCAAGAATAGCGCTCCGGCGTTCAACGCCGCCGGTCGGTATCCAGCTCGACCAGACGGCGAGCCAATTCCTCCAGCTGATGCGGGGCGAAGACCTCGATGCCGGCGTCGCGCAACAGCGCGGCGGTCACGCCTTCACCGGCGAGCCTGCTGCCACTGAAGCGGCCATCGTACACCTGAGTGCTGCCACAGGACGGACTGGCGTCGGTCAACAGCGCCAACCGGCAGTGGTAGCGCCTGGCGGTGGCGAGCGCTCGCCTGGCGCCCGCCACAAAGGCCTCGGTGGGATCACCGCCGTCGATATCGACGATCCTGAGTTCGCCTGCCAGCACCTGAGCGCCGCTGCCTCCTGCGATCTCCGCCGCGGGGCGCGGTGTGGGCAGGCCTCCCGCCACCTCGGGGCACACCGGCACCAGCCGTCCCTGATCACGCCACAGCGCCAAACGCTCGTCGCCGAGCCACTTGTGCCCGGCGTCATATCGCACCGGATCCCCGAGCAGGCAGGCGCTGACCAGAAGTGGGGTCAGTTCTGCGGCAGCGGATGATGATTTCGGGTCCATCGTATCTACTCGTTCTACACAAGAGAGGGCGCAAGGGCGGCGAAGACAGTCCCATGGTGCACCGGACCTGGACACAAACCAAGCCCGGTGCCGCCTCGGCGGCACCCGTGGTAAGCTCGCGTCTCGCAACCTCAGCCAACCTTCAGTGAAGTTCAGGAGTCATCCCATGGTCCAGGCCACCGCCCGCCACATCCTCGTCGACAGCGAAGAAAAGTGCCAAACCCTCAAGACCGAGATCGAGAACGGTCGTGATTTTGCCGAGGTTGCCCGCGAGCACTCCTCCTGCCCGTCCGGCCGCCAGGGCGGCGACCTGGGCAGCTTCGGCCCCGGCCAGATGGTGCGTGAGTTCGACGAGGTCGTCTTCTCCGCCGACCTCAACAAGGTGCAGGGCCCGGTGAAGACCCAGTTTGGTTATCATCTGCTGGAAGTCACCAGCCGCGGCTAGGCTTGCCAGAAAGGCGCCTACGCTTGGCGACCTTTCGACCGAGCCTCAGACCCGCCTGGGTAGCAACGACAACGCCGCGAGAGATCGCGGCGTTGTCGTGTCGGCGTGTCGAATAATCCGCAGGGCACGATCCGAGCGGGGCTATCAGAGCGGGGCTATCAGAGCGGGGCTATCAGAACGGGGCTATCAGAACGGGGCTGTCAGAGCGATACCGTCAGAGCGGGGCTATCAGAGTGACACTGACAGGGTCATTCCACCCGGGTCAGGGGTTCGCCACGGGTGTGGATCATCACCACGATCAGTTCCGCCGGTGTGTCGTCGCTGGCATTGACCAGCTGTACGTGGCGCACGCCCTCGGGCTCTCGCCATTCGTCTCCGGGGCCAAAGCGTTCTTCTTCCCCGCCTTCAAGCTGCGAGATCACCTCACCGGTGGCCACCTTGACGTAGGCCGGCCCTGCGTGACGGTGAGGCGGCAGGCTGGCCCCCGGGTCCAGGGTGACCAGCACCATGGTCGAGATCAGATTCGAGTCATCGGACACCCACTTCTGCTGCATAATGTTCTGGGACACGCTCGGTGTCACCTGCTCGCCCGCCTGCGCCGACGCCCGGGGCAAGACCGCGACCATCAGCGCCAGGCCGAGCCCCAGCAGCACCAGCGATCGCCAGGGGGACTGCGCCAGCGCCACTGCCCTGCTCGCCATTGGCTGACTTGCCATTGCACTGCTGGCCAATGCACTGCTTGCCATAGCACCGTTTGCGATTGCTCTGCTTGCCATTGCTTCAGCCACATTTTTTTTATACGTCAGGGGGGATACTCGAGCCATGGATCGATCCTCTTGCCGAAGACGCCGTCGAATTGGGAATTCTTAGGTAGCGCGGCTGCGGCCTTCCTTACACCAGTCTGTCCAACGCACATCGTCGAACACCGTGTTCCACGCGTGACTGCCGGTTCTTGCACAGTCTCTTGGGAGAATTCACCCGCCTGGTCCGCTGGGCTGGGTTAGCCTAGGCAAAAAAACAAGAACCCATGGACCGCGACGCTATCTGTTACCCGATGATGAGGACCCCCCTATGCCGATCACCGACACTCCCGACCGTTACGGCAGCATCAGCCGTTTCTTCCATTGGGCCATCGCCGCGCTGGTGGTGTGGCAGCTCGTTACCGCCAGCGCCAGGTTCCTGTTCGAGGACTCCTGGCTGGATGAACTGCTGTGGGGCAGCCACAAGCCCGTGGGATTGACGATTCTGGTACTGATGCTGCTACGCGTGAGCTGGGCGCTGATCAACCAGCGGCGTCGCCCGGCACGGGTCAACCTGGCGTCGCACCTTGGCCATGTCGCGCTCTATGGACTGCTGATTCTCATCCCCTCCATCGCGCTCCTTCGCCAGTACGGCTCCGGCCGCGCCTTCTCGCCTTTCGGCATCGAACTGATGGCCGGCTTCGAAGGAGACGAGATCGCCTGGATGGAGGCCCCCGCCAACCTGCTCCATGGCTGGCTGGGCTGGGCCCTGTTCGCCCTCGCTCTCGGCCATGTGGTAATGGCGGTGCTCCATCGCGTCAGCCGCCACAGTCCCGACGTACTGCCGCGGATGACCAACGTCACCCCACGCGACTGAGACGCGCCGGGACGGCGCCCGACTGTGTGCAGATCAGAGCGGTCGCGCTAGGATGGGCGGGGTCAATCGATAAGGACGTCTCCATGCCTCGCCCGCATCCCTCAGCATCTCTATCCGCCCGGGTCGCACCCGGGCGGCCTGTACCCGCCGCCGAAGGGGCCCAGACATGAGCGCCCCGATCATCGACGTCAAGGGACTGACCAAGGTCTACAGCGGCGGTTTCGAGGCGCTCAAGGGCATCGATCTTGAGATTCGTCGCGGCGAGATCTTCGCCCTGCTCGGACCCAACGGCGCCGGCAAGACCACCCTCATCAGCGTCATCTGCGGCCTGGTCAATCCGTCCTCCGGGCGTGTGCTGGTCGATGGCCATGACATCCTCGACGACTTCCGCGCCGCCCGCTCGCGCATCGGGCTGGTGCCCCAGGAGTTGACCAGCGAGGCTTTCTCCACCGTCTGGGATACCGTCTCCTTCAGCCGCGGCCTGTTCGGCAAGCCGAAGGACCCGGCGCATATCGAGAAGGTACTGCGCCAGCTGAGCCTGTGGGAGAAACGCAAGAATCGCCTGATCACCCTGTCCGGCGGCATGAAACGACGAGTACTGATCGCCAAGGCGCTGGCCCACGAGCCCCAGGTGCTGTTTCTCGACGAACCCACCGCCGGGGTCGACGTCGAACTGAGGCGCGACATGTGGGAGGTGGTACGTGGACTCAGGCAGAGCGGCGTCACCATCATCCTCACCACCCACTACATCGAAGAAGCCGAGGAAATGGCCGAGCGCATCGGCGTGATTCGCGCAGGCGAACTGGTGCTGGTCGAGGACAAGCAGACACTGATGGCGAGCCTGGGGCGCAAGGAGCTGACCCTGCACCTGCGCGAACCGCTCTCCCAGTTGCCCGAGGCGCTCGCCCACCGCAGCCTGACCCTGGCCGATGACGGCCACGCTCTGGTCTATCGCTACGACGGTGCCGACGACGGCGAAGGCGCCATCGCCGACCTGCTGGGCGAGGTCGACGCCGCCGGCATCACCTTCAAGGACCTGCACACCCGTCAGAGCTCGCTGGAAGAGATCTTCGTCAATCTGGTCAAGGAACGGACATGAACCTCACCTCGGTCAAGACGCTGTATCGGGCCGAAATGGCCCGCAGCCTGCGCACCATCCTGCAGAGCGTGGTCTCTCCGGTGCTGTCGACCTCGCTGTACTTCGTGGTGTTCGGCTCGGCCATCGGGTCACGCATCAGTGAGGTCGAGGGCATTCCCTACGGGGCCTTTATCGTGCCTGGGTTGATCATGCTGATGCTGCTGACCCAGAGCGTCTCCAACGCCTCTTTCGGGATCTTCTTTCCACGCTTCTCCGGCTCCGTCTACGAAATCCTGTCGGCGCCGATCTCGCCGCTGGAGATCGTGCTGGGCTTTGTCGGCGCCGCCGCCACCAAGTCGATCGTCCTGGGGCTTATCGTGCTGGGCACCGCCAGCCTGTTTGTGCCCTTTACCATCGAGCATCCACTGATGATGCTGCTGTTTCTGGTGCTCACCGCCCTGACCTTCAGCCTGCTCGGCTTCATCATCGGTATCTGGGCCGACGGCTTCGAGAAGCTCCAGCTGGTGCCACTGCTGGTGATCACCCCGCTGACCTTCCTCGGCGGCACCTTCTACTCCATCGACATGCTGCCACCGCTATGGCAGACGGTGACCCTGTTCAATCCGGTGGTCTATCTGGTGTCGGGCTTTCGCTACAGCTTCTACGGGCTCGGTGACGTCAGCGTGTGGATCAGCCTGGGCATGATCCTGTTGTTCATGGCCGTGGCCCTGGTGGTGATCCACGCCATCTTCAGAAGCGGCTATCGACTCAAGCCCTGAATAAAGGGACCTTTTCGACCCACCCTGTCGCTTGCGTTATCATCTGCCGCCGCCCCCTGCCCACGAGGTCCCCATGCCGATATCCGCCTGTGTCATCCAGCGCCTCGAGAAGAGCGCCAGCGACAGTCCGGCGACCCTTGTGCCCGCAAGCGAACTGCATCCCGACAGTGACGCCCTGGACAGCCTGGTCACCCGCCTGACCGATGCCTACCACGGCAAGGCCAAGCGCTGGGGACGGCTCAATGAGCATACTGTCGCGGTGAGCGACGTAGCGCAGGACGCTGTGGGCGCCAGCTATGCCGCTGTTGACGAGCCCCCGGCTGACGAGCCCCCGGCTGATGATACCCCGCCTTGGGACGACGCCGCGGCTGAACCCACCGGCCCGGTCGCCACGTCCAGCCGCTTCCCGGCCGAGTTCAAGGCCTACCTTCAGGACAAATGCGACCTGCAGACGCTCGCGGCGTCTCTGGGTGAAGCGATCAAGAAACTGGTCGACGACCACCTGCCCACCGGTGGGCACCTGATCCTCGCCGACCAGCGCCAGGGCGAAACCCGTCACCTGTTTCTGGCGCTGGTGCACCATCGTGACGGCTTCGTCATCGGTGAGGATGGCCGCGTCGCCATTACCGGTCAGGTCAACCACAGCCAGATGTCGCTGGCCTTTCGCCTCAACCTGACCCAATGGCAGGAAGGCGGCCCGTCGAGCCAGTACCTGTCACTGCTGGCCGACCGTGGTGCGCGCAAGCTGGCGGACGACCTGCAGGCGCTGCTCGGCGCCAGCGAAGGGGTCGACCCGAAGAGCGAGACCCGCACCCTGCTCAAGGCGTTCAGCGACTACGTGGAGCGCGAGGACATGGCCGAGGAGACCTCCCGCGAGAAGACCGACGCGCTGATCGACTACGCCCAGGATCAGGCCAGCCGTGGTGAGGCCATGACCCTGGACGAGCTGTCCGCGCTGGTGGACGACGACAAGCCGCGGGCTTTCTACGAGCACATCCGCAACGCCGACTACGGGCTGTCGCCGGAGATTCCGCCGGACAAGCGCACCCTGAACCAGTTCCGCCGCTTCACCGGCCGCGCCGAGGGCGTCTCGATCAGCTTCGACTCCCATCTGCTCGGCAACAGCATCGAGTACGACGAAGAGCGCGACCGGCTGATCATCAAGAAGCTGCCCAACAAGCTCAAGGAACAGCTCCAGGGCGGCTAAAGGTCCTCTATCAGGGCCAAGAAGGCTCGCCAGAAGAGCCTTCTTGGCTCTGCTTCAGCCTCAGTGCATGACGATCCCTGGCCAACGACGGGAGCGGCGCCCATCGGGTCCTCCTGTCGTCGCTCTTCTCGCTGCATCCAGTCCCTTCCCGCAACTCACCTCTCTTGTCGCAACGCCCCTTTCTGCAGCTCCTCTTGCTGCAACGTCCCTTGCCGCAACACCTCTTCCCACAACGCCCCTTTCTGCAACGTCCCTTGCCACAACACCTCTTCCCACAACGCTTCATGCCGCAACGCCATGGGCCCTGCATTGCGGGCATGCGCATCTCTTGAATCATTTTAGAGCGATCACTCAAAAATAGTTTGAGTGATCGCTCAATGACCGTTAGGGTGACGACGCGACATCGCAAAGGTCAGTCCGTGACCTCAGGTACATCGACGCACCGCCACCAAGGTGCAAGGGAGATGAGCAACGTGAGCGACGTAATGGAACATGTCGAAACGCGCCATACTTGGATCGAAGGCCATCGCCTCGCCTACAAGGAGATGGGACAAGGCCAACCGCTGCTGCTGATCCACGGCATTCCGACCAACAAGTTGATGTGGCGGCATGTGATGCCGGAACTAGCCCGGCAGTATCGCGTGATCGCACCGGATATGCTCAATTACGGCGAGTCGGACATGCCCACGGATGCCGACGTCTCCATTAGTGCCCAGGCCCGCCTCCTCGTGAAGCTGATGGATGCCCTGGGAGTGCCCAGCGCCGACATCGTCTCCCACGACATCGGTGGTGGCGTCAGCCAGCTGATCGCGGTCAACCATCCAGAGCGGATACGCCGCCAGGTACTCATCGACAGCGTGTGCTTCGATTCCTGGCCGATACCAGAGTTCAAGCAGATGCTGGAGCCGGGGGTCGAGGCGTCCACCAGCGTCGAGGAGTTCATCGCGACCATGCGCGACTTCATGCCCAAGGGTGTCCACGATCCCGAGGCGGCGACCGAGCGACTGAAGGAAATCTACGTCGAGCCGTGGAACAGCGCCGAGGGCAAGGCGGCCTTCTTCCGCAACATACGCCGCCTCAACAAGGAATACACCCAGGCCATCGCCGGTGAGCTGAAGAACCTCGAGATCGCTACCCTGGTGCTATGGGGCGACAAGGACAACTTCCAGAAGCCGGACTACGCACCGATGCTGGCGGATGCCATACCCGGCGCCAGACTTGAGTGGATCAAGGACGCCGGCCACTGGGTGACCGACGAGCAGCCGGAGGCGACCAGCCGTCATATCCTCGAATTTCTCGACAGGTCTGCCTAGACCTCGACCACACGATCCAGGCGCAGGTCATCCTCCGGGCGCTCGCCGGGATAGCCGCCGGGCACGGCCACCACCCGGGTGCCCCCCACCGTCAGCATCACCGGGTCGTGGACATGGCCGTGGACCCACAGCGCCACGCCCTCCATCAACGCCTCGAGACGCGAGGCGAAGGCCGGCGACAGCGGGTCGCCCTGATAGTGGGCGGGAATACTCTCGGCCAGGGGGGCGTGGTGGCTGACCACCACCGTGGCACCGTCAAACGGCCTGGCGAGCTCGGCCTCCAGCCAGGCCCGGTTCTCGCGGTGCAGCTCGACGCTGCGTTCCGGCGAGAAGACCTCACCTTCGGGTTCTTCGATGACCGCGAAGTCGGGCATCTGTCGCAGTGCCGCGGACAGCGTCTCGGTGGGAATGTCCTGCGGGTCGGGACGCTCATCGTAGAGCGCGAAGTCGGTCCACAGTGTCGTACCCAGAAAGCGCACGCCGCCGAGTTCCAGCCGTGCATTGTCGAGCAGGTGAATGCCAAGCTCCCCGGCCCGCGTGGCCATCTCCCGGCGCAGGGCGCCCATGCGGTGCTTGTAGAATTCGTGATTGCCCGGCACATAGATCACCGGCTGATCCGCAAAGCGCCTGGCCGCCCACTCGAGCCCCTTGAGCCCGAGGTGGATATCCCCGGCCAGGATGACCGCGTCGGCCTCGACTTCCGGCAACTCACGATCTCCGTCGAAGTGTTCCAGGTGCAGGTCGGACAGTATTCTCAGGCGCATGGTGTCGCCTCCCGGTTCCCGGCTAGAGGTTACGCTCGGTCAGGGCAAGCCTCGCGCCCAATCCCACGAACAAGGCACCCAGCCCTCGTTCACACCATAGCCCAAGCCTGCGACTGCCGCGCAGGGCCTTGGCCAGCCTGGCCCCGGCGATCACCAGCGGAGGCTCGACCACGGCCGCCACCAGGATGATGGCCAGCCCGTGCAGCGCCAGCTGCAGGCTGACCGGCCCTGCCCCATCCACCACGAACTGGGGCAGGAAGGCCAGAAAGAAGATCGCGACCTTGGGGTTGAGCAGCGAGATCATGATTCCCTGGCGGTAGATGCGGGCGCCGCTGGCAGGAACCACAGGCGCCGCGCCGTCGTCCTCTGTCCCCCGCGCCAGCAGCGACTTGAGCCCCAGCCACACCAGATAGGCGGCGCCCACCCACTTCACCAGACTGAAGGCCAGCGCCGAGGTGGCGAGGATCGCCGACAGACCCAGCGCGGCCATGATGACGTGCAGCCCCGCCCCGCTCCATACCCCGAACATGGCGGCAAAGCCGCCACGGCGGCCATGGCGTGCGGTCTGGCCCAGCACGTAGGCCATGTCCGGCCCCGGGGAAAGGTTGAGCAGCAGCGCCGCCGACAGAAACGTGACCCAGTGGGCCAGGGAGTACTCGAGCATCGCGGTCTTGGCCTGGATAAAGATGGAGTGTCGAATAAAGGAACACGCCAGACGCCCCGATGGGGGCATGGGGTGAATCCCCAGACTAGGTCGCGCGTCCGGGCGCGTCCACACTATCAGTTGAGGGAGCACGACCGACTGACGCATGCTAGACGCTTCCCCCCACTCACGCCCCCTGGCACTGGCCAACCGGGGTGTCACGACCACCCGCCCCTGCACAGGAGTTCGTCATGCCGCTTCCCCGCTCGACCACATCATCTACGCTGCCTCACCTCGGCTTTATCGGTATCGGCCTGATGGGCGATCCACTCAGCCGCCGGCTGGCCGAGGCCGGGCATCCGTTGACGCTGTATAACCGCACCCGGGCCAAGGCCGAGGCGGTGGCCGCCGACACCGGTGCCCGGGTAGCCGACAGCGTCGCCGAGCTGACCGCGGAGGTGGACGTGATCCTGAGCTGCGTGGCCAATACCGAGGTGCTGCGCGAAGTGATGCTCGGCAGCGATGGCGTCATCGCCCGGGCGCGACCAGGACAGCGCATCATCGACATGACCAGTGCCGACCCCGCCGCCACTCGGGAGCTGGCCCAGGCCGCCAGCGAGGCGGGCGTGAGCTGGGTGGATGCGCCGGTCTCCGGCGGCGTGGCCGGCGCCGAGGCGGGCAGCCTGGCGATCATGTGTGGCGGCGACGGGGCGGACGTGGAGGCGGCCCGAGAGGTCCTCGCCCCGCTGGCCTCACGCATCACCCACATGGGCCCGGTGGGCTCGGGCCAGGTCACAAAACTGTGCAATCAGCTACTGGTCGGCTGCACCACCGCGGCCATCGCCGAGATGGTGGCGCTGGCCGAGGCCAGCGGGGTCGACGCCAGTCGCTTGGCCGACGCCCTGGCCGGTGGCTTCGCCGACTCGACGCCCTTTCGCATGCTGACCCCGCGCATGGCCAGTCGCGACTTCGAGGCGCCGAGCTGGCACCTGCGTACCCTGCTCAAGGACGTCGACATGGCCACCGCCCAGGGGCATCGCCAGTGCAGCGCCACGCCCATGGCGGCCCTGGCTGCCCAGCTGATGCGCAGCCGGCTCGCCCGCGGCGAGGGTGAAAAGGATCCGGCGACGCTGATTCGCCTGTATCGAGACGACGAGGCCCAAGGCTGACGCCGAGGATTGTTCCGCCCACGGGGCTACCGTACACTCGTTTGAAATCACTTCGTTGCCACTTCGTTATTCAGGATCCTCGCCCATGGCGTTTGACTCGACTTCCACCTACGTCGCCACGGATGCCCTCAAGCAGGCCGTCAATGCCGCGGTAACGCTGAAGCGCCCGCTGTTGATCAAGGGTGAGCCGGGCACCGGCAAGACCTTGCTGGCCGAGGAGCTCGCCGCCTCGCTCGGCACCCGGCTGGTCACCTGGCACATCAAGTCCACCACCAAGGCCGCCCAGGGGCTCTACGAGTACGACGCGGTCAGTCGCCTGCGCGACTCCCAGCTTGGCGTGGAAGGCGTCGACAACGTCGCCAACTACCTGCGTCCGGGCAAGCTGTGGGAAGCCTTCACCGCCGACGAACGGGTGGTGCTGTTGATCGACGAGATCGACAAGGCCGACATCGAGTTCCCCAACGACCTGCTGCAGGAACTCGATCGCATGGAGTTCTTCGTCTACGAGACCGGAGAGACCATTCGCGCCCGTCACCGGCCCATCGTGGTGATCACCTCCAACAACGAGAAGGAGCTGCCCGACGCCTTCCTGCGCCGCTGCTTCTTCCACTACATCGAGTTTCCCGACCGCGCCACCATGGAGCGCATCGTCGCTGTGCACTTCCCGGATATCGCGCCGCGACTGGTCAGCCAGGCGCTGGAGGTGTTCTTCGAGCTGCGCGAGGCGCCGGGGCTCAAGAAGCGCCCGTCGACCTCGGAACTGGTCGACTGGCTGAAGCTTTTGATGGCCGACGAGGTCGCCCGCGAGGCCCTGAGCCAGCGTGATCCGGCCAAGAGCCTGCCGCCGCTGGCCGGCGCCCTGGTCAAGAACGAGCAGGACACCGCTCTGCTGGAGCGCCTCGCCTTCATGGTGCGGCGTCAGGGTCGCTGATGTTTCTCGATCTGTTCGACACCCTGCGCCGCCACCAGGTGCCCGTCTCGTTGCGCGAGCTGCTGGATCTGCACGCCGCCGTCGAAGCCGGCGTAGTATTCGCCGATATCGACGACTTCTACCAGCTGGCGCGTACCGTGATGGTCAAGGACGAGCGCCACTTCGACCGTTTCGATCGCGCCTTTGCCACCTGGATGGGGTCGGTGGAAGGCCTCGATGCGGCCATCGATGCGTTGATCCCGGACGAATGGCTACGCCGTGAATTCGAGCGTCAGCTCAGCGACGAGGAGAAAGCTCAGATCCAGTCGCTGGGTGGGCTTGAAAAGCTGATCGAGACCTTCAAGCAACGCCTGGCCGAGCAGAAGGAGCGCCACGCCGGCGGCAACAAGTGGATCGGCACCGGCGGCACCAGCCCCTTCGGCGCCTACGGCTACAATCCCGAGGGCGTACGCATCGGCCAGGATGGCTCGCGCCATCGGCGTGCGGTCAAGGTCTGGGACGAGCGGCGCTTTCGCGACTACGACGACGACCAGGCGCTGGGGCCGCGCAACATCAAGATGGCGCTGCGTCGCCTGCGTCGCTTCGCCCGCCAGGGGGCGCTCGAGGAATTCGACATCGACGCCACCATCCGCGATACCGCACGGGACGCCGGTCTGCTCAACCTGCGCATGCGCCCGCCGCGTCACAACGCGGTCAAGGTGCTGCTGTTTCTCGACGTGGGCGGGTCCATGGACGACCACATCCGCGTCTGCGAGGAGCTGTTCTCGGCGGCGCGCTCCGAGTTCAAGCACCTGGAGCACTTCTACTTCCACAACTGCCTCTACGAGGGCGTCTGGCGCAACAACGCCCGACGCCACAAGGAGCGTTTCTCGACCTGGGAGTTGATGCGCACCTACGGTGCCGACTATCAGGTGGTGGTGGTCGGCGATGCGTCGATGTCGCCCTACGAGATCACCCATCCCGGCGGCAGCGTGGAGCACTTCAACGAGGAACCGGGCGGGGTCTGGCTCAGGCGCCTGGCCGAGCGCTACCCGCGACTGGTCTGGCTCAACCCCAACCCACCACGCTATTGGGAGTACACTCCTTCGACCCGGCTGATTCGCGAGCTGATCCACGAGCGCATGTATCCCATGACGCTGGAGGGACTGGATGAAGCGATGCGCGAACTGGCGCGCTGACCATGGTGTTGCTGGGGGACCGGACAGTTGGCACCACCTAGCCGTCGCCCGCAATAACCACATCAGGCAATTTCGTGAGAAAATAGCCGAAAAGAGCTATAAATAGGCGTAATAGGTCTCTAGCGCTATCCGCGCTCACCACGGAGCCATCCGCGTCATGTCCGATCCCATCATCGCTGTACTCACCGGCGACCTGATTGCCTCTCGTCAACGTGATCGCGAGGCCCTCTACCGCTGCCTCGATGACACCCTCGGGGCCCTGGCCAGACGCCACGACGGCGACTTCCACCGCTTTCGTGGCGATGGCTTCCAACTGGCCATCCGCCAGGGCGACCGGGGCCTTGAGGCGGCGGTGGCATTGCGCGCCAGCCTGATCGGCCAGAGTCCAGCCCACGAACGCTGGGACACTCGTGTCGCCGTCGCCCGGGGCCCGGCGGACTGGGCCCCTGGCGCCCCCCTGGCCGACGCCGATGATCCCCCCTTCATGGCCTCAGGGCAGGCCCTGGACGGTCTGTCCGCCAATGGCGCTCACCTTGGCTTCGCCCCGTCCGGGACCACCGCCGAGTCGCTGCTGATACGCTATCTCGACGAGATGATCGACGCCTGGTCCAGCCCCTCCGCTCAGGTGGTGGCCCTCAGCCTGGCCGAGCCCGAGCTGACCCAGGCCGAGATGGCCGGCCGACTGGGCATCCGCCAGCCCAGTGTCCACAAGCGCCTGAAAACCGCCCGTTGGGCACTGCTGAGCGATACTCTGGCCTGTCTGGCGTCGGCGGCGCAGGAGCGCACATGAACACTCTGGTCCTGGATCTCGCACCAGCGTCATCGTCGTCGCTGTCGCTTCTACTGGCCCTGCTGCTGGCGCACCTGCTTGGCGACTTCGTGCTGCAACCGGACCGCTGGGTAGCGGATAGACAGGCCCGCGGCATACGCAGTCCCAGTCTGGCACTGCATGCTCTGGTGCATGCTGCCCTTGCCTGGCTTGTGCTGTGCGCCTTGCGGTCTGTCGCCGGTATCGACGACGGCATCAACGCCACCTTGGCGGCCATGATGCTGGGGCTCGCCCACTGGACGATCGATGCCGCCAAGGCCGAGGCAACGCGACGCTGGCCCACCCGGCAACTTGGCCTGTTCATGCTCGACCAGGGCCTGCACGGCGCGACCATCGTGGTGGTGTGGCTGTGGCTCGTCGGTAGCCTGTCGCCACTGACAGCGATGCTTGCACACCTGAGTACACCGTCCTCGCTGCTCCTGCTGCTCGCCTATCTGCTGGTCACCCGGCCCATGGCGGTCGCCATCGCCCTGGCCATGGCCCCCCTGGCTCGACAACTCAAGGCACCCGGTACGCTGGATCGGGCCGGCGCCCGCATCGGCATCCTCGAGCGCCTGCTGGTACTGACCCTGACCCTGCTCGACCAACTCACCGCCGTCGGCTTTCTGCTGGCGGCCAAGTCCGTGCTGCGTTTTGGTGACCTGAAGGAGAGCCGAGACCGCAAGTTGACCGAGTATGTGCTGCTGGGAACCCTGGCCAGCGTCACTAGCACCCTGGTGCTTGGCCTGCTGGTGCGACTGTGGCTCGGAGGCCAAGGCGGATGACAGAACGGATGCCAAAGTGCATGACCAGGTGGCTGACCGGGTGGCTGACCAGGAGGACAACGAAGTGGACAGGGAAAGACGCCACGGCCTTCGTGACTCCGCCGGGTCATCTCCGCGATCGACGCAGGCCAGCGCTGCTTGTAGGCACCCTGCTTGTTTCACTGATCGGGCTTGCCGGCTGCGACCTTGCCGGCGGCCTGGCCACCGAGGCGCTGATCCAGCGGGGCCCCGCCCTGGAGCCGCGCGACGGCTATGTGGTGGACCACCGCCACCCGGCTCGGGGCCACAATAGTCGCGTGCACTTCCTGATCCTGCACTACACCGACGAGAACCAGGCCGACTCACTGCGCGCCCTGACCGGACCCCGGGTATCGAGCCACTACCTGGTGCCGCTGCCCACACGACGCCTGCAGAATACCCCGGTGGTGTTCCAGCTCGTGCCCGAGAGCCGCCGTGCCTGGCACGCCGGCGCCAGCCGCTGGGGCAATCGCGTGGGGCTCAACGACACCTCCATCGGCATCGAGATCGTCAACCAGGGGCCCGATCGCCCCTGGGTCGGCAGCGAGCTAGACGCCCCCGAGGGTCCGGTGCGCTGGGCAAGCTACCCCGATGACCAGCTCAACGCCTTGATTCCGCTGGCCCGGGATATCATCGAGCGTCACCGGATCGCCCCGGAGCACGTGCTGGCGCACTCCGACGTGGCACCGCTGCGCAAGCTCGACCCGGGGCCGGCCTTTCCCTGGCGCAAGCTTCACGAGGCCGGCATCGGCGCCTGGCCCGAGGCCCCGCGCGTCGCCCACTACCGCAGCCGCTTCGAGCGTGAACCACCGGCGCTGATCGAATGGCAGCGGGCGCTGGCCGCCTGGGGCTACGGGATCGAAGCCAGTGGCGTGTGGGATGACGCCAGTCGCGCCACCCTGCGGGCCTTCCAACTGCACTTTCGACCGGCGAACTTCGATGGCCAGCCAGACGCCGACAGCGCGGCAAGGCTATGGGCCCTGCTCGAGCGCTATCGACCCGAGGCGCTGGAGCAATTGGAACAAGGAGCGCAACGGAAAGCACTCTGACGACGTGACGGGACGAGCTTCAACCGGAACCGTCGCTGGCCGCGCCGGGTAGATAGTGGATCACATCGTGAAAGCGCAGCGTCCCCGGCCCCTCATTGCGCATCAGGTGGGGACGATCGGCGAAGAAGCGCAGCCCCTCCCCCGCCTTCAACAGATGCCAGTCGTCGTCGATGGCCAGCACCAGCTCGCCCTCCACCACCACCAGATGCTCCACCACCCCCGGCGCATGGGGACTCGAAGCGCTCTCGGCACCTTCAGCCAGCTCGATCTCGAACATCTCGAAACCCAGCATGGGATCGTAGGGAAACAGCAGCTTGGCGCGCATGCCGGCGCTGTCCCTGCCCCATACCGAATCGTCGATGCTCACGCGCCGTTCTTCCAGAGGGCCGTCCATGGCCCGTGTCGGGCTCCCGAACAGCGACGAGAAGCTGACCCGAAAGCCGCTGGCGATGCGCCATAGCGTGGCGACGGTGGGACTCGACTCGCCACGCTCGATCTGGCCGAGCATGGCCTTGCTGACGCCGGTTTCGCGAGCGGCACGCTCGAGACTCCAGCCCTGAGCCTGGCGCAGTCCCTTCAGGGTGGTGGCGATATGGTCGGCAATATCCTGCATGGCGGCCTCCAGAAAGGTCGGCCCAGTATACGCAAGGTTTACGCCCCTGGCCCGCCGTCGCTTGCGGTCTGCACACCACACCTCACGCGCCACGACTCCTGCCTCTTGTTCCTCTTCTCTTGTTCCTCGTCTCTTCTCTCTTCTCTCACTTCAGCATGCTTGTGCGTTATAACGTCCACTACTAGCCTTGGACGTTATAACGCACAAACACCAATGTACCCGCTCCGCGGTTTCCCCTGGCTTTTTCTGGACCGTCTCATGAAAGCTTCGCCAAGTTCACTGGCCGCCAAGGCTGGCCAGACGCATCGCCCGAAGATGCTCGACGACCTTCATCCCTCCACGCTGGCCGCCGGGTTCGCCGCGGTCTTGATCGGCTACGCCAGTTCCGCCGCGATCATCTTCCAGGCGGCCCAGGCCGCCGCTATCGATCAGGCCCAGATCGGCTCCTGGATGTGGGCCCTGGGCATCGGCATGGGTGTGACATCGCTGGGGCTGTCCTGGCGCTATCGCATGCCGCTGCTGACCGCCTGGTCGACGCCCGGGGCGGCGTTGCTGGTGACCCAGTTGCCCGGCGTGCCCTTCGACCAGGCCGTCGGTGCCTTCCTGCTGTCATCGCTGCTGATGCTCGCCGTCGCCGCCAGCGGCCTGGTCGAGCGCATCATGGCGGTGGTGCCGGCGTCGATCGCCTCGGCCATGCTGGCCGGCATCCTGTTGCCCTTCGTGCTGGAAGTCTTCACCACCGTGCAGACGGACCCCTGGCTGCCGCTGGCTCTGCTGGGTGTATGGATGCTGTGCCGCCGCCTGGCGCCACGCCTGGCCATCGTCACGGTCCTGGCCGCGGGGGTGGCGCTGTGCCTGGGCCGCGGCGACTTGAGTCTGGCGGGTGTTGCCGTGAGTCTGACCCGTCCCGCCTGGGTGACCCCGGCCTTCGATCCTGTGGTGTGCCTGGGTATCGGCATACCGCTGTTCGCGGTCACCCTGACCACCCAGAACCTGCCGGGGTTCGCCATGGTCAGAAGCGCGGGCTTTACGCCGCCGGTGGCGGCAAGCCTGGGGGCCACCGGCCTGGCGTCGCTGCTGATGGCACCCTTCGGTGGCCACGGCGTCAACATGGCGGCGATCAGCGCGGCCCCCTGCCTTGGCGAAGAGGCCCACCGCGAGCCTGGGCGACGCTACACCGCCGGCATTGCGGCGGGAATGGGCTATCTGCTGCTGGGCGCCCTGGGGGCGACGGTGGCGTCGTTGTTCGACGCCCTGCCCAGCGCCATGATCGCGGTGGTGGCGGGACTTGCGCTGATGGCCACCCTGGGCGGTGCGCTACGTACCGCCTTCAGCGACGGCGACAACCTGGACGCGGTGCTGGTCACCTTCGCCATCACCGCATCGCCATTGACCCTGGCGGGCATCGGCTCGGCCTTCTGGGGCCTGGTGGCGGGGCTGATCGTGCTGAGACTGCAGCGCAGGCGCTGAGTCGGGGGCGGTAGAGATTGCGGGAAGGATGCTGCGGGGGCGGCCGCTCAGGCGGCGATGGAAGAATCACAAGACAAGGGAAGAACCACAGGAGCAGCCGCCGGGTGCTGCGCGCGCACCCGGCGTGATCGATCTCAGCCGTCCAGCGACACGCTGTCGGGCGAGGTACTGGCTGGCGAGGCATTGGCTGGCAAACCACGGCCAGCGTGGGTCGCCTCGTCACTGGCCATGCGCACCATGGCCAGGGCCTCATCCAGGCTCTCGACCTGCTCGACACGCACCAGCTCGTCGCTCAGCTTGACCTCGGTACCGACACGTTCGCTGACCAGCCGCTCGAGGCTCGCCAGATCGCGTCCCTCGCCCATGGGCAGAGAATCGACGCTGGCGGAGCCCGTACCCGGCAGGTAGATGGTGCCGTTGGAGAAGTCCACCGCGTAGGCGATCACCCCGGGCACGATAAAGAACAGCAGGCCGACGCCGTTGGCCACCGCCACCACCGGGTCGATGCGACCACTGATCTGCCCCTTGCGTTCAGGGTGAAAGACGGTGCCGCAGCCGACGAGCGAGGTCAGGGTGGTGGCAAGCACCAGGCCGGTAAGCAGACGGGGCGGACGCAGCATGAACAACTTCCTCTTGCAGTAATCTGGCATAAATGACGGAAAGCGGTGCCGACAACGACTCGACCGCTGCCCAGCATGATAAAACTCATGCGCATCCTACCACGTTCGCCACCCGTCGCTCCTTGTCGCCACCAACGGTGGCGGTTGCTTTTGCCGGCATGACACCTTCCCCGTACAATGCACGTCACTTTCATGGCCGGATGCGAGTCGCCGAGGATGCCCCTCGACGGCCATCGACGGGACAGCCTGCTGTCCTGCTCGCCTCCAGCGCTTACCAGACTCGATGTGAAGGAACCTGCGGACCCATGCGCGCCACCGAACTTCTGATCAGTACCCTGAAGGAAACTCCTGCCGACGCCGAGGTCATCAGCCACCAGCTGATGCTGCGCGCGGGCATGATTCGCCGCCTCACCTCCGGCCTGTACACCTGGCTGCCGCTGGGCCTTCGCACCCTGCGCAAGGTGGAGCGTATCGTGCGCGAGGAGATGGACCGTGCCGGCGCCCAGGAGCTGCTGATGCCGGCGGTGCAGCCAGCCGAGCTGTGGCAGGAGTCCGGCCGCTGGGAGCAGTACGGTCCGGAACTGCTGCGCCTGAAGGATCGACACCAGCGTGACTACTGCGTCGGCCCGACCCATGAAGAGGTGATCACCGACCTGGTACGCAAGGAGATCGCCAGCTACAAGCAGCTGCCGGCCAACTTCTACCAGATCCAGACCAAGTTCCGTGACGAGATCCGTCCGCGCTTCGGGGTCATGCGCTCGCGTGAGTTCATCATGAAGGACGCCTACTCCTTCCACCTGGACGAGGCCTCGCTCAAGGACACCTACCAGAAGATGTACGACGCCTACGTGCGCATCTTCACTCGCCTGGGTCTCGACTTCCGTCCGGTGATCGCCGACAACGGCTCCATCGGTGGTACCGGCTCCCACGAATTCCACGTACTGGCCGACTCCGGCGAGGACGATATCGTCTTCTCCACCGAGTCCGACTACGCCGCCAACATGGAAAAGGCCGAGGCCCTGCCTGCGCCCCTGGACAGCGATGCCCGCCGCGCCGAGCCCGCCGAGGAGCTGAGGCTGGTCGACACCCCCGATGCCAAGACCATCGCCACCCTGGTCGAGCAGCACGGTCTGCCCATCGAGAAGACCATCAAGACCCTGATGGTGCACGGCCACGAGGGCGGCCTGGTGGCGCTGCTGGTGCGCGGTGATCATGAACTCAACGAGGTCAAGGCCGAGCACCTCGAGGAGGTGGCAACGCCGCTGACCATGGCCAGCGAAGAAGAGATCCGCGCCGCCGTGGGCGCCGGCCCCGGCTCGCTGGGCCCGGTGGGGCTCGAGATGCCGATCGTCATCGATCGCAGCGTGGCGCTGATGAGCGACTTCGGCGCCGGTGCCAACGTCGACGGCAAGCACTACTTCGGCATCAACTGGGAGCGCGACGTGGCCCTGCCCAAGGTCGCCGACCTGCGTAACGTGGTCGAGGGTGACCCGTCACCCGACGGCAAGGGCGTGCTGTCGATCAAGCGCGGCATCGAGGTAGGCCACGTGTTCCAGCTCGGTCGCAAGTACAGCGAGGCGATGAACGCCACCGTACTGGGCGACGAAGGCAAGGCGGTTCACCCCTGGATGGGCTGCTACGGCATCGGCATCACCCGCGTGGTGGCCTCTGCCATCGAGCAGAACCACGACCAGGGCGGGATCATCTGGCCCGACGCCATCGCCCCCTTCCAGATCGCCATCGTGCCGATGAACGCCCACAAGTCCCAGCGCGTGCGCGAGACCAGCGAGCGCCTGCACGACGAACTCAGCGCCGCCGGCTTCGACGTGCTGCTGGATGATCGTGATCTGCGTCCCGGCGTGCGCTTCGCCGATCAGGAACTGATGGGCCTGCCCCATCGGCTGGTGGTGGGCGATCGCAGCCTCGACAAGGGTGAGCTCGAGTACAAGGGTCGCCGTGACAGCGAGGCCACCATGGTGCCCGCCGACGATATCGTCGAGTTCCTCAAGCAGCGCATCGCCCTTTAAGGCCCCGCCTGGCGCGCCGCGGCTTGTCGCGGCGCGCCTGGCAGGCGGGTCCAGAGGAATTCTGGCGAGTTCAGGTGATCTCAGAAGCAATGAACCAAAAAAAAACCGACCCCGAAGGGTCGGTTGAAAAAGGGGGATGACTCCCCCTCCCCTGACGCTGGTTGACGACTATCGCTTGCGACGGTGAGCGTCGCGGATGATAAAAGCGATCCAGCCGGCCATGAAGGCCACAGAGAGAGCGACGGCACCCAGCCCGAAAATGACGGCGTTGTCGACGTACATGGCGCTGCCCTCCTGTCTCTGTGTCGATGAATTCATGGTACCCGGTCGGCCCCAGAATTGTGCTGACCTGCGTCAAGGGACGCCATGAGACATCGGCCCGCCATTTCTTACGAAAAAGCCGCCTACAACAGGCGGCTTTTTCGTCGTCTGTGGCACCCTTTCAGCGAAAGCGCCTCCAGGTACCGCTACCGGGCCTTGTGCGAAACGTCGACGAGCACAGGCACTTTTCAGGCAAGCCCTAGAGGACCTTGCGGTCCTCCACCTCGGAGGCCTCGGTGCCGGGCGGCAGCGGGTGCCCCTTGGCCAGTTCGGCGCGGGTGGCCTGGCGAATTTCGAGCACCTCGAGGCGATACGACAGGGTCTCCCCGGCCAGGGGATGGTTGGTGTCCACCACCACGCTGTCCCCCTTGACCTCCACCACGCTGACGATCTGCGGGCCGGCATCGCCGGGGGTCTGGAAGCACATGCCGGGGCGCAGATCGGTGCCGGGAAAGGCCTGGCGCCCCACCTCGCGCACCAG
The DNA here is from genome assembly GCF_040070525.1 of Halomonas sp. RT37. Taxonomy (NCBI): domain Bacteria; kingdom Pseudomonadati; phylum Pseudomonadota; class Gammaproteobacteria; order Oceanospirillales; family Halomonadaceae; genus Halomonas; species Halomonas sp. RT37. The sequence continues at coordinate 1,867,304 of NZ_CP098827.1, read as the reverse complement.
CGACTCGTCGCGCATGCCATAGGCCTCGGCCGGGGACAGGGTGACGCTGAGGCGGCTGCCGACCTCGGCGTCGACCAGGGCGCGCTCGAGGCCTTCCATCAGGTTGCCGTGACCGTGCAGATACTCCAGCGGCTCATCGCGCTTCCAGGAATCGTCCAGGACGTCGCCCTGCTGGTTGCTCAGGACATAGTGCAGACGCACCACACACTGGGGAGAAATTCTCATCTCGGGCTCCTTGGGGTCGACATCAGTCCTGGCGCTTGAGCGCGGCGACGGGCATTTCCAGGCGCTGCTGGCGATGCAGCATGTTGAGCAGCACGATCGCCCGCTCTTCGCCCTTGTGGCTCTCGAACACCGCCTTGAGGTCCTTGAAGGGGCCGTCGGTGATCTCCACCGACTCTCCGGCCCGGAAGTAAAGCTGGCCAGGATCGTCGTCCTTGGCTTCGCCGTGCTGGCGCAGCAGGTCGATCAGCTCATCGCTGACCGGCACCGGCATCGACAGCCCGAAGGTCACGATCTTCAACACTCCGCGGGTCGAGCGAATCGGGCGCCAGTTGCTCTCGACCTGGTCGAGCCGCAGAAACAGATAGTAGGGGAACAGCGGCTCCTCGACCCAGGTCAGCTTGTTGCGGCGCTTCTTCTGCACCTCCAGCACTGGATGAAAGAGCTCGTATCCCTGGTTGGCCAGATGCTCGGCGGCCCGGAACGACTCTCCGCCCTTGCACTGGACCACGTACCAGCGCGGGGTGGCATCGCCCCCCAGGCCCGCCTCGATATTGCTGTGACTCATGTGACTCCTTCCAGACTCAACCACCACCAGCCACCAAGCCGGCAGTATCGCCTGTCATTGACGCGGTTCCCGGTGCGTTGCCGACGACCCTTGATGATCACCGCTGGTATCGCCCCTGCGGCTTTGCAACAATTCGTCGAGCCGCACCGAGATGTTGCGCGCATTTTACCATTCGGAAGGCGGCCTGTGGCCGACCAACTGCAAGGAGGCTATCCATGCCCACCTCGTCCGGCCAGCATCCCTGGGTCGACGCCCTGCGCGTCTACCTGCGATTACCCGTGCTGGCCATGCTGTTTCTGGGCTTTTCTGCGGGCCTTCCCTTTCTGCTGGTGTTCTCCACCCTGACCACCTGGCTGCGTACCAGCGGGGTCGAGGTCGCCGCCATCGGTTTCTTCTCGTGGATTGGACTGCTGTACTCGATAAAGTTCTTCTGGGCACCGGTGGTGGACGCCTTCCGCCTGCCGCTGCTGACCCGCCTGCTGGGCCAGCGGCGCAGCTGGATGCTTGCCGGCCAGGCGCTGATCATGGGCGGCCTGCTGGGCCTTTCGTCGCTGGACCCGGCCTCCCAGCTCGGCGCGGTGGCGCTGTTTGCGCTGATGGTGGCCTTCGGCTCGGCTACCCAGGACATCGCCATCGACGCCTTTCGTATCGAGTCGGCCGAGGACGAGGTCCAGGCGGCGATGGCGTCCACCTACATCATCGGCTATCGCGGCGGCCTGATCATGGCCGGTGCAGGGGCGCTGTATCTGGCGTCGGCCTTCTCCTGGCAGGTGTCCTACCAGTGCATGGCGGCACTGACGGCGGTGGGCATGATCACCGTACTGCTGCGTCCCGAGCCGCCGCGCCAACCGCTGGCCAGTCGCCTGGCCAAGGAGCCCCGGGTGCGCGCCTTCCTGCGCGCCAGCCGCGGCCGGCCCGCATGGGTCCGGCGCACCGGCGCCTGGTTGATCGGCTCCGTGGTCTGCCCCTTTCTCGACTTCTTCGGGCGCTTCGGACTGGGCGCACTGGGACTTTTGCTGTTTATCGGCATCTATCGCATCAGCGACCTGGCGATGGCCTCGATGGCCTATCCGCTCTACGTCGACCTCGGCTTCAGCCTCGACACCATCGCCACCGTGACCAAGGTGTTCGGCGTCATCATGAGTCTCCTCGGCGGGCTGGTCGGCGGGGTGCTGGTGGTGCGCTACGGCATCGGACGCATCCTGGTGCTCGGCGCTACGGCCACCGTGCTGACCAACCTGATGTTCGCCTGGCTGGCGCTCAGTGGCGCCCAGCACTCGCTGCTGGTGCTCACTATCGTCGGCGACAATCTCAGCAATGGCCTGGCAAGCGCGGTGTTCATCGCCTTCCTGTCGAGCCTGACCTCGCGGGCCTACACCGCCACCCAGTACGCCCTGTTCTCGTCGTTGATGACGCTGCCCGGAAAGTTCCTGTCGGGCTTTGGCGGGCTGGTGGTGGAGGGAATGGGCTACCCGAGCTTCTTTGTGCTGGCCTCGGCGCTGGGCGTACCGGCCATCCTGATGGCGCTGTGGGTCTGGCGACACCATGTACGCGAGCCAGGGGATCACGCCGTCAGCCTCGACAAGCCATGACGCCATCGATGCAGTGTGCATAACAAAAAGAGGGCCGACATTGTCGGCCCTCTTTTTCTATGGTGCTTCAGCGTTTGGCCCCGTAACTGGGGGTCTGAGTAGACCTTCGGCGCTACGCGCCCCCAGGCTCGGTCGGAGCCGTCATCCAGCGCAGGCACGTGCCCAATCCCACCTTGCTGAGCCCGCCTTGTAGTGCGCCCCTTGAGCGGGGCTTGCGATCAACCGCGCCGTCCGCTGCGCTCTTCCAGCCAGGCCAGTGCGCCCGGTGTGCTGCGCCACTGATCGCGCATCAGGGTACGGTACTGCCAGGCCTCGGCGCGGGTGCCGGGCTCGGCCAGCTGGCCATTGCCGGGGATGGCGCCACGTTTGGGGTTGTCGCTGCAGAGAAGCGCCACCGCGTGGGCGTTGTGGCGCTGGGCGCTTTCCAATGCCAGGGCCGCGTCGTCGAGCTGGCCCAGTCGGTACAGCGCCAGCACCTGCCCCATGTACATGCCCAGCAGCGGCGTCTCGTCATCGGCAGGGCCGACCTCCAGGGCCTGGCGGCTGATCTCCAGCGCCTCGTCGTCGCGGCCTTCGCGCAGCAACTGGTCGAGCACCAGCTCGCGCAGCCCCAGACTGTCCTGCTCGTCCAGCGACAGCAGCAACTCGGCCAGTTCCCGCGAGTGCTGGCGGGAGCCACGTTCCATGCCCACCACCAGTGCTAGCCCCGCCCGCAGCAGCTGAGCGTTGTCTTCCTGGTCCCACTGGAAGGCGCCGTCGCCACTCTGACGAATCTGCAACAGCCAGCGCTCGAGACGCTCGGCCAGGGGCTCGAACAGACTCGGCGCCATCCACGGCAGACTGCCAAAACGGCTGGTCAGCGCCAGCGACACCGACTGCAGCACCGCCGGTGAATCAAGCTGTTCGGGGTTGGCACACAGCGCCGGCAACCAGGCTGCGGCATTGAACCAGGGATCTCCGAGAAAGCCCATCGGCGCATCCGGATCCACGTCGACCTGAAAACCCTCCTGGAAGGCTGCGAACAGCGTGTCCTCCCGCGCCGTGGAGCGATACAGCAACTGCCCGTCTTCCTCCACCACCTTGATCGGCGGGGGCGGCGGCAACTCCGCCAGCAGGGTCTGCAGACCCACCAGGGGCTCACCGAGATCCTCTTCGGCGCACAGCAGCTGATCGGCCAGGGTGGCGCCGGGGTTGTCGGCCAGGTCGGCCAGGAACTGCAGCTGGTCGGGGTCGAGATCACCCTGGCGGGTCAGCCGCCGCAGCCAGAAGCGCGAGCGCTCCATGGCTTCCTCGTCGTGACCTTCGTGGAGCAGCAGCATGGCCTCGATATAGGCCAGGGTCGGCGAATCGGGAAGGGCCTGCTGGGCACGCACGAAGGCCGAGCGAGCACTGTCGAGATCGTCGTTGTCCAGGTGCATCAGACACAGCCGCTCCAGCGCCACGCCACGCAGGAACATCGGTCCCCGCTCCAGCACCTCGTCCAGCAGCGCCTCGCGCTTGCGGTGGAAACCGCGCTCCTGGAAAAGGTCCAGCAGGATCTCGAAGGCGGGCTCGGCCTGTTCCGGCAGGCGCTCCCAGTCGGCATTGTCGAACAGTGACTCGAGGATCTGCTGGGCACGTCCTCGCTGGCCCGATTCGGCGGCGATCAGCCCCGCCTCCAACAGCGCCTGGGCAGGGGCGCGACCACTGGCCAGGGCAGCCTTCAGCGTCTCCCCTTTCCACTCGCGCAGCGACAGCATCCACATCAGATGAGGCGGCAGGTGACCGGGCAGGCTGACGGCACCGCAGCACTGCTTCATCTTGCGTCCAGAGTCGCACCAGCAAGGCTCGTTGCGGCCAGGGCGTGCCAGGGTTTCACAGGCGAAGTCGAGACGTGCCAGGGGCGTCTGGGACCACAGTTCGGGAGCCAGCGCCTGGGCCAGGGCCTTGTCACCGCCCACGCAGGCAGGCCCCTCCTCGCGCGCCCAGCTCATCAAGCTCGGATAGCGTTCATCCTGCCGAATGGCTGCCAGGGCGCCCGCGGCAAAACCCAGCAGTTGATCCACCCATAACGCCAGCATCGCTATCTCCCCGAAATTGAAAACGGCACAGTCTAACAGTGCATGCACCGGCTGGGCAGACCCGCGCCTCAGACGGCGTAGGCATCCAGCAACTGTGCACTCCGTGAATGCATGTCCAGGCGCCCCTCGAGCCGCACCAGGTTCCAGTAATGACCATTGAGCGTACGCGCCAGCAACAGCATGCCGGCAGGGGGCTGCAGGCGGTCCAGCGCGCCCCACACCCGGGGGCTCAGCTCGCGCAGACGCCGATGCACCCGTACATCGCCGAAGTCCTGCTCACCGGGCGCGAACAGCGGCGACACCGCTTCCGCGGATTCGCGATACAGCGCCAGCGGCGCGCCCTCTCCCTGTCGACCGCCGAGCCCGCGCACGGCCTCATCCATGGCCATGGGGTCGCCGTCCAGGGTTGCCCCAAGTAGCGCCACCAGACCGGCCAGCCGCTCCCGGGGGACCGCGATCACGGCGCCCAGGTCATACACCACCAGCCGGCCCTGTTCATCGACGGCAAAATTGCCGGCGTGGGGATCGGCGTGCAGTTCATGGTGGGTGAACAGCTCCTCGGTGATCCAGTCCGCCAGGGTGCGCGACACCCGCTGACGAAGGGTATCGTCGGCACCTTCGAGGTCACGCAGGGGCGTCCCCGGCAGATACTCCATCGCCAGCACCCTTGGACCACTGAGCTCCTTCACGGGCTGCGGCATCACCAGGTCGGGGTGATCGGCATAGCGCCGCCGGTAGCGCTCCAGTGCGTCCGCTTCGGCGCGATAGTCGAGCTCGCGCCGCAGTCCATCGGCGAGTTCGTCGAACAGGGCATCGAGGCGTGCCTGGGACACCTTGAGCCAGCGACCCAGTCGCAGCAGCCTTCTGACCTGCACCAGGTCCTGTTCCAGCACCCGATCGAGCCCCGGGTACTGCACCTTGAGCACCAGGGTACGACCGTCCCGGGTCCGGGCCCGATGCACCTGTCCCATAGAGGCGCTGGCAAAGGGCTCGGGCTCGATCTCGTCGAACAGGGCATCGAGGTCGCCGAGCTCTGCCTCAAGCGCCACCTTGATCTCGGCCCAGGGCGCCGGAGCAGCATCCTTCTGTAGCCGGGCAAGCTCTTCGGCCAGGGCCGGGGGCAGCAGGTCATCCCACTGGGACATGACCTGAGCGATCTTCATCGCCGGCCCCTTGAGCTCGGAAAGGCCTTCAAACAGCGACTCGCCGAGCGCCTGCCAATCGGCCTTGCCGCCGATTCTCGAGCGCAGCAGGGTCGATCCGGTACGAGCGGACAACCCGAGCATCCTGCGTGTCCGGCCTGACTGACGCATGCTGCCTCCTGCCCGTACGGGCGCCCTGCAAGATGCTGGCAACGCTGGCCTCACCGGGAGGATAGCGCGTCACAAGACGGTCACCTTACCCGCATCTGCACACAAAAATGATATAGGACTTGTACACTTTTCACTCCATGGTACACCTGGCATCTCATCACACATACTGGAAGAATATCCAGACGATTCACCCGCACCGGTGCGCTATGCGATTGATCATTGCGGAAAAACCGAGCCTGGCTCGCTCCATCGCCGAGGCGCTGCCCGGGGCAGCACAGAAAAAAGACGGCTACCTGTCCGTCGGCGACACCGAGGTCACCTGGTGCCTCGGCCACCTGCTGGAGCAGGCGCCGCCGGATGCCTACGACCCGGCCTTCAAGCCCTGGCGACGCGACCACCTGCCCATCGTGCCCGGTCAGTGGAAGCTGGTGCCCAGGCCCAAGGCCCGCGGTCAGCTGTCGGTGATTCGTGCGCGCCTGAAACAGGCACGCCAACTGGTGCACGCCGGCGACCCCGACCGCGAGGGCCAGCTGCTGGTCCAGGAGGTGATCGAGCACCTGGGCTGGAAGGGGCCCGTCCAGCGTCTGCTGATCAACGACCTCAACCGGCCTGCGGTGGCTCGAGCACTCGGGCGGATCGAGGACAATGCCAGGTATTACCCGCTCTACCGCGCCGCCCAGACCCGCGCCCGCGCCGACTGGCTGTACGGCATCAACCTGACCCGCGCCTGGACCCTGATCGGCCGCCAGGCGGGCCACGATGGCGTGCTGTCGGTGGGGCGCGTGCAGACGCCGGTGCTCGGCCTGGTGGTGCGCCGCGATGAGGAGATCCGTCATTTCACGCCCTACCCCTTCTATGTGCTGTGGGCTCACCTGCGCGTCGGCGCCGGCACCTTGAAGGCCTGGTGGGTCCCCGGCGAGTCCCATCGCCTGGACGAGCGCGGTCGGCTGCTCGACGCCGCTCCTGCTCAGACGCTGGCAGAGCGCCTGCCGGGTGCTGAAGGCCAGGTGAGCAGCGTGGACTCCCGTCGTCGTCGCCAGCCGCCGCCCTTGCCTTACTCTCTGTCGGCGCTGCAGGTCGATGCGGCACGCCGCCACGGGCTCTCGGCCAAGGCGGTGCTGGACATCTGCCAGCGCCTTTACGAGCGCCATCAGTTGATCACCTATCCGCGCTCGGACTGTCGCTACCTGCCGCGTGAACACCTGGCGAGCCTGCCGGGCCAACTGGCCAGCGCCTGTCGCGATGACACCACCCTGTCCGGTTGGCTGGCCAACGCCGACATGGGGCTTCGCTCACGCGCCTTCGACGACGCCAAGGTCGGCGCCCACCACGCCCTGGCACCCACCGGCAAGCCCTTCGCTGCCGAGCGACTGTCACGTCAGGAAGCCGACGTCTACCGTCTGATCGCGCGCAACGTGCTGGCCCAGTTCTATCCGGCGCTGGAAACCCAGGAGGTGAAGGCCGAGTTCCGCCTGCTGGACGAGCGCTTCCAGGCCTCCGGCCAGACACTGCTGGTGCCCGGCTGGAAGCCCCTGTTCACCACTCGTGACGAGCCACCGCCGTTGCCGGCGCTGGTCGAGGGTGAGGCCTGTCAGGCACTGGAGGCCCAGGTCGAACAGCGCGAGACGCGCCCACCGGAGCCGTTTACCGATGCCAGCCTGATCAAGGCCATGATGAATATCGCCCGCTACGTGGAGGACCCCGAGGTACGCCGCACCCTCAGGGAAACCGACGGTCTGGGTACCGAGGCCACCCGTGCCGGCATCATCGAGACGCTGCTGGAGCGCGGCTATCTGGTGCGCAAGGCCAAGGCGCTGCGCGCCACACGCCTGGGGGTGGGTCTGATCCACTCGCTGCCCGAAGCGGTCAGCCGCCCGGAGCGCACCGCCCTGTGGGAACAGCGGCTGGAAGGCATCGCCGAAGCCCAGGCCGAACCGGAACCCTTCGTCGCCCAGCTGGTCGAGGACCTTCGCACGCTGGTGGGCAGCGCCGACAGTCAGCGGCTGAGTGCCGCCCTCGGCGCCGCCCAGGGCGAGTCGCCGGAAGCCGGCCCCGCCAGCAAGCGAGGCCGCCGCACCAACTCGCCACGCCGCAGCGCCGGGCGTAAACGCCGCCCCTCCCGTAAAGGCAGCACCACATGACCACACTGATCATTGGTCCCGGCGCCATCGGCCGCCTGCTGGCCTGTCGGCTTGCCGCTGGCGGCCAGAGCGTGCGCCTGCTGGGGCGACGACCGCTGCCGACGATCCAGACCCTGACCTCACCAGATGGCACGACCCAGCGCCTTGAACTGGCCACCACCACCGAGCCACGCCTTGCCTGCGTCGATGTCGACCAGGTCATGCTGACCACCAAGGCCTACGCCGCCAGGGCAGCCTTCGCTGCGGTGGTCGACCATCTGCCTGCCGCCACACCGCTGGTGCTGTGGCAGAACGGGCTGCGCGTGCAGCGACCCTTGACCGATACCTGGAGCGGGCCGGTACTGTGCGCCTCCACCACCGAGGGCGCCTTTATCAAGGCGGACGACAGCGTCGTCCACGCCGGCCAGGGTCAGACCGTCATCGGTCATCTCGACGGTGGCCTCGACGGCCATCCAGGCGAAGGCCACGGCCCCCACACCCAACCCCTCCGGACTCACGCCCTCCAGTCCCAAGCCCTCCAGACCAAAGCCCTGGCCAGTTCGCTGGCCACCACCCTGAGCGCCGCCGGCCTGGCCACCGAGGCGGTGGACAATATCGCCACCCGGCTGTGGCACAAGCTGGCGGTGAACGCCGCCATCAACCCCCTGGTGGCACGCTACCGACTACGCAATGGCGAGCTGCGCGGGCATCCTTACCGCGACATGGTCGACGCCACCGTCGACGAGGTGGCGCAGATCCTGGCGGCACTGGAGATCCCTGCTCCCGCCATCGACGTTCCCTCCATCAACATTGCTGCCAACGACGTCAACGATGGCACCCACGCCTGGCGCGCCCTGGTCTGGCAGGTCATCGAGCGGACCGCCGCCAACCGTGCCTCGATGCTGCAGGATATCGAAGCCGGCAGGCCCACCGAACACGACGCCATCCTCGGCCCGCTGCGCGAGGCCGCCACACGCCTGGGCCTCCCTTGCCCCCAGCTCGACGCGCATTGGCGCTTTCTGAATGCCTGAAACGAGCAAGCCCAGGCTGGCGGTACACAAAAGCGATTGCTATTTTAACGGTTAGCAGTGATTCGACTCCCACCTGAATATCGACTCGAATCACCTTGCCGGGCCGGCCCTCGAACAAGTCCGTGTCCCCGCATACGGTCTTGCCTTTGTGAGCCATGTTCACTACGAGCTGCGTTCACACTGCGCCGTGTTCTCAATCAGCCTCGTTCAAAACTCGTTCAAAATGAGCCGCGTCAAGATTGAGAGCCAAGGTGAGAGCTGAGGTTGCTGAGATTTAAGTTGGCTGAGTCTAGAATTGAGAGCCGAGCCCTTGAATAAAACCGAAGCATGATCGATCAGGTGCCACCCGCGGAGGCTATTCCGCCAGGACAACCATGATGACTGCTTGTCGCTTGCCCTCTCTCCCCGCTCGACGCCCCACGTCGCACACCTTGCTGGCGGGCCTGCTTGCGGCCCTGACCCTTGCCGCCTTCTCGGCCCCTGTCCTGGCGAGCGAAGACGCTGCCGACCCGCTGGCCGACAATGACGCTGCCCACTCGGCCACCCCGGCCTTCTCCGGCATGGGCCAGGAAATCGTCAGGCTCGACAGCGGCGTCCTGGTGCAGGGCGACAAGGTCCACACCCCCGACGGCTACACCTCCGGCTTCCGCCTGACCGCCGGCATGGCGCCACAGCAGGAAACCGGCTGGGACCTGGGGGCCGAGCTGCGCTATCGACAAAGCGATGACGTACCCATGTCTTCCAGCGACAGCCAGCATGTCCAGGACGTGACCAGCCTGGGGGGCAGCCTGGTCGCCGGCTTCCGTGTCGGCCACTTCGGCGTCTACGGCAAGACCGGCATGGCCCAGTGGGTCAGCGATCCGGTCACCGGTCGCAACACCTTCGATTCCACCAGTGGCTCCACCCGGGTCCAGGGTCTCGGGGCCCGCTGGATGACCCGCAGCTGGATCGGCCAGGTCGAGTTCGAGGAGGTTAATGACCCCGAGCTTGAGCATCTGAATATGATTACGGCCTCGTTCCACCTCCCCTTCTAGGGCTTGTCTGAAAAGTGCCTGCGCTCGGTAATACGGCGTTAAAAATCGGCTGGTGCGCCAGCCCGGTCAACATGCTCATTTACACCCCGTAAACTGCGCTGTCTCACCGATTTTTGCCTTGTCTAACCTTCGCTCATCGACTTTTCGGACTGAGCCTAGCCCCGCCGGCAAACCGAGTCGAAATCGACTCACTCGCGTTACACGCAGTGACTCTTGACGTCGCCTTGCGCCATATCTCATCTTTATGCGCTTGTTTTAAAGACATTTTTCTGAGTACGGCATGAGAATAGCTTGGTGGTTTGGCATAACACCAAATCACAAGGAATCTCCTGCCATGTCATCGATCCCCCACCGCTCCATCGATATCGACGCCAACCGCCTGTGGGACAGCCTGATGCAGATGGCCGAGGTCGGCCCTTCCCCCAACGGCGGCAGCCGCCGCCTCGCCATGACCCCTGAAGATGCAGATGGGCGCCGCCTGCTGCTGGACTGGGTCGAGACGCTGGGCTGCACCTGGCAGCGTGACAAGGCCGGCAACCTGTTTATCCGGCGTGCCGGACGCGAGGACCACCTGCCCCCGGTGTCCATGGGTAGCCACCTGGATACCCAGCCGCTGGGCGGACGCTTCGACGGCGTGCTGGGGGTACTGGCTGGCCTGGAGGTGCTGCGCAGCCTGCACGACAACGCCATCACCACCCGCCGGCCGTTGTCATTGATCGTCTGGACCAACGAGGAAGGCAGCCGCTTCGCCCCGGCCATGGGCGGTAGCGGCGTCTGGACTGGCCGCCTCGATGAGGCGACGTTCTTCGGCGCCAGCGACAGCAAGGCCGTCACCCTGGGCGAGGCCATCGCGGCCTGCGGCGAGGCCGGCGATCTGCCCCTGGGCGAACCCGAACTCGACGCCTACTTCGAGCTGCACATCGAGCAGGGCCCGGTGCTCGAGGAGCAGGGCCATCCCCTCGGCATCGTCACCGGGGTCCAGGGCATCCGCTGGTACGACCTGAGTCTGCGCGGTCAGTCGGCCCACGCGGGCCCCACGCCGATGAGCTATCGCCGTGATCCATTGCTCGCCGCCACCGCCATGATCCAGCGCATGCGCGAGGTGGTCATGGCGGATCCTGACGGCGCTGCGCGCCTGACCGTGGGCGACTTCCAGGTGGTCGAGCCCTCGCGCAACGTGGTCCCCGGCGAGGTCCGTCTGCTGCTGGACCTGCGCCACGTCAGCGACGAACGCCTCGATGCACTGGATGCCGAACTGGAACGTCTGGCCAGGGACGCCGCCGACGTCGAGGGCGTGGAGCTGACGTTCGAGCGCCGCTGGCATTCTCCGGTCACCCCCTTCGACGACGCCCTGATCGACTCCCTGCGCGAGGCCGTCAAGGCGCGCGAGCTCGATGCCCCCTGCATGATGAGCGGTGCCGGGCACGACGCCGTGCACCTGTCCCACGTCACCCCCACGGTGATGATCTTCGTGCCCTGCCGCGACGGCATCAGCCACAACGAGGCCGAATACGCCGAGCCTGAGCACTGCGCGCTGGGCACCCAACTGCTGTGCGACGCGGTGCTGGCACGCGCCGAGCGCGACTGAGATCGCCATCAGCGCCCTGAACAACCCAGAATGAATCGATTTCGATTCATCGAGTCGAAATAGCATCAAAGGCCCTTTGCCCGATCAGCCGACTCGTTCCCCGGACGCTCAGGCCATTCACAACAAGAGATACCTTATGGACATCAACTCCCATGTGCTGCTGCTGTTTGCCAACGCCTTTCTGACCACCGCCCTGTCGGTGGTCATCGTTGGCGTCATCCTGCTGCGCGAATACCGGCCGACCATTCGTCGCCTGAAGGACGAGGCGGCGGCTTCGTCTTCAGCCGACACCACCAACCACAACAAGACTTCATCTGACCTGAGAGACCTGTCATGACCCTGGCCATCTTCGCCATCGTACTGACCGCCTACGTGGCGGTGGCGGCCCTGCTCGCACGCCGTATCAAGAACAAGGACGACTTCTACGTCATGGGTGAGCAGGGCTCGACGTTGCTGATCGTCGGAACCCTGGCCGCCACCTTCCTCAGCGCCGTGACCCTGATGGGGATCGCCGGCATCTCCTACAGCGAAGGCCCGCTGGTGATCGCGGCGCTGGGCTCCTTCGGCGCCTGGGTCGGGACCCTGATCGCGGTGGTGTTCATCGGTCGCAAGCTGAAGGCGCTGAACTGCCGCACCATGATGGACTTCTTCGACTACCGCTTTAACAACAAGTGGGTCAGCGTGGTCGCACTGATCCTGATGGTGATCGGCCTGCTCGGCTACGGCATCATCCAGCTGATCGGCGCCGGCCTGGTGCTGGCCGAGATCATCGATATCCCCTTCCCGGTGATCATCGTCGCCTTCACCCTGGCGCTGCTGGCGTTCTGTTCGCTGTCCGGCATGTACGGGGTGGTCTACACCGACACCATGATGTTCTTCACCATGCTGGCCATCGCCTTCGTCATCGCACCGATGTTGATCGGCGACGCCGGCTTCGAGGCGATGAAGGGCCTCGGCGAGACCCTGCCCGGTTTCTGGACCGTGGGGGGCGCCAACGACCGCCCGCTGGGCTGGTCGATCTCCCAGTTCCTGGTGTGGATCCTGTTCTTTGCCTGCACCCCGGCGCTGGTGTCCCGCGTCTTTCCGGCCAAGAACGACTTCGTCATCCTCAAGGTGGCGGTGATCGGCGTGTTCTTCGCCCCGGCCATGCAGCTGCTGGTGTTTCTGGCGGCCAGCGCCATGCAGGTAATCCAGCCCGGCATCGAGCCCACCGACCGCGCCATGATCGTCGGCTTCATGGAACACACCAACCCGACCCTGGCCGGTATCGGTCTGGCCGGCCTGATGGCGTCGATCATGTCCACCGCCTCGACACTGTTCGTGCTGACCGGCTTCGCCCTGGCCCGCGACCTCTACGAGAAGTTGTTCGACCGTGAGGTCAGCGAACGCAAGGGCGTGGTACTCGGCCGCATCTCCCAGGCGGTGGTAGCGCTGGTAGTGTGCGCCGTGGCGATCTCGCGCCCGGCGGGTATTTACTGGATATCGATCTACGCCGGCGCGATCTTTGCCGTGGCCTGGCTGCCGACCATCGTCGCCGCCATGCACTGGCGTCGGATGAACGCCAACGCTGCGCTGGCCTGCATGCTGGTGGGCTCGATCACCTTCATCGTGGTGGGCGAACTCGAGCGCCACGGCCTGGTCAGCCTGCCGCTGCATATCGACAACCTGCAGGTGGCCATCCTGCTCGGCACCCTGGCACTGATCGCGGTGGGACTCAAGAGCCAGCCTTCCGAGTACGAGCTCAAGGTATTCGACGACATTCGTGCAAGGCGACTGTCCGATACCACCATCCGCGACATCCTGGCCCGTCCCGATGGCGCCCGCGAGCTGGTGCGCGAATACCGCCAGGTGTGGGGCATCATGGTGCTGTTCGTGATCATCGCAGGCGCCCTGTGGGGCTACCTGTTCAGCAAGCTGGGGACCTGAGCCCACCGTCACCGCTGCTGTCACTGATCCACCAGGCCGGCGCCGTGAGGCGCCGGCCTGGCTTTACTAACACGCGCTCCCGGCACACCATTGACGTTCTCGACCCTGCCTGGAGCCTCGATGAACCACGGCCCCCTCATGCCCCGACAGCTACTGGCCATCCTCAACGCCCTCGAGGACGGCATCTTCATCACCGACCTCAAGGGACGCCCGCTGTGGGTCAACCAGGCGAGCCTGTCGCAGCTCGAGGCCAGCGCGGAACACCTCTACCAGAGCGACGTCTACCGGCTCGAGGAGGAAGGTGTGTTCTCGCCCTCGGTCACCCGCTTCGTGATTGAGGAGCGGCGACCGGTCAGCGTGGTGCACCGTTATCGCGGCAAGGACTACCTGGTCAACGGCAGCCTGTTTCACCTGGGCGACGACCCCTCCGGCGAACCCGATGCGGTGCTGGTCCAGGCCCGCAACCTGGACCGCGACGTGCTGGCCTCGCGCTCGCCGGACACCACCCAGGCGCTGCTCGATCACGTCATGCATCAGCTCAAGCGCATCCGTCAGGAACAGGTAGCAACGGAGGCCAGTCCCGCCTCATCCAGCCGCAGCCCGCGCTATCGCCGGTGTCTGGAGCGCCTCGAGCGCGCCGCCGCCAGCGATACCACGGTGCTGCTCAGCGGCGAGACCGGCGTCGGCAAGAGCTGGCTGGTCAATCGCCTGCACCAGTTCAGCCCGCGCTCGGACAAGCCGCTGATTCACGTCAACTGCGCGGCGATCCCCGAGGCCCTATTGGAAGCCGAGCTGTTCGGCCACGAGAGCGGCGCCTTCACCGGCGCCCATCGCGACGGGCGGGTCGGCTACGTGGCCCTGGCCGAGGGCGGCACCCTGTTTCTCGACGAGATAGGCGAACTGCCGCTGACGCTGCAGCCCAAACTGCTGCAATTACTTCAGGAACGTCAGTACCACCCGCTGGGCGGCAAGCCGCGCAAGGCCGAGGTGCGTATCGTCGCCGCCACCAACGCCGACCTGTCCGCCCGGGTGCGGGATGGCAGCTTCCGCGCCGACCTGTACTACCGACTCAATATCGTGCCCATCGAGATCCCACCGCTGCGCGAGCGCGCCGAGGACATCCCCGGTCTGGCCAATCAGCTGCTGGCCAGGATATCCCGCCGCCACAAGCGCCGTATCACCCTGGAGCGCGACGCGCTGAGGGCGCTGACCCACCACTCCTGGCCTGGCAACGTGCGCGAACTGGAAAACCTGCTCGAGCGGCTCAGCGTGTTCTGTGAAGACGACACCATCGGCATCGACGATCTCGCCCTCGACCACCCGGAGCTTGTGCCCGCTAGCCTTGCCGACCGCGTTTCCCTCAACAGCCCGCGCAAGAGCTCCTGGCAAGACGACGGCCAAAGCGACGGTGCTCTGTCGCTGCCACTGGACGATTCCCGCCCCCTGCCCGAGCGCTTGGCCGAGATCGAACGCCAGGCCATCGATGACGCTCTGTCCCGCGCCGGCAGCACCCGCAAGGCAGCCCAGGACCTCGGCGTCACCCAGTCCTGGTTGATGCGCCGGCTCAAGCGTGATCGGTCGAGCTCGTCCGACTGAAACGTCGGCATCCACAACACATCCCGAAACGCCCGGCCGACACACCCAATCGATACGCTCACCCAAGACGCCAGCGCGCGGCCATCTGGCCGGGCGCTGGGTGTTCAGGGTATCGCTCGCGGTGGCGTCAGCCGGTGTTGCGAAGGCCAGCGGCGATCCCCGCCATGGTCACCATCAGGGCGCGGGACAGGTCCGCGCTGATGGCGCCGTCGGCGTCGCGGTTACGCTGCAGCAGCTCGGCCTGCAAGCCATGCAGCGGGTCGATGTAGGGGTTGCGCACCTCGATGGCCTGGCGAATCAGCGGCGTCTTCTCGAGCAGCTCCTGCTGATCGAGGATCTTCAGAAGTTCCTCGTTGAGCTTGCCGAAACGCTCGCGCAGGCGGTTGCCCAGGGCCTCCAGGCTCGGCTCGTCCACCAGGCGATGCTCGTAGTAGGCGGCCAGTTCCACGTCGGCCTTGGCCAGCAGCATCTCGAGCATGTCCAGGTAGGTGCCGAAGAACGGCCACTGCTCGCGCATCTCCTGCAGCACCTCGAGTCCGCCGGGCTCGGCCAGGCGGGTGGCGAAGGCCTCACCGGTGCCGAGCCAGGCCGGCAGCATCAGGCGGATCTGGGTCCAGGCGAAGATCCAGGGGATCGCGCGCAGGGTCTCGACGCCACCGTCCTGACGCCGCTTGGTCGGCCGTGAGCCCAGCGGCAGGCGACCGAGCGCCCCTTCCGGTGTGACCGCACGGAAGTACGGCACGAAATCGGGGTCCTGGCGTACCACACCGACGTAGGCACCGTGGGCGATCTCGGCCAGGCGGTCCATCTCGTCGCGCCAGGCCGGCTTGGGCTTGGGCGGCGGCAGCAGCGACGCCTCCAGTACCGCGCAGGCGTAGATCTCCATGGAGCGCAGGGCGATATCGGGCTGGCCGAACTTGAAGCGGATCATCTCGCCCTGCTCGGTCACCCTGAGGCTGCCGTTCACCGAGCCTGGCGGCTGGGACAGGATGGCGGCGTGGGACGGACCGCCGCCACGGCCCACGGTGCCACCGCGGCCGTGGAACAGGGTCAGGTCGACACCGTGGCTTTCACAGACATCGACCAGCGCCTCCTGGGCGCGGTACTGGGCCCAGGCCGCCGCCAGCTGGCCGGCGTCCTTGGCCGAATCGGAGTAACCGATCATCACCTCCTGGCTATCACCTGCGAACTGGCGGTAGCCGGGCAGCGCCAGCAGCCGATCGATGACGTCGCCGGCGCGATTGAGGTCGTCCAGGGTCTCGAACAGCGGTGCGATGGGCATGCCGACACGGCCCCCCACCTCTTTCATCAACAGCGCCACGGTGAGCACGTCCGAGGGCTGCGCGGCCATGGAGATGATGTAGGTGCCCAGCGCCTCACCGTGCTCGGCGGCGACCACCTGGAAGGTGTCCAGGGTCTCGCGGGTCTCGGCGGAGCACTCCCAACGCCGCGGGATCAGCGGGCGGGTCGACTCGAGCTCCGCCAGCAGGAAGGCCTGGCGCTGCTCCTCGCTCCATTCGCGGTAGTTGCCCAGGCCCAGGTCGTGGGTCAGTTCTTCCATCACCAGGGCGTGGCGGCTGGCCTCCTGGCGCAGGTCGAGCTTGGTCAGGGTGACGCCGAATACCGCCACACGGCGCAGGGTATCGAGCAGCACACCGTTGGCGATGGTGTCCAGGCCGACGTCGCACAGCGAACGGTAGCAGGCCAGCAGCGGCGCATAGAGCTGGTCCCGGGTCTCGATGATCGGCCCGCCGTCATAGCTCTTGCCGTCCAGTTCGGCCTTGGCCCAGTCACGGGTGGCCTCGACCTTCGCCACCAGACGCTTGAGCAGCTCGCGATAGGGCTCGGCGACGTTGCCGACTTCGGCACGCAGGGCACTGTTGGTGCTCCACATGGACAATTCGATCTTGAGCTGCTCGAGATCACGCAGGTACAGGTCCGCCGCCATCCAGCGGCCCAGCAGCAGCACCTCCCGGGTGACCCGTGCGGTGACGTTGGGGTTGCCGTCGCGATCGCCACCCATCCAGGAAGCGAAACGCAGCGGCGCGGCGTCCAGCGGCAGACGCTCGCCGGCGCTTTCCAGCAGCAGGTTATCCAGGTCCCGGTGGAAGTCCGGCACCGCCTGCCACAGTGAATTCTCGATCACCGCAAAGCCCCACTTGGCCTCGTCCACCGGGGTCGGACGGTCGTGGCGGATCTCGTCGGTGTGCCAGGCCTGGCTGATCAGCTCCTCGAGCCGGCCCTTGGCCCTGGCCGCCCGCTCGGGGTACTCGCTGGAGGACTCGATGGCGGTGAGACAGTCATCGATGGCGTCGTACTTCTGAATCAGGGTGCGCCGGATGACCTCGGTGGGATGGGCGGTCAGCACCAGCTCGACGCGCATGTTGGCCAGCGTCTCGACCAGGGTGCGCGACGAGTGGCCTTCGCGCCGGGCGCGCTCGAGCAGCTCACCCAGCACCGGCTGCATCCCCGGCTTGTAGTCCTCGACCCGACGAAAGCGGGCACGGTAGTGCTGCTCGGCGATGTTGGCCAGGTTGAGGAACTGGTTGAACGCCCGGGTCACCGGCAAAAGGTCCTTCTCCGGCAGCCGGCGCAGGTACTCGATCAGCTCCTGCTGGCCGGCTTCTTCGCCCTGGCGGCCCCGCTTGGCCAGTCCGCGAATCGTCTCGATGCGTGACACGAACTCGGGTCCGAGATCATCGGCGATGGTGCGTCCCAGGCTGTCGCCGAGGATGCGGACGTTATCGCGCAAGGATTCGTGCAGATCGTGGCTCATGGGGTCTCCTTGGGTGTGGTGTCCAGCGGGTCCCGAGCGTGCGGCCCCGCCTTGTTATCGATAGGGTCTGGCCGGCCTCGTCAGTCCATGGTCGGATCGAACGGATCGGACGGCTCGGCGCGTTCGGCACGCTTGGCCTGCTGCCAGTGCTCTTCCATGCGCTCCAGCGAGGCCCGGCCGAGCGGCGTGTCCTGGGCTTCCAGGGACCGCTCCATATGGCGAAAGCGGCTCTCGAAGCGCTGATTGGTGCCTCTCAGGCAGGCTTCCGGGTCGACTCCCAGGGTGCGCGCCAGATTGACGGTGGCGAACAGCAGGTCGCCCACCTCGGTGGCGGCGTGGTCGCGATCCCCGGCCGACAGCGCCTCGCGAATCTCGCCCAGCTCCTCTTCGAGCTTGTCGAGCACCCCGTCGGTGTCCGGCCAGTCGAAGCCCACCCGGGCCGCGCGCTTGGACAGCTTGGCGGCGCGACTAAGCGCCGGCAGGGTCCGCGGCACGTCATCCAGCGCCGAGACAGAAACCACCGCCTCGGCCTCGCCCTGCTGCGGGCCGCTGCGCCCTTCCCGTTCCTCGGCCTTGAGCGCCTCCCAGCGGGAGTGGACCTGACGGGTCTCGACCTCGGCGGCACTGACGCCCTGGCGGCGGGATTCAAGGGTGCCGTCGGGAAACACGTGGGGATGGCGACGCAGCATCTTGTCGGTCAGCGTGTGCACCACGTCATGGAAATCGAAACGCCCTTCCTCGCTGCCGAACTGGCTGTAATAGACCACCTGGAACAACAGGTCGCCGAGCTCCCCCGGCAGCTCGTCGAAGGCGCGTCGCTCGATGGCGTCGGCGACCTCGTAGGCTTCCTCGAGGGTGTGGGGGACGATGGTGTCCCAGTGCTGCTTGACGTCCCAGGGGCAGCCCTGCTGGGGGTCCCGCAGCACCGCCATCAGGGTCAGCAGGTCATCGATGGAATAGCGCCGGCTCATGTGCGACGCCCTCCCTGACCGCGCTTGCGCTTGACCTCGATGATATTGGGCAGCTGCTGGATGCGGGAGAACAGCCGGCCCAGGGTCTCCAGGCCGTCCACCTCGGCGGTGATCGAGATGCGCGCGATGCCGTCGTCGGTGTTGGTCAGGGTGTTGACCGAGAGCACGTTGACCTTGTCCTGGCCGAGCACGGCGGTAACGTCTCGCAGCAGGCCGGAGCGGTCCCAGGCCTGGATCTCGATATCTACCGGGTACTGGCTGCTGGAGCGCTCGCCCCACTCCACCTCGATCACCCGCTGGGGCTCGTCGACCCTAAGCTGCAGGATGTTGGGGCAGTCCTGGCGATGGATCGACACGCCACGGCCCTGGGTAATGAAGCCGACGATCGGCTCGCCGGGGACCGGATGACAGCAGTTGGCCATGTTGGTCTTGAGGTTGCCGACGCCCAGCACGGTGATCTCGCCGTCCGGGGTCTTGGCCGGCTTCTGACGCGGCTTGGCCAGCAGCCGGTCTAGGTGCTCTTGCTCGTCGCTGTCGCCGAACAGCTGCTGGGCCTGGTGCAGCACCTGACCGATACGCAGGTCGCCGGCGCCAAGCGCGGCGTACATGTCGTCGGCATTGGCGTAGTTGACCTTCTGGGCCAGGGTGGCGAGGTCCATGTCGTGGACGTCGAGACGCTTCATCTCGCGCTCGAACAGCGCCTTGCCCTCTTCCAGGTTCTGGTCACGCGCCTGGTGCTTGAACCAGGACTGGATCTTGGCCCTGGCCCGGGAGGTGCGCACGAAGCCCAGGTTGGGGTTGAGCCAGTCACGGCTCGGGGCGCTCTTGTTGGCGGTCAGGATCTCGACCTGCTGACCGGTCTTGAGCTTGTAGGTCAGCGGCACGATGCGACCGTTGACCTTGGCGCCGCGACAACGGTGGCCCACCTCGGTGTGCACGCGGTAGGCGAAGTCGATGGGGGTGGCCACCCTGGGCAGGTCGATGACGTGACCGTCCGGGGTGAACACATAGATGCGATCCGGCGCCACGTCGCTGGTCAGGCCCTCGCGCAGGTCGCCGAATTCGCCGATCTCCTCGTGCCACTCGAGCACCTGACGCAGCCAGGCGATCTTTTCCTCGTAGCTGTCGCTGCGGGCATTGGTATCGTGGCCCTTGTAGCGCCAGTGGGCGCAGACCCCGAGTTCAGCCTCTTCAT
Source organism: Halomonas sp. RT37 (assembly GCF_040070525.1). Lineage (NCBI taxonomy): Bacteria > Pseudomonadati > Pseudomonadota > Gammaproteobacteria > Oceanospirillales > Halomonadaceae > Halomonas > Halomonas sp. RT37. Next base: position 1,847,312 of record NZ_CP098827.1, on the reverse strand, counting down.
GCATGGCGAAGGTGCGGATCTGGATTTCCAGCACCTTGTTCTCGGGGCCGATGACCGCCGTATGCAGAGACTGGTAGCCATTCTTCTTGGGGTTGGCGATGTAGTCGTCGAACTCGTCGGGCACGGTGTGCCAGCGCGAGTGGACGATGCCGAGCATGGTGTAGCAGTCCTGCACCGTGGGCACCAGGATGCGCACCGCGCGTACGTCGTGGACCTGGGAGAAGTCGATGCGCTTGCGCTTCATCTTTCGCCAGATGGAGAAGATGTGCTTGGCCCGACCGTCCACCTGGAACTGGTGGATGCCCTGGGCCGACATCAGCGACTTCAGGGTCTCCACCACCTCCTGGATGTAGCGATCGCGATCCAGGCGCTTCTCGGCCAGCTGCCGGGCGACGGTCTTGTAGTCGTCCTCGTGGAGGTAGCGGAAGGACAGGTCCTCGAGCTCCCACTTGAGGTGGCCGATGCCCAGGCGGTGGGCCAGCGGAGCGTAGATGTCGAACACTTCGCGGGCGACCCGCACCTGCTTTTCGCGCGGGGCATCGCGGACCTGGCGCAGGGCGCAGGTGCGCTCGGCGATCTTGATCAACGCCACCCTGACGTCGTCGATCATGTTGACCAGCATCTTGCGCAGGTTGTCCTGCTGATCCTGCTGCTGCAGACCGGCGGTGGTGGCCTGGGTATTGCTGATTGCGGCCATCTGCAGCACGCCTTCGATCAGGCTCGCCACCTCGCGGCCGAAACGCTTGGCCACCTGCTCGGGCTTGATCAGGTTCTCACGCACCGCGCGATACAGCACGGCGGCTTCGATGGCGGTCTGATCCAGGCGCAGCTCACCGAGGATATCGGCCATCTCGAGGCCCATGCGAAAGCTCGAGCCGTCCTTCAACCAGGACTTGTGGGGCCGCTCGGAGGCCTGCTCCAGCGACTGCGCCAGCTGGCAGGCCTCGACCAGTTCACCGGCGTCGGCCAGCTTGACGTCGTCCTGCAGCCGCGCGACCCACTGATCGATATCGACCCGACCATCCGCGGTCAACGGCTGGTCTTCCCGCACTTTAACCATCTTTCCTGACTCCTTGGCGTGGCGACGGCCCCTGGCGTTCGAACAGTACCATCGACTCGAGGTGCGAGGTGTGCACGAACATGTCCGCCATGGCGACCCGTTGCAGACAATAACCCCCCTGCAACAAGTGTGCCGCATCGCGAGAAAGCGTGGCGGGATCACAGGCAATATACAAGACCCGGGACACCGTACTTTTGGCCAGTGCCCGGCACAGCGCCTCGGCCCCTTCGCGCGGTGGGTCCAGTACCACCACCTCGGCATCATGGGTACGCAACAGCCTCGCCACCTGCCCTTCGTCATGCAGGTTGCCCTGGAGGGCAGCGACGTCCAGATCCGCGCCCGCGGCGTTGTCGGCCAGGCGTGAGGTCATCTCCGGCGAGCCTTCCACCGCGCTCACCGCGTAGCCCGACGCCGCCAGCGGCAGGCTGAAATTGCCGATCCCGGCGAACAGATCCAGCAGGGGTTCATCGACCCGGCGAGGTGTCCCCAGCCAATCCAGCGCGGTCTCGATCATGCGCTGGTTGACCTGGGCGTTGGCCTGCAGGAAGTCGCTCGGTCCGACGCCGAGGCTGAGCGGGCCACGCGCCGACGGGACCGTCACCTGGAGTCCTCGGGGCGGGGTCACCAGCCACTCGAAGCGCACCTGTTCACGGCCTGCCAGCACGCCGACGGCGATGCCTCGCTCATCGGCCCATGCACGCCAGCGAGCCAGGTCCGCGGGTTGCTCGCGCAGTTGGCGGATCACCAGGGTCACCTGGCCGTCGCTGGCCAGCAGTTCCAGATGGCCGACCTGGCGTGGCGCCTCGAGGCTCGCCAGCTGCTGGTGCAACGGTGCCAGCAGCGACGACAGCTCCGGCACCAGAACGGTGCAGCTCTCCACCGATACCAGCCGGTGACTGCGCCTGGCGCGAAAGCCCAGATGGATGCCGCCGTCGGCATCGACCCTGACGCCCAGGCGCGCACGGCGGCGATAGGCGACGTCATCACTGGCCAGCACCTCGATGCGTTCGAGGTCGACCTCGACGCCCTGACGGGCCAGCAGCTCCGACAGTACGACGGCCTTGTGACGACGCTGGGCGTCGAGTTCCAGATGCTGCAGATCACAGCCGCCACAGCGCTCGATGTAGGGACAGGGCGGCGTCACCCGGGTCGGCGCGGCCTCGATCAGCTCACGCAGGTGGGCCTCGTCGTAGCGCTTGCGGGTGCGATGCACCGCCACCCTGACCCGCTCGCCGGGCAAGGCCCCCTCGACAAACAGGGTCTTGCCGGCGGGCGAACGGGCAATCCCGCGGCCATCGTGGGACAGCCCCTGAATCTCGAGCACGTCGGGCAGCTCATCGGACGTGTCGGTCTGGTAGGCCCGGCGAGTGTCCGACGGGCGCTTGTGAGCAAGCCCCGAGACACCGGAGCGCTGACGCGGCGGACGGCGTTTTCCCAGTCCAGCCACCTCAGGACTCCGGCGCCAGCAGACCGGTGGAGAGATAACGGTCCCCCCGGTCGCAGACGATGAACACGATCACCGCGTTCTCGACCTCTTCGGCCACCCTGAGCGCCCCGGCCAGGGCGCCTCCCGAGGACACCCCCGCCAGGATTCCTTCTTCCCGGGCCAGTCGGCGCATGTGCTCTTCGGCCTCGTACTGGCCGATGTCCAGTACCCGATCGACCCGCTGGGGTTCGAAGATCTTCGGCAGGTAGGCCTCGGGCCAGCGACGAATCCCGGCGATGCTGGCGCCGTCCTCGGGCTGCAGGCCGATGATCTCGATGTCGCCGCGCTGCTCCTTCAGGTAACGCGACACCCCCATGATGGTGCCGGTGGTCCCCATGGAGCTGACGAAGTGGGTGATCCGACCGTCGGTCTGCTGCCACAGCTCGGGGCCGGTGGTGCGATAGTGACCCAGCGGGTTGTCGGGATTGGCGAACTGGTCCAGCGACTTGCCCTCGCCTCGGGCGACCATGGTATCGGCCAGGTCCCGGGCCTCTTCCATGCCGCCTTCCTTGCTGACCTCGATCAGCCTGGCACCGTAGGCCGCCATGGCCTGCTTGCGCTCGCTGGAGGCGTTCTCAGGCATGATCAGCACCATGCGATAGCCCTTCATCGCCGCGACCATGGCCAGGGCGATGCCGGTATTGCCGGACGTTGCCTCGATCAGGGTGTCGCCGGGGGCGATCTCGCCGCGCTTTTCGGCCTCGTCGAACATCGACAGGGCCGGCCGATCCTTGACCGAGCCCGCCGGATTGTCACCCTCGAGCTTTGCCAGCAGCACATTGTTGCGCCCGGCGCCGATGCGCTTGAGGCGGACCAGCGGGGTCTTGCCGACCAGCTGGTCGAGGTAGGGGAATTCCATAAGACTTTCCTTGTAACGTCATCTGACGCCATTATATCGACGCCCCTCGCCACTGGACAGGCATGGTCCCATGGGGTGACATGGAGACGTACGAGGCGGCGGTGGCCGCTCTTCGTCCGCGCCTATTCCCGGCCAGGAACGCAGCGCCTATGAGTTTGAGAACACGGTTGATGCTAGCCCTCGTGGGGCTGCCGCTGCTGCTGCTGGGGCTGGCGATCAGCCTCGCCTTGTATCAGGACCATGGCCTGCGCGAGGCCGCCATGGAAGAAAACCTCTCTACCGCCACGCGGCTGGTGGCACCGGAGATGGGCGAAGCCCTGTCGCTGGACGATATCGCCGGCGTTCAGGCGGCTGCCAATCGCCTGATGGATATCCCCAGCGTCCGTGCCCTGCGCCTGGTGCAGCAGGATCAGGTGGTGCTTGAACTCGGTCGACTGCGGGCCGAAGCCCTGAACGTCGAGGCTCCCGGCCAGGGGCTGTTGACCCAGCACTATCGCCAGTGGGTATTGACGACGCCGATCAATGCCGTGGACGGCGCCTACCTGATCCTCGATATCGACGCCTCGCTGCTGCTGCTCGCCACCTACAGCGATATCGCCAGGGGCGCCATGATCCTGCTGGTCTGCGGCCTTCTGCTGTTTCTGGTGGCCTTCACCCTGGGCCGCCGCCTGACCCAGCCGCTGGATGACATCGCCCACCTGCTCGACCAGCTCGCCACCGGCCGCCAGCCCCACCACCTGCCGCTGGACCACCCGCTGGAGCTGGCCGAGCTGGGGCGCCGGGTCAACGCCCTGATCGACCACCAGGCGCGGGCGCGCGAAGACCTGCAGCAGCAGATCGAACACGCCACCTCGGAACTTCAGGAGTCCATGGAGACCATCGAGGTGCAAAACATCGAGCTCGACATGGCCCATCGCCAGGCGGTGGAGGCCAACCGGGTCAAGTCAGAGTTTCTGGCCAACATGAGCCATGAGATCCGCACGCCGCTCAACGGCATCATCGGCTTCTGCCGGCTGCTGGGGCGCTCGTCGCTGGACCCGCGTCAGCGCGAGTGGCTCGACCAGGTGCAACGGGCCTGCGACAACCTGATGTCGCTGGTCAACGATGTGCTCGACTTCTCCAAGCTGGAAGCCGGTCGTCTGGTGCTGGAACAGGTGCCGGTGGACCTCCAGTCGCTGGTCGACGAGGTGCTGGGGCTGCAGGCGCCACTGGCCCAGCAGAAGGGCCTGCAGCTGCTCAGCCTGATCTATGACGACGTACCGGCGGAAATCACCGGTGATCCGCTGCGACTGCGCCAGATCATCACCAACCTGGTCAACAATGCCATCAAGTTCACCGACCGCGGCGAGATCATCGTGCGGGTCATGGTCGAACAGTCCCGTCACGAGCGCTTCACCCTGCGCATCAGCGTCAGCGATACCGGCATCGGCCTCAGTGACAGCCAGCAGCGTCGACTGTTCCAGGCCTTCCGCCAGGCCACCGCCGGACACAGTCGCCAGTACGGCGGCACCGGCCTGGGGCTGGCCATCTCGCGGCAACTGATCGAGCAGATGGGCGGCACCATCGGCGTGGACAGCACCCTCGACCACGGCTCCACCTTCCACTTCACCCTGCCCCTGACCAGCACCGCAAGCCAGGTGCGTGCGCCCGAACTGGCGCTCGACCAGGCCTCGATCTTTGTCGAGGAACCCCACGGCCCCACCCGCAGGGCCCTTTTGCATATGCTCGAACAGTGGGACGCCCGGGTTGTGGCGAGCCCTCAGCAGGCCGCGCTGGCACTGGAAGCCATCGCCATCGAGGAGCTCGAAGAGGGCCGCATCGGCGAGCTGCGCACACGACTCAGGCAGCGCAACTGCCCCACCCTGCTGTTGATCAATGCAGGACTTCCGGATGTGCCCGGACTGGGTCTGCCCGATGGCTCGAGCGTACTGTCCAAGCCGTTGGCTCGCCAGACCCTGGCGGAAGCGGTGGAGGGCGCCCTCGCCGGTACTCGCCACAGGCCGAGCCTGCCTGCGCCGACGTCCCCGCCGGCGCTACCGTCTCGCCAGCCCTATGTGCCCGACGAGACGTCGACAGCGGCCCCGGCTGCACCGCCCCAGTGGAACAACTCACAGACCCCGCCGCCTTCGCCGGACACGCAAACCTCTATGGCCAGCCTGCTGATCGTCGATGACAGTGAGACCAACCGCCTGCTGCTGCGAGAACTGGTGGAAGGCCCCGAGCGTCGCGTGACCCTGGCCACCAGTGGGGAAGAAGCCCTGGCGCTGGCCCAGCAGCAGCTCTATGACATGGTACTGATGGATATTCGCATGGGTGGCATGGATGGTGTGGAGACGACCCAGGCGATCCGCCAACTCAGCCCCGCCTGGGCGAAGCGACCGATCATCGCGGTGACCGCCCACGTGCTGGAACACCAGCGCCGAGCGCTTCTGCAAAGCGGCATGGACGATGTGCTGATCAAGCCACTCGACACCGAGTGCCTCGACCGCCTGCTTAGAGAAAGGCTGGGCAGCGGCCTGACGGAGACGACCCCGGCGCCAAACTCGCCGGTCTCCGACAAGTATCGACAGGACGCCGGTGACGCTGATGACTCGGTCGAGCCGGCCGTCCGAGACCAGGCCCATGGCAAGGAGCAAGGCAAGGAGCAAGGCAAGGACCAGGACCAGACCCGTCACAACAGCGATGACCAGGGCAACGATCTGCCCGACATCGACATCGCCCTGGGCACCCGCCTGGCGGGTGGGCGCGAAGCGCTGGCCAGGCAATTGCTGGCGAGCCTGGGGGCATCGCTGGACGAGACCCGTCGAGAGATCGAGGCGGCGCTGGCGGCCGAGGACGAAGAGGCCCTGCTCGATAGCATCCACGCCCTCAACGGCGCCTGCCGCTACTGCGGTGTACCGCGCATGGCGCTGCTGGTGGAAACCCTCGAGACCCGACTTCGCTCACGCGGGATCGACGGGGTTCGTCCGCTGCTGCCCACCCTGGAGCAGGCCATGACCCAGGTCGAGCGCTGGCAGCAGGACAGCGGAGAAACCCCACTGAAGGGACCGGTTTAGCCGACGCGGGCAACTGTCGCGCCCCCCTGCAGCGCTCAACGCCTTTCGAGCACCACGAAGGCCAGTGCCACATCGCTCTCGTCGCTGAGACTCAGGTGACAGGCGCCGACGCCCGCCTGGTCGGCCAGACGTAGCGCTTCCCCCGAGACCACCAGCTCCGGCCGCCCCAGGGGATCATTGACCACCTGTATCTCGGTCCAGCGCATGCCATGGCGAAGACCGGTGCCCAGTGCCTTGAGCCAGGCCTCCTTGGCGGCGAAGCGCTTGGCCAGAAAGGCCGAAGGCCGTGGCGCCTCGGTGTAGCGCTCGGCTTCCAGCGGCCCCAGGATGCGCTCGGCGAAGCGCGCGCCATGGCGCGCAATGGCCGCATCGAAGCGTTCGATCCGCGCGATGTCGGTGCCGATGCCGAGGATCATGCCAGGGCTCCGACAGACCCGGTATTCCCGGGCAAGGTCCCGACAGACAGACCTCCTCGAGCCGGCGCTGACATCGGCGACACTTCAGTGCTGATGGTCGTGCTCATGCTCGTGCTCTTGCTCAAATTCGTCGATGGCCGCGACCAGCCCCGCCTCGTAGCCGGCCAGCATCAGTCGCTTCATCTCCGCCACCGCCTCCTTGAGGCCGACGAACAGCGCCCGGGCGATGATGGCGTGACCGATATTGAGCTCGTTGAGGCCGGGGATGGCGGCGATGGCCTCGACGTTGTGGTAGTGCAGGCCGTGACCGGCGTTGACGATCAGATCGAGTTCGACGCCCATTTCGGCGGCGGCCACGATGCGCTGGTACTCGCGAGCCCGATCGCTGTCGTTATCGGCCTCGGCGAAGGCGCCGGTGTGCAGCTCGATGGCCGGAGCACCGGCGCGCCTGGCGCTGGCGATCTGATCCGGATCGGGATCGATGAACAACGATACCTCTGCCCCCACGGCGGCCAGTCGGCGACAGGCGGCTTCGATGGCGTCGAACTGGCCGACCACGTCCAGGCCACCTTCGGTGGTCAGCTCCTCACGCTTCTCCGGCACCAGACAAACGTGGGCCGGACGTACCTCTTCGGCCAGCGCCAGCATCTCCTCGGTCACGGCCATCTCGAGATTCATGCGGGTGTTGAGAACCTCGGCCAGCAGGCGCACGTCGCGTTCCTGGATATGACGGCGGTCTTCCCGCAGATGGACGGTGATGCCATCGGCGCCGGCTTCTTCGGCGACCAGGGCCGCCTGAATCGGGTCGGGATAGCGGGTACCGCGGGCCTGGCGCAGGGTCGCGATATGGTCGATGTTGACGCCGAGCAGCAGTCGAGGGGGATGCATCAAGGTTCTCCGTCATGGGGATGAAAGACGAGCCCTATGGTAGCACCGCCGACAGGCCGGCGGTCACCCGCGGCCAGGCGATATCAGCGCGCTGAAGCGTCAGCGAGACTGGCGGCGACGCTCGGCCATGGCGACCATCAGCGCACGGGAGCGCAGCGGACGGTCGCCCAGCAGCGGTGCCAGGGCGACAAGGGTCAGCGCGCCTGGCGGCGACGCTCGGCCATAGCGACCATCAGCGCACGGGAGCGCAGCGGACGGTCGCCCAGCAGCGGCGCCAGGGCGACAAGGGTCAGCGCGCCTGGCGGCGCCGCTCGGCCATGGCAACCATCAGCGCACGGGAGCGCAGCGGCCGGTCGCCCAGCAGCGGCGCCAGGGCCGCACGCGATAGCGCCTTGGCCGGCCCCGCGAGCCCGGCCTCGCCCCAGTCGGCCCCGGCCAGCAGGCGCAGGGTGCGCCCGTCGATGCCGCGCTCTGCGACGACAAAGGCCCGACTGCCGGGCTCGAAGCGGTAGCGCCGCTGGGGATCCAGGCCGCCACCGTCGGGCGTGGTGAAACGCGGCGCGGCGTCCAGCGCATCGAGTAGCGCAAATTCGAGCCGACGCAGGGCCGCAGCGCGGGAGGCCGGCGTCGCCAACTCGTCCAGCGCCGAGGTGTAGAAGGCGAACACCTGCCCCACCGGCAACTCCACCGGCAGCAGGCGGGTCAGCAATTCGTTGGCGTAGAGACCGCACAGCAGCCCCTCGCCGGCGAGCATCGCCGCCGGGCCACGGGACTCGATCAATCGCAGCCGCTTGAGCTCGCGATCGCCCTGCCAGGTCAGGTGCAGGGGCGCGAACGGCTGCATCTGACTGCGCGAGCGACTACCGGGACGCTGCACGCCCTGGGCCACGGCGCGCACACGCCCGTGGTCCAGGGTCAGCAGTTCGACCAATGCACTGGTCTCGCGGTAGGGACGCTTGTGGAGCAGAAAGGCGGGCTGGGGCTGCATGGGGATCCCGACGTCGGGGCAACAGGATCACAACAGGACCATCGTCGTCGATGATCCTGCCGGGGCGCGGGGGAACGGCTCAGTCGAGGTCGTAGCCGAGGCTCTTGAGGGCGCGTTCGTCGTCGGACCAGCCACGCTTGACCTTGACCCACAGGTTGAGCATAACCTTCTTGTCCAGCGCCCGCTCCATATCCAGGCGTGCCTCGCGGCCGATCTTCTTGATGCGATCGCCGCTGTCGCCGATCAGGATCTTCTTCTGGCCCTGACGTTCGACCAGGATCAGCGCGCTGATGTGCACCACCCGGGCCTCGTCACGAAACTCCTCGATCTCGACGGTCATCTGATAAGGCAGCTCGTCGCCGAGCTGGCGCATGACCTTCTCGCGTACCATTTCGGCAGCCAGAAAACGCATGCTCTTGTCGGTGACCTGATCTTCCGGGAAGAAGTGGATCCCCTCGGGCAGGTGCTTGTCGATCTCGGCCTCGAGCTCCGGCACATTGGTGCCGTGCTGGGCGGCGATCGGCACCACCGCGGCGAACTCGCGCTTGTTGCCGAGCTCGGCCAACCACGGCAGCAGGGTGGCCTTGTCCTGCAGGCGGTCCACCTTGTTGACCGCCAGGATCACCGGCGCCTCGACGTTGGCCAGGCGGTCCAGCACGATCTGGTCCTCCTCGGTCCAGCGGGTGCGGTCGACCAGAAAGACCACGCAGTCCACGTCCCGCAGGGCCTGCACCGCCGCCTGGTTCATGAAGCGGTTGATCGCCTTGTTGCGGTCCTTGCCGAGGATATGGATACCCGGGGTGTCGACGAAGATGGCCTGAGCGTCGCCTTCGGTCTTGATCCCCAGCACCTGGTGGCGGGTGGTCTGCGGCCGCCGCGAGGTGATCGAGATCTTCTGTCCGAGAATACGGTTCATCAGGGTGGACTTGCCGACGTTGGGACGGCCGACAATGGCCACGAATCCACAGGTCTGACTCATGCGCTGACTCCCTTGGGATCGAGGCGTTGCAGGGCGCTTTCGGCGGCCATCTGTTCGGCGTGGCGGCGGCTGGCGCCGGTGCCGACGGTGTGTTCGTCGAGCATCTCGACATGGCACTCCACGGTAAAGGTCTGGGCGTGGGCCTCGCCTTCCACCGAGGTCACCTCGTAGCGAGGCAGCGGTGCCTGACGGGACTGCAGAAACTCCTGCAGGCGGGTCTTGGGGTCCTTCTGGGACTGCTTGAGGTCGATGCGCGCCAGGCGCTCCTCGAACCAGGCCAGCACCCGCGTGCGTACCGCGTCCATACCGGCGTCCAGGTAGATGGCACCGATCACCGCCTCGACGGCGTCGGCGAGGATCGATTCACGCCGATGGCCGCCACTTTTCATCTCGCCGGAACCCAGGCGCAGGCATTCGCCAAAGCGCATCTCCCGGGCCAGCTCCGCCAGGGTCTGGCCCTTGACCAGGCGCGCCCTCAGGCGCGAAAGCTGGCCTTCACGGGCCTCGGGAAAGCGCTCGAACAGCGCCTCGGCGATGACAAAGTTGACGATCGAGTCACCCAGAAACTCGAGGCGTTCGTTGTTGCGCCCACCGAAGCTGCGGTGGGTCATGGCCAGTTCCAGCAGACTCGCGTCCTGGAATTCATGGCCGATGCGGCGACTGAAGGGGGTCAGGGAATTGCTCACGACGCTCCTGTTAACTCTTTGTGCTGGCGATGGAAGAACCAAGCGGCGTTGAAGCGATCACGGGATCGTCCTCACGCTGGAAAAGCTCGGCAGTCCACCGTCCCAATGCATCCATACCGCGAAGGCCTTGCCGACGATGTTGGCTTCCGGGATAAAGCCCCAGTAGCGGCTGTCATTGGAGTGGTCCCGGTTGTCGCCCATGGCGAAGTACATGCCCTCGGGCACCACGACGTCGTGGACCAGCGGGCCGCGATCGCGGGGATTATTGTAGATCTGATGCTGATGTTCGCCCAATTGCTCGGAGAACAGCAGCTCACCTGGCGCGCTCTCCGGAGCGTCGTCGAGCAGCGTCTTGGGCACCGGCTCGCCGTTGACGTAGAGCTGTTTGTCGACGTAGCGCAGGGTATCGCCGGGCAGCGCCACCACGCGCTTGATGAAATTCACCGCCGGGTCCTGGGGATAGCGGAAGACCATGACGTCACCCCGCTCCGGCTCGTTCAGATCGAGGATCTTGGTGTTGGCCACCGGCAGCCTCAGGCCATAGGTGAACTTGTTGACCAGGATGAAATCCCCGACCTCCAACGTCGGGCGCATGGAGCCTGACGGAATCTGAAACGGCTCCACCACGAAGCTTCTGAGCACCAGCACCACCAGCAGCACCGGAAAGAACGACTTGGCGTAGTCGACCGGCCAGGGGTCCTTGCGCGAAAGCTCCCGAGCGGACAGATCCACGCCTTCGGTGGTGCCGGTTTCGGCAGCTGCGGTGACGGCTTGACGCCGGGGGCGCCACCAGACCAGGTCGAGCAGCCAGATCAGACCGGTGACGGCGACCGCGATCACCAGCAGCAGGGAGAAGTCCATATCAGTGTTTCCAGGTGGCTTGTAAGTCGGTATCTGAGGGAGGGGCAAGCCGTCCCGGCGTCACACCGGGACGGATCGACCGCCGCTGGGGCATCAGTCGTTCACCTTGAGCACGGCGAGGAAGGCGTCCTGAGGGATCTCCACGCGACCGACCTGCTTCATGCGCTTCTTGCCGGCCTTCTGCTTCTCGAGCAGCTTCTTCTTGCGGGTCATGTCGCCGCCGTAGCACTTGGCGGTCACGTTCTTGCGCAGCGCCTTGACCGTGGAACGGGCCACGACCTGGCCACCGATGGCGGCCTGGATCGCCACGTCGAACATCTGACGCGGGATCAGCTCTTTCATCTTCTCGACCAGCACACGACCACGGCTGTGGGCGTGATCGCGATGGATGATCACCGCCAGGGCATCGACCCGGTCGCCGTTGATCAGCACGTCGAGGCGTACCAGCTTGGCCGCCTCGAAGCGCTCGAAGTTGTACTCGAGCGAAGCATAGCCCTTGGAGATGGACTTGAGCCGGTCGAAGAAGTCCATGACGACTTCGCTCATCGGCAATTCGTAGGTCAGCTGGATCTGGCTACCCAGGAACAGCATGTCCTTCTGGGTGCCGCGACGCAGCTCGCACTCGCTGATGACGTTGCCGACAAATTCCTGGGGCACCAGGATGCTGGCGCGCACGATGGGCTCGCGCATCTCCTCGACGTCGGCCATGTCCGGAAGCTTGGACGGGTTCGAGACGTAGCTGACGTCACCGTTCTTCATCGCCAGTTCGTAGACCACCGTCGGCGCGGTGGTCAACAGGTCCAGGTCGTACTCGCGTTCCAGACGCTCCTGCACGATCTCCATGTGCAGGGTGCCGAGGAAGCCGACGCGGAAACCGAAGCCCAGGGCGTCGGAGTTTTCCGGCTCGTAGTCCAGCGAAGCGTCGTTGAGCGCCAGCTTCTCGAGCGCATCGCGGAAGTCTTCGTAGTCGTCGGCGCTGACCGGGAACATGCCGGCGTAGACCTGGGGCTTGACCTTCTGGAAGCCCGGCAGGCGCTTGACGTCCGGCGTCTTGGCGTGGGAGATGGTATCCCCCACCGGAGCCCCCTGAATGTCCTTGATACCGGCCACCACGAAGCCCACTTCACCGGCGCGCAGGATGTCGGTCTCCTTGCGCAGCGGGGTGAAGATGCCGACCTCGTTGGCCTGCCAGTCACGTCCGGTGGACAGGATGCGAATCTTGTCGCCCTTCTTGAGCACGCCGTCGAAGATCCGTACCAGCGATACCACGCCCAGGTAGTTGTCGAACCAGGAGTCGATGATCAGCGCCTGCAGCGGCTTTTCGGGGTCGCCCTTGGGCGGCGGAATATCGCGCACCAGCCGCTCGAGCAGCGCATCGATGCCCAGACCGCTCTTGGCCGACACCTGACAGGCGTCGGTGGCGTCGAGACCGATGATCTCCTCGACCTCGTGGGCGACCTTGTCGGGGTCGGCCTGGGGCAGGTCCATCTTGTTGAGCACCGGCAACACTTCTAGCCCCTGCTCGATGGCGGTGTAGCAGTTGGCCACCGACTGGGCCTCGACACCTTGGGCGGCGTCCACGACCAGCAGTGCGCCCTCGCAGGCATACAGCGAGCGCGACACCTCGTAGGAGAAGTCGACGTGCCCCGGGGTATCGATGAAGTTGAGCTGGTAGGTCTCACCATCGTTGGCGTGGTAGTCCAGCGTCACCGACTGGGCCTTGATGGTGATGCCGCGCTCGCGTTCCAGATCCATGGAGTCCAGCACCTGATCCTTGAGCTCGCGCTCTGACAGGCCACCGCAACTCTGGATCAGGCGATCGGCCAGGGTGGACTTGCCATGGTCGATGTGAGCGATGATCGAGAAGTTACGTATATTATTGATTACCTTGCGGTTATCAGGATCAGACATGCAGGATGATTCCATCTTGAGAACGCACCGGACAGCGACAGGCTCGCCCTGCCCCGATGACGCGGAAAAAAAAGTTGGCGCTATTGTACCGGCATCCCCTGCCCCGCGCATCCCAAGCCGTTGCGGCGGCTCGATTCGATATCACAGGACGACAACGCCCGAGGGCCATGGCGGCCCTCGGGCGTCGTCGGTCAGCGGGACGCGCCTCAGTCGTCGGCCAGGCGCAGCGCCACGAACAGCGAGCGGCCGTCACGGTACAGACGAACCGGCACCGCCTGATCGGCAGGCAGCTCACGCACCAGTTGGCTCAGCTGGCGACCGCTTTCCACCGCGACCTGGTTGACGCTGACGATGATATCGCCACGCCGGATACCGGAAGCCGCCGCCACGCCACGCGGGTCGACGTCGCTGACCCGCACGCCGGCGTCGATGCCGTACTTGTCACGCTCGGCGTCGGACAGCGACTGCACCGCCAGACCCAGGCGCGCCGGCGACGCGCTGCCGGACGACTGACCGCTGCCACCGGCCAGTTCCTCGGGCCAGTCGCCAACGGTGACGCTGAGGGTCTTGCGATCCCCGGCACGCAGCACGGTCAACTCGACCTCGCTATCCGGGGCGACACGACCGATCAACCGCGGCAGGTTGCTGGAGCGCTCCACCGTCTCGCCATTGACCGCGAGCACGATGTCACCGGCCTGGACGCCGTCACGCGCCGCCGGCCCGTCGGGATCGACGTCGGCGATCAGGGCACCCTCGGGGCGGTCCATGCCGAAGGACTCGGCCAGGTCCTTGGACACAGGCTGAATCATCACACCGAGCCAGCCCCGAGTGACGTGACCTTCGCTTCGCAACTGGTCGGCGATGTCCATGGCGACATTGATCGGAATGGCGAAGGACAGCCCCATGAAGCCACCGCTACGGGTGAAGATCTGGGAGTTGATGCCGATCACCTCGCCGTCGAGGTTGAACAGCGGTCCGCCGGAGTTACCCGGGTTGATCGCCACGTCGGTCTGGATGAAGGGCACATAGGCGTCACGCGGCAGGGTGCGGTTGATCGCCGAGATGATACCGGCGGTGACCGAGTGATCGAAGCCGAACGGCGAACCGATGGCGGCCACCCACTCCCCCACCTTGAGGTCGTCGGAGTCACCCAGGGATAGCGTCGGCAGATCGCTGGCATCGACCTTCAGTACCGCCACGTCGGTCTTCTCGTCGGCCCCGACCAGCTCGGCCTTGAGGTCACGACGGTCATTGAGGCGCACCATGATCTCGTCGGCGCCCTCCACCACGTGGGCGTTGGTCATGATGTAGCCGTCCGCGTCGATGACGAAGCCGGAACCCAGCGACTGACGTTCCTCGGTGCGACCACCGCCTCCGCCGGGCGGCACCGGGAAGCGATCACCGAAGAAATGACGGAAGATGTCGGGGATTTCCTGGCCACCGAAATCGCCGAAGGGCGTGGAGTAGCCCTCGGTGACCCGCGTCGTCGAGATGTTGACCACGCCGGGGGCGGCCTCTTCGACCAGTTCGGTAAAATCAGGAAGATCCCTGGCCAGACTGGATTGGGCGACAACCATTCCCACCACCAGCGTCATCCACATGGACAGGGTGCGAGTCATTGGCTTCATGCAAGGCTCCTGCGTAAGACTCAGATAGGACTCAGAGTGCATTTGACGCAACCTCGAGGGTCGCTTCTTGTAGTACCGTCACGCCGCCAAAAGGTTCAGTCATTAGCGGGCAAAATAACGCGACAAGGGCCCGTGAAGTGTTCGGGCAAAGGGCTATCACAACAGAGCTATCACAACGGGGCTAGAGCACCAAGGTCGGCCGATACGTCTCGGCGCGGCGGCGCAGATGCCGACGCAGCACCACGCCGCCAAGGGCCAGGCCCGCGATAAACACCAGCGGCAGCGACCAGTGATCCGGCGACTGGACGTTGACGGCAAGGGTCGCCCCCAGCGCCAGCCACAGCGGCAGGCCGTAGACCAGCACGCTGGCGCGCACCAGGCTCGTCCGGGACAGGGCCAGGGTCACCGTCTGCCCGATGGCAGGACGCTGCTCGGTATCGATCTCGAGCTCACGCCGATCGTCGCTCCTGCGCAGCAGCCAACGTGCCCCGCAGCCGCCCCGAGCAGCGCAGCGCCCGCAGCCGCCGGTTGCCGCCAGCGCTACCCTGACCCCGGCGGTCGTCCAACCCACCACTCGCGCCTCTGCGGTCGCGCAGTCGGTGCTCATGACGACGCTTCCTGGTGGACGTTGCTCGCTGCCTCAGGGCGCGCACCATCGCTCACACCCTGCGGCTGCCCCTCGGCCAGCTCAAGGGTTTCGGCCACCTTGACCAGCACGCTGGGGGGTAATTCGCCTACCGCCACCACCTGAAGCAACTGGCCTTCACGCTGCACTCGGCGCACCGCGGCGTGACTGGCGCCCAGTCGATGGACACCCGGCCTTAGTACCCGTGAACCCGCTACCGGTTCGACGAACAGGCTGATGGTCGACAGGCCATCGCTGTACAACTTGTGGCGGCGAGGCCCATCGCTGTCGGATGCCATCGCCATCAACGGCTGGGCAACAAAGCCGCGAGGCAGCCAGCCTGCGCGCCAGTCGAGCCTGGCCGAGGACGGCGGCCGGCGCAGCTCCACCTTGCCGTCGTAGCGTTCCGGCGGCGTCATCGCCACCAATTGGAAGGTATCCAGCACCTGGCCCCGCTCGTCGATCAGGGTGCGCTTCAAGGGAATGGCCGTCTCGCGGTCGAGCCAGATGCGATAGCCGTAGCGCATGGCGTCAAGCGGCAACAGTTCCAGACGGATCGCGTGACGATTGGCGATTCGCTCCTCGCCGTCGAAGCGCAGCCGATAGAAGCGTGACAGGTGCTCGACCAGCGCCTGGGGAGAGGCCGGCGCCGCCCCCTGGCTATCACCGAGTTCGAAGCGAAAGGCGCCCCCCTCTCGCAGCAGCGAGCGACTGGGGCCATCGAGGAAGTGGAGGCGATCGCGCTCGACGCCCTGCTGGATGTCGCGGGCCACCGACAGCGTCACCACCTCCTCATCGACGATGCGAACGGCGCGCGCCTGATACTGGTAGCAATGGGAAGCCCAGACACTGCGCTCGAACCAGTCTCCCGGAGACTCGGGGGGTGACAAGGCGGTCAAGGCGCTGCAGTCGTAGACGCTCTGGATACTATTCGGGTCAGCTACCGAGTCAGCTGAGGCCTCGGCGTCCGCCGTTACGGCGTCGACACCAGGGTCGGCAACGGCCTGGGCGGGAAGAGAAAGACAGACAAGGGAAAGCGTCAGCCAGCCGGCCAACGCTGCAAGCGACCCCTGATGTGGCATAGAAATCATGTCCTGACAGGCACTGCTGAGAATGCGCTCGGCCCCTCAGGGCCGAGCAGATCATTGCTATCTCGATGCCAGATCGATCACCTCAACGGGCTTCCGCCGGGGTGCTGCGCAGCATCGGCATCCAGTTGTCGGCACTGCTGAAGGCCGCCCCCTGGGCATGACGATCGAGGTAGGACTGCAACAACTGGGCCTGCGCCTGGTCACTGACCCGCGACTGCTGGGCAGATGGCGACAGCATCATCGGCGAGGCCACCTGGGCGCCGACGGTCATCAGGCCATTGCTGGAGCCTGTGCCGGACTGAAACATCGGCAGATCCATCAGCGAAGGCCGAGACGCCGCTACGCTGGCAAGCTCTGCACCTGGCACGGCGGACGCCGTCTGTGCTGCGCCGCTATTTACGCCGCCGCTTACGCCACCCGCAGCCCCGCTGCTGGCGACACCGGCACCGGAACCGTCGATGGAGCCATCGAAGGCGCCGTTGTAGAACTGAACCCCGCTGATCACCATCAACGAGACCGCCGCGGCAATACCGGCACCGCGTGCGAGCCCCATTCCGCCGCGCTTGGCGACCGCGCCGTCGGCGGGAGCCTCCATCTGCGGCGCAGGCTCATCCTCGAGGCGAGCCAAGATACCGGCGGACAGATCCACCGAGGGGTCACTATCGGTCTCGCGGCGCAGCGCGGCACGCATCAAATGGTAACGACGCCAGCTCTCGGCGCTGTCCTGGTCGCTCTCGAGCGACTTCAGCACTCGACGCAATTCCAGCTCGTCACCTTCATTGTCCATCAGGGCTGAAAGCGATTCCCGTGCGTTCAGACTCATTCTCCACACCTCATTTCGACGAAGCGTCGCGCCTCCAGCTCCATAGACCACCGGAGATGCGCCAAGTTCCGCCACCGATTCTCGGTTACTCGCCACCGGCTCGAGCGCCAGGTGACGACCGTCGTTGATTGTTGCATCGGGCCGGTCACTGGGTAAGACGCCCAATCTGGCGAACAGTTCATCCCAATTTGAAAAAAATGGGGAATTCGGCAACAAAAGGGGTCGCCCTGCCTCACCACTGCGCCCACGACCAGCTCGCAGGCTCACGATAGCGAATCAGGGAAGTGACTCGGCGTTTCGCGAGGTCGTCATCAGCGGCTGAATATGTTGATCCACCGCCTCCCTGGCGCGAAAGATGCGCGAGCGCACGGTACCCACCGGGCACTGCATGATCTGGGCGATGTCTTCATAGGAAAGACCATCGAGCTCGCGCAGGGTGATGGCGGTGCGCAGGTCATCGGGAAGATTTTCGATCGCCTCGAATACCGCCGCCTCGAGCTGGTCCCTGGCGATGGACGCCTCCGGCGTCTCGATATCGGCCAGCCGGCCACTCATGTCGACGATCTCGGCGTCATTGATATCCAGATCGCTGCCCGGCGGACGACGCCCGCGGGACACCAGATGATTCTTGGCGGTGTTGATGGCGATGCGGTACATCCAGGTATAGAAGGCGCTCTCGGCGCGAAACTTGCCAAGCGCCCGGTAAGCCTTGATGAAGGCTTCCTGGGCCACGTCCTGCACCTCGGCATGGTCGCTGATGTAGCGGCCGATCAGGCCCAGAATCTTGTGCTGGTACTTCTTGACCAGAAGGTCAAAGGCTCGGGTATCGCCCTTCTGCGCGCGCGCCACCAGCTGCTGGTCCGTTTCCTTGGGCGTCATGTCTCTCCTCCCCGACGATGTCGGGCTGACGACGCCGGACCCTCGGTCTGGCCCTTGGCAACAGGGTGCCACCTTTCGCCTGTCGGCGATGTATAGGTCATGGGTCTCGTCATGATAAAAGGCACAAGTGTTCCTGTTTCCTTGGCTCGCATCAAGCGTTCTCTGAGTGCATCTCTCGACGCCGCTCCGACATCGGGTGCGCGACAAGGTTCCCTCAGGCGATTGAATTTACCCCTCCCTCAAGGGATAGTAGAGCCACGCAGAAACGTCAGCGCTGACACGATACACACAGGTAGACCTCATGTCCGACAAGCAGGTGAACAACCTCAACGTCCTGGCCCAGGATGTTCTCGTCACTCCTGAGCAGTTGAAGCAGGAAATTCCTCTTTCTCCCGAGGCCGAGGCCACGGTGATCGAGGGCCGCAAGACCGTGCAGAACATCCTCGACGGCACCGATCCCAGGCTGCTGATGGTGGTGGGCCCCTGCTCGATCCACGATGTGGACGCCGCGCTGGACTACGCACGTCGCCTGCGCCGCCTGGCCGACGAGGTGAAGGACAGCCTGTACATCGTGATGCGCGTCTACTTCGAGAAGCCGCGCACCACCGTGGGCTGGAAGGGTCTGATCAACGACCCCCACCTGAACGGCTCCTTCGAGATCGAGGAAGGCCTGCACATCGCCCGTCGCCTGCTGGTGGAGCTCTCCGAGCTGGGCCTGCCGCTGGCCACCGAGGCACTCGACCCGATCTCGCCCCAGTATCTGCAGGACTGCATCAGCTGGTCGGCCATCGGCGCCCGCACCACCGAGTCCCAGACCCACCGCGAGATGTCCTCCGGCCTGTCATGCCCGGTGGGCTTCAAGAACGGCACCGACGGCAGCCTCGACGTGGCCGTCAATGCGCTGCAGTCGGTCGCTCACCCGCACAACTTCCTGGGCATCGACCAGCAGGGCCAGGTGGCGATCATCCGCACCCGCGGCAACGCCTACGCCCACGTCGTGCTGCGCGGGGGCAACGGCAAGCCGAACTACGACAGCGTCAGCGTAGCGCTGGCCGAGCAGGAACTGAAGAAGGCCGGGGTCAAGCCCAACATCATGATCGACTGCTCCCACGCCAACTCCAACAAGGACGCCGCCCTGCAGCCGCTGGTGCTCGACAACGTCACCCACCAGATTCTCGACGGCAACCGTTCGATCATCGGCCTGATGGTCGAGTCCAATATCGGCTGGGGCAACCAGAAGATCACCGAGGACCTGAGCGAAATGGCCTACGGCGTCTCCGTGACCGACGCCTGCATCGACTGGGACACCACCGTGGAGGCCTTCCGCAGCATGAACGAACGCCTGGCCCCGGAGCTGGCAAAGCGGGTGAATTGATTCGCCCCTGGTGCGGGGCAAGGGGCTGAAAGGCCCCGACGCCAGGCGCCAGCGACGCCGTCATCCCCAGCGCCAGCAACGCCTGCAGAAGCAACGCCCACGACAGCAAGGAGCCCGCCAAGTTGGCGGGCTCCTTGTTTTTGGCCGGTGTATCGCGCCTGCTCGCGAGGCGCGGCTTCCCTCAGCCGGCCTGGCTTACGCCGTCGATCTCGCGCACGAAGGGCGGCAAAGCGTCGAGCAGCGCGCGGCCGTAGCGGCGAGTCAGCACGCGGCGATCCAGCAAGGTGATGCGGCCACGGTCGGCCTCCTTGCGAATCAACCGACCACAGGCCTGGACCAGCTTGATCGAGGCATCCGGCACGCTGATGCGCATGAACGGGTTGCCGCCCTGGCTCTCGATCCATTCCGCCAACGTCGCTCCCACCGGGTCGTCCGGCACGGCGAACGGCAGCCGCGTGATCACCACATGGGTCAGGTAGTCGCCGGGCAGGTCGATGCCCTCCGCGAAGCTCGCCAGACCGAACAGGATGCTGCCCTCGCCGGCGTCGATACGCTGGCGATGGCGGCTGACCAGCTCGCGCTTGGGCAGACGGTCCTGGGCCAGCACTCGCTCTCGACGCTCCCGCGACAGGGCCTTCTCCACCCCGCGCAGCTGGGCCCGGGACGAGAACAGCACCAGCACCGCTTCCTTGTCGTCGAGAGCCTCGACGAAGTCGACGATGGCCCGCTCGTGGCCGTCACGGTCGGCGGGGTCCACCGCCTCCCGGGGCACGCTGAGCACCGCTCGGGAATAGTCGAAGGGACTCGGCAGACGCTGGTAGCGATAGCGGTTGGCCAGCCCCGCCCTCTCCTGCAGGCGCTCGAAACGGCCCAGGGCGGTCAGGGTGGCCGAGGTCACCACAGCGCCGTGACAGCGCCCCCACAACGAACGCGCCAGGGTATGGGCCGCAGATACCGGACTGGCCGAGAAGATCAGCTCGGGCTCGCCCTGGAAGCGCTCCAGGGTTAGCCAGCGTGCCCGCGGCGGTGCGTCCGCCGGATCGCCCTCGGCAAAGGCCTGCCACAGGGCGTGGGCCTCCAGCGCCCGGCCGTGCAGCAGCGCCAGCAGCGGCAGCCAGGCCTCGGCCTGCTCCCGGGCAAGGCCGGTGGACTTCTCCGGGTCCAGGCTCTCGCGCAGGATGTCGGTCATCGACTCGAGCAGACGGCAGAGCTCGGCGAAGGGCACCACCAGCGCCTCGGCCTGGGCCCGCAGGGCCTCGGGCACACGCCCCATCTCGAAGCGGTGCTGAGCACCGTCCTCGTCGTCGTTGAGCCCATGGGGCCGCTCGGCCAGCTGGTGGCCCAGCGCAAACACCTCGCCCAGGCGTGGCTCCAGCGCTTCCATCGCGGTGGGCAGCGCGCCCAGCAGTCGCGCCAGGGTCGGCTGCACGCCCAGGGCCGTATTCAGCTCGGTCAGCGAGCCCCTGAGGTTTCTCAGCCAGCGCAGCCCGCCGCCCACGCTGAAGCGATGGGTGAAGTGGGAGATCGCCTTGTCCGGCAGGTGGTGGCCCTCGTCGAAGACGTAGATACAGTCGGCAGGATCGGGCAGCACCAGGCCGCCGCCGAGCGCCAGATCCGCCAGCACCAGGTCATGGTTGGCGACGATGACGTCGGCCTGATCCAGGTCGCGCCGGGCACGAAAGAAGGCACAGGCACCGAAGTGCCCGCAGCGGCGGTTGGTGCACTGGCGGTGATCCACCGTCAGTCGCCGCCAGTGGCCGTCGTCGATGGCCTCGCCCCAGCTATCGCGATCCCCTTCCCAGCGACCGTTGCCGTAGGCGTCTCCCATGGCGGCCACCAGCGCCTTGAAGTCATCGCCGGTGGCGGCGTCCAGGCTCTGCTCGAACAGCGACAGGGTCGGGTTTTCCTCGGCGCCGTCCATGGCCGCGTCGAGCTTGGCCACGCACACATAGCGCCCGCGCCCCTTGGCCAGAGCAAAGTCGAAGGACAGTCCGCTGTGGGCCTTCAGCGACGGCAGGTCCTGGTGCAGCACCTGCTCCTGCAGCGCCACCGTGGCGGTGGCCAGCACCAGGCGCTTGCCGCGCGCCTTGGCCACCGGCAACGCCGCCAGCAGGTAGGCCAGGGTCTTGCCGGTACCCGTGCCCGCCTCCAGCACGCAGACGTGCTCATCGCTCACCCGCTTGCCATCCTCGTCGGTCTCGATACCGGCCAGGGTGCGGGAGATCTCGGCGATCATCAGTCGCTGCCCGTAGCGCGGGGTCAGCTCCAGCGCCTCCAGCACCCGACGATAGGCGCTTTGAATCTCGCTCTTGAGGGCGTCGTCTAGCATGGCGGGTCCACGACAATTGAGAAAAAGGACAAGGGGGAGAGACGCAAAGGGCCGGCGCTGGGCCGGCCCTGACTGCGTACAAGCGTCAAACGCCTGACGGGCTTACAGAAGCCCTTCCGGCGGATGCTCGCAGGGCAGCTTGTCGCCGATGAAGCGCTCGATCTCGGGCAGCGAGAAGGCGTCTTCTTCACCCACGAAACTGATCGACACGCCCTTGGCGCCGGCACGGCCGGTGCGCCCGATGCGGTGGACGTAGTCCTCCGGATCCTCGGGCAGGGTGTAGTTGATCACGTGGCTGACGTCCTCGATATGGATGCCACGGCCGGCCACGTCGGTGGCCACCAGCACCTGAATCTCGCCCTCGCGGAACTGCTCCAGGGTGCGGATGCGCTGGTTCTGCGGCACATCGCCGGACAGCATGGCCACATTGATGTCGGCCTTCTTCAGCAGCTCCAGCAGCTTGCGCACCAGATCGCGGCGATTGCCGAACACCATCACCCGGTCGAACGACTCCTGCTGCAGCAGGTTGACCAGCAGTCGCTGCTTGTCTTCGTCGCCCACCATGTACACCCGCTGATCGATATCGGCGGCGTTATCCACGGTGACCGCGATCTCGACGTGGGCCGGCTGATGGGTCCACTGGCTGGCCAGGTTGAGGATGTCCTCGGTGAAGGTCGCGGAGAACAGGAAGGTCTGCCGCTCTTCGGTCTTCGGCGTGTAGCGGATGATGCGCTTGACGTCGGGAATGAAGCCCATCGACAGCATGCGATCGGCCTCGTCCAGCACCAGCACCTCGACCTGACCGAGGTCGATGTCTCGTTTCTGCTGGAAGTCCAGAAGGCGGCCCGGAGTGGCCACCAGGATATCGACGTTGCCGGCAAGCCCCTCGCGCTGCTTCTGGTAATCCATGCCGCCGACGACGCTGGTCACCTTGAGCGAGGTGAAGCGCGCCAGGGCCTTGGCGTCCTTCTCGATCTGCAAGGCAAGCTCGCGGGTCGGCGCCACGATCAGTGCGCGCGGCGTCCCCGGCTTCTGGCCATCCGGCACCTCCTCCTCGAGGAAGTAGGCCATCATGGAAATCAGGAAGGCGGCGGTCTTGCCGGTACCGGTCTGGGCCTTGCCCACCACGTCTCCACCCATCAGGGTGTGGGTGAGGGCCTCGGCCTGAATCGGCGTGCAGTACTCGAACCCGAGCGCATGGATGGCGCGCATCAGCGGCAGCGGCAGATCGAAGTCGTGGAACCGCCACTTGCCCGCCACGGCGGGCACCTGAAACTGGCGCAGATCCCAGTTGGACTGGCGGCGCCTCGGCTTGCGGCGACGACGCTTGGGCTTGCGGCTCTCGGCCGGTGCGGTGGTCTGTTCCGACTCGCTCATAGGCTGTGCTGTGTGTCCGTCTCGAAGAGAAGTTGAAGGAAAGCGGAAAGCGTCGAGGCAACGGCACAGGGCCCCCTCGAGTTTCCTCAAGCCGGGTATTGTACCAGCGTCTGGCCGTTTGGGCTTGCCCGATGCGCATCGAATCGTGTCTAGCGGCTGTCCTGGCGGCCCCGCACTGATAGAATGTGCCCATTGAATACAGGAGCCCCGCGTCATGACACGCCGCAAGAAGACCCGTTCCCTGGCCGACAAGGTGACCATCCGTACCGGTCGGCGCAAGGACTACAAGCAGTGGCGCCACGAAAATCCCGATGAGGTCACCTCATCACGGCGCTTCTCCGCCAAGAAGCGCCAGCAGCGCAAGGCCCAGGCCGCACGCCGGCTGGAGCGCATGCGCGCCGCCCCGTCGATCGAGATTCACCCCGAAGGCAAGGGGCCGGACAGCAGTAACAGCGACAGCAACAAGGGAGAGCAGTAATGCGCCTGGTGTGCTTCAACATCAACGGCATCCGCGCACGCCTGCACCAGCTCGAGGCGCTGATCGCCTCCCACCAGCCCGACCTGATCGGTTTGCAGGAAACCAAGGTCCAGGACAGTGAATTCCCCCGCGAGGCGGTGGAAGCCATGGGCTACCAGGTGCACTTCCATGGCCAGAAGGGTCACTACGGCGTCGCCATGCTGACCCGCGAGGCCCCGGAGGAGGTTCGCTATGGCTTTCCCGACGACGGTGAAGACGCCCAGCGCCGCATGATCGGCGTGCGTCTGCGCGCCGCCGACGGCGAGCATGTATGGGTCTACAACGGCTATTTCCCCCAGGGCGAGAACATCGAGCACCCGACCAAGTTTCCCCACAAGCGCGCCTTCTACGCTCAGCTCCAGCGCCTGCTCGACGAGGACCACTCCCCCAGCGAACGCCTGGCCGTGATGGGCGACTTCAACATCTCGCCCGCCGACATCGATATCGGCATCGGCGAGGCCAGCCGCAAGCGCTGGCTGCGCGAAGGCAAGACCAGCTTTCAGCCGATCGAGCGCGAATGGCTGGATGGCATCAAGGCCTGGGGCCTCGAGGACAGCTATCGCCGCCTCTACCCCGAGGTGGACGATCGTTTCAGCTGGTTCGACTATCGCTCGAAGGGCTTCGATCGCGAACCCAAGCGGGGCCTTCGCATCGACCATATCCTGACCACGGCATCGCTGTCCGAGCGCGCCACCGACGCCGGCATCGACTACGACCTGCGCGCCATGGAAAAACCCTCGGACCACGCCCCGGTGTGGACCGAACTGGATCTTTAGAACTTCACAACACCACGCGCGGCACCAGAGACTGCATCAAGCTGCCACGCAGCGAGGCGTGAAGGCGCGTTACCATCGAGACGCGAAAGGGCCACTTCAGGTGGCCCTTTGCTTTTCCAGCTGCATTTTTGCAAGAAGATGGGGACCTCTACCCCTTCTCCACCAGCCTTCGGATGTCTGCGGCGATGGAGTCCACCGGATCGGTGTCACGCATCAGCAGACGGGCGTCGCCGCCTGAATCGAAGGCGAAGATGGCGCTGGAATGGTCGACGTCGTAGCTGCCGTCGACCTCGGGTTCGCCCAGACGATAGCTGACACGGTAGCGGTTGGTGACCGCGTCGAGTGCAGCCTTGTCGCCGGTAAGACCGATAAACCGCGGTCCGAAGGCTTCGGTATAGGCGTCGAGCACCTCGGGACTGTCGCGCTCGGGATCCACCGAGACGAACAGCACCCTGACGGCGTCGCGGGTCGGCTCGTCGAGTTCACGAATCGCCGCTGACAAGCGAGCCAGCGCGGTGGGACAGACGTCCGGGCAGTGGGTGAAGCCGAAGTAGACCAGTGTCGTCTTGCCGGCGTAGTCACCCTCATCGACCTGCTGGCCGTTCTCGTCGATCAGTTCGAAGTCCAGCGCCGGCATGGCGTCGGAGATGTCGGTGCCACGCCAGTTGACGTCCTCGCAGCCGGCAAGGGCAAACAGCGCAGCCGTCAGCAGCAGTGCCGCACCAGCCCTGACGACTGCCTGGCTCGCACCAGCTCCCCTTCTCTGCACCCTGCCATTGCCGCCGGTCCTGCCCTGTCGCATTGCCAACCTCGTAGCTTTCATTTCATGGGCCGTTGTCTCGGCTCTACTTTGCAGCCCCTGCTCCCGACACCGTTCTCTCGACATCACTTTGCCGACCTAACTGTCTCAGCTGTCTCAGCCGTCTCAAGACCGTCGTTACAGCGCCGCCGGCGAGACCACCTCGAAGGTCGTCTCGATGCGCTCGTCCCCTTCGAGGATCAGGCGGACCTCGACTTCATCGCCAATGTTCAGCGACTGTTGCGGCTTCATGAACATCAGGTGATAACCCTGGGGGGCGAACTCGCGGGTCTCGCCGGGGGGCACTTCGAAGCGCTCGACGCCGTGCATCATGGCCATGCCGTCTTCCTCCATGCTCATGTGCAGCTCCACCGAGGCGTAGGCGTCGGTCTCTGCTCCGACCACCGCTGCCGGCTCGTCGCCCGCATTGTAGAGCTTGAAGTAACCGGCGCCAGGGCGGTCGCCGGGCAGCATGCGCAGCCTTGCGTCGCTGATCTCTAGCTCGGCGGCAAGCACCGGGGTAGTCGCCAGCAGCGACAGCAATCCGGCAACCAGGGTGCCCTTGAACATGCGCATGAAAACGTCTCCTTGAGAAAGTGCCGGCACGAGCCTGTGTCGACGAAGGTGGGTCAGTCGTCAACCGCCAACCAACACCGGTCACCGTCGATGGAAACCATCAGCACAGCGCCGACAGGCCACAGTGGGTATTGAAACGACGGGAGTTGACGTCCAGCTCCACCTCGCCGCTCTGGGTATCAAGATAGAAGGAGGCAAAGCCTTCGTCAGATGCCAGGCGATAGGAGCCGCACACGCCATAGCCGTAGCGCACCTCCTGCAAGTTGGCGAGCTCGATCGGTGCCGAGGTCTGAAGGGACGCCGCCAGGGCGGCGCGCGCGTCATCGTCCAGACGGCTGTCGGACATCGCCTGGGAGCCAAAGATGGCCGCCCCGAGCAGCACCACGGCCACCGCGGGAACGATGACCAGCAATATAAGGCTTCTGGAATTCTTCATGGGGCGAATTCTACGCTGAGGGTCATTTTTGCCACAAGGCAGCGAGCCGCCTCAGCCAGCGCCTTCATCGGAGGGTCGAGGTGAATCCGTGGCGCCAGCGCCAGGTTCAGCGGCCGCGCCCTGCCCCGTCTGCGAGCCCGCGGACAGCGCGCCCAGCCAGGTTTTCGCCTCGTCTTCGCCCTTGGCGAGTGCGCGGTTCAATGCCTCGCGCGCGGTCTGCTCGCGGCCCCAGCCTGCGGCAATCTGTCCCAACCGGAGCCAGTCCGAGCCAGCGTCGGAACGCTCGGCAAGAGTCTGCCAGGCGTGCAGCGCCTGGTCATGGTCGCGAGCCTGAAACCAGGCCTCGGCCAGCAACCGGCGACGTTGCTCGCTATCCTCGAGGACGCCTTCCGCCAGCGCCCGTTCGAGCAGCTCGGCGGCGCGTGCGGGGGTACCGGCGGCCAGGTGGAGCTCGATGCGACGTTCAAGGTCATCGTTGCCGGACAGGGCGCTCTGACGCCAGCCGGCCTCCCACAGCGCCGCGGCCCGGACCGGATCACCCAGGCGCTGGGCCATGGCCGCGGCCCGGCGCCAGGCATCGGCATCAGCAGGATCGGTGGCAAGCCGCGCCTCCAGGGCCGCCAGGGCCTGATCGAGACGACCGCTCTTGTGCATCACGCCACCGGCGAAATCGAGCCGCGCCTGACTCGGCTGCGGGTCCGCCGCCTTGGCCCGTTCGACCCCATCGGCGGCGGCCTCCCAGTCCTCGTCGGCGGCCGCCAGCTCGGCCAGGGTCCAAAGTGCCTCGACATCCTCGTGGCGTAACAGCCAGTCCTCCAGCAGCGCCCGCGCCTGCTGACGTTGCTGCGCCTGGATGCGCTGTTCAATCTCCTGGCGCAGCCAGCGATCTCGCTGGGCCTGCTCGACCCCATCGATCCGGCGGGCGCTGGCCAGGTGATCGGCCGCCTCCTCGGGCCGGTTCTGGGCCGACGCCGCCCCGGCGGCAAGCTGCAGGTAGAGCGCCCTGGCCCAGCGGTCCGAGGCGTTGCCTCCGGTGAGCCGCTCGGCCTGGCTCTCGGCCTTGGCCTCGACCCCTGCCGGGTCGTCGGCCAGGCGCTGCTCGAGGCCCTTGAGGTCGGCGATGATGCCACCGGACAGGGTCGGCGCGGCGCTTGCCGCAGGACTTGCCAGTGCGCCGGCCAGACCCGCCATCAGGCCCAGCGCCAAGGCGGCACCAGTGCCTTGCAGGTAGCGCCCCAGCGGGGTGGTCTTCAACAGTACTGCCATGGCGATCGACCCCTTGTGTGGCTATCTCGACATCTATCTCAACTGGAACTCGAGTCGTTGACGCGCCCGCCGAAGCCCTGACGCCGCCTCGAAGCGCCAGCCGGCGATGGCCTGACGCGCAGCGTCCTCGAATACCCGGCGGGGGCTGGCCTCGAGTACCTGAATGCTGCCGCGATCGACGCTGCCGTCGGCGCGGATGATAAATTGCATCACCACATAGCCCTCGAGCCCACGACGCTGGGCCCGGCGCGGGTACTCCGGCGGCACCTTGCGCGTGGCTCGGGCCGAGGTGCCCACGTCCACCGGCTCGTTGGAGGCAGGCGCGGCGGCGCCGGCCCCCGCCGCACTGGCGCTGCCCGTGTTGCTGGTCGCATTGGTGGCCACGCTGGGCGCTGGCGTTGGCTGTGGTGCGGGCTCGGGCTGCGGTGCGGGCTCAGGCTGCGGCGTCGGCTCCGGCCGGGGTTTCGGTTCGGGCCTGGGCTCGGGTTCGGGCTCAGGTTCAGGTTCTGGCGGCGTCTCGGTCAGCTCCGGCAAGGCGCTGTCCAGCGCCTTGGGCTCTCGTGGCGGCGGTACCACCTCGGGGTCCGGCAACTGGATCTCGCTGACAGCGGTCTGGGCCGGGCTCGGCGGCGGCGGCGCGGCGGCCACCGGCGGTGGAGGTGGCGGCGCCGATGCCGAAGCAGCGGAGGCCTCCGCCGGGGCCTCGGCCTGGGGCGCCACCGCCTCGGCCAGGCTCAGAGTGATTTCCTCGCGCAGCTCAGGCTCGGCCTCCGGTGGCACCACCAGCAGCGCCAGCAGGGCGAACAGTACCAGGGTCAGCAGGCTACCCGCCGCCAGAGAGACCACTCGCCTCATGCGTCGGAGCTCCTTTCGGCGGCGACGGCAACCTTTTCGACACCGGCGTCGCGCAGCCGGTCCATGGTCTCGATCAGCACCCCGGTGGCGGCGTTGCGATCGGCCTGGATCACCACCGAGCCATCCTCGGAGAGCATGCCGGCGACGGTGGTGCCGACGCGATGGATGTCCACCGGCTCACCGTCCACCCACAAGGCGCCTTCCGGTGTGATCGCCACCAGCACCTGGACGTCGGGACGGGAAGAGGCGGCGCTGGACTCGGGCCGCTCGATCTCTACCCCGCTCTCCTTGATGAAGCTGGTGGTCACGATGAAGAAGATCAGCATGATGAAGACCACGTCCAGCATCGGGGTCAGGTTGACCTCGCTGGCCTCTTCGGCGCCGGCGGACAGTCGACGTCTACGCATGTGCATCCTCCGCGGCGCGGGCAAGGCGGTCGTGCAGCCGCTGATCCTCGCGCCGAATGATATGTTCAAGCCGTGTAATGAACAGAAGCCCCACCACCGACACCGCCATCCCGGTCAGGGTCGGCAAGGTGGCCCGGGCAACGCCGTCGGCCATGGCGCGGGCCTGGTTGCTGTCGGCCATGGACAGACTGTCGAATACCGTGATCATGCCGGTCACGGTGCCGAGCAGCCCGAGCAGCGGGCAGATCACCACCAGGAGCTTCAACCAGGGCAAGGGGCCACGCAGGCGTCGGATCAGCTCCGTTACCCAGACCTCGCGCAGGGTGCGGGCACTCCAGCTCTGGTGGTCGGGCCGCTCGACCCAGCGGCGCATCAGTTCGGCCCGGGCCGGGCGATAGTGGAAGCGAAAGAACCACCAGCGCTCGAGCCCCACCGAGAACAGCAGCATGGCCACCACGGCGATCACCACCAGCACCGGCCCGCCGGCGTCGATCAGCCGGACGAGGGGATCAAGCCAGGGGTGCATCGGCATGGCGCCTGCTTCCTTGCTTAGCGTCGGTGGCCGGCTGCAGGGCCTTGCGATCGGCTTCCAGACGGTCGGCCAGCACCGCGCTGGCGCGGCCTTCCATGGTGCCGATCAGGGCGCGCGAGCGTGACGACATGGCGGTATGGGCGAACAGCAGCGGTACCGCGGTGATCAGGCCCAGCACCGTGGTCACCAGCGCCTGACTGATACCGCCGGCCATCAACTGGGGGTCGCCGGTGCCGAACACCGTGATCGACTGAAAGGTCACGATCATGCCGGTCACCGTGCCCAGCAGGCCCAGCAGCGGCGCCACCGCAGCGAGCATCTTGACCAGTGCCTGGCCGCGTTCGAGACGCGGCTGCTCGGCCAGCATCGACTCGTCCAGACGTGCCTCCAGGGCTTCGGGAGCATGGCCGGCACCGAAGGCGTGGAAGCGCTGAAGCACCCGGCCCAGGGGGTTGTCATTGGACAGCTCATCCATGTTGGCGAGCTGGCGACGGGTGGTCATGCTGACCCGCAGCAGGTACAGATACTGGCCAAGGGCGATCAAAAGGCCCAGGGCGCCCAGGGTGACCACCACATAGCCGACCGCACCGCCCTGATGGAAGCGCTCGAGCAGCGTGGGCTGGCGCGACAGCGCCTCGATCACCCGTCCGTCGGCAGGATCCACCGGCAGCAGCTGGCCATCGCCTGACTGATAAGCGTCGAGCACAGCGCCGACGCGCTCCGGGGTGTGCTCGAGGGCGGAGAGCCGCCCTTCGTCGCCGACCCGCTCGAGCAACTGGCCGCCGCCAAAGGCCATCAGGTCACCCACACGGGTCACCTGGCGTGGCGCGACCTCACCGCTGCCTGCGGCCACCGGCGCCTCGAATCGACGCACCAGCCCGGTCTCGGCGGTCAGCCCCATCAGGCTGTCGGCCAGGGTCTCGATCTGGGCGACGGTCAGGATGGCGTCGTCGTCCAGCCGCGGCGGCAAATCGACGTCGGCGCCCAGGGTCAGCAGGCTCTGGCCGAGATCGTCTCTCAGCTCACCACTGGTGCCGGCCACCGCGCTGAACACCGCGTTGAGGTCGCCGCCCTCGGCATCACGCTGGGCACCGATCTCGTCCAGCGCCTGACGCGCCTCGGCCATCTCGGCCTCCAGACGCTCACGCTCTTCCCGGGCGGCGTCACGACGGGCCTCGGCCTCCTCGAGCGCGGCCGACAGCGCGTCACTGTCCTCCACCAGCTCGGCCAACCTCGCCTGATCACGCGCCTCGGCGGCCTCTCGCTCCAGCTTGAAGCTCGACAGTACGCTGTCGCTATCGCTGTGCTGCTGGGCCATGGCGGCAGGCGCAGCGGCGGCCAGCAGCGCGGTCACGGCGGCACCCAGCACCAGCCTGCGGGCGAGGCCCTTGCCCATCGGGTTGTGCCGGTTCAGCGACACCGGGAAATCCGTCAAAGACACCATCAGGAACGCTCCTCGATCGGTTGGGTCAGCGGCAGCGTCAGCAGTTCCGGTGCACGCTGGTCACGCACGATCTGCAGGCCCTTCTCCACCTGGTCGCGCTCGGCAGCGGACAGCGACTGCCAGCCTCCGTCGTCCCATACGCCACCGTTCTGGCCATCCGGGGTCAGGTAGTACCAGCCCACGCGTCCCAGTCGCAGGAAGTCGACCTCGCGGGTCTGATCGCCCTCTTCCAGGGTGCCGCGCCAGGCATCGAGATCGCGCCCATAGTCGAGCTCGGCACGCCAGGCCGCCAGCACCCGCTCGAGCTTCTCGGCTGCGGTCAGCTCGGGGTTGGCCAGGGAGGCCTCGAGCGACGCCACCCGGGCCTTGCGCTCGCCATGGAGGAATGGCACGTCCTGATCGACCCAGGCGTCGAGGCGGCGGGTCATGTCGTTCAACAGGCCCGGCAGGGCGTCGCGGGTCTCGGCCATGGTCGCCATGCCCTGACTGCGCTGCTCGAGGGTCGCCTTGAGCTGCTCGAGCTGGGGGGCCAGCGCCTGGTTGTAGGACTGAAGCCGCTGGGCCTCCTGCTCGGCCTGGCGCAGCGCCTCGATACGCTGACGCACCTCGTCGTCGGCCTGATCGATCCGCGCCTGCAGCTCGGCCTGGGTCGTCTGGGCCGCCAGGGCCTCGTCGCCGAGATTGTCCGCCGTGTTCTGTGCCTGGGCTACCCCGCTGTGCCCCAGCGCCAGCGCCAGCGCACAGGAGACGCCCAGCAGGCTGTTCCTTGCCGCTGCGCCAGCCGTCACCACATCGCTGGGGCTAGCCTGTGATGGCCCGGCGACGGGCCGCCCGTTGATCTGCTTGTTCGCCATTCCAAGGCCTCCGACCTGCTCTCGCGCCGCCTTGGGGCGCCGCGTCAAATGCCACGACAGTACCCGAAACACGAATTGTTATCAATGCGAGCAAGGTGCCTCTACCCCGAGTTCATCGCTGTCAACACCTCTCGGGCAAGGGCATCGACGCCCCTGTCCGACAGCGGATCGGCACGCCTGGCGAGGGGTTGGCGGCCATGCACATCGATGCCAGACACCCACCAATAAAAACGCCGTGGCGTTGGCCGCCACGGCGTTTGTCAGCGTTGCCGGCCTAGCCGGCACAGCCGTTTCTACATCTTGCACTCAGAGCTTGCTGTCGAGCTCCGGAATGGCCTCGAACAGATCGGCCACCAGGCCATAGTCGGCGACCTGGAAGATCGGCGCCTCCTCGTCCTTGTTGATGGCGACGATGACCTTGGAGTCCTTCATCCCGGCCAGGTGCTGGATGGCACCGGAGATGCCCACGGCGATGTACAGGTCCGGCGCCACGATCTTGCCGGTCTGGCCGACCTGCATGTCGTTGGGCACGAAGCCGGCATCCACCGCGGCACGGGACGCACCGATGGCGGCGCCCAGCTTGTCGGCGATGTTGTCGAGGATCTTGAAGTTCTCGCCGCTGCCCATGCCGCGACCACCGGAGATGACCACGCGGGCAGCCCCCAGCTCGGGACGATCGCTCTTGGCCAGCTCTTCACCGACGAAGCTCGACAGGCTGTTGTCGATGCTCGCCTCGACCGGTTCGATGGCAGCGGAGCCACCCTGGCCGACGGCGTCGAAGGCGGTGGAACGCACGGTGATGACCTTGAGCGCGTCCTCGCTCTGGACGGTGGCGATGGCGTTGCCGGCGTAGATCGGACGCTTGAAGGTGTCGGCGCTCTCCACCGCGATGATCTCGGAGATCTGGGCCACATCCTTCAGTGCCGCCAGGCGCGGCAGCACGTTCTTGCCGGTGGTGGAGGCGGCCGCCAGCACATGGCTGTAGTCGTCGGCCAGGGCCACCAGCAGGTCGGCGGTGGGCTCGGCCAGCAGGTGAGCGAAGGTCTCGCTGTCGGCGACACGCACCTTGCTGACACCATCCAGCTTGGCGGCGGCCTCGGCCACGGCGGCTACGTCCTGACCGGCGACCAGCACGTCGATATCACCACCGATAGCCTGGGCGGCGGCCACCACGTGGGCGGTGGCGTCGGCCAGCTGGCCGTCGTGGTGTTCTGCCAGAACCAGAATGCTCATGAAATCACCTTCGCTTCATTCTTCAGTTTGTCCACCAGCTCGTCCACCGAGCCCACCTTGACGCCACCCTGGCGCTCGGCCGGCGGCTCGACCTTGACCAGCTTGAGACGGCTGGCTACCTCGACGCCCAGATCGGCCGGGGTCATCACGTCCATCGGCTTCTTCTTGGCCTTCATGATGTCAGGCAGCTTGGCGTAGCGCGGCTCGTTCAGGCGCAGGTCGGTAGTGACCACCGCCGGCAGCTTCAGCGACACCGTCTGCAGGCCGCCATCGATCTCGCGGATGACCTTGAGGGTCTCGCCTTCGACTTCCACCTCGGAGGCGAAGGTGCCCTGGGCCATGCCGGTCAGCGCGGCCAGCATCTGGCCGGTCTGGTTGTTGTCGGAGTCGATCGCCTGCTTGCCGAGGATGACCAGCTGCGGCGCTTCCTTCTCGACCACCTTGGCCAGTGCCTTGGCCGCGCCCAGCGATTCAACGCGCTCGTCGCTCTCGACGTGGATGGCGCGATCGGCCCCCAGCGCCAGGGCCGTGCGCAGCTGTTCCTGCGCCGCCTTCGGCCCCACGGTCACCGCCACCACCTCGGTCGCCACGCCCTTCTCCTTCAAGCGCACCGCCTCTTCCACGGCGATTTCGCAGAAGGGATTCATGGCCATCTTGACGTTGGTCAAGTCAACGTCGCTGCCATCCGGCTTGACCCGGATCTTGACGTTGTAGTCGATGACGCGTTTGACCGCGACGAGTACTTTCATGTTGTCCTCGCTTGGTTCATCTGGGGAACCTTGAATGTAAGGAAGGAACCATCAACACGTTAGCGGTGACGGGCACCGCATCGATTTACGCATCGCGTGTCCCGAGAGGACACCACGATTGAGAACTTTTCGCTATGCCCTTATGCGTTTCATGCAAGCGTTTGATAGGGGCTCGGTGCGTACCTTCAATGTGCCACAGGCCGGGCCTTGGCAACAATCCCCGCATGCCGAGTCGACCATTGGGGAGGGTCGACCATCGTAAGGATGACCCGACGACGCTATTATGCCTATCATGGGACACACCGTGAAGCAAACGACCGTTTAAAATCTGTACGACGTTGGTGGCACCCCGACGTCACGCCGAGGAGGAAAGCACCCGATGGCAGAACAAGTAGAACGCGACACCATGGAGTTCGACGTGGTCATCGTCGGCGCCGGTCCGTCTGGACTGGCCGCCGCCTGCCGACTGATGCAGCAGGCCAACGAGGCCGAGCAGGAGCTGACCGTCTGCGTGGTCGAGAAGGGCTCCGAGGTGGGCGCCCATATTCTGTCCGGAGCGGTGCTCGAGCCCCGCGCGCTATTCGAGCTGTTCCCCGACTGGGAGGAGCGTGGCGCCCCGCTGACCACCCCGGCGGTGCGTGACGAGCTGTACCTGCTCAAGGACGCCGAGAAGGCCCAGAAGCTGCCCAACGCGCTGGTGCCCAAGAGCATGCACAACACCGGTGGCGACATCACCCGCTATGTGATCAGCGCCGGCAACCTGTGCCGCTGGCTGGCCGAACAGGCAGAGTCCCTGGGCGTCGAGATCTTCCCGGGCTTCGCCGCCCAGGACGCCATCGTCGAGGACGGCGTGGTACGCGGCATCCTGACCGGCGACATGGGCGTGGCCGCCGACGGCAGCGAGAAAGGCGGCTACGCACCGGGCATGGAGCTTCGTGCGAAATACACCCTGTTCGCCGAGGGCGCCCGTGGCCACATCGGCAAGCGCCTGATCCGCGAATTCCGCCTGGACGAGGGCAAGGATCCCCAGCACTACGGCATCGGTCTCAAGGAATTGTGGGACGTACCGGCGGAGCAGCACGAGCCAGGGCTGGTGCTGCACGGCTCCGGCTGGCCGCTGGACAAGAACACCCACGGCGGCTGGTTTCTCTACCACGCCGAGAACCAGCAGGTGGTGGTCGGCCTGATCATGGACCTGGCCTACCAGAACCCCTACCTGTCGCCGTTCGACGAGTTCCAGCGGATGAAGCACCACCCGGTGCTCAAGCGCTACCTGGAAGGCGGCAAGCGGGTGGCCTACGGGGCCCGTGCCATCGCCAAGGGCGGCCTCAACTGCCTGCCGAAGATGACCTTCCCCGGCGGGCTGCTGATCGGCTGTGACGCCGGCACCCTCAACTTCGCCAAGATCAAGGGCATCCACACCGCCATGAAGTCCGGTCTGGTGGCGGCAGAAAGCGTGTTCGAGTCGCTCAAGGACGGCAACGAGGGCGGCGACGAACTCAAGGCGTTCGAGGCCAGGTGGCAGGACAGCTGGGCCTACAAGGAGCTCGAGCAGACCGCCAGCTTCGGTCCCGCGATCCACAAGTACGGCACCGTGGGCGGTGGCGCCTACAACTTCGTCGATCAGTTGCTCGGCGGCAAGTTGCCCAGGGTCCACGACACCACTGCGGACCATGCGGCGCTCAAGCCCGCCAGCGAGTTCGAGAAGATCGACTACCCCAAGCCCGACGGCAAGCTGTCCTTCGACAAGCCCTCCTCGGTGTTCCTGTCCAACACCAATCACGAGGAAGACCAGCCCTGCCACCTCAAGCTCGAGGATTCGGAAATTCCGATCCACAAGAACCTGCCGGAGTACGCCGAGCCCGCTCAGCGCTACTGCCCCGCCGGGGTCTACGAAGTGGTCGAGGGTGACGATGGCCAGCCGCGTTTCCAGATCAACTTCCAGAACTGCGTCCACTGCAAGACCTGCGACATCAAGGACCCCGCCCAGAACATCACCTGGGTCGCCCCGGAAGGCGGCGGTGGTCCCAACTATCCCAATATGTGATCGCGGGCGGGCCGCGTCGCTGCCGAACGCGGCCCAACCATGACCCAGGGCGTTGACACGCCCGTTAGCCAACACCCTCAGCGGACGGGCCCAGCCCCGTCCGTTTTTTTTATTGCAGGGCATACACTTAACGTCATAACAAATCGGTCTATTGGGCTTCTTGCCAAGACATCGCCGAGCCCTAATAGTGTGCCCCCTTATCGATCGCCCCCCCCCCTGCCGAACACCCGCCTTGTCATCGGCCTATCCGGCCGAACTCCAGGCCAGGGACAACGACAGGGCAGCCGTGATCGAGGCCGCTACAGGGAGATACCATGGCCCACACCCGTCAAATACTGCTGGCCCTGATCCTCGGGATCCTGGCCGGCGGCGCCGTCAATCTGTTCCTGCCCCAGTGGGCGGGCGTCCTGGATACACAACTGCTGACCCCGCTGGGTCAGGTATTTCTGCGCCTTCTGCAGTTTATCGTGGTGCCTCTGGTGTTCTGCGCTCTGGTACTGAGCTTTACCCAGGTCGATCGCAGCGAAAGCGTCGGGCGCTACGCCGGCAAGCTGCTGGTGCTCTATGTGCTGACCAGCGCGGTGGCCCTGGCCATCGGTATGGGCATGGCCGCCTGGCTGACCCCGGGCCTCGGCGTGGACAGCGCTCAGGCCGCCGGCGTCGAGGCCCGCGACCCGACCCCGCTGGCCCAGTGGCTGGTGGGCCTGGTACCGAAAAACCCCTTCGAGGCGCTGGCCGAGGCCAACCTGCTGCAGATCATCCTGGCCGCCGCCCTGGTCGGCGTGGCCGCCCGCCAGCTACCGGAACAGAGTCGGCCGCTGGTCTCGCTGCTGCAGAGCGGCTACGACGTGACCCTCAAGATCCTGTCGATGGTACTCAAGCTCGCGCCCATCGGTGTATTCGCGCTGATCGCCTCGGTGGTGGCCACCCAGGGGTTCGACCTGCTGTTGAAGCTCGGCCTATACGTGATCGGCCTGCTGGCGGCCATCGGCGCCATGGCGGTGTTCTATCTGGCCCTGCTGGCGATCACAGGTGCCCGGCCCCTGGCCTACCTGCGCCACTTCGGCGAGGCCCTGAGCTTTGCCCTTGGCACCGCCAGCTCCAACGCCACCCTGCCGATCGCCCTCAACAATGCCCGGGCCTACGGTGCACCACACCAGCTCAGCGCCTTCGCCCTGCCCTTCGGGACCGCCCTTAAACGTGACGGCGCCGCCGTGCTCCAGGGCTTCAATGCGCTCTTCGTGGCGCAGCTTTTCGGCGTCGAGGTGACCCTGACCCTGGCCGCCACCATCTTTACCACCGGCCTGCTGGTATCCTTCTCCACCGCTGGCGTGCCGGGCGCTGGCCTGGTGGCCATGAGCACCGTACTGTCGGCTGCAGGGCTGCCGCTGGAGGGCGTCGCCGTGGTCGCCGGCGTGGACCGCTTCACCGATGGCTTCCGCACCTCTCTGAACGTGATGGGCAATACCGCCAACGCCATGCTGCTGAGCCGTCTGGAGGGCCGCCACCATGCCGCCCACCCAGCCGCCCACCCAGACTCTGGCCAGACAGGCGCCAGCGAGGCAGGCCGCTAGACGATGAATCGACAGGGCCCGGCTGCGCAGGAGAGCCAGGCCCCACCTCGACCAGGTACTGATGATTCAGCGCCATGCTGATAGTCCAACGAGCACGGCCCCGTCACCTGATGACGGGGCCGTGCTCGTTGATGGTGTTGACGCTGAAGGACCGCTGTAGGCGCCACAAGGCGGCGCCGTCAGCAGTGGCGTCAGGAAGCGGTGGCGGGGCCGGTCTCGGCCGGGCGTGCGGGATCGCCGCTCCACTCGCTCCAGGAGCCGACATAGAGCCGCGGGGCCGGCAGACCCGCCAGGCGATAGGCGAGAATGTCATGGCAGGCGGTAACGCCGGAGCCGCAGTAGGCAATCACGCCAGGATCCTGCTGCGACTTCTGGGGCAGTTCTCTTGCTAAAGCCTCCGGCGACTTGAAGCGTCCATTGTCGTCGAGATTGAGGCTACAGGGGCGATTGACCGCACCAGGGATATGCCCGGCTCGGGGGTCCATCGGCTCGACCTCGCCGCGATAGCGCTCACCGGCCCGGGCGTCCACCTTCAGCGCCGCAGTCGACGCCATCTCCTCGAGGACGACGAAACGACTGTCGTCGAATTCGGGTGTCCACTGCGACGGCGCAGGAGGCGCACCCTCCCCCACCTCCCAGTCGCCATTGATGCTCTCCCAGGCGGCGAGGCCACCGTCGAGCAGGCGCACCCGCGGGTGGCCGGCCCACTCGCTCAGCATCCACCAGGCCCGCGCCGCCGCCAGCTGGCCGCCGGCATCATCGAGCACCACCACCTCGCGCTCAGGCGCGACGCCCAGTCGCTGAAGGGTCGCGGTGAAGTCGGCGTGGCTCGGCAACGGGTGTCGTCCGCCTGCCCCGGAGCCAGCGTCCCTGGGCCCGGACAGGTCACGGTCCAGATCCAGGTGCAGACTGCCAGGGACATGCGCCTGACGCCACAGCGCCGCCCCGGCCTCGGGGTCGTTTAAGCGCACGCGGCAGTCCAGCACCAGCGGCGGGGTGTCGCCGTCTAGCGCGTGTCGCAGGCTATCGGCGTCGATCAAGGGATGGGTCATGACGAACTCCTTCTCATGTCAGAACACTGTCTGGTGGCGCAAGGCTTTATCGCTTCGGAGCCTTATCGTATCGAAGCGCTTTCGCGCGTCTCGACAAGTGGCCCGCGCCCTGATCAGGCGCTCGACAGCCGCTCGATCGGGGCGCGATGGGCGATCAGGCGGCGCTTGCCGGCACGATCGAAGCGCACCTCGATGACCGGATTGGCGGGGTCGCCTTCCACCAAGGCGACCTCACCGTCACCGAAGACGCCGTGCCGAATGCGCTCACCCACCTGGTAATGGCCATTGCCTGGCGCTCGCTCAAGCGCCTTGATCGGCAGCGGCTGCCCCAGGGCATTCAGATAGCGCCCCACCAGTGCCGGCTCGGCGACGCTCACCTCCTCGGGGTCGGCTCCGTCAGCGCATCGGTACAGCGCCCTGGCCACGGCGCTGGCGTCGCGGCAGGCGCTCTCCTGGATAAAGCGGCTGGGACGATGATCGCCGCCATCGTGGAGGATGACCAGGCGTTCGATGGCCCGGGTGATGGCCACATAGTAGAGCCTGCGCTCTTCCTCGAGACGCTCGGGGGACAGGGGGTTGTCACGACTGTAGTGGGGAAAGTCCTCTTCATTGACCGCCCCCACCATCACCAGCGGCCACTCCAGGCCCTTGGCGCCATGAACCGTATTGATCAACACCCCTTCGTCGCGGTTCTGCACCGGGCGCCGCAGCAGCTCGATGAAGGTGGCGATGTCACCGACCTCCCGAGCCTGCTCGATCAGGACGTCGAGCAGGCGCACGTCCTCCTCGCCCTTGTCGCGGCGGGAGGCGGCGCGCTTGAGCACCTTTTCCGCCTCGACCTCCGCGACCACATGCTCGAGCAGCGCGTCGGCGGACAGATGGGCAAGCTTCGGCAGCTCGCACAGCAGTTGCCAGCGACGCTTGAGGGTGCGCTTCTGGTGCGGCTTCAGTCGCGCCAGCAGCGCGTCGCCCGGCCCTGGCCAGGTCTGGGTGTCGGCCAGGCGCTGCACCAGGCCAGCGAGCACTTCACGTGGTACGAAGCAGGTCGGCTGGGCAAACATCGGCATCAGCGCGCCAGGGTCGCGCAGCTGCTCGGGCGACAGCGACAGCGATAGATAGCCGGCCAGTGCCTCTACCAGCGGCAGGCGAAAGACGAAGCGATCCTCCCGGGCCAGGCGAAAGGGAATGCCTTCGCGCAACAGCGCCAGCTGCATCGGCACCGACAGGGTCCAGCTACGTACCAGCAGACAGGCTTCGTCGAGACGACGGCCGGCTTCCACCCACCGCTTGAGTCCATCGAGGAAGGCACTGGCGCCCCGTGCCACCTTGAGCTCGGTACGCGGATTGGTGGGCGCCGCCAGGCATAGCTGGTCCGGGCGACGCGGGTTGCCGGCGATGGCATGATTGGCGGCCAGCGCCAAGGCGTGACCATGGCGAAAGGTGGTCGACAAGGGGTAGTCGGTGGCGGCACCGAAGATCCGGGTAAAGTTCTCGAGCATGGCCTCCGGGTGGGCGCCGCGCCATTCGTAGATGCACTGGTTGGCGTCACCCACCGCCATCACCGAAGCCTGGTCGCCGGCCAGCACCGCCAACAACCGCTGCTGAGCGGCATTGATGTCCTGATACTCGTCGATGATCACATGGTCGAGGAAGCCCTGAACCCGCTGGCGCAGCGCGGGATCACCTTCGAGTGCCAGCAGCGGTCGATACAGCAGATCCGAATAGGTCATCACGCCGTGATCGGCCAGCAAGGTCTCGAGACACTGGTGGGCGACGACGAAGTGGCGAGTCCCCTCGCCGAGCTCGAGCCGCTCATACAGCAACTGGGGGTCGATCACCTCGGCCTTGACCAGCGAACAGAAGTGAGCGAGTTCCTCGATGCGATCGGGCTCGAGCGCGGCGTCGCGATCCTCGTCGACCTGGGCCAACGCCTCCAGGGTCGCCTGGCGCAGCAGTCGCTCCTGCTGCCAGTCTGCGGTCAGCAGTTCGCGCCGTGGCAGCGCGCCCCAGCGGGTCAGGCTCTGACTCAGGCGATGTCCGAGAGAGTGAAAGGTACGCACCTCCGGCAGTTCCATGCCGGGTTCGGCCATGGCCACCAGACGGCGCTGAAAGTCTTCCCGGGCGGCGCGGTTGAACATCAGCACCATCATGCGCCGGGCGCTGACTCCGTGGGACAGCAGGTGCAGCACCCTGGCCACCAGGGTGGTGGTCTTGCCCGCTCCGGCCACCGCCGCGACCCTGGCGTGGCCTGCCGGGTGGGCGACAACGCAGCGTTGTTCGGGCGTCAGCGCGAGCCGCTCCAATGCAGGTGAAGCCATCAGTGCGCGTCACCCTCCAGGCGTCCCAGCGGCTGCCACACGCCGTCGCTGGTAAGCCCCAGCTCGCCGCGCTCGGTGCACGCTTCGGCCTGCTCGACCAGACGGTAGAAGACGTTACGCCCGAGTCGAGCACTCACGCCATAGGGCAGGCACACCTGGGGCACCTCCTCGCCCGCCGGTGTCGTCGACAGTGATAGTCGATGCTGCTGCCCCAGGGCGATACGCTCGCCGACGTTGGTGGTCAGCCACCAGCGCTTGTCTACGTGGTCTTCTGGCTGGCCTTTTGACTGGCCTTCCAGCCGAGCGTCTGCCTGCTCGGCCTCCAGTACCATAAAGGCGGTGTCCTCGACGCTGATCCGCCACTTTTCGATAGGCGTGACCAGGTAGTGGTGGCCGTCGTCCTCCCGTCGCAGGATGCGCGCAAAAAGGCGCACCAGCTCAGGACGCTGGATCGGACTGCCTTCGTGGATCCAGCGCCCGTCCCGGGCGATCACCAGGTCCATCTCGCCGCTCGGTTCGGGCTGCCAGTCAGACAAGGGCGGACGCTCACCAAGCTCGGCGATGCCGTTCAGGATGTGATCGAGTTGCATGGAGGCTACCTCGTCGAGTTATCGCTCAAGGCCCGGCCAACAGACCGGTGCCCGTGCCGACCGGGGCCATGGGCCCTGTTCACAACAAAGCCTGCTTCGCCCTGGTCCACAACGCCCGCTTAGCCCTGGTCCACAAAGCCCGCGTCGCGAAGGGCCTGCTTGAGGTCCTCCGGGGCGGCAGGCTGGGCCTTGGGAAACAGCCGGTAGAAGTTGGCGGTGGTCTGCATCGCCACCTCTTCCACGCTGATTCCTCGCTCGTCGGCGATGCACTGGGCCACGTCGACCACCCAGGCCGGCTCGTTGGGCTTGCCACGGTGCGGCACCGGCGCCAGATAGGGGCTGTCGGTCTCGATCAGCAGACGATCCAGCGGTACTTTTCTGGCCACCTCGCGCAGCGACTCGGCGGTGCGAAAGGTGACGATCCCCGACAAGGAGATATAAAAGCCCAGGCGCACCGCATCCCGCGCCATCTCGAGGTCCTCGGTGAAGCAGTGAAGTACCCCGCCGACCTCGGGATCGCTGTACTGACGAATCAGCGAGAGCGTGTCCTCCCTCGCTTCCCGGGTATGCACCACGATCGGCAGCGACAGCTCGGTGGCGGCCTGCAGATGGCGAGCGAAACGCTCGTGCTGCACCTCGGCGGGAACGCTGTCGTAATGATAGTCCAGTCCCGATTCACCGATGGCCACGGCGCCATGCTCCTTGGCGCAGGCGACAATCTCGGCAACGCCGGGTTCGTGCTCCACCTGATGCAGCGGATGCACCCCGGCGGAGATCACCACATCGTCGTGGGCCTGGCGAATTGCGGCCAGTTCGGGTACGCCGTCGAGGGTCACGCTGATGGCCAGGAACTGCTGGACGCCGCGCTCGCGGGCGGCGTCCAGGGCCCGCGACAGATCGCCGCCATGGGTATCAGGAGAAAGGCGATCGAGATGGCAGTGGGAATCGACGAACATGAAGATCTCTCGGGGCTTGAATACGGATGTCAGGGACGAATACCGGCGACGATGATCAGAGACGCCAGCGAGCCTCCGGGGAGGACGTCTGGGCACACGACGTCGCTCAGGAACGCAACAGGGCCGCCCAGCGGACCAGCCAGGCCTCGAGCACCAGTTGCGGGTTGGGATTGCCGCCTTCACTGAGCAACCGACGCTGCTCACGGGCGTAGTCGAGCAGGCGGAACCAGTCGCGCACCCGGCCATTTTTCACCGCCTGGCGATAGAGCGGTGCCAGGTCGGGGTTTCTGAGGCCTTCAGGCTCGCCGGAAAGGCCCAGGCGAATCAGATCCTCCAGCCAGGCGATACCGTACCACAGGATGGCATCGATGGCCTGGCGGTCCAGCCGGGCCGCCTCGGCCACCGGTTCGGCGCCACGTACCAGGGCGTCGAAGGTCTCGTGCAGCTGTTGACGCAGCGCCCGCGAGCCCGGCTCGGCCAGCTGTCGCGCTGCCAGCGGCAACCCACCGGCGGCTCGAAACCAGAAGCGTGCTTCGTCCTCGGAACCGAGTTCCTTCGACAGCCAGTCCAGGCAGTCTTCGAGTTCCGGCGGCTTGAGCGTCCACTGCTGGCAGCGCGAACGGATCGTCGGCAGCAGGTGGGACGGCATGTCGGAGACCAGCACGAACAGGGTGTCCTGCCCCGGCTCCTCCAGGCTCTTCAGCAGGGCGTTGGACGCGGCCACGTTCATCGCCTCGGCAGGACGGATCTCGATGACCCGGTGCCCACCCTGCTGAGCGGTCTGGGAGACGAAGCCATTGACCTGACGGATCGGGTCGATGCGAATCATCCGCTTGCCCTCCTCCGGCGCCACCCGAAGCAGGTCAGGATGGTAGCCCGAGGCCAGCATATGGCAACTGTGGCACTCACCGCAGGCGGTCTCGCCTGGGCGGGCACACAGGGCGCGGGCAATCAGTGCCTCGGCCAGGGACTGCTTGCCGAGCCCGCGGGGGCCCGACAGCAGCACGGCATGGGGCAGACGACCGGCGTCCATCAGCCGCACCAGTTCGTGCCAGCGCGGCGCCAGCCAGGGCATCGGCGGCTGGGCGACGCTACTACTCACGTCCATTGCGCCACCCGCTCGTCCAGTACCCGCGTGATCCGCCGCTGCACCTCTTCGAGGCTGGCGTCAGCGTCGATCCTGACCATCCGCTGCGGTGCCTGCTCGGCCCGGGCCAGGTAGGCCAGGCGCACCCGCTCGAAAAAGTCGCGGCGCTCCTGCTCGAAGCGATCCTTGCGCGTGCCGGTGCGGTCCAGACGACCCGCCAGGCGACGCTCCGCCGCGTCCAGCGGCATGTCCAGCAACAGCGTCAGATCCGGCGTCAGTTCTCCCTGGACCAGACGTTCGAGCTGGACGATGCGCTCGAACGGCAGGCCTCGACCGCCACCCTGGTAGGCAAAGGTGGCATCGGTGAAGCGGTCGCTGACCACCCAGGCGCCGCGCTCCAGGGCCGGGCGAATGCGCTGAGCAAGATGCTGGGCCCGTGCCGCGAACACCAGCAGCAGCTCGGCGTCACTGTCCAGCGGCTCGTCGCTGGACGCCAGCAGCAGTTCGCGAATGGCCTCGGCCCGAGGCGTCCCGCCGGGCTCGCGGGTCTGTACCACCTCGATGCCACGCGCCT
Source organism: Halomonas sp. RT37 (assembly GCF_040070525.1). Taxonomy (NCBI): domain Bacteria; kingdom Pseudomonadati; phylum Pseudomonadota; class Gammaproteobacteria; order Oceanospirillales; family Halomonadaceae; genus Halomonas; species Halomonas sp. RT37. Next base: position 1,803,353 of record NZ_CP098827.1, on the reverse strand, counting down.
CGAGGGCGTCGACCACGAAGGCCAGGTTGGTGGACTTGCCGACGCCTTCTCCGCCCTCCAGGGTAATGAAGCGCCCGCGCGCGCCGGAGGTGGGCTCGGCCGGTTGTGTCTGCGTCATGGATACCACTCCTGGTTCGGGAGACGTCCGCGTCAACGGCGCCGAATATAACGATTGACGGCGTTATTGTGCTCACGCAGCGTGCGGGAGAAGTGGTGGGTGCCATCTCCCTTGGCGACGAAGTACAGGGTGTCGCCCTCCTGCGGGTCGACGGCGGCCTCCAGTGCAGCCCGCCCCGGCAATGCGATCGGGGTCGGCGGCAGGCCATCGATCACGTAGGTGTTGTAGGGGGTGGCTTCGCGCAGGTCGGCCCGAGTGATATTGCCCTCGAAGCGATCGCCCATGCCGTAGATCACCGTTGGATCGGTCTGCAGCCGCATGCCACGCTCCAGGCGGCGCTTGAACACCCCGGCAATCTGACGCCGCTCTTCGGGGGCGCCGGTCTCACGCTCGATCAGCGAGGCCATGATCAGCGCCTCATACGGCGTATCGATGGGCAGATCCTCGGCGCGATCGGCCCACACTTCCTCAAGCAGGGCTTCCATGCTCTGATTGGCCTGGCGCAGAATCTCCAGATCCTCCACCCCCTTGTGGTAGGTGTAGGTATCGGGGAAGAAGCGTCCTTCCGGATGCTCGCCCTCGTGCCCCAGCGCCGTCATGATCTCGTCGTCGCTCATCTCGGCACTGGCGTGGGCCAGCTTCTCGGCCTCGGCCAGGGCCGCACGCATCTGCTGGAAGGTCCAGCCTTCGGGAATGGTCACGCTGTAGGTGACCACCTCGGCGCTGGCGAGCTTATCGAGTACCTGCATGCCACTCATGCCTGGCTCCAGCGAGTACTCGCCGACCTTCAGCGACGGCACACGATCAGGCTCCACTCGCGTCAACAGCTTGAAGGCCCAGGCGTCGGCCAGCACACCCTGGGCCTCGAGATCATCCACCACCCGATTGAAACCGGCCCCGGGCGGCACCTCGTAGAGCATCGGTTCATCGAGGGTGATCGGGGCCTGCAGACGCGTCTGCCAATAGTGATAAGCGCCGTAGCCGCCAATAGCGGCAATGACGACAAGAGTGAGCAAGACCTTGAGCGCGGTGCGCATGGAAGTTCCTTAGTCTGGTCGCGCCGGCGCACGGCGCTTGTCTGAAGCGGTCAGAATAGTACGGCAAAGCGGATGCAGGCACCCCGGCTGGAAGCGCCCGGGTGACTCAGTCGGCCCCGGCATACCCCAGCAGGCGGTGGGCTCGGTGCTGAAAGGCGCGATGGACATCATTCAGCTCCCAGCCATGCTGGGGCTGCCCTTCGCTGTCGTCGAGTCGCGCGACGGGCCACACGCCCTGGACGCTGTTGCCAAGCCATACAGCCTCGCAGGACGAAAGCTCGTCGGCCAGCAACGGCGCCTCCACCACCGCGCCCTGTTCCAGCAAGGCGGCTCGCAGGGTACCTGCCACGCCACACTGATCCAGCGGCGGGGTCGATACCTGTTCGGCGCCCCGGGCGAGAAAGAACACGTTCATGGCGGTGGCTTCGACAAGCTGGCCTCGATCATCCTCGAGAAGCCCCTCGGCGATAGCGGGGCCCCGCCACTCGGATCGTGCCAGCACGTTCTCGAGACGGGCCAGATGCTTGATCCCGGCCAGCACGGGCTGGCGTGCCAGGCGCAGGCGGCAGCGACGCACCCTGACCCCGGCTGCCCAACGCTGTTGATCGGGTGCGAAGCTCGACCATATCGCCTCAAGCCTGGGGTCTGAGGACGCCGGCGGCGCGTAGCCCCGTCCACCGCTGCCCCGGGTGTAGACCAGCTTGAGCACACCAAGCCCCGGCCCCGCGCCAGCGAGGGCGGATGCCAGGGCCTCTGTACGGGGCGGGGGCAGGTCGAGCACCCGGCAGCCCTTCAGCAGTCGTGCCAGGTGCTCAGACCACAACAGCGGCGTGCCGTCGCGCACCAGCACCGTCTCGAACAGGCCATCGCCGTAGGCCAGCCCCCGATCACTCAGGGGCAATGTCGGCTCGGACGGCCTATTCATCCATCAGGCCTTCTTGAACACCAGGGTGCCATTGGTGCCGCCGAAGCCGAAGGAGTTGGACAGGGTCACGTCGACCTTGGCATCGCGGGCGGTATGCGGCACGTAGTCGAGCACGCACCCTTCCTGGGGATTGTCCAGGTTGATGGTGGGCGGCAGCGCCTGATCACGAATCGCCAGGATGCTGAAGACCGCCTCCACCGCACCGGCGGCGCCGAGCAGGTGGCCGATCATCGACTTGGTGGAGCTGACCGCGACGCTTTGGGCGGCGCTGCCCATGACCTTCTCCACCGCGCGGCTCTCGGCCAGGTCGCCGGCGGCGGTCGAGGTGCCGTGGGCGTTGATGTAATCGATCTCGCTGGCGTCGATGCCGGCGTCCTTGATCGCGTTGGCCATGGAGGCCGCCGCGCCGCGACCGTCTTCCGGCGGCAGGGTCATGTGGTAGGCATCATCGCTCATGCCGAAACCGATCAGCTCGGCGTAGATGGTCGCCCCACGTGCCTTGGCGTGTTCGTACTCTTCCAGCACCACCACGCCGGCGCCGTCGGACAGCACGAAGCCGTCGCGATCCTTGTCCCAGGGGCGGCTGGCCGCCTGGGGATCGTCATTGCGGGTGGACAGCGCCCGCGCGGCGGAGAAGCCGCCCAGCCCCAGCGGTGTGGTCGCCATCTCGGCACCGCCACAGACCATCACGTCGGCGTCGCCGTATGCGATGGTACGGGCGCTGTAGCCGATATTGTGGGTGCCGGTGGTGCAGGCGGTGGTGATGGCGATATTGGGACCACGGAAGCCGTGCTGAATCGCCAGATTGCCCGAGATCATGTTGATGATGGAGCCGGGCACGAAGAACGGCGAGATACGCCGGGCGCCGCTCTTGTTGAGTGCGTTGTGGTTGTGCTCGATCATCGGCAGCCCACCGATCCCCGAGCCGATGGCCACGCCGATGCGATCGGCATTTTCCTCGGTGCACTCGATACCGGCGTCCTCGATGGCCTGAGCCCCCGCGGCGATACCGTACTGGATGAACAGGTCCATCTTCCTGGCATCCTTGGGGTTCAGGTAGGGGCTGATATCAAAATCCTTCACCGAACCGCCGAAGCGCGTGTTGAAGCCGCTGACATCGAAGTGCTCGATGGGCGCCACACCGCTCTTGCCGGCCAGGATGCTGTCCCAGCTTTCCTTGACGGTGTTGCCCACCGGTGTGACCAGGCCGAGGCCCGTCACCACTACCCTTCTACGAGACATCAGCTTTCCTCCAGACATCCAAAAAGTTACGGCCCAACTGTGGAGGACCGTCGGTTGCGCGCATTATACCCGAGACACAGGCCGCTGTGCTCCCCCCGGCGCCGAGGCTTTACCGGGAACGCTGGCACAGGACCCTGCCTTCGAGGCCTGGACACGCAAAAGCCGCCCTGGCGAACCAGGACGGCTTCCGCGGGGATTGCATCCCCGCCTTTCAGCAAGCGGCCATCGCCGCCACCGGCAGACTGACTCGGAACACCGAGCCGGTCTTACTGGTTGGCGTTGACGTAGTCGATCGCTTCCTGAACGGTGGTAATCTTCTCGGCTTCTTCATCAGGAATTTCGGTATCGAATTCCTCTTCCAGCGCCATCACCAGCTCAACGGTGTCCAGGGAATCAGCGCCCAGGTCCTCGGTGAAGGAAGAGGAGTTCTGAATATCTTCTTCCTTGACGTTCAGGCGCTCTGCCACAACTTTCTTCACGCGCTCTTCGATGGTGCTCATTTAGACATACTCCAGTCGTTCACGTTAGCCGTTCTGATGACCAGCTGGTTAATTCCGCAAGTAAACTGCGGGGTAGTTTATAGACCCCTTCGGGTCGACGCAACACACGCAGGAAGCGCATTCAGCGCATGTTCATCCCGCCATTGACGTGCAGGGTTTCGCCAGTGATATAGGCTGCGCTATCGCTGGTCAAGAACCCGACCGCCGCGGCGATTTCCTCGGGCTGCCCCAGACGCGCCAGAGGCACCTGCCCCTTGAGCATCGTCTGCTGATCCTCGGACAGCGCCTGGGTCATGTCGGTGGCAATAAAGCCAGGCGCCACGGCGTTGACGGTGATGGCACGGGAGGCCACCTCGCGCGCCAGCGCCCGGGTGAAGCCTTCCATGCCCGCCTTGGCGGCAGCATAGTTGCTTTGGCCGGCGTTGCCCATGGTGGCGACCACCGAACTGACGGATACGATACGGCCCCAACGGGCCTTGCTCATGCCACGCAGGCACGCCTTGCTGAGGCGAAAGACCGACTTGAGGTTGGCGTCGAGCACACCATCCCACTCATCTTCCTTCATTCGCATCAGCAGATTGTCACGGGTGATACCGGCATTGTTGACCAGGATGGTCGGCGCACCAAACTCGTCATTGATCGACTTCAGCAGTGCTTCGACGCTGGTCGGATCGGTGACATCTAGGCGGCGCCCTGCGCCCTGAAACCCCTGCTCCTTGAGGTCCGCATCGATGCGGTCGGCACCGGCATCGGTGGTGGCGGTGCCGATCACGATGCGACCCTGCCGCCCCAGCTCGTGGGCGATGGCACGGCCGATACCGCGGCTGGCCCCGGTAATCAGGGCGACTCTAGGCTCGGTTGTCATGGTCACTTCCATTGCTTCGTCGTTGTCGCCCGGCACAGCGCCGGGCCAGGAGGCTTTCGATCAGTTGATCTCGCGAGCCAGCTCAAGGGCTGCACTGAGACTGTCGGGATCATTCACCGCCAGTCCGCGACTGCCCCGGGCAATACGCTTGTTGAGGCCGGTGAGGACCTTGCCGGGCCCGCACTCGATGAACACCTCGGCACCGCCGTCGACCATCTTCTCGACGCAGGAGACCCAACGCACCGGCTGGTAGAGCTGCTCGATCAGGCGAGTGCGCAGGGTGGCCACATCGGCATGGGCCTGGGCATCGACGTTCTGCACCACGGTATAGCGCGGCGCCTTGAGCTCGATATCACCAAGCGCCTGCTCCAGCCGCTCGGCGGCCGGCCGCATCAGGTCACAGTGGGAAGGCACCGATACCGGCAACGGCATCGCGCGCTTGGCCCCGGCCTCCTGACAGGCGGCGATGGCACGATCCACGGCGGCCTTGCTGCCGGCGATCACCACCTGCCCGGGAGCATTGTAGTTGACAGCAGAGACCACGTCCCCGTCGGCCGCCTTGGCGCAGGCCTGCTCGACGTCCGCGTCGTCCAGACCGAGAATCGCTGCCATGGCGCCCTGCCCGGCCGGCACGGCCTGCTGCATGGCTTCGCCGCGCAGGCGAACCAGACGAACCCCTTCCGCAAAGGAAAGCGCGCCGGCGCACACCATGGCGCTGTATTCGCCGAGACTATGGCCGGCCATGGCACCGGGGCGCGGGCCCTCGAGTTCCTGCCACACGCGCCAGATCGCCACGCTGGAGGCCAACAGTGCCGGCTGGGTGCAGGCGGTGGCATTGAGCGCCTCCGCAGGACCTTCCTGGACCACCTGCCACAGGTCGTAACCCAGCGCCTCCGAGGCCTCCTCGAAGGTCGTCCTCACCACGCTGTAGCGTTCGGCCAGATCGCGCAGCATGCCGACCTGTTGCGACCCCTGCCCAGGGAAGATAAGGGCAAGCGGTTGAGTCATCTTGATCACCTATAGCTCTTGTTGGCCATCATCCATATCCACACTGCCCCCTGACAAGGGACCGGAAGATGGACGACGATGGTCGAGCTCGGCCTCCAGCCGGCTCGGCAAGTCACGGCTGACCTCCTGGGAGGCGCGCTTCAGGGCGTAGTAAAAACCCTGAGCGTCACAGCTGCCATGACTCTTTATCACAATACCCGCCAGCCCCAGCAGGCTGGCGCCGTTGTAGCGAACCGGATCCAGTTCACTCTTCAATCGTCTGAGCGCTGGACGGGCCAGCATCCCCACCAGCCGACTCCCCCAGTGCGCCTCGAAGGTCGCCTGGACGCGACCGACCAGCATCTTGGCCAGGCCCTCGCTGGCCTTGAGCAGCACATTGCCGACAAAGCCGTCACAGACCACGACGTCCGCCTGACCGGCAAACACGCCATCGCCCTCGATAAAGCCAAGATAGTCGATCCCGGCCACCTGGCGCAGTGCCGCATCGGCCTGCTGTACCGCCAAGGAGCCTTTGGTCGACTCCACCCCAACGTTGAGCAGGGCAATCCGCGGAGCCGCCAGACCGTCGACGTGGCGCGCCATGATATCGCCCATCAGGGCGAAGTCCACCAGGCGCTCCGCCGACACATCCACATTGGCACCCAGATCAAGCAAATAGCAGCGTCCGTCGCCTCGCGTCGGAATCGCGGTACTGATGGCCGGGCGCGGCACGCCCGGAACCATGCCAAGGGCGCGGCGCGACAGCGCCATCAAGGCGCCAGTATTGCCGGAACTGACGCCGACATCGGCCTCACCCGCCGCCACACAGTCAAGCATGCGAGCCATGCTTGAAGCATGACCTCGGCGCAGCGCCTGAGAGGCGCGCATATCGGCGGGGATGATATCGGGTGCGTCACACAGGTGCAGATGCGACGCCGCCGCGGCCAGAGGCCGCGGCAGGCGTGAAATCTCGTCATCCAGCAGGCCCGCAGGGCCAAACAGCTGAATGTCGAGCTGCGGGTCCTCGATGACTGCCCTGGCCGCCCCCGCCACGGTGGCGCGGGGACCCTTGTCCCCGCCCATGGCATCTACGGCAATCCGCATCCCGGCGGCCAGGCGCTATCGAGGCGTCGTCAACTTATACGTCGACGACCTTGCGACCGCGATAGAAACCGTCCGGGGAGACGTGGTGACGCAGGTGAGTGGTGCCGGTCTCCTTGTCCTGGGACAGGGTCGGTGCACTCAGGGCGTCGTGGCTACGACGCATGCCGCGCTTGGAACGGGTCTTACGGTTCTGCTGAACTGCCATGGGAAATCACTCCACAAAAAATCGATCAGGTATCGGTGTTGCCCTTGAGGCGCTTGAGCACGTCAAAGGGACTGCCAGAGGGCGCTTCCGAGACTTCGGCATCCGCCCCGCTGCTCAGCTGGTCGCGCGAGACAGGACACTCTGACTCGTCGTGGTAGACCACCTGGGGCAGACTGAGGATAAGCTCATCCTCGACCACGCCCAGCAGGTCCAGCTGTTCATTCTCCACCAGCACCGGTTCATGGGTGCTCGGCAGATCGGCGGCCAGGTCGTCACTGCTGACGAGCCCGAGCAGGAAGTCGCTCGTGACATGTTGGGCCATGGGCTCGAGGCAGCGGCGACACGGCAGCTGCAGATCGGCCTCCAGGCGCCCCCGGATCACCCGACGCCCCTGAGCGTCGATGGCGAATTCCAGCCAGGCGCTGGCATCGCCCTGTTGAGCGCCGACCTCTTCGGTCAGGCGGCTCATGTCGGCCAGCGCCACCAGGCCTTCGAGGTGTTCGGCTTGGGCGGCGAGCTTGTAGGGCTCGACCCGGCCGGGCAATCGTGAGGTCAACATAGGCGCGCAATGATAGGCACTCGTTCCGCCCCTGTCAAAGCCCTGTGCTCAATAGGTTACCATGTCCCGGGATCCGCTCGAACCCGACGAGCACAACCTGCCCATAGCGGGCCTCCCCGACACGACTCCACACATTGCAAGGAAGGACGCATGACCCCACTGGTGCTTGCCTCCAGCTCACCCTGGCGCCGCGAACTGCTTGAACGGCTGGGCCTGCCCTTCTCCTGGGCGAGCCCGGACATCGACGAGACCCGCGGCACGGACGAGACGCCCACATCATTGGTGCAGCGGCTGTCGCTGACCAAGGCCGAAGCGCTGGCCGACGCCTACTCGCGCCACCTGATCATCGGCTCCGACCAGGTAGCCCTGTTCGACGACCAGATCCTGGGCAAGCCCCACACCCAGGAGCGCGCCTGCGCACAACTGCGAGCCTTCTCGGGGCAACGGGTGCGTTTTGTCACCGGACTGGCGCTGCTCGACACCGCCGAGCATCGCCATTGGGTCGGCTACCAGCACTATGACGTGGTCTTTCGCCGTCTCACCGACACCGAGATCAGCACCTACGTCGCCCGCGAGCAGCCGCTTCAGTGCGCTGGCAGCTTTCGCATGGAGGGTCTCGGCATCACCCTGTTCGAGCGCCTGGAGGGTGACGACCCGAACAGTCTGATCGGCCTCCCTCTGATTCTGCTGTGCCGGTGGCTGCGCGAGGCTGGCGCCGACCCCCTGGCGGCATCCGCCACCGATGTCGCGAACGGCGATCAGGGCAACTGATAACGCACCGGCGATGACGCCTGCGGCAGCCCCATCCACTGGGCCACGCCCACACCGAAGCGCCGAGCCAGGCGGTCGAAGGGGTCCTGGGATGGGGTGTAGTCCTTGATTCGTGGCTGGTCGAGCCATTCATGGGCCTCTTCGTCCAGGGTACCCAGGCGATCCACCAGGCCCAGCTCCAGCGCCTGCTCTCCGGTCCAGATCAGGCCGCTGAAGATCCGGGGATCATCGGCCAGACGATCACCGCGCCCTGCCTTGACCGCATCGATGAACTGCTGATGGGTCGTATCCAGCACCTCTTGCCAGAACGCCTGCTGTTCGGGACGCATCTCGGAGAAGGGATCGAGAAAGGCCTTGTTGTCGCCTGCGGTGAAGACGCGCCGCTCCACACCCAGGTCATCGATGGCCCCCTCCAGCCCGAAGCCGGCGTAGATGACGCCGATAGAGCCGACCAGACTGGACGGCGCAGCGACAATCTCGTCCGCCGCAGACGCCATGTAATAGGCGCCGCTGGCCCCCAGGTCCTCGACCACCGCGACGATCGGCTTGTCGCCGCGCTCGCGCAGGGCCATCACCGCCTTGTAGACCCGCTGGGACTGCACCGGACTGCCGCCCGGACTGTTGATATGCAATACCACCGCGGCGCTGCTGGGCGACTCCCAGGCGGCTTCGATACCTTCGATCAGGCGCTCGGCATTGGCCGGCGACTCGCTATCGATCACACCGTCGACCTTGACCACCCCAAGATGCCTGGCCTGCTCTCGCTCATCGCCAGGCACCATCAGCAGTGCAAAGCCCACCAGCGCCGCCACTCCCAGCAGCAGCGCCAGCCAGGCGAAACGAAAGAACAGCTTCCAGCGCCGACTGCGCCGCTGCTCGACCAGTACGCTCTGGATCCAGCGGTCCATGCTCTCGATCTGGGCAAGGCGCTGGCGCTCCCGCAATACTTCGGCGCTGTCGCCGGACGATTCAGCCGGCCCGCTGCCGCCGGGTTCAGCCGGCCCGCTGCCGCCGTGCTCAGCCGGCCCGCTGCCGCCGGACGATTCAGCCGGCCCGCTGCCGCCGGCTGCCGTAGCCGCTCCCTTAGCGCTGGAAGACGACATCTCCCCCTGGGTCCAGGGGTCATCCTTGGGGGTATCCGACATCCCACCACTCCTTGCAAGCCTGGCGACAACCAGGAATAAAAAACGATTTGCCAGACGATCGACGCGATTCAGCCAGCCAGGTGATCCAGCACCTGATCGAAGCGATCCGCCACCAGCAGCGGCTCACTGCGCGACAGCCGCTGCACATCGTGCACACCATACGAGACAGCGATGCGCGGCATGCCGATGGCACGCGCCATTTCCATATCGTACTCGGTATCGCCGATCATGACGGCGCGGGAGGCGTCGACGCCGCACTCTTCGAGCAGCTCGACCAGCATCAGGGGATCCGGCTTCGAACGCGTCTCGTCGGCGGTGCGACTGGCACGAAAGAAGCGACCGGTGTCGCTCTGGCGGAAGATACGATCGAGCCCGCGACGGCTCTTGCCGGTGGCCACGGCCAGCGCCGAGGTCGAGGATAGCGAGGCCAGACCCGCCTCGACGCCGGGATAGAAGGTGACCGGGGTGGCATCACCCTCGACGAAGTGCCAGGCATAGCGTGCCTTCAAACGCTCGGCCTGCTCCGGCTGGATACCCGGACACAGTGTGGCGATGGCTTCCGGCAGGCCGAGACCGATGATATCGCGAATCTCGCCCTCCCCCAGCTCGCCCCACTCGGCCTCGCGGCCAGCCGCCTGCATGCAGGATACGATCCGGGCGATGGAATCCATCAGGGTGCCATCCCAGTCAAAGATGGTCAGGTCATAGCGCAAGAGACAACTCCTCGAGAGACGACGGCGTCCACGCCATCGCCCATGGATAAATGCCTCTTCCCCGATGATGGGTCACTCAAGCACGCAGACCTGCTCAGCGCAGCCCCAGAGAACCAGACGCCACGACTAGCAGTGACAGCGGCATGCGCCCGCCAGGGCTAGTCGGCCAGCCGAGTCACCACCCTGGCCTTGCCCTCCAGCGTCAGATGCACCGGACACAGGTCAGCGATGGCCAAAAGCTTGTCGCGGGCCTCCTGGTCGAGATCCCCCGTCAGGAAAAGGACACGTTCGAAGTGGTCGATTTTGCCACTGGTCGCCTCGCACTCGCCACAATCCTTGGCGTGAATCTTGTCATGGGAGACGTCCACGGTGACATCATCGAGCGGAAGCTTCTTGCGCCTGGCGTAGCTGCGCACGGTCATCGCCGTGCAGGAGCCGAGCGCCGCCGCCAGCAACTGGTACGGCGTAAAACCGAGATTGGTCCCACCGTAGGAAAGCGGCTCGTCGGCCAGCAGGTGGTGCGCACCCGCGACCACGTCCTGACGAAAGCCTGCAGAATCGGCTTCGGATACTCGGGTGACGCCTTCAGGCGCTCCCGCGGGGGGCTTCGGCGCTTCCAGGCCCAGATAGCGCGACGCCCAGCCGACGATGACCTCGGCGGCGTACTCGGCGTCCTGGGGCCGGGTCAGCAGATGATCGGCGTCATCCAGCGAAACAAAGCTTCTGGGATGACGGGCGGCGGTGAAGATGGCCGAGGCGTTTTCGATCTCCACCGTTTCGTCGTTGGGCGCGTGCAGCACCAGCAGCGGACGCCCCAGGTTCTCGATGCGCTCGTGCTGACGCTGACTCTGGAGATCCTCGATAAAGGCCTTGCGGATGGTAAAGGGACGGCCTGCCAGGACCAGCTCAGCCTCCCCTTCGCGTTCGATGACGTCGAGGTTCGAGCCGAAATTGTGCACCACATGAGCCGGGTCGTAAGGCGCCCCGACGGTGGCCACCGCCTTGACCCCGGGCAGTCGCTCGGCGGCGGCGATCACCGCCGCACCGCCCAGCGAATGACCGACCAGCAGAGACGGTGACAGCCCACGCCCCTCGAGATGCTTGGCGGCGGCCACCAGGTCATCCACGTTGGAGCTGAAATGGGTATTGGCGAACTCACCCTCGGAATGACCAAGACCGGTGAAATCAAAGCGCAATACCGCCACGCCCCGCGACACCAGTCGTGCTGCGATACGCTTGGCGGCGAGGATATCCTTGGTACAGGTAAAGCAATGGGCGAAGATCGCCACCGCCTGGGGCTCACCCACCTCCGGCCGGTCGAACCTCGCCACCAGCTGGTTGCCGTCGTGACCGGGAAACTGTTCTCTTTCGCTGATGACACGCATGACCGTCCTACCCTCCGAAGACTCATGGGCGCATCGCCGGCACAAACCGCCGATGCCTTACCTGAATCCTTGGCCGAGGACGATCGTTTGGCAACCTGGCTCGCCTGCCCGGCGCGGGCTCACCACGTCCGCCAGACACAGCGTTTCACCCACACTTGCTCATTTAGCGCACTGTAATTTCAGTCTTTCTTGCCACAAGGCCGGCACCAGGCAAGGCCGCAGGCGACGTCTTTCACTGTCGCCGCCGAGCCTTGTCGAGCACAGTTTCCAGGGCATCGTCGAGGGGAGCGCGAATCTGCACCGGCCGCTGACTGGTCGGCTCGGGGAAGGTCAGCGAGGCAGCATGCAGAAACAGGCGATCCAGCCCCAGTTCGCGACCGAGGCGAGCGCCCTCTCGGGTACCGTACTTGTCGTCGCCCAACAGCACGTGTCCGGCGTGGGCAGCGTGGACGCGAATCTGATGGGTACGCCCGGTGATCGGCTCCGCCTCCACCAGGGTTGCACCGGCAAAGGTCTCACGCACACCAAAGCGGGTCCGAGCCACCTTGCCCTGCGGATCGACCCTGACTCGACGCTCGCCGTTGCCGGCATCGTAGCGATCCAGGCGGGCACTGACGAAATCCCGACGGGCTGGCCAGCGGCCTGCCACCAGCGCCAGATACTGCTTGTTCATCTTGTGCTGCTTGAGCGACTGATTCAGCGCAAGCAGCGCCGGCCGGGACTTGGCCAGCAGCAGACACCCTGAAGTATCCCGATCCAGCCGATGCACCAGCTCCAGGAAGTCCAGGTCCTCGCGCACCTGCCGCAGCGCCTCGATCAGTCCGATCTTGACACCACTGCCGCCGTGCACCGCCAGTCCCGACGGCTTGTTCAAGACCATCCAGTCAGGCCCTTCCAGCAGCACGCTGCCGGCCAGCAGATTACGCAGATTATCGCTGACCTCGCGCACTGCCTCCTGCGGTGCCAGCTTGAGCGGGGGAATACGCACCAGATCGCCAAGCGCCAGACGGGTATCCGCCTTTACCCGCTTCTTGTTCACGCGCACCTCACCCTTGCGCACGATGCGATACACCAGCGAACGGGGGGCGCCCTTGAGGCGACTCATCAGAAAATTGTCGACGCGCTGGCCGACCTGGCCTTCGGTCACTTCCACCCACTGCACTTCACGCCCTTCGGCCACGCTGTCACCCCACTCGAAACCCGCAATAAAGCGCCATTCTAGCGCAGCTTGTCGCCAATTGCTGACCCCTGGCATTGCTGTTATATTGCTTGTTCGCTCCCCGGGTCCGATTGACCCCTGCAAGCGCCTGCACGACTAGACACGCAGGCCCGAGCGAAACGTGACTGACACAGCGTTTGCCACAGAGGCCGCGACGACCCACAGAGGTCCCGCCGCCGATGTCAAGTGACAACACCGAGCCCGGCGCGCCCCACCCCAGCTGGATACCTTTCCGAAGGGGTGGGCCGTCGCCGGGAGACGTACAACACCGTGCCGGAGGCCGGCAGCGGTGAATCGATGAATGCCAGGTGTTGGCGGTGACGGCAGGACCGGATGGGCAAGGCCCCACCGAGACACGTCCTCCCTCCGCCCCGTACTCAACATGATCATGCCGTGACGTTCCTGATGAAGTAACGTCGCGGCCGGGCGCAGCTTCCGCGACATGCGCTGAGCACAAGCACGCTGCACCAACGGTTCACCCTTGCCGTTGCCCATGGGCGCCCTCCGGCGCGCCCATATTGCGAGACAACATGAAACGGATGCTCATCAACGCGACCCAGCCCGAAGAGCTGCGTGTCGCCCTGGTGGATGGACAACGCCTGTACGACCTGGACATCGAATCCGGTGCCAGGGAACAGAAAAAAGCCAATATCTATCGCGGCAAGATCACCCGCGTGGAACCCTCCCTCGAAGCCGCCTTTGTCGATTTCGGCGCCGAACGCCACGGTTTTCTGCCCCTCAAGGAAATTGCTCGCGAGTACTTCGTCAAGGAGCCTTCCGGCCGCCCCAGCATCAAGGAAGTACTGAAGGAAGGTCAGGAAGTCATCGTTCAGGTCGACAAGGAAGAGCGTGGCAACAAGGGCGCCGCCCTGACCACCTTTGTCAGCCTGGCCGGCCGCTTCCTGGTGCTGATGCCCAACAACGCCCGCGCAGGCGGCATCTCGCGTCGCATCGAGGGCGAGGAACGCGCCCAGCTGAAGGAAGCCATGGGCCAGCTCAGCGTGCCCGACAAGATGGGCCTGATCGTGCGTACCGCCGGTATCGGTCGTTCGCCCGAAGAGCTGCAGTGGGACCTCGACTATCTGGTACAGGTGTGGGAATCCATCACCGAGGAAGCCGGCAAGCGCGCCGCCCCCTTCCTGATCTACCGCGAGTCCAATGTCATCATTCGCGCCATGCGCGACTACCTGCGCCAGGATATCGGCGAGGTACTGATCGACAGCCCCGAGGTGCACCAGGAGGCGCTGGCCTTCATTCGCCAGGTGATGCCGTCCTACCAGCAGAAGATCAAGCTTTACGCCGACGAGGTGCCGCTGTTCTCGCGCTTCCAGATCGAGTCGCAGATCGAGACCGCCTACGAGCGTGAAGTGAAGCTGCCCTCCGGCGGCTCCATCGTGATCGACCACACCGAGGCACTGGTGTCCATCGACATCAACTCGGCGCGAGCGACACGCGGCAGTGACATCGAAGAGACCGCGCTGCAGACCAATCTGGAGGCGGCCGACGAGATCGCTCGCCAGTTGCGCCTGCGTGACATCGGCGGCCTGGTGGTCATCGACTTCATTGACATGGGGCCAGCACGCAACCAGCGCGAGGTCGAAAACCGCGCTCGCGACGCCCTCAAGCTCGACCGTGCCCGGGTACAGATCGGCCGTATTTCGCGCTTTGGCCTGATGGAAATGTCGCGTCAGCGTCTGCGTCCGTCCCTCGGCGAAACCAGCGGCGTGGTATGCCCCCGCTGTGACGGCCAGGGCACCATCCGTGACGTGCGTTCGCTCTCGCTGTCGGTCATGCGCCTGATCGAAGAAGAGGCCATGAAGGAGCGCAGCGCTCAGATCCGCGCCATCCTGCCGGTGCCTGTCGCTACCTACCTGCTTAACGAGAAGCGCGCCATCCTGGCCGACATCGAGCGTCGCCAGGGCGTCCGCGTTGTCATCCTGCCAAGCCCGGACATGGACACCCCCCACTACGACGTCCAGCGTCTGCGCGACGACCACGTCGACGAGGAAGGCACCGCCAACGCCTCCAGTTTCGAGCTGTCCACCGACACCGAGGTCGGCAAGGAGCCCGACGCCGCCTTCGGCAAGCCGGTGCAACGCGCCGAAGCCGCGGTCAAGAGCGTGGTCCACAACGCTCCTGCCCCCGCTTCCTTGAGCCAGGAAGAGGCTGCCAGCGAGGACAAGCCCGCACAGCCCAGTCGTCAGCCCAGCGCTCAGGGCGCTCAATCCGGTCGCCAGGCCTCGTCGTCCAGCCGCAGGCAGAGCAGCCCTCAGGCTAATCGCCAGTCAGGCCGTCAGAGCCCCGCAGAGTCTCGTCAGGCGGTTCAGAACGCCGGCCTGTTCGGTCGACTGGTCAAGGGCTTCGCTCGCTTCCTCGGCGGCGAGGAAGAAACCAGTAACGGCGCCGCGAGCGGCAGCCAAGGCTCGAGCAGCACTCGCACTCAGTCCTCGAGTCGCGACGACAATGCTCAGCGCGGCGCCCAACAGCGCAGCGACAACGGCCAGCAGCGCGGTAGCGACACGCGCCAGCGCAATCGCCGTGGTGGCAGCCAGAACGGCCAGCGTCAGAGCACCAATAGATCCAACCGTAGCGATGGCAACAGCCAGGACCGTCGCCAGCAGGATCGCCGTCAGCCGGCCGCCAAGAGCGACGGCCGCACCGACGCTCGCAGCGAGACTCGAAACGACGCACGCACCGACAGCAAGGCAGACACTCGAGCCGACAGAAATGACGGCAACGACAACCGCCAGCGCTCTCGCCGCGACGACAATCGTCAGCAGGACAACCGCCAGGCTGAAGGACGTCAGCAAGAGGGTCGTCAGCAGGAGGGTCGTCAGCAGGAAAACCGCCAGCCGGATAGCCGCAAGAGCGACGACAACAAGTCGCCCCGTTCGGCCAGCCGCGGTGAAACGCAGCAGGCAGATGCTGCCAGCAGCGATGCTGCCAAGGACAGCAAGCCCAAGCGCACCCGCAACAATCCGCGCAACCGCAGCCGCAAGCACGCCATCAACCCCGAGGCGCTGAAAGAGCAGCAACGCCTGCAGGCGGAAGCGGCCGCCGCTCCGGCGACTCAGTCCGAGGCAGGCCAGGCAAGCGCTACGGAGTCCACGTCCGAGCAGGCCAAGCCCGAAGCAAAAGCCGAAGCAAAAGCGGAGCCGAAAGCCGACGCCAAGGCAGAAGCCAAGGCGGAAGAGAAAGCAGAAGCTCCGAAGGCTGACGCCAAGCCTGAGGAGAAAGCTGCAGAGAAAGCCGAGGCGCCCAAGGCTGATACCAAGGCCGAAGCCCAGCCCGAAGAGAAAGCCGAAGAGAAAGCCGAAGCGCCCAAGGCTGACGCCAAGGGCGAAGCCCAGCCCGAAGAGAAAGCCGAGGCTCCCAAGGCTGACGCCAAGCCTGCAGAGAAAGTCGCGGAGAAAGCCGAAGCCGAAGCGCCCAAGGCTGATACCAAGCCCGCGGAGAAAGCCGAGGTGCCCAAGGCTGACGCCAAGCCTGCAGAGAAAGCCGAAGAGAAAGCCGAGGTGCCCAAGGCTGACGCCAAGCCTGCAGAGAAAGTCGCAGAGAAAGCCGAGGCTCCCAAGGCTGACGCCAAGCCTGCAGAGAAAGTCGCAGAGAAAGCCGAAGCCGAAGCGCCCAAGGCTGACACCAAGGCGGAAGAGAAAGCCGAGGCTCCCAAGGCTGACGCCAAGCCTGCAGAGAAAGCCGAAGAGAATGCCGAAGCCGAGGCTGCCAAGGCTGACGCCAAGGCCGAAGAGAAAGCCGAGACTCCCAAGGCTGACGCCCAACCTGCAGAGAAAGCCGTAGCGAAAGCTGCAGAGAAAGCGGAGGCACCCAAGGCCGATGCCAAGGCGGAAGAGAAAGCCGAGGCGCCCAAGACTGACGCCAAGGCCGACGACGCCAGGACAGAAGCCAAGGCAGAAGACGACGCCTTGAGTGGCGCCACTGATGATGGCCAGGCGCCTCGCCGCCGTCGCCGTCGCCGGGCCCACAACGACCCGCGCGAGCGTCGCAAGCTCGAGGCCGAAAAGGCAAGTGACGGCCACAACAGCTGATCACTCGCCGGAAAGCAAAACGCCCGCGTCCAAGGCCGCGGGCGTTTTCATTTATGCGCTTTCGATAGTCACACAGCGCCTTCGGCGCCGGCCAAGTCAGGTGCTGGCCAAGTCAGGTGCTACTAATCAGGCCAGATGCTGGTCAGGCCAGACGCGGCTCTCGTTCGAGCGTCACACCGAAGCGTTCGGCGACCCGCGCGGACACCTGGTCGGCGAACGCCAGCAATTCCGTGGCATTGCCGCCACCGTGGTGCACCAGCACCAGCGCCTGACGATCATGGACGCCAAAGTGACCCTGTCGCCAGCCCTTGAGGCCGCACTGATCGATCAGCCACCCCGCCGCCAGCTTGACCCGTCCGTCTTCCAGTTCATAGGCCGGCATACCCGGATAGCTCTCACGCAGCGCCCCGGCACGCGCCGCCTCGACCACAGGATTCTTGAAGAAGCTGCCGGCATTGCCGAGCTGCTCTGGGTCGGGCAGCTTCTCGCGGCGCACCTGGCAGACCGCCTCGGCCACCGCCAGAGGGCCGGGGTTCTCCCCCACCCGGGACGCCAGATCGCCGTAGCCAAGCTTCGGCGCGCCGTGACGGCTGACCCTCAAGGTGAGGTCGGTTATGATGACCTTGCCGTCCCACTCCCCCTTGAAGCGGCTCTCCCGATAGCCGAAGCCACAGGCACCAGCCGGCAAGCTTTCCACCGCACCACTGTCGCGATGGACCAGGGTCACCGACTCAAGCACATCAGCCAGTTCGACCCCATAGGCACCGATGTTCTGTACCGGTGCCGCACCACAGTGCCCGGGTATCAGCGCCAGATTCTCGATGCCCCACCACCCCTTCGACGCCAGCGCCATGACCAGTCGATGCCAGTTGACCCCGGCACCGACATGCACCAGCGCATCCTGTCCGCGCCGCTCGACCCACCAGTAATCGAGCCGCGGTCGCAGCGTCATCCCCGGCAAATAGTCGGGCAGAATCAGATTGCTGCCGCCGGAGAGCAGGGTCAATCGGCGGTCTCCGACCTGCCTGATCAGGGAGGCGAGCTGATCACGACTGAAGACGTCGACGACCTCTTCGGCGACACAGGGCAGCCCCAGGGTATTGGCTCGGGTCAAGTCCTGATCGAGGCCTATGACGGGCCTCAAGAGGACGCCCCCAGACGTTGCGACAAGGTGGCCACCAGGCCATCGGCGGCACGCTCGATCATCGCGTAGACGCCATCGAAACCGCCCTCGTAGTAGGGGTCCGGCACCGCAACGCCGGGCTCCCCGGCGAACTCCATCAAGAGGCCGATATGGGCCTGGCAATTCGCCGGCGCCTGGCGCTCGAGCACGCTCAAGTTGTCGGCGTCCATCGCCAGCAGGTAGTCACATGTTTCGAAATCGGCGGCCTCGAGCTGGCGACCGCGCAGGGCCGACAGGTCGATACCCCGTTTGCGCGCGGCCTGCTGGGCGCGGGCATCCGGTGGCTCACCTACGTGCCAGGGCCCGGTGCCGCAGGAATCCAGCACCACCCGGTCCGCCAGACCGTGCTCCTCGAGTCGCTGCCTCACTACCCCCTCGGCGGTGGGCGAGCGGCAGATATTGCCCAGACATACGAACAGTACCCGCATGCTTGTCTCCTGATCGTTGGCCTTCACTGGTCCGGCGACGTCTGCTGGCCGCCGAAATGGGCGCGAACCCGCTCAAGATCCTCGGCGGTGTCCACCCCCGCCCCGGGCGTCTGCTCGGCCAGCGCCACCTGGATGGCGTGCCCATAGTGCAGCGCACGCAACTGCTCGAGCTGTTCGAGCTGTTCGATGGGAGCCGGCAGCCACTGGCTGAAGGCCCGCAGAAAGCTCGCTCGATAGGCATAGAGGCCAATATGGCGTAGCCAAGCGTCGGTGGTGAGCAGCGTCGGAGGCTCACGAAAGCCCTCCCGGTCCCAGGGCATCGGGGCGCGAGAAAAGCTCAGCGCCCTGCCCGATGCGGCCCGGGTTACCTTGACCACATTGGGGTTGAACAAGGTATCGACGTCGCCAATGGACTCGGCCAGGGTCGCGACCGAGGCGCCCTCGTCGCGCATCAGACGCCCCGCCACCTGATCGATCAGTTCGGGCGGCAACAGCGGTTCGTCCCCCTGGACGTTGACCAGCACCGCCTCGTCCGGCAGCGCCAGGCGCTCGACCACCTCCGCCAGCCGATCGGTCCCGGTGGTATGGTCCTCGCGGGTCATCACTACCTCGGCGCCCAGCTCGAGCATCACGCTTTCGATGCGCGCATCGTCGGTGGCGATCACCACTCGGCTCGCCGAGGAGCGCCGGGCCTGATCCCAGACCCGGGCGACCATGGGTCGGCCGGCGATATCTGCCAGCGGCTTTCCGGGCAGACGACTCGAGCCGTAACGCGCCGGTATGACAACGATAAAATCCTGCATCGTCTAGCGCTCCTTCACGTCTCGTCCGTGCTGGAGGTGCCCCGCCCGGGGTTGGTCTTGAGGGTCTCGTCGACCTCCATGACCCGCGCCTCCTCGACCAGCATCACCGGGATGCCGTCACGGATCGGATAGGCCAGGCCATCGAACTGGCAGCACAGCTCGCCGGCATCGCGGTCGTAGCGCAGCTTGCCCTGGCACTGGGGGCACACCAGCATCGCCAGTAGTTCCTTGTCCATCATCGTTTCTCCTGTTGAATTTGAGCCTTTGGCGGCAGTGCTCAGTCACTCTGCCGCTGCGCGATCCCGGTATCATGAGCGACCTGCGCATCGTCGGTGCCTCGCCAGGCGGACACTCGCCGATCGAACCAGGCCACGAAGGACGCCTCGGGTCTAGCCTCGACATCCAGGGCCCAGCAATCGTCGGGAACAAAGCTTCGACACTTGACCGCATCCTTGGCGGTCATCACCACAGGTCGCTGGTCGCTGGTCGTCAGGTCGGCCGGGCTGAACCGGTGATGGTCGGAAAAGGGGGCCGGTCGATGGGCGACTCCCAGCTCCGACAGGGTGGTAAAGAAACGCTCCGGATGACCGATCCCTGCCACCGCGGTGACCGGCGTGGCGAAAGGCAGCGGCGTCAGTGGACGCCGCTCGTCGTCACCGACCCTGCGCCAGCAGGCGGGCTCCAGTTGCATGGTGAAGCCGTCGGCGGCAAGCGCGCTCGACGATTCGCCGTTGACGATCAGCGCGTCGATGCGCTCCAGCCGCTCCAGCGGTTCGCGCAGCGGCCCTGCCGGCAGGCAGCGCCCGTTGCCGAAGCCTCGCTTGGCGTCCACCACCACCACCTCGAGATCACGCCCCAGGGCATGGTGCTGAAGACCGTCGTCGGTGACGATGACGTCACAACCGGCGTCGATCAGGCACTGGGCCCCACGCGGGCGGTCCGGATCGACCACCACCGGCAGCCCGGTCTGATCGGCCAGCATTCGCGGCTCATCGCCGCTGGCCGCTACTGGTGTATCGGCGGCAAGGTGCAGCGGGTAGCCATCGGCCTTGCCACCGTAGCCCCGTGACAGAATCCCGGGGCGAAAGCCGTGTTCGGCCAGGTGCCGCCCCATCCAGGCGACCAGCGGCGACTTGCCGGTGCCGCCGAGAGTCAGGTTGCCGACCACGATGACGGGTACCGAAGCGCGCCACACCGGTTTGTCGCCACGCGCAAAGGCGTCGGCTCGCCGGCGTACCTCGCGGCGATAGAGCGCCTCTAGCGGCCGCAGGACGGCAAGCCAGGGAGCCCCACGATAGGCCGCCTCGAGCCAGCGCTGCCCAAGCCCCATCTACGCCTCCTGGAATTGCAGCTGGTGCAACGCGGCGTAGGCACCGCCGTCGCGTTCCAGCAGCTCGGCGTGGGAGCCCTGCTCGATGATCTCGCCCTGCTCCATGACCAGGATGCGGTCGGCCCGTTCGATGGTCGACAGGCGGTGGGCGATGACCAGGGTGGTGCGGTCCTTGCAGACCTCTTCCAGGGCTGCCTGGATATGGCGCTCGGACTCGGTGTCCAGCGCCGAGGTCGCCTCGTCGAGGATCAGGATGGGAGCATCCTTGAAGATCGCCCGAGCGATCGCCATGCGCTGACGCTGACCACCGGAGAGCATCACGCCGTTGTCTCCGACCAGCGCCTGGTAGCCGCCGGGCATGCGCTCGATGAACTCATGGGCGTGGGCGGCGCGGGCCGCCGCCTCGATGTCAGCAGGATCGGCATCGGGGACCCCGTAGGCGATGTTCTCGGCGATGGTGGCGTTGAACAGGGTGACCTGCTGGGACACCAGCGCAATCTGCTGTCGTAGCGCCGTCAGCTGGTACTCCTCGATGGGGGTGCCATCGATCAGGATACGCCCGCCCGTCGGTCGGTAGAAGCGCGGCAACAGGCTGACCAGGGTCGACTTGCCGCTGCCCGAGCGGCCGACGATGGCCACCATCTCGCCCTTGCGCACGTCCAGGTCGATGCCCTTGAGCACCTCGGGCTGATCGTCTCCGTAGGCGAAGCGCACCTGTTCGAGCTGTATCCGCCCCTGCAGGCGCTCGGGCATCAGGGTTCCGGTATCGCGTTCCTCAGGCTCGTCGAGCAGCCCGAACAGTTCACTGGAGGCAGCGATGCCCTTCTGGATGGTGCCGTTGATCTCGCTGAGCGAGCGAATCGGCTTGGCCATCAGCGAGGCGGCGGTGATGAAGGCCACGAATTCACCCGGCGTCATGTTGTCCATCAGCGCCGGTGACATGGCAAGCCACACCAGCAGCGCCAGCGACAGTGCCACCAGCATCTGGATGACCGGGGTGCTGGTGGCCTTGGTCAGGGCCTCCTTCAGGCTCTGGCGACGGTTGACTTCACTGGCGTCGTGGAAGCGCCCCATCTCGTATTTCTCGGCGCCGTGGGTACGCACCACGCGGTAGCCGGTCAATGCCTCGGAGGCGACGTGGGTGACGTCCCCCATGGAGCGCTGGATGCGCTTGGAAATGCGCCGAAAGCGCTTGCTGGCGTAGCTCACCACGCCACCAATCAGCGGCGTCACGGCCATGAACAAGAGCGTCAGCATCCAGTTGGTCCACAGCAGATAGCCCAGCAGGCCGAGTACAAACAGGCCCTCCTGGAGGATTACCGTGATCGCCTTGGTGCCTGCGCCGGTCACCTGCTCCACATGGTAGGTCACCCGCGAGATCAGGTGGCCGGAAGAATGATTGTCAAAGAAGCGCCCCGGCAGCCGCAGCATATGGTTGAAGACGTCACAGCGCAGCGCGTGCACCATGTTGCGTGCAACGTTGCTCATGAAGTAGGTGCCGAGAAAGGTGCCGACCCCCCTGGCGCCGAACATGCCGACGACGAACAGCGGCAGAAACAGACGAAAGGCGGCGTCGGGATTCTGGATGCCATCGATCAGGCGCTTCATCATCTCGGCCAGGGCGGTACTGGACGCCGCGTAGATGGCGTAGCCGACCACGGCGACGAGAAAGGACTTCCAGAAGGGTTTGACGTAACCAAGAAGACGCTTGTAGAGCGTCCAGCCGGAGTATTCGATCACGTTGGCTCCAGTTGCGAGGGAATCGGTCCTGTCTGGCCGCAGCGGATGGTCCAGGTGGCGATCACCCGGACCCGCACGGCCGTCTGCCGCCGACAGCGGACACGGCGTCGCTCCTGGCCGGCCGACACACAGGGCAGTGAGATTCAGTGCCGCGATTCTACCCCATGGCAGGGGCCTTCGACACCGCCACCGGTCAGACGGGGATGGATCCCCTGCGCCGCCGCTATCCCGACCTGCGACAGGAGGATGTTCACCCGCCCATCCACAGCGGTGTCCATCAGGCAACTGCCGGCACGTCGCAGGCGACGCACCACCTGGTCGGCAGGATGACCGAAGCCATTGTAGGCACCGCGGGAAATCACCGCCAGGCGGGGCGGCCTGGCCGCCACCAGGGCGGCGCTGGTGCTGTCCGCACTGCCGTGATGCCCCACCACCAGCACCGCAGGCGTCTGCGGCAACTGTGGAATCAGGAAGCGCTCGACGCGTTTTCCCGCATCGCCGGTAAGCAACACACTGCCACCGGCGGTACTCACCAGCAGCACGCAGGAGCGATCATTGCTGCCATGCCCGGCAACGTCGCTTGCCGTTGCGCTGCCGGCCGAGGCAGGCGGCCACAGAAAGGTGAAGTCGACACCGTCCCAGCGCCAGCCCTCCCCGGCATGACAAGGGTGTCGCGGCGCGTGCGCCGACAGCGCCAGCGTCTCGCCCTCGGGGTGCCACCAATGAGCCACCCGGTGATCGCGCGCCAGGCTGGCGAGTCCTCCTGCGTGGTCCTGGTCGGCGTGGCTGATCACCACCTCGTCGAAGGCTTGCGGAGATGCCCAGATGGACGCCAGCGGCGTAAAGCCGGAGCGAAAGCGAGGACCGCTGTCGTACAGCAGTCGATGACGGGCGGTGATCAGCTCCACCATCAGCCCCTGCCCCACGTCCCAGACCATCAGCCGTACCTCGCCCGGTCCAGGCCTGCCACCGAAGGCCGGCATCATCGCCATGGCCGCAACAAGTGCCAGGAGGCTTGCTGATCGCAGCCCGGCACCCAGGCCAGGCAACAACAGCAGCGCGCCCAGGCCCAGCAGCAGAATGCCGAGCGTCCAGCGCCCTCCTTCTCGCAGTGACTGACCGGGTGACAGTTCGGCGAACATCCGCAACGACGCCAGCATCACCTCAAGGCCCGCTTCGAACAGCCACCAGCTCGCCATCGCCGCCTCAGACGACACCGTCGACAGCATCCAGCCCAGCATCCCCAGCGGCACCAGCACCAGCGTCACCAGGGGGACCGCTACCAGATTGGCCAAGGGGGCCAGCGGCGACATCGTGCCGAGGGCCAGCAGCACCAGGCCCGCCATGGGCAACGCCAGCAACAGCTGGGTGCGCAGCAGCACCGTCAAGGCGCCCTTGATGCCGGAGGTCGCCTGCCTGCCCTGCCACATCAGGATCAGCAGGGCCACGGCACCGAAGGACAGCCAAAGTCCGGGGCGCCACAGCGCCAGGGGATCCCACAGCACGACCACCGCCCAGGCCAGTGCCCAGCCCTGCCACGGCGAAGGAGAATGCCGCCCCCCGGCCACCCAAAGGGCAATAAGGACCATCACCAGGGCCCGCAGCGCCGGCGGTTCGGCGCCGACCAGCCAGACAAAGCCGGTGGTGGCCGTTGCGGCGGCCAGCCACGGCCAACGCAACAGCCGCCAGCGCCCCGGCTGAATCAACCGCGCCACCAGGCGCGACAGGGTCAGCGCCAGCGCCGCCACCAGGCCCACGTGCAGCCCGGACACCACCGCCAGATGGGTCGTCCCTGTCGCATTGAGCAGCGCCCAGTCGTCGGCCTCGAGACGCTCGCCACGGCCCAGGGTCAAGGCCGCCAGCCAGCGCTGCGTCGTCTCATGCAGCGGCTGGCCAGCGAGCTGTCGCAGCAGGGCCTGACGTGGGTCCCCCGGTGCGGCCATCAAGCGTTCGGGCGGCGGTTGTCCGATGACCGACCCGGTGGCGTGGATGCCTTCCCGCCACAGCCAGCGGCGATAGTCGAAGCGGCCGGGATTGGTGAGGCCACCAGGTGGGCGCAGTCGTACATCGAACCGCCAGCGCTCTCCGACAGCCATCATCGTGTGCACTGTTGCCGACGCGGTCTCGACCTCGCCGTCCATGGGGCTATAGCGACTGACCCGTATCCGCTCGAGTCCCGAGCAGTCAGGCAGTCCGGCTTCCAGCGGACGGCAGCTCTCGACCCTCATGGTCAGACGCTGCAGGCCATCGCTCTGACGACTTGCCAACACCCGCCCCTCGACCGTCAGCGGCACCCCGGCAAGCCCCGAGGGCAAGCGGGCCGCCTGCTGCTGCAACAGACAGCCAAGCACCCACAGCCCGGCCAGACACACCAGCAGCGCCGCCGTCCGGCGCAAGGCCAGTGATACCAGTGCCGCCGCTGTCAGCAGATTCAGGCCGAGGGCGGCCTCGGGCAGCGTCAGACCGGCGCCTCCAAGGACGCTGCCCAGGGCCAGCGCCCATGCCAGCGAAAGAGAACAGGTGCCTTGCCAGAGGCGGCCTGACGGCCGACGCATCGATCGTTGCGAGTTTTCGTCAGATTCCATCGCCCTCTCTCTGGAGCCCTGGAGGCTTGGGGCCCCGAAGCCCGACAGCCTGTCGACGGCGTCACGCATGCCCATCGTTGGCCGACGTCATGGCAAGGGCGGCGGCTTGTATGGATAATAGCCACGCATCCGCAGCCTCGAGCTGATTCGCCATGCCGCGTCGACTACTCAAGCGCTATCTGCCCTCGCCGGACGCCCTGCGCCGGCAGCGCTCGCTACGCTTCATGGCGCACCTGATCGCCGACCCCGCCCTGTGGGTGCTGACGCGCCGCAGCGTGGCCAACGCCTTCAGCGTTGGCCTGTTCAGCGCGCTGCTGCCGATCCCGTGTCAGATGGTCGTCGCCGCCCTCGGCGCCCGCGTCGGACGCTGCAATCTGCCGCTGTCGGTGGCTCTGGTGTGGATCACCAACCCGCTGACGATGCCGATCATCTTCTACGCCAACTACTGTCTCGGCGCCTGGCTGATGCAACGCCCGGCGCTGGAGGCGCCCCATCGGCTGACCACCGACTGGCTGCAGTCCCAGTTGCTGGACATCCTGCCGTCCCTGCTGATCGGCTCGCTGGTGGCGGCGATCGCCGTCGGCGGCCTGGCCAACCTGGTGATACGCCTGCTGTGGCGCTGGCAGGTGGCACGCAGCTGGAAGGCACGCGCGCGCCGGCGACGCCGCAGGACCCAGCCGCACTGACCCAGCCGCATCGATCCAGCCGCATCGATCCAGCCGCACTGACTCAGCCGCATCGACCCAGCCTGCGCAAAAGGCCCTGCTCGGCCCGGCGCCGTTCCCGCTAGTCTGCAAAGCCCGGACGAAAAAGCCGGGACGAGAAAGCCCGGACAAGCAATCCCCGACGAAAGAAGGCCCCGATGCGATTGCATCGGGGCCTTCTTCTGGCTTCTTCTGGACGCTGCGAAAGACCTACTCGGCGTGCAGCTTGCCGTTGTCGAGTCTCAGCACGCGGTCCTGATGGGCGGCCAGGGCCGGGTCATGGGTGACGATGACGAAGGCGCAGCGAGCGCTGGCGGCAAGCTCATCCATCAGCGCCAGGATGCTGGCGGCGGTGTGCTTGTCGAGGTTGCCGGTGGGCTCGTCCATCAGCATCAGGCTGGGATCGGTGACCAAGGCCCTGGCGATCGCCGCACGCTGGCGCTCACCGCCGGACAGCTCGCCGGGCTTGTGTTCGGCCCTGGGGCCCAGCCCTACCTTGTCCAGCAGAGCACGCGCCTTGTCCTCGGCGTCACGCTTGCGGCTACCGCGAATGATCAACGGCAGCGCCACGTTCTCCAGCGCCGAGAACTCCGCCAGCAGATGGTGGAACTGGTAGACGAAGCCGATGTGGCGATTGCGGAAGCGCCCGATCTCGGCGTCGCCCATCTTGTGCAACACGGTGTCGGCCACCCGTACTTCGCCGGCGCTGGGGCTGTCGAGGCCTCCGAGCAGGTTGAGCAGGGTGGTCTTGCCGGAGCCGGAACTGCCGACCACCGCGACTCGCTCGCCGGCGTGCACCTTGAGCTCGAGCTGGTCGAGCACCACCAGGTCGGCGGGACCTTCATCGTAGACCCTGGACAACTCGCGGCACTCGAGCATCAGATCGTTGCCGGCGGGGGTCGACGCCTCGACACCAGGCTTGGCGATTACCGAATCATTCATAGCGCAGCACCTCGGCAGGCTGGACCCGCGCCGCGCGCCAGGCCGGATACAGGGTGGACAGGAAAGTCAGCACGAAGGCGGCCCCCACGATCTGATAGACATCGCTCCAGATCAGCTGGGACGGCAGGTCACTGATGAAGTAGACCCCCGCGTCGAGGAAGTGGATACCCAGGGTCGACTCGACGAAGGCAATGATATCGGACACCGTCAGCGCCAGCAGAATACCCAGCGCGACCCCGATGACGATACCGATCACCCCGATGGCGATACCCTGGACCATGAAGATGCCCATGATCGAACCCGGGGTGGCGCCTATGGTCCGCAGGATGGCGATGTCGGCGTGCTTGTCGGTCACCACCATCACCAGGGTCGAGACGATATTGAAGGCAGCCACGGCGATGATCACGGTCAGCAGCAGGCCGATCATGCGCTTTTCCATCTGGATCGCCTGGAACAGGTTGCCCCGGGTGAAGGTCCAGTCGTAGCCGCGATAGCCACCGCCCAGCTCATTGACGATGGCCTGGGTCTCCTGACCGGCCAGGAACAGATCGTCGAGCTCCAGACGCAGCCCGCCAATGCTGTCACCCATGCGCGCCAGGGTCTGCATGTCCTCGATGTTGGCGTAGGCCAGGTTGGCGTCCAGGTCGGCACCGACACTGAAGATGCCACTGACGGTGAAGCGCTTGAGCCTGGGGAAGACGCCTGCCGGGGTGATCGAGGCCTCCGGCACCAGCAGGGTCACGCTGTCCCCCACGTCGACGTTGAGGTTGTTGGCGAGGATGGAGCCGAGCACGATGTGCCACTCCCCTGCCTTGAGGTCGTCCAGCGAGCCACGCGACATGTTCTCGTCGACGATCGACACCCGGCTCTCCCACTCGGGCTCGATGCCGTTGACCATGGCGCCCTGATTGCGCCCGGCCACCGAGAACATGCCCTGCTGCTGGATATAGGGCGCCGCCCCGATGACATGTTCGCGCTGGGTCAGGCGCTCGGCCAGGGGCTGCCAGTCGGTCATCCCACCGGCCTGTTCGATCTGGGTGTGGGGCACCATGCCCAGCACCCGCTGGCGCAGCTCCCGGTCGAAGCCGTTCATCACCGAGAGCACCAGGATCAGCAACGCCACGCCCAGGGTAAGACCCAGCATGGAGGTCAGCGAGATGAACGAAATGAAGTGGTTGCGTCGCTTGGCTCGCACATAACGCAACCCGATCAGAAAGGGCAATCGATCAAGCATGGACTCGTTCCTTGTCGGCGGGCCGTCATGGTACGGTTTTTTGCGAGCGACTGCATCGCCACGGCAGAGGAATTGCGAGATCCTTGCATCTTCGGTCACAGCCGCCTACATTTCGCCGTTTCTTGGCCCCAGGACATGACCCATGCCCCGCCTGCTACCCGAATGGCACCCTCAGGATGCCGTCCAGCTGACCTGGCCCCGCCGCGACAGCGACTGGGCGCCGACGCTGCCCGCCATCGAGGCGATGCTCGAGCAGCTCGCCCTGATCATCAGTCGTTATCAGAGCGTGATCATCGGGGTGCCCGACCACGCTACCGGCGAGGCGCTGTCAGGCCGCCTGGTGGCCCGAGGCGCGCCACCCGAGCGTCTGCGCCTGACCGTGGTCGACGCCGACGACACCTGGGCCCGGGACCATGGCCCGCTGGCGACCGGTGACGGCAACGGCGTTACCTTCCATGACCTCGGCTTCAACGGCTGGGGCGGCAAGTTTCCGGCCGATCGCGACAACACCCTGACCCGCCAGCTCAAGGATGCCGGCTTGATCGCCTGCGCGACAAGCGATAGCGCGGTGATCATGGAGGGCGGCGCCCTGGAGACCGATGGCGAGGGGACGCTGCTGACCACCGAGGCCTGTCTGCTCAATCCCAACCGCAACCCCTCGATGTCACGGGCCGATATCGAGACCTGGCTGGCCGAGACGCTGGGCATCCACCGGGTGCTGTGGCTCTGCCACGGACATCTCGAAGGCGACGATACCGACAGCCATATCGATACCCTGGCGCGCTTCTGTGATCCCCAGACCATCGCCTATGTGCGCTGCGATGATCCGAGCGATGCGCACTACGCCGAGCTCGCCGCCATGGAGCGCGAGCTCAAGGCGCTGACCCGCGCCGACGGCTCGCCCTATCGCCTGGTACCGCTGCCCTGGCCTGGCGCCTGCCATGACGCCGAGGATGGCCACCGCCTGCCGGCCACCTACGCCAACTTCCTGATCATCAACGGGGCGGTGCTGGTGCCGGTCTACGGCGATCGTCACGACCTGGCGGCACTCGACGCCCTGGCCGGGGCCTTCCCCGACCGGGATATCATCCCGGTGGACGCCAGCGCCGCCATCGTTCAACACGGCAGCCTGCACTGCCTGACCATGCAGTGGCCCCAGGGGGCTCTCGCCGCCGCCACCACCACCGCCGAAGGAGACCGCCGATGACGCGCCAATTGACCGTAGGCCTGGTCCAGCAACCCGCCTGGCCCGACAAGGCCAGAAGTCTCGACGCCAGTGAGGCGAGTATCCGCGATCTCGCAGGCCGTGGTGCCAGACTGGTGATGCTGCAGGAACTCCACGCCACCCACTACTTCTGTCAGTACGAGGATCCGGCCCTGTTCGACCTGGCGGAGCCGCTGGACGGGCCCACCGGCACACGACTGGCCGAACTCGCCGCGGAGCTCGACATCGTGCTGATGGGCTCGCTGTTCGAGCGCCGCGCGCCGGGCATCTATCACAACACGGCGGTGGTCTACGACGGCGCCAAGGGCGCGGTGGGTCACTACCGCAAGATGCATATCCCCGACGACCCGGGCTTCTACGAGAAGTTCTACTTCACCCCCGGAGACCATGACGCCACTCTCGGACAAGGGTTCACCCCCATCGACACCTCGGTGGGCCGGCTCGGGGTACTGGTGTGCTGGGATCAGTGGTACCCGGAGGCCGCGCGCCTGATGGCCCTGGCCGGTGCCGAACTGCTGCTCTACCCCACCGCCATCGGCTGGGCGCCGGGCGACGACGACGCCGAAAAGACGCGCCAGAAGGACGCCTGGACGCTGATCCAGCGCAGTCACGCCGTGGCCAACGGTGTCCCGGTGCTGGTCGCCAACCGGGTGGGCCACGAGGAGGATCACTCGAAGGTCAGCGAGGGCATCGACTTCTGGGGCGGCAGCTTTGTCGCCGGGCCCCAGGGGGAGCTGCTGGCCCACGCCGGCACCGAGCCCGAGACCCTGCTGGTGACCCTGGATCTCGACCATGGCGAAAACGTGCGGCGGATCTGGCCCTACCTGCGGGACCGGCGCATCGACGCCTATGGGGACCTGACCCGCCGCTACCGCGACTAGGGCTTGCCGCCAAAGAGCCGGGCTTCGTCGACTTCTCGCATAAAGCCCAGGGCTTGTACGAAAAGCGCCGACGCTCGTCGAGCTTGAGAACAGAGCCACGCGGCAATGGAACGACATGCTCCTGAACGCAAGAAACCCCGCCAGGTCTTCCTGGCGGGGTTTCTTGCATCTGGTAGCTAACGGCCGGTGCTGGCCCTTTTCGCCAATGCCCTAGCGCCAGAAGTCACGGATGGACGCGATCCCCTGGGCCCCCACGGCGCGGGCATGGCTGGCGTCGTGGCGCGTCATGCCCCCCAGCGCGTAGACCGGCATGCCGGCGCGTTCGACCAGTTGCTGGAAGTCATGCCAGCCGATCGGTGCCACTTCCGGATGGGACGGAGTGGTGCGCAGCGGTGACAGGGTCACGAAGTCGCAGCCAATGGCGTGGGCCTGGTCGAGCTGGGCCTTGTCGTGGGTCGAGGCCGCCAACCACTTGGCCTCGGCGATGGGGCGACGCTCCAGGCCCATCAGCCGCTCGCTGGTCAGATGGATACCATCGGCATCGATCCGCTCGAGCAGCTCCGGTTCACCGTTGAGCATCAGCTTGGCACCGTATCGACGGCACAGCGCCAGGGCACGCTCCGCACGGGCCACGTAGGCGTCCTCGTCGAGGGTCTTGGCGCGCAGCTGAACCAGACGCACGCCATCTTCCTCGAGGGCCCGCTCGAGCTTGGCGTCGAAGGCGTCCTCGTCGGCTTCCTCGTCACTGATCAGGTATTCCGAGGGCAGCATCACCGCACGCAGGATCGGCAGGTTGGCGGCCGGGAAGGGATAGCCAATCAGCTCGCCCATGGGCACCCAGCGTACCGCCTGTCCTTCTCGACCGAAGGGCTCACCGGAGAAGTCCTTGACCTGCCAGACGTCGAGCAGAATGTGCTTGTCGGAGTACTCGTGGTGGATGCGAATCAGCGGTTGGGCGCGACGAATCTCGATGCCGAGTTCTTCGTGCAGCTCGCGCTTGAGCGCCTCAAGCCCGGTCTCGTAGGGCGCCAGCTTGCCACCGGGAAACTCCCAAAGGCCGCCGTGGTCCACATTGGAAGGACGCCGGGCCAGCAGCACTTCGTCACCGTTCGGGCTGATGATGGCGGCCGCCGCCACGTGCACCCTTCTCTTCACCATAGTGTTCATTCAACAATACCAGCTTCGGTTCGCGGGCCACGCCCGCACCAGTTTTCAGTCGGGAGGGCGATAAAAGTCGGCATAGGATACCGATTCGCTCGCCGAGATTCATCTGCCGCTGATGCATCGCCGATGGATCGGCTCCACCGCTACCCGCCGGACAGGCAAAAAAGACGACACAGGATACCGATTCACTGGCCGAGATTCATCTGCCGCCGACGAACCCATGCGGAATCAACTGCGGTAGTCGGCGTTGATCGAAACATAGTCGTGGGACAGGTCGGAGGTCCACACCCGCGCGGCAGCGTCACCACGCCCCAGATCGATGGCAATGGTGATCTCTTCTGCCGCCATCACCGCACTGCCGGCGTCCTCACTGTAGCCCTCTGCACGCCCACCGTTCTCGACCAGGCGCACATCGCCCAGATCGATGGTCACCCGATCGACATCGAAGTCCTCGACCCGGGCACGCCCCACCGCGGCGAGGATACGGCCCCAGTTGGCGTCACTGGCGTACAGTGCGGTCTTTACCAGCGGCGAATGGGCCACCGTAAAGGCTACCTCGCGCGCCTCCTCGACGCTCAGGGCGCCGCTGACGTCCAGGGTGACGAACTTGGTCGCACCCTCGCCGTCGCGAATGATCGCCTGGGCCAGCTCCACCAGCACCTCATCGAGGGCCTGACGAAATATCCGCTCGTCATCGTCATCGGCGAGTGCTGCGCCCTGGCCGGTGGCGATCAGCATGCAGGCGTCGTTGGTCGAGGTATCGGAGTCCACGGTGATGCTGTTGAACGAGCGCTTGACGCCCTCCCTGAGCAGGGCATCAAGACGCTCGGACTCGATCGCCGCGTCGGTGGCGACAAAACCCAGCATGGTGGCCATGTCGGGACGGATCATGCCCGACCCCTTGGCGATGCCATTGAGGGTGACAGTGCCCTGCTTGAGCGTTACCTGGCGGGTCGCGCCCTTGGTCCGGGTGTCGGTGGTGAGGATGCCTTCGGCCGCCCGAGCCCAGGCGTCGCCACCGTCGTCGAGCTGGTCGAGCGCCTCTGGCAGGCCACCGAGAAGTCGCTCCATCGGCAGCGGTTCGCCGATCACGCCGGTGGAGAACGGCAGCACCTGGTCGGCCGACACCTCGGCGAGTTCGGCCAGCGCCTGACAGGTGGCGTGGGCGTCGCGCATGCCGATCTCGCCGGTGCCGGCGTTGGCATTGCCGGTATTGATGACCAGGTAGCGAACCGCGTCGCCCGCGGCCAGATGCTGGCGGGCCACATGGACCGGCGCCGCGCAGAAGGCGTTGCGGGTGAAGGTGCCGGACACCCTGGCGCCCGGGGCCACCTCGATCACCACCAGATCACGCCGGCCCGGCTTCTTGATGCCTGCCATGGCACTGCCCAGGCGAACCCCGGGGATCGGCCCCATTGCCGGAAAAATGCTGTCACCGACTGCCATTGTTTTCTCCTTGCGTCAAAGACAACCCCAGGCCTTGAAGCCCGGGGTCGCCGTCGTCATGGGTTGCGAGGCTTGCTCAGCTGAGCTTGCCGCAGCACTGCTTGTACTTCTTGCCGGAGCCGCAGGGGCAGGGATCATTGCGGCCAACCTTGGGGGCGTCTCGACGCACCGGGCGCTGATCGGCAACCTCGTTGACGTGACGCTCGCCGCCCTCGTCGGCCATCTCGGCGTCCGTCGCGGCAGGTGCGTCGTGGCGACTGGCCGCCTGGGCGCTCTCGCGCGCAAGGGCCTCGCGACGCTGACGCTCCAGGGCGTCCACCTCCTCGGGGGCACGC
The DNA here is from genome assembly GCF_040070525.1 of Halomonas sp. RT37. Classification (NCBI taxonomy): domain Bacteria; kingdom Pseudomonadati; phylum Pseudomonadota; class Gammaproteobacteria; order Oceanospirillales; family Halomonadaceae; genus Halomonas; species Halomonas sp. RT37. The sequence continues at coordinate 1,770,532 of NZ_CP098827.1, read as the reverse complement.
ACCTGCACGTGACTGAGGATACGGGTGACGTCGGCCTTGATATTGGTCAGCAGGTTCTGGAACAGCTCGAAGGATTCGCGCTTGTACTCCTGCTTCGGATTCTTCTGAGCGTAGCCACGCAGATGGATACCACGACGCAGATGGTCCATGGACTGCAGGTGTTCCTTCCAGCGGGTGTCCAGCACCTGCAGCATGACCTGCTTCTCGAAGCGCCGCATCAGCTCCTCGCCAGCGATGGCGACCTTGGCCTGGTAGGTCTCGCGATGCTGGGTCTGCAGGCGTTCGCGCAGCTGCTCCTCGTGGAAGCGCTCGTCCTCCTCGGCCCACTGCACCACCGGCGCGTCCAACTGGTACTCGCTCTTGAGGTGAGCCTCGAGCCCCGCCAGGTCCCACTGCTCGGGCAGGCTCTGGGGCGGCACGTAGGCACTGATGGCCTCGTCCAGCACCTCTTCACGAATGCCCATGACGTTGTCGGAGACGTCGCTGGCGGCCAGGATCTCGTTGCGCTGCTCGTAGATCACGCGACGCTGATCGTTGGCCACGTCATCGTACTCGAGCAGCTGCTTGCGGATATCGAAGTTGCGTCCCTCGACCTTCTTCTGAGCACGCTCGACGGCGTTGGACACCATCTTGTGCTCGATGGCCTCGCCCCGCTCCAGGCCAAGCGCCTGCATCAGCTTCTGCACCCGTTCGGAACCGAACAGACGCATCAGGTTGTCTTCCAGCGACAGGAAGAAGCGGGTCGAGCCCGGGTCGCCCTGGCGGCCACTACGACCACGCAGCTGATTGTCGATGCGCCGTGACTCATGGCGCTCGGAGCCGATGACGTGCAGACCACCGGCGGCCAGCACCGCCTCGTGGCGCTCGCGCCAGGCCTCCTTCAATGCCTCGACCTCGGCGTCGCTGGCGTTTTCCAGCTTGGCCGCTTCGGCCTCCCAGTTGCCGCCGAGCACGATATCGGTACCACGACCGGCCATGTTGGTCGCGATGGTCACCGCACCTGGGCGCCCGGCCTGGGCGATGACCTCGGCCTCGCGCTGGTGCTGCTTGGCGTTGAGCACGTTGAAGTCGATGCCCGCCTTGCGCATCAACTCGGCCAGGTATTCGGACGTCTCGATGGACGCGGTACCCACCAGCACCGGACGGCCGGCCTCGACCTGGACCTTGACGTCCTCGATGATCGCCTCGAACTTCTCTTCGGCGCTGAGGTAGACGAGGTCGTTCATGTCCTTGCGCGCCAGCGGCCTGTTGGTGGGGATGACCACCACATCGAGCCCGTAGATCTGACGGAATTCGAAGGCCTCGGTATCGGCGGTACCGGTCATCCCGGACAGCTTCTCGTACAGGCGGAAGTAGTTCTGGAAGGTGGTGGAGGCCAGGGTCTGGCTCTCGCGCTGGACGGTCACACCCTCCTTGGCTTCCACCGCCTGGTGCAGGCCCTCTGACCAGCGACGTCCCGGCATGGTACGCCCGGTGTGTTCGTCGACGATGACCACCTGTCCCTCGCTGACGATGTAGTCGACGTCAGGGTGGTACAGGTGGCGCGCACGCAGCGCCGAGTGCATATGCTGCAACAGGTTGAGGTTCTGGGCGGCGTAGAGCGAGTCGTCCTCGCCGAGCAGCCCCTGGGCGCGCATCAGCTCCTCGACCTTGTGGTGGCCGCGCTCGGTCACCTCGACCTGCTTCTGCTTCTCGTCGAGGGTAAAGTCGCCGCTTTCGGGATCTTCCTCGTCGCTGCAGGGGGTGAGCTCCCTGGCGAGCCGATCCACCACCTTGTACAGCTCGGTGTTCTCGTCCACCGCACCGGAGATGATCAGCGGCGTGCGCGCCTCATCGATAAGGATGGAGTCCACCTCGTCGACGATGGCAAAGTGCAGTTCCCGCTGAACCTTGTCTTCCAGCGAAAACGCCATGTTGTCGCGCAGGTAGTCGAAGCCGAACTCGTTGTTGGTGCCGTAGGTGATGTCGCAGGCGTAGGAGTCACGCTTCTCCTCGGAGGTCTGGCCGGAGTAGATCACGCCTACCGACAGGCCGAGGAACTCGTACAGGGGGCGCATCCAGTTGGCGTCACGCCGGGCCAGGTAGTCGTTGACCGTGACCACGTGCACGCCCTTGCCGGGCAAGGCGTTGAGGTACACCGCCAGGGTCGCGACCAGGGTCTTGCCCTCACCGGTCTTCATCTCGGCGATCCGGCCGCGGTTCAAGGTCATGCCGCCGATCAGCTGTACGTCGAAGTGACGCATGCCCATCACCCGCTTGCTGGCCTCGCGCACGGTGGCAAAGGCTTCGGGCAACAGGGCATCGAGCGACTCACCGGCCGCCAGACGCTCACGGAACTCAGCGGTGCGGGCGGCCAGCGCAGCGTCATCGAGGGCTTCGAGGCTCGGCTCGAGCTCATTGACGGCGCGAACCTGGCGGGACATGCGCTTGACGTCGCGGTCGTTCTTGGAGCCGACGACTTTACGCAGCAGAGAATTGATCATGAAACTTCCTGAAATCTGGAACCTGAAAAAGAGGCCGCCAGGCATTGGCGACCGTCACGCTTCATCGAATTCAGGCGATGTCAGGAGGACCCCGGCGGGACACCACGTCGAGGGCGGCCACCGGCACCAGCATTGGCGCCGACCAGGCCACCGACGGGGACGATGGTTTGGGCAGGGTCTTGAGGGGATGTCGGGCCAGCCGATGGCGGCAGGCCTTGAGCATGGTATGGGCCCGGATGACCGCCGGCGCCATGATGCAGATCTGCACCAGTCGCTCGGTGGCTCGGGGAGATTCGGCGGCGCTCAGGCTCGCCGGCAGCAGGCAGCCCACCAGCAGCCCTGCCAACCACCATCTGGCCACCCGACGGGCACGAGCCTCGCGGGGGCAGCAGCGATGTGGGTCGATGGCAGTCATGCTGTCGGGGAACTCCCTGGCGTGCTAGTCTCGGGCCGGCGCCATGCCGGCTGCCCATCACTCGAGCGGCCATCATGCAAACGGCCATGACACCTGCGTTCCACAGACGAACGCCGCCGAGCAACAAATTCATTGATCCTGGGGCATCCCAAGACACAAGCACATGAGTATAAAGGTTAAGCGGTTCCGCGCCCAGTCCATGACAGGGCTTCTTCAGGGCCGCGGCGAACTGGGCGGACTGATGCGCATGGCGCGCCTGATCGAGCGCGCTCAGGAGCATCTGCGCAATGAACTCTCGCCCACTCTGGCGGAACACCTGTTTGTCGGTGGCTTCCGTGACGGCCGCCTGACCCTGATCACCGACGGCGCAGCCTGGCTGACCCGTCTGCGCTACGAACAGCCGCGTCTGCTCGACTGCCTGCACCAGTTGCCGGAGTTCCAGGCGGTGACCGGCTTCCACCTCAAGGTACGTCCGGTGCGCCCGGCCAAGGTGGCGCCGCGCCAGGTAAGGCGCCTGCCCGCCCAGGCCGGTGACGAGCTCTCGAGCTGCGCCGCCGATGTCGAGGATCCGCGACTCAAGCGCGCCCTGGAGCGCCTGGCGGCCCACGCCGAGTCGCCTTCAGGGAAAGACGACGCCTAACCCCATCGGCGTTCCCCGCACATGAATCGCCGCGGCCTCCCGACCCTGCCCGCGCCGCTTGGCGACGCCGAACATGACGTGAACATGAGGCGAACATGAAACCCCAGACAGCAGAACGCCGCCCCGAGGGGCGGCGTTCATGCGAGTGATGGCCGAAGACAAGTTGCTACGGAAGACTGGCGATCTGCGGGGCTAACCTTGGCCTGGCCATCACCGAGGCTCGCATCACGCCATGGCCGGTGCCGCGTAGGAAATCGGCGCCGATTCGGCTTCGCTCTCGTAGGTCACGATCTCCCAGGCCTCGGGCTGCTCGATGAGCGCACGACACAGCTGGTTGTTCAGCGCATGGCCGGACTTCACGCCACGGAACTCGCCGATCAGGCTGTGGCCGAGCTGGTAAAGGTCACCGATGGCGTCCAGCACCTTGTGCTTGACGAACTCGTCGTCGTAGCGCAGACCACCGTCGTTCACGATGCGGTAGTCGTCCACCACGATGGCATTGTCGAGGCTGCCACCAAGCGCCAGGTTGTTCGAGCGCAGGTACTCGAGATCACGCATGAAGCCGAAGGTCCGCGCGCGAGACACCTCCTTGACGAAGGACGTCGTGGAGAAGTCGACCATGGCGGTCTGCTTCTGGTCCTCGAACACTGGGTGATCGAAGTCGATGGCAAAGGAGACCTTGAAGCCCTGATGGGGCAGGAAGACGGCTTCCTTGTCGCCTTCGCTGACCTTGATCTCACGCTTGATGCGGATGAACTTCTTGGCCGCGCTCTGCTCCTGGATCCCGGCGGACTGGATCAGGAACACGAAGGGTCCGGCACTACCGTCCATGATCGGCACTTCGGGCGCGCTCACATCGACGTAGGCATTGTCGATGCCGAGACCCGCGAAGGCGGACATCAGGTGCTCCACGGTCGCGACCTTCTCACCATTCTGAGACAGGGCGGTGCAGAGAGTGGTGTCGGTCACATTCAACGCCTGGGCGGGAATGCGGACTTCCGGCTCGAGGTCGGTGCGCACGAACACAATGCCCGTGTCCACCGGCGCGGGGCGAAGCGTCAGGTAGACCTTCTTGCCGGAGTGCAGTCCCACGCCCGTGGCGCGGATGACATTCTTGAGGGTACGTTGTCTGATCATTGTGCAGTCGCCAGGCAGTCGTTGGTTATCAAACACCGTTCACTATAACACCAAACGGACGTTTCAACAAAAAAACATCGCCTTTCGATCCCTGCACCCCGGAAATTTCGCGCACTCTGCTCTCGATCAGTCCGCCTGACGCCGCAGGAAGGCGGGAATATCGAGATAATCGTCCAACTCCTGAGACTTGCGCTTCTCGGCCTGCGGTCGCGGTGATTCCTGCGCCTCTGGCTTGCTCGCTGCGGCCACACCGGCGCCGCCCTGGGCGCGATTGATCGCACTCTGCTGAGGACGCTGGCGCGCCTCGGGACGACGAACCTGCTGCTGCGCCGCCGGCTTCTGCTGGCGTGACACCTGATTGTCGAGACCCGCCGCGACCACGGTGACCCGCAGTTCGTCGGTCATGTCCATGTCGATGGAGGTACCCACGACGATGGTGGCGTCCTGGGAGGCGAACTCCTGCACCGTGGCGCCGACGTCGTTGAACTCACCGATCGACAGATCCGGCCCAGCGGTGATGTTGACCAGGATGCCGCGAGCGCCGTGCAGATCGATATCCTCGAGCAGCGGGCTGCGGATCGCCTTCTCGGCGGCCTCGCGTGCGCGATTTTCGCCGGTGGCACCACCGGTGCCCATCATCGCCATGCCCATCTCTGACATCACGGTGCGCACGTCGGCGAAGTCGACGTTGATGATGCCCGGGCTGGTGATCAGCTCGGCGATACCCTGTACGGCACCCAGCAGGACGTCATTGGCGGCGCTGAAGGCAGTCAGCAGTGTCGCGCTCTTGCCAAGCACGGACAGAAGCTTCTCGTTGGGAATGGTGATCAGCGAGTCGACATGCTCGGACAGCTCCTTCATGCCCTCTTCCGCTGCGCGCATGCGCTTGGGGCCTTCGAAGGGGAACGGGCGGGTGACCACCGCGACGGTCAGGATGCCCAGCTCCTTGGCGACCTGGGCGACCACCGGTGCCCCGCCGGTGCCGGTACCACCACCCATGCCGGCGGTGATGAAGACCATGTCGGCGCCACCGAGCAACTCGGCGATCCGCTCACGATCTTCCATCGCGGCCTGACGACCCACTTCGGGGTTGGCACCGGCGCCAAGCCCCTTGGTGATCTCGCTGCCGAGCTGCAACACGGTCTTGGCGGAGACGCGCTTGAGCGCCTGGGCATCGGTATTGGCGCAGATGAACTCCACCCCTTCGATGCTGCTCTCGACCATGTGATTGACGGCATTGCCGCCGCCGCCACCGACGCCGATGACCTTTATGACCGCGCTGCTTGAGGGCGCGCTATCTACGACTTCGAACATTTGCCCCGTCTCCTGAGCCGCTTGTGCGGCCCTTTCAGAAATTTCCTTTGAACCAGCCTTTGATCTTTTCCAGCGCCGGAGTCCTTTCCTCTGGTCCACGCCGGGAGACGTCCTCGCGTCTCGATTGCGACGAGATGGTGCCACCCTGCCCCTGGTGGACACGACCCTGACGGGCCTCATGTAGAGCGTAATGTAACAAACCGACACCCGTCGAATAAATCGGATTTCGCACCACGTCGGCCAGGCCCCTCACATTCTGCGGACAAGCGACCCTGACCGGCATGTGAAATATCTCTTCGGCAAGCTCCACCACACCTTCCATGCGTGATGTGCCACCGGTCAACACCACCCCTGCGGCGACCAGATCCTCAAAGCCGCTGCGGCGCAGTTCGTCGCGCACCAGGGTGAACAATTCCTCGTAACGCGGCTCGACCACTTCGGCCAGCGACTGTCGAGACAGGTCTCTGGCGGGACGGTCTCCGACACTCGGTACCTTGATCATTTCGTCGCTGGAAGCCAGCTGGGTCAGCGCACAGGCGTACTTGACCTTGATCTCCTCGGCATACTGAGCCGGGGTACGCAGCGCCATGGCGATATCGTTGGTGACCTGGTCACCGGCGATCGGTATCACCGCAGTGTGGCGAATGGCGCCCTCGGTGAATACCGCGATATCGGTGGTGCCCCCGCCAATGTCGACCATGCAGACGCCCAGCTCACGCTCATCCTCGGTCAGCACGGCATGACTGGAAGCCAGCTGCTCGAGGATGATGGCGTCGACGTCGAGCCCACAGCGACGCACGCACTTCTCGATGTTCTGTACCGCGTTGAGCGCGGCGGTCACCAGATGAACGCGTGCCTCCAGACGCACCCCCGACATGCCCAGCGGCTCACGGATACCACCCTGGGTGTCGATGGCGAACTCCTGGGGCAACACGTGCAGCACCCGCTGCCCTTCGGAAATGGCCCTGGCCCGCGCCGAGTCGATCACTCGCTCGATATCGGAAGGCGCAACTTCGCGCTCCTTGATCGCCACGACCCCGTCGGAATTCATGGAACTGATATGACTGCCGGCAATGCCCACATAAACCGAATGTATGTCGCAACCGGCCATCAACTCAGCTTCTTCAACCGCACGCTGAATCGACTGGACCGTGGATTCGATATTGATCACCACTCCCTTCTTCATGCCACGGGAGGGATGAGAGCCGATACCGGCAATTTCGATACCACCATCGTCGGTGGGTTGCCCCACGATCGCGACGACCTTGGATGTTCCGATATCCAGCCCGACTACCATATTGGACACGTTGGATGGACCTGCCATGAGCCGGGAAATCTCCTTGAACGGATTCCGTTACCTCGGAACCTGCCTCTGTTATAAAAAAACCTGGGACGATTATAGGAACAATAGCGCTTGTTCGACCAGCCCGGGGCGTACATTCATTCCACGATACGGACACATTTAAACAAAAGAAACCGAGAAAACTTTGCCGATGGCCGGAAAAGTGTCGCCATATAATTCCGTTCTCGCGTCTGATCCATGCCGTCTTTTCGTTAACCGCGAGTCGCGGCCTCATCATCGACCGGCTCCGTCTCGCCATGCCAGGCCACGGCGACGCCGTTGGGGTAGCGCAGATCGATGTAGCGAATGTGCGACGCGACCTCACCCAGTTCACGCCGCCAGGCCGCCTCGAGGCGCCCGAGGCGGGCGTCCAGATCTCCACGGCCGAGCATGATCCAGACGCCGCTGTCCAGCTGAAAGCGCCAGGCGCCGCGGGCTTCCAGACGTAGCTGGTCGATCCCGAGCCCCATCTTGTCCAGCCGCTGCCCCAGGTCATCGAAGTAGGCCAGCACCTCGGGGCCGGCGCCACCGGGTCCCGCCATATCCGGCAGTCCCATGGGCGGCTCCACCGGGGCAAAGACAAAGGGCTCGCCATCGCCGTTGAGCAGTTGATCGTCGTTCCAGCGCGCCACCGGGCGCTGCTCCTCGAGCTCGAAGGTCAGTGCATTGGGCCACTCGCGACGAATACGCACCTCCTTGAGCCAGCCCACCTGCAATGCCTGCTCACGCAGCGCCTCCAGGTCCACCGACAGCCAGGTGCGGCCCCTGACCAGCGGCGCCAGCTGGCCCTTGAGATAGCTGGCATCCACGTGGTGCAACTCACCACCGATGGACACCCGCTCGATGGGCCGATCCAGCCACAACCACAGCGCCTTGCCACCGGCGCCCACCAGGGCAGCCAGCAGCACGACGCCAAGCCAGGTGCCGCGCCTGGCCATCTCAGCCGTGCTCCCTGGCGGTATCGAGAATACGCAGGACCAGCTCGTCGAAGTCGATGCCTGCATGGGCCGCCGCCTGGGGCACCAGACTGTGATCTGTCATACCGGGCACGGTATTGACCTCGAGCAGCCAGAACCGACCTTCAGCGTCGCACATCACATCGACGCGGCCCCAGCCCTGACAGCCCACCGCCTCGAACGCCGCCAGGCACAGCTCGCCCAGCGCGGTCTCCTGCTCGGCATCCAGACCACAGGGCAGGTGGTAAAGCGTCTCGTTGGACAGGTACTTGGCCTCGTAGTCGTAGAAGCCGCTGGGCACCTCGACGCGAATGGCCGGCAGCGCGCTGTCGCCAAGTACCGACAAGGTAAATTCGTCTCCCGACACAAAACGCTCGGCCATCACCCGAGTATCGAAGTTGGCGGCCTCACGATAGGCGGTTTCGAGTTCATCACGGCTGTTGACGATGCTGATGCCGATGGTCGAACCCTCATGGACCGGCTTGACCACCAGCGGCAGACCCAGTCGGTCGGCCACCTCGTTCCAGTCGGCTTCGGGCGACAGCAGCACGCTCTCGGGCGTCGGCAGACCCAGGGTCTGCCACAGCGCCTTGGTCCTGAGCTTGTCCATTCCCAGCGCCGAGGCCAGCACACCGCTACCGGTATAGGGGATTCCCGCCAGCTCCAGGGCCCCCTGCAGACAGCCGTCCTCCCCCCCCCTGCCGTGCAAGGCAATGAACACCAGATCGGGGTTCAGCGCCTGCAGCCCGGCAACGCCGCCCTCGGCAAGGTCATAGCCGGTCACTTCAAGGCCCTGGCGCTGACACGCCGCCAGCACGGCGGCACCGCTGTTCAGCGACACTTCTCGTTCGGCGCTATGGCCACCGTAGATGACCACCACATGGCCGTAGGACTGTACTTGTCGTGTCACAGGATCACCTCGTCGAACTGAAGCTGAGCATCCGCCAGACGCTGGGAGATGCCACCCACGTCACCGGCGCCCTGAGTAATCAGGATATCGCCGGGTCTGAGCACCTTGGCCAGCAGCGCCGGCAATTCCGCCTTGTCCTGAGCAAAGATCGGATCGACTTCGCCACGCTGACGGATGGAACCCGCCAGGCTGCGACCATCGGCGCCGGGCAGCGCGGCTTCGCCGGCACTGTAGACGTCGAGCAGTACCAGCGTATCGACGCCGGACAGCACCCTGACGAAGTCCTCATAGAGATCGCGCGTGCGTGAGTAGCGATGGGGCTGGTAGACCATCACCAGCCGGCGCTCGGACCAGCCATCGCGCACCGCCTTGATGACCATCTCCACCTCGCGGGGGTGGTGACCATAGTCGTCCACCAGCATCACCTCACCTTCACCGTTCGGCGCGGCGAAGTGACCGTGTACCTGGAAGCGACGGCCAACCCCGGCAAAGCTCGCGAGTCCCCGCAGAATCGCCTCGGCGTCGACCCCGGCGTCGCTGGCCACGGCGATCGCCGCCAGCGCATTGAGCGCATTGTGACGGCCCGGCATGGCCAGACTGACATCGAGATCCTCGAGGTTGCCGGGCCGCACTGCGGTAAAGCGGACTTCGCCGGCACTCTGGGTGAAGTTCTCGATGCGATAGTCGGCGTCGTCGGAGAAGCCATAGGTGACGAACTGGCGATTGATGCGGTCGAGCAGGCCACGCACGTTGTCGTCATCGATGCACAGTATCGCCAGACCGTAGAACGGCAGGTTATGCAGAAACTCGATGAAGGTGTGCTTGAGACGCTCGAAGTCGCCACCATAGGTGCTCATATGGTCGGCATCGATATTGGTGACGATGCTGACCATTGGCTGCAGGTGCAGAAAGGAGGCATCGGACTCGTCCGCCTCGGCCACCAGGTAGTCGCCCTGCCCCAGCTGGGCGTTGGTGCCGGCGCTGGTCAGCTTGCCGCCGATGACGAAGGTCGGGTCCAGCCCGCCCTCACCCAGAAGAGTGGCGGTCAGGCTGGTGGTGGTGGTCTTGCCATGGGTCCCGGCCACGGCGATGCCGTGACGGAAGCGCATCAGCTCGGCCAGCATCTCGGCGCGACGTACCACCGGCACGCGATGCTCGTGGGCCCACACAAGCTCCGGGTTGTCCGCGTCCACGGCGGTGGATACCACCACCACATCGGCACCGGCAGCGTGCTCGGCAGCGTGTCCGATGAACACCTGGGCGCCGCACTGTTCGAGTCGCGCCACCACCGACGAATGACGCAGATCGCTGCCGCTGACCTGGTAGCCCTGATTGGCCAGCACCTCGGCGATGCCGCACATGCCGGCGCCGCCGATGCCGACGAAGTGGATACGACGAATGCGCCGCATGCCGAGACCGGGCCTGGTGGCAGCGGATGAGCTCAGTTGGCCGGGGACCGGCCCTTGGGTCGAATTACTCAAAACCTGTCTCCATACAGCCCGCCACCAGCCGTTCCACAGCGTCAAGGTGGGCCTCGGCCCTTGCCTTGCTCGCCATGGCCGCCAGGGTGTCGGGCTCAAGCAAGGTCCCCAGGCGCTCGGCCAGGGACGTCGGATTCATGTCACGCTGCTGAATAAGCGCCGCGGCACCGGCACCGACCAGCGCCTGGGCGTTGGCCGTCTGATGATCATCCACGGCGTGGGGGAAAGGTACGAACAGCGCCGGCTTGGCCGCCGCCGCCAGCTCCGCCACGGTCAGCGCGCCGGAGCGACAGACCACCAGATCCGCCCAATCGTAGGCGTCGGCCATATCTGCGATAAAGTCGCTGACCTCGGCGTCAACGCCGGCAGCCTGATAGCCCTCGCGGGTCGCCTGGTCCTTGTCTCTACCGGCCTGGTGGCGCACCTCGGGACGCGACTCGGGGGGTAGCTCGGCCAGCGCTCTGGGCATCTGCTGGTTAAGCGCCAGCGCCCCCAGGGAGCCGCCGACCACCAGCAGACGAAGGCGTCGTCCGCGCATCTGGTCGGCCACACGTGCATGCTCGCCAAGGGCGGCGATGTCATCCCTGACCGGATTGCCGACGACCTCGGCGCGGCCACCGAAGGCCTGGGGAAAGGCGGCGTAGACTCGCTTGGCCAGGTGCGACAGTGCACGATTGGTCAGCCCGGCCACGGCGTTCTGCTCGTGGATGACCAGCGGTCTGCCGCACAGTCGGGCGGCAAGCCCGCCGGGGCCGCTGGCAAAGCCTCCGAGCCCAACCACCAGCTGTGGGTCGAACTCGCGAATCACGCTTCTCGCCTGGCACACGGCGCGTCCAAGGCGCACCGGCGCCTTGAGCCAGCCCGCCAGACCGTTGCCCCTGAGGCCGCTGATGGCGATCTGGTGAAGCACTATGCCGGCCTCGGGCACCAGGCGATTCTCGATACCTCTGGGACTACCCAGCCACGCCACCTCGACGCCCTGCTGCTGCAATCCCCTGGCCAGCGACAGCGCCGGGATGACGTGTCCCCCGGTGCCGCCGGCCATGATCAGCGCTCGCCTTCCCTGTGTGTCACTCACGGCTTCACTCCTGCAGCCTTGGTTCTCCTGGGCGCTTCGCGGGCCTGGTCACGCCGCGCCGCCGGCGACTGCCGACGCTGGCGCTCGCGCGTCTCGATGTCCACCCGCAGCAACAACGCCACCATGATACAGCTCACCACCAGGCTCGACCCACCGTAGGACAACAGCGGCAGGGTCAACCCCTTGGTCGGCAACATGCCGGTACTCACCGCGATGTTGATAAAGGCCTGGGCGCCGATCACCAGGGCGATGCCATAGCTCAGGTAAGCGGCAAACGGCAGCCTCGCAAGCTCGGCCCGACGCCCTACCGCCATGGCCCGCCACACCAGCAGTGCGAACAGGCCGACCACGGCGATCGCGCCGACCATGCCGAGCTCTTCGGCGAGCACCGCAAAGACGAAGTCGGTGTGGGCCTCCGGCAGGTAGAACAGCTTCTGTACGCTGTTGCCAAGGCCCATGCCGATCAAGTGGCCGCGACCGAAGGCGATCAGCGCCTGGGTCAGCTGGTAACCGCTGGCGAACTGGTCCGCCCAGGGATCGATGAAACTTGTCAGTCTCGCCATGCGGTAAGGTTCGGCCACCGCCAGGATGGCACCCAGGGTTCCCACCAGCACGAACAACAGCAGAAAGCGCCCCCAGGGCGCCCCGGCCATCAGCAACATGCCCATGACGCAGCTGGTCATGACCACCACACCGCCGTAGTCGGGCTCGAGGATCAGCAGCACGGCCACCACTCCGACCACTACCAACGGGCGCAGAAAGGCCCCCCACTGACGCCTGACCTGTGGCAGAAAGCGTTCCAGATAGCCCGCCATGTAAGCGATCAAGCAGAGCTTGGCGACCTCCGAGGCCTGTAGATTGAAGGGCACCCCGGGGATCGACAGCCAGCGGCGGCTGCCGTTGACCTCGCGCCCCACCAGCAGCACCAGCAACAGCAGCACCAGTCCCACCAGCAGCAGCAGCGGGCCATTGGCCTTCCACCAGGCCAGGGGGACGCGCAGCGCCAGACACCCCACGGTCAACCCGCCCAGCACGAAGATGCCGTGGCGAATACTGAAGTACCAGGCGTTGCCGGTCAGGCTCGACGCCACCTCGGTGGAGGCCGACGTCACCATCACCCAGCCGATCAGCAGAAGCGACAGAGTAGCCACCACCAGCCAGCCATCGAAGGCATGGTCGCGGGTGGAAAGACGCTCGCGCAGGGCACCGAGGCGCTGGCGAGATCGGGCGAGACGGCTCATGGCTTGGCTCCGCTGGAAAGGTCCTGCACCCAGGCGCGAAAGGCGTCTCCCCTGGCCTGATAGTTGACGAACTGATCGAGACTGGCGCAGGCCGGTGACAGCAGCACCGCATCACCGGGCCTGGCCACCTCCCGTGCGCGACACATGGCGGCGTCCAGATCGTCGACGCGGGTGATGGCGACCGCTCCCTTCAGGGACTGGGCCAGCGTCTCGGCGTCGCGGCCGAACAGCACCACCTCACGGGCGTAGCGCGACAGCGGGGCGGCCAGCGGCGAGAAATCGGCACCCTTGCCGACACCGCCGGCCAGCAGTACCAGACGCCCATCCAGGGTCGGGCCGAGACCGGCGATGGCGGCCAGGGTCGCGCCCACATTGGTGCCCTTGGAGTCGTTGATCCAGTCGACGTCGTCGATGGTGGCGAGCCACTCGCTGCGGTGGGCAAGCCCGCTGAAACGTTCGAGCACCCGGGCCATGGCCTCCAGCGGAAAGCCCAGCCGCTGGCCCATGGCCAGGGCGGCCAGCGCATTGGCCTGGTGGTGACGGCCGCTCTGGCGCATGCGAGCCACCGGCAACAGCGGTTGGTCCGCGTGGAAGAACCAGGGCTCGCCCTGGTGCTCCACCACGCCCCAGTCGTCGCCGGATTGCGGCGCCGTCACGCCGAAGCGCGACAGTGCAGGCAACGCCTCGTCCGGCCAGGTCAGGGGGTCCTCGGCGTTGACCACCGCGTGCCTGGCACCACGAAAGATCGCGAGCTTGGCGCGGCGATAGCCGGCCATGTCGCCGTGGCGATCGAGGTGGTCCTCGCTGAGGTTAAGGAAGGCAGCACTGTCGGCCCCCAGACACGGGGTCGTCTCGAGCTGAAAGCTGGACAGCTCCAGCACAAAGAGATCCGCCTCGGGTTCCTGCACCAGCAGGTCCAGCGCCGGGGTACCGAGGTTACCCCCCACGGCCACCCGCCGCCCCGCCTCGCGGGCCATCTCGCCGACCAGGGTGGTCACGGTGGACTTGGCGTTGGCACCGGTGATAGCCGCCAGCGGCGCGCGACAGGCCCGCCGGAACAGCGCGATCTCACCCACCAGACGGGGCTCGCCGGTGTCTGGATCGATGCGCCTGGCCGGCGTCTCGAAGCACGCCTGATGGGGGTCGATGCCGGGGCTCAGGATCACCTCCCGCGCGTCGTCCAGCACCAATCCATCGAGCGGCCCCAGGCGCACCGGCACCCCCGGAAAGTCCGCCAGGAAGACGTCGAGTCCCGGCGGCGCCTCGCGGGTGTCCACCACCATGAAATCGCGGCCTTCACGCTTGAGATGGCGACAGATCGCCATCCCCGACAGGCCGAGCCCTACCACCACGCTCAGGTGGGCGGGCACGACATGGCGTTGCGGCAGTCGCACATCCTGACTGGCGTCCATGGCCACCTCAGCGGATCTTGAGGGTGGCCAGACCCAGCAGGACCAGCACCACGGTGATGATCCAGAAGCGCACGATCACGCGAGGCTCGGGCCAGCCCTTGAGCTCGAAGTGGTGATGCAGCGGCGCCATGCGGAAGATACGACGACCGGTCAGCTTGTAGGAGCCGACCTGCAGGATCACCGAGATGGTCTCCATGACGAAGACGCCACCCATGATGAACAGCACCACTTCCTGGCGCACGATCACCGCGACCACGCCCAGGGCCGCACCCAGCGCCAGGGCGCCGACGTCACCCATGAACACCTGGGCAGGATAGGTGTTGAACCACAGAAAGCCGAGTCCGGCGCCGGAAATGGTGGCGCAGAATACCGCCAGCTCGCCGGCACCGGGGATCATCGGAATCTGCAGGTACTCGGAGAATACCGCGTTGCCGCTGGCGTAGGCGAAGACGCCAAGGCCCATGGCGACCATCACCGTGGGCATGATCGCCAGGCCGTCGAGGCCGTCGGTCAGGTTGACTGCGTTGGAGGAGCCGACGATCACCAGGTAGGTCAGCAGGATGTAGAAGCCACCCAGGGGCAGCACGAAGTCCTTGAGCAGCGGCAGGATCAGACTGGTCTCCACCGGCGAGGCCGCGGTCAGGTAGAGCACCACGGCAGCCCCCAGGCCGATCACCGACTGCCAGAAGTACTTCCAGCGGGCCGGCAGTCCACGCGGGTTCTTTTCCACCACCTTGCGATAGTCGTCGACCCAGCCGATGGCGCCGAAGCCCAGCGTGACCACCAGCACCACCCACACATAATGGTTGGTCAGATCGCCCCACAGCAGGGTACTGACGGCCATAGCCATCAGAATCATGGCGCCGCCCATGGTCGGCGTACCGGCCTTGGACAGGTGGGACTGGGGACCGTCGTCGCGCACCGCCTGGCCGATCTGACGCTCCACCAGACGGCGGATCATCAGGGGGCCAAACCACAGACACAGCACCAGCGCGGTGATGGTCGCCAGAATCATCCTCAGGGTGAGGTATCCAAAGACGTTGAAGGCGCTTTGATAGTTCGCCAACAATTCAGCCAGGAAAAGCAACATGTATCAGGTTCACCTTGAAACATCCGGCCGCAAGGCCGCCACGACGCCTTCCATCCCCGCGGCGCGGGAGCCCTTGACCAGCACGCTGGCCGCCTCGGGCAGATGTTGACGCACATGGCGGACCATCGCCGCCTGATCAGAAAAATGGTACCCGCCTTCGCCGAAGGCTCGGGCGGCGGTCTCGGCCGCCTCGCCCAGAGTACCGAGAAATGTGATGCCGCGTTCCCGCGCGTAGCGTCCGATCTCTGCGTGCAGATCGGCAGACGCTTCACCCAGCTCTCCCATGGCGCCGAGCAGGCACCAGTGCGGGCCGGGCAGTCCCAGCAGGGCGTCGATGGCCGCCTTCATCGCCCCCGGGTTGGCATTGTAGGTATCATCGAGCAGCCGCGCACCGCGTAACCCCTCCTCCACGGTCAGGCGTCCCGGCGTCGGCACCACCTCGCCAAGCCCCGCCACCACGTCGGCGGCGGACAGTCCCATGGCCAGCGCCCCTGCTGCAGCCGCCAGGGCATTGGACACGTTGTGACGACCCATCAGCGGTAGCTCGACACGCCCCAGCACCTGAGCGTCGAAAGTCAGCGTGAAAGCATAGCGCCCGCGCGTATCGCAGACCAGCTCCCCGGCATGGAGTCGCGCCTCGGGCGTCAGTCCGAAATCGATCACCTCACTGGGCGACGCCAGGCTCTGCCACAGCGAGAAGTAGCGGTCGTCACGGTTGAGTACGGCGACGCCCTCGGGGCCGAGTCCGCCGAGAATCTCACCCTTGGCCTGGGCGATGCGCCCCATGCCACCGAACTCGCCGACGTGGGCCCCGGTGACATTGGTGATGATGGCGACCTGGGGTTCGGCCAGCGCTGCCGTCCAGGCGATCTCGCCCAGGTGATTGGCGCCGAGTTCCACCACGGCTCTCTGGTGATCCGAGTCAAGCGCCAGCAGCGTCAAGGGCGCGCCGATATCGTTGTTGAGGTTGCCGTGGGTGGCGAGGGTCTCGCCCTGACGAGCCAGCAATGTCGCCAGCATCTGCTTGACCGTGGTCTTGCCACTGTTGCCGGTCACCGCCACCAGCGGACCGCCCCAGGCCCGGCGCCGCTCACGGGCCAGCAGCCCCAGCGCCATGCGGGTATCGCCCACCACCAGCTGGGGCAAGGGGTCGTCCACCGGGTGCTCGACCACCGCCGCCACGGCACCGCCTTCGCGGGCCTTGGCAATAAAGTCATGGGCATCGAAGCGCTCGCCCTTCAAGGCCACGAACAGCGTGTCCGCCGCCACCCGACGGGTGTCGGTGACGATGGCGGCTATCGGCGAGTTGGCAAGCCCCTGAAGGCCGCGGCCCTCTTCATCGACACCCAGCGCACGGCACACCGACCCCAGCGACGCGAGCCCTGGCGCGCTCATTGGTCCCGCCCCTGTCGACACTGGTCCAGGGCGGCTTCGGCCTCGGCCAGGTCGGAGAAGTCGTGGCGCACGCCCTGAATCTCCTGGTAGGCCTCGTGTCCCTTGCCGGCGATCAGAATCACGTCATCGGCGCTCGCCTCGGCGATGGTACGGGCGATGGCGTCACCGCGACCGGCGATGTTCCATGCCTGCTGGCGGGCCTGGCCCTCCAGCCCCGCGAGCATCGCCTGGCGAATGGCGTCCGGGTCCTCGCTTCTGGGGTTGTCGTCGGTGATCACCAGTCGATCGGCCTGGCCTGCGGCCGCCTGGGCCATCAGCGGGCGCTTGCCGCTATCGCGATCACCGCCGCAGCCGACCAGGCACCACAGCGCCCCGCGTCCGGGCAGGTGGGCGCGAAGCGCCGCCAGGGCGTTGTCCAGCGCATCCGGCGTGTGGGCGTAGTCGATCACCACGGTGGGAGCCCCGGGCCGTGTCAACGCCTGCATCCGTCCCGGCACCGGCGTCAGGGTCGCGGCGGCAGTCACCAGCTCGTCGATGCCGACACCCAGACCGTAGAGGGTGGCCATGGCCAGCAGGACGTTGTCGAGATTGAAGCGACCAAGCAGCGGCAGCACCACCACCTTCTCGCCTTCCGGCGTGGCGATCAGCGCACGCTGCCCACCGACGTCGGGCTCGACATCCAGCACCCTGAGCGAGACGGCATCGTCTTCACCACAGGCCAGCACCCGGGTGCCCTCGCCGATGCCCGCCAGCATCAGCCGAGCCAGGGGATCGTCGCCATTGACCACGGCCAGAGTGATCTCCGGGCGCTTGAACAGCTTCGCCTTGGAGGCGGCGTAGGCGATCATGCTGCCGTGATAGTCGAGGTGGTCGCGGCTCAGGTTGGTAAACACCGCGGCAGTAAAGCGACAGCCCGCCACCCGCTCCTGCTCCAGGGCGTGACTGGAAACTTCCATGGCTATCCGAGTGATGCCCTGGTCGGCGAGCTCACCCAACTGGCGCTGCAGCGCCAGTGGCTCGGGGGTGGTCAGCATGCCCTGGGTCAAGGCACCCGGGCGACCGTGACCCAGGGTACCGATCAGGCCACAGTCGCTGCCCGTGGCGCGGGACAGCTCGGCAATATAGTGGGTCACCGAGCTCTTGCCGTTGGTGCCGGTGACACCGATCAGCTCGAGCCCATCGGGCACCTGATACAGGGTGCGCGCGAGCTCGCCGAGTCGGGCGCGCAGCCCGGGCAGCCACAGTACGCGACCATCGACCCGCGGCGGAGCGTCTTGCGGACCTTCCGCCAGCACCAGGCAGGCGCCGGCATCCAGTGCCTTGTCGATGTAGTCGCGGCCATCGGCGGCGACGCCGGGGATCGCGACAAAGGTCGCGCCGGGCGACACCTCGCGGCTGTCAGTAGTGAGCCAGGTCGCCACCTCGCCGGCGACCGCGGCGTTCGGCGCAAGCTCACTCCAGAACTGGGTCAGCACGTCTTCAAGACGCGCCAGGGATAGGGTCATGGCGGATTCCGTCGCCTTCTGCGTCATGGGCTGTCGCCCTCCTGTTCGGGGCGATCCGGCGGTACGTCGAGGATGCGCAGGGCACTGCCCGCCACCCGCGAGAACACCGGGGCAGCGATGGCGCCGCCGTAGTAGGCGTCGCCCCGGGGATGGTCGATCATTACTACGGTGATGATGCGCGGGTCGGAGACCGGGGTAATCCCGACAAACAACGACCGGTAGGCGTTCTGCTCGTAGCCACCGCTGCCGCTCTTGCGCACGGTGCCGGTCTTGCCGGCCACACTGTAGCCGGGCACCAGCGCGCGTCGGGCGCCGGTGCCTGGTG
Organism: Halomonas sp. RT37; assembly: GCF_040070525.1. Classification (NCBI taxonomy): domain Bacteria; kingdom Pseudomonadati; phylum Pseudomonadota; class Gammaproteobacteria; order Oceanospirillales; family Halomonadaceae; genus Halomonas; species Halomonas sp. RT37. Next base: position 1,751,808 of record NZ_CP098827.1, on the reverse strand, counting down.
CCACCACCTCATCCATCATGGCCAGGACGCGGTCGGCGACGTCAGGCTCGATGACCGGCTCGCCCTGGGCGGCGCGGTTGAGGCGCAGCAGCGACGGCGGCAGGCGTTCGCCATGATTGGCGATGGAGGTATAGGCACTGGCCAGCTGCAAGGCGGTGACCGACAGACCGTAACCGTAGGACAGCGCGGCCCACTGACTGCTCGACCACACCGCCGGCGCCGGCATGTTGCCGGTGGCCTCTCCGGGGAAGCCGGTGCCCGGGGCCTGGCCGAAGCCCAGCGCGCGGTAGCGATCTGGCACCACCGGGTCGTCGAGCTGCAGGGTCAGCTTGGCCATGCCGATGTTCGAGGACTTGCGCAGGATCCCGGCCAGGGTCAGCTCGCCATTGTTGGAGACGTCGCGGATGGTGTAGCGGTCGATTCGCATCCAGCCAGGCGACGTATCCACCACGGTGTCACGTGGAAAGCGACCGGTCTCGAGCAGCGCCGACATGGCCAGCGGCTTCATCACCGAGCCCGGTTCGAACACGTCGACCATGGCCCGGTTGCGCAGCCCCTGGGGGTCCAGGCCGGCGCGGTTGTTGGGGTTGTAGGAGGGCTGATTGGCCATCGCCAGCACCTCGCCGCTGCGCGCGTCCATCATCACCAGTACGCCGCCGTCGGCGTCGTTCTCATCCACGGCAGCCTTGAGCTCACGGTAGGCCATGTACTGCAGTCGCTGATCGATGGACAGCGTCAGGTTGCCGCCTGGCTCTGCCTCCTGCAGCACCTCCAGGTCGCGCACCAGACGTCCACGGCGGTCCTTGAGCACGCGGCGCTTGCCGGGCTCACCGGACAGGTAGGATTGATAGGCCAGCTCCAGTCCTTCCTGGCCCTGGTCGTCGACGTTGGTGACCCCCAGCAACTGGGCGGTCACCTCGCCGGCAGGATAGTAGCGCTTGTACTCTTCCCGGGCGTGGACGCCAGGCACCCGCAGCTTGAGCACTTCCTCGGCCTGGGCCGGGGTCATGCGCCGACGCAGGTACATGAATTCACGTTCGCTGTAACGCGCGATGCGCTCGTTGAGGGCATCGAGGTCCTGGCCCAGCGCCTGGGCCAGGCGTAACCGCTGGATGTCGTCGGCGGGCAGGTCCTGGGGGTTGGCCCACAGCGTCACCACCGGAGTCGAGATCGCCAGCGGTTCGCCGTGACGATCGGTGATCATGCCCCGGTGGGCGGGGATCGGATCGGTTCTGAGGGTACGGGCGTCCCCCTGCACCTGAAGAAAGTTTCGATCGATGACGTGAAGATCGACGATCCGCCCGGCCAGCAGACCCAGGCCCAGCAGGATCAGCGTCATCATCACCACGTAGCGCGCCCGCCCCATCGGTTCCATCGGTGGCGGGCGGCGAGGTGTCACGCCCCGGGGAAGTTCCGCGGTCATGGCGTGATCACCTCGATGTCATGGATATCGGGCAGCCGCATCTCCAGACGCTCCACCGCCAGGCGTTCGACACGCGACGGCGTCGACCAGGCGCTCTCCTCCAGCAGCAACTGCCCCCACTCCGTCTGCAACTGCTGCTGTTCACGCTCCAGCTCCTGGAGCCGAGCATACTGCTGGCGAGTCTGGTGACTGACGCTGATCACCGCCAGCGCCGACACCAGGCATGCCAGCAGCAGCGCCACCACCAGCAAAAGGCGTGGCGACATGGTGCGCGGCAGCGGCCAGCCAAAGGCGTTGATGTCCAGTCGTCCTTGAGCCATGGAAGGTCCTCAGTAGCGCTTGCGCGCCATGCGCATGACGGCGCTGCGGGAGCGTGGATTGGCCTCGACCTCTTCGGCGCTGGCCTTCATCGCCTTGCCCAGTGACTCCAGCCGTCGCGCGATCTGATCGTCGCGCAGCGGTATACCCCGGGGCACCTGGGTATCGCCCTTGACGTGATCGCGGATAAATCTCTTCACCCGTCGATCCTCCAGCGAGTGGAAGCTGATCACCACCAGATGCCCCCCGGGCGCCAGTGCCTCCAGCGCGGCTTCCAGCGCCAGATCGAGCTGATCGAGCTCACCGTTGATCTCGATACGCATGGCCTGGAACACGCGAGTGGCAGGATGCTTGCCCTTCTCCCAGGCGGGATGGGCGGCCTTGACCACCTCGGCAAGATCGGCCGTGCGGGTGAAAGGCCGTTCCTGGCGCCGAGCGATGATGGCCCGCGCCAGCCGACGAGCGTAGCGCTCCTCGCCATAACGCTTGAACACCGAAGCCATCTCGGCCTCGCCCACACGCGCAATCCACTGGGCCGCGCTCTCGCCCTGGGTCGGGTCCATGCGCATGTCCAGCGGGCCGTCGCGCAGAAAGCTGAAACCGCGATCGGGATCGTCAAGCTGAGGGGAGGACACGCCAATGTCGAGCAGGATACCGGACAGCTTGCCATCCAGGCCGTGATCGCGGGCGACCTCTCTCAGCCGCGCAAACTCGGCACGTTCGATGGTAAAGCGTGGGTCATCGATGCTGGCCGCCTCGGCGATCGCCTGGGGGTCGCGATCAAGGGCCAGCAGGCCACCGTCTTGTGCAAGGCGGGAAAGGATGGCGCGGGAATGACCGCCTCGTCCGAAGGTGCCATCCAGATATACGCCAGCGGGATCATGCACCAGGGCGTCGACGGCACCGTCGAGCAGGACGCTTTCATGAGCGAAGCCGCGCACGGAGGATTCAGGGGAAGGTGACGGCATGCGGGTCTCGTTCGACGGCGGTGTTCCTACGCGCGGCCAGCCATCAGCGCCGTCAGCGGTGGAAAACCCTCACGCCACTGGACTCCTGGCCGCACAAACTAGTGATCGCGCCGCTCGAGCCAGGCCCGAGCGCGCAAGAAAAATGGGGAGTCGGCCGATAAGCCGGGTTCTGTCGAGGACAGTCATTCCTCTAGGAGCAGTGTCACCACTGCCCTCAAGCAACCTACCCGAACCCAGCGCGGGCCACGCCAACGGGTTCCTATTTGGTCTTGCTCCGAGTGGGGTTTACCGTGCCACGCACTGTTGCCAGGCGCGCGGTGCGCTCTTACCGCACCCTTTCACCCTTGCCGGCCTCCCGAGGGAGACGTAGGCGGTCTACTCTCTGCTGCACTTTCCGTCGGCTCACGCCGCCCAGGGGTTACCTGGCACTCCGCCCTATGGAGCCCGGACTTTCCTCCCCCGCATCAAGCGGCGGCGACTGTCTGGCCAACTCCCGCGGCAAGCATACCAGTGCCCTGCCACCCCCTCAATCCCCGCCTTGCCGTGACGGACCTGGGACAACCCCCAGCCTCTTCAGGCGATCGCTCCTGATGCCCGCTCGATGCCCTCAATCCCCGCCTTGCCGTGACGGGCCTGGGACAACCCCCAGCCTCTTCAGGCGATCGCTCCTGATGCCCTCTCGACACCCTCTCGACGCCCTCAATCCCCGCCTTGCCGTGACGGGGCCGGGACAATCCATAGCTCGTCCTAACGACCGCCTGGCAGCGAACCGGGGCTGGATTCAATCGGCGTCCTTCAACGCCTGCGCCTGGGCGTACCACTGCTTCTTCGGCCCGCCGAGCACGCGCGCGGCCACTGCCGCGGCCTGCTTGACCCCCACCCCTTCGGCCAGCAGCGCGCGCAGCAGCGCTTCATCATCCACCGCTCGCTGGTCCGGTGCCGGCCCCGAGGCCCCGGCCACCATCACCACGAATTCGCCACGCGCCTGATCAGGATCAGACTCCATCAGTGTCAGCAGCTCGGCGGCGCTGCCGTCGAGGAAGGTCTCGAAGGTCTTGGTCAACTCTCGCCCGAGCACCACTCTGCGCTCGCCCAGTACGGCGGCCAGATCGGACAGGGTGTCGCGGATACGATGGGGAGACTCGTAACAGACCTGGGTGAAGGGCGAATTCCTCCAGGCCTCGATGCGCGCTCGCCGCCCCGCACCCTTGGCCGGCAGGAAGCCATGAAAACTGAAATGATCGGTAGGCAGCCCGGCGGCACACAGCGCAGTGACCAGGGCGCAGGGACCGGGGATCGGCACCACCCGAAAACCCGCCGCCCTGAGCTCACGCACCACGACGTAGCCGGGATCGCTGATCAAGGGAGTACCGGCATCACTGATCAGCGCCACGTCGTCGCCCTGGGCAAGCCGCTGCCTGAGCGTCTCGACTCGGGACGCCTCGTTATGGTCGTGCACGGAAATCATCGCCGGCGACAGACCGAGATGACGCATCAGGCGCCCACTGTGGCGGGTATCCTCCGCCGCGACCAACGCCACCTGGCCCAGCACCTGGGCGGCGCGGGGACTGAGATCTTCCAGATTCCCAATTGGCGTGGCGACCACGTACAATGAACCAGCTTTCGCTTCTGACATCTTGGCTCCCTGGGCTGCCATCCGGAACACGGACAAGGAAGGATTCATGAGGACTTTGACTCGCGGCCCCGTGGCCGCCGCTGTACTGGCCATCACGCTGGCCGGCTGCAGCTTCACGCCGAGCATCGTACAGCGGGCCATGGACGACGACCCGGACCAACTACTGGCGCAAGCCTCCCAGCAACAAGGCGCCGAAGCCGCGCAGACCCGGCTGAGGGCGGCCGACATCCTAGCACGCTCCGGACGCCGCCCCCAGGCACTGGAAGTCCTCAACAGCCTGGACGACAGCCAGCTCTCCGGCGACAGCCGGCGTCAGTGGGCACTGCTGCTGTCCGAGCTGGGCGACAGTGAGGGCGATCCCCAGGCGGTCGTCAGAGCCGCCAGCGTGCTCGACGAGATGCAGCTGCCCAACGACGAAGCCAATCTGCTGCGCCTGCGCCAGGGGCTGGCACTGGGCCAGCTGGGCGAACCACTCGAGTCGGCTCGCCTGCTGATGCAGGTGCAGAGCGCCACCGGCCGCGAGGACATCAACGACGCCATCTGGGACCAGTTGAGCGCACTCAACGGCCGCCAGCTCGAGGCACTTGAAGAGCCCGGCAATGCCATCGTCACCGGCTGGCTCGAACTGACCCGCCTGGTCAACCAGAGCGGCGGTGACATCCAGAGGCTATTCGCTCGTCTCGATGACTGGCGCGTGGCCAATCCGGACCACCCCGCCAACCGTCGCCTGCCTACCCAGATCACCCAGTTGCGTGAACTGCGTGGCAAGAGCGTGCAGAGCATCGCGGTGCTGCTGCCCGAGTCGGGCCCGCTTTCCGGCGTCGCCGACGCCATCGAAAAGGGAATTCGCAGCCACCAGGCCAATGTGGTCAACGGCGGCGGAAACGGGGCCCAGCTCAGCTTCTTCGACGCCTCCAACGGCAATCTCGATGAACTCTATCAGCAGGCCCAGAGCAGCGGCGCCCAGGTGGTCATCGGCCCGCTGGACAAGAGCGACGTGACCCGTCTCGAAAGCCGCGCCGAGGTGCCCCTGCCGACCCTGGCGCTGAACTACGGCCAGTCCGCCTCCAACCAGACCAAAAACCTCTACGAGTACGGCCTGTCGGCAGAAGACGAAGCCCGCCAGGCGGCCCGCCGCGGCTGGCAGGACGGCCACCGCAGCGCCTCCATGCTGGTACCCGACAACGACTGGGGTCAGCGGGTCGGCGAGGCCTTCTGGAACACCTGGAGCGAACTGGGCGGCGATATTGCCACGGCAGTGCGCTACAACCCCGGCGCCTCGGCCACCGACAGCACCCGCCGCGCCATCAGCAACCCGCGTCCGGACATGCTGTTCCTGCTGGCCCTGCCGGACTTCGCCCGCCAGGTGCCGCCGACACTGGAATACTATTCGGCCTCCAATCTGCCGGTGTACGCCACCTCACACCTCTACGAAGGCACCCCTCAGTCGCGCCTGGACCGCGACCTCGACGGCGTGCAGTTCCCCGATATTCCCTGGAACATTCCCGACGCCGCCGTGGGCGGTGCCGAGGCCCTGCCCTTCTACGACACCTATCAAGAGCTCAAGGCCGAGAACAAGCCAGCCATCTTCCGCCTGATGGCGATGGGCGTCGACGCCTACGAACTGGCACGCCGCATGCCGCAGATCCAGGCCCTGCCGGGTTCACGCATGCAGGGCGCTACCGGCACCCTGAGCGCCGCCGGCGATGGCCGCATCTACCGCGAACTGCCATGGGCGCAGTTCAGCAGCGGCGTGCCGGCACCCGTGTTCAGTGACGGCCTCGGTGATGCGGCGCCCTGACGCCATAGACGCCGTCGCCCGCGGCCAGGCCATCGAGCGTCACGCCGAGGCCTGGCTGTGCCAGCGTGGACTGATAGCGATCTCGCGCAACCAGCGTGCCAAGGGAGGCGAGATCGATCTGGTGATGCGCGACGGCGAGACCCTGGTGTTCGTCGAAGTGCGCCACCGCCGCAGCATCCGCCACGGCCATCCTGCAGAAACAATCACCATCACCAAACAACGCCGCCTGATCCAGGCGGCGCGTTTTTATCTCCACCGCAACGGGCTATCATGTCCTTGCCGCTTCGATGTCCTGGCCGTTACCGGCTCGTCACCGAGCCTCGACATCCAGTGGATCGCCGGTGCATTCGAAGCAAACTGACACAGCGGGCTCCCGGCGAGCCCCCATGGACCAGGAAGGCAGCATGGATTTCCAGAGCCGAATTCTCGGACAGTTCAACGACAGTATCGACACCAAGACCTACGCCAGCGAAGTGCTTCCACCGTTCATCGAGGTCGCGAGCCAGATGATGGTCCAGAGCCTGGTCACCGACGGCAAGATTCTCGCCTGTGGCAACGGCGGCAGCGCCGGCGACAGCCAGCACTTCTCCTCCGAACTGCTCAATCGCTTCGAGCGCGAGCGCCCCAGTCTGCCGGCCCTGGCCTTGACCACCGACACCTCGACGTTGACCTCCATCGCCAACGATTACAGCTACAACGAGGTGTTCTCCAAGCAGGTGCGCGCCCTGGGCCAGCCTGGCGACGTGCTGCTGGCGATTTCCACCAGCGGCAACTCGGCCAATGTCATCCAGGCCATCCAGGCCGCTCATGACCGTGACATGACGGTGGTGGCTCTGACTGGACGGGACGGCGGCAACATGGCCTCCCTGCTGGGACAGGACGATTGCGAGATCCGGGTGCCGGCCACCTCCACAGCCCGTATTCAGGAGGTTCACCTGCTGGTGATCCACTGCCTGTGTGACCTTATCGACGAACAACTCTTTGGTGCGAGTGAATAACATGACGCAACGCGATTCCCGTTCGACACGCCCCCTGATGACCGCCCTGCTGCTGTCCGCCCTGCTGGCCGGCTGCACCACCGTAACCTCGGTGACCAACCCCGGCACCATCGACGAGGATTACGGCGAGCGCACCCTGGGCGCGACCGTCGAGGACGAGAGCATCGAGACCAAGGCCGCCCACAACCTGGGACGCGTCGATGCACGCCTGAAGGACGCCAGGATCAACGTCGACAGCTACAACGGCGTGGTACTGCTGACCGGCCAGGTCCCCAGCGAAGAGCTCAAGCAGCGCGCCGAAGAGATCGTCAGCCAGGTGCGCAACGTTCGCCGGGTCCACAATGAACTCAGCGTGGCGGCCAACCTGCCCACCAGTCAGCGCCTCAACGACGCCTGGCTGGACACCAAGGCACGTACCGCCCTCGCCACCAGCGATCAGGTCGACTCCGGCCGCATCACCGTGGTCACCGAGAACGCTACCGTCTACCTGATGGGCCTGGTGACCCACGCCGAGGCCGACCGTGCGGTCAATGTGGTATCCAACGCCGGCGGCATGGAGCGTATCGTCAAGGTATTCGACTACATCGACTGATGGCGACAGGCGTGCCCTCGCAAGAAGGCACGCCCCTCAAGCGCAAAAGATGCACAAAAAAGCGGCGAGCCTGAGGGCTCGCCGCTTTTTATGAGATCACGCTTGTGAAGAGGTCCCGCTTGTGAAGAGGTCACGCTTTTCCAGCAGATCAAGCCGACGACAGCTCGCCGACGACCACCTTTAGAGCGCGATGCGCCCGATGGCCTTACTTGATCACCCTGAGTGACGGACGCCCCTTGCGAGGCGGCTTGGACCTCTCGACACCTTCATCCACGCCATCGCCGCCATCGGACTCACCGCCTGCATCCTCATCGGAAGCGGCAGGAGACTCCTCCTCTGACGAATCCTTGACGCTCTCCAGGGCCGGCGCATCGACGTCGTTGGCCTCTTCGACGGGAAGCTCAGGCTCGTGACCAAAGACCATGCCGACGCCGTTCTCGCGGGCGTACAGGGCAATCAGTGCAGGCAGCGGTACAAACAGCAACTCCGACTTGCCACTGAAGCGCGCCGAGAAACGAATCACGTCGTTGCCCATGTCCAGATCACGCACGGCGGTAGGGCCAAGGTTCAGCACGATCTGGCCGTTCTGCACGAACTGCCTGGGAACCTCGACGTTCTCGTACTCCGCATCGACGACGATATACGGCGTCAATTCATTATCCAGCAGCCACTCGTACAGCGCCCTGGCCAGGTAGGGACGGCTCGACTTCATGATATGGCCCTCTTGGTTGGCGAATGGGAACTCGGGCGACTCCGGTGGCGACCGGACACACACGGCTCAGGCATTCCGTTCAAGCAAAACATCAGGGACGAATTTCGCGCTCGGCCTCGGACAGCGCAGCACGGAAGCCATCACGGGCGAACACGCGCTCCATGTAGCCCATCAGCGGCCGTACCTGCTTCTCGGGCAGCTCGATATTGAGCGCAGGAAGACGCCACAGGATCGGCGCAAGGCAGCAGTCCACCAGGGTGAACTCCTCGCTCATGAAGAAGGGCATGTCCTCGAAGATCGGCGAGATACCGATCAGGCTTTCACGCAGCTCCTTGCGCGCCTTGTCGGCTTCCTTCTTGCTGCCGGACAGGATGCGATCGACCATCGGGCACCACTCGCGCTCGATACGATGCATCCACAGTCGGCTCTGGGCACGCGCGACAGGATAGACCGGCAGCAACGGCGGGTGCGGGAAACGCTCGTCCAGATACTCCATCATGACCTTGGACTCGTAGAGCACCAGGTCACGATCCAACAGCGTGGGGACGCTGTTGTAAGGGTTCAGGTCCGCCAACTCCTCGGGATGCTTGTCGTCGGTCACCTCGACAATATCCACGGCCACGCCCTTCTCAGCCAGCACGATCCGCACACGATGGCTGAAATGGTCCTCGCCACCGGAGTAGAAGATCATCGACGACCGCTTGGCCACTACACCCATGAAACAATCCTCGCATCAGTTCAAGCCGGGATGATAACACGACAACCCCCTTCTCGGGGGGGCATCAGGGGCACATCTTTGCTCCCGCAGCGGGTCCGCCCGGGCGCAACGATGATACCAGAAAAGGCAACGGGCGCGTGGTCATCGACCCCGCGCCCGCCATGGTGGACCAATCGGTCAGTGAATGTCTCGCCAGTACTCGCGCTTGAGGAAGTAGGCGATGATGCCAAACAGCAGGATGAAGATCAGCACCTTCGGTCCCAGCGCCTGGGCATGCAGCTTGGACGGCTCGCCCACGTAGGCCAGGAAGTTGGTCAGATCATACACCGCCTGCTCGAACTCCTTGGGCTCCATGCTGCCCGGCGACGTCACCTGCAGGGTCTCGCAGGACTGGTACTTGCCGGTCAGCGGATCGAGTTCGGCGTCACCGACCGCATGGTCGGAGGCTGCACAGACCTTCTCCTGCACCCCCTGCAGCGGCTCAAGCACGTTGGGCATGCCCACCGCCGGGAACACCACATTGTTGACCCCGGTGGCACGCTCGCTGTCACGATAGAAGCTCAGCAGATAGCTGTAGATCCAGTCGGTGCCGCGCAGTCTGGCCTCCAGGGTCAGATCCGGCGGCGCCTTGCCGAACCATACCTCGGCATCCTCGGCACTCATCGCCTTGTGCATCTGGTCGTTGTACCCCAGTTCCGGCGAGAAGATCAGATTGTCCTCGACCAGATCCTGGGGCATCCCCAGATCCTCGGCCGCGCGGGAGAAACGCTGGTACTCCAGGGAATGACAGCCCATGCAGTAGTTGACGTAGAGCTTCATCCCGTTCTGCAACGAGGCCTGATTCTCCAGATCCGGCGACATGCTGCGCAGGTGCACCCCCTCGCCGCCCGCGGCGAAGGAGCAAAGCGGGACCAGCGCGAAGAGCAGTGCGAACAGTTGCTTTTTCATTAGCCAGTCACCCTTTCAGGAACGGGTTTGGTCTTCTCCAGCCGCGTATAGATGGGCATCAACACGAAGAAGGCGAAGTAGATCACGGTGCAGATCTGGGCCAGCAGTGTCCTGGCGCCGGTCGGCGGCAGCACCCCGAGCACCCCAAGGATGACAAAGCTGATCGCGAACAGCACCAGCATCACCTTGGAGATCCAGCCCTTGTAGCGCATGGAGCGCACCGGAGAGCGGTCGAGCCAGGGCAGCACGAACAGCACCGCAATGGCTGCCCCCATGAAGATAACCCCGAGGAACTTGGCGTCCAGCCCAAACAGCGAGAAGGTGATGGCGCGCAGGATCGCGTAGAAGGGCGTGAAGTACCACACCGGGGCGATATGATCCGGCGTCTTCAGCGGGTTGGCCGGTTCGAAGTTGGGCTTCTCGAGGAAGTAGCCGCCGCCTTCCGGGAAGTAGAAGATCACCGCACAGAACACGAACAGGAACACCGCCACTCCGACGATATCCTTCACCGTGTAGTAGGGATGGAAGGGAATGCCGTCCAGCGGCTTGCCGGTCTCGTCCTTCTTGGCCTTGATATCGATGCCATCGGGATTGTTGGACCCCACCTCGTGCAAGGCAATGATGTGCAACACCACCAGCGCCAGGATCACGATAGGCAGCGCCACCACGTGCAGGGCAAAGAAGCGGTTCAGCGTGATCCCGGAGATCAGATAGTCACCGCGCACCCACTGGGCCAGGTCGGGACCGATACTCGGGATAGCGGAGAACAGCGAGATGATGACCTGGGCACCCCAGTAGGACATCTGTCCCCAGGGCAGCAGATAGCCCATGAAGGCTTCGGCCATCAGCGCCAGGTAGATCGCCATGCCGAAGATCCACACCAGCTCACGCGGCGCCTTGTAGGAGCCATAGAGCAGGCCGCGGAACATGTGCAGGTAGACCACCAGGAAGAACGCCGAGGCGCCGGTGGAGTGCATGTAGCGGATCAGCCAGCCGTACTCGACATCACGCATGATGTACTCGACGGAGGCGAAGGCACCCTCCGCGCTGGGGTTGAAGCTCATGGTCAGCCAGACACCGGTGAGGATCTGATTGACCAGCACCAGCAGCGCCAGGGAGCCGAAGAAGTACCAGAAGTTGAAGTTCTTGGGCGCGTAGTACTCGGACAGATGCTCCTGCCACATCTGGGTGGCGGGGAAGCGATCATCGACCCAGCGCATGAAACCGCGTTCGGCCTTGGCCTTGTTGGGATTCGCCATTATGCGCCCTCCCCGTCTTCGCCGACCACGATGACCGACTCGTTGACAAAGTAGTAGGGTGGAACTTCCAGGTTCACCGGAGCGGGCACATTGCGAAACACCCTGCCCGCCAGGTCGAAGCGCGAACCATGGCACGGGCAGAAGAAGCCACCGGGCCAGTCATCGACACCGACGCCTTCGGCGTTGGGCTCGGGCTTGAACAGCGGTGAACAGCCCAGATGCGTACAGATGCCGACCAGCACACCGATCTCGGGCCGAATGGAGCGCAGCGAACCGCCGGCATAGTCCGGCTGCATCGGCTTGGCGGAATCCGGGTCTGCCAGCACCTCGTCGGTCAACGCCTCGGTACGTTCGATCATCTCCGGCGTGCGATTGATGACCCATACAGGACGGCCCCGCCACTCGACGGTCATTCGCTGCCCGGGTTCGAGCTTCGAAATATCCGCCTGAACGGGCGCACCCGCCGCCCGAGCCCTGGCACTAGGCTGCCAGGAAGCCACAAAGGGTACCGCTACCCCGACGGCGCCGACTGCTCCAACTACGGAGGTCGCCCCTACGAGGAAACGGCGTCGCCCTTTGTTCACGCCGTTGTCTGCCATGATCTGGTTTCTCCCATCAGACTTTATCCGTTGTTGTTTTCACGGCCCCTTGAATGTCCGTGACCACGGATACAAGTGGATTGTATGTTAGGAAATCCCCCCCACCGGCACAAGAAGCCGGCTGACCCAGACCCCCTGCGCAAGCCCCAGACAATTGACGTGGAACAACTTTATACCACTGTGCCTGTTCGCCTTGAGGGACAGGGCGGCTCAAAAGGCATAGACGATGACAGATTAACGAGGGAAACAAGCGCCGCCAGGCGACCCGATGATCCCCACCACCAGAGCACTACAGCACACAATTTTTCGAACCCCGGACACGACAACGCCCGGGCCAATGGCCCGGGCGTTGTTGATCGGCAAGCGTGGGTGATTAACGCTTGGAGAACTGCGGGCGACGACGCGCCTTGCGCAGACCGACCTTCTTACGCTCGACTTCACGTGCGTCACGAGTGACGTAGCCGGCAGCACGCAGCGGCTGACGGAAGTCCTCGTTGTACTGCATCAGGGCACGGGTGATGCCGTGACGAATGGCGCCGGCCTGGGCGCTGCCGCCGCCACCCTTGACGGTGACATAGACGTCGAACTGGCCGAGGGTCTCGGTCAGTTCCAGCGGCTGGCGAACCACCATGCGGCCAGTCACGCGACCGAAGTATTCGTTCAGGTCACGGCTGTTGACGGTGATCTTGCCGGTGCCCGGCTTGAGGAAGACGCGCGCGGTTGAGGTCTTGCGGCGCCCGGTACCGTAATACTGCTGTGTCATGGCGAAGATCCCCTCAGATGTTCAGTTCTTGCGGCTGCTGGGCAGCGTGCGGATGTTCGGAACCGGCGTAGACCTTGAGCTTGGCGTGCATGGCACGGCCCAGCGGACCCTTCGGCAGCATGCCCTTGACGGCACCTTCGATGACACGCTCGGGAGCGTGGTCGATCAGCTGGCTGAAGGTCATGGAACGCAGGCCACCCGGGTAACCGGTGTGACGATGGTACATCTTGTCGCTGGCCTTGTTGCCGGTGACCTTAACCTTCTCGGCATTGATCACGACGATGTAGTCGCCGGTATCAACGTGAGGAGTGTATTCCGGCTTATGCTTGCCACGCAGGCGGCGAGCAATTTCGGTAGCCAGACGACCGAGCGTCTTGTCCGCGGCATCGACGACATACCAGTCGCGCTGGACGGACTGCGGCTTAGCACTGAACGTCTTCATGGATGAAATCACCAATTCGATGTGTTGGATCCCTTTCGTCGTGTTCTGGACACCCGACAGGTGTTCAGCGAGACCACGCCGCGAAGAGATCATCCCTATTTTTCTTGGTTGCGCGGCACCCGGAAATCCGGACGATGCCGCCACAACGGTCGAGCGAGCGCGCATTCTACATGAGCGAAAGCGTGCCGTCACCCCCTCGGACACACGCAATCACCGTCGGCTCAAGGCTTGTGGGGCAGCGCCAGGTACTCCCGGGACTGCATCTCCTGAAGCCTGGACAGAGTGCGCTCGAACTCGAACTCCAGCTTGCCACCCTCATAGAGCGCCTCTGCCGGCGCTTCGGCGGACATCAACAGCTTGACGCCACGGTCGTAGAACTCGTCGACCATGTTGATGAAGCGCCTGGCCTGATCGTCGGTGGCGGCGTCCATGCGCCGCACACAGGACACCAGGACCGTGTGGAACTCGCGAGCCAGCTCGATGTAGTCGTTCTGACTGCGCGGCCCGTCGCACAGCTCGAGAAAGTCGAACCAGACCACGTCCTCGTGCAGTCGACGCGCCTTGAGGATGCGATGGTTGATCTCCACCGGCACCTGCTCTTCCCCCGCCTGACCGGCGATCTCGCGAAAGCTGCGCTCGAGCTCCTGATCCGCCGCCTCGTCCAGCGGCGAATGGAAGATCTCGGCGCGCTCCAGCGCCCGCAGTCGATAGTCGACGCCGGAATCGACGTTGACCACCTCACAGTGGCGCTTGAGCAGATCGATGGCCGGCAGAAAGCGAGAGCGCTGCAGGCCATCCTTGTACAGATCGTCCGGCACGATGTTGGAGGTGGCGACCAGCACCACACCGCGCTCGAACAACGCCTCGAGCAGATTGGCCAGAATCATGGCATCGGTGATGTCCTTGACGAAGAATTCGTCAAAACAGATCACCCTCGCCTCCTCGGCAAACTTGCCGGCGATCAGCCGGAGCGGGTTCTTCTCGCCCTTGCAGTGATCCAGCTCGTTGTGGACACGCTGCATGAAGCGATGGAAATGGGTGCGCATCTTCTGGGGAAACGGCAGCGCTTCGTAGAAGGTGTCGACCAGGTAGGTCTTGCCACGACCGACGCCGCCCCAGAAATAGAGCCCGGAGATGGCTGGCAGCGCCGGCTCCTGCTCTTCCTCCTTGCGCCCGAACAGGCCCTTCACCTTCGACGCCCAGCCGTCGCGCGCCGCCGCCGGCGCCTTGGCCTTGGGCGCTGCCACCAGCTCGTCATACAGTCGCTGCAGATGCGCCACGGCATTGGCCTGGGCGGCATCCTCCGTGAAATCATCACGTTGGAGGTCGCGCCGGTAGCGTTCCAGCGGAGTTTCTGGCCGACCACTGCTCGACGGGGAAGAGCTCATGTAGCGTCCTGACTGTCAACAAGTTCGGAGCCGCATTATACGCAGACCACACAGGAATGGCAGGTCCCAGGCCGCGACCGGCAACAGCGCATCACGCCAGCACGACAAGGGAGGCCCCAGGCCATTGACCCTTTATGAGCCAACGCCTCTATAATGGGCCGTCGGCCAGGCCGGCGGCGGCCGCGGGTCGTCCGAAAGAGCTCAGGGAGAACTACGTGGAACCAAGCAACTTCAACATGATCCTGGCGGCGGCTTGCCTGGTGGCCGGAATTGGACTCGGCGCACTGGGCTACCACCTGCTCAACGGCGGCGCACGCAGTGCCCAAAGGCTGCGCCTCAAGCTGACCGAACGGGAACGCCAGCTGACCGAGTGGAAAGACGGTGTCGACGACCACCTGCAACAGATGGACGACCTGGCCCGGCAGGTCTGCGATGACGCCCTCACCCTGCAGCGCCAACTTCACGAGTCGGCGCGCCAGCTTGGCAGCAAGGCCATCGGCGGCGAGGTGACACCGCCCAGCGAACCCGGCGAGACCAGCGATGATATCGCCATTCCGCGGGACTACGCCGACGGCAACCGCGGCACCCTGTCAGAGGACTTCGGTCTGCGCCAGGCCAATGACGACCAGAACGCAGAACCGCGCCCGCCACGTTACTGACCACCCCGCCATGACAGAGCCCGCACACTGGTGCGGGCTCTGGCGTTGGCAGCGACACAAGCGGTCGATGGCGCTTGCTGCTCAGGCAGGGTTGTCGATGTCGACGAAGCGGTGCTCGACACCAAAGCGCTGCGCCAGCCATTCCCCCAACGCCTGGACGCCGTAGCGCTCGGTGGCGTGATGACCCGCTGCCAGATAGTGGATCCCCATCTCCCGCGCCAGGTGGGTTGTGCGCTCGGATATCTCGCCCGAAACGAACACCTCGGCACCGGCCTCGGCGGCCGGGATGATCATGTCCTGAGCGCCGCCGGTACACCAGGCGATTCGACTCACCGCGTCGGTACCAGGCGCCTCGATCACCAACGGCTCGCGTGCCAGCGACGCTCCTACCTGGGCAGCCAGCTCGGCAACGCCCATTGGCCTTTCCAGCCGACCGTGCCACAGAAGCCCTTCGCCCATGGGCGCGTCCAGCGTTCCCTCCACCGTCCACCCCAGGCGCTGCGCCAGGGTCGCATTGTTGCCAAGCTCGGGATGGGCGTCCAATGGCAGGTGGTAGGCCAGCAGGTTGATGTCGTTGGCCAGCAGAGTCGACAGCCGCCGGCGCTTCATGCCGGTAACCGCCACCGGCTCGTTCTTCCAGAAGTAGCCGTGGTGCACCAGCACCAGATCGGCCTGCCAGCGCACCGCCTCGTCAAGCAGCGCCTGACAGGCGGTGACGCCGGAGAGCACACGGGTGACCGTGCGTGCGCCCTCCACCTGCAGCCCGTTCTCGGTGTAGTCCTTGAAGCGCCGGGCCTCCAGCAGCTGCTCGCAGGCCGATACCAGTTCGTCGCGGTCTATCATGAGATCTCCTGAAATAGCTCCAAACAAGCATCAGGTTGGCGATGCTACAATGGCGCACATTGTACGCACCGCCCCGCCGGCCCGCGACCGCCTCACTGCCAAGCGCCAAGGATCATCGCCGCATGCGACGCACCCTCTCGACCTATATCTGGCCGGTCTTCATCGGCATTCTGCTCGCCATCGTGCTGATCAATGCCTTCCCCGAACGGCTCGGCAGACTACCGTCACCGAGCGGTGACAGCCTGACGGTAGTTCCCGCCACGCCACCAGCGACAACCACCGAGCAGCAGGCACCGCAACGTCCTGCCCCCGAGGTCAAGGAGGCTGCGCCGCTGGACCGCCGTGGCGGCCCCGTGAGCTACGCCGAGGCGGTGGAGAAGGCCGCGCCCGCGGTGGTCAACGTCTACTCCTCGCGGGTCGTGGAACGGGAAACCCACCCGCTGATGTCAGACCCCTTCTTCCGCCAGTTCTTCGGCAACAATGACGTGCCGTCGCGCCAACGCATGCTTTCGAGCCTTGGCTCCGGCGTCATCGTCAGCGAGGACGGCTACGTGCTGACCAACCACCACGTCATCAGCGGCGCCGACCAGGTCCAGGTGGCGCTGCGCGACGGCCGCGAGACCCTGGCCCGGGTCATCGGCACCGATCCCGAAAGCGACCTGGCGGTACTCAAGATCGATCTCGGCGACCTGCCGGTGATCGAGCTGACCGACTCGCGCAAGGTCGCGGTGGGCGACGTTTCGCTGGCCATCGGCAACCCCTTCGGGGTCGGCCAGACGGTGACCATGGGCATCATCAGCGCCACCGGTCGCAGCCATCTGGGACTCAACGCCTATGAGGACTTCATCCAGACCGATGCGGCGATCAACCCGGGCAACTCCGGCGGCGCCCTGATCAACCCCGACGGCGCCCTGGTCGGCATCAACACCGCCATCTTCTCCCGCTCGGGGGGCTCCCAGGGTATCGGTTTCGCGATCCCGGCCAACCTGGCCCGCAGCATCCTCGACGAGCTGGTCACCCACGGCCGGGTCATCCGCGGCTGGCTCGGCATCGAGGCCCAGGAGCTGAACCAGGAACTGGCCGCTTCCTTCGGCCTGCAGGCGCCAGCCGGGGTAATCATCGCCGGCGTGGTGTCCCAGGGACCGGCCGACCGGGCGGGACTGAAACCCGGAGACGTACTGCTGGAGGTCGACGGTCGCGCGGTGATCGATCCGCGTCGGACCATGAGCGACATCGCTGCGGTGGCTCCCGGCACCACCCTGACCGTCAGCGTCGCCCGCGACGGCAAGCCGATCGAGGTGGAACTGGAAGTCGGCGAGCGCCCCACGCCCCAATCCCAGTCGCAGCAGACCGGCAGCAGCCAGTCAGCCCCCTGAGACGCACCCCGAGGTGGGTAACGCAGAAGCAGTGTCCAAGCGTGCCCCACCGTCCAGACATGAAAAGGCCCGGAATTGCTCCGGGCCTTTTCATGTCTGGATGCCTGTCTGGGGCCGGGGGCGCTCGGTCACAACGACCACCGGCCCTGCGTCGCTTCAATCCTTGATGCGGTACTCCGCCGAACGCGCGTGGGCGGTCAGCGATTCACCACGAGCCAGCACCGAGGCGGTCTTGCCCAGGGTAGACGCCCCCTGTGGCGAGCAGTGAATGATCGAAGAGCGCTTCTGGAAGTCGTAGACGCCAAGCGGTGACGAGAAGCGCGCCGTACCCGAGGTCGGCAGCACGTGGTTGGGACCAGCGCAGTAGTCGCCCAGCGCCTCTGCGGTATGGCGTCCCATGAAGATGGCTCCGGCGTGGCGCACCTGCTCCGCCAGTCGCTCCGGGTGCTCCACCGACAACTCCAGATGCTCCGGCGCGATGCGATTGATCAACTCCAGCGCCTCGCCCTCGTCACGACAGGCGATCAGCGCACCGCGCGTACGCAGCGAGGCCCCGGCGATGGCTTCGCGCTCGAGCGTCGGCAGCAGCCGTTCCATGGACGCTTCCACCGCCGCCAGATGCTCCACGTCCCAGCTGACCAGGATCGCCTGGGCGTCTTCGTCGTGCTCTGCCTGGGAGAACAGGTCCATGGCCAGCCAGTCAGGATCAGTCTGGCCGTCGGACACCACCAGGATCTCGGAAGGCCCGGCGATCATGTCGATCCCCACCTGACCAAAGACCGCGCGCTTGGCGGTGGCCACATAGATGTTGCCCGGCCCGACGATCTTGTCGACCCTGGGCACGCTTTCGGTGCCATAGGCCAGCGCCGCCACGGCCTGGGCACCGCCCAGGGTAAACACCTTGTCCACCCCGGCTAGATGCGCCGCCGCCAGCACCAGATCGTTGACCACGCCGTCGGGCGTGGGCACCACCATGATGATCTCCCGCACTCCCGCCACGTGGGCCGGCACAGCGTTCATCAGCACCGATGAGGGATAGGCGGCCTTGCCGCCGGGCACGTAGATACCGGCGCGATCCAGCGGCGTGACCTTCTGCCCCAGCACGGTGCCGTCGTCTTCGGTGTACTGCCAGGAAGTGGGCTTCTGGCGTTCGTGGTAGACGCGGATACGCTCGGCGGCGGTGGCCAGCGCCTGACGCTGGTCGTCGGGCAGAGACGCGTAGGCGGCCTCGAGACGATCAGCCCCCAGGGTCAGATCCGCCATGCTCGAGGCCTCGAGGCGATCGAGGCGACAGGTCAGCGCCACCAGGGCGGCATCCCCCTCCCGACGCACCTGGCTGATGATCTCGGAGACCGCCTGCTGGACACCATGGTCCGACACGCCTTCCCACGCCAGCAGGTCGGTGAGACGGGACTCGAAATCCTCGTCTCGGGTCGAGAGTCGGGCCACCAGGGGCGTGTCTTGGCTCATGTCGGAAATCTCCGCTTCTGTCTTGGCCATACGTTGAGAACCCTCGGGTTCCGTTGGCTGGTGCGCTCAGCTTGCCGCCTGCCGCCGCGCCTCGACGGCGTCGCTCAAGCGGCGCAACAGCGGTTTGATCTGATCATGCTTGATGGTCATCGAGGCCTGATTGACCACCAACCGGGTGCTAATATGGGCCATCAGTTCCCGTGGCTCCATACCGTTGGCACGCAGCGTATTGCCGGTATCGACGATATCGACGATCTCGTCGGCCAGGTTCATCAGCGGCGCCAGCTCCATGGCACCGTACAGCTTGATGACCTCGGCCTGGATGCCCTGCTCGGCGTAATAGCGCCGCGCCACATTGACGAACTTGGTCGCCACCCGACGCCGGGCACGGGCGGGCTCGGCACCCTGAATACCAGCCGTCATCAGCTTGCAACGCGCGATATTGAGGTCCAGCGGCTCATACAGCCCCTCGGCACCGTGCTCCAGCAGCACATCCTTGCCGGCCACCCCCAGGTCCGCCGCCCCCAGCTGCACATAGGTCGGCACATCGGTGGCACGAATCACCACCAGCTTGACGTCTGGCAGATTGGTGTCGAACAACAGCTTGCGACTCTTGCCCAGGTCCTCGGCGGGCCGGATGCCGGCATCCGCCAGCAGTGGCAGCGTCTCGTCGAGAATGCGCCCCTTGGAGAGCGCCACTATCAATTGCTTGCTCATGGTCTCGCCCGGTTGTCGGGTTGGAAGTCAATGTGGCGTGTTTCCCCGCGCCGGCTCGGGCAGTCCGAGCCGGCTGGGCGAAGAAAGCTCAGCCCGGGACGCGCTTGATCCGAGCACCCAGCAGGTGGAGCTTTTCCTCGATGCATTCGTAGCCGCGATCGATGTGGTAGATACGATCGACCAGGGTCTCGCCCTTGGCCATCATCGCCGCGATCACCAGTGAGGCCGAAGCGCGCAGATCGGTGGCCATCACCGGTGCACCGGACAGATGCTCGACGCCTTCGATGACGGCAGTGTTGCCTTCCAGGGCGATGTTGGCGCCCATACGGTTCAACTCCTGCACGTGCATGAAACGATTCTCGAAGATCGTCTCGACCACTCGCGAGGAGCCCTCGGCCACCGCATTCATGGCCACGAACTGGGCCTGCATGTCGGTGGGAAAGGCCGGATACGGAGCGGTCCTGATATTGACCGCCTTGGGCCTGCGCCCTTCCATGTCCAGCTCGATCCAGTCCTCACCGGTGGTAATCCTGGCCCCCGCCTCCTCGAGCTTGGCCAGCACCGCCTCGAGAATGTCGGCACGGGTACGACGCACCCGAACGCGGCCACGGCTGAGCGCCGCTGCGACCAGGAAGGTGCCGGTCTCGATACGGTCCGGCATGACGTCGTGGCGAGCCCCGTGGAGCCGCTCCACCCCTTCGATGGTGATGGTGTCGGTACCGTGACCACGGATATCGGCACCCATCTTGATCAGGCACTCGGCCAGATCCACGATTTCGGGTTCCTTGGCGGCGTTCTCGAGCACCGTGGTGCCGTCGGCCAGGGTCGCGGCCATCAGCAGGTTCTCGGTACCGGTCACGGTCACGGTATCGAAGAAGATGGTCGCCCCCTTGAGGCGGCCCGGCGTGGTAGCACGGATGTAGCCACCCTCGACCCGGATATCGGCACCCATGGCCTCGAGGCCACGAATATGCAGGTCCACCGGACGCGAGCCGATGGCGCACCCGCCCGGCAGCGACACGTCGGCCTTGCCGAAGTGGGCGAGCAGCGGTCCCAGCACCAGGATCGAGGCGCGCATCTTCTTGACCAGCTCATAGGGCGCGTGGCAATCGCTGACCTGGGCTCCGTTGAGCTGAATGCACATCTTTTCGCCCATCACCGCCTGCACGCCCATGTGGCCGAGCAGTTCCAGGGTGGTGGTGATGTCCTGCAGATGGGGAAGATTGCCGATGGTGACCGGCTCTTCGGACAGCAGGGTGGCGCACAGGATGGGCAGCGCTGCATTCTTGGCGCCACTGGCCCAGACGTCGCCCTCGGCGGGTCCGTTGCCGGTAATGATCAATTTGTCCATGAAGGCGGTACCATCAGGCTCCGGTGTTTTCGGCGGCAGCCTGCCACTGTGCGGGGGTATAGGTCTTGATGCTGACCGCATGAAGGGCGCCGGAGGCGATTTCCTCGGACAGCGCACCATAGATGACCTGCTGACGCTTGACCGGTGACAGCTCGGCGAAGCGTTCGCCCACCGCAATCACCTGAAAGTTGCAGCCTTCACCCTGGATATGAAATTCACAGCCGTCGACACGGCTCTCGAGCAGCGCTTTGACGTCGCTGGGTTGCATGCACCTGCTCCTTGACCAGACCAATGACGGGAGACGCCCACGGCCTCGCCGTGACGTCCCGAAAAAACTCAAAGGGCATATGGTAAAGAAAAGCGGCGCGCTTGGCGATGACGCAGCGAGGTTTCCATCTATACGTCCGTCACAAAAAAGACACCCCCGGCCACCTTGCGGTGGTCGGGGGTGCCGGAAGGGCTAGCGGCGAGGGCGAGCAGCCCGGATCAAGGCGCTGGCTTCAGACGTCGAACCGGGCGCATCGCGGACACCAGCAGCCAGACAACCGCCGCTAGGCGGTAACGGTGCTGGAAGGCAACAGATCATCCAGACCGGCCAGCTCGGTCAACTGCCTGAGCTGCGCCGACAACTTGATGCTGTTGAGCGACAGCCCGATCCGGCGAATGGTACGCGCCCACTCGAGCATCATGGTCAGCGCCGCGCTGGAGACGTGCTCCACCTCGCTCAGGTCGAGGCACACCGAGGTGCCCGATGCTCGACTCTGGAGCCACTCACGACCTGCCTCGGCCATGTCCGCGGCCCCGTCGAAGTCGACCTTGCCACACACCCGGAGTGTACTTCCGTCCTCGAGCAGGCGGGCCGACGCCACTTCCATCAACACGCTCACGCACCGCGCTCCAGTTCGTCGACGCCGACATCCGGCGACCAGTTGTTGATCACGGCGTCGTAGTCACGATTGTGGTCACGCATGGCCTGATCGAACTGGTTGCGGAAGGTCAGACCGAGATTGATGCCATTGACGATGACATTGACCACCCGCCACTGGCCGTTGGACTTGCGCAGGGTGTAGTTGACCGGGTAGATGGTGCCGTCGGTGGCCACCACTTCCATCTCGACGCTGTCCTGATCGTCATAGCGTGAGGCGGACTGGTTATCGAGCACGCGAACTTCCTTGTACTCGAAGGTCACCAGGCCCTTGGCATAGGTGTCGAGCAGGGTCTGCTTGAACACCTCGACGAAGCGCGAACGCTGCTCCGGCGTGGCATTGTTGAAGTAGCGGCCCATCACACTGGCGCCGATGTAGCGAAAGTCGGCGACGCCACGCAGACTCTCGTCGACCATCTGCTTGAGCTCGTCGGGACGGTCCATGAAGTAGGCCTCTCGGCCGCCGATCATCCCCATCAGATCATTGACGCTGTCGCGAATCAGTTGCTCGGGGGATTGTTGGGCCATGGCCGGCAGACTGGCCAGCACCATCATCAGCGCCATCAACCAGCGGCGCAGGTGAACCATTGCGGGCAAAGAACGGGTCATGGGTTGCCTCCTTGTATCTCCGGAAACTGCCGGATCAGTCTTTCGTCAGATTGGACACGAACTGCTGGATCAGTTCCTCGAGCACCAGCGCGGACTGGGTATCACGAATCGCCTCACCCTCGGCGATCATCTCCGGTGACCCCCCGACCGACAGCCCGATGTACTGCTCGCCAAGCAGGCCCGAGGTAAGGATCGCCGCGGTGCTGTCATCCGGCAGCTTGCCGGCCAGGGAGCTGTCCAGCGACATCACCACCACGGCATCGTAGAACTCGGTATCCAGCTCGATGCTCTCTACCCGTCCCACGGTCACCCCGGCCATCGTCACTCGTGCCCGCGGCTTGAGCCCACCGATATTCGCGAAGTTGGCCCGGAGCTCGTAGGTGTCGTCGGCACGTTGCAGGTCCAGGCCGCTGACCTTGAGCCCCAAGAATACCAGCCCCAGGATACCGGCCAGCATGAACAGGCCCACACCAAACTCCATCGTCTTGCTGCGCTTCATGGACAGTCTCCGCAGAATCAGGAAAGCCCGCCGAACATCACGGCGGTAAGAACGAAATCCAAGCCCAGCACGGCCAGGGAGGAATACACCACGGTACGGGTGGTGGCCCGCGAAATACCTTCCGAGGTCGGCACCAGATCATACCCCTGGAACACGGCAATCCAGGTGACCACTATGGCGAACACGATGCTCTTGACCACGCCGTTGCCGATATCAGTAAAGAAGCCGACGCTGGCCTGCATGTTGCCCCAGTACGAGCCTTCGAACACCCCGAGCCACTCGACCCCGACCAGGTAGCCGCCGTACACGCCGACCACGCTGAAGCCGATGGTCAGCAGCGGCAGCGAGACGAACCCCGCCCACAGGCGTGGCGCCACGATACGACGCAGCGGATCGACACCGATCATCTCCATGCTGGTCAGCTGCTCGGTGGCCTTCATCAGGCCAATCTCGGCGGTCAATGCCGAGCCCGCGCGCCCGGCGAACAACAGCGCCGCCACCACCGGCGCCAGTTCACGCAACAGGGCCAACGACACCATCTGGCCGAGCGCGTCCTCGGCACCGAACCCGACCAGGATGGTGTAACCCTGAAGCGCCAGCACCATGCCGATGAACAGCCCCGACACCAGCACGATGGCCAACGACAGCACACCGACCGCATAGACCTGGGCCACCCACAGGCTGAACCCTTCTGCCGAGGGGCGCCCCAGCATGGACTGGCCGAGAAAGATGCTGGCCCGGCCGACGGCCTCCAGCAGGTCGCAGCCGCGCCGTCCCATATGGGTGATTCGTTCGATCATGGACGGCTCCCCTGGCCCAGAATGTCATCGTGGAAATCGTTGGCCGGGTAGTGAAACGGCACAGGGCCGTCCGGCTCACCATGCACGAACTGACTGACTCGGGCGTCCTGTTCCACGTCCAGCGATGCCGGCGTGCCGTGGGCCATGACCCGCCCGTCGGCGACCACGTAGACGTAGTCGGCGATGGACAGGGTCTCCTTGATATCGTGGGAGACCACCACCGCCGTCAAGCCCAGCGCCTGATTCAGCCGCCGAATCAACTGGACCAGCACACCCATGGAGATCGGATCCTGGCCGACGAAGGGCTCGTCGTAGAGAATCAATTCAGGATCCAGCGCCACCGCCCGCGCCAGCGCCACACGCCGTGTCATGCCGCCGGACAGCTCTGCTGGCATCAAGTCTCTGGCCCCACGCAGCCCCACCGCCTCGAGCTTCATCAGCACCACGTCACGCACCATGCTTTCCGGCAGATCGGTGTGCACCCGCAGCGGAAATGCCACGTTCTCGTAGACACTGAGATCGGAAAACAGCGCGCCACTCTGGAACAGCATGCCCATGCGCCGACGCATCTGGAACAGATCCTTGCGCGACAGGCGATGGACGTCCTGACCATCGATCAGGACGCGTCCGCCACTGGGGTTGAGCTGCCCCCCGATCAGTTTCAGCAGGGTAGTCTTCCCGGTGCCACTTGGCCCCATGATGGCCGTGATCTTGCCGCGGGGTATGGAGAGATCCACGCCGCGAAAGATATCCCTGTCGCCGCGCGTGAAATGCAGATTCTCCACCTCCACCAAGGAGGAAGCCGTCATCGCAGTCCCTATAGAGTCAGTATCACCGTGAACCGGCGGTTCAGACCGGACGCCCGCCCCGAATCCTCGGATTCGACGCCTGGCCAGACCTGAGCCCGAACCTTGAGAATAGAGCGCCTTGAGCCGCGCTCGGTTTTCGAACATCGTATCTTAACTCAAATGCAGCATGCCAGTGCCCCGGTTGCGCGCTTGCGCGCAGGTTTATCTAAGGGTTCAATGGGCGCCCTTTCTGCAACCAAGTCGTTCTCCATGCTGTTACCGTCTGTCGTCGTCGCCCTGGGCCTGGTGGGCCTGCTCTGGAGCGCGGATCGCTTTGTCGGCGCCGCCGCCGCCACCGCCTACCGCGCCGGCATGAGCATCATGCTGGTCGGCATGACCATCGTCTCCATCGGCACCTCTGCCCCGGAAATCGTGGTCTCGGTGATGGCCTCGCTGGATGGCGCCCCCGACCTGGCCACCGGCAATGCGCTGGGCTCCAATATCGCCAACATCGCGCTGGTACTGGGCGTGACTGCACTGGTGGTGCCGATCCCGGTGCGCTTCACCATCGTGCGCCGCGAGCTGCCACTGCTGTTGGGCGCCACCGGCCTCGCCGGCTACGCCCTGGCCGATGGCAGCCTCGAACGCCTCGACGCGGCCCTGCTGATCGCGCTGCTGGTATTCAGTCTGTGGTGGCTGTTTCGCGCCGACGAGGCCGAACAGGAGATGGCCGACGACATTCCCGGCATGGCACTGGGCAAGGCCATCGGCTGGCTGGTGCTGACCCTGGCGGTGATGATCGCCAGCTCCCGCGCCCTGGTCTGGGGCGCCACTGAGCTGGCACGCACCTTTGGCGTAAGCGAGCTGGTGATCGGTCTGACCGTCGTCGCCATCGGCACCAGCCTGCCGGAACTCGCCGCCTGCGTGGCCAGCGCGCTGAAGCGCCACCACGATCTGGCCATCGGCAACGTCATCGGCTCCAACCTGTTCAACATGCTGGCGGTACTGCCGGTACCGGCGCTGCTGGCGCCGGGAGCCACCGATCCCGCAGCCGCCGGCCGCGACTTTCCGGTAATGCTTGGCCTGACGCTGCTGCTGGCGGCGCTGCTGCTGTGGCAACGCCGCGGTCGCCTGGGGCGCTGGATCGGCGCGCTGCTGGCCTGCACCTATGCGCTTTATCTGACCTGGCTCGGCCTTTCGGTCGCGGCAGGCCCCTTGTGACAACGGCAGTAAACGGCAACAATCATGGCCATGAGCAAACACCCCTCCTCGGCGCAGACGCCGACCCTGAGCGTCCGCGATATCGCACGACGCACCCTGGAGCTGGAACGTGACGCCATCGACGCCCTGATCGGGCGTCTCGACGGCGACTTCGACCGTGCCTGCCAACTGCTGCTGGCCTGCCGCGGCCGGGTGGTCGTCACCGGCATGGGCAAGTCGGGACATGTCGGCGGCAAGATCGCCGCCACCCTGGCAAGCACCGGCACGCCGGCCTTTTTTGTCCATCCCGGTGAAGCCAGTCATGGTGACCTGGGCATGATCACGCCCGGCGACGTCGTCCTGGCACTGTCCAACTCCGGCGAAACCGCCGAGGTCACTGCCCTGTTGCCGCTGCTCAAGCGCATGGGCATTCCACTGATCAGCATGACCGGCCGAGCGCACTCGACCCTGGCCCGCCACGCTGAGGCCCATCTATACGCAGGGGTCGAGCGCGAGGCCTGCCCGCTGGACCTGGCCCCGACCTCTTCGACCACCGCAGCGCTGGCGCTGGGCGACGCCCTGGCGGTGGCTCTGCTCGAGACCCGCGGCTTCACCGCCGAGGATTTCGCCCTGTCCCATCCGGGCGGCAGCCTGGGCAAGCGACTGCTGTTGACCGTGGCCGATCTGATGCACACCGGCGACCGCCTGCCCTCAGTACCGTCGGGCTCGCCGCTGCGCGACGCCCTGCTCGAGATCACCCGCCAGGGCCTTGGCTTTACCTGCGTGGTGTCCCCCGACGGCACCCTGGCCGGGGTCTATACCGACGGCGACCTGCGCCGCACCCTGGATCGTCATCAAGACTTCAGCTCGCTTACCGTGGATGACGTGATGACCACCCCCGGGCGACGCATCGGCCCCGCCACCCTGGCGGCGGAGGCGGTCAAGCTGATGGAGGAAGGCCGGATCACCGCCCTGGCGGTGGTCGATGACGAGCAGCGCCCAGTCGGTGCACTGCATATGCACGACCTGCTGGCCGCCGGTGTCATCTGAGCCTCATTTATCCCTTTACAAGGAACGCCGTCATGTCTCACGAGCTTCTCGCCTCCCTCGCGCCGGATCTGGTGGAGCGCCTGCGCCACATCAAGCTGCTGGCGCTGGACGTGGACGGCGTACTGACCGATGGTCGACTGTACTTCCACGCCGACGGCTCCGAGTTGAAGGCGTTCAACACCCTGGATGGCCACGGCCTCAAGCTGGCCAAGCGCGCCGGTATCCAGGTGGCCCTGATCACCGGGCGCAGCTCCCCCATGGTCACCCAGAGAGCCAGAGCACTCGGCATTGAGCACGTACAGCAAGGGGTCGAGCGCAAGCTGCCCGCCCTTGAATCGCTGTGCGATTCGCTTGGCCTGGCCCTCGACCAGGTCGCCTACTGCGGCGATGACCTGCCCGACCTTCCCTGCATCCATCGCAGTGCGGTCGGCATCACCGTGCCAGGCGCCCCCTGCTACCTTCGTCAGCACGCCGACTGGGTCACCCAGGTTGCCGGCGGACATGGCGCGGTGCGCGAGATCACCGACACCCTGCTGATGGCCCAGGGCCGCCTCGACGATATCATCGACAGCTACCTGAGCAACGGACCGCTGACATGAAACTGAGCGCACTGCGTCCAGGCTTTCGCTTCTGGCTGGTCATCCTGCTGCTGGTACTCGGTGGCGGCCTGACGTTGCTCGACCCCCGCGAGAGCAACGTCCCCGACCTGGTACCCAATGACAAGGCCGGCGAGCCCGACTACTACCTGGTGGATGCCCGCCTGACCCGCTTCGATGCCCAGGGCACCCCCCATCAGCGCATCGATACGCCACGCCTTGTGCACACACCGCTCGACGACGTCACCCGGGTGGACCAGCCGGACCTTGCGCTGATCGACGACAGCGGCCGAGAGTGGATCGCCGACGCCGACAACGGTGAACTGGGTCCGGACGGCAACCCCCTGACCCTGTCGGGCGACGCCCATCTCGAGGCCCCCGCAGAGCGTTGGCAGCTTGATACAGAGGTATTGGTCTACGACAGCGACAGTGGCCATGTCTGGAGCGAAACGCCAGCCGTCCTACGCCAACCCCCTCAACAGATGCAAGGGGAGCGCTTCGACGCCTGGATCCATGACAATACCGCTCGCCTGACCGACAATGTCACCGGTCATCATCCGCCAGAGCCTCAATAAGGAGCCCCTTCCATGATGCGTCCAAGTCCCGCCCTCCTGCTTGCCCTGGCCCTTGGCCTGGCCGCCGGCGCCACCGGCAGCAGTGTCCTGGCGCTGGAAAGTGATCGCAGCGCACCGATTCAGGTGGAGGCCGACCAGCTGGATCTCGATGATCGCGCCGGTACCGCGGTCTATACCGGCGACGTGCGCATTGTGCAAGGCAGCATGATCCTCACCGGCGAACGCGTCGAGATCCAGCGCAACGACCAGGGACAACTGTCACTGGCGACCGCGACCGGCTCCCGCGCCTACCTCGAGCAGAAGCCATCCCCGGAAGAACCGGTGGTCAAGGGCTGGGGCCGCAAGGTGATCTACCACGTGGCCGAACGCCGCATGGAGCTGATCGACCAGGCTGAGCTGCACAAGGCCAATGACACCTTCGACGGTGCCTATCTGGAGTACTTCCTCGATCGCCGCGTGGTCCAGGCCCGCTCCAGCGCCCAGGGCGTCCAGGGCGAGCAGCGCATTCGCATGACCCTCGAGCCGGAAAGCCAAGGAAACTGATGAAGACTCTCCACGCTCGCCATCTGGCCAAGAGCTACAAGAAGCGTCGCGTCGTCCAGGACATCAGCCTGTCGATCGAGCAGGGCAGCATCGTCGGTCTGCTGGGCCCCAACGGGGCCGGCAAGACCACCTCCTTCTACATGATCGTCGGCCTGGTCAGAGCCGACGCCGGCAGCATCAGCATCGATGATCGGGACCTGAGCCGCGCGGCCATGCACCAGCGCGCGCTGGCCGGTATCGGCTACCTGCCTCAGGAGGCTTCGATCTTTCGCAAGCTGTCGGTGGCCGACAACATCATGGCGATCCTCGAGACCCGCAAGGACCTCGACCGCGAGGGCCGAGAAGCACGTCTCGAGCAACTCCTCGAGGATTTCCACGTCAGCCATATTCGTGACAACCCCGGCATGAGCCTGTCCGGCGGGGAGCGGCGCCGGGTCGAGATCGCTCGCGCCCTGGCCACCGAGCCGGCCTTTATCCTGCTCGATGAACCCTTCGCCGGGGTCGACCCGATCTCGGTGGGCGAGATCAAGTCCATCATTCGTCAACTCAAGGCCCGCGATATCGGCGTCCTGATCACCGATCACAACGTGCGCGAGACCCTCGATATCTGCGATCGTGCCTACATCGTCGGCGACGGCCAGATCATCGCCGAGGGCAGCGCCGAGTCCATCCTCGCCAACCAGCGCGTCAAGGAGGTCTACCTGGGCGAGAACTTCCGCCTCTAGACCGCAGGGCCGCCCGACAGCCGCAGTCGCAGTCGCATCAAGCGGCCGCAACACTTGCCAGCATCAGCATTCAACCGCCGGCCCCGAAAGGGTCGGCCTCACCTTGCACACAGGGCCTCCCTCGAAAGAAGCACCTCCCCCCTACCAAGTTGTTCCACATCGACCTTTACACTCCCTCCCACAGGTCAAAAAACACCAACTTGGCAAGATGCTTGCATGTCTGATGACTCGTCGTTAGGGTAAAGCCTTTCGACAACACTGGTGGATCCCGACCCATGGCCCTCAAGGCGTCACTGCAGCTGCGCATCGGTACCCAGCTGACCATGACCCCGCAACTGCAACAGGCGATCGGCCTGCTGCAGCTTTCGACCCTGGACCTGCGCCAGGAGGTCCAGCAGGCGCTGGAGGCCAACCCCATGCTCGAACTCGAGGACGAGTTCGGCGAACAGCAGACCAGGGAAGCCGTGGAAGATGACTGGGCGGATCAGATTCCCTCGGAACTCAGTGTGGACAGCGACTGGTCCGACACCTACCAGGACCTGGGCACCACCCCCGCCGGCAGTGGCGAGGCGCCGGATTTCGAGCGCCAGGCAAGCTCCCAGTCACTGCACAGCCACCTGAGCTGGCAACTGGCGATGCTCGACGTCAGCGACCAGGAGCGCCTGATCGCCGAGAGCCTGCTCGACGCGGTCAACGCCGACGGCTATCTCGAGCAGACACTGGATGACATTGCCCAGGGGCTCGAGCAAGACGGTCGTCGCCCCCCTCCCCTCGCAGAGGTGGAGGCGGTGCTGGTTCGGCTGCAACAGTTCGAACCGACCGGAGTGTTCGCCCGCGACCTGCGCGAGTGTCTGATGCTGCAACTGGATAGCCTGCCTCGCGATACCGTCCTGCTGCCCCAGGCCGGACGACTGGTAAGACAGTTTCTCGAGGCGCTGGCCAGCGGCGACCGACGTCTGCTGAAGCGCCGACTAGGACTCGATGACGACCAACTCGACAGCGTCATCGAGCTGATCCGGAGCCTCGACCCACGTCCCGGCAGCCAGTTCGGTGACAGCGATAACGACTACGTCATACCCGACCTGGTGGTACGCCACACCGAAGAGGGCTGGCGCGTTGAACTCAACCCGGATGCAATGCCCCGACTGCGCATCCAGCCCGACTACGCTGCGCTGATTCGGCGCGCGGACAAGAGCCAGGACAACCAGTTCCTCAAGGACCACCTGCAGGAGGCGCGCTGGCTGATCAAGAGTCTGTCCAGCCGCAACGACACCTTGCTGAAGGTCGGCCGGGAAATCATGGTGCGTCAGATCGACTTCCTCGAGCAGGGAGAAGCGGCCATGAAACCGTTGGTGCTGGCCGATATCGCAGACAAGGTGGAGATGCACGAGTCCACCATCTCCCGCGTGACCACCCAGAAGTTCGTGCACACGCCTCGCGGCGTGTTCGAGTTGAAGTATTTTTTCTCGAGCCAGGTCGGCCAGGATGGCGACGCCCATTCCAGTACCGCCATCCGCGCCATGATCAAATCGTTGATTCAAAAGGAACCTGCCCGCAAACCTCTGTCGGACAGCAAACTGGTGGAATTGCTGGCGGAAGACGGCGTCAATGTCGCCAGACGCACCGTGGCAAAGTACCGGGAAGCCATGAATATTCCGTCTTCCAGCGAGCGCAAGCGACTGCGCTGAGGCCTTGCGCTGCGGCGTCGCTAGCCTAGTTATCGGGAAAGCGCAAGCACTTGAAATTTCGCATGACATCTGCGTCTTTCTGCGTAGCGTCGAGGGGGTTTGCAGGATCGGAAAAAGGGTTACAATCAAGCCACCACCCGAAAGAGCAAGGAGCCTGTCATGCAAGTCAACATCACCGGCCACCACGTCGAATTGACCGATCCCCTGCGTGACTACGTACAAGAGAAGCTCACCCGTGTGGAGCGCCACTACGACAACATCACCAACGTCCAGGTGACCCTCTCGGTGGAAAAGGAACGCCAGCTGGCCGCCTGCACCCTTCACGCCGCCGGTGCCGACCTGCATGCCGAAGCGCAGGACGGCGACATGTATGCTGCTATCGACGCCCTTGCCGACAAGCTGGACCGCCAGCTGGTCAAGCACAAGGAAAAATCCCAAGCCCGCGCCCAAGGCGCCGGAATTCGCTGACTCTCATGACATTGGAAGCCATTCTCCCTCCCGAGCGCACATTGTTCGATGTCCCGGGAGGCAGCAAGAAGAGGGTGCTGGAGTTTTTCAGCACCTTCATTGCGCAGAACACCCCGAGCCTGGACAGCCAGGAGGTCTTCAGTCGGCTGATCGGACGTGAGCGCCTGGGCAGTACCGGCATCGGCAATGGCGTCGCCATTCCCCATGCCCGCAACCCCCACTGCAAGGCGCCCATCTCCGGCTTCCTCAAACTCGCGGAACCTGTCGACTTCGATGCCATCGATGGTGAGCCCGTCGATCTGGTGTTCGTGCTGCTGGTGCCGGAAGAGGCCGACGACGCCCATCTTGCCCTGCTCGGCCAGGTCGCTGGCGTCATGAACGACGCCGACACACGTCACCGTCTGCGCCACGCCAGCTCCCAGCGCGAGCTTCACGAGCGCCTGCAGGAAGCCATCCGCCAACAGGCGCCAGGGGACGACACTCCCTCCTGATCGCGGCCTTGCCTAGGCCATCAGCAATGGACGCCTGCCCAAGGAGACAGGACATGCAGCTCGTGATCATCAGTGGTCGCTCCGGCTCGGGAAAGTCCGTGGCCCTTCAGGCCCTGGAGGACCTGGGGTTCTACGCCATCGACAACCTTCCCGCGACCTTGCTGGGCGCCTTGGTGGACGAGCTGGAAAACGGTCATTCCCGCCGTATCGCCGTCAGCGTCGACGCCCGCAACCTGCCTGAGGCGCTGGAACGCTTCCCCGCCCAGCTGGCGTCCCTCAAGCAGAGTCCGATCGACTGCCAGGTGGTCTACCTGACCAGTGATGCGCGAATTCTGCTCGAGCGTTATTCCCACACGCG
Source organism: Halomonas sp. RT37 (assembly GCF_040070525.1). NCBI lineage: Bacteria > Pseudomonadati > Pseudomonadota > Gammaproteobacteria > Oceanospirillales > Halomonadaceae > Halomonas > Halomonas sp. RT37. The sequence goes on along the minus strand of NZ_CP098827.1, from coordinate 1,719,512 downwards.
GCGCCGTCACCCGCTGACCCGTGATAGCGACATGACCCTGGCGGAAGCCATCGAGTCCGAACAGAAGGCCCTTTCGGGCATTCGAGACCTGGCCGATCTGGTCATCGACAGCTCTCGCCTGTCGGTACACGAACTGCGTTCGCGCATCGCCGAACAGGTCGCCGACCACCGCAGCGGCCAGTTGAGCCTGACCGTGGAGTCCTTCGGCTTCAAGCGTGGCGTGCCGCCGGATGCAGACATCGTGTTCGATGCCCGCTGTCTGCCCAACCCCTACTGGGAACCATCGCTGCGTGATGCCAATGGCTGCGATCCCAGCGTCATCGACTTCCTCGAACGCTATCAGGACGTCGCCGACATGAAACGCGACATTCTCGCCTGGGTGCGCACCTGGCTACCGCGCTATCAGCAAAGCCAGCGCAGCTACCTCACCGTGGCGGTGGGCTGCACCGGAGGACAGCATCGTTCGGTCTACCTGGCCGAGGGAATCGCCTCGGCCCTGGCCGACCAGCATCCCCGCGTCCGTCTACGCCACCGCGAACTCGGCCAGCAACGCCGACTGGACAGCGGAGGACTCTAGGCGTGGCCCGACGCACCCTGACCCTGACCAATCGTCGCGGCCTGCATGCACGCGCCGCGACTCGCCTGGTCACCTGCTGCCAACCCTTTGACGCCACCGTCACCGTCCACCATGGCAGCCGCTCGGGTGACGCCGCCAACATCATGTCGCTGCTGATGCTGGCCGCCCCCTGCGGTACGGAGCTGACCCTGGAGGCCGAAGGCAAGGACGCGGACGCGGTGCTGGACGCTCTGGAGGCACTGTTCGACGCACGCTTCGACGAAGACGCCTGACGTCTTACCTCTCCTTGTTTTGACCGCCACCCCCTGCCTGCCAAGGACGCCATGCAACTAATCCAGACCGGCAAGTACACCGAGGTCCACTACGACGCGGACCAGGACGCCTTCATCAAGACCTTCACGCCCAAGACCAGCGATCGCTGGCGCTACCGCCTGGGCATCCGGCGCTACCCCGGCCACAATTTTCGCTATGTCGCCGGCCGACTGGAGCGACTGGGTATCGCCACACCGAAAATCCTGTCGGCAGAGCGCTATCGTCTGGTCACCGCCAACGTGCACGGCATCGCGCTTAAAAAGCTGGTCCTCGACTCTCCGGAACTGCAGAACCGCTACCTGGACATTCTCGAAGCCTTGTACCGTGACCGTATCCACTGTCGTGGCCTGCACACAGAGAACTTCCTGGTCGTCGACGGAGAGGTGATCGCCATCGATCTGGATGCCTACAAGGCGCCGCGGGTCTTCACCTATCCGCGCCGAGAGTTCATCGACTGCCTGAGTCGCTCGCTGAAAAACGACGAGGCGTTTCTGTTCGAGCGCTTTCTCGAACGTGTCGACGCCCAGCATCCCTGAGCCCAGCATCCCTGAGCCCAGCATCCCAGAGCCCAGCATCCCTTAGAAAGCACCGCTCCGCCTTGTACCCTCGCCTGCCCCGCTCTACCCCGGTTTTCCGGGTACGAGCGCTGGCATTGGCGACGGCAGCAGCAGCGGTGGTAAACTTTTAGCTCGTCACTCAGTTTACCACCAAGCGTCCCTCAGGAGCCGACATGACCTCTCCGGTGTGGCATCCCTACGCCCATCTCAAGACCCAGGCCCCTGCCCCCCGGGTAGTCGGCGGCCAGGGCACCCGCTTTACCCTGGACAGCGGCGAATCATTGCTCGACGCGACCTGCTCCTGGTGGTGCATGATCCACGGCTACGGACATCCACGGCTGGTCAAGGCGATTCAGGAGCAGGCTGCCACGCTGTGTCACGTGATGCTTGGAGGACTGACCCACGATCCCGCCGACCAGCTCGCGCGGGAACTGGTTCGCGTCACGCCAGAGGGCCTCAACCACGTGTTCTTCTCAGACAGCGGCTCGGTGGGCATGGAGGTGGCGATGAAGATGGCGGTGCAGTACCACCATCTGCGCGGCCGCCCCAACAAGCACCGCATGCTGTCGTTGATGAAGGCCTACCACGGTGATACCGCCGGCTGCATGGCGGTGTGTGACCCCGAAGAGGGCATGCATTCGCTGTTTTCCGGCTTTCTTCCGAAACACCATTTCGCCCCGGCGCCGACGGCCCCCTATGCGGCCACGCCGGAGCAGGTCGCCGCCGACCTCGACGCCCTGCGAGCGGTGCTGGAAGCCCACCACCACGAGATCGCCGCGCTGCTGATGGAACCCCTGCTGCAGGCCGCCGGAGGTCTCAACATGACCTCACCGGACTATCTGAAGGGTGCTCGCGCCTTGTGCGACGAGTTCGACGTGCTGTTAGTGTTCGACGAAGTGGCCACCGGCTTTGGACGCACCGGGCGCATGTTCGCCGCCGACCATGCCGGTGTCAGTCCGGACATCATGGTGCTGTCCAAGGGGCTGACCGGTGGCTACCTTGGCCACGCGGCGACCCTGGCCAACGACCGTGTCCATGACACCTTTATCGGCGACAGCGAGCTTCACGCCTTTATGCACGGCCCGACCTTCATGGGCAATCCGCTGGCTTGTCGCGTGGCACTGGAAAGCCTCAGGGTCTTCGAGGAGGACGACTATCTGGGCCGTATCGCTCGGCTCAACGCCATCCTTGTGCAGGAGCTCGCCGGCGACAGTGACCTGCGCGCCCACCCTGCGGTGGCCGACATCCGTGTGCTCGGCGCCACCGGCGTGATCGAGGTGCACGACAGTAAAGCGCTGAAAGGTGCCGCCGCCATCGCCCGTGAACAGGGCGTGTGGCTGAGGTCCTTCGGCAGATGGCTTTACACCATGCCGGCCTATATCACCTCGGATGACGAAATGCGCCAGATCATCAAGGCCATGAAGGCTCCTTTCACAGCAAACGCATAACTTTCACAGCAAACGCATAATTAGTGGGCAGGGTCGGCGCTGGCTGGCTCTCTACCAGCCCGCCGGCCTATATCACCTAGGATGAGGAAATGCGCCAGATCATTGCGGCCCCGCTTTACCAGAGACAGGCCCCTTTCACCGCAAACGCATAATTAGTGCGGTGGCTGGCTCTCTACCAGGCGATACCACGCTCTACCAGCCCCAGAACAGCAGCCACCAGGCGCCGATCACCGGCGCCTGGGCGGCGAGCATGGGCAGCATGGCCAGAAGTCGACGCGGGCCACTGGCGTAGCGTCCGAGGATGCCCCATCCAAGCCCCGCGCTTGCCAGTACGCCAAGCCCCAGCAACAGCGCCCTGGCGTCATTGGCCCAGTGGATCAGCAGGCCATCGCCTCGCAGCAGGGTCAGGGTGGTCATCGACAGGCCCAGGAAGACGCCGACCGCGGCCAGGGGTATCAGGGCGTAGGACAGGTGCCACAGGCGCTGCCAGCGCCAGCGGCCAAGCAGACGGTTGGTCAGCGACAGCGACAGCGAGACAAGCCCCCCCAGCACCAGGGTAGTCACGCCGATATAGCCCAGCAGCAGGGCTCCATCGAGCAGGGTGAAGACGTCGTTGTGTTCGGGATAGTGGGTCAGCAGCCACCAGGGTGCGCTGGTTTCCAGCGGCCATCCCCAACCGTGCTGATAGAGCCAGACGGCCGCCTGCTGCTTGGCGGCCACGAACCAGGGGCTCGCCGACCAGTGGAATGCCCCCACCGCGATGCCCAGCAGGCCGAATACCACCAGCACGAACTCCCACAGGGTCGCGGGTCGCTGAGGCGGTGGCGACACCACCTCGATGCCGGGCGCCCTGAGCTCGAGATGGATAGCATCCTTGTAGCCTGAGCAACGCGAGCACAGATGGCAGTCACTGGCGCTGTCCAGCTGCTTCAGCGGGATCAGCACCGGGCAGTCCGGAGCCCGGCTTCTTGACACCTCACGCCGGCGCTGGCGCCGTCCGTGTTCGGTCCATACCTCGGGGTCGGCGCGGTAGTGCAACGGCGCCAGCTTGGCCAACAGCGCAAAGACGCCGCTGACCGGACACAGATGGCGACACCAGACGCGCTTGCCCTTGCCGTAGACCAGACCGATCACGGCCGCCGCCAGGGTCGAGCCCCCCAGCACCAGCAGTGCGGCCTTGGGATACTGGTAGACGCTGACCAGCTGCCCATAGATCGTGGTCATGGCGAAGCCCACGAACGGCCAGCCACCCCAACGCATCCAGCGCGGTATCGCCCGACCCAGGCCGACACGGCTGGCGGCTTCCGTGATGGCACCCTCCGGACACATCATCCCGCACCATAGCCGCCCCGCCACCACCATGCTGACCATGACAAACGGCCACCAGATACCCCAGAACACGAACTCGGCGAACACCGTGAGGTGATCGAGGATGCGTGCCTCATGGTTCGGCAGGGGCAACAAGGGCGGCACCAGCAGCAGCACGGCGTAGAACGCCACCACGGCCCACTGCAGTGTCAGAATCCAGCGCCGATGATGCTTCAGCCAGGCTCCCAGACGTGCCCAGCGTCGGGTCTTGCGGGCGCCTGGATGCCGATTCTCAGCCACGGTTGGCCGAGTCTCCTTGCCAGGCCCGCAGCGACGATCGCTGGCTTCTGGCATCACTGCTGGCGTCACTGTTGCCGTCCCTGTTGCCGTCACTGCCGCCGCCTCGTTCACGACACCGCTCCCTCGACGACGTTGTGCGACGGGCGCTGCCCGCCCACCCACCAGTAGACGAGGCCCCAATAGCACAGGTAGCCGAGCACCAGCGTCGAGGAAGGCCAGGCACGGTAACCGGCGATACTGGCCAATAGTCCGCCGACTCCCTGGCCATCATCCAGCCAGGCACTGGTGTCCCACAGCGGATCGATCCCGACCGGCAACCAGCCCAGATTCATCAGCCGCTCGAGCGCCGCTACCCACAGGCCCGCCGCCACCAGCAGCAGCAGGATCTCGCTGGCCCGGAAGAACCCGCGCCAGGCCAGTCGTCGCGAGGACCACTGCAGCATCACGAAGCAGGCAGCCGCCGTGACAAAGCCGAGACCTGCGGCCAGGGCGAAGGAGGTCAGTTGTCCGCCTCGCCACTGGGCCAGACCCAGACCGTACAGAAACACCAGGGTCTCGGCGCCTTCCCGAGCCACCGCCAGGGCAACCAGGGTAGCAATGCCCCACAGCCGTGAGCGCGACAGACACAGCATGGCGTCACACTCCATGGAGCGTTTGAAGGAGGCGCCGCGACGGCGCATCCACGCCACCATCTGCACGATCAACGCGGCGGCCAGCGCCGACATGGCGGTGTGAAACAGGGTCTGGGCGTCACCGGTCAACCAGCGCCCTACTCCCATCAGCACAGCACCCAGCACCACCGCCAGGGCGATACCCGCCGCGACACCGCCCCACAGCCAATTCAAGGCATCGCGACGCCCCTCTCGGGCGAGCCAGGCGTAGACAAGGCCGACCACCAGGATGGCCTCCAGGCTCTCGCGCAGGACCACGATAAAGGCCGCTTCGTTCATGGGTGAGCCTCCTCGGAGGCTTCCCGAGCGATGATCACGCCCTGGGCATCGGGCAGGTGAAACTCGTCGAAGTAGTCGTAGCGCCCCGGCTTCAGCGGGTGGACCACGACGAAGGAGTGAACGCCGGGGCCCATCACCTTTTCCTGGCGAAGCCGGCGACTCTCGAATTCCACCGGCGTACTTCCGGCATTATGCAGTTCGATCTTGAACCGCTGCCCGGCGACGACCTCGAGTTCGACGGGATCAAGCCTGCCGTCAACAAGGGTCAACCGGTAGGTAGGCAGCGCTCCGGCCTCTGCCTGACCAGAGGTGGCGCACAGTGTCATCAGCGACAGCGCGACCAACGGCGCCGTGATCAGCGCGCCCGAGAGACGGGAACGACGTAGCAGCAACATGACCGCCTCCTCTCAGTAGCCGCCCTTCTTGCCCACGCCGGCGTAGACAAAGTCATACTCGACGTCGAAGGGCGCATACCAGGGTGCCACGCCGGTTTCCTTGTCGATATGACGCATCAGGTGCGGCGCTTCGATGTGGAAGCTCAGGTGATAGCGCCCCATGCCTTCGAGCGCCACATTGACACCATAGTGGGTGCCGTCGCTGGCGATCATCGGCATCAGGCTACCTTCGATCACACTGTCGCTGCCTTCCTTCTGCAACCGATAGTCAATGTGCAGAAAAGGAATCCAGGCGCCGGGAGGAAAACCGTTGTCGTTGTCCTCGAGGGCGTGAATATCCGCCTCGAGATGAATATCGGCCTCGGCAGCGGCCAGCTCACCGGCAGGCTCCATGACCACCGGCTGCAGGTAGACCGCGGCGACTTCCATGCCGTTGACCAGTTCGGGCTCGCCGATCGGATACTCCAGCGCCGAGGCACTGCTGGAAAAGACACCAAGACAGAGGGTGGTGGCCAGGGCGGCCAGGGCGGAGCGGTCAAAGATCGGCGATGCAGACATGCGAGAACCTCGGGATAGAAAATGGCGAGAACCGTTCGCGCTTCAAGAATCATTTCCATGACGAAGTTCATGAAGCACCGCCCGGTGTCGCCACACTCTAGCCTGTGCCGGCAGGCACGCCTGTGACGTGCATCAAAGTCTCGAACCTCTGTTGCACTGGCCGCGCTTTTACGTGACGCTGAACCATCGGTACCAAAGGCCCCTGACGAGATAGCGAAAGCCCATGACCAGCCTCAGCAAGACCCGCACCAGCTTCTATCGACGCCTCTACCTGGCCCATCTGGTGGCCACCGGCATCGATAGCGTGCCGGCCATCACCGCCGCCACCGGCATGCCGAGACGTACCGCTCAGGACACCCTCGCCGCCCTCGAGGAATTGGATATCCGCTGCCGCTTCGAGCATCAGCCAGGCAAGCCTCACAATATCGGTCACTATCGCATCGATGACTGGGGGCCGATCGACCCCGACTGGCTGTCGCTTCACGCCGAGCGCCTGGGGCAGTTGCTGGGCTACCCCTCCCTCGCCAACGCGCACCCTTGATCCCTTCACCGCGCAGGCAGCGAGCGCCCATGGGCGGATATCACGACGACTCAGTCAACGGGGCGTGCATGCCCGAAGCTCTCTCGAAGTGCATCACTGGCACTGAGCGTCGATACCTCCAGCCCCAGCCTCTCCACCCATTCAAGCGTCGTCTCGACCCAGCCCTCCCGTGAGACCATGAGCCGGTCACCACAGCGGCGGCAACTCTCCACCAGCAAGCGATGCTCTCCGCGCCGTTCATCCGTGAGCTCGAGCCAGTCCGCCCCTTGCGTCAACTGCAGCGCTGTCTCCGGCCACCAGGCCAGCCTCAGGCGAGGATCGACGGCCTCGGGTTCACCGGCGACCAGCAGCGCAATGGCGCCGCAGCCACACTCTGCCCTGGCGTAGAGATTGTTGCTCATGGTGTTCTCCCTGTTGATCCACGCCCTGTGATAGCCGACGCGAACGCCCCGGCTGGTGCCAAACGACGCCAGCCCCTATAGTCGAGCTTTCCTCGACACTGCATCGGATCATGGATTCACGACTCGAACAACGGGCCCTGTCGCTCTCGATCATCACCACCCTGGGCGTCGCCCTGCTCGGGGTCAGTTTCGGCCTGCTGGCCGGCTCCCAGTCGATCCTCTTCGATGGCGTCTTTTCCACCATTGACGCCGCCATGTCGGGGCTTGCGCTGGCGGTATCGCGGCTGGTCGTGCGCGAGGCGACCTCACGCTTCCAGCATGGCTTCTGGCACTTCGAGCCGATGGTGGCGGCGCTCAACGGTGGCATTCTGCTGCTCTTGTGCTTCTACGCCTTTCTCAACGCGCTGCGGGAATTGCTGGGCGGCGGCCACGCCCTCGCCTTCGGCGCGGCCACCCTCTACGCCGCCGTGGTGCTGGTGATCTGCAGCACCATGGCGGTGTATCTCAAGAAGATCAATCGCAGGGCCAACTCCGAGTTTCTGCGAATCGATCAGAAGAACTGGCTGATGGCGGCGCTGATCACCGGCGCGCTGCTGGTGGCCTTCGTGATCGCCCTTATGCTGGAAGGTACCGCGCTCGACCACTGGACACCCTACGTCGATTCGGCGCTGCTGGTGGTGCTGACCCTGGTGTTCATGCCGGTGCCCATCAACATCATTCGGCGAGCCGCCAAGGACATCCTGCTGATGGCACCCAGCGCCATCGATCGTGAGGTGCACGCGGCGATGAAGGAGATCATGCAAAGAGAGGGTCTCAGCCACTACTACAGTCATGTGGCCAAGAGTGGCCGGGGCCACTTTATCGAGATTCATATCGTCACCGCGCCGAACTTCGCCGCCGGGCGCGGCATGGTAGAGATGGACGAGATCCGCGAGGAGATATCCTCACGACTGAGCATTCCCCCCGAGCGCCGCTGGTTTACCGTCGCTTTTACCGCCGAGGAACGCTGGGCCTGAAGGCGAGGCCGTCAGCCCGGCGCGGGGTCACCGGCAAGACGCGAATAGACCACATGGGACAGCGCCCGTCCGCCGACCCATTCGCACTCGCGCAGCACGCCTTCCTGCTGAAAGCCGAGTCGCTCGGGGATAGCGCGACTACGGCTATTGCCTTCGGCACAACGAATCTCGAGTCGATGAAGCTCGAGTTCGTCGAAACCCCATTCCACCAGGCTTGCCACGGACTGCGTCATCCGGCCCCCACCCTGGAAGTCGCTGCGCAGCCAATAGCCCAGCGACGCCCAGCGGTGACGCTCGACGATGCGGTTGAAGCCGACGACGCCGATCAGCTCGTCGTCCTCGAGCAAGACAAAGTGTCGAGCGCTGCCCAGACGCCGCTCAGCCATGGCAGCGGTGACGAAGACCTCGCAATCTCCCGGCTCGCGGGTGGCATCGACCCACGGCAGCCAGGGCCTCAACGACTCCCGGCTCGCATCGATGGCGTGCCACAGAGCGTCACAGTGTTCCTTGCCGATCGACGCAAGCCACAGCCGCTCGGACACCCTCAGCATGCTGCCGGCACCTCCTGCCTGCCAGGTCCGGACCCGCGCAACCTCCAACGCCGACACACCATCTGATGCTGAGTCAGAACGCCCGTCACTCGGCGGCCTCCCAGCGATCTCGCCCATTGCGCTTGGCCTGATACAACGCCTGGTCGGCGCGATTCATGGTCTGCTCGTAGGTCTCGTCATGACGGTGCTCCGCCGCGCCGATGCTGACGGTCAGCGTCAGGGAGTCGTCGCTCACCACCTGGGTGGTACGCAGCTTGGCCTGGAGCCGCTCGAACAGGGGTTCAGCCGCCCACAGCGAAGCGCCGGGCAAGGCGATCAGAAACTCTTCGCCCCCCCAGCGACCGACGATATCGCCACCACGCAGGGTGTCGTCGAGGACCTTGGCCACTACCAGCAGCGCCTGATCGCCGACATCATGCCCATGCTCGTCGTTGAAGCGCTTGAAGTGGTCGATGTCCACCATCGCCAGGGTAAAAGGGCGTTGCTGTCGGCTGGAGGCGGCCATCAGTCGACGCAGCTCGGTGTGCAGGCCACGACGATTGGGGATCTTGGTCAATGGATCGAGCATGACCTCGCTTTCCAGCGTCTGCTTGCGCTCGAACAGCAGCTCCTGATAACCATCGGCGATGCGTGACAGCTTGTGCTGGCGACGCTGCTGTCGCTCCAGCCGGCGTTCGGCGGTGGTCAGGTCGCTCTTGACGTTGCGCTGAAAGCCATCGGAAATGGCAGCCATGCGCTCTAGCCGCTCAAGCTGCTCGGTATGCCGCCGGTAGAGCGCTTCGAGCGGTGCCTTCAGTGGATTGTCCTGATGCTCGGACGAGGCCAGCAGCGCCTCGATGTCCCGCAGCAGCTGACGATCCCTTTCGGTCATGAACTGGGATCCTCGACGGGGGTGATCGCAAACGGAAAACTGCAGTCTTCCTTGAACTCCTCGGCCAGCTCGGCGATGCGTTCGTTTCTGACATCGTAGCGCCAATCCACGCTGCAGGCCTTGCCTTCCAGGTGAGCCTCCTCCATCAGGTCGAAGATGTCCATCATCGCCTTGACCGAGCTGGTGTTGAGGTAGACCAGTTCCAGGCACACTTCGAGGGGGCTCTCGCCGTCTCGCAGGTAGTGATCTACCCAGTTCAGCACGCCACTGTAGAGCTCGAAGGTGTTTTCGGGATAGGAATCGCCACGCATGGTCAGCGTTCCGGCGTCCCAGTCAGAACGAATGTCAGGGGTCGACTGGGTCCCGTCAATCGCAATGTCGTTGATCATTTTCTCGACTTTCCGTCAGATAGTGGCGGTGATGCAGAAAAAGCTCTGTTGATCGGAGAGCGGCGTCAGGTTCGACTGAAGCGGCTGGCAGGACTTGCGCGCCATGTCGATCAACCCCAGCCCTGCTCCCCGGGAGCCGTCTTCACGCGGCTTTCTGAGTTGCTGCTTGTAGCATCGCTTGAGCTCGACCGCGTCCATCTCACCGAGTTCCTCGACGGTCGCCATCAGACGCTGGCCATCGGCATGCTCGACCACGTTGCCCGCCGACACCAGATAGTGCCCCTGCTCGCCCCGCGCCACCGCAACGGTGGCGGTGGCCCGCTGTTCGTCATAGCCCATGGCGGTGGCGTAATGGCTGATGTTCTGGGTCATTTCGATGTAGGTCGAGAACACGTCCATCGCCGCCGATGGTGCCGCAGATTCGTTGTTGAGGTAGTTGCGAATGGCCTTGCCGATCTCTTCGATCAGGCTATGGGAAATCGGGCCATTGAAGCTTAGCAGCACGCGCTGTTTGTCGAATTGGTCGCGCAGCGTCAAGAGGTCCATGGAATTCCCTCATCGTGACCGTGGTGAATGTTGGACGTCGCGGACGCGGTGCCGTCCTGCTCGTCCTCGACCGCCGGCTGGAAGCACAGCAGGGTGATATCGTCACGCTGGTGCGCCTCGCCCTGGAATCGCGCCAGCGCATCCAGGAAGGCCGCGACCTGTGCCCTGGGATCGAGCCCGGCGTGCTCCAGCAGCATGGCCTCGAAACGCCGCCTGCCGAAGCCGAACCCGTGCTCGCCGCCTGCCTGATCCAGGAAGCCGTCACTGCACAGCGTACAGGACCAGCCAGGTACCAGTGCCAACGTTTGATTGGTGAACTCCCCACGACGCTTGAACGCCAGGGCGCGTCGGCCACCGGCCAGTACCTCCAGGCGCTGGCCATCGGTGGCATAGAGATCCAGCTTGGCGCCGGAGAAGGTCAATTGCTGCTGGTCGGCGCCGACCCACACCAGCCCCGCATCCATGTGCGGCGTCACGCCGTGGGCATCGCTGTCGGCCTCGAGCGTGCGGCGAATGCGCCGGTCCATCTCCTCGAGGATACCCGCCGGATTCTCGGGCCCCACCTGGTTGACCGAGTTGTCGAAGGCCGCACGGGCGAGCATGGTCATCAGGGCGCCGGGCACGCCGTGTCCCGCGCAGTCGATGACCCCCAGCAGATAGCCGCGGTCATGACCGAAGTCCCGGAACACGAAGATGTCGCCGCCGACCGTATCCTTGGGACTCCACAGCACGCCGTGCCTTAGCCCGGCGCAGCGTTGCATGTCGCGGCTGGGCAGGATCGCCTGCTGCAATACCCGAGCGCAGTCGAGGGAATCATCGATCTGACGCTTGGCCTCGCTCATCTGCCGATTGGCCAGGGTGAGATCCATGGTGCGCTGACGGATGCGTTCCTCGAGCTCCTCGGTATGGGCCTGAACCTGATCGGCCATGCGCTGGAAATCGCGTGACAGATCGCCGATCTCGTCACCGCGGTCACTGTCGAGCCTGGTGTCATAACGGCCCTGGGCCAGCGCCTGGGCGGATTGACTGAGGCGACGCATCGGGTTGACGATCAGCCGCCGCAGGGCGATCACCACCACCAGCAGCACCACCCCGAGGCTGGCCACCAGGGCGAACATCAGCGGCCACAACCAACGCTTTTCCAGCAAGGTGGCGGCGTAGGGATCGACCGCCGACACCAACCACCAGTCGAGCTCCGGCATGTAGCTGACCGCCACCACTCGCTCCTCACCGGACCACTCGAGGGTGCGGGTCTCTACCTCTCCGCCGCTCTCTCGGGCCGATGCCAGCATCTCGGCGAGGGCCTCGGGATCCTCGACCGCCGCATCGAGCACGCCGCCGCCTTCATCGACCTGGCTCAAGTCGGTCGCCTGGAGCTCTCCGTCCTCTGCCATCGCCAGCACCCGACCTTCGCGGCCGAGCAGGAAGGAAGCCACACCCAACGGCTGATCGTCGAAGCTGCTGGCCAGAAGGCGGTTGAAATTGAGGCCGCCACCGACCATGCCAAGGGGCCCGTTCTCGCCGTCGACGCGAACATTGATCCACACCCGGGTGATGTCCAGCGCCGGACTATAGGCGACCTGAACCCGGGTAGGCGCCCCACTGTCCATCATGCGGAAGTACCAGCTGTCTTCACTGTCACTGCGTGACAGCTGGTTGCGGGGGGCACGGCTCGGACTCATCTTGCCGTCGTTGAAGTAGAACTGGCGGCTGTCGTGATGCACCACAAAGTAGTCGTCACCGTCGAACTGCTGGCGAAATCCCTCGGACTCGGCGAAGAAACGGGCCTTGAGTTCCTCGTTGTCGATATCCGAGAGCCAGTCGCGGGTGACCGTCAGATCGCCGAAGCGCCTGGCCAGGGCCAGCTCGGTGGAAAGCGGCGTCAGCATGCGCTGGGTATGCAGCTGGCTGTACTGCTCGGCGAAGCGTTGTCCGAAGTGGCGCTCGACGTCCTGAAGCGCGTGGCTGCCGATCCACAGCACCGGCACCAGTGCGACCAGAAAGGACAACAACGGGATAAGTAACGACTTGACCCCCCAATCCCAGGTGGCGGCTCATGATGCCTCCTTGGCGAGAATCGACAGATGGAGAGAGTCTTGCATCACCTTCACTATAAGAATATGCGTATCGGCGCATCATGCCATGAAACCCGTATGGCGGCTAATGAAGTGTCTCAGTCTTCTGCTCCGACAGACGCATCCCCCGGGCTCGCTTCGCCTCGATAAAAAAAGGGCGGCGAGCCAGGCTCGCCGCCCATCAACGATCAGTCACCCGATCGAGAGAGCTCAGCAAAACATCGTGTCGACAGGCAGTCCCGTCTACACCTCGAAACCAAGGCCGAAACTTTCCGCGTCCATCACCATCAGGCCCTCGGCCCCTGCCTGCATCTGGGCGGCGTGGGTACGGGTGCGCGGCAACAGCCGTTCGAAGTAGAAGCGCGCGGTGTGGATCTTGGCCTGGTAGAAGCTGGCGTCGCTGGGCGAGTCCGCCAGCGCTTCCCGGGCGCACTTGACCGACCGGGCGAACAGATAGGCCAGGGTCACGTAGCCCGAGTACATCAGGTAGTCCACCGAGGCTGCCCCCACTTCTTCACGATCGCTCATGGCCTTCATGCCGATGCCCATGGTCAGCTCGCCCCATTGACTGTTGAGCTTGGCCAGCGGGCCAACAAAGGGCGCCATGGCCTCGTCGTCGGCATTGGCCTGACAGAACTTGTGGATCTCCTTTGTGAAGACCTTCAGGCTCTCGCCCTGGTTCATCAGCACCTTGCGTCCCAGCAGGTCCAGCGCCTGGATCCCGGTGGTGCCTTCGTACAGCCGTGTGATGCGTGCATCACGCACCATCTGCTCCATGCCCCATTCCTGGATAAAGCCGTGGCCGCCGAACACCTGTACCCCTTCATTGGTGGCCTCGAAACCAAGCTCGGTCAGGAACGCCTTGACGACCGGGGTCAACAGGCCCAGCAGGGTCTCGGCCCGCTCGCGCTCCTCGCCGGCCGAACACTGCTCGACCACGTCCACCAACTGGGCGGTATACAGCACCAGCATCCGGCCGCCTTCGGCGATAGCCTTCTGGGTCAGCAGCATGCGCCGCACGTCCGGATGGACGATGATCGGATCCGCGGCTTTTTCGGGTGCCTTGGGGCCCGACAGCGCGCGCATCTGCAGTCGATCCCGGGCGTAGGCCAGGGCGTTCTGGAAGCTCGCCTCGGCGAGCCCCAGGCCCTGGATACCGACCCCGATACGCGCGGCGTTCATCATGGTGAACATGCACGCCAGACCCTTGTTCGGCGCACCGATCAGGTAGCCGGTGGCGCCGTCGAAGTTCATCACGCAGGTAGCGTTACCGTGGATGCCCATCTTGTGTTCGAGAGAGCCGCACACCACGCCGTTGCGCTCCCCCGCTTCGCCCTGGCCATCTGGCAGAAATTTCGGCACCAGAAACAGCGAGATGCCCTTGGATCCCTCGGGTGCATCCGGCAGCTTGGCGAGCACCAGGTGAAGGATGTTGTCGGCCAGATCATGCTCACCGGCGGAGATGAATATCTTGGTCCCGCTGATGCGGTAGCTGCCGTCATCCTGGGGCAGCGCGCGGGTCTTGATCAGCCCGAGGTCGGTACCGCAGTGGGGCTCCGTCAGGCACATGGTGCCGGTCCAGCTCCCCTCCACCAGCTTGGTCAGGTAGACACGCTGCTGCTCTTCGGTGCCGTGGTGTCGCAGCGCGTCTGCCGCCCCGTGGGACAGACCCGGATACATGCCCCAGGCCAGGTTCGAGCCACAGATCATCTCCGACAGCAGCATCGACAGTGACGGCGGCAGGCCCTGGCCACCGTGCTCGGGCTCTGCGGCAAGGCTTGGCCAGCCACCCTCCACGTACTGTCGATAGGCTTCGCGAAAACCGCTCGGCGCCTTGACCTCGCCACCTTCGAGACGACAGCCCTCGCGATCACCGCTCTGGTTGAGAGGCAGCAGCACCTCGCGGGCGAAGCGCGCGCCCTCCTCGAGGATCGCCGCCACCACGTCGGGCGAGACATCATCCCCCGCAGGAAGACGAGCATAATGGCTCGGGTAGTCGAACAGTTCGTCCATCACGAAGCGCATGTCGCGCAGCGGGGCCTGATAGTCGGGCATGGGGCACTCCTGGATTCGGTGGCTGCGCCTGCGATGGACCTCGCCAGGACGCACTTTCAAACATGTGTTTGAAAGTAGCGACGACCGCCCTCTAAGTCAAGCGTTCGTTTCAGGGCAGGATTCACTGCATGCGAATACCGCCATCCAGGCGAATGACTTCGCCATTGAGCATGCTGTTGGTGATGATCTGCTCCGCCAGGCGGGCAAATTCATCGGGCTTGCCCAGCCGCTTGGGGAAAGGCACCGCCTGGGACAGCGCGGCGACGACATCCTCGGGGATGTCCGCCATCATCGGCGTCTCGAACACGCCTGGCGCGATCGCCATCACCCGGATGCCGTGACGCGACAGTTCCCTGGCGGCCGGCAGGCTCATGCCTACCACCCCCGCCTTGGAGGCGCTGTAGGCGCACTGCCCCACCTGGCCATCGAAGGCGGCGACCGAAGCGGTATTGATGATGACCCCACGCTCACCGTCGTCTCCCGGCGGGTTCTGGCTCATGGCCGCCGCCGCCAGGCGCATGACGTTGAAGGTCCCGACCAGGTTGATCTGCACGGTGCGTGCATAGGCGTCGAGGTCGGCCGGGTTGCCGTGGCGATCCACCAGCTTGGCCACACTGACCACACCGGCGCAGTGGATCACTCCGGCAAGGCCGTCACCGTGGGCCTGGGCCGCGTCGATCACCGCCTGGATGTCATCCGCCGAGGTGACATCGCCCTGCACCGCGATGGCAGCGTCGCCCAGACGTCTGGCCTGGTCCTGCACGCCCTCGCTCAAGTCGCACAGCACGACTCGACCACCGGCGGCCACCAGGCGTTCGGCACAGGCGGAGCCAAGGCCGGAGCCGGCACCGGTGATGACAAAGGTCGCGTTCTCGATACGCATGCGAATTCTCCTGATCAATCATGCAACAAGCCCCGAGCACTCGCTCGGGGCGTAAGGTAAAAACGTCTATCTGGATGCCTGGCCCGACACCATACCGACGGCTCGTTCAGGCCTTTTCGGCGGCATCGGCTCGCAGCTTGAAGCGCTGAATCTTGCCGCTCGGGGTCTTCGGCAACTCATCGACAAACTCGATCACCCGAGGGAAGGCGTGGGTCGACAGGCGCTCTCGCACCTGCTGACGAATTTCGTCGGCCAGGCCATCGCTGGCCTCGAAGCCGTCACGCAACACCACATAAGACTTGATGATCTCGCCGCGGATCTCGTCCGGCTGCCCCACAGCCGCAGATTCCGCCACCGCGGGGTGGGTCAGTACCGAGTTTTCGACGTCGGTGGGGCCGACCCGATAGCCGGCGGTGGTGATGATGTCGTCGTCGCGCCCGGCGAACTGGAAGCTGCCGTCTTCGTTGCGCACCACCACGTCTCCGGTCAGGTAGTAACCCTCGGCGAAGGGATGCTTCTCCTGCCAGGTATAGCCGGGGAAGAAGTGCGCCGGCGAGCGCTCGATATCCACCGCCAGCACGCCGGGCTCACCGGGGGGCAACTCCTGGTACTCGGCATCGAGGATCACCAGGCGGTAGCCGGGCATGGGTACGCCCATGCCGCCGATGTGCTTCGGGTGCTCGAGCCGATGGTGGTTGTTGCAGGTCATGCCGGTCTCGGTCTGGCCGTAGTGATCCATCACCGGACAGCCCAGCGCCGACTCCACCCAGCTCACCACTTCTGTATTGAGCGGCTCGCCCGCTGAACTTGCCGCGCGCAGCGACAGCGTCTCATGGGCATTGTCGAACAGACCCGAGGCCTTCATCAGTCGATAGGCGGTGGGCGCCGCAGCAAAGTTGGTGATGTCATGGCGCTGCATGAAGGCAAGCGCTCCCTCGGCGCTGAACCCCGCCTCGCAGAAGTGGGTGGTGACGCCCAGCAGCAGCGGCCCGGCGATGGCGTAGTAGAGGCCATAGGCCCAGCCTGGATCGGCCATGTTCCAGAAGCGATCTTCGGAGCGCAGGTCCACGGCCAGCTCCATATACAGCGCAAAGGCCGGCATGGCCGACAGCGGCACCGCCACCCCCTTGGGCTTGCCGACGGTGCCGGAGGTAAACATCTGCAGAAAGGGGGCGTCTGGCGACAGCCGCGGCGGCGAGTCCTGAAGCGCTTCGCTGGCCAGCGCCTCATCCCAGGACAGGTCCTGCGGGTGCGTCTCGCTGGCCCCACCCAGCGCCAGCACCGGGGGACAGCTTTCCAGGCCGTCGAACTTGTGACGATTGGCCGCGTCGGTGATGACCAGGCGGGTGTCGGCGCGTCCCAGACGATAGTCCACCGCATCCGGCCCGAAGGCGGTAAACAGCGGCTGGTACACCGCACCCAGACGCCAGGTCGCCACCACGGCGACCAGCAGTTGCGGCGAACGCGGCAGCATGCAGGCGATACGGTCACCGACACCCAGCCCCCGAGCCGCCATCCAGCCCGCCAGACGCGCGCTTTGCTGGTCGAGCTCACGATAGGTCAACCGGCTCACCTGACCGGCGGTGTCCTCATGCACCAGCGCCAGGACGTCGCCCCTGCCCTGCCCTAGATGTCGACCACAGCAGGCATGATAGGCGTTGAGATATCCATCCTGGTGGTCGTCCAGACGATCGATCACCTGCTGGATGTCGAAGGTCTCGCGATAGCTCTCGGCATCGACGGGCGTGACGTGGCTCATGACGGGCCTCTTGCGTTGTGATTGTTGATGAAGCTCTCCAGGGTGACCCCGGCAGCAATATTCCGTTGACGTAAGCGTCAACCTAGCAAGCGCTAGGGTTGAAGCTAGAGGCTTCAACGTCATGACACAAGCAAGAGTGCGCTAGACCATCGTCTAGGAATACCTCGAAGTACCGCACCGACCGAGCACGACGGACGTGCCCGCGCCCTCGGCGAAAGGATGAACCTCATCGAGGCAACGACAACGCGGGAATGGGAAGAGGAGAACAGCAGAAAAAGAGAAAGAGAAAAGACGAGCAGAACCGACTACCAGGCACACGGCGCGCCCCAGCTGTCCATCACAGGGGGCGGCCCGCTACTCTGCCCTTGGCAGATCAAGGACGGCGGGTGATCATCACGACCAGTTCGTGGGCCAGCTGTTCGGGGTCACGCGGCCCGTCCGGGTCGTACCAGCGCACCGTCCAGTTCAGGGCGCCCAGCACAAAGCGCGAAACCAGGGCGCGATCGCCGGTGACCAGATCCGCTGCGATGGCGTCATCCAGCACCTCGTTCCACAGCGCCTCGTAGGCGTCACGCAGGTGGGTCAGGTGGTCCCGAGCGCCATCGTCGAGGCGCCGCCACTCATACAGCGCTACCACGTGGGCGTTGCGGTCGGTCAACAGCGTATCCAGATGGGCCCGCGCCATGGCATGCAGCCTGGACAAGGGGTCGGGCGCACTGTCCTTGAGCGCGGCTCGAGCCAACGTCAAGGCGTTCTGGGTGCCCTCTTCGATGACCGCAGCAAGAATCTCCTGCTTGTCACGAAAGTGGTGAAAGAGGCTTCCTGACTTGATCCCCATTTCCTGTGCCAGCATGCGCACGGTGGTGCGATCGAAGCCTTCCTGGACAAACAGCTGAGCGGCGAGCCGGGTCAGCTCCTTGCGACGGGGCGAGTCATTCATTACATTCATCGACAGTTACACTAGCGCTTGCTTGGTTTCGTTGAGAAAAGCATAGCCCACCCTCGGGGTCAACGTCGTTTGCTGACCTTGTCGTACGCGATTCGCGTCGCGAGCGAAACCCCGGGGACTGAACCACACTGACATCACAGCGCCGTGTCCACGGCCCACACAAACACAACACCTTGCCGCTCGATCGCAGAATCGACATGCAACGGTTTCAGGAGTCACGCCATGAGTCAGTCCGATATCGTCTTTCTTGCCGCTGCCCGCACCCCCATGGGCGGCATGCTGGGCTCCCTGTCCAGTCAGACCGCCCCCGAGCTGGCCGCCTGCGCCATTCGCGCCGCCATCGAGCGTGCCAAGATTCCGGCAGACGCCATCGAAGAAGGGATCTTCGGCTGCGTGCTGCCGGCCGGGGTCAAGCAAGGGCCGGCCCGTCAGGCCATGCGCCAGGCCGGCATTCCCGACCACCGCGGCGCCACCACCATCAACAAGCTCTGTGGCTCGGGCATGAAGGCCACCATGCTGGCCCACGACCTGATCAGGGCCGGCACCGCCGAGGTCATGCTGGCCGGCGGCATGGAGTCCATGTCCAACGCCCCCCATGTGTTGACCAAGGCCCGTGGCGGCTACCGCCTGGGCCATGGCGAACTCAAGGACCATATGTTCCTCGATGGCCTGGAGGACGCCGAGACCGGCAAGCTGATGGGTGGCTTCGCCCAGGAAGTCGCCAGCGAGCGCGGCTACGAACGCGAGCGCATGGACGACTTCGCCATCGCTTCGCTGGAGCGGGCGATGCAGGCCACCGAGGCCGGCCACCTGGCCGCCGAGATGGCCCCCGTCACGGTCTCCAGCCGTCAGGGCGACACCCTTGTCGAGCATGACGAGCAACCCTTCCAGGCTCGTCTGGACAAGATTCGCACCCTGAGGCCGGCCTTTGCCAAGGACGGGACCATCACGGCGGCCAATGCCAGCTCCATCTCCGATGGCGCCTCTGCCCTGATCCTGTCCACCCAGGCAGCGGCGGATCGCCTCGGCGCCACCCCGCTGGCCCGCATGCTCGGCCACAGCACCCACTCGCGCCACCCCAGCGAGTTCACCATTGCCCCGGTGGGCGCCATCGAGTCACTGATGAAGAAGCTCGACTGGTCGGTGGATGATGTGGATCTGTTCGAGATCAACGAGGCCTTCGCCGTGGTCACCCTGATGGCCATGGACGATCTGGGACTGCCCCACGACAAGGTCAACGTCTTCGGCGGCGCCTGCGCCCAGGGTCACCCGGTCGGCTCCACTGGCTCACGGATCATCGCCACCCTGATCCACGCCCTGCGCACCAAGGGCGGAAAACGAGGGATCGCCAGTCTGTGCATCGGCGGCGGTGAAGCCACCGCCGTGGCGGTGGAACTGATCGACTGAGGCCGGCCATTGATCGAATGAGGCCGAGAGCTGATCGACTGACGTCGAGACCTGGTTAGCCAACGTCGTAGTCTGAAAGGCAGGCGCGACGCTTGCCTTCCACGCCGATAAGCGGTCAGCATGGCCGGGGGCGCTCACAGGCGCTCCCGGCCATTTTTTTGACCTCAGGTCTGGATCCACAACAGGACTCACGCATGGAGCGCTCTCGCCTGGCCCTGCCGCTGATCGTGCTGGCACAGTGGTGCGGTACATCGCTGTGGTTCAGCATCAACGGCGTTGCCGCCTCGCTGGGAAGCGACCTCGGCATTCGCGAGGCCGAAATCGGTCACCTGACCCTGGCAGTGCAACTCGGCTTTATCGTCGGCACCCTGACGATCGCCGCCAGCGGTCTCGCCGATCGCTACCGCGCCAGTCGCATCTTTCTGAGCGCTAGCCTGGCAGGCGCTCTGGTCAACCTCGCCTTTATCACCGTTGCCGAGCAGCACGCCCTCGCCCTGCTGCTGCGCTTCGCCACCGGACTCTGCCTGGCCGGCATTTACCCGCTGGGCATGAAGCTGGTGATCGGCTGGACCCCGCGTCACACCGGGGCCGCCCTGGCCTGGCTGGTGGGCATGCTGACACTCGGCACGGCCATGCCCCATCTGCTGCGCGGCGCCACCCTGGACCTCCCCTGGGCCTGGACCCTGATCCTGTCCTCGGCCCTGGCGGTGGCCGGTGGCATCGCCGTGGCGCTATTGGGCGACGGCCCGCACCTGCCAGCAAACGCGTCTCGCGCCAGACTGAAGGATGGCCTTGCCGCCTTTCGTGATCGCCACTTTCTCAGCGTCGCCGGCGGCTACTTCGGCCACTGCTGGGAACTCTACGCCTTCTGGCTGCTGGTGCCCTTCCTGGTCGGCCGTGAGGTCACGCGCCTTCAGGCGCCAGCCGACTGGGCGCCCTGGCTGAGCTTTTCGGTCATCGCCGTGGGGGCACTGGGCTGCATCCTGGCCGGCGCCCTCAGCCGACGCCACGGCAGCGCCAGTGCGGCCAACCTGGCGCTCGCCACCTCCGGCGCCCTGTGCCTGATCTACCCCTGGCTTGGTCAGGCCAGCCCCCTGCTGCTGCTGGGCCTGCTGTACCTCTGGGGCTTCAGCGTCATCGCCGACTCGGCCCAGTTCTCGTCACTGGCCTCGGCCACCGCCCCCAGGGCGCATATCGGCGCGACCCTGGCGGTGATGAACGCCATCGGCTTCACCCTTACCCTGCCCGGCATCTGGCTCGGTGCCAGCCTGTGGCAGGAGCACGAACTGAGCGTGTTGTGGCTACTGTTGCCCGGACCGGTGCTGGGACTGTGGTCGATGCGTGGTGTCGCCGCCTACGTCCGCCGCCAGCCCGCCAGTTCCTGATGCCAGCCCCCTGACACCAGACCCTGACATCAGATGCAGACACCAATCCTGACACCAGAGCGGACCACCACGGCTACTGTCCCCGGTTCACAGGTAGTAAAAAGGGAGGCCCGAAGGCCTCCCTTTGCTACCGCGGTGAACGCTACCACGCACGCCTCTCGGCCTAGCCGTAACGACCGGTGATGTAGTCCTCGGCCTTCTTGGTATGCGGGGTCGAGAACATGGTCTTGGTGTCGTTGTACTCGATGACCTCTCCCAGGTGGAAGAACGCCGTGTAGTCGGCGACACGAGCCGCCTGCTGCATATTGTGCGTCACCGTGATGATGGTGTACTGCTGCTTGAGCTTGTCCATCAGGTCTTCGATGGTGGCGGTGGAGATCGGGTCCAGCGCCGAGGTCGGCTCATCCATCAGGATCACGTCCGGCTGGACCGCGATGGCACGGGCGATGCATAGACGCTGCTGCTGGCCACCGGACAGCGAGGTGCCGGGCTGGTGCAGCTTGTCCTTGACCTCTTCCCACAGGCCGGCGTCACGCAGGGCGCGCTCGACCAGCTCGTCCTGGTCGGCCTTGCGGCTGACCAGGTCATGCATCTTCGGGGCATAGACGATGTTGTCGTAGATCGACTTGGGGAAGGGGTTCGGCTTCTGGAACACCATGCCGACCCGACGCCGCAGCGCGACCTCGTCCATCTTGGGCTCGTAGACGTCGCGGCCGTCCATCTCGATCAGGCCCTTGACGCGTACGCTCGGGATCAGATCGTTCATGCGATTCAGGCAACGCAGGAAGGTCGACTTGCCGCAACCGGACGGGCCGATCAGGGCGGTCACGTTCTTCTGGTACAGATCCATGTCGATCGACTTCAGCGCGTGGAAGTCTCCGTACCACAGATTCAGGTCGTTCACTCGAATGCTCAACTCGTGGTTGGCATCCTCGTTGCGAGTGACCGGCTGGCCGGGCTGGTCCTGCTTCATCACGCTTTCTCCGCGCTGGGCAACTTTCATGTTCATGGCAACGTATCCTGTTTGGGGGCCGGTTTACCAGCGCCGCTCGAATTTCTTGCGCAGCACCACCGCGGTGGCGTTGAGCGTGATAAGGATCGACAGCAGCACCAGAATGCCGCCCGACGTCTTCTCGATGAAGGCCCGGTCAGGCTCGCCCGCCCAGGTGAATATCTGTGCCGGCAGCACGGTGGCCGCCTCGGTAAAGGAGTTGGTCACATCGGGGATGAAGGCCACCATGCCGACGATGATCAACGGAGCGGTCTCGCCCATGGCCTGAGCCAGGCCGATGATCGAACCGGTCATGATACCCGGCAGCGCCACCGGCAGGACGTGATCACGCACCATCTGCCAGCGTGAGCAGCCGACGCCGAAGGCGGCATGACGGATGGAGTCCGGCACGCTGCGAAGCGCGGTCCGGGTGGCGATGATGATCACCGGCAGGGTCATCAGCGCCAGGGTCAGGCCACCGACCACCGGGGAAGAGCGCGGCACGCCGAAGAAGTTGATGAAGATCGCCAGGCCCAGCAGACCGAACAGGATCGAGGGAATCGCCGCCAGGTTGTTGATGTTGATCTCGATCAACTGGGTAAAGCGGTTGTCCGGCGCGAACTCCTCCAGGTAGACCGCCGTCATCACGCCGATGGGAAAGGCTACCGCCAGGGTCACCAGCAGGGTCAGCACGGTGCCCATGGCCGCCGAAGCGATACCGGCGAGCTCGGGCATCTTGGAGTCACCGCTGGAGAAGAAGGTCGAGTTGAAACGCAGCTCGGCCCGCCCATCCTCTTTCAGCCGATCGACCACCGCCATTTCCTTGTTGCTGAGCTTGGCGTGGTGGCCCTTGAGGTACTGGTCCACCTGGCCGTCGGCCAGCACCCACTCCATGCGGGAGGTACCGAGCAGGTCCGGGTTGTCTTCCATGCGGCCGGGGATCAGGCGCAGATAGCCGCGACTGACCAGCGGGCGGACGTCTTCCTGAACCGCCGCCAGGGGAATCTGGCTGGCCTGCTCGGAGTAGTCCACCTCGACCTGGATCTGGGCCTGCTGGAAGGCCGGCAGCCCCTTGACCAGCATGTCGGCAAAGAACAGCACCAGGAACAGGCCGGCAAGGCCGAGCGCTCCCATGGACGCCCACTTCAGTCGGGCCGACCTGCGGTGGCGAGCGCGGAGCTGGGCGCTGATGTCATCGAAGGATTGTCTCATTGGCTTTGGCTCCACGGCTTACAGGTTGTTGACGCGATACTTTTCGCGGAAGCGACGGATCATGATCACCGACACCAGATTCAGGCTCAGGGTCACCACGAACAGCATCAGTCCGAGTGCGAACGCCGACAGCGTCTCGGCACTGGCGAATTCCTGGTCACCGGTCAGCGCGGCGACGATGCGCACGGTCACGGTGGTCATGTCTTCCAGCGGATTGAAGGTCAGGTTGGGGCGCATGCCTGCCGCCATCACCACGATCATGGTCTCGCCCAGCGCCCGGGACACCGCCAGCAGCGAGGCCGAGATGATGCCCGGCAGGGCTGCCGGCACCACGATGTCGCGAATCATCTCGCCCTTGGTCAGGCCCAGCGCCAGCGAGCCTTCGCGCATGCTGTTGGGCACCGAGTTGATGACGTCATCGGACAGCGAGGAGATGAACGGAATGATCATGATGCCCATGACGATGCCCGGGGCCAGGGCGTTGTTGAACGAGGCCTCGAGACCGAAGAACCCGGCCACGGCAACGATGATCGGCGCCACCGTGATGGCGGCGAAGAAGCCGTAGACCACGGTCGGAATGCCGGCCAGCACCTCGAGCACCGGCTTGGCGATGGTACGCACCTTGGGCGGCGCGAACTCGGCCATGTAGATGGCCGCCAGCAGACCGATCGGAATCGCCACCAGCATGGCGATGAAGGTGATCATGAAGGTACCGGCGAACAGCGGCACCGAACCGAACTTGGCGGCACTGGCCCCTTCCTCGGCGCGACCGGCGGCCTCGAGGAAGCTGGCACCCGGGTTCCAGGTGGTGCCGGTGATAAAGTCCCAGAAGCTCTGCATCTGGAAGAAACGGATCGCCTCGAAGACGATGGACAGCAGGATCCCCAGGGTGGTGAAGATGGAGATCAGGGCCGCGCCGGCGAGAAAGAAGCGGATGACCCGCTCGATCGCCTGACGCGCGTGGAAGTCGGGACGCACCATCGCCACGCCCAGCACCAGGCCGATGCAGGCGATGACCAGGCAACTGGCCAGCAGCAGCAGCGGCGGAATCTCGGCACCCACGAGCAGCATGATGAAGCTACCCACGGCACCGACCACCAGCGCCGGACCCGCCGTAGACATGACGGTGAACCAGCCGTACTGATCGGGCTGAGCGTACATGGAGGTGCCGGAGGCTCGGACTCTGGCGGCCTTGCCGCGGGCCAGGAAGAAGGCGATCAGACCGAGCAGAAGCAGCGAGCCGCTGAACATCGCCAGGAGTTGATTGGTCTGCATGGGTGTCTCTCGGGGTTCTGTGCTCAAGCAAGCATGGGCTTGCCGGAACGTGTACCGGCCGACACCCGTTGCAGGATGCCGGCCGGCGTGATCAGGACCGTGTCCCTTACTTCAGGTCGGCCAGCTCGAGGGTCTCGTGGTTCTCGACGGCACTGCGAGCCTCGGCGCGCTCGTCTTCCGGCGCCGGGATCAGGCCGATGCCCTTGAGGTAGCCGAGGTCACCGACCATCTGCTCGCTCATGAACATGTTGGCGTACTCGTACATGGCCGGTACGTCTTCGGCGTGCTGGTTCTTCACGTAGAAGAACATGGAGCGAGACACCGGGTACTCACCGCTGCCGATGGCGTCCGGAGTCGGCTCGACGCCGTCGATGCTGGAGCCGATCAGGGTGTCGGAATTCTCTTCCAGGAAGGAGTAGCCGAAGATGCCGAAGGCATCGGTGTTCTCGGCCAGACGCTGAACGATCAGGTTGTCGTTCTCGCCAGCGTCGATGAAGGCACCGTCGGCGCGCACGTCGGTGTAACCTTCACCGCCGTAGGCCTCCATGTCCTCGGAAACGGCTTCCATCACGAGCTCCGCGAAGGCATCACGGGTACCGGAGGTGGTGGGCGGTCCATAGACGGCGATCTCGCGATCCGGCAGCGAGGAATCGATGTCGCTCCACTTGGTGTAGGGGTTGTCGACCAGCTCACCATCGACCGGCACCTTGGCGGCCAGCGCCAGGAAGATCTGCTCGCGGGTGACGTCCATCGCCTCGTTGTCGCCGGACTGGGCGAAGGCGATGCCGTCATAGCCGATGAAGGCTTCGGTGATGTCGGTCACGCCGTTGGCTTCACAGGTCTCGAACTCGGAAGTCTTCATGCGACGCGAGGCGTTGGTGATGTCCGGGGTATCGTCACCCAGACCGGAGCAGAACAGCTTCATGCCGCCACCGGAGCCGGTGGACTCGATGACCGGCGTCGGGAAGTCGGTGGTGGCACCGAACTCTTCGGCCACGTAGCTCGAGAACGGGTAGACGGTGCTGGAACCAACGATACGGACTTGATCGCGGGCTTGAGCGACACCCACCACGCCCATGACGGCGGCGGCGATAGCGGTGGTCTTGAGGATGCGGTTCATGGAGAAAGCTCCTGATGATGAGATGGTCAACCTTCGCGAAACACACAATGCCGCAGAAAAATGACAGCTTCATGACAGTGCACTCCGGTTGACGCCTTCCCGATACCTCTTACGCTTCCCCCCTGCCCCTCCTCCTGCCCGGCCATGTCATGACGGCGTCACGGCTCTGTCACCGCGACCCCGGTCAATGCCACGCTTTTACAGCCGACGGCAACCTGAGCGGACACAAAAGAAGGTGCCGCAAAAAAAGGCCGCCCGGCTTTGCGCCGGACGGCCCATCTGGTGTCGCTGCGATAGCGACGACATGAAACAACGGGGTCAGCTGATCAATAGCCCCAATGCCGCCGCGGCGCACAGGGTCAAGGACGCCGCCTGCAACAGTCGCCGAGGCAACTTCGGCGCCAGCACCGCCCCCAGGGCGTGGCCCGCCACCACCATGGGCATGAAACTGAGGCTCACGCCCAACAGCCACAGCGGCACCCTGCCCACGGCGGCCAGGCTCGCCAGGGTCATCAACGACGAGATAAGAAAGAACGCCGCCAGGTTGCCCCGCAGGCGGTCCATCGGCATGCCGTGCATCAGCAGCACGATGGGCGGTCCGCCGATCGCCGCCACGGCACCGAACACTCCCGACAGAAAACCAGCACCAAACAGTGACGAGCGGTTGACCGGCAGACGCAGCTTGAACAGCGTCACCACCACCGCAAACAGCACGATGCTGGCGATCATCACCTCCAGCGTCGCCATGGGTGCCACCAGCAACAGCCAGACCCCAAGCAGGGTTCCCGGCACCTTGCCCACCAACGCCATGGAGATATCGGTCATGGCGACTTCCCGGCGATAGCGGCGTACCACCAGACAGGACACCAGAAAGCCGTAGACCACCAGCACCACCGGCACCAGGGACGGCGCCTTCAACAGGATCAGTGGCGCCCCCACCACCGCCATGCCGAAGCCGGTGGTACGCTGGACGAAGGTCCCCAACGCCAGTACTGCCCCCACCCACAGCCACGAGCCGAGGGTCAGCTCGCTGAGCACCCACCACTCCCTTGCGCAGTCCTGCACTGCGGCCAGCAACGACGCCATCATGACGCCGCCTCCTCGACCCGAGGCGGACGTCCGGCGAGCACGCGCAGGCCGACGTTGCCGATCAACGCCACCGTGACCATGGCGATCACCATGGGCCAGGCAGAGTCGATTTCAAAGGCGGTGACCAGGGCACCGGACAGTGCTGCACTGCTGAACTGGATACTGCCGAGCAGCGCCGTGGCGGTAGCGCTCATATGACTGAAACGCTCCAGCAGCGACGAAATGGCGTTGGGCGAGATCAGACCCACCACGCCCAGAAACGCCATCACCAGAGGCACCACCGTGAACAGCGAGTCCGTCCCCGTGGCCACTACCACCAGCAGGCCGCCGGCGGCGACCAGCTGAATGGCGAGACCAAGGCGCAGGTTCTGCTGGGGTGTACGCCGACGCAGCAGGCGAATATTGACCCGGTTGGACAGCGCCATCACCACCACATTGGCACCAAAGACAAAGGGATAGGCCGCCGGCGACAGCCCGTAGTGCTGCATGTAGAGAAACGGCGACGAGGTGACGAAGGCAAAGATGCCGGCGAAGGACGCCGCCACCGCCAGGATGTAGCCCATGGCCTGACGGTCGGTCAGCACACTTGCGTAGTTGCGCAGCACCTGACGGGGCGAGGCCACCGGTGCCCCTGCTGGCCGGGTCTCCGGCAGAAAGGCCCCGAGCAGCCACATCAGGAAGGCGGCATAGACCGCCAGGAAGACGAAGATCAGCCACCAGTCGGCCAGGTACAGCAGCAGGCTGCCGACCATCGGCGCCACCAGCGGCGCCAGCATCAGGATCATCGCCATGGTCGACATGACCTTGGCCGCCTCGCGGCCACTGAAACAGTCGCGCACGATGGCTGCGGAATTGACCACGCAGGCGCCGCCGCCGAGCGCCTGGACAAAGCGCCAGACCAGAAGCTCCGTCAACGAATCGACGCTGACGATCACCAGGCTGGCGATCAAGAACAGGATCTGTCCGGCCAGCAGCACCGGCTTGCGTCCGATGCGGTCGGAAAGCGGCCCGCAAGTGAGCTGGCCCACGGCAAAGCCGACCATGAACACGCTGAGTGAAAGCTCGGTGTGATGAACACTGGCCCCCACCGACTCGGCCAGCGCCGGCATGGCCGGCAGATAGGCGTCGATGGCGAAGGGGGCAAGGGCGGTATTGGCGGCCACCAGCAGGGCGACACGCCGGGCATTCAGGGACACAGGCGCTCCATGAAGAACAAGGTTTGAAAAATTGTCATCGGGTTGATCGTGACGCCGCTGCGGCTGTTGTCCACATCGACGCCTTGGTACAGTAGGTCCAGCTCACCACCGCCCAACTACGGAGATTGCCACATGGCAGACGATCTGCTGACCCAACTGAAGGCGATGACCACGGTGGTCGCCGACACCGGCGACCTGGACGCCATTCGTCGCTTCCAGCCCACCGACGCCACCACCAACCCGTCGCTGATCCTGCAGGCCGCCAGCCACGCCGATCGTCGCGCCCGCCTGGCCGCCATTGCCAAGGAGGCCAACGACATCGATGACGCCCTCGATGCCGTGGCGGTGGACATCGGCAGCGAGATCAGCGAGCTGGTGCCTGGCTATGTGTCGACCGAGGTCAGCGCACGGCTATCGTTCGATACCGAAGGTACCCTGGCCCGCGCCCATTCACTGATCGAGCGCTATGCCCGCAAGGGCGTCGGCGCCGAGCGCATCCTGATCAAGGTGGCGTCCACCTGGGAAGGCATTCGTGCCGCCAAGACGCTGGAGCGAGAAGGCATCCGCACCAATCTGACGCTGCTGTTCAGCTTCGCCCAGGCCCAGGCCTGCGCCGATGCCGGGGTCACGCTGATCTCGCCCTTCGTCGGCCGCATCCTCGACTGGCACAAGGCCCAGCAGCCGGAGGCCGACTTCAGCGGCGACAACGATCCCGGCGTGCAATCGGTCAAGCGCATCTACGACCACTACAAGGGCCACGGCTACTCGACCATCGTGATGGGCGCGAGCTTCCGCAACACCGACGAGGTCAAGGCGCTGGCCGGCTGCGACCGTCTGACCATCTCGCCGGCACTGCTCGAGGAATTGCACGGTCAGCAAGGCGCTCTCGAACGCCGCCTCGTGCGCAGCGACGCCGAGACCAGCGCACCGGAGCCCCAGACCGAAGACGACTTCCGCTGGGCCATGAACGAAGACGCCATGGCCACCGAAAAACTGGCCGAAGGCATCCGCAAGTTCATGGCCGATCAGCGCAAGCTGGAAACCCTGCTGACCGAACTGCGCCAGGGATGATAACGAGCGCACCACCGGCAAGCCTTGCTGGGCCTGGCTGCAGATGATCAAGAGGGCGATCCATGGATCGCCCTCTTGCATTATGCGGTTGCCAGCTTGCGGCGATCTGACACCGCTTTCCGCTTTCGGAGTTCGCCATTTTCTACGCCTTCGGCGCCTTCTGCTGAACACGCCTTCGGCGCGTCGACGTCAGGCCCGGCAAGGGCAGGATCAGGCCTTGTGCGAAGCGTCGTTCTGGGCCTCGAGCATCTCGACCAGCGGCTGGAACTGTTCGTGGTTATGCTCGTTCATGCGCATCAGGATACGATGCGCTTCGAGGATGCGCTCCCGCAGCCCCTCTTCATCGGCGGGCACTTCGGGGAGCTCCTCGAAGTCGTCGACCTCGGCGATGGGACGCTCCAGCAAGGTAAAGAAAGCGCCAAAGCCCATCACCTCGAGCATCCGCTTGACGTCGGGATTGTCGGCCACGATGGTCGGCGCCTGCTCGAGCTTGCCGCGCAGCGCCATGGCCACCTTGGCCAGGAAGCCAAGCGCCGTGGAATCGACGTTGCTGGCCTCGCGCAGGTCGATCATCACCGCCTTGAGTCCCGGCGTGTCGGCCAGTTGCTGGGCCTGGAGATCCAGGGTGGCACACAGGGTCAGGCGCACGTCGCCACATAGCTTCAGGACGAACACACCGGCCTCGAATGCCGCCTTCAGTCGACCTTCATGCACTTTCATCGCCAAACCCGCTCACCAACATGATCGTCAAGTCGTCGGGCAGCTCTTCGCGCCCCGAGGTGGGATCCTCCAGCGCTTCTTCATCGCTGGAGAGCGCCCCCAGGGCCAGCCCCCGACGCATCGTATCCAGGGAATCACTGTCTTCGACCCGCTGCCTGAGATCGTCAAGGCGCGCCTCGAGACTGTCCCCCGGCAAGCACTCCAGCACCCCATCGGAGCAGAGCCAGAGCGAAAAGTCATCGGGCAAGTCACATCCCAGTGCCGGATAACTGACCTCCGGAAACAAGCCTACCGGCATGCCCTCTCCCGCCAGCGTGGTGACGCCCTCGTCGGACTTCAATAGCGGCATCGGCAGCTGCGCGCCGAGAGAATAGTGCAGATAGCGCTTCTGCTGGTCGATCACGCCGACGAACAGGGTGGCGTGCTTGCCGATCCCCGTGTCCAGCAGTTCCCGGTTCAACTGGGACAGCCAGCGCGGCGGCAATGCCTCGGGTGCCTCACCGTCCCACTCGCCTTGCCAGCGATTGAACAGATACTTGAGCAGCACCGTCACGAAG
This sequence comes from Halomonas sp. RT37, assembly GCF_040070525.1. Taxonomy (NCBI): domain Bacteria; kingdom Pseudomonadati; phylum Pseudomonadota; class Gammaproteobacteria; order Oceanospirillales; family Halomonadaceae; genus Halomonas; species Halomonas sp. RT37. Next base: position 1,689,048 of record NZ_CP098827.1, on the reverse strand, counting down.
GCGGACGAGGCTCCGTGGCCCGACACATCAGCGAAATAGAATAATGTATAGCGCTCATTGTACGCCTGGATATCGAGAAAGTCGCCTGACAGATACAACGAGGGCGCAAGCCAGTAGTCACAGCCGATCGCCCCCAGTTGCTGCGGCCTCGGCGGCAGCATGCGACGCTGGATCTGACCGCCGGCCTGCTGGTCGAGCCGGAGCATCGCCAGGTGGGTCTCCAGGCTCTCGTTGAGCTCTTCCAGTCGCGCTCGATCCTCTTCACGCTCCCGGGCCAGACGATTGACGTCCACCACACGCCGGATCATCCGCCTGAGCAGATGGGCATGGCGCAAGGGGTCGATCACGTAGTCGACAAGGCCCGCGTCAACGGCCTTGAGCAGATCGTCGTCTCGCCGGTCCTCGCTGACCACCAGGGTGGGCCAGCGCTCGGCCAGCACCATCCACTCGCGACTCGGTACCGCCAGCGAGTGTGCTACCACCAGCGCCGTGGAGCCGGGAAGCTCATCGGCGCTGGCGGCGGCAAAGACCGCAAGTCCGTCGCGAGCAATCGCGTCCACCAGGGCGTCGCGGTGCTCGCCCGGGTGGTCGATTACCCCGATCAGAGGTTTGGCTGCTTGCATGCAGATGCCACCTTACTCGGCGAAGGCATCTTCGTCGTAGTCAAAGCCATCGTCGATAAAGCTGTCGTCACCAAGCTCACCATCGGTGACCTCGAAACGACGACGCTGTAGCCAGGCGTCACGAATGAAGCTGTAGCGATCACCGCGAATCAGATCCTCCTGATCGAGAAGGCTGGCACGCGCGTCGAGCAGCTCGAGACCACGCAGCGAGTAGCGCACGGTGTCGTCCTCGACGTAGGTCAGCGGGTAGGTGTACCAGTCGACCGGCAAGGCGCTGGTGTCACGCACTGTGCTGGGGCCGAGGAACGGCAGCACCACGAAGGGCCCCTCGCCCACACCCCAGGCAGCCAGGGTCTGGCCAAAGTCTTCCTCGTCGGCGATAAAGCCGGCGTGGGTCGCCGGATCCAGAAGACCACCCAGACCGAAGGTGGTGTTCATCAAAAAGCGCATGCTCGAGTTGCCCGCATTGGCACCCTTGCCTTGCAACAGGCTGTTGAACACCGTGCGCACTTCGCCGAGGTTGTCGAAGAAGTTGCTGACGCCGCGCTCGAGCGGGTCCGGGGTCACGTAGCGATAACCCTGGGCGGCAGGCTTGAGTGCATAGCGATCCAGCACATCGTTGAAGGCGAAGACCCTGCGATTGAAGCCCTCCCAGGGGTCCGCTGGATTGGGCTCGCTGGATACGCCGCTGCTGGCGCAGCCACTTGCCGCCAGGGCGACGGCCATGACCAGGACACCCCTCTGCATGCCCTTGCCCAGGGCACCGCTGTAGTTCGCGTTCATCGTTCGACTGCCTCCCTTGCCTGTCCTTGTCACGATCGTCAATCTATCGGCGCTGTTGTCCGGGGTTGGACTCCGGGTAGCGTCAGCGACGACGCCTCTGCGTACGGCAGTCGTCTGGTTCCGCCGACGAGTCAGCGGTCGGTTCCCCGGAGGGTCGGCCTCAGTCCCTGCGAATCACCACGCAGCCCGCACTGTAGCCCGCGCCGAAGGAACACACCACCCCGGTAGCGCCCGGTTCCAGGTCTTGATGATGCAGATGGAACGCGATGATCGAACCGGCAGAACTTGTATTAGCGTAACGGTCAAGAATAATCGGCGCTTGATCCGGAGCAGGCTCCTGGCCCAGCACCCGTCGTGCGATAAGATCGTTCATGTGTCGATTGGCCTGATGCAGCCATAACCGCGACAGCGTACCAGGCGCGATATCCAGGCTCTCCAGGTGGTCACGGATCAACTGTGCCACCATCGGGCAGACTTCCTTGAAGACCCTGCGGCCTTCCTGCACGAACAGCTTGTCGGCTGCCTGGGGGTCGGCGTCGGTGACGCGGTTGAGAAAGCCCGCATTATTGCGAATGGCGTTGGAAAACTGCGTCACCAGTCGGGTCCCGAGCACCTCGAACCGTGTCTCGGCTGTCGCCACCTGGTCGCTTTCCAGCACCAGGGCGGTACAGGCGTCGCCAAAGATGAAGTGGCTGTCACGGTCGCGGAAGTTCAGGTGTGCCGAACACACCTCGGGGTTGACCACCAGGGCGCGGCGCACGCCGCCAGAGCGGATGGCATTGGCGGCGTTGTCGATGGCGAAGGTGGCCGAGGAACAGGCCACGTTCATGTCGAAGGCGTAGCCCACGGTGCCCAGCGCACGCTGCAACTCCACCGCCACCGCCGGATAGGGGCGCTCCAGGTTCGAGCAGGCCACGATCACCAGGTCGATGTCGGCGGCCTCGACCCCGGCTGCGGCCAGCGCCTCGTGCGAGGCGGCCAGCGCCATCTCGCACTGGATGCCGGGGCTGTCGTTGTCGCGCTCGTCGAGCTTCGGGCGCATGCGCTCAGGATCAAGGATACCCTCGGCGTCCAGCACGTAGCGGCTGTGGATACCCGAGGCCTTGACGATGAATTCACTGCTGGAATGCGCCAGGGCGTCACGTTCCCCGGCCTCGATCGCCTCGCGGTGGCGGGCATTCTCGGCATCCACCCAGGCGTTGTACGACGCCACCAGGGCGTCGTTGTCGATGGCGTTGGCCGGGGTATACAGGCCGCTGCCGGTAATAAGCACCTTCGCTGGGGTCATGCCCTTCTCCTTCATGCGGCACCTCGGTGCCGCCGGTCGATCGCGACCGCCCGGGGCGGCCACTCACTTTCGTCATCTTTGGCGCGGGGGCCTTACCCCCGCCCGGTCAATTCCGCCCAGCGTTTCTCCAGGCGCTTCTCCGATACCGGCATGGCGGTACCCAGCTGCTGCGCAAACAGCGATACCCGCAACTCCTCGATCCACCAGCGAAACTCCACCAGCGATGGATCTTCGACGCCGCCTCGGTGCTCGGCCTGTCGACGCGTCTCGAGGCGCGTCTCGAAGTCCTGCACCGTCTGCATCAGCATCTGGTCGCGCATGCGCTCGCGCGGGGCCTTCTCCAGGCGCACCTGGGCGGCCTCCATGTAGCGCGGATAAGCCTCGAGCCAGGCACCGGCGTCGGTCACGAACCCCGGGTACACCAGCCGCTGCATCTGTGCCTTGAGGTCACTGTATACCAGCGCCAGCGACAGGCTCAGGTTACCCTTCAACGCCTTTGTCACCGCCAGGTGGCCTTCCAGTGCCGGCTTGAGCACCGCCACCAGCTTGTCGGCATGGGGAACGATATCCTGGCGAACCGCCTGAATGCGTTGTTCCAGGGCCTCGGCACTTCGCGCCAGCGGGTCCACCGCCACGACCTGCCGGAAGACGGCCGTCACCACATCTTCGGTCAGTGCACGCTTGCTGCCTACCTTGGCGAACAATAGAGCACAGGTCGACAGTCCCTGGGTACGCTCGATGGCCTTCACTTGATCTGGCAGGCGTTCCATCGCCGCCTTGACCACCCCGCGGCGATGCGCTTCATGGGCCTTGGCCGGATGATCGAACAGCTCGAGAGTGAGCCCGCTCGACGAAGGCACCAGCGCCGGGAAAGCCTCGACACGAATCCCGGCCTGGGAGGTCACCCGCGACTCCGGCAATGCCTGCTCGGGGAAGCCCGACAGCTCGGACTGGCTCTCCACGCTCTTGGCCAGCGCCCGGGCACCCTGACTGGCGGCAGCCTCGAAGCGCCGCTCCAGCGCCCGCAGGTCACGGCCCTGGCCCAGCACCTTGCCGCTGTGGTCGACCACCTTGAGGTTCATCACCAGATGGGGCTCGAGCTGATCGAGGCGCCAGTCGTCCGGCGACAGGCGCAGCCCGGTCTTGACCCGCAGAAATTCACCGAGCGCCTCGGTCAGGCTGCCGTCCCCGGGCACCAGTGCCTCCAGCGCTGCGTCGACCCAGTCGGGTATCGGCACCACCTGTCGGCGTATCGACTTGGGCAGCGACTTCAACAGGGCGATGCACTTGTCCCGGAGCAATCCCGGCACCAGCCACTCGAGACGAGACGACGACAGCTGAGACAGCATCGCCGCCGGCACCGTCATGGTCACACCGTCATCCTCGGCCCCCGGCGCGAAGTGATAAGCCAGCGGATAGCGCACACCGTCGATCGACAGCTCGTCAGGATAGGCGTCACCGGTGACGTCATCCGCCTCCCGTGCCAGCAGCGCCTGACGGTCGAACTTGAGCAGCTCAGGGTCACTGCGCTCGGCCTTGCGCCGCCAGGCTTCGAAGCCCTTGCCGTTGACGATATCCTCAGGCAGGCGAGCGTCGTAGAAGTCGAACAGCTGCTCCTCGTCCACCAGAATGTCGCGCCGCCGTGCGCGATCCTCGAGGTCCTCGACCTCGTCGATCAGTGCCCGGTTGTGGGCGAAGAACTCGCCCTTGGTGCGAAACTCGCCTTCCACCAGCGCCCGGCGGATAAACAGCTCACGGCTTTCGACCGGGGCGATGGGGCCATAGTGGACCTTGCGCCGGGCCACGATCGGCAGCCCGAACAGGGTGACCTGTTCGAAGGCCACCACCTGTGCCCGCTTCATCTCCCAATGGGGCTCGCTGTAGCTGCGCTTGACCAGATGGCCCGCCAGAGGCTCGATCCACTGTGGCTCAACCTTGGCCACGCTGCGCGCGAACAGCTTCGAGGTCTCGACCAGCTCCATCGCCATCACCCACTTCGGAGACTTCTTCGAAAGCCCCGATGCCGGATGAATCATGAACTTGCGATTGCGCGCCCCCAGGTACTCGCGGTTCTCGGTCAGGGTGCCCAGATGACTCAGCAGGCCGGTCAACAGCGCCTTGTGCATGGCCACCGTCTGCTGACGCTTTCGCTCCTTGGCCTGACCGTCGTCATCTTCACCTTCGGCGGCGATGGCGGGCCTGGCCGACGGCACCTGGATATCCATGTCCTTGAGCAGCTGACGCAACTGGCGGAAGGTATCGTGCCACTCGCGCAGGCGCAGGTAATTCAGGAAATTATCGCGACACCAGCGACGCAGCCGGTTGCCCGAGAGTTCCTCTCGGGCGGCTTCGAAGCCGTGCCACAGATTGAGCAGGGCCACGAAGTCGGAATCCGGATCCTGCCAGCGGCGGTGGGCCTGATCGGCGGCTTCGCGTTTGTCGGAGGGTCGATCACGCGGGTCCTGCACCGCCAGCGCCGAGACCACGATCAGCACCTCGCGCAGGCTCTGCTGCTCGACCCCGGCCAGCACCATGCGGGCCAGGCGCGGATCGATGGGTAGTCGCGCCAGCCGTCTCCCCAGTGTCGTCAGGCGACTGTTGTCGTCGACCGCACCCAGCTCATAGAGCAACTTGAAGCCATCGGTGACAAAGCGCGAGTCGGGTGGATCAACGAAGGGAAAGTCCTGGATGTCGCCCAGTTTCAGCGACAGCATCGACAGGATCACCGAGGCCAGGTTGGTGCGCCGGATCTCCGGATCGGTAAACTCAGGGCGCGCCAGGAAGTCGTCTTCGTCATACAGACGGATGCACACGCCTTCCGCCACCCGGCCGCAGCGGCCCTTGCGCTGATTGGCGCTGGCCTGGCTGACCGCCTCCACCGGCAGGCGCTGAATCTTGGCGCGATAGCTGTAGCGACTGATGCGCACCAGCCCCGGGTCGATCACGTAGCGGATACCCGGCACCGTCAGCGAGGTCTCGGCCACGTTGGTGGCGAGCACGATGCGCCGCCCGCTGTGGGGGGCAAACACGCGGTTCTGCTCGGCGTTAGAAAGCCTGGCGTAGAGCGGCAGTATCTCTGTGCTCTTGAGATCGGCACGCCGGAGTACGTCGGCGGTCTCGCGGATCTCACGCTCACCGGGCAGAAACACCAGGATATCGCGGGGACCATGGAACCAGCGCTTTTCGCGCTCGATGGTCTCGATTTCCTCCACCGCGTGAAGGATACCCTCGCTGAGGGTGCGGTCTTCCTCGTCATCTTCGTCGCGAATCAGCGGCCGATAGCGCACCTCCACCGGGTAGGTACGACCCGAGACCTCCACCACCGGAGCAGGACGCACGACGCCGTCCTGGTCTCGGCTGGCAAAGTGCTGACTGAAGCGCTCCACATCGATGGTAGCGGAGGTGATGATGACCTTGAGGTCGGGGCGGCGGTCGAGCAGGCGCTTGAGGTAACCGAGCAGGAAATCGATATTGAGGCTGCGTTCGTGGGCCTCGTCGATGATCAGGGTGTCATAGCGGCGCAGGTCCGGATCCTGGCGGGTTTCCGCCAGCAGGATGCCGTCGGTCATCAGCTTGACCAGGGTGTCGTCGTTGGTCTGGTCGGTGAAGCGGACCTGATAACCCACCTGCTCGCCCAGCGGCACCTGCAGTTCTTCTGCCAGACGGGTCGCCACCGAGCGTGCCGCCAGGCGCCGCGGCTGGGTGTGGCCAATCAGCCCGCGACGGCCAAGCCCCAGCTCCAGACACAGCTTGGGCAACTGGGTGGTCTTGCCGGAGCCGGTTTCGCCGGCCACCACCACCACCTGATGGGACTCCAGTGCCTTGATAATATCGGCTCGCCGCGCCGCCACCGGGAGCTGCTCGGGATAGTCGAGCGTGACCGGGCGCGCCTGGCGCGAGGCCAGGGTCTGACGAGAGCGCTGCCAGTGGTGCTCGACCTCCTTGAGTCCCCGGTCGATGGGCTTGCCGTCGCGTCGACGACGCTCGAGACCGGCCAGACGCTTGGCCAGCGTCGGGCGATCGCGAAGCATCACCTGTTCCAGTCCTTCGGTCAGAAACTTCAGGCGAGAGGCGTCGTCGGCGTTTTGCTGGGCGGTGGGCGTAGAACTACTCACGTTGGGGTCGAAGGCTCCGGGTGGATCATGGGCGCCGCGTCGCACGGACGCGGGGCGGGAAGGCTCCCGCAACGCAAAGGGCGCTATTGTAACGCCGCAGCCAAGGCAAGGGCCAATCGCCGGCCCCTGCCCTTCCCCGGACCTTGTCGGCGGGCGTCAGCCGTCGGTGCCGGTCCCGGTTTCGGTGCTGCCTTCGTCACGCAACTGGCGCCGGAGCACCTTGCCGACGTTGGTCTTGGGCAGTTCGTCACGAAACTCCACCAGCTTGGGCACCTTGTAGCCGGCCAACTCCTGCTTGCACCAGGCGCGCAGCTCGTCACTGGTCAAGGAGCTGTCCTTGGCCACCACGAACAGCTTGATGACTTCGCCGCTGGTATCGTCGGGCACCCCGACGGCGCAGGACTCGACCACCTTGGGGTGGGCCGCGACCACGTCCTCGATCTCGTTGGGATAGACGTTGAAGCCGGACACCAGAATCATGTCCTTCTTGCGATCGACGATACGCACGTAGCCATCGTCCTGGATGACCGCGATGTCACCGGTGTGGAAGAAGCCATCGGCATCGATGACCTTGGCCGTCTCGTCATCGCGGTTCCAGTATCCCTTCATCACCTGGGGGCCGCGCACGCACAGCTCGCCCGGCTCGCCCGGCTCGGGGTCGCCACCGTCAGGGTTGCACAGCTTGAGCTCGGTGCCGGCGACGGGGCGGCCGATGGTGCCCAGCTGTATCGCCTCCACCGGGTTGAAGCTGACGATCGGCGAGGTCTCGGTCAGGCCGTAACCCTCGGCGATGGGGCAGCCTGTCACCTCTTCCCAACGCTTGGCCGCGGCCTTGGTCAGCGCCATGCCACCGGAGATGGTCAGGTGCAGGTGGGAGAAGTCCAGCGCCTTGAAGTCGTCACGATTGCATAGCGCATTGAACAGCGTATTGAGCCCGACGAAGCCGGTGAAACGCGTCTTCGAGAGCTCCTTGATAAAGGTATCGAGGTCCCGCGGATTGGTGATCAGCAGCGAATGGTTGCCGCCTTCCAGCATGAACAGGCAGTTCACCGTAAAGGTATAGATGTGATAGACCGGCAGCGGCGCGACCACCACCTCACTACCCTCGCTCAAGCCACCCCCGATGATCTGCTTGGCCTGAAGCATGTTGGCCACCAGATTGCGGTGGGTCAGCATGGTGCCCTTGGCAAGCCCGGTGGTCCCCCCGGTGTACTGCAGCGCGGCGATATCGTCGAGTTCGCGTTCTACCTCACGGTGCTCGAGGGAGGCGCCTTGCTTGAGCGCCTGACGCAACCCGACCGCCTTGGGGATCGAGTAGCGCGGCACCATCTTCTTGACGTACTTGACCACAAAGTTGATCAGCGGTCGTTTGGGGAAGTCGTGCAGATCACCGATCTCGGTGATCACCACATGCTCGATGTCGGTCTTGTCCAGCACCCGCTCGAGCTTGTCTGCCATGTTGGCCAGGATCAGGATCGCCTTGGCGCCGGAATCCTTGAACTGGTGGGTCATCTCGCGCTCGGTGTACAGCGGATTGGTGTTGACCACCACCATGCCGGCGCGAATGGCACCGAACACCGCTACCGGGAACTGCAGCAGATTCGGCAACTGGATCGCCACCCGATCACCGGGCTCAAGGTTGGTCTCGTGCTGCAGCCAGGCGGCGAAATCACCGGACAGCCGGTCAAGCTCGGCGTAGGTCAGGGACTTGCCCATGCACGAGAAGGCCACCTTTTCGTCGTAGCGCTTGACGGAGCGGTGGAAGATATCCATCACCGAATGATAGTCATCGAGCCCTTCCAGGGCCTCCCCCCGAACGATCGATGCAGCGGCGTTCTCACTCATGGGCGTTCTCCATTCGGGGGACCAGGTCCCCTCTTATTATCAAATTGTGGTGTCGACACTGGCTACCATAGCCCAGTCCCGCAGCGACTGTAATACGCCTGATTCAAACTTTCGTTTAAAACCCGCTATTCATCGCTTAGATAACGGGCCACGATCTCGCCTTCCCGCCACACCAGCAGCTCACCCGGCTGCATGCGCACCCACTCTTCGTTGTCGGTGAGCGGTTCGGTGGCCAGCACCGAGACCACATCGTCGGGGGTGGTGTGCTCGACAAAGTTGACCACCATCTCGGCGTCCGACAGGTTGGCCTCGCCAAAGGGCGCGCGGCGGGTGATATGGGCGAGCTTGGTGGAACAATAGGTGTACAGGTACTCGCCGTCGGCCAGCAGCAGGTTGAAGACGCCCAGACCTCTGAGCTTCTCGCACAGCTCGTGCAGTGACGACCACAGACCGCGACGGTCCTCCGGCGGGTCTGGATAGCGCCGCCTGAGCTCACCCAGCAGGTGGCAGAAGGCGTGCTCGCTGTCGGTGGACCCCACCGGTCGATAGCTGGCGAGTTCCAGCGTCTCCCAGCCGGACAACTGGCCGTTGTGGGCATAGCACCAGGGCTGCCCCCACATCTCGCGCACGAACGGATGGGTATTGGCCAGTTTCACTCCGCCCACATTGGCCTGGCGGATATGGCTGATGACGATATTCGACTTGATCGGGTATTCGCAGATCAGCCGGGCGATTCGCGAGTGCACCGAAGGATGAGGGTCGCGAAATTCGCGATAGCCCCCCTCTTCGTAAAAAGCGATGCCCCAGCCGTCACGGTGGGGGCCGGTGCCGCCGCCACGATGCAGAAAGCCGGTAAAGCTGAAACAGATATCCGTGGGCACATTGGCACTCATGCCCAGAAGCTCACACATGGGGTTCCTCTCTTGTTGACCCGGCCGCAGCCAGGCGAGTGCGCCGGCGACGCCACAACAGCCAGGCGATCACCACCACCGCCAGGATAGCGGCTACCAGCCAGCTGCGCGGATCATGTCGAGCACGCTCGAGGGCGGGCTCAAGACCAGGCCTTCCCTCGCGCCACCACTGCACCAGCCGCTCGGGGCCTTCATTCACCAACGCCACAAACTGGTCGGCCAGCGCCTCGCCAGCCTCCTCCTCGGCCTGTCGCTCACTGGCTTCGGCGAAGCGTTCACCGGACAGGGTGGGGCCTGCCAGCGCCCGATCCAGGGCCACCTCGCCATCGCGATTGATCCACAGCGGCGGCAGGTTCCAGCGGGTCTCGTTGCCGTCGATCGTCGCCACCGCCGAGATCCGCAGCGGACGGCTGACCTCATCCTCCTGGGGCGGAATTTCCAGGCTCCAGCGCCTGGCGTCTGCCGGGGCCACCTCCAGCGACTGGCCCAGCAGATCGGCCTCGAAGCGGGTGTTGTCGTGGCCAAGGCGCGGATGTTCGGCCACCAGCGTCACCCGACGCCCGGATTCGTCCAGTGCCGCGCCGACGGCCGGCAGCACATTGACCGCCTGCACCCGTCGGCGATGGAAGTCCTCGCCCTCGGCGGTGATCACCAGCTCAGCCGCGCCGGTGCCCGACGGCGACGGCAGCCGCCCGCGAAACACGCCATCATCGTTGCCAAGCGCCAGGATCTGCAGGCCGTCCACCGCCTCGCCGGACAGCTCCGCCGTCACCTTGAGCCCCTCGGGCACCGTCACCTCGCCGTCACTTTCGACACGCACCGCCAACGGCACCTCGAAGCCGGAATACAGCGTCGCGGGCAGCGCCTCCGTCACCAGGTGGCGATCGCTGTTGACGGTAATCCGCGAGTCCGCCGCCAGAGGACCCTCGATCCGCCACTCCCCCTGGGCGGGGTCGGGTACGCGGATCAGGTCGAAGCGTGGTTCCCGCTGCCAGCGCACCTCTGCGGGTGCGGTGTCGCGGGTGTAACGGGTGCCGTCCGGCGCCACCAGGGTCACCTCTCCCTGGCCGGGGTCATGGAAGATCAACGCGGAAAAATCGTCGACGCCGGCATCGACGGTGAAACGGCGGTCCTCAAGCGGCACCTGATCCACCGGGAAGATGCGCTCGACGATATCGAGAAAGGCGCCCAACAGGGCGTCCGGTGTCTCGACCACCGCCGCCAGTCCCCCGGTGCGCTGCGCCAGTCGCTCGACCAGGGCAACGTCGGCGCCTGGCGAAAAGGCGATGGCGTGGATGGCCACCCCCTGGTTGGCCAGGTCCGGCACCATCGCCTCGACCAGGCGTTGGCGAGAGGCAAGGTCCACGTCGGGCTTGGCACCCCTGCCCGGCGACAGGTCGATCACCCCGTCGGTCAGCAACACCAGGTGGCGCCAGCCGTCACCCTCGGCTGCTGCCGCGGTGCGCAGCGCCGCCTCGATATCGGTATGCTGCTGATACTGTTCCAGCGCCGGCGGCAGCGCCAAGGCCCGCTCGCGCCACTGGGCGTCGACCTGCCCCAGAGGCAACGGATTGTCGATCGACTCGCCGAAGGTCCAGATGCCGGCGCTGACACCACTCGGCAACAGCGCCACCAGCATGTCCAGCGCACTGCCTGCCAGGCGATTGGGGTCATTGGTCTTCATGCTGCCGGACACGTCCACCACGACGCGAACGTCCGGTGGCTCATCCGAGCCCGCTTGCCCAGTCACCGACTGGGCAAGCGCCGTCAGCGGCGACAGGCACAACGCCACGATTGTCGCCATCATTACCCCTTTCCCGCAGCGTTGCTGGCCCCGCTTGGCCATGTGTCCTCCTTGGAAATTGCCCGGAATCTCCAGGCCGTGGGCGGTGGACGTCTTTTACATCCCCCTTCGACGTGTTCATCGATGGTCCACCGTTCACGGTGGCCAGAGCGACGTCGCCAGCCGTTTCTAGCCGAGCACCGGCTCCTGACGCTCCCGCCCTTCTTCACGCGACGTCCCATGAGCCTCTGCGTCCTGGTCACGCGCCGCTGCAGCGGCCTCGGCCTTGCGCAGACGGCGACGACGGCCACTCCACCACAGTGCCAGTCCGAACAGCGCACCGATCGCCGCGCCGACGATGACGCGCGTGGCCGCCGGCACCAGCACGCCATTGTTGCCGTCCATGAAGGCGACCGCTGCCACCATGATGGCCGGCGCCTGACCGCTGTAGACCTGGCCTTCCTCGATCAACGGCAGTTCGAACATCGACGGCATCCACATCACGCCGGCCACTGCCCAGGTCAGCACCAGGCGTGGCAGGCGCGGTAAAAAAGCCAGTCCAAGGTAGCCAGCCAACAGTACGACCAGCGACAATGCGCCATAGATCAACCACAGCGTGGACATGGAATCCGAAATCAACATTGCATGCTCCAACCTGACGTGCGCGCCGCGCACAGATGAAATTTCTCTTGAGTATGGTACATCTCGCACCATGAAAGCACAGCCGCCAAATGCACCGGCCGCAGCAACTCGGGGCCCCGCCCTGGACTTCACGCGTCAGGACGATAACGCCTGGCACTGGCTCGAGAATCGCGACGATCCCGCCGTGAGTGACTTTCTCGAGGCCGCCAACCGCCAGGCCGACACCTGGTTTGCCCCTCTGGAATCCTTGATCGAGCGACTCTACCAGGGCCACCTGGCGCGGCGAGAGCTGGCCGTCAAGGGGCTGCCCAGTCGCCTGGACCACTTCACCCTGTGGAGCGAGACCGCCGCCGACGCCGACTATCCGGTCTGGTGGCGCCATCCCAACGATGCCCCGCAGTCGCGCGAGGTGTTCTTCGACCTCGAGGCCAGAGCGCAGGAGCACACCTTCCTCGAACTCGGTGACATGGCGCTGTCCCCGGACGAGCAGTGGCTGGCCTGGACCGAGGACACCCAGGGTGACGAGACCTATCGCCTGTTCATCAAGCGCCTGCCCGATGGCGCCGAGCATCGACTGCTGGACGACATCGGCCCTGAGCTGTGCTGGGCCGAGGACGGCCAGACCCTGCTGTTCACCCGCTACGACGCCACCCAGCGACCCGACAGCGCCTGGCGGCTCAGCCTGTCGCTGGATGCGGCCAGCGCAGACGCCAGGGTCGAGACCGACGAGCTGGTCCTGCGCGAGGACGACGCCGAGTTCTGGATCGGTCTGGGCAAGACCCGATCGCGGGCCTGGCTGACCATCGAGTCGGCCTCCAAGGACACCAGCGAGACCCATCTGGTTCCGGCCCACGCGCCAGCGACTCCCCCGCACTGCTTTCAGCCCCGTCGCCCGGGTGTCGAGTACGCCCTGGATCATCGTCCCGGTCACTTCTATGTGTTGCACAACGAAGGGCTGGTGCACTTTCAGCTGGAAGTGGAGAACGAAGACCGCTCCGGTCAGCGGCAAGTACTGGTGCCCCATCGCCAGGAGACCACCCTGGAGGGTGTCGATGCCTACGCCTGGGGCCTGGTGATCGCCGAACGCGACCACCTCGAGGCCCAGGTGCGCCTGCGTCGCCTCGAGTTCGACAGCAACCACAGCGTCACCCTCGACGCCCCCCTGCCCTGCTCGCCCGCACCGCTTAGCCTGGGGCTCGGCGACAGCCCACACTTCGACGACCGGATACTGCGCCTACGCGAGGAATCCTTCTGCACCCCGCCAAGCTGGTGGTCGCTGGATCTTGATAGCGGCGAGCGCCGACTGCTCAAGCGGCAGCCTCTGCACGGCGATCTGGCACCGGAAGACCTGCACTGCCAACGGTTGTGGGCCGAGTCCCACGACGGCGAGCGGGTGCCGGTGTCAGTGGTATGCCGCAAGGACCTGGCGAACCAGCCGCTGCCGACGCTGCTGTATGGCTACGGAGCCTACGGCGAGGCGCTGGATCCCTGGTTCTCGGTGTCTCGACTGGAACTGCTCCAGCGTGGAGTGGCCTTCGCGGTGGCCCACGTGCGAGGCGGCGGTGAGCGCGGCGAACCCTGGTACCTGGCCGGCAAGCTCGAGCACAAGCCCAACAGCTTCGAGGACTTCCTGGCCGCACGTGACGCCCTGGTCGACGCGGGTGTATCGAATCCCCAGCGTATCGTCGCCTACGGCGCCAGCGCCGGCGGTCTGCTGGTGGGCGCCAGCCTCAATCGCGCGCCACAGGCATTCTGCGCGGCGGTACTCGACGTGCCCTTTGTGGACGTCCTGCGTACCATGGAAAACCCGGACCTGCCGCTGACCACGGCGGAGTACACCGAATGGGGCAATCCCAGCCACGCTGCCGACGCCCGACGCATCGGCAGCTATTCACCGCTGGACAACCTCGATGCCGAGGCCTGGCCGCCGGTATTCCTGCAGGGTGGCTGGCACGATAGCCGTGTGCCCTACTGGGAGCCGGCCAAGCTCTACGCACGCCTGAGCCTGGCGAACGCCGAGCAGGCGGCACTGTCCAACCGGACAACCCTATTGAAGACCGACATGACGTCCGGTCACGGCGGCGCCTCGGGTCGTTTCAAGGCCTGGCGCGAAGGGGCACGCCAGGATGCCTTCGTGCTCTGGGCCCTGGACTTGCTGGATGCAGACCTGGTGAATGCGGACCTGATGGACAACTCTCCGGTCGAATCACCAAGGCCCCATCCCTGCTCCACCGACGAGAGCCCGCAGGCCTGACCGCACCTTTGGACGCCCTTGGCCGCTTTAGCGGCCACTTTCAGAATAAGGAATTTCATGAACGCCAAACCGATGCTCGCCCTCACCGCTGCGCTATGGCTCGGCACCTCCCTCGTCGGCTGCTCCGACGACAACGAGTCCGAGACGTCCGAGGGCACGTCACAGCAGAGCGAAAACGTCACCTCCGGTAATGGTGGCGGCAGCAACGAGAGCGCAGACTCAGCCGGTGAAGACGACACCAGCGACGAACAAGGCGACGACATCTCGGAGATGAGCCCGGCGGATCGCCGCGAGGCACTGGAGCAGTCCCTGCGCGCCAACTTTGATCCCCAGCTCGGCGAGATTCGCTACCTGGTCGGCTGGAGTGACCTGAACGACGATGGTCAGGACGAGGCCGTGGTCCACGTGGTCGGCCCGATGGTCTGCGGCACCGGTGGTTGCGATACCCTGATCCTCGAAGCCCAGGACGACGCCTACCGCGTCATCAGCGCCCAGCCCACCACCCAGCCTCCGATCCAGCTTGGCGAAGCATCTCACGAGGGCTGGCGAGACCTGGTGGTCAAGCGCCACCTGGCCGCCGATCAGCCGGCACAGGCCCTGCACCTGCGCTTCGACGGCAGCAGCTACGTCGAAGCCGAGGGCAACGAAGGCGAGGCCGAGAACGCCACCGTCCTGATCGAAGACTTCAACAGCCTCGATGACGGCCGTCCGCTGTTCACCGGTGAGGGGGCCATGTCGGGGTCTCTCGAAGGTGACATGGAAGGCGAGATGGAAGAAGCGATGGAAAGCGAGCGCTCAGAGCCGGCGGTCGACCCCGGCGACGCCGCTACAGCCGCCGAACCGCAAGGTAGCGATGACGCCCAGGCTGACAACGAAGGAGAAAGCACAGAAGACGGCGACGACCGGCAGACGGACGCTAGCCACAGCGGCAATTGATCGCCAACACTCGGCGAAGCCCTCTTTGCCGACAAGGCGCCGGGCCTCTTCACGAGGCCCGGCGCTGTCGTTTCCCTATCTAGCCGGTCAGGCGGCGGTGGCTCCATGCCTGGCCAGACCACGCCCCAGGACATAGATCCCCCAGGCCACCACAAAGGACAGCGGTGCCGAGGCTCCGGCCAGACTCGGCGACAGCATCAGCGCGATGCCGACAATCGCCGCCAGGGCCCAGGCCGCCAGCCCCACAGGGTTGAAGGCGCTGATGTCAGCGTCCAGATCGACCTCGAGACGCCCATCCGGCGACAGGATATGGGCCAGTGCCACCCCCACCCAGGCCACCACGAACACGCCTTGATAGGCCAGGGCCGCCAGCAGGTAGCTGAACACGTCCGCCCGCATCAGCAGGTAGGCAAGCCCGCCCACCAGACAGCCGGCCAGGATCTTGTTGAGTTTGAGGCCGGTGAGCTTGCCGACGAAGGCCTCGAGATTGACCGTCGCCAGGTAGAAGTTGGCGGTATTGATGCGGCTCTGGGTCACCCACACCAGCGCCAGCCCGCCGAGCCCCATCAACTCTAGCAGCCCCAACACGATGGACGCCTCCGACAGGCCGTCGGTAGGCAGGCAGGCGTCGAGCAGGATCCCCACCACTCCGCTGAACACGAAGGTCATCAGATAAAAGGGAATGCCGAAGGTGACGCGGGCATGGAAGCGGCTATCCTCGACGCGACCGAAGCGGGCGTAGTCGAAGGTAAACATCATCAGCACCCAGACCCCCATGTAGTAGGCAAAGGTGGACAGCCAGCCGAAGGGACTGGCGCCTCCTTCGGGCACCCGGGAGAGCCAGCCGGAGGGATAGCCGAACTCGGCCATCGCCATGCCCACGGCGATCAGCATGCCGACGATGTACACCGGCAGCAGCACGCCGTTGAACTTGTCGAGCCAGTGCTGGACGCTGCCGAA
Organism: Halomonas sp. RT37; assembly: GCF_040070525.1. Taxonomy (NCBI): domain Bacteria; kingdom Pseudomonadati; phylum Pseudomonadota; class Gammaproteobacteria; order Oceanospirillales; family Halomonadaceae; genus Halomonas; species Halomonas sp. RT37. The sequence goes on along the minus strand of NZ_CP098827.1, from coordinate 1,672,908 downwards.
GATCAGCGAGACTCCGACCACCACCACGATCAGGGTAGCGCTGGCCATGCCGAGCGAGGGCGACCACTCGGACAGCACCAGCGCCATCACATAGCCTTCGAATACCGCGTAGTAGAGCGCCGTGGCAAAAAAGATCAGGGTCGCGATCATCGCTCCCAGATGGCCGAACAGGACCCGGGAAAACAGCGCCACGGTCAGCCCGGTACGTATCGCATAGCGGCTGATCACCGCATTGATGACGCCGTAGCAGACCACCGTCAGGGCGATCCCGATCAGCGCGTTGGTGGTGCCGTAACTGCGGGCCATGGCGGCGGCCACCACCATGTAGAAGATGGCGCTGCATACCGCCCACCAGGCCATCATCAGATTGCCCCTGGGCATGCGTTGGTCCAGGGGCATGGGGCGGTCGGCGAAGTCGCCGGCGCCTTGCCCAGCCTTCTCGCGGGATGTCGTGTCGTTCATGGTTGTTGCCTCGTGCTGTTGTTGTGGTTGGACGAAGCCCTTGGACCGAAAAGCCAGCCCATACCTCGGTGACAGGGCTCGAGTGACATTCCGGGCAAGGGGAGCCCGGGCGGAGACATCTGGCTCCGCCGGGCAAAGTGGCAATTGCGGGAATAAGTGAGACGGGATCGAAGCACTCAGGCTCTTGCCTTCGATCCTTTTCAGCCGGCTAGTCGAGCGCCTGACCCTGGGCCTGGCCCAGGGCGATGCGCAGCGCCTCCAGGCGCTCGGCGTAGGCCTTACGCGCCTCCAGCGCCTGTTCGAGGGACACCTCCACGAAGCGCACCTTCTGATGGGGCTGAATCTGGCCCACCAGATCCATGTCGGCGCTGATCACCGTGCCAACCATGGCGTAGCCACCGCCGGACACGGCGTCTCGGTGGAGAATGATCGGCTCGCTGCCGGCGGGCACCTGGATCGAACCGATGGGATAGCAGGCATCGACGATGTTGGACGGGTCGTCACCGGCACCGAAGGGCGGCTCTCGCTCGATGAACCGAAGCGGTGTACCGCCCTTGAAGCGATAGCCGATGCGATCGGCCTCCGATGCCACGCTCCAGTCCTCCTGATAGAAGCGTTCCCTCGCCTCTTCCTCGAGCAGGTGGTCGTAAAGTCCGGGCACAACGCGCAACTCATAGTGCTTGGCAAAGCGCGGCACAAAGGCCTCGGGAATACGCCGACCGACTGCCGCGCGGGTTGCGGCGTTCGATTGACCGACGGGCAGCACATCGCCAGCCTTGAGCGGACGCCCCTCGTAGCCACCGAGGGCGCCGAGCGCGTAGGTGCTGCGGCTACCCAGACGCTCGGGCACATCGATGCCGCCTTCCACCGCCAGGTAGAGCCGCGCCCCGGCGCGCACAAAGTCGAAACTCAGCACGCTGCCGGCGGGCACCTCAAGCACCTCGAAGTTGGGATGGGGCTGGCCATCGATCTTCGGCACCATTTCCGCGCCGCCGGTGGCGATACGGCAGGCCTGGGTAAAGCGCAGCTCCGGTCCCATCAGGGCGCACTCGAGCACCGCGGCGTCCTCGGCGTTGCCCAGCAGCAGGTTGGCCGAGCGCATGGCGAACTGGTCCATGGCGCCAGAGGGCGGAATGCCCAGGTGGTAATGACCGGCGCGTCCAGCATCCTGGACCGAGGTCGCAAGCCCCGGCTTGATCACTTCAATGCTCATTGAGCACCTCCTCGACGCGACGGGCCACGGCTTCGGGTGCATCGCGATATTCATCCAGGTCGAACACGAATGGCGCGGTTTTCGGACGGAAGCGCCCGGCCTCGGCAGCGGCCACCATGGCGTCGTACTCGCTGCGATCGACGGGCCGATGCTTGACGATGTCACCGGGGCGGAAATAGATCATCGAGTCGTCGATGTGGGGCTGGCTGCCGCTGGGATCGTAGATCGGCATGGGGGTCACCCCGAACATCTGATAGCCCCCGGCGCCGCGCACCGAGTAGATGCAGCTGAAGCAGCCGCCATAGCCGACGGTCTGCTTGGGCGTATCGGTACGAGGCCGCACGTACTTGGGCACCTCGATCTGGCGCTCACGGGGCACCATCTGGTACATGAACGGCAGGCCGGCGACGAAGCCCACCATGGACACGAACCAGGGACTGGCGCTGTGGGCCTCGATAAAGCCATCGACGCTGGCAAAGCCGTTGATCCTGGAGGCGTACTCCAGGTCGGTGCCTGACGGGTCCTGGTGGCGATCGCGAAAGCGCATCAGCGTCTCATGGGTCCAGGGGTCGTTGTAGAGCACCGGCACCTCCACCACCCGGGTCTCCAGGCGCTGAACCTGCTGGCCGAGCACCTCGGCATCGATCTGCTCCAGAGTCTCGATCAAGCGTGACAGCGGCAGCCGGTCGGGATCGTAGCGCACCTGATAGGAGGCGTTGGCGGGACAGATCTCGGTCACCCCGGGGATCTCGCGCTCGGCAAGCCGACTGGTGATCGACACCCCGCGAAAGAAGGCTTCCAGGTTCATCGCCTCGGACAGCTCGACGAACAGGAACTCGTCTCCGGCGGCGCTGTAGCGTGCGGGCTTGGCCTGCCCGGGGTCACGCTGGGTGGATGGCTTCATGACGCTTTCTCCTGTACTGATGGCGCTGACGCCGCCGATGCTGTGCCCAGCCAGTGCTCCAGGGTGCCGGTATGGAAGTCGCCGCGACGTACCGCCTGGTCCTCGACCAGCCGACGGTGCAACCCCGCCGTGGTGGTGAAGCCTTCCAGCGTGAATTCGTCGAGGGCACGGCCGGCACGGACCAGCGCCGAGGCGCGATCCTCGTCCCAGACGACCAGCTTGGCCACCAGCGAGTCATAGAACGGCGGCATCCTGTAGCCCTCGTACAGGGCGCTGTCGACGCGCACCCCCGGGCCGGTGGGCCAGGTCAGTCGCTCGACCTGCCCCAGCGACGGAAAGAAGCCATTGTCCGGGTCTTCCGCGTTGATACGCATCTCCACGGCCCAGCCACGTATCGCGATATCGTCCTGGGCCACCCCCAGCGGCTCACCCAGGCATACCCTGAGCATCGCCCGCACCAGATCGACACCGGTGATCATCTCGGTGACCGGATGCTCCACCTGGATGCGGGTATTCATCTCGATAAAGAAGAACTCACCGCTGTCATCGTCGTACAGGTACTCAAGCGTCCCGGCGGCCTTGTAGCCGACGTGCTCGGCGAGCGCCACCGCTGAGGCGCAGAGGCGCTCGCGGGCGGCCTCGTCCAGCGCCGGCGATGGGCTTTCCTCGAACACCTTCTGACGCCGTCGCTGCAGCGAGCACTCCCGCTCGTACAGATGCACGGCACGCTCACCGTCGGCCAGGATCTGCACCTCGATATGTCGTGCACGCTCGATAAAACGCTCGAGATAGACGCTGTCATCGCCGAAGGCGGCTCGCGCCTCGCTCTGGGCCAGCGGTAGCTGGGCGCGGAGTTCCGCCTCGTCGGCAGCGGTGCGAATGCCGCGCCCGCCACCGCCGGCGGCGGCCTTGATCAGCAGTGGATAGCCGACCTCGAGTGCGACCTTCACCGCCTCCTCCACGTCGGCCACCGCCGACGGCGACCCCGGCACCACCGGAACACCTGCGACCAGAGCGGTGCGCCTGGCCTCGGCCTTGTTGCCCATGCGCTCGATCAATTCGGCGTCGGGGCCGACGAAGATCATGCCGGCCTCGACCACACGGCGCGCGAAGTCGGCGCTCTCCGACAGGAAGCCGTAGCCGGGATGGACCGCCTCGGCACCGACTTCCCGGGCTGCCGCCAGGATCGCCTCGATGTTCAGATAGCTCTTGGCGGCCTGGGCCGGGCCGATACATACCGCCTCATCGGCCAGTTTGACCGCCAGGCTGTCGGCGTCGGCCTCACTGTGGGTGACGATGCTGGTCAGGCCGAGTTCGCGGGCGGCGCGCACCACCCGCACGGCGATCTCACCGCGATTGACGATCAACAGACGGGTCGCATTCATGCCTCGCCCTCCGAAACGTCGATGACCAGGATGTCCTGACCGGCTTCCAGCACATCGCCGTCATCCACCTCGATGGACGCGATCTGGCCTGTCACCTCGGCCTTGAGTTCGCAGAACTGCTTCATCACTTCGAGCAGGCCGATGGTGTCGCCGGCCTGGACGCTATCACCCGGGGACACGAAGGCCTCGGCCTCGGGCGAGGGACGGCGATAGAAGACGCCGGGAAAGGGGGCTTGCTGTGTTTGCTGGGACATGAGGTCTCTCGCTTGTCATTGGAATTGGTTTGCGCTGAACACGATCAAGGTGAAGATGGCTGTGGCCAGGCGGCCGCTGGCTCAGGGAGCCTTGAGCTCGATGCCGGCATCGGCCAGCCGGCGGCGGATGGCGTCGAGCATCTCCAGCGCCCCGGGGGAATCGCTGTGCAGACACACCGACTGAAAGCTGACCGGTACACGCTTGCCGCTGGCGGTCTCGACCACGCCCTCGCGGGCCGCCAGCAGCACCTTCTCGGCCACCGTTTCGGGGTCGAGGCGCTGCACCTGCCGGACAAAGACGATGGAACCCTGATCGTCGTAGTCACGATCGGCGTAGAACTCGTGGACGCGCTGGATGCCCTCGGCCTCGGCGACCCGATCGATCACCGACCCGGCCAGGCAGTAGATCGGCAGATTGGCGTCGATGGTCATCAGTGCGCGACATAGCGCCGTGGCGAAGCCCTCGTCCCTGGCCGCGTGCATGAACAGGGCCCCGTGAAGCTTCAGGTGATGAAGGCCTAGGCCCTCCCGGGCGGCCAGTTCGCGCAGGGCGCCGAGCTGATAGATGACGTCATTGACCAGTTCATCGGCGGCGGCGTGAATATGCCGGCGACCAAAGCCGACCAGGTCGCGGAAACCGGGATGGGCCCCCACCGCGACACCGTGCTTCGCCGCCTGCTGCAGGCTATGGGTCATGATGGTGGGATCGCCGGCGTGGAAGCCGGTGGCGATATTGGCGGAACTGATGCCGGCCATGATGCGATCGTCGATGTCTCCGCCGATGCGCCAGGCGCCGAATCCCTCCCCCATGTCGGCATTGAGGTCCAGTGTTGTCATTGTGGGTCTCCTCGCGGGTGTTCCATCGTTGTATATGAGAGGCGCCACTGATTGGAAATACCAATTCTTGTTTGGCATTATCAAAAAATCCGAATAACAGGTTCGAACAACAGAACTTGAGGGAGATCTCACATGGCGCGCAGTCCTTCCCTTCGCAAGCTGCGCTACTTCGTGGCGGTGGCGGAAAGCGGCAAGGTGACCCAGGCCGCGGTGGACCTGAACGTGTCCCAGTCGTCGATCACCACCGGGGTGCGGGAAATCGAGGACGAGCTGGGCGTCAAGCTGTTCGACCGACAGGCCCAGGGCATGGTGCTGACCCGCGAAGGCACGCGTTTTCTCGACCGGGTCAGACACGTCTTCCAGGCGGTGGACGAGGCCTTCGACTCGACCCGGGTGCACTCGCCGACGCTGGAGGGACGCCTCGATCTGGCCATGAGCTATACCGTGGCGGGTTACTTTCTTCCGCCGCTGCTGGCACAGTTTCAACGTCGCTATCCCGGTGTGACGGTACGCCTGCACGAGGCCTCGAGGCCGACGATCCAGGCCGGCCTGCTCGGCGGGCGCTTCGATCTGGCCATCATGCTGATCTCCAACCTTGAACCGGGTGCCCCGCTGGCCCAGCACCTGCTGATCCGATCGCCCCGCCGCCTGTGGGTCGCCAGCCACCACCCTCTTCACGGCAGGCGCGACGTTGGCCTGGCCGACGTCGCCCGCGAGCCCTATATCATGCTCAACGTCGACGAGGCCGAGCAGACCGCACTGCGCTACTGGGCACCATCGGGACTCGGTCCACAGACGCTGTTCAGCACATCCTCGGTGGAAGCGGTGCGCTCCCTTGTCGCCAGCGGCTCGGGCGTCAGCATCCTGTCGGATATGGTCTATCGGCCCTGGTCGCTGGAGGGCCGACGCATCGAGCACATCGACCTGGCCGACCCCATCCCGACCATGGACGTGGGCTTCGCCTGGGACCGCAAGAGAGCACTGTCGCCGCCGGCCCAAGCGTTTCGCGACGCCCTGATCGAGGCCATGGCGGCGGGCTGACGGCACGCCAGGTACCAGGGGCATGCCACAACGCAAGCGACCTCCCGAAGGAGGTCGCTATCAGAGATTGCAGGTGGCGTTGCCACAAGAGGCGTTCAGCCCTCGACCGGGATCACTGCGATGATGTGGTCCTCGAGGTCGGCCTCGTCCACCTCGGTCTCGGGGATGGCGAAGCTGCGCACGCTGATACCCTTGCGGTGGACCCGCTCGGGATCACCGCAGATCAGATGGTGCCAGCCGGCGAGCTTTCGTCCCTCGGCCAGCCGTCGGTAGGCGCAGGAGTGCGGCAACCACTTGAACTGGTGGGCGAGCTCGGGCGTCAGTTGGGTGCAGTCCGGCACCTTGGCGAGGCGATTGTCATAGTCGCTGCAGCGGCAGCTGTGGGTATCGAGCAGCCGGCAGGACAGGCCCAGCACCGCCAGATCGCCGGTGTCCTCGTCCTCGAGCTTGCGCAGGCAGCACTGGCCGCAGCCATCGCACAGCGCCTCCCATTCCTGCTGGGTCAGCTCATCGAGCGCGTAGCGCTCCCAGAAACGTTCTCTCAGCTCGGCCATGACGTCAGTAGCGGGCTTCGGTGGGGGTGCGATACAGGTCCAGCAGATACTCGTCCTTGGCCGGCGGCATCTGAAAATAGAACCCCTTTTCCTCGATCGCCGCCATCACCTCGGCGCCGCTGGCGCGCGCCAGCGCCTTGTCGGTGGTGAGGATCATGGTCATCACCGATACCGGCGTGCCGAAGCGCTCCATCAGCGCTTCGGGGACCCGCTTGAGCCCCTCGCGCTTGTCCACGTAGAGATACATCTCGTCCTTGCGCGAGCTCTTGAATATCTCGCACAGCATCTTGCCCTGCATCGTCGTCATGTCGGTCTCATCGGGCGCCACCTGGGCTGCCCTGTCGGTCTGGTGGGCGTCCTTTCGATTCATCGGACGCCTCGTCGTTGCTGTTAGTGTTTCGTCAGCCTGGTCGAGTCCTTCTTTCTAGCCGGCTTGGGCCAACTCCCCCAGGGCTCCTTCAAGGCGCTCATTAAGTCGTTCGCCACGCCAGCCACCGGGCAGCGGCAGCGGCTGGTTGCGCAGGCTGGCAGTGACCAGGGCTTCCAGCTCACGCCGGCGCAGCAGCACCTCGGGGGCGACTCCCAGCGACTCGGCGTCGAGATTGACCACCTTCTTGAGCGCCTTCATGCGCGCCTTGAACGGCGGCAAGGTCGGTGCCAGCGGCGCAGGCGCGAGCTCCGAGGCCTCTCGGTGCGCGGCCTGCTTGACCATCGCCAAGAGGGTGTCGCCCTCTCGCTTGATCAGGGTCGGCTTGACGCCCTCCACCGCCGCCAGGTCATGACGGTTGGCCGGCATCTTCTCGGCGATGGCGTAGAGCACACGATCCTGAATCACCCAGTTGCGCGGCAGGTCCCTGGCCCGGGCCTCGCCCTCGCGCCAGGTGGTCATCAGGCGGTAGGCCTCGACCTGACGCGGGGCCAGCCGCCATAGCTGACGCTGGCGCAGGTACCACTGGCCGTCGCTTTCGCTGGAGCGCTGCGACTGGGCCACCAGGTCGGTGCAGTCCTCCAGCACCCACTCGAGTCGACCGTGGCGCTCCAGCGACTCACGCTGGTGCTGCCACACCATCAGCAGGTAGACCACGTCCAGCGCCGCGTAGCTCAGCTGGGAATCACTAAGGGGGCGCTCCAGCCAGTTCGAACGGGTCTCTTCCTTGGGCAGCGTCTCGCCCACCCAGAACTCCACCAGCCGCTGGTAGCCCATGGCGGCGTCTTCGCCCAAGAGCCCCTGGGCCACCTGGGTGTCGACCAGCGGCGTCGGCGCGACCCCGGCCCAGTGGCCGAATACCTCGAGGTCCTCGCTGCTGGCGTGCAGCAGCTTCAAGGCGTCATTGGTCAGCAGTTGCCGGCAACGCTCGGTGCAGGCGACCTCCAGCGGGTCGATCAGATAGGTGGCGTCGCCACCGTAGATCTGGATCAGTGCGGGAACCGGGTGAAAGGTCTTCTCGCGAAAGAACTCCGTGTCCAGCGCCAGTACCGGTGCCTGGGACAGCGCCTGGCAGGCGTCGTCGAGAGCGTCGGCGCTATCGATCCATCGAATATCAGGGATTACAGGCATTCAAGCATCCATTTGAGGCAACAACGTTCGCCCGACTTATTCACTGTCGAAGGGCAGGCGACCGGAAAAGGCGCGGCTCAAGGTCCCGCCGTCGACGTACTCGAGCTCACCCCCCATGGGAACACCATAGGCCAGACGCGACAGACGTGCACCGTGGCGCTGGATCTGGGTGGCGATATAGTGGGCGGTGGCTTCGCCTTCCACGGTGGGATTGGTCGCCAGCACCACCTCTTCGATCAGGCCCTCTTCCATCAGGGTCTCGAGCTGATCGAGACCGATGTCCTCGGGCCCGATACCGTCCAGCGGCGACAGGTGGCCGTGCAGCACGAAGTAACGTCCCCGAAAGCCGCCGGCCTCCTCGATGGCCAGCATATCCGCCGGCGACTCGACCACACACAGCAGGCTGTCGTCCCGACGCGCGCTCTGACAAAGCCCGCACAGCGGCTCTTCGGTCAGGGTCCGGCAGCGCTGGCAGTAGCCTACCCTTTCGACCGCCTCACGCATCACCTCGGCCAGACGCTGGCCGCCTTCACGCTGGCGCTCCAGCAGGTGCATGGCCATGCGCTGGGCGGTCTTGGGCCCGACGCCCGGCAGCACGCGCAGTGCGTCCATCAATTGCTCGACCAGGGGAGAAAAACTCATGGGCAAACTCGTCCAGCGCCGGGCAAACACTGCGTCCGGCGGATACACTCTCGCCCAGGCCAGTCGCTGGCCCGGGTCGCGTCAGGGTCGGCTCAGAACGGCATCTTGAAGCCGGGCGGCAGGTTGAGGCCCGAGGTCACCTCTTCCATCTTGGCCTTGGAGCTGGTCTCGACCTTGCGCACGGCGTCGTTGACCGCAGCGGCCAGCAAGTCCTCGAGCAGTTCCTTGTCCTCTTCCATCACCGACGGGTCGATCTCGACCTTGCTGACGTCATGGCGGCCGTTCATGGTCACCTTGACCATGCCGGCGCCGGCTTCACCCAGCACCTCGGCCTTGGCGATTTCTTCCTGGACCCGCTGCATCTTGTCCTGCATTTCCTGGGCCTGCTTCATCAGGTTACCCATTCCACCTTTCATCATGGTCCGATCCTCTCGTTTTAAACTGTCAGGCGCAGACGCTCAGCGTCTGGCCTTGCGGGTCTCACCGGCGGGGGTCACGCTGGACTCCACCAGCCTGGCGCCGAATGTCTGCTGCAATTGTTGAATATGGGGATCACGCTTCAAGGCCTCAACCGCTTCGGCGTGGCGTTCCGCTGCCAGGCGTTCGGCCATCTGCCGCGGGGTCTCGACGCTGGTGTCGAGCTGACGCACCTCGATCTCGAGTCGACGGGGATACCCCAGGGCCTCGAGGGCATCGCGAATCCGGTTCTGGTGAACCTCGGCGTTCATCGCCGATTGCGACGGGTCCAGATGCAGATGTAGCCGTTCACCGTCGTCGGCGGCCACCACGCAGTGGGCGGCAAGGTTGCGGGTCAGGCCCGACACGCCAAGATCGTCGAAGTGGGCCAGCCAGGCGCTGTGAGTCAGCGCCCCTGTCGACGTCGCGGTGGTCTCGCCGGCGGCGGGCTCTGCGGCGTGCTGCTGGTGCTGCGAGGCCTCGTCGACCATCGCCTCGGCCGCCATCGCCTCATCCGCCAACTCCTCGACCCCGGCGTCGGGCTCAAGGCTTGGCTCTGCGCTTGGCCCAAAGCTTGGCTCAGGACTTGGCTCACCGCTACTCTCTTCGCTCCCGGCGACCGCAGGCGTTTCGGCCAGGTGCGACTCAACCGGGTGCGGTTCGGTCGGGAGCGGCTGGTCCTGTGTGGACGCCATCGCTTGCCCGGCCTGGGCCTCGGCGGACGGCGTCTCGGCCAGGCCCACCGGCTCGCTCGAGGCGGTCGGCGCCGGCTCGCTGGTGACGGCGGTGGGCGCCTCAGCGCCCGGCGTAGGGTCCTCGGGAGCACCGCCCTCCCAGGGCGGCGGCACGTCACTGGCGTGGTTGTTCGCACGATAGTCGGCTTCGCCGCCACTATCATCGCGACTGTCTTGCGCTTCACCCGGCATGGGCGCTGGCCCATCGACGGGCGCCGGCGCGGCATCGACACTGGCCTCGACCGGCGCCGCCGTCTTCGCCTGGGTCTCGGACGAGGATGGCGCCCCAGGCTCGGGCTGTGGTTCAGGCTGCGGTGCGGGCTGAACGTGAGACTGAGCCTGGGACTGAGCTTGAACGTGAGGCTGAGCTTGGTTCTGGGCTGGGGTCTGAGCTTGTGTCTGAACTTCGGGCTGCGGTTCGCTCCGAGAGTCAGGCAGCGCGGCAGACGGTGAACCCGCCTGCGGCGCTGCCTCGCCGCGCATCGGCAGCGGCGTCCGGGCGGGCCTGGGCACGCCCTGGGGACGAAACGCCAGCATCCGCAGCAGGGTCATTTCCAGGGCGGTACGCAGGTCAGGGGCGTGGGCCATGTCGGCACGTCCCTGTACCCCGATCTGATAGTAGAGCTGCACGTCCTCGGCGGCGAAGCGCCCGGCCAGTTCAAGCAGCGCCTGACGGTCGCCGTGACCGTTGTCCAGCGCCGACGGCACCATCTGACCGATCGCCAGGCGGTGCAGCACCGCCGTCAGATCGTCGAGCACCGCACCGAAGTCCGGACCCTGCTCGGCCAGGCTCGCCACCTCCTGGAGCAGCCGTGCGGCGTCCACCTCGGCCAGCGCCTCGATCAGCGCCAGCACGTGGCGATGGTCGAGCGTACCGAGCATGGCGGCGACGTCGGCGTGGCGGACCTCACCCTGGCCGAAGGCGATCGACTGGTCGGTCAGACTCATGGCATCGCGCATGGAGCCGGCGGCGGCCTTGCCCAGCAGCCACAGTGCAGACTCCTCGAAGGGTACCTGCTCGGCTTCCAGCACCTTGGACAGGTGGCCGACGATACGCTCCGGCGGCATATGCTTGAGCGTAAACTGCAGGCAGCGCGACAGCACCGTCGGCGGCAGCTTCTGCGGATCGGTGGTCGCCAGCAGGAACTTCACATGGGGCGGCGGCTCTTCCAGGGTCTTCAGCAGCGCATTGAAACTGCTGGTGGAGAGCATGTGCACCTCATCGATGAGGTACACCTTGTAGCGGCCCTGGGTCGGCGCGTACTGAACATTGTCGAGCAGCTCGCGGGTGTCTTCGACCTTGGTCCGCGAGGCGGCGTCGACCTCGATCAGGTCGACGAAGCGGCCCTGGTCGATGGACTGACAGCTATCGCAACGGCCACAGGGGGTCGAGGTCACGCCGTCGTCACCTTCCCCCTTGTCGGTGCAATTGAGGCACTTGGCCAGGATGCGCGCCAGGGTCGTCTTGCCGACACCTCGGGTCCCGGTGAACAGGTAGGCATGGTGCAGGCGGCCCTGGTCCAGGGCATTGACCAACGCCCGCTGGACATGCTCCTGCCCCACCAGTTCATGGAAGGTGCGAGGCCGCCATTTGCGGGCCAGTACCTGATAGCTCATTGAACGTTCTTTCCTGCGGCTGGGCTTTGGGCCAGGCGACCCGCTGAGACAACGCGGCGGGAGCGAGGCGGCGTGGCGGTCACGCGACGGTGTTTCCCGCCCGATGGTCGTGGCATTCTACCGGGTGGGGCCTTGGGCGCAAAGGCCAAGGGGGTTCACGCCGTTGAAGCGGCACCTCACACCTGTGCGCCCGTCTGGCGTTGCTCGCATCCGCCACTGGTGAGAGGTACCCGCAGCCAACCGACGGTAGCGTCCCGCCTTCCATTGCCACAGGACCCTTCATGTCTGACTCCGCGCCCACCTCCTCTGAGACGCCCCCCACCGCGAAGCGACGGCTTTCGCCCTCACGGCGGCTGAAGGTGCTGCTGACGCTGGCCATCGTCGCGGTGATGGCACTGTCCTGGCTCGATGTGCTCGACCGTGCGACCCAGCGCCAGGTCGAGGGCGCCACTACCCAGGCGCTGCTCGCCTTCGCTGCCGCCCGCGGGCTCAACGCTGGCATCTCGGTGCTGCAGTCGACCGAGATGGGCGTTGGCGTGTCGACCCATCCCTTCGAGGCGCTGGACCCCTTCAACGACCTGGTGGAGGACTACGCCAGCGTGATGAAGCTGGCCATCGGCTCACTGATCGGCCAGACCCTGCTGCTGGAGATCACCGGCTCGCTGATGTTCAAGATTGCCCTGAGCCTGGCCGGGGCATTGCTGATCCTGTGCCTGTGGCGAGATTGGCGGCTGACGCCATTGGCGTGGAAGGCCTTCGCACTGATCGGACTCGGCCGGTTTCTGCTGCTGATGACACTGGTGGCCAGCACCCTGGTGGATCAGGCCTTTCTCGATGAGCGCACCAGCGCCAGCATGGCCGAAGTCCAGGGCCTGTCCGAAGAGGTCCAGGCCACCGGCCTGGCAGAGGCCGGTGATGCCCTGACGCCACAGCAGCGCGAGCGGCTTGAGGCCGAGATGGCCGATACCGACCAGCGGCGCCAGCAACTGCGCGAATCGCTGATCGAGACCAATCGACAGATCGGCAAGGCCGAGGACGCGGTGGAACAGAGTCGCGGTCGGCTGTCGCTGTTAACCGCCCGGCTGAGTCTGACCGAGCGCCTCAACCCCTTCCACGACAACCCCGAGATCGAGCGCCTCGAACAGCAGCTTGGCCAACGGCGACAGCGCCTGGCCGAGCTCACCGACGAGCGCGAGGGCCAGCTCGCCGAGCTCGCCGCCGTGGACCGCGAACGTGACACCCTGCGCCGCCGCCTGGCGGGCGAGGACCCGGACGAAGGTCTGTTCGACGGCCTGGCCGAGCGCATCGGAGCCCTTACCGACGGCCTCAGCATCAGCGCCATTCAGAGCCGAGTCGAATCCGGCACCAACGCCATCCTCCAGTTGATGGCGCTGTTTGTGATGCGCACCCTGGTGATTCCGCTGCTGTTTCTATGGCTTGGGCTGAAGCTGTTCAAGGGGCTGTATTCGCGGCCCGGGGCATCGCTTCGCCTGCCGCCACCCAGGCAGGAGCGAGTGATCCATCCGCCGCCCCAGGCAGACGTCGAGTCGCGAGACTGAACGCCGCCCCCTGGAAGCCTAGGCGCCCTGGAAGCCCTGAAGCACCTTGGCCACATTGACGCCGATCTCTTCCACCGCGTAGCCGCCCTCCATCAGGATGACGCTGGGCAGGCCCAGGCTTGCCAGCCGACGCCCCATGTCGAGGAAGTCATCGCTCTTGAGGCGGAAGCTCGAGATGGGGTCGCCTTCGAAGGTATCGACACCCAGCGACACCACCAGAAGGCTTGCCTGCTTGTCGCTGATCTCGGCCAGGGCAAGCTCCAGGCGCTCGCGCCAGGTGGCATAGTCGGTACCAGGCGGCAGCGGATAGTTGACGTTGTAGCCAAGCCCCGGCCCCTCGCCCTTCTCGTCGGCGTGGCCGAGGTAGTAGGGAAAGCACTGATCCGGGTCGCCGTGGATCGACTGGGTCAGGACATCGTCACGGCCATAGAAGATCTGCTGGGTGCCGTTGCCGTGGTGGAAGTCGACGTCGAGGATCGCCACCCGAGCGTGACCATCGTCGAGCGCACGCTGGGCCACGATGGCCGCATTGTTGAAAAAGCAGTAGCCGCCGAACTGATCACTGGCGGCGTGATGACCCGGCGGGCGGCACAGGCCGAAGCTCGGCTGGCCGCTGGAAGCGGTGTGCTCGTAGGCCGACAGCGCCACATCCTTGCTGGCCATCGCCGCCTCGAAGGTGCCGGGGGAAATCGAGGTGTCGCCACCGAGGGCATAGTAACCAAGCTTGCCACCGACATGGCCGGGAATACGATCTTCACGCATGGTACGCGTCGGCCAGATGGTAGGGATGGCCTCGCCGCCGTGACCGGCGGCCTGCCATTCGTCCCAGCAGGTCGAGAGAAACTCGACGTAGGCTGCATCATGCACCGCCAGCACCGGCGCCAGGCCGTGCTCCCTCGGCGCGGCGACCGGTCCGACACCGCTGTCACGGAGCTGTGCGAGCACCAGGTCGACCCGCTCGGGGCACTCGAAGGGGGTCATCAGCTGGCCATCGTGGAGTTCGGTCCTGGCACGACGCAGCTTGGTCGCTTCACTGTGGTACACCTGCATGCTTGCATTATTCCTTTTGTTGACCGGCGACGGGGTGACCGACAACGCCTTCAGCGCAAATCGGGCGAACGTATTGTGCCGCCGGGCCCATCAACAAGGGAAGCCCGGCGACTGGCGCCGGGCTTCATCATCAAAGGGCTTTTCTGTCAGGGCTGTTGTCAGAGCTTGCGTGTCCGAGGGCTTCTCAAGCGGTCGTGCGTGACGGTGGCTCAGCCCTGCCCCTCGAGCTGGCGTTCCAGTTCGCGACGCACGTTCTCGTCCAGCGACAGCGCGGTGCCCAGCTCGTCCAGCCAGGCACGCTCCATGGCATTCTGGTCGTCGATCACCGCGGCGCTGGCCAGGTACATCTCCCGCGCCGCCTGGGGCGAGTCGGCCTGACTGGCCAGGGCCTGGGCGTCCAGCGGTGCCTGGAGCTGACGCTCGACCCAGGCATGCAGCTCATCATCGGCCCCGAGCTGCTGAATCTGCTCGCTGATCAGGGCGCGCTCCTGGGCGTCGATGTGGCCGTCGGCCCGGGCCGCCATGATCACCGCCTGCAATACCTCCAGGCTACGCCGTTCCTGGGCCTCGCCGCCGAGCTCCTCCAGCGGAGCCCCTTCACCGGATTGAGCCCCCTGAGACGCGGGGGTGGCCTCGTCACCGCCACGGGACTTCTGCCAGGCCTTCCAGGCCAGCATGCCGACGCCGGCGATGGCGCCGTACTTGATCGCCTTGCCGCCCATGCTGCGGCCGCGCTTGGACCCCATCAGCATGCCTAGCGCACCGCCGCCGAGCAGGCTCTTCATGTCCATGCCGCCGCCACCGCTGGACGACGACGATCCCCCGGACAGCTGGGACGAGACGCTGTTGATCAGCCCCTGCACGTCGAAGCCGCCCTTTCCGGAAGACGAACCGCCGGAAGACGAACCGCTGGCCTGTTTCATCAGTTGGTCGAGCAGGTACTTGGCATTCATATCGCACTCCTCCTTGGTCGATGGTCATTGGAAAGCTCGACGACGGCGAGGTTCCCTGGATACGAGCCGCCATCTCGATTCAACCGCGGACAAGGGCCCATGGCGTCACCATAGACACTGGCACCAGCCTTGGCCTCCTGTTTTGTCCTCGCGGATCGAGTCCTCCTGAACGCAAGAACCCGCCAAGCGAACTTGACGGGTCCTTGTCCAGCGGCGCATCGCGCTGTCGGCTCAGATGTCGGCCCGGGATCAGCGTGCCATCTTCACCATCTGGCGGTTAACGAACTCATCCATGCCATCCTTGCCAAGCTCGCGGCCGAAGCCGGAGCGCTTGACGCCACCGAAGGGCAGCTCGGCTTCGCTGCCGGGCGGCTCGTTGATGTGGACCATGCCCACCTCCAGACGATTGGCCAGCTCGAGCGCTCCCTCGGGGTTGGAGGTCTGGATCACTGCACCCAGGCCATAGGGCGTGTCGTTGGCCAGGTCGATCGCGTCCTCCAGATCGGCGGCGCGGTAGACCACAGCCACCGGTCCGAACAGCTCCTCCTGGAAGATGCGCATGTCGCGGGTCACGCCGGTCAGCAGGGTCGGGGCGTACCAGGCGCCAGCGCGATCCAGGCGCTTGCCGCCGGTGACCAGGGTCGCGCCCTGGCGGATCGCGTCCTGGACCTGAGCATCCAGGTTGGTAAGCGCCTGCTCCGAGGACATCGGTCCCATCACGGTATCGTCCGCCATGGGATCACCGACCTTGATCTGCTCCACCGCCTCGCGGAAGGCCGCCAGGAAGTCATCGTAGACGGCGTCGTCGACGATGATCCGCTTGGCCGCGTTGCAGGCCTGACCGCAGTTGCCGAAACGTCCCTGCACCGCCTGCTTGACGGCCTGCTCCAGATCGGCGTCGGGCAGCACCAGGAAGGGGTCGGAGCCACCCAGCTCCAGCACCACCTTCTTGAGCTGGCGACCGGCCTGCTCGGCCACCGCCGCGCCGGCACGCTCTGAACCGGTCAGCGACACGCCCTGCACCCGCGGGTCGGCGATCAGCTCACCCACCTGCTCGTTGCTGGCGTAGAGGTTGGTGTAAAGCCCCTTGGGCGCCCCCGCCTCGGTGAAGATGTCCTCGATGGCCTTGGCCGACTCCGGACACTGGGGAGCGTGCTTGAGCAGGATGGTGTTGCCGTTGAGCACGTTGGGACCGGCAAAGCGCGCCACCTGATAGTAGGGGAAGTTCCAGGGCATGATGCCCAGCAGCACCCCGAGCCCCTGCTTGCGCACCTCGGCCTTGGCGCCGCCGGTGACGATGGGCTCCGGCTCCAGCCAGGCCGGGCCGTTGTCGGCGTAGTAGCGGTATATGTCCACCACCACCGACATTTCGCCCAGGGCCTGGGACTTCGGCTTGCCCATCTCGCGCACGATGATATCGGCGAGCTGGTCACGGCGCTGTTCGTGCAGGTCGGCGACCCGGTGCAGCAGCGCCGCACGCTCGGCGGGGGTGACGTCACGCCAGGCCAGATACGCCTGATGCGCCGACTCCACGGCCTTCAGAATCTCGCCGTCGCTGGCGTCGGGGTAGGTGGCTTCGACCTCTCCGGTCGCCGGGTTGGTAACCTTGTAATGGCTCATGGCTGTCTCTCCTTGCGGCATGGCTGTGCGACCAGCCTTCGCATGGCGAAGGCTCTCGGCAGATTCAGGGGGCTAAACAGCATAGCGCCGGCCCGCCACGGTGGACAGGAGGATTCGACCAGAGTTCGGCGTGGCTGCCGAACAAATTTCTCCCCGAGGCCTGTCGACGCTTCAGTGATTCCCGTCGCCACGCGCCGTTGCAAACTCCTCGGTGTCGATATCCGCCTGCTGGGCCTCGCTGTAACGCGCACCGACCACCTGGTCCGCCGTCATCATGGCGTTGATCAGCGCAAGCGTGCCGGCATCCAGCGTCAGCGCCTCGGCAGCCAGGTTCTCTTCCTGGTGGGTGGCTGTACGTGATCCGGGGATCGGTATCACGTCCGCCCCCTGCCCTCTCAGCCAGGCCAGCGCCAACTGGGCGGGGGTGCACTCGCGCTGGCGCGCCAGCGCCTCGAACTCGGCCAGCAGGGCAAGATTGCGCGGGTAGTTGTCGGCACTAAAGCGCGGCATGCCTCGGCGCATGTCGGCCTCCTCGAGCCTGGCGGGGTCACGCAGGGTACCGGTCAGAAAGGCGCGGCCCAGCGGGCTGAACGCCACCAGCACGGTATTCGACTCACGGCAGGCGTCGAGTAACGCGATCTCGGGGTTGCGCGTCCACACCGAGTATTCCGACTGCACCGCCGCGATGGGATGCTCCTGCCGGGCCTGCCTGAGCGTCGCCGCCGACACCTCGGACAGCCCGACCCCACCGATCTTCCCTTCCTGCTCGAGTCGTCCCAGTTCTCCCACGCTCTCCTCGATCGGCACCTGACGATCCCGTCGATGCAGGTAGTAGAGATCCAGATGATCGGTCTTCAGTCGCGAAAGGCTCTGCTCGCATTGGCGGCGCAGCGTCTCAGGCCGCCCGTCGATGCGCTTGGCACCGATCTCCGGGTCGAAGGCCATGCCACACTTGCTGGCCAGGAAGACCTCTTCACGGCGACCGGCAAGCGCTTGCCCCACGACTCGCTCATTGGCCGTCTTGCCGTAGAGGGTGGCGGTATCGAAGTGGCGGTAGCCCACCTCGAAAGCGTGCTGCAACACCCTGACCGCCTCGGCTTCCGGCAACGGACTGCCATAGGCGTGGGACACGTTCATGCAGCCAAGGCCGATGGCTGGCGCCCGCAACCGCTCGAGCCGACGAAGGACGTCTGACATGCAATCTCCCGATCATGTTGATAAAAAACTGACAACCCACATCGAAACGACGGGATTTCCCCTTCTAAGCGTCATCGACAGCCACTACTATCGTATTAGCCTGATTCAGCATACCTGTTTAAGGCTACACCAGTATGCCCGTGAGACGGCCATCGCTTCTGGTAACCCCGGAAGCGATTCCCAGCACATAACGATAACCCCTAAAAAGGATAGACAACGCAGTGGACAACCTATCGATTGGCGTGGACATCGCCACCAGCCTGGCGATCCTTGGTGCCTTCGTGTCCTGGACGCTGGACAATCACCGTCAGCGGCGCATGGCTCGCGAGGTCGGCATCAATGACCAGGCCCGCGCCATCGCCGTGACCAAGGTCCAGGAAACCACCATCCAGCTGTCAAAAGACTTCAACAGCATGATCACCAACGCCGGCAAGATCGAACGACGCCTCAACCGGCTGTGGAAACAGGATGGTGTGGACGCGGTCCAGCGGCATATCGAGCAGAACGACGACTACCTGGAAGAGGTCGGCGAATACCTGCAGGCGTTCAAGGACGAGGTCTCGCGCTACTACGAGAGCTGCCACGTCCACAAGTACCTGCTGTTCCCGGTCCTCGGCAGCCTGCCCGAAGGCGACGGCATGGTCGCCAGCATCAAGAGCGACTTCGACGATATCGCCCGCTGCCATGACGAGATCAACTCAGGCTACGCCCACCTGCTGCGTGAACTGGAAGGCGCGGTCAAGATTGCCGACCGGCTCGCCAAGGTCGACGAGCAGGATCCCGAGCACGCCGCCCTGAAAAAGAAGCTGGTCAACGCCGTCAGCAGCATCGCCTACGACCCCGACTACAAGGAGTTCATCCACTACTTCATCCCCGACGGCCAGGAAGAAGCCTTCTACCGTGAGTACGACAATCGAGAGATCCAGGACCAGGAGCTGAGTGGCGTGGTCATCGGTAACCTTTACGGCACCCTGATCAAGCGCCCTGCCCGCGCTCAGGCCATGTGCCTGCTGCTGGCGCGCCAGTCGATCCAGCGCACCCGCACCGAATGCAAGGAGGTGCTGTGCTCACTGAGCGCCGTCGCCAGCGTGCTGCTGTCGCGCAACGAAGAATCCACTCTCTCGGCGGAGATCGCCAAACTCAAGTCCGATGACTACTTTGCCCTGGATCGCGAGATCCGCTAGGCAAGGCAGTATCCGCCTGGGCGAGGAAGAGCCGAGACGAGAAAGACAGGTAGGGGCGCCGAGCAAGGCGCTCCGCTGTGTAAACAGGAAGTTCCTGGTATCGCAGCGCGGGCGGCGCATCAGACCGGCGAATGCCACATCGAAGGGGCACCTCAATACCGACCCACAAATGCGGGAATAAGGAATACTCAGCGCAAGATAGCAGACACGGTTGTACCACCTCTTTGTACCACTGTTGTGCAACAGCGGGATCAATGAGGCAGAAGGTCCTGCAGGATCAAAGGCATGGCCTGAAATGGAGGCGGCCCCGACAGCCACATCCCGGCACACGCGTCCACCACTACCGTTGCTCCCTTCCGGGCCTGGCGGGGTTTGCGGTCTAGCGTTGCGGGAGGACCGACAGGGCCACCACAGCAAGGCGAGCTCGACAAAAAGGAAATGTCGACTGCCTGAAAACGTCACCGGGCAAGGCCTGAAAAATCAGCCTCTTGCTCAGGACGCGGGCACTATACCAAGGTCATGCCCGGGCCACAAGGGCAAACCCAGTAGACTTTGCCTCAACAGTCATGCAGCGCTCGAAATGTGAGACTTCTACACTGAAGCTGTATGGTGGAAGCACCTTAACGCCTGGGAGCTCATACTCACCAGGCGTCACTTTTTGAGGATGACGACCACGAACAACCAGCACCATTACGCCCACCAACGCCCATTCCAAGGAGGCGCTGCATGAACAAGGATCCCAACAAAGGCTACATCGCACTACTCGGCTGGAGCCTGAACGCCATCGAGGCCGCCGAGAATTTCGACCGTCGCTACGTTGTGGTGGCCCCGGACTGGGCCGAGGACTACTGCAAGCAGCACGATATCCCCTACGTCTCCTGGAACTTCGAACGGCTCAACGACCGCTCGCTGGAAATCGCCGAGACCCTGCGCGACATGGGCGTGGACGTGTCCATTCCACTGTTCGAGGAAACCGTGGAGTGGGCCGGAGCGATCAACTCAGTGCTACTCGACAACCCGCGCCTCTACGGCCAGTCGCTGCTGCTGCGTGACAAGGCCCTGATGAAGCGGCGTGCGCAGCTCGGCGGTATTCGCGTCGGCATCTTCGAGGAAGCCCACGACCACCAGGACGTCATCCGCTTCCTCAAGCGGGTCAACCAGACCCTGCTCAAGCTCGACGGTGACCCCAACGACCCGATCCACCTCAAGGCCTTCGACAAGGCTGGCTGCCTTGGACACCGGGTGATCCGTACCCCCGACGAAGTCGACACCATCCCGGAAGAGGAATTTCCGGTGCTGATGGAATCCCACCTGGATGGCTGGGAGTTCGCGGTGGAGGCCTGGATCCATGACGGCAAGATCGCCTTTCTCAACATCTCCGAGTACGTGACCCTGGGTTATTCGGTGTTCGTGCCGGCCTCGCCGGAGCTTGAGCGCTACCGCGAGCAGATCCGCGTGCAGATCGAGAAGCTGATCAAGGCCTTCGACATCGATTTCGGCCTGATCCACCCCGAGTACTTCGTCACCAGCGATGGCGAGATGTACTTCGGCGAAGTGGCCTATCGTCCGCCCGGCTTCAAGGTGTTCGAGCTGCTCGAGCGGGTCTATGGCTTCAACGCCTACCAGGCCAGCATGCTGGTGTTCGACCCCAAGACCACGCCCGAGGAAGTCGCCGAGTTCTTCCCGCGCGAAGTGGTCGACGCCAACGGCTTCGCCGGCTGTTTCGGGGTCTATCCGCGCCGCCGTGTGGTCAGCCGTCTGGAAATCCCGGAGTCGGTGGAAGACCACCCCTACTTCGAGTCACACGAGCTGACCGCGCCGCTGGAAGAGACCGTCACCAAGCGTACCGCCTTCGGTACCCACTGGGGCCTGGTCTACTTCAAGGGCGACGACGCCCATACCTTGCGCGACCTGTTGAAGGCACAGGAAGACGAGGACTACTACATCTAGGCCTGCCTGTTAAGCGCTGCCCCGTCGGGGCAGCGCCGCCGGATTGGCGACGCCGCCGCCCGAGCATGCGTATACTGGCGTCGTCCGCTCGACGTGACACGACTCGACCCCCTGATGTAGGGACTGCTGCCGGAACTCCTCCGGGAGCCAACTTCAGGACGACAAGGAGCCGGTGTGACCAACCCAGACACTCCATCCCCCGCGGATAACGACAAGCTTCGGGGCCTGCTGACCAAGCTGGACGACGCGATCGCCAGCCTTGGCGAGTCCCGGGAGTTCGCCAAGCCGGCCAAGCTGCCTCGGGTCATCGATACCTGCCGCCGTGTGCTGATGCAGCCAGGAGGCTGCGCGGAAATCGAGCAGCGCGCCGAAACCCTCGAACAGGCTGGCGCCTTTCTGGGATCGGACTGGGCCAGCCCGCATATTCTGATCCCCTCCCTGACCACCCAGTCGCTCAAGAGCGCCGACAGTTCGCTGGTGGTTATCGAGGCCTTGAGCGAGTTGCGTATGCTGGCAGTCGCCAAGGGACGCTATCGCCACCACCTCATTTCCGATGAGGGGGCCCACCACTACCTCACCCAGGTCATGGCGATCAATCTGCCGCTGCTGTTTTCCGCCCCGTCGGAGGCCGAGCGTGAGACCCAGGGCCGTCTGGCCGAGATTCCCCGCCAGCTGTTTCAGTACCTGGCCGAGCGCATCGGCTATGAACACGTCATCGACGAGCTGATCAGCGAGATCTGGCGGATCCTGCAGCAGCGCCCGATCCAGGTCGATCCGGTCAAGCAGATGATCACTCAGATCGCCCTGTGTCAGGCCAACCCCGAGATCGACCTGGGCGCCAGTGGCCAGGGCGCGGACCGCCTGGTCAGCTCGCTGTTTGGCCCGACCCAGGGCTGCCGTGAGGACCCCGGCATCGAGGTCTACCGCGAACGGCTAGCCAGCATGGACGCGAGAGGCCTACAGTACGAAGCCAGCGGTTTTGCCAGGGCGATGCACGACACCGGCCTGGTGTCGCCCTATCACCCGGTGCTGCTGCGCCACCTGCTCGACTTTGGTGACAACCTGCTGTCCGAGGCGCTGGGACTTTCTTCCACCGGCCGCGATTGCCTGCTGTGCTACTGCGATCTGGTCCACACCATGGTGCGCACTGCCATCTATCCAGAGACCGCCCAGGCTGTCTATGGACTGGCACTGACCCTGGAACGTGGCATCCTTTACCAGCCACCGGTGGCGCCGGCGCTGTGGCGGCAGCTTGGCCTCAAGCTATCCGACTGGTCCGAGGCGCGACTCCACGCCGCCTTCGGTGATGGCGTGTCCTACCGGGCCCGCCTGATGGAAGGTGTGCTGTGCATGCTGGGCCTTCCATTGGGGGTCGGCCAGGGCAACAACCCGACCTGCCAGTCGGCGCGAGCACTGTCCATGTGGGCCTACAACGACCCGGACTATCTGTTGCAGATGGTGGCCTGGGCCGCCCGCGACGACGAGATCCTGATGCACTTCGAAGGCCAGCCGATCTCGTCTCAGGAGAGCCTCTCCGGCGTCGCACAGACCCTGCCGCTGGACCTTGATCCAGTGTCGCTGCTGGTGGTGCCGCATCTGGACCGTATCTACGCCGAGATGGGGCGTCGCTGCCTGGGCCGTGAGGGAGACCCCCACCGCTGGGTCAACCCGGAATTCCATGGCTGGTGGGCAGGACGCGGGTTTCGTATCAATGTGGACGTGGCCACCGGCCAGCTCACCGACCTGGACACCTTCCTGCGCCATTTCTATGCGAGCTACCACCCCTACTACAACGGCAACCAGCCGCTGATCCACCCCCAACCCGCCGGCATCGCCGTCACCGACAGCGCCGGGCGCTTCATCGGCTGGCATGCCATCACCGTGTTGCGGGCCTCGCTGGATCCGTCGGGACAGATGCGCATCTACTTCTTCAACCCAAACAACGATAGCGGCCAGGACTGGGGCATGGGCGTGAAGGTCAGCACCTCCAGCCACGGCGAGCGCTTTGGCGAGGCCTCTCTGCCCTTCGAGCAGTTCGCCTCGCGTCTGTACATCTATCACTACGACCCGCTGGAGCACGGCGAACTGGCCCAGGTCGACCAGCAGGAACTCGACCGCGTCGTCGCCATGATTCAGGAAAGCTGGGGCGCCGACCGCATCCCGGCAGGTGGCCTACAGGCCGACGAGGGCGTCTAAAACGCCACTGGCCCGGACTTGAGGGGAAGAATGCTTCCTTCCGCCAAGTCCGGGCCAGTGCCCTTCCCTCTACCTGTGTAAACCTTTTTGAATCGTCGTCCAGACACAACAGACACCGAACACACGGTGTCAGAGGGTCTGCTACCCTCGCCGCCACCCGACTCGGCTTGCCGGGACTGCCGGTGCATGAATGTCTGGATTCGAGGTCTTCTACCTCATTAACGTCGCCATCATGCGCTTGCCACGTGCAATTCTCAGCTAGCCATTGCTGAAGGGTCGCTTGCCAGTCGACCATACATCGCCGAGTCAGAGACAATGCCGTTGACTTCCCAACGCTGCCTCAACAAGCCTTCTCGGGAAAACCCGAGTCTCTCAAGCGCGTTTGCAGAAGCCTGGTTGTCCGGATCGATTTCTGCCTCAATTCGCCGTAGCCCCAATGAATTGAAACCATACTGAATTAATGCCTCGCCAGCCTCACCAATGTAACCCTTTCCCCAAGCAGAACGACCCAACCCAAATCCGATCTCGGCACGCCTGGATTCCTTGTCATAGCTGAACAACATACATTTACCAGCCAGATCACCCGTAGACTTCAGATATACGCCAAGTACGAGCGATGTTTGACGTCGTATCGCATCATTACTCGCATTAATGAAGTCAATGGCGTCCTGAAGGGTTTTCCAAGGCGCAGTATTCCAATACCGCATAACCTCAGGATCAGAGAAAATTCCCAGCAGGCTTTCCGCGTCCTCAATCACTATAGGCCTAAGTACCAATCGTTCAGTTTCCACAACTGGAAAAAATAACTCTTTCGACATTCACCCCTCCACTTTTGCGTATAACGCTGAGCACAGCGACGCCACTTCAGTGGCAGCCAACGGCCCCGTACTGATGCGATTCGTTATGCAGTGATCTGTTGCACAAAGCCGGACTCATCCCGAACTCCAACTCGGTTGCCATCAGGATCACTGATATTGATGGTTCTTCCCCATGCACTCTCGGTAATAGAGGCTTCGATGCCCCATGACCTAATTTCCCTCAGCGCATCTTCCAGGTCATCAACGTTGAACCGCAACTTGAAACTGCACTCTTTTGGCGACTTGATTCCCTTCTTCGCCTTGCCCCCCTGTTCAACCATCAGGTATCCGCTTCCATACTCGAAACAGGATAGTTTAAAGTCATCCTCATTTTTTTCGAACAGTAGAGGAAGACCAAATAAGTCGCGATAAAAAGCAACGCAATCCGAATAGTTTTCGGAGTTCAGGATAATTCCGTAACGGGACACATTCGCGTACACAATTCCCCCTACTGCTTGACGTTTAGCGTACCGGCGAAATATGGAGCGCAGCGACAAAGCTTGCCCGCGTTCACGCAGTGGTTAGGCGAGTTTACTCCATATCGAAAAGATAACCGACATATCGACCACAACATGGAAGGAATGGGAAGTGTTCAACCTTCTTGCGGCTTCAGCCACTTGTCACACCGCAACTAAGCCTCATTAAATGCGTGCTCGCAGCTCAAACACTTAAAATTATCAAGAATATTCTCGTCTACTGCCCTACCCGTCATCGCTCCAGCCGTGGCACCTACTGTACCTCCTGCCAAGGCACCCGCGATAGCTCCCGCCACTGTTCCAATCGAGGCTCCCGCTGCCGCACCAAGAGGGCCAGCAATCACGCCAACTGCCGCACCTGCCTTTCCTCCTGCAGCAGCGCCAGCAACGGCGGTTGCCGCCCCACCGGCTGCTCCACCCATCCCCCCGATGGTAGCCCCGGCTCGCTTTCCATAATTCCGCTTGTCAATCTTTAAAGATCCACACTTTGGACACTGCATTGTCACTCTCCTTCTGCATAACGCCCAGCGTAACCGGTTGGCTTTTCAGCGTCACCGGAAAAGCCAGTCCGCGTTGATGCTATGGTTAGGCTCTTATTCATGAAGCCATGGCGCATAACTCAGACCTACCAACACTCCCTCGGGGCTCATAAACCTTGCAACTGTCTGCCCCCAGGGTTCAGTCCGGGATTCATGAACGAACTCCTGCCCCCTTTCCTTCAATTCTTTCACTGCCGCTTCCACTGCAGCTGCGTCCGCCAACTCAAATTCAATTGTAGCTGTCGGCTCAAGAACATGGTCAGGCCATTCCTCCTGCCCAAAACAAGATTGGGCCGCCATAGCGAGGGGCCATACCCCGAAATGATTCGCTCCTGGGAATTTATCCATGAAACGATAATCGTCCATCTTTTCTAGCGGCAGACCTAGCGCATCCTCATACAAGGACGTACTTGCCGCAGGGTCTTTGGTAATTGATGCAAAGCCTGCAATACACTTGATTTCCACTCAATTCCTCCGTGGCTCATGGAGCCTAACACCTGAACTCAGGGGCATTTGCGCTTTGCGATAGCAAGCGGGTGTCGGGTCAAACGTCCCCTGCAGCAACTGGTTAGGCCGCACCGGCTCAACCTTTGATGATTGTGAAAAGAAGCGCGACGATTCATCGGCGGCCTATTCTTCAACACGGCTCGTGGGGTCACGATCTTGGGTGTAGCGCCGGACAGATGGAAACGCCGGCAACCAAGACTCTCGACGGCTCGTCCAGAGTTCGTAGGTCGGGGTTAGTTGATCAGGAAAGTCCAGCGAACCTAGATTGACCTCGATTTCATCTGCGCTGCACGAATAGACCGATGAGCCGCATTGTGGGCAGAAATGACGCTCCTCATAGTTTCTGGTCTCGCCATCGATCATGACTGCGTCTCTGGGAAAAACGGCGGAAGCGTGAAAGAGGGCACCATGGTGCTTGCGGCAGTCAAGACAATGGCACAGGCCGACGCGATAAGGCTGGCCTGATGCCGTAATTCGAACGGCACCACATAGGCAACCACCGTTGTATGTGGCCATTCATTGCCTCCAGTGAGCAGTACGCATCCGTGCGGCCTAACGCGCTGCTAAGGGGTGAGCAACACAACACTGTAGCCGCCGCACACCATCTTAATCACTAAATTCGACGCATAGTAAAAATGCCACGCGTTGCGAATCCCTCTTAAGCAGTTTGTTAGCCGTAATTGCTAGGAAAGTATTCAGGTGCGTTTTTTTCAATACTAATCATTAGTTCGTGTGCTATTTGTCTCATACAAGCTAGTTCCGCACGTCCTTTAAATGTTTCTTCAACGCTACCAACACCAAAATTCCAGCCGAGAGAATTACGCCTAGATAAATCCATATAAGATTCTTCAAGCGATGGATCTACGTGAGCGCCGCCATCCGTATTAGCTACATTATTTACCAGTTCTCTACGTGAAAATGTTCTTCCTTGATTATCTTTGAGTACAGGTTCATTCCACCACTTGACAAACTCCACCTTTTTCGGGGGAATAGGACCGCCTCCCATTTGTACTAAAGGCGTATAAGAGCCACCGCTACCATTAATAGTACCACCAACCAAATTACACTCTGTGAGCAGGTTAGTCGAGCTTATAGGTCCAGCAGAATCAAAAAATCTTTTATTGCGTAATCCAAGTTGTTCAAGCAATGAACGGGATTGTCCATGATGATGTAAAAGTACTCGCAAACTTAAAGCTATATGCTTTCCTATAGCCTCAAGACCATCATCATAGCTTTTACAAGCATGTTGGAGTATTTGAAGCTGTTCTTTTAACTCGGCTTTTAAGTCGTCTTTGGAACGAGAAACCCTATTTTTTTTGACATAGTTACTTTATTAACCCTAGAGAGTATGCAGTTGACAATTATTAGACGGCTAACATTTTTAATCGTAGGCGTGCTCAAATTTTCCGCGACTGGTTCCGCAAAGTCCCCCGATTATCTACTTGAAATCCCACCGGCGGTTTCACTTCTCCGTCAATTCGCGAAATCTGAAAACGTGCATGCTCATTTTTTCCGATAACCGTGCCGCATATCGCTTCGACGCTTCTCTCTAATATCCTGTTTTTTCCGACAAAAACCTTGAGACTATGCTCACTAAGTGAGCACCCACTTTCAGCATTCCCTGCCGGCCCTCGGCGTGCAGCCAGATATACTGTGTATAAATCCATTTTAGTACGAGCGCTGCGGCCCCATCAGGAGACCCTTGCTGGCCTCCCCCACAGGGCAATCAGTCGTTGTAAATCAGGTGGCGGAGAGATAGCGGTGGAAAGCGGCGAGACAAACCGTTCGGGCACCCTACCGGGAGGACATGCCACCCGTGCAAGTCCCTTCCCTGAACATCACGGTGACGACGTCATCGCTCTCTGGCGGGGAAATATTACAAGTTGGGTAGGCTGGGACTGGGTGCTGCGCGTGGTGTGACATGACGTATTAGCAGCCAAGGTTGTGGCTTTGGCTTGTCACCTGATTCCGTCGTTCGATCAGCATTCCCTCGCCGTACTGCTTGTCACGCCGCCACTTGTCGCAACTCCGCACAGAACCTGACGCCTTGTGCAATCCTAAGTAAGCTTGTTGGTTTTTAGCATAGCCTGCGATCCTGGCCATTTCGACCGGAAGGTGGCGCTAAAACTGGATAGTCTCCCTACGGTGTGAGAGCCCAGGCGATGTTGAAAGGGGACGAGCGCTTACCATCGGCAAACGACAGGTTAGCGAGTAGTAACTGACGGGATGTGATGAAGGGTGGTGATAGCCGGCTCAAAGCGGTGGAGGCTGGTGTGCGCCCCCACAGGGGCCTCGCCGTGGCATAATGCGCCGGCATTTTCTGCTTGAACTCCAGACGGCCCGACCAAGGCGCCACAGGAACACCCCATGCCACGTCTCGACCAACTCCTCGTCAGCCAGGGCCTGGTTCGCTCTCGCACCCGCGCCCAGCGTTTGATCCGCCACGGCCGTGTCTCCCGCCGGGATGACGGCAAGGTTTTGACACGCCCCGGAGAGAAGTGCCCCGACGACCTCGCTCTGGTGGTCGCCGAGGACCCGGAGGAGCGCTACGTTTCCCGCGCCGGACTCAAGCTGGAGGCGGTGCTCTCGGCGCTGGAATTGTCACTGGACGGCCGCCTGGTACTGGATGTGGGCCAGTCCACCGGGGGCTTTACCGACTGCGCCCTGGCCGCCGGCGCGCGCCACGTCATCGGCATCGAGGTAGGCCACGGACAGCTCGACGATAGCCTGCGGGGCGACGCCCGCGTCAGTTGTCTGGAGGGGCTCAACGCACGCCACTTGAGTGACAGCCGCGAACTGGCGACGCTGATGGAGAAAATCGGTCGGCCGGAGGTGGCGGTGATGGACGTATCCTTTATCTCGCAGACGCTGATCCTGCCGGAATTGGCGACGCTGCTGGCACGGGACGCCCTGCTGCTGTCGCTGGTGAAGCCCCAGTTTGAGCTGGGGCCTGGTGCGGTGGATCAGCGAGGCGTGGTAAGCGACCCCCGCCGCTACGCCGAGGTCGAGCAACGCATCCGCGACTGCTGCGCCTCGGTCGGCTTCGAGATCCTGCACTGGCAGGAAAGTCCGATCCTCGGCGGCGATGGCAACCGCGAGTTTCTGCTACAGGCCCGCCGGCGCTAGCGATAGGCTGTGCGGCGGGCTATGCGACATGCCATGCAGCAGGCTAAGCAACGGGCCATGCAGCAGACCATGTAGCCTTTCGCCAGCGACCGCGGTCGGCCGCCCTTAGCGCCCGCCGGCGTCTCCGCCCCCATCGCTGCCGCCGCCATCCCCGATACCGACGTCACCCGGGTCACCCTTGGCCCCGGGGGGCGGGTGGCCTTCCTGAGGGTCGCCCTTGACCCGATGCACGCCCTTCCACACGTCGCGCTGCCCCGAGCGTCGAATGTGTACATCGAGCTGGTCGAAGGCGATACGGATGCCATGCTCGGAGAACATGTCGCCGATGCGGCCATTGAGCTCGTCGGTGGCCAGCAGTCGATCCCCCAGTGCATTCACGTAGATGCGCAACTCGTACTCCATGGTGCTGGCGGTGTAGGCCATGAAGTAGATCTCCGGGGGCGGATCGGACAGCACCCGCTCGTTCTCCTCGGCGGCCTGCTCTAGCAGGCGATGCACCAGGCTGCGATCGGCGTCGTGGCTGACCCCATACTTCAACGTCACCCGCGTCACACTGTCCGACAGTGACCAGTTGATCAGCTGGTCGGTGACGAAGGTCTTGTTGGGGATGATGATCTCCTTGCGATCGAAGTCGGTGACCGTGGTCGCGCGGATACGAATCCGGCTCACCGTACCGGTAAGGTTGCCCAGGGTAATGGTGTCGCCGATGCGTACAGGCCGCTCGAACAGGATGATCAGACCCGAGATGAAGTTGGCAAAGATCTCCTGAAGACCGAAACCGAGACCCACACCAAGAGCCGCTACCAGCCACTGCAACTTGGCCCATGACACCCCGAGTGCGCCCAGGGTCATCACCGTACCGGTGCCGACGATGGTGTAGGACAACAGCGAACTGATGGCGTAGGCGCTGCCCTGCTTGAGCTCCAGGCGCGACAGCACCATCACCTCGAGCAGACCCGGCAGGTTGCGCGCCAGCATCATGGTCACCCCGGCGATGAACAAGGCCACCAGCACGTCGCCGACACTCAGGTTGTCCTCAAGCGCCTCGCCACCCTCTCCGGTGGCGCCTTCCACCAGGGTGACGTTGTCGAGGTAGCCGATGACCCCGAGGAAATCGGTCCAGACCAGATACAGCAAGGCGGCGAAGCCGATGGTCAGCAGCAGCTTGGACAGCCTCAGCGACTGCTGGTTGACCTGCTCCATATCCAGCGGCGGCTCTTCGACGATATCGAGGCCACGGTCGTTGTCGTCCTGGGCCAGGGCTCGCCGGCGAGCCAGCGCACGACGATAGGCCAGGCGTCGGGCAGCCACCGCCAATCCGCGGACCACCGCTGCCTCGACCAGGATCCACACGCCCAGCAGGTACAACGAGATCACGAAGCGGCTGACCAGACTCAACGCCGAGTAGACGTAGCCATAAAGCACGGCACCACCCAGCACCACCGGCACCATCGCCAGCGCCAGCCCCAGCACCAGACGAAAGAGCTTCACCCCGAAGAAGGGGGTGTGGGCCATGATCAGCTTGCTGAGCGCCACGCTCATCCCAATCAGCCCCAGCAGCAACAGTCCGAGCCCCAGCGGGCGCTGGTTGAAGGTCACCGCAGCGTCCCTGGCAAGCGGCGCGATCAGCAGCACCGGCGCCATGCTGACGCCAAGCCACAAAAGCCACCAGCGTAGCTTGCCCACGTACTTGACCGGCCAGTGGAAATGACGTGTCGCCACGCCGTCGCTGACCAGCAGGCGACGCGACCAGGCGACCACGCCCCAGGCCAGTGAAAGCTGCAGTACCGAGTAGCCGACATCCGCTGCCACCTCGGAGCCACCGAGGGTCAACAGCAGGCCGAAGGCCACCAGGCACAGCGGTCCCGGTGCGGCCACCAGGGCGTTCAATGCCACCGCCTTGGGCGTATGCAGCTGAGAATCGTAGCGAAGTCGACCGATCTGGTCGTGCAGGGTGACCAGGCGACGCATGATCGCGCGCCTGAGCGCCAGCAGCAGCAACACCACCAGCAGTACCGGGACCGCTACCCAGGCACCAGGCCCCGGCCAGCGCCAGTTGTGAGGCAGGATCTGGCGCCACTCGCCTTCCCGCCACTCCATCATCAGGTTCTGGGGGATCTTCATCAGCCAGCCGAGATCGATGGGCCTGGCGTTAGCCACCCAGAACAGCTGTTCGTCGATGCTGGTGCGCAACTGCGCACTGATGTCGAGCAACTGCTGCTGGTTGAGCTGCATATCGATGGCAGCCGTGAGGATCTGACCGTAGGTGGGCTCTAGCTGGCTGATCAGCTCACGCCGAGAATTGAACAGCTGCACCAGCGGCTCCACCAGGGGCTCGGGCTCGTCCACCTCGGCCTGCGCCAACACCTCCCTTGCCAGTGCCTCCGGGGAGCGCAAGGCGTCGCGTTCGCTGTCGAGTTCGAACTGCGCCAGGCGTACATCGGCGATCTCGTCACGCAGGCCCGGCCGTGGCTGCACTTCGGGCAGCGATCCTCGCTGCTCACGCAGGATGCGCGACAACAGTACACTGCCGCGCACCGCCTCGATGTTCTGGGTCAGCCCCTGCTGCAGGCGACGCACCCGTTCGAGCTGGCGACGCACTTCGAGTCCGTCACGCACCAGATCGTTGGCTCGCGAGGTGGCGTTGAGCAAGTCCTTGGAGAGCTGACGGTTGGTGGTCTGGGCCGCCTGAATCACCGGATGCCGTGAGATGGCCTCTGGCTCATCGCGTACTGCCTCGGCGATGGCCCGCTCGGTCTGCTCGCGGCGCAGTCGATCGAGCCGACCCTGCAGCGCGGAGACCCAGGCCTCCTCGCTTGCCGCCTCCAGTTTCAACAGCGCGAGGCGCTGCTGCAGCACCTCACGCATACGTGTATTGGTATTGAGCTGACGCTGGTGCAGCTCGAGCTGAGCCTCGGCCAGAGCCTGGCGCGCCCGCGCCGCCACCCGCAAGGGGGCATCTTCCGGCACGTCACGACGATTGAGGTCTTCGAGCTTGACCCTCGCCTCATCCATCTCCCGATTGGCCTCGGTGATGGCCTGTTGCGCCCGCTCCGGCAGCGTCTGGGCCCCCAGCAACTGGCTCTGCACACTGGTCAGGGTATCCTGGGTCGACTGCAGCACTCGGGTGGCGTCGCTCAGGCGCTGCTCGACGGCCGGCATCTTCAGCCCCTCGAGCTCAGCTAGATTGTGCGACTCGCCTTCTTCACTCTGGCGCAGCGCTTCCTCAAGCGCCGCCAGCCGTTCGGGTGCCTCCTCGATACGCCGCTCTAGACTCTCCAGGTCACGCTCGACCTCGGCCAATTTCTCCACCGCATCGATCGCCTCGGACAGCGCATCGATCTCTTCCTGCGCCGTGGCGCTTGGCGGATCGCTGGCATTGGCGACGCGCTCGTCAAGGCGCGACTGCAGCTCTTGCTTGTCCGGCAGCCTCTTCTCGGGCGCTTCCTGGGCCACCACCGCAGATACCGACAGCAGAGACAGCAGCAACACCAGCAAGAGGGGGAGTATTCGGAACAACGAAGAAGGCGAGCTGGGCATCTTAAGAGAACTTCCTGTCGCAGCGTGGAGGAGGCGAGATTCTCAACCCAGTGTGTCAGTATGGCAATCCAGTGCAAGATTCTTCCACGAAGTTGACTCGCTGCGCCGCCATGGTAGAACAACGCCTCCACCTGTCGAATGGATTCACCCTATGACCCGCCCCGCCGTCCGTTCCTCCCTGTTCCCTTCCCTGCTGGCGCTTGCCATCAGTGGACAGGCCGTCGCCGACGGCGGCCTGACCGACGCCGAGCGCGCGGCCAAGGAGGCGCGTATCGAGGCCCTGAAGGCTGAGCTCGCCAAGCTGGAAAATGAACTCGACGATGACGAGGCCCAGCGCGAGGGTGCACAGGCCGTGGCCGTCAGTAGCGCCGGCACTTCATCGACGGTCAACGCCGAAGCCCCCGACACCACCGGTCTGCCCGCCTCCGAGGAGATCGTTGCACGTGCCTCGGGCAAGCCCATCGAGGAGACCGTCGAGGAGCGTCGTCAGCTAGAGCAGGAGTCCGAGAGCAACCCGTTCTCGATCACCACCCACCGGCGCAACTACATCCTGCCGATCAGCTACAACACCAACCCGAATTCCGGCGCCTTTCGTGCCGGTGAAGACGATGCTGACATGGACAACACCGAACTCAAGTTTCAGTTCAGTGCCAAGTTCAACATCGCCGAGGACGTGCTGTTCGACAACGCCGACCTCTACTTCGCCTACACCCAGAAGAGCTGGTGGCAGGCCTACAACAGCGACGAGTCCTCGCCGTTTCGCGAGACCAACTACGAGCCTGAGTTCTTCATCGACTTCCAGAACGACACCACCCTGTGGGGCTGGACCAACGTCAACAACCGCATCTCGCTCAATCACCAGTCCAATGGCCGCTCGGACCCGCTGTCTCGCAGCTGGAACCGGGTCATCGGCACCACTTCCTGGATCAACGACGAGTGGGCGCTGGCAGTCTCGCCGTTCTGGCGCATCCCGGAAGACGATAGTGATGACGACAACCCCGACATCGAGGACTACGTGGGTTATGCCGACGTCACCGTGGCCCGGCAGATGTTCGATACCCACGAAGCCAGCCTGCTGATGCGCGGCAACCCCGACGAAGGCAACTACGGCACCCAGCTCGACTACTCCTGGCCGCTGTTCGGCAAGGTGCGTGGGCACGTGCAGTACTACTATGGCTACGGCGAGAGCCTTATCGACTACGACGAGCGCGTCAATCGCCTGGGTATCGGCTTCAGCATGAACCCGCTGTTCTCGGCGGGCGGCTTCAATCCGTGATGCCGGCGGCGGCCAATTGTGCTTCTTTGCACAGTCGGCCGCCGGCCATTGCCGTGACTGCTATTCTGATGCGAGCATGAACGGGTAAAGATTCATCTTTGGTACCGTTAATCCACCTGCGTCAAAGGAAGACACGATGGCTACACGAAGCTCCAGCACCACCGCCAGCAAGTCCAACGCCAAGAGCGCTGCAAGCGACGCGGACACCAGCAGCTCCAGCGCCTCCACCGAGCAACTCAGGGACGACCTCAAGCAGCTGTCGAGCACCCTCGAGGACCTGCTGAGCGCCACCGCCGACGACTCCAGCGAGACCGTCAAGGAATGGCGCAGCAAGGCAGAGGCGCGACTGAAGGACACCCGTGCTCGCCTCGAAGCCACTGGAGAGCGCGTCTACCGTCAGACCCGCGACAGCGTCACCGACCAGGTCGATGCCTGTGATCGCTACGTCCACGACAACCCCTGGAAGAGCATCGGCATCGGTGCTGCCGTCGGCTGCATCGTCGGTATGCTGATCGGGCGGCGCTGATGGCAGACAGCCAAGGACCGGCACAACGGCTATTCGGGGCGGGCAAGCGGGTCCTCTCGACCTTGATCGCCACCGGCGAGACGCGCCTGCGTCTCGCCGTTCTGGAACTCGAGGAAGAACGCGCTCGACTGGTAACCCTGGCCCTTTTGCTGGGGCTGAGCATGGTGCTGTTGATGCTCGGCATCGCCACCCTGACGGCCTTCGTCGTGGTCCTGTTCTGGAACTCCTTCCGGCTTACCGCCATCGCCGTATGCGCGGCGGTGCTTCTGGCAGGAGGCGTCGGGCTGGCCCTGGCGGCGATGCGCCTGGCACGTCGTCGCACGCTGCTGGTCAGCACCTTGAAGCACCTGGCCCTGGATCGAGAGCTTGCCGAAGAATCGATGCGGCCCGACGTCGATGAGCCACATCGTCGATGAGCCGCCATCTTTCTGCCGACACGTCAGGGAGCAATGCCATGAGCCGCGATGACCGCCGTGCGAGCCCCTCTCGCGCCGAGCGCAAGGCCGAACTCGAGGCCACCATCGAACAGCAGCGGCTGGACATCCTGCTGGCCTCGCGCCGTTTCCATCTTGCCGGAGAGCGCATCGACGCCGGCTGGCAGGCGCTTAGTCGCTATCGCACGCCGGCCCTGCTTGCCGCCGGCACGGCGCTGATTCCCGTGCTGCGCCACCCCGGCCGACTGGCTCGCTGGGGTCGCAAGCTGGTGGTGACCGGTCTCGCCATCCAGCGCGTCAGGCGCCTGGTCAAGCGCTGACAGGACACCGCCCCCTCACTGTCCGGCCCCTCTGCGCCCAGCCCCTCTACGCCCAGACCTTCAGCGCCCAGAACTTCAATCAAGAAAGGTTGTTGTTGCAGCGACTACCAAGACCGTATACAAAACAACGTCAATATCCCCTGGCGAACAACGCCATTCACTGCACAAAGCTGTGCTAAAGTCGTTGTTCTAGTTCATCAAATTCACGGGGCGAATTGCGATGCGGATGTTGTCGCTTTACAGCATCAAGGGGGGCGTGGGCAAGACGGCGTCGGCGGTCAATCTAGCCTGCGAAGCCGCCGCCTGTGGCCACAGGGTGCTGCTGTGGGACCTGGATCCCCAGGCGGCAACGACGTTCTATCTGAAGATCAAGCCCAAGATCCGCGGTGGCGTCGAGAAGCTGGTGAAAGGCAAGGCGGTCTTCAACAAGGTCATCCGCTCGACCAACGTGGATGGCCTCGATGTGCTGCCGGCCTCGCTGGACTCCCGCGAGATGGACCAGCTGCTCGAGCATCATGGCTCCAGTCATCTGCGTCAGATCCTCGGCAAGGTACGCGACGAGTACGATCTGGTCATCCTCGACTGCCCACCGACGCTGTCCCACATGTCCGAGAACATGTTCACCAGCGTCGACGCCCTGCTGGTACCGGTGGTGCCTTCAACCCTTTCGCTACGCACCCTGGAGCAACTCGAGACCTTCCTCGACGACCAGGACCTGGTCTGCCCGCTGTGGCCCTTCATCACCTTGGCCGATCGGCGCCGCACCATGCATCGCGAGGTGATGGAAAGCTTCGGCAAGCGCTGGCCGCTGCGGCTGTCCAGCGTCATCCCGGCGGCAAGTGCGGTGGAGCGCATGGGGCTTGAGCGCGCCCCAGTACGCCACTTTTCCCCCTATACCCCAGCGTGCCGCGCCTACGCCAGCCTGTGGAAAGAGATCGAACAGCGCCTGGCCTGACTGAACGGCCCGAGGCTTGTTCTCGGGCGCGCCCTCAGGGCCGCCCTGGGTCTTTTTCAGCGCTATTGCGGAGCCTTCATCAGTGTCACGGCCTCATTGATCCTGGCCTCGAGACGCTCCAGGCGCGGCTTGCGACATAGCGCCTGCACCCGTTTGAGGTTCTGCTCTGTCTGCGCCTCGTGGTGCGCGTGCAGCAGCATGAAGCCGCGTAGATGGCGAGGCGCGGTGGCCCTGGGTGAGGCCTGCTCGAGCGCTGCCTCCAGACGATCCAGGGTTTCTTCCTCGGTATGCAAGAGCGCCGCCGTGGTCAGCACGTCGCCCCTCACCAGGTCGTCGTGGAGATCGCCAAAGGCATCCTGAAAGGTCTTCAGCTCTTCCTCGAGCTCGGCGAAGACCTCGCCCTGTTCCCGCCAGGGACGCAGCAGGTAGCGCAGTCGCTTGCCGGTGATACGCGGCCGGTGCAGCGTCTCTTCTTCCTCGCGCCCTTTTACCGCGGCGAGCTCCTCAAGCCAGCCCTCACCAAGCCGGGCCAGCACCTGGGCCGACGCGTCACCAAACCGAGGCTCCTTGCCGGCCTTGTTGCTGCCTTTTTTCTTGTCCTTGTTCTTGTCCTTCTTCTTGCTGTCCTTGTCTTTGCCCTTGTCCTTGAGAGCGGCCTTGCCGGCAGCCTCGCGCAGGCGGGTGTCGAGCAGCGGAAACCCCGCCACACTGGCGTCGATGGAGGCGTACTCCTGTTCCACCTGCGCCGCCAGGCGCTCCCGCCACCAGCCGATGGCGCCACGCTCCGGCGCTCCCGTCGTCTCGGCCACACTATCGAGCCAGGCCAGCATCACCTCACCGTCACGAGCGTCGTTGGTGGCTCGCGCCAGCGCCGTCAACTGGCGCAACAATGCCTTGTCGATCGCAAACCCCGGCTGATCGCCAAACTCCTTGATGGTGCTGCGCAGGCGCCTCAAGGCCACCCGAAAGTCGTGCAGCCCTTCGCTGTCCTCGGGGTCCTGGATGCGCGGATAGGCCTGACGAGCCTCATCGAGCATCTCAAGGATGACGGCTTCAAGCACCGTCCCCAGCCGCCGTTGTCCCAGCGCCTTGGCCATACACTCTCTCCTGAACAAGAAATAGATGATGCATTCAAGCGTAGCGCAGAAACTCAGCGATCCGACAGTCCGCCGGCCAGGCGCATCAGGCGTACCGCCTCGGCGCGATAGCCGTAGCGGTCCTTGCCCTTGCTGGCCTCGGCCAGCGCGATAGCCTCATCCCACCCCCAGTCGCCCAGGTAGCGATCGTCACCCAGCAGCTGGCCGAAGCCTGCGATGGCGGCGGCGAAGGACGCCTCGCTGTCGGCTGTCGTCACGCCTGGCGAGATCGGCGTTTCGATCAGGCGGCTTTGCGACTCCCCCGGCACCTTGTAGCGCAGCGCCACATGCCCCAGCTCGTCATGCTGGCCCCCCGTCACTTGCTGTCCCTGCTGATAGCGAGATGGCCGGGTCAGGGCAGCGCTCGAGCCCACCGGGGCAATCTCGTAGAGCGCCGTCACCTGATGACCCGCACCGATATCGCCGGCATCGACGCGGTCGTTGCGGAAGTCCTCTCGCCTGAGCGCGCGGGTCTCGTAGCCGATCAAGCGGTACTCATGCACCCGCGCCGGATTGAATTCGACCTGCACCTTGACGTCGTTGGCGATGGGCTCGAGCGACGCCGCCAGTTGGTCCACCAGCACCTTCTGCGCCTCGGCCATACTGTCGATATAGGCGGCCTGGCCATTGCCATGCTGGGCCAGCGACTGCATCACGGCGTCGTCGAGATTGCCTCGGCCAAAGCCCAGCACCGACAGATACACGCCGCCCTCACGCCGGTCGGCGATAAAGCGCTCTAGCGCCTCGGGATCGCTCAGCCCCAGATTGAAGTCACCGTCGGTGGCCAGCAGCACCCGGGTCGTCTCGTCCTCGCCGTTCATCTGCCCCGCCAGCCGATAGGCCTGGCTCAGGCCGGCTTCGCCGGCGGTACCGCCGCTGGGCGCCAGGCTCTCGAGCGCTTGCATGATCTCCTCTGTGTTCGATGCCGCAGTCGGTGCCAGTGCCACCCCGGCGCTGCCGGCGTAGGTGACGATGGCGACCTCGTCGTCGTCATTCAGCTCACCCAGCAACAGCGACATGGAGCGCTTGAGCAAGGGCAGCTTGTCTGGCGAGCGCATCGAGCCGGAGGTGTCGATCAGCAGCACCAGGTTGACCGGCGAGCGGGGCCCAGGCGTGGCCGCCCTGCCCTGCAGCGCCACCCGCACCAGCTGACGCTCGGGATTCCACGGCGAGGCAAAGACGTCGACCATCGGGCGAAACGCCTCGGCGTCCGGCTGGGGGTAGTCGTAGCCGAAGTAGTTGATCATCTCCTCGATGCGCACCGCCTGGGGCGGCGGCAACTGCCCCTGCATCAGCGAAGAACGCACCACCGCGTAGCTTGCCGTGTCCACGTCCACCGAGAAGGTCGACACCGGCGTCTCGGCGGTCACCCTGACACTCGAGGCGTCGAACTCGGGATAGGCTTCCGAGGAGGCGGTGGGCATCTGGACCGAAGGTTCCGGGCTCGGCAAGGGCGCTATCCGTGCGACCTCCTGACTCGGCATCAGGCCGCGCATCTCCATCGATGTCGAAGGAGAGAGCGACGTCGATGGTGAAGAAGAGAGCGCGGGAGATCGCGACACAGAGAGCCTGGGAGCCTCGGCCAACTGAGTGACCTGCCCAGCAGACTTGCTTTCCGTCTCGACAGCCGTCACGACGGCCGTATCAAGGGGCATGTCACCGGCCATCTGGTCTGCCACCGGTCCTGTCTTGCTCGCCACAATCGCCAGACGTTCGCCCTCATTCGATTCAGGGGCAGCCTCGGGCTTGCTGGCAGCTTGGGGTGGCGAGACGGCCATCTCGGTATCCTGGCCCGACTCGGGCCCTGTCATGGCGTCGAAGTCCTGGCCCTGGGGCCACAGCAGGTAAAGCCCCAGTGACAGCGCCGCCAGCGAGGCGGCGGCAGCCACTGATGGTCGACGATGCAATGGGCGACGGTATGACGGGCTGTGGCTAAGCGATCGGTTCATGCTGGCATCCCTCCGGGGTGAACGCGGCCGCGACCTGATGTCGTCGCGACCTTCCCCCGAGAGACGTGGCTCGGAGTTGGACTCTTGGTCGGCGGCCTGACGTTGATCGAACCGGTCAAGCGCCGCCTTTAGATGCCCGGACTTCACCTCCGCCTCCGGCGCGGGTGCCGATGACAGGGCCCGTTCGAGGCGCTTCAGCTCATCACTCATCTTTACTCCTCCGCCTGGGCCAGCGCGCTCAATTGTCGTTTCACCTCGCTCATGCGCCAGGCCACGGTACCCTCTGAAACCTCCAGCACCTCGGCCACCTGCGCCTGGGTCATGCCTTCGCCCAGCGACAGCGCCACGGTGTCACGCAGCTCAGTCGAC
Organism: Halomonas sp. RT37; assembly: GCF_040070525.1. NCBI lineage: Bacteria > Pseudomonadati > Pseudomonadota > Gammaproteobacteria > Oceanospirillales > Halomonadaceae > Halomonas > Halomonas sp. RT37. The sequence continues at coordinate 1,633,532 of NZ_CP098827.1, read as the reverse complement.
AGCGTCGCCATCGCCCTGGCGAGCCAGCGCTGTTCATCATCGCGCTGTCGATTGCGCCGATGTCGGTCTTGCTCCCAGGCCTCCCAGCCCTCGGCAGCCTTGCGCCGCGTGGCCTGCTGCCGGCGTCGATCGTGGGCGGCGTTGACCGCGACCCGATAGAGCCAGGTAGTAAAGGCGGCGCGCCCATCGAAGCGGATTAGCTTGTCGGGCAACGCAAGACAGATGTCCTGGGTCAGATCCTCGGCCTCGGCGCGGCTGCCAGTCAGCCGCCAGGCCAGCGCATAAAGCCGGTCGTAGTGGCGAGACAGCAGGCACGCGAAGTCCTCACGCTCGCCTCCGGCGGCGCCCTTCACCAGTTCTACATCCGTTGGCGCCCGGTTTTCGGGCTCTTGAATCGACAAGTGGCCGCTCCTCGCGGTCGGGCTCTCGGAAATACACATCAGCCCACAGGGGGGCAGCTACATGTAAAGACGTCGCTGGTAGCCGATTCCTTGGGCGGCTGAGAAAAAAAGTGGCGGACAGGCATCGCTTGAACAGGAAGCCTCCACGTCTGCAAACGGTAGTAGCACAAAAAGAGGCGGCCCGTAGGCCGCCTCCCCGCGATTTGCCACCTGGGCTTGCGCTCAGGTCCAGGACGCCAGGTACCGCGGCGTCCTGGCTTTGCTGCCTTGCGCTCCTCAGGAGGGCAGCGTACCGGCGCTCTTGTGGCGCCAGCGTTGCACGCCCCAGATCGCCGCGCCCAGTCCCAGGCCGATCAGATCGGTGACGAGGCCACCGGAGATCATCGCCAGAGCGGCTGCCCCCAGCACCACACGCTGGAGCAGATTCGCCGGAGCCGCCAGGAAATAGCCCTGAAGCGCCGCCGCCAGCAGATAGATGCCGATGCCGGCGGTGATCGCCACCCTCAGGATCGCCCACCAGGTCCCCTGCATCAGAAGCTCGGGGCTGTAGAAGAACATGAAGGGCACGATGAACGCCGCCAGGCCGAACTTGAACGAAGTGGCCGCGGTCTTCAGCGCATTGGTGTTGGAGATCGCCGCCGCCGCGTAGCCGGCCAGCGCCACCGGTGGCGTGATCGCCGACAGAACCGCGTAGTAGAACACGAAGAAGTGTGACACCAGCGGCGAGATGCCGATCTGCTGAAGCCCCGGCGCCACCACCGACGCCGCCACCGCGTAGGCCGCCGTGGTCGGCATGCCCATGCCAAGCAGAATCGAGATGCACATGGCGAAGAACAGCGCCAGGAAGTGGCTGGTGTCGGCCAGCCCCAGCAGCATGGAGGCAAAGCGCGCACCGACGCCGGTCAGCGAGATCACGCCGACGATGATGCCGGCACAGGCGCACACTGCGATCAAGGGCACCGACATTCGGGCCCCCAGTTCCAGCGCCCGCAGCAAGGCCTTGGGCCCCATCCAGTGCGGCGTCAGCCAGGACACCACGGCGGCGCTGGCCATCGCCAGGGTGCCGGCACGGATCACCGAATAGCCCATGAACAGGGTGGTGATCAGGATGATGATCGGCAGGAACAGATAGACCCGCTTGAGCATCTCGGTGACCAGCGGCAACTGGTCCTTGGGCAGACCCTGCATGCCGTCGCGGCGGGCTTCCAGGTCCACCATCAGATAGATGGCGAGGAAGTACAGCGCCGCCGGTATCAGCGCGGCGAAGGCGATCTCGGTATAGGGGATGCCGGTGATCTCGGCCATGATAAAGGCGCCGGCGCCCATGATCGGCGGCACGATCTGGCCACCGGTGGAAGCTGCCGCTTCGATGCCGCCCGCGCTGAGCGGATGGTAGCCCACCCGCTTCATCAACGGGATGGTCAGCGAGCCTGTGGCCACCACATTGCCCGCCGAGGTGCCGTTGATCATGCCCATCAGCCCCGAGGCGAACACCGCCACCTTGGCCGGGCCACCGCGCGAACGCCCGGCCACGGCGAAGGCGAAGTTGACGAAGTAGTCCCCGACCTTGGAGGCCTGCAGAAAGGCGGCGAAGGTGATGAACAGGATGATGTAGGTGGACGACACCGCGGTGGTCGGCCCCAGCACCCCGCTGTCGGTGTACAAGTAGGTGAAGAAGCGCTTGGCCGTGTAGCCGTCATGTTCGAGGATGCCCGGCAGGTAGGGCCCGGCAAAGGCGTAGAGCAGGAAGACACTGGTGATGGCGATCAGCGCCAGACCGGCGATACGCCGGGTCAGCTCCATGATCAACAGCACCCCACTGGCCGAGACCAGCAGTTCAGGCGTGCCCACCAGCGGAGTGCCCGCCGCCATGCGCCAGCGTCCCAGTACGAAGATCAGAAAGGCCGCCACCACCAGCGCCGATACCATCAGCGCCAGATCCGGCCAGTGAATGCGATCACCACGACTGGGAAAGCACCAGCTCGATACCACCCCCGCCACGCTGGCGATCGCCAGCGCCACCGCCAGATGCAGCGGCAGCCAGTTGGTCACCGCCACACCAGGGCCTTCACTCAGCCCCCACAGGGCCAGCGCGCAGGCACCCGCGTAGCCACTGGCGAGTGCCGTGATCAGCGCAGCGAGACGTTCGAGTCCTGCTGGCCTTGAGCCCTTGCCGGCCCCGCCTTCAGGGTCCACCGACATCGCTGCGGTGATGGCAAAGCCGACCATCAGTCCACCGGCGATGTGCAGAATGCGAAAGGTCCAGGTCTCGATCGGCGCGATATTCAGCGCGTAGAGGTGCATCGCGGTAAACAGCACGCAGCCGAGCATCACTGTCCTGCCGACCAGCCCGCCGAGGACGCGCTCGTTGTGGGCACGGGGCAGCTCGTCGGCGCCATCCGCCACCACCGTCTGAAGCGGAGCCACCTCGTCGGCGGGCTCCGGTTGTCTTGTCGTTGTCATCTCGCTGTACCTCAGGTCACGAGGGCCGAGGCCCTGGCGGACCCCGGCTCACGAGCTTCAAGGGCCGACCGTCTCAGACGGCCGGCGCCATAGCACTTCAGCCTTCCAGATCGTCCGGAATGTCGTAGCCGTTCTCCTCGAACCAGCGCACGGCGCCCGGATGCCAAGGCATGAAGCTGTTCTGGGAGAAGTTTTCCGGCAGCGTTTCCTTCGCCGAGCCATGGACCTTGAGCATGCGCTCATGCTCTTCCATCACGGCCTTGGTCACCTCGTAGACCAGCCCCTCCGGCATGTCCTTGTGGGTGATGGCGAAGTTCCAGATCGACACCGCCGGTGTCGGCTCGTCCAGCGACTGATAGGCGCTGGCCGGGATCGACGAGGCGCTGAGTGCCGGGAAGTCCTCAAGGAACTGCTCACTCTCCTCCGGCGAGAACGAGAAGATGTTGACGTCGGCCTGGGCTTCCAGCTGACTGAACGCCGATACCGGAATCCCCGAGGCGAAGGCGAACGCATCGAGCAGGCCATCCTGGACCTGACCGGCCTGGTCGGCAGCGCCGCCGTTGCGGGTATCTGCCTCGATCCCGAGCTTGTCGAAGATCTGCGGGAAATACAGATCGCCGGTACCACCGGCCGGCCCGATACCGACGGTCTTGCCGTCGAGGTCATCGATGGAGTCGATGCCCGAGTCCTCGAGCGCGATCACCTGCAGCGCCGTCTGGTACATCGGGAAGACCGCGCGCACGTCGGTGTGCTCGACCCCCGGAGCCAGCTTGCTGTTGCCCTGCCAGGCCTGGTAGGCCGGTCCCATGGTGACCATGCCGAACTCGTGCTCGCCCATCTGCACCATGGTGACGTTCTGTACCGGGCCACCGGTGACCTCGGCGCCGAACGAGATGCCGGTGCGCTCACCGACCAGGTTGCCCCAGCCGCTGCCGTAGATGTAGTAGGTGGCGCCCTGGCTACCGGTGCCGATGGTGACACTCTGGGGCCAGTCACTCTGGTCGTCGGCGGCCATGCTCGGACTCGCCGCCACCGCGGCGATCACTGCACTGAAAAGAAGGGTTTGGGATTTCATGGCGTTGCTCCTTGGCGTTGTGATTGTTACTGCCAAGCCTCTCGATGGGCTCGTGGAGCGGGGAGTCTCTGCTCGAAAGCCGAGCCTCCCCGAATCCCGCGTCGGTGTTTCGGCATCGATGCCATCCGACGGGGACAAGGTCATCGCCTCCTGCCCGCAGGGGGCAGGAAACGACGGGGATCTCAGACTCAGCCCTGGGCCTCGATGTCGGCGCAGATGGCCGCCGTCACGTCGCGGGTCATGGCGTCGCCGCCCAGGTCCTTGGTCTGCATGCCGGACTCGGTCAGGCGCTCGATGGCTGCCATCAGGCGCTCGGCGGCGGTGTTCTCGCCGAGGTATTCGAGCATCATCGCCGCGGTCCAGAACGAGCCCACCGGATTGGCGATCCCCTGGCCCGCGATATCGAAGGCAGAGCCATGGATCGGCTCGAACATGGAGGGGAAGCTGCGCTCGGGGTTGAGGTTGGCGGTAGGCGCAATACCCAGGCTGCCGGAAAGCGCTGCCGCAAGATCCGAGAGGATGTCGGCGTGCAGGTTGGTGGCGACCACCACATCCAGGGTCTCGGGCTTGAGCACCATGCGGGTGGTCACCGCATCGACCAGCTCACGATCGATCTCGACCTCGGGGAAGTCCTTGGCCACCTCGAAGAACACCTCGTCCCACAGCACCATGCCGTGACGCTGGGCGTTGGACTTGGTCACCAGGGTCAGCTTCTTGCGCGGGCGGCTCTGGGCCATCTCGAAGGCAAAGCGATGGATCCGCTCGATGCCCTTGCGCGAGAAGATGGAAAGCTCGGTGCCGATCTCGTCGGGCAGCCCCTGGTGCACGCGCCCGCCGTTGCCGGAGTATTCACCCTCGCTGTTCTCGCGGATGATCACCCAGTCGATCTTGTCGGCGCCCTCGAGACGACTCTTCACGCCCGGCAGCACCCGCGCCGGGCGCACATTGGCGTACTGATCGAAGCCCTGGCAGATGGCCAGGCGCAGATCCCACAGCGACACGTGGTCGGGCACGTCCTGGCTGCCCACGGCGCCAAAGTAGATGGCGTCGAACTTCGCGAGCTTCGCGAGGCCACCCTCGGGGATGTACTCGCCCTGTTCCAGATAGCGCTTCGAGCTCCAGTCGAAGTCCTCGAATTCGAAGTTGAAGTCGCCGCTCTTCTTGGCCAGCGCCTCGATGACCTGCTTGCCTGCCTCGATGACCTCAAGGCCGATACCGTCACCGGGAATCACCGCCACCTTATGCGTTCTCATCTGCTGTCACCTCACTGAAGATTCTGTAAACCGGAGGTCTTGCCGGGTTCACGAAGGCTAGGTGACAGGGACAATTGGCGGCAATAGACTGGCGGTTGAAGCTACCATGACGCCTGGGTTAACCATGAAATCGCTTGCCGACCTCGAATTCTTTGTCATCCTGTGTGAAGCGGGCAGCCTGTCGCGCACCGCAAAGGATCTCGACATCACCCCGGCTGCTGCCAGCAAGCGCTTGGCAAATCTGGAAAAATCTCTGGACACCCAGCTTTTTTACCGCACCCCGAGAGCCATGAGTCTGACCCCGGACGGGGTCGTCATGTTGCGCTACGCGAAGCGCATGCTGGCCGACATGGAAGCGCTTCACCATGCACTAAAGGTGAACGCCGACGAAGCCTCGGGACAGATAAGAATCAACGCCCCCTTCGGATTCGGTCGACGTCATATTGCTCCTTTCGTCGCATCTTTCGTCGAACAATTCCCCGATATCGACTGTCAGCTTCACCTCTCGGATCACCCGCTTAATCTGGTGGCAAATGCCTTCGATATCGGTATCCGATTCGGCACCCTTCCCGACTCGGGACTGCATGCCAGAAAGATCGCCTCCCACCGACGTCTGCTTTGTGCATCACCCGAATATCTGAAGAAACACGGGCATCCCGACACCCCGGAAGCATTGAGCGAACACAACTGCATCGTGCTCAGACAGAACGAGGACACCTACGGCAACTGGCGCTTCACCCGGGGAGAGCGTCACCATCAGGTCAAGGTCCGTGGCAACCTGTCGGCCAACGACGGCGAGAGCGTGCTGACCTGGGCCATTCGCGGCCACGGCATCGCCGTGCGCGCCGAGTGGGACGTGCACGAACATCTGGAGCAGGGACGCCTGGTACGGGTGCTGCCGGACTACCAGCTACCCAACGCCGACATCTACGCGGTCTACCCCTACGCCGATCACCTGCCGATCCGCATCCGCCGCTTTATCGACCACCTGGTCAGCGAGATGGAGGCCTTGCCGTCGCACGAGTAGGCAGGGGGGACGAAGCGTCTACACCGTCTGGCCGCAGGCCACGGCCGACGCCCAGGCCCACTGGAAGTTGTAGCCGCCGAGTTCGCCGGTGACATCGAGCACCTCGCCGATAAAACGAAGCTGGGGCAGGCCCTGGACTTCGAAGGTCTTCGACGAGATGGCGTCGACGCAGACGCCGCCCATGGTCACCTCGGCGGTGCGCCAGCCTTCGGTGCCGGAGGGCTTGATGCGAAAGCGGTTGAGGAAGTCCGCCCAGGCCGCAAGGCTTGCGTTGGAGCGCTCGGCGAGTACGCCGTCATCGCCCTGCCACTCCACCAGGGACTGCGCCAGGCGCTTGGGGTAGTGCTCGGACAGCCAGGTGGACAGGCGACGCTTGGGGGTATCGCGGCGGGCCTGACACAGCGCCTCGAAGGCGTCCTTGCCGGGCATCAGGTCGATCTCGAGGTCGTCGCCGGGCTGCCAGTAGCTGGAGATCTGCAGCATGGCGGGACCGGACAGCCCACGGTGGGTAAACAGCAAGGGTTCACGATACTCGCCCCCGCGACAGCGGGCGACGACGTCGGTGGACACCCCGGCAAGCGCCGCCGCCCGCTCCTTCCACTGCGAAGTGAGGGTAAAGGGCACCAGCGCCGCCCGGGTATCGGTGACCTCCAGGCCGAACTGACGGGCGATATCGTAGCCAAAGCCGGTGGCGCCCATGCTGGGGATCGACAGCCCACCGGTGGCGACGACCACTGCACCGGCATCGATGCGCCCGGCGGAGGTGGCCAGGCGCATGCCCTCGCCCTGGCGTTCGATGCGCTCGACACTGGTCTTCAGGCGTAGCTCGACGCCGGCCCAGTCGCATTCGGTCAGCAGCACCTGGAGCAGGTCCTTGGCGGAGTCAGCGCAGAACAACTGTCCCGGCGCCTTCTCGACGTACTCGAGGCCGTGGCGTTCGACCAGCTCGACGAAGTGCTCCGGGCGATAGCGCTTGAGCGCCGAGATGCAGAAGTGGGGATTGGCGGAGAAGAAGTTGGCCGGGGTCGTCGCCATATTGGTGAAGTTGCAGCGCCCGCCGCCGGACATCAGGATCTTCTTGCCCGGCTTGTTGGCGTGATCGATCACCAGCACCGAGCGTCCGGCGTAGCCCGCCGTCAGCGCACACATCAGACCGGCGGCTCCGGCACCAATCACTACCACGTCAACCTTCATGGATCATTCCCCTCACCGCCCGTTGTTCGCATCACGCCCTGGCGCCCTCGTCGGCAGCGCCTCACCCTGGGCTGGTCGCCATGTGCAAGCGCGCTGCCGAAACCCTTGGCGCAACAAAAGCCCGCCATACTAGCAGAGCCGTCCACTCGATTCGCCCTGAAACACCGTGGCATGCAACGGCCTGTTGTTACTCGGCGAACGACTTGCGAAAAGATTGTGCAACCCGCACCTTGCTCAAGCCAGCGAGGCCATGTCTCAGGCATGCTGTCGCTATCCTCGGACACTTGTGTACGACCATCGTATCCGATCGTTTACGCTGTGCGTCGGCCACGCCTCGAGCGCCGTCCACCGTAGAATGCCCAACGCAGGAAGCTTGCCATGCCGTCAGTTCGTTGCCCCAGGACCCTATCGCATCGCACGTCGAGACCAGGGAGGATGGGGGTTCGCCTGGCCCTGGCTCTGGTGTTGGCCCCGGTGCTGGCGGGTGTGGTGTCGCCCAGCCTGGCGCAGCAGCGCGGTGCCGGCACCCAGGGGCCTCCCCCCACCCCGGTGATCGCCGCCGAGGTGACCCAGGAGGCCTGGTCCGATCCGCTGGAGTCGCTGGGGACGCTGTCGGCCAACGAGAGCGTGACCCTGTCGGCCACGGTGACCGACACCGTCTCGGCGCTCAACTTCGAGGGCGGCGAAGAGGTCAGCCGTGGCGATGTGCTGGTGGAGCTGTCCGACATCGAGGAACGCGCCGCCCTGCGTGAGGCCCAGGCACTGCGCACCGAGCGACAGAACGCGGTCAATCGCTTCGCCCAACTCGAAAGCCGCAATCTGGCGCCCCGCGCCGACGTCGAGGACAGCCGTGCCCAGCTTCAGCAGGTGGACGCGACCATCGCCGGGCTCGAGGCGATGCTCGAGAACTACCGGGTCAAGGCGCCCTTCGACGGCGTGGTCGGGGTACGCGATATCAGCGTCGGCACCCTGGTCACCCCGGGCACCGAGCTGACCACCCTGGACGACGTCTCCCACATGAAGCTCGACTTCGACGTGCCCGAGGTCCAGCTCGGTTCGCTGTCACGGGGGCTCACGCTTACCGCCACCACCGCGGCCTACCCGGACCGGGTGTTCGAGGGCGAGATCGCCACCATCGACTCGCGCATCGACCCGATCAGCCGCAGCATCTCGGTGCGTGCCCTGCTCGACAACGAAGAGAGGCTGCTGCGTCCCGGCATGCTGATGCGGGTGACCATCGCCAGAAGCCCGCGTCAGGCGCTGGTGATTCCCGAGTCCGCGCTGGTCCCGGAAGGCCAGCGCCAGCGGGTCTGGGTACTGACCACGCGTGAGCCGACGTCGACCGAGGCCGGTGAGGTGGTCCGCCGGGATATCGAGGTAGGCTCGCGGCGCGAAGGCGACGTGGAAGTCGTCAAGGGACTCGAGGCCGGCGAGCTGGTGGTCACCCACGGCAATGACCGCCTGCATGAAGCCTCCCGGATCACGCTGATCGGCATCGAGGACGAGACCACCAGCGTCAGCGACATCCTGCTCGAGCAGCGCCAGGGAGACGACACCTGATGCGCCTGTCCGACGTTTCCGTCCAGCGCCCGGTGCTGGCCACCGTGCTCGCCGCCCTGATCGTCGCCTTCGGCCTGCTGGCGCTGACCCGTCTGCCGCTGCAGGAATACCCGACCATCGATCCGCCCATCGTCAGCATCCGTACCGCTTACCCCGGGGCGTCCGCCGACGTGGTCGAGACCCGTATCACCCAGGTACTGGAAGAGCGCATCGCCGGCATCGCCGGCATCGAGGTGATCTCCTCCACCTCCACCGACGGCAGCTCCAATATCAACGTCGAGTTCAGCCTGTCCACCGACATCGACGCCGCCGCCAATGACATGCGCGACCGTATTTCCGGCGCCGCCGACAATCTGCCGGACGAAGCCGACCCGCCGGAGGTGCGCAAGGAGGACACCAGCTCCGAGGTGGTGATGTGGCTGATGCTGTCCGGCGAGGGCTATACCACGGCGGAGCTGACCGACTACGCCGAGCGCTACCTGGTGGACAGCTTCTCGGTGCAGGAAGGCGTTTCCGGGGTGTTCGTCGGCGGCGCCAAGGAATACGCCATGCGGGTGTGGCTCGACAATGACGCCCTGGCCGCCCGCGGCCTGACCGTCAGCGACGTGGAGTCCGCGCTCCGGGCTGAAAACGTCGAGCTGCCCGGCGGCGCGGTGGAGTCACAGGATCGTCAGTTCATGGTGCGCCTGCCACGAAGCTTCTCGACCCCCGAGGACTTCCGCGCCCTGGTGCTCGATCGCGGCGAAGGCGGCTATCTGGTCCGGCTGGCCGACGTGGCCCAGGTGGAACTCGGCACCGTGGAGGAGCGCTCGCTGTTTCGCGGCAACGGCCAGACGGTGGTGGGCCTTGGCATGGTCAAGCAGTCCACCGCCAACGTCATGGCGCTGTCCAAGGCGGTGCGCGCCGAAATGCAACGGCTGTCCCCTCGCCTGCCGGACGGCATGAGCCTGTCACTCAACTACGACGCCTCCACCTTCGTGTCCGGCGCCATTCGCGAGGTGGTCAGCACCCTGTTGATCGCCATCGGCCTGGTGGTGGTGGCAATCTTCGTGTTCCTCGGCAACCTGCGCACCACCCTGGTGCCGGCGGTCACCGTGCCGGTCACCCTGATCGGCACCTTCGCCGCCCTGGCGGCCATGGGCTTCACCATCAACCTGCTGACCCTGCTGGCGCTGGTGCTGGCCATCGGCCTGGTGGTGGATGACGCCATCGTGGTGCTGGAGAACATTCATCGACGCATGCATCTGTATGGCGAGACACCGCTGGTGGCGGCCTTCCGCGGCGCCCGCCAGCTGGCCTTTGCGGTCATCGCCACCAGCCTTGTGCTGATCGCGGTGTTCGTGCCCCTGAGCTTTATTCAGGGCGACGTCGGCAAGCTGTTCACCGAGTTTGCCCTGACCCTGTCGGCGGCGGTGGCCATCTCCACCCTGCTGGCGCTGACCCTGACCCCGATGATGGCCTCCAAGATCCTGTCGCCAAGCCTTCACGAGGGGCGCCTGGCCCACTGGGTCGACCAGGGGCTGAACTGGGCCCAGGGCGTCTACCGGGCTTGCCTGGAGGTCGTGCTCAAGGCGCGCTGGCTGGTGGTAGCCTGCTTTGTGGCGATGCTGGCCGGGATCGCCTGGCTGTATCCTCAACTGCCGGCCGAGTACACCCCGCGGGAAGACCGCGGCACCTTCTTCGTCATCATCAGCGGCCCGCCCGGCGCCACCTTCTCCTATATGGAGGACTACATGGACGAGGTCGAGGCGCGGCTGTTGCCCCTGCGCGAGACCGGCGAGGTCGAACGGGTGCTGATCATCGCTCCCCAGGGACGCGGCAACACCGAGAACTTCAACTCCGGTTTCGCCATCGTCGGCCTGTCGGACTGGGCCGAGCGCCGGCCCGCCTGGCCGATCATGAACGAGGTGCGCCAGTCACTGGCCGACCTGCCCGGCATCCGAGCCTTCCCGGTGATGCGCCAGGGCTTCGGCGGCGGCACCGAACAGGGCGTACAGTTCGTGCTTGGCGGGGGCAGCTACGAGCAGCTGGTGACCTGGCGCGACGCCCTGATGGACCATATTCGCCAGACCAATCCGAGACTGTTGAACCTCGAGAGCGACTACGAGGAAAACCAGCCCCAGCTCAACGTCAATATCGACTACACCCGCGCCGCGGATCTCGGCGTCACCGTCAGCGAGATCGGCCGCACCCTGGAGACACTGCTGGGTGGCCGCACCGTGACCCGCTTCACCGACCAGGGCGAAGAATACGACGTCATCCTCGAGGGCGAGCGTGGCTCCACCCCCACGCCGAGTTCCCTGGACAACGTGCGGGTGCGCTCGGACCGCACCGGTGAGCTGATCCCGCTGTCGAGCCTGGTCACCGTCGAGGCCTTCGCCGGGCCCAGCCAGCTCAACCGCTATAACCGCCTTCGGGCGATCACCCTGCAGGCCGATCTGGCCGACGGCTACTCCATGGGCGAGGCGCTGGACTACCTCGAGAACGCCGTCAGTGAGGTGTTGCCGGCGGGCGTGCAGACCGACGTCAAGGGCGCGGCCCGGGACTATCGCGAGTCCACCGGCGCCACCACCTTCCTGCTGGTACTCGGCACCCTGGTGGTCTTCCTGGTGCTGGCGGCCCAGTTCGAGAGCTTCGTCCATCCGCTGGTGATCATGCTGACGGTGCCCCTGGCCATCGGCGGCGCCCTGCTCGGCCTGTGGCTGACCGGTCAGTCGCTGAATATCTATAGCCAGGTGGGCCTGGTCATGCTGGTGGGGCTCGCCGCCAAGAACGGCATTCTGATCGTCGAGTTCGCCAACCAGCTAAGAGACGAAGGCACCGAGTTCCGCGAGGCGCTGATGCGTGCGGCCATGACCCGCCTGCGTCCCATCGTGATGACCTCGGTCACCACCATCGCCGGCAGCGTGCCCTTGATCCTGTCCAGCGGCGCCGGCGCCGAGACGCGCATCGTCATCGGCACGGTGATCTTCACCGGCGTCGCCGCCGCCACCTTCTTTACGCTGTTCGTGGTACCGGTGGCCTACGATCTGATGGCACGGCGCACCGGCTCGCCCGGCGACGTGGCGCGCAAGCTGGAGCGAGAGATGGAACAGTCGCCGGACGCCCACTGAACCGTTGTCCTGGAAACCAGCGTCTTAAAAATCTGCGTCTTAAAAACCTGCGTTCTCCAGGCAGTCGGCCAGGTTCTCCAGCGCCGGGACACCCTGGACGTCGGTGGCGAGCCAGGGCACCCGCGGACGCGGCAGGTGGGCGAAGGTCGTATCGATACGCGCAAGGTAGGTCTCTTCCTGCACGCGGCGGGCGGCAAGAAAGTCGCCGTCCGCCTCTACCGGAAGTACGCGGTTGACCAGGGTGGCGGCAACGGGAATCCCCGCCTCTTCCAGTGACGCCACGGCACGGGCGGTCTCGAGGATCGGCAGGCGCTCCGGCGTCAGCACGAACAGGAAGCCATTGTGACTTGCGTCCTGGATGCGCCGGCGGGCCTGGTGAAACAGCCGCCGTCGCGCCAGCAGGGTCTCGGCGATATCCCGGGTGCGCGGGTCCTGATCCCGGGACGCTGCCCCGTCGTCCGACTCGAAGGGCGAGGTCACGTCGCGGCGTGATCCCGGGGTCAGATGGGCCAGCACCTTGCCCAGATGCTCGGACTTGCGGCTGTGGGCGAGCAAGCCGTCGGTCCAGGCGGCCATCGCCTCGGGCAGGCTCAACAAACGCAGCGTATGACCGGTGGGCGCGGTGTCGAACAGCACCAGATCGTAGGGCAGGCTGTCGTCGGTCATCAGCCGCGACAGTCGCTCCAGCAGCGCCGCTTCCTGGGTTCCCGGCGACTGCCTCGACAGGCGCATCTGACGTTCCAGCTCATCCATCATGGCAGGCGCCGCATAGCGCCGCATCTGGGCGGTCACCCGCGCCAGATGCGCCTCGACCTCGCGATCAGGATCGATCTCCATGGCGTCCAGCCCGGGCAATAGCCGCCGCGGGGTATCCCCGAGTTCACTGGCAAAGACGTCGCCCAGGCTATGGGCGGGGTCGGTGGAGGCCACCAGCACGCGCTTGCCTCGGCGTGCCGCCAGCACGCCCAGCGCCGCCGACATCGAGGTCTTGCCGACGCCGCCCTTGCCGCCGACCCACAGTCGGCGACGATCCAGCAGTTCCTTCATGGTCTTCCCTTGTCCATTCTGGTCCCTTGTCAGCCCTGCCCTTGTCACCCCGGCACAGCGTTACCCCCTGTCCAGCGCACGCTCGGTCCCGGCAATGGTTGCTAGAGGGTGTCGTGATGGTCCTCCGCCTCCGGTTCAGCAGCAGCGGAAGTCGTCCAGCGGTGAGCGCTCCATGCCCATGCGCTGGTGCCAGTCATGGAACCGTTCCATCAACAGTGGCTGAAGCTCCAGGGTGTAGTAGCCCACCGGATTGGGCATGCCCATCAGTTCCGAGAACACCAGCAGCATGAACAGGTCGTCCTCGTCGCGCCGGGCGCGGGCGATGGCGCCGCGATACGGCGCCGAGTAGGACTCCTCGGCGAAGTGGCGCGCCGACGACAACCAGCGACGCCACTTGGCCAGTCCCTCGTCGTGATCGCTCACGGCGCCTCCCCGCGCACCTCATGGCGCAGCCGCTTGAGCGCCGAGGCGCACTCCATCGCCACCAGCACCGAGGCGATCAGCACCACGATATCGAGCGCCAGCAGGAAGTAGTTGCCTGCCACGAAGAAGCTCTTGAGCTGGGCCAGCAGCGCCAGCACCGTGACGATCAGCAGGAACACCAGGGGAATCAGGGTGTAATAGACCGGGCGATGGTTGCGCATCAGCATCACCGTGACCACCAGCAGGGTCAGGCCGGCCAGCAGCTGGTTGGTGGTGCCGAACAGCGGCCAGATGATCAGGCCACCGGAACCGTCTGCCCCAGCGCCGAAGGCCAGCACCAGGCACGACAGCACCGCCAGCAGGGTCGCCACCGCCGGCTTCTTCATCCACGGCTGGTCGTAGATCTCACCCCACTCCTGGAAGATGTAGCGCTGCAGGCGCAGGCCGGTATCCATGGTGGTGCCGGCGAACAGTGCCGCCATCACCGTGAGCAGGGTCGCGGCGGTGGCCTGGGGCAGGCCGATGCCGTTGTGGATGATGAAGGCACCGCCCTCGACGAAGGCGTTGACCCCACCCTTGCCGAAGGCGTCGTACATGGCCTGCCAGTCGCCGAGGGTGGCGAAGCCAGCGGTGGCCGCCAGGATCGACCCCAGCGCCAGCATGCCCTCGCCCACCGCGCCGAAGTAGCCGACGAAGCGCACGTCGGTCTCGCGATCCAGCTGCTTGGAGGTGGTGCCGGAAGACACCAGACCATGGAAACCGGAAATCGCGCCGCAGGCGATGGTCACGAACAACAGCGGGAACAGCGACGGCGTGCCCTCGGGTACATCGCTGTTGAAGCCAGGCGCCACGATGTCCGGGTTCAACAGCGCCAGGGCGCCATAGAGGATGATCAGGCCGATGAACAGCTGCAGGCCGTTGATGTAGTCGCGCGGCTGCAGCAGCATCCACACCGGCAGCAGCGAGGCGATGGCGGCATAGCCGAACAGCAGGAGGATCCACACCGCCTGACCGGACAGCACGCCGACCTCGGTGGGCATCTGGATCGGCACCGCCGGCCCGATGCCGATCAGGGCGTAGAGCGCCACCACACCGATCACCGATACCAGGCCAAGGCCGATGATCCGGCGATAGATCAACTGACCGATGACCAGCGCCACCAGGATGGCGCCCCATACCGGGATGACCGCCGAGGGGAACTTCATCATCAGGCCGGCGATGACCACGGCAAAGACCGCGTTGACCATCAGCAGCAGCAGGAAGATCACGATCATGAAGATGCTGCGGGCGCGGGTGCCGACCACTTCCCCGGTGAGCGCGCCCACCGACTTGGCCTTGTTGCGCACGCTGGCCCAGATCGCGCCGGCGTCATGAACCCCGGCGAAGAAGATGGTGCCGAAGATGACCCACAGGAAGGCCGGTACCCAGCCCCAGATGACCGCGATGGCCGGGCCGACGATGGGTGCCGCTCCGGCCACCGAGGTGAAGTGGTGGCCCCACAGCACGTAGCGGTTGGTCGGCACGAAGTCGACGCCATCTTCGAACTCGTGGGCGGGGGTGACGAAGTCCCTGGACAGCTTCAAGATCTTCTCGGCGATGAACTTCGAGTAGATGAAGTACCCGAGGGCCATGGCGGCCAACCCCAGGACCAACACGATGACTGCACTCATGAGCGACTCCCTTGCGGCAGGTTATTGGTAACGGCCTTGCGTCGAGGGTCCCTTCCTGAAAGCACAGCACCCGTAGCCACCAGGCTCTCCTCGACGTCCTACCCCCTGCTTGACAGCTTTGTTTTTATTGGAAAAACAGCATCCTGGATATCCGCCAGAACGTGGACCGAGATCAACTATCGTTGCTGGATCTGGCCTGGGGTTCGCCCGGTCCAGGCCAGAAGAAGGGATTGTGGGCCACCTCCCAGAGGTGCCCGTCAGGGTCGGCAAAGTAGCCGGAGTAGCCGCCCCAGAAGGCCTTCTGCCCAGGCTTGAGCAGGTTCCCGCCCGCTCGTCTGGCCTGGATCAGCACCGCGTCCACTTCTTCGGGGTCCTCGGCCATGTAGGCCAGGGTCACGCCGCGAAAGCCCTCGCCACCGGCGTTGACCATCAGGTCATCGGCCAGATCGTGCCAGCCGTACAAGGCAAGCCAGGTACCCTGCAGCGAAAAGAAGGCGATCCTGGGGGCGCTGTCCTCCAGGCGTGGCCAGCCAAGCCCCTGTTGATAGAAGTCGATGGCCCGTTCGAGCGAGTGAACACCGAGGGTGATCATTCCGATACGCGGCTTGGGCGCGCGGGGTTCGACCTTTGCCATCTGGCCCTCCTGACGCTTTGGCGTACGACAGCTATTGCTGAGAGCCTAGACGGGAAAACTCTGATGCTGGAGATACAAAAAACCCGCCGTGTCGAAACGACACAGCGGGTATCAAGGTGGTTAAGCTTTTTCGTCGGCGGCGTAGGCGATCGTCAGGTGTCGCGATCCTATGGGTCTGAGGCACGCGCGCACTGACCGGGGTCTAGTCTAGCCTGACTAGATTTGACCTGGCCTCGCCTCGCCTCGCACCCGCCGTCGACAATCGCAGTCACCTTTCAGACAAGCCTCGGGCTTTCTTCGGAAGGTCGGCGAGCACCGGCACTTTTCGCGCAAGCCTTCCGCTTTATCCTTGGCCTTCGACAACCAGCTTATAGTCCAGGGTCGGATTCAGCGGGCAGGAGTAGACGTATTCACCGGGCTCCAGGCTGACGGCGAAATCCCCGGTCTGGCCGGTGCCGAGGCCACCGCCGGATACGCTGGGTAGCCGAGCGCGGTTGAGCAGGCCGTCGCCACGCAGCCAGAAACCCAGGTCATAGGGCACGCCCTCGTTCTTGACCCGGAACACATAGTCTCCGGTGGGCACTTTCAGCACCCTGGCCTCTGCCAGCCGCGCCTCACCGGTGTCGTCGTTGAAGGCCTCGCAGTCGGCCTTGCTCTGCGGGTGAATGCCGTGATCGGTGCCGTTCTCGCTTTCCAGAAACTGACAGCCGACCTGGGTCAACTCGATGACGGTTGCCTGACCGGAGGACGTGTCGGCTGCCTGGGCTTGCTGTGAATGGGCCGGCGCGACCCAGCCCAGTGCCCCCACCAGGCCGAAGGCCAGGGCCCAGCTCGCCCACCCCACCGTCTGGCCTTTCTCTCCATCCGCTTGCATGTTCGCCACCCTCCTTTGCATGATGATGCCTGGTCTGGTCATGGCGCCGACATTGCTGTGTTCACACCTGTATCTATCGCTACGTTAGAAGCAAGGTCGGGGCCTACCTGTCGTTGTCGCTATCGTTACGTCAGGCCTTACGACCGAGTGCAAGGACGGCAAAGCGTTGGCGTCGAACACGGAAGATCGGCCGCCATGGATGCCACAGCGACTATGCTGAGAAAATCCCGTCACGCTGCATCGCGACGTGAGTCCCGCCGTCCCCGACAAGGAGATTCAAGATGCTCGAGCAGATTCCCCACCCGGCCGAACACGTGGTCGCCATCCGCGCCGGCGGTACCGTGACCGCGCAGGAACTCCAGCAAGCCATCGATCTGATCGAAATGACCAAGAAGCGCTGCCCCAAGGTCAGCCTGGTGGCGGAACTCGATAACCTGCGATGGATGACCCTGACCGCGCTGCTACGTGACCTGGGCTATGGCCTGACCCAGATCGGCGAGCTTGACCACTACCATCGCGCCGCGGTGATCACCGACAAGGAGTGGATCAAGCACATCGCCCATCTCGAGGACAAGCTGGTCAGGAAGATCGAGATCCGCACCTTCTCCCACAAGGAGCACAGCGCGGCCATGGAGTGGGTGGCCGAACTGCCCGAAGCAGCCACCGATGACGCCGATGAAGAGCCCGAGCAAAAGGGCTACCACGGGGCCTGACGCACATCAGGCGCGAGCGGCTCAGTCGGATGCCTTGTCGCCGGTCTCGACGCCTGCCCCGATTCCCGTATCGGCGGCTGTCGTGGCACCCGCCGTGCCACCTTCCCTGCGGCGCAGCAGGTGGGGGCCGAGCTGGTCGATGGCGGTTACCCCGAGCAGCGCCATGTTGCGCTCGATCTCCTCGCTCATCAGACGAATGGCGTGGGCGACCCCTGCCCCTCCGGCGACGCTCGCCGCATAGTTGAAGGGCCGGCCGACAAACACGAAGTCGGCCCCCAGCGCCAGCGCCTTGAGCACCTGGCCGCCGCGGCGAAAGCCCCCATCGATCATCACCGGAACCTTGCCCTCCACCGCCTTCACCACCTCGGGCAGCATGGTCATAGGCGCCACCGTAGCGTCGAGCTGGCGGCCGCCGTGGTTGGACACGATAAGACCGTCGGCGCCCGCCTGGCAGGCCCGGCGCGCGTCGTCGGGATGCAGGATCCCCTTGACCACCAGCTGGCCGGGAAAGCGCGAGCGCACGTGCTCGAGGGTCGACCAGTCCAGGTGACGCCGGCCGGCGAAGTCGCGGGCGGCATGCTTCGCCAGCACCGGCACCCCGCGCGTCGCCGCGTTGTTCTCGAAGTGGGGAACGCCATGACGCAGCAGGGTGCGCAGGAAGGTACCGGTGAGCCAGCGCGGACGTGTCAGTCCATCCCAGGCCAGCCGCGCGCTCGGCTTCAAGGGGCTCGAAAAGCCCGAGCGACGATGGTTTTCCGGGTTGGGCGGCACCGGGTAGTCGACGGTGATGACCAGACGCTTGTAGCCGGCCTGGATGACCCGCTCAAGCAGGGCGTCGATGCCCTCCAGGGTGCCGGGCAGGTAGGCCTGGAACCAGTCCGCGCCGGTGGCCTCGGCGAGTTCTTCCATGGGTATCAACGAGGAGGCGCTGACGATCATCGGGATCTCGGCACGCTGGGCCTGTTCGGCCAGCACCATGTCGCCCCGGTAGGCGGTCAGCGCGCTGATACCCATGGGAGCGATACCGAAGGGCTGCGAGAACCGCTGCCCCAGCAGCTCCACCTCGGTGGAAATCGACGACACATTGACCAGCGCCCTGGGCAGCCAGTGCACTTCATTGAAGGCCTCGCGACCAGCCCTTGCCGTCTCGCCCTCCTCGGCCACGCTGGCGACATAGCCGAACAGGGGCCGCGGCAGGTGACGACGCGCCGCCCGCTCGAAGTCGTCCAGGCTCAGGATGCGCTCGAGACGTCGCTTCATGATGCCCTCCCTGCTCGCCAGGACGCCTTGTTGACGGCGTTGACCGGGCCTTCGCCGACCAGCGCACCGATCAGGTTGTCCACCGCGCGCCGCGCCATGGCAGCACGGGTCTCGTGGGTGGCCGAACCGATATGCGGCAGCACCACCACATTGTCCATGCGCGCGAGCGGCGAGTCGGCGTCCAGCGGCTCCCGGGTGAAGACGTCGAGCCCGGCGGCGCGGATGGTGCCCTGTTCCAGCGCCTCGATCAGTGCCGTCTCGTCGACGACCTTGCCCCGGGCGATGTTGATCAGCGCGGCGGAGGGCTTCATCCGGGCAAGGGCGTCGGCGTCGATCAGGTGATGGGTGTCATCGCTGTAGGGCACCGCCAGACAGACGATGTCGGCGCGCGCGAGCAGCTCGTCCAGGGAGCAGTGTTCGGCGCCGAGGTGTTGCTCGAGCTCAGGCTTCGGTGCCCGCGCGGTGTACAGCACCGACATGCCGAAGCCCAGCGCGCCGCGCCTGGCGATCGCCGCGCCGATACGCCCCGCGCCGACGATGCCCAGTCCCTTGCCGTGCACGTCGTGACCAAACTGGTCGGGACCGACATGGGACGTCCAGCGTCCTTCCCGCACCATGCAGGACAGCTCCACCAACCGCCGCTGGGTCGCCATGATCAGGGCAAAGGCGGTATCTGCGGTGGTCTCGGTAAGCACGTCCGGGGTATTGCACAGCAGGATGCCCCGACGATTCATCGCCTCGAGCGGCAGTTGGTCGTAGCCGACCGAGATGGTCGACACCACCTCGAGATTAGGAGAGCGCTCGAGCATCGCCTCATCGAGTTCGAGCTTGCCGCCGATCAGACCGTGGGCGCTGGCCATCGCTGCCTCGAAGGCCTCGCGATTGCCCTCGTTCAGATCCTCGAAATAGTCCACCTGGCCCACCTCGTTCAAGGCCGCGAGTTCCTCCTCGCCCAGCCGCCTCAGGGCGACGATACGAGGCGCCTGCCCACGATCGCGGGCAGCGGGTGCTTTATCCATGTTGTTCCTCCTTGAGTCCCGGCATGGCGAAGTCTCGCTCTTCCAGCGCCGCGATCAGCTCCTGGCGACGCCCTGCGGCCAGTTCAATCAAGGGCGGGCGTAGCGTCGCCCAGGACGCCTGTCCCGAAAAATGTGCGGTAGCCGCCTTCATCGCCGGTATCAGCGGATAGCGCTCGAACAGATCGCGCATGGCGTTCAACCCTGCCTGGCGTTCATCGGCCTCGGCTGTCTGCCAGTCGGCGGCGAGCCCGGCGATGGCCGCCGGATTGACGTTGGCGGTGGCACTGATGCAGCCCGCTCCCCCGCCGCGCAGCGTATCCAGCAGAAAACGCTCGCTGCCGGCGTACACCGCAAAGCCGTCGGCGCCGAAGGCGTCGATCAGTGCCTGGGTGTTGGCGAAGTCGCCACCGCTGTCCTTGATCCCCGCGACCATCTCGGGGAAGGCCTCGCGCAGCCGTGCGATCAGCTCGATCGACAGCGGCACCTGGGCCACCGGCGGAATATGGTAGAGATACAGCCGCAGGCGCGCATCGCCTACCCGCTCGATGACCTCGGAATAGTAGCGATAGAGGCCCTCGTCGCTGACGCCCTTGTAGTAGAACGGCGGCAGCATCAGCACTCCGGCCGCGCCCATGTCTACCGCGTCGCGGGTCAGCGTGACCGTATCGTCGATGGCGCAGTGGCCGGTGCCCGGCATCAGCCGGGAGGGATCGATGCCCGCCTGCCCAAGCTGTGAGAGCAATTCGCGCTTCTCGCCAAGGGTCAGCGAGTTGGCCTCGGAGTTGGTGCCGAACACCGCGAGTCCGACCCCGTGGGAATCGAGCCAGCGGCAGTGGGCAATGAAGCGCTCGGTATCGACGGCTAGATTCGACGTGAAGGGGGTGATCACCGGCGACCAGGCGTCGCTGGCATGTGCCAGGTTGGTGGCTGTCATGATGCGATTTCCTTAAATGGAGTGGAGCGCTCGATCGGGGTCGGGCCCCGCCCGACCAGCGTCCGATGACGACGGGTCACGACCAGGGCTCGCTGGCGTAGCGCTCCAGCGCCTCGCTGTCGAAGTTGAAGCCAAGGCCCGGGGCGCTTGGCAGCAGCAGGTCGCCGTCGGAGAACTGAAGCTGGGTGTCGATCAGCCGGCGGAAGTTGAGGACCTGGTCATCGGCGAAGAACTCCACCATGCGCGCGTTGGGCGCCGAGGCCACCAGGTGCACGTGCAGGTCATGGAACCAGTGGGGATAGACCTCGACCCCGTAGCTCGCCGCCGTGGCGGTGATGCGGCGAAACTCGGTGATGCCGCCGCACACCGCAGCGTCGGTCTGCAGGATCATCGCCGCCTCCTTGTCCAGAAGCTCCTTGAAGCGCCAGCGTCCGGCCTCGATCTCGCCGGTGGCGACCGGCACCGGGGTACGCTCGGCCAGACGGCGGTGGTTGTCGATGTCGTCGGGGCTGAACGGCTCCTCGATCCAGAACGGCGAGTACGCTTCGGCCATGCGCATGAACGCGAGCGCAGATGGCAGGTCGCGCCAGGCGTTGTTGGCATCCATCATCACCGCCACATGGGGGCCGACTGCTTCGCGCACCGCCGCCAGTCGCGCCTCCTCCCCGGCCAGGTCCTCGCGGCCCACCTTCAGCTTCACCGCCTTGAAGCCCTGCGCCACGTAGCCGGCCATTTCCTCGCCCAGCATCTCCGGCGTCTTGCCGTCGAGGTAGTAGCCGCCACTGGCGTAGGCCGGGACGCTGTCGCTGTCACTCGCCCCCAGGTACTTGTACAGCGGCAGCCCCGCCGCCCGGGCGTTGCGATCCCACAGGGCGGTGTCGAGAATGCTGATGGCCCGCATCACCGAGCCGCAGCGACCATGCAGCAGAGACTCCTGATACATGGCCTGCCACAGGCCTTCGGTGGCGTGGGCGTCGGCCCCCAGCAGTACTGGCCTCAGCAGCTCACGAACCGCCTGTGATACCAGCAGACCGGCATTGTTGCCGCCGTAGCAGAAGCCGATCCCGACCACGCCGTCGTCGCCTTCGACCTCCACCAGGGCGTAGTCGCGCTTGAACACCTGACGATTGGAGAAGCTGGTGGGATGGTCCAGTGGAACACTGATGGTGCGGGCACGGACGTCGCTGATACGCGTCATGGTGGGCTCCTTTCAAGACATTATTGTGGTTATCGCTAGATGGTTGCAGGCGTGGATGAAGCGCTGTCACCGCTAGTGAAGCGGTGACAGCGCCTCGATCAGCCGGTGCGTGCCCCGCGCCGCAACGAGCTTCGCAGCCAGCGGAAGACCGGCGTGGCCTGGAGGATCGACAGCACCGCGATGCCGAGCAGCACCATGGCGATGGGGCTTTCGACGAAGATCATCGGGCTGTTCTGGCCGATCAGCATCGACTGCTGGAAGCTGGTTTCCATCACCGGCCCCAGGATCAGACCGATGACCATCGGCGCCGGTGAGATGCCGGCCTTGTTCATCCAGTAGCCGAACAGGCCGAAGCCGAGCATCAGCCCCACCTCGAACAGACTGTTGTTGATGGCGAAGGCGCCGATCACGCACAGGGTAATGATGGCGCAGGCGACGAAGCTGTCCGGCACCTTGGTCACCCCGACGCACAGCCGGGTGAACATCAGCCCCACCGCCAGCAGGCCGACATTGGCGAAGATCACCGCCCAGATCAGGGTGTAGGTGACGTCGCCATAGTCGGTGAGCAGGTTGGGGCCTGGCAGGATGCCCTGGACCATCAGCGCCCCCAGCAGGATGGCAGTGGACGAGCTGCCGGGGATGCCGAGGGCGATGGTCGGAATCAGCGCGCCGCCGACCACCGCGTTGTTGGCGGCTTCGGGGGCGGCAACGCCGGCGATGTCGCCCTTGCCGAAGCGGCTCTTGTCCTTGGCAAAGCGCTTGGCCTCGTTGTAGGCAAACCAGCTCGCGGTGTCGCCGCCGGTGCCGGGGATCAGGCCGGTAACGATACCGATGCCGCCGGAGCGCAGGATGTTGGGCATCAGCGTGCGCAGCTCTTTCAGCCGCGGCACCAGCCGATCGGTGATCTTGCTGGCCACCTTGTCGCTGTCGTGGGCGTTTTCGATCAGGATCAACGCCTGGGGAATCGAGAACAGCCCGATCAGCGCCACCGTGAATTCGATGCCGGAAAACAGGTTGATGTTGCCGAAGGTCATGCGCGGTGTGCCGGTGATCAGGTCCATGCCCACGGTGCTGAGCAGCAGCCCCATGATGCCGGACAGCAATCCGCTGACGATGGAGCCCTGGGACAGCGAGCCGATGATGGTGATGCCCAGCACGGCGATGGCGAACAGCTCCACCGGGCCGAACTTCAACACCAGCACCCCCAGCAACGGTGCGGCGGTCAGCAGGGCGATACCGCTCATCAGGCCGCCAAAGAAGGAGGCGAACAGCGACACCCCCAGCGCCTTGCCCGCCTGCCCCTGCTGGGACAGCGGAAAGCCGTCGAGCACGGTGGCCGCCGCCGAGGGCGTGCCTGGGGTCCGCAGCAGGATGGCGGCGATGGAGCCGCCGTAGGAGGCGCCGACGTACAGCGAGGCCAGCATGCTGAGCCCCGTCGCCGGGTCCATGGTAAAGGTCAGCGGCAACAGCAACGCCAGCGCCATGGTGGCGGACAGCCCCGGCATGGCGCCGACGAACAGCCCCAGCAGGGTGCCGCCGAGGATCAGCGCAATATTGGTGAAGGTGAGCACGTTGCTCAGCCCCACCATCACAAGCGAGTCGTTCATAGGGTCAGGCTCCAGGTTCGCGCGGGTGCAATGACGACCTCAGCGAAGCCGATCGGTGTGGCGAAGCGCACGACAGGACTTAAAACAGCGGTGGCAACAGCGGCACGGGCAGGCCCAGAAAGCCGATGAACACCAGGCAGACCACGGTGATCAGGCCGGCGATGCCGATCAGACTGAAGCGCAGCGACACATGGCGCACCAGCCACAGCGACAGGCCCATGAAGGCCGCCGTGGCGACCACGTAGCCGAGCCAGGAGATGCTGTAGATGTAGACGGCGGCGAACGCGAACACCGCCATCGCCTTGAGCGGCCTGGCGGGCGGCGCGGGTGCGCCATCGCCTTCGGTGAGTTCGCCCTCGGCCAGCTGACTGCCCTCGAGGGTGGGCGCGGCGCTCGACGAGGCCTGGGCCCGCGCGCGGGAATGCGCGGTCAACTCCTGCACGATCATGGCGATGGCGAACAGTCCCACCACCACCGCGTAGATCAGCGGCATCCGCGCCGCGGCGTCGGGATAGCCCAGCGAGGTGACCCCGAACAGCGTGGCCACCCCAAGGGCGAAAAGGCCAAACAGCAGGCGACTGAGTTTCATCAGTATGACTCCCTCGGTCGCTTGCCGACGGGCCAGGCCCGTCGGCAAGCGCACCGATCAACCGTTGATCTCGTCCTTCACGCTGGCCCAGATCTCCTCGAACTGGCCTTCCATGTCCTCGATCATCTGGCGATAGTCATCGCCGGTCTGGATATCGAGGTTCATGGCCCGCTCCTCGGCGACCTTCTTGAACTCCTCGTTGGTCTTGAGTGCCTCGAAGGCGTCGATCAACTGCTGGCGCGCCTCGTCGGGGATGCCGGCCGGTGCGCTGTAGCCGCGTGAGGAGCCGGCCACCACCTCGATGCCCTTCTCGCTCAGGGTCGGCACGTCGGGCAGCATCGACAGGCGCTCGCGGGCAAACACCGCCAGCGGCCTCAGGCTACCGGACTGAATGTGTCCGTAGACGTTGCCCAGGTTGTTGAAGCTGGCGTCGATCTGCCCGCCCATGGCGGCGGTGGCCGAAGGTCCGTCACCCTGGAACGGCACCTTCTGGAAGCTGATCCCCGAGGCCTGCTCGATCAGGATGGTGGAGAAGAAGTCATCACCACCCACGCCGGAGTTGCCCACGGTGATGGTGCCCGGGTTCTCTTCGGCGGCGGACAGGAACTCCTCCACCGTCTCGTAGGGGCTCTCCGCCGGTACCACGATGATGCCCGGGTCGGTCACCACATTGGCGATCGGGGTCAGCTCGTCCACCGAGTAGGTGATGGTGTCGTTCATGATGTAGTTGGTCATCAGCATCGGCGTATTGGTGATGCTGATGGTGGTGCCGTCGGCCTCGGTCTGCTTGGCCAGGCGGGTCCAGGCGATGGCACCGGTAGCCCCCGGCAGGTACTCGTTGACGAAGTCCACTCCCAGCGACTCGCGCAGGAACGGCTGGGTCAGCTGGGCCAGGGCGTCACTGCCCCCGCCGGCCTTGAATCCCTGCAGCACCTTGATCTCGTCGCCGGCGGAATACTCCGCCATGGCGGCGCCGGGCAGAAGCAGGGTCGACAGAAGGATGGCGGCGTAAGCTCCACGATGTTTCATGGCTGCACCTCTTGTGCGGTTGTCGTTGTCTTTATCGTTGTCTTGCACTGGTACGTGCGACGGGCGCGGTCATCGCGCACCTGCTCAGGCGCTGTCTTCGAGCGCTGGGCCCTGTCTCAGGACGCTGGGGCGCTGTCTTGGGGCGCGGAGTCGGGGCGAAGGCGCCGGGCACGTCGTGACTGCCAGATTCAACGTAGTCGGTCGCCAACAAAATTGTCAATAATCTTGTTAACCATCTTTTCTCGTCCTAACCTAGCTAGCGAACCACGACGCAACGCCCTCCTGCGAAGGGGCTGTTCGGCGCCAGCGATAAAGATACGAGGACCGATCGATGAGCCAGGACTCAGACAACAACCACAACAATGCCACCCGGGGCATGTCCAACCGCCTGACCAACTACGGTGACGCCGACTTTTCGCTGTTTCTGCGCAAGGCGTTCATCAAGGGCATGGGCTACACCGACGATGCGCTGTCGCGGCCGGTGATCGGCATCGCCAACACCTACAGCGGCTACAACGCCTGTCACGGCAACGTGCCGGGGCTGGTCGAGAGCGTGAAGCGAGGGGTGATGCTGGCCGGCGGGCTGCCGGTGGAGTTCCCCACCATCACGCTGCACGAGTCCTTCGCCCACCCCACCAGCATGTACCTGAGAAACCTGATGGCGCTGGACACCGAGGAGATGATCCGTGCCCAGCCGATGGATGCGGTGGTGGTGATCGGCGGCTGCGACAAGACGGTGCCGGCCCAGCTGATGGCGGCGGCCAGCGCCGATATACCCACCGTCCAGCTGGTCACCGGGCCCATGCTGTCGGGCTCCCATCGCGGCACCCGGGTCGGCGCCTGCACCGACTGCCGTCGCTACTGGGCGGCCTACCGCGGCCAGGACATCGACGACGCCGAGATCAGCGAGGTCAACGACAAGCTGGTGCCTACCGTGGGTACCTGTTCGGTGATGGGCACCGCCAGCACCATGGCCTGCCTGGCCGAGACCCTGGGCATCATGCTGCCCAACAGCGCCACCGCGCCGGCGGTCTACGCCGACCGCCAGCGCATCGCCGAGCAGTCCGGGACCGAGGCGGTACGGCTGGCCCGTGACGGGGTCACGCCCTCCCAGATCCTGACCCCCAAGGCCTTCGAAAATGCCCTGCGGGTGCTGCTGTCACTGGGTGGGTCGACCAACGGTCTGATCCACCTGACCGCCATCGCCGGTCGGCTGGGCATCGACATCGACCTGGACGCCTTCGATCGCATGAGCCGCGAGACGCCGGTGCTGGTCGACCTCAAGCCCTCCGGCGAGGGCTATATGGAGGATCTGCATCGCGCCGGCGGCCTGCCGACGCTGCTGCGAGAGCTGAAGCCCCTGCTGCACCTGGACACCATGACGATCAATGGTCGCACCCTGGGCGAGAACATCGACGCGGCGGTGCATCTGGTCGAGCAGCCGGTGGTGCGCCCACGCTCCCGTCCTGTCTACGCACAAGGCGGTATCGCCGTGCTGCGCGGCAACCTGGCCCCGGCCGGCGCCATCATCAAGCAGTCGGCGGCGTCTGCGGAGCTGATGCAGCATCGCGGACGGGCGGTGGTCTTTCATTCGCTGGAGGATCTGGCGACGCGCATCGACGATCCGGACCTGGACGTCAACGCCGACGACGTCCTGGTGCTGGCCAACATCGGCCCCAAGGGTGCTCCGGGCATGCCCGAGGCCGGATACATTCCGATCCCGAAGAAGCTCGCCACCCAGGGCGTCAAGGACATGGTGCGCATCTCGGACGGACGCATGAGCGGCACCGCCGCCGGCACCATCGTGCTGCACGTATCGCCGGAGGCCGCCGAAGGGGGAACGCTGGGCCTGGTGCGCGACGGCGACATCATCGAACTCGACGTCTCTGCCAACCGTATTTCGCTGGAGGTGGACGAGCAGACCCTGGAGAGCCGCCGCCACGAGACCACGCCCCCGCCGCGTGAGCAGCCACCGATGCTCGGCTATCGTCGACTGTTCATGGAGCAGATCCTGCAGGCCGACCAGGGCTGTGACTTCAAGGTGTGCCGCCCCGAGCCCCACTGTCGCGTGCCGACCCAGGAGTGAGGAAAGTCATTCGAGCCGATGAAGGCGGTGAGCGCTATTGATAGACTGGAGTCGGCGACGAGACCGTCTCGTCGCCGCTTCACCATCGTGATCGCAGAGGATGCGAGATGAGCCAGGTCAGCGTGCAGGACCCTTCCAACAGCACCCGTCGTCCCAGCGCCACCAGCGTGGCGGAGGACATCGTCGGCAGTGTCGAGGAGGACATCGTGCTGGGGCGTCTGCACCCCAGGGAGCGGCTGGTCGAGGAGGACCTGATCGAGCGCTTCGACTGCAAGCGCCACGTGGTGCGTCAGGCGCTGTTCCAGCTCGAGAGCATCGGCCTGGTCGAACGCATCAGGAACCGCGGCGCCTTCGTCAAGGCCTACACGCCCGAAGAGGTCGAGCAACTCTACGCCATGCGTGAGATCCTCGAACTCGCCGGTGTCGACGCCCTGCCACTACCGGCGCCGGAGCCGTGGCTGAGCGAGCTCGAGGACATCCACCAGCGCTACAGCACCGCCGTGGACGCCCATGATCTGCGACGGGTATTCCACCTCAATATTGCCTTTCACCGCACCCTGTTCGCGGCGACCGGCAATCCCTACCTCTACGAGACCATCAACGAGTTCGCCCAGAAGGCCCACGGCATTCGTTTTATCGCCATCGCCGACAGCCACAGCCTGTCCCGGGCGCGCCACGAGCATCAGGCGATGATCGAGGCGATCCGCCAACAGGACCGCCACGCGCTGCGCGAGCTGTGCCGGCAGCACTTGCTGCCCTCCAAGAATCGCTACCTCGAGCTGCATCCTTCCAATCGCTAGGCGCTGACATCCTCCCTTGCAGGCATCCCTGGCGACCTCCGGGAACTGACGCGCCACTAGACTCTTCCAGCGCGTCCTCCAGCGGCCGACAGGGCGAGCCATCAGCCTTGCTCGCAGGCGCCCTTGGCGACCTCCCAGGACTGACGGATATGATCTTCGAGAAGGTAGCGGGCATCGTGGATACGCCGGTCCAGCGCCAGCTCGACCAGCTCGCCGTGCTGGGCATCCAGGCGCTCACGAATCTCCGGGTTGCCCGGGGCCAGACGACGATAGCGATCGAACTGATCGTGCAACTGCTCGATGAAGCGCAACAGCCAGTGCGAACCACAGGGCGCCAGCAGGGTGCGGTGAAAACGCTGGTGGGCCTGCTCCCACTGTTCGATCTCGCCCTGGGCCTTGTTGGCCCGCGACAGACGATGGCTGGCGGCCAGCAACTGCGACTCCCACTCGGCGTCACCCTCCTGGAAGGCCTGGGTCAGCGCCATGCACTCCAGCTGCATGCGTAGCCGCGAGATATCCTCGAGTTCTTCCACCGACAGCGGCGGCACCCGGAAGCCACGCTGATTGTGCTGCTCCAGCAGGCCGTAGGCGGCCAGCCGATTAAGCGCTTCACGCAGCGGGCTCAGCCCCACCTCGTAGCGCTCTTTCAGCGCGCTGATGGCGAGCTTCTCCCCCGCCGCAAAACGCCCACGGATCAGGTCCTGCTTCAGCGCACTGAATACCTGGCTCGCCGCCGTCTCGCCGCTCGCCGCCATCTCGGCTGGTTGGGAATTGATCATGACAACACTCGCAAATAACAGGCTTGCAGAGTACGTCGGCAATTGACGTTCGCCAAGCGCTGGGCCATAGTTTTTAGAAAATATCGATATTAAATACAGTAGACGATATTTCTTACAACGATCGAGATATTTCTTCCACAAGGGTCGATATCTCTGACAAAACAGGCCCTGACACAGAATGCCCCGACACAGAAAACCCTGACCCAACAGGGCGGAGCCTGTCCCCTTCAACACAACAACAGCATCGGAACACGCCCATGTCCCAAGACGCTTCCCCTTCGACAGCGCCCGCTGTCTCGCTGTCTGGCTCTCGCCATCTGATTCTGCTCATCGCCGCCATCGGCAGTCTGCTGGTCGGCATCATGGGCCTTGGCATTCCCACCGCGGTGGCGCTGATCGTCGCCGGCGCCATCGCCATGACGCTATGCCTGGCCTGGGGGATCGCCTGGTCCCGCCTGGAAAGTGATCTGCTCAAGGGCATCCAGGCCATGCTGGTGCCCATTCTGATCCTGATGAGCGTCGGCATGATGGTGGGGGTATGGATGCTCTCCGGCACCATTCCAGCCATGGTCACCCTGGGCCTCGAGTCGCTGACGCCAGGGCTCTTTCTGGTCGTGGCCTGCCTGTCATGCTCGCTGATGTCGGTCATGGCCGGGACCTCCTGGGGCACCCTCAGCACCATCGGCGTGGCGCTGATGGGGGTCGCGCTGGGACTCGGCATTCCCCCGGCCTACGCCGCTGGCGCCATCGTCACCGGCACCTTCTTCGGCGACAAGCTGTCGCCGCTGTCGGATACCACGGTGATGGCCTCGGCGGTATGCGAGGTCAATATCATCACCCACATCCGCCATATGCTGTATTCGACCCTGCCGGCCTACCTGATCGCCCTGGCGGTCTACGCCTGGCTCGGCAGCGGCGTCGCCACCTCCGGGGCGACCCTCGCCGGTGACGGCATGTCGACCCAGACCCAGGCGATCATCGACACCCTGGCCGCCACCTTCAGCGACAATCTGCTGACCCTGTTGCCGCCCCTGGTGGTGTTCGGCTGCATCCTGGCCAAGAAGCCGGTGCTGCCCGCCTTCATGCTCGGCATCGTCAGCGCGGCGCTGATCGCGGTGGTGCTCCAGGGCGCGAGCCTTTCCGAGATCGGTTCCGCCATGAACGCAGGCTTCGTCGCCGATACCGGGGTCGCCATGGTCGACAAGATGCTGTCCCGGGGTGGCCTGCAGGGCATGATGTCCACCGTGGCGGTGCTGATTGCCGCCGCCGTATTGGGGGCCCCGTTCAAGAGTGCCGGCACCCTGGACGCCGCCATCGCCTACCTGGCCCGACGCCACGCCGGCCGGCGCCAGGTGCTCGGTGGCTCCATGGCGCTGCATAGCCTCGCCTTTCTGCTGACCGGCAGCTACTACGTGACCTTCTCGCTGCTTGGCCCGCTGCTGCGCCCGCTGGTCGCCAGCAGTGGCAGCCCGACCAGGAACCTGTCACGTATCCTCGAGGACACCGGCACAACCCTGTCGCCGCTGGTGCCCTGGGGCGTCACCGGCGCCTTCACCGCCGCCACCCTGGGGGTCGCCACCGCCGACTTCTTCGTCTACGCCATCCTCTGCTACGGCGCCATCGCCTTCTCGTTGCTCTATGTACTCACCGGCCTGACCCTGGGTCATGGCAGCGACGAGCGCCAGCCGGCCGGCTCCGCCTCCGGGGCCTGATATTCCGCCAGGGCCTGCGTCACCGCTGGATCGCGGCCACGATGAACATCAAACCGGCCATCGTTCTCGGGGCCCGCCTTGCCGGGCCCCGAACCGTTGGATCGCTCTTCAGGGGATTGACGGCCTTTCGAGGGCGCGGCATAGTCGGGTCATAAAATCGATTTTTAACACCAATAACGATTGACCCGATCCAGCTTGGATCAGCGACCTCGAGTCAGCCACCTTGAAGAGAGACGCCATGTCTTCCCAGCGCGCGAACCCCAGCTCCCTGTCCACTCCCTACCCCGATGCCACGCCCTACCCGTCCCGGCGCAGCCCGACCTATTCTCGCGATGGCATGGTGGCGGCGTCCCAGCCCCAGGCCGCGCAGATCGGCCGTGACGTGCTCGCCCGCGGCGGCAACGCGGTGGACGCCGCCATCGCCACCGCCGCCGCGCTGACGGTGGTCGAGCCCACGGGCTGCGGCATCGGCGGCGACGCCTTCGCGCTGGTGTGGATCGCCAACGATGATCAGGGCAACGGCGAACTGCACGGGCTCAACGCCAGCGGCGTGGCGCCCCAGGCGCTGAACCGGGAAGCGCTGGTCGAGGCCGGCCACGACAAGGTCCCGCTCTACGGCTGGACCCCGGTGACGGTGCCCGGTACGCCATCCGCCTGGGCCGAACTGTCGCGCCGCTTCGGCAAGCTGGACTTCAAGACCCTGCTCGAACCCGCCATTCGCCTGGCCCGCGACGGTTTTCCGGTGTCACCGGTCATCGCCAGCCTGTGGCAGCGCGACACCGCGACCTTCCACAAGCACCTCGAAGGCGAAGCCACCCAGCCCTGGTTCGACACCTTTACCTTCGATGGCCGCGCTCCCGACGCCGGTGAGTGGTTTCGCAACGAAGACCAGGCCAGGACCCTGGAGGCCATCGCCGAGAGTCAGGCGGAGAGCTTCTACCGGGGCGAGCTGGCCGAGGCCATCGACGCCTTCTCGCGTCGCACCGGCGGCTATCTGCGCAAGGACGACCTGGCGGCCTATCAGCCCGAGTGGGTCACCCCGATCTCGGCCCGCTACCGCGACGTCGACGTCTGGGAGATCCCGCCCAATGGCCAGGGCCTGGTGGCGCTGATGGCGCTGCGCCTGCTCGATGGCTATCCGGCGTCCCACCGCGACGACCCGGAACTGCTGCATCGTCAGCTCGAGGCGATGAAGCTCGCCTACACCGACGGCAAGACCCATATCAGCGAGCCACAGGCCATGACCTACACGGTCGAGGAGCTGTTGTCCGACGCCTACACCGAGGCCCGTCGCGAGCTGATCCAGGACGCGGCCATCGACCCGCAGCCGGGCAAGCCCAGGGCCGGCGGCACCGTCTATCTGGCCACCGCCGACGCGGATGGCAACATGGTGTCCTTCATCCAGAGCAACTATCACGGCTTCGGTTCCGGCATCGTGGTGCCGGGAACCGGCATCGCCTTGCAGAACCGCGGCCACGACTTCAGCCTCGACGAGAGCCACGACAATGTGCTCAAGCCCGGCAAGAAGACCTTCCACACCATTATCCCGGGCTTCCTGACCCGAAACGGCAAGGCGTTAGGGCCCTTTGGCGTGATGGGCGGCTTCATGCAGCCCCAGGGCCACGTCCAGGTGGTGATGAACCTGGTCGACTTCGGCCTCAACCCCCAGTCGGCCCTGGACGCACCGCGCTGGCAGTGGATGGGCGGTCGCACCATCGGTATCGAGCACGGCTATCCGGCACCGCTGGTACGTGCCATGGCCGCACGTGGTCATCGCATGCAAGTAGATACCGACAGCCGCAGCTACGGCCGTGGCCAGGTGATCCTGCGTGACCCCGAGACCGGCATCTACTGTGGCGGCACCGAGCCCCGCACCGACGCCACCATCGCGGTGCTCTGACCCATGAGCGTACAAGCTTCGCTATTTGCCGCCTTCTTTCGCATCGGCATCTTCGGCTTCGGCGGCGGTCCGTCGATGATTCCGCTGGTCCACCAGGAGGTGGTCAAGCGCCACGCCTGGATGGACGACGACGCCTTCGCCGATGTCCTGGCCATCGGCAATACCCTGCCGGGGCCCATCGCCACCAAGATGGCCGGCTACATCGGCTATCGGGTCGGCGGGGTGTTCGGCGCCATCAATGCGGTGGTGGCGGTGATCGTGCCGGTAATCTTCGCCATGATCGCGCTGCTCGGCCTTTACAGTCGCTACGGCAACCAACGCTGGGTGCAGGGCATGGGGCTGGGCGTGGTGCCGGTGGTGATGGTGATGATGGCCCAGCTGACCTTCGATTTCTTCCAGAAGTCCCGGGCCGGGCTCGGCGTGGTCGCCACCCTGGTCATGGGAGTGGCCGCCGGAGGCCTGATCTATGGTCTTGGCGTACACCCGGGGCTGATCATCGGCGCCATTCTGATCGCCGCTCTGCTCAGGCCCGAGAAGCCCCGCAACGCCCCTGAAGGAGGTCGCTCCTGATGATCTACTGGCAGCTATTTCTGGCCTTTTTCATCCCCAATATCGTCGGCTACGGCGGTGGGCCCGCGATCATTCCGCTGATCGAGAACGAGGTGGTCGGCACCTATGGCTGGATGACCCATCAGGGCTTCGCCGAGACGCTGGCGCTGGGCAATGCCCTGCCGAGCCCCATCGCCACCAAGATGGCCGGCTACATCGGCTATGAGGTAGCCGGCGCCGGCGGTGCCATGGTGGCGGTACTGGCCACCGTCGGCCCCTCGCTGCTGCTGATGCTGGCGGCCCTGGGCACCCTCTATCGCTACCGCGACTCGATCAAGGTCAAGTCCATGAGCCAGTGGGTCCGTCCGGTCGTCATGGTCCTGATGGCCTACCTGACCGTCAGCTTCCTCAAGGAGGGCATGGCGACCTCGGGCCTGGTGCACACCCTGATCATCGCCGCTGTGGCGGCACTGCTGCTATTCAAGACCCGCGTACACCCGGCCCTGGTGGTGTGCTTCGGGCTCGGCTACGGCGCCCTGCTGCTGGGCTGAGAGACGACACAACGCCACCGAACCATCCACAACAACACGCGTGACGTTCGATCCACCCATAACAATCAACCCGACCATCCATCCCAACAATCACAGACAAAAGCCCTCAACGCACAGGACAATCCCATGACCCTGCACCGTACCCCGTCAAAGACCGTTCTTTCCCGCCGCTCTTGCACCCGGACCGCGCTGGCCCTGGTGGCCTCTGCCTCCGCCCTGGCCGCCGCCAGTGTGGCCGTGGCCCAGGATGCCTACCCTGACAAGCCGGTGGAATTCATCGTGCCCTGGTCGCCGGGCGGCGGCAGCGACACCCTGATGCGCCTGGTCGCCAACCACGCCGAATCCCAGCTTGGTCAGCCGATCCCGGTGATCAACATGCCCGGGGTCAGCGGCACCACGGGCCTCAAGGAACTGTCCCGGCGTGACGCCGACGGCTACACCATCGGTCAGGTCCACGAAGGCCTGATGGTGGCCCATCACACCGGCCTGACTCCGCTCAACTACGATGACTTCGAACCGGTGGCCGGCGTCACCCAGTCGCCCCAGTACCTGACGGTTCCTGCCGGCGCGCCCTACACCACCTTCGAGGAGTTCGTCGAGTACGCCAAGGCCAATCCGGGTGAGGTCCGCTTCGGCGTGACCCTGGGCGGCGTGCCGCATATCCACGCCGCCATGATGGAAGAAGCCGAAGACCTGCAATTCCGCTACGTCGGCTTCGAGGGCACCGGCTCGCGCATCCGCGCCCTGGTCGGCGGCCACATCGACGCCGCCATCGGCGACATCTCCTCAAGCGGCGAGTTCGTCAAGAACGGTGACCTGCGATTCCTGGCGGTGGGCAGCGAGGAGCGCCAGCCCGAAGCGCCGGACGTACCGACCTTCACCGAGCTCGGCCATCCTGAGCTCAAGCTGAACATCATTCGCGGCATTCTGGCACCCAAGGGCACCCCGGAAGAACGCATCGACACCCTGGCCGAGGCCTTCGAGGCCATGAGCCAGGACGAGGCCTTCGCCCAGTCGGTACACAACGCCGGCGCCAGTGTGGTGTTCGAAGGCCCCGAGGCGTTCGCCGAGTACCTCGAGACCAGCAACGCCACCATCGAGCGTCTGTCAGGGAAGCTTGCACGATGAGCCAGAGCACCACCGACCGCTCCCCTTCCGGGGAGCGGCACGCCCCGGGCCGGGGTGGTCCCCTGGCCCATGTGCTGTTGAACATCGCCCTGGCGGCGCTGTTCACCGCGCTCTTTGTCAGGGCCCAGGCGCTGCCATCGTCGATGTGGGAACCACTGGGTTCGGGCAGCTTCCCGCGGCTGGTACTGGCGGCGCTGGTGGCATTGAACCTGGCCATCGCCTTCAAGGAGGCGCGTGCCTTCCTGCGCCAGAGCGCCGGTGAGCGCGGCCAGGTCGGCGCCTGGATCTGGCGTCACCGGCTGGCCTTCGCTGTGCTGGCGCTGTTTGCGGTGTACATCATCGCCCTGCCCTGGCTGGGTTTCAGCCTGGCCTCGCTGGCCTTCCTGCTGGCGGGTCAATGGCTTCTGGGCGCGCGCTCGCTCAAGGCCCTGGCCATCGCTGTGGTGGTCGCCCTGGTGTTCTCGCTTGGGGTCGACACCCTGTTCCGCGACGTCTTCGTCATCAGCCTGCCCCGCGGCCTGTTCGGCTGAGGCGGCAACGACTCCTCGAGGAAATTGCTCATGATGGATGCGCTGCTGTCCGGCATGGACCAACTGTTTACGCTCTCGACCATGATCGCCATGCTGCTGGGTGTCATCGCCGGCGTCATCGCCTCGGCGATTCCTGGCTTCACCATCACCATGGCCATCGTGCTGACCCTGCCGCTGACCTTCACCATGGACCCGCTGCAGGGCGTGGCCACCATGCTGGCGGTCTACGTCGGCGGTTATACCGGCGGCCTGATCTCCGCCGCGCTGCTCGGCATCCCCGGCACGCCGTCGTCGGTGGCGACCACCTTCGACGCCTTCCCGATGGCGCGCAAGGGCGAGCCTGGCCGCGCCCTGGCGCTGGGTATCTGGGCCTCCTTCTTCGGCGCGCTGGTCAGCGTGGTGGTGTTGATCATCGCCGCCCCACCGCTGGCGCTGATCGCCGTCAAGCTGGGCGCCTGGGAGTACTTCTCGCTGATCATCTTCGCCATGACGGTGGTCGCAAGCCTGGTCGGCAAGTCCATGCTCAAGGGCCTGATGACCGGCCTGCTGGGACTGTTCATTGCCACCGTCGGCTCCGACCCGATGATGGGAGTGGCACGTTTCACCTTCGACTCGGACCTGCTCGCCAACGGCTTCCCCTTCCTGGTGGTGCTGATCGGTATCTTCGCCGTCAGCCAGCTGCTGTCCGAGGTGGAAGACGCCGAGGGTGTCAAGCACGGCAAGGCGCTGATGCCCGACGACGTCAACTTCAACCCCATGGCGGCGCTGAAGGAAACGCTCAGCTATCCGGTCAACCTGGTGCGCTCTTCCCTGGTCGGGGTGTTCATCGGTGCGGTGCCCGGCGCCGGCGGCAGCATCGCCAACCTGCTGGCCTATGACCAGGCCAAGCGCGCCTCGAAGACCCCGGAGGCATTCGGCACCGGGACGCCGGAAGGGGTGATCGCCTCGGAGTCCGGCAACTCGGCCACCTCCGGTGGCGGCCTGATTCCGATGATCGCCCTCGGTATCCCCGGCAGCGCGGTGGACGCGGTGTTGATGGCCTCGCTGATGGTCCATGGCATCGGCGTCGGTCCGCGCCTGATCATGGATCACGGTGATCTGGTCTACGGCATGTTCATGGCGATGCTGGTGGCCGCGCTGATGGTGCTGGTGGTGTGTCTGTTCAGCATGCGCTGGTTTCTGCGCGTCACCGAGGTGCCCAAGTCGATCATCGTGCCGGTGGTCCTGGTGTGCTGCGTGATCGGTGCCTTCGCGCTGAACAACCGGGTCACCGACGTCTACCTGCTGCTCGGTGTCGGCGTCTTCGGCTATGTGCTCAGCAAGCTGGACTACCCGCTGGCACCGCTGGTACTGGGCGTGATTCTCGGCCCCATCGCCGAGACCAACCTGCGCCGCGCACTGATGTCCGACGAGAACTGGACGCTGTTCTTCACCCGTCCTATCTCGCTGGGCCTGCTGTTGCTGGCGGCACTGTCGGTCGTGCTGGCGGTACGCCACCACCGTCGCACCAAGCGCCTGCAGGCGGCCTGACGGCCTGGGTGCAACTCACCCGACAGTCCCTCGACGGGGCCCTGCTGGCCCCGTCGACGGTCACCATAACGATAACCCCTCCCCCTTCTTCCCTGACGACAAGGTTCCCCATGCGCTCTTTCTCCCAGCGTCTGCTGTCCCCCCTGGCCATCGCCTGCGCGACGATGCTGACGATGCCCGCCGCCTTCGCCGACGAGGCTCGCCAGGTGCGTATCGCCGTCGATGTGCCTTATCCACCGTTCGAATACCGCGATGCCAACGGCGAACTCGCGGGCTTCGAGATCGATCTGGGCAACGAGTTGTGCAAACGCGCCGAACTGGACTGCGAGTGGATCGTCCAGGGCTGGGACGGCATCATCCCCGGCCTGCTGGCACGCAAGTACGACGCCATCCTGTCGTCGATGCGCATCACCGAAGCGCGTGAACGCCAGGTTCGCTTCAGCGAGCCCTACGCCATGTCGCCCAAGGTCTGGGTGGCCCGTCGCGGCGAGGCCGTCGACCCAGAAGACCTGGCAAGCCTCGAGGGCATGACCGTCGGCGTCCAGCGCGGTACCACCCAGGACACCTACATCACCGGGCGCTATCGCGACACCCTCGATATCCGTCGCTACGCCACCGCCGACGAGGTCGCCCTCGACATGGAAAGCGGTCGCCTGGACCTGGCCTTCATCAACTACCCGGTGGCCATCGAGGCGCTGGATATCAAGGCCGAGGATGGCGACTTCACCCAGGTCGGCGAGCGTATCAATTCGCCGGAGTCGATCTTCGGGCGCGGCAACGCCATCGCCGTGCGCCCCCGCGACGAAGCCCTGGCCGAGACCTTCAACCAGGCTCTAAACGAGGTCTACGCCGACGGCACCTTCCAGCGCCTGATGGAGCAGTACTTCGACTACGACCTGCGCCCCGCCAGCCGCCTGTAACCGGCATGGCAATCACAAGGGCCCGCCTGAGCATGGCGGGCCCTTGTCGTTTCCTTCGTGGTTTCCCTTGTAGCTTCCCTCGATGCTTCCCTTGATGCTTTCCACGTTGTTCTGACCGGCGTCGGCTCAGCTTTCCGCCTCACCCCGCTTTTCGCCGTCGCTTTTATTACCGCTTTCGTTGCTGTTTTCCGGGCCGCTGTCAGGGCCGGCCTCGCCTCCGTCGACACTAGCACCGCCGCCGTTGTCGTCACTCGCTTTGCGGGCATAGCGTGCCAGCAACCACCTGACGCCTCTCTCCCACGCCCAGGTGGGTAAAAGCCAGTGCAGGAAGATCAATATCCTGGCGTCCCGAGGCCGCGCGTAGCGTCGACGTGGGCGACTGGCGGTCAGGGCATGGACCACCGCCTCGGCGATCATCTCGGGGGTGCCGGCCCGGGAGTGATCGGCAAGGATGGCGGCCATGCCGCGCTTGATCCGCGCATAGGGCGCCTCGGGAGGGTCCTCGCACAAGGGCTTGCGGGCAATCGCCGCCCATTCGCTGCGAATCACCCCGGGCTGGATCAGGCTGACGGACAGGCCAAAGGGGCGCGTCTCGACCCTCAGGGCATCACTCAGCGCTTCCAACGCGTACTTGGTGGCGTGGTACCAGCCACCCACCGGAAACCAGATACGGCCGGCCATGGAGCCAATATTGACGATGCGACCGCGCCGTCGACGTCGCATGCCGGGCAAGACCTCCCGAGTCAACGCCATCAGCCCGAACACGTTGACCTCGAACTGACGCCTGGCCTCCTCGATCGGGACTTCCTCCAGCACGCCATAGCTGCCGTAGCCTGCGTTGTTGACCAACCCATCGAGCTCGACGCCGTCGCGCTCGATACGTGTCAGCACCGCGGCAATGCTGTCGGCGTCGGTGATATCCAGCGACAGCACCCGGGCGCCCTTGTCAGCCAGGTGGCTCATGCGCTCGACCCGCCGAGCGCCTGCGTAGACGATAAACCCCTGCTCGAGCAGCGCGGTGACGATCGCCTCGCCGATCCCTGACGACGCCCCTGTCACCAGCACGCACCTTTCAGTCCCTTGATGGTTCAACGGCCAAGCTCCCTATTTCATGGATTCGGTTACCACGCTAGCGCGTTTGAATTCGAAGATGGCACTCACCTTTCGAGGTAGGTGCTCGATCTTGTGCTCTTTTAGCCCCGACCATGGTGAAGAGGCACAGGCCTCGGAGAGAAGGCACAGACTCGAGCTTTCATCACGTTATGCTCAAACATGCTTGGACAATCCAGGGGGGCTTCTTATCGGGTAACGCTGATCTAGAGTATGAAGTGCCTTTGAAGCGACTGGCCTCGGCCCTCGGCCGGCCACCGTCTCCCATGTCAGCACCGCCGTTGACACTCGTGCCTGCGCCACCGCCATCACGACCGTGCTCATCGGCGCCAGCGCTATCGATAACCGTCCCAGGAGCCGCCATGCCCATCCGCACGATCAACGCCCTTGCCCTGTCGCTCGCCCTTGCCATCACACCGCTTGCCGTCACACCACTTGCGGCCTTTGCCGACGAGATGCCCGGCCGCCAGTTTGCTGATGTAGGAGACTTTCGCGTCGCCTATCGCGAATGGGGCGAGCCTGGTGACCCGGCGGTCATGCTGATCCATGGCATTCCGCTCAACAGCGTGCTGTTCTCCCGGGTGGGCCCGCTGCTGGCGGAACAGGGCTATCACGTCTTCGCGCCCGGCCAACTCGGGCTCAGCTACACCGACGGCCCCATGGATGCCGACCACTCGCTCAAGGGCCAGGCCGAAATCATGACCGACTTCGCCAATCAGGTGATGCCCGGCCCCTACATCCTGTTCGGCCACGACCTGGGAGGCGGCATCGCCCAGATCATGGTGACCGATCCCGAGCTCAAGGAGCAGAACCAGGTCCGCAAGATCGTGATCGGCAACTCCGCCGTGCTCGACATGTGGCCGGTCCCTGAGGCCAACGCCGCCATCGCCAAGGCCAAGTCCGCCGAGGCCAGCCAGATCTTCAGTGCCGACAACGTCCGCGAGATCGTCAAGAACTTCGCCTCGGCAGGTCTCATGCAGCCGGAGGAGACCCTGACCGACGAGATCCTCGAGGACCTCTACGGCAACTATGCCGAGAACGAGTCGACCCGCAACCATTTCATCGAGTACCTCAAGGCCATGGATAACCGCCTCACCCTTGAGGCCTCACCTCAGATGGTGATGTGGAACAAGCCTGCGATGCTGCTGTGGGGCGTGCATGACCCCTTCCAGCCGCCCTACGTCTCCGGCGTGGCGCTGGCCCGCATCATGCCCCACGCCACCTGGGAGTACCTGGACGCCAGCCACTTCTATCCGCTGGAGCGCCCCCAGGAGGTGGTCGACGCCTTCGTTGCGTGGGACCAGCAGTAGGAGGTTCCGCCCTTGTCAGCGCTGCTCGCCGGGAGACCCGACCTAGGGTCCTGAACGGCGGCGGCGTTCACCATGCCGATCACGCGCCCGCTTGATGCGGGCGCGTGCTGTTTCGCCAGCCGCTTTAATTCCCCTGGCGGTAAGCGAGCCCTCGCTCTCTCGTGGCGGGCGCCAACCTGAGGCATAGTGGACGCTCGATAGATTTCTTTCGCATCCATCATTTGCCCCTGGTCGACTTGCCTGTACTGGCTACCCGGGGCCCTGCAACGGAGGTCAGACATGGCTCGCATCCACGACGACAATGCCCAGGCAATCGGCAACACCCCGCTGGTGCGGCTGAACCGGGTCAATGAAGGCGCCACGATCTGGGCCAAGATCGAGGGGCGCAATCCGGCATACAGCGTCAAGTGCCGGATCGGTGCGGCGATGATCTGGGATGCCGAGGAACGCGGCGTGCTCAAGCCGGGCATGACCATCATCGAGCCCACCAGCGGCAATACCGGTATCGCCCTGGCCTTCGTCGCCGCCGCCAAGGGCTACCCGCTGACCCTGACCATGCCGGCCTCCATGAGCCTGGAGCGGCGCAAGGTACTGAAGGCCCTGGGCGCCGAACTGGTGCTGACCGAACCGGCCAAGGGCATGCCCGGCGCCATCGCCAAGGCCGAAGAGATGGCCAAGTCCGATCCGTCGACCTACTTCCTGCCCCAGCAGTTCTCCAACCCGGCCAACCCGCGCATCCACGAGACCACCACCGGCCCCGAGATCTGGAACGATACCGACGGCGAGGTCGATGTCTTCGTAGCCGGCGTCGGCACCGGGGGCACCCTGACCGGGGTCTCGCGCTACATCAAGAAGACCCAGGGCAAGGCGATCACCACCGTGGCGGTGGAGCCCACCGACTCCCCCATCCTGACCCAGGCCAGGGAAGGCAAGGAACTCAAGCCCGCTCCCCACAAGATCCAAGGCATCGGTGCCGGCTTCGTGCCGGACAATCTGGACATGGATCTGGTCGATCGCGTCGAGACGGTCACCAACGAGGACGCCATGGCCATGGCCCATCGACTGATGCGTGAGGAAGGCATCCTCTGCGGCATTTCCTGCGGGGCAGCGGTCGAGGCTGCGGTGCGTGTCAGCAAGCTACCCGAGTTCGCCGGCAAGAATATCGTGGTGGTACTGCCAGACAGCGCTGAGCGCTATTTGAGCTCGGCGCTGTTCGCCGACCTGTTCACCGAGCAGGAACTCAACCAGTAACGTCGCCCAGACGGTCAACAGGCGAGCCGGCCCGTGCCGGCTCGCCTGTCATTTCGATCCCGCCTTTCATCGCTGCCGCTGGAGAGGCGAGTCGCGCAGCCTCCCGCGGCATCTCAGGTATTGAGCACCACGCCGCCATTGAGGTGCAGCGTCTGACCACTCATGTAAGACGACTCCTCGCTGGCCAGATAGACATAGGCGGGCCCCATCTCGCTGGGTTGGCCTGCCCGATTCATCGGCACCTGACCACCGAACTCGGCGACCTTTTGTTCGTCGAAGCTCGCCGGGATCAACGGCGTCCATACCGGCCCCGGGGCCACTGCGTTGACGCGAATCTCGCGATCCATCAGGGTCGCCGCCAGCGAACGTACCAGTGCCTGCACCGCCCCCTTGGTCGCGGTGTAGTCGAGCAGGGTGTCATTGCCCTTGAAGGCATTGATCGAGGAGGTAGCGATGATGGTATCGCCGGCGTCGAGGTGGGGCACCGCCGCCTTGGACAGATAGAAGTGGCTGTAGACATTGGTGCGGAAGGTCCGCTCCAGCTGCGCATCATCCACCTCGGTAATATCGGACCAGTCATACTGTTCGGCGGCGTTGTTGACCAGGATATTGAGCCGTCCAAAGCGCTCGATGGTGCTGGCCACGGCCTGACGACAGAAGTCGGCATCACCGACGTCCCCCTTGAGCACCAGGCACTCACCGCCTTCCTTCTCGACCATCTGGCGGGTGGTCTCGGCATCCTGATCTTCTTCCAGATGCACGATGGCGCAGTGCGCGCCCTCACGGGCATAGTGCACCGCCACGGAGCGA
The DNA here is from genome assembly GCF_040070525.1 of Halomonas sp. RT37. NCBI lineage: Bacteria > Pseudomonadati > Pseudomonadota > Gammaproteobacteria > Oceanospirillales > Halomonadaceae > Halomonas > Halomonas sp. RT37. Next base: position 1,591,483 of record NZ_CP098827.1, on the reverse strand, counting down.
CCGATACCGCTGTCGCCGCCGCTGATCAGCGCCACCTTGCCGTCCAGCTTGCCGCTGCCACGGTAGCTGTCACGGATCACCTCCGGCTCGGGCTGCATGGCCGACTCGCTGCCGGGCTGACGATGCTGTTGCTGAGGGGGTTGCTGTGTAGACATGGATCCACTCCTTCGGCTCATCGACATGGCGAACGTCATGGCCCCCGCCACCACGGGCATCCCTGGGGGCCGGCGGTACGCAACAGGCGTCTGCGGCAGAAGCCCTTTTCTGCACGTGACGTGAAGGTTGTGTACCACTTTTGTACAGAGTGGGACAGTCAGCGACTGACTTCAAGGGCCAAGCAACGACTCTCTACTTTGCACCGTCAAGCATCTCGACCTCTCGCCGCCTTCATGTCGCTCACACTGGTCCATAGGCGCTGCGTGCCGACGTGCCCCCTATCCCCATGCCTTGAAAAGGAACACCCATGCCCCATCGCACTCCTCCCAGCGTCAGTCGCCAACGCAACAAGGTGGTCAGTGCCGAGGAGTCGGTACAGCTGATCCGTGACGGCGACAGCCTTGCCACCGGCGGCTTCGTCGGGGTGGCCTTTCCCGAGGCACTGGCGGTAGCGCTGGAGCAACGCTTCGTGGAGTCCGGCCATCCTCGTGACCTGACGCTGATCTACGCCGCCGGCCAGGGCGACGGCAAGGGCCGTGGCGTCGATCACTTCGGTCACCCGGGACTGCTCAAGCGCGTCATCGGAGGCCACTGGGGGCTGGTACCGCGCTTGCAGAAGCTGGCCATCGACAACCAGATCGAGGCCTACAACCTGCCACAGGGCGTGATCTCCCATCTATTTCGCGACACCGCCGCCGGCAAGCCGGGCACCCTGACCAAGGTGGGGCTCGATACCTTTGTCGACCCACGCCAGGGGGGCGGCAAGATCAACGAGCGCACCACCGAAGATCGCGTGCGGCTGATGCCCATCGATGGCGAGGAGTACCTGTTCTACCAGGCTCAGCCGATTCAGGTCGCGCTACTGCGCGGGACCACCGCCGACGCCGACGGCAATGTGACGATGGAGCGTGAGGCGCTGTTTCTGGAGATGCAGGCCATTGCCATGTCGGTGCACAACTCCGGAGGCATCGTCATCGTCCAGGTCGAGAGTCTGGCCGAACGAGGCACCCTCAAGGCCAAGGACGTGAAGATCCCCGGCGTGCTGGTCGACGCCGTGGTGCTGGCACAGCCCGAGCATCACTGGCAGACCTTCGCCACCCAGTTCAGTCGTGCCTTCGCCGGCGAACTGAAGGCGCCGATGAATGACATCGCCAGCCTCTCGCTGACCGAGCGCAAGGTCATCGCTCGCCGCGCCGCCTTCGAGCTTCGGCCCAACAGCATCGTCAATCTGGGCATCGGCATGCCCGAGGGCATCGCCAACGTGGCCAATGAGGAAGGGCTGCTGGAGTACCTGACGCTGACCGCCGAGCCCGGCGTCATCGGCGGTCTGCCGGCGGGCGGGCTCGACTTCGGCGCCGCCATCAATACCCAGGCGATCATCGACCAGCCCAGCCAGTTCGACTTCTACGATGGCGGCGGCCTGGACATCGCCTTTCTCGGTCTCGCCCAGGTCGACCAGGAGGGCAGCGTCAACGTCAGCCGTTTCGGCCCCAGGCTTGCCGGCGCTGGCGGCTTTATCAACATCAGCCAGAACGCCAAACGGCTAGTGTTCGTCGGCACCTTCACCGCCGGTGCCCAACTGTCCATCGAGTCGGGAAGACTAAAGATCGACGCCGACGGCAGCCAGCGCAAGTTTGTCGAGCGCGTCGAGCACCGCACCTTCAGCGGTCCCCTGGCGGCGAAGCGCGGCCAGCCGGTGCTCTACGTCACCGAGCGCTGCGTGTTCGAACTGCGCGCGCAAGGGCTGACGCTGATCGAGATCGCCCCGGGGGTGGAACTGGAGCGCGACATCCTGGCGCTGATGGACTTTCGGCCCCACATCGACGCGCCCCTTGCCACCATGGATCCCCGCCTGTTCGACAGCGCCTCCATGGACCTGCTCGAGACCCTGCTGGAGCGCCCGATCGCCGAGCGCTTGAGCGTCGATCTCGACACTTACCAGTTCTTCATCAATTTCGAGGGACTGGCGGTCAACGACGATGACACCATCGCCACCATCGAGAGGGAGGTCGAACGCCTGCTTGAGCCCCTGGGCCGTCCTGTCTATGCCATCGTCAACTACGACAACTTCACCATCGCGCCGCACCTTGTCGAGCGCTACACCGAAATGATCTGCGGATTGTCCGAGCGCTTCTACGAGCGCGTCACTCGCTACACCACCAGTGCCTTCCTGCGCCTCAAGCTCGGCGACGCGCTGGAGCGCCGTGCCGATGCACCGCACATCTACGAAAACCGCAAGGACGCCCTGAGCCACCTGCTCGACGAGCAGCAAGACAGCTGACCATTCTGCGGCTCAACTGCCTGTGCATCTGCTTGCGAAGAGGCGCCACGACTACCCCCGAGCCAGCGATTCACGCTAGCCATGCGGCAACGGGGGACCGTGTCCCCCGTTGCCACCTGCCGGGCAAGTCGGCGAATCAGATGTCCACGTCGATACCATCCTGGATCTTGAGCACGGCGTTGCCGTTTCCATCGTAGACGTTGTAGGTGATGCCATCTTCCTGCACCTGATTGCCGGTGGCGGACCATTCATCGGCTCTCAAGGAGACCCTGTCTCCGGCGTCACCACGCACAAACAGCTCATCACCACTGGTCATGTCGAGCACATCCTGTGCACTCAAGGTAACGTCATGGTCCTGGCCCTCCCCCATCAGGTCCAGTGTCTCGATATTGCGCACCTTGCCGGGATCGATGTCCTCGCCAAAGCGCAACTCGACCACATCGTCACCACCGAGACCATTGATCGCCTTGCCGCTGTAGAGCAGCGTATCGTCACCGGTCGTCGGCTCCACTGCGCGGATATCGAGGTCCACCTGGCCTTCATAAGGCGGGTCGAGGGTATCCTGACCGTCCACGGTGGCCAGGCTGAAGTCCAGGGTGACATTGCCATCGGTCGCCTTCTGCACCAGCGTCAGCGCATTCAGTTGGTCGATTGAGATGTCATCGATCACATAGGTATCGGTTCCGGCGTCGTAGGTCCAGTCCAGAAGATTGTCGCCACTGAAGAAGCTGGCGTGCTCCCCCAGCCCCTTGAGGGTCAACGTCACCTGTTCGGAACCGTCTCGATCCAGCACCGAGGCGTTGAGGTTGAGCGGAATTCTGTCGCCCTCATCGCCGAAGCTCAGCAACGGATCGGCCTCGATCGGATCGGCCACGGCGTCCACCAACACCGAGAACGCCTCGTCACCGATGTAACGTTCGCCATCACGGCCGGCGATGGCTGTCACCGAGAGGCTATCGGCGCCACTGAGGTCTCCGCTCCAGTCACGTGGAGGGATCAGGCCGACGTAGGCAGGCAAACTCCCGTCAGGCTTGAGAATCGACCAGCTGCCCTTACCCATATTCTCCGCCAGGGTCGCGGAAGCCGCGTCGGCTCCGGTCATCACCAGCCAGCCGTTAGGCAGGCCATCGATCAGCACCGCTTCCAGGGTCTGGGAGGGGTCGAGCAAATCAACCTCGAGACCGCTGACATCGATCAGGCTGTCCTCCTCTCCCCGGATGTCGTTGACCGACACTTCAGGCGGCGGCGGCGGTACCTCGACGCTGGCCTGGTCCTGATCGGCTTCCCGATTGGTCGCGTCGGTTTCCTGGGTGGAGCCTTCGGCGACAAGCGAGACTTCTCCCCAGACCCCCACCGCCGGACGGTAGGTCAGATTGACCGTGTCTCCGACTGCGACGCCGTCGATGACGTAGCGACCATCTGATCCTGGCGTCAGCGCCTGGCCGTTGTAGAACAGGGTACCGCCTGGCGCGGCACCACCATCGGCATCGGTTGCTCCACTCTCGTCGAGGGTCAGAACCAGTTGACCGTCCACCAGCGTAACGTCCGGGCTGTCGGCAGGGCTGGTGACGCCGACCTCGAAGTCAACATCACGACCATTGTCGGCCAGCTCGCCCGATACGCTGACCTCGGGGGTATCCGTCACCGGAGTAACCGGGGGGTCCACGGTGACAGAATGTGAGTTTTCCTTGCCACTGGATGAGCGGGTGGTCAGGGTGGCGTCGAAGGTGAAATCTTCGCCATTGTCATTCCAGTTGGCCGGTGGCGTCACGCTGATCGACGCCATCAGGTCATCCAATGCGGCCTGACCACCGCCGTCGGTACTGGCGTACCACACCGATTGGCCGTTGACCGTGGTCTCCTCCATGCCCGTAACCACGGTCCCCGGCGGCAGATTGCTGAGGGTGATGGAGCTGGCACCGTCGTTCCCGGCGATCTGGGCATCGATCAGCTGCGACAGCGGAGACGCCGAGTCCTCGGTCATGGCAGCACTGGAGTCGTTGTCCCAGCGCTCGATATCGGAGGCATCCTCCCCGTCGTTGTCATCGCCACTGCCGCTCAGCGTCCAGCTTGCGCTGGCGCTCTGCTCCAGGGTGTTGCCCCCGGCGTCCTGGGTCACCGCGGTGATGGTGATGGAGTGGTTGTTGATATCGTTCAGTTGCCCCCCTTCCCCCAGGACAAAGACGAAAGAGTGCTGCTGCGGAATGGGGCCGTCGAAACTCTGGGGCGGATCCAACTCGATTCGCCACTGGCGGCCGCCGCTGTCACCGGCCACCACGCCGATATATTCGGCCCCTTCCACACTGACGCCCTCCGGCACACCATCGATCAGGAAATAGCGGAGCGACTCACTGCCGTCCTCGTCGGGCTGGTTACCTGCGTCGGCGTCGGCGGACTGATCGACCGCGACATTGACCTGAACGCGATCACCGGTCCCGGCATTGACGTCATTGCCGGTGATGCTGACACCACCACCCGAGAGGTTGACGATGCTGGTGATATCGATGGTCGGCGTGTCGGTGACGGCATCGATGACTACCTGATGAATGGCATCCCTGGGTGCCGACGTCACGTCATCCACCTGACCTTCGTAGCCGGCGTTCGGTGTGTCGGTCACCTGGTAGCGCAGCGCCAGTTCGGCGCTACCCGCACCGAAGTTGGCATCCCCCTTGGCGTAGAGACGCTCCCAGGCGCCATTGGTCAGCTTGTACTCGCCGCCCTCCATAGTGACATCCGGGTCTGTGGCCGCCGCCTGGGCGAGCGTGGTGCTCGTGGAATTGCCGACGTAGATGGTAAATGGCGCCTGGAGCACATCAGCGGCGTCGATCCACACCGTCTCGAGCATCTCGTTGGTGTCGCCATTCTGTGTTACCAGACTGAAATCGAGCTTGCCCAGGGTATCCTCGACAAGACGCGAATCGGTCTCGATCACCCCTTCAGGACTCGGCGTCACTTCGAACGAGACCTGATGCTGGTCCCCATCGCGTGAATCGCCATCATCTTCGGTCACCACCGGGGTGACACTGAAGTCGACACGACCGCTGAAGTTGTCAGGGGTGGTGATGCGCACGTCGGCAAGCTCTCTGGTGACCCAGACCCGCTCGTCGCCCTCGGCATCCTCAGGACTGATGAGCACCGCTCCGGCCACGGCGAAGCCTTCGTCCAGCCCGCTGATGCGGTAGGCCAGTGATTCAGAGTCATCACGATCACCGCTTTGCACCGTGACAAGATCGCTCAATCGTACCTCGGTCACGCCATCGTCCAGCGCCTGCTCCACGTAGGATTCGACGCTGGTGGTCACCTCGGGAGCGTCTGCGACTCCCTTGACCTTGACCAGGATATCGCGTGCTTCACCGGTGAACTCGCTGGTGACGCCACCGAAGGTGTCCACGCTGACAGGTGTTGCCTTGATGGAAAAATCTTCGTTGCTGTCCGGTGGAGGTGTAATGGTGAGAGGCACACTGGCATCGAAGTTGTCGATGATATAGTTGCCATTGCCGTCATCGGCCACCTGCTGACCATTGTAGTGAAGCACCGCCCCATCCGGCAGATCGGACAGGGTCATGCGATAGACCTCGTTGGGATCATCGCTCTGGGGCCGAAGTTCAAGCGCCACCGCCGTGTCTTCATCGGTCTGGGCCACCGGCTCGTAGCCCAGGGACACACGATCCGCTACTGGTTCCTGGACGCGGATGCCGGTCAACAGCGCCTCGCCGGACACCGCAGTGTCCACGTTGCCCTCTCCATCGGTATCCACCGTCTTCGCTTGCACGCGGATCTGGAAGGTGCCCTTGCGATTGGTCGGCGGGCGAAACTCCACGCTGGAAAGATGCTGGACCGGAATTTCTACCGGGGTCCCGTCGTAGGACTTTTCTACCCACTGACCAGCCTCATCGAGATAGCGGAAGCTGGCACCGATCATGTCTCCGGCCTGACCATCCAGCTGCTCTGGCGTCAGTCGGGCGAAGGTCTTCTCCGAACCATCGCTGTCCTGATTCGACCAATCGTCCTTCAAGTCGAAATCATCATTGGTCAGCTTGAACCACTCGTCCTCGGCGACACCGTCGCTGGCGCCATAGGTATGCCCACCGGTCATGGTGAGATCGGCCTTGCCATCGCCATCGCTGTCGCTGACGCCGCTGGCGGCAATGACCTCCGCCTTGGGCGCGACCTTGGGCGAGTAGGTCACCTCCTTGACCTCCTCATCGCTGACAGTAGCGCCATCGATGGTGGCCGTATCGGTGATCCCGACCTTGAGCGTCAGGCTTGGGTCATCGCTCTCGTGGGCCGGCCCGGTCAGGCTGTAGTTCTTGAAGGCACCGCTATCCACGTCACTCTTGGGTACGCTGAACCCGTCGCTGCCGTTGCCGGTGTGCACCAGGTTGCCGTCGGCGTTGCGGATCTCCCAGCCATCGGGTACCACGGCGATCTCGATCGAGGTGATCGTCTCGCTGGTCGCACCACCACCGTCGTCATCCCCGACCTTGAGCGAGGCGAGAAACTTGAAGGCCTCATCTTCAGTACCGCGCGCGCTGACGGAAGGGTCATCCACCACTGGAGTCACATCGATGTCCAGAGTGACTTTGTCTTCCTTCCAGACGCCGTTCGGCGAGGGACCATCGGCGTCGCCATCCCGCGCTCTCAAGGTTACCGAGACTCCCTTGATTTCACCGCTGAAGTCATCCGGCGGCGTAATGGTGATCTTGGGGAAGTCGGTAGTCGAAGCACTCAGCCCACCGGCGGGTACCCGCACCTGGCCACTGGCGCCAACGACTCGCGTCAGGTTGTCGTTGATGGTGACCACGGTGCCCTCGGGCAATCCCTCGAGCAACAGTTCACGATACTCGCTGCCGTCCAGATCCTCGAAAGACGCCTTCAGCGTCTCGCTCAGGTTGAAGGCGACGTCTTCCGCGGTCTTGAAGACCTTGTGATCGGTGTCGTCAGCGAAGGTCAAAGTCACGTCATCGGTGACCGCCTGGACCGTTACCGGGACACGAATCGCCGAGGTGGCTCCCGGGATGCCGCTCAGACGCTCGCCGTCGGCGTCGACCTCATAGCTCGAGACCTGGATCGATAACGAGAAATTGCTGCCGTCCTGTGCCTTCGGCGCTACCTTCAGCCCCTCGAATTCCGCACGGGTCATCACCAGGTCAACGTCACCGTCGTCCAAGGTCGAAAGATGAGAGCCATCGGACAGCTTGATGGTCAGCGTGCTCTTGCCCTTGGTGTCGATAACGCTACCGTCGGCCTTCAGCAGCTTGGCTCCAGAGGGAAGCCCGGACACGGTAATGGCCCCCAGCAGTTCGGGGTTGTCCCCTGCTGCCCCCATGTTCTGATCGGTGGTGTCGGTAGGCGATGGTGCGGCAAGACCAAGCGCCACCGATACATCTTCGTCGGTCGCCGCCGATGATGACGGAAGATCCGGCTTGTCAGCCACGGGGGTGACGGTCACATCGACGTCTACCGAATAGGTGGTGCCGCCCTCTGTGTAGGTATAGGTAAAGGCATCGGCGCCACTGTAGTTGCCGTCGGGCTTGTAGGTCAGTCTGCCGTCGGCACCGATGGTGACACTGCCATACTCCGGCGCGTCGCTGATCGCTAGGGTATCTTCGGTAGCGTTGGCGGGGGTGGAGAAGGTTTTCTTGCCATCTTCCTTCAAGGTGATGCTCTGAGACTCCTGCGCCGGGTCATCGACCACGGTCACCTGGAAGTCGTCTTCATCGATATCGCCGTCGCTGTCGATCACCTCGAACGGTAGCGTCAGCACGATATTGCCGTTGCTATCGACCACCGAGGTCACGTGATCCAGCGGGCCCTCCAGGGTGAAGCGGTAGCTGGCATCGTTGCTACCGGCATCGAGCACGCTGATGGTAAATACCGTTTCGCCGTCTGCACGGGCGGTCAAGGTGTGCCCATCACTGGAAAGCGAATAGCCGATCGCCTGATTCTCGGAGGTCAGCCCAAGCTGATTCAGGGTCGCCACGGTATCAGCGGTGAACCGGGTATCGATGCTGTCCTGACCTTTGTTGACATCAAGATCACCGCTCACCGAGCGTTTGCTGGTGTTCGGCTCGGAGCCAGATGCCAGATACTGTTCGTCGAGGCGTCCATCGGTCGGATCACCGATGCTCGGTTCGGTGTCTTTGACCAACACCGGCTGCTGCGCGGTGTTCGACCGAGAGCCGTCTGCATCAATCAGCACATAGCTGAAATCGTCGCGCAGCGTATCGCCGCTGTCATTACCCTGCGGGCGAGGATGGGCGGCGCTGGCGACAGGCGTATAGCTCCAGTTTCCATCACTTGCAACGGTCAGGCTGCCGTAGCGAGTCTCCACAGTCACACTGCCGCCGTCGGAAATGCTGCGGGCGGTCGTGGCACCGCTGCGATCGATAAAGGTGATGCTCTCGACCCGGGCCCCATCGGCGCCCAGGGTGTCGTTGACCAACAGGTTGGTGCCGCTTGTACGCGCGTCGCCCTCGGTGGTGGTCTGCAGAGAGTCGCTGGTGGCAGAGGGACCGTCGTCGCGGATCAGGATATCCAGATTATCTTGACGGCTGTCACCGGAGTCATCGGTCACCTTGACCGCTAGCGAATCCACCACCGAACCACTGGCGTGATTTGCTGGTTTCGTCAACGTATAGGTGTAGGACAGTTCATCGGCAACCGCGTCGTACCCTGTGATCGACAAGGTTCCGTAGGCCATGTCGATAGAGATCGGCTGGCTGGCGCTCGCTGCCTGAAGCTCTGCCAGGGACTTGCTGATGGAACCGAAAGCAACACTGGCCACCTCGTCGACTCCGCCCGAGCCCACGGCGATGACTCCCGACACCACATCGCTATCGTCAGCCAGCGAGCCTGATTCGAGGCCGGCTTCGCTGACGCTGGCGTCTCCTGCCACAGTGGGACCGTTGTCATCGGGGATCGTCAGTTCGGGGACATCGCTATGGACGATGACCGTCTTGTCGCCCCCGGCAACCAGCTTCTCGTAGTTACCCCCCGTCAAGGTATCGATGCCAATGGTCCAGGAAGCGGTATCATCGGCGCTTTCGCCTGGCCCCAGATTCTGGTCCTGATCGGGAGCACGCAACGTCACCTGGGCACTGGTGGCGCCCTCGGCGATGACCACTTTGGTGCCATCGTCGAGCGTAATCGTCAGAGGGCCGCCTTGGGGTGGTTCCTCGACGGTCAGTGTGACGCTGACTGCCTGTCCTTCATCCGCATCGTCAGGCGCACTCAGGGAGACCACCACTTCATCGATGGTGTCATTCACCTGAGTGCTGACCGTGGCGGAGTCGACCTCGAGCTTCTCCAGCGTGCCAATACCGCTGGCCGGCTGGCCATCAGGCTCAACTTCCTTCGCCTCACGGATCGAGTTGACCACCTGGCCGGGATCGACGTAGACATCGTCTGATGGCGCGGCCACCGTGACCGAGGCGCTGGTCTGACCCGCCGGTACAGTCAGCGACTCGCCGTTGGCCAAGGTCACAGCGATCGCCTTGTCGGCGCTACGGGGCTGGCCCTGTGGGTCCTGCAACTCCACCGTGTAGGTGATCGCGCCACCTTCCGTCAACTCAGGAGTGGCCTTGAGCACCAGTCGAGTAATGTCGTTGTCGTCCACCATAAGGGTAGTGACGCCATCGCCAAGATCGACCTGGTCGTAGCCGGTGGGCGTGGCCGACTCGATGGAGAAACCCCGGCTCGTCTCCCCCTGATTCACATGCTCATCGGGTCGGCTCGCCACCTGAATACTGGCACTGCGCTCGCCCTCGACAATGGTGATGGTATTTCCGTCTTCGAGCGTCACCACCACATCGCGATCGGCCACATTGTCCATGGTCGCGGTTACGGTAATGAACTCACCCTCGACGACCGTGCTGCTGGCGCTCAATTCGATGCCCAAGGCCACCGGCTTGCGATCCAAGGCGTCGTCGGAGTTGCCCGCCGGATCGGTGACCCGAGCATTTGCCTGAACGTGGGTCTGACCGGCCACCACCGGCACTTCGACGTCGAGCCCATCGCTCAGGTCCTGGGCGGTGACGCTACGCTCGAGCAGCACGTTGCCTTGACCATCGGTCACCCTCAGGGTGTCGCCCACTTCGGTGCCGGCACCCAGGTTCACCCGCGCGGTAACACTGTCGTCGTTGCCGATCTCGCTCTGCTGGTAGGCACCATCATCACCGGCCCCGATCAGTGAGATCGTCACGCTCGGCGGCTGGTCGTCGATCGGCTTGGTGTCGTCGTCGCTGTCGCTGTTGCCGGCAGGATCGGTGACGGTGGCGGTGACGCTCACGCTTTCGTCGCCCTTGGTGACCGGCACCTCGACGTCGAGCCCATCGCTCAAGTCCCGGGCGGTGAGGCTGCGCTCGAGCAGCACGTTACCTTGACCATCGGTCACCCTCAGGGTGTCGCCTACTTCGGTGCCCGAACCCAGGGTCACCCTGGCAGTGACACTGCCGTCGTCGCCGATCTCGGCCAGGTTGTAGACGCCATCATCACCGGCGCCGGCCAGATTGACCTCCACCGTCGGCGGCTGGTCGTCGATCGGTTTGGTGTCGTCGTCGCTGTCGCTGTTGCCATCGGCGTCGGTCACGGTCGCCTGGACACTGACACTGTCATCGCCGGGCGCAACAGGCACTTCCAGATCGACGCCTTCCGTTAGATCAGTCACCGTGACCGGGCGATCCAGCAGTACACTGCCATCGGCGGCAACCACCACCAGGCGATCACCGACCTCCGTATCGTCACCAAGAATCACTCTGGCGGTGACGCTGCCATCATCGCCGATTTCCGCCAGAGAAAAGATGCCGTCGGCTCCCGCGCCCAACAGTTCGACGCTCACGCTGAGCGCATCATCCAGCAAGGCACCATCATCATCGTCGATGGGGTCACCGTCACGCACTTCAATGCCCACCTCATCCGCCAGTGGGAAATTGAATGCTAGCGGATCCACGTTTTCGACGATGCGCAAAAGGCGTACGAAACCGTGTCCTTCATTACCGCTCCCTCCAGCCGATGAGCTACTACCCGCCTGGGGAGGATTCTCCTCGAGTTCAGCCAGCAGCTCATTCAGGGTTTCGTCACCGATCTCCTCTCCCGTACGACTGAAATCCCCTTCACCGAGGGGCGTGTCATCATCGGGCCCGCGGTAAAAATCGCCCGAATCGGATGGCGAAGGGCTCTCACTCAGCAGTCGAGAAACGAGCACGCCATCCGTCGTCATCAGGTTCAGTCTAAGGGCTGGGTCTCCTTCGAGTACCAAGGTGGCGGCTTGGGGAGCCGAAACAACAGCATCGGTAGATAGGCTTTCGCCTACTCTCAGCAGACGCAGTTGACCGGAGTCATCACGAATCCAGACCTCCCCTTCCATGTCGAGAATTCTAACCCGTGAATTCATAGCACCAAGCCCCTGTCGTAGATCGATTATCATTGTCACTGGCCAGTCACCCAGGCTCCTGGACCGAACCCTCGGAAGGAATGCAAACCGACGTATCGCAACCGGTGAACAAGGAGGGAGACCACATTGATCAGTGCCTTAACACCGGTAAGATGCATCCAAGAAACCTTGCCCGAGTTATAGCACTTTGGAACATTTTGTTACATTTTTAGCTAAAACACGTCTCAAGAATGCACGAAACTGCATATTAGGTAACACTCACGCCTCTGCGTGACACCATGCTTCTCGATTCCAGAAACCACTATATAAAACACCTTATATTATTATTCTAGATATTAAGGTATTATAATTATCACTATTAAAGTACGTTTCTCATCATTCTTTTTTACTAATCTTTTCAGGCGGGCCGACTTGGCCAGGCTGCACCCACCTCTGCCTTGTGGCATAGAGCGCTGGATATTCGGCGAAGCTACGGAGGTAGCACCGTTGAAGGCATTCGCTGGGTGGAGCGCTGGAAACCTGGTCCGCCGGGGCGCCACTCCGACACGCCCGGTCCTAGGCGCTGTCCGAAAAGTCGACGAGCGAAGGTTAGACAAGGCAAAAATCGGTGAGACAGCGCAGTTTACGGGGTGTAAATGAGCATGTTGATCCGATTTTTAACACCGTATTACCGAGCGCAGGCACTTTTCAGACAAGCCCTAGAGTCCTGTCACACGACAAAGGGCGCCGGAGTTTCCTCCGGCGCCCTTTATGCAAGCGGCTTGGAAAGCGTCTGCCTTCAGCCGGCTTCCCGATCCTGCATGTCCTGCAGGTACTCTTCGGCGAGGTTGGCCTTGGTGGCATCGTCAAAGGCGCGTCCGGCGAGCTGGAACACCTCCTGCTCTTCCTCGTCGAGGTGATGAGTGACCAGATGCTGCAGCTTCCTGGCGCTGGCAAGCCAGCCCGGTGAACTGTAGTCGGTCGTCTCGAGCGCCTCGATCAGCTCATCGATCTCGTGGTGCTCGGCCACGCTGTGCCGCGCCTTCTCCTGGGTCATGTCATGCTCCATCATCGGCATGTACAGCGCCCGCTCTTCTGCGCCAGCGTGGTTCTCGAGCTCCTCCTTGACGCGCTTGAACAGCTCATCGCGCCCGTCACTGTCGCCTTCGGTCTCCACCAGCAGTTCCAGCAGGCGGCGCTGCTTGTCGTGGCTCTCACGCAGGGCTTCAAAGATGGTCACGGATCTCTTCCTCCTTGTCGAAGCGAAGCCAGGATCGCGCCGTCGACGGCGTCTGTTCCATGGCGATGTCACGGTTCTTCCATATACCAAACTTGTACAAGGATGGTTATATTGTTCAAGATCCGCAACCCGAAGCCTACGATCGCCTAAGTCTACCGAGTCTTTTGCCCAATTCTGCTCCACTCCTGCTGGGCTTTACTCCCAGGCCAGACGGCTACGGGAAGAAAGCTTGCTCAGGGAACCCGCGGGAGCGCTTTGCGAACGCTTGAGGACGCTAGCCGGTCGGGCTCGTCCAGGAGACGCCAGGTAGCGACCGCCAGCATTGGGACGGACGTCATTTTCGGGCGGACCCAATTGGCAAATTTTTGTTCGGTACGTGCCAAATCGGGCGGCTTCGGGAACACCTCGAGTCGCACCGACAGGTTGTCGGTTAGCATCCGACAGAGGCTACGTCGACTGACTACAAACTCGGCCGTCGGCCGCCCTGAGTCGGCAATCCCGGCTACAGTGTGTGGGCAGCAAGGAGCCAGGGGGAGTGGACGATGGTAGCTTGCCCAGTCACTCGGAAGCTGCGTTACTGTACATGGACACGCAATAGCGGGAGGACACCCTGCCTTGAGAGCCAGCATTCGACTTGCCGTCATGGCCTCATGCATCGTGCTTTCCGCCCGAGCCGCCGACTCCCCTCCTCTGACGTCAGGACAGACCCTCTACCAGCAGGGAACCCACGGCGAGTCACCTCATCCCTCCTGTGCAAGCTGCCACGGTGTCGATGGCCTGGGGATCGATGGCACTGCACCCGCTGTCCATTGGACGGCATTGACCAGCGAAGACCACCAGCCTGGCTATGATCGAACGAGTCTGCTGAAGGCACTGAGTCAGGGCATCGCTCCCGATCAACGCCGACTGTCTGCGCAGATGCCACGTTACGCACTGGACGACGACGTTCTGGACTCGCTGATCGACCACCTGCAACAGCTCTCGGCGGCGACGGACACCGGCATCGAACCCACACGAGTGCTGGTGGGCATCTCCGGAAATTCGGACCTGGATATCGGCTTCAGCGCGGCCATTGTTGCCTTCAATAGCCAGGGCGGCGCTTTTGGTCGACGTATCGAGGTGACGACGCGGCCTGACGTGTTGACGACCCTGACCGAGATCGACGACCGGCTGGAAGAGCGCTTGCAGACGGCCTGCCTGGTGGCCGCCGTCAGGGAAGTGCGCAATACCAGCGCACAGCGCGTGGGCCTGCTCGGCCGCCATGGCGATGAATTTCGCTTTCGGCTGATGACCATGAGTCTTCCGCTCTCGGCGGCAGCCGATGTGACCCTGGTCGCCAGCGACAATATTGTCGACGAACTGGAAAATGGTGAACTGCTGGACACCCCCAGAACCCTGGTCGGTTGTCTGGATCATCTCGGCGAACACGCCGCTGCCCTGGCAGAAGCCGGCCATGAGGTTATCCTCGCCATACCGCACCAGGACGCCCTGAGCTGGGCCGCCCTCCACGATCAGGGGCCCGAAGCCCTGCGCGGCTACGCCCTTGGCGCCCTGCTCGGAGAAGCCCTGGCTGCAGCGGGGGCCGATCTGACACCGGAGCGATTGAACAAGGCACTCGAGAGCATTGCTCTGACGGCCCAGACCGTCTATTTGGAACCTCGCTTCACCCCAAGGTATCTGCTCAGCCCGCCGTGATCAGACGCGCCGTCAGATACATGCCCAGGGCAAAGACGATATGGCCCACCACGTTGTTCATGCGGGCGAGGCTCGGGTTGGGAGCGCCCGAGCAGGCAACCCCCACTCCCATGCCAGGCTGCAGGATGAACCAGCCCGCGCCTACCGTCACCAGGCCTACGATCAAGGCCGGGCCAAAGGTCGGTGCCAACGCCCAGCCATCTCCCCACACCAACAACAGCGCCAGGGCAAAGCTCACGCCCACGACGTAGTGCATGATCCAGCCGATGGCGAGCTCACCGCCGATCGCAGGCGAGGAAGCGATCCCCTGGCGATGGACCAGTCTCCCCTTGGGCAAGCCCGAAAACCAGCGGCCGACCAGATGCCAGGGTGGCAGTGGTTGCCCTATCGACTTGTTCAACAGCCAATTCCACAGATCCAGCAGCGCCGTCCCGCCGACACCGATCACCAGGGCAAGACCAAGCGTATCGAACATCCCTTTCTCCTGACACTGGACTCCATCAATCGCCCTGGAGCCGAAGGCATAAGCGCCCATCACACGATCGGCGTCACCACCGACGCGCGCAGGCCAAGCTGAAAAATACAGGCAAGACGATCGCCGTGCCGAGATAGCATCGACCTGCCCCGCCTTCTTCATGCTGCTTCAAGCAATCCTAAGCGCCTGATCGAGATCCTCGAGCAGGTCTTCCACGTCCTCGAGCCCTATCGACAATCTCAACATGCTGTCCGAAATACCTCTGCGCTGGCGTTCCTCGTCGCTCAAGTCCACGTGGGTGGTCGTGCGGGGCTGAGTCACCAGACTTTCGGCGCCACCCAGGCTTGGTGCCAGGGCAAACCAGCGAAGCGATTCCGCGATCTTCTCCGTCAACGAAAGGTCCGCCTCCAGCTCGAGCGTCAGCATGCCCCCGAACCCACGCATCTGCCGCCTGGCCACCTCGTGCCCGGGGTGACTCGTCAGACCAGGATAGTGGACACGACGTACTGCCGCATGCGATTGCAGCGCTTCGGCGATCGTCTGCGCCGAACGGTTGTGCTGCGCCACTCGAACCGACAGGGTCTTGAGGCTTCGCGACAACAATGACGCTGTCTGCGGCGATGGAGCACTGCCCAGAGACTGACGCCACCAATCGATAGGCTCCAGCAACGCACGAGTGCCCATCACCGCCCCTGCGGTGAGATCACTGTGCCCTCCCAGATATTTGGTGGCACTGTGCACCACCAGATCGGCGCCGAGTGGCAGCGGCAGCTGGTTGACCGGCGTGGCAAAGGTATTGTCCACCACCACCAGTGCGCCATGGGCGTGCGCATGCCTCGCCAGCTTTTCGATATCGGTGATGGCAAGCGTCGGGTTGCTCGGTGTCTCCACAAAGACCAGTCCAACGCCCTCGCGTAGCCTCCGCTCGAGAGCGTCGCCTTCATCGCCCAACACCAGGTCGACGGGATAACCGAGGCTTGGCAATCCCTTCGCCATCAGCCCCAGAGTGCCACCGTAGATCTCACCGTAGCCCACCACCCCTTTCTTGCCGTGGGCCAGCAGCAACGCGCTGATGGCCCCCATCCCTGCACTGAAACTCAGGGCGGCCTCGGCCCCCTCCAGTCCTGCCAGCACATCCTCGAGGGCGTACAGCGTCGGATTCATGCCATAGCGCGAATAGAAGCCACCACGCCTCTTCCCTTCTCCGACCTCTCGCAGAGAGGCCGTATCATCGAAGGCAAAGGTCGTGGTGTCGTAGATCGGCATATGGGGACTGCCGAAGGGATCACGCTGTTGCTGGCCATGGATGGTGCGCGTCGCCAGTCCATAGCGGTCGAGACGGGGCATGCTGCCTCCTTTGTGAGCTTGCAAGCCAATCACCGTCTGACCAACCTAGCGTGAAAGCAGACACTTCACCAGAAACGCATGCCCAAGCGCCCGCCGCAGGGATATTCATGGACTCCGCTCTCGGAGGCCGTTCTCAGCAGCCGTCACCGCGCTTAAAAGGCGTTCAGCGGGATCTTGAGGTAGCGACGGCCGTTGGACTCTGCCTTGGGCAAACGTCCTCCCAGAATATTCACCTGGAGTGATGGCAGCATCAGCGCAGGCATCGGCAAGTCCTGGTCGCGTCCATTGCGCATGGCGATGTAGCCGGCCTCGTGCTGACCCTGGAGATGGATGTTGTCACGGCGCTGCTCAGCCACCGTGCTCTCCCACCGGGGCTCCCGGCCTCCGGGGCGATAGTCGTGCCCGGTAAATATGCGGGTATCTTCCGGCAAGGCAAGCAGGTCCTGTATCGACTGCCACAATGCCTGAGCGTCGCCACCGGGAAAGTCAGCCCGGGCCGTGCCGAAGTCAGGCTGAAACAGGGTGTCGTGGACGAAGGCAGCATCACCGACGCGGTAGGTAACCGACGCCAGGGTATGCCCGGGAGAGAACATCACCTCGACCTCGAGACTACCGATGGAGAAGCGATCCCCCTCGGCCCACAGCCTGTCCCACTGACTACCGTCGCAGGCCAGCTCCGGCCAATGATAGATATCCTTCCACAGCGCCTGTACCTCGGTGATCTTCTGCCCAATCGCCGTCGGCGCCCCCGTCTGCTGCTTGAGATACTGCGCCGCCGACAGATGATCGGCATGGGGATGGGTATCCAGCACCCACTCCACTTCGAGGCCGTGCTCCTTCACGTAGCCAAGCAGTTCATCCGCGCTGGCGGTGGACGTCGCACCGGAGGCCGCATCGAAATCAAGCACCGGATCGATGATGGCACACCGTCTGGTATCGGGGTCCGTGACCACGTACTGGACGCTCGATGTCGCGGTATCGAAGAATCCCGTCACCTGTGGCCGCCCCTCGGAATGACGAATTCGTTGCATCTGGCACCTCCTTCGCTCTGTGTACGATGAATATGCCATTTCGATCTTTCTTTAGCACCTTTGTTCCATCCAGAGCAGCATTCCGCATAGGAAGCAGAAACGAAAGAAGCCCAACTCCTCTCGGAATTGGGCTTCTTCTAAAGAAAATCCTGACGATGACGCTTAGACAGCAAGGTCGCTCGCATGGGGGTGAGTCACCCCAGCGCTCTTTACAAGGGCTGCAGCGAAGCTGCAAGGGGGGACGAACGACGCGAGCTTGCCCTTGAGAAGAGCCAGGCCGGACCGCGCCGAGGGGGTTATCGGCGCGGCCCCACATATAAAGAGAGGGGCTGAACTTGTAGAGAGACCATGCATGCGCTCTTTACAAAAAGAAGGCCCGACTATCTCTCGATAACCGAGCTTCTTCTGAATAAATGCCTGATGGACGGTCCCGCCTTCTGCTCTACAGCGCCCGTCCGTCCTGGCCGCCGCTCTTCCCTGAAGACTGCCGGATGACGCCACCAAGATAACAATGTTTCTCGCATGGGGGTGAGTCACCCCAGGGTTTTGCGGCAACGCCGCAAGGGGTGACGAACGACGCGAGCTTGCGAGCGGCCGGACCGCACGCAGTGCGGCCCCACATATAAAGAGAGGGGTCTTCCCCATGCATGCGAAAAAGCCCAACTCCTCTCGGAATTGGGCTTCTTCTGAATAAATGCCTGACGATGACCTACTCTCGCATGGGGAGACCCCACACTACCATCGGCGCTGAGCGGTTTCACTTCTGAGTTCGGCAAGGGATCAGGTGGTTCCCACTCGCTATGGTCGTCAGGCGGAAAAAAGACAATATATATCATGCCGACGATACGTTTCATCGTATCCGTCAATTGATTCGAGACATCATCGACCAAAACCCTTTGGGTGTTATATGGTCAAGCCTCACGGACCATTAGTACCGGTTAGCTCAACGCCTTGCAGCGCTTCCACACCCGGCCTATCAACCAGCTGGTCTTGCTGGGTCCTTTAGGAGGCTCAAGGCCTCAGGGAGATCTCATCTTGAAGGGGGCTTCCCGCTTAGATGCTTTCAGCGGTTATCCCGTCCGTACATAGCTACCCGGCAATGCCACTGGCGTGACAACCGGAACACCAGAGGTACGTCCACTCCGGTCCTCTCGTACTAGGAGCAGCGCTTCTCAAATCTCCAACGCCCACGGCAGATAGGGACCGAACTGTCTCACGACGTTCTAAACCCAGCTCGCGTACCACTTTAAATGGCGAACAGCCATACCCTTGGGACCGACTTCAGCCCCAGGATGTGATGAGCCGACATCGAGGTGCCAAACACCGCCGTCGATGTGAACTCTTGGGCGGTATCAGCCTGTTATCCCCGGAGTACCTTTTATCCGTTGAGCGATGGCCCTTCCATACAGAACCACCGGATCACTAGAACCTACTTTCGTATCTGCTCGACGTGTCTGTCTCGCAGTTAAGCACCCTTATGCTCTTGCACTCACTGCACGATTTCCAACCGTGCTGAGGGTACCTTCGTGCTCCTCCGTTACTCTTTGGGAGGAGACCGCCCCAGTCAAACTACCCACCACACACGGTCCTCGAACCGGATTACGGTCCTGAGTTAGAACGCCAATGATGCCAGGCTGGTATTTCAAGGTTGGCTCCACCCCATCTGGCGACAGGGTTTCAAAGCCTCCCAGCTATCCTACACAAGCAACATCAGCGTCCAGTGTGAAGCTGTAGTAAAGGTTCACGGGGTCTTTCCGTCTAGCCGCGGGTACACAGCATCTTCACTGCGATTTCAATTTCACTGAGTCTCGGGTGGAGACAGCGTGGCCATCATTACGCCATTCGTGCAGGTCGGAACTTACCCGACAAGGAATTTCGCTACCTTAGGACCGTTATAGTTACGGCCGCCGTTTACCGGGGCTTCGATCAGGAGCTTCGCGTGAGCTAACACCATCACTTAACCTTCCGGCACCGGGCAGGCGTCACACCCTATACGTCCGCTTGCGCGTTTGCAGAGTGCTGTGTTTTTAATAAACAGTTGCAGCCACCTGGTATCTTCGACCGCGTCAGGCTCCGGTCGCGAGGACCTTCACCCTAATGCGGCGTGCCTTCTCCCGAAGTTACGGCACCATTTTGCCTAGTTCCTTCACCCGAGTTCTCTCAAGCGCCTTGGTATTCTCTACCTGACCACCTGTGTCGGTTTGGGGTACGGTCTCACAGTATCTGAAGCTTAGAGGCTTTTCCTGGAAGCGTGGCATCGATGACTTCCTGACCGTAGTCAGTTCGTCTCGCCTCTCGGCCTTAAGGATCCGGATTTACCTGAATCCTCAGCCTACCGGCTTTCACCAGGACAACCAACGCCTGGCTCACCTAGCCTTCTTCGTCCCCCCATCGCAATACTGTGAGGTACGGGAATATTGACCCGTTTCCCATCGACTACGCCTTTCGGCCTCGCCTTAGGGGCCGACTCACTCTGCTCCGATTAGCGTCGAACAGAAACCCTTGGTCTTCCGGCGGGGGAGTTTTTCACTCCCCTTGTCGTTACTCATGTCAGCATTCGCACTCGTGATACCTCCAGCATGCTTCTCAACACACCTTCATCGGCTTACACGACGCTCCTCTACCGCGTGTTCGCATCCTTAAAATGACTCAGGCCGTTCACCTTGCCCTGCCCGACTCAACGTTCGGGAAGCGCTTTGCCATCGCTTCGCGATGGCAGCGAACTGACACTATCGAATCACCTTAAGTGATGCGAACACACCCGTAGCTTCGGTACCTGGTTTGAGCCCCGTTACATCTTCCGCGCAGGCCGACTCGACTAGTGAGCTATTACGCTTTCTTTAAAGGATGGCTGCTTCTAAGCCAACCTCCTAGCTGTCTAAGCCTTCCCACATCGTTTCCCACTTAACCAGGATTTCGGGACCTTAGCTGACGGTCTGGGTTGTTTCCCTTTTCACAACGGACGTTAGCACCCGCTGTGTGTCTCCCACGCTTGCACTCACCGGTATTCGGAGTTTGCCTCGGGTTGGTAAGTCGGGATGACCCCCTAGCCGAAACAGTGCTCTACCCCCGGCGGTGATACGTGAGGCGCTACCTAAATAGCTTTCGAGGAGAACCAGCTATCTCCGGGCTTGATTAGCCTTTCACTCCGATCCACAAGTCATCCAAATCTTTTTCAACAGATCCTGGTTCGGTCCTCCAGTTGATGTTACTCAACCTTCAACCTGCTCATGGATAGATCGCCCGGTTTCGGGTCTATTTCCAGCGACTGGTCGCCCAGTTAAGACTCGATTTCTCTACGCCTCCCCTATACGGTTAAGCTCGCCACTGAAAATAAGTCGCTGACCCATTATACAAAAGGTACGCGGTCACCAAACAAGTTGGCTCCCACTGCTTGTACGCATACGGTTTCAGGATCTATTTCACTCCCCTCTCCGGGGTTCTTTTCGCCTTTCCCTCACGGTACTGGTTCACTATCGGTCAGTCAGGAGTATTTAGCCTTGGAGGATGGTCCCCCCGTCTTCAGTCAAGGTTTCACGTGCCTCGACCTACTCGATTTCACAACACTCAGGTTTCGGTTACGGGGCTATCACCCACTATGGCCAGATTTCCCAATCTGTTCACCTACCAGTTGTGTTGCTTAAGGGCTGGTCCCCGTTCGCTCGCCGCTACTAGGGGAATCTCGGTTGATTTCTTTTCCTCGGGGTACTTAGATGTTTCAGTTCCCCCGGTTCGCCTCTCATGTCTATATATTCAACATGAGATACCCAAGTTACCTTGGGTGGGTTTCCCCATTCAGAGATGTCCGGGTCGCAGGTCGTTTGCCACCTCGCCGAACCTTATCGCAGGCTTCCACGTCTTTCATCGCCTCTGACTGCCTAGGCATCCACCGTATGCGCTTCATCGCTTGACCATATAACCCCAAAGGGTCTGTCAATCGATGATGTCACGACAATTGCCGGATACGCTTGAAACGTATCTTACTTTGTCAGCATGATATACATTGTTAAAGAGCATTAGAGCACAAAACTCTAAGCTGGCGGCTTGTGGCTTGCTAATGAAGCACAAACGTCCAACTCAAAGTTCCGTTAACCGCTCTATCGATCAGGTAATTCATTGTGAGCACTTACCGACAGTCAGATGACGTGTCGTTTAAGGAGGTGATCCAGCCGCAGGTTCCCCTACGGCTACCTTGTTACGACTTCACCCCAGTCATGAACCACACCGTGGTGATCGCCCTCCGAAGTTAGGCTAACCACTTCTGGTGCAGTCCACTCCCATGGTGTGACGGGCGGTGTGTACAAGGCCCGGGAACGTATTCACCGTGACATTCTGATTCACGATTACTAGCGATTCCGACTTCACGGAGTCGAGTTGCAGACTCCGATCCGGACTGAGACCGGCTTTATGGGATTAGCTCCACCTCGCGGATTCGCAACCCATTGTACCGGCCATTGTAGCACGTGTGTAGCCCTACCCGTAAGGGCCATGATGACTTGACGTCGTCCCCACCTTCCTCCGGTTTGTCACCGGCAGTCTCCCTAGAGTTCCCGACCGAATCGCTGGCAAATAGGGACAAGGGTTGCGCTCGTTACGGGACTTAACCCAACATTTCACAACACGAGCTGACGACAGCCATGCAGCACCTGTCTGAGAGCTCCCGAAGGCACCAATCCATCTCTGGAAAGTTCTCTCGATGTCAAGGGTAGGTAAGGTTCTTCGCGTTGCATCGAATTAAACCACATGCTCCACCGCTTGTGCGGGCCCCCGTCAATTCATTTGAGTTTTAACCTTGCGGCCGTACTCCCCAGGCGGTCGACTTATCGCGTTAACTGCGCCACAAAGCTCTCAAGGAGCCCAACGGCTAGTCGACATCGTTTACGGCGTGGACTACCAGGGTATCTAATCCTGTTTGCTACCCACGCTTTCGCACCTCAGCGTCAGTGTCAGTCCAGAAGGCCGCCTTCGCCACTGGTATTCCTCCCGATCTCTACGCATTTCACCGCTACACCGGGAATTCTACCTTCCTCTCCTGCACTCTAGCCTGACAGTTCCGGATGCCGTTCCCAGGTTGAGCCCGGGGCTTTCACAACCGGCTTATCAAGCCGCCTACGCGCGCTTTACGCCCAGTAATTCCGATTAACGCTCGCACCCTCCGTATTACCGCGGCTGCTGGCACGGAGTTAGCCGGTGCTTCTTCTGTGAGTGATGTCCTCCCTCGAGGGTATTAACCTCAAGGCTTTCTTCCTCACTGAAAGTGCTTTACAACCCGAAGGCCTTCTTCACACACGCGGCATGGCTGGATCAGGCTTTCGCCCATTGTCCAATATTCCCCACTGCTGCCTCCCGTAGGAGTTCGGGCCGTGTCTCAGTCCCGATGTGGCTGATCATCCTCTCAGACCAGCTACGGATCGCAGCCTTGGTGAGCCGTTACCTCACCAACTAGCTAATCCGACATAGGCTCATCCGATAGCGCAAGGTCCGAAGATCCCCTGCTTTCCCCCGTAGGGCGTATGCGGTATTAGCCTGGGTTTCCCCAGGTTATCCCCCACTACCGGGCAGATTCCTATGCATTACTCACCCGTCCGCCGCTCGACGCCTCCTAGCAAGCTAGGATCGTTTCCGCTCGACTTGCATGTGTTAGGCCTGCCGCCAGCGTTCAATCTGAGCCATGATCAAACTCTTCAGTTTAAAGTCTGATAGTCCGTTAAGCGGACCAAACTTGGCTCAAGGTTCAAACGTCTCGTTTGACGAGTCGCTTGCCTTGATATTTCAGTGACAGTGTCACTGACTCATCGGCAAGCGCCCACATGAATTACCTGATCAATTTTTAAAGAGCTTGCCCTCGACCAAACCAGCCGGAAGAGCGTCTCGCTTTGCTGCGCCGCAGCCCGAATCTTTAACCCGAGCCCTTGTCACAGCGCCCTGCGAGGAAGGCGTATTCTACAGAATCGAAGCGTTTCGTCAAGGCTTTCTTTTTTCGCTGTGCAAGCGATGCCTGCAGGACCCAAGAGAAAGCGAAGCGAGCCTGACGCGCATCTTGCGATGCCGTCCTGGCGACTCCGATCGAGTGGCGAGCATTTTACCGATTTCTCGTTGCCCGTCAAGTGGAGAATTTTTCGAAGACTTAAAAAAGCCTTTTCAAAACAATCACTTTTACCACTCTTCACCGCCTGTGACGTTTGCTCGTCGCCGGCAGCGGATGCGTACTTTACGGATTGGGACCGGCCTTGGCAAGCACTTCGTGTAAAAAAATTTCACGCCAGCGTCATCTGCATGACATCCCCGACAAGGCGACGAGGAAGGCGCCAAGAAACTGCAGCAAACCGCCGGGGCTTTCCCTGCTTACCTGGCTCGTCATGGAGCATCCACTGACGTGTCGAATTGGCCTAGGCGTCGCCGCCTTCCACGATGCCGCCGAGCTCACAGGCGATCCCTGCAGGAATCTGCTCATCTGGATTGGCAAGCCGCATGGCCAAGGCGAAGGTCCCGCTCGAAGCGTCGATCACCGGGTCCACATGGATGACCTCCGCTGAATAGCGTTGCCCCACCGGGCTCGATAGCGTTACCTCGATGACATCTCCTGCAGCGATTCTTCCGTAAGCGGCCAGCGGCAAAGCGGCCTCGATGCGTAGCGGATCGAGCTGAACCAGTTCAAGCACCGGCGTGGCGTCAACGAATTCACCCTCCTCCGCCAGGCGTTCGCTCACCCACCCATCGAAGGGAGCACGCGTCGTGAGCTGTTGCAGACGTGCATTGGCGAGATTGACCTGCAGGCGGGCCAGGCGAAGCTCGGTATCGATCTCGTCACGTTCGCTCTCGCTGAGCATATTGCGCTCGATCATTCGCTGGTTTCGCTGCATGCGTCGTGACGCATAGGCGGCGCGAGAACGCTCCAGTTCGACACTGGCGGATTCGACATCCCGCATCAGCGAAAACAGCGGATCGCCAGCCGCCACCCGCACGCCCGCTTGTACGTCGATTCGCTCGATGACGCCCGGCACCTGGCTCGACAGAGCAGCCTGGCGACCTGGCTCCACCAGGCAGCTTATTTCACCAAATCCCGGTTCTTGCAGATCCGTGTCCTGCGCCAGTGCCGGCGCGGCGATGCATCCCAGGGCGACGATCAGTGATCTCGCTGCTTTCATGCGCACTTCCTTTCCATGACGGAGACAAGGGTTAAACAACGATCGGCTATCAGCGCAGACCATGGCCATACAGATCTGCCAGTGGGAAAAACCATAGAGCGAATGAAAGAAATGAACGCGCCTCTTTCCGCGCCATGCCACTTCCGCGCCACGCTACTCCCCTCTTCCGCTGAAACCCAGTTGGTCATCTTCACGCCAGTCGGCTTCGAGCAAACGTGCCCGCTCCCGGGCGTGGCGACGCTCCCTGGTCTGCTGCGCGCGGCGCAGTCGTGTGGCAAGCCTTCCAAGACGGCGTTGCCAGCCATCCAGTTCCGTCAGCAATTCATCCTCTTCGGACAGCACCCACTCGACGCTGCCCGGATCGCCCTGGCGAGCGCAGCGCCCCATGATCTGACGATCTATCCGCGCAGCGTCGTGATGGCCCGCCAGGATCACGTGCAGGCCGCCCGCACCACGAGTCACCGGATCAAGCGGAATATCGGTCCCGCGTCCTGCCATGCTGGTGGCAAGGGTGACCGCCCCTGGCACCCCGGCTGCGGCGACGACCGCAGCTTCGTCGGCGTCCTGGCGAGCGCTCAGTACTCGGTGTGCAATGTCGTTGGCCTTGAGTCTCGCCGAAAGCGCTTCGGCATCAGCGAGGCTGACGGTGGTCACCAGCACAGCACGCCCTTGCGCGACGAGAGAAGGAAGACGTTGGCAGATCCATTCCCACTTGGCCGCCTTCGTGTCGCAACGCATCACCTTGCCGAGACGACGCAGGCCAGGCCTATGGGGGGGCACCGTCACCACCCTCTGACGGTAGGTAGTCCAGAGTTCGCGCCGCACCTCCCTGGCCGTACCGGTCATACCCGACAGGTGGCGATAGCGGCGAAAGAAACGCTGGTAGGTCAGACGCGCCAGGGTAATGTTGGGATCGCTGGGCTCGCACCCTTCGCGGCGCTCGATCATCTGCTGCAGCCCCTTTTCCCAGCGCCGATCCTCCATCACCCGGCCGGTGTGCTCGTCAATGATCAGCACCTTGCCATCCCGTACCAGGTAGTGGACGTCACGTTGAAAGTGGTGCTGCGCCAGCAGAGCCTGCTGGATCAACCACTGCTGACGGGAACGTCCCTGCCAGTGTCCGGCCATCGCCTGGCGGGACAGTCGTTCGACCTGCGATTCCAGGTAACGCTTGCCGCTGTCGGTCAACAACAGCTGCCCCTGTTCCCGCACGAAGTGCTCGTCCTCGACAAAGCGCTTCGCCATGGCGATGGCCTCATCGACAAGTGCAATATCCAGTGCACCCTCGCCGGCGGGGCCTGACAGGATCAAGGGAGTCCGCGCCTCGTCCATCAGCACGCTGTCGGCCTCGTCGACGATGGCGAAGTGCAGCCCTCTGAGCAGCAGCCTGTGGCTGGTGAGACGCCCCTGCAGTCGTGCAGCGTGGGCGCTCAAGGGGTGACGCCTGGTGCCCAGTTCCTGGGTGTCCCGCAGGTAGTCGAATACCAGTTCCTTGTTGGTGCAGTAGACCACATCCGCCGAGTAGGCCCTGCGCCTTTCGGCGGGCGTCATGCCGTGGACCACCGAGGCCACCGAGAGACCCAGGCGAGCGTAGACGGGGCCCATCTTGTCGGCGTCCCTTGACGCCAGGTAGTCGTTGACCGTGATGATGTGCACCGGGATGCCGGCCAGGGCGGCGGTAGCAGCCGGCAGAGTGGCCGTCAGGGTCTTGCCCTCGCCGGTCTGCATTTCCGCTACCTGACCCTTCAGCAGGACCATGCCCCCCAACAGCTGCACGTCGTGGTGTGCCATGCCCAATTCACGTCGTGCCACTTCCCTGACCAGGGCGAAGGCACGTGGCCATAGCCACCCAACCACGCCGCGACGGCGCAACGCCTGGCGCAGAAGGCCAGCCTGCGCATCGAGCGCGGTGTCGTCGAGTCGTGACAGCTGCCGCGCATGCCAGTGAATGACGGGAAGACGGCAACGCAAGACCCATCGTCTGACCGAGGAGGGCCCGCCGAGGCTTGCCCTCACCCCGTGCCAGGCCCGTTCCAGTGCACCAGGTGCTGACACCGGGCGCTCGGCGCGGCTGATGACGTCTGCGGGAACTCGTGTCAGCATCGACTCAGCGCTCGAACAGGCGCAGGAAGGAACGCCGGACCTGCCGCCACATGCGGAATCCAATCGGCTCCGGTGTGTGCTCGATACGCACCTGGACACCTTGACCCAGGCGCACCCTTGCAGCGCTCTCGATCAGGCCGGTGGCGCTGAAGTCCGCCAGATGATGCCGACGAAAGGCCCTCAGCGGCTCGCCTTCCCCCGACGCCGCCGTGGGGTCCAGGGCGACATCGCCTCCGCCCTTCTGGGTGAGACTCAGGCTCGGCACCTCATGACTGGCGCCAGGGGACAACCGCAGCAGATGCGAGGCGACGGCCTTCGCATCACCGCCGCTACGCACGCTGACGCTGCGCCGGTCGTCGCGCACGAGTTCCGCCTGGTGGGTCGGCACCAGCGTCCGCACTCGCAGGTCACCGGATTTGACCAGCACCCCTAGGGCCTGGCCGCGGCGAACATGGCTACCCAGGAGGGGCGCCCCTTCGGGCATCATCCAGCGTCCATCGTGGGGGCTCGTCAGCAATGTCGCCGCCGCTCTGCGCCTGGCATCGACCAGCTGACCATCGACCAGGCGCTGAGTCTCCGCCAGCACCGACAGCGCCTGCGGGTCGCGAATGTCGGCCTGCTGCTGCTGCTGAATTTCCCGTGCCCTGGCCTCGAGCAGCCTCACCTCGGCGTCGAGTTCCGGTGCCGCGATACGGGCAATCGGGTCGCCGGTACGAAGTGGCTGCCCTTGTATCGCCATCAGTTCGACCAGCTCACCGCTGACACCGGACCGCAGGCGCGCGGGCTCGGCAGAATCGATCACCCCCTTGAGGGTGGTGGCGTGAGGCGCGGGCACCAGCAGCAGGCCCGCCAGCAGCAACGCCAGACCGCCGAGCAACCAGCTCCAGGCGCGAGTGCGAGAACCTTCGAGTTGGCTATCCACGGACATGGCCTTCAACAGCTTGAACAGGGGCAACAGCAGCGTCATGGTCACCGACCACAGCGCCAGCAGGATACCGATGAACAGGTACTGGGTGGCGACGAAGGTGGCGATGACCACCATGATGATCAGTCGGTAGACGAAGGACAGCACTGCATAGGCCACCAGCCACCAGGCCTCCTTGAGCGAACCGGCCTGACCGCTGACATCGCGACGTCCCAGCAGGTAGCGCTTGACCACGTAGGTGAGCTGCTGGTTGGCGCGGGAAAACAGATTCGGAATTTCCAGGTAGTCGGCCAGCACGTAGTAGGCGTCGAAGCGCAGCAGCGGGTTGCCGTTGAACATCAGGGTCGAGACACCGCCGATCAACATGACGTTGAAGGCCAGCGAGCGAACAACGCCAGGCTCGGCCATGGCCCACACCAGCATGGCCGCCGCCGCCAGCCAGAGTTCGACCAGCACCCCGGCGGCCCCGACCAGCATGCGCTTGCCCTTGTCCGGGCAGGCCGCAGCGGCGCTGGCGTCGACGTAGGGTACCGGGAAAAAGACCAGCAGCATCACCCCGATCTCGTGGACCTCGCCGCCCGCGTCGCGGGTGGCCCAGGCGTGCCCCAGTTCGTGCAGGGTCTTGATCAACGGGTAGACCAGTGCCATCAGCAACAGATTGTCGACCCCCAGCACCCGATCGGCCAGGTTGTCGCTCAGCTGCGTCCAGTGGATGCCTGCGACCACCAGCGCCAGCACCACGGTCGCCAGCCACAGCACCGCGCCCAGCGGGCCCAGCAGCGGTCTTACCAGCGGGTAGCTCGCGGCGACGAAGCGCTCCGGATCCAGCAGCGGGATGCGGATGCCCAGCGGCGACTTGATCAGCTGCAGCCACTTGCTGCGACGCTGCCGCGTCTGACGCCGTGACAGTTCCTCGATATTGATGTCTTCGTGCCCCGAAAGCAGATTGGCACGATGCAAGCGACCGATCAGGGTGACCAGTTCCTGCTGTGTCGGCATGGCTTCGCCCAACGACCGGCTGACCTGATGCCAGATGTCGTCGAGGGTGCGTCGTCCATCGAGTCGCCCGATGATCTGATAGGACTCCGGCGTAAAACGATGCACCTGTCCAGTCAGGGAATCGTGCAGCACGTACCACGGCTCGCCGCGATACTCGTGGCGTGACAAACGCGCATGCCGGCGCAGGCGCAGGCGTAGATCGGCGACTCGGTGCCAGTGCTGGCTGAACAGTGCAGTGGTCATGATTCACCCCCACCAGCGCCACAGCGTCAGCTTGAGCCAGTCTCGCAGCCCGCGGGTCCAGATCTCGATCAGCGGACCTTCGCCGACCTCGACCCGCGCAATACCCGACACCCCTGGGCGCAGCAAGCGTTCCACCTGCCGGGGGTCAACCTCGCCGGCGTTCATCTCCAGGCGAGCCTCGACGATAAAGCGGGTCTGACCTTCACCGCTGGTGCTCCGGGGTGTGATCCGCTCGACCACCAGCGGCCAACGCTTGCCGGTCATCGAGGCCAGCACCATCGAGCCATGCTGGGTCGGCGCCAGATCATCGATACGGCCCTCGGGCACGGCCAGGTCCAGGCGAAACCCGTCCAGCGGAGAGACGCGAAACAGCTCCTCGCCCTGCTCGGTCACCGCGCCCAGTCGCTGGGTCAGGTCGCCACTGACCACCACCCCATCGAAGGGCGCGACCAGGGTGGCCCGATTGAGCCTGGACTCGACCAGCGCAACCCGCGCCTCGGCCTGCTCTCGCTGAGCCGCCAGCACGTTGAGCCCGGCGCGATCACCACGCGCGCGGGACTCCTGCTCCTGGCGTGACAGCTTGGCGATTTCGCTCTGCCATTGCAGCCGTTCCAGCAGCAGCTCCCGGGTTTCCATGCTCGCCAGCACCTGCCCGCGCTCGACACGATCACCGGCTCGCACGCTGGTTGCCTCGAGATACCCCCGGAACGGCGCCGAGATCACCCGCTGCACACGACTTTCGACGGTCACCTCCGCCGCCACCTCGTCCACCGTGGTGATCAGGGTGGAGGCGACCAGCAGAGCCACCAGCGCCAGCACCGCCAGCTTGAGCCCGAGATGTCCCGGTCCAAGCAGGCGCCCCAGTTGCTCCCCAGCCGATGCCAGCGCCTTGACCACCAGCGGCCGGTCGTTGCGCCTTTTTTCCTCCATCGCACGGGTGCATAGCGCCAGCAGACTCTCCAGCGCCTCGATCTCGTCGAGGGTAAAGGGTCGATCGCGTTCCAGGGTCACGGCGCCACGCGCCACCCCATCGTCGAGGCAGGGTACGCTGACCACCGAAGGAACACCGCCGAGGGTGACCAGCTCCTGATGGGCCAGCTGGACACCGCCATCGTGCCGCCCTGCCGCACCTTCCACGGGAGGACAGGCCACGCTGGCCAACTGGTCGAGCGCCTCATCCATGGCCGCCGCCGTGGCCTTCACTCGATTCATCTTGCGATTGAACTGGGCGCTGTGGGAAATCTGCAGAACGCGACAACTGGCACCGCGGCGCCAGCCGAGGCTTACGCGTTCGGCACCGAACTGCTCGGCCAGACGGGTCACCAGCTGTGCCGAGGCTGCGGCGAAGGTAGCCTCCGACAGCACGCCGGCCAGCAGGGACAGGCGGTCCCCGAGTACCGCCTGGTGTCGCAGCATGTCTTCTTGCCGCTCACTCATCAGGTCCCGTTCCAGCGCAGCGACACCTTCCTCGAGTCGCTGCATCAGTGGCACCAGGGACTGACGTGCCCGCGCCACACCGTCGTCGGAGGTGTCGCGCAGGCCAGGCGGAATCGCCAGGCTCAGCGCTACCGCGCCTGCCACCTCGCCATCCATGCTCACCGGATAGCCGATGCCCAGGTGCGCCTCATCCAGTTGGCTGACCATGCCACTGGCAACCTCGGCGACCTCACTTGCCAGCGCCAGCAGTGCCTCGCCAACGCCTTCGCCCTCGCTGAAGCCCGTCCACAGCGCCACTGGCTCGATGCCGGATCGCCCACGCCACGCCACCAATCCCTCGACCAGCCGCACCTCGTCGACAGCGCCGCTGCGCTCACAGTGCCGGGACAGCCAGTGCTGCATCCGTTCACGCATGGACGCTTCAACGTCGCCCCTTGCCTCGTCTAGCAGCATACCGCTCCCGCTGGCCCGTTCAGGCCCCTCATCAAGGTGTCAATCAAGACGTCTCCTCATCGTCATCCTTGCGCAGCCGACGCCATTGCTCGGCGGCCTGTTCACGTCGAAGCGTCTTGAGTCTATCGGTGTGGTCGGTGGACGACGTCATGGCTCGGGCGACACCCCAGCCAGCGCCGGCCAGCGCCGCTGCCAGGCCACCCAGTGCCGAACTGCCCATGGCACCTTGCTGTTCGGCAGGAACGGACGCATCTGCCTCGCTCGACACCTTGGGCGATACCTCGGTCGACGCCGGTGAGCCTGCCGCCTGTGGCGACTGGTCCAGGGTTGCGTCATCGACCGACGGTACCGCCTCGAGCGACTCACTACCCTCCGCAGCGTCTGGCGCCGTTGGCACGCTGCCGGCAGCCGGGGGAGCGGCGAACAGCGGCAAGCCGCTGATGATGCCACCGCGACTGTCATGGTGGGCCGCCCAACCAGCGACAACACCACGTAGATCCTCGAGTCCCTGGCTCGGAGCCACCGCTGCCGGGCGGTTGTTCGAGACCATCGCCTCGCCCAGGGCGAACGCGGTGCGATCCATCCAGCTCCAGGCGGCCAGGCGGCCGCCTGGCTCCTGCTCACGGTAGAGGTTCTGCTGCGCACCGCGCACCAGATCCAGCTTGCCCTGAGCCAGGGTCACGATGGAGGTGACACGCTCGACCTCCGGCACACTCGTCGAACCGGCAGAGGCCACACTCAACCGTACTCGGCCATATTCGCCGATCAGGATGTCGAAGCCGTAGTCACCACCGAAGCCGTCGAAGCCGGCGCCGCCCATCGCCACATCGTGGCCCAGTCCGGTCAGGATGACGTCGTCGCTACCTTCGAAGTTGTCGATGGTCTCGATGGTGATCAGCCCTGGCACGCGAGTCACCCGAGCGAAATCGCCCATCAGAATATCGTTACCGGCACCGCCCTCGAGCGTGTCCTGGCCGCCGCCACCCAGCAGCACATCGCGATCGATGCCGCCAATCAGGTGATTGTCGCTGCGCAGGGCAATATTGCCGGTTTCCGCCAGGCGGTAACGGCCGGTGGTATCACTGAGAATGCGGCCGTCATCGGCGATGGCCACGGTCTCGCCGCCGGCGTTGACAAGGGTATCGGCGCCGACACCGCCAATCGCCTGATCCCGGCCCACTCCCAGCAGGATGACGTCATCCCCACCGGTGCCCTGGCGCCGATCGAGGCTCTTCACCTCCTGGCGAACACCATCTTGTGCGGTGATCGACCCATTGTCCCCAATGACCACGTTGTCGCCGCCAAGGGCACTGATGCGTTCACCACCAAACCCGCCGATGATCCAGTCATCACCTTTGCCGGTAGTGATGGTATCTATCCCGCCGATGGCGAAATGAAGGGACGCAAAGGACGTCACCACGCCATTGGCGTCGAACAGTACCTCGGCGTGATCACCCGCTACCTTGTCAGCACCAGCGGCGGAGGTGATGACATCGTCGCCTTCGGCGCCGATCACCAGGTTGCCGCCGCTGCCGACACTGACGCTATCCGCCGCGCCGTGACCGTGCGCCAACGAACGCGCGCTCACCAGATGTCCCGCTGCGTTCCACTCCAGGCGACCGAGGTCGGCAAGCACCGTGCTGGTCTGATCACCCGTGGTGATGGCATCGCTGCCCGCACCACCGACGATCTCATTGCGACCGGCATTGACGCCGATGCGATCCTGTCCCGCCACCGCCGATGCGGTACTGGTCATCGTCCTCAACACCGAGGTGTCGTCCCACTGGAGTCGCCCATTGTCACCGATCAACTGGTGACGACTGGTGGCCGAGGCGGCGGTGATCGAAATCCGATCATCGCCAGCGCCGCCGATGGCCGTGACCGAACCGGCATTCACCTCGAGGGTGTCGTCGCCGCCGATGGCAGTCGCACTGGAGGCGGCGCTCAACAACACTCCGCTGGCACTCTGGCGCAGAGAACCGTTATCGCCAAACAGCAGGTGACGGGCGTCGACCGATGCTGCGCTGATCTCGATGGTGTCCGCACCGGCACCGCCCACAGCGGTGACCGAACCCGACTCGACAGCCACACGATCGGCGCCGCCGACGTTGGGCGTCAGACTATCGCCGTTGACCAGAACGCCGACGTCGCTCCAGCTCAGGGTGCCGCGATCCGCCAGCACCACATGGCGCGCCCCGTCGCCAGCCTTGACGATCTCGATCAGGTCACTGCCCACTCCACCGATGACCACGGAGTGGCCACCGCTCAAGCGAATGCTGTCGTCCCCGCCGCGGGTATTCAGCATAGCCGCCGTCTCGCTGGCGGCAGTATCGGACGCCAGGCGGGAGGTCGCGTTGACCAGGACACCCGCGGCGTTCCACTCAAGCAGACCATGGTCACCGATCGCCACGCTGGCACTGCGCTCAGGCGAGGCGGCAGTCACGCGGTCATTGCCACCGGTGCTGAGGCTATCACTGCCTTCTCCGCCGATCAGGACGTTGCGACCATCACCACCGTCAAGACGATCTGCTGCCCCATTGGCGCTTGGCAGCGTGACCAGTTCACGTACCTGGGTACCCACCACGTCCAGCCGGGCGTAGTCGCCCACCAGCAGGTCATCACCGCTGCGACCGCCGCTGGTCAAGCTGCCACCGTAAAGCACGTCAGACCCGCCACCCCCCAGCAGCAAGTCATTGCCCTCGCCGCCGAACAGTCGGTCGCCTCCGTCGTGGATACTGTCCTTGAGCACCAGCGTGGCACCACTGGACAGATCGTTCACCACCTTCAAGGTAACCTTGGCGTTGTCACCGATCAGCCAGTCGGAAGCGCCGCCTCCGCTCAGGACGTCGTTGCCACTGCCACCGATCAACAGGTTGTCGCCGCCGCTGACGCTCAAGCTGTCATCGCCGCCCGACGCCATGTCGACGCCTTCCACCGCGATCACCCGCTGACTATCGAGCAGTCGCAGGCCCGCCTCTCCGGGGCGAGCCTCCAGCTGGATCACGCCGTGGTCCCCCAGCAGGATGTCGTTGCCTCCTCCAGTACTCAGCACGTCATCACCGGCTGTGAGGCTATCTCCGGTCGGATGGGCAATCGCTGCGGCGCTGGCATGCACCGTCATCACCGTATCGGCCTGGCTGAGGCGTCGGGAAACATCCACGTCGATGCCACCATCGCCGTACAGATGGTTGTTACCGCCCTTTTCATCACTCAGACGGTCATCGCCGGATCCACCAAACAGCTGGTCATCACCGAGGCCGCCAATCAGCGTATCCGCGCCGGCGCCACCCACCAGCACCACGCCACCGATGGCCTGACTGGCGTCCAGCAGATTATCACCGGCCTCCAGGAACGGCTGAGCCAGCAGCGTCGGCCGGCCGCCGACGGCGCTGTAGCGCTCGCCACTGCGAGAGGTATCGCCGAACACCACCAGCGGCATCTGCCACTGATAGCCACCGCTCACCCGGATGTGGTCATCACCGCCGCCACCGTGGACCACACTGAGCGGCATTTCACGAATCACACGGCCACTGCTGGCACTCACCACTCCGTCGAGCACCAGCGCCCCGGCGCTGGTGATGTCGCGAATCAACAGACGCTGTTCGCCGACCAGTACGCTGTCACCAGCGCGGAAGCCATCGGCGTACCAGCTGCCGGCACTACGATTCAGCTGGGAAACACCCGCCACCGTCTGTGCCTGCCAGTCGCCGTCGAAGGCCACCGGATCGGCATCGATGGCAAGCTGATCATCGCCTGCCCCCATCAGCGCCTCGAAGACCTCGACACCGTGGAAATGAACCCCTCGCTCGGTATCGATGGTACCGCCCACACCATTGTCCTGGGACAGCACACCTTCACCCATGCCGAGCCCGCTGACCCGCTCGGCACCAATGACACCAGACAGGTCGGCCACGCTGGCATCCACGTGCAGCACCAGGCTATCGCTATCCTCATGCGCGGTGCCGGAAGTCACGGCGGCCAGCGCGCTGACACCTTCAGAAGGCAGCATCAGCGGCACAGACGGCACCGGCGTATCGGCGACAGTGCCCCCTTCGACGATCAGCGGTCCCTGAATGCCGGACAGACGCCGTTCGGTGACAAACTGCATGCCCGCCTCGACCGGAGCCCGATAGCGGGTCTCCGCCACCACCTCGACGGCCACCTTGTCGGCCCAGTTGCTGGCGTCGAACACCACCGCAGGGGTGGTGACGGAGGTCAGCGTCAGGCTGTCACCGACCCAGCTTCCCAGGGTATCGTCGGACATCAGGTGCAGCCTTCCCTGGGCATCGATGTGGTTGATCCGCAGACGCCCGGCAATGCTCGATCCCGAGCCATCTTCCAGGCTCAGGTAGCGCCCGGTCTGGGCCCCCAGCGATGCCCAGTCGCCACCTTCCAGGACCAGAATCGCCCCGGCTCCCTGCGCGGCCAGCACCGTCACGCTGCGCTCACCGTCGAACAGGGTATCCAGCACGATGCGCCCACCCAAGGGGAACTCGGTCTGGCCATCGCTATTGAGTTGGACCCTGACCTCAGCGCTCGGCGCCTTGGTCAGCCTCAGGGTGTAGCTGTCGCTGCCGCCCAGGGTCGAGACGCGGGTTCCGCCATCCGACTGCTCCACCACCAGCCCAGCGCTGTCATCGTCGTGGACGCTGACGTCGACCTTGCTCGTGGCGCGATCGGCAAACGAGCTGGCCTGCCCCAGATTGCTGAAGATATCGAAGCCCAGCTGGGCGTCGATCCGGTCTTCGATGTCGGTGTTGCCGAGCGCCTCCAGCACCAGCGTCTGGGGCTTGTCCCAGTTGGAGGCATCGAAGCTCAGGGTGGCGCCGTGCTTTGCCACCAGACGACCGCCGAAGGCCGACAGATCCACGCTGACCGTGATCACCTCACCGGCCTGGGGCGCCACCGACAGGCGCACTTCGACGCTGCCGGCCTGAGCCGACGCACCCTCACCTTCGATCACCTGGAGTCGATCCTGGGCCGTGGACACCACCACATCTCCGCGCGTCGCATCGAATACCGTGATCTCGGTATCGGCGATGGGCTGATCCAGCAGCGAGGCCAACGCCTGGGGCAACGGAGACGACGAGGGCGTCTCGACCTGGGCCAGATAGCTGATCGCCACCTGGCGAGTCCCTTCGGCCAGACCATCGGTCGGCGCCTTGACGAAGATCTGTTGGCGCGGTGACCAGCTGCCCCCGGTGAACACGAAGTCCACGGTGATCGCCTGGGTAAACTCGCCCAAAGCGTCGAGTGACAGAAGCAGCGTCTCGGCCGACGCTGCGCCCGCCGCGTGACGGTCCTGAGTCGACGCCATGCTGGCAGACAGTGTCAGCGTCACCCTGCTGCCATCGGCAACACCGGCAGCCGGCAGGTTTGTCGACAGCCAGTAGGAGGCTGCATCTCCGCCTTCCACGACACGAGTGGCCCCACCGGGCTGCTCGACCAGGATGGCACCGTGCTCGGGGCTAGCCACCTGCACCGTCAGCGCCTCGGCCAGAAGATTTGCGTAGGCCTCGTCAGCGGACACCGTGCCATGGCCCACCAGGCTGCTGGCACCCCTGGCGTCAATCGCCTTCACCTCGCCGCTGACGTCCCCCGCCACCTGGATCTGGTCACTGCCGAGACCACCGATGACCTCAGTCAGTACGCTTTCGCGGGTGCTCAGCACCTGAATCCGATCGTCTCCCGCTCCGGCCTCGACGCGCACACGCTCGAGATCGTCATGGGACAGATTGAGCCCAGCGCCAAACACGGCACCCGCGGTGATCACGAAGTTGTCGTCGGCGCTGCTGCCGAAGGCACTCAGACTGTCGTAGCCGTCTTCGCCATCAAGTGCCAGAGGCGCCTGGGTGGCGTAGACCTGATACTGATCGTTGCCCTGGCCCCCCAGCACGCTCATTGCCTGGCCGTTGCCTCGACTGACAAAGCCGTCGCCGGCCTGGGTCACCGCGATCTCATCGCCCACGACGACGCCCGAGGCGTAGACGCCCGCGCTGGCCGTGCCTACAGGGTTCGGATGCTCGCCGTACTGCTGGCCAATCTCGAAGCGATCGTCGCCGCGACCTCCGTCCAGCGTCATCACGGTCGATGAGCCATCGACCACGAAGCGGTCGGCGCCGTCGTGGCCATTGATGGTCACCCGGGCATTGATGCTGGCCACCACATCGATACGCTCCACGGCGCTGCCAGCCTCGGCCAGGCGCGCAACGAAGTTGTC
Source organism: Halomonas sp. RT37 (assembly GCF_040070525.1). NCBI lineage: Bacteria > Pseudomonadati > Pseudomonadota > Gammaproteobacteria > Oceanospirillales > Halomonadaceae > Halomonas > Halomonas sp. RT37. The sequence continues at coordinate 1,554,357 of NZ_CP098827.1, read as the reverse complement.
GCGGACCAGGAACAGATCGCCCGTGGTAGACGCCGTCGTCTGGGCCCGGACCATACTGCCGTCATAGTTGTCGTAGCCACGACCTTCGATGAACAGGGTGTCCGCTCCGGCATTGCTGGCACCGCTGTCGAGAACGCGAATGCGGTAGTCGCCCTGATCCGCCTGGCGCGTGACAATCCGGTGCTCGTCGCTGCCGGATCCACCATCCAGGGTCAACAGCGCCTGGCGATCATTGAGCTCCACCAGGGTCAGACGGTCCTTGCCGCCGTCGCCGGCCACCAGCATGGCGCCCACCAGGGTATCGGCATGGATCAGCATGTCGTCGTTGCCGCTGCCACCCCGGAAGCTCATGTTGTTGGTCACCGCGATATCGCCGTGCACATGCAGAATATCGTTGTCGTCGCCCAGATCGACGGCGATTGACCCTGCGCGATGCCGGCCATCGAAGAGCAGACGATCGTCTCCCGCCCGGGTCACCACCGTCAGGCTGTCGGCAAACTGCCATTGGCCCAGGAAGGACACCAGATCGTCGCCATCCCCGCTGTCTACCAGCAGGGTGTCGGCTCGGTGATCGCCGTTGAAGGTAACAGTATCGGTACCAGCCCCAGAGGTGACCTTGGCCGCTGCGGTGACGGTAAGGTCTTCTGTCACGCCCAGGGTGTTGGCACCCTCGCCCATGGCGATGGACAGCGATCCGGCCTGGATGCTGGCGTCGAAGGTGATGCGGTCATCGCCCTCTCTGGTCGTGACATCGAAGGCGTTGGTCACGCCCAGTGAGTTGTTGACGGACAGCACGTTATTCCCGGCGCCCAGCGCCAGGCTCAGCGAGTCCGCCTGATGGGTGCCGTTAAAGGTGACGCTGTCCACACCCGATCCGGCGGTGACTTCGGCCAGACCATCGACGGTAAGGTCTCGAGTCACGCCCAGGGTGTTGGCACCCTCGCCCATGGCGAGGGACAGCGATCCGGCCTGGATGCTGGCGTCGAAGGTGATGCGGTCATCGCCCTCTCTGGTCGTGACATCGAAGGCGTTGGTCACGCCCAGTGAGTTGTTGACGGACAGCACGTTATTCCCGGCGCCCAGCGCCAGGCTCAGCGAGTCCGCCTGATGGGTGCCGTTAAAGGTGACGCTGTCCACACCCGATCCGGCGGTGACTTCGGCCAGACCATCGACGGTAAGGTCTCGAGTCACGTCCAGGGTGTTGGCGCCATCGCCCATGGCGATGGAGAGCGAGCCGGCCTGGATGCTGGCGTCGAAGGTGATGCGGTCATCGCCCTCTCCGGTCGTCACATCGAAGGCGTCGGTCACGCCCAGTGAGTTGTTGACGGACAGCACGTTATTCCCGGCGCCCAGCGCCAGGCTCAGCGCGCCGGCCTGATGGGTGCCGTTGAAGGTAACGGTGTCGACGCCGGAGCCGGCGGTGACTTCGGCCAGACCGTCGACGGTAAGGTCTTGGGTCACGTCCAGGGTGTTGGCGCCATCGCCCATGGCGATGGCAAGCGAGCCGGCCTGGATGCTGGCGTCGAAGGTGAAGCGGTCATCGCCTTCTTCGGTCGTGACATCGAAGGCGTCGGTCACGTCCAGTGAGTTGTTGACGGACAGCACGTTATTCCCGGCGCCCAGCGACAGACTCAGCGAGCCCGCCTGGTGGGTGCCGTTGAAGGTGACGGTGTCGACGCCGGAGCCGGCGGTGACACTGGCCGCTGCGGTGACGGTGAGGTCTCGAGTCACGTCCAGGGTGTTGGCGCCATCGCCCATGGCGATGGAGAGAGAACCTGCCTGGATGCTGCCATCGAAGGTGAAGCGGTCATCACCTTCTTCGGTCTCCACCTCGAAGGCGTCGGTCACGTCCAGTGAGTTGTTGACGCTCAGCACGTTATCGCCGGCGCCCAGCGCCAGACTCAGCGAGCCCGCCTGATGGGTGCCGTTAAAGGTGACGGTGTCCACACCAGCGCCAGCGGTGACTTCGGCCAGACCATCGACAGTCAGGTCCTTGGTCACGCTCAGGGTATTGGCGCCCTCGCCCATGGCGATGGACAGCGAGCCGGCCTGGATGCTGGCGTCGAATGTGATGCGGTCATCGTCCTCTCCGGTCGTGACATCAAAGGCGTTGGTTACCGTCAGGCTGTCTTTGACGGACAGCACGTTATCGCCGGCGCCCAGCGACAGACTCAGCGACCCCGCCTGGTGGGTGCCGCCGAAGGTGACGTTGTCCACACCTGATCCGGCGGTGACTTCGGCCAGACCATCGACGGTCAGGTCTTGGGTCACGTTCAGGGTATTGGCGCCCTCGCCCATGGCGATGGCGAGCGAGCCGGCCTTGACGCTGGCGTCGAAGGTGATGCGGTCATCGCCCTCTCCGGTCGTCACATCGAAGGCGTCGGTCACGCCCAGTGAGTTGTTGACGCTCAGGACGTTATCGCCGGCGCCCAGCGCCAGGCTCAGCGCGCCGGCCTGATGGGTGCCGTTGAAGGTAACGGTGTCGACGCCGGAGCCGGCGGTGACTTCGGCCAGACCGTCGACGGTAAGGTCTTGGGTCACGTCCAGGGTATTGGCGCCCTCGCCCATGGCGATGGCGAGCGAGCCGGCCTGGATGCTGGCGTCGAAGGTGAAGCGGTCATCGCCTTCTTCGGTCGTGACATCGAAGGCGTTGGTCACGTCCAGTGAGTTGTTGACGGTCAGGACGTTATTCCCGGCGCCCAGCGCCAGGCTCAGCGAGTCCGCCTGGTGGGTGCCGTTGAAGGTGACGCTGTCCACACCCGATCCAGCGGTGACTTCGGCCAGACCATCGACGGTGAGGTCTTTGGTCACGTCCAGGGTGTTGGCGCCCTCGCCCATGGCGATGGAGAGCGAGCCGGCCTGGATGCTGGCGTCAAAGGTGATGCGGTCATCGCCCTCTTCGGTCGTCACATCAAAGGCGTTGGTTACCGTCAGGCTGTCTTTGACGCTCAGCACATTATCGCCGGCGCCCAGCGCCAGACTCAGCGAGCCCGCCTGATGGGTGCCGTTGAAGGTAACGGTGTCGACGCCTGCGTTGCCGTCGATTCTCAGGCTCACCGCCTTGACGTCGCCCTCGACAATGACGTGATTGTCACCATCGCCGCCGGCAATGTTGAGTTGCTGGGTGATGTCCAGGCTACCCTGCTGGGTCAGCGCATCATTGCCGGCCCCCAACGTCACGCTCATGCTGTCGGCCTTCAGGCTTGCACCCGCCGCGATCAGTACCGTCTGACGCTTGTCGCCCCCTTCCAGAGTGATATCACCGGCAACCGTCCAGTCACCACGCAGTTCGACCTTGGCCTCCGGCGTATCACGGAAGGCGGGCTGGTCTTCATCTGGCGTGTCGACCTTCATCACCACATGGCGCGCGGCCTTCACGATGATGTCGTTGGCCTTGAACAGCAGATCGTCGCCCGCGGTCATCAGGATGTCGCGACCGGCATCCAGCGTCACCCCTGCCTCGATGTGCAGGTAGTCTTCGTTGTCATTGGCGTCAGAGGTGTTTTCCCTGGCCGTCAGCACGATATCGCCATCAGCCGAAACGATATCCTCGGTCACCGTGATCGGACTGTTGGCGGTTATCTCGATATCGCCGGTGGCCGTCAGTCCCAGACCATGGATGGTCAGATGTCCGGTGTTGTTGAGGTAGACCTTGCCGTCGCGGGACTGGCCTTCCAGAGTGCCGATACGGGAGGTCAGCACCTTGCTCTTGGTGCCCACGTCCTTGACCGCGATCAGACGTACCCCGGCGGTCAACAGGTTGAACGTCTCGTTGGCACCCAGGGCGCTGTAGATGGCGCCCTGCGAGAACACGAACGCCAGCGCATCGGTGGAGCCCGCCGGCCCCGCCTGCACGGTTCCCAGCTGCAGATCACCCTTCACCTCGCGCACGAACACGGAATCGGCGCTATCGATATCGACGCGCCCCACGGTGTCATCGGTGACCAGCGCCAGCAGGCGGTCGGCGGCGCCGACTCCGCCGAAGCCGGTCTCGAGCTGCAGCGTTTTCGCCTCGATGTCGCCGCGGAATTCATCGGCATGGGTCGCGATGATGGAGTTGAGCGCGCTGAGTTCGACCCGCTCTCCCCCCTTGATATGGCCGACCCTTAGATTGCCATCCACCGCCGCCAGGTAGACGTCTTCGCCGGCATCGACGGTGACGACACCATCGCCGCGCGTGGCCAGCTCGATGGCGTTGGTCGCCTGGCCCACGCTGTCGCCGGCGATCAGGGTGATATTGTTGGCCAGCACCTTGAGCAGGTCGTGGTTCAGCCCGTCGATGATGCTGCCCGCGGCCTTCAGCCACAGGTCGCCGCGCTCGGTGAACAGGGTCGAGATCGCCAGATCCCCTTCGATCTCGTGCAGCGAGATATCGCCCTGAGCGCGTGCGGTCAGGGTGGCGGCATCGGTCAGGGCCAGCTTGAGCGGTGCGCTGGCGCCGGAACCGATCTGCCCGCTGGCCGCTTCCAGCACCAGATCCGAGGTGCGTATGACCAGATCGACACCGGAGGACGTGGCCGCCAGGATCGATCCGGACACCTTGACCCTGGCGTCCTGTCCGGCCACCAGCTTGGCCAGGCGAATATCGGTCTCCGACACCACGTAGGCCGAGTTGGCGGCGGTGATAAAGGTATCGCCTGCGTTTTCGATGGCGAAGTCATCGATCAGATTGATCGAGATGTAGCGAATCAACTGCTCACCGCTACTGACCTGGGTCTGGGGGTCCAGCAACACCGTTGCCAGCTCCACCTGGGCACCAAGCTCGCCGACCACCTCCAGCGCGGTGGACAGCTCCAGCGTGCCGCCGCTTATCGCGGTCACGGTGTAGTAGCGTCCATTCTCGGTCACATTGAGCGACTTGCCGGCAAGATCGACGGCCTCGCCCACCTTGAACACGCTGGTATCCCAGCTCTGCCCGTCGGTGCGCACCAGCTTGACCGTGGTCACGCCCTGGTCGCGCTGGATATCAAGGAAGTCCACCACGGCGCTATGTGGTGCCTGCTTGAGGTAGGTGACATCGGCCCGTTCGGCGGCGGACAGCAGTACCCGCTGCTCGTCGGAGAGCCCGGTCAGCCCACCTGACATGTCGAGCAGCTCGCGTCCGCGGGCCACACCGACGCTGTCGCCGGCGATGAGGGAGATATCGCCCCCGGCAATCACGTTGGGTTCCTGAATCTCGGTGCGGGTATCGGTGGTTTCCTGCAACAGGCCCGCGCCGATCAGCGACAGCAGCTCCTGCTCGGTCCACACCTTGATGCTGCCGCGCACCTGCTCCTTCTCTGCCGCGCTCAAGGTCACCCTGTAGCTTGCGTCCTGGTACTCGGTCGCACTGCCGTAGACGTCATGCAGCTCGTGGTAGATATCGGTGCGATCGGACTCGATGCCCGTGAGACGAGCCTCGATCTGGGCGTCGTCGAGACCCTGGTCGGCGAAACGCTGACGATAGGCGTCACGCTCCGCCTGGGACAGCCTGATCACCTGATCGCTGGCGTAGGACGCCACACGACGGTAGGTCAAGGTGTTGCCCTGGGCCACGCCAGCCCCGGAGGCCAGGATCAACCCTTCTGCGCTGAGGTCGGTCAGACTGTCGATGGTGAAGTAGCTGCCATCGGCCCGATAGAAACGATGCTCGACGCGGGCATCACCGGCGACGATGTCCGGCGCGCTGAGGCGCAGCTCGTCACGTACTTCCAGGGTGCCGCCGCTACCATCGCTGATCTGACGCACAAGACCGAGCAGGATGGCCCCGCTGTCGACGCTGAGCACACTGTAGCTGGTGCCATCGGCCAAGCCGCCGATCCAGTCATCGGAGGTTGCCTGGCGGTAGTTCCAGTAGGTGTTGTACTCCTGGGTCTTGCGGGTTGCCAGGTCGTCCTGGGCGTCCTGAATCTTCTGCTCGGCGGCGCTGCCGACCAGATTGAGCTGTGACCAGACGCCGTCACGCAATTGCTCGACCGTACGCTCATCGACCGTGGCGGCGTCATTGCGGTCGAGCAGATCCCCCGCGGCACGCACCCAGACATCGCCCAGGCGGCTTTCGACCCGTTCGATCCCCAGGACCCCGCTGAGCTGATCGATGGCAATATCGCCACCGGCCACGGCATTGAGACGGCCATCGGCGTGCTGGGCCAGGGTCAGGGGTGCGGCCAAGGAGCCGATCGCATCGCCGGCCGCCAGACTCAGGTTGTTGCCCTTGACGTGGACACCGCCAAGGGCACTGCCCGCCTTGAGCGAGCCCTCGGCAGACAGGCTGACGTCGCCCCAACCGCTGTGGGCGCGCAGCACGATCAGGTCAGCGTTTTCGTGCGCCAGATTCAGCGGACCACGCTCGGTCACGGCGTCCACCGTCATGGTCATCGCCGCAGCGCCGCCAGCGCCCTCGATGGACAGGAGCTTCAACGCCGAACCATCACCGATACCGTCCGCTGCGCGCAATACCACGCTGGCGCCGGAGACCCGCACATCACGGGTCGGGTCATTGTAGTGAAGAATCTGGCCATCGCTGTCGATGCGTGTCTCGCCGTTATAGTTGGCCAGATCCCCGAGCACCACCACGTCGCCCACCGAATCGATATTGATCGAACCCGTAGCCTGGCCGAAGAAGCTGAGATCCACCGACTTGTTGGCGGCCACCGAGTGGGTGTGCAGGATCTGACTCGACTGTTCCTGGACGAACTTGGCGTAGTGGGTCTTCTTGCCATACCAGGTGCTGGTCGACCACTTGTCGACGAGCTGCGGATCGGTCCACTCGCTGGCGTTGACCTCGCTCTTGTTGTACTGATAACCGGTCTCGCTGCTGGTATAGAAGTAGGACAGCGAATCCTGCAGGCGCCCAGGCGATATCTCGGATTCGCCCCAGTTCAGGGTATCCGGGTCGGCGGCAAAGGCGTCGATTCCCGCCCAGGCGCTGGAGGCGGTCTGAGCATAACGCCGCTTGGAGCTGTCCTGGACCACGCTGAAGCCGTAGCGCACATCACTGTCCGGCGTATAGGTGTAGGTCTTGCCAGGATCGGCGAAGTCGTAGCGATACTCGGTCACCAGGGGATTGGTACTGGAGCCCTTGTACTTGTCGGCGATCCGTAGATAGCCCTCGCCATGACGGCTGACGTCGAGATCCCCCACCGCCAGGGTGTAGGAAGTGTTGTTGGTGATATTGATCGCACCATAGCCCCCCAGCACCTCAAGCTTGCCGTTGCCGGTATTGGCGATGTGACCGGTGATATCCAGCTTGCCGCCGCTGATGGCAAGGCCGGTGACCTCTATCTGGCGAGTATGGCCATTGAAGATCACCAGGGCGTCGCCGGAGGACGCCGACAGCGTCAGGTTACCGCTGGAGCCGCTGCGGATGTGGTCGGCGATACGCTGGGCATCGGCGGCGCCGATGGTCAGGTCGTAGCCGTCGACGCCGGCACGAATATAGCCGTTCAAGTTGACATATTCGGCATCGATGACGATGCTGCGCGCCTCCACTTGTGGACTCGCGCTCGCGCTGTTGGCGATCGCGGATAGCGCATCGGCGTCCAGCGCCCCTGCGCCATCGTCGCCATCGGCTCGCACCGCGGCAGCATCCGCATTACCCCCGGGGTTGAACTGTGACAGCCCCTTGATCGTCAGCTCGCCCGGCGAGCTCAACAGGATGCTTTCAGCGCGCATCTCGTTTTCCACCGAGATGGATCCCTTGGCGTAGCCGATCAGCTCGCCGGAAATATTGCGGGTCAGCCCGCCGAACACCAGGCTCGAGGGCGGAGCGGTGTCAAAGATTCGTCGGTCGTAGAGCGACTCCGCGTCGCTGTAGCCAAGCGCCCCCATCAGCACGTCGCGGATCTTCTTCTGGTTGGCGTCGTCCTCGCTGAAGGCAACACCGTAGCTGTTGACCACGGTGATGCGCGGCTGGCCATTCTGGGCGCCAGGGTCTCCCTCCACCTTCAAGCCGGTGCTCACGCTCGCGTTGATGGCGTCGATCTCGGCGCTGGAAGCCACCTGGGTCAGGTTCAGATAGAGCCCACCGGTAACCTGGGGAATCTCGATATCGCCCAGTACCATGCGCGAGGGCGCCTTGTTGAGGATGGTGATGCTGGCGTCGGTGGGCGCCTCGACAACGCCGTCACCGCTCAAGTCGTCGGCGTAGACGTAGACCGCCCCCGCCTGGGCCCAGACGTCATCCAGGGTGATGGTCAATTCGTCCACCCGACTGACGATCAGCTGGCCATTGACCTTCTCGCCATAGCCTTCATCGACCAGGGCCTGCTCGAGGCGCGCGATCTCGCCCTGGTAGAAGTCGACCAGCCGGGTATTGCCGGAGTTGCGATAGACGTTGTATGCCTCGCGAATGCGTTGAAGTTCGTCGACCAGTCCGCTCTGACCCGGAGTGACGCTCACCGCGAAACCAATATCGTCATGGCCGGATTCGGCCACGATATAGTTGCCACTATTGGCCACCTTGGCCGCTAGCTGGTCCTCGAGGGCTGCCATTTCGGCTTCTTTCTGGGTGCGCTCGGCGGGGGTCAGGCTGGTGCTGTTGAGCGCTTCTGCGAGGGCATTGATGCGCGAATTGAGATCCGCGATGTCTTGCTGTTCCTGCGTTACGTCGATCACCCCGAGCACCAGCGTCTTGTGGCGCCCCAGGCCGGTTTCCACCCGGCCGTCGATAATCACGTCGGCGTCGGCGTCGGTTTCGACATCGCCGTCCACCAGTTGAGCGCCGCCGCTGCCGAGGGCTGCGTCGATGGCACTGCCCACCGCCGACAGCCAGTTGACGCCCTTGGCCCGCGCCTCCATGTCGCTGAAGCCAAAGCGCTCGGTAAACAGCAGGATATCCCGCGCACCGATGACCTCGGCCCCGCTTGCCACCTCGATGCGGTTGGTCTGGTCCATCTTGGCCAGGGCGTTGAGGTCATCGATCGGAATGATGCTGCCGGCGAAGCTGTCGAGCACCGCGCTGACCGCGTAGCGATCACGCTCGCCCTGGGCACTGCCACCGGCCACGATATCGATATTGCCAAGCGCGGACACCTTGGCACCACCGCGCACGGTGACCCTGTTGTCCGGAGTCACCACCACCTTGGCGCTGCCCACCCCGACGGTGGCCGCGCCATAGGTATCCATCAGCAGGGTCGCCGCCAGGTCGCCGCCGCCACGGGCCGACATCAGCAGTTCGCCCTGGCTGACCAGCTCGGCGTTGCTCTTGATCTCGACGCTGGCGGCCAGATTGGTGGTCAGGATGTCCACCGTGATACCGGCGCCGGAGGCCAGGCCGCCGGCGGTCAGGTTGACCTTCTCCTTGAACACCACCTGGTTCTTCGCCGCCAGGCGCAGATCACCGTCACTGGTGTGCAGGTACGCACCCGCACCGACCACCACTCGGGTATTCAGATCGAGACGGGCGACGCTGGAGGCGCCGGCGCCGGCCACCGCACCACCGGCCACCCCACGGATATTGCCATCGTCGGTGCCTGCCAGACGCTGCTTGTCCAGCCGGGTATCGCTGAATACGTCGATCGCCGCAGCCTTGACCAGCGCCTTGTCACCGACCTCGGCCAGGGTATTGGCGGTAATCCAGTAGCGCGACTCGGCGCCGCTTCCGGCGAACACGCCCCCGGAGACACTCATGATGCGGGCGTCGACGTCGAAGCTCTGATCGGCGTGCACGGTCAGCAGGCCGCTGTTGCCGGCAGCCTTCACCAGCAGCAGTTCGGCGGCGCCGATCAGCGCTTCGGTGGTGGCATGCTGGGTGACGTGGGTGGCGGCGCCGGCGCCGGCGGCCACACCGCCACTGCCAGCCAGGGCGTCGAGGGTCGCTTCCAGCTGCCCGTTCGCACGGACGCTGGCGTCTCCGGCGAGGATGCCATTGCCGCTGCCAATGCGCGCACGACTGACGGTGCGCTGATCGACGGTAACCTTGGCGGCACCCGCCGCCACCAGGCCGCCGACGATACTGCTGGACTTGCCAGAGAGGCGCGAGATCAGGTCGCTGGTGACGTCCAGCCGCCCGGCGATGGCAATATTGGTGCTCTCGCGCAGGCTACCGCTGCCGTCCTCCAGGGAGGTGTCGGCGATCTCTGCCACCACCTCGGTGCTGTCCTTGAGCGTCACCAGGGTCGCATCGACGCCCAACAGCGCCCCTCCGGCGGAACCCAGGGCCTCACCGCTCAGACTGTTGCCATTCGCCAGGGTATTCAGGGACGCGGCAACGTCCATGGACCCGGCGGTGATGCGGATATCATGGGCCGCGCTGGAGCCAGGTGTACCGACCCGCGCCAGCACCTTGGCCTTGAGCTCTCCTTCGACCACCGAGACGCCGATGCCGACGCCCGCCGCCACCGATACCCCCAGGGTCTTGATCTGTACCGCAGGCGTCAGGCTGGCGTTGATGCTCAGGGCGTCAGACAACGAGATCCGCGCGCCGTCACCGATCCACGCCTGCACCTCCTGGGACAGGGTCACCAGGGCCACGTTGGCGCTGCCGCCGGCCATCCCGGCGGCCACCGCCACCACCTCCAGCGCGACCCGATCGATACTCGTGGCCGAGACGTTCAGCGAACCGACGCTCTGGTTCTCGCCCACCCTGGTATACTCGCCGACCCAGGCCCTTGTCGCACCGCTGATCTCGACGGTGCCCACCGACACGCCTGCGGCCACCAGGCCGATGGCCCCACCTGCAGCCCTCAGTGAATAGTCGCGATCGGCGCTGGCCATAATATCGACGCGATCCGCCGCCTTGATCAGGGTGCCGCCAGCGGCGCTCGTGGCGCCTTCCAGCGAGGCAAGCTGCTGGGTGCGATCCAGCAGGATGGCCACCTGGCCACCCACCGCGATGCTGGGTGCCGCCGAACCGCCATAGGCGCTGATCGACACGTCACCGTCGTAGTCGCTCGCCACCTCGATGGTGTCCGCCGCATCCAGGGTCGAGCCGTGGCCCACCTGGGCGGTCACCGCCCCGTTGAGCTCGACCACCCCCACCGACAGGCCGACACTGGCAACACCGCTGACCGCACCGGAGCCGGTCAGGGTCTGCACCTTGAGGGCTTCGCTGGCCTTGACGCTGACGTCCCCGCCGGCGGTGATTGTCACGCCACGTCCCAGGGTCGCGGCGGTGTCACCTACCTTCAGAGGTGACGCCTCGACGTCGAACAGGGTATCCCCCGAGAGTCCACCGGTCAGGGTGCTCAGGGCGCTGTTGGTCGAGGTGCGGTTGGCCTTGTTGTGGTTTCCGGCATCGTCGGGGCGATCGAAGTCACCGTCGAACGCCGCCTGCTCGTCGCTGTCCAGCGGCGTATCGGTGCCGGAATCAGAGTCTTCGGCCTCGGCCTTCATGGCGAACTCGCCGCTCTGGAAACCGGCGAAGGTATCGCTCACCAAGTCTTGCAGGTCCTCGACCCGCTCGAAGCTCTCCTCACTCAGCCCCTTGCCCAGACTGATCACCGAGATGGCGCCACTGAGGCTCAAAGAGCCGGAGCCAGCAAAGGCGATCACCGTGGAGTTGAGGGTACGCGACAGCCTTGCCTCGGCGGTCACATCGCCCCCCGCGATGATCTGCGCACCATCCGCCACACTGACACGGGTCTGCTCGCGCAGCACCATGACGTCCACCGAAGCACCGAAGCCCGCCGCGCCGACGGCGGCAGCGCCGACCCCCTGCAGATAGCCGGCCGGGCCACTGCGCTCATTGACCAGGGTGGTGGTGGATGCTTCAAGCAGCACGTCATTGCCGGCGGTCAGCTCGCTATCGCCGGACACCAGCACCTGCGTCACCGCATCCGCCGTCATCACCGATACCGCGCCGGCCACACCGACCGCACCGCCACCGGCGGTGGCTACGGTGATCCCCAGATCCAGGCGCTGGCTTGCCGACACCGCGATATCATTGCTGGCAGTCACTATTGCCTTGTCCAGCGACACTCGTGCCTCGGGGTTGAGCAACCCCAGCGCCAGCGAGGCGCCAAAACCGACGGAGCCACCGGCCACCGCACCGACGATAAAGCGGCCGTCCACGTCGTTGTCGGCACGTACCGCCACGTTGGTGCCGGCGACCTCCACGTCCTTGAGATAGGCCAGGGTCTCAAGCGACAGATCGACCACGCTGGCCGATCCCGAACCGGCGACACCGTTGAGGCCCACCGCCGCCCCCATCACCGTGGACAGGAAGCTCACGTCGGCGCGGGCCTCCACCGCCACGTCGCCGCCAGCCTTGACCATCAGGCCGTCGCTTTCAGCCGAGTGGTCGAAGCCGTCACCGCTGATGAAGGCCTCGGTCTTGTGCTGGAAAAGGGTGACATCGACACCAGCGGCGCCGGAGCTGCCCCCACTGACCGCCGCCGCGCCACCGCCACTGTCGGCGTCGCCACGATGCAGGGCCCGCACCACCACGTCCGCGGTGCTGTCGATGCGCGCCTTGTCGATGTAGGCGCGGGTCGCGCCGGTGACACCATCCACCACCACATTGGCCGCCAAGGCATTGCCGGCGGCGCCCGCCGCGGTCACCGCCACGCTGGTGAAGGACACCTCGCTGGTGGCCAGCACCACCACACCCTTGTGGCTGTCTGTCGTCCAGCCATTGTTCCAGTCATCGCGCACCGATACGGCCGCACCGCCGGCGCCGGCGCTGACGCGCGCACCACCACCGATCCAGGCTTCAGAGGTGCTGCCCAGCAGGTCGACCCCGACACCACCGCCCAGCGCCACCGCACCCACGCTGACGGTGCCCAGGGTAATAGTGCTGACGTCCTTGCTGTCGCTGACCACGCTGACGTTGCCGGCGGCATCGACGCTGCCGCCGTCGATGCGCGCGACGCTGGTGTTGTTGATCAACGAGCTGCCGGCGTTGCCGGCACCTGCGCCGAAGGTGCCATAGCTGACACCGGCTATCACGATCAGGTTGGTGGAGCGCGAGCGGGCATCAATGGCGATATCGCCGCCGCTCGAGTCGAGCGTGGCGCCCTGGCTACCGGCCAGGATGCTGTTGTCGATGTCCAGATAGGCCACCGAAAGACCGGCCGCACCACCCTTGACCGCCACGTTGACCTGGGCACTGGCCGCCGAGATCGCGCTGGTGTCGCTGGCGCTTACCGCGATGCCGCCGGCGCCACTCACCTCGGTGGCGCTGTCGCGAATATCGGCGACCACGTCCTTGCGGGTGAAATTGAGCGAGGTGGTACCGCTGAGTGCGGCGAAACCGGCCACGGCACCACCCAGGGAGTAGGCGCTGATGCTCGAGGATGAGACCGCTGAAAGGCTGACCTTGCCGGCGCTGGACGCCACGCTGGCGCCGCCCTTGATCAGCGCGTGGATACGGTTGGCGCTGTCGCTGGTGGGGTCGTCCGGATCACCGCCGATGTAGTTGTAGGCCAGGTAACCGGCAAGGGCGAAGGCCCCGGCACCGGACCCCGCCACGGTAAAGGCATTGAGGCCGAGATCATCGCTGGCCGACAGGGCAATGTCTCCCGTCGCCGAGACCGTGGCCTGGTCGATCACCGCCGTGACGCTGCCGCGCAGCCAGTTGAGCGACAGCGCCCCGGCCACCGCCACCTTGCCGGCACCGGCACCGGCCAGCGCAAAGCTCCAGACCTGGTCGCCCTGCCCAGGCGTCGCCGGGCGATTCTCGTCTGAGTCTTCTGGCGGTATCAGGCTGTCATCGACCTTGACGGAAGGCACATCGGTGATCCGAATCAACTCGGCCTTGACGTCGACGCGCCCACCCGCCGTTACCTCGGTGCTCGCCCCGAGGATGCTCGCGCTCAGCGCCGACGCCATGTCGTTGGTCGCCGAGGCGCCGGCAAGACCGACGGAGCCGGCACCAGCCGCCGCGCCGGCCACGTTGATCATGATCGGCGCCACCGAGGCATGCACGTTGACGTCACCGGCGCTGGCCCTGACCACGGCGCCATTGCCAATCGATGCCAGCACATCATTCTGCATGAAGTTGATGCCGATGGAGCCGGCCAGGGCCACCGCCCCGGCGCCCGCACCGCCGGCGGTAATGTTGAGCATGCTGGCTTCGGAACGGGCGTCCACCAGCACGTCACCACTGGTGGCGGTCACACTGGAGGCATCGATCAAGGCGGCGATCTGGCCCACGCTGTAGCCGTGGTCGCTGCGCTCGCCCTGGAGGATGAAGGCGTCTTCGCTGGCGTCGACGTTCTGGTCGCTGGTGTTGTCGACGGTGCGCGAGGGATCGCTGGGGTCGCCTCCCAGATAATTGAAGGCGATCGCCGCGCCCCCCGCCGCATTGCCGGCACCGGCGGCGCCGAAGGAGAAGTTGACCAGCCCCTTCTTGTCCTGGGCCAGCACGCTGACACTATCAGCGGCGGTGATACTGGCGCCGCCCGAGACTTCGGCCAGCACGCTGGAGCGCAGCCAGTTGAGCCCCACCGCAGCGGAGCCGGCCACGCTGCCGGCGCCCGCACCGGCGATGGTCAGGTTGATCACCCCGGCGGTCCAGTCCATGTTGGACATGTCCCGGGCGGCAATATCCGATGACCCTGTGCTCGGATTGGTCTCGGTGCCCTGGGTCGCCGGGTCCATCTCAAGTCCCAGTGCCGACAATTCCAGCGCGGCGCGACCGCTGCGCTCGGCCAGGCCCGCCCAGACGGCTACGTCACCACCGGCGATCAAGGTGGCCCCCGTCACCCGGGCCACAATGGCGTTGTCGACCTGAACGGTGCCGCTGCTGACCCCGCCGGCCACGGTGCCGGCGCCCGCGGCGCCGATGGCCACGACTACCACCTGGGCACTGTCGGTGGCCTGGACACGAATATCACCGCTACCACTTTCGACCCGACCGCCGTCGATCAGGGCCTCCACCTTGCCCTTGATCAGATTGACGCTGACGGCACCGGCGAGGCCCACCTTGCCGGCCCCGGCACCGCCAAGAGCGACCGACACCACCAGGCTGCTGGCCTCGGCGTCCACCACCACATCACCGCCGGCCGAGACGGTAGCGTTCTGGATCAGCGCCTGGCTGTCGTTGTCGATCAGGTTGACCGAGACGCTGCCGGCCAGGGCCACCTTGCCGGCACCGGCTCCTGCACCGCTGATCGCCACAAGCTCAGCGCGATCGCGGGTGGCCACCAGCACCTGGCCGACCGTCGAGACGTTGGCGTTACTGATTGAACTGCGCAGGGTATTGGCGATCTGGTTGACCGAGACGCTGCCGGAACCAGCGAACTTGGTGCTGGCACCTATCCCCAGGGTCAGCGAGCGCACCAGACCGGTGTTGGCCGCCACCACCGCCACGGTACCAGCGTTGGCGATGGCCCCGCCGCTGATCAGGGCCAGCGTTTCATTGGACAGACTGTTGACCGACACTCCGGCACCAAAGCCGGCGGTGCCGCCGACACCGACGGCGCCGGCCAGCGTCCAAATGCTGCTCTGGTCATCGGCGTTGACCGACACCGCCGGTGTCGGTGCAAGGGCGTCACTGCCCTTGTCCAGGAAACTGTCGACCACACGTGCCTGGGTGGAATTGTCGATCAGGTTGACCGCGGCAGTTCCCGCAAGGCCAACCCCCTTGGGCCCGGCACCGATACCGGCCGAGCCGGCAAGGCTGATGACCAGCGTATCGCTGAGCGCCTTGACCGAGAGTCCGCCGATCACCAGCGACTCGCTGGCACTGCCCAGCGCTTCGACGTGGGCGTCGACGTCGTGGCTGATATCGGCAAAGGCCGCCGCCCCGCCGACGCCGGCCTTGCCGGCGCCAGCCACCGCACCGGCGATCAGTACCGCGTTGGCGGCGTCACGCGCCACCACGCTGACGTCCCCGAGATCACCGGACTGGATGTTCAAAAGCCCCGCATCGACGGTGCGAGCGGAGGTCAGCACACTGGCCGCCCCGGCCACACCAAAGCCCTTGGCGCCCGAAGCGACGGCGACACCGGCGGCAGCGACCACCGTCCAGCCCTCTCGCGCAGCGCTGAGTGCCAGACCGCCCGTATCAAAGGAGGTGACGCGATCGATCCGCGCCCGGGTGATGCCGCTGTCGAAGGCCAGGGCGGCGGCCCCGGCCACCGCCACCTGGGTGCCACTGCTGCCCAGCGACAGCGCCGCGCCACCTGCCAGCATGCCAAGGTGGCTGCTGTCCTTGGCGGCCACCGACGTCTTGCCGGTGATCTTCAGCGTCTCGATCCCCTGGATCAGGGCTTCGGTACGATAGTCGGCGATATTCACCACCACCGAACCCGAGACACCGAGGCCGAAGCTACCCTTCTGGTCACCGCCGGACGAGGTGGAAGACGTGCCGCCGCTGCCGCCGGAAGACGCCTTGGCGGCACCGCCGAGCTTGCCACTCAACTCCTTGAGCACGCTGTCATAGTTGCTCTGGTTGTTGGGCCACTTGTTGGGGTCGTCCTTGGTGGCGCTGCCCCGAGCCGAACCACCACCAGCGCCCGAGCCGCTGGCGTCACCGGCCGAATCCAGCCCGCTGGTACCGCTGCTGCCCGCCTTGGCTCCGGCCAGGGCGAGGTTGGCTACCACCCCGCCGTTATTGGCCTCGACCAGCAGATCACCTCCTACGGTGATGCTACCGCTGGCGCTGGCTGGCGTGGTCACACCACCGATCACCGCTCGGGTGTCGCGCTCCATCACCGAGACCACCGCCGATACACCGACGCCAGCGCTTTTGCCGGAGGCGACGCTGCCGCCGATACCAAAGGCGTAGGTGTCGTCGTTGGCGCCGACCCTGAGCGCCGGCCCGCTGGTCCCATCCACCGAGACGGTACCAATGTTCAGCGATACCCCGTCCTGAATCTGCGCCAGGGTGGTGTTGTCGACGATATTGGCCACTGAAGTGGCGTTGAAGGCCACCTTGTCGGCCTTGCCACCGGACACCGCCGCCCCGATCAGCAGGGTGTCGCTGTCGGCGCGCACGTCCAGACTGCTGGCGACCAGCGCCACACCTGTCTCGATGACCGCACGGGTATCCCCGCCGAGCAGATGCACGCCGATGGAAGCACCGATGGCGCTGCCATCGGACTGGATGCCGGCGAACCCGGACTTGATAGTATCGATATCGCTCTTGAAGGCGTCACGCCAGGCCTCGGCGCTGGCCTCGTCGGCGCCGGCAAAGGTCGGCAGGCTGAGATTGCCGACCAGCGACAGCAGGTGGTTGTCGCTGCGAGCGATGACCTCGACCTGCTGCTCGTCGCTGGGTGTGACGCTGGCCACATCGGTGGCGCCCCCCAGATTGATCCGGGCACCCTCGCGGATGCGGGCCTCGCTATCCTGATTGACCAGGAAGACGTTGGCGGCACCGGCGATGGCGAGCTTGCCCCCCTCGGCGGTGGCCACGGTCCAGCTGTCGAAGCTGCCGCTGATCCCCAGATTGCCGGTAGTAAAGGCGTTGAGCGCCTCGACGAATTCCTCGATACGGGTCTGCAACGGCGAGCTCAGGGCGGTCCAGCGGCTGTCGTCGCTGAAGTCTTCACTGGCGAGATCCACACCGCTGACGTCGGCCCCCTCGAACTGATAGATCAGGCCGGCCTCGCCCCCGCGCTGGTGGTCATCGGCTACCAGCACCTTGTCGCCGTTGGCCAGGTCTGCCGTACCTTCCGCGCTTGCATGGTCGTAGGTGCCATCGAGTTCACCCAGGGCCTTGCCCGCCACATACAGGTGACGCCCCCACAGGCTATCCATATCGACGCTGTTGAGGCTCTCGGCGGTGACGCTGATGGCATCGCCGGCGTCCAGGTCCACCAGGCCCTCGACCACCGCATCGGCATGGTTGTTCTGCAGCGCAAAGACGAAGCCGCCGGCGACACCGACATCGGCTACCTGGCTGTCTTCCTTCTGATCCTTGGCGCTGTCGGTGCCCTGGACCTCGGACTCCGCCGCGGCGTCTCGCAGCTTGCCGATCAGGGTGTTGCCCAGCACCTTGTCGGTGAAGCTCTCTTCCTTTTCCTTCTTGTTGGGGTCGACGCCGGTAGCCGAACCCTCTGCACTGACCGCCGGGCGGTGGGCGCTGGTGGCGCTGACACTGACCGCGCCGGCCACCTCGATGTCGCTGCGCTGGGTGGCGATGGCGCCCAGTCGCGTCACGCTGGTGCCAAGGCGGGCCTCGGCACGATTGATGTCCACCGAGACCGCCAGGGCGGCGGCCACGTCCAGGGCGTTCTTCTGCTGGCCCTGGGATTCCTTGAAGTGCTCGCCGATGGAGGCAGGCCCGCGGTCGGCGATGCCTTCCTTGATCTTGTCACCGATGACGCCGCTGAGCGCCTCCTGAAAGTTGCCGATCACCGATGTCGGCGACAGGTCCTCGGCGCTGGCCGTGGCCCCGTCGACAAGGCTATCGGGGCCACCACCGGGGGCGGTACCGGCGCTGGCGCTGGTACCGCCGTGGTCTTCACCCTGGGAGGTCTCGGCGCTCAGTGTCAGATCGCCGCCCACACTGACGTCACCGGCCAGTTGCGCCTCGGTGTTGCTGGTCTCGACGTTGATCGCCAGGGCGATGCCGACCTTGCCCTTGTCAGGGGCGGAACTGGCGGAGGTCTCGTTTTCCTCCACGCTGGTCGCCGCAACCACCAGATCATTGCCTGCACTCAGGCTGGCGTCTTCCCACACCATCACCCGGGAATCGCTGACCAGCACGCTGACCGCTACCGCGCCGGCCACGCCCTTGAGGCCATCCGGTTCAGCAGAGACGCTCTGGGCGGTGCTGACACTGCTGCTCAGGTTGATGTCGTTTGCGGCGCTCAGGGTACCGTGGACATGCACACTTGAGCGGGTGATCAGGGTGCTGACCGACACGCCCAGGCCCCAGGCCTTGCTGGCGCCCACCTCGGTACTGATGTCGAGCTCGGAGGCGACGGTGATGTCCCCGCTGGTGGCGGTGATGACCGCGTCAGAGCCGATATCGATGGCGACCTCGGCCACCATCACCGAGACACTGCCAAACAGCGACAGCCCCTGAAGGAAGTCCAGCGCCGTATCGATGCCCTGGTCGAGGAAGGCCACGCCGGTGCGCAGGTTGAACCAGTCGCGATCGGGATCCACCAGACGCGCATCGATGGTTACGTCCCCGCCCTTGAGCGTGGCCTTGTCGATATCCACCGACAGGTCGAACAGGCCCACGTCGACCAGGCCATTGGCAGGCGCCAGCAGGGGTTGAAACAACTGCGCGCCAAGGTGCAACTCGCCGCTACCGGCATCGATCACACTATCGCCACCGATCGTCAGCTCACGCGCCAGGATCG
Organism: Halomonas sp. RT37; assembly: GCF_040070525.1. Taxonomy (NCBI): domain Bacteria; kingdom Pseudomonadati; phylum Pseudomonadota; class Gammaproteobacteria; order Oceanospirillales; family Halomonadaceae; genus Halomonas; species Halomonas sp. RT37. The sequence goes on along the minus strand of NZ_CP098827.1, from coordinate 1,535,176 downwards.
ACAGATCGTGTCCCAGCGTCGGATCACTCATGCTCAGATCGACGTTGTCCAGGGTCAAGGCACCGTCGGCACGCAGCTCGACACTGCTGTCCAACGTTCTGGTCACGTTGGACAGGGAGGCGTCGCCATCCCAGTAGCCCACCAGGCTGGCGCCCCCAATGACGGTCACGTCGTCAAGCCGGGCGAGACTCCCCGCCGCCAGTTCCACCTCGACCTGATCGCCGGTCTCGGCGTTCACGAGGGTTCCGGTCGCCGCCTCGGCGATATCGATGGCCAAAGCGCCGGTAAAGGCAGTGGCCGTCAAGGTCTTGTCGGCGCCTCCGGTCAGGCTCAGACGCGCCGCCTCGATCCCGGACAGCGTGGTTGTGGCCGAACCAACGACCAACCCGCCATCGGTCAGCGTCATGGAGTCGCCCGCCGCCGCCAGCAGGCTGTCGGTGCCGGCGCCGCCGTCGACACTGGCGGCGCCGGACACGACGACGATACGGTCATCGCCACGGCTACCGGTCAGGGTGTCGCTACCCCCGGTACTGGCGTCCAGCACCACGCCAGTCCCGCTCAAGGCGGTGCTCAGCCATTTGTCGGCACTGACGCCCATGCCGAGTGCATCGGTCAGGATCTTCGCGGTGGCGTCGGCGCTGACGGCGAAGCTCGCGCTTCCCGTGGTGGTGTCGGTGACCACAAGACGCCCGCTGGCACCATCGAAGCTCGCGGTCAGGCCCTCGACGTTGTCCAGCAGCACCAGCAGGTCGCCAAGGGTGCGGGCGTCGGCCACATTGAGCGCCCGCGTCTCGCCGTTCTGCAGGGTGAAGCTCAGGTGCGCGCCGGAGTTCTCGAGTTCGCTACCGGTGACGTAACGCGCCAGATAGGACTCGTATTCCGCCTGGCTGGCAAAGTCTTCTGCACCGGGAATCGCATCGCCCAGCGCCGAGAGGAAGGTCTCGATCTCGGCGTTGGAGGCGCCGCCCGCGGCCATCAGCGCAGTGACCCGGGTCTGCTCGCCGACCCCGTGCCAGCCGCTGGCATCGAGGGTGTTGGCGCCGGCGTTGCCGACCAGCGTCAGCGCCTCGATATCGCGATAGCTCGAAGCGGTCCCGCCGTCGATGCTGAAGCTGTCCCCACTCACATTGACGGCGTTCTGGCCATCGGCAAGGACGATTTCCAGACGATCCTGGCCGACGCCGCCGCGGATCTCGTTCTGCCCAGCCCCGGCACGAATGACGTTATCCCCGGCTACCGCCACGAACTGGGTCGTGGCCTCGCCACCGATCATCAGGTCGTTGCCGCTGCCCCCCTGGAGATAGACACTGCCGCCAAAGCCGCTGGCGTCGAGCACGGTGTCGCCAAACTCGGCACGCAGCATGCCATGCTCGATACCGGCCAGGCTGTCACGCCCGGCTTCCCGAGCGCGCACCTGGGTCGAGGTCACCGTGGCGCTGGCCCCGGAAGCTCCCAGCGCCAGACCACTGCCGACCAGCGCCTTGGCGAAGGAACCGTCGTCGGCCACGGCCATGAAGTCGCCGATAAAGCTGACGCGCCAGCGCACCTGCTGTTCTCCAGCAGACTCGAACAGCTCGCGGGCCACCTGCAAGTTGCCTTCGCCCACCGCAGACAGCCCCTCGAGCGCCTGCTGTACCGCCAGGGCGTCGGCATCCCAGGCCAGCGCGTCTGTCTGTTCGCCGGCGAAGTGAAAGACCACCGTCTCACCGGCGCTGCGCGACCACACCAGCTCGCGCTCCTCGGCGACGTCGCCGCGCACCAGGGTGGCGCTACCGCTACCACCGAACAGACGCAAGCTGTGGGAAGTACTGCCCAGCACCGAGTCGCTGCCGCTGCCACCATCGAGGCTGTTGCTGCCGCGATTGCCGAACAGCACGTCGTCGCCGACACCCCCGACTAGGGTGTCGTTGCCACTGCCGCCCAAGAGTACCGCATCGCCGGCGCCGGCCTTGAGGGTGTTGTCACCGGCGACACCCTCCAACTGAACCGAACCAGTGAAAGCAGAAGCGTCCAGCATATTGGCAGAAGCACCGCCCACCAGGGTGGCGAGTTCGACGTCGCCCAATACCCAGTCAGTCCAGCCGGTCACGCTCAGCGCGGTATCGGTCAGGGTAATGTCGGCGTCGGCGCTGGCCTCGATGCGGTCGTTGCCGCCACCGGCCTGGACACTGCCGCCCCCGGCGCTGAGCACGAATCGGTCGTCCTGCGCGCTGCCGACAAGTTGGCTATTGCTGGCGCCATCCAGGCTCTGGAAGGTCACGCCGGAAAGCGAGTAGCCGCTGGCGTTCAGCGTCTGGCCGGTCCCCGCGGCGGACAGCACCAGTTCCACCGGCTGGCGCTGGAAGCTCAGGCTGCCGTCGCCGGTGGTGACCGTCGCGGTGGCGCCAGCGCTGGTCAGGTTGATGTCCCCGGATGCGCGCTGCACCACATAGGTCAGCTCGGCCTCCTCGGGGGTGAACTCACTGCCCAGCTCGCTCTGTTCGAAGCGATCGCTGCCGCTCACCGACACCAGGGTACTGCGACCGGCGCCGGCCTTCAGGGTGTCGTCGCCGCCGCCCCCGACGATCAGGTTGTTGCCATTACCCCCGTCGAGGATAGTGTCGACCTGCGAGGTGACATCACCGATCAGGCGGTCATCGCCGCCGGTACCGATAACGTGATTGAAGCCGTCGATACCGACGAAGCCGGTGGCCTTGCCGGTCCCCAGATCGACCTCTACCGAGTTGGAGAAGTCGCTGAAGTCGAGGATCTGGCCGGCCCGACCGTCGAGTCGGTCGATGCCGTTGAACGCGATATTGCCTAGCCCCAGACTGCCCTCGTCGTAAAGCGACCAACGCGCCCCGTCCTGGCTGCTCGAGAGCCGGTGCTGGGCGGCATCGTCCGTGGGTGACAGCACGCCGTCGTCGCCCTGGCGATAGGAGGCGGCGTTCACCGTCTCGATGCCCGTGAAGCTGAGCCAGCTATCGTTGCGCGCCGCCGTGGTGGTGCTCGACCAGTCCACGCTGCCCGACCCATCGGCGCTCACCTGCCACTCGGTGTTGCCCTGGATGCCCTCGATGCGATCATCGCCCTCGCCCCCCGCGAAGGTGATGGTCAGCCCCTGGCTATGCTCGAGTGCCAGAACGTCGTCGCCGTCGCCGCCCTGGAAGCTCACCAGCAACCCATCCGCCTGGCCCAGCAGGCTCTGGTCCACGCGCAGGATGTCCTGGGCGTCGCTGCCCTGGATGACCACGCCGCCACTGGCCTTGGCCTCATCGAGGCCGCGTGAGGCCACCACCTGACTGACGCCTTGCTCGTCGAGTTCGACCACCTGCAGCACCTGCTGCTGGTTCTCCTCGACCACCCGCAACGTCATCTCGGCGCCACCGGCCACGCTGGCAGTCAGCGGGTCCGCCGACATCAGCATGCGTGGCTCGAGTCCCTCGAACACGAACCGGGACGGCTCTGCCTGGGCACGACGAGCACGCCTGGGCTGGCGGAGAAGACGAGCGATCAATTCGGACAGAGGCTTGCGCTGGTGGCGACTCATGGGGGGACTCCGGTGGCGAAAAACGTCAAGAGGCGCATCGCGGCGACGATACGCCCCCTGATCTCGGTCGATCAGTGAACGGGAGTGTCCTGTTCGGCGTCGGACGCGACCGCCTCCTCGGCGGGGTCGCCCTTGGCCAGAGCACCCAGCCGCGAACCACCCTGCGCCTGACGGCTCAGTCGATTGAGATTGCGCAGCGACTGCAGGTGGACGTAGAGCAGCTCCAGTTCGTCACTGTCCAGCAGCGCCTTGAGGCTGTCCTCAGGCAGCGCCTTGAGCTTCTGACGGTTGACCGCCTGGAAGCCGGTCAGGGTGCGCTGACCACCTTCCGGCAAGCGAATCTGGGCCTCGACCGACTCGAGCAGGTCGAGCTCGACCAGACGGGCGCAGAAGGCGCGGGTGCGCTGGAAGTGCGCCTGATAGTCCTGAAGGAAGTCCAGCACCTTGCCCAGGTACTGGGTCTGCTCACCGTCGGCGTCGAAGAAGCGCTCGCCGCGACCGTCACGATTGAGCCCTTCGTAGTCATCATCGATGCACAGGGTGAAGGTCTTGTCGTTGTCGGCGGAGGCAAACACGAAGGGATAGCGGCGGAAGAAGGCCGGCACGTACTCACCGCGCCACTGGCCTTCACGGTCCACCAGCAGATTCTGGTCCTGCTCGAGTCCCAGCACGGCGACCGGCAGCACCCCGTCGTCGGCCTGGGTGAAGACGATCGGCAGGTCGGTGGCGGCGGTCGGAAATTCGGCCGCCATCAGCGGCACCGAGTTCACCCCGCTGGCAAAGCCGAAGTCCTTGCCGACCTTGAGCGACAGCTCGCCATGCTTGTCGCGGGTGATCGGCTGAACGTTGCGATAGATAAGAAGTTGAGTCGCCATGAAAGAGTCCTCTAGTACTTGAGTGTCGTCCCTGGGCCTGGACGTCAGCGCCATTGCGCGGCCAGCGCGCCGGTGGAAGTCGGGGAGACCAGTGTCACCCCGTGGTAGAAGGTCACGAAGGGTTCGCCTTTCGCATCGAACCCCAGAGAAAGGTTGCTCAGCGGCTTGTCGCCGTGGGCGGCGATCCACTCGATCGCCTGTGCGCGCGACGTACAGCGCCACTCGCGAGCCAGCGACAACAAAAGGCCCGCCAGTTCGCCCAGACGTATCTCGGCCGGATGTAGATGCAGATTGAGGGAATCACGACCGGTATCGCGACCCTGGCGCCGTTCCTCGATCCTCACGGTCAACGGTGGCCAGGGCTTTCGTGCCAGCGCGTGGCTGACCTCGAGCTGTTCGATCACGTCACCGACGAGCGGGGGCATCGCCGCAAGCGTGCTCGCCAATGCATGGCGCACCGCCTCGGCGCTCTCGAGCAGGACATAGTCGGAGACACTGGCGTCGACGCCAGGGCGCCACTTCCACGCCTGGTACAGCGGGAAGCGACGCCCCGGCAGGGCCTTGTCCGGCAGCGGCGCTTCCCAGTACACCTTGGTGGTCGCGGCCTCCAGCCCGAGATGCAGATAGTGCGCCATCGTCTGCGTCGACAGTCCGGCGACGAAGGCCCTCCGGTCGCCAGGCGCCAGCGCCAGCGACTCCAGCAACCCCTCGAGGCGCACCGCCAGATCGTCGGCGTCAACGCCCTCGAGCGGCACACTGTAGAGCCTGCGCTGATGCGCCCAGCGGGCGGGAGCGCACTTGACCGAGCGCTCGGCACTGTAGGGACGCGCGAGGCTATCGAGCCAGGACTCGATCAACGCCTGACGCTCGGCGAAGGGCCGGGGTTCAGTGCTGGAAGGCAAGGAGGTCCATCCGGTCATTCATATGGGCGTCGATCTCCGCCAGGTCTTCGCCATTGATGACGCCGGCGGCATGCTTCAGCCGCAGCACGCTGATCAGGTAGTCGTAGCGCGCACTGGCAAGTTCGCTGCGGGCGAAGAACAGATCGCGCTCGGCGTCGAGCAGTTCGAGCACCGGCATGACACCGGATTCATAGGCCACCTGGCGGTATTCGACGATGCGCTGGTTGGCGCTCAAGGACTCGCTCAGAGCCCTGACCCGGGACATGGCGGTGACGATACCCTCGAAGGCCGCACGTATCTCGCGGTCGAGTTCTCGCCGCACCTGTTCGAGTCGAGCCTGCCCTGCCTCGATCAGACGGGTTCCTTCGCGCACCTCCGACGACACTCGCCCACCGCTGTAGACCGGCACATCGAGGCCGACCCGAATGGTCTGGGTCTCGACCTCGCTGCCGCCGCCGAACAATGAGCCCTCGGTCTCGTCGTTGTCGTAGTCGAGACTCAGATCGAGGGTCGGATAGTGACCACCACGACTCACCTTGACCTGCTGATTGGCCACTTCCACCGCCAGCCGTGCGGCTGACAGACGAGGATTACGCTGCATCGCCAGCTCGATCCAGGCCTCGACTGACGACGGTTCCGGGCTCGCCAGGGTCAGGTCCTCATCGACCAGGCTAAGCTCCACCGGACGCACGCCGCTGACCTCGGCCAGGGCATTGAGGGCATCGCGCAGACGGTTGGCCACGTCCAGCTCCCGCGCCTCGACCTGCAGAAAGCGCGCCTGGGCGTCGAGCAGATCGATCTCGCGAATCAAACCGTCCTCGAAACGCGCCCTGACCTGCTCGAGATTGGTCTGGACCTGCTTCTTTTCGGCCTGCAGGAAACTCAGGTTTTCCGACAGGGCGAGTACCGCAAAGTAGCGTTCGGCCACCCGCAGGTAGAGATCCTGGCGCGAGACCTCGAGCTCGGACGCGGCCTGCTGGATCTCCAGCTTGGCCTGGCCAAAGGCTGCCCAGCGGGAATAGTCATAGATCGACTGCTCGAGCGAGACACCGTAGACGGTGGTCGGGTAGGACGTGCTGCCGCTGCCGTAGACCTCGTTGTCGGTACTGACGATGTCCTGGGAGATCTCGCTGCGCTCGACATTGACATTGATCTGCGGCAGCAGCGCTGAGCGCGCCTGATAGTAACGCTCATCGGTGGCCTGCTTACCATGAAAGTCGGCCTGAAACTGAGGATCGCTGTCCACCGCGAGCTCGTGAAGTTCCAGCAGACTTTCTGCCAGCACGGACGGAGCAAGCAGGCACGCCCACCCGCCCAACGCCAGGCCGAACGCAAGCTTGTTGAGATGCATGATGATTTTTCCCCTGCGCACCGGTGGGACAAACACCGGCATTACGCAACTGCTTTGTAATATTTTATTAACAACGGATGTACGATATTACCCACATCTTTTGTAGGAACACAGCTCCTATCTACTCTTTTGCAGGCAACATGATCAACGCAGTATCGACGCAGTAGGAAACTACATCGCAAAAGATGAGAAAGTTCATACCCGCTATCGCATTCCGCAACCGAAGGGAATCGGGTAACACATTGAAACCTGGAAAGTTCAGGAACTACGCCTAGGCAGGAGGCACTCTTCGGGGCCGAGGGTGTGGTGAAAATCCCGTGACGGGAAGGTGATGCCAGGGCCTGCCAGCCGCTGTCACCTCAGCCCAGCCACCTGAGATTACCCAACCACCCACACTGGGCCTTTCAGACTAGACCGCAAGCACGAGCAAAGTCCTACGTCAGCGATGACAACGCTGCACCTGGCGACACCTGGGCACTATTCATCCTGGCTGGCAATGCGGTTGCGACCACTACGCTTGGCGCTGTACAAGCGCCGGTCGGCGCGCTCGAACAGCGGTGCAAATCCCTCCCCCTTGCGATACTGGCTGACGCCGATGCTGATGGTGATGCGAATCGTCTGTCCATCCGACAGGGTGATTTCCCCCCCTTCCACCGCACGACGCACCCGCTCGGCCGCCTTGATCGCCTCGGGCAAGGCGGTGCGCCGCATGACCACCACGAACTCCTCGCCGCCGGTGCGCGCCACCAGATCGCCATCACGCAGGCAGTTGGCTACTGTCTGCGCCAGCCAGGTGAGCACCTGGTCACCGGCCGAATGACCGAAACCATCATTGACCTGCTTGAAGAAGTCGATATCGACCGCGGCCAGCGAGAACACCATCCCGCCACTGTCGCATTCCTCGATCAGGCGGGTGACGTGGCGATCCAGCTGGCTTCGATTGGGGAGTCCGGTCAAGGCATCGGTCATCGCCTGGTCTTCCAGCTGATCACGTTCGAGGCGAATACGCTCGACCTCCATCTCGTTGGAAATGACACGTTCGACGGCCCCGACCAGTAGCCGGACCAACTCGATGTCGACCTCACTGAAGGCGTGCCGGCGCACCGACGGACTGGAGAAGTTCAGGGTTCCCCAGACCTTGCCCTGGATCCGCAGCGGTGCACCGATATAGGTCTCCAGCTGAAAGTTCTCGTAGCAGGGGTGGCCCTTGACTCGCTCGTCCTGCCCGGCGCGGTGGGTATGGAAGACGTCATCGGCGTCGAGGGTCAGCCGACAGTAGGTGTCACCCAGTGCAAAGCTATCGCCGGCCCCTACTGGCGCATTATCCGAGGCCGCCCAGCGCACCGTGTAACGCTCCCCCTCGACCTGACTGACCAGCGCGATATCCAGCCTCAGGTAGCTCAAGGCGTCACGCAGCAGCATGTCGACGATCTCTGATACTCCGATATCGGTGCGATTTACCCCGGTATGGACATCCCGTAACAACTGGATCATCGAGCGATACTCGGAGACGTCCTGGATGATGGCGTAGAAGCCCATCACTTCATCTTCCACCAGGTCCGGCAGATAGTGGACCTTGAAGTAGATCTGGCGACCATCCTGGAGCACCAGGGAATCCTCGTAGCTGACCTCCTGCCCCGCCAGCGCCAGATCGAAACGTGGCCGGATCTTGGCGTAGGAGTCTGCATCGAGCACCGAAGACACCGGCTGCCCCATCAGCGCCTCGGCAGGCAGGCCGATGAAGTCGAGGTAGGCACGATTGTTGAAACGGAAGCAGAAGTCGCGGTCGACGTAGGCCACCATCACCGGCAGGTGGTCGGCCATCCGCGCGATGACACCGCGGCTTGCCTTCTGCCGAGCCGACAGTCGCAGCACCAGCCCACCATCGGCCAGGCGACAGCAGCTACCATCGCCCATTTCCAGCGGCATCGAAGGCTTGGCAGCGTGAGCGGCACCCCGGGAGACCCAGGCTTCAGCTACTGCCGCGGCCTCGCCAGGCAGCTCTGCCAGCCCCCGCCCGATCCAGACGTCTCCAGGCTCGCCCAGCACGCGCACGGCATCACCGACCACGTCGTGCACCTGCAACTCCGGCGTCAGGCGTACCAGCACCGTTCCGGACGACACCAATGCCTCTTCCACCCAGGCAAAACGCTCCATGAGGACATCTCCTTGCGTAAGCCCTGCCCTGGACCGGCAGCAGGTCAATACCCTGGCGGCTCGCGTGCCGTCTTCTCTAGCCTATGAAAAGATGCTTATAGATGCCGGATTATTTCGCTTGCCCGCTTCCACGCTATGCTGGCGTGGCCGACACCGCCGCGGGAGCTGCCCATGATCCACCAGGACCTTGTCGCCATCGAACACGCCCTGACGCTGGCCAATCGCGGGGATACCAGTTGGCTGTGCACACGCCTGGACACCCCTGCTCCCGCCTTCCCCCACCTGAGCGTCACCAGCGATGCCGATGGCCCCGGGTACGCCGGACAGCCCATCTTGCTGACCCAGGCCCGGGGCGGCGGCGCCTGCCTGGTCAATATCGACAACAACGCCAACGATGGCACCCCCTGTCTGGTCGAGCGCCTGTCACCGAGCAGCGAGACCCTGGTGCACCTGGAGGTCATCCATGCAACGCTCGCCGGCCAGCCATCGCTGATTCGCCGCGTCAGCCTGGGCAGTACGTCCATGAACCTGCAGCGACCCACGCCAACCAGTCCGCTGGTCCAGATCGGCGACGACGTCGTCGAGGTGCTGATCCAGCCGGCCTTGCGTCTGGTACTGACCGGCCACTCTCCGGTCAATGCCGACCTGGCGCGCCAGGGACAACGGCTCGGCTTCGAGGTCATCCTGTGCGCCCCAGACCACCCCGACACGCATCACTCGACAGCGCCCCTGCCGGCAGGCGTCGAGTTCCAGCGCGCGCCCGCGGCTCCCTTCCTGCGCGGCGGCGGCGGGCACCGACGCACCCTGGTGATGGACGCCACCGACGCCTCGGCCATTGTGCGAGCGAGCCGCGAGGCCTGCTGTCATGGCTATCTGGCGATGGCTGACATCGATCCACGCCGGGCGGCAAACTGGCTTTACGATGGCTGGCACAGCCTGCGCACCTCGCCCACCGTCTGACGCCCCGTCGCTGCGGCCAAAGCGCCAATTGACAGCCATCGGAGGCGGTCCTACGCTGTGCGCATTCCTGGGGGAGCCTGACGGCTGAGATTCCGCATCACGCGGTAACCCTTTGAACCTGATCCGGGTCATGCCGGCGAAGGGAAGGATGGTTGCGTTATCTCCTCTTTCTTCCTGTCCGCCGCTCGTCCCGCCTGTCCACCGGTCCCTGCGGACAACGACAAGAAAGAGGTCTTCTTTCGATGATGCTCGATCCCACCTGGACGGCGCTGTGGCTTCTGCTGTGCGCCGCCATCTTTGCCATCCCCGGCCTGATCTATGCCCGACGTCGTCAGGGCGGCCTGGATGACTACATCTCGGCTCGCAACAGCCAGAACACCCGCGCCACGGTGTTGACCCTGGTGGCCACCACCCTGGGCACCTGGATCCTGTTCGGCCCCGCCCAGGCGGCCACCTGGGGCGGCATCGGCGCGGTACTGGGCTATGCGCTGGGTTCCATGGTACCGCGCCTGGTGATGATCCCGCTGGGACGACGCATGCGTGAGCTGATCCCCGAAGGCCACGGCCTTACCGAGTTCGTGATCCATCGCTACGGGCGCACCATGTACGCCTTCACCCTGACGATCATGCTGTTCTATCTGTTCATTTCGCTGGCGGCAGGCCTCACCGCAATCGCCCATATGGTCACCCTGCTGGCGCCGATCCCTCTGTGGCTGACCGCCTGCGTAGTGATGATCGCGACCCTGCTCTACACCTTCTACGGCGGCCTGCGCACCACCATCTTCACCGACAAGGTACAGATGCTGGTGATCCTGCCGTTGCTGGCGCTGCTGCTGGTGTTCGGCTGGCAGGCCGCCGGCGGCGTCGCGCCGACGCTCGAGGGCCTGCAGGAACGTGCGCCCCAGTTGCTGGATGTCACCGATGCCGGTGGCCTGCGTGCCGGCCTGACGTTCTTTATCGCGGTGATGCTGACCGGCCTGTTCTACCAGGGCACCTGGCAGCGCATCTACGCCGCCCGGGACAGCAAGGTGCTGCGGCGGGGCTTCTGGATCGCAGGGCTGTTCAACTTTCCGGTGATCGTGCTGATGGGCCTGTTCGGCCTGGCCTTCGTCGGCCTCGGGCTCGAGGGAGACGGTTCGGTGGCGCTGTTCAGCGTGCTGCTGTCCGAGGTGCCGCGGTGGTTCGCCCTGGCCTTGATTCCGCTGGGTCTGGCCCTGGTGATGAGCAGTGCCGACACCACCGTCAACGCCACCTCCAGCATCATCGCCGTCGACATGCACCGGCTGCTGCCCCAGGCCAGCGAAGCCACCCTGATGCGCCTGGCACGCTGGCTGATCGTCGCCGCAGCGGTGCCGGTGACCTGGGTGGCGGCCCAGGGCTACAGCGTGCTCTATCTGTTCCTGCTGGCGGACCTGCTGTGCTCGGCGGCGGCCTTCCCGGTGTTCTTCGGTCTGTTCAATCGCCGCTACGACGGGCGCAACGCGGTCCTCAGCACCGCTGCAGGTCTGGTCGCCGGGCTGGCGATGTTCCCGTCCCCCAGCGGCGGTACCGCCACCCTGCTGGAATCCTTCCTGCTGGCGGCCTTCGTGCCGGTGCTGGTCTCGCTGGTGCTGATGAAGCTGCTGCCATCCCGCCAGGACTATGACTTCACCCGCATGGGCAGTCTGGTGCGGCGTTTCCAGAGCTGACACCGCCACGCTGACAGCCTGGCAAGGCGTGATAAAAAACAGCGGGACGTGCTGACGCGTCCCGCTGTTGTCGTTTCAAGGCCTGGCGATCAGGGGCCCTGGCAGTTCCGGCTCATCAGCGCCCGGGCCGCACCAGCCCCAGGTGATCGCGCAGGGTGCGGCCCTGGTACTCGCGTCGAAACAGCCCGCGGCGCTGCAGTTCCGGTACCACTTGTTCGACCACGTCCTCGATGCTGTCCGGCAGCGACGGCGGCATCAGGTTGAAGCCGTCCGCCCCGCCCTGCTCGACCCAGCGCTGCATCTCGTCGGCGATACGCTCCGGGGTGCCGACCATGGTGCAGTGGCCGCCACCGGCGGCGAGCCGTCCCAGCAACTGGCGCAGCGTCGGTCGTTCGCTCTCGATGATCCGCAGAATCGTGGCGTAGCGCCCCTTGGGCCCGCTGAAGGCCTCCAGTGGCGGCAGCTCGGGCACCGGGGCATCCAATTCCCAGTCGCTCACGTCCTGACCGATGAACTGACTCAACTGGCGCCGGGAGCTGTCCACCGGCAACAGTTCGTCGAGCTCCCGCTGCTTGCGTCTGGCCTCCTCTTCGGTGGAGCCGACGTAGGTGACGAGCCCCGGCATGATCGCGACCTTCGGTCTGCCAGCGGCCTTTACCCGGGCCTGAAGGTCGCTGTAGTAGGCCTGGGCCGAGGGCAGATCGTAGGCCACCGCGTAGATGGCCTCGGCGCAGCGCGCGGCCAGGTCACGGCCCTGATCCGAGGCGCCTGCCTGGAACAGCACCGGGTGGCCCTGGGGCGGACGCGGCACCGTCAGCGGGCCATCCACCAGAAAGTGCTCGCCGTGATGATGGATGGGACCGACCCGGCTGGCGTCGACGTAATCGCCCTGGCGATCCCTCACCAGGGCGTCGTCACTCCAGGAGTCCCACAGCGCCAGCACGGTATTGGCGAATTCCTCCGCCCGGGCATAGCGCTCGGCGTGGCTCGGCATGGCCTCGAGCCCATGGTTGCGCGCCTCGCTGTCGAACATCGAGGTCACCAGGTTCCAGCCCAGGCGTCCGTCGGAGATATGGTCCAGCGAGGCCAGCATGCGCGCAGCATGAAACGGCGTATAGAAGGTGCTGGAGACGGTCGAGATAAGCCCGATGTGTTCGGTGGCCCGCGCCATGGCCGCCAGCATGGTCAGGGGCTCCAGGGTCCACAGCGGACCGTCGGCGATGTTGCCCGCGGCGTGACCATCGGCGAAGAACACCGCATCGAAGCGACCCCGCTCGGCGAGCCGCGCCAGCTCCTCGTAGTAGCGGATATCGGCCAGGCGCTCGACGCTGGAACGGGGATGACGCCAGGCCGCCTTGTGGTGGCCACAGCCCATGATGAACAGATTGAGGTGCATGCTGGCCATCAGTCCTTCACCAGTCCGCCGTCGACCACCAGGTTCTGGCCGGTGACCGCTCGCGACCAGGGCGAGGCGAACAGTAGCGCAGCGTCGGCAAACTCTTGCGGCGTGGTCACCCGTCTCAGCGGTGTGCTGGCGGCGATCAGATCGAACACCGCCTCCGGCGTGGCGCGGGAGGCATCGGTGGTGCGCAATAGGCCCCCGGAGATCATGTTCACGGTGATGTTGTCCGGGCCCAGATCGTGGGCCAGGGTGCGCGTCAGCGACAGCAGCGCCGCCTTGGCGGCGGTGTAGTCGTGGTAGGGCACCACCGGGTTCTGGAACAGGTTGGTACCGATATTGACGATGCGACCAAAGCCGGCCTCACGCATGCCGGCAAGCGAAGCCTGCACCGTGTTCAGCGCACCCCGGGCGACCCCTTGAAGCTGATGATCGAGGTGCTCCCAGGTCAGCTCGTCGGGACCGGGGCGGGCGTCGCCGTTGAAGGCGAAGTCCGGCAGCGCATTGTTGATCAAGGTGGTAACCGGCGCGCCGAAGTGCTCGCGGGCACGCGCGAACATGGCATCGACGGCGCAGCGATCACAGACGTCGGCGGCCACCGCCAGGGCTTGCTCGGGATAGTCGGCTACCAGCGAGTTGGCGCCCTCTTCGCTGCGTCGATAGTTGACCACCACCCGCGCGCCCTGCTCGAGGAAACTGCGCGCCAGGCTGACACCGAGGCCACGTCCGGCGCCGGTGACGACGACCAGCTGGCGGGAAATGGGAAGCGCGGGCGGGCTTGCGGAGGTAGCGGGTGAGGCGTCGGAAAGGGTCATCTGGCGGGTCCTTGGTCGAGGCGAGGAACGCACGCCGACCCCTGGACTGACGACTGCGCTGACATCCCTTCGCCGGTATGAACTGGATCAGGTTCGACGGGTGTTTCTCAGCCCCGCTATCGTGCGGGACACCCCGTGCCATGCGCCTTCGACCTTAGCCCATCGGCGCGGGGCGGACAAGCCGCGCAGCACCTGGAACATCACCGCAGCCAGGGCATGCAGATGGGCGCTTCAGACCCGACGCTCAGCCCGGTGCCTGGACGGCTTCCATCAAGTCCCTTCCTTCCTCTCCCGCCCGATTGACCCTGGTCGAGACCGGCCATGCCTCGAAGGCGCCAGCAGGTAGATGCCGCACCGTCTGGCGCATGACGTCGCGATCACTCAGGGCAGGATCGAGCCAGGGTTCAAGGCTGCCGTCGTCCAGCGCCAGCGGCATCCGGGCGTGCACCTCACTCGCGCAGCCCCGGGCGGGTTCGGTAAGGATGGCAAGGCCCGGCCAGCCGTCGTCCCTTTCACTGAAGATCGCCGCCAGCCACAGCGGCGCGCGATCTTCACGACACAAGAAATAAGGCTGCTTACCGGTCTCGCCCGGCAGCCACTCGTACCAGCCATCCGCCGGCACCAGGCAGCGATGGCGGGCAAAGGCCCCACGAAAATAGCGCGAGGTGGCGACCTTCTCCACGGTGGCGTTGATCGGCTCCGGCGCCCCGGCCTGGGCCCAGTGGGGTCGATAGCCCCACCACATCGAGGTAAAGGAAGGTACGCCCTCCCCGTCCATGGCCAGCGACGTGATCCAGGTGCCCGGCGCGACATTGTAGCGAGGTGGCGGCTCCTGCTCGGGCAGGCGCGGCGCCACCGGCAAGCGCATCAGCGCCGCCAGCTGAGCAAAAGGTGTGTAACAGGCGAAACGGCCGCACATGGTTACCTCCGTTACCGGACCCTGCAGGATCAGCCTAGCACCATCTGTTGCACCCCCATCGGCCTGCCCTGCCCGCTGCGGGTTAGTCATCTGCGAACGTTAAGTTTTCGCTAAGCTAGGCAGCCTAGCCTTGCCATCAACTCCTCTTTCAAGGACGCGATGACATGACCCCGGCAATCGCAGCATCGGCCTCGAAGACGACAGCCCACACGGATGCTCCCGAGCCGGACATGCCCTCGGGACTGTGCTGGGCGTCCCCGGAGCGGCTGGGTGAGGCAAACGCCTTCATCTCCGACGTCTATCGTCTCCATCACAATGCCTCCATCAGCAACCCCTACCAGCGCTTGCTGACACTGCGAGCCCCCCATGGCGCGCTCGTCGCCACCACGGGGCTCAGGCGTGCCGATGAAGGCCCTCTCATGGTGGAACACTACCTCGAGGCACCTGTCGAGATGGTGCTCGCCACTCGTGGCCTCTGCGACCTTGCGCCGCCGCGCCACCAGGTCATGGAGGTCGGCGCCCTGGCCAGCGCATCGCCAGGCGCCGGCCGACGGCTGATGCTGTCGCTGGTGGTGGTGCTCGAGCGACTGGGCATCGACTGGCTGGTGGTGACGGCGTCCAGGGACGTGCGCAACGGCCTCGCGCGGCTCGGCATCGAGATGCACACGATCGGTCGCGCCCATCGCCACTGCCTGGACAACCCTGTGGACTGGGGACGGTATTACGAGCGGGACCCCAGGGTCGTGGTGATTCGCCCCCTCGAGGTGGCCAACAGCATGCGCGCCACCCCGCTCGGCGCTTTGCTTCTCGCCGGCGCAGCACAGCTTGCCCCGGAGGCGGCAGATCCCGTACCGGCGCTACCCCATGTCCACGCCTGCTCGGCGGCCGGGGACGTGCCCCATGGATAGGCTACACCAGCGCCTGCGCCAAAGGGCGAGGCTGTCGCCGGATGTGGAGAGCCTGCTCGGGCAAACCCCGGATGGCGCCGACATCCGACTTACCGCCCGGCCACTGGAGGCCGCCACCGACACTGTCGCGCACCAACTCGAGCAGTCGGGCGTTTCTCACCTGGGCCTGCTGGGTCACAACTCTCCTGGCTGGCTGGTCGCCCAGCTCGCTGCCTGGAGGGCGGGCCTGCCGATCACCCCGATACCTGCATTTTTCAGCGAACAACAGCTCAACCACCTGCTCGATACCACCGGGCTGGACGGGCTTCTGATCGCGCAGGACAGCCCGCTGGACGCCTGGCTGCCGTCTGCCCACGTAAACGACTTCAAGCGCCAGCCACTCGACGCTCCGGCCGGCCTGTCCATCGCCTTGTTCCGGCGCCCCTCGACGCCCGCACCGCTGCCGGACGGAACGCGACTGATCACCTTTACCTCCGGCACCACCGGCACCCCCAAGGGGGTCTGCCTGTCCGGGCCACATCTCGAGTCGGTCATCGAAGGACTGGAACAACGCCTTGCAGGTGTACCCCTGCATCGTCACGGCGTGATGCTGCCCATGGCGGTGTTACTCGAGCACCTTGCGGGCGCGCTGTTCGCCCTCTGGCGAGGAGCCACCGTCGTTATCGACTCACCCGATCTTACCGGGCTTCATGGCAGCGGTACGCTGGACCTGGCCCAGTGGCAACGCTGGTTAGCCAAGCGGCGACCCGACAGCCTGATTCTGGTGCCGGCGCTGCTCAAGGCGCTAACTCACCTGGCCTCACATCAATCTGCGGCAAACGGTTGGCAACAGGTGTTGTCGCTAGTCGCCGTGGGCGGGGGCCAGGTGCCCCGCCGCCTGCTCGAACAGGCAACCCAGCTGGGACTCCCTGTCGCCCAGGGCTACGGCATGTCCGAGATGGGCTCGGTGGTCTGTCTAAGCCGCCCGGACGAGCCCCAGGATGGCCGTGTCGGGTGCCCCCTCAAGGGACTGCGCCTGAGCACCGATGAACAGGGCCAACTGCTGGTCCACGGTCGTCGCATGCTCGGCTATCTGGCGTCCGATCATCAGGTTCCGTCAACCGAGATGCCCTGGCCCAGCGGAGATCTCGGTCACCGCCTGGCGGACGGTCATTGGCGCCTGGACGGGCGTCAGCGCAACGTCATCATTCTGTCGAACGGACGCAATCTCTGTCCCGAGTGGCTCGAGGCGGAGCTCGAGCTCATCGACGGTATCGATCGTGCCTTCGTCTTCGGCGAAGGCTTGCCGGGGGTGCTGGCGCTCCTTAGCCCTTCAGCCGCTATCCAGCCCCCCCGCCTGGAAGCCCACATCACCGCGCTCAATCAGCGCCTGCCCGACTACGCCAGGGTCCGCGGCTGGCAGTCGTTGATGCGGCAACTGCCAGGGGTCGCAGCACCGCTGTCGAGCGCCAGCAACGAACTGACCGCCAACGGACGCCTGCGCCGGGCCAGCATTCAGCTCCGCCGTCGCTGCGACATCGAGCGGCTTGTCGCCAGAACCTTCCCCGGCCATGAGCAGGTGTCAGCAGCGCTCTCCTCCGCCGCCGACGGCCTCCCTTCATACCCACAGGAACCCCCACCCCCATGAACACGCTGACCGATACCCCGATCGTCACCTCGCCACCTGTCGACAACGGCAAGCCCG
Source organism: Halomonas sp. RT37 (assembly GCF_040070525.1). Lineage (NCBI taxonomy): Bacteria > Pseudomonadati > Pseudomonadota > Gammaproteobacteria > Oceanospirillales > Halomonadaceae > Halomonas > Halomonas sp. RT37. Next base: position 1,517,989 of record NZ_CP098827.1, on the reverse strand, counting down.
ATGGTTTCTACCGCCACCTGCTCGCTGCCACCGAAGACGAACGCCAAGCCTTGATGGGAGGGGAACTGATCGGGCGCGCCCAGGGTGGCAAGATCACGCTGCCCGAATATCGCGCCTTTCTCGCCCAGGCCTATCACCATGTGCGCCACACCGTCTCACTGATGATGGCCTGCGGCGCCGAGTTGTCCGCTCCTAACTTCGTGCTGCGCGACAACCTGCGCATGGCCATCGCCGAGTACATCGACGAGGAAAAGGGCCACGAACACTGGATACTCGATGACCTCGAGTCCACCGGCGTCGATCGGCACCACGCGCGTTCACGCCCACCGCTGTTCGAGACGGAATGGATAGTGTCCTACGCCTACGACAGCATCAGACGTCGCCATCCACTGGCCATGTTCGGCATGGTGCTGGTGCTCGAGGGTACCAGCACCTCGGCGGCCAGCGCCGCCGGCAGGGCCATCCGCGATAGCCTGGGCCTGACCGATGACGCCTTCCACTACCTGTTTTCCCACGGCGAACTGGACATCTCCCATATGGCCTTCTTCGCCGAACTGATGGACACCATCACCGACACCGAGGAGCAGGCCCAGATCATCCATTCGGCCCGCGCCTTCTATCGCCTCTATGGCGCGGTCCATGACGCCGCCCTGCGAGACGCCGAGCACTGGACGGACGAAGCGCTGGAGGCAAACTCATGCCATCACTGAGCGAGCGCAGGATTCTGGTGACCGGCGCCACCGGCGGCATCGGTTCGGCCCTAGTGAAGCGGCTTGACGCCGAAGGCGCCAGCCTGTGGCTGGCAGGGCGTGATGAGGGCAAGCTCAGCGCCCTGGCGGGCGAGCTTGGCAAGGCTGCCTCGAGACACACCCTCGTCGCTGGCGTCGATCTGACCACCGCGATGGGCCGCCAGCGGCTACTCGACCAGCTAAGTCAGGCAGCACCCGAGCAGCGCCCTTCGACGCTGGTCCACCTGGCCGGCATCAATCATCTCGGCTGGTTTCGCGAAACCTCGCCAGACGACGTCATCCGGGTGCTCGATACCAATCTGAGCTCGACCCTGCTGCTGACCCAGGCCCTGCTGCCTTTGTTTCTCGGCCAACCCAGCGCCAACCTGCTGTTCGTGGGCTCACTGCTGGGGCATATCGGCCACCCGGGCTATATCGCCTACTGCGCCAGCAAGGCCGGCCTCAAGGGCTTCGCCGAAGCGCTGTCCCGGGAGCTCGAAGACACCTCGGTCCGGGTGCAGTACCTGGCCCCCCGCGCCACCCGGACCGCCATGAACGGCCCCGACGCCGAGGCCATGAACGAGGCCCTGGGCAATACCGTGGACAGCCCCGAGCGCGTGGCAGATGCCATCATCAAGCAGCTGACAAGAGGCCAGCGTCGCGCCGTCCTCGGCGGCAAGGAGCGCCTGTTCGCGCTGATCAACGCCATCGCCCCCACGCTCGTCGATCGCGCTATCGCCCGGTCCCGAGCCGATATATCCCGCCACCTGGATCCCCCTGCGCAGGTTGTCCAGGACTGACCAGCAGACGTCCTTATCGCCTTGACCCTTGTGCTGCACAAGGGTTTTAGTCTGTGGTGAAGATGCTCGAACTTGCATAGTAGTGACGGAAGCTTCAGGGGCCACCACCCTGGCCTGTCTGGGCTTTTCTCAACCACCACAGGGAGAGGAAATGAGCACGAACACAGCAAGCCCGGCGCAGCGGGCCTCATCCAGCACTGCCCGCCTCTATCGCATGAAGACCGCGGATCACCTCTGCCCCTTCGGCCTCAAGACCTTGTCGCTGCTCAAGCGCAAGGGCTACCAGGTCGACGACCACACCCTGACGTCACGTGAGGCCATCGACCGCTTCAAGCAGGAAGCCGACGTGGACACCACCCCCCAGGTGTACATCGGCGACGAGCGCATCGGCGGCTACGAGGAACTGCGCCGCCACCTCGGCATGAGCGTGCCCGGCGACAAGGAAGTCAGCTACCGTCCTGTCATCGCCATCTTCGCCACGGCCCTGCTGATCGGCCTGGCGGTGGGCTGGGTGTCCGGCCAGTCGCTGGTCTCAGTGCGCACCATCGAGTTCGCCGTCGCCTCGGCCATGGTTCTGCTGGGCCTGCAGAAACTGCAGGACGTGGAAAGCTTCAGCACCATGTTCCTGAACTACGACCTGCTGGCCCAACGCGATGTACGCTACGGCTACATCTACCCCTACGCCGAAACACTGGCCGGGATACTGATGCTGGCAGGCAGCCTGATCTGGATCGCCGCGCCTGTGGCCCTGTTCATCGGTACCGTGGGGGCCATTTCGGTGTTCAAGGCGGTCTACATCGACAAGCGCGAACTCAAGTGCGCCTGCGTCGGCGGCAACAGCAACGTTCCCCTGGGCTTCGTTTCCCTGAGCGAGAACCTGATCATGCTGCTGATGGGCCTGTGGATGCCGGCCAAGGCACTGTTAATGTAAGACACACCTGACCTGACGGTTCCAGACGAACAGCATAACCCCGCCAGGCATTGCCTGGCGGGGTTTCCTTGAGTGGCAGCCATGTCCGCAGAGGCATCAAAACCAGACGCGTAGCCCGGCAACCACTGCGGTGTCCTCCACTTGATCGCCTTCATCACGCGCCATATCGGCAGTATCACCATAAAGTTTCTGCCAATAGGCGCCGATATAGGGCGCGAACTTGCGATGTAGCTCATAGCGAAGGCGCAGGCCGGTGCGCAAGGAATTGAATCCCTCCCCTACACCGAACTCCTCGGCATCATCGAACGCCACTTCCATTTCCAGGCGAGGCTGCAGATAAAGCCGCTGGGTCAGTCGCAGATCATATTCCTGCTCCAGACTCAAGGAGGTATCACCATCGTCACTGACACGAAGATCCAGCTCGGTTTCCAACCGGTAGGGCGCCAGCCCCTGCAGACTGATCACGCCGAAATAGCGCTCGGGATGGTCATCGCTGCCAAGCCCGCCCTGATAGCCAAGCCCTCCCTGTAGCTCCCAGAAGTCGGCGATCAGTCGGCTATACAGCAGATCCAGCGATTCAAATTCCGCATCTTCGCCATCCCCTTGGGTATTGTCACCTTCCCCCTTCAGGTAGACGCGATGAACGTCGCCTCCGTACCAGGCCTGAAAATCCCAGGTTACTGCCTCGCTGTCTTCAGACGGCCAGACGTATTCCAGACGGTCGACCAGCACCGAGCCACGCAGATGTTCCTGCATGGGCGACGGCCAGTGATCTGGCGCGTCGTAGCCATCCTCAGCCAGCGCCAGCGACGACAACCCCAGGCCCGATAGCGCTGCCAGGCAAATACGGCCCACACGAATTTCCATGCGTCATCTCTCCTCAGGCAACCTTGACGACGCGGAACATGCCGGCGTCCATGTGATAAAGAAGGTGGCAGTGGAACGCCCAGCTGCCCTCGGCATCCGCCGTGATCAGTGCAGAAAGGCGCTCGCCTGGCTTGACGTTCAGGGTGTGCTTGCGCGGAATCAGCTCACCGGCACCATTCTCCAGCTCCATCCACATGCCGTGCAGGTGGATCGGGTGCTCCATCATGGTGCGATTGACCAGGATGAGGCGCAGACGCTCGCCCTTGTCGAAGTGGATCGGCCCCGAGACCTCACTGAATTTCTTGCCGTCGAAGGACCACATGTAGCGTTCCATGTTACCGGTCAAATGAAGCTCGAGTTCGCGACCAGGAGGACGACGGTCAGGCCATGGCGCGATGGCCTTCAGGTCCTGATACACCAGCACACGACGCTCGCGGGCATCCAGGCCGATTCCAGGCTGATCGAGGCGGGAGCTTGGCTGCGCCACGCCCACCGGCAGCATGGCTGTACCAGTGGCGCTCTCCGTACTGTCCATCTGAGCGTGATCCATTCCCGCCATGCTCGAGTGGTCCATACCGGTCATCGAGCCATGATCTATGCCGCCCATGTTCGAGTGATCCATACCAGCCATCGAGCCGTGATCCATACCGGCCATCGAACCGTGATCCATACCAGCCATCGAGCCGTGATCCATGCCCTCGTGGGCTCCCATGGCCTCCATTCCTCGATCGGCAATACGTCGGCGTTCCGGCAGCGGCGCCACCATCCCCATACGCGGCGCCAGGGTCCCCCTGGCAAAGCCGCTTCGGTCCATGGACTCGGCAAAGATGGTGTAGGCCACATCGTCTTTCGGCGTCACCAGAACGTCATAGGTTTCCGCCACCCCGATGCGGAACTCCTCGACGGGCACGGGCCGAACCGGCTGGCCGTCGGCCGCCACCACCGTCATTTCGAGCCCCGGAATCCGCACGTCGAAGTAGCTCATGGCGGAGCCATTGATGACACGTAGCCGCTGCGTCTCGCCGGGGCGAAACAGGGCAGTCCAATTGTCATTGGGAGAATGACCGTTGAGCAGATAGGTGTAGGTGGCGCCGGTAACATCGGCGATATCACGGGAGCTCATGCGCATCCGGCCCCACATGGCACGCGCTTCCCAGGTGGAGGCGAGCCCCTGACGGTCCACATCGGCGATGAAGTCTCCCAGGGTGCGCTCCTGGAAGTTGTAGTACCCCTCCCCGGTCTTCAGGTTGTGGAAGATGGTCGAGGGGTCCTCGAAACTCCAGTCGGTCAGCAGCAGCACGTGCTCGCGGTCATAGCGAAAGGGTTCGCGCTGTTCGGCGTCGATGACCAGGGGGCCCACATGGCCAATCTGCTCCTGCAGTCCTGAGTGGCTGTGGTACCAGTAGGTGCCGCTTTGACGGAGGGGAAAGCGGTAGTTAAAGGTTTCACCCGGCATGATGCCGGCAAAGCTCACGCCGGGGACGCCATCCATCTCCGGCGGCAGGAGAATGCCGTGCCAGTGAATCGAGGTGGGCTCGTCCAGCAGGTTGGTCACCCGCAGCGTCACGTCCTGCCCTTCCTTGAGCCGGATCAGGGGGCCAGGGCTGGTGCCGTTGAGGGTAATCGGCCGTGCAGACTGGCCAGCGATGGGCACGCTCTGGCGACGTATGGCCAGCGAGATATCCGGACCGCTTTCCACCCCCTTGGGGTAACTCGAGGTCTGTCCCCAGGGGTTGGCCCAGGCAGGCGCCAGACCGAGGGCGGCGGTGCCGATTCCCAGGGCTGCGCTTCCCTTGATGAATCCTCGTCGTGATAGCCGATGTGGCGGCAGAAGTGTCGTCGACATGGGTGCTGTCTTCCTGTGCGATGAACTTCTGCCATCTTCCATCGCCAAGCTGAAAGCCAGCTGAATCCTTAGGCGCTGTCCGAAAAGTCGACGAGCGAAGGTTAGACAAGGCAAAAATCGGTGAGAAAGCGCAGTTTACGGGGTGTAAATGAGCATTTTGATCCGATTTTTAACGCCGTATTACCGAGCGCAGGCACTTTTCAGACAAGCCCTAACGCACGGCCTCTCTCTCGGAGGTTGACGCCAGCGCCAACGGCAAGCGGATGGTCACCTCGAGTCCACCGCTGGGCGGCGCCTGAAAGCCGACCTCTCCCCGGTACTGCTCGACCAGTTCAAGCAGAATCGACAGGCCAATGCCGTTGCCTGGCCGCCCTTCATCCAGCCTGTGCCCTCGCCGGCCCAACAGCGGCAGCAACTCCGCCGCCACTCCGGGGCCATCATCCTGGATCTTCAGCTCTAGACATCGCCCCAACGTCAGCGCGAGCCACACCGACTGGTTGGCCCACTTGCCCGCGTTGTCGAGCACGATGCCAATCATTTCCAGGAAGTCCTGTCGCTCCATCTCGATGCAGGCATCCTCGGCGTCCCCGAGGGCCATGACGAAGCGCTTGTCGGGGTACAGGCTTCGAAACATGTCAAAAAGCTGGTCGAGTTCCCGCTTGACCCGGGTGTGCTGGCCGCCACCGGGGCCCGCCAGACGCGCCTGACGCAGATGGGACTCCATCAACTCCTGCATCAGCGTCAACCGCTCCAGCAGACGCTCACGGCGGGATTTATCAAGCTCACGCTTGCTGCGCAGCGCCTGCATCACCGCGGTCAGAGGGGTCTTGAGCGCATGGGACAGGTCTGCAACGGCGTTACGCGAACGCACCAATCGGCGCTCCTGGCTGTCCATCAGACGGTTGAGCTGCGAGACCAGAGGGCGGAACTCCTGCGGCACCTTCATTCTGAGACGCTGTCGCTGACCACTTCGCAGCTCGGCCAGCTGGCGCTGCAACAGATCCAGTGGCCGCAGGGCGGCATTGACCGCCAACCCGTTAAGCAGCGAAAGAGCCAGCAGCACCAGACCTGCGATGGCGCCAATCCACCAGTGCAGGGCCGCAAGGCCTTCCTCGACGCTGTCGAAGGATTCTCCGATGAGCAGCACCCCAGGCCTGCCGTCCACCGTAAAGGTTCGCCTCAACACCAGCAGGTGACGTCCCTCCAGGTGTACATCCAGCAGCGACCTGTCAGGCCCATCCAGATGGGGCGTCAATGCCGACAACCAGCTCGGATGGGAGGTGGTGACGAGCTCGCCGCGCTTGAGCACGTACAGGTGATGAAAGACCTCGGCCGACAGGCTCGAGGGCAAGGTGGGGGCCGGTACCGGGTCTGCGGCTTGACGCAGTTGCGCCAGGCGATACTCCGCCTCCTGCCGCAGTCGGTCACCCAGAAAGTCCCGCGCGGTCTCGCGCAGCAGCAGGCCATGCATGAACCAGGTCAACCCCATGACCAGCAGGGACACCGCCCCGAGGCTGACCAGCAGGCGCAGACGGAGACTATTGCGTCTAATGCGAAACAAGCACGTACCCCTGGCCACGGCGGGTCTGGATGACATGCTTGCCCAGCAGACGCCTCAGGCGCGCGATATAGACCTCCACCAGATTGGGCGCCGGGGCATCCTGCTCCAGGGCGTAGAGCTGATCGAGCAGCTTCGTCTTGGAGTGCACCCGGTCAGGGTGGTGCATCAGGTAGCGCAGCAGGCAGAACTCGGTGGCGGTAAGCGTCTGCCATGGGCCTCCCGCGCAACTGACCTGGCGCTGCTCCTCGTCAAGGCGGATGCCATTGACGATCAGCCGCGCCGTCAATTCGGTACGCCGCCGCAGCAGCGCCTGTATCCGCGCCAGCAGTTCCTGTTCGTGAAAGGGCTTGGTGAGGTAGTCATCAGCCCCCCGACGAAGGCCGTCCACCTTGTCCTGCCAGGCATCGCGAGCCGTCAGGATCAGCACCGGAAGGCCTAGGCCGTGTTCACGCTGGAACTCGAGCCAGTCGAGCCCCGAACCATCGGGCAGGCCGATATCCAGGATCATCAGCGCATACTCTTCGCTGTGCAACAGCGCCTTTGCCACGCTCAGTCGCTCGGCAACGTCGACGCGATAGCCATGATCATCCAGCGTATCCTTCAGACTCTCGCAGAGCAGGTCATCGTCCTCGACCAGCAACAGCTTCATCACCATCATCTCCCTGCCAGCGGGCCCAGGCATGCCACGCCTCACTCGAGCCGGACGGGGTGGCCCCGTCCCAGGCTTGCCGCCTATTCTCCCACACTCAGGGTGCCATGCATGCCCGCTTCAAAATGTCCGGGTACATTGCAGGCGAAGGTCAGCGATGCCCCCTGCTCCGGCGCCTGCCAGACGAGCGTCCTGGTCTCTCCCGGCGCCAGAGTCACCGCCGGCATGTCCATGGCACCGTGCATCTGACTCATGTCGTGGCCGTCACCGTGCATGCCATGCCCTCCCCCCGAGGCCATCTCACGCATCATCTTGCGGTGTTCGTTCTGTGCCTCGGCGGAGCCGATCACGAACTCGTGCTCGAGCTGACCGCTGTTGGTGACCTCGAAGGCCACCACCTCCCCGGGGGCAACGCTCAAGCTTTCCGGATCGAACCAGATATCGCCAGCCTCGACGGCGATGGTGCGATCCGCCTGATCGGGGTCCATGGCCTCCGATTGAGCGTGGCCGGGACCTGCCAATGCCTGGGTCGACAACAGGCCAAGAGCGACCACCATCAGTGTGCTGCGCATGACGTCATCCTTCCGTTTTGGGTGTCTCCCTCTGTTTGTAGCGCAAGAACCTGAATCCATACTGAATCGGCGATAGATGGCCATGCGGTTCACTGCGCCTACGAATGCTTCCACTGTTCCAGCAGCAGATCGATAAACAGCTGGGCGGTGCCCGAGATACTGTGCACGTTGCTGCGTACCAGGCCGATGGTGCGCTGGATGCGTGGCTCCGGCAGCTCCCGCGAACACAGGATCTCGTGATCCGGGCCCGGCATGGTCATGCGCGGCAGAATCGCCACCCCCAGGCCCGACTCCACCAGCCCCAGCGAGGTGGACAGATGCTGTACTTCGTAGAAGCTGTTGAGGTGGATGCCCTCGGCGGACAGCGCATTGTCCAGCAGGGTGCGATTGCCGCTGTCGCGACTGACGGTGATCAGCCGCACCTGCTCGAGGTCTGACCACTCGATTTGCTCCCTGGCCGCCAGAGGGTGATCGGAGCGCAGCGCCAAGACGAAGGGGTCTCTCATCAACTGGGTGAAAGACACCTCAGGCCGCTGGGCGCTGAACATGTTGATGCCGAAGTCGGCCTCGCCGCTGATGACCTTCTCGAGACCCTCGTTGGCGCTGACATCCAGAATACGAATACGGATGCCCGGCCAGGCCTCGCTGAACCCCCTGATCACGCTTGGCAGAAAGTAGAAGGCAGCGGTCGGCAGGCAGGCGATGGTCACGGTGCCGGTCTGGTGGGTGGCCAGCTCGCGGATACCGAGGATCGAGGACTCGTACTCTTCGATCATCCGTCGCGCCCGAGGCAGAAAGTCGGCGCCTATCGGCGTCAGCCGGGTACGCCGGGTGGTGCGCTCGAGCAGGCCCACCTCCAGCAACTCTTCGAGCTTCTGGATTCGCCGTGACAGCGCAGGCTGCGACAGGTGCAGGCGCTGAGCCGCCTCATGGAAGGAGCCCAGCTCCGCGACCTGAATGAAGGCCTGCAGATCGAGAAATTCAAGACGGTGCTGCATCGGGTCACTCTTGCATGAAGGCTTTTGGACTAATAACCATAGTGCATTAATCCTTTTTTTGCATTGATAGACACCAAACTTAGCATTTGAAGCATCAATAGGCGCCTGACAAGCTGATACCACGACCTCCAACAACGGCGTGGCATCACGATGATGAACAGCATCCCCTGCATGATCATGCGCGGCGGCACCTCCCGCGGGCCCTTCCTGCGCATGAGCGACCTCCCCGACGACGAGCCCGCCAGGGCGGAAATCCTGATCAGCCTGATGGGCTCCGGCCACGCCCTGCAGATCGACGGGATCGGCGGCGGCGACCCGCTGACCAGCAAGGTGGCCATCGTCGAGCGCTCCAGCCACCCGGACGCCGACGTGGACTACCTGTTCGCCCAAGTGGACGTGCTCAACCGCCGTGTCGACTTCAACCCCAACTGCGGCAACATGCTGTCTGCCGTCGGCCCCTACGCCATCGAGTCCGGCCTGGTGGAGCCGCAACCGGACTACACCCTGGTGCGGGTACGCAACCTCAACACCCAGCGACTGATCGAGTGCCACGTACCCACCGACGCCGGCCAGGTCCGCTACGACGGCGACACTCGCATCAGCGGTGTCCCCGGCAGTTCCGCCGCCATTCAACTGAGCTTTCTCGACATCGTCGGAACCAAGACGTCGGGACTGCTCCCAACCGGCCAGGCCGCCGACACCATCGACGGTGTCACCGTATCCTGCCTGGATGCAGCCACCCCGATCATCATGATCGACGCGCGAGAGCTTGGACTGAGTGGCCGCGAGACGCCGCTCGAGCTGGACGCCGACAGCGACCTGCTCAAGCGTCTGGAGAGGATCCGTCGTCATGCAGGAGAGCTGATGGGGCTTGGTGACGTCAGCGACAGCGTGCTACCGAAGCCAGTGCTGGCCTCGCCCGCCGAGGATGCCGAGCGCACCCTGTGCACCCGCTACTTTGTCCCCCATCGCTGTCACAAGGCGATCGCTGTCACCGGTGCCATCGCTGTGGCGAGCGCCGTCAGCGTCCCTGGCACCGTCGCCAATCGCATCGCCATCGATGCAGGGCAACTCAAGGCCGGTGACCTCAAGGCGGCCGTCAGCCTGGAGCACCCGTCGGGCTTCATCGATCTCCAGGTGGAGCACCGCGACGGCGACCCCGGCGATATCGCCCGAGCCTCATTGATCCGCACCGCCAGAAAGATCATGAGCGGCACCCTGTTCTACGCCCTGCCCGACCCTACTCTGCCCGGTACGCCTTCCAGCCGCCCCGGCCCGGACTGATCAGCACCGACAAGGACGCTGCCGGCTGCCCGAAGCGCCGCCGCGCCCGACAACCACAACCGCCATAACAATCACCACCTCCCCAACAGACATAACAATCGTCACAACGACCGTCAGGAGACACGCCATGATGACCCGTAAACCTTCCTCGTTCACCGCATCACGCCTCGCCTTGTCCCGCGTTACCAGGGCCGCGGCACTCGGCATCGCCATCGCAGGCGCCAGCCTCGCCGGCAATGCCCAGGCCGCAGAGGTCGAGGTACCCGCCAATATCAAGTGGACCGTGCCGTTCGGCGTCGGCGGCGGCACCGATGTGTGGGCGCGCTTCTTTTCGCCCTGGCTCAGCGACTATATCCCCGGCGAGCCGACCATCATGATCGACAACGTCCCGGGAGGCGGCTCGATCAATGGCGCCAATCTGTTCGCCATGCGCGCCAAGGCCGACGGTTCAAACTGGCTCGGCACATCGGCCTCCACCCAGTACCCGGCGATGCTGGATGATCGCCGCGTACGCTATGACTACAGCGAATGGACGCCGATCCTGGCGACCCCCACCGGCGGGGTGGTCTATGGCCAGCCGAGCCTTGGCGACACCGCCGACGCGGCGATCGATGCCCTGCTCAGCCAGCCGGTCAAGCTGGCCGCCCAGAACCCGACCGGTCTCGAGCTGCCCGTGCTGATCGCCCTCGACCTGCTCGGCGCCGACGTCCAGGCGGTGTTCGGTATGCGTAGCCGCGGCGAGGGACGACTGGCCTTCGAACGCGGCGAAGCGGACATCGATTTCCAGACCAGCTCGGCCTACCTGAGCAACGTCACCCCGCTGGTCGAGTCCGGCAAGGCAGTGCCGCTGTTCTCGCTGGGCCTGCTCGACGACGACGGCAAGATTGTTCGCGACCCGGCCTTCCCCGACCTGCCGACCTTCAACGAGGTCTACCAGGCGCGTCACGGCGAGGCGCCCTCCGGGCCTGCCTATGAGGCATTTCGCAAGTTCTTCGCCTCTGGCTTCGCCCTGCAGAAGCTGATCATGGTGCCCAGGGACACCCCTCAGGAGCTGGTCGACGCCTACCGTGACGCTGCCCGCGAGTTCGTCGCCACCGATGAGTTCAAGCAGGACGCAGAGGCCCAGCTCGGCCCCTATACCCCGGTCATCGGCGACGTCATCCAGCGCCACCTGGAAGACGCCATGTCGATCGATGAGGCGACCCGTGAGTGGCTGGCCAAGTGGCTCGAGGAGAAGCACAACGCCAGGATCTGACACCGTTCGGGAAGCGCCGGCCGCGACGGCCGGCGCCTCCTGGCTCAACGACTTCAACAACACGCCCTCGGGCGTCACCAACAACTCGAGAGCCACACGCCATGCTTGATATCCTTCTTTCCAGCCTGGGACAGCTGTTTACCCTGTCCCATCTGCTGTTCATGACGCTGGGGGTGCTGGTTGGCCTGGTCGTCGGCATCATTCCAGGCCTCGGCGGCATCGCCGGCATGTCACTGCTGCTGCCCTTTCTCTACGGCATGGAGCCAACGGTCGCACTCGGCATGCTGATGGGCCTGGTGGCGGTCATCCCCACCGGCGACACCTTCGCCTCCGTGCTGCTGGGCATTCCCGGCTCCAGCGCGTCACAGGCCACCGTCATCGACGGTTTCTCCCTGGCCAAGAAAGGCCAGGCCGCACGGGCCCTGTCCAGCGCCTTTCTGTCTTCGATGATCGGCGGCCTGATCGGTGCCGTGGTGCTGACCGGCTTTATCCTGATCGCAAGACCACTGGTGCTGTCGTTCTCGTCATCGGAACTGTTCATGCTGACCCTGCTCGGGCTTTCCATGGTGGCGGTGCTGTCGGGAGCCGACCTGTTCAAGGGTCTGGCCGCCTGTGGCCTGGGTCTGCTGGTGGGCGGTATCGGCATGGCACCGGCCACCGGAGAATTTCGCCTGAACCTCGACATCGACTACCTGTTCGATGGCCTGCCGCTGGTGGTCGTCGGCCTCGGCATCTTCGCCCTGCCGGAGATCATCGATCTGCTGGTCAAGCGAGGCGCCATCGCCGAAAAGCCCTGCCGTCTCGGCGAAGGCTGGCGTCGCGGTATCCAGGACGTCGGCGAGCAGCGCGGGCTGGTCGCACGCTGCGCCGCCATCGGCAGCCTGGTCGGCACCATTCCGGGGCTCGCTGGCTCGGTGGTGGACTGGCTGACCTACGGCCATGCGGTGCAATCGGCCAAGGACAGCTCCGAGTTCGGTAAGGGGGATATTCGCGGCGTCATCGCCCCGGAGTCGGCCAACAACGCCTGCGCCTGTGGCGCCATGGTGCCGACCTTGCTGTTCGGGGTGCCCGGTTCAGGCACTGCGGCGGTGTTCCTGGGCGGCCTGCTGCTGCTCGGCCTGCAGCCCGGGGTCGGCATGATCGAGACCCATCTGGACCTGACCTACACCATCATCTGGTCGCTGGCTCTTGCCAATATCCTCGGCGCCGCGCTCTGCCTGGTCCTGGCTCGCCCCGTGGCCAACCTGACCCGGGTGCCCTTTGCCACCCTGGCGCCGCTGATCACGGTGCTGATCATGTTCGCCGCCTTCCAGGCCACCCGCGCCACCGGCGATCTGCTCGCCCTGGGTGCCATCGGCGTGCTTGGCGTGCTGTTCAAGCAGGCCAACTGGTCACGTCCGGCCTTCCTGATCGGTTTTGTGCTGGCACCGGGCGCCGAGGCCTACTTCTACCAGGCGGTCCAGTTCCAGGGCACCGACGCCTTCCTGCGCCCCGGCGTGCTGATCATCGGCGCCATGATTCTTGCCGCCATGTTCATTCCGGTGATCGGCAAGCAGATCAAGAAGCGGCGTCAGCCGATGTCGGTGGGCGCCGCGGCCACCGAGCCTAAGCCCGACGCTGAATCCCATCGTCTTGGGATCATCGATATCGTGCTGCTGGTAGCCCTGCTGGCACTGGCGGCCAGCGCCTGGGTCAACGTCTCGGAGTTGTCACTGATCGGCGGCATCATGCCGCGGCTCGCGATTGCCATCATGGCCCTCGCCTGCCTGGCCGAGATCGTCCGCAGCGTGGTACGTCGCCCCCGCTGGGAGCGTCAGACCTTCGCCCGAGAAGCCATCTGGCTGGTCGGCTTCTTTGCCCTCGTCGCCGCCATGCTGACGCTGGGCTTCATCACCACGGCCACACTGTTCACCCTGGTGTTCCTGCTGGCCATCGCCAAGCTCAAGCCCTGGGTCGCGGTGCTGATGGCGCTGGGGGTACTGGCATTCCTGCTGGCCATGGCAGAGTTTCTGACCCTGACCTATCCCCAGGGAATCCTCGACCCGCTGCTGTTCTACTGACCCCCGAAGCGACCCGCAGCAGCCCTGCGAGTACGAAAGCCACCGCTGTACACCGTTGTAAAGAGATAAGCCCCGCCTCGGCGGGGCTTATCCTGTAAAGACGTGCGTGAGGGGAACACCATCGAGGTCGACGAGCATCGTCAACGGGGCTCGCTCGCTGGCCGGGCTATCGAGCATAGCGAGAGCCACGAACTTGGCCTGAGCCACCTCGAGATTCACCCGCGTCGGCAAGATCCCCTCTGGCGGCAACGAGCCTTAGGAAAACGACTGACTGTCAGCCGCCTGGTGGCTACGATTGGACTCGGGCGTGCCATCTGGACATGACCGCCGTGTTCCGGCTAGCTTCACAATAGGTCGCCTGAGCTCGGAGCTGCTATTCACACTACTTCCTGTCAGGCCTCTTGCACGCCATTGCCACGAGAACAGCACCAGCATGTTCGGGCAGGAGAGGTTGAATGCCTACAATTTCAATGTTTTATGGCATCATCATTCGGATGTACTATGCTCCGAAAGAGCACCCGCCGCCGCATTTCCATGTCTACTAAGGCGAACACAAGGGAACGATCAATATCCGTACATGTGAGATTATTCAAGGAGATCTGCCAAGGAAGCAAACCAAGCTTGTCCTGGCATGGGCCGAGCTTCATCAGGACGAATTGATGGCAGACTGGCGACTGGTCATGAACGGCGAAGAACCCTTCAAGATCCAGCCATTACAGTGAGGGAGAAATCATGTACCCATCTGTGAAAAAGGTTACACCGATTGACGACTATCGCCTCTCGATCCATTTTGACAACGGAGAGAATGGCGTCCTGGATATGAAAACCTACCTGGATTTTGGAGTGTTTCAGAAGCTAAAGGATCGCAAGGTATTTGATCGCGTTCGGGTATCATTTGACACCATCGAATGGGAATCAGGAATCGATCTTGACCCAGAGGTTGTCTATGCCAAAAGCCAGCGTACTGACGTGCAACATGGAGAGACAAGCGAAGAACAGGGCACACACAGCTAAGCACGCCACCAGGCCAGACAGCTGGGCTGTCCATGTGCAGATAAAGAACACTCGCTCGGGAATACCTTCCTAATCTTCCGAGTCCCGAGCCACTCAGCGACCCACTTCAAACTATCCTGGAGGGCCGCGCTCGGGCACGCCAGCACTCCCCCGCGCCCTTATTGGCTCCCCTCGAACATGCGATGCCGGGCGTTGTCGATATGGGCGCGCATGGCGGCTTCGGCGCGCTCGCCATCCTTGTCGCTGATCGCCTCGACGATCGCCAGGTGCTCATCCTGGACCAGCTTCAAGCGCTCCTGAGAGGCCATCAATGACAGCCCCCGGGTCAGGTTCATGCCTTCCTTGATGCTCTCGTTGAGCGACTTCAGCACGGTAATGTAGTAGTGGTTGCTGGCCGCCTCGGTGATCGCCAGGTGGAAGCGATAGTCCTCGTCGGTGGCCAGGTCGTGGCGGGCGTTGGCCTCATCGATGATGTCGTAGCAGCGACGGATCTGGTCGAGCTGGTCCTGGGTGCGTCGCAACGCCGCCAGGTGCGCCGCCCGCGCCTCGACATTGGTACGAAACTCGAAGCAGCGCTGGATATCGGCGATGCTCGAGATCGGCGCGAACTTGAGCACCGCACTGTCGGGCTGACGGATCACGAAACTGCCGGAGCCCCGCCGGGACACCACCAGCTCGTCTTCCTTGAGGCGCGCCAGGGCATCACGCAGCACCGGCCGGGACACTTCGTAGCGCTGGCACAGTTGCGCTTCGGTCGGCAGCTTCTTGTTGACCGGATACTGGCCCTCGATGATCGCTTCCAGAATCTTCTCGTAGACCGCCGAAGCCAGTGAAAATTTTTCGTCTTGTGCCATCTTGCCTTGCTCCGGTTCTCTGTTCCCTGGAAGCCGCCTGGCTTGCACCATCAGGCGCCACCTCCCTTTTACCACTGCAAAAGGCGCCCCGCATTGGGCCTTTAGGCCACACAGGGCGCCTCTACCTGCCCTATCCGGGCGGATCACCACCGCCCGCGGATCAGGATGCCTCGGTGGAGACTCCGCCGCCCTTGCCGGCCTTGCGGCCCTTCCACACGCCGTTGGCGATGATCAGGGTCCAGGTCAGGATCGCCAGCCCCGCCAGCACCATGGCGATGGGCCGGTCGACGAAGGCCATCAGGTCACCGTCTGACTTGAGGATCGAGCGCATGAAGTTGCTCTCGATGATCGGGCCGAGAATAAAGGCCAGAATCAGCGGGCCCAGCGGGAAATCGTTCTCCATCAGGAATACGCCGACCAGCCCCAGGCCGAGCATCACCCAGACATCGAACATGCTGTTATTGGCGGAGAAGGCCCCCACGATACAAAACATCAGGATCAATGGGTAGAGAACGCCAGTGGGCACGGCCAGCAGCCTGCCGGCGCCCTTGATCGCCATCAGCCCCAGCGGCAGCAGCAACAGGTTGGCCAGCACGAACACCATGAAGATGGCGTTGACCAGAGCCCCCTGCTCGGTGAAGACGTCGGGGCCCGGGGTGATGCCCTTGGTGGTCAGCACGCCGATGATGATGGCGGTGACGGTATCCCCCGGAATGCCAAACACCAGGGCCGGGATATAGGCGCCGGACAGGGCCGCGTTGTTGGCGGCGCTGGCCGAGACCAGCCCTTCCGGATGGCCGGTGCCGTACTTCTGCGGCTCCCGCGACAGCTTGCGACTGATGGCGTAGCTGATCCAGGAGGCGATGTCGGCGCCGGCGCCCGGCAGTGCACCGATCATGGTGCCGAGCAGCCCGCCACGGGCGACGCCGCCCTTGTAGCGCCAGGTGGTACGGGCCACGCCGTCGAGCAGCTTGCCCTTGGGCGTTTCCACCCTGGAGGCGCGCTGCCCGGCGTTGGGCAGACTGCGCAGCAGTTCGGTGATGGCGAACAGGCCAATCAGCACCGGCAGCAACGAGATACCCGCGAGCAGGTCATAGCTGCCCATGGTGAAGCGCATCTGGCCGGACACACTGTCCATGCCGATCATCGCCAGCGACAGTCCGATCATCATCGAGATGGCGCCCTTGAGCGGATCACCGCCGGCGACCAGAATCGCACAGGACAACCCCAGCAGCGCCAGCCAGAAGTACTCGTCGCTGGTGAACTGCAGCGCAAATTCGGCGATCCGCGGGGCAAACAGCGCCAGCACCGCGACCCCGATGATGCCACCGAGCATCGAGCAGGTGACGTTGATACCAAGCGCCAGACCAAGCTTGCCCTTCTTGCCCATCAGGTAGGCTTCGTCGGCGTAGACCGCCGACGCGGGCGTCCCCGGCATGCGCAGCAAGGCACCGGGAATGTCACCGGCGACAATCGCCATGGCGGTGGCGGAGACGATGGCGGCGATGGCCGGCAGCGGCTCCATGAAAAAGGTCACCGGCACCAGCAAGGCGGTTGCCATGGTGGCGGTGAGACCAGGGATGGCCCCCATGAAGAGCCCGAACAACGAGGCGGCGACAATCACCAAAAGCACCTCGCCGTCGAGCACCATGGCAGCGGCTTGCATCAATTCATTCATCAGTAGAGCACCCGTTCAAGCAGTCCTGCCTCCAGCGGCACGTGCAGAAGCTGTGCGAACAGCATCCAGATCACGGTTGTGGCAATCACCGCGATCAACAGTGCACGCCCCCAACCACGACGGTGATAGGCGCGAAACAACAGCGTCAGAAGCACCACCGCAACGATCGGAAAACCCAGCAGCGGCGTGAGCACCACGTAGGCGATGACACTGGCGACCACCGCCGCCAGCGCCAGCACAAACGCTCGGCCGGACACCTTGGAGGTCCAGCGCGCCCAGGGCTGGCGTTGGCGCAGGCCCTTGAGCACCAATAGCCCTCCCATCAACAGCAGCAGGGCCCCCACCACCTTGGGGAAGGTGCCGGCGCCATAGACCTGGCGCGGCAGCGGACTCAAGTCCGCGGAAGCGACGATGAGGGCGGCCCCGAGGGCCGCCGCCATGGTTCCCGATACCGCGTCACTGGTACGCATGATGACGATCTCCCGGGCGTTACCGCACCTTTGTCAGTGCGCCGCCGATGCGGCGCTCAATCGGGTGTATTGCAGACTGTGCCAGTCGACCGCTCGCTGAGCTTTCTGTCACCGAGCGGTCTGTCACTGGGCTCTTGGTTACTGAGCCTTCAGCTACTGGGCTCTCGGTTACTGGGCCAGGCCAAGCTTGTCGATGATGGAGGCGTTGTTGGCATCCTGTTCGGCCATGAATGCCTCGAAACCTTCCGGGCCTTCCCACACGGTGCCGAAGCCACGACCGTCCATGAACGACTGGAAGTCCTCGGAGTTCCACACCGTCTCGGCGGCGCTCAAAAGGCGCTCGGAGACCTCTTCAGGCAGACCCTCGGGGCCGACCAGGCCACGCCAGGAACCGTGAGACCAGTCATCACCGGTCACCTCGCCGGCCGCCGGGATATCCGGGAAGGCTTCTTCGCGTTCACTGGACAGCACCGCCAGAGTGCGGACGCGGTCGGATTCGCGCATGGACTCGGTCTCCGGCAGCGACGAGAAGACGATGTCGACACCGCCCGCTGCCAGCTCCTGCAGGCCCGGCGCGGCGCCTTCGCTGGGTACCAGATTGACGGTATTCGGATCGATGCCTTGCTGGTCGAGGAAGCCGGCAAACGACAGGTGGTAGGCAGCACCTGGCGCAGAACCCGATACGGTGTACTCGTTGGGTGACTCGGCCAGGTCGGACAGGGCGTCGTCCAGGTTCTGCCAGGGCGACTCGGCGTTGACAGTGAAGGCCGCATAATCGAGGTTGAGCAGCGCGATCGGGGTAAAGTCCTCGTAGGACAGGTCGGCGGTGCCGATATGGCGATAGGTCGCGATCTCGGCGGTGCCCAGGCCCAGGGTATAGCCATCGGGACGCGCCATCTTCATCGCCATGTGGCCGACCACACCGGAGCCACCGGTGCGGTTGACCACGTTGACCGGCTGCCCCAGCTCTTCCTGCAGGCCGGCGGCAAACTGACGACCGACGGCATCGGTGCCGCCACCGGCGGACCAGGGCACGATCAGGGTGATCGGCTTGGAGGGATAGTCGTCACCGACGGCAACCGTGGAGGTGGCCACCAGCAGGGACGCGCAAAGCAGGCGTGGGAGCGTTCGCATGAGTTATCTCTCTTGTCGTCGAGCGTCTGAGGATCCGGTCAAGGTCGTGGCGACCCGCCACCGGAAAGAACGCTTGCAAGAGTGCCGCCACGGCGCCAACTAGACAAGTTATTACAACTTATACTTTATGCTAACGGGCCCCGTAGACGAGCCTTCACCGCCACCTGCCGAGAGGAAAAATCGATCGCCGACACCCCACTAAAACCTTTTGTTTACAATGTCTTAACAAAACTCTCAATCGTAAGTACCGCGCTTTCCAAAGTTATCTTTGACAGCAGATCTCTGCCCACAAGACCAAAGTACCATGCTCACTTGTTAGTATTTGTTTGAAGTCCATCAGGCGCTAGGCTAAGGTTTATCCCACAATCCCAGGCTGGTCGCGCTGCGCCCTCCTTTCTCCTATCAACATCCATGATGCGGCCTGTTGCAGGCCCGATTCGTTCAGGAGCACTTCATGTTCGCCGATCTCAACGACAAGACCGTCCTTATCACTGGCTCCACCAAGGGCATCGGTCGTGCCGCCGCGGTGGCCTTCGCCCGCCAGGGTGCCATCGTCGGCATCAACAGCAGCCAGAAGGACAGCGCCGCCGAGGAGCTGATCGCCCAGCTGGAGTCCGAGGGTGCGCGCTTCGCCTACTATGAGCGCGACCTGACCAAGAGCGGCGAGTGCGAGACCCTGGTCAACGAATTTGTCGATCAGTTCGGCAGCCTTGACGTGCTGGTGAACAACGCCGGCGGCCTCGGCGTGCGCAAGGGCCTCGAGTCCCTCGAGGACGACGACTTCAACCTGGTGATGGACCTGAACCTGCGCTCGGTGATCATGACCACCCGCTTCGCCATGCCGCACCTGAAGGCCTCCGCCGAGAAGCGCGGCGAGACCGCCAGCGTCATCAGCACCGGTTCCATCGCCGGTCGCGAAGGCGGTGGCCTCGGCGCCTCCCTGTACGGCGGCTCCAAGGCCATGCTGCACAACCTGCATCGCAACTGGGTGAAGGAATTCACCAAGGACAACGTGCGCTTCAACATCGTCGCACCGGGCACCATCGACACCGCCTTCCACGCCGACAAGAGCGCTGAGGTGAAAGAGAAGATCGCCTCCACTATCGCCATGGGCCGCCTTGGCACCTCCGAGGAGGTTGCACCGTCCTTCCTGTTCCTGGCCTCCCACGCTGCCAGCGGCTACATCACCGGCCAGGTGATCGACGTCAACGGCGGCCAGATGTGCCCCTGAGGCATATCGCAGCATCCCGGGCCACCGGCGTGACGGCGCTATCGACGTCTACCCCTTGAGCCCCGAGCGGCCGGACATGCTTCCGGCCGCTTCGCTATCCACTCCCCTACTCGGCGTTCGTGCGTACTGCGATCGCAGGTTTCGTGCGCGTCGACCCCGGTTTGGCAGCGGCCGCCCCTTGCCACCTTTCATCATCTTCACTGCGCAATAACAGGAGTCCCCATGACACTCGAAGGTCATCATCTGATCGGCTTTTCCTCGATGGCCGGTGCCACCGACGGACGTACCATCTCGGCGGTCAACCCCGCCTCCGGCGAGACCCTTGCCCCGGCCTACCCCCTGGCGGGCCAGGCCGAGGTGGAGCGCGCCTGCCAGCTGGCCGAGGACGCCTTCCTGGCCTACCGCCGCCTGCCGCTTGCAGACCGCGCTGCCTTTCTCGAGGCGGCAGCCGACAATATCGATGCTCTCGGCGACACCCTGACCGAGCGCGCCATGGCCGAGACCGGCCTGCCCAGGGCACGCCTTGAAGGCGAGCGTGGCCGCACCTGCGGACAGCTCAGACTGTTCGCCGAGGTCCTGCGCAGCGGCGACTATCTCGACGTACGCATCGAGGACGCCCTGCCCGAGCGCGCGCCCATGCCGCGTCCCTCTCTCGCCCAGCAGCAGGTGCCGCTGGGTCCGGTGGCGGTGTTTGGTGCCAGCAACTTCCCGCTGGCGTTCTCGGTGGCCGGCGGCGATACCGCCGCCGCGCTGGCCGCAGGCTGCCCGGTGATCGTCAAGGCCCACTCCGCCCACCCGGGCACCTCGGAGCTGGTCGGACGCGCCCTGCAACAGGCCGCCAAGAGCAGCAACATGCCCGAAGGCGTGTTCTCGCTGCTCTACGGCAGCGGCAGCGAGCTCGGCCAGGCCCTGGTCAAGGACCCGCGCATCCAGGCGGTGGGCTTCACTGGCTCGCGCAACGGCGGCACCGCCCTGCTGCGCACCGCCCAGGCGCGCCCCCAGCCGATCCCGGTCTACGCCGAGATGAGCAGCATCAATCCGGTGCTGCTGCTGCCGCAGCAGCTGGAAGCCAACGCCGAGGCCCTGGGCGACGCCTTCGTCGCGTCGCTGACCATGGGCGCCGGCCAGTTCTGCACCAACCCGGGGCTGATTCTGGCACTGTCCGGCGCCGCGCTTGAGCGCTTCGTCGAGCAGGCCGGTGCCGCGGTACGCGAAGCCGCCCCACAGCTGATGCTGACCCCCGGCATCCACGCCGCCTACGAGCAGGGAGTCGCCCAACTCGTCGACCAACCGGGCGTCAGCCTGGTCGCCAAGGGCAAGGCCACCGGCCATCTTGCCTGCCCCTGCCAGCCGCACCTGCTGCGCACCAGCGCCAGTGACTTCATCGGCAACGCCGCTCTGCATGACGAGGTCTTTGGAGCCTGCGCGCTGATCGTCGAGTGCGACTCGGTGGCACAGATGCAGCAGGTGCTGACCGCGCTGGAAGGCCAGTTGACCGCCACGGTCCACCTCGAGGAAGCCGACTACGCGCTGGCCGACCAGTTGCTGCCGCTGCTTGAGCGTCGCGCCGGTCGCATCCTGTTCAACGGCTGGCCCACCGGCGTCGAGGTGTGCCACTCCATGGTCCATGGCGGCCCCTGGCCCTCGACCTCCGACTCGCGCACCACCTCGGTGGGCAGCGCCGCGATCCAGCGCTTCCTGCGCCCGGTGTGCTACCAGGCGATGCCCGAGGCCCTGGCCCCGGACAGCCTCAAGGCCGACAACCCTCTGGGGCTGACCCGCCAGGTGAACGGCAAGCGCTAACCCAGCGTTCTTTCTTTTTCTCCTTCTCTCTTTCTCTACAACAGGCGACGCCAGCCCACCGGCGTCCCTGGCGCACCATCAACGAGGCCCTCGCCACCGGCGAGGGCCTTTTTTTGATGACGTCGATCTGCGCTATGTAAGCGCTAGCCACCTCTTGTGTGCCCACAGTGGGAGATCCCACTTCGGGCACATCTGAGCATCCCGAATATCTGGCTAGCCTTAAGGTCCCACAGGAAGCCCCCTACTCACTACCTAAAGGGTTATCCTGATTGATGGGGTCGATTTACGGAACGTGTAGTTAAATTGATGGTAACCAGGCTGATCGGTTTTCGTCAGGTAGAGCTATATTGCGATAGACAACACAGGTGCCAGAGGCCCTGACCCTTGCGAGAGGGCCAGGGCGATACAGTCCACTTCAACGATTACATCATGCGTTTAAGCTCACCGTAGTTGCCGTCGATTCGCAGTTCCACGGTCACGTCGTTGTCGTTTCGGTTGCGAAAGAACCAGCCATGATTACCAGTGAAGGCTGCCTCCAGCTCACCCTCGTCCTCAGGCACACCGCGTCCCTTCTCATAGCTGATGGAGTTGCCATTTCCGTCACCGTGAGTATCGAAATTGATCGGTCCTCCGCTGGACGACCAGGCGAACGTCGCGACGGCTCCCTCCTCCATGGTCAACTTGTACTCGGTGCCCTCCCCTGGCGTCAGGGTGAAGCTCACCACATCGCGCCAGGAGGCCGTTTCCTCGGTCGACTTCGACGGTTGTTCTTGGGTCGACGAGGCGTTGGCCAGCTCTTGGCTTGGCTCTGGCTGAGTCGCCTTCTGGGATGGTGCAACATTAGTCACTTGGCCGGCCTCGCCGTCCGAGATCGGTGACTGTAGATCAGCAGCCACGGCAGCGGACTGATTGCCCTCGGCGTTCTGTGCCACAGTGGATTGCGCCTCCTTTGCTGTGGCGTCCAGTGTCGTCGCCCGATCGAGCTCGGCCTCCTCGGCCAACTGCCTTTTGATTTCCCCCATCTCGGTTAGCCCCAACAGGCGTCCCACGCCGGTAGGATCGATGGCGTATTCCGCCGGCAGTACCACAGTGATCAACAGAGCACTGGCGACAACTGCAGCCAGCACAGTGGAGCGAAGTAATTTACCCGTAGAAGGCAACTCGGCACGGGTGGGAAGGTCGGTATTGTACATCTCGGGACTCCTGTATCAGGCGGTGAATAGGCCGGTGAGCTGATAGCCGATCAACATGAAACCCGCGCACATCATGGCGACGTTGGCGGTATAGGCGTGGCGCAGGAAGCCGGCGGTACGCCGCCAGAAACTCATGATGATGAGGATGGCACTCAAGGCCAGCAACTGGCCCAGTTCCACCCCGACGTTGAACGCCAACAGGTTGGGCAGCAGGCCATCGGGCGAGATTTCGTATTCAATTATCTTGGTCGACAGGCCGAAACCGTGGAAGAAACCAAAGATCAGCGTCGCCGCCCTGGTGTTGGGCTGAAAACCGAACCAGCGCTGGTAGGCGCCGAGATTGTCCAGCGCCTTGTAGACGACGGATAAGCCAATGATGGCATCGATGAGATAGCTGTTGATGCCAATATCGAAGTACACCCCCAGCAGCATGGTCGTCGAGTGACCAATGGCGAAGAGGCTGACGTAAATGGCGATGTGCTGCATCCGGTAGAGGAAAAAGATCACCCCCAGCAGAAACAGGATATGGTCGTACCCGGTCACCATGTGCTTGGCGCCGAGATAGACGAATGAGATCAAGTGAACGCCATAGATCTCCTGTATATATCCCTTGTCGCCTTCGGCAACAGCGTGAGCAAGGGCGTCACCGCTAGCTCCCAGGAGCATTATCAGCAACGTTAGAAAGGCCAGGGCGTGCCGGCGGGCCATATCTGGCAGGCCAAACGCACTCCCCATTCGAGATGGAAACATGAAACCTCCACGGGCAAGTCTTGAGAGTCAGCCGTCCAATGGACGGCACCGATCATTCAGCAATGACCCAGTCGTGGAGGGCGCTCCAGGCGATAAACGCGGCGCAGCGGGACACCGTTCCGATCGCCGATTCGCAGGGCGTCATTGAAGCCTGGTGCCAGGCTCAAGCCTGTCGCGAGACGATCCGCCGTTTCGTGAAAGTGGCTACCACTATCATGATGAAGGTGGTGACCGTCCCCTTGGCCCCTGTCGTCCAGTTGGACTTGGTCATGGTCATGGTCATGACCGTCCCCATGATGCCCCAGCTCAGTCTCCTGCACTTCCTCCGAGCTCAGCGGCCCATGGGCACGCGCCTCGCCGACACTGTTCAGCACCAGGCCGGGCAGGAACAGCAGCAGCAGGATCAGGTAGCCGAGGCGATGGCGCAGCCGGTGGAGCATGGAAAACCAACCAGATTGAAAGGGGAGTCCGAAGACACGTGCAGCACCCTTGTTGAATCGGGCATTGGCACGACGCCGGAGAGAGCTTAACATCCCCCCCCAGAGGATAGGAATAGACCAAAGGAACAGAAGATGACAGAGCACACCCACCGTACCCACCCGGACATCATCAAACGCCTGAACCGCGCCCGGGGCCACCTGCAGAGCGTGTCCCTGATGCTCGAGGAGGGACGCCCATGCCTGGACATCGCCCAGCAGCTGCACGCCGTGGAGAAGGCCATTCAGCAAGCCAAGCGCGTGTTGATCCACGATCACATTGAACACTGCCTGGACGATGCGATTGGCCCCTTGGATCCCGCTAAGCAGCAGCATGTCGATGATTTCAAGGCCATCGCCCGCTACCTGTGAGCGAGCACCGAACTACTTCACAACATCAATCACACTGTAACGGCTCGACCGTGACATGCACCGACGAGTGACAGTTGGCCTGAATGCGCTGCTTGTAGGCAGTTGGCGCTTCCGGTTGATGAGACACAATCGACACAATCGCTGCTTGGATGTTGGGGCCAATGGCCCAAATATGCAGGTCGCTGACACGTGCATCGTGGTTCTCCACTGCCCCTTTGACGGCGTCCTCCAGGTTACGGTGCTGTTGGTCCAATAGCACGGTAGCCGTGTCTTTGAGCAGGTGCCATGACCAGCGCGTCACCAACACGGCGCCGATGATACCCATTACCGGATCCATCCAGTACCATCCCGCATACTTACCGGCCAAGAGGGCAACAATCGCCAGCACCGAGGTCAGCGCATCGGCCAGGACGTGGAGGTACGCTGCTCGGCGGTTATGGTCGTGCTGGTGATGGCTATATCCGTGATGGTGATCGTGGCCATGTTCATGCTCATCACCCCCCAGTATCCAGGCTGAAACCCCGTTGATCACCAAGCCAATCACGGCGACGAAAATCGCGCCATCGAAGGAAATCTCGACGGGGCTAGCAAAGCGTTCGACACTCTCCACCACCATATAAAGGGCAAAAACAGCTAGAAGAATCGCGCCAGCAAAGCCTCCCAGCGCGTTGACCTTGCCAGTGCCAAAGGAAAAGCGCGCGTCGCTTGCATGCTTGCGTGCATAGGCATAAGCGAAAACTGCAATGCCAAGCGCGACTGCATGGGAGCCCATGTGCAACCCATCTGCCAGCAGTGCTATCGAGCCGTAGACCACGCCCGCCAATATTTCCCAGATCATCATCGCCAGGGTCAGGCCGACCACGATGAGTGTTCGCGTCTCTCCCGTTCGCTTTTTGTCCTGGCCGAAGCGGTGCTCATGTTGCCAGTGATCAAGTCGATGGTGATGCATTATCAGCGTTCCTGGCTCAAGAAGTGGTTATTTGCGCGGCTGACCGGTCCAGCTCTGCATTTTGACCTATCCCCCCCGGGGGGATAGTATGAAATGCTAACGGAGATCGCCTCCAGCAACAACGTTCGTGCCCGTAGGCGCTTTGTTGTGCAGCAAATCGCTGAAGCAACACTATCGAATCGTCTCATCATGAGAGCCCTATGCTTGCCCCCCTTGAACACCGAACCTATCGCCACCTGTTCCTGGCCCAAGTCATCGCGCTGATCGGCACGGGTCTGACTACGATCGCCCTGGTGTTGCTGGCGCATGACCTGGCCGCCGGGGAGGCGGGAGTCGTTCTGGGCACGGCTTTGGCGATCAAGATGATGGCCTACGTGGGCATCGCCCCGCTGGTAGGAGCCTATGCGGCGCGTCTGCCCCGGCGCTGGCTGCTGGTCGGCCTGGACCTCCTGCGTGGAGCCGTGGTCTGCACGCTGCCCTTCGTCACAGAGGTGTGGCAAATCTATGTTCTGATTTTTCTGCTCAACGCATGCTCGGCGGGTTTCACTCCGGTCTTCCAGGCAACGATCCCCGACATCCTCGAAGACGAGGGGCAGTACACGCGGGCCTTGTCCCTGTCGCGTCTCGCCTATGACCTGGAGAACCTGCTGAGTCCCTTGGCCGCGACAGCGCTACTGTTGCTGATGAGCTTCGATGCGCTGTTCCTGCTCAACGGCCTGGCCTTTCTTGTCTCGGCTGGCTTGGTCGGCTCGGTGGCCCTGCCCTCTCCCCAGGCTGCCAATGATGAAGCGCCAGGAATCTGGCGCCGGGTGTCCCACGGCATGCAAATCTACTTGAAAACGCCCCGGCTAAGAGGACTGTTGGCCATAAGTATGGTTACTTCAGCCGCCGGAGCTATGCAGATCGTCAATACCGTGGTCTATATCCGTTCTGCCCTGGGCCTGGGTGAGCAAGCGGTCGCCATGGCCTTCGCGGCGGCAGGGAGCGGGTCGATGCTGGTGGCCCTGCTTCTTCCGAAGGTACTGGAGCGCTTGCGCGAGCGCCCGGTCTTGCTTGCGGGCGGCAGCTTGATGACAGTGAGCCTGTTCCTTGGCCTGCTTGCCCCTGGGTTTGTCGGCCTGATGGGGCTTTGGTTTCTGATGGGTATCGGCGCCTCGCTGGTCATGACGCCCACCGGCCGCCTCATCAAGCAGTCGTGTCACGTAGAGGACCGGCCGGCGCTATTCTCCGCGCAGTTCTCGCTGTCGCACGGCTGCTGGCTGGTGACCTATCCGTTGGCCGGTTGGGTCGGGGCCAAGGTGGGCCTGCTCGAGACCTTTGCTCTACTGGGGACTATTGCTCTGTTGTCGACGCTACTCGCGGCCCGTGTCTGGCCGTCACGAGAGCCGATCGTGCTTGAGCATGAGCATGCTCCTTTGACGCACGCCCACCTGCACTACCATGACGACCACCACCAGCATGAGCACGAGGGTTGGGAGGGACCGGAACCGCACCGCCATCCGCACCAACATGAAAGAGGACGGCACCAGCACGCCTTCATGATCGATGGACACCACACCAGATGGCCATCGTGAAATGCCAAAAAAAGCGCCTGCCCCCGGGCAATATGCCGTCGGACAGGCGCTGAAGTTTCCTGCTCTGGAATCTGTACGGGCCTCAGGTCGTGTTCTGGCTACCCTTCAACTGCACCGGCTTGCGGATCGCCAGGAAGTACACGAACACCCCGGTCAGCACGATGAAGAACAGACTGTCGGGCTGGGTCACGAAGACCGTCAGGTCACCGTTGGACAGGGTCAGGGAACGGCGCAGGTACTCCTCGAGGCCCGGGCCGAGGATAAAGCCGAGCAGCAGCGTTACCACCGGATAGCCGTGCTTTCTCAGATAGAAGGCCAGCACCCCCATGACCAGCGTCATCATCATCTGGAAGGTCGAGTAGGTCGCCACGTAGCTGCCCACCACCGCCAGCATGGCGATCGAGCCAAACAGCACATCACGGCGAATGCGCACGATGCGGATAAAGTAAGGCCCGAGCAGGTACATGGTCAGCGGAATCAGGATCAGCGCGCTGAAAATCAGTGCCGCCAGCATGGGCGCGATCAGCCCAGCCTGGGATTCCATCAGCTGCGGCCCCGGCTGGATGCCGTTGATGACCAGCACACCGAGCACGATGGCGGTGATCGGGTCGCCCGGGATACCAAAGGTCAACATGGGCACCAAGGCGCCGCCGCAGACCGCGTTGTTGGCGCTTTCCGCCGCCGCGATCCCCTGGGGATTGCCCTTGCCGAAGCTGTCCGGCTCGCGCGAGGTACGCACCGCTTCCACGTAGGCCAGAAAGCCACCCATGGAGCCCCCGGCCCCGGGCAGCGTGCCTACCAGATAGCCGATGGTGGAAGACTTCAGATAGCAGGCCGCGCCGATACGACGGATCGCCGAGCGCGACGGGATAAAGTCGCGGCGACGAATCTTCGCCACTCCCTTGAGCTTATCGCGAATGGCCTGGGCCTTGTCGTTCTCGGCAAGCTG
Source organism: Halomonas sp. RT37 (assembly GCF_040070525.1). NCBI lineage: Bacteria > Pseudomonadati > Pseudomonadota > Gammaproteobacteria > Oceanospirillales > Halomonadaceae > Halomonas > Halomonas sp. RT37. The sequence goes on along the minus strand of NZ_CP098827.1, from coordinate 1,489,991 downwards.
GGTCAACAGCTCACTGATGGCGAAGGTACCGATGATCACCGGCATCAGGTCGATTCCCGCCGCCAGGTCACCCATGCCGAAGCTGAATCGGGCCACCGGCACCATGGCGTCTAGCCCCACGGTGGCGAGCATCAGCCCCAGACAGGCGGCGATAGCCGCACGGCGGACATTGCCCCGCTGGGCGATGACGATGACGATCAGCGCAAACAGGATCAGCGCACACTTGCCGGTGGTCTGCACCAGCAGCGACAGGTCGGCGATCAAGGGCGCCAGCAGCACCAGCAGTACCGCCCCGAACACGCCGCCGATCATCGAGGCGAAGGAGGCATGGCCCAGCGCCAGAGGCCCTTCGCCGCGCTGCTGCATCGGATAGCCTTCCAGCGCCGTCATCATCGACGAGGGAGCACCGGGAATATTGATGGTGGTGGCGGTGATGCTGCCACCGCACATGCCGGCCATATAGATGCTGGCACAGGCCATCAGCGCCGTGGTCACGTCCAGGCTGTAGGTCAGCGGCAGCAATAGCGCCAGCGCCAGGGTCGCGGTCAGGCCGGGAATCGCCGAGAACACGGTGCCGATCAGAAAGCCGGCCACCACATAGAACAGCACCGTGGGATTGAGCAGCAAGCCGAAGCTCGCCAGCACCTGGGTCAGGAAGTCCATGGGTCACCCCCGGCGTGTCGCCCGGCAGCGAGCGCCGAGCGGGTTGCATCAGTCATCATGGCTCACCCCCAGAGTGTCGGTAGACGGACGTTGAAGACCTGGTTGAACAGCACGAAGCCCACCGCGGTAATGGCCAGCGCGATCAGGGCCTTGCTCAACCACTTGTCGAGCCCCGAGAACAACAGCATCACGCCCAGTACATAGACCAGGGTGGACAGCACATAGCCGAGTGACTGAAACACCAGGACATAGACCAGCGTCGCCAGCATCAGGGTCAGCTCTGGCGAAAGACGATGGCCCCTCGGCCTATCGCCTTCATCGGCCGCGTTGTCCCGATCCAGAGCAGCGGCGCTGCGCACCGAGGACCACCACTGCAGCACGCACAGCACGGTGGCCAGCACACCGATCAGCAACGGAAAGAAGGATGGCGTCAGCTTGCCGGCCTCCAGCGGAGGCCCCATCGCCAGGCCACCGATCAGGTAGCCCAGGGCCAGCAGCGCCAGCACGCCGTGGAAACGGATCGCGCCAGCACTGAAGCCAGGGCCAAGGCCAAGCGCACGCGCCAGCAGAGATGAAGATGAACGAGACATGCGAAACCTCTCTCGGCCCCCAATGACGGGAGACCGACAACACAGTGTTCGTTGGAAGGGAAGTGAAGCGGGCCGGCAGAGGCAGGTGCTCTACCCGCCCGCTCCAGATGGAGGCAGGAAGCGGAAGGTCGCTGCGTGAAGCTCAGACATGTTTCACCGGACCTTGCACCCCGGACTTACAGGTCCAGCTCATCCATGGCGGCGAAGGTCCGCTCCTGGTAGCTGCCGATCCACTCGTTGACTTCCTCGCTGCCGAGCCAGCCCGGCGTGACACCGATACTGGTGACCCACTCTTGGAACTCGTCGCTCTGGTAAGCCTCGTGGTAGGTCGACTCCAGGGTCTCGATGGCGTCTTCCGGGGTATTGGCCGGCGCCGCCAGCACGATGAAGCTGCCGGTCTCGAGATCCACGTCGAATTCGGAGATCGGCGGCACCTCGGGATAGGCCGGGTTCTGCGAACCGGACAGCTCGACCACGCCAAGCGCATCACCCGAGGACAGGATCCCGGAGAAGTCCCCCAGGCTCGAGATGGCGGCGTCGATCTCGCCGGACAGCAGCGCCTCGGCCTCGGCGGTGGACGACCCCGGATAGGAGATCACGTTGAAGGTTACCCCGGTGGCCGCCTCCAGGCGACGTACCGCCAGGTAGGGACCAGAGCCCTGGGGCGCCACACCGATGCGCACCGTGCCGGGATTTTCCCTGGCCGCCTCGATCAGCTCCTCGTAGGAGGTGAAGCCCGACTGCTTGGATACCACGATGGCGTCGGCTTCCTGGGTCACGCGGGCAAACGGCTCGAGCTTGTCCAGCGAGTAGCCGGGCACCATGTTGCCCCGCGGCAGGGTGACGACGCTGTCGTAGGTCAGCACACCGATGGTGTGGCCGTCGGGACGCGCCTTGGCCAACTGCATCAGGCCGGTGGCGGTCACCGCCCCGCCGATGTTCTCGACGTAGATCGAGGTCGGCAGCGACTGCTCGGCCAGATTGCTGATCTTGCGCGAGATGGCATCCGCGCCGCCGCCGGCGGGCCAGGGCACGATCATGCGGATGTCACGCTGGGGGAAGTCAGCCTGGGCCGTGGGCACGGCGACGACCGCGGCCAGCGCCACACCGGCCAGGGTAGCGCCGGTCGCGCCCTTGATCAGGCGCTTGCGCAGGGTCGTGCTGAGGGTGGCGTTGAGGGGAGTGAGAGCAAACATGGCGACTCCTGGAATTATTTTGTGATTGTGTGGGGATAGATGAGGCGGCGCTTGTCTGGCCGCGCGACTCCTGCTTCAGCCGCGAGACTTCTGCTCGCGCAGGTAGGCCTGGTATTCCTCCTGGGCCTGTTCGTTCGGCGGATAAAGACCGATGACCGCCGCGCCGTTGTTGACCTTGTCCAGCACGTAGGCTTCGAAGGCCTCCATGCCACTGGCTTCTTCGGCGATCTCGTCGGCCAGCTCGAGCGGCACCACCATGACGCCGTCGCCGTCGCCGACCAGCACGTCGCCGGGATAGACCGGCACGCCGCCACAGCCGATGGGCTGCTGGATATCCACCGCGTGGTGCTTGGTCAGGTTGGTCGGGGCGCTGGGCTTGGTGCAGAACACCGGCATCGACATGCTCTCGGCGTACTCCGAGTCACGCACACCGGCGTCTGACACAAAGCCCGCGCATTCGCGCACCTGCAGGCGGGTCAACAGGATGCTGCCGGCACTCGCGGCGCTGGCATCCTGACGGCAGTCGGACACCAGTACGCGGCCAGGCGGCACACTCTCCACCGCCAGACGCTGGGGGTGCTCCGGATCACGGAAGGCGGCCACCACGTCCAGGTCTTCGCGGGCCGGGATATAGCGCAGGGTGTAGGCCTGCCCCACCATCTTGACCTGGCTCTTGTTCATGCGACCGACGTTCTGGATATAGGTGTTCTTCAGACCCCGCTTGTGCAGCAGGGTGTGCAGCGACGCCGTCGAAGCCCGCATCAGTCGCTCGCGGGTCAGGTTGGACAGCTCTGCGTGGGGGTAATCGTTGATGATGCTCATGGGCTCCGCCTATCGCTGGCAAACTGGGTTGTTCGTTGACGGAGTCACTATAGGAAGCGTCGGAAGGCTTTTCAAACAACTTTTTACAACTTGGCTTTCATCTTGACCTGAACACGGCACTCGAGACCACTTCGAGAACCCGGAACATAACACTTAATCCTTTATTTTCAATTATTTGAAAAACCACTTTCACTCAGGATCGATCAATATGCCCGCCCCTTAGACATAGGTCTAATAAGAAAGAATTTGTCCTAACAAAGCGCAAGACATGCTCAAGACAGAACGTTGTCATCCGGTCATCACGCCCCTCCCAGGCCTTCCCCCCAGCCCTGCATGCCCACTAGGCTGGTAGCCCCTTTGCCATACATGCCCGTTCGATCACTCAGGAGATTCTCGATGGCTGTACTGACGACCTTTGCACTCGACGGCAAGACCGCCCTGGTGACAGGCGCGAGACGCGGCATCGGCGCGGCCATGGCGCTGGGCCTGGCCGAAGCCGGTGCCGACATCATCGCCGTCAGCACCAGCATGGCCGCCGACGGCGGCGAGCTGGGCGAGCGAGTCCGCGCCCTGGGGCGAGACTGCACAGGGATCGCCTGCGACCTGTCGGACCGCAGCGCGCTGATGGCGATGGTCGAGCAGCTTGCCGACCGGCGTATCGATATCCTGGTCAACAACGCCGGCACCATCGAACGCGCCCCCGCCACCGAGCACACCGATGCGCTGTGGGACAGGGTCATCGACGTCAATCTGAGCGCCCCCTTCGTGCTGACCCGGGAGATCGGCAGGCAGATGGTCGCGCGAGGCAGCGGCAAGGTGATCTTCACCGCCTCGCTGCTGTCGTTTCAGGGCGGCATCACCGTGCCCGGCTACGCCGCCAGCAAGGGCGGCATCGCCCAGTTGACCAAGGCCTTCGCCAACGAATGGGCCGCCCACGGGGTCAACGTCAACGCCGTCGCTCCGGGTTACATCGCCACCGACAACACCCAGGCACTGCGCGACGATCCCGAGCGTTCCCGCGACATCCTCGCGCGCATTCCCGCCGGTCGCTGGGGGGACGCCGCTGACTTCAAGGGACCGGTAGTGTTTCTGGCCTCCAGCGCCTCGGACTATATGCACGGCAGCGTGATGACCGTGGACGGCGGCTGGATGGGGCGATAGGCAGACGAGGACGCACCATCGGGCCCCCTCAAGCAAACGCCCCCGACGATGTCCGTCGGGGGCGTTGGTGGTCAGGGGCGCAACGTGTCCCCTTGCCTGCTCGATGCTAGGGCTTGTCTGAAAAGTGCCTGCGCTCGGTAATACGGCGTTAAAAATCGGATCAAAATGCTCATTTACACCCCGTAAACTGCGCTTTCTCACCGATTTTTGCCTTGTCTAACCTTCGCTCGTCGACTTTTCGGACAGCGCCTAGCGATAGATCAAGGTCGGCAGCCACAGCGAGATGGAGGGCACGAAGGTGACCAGCATCAACACGATCAACAGCGGGATCAGGAACGGCAGGGTCGCCGAGGCGCAGCGCTCGAAGGGCACCTTGGACACCTGCGAGAGCACGTAGAGCACCAGTCCCACCGGTGGCGTCAGCAGGCCAATCATCAGGTTCAGCACCATGACGATACCGAACTGCACCGGGTCGACGCCGAGGTTGACCGCGATCGGCAGCAGGATCGGCACCAGGATGGTGATCGCCGCGATGGTTTCCATGAAGCAGCCCACCACGAACAGGATCAACGTCATCAACAGCAGGATGATGGTGGGGTTGGAGGTAACCGCCAGCATCCAGTTGGCGAAGTTCTCGGCCACATGGTGACTGGTCAGCAGCCAGGAGAAGATCGACGAGGCGGCGATGATCATCATGATGATCCCGGTGGTCTCGATGGTCTCCATGGTGACCGCCAGCAGTCTCTTGAAGGTCAGGGTGCGATAGACCACCGCCCCCAGCAGCATGGCGTAGATCACCGCGGCGATGGCGGCCTCGGTCGCGGTGAAGATGCCAAGCACGATGCCGCCGACGATGATCACCGGGGTCAGCAGTGACAGAAAGGCACGACGGAAGGTCAAGGCGATCCAGCCCAGGGCGAAGCCGACGTCACGCGGATACTGATAGCGCACCGCGTACCAGGCCACCATCAGCATCAGCGAAAGCGCCATCAACAGTCCCGGCACCAGGCCGGCGGCGAACAGCTGACCGATCGAGGCCGAGGCCATCACGCCGTAGATGACCAGCGGCAGGCTAGGCGGAATGATCGGCCCGATGGTGGACGAGGCAGCGGTGATCCCCACCGAAAAGCCGGGATCATAGCCCGCCCGGCGCATCGCCTTGATCTCGATCGCGCCGAGCCCGCCGGCGTCGGCCACCGCAGCACCGGACATGCCGGCAAAGATGACCGAGGCGCCGACGTTGACGTGGCCGAGCCCCCCGGGCATCCAGCCCACCAGGGCCCTGGCGAAGTCGAAGATGCGACTGGTGATGCCGGCGGAGTTCATCAGTGCACCGGCCAGGACAAAGAAGGGAATCGACAGCAGCGGAAAGCTGTCCATGCCACCGACCATACGGTGCAGCACGATAAAGTCGGGGACGCCGCCATCGACCAGGATCGCCGCCAGCGACGAGGCGCCAAGCGCCACCATCACCGGGAAGCCCATCACCAGCATCAGCAGCAGGCCGCCGAACAGGACCAGTAGCGTCATGATGCCTCCTCGCCGGTGGTGTCAGCTCGCTGCGCCGCCAGCCACTGTTTCGGACCGCTCGCCCGCACCAACTGCCAGGCCTGACGCAGCGCCATGATGGCGATGCTCAACAGCACCACGCTGTAGAGTGTGTCCATGCCGACCGCCATCGAGGTCATCTTCTGGGCGCTCATCAGCGGCAGGATCTTCCAGGTGACCCACCCCAGCAGCACGAAATAGACGAGCTGACCCAGGTCGACCAGCCAGATCATCACCGCCGAGGCACGCAGGGGAAGGTAGCGATACAGCAGTTCGAGGCGGATGTGGCTGCGCTTGCGCACCCCCACGGTCGCCGCCAGAAAGCCGACGCAAATCAGTAGATAGCGGGCGACTTCCTCGGTCCAGCCCAGCGGCGAGCCAAGCACGTAGCGGCTGAAGAACTGGGCGAACACCACCGCTGCCATGGTCCAGAAGACCACCAGGGTGAGCGCGTCCTCAAGCCCGATGTCGCGCCAGGCGAAGGTCGGGCCGTCGTCGTCAAAGTCGATATCCGGGCCTTGCGGCCCCTCACGGGCATCCTCCCGGGATGCCCGTGCGGAGCCCAGGGCCTCGCTGTCAGTGTGGTTCATAATGTTGTTCCCGAGGCGTTACAGCGCCTGCAAGCGATCGAATTGTTCCTGGGTCCAGGTCGCCTCGTCACCGTTGAGCACCGGCAACGTCTTCTCGCGGAAGGCCTCACGCTCGACTTCCAGCACCTCCACGCCCTGCTCCTTGAACCAGTCGATGGAAGCCAGCTCCTGCTCGCGCACATCGTCGGAGACCTTCCTGGCCACCTCGCCGAGCACCTCGCGGAAGATCTGCTGGTCCTCCTCGGACAGGCCGTTGAAGAAGGGACCGCCGGCAACGATCAGGTTGGAGCCGGTCACGTGGCCGGTCAGGTTGATGTAGTCCTGGACCTCGTAGAACTTCTTGGCGCGGATGGTCGGCAAGGGGTTCTCCTGGGCGTCCACCACCCCCTGCTGCAGGGCCAGATAGACCTCGGAGAAGGCCACCGGTGTCGGCTGGGCGCCGACCGCACGGGGGAACAGGCTGTAGATGGGCGCATTGGGCACCCGAATCTTGAGGCCTTCCATGTCGGCGGGCTCGACGATCGGCGTATTGGAGGTCACGTGGCGCTGGCCGTAGTAGCAGTCACCCAGGATCACGTTGCCGCCGGAGGCATCACGGTAGCCGTCGGCGAATTCTGCGAACAGCTCGCTGTCGGCGTAGGCCTTCCAGTGCTCGTAGTCACGGAACACGAAGGGGGCGTCGGACAGCGCCAGCGGCCCGTAGGTCTGGGCGGCGAAGCTCTGGCCGGTGTAAATGATGTCGACGGTGCCGAGCACCAGCCCCTGGTTGATCTCGACCTCCTTGCCCAGGGTCGAGGCGGGGAAGACCTCCACTTCGTAGCGACCGTCGGTGCGCTCGGCGATCTGCTCGGCGCCCCACTCGGCCCAGTGATGGTAGGCTTCGGAGGGTTCGTACACATGGGCCCACTGGACAGTGTCGGCAGCCTGGGCAGCACTGGCGGCGGCGGCGAGACCTGCGCTCAGGGTCAGCGGCAGAAGAGTCAGGCGTGTCATCGGATGCTCCTTTTTCATTGTTGCTATTGGTTGCTGTCGGTTGCTGTCGGTGCTTAAAAATCCGTTCGGTAGGTCAATGCATCGCCGCCCCGGAGACCTTCGTCTCGGGCGCTGCAGCGTCGCGCCGGGCGTCCTGGCCCAGGCCGGCATCCTCGCCGATAAAGTCGGCGCAGCGGCTGCCCAGCATCATCGCCGGGGCGGTGGTGTTGCCGGCGGGTATATCGGGCACCGCGGACATGTCACAGACCCTGAGCCCGCGCACCCCACGAACCCGCAGTCGCGCATCGAGCACCGCCATGGGGTCGTCATCGGCACCCATGGCCGCAGTACCGGCCGGGTGGTAGTTGGTCTTGACGAAGCGTCGGCAGTGTTCGAGCAGCTCATCGTCGCTGGCGCCGCTTCCGGCGAAGGGCAAGGCCACACCGTGCAGGTTTTCCTTGAGCGGTGACTGTTCGAAGGCGCGCAGAAAGAACTTCTGCCCCTCCACCATCGCCTGCATGTCGTCGGGATGGCCGAGCAGGTTGGGCGATACCCGCGGCATGTCGCCGGGGTCGGCCGAGCGCAGGCAAACGCTGCCTCTGGCCTTGGGCTTGACCACCACGGTGGTCACCGTCAGTCCGTAGTCGTCCTTGAGCGCGTCCCGGGTATCCCGGTCCAGGTAGACGATGGGTACGCAGAAGGCCTGGATGGTCGGTGCCGCCTGAGGATCGACGGGGTTGACGAAGGCGCCCGCCTCGACCCCGGCCGAGGTCACCGGGCCACTGCCGAACAGCTTGAACTGGAGCCCGTTGGCCAGCATCCGCCAGCCAACGCCCTGGCGATAGTAGCCACACGGGGTCCTGGCGTAGGCGGTGATCGGCACCTCGGGATGGTCGATCAGGTTCTGCCCCACACCCGGCAGGTCCGCCTTCACCGCAATGTCGTGCTGCGCCAACTGCTCGGCTGGCCCGATACCCGAGAGCATCAGAAGCTTCGGGGTCACCAGCGCACCCGCCGCCAGGATCACCTCGCCCTGCGCGCGCACCCGGTGCACCTTGCCCTTGCGGTCGCGGTACTCGACGCCCACGGCGCGTCCGTCTTCGACCAGTACCTGCTGGACCTCGCAGTCGAGCGCGACCTCGAGCCCCGGGTGCTCGCGCAGCGGCTCCACGTAGGCGTAGGCGGCAGAGCAGCGCTTGCCCGCCCGATTCATGAACTGATAGAAGCCGACCCCGGTCTGACGCTCGCCATTGAAGTCGCCGTTGTAGGGCAGCCCCGCCGCCTGGGCGGCCTGGATAAACCAGCGCGAGGCCACATCCACATGACCGGGGTCAGAGACCTTGAGTGGTCCGCCGCGCCCGTGGTGTTCATTGACCAGACGGTCGTTGTCCTCCATCCGGCGAAAGTGCTTAAGCACCCCTTGCCAGGACCAGTCGGCCCTCGCCGCGTTGCCGGCGAGTCGCCGATCCCAGTCGTCGTAGTCCTCGGGCCGCCCGCGCATGTAGACCTGGGCATTGACCGAGGTACCGCCGCCGAGCACGTGACCCTGGGGAATGTCGTGGACCCGTCCCCCCAGATTAGCCTGCGGCTCGGTCTGGTGATAGCGCATGAACTTCGAGCCATTGATCATCTTGAAGATGCCCGGGGGCATGTCGAGCAGCGGGTGGTGGTGGGACGAGCCCGCCTCCAAAAGCAGCACCCTGGCACCCTGCTCGCGCACCAGGCGGGCGGCTACCACGCACCCGGCGGCCCCGCCCCCGACAACAATATGATCGACGTCGCTCACTCGTTCTCTCCTGCAAAGAAGGTGCTGCGCACGAACTCCCATGAGGCCTCGAGGTGATCGACCAGGGCACGCTCCGCCGCGTCGGGATCACGCATCAGGATGGCCTCGTAGATCGCCTGGTGAGCCAGGAAGTTGTCGTGATTGCGCTGCTCGCTGCGTGGCATCCGGCTCCATTGGGGCGCCAGCCACTCGACAAAGCCGGCGTGAATGGCCGGATAGGCCGGGTTGCCCGAGATGGTGTAAAGCACCCGGTGAAAGGCCACATCGGTGGCGTAGAAGCGCTCGGAATCGCAGATCGCCGCCTGGTTGTCGTCCAGTGCATCCTTCAACCGCTTGAGGTCGTCCTTGCCCGCCCCGGTGGCGGCGTCCCGCACCAGCACCCGCTCGAACAACACCCGTACCTGGTAGAGGTCATGTACGCCCCGGGAGTTATCGAGCAGGTGCTTGATAACGCCTCCCGCCGCCTGCATCGCCGAACTCGCATCCGGGCGACAGACGATCGGGCGATAGCGCGGCCGACTCTTCAAGAACCCCTTGGCGGTGAGCGCGGTGATCGCCTCGCGAATCACCGTGCGACTGGCGCCGTACTGCTCCATCAGCGCCCGCTCAGCGGGCAACGGACGTCCTTCCTCCAGCTCGCCGGCAACGATGGAGCGCTCAATATCCAGAGTGATCGAGTCCGCACTGCGTCCGCTCATACAACACCTCGTTTATCGTCGTACCAAAATAATCATTAAATTCTCGACCAACAACTACAACCAATGGCTAATACCGCCACAACAACCCATAAAATCGCTATATTTCATGAGCTTGAAGAAAATATAGACAATGGTCGTAGCACCTTACGCTTGCCAGCCACCTCGACCACCAACAGTATATGGTCGTACCAAACGTCATTTCAGCGTTATCCAACAGACGTTCTGACCACCCCAACGTTGTTCTGGCGTTATCCAATCATCGTTCTGGCCTTACCCAACAGAGGACGCCCCATGGATTTCCAACAGTTCGGTGCCACCCCCCTGGAAGGCCGCATGTGGGTCGATGGTAGCTGGTTTGAGCATGCCGGCTCCCACGCCATCGAGGTGGACAACCCGGCCAGCGAGGCGCTGCTTGGCCAGGTCCCCGCCGGTGACGCCGCCGCCGTGGACGCCGCCGTCGCCGCGGCCACCAGGGCTCAGTCCGACTGGGCCAGGCGACCGGCCAACGAGCGTGGCAAGCTGCTGACCCGCTGGGCCGAGGAGATCGATCGCCATCTCGAACCCTTCGCCCGGCTGATTGCTCTGGAGCAGGGCAAACCCCTGTCCCAGGCTCGCGGCGAGGTCGGCGCCTGCAGCGAATTTCTGCGCTACAGCGCCCAGTGGGCCAGACGCATCGAAGGCGACATTCTGCCCTCGGACAATCGCCACGAGGAAATTCAGATTCGCTCGCTGCCGCTGGGGGTGGTCGCCGGACTGACCGCCTGGAACTATCCGGCGGCCCTGGCCACGCGCAAGGCTGGCCCCGCCCTGGTGGCGGGCAACACCTTTATTCTGCTGGGTCACGAGATCACCCCCTTCGCCGGACTTTACCTGGCGGCGCTGTCCGAGCGCGCCGGTTTTCCGCCCGGCGTCTTCAACGTGGTGACCGGCCAGGGGCCGGTGGTGGGCCAGGCGCTGGTGGAGCACCCCGACACCGATCTGATCACCATGACCGGCAGTACCCGGGCGGGGCGACAGATCTTTCGCAGCGCCGCCGAGGAACTCAAGATCGTGCGGCTGGAGCTCGGCGGCAAGGCGCCCTTCATCGTGATGGAAGACGCCGACGTCGACGCCGCGGTGAAGGCCGCCGTCACCGCGCGCTATACCAACTGCGGCCAGATCTGCACCTGCAGCGAGCGTATCTACCTGCATCGCCAGATCGCCGACGAGTTCATCGACAAGTTCATCGCCGCCTCGCGCGCACTGAGCATCGGCAATCCGCTGGATGACCCCGACATGGGCCCCAAGGTCAGCCGTGGTGAACGCGACAAGGTCGCCGCCATGGTCCAGCGCGGTATCGCCCAGGGCGACCGCGTGCTGCTCGAAGGCGGCCCGCTCGACTCAGGCGACTACGCCAAGGGCTACTGGATCGCCCCGGCCATCGTCGAGACCCGGGACAATCGCTCGCCGCTGATCGACGACGAGGTGTTCGGACCGGTGGTGCCGATCCAGCGGGTCGACGACTTCGAGCAGGCCCTGGCCTTCGCCAACGACACCTCCTACGGCCTTTCGGCCTATGTCTTCACCCGCGACCTCAAGCGACTGATGCGGCTGCCCTCGGAGCTGCGCTTCGGCGAGATCTACTTCAATCGCGCCAACGGCGAGCAGGTCCACGCCTATCACTCGGGCTGGGGCCACTCCGGCGTCGGCGGCGAGGACGGCAAGTACGGTTTTTCCGCCTACTTCAAGAAGCAGACGATGTACGTCAACTGGGGCGATTGAACGCCCCCTCCCTGCAGCACGGAGCACTGCCGACGCGGTGCTCTTTTGACAACAAGCACAATAGCCCAGGAGAACACGATGCCTTCGACCCACCACTCCCCGACCGCCCGTCACCCCCGCACCCGCCGCCTGGCGGGGCTTGCCACCGCCGCCCTGCTGGGACTTTCCGCCATGCCCGGCTGGGCCCAGCAGTTGCCGCCGCTGGAACAGAAGGACAGCTACCGGGTGGGCTTCGCCCAGATGGAAAGCAACAACCCCTGGCGCATCGCCGAGACCCAGTCGTTTCGTGATATCGCCCCCGAGTGCAACTGGCAGCTGACGGTCACCGACGCGGCCGGTTCCGCCGCCAAGCAGGTCGCCGACGTGGACAGCATGATCGCCCAGGGCGTCGATGCGATCTTCCTGCCCCCGCGCGAGGAAAAGGCGCTGATCCCGGCGGTGATGAAGGCCCGTGCGGCAGGCATCCCGGTGTTCCTGGTCGACCGTATCGTCGATGACGAGGTCGCCAAGGCCGGTGAGCACTACGTTAGCTTCCTCGGCTCCGACTTCATCGAGCAGGGGCGCATCGCCGCCCAGTGGCTGGTCGACAACTTCGAAGGCGAACAGGCCCACATCATCGAGCTCGAGGGCACCACCGGCGCCTCCTCGGCCAATGACCGCAAGGAAGGCTTCGATGCGGTCATCGCCGAACAGGACAACATGGAGATCATCGCCTCCCAGTCCGGCGACTTCGCCCGCGATACCGGCCGCCAGGTGATGGAGACGCTGCTTCAGGCCCATCCTGAGGTCAACGTGGTCTACGCCCACAACGACGAGATGATCATCGGTGCCATCCAGGCGCTGGAACTGGCCGGACGCACCCCAGGCGAGGACGTGCTGCTGGTCTCCATCGACGGCACCCGCGACGCCCTGCAGGCGATCCTCGACGGCAAGCTCGGGGTCAGCGTCGAGTCGTCGCCGCGCTTTGGTCCGATGGCCTGCGACGTGCTCAACCGCTACGCCGCCGGCGAGACCATCGAGCCCTGGGTGCGCGTCGAGGACCGTGTCTTCACCCAAGACAACGCCGCCGAGCATATCGACGACGCCTATTGAGCTGAGCCACGCCGGTTGATCCCGACCTGACATTCCAACCAGGTACCACGTCATGACAGCGCTTATCGACATGCGCGACATCCACAAGCGGTTTGGAGGCACCGTCGCCCTCGACGGCGCCTCGCTCACGATCGCGCCGGGTGAGGTGCACGCCCTGATCGGCCAGAACGGGGCGGGCAAGTCCACCCTGATCAAGGTTCTGACCGGGGTCTACACACCGACCAGCGGCCAGATCCTGCTCGACGGCGAGCCTGTGGCCTTCTCCGGCCCGCGCCGGGCGCAGCAGGCAGGCGTTGCCACCATCTACCAGGAGCTCAACCTGGTGCCGCTGCGCTCGGTCACCGAGAACATGATGATGGGCTTCGAGCCCCTTCACTGGTGGGGCGGGATCGACTGGCCCCAGGCCCATCGACGGGCCCGCACGGTGCTCGAGGAGCTGGGGCTGGACATCGACGTCCGCCGTCCGCTCAGCGAGTACTCCACCGCCATCCAGCAGCTGGTGGCCATCGGCCGAGCGGTGTCCCAGCAGGTCAGGCTGGTGATCATGGACGAGCCGACCAGTTCGCTGGACGAACGCGAGGTCCAGCGGCTGTTCGAGGTCATCCGACTGCTCAAGTCCCAGGGCACCTCGGTGCTGTTCGTCTCGCACTTCCTCGAGGAGCTCTACGCGGTGTGCGACTGCGCCACCATCATGCGCAACGGCGCCACGGTGGAGCAGCGCACCCTCAGCGAGACACCGCGCCTGGAGCTGGTGGCCTCCATGCTTGGCCGCAAGGCCTCGGACATCCAGGCAAGCGGCACCACCAGCTTTCGTGAGATGGAACTCGACACCGACGAGACGCTGCTCGAGGTCGAATCCCTGGCCACCGACAAGGGCCTGCGAGGCGCCTCGCTGGAGGTGCATCAGGGCGAGATGGTGGGCCTCGGTGGTCTGCTCGGGGCCGGTCGCAGCGAGCTTGCCCGCGCCCTGTTCGGGCTCGATCGCACCACCCGGGGCAGCATGCGGCTGGCCGGCCAGCGCTACGCCCCCCGCCACAGCCGCGACGCCATCGCCGCGGGGGTGGCGCTGCTCAGCGAAGACCGCAAGGTCGAGGGCATCATCCCCGAGATGAGCGTGCGCGAGAACATGACCCTGCCCCTGCTCGGCACGCTGAGCCGTCGTGGCGTCATTCAACGGCGGCGCGAGCGCGAACTCGCCGCACACTATATCGAGGCGCTCAAGATCAAGACCGCCTCCATGGAACAACCCATCGGCCAGCTGTCCGGCGGCAACCAGCAGAAGGTACTGCTGGCACGGTGGCTGGCGACCCAGCCGCGACTGCTGATCCTCGACGAGCCGACCCGTGGCGTCGATATTGGCGCCAAGCGCGAGATCCAGCGCATCGTCCAGGACTATCAGGCTCAGGGCGGCGCGGTGCTGATGATCAGCTCGGAATTCGAGGAACTCGCCGAGGGCGCCCAGCGGGTGGTGATCATGCACGAAGGCCACTCGACCCGGGTGCTCGACAACCCCGGGCTCAGCGAAGACGCCCTGGTCACCGCCATCGCCACCGCCCAGCACGACCGAGCCGACGGCGCGGCGCGTGACGACGCTGCACCGTCTGCTACCGCCACCGACCACCAGGAGACCGCACCATGACGTCGCTCCACTCCTCCCGTCAGGCGACGCCCCGGTCGGCCAGCCCGCGATGGCGCCAGGCCATGCCGGTGAATCCCCGCAGTCTGGCGCTGCTCGTCGCCCTGCTGGCACTGATCCTGTTCAATGTCGCGATCACCCCCAACTTTCTCGAGTGGCAGACGCTGTCGGTCAACGTCTCCCAGGTGTCGACCATCGCCATCGTCGCCATCGGCATGACCCTGGTCATCGCCACCGGTGGCATCGATCTGTCGGTGGGCGCGGTGATGGCCCTGGCCGGCGCCCTGGCGCCGCTGATCTTTCTGTCAGAGTTCGGCCAGCAGGCGCCGCTGGCGATGACCCTGGTGGCCATCATCGTGGCCCTGGCGGTCGCCGTAGCCTGCGGGCTGTTCAACGGCGTGCTGGTCAGTCGCTTCGGCGTGCAGCCGATCATCGCCACCCTGGTGCTGTTCATTTCCGGCCGCGGTCTGGCCCAGGTGCTGACCAACGGCAACCTGCAGACCTTCGACAATCCCGCCTTCGAGTTCCTCGGCGCCGGTCGGCTACTCGGCCTGCCCTTCCAGGGCTGGCTGGTGGTGGTCATCGCCCTGGTGGTGGCCTGGGTCATCGCCCGCACCCGCTACGGCCGCTACCTGCTGGCCACCGGCGGCAACCCCCAGGCGGCACGCATGGCCGGGGTCCCGGTGACCCGCGTCAAGCTCGCAGCCTACACCAGCTGTGCCCTGCTCGCCGGCCTCGCCGGGCTGATCACCGTGGCCATCAATTCCGCCTCGGACGCGGCCAAGAACGGCAACCTGATGGAGCTCGACGCCATCGCCGCGGCGGTGGTCGGCGGCGCCCTGCTCAAGGGCGGCAAGGCCCCCATCGCCGGGGTCATCCTCGGTGCCGCGATCATTCAGCTGGTGCGCTACACCCTGCTCGCCAACGGCGTCGCCGACGAGGTGGCGCTGGTGGTGAAGGCCGCCATCATCGTGCTGGCGGTGTATCTCCAGACGCCCAGAGGAGCCCACTGACATGACCACCGTCTCCTGGCGCCAGCGCCTTGCCGACAATGGCCAGGCCACCGGGGTCTGCGTGATCCTGCTGGCACTGGTCTGCCTCGGCCTGATCCGCTACGACAATTTCGGCAGCGCCTACAATCTCTCGTCCTTTCTCAACTACAACGCCATGTTCGTGCTGATCAGCCTGGGCATGTGCCTGGTGATCATCACCGGCGGCATCGACCTGTCGGTAGGCACGGTGGCGGCGCTGTCCTCGGTCACCGCCGCCTACGTAAGCCCCTACGGCCTGGTCCCGGCGCTCCTGGCGGGGCTCGCCACCGGACTGGCGGCGGGTCTGGTCAATGCCGTGATGATCACGCGTCTGCATATCCCTCCCTTTATCGCCACCCTGGCGAGCCTGCTCGCGGCCAAGGGCACCGCCCTGATCATCAGTGGCAACCAGACGGTGCCGGTGGACTGGGCCAGCGGCTTTACCCGACTGGGGATGGAGTCGATCGGCGGCCTGCTGCCCTGGAGCTTCGCCATCACCCTGGTGGTCGGCGCCGGTCTCTGGTGGCTGCTGGAACAACGCCCCATCGGCCGCACCATGCTCGCGGTGGGCGACAACGAGGAAGCCGCCCACCTGATGGGCCTGCCCGCACGCAAGGCCAAGACCCTGGCCTACCTGATCAGCGGCGGTTGTGCCGGGCTCGCCGGGGTCTTTCTGGCCTCGGGCTTTGGCGCCGGCCAGCCGCTGGAGGGACTAGGCTGGGAGTTGACCGCCATCGCCGCCGTCGTCGTCGGCGGCACCCTGCTGACCGGCGGCAAGGGGTCGCTGGTGGCGACGCTGATCGGCGCCTTGATGCTCGGTCTGATCTTCAACCTTTTGAACTTCGAAAACGGACTCGGCACCTTCAACCTCAGCGCCTACTGGCAGATGGTCATCCGCGGCGCCTTTCTCTTCGTCGTGATCGCGATCCAGGTGCAGATCACGCGCACACGCAACACAGGATAATCCTCCCATGTCGACGATCACCTCCATCGAGCTCGACCTCTACCGACTGCCGCTGAGCGAGCCCATGGGCGATGCCAAGCATGGCGTGCACACCGACTTCGAGGTCGTGACCGCCACCGTCACCACCGCGGATGGCCACAGCGGTACCGGCTACACCTATACCGGCGGGCGCGGCGGACACGCCATCCTGGCACTGCTCGAGCACGACCTGGCGCCGATGCTGCTGGGGCGTGACGCCGGTGACATCGCCGGCTGCTACGACGACATGCTATGGCATATCCACTACGTGGGCCGCGGCGGCATCGCCGCCTTCGCCATCTCGGCGCTGGATATCGCGCTGTGGGACCTCAAGGGCCGCCGCCTCGGCCAGCCGCTATGGCAGATGGCCGGCGGCCAGGGCCGCCAGTGCCAGGCCTACTTCGGCGGCATCGACCTCAACTTCTCCCTCGAGCGACTGCTTGCCAACGTTCAGGGCTACCTCGACCAGGGCGCCGAGGCCATCAAGATCAAGGTCGGCCGCCCGACCCTTGCCGAGGATGTCGAGCGGGTGGCCCGGGTACGCGAACTGATCGGCCCCGAGCGTCCCTTCATGGTGGACGCCAACTACGCGCTGAGCGTCGATGGCGCCATCGAGGCCGCCAGGGCCTTCGCGCCCTACGACATCACCTGGTTCGAGGAACCCACCCTTCCCGATGACTACCAGGGCTATGCCCGCATCGCCGAGGCGACCGGCATGCCCCTGGCCATGGGCGAGAACCTGCACACCTCTCACGAATTCGGCTACGCCTTCGAACAGGCGCGGCTATCCTTCATCCAGCCCGACGCCTCCAACTGCGGCGGTATCAGCGGCTGGCTCGATGTCGCCCGCCAGAGCCGCCACTACGGCCTGCCCATCTGCAGCCACGGCATGCAGGAGCTACACGTAAGCCTGGTGTCGGCCCAGCCCAACGCCGGCTGGATGGAGATCCACTCCTTCCCCATCGATCACTACACCCGACGTCCGCTGGTCCTCGACCAGGGTCGCGCGGTGGCCCCGGACAGCCCCGGCATCGGGGTCGAGTTCGACCGCGACCGGATGGCCCCCCATCGCACCGGCGGTGCACGGCTCGGCAGCGACAGCGGTGCCGAGCGCCAGCAGCACAGCGCCTGAATTCTCCCTCTTCACAACGCCCCGACGACACGAGGAACCCCCATGGAAGCACTGGTCTATACCGGCCCCCGCCAGGTCGAGGTCACCGAGGTGCCGGAGCCCGCCGAGCGGGCCGGCGCCGTCAAGGTTCGCATGCTCTACTGCGGTGTCTGCGGCACCGACATCGGTATCTACTCGGGCAAGCACCCGCGCGCCCAGGCGCCCCTGGTGCTGGGCCACGAATTCGTCGGCCGCGTCGAGCAGACACCGCCGGACTCGCGCTTCGCGGTGGGCGACCGAGTGGTCGCCTACCCGCTGATCTCCTGCGGCGACTGCCATCCCTGTCGCAACGGCACCCCGCATGTCTGCGCCAACCTGCGCCTGATCGGCATCGATCGTGACGGTGGCATGACCGACCATCAGTGGATCGACGAAAGCGTGCTGTTCAAGGTGCCGGACAGCCTGTCCGATGAGGTGGCGGCGCTGGTGGAGCCTCTGGCGGTGGTGGTCAGGACCCTGCACCAGGCACGCTTTGCGCTGCTCGACAGCGCAGTGGTGATGGGCGCCGGCCCCATCGGCCTGTTGACCGCCATCGTGCTGCGCCACTCAGGCGCCTCCCGGGTGATCGTCTCCGATGTCGACGAAGGCCGCCTGGGGCTGTGTCGCCAGCTCGGCTTCGATACCGTGGACGTGCGCAGCGAGAGCCTGGTCGAGCGGGTGGCCAGCGCCACCGGCGGCGACGGCGCCGACGCCGTGTTCGAGTGCTCCGGCGTCGAGAGCGCGGCGCTGGAGATGACCAAGGTAGTACGCGTCGGCGGCACCATCTGCCTGACCGCCACCCACAAGGCGGCCCACGCGGTCAATCTGATCGACGTGAACTTCAAGGAGCTGACCCTGATCGGCTCCCGGGTCTATACCCACAAGCAGTTCGGCGACGCCCTGGCTCTGGCCGACACCCTGGCCGATGAACTGCGCCAGACCATCACCCAGGTGGTGCCGCTGTCCGACGCGGCCGGTGTCTTCGAGATGATCGCCACGCCCTCCCTCAACACCGTCAAGGTTCTGGTGGACTGCCAATCATGAAGCTGTTCGATCTACACGGCCGCAAGGCCATCGTCACCGGCGGAACCCGGGGCCTCGGCCTCGGCATGGCCGAAGCCCTGCTCGAGGCAGGCGCCGAGGTCGTCATCCTGGGCTCGTCGGACAAGGTCCATGAGGTCGCCTCGGGCCTGTCCACGTCGACCAGCGCCTGTCATGGCGTGGTCGTCGATCTGGCTAGCCGCCAGCAGCGCAGCGAGGGCTTCGACGCTGCCCTTGCCAAGCTCGGCGGTCGCCTCGACATCCTGGTCAACGCCGCCGGCGTCCAGCGCCGACACCCTTCCGAGCACTTCCCCGCCGATGACTGGGAGGCGGTGCTCGA
The DNA here is from genome assembly GCF_040070525.1 of Halomonas sp. RT37. Lineage (NCBI taxonomy): Bacteria > Pseudomonadati > Pseudomonadota > Gammaproteobacteria > Oceanospirillales > Halomonadaceae > Halomonas > Halomonas sp. RT37. The sequence continues at coordinate 1,470,932 of NZ_CP098827.1, read as the reverse complement.
GGTCAACCTGACGGCGGTGTTCGAGCTGTGTCAGCTAGCCGCCCGGCATATGCTCGAGCGCGACGTCGAAGGGCCCGACGGCCAGGGCAAGATCATCAATATCGCCTCGCTGCTGTCGTTCTTCGGTGGCATGACGGTGCCGGCCTACGCCGCCAGCAAGGGCGGCGTGATGCAGCTGACCAAGGCCCTGGCCAACGAATGGGCGGCCAAGGGCATCAACGTCAACGCCATCGCCCCGGGCTACATGGCCACCGACATGAATAGCGCTCTGCTGGCCGACGAGGGTCGCAACGCCGAGATCACCGCACGCATTCCCGCCGGGCGCTGGGGCAATGGCGACGACATGAAAGGACCGCTGCTGTTTCTGGCCTCCCCTGCCTCGGACTATGTCCACGGTGTCACCCTGCCCGTCGATGGCGGCTACCTCGGCCGCTGACAGGAGACTTGCATGAAGATCGTCTTTACCGACCTCGACCACGCCAACCACGACGTGGAAACCGAGATCTTCAAGCGCGCGGGCTTCGATGTCCCGCTGCTTGAATGCCAAAGCGAAGATGCGCTGATCGAACAGCTCCAGGGCGTCGATATCGCCCTGAACCAGTACGCCCCCTTCACCCGCCGGGTATTCGAGGCCCTGCCCGATCTCAAGCAGATCGTGCGCTACGGGGTCGGCGTCAACAACGTCGACCTCGAGGCCGCCAGCGCCGCCGGGGTCCAGGTCTGCAACGTCCCGGACTACGGCATGCACGAGGTATCCGATCACGCCCTGGCCCTGAGCCTGGCGCTGATTCGCAAACTGGTGCCGATGAACGCCGGCTGCCAGACCGGACGCTGGGAGTACGCCGACGCCATGCCGATCCGACGCCAGACCCGGATGACCGCCGGGGTGGTCGGCCTGGGTCGCATCGGTCAACTCTACGCCCGCAAGATGGCGGCGCTGGGCTTCAATGTCATCGCCCACGACCGCTACCATCAGCCCAACGCCGAAGACGGCACCGACGAGATTCGCTGCCTGGAACTCGATGAGTTGTTCCAGGAGGCCGACGTGATCGGGCTGTTCTGCCCCTTGACCGAGGAAACCCGCCATCTGGTGGACGCCGCGGCACTGGAGCGGATGAAGGACTCGGCCTATCTGATCAACACCTCTCGTGGCGGCATCATCGACGAGACGGCCCTGGCCCAGGCCTTGAAGGAAGGCAGGCTTGCCGGCGCCGCCCTGGACACCACCGAGCAGGAACCCTTGCCCGCCGACAGTCCGCTCAGGGGCATCGACAACTGCCTGATCACGCCGCATATGGCCTGGTATTCAGAAGACGCCGCGCAAGAGCTCAAGCGCAAGGTGGCCGAGGAAGCGGTACGCTTCGCCAGCGGCGAGAAGGTGCTGTGGCCGGTGAACCGACCGAAGGCGTGAGGTAACCGGGCTAGGCGCCTGAGCGACCCGATCCAGCGAGCGCCCCTCAAGCACACGCCCCCGACGAAGACGTCGGGGGCGTTGGTATTGCAGGCCATCGGCGCCTGACCGTTACACCGGCGCCGGTGGCTGGGCTGATCAGCCCTGGGCTTTGGCCAGCTGAGCCCTGCGCGCGTGCAGTTTCTTGTAGCTCTCGATCAGGCGCTGGTGCTTTTCCAGCCCTTCGAGCGCCATGCTGGTCGGGGTAAGGCCAGGGAAGCGTAGCTCGCCGTTGACCGCACCGACCACGCTGTCCATGGTCTCGTCCCCGAACATGCGGCGCAGGTTGTAGAGGAAGTCATCGAGCTTTAGCTCGTCGTCCAGGGTGATTTCCAGCACCGCCCGCACCGCCTGGTAGTAAAGGCCACGCTCGACGGTGTTGTCGTTGTACTGCAGGAACATCTCGACCCGATCCAGCGCCTCCTCGTGCTGACCGAGCGCCAGGTGGAGCATCAGCTTGAGCTCGAGGATCGTCAGCTGGCCCCACACGGTGTTCTCGTCGAACTCGATACCGATCAGGGTGATGATGTCCATGTGCTCGTCGATCTGGCTCTCTTCCAGCCGCTCGAGCAGATCCGCGAGCTGGTCGTCGTCGAGACGATGCAGATTGAGGATGTCCTCGCGGTAGTCCAGCGCCATGTTGGTGTTGTCCCACACCAGGTCCTCGACCGGATAGACCTCGGAATAGCCCGGCACCAGGATGCGGCAGACCGGCGCACCCAGGTCCTCGTGGACCATCATGTAGGCTTCCTTGCCCATCTCCTCGAGGATGCCGAACAGGGTCGCCGCCTCCTCGTCGTTGCTGCCGGAGAAGTCCCACTCGACAAACTCGACGTCGGACCTGGCGCTGAAGAAGCGCCAGGACACCAGCCCGGAGGAGTCGATGAAGTGCTCGACAAAGTTGTTGGGCTCGGTCACCGCCAGCGAGTTGAAGGTGGGCGGCATGAAGTCATTGAGGCCCTCGAAGCTGCGCCCCTGCATCAGCTCGGTCAGGCTGCGCTCGATGGCGACCTCGAAGCTCGGGTGGGCGCCGAAGGAGGCGAACACGCCGCCGGTCTTGGGGTTCATCAGGGTCACGCAGGCCACCGGGAACTGGCCGCCGAGCGAGGCATCCTTGACCAGCACCGGGAAGCCCTGGGCCTCCAGCGCCTTCACGCCCTCGACGATGTCCGGATACTTCGCCAGCACCTCCTCGGGCACGTCGGGCAGGGCCAGCTCCTGCTCGAGGATCTGGCGCTTCACACCGCGCTCGAAGATCTCCGACAGGCACTGCACCTGGGCCTCGGCCAGGGTGTTGCCGGCGCTCATGCCGTTGGACAGGTAGAGGTTCTCGATCAGGTTGGAGGGGAAGTAGATCACCTCGCCATCGGACTGGCGAACGAAGGGCAGCGCGACGATGCCGCGCTCGACATTGCCGGAGTTGGTGTCGATCAGGTGCGAGCCCTGAAGCTCGCCGTCGGGATCGAAGATCTCCAGGCAGTAATCGTCGAGGATGCCCTTGGGCAGCTCGTCGTTGGGCCCGGGCTTGAACCACTTCTCGCAGGGGTAGTGGACGAACTCGCTCGAGGCGATCTCCTCGCCGAAGAACTGATCGTTGTAGAAGAAGTTGCAGCTCAAGCGCTCGATGAACTCGCCCAGCGCCGAGCACAGAGCGCTCTCCTTGGTCGAGCCCTTGCCGTTGGTGAAGCACATGGGCGAGGCGGCGTCGCGGATGTGCAGTGACCAGACGTGGGGCACGATGTTGCGCCAGGAGGCGATCTCGACCTTCATGCCGAGCTCGGCCAGCATGGCAGTCATGTTGGCGATGGTCTGCTCCAGCGGCAGGTCCTTGCCCTCGATCCAGGTGCTCTGGCCTTCTTCCGGCTCCGCCATCAGCAGCGCCTGGGCGTCCTCGTCGAGGTTCTCCACCGTCTCGATCTGGAATTCGGGACCGGTCTGCACCACCTTCTTCACCGTGCAGCGCTCGATGGAACGCAGGATGCCCTGGCGGTCCTTGTCGGACAGGTCTTCGGGCAGCTCTACCTGGATCTTGAAGATCTGGTTGTAGCGGTTTTCCGGGTCGACGATGTTGTTCTGCGACAGCCGGATATTTTCGGTGGGGATATCCCGGGCGACGCAGTAGACCTTGACGAAGTAGGCGGCACACAGGGCAGACGACGCCAGGAAATAGTCGAAGGGGCTCGGCGCCGAGCCGTCACCCTTGTAGCGGATGGGCTGGTCGGTAACGACGGTAAAGTCGTCGAACTTGGCCTCGAGCCTCAGGTTGTCGAGAAAATTGACCTTGATTTCCATGGAGTCAGCACCGGAGTAATGGGTTTGGGTCGTCGGACACTCGCCACCGACAACGCCTTTGGGGCGCATTATCCAGTTTTCCCCCGGCGACGTCTTGGCCAGCCGGATGAAATTTGCTCGTGATGGCCTGGCGATAACCTCTATTGCTTCAGCAGTCGCGAGACAACCAACTGACACAAGGCCACGATCACGAAGAAGCCGGCGCCGAGCCAGGTATCGGCGAGTACCGCCAACAGCAGCGATACCAGCGCGACGTACCGCACCAGTCGCGGCGCCAGCTTGCGCGACGGCCCACCGCTGTCCGGCGTGGTGTCCGCGGCCACCGGGCGCTCCAGCCGGGCAAACAACTCGTCGACCTCTGCCTGGCGGGCGGTGCTTCTGGGCGGCGCATGGACGAAGCGTGCCAAGTAGACGAAACCCACCACGCTGACGACCTGCAGCATCAGCGAGACCGCGAGCTTGATATCGACCAGTTGGGAGGGATGGATCGACGGCAGGCCGAGCCACTGGCCCAGGGCCTCGACGTCGAGCCACACATAGCTCGAGGTGGTCACCAGGATACCCACCAGCACCCCGCCCCAACCGGCCCAGTCAGGGGCGCCGGTCCTGGCGATGGACAGCATGGCCGGCAGCGCCAGCGGCATCTGGAAGATCACCCCGAACATCACCATGATGTCGAACAGGCTGAGGTGGTGGACCTGGCCCAGGGCGATGGCCAACGTCACGATGATGCTGCCCTGAAGCACCCCGAAACTACGCCCGATGGCCACCAGGCGCTGGCCGAGCCGTTCGCTCGCCCCCAGCAGCGGCGTCAGCAGGCTGATGATCACCCCTGCGTCGCGGTTGAGCGAGGTGGTGATCGGCGCCACCGTGACCGCCAGCATCGCCGCCACCACCAGCCCCAGCACCCCCGGCGGCAGGAAGTCACGGATGAAGTGGACGTAGGCGGCGTTGGCGGCGTCCTCGCCAAGCGCCGGATAGAGCGCGGCCAGATCGATGCCCGCCTGCCCGATCAGCCAGGGCGGGATAAACCAGCTAACCGGCCCCACCACGAACAGGATCGATGCCAGGGAGGCGGCCTTGCGCGCATCGCGATCACCATTGGTGGTAAGGAAGCGATAGCTGGAGGTGGCGTTGTTGATGCTGATGCACTGCTTGACCAGCATCGCCGCCGACCACACGACCATGATGCCCAGGCTGTAGTCGTCGCCGCCGATCCAGAAGTCACGGCCGTCGCCGATCACGCTCATGTCGGTATCGGCGGCAAGCCACAGGCCGAAGCCACCGATGACGAAGGTCAGCACCGCCAGCTGGACCATCTGGATGAAGTTGTTGGCGGACACCACCCAGACCCCGCCGATCAGCGTCACGCAGATGATGACGGCGCCGATCACCAGGGTGACGAAGGCCACCCGAATATCGAACACCGCGCCGAGAAACAGCGACACGCCATAGAGCGCGATGGAGGCGGTCATCAGGGTGAGAAGGATCTGGCTCACCACATAGAAAAGCTGGGTGAACCTGCCGTAGCGCATCCGAATGATCTCGGAGTAGGTGGACACCCGCAGACGCCGAAATCGTGGTGCAAAATAGAGCGCCGCCAGCAGAAACCCAAGCGCGTTGCCCCAGAAGATCATCAGCACCGAAAAGCCGTCCTCGTAGGCCTTCTGGGCGGCGCCGGTAAAGGTCCAGGCGGAGAACTGGGTCATGAAGGCGGTACTGCCCGCCATCCACCAGGGCACCCGCCCTCCTCCACGGACGAAGCCGTCCGGCGTCTCGGCGCGGCGGCGATAGGCGATCACCGTGCCGACGATGACCATCAAGGCGAGCAACAGCGCGACCCTGTCGAGGGTAGGCATCGGGTGATTCTCCGCTAAGAAAGAGGCCGCCCGAGCCGAAACTTCCTCAGAATGTCCGGTCCCGGTGGACAGGCTCCATTACAGGGTCGGCCCTGGACGGCAAGCGGCCTTGCGAGGTGAAGGCCGCCTTGTTGTCGGTCATGATCGAGGGCCGGACGAAGCGAGTGCTCACTTCGCCCGGCAGCCTTTCAGTAGTAGTACTTGAGGCCCACCCGAGTGCGTAGCTGACGCGTATCGGAATCGGAGCTGACGCCGACATCTGACAGATCGAAATACGGCATCCAGGAGCCGAAGCGCCGTCCGGCCCCGAAGATCGCATCGTAGGCTTCCCGGCCGTTGTCGAAGATGTCCCGGTCCTCGTTGTGGTTGTAGTTCAGCTCCAGCCAGTAGCGATAATCCCCGGGACTATAGCTCATCACAAAGGTGATCTTGTTCTGCACATAGTCTTCGCGATCGTCGTCACTGTAGCTGGTGTACTGACGGCGATAGCGCAGCGTGGTGGTCAGCGGCAGGCTGCTGGCACGATAGCCGATGCGAAACTGCGGCTTGAGGCTGTTGTTGCCGTCGCCGAAGGTGATCGGCATGCCGGGCTGGATGTACCAGTTTTCATCGAGGGGGTACTTGATGCCCCAGTCGATCTCGCTGTCACCACGGCCGAGGTCGGAAAAGGCGCCCTGGGTGCCATCATCTTCGCTTTGCCCAGCGAACTTGGCCTCAAGTCCGTAGTAGAAGATGCCCATGGAATCGCTGACCTTGACCCGGTTGGCGTGCTGTTCGGTGTGATGCTTGTACTCGTGTCGATAGTCGAGGGTGATCGCTTCAACGCTGGTAGAAATGACACTGGTGGACATGAACGCAGCGGAAGACAGAACACCGAGGATAAATTTCTTGCTCATTGGTTCACTCATTGTACTTGTTGCTTTGACGTCGGCTTTTTCGGCAGAGACGGCCCATCGGTCCTGAACGTGTCTGGCGCCCTGCAGGGGCCGATGTTCAGACGATCGATACAAGGCCCGCTGGATAACGACCTACCCTCTTGAGGGAAGCGAAAGTGGCCATGGTCCAGCGTCTCGAGCAAGTGATGGGCGGGGTACCGAGCCTCGCAGAGGCTCGGGTCCAGGACCGCCGACAGCAGAAGTCCGGTCTTCCTGCTGTGGTCAATATTGAGTGGCATGATGGATCTCCTTGTTGCTTGTTGTGTCTTCAAGGGTGCTAGGCGTATTCCTCCTTCTTGCTGCTGTTGGTGGTCTTCTGAATGGAGCCGATCAGTACCAGACCGATCGCCAGGATGATGCCGCCGCACACCACAAAGGTGACGCGTCCCCACAACGGATTGGGCAGCAGGAACATCAGGGTCACGCCGAGGCCGGCGACGATGATCAGGTAGCCAAGGATGTTGCGCTGACGGTTGTCCACCTCGACCTGTTCGTCCTTTCCGGTGACCACCGGGGTGTCGCGGTTGGTAAAGAAGGTGTCGACCTCGACCTGACGCTCGGGGCTGTGGCCGCGGTAGAACAGGCAGGTCGAGACGAAGAAGCCACCGGTGATCACGACGTGGGAGATGATGCCCACCGCGACCTTGAGATCGGCCCATTCACGTCCGGTCAGAGCGGTGTCGAGCTGGAAGGTGTTCTGGATGAATTCCGCCGTCATCACCACGCCGACCAGGTAGGACACGATGCCGCCGACGATCAGGGTGGCCCAGGCCGACCAGTCCGGGGTCTTGCGGATAAAGAAGCCGAGCAGTGCAGGAATCGTCATCGGCAGGCCGATCAGGGCGCCGACGTACATCATGGCGTCGAACAGGCTGAGTCCCTTGAGCGAATTGATGAACAAGGCAAAACCGATGATGGCCAGACCGAACACCGTGGACGATATCTTGGAGACCAGTACCAGCTCCTTCTCGCTGGCGTTGGGACGCAGGATGACTTCATAGAAGTTCTTGACGAAGATGCCGGAGTTGCGATTCAGACCGGAGTCCATGGAGGACATGGTGGCGGCGAACATCGCCGAGATCAGAAGCCCGAGCATACCCGCCGGCATGTACAGCTCGACGAAGCTCATGTAGGCGAAGTCGGCCGCCTTGGCGCCAGCTTCGGGATACAGCGCCCCCAGATCGACGCCTTCACTGGCCATGAACCAGCTCGGCATGAACCAGATGAAGGGCCCCATGGTCATCAGCACGCAGGCCAGCAGGCCGGCCTTCCTGGCGTTCTTCGAGTCCTTGGCGGCCAGGTAGCGATAGGAGTTCAGCATATTGTTGGTGATGCTGAACTGCTTGATGAAGATACAGAAACCCCAGATCGCGAAGATCGACAGATAGTTGATGTTGTCGCCGATAAAGAAGTCGACCGGGAAGTTGTCCACGATATTGGTGGCACCACCGGCTTGATAGACGGCGACGATGGCGCAGGTGATGGTCACCGACATGATGATCACCATCTGCATGTAGTCCGAGGCGATAACTGCCCAGGACCCACCCGTCACCGACATGAACAGCACCACCAGACCGGTGATGATGATGGTGGTCTCCATGTCATAGCCGAACAGGCCCGAGGCCACGATCGCCAGACCGTTGAGCCAGATGCCCGCCGAGATGACGCTGTTGGGCATGCCTGACCAGGTGAACACCTGCTCGTTGACCTTGCCGAACCTGAGACGAATGGCCTGAATCACGGTGATCACGCGCAGTTGACGGAAGCGCGGTGCGAAATACAGATAATTCATCAGATAGCCAAAGGCATTGGCCATGAAGATGATGGCGACCGCAAAGCCATCGTCATAGGCCTTGCCGGCAGCACCGGTAAAGGTCCAGGCGCTGAACTGGGTCATGAAGGAGGTGGCGCCGACCATCCACCACAGCATCTTGCCGCCGCCGCGAAAGTAATCACTGGTATTCGAGGTAAAGGTCCTGAACATCCAGCCAATCGCAATCAGAAAGAGGAAATAGACCCCTATGATGATCGTATCGATATCTAGACTCATGTTGGCGAACTCGTGTTGTCGTTGTACTTCCACTCGGAAAACTGGAGCCAATCACTTCCGGGACATGGCGTTGTCTGAATTTCGGGCATAAGGAGGCCATGCTCGGAGAGCCGAAATTTCAGCTTTCCGAACCATTAACGCTTTTATTTCGAGGTATTACTGAACGGAACGAGGCGTTGTTGCCTCAACATGGAAAGATCATTTCATATATCCCCCTCCCTTCAGACTGACGTAGTCGGAGCCGGAGGCAGCGTTCGGGTCGATGACCAGCGTCTCGCGCCTCCAGGGGAAGGTAAGCCTTACCTCGATCCGCTCATCGGCCAGGCGGTCGAACTCCACCGACTTGAGGGTCGGCCTGGCATTCAGACAGGCTTCATGGGCTTCATCAAAGTGACCGTGCTGCTCGAAGACATTGACGAACACGGTCGCCTCGGCGTGGCTTCTCGCCATGACCTTCTTCTCATGGCGCAGATTGCGCTCAGGATCGTTGGCGCCGACCAATAGCTGCATGGCGCTCGCCGGGTGCTGCGAGCGCTGGTGCCAGGTGATGAAACGGTCGCCATCCAGCCAGGTCATCGCGTGGCTGCTGGGGCCTTCCTGGGAGCCCCGCTGCTCGCCCACCACCCATAGGTGCTGATAGCCATCGGCCTCTCCGAGCACCTCGAGGGTGTCGCGGGCGGCGTAGCCCCCCCACCACTTGATGACCTGGCCGGTGAAGTTGAACACGTAGTCGTAGCAGTGACGCTCATGGCCGCTGGCCTCGACGATATCGACCAGCAGCGGATGCTCGCTCAGCTCGGTCGTCAGCAGCAGGCAGTGGCGACGCAGGCTGACTCCCGGATAGGCGTCATCGGTCGAGCAGCACACCGCGGTGACGCCATCCACGTCGCTGCGATCGATGAACTGCTCGATGCGCCCGGCGCTCTGATCGGCCAGGCGATGGTCGCCCCGGTGCTGACTGGCCTGGTCCACCACCACCAGATTGTGGGCGACGGACTGCTTGGCGTAGCCCTCGTTCTCGGCCAGGTAGCGCCCGCCGAACTTGGGCTCCACGTTGACCCAGCGGCAATAGCCATACTCGTTGAGGCGCTCGCGCCCAGCGCTGAACAAGGACAGGCCCAGCAGATCGAAGTGCCCATGCCCCATGCCGTGCTGGCCGGCCGCCACCACCAGATGGTGGCGCTGCGCCCCCTCCCCCTGCTTGAGGTGAGCCTGTCCCCCTGCGCCATCACTCAGAAGTGCGCTGGGGATCGTGGCAGAGGCCGACGACCGAGCGACGGCCTCGGCCAGATCCACGCCGAAACCATGGGCCCAGGTGCCACGCTGCTGGGCCGCCATGGCGACGAGTTCCGGGTCGGCACCGTGGCGGCCAATGTGTACCGCCAGCGCGATCCGTACGCCTTCGTCGTCGATGTCCATGGTGCGCGAGGCGTCATTGAGGGCGGGAAAGGTCCCGTCCGGGTAGGCAGTCGCCAGCAGCGCCCGGATGGACTTGCCGATTCGTCCGTCCGACCGTTCATGGATCGCCAGTTCGGGCCGATGCAGCGCCAGCGCCTCGGTGAACAGACACAGCGGGTGGATGGCAAAGCGGTGGTAGTAGGGCCCTTCCACGTAGTAGCCATCGGCCGAGAACAGAGTGTCGATCTGGGCCAGAAAGCCGCCGGTTTCTCCACTGCCATCATTGCCGAGGATCGCCTTGTCGACGACGTCCTGGCGGCCGATGACCAGCGCGCAGATACCCGCCGCGGCCACCGCCCACAGGCCGTGGTTGTGGATGCGATCGAAGTCGTGCTCGTAGGTAACGGTGAACATCTCGAGCATGGGCTCGAAAAGCCCCTGCTCGATGCGTGTGCGCTGGTCGTTGCTCAGGTCTTCGCGCAGCAATGAATAGCCGAGCGAGGCCCCCAGCAGCCACATCTGCTCGTTGAGAATCTGGTGGAACAGCTTGCCCGGCGGGTTGGTGTTCCTGGCCACCTGATAGGGCATGCCCCGATAGATCTCGGCGTAGGCAAGCAGCAGATCCCGGGCAACGTCCAGACAGGCGGAATCTTCCCTCACCCGCCCCACCAGCGCGGCCTGCTCGATCAGCTTGCCGTTGTGCTTGTGGGTGTTGTGCTCGAAACTGCCCGCTTCGCCCTGCCCGGGCACCACGATCCCTGCGGCCATGGCGTCATCGACCCGCTCGCCAAGCTCGTCCAGGGTCACGCCGAGCCGGCTCGCGCTACCGACGTGCTCGGCCATCCGCGCCAGGTCGTCCCGCGTCCACAGTAGTCCCATCATCGTCTTCGACATCTTCTGACTTCTCACTGATTGTTGCCGCGGCGATGCGTCTCGCCGGTCAGATTTCCTGACGCACATCAGGAGGCGTTCTCGACGGCGCTGAGGCTGACCCAGCCATCCCAGGCCAGGCTGTTCCCGTCGATGTTGACCTGGTGATGACCGCCCTGCTGTCGCGCCCAGGCCAGGTGATAGGCCTTGCCCGAATCCAGCGTCAGGGTCACGACCAGGTGGGTCTCGTCGGCGGCCGCGATGGCCACCCGCGCAAGGCTCGGCCGCGCTCCGCGCGAGATCTCGCGCGCCTCGTTGAAGTAGCCGTGGGTCTCGATGACCGTGGCGAAGATATGCCCACGCCCCGAGGAACGCGCCATCAGGTAGGGTTCGTTGCGCAGGTTATTGTCGGGGTCGGCCGCGCCGATCAGCCCGTATCCCACGCTGAAGCGGTTGCTGGACGCCAGGTGGGCGGTGGAGAAGGTGTCACCGTCAAGCCAGGTGACATGGGCACATTGGTCGGGCTCGATCGTCGCGCTCTCGGACAGCTTCCACAGGTGCTGGTAGCCGTTGGCGCTGCCCAGCGCCGCCGGCGCCGCGACCGGCTCGAGTGTCGGCCGTGTGGTCATCAGCTGGCCATTGATGTGCAGCGGGCTGTCGTAGCGATGCGTCTGGTCACTGTCGGCGCACTGGATGTCGACCAGCAGCGGTTCAGCGATCTCGGGCAGGCTCACCAGCGCCACGCTGCGCTGCAGCTCGACGCCTTCGTAGTAGCCGCTCAAGCGCGCGCTGACGGCCTGAACCTCCGGCCGGGACGTCTCGAAAAACACCAGCTTGCCATGATTGTCACAGGCCCGCGGGGTGCTGAAGCCGTGCTGGGACTGCTCATCAACAACCAGCGTATTGTGGGCCACCGTTTGCTTGGCATAGCTCTTGTTCTCGGCGGTATAGCGCCCGCCGAACTTGGGCTCGATATTGACCCAACGACAGAAGCCGTAGTCGGTGAGGGTCTCGCGGCGTCCGTTGTAGAAGCCCAGATGCAGGCCGTCGAAGTGGCCGTGATCGAGGGCGCTGTGCAAGTTGGGGTCGCTGCCGTGCTGACCGAAGGTCAGATAGGCCATGGCCTCGTGCCCCGCCTCGGTGGCGGCGCGCAGCACCCCGATGCCACCCAGGCCGCCGTCGCGGCCATCGGTGATGAACAGGCTGTCGCGCGGGGCATGCGCCTGGCCGCCGCTCTCCAGGTAGCTGGCGAGTTGCGGCAGCGTGGCGAGGTAAGAAAGCGGTGTCGACTGGTCGAGCAGGATCTCGCGCAGGGCCAGCGGCAGATCGCTCTGACGGTAGCGACCGACCAGGGTCATCGCTCCGAGGATGGCGCCCTCGTCGGCAAGCCCCATCGTCCTGGAGCTGTCGTTGATGGCGATGAATCGTCCGTCCTCGAAGGTCAGCTCATTGAGACAGGCGATCGCCTTGCCGATGATACCGTCGCGATAGCCGAAGATGCCGGTGTCGTTGCCGCTCTGATAAAGCGCCTCGGCCAGCAGGATCATCGGGCGCAGGGCAAAGCGGTGGTAGTAGGGCCCTTCCAGGTAGTAGCCGTCCGGCGAGAACAGCCGGTCGAGCTGGGCGTAGAACCCGCCCGACACTCCGTCGCCGGCGTTACCGTACAAGGAGCGATTGACCAATTCCTTGTCGCCCAGCACCAGACCGGCGAAGGCGCCTGCGGCCACCGACCAGATGCCATGATTGTGGATGACGTCGAAGTCGTCGGCGTTGTGATCGGCGATTAACTGGACCATGGGCACCAGCAGGCGCTGTTCGATATGCCGTCGTTCCTCTTCGCTCAGCGCGTCGCGCACGTTGCTGTAGGCATCACTGCCGTACAGCAGCCACATGCTCTCGTTCAGACACTGATGAAACAGCCGACCGGGCGGATTGCTGTCCTTCGACACATGGGACGGCAGCGACTCGTAGATGTCGGCATAGCCCAGCAGCATCGACCTGACAAAGGCCAGATAGTCGGGATGTTCGGTCAACAGCCACAACTGCGAGGCAAGATGCAGTTGCTGGTAGTTCTGCTTGTGCCGGGTGTGATCGGCGCCCCCCGCCTCCCCCTGCCCGGGGATCTGGGGGGGCTCGCCAAGACATGGACGCAGTCTTACCTGATCCAGAATGATCTGCTCCTGATACAGCGCAGGCAGGCGCTTGCTTTCGAGCGCTTCGCGCAGTTCCTGAATCTCGCTTTTGGTAAACAGCAAGGCGTTATCCATGTTCTCGACTCACTTCATCTATTCGGTGGGTGGCGGTGCGACGCGGGGGCGACGGATCGCCGAGTCGCCACGTCGTCTGACGAAGGCGACTCGGCCTGGAGGGCGGCTGCCGTCAGGGGCACATCTGGCCGCCATTGACGTCGAGCACCTGACCGGTGACGTAGCCGCTCGCCGTGTGGGAGGCCAGGAAGACGTAGGCCGGGGCCAGCTCAGCCGAGGAACCGAAGCGCCCCATGGCGATGGTGCCGCTGATCTTGTCCCGCGTGCCCTGGTCCTTGTCCTCGTGGAAGGCGGTATCGATGGTCCCGGGCGCCACCGTGTTGAAGCGGATGTTGTCCTTGGTGAACTCCTTGACCCAGTTGCGATGCAGGTTGTGGACCATGGCCTTGCTGCCACCGTACAGCGATGCACCTGGACCGCCGCCTTCACGCGCGGCGATGGAGCCGGTGCTGATCACGCTGCTGGTTTCCCCGCTCTGCTCGGCGGACCGGCGCAGGTAGGGAATGGCGTACTTGGTCACCATCACCACCGAGCGAATATTGAGATCCAGCACCTGATCGAAGAAGGCATCGTCGATGCTCTCGAGTCCGTTGCGTCCCCCGAGGCCACCGGCGTTGTTGATCAGTACATCGATGCCACCGAGGTGCTCCGCGGCGGACTCGACCAGCGACTTGCACGCATCGCTTGAGCGCACATCGGCCTGAAAATAGGCCACATCGGCGCCAGCCTCGAACTGCTCCAGCACCGCCTGGGCGGTATCGGCAGGGCGGCTGCCATGGATCGCCACCCTGGCGCCGGCGCTGGCCAGCGACTTGGCGGCTTCCAGTCCGATGCCAGCGGTCGAGCCGGTTACCAGAATCTTCTTGCCTTTCAGATCGTCAAACATGGACTTGCCTCATGGGTTGTCATGGGAGGAGCGTCGGCCGCCATTGCCAATATTTGTCATCAGGTGTCGTGCAAAAGTCGCCAAACCCGCCCACAGCGCCTGTAAATAAGCATTTAGCGGCAGTCGCCAGAAGCTCGATTTGTAAATATTTGGATAGCGTTTCAGCAACGCTAGCAACGATGCATATTTTTTAAAACGCTATTTCAGATACTGTTTGATTATAAGCTTATTCTAAAAACGAATTTGTAGATTTTGCGCGGGTTCCCGTTGTAGGAGATTGCAGACATACGACAAAAGACGTATAACTCGAAACCAAGAGATAAAACCCTATTTCACAATTTCTGGAATCTTGGCCCTATGGCTACTGAAGCGAAGGTCGACAACGTCACAGCGGTACTCAAGGTCATGGCGATCCTGGAGGCTCTGGATGAGGGCGGAGAATCCAGCCTGGCGGTGCTGTCCCAACGCGCCGTGATGTCAAAGAGCACCGCCTATCGCTTTGTGCAGACGCTCAAGAACCTGGGCTACGTCGCCCAGAATCCGGAAAGCGAGAAATACCGGCTGACGATGAAGGTCTTTGCGCTTGGCAGTTCGGCGCTCGGCAAGGCCGACCTGATCAAGATGGCCGATCCCGACATGGCGGCACTGTCCGAGCTGACCCGCGAAGCCGTGCACCTGGGCACCCTGGACACCTCCACCGCCGAAGTGATCTACGTGCACAAGTACAACTCTCACTTCAACCTGTGCATGCACACCCGCATCGGCGACCGTAGCCCGGCCTACACCAATTCCATCGGCAAGGCCCTGCTGGCCCACCTGCCCCCAGCACAGCTCGACGCCCTGCTCGCGAACGTCAAGTTCGAACCACGCACCCAGAACACCGTGACCACCGAAGCGGCACTGCGCGAAGAGCTGGCCGAGATCGCCGAGAGCGAGCTGTCCGAGGATCTCGAAGAGATGGATGAAGGCGTCTGCTGCTTCGCCACCCCGATCTTCGATCACACCGGGCGCGCCATCGCCGCCCTGAGCATGTCGATCCCGAGCATCCGCTACCACCAAGACAAGACTTCGGAGTACAAGCGCATTCTGGTCGAGGCCGGTCGCAACATTTCGGGCAACCTGGGCTACCTGGCGCGGCGCTGACGCGACCTCCCTGCCCTGCCGCCTGCCATGACGAAAGAAGCCGCCCCTTGGGGCGGCTTCTTTGGTTGCGGCCTGTCCCTCGCATCAAGGGCAGGTGTCGCAACGGGTCAGTGCGAGTTGCGCCTCACACCAGGGTGCGGTGGCCCTTTTTCGCCTCACGACGATCGCGGGCAACGGCGCGGCAGATCAGCAGCAGCACGCCCAGGGTGAGCGCAGGCCAGATCAATACGTAAAAGCCAAAAAGCAGAGTCATGGGGAATCTCCGTCGGTGGGCGCCGCCAGCCTGCGGCGCCCGTCAAACAAGGGTTCAGCGCTGGGTCGCAAGCCCTGCCGGGGCGGACTTGGACGGGCGCTCGTCGGCTACCGTCACGGCCTCGGCGGCATCATAGTTGCCGACCCGCTCGGCGATGGTGTCGAAGTCGAACCGCTCGCGGCTGGCGAGGCTCATCACCACGCACACCAGGGTGCTGGTGCCGTAGGCGGTCAGCGACGCCAGCAGCACCGTGTACTCCCTGAGGAAACCGGTGGCGAACACCAGCATGGCGACAAAGGCAGCAAGCCCGGCGACGGCGCCGGCCACGCGGCCGAGGAAGCCGAACACCATCAGCGCGATGATGATGCCGCCACCGATGCTGGCCAGGAACTCGAAGCCAAGACCGGCCACACCGGTCATCGGCAGCCATTCAAAACGCGCCACGCAGAAGGTCACCATGGCCACCAGCACCGAGGTGGTGAAGGCCGCGTTGGTGACCCGGCTCCAGAAGCAACTGGCGATCACCGGGAAGACGATGGCTCCCCACAGTGCCCCGACGAAGACCAGCATCACCAGGATATCCAGCGAGAAGCTGGCGAAGACGATACCGATGGCGGTGGCCACGATCATGGTGATGCGCCCTACCAGCAGCATGCGGCGGGGGTCGGCCTTGCCTCGAGCGATGTTCTTGCCGTAGACGTCGGCCATCATGATCGCCGACAGTGCCGACAGGTCGGAATCGGCGGTCGAGGACAGCGAACCGATCACCAGAATAAAGAAGGCAGCGATGAACACCGGCGGCAGGTAGCTGGACACCATCTGCGGGATCAGGTTGTTCATGTCACCGTTGAGCGGCTCGACCCCCAGGGTCAGCGCCATCAGGCCGATCATGCCAAGGCCGATGACGATGGCCCCGTAGCCCACGGTGGCGGTGAGGAAGGTCGGCTTGATGTGATCCTCGTTCACCGCGAACAGACGCTGGGAGATGGTCTGGTTACCGATGGCATAGGCCAGCACCGCAACGAAGAAGGGTGCGCCCTGATTGAGGATGGCGTCCATCGAGAAGAAGTTGGCCTGCTCGGCGGTGAGGTTGTCGAGCCCGGCCACCAGTTCAGTGGGCCCGCCCATGGCAAAGAACACCGCCGGGATGATCACCACGGCGATCGCCATCAGCGCCACCAGTTGGGCGAAGTCCGTCAGCACCGAGGCGCGGAAGCCCGACCATAGCGTGTACAGCAGCACCCCGACACCGGCGATGATGACGCCGGCCTGGAACGACAGCGGCGACAGCACCGATACCAGCGCCCCGGCGGCGGTGAAGTTGACCATCAGGCTGATGATGCTGCCCAGCAGGTTCGATAGCGCCAGGATCAGCTGGCTGGAGGAACCGTGGCGAGCGTGGATCAGTTCGCCCAGGGTGTGGGCGTTGGGCGCCAGCCGCCGGAAGCGGCGGCCGAACGGATAGATGAACAGGATCATCAGCGCGCCCCACAGCCCGTAGTGGATCGGGCCGGACACACCATAGGTATAGCCGGAAGTGGCAGCGGCGTAGAAAGAAGCGGCCCAGATCCAGGTGGCCGTCATGCTGGCGGCACCGATGCCGAAGCCGACCCGGTGGTTCGAGACCATGAAGGCGTCGGCGTCTTCCTTCTTCTTGCGGATGCTCAGGGTCAGCAGGTAGGTGCCGCCATAAAAAGCGATCATCAACAGGATGACCGTCAGGGTCGAAAACTGGTGGAGGGAGGCGCTATTCAAGGGCAATTCTCTTGTTGGTGGAACACAGGCGAGCGACGGTTAATGCGAACGCATGCCGGCACTTCACCGCGAAAAACTCACTAGACGAGCACGACAACGCCACAGGAATTCCGCCCACGAAAAGGACGAAGCTTCCTCGGGGTCATTGAAGTCTCAAGGGCCGAAATAAAACGGATTACTGCCGCTTTTTCGGTACAGAAAGGCGTCGGGACGCGCCGCAGCACATGGCCAGCCATTGCAGCAGAGGCAGACGGGCCGACATTGCGACAACCGGCGGGGCGTATCGAAGACGCCAGCAGACCACAGGTGGGTCAGGGAGGCGGGCGGCGCGGCATGCAGCGGCCCTGGTCGGTGTAGTGGGGCGACATCTCGGTCCTCTCCAGCGACAACGCAGGAACAGCATTAGACAAGACAAACAGGTCCCCGCCGGGCCATTGGCCCCGGGGTAATCCAGTCGGGAAGGTGCCACATCCATCCAGCGATGGCACTTCTCCTGGCGGTATAACGCCAGCTTGGCATCGGATCGCGAGCCAGGATAAGGGCTCGGCGTCCAGAGCGACGTGAGGCCTGTAAAAGGCGGGATAAAACCATCGCTGCGGCGCACACACCCTACTGTGCTGTGCAGAAAATGTCCAACCTGACGGACGAAGGATAATTTACCCATTTTCGACCAGACGTCAAGATAGCGGAATTCTCTCGGATGGTGGCGTAAAACCTTCGGCAATCTCGCTCTTCCCTTCCACACGCATCGCCTCCGGTAGCCGATCGAAAATCCAGACAACAAGAAGCAGGTACTGCCTGGCCATTTTCATCAGCGACACGCTTTGCGTTGGTCCCTATTACTGAAGGCTATCCTGCCCATCTACGCGTCAGCTTCCCCATGTGAGGTCAACGAGGAGAAGCGGCAAATGATAATCCTTACCAATTATTCACTCACCAACTTCCAATGTGCGAAGCAACAAAGTCTGCTTTGATCAGGAAAGGGGCGGGACAGGGCGCCGGGAAAAACCCAACGATCGGTGGTAGGCTTTTGTCGATATCAGACGCCAGTTTCGGAATATCGACGTGAGAATCCTGTTTATTGAAGATGACGATATCCTCGGAGATGGACTCTCCGAGGGGCTATCGCTGCTCGGCCATCAGGTCGACTGGCTGACCCGTGGCGACACCGCGGCCCACGCCCTTGCCGACAACGCCTTTGACGCGGTCATCCTCGACCTGTCCCTGCCGGGCTTTACCGGCATGGAGCTGCTTAGGCGCTGGCGGGACGAGGGGTTTCGTGAACCGATTCTGGTACTGACCGCCGACGAGGATACCCGTCGCTGCGTCGAGGCCCTCAACGAGGGGGCAGACGATTACATCACCAAGCCCATCGACCTGGACGAGCTGGACGCTCGCCTCAAGGCGCTGCTGCGCCGAGCCCGTGGACATGCGGACAATTTGCTGGAATGCGGCGACATCCGTCTCGACCGAAGCGACAGGCTGGCGTGGCTCGGTGGCGAACCGCTGGACCTCTCGGCCTACGAATACGTGGTACTCGAAAGCCTGCTGGAGCGACCTGGCCGCGTGGTCGCCCGCAGTCAGCTCGAAGCGCGTCTGTACGGCTGGGACGATGGTCCCGACAGCAACAGCCTGAGCGTGCTGATCCACAAGCTGCGCAGCAAGCTCGGTGACCACAGGATCGAGACGTTGCGCGGGTTAGGCTATCGGGTGTCGCCATGAGCACCTTCTATACCGGGCTACGCAAGCGCGTGGTACTTCTGTCGTGCCTGTTGATCGTGCTGACCTGGATCGCCAGCTCGCTGGCCACTCGTTCCGGTATCGAGCAAGCCTCCAAAGAGCAGCTGGCCCAGCGGGCCCAGGCGGTGGCCTGGCTGATGTTGCGCGCCGCCAGCCAGACCGACGAGCCTGTCACCGGAGACGCCCTGATCCGCCAACTGGACCAGATCGGCGAAAGCCTGGGCGAAACGATGTCCTACGAATTCGGTCGCTCTTCTGGCGACCAGGCACTGCGCTCCTCCTCCTTTCCAGACCTATCAGAAGAGGCAGTCGACGGCTTCTCCCGTCATTCCCAGGGAGACGAACGCTGGCGCGTCTTTACCGCAGTGAGTGAAGACCAGCAGACCTGGTCTCGCGTCGCCTTTACACCGGCCGAGCCCAAGCCGCTGACCGAGATGTTGCTGCTGACGCTGCAGCAGCCGCTGGTATGGGCCATCACGCTTCTCGGTCTGCTGGCGATCGCTATTCAGAATCGGTGCTTTACCCCGCTCAAGAAGATCGAGGACGCGCTCGCAAATCAAGACCTGCTCAACCCTCGCCCCCTGGCGCTGGATCCGGCGCGACTGCCCCGCGACGTGCGCCCACTGGTGACCCAGCTCGACCGGATTCTTGACCAGACCAAGAACCTGCTGGAAGAGCAACGCACCTTCGCCTACGGCGTCGGACATGAGCTGCGCACCCCCCTGGCCGGCTGTCTCAGCCAGGTCCAGGTGGCCCAGCGCATCGAGGACCCTTCCCGCCTCAAGCAATCACTCGCCAAGGCCGAGCGCGCCCTGTTGCAAATGACCCAGCTGGTGGATCAATTGCTGCTGCTGGCCCGCACCGACCCGTCCGCGCCGCTGGAGAATCCTTCCCGCATCACCCTCAGCGCTCTGGTGCAAGAGAGCATCGAACGGCGCACCGTCACCGCCCAGCGTGAAGGGGTGGTGCTCAAATGGCGTGTCGACGGCCCCCACGACTCCGAGATCGAGGCCAAGCCTGAGCTGGTGCGCACTCTGCTGACCAACCTGATCGACAACGCCATCCGCTACTCGCCTCGCGGCGGCGAGATCCTCACTCGGGTGAACTGCAGTGACGACAGGTGGCTGGTACTCAGCGTGTCCGACCAGGGCTCGGGCATCGATGCCAA
Organism: Halomonas sp. RT37; assembly: GCF_040070525.1. Lineage (NCBI taxonomy): Bacteria > Pseudomonadati > Pseudomonadota > Gammaproteobacteria > Oceanospirillales > Halomonadaceae > Halomonas > Halomonas sp. RT37. The sequence goes on along the minus strand of NZ_CP098827.1, from coordinate 1,450,866 downwards.
AGAAAGTAACCAGATCTTTTCGCCCTTCTATCAGAGCGAGACCGGCAAGAGCAGCGGGCTGGGCCTGGCCATCGTGCGCGCCATCGTCAAGGCCCACGGCGGTGACGTCTCCGCCCACCGCAGGCCGATGCTGGGCACCGAGATCCGTGTGGTGCTGCCCCGGGCCTGATCTTCGGCACCAGCCCTGAGCACGACACCGTGGATATTCGCCGCGAAACGTGCGTCTTGCGACCTACAACTTGATGGCGGTACGCCTCGCTAGAGGCGCAACGTGGCGGGTCTTCAGCTTTCCAGGTTGGGGGTTTCCATCAATAGCTGATGCAGGGTCTCGATGGCCAGATCCCCCTCGCCTTCCAGCACGCCGTCGAGCCATAACAACGCCGCCTGCTGGTTGGCGGTTTCAAGCCCCCTGGACGCCAGGTAGGCCTTGGCCAACGCCAGTCGCGCCGAGCCGTGGCCCTCGAGCGCCGCGTCGACCAGATACTCGGCGCCACGCTCACGATCCTGCTCGAGCGCCTGGCCTCGCAGCAGCTCGCGCCCCAGGGTCGCCTTGGCCCCGGCATGGCCGGACTCGGCGGCGGTGGTCAGCCAGCGCCGGCCTCGCTCGGCGTCCACCGACAGCGGTCCCTCGCCACGTACCAGAGCGGTGCCCAGAATCTTCTGGGCCGAATCGCTACCCGACTCGGCAGCCTGGGTCAGCCAACGGTCGGCCCGCTCGCCATCGGCGCTCACGCCCTGGCCGTCGAGAAAGGCACGGCCGATCAACTGGGCCGCGTAGGCGTTGCCGGCGGCGGCTGCATCGCGCAGCAGCGACAGGCCTCGCTGGCTATCGGCCGCCACGGATTCCCCTTCCAGATAGGCCTTGCCCAGCGCCAGCTGGGCCCCCAGGCGGCCGTGTTCGGCGGCGCGTTCGAGCCAGGCGACACCCTGTTGCGGATTGGCCGCAACGCCGTCTCCTTCGAGCAGGGCGCGCCCAAGGTCGACCATGGCGTGGCTGTCGCCCGCCTCGGCCGCCTGGCGCCACAGGTCCATGGCCCTGCCGGCGTCCCTGGCCACTCCGATGCCCTCCATGTAGATGCGCCCCAGCGGCGCCGCGGCGCTGGTATCGCCACTACTCAGTCCACGGGCAAGCCAGGTACGCGCCTGTACAGGATTGCGAGCGATCCCATTGCCCGCCAGGTAGGCCTGGCCAAGCTGGGTCATGGCACCGGCGTGGCCGGCCTCGGCGGCGCGCCGGAGCTGGCGGATATTGCCGGCGTCCCCCTGGGCCAGGCGGGTTCTCATCAAGGCCTCGCCAGCGGAGGTGTGGCCGGCCTGCTCGGCACGTTTAAGCCATTCGGCCGAGCGCGCCAGGTCGACGCCGACGCCGGTACCCTTGCGATAGGCGCGCCCGAGCACCAGCATGGCGTAGGCGTCGCCTTGCTCGGCGGCCTGCTCAAGCAGCGAGACGCCCTGGCCTCGGCCACCGCCCCCCGGCAGCTGGCCGGTGAGTCGAGCCAGACCGAGCAGCGTCATGGCACGCACGTCGCCCTGCTCGACCGCCTGCGTCAACAATTCCTCGGCTCGCGCCGGGTCTGCGTCCAGCACCTCACCTTCGAGCAACGCCGCGCCCAGGGTGCGTCGCGCCGCCGCGTGGTCCTTGTCGATGGCGTCCTGCAGCAGTGTCATCGCGCGCAGCGGGTCCTGGCCGACATGATCGCCTTCCAGGTAGGCCTTGCCGAGCTGGTAGCTCGCCCAGGGGTGGCCAAGCTGCTGTCCCTGGCGCAGATGCTCGAGCGCCAGTTGCGGTTGGGCAGGCACCTTGTCCCCGTCCAGATAGAGGCTTCCGAGCACGGCGTGGGCCAACGGGTCGCCCTGTTCGGCGGCCCGGTTCAACAGCGCCGTGCCCTCGTCCAGATCTCGCTCAAGGCCGTTGCCTTCCACCAGGGCTCGCCCCAGTACCACCATGGCGTTGACGTCCCCGGCGGCCACAGCGCGATCGAGCCAGCGACGGGCGAGGCGCGCATTGCCGTCGCTGGCCCTGAGGTGGTCACGTCCCAGCGCGGTCATCGCCGACACCTCACCGGCGTTTGCCGCCCGCGACAGCCATTGCCGACGCCGTTCACTGTTGCCTGGATGCCAGCCACCCTCGGCATAAAGCTTAGCCAGGTCGACCATGGCCGCGGATTCGCCGGCCTCGGCCTCCCGCTCAAGGGCCCTGAGCTGACGCCGGCGATAGTCTTCCACCAGCTCCGGCGCCTCGGCCAGCCAGCCGCCCGGCGCATGGGCCTCGGCCAGCGCCGCCATGGCCTCGCTATCACCGTCATCGGCCAGTTCCTGGTACAGCGTTCGAGCCTTCGCCGGATCGGCACGCACGCCGTCCCCTCCGCGGCTGAGCAGCGCTGCCAGCCGGGCCTTGGCGTCGCGCCCGACGTCCTCCTCGATGGCCTGCTGGAGCAGGTAGTAGCCCAGCAGATCATCACGCTGCACACCGTCGCCTTCCAGGGTCAGTCTCGCCAGGTTCAGCGACGCATGGCCGCGAATCCAGGAAGGCGTCGCCACCGCCTTGCGATAAAGCTCGGCGGCTCGCTCGGCATCGCGCGGCACGCCAAGCCCCTGGTCGTAGATCTTGGCCAGCTCGTAGTAGCCCTGGGGCAGCCCCTGATGGGTCAACCGCTCCAGCGCCCTTATCGCCTGCTGCGTGTCGCCGGCGGCCAGGGCGCGGTCGGCCTCCTCGACGCGGTTCTTGTGCATCCACAGAAGGTTATTGGCCTGGCCGCCGTCAAACAGCGCCTGGTCCTCGGCGGCAAGCTCGCGTGTCCCGTGGGGCCCCAGGTCGCTTGCGGTGGTGACACAGCCGGATAGCAGCAGTGCCACGCCGGCGGCGCTGCCCCAGTGCCTGACATTTGTGATCAATCTGGGTGTTGTCATTGTGGGCCTCCGTTATCGGGTATCAGCGAGACGCCATCGGCCTCGCTGAGTGCCTCCAGGGTCTGCTGCTTGCGCGACTGATCCTCGAGCTCCAGGTGTTGCTGGGCTCCCGGCGCCATGAAATAGAGCGTCACGTAGCCCCCGGCGCTGCGGTTGTAGATCGGCCGACGCTGCTCGAGAAAATCGGCGATGCGTGGGTCGTCGAAGCGCGACTGGTAGACCTCCATCCACGAGAAGTACTGGGGGTCTGTCAGAAAGCCGCGGTACTGCTCGCTGGGGGCCATATCCCCCAGCACGCCAGGGTCATCGATGGCGCTCATGGTGAAGTCCACGGCGTCATGGATCGTCTTGCCGTCCACCTCCAGCGAGAAGATGTCGTAGCCCTGACGGGCGATCACCTGCATGTTGGTAATCAAGTACAAGAGTGCGTAGTTCTGGTAGTGGGTGGCGCGACGCCCCCGCTCCATCTCGAGCGGAAAGGCGCCTTGCTCGGTCATGTCATTGAGCGCCGAGTGGATGGCGCTGACGCCGAAGCGAAACAGCTCGTCGTTTTCCACCAGCACCCCCACCGTGCTGGCGTACAGCGCCCGCCGGTAGAAGTGGTTGTTGCAGCAACTGTTGCCGGCGTCGCCGGGGATCGCCGAATGCTCAAGCGCCAGATCCTCGAGCCAGCGCTCGACCCTCTGCCTCGGCTCTTCCAGACCGTCCACCTCGGGGCGCACCACCGAGTAGGCCAGCGCCGCGGCGAAGATCATCGACTCGGTGGCAAACCAGGCCTGGGGCTCCTCGGGCTCGTAATGGAAGCGAGTCAGGGCGTCCTGGCTGGCCCAGTGATCGAGATAGCGCACCAGACAATTGGCGTAGTAGTCATCGCCGGTGGCGACGAAGGTTCCCGCCAGCAGCGACACGCTGTCCTCGAACTCGAACAGCGGCGCCGAGGCTTCACGCCACTCCTCGGGGCTCGGGTAGAAGCCGGGAATGCGCATCTGCGAGGTGATGGGCGGCGGCTGCAACAATTGACGACAGCTGACACCCTCACCCAGGGAATCCTGTATCTGCGTCAGGATGCTGTTGTCCTGCTCTTCCAGCAGGGCCATGCGCGCCTCGACATCGAAGTAGGAGGCCTGTGGGTCCGAAACCCGGTAGTCCTCGAGGTCAAGCGCCTGGCGCTGCTCCAGGGTCAGAGCGCTGGCCACGGGCAGCCAGCCACCCAGCAGCAACGCAAGGCCGCCTGCTCGCGCCAGGCGCGGCAGTGTTATCGCTACATTCAGCATCGTGTCTCCTGGCCGGCAGCAGGTCGCTACCGGCGATAAAATTCGAAGTCGGCAAAGTCCAGGTGCTGGTCTCGCGGGGTGCGCCAGGACTCGCCGGTGCCACCGAAGAAGGTGGAAAACATCAGGCCGTCGATGTAGCCGTCCTCGACGTCGCGAAACTCCACGCCAGATACCTCGAGTCGAGGCTCGCCGTCGATCCACACCCGCATCAGGCCATCCTGACGGCTCGGCTCATTGAGCCGGATTTCCTGCTCGACGGTGACCCAATCACCACTGGCGAAGTGCCAGCTCCCGCGCCCCAGCGAGGCGCCGTAGGCCGTATCCTGATTGACCACGTAGGCGTAGAGCTCACCCTGACCGTCGCGCCGCCACATGAAGCGGGCGCTGAAGCCGTTGTCACCGGTCGCCTGGGTGCCGCCACTGGGCGCCTCGCCCCCATAAAGCCCGGGCAGCTTGCCGCCCTTGACGAAATCGAAACCGTCGGGGAAACGCAGCCGATAGCGCAGGCAGGCATGCTCGGCTCCGGCCAGGGCCTGGGGCGCGGCGTAGAAGCCCGCACCGCCACGTTTACCATCGCTGGGTGAAGAGGTGCCCGCGGGATAGAAGGCCCGCAACACGGCTCCCGCCTCGGGGTCCTCGACCAGGCTCAGGTTCTCCAGGCCCCAGTCGCGATGGCTACCGAAGCGCTGCTCGATGATGTCGTCGATCTCCCCCTCGACGTCGTCGAGATCCGGCGCGAACACGGGGCGCAGCCGCTGCGAACAGGGCGTCGCCGAGACGTCGCTGGTGACCTCCATGGCGTCGGCCCCTGCCCCGGGGGCCAGGGTGGCAAGCGAGAGCCCCAGGGCGAGCCCGACATATAGCGTCGGCCCGGTCTGTGACTGCGTTGTGTCGATGGTCTTGTCGTGGTGCATCGGTCGCTCCCGTCGGCCCGTTCGGGCCCTCGGTGGCGGTCATCGCCGTGACGGGGTCTGGTCGGCCCCGCCACAGGGGCGTCTCGAGTGCTGCGCTAGACGTTCTCGCGCACGCTCTCTTCTACCTGCTCATAGAGGTCCTGGGCCTCATTGAACACGGTACGGCCGCCCTGCCAGACCCGCTCGACGGTCTCGCCGATGATCGGGGTCTCGTTGAAGCGAACGTCCACCGGGGTACCGACGCTGCTGGCAGGTAGCGGTTGCTCGGGAATCAACAGCACACTGGCCACGTTCTTCTGCTGGCGAACCCAGCCAGGAAAGCCGGCGCGCGGCTCGCGCTCGACATCCAGCGCCACGCTGCGCACCCGGGCATCGATCATGCCGGACTCGTGGGGCAACGAGATAAAGGCCTTCTGGTTGGGCTCGATTCGCTCGATATCGCTCATGTGAACCAGTGCCTCGACCATGATCTCGTCGTCGCCGGTGCGCACCAGCGTCATGATCCGCTCGCCCTGGTCGATATAGGTGCCGTCGGCGCTGGACAGCGCCCAGGCCACCAGGCAGTTGCAGGGACTGAAGATCTCGTTCTGGGCCTGCTCGGCCTCGAGCGCGGCCAGGCGCGAGCTCTGATACTCGCGGGCGGTCTCGAACTGGTCGATGCGGGCCCGCGCCACCGCCGGTGACACCGTGTCGTAGCTCACCGAACTGCGCCCGGCCGGCTTCGACGAGTTGGCCACACTGACCGGGCCGGAGCCCGCGGCCTCGAGGCTCTGCTCCAGGTTGTCGATCAGCTGGTCGTTATACTCCTGGGCGGCCTGGGTCAGGATCAGCCCGGACTGCAGCTCGTGGTTCCTGACACTGGTGAGCTTTTCATCGCGCTCGACGCGATCCCCGGCGCGCAGCCCGTGCTCCATCAAGACGCCGGGCCCGGGGGCGCGCACCTCGATACGCGGTGCGCTGACCGCGGCGAAGCTTGGTTCGATCAGCATGAAGTTGCGATACAGCGCCGCCGTCAACACCAGACCGAGCGCCGCAATACCGGCGACCAGCAGCAGATAGCGGCCCCAGCGCCGACCACCGCCCCCCTTGTGGCTGGCGCCGGCACCTGCGCCACCCTTGCGCTTGCGCGGTGTCTGGGCGTTCTCGCTGCCGACCATCGACTGGGGATCGAGGTGGCGGCCACTCAGGCGTGCCCGGACGATGTCCTTGACCAGCGCCAGGTGCTGCGGCTCGATCGAGGTGAATTCCCAGCCGGTCAGCGGCGCTTCACCCTGGTGGGCTTCGGTCTTGTGGCGGCACACCGCCGAGAAGGGCACGATGAACTCGCGCCCGGCTTCCTGGATACGCAGCTCCGCCTGGATCCAGTCGCCGGGGGCATGGCGCTGGTCGCCTCGCATGGCCATGCCGCCCAGGGAAAGATCGATGCCCCTGGCGTGCTCGCCCTGCGGCATCACCACCTCGAAGTCGGGTGAGACGCGAATATGGTGACGCTCGCTGCGAGCTTCATGGCTGACCTGATCCATCCGGCTCGCGGTGTCGTCACGCCTGTTGCCGTCGTTGTCTGTGGTCATGGTTGATCCGTTGTGCTTGGTGTCCGAAGGGCGCGGCCGCCACTCGGGCAGGGACGCGCTTGCTTGCTGTGGTGTCGTTAAGTTGGCGAGTGGCAGGCACTCTGCGCACGTGGTGTCGCGCGGGCGGTGTGACGGTGGCTAGAGCACCTGCACCTCGAGGCGTTCCAGAGCGATCTCCTGCCCGCCCAGGGACAGTGCACAGCCGGCATCGACCGGGCAGCTCACCCTGGCCTCGCGGCTCGCGGTCAGCCCCGGCAGCCTGAGTGCCTGGGCGGCGAATTCGGGGCTCAGCGACAGCACGGTGGCGTCGCCGTCATCGGCGCCGAGCAGGCGCTCGACGCGCACCTCGTCCTCGCTGCCCAGTTCGCTGGCCAGCTGATGGTCCAGTGCCACCACGCCGGGGGGCAGGCGCAGCGCCGTGCCTTCCGGTGCCCGCACTGCCGCCTGGGACAACCAGCGGTTGTCGCTGCCAGTGTCGACCTGGTCGGCGGCAAGCTGCTCGCTCAGCAGGTTGGCGCTGGGCAGATCAGGGGCCTTGAGTGCCCCGGTGACCAGCACCAGCACCAGCACCAGTGCACCCATATGGAAGCCATGCAGCAGGTGGCCCATGCGCCGCTGGCGACGTGCCGCCCGGGGGTCGTCGGGCTCGCCGGCGGCGATGCCCTGGCGCGACCAGGCCTGACGGTTGAAGCGAAAGCTGACGTAGGTCTTCAGCAGCGCACCGAAGATCTGGTTGTAGTAGAGCAGCGGCAGCCACAGCACGCTGAAGCGGCGACGCTGCAGGGCCAGCACCAGAGTCGCGATACCGCGGGTGAACAGGATCCACAGCAGGTAGGCGAAGATGAACGAAGGCCGCACGAACAGCGTGACCAGGATCGCCACCGTGGGACCGATCAGGGTGGTCCACATCGACAGCCGCTGATCGACCAGACACCACCAGGTGAACCAGCCCATGGGCCTGGGGCCGAGCTGAATAGCCCTGCCACTGGTGCGCAGCATGTTGCCGTACCAGCGACGCATCAGATCCGTGGTGGAATGAAAGAAGCGATGACGATCGGGCAGCTCCTCGAAACCACTGACGTACACGTCCGGCACGTACAGCATCTTCCAGCCGCGCTTGAGCAGGCAGAACCAGGTGGACTTGTCGTCCCCGGACAGAAACTTGAAGGTGCCGAAGCGCCAGTGGTCGATATGGTCGCTTTCGACCGTCTGGATAAACTCCCGCTCCACCGCCACATCGGCACGAAACACGCTGTAGCGACCGGTCAGCACCAGTTGGCGCTCGGAGATCGACATCGAGCTCATCATCAGGTGACGCTGGGCGTAGCGCAGGTCGTACCACTCGCGGGTAGCGTCGCCACCGGTCACCCGGGCGCGGTTGTTGGTGGTGATGGCGCCCAGGTCCGAGCGCATCAGCAGAAACGGCAGCGAGCGCTCGAGGGTGCCGGGTTCCAGCAGGATGTCCCCGTCCATCGACACCAGCAGCGACGAGGGCCCGGGCATCTGGCGCGAGATGGCACGCAGCACCTCGGCCATGGCCGAGCGCTTGCCGTCTCCGCGCTGAAACATGTAACGCACGGACACGTTGGCCGGCTGGCCGCATACGTCCATCACGTGCTGGATCACGTCGACGTCGGTGCGGTCGGACACCGAGGCGAAGATGGTGGTCGGCACGCCGTAGTTGGCGCACTCTTGCACCAGCGCCTCATAGACCGGGAAGCTCACCTCCGGCTCGATGCGAAAGGAGGTGCACAGTACGAAGAGTTCGTCCGGCCGTATGGCCTGGGCCGTGGCGTCGGCGTCACGGCGCAGCTGCGGAAAACGCACTCGGTTGTACCACAGCGAGCGCGCCGCATGGATGAACCACCAGCTGTAGCGCCAGGCACCGATGGCCCCGATGGCAAAGAAGAAGCTCTGCGACTCGGGGGAAAAGACGTCGTCGGGCAGCTCCAGTACCAGGATCGTCAGCAGCGCCAGCAACAGAAGCATGGTTGCAAGCTCGGTGACGCGGCTGGCCCTGGAGGAGGCGAAGGTCGCCTTGCTCATGCCTCCTCCTCAGCCGTTGGCCACGTGACGGCGGCCGATGGCGTGGTACTGAAGCCCCGCCTCACGCACACGGCTCGGCTCGAACAGGTTGCGTCCATCGATGATCACCGGACGCTTCAAGCGCTCGCGGATGGTGGCAAACTCGAAGCCACGAAAGCTCTTCCACTCGGTGCAGATCACCAGGGCATCGGCACCCTCGAGCGCCTGTTCGGCGGAGTCGGCCAGCGCCAGGTCGTCACGCTCTCCATACAGACGCTGGCATTCCGCCTGGGCCTCGGGGTCGTAGGCGCGAACGCTGGCGCCGACCTCCCACAGCGACTCCATCAGCACTCGGCTAGGCGCCTCGCGCATGTCGTCGGTGTTGGGCTTGAAGGCGAGCCCCCACAGGGCGATGGTGCGCCCGGCGACATCGCCGTCCAGGGCCTCGTCGAGCATCCGAAACAGACGATGCTTCTGGCCCTTGTTGACCTGCTCGACGGCCTTGAGCAGCGCCACCGGCTGCTGCACTTCGTTGGCGGTCTGAGCCAGCGCCTTGACGTCCTTGGGGAAGCAGGAGCCACCGTAGCCGCAGCCCGGATAGATAAAGTGGTAGCCGATGCGCGGGTCGCTGCCGATGCCGTGGCGGACCTGTTCGATGTCGGCGTCCAGCTCCTCGGCCAGATTGGCCATCTCGTTGATGAAGCTGATCTTGGTGGCAAGCATGGCGTTGGCGGCGTACTTGGTCAGCTCGGCGCTGCGCACGTCCATGAAGATCATCTTGTCCTGCTGACGGCTGAACGGGCTGTAGCACTCCCGCATCAGGCGGCGGACCTCGTCGGAGTCGGTGCCGACCACGATGCGCGCACCACGACTGAAGTCATCGATGGCCGCCCCTTCCTTGAGGAATTCGGGGTTGGAGCAGACATCGAAGGCCTGCTCGGCGCCACGTTCGGCCAGGGTCTGCTCGACGGTCTGGCGAACCCGGTCGGCGGTGCCCACCGGCACGGTGGACTTGTCGATGATGACCTTGTAACCCTCCATGTGTTGACCGATGGTGCGCGCCACGCTCAACACATAGTGCAGGTCGGCACTGCCATCCTCATCCGAGGGCGTGCCGACAGCGATGAACTGCAGGGTAGCAAAGGCCACGGCCAGGGCCGGGTCGGTGGTGAAGTTCAGACGGCCGGCCTCGACGTTGCTGGCGATCAGCGTTTCCAGGCCAGGCTCGTAGATCGGGATGTCGCCTTGTTCAAGACGCGCGACCTTGTCCTTGTCGACGTCCATGCAGATCACATTGTGTCCCGCGTCGGCCAGACAGGCGCCTGTCACCAGGCCGACGTAGCCCGATCCAAAGATGGTGATATTCATGCGGTTCTATGCTCCAGCGACGAGCCGCCTCGATGCCTGGCAACGCAGGTCGACGCGTCGGTCGTTGTCGTCGAATGATCTTCCACTGCAGACCGGCGCAAGCCGCGGGCTCGCTTGAACACTGCGCGGTGGGCTCGTCGCCGGGTGCGAAAACGGGTGGTCGGGATGCCTTGCCAGTCCCTTCATCGGGCGTCCCTGGCTTGGGACGCCGAGGGCATCCCGACGCAAGGAGTGGTTCCGTCCAACTCCGAGGGGCACGTTAGGCGGCGAAGATTAATCCAGTATTAGCGGAAGGAAATTCTTTGCCGACAACCACTTGCTGACCCGATCGAGGCGCCCCTTGCCGATCAGCGGTACGCCGGACACACTGACGATTAGCGGCGGCGGCGATGGACCGGCGCCGCGGTACCCCAGCCGACAACAGACTTCCGTCGCCCCCTCCCCGGACAAGCGAGGCCGCCGTGACCACATCGACTCCCACTTCCACCCTGTCGGCGGCCTGGAGCCTCTGGGCGCTGCTACTCGGCGTCGGCCTGCTGATGCTCGGCAATGGACTGCAGGGCAGCCTGCTCGGGGTGCGCGCCGCCGAGGAATCCTTCGGCAACACGGTCACCGGGCTGGTGATGTCTGCCTACTTCGTCGGCTTTCTGGCCGGCTCCACCCTGACCCCACGCAAGCTTCGCGACGTCGGCCATATCCGGGTGTTCGCCGCCCTGGCCTCGATCACCTCCATCGCCATCCTGGTCCACGTCATGTTCATCGACCCCTGGGTGTGGGCGGCGATGCGGTTGATGACCGGCTTCGCCTACGCAGGGCTCTACGTGGTGACCGAAAGCTGGCTCAACGGCCACGCCAGCAACCACCTGCGCGGGCGTCTGCTGGCGTTCTACATGGTCATCAGCTATCTCGGCATGGGCGGCGGCCAGTTGCTGCTGAACGTGGCGGACCCCAGCGGCATCCTGCTGTTCTTGATCGTCTCGATACTGATGTCGCTGGCGCTGGTGCCGATCCTGTTGAGCTACACCCCGCAGCCGGACACCAGCCAGCCCGAGGCGATGAACCTGCTGCGCCTGTATCGACTGTCACCGCTGGGCACCCTCGGCTGCCTGCTGACCGGGATCGCCAACGGTACTGTGTTCGGCATGGGCGCGGTGTTTGCCGCCAACCATGGCCTGGAAACCCACCAGATCGCCGCCTTCATGGGGGCGTTCATCCTCGGCGGGGCGCTGTTTCAATGGCCCCTGGGCAAGCTCTCCGACAAGACCGACCGCCAATGGGTGATCCTCATCGTCGCCGCCCTGGCCACCGCCTTCTCGCTGGCCGGGCTGCTGTTCGACCAGGGCGCAAGCCATGCGCTGACGCTGCTCGGCGTGCTGCTGGGCGGCACCACCCTGACGCTCTATTCGCTGTTTCTCGCCTGCGCCAATGACGTCCTGACACCGCAGCAGACGGTGTCCGCCAGCAGCAGTCTGGTGCTGGCGCTCGGCATCGGCGCCATCCTCGGCCCGCTAAGCACGGGGCTGTTGATGGACCTGCTGGGCTCTGCCGGCTTTCTGTGGGACCTGGCGCTGATCCACGCGCTTATCGTGGTCTTCGGCGGCTACTGCCTATGGCGCTATCCGAACCAGCCGTCGGACACCCACGGCCACTATGTCGCGGTCCCCGCCGGCACCGCCTCCCTGGGGGCGACCTGGGTCGAGGAAGCGGCCGACGATCCGGTGCAGCTCGACCTGGAACTGATGGACGCGGACGAGGAGTCCTCCCTGGAGGAAGGCCCGGCGAGCGCCGCCGAACCCGAGCGTACCTGACAGGCCCCCTGCCGAACGCGCCCGCCAGAACACGCCTACCGTCGTTTTTCCCCGCCAGCGCCTTGCGCTGGCGGGCCTCGCATCACCGCCAATGTCCCTTCCCACCTCCAGCGGCGTCTTCTACCGCCGGCCGCCTTCTGCCAGATCGTCTTGCCCCTGGTCGTTCGCGTCAGGGCTGCTCTTCTTGCCTGGTTTCCTTTTCTTGCCTGGCCTTCTCTTGGTTCCTGACCTTCTCCGCTTGCTCGGCCCCTGCACCAGGCCAATGGTGCCACTTCGCCAAAAAGTTCTGCCGTTTTGTGCATTTGTGGCATCTCGCATAGACAACTTGGCAGCGCTCATAAACACCCGTCAATGGAAACGTGAATAATTTGCATTCTTAAAACATAAACAGGGAACCCCTTTCGTGCCGTACCATTCCGCTCCCCTCACCTGCCTTGTTCCAAGCCGTCTCGTTCCTGGCCACCTCGTTCCTGGCCGCCTGGCTATCGCCATTGCCCTTGCCTCCGGTGCCGTCCTGTCGACCCCGGTGCTGGCCCAGGACGCCGAGCAACTCGCCAGCATGACCGTGGTCGGTGACGACCTGCGTGCCACCACCGAATCGACCAAGAGCTACCAGGTGGCCTCCAGCACCAGCGCCAACGGCCTGACGCTGACGCCGCGCCAGACGCCACAGTCGATCAGCTTCCTGACCCGCCAGCAGATGGACGACGAGGCCATCACCAGCACCACCGAGGCTGTGGAACGGCTGCCCGGCGTCTCGGCGATCCGTCTGGACGGTACTCGCACCAGCTTCCAGTCCCGCGGCTACACCATTCGCAACTTCCAGTTCGATGGCCTGCAGAGCAATACCAGCGCGTTCTGGCCGTTCGGCGACGCCGAGTGGGATACCGCCATCTACGACCGGGTCGAGGTCGTGCGCGGCGCCACCGGCCTGATGACCGGGGTCGGCGATCCTTCTGCCACCGTCAACTTTGTGCGCAAGAAGCCGCTAGACGAGGCGGCGGGTAGCGTGACTGCCGCGGTGGGCCGATGGGACCGGGGGCGCGGGGTGGTCGATGTCAGTACCCCGCTGGACAGCGAGGGGCGTGTCGGCGTGCGCTTCGTGGCGGCCAAGGACAGCTCGGACAGCTTCATGGACGGCGTCGAGAACGACCGCGAGACCCTTTACGGGGTGATCGCCGCCGAGCTGACCGACAACACCGAGCTCAGCGTGGGCATCGAGTACCAGCACTACGACCAGGACGGCGCCTACATTGGCGTGCCGCAGTACTACCTGGACGGTGGCCGTACCGACTTCGACCGCTCCACCGCCAACAACACCGACTGGGCCAACTTCTTCACCGAGAACACCCGCGCCTTCGTCGACCTGACCCACCACTTCGACAATGGCTGGTCCGCCCGCGCCGCCTACAGCTACGGCGACGCCAACTATGGCCTGACCTACAACTACCGCGGCGGCTATCCGGATCGCGAGACCGGTGTGCTCTACTACACGCCCAGCTACGCCACCGAATCCTACCTGGTCGACTATCGCGGCGATCGCACCCAGAAGAATCTGCATGTCAGCGCCGAAGGTCCCTTCACCCTGTTCGGCCGCGAGCATCAGCTCGGCTTCGGCTACATGGACCTGCACGAGGACTACCAGATCAACAGTCGCGGCCCGGCCGGCGACGTGCCGGCGCTGGGCAGCTTCAGCGACCGCAACGACCCGGCCCTGGCAGAACCGGTCTGGGGCGAGTGGGGCCTGACCGATGACACCGTGACCGAACAGCAGGGCTACTACGCGGTATCCCGCTTCTCGCTGGCAGACCCGGTGCACTTTATCGTCGGCGCGCGCATGACCGACTGGAAGATCGACCAGGACTATCGCGGCGAGCGTGAGTACGAGTACGACAACGAGTTCACCCCCTACGCGGGTCTGATCGTCGACATCACCGACGACCTCAGCGCCTACGCCAGCTACACCGAGATCTTCAACACCCAGAGCGAGCGCTCGCCCAGCGGCGCCCTGCTGGATCCGCTGGAAGGCATCAACTACGAGGCCGGTCTCAAGGCCGAGCTGTTCGACGATCGTGCCGACGTGTCCTTCGCGGTGTTCCACAGCCAGCAGGACAATCTGGCGGTGGAAATCCCCGGGGTCTTCGTCGCGGGCACCACCGACCAGGCCTACACCACCACCGACGGCGCCGAGGTCGAAGGCTTCGAGCTCGAGATCGCAGGCGAGGTGGCCGACGGCGTCAACCTGTCCGCCAGCTACGCCCTGGTAGACGCCGAGGACGCCGACGGTGAGCAGCTCAACACCAGCTATGCCCGCCAGCAGGCCAAGCTGTTCGCCAGCTGGCAGCTGCCTGGCCGCTGGTCGAACCTGACCCTCGGCGGCGGTGCGCGCTGGCAGGGTGACACCTACCGCGACAACGACACCCCCAACGGCACCGAGAAGATCGGTCAGGGTGACGTCTTTGTCGCCGATGCCATGGCCCGCTATCGCATCAACGACAGCATGAGCGCCCAGCTCAACGTCACCAACCTGTTCGACGAGGAGTACTACTCGCAGCTCGGCTTCTATAGCCAGGGTATCTATGGCGAGCCGCGCAGCGCGCTGCTGAGCCTGACCTACGACTTCTAGCGCCCTGGAACGCCGAAACCTCGACATCCGCGTCGGGCGCTGTGCGCCCGACCGGCACTCGCGACACCACTGTCAAACCGGCTCTCCTGCGAGAGCCGGTCATCGCCTCTATAAGGAAGACCCCATGCCCCTGATCCACCCACGCTGGCCGCTCGGCCTTGTGTTACTCGCCGCCGTCCAGCCTGTCCTCGCCGCTGGCGACGATGGCTATCCAATCGAAATCGAGCACGCGCTCGGCGTCACCGTGATCGAGGAAAAGCCCGAACGGGTCGCCACGGTGGCCTGGGCCAACCACGAGGTGCCGCTGGCGCTCGGAGTGGTGCCGGTGGGCTTTCCCGCTACCACCTTCGGCGATGACGATGGCGATGGCCTCTGGCCCTGGGTGGAGCAGCGTCTTGACGAGCTCGACGCCGGCCCCCCCAACCTGTTCGACGAAGGCGATGGCATCGACTTCGAGGCGGTGGCCGCGAGCCAGCCCGACGTTATCCTGGCGGCCTATTCCGCCCTCAGCCGCTCCGACTACGACACCCTCAGCAAGATCGCCCCGGTGGTGGCCTACCCCGAAGCCCCCTGGTCGTCGGGCTGGCGCGACATGATCCGGCTCAACAGCGCCGGCATGGGCATGGCCGAGGAAGGCGAGGCCTTGATCGCACGCCTGGAGGCCCAGGTGGAGCAACAGATCGCCGAGCACCCGGAACTCGCCGGCAAGAGCGCCATGCTGATCAGCCATATCAAGCCCACCGACCTCAGTCAGATCAATTTCTACAACGACAACGACGCCCGGGTGCGCTTCTTGCACGAGATCGGCCTGACCTCGCCCCAGTTCGTCACCGACAGCTCCGTTGACGGCCGTTTCGCCGGCTCCATCAGCGCCGAGCGTATCGACGAGATTGCCGATGTCGACATCATCATTACCTATGGTGGCGAGCCGCTGGTGGAGCGACTCAACGAGCATATGCTGACCTCGCGCCTGCCCGCGGTGGAACAGGGCTCGCTGGTGCTGCTCGGCAACAATCCCACAGGAACCGCGGCCAACCCGACGCCGCTGTCGATCCCCTGGGTGCTCGACGACTACGTCGAACGACTGGCCGAAGCCGCTCGCAAGCGTCAGCAACCCTGAATGGAGCGTCTGGACGGGATGGATACGCACAAATGAGCAGGAAGGGAAGGATATGAAGGCAAGGCCGCTGGCGCCTGGCAGGCCACGCCATTCGCGCCCGACCGGCGTCTATCTGCTGCTGGCGGCGCTGGCCGCCAGCGTCATGATGTCGGTGGTCATCGGCGCCAGGCCGACGGATCTGACCGCGCTCATGGGTCTGCTGGATGGGCGTATCGACTCCATCGACGAAGCGGCAATCGCCAGCCGTCTGCCCCGCACCCTGCTGGCGTTGCTGGCGGGGGCCGCGCTGGCCGTGGCCGGGGCGACCATGCAAGGCCTGACCCGCAATCCTCTGGCCGATCCAGGCCTGCTCGGGGTCAACGCCGGCGCCGCGCTGGCAGTCGTCATCGGCATCGCCTGGTTCGATATGCAGCAGGCCTCTGGTTACATCTGGGTGGCCATCGCCGGCGCCGGCGCCAGTGCACTGCTGGTCTACCTGGTGGCCAACCTCGGACGAGGCGGCGCCACCCCTCTCAGGCTGGCGCTGAGCGGCGCGGTGGTGACCGCCGCCCTGACCTCGCTGACCTCCGCTGTGATTCTGCCCCGCACCGACATCGCCGGGCTGATCCATTCCTGGCTGATCGGCGGCGTCGGCGGCGCTACCCTCGATCGCATCACCCCGGTGCTGCCCTTTCTGGCCCTGGGCATTGCCGCGTCGCTGCTGGCGGCGCGCAAGCTCAACCTGATGGCGCTGGGCGATGAGGCGGCGACCGGCCTCGGCGAGCGCGTGGCCCTGGCCCGAGCGCTGGCCGCGGTGGGGGCCATCCTGCTGTGCGGGGCGACCACCGCGGCCTGTGGTCCCATCGGATTCGTCGGCCTGGTCGTGCCCCACGCGCTGCGCCTGCTGGTCGGTGCCGACTACCGCCGCCTGCTGCCGCTGTGTGCCCTCGGCGGCGCCCTGCTGGTCATACTGGCCGACACTCTGGGCCGGGTGCTGGTCCGTCCGGCAGAACTCGACGTCGGTATCGTCACCGCCCTGCTCGGCGGTCCGGTCTTCATCTGGATCGTCCGCCGCCATACGCTGAGGTCACTGTGACGACGACACCGACCACCTCCCAGCGAGCGACGGCCACTCAAGCCATGTCCTGCCGAGCGACGTCCTCTCAAGCCATGTCCCCCCGAGCGACGTCCTCTCAAGCAAGGTCCACCCAAGCAAGGTCCACGCCGTCGACCGTCAGGCAACTGCGACGGCAACGCCAACGCCAGCGCCGGCGGATCATTGCGCTGCTGCTGTGTGCGCTGCTTGCCGGGGTCTGCCTCACCCTGATGCTGGGCCAGTCGTGGATCGACCCTGCCACGGTGATCGCGGTGCTGTCCGGCGAGCAGGTACCCGGCGCCTCCTTCACCCTGATGGAGTTGAGGCTACCCCGGGCGCTGATTGCTGTGCTGGCCGGGGCCTGCTTCGGCCTCGGCGGCGCCGCCTTCCAGACCATGCTGCGCAATCCGCTGGCCAGCCCCGACGTGATCGGTATCAGCGCCGGCGCCAGCGCAGCGGCGGTCTTCGCCATCGTCATGCTGTCGCTGCGTGGCGCTCCGGTGGCACTGGTGGCCATCGTCGGCGGTCTTGGCGTCGCCGTGCTGATCTATGCCCTGTCGTGGCGCCGCGGCGTCGCCGATACTCGCCTGATTCTGACCGGCATCGGCCTCGCCGCCATGCTCCAGAGCGCCATCGCCTACCTGCTGACCCAGGCCCCGGCCTGGCCACTGCAGGAGGCCATGCGCTGGATGACCGGCAGCCTCAACAGCGTGCACCTGGATCAGAGCCTGCCCCTGCTGCTGGCGCTGGTCGTGCTTGGCCTGCCGCTACTTCACTTCGCCAGGGACCTGGAGGCGATGCGCCTGGGCGATGACATGGCCCGGGGGCTCGGTGTCAGGCTGTCGCTCACCCGCCTGGGCATCGTGATCGCGGCGGTGGGGCTGGTCGCCTTTGCCACCGCGGTGACCGGGCCGATCGCCTTCGTCGCCTTCCTCAGCGGCCCGGTCGCCGCCTGGTTGATCCGTCACAATGGCTCGGTGCTGATCCCCGCCGCCCTGGTCGGCGCCCTGTTCGTGCTGCTGGGTGACTTTATCGGCCAGCATCTGCTGCCGGCCCGCTATCCCGTGGGGGTGGTCACCGGCGTGATCGGCGCCCCCTACCTGATTACCCTCGTCATGCGCGACAACGCCCGAGGATCCACCTGATGACGCCTACCCGACTCAGTGCCCGAGGCCTGACCGCCGGCTACCGTGACCGAGCGGTCCTCGACAACATCGATCTGGAGGTCAAGCCAGCGGGTATCACCGCCATCGTCGGCGCCAACGCCTGCGGCAAGTCGACCCTGCTGCGTTCGCTGTCACGCCTGCTGGCGCCGCAGCGCGGCCAGGTATTGCTCGACGGCCACGACCTGCACCGGCTGCCCGCCAGGCGCCTGGCCCAGCGCCTGGGACTGCTGCCTCAGGCGCCACTCGCCCCTGAAGGCATCACCGTGCTGGAGCTGGTCAGCCGTGGCCGCCACCCCCACCAGGGCATGTTTCAGCGCTGGAGCCGCGAAGACGATGACGCCGTCAGCGAGGCGCTGGAAGCCACCGACACCACCGGCCTCGCCGAGCGTGTGCTGGAGGAACTGTCAGGCGGCCAGCGCCAGCGGGTATGGATCGCCATGGCCCTGGCCCAGCGCACCGACGTGCTGCTGCTCGACGAACCCACCACCTATCTCGATATCCACCACCAGGTCGAGGTGCTCGATCTGCTCGAGGACCTCAACCGCCAGCGCGGCACCACCATCGTCATGGTGCTGCATGAGCTCAACCTTGCCGCGCGCTATGCCGATGAGTTGATCGCCATGGCCGCCGGCAAGGTCTACTCAAGCGGCCCGGCCAGTGAGGTGATGACCACCACCATGGTCAGGGAGGTATTCGGACTGGACAGCCACGTCTTCGCAGACCCCGTCAGCGGCCGCCCGATGATGGTCCCGCTGGGTCGACAGGACCGCAGGCCACACTCGCAGGCAAGGGCAGTGCACAAGGATCGTCGATCGACGGTCCCCGACACCGAAGCGTCATCATCGTGACATGACCTCGGCAGCACGCTGGGACTCGCGGTGGCGACGGTCGGCCGCCCTGATCACGATGCTGGCCATGATGTTGGCCAGGATACGGGCCAGGGTGCCGACGCGATGCTGGCGCGATGGTTGAGCAGCGCCGCCGCGGCACGTTAGGGTCCCGGGCTGACAAATGCCCAGAGGCAAGCGCCCAGTGGCAAGCGCCCAATGGCCTTGCCAGGCGCTACGCCCAGGCGTGCCGCGACCGTTCCTTTTCCCAGACAGGAGCACGATGATGAAGACCATTCTGATCACCGGCGCCGGCAGCGGACTCGGCGAAGGTACGGCACTGGCCCTGGCCAGGGCGGGACACAAGGTCATCGCTACCACGGAGATCTGGCCCCAGGTCACCTCGCTCAAGGAAAAGGCCCGGCAGCAGGAACTGACGCTCACCGTCGAAAAGCTCGATATCACCGACAAGCGCGACCGCGACGCGGTGTTTTCCAGCTACGGGCACCAGGTCGATATCGTGGTGGCCAACGCCGCCATCGGCGAGACCGGTCCGCTGGCCGAGATCCCGGTGGACCGGGTACGCCGAGTGTTCGAGACCAACGTCTTCTCGACCCTGGAATTCGTGCAGCCCTACGCCCGCGAGTTCGTCGAGCGAGGCAAGGGCAAGATCGTACTGACCTCCTCCATCGCTGGTTTCACCACCTTCCCCTACCTCGGTCCCTACGTCGCCTCGAAGCACGCCCTCGAAGGCATGGCGCAACTGCTCTACGAAGAGCTCGCCCCGCTGGGCGTCAAGGTGGCCACCATTAACCCCGGCCCCTTCCGCACCGGCTTCAACGACCGCATGTACAACACCCTGGACCAGTGGTACGACCCCGACGCCTGCTTCACCCCTGAAAAACCGATTCGCTCGGTGCAGCAGCAGTTTGCCGGCGACGACCTGCAGCAGGACCCGGCGGCCATGATCGACGAGATGGCACGACTGATCCCGCTGGACGAGCACCGCTTCCGCAATGTCTACCCGGACAGCTTCGAGGCCAGTGCCAAGGAATATCAGGATGGGCTGTGGGATCGACTCATCTGAGGCTTGTCTGTTGATCGTGTCCCGGGGCCTGTAAGGTTGGTTGCCCTGCTAACGACCAACCCGGGACACCTTTCTTCAGGAGTAGAGGCCGACATGCCCACACCCCAAGATAGCCGCGACAGCGACACCACCATCACCGTCGACATCGTCTCCGACGTCGTCTGTCCCTGGTGCATCATCGGCTACCGCCAGCTCGCCGAGGCGGCGCGCCAGAGCGGGATCGACATCGAGGTGCACTGGCACCCCTTCGAGCTCAATCCGCAGATGGGCGAGGAAGGCGAAAACCTGCGCGAGCATATCGCCGCCAAGTACGGCACCAGCGATGAGGACTCGCGCAGCGCACGGGAACGGCTCACCCAGATGGGCGCCGACCTCGGCTTCACCTTCAACTACACCGATGACATGCGCATGGTGAATACCTTCCGCGCCCACCAGTTGATCGACTGGGCGGAGCAGCGCTCTCCAGATGAAGGCCACCGCATGAAGCAGGCCCTGTTCAGCGCCTTCTTCACCGAGCGCCGCGACCTCCACCGAGTCGACGTGCTGGCCGATGTGGCGGAGAGTCTCGGCCATGACCGCGCCGAAGTAGTGACGATACTCGAGTCGGGCGAGCGCGGCGAATCGGTGCGACAGCGCCAGGCCTTCTGGCAACAGCAGGGCATCAGCGGGGTACCCGCCATGGTGTTCAACCGCCGCTACCTGGTCACCGGCGCCCAGGGCGTCGAGAACTACCAGGAAGTCCTTGCGCAGGTGGCCGCCGAGCGAGCCGAAGTGACGTCATGACGACAACGCCGGGTGCCACAACACCCGGCGTTATTGGTCAGGCCCGCGGGCCTGACCCTACGTTCTGACGAACGGAAAGGTCAGTTCAGCTCAACCCTAGATGGCTCTAAGACTCTTCGAGCGGAAGATCGACCGAGGCATGTAGAAGGACACCACCCAGTTGGGCTGATCGACGATCTCGCTGACCCGCAGCCGCCCTGCCACGCTGCAAAGCGCGTAGGCCAGCTGCTCATCCATGCCGGCCTGACGGTGCAACCGATCGATCATGAAGCGCACCGCGTCACGGGCGCCCTGCATCAGGTCCGGCCCCACCCCGGTGGTGACCAGAAAGCCCGCATCTTCCTCGCTCGACGCTCCCGGCGGCACGTCGAACATCGGCGCAGGAATATTGCCTGCCTTGTGCAGACGCAATGTGGCCGTGGCGGCCATGCGGGTCTCTACCGCCGTTCCGCAGACCTCACCATCACCCTGGCAGGCGTGGGTGTCGCCGATGCTCAGAAGCCCTCCCTTGACCTGCACCGGCAGGTACAGCCGAGCTCCCTTTACCAGGTCACGGATGTCGAGATTGCCGCCGCAGATGCGCGGCGGCACGATGGAGTGCTGCCCCGGCTCAGCAGGCGCGAGCCCGATGGTACCGGCGAAGGGCCGAAACGGAATCACGATGTCCTCGTCGAAGTACACCGACTCGCTGTCGTACTCCGACACCTTGAGCCAGGGCGAGGTGAAATCGTCGGCCAGCAGCCCGAAACCCGGGATCAGCCCCGTCCAGCCCCACTGCCCCGGCTCGAAGTCGACCAGCTCCACCTCGATCACATCGCCGGGTTCGGCATCCTCCATATAGAGGGGGCCACACACCGGATTGAGCTCCCCTGCCGGCAGTCGGGTCAGCGCGTCGGCCTGGCTGTGTCGGGTAATCAAGCCACCGCTGGCATCGAGAATATCGAAGCGCCGAGTATCACCGGAACTGATCGTTTCCTGCGGCTCGAGGGCGTGGTCAAAACAGTGATGAACGTCGTGTATCGTCTTGATCTTCATTCTTGTGTCTCCACCTCGAGGCGCCGGTCGTCTCCGCCGACCGACGCCTCGAGTGTTTTCAATTGGCCCTGGGCGCTGTTCTCAACATCGACGAGCGCAGGCACTTTTCAGGCAAGCCTTAGATTTCCATCTGCACGGCACGTCCACCGCGCTTGGCAAAGGCGTAGACGCCGACACCGACAACCGCCCAGGCCAGCCCGATCAGCACGGTATAGGACTCGAACCCGCTCCAGATGTAGCCGACCACGGCCAGGCCGAGCAGCGGACACAGGATATGCAGGAAGGGATTGGCTGCCTTCTTCTTGAACACGAAGTAGTAGAGCGTGGTGATGTTCAGAATGATGAAGGCGGTCAGGGCGCCGATTGTCACGATGGAGGTCAACAACGCCAGCTGCTGCATGAAAGCGATCCCCGCGACGATGGACACGGCACCGACCAGCAGCGCACTGACGTAGGGCGTCTTGAAGCGCGGGTGAACGCGAGCCAGCGGCGCCGGCAGCAGCCGATCACGGCCCATGCTGTAGAGGATTCGCGCGGTCGCGATCTGGGCCACCAGGGAGTCAGCGACGCCCCAGGCGATAGCGGTGGTCGCGGCGGTCAGCACCGCCAGCCAGCCGCCCCCGGCGATACGTGCGGTTTCATAGAAGGCGGTGTCGAGATTGTTGAACGAGGCGGGATCGGGCTGGATCAGCGCCGCCACCCAGGTCTGGGCGATGAACAGGCCACCGATGATCAACAGCACCAGGAAGATCGCCTTGCTGACCGCCTTGCCACCGCCCTTGGCCTCTTCCGCCAGGGTGGAGATGCCATCGAAGCCGAGGAAACTCAGCACCGCGATCGGCACCGCAGAGATGATCAGCCCCAGCGAGAAGTCATCGGCATCGTAGACCGGGGCCATCGAGAAGACCGCACCGTTGACGTTGTTGCTGATGGCCACCACCCCCACCACCAGAAACACCGCCAGCACCAGCAGTTCGGCCACCAGCATCCAGCGGTTGAAGGCGGCGGTAAAGCTGATGCCGCGAATATTGATGTAGGTATTGAACACGACGAAGGCCACCACCAGCAGGATCGGTGACAGTGACGGGAAGATGTCGTGTATCGCCAGCGCCCCCACCACGTACAACAGCGCCGGAATCAGGATGTAGTCCAGCAGCATGATCCAGCCCGCGACGAAGCCGGCAAAGCTGCCCGCCCCGCGGGACACGTAGGAGTACACCGAGCCTGCTACCGGGAATTCCTTGGCCATCTGGGAGTAGCAGATGGCGGTAAACAGCATCCCCACCAGTCCGATGACATAGGCGGTGACGATCATGCCACCGCTGGCGCTCATGACGTGGCCGAAGATACCGAAGGGAGCAATCGGCACGATGAAGATCAGGCCGTAGATCACCAGATCTCTCAGCTTGAGCGTTCGTGAGAGTTCCTGGGTGTAGCCCAGACTCTCCAGGGTATTGTCACTCATCGGTGATTTCCTCTTGTTCTAGTTGGCAAGGCGGGGATCTCCCGCCATCGAGCGGTCGAAGACGTCCACCGGGTCGAGACTGCCTGCGTGGCGACACTGGGCGGCCTCTTGCTGTGCATTCCCTTGGCCGGTCAAGAATCTGACGGCGCCGTGTATACTCGAACCCGCCAGCAGACCCGGACGCGGTTCGCGACCTGCGACAGTGCGCCGGACACAGCGACGTTGGCCGCTTCATTTTTAGAAAATCACACTTAAAGGTATTGTGACAATACCTTTTGGAGAGAACCCTATGCTTGAACCGTCTCGAACCGACCTGCCAGGCGCCGGCGGCGCCCGCTCTGCCACCCAGGAGCTGGCGGACCGGATCGTGACGGCGATCGCCATTGGCGCCTACTCCCCCGGGGATCGCCTGCCGCCGGAGCGCGACCTGGCGGAGCGCCAGGGGGTCAGTCGCGTCACCGTCCGCGGCGCCTTGAAGATCGTGGGCGAGCTTGGCCTGATCGAATCCCGCCGTGGTCGTGATGGCGGTACCTTTGTCACCTTCAAACGGGTCGACGAGGCCTCGCCCAACACCGCCCAGCGTATCCTCGGACAGGAGCTGCCCCAGCTCAGGGACTTCTTCGACTATCGCTGTCTGGTGGAGGGGCTGGTGGCCAGAACCGCCGCCGAGCGTCACGACGAGGCCCAGGCCAAAACGTTGCAGGCGCTGCTGGACCGCTTCTGCGACACCGACGACGCCTCCGTCGCCCGCCAACTCGATGAGCGCCTTCACGACTGCATCATGGCGATGGCCGACAATCACCATCTGGTCGCCCAGTCACGTCAGCTGACGGCGCGCGCCACCCTGGGATTCGGCTCCGAACCCTACCCCGCCGAATCATTGCCAAGGGCAAGACGGGAACATCGTGAACTGGTCCAGGCCATCCTCGAGCGACGCGCAGACGACGCCTTCAGCGTCGCCCAGCATCACTTCACACTGACGCTTGCGATCATGGAGCATTCACTGGATGGGCGACCGCTCTAGCCCGACTCCCGGGAAAGCGGCTTTGGTGAGGGGTTTGATGAAGGGCTTTGCAAGCGGCTTTGGCGAGGGATTTGATGAGGGGCTTTGCTGAAGTGCCTTGGCAAAGAGTTCAGAAATCAAGGAAGAGAACCGGTGGACGAACGAGCCGGGCAGGCCCTCTGATTCGCCTAAAAAATGGCCCGCTATTCGCGGGCCATGGTCGTCTCGGTGCATCCGTTTTCAGGTTTCACAGAACTGCGCCACACCATCCCTGAACGACCAGTCGATGTCCTGGTTCTCGGTGATGGTGATCATGACGTTATGCGGGGGGATGCCGGGGTTTTCGGCAAGTGACTCGACGACCCTGGCGTAGAACGCCTTCTTGTCGGCGTCCGGGCGACCACTTCGCATCACCAGGTGCATCATGACGCGATCCGAATCACGCCTTTGCAACTGCAGGTTCTCCGGCTCGCACTCATTGATCACTTGGTAGCGATCATCGTCGGGGAAGCCCATGGTATCGATGACGGCAGCGTTAACCTGAGCCGCCACGGCCCTGACGTAGTCTCTCGACTTCCCTTTCACTAGATTGATCGTCACAAACGGCATCCACCCCTCCTGTCCCGGTCAATGATTGACGCTCTGTATTCGACGCTGTTGGTTGTCTTTCGTCGCGAGCTCGGCCGACGTCTAGCGATGGCGGAAGACCGGCGCACGCTTCTTGACGAAGGCATTCATGCCTTCCTTCTGCCCCTCGGTGGCAAAGGCCGCCTGGAACAGTAGACGCTCCTGGCGCAGGCCTTCCGCCAGCGGGGTCTCGAAGGCCGCGTTGACCGCTCGCTTGGCCATCTTGACGGCTGGCGCGTTGTAGCCTGCGATGGTGTGCGCCGCCTCGAGGGCAGTCTGCATCAGCTCATCCTTCGGCACGACTCGCGCCACCAGGCCAATCTCCTTGGCCTCCTGGGCGCCGATGTTGCGACCGGTCAGCACCAGGTCCATCGCCATCGCCTTGCCGACCGAACGTGCCAGTCGCTGGGAGCCACCGATGCCGGGCAGGATCCCCAGCTTGATCTCGGGTTGCCCGAACTGGGCGTCGTCGGACGCGATGATCATGTCGCACAGCAGGGCCAGCTCGCAGCCGCCGCCCAGCGCAAAGCCGGCCACCGCAGCGATGATGGGCTTGGAAATGTGGCGCACCTCGTCCCAGGGGGCCAGGAAGTCATCCATGTAGAAATCGGTGAACGACTTCTCGGCCATCTCCTCGATATCGGCGCCGGCCGCAAAGGCTCTCGGGTTGCCGGTAATCACGATGGCACCGATGCCGGGGTCGGCGTCCAGCTCGCGCAGTACCGCGAGCGTTTCTTCCGCCAGTTGGCGATTGAGTGCGTTCAAGCTTTTCGGGCGATTCAGGATGATCAGCCCGACCCGTTCACGGCGTTCCACCACGATCATCTCTGGCTCACCGTTACCTGCCTCAAACGAAGCCTCGGAGGCGACATTCTGTGTTTGTTCTTCGACCTTCTTGTTCATCTCTTGTCTCCTGACGTTACCCGTAAACCAGCTACGTATCGGTTCGATACGCTCCCACCTGCGGCCGCCACCTCGCCTGGTCGTGATGCGACCTGACTGCGCCGCGCCACACCGGATATTCACGACCCGATATCGCCAAGCGGCGTACATCTGATGAAAAAACGCATCTGACGACTAGGGTTTTCCGACCCGCTTGCCCAGATCTCGAGCGGGTCCTTGACCCTGGTTATCGGAGGCCGCCGGGGCCCCCTTTATCCGGGTGGCGGCGCTGCCACTCGCCTTGCGCGAGTCTTGCCTGGCCATCGCTGCTTGATCGCCTTGGGCTCCTTGACGTTGCCCCGAGGATGCCGTGTCGGCCTTGGCCGACCCCGCCTTGCCGGCTTGCCCTGGCGTGGAAGGCAGGCAATAGGAGCCGTGACGCGCCATCAACTCATCGAGAATGGCCTGTCGATGTTGACCCAGGCCTGGCGCCACCAGCGGTG
Source organism: Halomonas sp. RT37 (assembly GCF_040070525.1). NCBI lineage: Bacteria > Pseudomonadati > Pseudomonadota > Gammaproteobacteria > Oceanospirillales > Halomonadaceae > Halomonas > Halomonas sp. RT37. The sequence continues at coordinate 1,424,797 of NZ_CP098827.1, read as the reverse complement.
TGTCGCTGCCAAGGTCCACCCTGCCGGTCATCTTTATCGGGTTGCCCGCCGTCCTGAAGGGCTTCCCGGCGCTTCCCTGGACCTGGACGATCATGTTTCTCGCCTTCAACTGGGGATGATCGAGCAGTTTGTCGATGGTGTTGATCGGTGAGCAGGGAACGCCTTCCTCGTTGAGCAGGTCGACCCAGTGCTGCACGGGCCTGGTCGTCAGGATGCGTTCCATCTCCTCCACCAGCGCCGGGCGATTCTGGCAGCGAAGATCATTGGTGATGAACCGGGGATCGAAGGCCAGTCGCGAGGCGCCGATGGCATCGGCCATCAGCAGAAACAGGGTGTCGTTGCCGGCGGCGATGACCAGCTTGCCATCCTCGGCCTTGAAGCTTTCGAAGGGCGCCAGCGACGGGTGGCAATCACCGGTTCTATTCGGCACGACGCCTTCGATGTCGTAGCGTGCCAGCGCCGTTTCCATCATCGCCGCCTGGCAGTCCAGCATGCCGATATCGACACGGGTCCCCTGGGCGTCCTTGGTTCGGCTGTACAGCGAAGAGATGATGCCCACCGCCGCAAACAGGGCCGCGCTCAGGTCGCCAAAGCTGGTACCGACTCGGGCCGGTTCACCGTCCGGCCAACCGGTCAGACTCATCACGCCGCCCATGGCCTGCACCACCATGTCGTAGCCTGGCAACTCGCTGAACGGGCCGGTGTGACCGAAGCCTGAAATCGAGGAATAGATCAGGTGAGGATGGGTCTGGGCGAGACGCTCCGGCCCATAGCCAAGACGCTCCATGACCCCGGGCCTGAAGTTCTCCACCAGCACATCGGCCTCGTCCAGCAGGCGCTCCAGCAACTCGCGATCACGCGGCGACTTGATGTCCAGTACGATGCTTTCCTTGTTTCTATTGAAGCAACTGAAGTAGGCACTTTCGTTTTCGACAAAGGGGCCGAACTCTCGTGTGTCGTCACCGGTGCCGATCTTTTCGACCTTGATGACGCGAGCGCCAAGGTCCGCCAGGACCATGGTGCAGTAGGGCCCTGCAAGCACCCGCGAGAAGTCCAGTACCGTCACGCCGTCCAGAGGCCCTTTCTTTGGTTCGTCCAGTGGTGTGTTGGCCATCAACTTGTCTCCTGTGTTGTTGTATCGAGCGCCAGCGTCAGCTGGCGACTGGCCACACCGGAGGCACGGTGGCAGGCGTGCTGATGGCCCGGAGAGGCACGTTCACCGATCTGGCCAGCGACGAGAAGGGAAGCGATAGCGGTCATAGGGATCGGCCCTTTATAAAATTTGTTTAATCTGCACCGAGGGGAATCGACCCTTGGTGGGGCTCCTTCTTGGTTATGCCTCAGAATATGGGGACTACAGACCAGTACAATTCAGTTATTCGCAATCCAGATATAAGTTTTGAAAATATCAAAACCCACTAAGTGAGAACCCGATACGGTACTCACCGCCCGAGGCGCGCCAGCATCACGATGGTGTGCCCAGCCGATCGACATCACGGCGACATCCTCAGCAGGCGATCACGTCCTGGCGTTGCATCTAAAGTTGAAGCCACAAACAACGACGCCCGGGAGACCGGGCGGTATTGGGCGTGCACGGGTTGGGGATGGTGTTCGAGCGCCGTTGCGTGGCCATCGGCGTGCAGGGGGCGGACAACTATCGCAAGGGGCTTGCCGTGGGGGCGGTCGAGCAGGCCGATGTGTCTTCATGGCCTGAAAACGGACGCGGACGGTCTGAAGAATCGCTTTCAGGCCCCAGCCGCGCCCTGTTGCAGATCTTAAATCGCCTGCCATGCCTCCGGCAGTTCCACATGCCCACTCAGTGCCGGTCCGACAAAGGAGGCGGCAGCCTCGAGTCCGGCCAGCGCCATGGCGCCACCTTGCCAGCCGAAGATGCCGTCGCCCGAGGCACGAGAAGATTCAGCGCTGAAGGAAGCCTCGTCATCGAACAGGTCACCAAGGTGAAGGGCGTCGTCACGGGCCGCGGCCGAGAAGACGCTATCGCCGGCATCGGCAAGCGCGACCTCTTCCCTCGACCACTCGCCGCCTTGGCCTTCCTGAGGTGCATCGACGAAGGCAATATCGCGATCGAACCAATCGAATCGAAACTCGTCTTCCAGACGATCGTCTTCGATAACGTAGCGCAGGCCGGGACCGGCACCGCGAAAGCCGCCGCCATACTCGAACTCGATGCGCTCGATGCCGCTCGCCAGGGTCAGGGAATCATTGCCGGACACGCCAATCCGCCCATCATCCAGCCGGTAGACCTCGTAGTCGTCCGCCTCTCCCTCAAATAACAGGGTGTCGGTGCCCTGCCCCCCTTCGACCTGATTGGTGCCGGTCGAGACCCGGATCTGGTCGTCTCCGGCAAAGCCTTCGATGTAATCATCTGACGTGCCGTCACGCAGCAGGTCGTCAAAGACACTGCCGACAATAAAGGCCGGCTCGCCCGCGTGATTGGATGTCGGCGAGTCGACGTCGCCCACCCAGTGTATCGCGCGCCCAGCGGCACCAAGCGAGGACACCACCACTACGCTGTCCTGACTCATCAGCTCATAAAATGATGAGGAGACAATGCGCGCGACCGCGTCCGACGTGATGCCACCGAGATGCGCGCCCCAGGCGAAGGGATTCAGCCCGCTGTCGCTGGCCAACAGCCAGGGTGACTTGCTGTAGACAGCATCGAACAGCACCAGATTGTCCACGGAGCTTGAGTAGCTCTCATCGCTGTTCTCCAGAAAGCCATCGAAGCCCGCGAGCGCCGACTTCAGATCCTCGTGGTCACCGACGAAACGATGGATGACGTCGTTCTCGAAACCGATATTGAGCACATTGTCGGCTTCGAAGATCAGCGGTGACGCATGGCCAAGATAGTGACTGTCAGCGAAGAACCCGCCCGCCAACTGATCCGAGAAGCGCGCCTGGATATTGGCCAGCGCCCCACCCAGGCTATAGCCGGTAATGATGGCGTCATCACCCTCAAGCCCATGCTGGTCCATGAACGACGCCACCCCGGACAGCACGGGTGCCATGGTCTTCGCGATCTCCTTGCCGGAATTCAGAAAGGAGTAGTCGACGACATCTACCGGGGCATTGGTACCGGCATAGGCCACGCTGACGCGGCTGATGTTGCCCAGGGCGTCCTGCTCGGCCAGGACCTTGAGCTGCGGGCCACGGGAGACATTGCCGAGCAAGGGGCTCTGAAGCGTGATGTAGCCATCGACGTCCACCAGAGAGGATGGCAACCCCAGTTCGCTGGCCGAGACTTCTCGCCAGCCACCCGGCAGGCCACTGGTGACCTGATTGGCTGAAAAGGTCCCCGGTCCTGCGATGTTGTCCAGGGTCACCAGCATCTGTCCAAGGGGAAGCCCGAGCGCACGGTCTGTCTGCGAGTAGGTCGCCAGCGCATGCGAGGTGACGGCGAGCTCGGCAGAGGCCGACGAGTCAAGTCCGGAGATCGTAAAAAGTGGCATAGAACATCCTCACCTGTGAACTTCCACACAAGAAAAGACAACAGCCTAGCCCAGTTTCTACGCTTTCCGACCCCATCATTGCTTCACCGACTTTTCAGGCAAAGCAGCTGCGATAAAGCGTCGAAAAAAGAAGCGATATGGAAAGAAGATTCCTCACATCCATCTTGTATTTTACGAGCGATCAAGACGGTGAGTTTTACCGGACCTCCATGCCGGAACCAGTGTCGATTGCTGCGTAGATGTGCCCGAACGGTGCCCTGGCAATGGCCTGAAAAACATCTGACCGGCCATTGCTGGCGTATATCTGCAGACGGTATCGACCTCAACGGTAGTCCCTCGACTGCGGTAGAATGGCGTTTTTTACGCTGGAGTCAGCGTTCGATGAAGGCCCGTCATCTCCCCTCGACCACCACGCTTCAGTGTTTCGAAGCCGCCGCCCGGCACCTGAGTTTCACCCGGGCGGCGGATGAGCTGAGCATCACCCAGAGCGCCATCAGCAAGCAGGTGGCCCAGCTCGAGGACTACCTTCAGCACAAGCTCTTCCGTCGACTCAGGCGCACCCTGGTGCTGACGCCGGAGGGCTCGCTGTACCTGACCGAGGTGCGCAAGATCCTGGCCCACCTCGAGATGTCGGCCAACGCCATCATGACCTACAGCGGCCACGGTGACGTGCTCAAGGTGGCCACGCTTCCCACCTTCGGCACGCGCTGGCTGTCGTTGCAGCTACCGGCCTTCTTCGAGGCTCACCCCGGTATCACCCTGCACCTGTCCGACCGCGTGGAGACCTTCGATCTGGAAAACGAAGGCATCGACGTAGCGATCTTCCACGGCCACGGCAGCTGGCCCAACCTCGAATGTCACAAGCTGTTCGAGGAAGAGGTAATGGCAGTCGGCGCACCCGGCTACCTGGCGCGCCAGCGCATCGACAGCCCCGCCGATCTGGCCAACTGCCGGCTGCTGCACCTGTCGACCCGCCCCGACGCCTGGCACCGCTGGTTCGACGAACAGGGTATTCGCACCGATCGCAGCTACCACGGCATCCGCTTCGAGACCTTTCAGACGCTGATTCGCACGGTCATGGCCGGCGGCGGCCTTGCCCTGATTCCACGCTTCATGATCGACCATGAACTAGAAGCCGGCGCCCTGGTCCCCGCCTGGCCCACCCTGTTGCGCGGTCCCAACGCCTACTACCTGGTCTATCCCGAGCACCTGGGAGAGCTCGCCAAGGTGCGCCAGTTCGTCGACCACCTCAAAGGCTGCGCCGCACCACAGGCCCCACCCGAGTAGGCCCGGTCATAGCAGTCCCCGCCCGAGTAAGCCCCCCGCGAGTAGTCCCCGTCCGAGCTAGCTCCGCCCGAGTAAGCCCCATCCGAGTAGGCCCGATCTAAGTAGCCCCCGTCCGAACAGCTACCAGGGGCGTCGCCGGCTGAGCCCCTCCGTTTTCGGTGGCTCGGCAAATGGCCTGGCCCCTTCGCTGCTCCTGCACGAAAAGTTTTCTTCTGGTTGTAAGGTCCCGCTTTCAGATGCGACACAGCCCCCCACGGCGCTCGCCCATCGAGCGCCATCCCCTAGAAGACGACCAAGGAAGCTCAGATGCACACTGAAGGAAACGAGATGGCGGGCCTCAAGGGCGGGCTGCTGGCGATGCGTATCGGCATCTTTCTGGTACTGCTGGTCTGGACCCTGAGCAAGTTCATCAATCCAAGCCAGGGCAGCGGGATCATGGACAAGTACTTCGGCATCGCCGGCGTCGGCACCGCCGTCGTGGTGGCGCTAGGTGTGCTCGAACTGGTGCTGATCCTGGCCTTCGTCAGCGGCAGCTTCAAGCGCATAAGCTATGGTGGCGTGCTGCTGGTACACGGCGTCTCGACACTGGTGACTATCCCGGCGATGGTGACCGATCCCTTCGGCCATATGCTGTTCTTCGCCGCCCTGCCGATGCTGGCCGCCTGCTACACCCTCTATCGACTGCGCGACCACGACACCCTGCTGACCCTGGAACGCCCGGCGCCCCTCGCCACCGCCTGAGGCGACGTCGCCAGAACAGACGCGCCCCCGATGAGCAACCACTTGCTCACCGGGGGGCATCTAGGCCATCAGCATACCCAAGCCCCCTTTTCGCTAGCGACGTCAGCAGGGCTACACCAGCCCGACGAGAGAAAGACCGCCCATCCTCCCCCCTCATTGACAGCCGGTCACCTGCGGGATAGGTTGTAACCAGCGCCGATTTGAATCTCAGCTTGCGGGCGCTTTAAAAAATGCAGCTAAAGCGACGCCAGAGGCCCGCTTTAGCTATTGCTGAGCGGGTTTTTTGTTGCCCGAACACTTTTTATTACCGAACAACGTAACGCCGCCGATTTAAGCACCAACTTGCGGGCGGAATACAAGTGCAGCTAAAGCGGCGTGCGACTCCTAACCCCTGGGTCGGCGCTTGCCGACTCACAAGGGGACCAGGATACAGACATGACCACTTCCACCCGCCCTGCTCGCAGCCTCACCACCTCTTCCAAGCCGTCCGCCCAACTCAAGACACTGTGTCTGACACAGGACGATCTGGTGCGCGCGGAATTTCGCAACGACGTGATTCTTGCGGGTCTCGACAGCCGCTTACGCCCCCCCCTCGCGCCACCATTCACGCCAAGGCTCGACACCGGATAACACTCGCGACAACTGGCGGCCGTAGAGAGCTGTCGCCTGGAGCCAAATCCAGGTTAGCTTGACGGCCATGAACCCCTCTGCGCGTATTACAGCGTCTACCTCAGGCGTCCGGTACTGCCGGGCGCTTTGCCATCACGGGTATAAAGAAAATGCATGGTGGAGGATAAGCCAGCGCCTCTACTCCTTCGCCGGGAGATGGCTCAGCATGCGCGCCGAACGCTTGCCAGACACCGGAGACCCGCGATGCGAAAGCCAACCTCCCGCCCTGAGTTCGTCATCCAAGAACAGCCCCCGGCCATCGTTGTCATCGACGGCCAGCAGTCCCGCGAAATCAGCCCGCTGTGGCTGCGCGAACGCACCCAGGCGCCGGATCAACTGGAGCCGATGACCCAGCAACGGCTGTTCGACTCCCATGCCATCGACGCGAATCTGGCGCTGACCCAGGCGACCCAGGTCGATGAGCAGCATGTGGCGCTGGCCTTCAGCGACGGCCATCGCGAGACCTACGATCTGCGCGTCCTGGCCGAGGAACTCGGTGAAAGCGAGCTGTTTCCGGCCGCCGAACCCTGGGACGCCTCGCTCGATCAGAACAAGGTGCGCTTTGACTGGACCCAGGTGCTTGACGACCCCGACGTCTTTCGCGAGTCACTGGATGCCTATCTACGCTACGGCTATCTGGTGCTTTACAAGGTACCCACCGACCCGGAACGCATCCTTCAGGTCGGCAGCCACTATGGCTACGTCAAGGAAACCAACTTCGGTCGCTATTTCGAGGTCTATTCACGCCCCAGCGGCAATGACCTGGCCTATCGCAGCGTGGCGCTTGGTCCCCACACCGACAACCCCTACCGCAACCCGGTGCCGGGTATCCAGCTGCTGCACTGTCTGGTCAACGAGACCAGCGGCGGCCTGTCCACCCTGGTCGACAGCCTCAAGGTTCTCGAGCGGCTACGCCAGGAGACCCCCGAGGGCTACGAGCTACTGAAACATACCCCGGTACGCTTTCGCTTCGTCGACGCCGGCACCCAGCTGGTGACCCAGCGCACCATGATCCAGACCGATGACGACGGTCGCCCCACCGGCGTTCACTACAGCCCGCGCCTGGATGGCCTGCCGCTGCTCTCCGACGCCGAGACACGGCTGTTCCACCGCGCCCGCCAGCGCCTTGGCGAGCTGTTTGCCGACCCGACCTACGAGGTACGCTTCGCGCTCGGCGCCGGCGAACTGATGCTGTTCGACAACAGTCGCGTACTACACGGCCGCACCAGCTATGACAGCAACGAAGGACAGCGCCACCTGCAGGGTTGCTACCTGGATACCGACGGCCCGCGGGAGCGTTTCGCCAGTCTCTTGAAGCAACATGCGTCCATCGAGGAGGTCGCCTGAATGGAAACGGTCACGTTTCGCCAGATGAAGGACGGGACTCGGGAGGAATACGTCTTTCTCGAGCAACTCGAAGATAACTTCAACCAGGGGTTGGTCGACCGCCTGCTGGACGCGCTGCGCCGACTCGAGAACAGCCTGAGCGGCTACCAGGTGACGCGTCTGGAACACTCGCTGCAGTCGGCGGCACGGGCCGAAGCCGACGGTGCCGACGAGGACATGATCGTGGCCGCGCTGCTGCACGATCTCGGTGACGACCTGGCACCCTACAACCACTCCCAGCTGGCCGCCGCCATCATCCGGCCCTATGTGCGCGCCGAAGTGACCTGGGTGATCCATCACCACGGGCTGTTTCAAAAAGTGTACTATGCGCACCACTTCGGAGAGGATCCGCACGAACGCGATCGCTACCGGGACCATCCCTGGTACCAGAGTTGCGTGGACTTCTGTGAACGCTACGATCAGGCGGCGTTCGATCCGGACTATCCGACGCCACCACTGGAACACTTCGAGCCCATGCTGCGGCGCATCTTCGCTCGCCAGCCCTTCGATCCGGAGGTGATCGGCGAGGAGCATCCGCTGGAGCCATGAGCCACAGGTCTGACGCGGCGGCTCGCCCCGAGCCGCCGCGCCGACAAGGCCGCTCACGGTAGCGGCAGCGGGATCGCCGGCCCGAGGTCCGGCTCAAGAGGACACAGACTATCGCTACTCCAGAATCATCTTCCCCGGGGTCTCCCTCCGACGACAATCCCCACGCGGTGATGGGCACCGACTACAAGGTGACCGAACTCGAACAACGCGGCCCCTTCCAGGGCATGCACCGCGGCATGACGATCACGTCAGGGGCACTGATCCTGCTCTTCGTACTGTTCACCGGTCTCAGTTCCGACACCGCCGCCGTGGTCTTCGGCACCGCACGCGCCTGGATCGAGGGCACCTTCAGCGGCTACTACCTGGTGACCGTGGTCGCCCTGCTGGTGGTCTGCGCCTTTATCGTCTGCAGTCGCTACGGCAGCATTCGCCTGGGCACCGACGACAGCCGACCGGAGTTCAGCAACTTCGCCTGGTTCTCGATGCTGTTCTCCGCCGGCATCGGTATCGGCATCCTGTTCTTCGGTGTCGCCGAGCCGATCTTCTATCTCGATAATACCGACTCCTTCGGCTACCCCAACAACCCCCACGCCGACATGGCCGGGGCCACCGCCATCGGGCATGAGCGCGCCATCGACGCGCTGCGGGTGACGGTCTTCCATTGGGGGCTGCACGGCTGGGCGATCTACGTCATCGTCGGCATGTCGCTGGCCTACTTCGCCTACCGCAAGGGCCTGCCGCTGGCGTTAAGATCGGCGCTTTACCCCTTTATCGGCGATCGCATCTTCGGGCCCGCCGGGCATCTGTTCGACATCTTCGGCGTGCTGGGCTGCGTGTTTGGTGTGGCCACCTCGCTGGGACTCGGCGTCAGCCAGATGGGCGTGGGACTGGAAAAGCTGTTCGGCATCGACGATGGCCTGCCGACCCAACTGGTGCTGATCGCGGTGATCTCGACGCTATCGATCATCTCGGTAGTCAGCGGCGTGCAGAAGGGCATCCGCATCATCTCGGTGCTCAACATCTGGGTATCCGCGGTCGTGATCGGCATCTTCCTGTTCGGCGGGCCGACCCTGTGGCTGATCCAGACCTTCGGCGAGACGCTGGCGGACTACGCCACCGAGGTCATTCCCATGGGCCTGTGGTACGCCGAGCAATCCGGTACCAGCGAATGGCAGCAGGCCTGGACCATCTTCTACTGGGGCTGGTGGCTCGCCTGGGCTCCCTTCGTCGGGCTGTTCATCGCTCGCATCTCCAAGGGCCGCACCCTGCGCGAATTCGTCCTCGGTGTGCTGCTGGTACCGACGCTGCTGGCCTTTGTCTGGCTGGTCATCTTCGGCGGCAACGCCATCCACCAGGAGCTGAACGCCGCCGGTGGCGCTGGCACTGCCGGCATCATGGAGATGGTGCGCGCCTGGGATCTGCCGTCTGCGCTGTTCGCCACCGCGGACGGGATCGTCGGCTCTGGCGTCTTCGGCTGGGTGCTGTCGGCCATGATGGTGTTCCTGCTGATGAGCTGGTTCATCACCTCATCCGACTCCGGCACCCTGGTGCTGACCACCATCCTGTCGCTGGGCGATGACGATCCGCCCAAGCTGTTCCGCGTCTTCTGGGGTGTGGTGATCGGCCTGGTGGCCGCCGTGCTGCTGGTGGTCGGTGGGCTTTCCGCCCTGCAGACCGCCCTGATCGCTGCCGCCCTGCCGGTCAGCGTGGTCATCCTGGTCATGACCCTCGGCGTGCTGCTCTCGCTGTTCCGCGAACCGGGCGATCCCTATCGCCAAGGCTTTCGACTGCGCCCGCGCCGGCGCTGACAGGCCGCCCCGTGCCCACATCGGGCACGGGGTCCTGGGCCCCGCCTCTCTCTATCCTCGTCATCTCTCTTCCTCTCTACCTCTCTGCACCTTTGCCATCACCATGGCGAACGCATCCACGCCCAATGCATGCCCTGCTTTACGTCAGTGCGTCTTATCAGCCCCGATCTGGCGCCCCCTCAGCGTAACCGCCCCGGGTCTCCCGAGGTGGCACCCTCACCACGATGCACCGCGTCCAGCAGCCAGTCCCTGACCGGCTCCGTGACCGCGCTGCGCTGGTGCTTGACGCTCAGCCAGTAGCCATAGTCTTCCCGCGTGACCTGCGGTCCCAGGGCAGTGAGCTGGCCGGTGACCAGATACTCCTCGACCAGGTTCGACCAGCCCAGCGCCACGCCCTGATGCGCCAGCGCCGCGTTCAGCAACAGCGCGTAGTTGTGGTAGGCGAAGATATCCGCCGCCGGGGGTGGAGTGAGCCCCGCATGGCGGCACCACTGGGCCCAGTCGAGCCAGCGCGGATTCCTGATGTCCTGATGCAACAGCAAGAGCCGTGACAGGTCCTGTGCTGACAGGGGGCCTGAAAGCCCATGTGCCTGCGCGTAGTCTGGGCTGCACACCGGGAAGACCGCCTCCCGGGCCACCAACTGCCCCTCTTCCTGGGGCAGATAAGGCCCGAAACGAATCGCGATGTCGGCGGCCAGCAGCTGCGGATCGTCCGAGCGATCGATCGGCATCAGGTGAAAGCTGAAGTCGGGAAAGGCCCGCTTGAGCGCCGGTAGCCGAGGCAACAGCCACAGGTGGGTAAAACCCGCGTCGGCTGCGATGACGACCGTTGGCGCTGGCCCCTGGCCGTGGCGCACGAAGCGATCACAGGTGTCTCTGAGGGTGGTGAGACTCGGCGCCATCTCGCGGTAGAAGCGCTCGCCCTCGACGGTCAAGCTCAGCCGGCCGCCGTGCCGGTCGAACAGTACCAACCCCAGGTATTCCTCCAGCCCCCGGATTCGCTGGGAGATGGTCGGCTGGGTGGTTCGCTCGGCCTCCGCGGCGGCGGTCATGGAGCCGAGCCGGGCCGTGGCCTCGAAGGCGATCAGCGACTTCATGGAAGCGGGGTTGGGGTTCATAGGCAGAAGATGTGATGGGCCGGGTAGTTTGCAGGGACGCCCCTGGGGTGACAGACAGCGGCAGATACCACCAGCCATCCAGTGCAAGGCAGGCGGTTGGCGAGCGCGCCGCGAAGGGTGCGGTGATCTGAAGGGGATATGGTGAGGGAATCGGCAGGAAGATGCCAGGCAAGAGGGGCGCTCGGCCAAGTACCACCTGGCCGAGCGTTTGGCATGGGGAAGACGGGTGAACAGCGCTCGATACCGCACCACCACACGGGTGGCGCGGTATCATTCAGCCGTCCAGGGACGCTAGGCGCTGTCCGAAAAGTCGACGAGCGCAGGCACTTTTCAGACAAGCCCTAGAGCTTGACCGTCACGTTCTTGTTCCTCAGGTAATTGTCGAGTGCCAAAAGGCCCTTTTCTCGGCCAAACCCTGAGTGCTTGGTGCCACCGACCGGTGCGTATATTCCGCCGGCAAAGTACTGGTTGATGGTGACCTGACCTGCATCGATCTCGGCGGCAAGTCTAAGCGCCCTGGCGACATCGCGGCTGTAGACACAGGCGGCAAGGCCGTAGTCGGTGCCATTGGCAATCGAGAGGGCTTCCTCATCGCTGGCGACCACCTGTACCGCCAGGACCGGACCAAAGATCTCTTCCTGCACCAGTCGGTCATCACGCTCCAGTCGATCAATCACGGTGGGCTCAAAGAAGAGCCCCTTGCCGCTCTCAGGGTCACGGGTAACATTTCCGCCACAGCGGATGGTCAAGCCGCGCGCCTTGGCGTCATCGACGAAGGAGGCAATCTTGGCCAGGTGGCCGGCGGAGTTGATAGCGCCGATGTCTCGTCCCTTGAGGCCATGTCCCAATGTCAGCTCCGCCACTCGCGGCAGAAAGGCCTGCATGAAGGCTTCGTGCTGGGACTCGTGGATCACCAGGCGTGAACCGGCGGTGCATACCTGGCCGGCGTTGTAGTAGATCGCCCAGACCATGTCCTCGGCGACCTTGTCGATATCGGCGTCGGCCAGCACCACGGCAGGGGACTTGCCGCCCAACTCCAGCAGCACGCTGGAAACATTGTCGGCAGCCGACTTCATTACCTGCTTCCCGGTCGCAACCGAACCGGTAAAGGTCACGTGCTGAACCAGACGATGGGACGTCAGGGCATCGCCAATATCGTGACCATAGCCGGTCACGACATTGACCACACCGTCGGGCAGGCCGGCTTCGCTGAACAAGGCCGCCATGACCAGCGTGGACAGCGACGTCAGCTCGGACGGTTTGACGACCGCGGTACAGCCGGCCGCCAGTGCCGGGGCGATCCCGCGTACGGCGGTCAACAGCGGAAAGTTCCACGGAGCGACGTGGGCGGTCACCCCCACCGGCTCGCGGCGATTGATCGAGACAAACCCGTCGCCCAGGGGGGTGGTGCTTCCCGCGATCTTGTCGGCTAGCCCTGCATAGTAGGCGAGCTGTGACGCTGCCCCCTGAATATCAGCTTCGGCCTCGGCGTAGGGTTTGCCCGAATCCAGACACTCGATGACCGAGAGCAGTTCGCTATTGCGGCGCACCGTGTCGGCGAGACGAAAGAGGTGCTCGGCCCGGTCGGCAGGCGCAAGGCGGCGCCAGTGTTCGAAGGCACGCTGGCTGCCGGTTACTGCAGCCTCGACGTCTTCCGGGGTGCCCCTGGCGATGTGCGCAATCGTGCTCTCGCTGCCGGGATCGGTAACCTCGATAGTCTCGCCCGAGGTAGACGTATGCCACCGCCCGTCAATGAAGTGCTGCGGCGTAAGGTGCGGCGTCGGATCGATCACGCCGGCTTTCTCGCAAAGAGTCTTGAGTGCTGTCATGTCAATTCGCTCGCTCGGTAGTGGGCGGATTCCAGCCAGTCCTGGCGCACGCGGATGCCCCAGCCTGGCTCGTCGGGGATGGCAACCTTGCCATCCTTGGCCACCGGGAAGTTGTCATAGATGCCGTACTGCCAGGGATAGTAGTCGTCTTCCTCGATGGAAAACTCGAGATAAGGGCCAGCATTGTCGATGGCCCCTTGAAGGTGCAGGGTGAAGATGGTCACCAAGCTGAGATTCGCGGTGTGAGGGGTCACGACACGCCCAGCCTTGCGGGCCATTTCCACCACCTGAAGGGTGCGTGTGATGCCGCCCATATAGCAGATGTCTGGCTGCAGCACGTCGACCACGCGGTCATCGATCATCTTCTGCCAGGCCGGCAGATAGTGATCCTGCTCGCCCCCTGTCACGTCCAGCGACAGCGCGGCCGTGACCTGGCGAGTCCACTCCATTTCCCAATAGGGGCAGGGTTCTTCGAAATGCTGGATGCCATTGTCCTGCAGAAGACGCCCTACCTCGATGGCGCGCTCCGGTCGAAAGCAGCTGTTGGCGTCGGCCAGCAGGTCGACGTCAGGCCCCATGGCTCGACGAATGGTCGGGATGATCGCCTCCGTGCGCCCCGGCCATTCATCCTGGTTACGACCGCACTCGGCGCCCACACGAAACTTGAAAGCGTCATAGCCGTGGCGATCACGCAAGCGTAGAAAGCGTTCAGCTTCCTGCTCGGGGGTAATGTCGCGCTTCATGCTGGAGGCATAGACCCTGAGCGGTCGAACCGTACCACCGAGTAGCTCGCAGACCGTCTTGTCATGAGCCTTGCCGAGCCAGTCCCACAGCGCCGTCTCGACACCGCACAGCGCGCGATAGAGATATGAGCCCAGAAACTTGTGCTGGCGTTCCAGCACCAGGGCCACGCTGTCAGCGATATCATCAATCCCGTTGATGTCGCGCCCCTCGAACCAGGGAACCACCTGACGATGCATGATCTCGACACTGATGTCGGCGTTGTAGGTGGACACCTGGCCCACGCCCTGGCTGCCGTCGGCCATGGTGACGCGGACGATACCAACGTCCTCGCTGTAGAAAGATTCGACCTTCTTGATTTTCATCTAAGTGTTCCAGGACTGGCGAATGATGTCGGCGGCCACCTCGGCCACCATCAAGGTGGGGGCTTGGGTATTGCCGGAGGTAATGTTGGGAAAGATGGACGCGTCGACGACCCTCAGGCCCTCGGCTCCGTGAACCTTGAGTGACGGGTCGACGACCGAATTCTCGAGCCGGGTACCCATGGCGCAGCTTCCGCAGAGGTGGTAGATCGACCCGCACGACGCCCGGAAGTCGTCGAGAATGGCCTCGTCACTGTGCATATCGGCGTAACCGCGGTGATCGACCAGGATGTCCTTGAGCGGCCCCGCGCTGGCTAGACTGCGTACCTGACGAAAGGCCGCGAGCAGTTCTGCCTTGTCACGAGCATCGGACAGGTAACGATTGTGAATTGCCGGCGCATCGTCGGGGTCAGCGCTCTTGAGCGTCACGGAGCCGCGACTGTAGGGTCGGCAGACATTGTAGAAAAGCGACACCTCGGCGTGCCGATGCAACACCAGGCGCCCCCCGGCCTCTTCCGGCAGGGCGTAGGAGATGGGATTGAAGAACACCTGCGCCTTGGCGTGACCATCGCCACTCCCTTGCACCGGGTGCTCCCCGTGACCCGACACCCCCGTCCCCTCGAGGGGGACAAAGGCGCCAGCGTGCTTGACGCCAAAGGCCAAGGGACCCTGGCGGCGACTCACGTAGTCCCAGCCAGCCCGCAACTTGCCCGTCAGCCGGCCAAGCGTCACGTTGAGTGTCGGCTCGCGACTCTCGAAGAACAGACTGCCGCACAAATGATCCTGCAGATTCTGCCCAACCCTGGGGTTGTCGATGACACTATCGATGCCCAGTCGAGCCAATGCCTTGGCGTCCCCAACGCCAGAAAGCTGCAACAACTTCGGAGAATCCACCGCTCCGGCACACAGGATTACCTCCTGGCGGGCCTTGATCGTGCGTCGTTCGCCACCGCACGCGACCTCGACACCGACGGCACGTCGCCCCTCGAACACCAGTCGCCTCGCCTGCGTCTGCGTCATCAGCGACAGATTCGAGCGCTTCAGCGCCGGGGTCAGGTATTCCCGAGCGCTCGATGAACGCAGACCGGCCCGAACATTCATGTCGTAGAAGCCATAGCCATCCAGGCGCTCGCCGTTGAAGTCATGATTATTCGGCAGTCCAGACGCGTCACAGGCAGCGAAGAAGGCATGGCAAAGCTCGGGGGCACTATCCCGGGTGGAAAGGACCCCAATGCTGCCATCACGACCGTGATACCTTGTGTCCTCGCTATGGTGTCGCTCCAGGCGCCGAAAATAGGGCAGGACAGCGTCATAGGACCAACGTGGAGAGCTGACCGCAGCCCAGTCATCGAAGTCTCGCCGATCACCACGCACGTAGATCATGGCGTTGATCGCACCGGAGCCACCAACCCCCTTCCCCCGGGGCTGGTAAACCCGCTGCTGCCCCAGCTCGGGCTCAGGTTCGGAGCGATAGCAGTAGTTGTAGCGAGGACTGTTGAAGTGATGGACGAACCCCGCCGGCACCGAGATTGTCGGCGTCTTGCCGCGGGCTCCTGCCTCAATCACCAGCACCTGTCGATCGCAATCCTGTGACAGCCTTTCCGCCAATACACAGCCGGCGGAGCCTGCTCCAATGATGATGATGTCGACCTCTGAAACCATGCGGGCTGCTCCAGCCAGGAAAGGTGATGACTGACCACAATCTAACATTCTAGATTTGGTGTTGTGAAGACGCGAAATAGTCATGCGCATCACAACAGCATAGACTTTTGTCGTAGCGAAAAACCTTTAACCAAAACACAACAAACCTTCATATGTTTGTTTTTTATGGAAATTAAAGGGATCACTCAGTGACATCTCTCGCTCTGACACGACATCACCTTCGCACAGCAGTTGAAAGACAACCCCTAAACTAGCATTTTAGATAGCCACAACACGCCCGCCCCCTGCTTCGACAGGGTTTTTGTTTTCACCTGCAAAGGCTTCGCCCATGCGCTATCAGAAAATAAGAAAGGAAATCGCCGGCATCGATCCAGCGGTGTTCATGCCTGCACTCCTCCTCACCCTGCTACTGGCTCTGGTCTTTTCCCTCTGGCCCGAGCAGAGCGGGAGCCTCCTCCATCAGATTCACGCCTTCACCACCAACGAACTTGGCTGGTTCTTCCTGCTGGCCACCATCGGCGCGATCAGCTTCTGCCTGTATCTGGCGATGTCGCGTTACGGCAAGGTGGTTCTGGGAGACCGCGACACTCGTCCAGAATTCTCGACCCTCACCTGGCTGGGCATGATCTTCACCTCGGGCACCGGCGGTAGCCTGCTGTACCTCAGCGCCGCCGAATGGATCTGGATCATGCAGTCGCCTCCCTTCGGCGCCGAGCCCGGTACTGCAGAGGCGGCACGCTGGGCCAGCGCGTTCGGCATGTTTCACTGGGGCCCCTCGGCATGGGCCTGGTATATCGCCTGCGCGATACCGATCGGCTATGCCATGTACGTCCGCAAGCAACGCAACCTGAAACTCAGTGAACTGACTCGCCCGGTGCTAGGGCGCTGGGCCGATGGCCTGGTCGGTCACGCCATCAACTTTCTGTATATGTTCGGCATCATCGGCGGCGTCATGACGTCGATCGCCCTTGGCACGCCGCTTATTTCGAGCACCTTCGCCTACGCATTTGGCATGCAGGCAGGCAACCCGGTACTCGACGTCTTCGTGATATTTCTGTGGACCGCCATTCCGATGATGGCGCTGATCCTCGGCCTGCAGAAAGGCGTCGCTCGCCTGTCCAATTTCAACGTCCGCCTGGATATTGCCTTGCTGGTGGGCGTCCTGGCGTGTGGCCCGCTGTCTTTCACGCTCAACCAATCGGTAGACGGGCTGGGCCTGATGCTCCAGAACTTCGTCTACATGAGCTTCGCCACAGACGTTATTCGCAATACCGGCTTTCCCCAAGCCTGGACGATCTTCTACTTCTCCTGGTGGGTCGTCTACGCCCTGCCTTACGGACTTTTCATCGCCAAGATATCGCGTGGCAGGACCATTCGGGGAATCGTCTTCGCCGGCCTGGTGGCCGGGTCGCTGGGCTGCATGGTGTTCTACATGGTCTTTCCGGCATTCGGCATCCACCTCCAGACCAGCGGCCAACTGGACCTCATCGCGGTGATGAACGAGGCGGGTCGCGGCGAGGTGGTGAAGGCCATGCTCGAGCAACTGCCTGCCGCAGGACTGTTCATCGTGGTGTTCGGTCTGGTAGCCCTGCTGTCCTATGTCAGCGGTCAATGTGCGGTCGGCTATTCACTAGCCTCGGCGACGCAAAAGACCCTGCTTCCCGAGCAGGAGGCGTCACGCTATAACGCGTCTTTCTGGCTGGTGCTGGTCGGGCTGGTCTCCACAGCGCTCTACTTCCTCAATCCAGAAAGCTTGACGCCACTACAGACGATATCGATCCTGACGGGGTTCCCGCTGTGCTTCGTCATCGCCATCGTTGGACGTAGCTTCATGCTGATGCTGAATCGGGATCTGTTCAACGAAACGGCGGTGCGAGATATCGATGGCAAGAAGTATCTAACGCCGACCACCACTGGCATCGATGCACCAGTCAATACCGGCGCAGTATCGCCAGAACTGGACTAAGTCCACGATCGACAGTAAAACACACGGGCTTGGTGTCATTGGCACCTCGCCCGTTGTCACGGCGGAACGGATACGGTCTAAAGAGCAAGAACAGGAGAAGAAGGATGGCCGACGGTGCCGAGTCGATGTCGCAGCAGGCATATACCATCATCAAGGATCGCGTCCTGAAAGGCACCTATGCCCTGGACCAGAAGATCTCGATCAAGGAATTGACCGAGGGCCTCGGGATTGGACGCAGCCCGGTAGGCGAGGCGTTGAAACGCCTGCAGCATGAAGGGCTGATCACCATTTCACCCAAGAGCGGCAACAGGATCTGGAACCCCACGCTGACCGAGCTTGAACAGCTCATGGCGTACCGAAAGATGATGGAGATTGGCGCCCTGCACATGTCTCGAGATGTGTTATCCCTCTCAGACAGTCTGTTGACCCTGTGCCATCAGATGGATGAAGCCATCTCGAAAGAAGACTGGCTGAGCTATGAAGCGTTCGACTACCAATACCACATGACCTTGATCGAATCTTCCGGCAATCAATACCTCATTGACTCCTATCGCCTGGTAGCAGACAAGATCCGCCTCGCTCGCAACAACATGACCCGCACCTTCGATCTATCCAACGCCGGCCACTACGATATTGCCAACGCCCTGAAGCGCAACACCTTCCTGGCCGAGCGGGAGCTGGACAAGCACTTGACGGTATCACGAGACCGCTTCACCCGTTTACACACGCCCACCAACACACGAGGCTAAACCGAGCCTGCCACCCCTCCCCTCTCACGACGTACCGCCAAGATTCACTCCACGTTTCAAAGGCCTTCCCTGCCCCGCCGGCCGGCAGCTGCCGGTGCCGCCCGGTTCTCGAGTAGCTAGCCACCGGGTCAGACGCGTACAATGCGCCCTCCACTTTGGTCGAAGCCCCTTGCCGTGCCGGCCCAAGTCTCTCATTCATGTTCATCCCGCGAGATACTCTGCCGTGCTCTCTACCGCCAACATCACCATGCAGTTTGGCCCCAAGCCGCTGTTTGAAAACGTTTCTGTCAAATTCGGCCAGGGCCACCGCTACGGTCTGATCGGGGCCAACGGCTGTGGCAAGTCGACCCTGATGAAGATCCTCGGGGGCGACCTCGAGCCGACCAGCGGCCAGGTGATGAAGGACGCCACCACTCGCCTGGGCAAGTTGCGCCAGGACCAGTTCGCCTTCGAGGACGAACGTGTCATCGACACCGTCATCATGGGCAACGAAGAACTGTGGAGCGTGACCGCTGAGCGCGAGCGCATCTACTCCCAGGCCGAGATGAGCGAAGAAGACGGCATGGCGGTGGCAGACCTCGAAGTCCGCTACGCCGAGCTCGACGGCTACACCGCCGAGGCTCGTGCCGGTGAGCTGCTGCTGGGTCTGGGGATTCCGCTTGAGCAGCACGACCAGCCGATGAGTGTGGTGGCACCGGGCTGGAAACTGCGCGTACTGCTCGCTCAGGCGCTGTTCAGCGACCCCGACGTGCTGCTGCTCGATGAGCCGACCAACCACCTGGACATCAACACGATTCGCTGGCTCGAGGACATTCTTCGTGCGCGCTCGTCGACCATGATCATCATCTCCCACGATCGCCACTTCCTGAACAGTGTGTGCACGCACATGGCGGATCTGGACTACGGCGAGCTGCAGCTGTTCCCCGGCAACTATGACGAGTACATGACCGCGGCCACCCAGGCGCGTGAACGTCTGCAGTCCGAAAACGCCAAGAAAAAGGCAGAAATTGCCGAGTTGAAGCAGTTCGTCAGTCGCTTCTCGGCCAATGCCTCCAAGGCCAAGCAGGCGACCTCACGCCAGCGCAGGATCGACAAGATCCAGCTCGACGAGATCAAGCCGTCATCACGG
The DNA here is from genome assembly GCF_040070525.1 of Halomonas sp. RT37. NCBI lineage: Bacteria > Pseudomonadati > Pseudomonadota > Gammaproteobacteria > Oceanospirillales > Halomonadaceae > Halomonas > Halomonas sp. RT37. The sequence goes on along the minus strand of NZ_CP098827.1, from coordinate 1,405,331 downwards.
ATCAGTCCGTTCATTCGCTTCGAGCAGAACAAGAAGATCCACCGCCAGGCGCTGGAAGTGGAAGCGCTGTCCAAGGCCTGGGACGACAATGTCCTGTTCGAGCGCTTCGGGTTGCGCATCGAAGCCGGAGAGCGGGTCGCCATCATCGGCCCCAACGGCATCGGCAAGACCACCCTGCTCAACTGCCTGGTCGGCGCGATGGAGCCCGATGCCGGTGAGGTCAAATGGACCGATGCCGCCGAAGTGGGCTATTTCGCCCAGGACCACGCGGCGGACTTCGAGGGGGGCGAAACCCTGTTCGAATGGATGCAGCAGTGGACCACCGCCGGTGAGCAGATCGTGCGCGGCGCCCTCGGGCGGATGCTGTTCTCCAATGATGATATCGGCAAGTCGGTGAAGGTGATTTCAGGCGGTGAACAGGGACGCATGCTGTTCGGCAAGCTCTCGCTGCAGAACCCCAACGTGCTGGTGATGGACGAGCCCACCAACCACCTCGACATGGAGTCCATCGAGGCGCTCAACCTGGCGCTCGAGCACTATCCCGGCACCCTGATCTTCGTCAGCCACGATCGCGAGTTCGTCGGCTCACTGGCCACCCGCGTCATCGAGATGAAGGACGATGGCATCGTCGACTTCAGTGGCAGCTACGACGACTACCTGCGTAGCCAGGGCGTGCTCGGATAAGTTACCACTCACACACGCAGGGCGGCGGATGCTGCCCTGCGAGCCGGATTTACCGCCTTCAGCGAGATCACCTCGTGGTCGACCCAATATCGATACCCATCGCAGCGGGCAAGACAATGGCGAGCAGGTATTACGCGCTCGGCGCCCTCGCTTGGGGCTCTCCCCCTGAAACCTGAATGCCTGCCACTTCTCTAGCCCCTGGCAAGCGCCTGGTATTGGCTCCACTGCTTGGGGGACTTTCCATACAGTCGTTTGAACTCTCGACTGAATTGCGAAGCACTTGCGTACCCGACCGCCATTGACGCTTCGCTCACGTTCATTCCCGTAGCAATCTTCATGGCGGCGCTGTTCAGCCGCATCGTTTTCACGAACTGAATGGGTGACATCGTGGTCGCCTGCTTGAATTTCCGATGAAAAACAGCACGACTCATCCCCACATACGAGACGATTTCGTCAATGGTGACAGTTTCATCGAGGCGGGACTGTAAATATTCGATGGCTCTGGCAATCTCGTTGCCGACTCCAAAAGCGAGCCTCGCCGAAGCCCCGGCATCTCCCATCAAAACGGCATAGTACAACTCGCGAAGGCGCCCTTCTCCGAGAACCTCGGTCTGCGTCTTGCTATCACCTAATTGCAACAAGCGTAACAGTGCTTCAGAAAATTCATCATCCCATCGGGCGAGAGATACGCTTTGCGACAATGAATCCCCACGAGGTTTTTCAGCCCCCGCTGCGGTGCTTTCTACCTGAATAACTATTTCTTTCATCACTTTTGTATTCAGGGAAATAGACACACCCAACAAGGGATTTTCTGGGGAGGCAGCCGGGGTACCCGCCTCGACCGGCAACGAAATGGGGCAACACATGTATTGGCTGCTGTCATACACATATCGCCTGCCATTCACGATGGCTTCCTTGGAACCGCCTACGATCGCGATCACGCTAGGTTCGTAGACGGCAGGAGTACAATGAAGCGCCTCAGTAACACGGAATATCTGAACGCCCGATACCCCCGTTTCCATCACCCCATCTTCGTGAAGCTTGCTTTCGACAAGCGCTTTTATCTTGTGCCTGCTCATTCGACAAAACTCGAATAACTTAGTGGAAGAAAGCTATCAACCAAAAGAGACAAAGTCAACGAAGTGATACGAATAGGCATGTTTTAGAGATTATCTGGTCTACATTCACGCATGGCCGAGAGTTATCATTGGCGCCACAAACTTCAGTCACTGTTTTACTAGTCGGTCTGGCTAGAATTGGAGACACGAAAATGTGTACAAAAAAAACCCTAGCGAAGGGCTGGACACCAGATCAACTCGAGTCCCTGCAGGGAAACACCTATGTAATTACTGGAGCCAACTCAGGTACGGGCTTTCAGGCGGCGCGCATTCTAGTGTCCAAAGGCGCCGGGGTGGTGATGATGAATCGTAGTGTCGAAAAATCGGAAGCAGCGATAGCAGCACTGAAACAAGAATTCGGTAGAGAGGTACAAGCAACGTTCGTTCGACTGGATCTTGCTTCGCTTGACTCGGTGCGTAAAGCATCGGCAGAAGTACTGGCAACGCTCCCCCGAATTGATGCCCTTATCTGCAACGGTGCTATTGCACAGGTCGCCAGGCAGGAATTTACTCAGGATGGTTTTGAAAGTCATCTCGGCGTAAACCACTACGGCCATTTCCTTCTTTGTGGACTGCTCTACCAGCGAATCGATGATTCGAACGGGCACATAGTCGTAGTTGGCAGTGAAGGCTACAAGATGGGCTTAAAAACCATCCAGTTCGATGATATGAACTGGAACAAGAATTACCACCCAAACAGCACTTACTGCCATAGCAAGCTAGCTCAGATGATATTTGCTTACGAGTTACAGAGAAGAACAACAGAGGCAGGGAAAAACATAAAAGTATATGTGTGCCATCCTGGTGCATCCCGGACTTCCCTGATAAACGAAAAGGCCAATGTGGCGTCACGTTTGATCTTTTCGTTGATGGCAAAATCACCGATGGTGCAAACAGCGGAAAGAGGCGCCTACCCGGAAGTGATGTGTGCCACCACTAAAAACCTCGAACAGCAAGCTTATTATGGTCCTTCCGGCTTATTTAACTGGATAGGGCCAGTCGGAAAATGTGAGATCAAACCATTTGTCTGGGACAGGGCCGTCGCCGAGAAATTATGGGCAGTCTCAGAAAAAGAAACATCTATCGGATGGCAAATATAAAAATCTCGACAAGACGAAAAAACCAGAAAAAACAAGAGAGCAAAAGCAATGCATATCATGACCCTTCCGATCGCGACGGTTCTATTCCTTGCGCCAACCATGGGGGCCAGCGATACGCTACACTTTGGCATCGGCATCGCAAATTACAACAACGAACAGCTACACTACTCGGACAAGGCATTTTACGAAAACTTCAGTGCAGAGCTTGGCGCCCACACAGACTTTGACGACTCATTCATGCTTCATCTGAATGCGCACCTGTACACATCACCCAAGGACCTGCTAGCACGTATAACTCCCATCTTCTACGCCGGCGCAGGGATCATGTTGCTCAAAGGACAAGAAGACTACGGCTTCGAGAACAAGAGCAACAATACCAACGAACGCCGGGGAGTCAGGCTTCCCATCGGCATTGAGCTGATGACGCCGATCGATATTTCAGTCTTCTCGGAGGTCGTCCCGAGCTACGTATTTTCCCCGGATGAAGATTATGAAAGCATCTTCACATCGGGAATACGCTACTACGTGTACTGACACCCTTGCCATGGCGAGTATTCAACCGGAGAGAAAGCACTCACCTTGCATGGAAGGCCATGCGTCCCTCTGCTCCAAGCAGGACGCCCCCTGCCGACGCACCGGCAGGGAGGCCTGGCCCTTTGTCAGCTCAGGTGATCTGACCCAGGAAGTTCTGTAGCCGTTCGTTCTGCGGGTTGGTGAAGAACCCGGTCGGTTCGTTGATCTCGACGATCTTGCCCGCGTCCATGAAGACGATACGATCGGCCACGGCCTTGGCAAATTCCATTTCATGGGTCACGCACATCATCGTCATGCCCTCCCCGGCCAGATCGATCATCGTATCCAGTACCTCCTTCACCATCTCCGGATCGAGCGCAGAGGTCGGCTCGTCAAACAGCATGATCCGTGGCTTCATGCACAGAGCCCGAGCGATAGCCACGCGCTGTTGCTGCCCACCGGAGAGCTGCGCCGGATACTTGTCGGCCTGCTCGGGGATCTTGACTCGCTCGAGGTAGTGACGAGCGGTCTTCTCGGCTTCGGCACGACTGACCTTCTTGGTCTTCATCGGTGACAGGATGCAGTTCTCCAGCACCGTCATATGAGGAAACAGATTAAAGCTCTGAAACACCATGCCGACGTCTTCACGTACCTTGGCAACGTTCTTGCCTCCCGCGGTAAGCTCGATCCCGTCGACAACGATCGTGCCCGAATGTATCTCTTCGAGCTGGTTGATGGTGCGGATCAGGGTGGACTTCCCTGATCCGGATGGGCCGCAGATGACGATACGCTCACCCGACTCGACGGACAGGTTGACGTCTGTCAGGGCGGCAAACTCGCCGTAGTACTTCACGACATCCTGCATCACGACAGCTTGTGCAGACATTGGCAGTCCCCAATTATTGGCTTACTTGTTCAGGTAATCCGGAAGCGGCTCACCCAGCCACTCCTGGTGGATGTCGTTCAGGGTGCCATCGGATTTGATCTGGGCGAGGTAGCTGTTGATCTGCTCCAGCAGCTCGTCGGAGCCTGGCGCCACGCTGATTCCCTGGAGTTGGTTGGACAGATCGAGCTTCTTCTCGAAACGGCCACCGGTGACGGCGATCACTTCTCCCATCACTACGTTGGAGGCGCCTAGAAGGTCGACCTGGCCCGACATCAGCGCCTGTACTGCACCGGCACCATCATCGAAGCGACGGATTTCCGTGCCCTCCGGGGCCGCCTCGACGACGCCCTTTTCCTGGGTGGAGCCCCGGGCTACGCCCACGATGTAGTCGGCCAGGTCCGCTTTCGATTCGACTTCCTTGGACGCATCGCCGTACACGGCAATACTGATGGCCGCGTAAGGGTCAGAGAAATCCACCTTTTCAGAACGAGCCGGCGTAATGCCGAGGGACGCCACAAGAACATCGACCTGGCCAGACAGCAGGTAAGGGATACGGTTAGGCCCTGTCACCGGCACGATCTGCAAATCGACGCCGAGGCTTTCCGCCAGTTCGGTTGCCACGGCGGCATCATAGCCATCGGGATTGCCTGAGGTATCGAGCACACCGAAGGGGGGGAAATCGACCAGCATGCCGACACGTAGCTTGCCGGACTCCTGGATGTCGGTGAGTTCAGCAGCGACGGCGGATGCTTGTGTCCCAACGGCCATGAGGGTCAAGGCGGTGCTGGCGACAAGATGTTTTATTTTTATCATCTTTTTATGCTCCTTAGGGGATTATCGAACGGTTGAGAGTCTCATCCGCGCTTCGAGTCGCTTGGCGAACATCGACAGCGGACAACACAACAGAAAATAGAAAATGGCAATCGTGCCGAAGACCAGAATCGGCGAGAACGTGGCGTTGTTGACGATCTGTCCGGCGCGGGTCAACTCGGTGAAGCCGATGATCGAGGCGAGCGAGGTGCCCTTGATCAGCTGTACCGAAAAACCGACGGTGGCTGGCGTGGCGATCTTGATTGCCTGGGGCAGGATGATATGACGCATCCGGTTGACGTAGCTGAGCGCAAGGGCCTTCGACGCTTCGGTCTGTCCACCCGGCACGGCCTCGATGGCGCCTCGCCAGATTTCACCAAGGAAGGCGCTGGCGTGCAGGGTGAGGCCCACCGCGGCAGCGGTGAGGGGGCTGACCGGAAAGCTGGACACCGAGAAACCGAAGTAGATCAGGAAGAGTTGCATGAGCAGCGGAGTGCCCCGGAACAACTGGATATACAAGGCTGCAGCAGTGCTCACCATCTTGTAGCCGGAGGTACGCATGGCGGCGATCAGCAAGCCCCCAATCGCGCCGCATCCAAAGGCGATAAGCGACAGCAGGAGCGTCCAGCGCACGGCGGAGGCCATGAAAAGTATGTCGGCGGTCGAGAATTCACGAATCATGGCGTCAGCTCACAGGGTAGGTGAAGAGTTTGCGACGGATGAGCGCGAATACGCCCGAGAAGCCCAGCGCCATCGCCAGGTAGGCGGCGGTCAGCACCAGATAGACCTCAAAGCTTGCGAAGGTCGCGGCGTTGATGTCGGCGCCGACAGAAGCGAGGTCGCTTGCCGAGATGACCGAGACCACACTCGACATCAGCATCAGGTAGATGAACTGGCTGGTCAGCGAGGGGTATATCGTGCGAAGCGCAGGCTTGATGACCACATGGCGAAAGATGTTGAACGGGCTGAGTGCCAACGCCCGCCCCGCTTCGATCTGGCCGCGCGGAATCGCTTCGATACCGGATCGTACGATCTCGGTGCCGTATGCGCCGACGTTGATCGTCAGCGCCATTAGCGCCGCGGTGTTCGGGGAAAGCGTGATGCCAGCCGCCGGCAGGCCAAAGAAGATGAAATAGATCTGTACGATGAAGGGCGTGTTGCGGATGACCTCGACATAGGACGCCACGATCATTCGCAGGGGTCGAACATGTGACGTGCGGGCGACGGCACCGAGAATCGAGATCCCCAGCCCGAACACCATCGCGGTGGCCGATAGCCGAATGGTCAGCAGTGCCCCGACGAGCAGCGCATCCCAGCTCGCGAAGACTGGCTGAAAATTGAAATCGTACATGTTGGTCCTCCTTGTTGTTTATATCGTTCTAAATTGCACCTTACACAATGTCAAGGTAGGAGGCCGGTTCACGCCAAGGGCCATCGCTGCCGGCACCTTCGTCAAGCCATCTGTTAGCGTTGTCGAATATGAACCTACAACACTGTTAAACATGGATATTTCTAGCGCATTCGAGAACTTCTTCGACGCCGGAACAGCAGGAAACTCGCCGGGCGCCAGGCTTGATATCAATAGTCGTAGAAGCCTACATCTCAGGCCTCCTGCCGCTTGGGTCGGCGATACCGCAGCAAGCGCCGACAAGGGGAGACTACCGGGAGGGCGAAGGAGGATCGCACTACCACTCGCCGGTAGCATCGAGCCGCTCCAGCGAGAGTGATTTAGACGAAAAATAGCAAGCAGAAACAGCGAAGTAGCCTGTAAGCACTACCGTCGACTGTCCACTACAGGGCGAAGGTACTGCCGCGAACCACCAGGGAGGGAACGGTAAGAACACGCTCGAAAGGCGCCTCCGGCTTGCCCAGACGGCGCGCTAAAAGAGTGGATGCGCTTGATCCCGTGTTGCCGGGGTTCGTTGCCACCGTCGTCAACTGCGGATACGCCATCCGCGCCACGGGCAGATCGCCAAAGCCGATGATGGCATGCGTCTCGCCTGGTACTGCGCCGCTCTGGCGTAGCCCCTGCATCACCCCAGCAGCGACGATATCGTTGAAGCAGATGATGCCGGTGGCGTCAGCGGCTTCGTCCTTGATGCGGGCCCCCGCCTCGATGGCGCCGTCGAGCGAGAACTCGGTCTCGATGATGGTTCCCTCGACACCGTCGGCCTCGGCCAACCCCTGATGGAAGGCGCCAACACGCTCGGACCGAGCCGACGACCTGGACGAAACAGACACAAAAACAATGCGTTGGTGTCCAAGGGAGGTCAGATGCCGAACGGCGCTAAGCATGCCGCTGGCGTTGTCGGTCCCGGCATAGTCAGACTCGGTCGGAGAGACTGCGCGCATGGCCTGGATCACCGGAATACCCCAGTTGGCAATGCGTGAAAGTAGCTCCGGTGGGGTGCCTACGGCCGGACACAGGATGATGCCGTCGACCGAATGCTCCCGGAACCTCTGCAGGATATCCTCCTGACGCTCCGTGTCGTCATAGCTGTTGGCCAACAGGATGACCCGACCTTCGTCGGCCATGGTCCGCTCGGCGCCCGCCAGGAAATCAATGAAAAACGGATTAATCAGGTTTGGAACGATCAGCCCCACCGTACCGCTGCTATTACTGCGCAGCCGGGCGGCCGCACGATCAGCGACATAATCCATATCTTTCATGGTCTTGGTGATCAGCTCGCGAGTCGCATCCGACACCAGTGGCGAATTTCGCGCGACAAGCGATACGGTCGCCCGAGACACACCGGCCGCCTTGGCCACCATCTCCATCGTCACTTTCTTACGCATCGGACCTCCTTTTTCTCAATCATGCCGCCGTCCTGCCACAAATACTAGCTCACTTGACACCTAGTTAGATCGTTCTATTGACGTCTATACAAATCTCGCTCTACAGTCATCCATCACGCATGCGAGGAGAACAATATGGATAAGCAACCCAACGTGATAATGATCCTGGCCGACGACATGGGCTTCTGGAGCCTGGGAACGCGCGGCAATCAGGAAGTCCAGACCCCCCATATCGACGCTCTGGCGCGTAGCGGAGTGGATTTCGTCAACTGCTACTGTGTTTCTCCGGTGTGCTCCCCTGCCCGCGCCTCGCTACTCACCGGACGCATCCCGTCGCAGCACGGTGTGCTCGACTGGATCCGCCAGGGCTCCGAGGACAAGAATGGCGACAGGTCCGTCGAATACCTGCAAGGCATGCTGGGATTCAGTGACGTGCTTCATGACAACGGCTACGACTGCGCCTTGATCGGCAAGTGGCATCTGGGTGACAGCGCACATCCCCAGAAAGGATTCACCCACTGGATCACCATGCCGAAAGGCTCCGACAGCTATTACGGCGCCAGAATGTACCGCAACGGCGTCGAAGAGATAGTCCCGGGTTATCTTACGGACTTCCTGGCCGACGAGGCGACCCACTATCTCGAGTCCCGTGCCGGAGAAGACCGTCCCTTCTTCCTGTCCTTGAATTTTTCCGCTCCCCACCGGCCCTGGCACAAGTCACAGCATCCACGCGAGGTCTGGAGCCAGTACGACGATTGTGAGTTTTCCACCTTCCCTCGCCTGCCGCGCCATCCCGATCAGATCAACAACGGCGTCTATCCCCAGGAAGACGTCAACGAGATGATCCAGGGCTACTGCACCTCACTGACCGCAGCCGACGCGGCGATCGGACGGGTCCTGGCCAGGCTCGAGGATCTCGGCCTCACCGAAGATACTCTGGTCATCTTCACCAGCGACAATGGCATGAGCCTTGGCCACCACGGCATCTACGGCAAAGGCAACGCGACCTACCCGCAGAATATGTACGACCAGGCGGTTCGCGTGCCCTTTATCATGGCCCAGCCCGGCAAGATCACACCAAGAGCCTCGACGGCACTCGTCAGTCACTACGATTTCTGCCCGACCTTGCTCGAGTACCTCGGCATCGATGCGAAGGTCGGCGACAATCTGCCTGGAAGGTCGTTTCTGCCCATCCTGACGGGGCCAGATGACACGCAAAGCCGGGATGTCGTGGTGTTCGACGAATATGGACCCGTGCGAATGCTCCGCGACAGCCGTTGGAAGTTTATCTGGCGCGTGGGTGACTGGCCCAACGAACTCTACGACATGACCGAGGATCCAGACGAACTCAACGACCTCATCCACTCCCCCGAGCATGCCGATATCGCGGCAGAGCTGGAACAGCGCATGGTTGCGTGGTTCGAGCAGTACGTCGATCCAGCAAGAGATGGCACCAAACAGCCGGTATTCGGCCGCGGTCAGATTGCCCGCGTCGATGCCAACGATACCGATGGCGTACCCTTCGCCGATGATTGGTTCTACCAGAGCAGCGGTGGCGAGGATTCCGGGCCGACACTCTAACCACTGGCTGAAACACCAAGGCACCAGGGCGAATCACTCACTCGGTGCTTGGCCATCGGGCCGAAACTGGGTGACAACGGCGGTCAGGCTCACGCAACCGGTTCAGCCTGATTGCCGCTTCAGCCAGACAAGGGAACGACACCACCATCTGTTGGCTCGTTGAGTCCGCTGTCATGGTGGAGCGCCTCACGTCTTTGGATAGATGGCATTGCATGGCGCCCCCCTTGGCGATCGACCCCGCCCGCAATGCGAGGACACGCGGTCATCCCGACACGAAGCTCACTGGGCGATTCTGGCAGTTCGCCGGCGGGCACGGCCAGGAAACAAAAAACAGTGTGAAGCCGCTTCATCGACCCACGATCCCCGACATCAATCCCCCAGTTCGACAAAAAGCTCCTTATCTCGGTGAGAAAAGGAGCCCATTGCCATATCGAAACATATATTTTAGTCGACTAGAAAGTATTTCCATCAAAAGTCGATCACATCAAAAGTCGCTATTTCCTATGTACTACCCTTCGACCTTCTTTACGTGAAAGGGATCAAAGAAAGGCGCGGCGACGAGTATCTTGTTCTCCTGGCTGACCAGGTACCCCGCCTCGGCGCTTTTCGCGAGATATTCTTTCCACTCCGGGTCTGCCTGTAGCTTCTGGCGCTTGGCTGCGCGGTCGGCCGCATCCTCGTACATCCAGACATGCACATAGGAGTTGACATCACCCGTTTCAACCGCCCCATAAACAACGGGATAACCCAGGTGTTTACTCTGCACCTTCCACCCGTGGTCTTCATAGAGCTTCATGTGTTTCTTGATGGTACCCGGGCGGCAGGTGTATGTTCTTAGATCGTAGATCATCTTACTTCTCCTTCATCATGGTAGAAAATGGCGCTTTAACGTCCGCGATCGATTCAAACAGATCACGCAATGAGTAAATCATCATCAATGTTCCCGAGATGGGGATCGCGGCATAGAAAAGCCCCGTCGGAAGGTTCAGTACAGGCGTTACTGCACTGCTCCGTGCCGTCAGCTCCCATCCGTACCACGTCATGGCGAGCATGAACCCAAGGGATAGAAATGCCAGAAAGGCCCTGAGCAAAGGTGCCGCACGCTTTTGCCCTATCACCTGCTCGAGCCAATCTACTCTGAAGTGTCCCCGCTCTCGCCATAAGGCAGAGGAGCCCATGAATACCATCCAGGAAAACAAGCCCCTTACCACCTCATCCAGCCATGCGAAGCTCGCAAGTTGAAAGCTGCGCGCAATGACGCTTGAAAACAGCAGGATGAATAACGCTGCCAAACAGAACGAGGCAATCGCGCGCAGGAGTTGGCCCACCACTCGATCAAGTTTATTCATGAGTTCATCACCAGATCAGGCAGCCATGTCGATATCGCTGGAATCATGACGACGGCCATCAACACCACGAAAAGACCAATCAAGTAAGGCGTCAAGGCACGCGACAAGCGGCCGACGCTGATTTTGGCAATCGACGATGTTGCAAAGAGAACCATACCCACGGGAGGCGTCAGCAAACCGACCATCGAACACATGATCATGATCACGCCGAAATGCACCGGATCAACGCCAATCTGTGTTACGACAGGAAGAAACAAAGGCACGGTTAGTACGATGACCGCGATACCTTCCAGAAACATCCCCAGGACCAGCAAGATAGCAACGATAATAGCCATTATTATTGCTGGACTCTCGGAGAGGGAAAGCATGGTCTCCACCAACTGATTGGGAATGCGTTGGTGTATCAACAGCCAGCCAAAGAAGCCGGCGGCAGCAATAACGAACATGACCCGTACCGTATGGACCAATGTTTCCCATATTATCTCAGGAAGGTCGGATACCTTAACCTCACGATAGACAACCATTGATAAAAACATGGCGTAGGCACTGGCCATGACCCCCGCCTCGGTCGGTGTAAACACGCCACCAAATATCCCCGCAATAATAATCACCGGCGTCAGCAACGATAGAAGTGCAGACAGGAAACTACGGCCGATTTCGGCCCAATCGACATGATCCCGTCGGGACATCTTGTGGCGCAAGGCGTGCACGTAAACCGCCAGCATCAAGGCCAGCGCCATCAGGACGCCAGGCACAACGCCTGCAAGAAAAAGCTGGGCTACCGACACCCCGGTGATCGATGAATACAAGACGAAGGGGATGGATGGCGGAAACACCGGCCCTATGGTGGATGAGGCCGCCGTGATTGCCGCAGAAAAGTCCGGATCGTAGTCTCGATCCGCCATCGCTTTGAGCTCAACCTGCCCAAGCCCGGCCGCATCCGCCACAGCGGCACCAGACATGCCGGAAAAGAAGAGTGACGCCAGAACGTTTACCTGCCCAAGTCCACCACGAATATGTCCGACACACGCATCGGCGAAACGAAAGATCCGGTGAGTAATCCCTCCCGTGTTCATGAGATTACCGGCCAGGATGAAAAACGGTATCGCTAGAAGCGTAAAACCGGTGGTTGCCGAAAACATTCGTTGCGGCAACATCGCCAGAATATCAAAGTCCCCCTGCAGGGAATAAAAACCAACGGAAATCAGACCCAGCGCAGCAGCAACCGAAAGCCCGATACCAATCAAAGAGACAAGAGCTCCAAGGATGACGAATGTCAGCATATAGCACACCCCATACGGATTGGAGCGCAGTCCAGCGCTCCAATCCGTGCCGTAGAGATTAATCCAGGAAGCTCAGGAATGTTTGCATGTTTTCCTGACCGACATACTCTGAAACGCGATCTCTGGCCGGCCCCATCAGCTCAACAAACATCGCCGAGTCGGGATCCGTCACTTGCATGCCTCGCTCCTTGAGGGCAGCAATATCTTTCTCCTCTTGTGCGATGACGGCGTCCCGCATCATCGTCGAGGCGGCGACACTTTCCTCACGGACAATGGACTGCTGATCTTCGGAAAGAGAATCCCAGGTGTCCTTATTGACCACGTGGACCATGGAGTTGTAGACATGGCGTGTCAGAGCCAGATGGTCCTGCAACTCGTCAAAGTTGAAGTGGTAGATAACGCTGATGGGATTTTCCTGCCCGTCAACGACCCCTTGATTAAGAGCATTGGGAAGCTCGGGGAAGGCAATCTGCGCGGTTGATGCACCAAGTGCCTCAAGCGCTGCGACGATCTGCAATTCTGGCGGGGTGCGCAACTTCAAGCCGTCCACATCTTCGGGGCTCTCGATCGGCCTGACACTATTGGTGATATTTCTGAACCCGTACTCCCAGTTTGACAGCATGACCAGCCCCTCCTCTTCGAGCTGTGGCGCAACCCACTCAAAGAAGGGACCGTCAAGGACGTTGTGAGCCTCTTCGTAACTGCCGAAGGCGAAGGGTGTCATTACCGTACCAAATGCTTTTACATACTTGTCCAATCCCCCCTGAGTCGGCAAGTTCATATCGACGACACCGAGAACGGTTTGCTCAAGCTGCTCGGGAGGTGAGCCAAGCTCGTTTGCGGGATATAGCTCGACAGATACCGCACCCTCTGTTCTTTCTTCAACATTTTTCGCGAATGCCAACGCCGCCTGATGGGCAGGATGAGATTCTGCAGCAAAATGTGCCATTCGTAACGTAACATCCTGCGCTTCAACCGAGGCTGACAGAATGCAAGCGAGCGTGCCGAAAAGGATTTTATTATAATACATAGTACAATCTTCCTCTCATTATAGCTATCAGTTCTGTTTCATTACATCAGTGAGCGCCTACTCCTTCAGGCAAGCTTCGATGCCAGAAAGCTCTTCATATGCCTTGATCACGGCTGTGCAACCTTCGTTACCGTGCCCCATTATCGAAGCGAGGGCATAGGTGTTGTGCACCGACTGCGCCATGAAAGCCGGAAGACCTGCCTGTTCCAACCACTCGGCATAATAACGAACGTCTTTCTGAGCATTTTCCAACGACATGTGTGGCGTAAAATCACGCTGGAGCGTCAGGTTGCCATAAAGGTCCATCATCCCCGACTTGCCACCAGCCGCCGAGATAATCCCGATGACCTTTGACATATCGAGCCCCTCTTTCGCGGCAAGGGCAAAGCCTTCGCACCAGGACGCCACATTGGCGAAGGCAATGTAGTTATGGATCAACTTCAAGCGTGTCGCGTGTCCGGCGGGACCCACATGAAAAATGTTTTCTGCATAAGCACCGAAGACGGGGCGCAGTCGCTCCAGCAGTGCCTCATCGCCACCAAACAAGACGTTGACCTCACCACGTTCAGCATGAGCGGGAGTGCGGGTCATTGGGGCTTCTGCGTATTGAACAGAGGCCTGCTCACACGCTTTGCGCATCAGCTCGACATGCTCGACCGAGACCGTCGTGTGGTCCAGAAAGATGGCATCCTTAGGCAACTTGGCCAAGGCGCCATCGGGTCCGAGGGCGAGCGCCTGGACCGCTTCTGCGGTGGTGATACAGACGGCAAGAATATCGGACTCTGAGGCGATCTCGCCGACCGAGCCTCCTTTTACCGCGCCTTCATTGACCGCTCTGGCGACCCTTTCCGGATCCAGATCGTAGACCGTAACCCTGTGGCCCTTGAGGCAGAGATTCTTGACGAGCCCTCTCCCCATGCCACCCAGACCGACAAACCCGATACGTTGCCCTGCCATTACCTTCTCCTTGTTGCTCTTGTGTTCTGTGGACCTCAAGCTAGTTCAAGCCTGTTTGTCTGACAACTGTTTTTAGTGCTACCTTTGTCGCACTAGCCCCTTGCAGGTCGCATGGCCTACGCTTCAACGACGCGTCGCGGCTTGAGCTGTTCAGACGATCAGGAAGACATCCCAATGCAGGATTTTGAAATCTATGGGCGTATTGATCGCCCTCGCCGGCTACCTGATGAGGTCGCGGTAGCCCTGACCAAGGCGATCGAAGGAGGCCAGCTTCAGCCTGGCGACCGCCTTCCCACCGAGGCGGTACTTTCCAAGAAATTTGGCGTTGCGCGCACGGTGATCCGCGAGGCGATTTCGCTTCTCAAGTACGATGGCGTCGTCGACTCTCGACGTGGCGTCGGCACTTTTATTACGGAAACCACCAATCGTTCGGCGTTTCGCATCAGCCCGGGATGTTTCGAAAAACGCAAGCAGATCATAAAGTTGCTTCAGCTTAGAGCAGAGGTGCAGGCAGGGGCCTCGGCGCTTGCCGCTGGAACACGCACGGCTGAGCAAATGCAGGCTTTAGAAGATCTCTTTGCAGAAATCGAGCGACTTGACGCACTCGGTCCAGATGGAGCGCTTGAGCAAAGAGTCGACACCGAGCTCGAATTCTATCGGCGCATTACCGAAGCTTCTGACAATGAATATTATGTCGAGGTTATCGGCATGATTGAGGGGAATATACAGAGCAACCTGCGCTCGGCCTTTCTGAAGAATGCAGCGGCTTCTGAATTCGGCCCTTCCATTCTGGATGAACACCGCGCGGTGAGAGATGCACTGGCAATACAAGACGCATCGCTAGCTCGCAGCGCGACACGCCTACGCTTCGAACGCGCGGCTGAGCGTCTGGCAGCTCGCGAAGACTTTCTATAAGAACAAGGGTCTAGATTTATGAGTGAACAACCGTCACGTCATGGTGGAAAAGTTCTCGTCGAAGCCCTCGAGGCACAGGGGGTGGAGCGGGTATTTTGTGTGCCTGGAGAAAGCTACCTGGCCGCTCTTGATGGGCTTTTCGATTCCGGCGTGGACACCATCGTGACGCGACACGAAGGCGGGGCCTCGCTGATGGCCGAAGCCGATGGGAAACTTACCGGGCGTCCTGGCATCGCTTTCGTCACGCGGGGCCCCGGCGCCACCAACGCTTCCTGTGGCGTACATGTCGCCTACCAGGACTCGACGCCCATGATTCTCTTCATTGGGCAGGTGGCGAGCGATCAGCGCGACAGAGAAGCTTTCCAGGAAGTCGACTACCGGGCCATGTTCAATCCATTGGCAAAATGGGTCGCGGAAATTGATCGCGTCGACCGGATTCCTGAGTACGTAAGCCACGCCTTCCATGTCGCTCAAAGCGGCCGTCCGGGTCCTGTTGTGCTCGCACTTCCCGAGGACATCCTCTCATCAGACTACACTGGCGCCCCGGCTGTACCGGCTGCCACGCTACCTTCGGGCAAGGCGGCTGAGAGCGATGTCGGCGCCATTGTCGACATGCTGGCGAAGGCCGAACGCCCGTTGGTTATCGTCGGCGGTGGGCCCTGGTCCCAGAAAGCCGCCAATGCGCTCGGACGATTTGCCGACAAGGCCGCGCTACCGGTGGGAGCCTCTTTTCGCTGCCAGGACTATCTCGACAACCGACATTCACACTATGTTGGCGACGTTGGTATCGGCATCAACCCCAAGCTCGCGGAACGCGTCAAGAATGCCGATGTCATTCTCTCACTCGGTGCTCGACTGGGTGAAATGACGACCAGCGGTTACACCTTGCTGACGCCTCCCCTGCCGCGACAGACCCTCATACACGTCCACGCAGACGCTGCGGAAATTGGTCGTGTCTATCGACCGGCCCTCGGCGTCGTCGCGAACGCTGCTGAGCTCGTCTGTCAGCTGGCCGATGCAGCAAGGTCGCCGGAGTCACCGCGTGATCAATGGATCACCGGCGCGCGCTCGGACTACGAGGAGTGGCAGCAACTACAGCAGAGCCCCGGTGACCTGAAGATGGAACAAGTCATCTCTCACCTCAACGAGGCGCTCGGTGAGGATGCCATCCTGACAAATGGTGCCGGGAACTACTCCGCGTGGCTTCATCGCTACTATCGCTATCGCAACTGGCCCACCCAGCTTGCCCCCACCAGTGGCTCAATGGGCTACGGCTTGCCGGCAGCGATCGCCGCCAAATTGCGCCACCCCGAGCGAGACGTGGTCTGCCTGGCAGGGGATGGCTGCTTTCAGATGGTGATGCAAGAGTTTGGTGTTGCCTGTCAGTACGGCGCAAATGTCATCGTTCTGGTGTCCAACAACGGCATGTACGGCACCATTCGCATGCATCAGGAACGAAAGTATCCGGACCGCCCCTCGGGAACACGAATGCACAATCCCGACTTCGCTGCATTCGCCAGAAGTTACGGGGGCTTTGGCGCAACCGTGACAAGCGATAGCGAATTTCCAGCCGCACTGCAGGCAGCCAGAGAGGCAGGGGTTCCCGCGATCCTGGACTTGAAGGTAGACCCACACGCCCTGTCGCCCAAGCTGACCCTGGCCCGTCCATGAAGGCAGTAGCCAAGAGATACCCGCACGGACAGGAAGCTGCCCTGCCATCGCCAGGGTAGGCTTGATTCACCCCGACACCCCTGCCGGGCCGCAGCAGCATCTCAGTATCAAGCTGCACTTAATAGGAACCAGCTGCTCGCGCAGAAAGCTGCGCTCGCGGCCCGGGATCGGCTAGCTTGATGGCATCTGATGCACAACTTGGGCTATGGCAATGCGGCGAGCGAGGATGGTATTTCACAGACCTTTCACTGGTAAGTGATCCACCGCCAAGGCGAAAAGCTCGCCACACGTATTTCGATAGCCGGTGATCTTGCGGTACGGGCAATACGCACCATCAGGCCGGTTTGACGCGCCTTTCCACACCACCGCGGGGTGAGATCAGCCCCCTCGTCAGGCCTCTCTGCGCAGGGCGTAGACGTAGGCCTCGACCCTACCGCCATCATCGAGGCTGACGGTGACCGGGGTACGTAGGTACTCGGGCCCCTCAAACTCGTCCAGGGCCGCCCAGTGTTCCGGTAGTGCGTCGGACACGAAGACGTGGCCTCGGATATCGTCGCCGGCGTCATCCAGCACCAGGCCCGGGAAGCCCATCTCGGCGCCCCAACCCGCCTGGTGCAGCCGTCCCTTGATGCTGCCCGGTTGCCAATGGCCGCCGATGGCCTGCATGACGTGTTCGTTGGGTCCGCCCGGCCCCAAGGTCCCGTAGATAAACAGGTGTGCCAAAACGCACCTCCCTCTCAATAGGTAAACGACTAATTTTCTCCGCTAGCCCCTGGGCTGGGCAAGCCCGGCCTGCTGCCAGCGTGCTGTGCCACGCGGTGGAGATCTGCCGTTTGAGAGTGGGAGGTATCGTCAATTCCGGTGCTGTGAAGCGAGGCTTTACCGCTGCCAGATGGATCAGGCTGGCGAACCTGAGGAAGGACAGACACCCTGCATGGATTGGGGTGGGGTCAACGCGGATAGAATTCACATAGAAAAAAGCCGCTGATTTCTCAGCGGCTTTCTCAAATTCTGTGGCGGAGGGGGAGGGATTCGAACCCTCGAAGCCTTTCGACTTACACACTTTCCAGGCGTGCTCCTTCGACCACTCGGACACCCCTCCGCATTGTCATCTCGAGAAACATGATGCCCGCGTTGCGCGGTGCTTATCCCTCAAGACGGCGCATACTTTATCGCCTTAAGTTCTCGATTGCAAGCCGTTTTTCGGCTTACATCAGATTCGTCGTGTGGCAGTTCGGGGTCTGATGGCGAAGCGGCGCGGTGGCGAAGCGGCGCGATGGCGTCAGCGTGCTGCGATGGGAGGTTCGCTGGCCAGCACGGCGTAGTCACCCCTGGCTTCCAGGCAAAGGGTGTCGCCGCACCACAGCTGCTGGACCAGGGCAATGCGGCCCTTGCCGCGTTCCGCCAGGCGCTGCTCCAGCGCCGCTTCGGCGCCTGTTTCCCTGCTGACCTGCCCGGCACTACCCGGCCCTGCCGCACCACTGGCATCAACGTCTGCGGAGCTGCTTGCCTCGGGTCGGCAGATCAGGCGGTAGTCGCCGGTCACCGGGGCGAGAAAGCGCTGGCTGGCCTCGGCCACCACTACGTCGCGGTTGTAGCCTCGACGGCGCAGCCACAGGGTGGTCCAGCACCAGCCGAGCAAGGTGGTCTGGGCGGCCAGCGAGCCGCCAAAACCGGTGCCCTTGTCGTTGAGGTTAGGGGTCAGGGCAAGCTCCCAGCGCAGCGAGTCCTGGTCGCGCGCCATACGGGTGATGCCAAGCGACCCGACCAGGGGGATGGCCTCACCCAGCCAGTCGAGAAAGGCCCCGGGGTCGTCCTCGCCTCCCTCGGGCGGCAAGACGGGCCGCGGGTGGGCCGTGCCAACGCGTCTGATCAATTCATCCATGAGGGGTTAGTCCCAGCGCTCGACAAAATCCTCACTATCGTGACAGGCGATGGGCTTGTGGCGGCCACCGAGCTGGCCGATGTAGATAAAGGCGACCAGTTCGTCGTCGTCGCCAAGCCTGAGGCCCTTGCGCACGGTGTCGTCGAAGGCGTACTTGCCGCTGCGCCACATGGCGCCGAGCCCCAAGGCGTGGGCGGCCAGCAGGATGCCGTGGGCAGCGCAGCCAGCGGAGATGACCTGCTCGATCTTCGGCACCTTGGGTACGTCCGGGTCCACCTTGGCGACGACGCCGATGATCATGGGTGCGCGCCTGGGCTTCATTCGGGCGCTATTGAGGCACTCGTCTGTCGCCTTGGGGTCTTCGCGAAATTCGGCCTCGGCGAACAATTCACCCAGGCGGTCGAGCCCCTCGCCGGAGAACTCGATAAACCGCCAAGGCCTGAGCTCCTTGTGGTCCGGTGCGCGCAGGGCGGCGCAGTAGATCGCCTCGAGTTGTTCGCGGCTAGGGGCCGGCCCCATCAGCTTGCCCATGGAGCTGCGCTCGTGCAGCAGTGTCATTGCATCCATCGTGTCACTCCAGAGGGTCCGAGCCCTGTCACTGTTCAGCGATCGAGAATTCTTCGCATTACCCTACCAGATCACTCGGGTATTGTCTGTGGCGCTATCGCTATCGCCCTGAGCCATTGCCGACTACTGGCGCGCCAGGCGCAGCGGCGTGGGCGGTGTCTCGCCGAGGGTACCGCGCCAGGGACTGATATCGAGACCACCGCGGCGTACGTAGCGTGCCAGCACCAAGAGCCGTTCTGGGCGAGCCTTGTCCATCAGGTCCATGAAGATATGCTCGACGCAGTGCTCGTGGAAGTCCTGGTGCTGGCGATAGCCGACGATGTAGCGCAGAAGGCCTTCGCGATCGAGCCGGGGACCGCGGTAGCGGATCATCACGCTGCCCCAGTCGGGCTGACCGGTCACCGGGCAGTTGGACTTGAGCAGGTGGGACGTCAGCGTTTCCTCGACGATCTCATCACTGACCGAAAGGTGCTCCGGGCTCGGCGTATAGTCGCTGATCTCGATGTCCTGATCGTCGATGCACTCCCCCGGCAATGGGCGCGGGTTGAGCTCGGCGTCGTCCACCGCCAGGATCTCCACGCTGAGCTCGGCACCGGCGGCCTCGCTCAGGTCGCGCTTCAGCGTTTCGATCAGTTCGTCGTGGCCAGCAAAGCGGGTCTGATTCAGGCTATTGAGGTAGAGCTTCCAGGACTTGGACTCGATCAGCCGGGGTGAGCTAGCCGGCAGGCGAAAGCGTGCCACGGCGACACAGGGCTTGCCCCTGGGCGTCAGCCAGGAGAGCTCGAAGGCGTGCCATTCGTCCTCGCCGACGAAGGGCAACGCGCCCTCCTCGATCCCCAGCGGTTTGCGGTTGGCGGCGCGTTCGATGGGAAACAGAAGCTGCGCATCGTAGCGCTCGGGATAGTCCGACTCCCGTCCTAGGGGCGCATCGGTCAGGGTGTCGGGGCGGTGGTGGGGATCCCGAGGGATAGTGGACATGGCGATACCTGAACAAGAGAGAGTCCGAGAGACAAACGGCTACCGGCCGCCCGAGGCGGCCGGAGCGATCAACTGCGAATGCCCTTGCCGTTTTCCAGCATCCACAGGGCAATGGCGAACAGCACCACGATAAAGCCGAAGATAGCGGCGAGCGCCCAGCCGACCGGGATGTCGGAGACGCCAAGGAAACCGTAGCGGAAGACGTTGACCATGTAGAGGATGGGGTTGAGCATCGAGGCGCCCTGCCAGAAGGCCGGCAGCAGCGAGATCGAGTAGAAGACCCCACCCAGGTAGGTCAGCGGCGTCAGCACGAAGGTCGGCACGATGGAGATATCGTCGAACTTCTTGCCGAGCAGAGCGTTGATGAAGCCGCCGGTGGCGAACAGTGCCGCGGTCAGAATCACCACCCCGATGGTCAACAGCGGGTGGGCCACCTCGATACGGGTGAAGAACAGCGACACCCCGGTGACGATAATGCCGACACCGAGCCCGCGCGCCATGCCACCGAGGATAAAGCCCGCCAGTATCACCCAGTTGGGCATCGGCGAGACCATCATCTCCTCGACACTGCGCTGGAACTTGTTGGAGAAGAACGACGAGGCCACATTGGAGTAGCTGTTGGTGATCACCGACATCATGATCAGCCCCGGAACGATGAAGTCCATGTAGCTGTAGCCGTCCATCTCACCGATGCGCGAGCCGATCAGGTTGCCGAAGATGATGAAGTACATCGTCATGGTGATCGACGGCGGCAACAGGGTCTGCGGCCAGATCCGGGTAAAGCGCCGGACTTCCTTGGCTACCAGGGTCCACAGGGCGATCGCGATCTGACTCGGGTTCATCCTCTCAGCTCCTTGTCGGCGTTGCCGCTTTCCACCATGGACACGAACATTTCCTCCAGCCGGTTGGCCCGGTTGCGCATCGACAGCACCCGCACGCCGTCTGCCTTGAGGGCATCGAAGACGTCGTTGAGGCACTGCCCTCGATGCACCATCACCGATAGCTGGGCGCTGTCCACCTGCTTGACCTCGAAGCCTTCGATGGTGGGGGCATGATCGATGGGTTCGGCCAGATCCAGCAGGAAGGTCTCGGTGTCGAGCTCACTCAGTAGCTCGCGCACGCTGGTGTTCCTGACGATCTCGCCGTGGTTGATGATGCCCACGTTGCGGCACAGGCTCTCCGCCTCTTCCAGATAGTGGGTGGTCAGGATGATGGTGGTGCCTTCCTCGCGGTTGATACGCCGCATGTACTCCCACATGCTGCGACGCAACTCGATATCCACCCCGGCGGTGGGCTCATCGAGGATCAACAGCTTGGGACGGTGCATCAGCGCGCGGGCGATCATCAGGCGGCGCTTCATGCCGCCGGACAACATGCGCGCACTACCATTGCGCTTGTCCCACAGGCTGAGGTCCCTGAGCAGGCTTTCCGCCCGAGGCAGGGCTTCACGGCGAGGCATGCCGTAGTAGCCGGCCTGGGCCAGCACGATATCGATGACCCGCTCGAACTGGTTGAAGTTGAACTCCTGCGGCACCACCCCGAGATGGTACTTGGCCCGGGCAAAGTCCTCGTCGATATCGATGCCGAAGATCTTTACCTGGCCGGCGGTCTTCTGCACCAGCGAACAGACCACGCCCAGGGTGGTGGACTTGCCCGCCCCATTGGGGCCAAGCAAGGCGTAGAAGTCGCCCTGCTGAACGTCGAGGTCGATGCCCTTTAGGGCCTTGAAGCCATTGCCGTAGACTTTGGTCAGGCCTCGAATGGACAGAGCCGGTTCGGCCATGAGGGATCCTTGGTGTCAGGGTTGAAAGCTTGGGCTTTGAAGCATGAGATCGGACGCCAAGCGCTGCACGCCTTCGCTAGTTTGCCTGTCGCGGGTGACTCGACGTTGACGGTTGGCATCGGCTTGCCCAACCCGTCGCGATCGCGCCGTGCCGAGCGACGGGATTCGCTATTCGATAGAAGGCTTAGCATATGGGGTCGGTCGGGAGCATCTTCAACCGGACAAAGCGGCAAATGCGGCGTCGACGCAAGGGGCACTCGATGGTCTTACGCCGGACTCGCTTCGCGCAAGCACAAAAAAATCGCCGATCAACGCGATGATTCGCGTCGCTCAGGCGACTGTTGCTGCTTCTGGCGATGTGCTTTCCACAGGTATTTGAGACGCTTCTCGATACTGGAGCGGGAAACGAGATTCGAACTCGCGACCCCAACCTTGGCAAGGTTGTGCTCTACCACTGAGCTATTCCCGCTTGATCGATGCAGTCCAACGATGTCTTCATCGTGTCCTGCCTGCGCTGCGAAGTGGCGTCCCATAGGGGGTTCGAACCCCTGTTCCCGCCGTGAAAGGGCGGTGTCCTAGACCACTAGACGAATGGGACGCATGGAGCGGGAAACGAGATTCGAACTCGCGACCCCAACCTTGGCAAGGTTGTGCTCTACCACTGAGCTATTCCCGCAAACGCATCGCAAATTGTACCGGAAAGTGGCGTCCCATAGGGGGTTCGAACCCCTGTTCCCGCCGTGAAAGGGCGGTGTCCTGGACCACTAGACGAATGGGACGCATTGGAGCGGGAAACGAGATTCGAACTCGCGACCCCAACCTTGGCAAGGTTGTGCTCTACCACTGAGCTATTCCCGCGCTGCGCACTACTGCCGCATTCCGGCCTCGAGATTCGAGTTGGCGTCCCATAGGGGGTTCGAACCCCTGTTCCCGCCGTGAAAGGGCGGTGTCCTGGACCACTAGACGAATGGGACGCATCCGCCTCGTCTCATCTCGAGGTGGCGCGTATGTTACTGAGCACCCTCAAAAGTGTCAACCCCGGCTGAAGGATTTCCTGCTCGATTCAGCGCCCTTCTCTATATAGGCTCTTTCTCTACACATTCGCTCTCCATCGACGCTTTGGCCACCCTCCCCTGCATCGTGGAACGCAGGAGTTGGTCAAACTGCAGCAAACGTCTTAGCTTGAATACCGAGGCTGCGACTTTGATGCAGTCGTGGGTGCCGCATCGACGCGAACCACGATGCGCAAGCCTCGACCGAACGTCACGGGAGACCGTCCATGCGCAAGAAGATCGAGAAGTCCGACGCCGAATGGCGAGAGCAGCTTACCCCGGAGCAGTACCACGTCACCCGCGAAAAAGGCACGGAACGTCCCTTTACCGGTGACTACCAGATCACCGAGGTGCACGGCATCTATCACTGCGTGTGCTGCAACGCCCCCTTGTTTGAAAACGAGCACAAGTTCGACGCTGGCTGCGGCTGGCCCAGCTTCGACCGCCCGCTGTCCTGCGAAAGCGTGCAGCGCCATGAGGACACCAGCCACGGCATGCACCGCATCGAGGTCACCTGCCATCGCTGCGATGCCCACCTGGGCCACGTGTTCCCCGACGGTCCGACCAGCACCGGAGAGCGCTTCTGCATCAATTCGCTGGCCATCGACTTTCATGAGGGGGAGTAGGCGTTGCGCCCTCCCCCGGCCTACGCCTCAGACGTCTCTCTCCCCTTGCCCCTTCCCTCCTCGTTGCAAGCCCCTGTGCCCGCCGCCAGGTGTTTCTCGGCGGGCCTGGCGCGCTTGTCGCCCGGACCTTGCGACCTCGCCTCCCGCCGTGTGCGACCCTGCCCTCCATCATCTGCGACCTTGTCATCCACCGCTCGCGACATTTGCCTCGCATTTCCATAAGATGGGGAGCCATTTGCGCAACACCCTTTAGAAAAGGCAGGAGAACGAGATGCTGGGCTGGTTTCCGGGACACATGAACAAGGCGCGACGCCAGATTCTCGAGGCGCTGCCGGAAATCGACGTGGTCATCGAGGTGCTGGACGCGCGCCTGCCCTATTCCAGTGCCAATCCGATGCTGGCAAGCCTGACCCGCCACAAGCCGGTACTGAAGATCCTGTCCCGAGCCGATCTGGCCGATCCTGAGGGTACCCGCGCCTGGACCGCCCACTTCGACGCCCAGCCAGACACCCGCGCCCTGGCGATGACCACCACCAATACCCGCGAGCTCAAGCGCATTCCCAAGCTGTGCCATGAACTGGCTGGCCAGGTGCGTGCCGACCGCGACGTGCGGGTGATGGTGATGGGCATCCCCAATGTCGGCAAATCGACGCTGATCAATGGTCTGGCGGGACGCACCATCGCCAAGACCGGTAACGAACCGGCGGTGACCAAGCGCCAGCAGAAGGTACGCATCCAGGGTCGCGTGGCGCTGACCGACACCCCGGGCGTGCTGTGGCCAAAGATCGAGGATCAGGCCAGTGCCTATCGTCTGGCGGCCAGCGGCGCCATCCGCGATACCGCCATCGACTATGTCGATGTGGCCCTGATCACCGCCGCCGAGCTGGCCAAACGCTATCCAGAGGCGCTCAAGGCACGCTATAAACTCAAGGCGCTGCCGGCCTACGAGGCCAATCCCGACGCCGACAAGGTCGAGGCCGATGGAGACGCTCGCCCGGACCTGATGGCGCTGGCCGGCTTCGACGGCCACGCCATCCTCGCCGAGATCGCCGCCAAGCGCGGTGGCCTGCGCGCCGGTGGCGAGATCGACCTGCACCGCGGCAGCGAGGTGCTGTTGCACGAACTGCGTGATGGCAAGCTCGGGCGCCTGACCCTGGAGACCCCGGAGGACATCCCGGCGCCTGAGGAAGCCGCTGTCGAGGCCGAGGAAGATGCCTCGGAAGACGGCTCGCAGGATGTCGCAGAAGGCGCCTCGAAGGCAGCACCTCACCAGGGTGCCCAGGGCGAAGCGGCGAGCGACGACTAGGCCGCACGCCCGGCCACCGCCACCCCGGCAACGCATCGACAGGACTCACCAACAACGACACTCCCGCCCCGGCGGGCACGGACACACGGACCCAGCGAGACCCGCGCCATGGACACGCCCACCCTTTCCAAGTCTCACAAGCTCGACAACGTCTGCTACGACATCCGCGGGCCCGTGCTCGAGCACGCCAAGCGGCTGGAGGACGAAGGACAGCGCATCCTCAAGCTCAATATCGGCAACCCGGCGCCGTTCGGCTTCGAGGCGCCGGAAGAGATCCTGCAGGACGTGATGCGCAATCTGCCCACCGCCCAGGGCTACTGCGACTCCAAGGGGCTCTACTCGGCGCGCAAGGCGATCATGCAGGAGTGCCAGCGCAAGGAGATCCCTGGCGTGGGCATCGAGGACATCTACATCGGCAACGGCGTCTCCGAGCTGATCGTGATGGCCATGCAGGCGCTGCTCAACGACGGCGACGAGGTGCTGATCCCGGCCCCCGACTACCCGCTGTGGACCGCTGCGGTGAACCTGTCCGGTGGGCGTGGCGTGCACTATCTGTGCGACGAACAGGCCGACTGGGCGCCAGCGATGGACGATATCCGCGCCAAGGTAACCAGCCACACCCGCGCCATCGTCATCATCAACCCCAACAACCCCACCGGTGCGGTCTACCCCCCCGAGGTGCTGCGCGAGCTGCTCGACATCGCCCGTGAGCACAACCTGGTGGTGTTCTCCGACGAGATCTACGACAAGATCCTCTACGACGACACCGTGCACGTGGCCACCGGGGCACTGGCCAGCGAAGACCAGCTGGTGGTGACCATGAACGGTCTGTCCAAGAGCTACCGCTGCGCCGGCTTTCGCAGCGGCTGGATGACCCTGTCCGGGGCGGTGGCACGCCAGCGCGCCAACGACTTTATCCAGGGCCTGACCATGCTGGCCTCGATGCGCCTGTGCGCCAATGTGCCCGCCCAGCACGCCATCCAGACCGCACTGGGGGGCTACCAGTCGATCAACGACCTGATCCTGCCCGGCGGGCGCCTGCTGGCCCAGCGCGACATCACGGTGGAAAAGCTCAACGCCATCCCAGGGGTCAGCTGCACCACGCCCAAGGGCGCGCTCTACGCCTTTCCGCGCCTGGACCCCAAGGTCTTCAATATCCAGGACGACCAGCAACTGGTGCTGGACCTGCTGCTGCAGGAGAAGATCCTGCTGGTCCAGGGTACCGCCTTCAACTGGCCCGACCCGGACCACGTGCGCATCGTCACGTTGCCCTGGGCCGATCAGCTCGGCGACGCCCTGGATCGCTTCGCCCGCTTCCTCTCGCGCTATCGCCAGTAAGCGGTCACGTCGACGTCATCGCCGGGTGCCAGCATCGAATCCGCTATCTCGACGCTGGCACGGTGATAGCGTCATCCGCGCCCGGGCGCTTGAAACTTGTCGCTCCAGGGCTTATCTAAGCATCTGATTCCTCCCGTCGAGCCGATTGGCTCGGCAGGTTTCCTTCCTTACGGAGAATGTCGGCAATGATGAGAATCCTGCTCTTCCTGGGCACCAACCTGGCGGTGATCCTGGTGGCGAGTATCACCCTGCGCCTGCTCGGCGTGGAGCCCTACCTCAACGCCCAGGGCATCAACTTCAACAGCCTGCTGATCTTCTGCTTCGTGTTCGGCATGGCGGGTTCCATGGTGTCGCTGTTCATCTCCAAGTGGATGGCAAAGCGCTCCACCGGCACGGTGATCATCGAAAATCCCTCCAACGCCACCGAGCAGTGGCTGGTCGACACCGTCGCCGAGCTGGCCCGCGAAGCCAACATCAAGACCCCGGAGGTCGGCATCTTCCCGGCCCAGCAGTCCAATGCCTTTGCCACCGGCTGGAACAAGAACGATGCCCTGGTCGCGGTGTCCGCCGGCCTGCTCAATCGCATGCAGCCCGAAGAAATCAAGGCGGTGCTGGCCCACGAGATCGGCCACGTCGCCAACGGCGACATGGTCACCCTGGCGCTGATTCAGGGCGTGCTCAACACCTTCGTGATGTTCTTCGCCCGGGTCGTCGCGCAGGTGGTCGACAGCTTCCTGCGGCGTGACGACAACGAAGGCCTTGGCTTCTTCGGCTACATCGCCGTGGTCATGGTCGCCGAGATCGTGTTCGGCATCCTGGCCTCGATGATCGCCGCCTGGTTCTCGCGCTTCCGCGAGTACCGCGCCGACGCCGCCGGGGCCAAGCTCGCCGGTTCCGGCGCCATGATCAATGCCCTGGCTCGACTCAAGGCCGAGACCCAGATGCCCGACCAGATGCCGGACACCCTGACCGCCTTCGCCATCACCACCGGCCAGACCCGCAAGCTGATGGAAAAGCTGTTTGCCAGCCACCCGCCGCTGGATGATCGCATCCGCGCGCTCAAGGAAGCCGCCTACCGCCAGTAAGCGCACACTTGATGCGCTCGCAACGCCCCCGCCCGGCCCTGCCTGGCGGGGGCGTTGTCGTTGGAGCCAGCATGCACTTACTCCTCTCGGCACACCCAGGATCGCTTCGCCATTTGCGCGTACGCCTCGTCACGACAATAGTTAAGCAGCGTACAACGAGGCGTTCTGGCCGCACGGCCAGCGGCCTGCAACGATCTACCGAAAACACGAGGGTATGCCATGTCAGTCTCTTACTCCCTGCGCGGGGCAATCGCAGGCTCGGCGCTAGGGCTCGCTCTGGGTCTCGTCTCGACCTCGGCGCTGGCCGACAGTCAGGCGATCCTGGAAGGCGAACGCTTCCATCCTGAGGTCAGCACCCGCGGCATGGTCGCTACCAGCCACTTCCTGGCCTCCGAGGTGGCCCGAGAGGTGCTGGCCAACGGCGGCAATGCCGTGGACGCCGCCGTGACCGCAGGCTTTGCGCTGGCGGTCACCCAGCCGCGTTCGGGCAATATCGGCGGCGGCGGCTTCATGCTGATCTCCGACGAGAACAGCGATGAAGTCATCGCCATCGACTACCGCGAGAAAGCGCCCAAGGCGGCCTACGAGACCATGTTCCAGGACGACAACGGCGACGCTGTGGCCGAGCTGTCCCGCTACACCCACAACGCCGCCGGCGTACCCGGAACCGTGGCAGGGCTGGCGCTGGCGCTGGAGCGCTACGGCACCATGAGCCTGGCCGAGACCCTGGCCCCGGCCATCAAGCTTGCCGAAGAGGGCTTCGCCGTGCCCCAGCGCTTCGTCGACGGCATCGACAGCGCCAGCGAACGCTTCGAGCCCTGGGAGGCCAGCCGCGCCAAGTTCTTCAAGGAGGATGGCTCGCGCTACCAGGTCGGCGACATCTACCGCCAGCCGGACCTGGCCGCCACCTTGAAGCGCATCGCCGAACAGGGCCCCCGTGAGTTCTACGAGGGTGAGACCGCCGAGCTGATCGCCGCCGAGATGGAGCGTCACGACGGCCTGATGACACGGGAGGATCTGGCCAGCTACGAGGCCACCGTGCGCGACCCGGTGCATGGCAGCTACCGTGGCCACGACGTCTACGCGATGAGCCCGCCGTCCTCCGGTGGCGCCCATATCGTGCAGATCCTCAACATCCTCGAGGACGACGATATCGGCGAGCTGGGCTTCAACTCGGCCCGCACCATCCACCTGATGGCCGAGGCAATGAAGCGGGCCTACGCCGATCGCTCCCAGTATCTGGGTGACACCGACTTCGTCGAGGTGCCCCTGGCCGGGCTGACCTCCGAGGAGTACGCCGCCGAGCTACGCAGCGATATCGCCGCCGACCAGGCCACCCCGAGTGCCGATATCGCGCCAGGCAACCCGCTGCCCTACGAGTCCAACGAAACCACCCACTTCTCGATCGCCGACGGCAACGGCCTGGCGGTGTCCAACACCTACACCATCAACTTCAGCTATGGTTCGGGCATCGTGGTCGACGGCGCCGGCTTCATGCTCAACAACGAGATGGACGACTTCTCGGCCAAGCCGGGGGTACCCAACGCCTACGGTCTGATCGGCGGCGAAGCCAACAAGATCGAGCCGGAGAAGCGCATGCTGTCGTCGATGACGCCGACCATCGTCAAGCGCGACGGCAAGAACTACCTGATCACCGGCAGCCCCGGTGGCTCGCGCATCATCACCACCACCCTGCAGGTGCTGATGAACGTGATCGACCACGACATGAACATCCAGGCAGCGGTCAGCATGCCGCGCATCCACCACCAGTGGCTGCCCGACGAAATCCGTATCGAACAGGGCGTCAGCCCCGACACCCTGGACCTGCTGGAGAGCATGGGCCACACCGTCAGCCAGCAGGAGGCCATGGGTGCCGCCCAGTCGATCCTGATCGAGGACGGCGTCTTCTACGGCGGTGCCGATCCGCGCCGTTCCACCTCTTCGGCCATGGGGCTGTAGCCTGCTGACACCCAGGCAACGCCAAGACTTGGACGCGACACACGATGGCAGTCGCGGTAGAGGATGTCCGCCACAACAGACAAGGGCCCGGCGCATGGCGTCGGGCCCTTGGGGTGTCCATGCAGCTGGTCGGGAAAGACCACTTGGGCGGCGGTGCCGTCTGTGTCAGCAGGTGCCGTCTGTGTCAGCGGTGCCGTCTGAGTCAGCGGCAGTCCACTTGAAAGCCGGCCCCGGACAGCAGGGGCGCCAGCTCCTGCGCCTGGCCGACAAGCTCCAGCGTCAGGGTCGAAAACTCACGACGCAGCGGATAGCTCGCCCGACACTGATCAAAACCCTTGCTCGGGTCATCGACGGCCATGGCTCGCAGCAGTCGATCATGATCGCGCCGCGGGTCATACACCGCCCGCATGCACAGCGCCAGCGCCTCCTCCGGCGACAGGCCGCCATCAAGCACCAGGCGTGACAGCGCGGGAGCGGGCAGCAGCTCAGCGAGGGAAACCCTTTCCCCCAGCCCCAGATGGGCCACCAGCGCCTGATGGATCTGATGGGTACCGCGCAGCTTGCCGTCCAGGCTATGCCCCGCGATATGGGGCGTGGCCAGGGCGACCTGGTGCGCCAGTACCTGGTCGATGGAGGGCTCTTCCTCCCACACGTCGAGCAGTGCGGTGAGGTCATAACCACGAGCCAGGCGTCGGCTCAGCGCCTGACCGTCGACGCAGTCGCCACGTCCGGCATTGAGCAGCAGCGTACCGGGCGCCAGCGCCTCGATGCGCCGGGCGTCGAGCAGGTGGCGAGTAGCGTGGCGTCCCTCGCGCACCAGCGGGGTATGCAGGCACAGCACGTCGCAGCTGTCGATCAGGGCGTCCAGCTCGACAAAGTCCTGGCCGTTCTCGCGACCGGCTCTGCTGCCGGCTTCTCTCTCTGCCCTTGGCGGGTCGCACAGCCGGTGCTCGATGCCCATGGCAGCCAGACGGGCCGCCAGCCGGCCGCCTACATTGCCGACGCCGACGATACCCACGCGACGCTCGAGCAGCGACTGACCACGACGCTCGCAGGCCAGCATCAACGCCGACAGCACGTAGTCCACCACCGGCTCGGCATTGCAGCCAGGGGCGCTGGCGAAGGTGATGGCATGGCGCGCCAGGGCGGCCTGGTCGACGTGGTCGGTGCCAATGGTGCAACTGCCGACGAAAGACAGCGGCGAGCCCTTGGCCTTGGCGGCCTCGATCAAATCGGCGTCGAGACGCGTAATCGAGCGAATCACCAGGGCATCCACATCGGCCAGGCTGTCGGCGTCGATCTCGCGCCCCGGCCGACGGCTGACCTGGCCAAGCGGCGCAAAGCAGGCATCGGCGGCGGGCACGTTGGCATCGACAAGAATCTTCATGGGGCTCCCCGGGTCGCAGGTATCGGGCTCCCGGTCATGCAACCGGGCTATTTGTGGATTAGCCTCAAGGGCTTACAATGCCCATGATAACCATAATGGAAACACTGCAAAGGCTTTATCAGCGTTTCCAGACACGGAGCCGGCGCCCGCCCTCCGTAGCCACCAAGTGATATGACGGGAGTCGCCGTGATCGTCCGCTGGGAAACCGACCATGACTATGTCCTCGTGCACGTGCACCAGGACATGTTCGGCGACTGGATCTTCAGCCGTGCCTGGGGCCAGATCGGTACCCAGTTCGGCGGGCTCAAGCATCAGCTGGCCGATGACTACGGTCAGGCAATGATGTGGCTGGAAGACGAGAAGACCATCCTCGGATCGCGAGGTTTCACCAAGGTCCTGGAAGCCGACGACCATAGCCCGGAAGGCCGTGAGGCCATGGGGCAACTGTCACTGCTGGACGAACACTGAGCATGGCGGACACCTCCCCTGCCAGCCTGGCCCCCCGACTGCGTGCCCTGCTGGAGAGCCTGCCCGACAGCGCCCTGCCGATCACCTACCAGCAGGCCGCCGAGGCCCTCGGACTCACCCCGCCACGCACCATTCGCCGGGTGGCCGAAGCCCTGGAAATCACCATGCGCGAGGATGTCGCGGCCGAACGACCGCTGATCGCCGCCCTGGTGGTCAGCCGCCAGGCACCCCAACTGCCGGGCCCCGGCTTCTTCGAACTGGCGGTGGCACTGGGGCGTCTTGACGAGGAGCCGACCTCACATCTCGAGGCCTACCAGCGAGAGCTGGCGGCTGCCCTGGCGACCCGCCGCTAACGCGGTGGCCGCCATGGCGACGAGGCCACCACTACGGGCGCTCTCGCCATAGCCCTTGTTACAGTCATCCTACAGCCATCCCGGCACCCGTTCAGAGCTTGCCGAAGACGCGGCGTCCTTTCACCCGGGTCGCTGTTACTGCGGGAGCCTCCCTCCCCTGGCTCGCCGAGTCCGCTTCGGCTTGCACAGCGACCGCTTGCTCGCTCAACCACCCGCGTGTCGCCAGCCAGCGCACGACGGCGTCGGGCTCCACCCGCCCCTCCAGTACGTCATCGGGACGTTCAGCGTCGATCAGCACCGGGATCCTCTCGCCGTAACGGCGAAGCAGGGTGTCGTCTTCGCTGATCTCGATACGCTCGATGGTGAACTCCACCCGGGCAAGGGCACGCACCAGGGCTTCCATCTGCTCGCACAGATGGCAGCCCAGGGTGGTGTAGAGCGTCAGCACCATCACGACGTCCGCCGATGGCGGATGAGGAAGCAGTGGTGCAGGTCCGGCCGGCGGCTGAAGTCAGGATCGAAGGTCTGACGCGAGATGTCCTTGACCTCGAAGTCGACGGCAAGCTCGTCATCCATCTGAAAGCGCCGCTGGTTGTTGGAGAACACCAGGGTACCGCCCGGTGCCAGCCGAGCCATGGCCAGGCGCACCAGACGCGGGTGGTCCCGCTGGACATCCAGGGTGTCTTCCATCTTCTTGGAGTTGGAGAAGGTCGGCGGGTCCATGAAGATCAGGTCGAACTCGCCGCCTGCGGTCTCCAGCCAGCGCAGGCAGTCGTCGCGCACCACCCGGTGGCGCGACGGGTCGAGCCGGTTGAGCGCGAAATTGTCCCGCGCCCACTCCAGGTAGGTGTTGGACATGTCGACGCTGACACTGTCACTGGCGCCGCCCTCGGCCTCGCTGCCGAGCGCTGCCTGCACCGTGGCCGTGGCGGTGTAGCAGAACAGGTTGAGAAAGCGCTTGCCGGCAGCCATCTCGCCGAGCATACGGCGCACCGGGCGATGATCGAGAAACAGCCCTGTGTCCAGATAGTCACGCAGGTTGACCCACAGCGTCGCGCGACCTTCGGTGACCTGGAAGCGCTGGCCGCTTCGCCCCTGCTTCTCGTACTGGGACTTGCCCTGCTGACGCTTGCGCCGCTTGATCACCACCTTGCCGGGGTCCACTTCCAGCACCTCGGGAATCACCCCGAGGGCATCGAACAGACGCCGCTGGGCCTGGGACGGGTCGATTGACTTGGGCGCGGCGTACTCCTGAACGTGGACGTGATCGCCGTAGACATCGATGGCCAGGGCATACTCGGGCATGTCGGCGTCGTACAGCCGATAGCAGCTCTCGCCGCTGCGCTTGAGCCACTTGCGCAGCTTCTTCTGGTTCTTTTCCAGACGGTTGGCAAACATCTGGGCGCCCTCGCTACGAGGTGCCGTGGATGTTGCCTGGGTATCGGAGGATGCCGACCCTTCACCTGCCCCGGTGGCCGGGCTGGCCTGGCCATCGACCGCCGACGTCGCCTCAGCGTCATGGCGGCGACCCTGGCTCCGATCCCGGTTCTGATCCTGGCCCAGGTTCTGGTTCTGGCTCTGGCCATCGCGGCGTGCGATATCGATCAGCAACAGCTT
The DNA here is from genome assembly GCF_040070525.1 of Halomonas sp. RT37. Lineage (NCBI taxonomy): Bacteria > Pseudomonadati > Pseudomonadota > Gammaproteobacteria > Oceanospirillales > Halomonadaceae > Halomonas > Halomonas sp. RT37. Next base: position 1,372,234 of record NZ_CP098827.1, on the reverse strand, counting down.
GGCCTCGAGCGGGCCGTTTCTCAGCGCGTACTGCTTGTGGGCGCGCATGCCGAGACGGTGGCCAAGGTCCGGATTGCCGGTGAACAGCGCCAGGCGCCAGCCACCGAAGTCGGCCTTGAGCCGCTCGCCCAGGTCCGAATAGAGCCGCACCAGCTCCGGCAGCTCGCCGATACGCTCGCCGTAAGGCGGGTTGCTGATCACCAGCCCCGCAAGCTCGGGGTCGAGCACCCGCGGCCGCGCCAGGCGATGCACGCTGGCGCCATCGAGGTGGATCAGCGCCGGGATGCCGGCGCGCATGGCGTTGGTCTTGGCCGCCGACAGCGCCGGCGGGCTCTGGTCGAAGCCAAAGATCACCGAGCGCGCGCGTTTTCGTCCGATGCTCGCCCGGGCCTCGGCCTCGCGCAGGACCTCGCGCCACAGCGCCGGGTCGTGGCCGGCCCAGCGGGCAAAGCCGAAGCGCTCCCGGTTCAGGTTGGGCGCCATGTCGGCGGCCATCAGCGCGGCCTCGATCAACAGCGTGCCCGAGCCACACATGGGGTCAACCAGCGGCGCGCCCTGCTTGGCCAACTCCGGCCAGCCGGCGCGCACCAGCAGCGCCGCCGCCAGGTTTTCCTTGAGCGGGGCGTGGCCGGTATCGCGACGATAGCCGCGCCGGTGCAGGCTGTCGCCGGACAGGTCGATGCCCAGCGTCAAGCGGCCACGGTGCAGGTGGGCATACAGGCGCACGTCGGGATTACGGACGTCGACATCGGGACGCGCCTGGCCGGCCGCACCAAGACGGTCGACCACGCCATCCTTGACCGTCTGGGCGCCGAAGCGGGTATGTCGAATCTCGTCACTGCGACCATGAAAGTCCACCGCAATGCTGGCACCGGCAGGCAGATGGCGCTGCCAGTCGACGGCGGCGGCGGCATCGTGCAGGGCATCCGGCGTTTCGACGCCTTCCGTCCGCGACAGACACAGGATGACCCTGTTGGCCAGGCGCGACCACAGACAGGCCCGGTAGGCACCCTCGAGATCGCCCTCGGCGTTCACGCCTGCCACGGTGGTCTTGCCCGGTGTCAAGCCGAATGTGACTAGCTCGTCGGCTAACAGTTGTTCGATGCCCCGCGGACAGGTTGCCAGAAGGTCAAGCTTCTCAGGCACTTGCTTCTCCTACATTAATGATGACTGCGAAAGCCATTATTCGGTTAACCATTTCATGACGACAAGGTGAACAGGTTGTTACAAAACAACAGTCGACAATGCCGAGCGGCTTACGCTATCAATGGAATGGTAGCTACGAGATACGACACATGTGTCCCTGTCAACAAGCCTTCATTTCGTGCGACTCGGGAGAGCCTGCACATCGCAGGGCTTGGGCATCACGGGCCTGCCGCTTGCATCCCCCGAATTTCCCGCAGGGGCAGGTCAGATTGGTACCTTTGTCACGAGGTAGACCCATGAAACGACAGAAACGTGATCGCTTCCAGCGTGCCTATGTACATGGCTACAAGGCCGGTCTCTCGGGTAGATCCCGCGATGACTGCCCCAGCCAGGACATCAATCTACGGGAATACTGGATGAGCGGTTGGCGTGAAGGTCGTGGGGACCAGTGGTCGGGCATGACGGGAGTGTCCGGCATTCACAAGAACCCCATGGTGCTCTGATAACGCAGTACTGTCGAGGTAAAGGAAAGACCCGCCAAGCCCATGGCACAAGACGCCATGGGCTTTTTGCTGCCCGCCCTTTCAGCGCGCCGACGCCAGCGCCCTGGCGCACTCCCGGACCAGCCCCGGTCCGCGGTAGATAAAGCCCGAATACACCTGCACCAGATCCGCCCCTGCCTGACGCTTGGCCACCGCCGCCTGGCCACTGTCGACGCCGCCGACGCCGATGATCGGCATGTCGGGCAACGCCTGGCGCAGCCGCTCGATCACAAGGTTGGAGGCATCGAACACCGGGCAACCCGACAGTCCGCCCTGCTCATCGGCGTGCGCAAGCCCTTGCACCGCTTCACGGGATACCGTGGTGTTGGTGGCGATCACCGCGTCGATGCCATTGTCCGCAAGCGCCCGCGCCACCAGAACGACCTCTTCCTCGTCCATGTCCGGGGCGATCTTTACCGCCAGCGGCACACGACGCCCACTCTGTTCATCGAGGCGAGTGCCTGTCGAGCGCAGGCGTCCGAGCAACTCATCGAGGTGGTCGCCGAACTGCAGGTTGCGTAGCCCCGGAGTATTCGGTGACGAGATATTGACCGCCACGTAGTCGGCGTGGGCGTGAACCCGCTCCAGGCAGTAAAGGTAGTCGTCACCGGCGTCCTCCACCGAGGTGGTCAGGTTCTTGCCGATATTGATGCCGATCACCCCGCGGTAGCGGCTGGCCTTTACTTGCTCCACCAGGTGATCCACGCCGAGGTTGTTGAACCCCATGCGATTGATGATGGCGCCACGCTCGGGCAGGCGGAACAGCCGGGGCTTGGGGTTGCCGGACTGGGCCCTGGGGGTCACGGTGCCGACCTCGACGAAGCCGAAGCCCAGCGCACCCAGGGCGTCGAGGTGATCGGCGTTCTTGTCGAGCCCCGCCGCCAGGCCGATACGGTTGGGGAAGCTCAAGCCCATCACCTTGACCGGATCGTCCACGCGGGCACCTGCCAGCAACCGCGTCGCCTTCACGCGCGCCGCCCAGTCCAGCGACGTCAAGGACAGGCCGTGGGCCCGTTCGGGATCCAGGCGAAACAACAGGGAGCGGGCGAGATCGTACATGGCGTCTCCGAGGCGAAAAAGGACGAGGGCGCGCGGCCGGGCGCGAGTATAGCGCAGCCGCGACGCCACGACGACTTCCTGAATCAGACCTCAGCCGTTTTGCCCAAACGGGCTTTCATCCCAGGTCGTCAGTGTCCAATGTCCCCTTCGGTAAACAGAAACTCGCGTAGATACTTGTCCATGGCGGGATCCTTGCGGCGCAGCCACTCCAGGGTCATGGCCGCGTGCTCCTTTTCCTCATCACGGTTATGTTCGAGGATCTTGCGTAGATCTTCGTCCTGACAGGCGTCAACTCGCTGGTTGTACCAGTCGACTGCCTCCAGTTCCTCCATCAACGACACGATAGCGCGATGGTAATCCCGGGTCTGCGCCGTCAACTCTTCCACCGGTTCGTGGTAGCCCTCGCTCGATCCAGCCATTCGCCACTCCTTTTCTTTGTAAATAGTTGTGTTCTACTAACTCCATCAACGTAGGACACGATCGTTGTCTTGTCAGTCAGCGACATATGCCGGGAGGGCCCATGACAGAAGTGACCGAGACGTTTGAAAGCCAGCTGTCGCGCATCCACCTGGCCCTGGAAGACGAGAACCCCCAGGAGGTCTCCGAGGCCCTGGAGGATCTCGAACCCGCCGAGGTCGCCCTGCTGCTCGAATCGCTGCCGCTGAGCGAGCGCATCAGGCTATGGGAACAGGTACCGGCGGAGGACGACGGCGAGGTCCTGCTGCACGTCCATGACGAGGTGCGCAGCACCCTGCTCGAGGACATGGACCCCGAGGAGATCGTCGCCGCCACGGCAAGCCTGGACACCGCCGACCTGGCAGAGCTGTTCGAGGACCTGCCCAAGCAGGTGGCCGAGGACATGCTGCGCACCATGGACGAGATGCAGCGCACTCGTCTGCAGGAGACCCTGTCGTTCGAGGAAGACAGCGCCGGGCGCCTGATGCGCACCGACGCCATCGGGGTGCGCTCCGACGTCACCCTCGAGACAGTGCAACGCTTCCTGCGCTGGAAGGAGTCGATCCCGGACAACACCGACAACCTGATGGTGGTGGACCGCATCGGCCACTTCGTCGGCGTGCTGCCGCTGGCCCGGCTGGTTTCCCATGATCAGGAGACCTCGGTGGCGGAGCTGATGGACGCCGACGTCGACGTCATCCAGGGCGACATGAAGTCCCGCGACGTGGCCACCCTGTTCCAGACCCACGACCTGACGTCGGCCCCGGTGGTGGACAACGACGGCATGTTGATCGGCCGTATCGTCATCGACGATATCGTCGACGTCATCCAGGAGAACTCCGAACAGGCGCTGATGAACATGGCCGGCCTCGACGAGGAGGAAGACCTGTTCGCGCCGGTGTTGCCCAGCGCCAAGCGTCGTGCGGTATGGCTCGGCATCAACCTGCTGACCGCCTTTCTCGCCGCCTGGGTCATCGGTCAGTTCGAGGATGCCCTGGAGAAGGTGGTGGCGCTGGCGGTACTGATGCCGATCGTCGCCAGCATGGGCGGCATCGCCGGCAGCCAGACCCTGACCCTGGCCATTCGCGGCCTCGCCCTCGGCCAGATCAGCAAGACCAACAGCAACTGGCTGCTGCGCAAGGAGGTCGGCATCGCCCTGCTCAACGGTATCGTCTGGGCACTGGTGGTGGCGGTGCTGGCGGTGCTCTGGTTCAAGAGCGTGGCGATCGGCGTGATCATCGCCGCCGCCCTGGTCATCAACATGCTGGCCGCCGGGGTCTGCGGCATCGTGATTCCCCTCGTGCTCAAGCGCATGAACATCGATCCAGCGCTGTCCGGCTCGGTCATTCTGACCACCGTCACCGACGTGATCGGCTTCATGTCCTTCCTCGGCCTGGCGACGATCTTCCTGCTGTAGCGCTTCGCTGAGCGGCATCATCGCTCGGCCATCACGACCGGCCATCACTGCCCCACGGGCACTGGTGGCCGATCGGTGGTCCCGCCACCTGCGTCGCTAGTCTGCCGGCACCTGCCTCCCGCTTGGTGCGCCCCTCGTCTGCTGTCGCTTATCTACCGGCTCTTGTCTACCGACTCTTGCCTCCCGCTTAGTGCGCCCCTCGTCTGCTGTCTCTTATCTACCGGCTCTTGTTTGCCGTCTCCTGTCTGCCGTCTCCCGTCTGCGACACCCCCCGTCGCCGGTACGCTACTCTTGTGCTGCTGTGCTGATTCGTTAGCATGGTCAGCAAGGCGCGGGTGACAAGCGCCCATCCCTGCTGGAAACAGGGATCCCCGAGACGGAAAAGGAGAGACCGCATGATGATCAAGACTCGCCCCATGATGCTTGCCCTCGGCGCCGTTGCCGCCCTCGGCCTTGCCGGCTGCGCCAGCGACAGCGCCTCGATGGAGAAAGAGAGCACCGACTACATCGTCACCGGGCTCGGCGACGATCGCCAGGAAGCCCTGGAAGAGGCCAAGGAACGCGCACTGGAGCAGTGCGAGGCCCAGGATCGCGACGAATTCATCATCGAGGAGCAACAGGTGCTTGGCCCCAACACCAGCCCGGAAAAGCGTGAGCGCGCCGAGGCCATGGTCGAAGGCGGCACCGTCAACGAAGACACCAACCTGGCGGCGCTGAACGACGATAGCGAAGGCTTCAAGGCGATCTGGAGCATCAGCTGCCGCTAAGCCTCGGTCCGTTGGTTGCCGACAAGGCCTGCAAAGGCCAGACGCAAGAAGGGCGCCCCTGGGGGCGCCCTTCTTGCGTTGTGTGAACCGCCACCTGGTGTGAACCGCCACCTTGTGTGAACCAACGTCACGGATTCACTCGATCGGTGTCGGCTACGACGAGGACGCCCGTGGGCGTCCTCTAGTGGTCGACTCACTGACCCGGGGTCTAGACCTCGCTGTTGCTCTCGGCCAGATCCACCAGCTCACGCACCGCCACGGCAAACAGCGGGAAGCCGCCCTGGGCGCCACTGTCGACCTCGTTGATCAGGCGGCACCAGCGCTTGTGCATGGACTCGTGGTGCTTGAGCCACTGATCGACACGTCCGGCGGTATCGCGGGCGCCGCTCTCCATCTTCATCACGCTGGCGGTCAACGCCATCTGCTGACGCTCGATGTCGTCGCGGAAGGTCTCCCGCGCCTGGGCCTGCCAGCTATCCTTCACCGGCAAGGCGGTAACCTGCTGGATCATCCACGGCAGCTCCAGACGGGCGCCGATCTCGTAGCAGACCTCGGCCACCTTCTGCGGCTTCTCGTTGACCTGGCGGGCGGTCTGGATGATGCCCAGCGCCGCGTACAGGCTATCGGCCGCGGCCACGGTGGAGGCCAGCGCCTCGGGCACCCCGGCGTCGACGAGTTCGTCACGGCGGGCCTGCCAGGCCTCGAGTTCCTCGCCACGCAGACGCTTGCCGATATTCTCCTGCAGCTGGGCAATACGCGGCTGGTAGTACTCGATGCAGTCACCGGCAGCCTGGCCCGAACGATGGCGCAGGAACCAGCGTGAAGCGCGGCGAATCATGCGCATCAGGTCGAGCATCATTCCGTACTGGATATCGGTCGAGACCTGATTGTCGAGCGCTTCGATCTGCTCCCACAGCTTGGGCAGCTGGAAGCTGTCACGGGCGATGACGTAGGCCCGCGCGATGTCCGCACGCCCCATGCCGGTGGAGTCGATCAGCCGGCGGGTGAACACGATGCCCATGTGGTCGACCAGATCGTTGGCCAGCTGGGTCGCCACGATTTCGCGCTTCAGGCGGTGGCTCAGGACCTGGTCGCGGTAGCGCTCCACCAGGCTCTGGGGGAAGGCCCGGGTGGCGTGCTGGGCGATGATCTCGTCGTCGGGCACGTCGGAGGCGATCAGGTCGCCCTTGAGCGTGCTCTTGGCGTAGGAGATCAGCACCGACAGCTCCGGCAACACCATGCCCTGGTCATTGGCGGAACGCTCCTGGAGCTCCTCGTCGGAGGGCAGGAACTCGAGTTCGCGATCGATCTGACCGGCCGCTTCCAGTTCGCTGATAAAGCGGCGATAGGGCCCGATCCCCTGGTGGGACAGCCGCTCGGACAGATCCAGCGCCAGGGTCTGACGATAGTTGTCGGTCAGCACCAGCTCGCTGACTTCCTCGGTCATGTCCGCCAGCAGCTGATTGCGCTGCTTGTCGGTCATGTCACCGTTGGCCACCACCTCATCGATCAGGATCTTGATGTTGACCTCATGGTCGGAGCAGTTGACCCCGCCAGCGTTGTCGATGAAGTCGGTGTTGACGCGCACACCACGCGCCGCCGCCTCCATGCGCCCGCGCTGGGTCAGGCCAAGGTTGCCGCCCTCGCCTACCACTCGGCAGTTCAGTTCCTTGCCGTCGATGCGCAGCACGTCGTTGGCCTTGTCGCCGACCTCGGCGTCGGTCTCGGTGCTGGCCTTGACGTAGGTGCCGATGCCGCCGTTCCAGATCAGGTCGACCTTCGAGCGCAGCATCGCCTGGATCAGCTCATTGGGCGGCAGCTTGTCTTCGCTGATGCCGAAGACCTCCTTCATCTGCGGCGTGATCTTGATCGACTTGGCCGCACGGGAGAAGACACCGCCGCCTTCGGAGATCAACGAAGTGTCATAGTCTTCCCAGCTGGAGCGCGGCATCTCGAACAGGCGCTTACGCTCCTTGAAGGTACTGGCCGCATCCGGCGTCGGGTCGACGAAGATGTGCATATGGTTGAAGGCACCGACCAGGCGAATGGTCTCGGACAGCAGCATGCCGTTGCCGAAGACGTCACCGGCCATGTCACCGATACCGACCACGCTGAACTCGTCGGACTGGGTATTGATGCCGAGGCCACGGAAGTGACGCTTGACCGACTCCCAGGCGCCCTTGGCGGTGATGCCCATCTTCTTGTGGTCGTAGCCGTTGGCGCCGCCGGAAGCAAAGGCGTCACCCAGCCAGTGGCCATACTCGATGGAAATCTCGTTGGCGATGTCGGAGAAGGTGGCGGTGCCCTTGTCGGCCGCCACCACCAGGTAGGGGTCGGCCTCGTCGTGGCGTACCACGTTCTTCGGCTCGACGACCTCGCCACCGACCAGATTGTCGGTCACGTCCAGCAGCGCGCGGATGAAGGTCTGGTAGCAGGCGATGCCTTCCTTCTGGATGGTCTCGCGATCGGCACCTTCCGGCATGCGCTTGCACACGAAGCCGCCCTTGGCCCCCACCGGCACGATCACCGAGTTCTTGACCTGCTGCGCCTTGACCAGCCCGAGCACCTCGGTACGGAAGTCCTCGTGGCGATCCGACCAGCGCAGGCCGCCACGGGCGACCTTGCCACCGCGCAGGTGAACACCCTCGACCCGCGGCGAGCAGACGAAGATCTCGAACATCGGGCGCGGCTTGGGCATGCCGGTGACCTTGGACGGTTCCAGCTTGAACGACAGGTAGTCCTTGAAGCCGTCGTCTTCGGTCTTCTGATAGTAGTTGGTGCGCAGGGTCGCCTGGATCAGCTCCACGTAACGACGCAGCAGCCGGTCGTCGTTGAGGCTGGCGACGTCGTCTAGCAGGCCATTGATGCGCTCGACGCAGGCCTCGATCTCACCCTCGGCGGGACGATCCTCGGGATCGAAGCGCAGCTCGAACAGGGTCACCAGCTCGCGGGTGATCTGCGGGTGGGCCACCAGTGCATTGGCGATGAAGTTCTGGGAGATGCCGAAGCGGATCTGCTTCAGATAACGCGCGTAGGAGCGCAGCATCGCCACTTCACGCCAGTCGAGGTTGGCGCCGATGATCAGACGGTTGAAGCGGTCATTGTCCGCCTCGCCGGCCCAGATGCGCTGGAAGGCCTCGATGAACGGCTTGCGCATCTCCTGCAGGTTGACCTCGGTGTCGGTGTGATGCTCCAGATCGAAGTCGTGGATCCAGTAGCTCTCGTCCACCGCCTCGACCTCGTAGGGCCGTTCACCGATGACCCTGAGCCCCAGGTTTTCCATCATCGGCAGCACGTCGGACAGCGGAATCGGCTTGCGCTTGTGGAACAGCTTGAGGTTGACGCCGCTGCCCTCTTCCTCGATCAGTCGGTACAGCGACAGCGCCAGCGGCTTGCCGTTGTCCAGCTCGCCGATGTGCTGCAGGTCGTACACCGCGGTGCGAGCGCTGAAGTCTTCCTGGTAGCTGGCCTGGAAGGCGTCGCGGAAGCGATCCAGTAGCTGGTTGGCGTGTTCCTCGCCGAAGCCTTCGATGGCGGCATTGAGCAGATCATCGCGCCAGTTGCGGGCGAGCCGCGCCAGCTTCTCTTCCAGCGCCTTGATGTCGTAGTCGGTCGGCGTGTCGCCGTTGAAGCGCAGGATGAACTGGATCCGCGCCAGCACCGATTCGGACAGGTAGGTGTTGAAGTCACCGAAGGTGGCGTCGAGTTCCTCGCACAGCAGGTTCTGCAGACGCAGACGAAGCTCGGTCGAGAACACGTCGCGCGGCACGAATACCAGGCACGAATAGAAGCGACCGAAGCGATCCTCGCGGATGAACAGCCGCACCCGGCGACGTTCACGGATATCGAGGATACCCAGCGCCGTCTGGGCCAGCTCGTCTGTGTCGATCTGGAACAGGTCGTCGCGGGGATAGACCTCGAGGATCTGGGTCAGCTGCTTGCCGTTGTGGCCCTTGGGGTTGAAGCCGGCGATATCCATCACCGTCTTGAGCTTGCGCCTCAGGATCGGAATATGACGCGGCGAGTCGTTGTAGACCCCAGCGGTGAACAGCCCCAGGAAGCGACGCTCGCCGATGACGTTGCCCTTGTCGTCATAGCGATCGATAGTCACGTAATCCGGATAGGTGGGACGGTGGACGCGGGCGTGGAAGGCACTCTTGGCGAATGACAGAAGCTGCGGCACCAGCACGTAGCGATCGCCCTCGACCCCCTGGTCGGTGCGGATACGCTGGCGATACTGGGCATCGGACAGACGGAACAGACCGAGCTCGCTGCCGTCGACCTGATTGAGGCTCTGGCCACCGTTGTCCTTGTCGACGGTGAACTCGTCATAACCGAGGAAGGTGAAGTTGTCTTCCAGCATCCATTCGAGGAAGGCCACCGCCTCGTCGTGATCGGCCTTGTCGATCGGGCCCGGGCAGCAATTCTTGAGCTCGTCGATGGTCTCGCGGATGCGCGCGCGCATCGGATCGAAGTCCGCCACCGCCGTGCGCACTTCCTTCAGCACCTCGTGGATGCTCTGCTCGATGGCCGCCAGCTCCTCGGGGTCGGAGTGACGATCCACTTCGATGGCGATCAGCGACTCACGATGCTCGGGGGCGTCCTTTTCACCCGGAGACGACACACGCTCGACCCGGTGCTGCTTGTCACGAGCGACCGACAGGACCGAATTGTGGATGGCGTGGACGGTCATGCCACGACGGTTGAGCTCGATGCGCACCGAGTCGACCAGAAACGGCATGTCTTCGTGCAGCACCGCGACAAAGGTGTGGGTCGACTGCCAGCCGTGCTCCTCGAAGTCAGGGTTCATGACCTTGACCTTGGGTGAGGCCGGATCGAACTGCTGCAGGAAGTGCCACACCGACAGGGTGGCGCCGTACAGATCATCCAGGCGCCGCTCGCTGAGATCCTCCAGCGGCACCGTGGAGTAGAAATGGCGAGCGAAGTCACCCACCAGACCGGCCTTTTCCTGATCGAGGCGTCCTTCCAGCTTTTCCTCGAGTTGCTTGAGCAGATCCTCGCGACTGTCATCCTGTGCGACGTGTAACATCCTCACCTCGGTTGGCGGCGGCCACTTCACTGTGGCCTGTGTAAAGGTAGTGACGAGCGTGCTGCGCGGCGCTACGCATCCGGCGCTCCCGGCGCATTCGGCAAGCTTACGCCAATCCCCACCCCACCCCCATCCAGATGCCCGCCTTCTCATGGAGCATGACGGTTACGCATCCCCCCTTGACAGCACGCTTGCGTTAGGCTCGTTGGCGCCTCAGGAGCGCCGTTCCAGCAAGACCCCGCACTCACAGTGATGGGTGAAGGGGAACTGGTCAAACAGAGCGAAACGAACGATGCGGTGCGTCCTGGTGAGCTGTTCGAGATTGACGGCCAGGGTGTCCGGATTGCATGAAATATAGACGATACGCGGGTATTCACTCAGTTGATCACAGCTGTCGGCGTCCAGACCGGCCCGCGGTGGGTCCACCAGCACTGTGGAGAAGTCATAGTCACCCAGGCACATCTCGTCCACTCGCCGGCCTGTTTTCTCCCCTTTGAGCGCAGAAGAGAAGTCTTCGGCAGACATCCGCGCGACAAAGGCATTGGTCACCGCGTTGGCCTCGAGATTGACCCTGGCGCTTGCCACCGAGGTGCGCGAGATCTCGGTGGCCAGAACCCGGCGAAAATTCTCTGCCAGGGCGATGGTGAAGTTGCCGTTGCCGCAGTAGAGCTCGACCAGGTCCTGCTGCTGGCTGCCCGCGGTCACCTCCCGTGCCCAGGACAGCATGGAGGCGCAGATGCGCGCATTGGGCTGGGTAAAGCTGTTTTCCACCTGCTGGTAGTGCAGTACCTGTCCGTCCACCTCGAGACGTTCCCACACGTGGTCGCGGGTCAGCACCAGCCGCTGCTTGCGTGAGCGGCCGATGATCATCACCCCAAGCTCGCGCTCGAGTTCCCGGGCATCCCGCTCCCAGTCTTCTTCCAGCGGGCGGTGGTAGATCAGGCTGATCAACGTCTCACCCGCCAGGGTGGTCAGAAACTCCACCTGAAACAGCTTGCGCCGCATCACCGGGTTGTCACGGATGGCGTCGAGCAGCGCCGGCATCAGGGCATTGATGCGCTCGCTGGCCACCGCGAACTGGTCCATGCGTACCAGTCGCTTGTCGTCGGAGTCCTCGGGATTGACCTCGAACATCACATAGTAGAGATCGTCGCCCTCATGCCAGACGCGAAACTCGCAGCGTTGCCGGTAGTGACTCGGCGGTGACGGATACACCTCGAGCTCGGGCGGAGAAAACCGCGCAAACTGCTCGACCAGGCGATCACGCTTGGCGGCGAGCTGTTCGGCATAGCGTTCGGGTTCAACGACGGGTATGGCCACGGAAACTCCTGGAAAAACGATGAACAATAAACAAATGACGTGGGCGATGGCGGCGTGGTCAGCGCCGCTGCCGGACGGTGTACAAGAGGTGGGTCAAGCGCTGGGCACGTCCAGCAGGCAAGGGGCCGCAAAGCCGAAGGACGCAAGCCCTCGCGTCAGCCTTTCCGAGGCGTCCGTCGCACCTGACGAATCCCGCAATAGACTCGTGACCCAGGCCGCATCGAGGCCCTGTCGGGCATCCGGGCCCACCGCCACCTGGGCCGTCCGTCGGGCAATGGCGTCGCCGGAGTCTACCCAGGTGACGGCCCGCGGCATGGCCTCGTCGAGCCAGCGACGCAGCAAGGGAAAGTGGGTACAGCCCAGCACCACCGTATCGATACGGGCATCCTCCACAAGCGCTGCCAGCGCCTGGCGAACCACCGCAGGATCGATAGCGTGCCCCTGGATGGCGCGCTCCGCCTCGGCCACCAGAGCGTCGGCGGCCACCTTCTCGACCTGGCAGTGCGGCGCATAGCTGTCGATCAGCCGCTGGGTGTAGGGCCGGGCGACCGTTGCGCTGGTGGCCAGCAGTGCCAGATGCCCGCTGCGACTGGCCTGGGCGGCCGGCTTGATCGCCGGCACCGTGCCCACCACCGGCACGTCCAGGCGTTCGCGCAAGGCCTCCAGTGCCAGGGTGCTGGCGGTATTGCAGGCCACCACCAAGGTATCGGCACCGGTACGATTCACCGCCGCCTCGCACACCGCGACGATCCGCTCGACCAACCAAGGGTCCGGCCGCGTACCGTAGGGCAGCATGGCGTTGTCGCAGCAGTAGGCAAGCGCCGTATCGGGCAGATGGCGTCTGAGCGCCGCCACCACGGAAAGCCCGCCCACGCCGGAGTCGAACACCAGCACAGGTCCGGCCATCAAGCCTCCTCCCTGACGGGCAAAGCCCATGCCCACCGCCACTGCCGGACGGCGGGGAAATATCCCCCACGATCGGATCGGGCCGCCATCGAGGCCGACCGGAGACGGGGAAGGAGGAGGGGCAAGAGGCTGAGCAAGGGAAACGGCACCTGAATCAACATGGGCGCCATTCTACCCGACATTGGCGGACCTGCATAAGCGCAGCAAGGGCGCCCACGGATACGCCAGCGCGCCGAGGTGAGCGCAGACGTCATGCGGCCCGAACCGGAGTTCGGGCCGACGACGTGATGCTCGAGAAGCAAGGAACGAACGAGGGAAAAACCGATCAGGCGGGTACCGGCTCCTCGCGTAGCTCGGCATAGAGTTCAGGGTAGGCCGCCTGGAGTCGCTCAAGTTCGGCGGTGGCGTTCTCCGGCAGGGCGTGGGCCAGGCGATCGAGATCTTCGTCCGAGAAGTGCTCGCTGATCAGCGGGAAGAGTTCCTCACGCTCTTGGCGAAGGTAAGCACGGTGGCTGTCCAGGTACTGCTTGAGGTCATCGGCAAACTGGTCCATGGGGATGGCGACATCCATCAGGATCATGTCGATGTCACGGGACAGGCGCGTCAGCCGGGCCTTGAGCTTGCGGTAGTCGCCGGACAGCTGCTCGGCCACTGCCTCGCTTTCGGGGGCCAGCTCCTTGAGACGGTCGGTACAGATCTGCTCCAGGGGCAGGGTGAAACCCGCCATGTAGTCGAGAATATAGTCAACCACCTCCCTGACGAGCTGGAAGTTGGGCCGCTCTCCCTGCGCGAGGGTCTTTTGCTTGAGTTGCAGGACGTGCAGTATGCGCGCCATGTTGGCATGATCCCGTCGCAGTTGCTTTAGCATGGGCATGACGGAAACCTCCTGTGGTCAGCATGAGCTGAAGGCACCCTAGCTTAGACTGGCCTTCTCGGGTCAGGTTCCGGATCGTGCGGGAACCGGAATGTATCACCCTAGACGCATAATCGAGTTTTTGCCCGACGAAAATTGCCACATTCAGAAGGGTTGATTTCCTACACACCGCCTGAGCGTTGACGTCTGGCGCTCAATTCATTCTTCTCAGGAGTCGGCGATGGACATGTTCGAACAGGCCCACCAGGAAGACGCCGCGCCCCTGGCCTGGCGCATGCGCCCGAGGTCCCTGGACGACTACGTGGGCCAGCCGTCGCTGGTGGGGCCAGGCAAACCATTGCGGCGCATGGTAGAAGCCGGGCAGGTGCGCTCGATGATCCTGTGGGGGCCACCCGGCGTCGGCAAGACCACCCTGGCCGACATCCTCGCCAGCGCCTCCAGCGCACGGCTGGAGCGCTTGTCGGCGGTCATGGCCGGGGTCAAGGACATTCGCGAGGTGGTGGAGCGCGCCCGGGTGGCCCAGGGCCAGGGGCAGACCACGGTGCTGTTTCTCGACGAGATCCACCGCCTCAACAAGAGTCAGCAGGACGCCCTGCTGCCCCACGTCGAGTCGGGGCTCTTGACGCTGATCGGCGCCACCACCGAGAACCCCTCGTTCGAGGTCAATTCGGCGCTGTTGTCCCGGGCCCGTGTCCATGTGCTCAAGGCGCTGGACGAGGCCGCGCTGATCGAGGTCATGCGCCGCGCCCTGGCCGACCCCGAGCGCGGCCTTGGTCACCGCGACATCCGCGTCGAAGACGAGGTGCTGGCGATACTGGCGCGCGCCTCGGCCGGCGACGCCCGGCGCGCCCTGGGCCTTCTGGAGACCGCCTGCGACTTCACCCATGCGGAAGGCGGTGCAGAGCGTCTGCCCCGCGAGGCGCTCGAGGACGTCATCGGCCACACTGCCAGCGCCTTCGACAAGCAAGGCGATCACTACTACGACCTGCTGTCGGCACTGCACAAGTCGGTACGCTCATCGCGCCCCGACGCTGCCCTTCTGTACATGGCCCGCTTTATCCAGGGCGGTGGCGATCCGCTGGACGTCATCCGTCGCCTGGCGGCCATCGCCTCGGAGGACGTCGGCAACGCCGACCCGCGTTGCCTGCCACTGGTCATGTCGGCCTGGGATGCCTACCTGCGTCTGGGCGACTACGAAGGCCAGCGCGCCATCGCCCACGCCGCCATCCACCTGGCGGTAGCGCCCAAGAGCAACGCCATCGACCAGGCCTGGAAGAAGGCCCAGGCCTTTGTCGCGGCCCAGCCGAGCCTGGAGGTGCCGACCTACCTGCGCAACGCACCGACCAAGCTGATGGCTTCCCTGGGCCACGGCGACGGCTACCGCTACGCCCACGCCGAGCCCAACGGCTACCCGGCGGGGTCGGCCCACGACTGCTGGCCCGAGGCAGTGCCGACCGAGCGCTTCTACCGCCCCACGGATCATGGCCAGGAAGAGCGTTTCGCTCGCATCATGGCCTGGCGGGCGCAGCTCGATGAGGCCGCAGATAGCGGATGAGATAGAAGCGGAGGTGGCAGCTCAGATACCACTTGAGAAAAACCATCTGTCTTCGACGTGGGAAGGAAATAGGCCGCTGCAGCACAACCAGGCATCGTAAGGAGCGAGCCAGGACCGCGACTACTGTGGGACTCAAGTGCCCATGGTGGGCACCCGATGCTCCGGAGGGACTGTCATGTCGGCCACCCAGCTACAGCAAGCTCGTCAGATCCTGGTACAGAACGCCCGTCATCCCAACCATCACGACGTGCTGCTGGCCTACGCCCGCCAGCAGGCGACACCCGCGGTACGTCGTGCGCTGTTCAAGCTGCTGTTCGGACCGAACTGAGGCCCACTGTCTGCCACATGTTGACCGCTCAGGCCGGCGCCTCTTGCCAGCTCTGAGCCGCCCACGGCGACCCAAAGGGACAAGTTCGCCGGCCACGTTGATCAGCCCTTGGGTGCGTCGCCCGGCTCAGTCGCCGACGGCGACTCCTGCTCCCAGCCGGGTTCGACGGGCGTTGGCTCGATAGCGGCGGCGTCTTCATCAGACTCGTGATGGTTCACCTCCAGCACGCCATCGTGGTAGCCGTCTTCATCGAAATAAGGCACGTACTGACCTTCTTCCGCTGGCGGCCCCACCATGGGCTCGGCCACGTCCACGTCCGGCACCACGTCGGACAGGTCTTCCATATGCTCGTGCTCCTTGGCGCCCGCCACCCACTCGTCGGTGACCACGAATTCCGCACCCACCGACGACAACGGCGTCGCCGGGGAGAACGGCACCACCGGCACCGGCGCCGGACGCACCAGGCGACGCCAGGCGAAGAACAGCACCAGGGCGCCACCGAGGGCGCCGAAGGCCATGAACAGGGCGGTATCGCCAAGCGCCGCCATTACCGGGCTGACCAGCGGCGGACTGACCGAGGAGCCAAGCGCGCTGATCAGCAAAAGGCCCTGACTCATGGGCACCAGGGCGCCGGCGGGTGCACGGTCCGCCGAGTGGCTGACCGAGACCGGATACAACGAGAAGACGCCACCGCCCAGCAGGAACAGCAGCGCGGCCAGCCCCCAGCTCGGCAACGGCAGCAGCAGCACCGCCAGCGAGATGGCCAGGCAGAACAGACCGATCAGGATCAGCACCAGCTGGCGGTCGTGACGATCCGACCAGCGGCCCACCGGATACTGCAGCAGCATGGCGCCGAGTACCGTTATCGCCATCAGCTGGCCGACCTCGGCCAGATCAAAGCCGGTACGCTGCAGATACAGCGGCATCAGGGCGTACACCGCAGCCGCCAGCATGCCGGAACCGAAGGCCCCCACCACCCCGGTGGGGGTGAGGATCATCAGGCGCAGCGGCGACAGCGGCTCGACCTTGTCGAGCAGTGGCGTGACCCGCGGAATCATCGCCATCGGCAGCACCGACAGCGAGGCCAGGGCACCGATGACCATGAAGGGGGCCGTTTCGCCCATATTCTGGGTAATGCCCAAAAGCAGCTGACCGAGCACACCTGAGCCGTACAGGGCGATCATGTACAGCGCCAGCAGACGCCCGCGCACCTTGGAGTCTCCGGAGGCCAGCAGCCAGCTCTCGATCACCAGGAAGACCCCGACCGTGGCCCAGCCACCGATCAGACGCAGGCCGAACCAGGCCACCGGATCCAGGATCAGCCCCTGCAGCAACACCGTCACCGCCACCAGCGAGGCGAAGCTGCCGTAGGCACGAATATGGCCGATGGCGAGCAGCAGCCGGTCGTTGAACAGGGCACCCAGGCCAAGACCGATGAAGTAAGCGCCGGAGACCCAGCCGATGACCACCGGCGATTCACCGGCGGCGTCCAGGCGCAGGGTGATAAGCGAAGACAGAAAACCGTTGCCGATGCCCAGAATGAATAGCCCCAGAACGGGGGGCAGGGCCATGGCCAGGAGTTGGGGAGACATGAGGAGTCGGGCTCCAGCGATGCGGACGACGCGGACGGCGGCGGCGGGTGGGTGTTGATGTTTCGAGTCCGTCCGTCGCGGTGCGTATCGACGACTCTTGGGCGGCGAATATACCCCCCTTTTCGCGCCTGTCAATGTCTTTCGAAGGGCGTCACCCATGCATCTGTAACGCATTGTTGGTCAAGCATAAATCCGGCCTCAGTGACTCGTGTCACGGCGCATCAGAACCACATCGGCCGCGGGGAAGTCGACACTCATGCCAAGTGCCTCGGCCAACCAGCGAAAGCTCGTCTCGCTGAAGAACACCACATGGGTGGGATCACGAATATAGTGCCAGCGGGCAAAGTCCTCCGGCGTGCGCTTGGTCATCAGCCCCAGCCAGCCACCGGGTCGCAGTTGTCGCGCCAGCGCAAACAGCACCGGGCCGGGCGCGAACAGGTGCTCGACCACCTCGGTGGCGGTGATGAAATCGTAATACCGCTTCAGGTTCTCCGGCGCGGGATGGTAGTAGGGATCATGGATCCGAGTGGCAAACCCCGCCTCCTCGAACATCAGCGACAGCGTCGGACCGGGCCCCGCACCGAAATCGAGCCCCTCGGCACCCGGCGACAGACGCTCGCTCAGGGGATCAAACAGGCGACCCAGAAAACGACGGTAGCCGGGATCATCCGGGCGGTTGTCGTGCTGATCGTAGACCGCCTTCTCGGCCTGCGGTCCCAGTCGCTGCTCGGGAGGCACCGCCACCAGGTCACATACCGAACAGCGAAAATAGTCGCGGCGCCCGTCCGCATGAAAGTGGTGCGTCGTCGGGTTTGCGCATAGCGGACAGCTTGGCATCGTCGTATTCTCTGGGACTTGGATCATTTGTGGAGAGAGGCATGCTGTCAGGTCTAGATCACCTGGTCATCACCGTGACCGATATTTCCCGCGCCGTGGACTTCTACACCCGCGTTCTGGGCCTGGACGTCCGCTATCGCGATACCGAGCGGGTCGACCTGATGCTCGGCGAGCTGGCCCTGCGCCTGCACTGGACCGCCACCGACGTGACCCCCAGGGCCGCCACCCCTACCCCAGGCAGCCTCGACGTCTGTTTCAAGAGCCATCTGCCGCTGGCTGAGGTGAAGGCTCACCTCGATGCCCTGTCGGTCGAGGTGGAACTGGGCCCCGTGGAACGTCAGGGTGCCACCGGCAAGATCGAGTCGCTGTATCTTCGCGACCCGGACGGCAACCTGCTGGAGATCAGCCGTCCGCTCAAACAGGAGTAACGTCGGTCGTCCCTGCGGGTCGCTTCGCCTGTCATGGCAATGCGGCACAGGCTGGGTATGATAACGGGGCCGTATGACATGCACCCAAGGGACCATGGATGAGCCAACACGACCTTACGCCTCAACGACCCACTGTCGAGCCTCCCTCACCTGGCGACACGCCCCCCGCCGACACCACCATGTCGCTGGTGGGCTACGCGCTGCTGCTGGCCAACCTGGTCACCGGCTTCACCGCGGTGATCGGGGTGATCATCGCCTACGTCTACCGTGGCAAGGGCCCCGAGTGGCTAGACGAGCACTATCGCTACCAGATCCGTACCTTCTGGATAGGCCTGCTCTACGGCATCGTGGCCTCGATCCTGACCTTGATCGTGATCGGCCTGCCGCTGCTGCTGGCCCTGGCGGTGTGGTTGATCGTGCGCTGCGTCAAAGGCTTCAAGGCACTGCAGGAAAAGCGCGCTCCGGACAATGTGGAAAGTTGGTTGATCTGATATGAACGTCCCCTGGCAACAGCGACTCCAGGCTACCGCGATATCACGCCTGTGGCGGATACTGTCACGACTGTCACCGACGACCCTGTGGCGACTCAGCGTCGCCCTGGTCAATGTGGCCTACCCCCTGCTCAAGCGCGAACGCGCGGTGACCAGGCTCAACCTGGAAGTGGTCTATCCCGACCTTACCGAGGCCCGTCGCGCCACCCTGGGGCGCGAAAGCCTCAAGCATTCCACCGCCACCATGCTGGAACTCGGCTTTGCCTGGCAGGGCGACCCCGACCGAGTGGCCGACAGCATCGTCGAGGTACATGGCCGCGAACTGCTGGATGATGCCCGCGCCGAGGGCAAGGGCGTGATCATCCTGGCGCCTCACTTCGGCAACTGGGAGGTGCTGAACTTCTGGCTGTCGAGCCACTTCCCCTTCACCGCCATGTACGAGCCGCCCAAGCTGGCACCGCTGGACCCGATCATCCGCGCCGGGCGCGAGCGCTGCGGCGCCAGCCTGGTGCCGACCAACTCCCGAGGCGTGGCGGCGCTGCTCAAGGCGCTCAAGCGATCCGAGGCCGTCGGCATCCTGCCCGATCAGGAACCCAGCTGGGGCAGCGGCGTTTTCGCGCCCTTCTTCGAGCGCCCCGCCTACACTGCCACCCTGTTGCCCAAGCTGGTGTCGCGCACCAATGCAAGGGTCGTGACCGGCGTCGCTCTGCGCCGTCCCGGGCGGGGCTTCGCGCTGTACTTCCTGGCCGCCGACGAGCGCGTCTACGATGAAGACGAGACCATCTCCTGCAGCGGGGTCAATGCCAGCATCGAGGCGGTGATCGCACTCGACCCGGCCCAGTACCAGTGGGAATACAAGCGCTACACCAAGACCCTGGAAGAACAACGTGGCGATCCCGACTTCCGCCGTTACCGCCTCTACAGCTCGAGGAACATGAAGTGACGACAGCGTCAGTGTCACCGCCGCCGGAGACTCGCGTCGGCCACGTCCTCTATCTGCTCTACCTGGCAGGGCTGGTGAGCGGATTCGTGACACTGTTGATCGCGCTGGTCGTCGCCTACGTCTATCGCACCGACGCCGCCCCCTGGCTGCGTGCCCACTACCAGTTTCTGATCAGCACCTTCTGGATCGGCCTGCTCTACATGGTCGCCGCAGTGGTACTGTCGGTGCTGATCATCGGCCTGGCACTGCCCCCACTGCTGGTCACCGCCTGGTTCGTGATCCGCTGCATCGTCGGCTGGCGTGCCCTGCACCAGCGCCTGCCGCCGCCCAGACCATCCAGCTGGCTGTGGTAGGCGCGGCAATGCCAGCACTAGGGCTTGTCTGAAAAGTGCCTGCGCTCGGTAATACGGCGTTAAAAATCGGCTGGTGCGCCAGCCCGGTCAAAATGCTCATTTACACCCCGTAAACTGCGCTTTCTCACCGATTTTTGCCTTGTCTAACCTTCGCTCGTCGACTTTTCGGACAGCGCCTAAGAATTTGCGACCACGGCCTATTCAAATAACGTACGAACACGCGCTAAAGCATCATCGACGACGTGATCCGGGGCAGACTCGACTCTGCGCGCTCCGCGCGCTTCAAGATCGACAGTCCTGATCTGATTGACCAGCACTACCCCCTGCGTACGGGTCCCGCTCAGAGGTACCGCAAAGCCTGCGTGGCGCGCGAAGTTGCCACCTTGGGTGATGGGTGCCACGACCACCGTACCAAAATGATTGAAAGCTATTGGCGTCAACACTAGCGCAGGGCGAAAGTCACCTCGCTGCTCGCGTCCTTCGGTCAGATTGAGGGGAACTTGCACAATATCGCCACGGCTATATTTGTCACGCTTCATTCTTCACGCCCTACCGGGGCCATTTCCTGCCAGGCTGCCAGGTCTTCAGGCTCGGGAGCCTCGGGATCACAGCGTGCCAGCAATTCCTCCAGGGAATACTTTGGCTTTGACGCCACAGGCTTCAACACCAACCTGTGGGAAGTTTCCTCGACTTCCAGCAAATCCCCATCGCTGAGGCCCAGCTGTCGAAGCAATTCAACTGGCAACCTGATGGCGGCACTATTGCCCCACTTCTGAATCTTGAGTTCCATATCACTCCCCTCCTGTACGTATCTACACAGTAGATACGCGCTGCCTCGACCGCAAGCTCGTGCATCAACTTCGCCTGTTACCGCTCAGTAACCTGCCCACCCCGATACCGTCGCCAATCGGCGACACGGAACCCGAATTAGCACAAACCCTCAAATGCACTCCGATGACATCTATTGCAACTTTTGTCTCGGCCAATAGGCTAGATTAAAAGCTGGCTCGATCTGGCATAGAAAGTGGCATAGAAGGTCGCATAGAAGATGCCATCGATGTGAACGGCAGAAGGATCCCCTACACCCCCAGCGGGCGACCCCGAGCCACCGGGCGTTCGTCCGCTCGCAAGGAGAGCGCACTTGGACACGGCAATATCTCGAGCACGACACACCCTTGCACGGCGGCGACCTGGCTCGCGCAACCTGGCGCTCGCCTTCGTCGGCGTCATCACCAGCGCCGCATTGACGACGCCGGCCATGGCCGTCGAGACCGGCGCGCTGTTCGAACAGGTCACGAACCGGGCCAAGGAACTGGCCGCGTCCCCCTATGAAGAGGCCTCGGCCGAGCTGCCCGAGGCCCTCACCGAGATGGACTACGATCGCTACCGACAGATTCGCTACCGCGATGAGCGGGCACTTTGGAAGGATGATGGCGATTTCGAGGTGGAGCTCTTCCACCCAGGCTTTCTGTATGACCAGCCGGTGGATATCCACCTGCTGGAGGATGGCGAGGTACGCTCGCTGCCCTTCGAGCCTGAGCGCTTTCGCTACGACGACGATGCCGCCGACCTCGCCGAGCTCGACCTGAGTGGGCTCGGCTATGCCGGCTTTCGCCTGCACTACCCGCTCAACCGCGCCGACTACAAGGATGAGTTCGCGGTATTTCTGGGCGCGTCCTACTTCCGCCTGGTCGGCCGCGACCAGGGCTACGGCCTGTCGGCCCGTGGCCTGGCCATCGACACCGCCCTGCCCCAGGGCGAGGAGTTTCCCGCCTTTCGTGAATACTGGCTGGTCAAGCCGCAGCCCGGCGATACCCACATGACCGTGCTGGCGCTGCTGGACAGCCCGTCTCTGGCCGGCGCCTACCGCTTCGACATCGCCCCGGGCAAACGCACCCAGGTCGACACCGAGGCACGCCTGTTTGCCAGGGAAGACGTCGAGAAGCTCGGCGTCGCACCGCTGACCAGCATGTTCCTGCATGGCGAGATGGATCGCCGCCAGGAGGACGACTACCGCATCCGGGTACATGACTCCAGCGGCCTGCTGATGGCCACCAGCACCGGCGAGTGGACATGGCGCGTGCTGGAAAACCCCGAAAGCCTGCAGATCTCCGGGCTGCAGGACACCTCGCCCAAGGGCTATGGCCTGGTCCAGCGGCCCCAGCACTTCAACGCCTACCTGGACATGGAGGCCCGCTACGAGCGTCGCCCCAGTCAGTGGGTCGAACCCCAGGGCGAGTGGGGTGAAGGCCATGTCGAGCTGGTGGAGATCCCCACCGACAGCGAGGCTCACGACAACATCACCGCCTACTGGGTGCCCGCCACCCCGCTGATGGCCGGCGACTCCCGCACCTATCGCTATCGTACCTGGACCTTCGGCGACACCCCCACGGCCGAGCCGCTGGCTCGTGTGGTGCGTTCGCGCCAGGGCTGGGGCGGTGTGCCGGGACAGAGCGATCCCCCCGACGAGCGCCTGCGCCAGTTCATCATCGACTTCCGCGGCGGTGAGCTCGAGGGACTCGATGCCAGCCAACCGGTCGAGATGACCCTGACCACCTCCAGCGGCGAGACCGCCGAGGCCAAGGTCACACCGCTGCCCGACGACGACACCTGGCGCGCCGCCTTCACGCTGCTGCCCGACGGCGACCAGCCCGCTGATATCCGCCTGACTCTCATGCTTCGTGGCGAGCGCCTGAGCGAAACCTGGAACAGCATCTGGAGCCCCTGATGAACGCTCATACTCCCGAGGTACCCTGGCCACGCCTGCGACGTCTTGGCGTCGGCCTGGCCATTGCCGCCACCACGGCGCTGGGGGTCTGGACCATGTTCAGGATCCTCTACGTGGAGGGCATCAGTCCGCTCGAGATGGCGATCATCGGCCTGTTCGCGATCACCTTCGGCTGGATCACCATGGCCTTCTGGAGCGCGCTGATCGGCTTCGTGCTCAACCTGACCGGGCGTGACCCGCTGAGCCTGAAGCCGCGCCATTCCTATCCCATGCGGCCCGAAGGCTCCCACTCCCGCACCGCCCTGGTGATGCCGATCCACAACGAGGACGTGCTGCGAGTCGCCGCCGGACTCGAGGCCACCTGCAAGGATCTGAATGACCTGCCGCAAGGCATCGAGGTGGAAGCCTTCGTGCTCAGCGACAGCACCGACGACGAGGTGGTGGCCGAGGAAAAGGCCGCCATGGCCGAGCTGCAGAAGCGCCTGGAAGGCCACTGCCAACTGCACTACCGCCACCGTGACAGTAACGTCGGGCGCAAGGCAGGCAACCTGGGCGACTTCTGCACCCGTTGGGGCAGCCACTACGACTATATGCTGGTGATCGACGCCGACAGCTTGATGAGCGGCACCACCGTCATCGAGCTGATCGACGAGATGATGGCCAACCCGCGCCTTGGCCTGTTGCAGACGGTGCCGATTCCAGTGCGCCAGGACAGCCTGTTTGGCCGCGCCAACCAGTTCGCTGCTGCACTCTACTCGCCGATGCTGGCCAGCGGTCTGAGCTTCTGGCACGCCACCGCGGCCAACTACTTCGGCCACAACGCCATCATTCGCGTGGACGCCTTCACCGATGCCTGTGGCCTGCCGGAGCTGCCCGGCAAGCCACCGCTGGGTGGCGATATCCTGAGCCACGACTTCGTCGAGGCGGCGCTGCTGCGCCGTGCCGGCTGGCAGGTGCGCATGCGCACCGACCTGGGCGGCAGCTTCGAAGAGATGCCGAGTCATATCCTCGACTACGCCAAACGCGACCGGCGCTGGGTCCAGGGCAACCTGCAGCATATGCGCCTGCTCGGCGGGCGCGGACTGCACGTGCTCAGCCGTCTGCACTTCTTCTTCGGTGCCCTCGCCTACCTGTCGTCGCTGGTGTGGCTGGCGATCCTGGTGATCAGCACCATCGACGCCCTGATCCGGGCGCTGGTGCCGACCAACTTCTTCACCTCGAGTTCGCAGCTGTTTCCCGACTGGCCGATCGCCCCACCCAACCTGATCATGCCGCTGCTGATCGGTACCCTGGGCATGCTGCTGATGCCCAAGGTACTGGGGCTGGTGCTGGGGCTGATCCAGAACCCGCAGGCCTATGGCGGACGGGCCCGGCTCGTCGCCAGCATGCTGCTCGAGACGCTGTTTGCCATGCTCATCGCGCCGCTGATGATGGTGTTCCACAGTCGTTTCGTGATTCAGGTACTGAGCGGCCGCACCGTGGCCTGGGATCCACAGTCCCGCGAGGGCCGCGCCCTGCCCTGGAAGGAAGCCTTTCGCCACACCTGGCTATGGTCACTGATCGGCGCCTTGTGGGCGCTGGTGACCTGGGCCTTCACCCCGAGCTTCTTCATCTGGCTGACGCCGGTGTGGCTCGGCCTGGTGATGGCCGCTCCGCTGGTCCGCTGGAGCTCCAGCCTGAGCATCGGCCGGGCCCTGAGGCGCGCCGGCCTGTTGCTGGTCCCGAGCGAGACCCGCCCCCCGGCGGTGGTAGGCGAGCTTCGCGTCGCCGAGGCACCACCGCCGCCGGCGACCCCGGCCGAGCCGCCACGGGAAATCCCCCGCGAGATGCCGGTGCAGTCCTTTCGTGAGCACGGCACGGAATCGGCGCCGGAAGTCTCCGGCGAGAAGCCCGTCGACTGAGCCGGTGCCGTGGCACAGCGTTGTGTCCTCCCCCTCCTTTTGCATCATCCGGAGGGGGAATCCCAGCGGACTACAACACGTCAAGCATAGTGGCGTGATCCATGATTCATCTGTTTGCCGCTGTCTGGTGGTAACGCTTTGCTCTACAAAGAGCGTTCTCCAGCTCCGAATAACACACATCCGCCAGGACAACCCTTTGTCAATCTCTACTTAAAAAGCAGGATAGCCACTTTTTCCCGAACTCTTCGTTCATATGCCTGATATCATGGTCTGGATGCGCTTCCTCATCCATGGCATCCCCTACAGGCAATCTTTTACTTCCCTTCGAGAGCTCCCGCTCCGTAAAACATCCGTTGACGATGGTATCAGCAGGCTGAGCGATCAACTCGGCATTGCATTTATCATACACTTCATCGTTCATCAACTTTATTCCGGACAGGTAGCTTTCCGGAGGATAACTTCTATCATCACCTTTCTTCTGAATAGGCAGGGGATTATGTCCAACATATATCTTTTTATTGGTCACGCTCCTGATCATTTCCATGATCTTCCAGGACGTCGTACCCTTGACACTATCCTGCACGGCTTGTTTTATTACTGCTGATGAAAAAAACTTCCCAAGTTCGACAAAAAAAACTTCCATCTGAAGTCCGTAAATCAAGAATAGGTCATATTCAACGATATCAATTTCACTCTTGCCACCCGATGTATAGGTGATGGTTCTCTTTAATCTAGCTGTTTTTGGAACAAGTTTATTATCGATGAGAATCAGTCCACCCAAGCCATTACTTCTAGCGGTAAAGAAGACAAGATTATATTCTTGATGCCACTCCGGCATCAGGTCCCAGGCTCTTTTCAAAGCACCAACGTGGCTATTGCCCAGCACACAAATATTTTTCTTCATTCCTTACCTCCAAAGGCGTCGTAGATCTCTTCTTCGCAAACCAGATCATTAACTTTCTTTACGTTACCTACCCTCTTGTTTTGTTTTCCGAAAATCTCAGCGCCGAACTTTGTCCTCAGAGAAGAAAAAAAATGATTCATCACAAAATCGACACCGTGGGGGTTAACACTTCGTTGATTGGGTTCGAAAAACACCCCCTTGAAAACCGGGCTGTTGATTATTTCATACGAAGGAAAATAATCCACATAATTACAACCTCTAGCAATTTGCCCAGCCACGGCGCGCAACACTGACTTGGATTCCATTGTAGCGACGATCACGTTGTTCCTGGAGTTGGTCGCTACCAAAGGAACAGGGGAAACTGTCAATATAAGGCGTAGCGCAGGATTCTCATGACGCATTATTTCTATGGCATCTCGCAGATCATTCATCACAGAGGGATACATCTGATTCTTGAACGCATGGATACCTTTCAGGTAGGTCCCTGCTGAAGTTCCGGGACACATCGGATACTCGTAGCCGTATTCCGCATTGAACCAGCTTTCAGTCAACCCTAGGGTGAAGACAAAGAAGTCTGATGAGACGATGCATTCCCTAAACGCTTTTATTGTCTCCTCTCGAGAGAGCATTAACTCTTCTTTACTACAGAAACCCTCTGGTTCCACCACGGGGCGAAAGGGATCATAGAACCGTCCGTCCTTTTCCCAAATCTCCTCAGGCGGCTCTTTTATCCCTGTTGCCCACTCTACCCACTGCTTCAACAATGAGGTAGTGTATATATTCCCGGTTCTGGCCGAAAAAATATTGTAATTGTATTTTTTTGCATTTTCCTGCGAGAGTCCCTTGGGTGGAGTTTCTGTCGAGACCCAGTTGAACCCTCTGCTATCAAGAGCATTTCCAATATGTTGCGCAAAGCAGGAACCGAAGGTAACCACCCTACTATCCTTTGTGATCTTGAACTGTGGAGACCACAAATTGGATATGTCAAAAAACGACTTTTCGGATACAGCTTTTTTCCAGAAGGCACGGTCTGGAAGTGTCGAATATGGATTCATATTAATCACCTCAGATATAAGATATAACATCGGTCGTGAACGAACAAAATTGATAACGTCTATCTTAAATCACACATTGCCACGACGAATAGGAATGTTTACGCCAACACTGGCATCTCGTCTTCCTTTCTAAAATATTTGCATAAAAAAAGATAGGCGAAATATTTGTCTATTGTGTTGAGAAACGAGCACTGACAACGGCCCCGGAGCCCTTCATAAAAACCTTCCCCATGCACCATTTACCTGACCCACGGGTGGTTCAAAAGAGAACAAAGCAAGCATTTTTAGCTTCCATGAAAGCTCGGCGAACCAATGCTGCCAATAAAACGGGACCAACACACCTGTCACTTTCTGCCCTTCTTCACAAAGGAGTCGTCAAGCGCACAACGACTGTCAGAATATCGATAAAACAAACGTACTTTTTTCACTCTAGATTCTCTCACATATTCTCTATCAGGCAGCCGCAAAACACGCAAATACAATCCAGAGAACATCCAGGAAAAACCACGCAAATATCCCTTTAAATAACAACAAAATCGTCGAAACTTTGTCGAATTGATCAATCAGGACTCTACTTCGCCACATTTCCTCAATCGGATAAAATGCATTCTCAACCATGCGGAAACTTCTCCAGATATCTGGGCAGTTGCACTCTCGCGATATCGTGGAAACCTCCTCCCCCCAGCGGCGTATCTACTGATCGGGATCGGTTCTTGCCAAGCCGAGGTGGACTCCCTTCGAGGTCATGCTAGACTCGATCCAGACTCGCTTGACGGGGTGCCGGTGAATCCGGCTGAGATGGCGCAGGGCCAGGGTGACGAATCACCGGCCGCCAGCGCCGATCCCGTGGAACCTGATCCGGGTGCGGTGTGGCTTCACACCTTGAACCGGCGTAGGGAATCAGGCGGTGGTGCCAGCCCCTGCGCGCGCACCTCCCTCCTTTCTCGTCGCCGTGTCCTTGGCCGCCGCTCTCCGGATTCGCACCAACCGGAGGCAACATGGGCTACCGCTTTACCGATCTTGTCGACGCCTGCCGCGATGACTGGCACGCCTACATCGAACACGACTTCGTGCTCGCCCTTGGCCGTGGTGAACTGGCCGACGCCAGCTTCCGTCACTATCTGAAGCAGGACTATCTGTTTCTGCTGCAGTTCTCCCGGGCCTACGCCCTGGCGGCCTACAAGAGCCACAGCCTCGACGAGCTGCGCGGCGCCTTCGACGGCATGAAGACCATCCTCGACGTGGAACTCGGCCTGCATCTCGCCTTCTGCCGCGACTGGGGCATCGGCGAGGCCGAACTCGCCGAGCTGCCCGAAGCCCGCGCCACCCTGGCCTATACCCGCTACGTGCTGGACGCCGGCAGCCGCGGCGACCTCCTGGACCTGCACGTGGCGCTGGCCCCCTGCATGGTCGGCTACGCCGATATCGCACGAAACCTCAACGCCCGCCCGGACACCCTGCGCGGTGCCGACAACCCCTTCGACGCCTGGATCGCCATGTACGAAAGCGACGACTTCCAGGCCGCAGCGCGCCAGGAGCAGGCCTGGCTCGATGATCAGCTTGGCCAGGTGTCCGGCGAGCGCTTCGCGCGACTGTCACGGATCTTCGCCGACGCAACACGACTCGAGATCGACTTCTGGAAGATGGGACTCGATCTAAGCGACTAACACAATCAGCACCACGCTTGACGGGGGGCCGCCAGAGGCGGCTGAGATCATGCAG
This sequence comes from Halomonas sp. RT37, assembly GCF_040070525.1. Classification (NCBI taxonomy): domain Bacteria; kingdom Pseudomonadati; phylum Pseudomonadota; class Gammaproteobacteria; order Oceanospirillales; family Halomonadaceae; genus Halomonas; species Halomonas sp. RT37. The sequence continues at coordinate 1,343,860 of NZ_CP098827.1, read as the reverse complement.
CGCATGGGACCCGTTGAACCTGATCTGGGGGTAACCCCGATGCCATGGCATCGCGGTGAGGACCAGCGTAGGGATCAAGCGCTCACGGCCCAGGCCACGACGCCCCCTCCTTCCTCGCGCCATGCCTACAACAACGACAGCACCCAGTGCCGTGAGAAGGACAAGCCAATGCCGCTCGATCAACCCGTTTCCTCAAACAAACCCCGCCATAGTGCGCACTTCCTGGCCGAGACCGCCCAGGTCGACCAGGCCGCGGTTGCGCCGCTGCCGGGCTCTCGCAAGGTCCATGTACAGGGCTCCCGCGACGACCTGCGGGTGCCGTTTCGCGAGATTTCGCTGTCGGCGACCCGCACCTCCGGGGCCGATGAGGCCAACCCGCCGCTCTTGGTCTACGACACCTCCGGCCCCTACACCGATCCCCAGGTCGAGGTCGACCTGCGCCGCGGGCTTGCCGAGTTGCGCCGGCCCTGGATCGAGGAGCGCGACGACACCGAATGGCTCGATGGCCCGACCTCGGACTACGGTCGCCGACGTGCCAACGACCCGACGCTCGCTCCGCTGCGCTTCGAACTGACTCGTACGCCGCGCCGCGCACGTCGTGGCGCCGATGGCCGCGCCGGCAATGTTACCCAGCTGCACTACGCCCGCCGCGGCATCATCACCCCGGAGATGGAGTTCATCGCCATCCGCGAGAACCAGCGTCGACAGGCCCTGGCCGATGGCTATCGAGGCAGCGATGAGGTCGAGCGCATCCTTGACCACCAGCATCCCGGGCAGGGCTTCGGCGCCCGTCTTCCCGAGGAGATCACCCCAGAGTTCGTGCGCCAGGAAGTCGCCGCCGGGCGCGCCATCATCCCCGCCAACATCAACCACCCGGAAGCCGAGCCGATGATCATCGGGCGCAACTTCCTGGTGAAGATCAATGGCAATCTGGGCAACTCGGCGGTGACCTCCTCCATCGAGCAAGAGGTCGAGAAGATGACTTGGGGCATCCGCTGGGGCGCCGATACCATCATGGATCTGTCCACTGGCCAGAACATCCACGAAACCCGTGAGTGGATCATCCGCAACTCGCCGGTACCGATCGGCACCGTGCCGCTCTATCAGGCGCTGGAGAAGGTCAAGGGCGTGGCCGAGGACCTCACCTGGGAGGTGTTCCGCGACACCCTGATCGAGCAGGCCGAACAGGGCGTGGACTACTTCACCATCCACGCAGGCGTGCTGCTGCGCTACGTGCCGCTGACCGCCAACCGGGTCACCGGCATCGTCTCCCGAGGTGGCTCGATCATGGCCAAGTGGTGCCTTTACCATCACCAGGAAAGCTTCCTCTACACCCACTTCGAGGAAATCTGCGAGATCTGCAAGCAGTACGACGTGGCCTTCTCGCTGGGCGATGGCCTGCGCCCGGGCTCGGTGGCCGACGCCAACGACGAGGCCCAGATGGCGGAGCTCAAGACCCTGGGTGAGCTGACCCATATCGCCTGGAACCACAACGTCCAGGTGATGATCGAAGGCCCCGGCCACGTGCCCATGCACCTGGTCAAGGAGAACATGGACAAGCAGCTCGAGTACTGCGACGAGGCGCCCTTCTATACCCTTGGGCCGCTGGTGACCGATATCGCCCCGGGCTACGACCACATCACCTCGGGCATCGGAGCGGCGATGATCGGCTGGTACGGCTGCGCCATGCTGTGCTACGTCACCCCCAAGGAGCACCTGGGCCTGCCCGACAAGGACGACGTCAAGACCGGCATCATCACCTACAAGATTGCCGCCCACGCCGCCGACCTGGCCAAGGGGCATCCCGGCGCCCAGCGCCGCGACAACGCCCTGTCCAAGGCGCGTTTCGAGTTCCGCTGGGAGGACCAGTTCAACCTGGGCCTGGACCCTGACACCGCCCGCGCCTATCACGACGAGACGCTGCCCAAGGACTCCGCCAAGGTGGCCCACTTCTGCTCCATGTGCGGCCCCAAGTTCTGTTCCATGAAGATCAGCCAGGAGGTCCGCGACTACGCCCGCGACAACGGCCTGGAGGGTGACGGCGACGCCGTCATGGCCGGCATGGAGGAGCGCGCCCGGGCCTTCCGTGAACAAGGCGCGGAGCTCTACAAGGAAGTCTGAGACAAGCCACTCCCCGGCGCATCCCCGGGCAGCGTTCGACTGCCCGGGGATGCACGTCTTGTACGCCTGGTCCCAGTTCTGCCGCACAAAGTTAGACAAAAGTCTAACTCGAAGATTCATGCACTTGACGCTCATCACGGCTTCGTCGGATCCACCAGCAAAGCCGTTCGACTACCTCCCCAGGCCAGTTATTCGCGCCCCGGGGCGGTGCTAGATTCGCCGCCATCCCACGCATTCTCGCCTCACCAAGGCGTCTTTTCTGGAGATGGCATGAAAGCCCCGATTCTGGTGATCAACTGCGGCTCCTCTTCGATCAAGTTCGCGCTGGTCGATCAGGCCCCCGACGCTCCCCGACTGTCCGGTATCGCCGAGCGCCTGGGTAGCCACGAGGCTCGCCTCAAGCTTGTAGACGAACACGGCAGCGCCCGCGAGGTCTCGCTTCCCCGAGCGACCCACGCCCTGGCGCTCAAGACCATCCTCGAGCACCTTGACGTCCACCGGCCCATCGGTATCGGCCACCGGGTGGTACACGGCGGCGAGCGCTTCACCGCCGCTACCCTGCTCGACGACGCCGTGGTGCGCACCATTCGCCAGACCATCAGCCTGGCTCCCTTGCACAATCCGGCCAACCTCGACGGTATCGTCGCCACGCGCCGGCTGTTCGAGGATCTGCCTCAGGTGGCGGTGTTCGATACCGCCTTCCACCAGACCCTGCCGCCCCACGCCTACCGCTACGCCATCCCCGAAGAGCTCTACAGCCGACACGGCATCCGTCGCTACGGCTTCCACGGCTCGAGCCATGCCTACGTGACCGGACGCCTGACAGAAGTCAGCGCCCGTGGTGAAGGCGGCTGGCTGATCGCCCACCTGGGCAATGGCTGCTCCGCCACTGCGGTATGGGCCGGCAGGAGCCTGGACACCAGCATGGGCATGACCCCGCTGGAAGGCCTGGTGATGGGCACCCGCAGCGGTGACGTCGACCCCGGCCTGCACCTGCACCTGGCGCGCCAGCTAGGCATGTCGCTGGAGGGCGTCGATCAGTTGCTCAACCAGAAGAGCGGACTGCTGGGGCTGTCCGAGCTGACCAACGACATGCGTGAGCTCGAACAGGCCGCCAGTGAAGGTCACGCCGGCGCGAGCCTGGCCATCGAAGTGTTCTGCTACCGCCTGGCCAAGTCCTTGGCGGGCCTGGCCTGTGCCCTGCCCCGGATCGACGGCATCGCCTTCACCGGCGGCATCGGCGAAAACTCTGCCCTGGTGCGCGCCCGGACCCTGGGCCACCTGGAGGCCCTCGGTGTGCGCCTGGACGCTGACGCCAACGAGAGCCTCGGGCGTGGCGAGGAAGGCCAGATCCACGACCGAGGCGCCAGCTCGGCGCCGGAGATCCGCGTCATCCCCACCGACGAAGAAGGCTATATCGCCAGCCAGACCCGGGAATTGATCGCGAGCCAGGCGTCCACGCCAAAGCTCGAGGAGGTTCTGTGAGCACCCAGTCCCGCACGCTGCTGCTGATCCCCATCGACGACGGCGTCGCCCTCACCTCCGCCGGCCTCGGCCTGCTTCGTGCACTGGATACGCTAGGGCTGGACGCGGGTTTTCTGCAGCCCTTCAGCCAGTCCGAAGGTGGCGAGCAGGCAAGTGACAACGACGAACGCGCCCGCTCGCTGGTGGCCAGCACCCTGGGCATAGGTTCGCCGCGTCCGATCTCGCGCCAGACACTGGAGCAGTATCTCGGCCGCGACGATCGCGATGGTCTGCTGGAACTCGCCGTGGAGCGTCACGCCCGCGTCGCCCGCCCTGCCACCGGCAAGGCACCGGCGCTGATCGTGGTGGAGGGCGTTCGCCCACTGCCGCGAAACGCCTACGCCTTCGACCTCAACGTGCGCCTGGCCAGTGCCCTCGACGCCCAGGTGGTACTGGTCGCCGATGGCCAGATCGCCGATCCCCAGGAGCTGGCCAAGCAGTTGCAGTTCCATCGCCAGAGCATCGACGCGGTGGGTTCGGTGCGTACTCTGGGTGCCATGCTGATGCGACTGCCGGGGGACGGCGACGGCTCGGCCATCGACCAGACCCTGGCCTCGGTCAGCGAGGTCGAGGCCCGCGCCCATCGCCAGCACTGGCAGCAGCAGCTCGCCAGCGGCGCCGATCTGACCCTGCCGGTGGTCGCGGCGGTGCCCTACCGGGCCTCCCTGACCGCACCGCGAGTGGTAGACGTGGCCCGTGCCCTCGATGCCAGGATCCTGCACCACGGCGAGGCCGATCGCCGCCGCGTCGCCCACTCGACGCTGGGGGCCCGCAGCGCCGAGCACCTGCTCTACGCCCTGCGTCCCGGCGAGCTGATCGTGTCACCCGGGGACCGCGACGACACCCTGCTCGCGGCGGCCCTGGCCACCATGAATGGCGTGCCCCTGGCGGGCCTCCTGCTGACCCACGGCGAGTCACCCAGCCAGCAGCTGATCGACGTCTGTCGCCCGGCGCTGGCCTCGGGGCTGCCGGTACTCTCGGTGGACACCGACAGCTACGCCACCGTGGCCCGGCTCACCGAGATGTCCGGCGGCATCCCGGTGGATGATCACGAGCGCGCCGAGGCCATCTGCGCCTTCGTCGCCGATCACCTGGATCGTGACTGGCTGCTGGCACTGATTCACGACGACGCCCAGCGCCGCCTGTCACCGGCGGCCTTCCGCCATCAACTGGTCAGCATGGCCCAGCACAAGCGTCGGCGAATCGTGCTGCCCGAAGGCGACGAGCCACGCACCCTGGAAGCGGCCATCCTGTGCCAGCGTCGTGGCATCGCCAACTGCGTGCTGCTGGGCAAGCGTCGCGCCATCCTCGAGGTGGCCAAGGCGCGTGGCCTTGAACTGCCCGACGACCTGCAGATCCTCGACCCGGACGCCGAGCGTGGTCGCTTTGTCGCACCCATGGTCGAGCGCCGGCGTGGCAAGCTGACCCCGCTGACCGCCGAGGCCCAGCTTCATGACAGCGTGGTGCTGGGTACCATGATGCTCGCCGAAGGCGAGGTCGATGGCCTGGTCTCCGGCGCCGTGCATACCACCGCCAACACCGTGCGCCCGGCCTTTCAGCTGATCAAGACCGCCCCCGGCTACGGCCAGGTGTCGTCGGTGTTCTTCATGCTGCTGCCCGACCAGGTGGTGGTCTACGGTGACTGCGCGGTCAACCCCGACCCCGACGCCGAGACGCTGGCCGAGATCGCCCTGCAGAGCGCCACCAGCGCCGAGGCCTTCGGCATCGAGCCGCGGGTCGCCATGATCAGCTACTCAACCGGCGAGTCCGGCAGCGGCGCCGACGTCGACAAGGTCCGCGAGGCGACTCGCATCGCCAGGGAACGGGCGCCGCACCTGGCCATCGACGGCCCGCTGCAGTACGACGCGGCGGCCATCGCCAGCGTGGCCCGGCAGAAGGCACCGGAGTCCCCGGTGGCCGGTCGCGCCACGGTGTTCGTGTTCCCGGACCTGAACACCGGCAACACCACCTACAAGGCGGTCCAGCGCAGCGCTCGGGTGGTCAGCATCGGCCCCATGCTTCAAGGCCTCAACAAGCCGGTCAACGACCTGTCCAGGGGCGCCCTGGTGGAGGATATCGTCTATACGATTGCGCTGACCGCGATCCAGGCCGGTCAGTAACGACCAGCACAGCGCCACAGACCGTCAGAAACGCCGAGGCCCCGGGAGTACCGGGGCCTTGGCATTTGTGTGGGCTTTGGCCCGGGACCGCTCGCTACCACTCGGCGATGCCGGTATACAGGCACACCAGCACCAGCCCAAGCAGGAAGACGGTCTCGGCGACCATCAGGATGACGGGCTTCCAGCCGACCACGGCGAGCTTCTGGAAGGAGGTCTTGATACCGAGTGCGGCGATGGCGGTGACCAGGCACCAGCGCGACAGGTCGGTCATGCCCTCGACCATCACCTGGGGGATCACACCAAGGCTGTTGATCAGCACCAGCACCACGAAGGCCACCAGGAAGCTCGGGAACATCGGCACCTTGCCGCCTTCACCGCCACGGGCGCGGCGAAACAGCAGCATGAACACCATCACCGCCGGCACCAGCATGGCGACCCGCAACAGCTTGACGAAGGTTGAGATGTCGCCGGTCTCGTCGGAGATCATATAGCCGGCACCGACCACCTGGGCGACGTCATGGATGGTGCCACCAAGAAAGATGCCGGCCTGGGTGTCGGTCAGTTCCAGCGCGCCGACCAGCAGCGGGTAGAGCACCATGGCGGCGGTGGACAGCGTCGTCACGCCAACCACGGTCAGGATGGTATTGCGCTCGGCGATCTCGTTGCGCGGCATCGCCGCAGACAGTGCCAGCGCCGCCGAGGCGCCGCAGATCGCCACCGACCCGCCGGTCAGCAGCCCCAGGTCATTTTTCAGCCCCAGCAGTCGCGCCAGCACGCTTCCCGCCAGAATGGTCAGCACCACCCCGGCGACCACCGTCACCACCGGGCCGATCCCGAGTTCCGCCACCTGCTCCAGGGTGATGCGTACACCCAGCAGGGCAACACCCAGCCTGAGGATGGTGCGGGCGGCAAACTCCACCCCCACCAGGCAAGGGCCCTGCTCGCTGAGAAAGTGCAGGGTCATGCCGAACAGCAGTGCGTAGAGCAGGGTCGGGCCACCGTAGTGATCGGCGATAAAGGTGGTGGCCAGGGCAATGGTGATGCAGATCAGCACCCCCGGCATGCGCTCCCGGGCGGGCTCCAGATGGCGACGCCATCCGGTCACGGGCGTCTCGGGCTTGGCGTGTGTCGTTGGCTGGGACATGGGCGTCCTCTCGTTTATTCGTTGTTCGCGTAGCAGGGGTCGCGCTCAGCGGGTCAGCCGATGACGCGCTATTGATTTGATCCTGGCCCAGCCCGCTGTCGCGACGTTAGGGCCAGAGCGCGGCCTCGAGTAAGGCCAGGCCCCGATGGCATCGATCCGCCGTCGAGATTCCAGCGCTGCACGTCAGGCGACGCGCGCCTGGGCACGGCGATCGGCCTTGATCATGTCCGCCGCGCGTTCGGCGATCATGATGGTCGGGGCGTTGGTGTTGCCCGAGACGATGATCGGCATGATCGAGGCGTCCACCACCCTCAGGCCCTCGAGACCGTGCACCCGCAGTCGGTCATCGACCACCGCCAGGTCGTCGTGGCCCATCTTGCAGGTGCCCGCCGGGTGGTAGATGGTCTGACTGTAGCGCCGGGCGGCCTCGAGCAATTGCTCGTCGCTCTGATACTCCCGCCCCGGCACGTATTCATCGGTGATCACCTCGGCAAGCGGTGCCTGCTCGGCGATGCGTCGCGCCACCTTGATGGCGTCCACCGCCACGCGGCAGTCTTCTTCGGTGCTCAGATAGTTGGGCTGGATCGAGGGGTAGACGGCGGGGTCGGCGCTGGTGATGCGAATACGCCCCCGGCTGGTCGGACGCAACTGGCACACCGAGGAGGTGAAGGCCGAGAACGGATGCACCCCTTCGGCCGGCTTGTCCGCCGACAGCGGCTGCATATGGAACTGGATATCCGGGCGATCCAGGCCCTCCCGCGACTGGGTGAAGATGCACACCTGGCTGGCCGCCAGGGTCAGCGGTCCGGTGCGGGTCAGGGCGTACTGGGTGCCTACCGCCAGCTTTCTCAGCGGATGACGCACCTCGTCGTTGAGGGTGCGACAGGAGGTCTTGAACACCAGCCGGATCTGCAGATGGTCCTGCAGGTTCTCGCCGACGCCCGGTAGTGCGTGGTGGCAGTCGACGCCGACCTCGGCCAGGTGGTCGGGGTCCCCGATGCCGGAGCACTGCAGGATCTGCGGCGAGCCGATGGCGCCGCTGGACAGCAGCACCTCGAGCCTGGCGCTTGCCCGATGGGTGCTCTGCCCCTGGCGGTACTCGACCCCGACCACGCGCTTGCCCTCCAGCAGCAGCCGCTGACAGTGGGCTCGCTTGACCAGGGTGAGATTGGACCGCTTGAGCGCCGGACGCAGAAACGCCTTGGCGGTCGAGCAGCGAAAGCCCTTGTAGGAGGTCTGCTGGAAGTAGCCCACGCCTTCCTGGCTGGCCCCGTTGACGTCGCGGTTCTCGGGAATTCCCGAGGCCTTGGCCGCCTCGATAAAGCGTTCGGCGATCTCGCGGCGCAGGCGCAGATCCGAGACCTTCAAGGGCCCGTCGGCGCCGTGGTAGTCATCGGCGCCTCGCTCCTGGCACTCCGACTTCTTGAAGTAGGGCAGCACCGAGTCATAGTCCCAGCCGTCATTGCCAAGCTGCGCCCAATCGTCGTAGTCCTCGCGCTGACCGCGGATGTACAGAAGCCCATTGAGCGAGCTTGACCCTCCCAGCACCTTGCCCCTGGGCCACTGCAGCCGGCGACCGTCGATGCCCTCGTCGGGATCGGTGAGGTAGCACCAGTCGGTGGCCGGATTGTGCATGGTCTTGAAGTAGCCCACGGGCACGTGGATCCACGGATTCCAGTCGGACCCGCCGGCCTCGAGCAGCAGTACCGACACCTCGGGGTCCTCGCTCAGGCGGTTGGCCAGCACGCAGCCGGCGGAGCCCGCCCCCACGATGATGTAGTCGAAAGCCTCTGGCGGTGGTGTTGTGGTTGTCATGTCGCTCACTCAATCGAGACGTTTTGTCTCAATTGATACTAGACAATTTTCTCAAAATATCAATATCGAGACAAAAAAACTCATTTTTATTGATCTATTCCCGAGAGACTTCTAAGGTGTGGTCAAGGCCCTTTGTCGGGCCCGGTGCCAGGCGACGATCGCCAAGCGCGAACGCCCCGGCACTCCCCTGCATCCCTACACCAAACACAAGACTGGGAGCCTTCCATGAGTTCACGCCTCTTCTCATCAGACGTGTCGCGCCGCGACTTCCTGAATATCTCGGGTCGCTTCGGCATGACCTCCACGCTGCTGGCCGCCAGTGGTCTGGGTGCTGGCCTCACCGCCTCGAGCCTGGCCCGAGCCGCCGACGCCGAGCAGCAACGCCGCTATCAGACCGAACCCAAGTTCCAGCTGCGCTTTGGCGCCTCGGGCTTCAACGAGCGCAATCTCGATATCCAGAAGTCCGGGCAGCTGTTCTTCGCCCGTGACGTCGAGGAGCGCACCAACGGCGCCATCCGCGTCGAGTTCATGGGCTCCAACGAGGTCTGCAACCAGCTCGATTGCGTCAGCAAGGCCCAGCAGGGCATCGTCGACATCTTCTCGGCCTCGACCCAGAATTCCGCCGGCGGCGCGCCCTACCTGAACGTGCTGGACTTCGCCTACATGTTCCCGAGCGTCGCCTCGATGTTTCACTTCTTCTACGACCCTCGCAGCGAGGCCCTGCTGCGCGAGCCGATGCGCCAGCGCCACAACCTGCAGTTCCTGTTCACCCACTGCGACCTGCGCGGGCTGATGATGGGCCAGAGCTGGGCCGACAAGCCGCTGGTGGACAGCCTCGAGGTGCTGCAGGGCACCAAGAACCGCGTCACCGGCACCCAGCTTGGCCGCATCGCCATGGAACAGCTTGGCCTCAACCCGGTCCCGGTGGCCTGGGAAGAGACCCTGGACGGCCTGCGCCAGGGCCTGCTGGACGGCGCCGAGACCTGGATGAGCGCGGTGGCTTACGCCGGCATGGCGCCGGTGGTGTCCCAGGCGGTCGACCTGCGCTTCTTCGCCGGTACCGAGCACACCGCCATGAACCTGTCGAAGTTCGAGGCGCTGGATGCCGAGCTGCAGGATCAGGTGATGGAGTCGGCCTACGCCGCCCAGATCTTCACCCAGGGCATGAACGAGGCCGGCCGCTACCAGATCGTCGGCGCCACCGAACACCCCGCCGCCGGCACCGTGTTCGCCGAGAACAACGTGCGGGTGGCCCCGCTATCCGACGAGATCCGTGCCCAGGCCGAGCAGCTATGCGCCCCGGAGTTCAACCCAGAGCCCTGGGAGCAGTGGCGCGAGCGGCTCAATGCCTGGGCCGGCGACGTCGACATCTACAAGGAAATCCACACCATCGCCCGGGAGATCCCGCGTGAGATGGCGGCGGTCAACGTGGCGCCGAAGCGCTGGTGGAGGGCGTAATGACCGATCACAAGGCCACCGCGGCCCAGGCGACGTCGAACGACGTCGCCGATCGGCCGACCCCCGCCTGGCTGGCGCCGATCAAGTGGCTCGACGCCAATCTGGAAAAGGTGATCATCCTGATCTCCTACAGCGGCATGGCGGGCATCATCTTCGTCGAGGTCATCCGCCGCTTCTTCTTCAGCCTGCAGGCGCCCTGGAGCACCAGCATTCCGGTGCTGCTGTTTCTGTGGCTGACCTGGTTCGGCGCCTCGCTCAACGTCAAGCAGCGCACCCACCTGTCGCTCAACGAGATTCGCATGCGCCTGCCCTACGCCGGTCAGTTCGCCTGCCAGGTACTCGACGCCGTGCTGTGGATCGGCTTCGGCGCCCTGGTCATCCACTTCACCATCGCCCAGGTGGAACTGGCGCACATGAACTTCGCCATCGTGCCGGGCACCGACAACGTGATGCAGTGGTGGTTCTACCTCGCCACACCGCTGGCCTGGGCCCTGATCATCTTCCGGGTACTGCAGAACCTGGCCAGCGACATCGCGCGCTTCCGGCGCCGTGAGCCGTTCAACCTGCAACCGTCCATCATGGACTAGGAGAGACGTCATGACCGACGGCATGCTTATCGGCCTGGTCACCGCGGGCTGCACCACCATCTTTCTGCTGGGGGTACCGATCTTCCTGGTGATCGGCCTGTGGGTGGTCGGCACCAGCCTGATCATCGACTTCACCCTGGCCAATATCGGGGTCACCCTGTTCCAGGGCCTGAGCTTCTTCGGCCTGCTGGCCCTGCCGCTGTTCATCCTGACCGGCGACTTGATCAACGCCGCCGGCATCGCCAAGCGACTGTCCGACTTCGCCTATTCGGTACTGGGCTGGCTGCGTGGCGGCATGGGCATGGCCACCCTCGGCGCCTGCGGCCTGTTCGCGGCGATCTCCGGATCCAACGCCGGCACCACCGCCACCATCGGCTCGATCATGCAGCCGGAGATGGTCAAGAACGGCTACGACGAGCGCTTTTCCGCCGCCACCGCCGCCTCCGGCGGAACGGTCGGCATCATCATCCCGCCGTCGATCATCTTTATCGTCTACGGCTTCATGATGAACCTGTCGATCAGCGACCTGTTCATCGCCGGCATGATCCCCGGGGCGATGATGGTGTTCGGCATGATGGCGGCCTGCCACCTGGTGGCGCGACGTCACGGCTGGGGCACCCTGATTCCGTTCAAGGCGGGTGAAAGCGCACGTTTTGCCAGGCGCGCCTATCTCGGCTTCGCCACCATCGGGGTGGTGATCTACGGCATCTATTCGGGCAAGTTCTCGCCCACCGAGGCCGCCGCCATCACCGTGGGCTTCACCCTGATCGCGGGGCTACTGATCACCCGCGAGATTCGCTTCACCGCGCTGCCCTCGATCATGCTGCGCTCGGGCCAGATCGCCGGCATGCTGGCGCCGTTGATCGCGATCTCGGTGGTGATGCAGCAACTGCTGTCGGTGCTGGGCGCGGGCCAGGCGCTGCAGGACCTGCTCAGTGGCCTGGGAAACTACTATGTGATCCTGGGGGCCTGCATGCTGATGATCCTGCTGGCCGGGATGATCCTCGAGAGCCTGCCGGTGACCATCATCCTGGCACCGATCCTGGCGCCCATCGCCCAGAACGCCGGGGTCGACCCGATCCACTTCGCGGTGATCTTCCTGGTCGGTGCCGCCATCGGCTTCGTCACCCCGCCCTTCGGCCTCAACCTCTACGTGGCCTCGAGCATCACTGGGATCCCCTACCTGCGCCTGGTGAAGTTCGTCATCCCCTACTTCATCGCGCTGATCAGTTGCTGGATCGCGATCTCGATGTGGCCGGCGCTGTCACTGATGCTGGTGAACCTGTAACACCGACAGGCAAGCAGGAGCACGCGGCAAGCCTCACCGGGCTTGCCGCGTTATCATGAGTGCCTGCCACCATTTTCCGTCGTCAAGGATCGCGTATGTCTACAGCAAGCACTCGGACCACGACCAATTCGACGCTGCAACGAGGCCTGGTACTGCTGGAAACCATCGCCACCTCGATCCACGGCGTCAGCGCCTCGGACCTGGAGCGTCAGCTCGACATTCCCAAGCCCACCCTGCATCGCCTGCTCAAGCAACTCGAGGAACAGGACCTGATCGTGCGCGACGTGGAAGGACGGCATCTGCTTCCCGGCGAACGACTGCACCGTATGGCCATGGGCGTGCTCGCCAACGAAAGCCTCAAGGCGCCGCGCCGTATGCTGCTCAAGCGCCTGGCCGAAGAGGTCAACGAAACCTGCAACCTGACCCTGCTCGAAGGTCACGAGGTGCTCTACTACGAACGGGTGGAGACCAACTGGCCGGTACGCATACAGCTGCCGCCGGGCTCACGTCTTCCGCTGCACTGCACCGCCAGCGGCAAGATGTTTCTGGCGCTGATGGGGCCGGCCCAGCGCCGCCAGCTGCTCAAGCACCTGCCGCTGGAGGCCTATACCCCCTACACCGCCACCGAAGCAGACGAGCTGGAGCGACGTCTGGCGGACATCGCCGAAAAGGAGCTGAGCACCGACAACGAGGAGTTCATCCAGGGCATGGTGGCCATCGCCGTGCCGGTGTACGACCAGACCGGGCGCATCCAGGCGACGCTGGCGATCCACGCGCCCCGGCTGCGCCACAGCATCGACTCGCTGATGGAGTGGGCGCCCTTGATGCGGCGTATCGCCGGGCAGCTGCAGGATACCTTCGACCACTGAGCATACGAACGCATGAACGCATGAACGCATTGCCAAGGTACGCTGACTGACCGATCGGGTCAGGACACGCTCGGCCAGCCAGACTGACGTTCTTCGTGGCTACATCGGTGGCACCACCACCACCGGCACACTGGCACGCTTGATCACGCCCTTGGTCACCCGGCCTGCATAGGACGAGGCGAAGCCGCGCTTGTTGGTGGCCATGATGATCATGTCGCAGTCATGGCGCACGGCGTAGCGGGTAATCTCCGATGCCGGGTAACCCTCCAGCACCGACTTGGCGGCCACCACCTCGCGCCCAGGCAGGTTCGCTTCGTGCTCTTGCCAGAAGGCCTCGACAAATTCGTCCAGACGCTCTCGCGCCAGACGCAGGCGCTGCTCCATCAAGCCATCCAGGGTGGCGCGTTCACCGATGTTGGCCTTGAGGGTATGCATGACGTCATCGGACAACGACTTGACCGCATGCAGCACGTGAACCTCGGCCCCGGTGGCCTTGGCCAGCGTCAGGGTGTGGGCAAGCACCTGGCGGCAATCGTCCTTCAGCCCCAGGCAACAGAGAAGACGCGAGATCGAAACAGGCATGGCGTGACTCCTTGGCGAGAGGCCGGGTCGCCGCGACATGCGAAGACACCCGGCCTTTTTTGCGGTGCGCTGACGGTGCGCAATCAATACCCCAGCATACGGGGTAGCCACAGCGATATTTCCGGGAAGTAGGCGATCACGAACAGCGCGAACACCGAGCTTGCGGCAAACGGCAGCGCCTTGATCGATATCTCCTCGATGGAGGCGCCGCCAATGCCCGAGGCCACGAACAGGTTCTCCCCCAGGGGCGGCGTCTGGAAGCCGATGGCCAGGGCACAGACGACGACGATACCGACGTGCACCGGGTCCATGCCCAGCATGTACATGATCGGCAGCAATACCGGCGTCAGGATCATGATAGCCGCCAGGGTTTCCATGAACATGCCGACAAAAAGCAGAAATGCGATAACCATGGCCCAGATCAAGTACAGGTTATCGGTCAGTCCCAGCATGCCCTCGGCGATCACCGCCGGCACCCGCTGTTCGACCAGCAAGCGGCCGAATACCGTGGCGGTGAACAGGATCAACAGCACCCGTCCGGTGATCCAGGTGGTGGTCTCCAGAGTCTTGAGCGTAGGCTTCCACTTGAGCTCGCGGTGCAGGAAGATGCCGACGATCAGGGTGTAGGCGATGGCCACGATGGCCGACTCGGTGGGCGTAAACAGGCCGCTGTAGATACCGCCGAGGATGATCAGCGGCGCCAGGATCGACCACACGCCACGCTTCAGACTCCTGGCGATGGTGTCCCAGGACCAGCTGTCGCTCAGCCCGCTGTAACCGCGCCGGCGCGAGATGATGTAGTTGACGGTCAACAGGCAGCCAGCGATCACCATGCCGGGCAGAATGCCGGCGATGAACAGCTTCGGAATCGACAGCGTCTGGAAGGCGCCGTGCGCGGCCACGGCCTCCGCCGGTGGCTGCAGACCCATCCCCGAGATACCAAAGATGACCATGGGAATGGACGGTGGAATCACCACGCCGAGGCCACCGGAGGACGCCGTGATGGCAGAGCCATAGCCGCGATCATAGCCGCGGTTGGCCATGGCCGGGATCATCAGCATGCCCACCGCCGCGGTGGTGGCGGGCCCTGAGCCTGAAATCGCGCCGAAGAACATGCAGGCGAACACCGTCGCGGCGGCGAGACCGCCGGTGACCGGCCCGGCGAAGGCCTCGGCGATATCCACCAGGCGTCGCGAGATGCCGGCGGCTTCCATCAAGGCCCCGGCGAGAATAAAAGCCGGCAGCGCCATCAGCGGAAAGGACCCCACCGAGGTGAAGGCGATCTGCACGAAGGCCATGGGGTTCTCCCCCAGCGACAGATAGGTGGCAAGCGCGGCCACCCCCAGCGACACCGTGATCGGCGCGCCCAGCACCAGCAGCAGAAAGAACACGCCGAACAGCACGTAGATGATGGTCGTCTCCATGGATCAGTCTCCCTTCTCGTTGGATGACGACAGCGTCGAGGACTTGGCCTCGGCGATGGCCTCGGCCTCGGGATCGACGGGCTCGCGATGCTTGACGAAGCGCAGGTAGTTGTTCTGCAGGATGCGCAGGGTCATCAGCACGAAGGCCAGCGGCAGGATCAGGTAGAACACCTTCATCGGGATGCCCAGAGTCTGGGACTTCCAGAAGGTGTTCATCTTGTTGAACACGAAGTCGTAACTGAGCCAGATGAAGACCAGGTTGAAGGCGATCCAGATCAGGTCGGTCAGCGCACCGCAGGCCACCTCCACCCAGCGCGGGAAGAAACGGAACTGGAAGGTGACACGGTTATGGGCCGACTTCTTGGCGGCGTAGACCGCCCCCAGGTAGGCGAACCAGACGAAGGCGTAGGTAGCCAGCTCATCGGCCCAGGGCAGCGAATAGCTGAACAGGTTGCGCAGCATGATCTGGGCAAACAGCAGCGCCACGAAGGTCACCAGCAACAGCTGGCACAGCCAGTTCTCGAGGTTGTCCACGAGCTTCCATAGACGATTCATCACGACGACCTCTGAGCAGGCACCACCTGGCGTCCAATGGCAGACGTCCGGCGGTGCCATGATTCTTGGCGCCTGGAGTCAGGCGCCGGGAGGATTCAAGACGATAGCGACGTCGTGACTGATCAGGGGGCTGGCTCACGTCCCAGCGCGGCGAGCGCCTCGTCGAGCTTGGCCTTGCCGCCGATGCTGTCGTAGAAGTCGGGCCAGATGGCGGTGGCCTGTTCGATCCACGCCTGCTCGCCGTCGGCGGGCTCGGTGATCTCCATGCCGTGCTCTTCCACCAGCCGGGTCTTGATCGCGTCTTCCTGGGCCAGCAGATACTCGTAGCTGTGATCGGTGGCCTCCTGAGCGGCCTCCAGTACCCACTGCTGCTGCTCCTCGGACAGGCTCTGGAACATGCCTTCACCCATGATCAACGGCTCCATGGAGAACACATAACAGCTGTCGGTGACGTGATCCTGGACCTCGTAGAACTTCATCGCGTCGATGGTGATGTAGGGGTTGTCCTGGCCGTCGACGACGCCCTGCTGCAGGGCGGTAAAGGTCTCCGACCAGGCCAGCGGGTTGGGATTGACGCCCCAGGACTGGTAGGCGGAGATCATGATCTCGTTCTTGGGCACCCGGATGACCAGGCCATCCAGATCCTCGGGGCTCGCCACCGGCCTCGCCGAGTTGGTCAGACGGCGACAGCCGGAGTAGGCCCAGCCCAGTATCCGCACGCCGGCGTCACGGATGGTGTTGTCGACCATCTCCTGGCCGATCTCGCCCTGGGTCAGGGTGCGGGCGTCCTCGGGACTCTGAATCACGTAGGGCAGCGTCATCACCCCGACCGTGGGCGAGAACGGCGTGATGTTGTTGATCGCCAGTACCGACAGGTCGAGCAGGCCCATGCTGGCGTTGTTGACGGTGTCCTGCTCACTGCCCAGCTGGCCGTTGGGAAACAGGTCCACGCTGACGTCGCCGCCGGACTTTTCCTCGATCAGCTTGGCGAAGGTCTGTCCCATCTCATGCTGGGTGCCACCGGCGGCGTCGCCCAGCGCCATCTTCCAGGTCGCCGCCTGGGCCGAGCCAGCGGCGCCCAGCAGCGCCAGGGCGACCGCCGCCACCAGCGGGCGTGGGCCCAGGCGCCGGGTCGAGGCGGCAGCGCCGATGGCCGCAGGAGTCATGTTGCGCGGGGGCGTGGTGCGGAGGAAAGGGGACTTGGTGTGCATGCGGAACTCCCATCATTGTTGTGCCGCTTAAAGCGGAATCTTGTTGCGGGTGTCACATCTTGATCGTCATTGGCTGGCGAGCGCCGTCAGGTCCGACCCGCCATGTGACTCACTCTCCCCCGTCGAGCATCGACGCCATAGGACCAGTGGCCCCACATCGATTGGGCCAGGCACCCGCGAGCCCTCGACAAGACGTCGACGCTGTAAGATCGTAGGCAAGCGTGGCCGCCAGGCCTGGGCCACGCCGGAACTCGTCCAACAACCACCATCCGGGAACCCGTCGTCGGTATGAGCGCCCCCCTGTTTCGACTCGACGCAAAGCGTCAGGAAAGCCTTCAGTGCCAGCTTCGCGAGCAGATCGCCCACGCCATCCTCGAGGGGCATCTGCCCACCGGTGAGGCCCTGCCTTCGAGCCGCAAGCTCGCCAAGGAGCTGGGCGTGGCCCGCAACACGGTGATGATCGCCTACGAGCAACTCTTGGACGACGGCTACCTGGTCGCCCGGGAGCGCAGCGGCTACTTCGTCAATCCGGATATCCTCGCCGGACGCGTCACGCCCCCAGCCGACATCGCCCCCCCAGCCGCCAGCGCCACCTCCCACTCCGGCACAGCGACGCCCTGGGACGAGCTGTTGACGATGCGACCCTCGCGCCAGCCGACCATCGTCAAGCCGGCCAACTGGCTCGACTATGACTACCCCTTCCTCTACGGCCAGATCGATCCCAACCTGTTTCCCACCCAGCACTGGCGGGAGTGCAGCCGCGACTCGGTCAGCGTACCCGCCATCCGCCGCTGGTCGGCAGACCACCTGAGCGAAGACGACCCGCTGCTGATCGAACAGATCCACCAGCGACTGCTGCCCCGCCGTGGCGTCTGGGCCCGACCGGAGGAGATCCTGATCACCGTGGGCGCCCAGCAGGCGCTATGGATCACCGCCATGCTGATCCTGGGGGCGGGTCGACGCTTCGCCATGGAGAACCCTGGCTACGTCGACATGGTCAATATCGCCCGCACCTTCACCGACGAAATCGTCGCGGTGGACGTGGACGACCAGGGCCTGGTGATCGACCAGCGCCTGGCCGATTGCCACCTGGCCTACGTCACCCCGAGCCACCAGTCGCCCACCGGCGTGACCCTGCCGATGCAGCGCCGCCGCGACTTGCTCGACAGCGCCAGCGCCAACAACTATCTGGTCATCGAGGACGACTACGAGAGCGAGACCAACTTCGTCGACAACCCGACGCCGGCACTCAAGAGCCTCGATAGCGATGGCCGGGTGATCTACGTGGGCAGCCTGTCCAAGACCCTGGCGCCGGGCCTTCGGCTCGGCTACATGGTGGCGCCCCCCGCCTTTATCGCCGAGGCGCGCGCCCTGCGCCGGCTGATGCTGCGCCACCCCGCCACCAACAACCAGCGCAGCGTGGCGCTGTTTCTCGACCGCGGCTACCACGACGCGCTGCTGCGCCAGATTCGCCAGACCTACCAGCGCCGCTGGCTGTTGATGCGTGACGCCCTCGCATCCCACCTGCCCGAGCTGCGTATCCGCTCCACCTTCGGCGGCTCCTGCTTCTGGCTGGAGGCCCCCGCCGACACTGACGTGGCACTGCTGAAGCGGCTGGCCGAGGAGCACAGCATCCTGATCGAGAACGGCGAGGTGCACTTCCTGACCCCGGCGCCTCGCCCCACCCTGAGGCTCGGCTTCTCGGCCATCGACGAGACCCGCATCGAGCGCGGCATCGAACGCCTGGCGGCCTTGCTGCCCCAGGCACGTCGCACCGGCTGAATCCGGGAGGCACTGGGCTAGCGCCCGATCGGTGCCATCGGCGCCGTATCAGTCTCGCTGTCGAGCTGCGCAAGCTCCTCCATCAACCGGGTAAAGCGTTCGCCCCGACGCCCGATGCACACCAGCACGGCGCCGGTGGCGGGCGGCCCGTGGCTCTGCCAGGCGAGGCGCTGCCCGCTCAACTGCAGACTTCGCCATTCTTCCCCGTCCGCCAGCCGACAGCGGACAAAACCCTTGGCGCGAAACAGGCAGTCGCGGTAGCGCTCGAGCAGCACTTGCAGCTCCTCGGCCACCAGGGAGTGGCGAAGGTGCAGGGTGGCATCGGTCAGCCCCGAGTGTCGGGCACGCACGGCGAACGGCTCCGCCGATGCCTTGGCGCCATTTCCCTGCCAAAAGGCCGGGCCAGAGGACGTCGTCCTGGACGACGCGGGAGCGACTTGTACCGGCTCTGTCGCCACCGCCGCACCAGGGGCGAGCTGGCCCAGCCACCCGAGCAGCTGGTCGCGCGCGCTGTCCTCTTGGGGCAGACGATTGACCAGCAGACGATGGGCGGCGTGCACCTGGGCGCGCCATAACTCCCCCACCTGGGCGTCCAGCGCCAGACGGCCAGCCTGGCTCGCATCCACCAGTACCACGATATCGGCAAGCTCAAGCCCCGGCGCCAGCCTGGCGATATCGGCGATCCGTTGAGGATTGGCCACGCCGCTGGCCTCGATCAGAATTTCCGTTGGCCTGGCCTTGAGTCGCAGCGCCTGGGACAGCTGCTCGGCCAGCGTGCCCCCTAGGGTGCAGCAGACGCAGCCGTTGGACAGCGACAGCACTCGATCATCGCGGTAGTCGATCGCCGCTACATCGACGTTCACCTCGCCGACGTCGTTGACCAGAATCAGAGCATCCTCGATATCCCCCGACGCCAGCCGACGGTTGAGATAACTGGTCTTGCCCGCCCCCAGGAAACCTGCGATCACCGTCACCGGCACCCGATCATCACACCTCATGCACCTGTCCTCCCGACACCGTGGCGTGTACCCGGATGTGTCGCAGATCCTGTGCTGAAACTTGCAATGGGTCGTCGTCCAGTACCGCCATATCGGCAAACTTGCCGACGTCCAGGCTACCCACACGGTCGTCCATACCCAGCGTGATGGCAGCGCCCAGGGTGATCATTTCCAGTGCATCTTCCACGCTCACCGCCTCATGGTGACCCAGCGTCTGGCCACTGGCGCTCTGCCGGTTGACCGCACACCAGGCGGTGAACAGCGGCCCCAGCGGGGTCACCGGCGCATCGCTGTGGATGGCGGTGACGATGCCCAGTCGGCGGGCCGAGGCCAGCGGCTCCAGGCGCTGGCAGCGCGTCGGTCCCAGGGTGCGTTCCAGGTGCACATCGCCCCAGTAGTAGAGATGATTGGCGAACATGTTCAGGCACAGTCCAAGACGGGCGGCGCGACGTAACTGGGCATGGTCGATGATCTGGCAGTGCTGCAGGGTATGGCGGTGATCGAAGCGCGGCCATAGGGTCAGCGCCTCCTCCAGGGCGTCCAGCATCAACTCCACGGCCTCGTCACCGTTGGTGTGAATGTGCAGTTGAAGCCCCGCCTGGTGGTAGGCGTGCACCAGCGCCACCAGTCCCTCTGGCTCGGCGTTCCACAGCCCGTTGGGATGACCGTCATGGTAGTGGGGCCACTTCAGCCGCGCGGTATAGCCCTGGATCGAGCCGTCGGTCATCAGCTTGGCCGGGCCAAACACCAGCCGCTCATGGCTGTGGCCCATCGCCGCCTGGAGCCGCGCGATGCCCTCCTCGGCCGACCACGCCAGCACCCCCATGGCCGGCACCAGGCGCACCGGAAAATCGGCCTCCCGGGTCACCTCGACCATCGAGGCGATGGCGTCATCGCTCAAGGGGTTGTACAGATCGGTGATGGTGGTGACGCCCTTGGCCGCCGCGATGGCGCCGTAGCGCCTGAGCACCTCGGGTGACGCCACCGCCTCGAACAGATTCCTGCCAAGGGCATCGAACACCACGAACATGGCGGCCATTTCCTGGAGCTCGCCATTGGGCTGGCCGTCCTCGTCGAGCATGATGCCCTCGACCCGCGGCCCCTCGCTGATGCCGGACAGTGCCAGCATGGCCGAATTGACGGTCATCACGTGCAGGCTTGCGTGCAGCACCACCAGCGGTCGATCTCCCACCGCCTCATCGAGCTGGTGGCGACTTAAGCGCTGGCCGGGAAAGTAGACCGGATCAAAGCCCCAGGCGACCAGCGGCTCGCCCGGCGGCAGGCTCTCGGCATGCTGGCGCAGCCGGGCCTGCATCTCGGCGACGCTCTTCAGCCCCGGCCACTCCTTGCCCTCGGCATCGACCCGGCTGAAATAGCCGAGATAGAGGTAGTCCCACATGGCGCCTTCCAGAGCGTGGCTGTGGCCTTCGACGAAGCCCGGCAGGATCACCTTGTCGGCAAAGCGATCATCGATGCGGGCGTCGGTTGGCATGGCTTGCGCATCCCCCACCGCCAGGATGCGATCTCCCTGCACCGCGACATGGGTCGCCTCGGGCTGGGACGGATTCATGGTCAGGATGCGTCGAGCGGGATAGACGGTGATGCTCATCAGGAGGCAGCTCCCTTGCTGATGGTGGGCGAAGACGCGGAGGCTGAGTCTGACTGGGCGGCGGCATGGCCTTGTGTGGGAACACCCTCGGCCCAGCCCGACGAGGGCGATGAGGCTCTGCCGTGCCGCCCCCACATCAGCATCAGCGGGATGCAGGCGATCAGGGCGATGGCGGTGCCGCCGAACACCAGCAGATAGATCGCCGGCGTCAGCGACGGCACGATGGGGGCGAAGATCATCAGGATGTGCAGGTTGACCACCACGATGGCCAGATTGAAGAAGGCCAGTTCCTTGGGCACCGAGGTGGAAAAGTCGGCGTCCATCATGCGCAACAGCAAGAGCCCGGTACCGGTGGAGCCGCAGCAGCAGCCAAACGAGGTCACGGTACGCTCTGGTCCCAGATTGCCGCTCAACCGCCCGAGCAACAGACAGCCCACCAGGGTGGCGATCGTCACCGTCACGGTCACCAGCAGGATCGGCGCCAGCAGCGCGTAGAGCACCGCGAACTGGATGCTCATGAGGGTTCCCACCACCATGAAGTCCACCGCGCTGCCGGTGATCCGCTTGAGCGTCTCGTCATCGACACGGTGGGAAAGCCCGAGCCGATCGATCACCATGCGCATCAGCACGCAGACACCCAGCCCGTGCAGAAAGAACAGGTTGTGGCTGAACAGCACCCCGACGTTGATGCCGAACGGCGAGGCATTGCCGATGATGCCCTGCACGAAGGTCAGCCACAGGTGGGTGATCACGTAGGCGATGGCAAGCAGGCCCAGATGGTAGGCCAGCGAATCCAGATTGCCCGGGTGCGACACCATGCGCCCCATCCCGGGAGCCTGCTGGTTGCCCTCGTCGTCGCCCGCCCGGGTAAAGAAGCCCAGGCGAAAGTTGTCATCCAGGCGCGAGGCGCGATTGGCGTTCAACCCCTTGGTCAGGTAGCGCCGGGCAAGCGGCACGCCCAGGGCAAACGCCATCAAGAATCCCAGAGAGGCATAGATCAGCCCCACCTGGGCGGCATTGGCGATGCCGTACTCGGTCTCCCAGATGGTGCCGTAGGTCAGCGCCTGGCCCGGCCCCTGGGTAAAGCCGTGGGTCACGATGGCTCCCAGAAATCCGCTGACGTCGCTGCCGGTCACGGCGTCATAGCCGGTCACCACCAGAAAGCCGATGGCACCTTGCATGCCCAGGCTGATGCTCCAGGCAAGCGTCAGCCAGAGTCCGCCGCGCACGATACTGCCGCCACCACCGGGCGCGTCCTGGCGACCACCCCCGGTAAGGCATAGCGACATGAAGCTCAGGGTGAAGAAATGAAAGGTCAGAGCGGTGAAGTCGGCGGGTGAGTAGCCCGGCAGCAGATCCAGCGAAAGCGCCAGGAAACCGATCAGGCCGCCGACGATGCTGGCCGGAACCAGCGAGGCCCGAAGCCAGCTCAGCCGGCTTCTCAGCTGGCTGCCGACCCACAGCATGAGGGCAAGCAGCGCGAAGGCGATCACCCCGTGAAAGGAGTCTTGCATGATGGAGTCACCTCGACGTTGTCGTTGTTGGAAGTGAAGCGAACACTTCCAGCCTAGGCACGCCATCGTTGCGCGTATAATATCATTTAACGTTCACTTGATACCTGTGAGGCATCAATGCGCATTGAGCTTCGCCACCTTTACGCCTTTGTCGCCGTGGCCGACAGCCTGCACTTTCGCCGCGCCGCCGAGCGTCTCAACGTCGCCCAGCCGGCGCTGAGTCGCACCATCGCTCAGCTCGAGGACGCCATCGGTGAAGCGCTGTTCGTGCGCAACAATCGCCAGGTCCGCCTCACCGATCCGGGACGCATCATGCTCGAGGAGAGCCGCCAGATACTGCGCCAGGTCGATGATGCGGTGCTCAAGACCCAGCGAGCGGGCCGTGGAGAACTGGGCCGGCTGGCCATCGGCTACACCGACTTCGCCATCACCGGTGAGTTGCCGGCACTATTGGACGACTTTCGCCGCCAGAATCCGGACATCCACTTCGACCTGAGCTTCGGCTCCACCGCCCAGCAGCTCGACGAATTGACCGAGGGACGCCTGGACTTCGGCTTCGTTACCGGCCCGGTGCTGACCCCGGGGCTGCGTTCCCGTCCCATCCAGCGAGATCACTTTATCGCCGCGGTCGGTGACAACCACCCGTTGGCCGGGCGCAAGAGCATCCGGCTGGAGGAGTTGGCCCGGGAGCCGTTCATTCTTGGCGCCCGCAGCATGTGGCTGCACTTTCGCCAGATGCTCGAGCAGATCTGTCGGCAGGCGGGCTTCGAACCCCATGTCGCCCAGGAGACCTTCAACAGCGAGACCATGTTTGCCTTTGTCGCCTGCGACTTCGGCGTCACCGTGCACCTGGAGTGCGCCACCAACTATGTGCGCAAGGGCGTCACCCTGCTGCCGCTGGAGGGGGTAAAGGAGTGCCTGGTCACCGAGGTGGCCTGGCGGGAAGACGGCGTGACAGCGGTTCAGCAGGCCTTTCTCGACCGCCTCGACAAGATGCTGCCACCGGAGGAAGTGAAGTAGCCGCAGCACCCACCGCAGCACTGCAGACATTGAAAAGCCGCGACCCCAGGGTCGCGGCATCGTCGTGAGGGTTACCCATATCCAGAACGGGACCGATCGAGTTCAGAGCACCTCATCCTTGAAGTAGTAGTAGCGATAGAGGAAGCGCTGGCCGAATCGGCGGAAGGGGGCGAAGGCCTCCGACTCGATACGTTCGCGCAGGTTGGGAAAGGGCAGCTTCGAGGTGAAGATCGGCAGATCCAACGACCTGCCCTCCCCGGTGATCCACTGGGCCAGGCGCTTGCCGGCCTGGGCCGAGTACATCACCCCGTTGCCGCCATAGCCCAGGGCGTAGTAGACGCTCTCCTTCGGGTCCGGCTGATGGATGCGCGGCATCATGTCGTGGCTGACGTCGACCCAGCCCCACCAGGAGTAGTCGATCTCGATGCCGGCAAGCGCCGGGAACTTGCGCTCCAGGTCGGCCCTGAGTACCGCCGCGTAGCGCTCCCTGGGGGCATCGCGGCCGCTGATGGCGCTGCGACTGCCGATCTGCACGCGGTTGTCCGGCAGCAGCCGATAGTAGTGGCGCAGGATTCGGGTGTCGGTCAGCACCTGTCGGGTGCGGAAACCGGTGGCCTCGATCTCGGCCTCGGTCAGCGGCCGAGTGACCATGGAGTTCGACAGAATCGGCAGCAGCCGGTTCTTGAGGTGGGGGCTCAGCTGGCCGGTGACGTAGCCGCCGGTGGCCATGCCCACCGCCCGCGCCTTGACCACGCCGCCTGGCGTGCGCAGATGGTGCACGTCGCCATGGGTCTCCCAGCCCAGCACCGGGCTCGCCGGGTGGATCTTCACCCCCAGGGCGCGCGCCTTGCGATGGTAGCCGAAGGCCAGCTTGGCGGCGTGGATACCGATGCCCTCGGGCTCGTGCATGGCGCCGGCCGCCTCGCTGTCGCCCACCCACTCGCGCTTGACGGTGTCGCCGTCGATGATGCGAGCGTCGTAGTCGAAGGTCTCGCGCAGAAGCCGCGCCTCCTTCTCCAGGCTCGGCATCACCCTATCCTTGTGGGCGATATACAGGTGCCCGCCGGGCTGCGGGTCGCAGTCGATATCGGCGATCAGCGACTTGAAGGTCTGCATGCCCTCGACACACTCGCGGTGCAACTTGAGCGCGGTATCGAGGCCATAGCGCTGGATCCACTGAGACCGCTTGAGCCGCCCCGAGGCGCACTGGGCCTGGCCGCCATTGCGGGTGCTGCATCCCCAGCTGACGCGGTTGGCCTCGAGCACCGTGGCCTTGATGCCGTAGCGCTCGGCCAGAAAGATCGCCGCCGTAAGACCGGTGAACCCGGAGCCGATGATCACCACATCGGTGTCGGTGTCCGCCACGATCGGGCCATCGTCGGCCGGGGGCTCGCCGGCGGTGGCGATCCAGTAGGTCGGCGCATAGTCACAGCCGGTACCGACCTGCCTGGCGGTCAACGGATCATAGGCGGGATCATAGGGGGCCTGGGCCGGAGTGGCCCGGGCGGCATCGTCCGACGAAGCGGCCAGCGGGGTCTGTAGATCCAGCATGTCGAAGCTCCCGAGTCAGGTATCCGAGGTCGCTCAGCCGTTGTTGACCGGCGTGGCGGGGCGCTGCTTGCGGTAGGCGTTCTTCACCGCGATCTTGCCGTCACGGAAGGTGAAGGCGTCGATCATCCGCGCCTCGGAGCGCATGCCATCGGCGGTGGTGCCGCTATAGGTGCTTTCGCTGTAGCCGCGATCTCCCACGACCTGATGCACGCCGTCTAGCCATTGGGCGTCCGGCGCGTTTTCCCAGGCGGCACGCAGCCCGGCGCGAACCTCCTGCTGACCACGAAAGGTCTTGCCGAGCAGGTCGGGACCTGCGACTGCATGAAATTCGCAGTCGTCGGTCATCATCGACATCACCGCATCGATATCGTGACGGTTGAGGGCGTCGGCGAAGTCGGCGAGAAACTGGGCGTCGGGCTGGCTCATGGTGAGACTCCTTGTTATTGGCAGCGCGGGTGGATGTCGCTCACGCTGTGTCAGCAAAGTGGTGGCGAGGCGCAGCGCGCCTCGACTCACCTTGAGCCTATAGGGGCCGGTCGTCTGCCACTTAGCACCAGTTGCCCGCCGTCGATTGGGCCAGCCCCGACACGGACGTCGAGCCAGGGGTAGAGACAGGGCCCGCCGGCTCTTCGCGCTGGATGCGATAGGGGGCCGGATCCACGCAAGGGGTGCGCCCCAGCATCAGCTCGACGCCCAGCCGCGCCGCCGCCGGCGCCAGCACCAGGCCGTTGCGAAAGTGACCGGCATTGACGTGGAGGCCACGACATCCCGGCACCTCACCGATAAAGGGTATCCCCCCGGGGGAGCCGGGACGCAGGCCCGCCCAGTGGTGCTCGATCGACGCCCGGGCGAGCGCCGGCAGCAGGCGCACGGCACTGCGATACAGCGACACCCGGGCCTCACTGGTGGTGCGCTTGTCGAAGCCTTGATGCTCAAGGGTGGACCCCACCAGGATGCGGCCATCACGCCGTGGAATCAGGTAGCGCCCATCGGCCAGCACCACCCGCGACAGCGGCCGCGGCGTGCCGGGAGCCGGTCGCAGCACCATCATCTGGCCCTTGACCGGTGCCACCGCCATGCCGACCCCGAGGTGCTTGAGCAGGGCACCGCTCCAGGCGCCGCCGCATACCAGCACCCTGGACGCGGTGAGCACGCCGGTGGCGGTGTCGACGCCCTGGATCTGCCCGGCCACGACCTTGAAGCCGGTCACCTCACAGCCCTCGCGCAGCTCGACCCCTGGATGCCGCTCGAGCCGCACACGCAGGGCACGGCCCAGGCGCGGATTGCGCAGACTACCCAGGGTCGGCATCCACAGTCCGCCCAGGCCCTGGCGGACCCAATGGGTGTCGGCCAACGCCGGCTCCATCCGGCGGATGGCATCGGCGTCGATGTCCTCGAGCGGCTTGGCCTGACACCTGGCCCAGCGACGCGCCGCGTCGGCATCTTCCACCGCCAGGTACAGAAGCCCGTGTCGGCTGAACTGAGGGTCTACGCCGGTGGTCTCCCTGAGTTCATCGCAGAGTCCCGGATAGACCTCTTCCGATAGTGCCGACAACGCCGACACCGGGGCGCTGTAGCGCCAGGGGTAGAGTGGCGAGACGATACCGCCACCGGCCCAGGAGGCTTCCCGGGCACAGCGCCCGCGCTCCACCAGGGTCACCGAAAGCCCCGCCTCGGCCAACTGCCAGGCGCTCATCAGGCCGATGACCCCGCCGCCTACCACCACTACATCGCTCATGCTCGCCTCCTCGCTCGTCTGCCCATGTCAATTCAGCGCCGCTATCGCGACCGCTGCCACCACCGTTATCACCGCTGTTATCACCGCCAAAGGCCAATCGTCGCAGCGACACAAGATCAATCAAATCTCATTTTTCGATACAATTTGCGTTATTTTTTAAAACAGGTCTATAGTGACGACACACCTTTCCACCGCGTTTCAGGATTGACGACCATGGCCGACGCCTCACCCCTGCTCGACGACGCCCTCCCCGCCCAGCGTTGGCACAGCGCCCGGGAAATCTTCGGCATCGACTCCGACCTTCAGGTCCCGGTGTTCGAGACGCGCGACGACCATGTGCCGGCCATCGATGACGCCTATCGCTTCAATCCCGACGTGACCCTGGCGATCCTGGCCGGTTTCACCCGCAACCGCCGGGTGATGGTTCAGGGCCTGCATGGCACCGGCAAGTCGACCCATATCGAGCAGGTAGCCGCCCGCCTCAACTGGCCCTGCGCCAGGGTCAACCTTGACGGCCATATCAGCCGACTCGACCTGGTCGGCAAGGACGCCATCGTCATTCGCGACGGGGTCCAGGTCACCGAGTTTCAGGAAGGCATCGTGCCCTGGTCGCTGCAGCGCCCGGTGGCGCTGATCTTCGACGAGTACGACGCCGGGCGTCCCGACGTGATGTTCGTGATCCAGCGCATTCTGGAGCGCGACGGCCAGTTCACCCTGGTCGACCAGAACCGGGTCATCAGCCCGCATCCGATGTTTCGCCTGTTCGCCACCGCCAATACCGTGGGACTAGGCAACCAGGACGGCCTCTACCAGGGCACCCAACTGCTCAACCACGCCCAGGTGGACCGCTGGAACATCGTCGCCAAGCTCGACTACCTGCCCCGCGACGAGGAAGTGAAGATCGTGCTTGCCCGGGTGCCGAGCAAGGACAACGAACGTGGCCGACGCCACATCGACGCCATGGTGGCGGTGGCCGAACTGACCCGTAAGGGCTTCGCCAACGGCGACCTGTCGACGCTGATGTCGCCGCGTACCGTCATCACCTGGGCCGAGAACTGCGAGATCTTCCGCGACCCGGCGCTGGCCTTCCGGCTATCGTTTCTCAACAAGTGCGACGAGCACGAACGGCCCCTGGTCGCCGAGTTCTACCAGCGCTGCTTCGATGCCGAACTCAGCGAGTCAGTGGCCAGTGTGTCGTCAGACGACGATTCACAGGCCAGGGATTCACTGGACAAGAAAGAAGACACCGGGGAGGCGCCATGAGCGCAGCGGGCGAGGCGGCGCTGGCGCTCGCCCGCCAGCGCCGCCAGCAGTACCTGGAGGAGTTGGAGGCAGCCGTGCTGCGCGCCCATACCGGTGAGCACGACTGGTTCTACGCCGGTCGCAGGCTCTACCGAGGGGCGTCCCGGGTGGCCCTGCGCGCGCCTCACCTCAAGCTCGCCGAGGACTGCCTGTCGCTCGCCGACTATCGCGCCGTCAGCGACGCCCTGGCATTGCGCCAGCGCTTCAGCGACGACCGGCTGCACCAGCGCCTGCGCCCCGAGGAACCCGAGCCGCGACTGATCTACGACTGGCTCGAGCAGTGTCGGGTCGAGGCCCTGATGGACGGGCCAGCCCCAGGCATGGCGCGCAACCTGAAGGCACGCTTCGAGCGCTGGTCGCTGGACTATCACCACGCCCAGCTCACCGAGAGCGCGCTGGGCCTGTTGCTGTTCTGCGTGATCCAGATCAGCCGGTCACGGCTGATGGCGGCGCCCATGCTCGAGGAATTCGAGGACTTGCTGGAAGCGACCCGCGCCAATATCGTACCGGCGCTGGGCCACGCCCTGGCGGGACTGCGGCGCGAGCGCCACGACCAGCAAGGATTCCAGCGTCACGCCCGCGACATCGCCGACTGGATCGCTGCCCAGCTCGAAGGCTACGAGCCTCAGGGCGAGCGCGAGGACGAAGCCAAGGACCCACGCCGGGCGCTGGCACTGCTGCTCGACAGCGAGGACGAACTCGACGACGAGGTGCCCCTGGCCGCCACTGGCCAGAGCCGCACCCTGGCCGACGGCGCCCATCGTTATCGCGCCTTCACCACCGCCTACGACAGCGAGCGCGAGGCCGACAGCCTGGTGCGTCAGGCCCAGTTGGAGGAGTATCGGACGCGCCTGGACGAGCGCCTGCACGCCCAGAAGGTCAATGTGCGTCGTCTGGCCCGTCAGTTTCGCCGCCACCTGTCGGTGGCCGATCGCGATGGCTGGCAGGACGGCGAGGAAAGCGGCGTCATCGACGGCCGCCGGCTGTCCCAGATCGTTTCTTCGCCCCAGGAGCGGCGCGTCTTTCGGCGCGAGCGCTACCGTCCGGTCAGCGACACCCAGGTCACCCTGCTGATCGACTGCTCCGGCTCGATGAAGGCTCACGGCGAGTCCATCGCCATGCTGGTCGAGCTGTTGACCCGGGCACTGGACATGGCCGGCGTCGACAGCGAGGTGCTGGGCTTCACCACCGCCGCCTGGAACGGTGGCCGAGCCCAGCGCGACTGGCTCAAGGCCGGACGCCCCGCCACGCCGGGACGGCTTAACGAGGCGCGCCATCTGATCTTCAAGGACGCCCAGCAGCCGTGGCGACGCGCGCGAAAGCGCTTTGCCGCCCTGCTCAAGGCCGACCTGTACAAGGAAGGGATAGACGGTGAAGCGGTCGAGTGGGCCTGCCAGCGCCTGATGGCGGCAGACGTCAATCGCCGCCTGCTGGTGGTGATCTCCGACGGCAGCCCCTCGGACAGCGCCACCAACCTGGCCAACGACCGCCACTACCTCGACAACCACCTGCGCTCGGTGGTCGCAACCTTCGGCGGCGGCAACGGCCGTCGCCCCGGCCCCATCGATATCATCGGCCTCGGCGTCGGCCTGGACCTGAGTCCCTACTACGCCCGCCACCGGGTCATCGCCCTGGACCAGACCCTCGACAACGCCCTGCTCGACGAAGTGGTGGAGCTGATGTTGTCGAGGCGTCGTTACTAGCTCTCGTCTAGAATCGCCCTTCCTAAAACCGTGCTGGAGACAGGCTGGCGACGTAGTCAGGCAGGGCTTCGCCGTGGATCATGGCCGCGATCAATTCGCCGGTGTGGGCGGACTGGGTCAGCCCCAGGTGGCCGTGGCCGTAGGCCACGAAGAGCCCTTCTCTGCCCGTCACCTGCCCCACTACCGGCAGGCCGTCCGGTGTCGAGTGGCGCACGCCCATCCAGCGCTCTGCCAGGCTCAGGGGCCGTCCGAACAGCGCTTCTCCCCAGCCCTTGAGCCTTTCCCAGCGGCGCTCGTCGGCGGCGCGGTCAGGAGCGGTAAACTCGGTGGTGCCGGCCAGGCGAACGCCGCCATGCATGGGAGTGGCGTAGAAGTGGCGGGCCAGCCAGCCCACCGGGCGCGACAGCGAAAGCGGCGTTTCAAGCCGCACATGGTAACCGCGCTCACTCACCACCGGCAGCGACACTCCGAGCGACTTGAGCAAGGCATCATTGGCGATGCCCGCGCACAGCACGACCTGGTCGGCCTGGTACTCACGGGGCTTGCCATTCTTGCCATTCTCGCCGTTCTCACCATTCTCGCCGTCCTCACAGATCAGGCGCCAGCCCCCCGCGGCCAGCGGCACCAGCCCCCTGATGCGGGCACCATGCTGCACTACGCCCTCGCCTTTTAGGCGCTGCCACAGGGCTCGGCTCACCGCCAGGGAATCCTTGAGGTGGCGCGTCTCGGGGAAGTACAGGCCGCCGACGAGATCCGCGGGATGGATCGCGGGTTCCAGATCGCGCACCTCCTGCGCCGTAAGCGCCTCACAGGCCACCCCATCGGCCCGCTTGGCACGGGCCGACGCCTCCAGGGTCGCGGCCAGCGGGTCGCCTTGGCGGGCGAGTTGCAGACAGCCGGTATCGGCGTACAGATCCGGCGCCTCGAGCGACTCAAGCAACGCGTGCTGAGCCTTGACCGCATCCTGAATCAGCGCCACCAGATCCGACTTGTGGCGGGCAAAACGCGACGGCGTCGCCGCCTTGAGAAAGCGCGGACCAAAGCCCGCCAGGCGGGCCAGATAGCGAGGGTCAACCGACAGCGAGGCGTCACGCCGACACAGCTCTCCAGGCAGTTGCCTCAAGGTATCGATACTGGCCATGGGCGAGGTGGCGTAGTTGGCGATCAGGCCGGCGTTGCCGAAGGAGGTGCCCTCCCCCGGCGGGCCCGGGTCAAAAAGCTGTACCCGGTGGCCACGTCCCGCCAGCGAACGCGCCACGGCCAGCCCGACGATGCCGGCACCCACGACGGCGATGGTATTCATGCACTGTCTCCTGTTGGACGAGGGCGGCAGGCCCGTGCTTGGGGCCAGCCGCGTCTTGTGGGCGATATCGTGGGGTTCAGTTGTCGCGGTAGAAGCGCCAGGAGGCGATACCCACCCCCACCGCGGTGAGGATGCTGACAGCACTGACGGTATACAGAGCAAGAGCGTACAGAGTCATGGGAATCTCCTTCACTGAGCCTTGGCGGCGACAGGGGCGTCGGGGACCGAGCGGAACAGTCGGTAGACCAGTACAAACACCAGCACATTGGCGATGACGCCGGCGATCAGCGCGGTCAGACCAGTCGCCGCCTGCAGGTCGAAGGGCCCCCACTTCCACAGGATGGTCACCAGGGCGCCGGCGAGCATGGCGGCGACCGCCGAGCGGGTGCAGCGCAGATCGAACAGCACCGCGAACACGAAGGGCAGCAGAATGGTCGGCGCCCACAGCGCGTAGCTGAGCAGCAGCGCATCGATGATCGAGGTGGCGTAAAGGGCGAAGACCACCGCGCCGAGGCCAATCAGCAGGTTGACCAGCCGCTCGATCCACAGCCGCTTCTTCTCGCTGACGTCAGGCTCGATAAAGGGCTTGTAGATGTCACCGACGAAGATCACCGCCGCCGAGTTGAGGTAGGAGTCGGCGGTGGACATCACCACGGCCAGGAGCGAGGCCAGCACCAGTCCGGTGATGCCCACCGGCAGGGCGTCGCGGATCAGGGTCGGCATCGCCTGGTCGGGCGAGATGGTCGGATAGAGCACCAGCGCGACCAGCCCGATGGTGGCGCTGACCAGATAGAACAGGAAGCCGAAGCCGCCGGCCACCGAATAGCCGATGCGGGCGTGGCGCGAGTCAGGGGCCGACAGGGCGCGCTGGGTGTAGGGCGGCACCAGGGTCTCGCCGAGCAGAAAGGCGATGAAGATCGACAGGAACATGCCC
Source organism: Halomonas sp. RT37 (assembly GCF_040070525.1). Taxonomy (NCBI): domain Bacteria; kingdom Pseudomonadati; phylum Pseudomonadota; class Gammaproteobacteria; order Oceanospirillales; family Halomonadaceae; genus Halomonas; species Halomonas sp. RT37. The sequence goes on along the minus strand of NZ_CP098827.1, from coordinate 1,311,708 downwards.
ACCGAATAGTCGCCCATCAGGCTGAAGTGGCCCTCGGGCAACCGCTCCACCAGCGCCTGGGGGCCGCCCAGGTCATGGATGCCGATCAGCATGGTCACCGGCAGGAACACCGCCAGCATCAGAAACTGCACCACGTCGGTCTGGATCACCGCCCACATGCCACCCACGGTGGAATACAACAGCACCACCGCCATGCCGATCAGGATGCCGGTGGAGACCTCGATACCGAGGATGGCGTGGAACACGGTGCCCACCGCCAGGGCCTGGGCGCCGAGGATGCCGATGCAGAACACCAGCGAGAAGATGCCGGTGAACAGTCGCGCGCTGGCACCGAAGTGCTGCGCCATGATGTCGCCTACGGTCTGGGCGTTGACGTAGCGCTTGAGCCGGGGGGCGATGAACAGACCCGCCAGTACCGTGGCCAGGGGAAAGGCCGAGGCGGCGACCATGAAGGCGTAGCCTTCGTCGAAGGACTTGCCGGCACGCCCCATGGAGGCGCCGCCGCCGAGGAAGGAAGCCGCCAGGGTGGCGAACAGCACCGGCCAGATGATCTTGTTGCCGGCCACCGCAAAGTCCGCGCTGCCGGAGACCTTCTTGGCGCTGCGATAGCCGATGTAGATCAGTATCGCGAAATACAGAAGCAGACCGCCGAGGTCGATGGGATTCATGGAACTACCCTCGTTATGGTTGTTGGGGGTGGTGTCAGCATCGACCGCCATTGCCATAAAGACAACTTTGAGATAACTATGAAACCATAAATACAATTTAGAGGCGCTCGCTCACTTCCCGAGGGCGCCCGGAGGGACGCCCATGAAGGTTCGTCACCAGCTTCGCCAGCTCCAGATATTTCGTGAGGTTGTGCACACCGGCAGCCTGTCGAAGGCCGCCCGTCGTCTGGAACTCAGCCAGCCGGCGGTCAGCTCGGCCATCGCCAATCTCGAGCAGGAGGTGGGGTTCTTGCTGTTTCGCCGCAACAACTACGGTACCGAGCTGACCCCCGAGGCCCGCTATCTGATGGAGGGGGTCGACAAGGTACTGGCGTCGGTGTCACATCTGGACGAACTCGCCGATGGCCTGCGCCAGGGCCGCGCGGGCAAGCTGATCCTGGGCTGCATGCCGGGGCTCTCGCCCACCGCCATGCCCGGGATCATGGCCGAGTACCTGGCCGACTATCCCGATACCCGGCTGTCGTTGCAGACCTTCAGCTCGCGCAAGATCCGGGACTGGGTGGCCGAGGGCCAGTTCGATGTCGGCGTGATCGAACGCCAGGATGACCTTAACGACCTCGATGCCCGCCACCTGTCCCTGCGCATGCACCTGGCGGTACCGCGCCACAGCCCGCTGGCGGGCCTTGCTCAGGTAGAGGCGGCGGATCTTGACGGCAAGGCTCTGGTGACCCTGGACGAGCACCACCAGAGCACACTCAAGTTGAAGCAGGCGCTCAGACAGGCCGGCGCCGACTGGCAGATCGCCGCCGAAACCCACCTGTTCCCTTCCGCCATCAGCCTGGTCAATGCCGGCATCGGCCATGCCCTGGTGGACCCGGTCTCGGCCTGGAGCTTTCTGATGCGTCGCGACTGCGCCGTGGCGATCCTGCCCTTCGTTCCTGCCATCGACCTCGATATCGCCGTGATCACCTCGCGCTTTCACACCAGTTCGCGCCAGTGCCAGCGGTTTCTGCCCTATCTGGAAAAGGGACTCGACACCTGGCACCGGCGCGCGCTGTCGCCGCTCAGCCCGTGACGAGCGGGTCCGGCGCCGATTGCTGCCTGCCGGCAGCGGAGCGAAGGATCAGCTCGAGTGCCGGCACAATATCGTAGACCGGGCAGCCCGCCTCCCGTCGCACTACCTCCACGAAAGCGCTCAGGTCGGTACACTCCAGCACTACCGCGTCCAGCGGCGCTTGCGCTTTCAGTCTTCGGGTTGCCTGTGCCAGCTCCTGCGCCATGGCGGCGAGATCCAGGTCATCGCGTCGACCTTCCAGGATCACCTGACGAAACTCATCACCGTCTTCGAGCCCCTGCACCACCGGCAGAGGCCCTTGCCAGCCAGCGCCGACGAAGTGGGCGCGCTTGAGCGCCCCCGAGTCTGCGGTCAGCACGCCGATCCGTCCTGTGCCACCGTGCACGCTGGCGAGCCACGGCAGCAGGGTCAGGCTGGACAATACCACCGGCACCGTCACCGCGGCCGCGACCCGTTCCTGATAGCGCGCCATGAAGCCACAGCTCCCGGCGATGGCACACACCCCCTCACGCTCCAGACGCCTGGCGCGGTCCACCAGCAGCGCGCCCAGCTCATCCCCGGGTGCATGCAGCAGGCGGGGAATATCGATGCCCTGCAGCACCTCGTAGCGTATCGGGTGGCGAAAGGTGTCGGGGTTGCGCAGATGACCAAGCGGCTTGGTAAAGGAAGAATCCAGACACAGCACCCCAAGCGGTGCCTCTTCCATGGCGACTCTCACGGGCAAACTCCTGTTCCGTTGTAGTATCTGTGCGAACCTCAAGCCCTGGTCCACAGCGCCAGGCTGCCGTCGAGCATCAGCCCCACGCCTATCACCATCAGCGTCAGCATGGCCACTCGTCTCAATAGCACGGCGCTGCAGGGCGGCGGATAGCGGCGTCCGGCCCAGGTGGCCAGCGCCACCGCCGGCAGGGTCCACAACGCCAACAGCCAGACCTGGGCATCGAGCCCGCCGGCGGCGCCGACATACAGGGTGCGCACCCCCGAGGTCATGGCGAAGCAAGCGATCAGCAATAGCCGGATGGTCTCGGTGGGCAGCGGCTGGCGATAGCAGTGGTAGATGACCGGCGGCCCCGGCATGCCGAACATCCCGGCCAGCAGCCCAGTCATGACGCCGTTCGCGGCGAAGCCTGCCGAGGACGATACGGCCGCGCGTGGGCGCGGCCGCAAGCCCACGCTGAGCCCGCCGTAGAACACCAGCGCTCCCAGCATCAGCATCAACAGCGCCTCGGCGCTGACGCTCAGCCAGTTCAGCGCCCACACCCCGAGGCCGATAGACGGCACGATGCCGAGCCCCAGCGCCAGCACATGGCGCCGGTCGAGATGATGCAGCTTGCCGGGCAGCGCCACGGCGCTGTTGACCAGGGTCACCAGACTGACCACCGCCACCAGGGTGGCGACGCTGACCAGCTCGAAGCCACTGGCCACGCCGATGATGATCATGCCGATACCGAACCCGGACACCGTGTGCAGGTAGCCTGCCAGGACGGTGATCAGTATTACCGCCAAAAGGCCAGACAGCTCCATTCCCTCGGGTACCAGTGTCATCTTCCCTCCCGGCCGGCCAGATGAGTGTTACGCCACCGACAGCCGCTGGGCCTGGACCGTGGTGACGGCGATCACATTGACGATATCCTCTTCGCTGCACCCCCGCGAGAGGTCATTGGCGGGCCGCGCCAGGCCCTGCAGCAGCGGACCGATAGCCTCGGCGCCGCCGATCCGCTCGGCCAGCTTGTAGCCGATATTGCCAGCCTCAAGGTCCGGGAAGATCAGCACATTGGCGTTGCCCTTGACCCTGGAGTCCGGCAGCTTGCGCTCGGCGATCTCGGCGACGATGGCGGCGTCGAGCTGCACGTCCTCGTCGATGGCCAGGCCCGGGCGCGCGTTCTTGACCTTGCGCGCCGCCTCCACGACCTTGTCCACCGAGGCGTGGTGGGCGCTGCCGCTGGTGGAGAACGACAGCATCGCCACCCGTGCCGGTTCGTCGAGCAGCGCCTCGGCGCTGTCGGCGGCGGCCATGGCGATCTGCGACAGCGCCTCGGCGTCGGGGTCCACCACCAGCCCGCAGTCAGAGAAGATCATGCCTCCCTTCAGGCTATGGAACTCCTTGCACAACATCATCAGAAAGAAGCTCGACACCAGGCTCGCCCCTGGCGCCTTGCCGATCAACTGGATGGCGGCGCGGACGACGTCGGCGGTGGTGTGCACTGCCCCAGCCACACAGCCGTCGGCCAGGCCGTCGCGGACCATCAGGTTGGCAAAGATCAGCGGCTCACGTACCCGCTGGGCGGCATCCTCCGCCGTCATGCCCTTGGGCCCGCGCAGTTCCAGCAGGAGCGTTGCCAGGCGATCGGTGTGCTCGGAGTCGGCGGGATCGATCAGCTCGATCGCCCCAATCTCGAGCCCTTCGGCCTCGGCCCGGGCGTCGATCGCCTGACGATCCCCCACCAGCAAGATTCGGGCATAGCCGGCCTGGCTTGCCGCCAGTCCTGCCTTGAGCACCCGCGCATCGTCGCCCTCGCACAGCACGATACGTCTGGGGTCCTGGCGGGCCATGTCGCGTATATGATTGAGCGCTTTCATCGGAACAGCTCTCCCGGGGTCATTGTTATCGGAGACTCCGCCCATCCCTTCACTCAGCCGGGGCTCTTTACCACCCTCTGGCGAATGTAAAAAAGCCCTGGCACCAGGCCAGGGCAATGTCGTCATACCGGACGAGAGAGTCTTGCGTGGCGAGTCAGACAGGGGAGTCCTTCGCCGCCGGTATCAGACGTAGTCCTGGTACTTCTCCAAGAGACGCACCGGCTTCTTCAGGGCGTCACGGCGGAAGGGGTCGCCCAGTTCGCGGGTACACATGATCTCGATGATGCAGGTCTTGCCTTCGTTCATCTGCATGTCCACCGCCTTCTTCAGCGCCGGGCCCACGTCTTCCAGACGGTCCACGGTGATACCCTCGGCACCCATGGCGCGGCCGATCTCGGCGAAGCTCTCGTTGTCGAGCTCGCCGGCCACGAAGCGGCGGTTGTAGAAGTCGACCTGGTTCTTCTTCTCGGCGCCCCACTGGCGGTTGTGGAACACCACCGCGGTGACCGGGATGCCGTGACGCACGGCGGTCATGGTCTCCATCAGGCTCATGCCCCAGGCACCGTCACCGGCGTAGGCGATGGCCGGACGATGCGGCGCGGCGGTCTTGGCACCGATGATGGTCGGCAGGGCGTAACCGCAGTTGCCGAAGCTCATCGGGGCGAAGAAGCTGCGCGGCTTCTCGAAGCGCAGGTAGCTGTGGGCCACCGAGTTGATGTTGCCGATATCGGTGGAGACCATAACGTCTTCCGGCATGGCCTTCTCGAGCTCACGCAGCACCTGACGCGGGTGCAGGTACTCGCCGCCGGAGAACGGCTTTTCGTCCTTGGCTTCCTCGATGGCGTCGAGGCTGAACGGATCACGCTCGTGGGTCCACTCGTCGAGTTCCTTCTCCCAGGCGTCCTTCTCGGCCTTGATCTTGGCAAGACGCTCGTCCTTGGAGGCGTCGCAGGCCAGGTCACGGCCCTCGAGGCGCTGGCTCAGCTCGACCGCGGCGGCCTTGGCGTCGCCGCAGATGCCGACAGAGATCTTCTTCACCAGGCCGAGCATCTTGTGGTCGGCGTCCACCTGGATGATCTTGGCGTCCTTCGGCCAGTAGTCCATGCCGTGCTGCGGCAGGGTACCGAAGGGCCCGAGACGGGTGCCGAGCGCCAGCACCACGTCGGCCTGGGAGATCAGCTTCATGCCGGCCTTGGAGCCCTGGTAGCCCAGCGGACCACACCACTGCGGATGGCTGGCGGGGAAGGAGTCATTGTGCTGGTAGCTGTTGACCACCGGCGCGCCGAGGCGCTCGGCCAGGGCCTTGCACTCTTCCACCGCGTCGGCCATGACCACGCCACCACCGGAAACGATCACCGGGAACTTGGCCTCGGCCAGCAGGGCCGCCGCCTCGTCCAGTGACTGAGCGCCACCGGGGCCGCGGTCGATGCGACGCGGCTCGGGAATCTCGGCCTCGATCTCGCCGTAGAAGTAGTCACGCGGAATGTTCAACTGGGTCGGACCGATCTCCGACATGGCCCGCTCGAAGCAGCGACCGGTGTACTCGGCCATGCGCGCCGGGTGGGTGACGTGGCCCTGATACTTGGTGAACTCCTGGAACATCGGCAGCTGGTTGCACTCCTGGAAGCCGCCCAGGCCGATACCGGTGGTGCCGGTTTCCGGGGTGATCATGACCACCGGGCTGTGGGCCCAGTAGGCCGCCGCGATGCCGGTCACGCAGTTGGAGATGCCGGGGCCGTTCTGGCCGATGACCACACCGTGGCGGCCGGAAACACGGGCATAGCCGTCGGCCATGTGGGCCGCGCCCTGCTCGTGCACCACCGGAATCAGACGAATGCCGGCGGGGGCAAAGATGTCCATGGCGTCCATGAAGGCCGAGCCCATGATGCCGAACATGTCGGTGACGTCATTGGCGACGAGGGTTTCGACGAAGGCCTCGGAGGGCGTCATCTTCTGCTTACCCTTCACGACCTGGCGCTTGTTGGTGTTGTCGTTGTGACTCATGGGGCTCCTCCAGGGAACAAAAGCGGATGCTGGCGGCGTCGGCCATCAGGGCCTCGGGCCTTGTCTTGGCTTGAGCCGCTCCGGATCGGTCGCCTCAAGCTTTTCGATACCATAAGTTCCGATTTGCGAAACTTGACCCAAAGGTAGCGGCCGATTCGTGCCCGGTCAAGACGAATTTCATTATTTGATACGTTACGGTTCGTTTTTTATAAAAAAAGACCGTCGTCGTGCCACCCTGTTTGCTCCGCCAAGCCCCTGCAGCGCCTCCCGCCGCTCGCCCGCCCCTCCATCCGCGCCCCTTGCACCCTTGCCTGCAGGATCGATCACGCGCCTTTTGCCGAACCCCCGCATCCCGCTGAAAGGCCCGCCATTGCTGCATTGCAGCGGCATTTCGGAGGGAAAAATACGTTGACAGTCCCGCGGGAGACTTCTAGACATACAACTCATGTACATCTGTTAAATGACTTGATCAAAACCCTCTACACACTCACCAACCTTGATGCGACCGCCATCAAGCCCGTGAAAGAAAGCACGCCAAAGGCAAACGCGCTTATCCCAACTGAATGACAACGACAACAGACGCCCGCCCCTGTGGCGTCACGGGAGGCTCAAGGTGGAACTACTGCATTACCTTCCGCAGGTTCTCAGCGGCTGGAACCTGCTTATCCTGATCGGCGGCACGATCGTCGGATTGATTCTGGGGGCGACGCCGGGGTTCAGTCCGACGATGGCGGTGGCGCTACTGATCCCCTTCACCTTCAAGATGGACGCTACCTCGGGGCTGATCCTGCTCGGCGTTCTGTATACCTCGACGGTCGCCGGCGGCGCGGTCAGCGCCATCCTGATCAACATCCCCGGGGCGCCCGCCAACATTGCAACGATGCTGGATGGCCACCCCATGGCCAAGGCCGGCAAGGCGACCCAGGCGCTGTACTACTGCTTTATCAGCTCCGCCGTCGGGGGCGTGCTGGGGGTCCTGGTGCTGATCTTCCTGACCCCTTACCTGGTCAATGTGGCGCTGAAGTTTGGCCCCCCGGAGCTGTTCTGGACGGCCATCCTCGGCATCACCGTCATCGGCTCTCTGGGCAGCGCCTCGGTACTCAAGGGCTTGCTCGGCGGCGCGATCGGCGTCTGGATCTCGCTGATCGGCTTCAACCCGGTGACCGGCACCGAACGCTTCGTCTTCAGCGAGCATCTGCAGGGCGGCATCACCATCATCCCGGCCCTGATCGGCCTGTTTGCGATACCCCAGGTGCTGCAGATGGTAGAGGGCGCCAAGGGTGCCAACGGCGGCGAACGCTTCGACATGGCACCCACCTCCGTGATCAAGGCGATCATCTTCAACCTGAAGAAGGTCAAGGCGCTGGTGATCGGCAGCCTGTCCGGCATCATCGTCGGCATCATTCCCGGCGCCGGTGGCCAGATTGCCGGGCTGATTGCCTACGACCAGTGCAAGAAATTCAGTCACAACAAGGACAATTTCGGCAAGGGCGAGCCGGAGGGCATCATCGCTGCAGAAAGTGCCAACAACGCCATGGTCGGGGCGTCACTGGTGCCCATGCTGTCGCTTGGCATACCGGGCAGCCCCACCGCCGCGGTGCTGCTCGGCGGCCTGTTGATTCAAGGCCTCTTTCCCGGACCAGACCTGTTCACCCAGCATGCTTCGGTCGCCTGGACCTTCATGGGAGCACTGCTGATCAGCCAGATTCTGCTGGTGGTGTGTGGGCTGTGGATCAGCGGGATCGGCAAGTACGTCATTCGGATTCCTCGCCACATCATGGCGGCGGCGGTGACCACGCTGGCCATCTTCGGCACCTACAGCGTCCAGAACAGCTTCTCCGACGTCATCATCATGATGTCCATGGGCTCTCTGATGTACTTCGGCATGCAGTACGGCTTCACCCCCGGGCCCATCGTACTCGGTATCATTCTCGGCCCTATTGCCGAAACCAACTTCCTGCAGAGTCAGATGCTGGCCCAGGCCGGCGACGGCATGCTGCGTTACATGTTCGGTGGCTGGCTCAATATCCTGCTGGTCTCGCTGTGCCTGCTGTCGGTGGCCTACAGCCTCTACGCCAGTTGGCAGGCCCGCAAGACCCGCCAGCGTGCGACGCCCGATCATCGAGTCCAGGTACATCCGGAGGCCAACCATGATGCTCACTAAACCGCGTCAGGTGGCCCTCGGCGCACTGATCATTGCACTTGGCCTGGTAGCCGCCTCCTGGGCAGGCGGGGCATACGGCTACAGCTTTCCCCGAGTGGTGTCATTGATCGTACTGACTCTGGCAGTCGTGCTGCTCGCGGTGGAAATCCTGGCCCCAGGCCAGGCCGAGGAAGGCGCCATCTCCATCCCCTGGGGCAGCATCATCCCGGCGCTTGCCATCTTTTTCCTGCTACTGCTCGCACTACGAATTCTCGGCTTCTACGTCACCACCCTGGTGGGGTTCGTCGTCATCAGTAGCGTCTATATGCCCGGGCTTTCCTCGAGCCGAAAGATCCTTCTCAACATCGTCATCGGTACCGGCTTTCTGGCGGTGCTCTTCGGCGTATTCACTGCCCTGTTAAAGGTGCAGTTTCCCAAAGGCCTACTTCTGTAGAAGGCATAAAACAATGACCATTCACGCCACCTCAGTAAAGCGTCAAACAGCGTCAACCCTCGCGGTCTGTCTGTTGCTTGCTCCCCTCCCCAGCCTGGCGGACTTCCCGGAAAAGCCCTTGAATCTGACGGTCGCCTATTCGGCTGGTGGTGCAACAGACTTCCAGGCCAGGATCGTCACCTCGAAGGGCGATGAGTACCTCGGGCAGCCGGTCACGGTGATCAACCGCCCGGGTGCAGGCGGACAGATCGGCTGGAATCAGTTTGTCAGTACCGGCGCTACCGATGGCTACGATATTGCGGCCTATAACGTGCCGCACTTCATCGCTCAGTCGATCATGTACGACACCGATTACAGCATCGAGAACCTGCAGCCCATTGCAAACTGGGGCGCAGACCCTGCCGTACTCATCGTCGGCAAGGACAGTGAGTTCGATTCCATCGATGACGTGGTGGAGTACGCCAGAGCCAATCCTGGAAAGTTGACGGTCTCGGGCGCCGGGCTCTACGTCGGACACCATATTGCTGCCCTTCAGCTTCAGCAAAGCGCCGAGGTGACCCTGAAGTACCTTCCTACCTCAGGAGGAGTGGACGCCCTCAGGTTTGTTGTCGGTGGTCAGGTGATGGCGGGATTCAACAACTTGTCCGACGCCTTCCGCAACCAGGACCGCATCAAGATCCTCGGCATTGCCGATCTCGAAAGAAGCGAAGATTTCCTGCCGGATGTACCCACCTTTATCGAAGCGGGATACGACGTCGACGACACCAGCCTCAACCTCAGGGGGATCATGGTTCCCAGAGGGGTCGACGCGGAAACGGTCGACTACCTCTCTTCCAACTTCATCGACATGTTCCAGGACGAGGGAATCGCCGAGCAGATGAAAGAAGGCGGATCGACCCTTCGCGTCATGGAAGCGTCCGACCTCGAGGCGCTGTGGAAACAACAGCAAGCGTACCTGACTGAACTCTTCGCTCAGCTCGAGACACCGTGACCTCTGCGGATTTCAGGCCAACGGCAACAAAAGCAAGGGTAGCGACGCGTGGAACACAGGCCTCATTCCCCTGCACCGCAGGGAGCCGCCATCCATACCCTGAGCCGCCCTTGCTTACCCCATCGACACGTCGAGGTAGCAACATGGATACCAACCACAAGCATTCTTCTGACGACAATAGCGCCTACCGGCTGGTAGCCCCCATTGTCGAACGAGCCCGAGAAGCCCAGCGCCGGTTCGAGCAATACGACCAGCAGCAAGTCGATGAAGTCGTGCTGGCCGCCGCCTGGGCGTTGATGGAGCCCACGCGAAATGAGGAGCTGTCACAACTCGCAGTGGCCACCACCGGGCTTGGCAAGGTTTCCGACAAGATCGCCAAGAACCACCGCAAGACCCTTGGATTGCTGGCCGACCTCGAGGGCAAGCGTACCGTGGGTATCGTCTCCGAAGACCCGAGCACAGGCATCGTCGAGATATCCCGCCCGATCGGCGTGGTCGGCGCCGTGGTGCCTTCCACCAACCCTGCGGCCACGCCCACCAACAAGACGATCAACGCACTCAAGGGTCGCAACGCCATCGTGCTGGCTCCCTCGCCCAAGGGCTACGCCGTGTGCGAACGGCTGGTGAACTACATGCAGGACGAGCTCGCCCGTATCGGAGCCCCCCGGGATCTGGTGCAACTGCTACCGGACCCGGTGACCAAGGCGAGCACCCATGCCTTGATGCAACTGGTCGACCTGATCGTCGTCACCGGCTCCCAGAACAATGTGCGCTCCGCCTATTCCAGTGGCACCCCGGCCATCGGCGTCGGGGCAGGCAACGTCCCGGTCATCATCGATGAAAGCGCCAATATCGCAGATGCCGCGCGCAAGATTCTTGCCTCCAAGACCTTCGACAATGCGACCAGCTGCAGCTCGGAGAACAGCCTGGTCATCCTCGACAGCGTTTACGACAGCATGGTCTCGGCACTGCGCGACCACGCGGCGGTACTGCTGACCGAACAGGAAAAGCGGATTCTCGAAGGTCGTATGTGGACGGATGGCAACCTCAGTCGTGACGTGATCGCCCGGGATGCCGGCAGTATCGCCAGCACCGTGGGGCTCGATCGTCCGGCGTGTCTCGACGCCTCGATCCTGCTGGTGGAAGAAAGCGGTATCGGGGCGGACTACCCCTTTTCGGGCGAAAAGCTGTCACCGGTGCTGACCCTCTACCGGGCCAGAGACTTCGAGGACGCCTTTGCTATCACCAGGGAACTGCTCGAATACCAGGGCAAGGGGCACTCCTGCGGTATCCACAGCACCACCGATGAGCACATCGAGAAGCTGGGACTGGAGATGCCGGTCTGCCGGGTGATCGTCAATCAGGCCCACGCCTTCGGCAATGGTGGCAACTTCGACAACGCCCTTCCGTTTTCCTTGTCGATGGGCTGCGGTAGCTGGGGCAAGAACAGCATTTCCGACAACATGAACTACCGCCACTACCTCAACACGACCCGCATCGTGCGCACCATCGAGGCCTCTCCCCCTCTGCCACAGGATCTGTTTTCCGGTTTTTTCGACAAGCACGGCATCGCCAATCCCTTCTAGAGGCCGGCCAGATGATGACCATTCAAGACACCATCAAGCATCAGTGTGAACGCCAACCCGCCACTGATTTCCTGATCTGTCCCGACACTGGCGAGACGGTCTCAATGTCCCGACTCCAGGAGCGAGTCGAGTGGGTGCATGGCCTTCTTCAGGCGCGCGGCTGCCAGCCCGGCGACTATGTGGCCATGCTGATGGACAACGGACTGTGGACCGCCTCACTGCTGCTGGCGATCATGGCCAGCGGTCGTGTCGCGGTCTCCTTGAACGCCATCGCAGGGGATGCCCAGTTGCGCTACGTGCTGGAGCACTGTGATGCCACGACTGTCATCGTATCGCCCCACTACGAGCAGCGCCTTGATGGCCTGCTCGACGGGAGCGAGAAGGAAATTCTGGTCGCCTGTCCTCGCAACGGGCCGCGGCAGCAAGAGCGTATCGCGTCTTCGCCCTTGCCCGTGGTAGCGCCCGACGACACGGCATTGTTGATGTATACCTCGGGCACAACAGGCAAGCCCAAGGGCGTCGTGCTGACCCACGCCAATCTGATCGCGGGGGGAAGGTGCACCATGGAGGCCCACTCGCTGTGCCAGAAGGATCGCGCCCTCTGCGTTCTGCCGCTTTACCATATCAACGCCCAGGTGGTCACCATCATGGCGCCACTGATCAGTGGCGGCAGTGTGGTGCTGCCGGAGAAGCTGAGTGTCTCGGCATTCTGGGACTGGCTGCTCGACAACCAGTGCACCTGGTTCAGTATCGTGCCGACGATTGTCGCCTACCTGCTGGAGCATGCCGAGAAGCCGGAGTCGAAGGACCTGCGCGAGGATCCGCGCATGCGTCAGGTGCGTTTCGGGCGATCTGCCTCTTCGGCACTGCCGGCGGAGAGCCACCGCCGTTTCGAGACCACCTTCGGTGTCAGCCTGGTGGAAACCATGGGACTGACCGAAACCGCGGCCCAGATCCTGTCCAACCCCTTGCCCCCTTTCGAATCTCGCTACGGATCCCCCGGTATCGCCTACCGCAACGAGGTCAGTGTCTTCGACTCGACAGGACAGGTACTGCCCTGCCACCAGATCGGTGAAATCGTGGTCCGCGGCGACAACGTCATGAAGGAGTACTACAAGAATCCCGAGGCCACAGCAGACACCATCGATAACGAGGGTTGGCTGCACACCGGCGACCTTGGCTATCGCGATGAGGAAGGCTTCTTCTTCATCACGGGCCGCATCAAGGAGCTGATCATCAAGGGTGGCGAGAACATCGCCCCGCGCGAGATCGATGACGCCCTGCTGGCCCATGAGGCGGTGCTGGAGGCAGCCGCCTATCCCATGGAAAACCGGCACTACGGGCAGGTCGTAGAGGCCGTCGTGGTGCTCAAGGAAGGCCATCGGGCGACCCAGCAAGAACTTCTCGACTACTGTCGCGAGGGGGTCGGTGACTACAAGGCGCCTGAACATGTTCACATCGTGAAATGGCTGCCCAGAGGGCCCTCCGGCAAGGTCCAGCGCCTCAAGATTGCGGAGATGATCGACCATCTGCATCAAGCACCGGCCTAGCCTGGCGCCCGATGCCCTGGCCTGCGCTCGCGGTACCCAGGGTCCTGCCTGATCGATGTTTCGGGCGGGCCTGGCGCCGGCGAGCCCGGCCTTGGCGTCGAAGGTGCCTCGGCCACGTCGGTTCACCGCCTGCGCCATCCAACCTTTGTGAGGATGAAGCCATGAGCTTCCAGATATCCCGGCTGCTGTATGCCACTGACCTCAGCGCCCACAGCCCCGACGTCTTCCGCAAGGCCATCGGTATCGCCGAACGCTTCGGCGCCGCGGTCCACCTGCTGCACGTCATCGAAGATCCGGCACTGTTGAAAGACAGCCTGGCCAGCCGCTATACCGCCGTTTCCCCGCTGGACAACTATCGCGAACGAGCGACCCGGCAGGCCATCGATGAAATCAAGCGCCGCCTTGAAGACTTCGGCCACTCGACACTGGCCTCGGAAGACAGCTACCACGCCTCCCTGAAGGAGATTCACGTCCGCATTGGCAAGCCATCCCGAATCATCCTGCAGGAGGCCGACAGAATCGATGCCGATTGCATCGTCATGGGAACACAGCGCCAGTCCGGGCTGGGTCATATGGTGCTTGGCTCGGTGGCGCGCAAGATCAGTCGTCGCACCCGCCGCCCGCTGTTTCTCTTTCCGGTCTGAGGCCAGGGGTCACACGGCCGGAAAGGTGTCTGCACAGGAGCCCCGTGATAGATTGATGAAATACCACTTAAGAATGAAACGGATGAATCAAGGTGTGAAAGGGGCGAGCGCCGTCACGCTGCTGCAGGGCAGCGGCGAGTCAGACAAGCGCCTGACCCGAGCAGCCTCCCCTTCCGACCTTGCCAGCAGCGGGATCTTGCGAATGACCAGTGAAAACGAATCTGATCGCCTTGGCCTCTTCTCCCCCGAGGTGATGGTGGCACAGCCGGGGAAACCGCTGTACCGACTGCTGCAGGACCATATTCGCGGCCTGATCGAACGGGGGGACCTGGCCCCGGGCGACCTCATTCCACCCGAATGGCAGCTCGCCGACCGGCTGCAGATCAGTCAGGGAACGGTCAAGAAGGCCATCTCCAATCTGGTCTGGGAAAAACTGCTGTTCCGCCATCAGGGCAAGGGCACCTATGTCTCGCGGACCGACTTCGAGGAAACCCTGTTTCGCTTTGTCAGCTACGGGGACGCCGACGGCAAGGACGTGCGTATCCACAAGACCACCACCGATCGCGCCATCCGCCAGGCTCCCGATGAGGTCTATACCCGCCTCGGCCTGAGCCAGACCAGTCCAGTCACCTATATCGAGCGCCTGGGAGTGGTCGATGACGCCCCGACCCTGGTGGAGTACAGCTGGTGGCCAAGCGTACTGGTGCCGGGGCTGGAAGATTCCGAGCTTTATATTCCCGACTACTTCTATGCCTTGATCCTCGACCGATTCGGCATCCCCGTCGTCCGGGCCGACGAAACCCTGACCGCAGAAGCCGCCGATACCCACACCGCCGCCCTGCTGGACATCGCTCCCGGCACCCCGGTGGTGGTGCTCAAGCGGATGACCTACACCAGCCACGACCGTATCGTGGAAGTCCGTACCACCAAGGGAAGGGCCGACCGCTTCAGCTACCGTGCCGAAATCCGCTCGGACTTTTGACTCGGTGCAAGCTCAGACAGGGCAGCCTATGCCGGATACCGCGACAACCGGTTGGCCATGGCCGAGTCCTGGCTCATGGGTGCCTGTCCACTCACGTCCACAGCCCGGTTCCCGACGCCGACGTGCTCCAGTCAGAGACGACAGCGATCTCGGTGAATTCCGTTTTCCGATACACATTGATTAATTTTTAGATACGTATAGGCTTGTAGTATCGAGGAGACCCCGCCATGAGCACAGCAAGCTTTGACACCCGGATCATCGAGGGCGACACCCCGGCCCAGCGCCTGCTGGCGCTGCTCGAGGTGATCGCGGAGAAGGACCAGTACTTCACCCTGCAGAGCCTGGTGGACGAGACCGGCCTGCCCAAGCCAACGCTGCACCGGATGCTGCAGCAGCTCGAGAACTCCGGCATGCTGCAGCGCGAAGCGGACAACCGTCACTACAGCAAGGGCAGCCGCCTGCGCCGGCTGGCCGAGACCCTGCTGCTCAACGACACCGTTCAGGGCGCACGTCACGGCGTGCTGGCTGAGCTGGTCCGCGAGGTCGGGGAAAGCTGCAATATCACTGCCCTGTCCGGCAGCGAGGTGCTCTATCTGGACCGCGTCGAGACCTCGGCGCCGCTGCGCTTCTATCTGCATCCCGGCTCCCGGGTGCCTGCCCATTGCTCCGCCAGCGGCAAGCTCTTTCTGGCCCAGATGAGCGCCTCCCAGCGCCGTCGGCTGCTCGCCGATGCCACCCTGGAGGCCTTCACCCGAAACACGCTTACCGACATCGACGCTCTGGAAGCGGAGATCGAGCAGGTCAAGCGCGACGGCTACGCCTTCGACGACGAGGAATTCCTGCCGGGGCTTCTGTGCATCGCAGTGCTGGCCCCCAACCCCACCGGGGTCTCCAACGTCGGCCTGGCGATCCAGGCACCGGTGATGCGCATGGATAAACAGCGCGCCCTGGATTGCCTGCCCGCGCTGGAGCGCGCCGCCGCCGCCATCGCGCGGATCAACCAGGGTGCCCTGCCCGAGCCCATCGCAGAACCGGAAACCTCTGCCTGACGCCCTCGCCTGGTGGCAACGCCCGCCATGTCCGGAATGCGTGCCCCCGACGTCAACCCGCAAGACGTCAAACAGCCAGGCATCAAACAGCAAGGCGCCACCACCGCGACAACGGTGATGGCGCCAAGGTGCATCGGTTAGTCGCTCACGCAACGAGAGCAACGAAAGCAACGAGCGCTGCCGAGGTGACACAGGCCTCAGTTGTAGAAGAAGCTGACGCAGCGCACGAAGCTGCTGCCTCCCGCGGTCACACAGCGATGTCGTATCCAGCGGTCTCGCTTGGATAGCCCCTCATACCGGGTCCACTGCCAGTAGCCTGAAGGCAGGTGAAAGGTATGTAGATGCTTCCAGTTGCCAAAGACATTCTTGTAGTAGTGCAGGGTGGCCGCCGGCCCATGGCAGGCAGTGGTGACACCAAGAGAGTTGCGACGCTTGCGGTCAGAGGTCCAGCGATCCCGGAAGGAATAGTGGGCCTCCGGGTCGCACCACCACCAGGTGTTGCTCGGGAAGGAGACGGTCTCGCAGTTGTGGTTGCGAAACAGATGATAACCATCGCCCGGGACACAGTATTGCTGGCCTGCTCCGCCTCCTGCCGAGGACCCTGCCCTGGCAGTGTCCGGCGTTATGCCCAACTCGTCCAGATCCACCTCGATGGGTTCTTCCAACCGCTCCACGGTGCGATTCTTGAACGCCTTGCGGTCGATGTCGGGATTCAGCTCGAGCAGCATCTTCGGGATGGGCACCTCCTGCGGGGCGAGCATAAGGTAGTGATCCAGCGCGGACTTGCCAACTTCGCTTGCAAAGGTTCGCGGGGTCGCACGATCGCTCACGCCCAACTCCCGCATACCTACCTGGGCCTCCTTGTCGTCGCCTCTAAGCCCGACGAATTCGACGCGGTTGCCGTTGCTGAGATCGAAACGGGCCAGCGGCATGGGCTCCGCAGGACCGCTGACCAGCGGCGCCCCGTCCGGCCCCAGTCCCACCGCGGCCAGGTCATCTGGCCTGTCCAGCTCTGCCGGTTCGGCCAGTGTTTGCTGATATCGTGCCGACAGTTCCTGTGCCAATTGCGGGTTTCGCGCCAGCAGCACGTCGAGCTGCTCAGGCGTCAGTCCAGCGGCCTGACACGTACATGATGATGGTTCGTTCATGATCGACGTCCTCCACCTGGGAAGATCGTGCTCCGCCGGCCGGACCTCCCGGCGTCACCGACGGCGTTAGACGAAACACGCTGCGACGCCTTATTGGCAGCGGTCTTCTCAGCATGGTCAAAGTTTGCTTTGCCAGCCATCGGTCATGCCGCGCTGCTTCAGCTACTGAGATGACATCTACGCGAAATGGCTGATAAGTCTCATGAAAATCCTTATTGGCGGGTTAGGCCGTTTTTTACTCGAATCAGTACAAAAACACATATCACGACGGACTCGGATGTAACGACAGTCACACAAGGAAAATGACCGCGCCACGCGCGAGCCGCCGTCCTCTGGCCGCCACCGCCCTTTAACCTTATGCTGTAGAGAATAATGAGCGCCGAGCCCTAGCCGCTCGGCGCCGTCGTCGCTGACGCAGTCCGCGTCTTCGGCTTGTTCAACGCCCACTGTAAGGATGCGCCTCATGCCTGGCTTGCTCCCGGACGTCGATCCCGATGGCCTGCTGGAATACTCCGTGGTCTATACCGACCGCGCCCTGAACCATATGTCGCAGAGCTTTCAAGGCGTAATGCGCGACATCTCCACCACCTTGAAGCAGGTGTACAACGCCCACAGCGCGGTCATCGTGCCCGGGAGCGGCACCTTCGGCATGGAGGCGGTAGCCCGCCAGTTCGCCCAGAACCGCAGCGCCCTGGTCATCCGCAATGGCTGGTTCAGCTACCGCTGGCACCAGATCCTCGAGATGGGCAAGATCCCGGCGGAACTGTGCGTGGAGAAGGCCCGACGTCAGCAGGACAGCGATCCGACCTCGGCGTTCGCCCCGCCCCCCATCGAGGAGGTCGAGCAGGCCATCGAGCGACTGCAGCCGGACATCGTCTTCGCCCCCCACGTGGAGACCTCGTCCGGCATGATCCTGCCGGACGACTACATCCGTCGCGTGTCCGATGCGGTGCACGCCCACGGCGGCCTGATGGTGCTGGACTGCATCGCCTCGGGCACCGTCTGGGTGGACATGCAGGATACTGGCGTCGACCTGCTGATCAGCGCCCCCCAGAAGGGCTGGAGCGGCTCACCCTGCTGCGCCATGGTGATGCTCTCGGCCCAGGCGCGAGAGATCATCAAGGAAACCACCAGCACCAGCTTCGCCGCCGATCTCAAGAAGTGGCTCGAGATCATGGAGGCCTACGAGAATGGCGGCCACGCTTACCACGCGACCATGCCCACCGACAGCCTGCGCGAACTACGCGAGATCATGCGCGAGACCGACGCCTACGGCTTCGACAAGGTGAAACAGGAACAGTGGGCCCTGGGTCAGGGAGTGCGCAGCCTGCTGGCCGAGTACGGCTTCAAGAGCGTCGCCGCCGAGGGTTACGAGGCGCCCGGTGTGGTGGTCTGCTACCACAACGACCCGGGGCTGGTCGGCAAGTTCGCCGCAGCCGGCGTCCAGGTCGCCGCCGGGGTCCCGCTGATGTGCGATGAAGGCGACGATTTCCAGACCTTCCGCATTGGCCTGTTCGGCCTGGACAAGCTGCATCAGCCCGAGCGCAGCATCGACCACCTGCGCAAGGCGCTGGACAGTATCAAGGGATAGACGGACTGGCACCCACCAGATCGGGCCGCACAGAAAAGCCCAGATAGAAAAAGGGGCGACGCATCAGCGTCGCCCCTCTTGTCTTACCCGTGTTGTCGGACTGAACGGCCAGGTCTTGCACGCCTCGAGTTTCATTGCTCTCGGGTCATCCCCGTCAACTTGTCACTCTTTAGCCGACCTTTGATCGATCTTTAGTCGACCTCTTGCCACCCTCCAGTCACCCTCTAATCACCCCAGCAGCGACAGAATGATGCGCTCTCCGTAGCCCCACAGCAGGACGGTCATGCCGAGCAGTCCTTCGAGCACCAGTACCCCCACCGCAAGGGTGGTGCTGGAGACGACGAAGCCTTCCTTTTCGCTGATATCGAGAAAGGAGGGAATGCCCAGATACAGCAGGTAGGCGGTGTAACAGAGGCCGATAACGCCGGCCAGCAGGCACAGCCAGATGATCGGGTAGATCGCCACGATGCCGCTCAGGAACATCGGGGTCGCCACATAGCCGGCAAAGATGATGCACTGGCTCTGGCTGGGTGTCTTGGGAAAGCGTTTGGCCGAGTAACGGATGGTCTTGCCGACGATGTAGACCGCCGCCAGGATCACCAGATAGAAGGCGATCCCCGCCCCCAGGGCGTCTAGATAACTGAGCTTGATGGTCGTGCCGCCGCCGAGACTCCAGCCGACCTGGGTGGTACCGATGTACGAGCAGATCACCGGTATGGCGGCCAGCAACAACACGTGATGCGCGTACAGGTGCGTTATCGTCTCCCTTTCCTGCTTGATCTGCTTCCATTCGCGATTCGGGTGGGCCATCAATCCCCAGACGTGTGTCAGCATACTGACTCCCTCCTGCTACCGCTGAAGTAAGTCCCGAGACCGGCACTCGGCGCCCGCGACTCCGTTGTCCTTAACTTGCAGTATAGAAGCGATTTTTCGCTTCGCTACCAACGTTACCGTACATACTATACAAGTCCTGTACAACACTTGACCGCCAGTCACGCTTCACCCATACGACTGATAAACACAAAAAAAACCCCGCATCGGTGAAGATGCGGGGTTTCGGTTTCAGCGCCACCCGATCAGGACATGGAGGTCCACATCGGCGTGCTTGGCATCAGCGTCGCGTCCAGTGACATCATCAGGCTCAGCGCCGTGATGGTGAGGATCGAGATGCCGAATACCTGTCGCGCCCAACGCACGTTGTCGTCGGTACGGTAGCCCTTGGCCGCGATATACAGCCAGTAGACGCCCAGCACCAGGGCAACGATGAAGTAACCGGGTCCAGCGTAGCCGGCCAGACTCAGCGACAGCGTCGCACCGATAAAGGCCAGGATATAGCCCAGGATATGGTGCTTGGCCGTACCGATACCGCGAACCACCGGCAGCACCGGAATGTTGGCGGCGCGGTAATCTTCCATGCGAAAGATCGCGATCGCGTAGGAGTGCGGCATCTGCCACAGGCTGAAGATCACCAGCAGGGTCAAGGCGCCGGTATCGAAGCTGCCGGTCACCGCGCAATAGCCCACCACCGGCGGCACTGCCCCGGAGAGGCTGCCGACCAGAGTGCCGAACTCGGAATTGCGCTTCATGTAGAGGCTGTAGGCCCCTACATAGATGACGAAGCCGAAGGCCGCCAGACCCACCGTCAACGCATTGGTCCCCAGCGCCAGCAGACCGAAGCCGGCGATGCCCAGCAGGGTGGCAAACCGAAGTGTCGCCGCTTCGCTGACCCGCCCCTGCACCAGCGGGCGGTTGCGGGTGCGCTCCATCAAGGCATCGATGTCCTTGTCGATGACGTTGTTGTAGGCGCAGCCCGAGGCGATTACCAGGGCCAGACCCAACAGCGCCGACAGGAACACCATGGCATCGAACTGGCCCTGGGCGGCCAGGAAGTAGCCGCCCAGAACAGAGATCACGTTGCCGCCGATGATGCCCGGCTTGGTGATGGTGAGGTAGTCCCTGAGAGTGTCCCTGAACATCATGCGAGTCGGCGTCAGCCGATCATCATGTTGTGATGCAGGTGGTACATGATCCATAGGGAACCTCCGATGACCAGAACCAGGATCGCCACGGTGAAGACGAAGGACATGAAGTTCCAGCCTTCATCGGCCTTGGTGTTCATGTGCATGAACAGCACGAGCTGCACCAGCACCTGAGCCACCGCGGTACCGACGATCACGATCACCGTCGCGAAGGTGTCGAAGGCGCCGGTCATCACCGCCCCGAAGGGAATGACGGTCAGCACGATGGACAGGATCAGGCCGATCACATAGGACTTGACGCTGCCATGGCTGTGATGGTCGTTGGCGTGTCCGCTCATATCACAGGGCTCCCATCAGGTAGACGAAGGAGAAGACGCAGATCCAGACGATGTCCAGGAAGTGCCAGAACAGGCTCAGACACATGATGCGCGGACGCACCATATCGTCGAGACCACGCTGCTTCACCTGGATCATCATCACCAGGATCCAGATCAGACCGGCGGTCACGTGCAGACCGTGGGTACCGACCAGCAGGAAGAAGGCCGACAGGAAGCCTGAACGATCCGGACCAAAGCCCTCATGGATCAGGTGATGGAACTCATAGAGTTCCAGCGCCACGAAGGCCGCGCCCAGCAGGAAGGTGATCCCGAGCCACTTCATCACCTTGGATGCCTGATTGGCGTTCATGGCGAGCACCGCCATGCCGTAGGTGAAACTCGAGAACAGCAGCAGGAAGGTCTCGACCAGGATGAACGGGAGCTGGAAGATCTCGCCCGGGGTCGGACCATCGGCCGTGCCCCGAAGGAGCACGGCGTAGGTGGCGAACAGTGACCCGAAGATCACCAGGTCGCTCATCAGATAGACCCAGAAACCGAAGACCTTGGTACCCGCGGCATCATGATGGTCGTGGTCGTGATCATGGTCATGCCCGTGGGCATGACCTTGCTGGTTGAGGGTGTCGGTTGCCATGGTTATGCCTGCATCTCCACACGGTTCTGGTGTTCGCGCTCGATACGCTCGACTTCCGCGGCCGGCACGTAGTAGTCGACGTCATCGTTGAAGATACGCGCGATGAAGGTGGCAAACATGCCCAGTGCGGTCACGATGGCAAGCCACCAGATATGCCACACCAGGGCGAAGCCGAAGACCGCGGAGATCAGACCGATCACCGGACCTTCCCAGGTGTACTTGGGCATGTGAATGTCCTTGTACGGTCCCTTGGACACGCCGGCCTTGCCGCCGTTGGCCTGCTTCTGGTTCCAGAAGTCGTCGATGTCCTTGATCTCGGGCAGATGCGCGAAGTTGTAGAACGGTGCGGGAGACGAGGTCGCCCACTCCAGGGTACGCGCATCCCAGGGATCGCCGGTGACGTCCTGGTTCTTCTTGCGATCACGGATACTGACGTAGAACTGGATCACGGTGCAGGCGATGCCACACAGAATCAGCACGGCGCCGATCCAGGCGATGATCATCCACGGCTGCCAGGCGCCGTTGTCATAGGACTGCATGCGACGCACCGCACCGAAGAAGCTGAGCACGTACAGCGGCATGAAGGCCACGTAGAAGCCGGTCAACCAGAACCAGAAGGAGCGCTTGCCCCACTTCTCGTCGAGGGTGAAGCCGAAGGCCTTCGGGAACCAGTAGGTCAGACCCGCCAGCATGCCGAACACCACGCCGCCGATGATGACGTTGTGGAAGTGGGCGATGACGAACAGGCTGTTGTGCAGCACGAAGTTGGCCGCCGGTACCGCCAGCATCACACCGGTCATGCCACCCAGGGTAAAGGTGATGATGAAGCCGATGGTCCACAGCACCGGAGAGGTGAACTCCAGACGACCGCGGTACATGGTGAACAGCCAGTTGAATACCTTCACCCCGGTGGGGATGGCGATGATCATCGTCATGATGCCAAAGAAGGCATTGACGTTGGCCCCGGCCCCCATGGTGAAGAAGTGGTGCAGCCAGACGATGAACGACAGGAAGGTGATGGCGATGGTCGCCCACACCATGGTGCCGTAGCCGAACAGCCGCTTGCGAGCGAACGTCGCGATAACCTCGGAGAACACCCCGAATGCCGGCAGGATAAGGATGTACACCTCAGGATGGCCCCAGGCCCAGATGAGGTTGACGTACATCATCATGTTGCCGCCAAAATCGTTGGTGAAGAAGTGAGTCCCCAGGTAACGATCCAGCGTCAGCATCGCGATGGTCGCGGTCAGAATCGGGAAGGACGCGATGATCAGCACGTTGGCGCACAGCGACGTCCAGGTGAAGATGGGCATACGGAACAGGGTCATGCCCTTGGTACGCATCTTCAGGATGGTGACGAAGAAGTTGATACCGGTCAGGGTCGTACCGATGCCAGATATCTGCAACGCCCATATCCAGTAATCCACCCCGACGCCGGGACTGTACTCTATCCCCGATAGTGGCGCGTAGGCCAGCCAGCCGGTCGCGGCGAACTCACCGACCACCAGCGAGACGTTGACCAGGATGACACCGGCAACGAACAGCCAGAAGCTCAAGTTGTTAAGGAAGGGGAAAGCCACGTCGCGCGCGCCGATCTGCAGCGGCACCACCAGGTTCATCAGACCGATGACCATGGGCATGGCGACAAAGAAGATCATGATCACACCGTGGGCGGTGAAGATCTGATCATAGTGGTCAGGCGGTAGATAGCCCTCGGCTCCGGCCGAGGCCATGGCCTGCTGGGTACGCATCATGATGGCGTCGGCGAAGCCACGGATCAGCATCACCAGCGCGACCAGGAAGTACATGATACCGAGCTTCTTGTGGTCGACGGAGGTGATCCACTCGCGCCACAGATAGCCCCACTTCTTGAAGTAGGTCAGGCCGCCGACCACGGCGATCCCGCCCAGGGCGATACCGATCGCCACCACCATGATGATGGGCTCCTGGATCGGAATCGAGTCTAACGTCAGTTTTCCAAACATGATTTACTCCGCTGCCTCTGCGCTCATGGACTCGCCGTGAGACTCGCTCTCGTCGCCATGGCCGCCTGCGCCGTGCCCGTTGACCACGCCGCCGTAGGTCTCGACGAACTCGGCATGCTTGCCGCCGGCCAGGAAGCTCTTGATGATGCGCTCATAGAGCGCCGGGGTGATCTCGGAGAAGTACTGGACCTCGTTGTCCTCGCTTGGCGTGGCGAGATCGTAGTACTCCTCGGGGAAGGTCAGCGTATCGGACGAGGAACGCACCTTCTCCACCCACTCTTCGAAGTCCTCGACGGAACCCACGTGGGCGTCGAAGGTCATCTCGGAGAAGCCTGCACCGCTGTAGTTGGTGGAGCGGCCCGGATAGACGCCCTGCTCTTCGGCGATCAGGTGAACGTCGTTATCCATGCCGGCCATGGCGTAGATCTGGCTACCCAGGCGCGGAATGAAGAAAGAGTTCATCACCGAACCGGAGCTCACCCGGAAGCGCACCGGAGTGTCCTCGGGGAAGGCCAGTTCGTTGACCGTGGCGATGCCCTGCTCCGGGTAGATGAACAGCCACTTCCAGTCCAGTGATACGGCCTGGATTTCCATGGGCTCGTTCTGTCCTTCCTTGGCCTCGAGACTGCGGTGCGGGTCGAGGCTATGGGAGTTGTACCAGGTCAACAGCGCCAGGAAGACGATGATGACGCAGGGAATGAACCAGACGATGGCCTCGATCTTGGTCGAATGGGCCCAGTCGGGTGAATAGGTGGCATCGGTGTTGCCACGGCGATAGCGCCAGGCAAACCACAGGGTGAGCACGATGACCGGCACCACCACGATCTGCATCAGACCGAAGGCGGTGAGGATCAAGGTACGCTGCTCACGGCCGATCTCCCCCTTGGGGTCGAGCAGCGCCGATTCGCAGCCCGCCAGCAACAGGGGCAGCGCCAGCATCAGCACAACGCTGAGCACGCGCAGGTACGACTTTCTTCTCATGTAGCAACCTCGTCAGGGCTTGGAGGCGGAATACCAGAGATTACGAGCTCAGGCTCGCGCGATGTGCAGGGGCCGCTGAGGTGGAACATTGCATGCACCTTTGGCAAAAGTTGCATGAAATGTGCCGAACCACGGACTAGACCCGCAAAATTTCGCATCCCCTACCCTGCCTCGGTACCACGACAAGACGTCGTCACCTGAACAAAAGAAGTAGATGGAATGCGACCGGGGCGTATTGTCGACAGAGCGACCAGACTTGAGAAGCGACGATTTGCCGCAGGGGTGTCGCACCTTTCCTTGATCTGTCGCACCAAGGCGTCGCAACAGTGCACAAATGGCCAATTGCCTGGGCCAGCAGAACCTGCCCTGCGACCCAACACCACACCCAGCAAGCACCACCAGGAACCGTATCAGCGAGGCCGGACCCCACCCTATGGGAAAGGCGATCTGATGGAAAAGAACGATAAGCCGCGCCGCGCTATCGCATGACGCTATCGCCTGACGTTATCTCCCCCGACGCCATCGCCCCAACGCCAGGACGAAAACGATGACGATGTCGAGAAGGCCAGACCGTGAAGAGGGCGATAAGGAAGGTGCAGATAGGAAAGGATCAGATAAGGAAGGATCAGATAAGGAAGGATCAGATAAAGAAGGACCGGCTCACCAAGGGCCTGGTCATGAAAGAGCGAATCGGCGACGAGGGCCAGATCAGCAAGGAGGCCAAGGGAAGGCTCGAGCAGAAGGGACAGACCACAACGAGAGGCGCAACCGTGCGCCCAGGGGACCACTATCGAGAAAGGCCGTCAGAGACTGAAAGGCCAATGATCCGCAAGACAAGAAGTCACAAGACAAGGATCCACAAGCCAAGAATCCGAAAGACAAGGATCCACGCTGGGCAAGAAACCGAAACCGGGGAATCAGGGATGAACCAGCCGAGACGCCACTTCCGGCGTGCGTGACAGGCCTGCGGCACCCTCGCCGTGGGTGATGATGACATCGGCGTCGATCAGGGCGCCAAAGAAGGCGGGGCGCAGCACGCCCCACTTGCTGTCGTCGAATACCAGGATCCGCTGGGCGGCGGTTTCGATGGCGGCCTGCTTGGGCGCCACTTCATGAAAGTGAAAGCAGCTCAGGCCCCGTGCGGCATGCACCCCGGCGGCGGAGAGAAAGGCGCGATTGATGCCGAGTCCCCGGACCTGGCGGGCAATATCTTCGCCGTCGAAGGACTGGGAGACGCCCTGATAGACGCCGCCCAGCAGGATCAGTCGGATGCCATCGAAATGGCTGACCGCATTGGCCACGTTCAGGGCGTAGGTCACCACCGTGAGGTCTCGTCGGCTGGCAAGTTCTGCGATCATCGGCACCAGGGTGGTGCCGCAATCGATAAACAGGGTATCGCCGTCTTCCACGTAGCCACTGGCGCGGCGACACAGACGCGCCTTGATATCGGCGCCGCGATCCTGTTGAGTTTCCAGGTCGTAGACTGGCGTGAAGTGGGGGTCGTCGCGGCGAACCAGATGCCCGCCCATCAGCATCAGAGGGCTGTCCTTGGTGGACACGTCGCGCCTCAGGGTCATCTCTGACACACCGCAGAGGATGGCGGCGTCCGCCAGCCTCAGGCTGCCGCCTCCGGCGAGCGCCTGCAAAAGGCGCTCCTGTCGCTGAATACTGCGCTGATTCATGGATTCTCCCCCGCGCCTCGACGGTCATGGCTTGCTGCCGTCGTTTTTCAATAAGCATGCCCTGAACTACCGGGTTCAGCCAGTGCCCGGGCAGGTAAGAAAACGCCACTGCACAAATGTTATTTTTCTCACATCAGGTGTTACTATACACTCATTGACGGATGGGCCCAGCCCGTGCCGGCCAATTCCGCTCGACAACAATCACTCGACACGAGCCGCCGCCATGCCCCATCACCTCTATAATTCCTGTTCTGATACCCCATTCGGCATAAGAGATTTCCGCCCCGTTCGAGGCAATTGCCCGCTATCAACGCGATGCGGGACGCCAGACCAGGCCCGAAGTGCGATGATCTATTCTTCAACGTTCATATTTTGATGAGGCGAAGGAACCTATGACACTCCTGATGAGCCTGGTCGGCATGGCCACCCTGATCGCCATCGCCGTCGCGTTCTCCTACAACCGCCGTGCCATTCGCCTGAGAACCGTGGGGGGCGCCTTCCTGATCCAGGCTGGTCTCGGGGCCTTCGTCCTTTACGTGCCCTTTGGCCAGAAGGTCCTGAAGACCGTATCGGACGCCGTCAGCCAGGTGGTGCTCTACGCCAACGACGGCATCGATTTCCTGTTCGGCGGCCTGGCCAACGCCGACAGCGTCGGCTTCGTGTTCGCGGTCAAGGTGCTGCCGGTCATCATCTTCTTCTCGTCGCTGACGGCGGTGCTCTACTACCTGGGCATCATGCAATGGGTCGTGCGGCTGCTCGGCGGCGCGCTGCAGAAGCTGCTCGGCACCTCACGCACAGAGTCGCTGTCCGCCACCGCCAATATCTTCGTCGGCCAGACCGAGGCGCCGCTGGTCGTGCGGCCCTTTATCGCCCGCATGACCGCCTCCCAGCTATTTGCGGTGATGTGCGGTGGCCTGGCCTCGGTGGCGGGCTCGGTGCTTGCCGGCTACGCCGCACTCGGCATTCCCATGGAATACCTGGTGGCGGCCTCCTTCATGGCGGCCCCCGGCGGCCTGCTGTTCGCCAAGCTGATCATGCCGGAGACCGATCCCGAGGCGGACAAGGCCGACCGCGTCTCCGAGGTCATCGAGGACGAGGACAAGCCGGCCAACGTGCTTGACGCCGCCGCCGGTGGCGCCTCGTCCGGCCTCAAGCTGGCGGCCAACGTGGGCGCCATGCTGCTGGCCTTCATCGGCTTGATCGCCCTGCTCAACGGTATCCTCGGTGGCGTCGGTGGTTGGGTCGGGTTCGAGGATCTCAGTCTCGAGCTGATCCTGGGCTGGGTGTTCTCGCCGCTGGCCTTCCTGCTCGGCATTCCCTGGGAAGAGGCGACCCTGGCCGGGTCCTTCATCGGCCAGAAGCTGGTGGTCAACGAGTTCGTCGCCTTCATCAACCTGGCCCCCTACATCGACGGCGAGCAGCTCGTGGCCGCCACCGGCGAGGTGATGAGCGACCATACCGCCGCGGTGCTGTCCTTCGCGCTGTGCGGCTTCGCCAACCTGTCCTCCATCGCCATCCTGCTCGGCGGGCTCGGCAGCATTGCCCCGAGCCGTCGTCACGACATCGCCCGCTATGGCCTCAAGGCGGTACTGGCCGGCACCCTGTCCAACCTGATGTCGGCCTGCATCGCCGGCTTCTTCATGACTCTGGGCGCCTGATCCCACGTCGCGGATCCAGCGCCCGCCCTCACATCTTCGGCCGCCCGAGGCGGCGGCCTGTCCCACTTCAGGAGCCTCCCATGTCCTCCCAGTCGACCAACCCCTCCGTGATCGCTCGCCAGGCACTGTCCTTGATGGATCTGACCAGCCTCAACGATGACGATACCGACCATGTCGTCGAGGCCCTGTGCCAGCGGGCCAAGACGCCGCTGGGGCACACTGCTGCGGTGTGCATCTATCCGCAGTTCGTGGTGCCGGCGCGGCGCGCCCTCACCGCCCACAACCTCAGCGGCCAGGTCAAGATCGCCACCGTGACCAACTTCCCCCACGGCGAAGACGATGTCATGGCAGCCGCCCGCGCTACCCGCGAAGCGGTGGCCTCCGGTGCCGACGAAGTGGACGTGGTCTTCCCCTACCGCGCCTTCATGAATGGCGATGATCAGATCGGCCAGGAACTGGTCGAGATGTGCAAGGCCGCCGCCAGCGGCCGCACCCTCAAGGTGATCCTGGAAACCGGCGAGTTGAAGGACGCCGAGCTGATCCGCCGGGCCAGCGAGCAGGCCATCGCCGGTGGTGCCGACTTCCTCAAGACGTCCACCGGCAAGGTCGCCGTCAACGCGACGCCCGAGGCCGCCCGAGTGATGCTGGAAGTCATCCGCTACGCGGACCGCCCGGTCGGCTTCAAGGCCGCCGGGGGCGTTCGCAGCGTCGAGGACGCCGCCGTCTATCTGGAGCTTGCCGCCGAGATCATGGGTGCCAACTGGGCCCGTCCCGAGACCTTCCGTTTCGGCGCCTCGGGCCTGCTCGACAACCTGCTGATGACCGCCGGTGTCGGTGTCGACGGCGGGGGCCAGTCCGGAGGCTACTGATGCTGTTGCAGGATATTCTTGCCGCCAAGCGTGACGGCCAGGCGCTGTCCAGTGAGGCCATCCGCCAATTCGTGATGGCCATCGCCGATGACAGCGCCGGTCAGGAGCAGATCGGCGCCTTCGCCATGGCCACCTATCTCAACGGCATGACGCTGGATGAGACGGTGGCGCTGACCGAGGCGACCCGGGACTCCGGCAGCGTGCTGGACTACCGACAGCTGGACCTGCCGGGGCCTATCCTCGACAAGCATTCCACCGGCGGCGTGGGCGACCCGGTATCGCTGATCCTCGGCCCCTGGCTCGCCGCCTGCGGAGCCCACGTGCCGATGATCTCCGGTCGTGGTCTGGGCCACACCGGCGGCACCCTGGACAAGCTCGAGGCCATCGCCGGCTATGACGTCACGCCTCAGCGCACCACCTTCGAGCGCCTGCTCAAGGACGTCGGTGTGGCCATCGTCGGCCAGAGCGGCGATCTGGCGCCGGCGGACAAGCGCCTCTACGCGGTGCGCGACGTCACCGCCACCGTTGCCTCGTTGCCGCTGATCGTTGCCTCGATCCTCGGCAAGAAGCTCGCCGAAAACCTCGATGCCCTGGTCATGGACGTCAAGATCGGCAACGGCGCCTTCATGGCGAACGACGACGAGACCCGAACCCTGGCAGCCACCATCGCCGACGTCGCCCGACGTGCCGGCACCCCGACCACGGCGGTGCTCAGCGACATGAACCAGACCCTGGCCGAAAGCGCCGGCAACGCCATCGAGGTACGCGAGTGCCTGGCGATCATGCGCGGTGAGCAGCGCGATTCGCGGCTGTTGACGCTGACCCGCCGCCTGGCGGTGGAAGCGCTGCTGGCCGGCCGACTGGCGACGTCCAAAGAGGACGCCGAACGCCAGCTCGAGGCACGCCTGGCCAGCGGCGACGTGGCCGAGCGCTTCGAGCGCATGGTGGCAGGTCTTGGCGGACCGACCGACCTGCTGGAAAACGCTGGCGCCCTACCCGCCCCGGCCCCGGTGATCCAGGACGTCCTGGCCGAGCATCCGGGACGGGTGGCACGCCAGGACGTCAAAGCGCTGGGCATGGCGGTGGTCGAGCTGGGCGGTGGGCGCCGCCGTGCCGGCGACGCCATCGACCATCGTGTCGGCCTGGACGCCATCGCCGCCATCGGCCAGACGGTCGACCGTCACACCCCGCTGGCGCGCATTCACGCCGCCAGCCAGGCGGACGCCGACAGACTCGCGGCGCGGGTACGTGAGGCCTTCACCCTCGGCGACGACGGCACGCCCCCACCACTGGTGCACGAGACCTTGTGCGATCCTTCGATAACGGGAGAGACACCATGAGCCGCGCGATCGTGCTGGTGATGGATTCCTTCGGCATCGGTGCTGCCCCCGACGCCGAGCGCTTCGGCGACGCCGGCGCCGATACCCTGGGCCATATCGCCGAGGCCTGTGCCCGCGGGCAGGCCGACGACCGTGGCCGCCGCGGCCCGCTGCAACTTCCCAACCTGGCCCGCCTGGGGCTCTATCACGCCCACCGCGAGGCCACCGGCGCCAGCGCCGCAGGCATCCAGCTAGGCGAGGTCGACGGCGCCTACGCACACGCCATGGAGGTGTCCTCGGGCAAGGACACCCCGTCCGGGCACTGGGAAATCGCCGGGGTCCCGGTGCGCTTCGACTGGGGGTACTTCGAGGACAGGGAGCAGAGCTTTCCGCCGCAACTGCTCAAGGCATTGATCGAGGAAGCGGCGCTACCCGGTGTGCTGGGCAACTGCCACGCCTCAGGCACCGAGATCATCGCCCGTCTGGGTGAAGAACACTGCGCCAGCGGCAAGCCCATCGTCTACACCTCCGCCGACAGCGTCTTCCAGATCGCCGCCCATGAGGACAGCTTTGGCCTTGAGCGCCTGCTGTCATTGTGCGAGACCGCCCGGCGGCTGCTCGAGCCCTACAATATCGGTCGGGTGATCGCGCGCCCCTTCGTCGGTGACGACGCCGCAAGCTTCCAGCGCACCGGCAATCGTCGCGACTACAGCGTCGAGCCGCCCTCGCCCACGGTGCTGTCGAAGCTTCACGACGCCGGAGGCGAGGTCGTGGCCATCGGCAAGATCGCCGACATCTACGCCCACTGCGGCATCAGTCGTCTGATCAAGGCGTCGGGCCATGACGCTTTGATGGCGGCGACCCTGGCGGCCATGGATGAACCGGTGGCGAGCGACACCCAGCGCCTGATCATGACCAACTTCGTCGACTTCGACATGGTCTACGGCCATCGCCGCGACGTGTCCGGCTATGCGGCGGCGCTGGAAGCCTTCGACCGACAGTTGCCGGCGCTGCTCGAACGGCTGACCGACGACGATCTGCTGGTGATCACCGCCGACCACGGCTGCGACCCAACCTGGCAAGGCAGCGACCACACCCGCGAGTTCATCCCGGTACTGGCCAGTGGCGCTGGGCTTGCGGCCCGATCGCTGGGGCGTCGGCAGAGCTTCGCCGACATCGGCCAGAGCCTGGCGAGCTATTTCGGTCTTGCCCCCATGGCCGACGGTGAAAGCTTTATCGAGCGCAAACGAGCATTGGATAGACGAGGAGCTTAGATGGCTACCCCCCACATCAAGGCCGAACGTGGTGATTTCGCCGACACCGTGCTGATGCCCGGCGATCCCCTGCGCGCCAGATACATCGCCGAGACCTTTCTCGAGGATGCGCGCCTGGTCAACGAGGTGCGCAACATGTACGGCTACACCGGCCGCTACAAGGGACGCGAGATCTCGGTCATGGGCCACGGCATGGGCATCCCCTCGGTATCGATCTACGCCAAGGAACTGATCACCGAATTCGGCGCCAGACGGCTGATCCGCGTCGGTTCCTGCGGCGCCGTGCGCGACGACGTCAAGGTACGTGACCTGATCATCGGCCTCGGCGGCAGCACCGACTCCGGCGTCAACCGCTCGCGCTTTCGCGGCCTCGACTTCGCCGCCATCGCCGATTTCGACCTGACCCGTGCCGCCGTGGACGCCGCCGGCGCCCAGGGCACCCCGGTCAAGGTCGGCAACATCTTCTCTGCCGACCTGTTCTATCACCCGGACCCGGCGCTGATCGACTGCCTGCGCAAGTTCGACATCGTCGGCGTCGAGATGGAGGCCGCCGGGCTCTACGGCGTCGCCGCCGAATTCGGCGCCCGCGCCCTGACCATCTGCACCGTATCGGACCATATCGTCAACGGCGACAGCCTCTCCAGCGACGAGCGCGCCACCAGCTTCGACGAGATGATGACCATCGCCCTCGAGGCCGTGCTCGAGGACGACCGCCAGCAAACCAGCCGCCAGGAGACCACCCAATGAGCGATCCAAGGACGACAGAGACCGTCGACGCCGATATCGTCAAGGCGCTGATCGAGGTACGCGGTCGCGCCTACGTGCCCTACTCCAGCCATCCGGTAGGCGCCCTGCTGATCAGCGACTCGGGAGCCCGCTACGTCGGCGCCAACGTCGAGGTCGCCCACTACAAGGGGCTGTGCGCCGAGGCCTCGGCCATCGCCGCCATGGTCACCAGCGGCGAGACCCGGCTGAAGGAGGTCTACGTCATCGGTCCCGGCGAGCATCTGTGCACCCCCTGCGGTGACTGCCGTCAGCGCCTGCGCGAGTTCTCCTCCCCCGACACCCTGATCCGGGTGGTGGACGCGGACGGCCAACTGCTCAAGCGCTACACCATGGACGAGTTGCTGCCGGACTCCTTCGGGCCGGAGAACCTGGGCAAGGACTCCGCCTTCGCCAGCTAGGCGAGCGAATTCACTTCCTGGGAGTTGTCCGCTCTGACGCTGCCAAATCGGCTCGATTTGCCTGGCAGACCTGCCTGAGCGCCAAACGAACTGACTCGGCAACCGGAGCGCTACTGGATGCCCTGAAACAATCTCGGATTGTAGATCCGTGCCCGGATGTCGATGAGCGAGACTTTGTCCATGTCCGGGTGCAGCGGATTCACCACCGCCACCTGATCAATACCCGCAGCAGCGGTACTTGGCACCAGCAGTATCAAGTTGCGGGCCGCCGACAGGAACGCGGTACCGAGTCGCCGCGTGTGTTCAGGAGGGGGAAACAGGTCCCAGCCATCAGGCAATTCATCGACTCCGACCTTCTCGACGGCGCTGCTTTGTACGTCATAGATGCCCAGGCGAAAATCCTTCGGGACCAATCGCGGGTCTGGAATATAGTTACCCATTTCCAGCATGGCGACGGAGGCGCTGGTACCGAAATACAGCACCGGATGGCCGGGGTCGTTCCAGCGCGCCCCATCGTGATAGCTGGCACCGCGCCCGGACAGGTTGGCCAGAAAACGCTCAGGAGCGATACGGTACAGCCTCATCAACTGAAGTCGCCGTGACTGATCTTGCGCAGCACCTGTCGTACCAGTTCACGGCCAGCAAAGGTATCCAGGAGTTCGATCGGACGCGAGCCGGCGAGTGCGGGTACCTCGGCGTGCAGCCATTGATGACCGACCGCTTCGTCAGCGAACACCTCACCTACCTCGACAAACAACTTCAGCGTGTCGAGCACTTCTTCGCTTTGCGCACGCCCCAGCGCCTTGCGCTTGTAGAAGCGATGCAGATTGCCGGAGTCCGTCTCCAGCAGTCGTACAAAGAGATCGCGGTCGGCCGACAGTGCATCGATCGCCTGTTTGAGCACGCTTCCCGGCAGCCCTTGCCTGACGGTTCTGATAAAAGCGGCTGAATCGGTGTACACCTCGCGGGGCAGGTCGATCTGCGCCATCACTCCGCCACCCGCTGCACGGTCCTTTTCGAGAAGCTCCATCGCGGTCTCCCGGCGCTCACTCGCTGGCACGGCGCCAGCAACGTTACTGCCTGTACGCTTCAGCATACCTCAGATCGAAGTTTTACCAACATCAATATGACCTAAGCCCAACAAGGGTGCACCCTCGCCAACTCGCCACCGCACAGCGGAACGCGTCACCGCCAGCGGGCAGCACCGGCCCGAGCCAATTCAGCCTATGCTCAATACTGTTCAGCGCGACCCCGCCCGGCTCACCACACTCGCTCGAGACGTGACATTCGCTTTGGCCGCGAGGCAGGACGAGGGGCACCCGCGCTGCATCACCTTGTGCAGGTCATCGGGGTGGCGGCCATCACAGCGCAAGCTCCTGCGTCCAAGTACCCGCCTCAATTCAAACAACAAGGTAACGGTCCATGACCACAGACTTCTCTCCCGGCGACAATATCGCCATGAAGATTCCCGCCCACGAGTACGAGGTGACCGTTGCCTTCTACCGCGAGATCCTGAAGCTCGAGGAATTGACGCCCCCCGGTGACCGGGAGACGCCGCGCTTTGCCTTCGGCGACAAGGTGCTGTGGCTGGATCGCGAGCCGCACTTGAGCCAGGCAGAAATCTGGCTTCAGATCCTGGCCAGCGACATCCAGGCCGCCTCGAGCTACCTCGAACAGCGTGGCTGTCAGCGCTGCGACGAGATCGAGCACCTGCCGGAGGAGTTCAACTCGTTCTGGATCACCAGCCCCTGCAATATCATCCACCTGGTGTCACCCGCCGATGACTCGCCCCCCGACGATGTGACAAAGGAAAACTGAGCCGACGGCATTGCGACTGCCACCGCGCGCCAGACGCAAAAAAGGCCACCACTGGTGGCCCACAAGGCTTGCTGGACTTGCCTGAGATCGGTTCCATCAGACGTGCTGTAGCGTCTTTCGCGTGGCGAGACTGGCGGTGACGCCACGCGATGCGAAGGCTCGTTTGTCCCAAGTGGTGGCCGCGCTTGCTTCAGGCCGCTTCGGGTTCATGAGCCCCGCGACGTCAGACGCTTTGCTTCAGGCTACCTTTCCCTCGCTGAAGCGCTTCTTCAGGTAGGCGACGATGTCCATGGATTCGTACATCCAGGTCTCGCTGCCGTCTTCACTGGTGATCAGCAGACACGGCACCTGAATCTTGCCGCCGCCTTCCTTCAGTGCCTTGCGGTGCGCCGGGTTGGCGCCCGCGTCGCGGATATCCACCTCGACGCCGAGCTTGTCGAGTTCACGGCGCACAAAGGCGCAGAACGGGCAGTGGGCAAAATGGTAAAGCGCGAGATCCTTGGCAACGGTCATGGTGACGACTCCCTCGTGGGTGATACCGCTCGTTGACGATATGGTCGGTGACGTCACTCCCTTCAAGAGTCGACGACACCCGAAACAGTTGGTGCAGGCGACGGCGCGTTCCGGAGGTTCAACCTTGGCGCTGAGCCTTGGTACCAGACCTTGCCGCCGCCCGACTTGCTGACTTGGTGTCGCCACTCGCGAGTTCCTGACAGCCTTTCCCGACTTTTCTCACCTCAGTGCAATGTATGCGGGGTACAGCACAACGCCATCAGGTTCCCGGGTCGGGCGAGGCGCCGGTAGCACTGGTTTGATGGTGGGGGTCTGCCACCCCGGCCTGGCCCCGGGCGCGCCCGCTGGCATCGCGCCCCTGGTGGTCGGCCTCGCCTTCGCTGGTGGTACCATCGAGACGCCCGCCGCCACGGCCTTCCATGCTGACGCTGAGGCGCGGCGCGCCCAGTTCGACGCCCATCTCCTCCATGCGCTGCTTGAGCAGCATGTTGAAGGCACGGGCCACGTCCCACTGCATTTCCGGCGAGGTGCGAAAGCGCATCCGCAGGATCGCGCAGCCATCCTCGAAACGATCGATACCCTGCATTTCCAGCGGTGACCAGATGTGGTGGCGCATGATCGGATCCTGGCGCAGATCGCGGGCGGTCTCCTGCATCAGGGTGGTGGCGTCGTCGATCTTCATGTCGAAGGGAATGCGGATCTTCATCAGCGCCACGCCGAACTGCCGCGACATGTTATGGATGGAGTCGATACGCGAGAAGGTCAGGATATGCACGATGCCGTCCAGGTCACGCAGGCGTACGGTCCTGAGCGTCAACCCTTCCACCGTGCCCATGTGGCCATTGATCTGAACGAAGTCGTCCACCGCCAGGGAGTCCTCGATCAGGATGAAGATGCCGGTGATCAGGTCCTGCACCAGGGTCTGGGCGCCGAAGCCGATGGCCAGACCGATCACCCCGGCACCGGCCAGCAGCGGCGTCACGTTGACCCCCAGATTGGCCAGGCCGACGATGGAGGCGATGATCACGATGGCTGCGAAGATCACGTTGCGAATCATCGGGGTGATGGTCTGGGCCCGTGCCTGGTTGACCCGGCGCCCCCGCGAGCGCGCCGAGGAGGTCAGCGCCCGCTGGATGGCGGTATCGGCGAAGATCCACACCAGCCAGGCCAGCAATACGGTAAAGGCGATCGCCAGGATCGCCTGGCCGATGCGCACGCTGGCCACCCCTTCGCGGCCGATGCCCACCAGCGAGCCACCCCACACCTGCAGCGACAGCTCGGCGAACACCAGCCAGGCAAGCACATGCCCCAGGGTATAGGCGAAACGTTCGAGCCGGCGGCGATACTCGCTGTGGTGGCGATGGCGCCCCCGGCTGTGGTCATGACGTTCGTTCTGGCGGCGCAGCAGCGCTGTGACCACCAGCGTCAGCACCAGCAGGGCGGCGTTGATGATCGAACGGGCCAGTGCGGTACCGACATCGCCTCCGGTGACGAAGATCGCCACCAGCGAGGCCCCCACCAGCAGCAGCGCGGGAATATGCCACAGCCGACCGATCACCCGGGTGACCTCGGTAGGACTCGAGCAATCGCTGCGGATGGCATAGGTGCGGTTGCGAATCAGATGCTTGATCGGCCGCTTGAAGCGAACGATGAAGCGGAAGGTCAGCACCGCGGCCAGGATATTGGCCAGCACCGAGGCTAGCGAGGACAGATCGACCCCCAGCAGGTCCACCAGACGTTCGGTCTTGAAGGCGTCGCCGAGGGCGATCAGTGCGCCGATGACGAACAGCGGACGCAGAGCCCGCTGCTGCAGCAGCTTGACCGCGGTATAGCGATGCCCGCGGGTGAACACCGAGATGACGATCTCGACCACCACCGACAGGATGCGCCCGCACAGCGCGGCGTAGGCGATCACCGATACGACGGTGCGCCCGGCGCTGCCGGGCACAAGCTGTGACACCCCCAGCACCGCCAGAAAGGCCAGCGCCCAGGGCAGCATGCGGCGCAGAAAGTGAGCCGCCAGCAGCCACGCCTTGGGCTCTCTCGGCAGGTCCATCGGCCAGCCCCGGCGGGACCCGATCAGACGCCCCAGCGCCACCAGGATGATCACCATGCCACCCCAGATCGTCAGCAGGATGCTGAACTCCACGGCGAACTGGGCCAGCTCGCTATGGCTGGTGTCGGCGATCAGGCCATTGATATCGCGCCAGCCCTCCGCCAGCTTGGCGCGCCACTGGGCCATGGGCGACCCGGCCCCTTCGGCCTGCTCGCCAAGCTCGGTGAAGGTGTCGGCAAGCGCCCCCAGCAGTCCCTGGGAACCGGTGCCGGTTTCCGCTGCGGCCTGGCCCGCGTCGCGCAGTGACCTGAGGCTATCGAGCAACTCCTGACGGCTCTGGTCGCTTTCCAGCGTCTGGATCAGGGTATCCAGGGAGCGCTGCAGCTCTTCCGACGAGGCCTCCTGGGGGGCCTGTTCACCGCCTCCGGCCAGGGCCTCCAGCGCCAGGCCCTGGGCCGACGCCTGAACGGGCAAAATACATACCCCAATTAGAAAGAGAAGCACAAACCATTGAAATATGTGAAAGATTTTACTTCTATGCAGCAACATTCGTGTTCCCTGCCGGTGAGGACTCGGCGCCGCCGCCGATGAAAAGTGACCGCCTATGGTAGTCTGCGAAGTAACGTCCCACTAATGCCTTATCAGGATGCCGCCATGAAAGCTCAAGCGCCACCCGAGCCCACCACCGCCGACGGAGACATCCGCAAGGTGGGAGTGGAAATCGAGTTCGCCGGCCTGGACCCCATGGCCACCGCAGAGATGGTCCAGTCCCTGTTCGACGGTCGTATCGAGGTCCAGAGCGCCCACCGGATGAAGGTCAGCGACACCCAGTGGGGCGACTTCAAGATCGAACTGGACTCTCAGTACGTCCACCCCGAATCGCCCGAGGACGCGGCCAAGACACCCGGCGACGACTGGGATCGCATGCGCCGCGACCTCGACCGTCGCTCTCGCGAGCTGCTGGGCGACATGGTCACCGGACTGGTGCCGACGGAGATCGTCTGCCCCCCGGTCCCCTGGGATGAGCTCGACAAGCTCGACGCGATGTTCGACGGACTCCGCGAGCACGGCGCCAAGGGCACCGAGGCCAGCCTGATGTACGGTTTCGGTCTGCATCTGAATCCGGAGCTCCCTAGCCTCGAGGCCGAGGACATCCTGCGCTATCTACGCGCCTACCTGCTGTCCGCCGACTGGCTGCGCGAACAGATCCGGGTCGATATCACCCGGGAGGTGCTGCCCCACGCCAACCCCTTCCACAAGCGCTACTGCCTCAAGCTGTTCGACGAGGACTATGCGCCCGATATCGACCAGTTGATCGACGACTATCTGGCCGACAACGACACTCGCAACCGCGATCTGGACATGCTGCCGTTGTTCGCCCACCTCAGGCCCGACCATCCCCACGAGCTGTTTCGCAAGGAGCTTGTCCAGCCGCGACCCACCTTTCACTACCGTCTGCCCAACGCCCAGCTTTCCGAAGCCGACTGGGGCGCGGTGACCGAATGGAACCGCTGGCTCGAGGTAGAGCGGCTGGCCTGCGCGCCCGAGACCTTGCATGAGCGTATGGCGGAGTACCGAGCCCGTCACCTCGACAGCTCGCTGTGGCAAAAGATAAAGCACAAGCTCAAGGGAGACTCCAAGGATGGCTGAACGCCCGGTGATCGGTATTTCCACCTCCGACCACAAGAGCCTGCTGGCCTGGTGCTTCGACTGGTTCGCGGTGTGGCGCCATGGAGGCAAACCGCTCAGGCTATCGCCGTCGCGGCCACGACCGGACCGGCTCGATGGCCTGATCGTCGGCGGAGGTGATGACATCCAGGCGCATCTGTACGGCGGTGAGATGCAGCTCGACGTGCGCGTCGATCCAGAACGCGACGAACTGGAGCTCGAGCTGCTGGCCCGGGAGATCCCCCGCAATACACCGGTACTCGGTATCTGCCGCGGCTCGCAACTGATCAACGTCCACCTGGGTGGCACCCTGGACAGTGACATCTACACCACCCACGAGGGGCTCAAGCGCCGGCGCACCGTGCTGCCACGCAAGACCGTGGACATCGTCGAGGGCAGCCGCCTGCACCAGCTGCTGCGGGTCAGCTGGTGTCGCATCAACAGCCTTCATCACCAGGCGGTGGAACACACCGGTCGCGGTGTGGATATCGTGGCACGTGACCGGGATGGTCTGGTGCAGGGGATCGAGTCCCGCGAGCACGACTTCCTGCTGGGGGTTCAGTGGCACCCGGAATTCCTGATCTTCAATCGCCCCCAGCAACGACTCATCCGCGCTCTGGTCGACGCGGCGAGAAAGCCCCACGCCGAGCGCCAGTTGCCACCGGAACCCCGCGCCGAACGTCCCACACAAAGCGCCTCCTGAGCACGAGCCTTCGAGGGTCAATGCAGCTGCGCGAAAAAGCCCGCCAATCGGCGGGCTTTTCCATGTGGCAACAACATCGTGGCAACTAAGTCGTGGCAACTACGTCATGGCAACGACGTCGCTGACGCGACCCGGCCGGATCAGGCCAGCTTGGCGTCCAGGCTGATCTCGGCGTTCAACAGCTTGGAGATCGGGCAGCCGGCCTTGGCCTTCTCGGCGGCCTCCTGGAACACCGACTCGTCGGCGCCGGGGATGCTGGCGCGAGTGGTCAGATGCACCTTGGTCACGGCGAAGCCACCGTCGACCTCATCGAGGGTCACCTCGGCGCTGGTGTCGATGCTGTCGGCTTCCAGGTCGGACTCGCCCAGAATCATCGACAGTGCCATGGAATAGCAGCTGGCGTGGGCCGCACCGATCAGCTCTTCCGGATTGGTCCCGGCCTGGCCTTCGAAGCGCTGCTTGAAGTCATAGGGAACATCGCTGAGCGCGTCGCTGTTGGTGGATACAACGCCCTTGCCCTGCTTGAGACTGCCCTTCCACTGCGCGGATGCGGTGTTGGTGATACTCATGACGACTCCTTCCAGTTGAGATACACGGGCTGGTAATCACACTACGGTGGCGCCTCTTCCTGAGGCGCTCGCCCCGCCACCTCCCATCGATGGGCGGTACCTGCGGGGCCAATCATCCCTGGCGGGACAACTGATGACTTCACCATGCATCTTGTACCGAGGTCTGTCCAGCCTCGTCTTGCGCGTCGACGGTCATGGCTGCGATAGTCGAGCGCATCTCTGGAAAACTATTCCGCAAAGGTGTGCGACATGACGACTGCCAAGGTTCTGCTGGAAACCGGAAGCACCGCCGAGGCCCTGCCTGCCCTGGGCCAGGGCACCTGGTACATGGGCGAAGGGCGTGCGCCCCGGCGTCAGGAAATCGCCGCCCTGCAACGTGGGCTGGAGCGAGGTCTGCGGCTGATCGACAGCGCCGAAATGTACGGCGACGGTGCCGCCGAACGCCTGGTCGGCGAGGCCATCCAGGGTCGCCGCGACCAGGCGTTTGTGGTCTCCAAGGTCTACCCCTGGAACGCCGGTCGCGACAGCGCCATCGCCGCCTGCGAAGCGAGCCTTGAGCGCCTGGGCACCGATTACCTGGATCTGTACCTGCTGCACTGGCCGGGGAGCATCCCGCTGGACGAAACGCTGGAGGCCTTCGATCGCCTGGTAGCGGCAGGCAAGATTCGTCGCTTCGGTGTGTCGAACTTCGATGTGGACGACATGCAGGCACTCGCTCGACTGCCCGGTGGCGGCGACTGCGCGGTCAACCAGGTGCTCTACCATCTGGCGTCGCGGGGAATCGAGGTCGCCCTGAGGCCATGGCAACGCCGGCAACGGATGCCGCTGATGGCTTACTGTCCGCTGGCCCAGGCCGGCGCCGTCGGCGCAGATCCCCTGGCCGACCCGCAACTTGGCGAACTCGCCACGGACCTCGGCTTGACCCCGGCGCAACTGCTGCTGGCCTGGGCCATCCGCCCGGTCGAGGGCCAGCACGATGTCATCGCGATTCCCAAGGCCGCCTCCCCCGAGCACGTCGACGACAACGCCAGGGCGCTGGAGGTAACCCTGGACGAGGCGACAGTTGCGCGACTCGACGCCCTGTATCCGGCACCCCAGCGCAAGGTGCCGCTGGATATCGTCTAGCCGGGCCGGGCTCGACGAGACACGGGAGTTCGCCTTCAGCTCAGCGAAAGCGTACTTTCAACTCGGCCAGTTGCTCGGCCAGACTGTCGCTGCCGATCTCCCTCAACCTTTCGATATTGCGCTCGGGGATAGCCTCGGGGTCGGGATAGTGGGCCAGCGCCCTTTCCAGACCCTCTTCACGCAGCAGATGCCAGACCGGCCAGGGAGAACGATTGGTGAAGTTGGCCGGATCATCATCATCCACGCCGTCGAAGACATAGTCAGGGTGGAAGCTCGCCAGCTGGAAGACGCCCTCGTAGCCGCGGTCGGCGAGCAATGCCTCGGCCATGGCCAGGGCGTCGAGATAGTCGTCGAAGTCGGCAAGCCCTCGGGTGAACACCAGTAGACTGGTCTCCACCTCGGGTGTCGTCTCGAGGTGGTGGCAGGCCTCCATCAGCGCCACCAGGGCGTCCTCGAGCCTGCGCCCGTCGACCTCGATATAGCGAATCGACCCGCGTGTGACCTCTCGTCCGGCGAAGGGGCAGACGTTGAGGTGCACCACGAATTCCTCGACCCAGGCTGCGGTGGCGGCAACGCCGGGTGATACCTCTGTGTCGGACATGGCGAGTTCTCGGATGCTTGAGTGAAGGCCGGCTCAGCGCCGTGATGCCAGCCTGTCGGCCAGCCTTGTGGGTTCGGGCAACTTGTAGCGGCCGAGGCAGGCCACCGCCCAGGCCCTGGCCGAATCCACCGACAGCCGGTGGCCCGGCGACACGAACACCGGCTTGACGCCGGCGCGAGAGCGTAGCACGACCCCGATGCGCTCGTCGCCGTCCATCAGGTCGGTACTTTCGGCACGCCCCTCGGGGACCTCGCTATGGCGCCCGGTCAGGCGTTTCTTGGCCACGCCCAGGGTGGGCAGATCCAGCCACAGTCCAAGGTGCGCCGCCACCCCGAGACGTCGGGGATGGGCGATGCCGTGGCCGTCCACCATGACCAGATCCACGCGGCTGTCGAGTCGTTCGAAGGCCGCCAGGGCCGCCGGTATCTCACGAAAGGACAGAAGCCCCGGCACGTAGGGCATGCGCGTCGGCTGACGCGCCACCACCTGCTCGATCGGCGCAAGCCCCGGCCAGGACAGCACCACCACCGCGGCGCGGGTGGTGTCGCCTCCATCTTCGAAGCCGATATCCACTCCGGCTATGTGTTCCACTTCACCGAGGGCGTCCTCGCGTATCAGGCGTCCTGCCAGGGTCCGCTGCAAGGCGATGGCCTCCTTCGGCGCCAGGTCCCAGTCGTGCAGCGCAGTCTCTCGTGTCCTGGGGTGCTGGGTCATGTCACCTCCCTGTTGACGACCAGGGGTGGCTGAAGACGCCACCCGCTCGCGGTAGACTACGCGCCAGTCACGGGGATCAACAAGCCGCCGGCCGCAGGGCCTGGCGCTCCATCAGGGAGGACGGATGAGGATCATCCACACCGCAGACTGGCATCTGGGCCAGAGCTTTCACGGCCAGGAACGTCACGAGGAACATCGCGCCTTCCTCGACTGGCTGGTCGACACCCTCGCCGAACGCCAGGTGGACGCGCTGCTGGTCGCCGGCGACGTCTTCGATGTGGTCAATCCGTCGCTGCGCGCCCAGGAGCTGCTCTATGACTTTATCGTCAGGGTCCACCAGCGCTGCCCTGACCTGACCATTGCGCTGATCGCCGGCAATCACGACAGCGGCAGCCGCATCGAGCTGCCCGCCCCGCTGATGCAG
Source organism: Halomonas sp. RT37 (assembly GCF_040070525.1). Lineage (NCBI taxonomy): Bacteria > Pseudomonadati > Pseudomonadota > Gammaproteobacteria > Oceanospirillales > Halomonadaceae > Halomonas > Halomonas sp. RT37. The sequence continues at coordinate 1,269,152 of NZ_CP098827.1, read as the reverse complement.
CACCTGCGCACCCATGCCCTTGGCCGGGTGCGCTTCGTCGATGACGGCGCGCTGGACAGCGATCGCCTGCTGGTGCCCTTGCGCGATGCCCAGGATGAGGTCCGCGCCTGGTGCCTGGCGCTGCCCTTCCTGCGTCCGGCGGAGATCACCGGTCGTGGCCGGCAGACCAGACAAGCGGCGGACGCAGCAGGAGAAGAGACGAACGCCGGCGACGACTATGTGGCCAGCGTCGAGCGGGTCCATCGCGCACTGATCGCGGCCGCCCGGGAAAAGCGCGAGCCTGGCCAGGCGCTGATCGCCATGAGCCACGCCCACCTGCGTGGCGCCGCCGTCTCCGAGGCCAGCGAACGCCCTATCGTCATCGGCGGCGAGGAAGCGCTGTCGGCCTCGCTGTTTCCCGAGGACATCGACTACGTCGCCCTGGGGCACCTGCACCGCGCCCAGCGGGTCGGCGACGAACGCATACGCTACAGCGGCAGCCCGCTGCCGCTGGACTTCAGCGAAGTCGACTACCCCCATCAGGTGCTGATGGCGGACTTCGCCGATGGCGCCCTTGCCCATGTCGAGCCGATCAGCGTGCCGCGGGCGGTGGCCATGCGTCGCCTCGGCCCTGCCCCGCTGGAAGAGATCCTGGGCGCGATCGAGGCGCTGCCGGCCCGCGACGGGGCAGGCCCGGTCGAGCGCTGGGACTGGCTCGAGATCAACGTGCGCCTGGACGCCCCGATGCCGGAGTTGCGCTCGCGCATCGAGCAGGCGCTGGGCGGCCGTGCGGTGCGCCTGCTGCGGCTGAAGCGCGAACTGCCGGTCACTGAGTCACAGGCACCCGGGCGTGGCGAGCGCCTCGAGGACATCGGACCCCGTGAGCTGTTTTCGCGCACCTGGAAAGAGCGCTGGGGCGAGGCACCGGATGACAGCGTGATCGCCGACTTCGACTGGTTGTGCCAGCGCGTCCAGGACGTGGATGCCGAAGACCAGAGCGCGGATGGACAAGACCAGGGCGCCGCCGAAGGGAGCACGCAGCCATGAAGATTCTCGCCCTGCGCCTGTCCCAACTGGCCTCCCTGCCCGGTCCGGTCGAGCTGGACTTTACCGCGGCGCCACTGGCCGATGCCGGCCTGTTCGCCATCACCGGCCCCACCGGCGCCGGCAAGAGCACCCTGCTCGACGCCCTGTGTCTGGCGCTGTTCGGCAATACGCCCAGGCTTCGCCACGCCCCGGGGCGCGACTCCCATCTGGAGGACCTGGACGGCTCGCGGATCGCCACCGCCGACCCCCGCAGCCTGCTGAGGCGCGGCGCCGCCAGCGGCTACGCCGAGGTCGACTTCATCGGTCGCGACGCTCGCCGTTACCGCGCGCGATGGGCCGTGCGGCGCGCCCGGGACAAGGCCGACGGCAAGCTGCAGGCGGTGGAGCAATCGTTGACCGACCTGGACGACGAACGCCTGTTGACCGCCCAGAAGCGCGAATTCGCCGAGCTGATCCCCGAGCGCCTGGGGCTATCGTTCGAGCAGTTCACCCGCGCCGTGCTGCTGGCCCAGAGCGAGTTCGCGGCCTTTCTCAAGGCCGACGACAACGCCCGCTCGGACCTGCTCGAGAAGCTCACCAACACCCAGGAATACTCGCGCATCTCGGTCGAAAGCTACGCCCGGGCCAAGGAGGCCCGCGACGCGGTGGCCCGCCAGCAGGCGCTGCTCGCCGAGGACGCGCCCAGCGACGACAGCGCACGCCAGGCCATGGAGCAGGAACTGGCCGAGGCCGAAGGCGAGCTGGACACCTGCCAGCGGCAGATGAAGGCGCTGGACGAAGAGGCCCAGTGGCTCGCCCAGGACGCCCAGTGGCGCCAGCGCTGCGAACAAGCCGACGCCAGCCTGGTCGAGGCAGAGGCCCAGTGGGAGGCACTGAGCGAGCAGCGCCGTGAGTGCGAGATGCTCGAGCGCGTCGCACCCTGGCGCCCCCAGTTGCTGCGCCAGCGTAGCCTTTCTCGACAGTTGCCGGACCAGCGCCAGCAGCTCGAACAAGCCAAGTCAGCCCTGGCCCAGGCACGCACCGCCCTGGAACAACAGCACCAGCAAACCAGCCGTCGCCGCCAGACCCTGGAGGACAGCGAGCAGGCGCTCGAGCAGGCCCGTCCCGCCATCGCCCAGGCCCGTGAAATTGCCAGCGAACTCAAGGGCCGCGAGCAACAGCATCGACAGCTGGAGGACGAACACCAGAAGCGCAAGCGCCAGCGCGAGGATCTCGACGGGCAGCAGCGAGCGCTGGCAGAGCGCCATCGCCGCCATCTGGAGCAGCGCGACGCCGCCACCCGCACCCTGTCACGCCATCTTGGCCAGCATCAGCAGGTCGCAACGGCCAGGGCCGAGGCCCAGCAGCACCTCGAGCACGCCGGCCATCGTCTGCTGGCGCTGTCCGAACTGGAGCAGCGCTGGCGTCTGCTGCGCCAGCTCGATGAGCAACAGCACCGGCTCGACGCCGAGCGCAGCCGCGACAGCGCACAGCGCGACGAACTGCTGGACCAAGGCAAGCAGGCGCGGGCGCGCCTGGACCACGCCACGGCGGAGCACGAGCAGCTCACGCGCTTTATCCAGCGCGCCCGCGCCACCCGAAGCGACAGCGTCGCCGACATGCGCGCCACCCTGGAACCGGACACCGCCTGTCCGGTGTGTGGCAGTCACGAGCACCCCTGGCGCGACTCGCCCCCCGCCACCCCGGAGGCCACCCAGCTCGCCGCCCAGATCGCACTGGAGGATGATCAGCTCGCCGAGTCCGAAAGCCGACTCGGCGAGCTGCGCGAGCAGCGTGACGCCCTGTTCGGGCGCTTTCAGGCGCTGAAGGCCAGCGTCGAGCAGGCCGAGACCAGCCTGCTCGCGCTTGAACCTCGAAGAAACGAGGCCCAGGCCGGTCTCGAAGAAGCCCAGGCCAGGCTCGACGACCCGGCGCTCGCCGAGCAGTGGCGCGCCCTCGACGCCGACGCCCGCCAAGCCTGGCTCACCGAGCACAGCGAAAAGGCCCGCCAGCGCCAGCAACAGGCTCGCGAGCGCCTCCAGGCACTGGACGACGCCGAACGCCAGCTGGCCCCGCTGGCAGAGGCCATCGAGGAAGACGAGCGAGAGCGTCAGGCGCTTGCCTTGCGCGCTGCCAACTTCGACGAGGAACTCAAACGGCTCGACGATCAGCGTCCCGAACTGACCCGCAGCATCGACGAGCACAGACGACGTCTGGCCGAGGCGCTCGGCGATGACCGCTCGGCAGATGCCTGGCTCGAGCGCCTCGAAGCCCAGGTCCGCCAGGCACGTCAGGACCACGAGCAGGCCCGCCAGGCCCATGACCAGGCCCAGCGTCAGGTGCTGAGCCTGACCCAGAGAATCGAGCACGAGGGCAAGGCGCTCTCGGTGCTGGAGGACGAAAAGACCCGCCTGGACGCCGAACTGGAACGCTGGCGCAACGAGCACCCGGACATCACCGATGGCGACCTGGAGCGGCTGCTCGACCAGGCCGACGATGCGCTCAAGGCCCTGCGCGCCCGACTGGACGGCGCCCGCGAGGCCTGCCAGACCGCCCGCACCAGTCGCGACGAGCGTCGCCAGGGCTGGCGCGCCTGGCGGGCCCGCCACCTGCCGGAGCAGGACCCGCAGACACTGCTCGACGAGGCCACCCAACGCCAGCTGGATGCACGCCAGGCCGACCTCGACGCCAGACGTGAGGCCAACCGGCCGCGGCTGGAGGCCGCCCAGCAACGCCGCGATGGCGCCCTGCACGCCGTGCGCGACGATGATCGACGCCGGCAGCGCCAACGTGACGGCCTCGAGGCCCTGGAAAGGGCCAGGGACGAGCATCATCGCTGGGGCCGCATCGCCGAGCTGATCGGCGCCGCCGACGGCAAGACCTTCCGGCGCATCGCCCAGGCCTGGAACCTGGAGCGCCTGATCGACGAGGCAAACGTCCACCTGGCGGGCCTCAGCCGGCGCTACCGTCTGGTGAGAGGAGGCAGCCCGCTGGGGCTCCTGGTGATCGATCAGGACGTCGCCGACGAGCGTCGCTCGGTGCACTCGCTATCCGGCGGCGAGACCTTTCTGGTGTCGCTGGCCATGGCGCTCGGGCTCGCCTCGCTGGCCTCGGGGGAGCTGGCAATCGAGTCGCTGTTCATCGATGAAGGCTTCGGCAGCCTCGATCCCCAATCGCTGGCGCTGGCGATGGACGCCCTCGACGGTCTCCAGGCCCAGGGCCGACGGGTCGGGGTCATCTCCCACGTCCAGGAGATGCATGAGCGCATTCCGGTGCAGATCCAGGTGCATCCCGCCGGCAATGGCGAGAGTCGGGTCGCGCTGTCCGACTGAGTCCCGTCCGCCCCGCACGTCGCTGTCGGGCGGACCTGGTCTTGGGTGACCCAGGCTTGGGCGGTTCCTGTCCTGGGCGGCCTCAGTCTTGGGTGACCCAGGAGAGCAGCGTGCTCGGGCGGTAACCCGGGGTGATACGCTGGGGCGCGTCGCCTGGCCATGGTACATTGACGCTCCTTGTGACCTCAGTCGACGGAGCCTTCATGACCGCACACGACCTGCTCAAGACCCTGGTGGGCTTTGCCACCGTGTCTCGGGATTCCAACCTGGAATTGATCGCCTTCGTCGAAGAGTGGCTCGACCGCTACGGCGTCGATCACTGGCGGGTCGAGAGCGACGACGGTTCCAGGGCCAACCTGCTGGCGCGCATCGGCCCGGCGGTAGAGGGCGGTGTGGTGCTCTCGGGCCATACCGACGTGGTGCCGGTGGTGGGCCAGCCCTGGACCAGCGATCCCTTCACCCTGACCGCCGGCGAGGGCGACAATGCCGGGCGCCTGTACGGTCGCGGCACCTGTGACATGAAAGGCTTCATCGCCTGCGCCCTGGCCGAGGTACCGCACTGGAGCGAACTGGAGCTTGAGGTGCCGATCTGGCTGGCGCTGTCCTACGACGAGGAAATCGGCTGCGTCGGCGCCCCGCGCATGATCGAGACGCTGATGGCCGAACACCCCCGCCCTGCCGCCGTGGTGGTCGGCGAGCCGACCCTGATGGAGCCGGTGGTGGCCCACAAGGGGGCCAGCAACTTCCGCACCACGGTGATCGGACGCGAAGCCCACTCGAGCCAGGTGTATCAAGGGGTCTCGGCGATCCACGTCGCCGCCCGCCTGGTCACCCGCATCGAGGACGTGATGGCGGAGCTCAAGGAAGAGGGTCGGGTCGACGAGGCCTTCAGCGTGATCCACTCGAGCCTGCACGTGGGCAAGATCGAGGGTGGCACCGCCATCAACATCATGGCCAGGCGCTGCAGCTTCGAATGGGAAATTCGCCACCTGCCCACCGATGACGCCAAGGAGCTGCTGGCCCGGGTCGAGACCACCGCCCGCGAACTCGAAGCCCGCATGCGCCAGCGCGCCCCCGAGGCCTCGATCACCACCGAGGCGCTCAACACCACCGTGCCGGCCCTGGCCGATCGTGACAACAGCGAGGCGCTGGGCCTGTGCCGCGAACTGCTCGGCGACAGCCCCGACGGCGCCGCCGTGGCCTACGCCACCGAGGCCGGTCAGTTCCAGCTCGCCGGCCTGCCCACGGTGATCTGCGGCCCCGGCAGCATCAGCCAGGCCCACCAGCCCGACGAATACATCGAGCGCGAACAGCTCGACGCCGGCAGCCGCTTCATGGTCGCCCTCGGTGATCGCCTCAAGCGCGGCTGAATCTACACCCGCAAGCGCCCCTGGATTCCCCTTTTCGAGCCAAGACCGTGACCCACACTGCTTCAAGCCCGGCGAGGCCTGTTGAGCCGCCTCGCCTTGCCATCTTCAAGACCGGCGACAGCTTCGCCGATGTCGTCGCCGAGCACGGCGACTTCGAGGACCTGTTCAGCGCACGTCTCGACGGCTTTCGTCGTCGTGGCGGCGTCATCGAGGTGATCGACGTTCGCCGCCAACCGCTGCCGGCAATCTCTGATCAGGACGGGGTGGTGGTGACCGGGTCCCACGCCATGGTGTCCGACCGGGAAGCCTGGAGCGAAGCGCTGAAACCCTGGCTGAGGGAGGCGCTCGACCGCGGCCTGCCACTGTTTGGCGTGTGCTATGGCCACCAGTTGATGGCCGAGGCCTTCGGCGGCAGCGCCGGCTACCACCCCCGGGGGCGGGAATGCGGCTCGCGTACCCTCACGCTGACCGAGGCCGGTCGCGGGGACCCGCTGTTCGGTGCGCTGCCCGATGCTTTCGCCGCCCAGCTGACCCACGCCCAGAGCGCCCTGTCACGCCCCGAGACCGCCACGGTCCTGGCGGCCAACGACCATGACCCCAACCAGGCCCTGCGCTATGGCCCAGCCCAGTACAGCGTGCAGTTCCACCCGGAATTCACCGTCCAGGTGACCGCGGCCTACCTGGCGCACCAGCGCGACATTCTTGTCGCTCAGGACGAGGACGTCGAGGCACTCGAGCGGTCTGTGGTCGAGACCCCCGAGGCCAGCAGCCTGCTGGACGCCTTCGCCCTGACCCTGTTCGATCGTCGAACCTAGCCAGACGTGACATCTCCAGGCAAGCAGGTGGCCTGGCGCTGGGCGATACGCGGCGCGGCACCCTGGTGCGGCGTCGCCTCGCGTTGCGGCTCCAGTGTCAGGCGACAGCGCTCCCGCGGGCTCGGCCCCCAGCGAAGCTGATAGCCCCGGTGTGCATCGATTCCCCTGACCACTGCCATGCGCCCCTGACCCAGCACCGCCAGCACGTCTCCATCGGCGTCGATCAACTGCGCGCCGAAAGGCGCCGGCGTGGTCACCCGCACCAGGGTCGGCGCCCCCACCAGGGTGTCGTAAGTCAGCCTGACGATAGCGCCTCGGCGAGGCGCTACCCGCCTGGCATTGCCCTTGAGCTCGACGCCATCGGTCATGCCGGAGGGATCCAGCGCCACCCGGTTGTAGCGGTAAGGTGTCAGTCCGCTGATCGCCCCCTTGCCCCGCCCGTCCAGCAACACCTGGTCATGTTGAGAAATCGCCGCGCCCTTGGCGCCCGGCGCCTCGATGACCGCCATGGTCTCGCCTTGATCCCGCGTCAGCACCAGGCCACCCGCATAGGCAATGGCGGTGCCATCGGCGCTGGCGCTGTAGCTGCGGTAGTCATCCCCGGCGCTGAGGTTGAGGCCAAGACGAACCCGGGAGGTGTCCATCCCCAGGTTGCCGCCATAGCTTGAATCGTGCGACCGGTCATCACGGCTGTGGTTGACGTAGACACCATAGTTCAGCGCGCCGCTGTCGCCGCTGAGGTTCAACTGGCCCGAGCGATGATCGCCCCGATGGGCCAGATTGGAGGTCAGCTGCAGGTGGCCTCCCAGCGGAACGCTGAGATTGAGGTAGAACTCGTTGGTGTAGTCGCCTTCGGTCTCGCTACGGCCTGCGGTGGCGCTCAGGGTGCCCCAGGAGAAGCCACGACTGACACCGACCTGATAGGTGGTCGCGTCCTCGCGATCCCAGTAGTCGGCGCTGATGCCAGAGGCAAACAGCCTGGTGCCGCCAGCCAGGGTCTGGGTCAGATTGACCTCGAGACGTTGGCGTTCACGGTCCCGTGGTGAGGATGTCGTTGCATCATCGCGCAGCAGCGCAACGTCCGAAAGGCTCAGATAGTGCTGACTGGAAAAACGGTAGTTGACCACCGACAGCTCGGTGTCGGTGGGATCAAAACGGGTGTTGTAGCTCACCCGAAAGCTCTCGCCACGCGGGCTCTCCGGCTCACCGCTCAGCGCCTCCAGGTGATTCGCCCGGGTCATGGTGGCATCCAGCGCGAAGGCGCCCAACAGGGTCGACACGGCGCCACCGGCAAGCCCCGCCATATAGTCCTCGGCCAGGATGGCGCCGGAGTAGAGCGTCAGCCGATTGCTGACCCCGCGTCGGTATTCGGCCTGAACGAACCGGGGCAGGTCGACGAGGCCGTCATCCCGATACTCCCCCAGGGTCAGGTGGAAGCGCTGGGCGCCGGGTCGCAGCAACTGTGCCACCGAGGTATAGGGCAGCACGAAGGCGCGCTCGCTGCCGTCGGCCTCGGTAATGGTGACCTCAAGGTCGTCAGCCACATTGGTGGCGTAAAGGTCGTCGATGGCAAAGGGGCCGGGCGTCACGCTGGTCTCGTAGATGACGTCCTCCCCCTGACGGATCGTCACCCTGGCGTTGGTGCGAGCGGTGCCTCGCACTACCGGGGCGTAGCCCCGCCGGGACGGAGGCAGCATGGCATCGTCGCTGGCGAGCTGGACGCCGGTGAAGGGTATCGACTCGAATCCCATCCCGGAGGTCTGATACTCGCCGATGACCAGGTCGGCCTGCCAGGGCGTCACGTCACGGCGCAGATAGGTGTTGGTGACGTGATAGTGGGCGGTCTCGCCACTGGCGTCATCGAGACTGGCATTGTGACGAAGCTGCCAACCGCCAAGGTTCACCCCGGCGTTGATCCCGAGTCGATAGTCCTCACGGGACTCCTGCCCGTCGCGCTCGCCACGGAAGGCATTGCTGTTGTAGCGAACAAAGGCGCCATTGATGCCGTCCTGCCACGCCTCGGCCGGCACCTTTCCCCTGACGCGATGTCGCAGATAGGCCTGGGGCACGCTTAATTCAAGTCGCATGTTCGCCGAGTCGATCGAGCTATCGACATAGGGATAGCGAGCGGCCAGATCGACGCACTCGCGGCCTGAGTCGCCTTCCCCTGCCGCGGGCTTCAGCGGCAGGCGCTTTATCGCATCAAGCGACAGACACAGACGCGTCCCTTCCGGGTCCTCGCCGATCGTCACCGTCTCGCGACCGAACGCCTGGCCATTGACCAGGACGTCGAGTTCATAGCGACCAGGAGGGACCGTCATACCCTGCTCGAAGCGGGTCAGGTCCATGCCCTGGAGTGACCCTTTCAGCAGCTTGGCGTTGAAGGCGTACTCGACCCGGCGCTCGGACGCACCACCGGTCACCCTGCTACCGTCGTCGGCCCGGGCGGACAGACCGGCGTCGGTGACGAGTGACAGCCCCAGCGCAATGAGCACAGACAGGCCTTCGTGCCGCCGCAACCCCCGAACCTTGCCGGCTGCTGTGCCAGACAGACGTTTCACAGCTCGAATCGGCGCCGCTGCGTCACCCCGTAGTCATTGATCCAATCGAAGAAACCCTGGGAGGTTGCCAGCGGTTCGATGCTGAAACGGCGGGAGCTCAGGGCCGGGATCAGGCTGCCACGAGCCGTGACCTGGTGCTCTTCGTTGCCCAGCCCGACCCGACGAAGCGACACACTGTAGGGGCTCTCATTGCGGGCCACCAGCGTCCAGCGGCCGGGCCCCCGCTCAAGCTCCCAGTGAAGCTGCTCGGCGGCCTGCTCGGGGGAATCGGCAAGCCCGACGGGTCGATAGAACAGCTTGATGCGGGTGCGGTAGGCCAGCTGCAGCACGTTGCGCTCCGGCGCCGCCTGGGTGGCGGGCACCTCCAGCACGTTCAGCCAGTAGACGGACTCACGATCGACAGGCGCCACCTCGCCCAGATAGGCGATCCGAATCGCCTGTCCTCCATGGGCATTGATGCGTGTCACCGGCGGTGTCGTCAGAAACGGCACCTCGACACTCTCCGGCGTGGAGTCCGGGTCGCCACGATCGATCCACACCTGCACCAGCGAGGGCGTATCGCCCGCATTGGTCAGCGCGACGCTCACATCCCTGGCATCGGCGGGGTAGATCACCCGGGTGCCCGAGACCACCACACTGGCATCGACACGACTGACAAGGCTGCAAAGCGCCACCAGCGCCAACAGCGCCACTCCCCTTCCCCACGACTCCCGTACACGCATGATCCCTATGCCTTTCTGTAGCCTTTATGAAGCCTTGCCAGACGCACTACCTCCGCGCACTTCTGCCAGTGCGGGCGGACTGCGAGATCTATTGGTAGTTCAGGGTATACACCGCTGAGGTACTGACGGTCCCCGCGACGGCGTCCGCGCCACTGGCGTAATAGCGCGCGGTGTAGCGAAGTTGAGTCGCCGTGGTGTCGTCGGCCAGATCCATCGCGGTGGCATCATTGGCGATCAGATTGATCACCTTGTTGGTATGGTCGAGCAGTTGTATCTCGACGTTCTTGGCGCCGCCGGTGCCTGCGGTATTCACCAGATAGCCGGTGGCGGCATCGACATTGGTAGGCTCGAAGTACGGCTTCACATTGTCCACGGCAGCGGAGCAGTTCATGTCGATGGTGAAGGAGGTGTCACCCGCCGTCTCACCGCTCTTCAAGTCGCTGACACTGACCGTGGGAAGCACCACCGTGCCATCCCCGGTTCCCGCATTGTTGACCTTTACCGTACAGGTCGTGGCAAGCACCTTCCCGGATATCGTGATGGTGCCGGTGGCTGCGTATCCATTACCGGCCAGGGTAAAAAGCATGACGCCAAGCAGCCATCCCTTGCCTGTTTTCCGTTCCATGTCCCGTCGCTCTCCATTGTAATCATGCCTTCAGCCCGGCCGGGACAAGAGAGACCCTGTCACCGTACCCGGAAGTTACACTCTGCAACATTATGCAACGCACCGACCATCAGGAGCGGCAGCATCGCGCCAGAGGTTGACGTAGATCAGAGAGGGAAAAAGTCGACATTGAGGGGAATGAGGATCGCATCGGGCCCGATGCCAGGGAGCCAACGCCCAGGAAGCCGGCGAAACATGCACACGCAAACGGGCCGGTGGATATCCACCGGCCCGTTCACGAAACCTGCCTTGTCGTGATCCGATGCGTCATCGGATCAACAGGGGCCTTGTACCAGCTGTCGGCTCAGGCCCCTGGCACCTCGATCAGGCGCGCGACTGGCGACGCACAGGCGCCTCGTCATCGCGACGACGACGGGGAGCACGCTCGCCGCTGCGCTCGCCACCACGTTCAGCGCGATCACCGCCACGGTCTTCGCTGATTTCCAGCGGACGACCGGCCACACGGGCACGTGCCATCTTGGCCAGGATGCTGGCCGGCAGACCATTGGGCAGCTCCACGGTGGAGAAGCCGTTACGGATGTCGATGCGGCCGATACGGGCGCCTTCGATACCACCTTCGTTGGCCAGGGCGCCGACCAGCTGGCCAGGCTTGACGCCATCCTTGTGGCCGACGGAGACGCGGTAGCGGGTCATGCCTTCGCTGGGTCCACGGCTCTCGCGGCGACGCTGCGGCTTGCCGTCACGCGGGGCGCGGTCATTGCGTTCCTTGCGCGGCGCCTGCAGGCGACCGATGGGTGCCTCGTCGGCGCGCGCCATGGCGGAGAAGGCACAGGCCAGCTCGATGGGATCGTAGCCTTCCTCGACCAGACGCTCGACCAGAGCACGCTGCTCTTCGGCACCCTTGGTGACGGCGGCGATCACGCGCTGATGGAAGACGTTGTCGCGGTGGGCACGAATGGCGGCCTCGTCGGGCAGCTCCATGACCGCCATCTTCTGGCCGGTGGCCTGCTCGAGCCAACCTACCTTGCGGCCTTCACGGAAGCCGGCGAAGGTGATCGCCACACCGTTGCGGCCGGCACGGCCGGTACGGCCGATGCGGTGGGTGTAGGCCTCGGCATCCTGGGGCAGGTCATAGTTGATGACGTGGGTGATGCGCGGCACGTCGAGACCACGAGCGGCCACGTCGGTGGCGATCAGCACATCGACCTTGGCGCGCTTGAGGCGAGTGATGGTGCGCTCGCGCAGGCTCTGGTCCAGATCACCGGACAGGCTGGCGACGTTGACGCCACGCGCGGACAGCTGCTCCATCAGCGTGGTACAGGCGGCACGGGTGCGCACGAACACGATGGCGGCGTCCACCGGCTCGACTTCAAGGATGCGCGACAGCGCTTCCAGCTTGGCGCCACCATCGACGCGCACCAGGCGCTGTTCGATGCTCTCGGCGGTGGTGGTACGCGCCTCGATGGCGACCTTGACCGGATCCACCAGGTAGCGATTGACGATGCGCTCGATCTCGGTGGGCAGGGTCGCCGAGAAGAACACACGCTGAGCGTTCTCGGGGGTATCGGCGACAACACGCTTGACGTCGTCGATGAAGCCCATGCGCAGCATCTCGTCGGCTTCGTCCAGCACCAGAGCGTTGAGGCCGGAAAGCTTGAGGCTGCCACGATCCAGGTGATCGATGACGCGGCCGGGGGTACCGACCACTACCTGGGCGCCACGACGCAGCGCGCTGAGCTGCTCACGGTATTCCTGGCCGCCGCACAGGGTAGCGACTTCCAGACCCTTGAGGTTCTGGCCGTACTTGCTGAAGGAGACGGCTACCTGCTGAGCCAGCTCGCGGGTCGGCGCCAGAACCAGCACCTGGGGCTCACGCCGATCGAGTTCAATACGAGACAAGATGGGGAGCGCGAAGGCAGCGGTCTTGCCGGTGCCGGTCTGGGCCTGGCCCAGCATGTCGCGGCCTTCCAGCAGGGCTGGAATGGTCTGCGCCTGAATGGGCGAGGGAGTCTCGTAGCCCAGGGTCTCGATGGCGGAGAGAACGGCAGGCAGCAGGGCCAGATCACCAAAAGACGGTGAAGCGACAGTCGTCGAGGTCATGAATCACACCTTGGTAGGCCGGGGTTACCGGCAAAATAACGTGGTTGGCGTCCCTGACGCGCCCGTATTCGGGGCGAACAGAAATACGTCGCTCTACTCGTGGTAGAGCAAGGTCAACAAGTCTGTTGTCAACATTCGGAGTCGGGGACGCCGGTCGCACCTGGCATCGGCTCACGCAACTGCGTGGAGCCATCGTGGCGACCGTTTGCACCGCGGGCGTCGGGATCGACGTCGGGTGCTCCATCTTCACAATTCGAACGCGTCTTGCGCGTTGCAGCATCAGTTTGAACTCTCGAGGCCGCTTGGGCGTCGGAGGTCGCTGCGTCATGATGGTGGGGTCAACACATGCGAGGAGGGCGCATGCTACCATCGACTCATGGCTCTGACCAGCCCTTTTATGATCGAGCCCCCTTTTTCTGCTCCGGAGACACCAATGCCCCAACTATGGGTCGACGCCGACGCCTGCCCCAGAGTCGCTCGCGACATCATCGTCCGCGCCGCCGAACGCACCACCACCCAGACCTGGTTCGTCGCCAACCACCAGATCCCGTTGACCAGTTCGAAGTGGGTCAAGGCCATGGCGGTGAGCCACGGCTTCGACGCCGCCGACAACGAGATCGTCAGCCGCATCGCACCCGGTGACCTGCTGGTCACCGCCGACCTTCCGCTGGCACTGGAGGCGCTGGACAAGGGGGCCATGGTAATGACCAACAGAGGCGAGACCCTGGATCGCAACAACATCAAGGCACGCGTGCAGATGCGCGACTTCATGGAGACCCTGCGTGCCAGCGGCGAGCACACCGGCGGCCCCAAGGGCTACTCGGACAGTGATCGACGGGAGTTTGCCAACGCCCTCGATCGCTGGCTGGCCAGGCACGCACGCTGATCAAGCCGCCCGGACCGGCTCGCGAGCCGGTCCCCTCCCCCACCAACGGCTCACCAGCGGATCATCTCCGCCAGCGCCTGACTCAGCCCTGGTAGACGCCTTCTGAGGCCAGACGCTCTCTGTCGTGGTCCCGATCCAGTCTCAGCACAGGTCCCAGCGGCACGATGGCGTTGGGATTGATGGTGTCGTGGCTCATATAGTAGTGGCGCTGGATATGATCCAGGTCCACGGTCTCGGCGACACCCGGCCACTGGTAGATCTCGCGCAGGTAGTGCGACAGATTGGGATAGTCCTCGATGCGATAGAGGTTGCACTTGAAGTGGCCATGGTAGACGGCATCGAAACGCACTAGGGTGGTGAACAGACGAATATCGGCCTCGGTCAGCCAGGCTCCGGCCAGATAGCGATGATTGGCAAGCCTCGCCTCGAGCCTGTCGAGGCAGGCAAACAGCGCCGAGACGTGACGTTCGTAAACCGCCTGATCGGAGGCAAATCCCGCCTTGTAGACACCATTGTTGATGTTGTCGTAGACGTCGGCGTTGATCTCGTCGATGGTCTGGCGCAGAAACTCGGGATAGAAGTCGAGGCGATTGCCGGTCAGCTCGTCGAAGGCCGAGTTGAACATTCTGACCAGTTCGGCCGACTCGTTGTTGACGATGCGCTTGCGCTGCTTGTCCCACAGCGCCGGGACGGTCACCCGACCGGTGTAGTGAGGGTCGGTCAGGGTGTAGAGCTCATGATGAAAGCTCACGCCGTTGATCGAGTCGCCACTGGAGCCTTCGGCCTCGTTGTAGCTCCAGCCCTTGTTACCCATCAGCGGACTGGTGTGGGAGACGCCGATCAGCGCGTCAAGCCCCTTGAGTCGGCGCATGATCAAGGTGCGATGGGCCCAGGGACAGGCCAGACACACGTACAGGTGAAAACGTCCCGCCTCGGCCTTGATGCCTGGCTGGCCATCGGGGCCCGGCGCGCCATCGGCGCTGACCCAGTCTCGCAACTGGGCGGACTCTCGCACGAACTCGCCGCCGGTACTCTCGGTGTCGTACCACTGGTCGTGCCAGACCCCATCGATTAACAGTCCCATACGGTCTCTCCCGTGAAACGCCTTGGAGAGCCCAGCATACGGTGGAAAGAATCGACTACAAGCGCACATTTTGCCGCCAACCTTTCGATTCATTCGAACCCAAGGCCTCCGACGTGCCCAGACCTCAGCAACTGCAGTCCCGGACAGCCTGACGCAGATGCTCCGCCATGGCCCTGGTGGCGGGTCCCGCCCGGTCGGCGTCGCGATGATACAGCTGGATGGGCGCCTCACGCGTACCGCCGGCCTGCAGCGGCAATGGCTTGAGCCGACCACTGGCCAGTTGGTCGCGAATGCGGGTCTTGGGCAACCAGGCAAACCCCAGCCCGTGCTCGAGCATCTCCACCGAGGTGGCGATATGGCTGACGGTCCAGCGCTGCTCGGCCTTGAGCCAGCCCGAATCACGCGACGCCCTTTGCGACGAGTCCCTCAGCACGACCTGGCGATGGTGCTCCAGATCCCTGAGGTCCAGCGGCCTGCTCATGGCATGTAGAGGGTGGTCCGGGTGAGCGACCGCGATAAAAGGCACGCTGACCAGGGGTTCGCCCAGGTAGCCCGACGTGGGCACCCCTGACACCACCAGGTCGGCTCGGCCATCCTCGAGCATTTCCACACCACCATTGAGTACCGACTCGTGCAATTGCAGCCTGACTTGCGGTAGCGCGCTGGAGAAAGCCTCCATCGCCTTGGCCAGTACGTTCGAGGGAAATATCTGGTCGATGCTCAGCACCACCTCGGCCTCCAGGCCTTCTCGCAGTCGAGCGGCGATATCCACGAGCGCGTCGGAGCTCTCCAGCAGCTGGCGGGCACGGCGCAGCAGCAAGGCCCCTTCCTCGGTAAGCCGAACCTGGCGCCCCACCGGTTCCAGCACCTTGACCCCCAACTGCTCCTCCAGCTTGTGCACTGCATGGTTGAGGGTCGAAGGGCTCTTGTGAACGGCTTCGGCGGCCCTGGCAAAGCCACCGTGATCGACCACGGCGGCCAGCATCTGCCACTGTGCGAGCGTGACACGCGACATGCTTGAATCCTTTTGACGATATCCATTGAGCATGCCAGCCGACGGCGCCAATGGCACGACTTGCCATCGATGAAAGTCGCATCGATGAAAGTCACGATACGCCCCTCCCGCGCGAGGCCTTGTACGGCGCCTGGCCAGTCATTGGACTTATATCAACAAAATGAGACTTATCGTCCTCCAGGGGGAGTAGAAAGCACTACGACTTACCGGGGGGTTGCATTTGTTCAACGCTAAGGGTCCAATGAACAACAGTTAATAAACAGCGTTCGAACAGGGTTTTGTCACAGCTTCATCCATTCCTGGCGCCCCCGGTCACATAAACCACCGGGCGATGCGCCATCCGCTGTATGGCCATACAGTCTAGGCATACCATACTTCATGGGGTATGGTGCAATAGCCTATATATTTACCTTCATCAATTTTTCTATGGCCCTTTTACCATGATGCGAATCCTCCATTCGCTGCCCCGCACGCACAAGCTGCTGCTGTTACCCGTTGCCACCATGGTCACCGTGCTGGGCGCCCACAAGATTGTCACCACCTACGAAGACGTTCAGCGAGGCAATGAATCGCTGGAGTCAGTTCTGGTTCCGCTAGGAGAGTCTGCCTCGCCGGAACTGCCCTCGCTGAACTTCGAGCGAACCCAGGTCGCCGAAGCCATCGACCTGGCGCTGGATGCCACCAGCCAGCACATCCCGATTTCTCAGCTCAAGGCCAGCGAAATCGTCGACATCGACTTCGTCGACGAGGCCCACGCCGACGTCAAGTTCGAGAACGCCATGCGTTCATCGTCGGGACTACCTCCTCTTACCTTACAATCCTCTCGCACGCTTCCTGGCGCCGCTGATTCATCCACCGCGGCGCCAGTTGCGTTGGACGGCAATCCGCAGCCGCCCGCCTTCAAGCTCGACGAAGGCTCCCTGCATATCGCCGTGGTGCTCGGTACCGTGGCCAGTGGGCTGCTGGAGCAGCAGTCACTGGACGTCGCCAGCGACGCCACTTCCTATGAGGATGTCAGCGAAGACGAGCTCGAACTGTTCGATGAAGGCCCGATCGTGCTCGAGGAAGAGATTGCGGCCAACGAGCCGTTCGTCCCGACCTGGCAGACCTATCGCGTCCAGCAGGGCGATACCTTCGCCGAAATGGCCGAAAAGACCCTGGGGCTGGGCTACAGCGAGGTCATGGCGCTGCTCGAGGACCTGCCCGACCAGAACGTGCTGACCCGCTGGCGCGTCGGTAACACCTTCGAGTACCAGCTTGGCGAGGACGGTCGACTGCTGGCGCTGCGCATCATGAAGAACGTGCGCGACGGCTACCTGATCGAACGCCAGGATTCAGGCTTTGACGTGGCGACCATCGAGCGTGCCGGCGAAGCCTCACAACGCCTTTACGCCGGCACCGTGAGCGGCAGCTTCGCTCGCTCCGCCGAGGCCGCAGGCCTGAGCCGTGCCGAAGTCTCGGAGATGGCACGGGTGCTCGAGAAGAAGCTCGACTTTCGCCGCGACACCCGCCGCGGAGACAGCTTCCGGGTACTGGTCGAGTCCGACATCATCGACGGCCAGCGCCTGGACCCCCGCGTGCTGGCGGTGTCCTACGACGGCGAGCGCATGGACCTGACGCTGGTGCGCAATCCCGAGGACAACAACTTCTACACCCCCGAAGGCCAGAGCCTCGACCCGGCCTTCAACCGCTACCCGTTCTCCGGCAGCTACCGCATCAGCTCCAACTTCAACCTCAACCGCCGCCATCCGATCACCGGCCGCGTCAGCCCGCACAAGGGCACAGACTTCGCCATGCCGATCGGTACCGGCATCGAGACCCCGGCCAATGGTCGCGTGGAAAAGGTCGGCAACCACCCGGCGGCGGGTCGCTATATCGTGATTCGTCACGACAATGGCTACAAGACACGCTACCTGCACCTGTCGCGCCCGCTGGTCAGCACCGGACAGCGCGTGACCATGGGCGAACGGATCGCCCTGTCGGGTAACACCGGTCGCAGCACAGGACCTCACCTGCACTACGAGGTCATGGTCAACAACAATCAGGTCAATGCGATGCGCGTGGCCCTTCCGGAAAACCAGAGCCTGTCCGGTCAGGCGCTGGCCTCCTTCCAGCAGGAAACCGGCCCCACCCTGGCCGCGCTTCAGACCGCCAAGCCCGGATCCGAAGTGGCGCTGGCCAACGACCTGGCCGCCGACAGCGACATCTGATGCTCCGCTGCGGTTGATCACGACAAGACCCTGCGACAAGCCCCTGCGACAAGGCCCTGCTGCAACACAGCAGGGCCTTGTCGTTTCAGCCCAAGAGACAGAGCCAGAGGAGACAGGGGCAGAGGAGACAGGTGTAGAGAAGACAGGCTCAGTCGGTTCGGCGTCAGGCGCAGCCGCACCGTACAGCGCGTGGTACTCACCCGCCTGCTGGCCTCAGGCGCGCCCGCGCCAATAGTCCATACGCCGGACCAGCTGGTCCTTCCAGTGTTGCGCCAGGGCTTCGACGCCGTGCAATTCGGCCATGGTATCCAGGGGCGCCCTGCGGTCTTCCAGCACCCGCCAGCAGGCCTCCACGCTCCACCTTTCATCACCGCGCTCGACCACCTCGATGACAGGCCCCGGCGCCATCCATCCTTCCTCCAGCACGCGGTAGAGCCAGCCCATCCGGGCCTCCTGCATAAAGGCCCGTGCCAGCCCCGGCTGGCCGGTACGCGCATCGACCTTGGCGCAGGGTTGCCTGGGCTGGGTCACCTGCACCAGCGCTTCGCCGATGCGATAGACGTCACCGATACGCACCTCGCGCTCATCGGCCCCTTGGCTCGCAATATTCTCACCCAGCACGCCGGCCTCCAGCGCCACACCGGCGTCGGGATAGCGCTCGCTCCAGCGGGGATAGTGATCGGCGCAGTAGTGACACAGGGCGCGGTCCACCCCACCGTGATCGACCTGATTGGCCTGGCTGTCATTGGAAAGCCCCAGTCGGGACAGCCATTGAGGCTCAGCGGCAGCGACCTTGTAGATACCACTCTTCTCACCGAAGCCCGGCAGCATCTGGGGCTCGCTGATATAAGGCCCCCTGACATTTGAAAATTCCATCCTTGCCCCCATCCTCCTTCTCTTGTCGCTATTCGCCGCCCATGCTTGAGCGCTTGTCGTGCTCCTTGCCCCCGCTTGCGAACGCCGCCTGGGAATCCTCCGGCTCCGCTGGACGCCCTGCATCAAGACGCACCGTTATTCAGCCGCCACGTGCGCCTTCATACATGACCATCCAGGCGACGCCGAAGCGATCCTTCACCAGGGCAAAACGCTCGGCCCAGAAGGTTTCCGACAGGGGCAACGTGATCTCTCCACCTTCAGCAAGCCCGGAACAAAGCCGTTCGGCTTCTTCGCGCGTGTCCACTGACAGCGCCAGAGAAAAGCCCTGAGGCGCCTCCCCAGAGGCGTCCGACCCCATCAGCACATGACCCGCCACCTCGATCTGCATATGCATGATGTGCTCTGGCGACGGTGTACCCGCTTCCCCGCATCCAGCATCAGGTGCATCGGCGGGCATGTCCCTGTAGCGATGAAGCTCGCTCACTCGGCCGTTCATCAGCTCGGCATAGAACGCCAGGGCCTCTTCACACTGGCCGTCGAAAAACAGGTAAGGGTAGATTTGCATGAGCTTTTCCTGATGACTCAACGACGTGCTTTCGATGCTCGGGTTGGCGGTCCGAAGGACTGGCGCCGGACGTCATCAAGATAGCCCAGAAATCACATCGACGAGGCGTAGTAGTCGTCCAGCAGCCGCATCCCCTGCTCGATGTCGGCGGTCACCGCGCGACAGAAGGCGTCCCTGTCCCCCCGGCGCAACGCCTGGGTAATCTCACGATGGTGATCGTCGGCGATGGCGGAGCCGCCCCAACGCGTGCAGATAAAGCCCATGCTGGGACCGTATTGCTGCCATAGCTGCTCGACCAGCGGCAGCAATACCGTCGAGCCGCTCAGCCGGTAGATCAGAAAGTGAAAGGCGTGGTTGCCACGCATATAGCTCTTCAGGTCGGCGGCTTCGATGGCACGATTGATGCCATCGTCCAACGCCTCCAGGGCGTCGATGTGCTGGTGCTCGATCGCTGTAAAGGCTTGCCGGGCCAGCTCGGTTTCCAGCCGCCTGCGGGCGAACAGCACCTCGGTGAAGCGCTCCCGGCTCAAGTGCGGCACGATGATCTTGCGGCTGTCGACAAACTGCAGAGCCCCCTCGCTCACCAGCCAGCGCAGCGCCTCCCGAGCAGGCATGGCGCTGGTGTCATAGCAGGCGGCGATGCCACGGATCGAGAGCACCTCGCCCGGACTGAAGGCCCCTTCGCACAGACGACGCCTCAGGTCCTGGTGAATTCGGGTCGAGGCGGTATCCGGCAGGTAGGGCGGAGGCGATGGTTCCGTGCCGATCGGCGCGACCATGGCGTCATCGCTATTGTCAGTATGAACGTCGGTCATTGCGCTTCCTTGTCACTCCTCTGTCCATTCCTCTCTCCATTCCTCTCTGCCATTCCGCTCTCTATTCCCCTCGCCATTCCCCTCGCCATTCCTTTCTCCACTTCACTCCTCACGCCAACCCACTATAACTTTTCTATCACTCCCCTTTTGCTTCTTTTGCCGGCCGCCCGTCGACCGCTCGTCTGTCACCATCGGCGGAAAACCCGACAGGCCGCTGGCCTGCCACCATCACGGCGATATCTACCTGCGTCTGGCGTCAAGACTAGCCCATCGCGATGACGATAGCCCAGGCCGGGACGCCGCAGCCTGGGCCGCCCAGGGTCGAATTCGCATCTTGTGCGCATCTGCAAGCCCTGCTAGTGTGATCACAACATGTGATCACACCAATAACAAGCTGTCATCGTTTCGGGAGTCGTCATGAGCGAACCGCGCTGCGCGTCCTACTACGCCGCGACCATCCACGAAGAAACCGAATATCCCACGCTCGAGGGCGAGCATCGGGTCGACGTTGCGGTGATCGGAGGCGGCTTCACCGGCGTCAACACCGCGCTGGAACTCGCCGAACGTGGCTACCGAGTAGCGCTGGTCGAGGCCAACCGGATCGGCTGGGGGGCCAGCGGTCGCAATGGCGGTCAGGTCACCGGCAGCCTGTCGGGGCAGGATGCCATGCTCAAGCAGCTCTCCGGCCCGCTAGGGCGAGAGGCAGCCGAGAACTTCGTCTGGGATCTTCGCTGGCGAGGCCACCGCATTCTGCGTCAGCGTGTCGACAAGTACGCCATCGCCTGTGACCTTAAGTTCGGCCACCTGCACGCCGCCTACCGACCGAGCCACATGTCCGAACTGAGGCGCGACGTCGAAGCGGCCCAGGGCCACGAGATCGCCCAGCACCTGAGTTTGCTGGACGCCGATCAGACACGCGAACTGGTGGGCACCGAGCTCTACCATGGCGCGGTGCGCAACGACTACAACATGCACCTGCACCCGCTGAACCTGTGTCTTGGCGAGGCCCGCGCCCTTGAGGACCTGGGCGGCTTGCTGTTCGAGGACACCCGGGTCACCGAGATCCGCCACGGCGCTACCCCTTGTGTCGTCACCGAGCGTGGCCAGATCCACGCCGACAGTGTGGTGCTGGCCGGCAACGCCTATCACCGGCTGGAGCGCAAGGCGCTCAAGGGCAAGCTGTTCCCCGCCTCTCTCGGCATCGTCACCACCGCCCCGCTGAGCCGGGAGCAGCAGGCCGCGATCAATCCCCAGGACCTGGCGGTCTACGACACCCGCTTCGTGCTCGACTACTACCGCCTGACCGCCGACGGTCGCCTGCTGTTCGGTGGCGGCGCCAACTATTCCGGCCAGGACTCAGCGGATATCGGCGCCGAACTGCGCCCCCGGCTCGAACACACCTTCCCCCAGCTCAAGGGCATCGCGCTCGACTACCAGTGGCAGGGCAAGGCGGGCATCGTGATCAACCGCATCCCTCAGCTCGGCAAGCTGTCGCCCAACGTCTTCTACGCCCAGGGCTACTCGGGGCACGGCATCGCCACCTCGCACATCGTCGGCAACATCATGGCCAGGGCGATCAGCGGTCAGCTGGAGGAGTTCGACCTGTTCGCCGACATGCGCCACTGGCGCATCCCGGTCAGCGAGCGCCTCGGCAACGGCCTGTTGGCCGCGGGCATGTGGTACTACCAGTTGCGCGAAAAACTGCGCTGAGCGTCCGCCGCCGACTCGCCGTCGGCAGCTCGATATCGACCGGACCTTTCACCATCAACGACGCCAACGACAACATCAACGACAACATCAACGACAACCAATAGCTGTCACGCCACGCTCCTGATCGACGCGACCCACGGCCATCGCCAGGTCGCTTCACCAACAACAATGATCGTCCAGGAGGACATCCATGGAAGCGTTTTTCCCCGCAGGCGGCTGGCTGGTGCTGCTGCCCACCGCCGTTGTACTGCTGCTGGCACTGTGGAGCCGTCGCGCGCTCGAGCCGCTGGTGGCCGGCGCCTTCGTCGGCACCCTGTTGATCGAGCCGACCAGCGCCCTCTCGACCCTGTCGGAGAGCCTGCTCAACGTCCTGACCGACGAGGACGTAGCCTGGGTGATCGCGGTATGTGGGCTGATGGGTTCGATTATTGCACTGCTGCTGAAGTCCGGCGCCTCGCGTTCCTTCGCCGAAAGCCTGTTGCGCTACATCACCAGCAAGCCTCGGGCGCTGCTCGGCTGCTGGTTCATGGGCATCGTGCTGTTCGTCGACGACTACCTCAACTCCCTGGCGGTCGGCACCTCGATGCGTCAGGTGACGGACCGCTTCAAGACGTCGCGAGAGATGCTGGCCTACGTCATCGACTCCACCGCCGCACCGATCAGCGTACTGATCCCGATCTCGACCTGGGCGGTGTTCTTCGGCGCGCTGATCGAAAAGAACGGCCTGGCCGCCGACGGCCAGGGAGTCTGGACCTATATCCAGGCCATCCCCTTCATGTTCTATCCGTGGATCGCGGTGGCCATGGTGCCGCTGGTCGCCTACGGCAAGATTCCGCTGTTCGGCCCGATGAAGCGCGCCGAGCAGCGCGCCCAGCTCGAGGGGCGCTGCGTGCCGCCCGGCGCCGAGCACATCGATGAAGAGATCGCCCACCTGGCGGCCAAGGACCAGACACGCAGCAGCGTCTGGATGTTCCTGCTGCCGATGATGTCGCTGGCCTTCTTCACCTGGTACTTCGATCTCGATTTCCTGATGGGCATCTTCGTGACCCTGGCCGGCATGATCGTGGCCTTCATCGGCCTGAAGAAGCTAACCCCCGGCGAGACCTTCGACAACATTCTGGAGGGCTTCAAGTCGATGCTGGATGCCCTGGCGGTGCTGGTGGCGGCCTTCATGTTCAATGACGTCAACACCACCCTGGGACTCAACGAGTACATCATCACCACGGTCGAACCGCTGATCAACGCCCAGATCCTGCCCTTCATCATCTTTGCGCTGATGGGCTTCGTCTCCTTCGCCACCGGTTCCAACTGGGGCGTGTTCGTGATCATCCTGCCCATCGTCACCACCCTGGGCCACAATCTGGGCGCCGACATGACGCTGGTGATCGGTGCCACCCTCTCGGCCAGTACCTTCGGCAGCCACGCCTGCTTCTATTCGGATGCCACGGTGCTGACGGCCCAGGCCAGCGGCTGCACGCCCTTCCAGCACGCCTTTACCCAACTGCCCTACGCGGCCCTGGCCGGCTTGCTGGCCGCCGCCCTCTATCTGGTACTGGGATTCATGTGATGACGAAAGCACCGTCCAACGACGCCATCTTCTGGTCACACCGAGACAACGGGCGAGTCCCACTCGCCCCCCTCTCCATTGATAAACAGGCCATCAACGAACAGGCCATCGATGAACAGGCCGGGAATAAACAGGCTATCGATGAACAGACCGGTGATGAGCAGGCAGACGTGGTCATTGTCGGCGGTGGCTTCACCGGCCTGTGGACCGCCTATCACCTCAAGCGCCTGGCCCCGGAGAAGGACATCCGGGTCCTCGAGGCCAGGCGCTTCGGCCACGGCGCCTCGGGCCGAAACGGGGGCTGGGTGGTGGGCAACCTGGCGGGCCTCGAGCGGCACCTGAAGGGCCTGCCCCTGGCCCGGCGCCAGGCGCTGTGCGAGCTGTTGTCCGCCAATGTCGACGAGATCGGCGCGACCCTCTCGCAGGAAGCCATCGACGCCGACTTCCACAAGGGCGGGGCGCTCTACGCGGCGGCCCGCTACCCGGCCCAGGAGGCGCTCCAGCGGGACTACCTCGCACACCTGCTGGAACTCGGCCATCGCCAGCATGACTGCCGCTGGCTGTCCGCCGACGAACTCAGCGACCGGGCCCGCTTCCGCCGCCCCTTCGGTGGCATCTTTCATCGTCAGGTCGCCACGCTGCACCCCGGCAAGCTGATCGATGGGCTGGTCGCGCGACTCGCGGCCATGCAGGTCAGGCTTTACGAACAAAGCCCGGCGACGAGCATCGACGCCGGCAAGGTGACCACGCCCCAGGGCAGCATCCGCGCACCGATGATCGTGATGGCCACCGAAGGCTACAACACCCTGCCCCAGCTGCGTCCCCACCTGGTCCCGGTCTCCAGCCTGGTGATCGCCACCGAGCCCTTGAGTCAGAGCCAGTGGGACGCTATCGGCCTGGCACAGCGACCGACCTTCGCCGACGCCAGCCGGTTGATCAACTACGGCCATCGCAGCCGCGATGGTCGCCTGATCTTCGGCGCCAGGGGTCGCTACCGCTTCAACGCCCGTCCGCGTCACCAGGCCTCCATCACCCAGGGCGACATCCAGATGCGCAAGGCGCTGCTCCAGGATCTGTTTCCCGACCTCGGCGAGGTCGATATCAGCCACGGCTGGGGCGGCACTCTGGGCCTCTCGCGCAGTTTTCGCCCCCACGCCCTCGTCGATCGGCGAGCCGGCATCGCCACCGCCGGCGGCTATGCCGGCGAAGGCGTCGCCGCCAGCCACCTGATGGCGCGCACCCTGGCCGAGATGCTCTGTGGACAGGACACTCCGCTGACACGGGCCCCCTGGGCCTTCGATGGCTGTGCACTGGACCAGGTGGTTCGTCGCTGGGAGCCCGAACCCCTGCGCTGGCTGGGCGCCCAGACCATCACCCTGAGCTACGCCACCGAGGAGTCCCTGGCGTCGCGTGAGCGCCACCTGCCGCTGATCGGCCCGGCGCTGAGCCGACTCAACGACCGTTTTGCCGCCGTGATCGAGTAGACAGCGACAGCCGCGATGCAGGCCGCACACTCGTCACCTTGCCCCGGAACTGCCAAAGGAGACACCGCCATGTTGATCGTTCATAGCGACGCCACCCGCGACCGTCGCACTCTCACCGAGCTGTTTGCCGGCCAACTGGTCGCGCCCTTCGAGTGTCCCGAGCGGGTGGACTACATCATCGAACGCGCCAGGACCGAGTCCATCGGCGAGATCCGCGGCCCCGACGAGCATGGACTGGAGCCGGTGCTGGCCATCCATGACGCGGACTACATCGACTTTCTGCGGGTTGCCTGGCGCGACTGGCAGGCGGCCGGTTACGAAGGCGAAGCGATTCCCAATATCTGGCCGACACGGCGGATGCCCGGCGGCCCCATACCCCGCCATATCGAGGGCCGCCTTGGCTACTACGCCCTGGCCGGAGAAACCTCGCTGAACGCAGACACCTTCGAGGCGGCCCTGCTCAGCAAGGACATCGCCCTGACCGCCGTGGACCAGGTGCTCGACAGCGGCGCGCCAGCCTTCGCCCTGTGCCGACCGCCCGGCCATCACGCCGCGCGGGACCAGTACGGCGGTTACTGCTTCATCAACAATGTGGCGGTATCCGCCCAGCGGGCACTGGACCGGGGCCACCAGCGGGTCGCCATCCTCGACATCGACTTCCACCACGGCAACGGCACCCAGGACATCTTCTACGAGCGCAGCGACGTGCTCACTCTCTCGCTGCACGGCGACCCCATGGACGAGTTCCCCTACTTTCTCGGCTTCGCCAACGAGACCGGACGAGGTGAGGGCGAGGGCTACAACGTCAACTACCCCCTGCCCAGCGGCACCGACTACGCCCGTTGGGCGCAGGCGCTGGATGACGCCATCGCGCGCGTCAGGGACTTCGCCCCGGACATGCTGATCATCGCCCTCGGGGTCGACACCTTCGAGAACGATCCGATCAGCTCCTTCACCCTGCAAAGCGACGACTACCTGGACATCGGCGCCCGCCTCAAGCGCATCGGTCTGCCCACACTATTCGTGATGGAAGGCGGCTACGCGGTGGAAGAAATCGGGGTCAATGCGATCAACGTGCTCAAGGGCTTCGACAACGCCTGAGCCCCGGCACACGGCACAAGACACAAGGCACAAGGCACAAGGCACGACCGATTCGACGAAAACGCTCGACGCCCCGTACGACATCAGTAGGTCGCTTGTCCCGGACGGGCGTCAGCGCCACGCGAGCACCGCCGGTTTCCCATACTGGTTTGCCACGGGGACCGTGCACGGCTCGGCGAAACGTCTCCCCCGACGCAGCCGCCAGACCGCATCGACGACGGCAACCTGAAACGGGCGGTAGACCACGCCCTGAGCCGCGCTCAGAACAACAACAGCAACAACAGGAACCGACCCATGACACAACAACGACGTTCCAGCCTCCCCGAGGCCCCCGACGGCCAGGACAGCGGCCTCAAGCGCATCCTGGGCCTGCCCGCCCTGGTGTTCTTCGGCCTCGCCTACATGGTGCCGCTGACCGTATTCACCACCTACGGCGTGGTCACCGAAACCACCGGCGGCCATGTGCCCATGGCCTACGTCATCACCCTGGCGGCGATGTTCTTCACCGCCTACAGCTACGGCAAGATGGTCGAGCACTACCCTACCGCCGGCTCCGCCTACACCTACACACGCCGCGCCTTCGGTGGCCGTGTGGGCTTCATGGTGGGCTGGGCGCTGCTGCTCGACTACATCTTCCTGCCGATGATCAACTACCTGGTGATCGGGATCTACATGAAGGAGGTCTTCCCCGCCATCGATCAGGGCGTCTGGGTGGTCGCTGCCATCGTCGCCGTGACCGCGCTGAACATCCTGGGCATCAAGCTGGTGGCCAAGATGAATCTGATCATCATCGGCTTTCAGTTCGTCTTTCTGGCCACCTTCATCGCCATCTCGCTGAAGGTCATCGCCGGTGGCGAAGCCCCCTCGCTGCTGGCGCCCTTCCACAGCGAAGGGCTCCAGTGGACCACCATCGTCGGTGGTGCCGCCATCCTGTGCCTGTCGTTTCTTGGCTTTGACGCCGTCTCGACCCTGTGCGAGGAAACCCGCGAGCCCAAGCGTGACATTCCCCGCGCCATCATGCTGTGCACCCTGATCGGCGGCGGCCTGTTCATTCTGGCCTCCTGGGTCGGGCATCTGGTGTTTCCCGACTATCACAACTTCGGCAGCGCCGACTCGGCCGCGGTGGACGTGATGCGCCGCGCCGGCGGGGGCTTTTTGGTCGCCTTCTTCACCGCTGCCTACGTGGCAGGCTGCTTCGCCTCGGCCATGGCCGCCCAGGCCAGCGTCTCCCGGATCCTGTTCGCCATGGGCCGCGACCAGGTCCTGCCCAAGGTCTTCGGCAAGCTCAGCCAGCGCTACGGCACCCCGCTGGGGTCGACGTTGATCGTCGGCGCCATCTCGCTGATGGCGCTGGTCATCAGCCTGGAGCTGGCCGCCACCATGATCAGCTTCGGCGCCCTGGTCGCCTTCTCCTTCGTCAACCTTTCGGTGATCAAGCACTACCTGGTGGATGAGCACCTGATGCAACCCAAGAACCTGCTGCGCTACGGCGTCATGCCAAGCGTCGGCTTCCTGTTGACCATCTGGCTGTGGTCGAGTCTGTCGCTCAACACCTTCCAGGTGGGCCTCACCTGGGTCGCCGTCGGCTTTGCCTACCTGCTCTATCTGACCCGCCTGTTCAAGGTCGAAGTACCGGACCTGGAGCTCAAGGAAAACTGAGCGCTGACCGCGGCGCCTCCGATCAGAGCGTCGCGGTTTACAGCCCCTGCCCACAGCGCCGACATCCCGGGATGTCGGCGCTCTTCTTTGGCGCACCACAAACCTTGCAAGATCGCGCATCGAGGCATCACATCGACCTTTTTTCCGGCCGTGTTGTGGCAAGGCACAGCCATGAAGAGCACCGCTGCAGGACTGCCCTAAGGTAAGAGACAGCTATCGAGAGTCCCTTCCCATGGAGAGCCCCGCCCATGACGCTACGCCTGCCCACCCTGATGCTGCTGACACTTGCCCCGCTGTCCACCTGCCTGGCGGCAGAAACGATCTACGTGGTCACCAACAAGACCGAAGGCAACTCGGTCGCCGCCTTCCATGCCGACGATGACGGCACGCTTTCCCTAGCCTCCGAGTATCCCACCGGGGGCCTTGGTACCGGTGATCTGGAGATTCCGGCTCTGGAGAAGAACCCTGACCACCCGCTGGCCAACGGCGATGACCCCCTGATCTCCGCCAACGCCATCGCGGCCTCCGCGGACGGCGGCTGGATGGTGGCGGTCAACCCAGGCGACGGTACCCTCAGCCTGATGAACCGCGCCCCCGACGGCAGCCTTCAGGCCGTCAACAGCGTGACGGCCTCGGACCGTTTCCCGATTTCTGTCGCCATCCACGGCCACCTGGTCGCCTCCGCCAGCGTGGGTGACAGCAACCAGGCCGGCTCCATCGCGCTGTATCGCCACACCCCCGAAGGACTGATCGCGATCCAGGGCAGCCGGCGCGACCTGGGCGCCCGCCCCTCGACCATCGCCTTCTCGCGTTCCGGAGCCTTCGTCATCGTCAACGAGCTGGTGACCGGCAAGATTCACAGCTTTGCGGTCAGTGACGATGGTCTGTCCGCCGATCCGATCGCCAGCGTGGACAGCCCGCGTGCGCCGGCCGAACGCTTCCACGCCATACCGGTGGGCTTCGCCATCGGCCAGGGGGACCAGGGCGAGACCCTGCTGATGTCGGAGGCACGCTTCCTGACGCCGGAATTCGGCCTGCGTGAGGAGGCCGACAAGGTACCCCAGAGCCCACTCTACAGCTGGCAGACCAGCTCGGTCTCGAGCTACGTGCTGGATGATCAGGGCGGACTCACCCTGAAGACCGCCGACGCCCTGACCGGCGCCGCCATGGAAGGAGGCGAGATCGCCAACTGCTGGGTCGCGCTGAACGCCGACGGCGATACCCTCTACACCGCCAACGCCCTGTCGAGTTCCATCAGCCGCTACAGCGTCAAACCGGACGGCAGCATCGCCCTCGAGGATGCTACCGCCTACAAGGACGACGGCGAATTGCTGTTCTTCTCGGACATGGCGCTGAGCCCCGACGGCGACACCCTCTATCAGCTGGTCGGCAACACCGGCCAGGTGATGGCCTTCGATGTCGCCGAGGATGGTGGTCTATCACTGCGCACCAGTGCAGGCGGACTGCCGGAGCTCGGCAGCTACGGCCTGGTGGTGCTGGAAGACGGCTAGCCTTGTGGCACTGGAAGACGGCAGATACGGCGACGCCTGGAGCCCTGCCCGAATAGTCGTCGAGCACGGGCACTTTTCAGGCTAGCCCTAGCGAAAGTGCGGATTCAGCCTGCCGATTTCGTAGAGATCGTGAAGGTAGACGTCCAGCTTGTAGACCAGGTGGGTAGCGACGATCAACAGCGCGATCAACGAAAGCAGGACGGCGGGATCGTTGGCCCAGGCGAACGCCGGTGAGCCCAGTTCATAGCCGATGGTATAGACGCTGAGCCCACCCAGCCCCAGCACCGACAGGCACAGCGCGATGATCACGATGATCAGGGTGCCACGCAGGTCCCGGCTCGGCGGGCGGGTCGTCCAGCTCGCCAGATGGCGGACCATGATGCGCCCATTGGTGACGATCTGGCGACGGCGGCGTAGCAGCATGGCGGCATTGACCGGCTCGTCGTCCCGGGAAAAGGCCGCCAGCGCTACCCTGGGGTCGACGCGGCCATCGAAGCGCTCGTTCACCGCCCGGGCAAAGGCCTCGCGATCACCGGTATTCCTGGCCTGCTCGGCCAGCCGCGACAGCTCCTCAAGCGCCTCGGCGTCCATTCCGGGACGCTTTTCGAAGTCGGCAAAGTGCTGCTCGTAGTAGATGTAGTAGACCTGATAGATCGACATCAGCACGGCCGCGTAGATCATCACGTAGAGGGCGATATCTGACATGCGTTTCTCCCTGTCCCTGGCGGTAGGCCGTCGAGACACTCGATCCCGAAGCGGCACAAAGATCCCCATTATCTGAATCTTTTATTATGGCCGGTAGCGGGTGTTTTGCCGCACCCTTGTCGGCCACCTTGTGACACAAGCAAGAGCCCCCGACGGGCATCCGACGGGGGCTCTTGCTGCAACGGCGTGGTTTCAGGGCAGGAGCCGAATGTTCGGCTCCCCACCCTGCTCGCTTACTGTGACGCCTGATCCGGCAGTTTGTAGGCCATCACGTAGTCACCGATGGTGGTGCCGATCGAGCCATGCCCCCCGGCCACCAGCACGACCATCTGCTCGCCCTGGCTGTTGAGGTAGGTCATCGGCGTGGCCTGGCCGCCGGCTGGCAGCCGCGACTCCCACAGCTGCTCGCCGGTGGTCAGGTCGTAGGCACGGAAGTAGTCGTCCACGGACGCCGCCAGGAAGGCCACTCCTCCGTCGGTGATGATCGGACCGCCGATACCCGGCACCCCCATCTCGAAGGGCAGCGGCAGCGCTGTCATGTCTTCGATGGTGCCGTTCTTGTGCTGCCAGGCGACCTCACCGGTACGCAGGTCGGTGCCGGCCACGTAGCCCCAGGGCGGCTGCTGACAGGGAATGCCCAGCGGCGACAGGAACGGCTTCATCTCCACCGCATAGTCGGCACCGGCGTTCTCGTTGAGCCCCTGCTCACCCTGGTTGGTCTCGCCGAGTTCGGCGCCGTCCTTGGGCACCAGGGTACTGGTGAAGGCCAGATACAGCGGCATGCCGAACATCACCTGGCGCTTGGGGTCCACCGCCAGGCTACCCCAGTTGAAGACGCCGAAGTTGCCGGGGAAGACGATGGTGCCCTGCTCGGACGGCGGGGTGTACTGACCCTCGTAGCGCAGCGAGCGGAACTGGATACGGCAGACCATCTGGTCGATCAGGCTGCCTCCCCACATGTCGGCCTCGCGCAGCTTCGGCGGACGGAAGCTCAGGGCAGACCTGGGCTGGGTCGGTGCCGCGTAGTCGCCTTCGATGGTGCCCTGCGGTGCCGGCTCCTCGGTGATCGGGAAGATCGGCTCGCCGGTGGCGCGGTTGAGGACGTAGACGTCCCCCTGCTTGGTCGGCACCACCAGCGCGGGCTGCATGCCCTCGTCGGTCTCCAGGTCGACCAGACTCGGCTGCGCCGGGGTGTCCATGTCCCACAGGTCGTGGTGGACGAACTGCTGGACCCACTCAACCTGGCCGCTGTCCAGACGCAGCGCCACCACCGAGGTGGCGAACTTCTCTTCGGCCTCACTGCGGAAGTGGCCGAGCTGGTCCGGGGTCCGGTTGCCCATCGGGAAGTAGATCAGCCCCAGCTCTTCGTCGGCGCTGGCCACCGCCCAGCTGTTGGGGGAACTGGTGGCGTAGGTCTCGTCCTCGCCGATCGGCGCGGTCTCGTCCGGGTTGCCGGAATCCCAGTTCCAGCGCAGCTCGCCGGTCCTGGCGTCGTAGGCGCGGATCACGCCGGAGGGTGAATCGACGGCGTAGTTGTCATTGACCGCCCCGGCTACCACCACCAGGCCATTGGCCACCACGGGGGGCGAGGTCGAGTAGTAGAAGCCGGACTGGGTGAACGGCATGTTGTGCATCAGGTCCAGTTCGCCGTTGTCGGCGAAGTTGGCGCAGCGGGCACCGGTGGCCGGATCGACGGCCAGCAGGCGCGCATCGGAGGTCGGCATGAACAGCTGGGCGTCGCACTGGATCGGCTCCAGCGCCTCGGCCGGCTGGCTCGCCGCCGCGACGTCGAGGCTATCGCCATCGCCGGATGCCGGCGGCAGGTAGGAGACGCCGCGACAGGTCTGGTGCTGGCGTGAGCTTTCCGCCGGCACCTTGGCGTCATACTGCCAAAGCTTCTCGCCGCTATCGGCGTCCAGCGTCACCAGCCAGTTGTGCGGCGTACACAGAAACAGCGCATTGCCGACCTTGAGTGGCGTGGCCTCGTAGGTGGTCTCCCCGACGTCGTCGGGGCCCTTCCTGTCACCGGTCTGGTACTGCCAGGCCAGTTCCAGTTCGCCGACGTTGTCCGGGGTGATCTGGTCCAGCGGCGAGTAGCGCTGACCCAGGTTGCTGCGGCCGTAGGCATGCCAGCTCGCCTCCGGCGAATCGCCAAGCTTGGGTGACTGGACGATCTCGTCCTCGTTGAGTCGCCCCTCGATGCGATGAGCGTCCACCGCCAGACTACCCAGCAGGCCTACACCCAGCACCGCCCAGACCGGCAGCAGCACCGCCGTACCCAGACGCTTGCCGGCACGCGGCGGCCACAGCAGCGGAATGGCTAGCAGCATCAACAGGCCCATGCGGGTGGCCAGCGGCCACCAGTCGTAGCCGGATTCCCAGAGGGCCCAGGCGGCCGTGGCGATAAGCAGCCCGGCGTAAAGCAGCTGCGCCGGCACGCGACGGGAGCGCGCCATGGCGCCCACCGCGATCAGCACCAGACCGGCCAGGGCGTAGTACCAGCTTCCACCCAGGGTGACCAGCCAGGCGCCGCCCCCCAATAGCGAAAGCCCCACCAACAACAAGATGAGGGAGTAGATGATCATGATCCAAGGTCCTTGCGCTGAATCGTTTAAGTGGCCGGCATATTAATTGATTAGCATGAGAATTAACATGCCGGTGCACAGCTTCAGTGTAGGCCCTCTTCTTGTCATACAGGCAAGTTGCCTGCGTCTTTTCAAAGGCCGGGCAAGGCGATCAGGATGACCATGGAAGGCAACGGCGCCTCAGCAGAGGCTCTCGCAGCGCTGCGGACGATCCCCCATCCTGGCCAGTCCTGCGTGCAATGCCTCAAGCTCGGCCCGTCGCCCCTGGGCGCCGGCTTCGAGACAGTCGAGCGCCCAGTCGGGCAGCTCGGCGCTCAGCCGGTAGTGGATCCACTGGCCATCGCGACGATCCTGGAGCAACCCACAGCGACGCAGCTCTGCCAGGTGGCGTGACACCTTGGGTTGCGACACCTCGAGCACCGCGGTCATTTCGCAGACGCAGAGCTCTCCTTCCTGCAGCAGCAACAGCATGATCGACAGGCGCGTCTCTTCCGACAGGCACTTGTAGAGGCGTAACGGGTCCAGCGACATCATCGACGTTTCCTGTTCATCTTTGCCTGTTCATCTTTTTTCCCTGGGCAGCGGCTTTCTTCGTTCAGCGCCACGGGGTACCTCCGCAGGCCGACTATCCTAGGCTCTGTCCGAAAAGTCGGCGAGCGAAGGTTAGACAAGGCAAAAATCGGTGAGACAGCGCAGTTTACGGGGTGTAAATGAGCATGTTGATCCGATTTTTAACGCCGTATTACCGAGCGTAGGCACTTTTCAGACAAGCCCTAAGCGGGCCTTGCCTCGTCGTCAGCGGCTGAGGGCTCAGGCTCACCATCGCCGGGCAAGGCCAGTGCCATCAGGGCGCTGGCCAGCACCAGCGCCGCCGACACCCACAGGCAGGCCGACAGCCCCTGGCTTTGATACAGCCAGCCCGACAGCAAGGTGCCGAGCAGGCGCCCCATGGCGTTGGCCATGTAATAGAAGCCCACGTCCATGGAGGCACCCTCGGCGCGGGCGTAGTGCACGATCAGGTAGCTGTGCCAGCTCGAATTGATGGCGAACAGCACCCCGAACAGCAACAGGCCCACCACCAGCCAGCCCACCTGAGCCAGCGGCAGCACCGCCAGCAGGGCTGGCAGCCCCGCCAGGGCCAGCGCCCAGAATACCGTCGTGCGCCGCTGGCTTCCTGCCATCAGCGAGGTCAGCCGGGGCGCCTGGGTCTGGACTCCCCCGTAGCCGATCACCCAGATCGCCAGCAGCCCGCCCACCGTCCAGTGGCTCCAGCCATGCTGGTCATAGAGAAACACCGGCAAGGCCACCACGAACCAGACGTCCCGGGAGGCAAACAGACACAGGCGCGCGGCCGACAGGACATTGATCGCGCGGGACTTGGAAAATATCTCGGAGAACTTGGGCTTGCGCTTCGCGCGCCCCAGATCGGCCTTGAGGCGAACCAGCGAGAGGACCAGCACCGCCAGCAGCATCACCGCCATGACGATGACCGCACCACGAAAGCCGATCAGCGTCAGCAGCAGGCCGCCGAGGAAGAAACCGGCCCCCTTCAGCGCGTTCTTGGAGCCGGTCAGGATCGCCACCCAGCGATACAGGGTAGAGCTTGCCGAGGCACTCTCGGCGGGCACCAGTACCTTGACCGCGCTCTTGGCGCTCATCTTGTTGAGGTCCTTGGCGATGCCCGACAAAGCCTGGGCCGCCATGACCCAGGCCACGCTCAGCGCCGAGGACGGCACCATCAGCATGGCCAGCGCCACGATCTGCAGAGCGAGTCCCAGATTCATGGTGCGATTGAGGCCCAGCCGTGCTCCGAGCCAGCCCCCCACCAGGTTGGTGATCACCCCGAAGGCTTCGTAGAACAAGAACAGCATCGCCACTTCGAGGGGCGAATAGCCCAACTGGTGGAAGTGCAGCACCACCAGCATGCGCAGGGCGCCGTCGGTAACGGTAAAGGCCCAGTAGTTGCCGGTGATCAGCAGGTACTGGCGGATTTCGAAGGGCAGCGCCTTCACCCGCGCCATCAACGATTCAGCCACGACCCACCTTCAGCGCCAGCTCTGCGGTGCGGTTGGCGTAGCCCCACTCGTTGTCGTACCAGGCGTAGAGCTTGAGCTGGGTGGCGTTGACCACCATGGTCGACAGCGCATCGATGATCGAGCTGCGCGGGTCGGTGCGGTAATCGATGGACACCAGCGGGCGCTCCTCGTAGCCGAGAATGCCGGCAAGCTCCCCTTCGGCGGCCTCGAGCAGGGCGGCGTTGACCTCATCCACCGTCACCTCGCGCTCAAGTTCGAAGACCATGTCGGTGAGCGAGGCATTGGCCAGCGGCACGCGGATGGCGTGGCCATTGAGCTTGCCCTCGAGCTCGGGAAAGATCGCGGTGATTGCCTTGGCCGACCCGGTCGTGGTCGGGATCAGGCTCATGCCACAGGCCCGCGCCCGACGCAGGTCCTTGTGGGGCGCGTCGAGGATGGTCTGGGTGTTGGTGATGTCATGCACCGTGGTCATGGAGCCATGACGGATTCCGAAACGCTGCTGAATCACCTTGACCACCGGGGCCAGACAGTTGGTGGTGCAACTGGCGGCGGTGACGATGCGGTGACGCTCGGGCTCGTAGAGATCGTCGTTGACCCCCATGACCACGTTGAGCACGCCCTCCTCCTTGACCGGCGCGCTGACCACGACGCGCCGCACGCCCTGGTCGAGATAGGCCTGAAGCCTGTCCAGAGTCTTGTGCTTGCCGGAGCATTCGATCACCACGTCGCAGCCGGACCAGTCCGCGTCGGCCGGAACGCTTGCTCCGCTGAAGGCCACCGCGCGACCGTCGAGGTTCAGCTGCTCGCCCTCGCCATTGATCCCGCCCTCAGGCGAAAAGTGGCCGTGCACCGAATCGAACTCCAGCAGGTGGGCGAAGGTGGCGGCGTCACCACCGGGATCGTTGACGCGAACCAGGTCGACCTCCCCGGCGGCGATACGCGGCCACAGACTGCGAACCACCAGGCGGCCGATCCGTCCGAAACCATTGATACCGATACGTAGTGTCATGAAAGTCTCGCTTTAGAAAGTGAGTATCGCGCCCCGGCACCCGCCAGGCTCTGCCGACAGAGGGTTACGCCATCAATCGTCGGCCAGGTGGCGGGCGCGATCACGATCCTTGATCTGCAGCCACAGCATCAGGCGCACGCGGATTTCCTGAAGCGCCTGGGCGTAGGCGTTGTCACGCTCGATGCCACGGGGATCACGGATATCCCAATAGAGATGCTCGTCGCGACTGCCCTCCCAGTCGCGACAGGTTTCCTGGGCCTTGTCGCAAAGCACGATGACGGCATCGAAGTGCTGTCCCTCAAAGCTGTCGAGGGACTGACTGGCGAGCCCCTCGGTGCTGATGGACTGCTCCTTGAGCGCGGCCAGCGTCTTCTGATGCGGCTCGTCCGGCTCGGTACCGGCGCTGAAGGCATCGAAGCGATCACCGGCCAGGTGGCGCAGCAGCGCCTCGCCCATCAGCGAGCGAGCGGAATTGGCGTGACACAGAAACAGCACGCGTTGCTTGCGGGACTCTTGTGACATCGTCATCGGGGGCGCCTCAGGATATATGGAATTTCATATATACGAGACAAGGATGTCAATTCCGTGACCGTTTCGCGTCCACCACAAGGAATCGACGACAGCCGCCAGGATCAGTGGGCGGCGGCCGAGGCCTGGCGCCTCAGGCGCACGATGGTGATGATATTGGTGGCGAAGATCAGCGTCTCGGCCAGGGTGCCACCCAGCGAACCTGCCAGCAGATTGCTGATGATCCAGCAGAAGGCGGCGCCGGCCAGTACCAGACGCATCGCCACCCCTCTGAGCATGAACATGGCAAAGGTGCCAAGCAGCCCTGCCGCCAGGGCAGGAAGATCACGCGCATCGCTCCAGGTCAGCGCCGCTACCAGCAAGGTGGCGAGCAACATGCCGAGCATGATCGCCAGATTGCCGGGAAAGCGTCGCGCCAGAGCGATGCGCAGGATGATCAGGGCCGAGATCGACGCGGCTACCCAGCTCCCCAGCAGGGCAAACTGGGTCGCGAAGGCCAGGTTGGCTCCCAGCAGCAATACCAACAGCTTGTCGTCATGCCGGCTGGCGAAGCCGATCACGCAGAGCGTGAGCGCCACCAGGCTGACGGCCTGCCCGGCGAGCCATCGCAGCCCCATCTCCTCCATGCCAAGCCCCCAAGCGATCGAAAAAGGATCGGTCATCCTACCACGGCTGTTGCGCTGTGCCGGGCAGGCAGGCAAGCGACCGAGCCTGTCCGCATGCGTGGTGACGACGCGCGAAGGCTGGCAAGGCCGCTGCCCTCGCACTAGGCTAAACCGAACTTTGCTACGCGTAACCGCCCATGCCCCTCTCGGACTTTCCCTGCGACCAATACCTTGAGCGTATCGGCCTTGTGCAACCCGTCGAGGTGTCTGCCGAGTGCTTGCGCGCGCTGCATCGCGCCCAGCTCACCTCGCTGCCCTTCGAGAACTTCGATATCTGCCTGGGCCGCGGCGTGGATGTCAGTGCCCAGGGGATTCTGGCCAAGCTCATCGGTCAACGCCGGGGCGGCTACTGCTTCGAGCTCAACGGCCTGTTGCTGATGGCACTTGAGGCCTTCGGATTCGAGGCCAGGGCCCTGTTGGGACGTGTGCATCTGTCGGGACCCCCCACCGGGCGCAGTCATCAGGTATCGCTGGTGACGCTGGACAAACGCCAATGGCTGGTCGACGCCGGCTTCGGCACCAATACGCCCCGTGCACCGATCCCGCTGACCCCGGACACCCCGCTCCACATCGGAGACCAGACACTACGACTGGTGGAGAACGCTCGCTACGGGATCATGCTGCAATCATTGATGGGAGCCCAATGGGTCGACCTCTATAGCGTCGATTTCACCACGGTGTGCGAAGGTGATATTCAGATGGCCAATCACTTCACCTCCACCTGGCCAGGCCTGCACTTCACCACCTCGCGCATGGCCGCGCTGACCACCCCCGAGGGCCAGATCAGCCTTTCCGACTTCACCCTGAAGATCCGACGCGGGGACACGACAAGCGAACAGCTCCTGCCCCCGGGCGCGGCCTACCTGGCGGCACTTGAAGAGCACTTCGGGATCGTGCTGGAGGCGAGCTACGAGGATCTCGCCCCACTCTAGTCGATCCCGCAGTCGATCTCTCGATCGATCCCGCAGTCGCTCCTGCTTCCACGCTATCCGAGGTCGACCGCGTCTTGTGTAGGGCTGGGCTGGGCTGGGAAAAAGAGAAAATCCGACATGGCGCCGTGGTCAGTGCCCTTAACCCTTCGCGACAGTCGCCAACAGGCCCCATTCCGTGTTGAACTATGCCCCGAGCCTTTGTCTGCCAATGGATTTGGAAAGGAGCCTGCCGTTTATGTTCAATCGCCTTGCGTCCGGCCTGCGTGCCGCCGGTGTGCTGAGCCTGCTGGCGCTGTCGCCGCTGACCTTCGCCCAGAGCACCGGTAATGCCGGACCCGCCGTCAACACCGAAACCTTCCAGTCCTGGGAGGTCAACTGCCCGGTCAACCCGTCCGACGGCTCCTGCTCCATGACCCAGCTGGTCAATGGTGCCGATGGCGAGCCGGTCCTTCGGGTCGTGGTCGGCAACCCTGCTCAGCTGGACGGTTCTGCCATGACCTTCCTGGTTCCGCTGGGCGTACGTCTGGCCCCAGGCCTGCAGCTCAAGGTCGATACCAACGAGCCGGTGGGCATGCCCTACCAGGTGTGTGTGCCCCAGGGCTGCCGTGCCGACATCCCGCTGCAGCCGCAACTGCTCAACCAGTTGAAGGCCGGCAGCACTGCCACCGTCAGCATCGTCAACCCGCGCGGCCAGCGTCAGGACCTCAACGTGTCGCTGATGGGCTTCAGCGCCGCCAAGGATCGCGTCGACCAGAACTGATCGATCCTTCACGCCACCCGCCTTCGGGTGGCGTGTCCCTTGTCTTTTCTCCTCTCCTGTCTCTTCTCCCCACCTGTCGATTTTCTGCCAGTCGCATTGTTATCGATCTTGCGCTCGCGCATTTCTTTGGCCCCCTCTCCCGCTGGCGTTTTCGGTCGGCAGAGCCGAGGCCGTGCTACGGCACTCGCACACCTAAGTACGCTTAGCCAAGGGCGCCGACTTCGGCCCAAAGTGGAACAATAAGTTGCAGGTAAATTGCCTATGATCAGCTGCAGGGGCAAAGCCTCGACCGTGACACGCCAAGGCAACGGCAAGCATGGCGACAACGACCAGTGCAGTGCCAGTGAAGAGCGCAGCGATATCGCAAGCGCATCGACATTAAAGAGCACAGCGCCAACAAAGAGCACAGCGCCAACAAAGAGCGCATCGACAACAACAAGCATCAGGAGGTGAACGGTGATAACCCTGACGATCAACGACCAGCAGCATGAACTGGACGTGCCCGAGCAGATGCCGCTGCTGTGGGCGCTGCGCGATGTGGTGAATCTGACCGGCACCAAGTTTGGCTGCGGCATGGGGCTGTGTGGCGCCTGCACCGTTCACCTGGACGGCGCCGCCGTGCGCTCCTGCGTCACGCCGGTAGCGGCGGCGGCGGGCAAGCGCGTGACCACCATCGAGGCCATGGCCACCGACGCTGTCGGCAGCAAGGTGCAGGAGGCATGGCTGGATATCGGCGTGGCCCAGTGCGGCTACTGCCAGGCCGGCCAGATCATGAGCGCGACCGCCTTCCTCAAGGACAACGCCAACCCCAGCGACGATGACATCGCCAGCGCCATGGGGGGCAACATCTGCCGCTGCGGCACCTACAACCGGATCCGCACCGCGATCCATCGTGCAGCCGGACAGGAGGAGCAGGCATGAACCGTGCCGTCGATACGCTGCTGCTGGCCAACGTCAGCCGCAGACGCTTTCTCCAAGGACTGGCCGCCGGAAGCGCGCTGGTGGTAGCCGCCCGCTGGGACCTGGCCGCCGCCGCCGAGGACAAGCAGTACGGCGCCGCCGGCATGGCCTACGGCTGGGTCGACAATCCCAACGTGTTCATCCAGATCGACGAGGACGGCAGCGTCACCGTGACCAACCATCGCGCCGAGATGGGCCAGGGCATCCGTACCAGCCTGGTGATGGTGGCCGCCGATGAGCTGGGTGCCGACTGGAGCAAGGTCAAGGCTACCCAGGCACCGGGGGATTCCGAAACGTATGGCAACCAGGACACCGACGGCTCGCGCAGCATGCGCCACTGGTTCGATCCCATGCGGCGGGCCGCCGCCTCGGCCCGTCGGATGCTGGAACAGGCCGCCGCCCAGCGCTGGGACGTACCTGTGGACGAATGCCAGGCCGGCGTCCACGTCATCGTCCACACGCCTAGCGGGCGCGAACTCGGCTTCGGCGAGCTGGCGGCGGCGGCCAGGGAGCTCGATATCCCCTCTCGAGACACCCTCTCGCTCAAGCCAGAAAGCGAATGGCGACTGATCGGCAAGTCCCTAGGCCCCAGCCACGACAGTGATACCGGCAACCTCGAGCGCGCTCCCGCGGTGGATGGCGAGGACATCGTCAGCGGCAAGGCCATCTACGGCGGCGACATGCGCCTGCCGGACATGGCCTACGCGGTGATCGCGCGCCCCGATGTGCTGGGTGCAAGCGTCGCCAGCGTCGATGACAGCGAGACGCTCAAGATTCCCGGGGTGATCAAGACCGTCAGGCTCGAGGGCACCTCCCAGCCGTCGTCCTTCCACCCGCTCGGCGGCGTGGGGGTGATCGCCGACAACACCTGGGCGGCCATCGAAGGACGCAAGGCGCTCAAGATCCAGTGGAATACCGAAGGGCTCGACGCCAACGCCGGCTACGACACCAAAAGCTACCGCGAGATGCTCGCGCAGCGCGCCGATTCCCCCGGCAAGGTGCTCAGAGCCAGCGGCGATATCGAGGCGGCGCTGGCCGACGCCGAGTCCCGCCACAGCGCCACCTACTACATGCCTCACCTGGCCCATGCCACCATGGAACCACCGGTGGCCATCGCCCGGGTGAGCGCAGACGGTGCCGAGACCTGGGCGCCGGTGCAGGACCCGCAGAGCGCCCGCGACCAGGTCGCCGAGCAGCTCGGCATCGACGGCGCCAGCGTCAAGGTCAACCAGACGCTGCTGGGCGGCGGCTTCGGGCGCAAGGCCAAGCCTGACTTCGTGGTGGAGGCGGCGCACCTGAGTCGTGCCCTCGACGGCCGCCCGGTGCAGCTTCAATGGACCCGCGAGGACGACCTTCACCACACCTACTTCCACGCGCTGTCGGTGGACCGCCTGGAAGCCGGTCTTGGCAGCGACGGCAAGGTCCAGGGCTGGCGTCATCGCACCCTGGCGCCGACCATCATGTCGATCTTCCAGGACGACCCCAGGTACAAGGCGACCTACGAACTCGGCATGGGCCTGACACCCCTGCCCTTCGACATTCCCGCGCTATCGCTGGAAAACGGCGAGGCCCCGGCGCACAAGCGCATCGGCTGGTTCCGCTCGGTGGTCAACCTGCCCCACGCCTTTGCCATCCAGAGCTTCGTTGCCGAACTCGCCGCAGCCGCCGGACGCGATCATCGCGACTACCTGCTGGAACTTCTGGGGCCGGCGCGCGAGATCGACCCGCTGGCCGTCGGCGCCACCTGGAACTACGGCGAGGACCCGGAGCGCTATACCATCGATGTCGGACGCCTGCGTGGCGTCGTCGAGCGGGCGACCAAGGAAGCCGACTGGGGCAAGTCGTTGCCCGAAGGCCGCGGCCAGGGCCTGGCGGTGCATCACAGCTTCTGCTCCTACACCGCCATCGTGCTGGACGTGGAGGTCAACGATCAGGGCAATGTGATCGTCCACCAGGCGGACGTGGCCTTCGACTGCGGCCCCAGGGTCAACCCCGAGCGCATCCGTGCCCAGATGGAGGGCTCGGTGGTGATGGGCATCGGCATCGGCCTGCTGAACGAGATCAGCGCAAGCGGCGGTCGCATCGAACAGGACAACTTCCACCAGTACCTGCTGCCTCGCCAGGCCAACGCCCCGCGTGAGGTGCGTGTCCATCTGGTCGACAATCCCGATGCGCCGATGGGCGGCGTGGGTGAACCAGGGCTTCCCCCGGTGGCGCCGGCCCTGACCAACGCCATCTTCGCCGCCACCGGCAAGCGCATCCGGGAGCTGCCGGTGGGCAACCAGCTGAAGGGCTGACGTCCACCGAGGTGAGCCCCCTTGCGCGGTGACGTCCGTGCAAAAGCGAGCGGCCAGGCTACCCTGAAAGGGTCGCCTGGCCGCTTTTTTACCGCCAGCATCAATCGGATTGAGGAGCGTCACCATGTCGATAGAGTTCCTGCTGACCAGTCTCATCGTAGTGCTTGCCCCCGGCACCGGGGTCATCTATACCCTGGCGACAGGACTCGGACGTGGTGCAAAGGCTAGTCTGGCCGCGTCGCTTGGCTGCACACTTGGCATCGTGCCTTCGCTGATTGCCGCCATCACCGGCGTCGCCGCCATCCTGCATACCAGCGCCCTGGCCTTTTCCGTGCTCAAGATACTCGGCGTCATCTATCTGCTCTACATGGCCCTTAGCCTGCTGAAGCAGGGTGGAGCCCTGGACCTCCCTGGCCGACCGGCCCGTCAGGGTTCGCTTGTCAGGATCGGCGTCATCGGTGCCCTGATCAACGTCCTCAATCCCAAGCTGTCGGTCTTCTTCCTGGCCTTTCTGCCGCAGTTCATCACCGCGTCGGGAGCGAGCGCACTCGAACAGATGCTGGGCCTCGGCGGCATCTTCATGCTGATGACCCTGGTGATCTTTTCTGCCTATGGGCTGGGAGCTGCCTGGATCAGGGGCCACGTCGCGGGACGCCCCGGCATCATGACCGCTTTTCGGCGACTGTTCGCCGGGACCTTCATTGCCTTGGGTGCCAAGCTGGCCCTCGCTGAGAGATAGCGGAGAGATAGGAGAGATAGCGGAGAGATAGAGGAAGAACAGCCCCTTGCCGATTTCGTGGCCGAAGCCTCATGCCCTTCGAGACACCAAGGGTATCAAGGTCAAGCGATCGCAAGGTGGGCGTAAAGGGCGCGGCGCACTAGGCACCAACGCCCTCGAGGTCACATCCGAAACGTGGACGAGGACGAACACTTTTCGAACAACACCCATGCGCGCTTCAACGTGAGCGCACCTCGGTCCATAGCTGCTGCAGCATGGTCAGCGAGTCCCCCTCGATCAGCGGCGTGGTCACCAGGTGACCGCTGGTCTCGGGATCGAGCCTGGAGGCCTCTCGCAGTGCCTCGTCGACCATCGGCAGGGCAGCCTCATTGGGCGTTCTGTAGTAGGCATAGTTCGCCGCCTTGGCGGCATTTTCCGGACGCATCATGAAGCTGATGAAGTCCTGGGCCAGCTGCGGATGGGGGGCTCTCGCCGGCACCACGAAGGTATCCATGCCGAGCTGGGCGCCTTCCTCGGGGGCGAAGAAGGCCAGATCACCATAGATCTCGGGGGAATCGGCCTTGCGGTAGTCCACGTCGCCGCTGTAGGTCACCGCCACTGCACTGACGCCTCGTGCCACCTGCTCCACCGCCGCGGTACTGTCGACGAAGCCGGTGAAGTTGCCCCGTTCCAGGGTCTGGCTGACCAGCTTGGCGGCGTTGATCCAGGCCTCCTGACCGACGCAGTCGAACCCCGCTCCCTGGTAGGCGCAGGCCATGCCGAGTGATACCTGGGGATCGCCACCCAGCAGCGCGAAGGGCTGGTCGGGATTGATCTCGGGGTCGAACAGCACGCTCCAGGAGTGCGGCAGCTCGTCGAAGGTGTTGGTGTCGTAGACGATACCGGTAACGCCCCACAGGTAGGGCACGCTGTAGCGCTCTTCGGGGTCATAGGGCGGCTGGCGGAAGGCTTCCATCAGATCCTCTCGCCCCTGCTGGATGCGCAGGTCGTCGAGCTCCCTCACCAGGCCGGCGTCGATCAGCCGGGTGACGTAGTAGTCGGTGGGCACCACCACGTCGTATTGAGCGTCACCACCGGCGGCCAGCTTGGAGAACATCTCGGCGTTTGAGGTGAAGTAGTTCTGCACCACCTCCACCCCGAACTCCTGCTCGAAGGCCTCGACCAGCGCCGGGTCCATGTACTCGGTCCAGTTGAACAGAAACAGCTTGTCGTCATCCTGCGCCCAGACACCGGTACTGACCATGCCTAGTGCTGCCACCGCCATCCATCGTTGCATGACTTCGCCTCATTCCATGTCGTTGTTGTTTGATCTTGTCTGAAAAGCGCTTGGTTCGCAGGCAAATAATGCGCCAGCCAGACAGCGTTGTACAACGCGAAACTGACAGGCCCGCCCCTCCCCCTCACAAGGCACG
The DNA here is from genome assembly GCF_040070525.1 of Halomonas sp. RT37. Classification (NCBI taxonomy): domain Bacteria; kingdom Pseudomonadati; phylum Pseudomonadota; class Gammaproteobacteria; order Oceanospirillales; family Halomonadaceae; genus Halomonas; species Halomonas sp. RT37. The sequence continues at coordinate 1,225,511 of NZ_CP098827.1, read as the reverse complement.
ACGCCGCTTGCGAGAGCGGCGTCGTGGATACTCCAGGCCTGTTACAGGATGACCGGGGCATCCAGCGCCGTTACCACCGCCTGGTCGCGGTCGTAGATATCGGGACGGAAGGCCAGGTGGCCGTCGGTCTCGGGTTGCACCGTCCAGTAGTTGAGCACCACCGGAATGCGCCGATCCAGACGCACGTTGCGGGTCTTGCCGTCGTTGATCAGGCGGCCGACGTTGGCGGAGGTGTCCGAGTCGTCGAACAACAGCTGGGCCAGCTCCGCCACCCCTTCCACGCGGATACAGCCTGAGCTCAGCGCACGCTGAGTACGGTTGAACAGCCCTCGCGACGGGGTGTCGTGCAGGTAGACCAGGTGGTCATTGGGAAAACGGATCACGACCCTCCCCAAGGGGTTGCGAGGCCCGGCCCCCTGGCGCAGCATCACCCCGCCGGGGCTCGACCAGTTGACCGAATAGGGATCAACGCGCTTGCCGGAGGGTGATAACGCCACCATGTCACGGCTGGCCAGATACCCCGGATCGCGCTTCACTCGAGGCAGAATGTCCTCACGATAGATCGTGGGCGGCACCGTCCAGGTGGGGTTGAGGGTCAGGTGGGTAATCTCCGAACGCAATGTCGGCGTGCGCCGGTAGGGTTGGCCGACGACGATACGTGAGCGCCAGACGTCGCCGTCGGGGCGGAAGTAGCTGAGCCGATAACCGGCGATATCGACCAGCACGAAAGAGTCCGGCAGGCCATGCAGCAGCCAGCGGGCACGCTCCAGGTTGGCGCGGATCTGATCGATGCGAAAGCCCACCGGAAGATTGAGGGCGGTCTGGGTATTGGGTCCGACCACCCCATCGTCGGCGAGCAGGTGGCGGCGCTGAAAACGGCGTACCGCCTCGGCCAGGGTGCTGTCGTACACCTCAGCTTCGGGGGCCTCGAGTTCCACGTGCGGGTAGTGGCCGGTGTCGGCGGACATCACTTCCAGTTCACCGATCATCGCCAGGCGCTGGCGCAACAGCGCGACGTCGGTGTCCTGATCGCCGGGACGCAGCGGCGTCTCGCGACTCGGCAGCAGTGGCCAGCCCCCCAGACGTTCGATGTTGCGATAGCGTGCCAGGGCGGCCCTTAGCTGACGATACGGCTCGAAAGGAGGCCGTGCTAGCGCCAGCGCAGCCTCGACATCGCCGTCGTCCAAGGCACGCGACAACGCCACCAGATCGAACGTCGGTGGCGCAATATCGACCTCCCAGTCACTGTCGATGCGGTGTGGATCCACCTTGCCACGTTGCAGGTGGGCCATGGCGGTCAGCAGCGTTTCGGTGGCCTCGAGCTCGAAGCCTCCAGGGGTCTCGAGATCGGCCCCCCTGGCCTGGCCAAGCAGCGCGTCGGGCGCATAGTCCGAGGGTGAGAGCCCATCGTCCTCGAGCGTCCTGAGTCCGTCGGCAAGGGCCTCCACGCGGCCCATGTCGGTCCACACCGGACGCTGGCCACGCAGACTGTAGAATCGCTGCGCCATCTCGGAGGCGCCGACCAACTCGTTGGCCAGGGGACCCGGCACGACCCCGTCGAGATCCTGAAGGTTCTGCTCGACGCTGGCATCGCTGGCAAGCCCCTGGCCGTTGGCGACCTCGCCACTGACGTCGCCTCCGTCGCTTGCCGTTGCCCCCCAGACCGGGGTAACCAGCAGACCATAACAAAGCGCTACAGCGACGCCCCTCCTTGGCATGAGTCGCAATAGAACATTTGGGCTAAACATGGCATCTACTCCCTGCAACATGACGTCAATACTGGCCATCCTGGGCGGTATTGTCATAATAGAGTCGTCGGTATCGGGATCCGCCGAGCCGACCTGATTTTTCTAGCGTGCGCGAAGATCATGTTTCTCCGCTCCGTGTATTAGCGTATCGCGTTATTTGATCTTGCGTAACGCCTGTTCGCGTATCCGCGACATCACCGACAGGAAGCCTAGAGATGTCACGAAGCTCCTCTCATGACAATGCATCACCTCGTCTCTCGATTTTTCGTTACCTCTTATTATTGACCCTAAGTGCCTTTTTTGCGGCGCCTGTGCTCGCTCAGGACTTTCTCAGGACATCCGTCAGGGCGAATGCGCCGTCAGCCACATCGCTCGAACAGACCCTGGCCCGCCTCGCCCCCAAGGCCAACCCGGGGGTACTGCGCCTGGCCGCACGGGCGCTCAACTGCGCCGACCCCGGCGCCGAGCGCCTGGCGGTCATCGACTTTTCCCTGCCTTCAACCGAACGCCGCCTATGGGTCTTCGACCTGCGCCAGCCCAGGCTGATGTTTCGCGAATGGGTGAGCCACGGCAAGAACTCCGGCGACGCCATGGCCACGCTGTTCTCCAACGTGCCCGAGAGCTACCAGTCGAGCATCGGACTGTTTCGCACCAAGAACAGCTATGTAGGCAGCAACGGCTATTCCCTGCGACTCGAGGGTCTTGAGCCGGGGGTCAACGACAACGCCTTCGATCGCGCCATCGTGATGCACGGTGCGGACTACGTCAGTCAGGAGTTCATCGACCGTACCGGACGCATCGGCCGCAGCCACGGCTGTCCGGCGGTACGTACCGAGGTGGCGGTACCCTTGATCAACAGCATTCGCGACAATCAGTACCTGTTCACCTACTACCCGGACCAGCGTTGGCTCAACAATTCGGCCTTTCTGCGCTGTCCGAACAGCAGTGAGCGCCTGGCCCTCAACGACTGAGTCCGTCGCTTGAGGTTCCAGCGTCGGCGTCACCCGCCAGCGGCGGGTGACCGCTCCTCCTTGTTCTCTTTTTTTCGCATCTCTGTTCGCAGTTCTGTTCGCACATCTTCTTGAGTCGTTCTCCTTTCTCTTTCTCTCCCTTCTCTCTCCCTCTGCCTTCTCTCTTCCTGCTCCTTCTCTCTCTTCCTGCTCCTTCTCTCTTCGCTGCTCTCCTCTACCTTCTCCCTTTGGCACCAAGTCGGCGCACTGGGGCGGTGTCGAGTGCACAATGATGCAGCGCAATGATGCGATCCTACTGAAGTGCTATTCAGCATAAAAACCACAAAGCGTTGATATAACAAGGTTTCAATAAAAACAGGCATCCCGCTTGCTTGGTAGTGGTTAGCGAGAGCCAGACGTAGACCAGGCCCCAGCGGTACGAGTGCGTCGGACCCGACCTTCAATGGCGAAGGCCACACAAGTTCGAGTGTTCGTCCACCCAGCGAGGGCTGTGTTCATGAATCTGCGCAACAAGGCCAACAGGATTCGCCTGTTTTCCTTCTCGACTCCCCAGATGCGAGCCTTTCACTTCTCCTGGTTCGCCTTCCACCTGTGCTTCTTCGGCTGGTTCGGCATCGCGCCATTGATGGCCGTGGTCAGAGATGACCTCGGACTGACCAAGACCCAGATCGGCAACACCATCATCGCCTCGGTGGCCATCACGGTAATCGTGCGTCTGGCCATCGGCGTCCTGTGTGACCGTATCGGGCCGCGCCTGGCCTACACCTGGCTGCTGTGCCTGGGCGCCATCCCGGTGATGAGCATCGGTTTCGCCGACAGCTTCGAGTCCTTTCTGATGGCCCGCCTGGCCATCGGCGCGATCGGCGCCTCCTTCGTCATCACCCAGTACCACACCTCGGTGATGTTCGCGCCCAATGTGGTGGGTACGGCCAACGCCACCTCCGCCGGCTGGGGCAACCTGGGCGGTGGCACTACCCAGATCCTGATGCCGTTGATCTTTTCCGGCCTGTTGATGCTGGGCGTCAGCGAGACCCTGGGCTGGCGCCTGGCCATGGTGGTCCCAGGTGTGGTGATGTTCATTGCCGGTCTGTGCTACTACCGCTTCACCCAGGACGCGCCCGACGGCAACTTCAAGGACCTGCGCGCACGCGGCGAGCTGCCGGAAGCCTCCGGCGAAGGCTCCATGTCCAGCACCTTCGGCGCCGCCGCCCGGGATATCCGCGTGTGGGCGCTGTTCGTGGTCTATGCCGCCTGTTTCGGCGTCGAACTCACCATCAACAACATCGCCGCCATCTACTTCTTCGACAACTTCGACCTGACCCTGGCCACCGCCGGCATGATCGCCGGACTGTTCGGCCTGATGAACCTGTTCGCTCGCACCATGGGCGGGGTCTTCTCTGACCTGTTCGCCCGCAACGCCGGGCTCAAGGGTCGCGTACGCTGGCTGTTCATCGCCATGCTGTGTGAGGGCGTGGCACTGATGTTCTTCTCCCAGATGCACGTACTGGCGCTGGCCATCGGCCTGATGCTGGTGTTCAGTCTGTTCGTGCAAATGGCCGAAGGCGCCACCTTCGGCGTGGTGCCCTTCATCAACCGTCGCGCCCTCGGCGCGGTGGCCGGTATCGTCGGCGCCGGCGGCAACGCCGGTGCGGTGGCGGCGGGATTCCTGTTCCGTTCCGAATCGATCAGCTACCAGCAGGGGCTGTTCTACCTGGGCGCGGCGGTGATCCTGGCCTCGCTGTGCGCGCTGCTGGTGCGCTTCAGCCCCGAGGTCGAAGCCGAAGAAGCCGCCGCCTACGAACAGGCTGCCTCAGGCGAGACAAGGGGCGCGCTGTCGCTGCGCTGAGTCCGCTGTTGCGACCCCTGGCAAGACGACCTGGGCCCGGCATCCTGCCGGGCCTTCTCGTATCGGGCCCAGCCTGACGAGCCCCTCCCGTGCAGGTCCGTCCGCCAATATCCGACAGGACTCATCCTTTTCTGCTACCCGATATCCGGGAAAAGATGCCCCTTGAAAGTCGCAGACGCCGCCCGAAGGATTGCAACAAAGGCAATGGACGAGCATGCTGAATCAATCATACAGAGATAGCCCGTCAAGCCCCGTCACCGAGAGACCAGGAGGAAGCGATGCGAGAACGAGTGTTGCTGATCACCGGAGCGTCAAGCGGCATCGGGGCCGCCACGGCCAGGGCGGCCGCTCGAGAGGGCTATCACCTCGTCCTGGCGGCCCGTTCGAAGGACGGACTCGAGGCCCTGGCTCAGGAGCTGGGACCGGAGAACGTGCTGACGGTCGGCGTCGACGTGACCGACATCGAGGCCCAGAAGACCATGGTGGACGAGACCCTCGAGCGCTTTGGTCGTCTCGACGCGGTGTTCGCCAACGCCGGACGTGGTGGCTCTCCTGGCGGCTTCAGCGAGGCCGACCCGGAAAGCTGGAAGTCGATGCTGATGACCAACGTGTACGGGTTGGGGCTGACCATCCAGGCCTGCCTGCCCGAGCTCAGGCGTAGCCACGGACACATCCTGCTGACCGGCTCGGCAGCGGGGCGTACCACCATCCCCGGCTCCATGTACGGTGCCACCAAGTGGGCGGTCTCCGGCATCGGCTACAACCTGCGCGAGGAACTGCGCGGCAGCGGGATCCGAGTCACGCTCATCGAGCCCGGCATGGTCAACACCCCCTTCTTCGATGAACCACCGGAACATGCCCTGGAAGATCGCGACGTCGCCAACGCCGTGATGTACGCCATCTCCCAGCCGCACCATGTCGACGTCAACGAGATCCTGGTGCGTCCCACGCCACCGCTGGAAGAGTGAACGTCTTCACTCTTCGGACACCACCATCACCGACGCGATTTCACCACACCCAGATGGAGACCTCATGACCATTGCTACCGGCGAACGCCTGCCCGACGTGACCCTCTTTACCAACGGCGACAAGGGTCCAGAGTCACTGACCACCGACGCCTTCTTTTCAGGACGCAAGGTGGTGCTGTTCGCTGTCCCCGGCGCCTTCACTCCGGGCTGTTCCAACACCCATATGCCCGGCTTCGTGGTCAACGCCGACAAGCTGCTGGAAAAGGCCGACGCGGTCGCCTGCCTGGCGGTCAACGACGCCTTCGTCATGGGCGCCTGGCAGAAGGACCAGAACGCCGAAGCGATCACCATGCTGGCCGACGGTAACGCCGATTTCACCCGAGCCATCGGCATGGACAAGGATGCCAGTGCCGCAGGCATGGGCGTGCGCAGCCTGCGCTACGCGATGATCGTCAACGACGGCGTGGTCGAGTATCTGGGCGTCGACACCGAACGCGGCGTGATCGAGGCGTCCAGTGCCGAGACGGTGCTGGCCAGGCTCTAAGGCTTGTACGAAAAGTGCCTGCGCTCGGTAATACGGCGTTAAAAACCGGGTCAACATGCTCATTTACACCTCGTAAACTGCGCTTTCTCACCGATTTTTGCCTTGTCTAACCATCGCTCGCCGGCTTTTCGTATAAAGCCTGGCGCTGCAAGCGGGGGCTGACGCCCCCGCCTCCAAGCCCCCGCCTTCACCCCCTTCTTCAAGGCGGTCATCCAGCACAGTTCTGCTAGTCTTGGGGGGTAGCCCCCACTGACGAGAGCACGGACCATGAACGCGACAGCAGACCAGGCCATGCGCCTGAGCGGTACCTGCCTGTGCGGTGCGGTGACACTCAAGGTAGCTCTTGAACAGCAGAGCGTCGGCGCCTGCCACTGCCAGATGTGTCGAACCTGGGGCGGCGGCCCGCTGTTGGCGCTGGAGTCGGTCAGTCAGCTGACGCTCGAAGGCGAAGAGGCTGTCACCTTCTATTCATCGTCCGACTGGGCCGAGCGTGCCTTCTGTCGCCACTGCGGCACCCACCTGTTCTACCGATTGAAGAACGGCGAGCACACTTCGGTACCCGTTGGCCTGATCGACAGCGGAGAAGCCTGGCGGTTCGACCTCCAGATCTTCATCGACGAGAAGCCCCACTGGTACCACTTCGGCAACGACACCCGCAATCTGACAGGCCAGGAACTGTTCGAGGCGTTTTCCAAGGACAGCTGAGACTGGTTCCTCCAGGCCCTTGGCCAGCGTTGGTGACTTGCGCCACGTTCAGCCAAGCCCGCCGTTTTCACTCCGGTGACATACAGACGGCCAGCGCAATGCTGGCCGTCCTGTCTTTGTATCGAGCCGTGTCGAGCCGAGTCTTGCCCTGGCATCTCGGCACTTGCCGCTCGGGACGCTAAAGCATCCACTCCACCGGCAGCACAGAGATCAAGGTTACCGCCGCCCGGCGGAAGATGCCCACGTTGGGCTCGCCGTCGTACTGCACTACCCCTTGCGGCGTACGCTCCAGCCAGATCATGCTGCCGTCTTCGTCCAGCTTGACCTCGTAGGCGTTGTCGAGCACGTCGGTATTGAACACCCGCTGCATTTCCTGAGCGAGCTCCGGACTCTCGATGATAAAGCCGAGTTCGGTATTCAGTCGCGCCGAACGTGGGTCGAAATTGAACGAGCCGACGAACAGCCGATCGCCGTCCACGGCGAAGGTCTTGGCGTGCAGGCTGGCACCCGAGCTGCCGAAGGGGCCGGCAGACTCGCTGCGCCCCGGCGCATCTGGCGCGCGCTTGAGCTCGAACAACCGGACGCCAGCCTCCAACAGCTCGCGTCGCCGCTTGGCGTAGCCGGCGTGCACCGCGGCCACATCGGTCGCCTCCAGTGCGTTGGTCAGAATGGTCACCTCCACGCCGCGCGCCTCTAGATCGGCGAACATGCGAGTGCCCTTCTCTACCGGCACAAAATACGGCGACACCAGATGCACGCTGTCCCGGGGCGGCCCCAGCAGGCCACGTATGCGTCCGGTCAGCAGGTCTTCATCGGCGGCCAGCCCCAGGCCCTTGGCCGGATCGTCACTGACCATTCTGGTGTTGGCCCAGACCAGCTCAAGGCTACCGTCCTCGATCGACTCGATGAACTGGCTTTCGTCCAGCGCCTGCCGGTACTCCAGCGAATCAGGGGTACGGACGATTTCCGCCGAGGCCTGCTCGAAGCGTGCCAGCCCCTGGCGCCCCGCCGAGTCGAGCACCCGACTGGCCGGGTAGGAGGACTGGCTGGCCCAGTACAGATCGAAGTCTTCAGAGACCTGCTCGACCACCGGCCCCACGGCGACGACATCGAGATCGGCGAACATCACGTTGTCGCCGGCGCCGAAATACTCGTCGCCGATATTGCGCCCGCCGATGATGGTGGCCTGGTTGTCCACCGTCAGTGACTTGTTGTGCATGCGCCGATTGGCCCGGGAGAAGTCGGTCAGGTAGCCGATAAACCGCGGTGAGCGCACCACGAAGGGATTGAACAGGCGTATCTCGATATTGGGGTGAGCATCCAGCGCTGCCAGCTTGTCATCGAGCCCTGCAGTGTTGGTGTCATCGAGCAGCATGCGGACGCGCACGCCACGATTGGCGGCGTCCAGCATGGCCTGATACAGCATCGAGCCGGTGATGTCGTCGTGCCAGATGTAATACTGGACATCGAGGGTCCGCTCTGCCGCTTCCGCCAGTAACAGTCGTGCGGCAAAGGCGTCGTGGGGATTGCGCAGAGTATGGATACCACTCTTGCCGGGATGGGCATCCACATAGGGTGCCAGCATTTCGCCGAGCGCCGTGTCGCGGGCCTGCTCCAGCGTCAGATGCTGTGTCTGGCTACGCCCTTCCAGGGAGGGCAGGCCGCTGCATCCAGTTAACAACACGGCCACCGATAGCCACAGGGCAAGCATCAGCGGTTTTCCGATAACGGGCATTCGAGAGTTCCATTCGTCGCTGGGTTGGCCGTTACAGCATAGCGAAGTTGAAGAAGAACCACCGCAAGGCTTTTTCTCATCGCCGGCCCCCTCGACCGCCCCCTCGATCAACCTCTCGATCAACCTCTCGATTGCCCCCCCAACGCCGCCACCGTTGCCACCCGAACGACGTATTGTCCACAACGGGCACCCGCAGCCTTCGTTCGTCGCTGCACTGATTTACGTCAAATCTAATTTTACTTTTTCTAATAGCCTTTCCCCGATCCCCTCACGCAGGCCTTCTCCACCGCCGTGAAAAGCCGACTGCCCCGAACAAGAGGAAACCACGATGCCCGTCCGTCACTTCTCCATCGCCCGGCTGAGCCTTGTCGCTCTGTTGCTTGCCGGCACCTCGACCCAGGCCGCCGACGGTACCATCAGTTTCACCGGCGAAATCGTCGCGGCCAACTGCACCATACCGACGGCCGCCACTACCGTGACGCTACCCAAGGTGTCCACCAGCGCCTTCGGTGCCTCCGGCACCCGAGCAGGCCAGAAGGCCTTCCAGCTCGTGCTGAAATGCGCCGCCGGCACCACTGGCCGCAACAAGGTCTCGGTGCGCTTTACCGGAGATGACACCCAGGTGGATCCGGTCACCGGGCTATTCCTGCTCACCAGCGACAGCACCGCCAAGGACGTGGGGGTCGCCGTCTACGATGCCAACGACGATTGGGTCAAGGCGGCCGACAACGACAGCACCCCGCCGGTGGACATCGTGGCAGGCGATGACACGACGGTCATTTCCCTGAGCGCCTGGTACCAGTCCACCGCCGCCACGGTAACCGCCGGCACCGTCAAGGCCAGCGGCAATATCGAGATTGTCTACCAATGACCGCGATAGAAGGCCCCGGCGCTTCGCCCTTTGCCATGCGGGCGTGGCAGCGACTGGTGATACACGCCCTCGGCCTGGGTCTGAGTCTGTGTCTTGCGCTCATGATCGCGGCGTTGCCAGGCCACAAGGCCGAGGCCAGCATCACCATCAATGGCACCCGCGTCATCTATCAGGAGGTCCAGCGGGAGCAGACGCTCCGGCTGGAAAACCAGGATAGTGTCCCGGTGCTGGTCCAGGCCTGGGCCGACCGCCACGCCGGAGGGCGCCCGGCGCGGGACGCCGAGTCGCCATTTCTGGTGACGCCATCGGTATTCCGTCTCGACCCCGGTGAGAGTCAGACCCTGCGTATCCTGCGCATTCGCGACGTGGAAAGGTCCGACCAGGAGTCGCTCTACTGGCTCAACATCAAGGAGGTGCCACCGCTACCCCAGGGGACCACCAACCGACTGCAGCTAGGCATCCTGACACGCCTGAAACTGTTCTATCGTCCGACGGGCCTCGCCGGTGAACCCGGCGACGCCATCGCCAATCTTCAGTGGCATCTGGCGCCTGGCCCCGACCTGCGCCTGGTGTGCGACAACCCCTCGAACTACCACGTGTCGTTGATCGGCGGTGCCTGGCGGCAGTTCAGCGACCACGATGATCTTTCCCTCGACATGCTGGCTCCGCACAGCGAGGCAAGCTGGTCACTGCAGACGAGGCCTGCGCCAGGGTCATCACTGTGGTACCGGGCGATCAACGACTACGGCGCCGTCGTGGTGCGCGAGGCCATCCCGGACACCGAATGAACCGACGACATGGCACTACCGTCTACCGAGTCGACGCCGCTGGCCGCTGCCAGACATCCTCCCCCCTGCCGGTGGTGCTTCACCGCCGGGCGCTACCGGTGGCGAGCGGCATTGGTGGTCGCGGCTGCTGTGGTGGCGACGGTAACTGGGCCACGGCCGGTCCAGGCCGACGAGGTGACCTTCGACCCAGCCTTCCTCGAAGACGCCAGTCTCGACATGCGTCGCTTCTCCCGACCGGACTACGTGCTACCAGGCGACTATCTGGTCGATCTGACCCTCAACCAGACGCCGCTGGGACGCTATCCGCTACGTGTCGAGGACATCCCGGACGGAACACAGCGACTTACCCTGCCCTTGGACGCCTGGTTGGCCGCACGCCTTGAGCCGGCCCTCGAACAGGAAGTGCGACATAGCTGCCGGCTGGACGCCAACTGCTTTCTGGGGGTGGACGCCGCCCTGCCCGGCGCCAGCCTGGATCTCGCCATCGGTGACCTGCGTGCCCACCTCAGCGTGCCCCAGGCGTTGCTTCATCGGCTGCCTCGTGGCCAGGTCGACAGCGCGCGCTGGGAGCCCGGCACCACCGCTCTGCTGGCCAACTATCAAGTGAACGGTTATCGCTCGAGCACCGACGAAGGGCACTATCAAAGTGCCTTTCTCGGCACGACGCTCGGCGCCAACCTTGGCCTGTGGCAGTTTCGCAGCAGCCTCAACGTTTCCCGCAGCGATGACGGCGACGTCGACTGGGACAGCCTTCATCACTACGTTCAGCGGCCCCTGCCGGACCAGGGCTTGCTGCTGCGGGCCGGCGAGATCAACACCCGAGGGGACTTCTTCGATTCGCTGGCGCTGCGCGGGGTCACGCTACGCACAGAGACCCGCATGCTGCCCGACAGTCGACGTGGCTACGCTCCCGTGGTCCGCGGCAGCGCCAGAACCCAGGCGCATGTCACCATCTCCCAGCAGGGGCGGCGTCTGCTCGAGACCAGCGTGCCTCCCGGCCCCTTCGAGATCGACGACCTCTATCCCACCGGCTACGGGGGCGATCTTGAGGTGAAAGTCACCGAGGCCGATGGACGCGTCGAGCACTACAGCGTGCCCTACGCTGCCGTCCCGGGCCTGCTGAGACCGGGTCAATCGCGCCTCTCGCTGGCCGCCGGTCAGTACCATGCCAAAGGCCTCGATGACCCTCCCTCACTGCTGGAGGCCGGCTATCGACGGGGGCTCGGCAACGCCATCACCGCCTACGGCGGCGCCCAGCTCAGTGAACACTACTGGTCTCCACTGATCGGCGCCGCCTTCAATACCCCCGCGGGGGCCATTGCTGTCGATGCCCAGTACGCCCACGCCGACCTTCCCCAGGGAGGTCGCAACGGCTGGAGTCTCGAGGCCTCCTACAGCCGCCACCTGCAATCCACCGATACCGACATCAATCTGGCGGCGTATCGCTACTCGACCACGGGGTTCGTGTCGCTGGCCGACGCCGCCTGGATTGCCGACGCTGACGACGACGGCGCTCAGGCAGACGAAGGATACGTAGACAACAGCACGACCATCGATCAACGCAGTCGTCTGCAGCTCAATCTGAGCCAGCCCCTCGGGCCACGTACACGCATCTCCGCAACCGGCAGCCTGGCGGACTACTGGCATCGCGGCGGCACCGAGTCGTCCTACCAGCTGAGTCTGAGTCACCGCATCGGGCGCGTCAGCCTGGCCCTCAACCTGTCGCGCACCGACAACCGCGAAGGAGAGGCCGAGCACCGCGCGCTGGTATCGCTGACGCTGCCACTGTCCAACGCGTCCTTCGCCCCACGTCTGGGTGTCTCCGCCAGTCGTGACAGCCGCCATCATGACGATGCCCACCTCGACCTCACCGGCACCCTGGGCGACGAACGCGAGCTGTCCTACGGGCTGTTCGCCAATCAGACCCGCGGCCCGAAGGAGCGCTACCGCTCCTACGGGCTCAACCTGTCGAGCGGAACCTCCGTCGGCCGCTTCACCGCGGCAGGCTCGAAAAGCGACGACTACCGACAACTTTCCATCGGCGCCAGCGGCGCCGTGCTGATACACCGCCACGGCGTGACCTTCGGCCAGAGCACCGGCGATACCGTAGGCCTGGTCAGCGCCCCGGGGGGCGCCGGCGCTCGCGTCACCAACGCCGCCAACCTGACCCTCGACGATGACGGCGAGGCATTGGTCCCCTACTTGACGGCCTACCACGACAACGCGGTCCAGCTGGACCCGCGCGGCGCCGCCACCTCGGTGGAATTTCAGCGAACTTCGATCGATGTCGCGCCCTATGCCGGCGCGGTGGTGCCACTGCGCTTCGCCACTCGAACCGGGCTGCCGGTGGTGATCGTGCTGGAGCAGAACGGCCGGGGCGTACCGCTGGGCGCCGAAGTCAGCGCCACCGACGGACGCAAGCTGGGGGTGGTCGGCGCCGGCGGCATGCTGCTACTGCGCGATCTGACGCCCGGTACCTCGCTCCAGGTGACGTTGGGAGGCGAACGACGTTGCTGGGCACGTCCTGTCTGGACGCCTCCGACGGACAGCGACGAGATACCGATCGTCACCAGCCCCTGCCAGCCAACGCCACTGAAAGACCTGCTGGAGACAACGTGAATGCGCACCATCGGCTTGAAGACCCGCAGCGCGAGCGCTCCGCTGCGTTTCGCCATCAGACTTCTCGGCTTGCTGCTGTCGATCGCCGCACTGCTGTCGGCGACCTCGGTGGAGGCCAGCTGCCGACGCATCAACCCACCATGGAGTGACCAGCCTCTGACGGTAAATTTTGGCGCCGAGATCGTGCTCGACGAAAACGTGGCCGTCGGCACGCCCATCGCCACGGCGGTCATCCCCGGCAGCCAGCTCTATGCGATCAAAGGAGGCTGGGTCGCTACCTGCAACAATCAGGACGACGCGATCAAGTACTGGTGGCTCGAGCAGCACTACTCCCAGTCCAGCGGCTACTTCCCGGTCCCCGGCATCAGCGTGGACAGCGCCGACGGGCGCGTCTACATCATGCAGGACAGCGGTAGCCGCAATCCCTACGGCGGCGGGGGCAGCGGCAGCGTCGGCTATACAACCGAATTGCTGGTCAACGGCAACGCCCATGCGTTCTCCTGGGTCTCCGCTTCCCCCAACAAGAACCTTCCGCCGATCGGCGAGGAGATCCACGGCATCCCCTGCCGCGACGCCCTGCTGGGGACGGGTGCCGCCGAGGGTTACCCCCCCTTGATAGAAATCAACTGCCCCATCGGCGACTACGCCGTCAACTGGCGCCAGCTTCCTCCCTTCCAGATCAAGGTCACGCTCTACCGCATGGCCGGTTCCCCCGGCACCAGCGGTGTACAGCTTCAGAACAACAACAACGCCGGCTTCAGCCTGTTCTCGTTGCTGAACAGCCAGGGCACGCCCTCCGGGGCCAACCACGAACTATTCAATCTGGTCAGGCTGCAGCTGGCCCAGAGTACACGGGTTAGAATCAATCCCTGCCATGGCATCAACAATGTCTCGGTGTCACTGGGAGAGGTGGGCAGCCATCGCTTCACCACCCTGGGCCAGCCCGCCACGGGCGTCGCCGACACCCCGGTGCACGTCACCGCCTGGTGTCACACCGACGGCGACATCAAGTGGGCCGTGCTGGGCAAGGCGGCGGCCTACGATCCCGGCGGGAATCAGGGCATTCTGGCCTTGGACAGTGCGGAGGAAAGCGCCAGCGGCGTGGGTATCCAGCTGATCCACACCGGTAGCCTGGCGCCACTGCCGATCACCCCCGAAGGCAGCGCCTTCGACGCCTACCGCTGGATCGACACCAACCTTCATGCGCAGGGCGGCAACATCTTGATGCTCGACTTTCTGGCCCGCTACGTGAAGACCGGCACCGTCACGCCAGGTACCGCCAACGGCCATGCCACCCTGGTGCTGTCGCCTAAATGAGTTTCCACCGTCTTCGCTCTACGACAGGCAGGCAGCCGGTTCAGCAACGCTCGCCCGGCTGCCGGAGACCCGCGACACCACGCCGCCGACGATGATCAGGCAGGGGGATGGCAGGGGGTTCTCCGCCAGGCGCTGATCGATATCGCCAAGGGTGCCCACCAACGAGGCCATCTCAGGAAGACTGGCGTTGGCCACCAGCATCACCGGCCAGTCCTGTGGCAGGCCTGCGCCACGCAGGCCACGGGTAATCGCGCCAAGCTTGTTGAGCCCCATGTAGAACACCAGGGTCTCGTCGCGTCGGGCCAGCGATGCCCAGTCCGGCTCGCCCCCCTCGCGACACTGCTGGGCGGTGATCAGACGAAGGCTCTGGGCGTGGCCGCGATCGGTCAGCGGAATCCCCATGGCGGCGCAGGCACTAGCCGCCGCCGAGATGCCGGGCACGATCTCACGCGCAATGCCGGCATCGTCCAGGGCGTCGAGTTCTTCCCCGAGGCGTCCAAAGATGCCCGGATCGCCGCCCTTGAGGCGCACCACCGCCTTGCCCTGGCGCGCCAGCGCCACCAGCAGGGTGCCGATCTGCGCCTGATCGACGCTGTGGTGGCCCCTGGCCTTGCCGACATAGTGGCGCTCGACGCCGGCCGGAATCATCGCCAGCACCTCGGGCCCCACCAGGCGGTCGTAGACCACCGCGTCGGCGTGTTCGATCCGGTTCAGCGCCTTGAGCGTCAGCAGTTCACCCGCACCGCTGCCCGCCCCCACCAGCGCGACCCGGCCAACAGCGCCGCCTGACCGATGGCCAGCGCCGCTGGCAGCGGACCGGGACGCCAGCCGGTCGGCCCAATGCTGGCTTTGCCATGCCAGTCGCCCCAGCAGCATCGACAGCCCTTCCAGACGACGTGCCAGCCAAGGCGTCGTCCCCGCTTCAGCAAGGTGACCCAGCCGGTCTCTAGGCCGACTGGGGTTGTGCGCGCTCGATGCGACCACGGCTCTTCTCCTCTTCCACCAGACTCTTCAATTCGGGAATACAACTGCCGCACTGGGTACCGCAGGCCAATCGCGCACCGAGCGCCTCGACGCTGTCGTCGCCGGCACGAATCGCCCGCTGGATCGGGGAACGCCCCACCTGATGGCAACTGCACACGATCGGCCCCTGGTCGGCGGCGCCGTCATGACAGGCCGCCAGCACTCGCCGCCGATGCTGCTGACCCATGGCCTCGCCACGTGCGGCCTCGTCGAAGCGCTCGCACAGCCAGCCAAGCCCCGGCAGTTCGCTGACCGGGCCAACCATCAGCCACCAGCACAGGCGTCCTTGCTCGAACCCCGCCAGGCGCCAGCGACCACTGGCCGGGTCCTGGGCCACCGGGCCCAGCTCCCCCGGCAACTGGCGTGCGGCCCAGTCGAGCCAGTCGCGTTCGACGCCCACTTTCTCTACACCCTCTTGCTCAACGGGCTCACCGGCCAGTTGCCATCGCTCCGCCGAGGCCAGCGGGACCCGCGTCCAGTAGTTCGTCCCCTCGACCACCCGGGCGGCCAGGCCCGAACCCTCGGGTGGTCCCTGCTGGGCCAGTGCCCGGGAAACCACCAGGGTCGCCTCCCAGGCGTGCTGCAGCGGCGTGACCGCCACCGCGCCATGCTTGGTCTCCGGCTGGCCAGAAAGCGGATCGACGTCCGGGGCGAACAGGCTCCCCGCCAGCGGCGAGTGACTGAAGCGCGGTGTCCAGTGGATGGGCACGAACACTTCCCCACGGCGCTGGGCGGCGGAGACCCTGACGCGGGCGCGCATCTCGCCGCTGCGCGAGCGGATCCTGGCGAGCCCCTGGTCACACAGCCCCAGGGCCTCGGCGTCATCCCGATGGACCTCGACGAAGGGCTCGGAGCGGTGATTCATCAGTCGGTTGGCCCTGGCGGTACGGGTCATGGTGTGCCACTGATCGCGCACCCGCCCCGAATTCAGCCGCAGCGGATAGTCGGCGTCAGGCGCCTGGCGCGGCGCCCGCGCGCTCACCGGCCACAACCGCGCCCGGCCGCTCTCGGTGTAGAAGCGGCCGTTTTCGAAGAGCCGCGCGGTGCCTCGAGGTGCGCTTGCCGTCACCGGCCACTGGATCGGTGCGAGATCGTCGTACTCGACCCGGGACAGCCCCGCCAGCCCGGAAATATCGAAGGCCCGCCGTCCCTGGTTGTCGAGGCCCGACAAGCGCGCATGCTCGTCGAAGATCTCGCAGGGGTGGCGGTAGGCGAAGGCCTCGCCGAAGCCCAGGCGATCGGCCACCCGGCACAGGATCCACCAGTCGTGGCGGGCCTCGCCCGGCGGCGGCAGGAGACCGCGCTGGCGCGAGATGCGTCGTTCGGAGTTGGTGACGGTACCGTCCTTTTCCGACCAGCCGCTGGCCGGCAGCACGATATCGGCGAGTTCCACCAGGTCGGTGTCGGCCATGCACTCCGACACGATCACCAGCGGACAGCGCTCGATGGCGCGGCGCACCCGGTCGGCATCCGGCAAGCTCACCAGGGGATTGGTGGCCATGATCCACAGCGCCTGGATGTCGCCGCGCTCGACGGCCTGAAATAGCTCGACCGCCTTGTGGCCAGGCTCCCGAGGCAGCGTCGGCACCAGCGCCTCGGTCGACCAGAAGCGGGTCAGCCGTTCGATGGCGCCCGGGGTGTGATAGTCCATATGGGCGGCCAGCTGGTTGGCCAGCCCACCGACCTCGCGCCCGCCCATGGCGTTGGGCTGGCCGGTGATGGAAAAGGGGCCGGCGCCGGGCAGGCCAATCTTGCCGCCGGCCAGGTGGCAGTTGAGGATGGCCTGGCACTTGTCGGTGCCGCTGGTCGACTGGTTCACGCCCTGAGAGTAAAGCGTGACCACGTGCAGCTGGGTGGCAAACCAGTAGTAGAAGGTCTCGAGGCGCTCGGCGTCGAGATCGCAGGCCGCCGCCACCGCCTCGATGTCCGAGGCCTCGTCCAGGGCGGCGGCAATTGTCTCTTCGGCGCCGTCCACATGGCGCTTCAGATAGACCTCATCGAGCCGTTGGCGACGGGCCATCCAGGCCAGCAGGCCATTGAACAGCAAAGCGTCGCTGCCGGGGCGCAGCCCCAGGTACAGATCGGCGATCTCGCAGCTGTCGGTGACCCGAGGATCGATGACCACGACCCGCATCAGCGGATTGCGGGTCTTGGCCAGACGCAGCCGCTGATACAGCACCGGATGGTTCCAGGCCAGATTGGACCCCACCAGCACCACCAGTTCGGCCTCTTCCAGATCCTCGTAGTTGCAGGGGACGGCGTCGGCGCCCAAGGTGCGCTTGTAGGCCGCCACCGCTGACGCCATGCACAGCCGCGAGTTGGTATCCAGGTGCGGTGTCCCGAGAAATCCCTTGAACAACTTGTTGGCGACGTAGTAGTCCTCGGTCAATAGCTGCCCGGACAGGTAGCCGGCAATGGCCTCTGGACCGCTGCCCTCGGCAATCGCTCCCAGACGCTCGGCGACGGCGTCCAGCGCGCTGTCCCAGTCGGTTTCGCGACCGTCCACCCTGGGTCGCGTCAAGCGCCCCTGAACGCCAAGGGTCTCCGCCAAGGCCGAGCCCTTGACGCACAGGCGACCGAAGTTGGCCGGGTGATCCCGATCGCCCCTGAGGGTAACCGCCTCGCCATCGCGACGTAGCTCGACGCCGCAGCCGACCCCGCAGTAGGGACAGGTGGTGCCTGTGGCCTCTCCGCCTGCACCGCTGTCGATCTCCGTGCTGTCGCTATCCGTCCGGGTCATCGCGCTCTCCTGTCGGCCATCTTGCTGCTCTGGCATATCGGCGGTCTCTCATCGGCAGATCATCGCTCCGCTAGTGGCCGGGCCTTGATCGGTCGGGTCTTGCTGCGGCCCAAACGCACGACGCCCATCCCGTCGAGCGAGGCTCGAGGAGATGGGCGTCGTTGCCGGATGAAATCCCGCGCTGGATTTCGTGTGTGCTAGCGCCCGTTGCAGACGAGTTGTCGGACCGGCCCACCCGCCACCAGCGTCGGGACCCTTCCTGGCTCGGCCTAGTGATCTGGCTCGGCCTAGCGATCTGGCTCGGCTTAGTCATCTGGCTCGGCTGAGTGATGCCCATGGCACCAACAACGGCACTAGCTTTGGCAGTAATTAAAGCAAACCCTGTGCCAGAACACCGCAATCGCCCCTTGTCACGCGGAAAGCCGGTGCCAGCCAATTGAACCAACGAGGTTTTTTCTGACGTTTGCCCAGTCGATGGTGGCGAGAAGACGTCTGACAGACCCCAGGCTCGCACCACAACGAACGATAGAGGCCACCGTTTACGCACCCTTTCGGTGCGCGAGCGCCTGCCCGGCATATCTGCGGGGGCACGGCGGCGGCTTTGCAGGGGGTTATCTCCCTGACAGAAAACGACAAGATCGAAAATGGAACGCCTTTTGCGCTGACAGGTGCAGAGGCACCCAAGGTGCCCCCCTCATCACGTCGACTCGAGCTCTATCGAGCGACAGCATCATCGAGCCACGCCCATGCCCGAACACGACACCTTGAAGGTCCTGCTGGTCGACGACGAGATAGTGCGCGCCGCCATGGTCGAAGAGGCGCTTGCGCTGGACGGACACCAGGTGGTCTGCCGACTGTCAAGCCCGGCCAGCCTCAACGACATGGTGCAGCAGCATCAACCCGACGTGGTCATCATCGACATGGAATCGCCTGACCGGGACACCCTGGAAAGCATGGCGCTGCTGCAGCGGGAAAACCCCCGACCGGTGGTGTTCTTCGCCGACCAGCACGACCCCGAATCGCTCAAGGCGGCGGTGAAGGCCGGCGTCAGCGCCTATGTGGTGGACGGTCTGGCGGCCAACCGCGTCAAGGCGGTCATCGATGTCGCCATCGCCCGCTTCGAAGCCTTTCAGGGAATGCGCCGCGACCTCGACAAGGCACGCAACCAGCTCGCCGACCGCAAGCGCATCGAACAGGCCAAGGGCCTGTTGATGAAGCATCAGAGCTGCGATGAGGAACAGGCCTACCGCATGCTGCGCAAGCTGGCCATGGACCGCGGCCAGCGCATCGCACAGGTCGCCCAGAACGTCGTCGACATCCTCAAGCCACTGGAGAAGGGATCATGAGTCCATCGCTGTCTTCTGACGCGGCCAGCACGTCCAGAACTGGCGCGCCGCATCCACCCGAGCTCGCCAGCCTGACCCTGGGATTCGTGCCGCTGCTGGATGCTGCGCTGTTGATCATCGCCCGGGAAGGCGGCTTCTTCGCCGCCCAGGGGGTCGAGGTCAGCCTGTCACGCGAGAACGCCTGGTCCACCCTGCGCGACAAGGTCGCCGCCGGCCTGCTTGACGGCGCCCAGATGCTGGCGCCGATGCCGCTGGCCATGAGCCTGGGGCTGTCCCGCGCGCCTTGTGACACCCTGGCCGCCGCGGTGCTGAGCCGCCAGGGCAACACGTTGGTGCTGTCTCGCCGCCTGGTCGAGGCGGTTGGCGCTTCGGTCGACAGCGGGGAGCCCGGCGCCTTCGGCGCGGCCAGCGAACTGGCCCGACGCTTCAAGGCCTCGCTGAAAGAAGGCACCCGGCCACGCCTGGCCATGGTCTACCCCTACTCCTGCCAACACCTGTTGCTGCGTGATTGGCTGGCTCGCGGCGACATCGACGTCGACAGCGAGGTCGAACTGGTCGCGCTGCCGCCCCCGCGCATGGTGGACGCCCTGCGCGAAGGCGAGATCGATGGCTTCTGCGTCGGCGAGCCCTGGGGCAGCCTGGCCCAGCATCGTCAGGTGGGTCGAGTGGTGGCCAGCGGTGCGGAACTGATGCCGGCGCATCCCGAGAAGGTGCTGGGGGTGACGGCCTCCTGGGCGCGGCGCTACCCGAATACCCTGTCCGCGCTGCTGCGCGCCCTCCAGGCCGCCGCCCTGTGGCTGGACAAGGCGCCTGAGGCCAGACGCCAGACCCTGGCCTGGCTGGCGCTGCCCCCCTACCTCGATGAAGCCGTAGGCCATCTCGACGAGCTGCCGCTGGAAGCCGCCCCAGGCTACCCCTGCATCGGTGAGCGACTGCGCCCCCTGACGGCCGACTTCGAGGGGCTGATCCAGCGGTTGTCGCCGCTGCTCGAGGCTCGCGGGCGACAGCTCGACACCGCCACCCTGGAGGAGTGCTACAGCGCTGTGCATTACGACGCCGCCACGCACCAGTACGGTGCCGACACGCCCTGAACCCTGCCTGACCGGTGCTGACGCCCTCCGCCAGGGCCTACACCAACAGGCTGTTTTACCTGCACAAAACGTAAAACAGGCATGAAACTTGGATAGCCTGTAGCAAGTGCCGGCGAATGCCGGCGGCGGTCAACGGCGATCGCACCGACACTAGACAAAGACGTCTCTTCACCCTCCGACGCCGGAGGTGTGAGAGACGTCTTTGGCGTTTTTGGAGCCCATGCGATGCCTTATTCCACTGGTCCTTCTGACTCCAGGCCCCGTTCCTCTGGCCTGCCTGACTCAAGGTCCCGTTCCGAAATGACCCAGGCCGGCTCGTCTTCCCCGACGAGGTCTGATGACGCACGTCTTCCCCACCTGGCAATCGTCGGCAACGGCATGGCCGCGCATCGATTGATCGAGACCCTGGCGGCCAAGAGTAATGCCCCACGACACATCACCGTGATCGGCGCCGAACCGCACGCGGCCTACAACCGCATTCTGCTGTCGAGCTGGCTGGCCGGCGATGTCGAGCAGGATGGATTGACGCTGACACCGCCGCATGACTCCGCCGTCACGGTCGATCAGCGCCTGGGCGCGCGAGTGGAGCGGATCGATCGTGCCCGGCGCCTGGTCGAGTGCGACGACGGCGAGGTGATCCCCTACGACCATCTGGTGCTGGCGCTGGGTTCGCGCAGCGCCATGCCACAGATCCCCGGCATCACGCTGACGGGCGTGTCGGGCTTTCGCGATCTGGACGATGCGGCGCGCCTGGCCGACGCAGCAAAGGCTGGCGGCGCGGCGGTGGTGGTCGGTGGTGGTCTGCTGGGCCTGGAGGCCGCCGCCGGCCTCGCCGCCCGAGGCATGCAGGTGTGCGTGCTGCAACGCTCAACGCGCCTGATGAACCGGCAGCTGGACGCCACCGCCAGCACCATGCTGGCAAGCGAAATCGAAGGCCGCGGCATCCATCTTGAGACCGGGGCGCGGCTGGCCGAGATCGTCGGCGATGAGCACGGCAAGGTGATCGGCGTACGCCTGGAAGACGACGAGCGCCTGCTGCCGGCGAACTGCGTGGTGATCGCCGCCGGCATCACCCCCAACGCCGAGCTGGGCAGGGATGCGGGGCTCGATTGCGATCGCGCCATCGTCGTCGACGACACCCTGGCCACCTCGGACCCCGACATTTCTGCCCTCGGCGAATGCTGCCAGTTCGAGGACACCACCTACGGCCTGGTGGAGCCGATCTGGCATCAGGTCGAGGTACTGGCCAGTCGCCTGTGCGGCGAGCCGTCGGCGCCATACCACGAACGCGCCTGCGCCACCAAGCTCAAGGTTTCCGGCGTCTCGCTGTACGCCTTCGGCCCCACCGAGGCCGAGGACGGACATGAGGTCCTCAGCTACCGCGACCAGGGGGAATACCGCCGACTGCTGCTGCGCGACGGCCGACTCGAGGGCGCCGTGCTCTACGGCGATACCCGCATGGGCCCCTGGTTATTCCGGCTCGCCGAGCAAGGCCTGCGACTGGACCGAGTGCGCCACTCGCTGCTGCTGGGCCAGGCCGATACCGAGGCCCTGCTGGCGGACGACGCCACCACCGACACCGCCCCATCGACCACCGAACAGGATGCCGCCTGATGTCCAGCACAAAGCACAATTTCGCCGCACACAATGCTCCCGACAGCAACGCCGCGGATACCCGCCCCACCCTGGTCGTGGTAGGCAACGGCATGGTCGGTCACCACCTGGTCGAGCAGCTGGTCGAACGTGATCAGCACCGCCGCTACCGCATCGTGGTGTTCGGCGAGGAACGTCATCTGGCCTACGACCGAGTGCACCTGTCAGAGTACTTCAGCGGCCGCGACGCCCAGTCCCTGGCGCTCTCCACCGCCGACTACTACGCCGAGCACGGCATCGAGCTCAAGTTGCACCAGGCGGTCACCGCCATCGATCGCGATGCACGGCGCGTTCACACCGACGCTGGCAACCTCGACTTCGACCGTCTGGTGCTGGCCACCGGTTCCTTCCCCTTCGTCCCGCCGATTCCCGGCAATGATCGCGAGGGCTGCCTGGTCTACCGCACCCTGGACGATCTCGACGCCATTCGCGCCGCCGCCGCCACCGCCAATACCGGCGTGGTGGTGGGGGGCGGACTGCTCGGGCTGGAGGCCGCCAACGCCCTGCGCGGCCTCGACCTGGACACTGCGGTGGTCGAATTTGCCCCGCGTCTGATGCCGATGCAGGTGGACGAGCAAGGCGGTGAACTGCTCAAGGAAAAGATCGAGGGCCTGGGCGTCCAGGTGCTGACCGAAAGAGCGACCCGCGAGATCGTCCCCGGTGAAGCCAGCCGTCTGCGCATGGTATTTCAGGACGACAAGGTGCTGGAGACCGATCTGATCGTGTTCTCCGCCGGTATACGCCCCCGGGACGAGCTGGCCCGCGAGTGCGGGCTCGAGATCGGCGAACGTGGCGGCGTGGTGATCGATGACCACTGCCTGACCAGCGATCCCGCCATCCTCGCGGTGGGCGAGGTCGCGCTGTACAACAACAGCATCTTCGGCCTGGTCGCCCCCGGTTACCAGATGGCCAAGGCCGCGGCCGACACCCTGTGCGGTGGCGATTCGACCTTCACCGGGGCCGACATGAGCACCAAGCTCAAGCTGATGGGGGTCGACGTGGGGGCCATCGGCGACGCCCACGCCAACCGCCATCCCGGCGCCAAGCAGTACCGCTACTTCGACCAGATCCAGCAGGTCTATCGCAAGCTGGTGGTCTCCGGTGACGGCAAGCGCCTGCTCGGCGCCATGCTGGTGGGCGACAACTCCGCCTACGACAGCCTGATGCAGTACTACGCCAATGGCCTGGATCTGCCGGCGGACCCCGCCTCGTTGATCGTGCCCTCCAGCGAACCGGCGCCGGCGCTGGGCCCGGACGCCCTACCGGACAGTGCCACCATCTGCTCGTGCCACAACGTCACCAAGGGCGCCATCAGCGTCGCCATCGACGCCGGCTGCGAGGACCTCGGCGCGGTCAAGGGGACGACCAAGGCCAGTACCGGCTGCGGCGGCTGTGCGGCGCTGCTCAAGAACGTCTTCGACCATGAACTGGCGGCCCGCGGCATGGAGGTCGACACCTCCCTGTGCGAGCACTTCGCCCACACCCGCCAGCAGCTCTTCGATATCGTTCGGGTCGAGGGCATCAAGACCTTCAGCGAATTGATGACCCGACACGGCACCATCCTGGACGACGGGGCGCCGAGTCTCGGCTGTGACGTCTGCAAGCCGGCGGTGGCCTCGATCCTGGCCTCCTGCTTCAACGAGCCGATCACCGACGCGGCGCATATCCCGCTGCAGGACACCAATGACACCTTCATGGCCAACATGCAGAAGAACGGCACCTTTTCCGTGGTGCCACGTATCGCCGGCGGTGAGATCACCCCGGACAAGCTGATCGTGCTGGGCCAGGTGGGCAAGAAGTACGGCCTCTACACCAAGATCACCGGCGGCCAGCGCATCGACCTGTTCGGCGCGCGCCTGGAAGACCTGCCGGCCATCTGGGAGGAACTGATCGACGCTGGCTTCGAGACCGGACACGCCTACGGCAAGTCGCTGCGCACGGTGAAATCCTGCGTCGGCAGCAGCTGGTGCCGCTACGGCGTCCAGGACAGCGTCGGCATGGCGCTGCGGCTCGAGCATCGCTACAAGGGACTGCGCTCGCCGCACAAGCTCAAGTTTGCGGTGTCCGGCTGCACCCGCGAGTGCGCCGAGGCCCAGAGCAAGGATATCGGCGTCATCGCCACCGAGCATGGCTGGAACCTGTACGTCTGCGGCAACGGCGGCATGCGTCCGCGTCATGCGGAGCTGTTCGCCACCGACCTGGATGACCAGGCCCTGATCCAGGCCATCGACCGTCTGTTGATGTTCTACGTACGCACCGCCGATCGACTGCAGCGGACTTCTGTGTGGCGCGAAAACCTCGAGGGAGGCCTCGACTACCTCAAGGCGGTGGTGCTCGACGACAGTCTGGGCATCGGCGAGGAGCTCGAACGCCAGATGCAGCACGTCATCGATACCTACGAGTGCGAGTGGGCGGGCGCCCTGGCCGATCCGGACAAGCTCAAGCGCTTTCGCAGCTACGTCAACGACAGCCGCCCCGACCCGGACATCATCGTCACCGAGGAGCGCGGTCAGCTCCGCCCAGCCTGAGCCAACCACCGTTTCCGCCCTCGTGACCGACACCACGTCACGAGACGGGCTGCCAACAACGCCACAAGGAGTTTTCCATGACCGCTTCTTCCATCAGCCGTTCGCTGGATTGGATACCGCTGTGCCAGCGCAGCGACCTGGTGCCCTTCTCCGGTGTCGCCGCCTGGATCGACAGCGCCGAGGGCCCCGCCCAGGTGGCGCTGTTCTACTTGCCCGGGCATAGCCCGGAACTGTTCGCCATCGACCACCACGACCCCATCGCCAAGGCCAATGTGCTGGCCAGAGGCATCGTCGGCGACATCCAGGGAGAGCCGGTGGTGGCCTCTCCCCTGTACAAGCAGCACTTTCGCCTCAAGGACGGCAGTTGCGTGGAAGACGACAGCGTCTCGCTGCGCACCTGGGCGGTGGCCTTCGACCAGGACAGGGTAATGATCGCACCCTGAGCGCCGCAGCATTTCGGCCCGGGCCTGTGCGGCACGAAAGCTGGCGGGCTCGGTCCTGACCGTCATCTCGGGGGATAAGTCCGTCGCGGCCGAATCGCAGAGGACCGGCCTGGCGTGAGCGGGAAGGTTGACCGAAGAATTGACCTGATAGCGCAGCGTTGACACTTCGCCCTTGCAGCATTTTTGTCATCGTCCATGCTTGACTCAAGGGCACCGCTGGACCGAATCAGGGTCCAATGTAAAGAAGCGCCGTTGGCAGCACGTCTTGCGCCACAGCGGGACAAGCTGCAAGGAACGGCCAACCCGCCCAAGGGTTCGAGAATCGATTGAGAACCAGTTGAGAATCGGTTGAGAACCGTTTCATGGCCACAGGAGGAGCCTATCGTGTGCAATCCGACACCTTGGCGGCTGTCACATTCCTGACATCGCGCGCTGAGAGTGTCGACATCAAGGCGTCATGTTGACGCCCAAGGTGACAATCAGGAGAGCTGTGCCGATGGTACGCATCGACAAGAAGGCCACCCGACTGTACGTGCTGGACACCAACGTACTGATCCATGATCCCAGCGCCCTCTACCAGTTCGAAGAGCACGAAGTGGTTATCCCCATGACCGTGCTCGAGGAGCTCGACAAGCACAAGAATGGCATCCGCGAAATCGCCCGCACC
This sequence comes from Halomonas sp. RT37, assembly GCF_040070525.1. Lineage (NCBI taxonomy): Bacteria > Pseudomonadati > Pseudomonadota > Gammaproteobacteria > Oceanospirillales > Halomonadaceae > Halomonas > Halomonas sp. RT37. Next base: position 1,199,908 of record NZ_CP098827.1, on the reverse strand, counting down.
GCCCGGCAAGTCAGCCGGACCCTCTCTGACCTGACCGCCAACGTCGACATCGACCAGATACGCCAAGGTATTCCCATCACCCGCGTCAGCGGACCAGATGGCCGACTGAGACTGCTCTGCTACTCCGACCTCACCCTGCCCGACAACCTGGAAGACAGCCCCGACAATCGTCTGCTCGGCGAGACCTGCCGACTGCGTCAGGAGCGCCCCGACGCCTCGGTGATCCTGGTCACCAAGGACATCAACCTGCGGGTCAAGGCCGCCGCCCTCGGCGTGCCGGTCGAGGACTACCTGACCGATCGCGCCTTCGATGACTCCGACGCCATGACCGACGGTGTCGCTGTGTATGAGGACGCCGGCCGTGGCTTGTGGGACGCCATGGCGCTGGACGTCAAGGTCGAGCGCGACCATGACCGTGTCATCTATCGCCTGAGCGGCGAGATTCCCCAGCACTGGCACCTGGGCATGCTGGTGTCCGACGCCGACAGCGAGGCCAGCTTCGAAGCCATCGTGCGCGAACTCGCCCCCCACCAGGCCACCCTGGAGCTTCTGACCAACTATCGCCACGGCGCCAGCGTCTGGGGGGTACACGCCCACGACAGCCGGCAGAACTTCACCTTGAACCTGCTGATGGACGACGCCGTGGACCTGGTCACGGTGGCCGGTAGTGCCGGTACCGGCAAGACCTTCATGACCCTGGCCGCGGCCTTCCAGCAGACCCTCGATACCAAGCGCTTCGAACGGGTGGTGTTCACCCGAGCGCCGATCTCCATGAGCGAGGACATCGGCTTTCTGCCCGGCACCGAAGAGGAAAAGATGTCGCCCTGGATGGGCGCCTTCCACGACAACATGGACAACCTGCTGCGCGACGAGCATGACGGAAGCTCGACCTGGAACCAGGACGCCACGCGCCAACTGCTGGGCTCACGCGTACAGATCCGGGCGCCGGGCTTCATGCGTGGACGCACCCTCAACGACACCTTCCTGATCATCGACGAGGCCCAGAACTTTACGCCAAAGCAGTTGAAGAGCCTGATCACCCGAGCGGGACGCAACACCAAGATCGTCTGTCTGGGCAACGTCGGCCAGATCGACACCCCTTACCTCACCGCCAATACCTGCGGCATGGCCGCAGTGGTTCAGAACTTCAAGAACTGGCCCCATGCCGGCCATGTGACCTTGAAGAGCGTCGAGCGCTCGCGCCTGGCCCTGGCCGGCGAAGAGCTGTTGTAAGCGCCCCCAGCGGAACGAAAGCGCCCCCCAACGAAACCAAAGCGCCCCCGCCCGAAAAGGGGGGGGCGCTGGCGTTCGGCCCGGAGCTGACACTTTCAGTTGCCCCGGTCACTTGTCACGGTCACTTGTCCCGGTTCATGGCCTTCTCGATCAGTTCCTCGGACTCGCTCTTGGGTGTCTTCTCGATCATCTCCTCCGCTTCGGCGTAAAGGCAGACGTAGGTCTGGCAGGAAGCGCAGTGCACCTTTTCATCGGGATTCTTGGTGCTGGGGACTCGCATGTTGTAGCTGCCGCAGTTCGGGCAGGGCTTGGGGATCCGCAGATCTTCGCTCAACGCCATCTCGATCTCCTTGTAGATGGTGGATGATGCCAGGGCCTTGCCCAACGCGAGGTTATCGCGTTCATACTCAGGAAGGAGGCCCTTCAATTGGTTGCGACCGGCACGCTTGGCATCGTAGAGCGCTCCGTCCACACGCCGCATGGCCATGTCGAGACTTTCGTCCTGCCCGACACAGATGGCTCCCATGCTCACCGTTACCTTGAGGGCACGACGGTCGACCTTCAAGGTCGATGCTTCCACGTTGCTTCGAAGACGCTCCAGTATGTCCCAGGCGTCTTCGGCATGAACGTCACCGAGCAGTACCAGAAATTCTTCGCCCCCGATACGCGCCAGCAGGTCATAGGGGCGCAGGCTTAGACGACAGGTATCGGCAAAAGCCTTCAGCACCATATCCCCGGCGGCGTGGCCGTAGGCATCGTTCAGTGACTTGAAATGGTCAAGATCCAGCATCGCCAGCACCGCTGGCTCGCCACGTCGCCGCAATCGGGCGAGTACCCGCGCTCCTGCCTCGAGGAAGGCACGGCGATTCATCACGCCGGTGAGGACATCGGTGCTGACCAGCTTGGCGACACGCGACTCCGCCTGCTTGCGCTGGGTCACATCCAGCAGCAGGCCATCCCAGACCACGGTGCCGTCATCGAATCGCTGGGGCGTGCCCCTGGCCTCGAACCAGCGCTGACCTTCCGCGACGGTCTCCTGAGCATCACCCAGGGTGATGTCCAGGTGCCAGGGTGTGAGACTGACCAGCGACTGGGCGAGCGCCAGCGTCAACTGCTCACGCGCGTCTTCGTCCAGCCTGGAAAGCACGACCTCGACGTCTTCCAGGGCACTTTGACGAGACAGCCCCGTCTGGGATTCGAAGCCAGGTCCCAGGTAGTCAAACGACAAGCCTCCCCCGGGCGACTGGCGCAGCCGGAACACCACTCCCGGGAGCCTCGCCATGCGGCTTTCAATGGTGCGGCTCAGTCGCTGAGCTGACGCCGCCTGCAGTTGCAGTCGGCTGACGTCGTGCTTCATCAGCATCCAGCGGGCAGCGCACCACGACACCGGGTGGATGCTGGTACCAAGGTGACGTAGACGACCAACCCCGTCACAGGCCACCACGCCTTCCCAGCTCCCGCCCCCCTCGCGACAACGCGCAAGGGCCAGCTCCAGTGTCTCGGCTGCCGTACTGCAATGAACATCGGTCAGGCGCAGCCCCCTGATGTCTGCCAGAGACTTGCCCAGTTCATTGCACTGACGAGCGTTCGCCCAGACGATGGTCCCTTCATGGTCCAGCAACAAGGCGGCCCCCGGCGCGGCGCCCAGCAAGGCCTCGGCCCCCGACTCCCCGTCACTGACCGTCATGGTCTGTGGGGGTGTGCCACTCTCAGCCTTTGTCTTGTCGCGACGGAAAAACCTCCATACAGACATCACCCTGCATCCCGTAAGCTTTTTCTTAATTTTTTGTACGAAAAAAGCTTAGAAGAACCAGACTTCCTTCGCAGGATGAAAAGTCTCATGTTCTCAGGCTGAGCAAAGCAGCCTCAAGACTCACTGTCCCAGCAGCTCACTCATCCACTCACCGATATCCCCGATCTGCTGCGGGCAGACCGCGTGAGCCATGGGATACTGACGATAGACGGTGTGATAGCCAAGCTCCTCCAGACGAGCGAAGGCGGCTCGGCCCAGGGATTCGGGTACCACCGGGTCCATGCTGCCGTGATGGATTTCCACCCTCAGGTCGCGATTGGCCTCGTTTAGCTCGATCGAGTTCGCGGTGGCGAAGTAGGTGGACATCGCCAGCAGACCGCCTAGCGGCTTGTCAAAGCTGAAGGCGGCCTCATAGGCAACGGCCCCACCCTGGGAAAACCCGGCGAGCAGGATACGTCGGCTGTCGATGCCGGCATCGATCTGGGACTGTATGACGCCCTTGATCCGCTCGGCCGACAGCCGCAGCTGCATCTCGTCCACCCGACGGTCCAGACTCATCTCGAGAATGTCGTACCAGGCGGGCATGACCATGCCACCATTGATGGTGACCGGCAGGCGCGGTGCATGGGGCAGGATAAATCGGATCTGAGCGTAACCGGGCCTTGGCAGCATGGGCACCACCGGCTCGAAGTCACGTCCATCCGCTCCCAGGCCGTGAAGAATGATCATGCAGGCGTCCGCTTCGCCTCGGGGCTCGATGACCAGCTGGTCGTTGTCGCTCATGGGCAGATCTCAGTCTATGTTGCAAAGCACAACCTCCTAGCCTACCGCAATGCGCCAGAGGGGACGAGCCAAACAGGTGAAGTCACCCGGCTACCGAGAAGCACACAGGGCTTTTTAGAACGGCCAGAAAAAGGGTGTCAGCGTCAGCACCACGACGGCAGTCAGTAGATTCAGGGGGCCGCCGAGCTTGAGGTAATCCTGAACCCGGTAGCCACCGGGGCCCATGACCATCAGATTGGTCTGATAACCAATCGGGGTGAGAAAACTGGCCGATGCGGCAAACATCACCACCACCACGTAGGGCAAGGGATTGACGCCGAGACTCTCGGCCCCTGCCATGGCGATGGGGAAGGTAATGACCGCTGCGGCGTTGTTGGTCACCAGCGAGGTCAGCAGCGCCACCACACAGTAGGTGCCCACCAGCAGCGCCCAGGGACTGTCGCCGACGACACTCAGCAGCCCACGGGCCACCACATCTGCTGCCCCGGACGTCTGCAGTGCGGCGCCCAGGCCAAAGGATGCGGCGATGGTCAGTAACACCTGGGTGTCCATGCCGCGACGGGCACTGCGGACGCTGACACAGCCGCTCAACAGGGCTGCCGTGGCGCCCAGCATGGCGGCGTTCATCATGCTCATCAGCCCGGTGGAGGCCAGAACCACTACCGTCGCCAGGATCGCCCAGGCGCGCAGCGCTCGGTCGAAGGCGGGCCTGGCCTGACCATTGACCTGGCTGATCAACAGGAAGTCCTGAGACTGTCGATGACGTTCGATAAAGGCCGGGCGCGCCTCGAGCAACAGCACATCGGAGGGTTGCAGACGAATCTGTCCGAGGCTACCCGCTACCCTGCGCCCGCCACGACAGACCGCCAGCACAGCGGCGCCATAGAGCGTGCGAAAATGGCCGTCGCGAATCTTCTGCCCGATGAACTGGCACTGGTCGGAGACTACCGCTTCCACCAGGCGGCGCTCGCGAAACTCCTTCTCAAGATGCGACTCCCCCAGACGGGATGGCCTCAGACCGCGCATCTGCTGCAATTCCACTGCCCCCTCAGTGGTGCCGGCAAAGACCAGGTGATCCCCGCCCTTGAGACGTTCACCCGGCCCCACCACGCTGACCACATTGCCACCGCGTTCGATTTCCACCAGGAAGAGCCCGGAAAGATGCCGCAGCCCGGCCTCTTCGACGGTGCGGTCGACCAGCGGCCCCTGCGGATCCACTTCCATTTCGATGGTGAACTCGCGCAGGTTGGCGAAGGCCTCCTCGCTGCCGGGGCGCCTGGACAGCAGACGAGGCGTTACAACCAGCAGGTAGACGACCCCAACCAGCGCCATGGGCACGCCCACCCAGGCGATTTCGAACAGCCCCAGGTGAAGGTCCGGGAAGCGCTCCTGCATCAGCGAATGCACCACCAGATTGGTACTGGTACCCATCAGGGTGACGGTGCCGCCGAGGATCGAAGCGAAGCTCAGCGGCATCAGCAACAACTGCGGGGCAATCGAGAAGCGACGCCCCCAGCTGATCACCGCAGGGATGAAGGTGGCCACCACCGGCGTGTTGTTGAGCAGCCCGCTGACGGCGGTGACTGGCCACACCAGGCGTGACAAGGCGTGACGTTCGCCAGAGGGGCGTCCCAGCACGTGGCGAATGATCAGATCGATACCACCGGTATCACGCAGGCTGGCGACCAGGATGTAGAGGAAGGCAACCGTGAACAGACCACTGTTGGAAAAACCGCCCAACGCCTGCTCGGCGTCGATGACCCCAAGGCTTAGAAGCACCACAAGAGCCCCCATCAGCACCATGTCGGGGCCGAGACGGGTCAGCGCCATCAACGGGAAGACGGCACAGGCAACGGAAAGGGCGATCCAGGCATCCAGCGACATGAGGTGGCCTTGCTGAAGAGAATCAGCCTATTGTGCCTCCCCCACCTTATTCTAAATAGTTACAATGTATTATTTTTTTATCTCTTTCAGGCATATGGACCCTTCACCCTATGCCACAGCGCCTTTGCGAGAGATTCACCTCGTTTACGGGTGTCCTTCACCGGCACCCACCCGGGGCGCAGAATGACACATCAGAAACGCAAAAAGGCCCGCCGTAGCGAGCCTTTTCCATGCATCAAGTGCGATGCATCATGCCGCCTGAGCGGCCATCAAGCGATCGACTTAGTCGATGACCTTGATGTTGGAAGCCTGGAGGCCTTTCTTACCCTGAGTCACCTCGAAGGAGACCTTCTGGCCATCCTGCAGGGACTTGAAGCCGTCGGCTTGAATCTCGGAGAAGTGAGCGAACAGGTCGTCACCGTTGTCGTCCGGAGAGATGAAGCCGTAGCCCTTAGTGTCGTTGAACCACTTGACGGTACCAGTTGCCATGATCGAATCCTCGACTAGCGTATATACATTACCGGGAGATACCCGAGTTGCAGTGGGTAAAACAAGAAACCTTCCCCCGGAACATCGTCGCCAGGATGCTTCGATGACCTCTGAGACGTTCAACTTGCTAACCAACTGCGAGCAGCATGCGCCGTCTTGGCGCTCAGGTCAAACACTATTTGCACTTGGTTACGAGACGATGACGCTTTGCAGTCACCTGCAGCAGCACCTCACGACTTGCCGGCTGCTGCCTTTAGCGCGGCCTCCCTCCCGAGCCATGTCTCCGCCTTTTGCTCCACTGTGCCTGGTCGTCACCCGGTGCCGCGTGCTCTATGCCGGTGACAGGTAATGTGCTTGCATGAGTAAAGAACACAAGAAAACCGTGACTCAGGGAGAACGACATGGCCTCGTACCTTTCACGCCACGCCTCGACCCGCTTCGGCGCCTACTACATCGCCGTCGCCGGCCTGATCGTCAGCCTGCTCGGGCTACTGGCGTCACTATGGTGGCTGACGGGGGTGCTGGCGTTTGGCGCGCTGACCGCGCTGGGCACCTATGACATCGTCCAGCGGCGGCGCACGGTCAGTCGCAACTACCCGATCCTGGCGCATATTCGCTACTTCCTGGAATCCATCGGGCCCGAGTTCCGCCAATACTTCATCGAGGCGGACACCTTCGAGTCGCCCTTCTCCCGCGAGCAGCGCTCGCTGGTCTATCGACGGGCCAAGAGCACCATCGACAAGAAGCCCTTCGGCTCGCTCCGGGACATGAACGCCCCCGGCTACGAGTGGATGGGGCCATCGCTGTCACCGGTGGAGATCACCGATCATGACTTCCGCGTGGTCGTCGGCGAGCATCGCGCCAAGCCCTACAAGGCCAGCGTGCTCAATATTTCCGCCATGAGCTTCGGTGCCCTGTCGCCCAATGCCATCAGCGCCCTCAACGAAGGTGCCAAGCTCGGGGGCTTCTACCACACCACCGGGGAAGGGGCGATATCGCCCTACCACCTGCGCGGCGGCGACCTGGTGTGGCAGATCGGTTCCGGCTACTTCGGCTGTCGTCGCGACGACGGTGGATTCGATCGCGACAAGTTCAAGGAGAATGCCCGTCGTGACGAAGTGAAGATGATCGAGATCAAGCTGTCCCAGGGCGCCAAGCCTGGCCATGGCGGCATCCTGCCGGGGGCCAAGGTGACCGCCGAGATAGCCTCGACTCGCGGCGTGCCCGAAGGCCAGGACGTACTTTCGCCGTCCAAGCACTCCGCCTTCTCCACCCCCTGCGAGATGATCCACTTCATCCAGGAGCTGCGCACCCTCTCCGGCGACAAGCCGGTGGGCATCAAGCTGGCCCTGGGCCATCCCTGGGAATGGTTCGCCATGGTCAAGGCCATGCTTGAATGCGGCGACCGCCCCGACTATATCGTGGTCGACGGTGGCCAGGGCGGCACCGGCGCCGCACCGCTGGAATTCATCAACCGCCTCGGCATGCCGCTCAACGACGCCCTGATCCTGGTCCACAACACCCTGGTCGGCGCCGGACTGCGCGACGAGATTCGCATCGGCGCCAGCGGCAAGATCATCAGCGCCTTCGACATCGCCCGTACGCTGGCGCTGGGCGCCGACTGGGTCAACATGGCCCGTGGCTTCATGTTCTCGCTGGGCTGCATCCAGGCCCAGAGCTGCCACAACGACCAGTGTCCCAGCGGGGTCGCCACCCAGGACAAGGCCCGCGGCAACCGCCTGGACGTCGAGGACAAGTCGGTGCGGGTGAAGAACTTCCACGCCAATACCAAGTTCGCCCTGTGCGAGATGCTGGAGGCTGCTGGGCTGCATCACCCCAGCGAACTTGGCCCCGAACACATCATCAGGCGCCTCTCCAATGGCAAGGCGCTGCCCTACATCAGCCTGATCGACAGCCTGGCACCCAAGGAGTTGCTGGAGGGCGGTGCCAAGAACCATCCGCTGTATCGTGAGTTCTGGGATCTGGCGGATGCGAACAGCTTCGATGCCCCCTGCGCCCTGCACAGTCTGCGACAGACCAAGCTTCTCTAGTCGCCGGCCATCCTCGCCCTCCCTGCCTCCAGGGGGGCGGCCACCCGCTCTTCCCTTTCGGCTTGCCTTGCGCCTGCCTGACTTCATGCAGTGGTGTTGCTCAGCGATGATCGACGCAGTCCCCCACCTCTTCCAGTTGCATCGTGACATGCTCGATATCGAACTCCTGGGTCAGCACCTCCCGCACTGCCACCAGAGTTGTCTGGTGGTCTTCTCCCGAGCGCACGCCGACGTGCATCGACACCAGATGCCGTCCGGGTGTCAGCGACCAGGCGTGAACATGATGAACGTCGCATACCGCCGGTACCGTCTCGACGACGGCCCGCTTCATGGCATCGATGTCCAGGGATTCCGGAACGCCTTCCAGCAGGATGTGCCCGCTCTGGCGCGTCAGTGTCCAGGCATTCCTGAGGATCAGCAGCGCCACCAGCACCGACAGCAGCGGGTCGATCGGCGTCCATCCGGTCGCCATGATCACCAGCGAGGCAACGATCGCCGCAACGGAACCGAGCAGATCACCCAGCACGTGCAGCGCAGCACCGCGAATATTCAGATTGTCGCGATCGCCGCCGTGAAGAATCACGAAGACCACGATATTGACCAGCAGTCCCGCCACCGCCACCGTCAGCATGACAGGCCCCAGCACCTCGACCGGACTCAGCAGGCGGCGGAACGCTTCGATCGAGATCCAGACCACGATGGCGATCAGGGTCAAGCCGTTGACGAAGGCGGCGAGGATCTGCACCCGGTCATAGCCAAAACTGCGGGCGTCGTCGGCAGGTCGCTTGCTGAGGCGTGCGGCAAACCAGGCCAGCATCAGGGCAGCGCTGTCGGTGAGCATATGGCCGGCGTCGGCCAGCAGCGCCAGCGATCCGGAGACAACACCTCCGACCACCTCGGCCACCATGAAGGACGCGGTCAGCAGGATGCCCCAGGCCAGCCGACGCTGGCTGTCGGTGTGTACATGGCCGATGCCATGGCCATGGCGGTGCGCGTCATGGCCGTGGGGATCGTGCCGATGCTGGTCACGCTCAGCGTGCTGGTGAGCAGGGCCGTCCGCTCTGGCGCTTTCGGTCGTTCGATGTTCATGAGCCATGGGAGTCTCCCGGGAAGACGCGTTCCTCATCCTTGATGCTAGCATTTGCCAGGTGCTGACCCGGATCGGTCGCGCAGCCAGGTCAAGACAAGCGCTACCAGACCAGTCAGCGCAACGGCCACCTCGGGAACAGTCTGCAAGGCATACGCCGGCGCTCTGGCCTCCTTGCCGCTTACCGTTGATACTCTTGATGTATTCGCCATGCGCGAGGTCTCCCCCGGAACGGGGCTTACCGACAGCGAACCGACACAGGACCGCCATGACCGACACCGGAACGTCTCCCGACGACCTTCCCGCCATCCTCGCCGGCCCCATCCTGCGACGCTTGAGTCCCGAACGTCTGCGCATCTGGCTGGTGGCGAGCCGTCCTCTCAGCTTGACCCTCGAGCTGTCACCCAGCGGCGAGTCACCGCGCCGACAGCCGCTTGGTGAGGACGATTACCGGCTGGTGCCACTGGGCCGCCATGCCCTGCTCTACCTGATCGATGCACCGCTGGATGAGCCTCTGCCCCAGGACACCCGGATCGACTACGACCTCAAGGTGACGGGCGAGCGCGAAACCTCACTCGGCGAGCTGGCGCCCCATCTGTGCCATGAAGGGCACGAGACGCCGGCATTCGTGCTGGCATCGAGCCACCGACGCCTGCTGCATGGCTCCTGCCGTCGTCCTCACTACGATGGCCCGGACGGCCTGGCCCATCTGGACAACTGGCTCGCCCAGCGTCTCGACTGTCCCGAACAGTGGCCGGCCTGGCTGTTGATGACCGGCGACCAGATCTACGCCGATGACGTCGCCGGCCCCTTGCTGGTGGCGATACACGCGCTGATCGAGCGCCTGGGGCTGTTCGACGAGACCCTCGAGGGCTCAACCATCGACGACAGCCAATCGCTCTACGCAAGCCCCTTCAGCTACTATCGACGCGAAGAGTTGCTGCCCGACGTCAAGAGCTCGGCTGCCCTCAAGGATCGCTTCTTCGGGGGCGTACGCAAGCCGGTGTTCACGTCGGCCAGCGCCGCCAATCACCTGATGACCTTCGCCGAGATGGTGGCCATGTACCTGCTGGTCTGGTCGCCGACGCCGTGGCGCCTCATCGAGTGCCAGCCTCCTGCGCTTGAAGAAGAGCGACGAGAGACCTACGACGACCAGGCCCGGATCATCGACGACTTCGTCGCTACCCTGCCTGCCGCCGCCCGCGTCATGGCCCAGTTGCCGAGCCTGATGATCTTCGATGACCACGACGTCACCGACGACTGGAACCTTACCGCGCAGTGGGAAAGCACGGCTTACGGCCACCCCTTCTCCAAGCGCATCATCGGCAATGCCTTGCTGGCCTATCTGCTGTGTCAGGGCTGGGGCAACGCCCCCGAGCGGTTGAAGACACCGCTGGACGAAGCCCAGGCGCTGTTGAGCAACGCCAACGATAACCAAGGCTGGCTCGACAAGGATCAGCAGGATGCCTGTCTCGAGCGCCTCTTTCGCTTCGAGGGCTGGGAATTTCAGGTGGAGGGCAGTCCACGTCTGGTGGTGCTGGATACCCGCACCCGACGCTGGCGCAACGGGCGCAAGCCCGAACGGCCATCCGGCCTGATGGACTGGGAGGCGTTATCGGAATTTCAGCAGGAGTTGATCGACGCGCCGTCGGCGGTCATCGTCTCTCCGGCGCCGATGTTCGGGGTCAAGCTGATCGAGACCATCCAGAAATTGTTCACCCTGGCGGGCAAGCCGCTGCTGGTGGATGCCGAAAACTGGATGGCCCATCGTGGCGCCGCCAGCGTGATGCTCAACATCTTCCGCCACTCGCGGACCCCGGGGCACTACGTCATCCTGTCCGGCGACGTACACTACTCCTTCGTCTACGACGTGCGTATCCGTCACCGACACCAGGGCCCGATGATCTGGCAGATCACCTCCAGCGGTCTCAAGAACTGCTTTCCCGACACCCTGCTGGATACCTTTGATCGTCTCAATCGCTGGCTTTACTCGCCACGCTCGCCGCTCAACTGGTTCACCCAGCGCCGGCCCATGGCGGTGGAGCCCAGGGACCCGGACCGCGCCAAGGCCGGAGAACGCCTGTGGAACGGGCCCGGCATCGGTCTGGTCACCCTGGCCGAGGACGGTAGCCCCGAGGACATCCGTCAGCTCGACGCCCGTGGCATGGAGGTGGTGTTCCCACCGCCCGAGAAGGCGCCATAACCCCGTCCTTGGCTCACTTGCACTACAGCAGCCGACCCTGGCCGGGTCGGCTCAACCTTTTGTTGGGTTTGCCCAGCTTACTAGCGCTGGCTTATGCGCCCGGTCGGTTTACTTGCGCTGGACCGATTCGACCTTGCGTTCAGGTGGTCCATATCGCTGGCTCATGCGCCCGGTCGGTTTACTTGCGCTGGACCGATTCGACCTTGCGTTCAGGTGGTCCATATCGCTGGCTCATGCGCCCGGTCGGTTTACTTGCGCTGGACCGATTCGACCTTGCGTTTCAGCTTGCTCATGCGAGCACGCTCGGCCAGTGGCCGGCTGGCGTCCTCCACCGGGCCACCCTTGGCCGGTCCCAGCAGGTGGGCCATCCAGCGGGTCTGGGGGTGGCTGTCGAGGGCGATCTTCAACGTCATCGTCAGCACCACCGACAGCAACATGCCGGTGACCCCGAAGATCCAGCCCCACACCACCAGCGACAGAAAGGCGACGAAGGTGGACAACCCCAGCGCCCGCCCCATGACCCGCGGTTCGACCAGATTGCCCATGACGAAGTTGATCGACAGATAGGCAAGGCTCAGCAGCAGCGCATCGCCCATGCCCCCGTCCGGAGACACCAGCACCAGCAGCACCGCCGGCACCGCGGCGATGGCCGAACCGATGTTGGGGATATAGTTGAGCGCAAAGGCCAGCACCGCCCACAGCAGCGGGAAGTCGACCCCCACCAGCAGACAGGCCACCCACACCAGGGCCCCGGTGACCAGGCTGATCACGGTCTTGACCGCCAGGTAACGCTTGAGGGTGTGGCTGAACTCGTTGAAGCGCTCGAGGCTCGGGGCGGGGTTGGCCAGCGCCCGGGATATCTTGTCGCGGAAGTTCAGCGTCTCGAACAACATGAACATCACCAGCAGCGCCACCACGACACTCTGCATCATCAGATTGCCGAGCTGGCTGAGCAGTGCCGGAAGCCATTCGCCAAGCTTCTGGGTGTCGAGAAACCCGGCCAGCCGCTGGGTGTCGATGGCAAGCCCCATGCTGGCCAGTCCATCGAGCAGGCGCAGGTAGTATTCGTATAGCTTTTCCTCGATCCCGGGCAAGGCCTCGGCAAAGGTACCGACACTATTGGCCAGCAACAGCGCCAGCAGGATCAGCATGCCGCCGATCACCACCAGCGTGACCCATACCGACAGTCTCAAGCCCAGCCCCCGCTCGTGCAGCCACTGCACCGGGGCGGTACACACCACCGCGATGAACAGCGACAGCAGCACCGGCACCAGCAGGTCTGCCCCCGCGCGCATGCCGGCGACGATGACCACCAGTGCAGCCAGGGCCAGCGTCAGGTTCAAGGGGAGCCTGCGCTCCTGCGCCTCGACTTCATCTTCCATGGACGGTAGCTCCTCTCGTTAACCAGCCGTCGGCTCGACGGCGTTATCGGCGCCATCATGCCCCGCCAATCGTTTCAGCACAAAGAATCATGGCACATGGCGCAACATTGCCAATGTTCCGTGTATCACTCCGGCGACATTGGCCGGCCCAGGCTCAACCATGCAAGGATCGTGGAGACGCTTGAGATCCGGGAACGTCTCGCCAGGGACACCGTCCCAGTCAGTAGGCCCTGGCCGGTGCTGGACCCTGTCAGACTTGTCTGCGACGCGCCCCCTGTTGTTCGCCCTGTTGTTTGCCCTGTCGTTCATCCCCCACGTTACAAGGAGAATCCGATGTCACTCGCCACTCCCTCCGCCCGGTCACGGGCGATGCCGAGCCTTCGCCTGCGCCACCTCCACCGGCTGGCGACGGTGGGGCTCGGCCTGGCGCTGGCTTCTATGGCCGCCACGCCCTCCCTGGCCGCCGAGTCACCCACGCCACGCTATCTGGATATCCAGGCCCAGTCCGAGCTCAAGGTCGCTCCGGACGAGGCGACCTTGAACGCCCGACTGTGGGAGCTGACACCGGCCATCGCCCAGGAAAAGGACAGTGGTGACCACGGCCAGGCCCTGGCTGAGGCCCGCCAACGCCTGGAGGATCGCGCCGCCGAGCTGATCTCGGCGCTGGAAGACGCGGGTCTTTCCCGCGAGGCGATCAACGCTGGATCGCTGCGGGTACAGCAGGAGATGCTGCATCAAACGCGCCAGGGCAACGACAACCCCATCCCCATGGTACGTACTCGCCTGGAGCGTCCGGTGACCCTGGCGATCAGCGATCTCGATAGCCTTCCGACCCTGCTCGACGCCCTGACCGAAGCCGGCGTCAATGCACTGGACGGCGTCAGCTACGATCTTGCCGACCGCGACGCGGCCAGCGACCGCGCACTGACCCAGGCTCTCGAGCGCGCCAGGGCCAAGGCCGAACTGATGGCGGACGCCCTGGGAGTGGAGCTCGGTGAGGTGATCCATGTCAGCGAGACCAACGCCCCGGTGTTTCAGCCACGCATGATGGCGATGCGCGCCGACATGGCCGAAAGCGGCGGCAACGCCGACTACAGCCCCGGCAGCATCACCATCGACGCCGGTGTCCAGGTCCGCTGGGGGCTGGCCGAGGCAACCACGGATATCGATCAGGATCGCCAGCAGGTCCCGGCTGCGCCGCAATGACGATAGCGGCGACGTCAGCCCGACGGCCATGGCATCGGTGGCCAACGAGTCGCACCCGCCCAACGGAAAGCGGCCGGGGTCCGGTGCCATATCGCCTAAGCCCGTGACGTAAAAAGCCCGTGACGCAAAAGCCCGGGTGGTCCCGACCCCCGGGGCTTTTGCTTAATCAAGGGCAAGCGCGCCTGCCCCTCTCGAGGGCGGATCAGACGTTGATGCGCTCGACCCCGCCCATATAGGGACGCAGCACCTCGGGAACGGTGATGGAGCCGTCCTCGTTCTGGTGGTTTTCCATCACCGCGATCAGGCAGCGGCCCACCGCCAGGCCGGAGCCGTTTAGGGTGTGCAGAAGCTGCGGCTTCTTTTCACCCTTGGCGCGGAAGCGCGCCTGCAGGCGGCGTGCCTGGAAGTCCTCGCAGTTGGACACCGAGGAGATCTCACGGTAGGTGTCCTGGCTCGGCAGCCAGACCTCGAGATCGTAGGTCTTGGCGGCGGAGAAGCCCATGTCGCCAGTGCACAGGGTCACCACCCGGTAAGGCAGCTCGAGCGCCTGAAGGATCGCCTCGGCGTGGCCGCGCATTTCCTCCAGCGCCTCGTAGCTCTTGGCCGGATCGACCAGCTGGACCATCTCGACCTTGTCGAACTGGTGCTGGCGGATCATGCCGCGGGTGTCGCGACCGTGGGAACCTGCCTCGCTGCGAAAGCAGGGAGTATGGGCGGTCAGCTTCAGCGGCAAGGCGCCAGCGTCGACGATCTCGCCACGCAGCAGGTTGGTCAGCGGCACCTCGGCAGTCGGGATCAGGTGGAATTCGCGCTCGTCATCGAGCTTGAACAGGTCCTCGCCGAACTTGGGCAACTGGCCGGTGCCGTAGAGCGAGTCACGGTTGACCATGTAGGGCACATAGCACTCTTCGTAGCCGTGCTCCAGGGTCTGCTTGTCGAGCATGAACTGGGTCAGGGCGCGGTGCAGACGGGCGATCGGCCCGCGCATCACGGCGAAGCGGGCGCCGGTCAGCTTGGCGGCAACCTCGAAGTCCAGATCGCCCTTCTTGGCTCCCAGATCAACGTGATCCTTGACCTCGAAGGCGTACTCGCCGGGGTTGCCCCAGCGCGACACCTCGACGTTGTCGTCTTCGCTTGCGCCTTCGGGCACGCTGGCGTGGGGCAGGTTGGGGATCCCCGCAGCGATGTCTTCCCACTGGCCCTGCACCTCGGCCAGCGCCACCTTGGCGGCGTCCAGGCGCTCGCCCAGGTCACTGACCTCGTCGAGCAGCGGCTGGATATCCTCGCCGGCGGCCTTGGCCTTACCGATCGCCTTGGAGCGAGTGTTGCGCTCGTTCTGCAAACGCTCGGTCTCGGTCTGCAGCTCGCGACGGCGGGATTCCAGCGAGCCAAGCGCCTCGCTGTCGAGAGAGTAACCGCGGGTGGCCAGTCGTTGGGCGAGCGTATCGAGGTCGCCGCGCAGCAGTTTCGGATCGAGCATGGAGTCTGGTCCGTCGCCTGAGTGAAAAGAACATGTCGGATGCGGAAGGCGTCACCTGGGGGCGTGCGTCACCATCGCCAGCGTCGGACGCTGCTCTCGGGCCCCACCGTGAGGACAGCCGAAAAGCGCCCCGCTGGTGTGCCCTGGGACCACCCTCCGCGCAGGCGACACATTGTAGGCAAAAGCGAGAGGCGGCGCCATCGACCGGGGGCGAGCGCCCGCTTCTCTCGCGATCGGGATGCACCTACCCCCCGAGACGCGGTAAAGTGGACGCCCTCCCATTCTCCTGCCCTGTCGATAGCGCCAGCCGCGCCGCCGCGGGGCCTGTATCGACCGAGACCATGATCGCACCACTGCCCCTAGCTGATGCCGCGACCCCACTGGACCAGCACTACGTCGACTTTCTCAAGGCCCTGAAGGCGGAAGGTTTCGAGGGCGAAATCGCCCCGGACTACGCCAGCCGCACGGTGCTGGCCACCGACAACTCGCTCTACCAGCGTCTGCCCCAGGCGGCGGTGTTTCCGCGTCACGCAGCTGACCTCGAGCTGCTCGGCCGGCTCGCCGGGCGGGAAACCTTCCGCAAGGTGGCCCTGACACCGCGTGGTGGCGGCACCGGCACCAACGGCCAGTCGCTGAGCGACGGCCTGGTGGTGGACGTCTCCCGGCACATGAATCAGATCCTCGAGATCGACGTCGACAACCGCCGGGTACGGGTCCAGGCCGGGGTGGTCAAGGACCAGCTCAACGCCGCCTTGAGGCCCCATGGGCTGTTCTTCGCACCGGAATTGTCCACCTCCAACCGGGCGACCATCGGCGGCATGATCGCCACCGACGCCAGCGGCCAGGGCAGCTGCGAATACGGCAAGACCCGCCACCATGTGCTCGAGCTCGACAGCGTACTGATCGGCGGCGAGCGCCTGATCAGCGCCGCGGTCGACGAGGACGAACTCGAGACCCTGTGCGCCGAGGACTCGGCCCGGGGCCGCGCCTATCGCGCCGCCCGCAAGATCATCGAGCAGGAGCGCGAGCGCATCGAGGCGATCTTCCCGCCGCTCAACCGCTGCCTGACCGGCTACGATCTGGCCCACCTTCGCGACGACGACGGCCGCTTCAACCTCAACAGCGTGCTGTGCGGCGCCGAGGGCTCGCTGGCGCTGACCAACGAGGCGGTGCTCAACGTGCTGCCGATCCCGCGCCACTCGATCCTGGTCAATGTGCGCTACCCGAGCTTCATGGCGGCCCTCGCCGACGCCAAGGCGCTGATGGCCGGCGGCTCGTCACCAGAAAAGCCGCAGGCGCTTCGCCCCACCTCCATCGAGACCGTGGACGACAAGGTGTTGAAGCTCGCCATGGAGGACTTCGTGTGGGACTCGGTGGCCGAGTTCTTCCCGGTGGACGACGGCCCGGCCATCGAGGGCATCAACCTGGTGGAGTTCAACGACGACGACCCCGAGCGCCTCGAGGCCCGGGTCGACGCCTTCTGCCGGGGACTCGAAAGCGACACCAGCGTCACCCGCCTGGGCTTCACCCAGGCCATCGGCCGTGACGCCATCGGTCGGGTCTACGCCATGCGCAAGCGCTCGGTGGGCCTGCTCGGCAACGTCAAGGGCGAGAAGCGCCCGCTGCCCTTCGTCGAGGATACCGCGGTACCCCCAGAGCACCTGGCCGACTACATCGCCGAGTTCCGCGCCCTGCTCGATGCCCGCGGGCTCGAGTACGGCATGTTCGGCCACGTCGACGCCGGGGTGTTGCATGTGCGCCCGGCGCTGGACATGAAGGACCCGCGCCAGCAGGCGATGATCCGCGAAATCTCCGATGAAGTGGCGGCGCTGACCCAGCGCTACCACGGCCTGCTGTGGGGGGAGCACGGCAAGGGCGTGCGCTCGGAGTACGCGCCGGCCTTCTTCGGTGAGCTCTACCCCAGCCTGCGACGCCTCAAGGGTGCCTTCGACCCGCACAACCAGCTCAATCCCGGCAAGATCGCCACGCCGCTGGTGGAGACCGACGAAGCGGCCAACAGCCAGCCCGAGCCCGGCGCCAGCCTCAGCGACCCCGGCCTGCTGGCCATCGACGCGGTGCCCATGCGCGGCGACTTCGATCGTCAGATCGACGAGCGGGTGTGGCAGGCCCACGCCGACGCCGTCTACTGCAACGGCAACGGCGCCTGCTACAACTATGATCCCGACGACGCCATGTGCCCGTCGTGGAAGGCCACCCGGGATCGTGTGCACTCGCCCAAGGGCCGCGCCAGCCTGATGCGCGAATGGCTGCGCCTGCAGGGGAAGGCCGGCATCGACGTGGTCGAGGAGTCACAGCGCAAGAAGGATGAGACCGCGCTCGGCTGGCTCGCCCACCTGCCCCGCCGCGCGCTCAACAGCCTGCGCGGCAAGGACGACTTTTCCCACGAGGTCTACGACGCCATGGCCGGCTGCCTGGCGTGCAAGTCCTGCGCCGGCCAGTGCCCGATCAAGGTCAATGTCCCGGCCTTCCGCTCCCAGTTCCTCGAGGTCTACCACGGACGCTACCTGCGCCCGCTGCGCGACTACCTGATCGGCGGGCTCGAATTCCTGCTGCCGGCGCTGGCGCCACTGGCCCCGGCCTACAACGCGGCACTCGATAACCGCCTGGTGGACCGGCTGATGGCCCGCGGCCTCGGCATGGTCGACAGCCCCAGGCTGTCACGCGCCCGGCTCAAGAAGCAGCTCAAGGCCTGGGGCGTGGCCGAGGCCACTCCGCTGACGCTGGGACGCCTCAGCGAGCGCCAGAAGGCGCGCAGCGTGATCCTGGTGCAGGACGCCTTCACCAGCCACTTCGAAGCCAGACTGGTCGCCGACGTGGTGGAGCTGCTGTCGCGCCTCGATATCCGCGTCTTCGTCGCGCCCTACAAGCCCAACGGCAAGCCGCTCAACGTCCAGGGCTTCCTCGGGGCCTTCGAGCGCACCGCCCGCAAGCGTGCCCGAGAGCTCTCCGCCCTGGCCGCCAGCGGCGTGCCGCTGGTGGGCATCGACCCGGCGATGACCCTGACCTATCGCCAGGAGTACGTGAAGGCACTGGGTGAGCAGGCGGTGCCTGAGGTGCTGATGCTGCAGGAGTGGCTTTCGAGTCTGGGCGCCTCGCTGGTGCCCTCGGGACTCGACCTGAGCGAGGAAGCCCCCTTCCAGCTGCTGTCCCACTGCACCGAGAAGACCCAGGCGCCGGGCAGCCCCAAGGCCTGGCAGCAATTGTTCGAACGTTTCGGGCTGCGCCTGGCGCCCCTGCCCTCGGGCTGCTGCGGCATGTCCGGCACCTACGGCCACGAGGCACGCAACCTTACGACCTCGCGCACCATCTACGCCCAGTCCTGGGAACCGGTGGTGCAGGAGCACGGCGACAGCGGTCGCCTGCTGGCCACCGGCTACTCCTGTCGCAGCCAGGCCCGACGCTTCTCCGACAGCCAGCTGCCGCATCCGCTGCAGGCGCTGCTCGGCGCACTTCGTCGGGCGAGCTGAGTCAGACCATCGTTGACGCCTATGATGGCGATGGTTTGCATGATCGACGCCGCGTCAGTACGCTGCGCGGCTTTTCCCGTTTCGGAGTCGACCGACCATGGAGCATGCCGGACTCACCCTGGCGGCCGTTGGCCTGCTGGCGCTGGGCTCACAGTGGCTAGCCTGGCGCCTCAAGGTCCCCGCCATCCTGACGCTGTTGATCGCCGGCATTGCCGCAGGCCCGGTGACTGGCCTGCTCGACCCCGACGCCCTGTTCGGCGAGCTGCTGTTCCCGCTGGTGTCGCTGGCGGTGGCGGTGATCCTGTTCGAGGGTAGCCTCACCCTGAACTTTCGCGAGCTGGGAGGGCATGGCCGCACGGTGCGTCGCCTGGTCACCTGGGGAGCCCTGATCACCGCCCTGTGCGGAGCGCTGGCCGCCCGCTGGCTGCTGGGCCTTAGCTGGGAGATGGCGAGCCTGCTGGGGGCCCTGCTGGTGGTCACCGGCCCGACGGTGATCCTGCCGCTGTTGCAGACCCTGCGGGCCCGCGAGCACCTGACCCAGATCCTGCGCTGGGAGGGCATCCTGATCGACCCGGTGGGCGCCATCGGCGCGGTACTGGTCTATGAATTCGTCGCCCTGGGCTCCGGCACCCAGGCACTGCCGCATACCCTGATGCTGTTCGCCCAGACCGCGTTGATCGGCTTCGGCTTTGGCGTCGCCGGCGGCTATCTATGGGGCCAGGTACTGCGCCAGCACCTGCTGCCGCAACGGCTGCACAGCTTCGGCACCCTGATGACCATGCTCGGTCTGTTCACCCTGTCCAACACCCTGTTTCACGAGTCCGGCCTGTTGACGGTGACGGTAATGGGCGCCTGGCTCGCCAATATGCGTGGCGTGCCCACCCGACCGATCATCGAGTTCAAGGAGACCCTGTCGATCCTTCTGATCTCGGGTCTGTTCATCCTGCTGGCGGCACGTCTGACGGTCGAGCAACTGGCACTGCTGGGCTGGCCGGCCTGGGCCTTTCTGGCGGTGCTGTTGCTGCTGGTGCGTCCGCTGGCGGTGTGGCTGTGCACCCTGGGCAGCGGCCTGGACTGGCGCGAGAAGAGTCTGCTGGCGTTCATCTCGCCCCGCGGCATCGTCGCCGCCGCGGTGGCCTCGCTGTTCGCGCTGCGGCTGGAAGAGATCGGAGTGCCCGGCGCCGACCGGCTGGTGCCGGTGACCTTTCTGGTGATCATCGCCACGGTCGTATCCCAGAGTCTGCTGGCCCGCCCGCTGGGCGACTGGCTGAAGGTGCGCCGTCCCTCGGCCCACGGCGTGCTGATCATCGGCGCCAACCCGGTGGCCCGGCAGATGGCCCACTGTCTGCGCCAGGCCCGACTCGGCGTGCTGCTGACCGACTCGAGCTGGGACGCGGTGCAGGCCGCCCGCGCCGAGGGGCTCTCGGCCTACTACGGTGACCCGCTGTCCGAACACGCCGCCCAGCATATGGAGCTGAGCGGTATTGGCTACCTGATGCCGCTGTCGCCCTACCGAGAGCTCAATGATCTGGCCGCGCTGCACTTCGAGCATCTGCTGGGCCAGGGCCAGGTGTTCCGCCTGGCGGTCAACCTGGGGCGCCAGGCCCGGCGCCAGCACGCCACCGCCATCGAGCATGTTCCCTACCTGTTCGGCCGCGAGATGACCTTTGCCCAGCTCTCGAGCCTGGTCGAGCGTGGGGCTCGCTTCGAGGTCGAAAGGCTCGACGAAGCCCCCCGTTCACGGGCGCTGCTGCGCGCGAGCGGCGATAAGCGTGCAAGTGGAGAAAGGGGAGAAAGGGGAGAAAGACGTCCAGGTCACGTCCACAGCACAGACACCCGGCAAGCGCCTCTCCAGGCCAGGGACGTCGCCAGCGCGAGACGTCAGGGGGCTTTCCCCGGCGATACCGACTCGGCGCCGCTGATCTGTGTCGGCACTTCCGGGCGGCCGCGCATCGCCACCGCCGACGCGCCGCTGACACCACGCAAGGGCGATCATGTGATCCGCCTGGTCATGCCGGACCGGCAAAGTAGTCGGAAATAAAAACACCTCGGGCCGGTCGATGACCGGCCCGAGGTGTCATCAGGCGAGTACAGGACTTAGAAGAACAGTCGCCGCAGGGCCTCGCCCGGATCTTCTTCGCGCATGAAGGCCTCGCCCACCAGGAAGCCGTGGACGTCGTTCTCGCGCATGCGCAGCACATCGTCTCGGCTGTGGATGCCGGACTCGGTGATCACCGTGACCTCGGGCGGAATCCGCGGCAGCAGTTCCAGGGTGGTCTCGAGTCGGGTATTGAAGGTATGCAGGTCGCGGTTGTTGATCCCGACCAGATCCAGATCGAGCGCCAGCGCCCGCTCCAGTTCCTGGGCGTCGTGGACCTCCACCAGCACGTCCATGCCAAGCTCGCCGGCCTGCTGGTGCAGGTCGCGCATCTGGGCGTCCTCCAGGGCGGCGACGATCAGCAGGATGCAGTCGGCGCCGATGGCCCGCGCCTCGCTGACCTGGTAGCCGTGGACGATGAAGTCCTTGCGGATCACCGGCAGACTGCACGCCTCGCGGGCGGCAATCAGGTAGTCCTCATGGCCCTGGAAGAAGTCAGCGTCGGTCAGCACCGAGAGGCAGGCCGCCCCACCCCGGGCGTACTGAGCGGCGATCTCGGCCGGGCGAAAATCCTCACGGATCAGCCCCTTCGAGGGTGACGCCTTCTTGACCTCGGCGATCACCGCGGCGTCGCCGTCGCGGATCCGCTCGGCCAGCGAGATGACGAAACCGCGCGGTGCATCCTGCTCTCGCGCACGCGCGAGCAGCGCCTGCTCGCTGACCTGGCAGCGTCGGCTGGCGACCTCCTCGTCCTTGCGCTCGAGGATTCGCTCGAGGATCGTCGGGGTGGCATTGGCCATGTTGTGATTCTCCTTGCGGCCCGTCGGGCTCTTTTCAGAAAGGTCCTACTGAGCGAACACCCGGGTAAAGTGGGCCAGTTCCTTCATCTTTTCCAGCGCCAGCCTGGTTCCCTGGGCGTCCTGGGCCATCAGCACGCCTTCCTTGAGGGAATCGGCCACGTCGGCGGCGTAGAGGGCAGCGCCGGCGTTGAGGGCGACAATATCCGCCGCAGGCCCCTCGCCGGAAAGCGCCTTCTCGACCAGGCGCAAGCTGTCTTCGGCGGTCTTGACCTTGAGCGGAGCGAGCGACTGACGCTCGATACCGACATCCTCGGGGGTCAGGGTATAGCGGTGGATCTCGCCATCCTTGAGTTCGGCGATGCGGGTCGGCGCCGCCAGCGAGATTTCGTCCAGGCCGTCTTCGGCGTGGGCCACCAGCACATGCCGACTGCCGAGCTGACGCAGCACCTCCACCATCAACTCCAGCAGGTCGGCGTGGTAGACGCCGAGCAGCTGATTGGGCGCACTGGCAGGGTTGGTCAACGGCCCCAGAATATTGAACAGGGTGCGCACACCCATCTCGCGGCGCGGACCGATGGCGTGACGCATGGCCGGGTGGTGATTGGGCGCGAACATGAAGCCGACGCCGACCTCCTCGATGCAGCGGCCTACCTGTTCGGCGTCCAGATCCAGGCCGATGCCGGCCACCTGGAACAGATCGGCGCTGCCCGAGGACGACGACACCCCTCGGTTGCCGTGCTTGGCCACATGGGCGCCGGCGGCGGCGGCGACAAAGCTCGAGGCGGTGGATACGTTAAACAGGTTGGCGCCGTCCCCACCGGTGCCGACGATATCCACGACGTTGTCGCAGGACAGCGTTACCGGCGTCATCAGGTCGCGCATCACCTGGGCGCAGCCACTGATTTCCTCGGCGGTCTCGCCCTTCATCGCCATCCCCATCAGAAAGGCGGCGACCTGGGCGTCACTGGCCTCGCCGGTCATGATGGTGCGCATCACCGCATAGGCCTGCTCTCGGCCCAGGTTCTCCCGGCGCATCACCGCCGCGATGGCATTGGTCATCTGCATGCAAGTCTCCTGATGGTAGTCAGTGGCGCTCGAGGAAATTGGCCAGCATCTCGTGTCCCTGTCGCGACAGGATCGATTCCGGGTGGAACTGCACCCCTTCGATGGGCAGCTCCTTGTGGCGCAGGCCCATGATCAGGCCGGGGGTGACGTCGTCGTCATCGGTCCAGGCGGTGATCTCGAGACACTCCGGCAGACTCTCGCGCTCCACCACCAGCGAATGGTAGCGGGTCACCGAGAGCGGATCATCGAGGCCCTTGAACACGCCCTGTCCGGCATGGCGAATGTCGGAGGTCTTGCCGTGCATGACCTGGGGCGCGCGGACCACCTTGCCGCCGAACACCTGGCCGATGGCCTGGTGGCCGAGGCACACACCGAGCAGCGGCAGCTTGCCGGCGAAGTGGCGAATCAGCTCCAGCGAGATGCCGGCCTCGTTGGGCGTGCAGGGCCCCGGCGACACCACGATGTGGCTGGGCGCCATGGCCTCGATCTCGTCGAGGCTGATGGTGTCGTTGCGTCGGGTTACCACCTCGGCGCCCAGTTCGCCTAGGTACTGGACGATGTTGTAGGTGAAGCTGTCGTAGTTATCGAGCATCAAGATCATGGTGGCTCCAGGATTCAATATTGGGCTTCACCCAGCGAGACGACCCACACACAAAAATGCCGCCTCGCGGGCGGCACTTTCGCTGTCCTGACCGTCGTTGTCCAGACCGTGGTCCGCGACACCCCGGCGCTCAGGGTTCCTCCGCCCGCTTCAGTCGAAGGGGCGCCACCACTGCTGGCGATCACGGGACGGTGCGGAGGTCATATTCATCATGGGCTTATAGTGTGTGTCGTGGTCATGGCTGTCAAGCGGATGTCAGGCCGAACTCAGCGCAGTCCCTGCTCGGCCATGGCCACGGCACGAAACAGCGCACGCCCCTTGTTCAGGGTCTCGTCCCACTCGGACTGGGGCACCGAGTCCGCCACCACGCCGGCGCCACACTGGACGTGCAGCTGACCGTCCTTGATCACCGCGGTGCGGATGGCGATGGCGGTGTCCATGTTGCCATGCCAGGACAGGTAGCCGACGGCCCCGGAGTAGACGCCGCGCTTGACCGGTTCGACCTCGTCGATGATCTCCATCGCGCGGATCTTGGGCGCTCCGGACAGGGTGCCCGCCGGGAAGGTGGCGCGCAGCACGTCCATGGCGCTGTAGCCCGGCTTCAGCTTGCCGGTGACGTTGGAGACGATGTGCATGACGTGGGAGTAGCGCTCGATGGCCATCTGATCGGTCACCTCGACGCTGCCAGTCTCGGAGATGCGGCCGACGTCATTGCGGCCCAGATCGATCAGCATCAGGTGCTCGGCGACTTCCTTGGGGTCGGCAAGCAGGTCCTCCTCCAGCGCCTTGTCCTCCGCCTCGGTCTTGCCGCGCACCCGGGTGCCGGCGATCGGACGCACCGTCACCATGCCATCCTCCAGGCGGGTCAGGATCTCCGGCGAGGCACCCACCACATGGTGGTCGTCAAGGTTGAAGAAGAACATGTAGGGCGACGGATTGAGGCTGCGAAGAGCCCGATACAGGTCCAGCGGCTCGGCCTGGAACTCGATCGACATGCGCTGGGACGGCACGCACTGCATCACGTCGCCCGCCAGCACGTACTCCTTGATCCTTTCCACTGCCGACTTGAAGCCCTCTTCGGTGAAGCCGGAGGTGAAGTGCCCCTCCTCCACCGCCGGGCGCGCGTCACCGGGCACTCGCGAGGCCACCGACAGCGGGCTGCGCAGGGCGTCTTCCAGGGCGCTCAGCCGGGCCTGGGCGGCGCTGTAGGCCGAGGGCGTGGAAGGATCGGCGTGGGTCCACAGGGTCAGACGCCCATAAAGGTTGTCGAACACCACCAGCTCATCGCACACCATCAACAGGATGTCCGGCACCCCGATGGGGTCGTCCTTCTCCACACCGGCCAGGCGCGGCTCGATATAGCGGATCGTGTCGTAGCCGAAGTAGCCCACCAGTCCGCCGTCGAAGATCGGCTGGTTGTCGAGCACCGGCACCTTGAAGCGACACTGAAACTCCTCGATCCAGGCCAGCGGATCTTCCACTTCGGTGGCGCCGGTCACGTCACCATCGACAATATGCTGAACCTGATAGCCCCGCACCTCGATGCGTTCGCGACAGGGCAGACCGATGATCGAGTAACGCCCCCACTTCTCGCCGCCGGTCACCGACTCGAGCAGAAAGGTCCAGGGTTGATCGGCCAGTTTCAGATAGGTGGACAGCGGCGTGTCCAGGTCGGCCATCATCTCGCGGGTGATGGGAATACGGTTGTAGCCGGCCTGGGCCAGCTCGTCGAAACGCTCGGGGGTCATCATGCCCAGATCCTCAATTCAAGAGACGAAAGTGACAACGACAAGAACGGAGTAACGGTCACCATCGCCAACCGCAGGACGTCGTAGGCAGCGACGCAGA
Organism: Halomonas sp. RT37; assembly: GCF_040070525.1. Taxonomy (NCBI): domain Bacteria; kingdom Pseudomonadati; phylum Pseudomonadota; class Gammaproteobacteria; order Oceanospirillales; family Halomonadaceae; genus Halomonas; species Halomonas sp. RT37. Next base: position 1,174,457 of record NZ_CP098827.1, on the reverse strand, counting down.
CAGATGCGGACAGGACATCGAGGAGAAGCAAGGCTGGGCCATGGGCAGTCCACCAGCGAAACGAATGAATGAAGCCAACGAGTGACAGACCGCTACCGCGAGACCCGGGCGCCGCGCTCGAGGATTCCACACGACGGGATTCCCTGTGACGGGCGCCTGGTAAAGCCTGCAATAGCGAGGATTTATCGGCATGACGCTAACGATAGTGTCATGCCAAAAAACCCTAAACGAGTTGTTCCAGCGATTCAACCACCAGATCCGGCTCGCTCAGGCTGATCGGCTCGCCGTGATTGTAGCCGTAAGGCACCGCCACGGTACGGAAACCGGCGGCCTTGCCCGCCGCGACATCGTGACGGGAGTCGCCCACCATAAGACAGTACGAGGGACAGACGTCGAACTGCTGGGACAGGTGCCGCAGCGGCATGGGATCAGGCTTGCGACGAGGCAGGGTGTCGCCACCGAGGCAGGCGGAAAAGAAGCCATCGATACCCAGGTGCTCGAGGATCGGGTGGATGAAGGCCTCGGGCTTGTTGGTGACCAGACACAGGATCAGACCCCGCCCGAACAGCCGCTTCAAGGTCTCCGTCACCCCCGGATAGAGCCTCGTCCTGTCGCAGGGCCGACGATGGTAGTGCTCGAGGAAGCGCTCGTGGGCGGTCTTCAACAGCACCTCGCTGGGGGCCTCGCCCAGTGCATCGGTCAGGGCACGTTCCAGCAGCACCCAGGCACCATTGCCGACCCAGTCGCGCACCCTGGCTTCGCCTGCCGGCGCCAGTTCGACGTCGATCAAGGCGGCATCCACCGCCGCTGCCAGGTCCGGGACCGAATCGATCAGGGTGCCATCCAGATCGAAGGCCACCAACAGCACCCCCTCCAGGGCGTCACCCATAGGCCGTCTCCTCGACTATGCCGAAATTGGAATATCTATGCGCGGCGCACATTCTGGCGCAAGCGCCGTGGTCAGCCAAGCACTTATCTGTCTATGATGGCGCTCCACCTTTTTTCTGGAGCTCATCATGAGCAAACCCACCATCGTGGTTGTCGGCGGCGGCGCCGGCGGCCTTGAGCTGGTCACGCGCCTGGGACGACGGCTCGGCAAGAAGGACAAGGCCGACATCGTGCTGGTCGATCGCAATTCGACCCACATCTGGAAACCGCTGTTGCATGAGGTCGCCACCGGCGTCCTCGACTCGGGCCTCGACGAGATTTCCTATCAGGCCCACTCGGCGGCCAATGGCTACCGCTTCCAGCGCGGCACCCTGTGCGATCTGGATCGCGAGTCCCGCCAACTGACCCTGGCCCCCATCGTCGATGACGAGGGCAACGAGATCCTGCCGGCGCGGCGTCTCGACTACGATCACCTGGTACTGGCGGTCGGCAGCGTCAGCAACGACTTCGGCACGAAAGGCGTGGCGGACCACTGCCACTTCCTCGACAGCCCCGCCCAGGCCGAAGGCTTTCGCCAGGCACTGCTCAATACCTTCATGCGCTACAGCACCCGGCTCGAGGATCAGGATCCCTGCATTACCGTGGGCATCATCGGGGCCGGGGCCACCGGCGTCGAACTGGCCGCCGAGTTGCACGACGCCTCGCGCATGCTCAAGAGCTACGGCTTTACCGCGCTGGGCCGCGAGCACCTGCGGGTCCACCTGATCGAGGCCGCACCCAAGGTGCTGCCGGCGCTGCCGGACCGCATCAGCGGCGCGGTGCACAAGGAACTCGAGAACCTGGGGGTCAAGGTCCATGTGGACACCCGGGTGACCATGGTCGACGAGCGCGCCATCCACACCACCGACGATGACGCCATCGAGATCGACCTGGGGGTGTGGGCCGCCGGCATCAAGGCTCCGGCCTTCCTGGCAGAACTGGGGCTGGAGGTGGAGCGCAACAACAGGGTCAAGGTGGCCGCCACCATGCAGAGCATCGATGACCCGCGCATCTTCGCCTTCGGCGACTGCGCAAGCTGCCCCCAGGAAGACGGCACGGTGGTGCCACCCAGGGCCCAGGCCGCCCACCAACAGGCCGGCGTGCTCTACCGCAACCTGTGTGCCGTGGTCGACGGCAAGCCGCTCAAGGAATTTGTCTTCCGCGACCGAGGCTCGCTGATTTCGCTGGCCCACTTCGACGCCATCGGCAGCCTGATGCGCGCCGCCTCGGCCCGTAGTCTGTTCATCGAGGGTAACCTGGCGCGCTTCTTCTACGCCTCGCTCTACCGCATGCACCAGCGCGCCATCCACGGCACGGTCAAGACCGCGATGATGGTGGTGGTCGATGGGCTTAACCGCTTCCTCAAGCCCAGGCTAAAGCTGCACTAGGGCTCGTCTGAAAAGTGCCTGCACTCGTCGACTTTTCGGACAGAGCCTAGTCCCTGCCCGCACTCCCCTGGCAGACATCGCACGCACGTTCACAGCAAGAGAGGCTGCCCCAGGGCAGCTTCTCTTGCTTGTCGTCATCGACAGCACCACATCCTGCTCAGGCGTTGGCCTGGGACTCGTCCTTGGCGTGGTGATAGAGGTGCACGTCACGCTGGGGAAAGGGAATGCTGATGCCTTCGCGATCGAAGCGACGCTTGATCTCCTCGGTCATCTCCCAGTAGACGTCCCAGTAGTCGGATGCCTGCACCCAGGGCCGCACGATCCAGGTGATGGAGGAGTCGCCCATGGCATTCATGCGGATATTCGGCGCCGGTTCGCTGAGCACGCGAGGGTCGTCGGCGACCACGCTCTCCAGCACCCGACGCACGGTATCGATGTCGTCGTCATAGCCGACCCCCACCGTCAGATCGACCCGACGAGTGGCGTGGGCAGAATAGTTGACCACGGCACCGCTCATCATCTGGCCGTTGGGCACGATGATCTTGCGATTGTCCGGTGTGCTCAGCTCGGTGCTGATGATCTGCACATCCTCGACGGTGCCGCTGACCCCACCGGCCTCCACGTAGTCGCCGATCCGGTAGGGGCGGAAGATGATGACCATGACCCCGGCGGCGAAGTTGGCCAGCGACCCCTGCAGGGCCAGACCCACCGCCAGACCGGCGGCACCGATCACCGCGATCAACGAGGCGGTCTGGATACCGATCCGGCTGATGGCGGCCAGGATCACGAAGGTCAGCAGCAAGGCATACAGGATGTTGCCGAGGAACTTGACCAGCAGGGGTTCGACGTCGGCACGCTGCATGCCCTTGACCACCACCCGGTGTACCGCCTTGGCCACCCAGCGCCCGATGATGAAGATCGCCGCCGCGGCGACCAGATTGATCAGAAACTGCAGCCCGGTGGTCGAGGCAAACTCGATCAGGGCCTCCACGTCCAGCTTTTGCAGGAACTCCATCTACCTCTCCTTGTATGTCGTTTTCGTTATCGAAGTACGATCCTGCTCAACCACCGCCCTCGCTTCGTCAGTGCTGATGCGCGCCGCCAGCCACTGGCGCTTGCGACGCACCGACATGCGCTTGACGGCGATTTCCAGCCGGCTGGCGTCACCTCGCGTGCCGACCGGCTCCTGATGGCGAAGCGTCAGCGGGCCCTTGCCACGCAGCGCCTTGGCGCCCTTGCCGCTGCGGTGTTGTTCGACACGCCTGGCGACATCGGTGGTTATGCCGGTATAAAGCGCCCCGGCCGCCGTCTCGACGATATACAGGTACCACGTCGTCGTTGCCGCCGCCGGCAGCTCGGGTACTGGCTCGCCTGAGACAGGCTCATCTGAGACAGGCTCGACTAAGCCCGGCTCATCCAAGCCCGGCTCGCCTAAGCCCGGCTTGCCTGAGCCAGCATAGTCCGAATCGCCAATCACCGCGTAGAGGCCAGGCGCGAGCGAAAGTCGGCGATGATGCTGTCGTAGCCGTGGGGGTCCTCGTCGCGACGCGCGCCGAACACCGCGGAGCCCGCGACGAAGGTGTCCGCCCCGGCGCGCGCGATCTCGGCGATATTGTCTACCTTCACGCCACCATCCACCTGCAGACGAATATCCCGTCCGCTGGCGTCGATGCGCGCACGCGCCTGGCGCAGCTTGTCGAGCGTCGCCGGGATGAACGACTGCCCGCCGAAGCCCGGATTGACGCTCATCAGCAGCACCATGTCGACCTTGTCCATCACGTAGTCCAGGTAGGACAGTGGCGTCGCCGGGTTGAACACCAGTCCCGCCTTGCAGCCGCCGTCACGAATCAGCTGCAGCGAGCGATCGATATGTTCGGAGGCCTCGGGGTGGAAGGTGATGTAGCTGGCACCGGCATCGATGAAGTCACCGATCAGTCGATCCACGGGCTTGACCATCAGGTGGGCGTCGATGGGCGCGGTGACGCCATGCTTGCGCAGCGCCTCACAGACCATCGGCCCGATGGTCAGGTTAGGCACGTAGTGATTGTCCATTACGTCGAAGTGGACGATATCGGCACCCGATGCCAGCACGTTGTCGACCTCTTCTCCCAGGCGGGCGAAGTCAGCGGACAGGATCGAAGGCGCGATCAGGAAGTCGTTCATGGAGTCATCCGAGGAGAGAGTCATGGTGGAGGCCACAAGGGCTCGACGAAAAGCGGCATTCTAGCAGTTGGTCCCGCCCGCATCAGCGATCTTCCTCCACGTCTTCTGCCGATTCGTCCGGTTGCAGTCGTCTATAGTATGCGCGTTGCGACATCTTATATTCCAAACAGTTTTAACAAACAGGATTGTAATTCCTTAAAATTAGCCTTAGCCTTCGTTGCGATCCGCCGATTTCCCCGGCCCACCCCCGACGTCAAGGAACCCCGACATGAAGCTGCCCCCGATCCTGCGCCGTACCGCCCTGTCCCTGGCCCTGGCCGCCGGCCTCGGCGGTGCCATGGCCTCGCCGGTAATGGCCGAGGACAAGGAGCTGCTCAACTCGTCCTATGACATCGCCCGCGAGCTGTTCGCCGCCATCAACCCGGCGTTTCAGCAGCACTGGCAGGCAGAGAATGACGGTGAGCTGACCATCAAGCAGTCCCACGGCGGCTCTTCCGCCCAGGCCCGCGCCATCCTGCAGGGCCTGAAGGCCGACGTGGTGACCTACAACCAGGTCACCGACGTCCAGGTACTGGCCGATGCCGGCCTGGTCGCGGAAGACTGGCAGAGCCAGTTGCCCAACAATGCCTCGCCTTACTACTCCACCACCGCCTTCCTGGTGCGCAAGGGCAACCCCCAGGGTATCGAGAGCTGGGAAGACCTGGCCGCCGAGGGCGTCGAACTGGTGTTCCCCAACCCCAAGACGTCCGGTAACGGCCGCTATACCTACCTGGCCGCCTGGGGTGCCGCCGAGCGCAACTTCGACGGCGACGAGGACCACGTGCGCGAGTTCATGAGCGACTTCCTCGGCAATGTGAAGGTGTTTGACACCGGCGGTCGCGGCGCCACCACCAGCTTCATCGAACGTGGCATCGGCGACGTGCTGATCAGCTTCGAGTCCGAGGTCAACAATATCCGTGACGAGTACGGCAGCGACGAATACGACGTCATCGTGCCGCCGGTCAGCATCCTCGCCGAGTTCCCGGTGGCGGTGGTCGAGGAGAACGCCGAGCGCAACGGCAACCTCGAGCTCGCCCGTGCCTACCTCGACTACCTCTACAGCGAGGAGGCCCAGCGCCAGCTGGCAGGCTTCAACTACCGCGTCCACAACGAAGCGGTGAAGGAAGAGTTCGCCGATAGCTTCCCCGAGACCGAGCTGTTCGAGGTTCAGGACGTGTTCGGTGGCTGGGACAGCGCCATGGACACCCACTTCAAGAGCGGCGGCGAGCTGGACCAGCTGCAGCGTCGCTGATCGTCAAGGCAAGCGACCTATCCCATGCACAAGGCCATCTCCCTGCCCTTTGCCCGATCCGCCCGGCGCCGCGTGCTGCCGGGCTTCGGCCTGTCTCTGGGCATCAGCCTCACCTTCGTCTCGCTGGTACTGCTGCTGCCGCTGACCGGCCTGGTCGGCCAGCTCAAGGGGCTGTCGCTGTCCGAGTACTGGGTCATCATCAGTGAACCCCGCGTGGTGGCAAGCTACGTCACCACCATCGGTGGCGCCCTGGTGGCGGCGCTGGTCAACGCCGTGTTCGGGCTGTTGATGGCCTGGGTGCTGGTGCGCTACGACTTCCCCGGCAAGCGCCTGCTCGATGCCCTGATGGACCTGCCCTTCGCGCTGCCCACGGCGGTCGCCGGCATCACCCTGGCAACGCTCTACTCGTCCAAGGGCTGGATGGGACAGCTGCTGGAGCCGTTGGGCTGGCAGGTGTCCTACACCTGGGTCGGCATCGCCCTGGCCATGGCCTTCACCAGCATCCCCTTCGTCGTGCGCACGGTGCAGCCGGTGCTCGAGGACCTGCCCGCGGAAATCGACGAAGCCGCCATGAGTCTGGGCGCCCGCGACGGCGTGGCCTTTCGTCGGGTCATCCTGCCCCACCTGTGGCCGGCCCTGGTCACCGGCACCGGGCTCGCCTTCGTGCGCTCCCTGGGCGAATTCGGTGCGGTGATCTTCATCGCCGGCAACATGCCCTACGAGACCGAGATCACCTCGCTGATGATCTTCGTCAAGCTGCAGGAGTACGACTACGTGGGGGCCTCGGCCATCGCCTCGGTGGTGCTGGCGACCTCGCTGGCGCTGCTGCTGGCGATCAACCTGTGGCAGGGACGCTTTATCCGCCGACTGCACGGAGGACGCGGCTGATGCAACGAATCGGTGACGCCCCCTGGCTCAGGCGCAGCCTGATCGCGCTGGCGGTAACGCTCTCGGCACTGTTTCTGCTGCTACCGCTGCTGGCCATCTTCGCCCAGGCCCTGGCCGAGGGTGTCGGGCCCTTCATCGCCAATGTCACGGATCACTTCACCCTGGCGGCGATCGGCCTGACCCTGTTCATCACCCTGCTGACGATCCCGGTCAACTTGGTTTTCGGAGTCATGCTGGCCTGGCTGGTGACCCGCTTCGCCTTCCCCGGACGGCGCCTTCTGCAGACACTGATCGACATCCCCTTCGCCATCTCGCCGGTGGTGGCGGGCCTGGTCTACCTGCTGCTCTACGGCCGCAACGGCTGGATCGGCGGCTGGCTGGATGCCCACGACATCCAGCTGATGTTCGCCTGGCCCGGCATCCTGATGGTGACCATCTTCGTCACCTGCCCCTTCGTCGCCAGGGAGCTGATCCCGCTGATGCAGGCCCAGGGCTCCCGCGAGGAAGAAGCGGCGGTAACCCTCGGCGCACGCGGCTTTACGCTGTTTCGCCGGGTGACCCTGCCCAATATCCGCTGGGCCCTGCTCTACGGCGTGATCCTGACCAACGCCCGGGCGGTGGGTGAATTCGGCGCGGTCTCGGTGGTCTCCGGGGCCATCCGCGGCGAGACCAACACCCTGCCGCTGCACGTGGAGCTTCTGTATCAGGACTACAACACCGTCGGCGCCTTCGCCAGCGCCGCCCTGCTGGCGCTGATCGCCCTGCTTACCCTGGCCGCCAAGGCCACGCTCGAATGGCGCGCCACGCGCCGGGAGGCCCTGACATGAGCATTCGTCTCGACCATATCCAGAAGCACTTCGGACGCTCCCAGGCGCTGTCTCCCATCGACCTGGACATCAACAGCGGCGAGCTGATCGGCCTGCTGGGTCCGTCCGGTTCCGGCAAGACCACCCTGTTGCGGATCATCGCCGGGCTAGAGACACCGGACGACCACCCCGACTGCCGCATTCTGTTCGGCGAACGCGACGTGACCCATGTACACGTACGTGACCGGCGTATCGGCTTCGTGTTCCAGCACTACGCGCTGTTCCGCCATATGAGCGTGTTCGACAATGTCGCCTTCGGCCTGACCGTGCTGCCCCGCCGCGAACGTCCCTCCAGCGGTGAGATCCGCTCCCGGGTCATGCAACTGCTGGAGATGGTGCAGCTGTCTCACCTGGCCGAACGCTTCCCGGCGCAGCTCTCCGGCGGGCAGCAGCAGCGTGTCTCGCTGGCACGCGCCCTGGCGCTCAAGCCAGAGGTGCTGCTGCTCGATGAACCCTTCGGGGCGCTCGATGCCAAGGTCCGCCAGGAGCTGCGACGCTGGCTCAGGCACCTGCACGACGAGCTGGGCTTCACCAGCGTGTTCGTGACCCACGACCAGGAGGAAGCGCTGGAGCTGTCTGACCGTGTGGTGGTGATGAGCAACGGCCGTATCGAGCAGATCGACACCCCGGAGACGCTGTACCGTCAACCGCGCAATCGCTTCGTGTTCGAATTCCTCGGCGACGTCAATCATCTGGAAGGCGAGGTTCGCGGCGGCGTGCTGACCTGCGGTGAGGCGCGCCTGACACTGGACCTGGACGACGGCCCTCAGGAGATCCTGCTGCGCCCCCACGAGGTACAGGTGGCCGCCGCCCCCAGTGCCGACGCTCACCTGCCCGCGGTGGTCACCGCGGTGGTCCCGGTGGGCGCCGAAGTGCGCATCGAGCTGAACGCCGACTGGATGGACGAGCCCTGGATGGCGACCCTGAGCCATGGCGACGCCGAACGCCTGGCACTTGGCCGTGGCTCCCGGGTCTACGCCCTGCCCCGCCGCTGGCACCACTATCCAGACAGTCGGCCCGATAGCCAGCAACCGGACGTGTCGGGTGATAGATCCGCCAAGAGTGGTGCCAAGCGCCGAGAATCCGGCGCAACTGTCTAAGCGCCGAGAATCCGGCGCCACCGTCTAAGCGCCGCCAAGGGTGGCGCCGCTGTCCAAGCGCTGCGGGCCCGGCGCCACTGTCCAAGCGCCGCGAATCCGGCGCAGACGCCCGCCTGGCGGGCCTTGTCCGCTTCGATCAGCCCAGGAACTTTTGCTGCACGCCCCCCTCTGATAGACGTACTATCGCCCGTCCAGGCAAAGCCTCGTCCGACGAGTGCGCACTACGGTGCGATTTCTACCGATAATACGACAAGGAGTTCCCCCTATGCTTCGTCGCCTTCTGTTGGGCGCCGCTGGTGTGACCGCGCTGCTCGCGCTCAGCGCCTGCTCGAGCCCCCACCATCTGCAGCCCGACCCCAAGCGCAGCGTGGCCGTGCCGGCCTCCGGCTCTGGCCAGGCGGTCACCGTCATCGCCGCCGATGACCGCCCCTCGGACGTGCTCGGTACCCGCAGCGGCAGCGCAAGCTCCACCGCCACCATCAGCGTCAGCCCCCACGAGATCGTGCCGAGGCTTCAGGCCGAGGTGGAGCGGGCGGTGCGCGAGATGGGCTTCAGCCCCACCGCCGAACCGGCTCCGGGCCGCCCCAGCCTGACGCTGACGCTGAAGAAGCTGAGCTATGAACGCGGCCAGAGTCAGCCGCTGGTGGACGAGGCCAGACTGGAAAGCGTCATCGAGGCCGAAGCCAGCAATGACGGCCAGACCTACACCGGCACCTACACCTCGCGCCGCGTGCAGAGTTATGCGGTGAAGCCGGACAAGGCAACCAATCAGCGCATGGTCACCGACCTGCTCACCGACGGTCTGAACCGGGCCTTCGCCGACCCGGAGCTGGGCCAATTGCTGGCCCGCTGACGCTCGCCAGCCCAGCGGGGCGGGCCAGGCAGGCACACGACAGCGCGCCGCCCCTTGTGGGTGGCGCGCTTTGGTTTGATGCACTCAATCACTCGTCGGTGGTGGGACCACGCCGTACCAGCGCCCAGACCGACTCACGAAAGCCATTGGCTTCGGGCTCGCCGTCTTCCAGGTGGGTGACGATGAAGTTGGGGTCGAACAACCGCCTCACTTCGGCGCCGTCCACATGGAACGGCGGACCGTCGTCGCCGCTCCGACTCAGACTGACCAGCAGCCCGCGCGCGCCAGGCGGTATCAGCTGGGCCAGGTGAAAGGCGTAGCGCTGGCGGGTGGCCTCGGGCAAGGCGATCAGGGCGGCGCGATCATAGAAGGCGCCGATCTCCGAGGCCTGGGCGATATGGAAGTGAAAGAAGTCACCGCACCATAGCTCGATACTGCCCTGACGCAGAATCGCGAAACCGTCCTGCTGGTAGCGCGACACCTCCCCTCGGCCATCTTCCACAAACTGTTCGAGCGCGCGCTCCGACAGCTCGATGCCGAGCACCGGATGTTGATGCTCGGCCAGCCAGCGCATGTCCAGGCTCTTGCCGCACAGCGGCACCAGTACCTTGGTCCCGGGAACCGCCCCCAGCATCGGCCAGTGGCGGATCAGTGCAGGATGAACGCTATCGCGATGAAAGCCGATGCGCCCCTCTTCCCAGCGTTTCAACCAGTGTTCGTGCATCGAATTCTCTGTCCCGGGTGCTAGAACCAGCGGTCGCGCTTGCGCCGACGCCGCGGCAGGTGCGGCACGATCAGGCCGACGATCAGGCCCGCCCCGGCGACGCCCCCGCCGTACATGAAGTAGCGCATCAGCAGGTCTTCCTTGCGGGTCTCCAGGCGAGCCTCGAGGTCCTTGTTGGTCTCGCTGATATCGCTGAAGGCGCTCTCCAGCTCATGATTGCGTGCTTCCAGTTCGGCGATGCGGCTCTCGCGCACCTCGAGGGTCTCGGTCATGGTCCGAGTGCGCTCTTCCCAGCTTTCGTTGATGCCGTCGAGCTCCTCGGTGAGTTCTTCCACCCTTGCCTCGAGCTTGGGCAGCTGGTCGCTGGCGCTGGGGGTCTGTTGCAATTCGCTGCTGGGGACCCAGACCACGTCTCCGCTGTCGCTTCGGACCTGGGAATAGTCGCCGGAGGTGTCCAGCAGGGTCACCGGCTGGCCGGCGGTCAAGGTGCCGACGATGCGGTAGCCGTCGGTGGGACCACTACGCACATAGGTGGTGAGTTCGTCCGACACCCATCGTGAGGTGCCGTCGTCCTGAGCCATCGCCGGCAGGGCGGCGCCGGTCAGGGCGAGGCCCAGGGTCACTGTCTTGAGAAATTGCGTTTTCATGCCGTCTTTCCTGGCTAATCTGGGCTCGGTTGCGACTCGAGTGACGCTGCGCCGGCTTCCTGCCAAGCCGCAACGTGCGATGAGACCAAGGAGGGTGACAAACGTTCCACAGCTCCTGTGGACAAGTGTCGGGAAAACCGCTGGACATCGCTGTCCTGCGGGCGAGACACCTGGGGTTGGCACAAAATGGTCATAAAATAGCCAGCCCGCGTTCCCATCCGCCCGCAAGACTATCACATTGGCTCACCGGGATACCCCGGCCGGTGGACCAAGATCCACCGGGATCTCCGCGCGCCCTGCCCTGGTCCCTGGCCGGTACGTCGGCAAACTGGCCCCACCCGGGCCGGGTGCGTATAATGCGCCACCATGCGCCACGGTCGTTCGACCGCCAGTCTCGCGCCCATTCACCACCACTCACGTGACCAGGCACCCCTGGTGCCCATCGGGCCGGGAGCCCGACATATTGCTATGACGAAGAAACTCTTCATCAAGACCCACGGCTGCCAGATGAACGAGTACGACTCTGCCCGCATGGCGGATCTGCTCGGCGACTCCCATCAGATGGAACTGACCGACAACGAACAGGACGCGGACGTGATCCTGCTCAACACCTGTTCGATTCGGGAAAAGGCCCAGGAGAAGGTTTTCCACCAGCTCGGTCGCTGGAAGAAGCTCAAGCAGTCCAACCCCGATCTGGTGATCGGCGTCGGCGGCTGCGTGGCCAGTCAGGAAGGCGAGGCTATTCGCAAGCGCGCCCCCCACGTCGACATGGTGTTCGGTCCCCAGACCCTGCACCGGGTGCCGAGCATGCTCGACGCCAGCCGTGACAACCAGATCTCGGTGGTGGACGTCACCTTCCCCGAGATCGAGAAGTTCGATCACCTGCCCAAGCCCAGCTCCGACGGCGCCAGCGCCTTCGTTTCGGTGATGGAAGGCTGCTCCAAGTACTGCACCTTCTGCGTGGTGCCCTACACCCGTGGCGAGGAAGTCTCGCGGCCGTTCGAGGCGGTCATGGACGAGGTCTTCCACCTGGCCGACCAGGGCGTTCGCGAGATCAACCTGCTGGGCCAGAACGTCAACGCCTACCGCGGGCTCAACGACGACGGCGACGAAATCGATCTGGCCGAACTGATCGCCTGCGTGGCGGCGGTGGACGGCATCGACCGTATCCGCTTCACCACCTCGCACCCGGTGGAGTTCAGCGACAGCCTGATCGAGGCCTACGCCGAGATTCCGGAGCTGGTCAGCCACCTTCACCTGCCGGTGCAGGCTGGTTCCGACCGCATCCTGGCGGCGATGAAGCGCGGTCACACGGTCGAAGAGTACGTCGACAAGATGGAGCGTATCCGCGCGCTGCGCCCGGACATCAGCTTCTCCTCGGACTTCATCATCGGCTTCCCGGGCGAGACCGAGGAGGACTTCGAGGCGACCATGGACCTGATCCATCGCATCGGCTTCGACGTGTCCTTCAGTTTTGTCTACTCCGCTCGCCCGGGCACGCCGGCGGCGGCGCTTGACGACGAGACCCCGGAAGAGATCAAGAAGCAGCGTCTGGCGATCCTGCAGGAGCGCATCAACCAGCAGGCGATGCAGATCAGTCGGCGCATGGTGGGCACTACCCAGCGTGTGCTGGTCAGCGGCTTCTCGCCCCGCGACCCGGGCCAGTTGTCCGGACGCACCGAGAACAACCGGGTGGTCAACTTCCGCGCGGCCAACCCCACCGAGCTGATCGGCTACTTCGTCGACGTCGAGATCACCGAGGCCCTGCCCAACTCGCTGCGTGGCGAACTGGCTTCCGGCGAGCGCTACTGAGGCTCGCCCTGCTCCGGGACGGGCGGCTTGGCCGTTTCACCATGACGATCGCCAATGCTCAGGACCCGGAGCATTGCCCTGGCCCACGCCGGGGCAGTAAGCTGAACCTTCAAAGCCACCCAAACACGGATTCTTCACGCCTTGAGCCAGCCATCGACCCAGGCCAACCGCATCATCACGCTCAACCTCGAACCCAACGAGCCCCGCCGTCTTGCCAACCTGTGTGGCCAGCGCGACGAGCATCTGAAGCTGATCGAAAGCCGGCTCGGCGTCACCCTGCGCAACCGCGGCAACATGTTCCAGCTGGCCGGGCCCGGCGCTCGCGTCAAGGCGGCCGCGAACCTGGTGGAACACCTCTATCGTGAGGCCGAGGCCACCGAGCTGACCCCGGACACCGTGCACCTGTTCCTGCAGGAAGCCGGCATCGAGGCCCTCGACGAGGACGCCGAAGAAGACGCCGGCGAGGGCGAGGTGCTGATTCGTACCCCGCGCACCCTGATCAAGCCGCGCGGTCTCAATCAGCAGGGCTACGTCACCAGCATCCGCAACCACGACATCAACTTCGGCATCGGCCCCGCCGGCACCGGCAAGACCTACCTGGCGGTGGCGGCCGCGGTGGAAGCGCTCAACCAGCAGCAGGTGCGACGCATCCTGCTGGTGCGCCCGGCGGTGGAAGCCGGCGAGAAGCTCGGTTTCCTGCCCGGTGACCTTGCCCAGAAGATCGATCCCTACCTGCGCCCACTGTATGACGCCCTGTACGAGATGATCGGCTTCGAGCAAGTCGCCAAGCTGATCGAGCGCCAGGTGATCGAGATCGCGCCGCTGGCCTACATGCGCGGGCGCACCCTGAACAATGCCTTCATCATTCTCGACGAGAGCCAGAACACCACTCGCGAGCAGATGAAGATGTTCCTGACCCGCATCGGCTTCGGCTCCACCGCGGTGATCACCGGCGACGTGACCCAGGTCGACCTGCCCAAGGGCCAGAGCTCCGGCCTGATCCAGGTGCTCGATGTGCTCAAGGACACCGCCGGTATCGGGGTGACCCACTTCGCCGCCAAGGACGTGGTTCGCCACCCGCTGGTGCAGCGTATCATCGAGGCCTACGACCTGTTCGAGGCCAACCAGGAAGCCGAGGAACGCGCCCGCCGCGAGGCGCGTGCCGAAGAGCGTCGGCTGGAGCGTGCCGAGCGTCTACAGTCCTTGAACGGTGACGGAGACGCCCGCGGATGAGCGCCTGCGTGGACCGTCAGGTGGCCAGCGAGGCCAGCGAGCTGCCAGAGGCAGATGACCTCGAGCGCTGGGTCGACGCCGTGCTGGCCCACTTCCCCGAACGGGCGGAGTCGGAACTCACGATTCGCCTGGTCGACGCCGACGAGAGCCAGACCCTCAACCGTGACTACCGTGGCAAGGATGCCCCGACCAATGTCCTGTCATTCCCCTTCGAGGCCCCGCCAGGCCTCGAGCTTCCGCTGCTTGGCGATCTGGTGATCTGCCATCAGGTGGTCGTGCGCGAAGCACGCGAGCAGGACAAGTCGCTGATCGATCACTACGCTCATATGGTCGTGCACGGCACCTTGCATTTGCTGGGCCATGACCATATCGAGGATGAGGAGGCCGACCTCATGGAAGGCCTCGAGCGCAGTATCCTTGCCGGCCTGGGCATTGACGACCCTTACGCCCCGCCGGCCCCATCTCCGGATCCCGGTAGCGAGGACGAGAGAGCCGACGCATGAGCGAAGACCGATCGAGTAGCCAGGCCCCCAACAAATCCTGGTTCGACAAACTCTTCAGTGCCCTGTCCAGCGACAGTGACGAACCCAGCTCACGAGAAGAGTTGCGCGAATTCCTGCGCCAGGCGGGCAGCCGCCTGAAGCTTGAGCAGGATGCCATGACCATCATCGAAGGCGCCCTGAACATCAGCGACCAGCAGGTCAGGGAGGTGCTGATCCCGCGCTCCCAGGTCACCGCCCTGGAGCTCGATCAGCCGCTGGAGGACTACCTGCCGATCATTCTCGAGACCGGTCACTCGCGCTACCCGGTGATCGGCGAGAACCTCGACGAGGTCAAGGGCATCCTGCTGGTGAAGGACCTGCTGCCGTTGCTGCAGGGGTCCAGCGACGACCGCCCCTTCCAGCTTGAAGAAGTCCTGCGCCCTGCCATGTTCGTGCCGGAGTCCAAGCGCCTCAACAGCCTGTTGAAGGAGTTCCGTGACACCCACAGCCATATGGCGGTGGTGGTGGACGAGTACGGCGGCACCGCCGGGATCGTCACCATCGAGGACATCCTCGAGGAGATCGTCGGCGACATCGAAGACGAGCACGACACCGACGAGGAAGAGGACATCCGCCAGCTGGGCGATGACCGCTACGCGGTGCGTGCCCTGACCCCCATCGAGGACTTCAACGAGCGCTTCGGCACGCGCTTCTCCGACGACGAGTTCGATACCCTGGGAGGACTGGTGATGCAGCGTTTCGGCCACCTGCCGGCGCGCGGCGAACATACTCTGATCGGGGGCTGGCGCTTCACCGTGCTCAACGCCGACAATCGGCGTATCCGGCTGCTCGAGGTCGAACCCGAAAGCCGTACCGACGACTGAACCCGTGCGTCCCCGTCCGGGGACGCCTTGCCTTTCTCGCCCACACCAAGGATGGACCCCATGCTCGAGCGAGTGCTCGGCGGCAGGGCCGGCTACCTTGCCGCCCTGATTGCCGGAGGGCTGACGACCCTCGCCGCCGCCCCCTTTTCCTGGTGGTGGCTGGCCCCGCTGGCCGCCGCCCTGGTCTACGCCGGTCTCTATCGTCGGGGCGCACGCCAGGCGCTGCTGCGCGGCTGGTGTTACGGCCTCGGACTGTTCGGAAGCGGCGCCTCCTGGGTCTACGTATCGATCCACGACTATGGCTACACCAGCGCACCGCTGGCGTTCTTCCTGACCGCCCTGTTCGTGGCCAGCATGGCGCTGTTCGTCGCCTTGCCGATGGGGCTGTTCCGGCGCCTGATGCCGGCCCGCCCCACCGCGCTGGCAGGCGGGCTCGGCTTCGTCGGCTTCTGGGTACTGATGGAGTGGATCAGGACCTGGCTGTTCACCGGCTTTCCCTGGCTGCTGCTCGGCAGCACCCAGGTCGACTCACCGCTGTCGACGCTGGCGCCCCTGGGCGGCGTCTACCTGCTGTCGCTGGTGGTGGCGGCCAGCGGTGTGCTGCTGACGGAGCTCGCGCGGCCACGACCGCTGGCCGCCCTGCCGCTGGTGGCCATGTGGGGCCTGCCCTGGCTGCTGCCGAACCAGTGGACCTCGCCCACCGGTGATCCGCTGAACGTGGCTCTGTTGCAGGGCAACCTGCCCCAGGAGATCAAGTGGCTGCCCGAAGGCCAGCGCCAGGCGGTCAATACCTATCTGGGCATGACCGGTGACCTGGAGGCGACCGCCCCGGTGGAGCCGGACATCGTTATCTGGCCCGAGGCGGCCCTGCCGATGTTCGAGGACCAGGCCGAGCCGATCATGGCCCGCGCCCAGGCGGCGCTGGCCCCCGAGACGGCGCTGCTGACCGGCATCCTTCAGCGCGACGCCGACGGGCGTTTCTTCAACGCCGTGAGCGCCTACGGCAACGCCAGTGGCGCCTATCGCAAGGCCCACCTGGTGCCCTTCGGCGAGTACCTGCCACTGGAAAGCCTGCTCAGGGGCGCCATCGCCTTCTTCGACCTGCCGATGCCTGCCATGACGCCGGGACCGGATACGCAGCCGCCGATGACCGCCGCCGGTCACACCCTCGGCAACGCCATCTGCTACGAGATCATCTACGCCGACCTGGTGGCCGAGCGTGCCCGTGATTCGGAACTGTTGCTCACCGTCTCCAACGACAGCTGGTTTGGCGATTCGATCGGCCCCCACCAGCATCTGGAAATGGCCCGGCTGCGCGCCCTGGAAAACGGCCGCTACGTGATGCGAGCCACCAGCAATGGCATCACCGCCATCATCGACGATCAGGGCCGCCTGCTCGACCAGCTGCCCCAGTTCGAGACGGCGCGCCTGGACGGTCAGGTGCAGCCGATGCAGGGGCTGACGCCCTTCACCCGCACCGGTAGCTGGCCCACCTGGCTCGTCGCCGGGCTGATGCTGCTGGCGGGCGCACTGTGGCGCCGGCGGGACTGAGCCAACGCAAGCCGACGCAAGCCAACGACCGTCGACGCCGCTCTGGCCGCGAACGACATTCACCACAAACGACAACGCCGCGAGGGCTCAGGCCCCCCCGGCGTTGTTGTGTTGCAACCGTGTTGCAACAGTGCGGATTAGTGTACGAGCGTCAGGCGGGTATCAAAGGCCAGATGCGTTCCTCGGATACCCTCCTGCCTGTCACGCTGACGAACGTTACTCGGCGGCCTCGTCGTCCTCCGCCTCGCCCAGCACTTCAGGGATGCTGGTCTTGACGAAACGCCCCGGCGCGGGCTCCAGCAGCGGCAGCTCACCGCCACCAGGCTCGCGGGCATCGACCATCTTGTCGGCGTCCACGTAGCCACCCTTGACCATCCACTCCTGCCAGTGGGGCCACCAGGAACCTTCATGAGCCTCGGCACCGGCCAGCCACTCTTCGTGGTTGTCGGGTAGCTCGTCGTTGGTCCAGTAGCCGTACTTGTTCTTGTGCGGCGGATTGACCACACCGGCGATATGGCCGGAGCCCCCCAGCACGAAGGTCACCGGGCCCTTGGGCAACAGCGCGCCGTAGTAGCTGCTGTTCCACTTGGCGATATGGTCTTCCTTGGTGGCGATGAAGTAGCTCGGCGTCGACACCTTGCGCAGGTCGATCTTGACGCCGTCGAGCTCGACACCGCCTGGCTCGACCAGCTGGTTCTCCTGATACAGGTGACGCAGGTACCAGCCGTGGGTGCCCGCCGGCAGGTTGGTGCCGTCGGTATTCCAGTACAGCAGGTCGAAGGCCGCAGGATCCTCGCCCTTCAGGTAGTTGTTGACGTAGAACGACCAGAACAGGTCGTTCTCCCGCAGCAGGTTGAACGAGTAGGCCATGACGCGGCCATCCAGGTAACCGTCCTGCTCGAGCTTGGCTTCGATGCCCTGGAGCACCGGTTCGCTCAGGAAGACGCCGATCTCGCCGGGGTCACGGAAGTCCTGCAGGGTCGCCATGTAGGTCACCGACTTGGCCTTGCGCCCGCGCCGGGTACTGGTCAGGTAGGCCATGGTCGAGGCCGTCAGGGTGCCGCCGATGCAGTAGGACAGGAAGTTGGCCGACTTCTCGCCGGTGGCCTGCTCGATACCGTCCAGCGCCGCGATCGGGCCAAGCTGCATGTAGTCCGCCCAGGTCAGATCGCGCTGCTCCGGTCCGGGGTTGCGCCAGGAGATCAGGAACACGGTGTGGCCCTGGTCCACCAGCCACTTCACCAGCGAGTTTTCCGGGCGCAGGTCGAGCACGTAAAACTTGTTGATCCAGGGTGGCACGATCAACAGCGGCGTCTTGAACACCTTCTCGGTGGTGGGCGCGTACTGGATCAGCTGGATCAGCTCGTTTTCCATCACCACCGCGCCTTGTGACACCGCGATGTTTTCACCGACCTCGAAGGCGCTGCGATCGGTCATGGTGACGTTAAGACCCTCGGCCGAGTTGGCCAGGTCCTCGCGCAGACGCGACAGACCGTCGACCAGGTTCTGGCCCCGGGTCTCGAGGGTCTTGCGCATGACTTCGGGATTGGTGGAGACGAAGTTGGTCGGCGACATGGCGTTGACCATCTGACGCGCGTAGAAGGACAGATTGCGCTTCTCGCCGGGGCTCAGATCGTCGAGCTTGTCCACCAGAGTCTCGACGGTGTTCGAGAACAGCAGATACTGCTGCATGATGGCGTTGTAGCCAGGATCGCTGGTCCAGGCCTCGTCCTTGAAGCGGCGATCGCCGCGGGACGGCGTCACCAAGGGCTCGAAAGCGCCACCGCTGGCCGCCGCCATGGCCTGTTGCCACAGCGCCATCTGATCCTGCATCAGCTTGGCCTGGGTCTCCCATAGCAGGGTGGGATTGCGCATCAGCGATTCGGCACCGGCCTGGAAGCTGTTGCGAATGTCCTCCATCACCGAATCCGCTGCGTCATTGGGCACCATGCGCGAAAGGAAATCTTCCATCAACGCCTGGTACTCGGCGCCCAGCACCGATAGCTGGTTGCCCCATTCCTCCGGGTTGTCCGCCGCCTGATCACCTGCCGCCATTGCGTTCTCCTCTGGCCTGCCCTGCAAAAAAGGGTGGACCACCGTCGGCCTCGCGGCGTCGCAGCTATCCACCCTCGTTTCGTCATCGTTGTTGGGGGGCGAGTCGGCCGCCGCTGACTATGCCGTCGTGCGGCAGGCGCTTCACGCCAATGCCTGCACTCGCCTGCGGCCGCTCACTCATTGGCACGTCCAACAGTACTCTTGTCTCAGGTGCGCTTGCCTCAGACCCGCTTGCCTCAAGTGCGCTTGCGGCTGGAGGTCGCCTTGGCGGTTCCGCCGGTCGACTTGCTGGCGCTGCTGGTCTGAGACGAGGCCTGGGAGGCCGCCTGTGAAGTCGCCTGGCTGGCCTGCTGGGTGGCCTTTTCGGCTGCCTCGGTGACCTGCTGGGTGGCCTTCTCGACCGCCTCGGTCGCCTGGTCGCGGGCCTGGGTCGCCTGATCGGCAAGCTGCTGGCCGGACTCGGCAAACAGCGACTCCAGTTCGCTCTTGAACTCGAGGCTCATTTCGCTCATGGCGCGGGCATCTTCGAGCATCTGCGCCGACAGTTCGTTGAGCATCTCGGCCTGACGGGTAGAGAAGTCGCGCAGCCCCTCGGCGTCGTTGATCGCGGTGGCTTCACGCATGCGCTCGGTACCCATCTGGCTATAGCGCTTCATCGACTCCATCTGGTACTGGGACATTTTCTGCATGTTGTCCAGCATCAGGGAGTTGAGTTTGCGCATCGGCTCGAAGAACTGACGAGTCTGCTCGTTGAAGTTGTCGAACATCTTGTCTTGCATGACCGAACCTCCTGGAATCGTGTCGATGGTGTCTGTCCACTCGGCAATCCGCTGCCACTGTCCGCCAGGGAGCCTCCGTCCAGGAAGCATGCTGAGGACAGCGTTGTTGCAGCGCAACAAACTCAGTCTGGCACACCCTCGGTGACAACGCCATGACAGGCGTCGCCTCCTGCGCGATTGTGCATCAAGACGCCCCGCACCCTCGCCATCGGCGAATCTGCCCTCCCCGCCATACCCGTGGCCGCTTTCCTGCGGGCCCCTGGCGGGCACTTGACGAGCACCTGGCTAGCTCTTGCCGCCCTTGGCACTGCGCGAGCTGGCCTTGGCCGCCCCACTGGACCGCGGCGCCGTGGAGCTTGACGCCTCCTCGGCCTTGTCATCCTTGGCAGAAGAACCCTTGGCGCTCTGGGCGGCCTGGGTCAGCATATCCATCATCATCTTCTGATAGTTGCCGAAACTGGCAAGCCCCTGGGACAGTCCCTGCTGCAGCGCCGGCTGTTGCAGGAACGGCTGCATCAGGCTCATCGGATCGTAGCCTTCGACACCGGACTCCATCTGCCGATGAATGCGATCGAGCAGGTCCTGCTGGAAGGCCTCGATATTGGGAAGCCCCAATGCCTGGCGTAACTCTTCCGGGGTCAGATCGAATTCGACGTTGATCTTCATGCTGGCCTCGTGATCCTTGTATGGCGGTGTGTGGCGCCGGTAGCCCGCGCTATCGGGCGCAAAGATGCCTGCATCCTGCACCTTCCCTGCCACAGTTACTTGAGTGTAGCAGTCCTGTCATGCTCTGCGATTCAGCGTAGCCGTGGTGTGCTGACTCGCACATCACTGTTCTGTGCGCGATGACGCAGCAGGTGGTCCATCAGGGTCAGCGCCATCATCGCTTCGGCGATGGGCGTGGCACGAATCCCCACGCAGGGATCGTGGCGTCCCTTGGTTACCACCTCCACCGGATTGCCGTCCACGTCGATGGAGCGCCCAGGAATGGTGATGCTGGAGGTCGGCTTGAGCGCCAGGTGAGCGATCAGCGTCTGGCCGCTGGAGATGCCTCCCAGTACGCCACCGGCATGATTCGACAGAAAACCCTCCGGGGTCATCTCGTCACGGTGCTGGCTGCCACGCTGGGCCACGCTGGCAAAGCCGTCACCGATCTCGACGCCCTTGACCGCGTTGATGCTCATCAGGCCGTGGGCCAGCTCGGCATCGAGGCGGTCGAACACCGGCTCGCCAAGCCCGGGCGGCAGCCCTTCGGCGGTGACGGTGATCTTCGCCCCCACCGAGTCCTGGTCACGGCGAAGCTGGTCCATGTAGGCCTCGAGTTCCGGCACCCGTTTGGGGTCGGGACAGAAGAAGGGGTTGTCGTTGACCGCTTCCCAGTCACGAAACTCGATGGCCAGCTCGCCCAGCTGACTCATGTAGCCACGCACCACGATGCCCTGGCTCGCCAGGTACTTCTTGGCGATGGCCCCGGCGGCCACCCGCATGGCGGTCTCGCGGGCACTGGAACGTCCGCCACCGCGATAGTCGCGCTCGCCGTACTTGTGGTGATAGGTGTAGTCGGCGTGGGCCGGCCGGAACTGGTCCTTGATCTTCGAATAGTCCTTGGAGCGCTGGTCGGTGTTCTCGATCAACAGGCCAATCGAGGTACCGGTGGTGCGCCCCTCGAACACGCCCGACAGGATCTTCACCTGATCAGGCTCACGACGCTGGGTGGTATGGCGCGACGTGCCTGGACGGCGACGATCCAGGTCGGCCTGCAGATCGGCCTCGCTGAGCTCGATGCCAGGCGGGCAGCCATCGACGATGGCGCCGAGCGCAAGCCCGTGACTCTCGCCAAAGGTGGTGACGGTAAACAGCTTGCCGAAGGTATTGCCGGACATGGGCGCTCCTCTATTGTTGTGCAAAGGACGCCGCATGGGCGTCGAGTTCTTCGGCGGTGAGGGCAAACACGCCCTGACCGCCGCGCTCGAATTCGAGCCACAGGAAGGGAACCTCGGGGAAGGCCGCTTCCAGATGATGATCGGAGTTGCCGACCTCGACGATCAGCACGCCGTGGTCGCTGAGGTGCGCTCTTGCCTCGCGCAGGATACGTCTGACGATATCCAGGCCATCGCTGCCCGCCCCCAGCGCCAGAGCCGGCTCATGACGGAACTCCTCCGGCATGGTGGTCAGGTCGCGGATATCGACGTAGGGCGGGTTGGACACGATCAAGTCGTAGCGCTGACCTTCCAGGCCATCGAAGACGTCGCTGTGCACCGCGCGCACGCGCCGGCCTACGTCGTGGCGATTGATGTTCTCACGGGCCACCGCCAGGGCGTCCTGGCTGATATCGGACAGGTCCACCTCGACGGTAGGCAGATACTCGGCGCAGGCGATGCCGATACAGCCCGAGCCGGTGCACAGGTCGAGGATGCGCCGAGGCGGCTCCTCGGGGAACCAGGCCTGAAAGCCCGACTCGATCAACTCGGCAATCGGCGAGCGCGGAATCAACACCCGCTCGTCCACACTGAACACAAGCCCGGCGAAGAAGGCCTCGCCGAGCAGGTAGGGCAAGGGCCGCCTGTCGCTGATCCTGGCGCGCACCAGACCGACGATGCGCTCGCGTTCCATCGGCAGCAGCCGCGCGTCCAGCACGCCGGGGTCCACGTTCCAGGGCAGATGCAAGGCGCCAAGCACCAGTGCCACCGCCTCGTCCCAGGCGCTGTCTGTGCCGTGGCTGTAGGTCAGCCCCGCCAGGTGAAACTCGCTGGTTGCCCAGCGCAGACAGTCGCGCAGGGTGAACAGGCCGTCGGCCAATTCAGCGTCGGGGAGCGCCAGCGTCGAAGACCTGGAAGTGGACGGAGAGGAGGAAGAGTCGGCCAAGAGGGCATCCTGTCGATCGGGTTCAAGAAGAGGCGTGCGCCAGGATCGCATGGACAATCACCGCCTTCGACGACCTTCACGCGAAGGTCCCTTCCGTTCCAGGGGCGAAGGCAGATGCAAGATCCTGGATAGCGATATAGATAGAGATCGAGATAGCGATATAGATGGCTATCTGACTCGCAAGGCATTGTATCCGTGCCGGCGGTTCACTGCCACGGCCACCACGGTATACTGGGCCTCCCTTTTACCGGACCCGAGGACCCCATGAGCCAGCGCCAGCCACCGCCCGACGACGAGATCAGCGCGTTTCGCCAGGCCCTGGAGCAGGCAGGTGTCCGTCGTATCCGCCACAACCGCGCCGACACCGGCAAGCCGCGTCCGACCACCCGTGCCCAGCGAGATCAGGCCGCCGCCGCACGCCGCGCTGCCGCCGTCAGCGCGGGTGATGACGTGGCCACCGGGCGCACCTCGGATGGCCGAGTCGAGCCGGTACGCCCATCGGAGTATCTGGACTTTGCCCTTCCCGACCTGCCCTATCGCACCCGTAGCCAGTTGAAGCGCGGGATGATCGGCTGGGAAGGCGGTCTGGACTTGCACGGCTACAGCCTCGAGGAGGCTCGCTCGGAACTCGAGAGCTTTCTGCGTGACTCGGTGGCCAGTGGCCATCGCTGCGTGATCGTGGTCCACGGCAAGGCCTGGGGCGCCACCGCCGACTATCCGGTGATCAAGAGTCACGTCAATGCGTGGTTGAGAGAATGGCCGAGCGTGCTGGCCTTCTGTTCGGCCACCGACGCCGAAGGCGGCACCGGTGCGGTTTACGTGCTGCTGAGACGGCGCGGACAAACGCCCTGAGCCCCGGTCAGACAGACACCCTGCCCCCCTCTCAGAAGGTGCATCGGTGCGACCCAAATGCTGCTGAGGCGGCGCAGTCGATATGGGCCTGGAAGTCGCGGCCGATGCCCTGGGTCAGCCTGCTGGCTTTTCGGTCTGCTCGACGATACCGCAGGTCTCGATGCGATCCAGCGCCTGGCAGGTCAGGTGACGCCCCAGACGGATCAGATCCCTGGCACGGTGGAATTCGAAGGAACCGCAGACGGTCTTGGGTATCTCCACCAGGATGTCCGGCGGATAGCCCGCCTCCTTGTAGCGCGCCAACGCCGCCTGGGTGATGTCGAAGGAGGTCAGGATGGTGGCCAGCCGCCCCCAGTCCTTGCGCCCCAGCGCGGCATTACCGCGCTCGGCACGGTCGGCTTCGGCCTCCGATTCGGCGCTTTCCTGAAAACGCCGCGCCATCAGCGCACCGCGTCGATCGCCCCTGCGGCGTTCTCCGTTGGTACCTTTACCGCCTCGGGCCTCATCGCAGCTCGGGCACTCCACCGGCAGCAACTCCTCGAGAGAGACAAGGTTGGGGCTGTTGGCGGTGACGTTGACCGCCATCACCAGGTCCGCGTGGACCGACACGTTGGAGATGATCGGCAGCGGATTGAGCAGACCGCCATCGACCAGCAGCCGAGGCCCATCCTCGACCGGCGTGAAGACCCCGGGTATGGCGATGGAGGCACGGATAGCCTTGAGCAGGGACCCCCGCTGAAACCACACTTCTCGCTGGCGCATCAGGTCGGTCGCCACCGCGGTGAAGGGAATGGGCAGGTCCTCGATGGCGACATCACCGATAAACGACTCGATCTTGCTCATCACCTTCCTGCCCTGCATGGCGCCCATGGAGGTGAACGACATGTCGAGCAGACGAAGTACGCCGAAGGAGCCCAGTTCCTCGACCCACTGACGGTAGGGCTCGAGCTTCCCCGCAGCAAAGATGCCCCCGACCAGGGCGCCCATGGAGCACCCCGAGATCGCCACCACTTCATAGTCGCGGGCGACCAATTCCTGCAGCACACCGATGTGGGCATAGCCTCGGGCACCACCACTACCCAATGTCAGCGCAATGCGCTTGCCGCTCGATCCCGGGGGACAATCGTGGCGATAGACGGTCATGGCAATGCCCTCCTGCTGCGGATTGGCCGCGCGGGCAGCGCTTGAACAGCGCATGCCTCGCACTCGCAGGCCTGTCTATAAGCTTAGACTAACCCACCGTGGAAAAGCTTACGCGGCCTGTCACGGCGCAGCGGCCAAGACTCATCCACCGACTGGCTGCCAAGGTCGTCTTGTCGATCAAGGTGTTGCGGACAACGCCTCGACGATGGCATCGGCCACCGCGGGGGCGTGCTGCGGCGAGGCATGAAGATGGTGTCCGCCCTCCAGCACGCAACGGGTCAGGCGGCGAACGCGTGCTCGCGAGGCCACCCCTCGTGGACGTTCCCCGAGAATACCGTCACGCCCTTCGACCAGCAGTACCTCGCAGGCAATAGCCTCGAGCAGATTGGCGACCTGGTCATCGGTCAGCCGCACGGGGGAGGGGCGCAGCAGGCGCGGGTCGGTGCGCAGTCGCAGGCCGCCCTCGTCGCAGGGGGTCAGGTTCCTGGCCACGATGTCGCGCACCGTGTCGGCATCCACCGGGGTGGCGCCACCGGCGACCCGCGCCGCCACCGCGGTATCCAGATCGGCATAATGAGGAATCCGCGAGCGACGGCGACGCTGGGCCCGCAACGAACGCCCCAACTGGCCAGCGGTATCTTCAGGTGGGGTGGTCAAGGCCCCCAGACCGTCGACCAGCACCAGGCGCTCGATGCGTTCGGGCCAGGCCGCGGCGACCAGGCAGGCCACCCCGGCGCCGAGGGAGTGAGCCAGCACCGGGGCACTGTCCAGTCCGAGATCATCCAGTGCATCGAGCAGGTCGTGGCAGTAGTCCCAGATGGCGTAGTCGTAGTCACCGGGCAGCCGCTCGGAGTGTCCATGGCCGGCCATGTCGATGGCCACCAGGCGTATATCGAGCCGTTCGGCCAGCACCGGCGCTAAACGCGCAAAGCTTGCGGCGTTGTCGAGCCAGCCGTGCAGCGCCAGCCACACCGGCGCCTCCGTGCGTCCCCAGGCCAGTGCGGCCAGGCGCCCCTGTGCCAGGCGAAGCGCTTCTCCCGATGGCTTCATTGCGTTGTCCCTTCGCCCAGCAGACGGTCGATCATGGCAAGCAAGGCGCGTCGCGTTGCCTCGGGCTGCTCCATCGGAAACATATGACTGCCGGGCACCCTGTCCAGGGCGATACCGCGCCGGCTGAGACGTCGGCAACGTGCCTCGGTCAGCAAGTCAGACGTCTCCCCTGCCAGCACACCCAGAGGTACTCGTACCTCCGTGGGCAGACGATCCAGATGGTGGGGCAGATGACGGAAGATCTCGACCTCGATATCCGGGTCATAGCTCAACACCACCGCGCCGTCCTCCAGGGTCGTGGTGCCGGCATCGATGTAGTCGTCCAGCGCCTCCTCGGTGAAGCTGCGAAACAGACCCTTGCGCCGGAGTTGAGCGCGCATCGCATCACGGCTTTCCCAACGGGTACGGCGCCCCTTGCTCTTGCCTGCCGGCGTCACTCGATCCACCATGCCGAGCCACTTGCTGACGCGCATGGCCAAGGCGTCGATGCCCAGCATCAGCGGCGGGTCGAGCATCACCACGGCCTGGAACCGCTCCGGCTCCTGGCGCGCCGCCATGGCGGTGATCACCCCGCCCATGGAGTGGCCGACACCGATAAAGGGTCCGGCCAGGTGGCGGGTGCTCTCGAGGTATTCATCACGCAATGCCAACCAGTTGTGGCCCACGGGAAAATCGGGATGGTGGCCCAGGCGATCGAGCGGCTGGACGTCGAAGCGCTCTGCGAGTGGTGCCAGCAGGCTTCTGTAACTGCCGCCGGGAAAGCCATTGGCGTGGGCGAACAGCAAGGTTGGGGTATCTGGCATGATTCTGTCTCATCCGATGAGAGGCGGCGACCCGCCGCTGTAGCCTTGGCAGGCTAACGGCATTACCCTAGGCCGCCAAGTGAACCAAAGCCTAGATTCCCCGGAATTCCCCCTGACTCCCCGCTACCAAGGAGCAACGCGTGTCCCGTAAACCCGCCCGCGATACCCGCCTGCGCAACCGTCTGTTCTTCACCACCGTGGCCGTGGCGGTGGTCATCGGACTCTGGCTGGCGCGCTGAACTCTCTTGACAAGGGCGCACCAGAAGCCCCGACGTGCGCCCTCTTCAGTCGTTCTCTTCACCTCATCTTCACGTCCTCTTCACCACCTCTTCTTCGACCGGCCCTCTCCCTGGTCGAACCGCACCGTGATTGGCCCTCAGATTCCTGAATCCAGCCACCATCCAAGTCCCGCGCTCCCGGTCATACCAAGAACCTCACCCGACGCCGTCCACCCAAAGGCTTCCCAACTATAAATCATACATAGTATATTAAGTCCTTTAGCGTGCTATCCGAGCAGGAGGGTCTCCCCATCGATATCAGCATCCTTGCCAGCACCCTCGGCGTCAGCCTGCCCGTTTTCGCCATGGTCTTCATCGGCGCCGTTCTGAAGCGTCTGGGCTGGATCGATCAAGCCTTCGTCGACACCGCCTCGAGCCTGGTGTTTCGCCTGACCATGCCAACGCTGTTGTTCCTGAGCCTGCTGCGCGCCGATCCCGGCCAGGACCTGAAGCTCGGACTGGTCGGTTTCTATCTGGTCGTCTCGGTGGCCATCTTTCTTGTCATCTGGGGCTGGGCCCTGTGGCGCTGCCCGCGAGTGGATCGCGGCGTCTTTGTGCAAGGCGCCTTTCGCGGCAACTGCGGTATCGTCGGACTGGCCCTGTCGGCCAACATGTACGGCGACTTTGGCCTGTCGCTCGGCAGTGTCATGGCCGGCGGCATCATCATCGTCAACCTGGTAATGTCGGCCATTGTACTGTCGGTCTACAGTCCGGTGGTCAGCTCACGTCCCCTGGCGATCCTCAAGGACGTCGCCACCAACCCATTGATCATCGGTATCGTCGCCGCCCTGCCGCTGACCTACCTTCACCTCGACTTGCCGCCCTGGCTGATGACATCCGGCGACTACCTGGCCTCGCTGTCGCTACCGCTGGCGCTGATCTGCATCGGTGGCAGCCTGAGCCTGCAGGCCGCCCGTGAGAGCGGAACCTTGGCGCTGTCGGCCAGCCTGTGGAAGGTTGCCGTCATGCCGGCCATCGGTGTTGCACTGGCACTGGCGGTGGGCTTTCGGGGCGCCGAACTCGGCATGCTGTTCCTGTTTCTCGGTAGCCCCACTGCCGCCGTAGCCTACGTCATGGCCAGGGGGGCCGGCGCCAATCAACGCCTCGCCGCCAGCATCATCATGCTCAGCACCTTGCTTAGCCTGGTCTCCATCAGTGTGGGGATCATGGTGTTGACGGCTGCCGAACTGGTGTAAGAAAAAGGTCCAGCACACCCTATGCGTCCAGCAATCTCGGTACGTCTTGACCTCAATTCATCGACGTCACGTCGATAGCTCGTTCTCTAGCGCAGTCGTCATCAACAGATTCAGGCTGATGCCGCGGGCCTTGGCGGCATCAACCGCCTGCTTGTGCATCGATTCGGGAACGCGGACCTGGAACTTTCCAGAGTACGCCCTGACAGGATCGATCCCCATCTCGCGGCAAGTATCCAAGAAGACACGCAGCGATATCTCCCCTTCCTTGCGCAAGGCACAGACACTATCGGCATAGAAATCGGCGCCCCCATTGAGTCCCGTGAATTCTCCGCGAAACATCTCGATTTCGGGGTCATACTGAATAATGGCGCGATAACCATTGATCATCATGACATTGTTCATGGCATCAATCCGTTTGCTTCCAGCCATTTACGAAGGCTTGCGACGGCCCCCTTATCCGTATCCGGTGTCGGGTGTGGACGATGAAACACGCGCACTTCTCGAAACTTGCGTGTTTTCGTTTCACGCACCGACAGTACCAAAGCTTAGTACCACCTCGAGTCAAATGAACGCTCCTGCGCAACCTGAAAAGTGCGAGCGTCAATGCAATACCAGCAAGGCCCGGTGATCGACTCACCGGGCCTTGCTGTCTGCACGTCAGCGGTGTCACCACCGAGCGCGTCTGGCGCTGTCCATCAGTCCCTTCACCTGTCCCGTTTGCCGTCCACCAGGCGGCTGACGTTCAGCGGATTGCCATCCTTGAGCGCTTGCGGCAGCAGGGCATCCGGCAGGTTCTGATAGCACACCGGGCGCAGGAAGCGGTGGATGGCGGCGCTGCCGACAGAGGTGGTGCGCGAGTCAGAGGTGGCCGGATAGGGGCCACCGTGGACCATGGCGTGGCACACCTCGACCCCGGTGGGCCAGCCGTTGGCCATCACCCGTCCGGCACGCCGCTCGAGGATCGGCAGCAGGCCACGGGCCGCGTCGATGTCGCCGTCGTCCATCTGCAGGGTCGCGGTCAGCTGGCCCTCGAGCCCCTCGGCCAGTGCCTTGACCTCGTCTAGGTCGGCACACTCGACCACCAGCGAGGTCGAACCGAATACCTCGGCCTTGAGCGCCTCATCATTGAGGAAGTCGCTGGCCTTGGCCACGAACAGGCCGGCCTGGCACTGGTTGGGTCCGTCGCCCTGTGGGCCACGCGCCACTTCACGGGCCTTGTCGCTGCCGCCAAGGGTGTTGACGCCCTGGGTGTAGGCGTCGTGGATGCCCGGCGTCAGCATGGTCTGGGCGCCTGCGCCCTTGACCGCTTCGGCGGCAGCCTCGACGAAGCCGTCGAGCGCCTCGCCCTTGACCGCGATCACCAGCCCCGGGTTGGTGCAGAACTGGCCGGCCCCCATGGTCAGCGAGCCGACGAAGGCCTCGCCCAGCGCCTTGCCACGGGCCTTGAGCGCCTCGGGCAGCAGGAACACCGGATTGATCGAGCTCATCTCGGCGTACACCGGGATCGGCTCGGGACGCGCCTGAGCGGTCTTCATCAGGGCGGTGCCACCGCTGCGCGAGCCGGTGAAGCCCACCGCCTTGATCCGCGCGTCGCTGACCAGGCCTTGGCCGACCTCGCGACCGGAACCGAACAACAGCGAGAACACGCCTTCCGGCAGTTCACAGCGGGCCACCGCCTTCTGCAGCGCGCGGCCGACCAGCTCCGAGGTGCCGGGGTGGGCCGAGTGGGCCTTGACCACCACCGGACAGCCGGCGGCCAGGGCGGAGGCGGTGTCGCCGCCGGCCACCGAGAACGCCAGCGGGAAGTTGGAGGCGCCGAACACCGCCACCGGACCCAGCGCGATATGGCGCTGGCGCAGGTCGACCCGCGGCATCGGTTCGCGGTCCGGCAGCGCCGGATCGTGACGCACGTCGAGCCATTCGCCGGCGCGTACCACCGAGGCGAACAGGCGCAGCTGGCCGCAGGTACGGCCACGCTCGCCCTCAAGACGTGCCTGGGGCAAGCCGGACTCCTGCATGGCCCGCTCGATCAGGGCGTCACCGAGCGCCTCGATCTCCTCGGCGATGGTCTCGAGAAAGGTCGCACGGGCCTCGAGGCCGGTCTCGCGGTAGCTATCGAAGGCCGCCCAGGCCAGTTCGCAGGCGCGCTCGACCTCGGCCTTCGCGCCTGCCTTGTGGCCAGGCTCGAGGGTCTCGCCGGTGGCCGGATTGACGGCGTGGATGGGCTCGCCCTTGGCCTCGACGGCCTGGCTGCCGATCAGCTGCTTTCCTTCCAGTTTCATGAATCTTCTCCTGTCGTGTGACGTTCGACGGGGTGAGCGTCGGTAAAGGCCGTCGGCTTTCGTCCTCACCGGGGCTTTCGCACCTGAGCCATCGAGTCGAGGCTAACGCACCAGGGCAGGACGCTTGGGATCGAACTCCCAGCCGTCGATCAGGTACTGCATGGCCATGGCGTCGTTGCGGCTGGTGACATCGAGGCCCTGGTACTTCCGATGGGCCTCCATCAGCTTGTCGTCGTCGAGCTCGACGCCAAGGCCTGGCGTGGTCGGCACCTTCAGCTTGCCGCCTTCGATCTTGAACGGTTCCTTGGTGATGCGCTGACCGTCCTGCCAGATCCAGTGGGTATCGATGGCGGTGATCTCGCCAGGACAGGCAGCGGCGACGTGAGTCATCATCGCCAGCGAGATGTCGAAGTGGTTGTTGCTGTGCGAGCCCCAGGTCATGCCCCATTCGTTGCACAGCTCGCCCACCGCCACGGCCCCCTGCATGGTCCAGAAGTGGCAGTCCGCCAAGGGGATGTCCACGGAGTTAAGCTGGACCGCCAGCTTCAGCTGACGATAGTCGGTGGCGATCATGTTGGTGGCGGTGGCAAGGCCGGTACGACGCTTGAACTCGGCCATGGTCTCGCGACCGGAGTAGCCGCCTTCCTGGCCGCAGGGATCCTCGGCATAGCTCAACAGTTCCTTGATCGGCTCGAGCACTCGCACCGCCTCATCCAGCGACCAGGCACCGTTGGGATCCAGCGTCAGACGTGCCTCGGGGAAGGCCTCGTGCAGGGCGCGGATGCAGTCGGCCTCCTCTTCGCCGCGCAGCACGCCCCCCTTGAGCTTGAAGTCCTTGAAGCCGTAGCGCGCGTAGGCGGCCTTGGCCAGGTTGGCCACCGCCTCCGGAGTCATCGCCTTCTGGTACCGCACCTCGTCCCAGGCGTCTATCGGGTCGCTGACCTTGGGATAGGGAAGGTCGGTCTTGTCCGGATCGCCGAGCAAGAACAGGTAGCCCAGTGCCTCTACCTCGTCACGCTGACGTCCGTACTGGCCGAGCAGGTCGGCCACTGGCATGCCCAGCGCCTGGCCGAACAGGTCATAAAGTGCCGACTCGATGGCGGTAACCACGTGTACCGCCACGCGCAGATCAAAGGTCTGCCGACCGCGCTCCTCCGGGCCGTTTTGCGACAGCGCCTGGCGAGCCTGGCTCAGCACCTGCTTGACCTCGTTGACCCGTGCGCCCTCGACCAGCGAACGACACTGCTCAAGCCCCTTGAGGATGCCGTCACTGGAGGGAATCTCGCCGACGCCGCGATTGCCGGACTCGTCTTCCAGCACCAGCACACAGCGGATGAACCAGGGGGCATGGCCACCGCTCAGGTTGAGCAGAAAACCGTCTTCGCCGGCCACCGGCACGATGTTCATCTTGGTGATCTTGGGAAACATGGAGTCTTGCCTCTTGGATGTTCGGTTAAAGATGATGAAGCGCTCAGGTGACCGGCGCCGGGTTGAACAGCACCAGGTCGTTGTAGAGACCCAGGCGGTCGGCGGCGACCTGGTGACGGCCGCTTGCCACCTCGAGAATCAGCTCGAACAGCTCCCAGCCGATGTCCTCGATGCTGGCCTCGCCGGTGGCGATGCGCCCCGCGTCCAGGTCGATCAGATCGTGCCAGCGACGTCCCAGGGTCGAGTTGGTGGAAACCTTGATCACCGGCGTCATCGCCAGGTTGTAGGGGGTACCGCGCCCGGTGGTGAAGACCTGCAGGTTCATGCCCGCCGCCGCCTGCAGGGTGCCGCAGATAAAGTCGCTGGCCGGCGTGGCGGCAAAGGTCAGCCCGCGCTTGCGCAGGCGCTCGCCGGGGCCTATGACGTCGACGATAGGTGAATTGCCGGACTTGATCACCGAGCCGAGCGCCTTCTCGACAATATTGCTGAGCCCGCCCTTCTTGTTGCCCGGCGACGGATTGGCGCTGCGATCGGCCTGGCCCTGGGCCAGATAGTCGTCGTACCAGGCCATCTGCTCGATCAGCGCCCGAGCGACCTCCTCGTCTACCGCTCGAGGCGTCAGCAGATGGATGGCGTCGCGCACCTCGGTGACTTCGGAAAACATCACGCTGCCGCCGGCACGCACGATCAGGTCGGTGGCAAATCCCACCGCCGGATTGGCGGTTACCCCAGAAAAGGCGTCGCTGCCGCCGCACTGCATGCCCACCGTCAGCTCCGACACCGGACAGGTCTCCCGGCGGCGACGATTCAGCCGCTCAAGGTGGCGCTCGGCCATGGCCATGATGCCGTCGACCATCTCGCAGAAACCTTCGAAGGACTCGTGCTGCAGACTCAACACGTTGGCGTCGTCGTTGGCGGAACCTGTGGCGGCATCCTCGCTGCGCTCAAAAATCTTGACCGGGCGGTCCTCGATAAGAGTCGAGGGCTGCAGCTTCTCGCAGCCAAGGCCGATGACCATGACCTCGCCACCGAAGTTGGGGTTCAGCGCCAGGTTCCTGAGCGTGCGGATGGGCACGATCGCCGCCGGCGCGCCGATCGCCACCCCGCAGCCGTAGCTGTGGTTGAGCCCGACCACGTCATCGACGTTGGGGAAGCGCGGCAATAGCTCTCGCTTGATCTTCGCCACCACGTGATCGACGGTACCGGCCACGCACTGCACGCTGGTGGTGATGCCGAGCACATTCCTGGTGCCGACGCTGCCGTCAGGGTTGCGAAAGCCCTCGAAGGTGTAGCCCTCGAGTGGCTCGACCACCGGCGCCTTGCGGGTCGCCAGAGGCAGCTCGTCGAGCTTCGGTGGTATCGGCAGCCTGACGTTGTTCTCGTTGACGTGGCCACCGCGCGGGATGGCCGACAGCGCCGTGCCGATCACCTCGTTGTAGCGCAGGATGCGCTCACCTTCGGCGATATCCGCCAG
Source organism: Halomonas sp. RT37 (assembly GCF_040070525.1). Classification (NCBI taxonomy): domain Bacteria; kingdom Pseudomonadati; phylum Pseudomonadota; class Gammaproteobacteria; order Oceanospirillales; family Halomonadaceae; genus Halomonas; species Halomonas sp. RT37. The sequence goes on along the minus strand of NZ_CP098827.1, from coordinate 1,141,443 downwards.
GGCCACCTTGTGGCCCTGGGGAATGTCGCTCACCAGCGCCACGCCATCATCCAGTTGGGTACCCCGGGGCAATCCGCCCTGGCCCACCACGATGGCGACATTGTCGCCTGGATGGACGCGGATCACGCGGCTCTCGTTGGTCCTGGGTTCAGCCGTCATGACGTTCTCCCGATCCAGAAGTGGTGCCAGACACCTGACTCAATTCCATCTTCTGACGCGCACGGGTCTTGATGCCCAGCACGATGGAGAAGGCGATGGACGCGGCGATCAGCCCCCACAGCACCAGCGCGATGGGGCTCTTGGTAAAGAAGATCGAGAAGGTGCCGAAGGATTCCAGGCTCTTGACGAAGTACACCTCGGCGGAGCTGCCCAGAATGAAGCCGATGATCAAAGGCGCGACCTCGAGCCCGATCTTCTCGATCAGGTAACCGAAGATGCCGAAAATCAGCAGCGTCCAGACGTCGAACATGATGCCGTAGTTGATGGCGTAGGCGCCGACCACGCACATCATCACGATGATCGGATAGAGCACGTACTTGGGCACCAGCACCACCCGGGCGATGTACTTGATGGCGTAGAACATCAGGAAGAACATCACGATGTTGGCGAACACCAGAGCGATCATCATCACCGTCCAGGTGTCCTGGTTTTCCGGGATGAACAACGGCCCCACCTGAATGCCCTGAAGGGTGAAGGCACCGATCAATACCGCCGTGGTGGAGTCCCCGGGGATCCCCAGCGACAACAGCGGGATCAGGGCGCCACCGGTCAAGGCGTTGTTGGCCGACTCGGAAGCAATCAGCCCCTGGGGCGCACCCTTGCCCATCTGGCTGGAATCCCGCGACAGGTTCTTTTCCTGGGTGTAGGCAAGCACCGAGGCGGCGCTGCCGCCGACCCCCGGCAGCATGCCGACGAAGGTGCCGATGAAAGACGAGCGCATCAGGTTGGTCAGGCGGCCCTTGAACAGGCCGAAGGTGAAACCACCGCCCTTGCCCATCTCGATCTTGGCGCCGGACAGACCGCTCTTCACACCCTTCTCTGCCTCCAGCAGGATGGTCGAGATGCCGAAGATCCCGATCAATACCGGCAGCAGTGCAAAGCCATCCACCAGATAGGGCTGCATGAAGTCGAACATCAGTCGCGTCTTGCCGTTACCGCCGTCGGACAGGCTGTAGGTGCCGATCAGACTCAGCCAGATGCCCAGTACACCGCTGAAGATACCGATCAACATGTTGCTGGACATGGAGGCAATGACCGTCAGCGCCAGCAAGATGATCAGAAACTTCTCCACATAGGAGAACTTGATCGAAAACTCGGCCAGCAAGGGAGCGAAGAAGAACAGCACCAGGGCGCTGACAAGTCCACCCACCAGCGACGCCACGACGCATACGCGCAGGGCCTTCTCGCCCTGGCCCTTCTGCGCCATGGGGTAGCCGTCGAAGGTGGTGGTGATCGACGAGGGCGTGCCGGGAATATTGAGCAGCACCGCCGGCACCATACCGCCGGAGATGCCGCCGACGTAGAGGCCAAGCAGCAGTGCCAGGCCATGCTCGAGGCCGAGGGCGTAGGTCAGCGGCAGACACACGGCCACCGCCATGGTGGCGGTCATGCCGGGAATAGCGCCGAAGATGATGCCGATCAAGGCACCGATCGCGGCCAGCAGGAAAAAGGTGATATCGAGGTAGGACAGAAGTTCCATGGGTCAACTCTCCCCTACGGCAAGGTGATGTAAAAAAGCTTGGCGAATATCAGCCAGGCCAGTGAGGGTGCCACCACGGCATTGATCGCGGCGGTGATCACCTTGCGGCGGGTGCGGGTGTGCATGTACATCATCGACATCAAGAACAGAAAGACGATGGACACGAACAGAAAGCCGTAGCCGGTATAGGGGAACAGGTTCCCCACCACCGACATGAGCACGAAATAGGCGGTGATCAGCACCAGGGTGCCGAAGAAACGAAATCCGTCCATGGACTCGCCGATGATCGGCAACGTTTTCTCGCCGCGTTTGACCGCAGCAAAGAAAGGAACAAGGCGAAACACCACGATCAGGGCGAACAGCAACGCCAGTACCCAGTGAATGATCGTGGGGAAGAACAGGTGAGAGCTGTCGAAGTCGATCGACACACTCAACGGTGAGGTTTCCATAGCGGCTCCGGGGCAGGCCTGACGGGAGAGCCTTGCGAGTTGTGTGGACGGACAAGTACAAGGATGCCGGCGGGCAAGCCGCCGGCAGCGGTCCCTTACTTGATGCTGTCGATGATGTCGGCGTAGCGGTCGGCCTTCTCGCGCAGGTGGGCCTGGGCTTCTTCGGAGGGCATGAAGTCAGGAATAAAGAACGACGTCTTCTGGGCCTCCTGGATCTCGCCTTCGGCGTAGATCTCTTCCAGGGTGGCGTCGATCTGCTCGACGATCTCTGGATTCATGTCCTTGTTGTAGAGGAAGAAGAATTCCTTATCGAAGGCGAAGTTCTCGCCCTCTCCCATGGTCACCTCGACGTTGGGCTCGACGAACTGCAGCAGCGTCTCGCGGTCGGTCTGACCCAGACCTTCCTCGTTGGCCTGCTGCAGGGTGTCATGGCGTGCGGTCAGCCAGACGAAGCGCATGGCCTTCTGGTCATCCTCAGGCAGACGGGTGTACTGCTCGTTGGCCTGCACCGAGCCGTTGATCAAGTCCGCCTGGTCATCGAACAGCAGCTGGTTCTTGTCGGCCTGGGAGCCGGTATTGACCGCCACCAGGTTGTCTTCCATTCCGGGGTGCTCGATGCGGATGGCGTTCTTGAGTGCGGTGTAGCCAATCTCGGAGACGCCACCAGGCTGGATCGCCACGCGCACGGTCTCACCACTGCCGACCGCTTCGATGATGTCGTCCAGGGTCTGGTAGGGCGAGTCCTTGGGCACCAGGTAGGCATTGCCCGGATTGATCGCGATGGTCGGACCGATGATGTAATTCTCGAACGGGTCCTTGTAGCCCTCGACCCCGTACTGATTCCCCAGGTAGGCCTGGTCATGAAAGATCATCAGAGTGTTGCCGCGAGGATCACGATCCAGGGCGCGATAGGCAGCGCTGACGCCCACCGCGTCGACCTTCATGTTCAGGTCCAGCGCCTCGGACAGCTGGTCCACCACGATGGCGGAGTTCTGGTAGGTGTCGCCACCGGTGGAACTGGAGCCGATGACCACACGGATGTTACCGCGCAGGGGCCCGTCGGCGGCCAGCGCCGCAGCGCTACCCAAGGCCAGCGAGGTCGCCAGGGCGGTAGCGGTCAGGGTCAGGGGCAAAGAGAGTCTTGGCATGCTCATGAAGTCACCTCATTGAAATGGTTGTTGGTGGCTGGACGAGTGGTGCCCTTCGATACGGGAGGATCGTGACGAAGGGCCAGATCGAGGGGCGGTCTACACCGTAGCGCTAGCGACCGTCCTCGGTCAGAAGGATCGGGCGCGCTCGATCAGCTGCTCGAGCTGCTTGCGCTCTTCATCGCTTGGCATTTCCAGCGGGGCACGCACCGCGCCGGACGGACGGCCGATCAGGTCGGTGCCGGCCTTGATCAGGCTGACGGCGTAGCCTGCCTTGTGGTCGCGCAGGGCGACAAAGGGCAGGAAGAACTCGCGGGAGATCTTGCGCACGGTGTCGCTGTCGCCGGCACGCAGGGCCTTGTAGAAGGTCACCGCCATGTCCGGCACGAAGTTGAACACCGCGCTGGAGTAGGTGTTTACGCCCACCGCCAGGTAGGCCTCGGCGATGATCTCGGCGGTGGGCACGCCACCGACGTAAGCCAGTCGATCGCCGACGGTCTTGATCACGCGGTTGAGCGCCTGCATGTCGCCCTTGCCGTCCTTGAGCCCCACCAGGTTGGGGTTGGCGTCGGCCAGCCGCTTGGCGGACTGAGCGTTGAGCACGCCGTTGCCACGGTTGTAATAGATCACGCTGACGCTGGTGGACTGACATATCTGGCTGGCGTATTCCACCAGGCCGTCCTGGGGACACTCGGTCAGGTAGGGCGGCATCAGCAGGATACCGTCGGCGCCCTCTTCCTCGGCGATGCGGGCGAACTCGGAACCGGTGGCCACGCTCAGACCGGCGCTGGCGATCACCGGCAGCTTGCCATCGACGACTTCCACGGCCAGACGGACGATCGCGCGGAATTCTTCCAGCGACAGGCTGAAGAACTCGCCGGTGCCACCGGCGACGAACACCGCCGAAATCTCGTGACTGATGAACCACTCGAGACGCGCGCGATAGCTCTCGGCGTCGAAACGTCCTTCGGCGTCGAAGTCCGTGACCGGAAAGGACAGCAGACCATCGCTGATCGCCTGCTTGACCTGTGCATGGGAAAATTTCACCGAAACGTCCTCCTGTCTTCGTCGTGAACGGACATGAGGGTTTCGATTCCCCATCATGTCATACATCATACAAAGTACAAGTTAGCGACTTGTTTCAGGACTGACAAGGGACGCTATGGTAAATTGAGACCAAAGTTCAAGGCGCACCTCTCTGATCCCTTGTGGACGACCCGGCGCCACCATCAAGAGGCTTCACAGCGCGCCCATGTCATTGATCGATGTCTTCCTGTCGACGCTCAACATCAGCCTGCCGGTGTTTGCCATGGTGTTTATCGGCATTGCGCTCAAGCGACTCGGCTGGATCGATCAGGCCTTCGTCAATACGGCGTCGCGACTGGTGTTTCGCGCCACCCTGCCGGCCATGCTCTTTCTCAGCCTGATCCGCGCCGATCTGGAACGCACCCTGAACCCCTGGATGCTGGCCTTCTTCGCACTGGCCACCATTGCAAGCTTCGTTCTCGCCTGGGGCTACGCTGCGCTTAGGGTCAAGCGTCACCAGCGCGGGGTCTATGTACAGGGCGCCTTTCGCGGCAACTGCGGGGTGGTCGGCCTGGCACTCGCCCACGGCATGTACGGCGAGGTGGGGCTATCGCTGGGGAGTCTGCTGCTGGGGGTGGTAATCCTCTGCTACAACGTGCTGTCGGTGGTGGTGCTGGCGGCGTACCAACTGGACGAGGACGGCCGGCGCAAGGCCATCGACTGGAACAGCATCTTCCGCCATATCCTGACCAATCCGCTGATCCTGGCGGTGGTGGTCGCCACGCCCCTGGCAGCGCTGCAGGTCAGCCTGCCCGAGTGGATCGAGACCACCGGTGACTACTTTGCCTCCTTGACCCTGCCGCTGGCGCTGATCTGCATCGGCGCCACCATCTCGACCCGGGCGCTCAAGACCAGCTATCGCACCGCCGTCAGCGCAAGCCTCGCCAAGATGGTGGTGATCCCGCTGGTGGCCACCCTGGCGGCACTTGGGCTTGGCTTTCGTGGCGCCGAGCTGGGCGTGCTGTTTCTGTTCTTCGCAAGCCCCACCGCGGCGGCGGCCTTCGTCATGGCCAAGGCCATGGGCGGCGATGAGATCCTGACGGCCAATATCATCGCCCTCACCACCCTGGTGGCCAGCATCAGCGTGACGGTGGGTGTCTTCGCCCTGCGGCTCAACGGGCTGATCTAGGGCTTGTCTGAAAAGTGCCTAGTTCAGCCCTTGGCTTCAGTCCCCTCGACCACCTCAAACTGCTCGATACCGCCGCCCTCGCGGGTGGCCTCTGCCGGCAGCGGGTTGGCGTGGGCACGCTTGAAGTCGTCGCTGCCGACCCAGGCACGAAACGCCGCCTGGCTCTCCCACTGGGTCTCCACCACGTAGGGCGCCTGGTTGCCCAGTGGCCTCAGCACACGCATGGCGACAAAGCCCGGCTGCTTGTCGATCTCTCCGGCGCGACGGCGAAAGCGCTCTTCGAACTCGTCCTCGAAGCCCGGATTGACGAAGATGCGGTTGTTGACGAAAAAGCTCATGGGCGTCCCTTCAGGTGAAAGCCCGCCAGTGACGGGCCTGTTCTATCGAGTGCGAAATATGGCAGACACGTCGCTCGCACCACTCCAACTACTGCGGTCAGGGTCAGCGAAGTGACGATGGCGTGGTCATGCCCACCAGCCGCGCACAACCAGCGGCTCTGACATCGGCTTCCAGTTCGGCGATTGCCGCGGTGACAAAGCCCACCCCGGCCCCTGCCCTGCCCTCCGCCAGCAGCCCGGTCAGGGCCGCGACCAACGGCATATGGCTGACCAGCAGCAGCGGGCCCTCGTCACTTTCCAGCGTCAGCCAGTCCACCACGGCCTCGGGGGAATCGTCGGGGGTGATGATGTCCAGGGTATCGAGACTCACCTCGTCCGGCAGAGCGTCGAGCACCAGGGCGGCGGTCTGCTGAGCACGCACGTAGGGACTGGCCAGCACCTTGAGCCGACGCCAGTCGATGTCGTCACGACTCGCCAGCCAGCGCCCCATGGCGCGAGCTTCGTCCTCGCCGCGGGTGGTCAGCCTGCGCGCCTCGTCGGGAAAGCCCGGAGTGGCCTCGCCGTGACGCATGATCCAGAGTCTATCCGCCATTCTTGGCCTCCGTCTGTCGCCGGTCCTGCTTGACGTCCTCGCGGGGGAGCACGAACTCGACATCGCTGCTCTGCTCGCCGCGCATCAGCAGCTTGGCCATGTCACGGGCCGGCACGCCGCGAAACAGCACCTGATAGAGCCCTTCCGCCAACGGCATGTAGACGCCTTCGGCGTCGGCCTTGTCGCGCACCAGCTTGACGGTATTGACCCCTTCGGCCACCTGGCCGAGAGACGCCACCGCCTCGTCCAGGCTCTGCCCCTTGCCCATCGCGAAGCCGACGCGATAGTTGCGCGACAGTTCCGACGAGCAGGTCACGATCAGGTCGCCGACGCCGGCCAGCCCCAGGAAGGTCATCGGATTGGCGCCCTGGGATACGGCGAATCGGCTCATCTCGGCCAGCGCACGGGTCATCAGCATGCTGCGGGTATTCTCGCCCATGCCCAGCGCCGCTGCCATGCCGGCGGCGATGGCGTAGATGTTCTTGAGCGCACCGCCAAGCTCGACCCCGTAGCGGTCATTGCTGGCGTAGACGCGGAAATAGTCACAGCCCAGCGCCGCCTGCACCCGCGATCGCGTCTCGGCGTCGTGGCTGGCGATCACCGTGGCGGTGAGCTGCTTCTGGGCCACCTCGGAGGCCAGGTTGGGCCCGGACAGCACGCCCACGTGGGCAAACCCCGTCTCGTCCTCGAGGATCTGGCTCATCAGCTTGAAGCCATCCTCCTGGATACCCTTGGTGGTGCTGACCAGAATCTGCTCGGGCTTGAGCCAGGGACGTGCCTGGCGCACCACCTCGGCGAAGGCCTTGGAGGGAATCGCCACCAGCACCAGGATGGCCTCCTCGAGCACCCACTCAAGTTCGGTGGACGCCTCGACCCTGGGGTTAATGGCGTAGTCGGGCAGGTAGCGCGGATTGCGATGATCACGATTGATGCTTTCCACCAGCGCGCCGTCCCTGAGCCATTGGCGCACGTGGAAGCCGTTATCGGCGGCGATGCTGGCCAGAGCGGTGCCGAAGCTCCCGCCCCCCAGCACCGCCACCCTGGTGTCCATGTCGGTCATGCTTGCTCCGCAGTCGATGAGTCTTGGTGGATTGTACCGAATCTGACGTCACGACGAGGGATCTCGTCGCCACTTTGACTGACCTGGTGCCACAACGAGCAACGCCCCTCGAAAGGGGCGTCGTCGGGCCCCTTTGAAGAGGGGCGTCTTCGGGCCCCTTGAAACAGGGGCGTCGTCGGGCCCCTCTAAAGAGGAGCCCTGTACTACACGCGGCTCAGTTCAGTCGATCAGCGGAATCAGCGAATCGATACTGGCCCGGGCATCGCCGTAGAACATCCGGGTGTTCTCCTTGAAGAACAGCGGGTTCTCGATGCCCGAGTAGCCGGTTCCCTGACCACGCTTGCACACGAACACCTGCTTGGACTCCCACACCTTGAGCACCGGCATGCCGGCGATGGGGCTATTGGGGTCTTCCTGGGCGGCCGGGTTCACGATGTCGTTGGAGCCGATGATGATGACCACGTCGGTGGAAGCGAAGTCATCATTGATCTCGTCCATCTCCAGCACGATATCGTAGGGTACCTTGGCCTCGGCCAGCAGCACGTTCATGTGGCCCGGCAGACGACCCGCCACCGGGTGGATGCCGAAGCGCACCTCCTTGCCGGCGGAGCGCAGCTTGCGCACCAGTTCGCTGACCGCGTTCTGGGCCTGGGCCACCGCCATGCCATACCCCGGCACGATAATCACGCTGTCGGCGTCGTTGAGGGCGCTGCTGACGCCACCGGCGTCGATCGACACCTGCTCGCCCTCGATCTCCTGGGCCGGCCCCTGGGCACCGCCGAAGCCACCGAGGATGACGCTGACAAAGTTGCGGTTCATCGCCTTGCACATGATGTACGACAGGATGGCACCGGAGGAGCCCACCAGCGCACCGGTGACGATCAGCAGGTCATTGGACAGGGTGAAGCCGATAGCGGCCGCGGCCCAGCCCGAGTAGCTGTTGAGCATCGACACCACCACCGGCATGTCGGCGCCGCCGATGCCGAGGATCAGGTGCCAGCCGATGAAGAAGGCGAGCAGCGCGATCAGCAACAGGGTCCAGAAGCCGGCACCGTTGAGGTAGGCGATGGCCAGCACCAGCGAGAGAATCGCGGCACCGGCGTTCAGTGCATGACCGCCGGGGTACTTCTTCGGCTTGCCGTCGATCTTGCCGGCCAGCTTGCCGAAGGCGATCACCGAGCCGGTGAAGGTCACCGCACCGATGAACACGCCCAGCACCACCTCGACCTGCAGGAAGGTCAGCTCGGCAGGTGTCTTGTAGGCCAGAGTAGCGGCGAACGCCGACAGGCCGTCGAGGGACTCACCGGCCGCCTTCAGCGCCAGCACCCGGGCACGTTCCATCTCGGCGTTCCAGCCGACGAACACCGCCGCCAGACCGACGAAGGAGTGCAGCGCCGCCACCAGCTGCGGCATCTGGGTCATCTCGACCCGCTTGGCCACCATGGTGCCGACCACGGCACCGACGATCATCAACGGAATCATCAGCCAGTAGTTGCCGATGTTCGGGCCGAGCATGACTGAGAACACCGCCAGGCCCATACCGACGATGCCGTACCACACCGCGCGCTTGGCCTTTTCCTGATTGCTGAGTCCCCCCAGCGAGAGGATGAACAGCACACTCGCCGCGATCGCCGCGGCGGTTACGAATTGTTGTCCTAGCATTTCGTCTCTCCGCGGTTCAGGACTTCTGGAACATGGCCAGCATCCGGCGTGTCACCAGGAAGCCACCCACGACGTTGATGGAAGCGATCAGCACCGAGATGCCCGCCAGCAAGGCGACCAACCAGCTACCCGAGCCCACCTGGAGCACGGCACCGAGGATGATGATCCCGGAAATCGCATTGGTCACCGCCATCAGCGGCGTGTGCAGAGAGTGACTGACGTTCCAGATGACCTGAAAACCGACGAAGCAGGCCAGCGCGAAGACGATAAGGTGCTGCATGAAGGACGCCGGCGCCACCAGACCGAGCAGCCCCATGACGATACCGCCGACCGCGAGCATGGTGACCTGGCTCTTGGTCTGTTTCATGAAGGCGGCGTGTTCGGCAGCCTTGCGCTCCTCCGGTGTCGGCTCCTTCTCCTTGGGCTTCGGCTTGGCCGCGGCGATGGCCTTGACCTTGGGCGGAGGCGGCGGAAAGGTGACCTCACCCTGGTGGGTGACGGTCGCGCCACGGATCACGTCGTCTTCCATGTCGTGAACGATCTTGCCGTCTTTCTCCGGCGTCAGATCGGTCAGCATGTGACGGATATTGGTCGAGTACAGCAGCGACGACTGGGTGGCCATGCGCGACGGGAAGTCGGTATAGCCGACCACGATGACGCCGTTGTCGGTGACCACGCGCTCATCAGGCTTGGTCAGGTCGCAGTTGCCGCCCTTCTCGGCGGCCAGGTCGACCACCACAGAGCCCGGCTTCATCGCCTTGACCATGTCCTCGAGCCACAGCTTGGGAGCCGGGCGTCCGGGGATCAGGGCGGTGGTGATGACGATATCCACCTCGGGGGCCTGCTGACGGAACAGCTCGAGCTGCTTTTCGCGGAACTCGGGGCTGGAGGGCGCCGCATAGCCACCGCTTTCGGAGCCGTCCTGGGAGTCCTCGAAATCGAGGAACAGGAATTCGGCGCCCATGGACTCGATCTGCTCGGAAACCTCGGGGCGCACGTCGAAGGCACGCACCACCGCACCAAGGCTGGTGGCGGTGCCGATGGCGGCAAGACCGGCGACGCCGGCACCGATGATCAGCACCTTGGCCGGTGGCACCTTGCCCGCGGCGGTAACCTGACCGGTGAAGAAGCGCCCGAACTGGTTGCCTGCCTCGATCACCGCGCGATAGCCGGCGATGTTGGCGGTGGAGGACAGCGCATCCATCTTCTGGGCGCGGGAAATCCGCGGCACCATGTCCATGGCGACGACGCTGGCACCCTTGTCCTTGCAGGTCTCGAGCATCTCCTCGTTCTGGGCCGGCCAGAAGAAGCTGATCAGGGTCTGGCCCTGGCGCAGCAGGTCGGACTCTTCCTTCTGTGGCTCGCGCACCTTGACGACCACGTCGGCCTGCTCGAACACCGCCTCCATGCTGTCGACGATAGTGACACCGGCCTCTTCATAGGCGGCGTCGGTAAAGCCGGCAAGCTCACCTGCGCCCGTCTCGATCAGGCACTCGTGACCCAGCTTCTGAATGTGTCCGGCGCTCTCGGGCGTCAGCGCGACACGCGCCTCGCCCTTATGCCGTTCCCTTGGTGCTCCTATCTTCACGATGGATCTCCCATGTGGCCAACGTTATTACGATTGCTTGTTATGGTTTCTTGTTGTCATTCCTACCAGTGTTACCTCTTGTGGCTAGTCTGCACAAGAGGGGATCGCCAGTAATTTGTGCACTGCAATGTGAGAGCAACCACCTGAATCCATTAAGAGAACCGGCACGAAGCGGGGTGTAACCTTATGCCCTTCCGAGCCTCCCAGGCCCGGCGTGCCCGGTCTGGCGGCGTGATCACACCCTGAAGGCAACCTCCAGCGAACAACAACGGAAAATGCAGCCTGAGGTCGACCGCCCTTTCACGATTGAACAAGCGCTCACTCAGCTATTTATTCGCTCAGAAAAAACGTCGAACATCTGCGCCACCTTGCCGACCGGATGAACCCAGAAGATAGCCGAAAGGATGACAGATAGCGCTGGCGACAGGACTGGCAAAAGGATGACAGATAGCGCTGGCAAAAGCGCTGGTGAAGCAACAGGCGACGCACAGCGCGTCCACTCGACATCGCCTGTTCAAAGCGCTGCTCGGTGCCAACGCGGCCCTTACGGATACAGAATGACCTTGGCGGCGGCGCTGCGCCCGCTTGCCAGCTCCTCGAAGGCGGCCGGCCCCTCGGCCAGAGGCCGCTTCTCGACCCAGGACAGCTCCCCCAGCGCACCGGCGTCGAGCAGTGCGACGGCAGCGCGAAGATCACCGAAGCTGTAGGTGTAGGCACCAAGAAAACTCAGCTCCTTCAAGGTGATGGCGCGGGTATCCGTGACCCCATCGTTGTCCTGCAGACCAAGGTGCATGATGGCGCCACCAGGACTAGCCGAGGCCACCGCCATCTTGCGCGTGGGGCCAGCTCCCACACAGTCGAACACCGCTTCCACCGAGTCGGCCCGGGGCGGCGCTTCGCGCGGGTCGAAGGCCTCGAGCCCGACCCTGAGCGCCGCCTCCCGGCGCAGCGGGTTGAGATCGGCGATACGCAGCGAGCGCACCCCGCGCTGGCGCAGGATCAAGGCGGTCATCAGGCCAATGGCGCCGGCACCGATCACCAGCACCCGGGACTCCGCCAGCGGGCGATCGAGCACCCGCTCCAGGCGGTGAATACCATGCACTGCAGTCGCCACCGGCTCGGTCATGGCGGCGACCTCGGCGCTAAGCGTCTGTGGCAGCTCGATCAGGCTGTGATCGGCGATGTTGACCGTCTCGGCGAAGCTGCCGGGGCGATTCATGCCGATCATGCTGCGGTTCTCGCACAGATTCTGGCGCCCGGCCTGGCAGTACTCGCAGTGGCCGCAGACGATCAGCGGGTTCATGGTGACCCGCTTGCCCTTCCAGGCGCCCTCGACCACCCGTCCCGCGACCTCGTGGCCCAGGATCATCGGCGGCACCCGCCGGGGATCATGGCCATGGTAGGCATGCAGGTCGGAACCGCAGATGCCGGTGGCCTCCACCTGCACCCGCGACTCCCCCGGCTTGAGCGGCTCGGGTTCGGTGCCACGCATCTCCATCTGCTCGCGACCGACGTAGAACAAGGCTTGCATGGTGAGTCTCCTGAATCACTTGGCGGTAAAGCCGCCATCGACGTGAAGGATCTGTCCGGTGACGTAGGCCGAGGCCGGGGACGCCAGGAATACCGCCGGTCCCGCGATATCCTCAAGCCTTCCGTTACGGCCAATGGCGGTCTGGCGCGCCAGCGCCTCGGACCTGGCCGCGTCGTCAAACACCGGCGAAGTCAGCTCGGTAGGAAAGAATCCCGGCGCCAGCGCGTTGGCGTTGATGCCATGGCGCGACCAGGCCTCGGCCATGGCGCGGGTCAGCTGGGCGATGCCGCCCTTGCCGGCGCCATAAGGGGCGCTGTCGGGAAAGGCACGACTGGACTGCAGCGAGGCCAGGTTGATGATGCGACCGTAGCCCGCCGCGCGCATCCCCGGCACCAGCGCCCGTGACAGAAAGAACGGCGTGCCCAGGTGGAGCTGCAGGGTCAGCTCCCACGAGGCCAGATCGACCTCTTCTGCCGGCTGGCGCAGGTTCACCCCGGCGGCGTTGACCATAATCTGGGGGTCGCCAAAGGCCTCGGTGGCGCGACGTGCCACCTCTTCGAGGCCCCTGGCGTCGGCCAGGTCGGCGCTGAGGGCGGCCGCCTGGCCGCCCATGCTCCGAATCCGCTCCACTCCCGCATCCAGCGCGTCCTGACGCCTGGCGGCCAGCACCACCCGGGCGCCGCTCGCCGCCAGTGCCTCGCCGATGGCAAGACCCAGCCCGCTGCTGCCCCCGGTGACCAGCGCCACCCGCCCGTCGAGGTCGAAATCGGGGCGCATGGTCATACGTCCTCTTCCACCGCCAGCACAAAGCGCTCATCGGGATAGTACTTGGCCAGACGGATATCGCCGGTACGGGCATGGCCTTCCATGCCCTCGCAGCGCGACAGCCTGGCGGCAGTGGCGGCCACGGTACGGGTGGCCTCGCGGCTCTGGCGCTGGTAGGTCACGATCTTGAGGAACTTCTGGGCGCACAGCCCGCCGGTGTAGCGTGCCGCCCCCTTGGTCGGGAGGATATGGTTGGTACCCGAACACTTGTCGCCGAACGCCACCGAAGCCTCCTCGCCGACGAACAGCGAGCCGTAGCTGTTGAGGCGCTCCATCCACCAGTCCAGATCCTCCACCTGCAGTTCCAGATGTTCGGAGGCATAACGATCGCTGACCTCGACGGCTTCCTCCCGGGTATCGCAGACGATGATCTCGCCGTAGTCGCGCCAGGCGGCGTCGGCGGCCTTGCGCTGGGTTTCCGGCAGGTCATCGATACGCGCCTGGATGCGCTGATCCACCGCTTCAGCCAGTTCGCGCGAGGTGGTGAACAGCCAGGCCGGCGAATCCGGGCCGTGCTCGGCCTGGCCGACCAGGTCCTCGACCACGATATCGGGATCGGCGCTGTGATCGGCGATGATGCCGATCTCGGTGGGCCCGGCGAACATGTCGATGCCGCAGCGTCCGAACAACTGACGCTTGGACTCGGCGACGAAGCGGTTGCCCGGGCCGACCAGAATGTCGGCGGGCTTGCCGGTGAACAGTCCAAAGGCCATGGAGGCGATGCCCTGAACCCCGCCCATCTGCAGGATGACGTCGGCACCGGCGAGATCCATCGCATAGAGGATGGCCGGGTGGATGCCGTTCTCGTCCCGCGGCACCGAACAGGCCACCACGTTCTTGACCCCGGCCACCTTGGCGGTGGCCACACTCATGATCGCCGAGGCAATATGCGCGTAGCGGCCACCGGGCACGTAGCAACCGGCGGTCTCCATCGGGATCAGCTTCTGCCCGGCGAACAGGCCCGGAGACAGCTCGGTCTCGAAGCCCTGGATGCTGTCGCGCTGGGCAGCGGCAAACCGGCTGACGCGCTCATAGGCGAAGTGGATATCCTGCTTGAGCTGCTCGGGGACCTTCTCCCTGGCCGCCTCGATCTGGTCACGGCTGACGATGACGTCGCCTTCCCAGCCGTCGAGTTCGCGACAGTACTCCCGCGCCTTGGCCTCTCCCCCGGCCTCGATCTCGGCGAGCATGCGCGAGACGACTTCATGGGTCTGGGTGTCGTTGCTGGAGGCATTCTTGTCGGCTTGCTTGTAGTAGTGAATCGCCATGTTGAGTCTCCTTGAGGTCATCGGCCGGTATCGGTCGCCACACATGCTTGAGTCTTGAGCATGCGCAGTGCCTAGGGTGTGCCGTCGACTCGGCCGTGATGCGCCGACGGCGTCGTTGTTCTGGTGAGTGTTGCTCTGGCGAGGCGTGGGCCAGCCAGTCGCCTAGCGTCGCCCTTGCCCTCGCTTCGTATCTTTACGTCCACACTTTTGTAAGCGCTTACAAATCCGTTGAAAAAAGGGGGAAGACAGCTCTCCCCCAACCTCTCCCTGGGCTCAGTCCGAAAAGTCGACGAGCGAAGGTTAGACAAGGCAAAAATCGGTGAGAAAGCGCAGTTTACGGGGTGTAAATGAGCATTTTGATCCGATTTTTAACGCCGTATTACCGAGCGCAGGCACTTTTCAGACGAGCCCTACCCTATCGCCCAGGTCGACAACCAAGGCAAATAAGCGATCATCAACACCACGATCAGCATCCCCAGCACGAACGGCAGCGCGTAGCGAGCGATCGACAGCACCGAACAGCGGGTCAAGCCGGATACCACGAACAGGTTGAGTCCCAGCGGTGGCGTGATGAAGCCCAGGCCCAGGGTGGTGACCATCAGGATCGCGAAGTGGAACTCGTTCATCCCCGCCTCCAGCGCCAGTGGCAGCAGCAGCGGTGCCAGGATGACGATGTTGGGGGTGGTTTCCATCACGCAGCCAGCCAGCACCAGAATACCGATCATCATCAGGATCATCAGCCAGGGGGCGTCGGTGACACCGCTGATTCCGCTGACCAGGGTCTGGGGGATATCGAGGCTGGCCAGGCTCTGCGCCAGCGGCAGGGACACCGCGATGATCGGCACGATGACGCCGCAAACCCGCGCCGAGCTCTCCAGCATGCGCGGAATGTCACCCAGCGTCAGGCGCCCCTGGCGCAGGCCGATGATGACCACCACCACCACGGCCACCGATGCCGCCTCGGTAGGAGTGAAGATGCCGGTGTAGATGCCGCCCAGGATCACCACCGGTACGAACAGCGCCCAGCGGGCGTCCCATACGGTGTCGATCCAGCGTCGCCAGGAGAAACGCTCGCGATCGCCTTCGAAGCCGTAGATGCGATTGAGCACCATATTGGTGGCCATGACCGAGATCATCACCATCACCCCGGGGATCGCCGCCGCCAGAAACAGCGTCGAGGCGGACATGCCCAGCACCAGGCCCATCACGATATAGGCGATCGATGGCGGGATCAGGATGCCGGTGCAGGCACCGGAGGCCACCAGCGCACAGGCCGCCGGCAACGGATAGCCGCGCTCCACCAGCCGGGGAATGGTCATGCGCCCCACCGCCGCGGCACCCGCCGCGTCCGAGCCGGAGATGCAGGCAAAGAAGCCGCAGCCCAGCGTCGTTGAGCTGCCAAGGCCGGTCTTGAGCCCGCCGACGCTGGCCTCGGCCACATCCAGCAGCTTGCCGGAAAGCCCGGAGCGCACCAGGGCATCACCGGTCAGGATAAACAGCGGCACCGCGATCAGCGCAAAGGCGTTGATGCCCTCGAACAGCGACTCGCCGAACACCGACAGCGGCAAGGTCTCGGTAAAGGTCAGCATGCCCAGGGTGCCGAGACCGATGGCGACCCACACCGGCACCCCGACCAGGATCATCACGATCAGCGCCGCCAGCGGCGCATAGAAGGTCCAGTCCAGGGAGGCCGCAGCCTGTTGAATTTCCATGAATTCCATGACGGTCCCCCTCAGTCGAAGAGCTTCTGGCCATCGAAGACCGGATCACCACGCTGCATGCGCCGGATATCCGCCAGCATGCTCTGTACCACCCGCCAGGCGATCAGCAGAAAGCCCACCGGGATGGCGGCCAGAAAGAACGCCTGGGAAACCCGCAGCCCCGCGGTGACCGAACCGAAGTTGATCGACGTCAGCACCGGGGAGATCGACAGGTACAGCGCCCACACCGCCAGCACCAGGGTGGCGATATCCGAGATCCACCAGCCCAGGCGCTTCATGCGAGGCCCGCCCAGGTTGATCAGCACATCGATGCGGATATGGGCGCGGTCCCTGACCGCCGCGGCGGCGGCGAGCCAGGCCAGGTAGATAAAGGCATAGCGCGCCAGCTCCTCGCCCCAGACAGAGGAGTAGTTGAGGGCAAAGCGGCGAATGACTTCCACCGCCACCGTCAGGATGATCAGCGCGTAGAAGGTCAGCAGCAGCCAGCGCTCGGTGCGGCGATCGACGTCGTCACAGCGCAGGCGCAGGGCGCGCCAGCGCGTGTCCTTAGGCGTTGCTGTCGACGAAATAGCCATTTTGCACCTCCGTGGCGGCCAGCAGTTTGTCGAATGCCTCCAGCGACCCCGCCAGTTCACGCTTGGTGTCGTCCCAGGCGGGCAGCTGATGGCCGCAACGCTCGACCCACTGGGCCTTTTCCTCGTCGCTCAGGGAGTAGACCTCGACGCCGGCCAGGCGCATCTGGTCATGGGCGTAGGCTCGCGCCGCCGGGACCTTGGCGAGGTTTTCGCGGAAGGTGACATCAGACGCCTGCATGACGGCGTCCTGAAGCGCGCTATCCAGGCTGTCGAACCAGGCCTTGTTGCAGGTGTAGACCTGGGCATCCGGCACCGACTGGATGGTGGAGATGCTGGACAGCACGTCGGTGAAGCCGAACACCAGCAGGGCCTGGACGCTAGGGTCGAGGGCATCGGCCACGCCCTGCTTGATCGCCGACGAAGTCTCGCCCCAGGCCACCGGCGTCGGGTTGGCACCGGCCAGTCGATAGACCTGCTGCAGGATCTGCGAGGACGGCACCCGGAACTTGATGCCGGAGATGTCATCGGGGACCCGCACCGGGCCATCGAGCAGGCCCTCGCGCACGGCGACGGTCCTCGGGTCGATGCAGATATAGGACAGCACCTTGAAGCCGCGCTCCTCGACCTTGTGGTGAACGGTGTCGCGCCAGGCGTCCGAGGTCACCAGATTGATCAGACGCTGGTTCTCGCCACACCAGTAGGGAATGTTCACCAGGTCGGCTTCCGGGGCGAAGGACGACAGGTTGGACAGCGAATGCTGGGCGATGGCGATGGAACCGTTCTGGACCATCGAGATCAGCGCCCCGCCGGTGGCAAGCTGACCACCGGGCGCCAGCTTCACGTAGAGCCGACCGCCGGAGAAGTTCTGCAGGTTCTCCTTGAAGTTGAGCTGCATGATCGGATAGGCCCGCGAGGCACCCAGGGTATAGCCGGTGGCGAGTACAATGGTGCTCTCGGCGGCGGCTTCCCGCTCGGACTCTTCCTTGGCGGTGGCCGCCATGGCGCTTTCCGAGAACAACGCACCGCCGACCGCACCGACCACCGCGGCGGTAAAACCGAACTTCGCCACGGTGCCCATGAACAGCCGTCTTTCCGGCTGACTGGGAGCACCGCTGTCATTGGTGATGAAATCTCGCATGGTCATTGTCCTTGTTGTGTGGTTGGCGTGCCCGGCTTGGCGCCAGACGGCGCCTTGCCCTCGAACTTGAGGCAGGCAGAGACGAAGAAGGCGGTAGCGAGCGTCAACAGCACCGCCTCGTAGGCGGCTTCCAGCGCCCATATTCCCGGTACATAGCGCTGGATGGCGACGTTGATGAAAAAGGCGGCGAACAGACATATCGACAGCCATAACATCAACTTGGCTGAGGACGAAGACGACCTGGACATGGGTGGCGACTCCCGACTCTCGTTGTATTTGGTGGTACGCGTCGTTGTCGATCTTGCTGAGCCTGGACCGGCTCCGCTCGAAGCCGTGGTCAGGCTAACGAGGCAAAAATGCAGCAGTGAACTACGATCAACGCTGTCTGCTGCTATAATTGTAAGCGCTTACATGGCGCACTATTCAAGGTAGATTCCTCTATAGGACTTGTCCAGCCAGAATCCTGTAAAGGACCTTCGACTTTAGCCGCAACCGTGGCGCCGATCGGATCACACCGGTGGCGCCACCCAGGAGAGGCCAGATGAACGATCGTCCCACCAGAGCGTTGCTGGAAGATGTGGCCCGGGAGGCCGGGGTCTCGACGGCGTCTGTCTCGCGGGTGCTCAACGGCGCACCCCACGTCAGCGACCGCCTGCGAAAGAAAGTGGAGGCTGCCGTCGGCCGCCTCGGCTACGTGCCGGATGGTTCGGCCCGTGCACTGGCCTCACGCCGCATCGGCGCCATCGGTCTGCTGGTACCGACCCTCGACAACCCGATCTTCGGCACCATGGCCAACAGCCTGGAGCGGCGCCTCAAGGAGCATGACTGTCGTCTGCTGCTGGCCACCTACCGCTACGACCTCGAGGACGAACTGCAGGCGTTGCGGACGCTGGTCCAGCATGGCGTGGACGGCGTCGTGTTGATCGGCCATGAACACCTTGCCGACGCCTACCGTCTGCTTCACCAGCGTCAACTGCCCTTCCTCACCAGCTGGCAGACCCATGACAAGGCCGAAGCCCCCTGTATCGGCTTCGACAATCGCGGCGCCGCCAGACAGCTGGCGAGCCACCTGATCGACCTGGGCCACCGCCACCTCGCCATCGTCACCGCACCCTATGAACACAATGACCGTGCCCGGGCCCGCTTCGAGGGGTTCAGCGATGCGATTGCCGCTGCCGGTTGCCCGGCGCCAGACGTCGAGGTAGTGGAGTATGGTGTCGCCGAGGGCGCCGACGCCTGCGCCCGACTGCTGGAGATGCCCTCCCCGCCCACGGCGCTGCTCTGCGGCAATGACACCCTGGCCTTCGGCGCCCTGCTCGAGGCCCAGCGACGCGGGCTCGACCTGCCTCGGGAACTGTCGATTACCGGCTTCGACGACCTGCCCCAGGCGGCCTACATGTCGCCATCGCTGACCACCGTCTCGGTGCCCGCCAGTGACATCGGAGTGCATGCCGCCGACGCCCTGATGACGTGGATTCGCCATCGCGAGCGGCCCAGCGACCTGCACCTGGATGCCAGCGTCCAGCTACGGGGATCGACGGCGCCGCCACCTGCCGGAATCGGCCAGTAGGGTGGCTGAGCTGGCTGATAAAGCCATTCAGCAAAGCTATTCGAGAAAGTCGTTCTAGGCGCTGTCCGCGAACTGTATCCGCGAACGCTATCCAGGAAACCGCACGTCTAGGAAGCCGCAATGGCCGTCAGGTCATCCACCACCGCCGTCGGCAGCGTCAACCGATCATGGCTCTGGCGTCGCAGCTGGTGGCGCCGGTCGCCGGGCAGGCGTACGCCCGGCTGCTCGAGCATCGCGGCGAACAGCACTTCACAGCGCGCGAGTACATCGGGCGCGAAGCGATCGACGTCGAACAGCAGCATCAAATGACCGACCCCGGGTGGCTCTCCCTGCGCCTCGAAGAAAGACCCCGCCTCGAAACCGAAGCGACTACCGGAAAGCCCCGCGCACAACAGCTCCACCATCATCGCCAGCGCCGCCCCCTTGGCGTCTCCTGCCGGCACCATGCTGCCCTGGATGGCGGCCTCCGGATCGGTGGTAGGCGCCCCATCCGGCCCCACCGCCCAGCCCTCGGGAATCGGCTTGCCGGCCTTGCGCGCCAGCATCACCTTGCCCCTGGCCACCTTGGACAGCGACAGGTCCAGCAGCATGGGTTCGCCCTCGGGTCGCGGACAGGCGAAGGCGATGGGGTTGGTGCCGTAGAGCGGCTTGTGACCACCCCAGGGCGCCATGGCCGACGGTGCATTGCTGAATGCCAGCGCCATGAAGCCCTCCCGAGCCGCTCGCTCCACCGGCGCACCGGCCACACCAAAGTGGTGAGAGCGTCCGATGGAAACCGCGCATAGCCCCTGCTGCCGCGCCACCTCGAAGCCGGCTTCCAGCCCGCTGGCGATGGCCGGAAAGGCCAGTCCATGGTCGGCGTCGACCCGCACCACCGCGCCATCGGCTTCGGCCCTGGGTATGGCACCGGCGTTGACCTTGCCGCTGGCGGCCTGGTCCAGATAGAACGGCAGGCGCGAGAGCCCGTGGGACGGCAGACCGTCACGCTCGGCGTCGAGCAGCGCCTCCACCGTGATGGCGGCCTCGCGCTCGGGGAAGCCTCTGGCACGCATCGCCTCCATGGCGAGTTCCCGCGCCTGTTCGCGGGCAAGTGTTGTCGTCTGGCTCATGCCACCCCCTCCGGCGTCAGTACCGCAACCACGTTCTCGGCGGTCATCTGGCTGATACGCGCGTTGGACTCCTCGGTCACCCCGGCGATATGCGGGGTCAGTACCAGATGGGGCACCCCTTCGAGCACCGAGCCTGCGCCAAGTGGCTCCTGCTCGAACACATCGAGCATGGCCCCCGCCAGGCGTCCACTGGTGAGCGCCTCGGCCAGTGCCGGCTCGTCCACCACCCCACCGCGGGCGGCGTTGATGACCACTGCGCCGGGCTTCATGACGGCCAGGCGATCGGCGTCCAGCAGGTGTCGGGTCTGGTCATTGAGCGGCACGTGGAGACTGACCACGTCGGCCTCGGCCAACAGCGCTTCCAGCGTCTCGCAGCGCTGGGTCTGGCCCCAGGCCGCAGACTCGGCCGGCAGGTGGGGATCAAACGCCAGCACCTCCATACCGAGGGCCCGGGCGAGCCCGGCGGTGACCTGGGCGATGGCACCAAAGCCCACCAGACCCAACCTCGCGCCGCTGACCTCACGCCCCATCAGCGCCTGGCGGGGCCACTCCCCTGCCAACATGGCCGGGGTCGAGGCGTAGGCACCTCGGCGCAGCATCAGCGCCCCCGCGATCACGTACTCGGCCACCGAGCCGGCGTTGCCACCCTGGGCCGGCTTGACCTCGACGTCGCGCTCGGCGCAGGCCCCGAGGTCGATATTGTCGAGTCCGACACCAAGACGCCCCACCACCTTGAGGCGCGGCGCCCGTGTCAGAAGTTCGCTATCGACCTGGGTCCGATTGCGCACGATCAGCGCATCGGCGTCGGCCACCGCGTCCAGAAGGCGTCCTCGATCCTCGACCAGACGGGTGTCACACAGCACTTCGTGGTGCTCATCGAGCCAGGCCACCGCCTGCTCATCCATAAATTCCGAGATAACTATCCTGGCCATCGTTTTACTCCCTCGATGTTGCCGTCGAATCGGCCTCACAGCGTGAACCAGCGACCCGCCGGCAGCGGAACATTGAGTACCAGCGCGAACAGGGCATAGAAGAAGGCCACCAGCACGGCGCCGGTCAGCAGGTGTCCGGCCAGGCGACGCGGATGCCAGCGCCGGTACTGCGCCACCACCATCAGCCCGACGAAGCTTGCAAGGCCGGTCAGCAGGAAGCCGAGCCAGGGCAGCGCCAGGGCCCAGGCCAGCATGATTCCGACCAACGCCAGGCGACGAGGGGTCGAACCCGAGCCCACACTCGGATCAGAACTTGGATCAGAACTCGAATCAGAGCCCCGCTCATGGTTGGCCACCACCCCGCGCAGCCCAAGCTGCCCCAGGCGCAGCAGTCCCGCGACGATTACCACCAGCGAGATCACCGCAGGGAATACCGCCCCGAGCTGACTCATCTCACGGGTCTCCCACAGGCATAGAGCGGCGCCAGCGACGAATAGCGTCGGCAGCAGATACTCGCTTGCGCGGGAGCAGGAGGCCTGGATGGCGTGCTTCTTCTTGCCGGCAGCGCTGGTGTTGTGGCCAGTGCTCGTGTCGTGACCAGTGCTTCTGTTGTGAACAGCGCTCATGGCGACGCCTCCCCATTGATCGTCTTGTCCTGACGTCTTGCCTCACGCCGTGCCTTGACCATCGGGTAGAAGACGCTCAGCAACGACAACGCAATGATCGTCAGGCTGATCGGACCACCGAAGAAGGTAGCGAACAGCGATCCGCTGGCCCGCCCCATCAGGAAGCCCTGGACGAAGCCCTGCTCGGCAATGGGTCCGAGGATCAGCCCCAGCACGATGGGCGAGGGCCGAAAGCCGTAGCGATTGAGCACCCAGCCCAGCACCCCCAGGCAAAGCATGATCACCACGTCGCTGGCGCTGTTGCGGATGGCGTAGGTGCCGATCACCGTCATGAAGGCGATGGTCGGTACCAGCAGCGCCTTGGGAATGGAGATGATCGACTTGAAGGCGTAGCGCCCGATCAACAGACCCAGCGGCAGCAGCAGGCAGGTGGCCAGAAACAGCCCGGCGACGAAGGTGTAGGTGATGCCGGCGTTGGTGGTGAAGAGCTCCGGCCCGGTACGAAAGCCCTGCACCAGCAAGGCCCCGAGGATCACTGCATCCGGCGGCGTGCCCGGGATGCCCAGCACCAGGGTCGGAATGAAGCCGCCGCCCACGGTGGCATTGTTGGCGGCCTCGGTCGCCAGCACCCCCTGAGGATTGCCCTTGCCGAAGCTCGCCGGCTCGTCGGCCACCCGGCGTGCCTCCGAATAGGACACCAGGCTTGCAATCGAGCCGCCCGCCCCGGGCAGGATGGCGACACCGGTGCCGATGGTCGCCGAGCGCAGCAGGTTCAGCTTGCCCTTGATGGCGATCGCCATGCCCTCGCGAAAGCGCACCCCGCGCGACACGCCATCCACCTTGAGGTGAGCGGCGGGTGTTGCCACCAGATCGATCAGCACCGGAATGCAGTACAGGCCGATCAGCGCCGAGACCGTCTCGATGCCACCAAGCAGCACCGGCGAGCCGTAGGTGTAGCGGATATCGCCGCCGATCACCGCGACGCCCACGGTGGACAGCAACAGGCCGAAGCCCGCCCCCATGAACCCCTTGAGGGTCGAGTCCTCGGACAGCGCCGAGATCAGCGTCAGCCCGAAGATCGCCAGCCAGAAGTACTCCACCGGCCCGAAGCTGAGCGCGACCTGGGCCAGCAGCGGCGCCAGCAGCAGCAGCGCCAGCACCCCGACCAGCCCACCGACCACCGAGGCGATGGTCGACAGGGTGACGGCCAGATCACCGTCACCCCGGCGGGCCATGGGATAGCCGTCAAAGGTGGTGGCGATGGCCGAGGGCGTACCTGGCGTATTGACCAGTATCGCCGAGTAGGAGCCGCCGTAGATGGCCCCGGTATAGATGGCGCCGAGCATGATCAGGGCCGACTCTGGCGCCATGCCGAAGGTCACCGGGACCAGCACCGCCACTGCCATGGTGGCGGAAAGCCCCGGCAGGGCACCGATGACGATGCCCGCCGTTACCCCGAGCAGGGCCAGCGCAAGATTGAGCGGCGACAGAGCGCCGAGCGCGTGAACGATAAGATCCATGGCGTTGACCTCAGTCGATCAGGCCGAGTTCTCGCGCGCTGGTCTCATACTGCTGGCTCTGTTCGGCCAGAAAGTCGGCAACGTCATCATTGCCGACGTCCATCAACACGAAGCCCAGATCCTCCATCTCCTGGCGGAACTGGGGATTCTGGTTGATCTGATCGAAGATCTCGGACAACCGCGCCTGAACGTCTGCCGGCGTCTCGCTGGGCACCGCCATGCCACGATAGGCGCCGCCCACCATGTCATAGCCGAGTTCCTGGAAGGTCGGCACGTCGGGGAACAGCGGATGGCGCTCCTCGGCGGCCACCGCCAGCATGCGCACCTTGTCCTGATGGTTGGCGGCCACGGTGGTATAGCCCCACTCGGCCTGGACCTGGCCACCCAGCAGAGCGGTGACCGCCGCGCCGGTGCCCTTGAAAGGGATGTAGGTAGTGGTGACGTCGGCCAACTGCTGGAAGCGCGTATTGGCCACGTCATTGGCACTGTAGGTGCCGCTACCGGAGAAGGTCACCACACCGGGCGCCTGGCGCGCCGCCTCGACCAGATCTTCCAGGGTCTGGTAGGGGCTGTCCTCGCGGACCAGGATGGCGTCCGGCGAGTAGTGGAAGAAGTAGAAGTTGTTGACGTCCTCGGTGGCAAAACCGGCGTCCTTGCCCATCGGCTTGAGCACGATATGGGGCAGATTGGAGCCCATGATGGTATGGCCATCGGCGGTCATGTCGTTGAGCTGGGACCAGCCCACCGCGCCGCCGCCACCGGGCATGTACTGGATGATCAGCTGCTGGCCGGTGATCTCCTCGAAGTACCTCTGCTGCAGTCGGGCACTGATGTCGGACTCGCCGCCCGGGCCGAAGGGGATCACGTACTGCACGTCCTTGGCGGGAAAGTCCTCGGCGTCGGCGAGGGCCAGCGGGGCCACAAGGGTTGACGCCGCCAGCATCGCGGTCAGGGTCAGGGTGTGGGAAAGGCGCATGACGTTACTCCTGATGTTGTCGTTATGGGGTGGTCAGGATCTTCGCTACGAGCAACTCGCTTTCATTGCTCGCCGTTCTTGCACAACCTTATTTACTACAACGGCCTGCCCCTCCCGACGAACGGCGGGAGGAGCCGGTTTTTTTGCCAGATCGCCGCCTCGGGCGTTGGCTTAGGCGCTTTCGTACAGACGGGTCAGCACAAACTCCCGATGCCCCAGCGCCTCGGCGGCGGTATTGCGGCCATTGGCGGTGCGCAGCATCATTTCAAGCAGCTGATCACCGGCCTCTTCCATGTTGATCTCGCGCTTGAGGATCGAGGACACATCGACGTCGATGTGCTCGCTCATGGTGCGCACGGTGCGCGGGTTGGCGCAGATCTTCACCACCGGCAGGATCGGGTTGCCGATGACGTTGCCCTGCCCCGTCGGGAAGAAGTGCACCACGTAGCCGGCGGCGGCGCACAGGGTCACCATCTCGGCGGCGGCGGAAGACGAGTCCATGAACCACAGGCCCGGCTTGTCCGGCGTTTCGGCCTTGTCCAGTACGCCATCCACCTTGCAGCGACGGCCGATCTTCTGGATGTTGCCCAGCGCCTTCTCCTCGATGGTGGTCAGGCCACCTTCGATGTTGCCCTTGGTCGGCTGGGACTCGGACAGGTCGCTGGTCTTGTGGCGGTCGATCATGTCGCTGTAGCGATCGAACATCGCCTGGAACTGTTCACGCACCTCGGGGGTGGCGCAGCGCTCGGCCACCAGGTGTTCCCCGCCGGTCAGCTCTGAGGTCTCGCCGAATACCAGGGTGCAGCCGGCGTCGTACAGCTTGTCGAAGGCGTCGCCCACGGTGGGGTTGGCGCCGCAGCCGGAGGTGGTGTCCGACTCGCCGCACTTGGTGGACACCCACAGTTCGCTGACGTCGCACTCCTCGCGCTGGATCTCGCTGGCGTACTGGACGAATTCCTTGGCCTTCTTGGAGGCGGCACAGATGGTGTTGTGATCACCGTTCTGCTCGATCCAGAAGCCTTCGACCGGCTTGCCGGTGGCCTTGATGCCGTCCACCACCTTGTTGGTCCAGCCTGGCTCGATACCGATCACCACCACCGCCGCCACGTTGGGATTGCAGCCGGTGCCGATCAGCGTACGGAAGTGCAGGTCCAGATCGGCGCCGAACTGCAGGCGGCCGTAGGGATGCGGCAGCGCCAGTGCGCCCTTGATGTTGTTGGCAACCGCTTCGGCGGCAGCATTGGAAATGTCGTCCACCGGCAGCACGATCACGTGATTACGGACCCCTACACGGCCGTTTTCACGCCGATACCCCTGGAACTTGCGACCCTTGATTTCCATGCTTACCACCTCTTTGTCTTGACGTTGTGTACGTGCAGGTGCTCGCCCTGCTTGATCGGCTGGACGACGCGACCGATATCGACGCCGTACTTCATCACGGTGTCGCCCTCATCGAGGTCACGAATGGCCAGCTTGTGACCGATGGGAATGGCGTCGCTCACCTCGAAGGTGACCGTCTGGTCCTGATGCATGACCCAGCCTGTCAGGGTCTGCCCCGCCTCGACGCCTTCGACCACCACGACCCCGACACTGTCGTCGGCATCGTGCACTACGAAATCGATGCTCATGCTGCCCCTCTCCTGAACGAATGTTGTTGACGTTGTGATATCGCCGGTTGGCCCTGGGCAGGTCTCGCTTGCTGCCCTCACAATTCATGTATAGGACATAGGATATAGGTTAGTCAAGTATCAACTAGATTTCCCTCGAGCTATACTGGCGACGAAGAAACGGGCCTCGCCCAACGCAAAGAAGGAACCCGCATGGATCAGCCAAGCCTCAGCTACCGACCGCTCTACCAGCAGATCAAGGAGGTGCTGCTTCAGCGCATCGTCTCGGGAGAGTGGGCACCCGGCACCTTTATCCCCAGCGAGTCGGCGTTGGCCAAGGAGTATCAGGTCAGTGTCGGCACCCTGAGAAAGGCGCTGGACTCCCTGGCCAGCGACAACGTGGTGATCCGCTACCAGGGCAAGGGCACCGTGGTCGCCACCCACGATCAGGACAGCTCGCTGTTTCGCTTCTTCCACCTGACCCGGCTCGATGGCACCCGCTCGCTACCGACGTCACGCATCCTGGTGCGCGAAAGGCGTCCGGCCAACGAAGAGGAAATGGAGGTGCTGGGATTGGAGGACGCAGACGACGTCATCCATATTCGCCGTGTCAGGGAGCTCGACGAACGCCCCGCCCTGCTTGAGGACGTGGTGGTCGCGGCGACACGCTTTCCGACCCTGGAAAGCCTGCCGGAGACCCTGCCAAACACCCTTTATCAGCTGTATCAGCAGCGTTTCGGCTGCAACGTCAGCCACGCCGAGGAACGCCTGTTCGCGGTGGCGGCTGGCAAGGACGAAGCCCACCACCTGGAAATCGCCGAAGGTAGTCCGATCCTCGAGATACGGCGGGTAGCAAGAGATATTCAAGAGCAGGCGCTGGAGTACCGAGTGTCTCGTTGCGAGACCCGGCATCACTGTTACTTCAACGAGTTGTAGCGCCCCGACCCAGCCAGGCTTGCTCGATTGATGGCCAGGCAGCGTGCCCGATGTGGGCAGCCACTACTGGCCTTGAAGGGTCGATCATTCTCTCCCCCGTGGACGATATCCTGGCCACGGGGGAGCCTCTCTCGTCAGCGGCTCTCCTCATCTGCGCCAACGCAGCGCCCCGCCTTGAGCCGCCACGTCCCCGCCAGAGATACCGCGCGAGCCACTTCGTCACTCCCGGTTAGTTTGTACTGATCTTCTTACAAATCCACCGCTTCCATTCATCCATCCATATCACCGATTCCCCCAGACAACCGATGATGCCTAATGTAGCGATAACCATTAGATAACGGTTCGCCGTCGCTCGCCCCGTACAAGTCCGACCCGAAGTTCGACACACCTGAAGAGCGTTCCCGGACACGTTCTGGCGGAAGCGTGGGCATGGACACGCACAGGGAGCGCAAAGCAATGGAGAATGGCTCGGGCCGCTGGCTGGGATCACTGTTCGATACGGAACTCACGCAGGACGAACGACTGCTGAAACTCAGCGTCGGCAAGCATCCACTGATTCCCCATCGACTGGTGGGCAATGAGCGAATGTCCCACCCCTTCCGCTACACCCTCGACTGCATTTGCCAACGCGGAGATATCGAGCTCAAGGCCGGATTCAAAATTAGAGTATAAAAATGCCTTCTATCAACAAAGTCCTATCATTCATCCTGACATTATTTTTAACAACAACACTACATGGCTGCGACAACTTATCGAACATCCATAAAAATGACGAACAAAGCACAGCCTTTATAGAAATGGAAAATTCTCCATATTTTATTGCCAATGCGCCCAGTCGATACGCACTGTCGGATAGACTTGAAAATATCGACATGACGCAACTAACAGAAGATAGCAAAAAAACGACGGAGAGGCCAAACTTATCCTTGGATTGATATATTTAGATATGGTCACAGGGATTGAAGAACCCGTGGACAAAGCATACGGGTTAACACTGCTTCAGGAAGCATGGCAGCTTGGCGTGGTGGATGCGGGCCATATCTTATTCAAAGTTTACTTCTACGGACATGGCGTCCGCGTCAATCACCCCCTTGCATTGGCCTATCTCGAAGCATCGGCAGAAAAAGGCTACATACGTTCGCAAAAAAACCTTGCTTATGCTTATAGGGGAAATAGCCAAGGTCCTCAACCACGAGGCATCGTCGAGCTGGATATCGAGAAGGCACGATACTGGTTTACCAAAGCGGCGGAACAGGGCGATGCCGAGTCTGCCACTCAGTTAGCACAAATTTACTATAAGGGATTAGGAGTACCTAAGGACGACAAAGTCGCTTTTGAATGGCTAAAGCGAGCAGAGAACATGCCATTTGAAGGACGCATGAGCCATAGTGGTCTTGCCATGTGTTACGAGCAGGGTATCGGCACCGAGGTAGATCTGGTTCAGGCATATAAGTACTACGATCTTCAGGGCACCGCTGGCGTACCCGACAAACGCCGACTGGAGGCCCAGATGACGTCGGAACAAGTGCAGCAGGCCATTACCCTATCCCGAGTTTGGCAGGAAGAGAATCGCGCGTTTTTCCCGAGCTACTATGGCCTGAAGCACCAGCCGGATGGTAGCTACAAGTAGCAAGAATGCTATGTCTTCGTTTTATATGTTCGTTTCCCTACCCCAGTACTACCACACATCCAGTTTTTGGGGACGCTTCGACACTTTATATAGACGTATGCTGTCACCTTACATATGTGAAATTCACTCAGGAAAAAAGGAGCTTTGATAAACCAGCCGTAACTTATTGCAGGAAGTAAACTACACAAAGGAGTGTGTAATGCCTAAACGCCCTATTTCCATATCAATCATCTGCTGCGCCTTGATGATACTTTCCACAGTACAATTTGTATTAATGATGAGAGGCTATGAAAGCATCGACTTTACCATAAAAATGCACATGATTGGGCTGCCTAGGCAAATGCAGCCATTATTACTAACCGTTAATGCTACTATGCTACTATATGCAGCAATGATGATATTCGCTCGTCTAAAAAGAGGGAGAAATATCTTTATATTTTGGCACGGCTTCACTCTTCTGTTTTTGTTTTTCATTAACTTCGACAAATCAATAACAAATTTATTATTGTTGTTTTTTATAATATCCACCTTTTTCCTATATCGTCAGAAAGCCAATATCTATTTTAATTCTCTCGTCTCATGACGGTATCATCATGAGAAAATTATTTGTTATTCTCTTTCTAACGATCTGCGCCTTTTTCGTATATACAGTGGGCCTGCTGGCCTTCTTCGATGTCCCAGAAACCGGGAATGTAAAATTTGAAGTAATGGGGGAATATTGCATACCTCTGGCAGGATTCCTGTTACTTGGCCTGGTGGTATACCCTGGGTCAAATTGGATGACATTGTCAGGCATCACGCTACTATCAGGGCAGGCAGTCAATGTCTTGATTACTTTTCTATTGATATCGTTCAAGCGATCGGAAGAGCTTTCTAACGTTATGGACACAAGCGCTTTCGATTATTTCAGCGACTATCTCTCCGGCTTCTCGATCATGATCGGCGTCGCTTTGCTTGGCGTCATTCTGCTTGCTTTGGGGCGCGTATACAGAAAATCACACGAGGCTCTCGATGGAGTGCCGCCGTAAATTCACCAGCAAAGGGAATCGGTGAGGGTTATCGATAGAGGGCGAAAGGCCGGCATCACTGCCGGCCTTTTCTGTTGCGCCCGTCGCTTGGGTCAGGCGACCTGACGATCAGTCACCGAAGGGATTGCGCAGGACGATAGTCTCGTTGCGGTCCGGGCCGGTGGAGATGATGTCGATGGAGGTGCCGACCTGCTCCTCGAGGAAGCTGATGTAGGCGCGGGCGGCGTTGGGCAGGTCCTCGACGCGCTTGACGCCCAGAGTCGACTCGCTCCAGCCCGGCAGGTCCTGGTAGACCGGCTCGATGGCCTCGTAGCCTTCGGAATCCACCGGGTTGTCGAGCACTTCACCGTCCTTGCTGCGATAGCCCACGCAGACACGGATGTTCTCGAGGCCGTCCAGTACGTCGAGCTTAGTCAGGCAGATGCCGGATACCGAGTTGATCTGCACCGCGTGACGCAGCGCCACGGCATCGAACCAGCCACAACGACGGGCGCGACCGGTGGTGGCACCGAACTCGTGGCCCTTCTCTGCCAGGTGACGGCCGTGCTCGTCGAACAGCTCGGTGGGGAACGGACCAGAGCCGACACGGGTGGTGTAGGCCTTGGTGATACCCAGCACGTAGTCCAGATACAGCGGGCCGACGCCTGAACCGGTAGCGGTGCCGCCGGCGGTGGTGTTGGAGCTGGTGACGTAGGGGTAGGTACCGTGGTCGATGTCCAGCAGCGAGCCCTGGGCGCCTTCGAACAGGATGTTCTCGCCACCCTTGCGCAGGTCGTGGACCAGGCTCACGGTGTCGGTGACCATCGGACGCAGCTCTTCGGCCATCTCCATGGCGCTTTCCAGGGTCGCCTGGAAGTCCACCGGCTCTTCGCCGTGGTACTTGGTCAGCACGAAGTTGTGGTAGTCCAGCACCTCGCCCAGCTTGGAGGCGAAGCGCTCACGATGGAGCATATCGCCCAGACGCAAGCCACGGCGGGCAACCTTGTCTTCGTAGGCCGGACCGATGCCGCGACCGGTGGTGCCGATCTTGGCGATGCCACGAGCCTTCTCGCGAGCCTGATCCAGACGCACGTGGTAGTCGAGGATCAGCGGACAGGCCGGCGACAGACGCAGGCGCTGGCGCACCGGTACGCCCTTGCTCTCGAGCTCGCGGATTTCCTTGATCAGTGCCTCCGGCGACAGCACCACGCCGTTGCCGATGACGCAGGTCTTGTCCTCGCGCAGCACGCCGGACGGAATCAGGTGCAGGACGGTCTTTTCACCGTCGATGACCAGGGTGTGGCCGGCATTGTGACCGCCCTGAAAACGCACCACGGCGGAGGCGGACTCGGTCAGCAGGTCGACGACCTTGCCCTTGCCCTCATCGCCCCATTGGGTACCCAGTACGACTACGTTCTTGCCCATTGCAGTTCTCGTCTCTTCTTGGTTGCGCCTTGGCGCCACAGTCGATTAAAGCGCCACGCCCCGGCGCCCCGGTATTGCTTGCCAGACAGTGCCAGGCACTGCCGGCAGGATCATGTCGCCAGCGGTTCGAGCACCCAGCGCTGGTCTCGGGCCACCAGCTGCTCGCTGCAGCCGTGTCCCGCAGCGCGCTGGCCGGGCAGCCCCTGGATCACCCGGCGCCCCTGACGCCTCAAGGCCTGAACCGCCTCGTCGAGGCCCTCGGCGTCACCTTCCGCCGGCGCCCAGACGCTGTCGCTGGCGGCTTCGCTGGAGGCCAGCGTCGCCAACAGCTTCAGATCCATCGAGAAGCCGGTAGCAGGCCTGGCGCGACCGAAGGCACGGCCGGTGTCGTCGTAGCGCCCGCCCTTGGCCAGGGCTTGACCGTACCCCGGCACGTAGGCGGCGAACATCATGCCGGTGTGGTACTGATAGCCGCGCAGCTCGGCCAGGTCAAAGTAGCAGGCCACCTCGGGGTGTTCGCGATGCACGCCCTGATACAGCTCGCACAGCTTGTCGAGGGCGTCGTTGACCGCCTGGGGCGCCTCGGCAAAGGCTTCGCGGGCCTGGTCGAGCACCTCGGGGCCGCCGTGCAGCTCGCCCAGGGTGCGGAACATGGCCGCCAGAGCGGGATCGCTTACCGCCCTGGACACCTCTGCCTCGAGCTGCCCCGGCGACTTCAGCGCCAGCGCCGCGGAGATGGCGTATTCGGCCTCGGCGTCGAGCTCGGCGACCTCGACCAGGTTGCGGTAGATGCCGACGTGGCCAAGCGCCAGGTGCACCTCGCCGGCGCCGGAGGCAGAGAGGCTCTCCAGCGCCAGGCGCAGGATCTCGAGATCCGCCGCCAGGCTGGCGCTGCCGAACAGCTCGACACCGACCTGGACCGGGCTGCGCCCGCCCTGATGCTTGTCGGCCTTGGCCCGCAGCACGTTGGTGCAGTAGCACAGACGCACCGGCCCTTCGCGCTTGAGCGAGTGGGCATCGATGCGCGCCACCTGCGGCGTGACGTCGGCGGTCACCCCCATCATGCGCCCGGTGAGCTGGTCGGTGAGCTTGAAGGTCTGAAGGTCGAGATCGGTGCCGGTGCCGGTCAGCAGGGAGTCGAGAAACTCCACCGGGGGCGGCATCACCTGGTCGTAACCCCAGAGATGGAAGAGGTCGAGCAGCGCCCGGCGCAGCTCCTCCATACGACTGGCCTGAGGTGGCAGCACCTCGTCCATGCCGTCGGGCAGGAGCCAGCGGTCAGCGATGGTCATGTCGATATCCTGCTTGGTCGATATCTTGCTTAGACGGTGGGCCTGGTCCGCGCGCACGCAAAACCTCGCGCACTGGTGAAATCCGGGAACTCATCTCGGAGCGGTCTCGGAACTTCTGGCGTGCTGGCGAATGCGTCGGACGGAACGATGTCGGGAATGACGGCCACAAAAAAACCGGGCCACGCCCGGTTTACCGATTCTATCACGTTTGGCCGCCAGTTGAACCCCGCAAGGGCGGCATTCGCCCTTGCGGTCGGCGGCCAGGGGCCACCGCTAGCCCTGGGGCTGGCTGCCAGCTCCCTGGGGATCGGCGCTCTTGAGGTAACGGAAGAAGTCGCTGGAGGGATCCAGCACCATCATGTTGCCCTCGCCGGCACCGAAGGAGTCGCGATAGGCGTTGAGGCTACGCCAGAAGCGATAGAACTCGGTATCGCCCTCGTAGGCGTCGGAGTAGATACCGGCGGCCTCGGCGTCACCCTCACCACGCAGGGTCTCGGCACGCTCGTTGGCCTGGGCCAGCAGCACCTGACGGCGGCGATCGGCGTTGGCACGAATCCGCTCGGACTCCTCCTGACCCTGGGCACGCCACTCGCGGGCCTCACGCTCACGCTCGGAGCGCATGCGATCGTACACCGCCGAGGACACGTCCTCGGGCAGGTCGATACGCTTGACCCGCACGTCGAGGATGGCCACCCCGATCTCTTCGCGCATCAGCTTGTCGAGCTCCTCGGTGGGGCCGGACATCAGCTCGTCACGCTTCTCGGAGATGATCTGCTGCAGGTTCAACTGGCCGAACTCGTTACGCAGGCTCTCGTCGACCCGCGGCTGGATCAGGCGAACCGCCATCAGTTCGTCGCCGGCCGTGGCCTCGTAGTAGCGAGTGGGGTTGACCACCTGCCACTTGACGTAGGAGTCCACGATCACCGCCTTCTGCTCCTGGGTCAGGTAGCGGCTGGCGTCGGTATCCAGTGTCAGCACCCGGGTGTCGAACTTGCGAATGGTCTGGGTGATCGGCACCTTGACGTGCAGGCCCGGCTGGATATTTTCCTCGATGATCTCACCGAAGCGCAGCTTGACCGCACGCTCGGTCTCGTCGACCACGTAGAGGCTGTTGCTGGCCAGCCAGGCGGCGGCGGCCAGGCCGCCGACGATGAGCAGGGATCGATTATTGATCATTTAGCGACCCTCCCGCTGAATACCGGTGTCACGACCGTTGCGGTTCGAGCTTGAATTGGAGGCCGCGTTGGCGGACTCGGCACGGATGCGCTCCAGCACCTGCGGATCGAGCTGATTCTCGGCGTCGGCAGCGGTGGACGTGCCCAGACCACGGCCGATACGGTCCATCGGCAGCACCATCAAGGGGCCATCCTGATCGACGTCCACCAGTACCTTGTTGGTCTGGCCGAGCACCTCGGAGATGGCGTCGAGGTAGAGACGCTCGCGCATCACCTCGGGGGCATTGCGATACTGGGTCAGCAGTGCGGTGAAGCGGTTGGCCTGACCACGCGCCTCGGCGACCACTGATTCGCGGTAACCCTGGCCCTGCTCGACGATACGCTGCGCCTGACCCTGAGCCGCCGGGATGATGGCGTTGGCGTAGGCCATGGCCTGGTTGATCGTGCGCTGACGATCCTCGCGGGCACGGATGACGTCATCGAAGGCATCCTGCACCGCATCGGGCGGCGAGGTGGACTCGACGTTCAGGGTCACCAGACGGATACCGGTACCGTAGTTGTCCAGGTAGGTCTGCAGACGGCTGGTCACGGCACTGCCGAGGATCTCACGACCCGAGGTCAGGATGTCGATCATGTCGGTGCCACCGACCACGTGACGCAGCGCCGAGTCGAGGGCGTTTTCCAGCGACAGCTCGGGATCACGCACGTTGAGCACGTAGTCACGCGGCGCTGCCACCTGGTACTGGGCCGAGATCTCGACCGAGACGATGTTCTCGTCCTGGGTCAGCATCGACTGGGTCTGGCTGACCGAGCGCACGCGGGTAACGTTGACCATGCGCACGTCGTCGATCAGCGGCGGATTCCACTGCAGACCCGGGGTGACGACTTCCTGGAACTTGCCGAAGCGCAGCACGACGCCCCGCTCCGACTGGTCGACCAGATAGAAGCCACTGGCCGCCCATACGGCGAGACCGATGATGATCAACAGTCCCGGCAAGGCGAAGGTATTGCGCGGGCGATTGCCGCCGCCCTTGCCGCCATCCTTGCCACCGCCGCGCTTGCCGCCGCGGCCGCCGAGCATGCCATTGAGCTTGTCCTGAAACTTCTTCAGGGCCTCATCGAGGTCGGGGGGACCCTGATTGTCGCCACCGCGGTTGCCACCGCCCCCATTACCGCCACGGCGCCCCCCGCCACTCCAGGGGTCGTGCTGGTTGCCGTTGCCGCCACCAGGCTCATTCCAGGCCATACGTCGTCTCCACTCTGTGCCCCCGCCTAGACGAGGCGCATCGATTGCGATCCTTGGAAAACACTGCATACATTGCTGCGCTCGGCATCTCGGCCGCCGGCGGTGCTCAAGGTTCTCATTTAACCCTGTGTCAACTCCGACCTTTGCGCTCCGGCGGCGACCAACCTGTCGTCGCTCGCGACATTTCTTCAGTGCTTTCCTTGTGGCGTCACCATCCGGGCGACGCTCTTGCCGACCCGTCAGGCGGGTCGGTTCAGGCTTCCCAGACGTCGCGTTCCTGCAGCGCGACGGGAAGGTAATCGGCGGCACGCTCGCCAAGGCGTGCCATCAACTGATTGAAGTCACGACGCGGCAGACGCACATCCAGCTGCGTCTGGCCGTCCTCGTCGAAGGACTCGTCGCGCACGGCATTCAGCTCATGCAGCGCCGCGCGCAGCTTGCCCTGCTCCGGCGTCAGGGTCAGCGAGAAGTCGATGATGTCTTCCGCCAGCCGCTCGGTCAGGGCCTGGGTCAGCAGGTCCAGCCCCAGCCCCTTCTGCGCCGACAGCCACACCGTCTGCGGTACCCCGTGCTCGTCGCGCTCGATGCGTGGCGAACTGTCGAACAGGTCGATCTTGTTCATCACCTTGAGCGTCGGCACGTCCAGCGCGCCGATCTCGTCGAGCACCGCCTCCACCTGGGTGACGTTGAGCTCACGATCAGGATCCGCTGAGTCGATCACATGCACCAGCAGGCTGGCCTCGGCGGCCTCCTGCAGGGTGGCACGGAACGCCTCGACCAGCTTGTGCGGCAGGTGGCGGATAAAGCCCACCGTGTCCGCCAGCACCACCGGCCCCACGTCCTCGACCTCAAGACGCCGCAGCGTAGGGTCGAGAGTAGCGAAGAGCTGGTCCGCCGCATAGACCTCAGACGCCGTCAAGCTGTTGAAAAGCGTTGACTTGCCGGCGTTGGTGTAGCCCACCAGCGAGACGCTGGGGATCTCGGCACGCGAGCGGGCGCGACGATTCTGACTGCGCTGGCTACGCACCTTGTCCAGGCGCTTGTGGATCGACTTGATGCGCGCACGCAGCAGGCGGCGGTCGGTCTCGAGCTGGGTTTCACCCGGACCGCGCAGGCCGATACCGCCCTTCTGGCGTTCCAGGTGGGTCCAGCCTCGCACCAGCCGCGTGGACATATACTCGAGCTGGGCCAGCTCCACCTGCAGCTTGCCCTCGTGAGTCCGCGCCCGCTGGGCGAAGATATCCAGAATCAGGCCCGTACGATCGAGCACACGACACTTCAGCGTCTGCTCGACGTTGCGTTCCTGGGAAGGACTGAGCGCGTGATTGAAGATCACCAGCTCGGCCTTGTGTACCGCCAGGGCCTCGCCGATTTCCTCGAGCTTGCCCGACCCCACGAAACTCCTGGGGTCGGGTCGTTGCCGCGAGCCGGTCACGAGGGTTGCGGGTTCGGCACCCGCCGACCTCACCAGCTCGTGGAACTCACCGGGATCTTCGCGCTCCTTCTCGTCCTGAAAGTCGATATGGACGAGTACCGCCGTTTCACCGGCGTCGGGACGTTCAAAAAACAATCAATACCTCACGAAATATCAGCTCTCCGGCTGCGCAGCGGGATCCTGGGCCGGCAGACGCACATTGCGTGACGGCACCACCGTGGAGATGGCGTGCTTATAGACCATCTGGCTGACGGTGTTGCGCAGCAGGATGACAAATTGGTCAAAGGATTCGATCTGGCCCTGCAGCTTGATGCCGTTGACCAGGAAAATCGATACCGGAATGCGCTCCTTGCGCAGAATGTTCAGGTACGGGTCTTGAAGGGACTGCCCTTTGGACATGTTGCTCTCCCTGAAGTGTCTTAGGGTTTTAGGTTATGGTGCCGCCCGCCGAGGTCTTCAAGACGGCGGGCGACAGGTATTCGGTTGTTCGGCGGGACCCTGCAAGTGGTCGCACGAACTCGTTATCTTACGCTAAGTCCCCGCTTCGCGCACGAGTTTCACGAGGCGCTCGGCGGGGTCGGCCGCCAACGGGTCCACCCAGGTCAGCGCAGGCCAGCTACGCATCCAGGTCAGCTGCCGCTTGGCCAGTTGACGCGTCGCCACCACGCCACGATGAAT
The DNA here is from genome assembly GCF_040070525.1 of Halomonas sp. RT37. Classification (NCBI taxonomy): domain Bacteria; kingdom Pseudomonadati; phylum Pseudomonadota; class Gammaproteobacteria; order Oceanospirillales; family Halomonadaceae; genus Halomonas; species Halomonas sp. RT37. The sequence goes on along the minus strand of NZ_CP098827.1, from coordinate 1,104,470 downwards.
GAACGTCTCACGATCAAACTCGCCATCCAGGTACTGCCATGCCTGACGATAGCCCACGCTCTTCATCGATGGCAGCGACAGCGTCAAATCGCCACGCGCCTTGAGCGCCGCCACTTCATCGAGAAATCCGCCGTCCAGCATGGCGTTGAAGCGCCTGGCGATTCTCTCGTGCAGCACGGAGCGCTCGGCGGGAGCGAGCCCTATGGACAGCAGACGAAAGGGAAAGGTTTCACGACGCTGCTCATTCCACAGCTCGCTCATCGGCCGCCCGGACAGCTCGAACACTTCCAGCGCCCGCATCAGGCGCTGAGGATCATTGGGGTGAATGCGCGCGGCCGACTCGGGATCGACCTCGGCCAGGCGGCGATGCAGCGCCTCGAGGCCGTCCTGCTCGGCCTGCCGGGACAGGCGTTCACGCACGGCGCTGTCCGCCGAGGGCAGGTTGGCGACCCCCTCGACCAGGCGCTTGTAGTACATCATGGTGCCACCGACCAGCAGCGGCAGCCGGCCACTGGCGGCGATATCGTGCATCTCGGCCAGGGCATCGTCGCGAAACTCCGCCGCCGAGTAGGCCTGGGCCGGATCACGGATATCGATCAGTCGATGGGGCGCCCGGGCGAGTTCCTCGGCCGAGGGCTTGGCCGAGCCGATGTCCATGCCGCGATAGATCATCGCCGAATCGACGCTGATGATCTCGCCACCCAGGCGCTCGCGGATCTCGATGGCAAGATCGGTCTTGCCCGCCGCCGTGGGGCCCATCAGCAGCAGCGCCAGCGGTCGGTCGTCCTGCGCGGGCGGCGTGGCCGCGGCCGGAGCGTCTGTCGGCGCCATCATTGCCCTCGCAGAAACAGCCGGTCCAGATCCTTGAGGCTCATCTGGGTCCAGGTGGGGCGGCCGTGGTTGCATTGACCGCTGCGCTCGGTGCGCTCCATGTCACGCAGCAGCGCGTTCATCTCGGCAATGGTCAACTGGCGATTAGCGCGTACGCTGCCGTGGCAGGCCATGGTCGACAGCAGCTCGTTGATGTGGGCCTCGATGCGATCGGAGCGACCGTAGCGCTCCAGGTCCGAGAGCATCTCGCGCACCAGCGGTTCCACGTCGGCATCGGCCAGCAGCGCCGGCACCTGGCGCACGAGCAGGGTCTCTGGACCGGCGGCATCGAGTTCGACACCAAGCCGGGTGAAGGCTTCGCGCTCGCGCTCGGCGGTCTCGACCTCGGCGGCACTGACCGCCAGCGACACCGGTACCAGCAGCGGCTGGGCGTCCAGCGCGCCACCGTGGACCTGGGTCTTCATGCGCTCGTAGACGATCCGTTCGTGGGCCGCGTGCATATCCACCAGCACCAGTCCATGGGCGCTCTGGGCCAGAATGTAGATGCCGTGCAACTGGGCGATGGCGTAGCCCAGCGGCGGCGCCTGGGTGGCGTCGTCTTCCGGCATCACCTCAGGCGTCGACGAGGTGAGCGATGCACCGCCGGCCCCGGCAGGGGGCTCGCTAGCCGCGCCAGCGGCGCCGGGCCAGGTTCTCGGCGTGGGGCTATGGCGCTCGGCCTGGGCCGTGCCGGCGGCCAGACCGCCGGCGCCTGGGCCTCCTGGCTGCGGCGTCAGCAGGCTGTCTTCGTGGTCCGGGTGCAGCTTGCGGTAGCCGTCCATGAAGGCGCGCACCCGGTCCGGGGTGACACCGCCCTCGCCCTCGTCGCGGCGCGGGTGCAGCGCCATCGGCTGCTGCTGCCAGGAAGGCTGTTGCCGGGACGGGTGTTGGCCGGGATTCCCGCCCTGGGGGGTCGGCTCGCGGATCTCGCCGGTCTCGGGGTCGACGTCGAGGCCATCACTCTGGATGCTCGCCTGCTGCTGCGAAGACTGACCATCCTGATGCCCTGCGCGGGCCTCGCCCAACGCCCGGTGCAGGCTCGAGAACAGAAAGTCGTGGACCATGCGCCCGTCGCGAAAGCGCACCTCGTGCTTGGTCGGGTGGACATTGACGTCCACCACCGTGGGGTCCACGTCCAGATAGAGCACGAATACCGGGTGGCGACCATTGAACAGCACATCGCGATAGGCCTGGCGGATGGCGTGGGCCACCAGCCGGTCGCGCACCACCCTGCCATTGACGAAGAAGTACTGCTGGTCGGCCTGGGCGCGAGAGTGGGTCGGTAGCCCCACCCAGCCCCACAGGCGCAGGCTGCCGGTGGCGATGTCCAGGGTCAGGGCATTGTCCAGGAAGTTCTTGCCCAGCAGCGAAGCGAGACGTCGCTCCACCGCGTGGTCATCCCGTGCCACCGGCAACTGGTGGATGGTCTTCTGGTTGTGGCGAAGGGTCCAGCCGATGTCGAAGCGCGACAGCGCCTGGCGCCGAAAGGCCTCCTCGACATGGTTGAACTCGGTCTTTTCGGTACGCAGGAACTTGCGCCGGGCCGGAGTGTTGAAAAACAGATCACGCACCGCCACCGAGGTGCCACGAGGATGGGGTGCCGGCGTGACGCGGGGCTCCATGCGCCGCCCTTCGGCCACCACCCGCCAGCCGCCCTGAGGGTCCTGCTCGACGTTGGAGGTCAGTTCCAGTCGCGACACCGAGCTGATCGAGGCCAGCGCCTCGCCGCGAAAGCCGAGGCTGGCGACGCCCTCGAGCTCCTCCAACGACAGGATCTTGCTGGTGGCGTGTCGTGACAGCGCCAGCGGCAGGTCCTCCTCACCGATGCCGGAGCCATCGTCACGGATCCGAATCAACCGGGCACCGCCGGACTCGATGTCCACCTCGATGCGGGTGCTGCCGGCGTCGATGGCGTTCTCGATCAGCTCCTTGACCACCGAGGCCGGGCGCTCCACCACCTCACCGGCGGCGATCTGGTTGGCCAGCCGGGGGTCGAGAATCTTGATCGAGCGGCGCTGTGACACCTGGACGCCAGGCTCGCTCTCACACGGGATATCACTCATGAACTGGGAATCCTCAACACCTGGCCGACGCGAATGACGTCCCCGGACAGCTCGTTGACCTGCTTGAGCGCGCTGAGCGCCACGCCGTGACGCGAGGCGATGGCGGACAGGGTGTCGCCTGGCTGGATGCGATACTCGTTGGTAGCGGTGGACCGCCCCTGATCGCGCTGCCAGGCCAGCAGGCTTGCCGGTGGCGGGTTGCGCTCGAAGTGCGAGCGGATGCCGCCGAACACGGCGCTCATCATCCGCTGCTGGTAACCGCCGTCCTTGAGTCGTCGCTCTTCCTCGGGGTTGGAGATAAAGCCCGTCTCCACCAGCAGCGAAGGAATGTCCGGGGACTTCAACACCACGAAGCCGGCCTGCTCGACCCTGGGCTTGTGCAGATCATTGATGCGCCCGATGCGACTGAGCACCTCGTCGCCGATGGTCAGGGAGTCATTGAGGGTCGCGGTCATGGTCAGGTCCAGCAGCACGCCCCTGAGCACCTGATCCTTGTCATCCAGCGACAGGTTGCCGTCGACCCCGCCGATCAGATCCGAGCGGTTCTCGCTGGCCGCCAGCCACTTGGCGGTCTCCGAGGTGGCTCCGCTCTGGGACAGCGCGAACACCGAGCTGCCGTGGGGACGCGGACTGTTGAAGGCGTCGGCGTGAATGGAGACGAAGAAGTCGGCCTTCTGCTCGCGGGCGATCAGGGTGCGCTGACGCAGCCCGACGTAGTAGTCGCCGTCGCGGATCAGCACCGCCTTGAAGCCGGGGGAGTCGTTGATCATGCGCGCCAGGCGATCGGCCATCTGCAGCACCACGTCCTTCTCGCGGGTACCGCTCGGGCCCAGCGCGCCGGGGTCCTCGCCACCGTGCCCGGCGTCCACGGCGATGATGATGTCGCGCTTGGGATGGGGCTGAGCGGTGTCGATCACCGGTGCTGCCTCCACCGGGTCACGGCCCTCGGCCACCGCCACGGTCTTGGCCCGCTCGGCGGCGATCTCCTGCTCACGGATCATCGACTCGATGGGATCGATGGGGTCTTCCACCGCGCTCTCGCCGGGGTACTCCAGATCCACCACCAGACGATCGCCGTACTGGTTGTTGGGCGCCAACGAGAAGTGACGCGGCTCGATGGCACGGCTGAGCTCGAGCACCACGCGTAGATCGCCGCCGTCGCGCACGCCTGTGCGCACCGAGCTGATGGCGCTGTTGGACAGGTCCATGCTGGCAGGATCGGCGGCCAGGCTGGTGCCACTGAGATCGATGACCAGCCGGCGCGGGTTGTCGAGCTCGAACACGTTGGCAGTGGCCGGCGCCGACAGGTCGAACACCAGCCGCGAGTGATCCGGCGCGGCCCACAGGCGCATGTTGTCCACGCTGGCGGCCTGGGCAAGGCTCGAAAGCGTAAGGCCCAGTGTGGCCACCAACGTCAATAGACCAGCACCCATACGGGCCGGAAGGCGACGCCTCATGCCTTGCCTCCCGCCAGTCGTTGATCGCGGGAGACTTCGTCTTTCAGGCGCGTCAGCAGCGCTTCGCCCAGGGTCGTGGCGGCGCTGATGCGCGCCTCGCGCCCTTCTGTCTCGGCATGGCTTAGCGCCACCTCGAGATCCGGCGGCGTCAGCCAGCCCTCGCCGCGCTCGGCCCACTCCACCAGGCACAGATGCCCCTCGGCGAGCAGATCGCGCCCACCGATGAACTCAAGCTCCTCGGGATCGCCCAGGCGGTAGAGGTCAAAGTGGTGCAGCGTGACCGGCTCCCCGTCCAGCGAAAGCTCGTAGGGCTCCACCAGGGTATAGGTAGGACTCTTCACCGCACCTTGATGGCCGTAGGCGCGCAACACACCGCGAGCCAGGGTGGTCTTGCCGGCCCCAAGCTCTCCCGACAGGTGGACGCGTCCTCGTCCTTGCAAGGCCCGTCCCAGGCACTCCCCCAGTGCGACCTGGCGGTCTTCATCATCGAGTCGCAGCTGCATCTTCCTCGCCCATCGTCGGATTGACTAATTTTCGTGCACAGGATGCCAGATCGCTGGCCAACAGACCACGCTCACCGCCCTCTCTCGCCGCCATGTCACCGGCCAGGGCGTGTACCAGCACGCCCAGCCGCGCGGTGCGTTCCAGTGACCAGCCCGGGGCCTGGCCCTGGGCCATCAAGCCCGCCAGCACACCAGTCAGGGTATCGCCCATGCCGCCGCTGGCCATGCCCGGGTTGCCGAAAGGACACAGCGCCAGGCCGTCGGGACCGGCGATCAGGGTGCCGGCCCCCTTGAGCACGATCACCCCGCCCCAGCGTTGCTGCAGGGCGCGCGCGGCACCGGGGCGGTCCGCCTCGACCTCGGCCACGCTGGTCTCGAGCAGGCGTGCCGCTTCTCCCGGATGGGGGGTCAGGATCCAGTCGTCACGCCGCAGATCGGCAAAGCGGCTGACCAGCAGGTTGAGGGCATCGGCGTCCAGCACCAGCGGAATCGAGCGCTTCAGCGCGGTCTGCAGCACCGATTGGCCCCAGCTCCCCTGACCAAGCCCTGGCCCCACGGCGAGCACACTCAGGCGATCGAGCAGCTCATCGAGTTCGCTGGCATGGGTCACCCCACGCGCCATGACCTCGGGGCAGCGCACCAGACTGGCGCCGACGTGTTCCGGCGCGGTGGCCAGCAGCACTCGGCCAGCGCCCACCCTGGCGCAGGCCTCTGCCGCCAGCAGGGCGGCCCCGCCGAACCCGGGTGCGCCACCGAAGATGCCGGCGAATCCGGCGGCGCCCTTGTGCATGTCGCGCTCACGCGGAGGCAACGCCAGGTTCACCAGGCTCGACTGCAGGCGCCAGGCGGTGGGCGCGATATCGTCATGGGCCAGGGCGTCTACCCCCAGTGATTCCACCACCACCTCGCCGGCCAGGGCGGCGCCACGCCCGGTGTGCAGTCCCAGCTTGTCGGCGATGAAGGTCACCGTCATCACCGCCCTGACCGCCATGCTGGGCTCGGCGCCGCCGTCGGCGGTGATGCCCGAGGGAATATCCACCGCCAGCACCGGACACCGGCTTTCATTGATGGCGGCGATGGCCGCGGCGTAGGTCGGACGCAGGTCGCCGGCAAAGCCGGTACCGAGCATGGCATCGACCACCACGTCCCCTTCCACGCGCAATCCTTCTCGCCATTCGATAAAGCCGACCCCGGCGTCGTCGGCCATCTCGGCCGCGCGCAAGGCGTCACCCTTCAGGCGTTCACGCGGGGTCAGGGAAATGCGCTGCACCTGGCGCCCTTCGGTCGCGGCCAGCGCTGCCAGCACATGGCCGTCGCCGCCGTTGTTGCCGCCACCGCAGAACACCGTCAGCGACTTGGTCGCCGGCCAGCGCGCCTTCAGCCAGCGCCAGGCGACGCCGGAGGCCCGGTGCATCAGGGCGAAGCCGTCGCTCTCGCCGGCGATCGCCCGTCGGTCCAGCTCGCGTACCTGCTCGGCGGTGTACAACGGAGTCTGTCCTGGCTCAATCACGCCGCCGTCCAAGATGTCCATGCGGTTCTCCCTTCGATCGTGATGGTCTACCATGGCGGTCACTTCCTTCCCTATGAAGTCTAAGCCCTTCTCCTCTCGCGCCAAGCGCAGAGCCGGGCTGTCTTGCCATTTGCCGGGTATGTCCTCATTTATGTCTGCATCGTCCCCGTCCACCGACGTCGACTTCAACGACCTGGCGGCGCGCATCCGCACCTGGGGGCGGGAGCTCGGCTTCCAGCAGGTCGGCATCACCGACGTCGACTTGAGCGACGACGAGGCTCACCTCGAGCGCTGGCTGGAGGCAGGTTTCCACGGCGAGATGGGCTTCATGGCCAAGCACGGCACCAAACGTACCCGTCCGGCCGAGCTCGAACCCGGCACCATCAGGGTCATCAGTGTGCGCCTGGATTATCTGCCGCCGGAGGTGGAGACCACCAAGGTGCTGGGACAGCCCAGCCGCGCCTATGTGTCACGCTATGCCACCGGGCGTGACTACCACAAGCTGATGCGCAAGCGGCTACAGCGCCTGGCAAAGACCATCGAGGCGGAAGTCGGGGACTTCGGCTACCGCGCCTTCGTCGACTCGGCCCCGGTGATGGAGCGCGGCCTGGCGCGCAAGGCCGGTATCGGCTGGTTCGGCAAGAACGCCATGCTGCTCAATCCCAGAGCCGGCTCGATGTTCTTTCTCGGTGAGCTTTACACCGACCTGCCGCTGCCGGTGGACGAGCCATTCGAGCAGGAACACTGTGGCAGCTGCAGCGCCTGCCGCACCGCCTGCCCTACCGGCGCCATCGTCGAGGACAAGGTGGTCGACGCCCGCGCCTGCATTTCCTACCTGACCATCGAGCTGTTCGGCGCCATTCCCGAGCGCTATCGCGAGGCTATGGGCAATCGGGTGTTCGGCTGTGACGATTGCCAGTTGGTGTGCCCCTTCACCCGCTTCACACGGGCAAGCAGCGAACCTGACTTCGCGCCGCGCCACGATCTCGACCGGGTGGAGCTGCTGACCCTGTTCGGCTGGAGCGAGGAGGAGTTTCTCGAGCGCACCGCCGGCAGCCCGATTCGTCGTATCGGCTACGAACGCTGGCTGCGCAACCTGGCGGTGGGGCTCGGTAACGCCCCCTGGAGCGCCGCCATCGAACGCGCCCTGCTCACCCGCCTGGCCTATCCCTCCGAGCTGGTGCGCGAGCACGTACGCTGGGCGCTCGCCCGCCAGCGCCAGCGGCGCGCCGAGCTGATCACCTCTGCTTGAGCGCCTCGAGCCGAGCGCCTCAAGCTGAACGCGCCCCTCGCCTCGAACCTGGCGTCAACTGCTGACTATTCCCCAGCCTTGAGGAACGTCTTGCGATAGTGCGCGAGTTCGGCGATGGATTCCTTGATGTCGTCCATGGCCAGGTGCACGTTGCGCTTGGAAAAGCCCTCCAGCGCCTGGGGATTCCAGCGCTTGGCCAGCTCCTTCAAGGTCGAGACGTCGAGATTGCGGTAGTGGAAAAACGCCCACAGCTCGGGCATCTCGCGCTCCAGAAAGCGCCGGTCCTGGTGGATCGAGTTGCCGCACATCGGCGAGGTTCCCCGGGCCACATGGGCTGAGAGAAACTCGAGCGTCCTGCGCTCGGCCTCGCGGGTATCGATCTGGCTCTTGCGCACCCGCTCGACCAGCCCGGAATTGCCGTGGGTACGGGTATTCCACTCATCCATGCCGGACAACAATGCGTCGCTCTGGTGAACCGCGATCACCGGCCCCTCGGCGATGACATTGAGCTCGCCGTCGGTGACCAGGGTGGCCACCTCGATGATGCGTTCACGCTCCGGGTCGAGCCCGGTCATCTCCAGGTCGATCCAGATCAGGGCGTCGTTTCGCGGGCCGGTCTTGGCATCGTCAGGACGCGGGTTGAGGGTATCGTCGGGGCTGGCGCTGGCATCGGACATCGTCGCTTCCTTGATCAGGCGGTGGCCCTTGTCGGGACAGGGGCCGTGCGTGTAGGTACAATGCCGACCATTGTACCGACCATCGGGTGCTCATGAGCAAACGCAAGTTGAGCCGCCAGCAGCGCTGGCGCATCGAGAAGATCCAGGCCGAACGCGCCGAGCGCGCCGCCAGAAAGGCCGGCCAGGACGACGAAAAGCTTGCCGCCGGCGAATACGGCGCCGAGCGAGACGGCCGAGTGATCGCTCACTTCGGACGGACCCTGGACGTCGCCAGCCGTGCCGGCGAGACGCCCACCCGCTGCCATCTGCGCGCCAACCTCGAGGGCCTGGTCACCGGAGACCGCGTCATCTGGCGGGCCGGCGAGGACGGCAGCGGCGTGGTGGTGGCCCGAGGCGAGCGCGACAATGTGCTCGAACGCCCGGATATGCGCGGGCTACTCAAGCCCGTGGCGGCCAATATCGACCAGATACTGATCGTCTTCGCGGTGGAACCCGAGCCCCACGCCGGCCTGATCGATCGCTACCTGGTGGCGGCCGAGGCCACCGGCATCACCCCGGTGCTGGTACTCAACAAGACCGACCTGCTGCCCGACGAGGGCGGCGAACTGCGCGGGCTGCTCGATCGCTACCGCGGCATCGGCTACCAGGTGGTGGCCACCTCCACCGAGGTCGACGGCGGACTCGACGCCCTCTACGCCCAGCTCGCCGACCGCACCTCGGTGCTCGTCGGCCAGTCCGGGGTCGGCAAGTCCTCACTGATCGACCGTCTGCTGCCCGACGAACAGTTGCGCATCGGCGCGCTGTCGGAGGACTCGCGCAAGGGTCGCCACACCACCACCACCGCCCAGCTCTACCACCTGCCCGCACCGGACGAGAGCCTGGCCTCGGGCGAGCTGATCGACTCCCCCGGCATCCGCGAGTTTGGCCTCACTCACCTGACAGAGCGCGAGGTCACCGAGGGCTTTATCGAATTCGCCCCTTACCTCGGCCTGTGTCGCTTCCGCGACTGCCGCCACCGGCAGGAGCCGGGCTGCGCCATTCGCGACGCCATCGACGAGGGGGCGATTCACCCCGAACGCTTTGCCAGTTATCGTCGTATCGTCGATAGTCTGGATAGCCAATAGGGAAACGCCAGTAGCGTCCCCTCGCGAAGTGCCAGGCGCCAGACACAGCGCCCGCCCCTTTCATCCGTGTGGATCCGCCAGGAGAGAACCATGAGCTCAGAAGACAATCTGTTGCCCTTGATCGCCGAGCCCGAGGAACTCGCCGGCGTGCTGGATCACGAGGACATCCTGGTGATCGACGTGCCGCTGAAGGCGGAAAGCTACACCGAGGGCCACGTGCCCGGCGCGATCTTTCTCGACCATCGTCGTCTGCTGAAAGGTTCCGGCGACGTCCCCAACGACGTCCCCGATGAAGAGGCCCTGTCACAACTGTTCTCGTCGCTGGGCCTGACCCGGGACACCCACGTTGTCGCCTACGATGATGAGGGCGGCGGCTGGGCCGGGCGCCTGCTGTGGACGCTGGAGCTGATTGGCCACAAGCGCTATTCCTACCTGAATGGCGGCATTCACGCCTGGCGTGACGAGGGGCTGCCACAGTCCACCGAAGACCATGCGCCGAAGCCCTCGGACTACCAGGCCGAGGTCCTCAATCCCGAGGTCGCGATCGACCGACTCGAGCTTGAAGAGCGCCTGGGCAGCGACAACTTCGCCATCTGGGATGCCCGCTCCGTCGACGAGTTCGATGGCAACAAGGGCCAGAACCGGCACCTCGGCCACCTGCCCGGAGCGGTCAACATGGAGTGGACCGACGCCATGGACCGTGAACGCTCACTTCGCCTGCGCGACTACGCCGAGCTGATCACCGAACTGGGCGCCATGGGTATCACCCCGGATATGGAAGTGGTCACTCACTGCCAGACCCATCATCGCAGCGGCTTCACCTGGCTGGTAGGCAAGGCACTGGGGTTCGAACGCATGCGTGCCTACCCGGGCTCGTGGAAGGAGTGGGGCAATCGCGACGATACCCCCATCGAACACTGACCCCCTTGTTCCTCTGCCCATCTAGGGCTTGTCTGAAAAGTATCTGCGCTCGTCGACTTTTCGGACTGAGCCTAGGGCACTTGATTGCACCAGCGGCGCGGCCGTGAGGCCGCGTGCGCGTCATTGACCACCCGGAGATCGTCCCTTCGTGACCCTCGCCAAGCTGTTTTCCCTGATCCAGTACCCCATCCCCCACCACCTGCTGTCGCGCCTGGTCGGTCTGCTTGCCGACTGCCGTATCGGCTGGCTCAAGAACCTGTTGATCCGCGCCTTCATCAAGCGCTTCAAGGTCGACATGAGCCAGGCGGTGGAATCGGACCCCAGGGTCTACCCGAGCTTCAACGCCTTCTTCACTCGGGCGCTGGCGGCCGGCGCCCGTCCACTGGAAGACGGCCTGTTGTGCCCCGCCGACGGCACCCTGTCCCAATGGGGCGCCATCGACCATGGCCGGCTGGTCCAGGCCAAGGGCCATCGCTTCAGCATGACCGAACTGCTCGGCGGCGACCCCAGGGCGGCCACCCGCTACCAGAGCGGCAGCTTCGCCACCGTCTACCTGTCGCCCAAGGACTACCACCGGGTGCATATGCCGCTTGCCGGCACCCTGACCGAGATGGTCTACGTGCCCGGGCGCCTGTTCTCGGTCAACGACGCCACCACCCGCCACGTCCCGGGCCTGTTCGCCCGCAACGAGCGGCTGGTGTGCCACTTCGAGACCGAACACGGCCCCATGGTGCTGGTGCTGGTGGGCGCGATGATCGTCGCCGCCATTGAAACGGTGTGGGCCGGCCAGGTGACACCGCAGTCCGGCCGGGTCGAGCGTGTCCGCTTCGATCGCCCGATTCACCTCGCCAAGGGCGCCGAGATGGGCCGCTTCAAGCTCGGCTCCACCGTGGTCATGGCCTTCGCCGAAAAGGTCGACTTCGATGCCTTGAGCGGCAAGGCCGGCAGCCCCGTCGCGGTGAGCATGGGCCAACGCCTGGGCGGCGAGCCGGGAACTAGCGCAACAGCGGCGACGGCAGACGGCGAAGCGACCACCAGCGCGGACTGAAGCGCCAAGGCGTATTGGTAACACCTTTGACAGAGGCGGCTATGGCCGCCCTTCTTGGCGTAGCTGTCAGGTCCCGGATGATTGCATGATCCGGACGCTGTCTGGATCACCACCCCACGAGGTGCCCAGCCCCCCTCAACAGCGCGGTGTGGGAAAGGCGATCACCTCTTCAAGACGCGACTTGCCCAGCGCCAGCTGGATCAGCCGGTCGAGTCCCAGGGCGACCCCGCTGCCCTCGGGCATGCCGGCGCCCAGCGCCGCCAGCAGGCGCTCGTCGACGTCGACCTCGGCAAGGCCTTCCTCACGCCTGGCACGATTGTCACCGGCGAAGCGTACGCGCTGTTCGTCCACATCGGTCAGCTCGTCGTAGCCGTTGGCAAGCTCGAGCCCGTTTAGATAGACCTCGAAGCGCGAGGCCACCCAGGCGCCGTCGCGGGGGTCCTGGTGACGCCGGGCCAACGCCGCCTGGCTGGCTGGGTAGTCCAGCACCACGTCGATGCCGTCGCGGCCTAGCTCGGGCTCGATGACGAGGCTCATCAGCAGGTCGAGACACTCATCGCGCGGCGCCTCGGCCATGTCGAGGCCACCGCGTTCACCGGCAATACGGCGAAGTGATGCGATTTCCACCTCAAAAGGATCGATATCCAGCACCTCGCCAAACAGCTCGCGATAGCAACGCTTTCGCGTCGGGCCGGGATTAAACGGCAGCACCTCGCGGATCAGCGCCTGGGTTTCTTCGATCAAAGCATCGAGACTCCACCCCGGGCGATACCACTCCAGCATGCTGAACTCGATATTGTGGCGACGACCCACCTCGCCGTCGCGAAAGCTGCGGGCGATCTGGAAGATCGGCCCACTGCCGGCCGCCAGCAGGCGCTTCATGTGAAATTCCGGCGACGTCTGCAACCACAGGGTTTCGCTGCCCGCCGGGGTGACCGCTCGACAGGACAGCGACGCCAGGTGCACGTCGGTGCTGCCGCCGTGACCGAGACAGGGGGTCTCCACCTCGAGCACGCCGCGCTCGACAAAGAAGCCGCGCACCCGCTGCATCAGCACGGCGCGACAGCGCAGGGTGTCCAGCGAGGCCGTGGGTTGCCAGTCTGTCATCGTTCGTTCCTTACCACTTGCCCAAACGACAAAGGCCACGCGATCACGTGGCCTTTGTCTGTATCTCGATCTGCCGATCCGGGGATATCGCCCTCGCCTCAGGCGCGGGAGACGTAATCACCGCTACGGGTGTCGATCTTGAGCACTTCGCCCTGGTTGATGAACAGGGGAACGCGCACCACCGCACCGGAAGACAGGGTCGCCGGCTTGGAGCCGCCCTGGGCGGTGTCGCCCTTGAGGCCCGGGTCGGTCTCGACCACTTCCAGCTCGATGAAGTTGGGCGGGGAGACCGAGATGGCGTTGTCGTTCCACAGGGTCACGGTGTACACCACCTGCTCCTTGAGCCACTTGTCGCTGTCGCCCAGGGCCTTCTTCTCGACGGCGTACTGCTCGAAGGAACCGTCGGTCTTCATGAAGTACCACATGTCACCGTCGGTATAGAGGTACTCCATGTCCAGATCCATGACGTCGGCGCCTTCCAGCGACTCGCCGGACTTGAAGGTACGCTCCCACACGCGGCCGGTCATCAGGTTGCGCAGCTTCACGCGGTTGAAGGCCTGGCCCTTGCCGGGCTTGACGAATTCGTTCTCGACGATGGCACAGGGGTCACCGTCGAGCATCACCTTCAGACCGCCCTTGAATTCGTTGGTAGAATAGTTCGCCATGAGATCTCGTTCCTTTCGGTGCCCGGCCCGGCCATCGGCTCAGAGCGGCACTCAACTGACATTTTGCGAGGACAAGCCCCTCGCACGCATCGATGGATGGCCCGCATGATAACCCGAAGCTCGACGCTTTTGCATTGCTCTGCCCCGGATGAGCCGGGACTTCCCGCCCTCGGTGGCTGGCAGCGACAGCTGGCCGGCGCCATTCGTGACCCGCGCGAGCTGTGCCGACGCCTGGGGCTCGACGCCTCCCTGATCCCCGGCGCCGAGGCCGGCCACTCCCTGTTCGAGGTGCGTGTGCCCGAGGCCTTTGCCGCGCGCATGCGCCACGCAGACCCGGACGACCCCTTGCTGCGCCAGGTGCTGCCCCTGGATGCCGAGCAGACAAACCCCGAGGGCTACGTCACTGATCCGCTCCAGGAGGCCCAGCACACCGCCCGTCGCGGCCTGATCCACAAGTACGCCGGACGGGTACTGCTGATCACCAGCCCCGCCTGCGCGATCAATTGCCGCTACTGCTTCCGTCGCCACTTCCCCTACCAGGAAAACGCGCCCTCACGCAGCCAGTGGGACGACACCCTGGACTACCTGCGCGAGGACGCCACCCTGCGCGAGGCGATCCTGTCCGGTGGCGATCCGCTGGCCGCCAGCGATCGCCAGCTGGCCTGGCTGGTCGAGCGGCTCGACGCCATCCCCCATCTCAAGCGACTACGCCTGCATACCCGGCTGCCGGTGGTGATCCCCGATCGCGTCGACGGCCCCCTGCTCGAGTGGCTCACCGGCAGCCGCCTGCAGAAGGTCATGGTGCTGCATATCAACCACGCCAACGAGATCGACGAGGCCGTGGCCGGCGCCTGCGCGCGGCTCAAGCAGGCCGGCGTGACCCTGCTCAACCAGAGCGTGATCCTCAAGGGAGTGAACGACTCGGTAGATGCGCTGGAAGCGCTCTCGGAGCGGCTGTTCGAGGCCGGCGTACTGCCCTACTACCTGCACGCCTTCGACCCGGTGTCCGGGGCAGCCCACTTCGACGTGGCCGACGCCCGCGCCAACGCTCTGGTCGACGAGTTGCGCACCCGCCTGCCCGGCTTCCTGATGCCGACCCTGGTCCGCGAGGTCCCCGGCGAAGCCAGCAAGACGCCGTTGTAGCCGACACCAAGCATGCTGCAAAAAAACCGCCCCGGGTTTTCCCCCGGGGGCGGTGCGTTTACGCCATTTGCCAGCGGCGCGAATCAGGCCACGCTGTCGGCGGTGACGTTGGGCGCCACCTCTTCGGTGGACAGGCAGCGGTTGATCGCGCTCATCACACCCTTGATCGAGGCGCTGGTGATGCTCTCGTCGGTACCGACGCCGAACACCGCCTCGCCCTTGACTCGGACCTCGACGTAGGCGATCGCCTCGGCGTCGGCGCCCTGACCGCGGGAGTGCTCGTGGTAGTCGATGATCTCGATGTCGTGGCCTTCGCTGCGCAGCGCCTTGACGAAGGCCGCCAGCGGGCCGTTGCCTTCGCCGCTGATGGTGTGGCGCTCACCGTCCTTGGCGATGCAGGCTTCCAGCGTCACCGTCGGGCTGTCCGGCTCGGACGACAGGCGGTGGCTGACCAGGCTGTAGGGCTCGGTCTTGGCCAGGTACTCGTCGACGAAGGTCTGGTAGATCATCGCCGAGGTGATCTCCTTGCCGACCCGATCGGCCACCTCCTGCACCACCAGGCTGAACTCCATGGACAGCCGGCGCGGCAGTTCGATGCCGTGCTCCTGCTCCAGCAGGTAGCTGACGCCGCCCTTGCCGGACTGGCTGTTGACGCGGATCACCGCCTCGTAGCTGCGGCCCACGTCGAGCGGGTCGATGGGCAGGTAAGGCACCGCCCAGACGCTGTCCGGGTCTTCCTTGCGCAGCGCCATGCCCTTCTTGATGGCGTCCTGGTGAGAGCCGGAGAAGGCGGTGAACACCAGATCGCCGACGTAGGGATGACGCGGGTGGACCGGCAGCTGGTTGCAGTGCTCGACCTCACGCATGATCGGGGTGATGTTGGAAAAGTCGAGGCCCGGATGGACGCCCTGGGTGTAGAGGTTCATCGCCAGGGTGACGATGTCGACGTTGCCGGTGCGCTCGCCGTTGCCGAACAGGGTGCCCTCGACCCGGTCGGCGCCGGCCATCACCGTCAGTTCGGCGGCGGCCACACCGGTACCACGGTCATTGTGGGGGTGAACGCTGACGATCAGGTGATCGCGGTGCTCGACGTTGCGGCAGAACCACTCGATCTGGTCGGCGTAGTTGTTGGGGGTGGCGCACTCCACCGTGGCCGGCAGGTTGACGATCATCTTGTTGTCGGCGCTGGCCCCGAAGGTCTCGCGCACGGCATTGACGATCTCCACCGCAAAATCCATCTCGGTGGTGGTGAACAGCTCCGGAGAATACTGGAAGGTCCAGTTGGTCTCGGGGGCCGCCTTCATCAGGTCACGGATCTGGGTGGTGGCATCGACCGCAATCTGGATGCACTGGGGCTTGTCGACATTAAATACCACGCGACGGAACACCGGATCGGTGGCGTTGTAGACGTGAACGATGGCGTTCTTGGCGCCCTTGAGCGATTCAAAGGTGCGCTCGATCAGGTGCGGACGGGCCTGGGTCAGTACCTGGATGGTGACGTCGTCCGGGACCTTGTCTTCCTCGATCAGGCTGCGCACGAAGTCGAAATCGGTCTGGGAGGCGGAGGGGAAGCCCACCTCGATCTGCTTGAAGCCAATCTTGACCAGCAGATCGAAGAAGCGCTGCTTGCGCTCCTGGTCCATCGGATCGATCAGCGCCTGGTTACCGTCGCGCAGATCGACGCTGCACCACTGGGGCGGGGTCTCGATGCGCTGGCTGGGCCACTGCCGATCAGGCAGGTCCACGGCCACGAAGGGGCGGTACTTGGTCGAAGGGTCCTTGAGCATCATGGCGTTTTCTCCGGAATAGGGTGTGTCGAGCGAAGCGTTATTGGAAGGCCTGTTGGGCGACCCGGCCAGCGCCTTGTGAGCAAAGGCCAGGTGAAAACGGCGACGCCCCGCTCGCCAGAGGCGAGCGGGGCGTCATAAGTCGTTCCAGGACCGAGACGATAGCGACCACGACAATTCGCGCACCAGCCATCCGTACATCGTCGCAACGACGAGAGCGGACACCACAGGTGGCGTGACGGGACGGGTTCATGGTGGGGCACTGGGTACTGACGGACATCTTGCAACCTCGACTCAACCTGACTGGTGGCGATCCTGCCGGCGACGCAAGCACAAAGGGCGTCGCCACGCGCATTCAAACGCGTAGTAGTAGTCGTAGGTCGAGGTGGCGAGATGTCATGTTCATGCGCTCTAGAAAATCAGTCTTCAGCGACGTTGTCAACTGCGGCGCGCCAGCGCGGGCGCCAAGAGCGCTCGCTGTCATGTGAATGTCCTCGAGCCGGACTAGGGTAATAGAGCGATTCCGGCGCCCCGGAACCACCGTAATCTCTGACAACACCACCAGACTCGTGCTGATGGTTCAGCATGGCTGACACAAAGGAGACGCTCCATGGATGCCCATCACCACCGCCGCCCCGCTCCCCTCGCCGCGTTACTGTCATGCGCGATCACTGCCATCGCGCTCTGCGGGGCCAGTGTCGCGCCCGCCATGGCCGAGGACAACGCCTCCAACGCCAGCGCTTCTTCCTCCCTGCCGGTCAGTCTGGGCCCCCGCCCCTACTTCCTGATCGACGACATGGACGAGGACAATGCCCAGTCCGCCGAGCTCAAGGCGACCCTTGAGCAGTGCGCAGCCAACCTTGAGCAGCCCACCCGGAGCGACTTTTCCATCGGCCACCGCGGCGCCCCCCTGATGTTCCCCGAGCACACCCGGGAATCCTACCTGGCCGCCGCGCGCATGGGCGCTGGCGTGCTCGAGTGCGACGTGGCCTTTACCGAGGACAAGGAACTGGTCTGCCGCCACTCCCAGTGCGACCTGCACGGCACCACCAATATCCTCGAGACCGAGCTTGCCGAGCAGTGCAGCGTGCCACCGACCTTCGATGCCGATGGCAAGTTGACCAACGCCGCCGACGTCCAGTGCTGCACCAGCGACATCACCCTGGCCGAGTTCAAGACCCTGGAAGGCCGCATGGACGGCGTCGACACCAGCGCCGACACCCTGGAGGCCTACCTGGCCGGCAACCCGCGCTGGCGCACCGAGCTCTATGCCGATCGCGGTACCCTGATGAGTCACGCCGAAAGCATCGCGCTGTTTCAGGACCTGGGCGTCAAGATGACCCCGGAGCTGAAGACACCGAGCGTCGAGATGCCCTTCGACGGCATGAGCCAGCAGGACTATGCCCAGAAGCTGATCGACGAGTACGTCGAGGCCGGCGTGCCCCCGGAAGACGTCTTTCCCCAGTCGTTTCTGCTCGATGACGTGCGCTACTGGGTCGACAACACCGAGTTCGCCGACCAGGCGGTATACCTGGACGATCGCTATGACGTGGAAGGCTTCGACGTGACCGATCCCGCAAGCTGGGAGCCGTCGATGCAGGAGCTGGCCGACATGGGGGTGAAGATTCTGGCCCCGCCGATGTGGATGCTGCTGGCCGAGGGGGGCAGCGAAGACCGGCCCATCGTGCCATCGGTCTACGCCGAGAAGGCCAAGGAGGCAGGACTGGAGCTGATCGCCTGGTCCTTCGAGCGCTCGGCGCCGCTGACCCGTGACGGTGCCTGGTACCACCAGACCATCGACAATGTCGTCGACAACGATGGCGACAAGATGGTGGCGCTTGACGTGATGGCCCGCGATATCGGGGTCAAGGCGGTGTTCTCTGACTGGCCGGCGGCGGTCACCTTCTACGCCAACTGCATGGCCGACGAGTTGGCAAAATAAGCGGCAATGACCACCCGCGAATCTAGGCGGAACGCATAAAAACGGCCGGGTGGATAACCACCCGGCCAGAACGCCTTCCGTGGCGTTGGCGCCCCTAACGCCATTCCGAGGGCTCCATCCTAACGATCGTCAACCTGGAGAGCGCTCCCCCATCGGCGGTAGCCAGCCGCCTCCAGACGAGGGCAGGCAACCAGGCATGTCCCGCTCCTCCTTCAAGGAGCTGTCGTCTCCTGAGCGAAGCTTATGCCGGTGGCCCTGACACTGACCCGAGTGCCGGCGTGGCCGGCGACGATAGCCTCTATATCGGCCAGCGCACCGATAACTGCCGTCTTGCCGCTTGAACGAGCAAACTCACAGGCCGCCTGCACCTTGGGCCCCATGGATCCTGCGGCAAAACCCTGGGCTTCCAGGCTATCGGGATCGGCCATTGCCACCCGACGGCTATGCGGCGTGCCCCAGTCCAGATAGACCCCGTCCACGTCGGTGGCGATGATCAAAAGATCGCTGGCGAGTTGCTGTGACAACAGCGATGAGCACAGGTCCTTGTCGATCACCGCCTCGATGCCCTCGAGCTTGCCATCCTCCCCGTAGACCGTGGGGATGCCGCCACCGCCGGCGCAGATCACCACGGTGCCCTTCTCCAGAAGCCAGCGCAGCGGGCGAATCTCGAAGATTCGCTTGGGTCTAGGGCTCGGCACCACCCGGCGGTAGTGATCGCCGTCACGGGCCATGGTCCAGCCCTTGAGCTCCGCCAGCCGGCAGGCCTCGTCACGCTGGTAGATGGGGCCGATGGGCTTGCTCGGCTGCTGGAAGGCCGGGTCATCGGCGTCCACCTCGACCTGGGTCAACAGCGACGCAAAGGGCACCTCCGGCGGCAACAGATTGCCGAGCTCCTGCTCGATCATGTAGCCGATCATGCCTTCTGTCTCGGCACCCAGCACATCCAGAGGAAAGGCGTTGTCCTCGTCGTAGGCTGCTCCTTGCAGGGCAAGCAGGCCCACCTGGGGCCCGTTGCCGTGGGCAATCACCAGCTCGTTGCCCGATGCGATGCGCGCGATCTGCTCGCAGGCGATGCGAATGTTGGCGCGCTGGGCCTCGCCGTTCATGACCTCGCCACGCCGCAACAGGGCGTTGCCACCAAGGGCAATCGTGATACGCATAACAGTGTCCTTCCCGTTCGGGGTTGCTGGCGGCCCAGGGGCCGCCAGGCTATCTTGCCGATCCGTTGGTGCGTGGCTTACACATCGCCAAGGGTCGAGACCATCACCGCCTTGATCGTATGCATGCGGTTCTCTGCCTGTTCGAAGGCGATGCAGGCCGGTGACTCGAACACCTCCTCGGTGACCTCGATGCCGTCCTTCAGCATCGGGTACTGCTCAGCGACCTGGCGCCCCACCTTGGTGTCACAGTTGTGGAAGGCCGGCAGGCAGTGCATGAACTTGACCCTGGGGTTGCCGGCGGCCTCCATCAGCGCCTTGTTGACCTGGTAGGGCAGCAACTGGTCGATGCGCTCGGCCCAGGCCTCCACCGGCTCGCCCATGGACACCCAGACGTCGGTGTGGATGAAGTCGACGCCCCTGACCGCCTCGCGGGGGTCCTCGGTCAGGCAGATGCGCGCGCCGCTGTCCTCGGCGAAGCGCCGGCAGTTGGCCAGATGCTCCTCGTCCGGCCACAGCGAACGTGGCGCGGCGATCCGCACGTCCATGCCCAGCTTGGCGCCGATCAGCAGAAGCGAGTTGCCCATGTTGTTGCGGGCATCGCCCAGGTAGGCGAAGGAGATCTGGTGCAACGGCTTCTCGGCGTGCTCGCGCATGGTCAGGACGTCGGCGATCATCTGGGTCGGGTGGTACTCGTCGGTCAGACCGTTGTAGACCGGCACCCCGGAGAACGCCGCCAGCTCCTCGACCACCTCCTGGCTGAAGCCGCGGTACTCGATGGCGTCGTACATGCGCCCCAGTACCCGGGCGGTGTCACGCATGGACTCCTTGTGCCCGATCTGGGACGAGGTGGGATCGATGTAGGTGACGTTGGCGCCCTGGTCATAGGCGGCCACCTCGAAGGCGCAGCGGGTCCGGGTGGAAGTCTTCTCGAAGATCAGGGCGATGTTCTTGCCTTTGAGTCGCTGGGCCTCGCAGCCGCTGTACTTGGCCCGCTTGAGGTCCCGCGACAGGTCCAGCAGGTAGCGCAGCTCGCGCTCGGAGTGATGCATCAGCGACAGCAGGTGACGGTTGTGGATATTGAAGGACATGAGGGTCTCCTTGACGGCCACCTGGGCAGCCGCCGATTCACGGTAAGAAAAAGCGAAGTAACGCGTAGCGTCGTCGTCAGAAGTCGACGGGATCTCGCTGAATCGGACAGGTCATGCAGTGACCGCCGCCCCGTCCACGGCCCAGTTCACTGGCGCTGATGGTGATCACCTCGACCCCGGCCTTGCGCAGCAGGGTGTTGGTGTAGGTGTTGCGGTCATAGCCAACCACCACGCCTGGCTCCAGGGCGACCACATTGTTGCCGTCGTCCCACTGTTCGCGCTCAGCCTCGAAGCTGTCGCCACCGGTCTCCACCACCCGCAGTTTCGGCAGTCCCAGCGCCTCGGCCACCACCTCGATGAAGCTCCCCTTCTCGCGGCGCACGTCGATGCCACTGGGCTTGCTCTCGTCGGGGCGCAGACTGAAGGGAACGATATCCTTGACCACGTCGGGGAAGACCGTCACCAGGTCGCGATCGCAGAAGCTGAAGACGGTGTCCAGGTGCATGGCGGCACGCGACCGGGGCAGTCCCGCCACGATCACCCGTTCGGCCTCGCCGGCCCTGAACAGGGCGCTCGCCACCTGACCGATGGCCTGGTGCGAGGTGCGCTCGCCCATGCCGATCAACACCACGCCATTGCCCACCGGCATCACGTCGCCACCCTCCAGGGTGGCCGAACCGTGGTCCAGGTCGGGATTGCCGTACCACACCTTGAACTCGGCGCCGGCGAAGCGCGGGTTGAAGCGATAGATCGCCGAGGTCAGCAGCGTCTCCTGGCGGCGGGCCGGCCAGAACATCGGATTGAGTGTCACCCCGCCATAGATCCAGCAGGTGGTGTCGCGGGTAAACAGGGTATTGGGAAGCGGTGGCAGCACGAAGCTGGACTGGCCCAGATAGTCGCGGAAGGTCTTGAGGGTCTCGCCTCCGTGGCTCTCGGTGATGTCGGCCCAGGACACCCCGCCGATCAGGAACTCGGCCAGACGCCGTGGCTCCAGTTCGCTGAGCCAGGCACGGACCTCATCGGCAAGGCCGAAGCCGACCAGGTTGGAGGTCACCTTGCGCTCGAGAATCCAGCGCATGGCGTCGCGATTTTCGAGGGTTTCGGTGAGCAGGTTGTGCATCTCGAGCACTTCGATGTCACGCTCGCGCATCTTGGTCACGAAGTCGAAATGATCGCGCTTGGCCTGGTTGGTCCACAGCACATCATCGAACAGAAGGTCATCACAGTTGCTGGGGGTCAGCCGCTGATGAGCAAGCCCTGGCGAGCACACCATGACCTTGCGAAGCTTGCCTACCTCGGAGTAGACACCCAATCGTGAAGATCCACTTTTCATTCTGTTTCTCCTTCCCTTTAGCGGGACTGTCACTACCGCATCATCAATGAACCTGACCGCTGTAACATGTTGAACATCGAGGTCTAACTACAGGCTCAACCACCCCTGATAGAGCCCCAGCGTGGCCACCAGCGCCGAGGCGATAGTGACCGCGAAGATAATCTTCTCGATGGGGGTAAAGACCTTTTCATCACGCTCGCTCTTGGCCTTACAGAAAAACACGGCACCAGGGGCGTAAAGCAGCGCCGACAGCAACAGATAGTCGATACCGCCGGCAAACAGCAGCCAGATCGCGTAGAGGGTAGCCAGGCCGCCGATAAACAGATCCTTGCGGCGTACCTCAGGCTCCTTCTCGTAGGTTTCCCCCTTTACCGCGATCAACAGGGCGTAGGCCGCCGACCACAGATAAGGCACCAGGATCATCGAGCTTGCGAGGTAAAGAAGGCTCAGGTAGGTGGACTCGTTGACCAGCGTCAGCAGCAGAAAGAGCTGGATCAGGCCGTTGGAAAGCCACAGGGCATTGACCGGCACCTTGTTGGCGTTTTCCTTGCTCAACAGTTCAGGCATGGTGCCGTCGCTGGAGGCCGCGTGAAGAATCTCGGCGCACAGAAGTGTCCAGGACAGCAAGGCACCGAGCAGCGAGATCACCAGGCCAAGGCTGATCAGATGACTGCCCCAGGGGCCGACCACCTGGCTCAGCACCAGCGCCATGGACGGGTTCTTGAGCTCGGCGAGTTCCGGCTGGCTCATGATGCCCATGGACAGCACATTGACCATCACCAACAGCAGAAGCACACCGACAAAGCCGATCACGGTGGCGCGCCCGACATCGCGACGATCGCGAGCCTTGGCGGAATAGATGCTGGCACCCTCGATACCGATAAATACCCAGACGGTGACCAGCATCATGTTGCGAACCTGGTCCATGACGCTGCCCAGATCGGCGTTGCCGGTGCCCCAGAAGTCCATGGTGAAGACGTCCAGGTGAAAGCCGATGGCGGCCAGCACGATGAACATGATCAGCGGGACGATCTTGGCGATGGTGGTCACCAGATTGATGAACGCCGCCTGCTGGATGCCCCTGGCCACCAGGAAGTGAACGGCCCACAACAGGATCGATGCACAGCCGATGGCCGCCGGCGTATTACCCTCGCCGAAGATGGGGAAGAAGAAGCCCAGGGTGCTGAACAACAGAACGAAGTAGCTGACATTGCCGAGCCAGGCGCTGATCCAGTAACCCCAGGCGGAAGAGAAGCCAAGATAGTCGCCGAAACCGGCCTTGGCGTAGGCATAGATGCCGGCGTCGAGTTCCGGCTTGCGATTGGCCAACGTCTGAAAGACAAACACCAGTGCCAGCATGCCGACCGCGGTAATTCCCCAGCCGATCAGCACCGCCCCTGGTGCGGCGCTCGCCGCCATGTTCTGCGGAAGCGAAAAGATACCGCCCCCGATCATCGAGCCGACGACCAGCGCGAGCAAGGCGCCGAGTCTCAGCTTTCCTGTGTCATTTTCCATGGGAAGGGTTTCCTCGTGGGGACCAAAAGTTTGCCAATTCAGGCTACTCTCTTTTTGGCCCCTTGAGGCTACCGAAACCGCCGTACACACCTCTCTGCTGACTCGTGTCAACTACGCCTTTCGAAGTACATAATAACGACCCCGATCAGGTTATATCGCTCCACCACCACTGTTTGATCTCGGCCGCTTGCAACGACCTTTCCCTCGGATTTGCGGTCAGTGGCTCGTCCCGAACGAGGGAACTTTGCTTCGCGGGTGCCTGCAGCGCCATGTCGCTACCAGGTTCGCGACAGCGTCCAGGCTCGCTGGCACCGTGCGGGAATGGGGGGGACAAAAAAAGGGAGCCCTGGGCTCCCTTGCAGTAGAAGTAAACATCGCGTCCAAGCGGCGATGTCGATGACGTCCGGACTAGTCGTGGCCCGGCGCCTGGCAGGACAGATCCGCCTGGCGATAGCCGATCAGATAGAGCACGGCGTCAAGCCCCAGGGTCGAGATGCTCTGACGGGCCTGGGCACGCACCAGCGGCTTGGCCCGAAAGGCGATACCGAGTCCGGCGGCGGCCAGCATCTTGAGATCGTTGGCACCATCGCCCACGGCGATGGTCTGTTCCATGGCGATCCCCTCGCGTTGAGCGATCTGGTGCAACAACGCGGCCTTGCGATCGGCATCGACGATCGGCTCGCGCACCTCGCCGGTGACCTTGCCGTTCTCGATCACCAGCTCGTTGGCGTGGATCTCGTCGAAGCCCAGCCGCTGCTGTAGATGCCGGGCGAAGTAGGTGAAGCCGCCGGACAGGATGGCGGTGCGGTAGCCCAAGCGCTTGAGCTGGGCCATCAACTGTTCCACCCCGTCCATCAGCGGCAGCTCTTCGGCGATCTCGGCCAGCACCGACTCGTCCAGGCCCTTCAGCTTGGCCATGCGCTCCCGGAAGCTCTGCTGGAAGTCGAGCTCACCGCGCATGGCCCGCTCGGTAACCTCGGCCACCTCGTCGTAGACCCCGTGGCGGCGCGCCAGCTCGTCGATGACCTCGGCCTTGATCAAGGTCGAATCCATGTCGAAGCACACCAGGCGACGGTGGGTGCGCCAGATGGAGTCTTCCTGCAGGGCGATATCGACCCCGTGGGTCGCACCCAGCGCCAGCGCCTTCTCGCGCAGCGACTCAAGGTCGACGTCCTCGCCGCGCAGCCAGCACTCGACGCAGCTGCCTTGGGCCGGTGCCTCGCCGTCCAGCGGCTCGCGCCCGGACAGGCGATGGATCAACTCCACCGTCAGCCCGTGCTCGGCGGTCAGCGCCCCCACCTCGGCCAGGATGCCGGCAGGCAGTCGCGGCGCCAGCAGGGTCATGATCAGGCGCGGCTGACTCGCGGTCTCGCTCCAGCGATGGTACTCCTCGGCGCTGATCTGGATCGCCTGGACGTCCAGGCCCAGTTCATCGCCGGCGCCCGACAGGGCGCCTTCCAGGTCGGCCTCGTGGTCAAGCGCTACCAGCGCCTCCAGCGAGACGATACCGAAGGTCACGCTCTGGTTGATGTCCAGAAGGCGCGCGCCACTGCGGGCCAGGATCCGCCCCAGGCCGGCCAGCTGGCCGGGCCGGGCCCGGCCGGTGGCGCGCATCAGGATTCGTCGTGTCATGATGTGTCTTCCTTGGGCACCCGCAGCAACCGGCGGGCGCCGTACCGTCGTAAGGGTTACGCCTCGAGGCGCTCGAGCCGGTCGACCTTCTGCAGCCCGCGTGGCAGCTTGCTGCCTCGCCGTCCGCGATCTCCCCGATAGTAGTCGAGCTCACCGTTCTTGAGCGACAGCTTGCGCTTGCCGGCGTGCACCACCAGGGTATCCCCTGGCGCCAGCACCACCAGGCCGCGCACAAACTCCTCGCGCCGGGCCGCCCGAGCACCGGGAATATCCAGCATCTTGTTGCCCTTGCCCTTGGACATCTCCGGCAACTGGTCCAGCGGGAACAGCAGCAGTCGGCCTTCGTTGGAGACCGTGGCCACGGTCAATTCCTCGGCCGCCGGCAGCTCCACCGGGGGCAGCACGTTGCAGCCCTTGGGCAGGCTCAGCACCGCCTTGCCGGAACGGTTCTTGCCGGTCAGGTCCTCGAGCCGCGCGACGAAGCCGTAGCCGCCGTCGGAGGCCAGCAGGAAGCGGGCGTCCCCCGGTGCCAGCATGACGCCGGCCATGTGCGCGCCGGCCACCACATTGACCTTGCCGGTGACTGGCTCGCCCTGGCCGCGGGCACTGGGTAGCTGGTGGGCCGGCAGGGTGTAGGCCCGGCCGGTGTCATCGAGCAGCACCAGCGGCTGGTTGGTCTTGCCTCGCGCGGCCAGGTGGAAGGCGTCGCCGGCCTTGTAGGATAGCCCGGAGGGGTCGATGTCGTGGCCCTTGGCGGCACGAATCCAGCCCTTCTCGGACAGCACCACCGTCACCGGATCGGCGCCTACCAGCTCGACCTCGGACAGCGCCCTGGCCTCCTCGCGCTCGACGATCGGCGAGCGGCGCTCGTCGCCGTGCTCCTCGGCGGCCTTGCGCAGCTCCTGTTCGATCAGGTCGGTCATCGCCGCCTCGTTGCCGAGCAGCTCTTCAAGACGCTTGCGCTCCGCCTCGAGCTCATCCTGCTCGGTGCGGATCTTCATCTCCTCGAGTTTGGCCAGGTGGCGCAGGCGCAGCTCCAGGATCGCCTCGGCCTGACGGTCGGTCAGACCGAAGGCCGCCATCAGCGCGCTCTTGGGCTCATCCTCCTCGCGGATGATGCGGATCACCTCATCGATATTGAGGTAGGCGATCAACAGGCCTTCGAGCAGGTGCAGGCGGTCGTTGACCTTGCCCAGCCGGTGCTCGAGGCGACGGCGCACCGTGGTGCGGCGGAAGTCGAGCCATTCGCCGAGCAGCTCCGGCAGCGGCATCACCCGTGGGCGGCCGTCGAGGCCGATCACGTTGAGATTGACCCGCACGTTCTTCTCGAGGTCGGTGGTGGCGAACAGGTGCGCCATCAGCGACTCGATATCGACCCGATTGGAGCGCGGTTCGATCACCAGACGGGTCGGCTCCTCGTGGGTCGACTCGTCGCGCAGGTCGGCCACCATCGGCAGCTTCTTGGCCTGCATCTGCGCCGCGATCTGCTCCAGCACCTTGGCCCCGCTGACCTGGTAGGGCAGCGCGGTGATCACCACCTGGCCCTCTTCCTGCTCGTAGCGGGCGCGCATCTTGACGCTGCCGCGACCGCTCTCGTAGAGCTTTCGAAGGTCCGCGCGCGGGGTAATGATCTCCGCCCGGGTGGGAAAGTCCGGGCCAGGCAGGTGCGCCATCAGGTCGGCGGTGGTGACGCCGGGATTGCGCAGCACCTCGCAGGTGGCCTCGACCACCTCGCGCACATTGTGGGGCGGGATGTCGGTGGCCATGCCCACGGCGATGCCGGTGCCACCATTGAGCAGCACATGGGGCAGACGTGCCGGCAGCACCACCGGCTCGTTCATGGTGCCATCGAAGTTGGGCGCCCAGTCCACGGTGCCCTGGCCGAGTTCGCTGAGCAGTACCTCGGCGAACTTCGACAGCCGCGCTTCGGTGTAGCGCATGGCGGCGAAGGACTTGGGATCGTCCGGGCTACCCCAGTTGCCCTGGCCGTCCACCAGCGGATAGCGATAGCTGAACGACTGGGCCATCAGCACCATGGCCTCGTAGCAGGCGCTGTCACCGTGGGGGTGGAACTTGCCGAGCACGTCGCCGACGGTACGCGCCGACTTCTTGTACTTGGCGTTGGCGTTCAACGCCAGCTCGCGCATGGCGTAGATGATGCGCCGCTGCACCGGCTTCATGCCGTCGCCGATATGGGGCAGGGCCCGGTCGAGAATGACGTACATCGAATAGTCGAGGTAGGCCTTCTCGGTGTATTCGCGCAGGGACAGTCGCTCGACGTCGCCCTCCGCCACCTCAATGTCCAGAGTCATGATCCCTCGTTCTCAATCCTGGTCGCCTGAACCGACGACGTGAAATCCGGGAGCGTCACTGCGTGCAAGTCACCGCGATAGCGGCCCGTCACACTTCGATATCCGCCAGGTTGCCGTAGTCCTCGAGCCAGCTCTTGCGGTCCGAGGCGCGCTTCTTGGCCAGCAGCATGTCCATCATCTCCATGGTGCCGTCGCCCTCCTCCCGGGTCAGCTGGACCAGCCGCCGGGTCTCCACCGCCATGGTGGTCTCGCGCAGCTGCAGCGGGCTCATCTCGCCAAGGCCCTTGAAGCGCTGCACGTTGGGGGTGCCGCGCTTGCCTTCCAGCTTGCGCAGGATGGCCGCCTTCTCGCTCTCGTCCAGGGCGTAGTAGACCTCCTTGCCAAGGTCGATGCGGTACAAGGGCGGCATGGCGACGAAGACGTGGCCGGCGTCGACCAGCGACGGAAAGTGGCGCACGAACAGCGCGCACAGGAGGGTGGCGATGTGCAGCCCGTCGGAGTCCGCATCGGCGAGGATGCAGATCTTGTGATAGCGCAGCTTGGACAGGTCGGCGCTGGCCGGGTCGGCGCCGATGGCCACGGCGATGTCGTGGACCTCCTGGGAGCCGTAGATATCGTGGGAATCGACCTCCCAGGTGTTGAGGATCTTGCCGCGCAGCGGCAGGATCGCCTGGGTCTCGCGGTTGCGCGCCTGCTTGGCGCTGCCCCCGGCGCTGTCACCCTCGACCAGAAACAGCTCGCTCAAGGCCGGGTCCTGGCCACTGCAGTCGGCCAGCTTGCCGGGCAGCGCAGGGCCGGAGGTGACCTTCTTGCGCGCCACCTTCTTCGAGCTCTTCTGGCGCCGCTGGGCGGCGCTGATCACCAGCTCGGCCAGCGCCTCGGCCTGGTCGACGTGGTGGTTGAGCCACAGCGAGAAGGCGTCCTTGACGACGCCGGAGACGAAGCCCGCCACGGTGCGTGACGACAGCCGCTCCTTGGTCTGGCCAGCGAACTGCGGATCGAGCATCTTCACCGACAGCACGTAGGCGACCCGCTCCCACAGGTCCTCGGCGGTCAGCTTGACCCCGCGCGGCAGCAGGCTGCGGTACTCGCAGAATTCCTTGAGTGCCTCGAGCAGGCCCGAGCGCAGGCCGTTGACGTGGGTGCCGCCCTGGGCGGTGGGGATCAGGTTGACGTAGCTTTCCATCAGCGAGTCGCCGCCTTCGGGCAACCACTGAATCGCCCAGTCCACCCCCTGCTCGTCGTCGGCGAAGTGACCGACGAAGGGCGAGCTCGGCAGCACCTCGTAGCCGTCGGTGGTCTGGGCCAGATAGTCGCGCAGACCGTCCGCGAACTGCCAGGTGGTGGCGGTGCCGTCGGCTTCCACCAGCTCCACCTTGAGCCCGGGGCAGAGTACCGCCTTGGCCCGCAGCAGGTGCTTGAGCCGTCCCACCGCCAGGTTGGGGCTATCGAAGTAGCTGGTATCCGGCCAGAAGCGCACCAGGGTGCCCTTGGCACGCTTGGCCGCGGTGCCGATGACGTGCAGGTCCTCGACCTTGTCGCCGTGCTCGAAGGCCATGGCGTGGCGCTCGCCGTCGCGCAGGACCTCGACCTCGAGGCGTCGCGACAGGGCGTTGACCACCGACACCCCGACCCCGTGCAGGCCGCCGGAGAAGCGGTAGCTCGACGAGGAGAACTTACCGCCGGCGTGCAGCCGAGTCATGATCAGCTCGATCCCCGACACCCCGTGCTCCGGGTGAACGTCGATGGGCATGCCGCGACCGTTGTCCGTCACCTCGATGCCGCCGTCGTCCCGCAGTACCACGCGGATCTCGTTGGCGTGTTCGGCGAGCGCCTCGTCGACGCTGTTGTCGATGACCTCCTGGACCAGGTGATTCGGGCGGGAGGTGTCGGTGTACATGCCGGGGCGCTTGCGAACGGGCTCCAGCCCGGAAAGCACCTCGATCGAACTGGCACTGTATTGGGTCATGCGTGGTCCATCATCAGGATGACTGGGATCGTCTTTGCGCCGTCGACTGAACGGCTCACTCGGCCGGTACCGGCGCCACTCGCCCGGGCGCCAGGGCGTGACCGCCGTGGGCGAACACCGCCGGCAGGTAGTCGGCCAGGGCATTGAAGCCGTGCTCGCCGCCGGGATGCAGGATCGCCCTGGCCCCGCGGTAGGCGGCGAAGGCGTCGGCGCTGTCCAGCGTCTCGTCCTCGGTCACCAGCAGCAGCA
Source organism: Halomonas sp. RT37 (assembly GCF_040070525.1). Taxonomy (NCBI): domain Bacteria; kingdom Pseudomonadati; phylum Pseudomonadota; class Gammaproteobacteria; order Oceanospirillales; family Halomonadaceae; genus Halomonas; species Halomonas sp. RT37. Next base: position 1,075,143 of record NZ_CP098827.1, on the reverse strand, counting down.
GATAGCGCCCAGGTGTCACCACCTCCGGCGTCATCTCGGCGATCTGGTCGCGGTGGCCCTGCTCGACCACGAAGCGCTCACCGGTGTAGGCGTTGACGAAGCTCTCGCCGAGCATGGTGTCGACCAGCCTGGCCGGTCGCACCGCCGGATTGACCAGTACCGCCGGCAGCTCGTGGCGCTCTGCCAGCACCGTGGCCAGAAAGCCGCCCATGGAGCTGCCCATCAGCATCGGACTGGGCCCCAGCCGGGGTAACAGCGATTCGGCGAGCCGCAGGGCGTCGGCCGCCTGCGAGGACAGGTCCGGGGTCTCGCAGGGAAGCCCCAGCTCCGCACAGGCGGCCTTGATCAGCCGCGCCTTGGGCGAGGCGCCGGCACTATTGAATCCATGCAGGTAGAGCACGCCGCTCGCTGCGGCAGCACTCGACGCTGTTGATGGGCTCAGCATAACGGAAAACCTGTATAAATGGCCAGTTTTCAACCCTCCCCTGCGCCCGCAGGGGCGCTGTCGCTATCGCTATCGCCATCACTCATGCCAACGGCCATCAGTCCCGCGCGGCTTGCCAGGTGGCCTCGATCAGCCCGCGGGTGGAGTCATCCATCGCCTCCAGGCCCTGGCGCCCCTCGATGATGTCACGGGTCTCGTTGGCGATCTTCTTGCCCAGTTCAACGCCCCACTGGTCGAAGGGATTGATGCCCCAGATGGTGGCCTGGACGAACACCTTGTGCTCGTAGAGGGCGATCAACGCGCCCAGGGTCTGCGGGGTCAACCGCTCCAGCAGCAGGGTGGTCGAGGGCTGGTTGCCACGATAGCGCTTGTGCTCGGGCCTGGGACCGTCATCGGCGATGGCGTCGTCGCCGAGCATCAATACACGGGACTGGGCGAAGCAGTTGGCCAGCGTCAGCCGGTGCTGGCCCATCAGGTGCTCGCGGGTGGCCGGATCCTCGACGTCATCGTAGCGGGCCAGCGGCGCGATGAAGTCGCACTCCACCGCCTGGGTGCCCTGGTGCAGCAACTGGTAGAAGGCGTGCTGGGCGTTGGGCCCGAGCTGGCCCCACAGCACCGGACAGGTGGAGTAGTCGACGATATCGCCGTCGTTGGTCACCGACTTGCCGTTGGACTCCATCTCGAGCTGTTCGAGGTAGGCGGCGAAGTACTCCAGGCGTCCGTCGTAGGGCAGAATCGAGTGGGCACGGATATCCAGGAAGTTGTTGTTCCAGATACCGGCCAGCGCCAGCAGCACCGGCAGATTGTCCTCGAGCGGCGCCTTCTGGAAGTGCACGTCCATGGCGTGGGCGCCGGCCAGGAAGTCGCGGAAGCCGTCCATGCCGATGACCAGGGCGATGGGCAGACCGATGCCGCCCCACAGCGAGTAGCGCCCGCCGACCCACTCCCAGAACTCGAGCTGGTGGTCGCAGGCGATGCCCCACTCGGCCATCTTGTCCGGGCTTGCCGAGACACCGATGAAGTGCTGGCGCAGCACCAGCTCGCGATCCACGCCCTCCTGGCGCGCCTCGACCAGCCGGGACAGCAGCCAATCCCGCGCGGTGTTGGCGTTTGACAGGGTATCGATGGTGGTGAAGGACTTCGACGACAGCACGAACAACGTGGTCTCGGGGTCGAAGCGCATCAGGTAGTCGACCAGTTGGGAGCCGTCCATGGTCGAGGCGAAGTGGACCTCGACCGGATGGGTATCCGCCGGGCGATAGTCGGCCAGGGCGTGGGTCACCATCAGCGGCCCCAGGTCGGAGCCCCCGACCCCCAGATTGACCACGTCGCGGATCGGCTTGCCGGTGGCGCCGCGCCACTGGCCGGAATGGAAGCGCTCGACCATGGTCGCCATCTTGTCCAGGGTGGCGTGCACCGCCGGCACCAGATCCTCGCCTTCGACCACCAGAGATGCATCCTGCGGCAGACGCAGCGCGGTATGCAGCGCAGGGCGGTCCTCACTGACGTTGACCCGCTCACCGGCCAGCAGCCGACGGATGGCGTCGGGCACGCCGGCCTCGTCGGCCAGCGCCAGCAGATCCTCGAGGGTCTGCTGGTCCCAGCGCTGCTTGGACAGGTCTAGTTTCAGCCCCGCAGCCTCGTGGCTGAAGGTGGCAAATCGCCCGGCATCCTCGCGAAACATGTCGCACAGGTGCCGCTTGCCGACTTCCTGTGCCTTCTGCTTCAACGCCTGCCAGGCCGGCGTTTGATCGATCGATGGCATGATTCCTCTCCTTGGGCCCTGTCTGGTGGGCAAAGCTGGGCCGAACGGCGACGGCAAGCCTCATCGTGCAGCCTGACCGCGGGGCGCGTACAATCACTCCCCCCGAGCCCGACAACACTGGCAATCCATGAGTGACGCATCTTACCGTGACGCCATCTTTTCCACACCCCTGGACAAGGTGGCGCGCTTTTCGTTCGACGAGCGGGTCGTCGCCTGCTTCCCCGACATGATTCGCCGATCGGTCCCCGGCTACGGCCAGATCCTCGGCATGCTGGGGGTGATCGCCGAGCGCCACCTGCGCCACGGCGCCCACGTCTATGACCTTGGCTGCTCGCTTGGCGCCGTGGGCCTGGCGCTGGCCGGCCAGCTACCCAAGGACGCCTTCAGCCTGACCGGGGTCGACCTGTCCCCGGCGATGGTCGAGCGCACCCGCCAGACCCTCGAGCACGAGTGCCCCGACCACGCCATCGAGGTGATCGAAGGCGACATCCGCCACCTCGACTACCGTCCCAGCGGCATGATCGTGCTGAATTTCACGCTGCAGTTTCTGGCCCCGGAAGACCGCGACGGCGTACTCGAGAAGCTCTACCAGGCGCTGGAGCCCGGCGGTGTGTTGATCCTGTCGGAGAAGATCAAGGCCGGAGACGAACAGGACAACGCCTGGCTGGTGGAGCGCTATCACGACTTCAAGCGCGCCAATGGCTACAGCGACCTGGAGATCAGCCAGAAGCGCAACGCGCTGGAGAACGTGCTGGTGCCCGACACCCTGGAGCAGCACCACCAGCGCCTTGCGCGGGTAGGCTTTGCACGCTCGCTGACCTGGTTTCAGTACCTGAACTTCGCCTCCATGGTGGCCTTCAAATGATTCCCGAGCATCAGCGCGATGTGTACCGCGCCTTTCTCGAGCAATCCTTCCGCCACGCCGGCATGGGCGACTGGCTTGCCCGCCTGCCCGAGCAGTTCGCCCGCGGCCTCGACCGCCAGCGTCACGGCGACCTGCCGGCCTGGGAGAAGGCGGTGGCCAAGCTGCCGGCGCTGCCCGACAAGCGCCAGGTCCAGCTCGATCGCGACGAGGTCACGGTCGAGCTGGAGCTCGACGACAGCCGTCGTCGCCAGAGCGAGAACCTGCTGCGCGCGCTGATGCCGTGGCGCAAGGGCCCGTACCGACTGGCAGGCATCGCGATCGATACCGAGTGGCGTTCGGACTGGAAGTGGCAACGGCTGGCGCCGCACCTGTCGCCGCTGCGCGGTCGACGGGTGCTCGACGTGGGTGGCGGCAACGGCTATCACGCCTGGCGCATGGCCGGCGCCGGTGCCGACTTCGTGCTGGTGATCGATCCCTCACCGCGCTTCTACTGGCAGTTTCAGGCGGTCAAGCACTTCGTCGGCGATGCCGACGGCGGGCGTACCCACTTCCTGCCGGTGGGCATCGACGATGTGCCCCAGGGCCTGGGCTTCTTCGACAGCGTGTTCTCCATGGGCGTGCTCTACCACCGCCCTTCCCCCCTCGACCACCTGATGCAGCTACGCGACGCCCTGCGTCGGGGCGGCGAACTGGTGCTCGAGACGCTGGTGGTGGAAGGCGACGAGACCCGGGTACTGGTGCCGGGCGATCGCTACGCGGCGATGCCCAATGTCTACTTCCTGCCATCGTCGCGCGCCCTGGTGGGCTGGCTCGAGAAGGTCGGCTTTTGCGACGTTCGGGTGGTGGATGAAGCACCCACCAGCCTGGAGGAGCAGCGCTCCACCGACTGGATGACCTTTCAGTCGCTGGGTGACTTCCTCGACCCTGAGCGCCCCCACCTGACCCGCGAGGGACACCCGGCCCCGCGTCGGGCCGTAGTGATCGCGACGCGCCCAGCCTGATCCCGTGCCCCCTGCCCCCATAAGACGCGACGCCCCGCTGATCCAGTCAGCGGGGCGTCGTCGTCAGGGGCTGTGTCAGGGGCTGTGTCAGGGGCGGATCCGCGTCAGACGAAGTCCAGCACCATGAAATGGGGGTTGTCGACCAGCACTTCCATGCGGGTAATGTCGTCGAGCACCACCATGCGCTCGCCGCGCTCTGTCTTCAGCGACAGACACTCCTCGCGATCCTCGTTGAAGGCGGTATCCAGTGCCTCGCCGTGCTTCTCATCACCGTCTCGTAGCGACAGCTTGACCGGAAAATGGTACAGGCAGGCGATTTCGATATTGTCATAGAGATGGCAGGCCACCATATTCATGCCCTCCCTGCTTGCGTGGGGGAATGGAAGACGTCGTCATGACGTCACACGCGACGCATCCTGCCTTTGGTCTAGCCCAGGCACCAGCCCGCCACCATCTGTCTGCGCAGTTGGAGTTAAACCCATCGAAAAGCACTAGCATTCTGGTTCAACCAAGCCACTGAGACGCCGCTGTTGTAGCGAACCAACGATGGTGAAGCCGGTCCCGGACGTCAGCGCTTGAACAGCTCGCGCACGTCCTTGGCCTCCCAGTGGGGGAAGTACTTGCGCACCAGGGCGTTGAGTTCCAGCTCGAAGCCGGCCCAGTCGACCTGCTCGGCAGCGCCGCCTTCGACACTGGCCGCACCGCGAATCATGCCGGCGCCCACGGTGACGTTGGTCAGCCGGTCGATGACGATAAAGCTGCCGGTGCCAGGCACCCGCGCGTAGTCATCGATGGGCACCTCGGCGGTCAGCGCCACCCGGCAGCGGGCGATGGCGTTGAGCTCGAGTCGCTCGGCGCCATGACGCTCCAGGCTGTTGACGTCGACCTGATAGTGGATGGCATCGACGTGTCCCGCCACCGCACGCCCGGCCATGCGGATATCGTACTGACGCCCAGGTTCGAGGGCGTCGTCGTGCATCCACACGATGTCGGCGTCGAAGGCATTGGACAGGGTGATGTCCGCGTCCGCCGCCACCAGCCAGTCGCCACGCGAGATATCGATCTCGTCTTCCAGGGTCACGGTGATGGCCTGGCCCGGGTAGGCGTCGTCAAGATCGCCTTCGAAGGTGACGATACGCTCGACCCGGCTGAGCTTGTTGGACGGCAGCGCCTTGACCGCCTGGCCGGGGCGCAGGATGCCCGCCTCCAGGGTACCGGCGTAGCCGCGGAAGTCGAGATTGGGGCGATTGACGTACTGCACCGGGAAGCGCAGATCGCTCAGGTTCTGGTCGCGGCTGACCTCCACGGTCTCCAAAAGCTCCAGCAGCGCCGGGCCCTGGTACCAGTCGAGGCGCTCGCCGCGATCGACCACGTTGTCACCCTTGAGCGCCGACAGCGGCACGAAGTGAATGTCGCTGGCGTCGAGCTGCTCGGCGAAGGCGCGGTAGTCGGCGACGATCTCGTCGAAGCGCGCCTGGGAGTAGTCGACCAGGTCCATCTTGTTAACCGCGATGACCAGATGCTGGATGCCCAGCAGGTCAGCGATGAAGCTGTGGCGACGGGTCTGGGTCTGCACGCCGTAACGGGCGTCGATCAGGATCACCGCGAGGCCGGCGGTAGAGGCACCGGTGGCCATGTTACGGGTGTACTGCTCGTGCCCCGGGGTGTCGGCGATGATGAACTTGCGCTTGTCGGTGGAGAAGAAGCGATAGGCCACATCGATGGTGATGCCCTGCTCGCGCTCCGACTGCAGACCGTCGACCAGCAGCGCCAGATCCACCTCTTCGCCGGTGGTGCCCTTGGTCTTGGAGGCCTGGGTGATGGCCGCCAGCTGGTCGTCGAAGATCATCTTGGAATCGTGCAGCAGGCGACCGATCAGGGTCGACTTGCCGTCATCGACGCTGCCGCAGGTGATGAACCGCAACAGGTCCTTGTTTTCGTGCTCGTGCAGATACTGCTCGATGTTGTCAGCAATCAGACTGGACTGGTGAGACATGCTGTACCCCTGATGGTGACCCGACGTCGTGCAGGACGCCGGGCCCTTGATCTGTCATCTGCGTCCTCGCTCCCGATCACTGTCGGCCGGAGCAAGGCGCGTGGCTGCGTGCGGTCGGTGCCGGCGTCAGAAGTAGCCTTCGCGCTTCTTCTTCTCCATGGAGCCGGCCTGGTCATGATCGATGGCACGGCCGGAGCGCTCGCTGGTACGGGTCAGCAGCATCTCCTGGATGATCTCCGGCAGGGTCTGGGCCTTCGACTCCACCGCACCGGTCAGCGGATAGCAGCCCAGGGTGCGGAAGCGAACCCACTTCTGCTCGGGCTCTTCGCCCTCGGCCAGGGGCAGGCGCTCGTCATCGACCATGATCTGCATGCCGTCGCGTTCCACCACCGGGCGCGGGGCGGAGAAGTAAAGCGGCACGATGTCGATGTTCTCGAGGTAGATGTACTGCCAGATATCCAGCTCGGTCCAGTTGGACAGCGGGAAGGCACGGATCGACTCGCCCTTGTTGATGCGGGCGTTGTACAGATTCCACAGTTCCGGACGCTGGTTCTTGGGGTCCCAGCGGTGGTGGCGGTCGCGGAAGGAGAACACCCGCTCCTTGGCACGGCTGGCCTCTTCGTCGCGGCGGGCGCCACCGAAGGCGGCGTCGAAGCCGTACTGGTCCAGCGCCTGCTTGAGGGCCTGGGTCTTCATCACGTCGGTATAGCCGCTGGAGCCGTGGTCGAAGGGGTTGATGCCGGCGGCACGCCCTTCCTCGTTGGTGTGGACGATCAGCTCCATGCCCGCTTCCTTGGCCATGCGGTCGCGGAAGGCGATCATCTCGCGGAACTTCCAGGTGGTATCCACGTGCATCAGCGGGAACGGCGGCGGGCCAGGATGGAAGGCCTTGCGCGCCAGGTGAAGCATCACCGAGGAGTCCTTGCCGATGGAGTAGAGCATCACCGGGTTCGAGAACTCGGCGGCCACTTCACGGATGATATGGATGGACTCCGCCTCGAGCTGCTTGAGGTGGGTCAGTCGCTTCGGCGTGAGCGACGCCTGGGCGGCGCCCTCACGGGCTGGTGCGGAAAGGCTGGTCATGGCCGGACACCTCGCATGACGGGAAAAGTGGAGATGTCAGCGAGGATACTGCGGGGCGAGTAATAACGTAAAAGAATTAATAACTATCTTTTTAGAACCAAGCGTAAGACAACCTAGATATCGACGCGCTCCACCCAGGTCTGCCACTCCCCCTCCCGCTTCAGCTCCACCACCCGGTAGCCGGGGCGCGACGCCTCATCAACGGCGAAGTCTTCGCTGCCGGGCAGGAACTGGTCCGAGGTGGAGGGACAGGCGTAGACGTCGACCCGCCCATGGGCCAGTGACATCACGCCATGGAAGGCCTGATGCACATGACCGCACAGCACCATCTTCACCTGGGGATAGCCGTCCAGCACCTCCCAGAAGCCGTCGGCATCCACCAGGCCCAGTGCGTCGATCCAGGCGCTGCCCACCGCCAGGGGCGGATGGTGCATGGCGATCAGGGTCGGGCGGTCGTCCTCGGCCAGACGCGTGCCGAGTGCGGCCAGGGCCTCTTCTCCCAGCTGCCCGGAGGCCTCGCCGACAAGCTGAGTATCGAGCTGCAGAAGCCGCCAGTGGCCGGCCTCGACCTCGGGCAGGATGTCCCGCTCGGCGCCCATCAGTGCCGCGTCGTCGTGGTTGCCGGGAATCCAGAACCAGGGGCAGTCGAGCTGGCTCAATCGCTCGGTGGCGAGCCGGTAGGCGGCCTCGGACTCATCCTGACTGATGTCACCGGTGACCAGCACCAGGTCCGGGCGGTCGGCGTCCACCGCCTTGACCACCGCCTCCAGCTGATGGGCGGGCAGGCCTCGGCGCGAGCGCGCCATCGGGTCGGCGTACAGGTGGCAATCGCTAATCTGGATCAGGCGCATGGAGATCTCTCGACGGGCGGCAACGGCGAACCGGCTCAGGGCAACTGCGGCAGATCCAGCGAGTGGCCGTGGGCCAGCCCGTGATCGAGCCATTCGCCGAGGAAGCGATTGATCTGCAGCTTCTCGTCGGGCTGGTGCATATGCGCGTTGGGGTAGCGGTAGCGGCCATCGAAGTGGCGCCGGCGCTGAAAGTCGGTGACCTCGGCCATGCGCACATCGTGATACAGGTGCACGCGCATGCGCGGGCTGTCGATGACGCCGTCGAGGATACCCTCCTGGCTGACGCGAATGATGCTGGTATAGGGCGCCAGCTCTTCGACATGCAGGCGCAGGGCACCGAGTCGACGCTCGCCGTTGAGCAGTTCGACCTCGCGACTTTCGCCCTCTTCCAGCTCGCCCAGCAGGCGCGTCAGGCGGATGTAGTTGGCCGTGCACTCGCTCTGCAACGTGCGCAGATCGGTGACGTAGGCGCTGCGTTGGGTCACGCTACCTCCTTGCTCTCAACGACGCCCGTTCGGCGGCCAGCCAGTAAAAGCCGATCAGGCACATGGCGTTATCGAGTCTCCCTTGATTGAGAAGTTCCCAGGCACGATGAAATGGCAACACATGGACGCGGATATCCTCGTGCTCTTCGTCCAGGCCATGCACCCCACCCAGTCCGCTGGTATCGACGAGACCGCAGAAAAGCGTCACACGTTCGTCGCAGGCACCCGGACTAGGATAGTAGCTATGCAGCAAGATGAGGTCCCCGACCTCGCAACCGGCCTCCTCGAGGGCCTCGCGACGGGCCACTTCCTCGGCAGACTCGTCCTTGTCGACCAGTCCGGCCACGCACTCGAGCTTCCACGGGGTGTGGGCATCTTCCATTGCGCCGGCACGGATCTGCTCCACCAGCACCACGCTGTCGCGCTCGGGGTCATAGAGCATGACGCCCACGGCGTCGTGCCGGCTATGCACCTCGCGCACCACCGCCTCGCTCCAGCCACCTTCGAACTTGCGATGACGGAAGGTCAGCTTGTCCAGACGAAAGAAGCCCTGGTGCAGGCAATCGCGTGACACCAGTTCGACGTCCTGGGCGGTAAAGGGGGCATCGATGTTGCTCGTTTCCGGCATGGGGACCTCCGCAGACAGATCGGCCCATTATCCGGATCGGTCAGGGGCCCCACAAGGCGAGTCCAGGTGGGGCCTCCTGTCAAGGCGGGAAACGACAGGGAAATTGGCGTGGGTCAGAGCTCGTTTAGCGCCTGATCATAGCTCGTTGAGCAGGGCGCGCGCCTCGGCCTTGAGCGCCTCATCAGAGGCTTCGCGTCCGGCGCGAACCGCGCCGGCGATGGCCTTTTCTGCGTGCTGGCGGGCCTCGGCATCGCGCCCTTCATCGGCCAGGTAGGCGGCATAGTAGTAGTTGACGTCGATACCCCCGGGGCGAATCGTCAGCGCGCGCTTGAACATTTCCTCGGCCTTGTCGTCATCACCGAAGGCCACCGGCCAGCCCGGAGCACGGTCATACAGCGCCCCCAGGGTCACGTAGGCCGAGCCATCGAGGCCATTGGCGTCCAGTGCGATGGCCCGCTCCAGCGCCCGCCGCGCGGCCTTGGCGTTGTCCAGCGCGCCGAGCCCGCCCTTGGCCTTGGCCAGGGACGCCTCGATGATGCCCTCCCAGACCAGCAGCTCGCTGACGTTGGGATTGGCCGAGCTCAGCTCGTGGGCCTCGGCGGCCAGCGCCGTCAACGGGTCCTCCTGGGCCGACAAGGCGCTCGAGGTGGTGACGCTTTCCCAGCGGTTCTTTAGCTGGTCGAGCTCACCCTGCCAGGCCAGCGCCACGCCGCTGGCGAGGCAGGCGGACAGGGTGACAAGCGTCAACGCCGTCGTGGCTAAGAGCCGACGCGGGCGACGGCGCAACGACGTAGACGGAACATCGGGCGAGGCGGAAAACAGGGTTCGTGACATTTGGCGGCTCCGGATACTGTTATTGTGATGCACCCTGATGCTGGGTGGTCATGGTGGGCGGCCGTAGTGCGCAGTCAGGCTGAGCGATCAGGCCGAGCGCTACCGAGCACTGACCGGCAGCGTTGTGACCCGATACGGAAAGCCACACGCGTTCTGGCGCCCTCCCCGAAATGTAACGAACGTTTGATTTATTCGCCAGTCGCATTCTTCGTCGACCGCTCACTGCATCGCTCCCCTGACCTTTCCCCCACCACCCAAAGCGCTTGCGACCTGACCCAAGTCGCGGCACCCTCGTGGACCTTGTCTGATTCAACGACGCACCGAGGATCGCCATGAAAGGCCGCAACATGACTCGCTGGCGTGACCCGGCGAAGGATCCCCGTCAGGAACCCAAGAGCAACCTGATCACCCTGGAAGGTGCCGAGCGCCTGAGGGGCATTCTCGACCACCTGAGCCGGGTCAAGCGACCGCAGCTATCGGCCAAGGTCGGCGAGGCGGCGGCCCTTGGTGACCGCAGCGAGAACGCCGACTACACCTACAACAAGAAGGAACTCAACCGGGTCATCGGTCGCATTCGCTACCTGACCAAACGCCTGGATGAGTTGCAGGTGGTGGACCGCCTGCCGGCCGACACCGATCGGGTGTTCTTCGGCGCCTTCGTCACCCTGGAGGACGAAGACGGCGAAGAGATGTCAGTGCGCATCGTCGGCCACGACGAGACCGACACCAGCAAGCGCTGGATCAGCGTCGACGCGCCGCTGGCCAAGGCGCTGCTGGGCAAGTCGCTGGACGACGAAGTGACGGTGGCCGCCCCCGGCGGGGAGACCACCTGGCTGATCACCGAGATCCACTACCGCACGCCGGGTCAGAAGACGTAGCCCGGCAGACACCTAGCCTGGCTGGCACCTAGCCCCTGGCGAGGCGGGCACGGTAGACCCGAAAACGGCCATTGTCGGCCAGGATCTCGAAGCCGCCGAAGGCCTTCTCCAGGGGATCTGCGTAGGGCAGGAAGGCGTTGGCCACCAGGATCAATTGCCCGCCCGGCGTCAGGTGCTGGGGCGCCTCCTGGATCAAACGGGCCGCCGGGCCGTAGTCGATGGAGCGCTCCTGGTGAAACGGCGGATTCGAGACGATGGCGTCGAAGCGACGACCCGCCAGCGCCGAGTAGACGTCGCTTTCCAGTGCCTCGCCGTTGAGCCCATTGGCCGCCAGCGAGCGCCGGGTCGCTTCCACCGCAAAGGCGCTGACATCCACCGCGGTGACATCACTCCCCTGCTTCGCCATCCAGGCCGCCAGAATGCCGTCACCGCAGCCCATGTCGAGCACCTGGCCCCGGGGCAAAGCGGTCTCTAGCTGCTCGATCAGCAGCCCCGTGCCCTCGTCGAACTTTCCGTGTCCGAAGACGCCGGGATGACTTGCCAGCGTCAGGCCGGCGGCCTCGAAACGCGTCCACACCGCTTCTGGATCGAGGGGCTGGGGCGCCGAGCGGGTCGCGAACAGCGAGCAGCGCCGGGCGCTGTCGAGCTTGCGACAGCCCATGCCCAGGGCCGCCAGCACCTTGAGTACCCGCTTGATGCCACCCTGGTGCTCGCCCACCAGTTGCATCGGCGTGCCTTCGGGCAATATCTGACACAGCCACAGCAGCCACCACTCCCCCAGGGCGTGGGACTTGGGCCAGAACAGCACCACACCCGGCGGCGGCGCCTCGGGCGAGAACGGAGACAGCGCCGGGCGCCCCTGGGCCTGCCAGGCGGCGCGCACCGACACATCGGCGCTGATCAGGGTCCCTTCGCCCTGCTCGAGCCAGCCATCCCGGGGCGGCGCCACCCACCACCAGCCGCGATAATCGGCGTCCTGACGCTCGAGCAGTTGGCACACCGGGGTTTCGGCACTCATGTCGGGGTCTCCTCACGGGTGTCAGCGCCGCCGTCGCGCGGCGATGGACTCCCCTCGGGGTCGGCCGGACGGCGGAAGGTATAGAGCAGATAGCGGCCCAGCCGCCAGTGGGGATCCAGGCGGCAGTAGGCGTGCTCCAGCGCCACCAGCTTGTCGAGTTCATTGTCGTTCTGGGGCGGCTGGCGCAGGTAATCGTGGAACACCCTGATCCCCGCCACGCCCTCGCAACGAAGCCCGGCTTCTTCGGTCCAGGCCATCACCTGGTCATGGGTCAGCGGCGAGATCGGCGTCAGCCGCTGGCGCTGCCCCTTGCCCTCGAGCCGGTCCTCCAGCGCCTTGTCCAGGTTGCCCTTTACAACGTTGGACAGCCGCAGGGCGTCGCGGTTGAACACCATCAGCGACAGTTGCGCCCCCGGCGCCATCAGCGCGGCCAGGCGATCGATGGCCGCCCTGGGGTCGCCCAGCCATTCGAGCACCGCGTGGCACACCACCAGCGGCCAGGGCCCAGGGGCCTCGCCCGCCAGATCCTGCAGCGGCGACGTCAGAAAACGGACCCGGGACGCCTCGACACCCTGGGCGTCGATCGCCTCCCGGGCCCGGTCGAGCATTTCGCCGGCGGGCTCGGCCAGCGTCACCGCATGCCCACGCTCGAGAAACCACTGGGCCTGCTGACCGAGCCCCGCGCCCACGTCCAGCACCGGCTGGCCTTCGAGATCGAGCATCTCCGGCAGTAGGCGGTCCAGCAACGACAGGCGCAGCTCGCCGCGCAGGTGCCCGTAGAGCGACGCCGAGAACTTGTCCGCCAGTCCATCGAAGTGGCGATCGCCATGGACAGACAGCGGCGCGCCGCCGGACGCATGACCAGCAACAGAAGCGGCAGCATCAGAAGCAGCGACAGAACCAGCAGCGGGGGTGACGGCAGCGTCACTCGTGGGGTGTTGAGACATCGAAAACGCCAGACAGGTGTGGATAACAAAGAGCCGTGGCGCGCATTCTACCGAGCCAGGCCAGCGCTGACACCCGCCCTCGTCACCTGCCCAGCCACCTTCCCTGCCACCGTCCCAGCCACCTTCCCTGCCAACTGCGGGTTTATCTTGGCGAGTCAGCCGCTTATAATGCCGCCCCAACGCCCTCTTAGCTCAGCAGGATAGAGCAGCCGCCTCCTAAGCGGCAGGTCGCAGGTTCGAATCCTGCAGAGGGCGCCATGTCAGATCTGCGATCCATGCCCCCTCCCCTGACATTCCGGCGCTTTTTTCCCGATTGCTGCTCCTGGATGTTGCTGCAAGCCTTTCCTGCCCAGGCTCAACCGTACTTTTGCACGTCATCAATCCTGCTGCTCAAAGATGACCCACGCCTTGTTTATGGCCCAGTTCGGTTTTGCCACAAGATTGACACCGTCCACCAGATCGGCACCAGCAAGCAGCCCGTAGAGGAGCTTTCAGCCACCTCGACCGGTAGGAACCCCAACAGGTCAAACATGACATTGAGCAGAGACCATTGGCCGCTATCGGTGCTCTCTTCCTCAAGCTGCTACCGCTACCTCATGCCAGCGATGAGCATCAAGCAGTAATCCCAGAGCTGAGCGGTAAAATACCGCGAGAGGCCAATCACACCAGCGAGACGCCTGAAGGAGCTGGAGGCAACTCTGGCAAGCGCCCTACCCATCAACCCCGCCATACGGCGGGGTTGATCCGTTTCGAGCCCTATCAAATGCCCGGCCCTGGCGCGCTGTCGACACCCCGCCCCGCCTGCGCGCTAAATCTGTCGGTTTTAATGCACTCATGCGCTGAGGTCGAAGACGCGGCACTATGGGGCTCTGCCGGTAAAAGAGGGTCGCTAGGACTCATGCGAAATCATGCAAATTTGGGCCGGGGATGCTACGCGTTGGAGTAACGTATGTGGAGAAATGGATGAATCTATGCCAAGTTCGCAACGGTATGGCCCTAAAAGGGCTTGATTAATCCGAAGGCGGCTTACGACCCACAGCGAACGCTGATGGCTTTATAAAACGGTCGAAATCAGTTGCCCACACGTCAAGCATTTATTTACTAATGTATGATAAAGGCACTGACTACAAAACTTCTTATCCTATCTACTCATTTGCTTAACATAATTTACAAAAATCATTAAAGATCAAAAACCATTCCTTTCTTTGCCAAGAATATTCAGTTGGAGTTTTCCGAAGATCACAATTTACTTTTGAACTTTCTATAGGATACTTATAATTGAAAATTAGAAAAATATCGATCAAAAATTTTCGTGGGGTGAAAGAACTTGACTGGAGTCTTCCAGAAGCCGATATCTTCTGTCTCATAGGGAAAGGAGACTCTTCCAAGTCGAGCATCTTGGAAGCGATCCGATATGCGTTCTATCCCCAATGGAATCTCATCCTCAGCGACTCGGATTTCTATAAATGCGAGATTAAAAACTCAATCGTCATCGAAATAACGATTGGTGACTTGATGGAAGATCTATGTTCTCTAAATAAGTACGGCAACTACCTTCGTGGATGGGACGGAGCAGCACTCAAGATCATGGATGAGCCGGATGACCATCTAGAGAACGTTTTGACTGTACAGCTTACGGTTGAGAAGGACTTAGAACCGAAATGGAACGTAGTCTGTGACCGCAGCCCAGAAGGTATACCATTCAAGAAGGCCGACAGAAATAAAGTAAGCGTAGGTCTTATAGGTGCATATAGTGAGAAGCAACTCTCGTGGGCGAATGGGACAGCGTTGGCTAAGCTGACTGAGGCACAGAGTCTGAGCGAACTTTTGGCGCACGCCTCCAGAACTGCCAGAAACTCACTGGATGCTAATAGGTCCGTCAGTCTTAAGAACTTTGACGCTGCGGCCGTGAAATCGCAAGAGATGGCTAAGCTTCTGGGAGTCCCCGTATTGGATCACTATAAAGCTCACCTTGATTTGACCTCTATAAACTTAAAGGTAGGCGGCCTGACCTTACATGACGGCGACATACCGCTACGTCAGTTGGGACTTGGATCGCGTCGTATGCTTCTGTGTGGCATTCAGAAAGAGGGCCTAGAAGAAGGTCATATCACCTTGTTCGATGAAGTTGAGTTTGGCTTGGAGCCACACCGGATTACCCGGCTAATAAAGCACATAAGAGAAGACAAGCGTGGGCAGTACTTCCTCACAACCCACTCACCCATTGTTTTACGGGAACTAACAGTCAAAGAGCTTCATATAGTTCATAACAAGGTCGGTATGGTGCAGATCATTTCAGCCGCTAGGGAGGGACTTGAAGAGCACGAGGTGCAGGGCAAAATACGGTCAAGCACCGATGCGTTTCTAGCGAAGAAGGTTGTGGTTTGTGAAGGCGCCACTGAGGTGGGTTTTCTGAGGGGCTTTGACGACTATCAGGTAGAGAACGATAAAGATCCGCTTTCTTTCCACGGCGTAGCGCTGCTCGATGCGAGGGGAGCCAGCAAGGTGAAGGCGCTTGCGAAGGCTTTCAAATCGCTTTGCTATGACGTGTCGGTGCTCGCTGATAGCGATGCCGAGGAGCAGTTTTCTCCCGCTGATGAGGCAGAGCTCATCAGTTTGGGAATACCGGTCCATGCATGGAGCGAGAAACTTTCACTGGAAGAGCGGGCTTTCCATGATCTGCCGTGGGACTATGTTTTAATCAGTCTTAAGTACGCTCAAGAGGATCTGGGGTTCCCTGTGCATAATCAGGTGCAATCTAAGTTCGATGAGAGTTTAGCCAAGGATATTGGTACGTGGAAGGAAAATACGGAATTAAGAACGGCCATTGGAGTTTCCGCTAACAAGTTCAAGTGGTTCAAGGACACTACGAGAGGCGACTTATGGTTCAAGTTGATCAGTCCAGCATTCCAAGACGCTGAATTTGCCAGGTCGAATCTTGCGCTTGAGCTCGGCAAACTTTGGGAGTGGTCAGAGCATGCCTGAGGATCTGGCAAAAAAACTCAACAACTGCACAACAAAAGGATATGTGATCGCACCTGCGGGATATGGTAAGACACATCTCATCGCATTATCAGTGCTAGTATCTAGCCGAAGACAACTGATTTTGACCCACACCTTTGCAGGTGTGAGTTCGATCAAGAGCAAGATGACCACACTTGGTATTTCTACCGAAAAATATCACGTGGATACGATCGCAAGCTGGTCACTGCGCCTTTGCTTATCTTATCCCAAGACCTCGGGGTGGGTGACTGAAAATCCAACTAATAAGCAGTGGAACATGCTATACGAATGTTGCTCTAAGTTGCTGAGTAAAGAATTCGTTCGTCATATAGTCACCGCTACCTATGCTGGAGTTTATGTAGACGAGTATCAGGATTGCTCCAATTCTCAGCACTCACTTGTCTGCGCTTTATCCGAGTTCTTGCCTACTCGTATCTTGGGCGATCCCATGCAAGCCATCTTTGACTTTGACGATGGCAAGCCTGTGAACTGGGACGCAAGCGTCTACCCGAATTTTTCTTGTCTGGGGCAGCTGGAAACTCCTTGGCGCTGGGAGAAAGCGGGAGAGCCAGATCTTGGCGCTTGGCTGAAGGAGGCAAGGAATAAGATTGAGCAGGGACAGAAAGTTGACCTGCATGGCGAGCGGCCGCGTAGTGTGGTTTATGTTTATACCGGCTCCGAATACCTTGCTGCCAAACAGTATTCGTCGCTCTGTGAGTTGCTGGATCATAATGAGAGCGTGATAGCCCTGCATGGTGGGGATCCGCTCTCAAAAAGCAAGTCTCACTTGCTAGCAAGAACCATGGCAGGCAGGTTTTCCTCTATTGAAGAAGTTGAAGGTAAAGACCTTCATATATTTATTAATAAGCTCGAAGCCGCGAAGTCGGTCCAAGCAGGTTTTCTTCTCGCATTGGAGTTTGCGAAGAAGTGCTTTACTGGTGTGGGTAAAGCACTGACAGCCGGAACAAAACGAGGCGAGGTGGCGAAAAAAACTAAAGGAACTAAGTACCCCTTGCTCTTGCAGGCAGCGAATTCATACTTGAATCAGCCAACAAGCAGAAACCTCAAGGCATTCTTCCTAGAGTTGAGGGACAACCCTGAAACTTCGGCCTACCGTCGCGACCTGCTTTATCGATTCCTGAACGTGCTTAGGATGCACGTTGAATATGAAGGGATGACACTCTCAGAAACCGCAAATTTATACCAGCGAGAGATGAGACATGCGGGACGCCCTATTAGCCACCGGAAGCTTATCGGCACGACCCTCTTAGTAAAAGGGTTGGAATATGACCATGCGGTAATCCTTGATGCGGACGTACTTGACGCTAAGCATTTGTATGTAGCGATGACCCGTGGATCAAAGTCCCTCACCATAATTAGTACAGGCAGATTCTTACCTGGAAAGTAACCAGATGCAATTATTCCCTAGACTATTTCTTTCCAGAAAAGAGAGAGTTAGTTGTTTTCTTGTAGGACCGTTTCTGGTGGAGCGCGGCAGTGTCGTCTATTCTGATACGATTGGTTGGCAGCTAAGGATCAAAAGCTGTCATGCGAGTTAGCGCTGATGGCATGCCCATCCGTGTTATCCAGCCCGCAGGCCTATCGGTGTCAAGCTGCCGAGCCATGTTTGATTTCGAGATAACTCAGGGGTCACGAGGACAATCATACTCGTACATTGACTTAAACGAGATTGTGCGTTCAAGTCTAAAAATCCATTACCAGTGTGCACTATGCCAAGTAATCACCCAAGCCACCACCTCTCTATTTACGAACCCGGAAGAAACACACCGTGTGTTTGTGGTTCTGGCCTAAAATTTAAGCGATGCTGTTCTGATGTGTACTCATCGGAGGCATCGAGCCTTTTTCGTAACGCTTACAACTCAGGAAATTTTGCGCAGGCACTACTCCAAGCGCGGCGGCACTTCACTTGGTACGCCCTAGCACATAAAGCGCACACAGTTCCACTGCTGCGCGCCAATCACGACGCTGGCCAGGAACTTCTCGACATAGACATCGGGGCGCTTACAGAACTGCTAGAAAATATTCATCTCTGCTACCACCACCTAGGGAGGGGGGAAGAATTTCTTAATGTTATTGATGCAACCACTTATGTTGTTAATCATGAGCGGTGGATTGGAAAGTCAGCCTATATGCGAGGGCTCTGGTACGTCGAATACAAGAATGATGAGGCGACAGCATATCAGGCGCTCAAAGACATCAACATCGGGGCGTGCAACGATGCGGATATACTGGCACTATATCTGCAAGTGGCTCCAAGGCAGATCGCATTCACAGAATATATTGGCATAATCAATCGGATTATCAACAGTACGCCAAAGGAGTCAGTACGGCTCCAATACCGTATTCTAAAAGCGATAAAATATCATTTGATATGCCAACCAGAGGAAGGTGACAAGATATTTGAAGAGGCACTTTCTATCTTCCGTTCGCTTCCGGAAGACAAGAAAACTCTATATGGTAGGTTCCAGTTTGTCCATGCCTTAGAACTATATGGAGCCGCCGAAGGAAGAACTGAGGTGCTTCAGGAAGGAAGAGCGGCAGTCATTGAGTTAATTAAGCACGCCGATGACCAATTTTCACGAGAATACTTTTCACAGCTTTACAAATTGTTGGGTGACTATGAAGCGGCTCTGGAGAATTCTGTTGGGGCCGAGAAAGCTTATACTAAGAGCCTAAAGATTTTCTCAGCAGATCTCACCAAAATATTTTTAGCAAGAGCAATCAAGAGTTCTGGAGACGGAGAGCGTGCGAGGAAGTTATTAAACTCGATAGATGAAACATCGCTTAAGGAGCCAGGGCGGTTCGATCTTGCCATTTCTTGGGCGCTCTTGGCGGCAACTTCTCTCGATCGGCGGGACCTAGATGAGGCTAAGAAACGCCTAAAATTTGTCAAAGCGCATGATCCACTGTTTATTCAGCTGCGTGATCGATGGATGATCGATCTCCTCGAAGCAGAAGCTATTCCTTCTAGAGGATCTAACACGCTGCGGAAGTTAGTACACTCGTTAAATAGATATGTGACTTTGAACCCCAACTTTTTCGGCATTGGAGTAAATCTGAATCGAATTATCGATGACGTTGAGCGCAAAAATGAGAGTTAATGCTTCGCTGAGGCCGCTACTGCATCTTCACCGTTAGCAGGGATCGGCGGATCAGAGCTTCATCGTCATATGAGAGTATGACTAATTGTCTACTTCTGGCCGAGAGTGGGCAAGGGGGCATAATGCTCTCTGCAAAGGCGTTGGTGCATAGCCTTGTGCAGGGGGACTGGTATAGCGAACGGTATAACAAAAATCACGCATTCGAAAAAATGCATAAAAATAAAATCGTTAATGCTACATATCGAATCCTGCAGAGCGCGCCATCGGCGCCCTGCCACCGTCTCGCTGGTCCCTATCTGCTCGCTTCGCTCCTCCACTGCCAGGGCCGGCCTTCTCCGACCGCATCCGCCTCTATCCCGCTTTTCCAGGCCCGCTTTTCCAGGCCCGCTCCCTCGACCAGGCCGACATCACCATACCCTCAGCCTGTCGTCTTCTTTTCATCGATACCAGTGGGCCTCCTGACGCAATTGCTGTCCCGGGCCTGTGTCGCTGACGCATGAAACGGGGGTGAACCTGGATCAGGGGGAAGGTCACCCCACCTTCGCCCACGACGAGTGACGTGCCATGCACCGTCCACTTACCTTGGCGAGCCTTCCTTCTAGGGCTTGTCTGAAAAGTGCCTGCGCTCGGTAATACGGCGTTAAAAATCGGATCAAAATGCTCATTTACACCCCGTAAACTGCGCTTTCTCACCGATTTTTGCCTTGTCTAACCTTCGCTCGTCGACTTTTCGGACAGCGCCTAGCTTCCATCGAGCATTCGACTCGCCCAACCCAGGACCCAGGTCAGGTTCCGGGTTGCACCGGCTTGTCAGCATCAGACAAACCTAATAATTGCTAGAGCACCGGGCCGGAAGCTCGTCTCCACGTCGACGGCGAGGACACGGGAAAGCGCGCCACATCTACCCGTTCAGGTCGCTTGCTTCGACGTTCTCGAAGCCGCTGACATCTAAGACCTGTGCGGGTGGGCATCGATGCCTGTCCCGAGGCTTGATCCCGGGGCTTGGTCTCGACACCCGACCCCGCTTCCCCGCCCCTGACGAGAGCCAGATCACCGATATCGCCAAGACATGCCCCCATCACAAGAGGACTCACATGGATCGTCGACTCCCCATCTATCTGCTCATCGACTCTTCAGGCTCGATGCGCGGTGAACCCATTGAATCCGTGAACGTCGGCATCAGCGCCATGCTGTCCGCCCTGCGCCAAGATCCCTATGCCCTCGAAACGGTACATATCTCGATCATTACCTTCGACAACCAGGTGAAGGAGCTGGTCCCCCTGCAGGCCCTGGAAACGGCGCACATCGATGATATCGAGCTGCCTCGCTCGGGGGCGACGCACCTGGGAGAAGGTCTCCACTTCGTCTGCGATCGAATCGCCAGGGATGTCCGTACCTCGACAGACCACCAGAAGGGCGACTTTCGCCCGATGCTGTTCGTCATGACCGATGGCTCACCGTCCGATCTCATGGCTTTCAACAGTGCCGTCGAACGCCTCAAGGGCGTGGAGTTCGCCCAGATCATCGCCTGCGCCGCCGGGCCAAAGGCCAGGACGCAGGAGCTGAAACGCTTCGCTACCCAGACGGTATCGCTGGAGCACATGGACAGTTCCAGCTTCGCCAACTACTTCCAGTGGGTGTCGGCTTCGATCGCGGCTTCCGCATCCGGCCAACAGCAGGACGATGACCAGGACATCGACCTGCCCCCGCCGCCCGATGAAGTCCAGGTCGTGATCTGAGGAATCGCCGATGCGTCGTCTACCGATCTATCTTGTTCTCGATGTCTCCGAATCCATGGCGGGTGACCCCCTGGCCGAACTCGGACACACGATGGAGTCCATCGTCGACTCGCTGCGCCAGGATCCCCACGCCCTGGAGTCGGTTCACCTGTCGGTCATCGCCTTCGCCGGCAAGGCCCAGCTGATCGTGCCGATGGTCGAACTGATGACGTTCTACCCGCCACGACTGCCGCTTGGCGGCGGAACGGCGCTAGGGGCGGCCCTCGACGAGCTGATGACCCGCATCGAAGTCGACGTCAAAAAGACGACTGCCGATCAGCGCGGGGACTGGGAGCCCATCGTCTACCTGTTGACCGACGGCCGTCCTACCGACAACACCGATCACGCGATAGCACGCTGGCAACGCCACTTCGCCAGCCGCGCCCACCTGATTGCCGTGACCCTGGGTCCGGCGGCGGACCTGGCGCTACTCAAGCGCCTCACCGATGACGTGGTCGCCATGGAAACTGCCAGCGCCGAGGCACTGGGACGGTTCGCATAATGGGTCACCGCCTCCGTGGCCGCCCAGAGCCAGGCCATCGATATCGCAGAGGGGACTTCGTCGCGTCTGTCGATCGCCAAGGCAGAAGAAGCGGGAATCAACCTGATCAAGCAATCGGACGTCTCATCCTGGGCACCGATGGATGAACGGGTAGCGGTGTTCACCGGTCGATGCCATCGAACATCTCGCCCCTATCTACTCAAGTACGCCAGTGTGGCCGTCCCCGGTACGTTCAGCACGGGTGACTGGGACCACTTCTACGGTCTCGAAGGATGCTACCCACTGGAAGAAAGCTACTTCGAGTGGTCATCGATCGTGCCTCTTCACGCGGCGCTTTCCACAAGCCAGATCGAGGGCGTTCCCCCCTGCCCCCATTGCGGTGCCCGCACCACTCTCGCCAAGTGCAGCTGTGGAAAATTGATGTGCTGCAACGGTCCCGGTGTCCAGCAGTGTCCCTGGTGCGACCAGTCGGTCGAGTTCGTTGCCGAAAGCCATGGAGCCGGCTTTGATATGACCCGGGGGCTTGGATGAACGTGAAATACGATACCCCGCGACACAACGCTCGCATCATCCTCGCCACCCTGTACCCGGACCCGAATGTTCGGCCCAGACACCCCTCGCAACTGGATCGACTCGCCGAATCGCCGACGATCCAGCACCTGATCAAGCGCTTCAGGCAAGACCTCGGCGAGGCCATGCGCGCCTATGGCGAAGCCCAGTCAGCAGACGTTCGAACTTCCTTGCCGCAGGACCCGGCGGTACCCGACAAGGAGGCTGGCAGCGCTCCCCATGAGCCCGTCGACACTAGCCGTCCATCGAATACGCCACAGGCGTGCGAAGAACTCCCGACGAGCATGACGCCACGCCCTACCCATGAGCCAGCCATCACCGCGCTGACGCTGAGCATACCCAACGGGCGCCTGGGTCAGCTTTACCGGGCGGACCTGACCCGCCTCTGCTCCGGCCTGCAAGCATGTGCTGAGGTAACCATGATGGAGGGGGACGATATCGGCCTGGTGCTCGAGCCTCCTGCATGCCTCAGCGGATACCCCTCCAGCACAGGCTCTCATCGCCTACGGGTACGCGGCGTGGGCCATGATGGCCAACCGCTGGTGGATGCTGTCCTGAAATTTGCCGTCATCCCCAACTCGCGTGATCTTTGGCAGAACATGCCTGCCGATCAGACCGCGCCCTACGCGAAACCCGAAAGCGACATCGATCGATGCGCGTCCCGCCCAGGCTGGCAGCTGACGGTGGGGTCACAACGAGGACGATCACACGCCCACCGTGGCAGTCACCGCGATGATCATGGCGTCATCACCCACCATGAAGGCGGCTGGGACCTGCTGGTCATCGGTGACGGAGCAGGTTCCTGTCACTTTTCCCGGGAAGGCAGCCGGCTGGCCACCACCCGTACCCTTGAGGTCCTTGGCGAATCACTGAGCCGAGAAGGTGGCGCCCTGGAAAAGGCGCTGACCGAATGGTGGAGATCGAAGGATCGATCGACACTACCCCAGACAGCAATCACAGCGCTGAGCAGTACCGTCGTTTCCTCGATTCATGCCGGCTACCAGGCCATCGTCGAGGAAGCCGAGGCCTCCGGCCACCCCGTCAAGGCCTTCGCCACGACCCTGCTGCTGGCGGTCCATAAAGCGACCGAAGACGGTCACCTGATCATCAGCTTCGGCATCGGCGATGGCGCGATCGCAGCGCTGACGGCGCCAGATGACGTCCGTCTGATGAATACGCCCGATTGCGGTGACCACGCTGGCCAGACACGGTTCCTCGACAGGGCTCTGTTCCAGGAGGTCGATGATCTGTACCGGCGTATTCACGTTCAGGTGCTGCCTGACCTGGAGGCGCTCGTGCTGGCCACCGATGGGGTCACAGACCCGAAGTTCGACTCCGACAACGATCTGCACAATGGCCCCCTCTGGTGGTCGTTGTTCGAGGACATCAGACCGCACCTGGTGGCCCCGTCGACGACGGAGACCATGGATCCGCTGCTGGAGTATCTCGATTTCTTCGTCGAACGGCACCACGATGACCGCACGATCGCGCTGCTGCATCGTCGCGGTGGCGTCACCAACCCCGAAGCGGCATCAACCGTCGGTGGGGGACAGCATGACTGATGCCATCACCACGCTGACGGCCGCCAACGGCGAGACGATCAAGTTCCGTGACAGAATCATCGCCAGTGGCGGCATGAAGGATGTCTACGCAAGCCCGGAAAGGGACTATGTCGTGGCCTTCTACCGCAAGGCACCGGACGTGCACGCCATCGAGCGGCTCGACATGATCACCGGCCCCTACCGCGAGCGGATATTCGAAGGCGAGGCCGGGGACTACTGGAAACAACTGTTCTGCTGGCCCACCACAACGGTCCAGCATGGCGGGCGCATCGGTGTCGTGGCCCCGTTCTACCACGACCACTTTTTCTTCAAGCATGGTTCGTTCAACAACGACATGCTCAAGATTCGAGGCAAGGACAAGCAAGGCAAATGGTTTGCCTCTCCTCACCATCAGTTCAAGTTTCTGGATGCCAGAGAGCGCGGCAACTGGCTTGGCTACCTGCAGCTCTGCCTGAAACTGGCACGCGCTCTGCGACGCCTGCACGCAGCGGGCCTCGCCCACTCCGACCTCAGCTACAAGAACGTACTGCTGGCCCCTACCAGCGGCCGGGTCTGCATCATCGATGTCGATGGCCTGGTGGTCCCCGCTCGGTTTCCACCGGAGGTGGTCGGCACACCCGACTTCATCGCGCCAGAGGTCGTGATGAGCAGCAGCCTGCCGCGGGATGACCCTCGCCGCGTGCTGCCCAGCATCAGCACCGATAGCCACGCACTGGCCGTGATGATCTATAGCTTGCTGCTGCTGCGTCACCCTCTGCGGGGAAAGAAGATCCACGCCAAGGACCCGGTCGAGGACGAGCGGCTGGCCATGGGGGAAAAGGCCGTGTTCATCGAGCACCCTGTGGATAGCTCCAACCGCCTCAGCGTCGATGGGGCAAGACCCACGGAACTGCCCTGGGTGGACCCCGACAGCCTCCCCTGCACCGCCACCGGCCCCTACCTCAAGGTGCTTTTCGACAGAGCCTTCATCGACGGACTGCACAACCCGGCGATGCGGCCCAGCGCGGACGAATGGGAGTCGGCGCTGGTACGCACCGTCGACCTGATACAGCCCTGCCAAAACAACGCCTGTGAGCAGGGCTGGTTCGTCTTCGACAATGCCACGCCACCACGCTGCCCGTTCTGTGGCACGCACTACACGGGCCAATTGCCGATCATCAATCTGTACTCGAAGCGTGGCGAAAAATATCGACCGGACAACCATCGCCTGATGGTGTACTCCAACCTGAGCCTCTTTCCCTGGCACATCGACCGCACCATCACCCCGAATGAACGCCTGCCTGCGGCTCACAGGCGACGGGTCGGCTACTTCGTGCAGCACCAGGGACGCTGGTTTCTGGTGAACGAGGGCATGCCCGAGTTGAAAAATGCCGATACCGACGCCCCTTGTCCTGTCGGCGCCAGAGTCGAACTGCGTACCAATCTCAAGCTTCTTGCCGGTACTCGGCCTGGGCAGCGTCTGCTGCTGCTGCAAATGGTCGAGGGCGGCAGCGACTAGGGCTTTCCTTCACCGCCACCGGCACGCCCCCTTGTCTATACCGGCCCCGTCGCAAAGGGGCCGCTCGGGGCCAGATGAAGCGCCCCGATCAGTGCAGCCGACGCTATTGGCGTCGTCATTTGACACCGTGTTGTCACTCGACAGATGACGATATCCAGAAATGGTCACCAGAACTCCCCCTCACAGTGATCCGAACATGGCGTCGTCGCCCAGCCCCCTTTTCACCAGATTACGCCCAGTCCACAAACTTTACCCTCCCTGTAAAAAATGATCTCGATCATCCCTTGTCATCGGCCTACCGAAATAGATTAGTCGACACTTATCGATAAAAGTCACGATGGGATACGCTGAGACAGGAATAAAAACCACGAAAAAACGGAGATAAACATGCTGAACAGCTTCCTTGAAAAGACCAAGAAAGGCTTAAGCGACCTGGCAACAAATGCAAAAAAATATCGCAATGCTGATTTTCTCGAATCGGCAATGGCCGCAAGTGCGATGATTACCGTTGCCGACGGAAGCATCAGTCGGGAAGAGAAGGAAAAGGCGTTCAACTTTGTCAAAAACCTGGAAGCCCTTCAGATCTTCGATCCGATTGAGGTAGGAAACTGTTTCAAGAAGCATCTGGATCGCCTTGACCCGGACAACCCTGGCACCGACGTCGATATCGCGAGCATAACTTCAATGCAAATCATTGGAAAGATTAAGAAAAACGATGCACAAGCGCGAATGGTGCTTCGCCTGGCTATCGCCATTGGCGGGGCCGACGGCAACTTCGATGACCAAGAGAAGGCCAAGGCATCACAGATCGCCAAGGAGTTGGGACTCTCCCCCTCAGAGTTTGACCTGCCCTCTTGATAAAGGAATGTCCCCATGGATTTTGGATTCCCCTCCGAGGCCGTAGTAATTCTGGGGGTAACCGTCGTCTCTTCGGTCTGGCTAGATCTTTTTTCTCACCGAAACAGCGAAGAGGTCACCTTGAAGAATGCGACCGCCTGGTCCGTCTTCTGGATATCCGTGGCACTAGCGTTCTACGGCTATCTTCATTTTAGATACTCCGAAGAATTTGCCAGCCTCTTCCTGTCGGGATACGTGCTCGAGAAAGCGCTGTCGATAGACAATATGATGGTGTTCGTTGCCATCTTTTCCAGCTTCGGCATCAAGGGGATCTTGCAGCACCGAATCCTCTACTACGGCATCGTTGGTGCGCTGGTATTTCGTGCCGCCTTTGTTGCGGCCGGCACCGCTGTATTCGGACTCTCCCACTGGATTGAACTATTGTTCGCCGCCATCGTCCTGTGGACAGGCATAAAGATGTTCAACGGCAGCGAGGAAAACGATGAAACCATCGACTATTCACACCACTGGTCGGTGCGGTTGACCAAGAAACTGTTACCCGT
This sequence comes from Halomonas sp. RT37, assembly GCF_040070525.1. Lineage (NCBI taxonomy): Bacteria > Pseudomonadati > Pseudomonadota > Gammaproteobacteria > Oceanospirillales > Halomonadaceae > Halomonas > Halomonas sp. RT37. The sequence continues at coordinate 1,048,912 of NZ_CP098827.1, read as the reverse complement.
CTTCCCCCGCCTGGTGGAAAACAAATTCCTTGTGAAACGCTCAATAGCCGATGACGTTGCTGAAAAGGAAGGATTTTCACTTTCCAGAAGCGCTCCCTTATATGCGACACCTCTATTGCTGTGTCTTCTTTGCATCGAAGTCTCGGACATCATCTTCAGCTTCGATAGCGTCCCGGCGATTATCGCAGTAACGAAGGAACCATTCCTGGTCTACTCGGCTGTCATCTTCGCCATACTCGGACTCAGGAACCTTTACTTCATGCTGGCAGCGGCAGCGAAGTACCTGATCCACCTGGAGAAGGCCGTCGCACTCGTGCTGGTATTCATCGCTATCAAGCTCGGCAGTTCCGCCTTGGGTCTTTATCACATCCATCATGAGGTAAGTCTTATCGTGGTGCTTGGCCTTATTACGCTTGGCGTGGTTGCAAGCCTTCTATTTCCCGAGAAGGAACAACATGCCTCTGATCCATAAGTCAGCCGATGCCTCCATTGAGGGGGCACTGGAAAGCCACCCAAGACTTTCCAGCGCCTCTTTACTGAGCGCTGCCACCAGCCAAGGAGAAGGCAAATCATGATTGATCTGAGTAAAGGTAGCCGCATCAACCTGTCAAAAGAAGCCCCCGGCGCCACCAAGTTTATTCTCGGCATGGGGTGGGACGCGCGCAAGACCGATGGTACCGACTTTGACCTGGATGCCTCGGCCCTGCTACTGGACGCCAGCGAGAAACCGGTCGGCGGACCAAAGTCACTGGTGTTCTATGGACAGCAGACATCACCGTGTGGCGGTGTCGCATCCTCTGGGGACAACCTGACCGGGGAAGGAGACGGTGATGATGAAAGCATTATTGTCGATACCACTGCCATAGATAGCAACATCGAAAAAATCATTCTTCTGGTAACCATCCATGAAGCCGAAAGTCGTGGACAGAACTTCGGCATGGTCAGCAACGCCTATGTCCGCATCCTTCAGGATGGCAGCGAGGATGTCATTGCACGATATGACCTTTCCGAAGACTACTCTACCGAGACGGCTGTCATCTTCGGCGAGCTTTACAAGAAAGATGGTGACTGGCGCTTCGCGGCAAAGGGAGATGGCTTCGCAGGGGGACTGGCTGCATTCCTCAAGGAATACGGACTTCAGTAACACCTCTTCCACTAACCGACAAAAGAGCGAAAGCCACTAACGGAGGTCATCATGGCAATCTCACTTTCCAAAGGCGCCAACATCTCGTTGACCAAGGAAGCGCCGGGCATCAAGAAAATTCGGGTTGGCCTTGGCTGGGATGCTCGCATCACTACCGGGCACGACTTCGACCTGGATGCCAGCGTGTTCCTGGTTGATGAAAATGGAAAATGCCGTAACGAGAAAGATTTCATCTTTTACAACAACCTCAAATCTGCTGACGGGTCTGTCGAACACACTGGAGACAACACCACAGGCGACGGTGAAGGCGACGATGAAACCATCGTCATCGACCTGCCTCTTGTCCCTCGCGACATTGATCGCATTGCTATCACCGTCACCATCCATGAGTCAAAGAGCCGTGGGCAGAGTTTTGGACAGGTGGAGAATGCCTTTGCCCGGGTGGTGAACGCGGAAAACAACCAGGAAGTGGCTCGTTACGACTTGTCAGAGGATTACAGCACCGAAGACGCCATGATCTTCTGTGAACTGTATCGTCATGGCGAAGAGTGGAAGTTCCGCGCCATTGGCCAGGGCTTCGACGGCGGTCTGGCTGACCTTGTCAGCAAGTATGGCCTCAACGCTGCCTGAGGCTTGGCGGCCATGAGTCTGCATCGGGCATTAGGACATGATGGATCGGCTCAATAGATGCTCTTGCATCTGGTGAGCTCAGGCTACCTGCCGATCTTCTCATTGTCGTTTCATTGTTTGCAGACGCTTGGCCCCCAGCCATAGCCCGAAACTGAGCAGCTACGGTGGGGCTTTTCGCCCCACCTTCATCCATCAAGCGTCAAGGAAAGCGCCAGGTCCCGTCTTCATGGGCTGACCCTCGCTTGCACCAACGATAGGGGATTCCGTGCCTATCACGCAGCATAGTGCCACCATCTGTGCCGGCACTCTCGAGCTGACCCTTCACGAGCAGGGAGAGAGGCTGGAGGAACTGCTGGCCTTCGGCTCGCGGCTCAATCCGCGCCGTGGCTATCTGTTTATCTCCAGGGTTCTGGGCAAGCATATCCCCGTCCGCCCGACCGCGATGGATAGCATTCACGCAGAATTGGCGTCCGCGATCCAGCTGCTGGGGTCGACCGCCTATGTCGTAGGCATGGCGGAAACCGCCGTCGGCCTCGGTGCCGGCGTTAGCCGTCACCTCGCCGCTACCCATGACGACAGCGTCTTCCATCACACCACACGTTTCACCGTCGCGACGCCCTGGATCCGTATCAGGGAGGCCCATTCCCATGCAGATACCATGCACCTGGCGAAGCTTGGCGTGGAGGCTCAAGCTGCGGTCAGCGAGGTGCAGGATCTGGTATTGGTCGACGATGAGATCACCACCGGCAGAACGCTGGCCCAGTTGGCACGGGCGCTGATGATTCAACCCGAGCTTGCTCGGGTGAAGCGGCTCCATATCGTCTCTCTGGTAAGCTGGCTTTCGCCGACCGCTCGACAGGCGCTTCTCGATCAACTGCCTGAGATGCTGGAGGTACGCTTCATCCAGTTGATGGCGGGAGAATTCACGTTCCGCCCCTGCCCTGACTTTGCTCCATCCCTGCCCGACGACGTTGACACTGGCTTCTGCCAGGCGATTGCGCATCGCCGACATCGACCGCTGCCGATCGAGAACGAAGGCCTCTACGGCAAGGTCATGAGCTCTCGCCAGCAGCCCCCTCCGGCAATGCTCGAGGCTCTCGATATCACCCCCGACGTGCCTGTCGTGGTGTTCGGCATGGGTGAATATCTTGACGCCCCCTTTCGCCTGGCGCTTCAGCTGGAGCAGCGTGGACAAGAAGTGCTGTTTCAAAGCTCGACACGTTCGCCCATTGCCGTGGCCGACGCGGTGACGTCCCGGATCGAGCACGCGGCGCCGGATGCCGGAGGAAAAAGGCACTACCTCTACAACGCTCCGGCTCGACACCTGCCACTGGCCTTTGACGGTATCGGACGGATCGACCTTAGCCGTGAACTGGAAGCCAACCATCTCCAGTCCTTCAGTCGACAGGCCTGTCCATGACCAACCGCCTGATCGTTCTCAGCGACCTCGACGATACCTGGTTCAGCACCCAACGCGCAGAGCCCACCGAGGACAAGCGGCTCCATCTTGCTGCAGTCGATCGCCAGGGAGCCCCCCTCTGCTTCCAGACAGCCCGGCAAAGTGCGCTGTGGAAGCTGATCGAACGCACCGCCGATATCATCATTCCAGTGACCGGCCGCACCAGCTACGCGGTCGAACGAGTGACATTGCTGGCGCGAGGCGGCTACACCATCGCTAGCCACGGTGCCCTGGTGACACTGGATGGCACTATCGTCTCGGCCTGGGCAGAGCATCTGGCACCGCACCTGGATGAGGCCAAGACGGCCCTTGAACAGGCCAGAAATCATCTCGAGCCGCTCGTCGCCAGACTCGCGCCAGGTGGCGACATCCATCTGCGCGTCCTGCATGACCTCGATGTTCCCGTCTATCTCTCCGTCAAGTCTTGCGCTGAACTGCCAGAGCGCCTTGTCGCGGCGCTTAGCGAGGCCTCCGCTCGGTTTGGGCTGAGACTCCACGCCAACGCACGCAATGCAGCCTTGCGACCCCACTACACCTGCAAGGCCAGCGCCGCCAGGTTTGTCCTCGAACAGCTGCTGGAACGCCACCCCGAAGACACTGTGCTCACCTTCGGTGACAGCCTGTCCGACATCGACTTCATGGGGACTGGCGACATGGCCGTGGCGCCGACCAACAGCCAGATCTGGCGCCAATTGCAGGAGTTTGCCCAATGACCTCGATGATCGGCCTTACTCCCATCCACGGATCCTACTGTCCCGACGACTGCCAGTTCCTGCTGACCCCGATCAGCCCACGATTTCTGTCCATCGAGGAGAAGGAAAGGCGAATTCAGACGGGACAAGCCCACTACAGCGAGATGATCCATCGCGAGGCGGCGCCCAGCGCTCGGTATCTGAGTCTCTTCGACGCCCTGAGTGACCGCTACGCCCAGCGTCTGGCCCAGGAAGTCTGCTCGCTCGCTGGCCGTCTGCTGGCCGACATCGGCCACAGTCAGGCACCGATCGGACTGGTCAGCCTCGCTCGGGCCGGGACGCCGGTGGGCGCACTGCTTCGGCGCGCCCTGGTGGGGCAGGGGCAACAGCCCTGCGAGCACTACAGTATTTCCATTATTCGCGACCGTGGCATCGACACCCAGGCACTGGACTATATTCTTGACACCGTCGGCCTGGCACCAGAGCGGCTGGTCTTCATCGATGCCTGGACCGCCAAAGGCGTCATCACGCGGGAGCTGCGTGCCAGTCTGGCGCGCTACAACGCTGAACGCAAAGCGGCTGGCAAGTCGCCGGTCCCGGTGCGCCTGGCCGTCATCTCGGACATCGGAGGCACCGCCGACTACTCGGCCACCTTCGACGACTACGCCATTCCTTCCGGCGTACTCAACGCGACCGTCTCGGGTCTCGTCTCCCGCTCGGTGGTCAATGACCAGGTGCCCGCCGGCGCCTTCCACGGCTGCGTGATCCATGATGACCTGGCCGAACACGACCGCTCTCATGCCTTTCTGGATCAGGTTTCAACGCACTTCACCGGCCTCGATAGCTCCCTTTCCCGCGCCACCGCCACCGCCACCGCCACCGCCACCGCCGAGCGTGCCCGCCAGCGGCAATCGATGCTGACGATGCTGGATACCCTGGCCCGGGACTATCAGGTCAGTGACATCAATCACATCAAACCCGGCATTGCCGAGGCAACACGCGTCATGCTGCGTCGCGTACCGGCCCTGCTGCTGGTGCGAGACAAGCGCCATCCTGATGTGGAACACCTGTTGCTGCTGGCTGGTGAGAAGGCCGTTGCGGTTGTGGAGCGTCCGGACATGCCCTTCCACGCCTGCTCGATCATCAAGACCCTGACCGCCGAGGCACGCCCATGAGCGTCTCCCGACTCTACGCCGCGCTGGGCGCCTCGCTGTATGTTCCGGCAACCCACCCGCGTCTTGACCATATCCTTGCCCACGGCTGCCACGGGGCACGCTCGATCATCTTCTGCACCGAGGATGCGGTGGCACCCGATGCAGTCGCCTGGGCCGTGCAGCGCCTGATCAAGGCACTCAAGAGCACACCGAGAGATACCCGACATCTGCGATTTGTCAGGCCACGCTCGCCTTTGGTGCTACGCCAACTGGTCGAGTCAGCGGGAGCGCTGGACGCCCTGGACGGTATCGTGGTGCCGAAGTTCGACAGCCGCAGCGCGGCGCGCTGGAAGTCGGTCCTCGACAGCGCCCCACAGTTGCCACTGATGCCCACTCTGGAGACCGCCGCGCTGTTTCGCGATGCGACGGCGGATGCCATCGGCGAGTCTCTGGATGAACTGCGCAATCCCGTCATCACACTGCGCATCGGCGCCAACGATCTTCTGGGCACGCTCGGCATCAAGCGCGAACCGGGCATGACGATCTACGACACACCGCTACGCTCGACACTGGAGCGCATCGTGACCCTGTTCCGACCGGCCGGCTACGAGATAGCGGCGCCGGTCTGTGACCTGATCGGCGAGCCGGAGACACTGGCCCGTGAGGTCGCTCAGGACATCGCCTGGGGATTCTACGCCAAGACCTGCATCCACCCATCGCAGATCGATGTCATCGAGGCCCACCTGAAGCAGGCCATCCAGCGACAGCGTCAACAGGCCAACCAACTCCTGACACGTGGAGACGCCGTCTTCCAGGACAACGGGCAAATGCTCGAGCAGACCTGCCATGGGTCCTGGGCGCAGCGAATCCATTCCCTGCAAGCCGAGTATCAACATCAACAGTAAGGAAGCTGACGATGATCAACCTCAACAAAGTCGACGAAACTGCCACGATCGATCTCTCCAAGGGCACCACCGACCTGGTCGTCAAGGCCCAGTGGGTAGACAACGGCGATGCCTCAAGTGACAACGATGATCTGGACCTTCGCTGTTCGATTCTCTTTCCAGACGGGCAGATGTATCTGGTCGATGCCGAGTACCGCTGCGCGCTCGACCAGGCGCCTTATGCCCATCACCACGGCGATGTTCAGAATGCCAGCCAGGAAATGCCGGGAGAGGAAGTCATCACGGTAGCCAAGGACATCGCCAAGAGGGCCGGTGGGCCAGTGGCCATGGTGTTCAGCGTCTATTCGGCGCTTGGCAACGGCGCCGTCTCGGTCGCATCGCTGAAGCCTCAAATGAAAATGAGCTGCGGCACGGATGTCGTCGTCTGCTCCTACGACTTCTCCAAGGATATAAGCACAGCCAACCCCAACATCTACACCTACGTCATCGGCTACGCCATCGTCACGGAGTCCGAGGTAATCCTCGCTCCATCTGGAAAGACCTCACGACCAGGTGAAGAAGAAACCGCCTGGATCTCCTGGCATGGAAGCTCAGTCGATGTCGATGTCAACGGCCCAGCGGTCTTCAAGGGAAAGCAGGCGTCAAAGGGCCCCTCGTACAACCGCCAGCGAAACATCACCAAGACGTTCGCCAACGTCGACCAGTCAAAGCTACAAAAGAAAGGCCTCTTCGGGCTCTTCGGCTAAAGGTGCGACGTCATCACCTCTCGTCCTTGTCTCGGCCTATTTCAACCGGCCGATATCGTTTCGCAAGAGCCTAAACAGACATCACCAGGAAAATTTCTTATGAGCATCAATCTCTCCAAGGGGCAGCGCATCAGTCTTGAAAAGAACGGGACCTCCCTTTCCCGTATCGAAATCGGTGTAAACTGGGGCGCCATCAAAAAGACAACCAAAGGCTTTTTTGGCGGCGAAAAAACAAGGAATGTAGACGTTGACCTCGACGCCTCGGTAGGGCTTTTCGATGAGTCAGGCGAGGTCGTCGATATCGTCTATTTCGGTCAGCTGAAATCCAGGTGTGGAGCCATCCACCATAGCGGTGACGACCTGACCGGCGATATCGGCGGTGACGACGGCCGCGACAACGAGGTCATCTCCATCGACCTCAATCGGATCCCTGCCAACATCACCAGACTCGGCCTTGTCCTGAACTCATTTCGAAAGCAGGATTTCGCCGACATCCCTTATGCCAACATTCGTATCCATGACGGCAGTGGTTCGATCTTTGGCACCTTCGATGTCGCCAATGACGCCAGCTTTTCGGGCAAGATCAGCATGATCATGGCCAGCGTCTACCGCCATGGTGAGAGCTGGAAGTTCCGCTCGATCGGTGAAGCGGTGGACGACAGGGACCTCAAGTCCACCCTCGTCACCTTCTCCCGGAAATTTGCCTGACCCCATCGGGTGTGAGCGGTCGCCTGGCGGCCGCTCACCATGACAACAGCCATCCCCATCTTCATTTCATGCCCGCCGCCAAGTAGCCACCTTCCCCCTGGGATCATCCGTCTGAAACATCGGACCTGGGCATGTCTGCCAACACCATATCCGGCGTGCCCCCGGACGCAAACAGGCCACGGCTCTCTTCCTGCCAGCGATCCCTGGTGTTTACCCCAGCCATGCCTCGTCTGCTCCCTGACAGCTACGACTCGAAATGACACCAGGCAGGCCTGGATCCTGTCACATAGAAAGTATGCAGAATCACCATCAGCCCGAAGGCGGCTTAGTGGCGGGATCTCGGGCTCTGTGCCAGCTTTCTAAATCAGAAATATTTTGAAGACGATTCTCGAGCGGTGGCGAATCAGGCGCCGCGCCGGGCGGGCTTTGTTGCGTCCTGTCGATGCGCAGGGCCCCCACACGAGACTCGGACGCAACCAGGCACGACCGGATCGATAGCACGACGGCGCGGATTAGCGCGATGGAGGCGAACTCCGCCCGGCTCAGACCACCATCGATAACAGAAAGGGAGTTCGGGAAGATGCTTCGTCACATGACCACGGCCACCGTCGCCGGGGCGCTGCTCTGCGCTTCGGGGCTTGCGCAGGCGGCCGTTCCACTCGATCAGGCAACCCTCAAGGGCGACGAGGTGATCGAGACGCCCGCCGGCGAGATCGAACTGCAGGACAGCTACTTCGATGAACAGGCGTCGCAGCGACTGTTCGATACCATGGACGTACAACGGGCCGCCCAGGCCTATATCTGGTCGACGCCGCTGGTCAGCACGACGACCTGGCGGGACAACCAGGGCGAAGCCTTCGGTACCGATGAACCCGGTGCCTTTGCCGTCCTCGAGACGCTCAAGGAAAAACGCGGCATCGTCACCGCCAACCTGACGACCCCCTACATCTTCAACTTCACCGATCTTTCCGATGGACCGGTGCAGATCGACTACCCACCCGGCCAGACCGCCGGCGGGGTGCTCGACATGTGGATGCGCCCGGTATTCGACCTCGGCCTGACCGGCCCCGACAAGGGCGAAGGCGCCACCTACATCGTGGTCGGCCCCGGTGACGATCCCGACGACTACAGCGAGGAAGATGCCCACGTCTTCCAGAGCGAGACGAACAACGTGCTGGTGGGCATCCGTATCCTCGATCCCGACCCGGCCTACTACGACACCTATGTGTCCCAATACCAGATGGGGCCGGTGGGTGACACCTCGCCCAGCACCTTCGTCAAGGGCAAGGACGTCGAGTGGAGCGCCACCGCCCCACGGGGCCTCGCCTACTGGGAAAAGCTCGCCTCGATCATCGACGAAGAGCCGGTGCGCGAGATCGACAAGGCGTGGATGGCGATGCTCGCGCCGCTCGGCATCATCAAGGGCGAGGCCTTTGCACCGGACGAGCGCCAGCGAGAGATCCTGCTGCAGGGCGCGGCCCTGGGTGAGCTGATGACCCGCAACCTGCAGGTGAATCCGCGCTATGCGGATGTCTGGTGGGAGGGCACCTCCTGGTACAAGAGCTTCGACTTCGTCGTCGCCCAGGCCACCGATACGCTGCAGCAGATCGACGAACGTGCGACCTGGTTCTACGAGGCGGTCGGCTCCAGCGAGGGAATGGTCAACCCGACGCCCGGCGCGGGACAGGTCTACATGACCACCAAGCGTGACGCCAACGGCGACATGCTGCGCGCCGATCGCAACTACGTGCTGCATGTCCCGGCGGAGGTTCCGGTGGAGCAGTTCTGGTCGCTGACGCTCTACAGCGAAGACACTCGCCGCCCCTATGACAACGGAGGAACGGAGATCTCCGATGTCAGCCTCGACAGCCGCATGGAACAGCTCCAGTACAACGAAGACGGCTCCATCGATCTCTACATCGGTCCAGATGCCCCGGACGGCCTGGAAAGCAATCACATGAAGACGGTCGAGGATGATGGCTGGTTCGTGTACTTCCGCCTCTACGCACCAGGCCAGGCCTTCTTCGACAAGTCCTTCTCACTCCCGGACTTTGAACTCGTCGAGTAATCCCCTGTTCGACCCGCCGCCCTTGCCGGCGGGTCGCCCCTTTTCACGCCGCGGGAGCCGATCATGAAATGCCTGTCCAGACCCCTTCTCTGTGCCGGTCTTGCCCTGACCCTGCCACTGGCCCTGACACCGGTCGCATTGGCCCAGTCCGAGCGCGCGACGGAACTTGCCAACCTGCCCTTTGAACAGAACCGTCCCACCGAGCAGACCGCCCAACAGTTGATGGAGGAGCTGACCTTCCAGCGAGCGACACAGACCTATCTGTGGGCGCTGCCACTATTGAACACCATGGGAATGCGCGACGGCGCGGCGGAGGCCTTCGGCACCGGCTACAACGTCATGCCCATCTGGACCGAGCGCCTGGACGCCAGGACGCTGATCACGACGCCCAACTCGGACCTGATCTACGGCATGGTATTCGCAGACCTGGGCGAGAGCGGCCCGCTGGTCTTCGAGGCGCCACCGAAGCTGCAGGGTATCCTGCTGGATGCCTGGCAACGCCCGATTCCCGTCGACGGCGGCGAATACTTCGGTGATCTGGGCCTGCCGGGGCCAGACGGTGGCGAGGGCGGCAACTTCCTGATCGTGCCGCCGGGCTGGGAGGGCGACGTTCCCGAGGATCACTACGTCTATCGCTCGGGCACCAATAACGTCTTCTTCTTCCTGCGCTCGTTCTATCAGTCCCTCGACAACATCGCGCCGGCGACGGACCTGTTGAAACAGTCGCTGATCTATCCCCTCGGCGAGAAGGATAGCGCCAGGCCGATGGAATTCCCGGACGCCGCGGGCGGCTCCTACAACATGCTGCCGCGCTCCGATGCCACGGCATTCGACCAGCTCAAGTATCTGGTCGATACCGAAGGAGAAGCCCTTGCCGGCCCCGACTGGCTGGGCATGCTCGAGGGTATCGGTATCGCCTCCGATCGGGACTTCGCCCCGGATGAGTCGACCCGAAAGACACTGGAAGCCGCCGCCCGGACCGGCTACAAGACCAGCCGCGTCATCGGCTTCCAGCACGGTCTGAACGGCGAGGACTTCCGCGTGTACGAGGACCGCCAATGGCTGAATCCGGTCAACAACGTCTCGGCCCGCTGGCCCGACGTGCCGGTCGGGCTCGACTGGATGTCGAACGAGGCGGGATACCGTGAACTGGACGCTCGCGCCTGGTTCTTCACCGACTACTTCTCGATCAGCCCCGGCATGGTGTCGATGACCCCCGGCAAGGGCGCCTTCTACATGATCGCCTTCGAGGATGCGGACGGCGAGCCACTGGTCGGCGACCAGCACTACACCCTGACACTGCCCCCCGATATCCCGGCGGAACTGTTCTGGTCGGTGACGTTGTACGAGGCGGAGAATGCCTCGGGCCTCGACAATGGCCAACCGTTTCCCTCGCTCGGCAAGCTCGATGAACCCGCCCAGGAGGATGACGGCAGCACCCAGCTTTATCTCGGTCCCGAGGCCCCGGAGGGCCAGCAGGACAACTGGCTCGCCACCGCCCCGGGGCGCGGCTTCTTCGCCATCCTGCGCCTCTATGCCCCCGCCGAACCGGCGCTGGATGGTAGCTGGAAGCCAGGTGATATCGAGAAGGCGCAGTAACTACCGCTCCCACCCGAGAATGTGTGAGGGCACCTGGCCAGGTGGCAACGCCCTCACTCGCTATCGCCTTGATGGAGAAAAGCAGAAGGCCCGCCTATGGCGGGCCTTCTGCTTGATCAGCCATGCTGCAAGCCAAGTGGTTCGAGGGCCGTGCTTGGCTACTTGGCTTGGTCTTACTTGGCTTACTTGGCTTACTTGGCTTGGCTTGGCTTGGCTTGGCTTAGCTTAGCTTTCACAGTTCTCGCCGACCCAGTGACCTTCCTGCTCGATGGTGACCTGCTGGCCGTTGTCCATCTCGATCATGCTATTGAAGTGCTCGTCACTGTGCATCGTGATACTGGCATCGAAGGTGGTCGTGCGAGCGCCGGCGGGACAGGTTGCCTGGGCATCGATGGTATCGCCATCGCGTCTGATCTTGATGTCTTCGCAACCAGACGATGTCCAGTCATCGCGCAACGTGGCGATCATGTCACTGGATTCTTCCGCGGTCATGCACTGCGTCTCGGTCGTCTCCTGAGTCATCTGCTCAGGCATCTGGTCGCCCGACATGCTTTGGATAATTTCCCATTGTCCAGGCTTGAGGTCGCTGGCCATGGCGCTGGTGGATACCGCGATCAGCAGAGAGGCAAGCAAGAGGTGTCGTGACATGGATCCTTCCCGTCTTTTTTTGGTGAAAAGTCGCCGAGGTACCGGCGCCCCCAGCCTATCTCACCAATGACCGGCAAAACGGAAAAACATCCAAAAGAAAGCAATTAAACAACAGAACGTTACATCAAGGATCGTGCTGTCGATGTCGGCACGCTCGCACGCGGGAAGCCATGATCCTGCCGACCCGGGAGGTTCACACCGGGCTCGTCATACCGTCTGTCATGTCGCGCGCTGCACTGTGCGTCAGGTCGCGCGTCATTCCTCTCGACTAGGCGCTGTCCGAAAAGTCGATGAGCGAAGGTTAGACAAGGCAAAAATCGGTGAGAAAGCGCAGTTTACGGGGTGTAAATGAGCATTTTGATCCGATTTTTAACGCCGTATTACCGAGCGCAGGCACTTTTCAGACAAGCCCTAGGCCAGGGCGAAGCCTGGGTAATCCGTCTGTGCATCTTCCCTTGGGCTATCGTGCAAGGGTGTCGACGCAGGGTCGATGTCTCTGCGTTCATCTGTCACGCCGGTCTGGCCCGTCAGCCGTCTCACCAGATCATCGACATAGGCGGCGACATCTTCCGGGTCCAGGGCACGGTGAATGGTGCCAAGATATTCCGCCTGATCGGCTCCGTAGTCTCGGCTACCCAGCAAGGAACTCAGTCCACCGACCGGACCCACACGATTCTCGTGCCCGTAAGACTCGCCACGGGCCAGCAGCCCCGTCAAGCCCACCTCCATCGGCACGAATCTCGCAAGGCCTCTTGCGGCAATGCGCACGTCACACGCCATGACGAGCTCGTGGCCACCATACCGGGCCATGCCTTCCACCTTGGCGATGGTGGTCTGCGGGAGGTCTTCGATTCGCGCAAGAAGACGCTTGAACTCACGTTTTCTGCTGTCGTCATCGCCGACCTGGGGGAACGAGGCACCCTTCAATATCTGGTATCCCGCCAGGCGCGAGAACACTTCAGGGAACCGAGACTGAAAGACGATGGCATCGATTCTGGCATCGCGCTCGAGATGATCCAGCAGCTTGCTCATCTCGTCGAGAAAGATGGCACCGCTCGGGTCCAGCGGGGCCTCCAGGAAGGTCACCCAGGCGGCACCTCGGCGTACCGATACGTTAAAGGTGGTGAAATTTCTGTACTGCATGACAATCCCCTCGGACAGATTCGTGAATCCGTCGCCGGCCTGGCACTGCGGATGGTCGAGCCATTCTGCGCCTTGCACGCCGGCCTCCCGTGGCTACCATTCAGCTCGATGACACTCGGACCAACTTAGCCCAGTCGAGATGGCTTCAGAATGGCCGCTTTCCGGTTTCAGAATTCGCAAAATCCGTATAATGGGGACCAATTTTTGCCCTTTCAGGCACTTCCCTCACATTCTCTCCCCCGACAAGACGCCCGCCAGTGCCAGCTCTCTGTACCAGTTCCCTCTGCTAGCTCTCTTTACCAGCTCTCTACCAGCTCTCATTACCGGTTCTCTCTGCCAGCCCTGTGGGCCGTGGCGGCCTGCTCTCTGGCAGACAGCTCCTGGCAGAGCGCTTCGGCGAACGCCTTCACCCGCCGGGGTTGGTCGCGAGCGGGGGGAAACATCAGCTGCAAGGGCTTGGGCGGCGCCGCCACGTCCTCGAGCAGTGGCACCAGCCGTCCCTGTTCAAGGTCCTCCTGGACGTCCAGCTCGGACTTGAGGCAGATGCCATGACCTTCCACCGCCCACTGGCGCACCAGTGAGCCGTCGTTGGCGATCCGATTGCCCTTTACCGTCACCTGCTGCGGTGCGTCCTCAGGCCCAAAGCTCCAGACGTTGTCCAGCGCCGCACCAAAACGCATCACCAGGCAGTTGTGCTGTGCGAGTTCCGTGGGAGTGCCAGGAACGCCATGGCGCTCCAGGTAGGTAGGGGCGGCACAGACGATCCGGCGAAACGATCCGAGTTGGCGAATGCGCAGGCTGCTGTCCAGCACTTGCCCGAACCGAAGCGCCAGGTCGAAGCCCTGACCGACGATATCGGTGAAACCGTCCGACAGCGACAGTTCGAGCGATACGTCCGGGTTTTCGCGGGCAAAGTGCGCCATCACCTGGGACACCACCCCGCGGCCCAGGTCGATGGGCACGCTGATGCGAATCGGCCCGGACAGGGTCTGGGCGCCATGACGAATGCGGGATTCCAGCTCCTCAAGCTCTGCCAGCACCTGCTTGGCGCCCTCGACCAGAGTACGGCCTTCTTCGGTGAGGCTGATGGAGCGGGTCGTGCGATTGATCAGCACCACGCCGAAGTACTGCTCCAGCGACGCCAGGCGCTCGGACACGGTGGTACTGGAAAGCCCCGTCTCTCTGGCCGCCGCCACCAGGCTGCCCTTTTCCACGATGGTCAGAAAGAGGCGCATGTTGTGAACGAGCATTATTCGGATTCTCCGGATTTATTTTTCGAATATAGGCGGTTTATCCCCCCAACCCCAGCCGATACCGTTCATCGCCTCACTGCTGGGCCGGTAGCCATGCTACTCCCTGCGGAGCCTTGAACGAGGCTTCGGTTGCCGACCCTCGCATTCCGAAGCTCCGGCCCCCCCGCCGTCCAACCAGCGTCTTCTCAGGAGTGATCCCATGCGCTTGTCTGCTTTCCCCCTGCTTGCCACCAGCGTCGCGATGGCAACGCTCTCGATCGCCGGCCCAGCCACCGCCGCCACCGAGGTGGTGCTGCGCTCGGAGGTGACGCCACAGCCGCTGAACCCTGCCAGAGGCGACGCCAGTCCCCAGGCCAGCGTGCTGTGGGGCGACATCACCAAAGATGTGCCCAGTGGCGCCATCATCGAGTTCAAGGAAGGCTTTGCCTCGCCCCCACATATTCACAACATCACCTACCGTGCGGTCGTCATCGAGGGTGCCGTGCACAATGATGACCCGGATGCCGCCACCATGTGGATGGGTCCGGGGTCGTTCTGGACACAGCCGGCTGGCGAGGATCACATTACCTCCGCCATCGCCGAAGAAGGCGCCACCATCTTTCTGGAAATTCTGAAGGGCCCCTACCTGGTCCAGCCCTCGGACCAGGCCTTCGACAATGGTGAGAAACCCGTCAACCTAGAAGCCGGCAATATGGTCTGGCTAGATGCCGATGCCATCAACTGGCTCGAGGTACCCGGCCAGTCGCAGGAAAAGGGCGCCGAAGTGGCCTTTCTCTGGGGAAGCACCGCGCCCGGAGAAGCCAACGGCTCCCTGCTGAAGATCCCGGCAGGAGCCTCGGGGACCATCAGCGGGGACGGTGATACCTTGCGCGCGGTTGTCATCCAGGGCGACGCCGAATTGAGCGGGGCCGATATTCAGGGCTCGTCACCGCTTCCCTCTGGCAGCTATTTCAGCGCGAATGACGACTCGGCTCCGCTCTTGACCTGCACCTCGGACGCCGAATGCCTGTTCTACGTGCGCACGGATGGCAGCTTCGACTTCGCGTCGCGCTGACCTCCCGACGCCTCGCGTTCGCCGTGCCCCCGGCCTCCCGGAAAGATTCGTGCGGCCTCGATACCGCGCCTCTGCCCCGGGGGCCGCTCGGTGCTGCCGCCCGGCCCGGCCAGGGGGCGCTGCGCATGGTCAAGGCATCGCCGAGGCATGGGTAAGGCATCGCCGAGGCATGGGTAAGGCATCGCCGAGGTGTGGTTAAGGCATCGCCGGAGCACCACCGCGCCGCGGTCCTTTCAAGCCCTTGCCTCGGCCCTGCAGCGAACCGCGCTATCTGCAGCGTGGCGCTTGCCTTAAGCTGGTGCCGAGGCCATCAACGTCACCGGGAGCCTAGTGAATGGACACAGATGGACTACGCCTGTTTGTACTGGCGACCGAGACGCTGAATATCAGCGCGGCGGGACGCCAACTCGGCATCGCACCGGCGGTCGCCAGCGCTCGACTATCCAAGCTTGAACATCAGGTCGGTGCCGACCTGCTGCACCGCTCTACCCGCAAGGTATCGTTGTCCCAGGAGGGCGCGGCCTTTCTTCCCTTCGCCAAGGAGATGCTGGCCCAGGAGGACGCCGGGCTCGCCGCCCTCGGCAAGGACAGCGAAGAGGCGACCGGGCGCCTGCGATTCGCCGCCTCCAGCACCTTCGCCCAGCTCTATGTCGCACCGATTCTGCCGGAATTTCTCGAACGCTATCCCAGCGTCAGCCTGGAG
The DNA here is from genome assembly GCF_040070525.1 of Halomonas sp. RT37. Lineage (NCBI taxonomy): Bacteria > Pseudomonadati > Pseudomonadota > Gammaproteobacteria > Oceanospirillales > Halomonadaceae > Halomonas > Halomonas sp. RT37. The sequence continues at coordinate 1,033,006 of NZ_CP098827.1, read as the reverse complement.
TTGCGACTGTCGGATACCCAGACCAACCTGATCGAGGGTGGGTTTGACCTGGCCTTGCGCAACTATCCGATCGAGGACAGCAACCTCAAGGCGCGCAAGCTGGCCGACGACAAGCGCGTGCTGTGTGCCTCCCCCGACTACCTGAAGCGCCACGGCGTGCCGAGGACGCCGCAGGACCTGCAAAGCCATCGGCTGGTGGCCTTTCAGGGTGGCACGCCGCGGGCGTTATCAAAGAACGGGATGCGCACCCCTCACACCTTTCCCCCGGCCGGGGCCAAGCCCCGCGTCTATTGCGACGATGGCGCCAGCATGAGGGTGGCCGCAGTGGCGGGCACCGGCATCACCATGCATGCGCTGTGGAGCATCCACGAGGACCTGGAACAGGGGACGCTGGTCAGGATACTGCCCGACCACGAGGTCGACGATCATTCCGCCATCTGGCTGGTTTACCCGAAAGCCAACGTGCTGACGGCCAAGGTCCGGGTCTTCATCGACTTCCTGCTGGAGAAGATCGGCACTCCACCGATCTGGGACAGGCACTGACAGCACTACGCCCTACTACGCCGTACTACGCAGTAGCCGGCGCGCACTGTCAGCGATTTCCAGAAACTGATTCCCGGGTCATGGCGTTTTTTTCCAAGGCGGCATCGGCAATCCTGTAGGCATTGATCCACACCCCCTACAGGAGACCGACAATGTCCACCTCATCGATGTCCGCCATGGTCCTCAACCGCTACGGCGAGGACGCGCCGTTCGAATCCGCCACACTGCCTCGCCCCCAGGTCAGCGCCGGTCAGGTGGTGGTGCGTATCGCCGCCACCAGCGTCAACACCATCGACACCATGATCCGTCAGCTGGGCCAGGAGGAGCTGCCGATCGCACCGGATCTGCCCGCCGTGCTCGGCATGGACTTTGCCGGCACCATCGAGGAAGTCGGCGAAGGCGTGACCGGCTTCGCCCCGGGCGATGAGGTCTACGGCTGCGCCGGCGGGCTCACCGACCTGCAGGGCAGTCTGGCCGAGTACATGCTCGCCGACGCCCGACTGATCGCGCACAAACCGCGTTCCCTGTCGATGCGTGACGCCGCGGCCCTGCCGCTGGTCGCCATCACCGCCTACGAGGGCCTGACCCGCGCAGGCGCAGGAACCGGCGATAAGGTACTGGTGCATGGCGGCGCCGGTGGCGTCGGCCATGTGGCGGTGCAGCTTGCCCGCCATCTGGGGTGTGAGGTCTACGCCACCGGTTCCGGCGACAAACAGCGCGAACTGATCGAAGGCTTCGGTGCCACCGCCATCGACTTCAAGACCCAGAGCGTCGATGACTACGTCAACCAGCACACCGATGGTGCCGGCTTCGACGTCATCTTCGACAGCGTGGGCGGCCCCAACCTGATCAACTCCTTCAATGCGGTCAAGCTCAACGGCCAGGTGGCGACGACCATGTCGCTGGCCGAACTGGACATGACCCCGGCGCACTTCAAGGGCGCCTCGCTGCACGTGATCTTCATGCTGATTCCGATGATCCACAACGTCGGGCGGGAAGTGCACGGCAACATCCTGTCGACGCTTGCCGAGATCATCGATTCGGGGGCACTGACGCCGCTGGTGGACGACAACCGCTTCGCCCTGGCCGACGTCGGCAAGGCCTACGCCCACCTCACCTCGGGCAAGGCCGTCGGCAAGGTGGTCGTGGAGGTCGAGGGCTGATCAGGAAAACCAGCGTGTCAAGGTAGCGCTGGCCCTGTCCTTGTGCTCATCCTTGACGTAGGCCGCCACGGTCATCAGCGCCACCGCCAGCATGCCCATGTCGTCGGTGTAGCCGACCAGCGGGGTCAGATCCGGCAGGGCGTCCAGCGGTGAGATGAAGTAGCCGAGCGCACCGTAGATGGTGGTCTTGGCCCACACAGGAGTGTCCTTGTCCCGGGCGGCGTAGTAGAGCGTCAGTGCCCGGGACAGGGTGACCTCGCCGGCGGCCTTGGCGTAGCGCCCGACCTTGGCCCAGAAGCGCTCGTCGGAATAGTGGCCCTGGTGCTCGTCGATCGGCTCTCCGGCCAAGATGACCTGCTGGGTTGTCTCGTCTTTCATTTTTTCCTCCCGTTGCGCCGTGGCATCGCCCGCTGCCCTTCCCTGAGCCGGCCCCAGTCGGCGATATCTTTATCGCTGATACCGCTGTCCTAGTGAAGCAGGACTCACCGTGTCAGTTCAATGGTGTCGCCCTGCCCCGTGCCTGCGCCAGCATCATCGGATGTTTCGTGTCGATTGTTGCCGCAAACGAAAAAGTGATTCCGCCGCGAGCCTCTTTTTCCCCGCCCCTGACGGCGCCACACTCCATTACAACGATTAGGGCTTGTCTGAAAAGTGCCTGCGCTCGGTAATACGGCGTTAAAAATCGGATCAAAATGCTCATTTACACCCCGTAAACTGCGCTTTCTCACCGATTTTTGCCTTGTCTAACCTTCGCTCGTCGACTTTTCGGACAGCGCCTAGCGTTCTATCGAATTGATACGCCTCCCCTCGAGGCAGGAGCCAAGATGAGCTTGCAACGACTGACCAGTGGCCCCTTGACCCTGGGTCTGGAGCTGGCGCTGGACAATGACTGGAGCCCCGCCGGTGAAGCCGCCCGCCTGCGCGATGGTCGCGCCTTCGGCGTCCCCGATCTGAGCGAACACCTTAACCCTGTCCAGCTGGCCGATCGCCTCGGCTTTCGTGCGCTGTGGCTGCGCGATGTACCGCTCTACGACCCGCATTTTGGCGACGCCGGTCAGGTGTTCGAGATGTTCACCTACCTGGGCTATCTGGCGGCGTCCACGCAGCATGCACTGTTGGGCACCGCCGCTGCGGTGCTGCCGCTGCGCATGCCCTGGCTGGTCAGAAAGGCCGCCGCGAGCGTGCAACAGCTCAGCGGTGACCGGCTGCTGCTGGGTGTCGCCAGCGGTGACCGTCCGGTGGAGTATCCGCTGTTCGGCATACCTTTCGAGCAGCGCGGCGAGGCCTTTCGCGACGCCGTCGCGGTGCTGAGGGGCGATCAGGATGCGCGCCTGGACGCGGGCCAGGCGCTGCTGCCGATGGCGACGCCACCGCCCCTGCTGGTGGCCGGTCTGGCCCAGCAGCGCCCGGACTGGGTCGGTCAGCACATGGATGCCTGGCTGGCCTACCCCGGCACGCCGGAGGACCACCGCCGTCGGGTCGGCCTGTGGCGCGAGGTGGCCGGCGACAAGCCCTACATCAGCTTCCTGCACCTGGACCTGGCCGAGCGCGCGGACGAACCGCCTCGCCGCCACCGCTTCGGGCTGAGGGTCGGCAGCCAGGGATTGATCGCCGAGCTCGAGGCCATGCAGGCCGCCGGCGTCAATCACATCGGCCTGAACCTGCGCCGCAACCAGGCGCCGGTGGAAGAGACCCTGCATCGCCTGGCCGAGGAGGTATTGCCGGCCTTCGATGCTGGCTAGGCTCACCGCGCAGCGACGTGCGACTAACAGCCGGCTCGTCACCCTTTCCACACTCAGGACGCCAGGCCCATCCCACCAGTGCCCTTGCCGTACATTTCGGCAAAGCCGGGGATGCGTGCCTCCCACTGGGGTGGCGAGCCGACCATCTCGCGCAGAATCTCGATAAAGCGCCGGGTACGCAGCGGCATCTCGCGGTGGGGATAGAGCAGCGTGATGACGCCGAACTCCGGCAGTGCCAGGTCGGTCATCAGCGGCAAGATGCGCCCGTCACTGACTTCGTTGTACATGGCGAAGGCCGGCAGTACCCCGATGCCCATGCCTTCCATTACCCCACGCTTGATCACCTCAGCCTCGCTGGTGCGCACCTGGCTATTGAGCGGCAGCTTCTGCTCCCGCCCCTGGTCATCGAGGTACGGCAGATAGTCGAGCTGGAACTGCTGTGAGCTGAAGGTCAACGCCGGCAGCCGGGCCAGGGTGGCGAGGTCTCGTGGCTCACCATGGCGCTCGATAAAGGCGGGACTGGCGCCGATCAACAGATGATTGGGCGCCAGTGGCGAGGCCACCAGATTGGAATCCTTCAGGTCGCCGACCCGCAGCACCAGGTCATAGCCTTCACCGATCACGTCGACCCGTCGTTCTTCCAACTGCAGGTCCACCTGCACATCGGGATAGTGCTGGCGAAAGCGTCGCATGGCCTCGAAGCCCAGGCAGCGGCCGAGGATGCCCGGGGCGCTCACCTTGAGCCGTCCGCTCGGCAGCTGCTGCAGGTTCTCGGCCAGCGCCTGGGTGTGGTACATCCAGTCACGCAGCTCACGCCCCTGCTGCACCATGGCCTGCCCCGCCTGGGTCAGTGACAGCGAGCGCGTCGAGCGATTGAGCAGGCGCACCCCCAGCTCCTGCTCGAGGCGCGCGATATGCTTGGACACCACCGAGCGATCCAATTCGCGGCGCTTGGCGGCCTCGGAAAAGCTGCCAAGCTCGGCCACATCGACCAGCAGCAGCAGACGACTCGGTTGGTCCATGAAGGTCTCCACAGAAGGTACAAGCGCACACATGCGTGCATATTTGGCATCAATAATGTGCGACCAACCGGTCTAATACAAGTCTCGATCGAGGATTACACTGGCGAACCTTTTGCTCAGGAGTCGCCAGATGTCCGACCAACGCCCCCCGTGCGACCCCCAGGTGGTGTCGCCTGCCCCCTCCCCTGCGCTTGCCGTATCGCCACCGCAGCCTGACGACCTGCCGGCTCGAGGGGGTGCCGATAGCGCTGGCCGCACTGGACATCGCAAGGCGAGTCGCACGGCACGTCGCACTGCACCTCGTGCAACACGTCGCCTGGCCCGTGGCCTGGGGCTCGCCACCCTGGCGCTGTTGCTGGCGGCCTGCCAACCCGGCGAAGGTCAGGGAGGACAGGGTGACGCTGCCGATGGCGCGGGCTCTGCGCCCGCGCCTCGGGTCGAGGTGGTTCAGGCGGTGCGTCAGCCGGTCTCGAACTGGTATCGCTACACCACCCGCCTCGAGGCTCCCGAGCGTGTCACCCTGCGCCCCCGGGTCACCGGTCAGGTGGCCGAGATCCTGTTCGAGGAAGGCTCCCTGGTCGAACAGGGCCAACCGCTGGTGCGCCTGGACCTGGCGCCCTTCGAGGCGCGGGTGCGTGAGCTGGAGGCGGGGCTTGCCAGGGGCCGGGCCGAGCTGGCCCGCGCCAACGGTGAGGCCAACCGTGCCAATCAGCTGGTCGGGCGCAACCTGATGGCCCGCGAGGAAGCCGAGGCCCGGCGCGCCAGTGCCCAGGCCCAGAATGCCGAGGTCGCCTCGCTGCAGGCACAGCTCGACAGTGCTCGTCTCGATCTGGCCCACGCCGAGGTCAGCGCGCCGATCAGCGGTCGCGTCTCCCGCGCCGACCTGACGGTGGGCAACGTGGTCAGCGCCGGCCAGAGCGTGTTGACCACCATCGTCAGCACCGACCAGGTCGACGCCTACTTCGATATCGACGAGCGCAGCTGGAACCGCGACTTTGCCGAGATTACCGCCGATCAGGGCTGGCCGGTAGAACTGCAGCTCGCCGGCCAGGACGACTTCGCCTACCTGGGCGAGCTCGACTTTATCGACAACCGGGTCGATGAGGCCACCGGCACCCTGAGGGTGCGCGCTCGCTTCGACGCCGGGCATCCCTCGCTGCGCCCCGGCGCCTTCGCCCGGGTGCGAATCGCTGCCGCCCGCCATCGCGATGGGGTGCTGGTGCCCGACCGCGCCATTGGCACCGACCTCGACGCCAACTTTGTACTGGTCGCCGACGAACAGGGCAAACTCGCCTACCGCAAGGTCACCACCGGCGCCCGCTTCGGGGCCTGGCGCGAGATCAGCGAAGGGCTCGAGGGCGGTGAGTCCGTGGTCGCCGCCGGTCCTTCGAAGTTCGGCCCCGGCATGGCGATCTCTCCTGCGCTGGTCGACGGCCCCGACCGCGCCCCGCTGGAGCAACTGCGAGAGCGTACCCGTCGCCTGGCCGAACGCCTCGACGCCAAGCACCTCGATCAGGAGCCTGCGCGCACATGAACCTGTCGAACTTCTTTATCAGACGCCCGGTGTTCGCTGCGGTGCTGTCGATCCTGATCGTGGTGGCCGGCAGCCTGGCGCTGTTCAAGCTGCCGGTCTCTGAATACCCCGAGGTGGTGCCGCCCACCGTGGTGGTCAAGGCCAACTACCCCGGCGCCAATCCGGAGGTCATCGCCAAGACCGTGGCCACCCCGCTGGAGCAGGAGATCACCGGGGTCGAAGGCATGCTGTACATGGACTCCCAGTCCACCGCCGACGGCAACCTGACGCTGACCGTGACCTTCGCCCTCGGCACCGACCTGGACCAGGCCCAGGTCAACGTCCAGAACCGGGTGGCCCGCGCCACGCCTCGCCTGCCCCAGGAGGTCCAGGCGCTGGGGGTGACCACCGAGAAGTCGTCGCCCAACCTGACCATGGTGGTCCACCTGACCTCACCGGATGGGCGCTACGACCAGCTGTGGCTGTCGAACTTTGCGCGGCTGAACCTGCAGGACGACATCGCTCGCCTCGAGGGCGTAGGTGACGTCGGCCTGTTCGGGGCCGGCGAGTACGCCATGCGGGTGTGGCTCGACCCGGACGCCATCGCCTCCCGGGGCCTCGGCGCCAGCGACGTGGTGGCGGCGCTGCGTGAGCAGAACCAGCAGGTCGCCGCCGGCAGCCTGGGCGCCCAGCCAGCCCCGCGCGAAAGCCAGTTCCAGCGCCTGCTCAACGTCAAGGGACGGTTGTCCTCGCCTGAAGAATTTCGCCAGATCGTGATCCGGGTGGACGACGACGGCCGCATCACCCGCCTGGGCGACGTCGCCCGGGTGGAGCTCGGTGCCGACCAGTACGCCCTGCGCGCCCAGCTCGACGGCAAGGACGCGGTGGCCTTGCCGGTGTTCCAGCGTCCGGGCTCTAACGCCATCGCCCTGTCCGACGGCGTGCGCGACTATATGGCCGAGGCCGCCGAGACCTTCCCCGACGGCGTCGACTACGACATCGTCTACGACCCCACGGTGTTCGTGCGGGGCTCCATCGAGGCGGTGGTGCATACGCTGCTGGAGGCGGTGCTGCTGGTAGTGGTCGTGGTAGTGCTGTTCCTGCAGACCTGGCGAGCATCGCTGATTCCGCTGATCGCGGTGCCGGTCTCGCTGATCGGCACCTTCGCGGTGATGCAACTGATCGGCGTATCGATCAATACGCTGTCACTGTTCGGCCTGGTGCTGGCGATTGGCATCGTGGTGGACGACGCCATCGTGGTGGTGGAGAACGTCGAGCGCAATATCGAACTCGGCCACTCGCCTTATGAGGCCACCCGCATAGCCATGAGCGAGGTCACCGGGCCGATCATCGCCATCGCCCTGGTACTGACCGCGGTGTTCGTGCCGACCGCCTTCATCAGCGGTCTGACCGGCCAGTTCTACCAGCAGTTCGCGCTGACCATCACCATCTCGACGCTGATCTCGGCGTTCAACTCGCTAACCCTGTCACCGGCACTGTCGGCGCTGTTGCTCAAGCCCCACGGGGCGAAGCCCGACTGGCTGACCCGGCTGATCGACGCCCTGTTCGGCCGCTGGCTGTTCAGCCCCTTCAACCGGGCCTTCGCTGCCATGTCGCGGGGCTACACCGGGCTGATTCGTCGCCTGCTGCGCTTCGGGCTGATCGTCGGTCTCGGCTACCTGGCGTTGCTGGGACTCACCGGCAAGCTGTTTCAGGAGGTCCCCGGCGGCTTCATTCCGTCCCAGGACAAGCAGTACCTGGTGGCCATGGCCCAGTTGCCCGACGCCGCGAGCCTCGAGCGCACCAGCGAGGTGCTCGCCGAGATGCAGGAGATCGCCCTGGCAACGCCGGGGGTAGCCAACACCGTGGCCTTCCCCGGTCTTTCGGTGAATGGCTTCGTCAACGCCTCCAACTCGGGCATCGTCTTTACCCCGCTTGCGCCCTTCGACGAGCGCCAGTCGCCGGAGCTTTCGGCCGGCGCCATCGCCGCCCGCCTCAATGCCCAGTTCGCCCAGATCGACGAGGCCTACGTGGCGGTGTTCCCGCCCCCGCCGATCCTTGGCCTCGGCACCACCGGGGGGTTCAAGCTGCAGCTACAGGACCGCGGCAACGTCGGCTTCGACGGGCTGTTCGAGGCGACCCAGGCGGTGGTCGGCGCCGCCAACCAGGATCCGCGGCTGGCCGGTGTCTACTCGAGCTACCGCATCCAGGTGCCGCAGTACGACGTGGAGGTGGACCGCGAGCAGGCGCTGGTGATGAATGTCTCGCTAGACGCGGTGTTCGACACCCTGCAGATCTACCTGGGGTCGCTCTACGTCAACGACATCAACCGCTTCGGGCGCACCTACCAGGTGCGCGCCCAGGCCGACGCCGAATACCGCCTGGACGCCGAGGCCATCCGCCAGCTCAAGGTGCGCAGCAACGACGGCCGGATGATCCCGCTGGGCAGCTTCGTCGAGGTCAGCCCGACCACCGGGCCGGACCGGGTCATGCACTACAACACCTTCGTCAGCGCCGACATCAACGGCTCGCCGGCACCGGGCGTGTCCAGTGACCAGGCCAAGCAGGCGATCGAGGAGGTGCTGGCCACCACCCTGCCGGCCGGCGTGGCCTACGAGTGGACCGAGGTCACCTACCAGCAGGTGCTGGCGGGCAACACCATGATCTACGTCTTCCCGCTGGTGGTGCTGCTGGTGTTCCTGGTGCTGGCGGCCCAGTACGAGAGCTGGTCGCTACCGTTCTCGATCATCCTGATCGTGCCAATGACGCTGCTGTCGGCCATGGCCGGTGTGTGGCTGACCGGCGGTGACAACAACATCTTCACCCGCATCGGCTTGATCGTGCTGGTGGCGCTGGCCTGCAAGAACGCCATCCTGCTGGTGGAGTTCGCCCGCGAGCAGCAGAGCCAGGGACAGTCGCGACTGGACGCTGTGCTGACCGCCTGCCGCCTGCGCCTGCGGCCGATCCTGATGACCTCGGTGGCCTTCACCGCGGGCGTCATCCCGCTGATGCTGGCCTCCGGTGCGGGTAGCGAAATGCGTCAGGCGATGGGCGTGGCGGTGTTCTACGGGATGATCGGGGTGACCCTGTTCGGGCTCTTGCTGACCCCGCTCTTCTATGTGGGCGTGCGTCGCCTGGTGGAACGTCGCCGGCCACGCTCAGGCGATAGCGATACCGCGTCACCCGAGGCGACATCACCCTCCGCCTCCTGAGGCCCTGCCCGCTGCCGAGTCTGGCGTTACCTGCGTCGGACTCGGCAGGCAGCCCACCATTGGCGGACGTGCATCAGAACAGGCGCGCCGCTATCAGGGAAGCCGCAGCGCTTCGATCAGAACAGGCGCGCCGCTATCAGGGAAGCCGCAGCGCTTCGATCGACCGGGCCATATCGTCGGCCAGGGCGTGCACCGCCTGGCTATCGACCTCGCGCTGGGCGTAGGCGCGAAGACCCATCACCTCGGCCTGTAGCCGCCGTCCCAGGCGCACCGGGTCGGCGCTCGGCTCAAGCTCTCCGGCGTCCTTGGCTGCGCGAAACTGCTCGACGAAGCCGGCTTCCATGGCCTCGAGCAAGGCCTCGGCCTTGCCCAGCGCCGCCTGCTCTCGCTCGCCCAACTCCAGCAGGCTCTTCACCAGCATGCAGGCCCGGCTGGGAAGCTCCTGGTCCCGCAGACAGCCCAGCTTGCGCAGGTAGGCGGCCAGCCCCGCCAAGGGCGAGTCGTACTCGGCCAGGGTACGCTCGAGCTCGACCAGCCCGAGCCGGGCATAGCGTTCCAGCGCCTCCTGAAACAACGCATCCTTGCTGCCGAAGGCGGCATAGATGCTGCCCGGCCGCATATCGAGGGTGCGTTCCAGGTCCTTGAGCGAGGTAGCGTGGAACCCCTTCTGCCAGAACAGGTGCAGGGCACGTTCAAGCGAATCCTGACGGTTGTGTAGTGTCGCGCGCGGCATGGATGGGTCCGGTGTCGTGGCCGGTACGGCCTTCAGAAAATTGAGCAACTGCTCAAATTTTAACTTGAGTGATCGCTCAGGTATAGCTAGAGTGTGCCCGAACGGCTTTCAGCAGGGCCTGCTGGCGGCCAATTTTGAGCAATCGCTCAAAAAATTCGGAATCAATGGCGCGTGCAACGCCCCGGTCTGCAACGGTCTGCGGCCTTGCCACAGGCGCCATCACACAGGAGAACCCGATGACCGACTTTAGCCTCCACGACAAGCAAAGCGCCCCCGAAGAGAGCCAGGCACTGCTCGACAACTCGGTCAACGCCTTTGGCATGATCCCCAACCTGCACGCGGTCATGGCCGAGGCACCGGGCCTGCTGGAAGGCTACCAGCGCCTGCACCAGCTATTTCTGGATTCCTCCTTCGATGCCGAGGAAACCACCGTGGTGTGGCAAACCATCAACGTCGAGCACAACTGTCACTACTGCGTGCCGGCCCACACCGCCATCGCCAAGCAGATGGAAGTGGATGACGCCGTCTCCGACGCCCTGCGCAACGAAGACCCGCTGCCCAACGAGCGCCTCGAAGCGCTGCGTACCTTCACCCTGTCGGTCGTGCGCGAACGTGGCAACGTCGATGACGACGCCGTGCAGGCCTTCCTCGACGCCGGCTACACTAAGCGCCAGGTGCTCGAAGTGATCCTGGCCCTGTCCCAGAAGGTCATGAGCAACTACACCAATCACCTGGCCAACACCCCGGTGGACGAACCCTTCGCCAAGTTCGACTGGAAGAAGGCCGAGTAACGACCACCCTATCGACAGGACGCTACTGTGGCGTCCTGTCGTGGTGCCTGGTCGTGGTACCTGGCCGAGGCCACCGAAGGCCCCGTCGATCGCGACGGGCTCGATCAAGGAGACGCCATGACTGCCCCAGAACGCCCCGACGTGCTGGTCTTCGACGTCAACGAAACGTTGCTCGACCTGACCCACCTTGAGCCGCTGTTCGATCGGCTGTTCGGCGACCCGGCGATGCTGCGCGAATGGTTCGCCCAGCTGATCCTCTACTCCCAGTCGATGACCCTGTCGGGTCTCTATACGCCCTTCGGCCAACTCGGCGCAGGCGCCCTGCGCATGACCGCCGAGATTCACGGGGTCACCCTCGAGCAGAACGATCTCGACGAACTGGGTGAGCGCATCGGCTCCATGCCGGCGCACTCCGACGTGGCCCCGGCACTCGAGCGGCTTCGTCAGGCCGGCTTTCGCATGGTCACCCTGACCAACTCGGCACCGGGCGCTGGCCCCACGCCGCTGGAAAAGGCAGGACTGGCCGAGTATTTCGAGCGCTCGTTCAGCGTCGACCAGGTCAAAAAGTTCAAGCCCGCGCCGGACACCTACGCCCAGGTCGCCGAGGCCATGCAGACACCGCCATCTAGACTGTGCCTGATTGCCTGCCACCTGTGGGATACCATCGGCGCCCAGGCCGCCGGCTGGCAGGGTGCACTGGTGCTACGACCCTACAACGCCATGTTGCCGGCGGACGGCGTCCCGGTACCGGACTATAGCGTCGACGATATCGGCAAGTTGGCGGATCGGTTGATTGGTTCCTGATCAAGCAGCTCCGCTACTTGATTCGGCGGCCAGTCCCGCAGGCCGGGCCTGGTACTGCCTCCCGAAGACACCTTGCGAAATCACATTCTTTGCTCTACCATGCGCAGCCTCTCGACGCCGCATCCCCTGCGGCATCTGCGCGCCCGTAGCTCAGCTGGATAGAGTACCTGACTACGAATCAGGTGGTCGGAGGTTCGAATCCTCCCGGGCGCGCCATCGATTGTCTTTCTTGTATCTTGTCTGTCTTTTCTTTCTGGCTTTTCTGTCTAGCCTTTCTATCTGATCTTTCGTTCGACGCCCTTCCAATTTCTGTACCGACGTCGACCGCGTCATCAAAACACTTTTTTACAAAAATACGACAATCCAGCAACTCCTTGTATTTGACGCGAAACGTCCGCCAACATCGGACTTTCTCGCCGCAATGAGACGCTTTCTCTCCTTACCCTGATTATCCTCCCCCGCCTTACCTCTTCTGTTGCACTGAATCGTCAACAACTCCTCCTATACTCGTTCGATCGGGCTCCCTTGGAGCCTCTCATCGCGTCAAATCACTGGTCATCGTCGTACGTGACCGGGTCAGGGAGACAGACGGTGTTCGCATTCAATCCTTATCGCAACAGAGCGCAACGCTGGAGCGGTTATCTAGCGGCCAGCCTTATCATGACGATGTCCACGTCGGTGCTTGCCCAGGAGAATGACTCCCAGCAGCAGGACAACGGGAACTCGTCCAAACCCAACATCCTGGTGCTGTGGGGCGACGATATCGGGCAGTCCAATATTTCGCCCTTCACCCACGGTCTGGTGGGCTACCAGACCCCCAATATTGACCGCATCGCCGACGAAGGCATGATGTTCACCGACTACTATGGTGAACAGTCCTGCACCGCCGGCCGCTCGTCCTTCATCACCGGCCAGAGCGTGTTTCGCACAGGGCTATCCAAGGTCGGCCTGCCGGGCGCCGCTCAGGGCATCAGCGAGAAGGACCCGACCATCGCCGCCCTGCTCAAGGCCGAAGGCTACGCCACCGGCCAGTTCGGCAAGAACCACCTGGGTGATCGCGACGAACACCTGCCGACCAATCACGGTTTCGACGAATTCTTCGGTAACCTCTATCACCTCAACGCCGAGGAAGAACCCGAGCACCCGGACTACCCTGCCGATATGGAAATGCCGGACGGGCGTACCTTCCGCGAGGCCTTCGGCCCCCGTGGGGTAATCAAGTCCAGCGCCGACGGGCAGATCGAGGACACCGGACCGCTGACAAGCCAGCGAATGGAGACCATCGACGAGGAATCCTCCGCCGCGGCGCTGGACTTCATCGAGCGCAAGACCGCCGAGGGCACCCCCTGGTTTGTCTGGTGGAACGCCACCCGCATGCACTTCCGTACCCACGTCAAGGACGAGCTGCGCGGTATCTCCGGTCAGAACGAATACGCCGACGGTATGGTCGAGCACGACATGCACGTGGGCCAGTTCCTCGACAAGCTTGACGAGCTGGGCATCGCCGACAACACCATCGTGTTCTACTCCACCGACAACGGGCCGCACATGAATACCTGGCCCGACGCTGGCATGACGCCATTCCGCGGTGAAAAGAACACCAACTGGGAAGGCGGCTGGCGGGTACCCGCCATGGTCCGCTGGCCAGGTCAGATCGAGGAAGGCTCCATCTCCAACGAGGTCATGCACCACATGGACTGGATGCCGACCTTCATGGCCGCCGTCGGCAACGATTCCATCAAGCAGGACCTGCTGGAGGGTGGCGTTCAGGCCATCGGTCGCGAGTACAACGTACATCTGGACGGCTACAACTTCCTGCCCCTGCTCACCGGGGAAAGTGAGGAAGGCCCCCGTCATGAGGTGTTCTACTTCTCCGATGACGGTGACCTGACCGCGCTGCGCTACGATGACTGGAAGCTGGTGTTCATGGAGCAGCGCATCGAGGGTACCTTCGAAGTGTGGGCGAACCCCTTCACCCCGCTGCGTGTCCCCTTGATGTTCAACCTTCGCCGCGATCCCTACGAGCGTGCTCAGCTGACCTCCAACACCTACTATGACTGGTTGCTGGATCACTCCTTCCTGGCCCTGCCCGCCCAGTCCTATGTGGCAAACTTCCTGGAGACCTTCAAGGAGTTTCCGCCACGCATGAAGGCAGCAAGTTTCAGTCTGGATCAGGTAATGGAAGCCCTGGAACAACCCGCCAGCGTTCACTAACGCCGGCTTGAACGCCACGAGCCGCTCCCCCGGGGGCGGCTCGTCGGTGAAAAAAGACGGGTCGAAGAGCCCCTTCCATTCTCTCAAGGAACCGAGTGCATGAATCCCCCTAATCCGAGCATCCTCCAACGACAGTCACTGGCAACGCTGCTGCCCGCGGTACTGTTGTCTCTGCTTCCTGCGATGGCACTGGCCGACCCGCTGCCTTCCTGGAATGCCGGTCACAGCAAGAGCACCATCGTCGACTTTGTCGAGACCACCAGCGATCCGGACAGCGAAGACTTCGTGCCACAGGAGCGACGCATCGCGGTGTTCGACAACGATGGCACCCTGTGGAGTGAACAGCCCGCCTACACCCAGTTGCTCTACGCCCTGGACCGCGCCAGCGAGGCCGACCCCGAGGCGCTCGACACGCCGCTCAAGAAGGCCGCCGCCGAAGGTGACATCGACACCCTGCTGGAGGCAGGCGAGGAAGGCATCCAGGCGCTGCTGTCGCTGTCCCACCAGGACCTGTCGCTGAGTGACTTCCAGCAGGACGTGAGCGACTGGCTGGCCAACGCCACCCACCCCGCGACCGGCCGCTTCTACACCGACATGGTCTACCAGCCGATGCTCGAACTGCTCGGCTATCTGCGCGACCACGGCTTCTCGACCTACATCGTCTCCGGTGGCGGGCTCGAGTTCATGCGCGTCTTCGCCAGCGACGTCTATGGCGTGCCGCCCCAGAACATCATCGGCAGTACCGGCGAGATGGAACTGGTCGATCTCGAAGACGATCCGCAGCTCTACAAGCGCGGCGGCGACATCTGGCTCGATGACGGCCCCGGCAAGGTGATATCGATCAACCGCCATCTGGGCCAGCGCCCTATTCTCGCCGTGGGCAACTCAGACGGCGACGTGCCGATGCTGATCTGGACCACCGAGGGCGAAGGCCCGCGCCTTGGCGTGCTGGTTCACCACACCGATGGCGAGCGCGAGGTCGCCTACGACAGCGACAGCCATATCGGACGCCTGGCCGATGGCCTGGAACAGGCTGAAGCGCGCGACTGGCAGTTGATCGACATGGCCCGCGACTGGCAACGCCTTTACCCGGAGAAACCATGAGCCTCAACGACGACATCAAGGGACTCGAGGCCGCCATCGGCGAGTCGATCATCGGCCAGCGCGACGTCATTCGGCGGCTGGTGATCGGCCTGCTGGCCGGCGGCAACCTGCTGATCGAAGGCCTGCCGGGACTGGCCAAGACCCGCGCGGTCAAGGCCATGGCGCGCCACCTGGAGGCCGACTTCAGTCGTATCCAGTTCACGCCCGACCTGCTGCCTTCCGACGTGACCGGCAGCGAGGTCTACCATCAGGGCGAGGAAGGCGCGGTATTCCGCTTTCACCCGGGCCCGCTGTTCGCCAATCTGGTGCTGGCCGACGAGATCAACCGCGCCCCGGCCAAGGTACAGTCGGCCCTGCTCGAGGCCATGGAGGAGCGCCAGGTCACGGTGGGCGGCACGACCCACAAGATGCCGGCGCTGTTCATGGTGCTGGCTACCCAGAACCCGATCGAGCAGGAAGGCACCTACCCGCTGCCCGAGGCGCAGATGGACCGCTTCATGATGCATGTGCGGGTCGACTACCCCAGCCGCGAGGAAGAGGTTCAGGTGATTCGCCTGGTGCGTCAGGAAGAGCAGGCCAACAATCGCGAGGCAAGCCCGGCCGCCGGCGACGCTCCTGCTCAGGTCCCCGTGGCCCTGGCCCAGGAGGCGATCTTCGCCGCCCGCCGCGAGATCGCCGCCCTGCACGTGGCCGAGCCGATGGAGCAGTACATGGCTACGCTGGTGGACGCCACCCGTCACCCGGCGGACTTCAGCGACGACCTGGCCCGCTACATCGAACTCGGCGCCAGCCCGCGCGCCTCGCTGGCGCTCGACCGTTGCGCCCGCGCCCACGCCTGGCTCGAAGGCCGCGACTACGTGGATCCGGTGGACGTCCAGCAGGTGGCTCCGGAGGTGCTGCGCCACCGCATCGGGCTGAGCTTCGAGGCCCAGGGCCAGGGCTTCAGCGCCGACGACGCGGTCGCCACCCTGCTTGGCTGCGTGGCGCTCCCCTGAGGCCTGGTCTCGTGCAAACCCGGTCCGTACACGCCTTCTAGCCGCCAGACTTCGCCACGGCGTGAGCCTCGCCCCGGCAAGGGACGGATCCCTGGACAAGAGGTATCGATGCGCCTGCCATTCGCCAGACACCCGGCTTCCCGGACGGTGCCCGGCTCCACGGAGCGAACCACGCTGGATCCGCGCGTGCACCTGGACCTGGCCCAGCTGACGGCGCTGGAACCCCAGGGCCGCCGCCTGCGACTGCTGCCGCGCCAGCCGGCTCGCAGCGTGCTCAATGGCCGCCATGGCTCGCACCTCCGGGGGCGCGGCCTGGACTTCCTTGAACTACGCGACTATCAGCCATCGGACGACGTGCGCAACATCGACTGGCGGGTCACCGCGCGCACCGGCACTCCCCATGTACGGGTGTTCACCGAAGAGCGCGATCGCCCCGCCCTGTTGGTGGTCGACCAGCGCATGTCGATGTTCTTCGGCAGCCGCCACGCCATGAAGTCGGTCACCGCCGCCGAAGCCGCCGCGCTGCTGGGCTTCGCTGTGCTGGAGCAGGGCGACCGGGTGGGCGGCATCGTGGTCAGCGACGAGGCCGTCGAAGAGTTCCGACCGCGTCGCTCCCGGGCCCAGCTGATGCGCTACCTGAGCGCCCTGGCCCAGGCCAACCAGGCCTTGCATCCACAGCGCAAGGCACCCGCGCCGACCTCGCTGGATCAGGTACTGACGTCGGTGGCACGCCTGGCCAGCCGTGACCACCTGATCATCCTGCTCAGCGATTTCGACGTTCCGGGCCCGCGCACCGAAGCACTGCTCGGCGCCATCCGCCGCCACAATGACCTGATGCTGGTGGCGGTCAGCGACCCCTTGTCCGAGCGCTTGCCTGACGACCTCGCCTGCGTGGCCACCGACGGTCAACGCCACGCCCGCTTTGATACCTCCGACGCCGATCAGCGCCGGGCGTTGGAAAGCGTGGCCAGGGAGCGCCGCCAGCAGCTTGAGCGCTGGTCACGACAGCTTGGCGTCGGCCTGGCGTCGCTGTCTGCGGGCTCCCCCACCCTGCCCCAGCTGCGTACCTTACTGGGGCTGCCGTCCGAGGGTGCTGCTGGTTCAGACGCTGGCGATGACCCGGCGACAGGGGGGCCGCGATGAGTACCGCTGCGAGCAACGACGATATCGTGATGTTGCCCGACCTGATCGATCAGCTGTCCGAGGCACCGGTTCCCCCTGCGATCCCCTGGATACCCCAGACCTGGGGCTGGTCGCTGCTGGCCGTCGTGATAGTGGCGCTATTGGCGCTATGGGGCATCCGTCGGTATCTGCGCTGGCGTGCCGATGCCTATCGCCGCGCCGCCCTGATCGAGCTCGACCAGCGCCTGGATGACGAAGGAGCGATCGCCCTGGCGGAGATCCTCAGGCGGACCGCCCTCTCTGCCTATCCGCGAGAGCGTGTCGCCGGCCTGACCGGCCAGCGCTGGTGGCGCTTTCTCGATGCAAGCCTGGGCGACAGACGCACCCCGCATTTCGACGGCCCGCTGGGCCAGGAGCTGTCCACGGCGCCCTACCGGGCCACCCCGACAGACGGCACCAATCCCCCATCGGCGGAACTCGTGGCACTGAGCCGACGCTGGATCCGCCACCACCGTCGCGATATTCCCCAGGAGTCGGCGTCATGATCGAACTGGCGACGCCCTGGGCGCTGGCCCTGCTGCCGCTGCCGTTACTGGCCTACTGGCTGCTGCCAGCCCACCGCCAACGGCTGGCAGCGCTGCGCCTGCCGTTCTTTCAGCGACTGGTGGAGGCCGCCGGTGTCTCGGTTCCGCGCGGCCGCCAGCGCTCGCCGCTGGCTCGGCTGACACAGCCGCTGGTGTGGGGACTGATCGTGCTGGCCCTGGCCCGTCCGGAGAAACTCAGCGAACCCATCGTCTGGCAGAGCGCCGCCCGCGACCTGATCCTGGCGGTGGACATCTCCGGCAGCATGGATGAGTCCGACCTGATCGATGCCGAGGGTGAGCCCCGCCAGCGCCTGGCGGCGGTCAAGGAGGTCATCGCCGACTTCGTCGCCGATCGCGAGGGCGAGCGTCTGGCGCTGATCGTGTTTGGCTCGCGGGCCTACGTCCAGGCGCCGCTGACCGAGGACCTCAAGACGCTGACCACGCTGCTCGACCAGACCGAGGTCGGCATGGCCGGCCCGCATACCGCGCTGGGTGACGCCATGGGTCTGGCCATCCGCCAGTTCGAGGCAAGCGACGTGGAACAGCGGCTGTTGATCCTGCTGTCCGACGGCGCCGACACCGGCAGCCGCATGAGCCCCATCAACGCCGCCTCCATCGCCGCCGAGCGCGACGTGCGGGTGATCACCATCGCCATGGGTGATCCTCAGGGCAGCGGCGAAAACCGCGTCGATAGCGAAACCCTCGAGGCCATCGCCGAGACCACCGACGGCGCCTTCTTCACCGCCACCGACCAGCAGGCACTTGCCGCCATCTACGCGCGGATCGATGAACTGGCACCGCGTGAGGTCGCCACCCACAGCTATCGCGAGCACCGCTCGCTGAGTCACTGGCCGCTCGCTCTGGCGGCGGCGCTGGTGCTGCTGACCCTGGCGCTCGATCGCCGGCAGTTGGTCCGCTCACGGACGGCTGGCGCTCCCGCTGGCGGGAAGGCAGATACCCGGACAGACGTCGCCGAACACCCTGATACCAGCCGCGGCGACAACACGCAGGAGGGCACGCCATGAGCGAATGGCTCGACGGTCTCTCCGCGCTGCACCTGCTGCGTCCACTGTGGTGCCTGCTGCTGCCGCTGGTGGTGGTGCTGTGGTGGTGGCGCCGCCGGACCCCCTCGGCGGACATCGGCGGTGACCATTTTGCCCCCCACCTGGCATCTGCCCTGCGTGCCGATGGGCACGACCGCCGCCGACTGCGGCCGCTGGACACCCTGGCGCTGCTCGCCATCCTGCTGATCCTGGGCGTTGCCGGTCCCGCCTGGACGCGCATGCCCAACCCGCTGATCGCCCAGAGCGCCCCGCTGGTGGTGGTGCTGGAGGTCAGCGCCAGCATGGACCAGAGCGACGTGCCACCAAGCCGCCTGGAGCGCGCCAAGCACAAGATCCAGACCCTGCTCGAACGTCGCGACGGCGCCCGTACCGCCTTGATCGCCTACGCCGGCAGTGCCCACCAGGTGGTGCCGCTGACCGACGACCCGGCGCTGGTCACGCCCTACCTCGAGGGGCTTTCCAGCGACGTCATGCCGGAAGACGGCGACGCCGCCGGGCAAGCGCTGGCGCTTGCCGCCAGCGTGCTCGACGGGGCTCGACGCGACAACGCAGGGCTTCCCGGCGCGGTACTGCTGGTGAGCGACGGCGTCACCGCGCAGGGTTCCGTCACGGCCGGTCTCGGCGAGGATGACACCCTGCTGGTGCTGGACGTGAACGCTCCCCGCAGCTCCGGGACAAGCACGGCGTCGGTGGCAGGCGCGACCCGCGTGGGGCTGAGCGTTGACGACGCCGACGTGGACGAGATCACCCGCCGTCTGGCCGCCACCTACCAGCAGGCGCTACGCGATGACGACCGCCTGGCCTGGGAGGATCGCGGCGTATGGCTGGCCTGGCCGGCGGCACTGCTCGCTCTACTGGGCTTTCGCCGCGGCTGGCAGCTCGGCCTGTCCGGCCTGGCGCTGCTGCCGGTGCTGTGGGCCGGGCCCGTCACGCCGGCCCTGGCCCAGGAGGCGTCCAGGGCCACCGAGACCCTCGACACCAGCCTGGCGGGAAGGCTGACCCAAGGCCTCGCAGACGCCTTTCTGACGCCGGACCAGCAGGGCCGATGGTGGGCCGAACACAACGACTACGGCCGTGCGGCCCGCCACTTCGAGGATCCGGCCTGGCTCGGCTATGCGCTCTACCGCGATGGCCAGTACCAGGCGGCGGTCGAGGTGCTCGAACGGCTCGACAGCGCCGATGCTGCCTTCACCCAGGGTCTGGCGCTGATCAAGAATCGTCAGTACCGCCCCGCCATCGACGCCTTCGAGACGGTGCTCGAGCGCGACCCCGACTATCCCGAAGGTCAACGCAACCTGGAACTGGCCAGGGAGATACTCGCCTACGTCGAGGACACCCGTGAGCAGTCCGATACCGGCGAGGAGCTCGGCATCGGCGCCGACGACGTGGTATTCGACAATGAAGAGGCCCGGGGTGAGGACACCGAACAGCCGGTGGAGAAACCTGGCCAGCAGATCACCGCCGAGCAGTGGATCGAGACCCTGGACACCGATACCAGCGACTTCCTACGCCAGCGCTTCGCCATCGAGGCGCAGGCTCCCGCTAGCTCCGTGAGTGGGACCGATAGTGATCGTGATAGCGACAACGACAGGGAGACGGCGCCATGAACCCACGTCGAGTCAGCCGCGCCTCGCGCCCTGGCAAGAGTGCGCCGAGTCTGGCGGGGCTCATGCTGCTGTCGTTGCTGCTGTCGTCGCTGGCGCTGATGTCGACACTTTGCTCGGCCGCAGCGACAGCGGCGAATACCAGCTCGTCCCCGGTCCGGCTCACGGTCGAGCTCGAGCCGCAGGAGCTGGCGCCCGGCGACAGCGCCGAGCTGCGTGTCCAGGTGCTGGTACCCACCTGGATGCCTGAGCCTGTCACCTTTCCGAGCCTGGACCAGCCGGGGCTCAGGGTGACCCTGGGCGATCGCGCCACCACCCCGACCAGCCAGCGCGTCGATGGAAAGACCTGGTCCGGTGTATCGCGCCGCTATCGCCTGACGCCACTGTCCGCCGGACGCTTCGAACTGGGCAGCGGCAGCCTCGAGGTCACCTACGCCTCTCCCGAGGACAACTCCCCGACCCAGCAACGCCTCACCCTGCCACCGGTGACCCTGACGGCCCAGCTGCCCGAGGCCGCCGAGGGACTCGAGCCCTATCTGTCGGCCCGCGACATCGAGCTGACCCAGACGCTCGAGATCGTGCGAGCGGGCAAGCACGGAGAGAACGGCAAGAACGGCAAGAACGGAGAGAATGGCAAGAACGGTGAGCAGGCGCAGGGCCAGAAAGGAGACGATGGTGATGCTGACGACACCGAAAACGCGGGCGACGACCGACAGTCACCGGAGCAAGACGGTGCCGACGGTGACAGCGGCCCCATCGAGCTCGAGGCCGGCGACAGCGTCACCCGCACGGTCACCGCGCGACTGAGCGGCGGCAGCGCTCTGCTGCTGCCCGACCTGCTGTCTGCACCGGCCAAGGAGGCAGGCGACGAGACAGCGATGGCCCCGCTCGGGGTCTATCCCGAGACACCACGCCTTGAAGAGTCCAGCGATGGCGGCACCCGTACCGACCGCGTGACCTATGTGGCAGAAACCGGTGGCAAGAGTTCTCTGCCCGGAGTCTCGCTGCGCTGGTACGATCCCGAGAGCGACAGCCTGGAGCAGGCAGAGCTTGCGCCACTCGAGGTCAGCGTCTCGGCACCCCGCGCCGCTCGCAGCGCAGAGGACTGGTCGCGCCTCGTTCTCGGCGTCTTGCCCTGGCTGCTGGGACTGGTGCTGCTGGTGTCGCTCACCGCCTGGCTGTGGCGGCGCCTTGCCATCGGTGCCAAGGTGCGTGCGCATTGGCAATATCACCAGCAACAACAGCGCCAGCGTCGCGAGGCCAGCGGCGTGGCCGGGCTTCATCGCCTGAAGCGATCCCTCGATGCCCGCGACCTGGTCGCGGTGCGCCGACACTGGGAGGCCCTGGAACCCCATCTGGACAGCAATAGCGAGGCGCGCGCCCGCTTTGCCAACCGACTCGACGCCCTGTGTCGCGCCCGCCTCGGTCCCGATCGCGAGATCGCCAAGCCAGCGGCAGGTTTTCGCGATACTGGTGGCGACGGCGGCAGCGATGGGGATGGCGGCGGCGAAGGCGATGGCATGGACAGTAAAGAATCCCTCTGGCAACGCCTGGCACAGGCCCTGCCAAGTGCACGAGAGCTTGCATCATCGCGCTCTGCAAACCGACAGCTTGCCCACGACCGCCTGACGGCGTTGAACCCGACTGCACAAGTGACCCGACGTAATGCGTGAACCTGGCCGTTTATCCTTTCTTCGATGCCTGCGTGCTCGACTTGCGACGCTCCTTCCGAGCGTCGAGTCCACAGGGCCCGCACCTGCGCTTTCGTCGACGCTGACACCAGCGCTTTCGATGGTATCGGCACCAGCGCTTGCCATGGCCCTGATGGCGGGGTTGCTGGCCGCACCGGAGAGCATTGCCCAGGCGCCTCAGGGAACGCCCCCGACGACGGCCACCGAAGCCAAGGGCTACGCCCCCGAAGGAAGCTGCGCCTCCTGTCACGAGGCCGAGACCCAGGCATGGCAGGATTCCGACCACGCCTGGGCGCTGCGCGACGCCACCCCCGACAATGTACTGGGCGACTTCGACGACGCCAGCTTCGAGGATGGCGAGGTCAAGGCACGCTTTCACCGCCGAGGCGATACCTTCCTGGCGACTCTGGAAGGCCCACAGGACCCCGCCGAGACCTTCGAGATCCGCCACACCTTCGGCGTACGCCCGCTGCAGCAGTATCTGGTAGAGCAGCCAGGGGGACGACTGCAGAGTTTGACCATCGCCTGGGACTCGCGCCCCGCCGACGAAGGTGGGCAGCGCTGGTTCTCGCTCTACCCGGGCCAGGCGTTTACCCCGGATGACCCCCTGCACTGGCGCGGGCGCTACCAGAACTGGAACGCCATGTGCGCCGACTGCCACTCGACCAACCTCGAGAAGCACTACGATCTTGAAAGCGACAGCTTCGCCACCACCTGGCACGAGCAGAGTGTCGGCTGCCAGAGTTGCCACGGCCCCGCCCAGGATCACCTGGACTGGGCGGCCCGGTGGCAGGCCGACGAAGTCGCTCCCGCGTCCTCTCCCGCCTCAGCCGGCGATATGGGCCTTGCCCTGGATCTCGCCGACATGGACGCCCCCGAGCTGGTCGAGCAGTGCGCTCGCTGCCACAGTCGCCGCCAGATGCTGGGCGCGGGCCCGGTGCATGGTGCTCCGCTGACCGATGCCGCCCTGCCGAGCCTGTTGGGCGAGGGCATGTACCACGCCGACGGCCAGATCCAGGGCGAGGTCTACGTCTATGGCTCGTTCACCCAGAGCCGCATGTACCAGCAGGGTGTCAGCTGCATGGACTGTCATGACCCGCATACCAGCGAGGTAAAGATCGAGGGCAACGGCCTGTGCCTGCAGTGCCACAACCCGGCGCCTCCGCCGCGCTTCCCGACCATGCAGCGCAACAACTACGACAGTCCCGAGCACCATCACCATACCCCCGGCAGCGAAGGCGCCCAGTGCGTGAGCTGCCATATGCCCGAGACCACCTACATGGTGGTGGACCCGCGTCGCGACCACAGCTTCCGGGTGCCCCGCCCGGATCTCGCCGAGGCCACCGGTAGCCCCGACGCCTGCACCGGCTGCCACCAGGACCTGTCGCCCGCCGACGCCGCGGCGCAGATTCGTGAGTGGTTCGGTGACGACAGCCGCAGCGCCAGTCGTTCCCACTACGGTGTGGCGCTTCAGTCGGCCCGCCTGGGCCGCCCTGAAGCGCCGGACTATCTGAAGGCGCTGATTGAGGATGACGATACTCCGGACATAGTGCGCGCCACCGCGGTGGACGCGCTCACCCCCTTTGCCGGCGACGCCCTGCCGACGCTTGAGCAGGCGCTGCAAGACGAGTCCCCACTGGTCCGTGCCGCCGCAGCGCCAGTATTCGCCCAGGCCCCCGAAGGCGCCAGGGTCGAGCTGCTGCTTCCATTGATCGATGACGAACGCCTGGCGGTACGCGACGAGGCGGTCAAGGCGCTGGCCGGCACCTCGTTGATGGTCATGCCACAAGAGCGTCGTGCAGCCTTTCTCGAGGCACGTCGCGACTACGAGCGGCGCCTGGAGCAGAACGCCGACCTGCCCGGCAACCGCCTCAACCTGGCGGTACTGCTGGCGCGTACCGGACGCGAGGACGAAGCCGAGCAACAGTATCGTGCGGCGCTGGCGATGGACCCCTACTTCCTGCCGGCCCGCGCCAACCTGGTCACCCAGCTCAGCGCCGAAGGCCGCCAACAGGACGCCCGAGCACTGCTGAAGGACGGCATCGCCCTCGATGGCATGCCCGCACCGGATCGAGGCCACCTGGCCTACCTGCTGGCACTGTCGCTGGCAGAGGATGGAGGGATGCAAGAAGAGGGTGGGATGGAAGAGGCCCTGTCCTGGCTCGAGAAGGCGGCCGAATGGCGCCCGGACCACGCCCGCACCCACTACAACCGCGGACTGATGCTGGACCGCCTGGGACGCAAGGACGAGGCCCTGGCGGCACTCGAACAGGGACGCCGGCAGGCACCCGGAGATCCCGACCTGCTCTACGCCCTGGTCTACGTCAACGCCACCAGCGGGCGCATCCCCCAGGCGCTGTCGGCCCTGGCCGAGTTGCGCCGACTACGCCCGGACGACCCACGACTGGGGCAGCTGGAGCGCCAGCTACGCGGCAATCAATAGCATCCCTGAAGATGCCCTGCCCCCTTCGGCCTGGATGAAAAAGTGCCTGGGCGTCATCGGACGTCGACCGACGTCGCCCAGGCGCTGATGCGACAGCCAAAGAGTCGTCGGGTGGTTGGCGGTGGGGTCGTTGGTTGGGTCGTCGGTGCGGCCGGCCTTACGCCTCGCTCTCGTCCACCACCAGGCGATTGCGCCCCTGGCGCTTGGCCGCGTAGCTGGCCGCATCGGCACGTTCGATGGGGGCGTGAATATCGGCATCGCCTTCACGAAACTCGGTGATGCCGAGGCTCGTGGTGACATGGTATTCACGCCCCTCGTGGACCACACAGGTGTCGTTGATCACCGCCAGGATGGCCTCGCCGATGCGTTGCGCCTGGGCCAGTGTGCAACTTGGCAGCAGCACCGCGAATTCATCGCCGCCCTGGCGTGCCACGTGATCGCTGCTGCGAACACAGCGGCCGACTTCCCGAGCGATGCGACGCAGCATCTCGTCACCGAGCGGATGGCCACCCTCATCGTTGATCGGCTTGAAGCGATCCAGGTCGAACAGCATCAGAACGGAGGGCTTGGCCAACTTGCGCCAGTCCGCCATGGCCTCCTCGAGGCGACGCTCGAAGCCTCGACGGTTCAAGAGGCCGGTAAGGGGATCGTGTTCGGCCTCCCACTGACGTATCGCCTCCTGCTGACGACGGGCGGTGATGTCCTTCACGGTACCGACGAAGCCGATCACCTCGGTATCGATGGCGACCTGGCTGGCGTGAACCTCCAGCCACAGAAGCTCGCCATCGGCCCGCCAGTAGCGGTATTGACGCAGAAAGTCCTTCCCTGAGGCCATGCTGTAGCGCCACAGCTCGATCGCCGCATCACGATCCTCGGCGTGGATCGCCTGGACCCAGCCGTAGCGGTCCTGCCCTTTCATGGTACGACCGGTCAACTGGGCCAGGGCGTCATTCATGTAGGTGATGCGCCCCTGGGTGTCGGTCACGAACATGCCCACCGGCGAGGACGCCAGCACGCTGTCGAGGAACGCCTGACGTCCGCGCAGATCATTCAGCGCCCGGTTTCGCTCGACCTCCACGGCATTGAATGCCTCGGCGACCTGGGTCAATTCCTTCATCTCGGTACCCAGCGAGACGCGCCCACGCAGCCCCTTGCCTACCTGGGCGATCTGCGACTGCAACTGGTAAAGCGGCCGCAGCAGCAGCCAAACCATCCAGCCAAGAAGCGGCAGCAGCAATAGCGCGATACCCACCCCGACCCAGCTGAGGCGTTTCAGCAAGCCCCACAAGGGCGCCAATACCTGGCCTTCCGGCAAGAACACGCCGACGATCCAGTCCGCCGGCCACACCTGCCGGTAGGCCTGAAAGGTCATTTCGCCATTTACCGTAGGTCCATAACGCTCGCCCTCCCAGCCATCGAGGGCCAGGTCCAGGGCCGGGTTGTGGGACAGGTCTCCCAGCGTCCCCATCACGCGCCGACGGTCAGGGTGGTAGAGCACCTGCCCTGAGGCGCTGAACACGGCTGCGTAGCCTTCGCCACCCAGCCGGACCCGGCTCAAGCGTCGGAAGATACCGCCCGAATGAACTTCGACTACGCCTCCCAGAGCCCCCATGAAACGACCGTCGTCGCCCTTCAGCGGCACCAGCATCAGCACCAGCGGAAGCCCGGTAATACGCCCATAGATGGGGTCACTGACGTAGGGCCGCCCGACCTCGCGCAAAAAACTGAAGTACTCACGATCGCTGATATCGAGCCCTTCGCGCCCCGGTGTCACCGGCCAATCGGTGACCACCTTGCCGTCGCCGTCGAACACCACCAGGCCGTCGAACAGTTCGAGCAGTACGCTGTTGTCCTTCAACACCCCACCGCCGGGGTCGAGCAACGCGCCACTCGGGTGCCTGGACGCCACCCGCTCAAGCATCGCCAGGCGTGTCTCGATCTCTTCGGTCACCTCATCGGCGATCAGATGCGTCTCGTAACGCAGGTGAGAAAAGTTCACCTCACGCACCAGGTCCTTGCCGGTGTACCAGCCCCACGCCAGCAGGATCGTCACCACGACAACCCAGGTCATCGCCAGGCCAGTCATCATTCTCAGTTGCAGCGAGAGCGAAGCGACAAATCTGCACAGCTTGGGCACGAAGGCTTTCCTTCAGGGTCGAACCGCCGGTGGCGGTGGTGCGAAATACGTTACATGCATCGTGAATAGCATAAATAGTAACGCTAAACATCCATTTCCTATAAACGAAATAGAAAGGTTCGATTGTTCTTCGTCGACAGCGGTCTATACCTTATATCGGACCAGACCAAGAGCAGGAGACGCCACATGACCCGCAAGACAATGACCACCAGCGCCGGTGCCCCCATCGGTGACAACCAGAACAGCCTGAGTGCGGGCCCCCGTGGACCTCTGCTGCTCGAGGACTACCAGCTTCTCGAGAAACTCGCTCACCAGAACCGCGAGCGCATCCCCGAGCGCACCGTCCACGCCAAGGGCTGGGGCGCCCACGGCACCCTGACCATCACCCAGGACATCACCCGCTACTCCAGGGCCAAGGTCTTCACCCCGGGTAGCCAGACGCCGATGCTGGCCCGCTTCTCCACCGTGGCCGGCGAACAGGGTGCGGCGGACGCCGAGCGTGACGTGCGCGGCTTCGCCCTGAAGTTCTACACCGAGGAAGGTAACTGGGATGTGGTCGGCAACAATACGCCGGTGTTCTTTATCCGTGATCCGTCCAAGTTCCCGGACTTCATCCATACCCAGAAGCGCCACCCGCGCACCAACATGCGCTCGGCCACCGCGGCCTGGGACTTCTGGTCGCTGTCGCCAGAGTCACTGCATCAGGTGACCATGCTGATGTCGGACCGTGGCCTGCCCACCGACGTTCGTCACATCAATGGCTACGGTTCCCACACCTACTCATTGATCAACGCCGACAACCAGCGCGTGTGGTGCAAGTTCCACTTCCGCACCGCCCAGGGTCACAAGCACTTTACCGATGCCGAGGCCGAACAGGTGGTGGGCAAGAGCCGCGAGACCACCCAGGAAGACCTCTACAACGCCCTGGAAAACGGCGACTACCCGCGCTGGAACTTCTTTATCCAGGTGATGACCGAGGAACAGGCCAGGCAGGCGCCGTTCAATCCCTTCGACCTGACCAAGGTGTGGCCCCATGGCGACTACCCGCTGATCGAGGTCGGCTACTTCGAGCTCAACCGCAACGCCGACAACTACTTTGCCGAGATCGAGCAGGCTGCCTTCTCACCGTCCAACAAGGTGCCGGGCATCGGCTTCTCGCCGGACAAGATGCTGCAGGCACGGGTGTTCTCTTACGCCGACGCCCACCGCTACCGCCTCGGCACCCACTACGAGGCGCTGCCGGTCAACCAGCCGAAGTGTCCGGTCCACCACTACCACAAGGACGGCCCGATGCGCTTCTTCGCCAACGGAGAGCAAAACGGCGACGCCTACTACGAGCCCAACTCCTTCGATGGACCGACCGAGGACCCGAGCGTAGTGGAACCGCCGCTGCCGCTGGAAGGCGACGCCTGGCGCTACGACCATCGCGAAGGCAACGACGATTATTCGCAGCCGCGCGCCCTGTTCGAATTGATGAGCCCGGAGCAGCGGGAGCGACTGTTCGGCAATATCGCCCGGCATATGCAGGGTGTCCCGGACTTTATCAAGGAGCGTCAGCTCGGCCACTTCGAGAAGTGCCACCCGGAGTATGCTGCCGGTGTCCGTGAGGCCATCGCAAGGGTCGGTGACTGACCCATCTTGCCACCAGGCGAGAAGTGCCACCCGCTGACCAATCCCGTCACAGCACGTCCCCATGCCCCCGCCTAAAGGCGGGGGTATTTTTTTGTGTCCACCGTGGTGGCATCGTTCGGCTTGTCGGGCGACCCCACCGGCCAGAGACCAACGTCTTGCACAAAAAACGGGCCCCGAAGGGCCCGTCCTGTTGTCACCACTCGCGACGATACGTCGCTCGCGATATCAGTTGTCGAGCACGACCTTGAGCTCGTAGTTGTTGGGGCCGTCCTGCGCGTTGCCGAACTTCTGACCGGTGACCCGAATGTGGTACATACCCGGATCCAGCTGGGTGGTCAGATCGACGTTGCCGTTGAAGCCCTGACCTTCACCCTCGGCGACGATACGCCCGGAGGCATCGGCCACCTCCATGGTCAGGCGATAGGTGTCTTCGTCGCCCGGCGGGAAGGTCGAGGTGGTGATACGCACGCTGCTCGGCTCGGCCACGTTGAAGCTCAGTACCTCACCACGAGCGCGAATCTTGACGTCGGTCTTGACGCTCTGCACCTGACGCTCATCCGGGTTATCGCTGCGCGCTGCACTACCGCTGACGCTGGCTGCCGCGCCAGCGCCGGCGGCTGCACCTGCTGTGGCACCGGCCGCCGAGGAGGAACCCGCCACCCCGGCCGTGGACGCCGTGGTGGCCGCCGAGGCACCTGCGCTTGAGGCCACTTCGCCTGCTGCCGCTGCGGAGGAGGCAGACGCAGAAGTCGCTGCTGCGCTGGAGGACTGGGCTGCGGCAGACTGAGTCGCGGCGGCCCCGGAGGCACCGGATTGACTACCCAGGGTAACCACGGCGTCACGACTGGTGACAAAGGCGCTCTGGCTCCCGTCACGATCCGAGCCCACGAACTGCAAGCCGGTGCCATCATCCACCTCGATACGATTACCACGATCATCGAGACCCACCACGGCGATGCTGTAGCCGTCGCCGGCGCGACCGCGTCGACCAAAGCGGGTGCCCTTGACCTGCAACTCGTACTTGCCGGGTGTCAGGCGACTCTCCAACTGGAGACCACCATCCTGGCCGTAGCCCTCGCCCCGAGCGATCACGTTGCCGGCATCGTCCATCAGCACCGCATCGATCTGGTAGCTGTCTTCATAGCCTGCGCTGACACGGCTCTCGAAACGATAGACCCCTTCTTCCTCTACCTCGAAGTCATGGGCATGGGGGGACCCGAACATGAAGCTCTGGCTGCGGGCGTCACTCTCCGGCTTGAAGAAGCCGGTCAGATCGAGCTGGCGGTTCTCCTCACGGAAGCGCTCGGTCATGGCACTGTCAGAAGCCTGTACGGTGGTACCTGCAAGGGCAACACCAAGCGCCAGCAGCGCCGCGGGTAGGGTGACGTCTTTCATGGATCCTCACATGCTTGCCGATTGAGAGCAGAAAAAAAGCCGATCCCGGAGGATCGGCTTTCGTTTATAGCGTTCCAACGCTAGGGGGTCAAACCTGTCGGATTAGAACAGGTAGGTCAGACCCACGGCGTAGCCGTCACCCTGGTCGTTGTCACGGTCACGCACGGCGCCTTCCACGTAGGTGTACATGGCGTCGGAGATGTTGTAGGTCACGCCGGCAACAAACTCGTTGTGGTTGTCGTCGTCGTTCTCGTCATCGTTGGCGCTGTCGAAGTCGCTGAAGCCGCTGCCACCGAAGTCGATGTACTGGTAGGAGCCGTAAACGTCACCCATACCGTCCAGGTAGCCGTAACGGGCACCGATGGCGTAGTAGTCAGCGTCTTTCAGCAGGTCGTTGTCGGACTCGAAGCGCTCGTACTTGACGGCAACGCGCAGGCTGTCCCACTGGTACTGCATGGTGACACCGTACTGGTCGCCCAGGTCGCTATCGATGTCCACCGTTTCTACACTGTTAGTGACGCTATCACCATCAACATCGGTAGCGATGTAGGTGAATGACTGATCTTCGATGTCGTAGATACCCAGATCGTCGTAGACACCGGCGATGGAGAAGCCGCCGTAGGTGTACTTCAGACCACCGAAGATAGAGGCCTCACCGGAATCGGTCAGGTTCTCGGACTCGCCGTCACCCTTGTACTGGGTACCCAGAGCGAACTGGAAGCCGCCCCAGACCGGAGAGGTATAGGTGATCTTGTCGCCTTCGGGATCACCGACGATAACGTCAGCGTCGCCAGCTTCGTCACCCGGAGCACCCTTGAAGGTGTTGGAGTCGGAAACGTCGAAGTATTCGTTGTTGGAGATCGGATCCTGGATCCAGTCGTCCAGCAGGGAATCGTAGGAACCAACGCGAGCGTCACCGAAGTTGCCCTTCAGGCCGATGTAGGCGGTGTCGCCTGCATCACGACCGGCGACCTTCATTTCGTCGGCCTTGAAGTCGTCGATTTCGATCTTGGCGTAGCCGATCAGACCGTTGTAGATGACGTGCTCGGCGGCGAAGCCGAAGGTAGAACCGTTGTCGGCGATCTCGTCACGAGTTTCGCCATCGTCATCCTTGACTCCGGCGTAGACCAGCTGGACGTTGCCGTAGATGTCGAGTTTGGTGCCGTCTTGGTTGTAGACGGTGGCGGCCTGGGCACTGACGGCGGTAAAGGCGGCAGCACCGGCGATGGCAGTCGCTAACAGTGTCTTTTTCATTGCTGAGTTCCTTTTGACTAGCTTGCTGTTTCGATCGTTGCTGCGCTTGGCAGCCTTGGCTTGCCGGTCGTTGCCGGCTCGTTTTTCTGGCCTTGTGGTTCCTGGCAGGGAACCGAGGCAGCGAGCCTGACAGCGGCGAAGCCTTGTTATAGTCCAATGCTCGCAAGGGCAACCATATACCGGGATTCTCAGGAGCGCAACAAGAAAAAAACACTGTTTTCGTTCCCGCCGCCCCTCGATTCGACACCGATCCCTGCGAAGGCGCCGCCAGCGCTGGAACCGGAAAAACGACTTAACGAACATTGTTCGCTAACCTCGAACCGATTCTGCACAAAGTGCTGCGCCGGGCATAGCGACTACATCATGCCCCGCTGATGTGACGCTTTCAAGTCAGCTGGGTTGAACACTGTCGACAGTCGTCAACGGCGGCGGCCGTCCATAAGGACCGCACAATTGAGGACCGCACATCAGGACCAGGCATAAAGCGCCCAGACAACGACCACACCCAAGGAGCGCGGTCAGTGACTACCATTGTGGCGGGCCATCAGGGCGTCGAGTTTGCGCTGTAGCCGCGACTCCTCGCTGTCGTGGCCATGAGACTGGTGCCTGGACTCGTTCTGCGGCTGGTGGAGATGCGGGGGGCGCCCCTGTGACATCGCCGTGCGGCTGCTCTGTTCACTCTCGACTTCCCGATGGGGCTGCGGGTCGGCCTTTGATGCCCCCTGGGGTTGATTGCCCTTGCCTGCGCCAGCGCGCCGCCGGCCCTGGCCGCTGCGCCGCTGCGACACCTTGCCGCGCCCTTGCTGCTCCGCCTGCAGGCGGTCCAGCTTGCGCTTGGCGTGTTCGGCGGCCTGGGCATCGACCGCTCCGACCAGCGCGCCCTGCAGATCGATACGCTCGGCGCCTTCCCTGACCGACTTGAGATACCGCGGCAGGTTGACGTAGCAGGCCAGGGCCCGCCGCACCAGCTTCTCGGGCCAGGGCTCGCTGGCCGCCAGGTCCTCGTGGATGCCCACCTTCAAGGGACGGGTGTGGCCCTTGAAGAAGGTCTTGTCATAGCGCTGGTACCACTCACCCAACAGCGCCTGGGGAGACGGCGCCTTGTCGATGGCCAGATCCCCCTGGCGGCCAGCCTCGTCGGAGGCCGTCGCTTCGGATGTATCACCCTGGAGGTCAGCGTCCCTGGAAGGCGCCCCTTGGCTTTGTTGGCTTGACTGCGACCGAGAGGCGTCGGATGACACCGTCGCGTCAGTGGACGGGGCCGGGGACGCTTCGCTGGCCGTTACAGCCGATGCGACCTCGCCGGCAGGCCCGTCCACTCGCCCAGCATCCAGGTCAGAGGCTTGCTCAGGAGACTGGACAGGGGCTTGCTCACCGCTGTGCTCGGCAGATGTCTTGTCGGCTTGCTCGGTTTGCTCAACGGCTGTATGAGCCGCTGTCTGGTCAGACGCCTGGTCGGCTGCTTGTTCAGTCGTCCGATCGTCTGTCTCGTCGGCTGACTGATCACCACTGGCATGACGCGGGCGATGCTGCATCAATGCAGCCAGGCCCTGGGCGCGTCGCTTGGGACGAACAAAGGCGGGGGACTGAGGCTCGGCTTCGGGATGTTCGACGCGCTCACGCAGCCTGGCGTTGTGGGCCTCGAGTTCACGATTCTGTTCGTCGAGTTCGCGATTTTCCTCGGTCAGTTCGCTGTTTTCTTCAAACAGCGCCTGGCGCTCGGCGCGCAGTGCCTCAAGCTCCGTCTCGAGCTGACCGCTGCGTTCGACGGCGCTGCCAAGTTGCGACTCGAGCTCACGCTGACGTTCTCGGGCGGCGGTCAATTCGGCGTTCAGCTCAGCGCTCAACCGCTCTCGTTCGGACGCCAGCCGTTCGCACTCCTCCATCAAGCGCTGGC
The DNA here is from genome assembly GCF_040070525.1 of Halomonas sp. RT37. Classification (NCBI taxonomy): domain Bacteria; kingdom Pseudomonadati; phylum Pseudomonadota; class Gammaproteobacteria; order Oceanospirillales; family Halomonadaceae; genus Halomonas; species Halomonas sp. RT37. The sequence continues at coordinate 1,000,347 of NZ_CP098827.1, read as the reverse complement.
GCTCGTCGGCCATACGCTGGTGCTCGCTGGACAGCTGACGCTCGCGCCGACGCCCTTCACGCAGTCCGTCCAATAGCGTCGCCGTGCGTTGCTCGAGCGCCTCCAACGGGTGTTCTGCGTGTGTCTCGATCACGTCGACTCCTCCAGGCTCAGCAAAATGCCGCGTTGCAGGGGTGACTCCGGTCACGCCCCGCTGTTGTCAGGGTTGTCGCCACAGTCTGTGCCAGGGCTTGCGATGTCGCAATTGTCGCCGCTCGGCGACGCTCATTGTGTCACCTGCAAGACGCCAATTTCGTCCCGTGGCGACTACCGCAAATCCGCAACCAGGCATTAGGCGCTTCAGCTCTCGGCTGAACGCTCGTAGCGAACGAAGCGGTAGGCGGGCTGGCCTTCGCTCGGCGAGCCGGCTTCGCTGGCGACTTCCTGCCAGTCGCCTTCAAGCGCCGGGAAGTGGGCGTCACCTTCGATATCGACATCCACCTCGGTGAGATAGAGCCGCGATGCGATCGGCATGGCCTGGGCGTAGATCTGAGCCCCGCCCATGACCATGATCTCTTCGGCGGCCTCGATGGTGGCCTGACTGTCGGCCAGTTCGATCGCGCTGGCCAGGTCGTGACAGACCCTGACGCCATCGTGATGAAAGGAGGTGTCACGGGTGACCACGATATTCAGCCGGTTAGGCAGCGGACGGCCGATGGACTCGAAGGTCTTGCGTCCCATCACCAGGGGCTTGGCCTGGGTCATGCGCTTGAAGAACTTGAGGTCCTCCGGCAGGTACCAGGGCAGCTGGTTGTCGACCCCGATGACCCGGTTACGCGACATGGCGGCGATCATCGCCACCGGCACGAAGGTGTCGAGCCTCGCCAGATCCTGGCCTTCGCTCGCATTGTCGGCGCTGCTCATACCGCTACCTCGGCCTTGATATGGGGATGGGGTTCATAGTCGTGGATGCTGATGTGCTCGAAACGGAAGTCGAACAGGTTATCCACCGACGGCTCCAGCTCCAGGCGAGGCGCCCGGGTGGGCGTTCGACTCAGCTGCAACTCGGCCTGTTCGAGATGGTTCAGATAAAGGTGGGCATCCCCCAGGGTGTGAACGAAATCACCGGGGGCAAGACCCGCCACCTGGGCGATCATCCGAGTGAGCAGCGCGTAGCTTGCGATATTGAAGGGAACGCCAAGGAAGATGTCGGCACTGCGCTGATAGAGCTGGCAGGACAGCTTGCCGTCGGCCACGTAAAACTGGAACAGGCAATGACAGGGAGGCAGTGCCATCTCGTCCACCAGCGCCGGGTTCCAGGCGGACACGATCAGCCGCCGTGAGCGCGGGTTGGTGGCAAGCTGGTCGAGCAGTGTCTCGATCTGATCGACGCTGCCACCGCGAGGATCCGGCCAGCTACGCCACTGATAGCCATAGACAGGGCCGAGGTCGCCGTTCTCGTCGGCCCACTCGTCCCAGATACGCACGCCGTTTTCCTTGAGGTAGGCGATATTGGTATCGCCCTTCAGAAACCACAGAAGCTCATGGATGATCGACCGCAGATGCAGCTTCTTGGTGGTCACCAACGGAAAGCCGCGGGACAGATCGAAGCGCATCTGATGACCAAAGATCGAGCGTGTGCCCACGCCGGTGCGGTCGTCACGCTCGACCCCTTCGTCCAGCACCTTGCGCATCAAATCCAGATACGGCTGCTCCAGGGCGGGGAGGTCGGTGGCTTCGGCAGCGCTATCAACAGGCATCGGGATTCACTCGCTTGGTCGTGACGGATTCGGGACGGTTTCTCGAAACCAGAAAAACCGGCAATTGTACTGCTCGGCATGCTTCGATGCCAGACGCGGCCAGCTTGGCGCGGCCAGCTTGGCGCGGCCACCGGGGCCCTGTCGGCGTGACGCAGCCTCTCGGGCATGACCAACCGGGCCGGGCCAAGGCGGCCGCATCATGCATCGGCGGATCGTCAGCGCCTAGTCGGCCGCAGGCGCGGTACGGACATCCATCGGCTGGCGGCGAGACCAGGCCACCAACAGCACGCCGAACAGGATCATCGGCAGGCTAAGCAGCATGCCCATGGTGACCCAGCCAAGGGCAATGAAGCCAAGCTGCGGGTCCGGCTGACGCACGAACTCCACGGCGAAGCGACTCAAGCCGTAGATCAACAGGAACAGACCAGAGACCAGGCCGCGACGTCGCGGTGTGCTCGACACCCACCACAGCACCACGAACAGTACCAGGCCTTCGAGCAGCGCCTCGTACAGCGAGGAAGGATGGCGCGGCTCGGGGCCGTAGCCAGGGAACGGCATGCCCCAGGGAAGGTCAGTGACGCGGCCCGGCAGTTCGTGATTGATGAAGTTACCGATGCGCCCGGCCCCCAGGCCGATCGGCACCAGCGGCGCGACGAAGTCGGTCAGGGTGAAGAACGCCAGGTTCTTGCGCCGGGCGAACAGCAAGGCCGCCAGCAACACCCCGAGCAGGCCGCCATGGAAGCTCATGCCGCCGTCCCACACCTTGACGATCCACAGCGGGTCCGCGAGCCACTGATCCAGCCCGTAGAACAGCGCGTAGCCAAGGCGTCCACCGAGCACCACGCCGAGGGCGGCGTAGAACAGCAGGTCGCCCACGTCGTCCCGGGTCAGGCCGATGCGGTGGGCGCGTCGACAGCCCAACCACCAGGCAGCGACAAAGCCCACCACGTACATCAGTCCATACCAGTGGACCTGGAGCGGACCCAGCGAGATGGCAACGGGATCGATCTGGGGATAAGACAGCATAGTCGGTAGATTTCCTGAAAGTGACCGAGGTGACCAGAGAGTAACGTAGCGCTATACAAGCGGATGACCGCCAGAAAAACGCCACAGCGGCAATAGGACAGCAAGCGGCGGCGACGGTTCGCTACAGCAGGAAGCCGAGCCCCACCACCGTCAGCAACAGCGCGAACGACAGCTTGAGCACCCGAGCGGGCAACCGATGCGCCAGTCGCACACCAAGCCGCGCACAGGGAACGCTGGTCAGGGCAATCCCCAAAAGCGCCGGCAGCATGACAAAACCGAAGGCGCCATCGGGCAGTCGCGGATCACCAAGGCCAACGGCGATGAAGGTCACCGCGCCGACCAGGGCGATGGGCATTCCGCAGGCCGCCGAGGTACCGACCGCCTGGGTCATGCTGGCACCGCAGCGAATCAGCCAGGGAACGCTCAGTGTCCCCCCACCGATACCGAAGAGGGCAGAGACACCTCCGATGACACCGCCGGCGACGACCATGCTGCCACGCCCGGGGGCCTGACGCCCCGCCTTGGGCGAGCGCCCCAGCACCAGCTTGGCGGCGACCAGCAGCAGAAAGACGCCGAACAGCGTGCCGAGCAGGCCGCCCGACAGGGCGCCGGCAACGAACACCCCAAGCACGGCGCCCATCACCAGCCCCGGCAGCAGCGCTACCAGCCAGTCACGCCGAATGCTGCCCCGGCGAAAGTGGCCCCAGGCGGACGAGGCGCCGGTGATCACGATGGTCGCAAGCGAGGTCCCCACCGCCAGGTGCATGGCCACCTCGCCGGACACCTGTTGCAGCGCGAATACCGTCATCAGGCTGGGCACGATGATCAGCCCGCCACCCACGCCGTAGAGACCGGCCAGGAAGCCCGCCGCGGTGCCGAGCGCCAGATAGGAGACCAGGGACGCCAGCATCAGACCGACCTCGTCGGCAGCGGCAACCAGTGATCGAGCAGTTCGAGCAGCGCCTGGGGACGATAGGGCTTGGCCAGCCAGGCGTCCATGCCGGCCTGCTGAAAGCGCGCCTGGTCCTGGTCGCTGGCATTGGCGGTCAGGGCGATCACCACCGCACGCGGGCGGCCCGAATCCGCCGCCTCCATCGCGCGCAGACGACGGCAGGTCTCGACGCCGTCGATATCCGGCAGCACGATATCCATCAGCACCAGATCGACGGCAACCGCCGCCAGCCGCTCCAGCGCTTCCTCTCCGCGGGTCGCGGTCACCACCTCGACGCCTCGGCGCTCGAGAACCTCCCGCGCCAGCATCAGGTTGACCGGACCGTCGTCGACGATCAGCACCCTGGGTGTCGCTTCGTCGGCCGATGACTCGGAAGGCTCTGCCACAGGCGCCGTGTCGGTGCCGTCCTCGAGGTTGTCGAGCAACAGGCGAATATCGCTCAGTCGGCGTAACGCCTCGGGCTCGGCGCCGTCGCCGGCCCGGTTGATCAGCTGATCGAGCTCGGCGATCAAGGGTGCCAATGCCTTGCCGACGTGGCTCAGGTAGCTCGACTTCAGACGCGACTCTTCTCTGGCGCGGGACAGCGCGGCGGCCAGGCGCCGGCTTTCGTGCTCCCAGTCGCTGGGCTCGCCCAGCGAATCCGGCGTGTTCTCTGCTCGGCTATCTGCTCGGCTATCTGCTCGGCTATCTACTCCGATATCTGCTCTGACTTCCCCCTGGCTTTCGAGCCAAACCGCATCACCGCTCTCGACGTCAGGCGGACTGCCGCGCCGTCTTTGGCCTGCCTTCGGTCGAGCGTCGATGGCCTCGAGCAGCCACCTGACTCGCTCCATCAGCGAGTCTTCCGGCGAGGGGGCTTCGTGCCGCCCATCGAGTTGTGGCGACAACTGGCTCTCGACCCGTTCGAGCAGGCTGTCGAAGTCACGCTGAGCGCGGGATAGGCGATGCTTGAGCAGCACCAGGAAGACGAGGATGTTGAGCGTGGTGCCCACCAGCAGACCCATGACGATCCACAGGGTGGTGCTCCAGCCGGCGGCGGCGGGCATCAGCCAGTGCAGCGAGGCGCCCAGCACCAGACACAGCGCCAGCAGCACCCCCTGGGCGGCTACCACCGGCCACAGGATGGGAATCACCAGCCTGCGCCAAAAGCGATCCCTGCTATCGTCGCCTTCCATCTTCCATCCTGTTGAATGAAGAAGCCAAGAGTGTACGTTGCCGGCCGCAGCCTGTCATGGTGGCACAGTTGCAGGCTCTCCCCGGATTCCCCTGGGCAGAAAATCCGGCTACGCTGCGCCCATGTGCCTGATTGCCTTTCACTTCGCCCCGGACAGTGCGCGGCCGATCACCTTGATCGCCAACCGCGACGAGGTCCACGCGCGCCCCACCGCGCCCCTGGCCGCCTGGCCGGACGCCCCGGGACTGGTCGCCGGTCGCGACCTCGAGGCCGGCGGGACCTGGCTCGGCATCCATCGTCGCGGCCGCTTCGCCGCCATCACCAATGTTCGCGACCCGGAACTGATACCACCGCAACCGAGCGAAAGCCGCGGCCTGCTGGTGCGCCGTGGCCTCGAAACCGATGACCTCGAGGCCTGGCTCGAATGCCAGAGTGCGGGCGAGGCATTGCGCTACGGTGGCTTCAATCTGCTGATCGGCGACGGCAAGCGGCTTTGGCACCTCGAGCGGCATCGCCACGGCTGCGCACTGCAGGCGGTCGAGGCCGGAGTGCACGGCCTGTCCAACGCCTCTCTGGATACCCCCTGGCCCAAGCTGGTCCAGGTGCGCAACGCCCTGGCCGAAGACATCGCCGAGGCCAGACACGCCTCCCTGGCAAACGCCCGCCAGGGCTTCCTCGACCGCCACCCGGCGCCGGACGCTAGCCTGCCGGACACCGGCGTGGGGCTGGAGCTCGAACGCTTCCTGTCACCGGCCTTTATCGTCGGCGACGACTACGGCACCCGTGCCACCAGCGAGTTGACGCTGCACCGCGACGTGAACGGCGAGCGTTTCGACATCTCGGAACGGCGCTTTGGCCCGGGCGGGCGGCCTCAGGGCGAGACCCGGCTGGCGCTGACCATCGACCGAGACGGCTGAAGCGTCGCTGGCCACGCTGCGAGATGCCAAGGCGCGCGGCCATCCTTGACGGCCGCTGCCTCGCTCAATCCCTGGGCGGCAGCAGATGGGCCAGCTGCCAGGCCTGCATGCGGCTCGCCAGGTGGGCGCGCACCTCGGCTGGCGTTTCCAGCGCAAGGGTCTGCTCCACCAGCTCGGCTGCCGCCTCTCGCGATACCCGACGAATGGCCGCCCGCACGCGGGGCAGGTTGGGGCCATTCATCGACAGCACCCGGAAGCCCATGCCCATCAGCAGCAGCGCACCAGCCGGGTCGCCGGCGAGTTCGCCGCACACCGAGGTCGGCACATTCAGCTCGCTGCTCTCGGCGGCCAGGCGATGCAGCGCCGACAGCACCGCAGGGTGACAGGAATCGTAGAGGTCAGCGACCCGCGGGTTGTTGCGATCCACCGCCAGCAGGTACTGCGTCAGGTCGTTGCTGCCCACGGAGAAAAAGTCGACCCGCGCCGCCAGTGCCCTGAGCTGGTAAAGCGTCGCCGGCACCTCGAGCATCACCCCGAGGCGCGGCCGGCGCACTTCCACCCCCTCTTCGCCCAGCTCGATGATCGCCCGCTCGATCAGCTTCAGGGTGTCATCGACTTCATCGACATTGGTCACCATGGGCAGCAGCAGCTCGAGGTTGTCGAGCCCCTGGGAGGCCCGGAGCATGGCGCGCAGCTGTACCATCAGCACTTCGGGGTGATCCAGGGTGACGCGAATACCGCGCCAGCCGAGGAAGGGGTTGGCCTCTTCGATGGGGAAGTACGGCAGGTCCTTGTCGCCACCGATATCCAGGGTCCGCATCACCACCGGAAGCGGGGCAAAGCTCTCGAGCTGCTCCCTGTACAGCCGGGTCTGCTCCTGCTCGCCGGGGAAACGTTCGGTGATCATGAACGGCACTTCGGTGCGATACAGCCCTACCCCGCCGATACGCGTCTTGAGCGATGCGACCGTATCGACGGTCAGTCCGGTATTGACCATCAGCGTCATGGCGTGACCGTCCGGGGTCACGCTGGGCAGGTCCTGCTCGTGTTCGAGCAGCGCCGCCAGGGCCTTCTCCTCGTCGATCTGGCTCTGGTAATGGGCCACCAGCTCCGGGCCAGGACGCACGAACACGCGCCCTCGGTGACCATCCAGCACCAGCGGGGCGCCGTCGAGTCGCGGCAATGGCAGGTCGATCATCCCCGACACCAGCGGAATCCCCATGGCACGGGCGATGATGGCCACATGGGAGTTGCTCGACCCTCGTACCGAGATCAGTCCGCCAAGTCGGTCCCGGGGCACCTCGCCAAGCAGCGCGACGCTGATCTCGTCACCGATCAGGATGGCCCCCTGGGGGTAGTGTTCGGGCAACCGCGGCGACTCTTCCTGCAGATGGGCCAGCACTCGGCGTCCGAGATCGCGCACGTCGGCGGCACGCTCTCTCAGGTAATCGTCGTCCACACGCTCAAGATACTGCACATGGCGGCGCACCACGTCGGCCAGGGCGCCGGGCGCCCACTGGCCCTCGCGGATACGCTTTTCGACTTCCTGGGACAGCGCCGCCTCGCCGAGCATCTGCTGATAGACGTCGAACAGCGCCAGTTCCTGGGCCGAGATACGATTGGCCAGCCGCTCGCCGGCGGCACGAATCTCTTCGCGCACCCGAGCGATGGCGTCCTTGAGCCGTGCGATCTCGAACTCGACGTCGGTGGGCACCAGATCCGGCACGCTGTCGAGATCGGCCGGCGGTGACAGCACCACCGCCTCGCCGATGGCCATGCCGGGTGAGGCGGCGACCCCGATGAAGGTCGCCTGGACGCCGGGAAAGGCCGGGCAGGTCAACCCACCAGTGGCCAGCGCATGGGCCAGCACGCCGGCAAGCTGGGCGCCCATGGTGACCAGGAAGGCCTCGTCGGATTCATCGTAACGACGACGCTCTGCCTGTTGCACCACCAGTACACCGAGCATGCGGCGCTGATGGATGATGGGCACACCGAGAAAGCTCGAGTAGCGCTCTTCACCGGTGGCCTCGAAGTAACGGAAACTGGGGTGAGCCTGGGCGTCCTCCAGGTTGAGCGGTTCCTCGCGGCGGGCCACGGTGCCGACCAGCCCCTCCCCTACCGGCAGCGCCACCTGGCCCACCGCCTGGGTTCTCAGGCCGATGGTCTCCATCAGCACCAGCGCATCGCGTTCGCCGTCGAACAGGTAGAACGAACAGACATCGGTCTGCATCGCCTTGCGTGTCCGGCGCACCAGGGTCGCCAGCGCCGCGTCCAGGCTGCGCGCGCTGTTGACCTCCTGAATGATTCGTTGCAGGACCTTGAGCATGGAAAGGTCTCACCCCTGTTCTTGTACTGGTCCGGCCATGGGGCGACCGAACGATAAGTGGGAGGCAGCAACGCCACCGGCCTCTCGCCGACGTGGCTGATGTGCTGCCGCGGGCGCTGGATTCATCCCTTCTCCAGCGCCAGGCTCTGGGCGCGAGGCAATAGCTCACGTAGTGCTCGGCGGTAGACCTCCCTCTTGAACGGTACCACCTGCCCCAGCGGATACCAGTAACTGACCCAACGCCAGCCATCGAACTCGGGCTTGGGGGTGCCATCCACACAGATGCGGCTTTCCTGGCAGCGGATCCGCAGCAGGAACCACTTCTGTTTCTGTCCTATGCACACTGGGCGCGAATGTGTGCGAACCATGCGTCGCGGCAGGCGGTAGCGTAGCCACCCCCTGGTGCAGGCCAGTACCTCCACATCCTCGGCGGTCAGGCCGATTTCTTCGTGGAGCTCTCTGAACAAAGCCTGCTGGGGCGTCTCATCTGACTTGATGCCTCCCTGGGGAAATTGCCACGCGTTCTGCCCTACCCGACGCGCCCATAGCAGCTGCCCCTGGTCGTTGACGATGATGATGCCAACGTTGGGGCGAAAGCCGTCTGCGTCGATCACGGGCTTCACCTTTCCAATCGGTATTGACTGCATTCTTCCACAATGGCTCGAAGCGCATCAATACGACATCTCGAACCCCTGCCGAGGTTCTGACATAATCGCCCCCTTTGTGGCCTTCCCGGGCCAGGGGCCCATGGGCATGACGTACGCCTGTTGCTGGCCACTCCGACACAGATCGCCGGGCCGGGAGGTCGCCTCACCCAAGCGCCGGGAGACACACCTTGAGTCTGGCCATCTTCGATTTGGACAATACCCTGCTGTCGATCGACAGCGACCATGCCTGGGGCGAATTCCTGCTCGAGCAGGGCGCCGTGGACGCGGTGGCCTATCGCGAGGCCAATGACCGTTTCAAGGCCGACTACGACGCCGGTCGTCTCGACATGATGGCCTTCCTGGAGGTGGCCCTGAAGCCACTGGCGGACAATTCCATGGAACAGCTCGCCGCCTGGCATCAGCAGTTCATGGCCAGCAAGATCGAGCCCGCCATCCTGCCCCAGGCCGAGGAACTGATCGCCCGCCACCGCGCACGGGGCGACACCCTTCTGATCATCACCGCTACCAATCGCTTCATCACTGGCCCCATCGCCGAACGCCTGGGCATCGATGACCTGATCGCCGTGGAACCGGAGCTCGTCGATGGCCGCTACACCGGCCGGGTCAGCGGCGTGCCGAGCTTTCAGCAGGGCAAGGTGACCCGCCTGGAACAGTGGCTTTCTGAGCGCGACGACACCCTCGACGGCGCCTGGTTCTACAGCGACTCCCACAACGACCTGCCGCTGCTCGAGCAGGTCGATCATCCGGTCGCGGTGGACCCGGACCCGGCCCTGCGCGAAGTCGCCGAGGCCAAGGGCTGGAAGATCATCTCCCTGCGCGGTTGAGCCAAGCGCGGTTGAGACAAGCCCCCTCGCACGACGCCGACGCCATCCACAAAAGAACCCCGCCACATTGTGGCGGGGTTCTTCGTTGGCACGATGACCGCTGGTCGACGTGCCGGCGATGCTGTGCAAGGCCCTGTCGGGCCTTGCGAGACCGATATCAGCCCAGCAGGTGCTCGACCGCAGCGCGCTCTTCGCGCAGCTCGTCTTCGGTCGCCTTCATCTTGGTGCGGCTGAACTCGTCGACCTCGAGGCCCTGGACGATCTCGTACTTGCCGTCCTTGCACACCACCGGGTAGGAATACATGATGCCCGGCTCGACGCCGTAGCTGCCGTCGGCAGGAATGCCCATGCTGACGATGCCGTCGCTGCCCAGCGCCCAATCACGCATGTGATCGATGGCGGCGGATGCGGCGGAGGCAGCGGAGGATGCACCACGCGCCTTGATGATGGCGGCGCCACGCTGCTGCACGGTCGGGATGAAGTCGTTTTCGTACCAGTCGCGCTCGACCAGGTCGAAGGCCGGCTTGCCGTCCACCTTGCAGTGGGACAGATCCGGGTACTGGGTCGCGCTGTGGTTACCCCAGACGATCATGCTGTCGACGTCGGTGACGTGCTTGCCGGCCTTCTGCGCCAGCTGGGTCTTGGCCCGGTTGTGGTCCAGACGCATCATCGCGGTGAACTGACCGGCGTCGAGGTCCGGCGCGTTGCAGGAGGCGATCAGGGCGTTGGTGTTGGCCGGGTTGCCCACCACCAGCACGCGAATGTCACGGCTGGCGTTGTCGTTGATGGCCTTGCCCTGGGCGGAGAAGATGGCGGCGTTGGCCTCGAGCAGATCCTTGCGCTCCATGCCCGGACCGCGCGGACGGGCACCCACCAGCAGGGCGAAGTCGGCGTCCTTGAAGGCCACGTTGGCATCGTCGGTGGCGACGATGTCCTGAACCAGCGGGAAGGCACAGTCGTTGAGCTCCATCACCACGCCATTCAGCGCTTCCATGGCCGGAGTGATCTCGAGCAGCTGCAGGATGACCGGCTGGTCCGGGCCCAGCATATCGCCGGCGGCGATACGGAAGGCGAGAGAGTAGCTGATCTGACCGGCGGCACCGGTGATGGCAATACGTACGGGGTCTTTCATCATGGCTCCTTGGGATTGTCGCCGTGAAGGGGCCCGGGCGGCATCATGCAGACGTCGGCCGACACCTTGGCTGCCTCGGGCGGCGTTCAGGACGCGGAAAATCTTATGCTTGCAGTGCACAAAACTCAATTGGCCCGACGCAATTGACCTGGCCTCGCACCGCCGACCTGGGTTGTCGCCAGGCACGTCCGCCTGGACGATCTGACGTGGCGGCCCTCAAGAGCCAGATCCAGAAGTGTCGGATCCTCTGAGTATCGGGAGCGGGCGAAATCGGCGGCCTGGTGCGAACAACGCCACCAAAGCCTTCGGTGTTATCGAAGGCGATCAAGGCGCTGCGCTGGCCTTGCGCGCCCACTCACCCTCTCACTAACCCTCTCACTCACGGTCCGCCCTCACGGTCCGCCCTCACGGTCCGCCCTCACTACCCTCCTTCACCGCCGGCACCCCTGTCAGGAGATGCCTTCGGCGGGGGCGTGCTCGTCGTGGAGCCGTGCAATCAGCTGATCTTCCAGGCCGAAGCGCTCCGACAGGCCCTTCTTCAGACGCTCGAGCCAGGCCGGCAAACGCGGCAGAAAGCGTTGGCAGCGCACCGGAGTAGAGTAGTCCTCGTCAAAGGACAGCACCAGTTCGGTGGACATCTCGAGGCGTTCCAGCAGACGATCGGCGATATTCAGTGCCGACGTGTCATCGAAGGCACGCGCCTCTTCCCTCAGTTGCGGATAGACCTCGAAATGGCCGGCGCTGATGTAGTCCATCAGCGTCTCGCTGAAGGTGTCGATGCGTTCCTTGGTGATGGTTTCCAGATCCGCATCGCATGACTGTTCGAGCTCATTCAAGACAACGAGCAAACCCTCGCGCTGCTCGAGCCAGCGGTCGATCAGTCGATGGACGCCTCCCCAGCGTTCGCGAGCGGTCTTGCAATCTTCCAACATGGCGGCCTCCCTAGCACTGCCTCACCCCGAATCCAGGCGGATGAACAGACTCCCTCGTGCCGCCGCCCCTGTCAACGAATGCATGCCAAGTACCTGATTGGCCGTCATCACCGACAGCAAAACGGCGCAGAGAACGCCTCTACCGCCAAGCTTCAGCCGTTCCAGCGATAGCCGCTGGTCGTGGCCCGCAGCGTCGTGAGCATGCCCACCGGCACCGCCAGCAGTACCACAAAGCCAATCAACGTCCAGCCTGGCAGCGACAGCCCGAGCAGGGTAGCGCCGACCTCGGCGCACTCGCCGGAGCCGGACAACACCGAGGCGATGACCTTCTGCAGCGGCAGCACATCGATCATGTAATCGAGACCGGGGCCACAGCTCGGCACCTGATCCGCCGGCAGCGACTGCAGCCACAGATGACGCCCGGCAACGGCGATCCCGGACAGCACCGCCAGGGCCGCCAGACCGCTGTAGGCCACTGTGGCGAATGCACCACGAGGTCCATGCAGCGCGGCCACGGCAAACACCAGCCCTGCCGCGATCACCGCCACCCGCTGAAACACACAAAGCGGACAGGGCTCGAGCCCGACCAGGTGCTCAAGCCCCAGGGCCACGGCCATCATTGCCACGCAAAAGCCCAGTCCCGCCAGGCTCCACTGCCGCAGGCTCCACTCGCTCATTTCAGGCTCTCTCCGCTATGGGTCGGTTGATCCGTGGGTGCCAACGCCCGGGTCTCCCGGGCTCGGCTGAAATAGTCGCTCAGGAATTGAGCAAAATCGCTGGTGTCGGATGCCTCGATCTCCCGCTGCTGCTGATGAGAGGTCTCGACCAGGTCTTCCAGCATGGACGCACGACACCGATTGAGCGGCTCGTCAGCCAGCGCAGCGGCCTGCTCACGGGCGATGGCGACCATGGCCTCGACAAACTCCTCACCGTTGTCCTCGAGGCGCGCCAGCACGCGAGCAGAAGGCGTCAGCGACGGATCATCGATGCGCGGCGCGATCGCGTCCACCGCCTGCTGGTGGGGACTGCCATCCTCGAGCTGGTCGAGCAGCGCGGCGACCTCGCGCATCTCGGCGACGATGGCACGACTCCAGTCGACCAGACCGCGGCGGTTGCCTCGGTCATTGAGCTCGAGCCCGGGCTCGCGACCGCGCTCCACCACCAGGCGCCGATTGTCGTCCAGGTGGTCACACTCCTCGTCGGAGATCCAGGGACTGTCGGACAGCAGACACCACACCAGGAAGGTGTCGAGAAAGCGGGTCTGGGCGGCATCGATCCCCAGGGTAGCGAAGGGATCGATATCCAGACAGCGGACCTCGATGTACTCGACACCACGGGCCTCGAGGGCCTGGCTCGGTGTCTCGTCGTGACGGGTGACCCGCTTGGGACGGATATCGCTGTAGTACTCGTTCTCGATCTGCAGGATGTTGGCGTTGAGCTGACGCCAGCTATCGCCATCACGCACACCCAACGCCTCGTAGTCCGGCCAGCCGGTGGCGATGGCATGGCGCAGGGTGTTGACGTAATTCGACAACGAATTGAAGCAGATCTTGAGCTGATCCTGCACCTTGTTCTGGTAGCCCAGATCGGACATCCGCAAGCTCGTCGCATAGCGAGATACCAGGGTGCGCTCGCCGAGGCGTTCCAGCCCCTCGGGGATCTCGCCATCATCCAGGAAGCTGTCGTCGATGGCGGGCGATGCACCGAACAGATACAGCAGTAGCCAGCTATGGCGCCGGAAGTTGCGGATCAGTCCGAAGTAGCGCGACGAGCGGTACTCGCCCATGGACACCTGCTCCTGCTCGTCCAGGGTCTGCAGCAGCGTCCACAGGTCGTCGGGCAGCGACACGTTGTAGTGGATGCCGGCGATCGACTGCATGATCCGCCCGTAGCGAGCGTCCAGGCCGCGACGATAGACATGCTTCATGGTGCCGACGTTGGAGCTCCCGTAGTCGGCAATGGGCACGCTGTCGTTGCCATTGAGCCGGGAAGGCATGCTGGCCGGCCAGATCCACTCTCCGTCCAGATGGCGATAGGTGTAGCGATGGAGATCGGCCAGAAATTCCAGCGCCTCGTCGGGACGGCTGTAGACCGGCGTGATGTACTCCAGCAGCGCCTCGGAGTAGTCCGTGGTGATATGGGGGTGGGTCAGTTTGGAGCCCAGCGCCCGGGGATGGAAGGTCGCCGCGATCACGCCGCGGTCGTCGACCCGAAGCCCCTCCTTTTCAATGCCGCGGCGCAGGCGGCCGAAGCGTCGTGCGGCCGCCGGGCCGCGCAGGCGTTCGAGGAGCGAAGAAAGCTGAGTGGACAAGGTGAACACCCCGTGTCGTGGAAGGGCCCGGGGGCCTGCTTCGAATGGCGGCGACGGCAACGGGCGCTCAGGCGCCCGTTGTTTCAGTCGACAGATACGGTCGACAGCGAAGGTCGACAGTCGAGATCGCTGGATAAGGTCGACAGATTATGGCGTTCCATTGGCAGGTTTCAAGAACGGCCCTGCTTCGCCTTGAGCAGAGCGGCACCCAGAGCGCCCATGGGAGCGGCCTCGTCGCGCCCTCCCTTGCCTGCCTGACCGCGACCCTGCTGGCTCCGAGGGCCCTTGCCCTTGCCACCGCCTTCGCGACGTCTGGGGGCCTGGCGAGCGTCACCTCCGTCGGCGCTGTCGGGAGTATCGTCCATGCGCATGGACAGCCCGATACGCGAGCGCTGCAGATCCACGTTCATCACCTTGACCTTGACGATGTCGCCCGCCTTGACCACGGTGCGTGGATCCTCGACGAAGCGGTCCGACAGCGCTGAAATGTGCACAAGACCGTCCTGATGCACACCGATATCGACGAAGGCACCGAAGTGGGTGACATTGGTCACGGTACCTTCCAGCACCATGCCCGGCTCGAGGTCCTTGAGCGTCTCGACGCCCTCGCGGAACTGCGCTGCACGGAACTCGGGACGAGGGTCGCGGCCAGGCTTGTCGAGCTCGGCGATGATATCGCTGACGGTGGGCACCCCGAAGCGCTCGTCGGCAAACTCGCTGGGCTTGAGCGCCTTCAGCGTGGCGCTGTCGCCGATCAGCCCGGACAGCTCGCGCCCGCTGCGCTCGGCGATGCGCTCGACCAGCGGATAGGCCTCCGGGTGCACGGCGCTAGCGTCCAGCGGATTGGCGCCGTTCATGATGCGCAGGAAGCCGGCGCACTGCTCGAACGTCTTGGGCCCCAGCCGGGACACCTCGAGCAGATCACGGCGATCACGGAAGGCGCCCTTGGCGTTGCGCTGGGTGACGATGTTCTCGGCCAGCCCCGGATTGAGCCCCGCCACCCGCGACAGCAGCGCCGAGGAGGCGGTATTGAGGTCGACCCCCACCGCGTTGACGCAGTCCTCGATGACCACCTCGAGGCTGCGTGACAGCTGGACCTGGGAGACGTCGTGCTGGTACTGGCCGACGCCGATGGACTTGGGTTCGATCTTGACCAGCTCGGCCAGGGGGTCCTGCAGGCGGCGCGCGATCGACACCGCGCCACGAATGGTCACGTCGAGATCAGGCAGCTCGCGGGAGGCATACTCGGAGGCAGAGTACACCGAGGCCCCCGCCTCCGAGACCATGACCTTCGACAACCGGGGATCCTTCATCGCCTTGAGCAGATCCCCGGCCAGCCGATCGGTCTCCCGGCTGGCGGTACCGTTGCCTACGGCGATCAGCTCGACGCCGTGTTTCTTGACCAGTTTCGCCAGTTCGGCAAGCGACGCATCCCACTGATTCCGCGGGGCGTGGGGAAAGATGGTGGCCTGCTCGAGGAACTGCCCGGTGGCATCGACCACCGCCACCTTGCAGCCGGTGCGCAGGCCGGGATCGATGGCCAGCGTGGCCTTGGGGCCGGCCGGCGCCGCCAGCAGCAGATCCTTGAGGTTGGCGGCGAAGACGTCGATGGCCTCGCCTTCTGCCCGCTCACGCAGACGCCCCATCAGCTCGGTCTCGAGATGGGTGTAGAGCTTGACCCGCCATGTCCAGCGCACCACCTCGGCCAGCCAGCGGTCGGCCTTGCGCCCCTCGTCGCGAATCTCGAAGTGACGCGCGATGGCGACCTGGGCTGGGTGCACCGGCGCCTCGTCTTCGCCAGGCAGGCGCAACGCCAGCGCCAGCACACCCTCGTTACGGCCACGGAACATCGCCAGGGCGCGGTGAGAAGGCACCTTGGCGAGCCGTTCGTCGTGTTCGAAGTAGTCGGAGAACTTGGCGCCCTCCTGCTCCTTGCCGGCGATCACGCGGCTGGACAGCTCGCCCTCGCTCCACAGCCTCTCGCGCAGGCGTCCGACCAGCTCGGGGTCCTCGGCGAAGCGCTCCATCAGGATCTGCTTGGCGCCATCGAGCGCCGCCTTGGCGTCTTCGATCGCCGGCGTCTCGCCTTCGGCAGGCCGCAGGTAGCCCGCGGCTTCGGTCTCGGGGTCGAGGGTTGGATCGGCCAGCAGCGCGTCGGCCAGCGGCTCGAGACCCGCTTCCCGGGCGATCTGTGCCTTGGTCCGGCGCTTCTTGCGATAGGGCAGGTAGAGGTCTTCCAGGCGCTGCTTGGTATCGGCAGCCTGGATGCTGGCGGCCAGCGAATCGCTGAGCTTGCCCTGCTCGTCGATGGCCGCAAGCACTGTGGTGCGGCGCTCTTCCAGT
The DNA here is from genome assembly GCF_040070525.1 of Halomonas sp. RT37. NCBI lineage: Bacteria > Pseudomonadati > Pseudomonadota > Gammaproteobacteria > Oceanospirillales > Halomonadaceae > Halomonas > Halomonas sp. RT37. Next base: position 984,003 of record NZ_CP098827.1, on the reverse strand, counting down.
TCACGCAGATAGCCCAGGCGCTCTTCCAGGTTGCGCAGCTGGGTATCGTCGAGTCCTCCGGTCACTTCCTTGCGATAGCGCGCAATGAACGGCACCGTCGCGCCGCCATCCAGCAGCTCGACGGTCGCGGAGATCTGAGGGGCCTTGACCGCCAGTTCTTCGGCCAGGCGGGCAATGATCTTGGCTGTAGCGTCCATGAAATCCTTGGCAATACGACGTCTGTGATCCGGCCAAGGTATCACAAAGCGCCCTTTTGCGCCGCCGCCACCCGCTGCCCGGCGTCATCCCCCGGGCAGCTTTTCGTTCAGGCCGGAACGAACTTGAGCGCGACCCCGTTGTTGCACCAGCGCAGACCGGTGGGATCGGGCCCATCCTCGAACACGTGCCCCTGATGACCACCACAGCGAGCGCAGTGGTACTCGGTACGCGGCCACAGGATCTTGTAGTCCACACTGGTCAGCAGGTGGCCCTCCACGTGCTCGTAGAAGCTCGGCCAGCCGGTGCCGGAGTCGTACTTCATGGCGCTGGTGAATAACAACAGATCACAACCGGCACAGCGAAATTCGCCTTCACGCTTCTCGCCGTCGAGCGGACTGGAGCCTGCCGGCTCGGTCCCTGCCTCGCGCAGCACATCGTACTGGGCCGGGCTCAGGCGCTCACGCCACTCGCTCTCGCTCAATTCCAGCGGCTCGATATCGGGACTTGGCGAAAGCTCCAGCTCCGGGCGGGCATTGGCCACCGCCGGCACCATGCTGGCGAGGCCGCCGAGCCCGAGCAGCGCGAGGAAATTGCGTCGTTTCATTGTAGAGTCTCCTGCGTCAAGGATTGTGCTGGGTCGGTCTGCCCCTCCCCTTCCTTACACTCAATCGTCGCTGTCCGTCCGGACCTTCGCCAACTATCGACGGCAAGGCGCTGGAACAAGAGCAAAAAAAGAGGAGAAGGCCATCGCCTTCTCCTCTTCTCGACCCCTGCCTCGCGGCAAGGTTCAGTCGTTTACTGCCTTGGCAACCCGCAGGTTAAACCAGGCCCGGAGCCGCCTAGACCAGGCTCGGGCCTGCCTTGACGATGGCGTCGCTGACGCCGTCGAACTTCTTGAAGTTCTCTACAAACTTGCCTGCCAGTTCGCTGCGCTTGCGATCGTAGGCCGCCTGGTCTTCCCAGGTCTGACGCGGGTCCAGCAGGCTGGAGTCGACGCCGGGCACGGACACCGGCACCGACAGGTTCAGGCCGTCGATGTGGCGGGTTTCCACGTCACGCAGCACGCCGGTCTGGATCGCGTGGATGATGGCGCGGGTGGTCGGGATGGAGAAGCGTGAGCCGCCCTCGCCGTAAGCACCGCCGGTCCAGCCGGTGTTGACCAGGTAGACCTGGGCGTCCTTCTCGGCCACGCGCTTGATCAGCAGATCCGCGTACTCGCGGGCCGGGCGCGGGAAGAACGGCGCACCGAAGCAGGTGGAGAAGGTCGCTTCCAGACCGCTGGAAGAGCCCATCTCGGTGGAGCCCACCTTGGCGGTGTAGCCGGACAGGAAGTGATAGGCGGCGGCCTCCTTGGACAGCACCGACACCGGCGGCAGCACGCCACTCATGTCACAGGTCAGAAAGACGATGGCGTTGGGCTCGCCGGCGCGGTTCTCGGCCACACGCTTGTCGACGTGCTCGAGCGGATAGGCGGCGCGGGAATTCTGGGTCAGGCTGTCGTCGGCGTAGTTCGGCTCACGACGATCGTTGAGCACCACGTTCTCGAGCACGGTACCGAACTTGATGGCATTCCAGATGACCGGCTCGTTCTTTTCCGACAGGTCGATGCACTTGGCGTAGCAGCCACCCTCGAAGTTGAACACGGTACCGACGCCCCAGCCGTGCTCGTCGTCGCCGATCAGGTAGCGACCCGGGTCCGCTGACAGGGTGGTCTTGCCAGTGCCGGACAGGCCGAAGAACAGGGTGGTCTCGCCGTCTTCGCCGACGTTGGCGCTGCAGTGCATGGGCAGCACGTCGGCCTCGGGCAGCAGGAAGTTCTGCACCGAGAACATGGCCTTCTTCATCTCGCCGGCGTAACGCATGCCGGCGATCAGCACCCGGCGCTTGGCGAAGTTGATGATCACGCAGCCATCGGAGTTGGTGCCGTCACGGCTCGGCTCACACACGAAGTGCGGGGCATTCTGGATTTCCCACTCGTCCTTGCGTGACGCATTGTAGGCCTCGGGACGCACGAACATGGTGCGGCCAAAGAGGTTGTGCCAGGCGGTCTCGGTGGTCACACGAACCGGCAGGTAGTGGGTCGGATCGCTGCCCACGTGAAGCTCGCTGACATAGCTGTCCTTCTCGCCCAGGTAGCCTTCCACTCGCTCCCACAGTGCATCGAAACGCTCGGCGTCGAAGGGACGGTTGACGCTGCCCCAGTCGATCTGGGCACTGGTGGACGGTTCGTCGACGATGAACCGGTCCTTGGGGGAGCGCCCGGTACGTTCACCCGTCTTGACCACGAGGGCGCCGTGGGAGGCCAGTCGGCCCTCGCCCTGGGCCACCGCACGCTCGATGAGCTCGGCAGTGCTGAGGTTGACGTGAACGGTAGAAGACTGCGTGGTGGTGGTCATAGGATTCCTGGGCCTTCGGCTTCTCTCTCGTGGACTGGCGCCATCCGACAGGGCGAACGGCGCAAGGGATCCGGCGAGTCGACTACGCGGTTCGACCGTCTTCTTCGACTGACGACGCGTCCGGGATCGGCGGGGATTATGGCAAAAAACCCCGAGACAGGAAATGCCCATTTTTCAAGACGTTATTGTAGTTTAATTACAACATTTCGGCCTTTTTGGTGCATTTCCTGTCATTCCACTACAAACCTGCAACCGCCACCGCAGTCCCGATAACCTCGAGCCTGCCATTCATGCCAGCGAAACGGCTCGGGCCTGGACGCTGCAACCGCTCAATGCACCGTTGGGCTGCCGTCGCTGGGGTCCTCGATCAAGGCTTCGACATCGGCCGCGGTGAAGGCGTAGCGGGTGTTGCAGAAGTGACACTGGGTCTCGATCGTACCTTGCTCCGCGACGATCTGACGCAATTCCTCGTGCCCCAGCGACATCAGTCCCCCGGCGATGCGCGAACGAGAACAAGTACAACCAAAACGCAACGCCTTGGATTCGAAGGTACGCAATGGCTCCTCATGGAACAGCCGCACCAGCAAAGTTGCCGCATCCAGTTCCAGCAATTCCTGTTCGCTGAGGGTGGCAGCCAAGTGATAGGCGCGATCCCAGGCGTCGTCATCCTGATTGAGCGACTCGTCGGGCAGTCGCTGCAGCAGCAGGCCACCGGCGCTGACACCGTCCGCCGCCAGCCACAGCCGCGTGGGCAGCTGCTCGGACTGGGTGAAGTAGGCTTCCAGGCAGCCGGCCAGGCGATCGTGCTCGATGCCGACGATACCCTGATAGCGCCGCCCTTCCTTGGGGTCGAGGGTGATCACGATCTGGCCTTCTCCCACCAGCTCGCGAAAGCCGGCCTCATCGCCGGGCAGTGCCGCATCTTCGGCGAGGCGGGCGATGGCGCGAAGCTCACCGCCAGGATTGGACTCCGCCATCATCAGGGAGACGTCACCACTGCCGCGCACCTCGAGGGTCATGGTGCCGTCAAGCTTCACGGTGTCGGTCAACAGAGCCACCGCCGCCAGCAGTTCACCGAGCTGACGATTGACGGCGGCCGGATACTCGTGACGCTTGAGCACCTCGTCGTAGGCCTCGGACAGGCGGGTGACTTCGCCGCGGACGTTGGTGTCATCGATAATGAATCGCTGTATCTGATCAGCCATGAAAAACGATCTCTGCTGGGCGCGCCCCGGCGGGCGCGCGTCTGACGAAAAGAAGGGTGTTCGACGAGGGCGCTGGGATGAGCGCGACGCGCGCCGTCAGGAGCCGCCCTCGCGCTGGAAGCGCTTGATATCGCGGCGCGCCCGCTTGTCGGGGCGCTTGAGCGGATGCTTGAAGACCTCGTTGGCCTGGCGGCGCTGATCGGCCTCGCGCTCGCGACGTTCGCGACTCTGCTCGGTCTCCTGGTACAGCCGCCGCGCCTCCGGCGCCCCACGACGCTGCTCGCTGACCTCGAGCACCTCGACCTCCCACACATCCCAGCCCTGAGGCGCACGTATCAACATGCCGGGGCTCACCGACTTGCTGGTCTTGGCCCTGGCCCCGTCGACCTCGACCTTGCCACCCTCGATGGCCTTCTTGGCCAGGGCGCGGGTCTTGAAGAATCGTGCCGCCCACAGCCACTTGTCGAGTCTGACGCTATCCACGGGGGGCCTCCGGAGTCTGCGGCGCCGAGGGCATGATATCGGCGAAACGGTCCAGCGCGATAAAGTCCTTGAGCGACTTCTCCGGCCGCCGGCTGTCCGGCTGGCGGATCCCCAGCAGATGGCGAATACCGTACTCGCGGGCGCTTTCGAGCACCGCCGCGTTGTCGTCGATGAACAGGGTCCGCTCGCGGTCGAAGGGCTCGATCTCGTTGAGCGCATGCCAGAACGCCTGTTCTTCCTTGGGCTCACCGATATCGGCAGACGACACGATGGCGTCAAGGTAGTCGTCGAGGCCCGTCAGCGGCAGCTTCAGCGCCAGACTCTCGCGATCGGCGTTGGTCGCCAGCACCACTCGCGGATGGGCGCTCTTGAGCCAGCCCAGAAAGTCCAGAGCATCGCCGCGCAGGCCGATCAGATGCTGGACCTCGCGCTTGAGCGCGACGATATCCACGTCGAGCTCGCGGCTCCAGTAGGCCAGGCTGTACCAGTTGAGAGTGCCCTGCTCCCGGATGATCCGCGCGCGCACCACTTCCTGGGTGGCCTCATCCAGCTTGTGCAGTTCTACGTAGCGGCGAGGCAGATGCTCCAGCCAGAAATGACTGTCGAAGTGCAAGTCCAGCAAGGTGCCGTCCATGTCCAGCAGCACGGTATCGATGGTGTCCCAATCGAGCATTACCTCATCTCCAGCCATCACCAGCTCAATGCTTGTTCCACTGCGCCGGCGAACGTCCGCCGACACCTGAGTAACGTGTTAGTGTACCTCAAAGGCATTCGGGCTCGCAGCCCGGGCGCTTGCGCCTGGTCTCGGCCCGGTGCGGACGGCGGATGTCCCGCGACGCCGCCAACCCCGCCTGCCCCCTGTTCATTGCGCTAGTCATTGCGCTATTCATTACGCGATCCACCAGCCCATCCCACCGCCCAGGAGCTCCCATGGACGACAGTTCCCCGGAAAAACCCCGCATCCTCTCACGCAAGACCGTCGCCGAGAGCCGTCTGTTCCGGGTCGAGGAACTCGAACTGCGCTTTTCCAACGGCGCCGAGCGTCACTTCGAACGGCTGCTTGGCAACGGCAAGGGCATCGGCGCGGTCATGATCGTCGCCATGCCCGACCCCGACCATGTGCTGCTCATCCGAGAGTACGCCGCCGGTTTCGAGGACTATGTACTGACCCTGCCCAAGGGCGTCGTGGACCCCGGCGAGGACATCGTCACCGCCGCCAACCGCGAGCTGATGGAAGAGTGTGGTGTGGGCGCCCGGCGTATCGAACCGCTGGTCGAGCTTTCCCTGTCGCCCAACTATATGCGCCAGCGTATGCAGGTCATGCTGGCGAGCGACCTCTACCCCAAGCGCCTGGAGGGCGATGAGCCGGAGCCGCTGGTGGTGGAGACCCATGCGCTGGACAGCATAACCGCGCTGCTCGCCCGGGAGGACTTCCACGAGGCCCGCGCCATCGCTGCGCTGTACATCGCCCGGGACAAGCTCAAGGGCGAGCAGGCCGATACCTCACTTTGGTAAGACCCACCCTACCAATACGACCAGGGGGCCCTGACGGCCCCCTGGTCAACGTGCCTTGGTCGAATTTGCCTTGGCCAAGCTTCCTTGGCCAAGGCCCTCTTGTCGTGCCTGGCTGATTCGCCTCAGCGACGGGCGTGCAGCCGGCGGAGGTTGCTGTTGCCTTCCTTCAGGCGCACCCAGCGCCCCTGGCGGTAGCTGTCGAGCCCCGCTTCCAGCAAGGTCATCACGTCCACCGCCTGCTCGCCGGACACCGGCGGCGGGTCGCCATGCAGCAGGGTCTGAGCGACGGCAGTGTAAAAGGCGGGATAATTGCCCGGTTCCGACAGCCACTCTTCGGTGACCAGGTCCGGCTCCTCGGCGCTGCCCCGGTTGAGGGTCAGTTGTCCCGGCGCATCGTCGACGCCCCAGTCTTCACTCGGCATCAGTCCCTGCTTGAGCCAGCCTTCCTGGGGGTCGAGCCCGTAGATCGAATAGCTGCCCTCGGTGCCGTGCACCACGAAGCGCGGGCTGGGCTCGGCTACCAGCGAACTGGCCTGCAGGGTCACCCTGAGGCGGTCGTACTCGAGCAGCGCCAGAAAGTCGTCATCCACCTCGGCGCCGTCTCTGGCGGAGGCCAGTTCCAGCAGAATTGCCCGAGGCATGCCGAACAGCTCTATGGCCTGATCGAGCAGATGCGGGCCGAGGTCGTACCAGATGCCGCCACCGGGCTTGTGCTGCTCTCGCCAGCGGTTGTTCACCGCCGGTCGATAGCGATCGAAACGCGAGGTAAAGGACGTCACTCGCCCCAGCCGGCCCTGCTCCAGAAGCTTGCGCACCGTCAGGAAGTCGCAGTCCCAGCGACGATTGTGAAAGACGCTGAGCAGCAGTTCCGAGCGGTCCGCCTGGGCGCGGAGCTGACGCGCCTCCGAGGCCGACACAGTGATCGGCTTGTCCACCACCACGTGCTTGCCTGCCGCAAGAGCCGCCTTGGCCATGGCATAGTGCTGCTCGTTGGGTGTAGCAATCACGATCAGGTCAACGTGGCGCACCTCGAGCAGCTCGTTGAGCTTGGCGTGCACCGTCACGTCCGGAAGGTCACGCAAGACCTTGTCGGCGTCGGAGCTGACCACCGAGGTCAGCTCGAGCCCTGGCGCGGCCTGGATCAAGGGGGCATGGAAGGTCTTGGCAGCCATGCCGTAACCCACCAGGCCCACATTGAGAGTCTGTGTTTTCATAGCGGTCCCCGTGCCTGCATCTCGCCCATCTTGTCGAGGGCTTCTTTGATCTGTCGATCCCCTGTCACGTCAGAATGACCAAATCCCCGGAAATTATCGAGTTCCGGCGTACACGCAAGCTGTTTCATTTCGCTGATCGGTCGCTCATTTCTTCAAGCGAGTCGCCTGAGCGCTGGACGCCATCAACGATGAAGGCCGGCGTATGCCGGCCTTCATCGAGCTACTCTGTGCTAAAAAGCGCAGATATTAGTCGTCAAGCTTTTCCAGATCGCGCACCGCGCCCATGTCAGCCGAGGTGGCCAACAAGGCATAGGCCTTCAGCGCAGGAGTCACCTTGCGCAGACGCTGAATGCTCGGCTTCCAGGCATCCTTGCCGCGCTCCTGCTGGCGCTGGCGGCGCTCGGCAAGCTCGGCGTCGTCCAGCAGGACATTGATGGTCCGAGCGGGGATGTCGATGCGGATACGGTCGCCGTTTTCCACCAGAGCGATGGCGCCGCCGGCGGCGGCCTCCGGTGAGACGTGGCCGATCGACAGCCCTGAGGTGCCGCCGGAAAAGCGTCCGTCGGTGAGCAGGGCGCAGCCCTTGCCCAGCCCCTTGGACTTGAGATAGGACGTCGGGTAGAGCATCTCCTGCATGCCCGGGCCGCCCTTGGGGCCTTCGTAGCGGATCACCACCACGTCGCCTTCCTTCACCTTGTCGCCAAGGATATGTTCCACCGCCTGATCCTGAGACTCGACCACGTGGGCCGGCCCTTCGAACACCAGGATGCTGTCGTCGACGCCGGCGGTCTTCACCACACAGCCGTTCTCAGCGATGTTGCCCTTCAGCACGGCGAGCCCGCCCTCCTTGGAGAAGGCGTGTTCGTAGTCGCGGATACAACCGGTGGCGCGGTCACCGTCCAGGCTCGGCCAGCGGGCGCTCTGGGAAAACGCCGTCTGGGTCGGGATACCACCGGGGCCGGCCTTGAAGAAGTTGACCACCTCCGCCGACGGATTGCGCATGATGTCCCACTCGTCGAGGGCCAGCTTGAGGCTGTCGCCGTAGACCGTGGGCACCGAGGTATCCAGCACTCCGGCGCGATCCAGCTCGCCGAGGATCGCCATGATGCCGCCGGCCCGGTGCACGTCCTCGATGTGATACTTCTGGGTATTGGGCGCCACCTTGCACAGCTGAGGGACTTCGCGGCTCAGCCGGTCGATGTCCATCATGTTGAAGTCGACGCCTGCCTCCTGGGCGGCGGCCAGCAGGTGCAGGATGGTGTTGGTGGAGCCGCCCATGGCGATATCCAGGGTCATGGCGTTCTTGAACGCCGCCTTGGAGCCGATGGCACGGGGCAGCAGGTGCGCTTCGTCACCTTCGTAGTAGCGCCTGGCCAGCTCGACGATGCGCTCGCCCGCCGTCTCGAACAGGCGGCGGCGATCGGCGTGGGTGGCCAGCACCGTGCCGTTGCCCGGCAACGCCAGACCCAGCGCCTCGGTCAGGCAGTTCATGGAGTTGGCAGTGAACATGCCGGAGCAGCTGCCACAGGTGGGGCAGGCGCTGCGCTCGACCTCGTTCAGGGTTTCCTCGTCCACCGAATCGTCGGCGGCCATGACCATGGCGTCCACCAGGTCCAGGCCGTGATCCAGCAGCTTGGTCTTGCCGGCTTCCATGGGGCCGCCGGAGACGAAGATCACCGGCACGTTGAGGCGCATGGCGGCCATCAACATTCCAGGCGTGATCTTGTCGCAGTTGGAGATGCACACCAGAGCGTCGGCGCAGTGGGCGTTGACCATGTACTCCACGCTGTCGGCGATCAGATCGCGGCTCGGCAGCGAATAGAGCATACCGTCGTGGCCCATGGCGATACCGTCGTCCACGGCGATGGTGTTGAATTCCTTGGCCACACCGCCGGCCTTTTCGATTTCACGGGCGACCAGCTGGCCCATGTCCTTCAGGTGAACGTGGCCCGGCACGAACTGGGTGAAGGAGTTCGCCACCGCGATGATCGGCTTCTGGAAGTCGCCATCCTTCATGCCGGTGGCGCGCCACAGGGCGCGAGCGCCGGCCATGTTGCGACCGGCGGTGGTGGTACGGGAGCGATACTCAGGCATGGAATCCTCGTCATTTTTCGTCCACCCGTGATGCAGAAGGCAACCGGGCGGTGTCGCGTGTCCAGACTGTCGATTCTGTCACGCACAGACGGCACTGACTAGCCTTGCACAGGCCATCACGCCACGGGCCCGAGAACCGCGTCATGCGGCCTCGGGCCCGATCCGGAACGGCTTGACGGCTCACTGTCGGCGAAATGCACCGTCATATTGCCGTTAGGCGAACACCACCTTGGCGACATCCCTGCAGTGGCCGACGAGAGCGGTCGGCGAAATGCGCCGAAGTGCCGTCGTTAGCCAAATACCACCTTGGCGACGTCCTTGTAGCGATTGGCGAAATGCACGGTCATGCCGTCCTTGAGGTACTCCGGCAGTTCGTCATAGTCGCGCCGATTGGCCTCGGGCAGGATCACCTCGAAGATATCGCTGCGGCGCGCGGCGATGACCTTCTCGCGGATCCCCCCCACCGGCAGCACCTGTCCGGTCAGCGTCAGCTCGCCTGTCATCGCCAGGTTGCGCTCGATGGACTGATGACGCGCCAGTGACAGCAGCGCCGTGGTCATGGTCACCCCCGCCGAGGGGCCATCCTTGGGGGTGGCGCCTTCGGGCACGTGCAGGTGAACAAAGGAGGCATCGAAGAAGCCGGCATCGGCGCCGTACTCGGTCAGGTGCCCCTGAACATAGCTGTAGGCGATGTTGGCCGACTCCTTCATCACGTCGCCCAATTGGCCGGTGAGCTTGAAGCCGCGATCCAGCCCGTGCACCTTGCCGGCCTCGATGGACAGGGTGGCACCGCCCATGGAGGTCCAGGCCAGGCCGGTGACCACGCCCTGCCCTTTCATCACCTTTTCCTTGCGGAACAGTGGGGCGCCGAGGAATTCCTCGAGGTTCTTGAGCGAGACCTTGACCGTCGCCTGGTCGTTCTCCAGAAGCTTGACGGCGGCCTTGCGCACGATCCGGTGCAGCTGTTTCTCCAGTTGCCTGACACCGGCCTCCCTGGCGTAGCCCTCGACCACCTGGCGCAGGGCTGCGGCGGTCAGATTGATACGCTTTTTGGGGATGTTGTCGCGCTTGAGCAGCTTGGGCCAGAGGTGGTTCCTGGCGATGGCCTGCTTCTCTTCGGCGATGTAGCCCGACAGGCGAATCTGCTCCATACGGTCGAGCAACGCCGGCGGGATGGAATCCAGGGTATTGGCGGTGCACACGAACAGCACCTTGGACAGATCCAGACGCACGTCCAGGTAGTGGTCGAGGAAGTCGACGTTCTGCTCCGGGTCCAGCACCTCGAGCAAGGCCGAGGCCGGATCGCCCTGGAAGGACTGGCCCATCTTGTCGATCTCGTCGAGCATGATCACCGGGTTCTCGACCTCGACCTCCTTGAGCGCCTGGACCAGCTTGCCGGGCATGGCGCCGACGTAGGTGCGCCGGTGGCCCTTGATCTCGGCCTCGTCGCGCATGCCACCCACCGAGAAGCGATAGAACTCACGGCCGAGCGCCTCGGCGATGGAGCGACCGATGGAGGTCTTGCCGACACCTGGTGGTCCCACCAGCAGCACGATGGAGCCCCCCACGTCACCCTTGAAGGTGCCCTCGGCGAGGAACTCGACGATCCGCTCCTTGACGTCGGTGAGTCCGTCATGGTCGCGGTCGAGTACCTGTCTGGCGTGGGCCAGGTCCAGCTGGTCCTGGCTGCGCTGGCCCCAGGGCATGGCCGTCAGCCAGTCCAGATAGTTGCGGGTGGTGCCATATTCGGGCGAACCGGTCTCGAGCACCGACAGCTTGGCCAGCTCGTCGTCGATGCGTTCCTGCACCCGCTCGGGCACCTCGCGGCCCTCGAGGCGCGCGCGGAAGGTGTCGACGTCGTTTTCACGGTCGTCCTTGGAGATGCCCAGCTCGCGCTGGATCACCTTGAGCTGCTCGCGCAGGAAGAATTCGCGCTGACGCTCCTGCATCTGGGCGTTGACCTGCTCACTGATCTCGCTCTGCAGCTGCGCTACCTCGATCTCCTTACGCAGCAGCGGCAGTACCTTCTGCATCCGCGGCACCACCGGCAGCGTGGCGAGCACGTCCTGCAGCTCCTGCCCCTGGGCGGAGGTGATGGCGGCGGCGAAGTCGGTCAACGGGCCCGGCTCGTGGGGACTGAAGCGATTGAGGTAGTGCTTGAGTTCCTCGCCGTACAGCGGATTGATCGGCAACAGTTCCTTGATGCCGTTGATCAGCGCCATGGCGTAGGCGCGGGTCTCGTCCTCCTCCGCGTCCACCGGCTCACGAGGGTAGGACACCTCGACCAGAAACGGCGGGGTGCGCGACAGCCAGCGCTCGATCTTGAAGCGTCGCACGCCCTGGGCGATGAACTGGATCTGGTTGTCCTCGCCCTGCAGCTTGTGGGCCTTGACCGCGGTGCCGATGGTCGGAAAGTCCTCGTAGGACAGCTCCTCGACACCGGCCTCTCCGACGAAGGCGAGACCGACGGTGTCATGGGGCGTATTGGCGACCCGCTCGATGGTCTCGGACCAGCGTTCGCGGTTGATCACCAGCGGCTGCACCTGGGCGGGAAAGAAGGGACGATTGTGAATCGGCAACAGGTAAAGCCGTTCCGGCAGCGAGGCGCTGGCAGGAATCACCGCATGGCCCTGGACCTGCTCGCCATCGGCCAGGCCGTCCGCGGTTCCGTCTTCGGCGTCGCCACTCATGGGAATCCAGTCCAGATCGTCGGACCGGGGATCGCGATCATCGCTCATGGTGTCCTCATCCTGAAGTAGGGGGCGTCTTGCCCGTCTGGGTATCAGCAATGCGGGCGACCACGACCAAGTTCAAGGCGTGACAGGAGGATAGCAGCAGAGTGACGCCATCGGGGACGCTGCCGGGCCCGGCCGGGAGGGAATTCAGAGGACAGGAATCTGGTGGCTCTTCTGACGGTGTGAACGGAGTCCGCTCAACCACCCAGCAGCGGTGGTAACGGACGTCCGTTGACCCGCAGTCGCCCCTTGACCACGTCGATGCCCAGCATCGAGGTATCCAGCGGCAACCCCAGCCACAGCGCGACCACGGCCGGCGGATCACGCCATTCGAAGTCTCCGTCCAGGCGCTGGCGAAAGCGCTCGCGCATCTCGGGGCGATCCAGCGACAGCAGGCTCAGCGACGCAAGATCTCGGGGGTCCAGCACCAGCACGCCCTCGCCCTTTAGACTCAGTCCCAGCATGGGGCTGTCGAGATCCACGTCCTTCAGATCCAGACGCGGTGAGTCCTTGAGCAACTGGGCCAGGGCGCGATCCATCGCCGAGTAGGCCTCGGCGTCCTCGAGCGAGACGGTGCCTAGCGCGGTCTTGTGACGCGCCAGGGCCACCACCGAACGCAGCGCCTCGGCGTTGATGCGAGACAACTCCAGACTGACCTCGCCGTCCACCAGCATGTCGTCGCCGGAGCGCACCTCACCGATGGTCAAGGTGCTCTGCAGCCTCAGCTCGCTGTCATCCAGCAGGGTGCGGGCCTCGAGCACCAGTTCGGTGCCATCCAGGTTGACCTGAGGGTGACGCAGACTGACGGCGTCCAGGGTCAGCTTGTCCTGCTGGGTGAAGTGCAGGGCCCCGGGGGTATAGGCGTAACGGCTTTCGTGATGGAGCGGGCCGATTTCCAGCACCGCGTCTCCATCGCGCAACTCGATCGCCTCCAGCAGCACCTGGGTGCGCCAGTCGCCATAGACTCCGTCAAAGGCGATACGTCCACCGGAGAATTGCAGCGAGCGAGGCGCTTCACCGGACGGCGACTGACTGATGAGAAATGGTGCCAGCCGCAACTCCCCCTGCAGCGTGCCCCCCAGGGTGCGGTAGTGAGCTTCCCAGCGGGGCGGGCTTGCCGGCATGGCATCACCGAACAGGCGCCGGTCGGCGTCGCCGACGTGTACGTCGAGCCGGCCAAAGACGCTGGTATCGAGTACGCCGTGGCGTGCCTCATAGGGAATCGCAAGATGCCAGGCGTGACCGATCAGGGGAGCCACATGCAACACGCCGGAGGAACGCAGCCAGCCCTGCTCCACGTCGTCGCGCGAGATTCGCAGGTCACCGCGCGCCTCGAGATCGGCAAGCGCCCTCTCCAGTTCGCGCTCGAACAGCAGACTGGCGATATATTGGGCCACCGCCCAGGCCAGCGCCAGCACCACCACCACCGGTACGATCCATCGTTCCTTGCGCATTCCTTGCCCTCTCTGCCGAGAGGAGCCTCCCTGCCCCCGTCGGCGTGACGATACGCTGTTCAGTGTAGCCAGAACCACAGGTGCATGGTGCACCAGGAGTAAACGCCGGCCATGACATCATCGACCATGATGCCGAAGCCGCCGGCGACGCGACGATCGGCCCAGCGGATGGGCCAGGGCTTGATCACGTCGAATACGCGAAAGACAACGAAGCCCCACAGCGCCGCTTCCCACGAAAAGGGCACCGCCGCCATGGTCAGCCAGTAGCCGACAAACTCGTCCCAGACGATACCGGAGTGGTCGTGCACGCCGAGGTCCCGGGACGTCTTGTCGCACAGCCAGACACCCCAGACGAAGGTGATGGCGATCATCACCAGGTACCAGCCCAGGGTCAGCTCGGACAACAGCCAGTAGAAGGGAATGGCCGCCAGGGTCCCGAAGGTCCCCGGGGCAAAGGGCGCCGCCCCGCTGCCCAGCCCGAAGGCAAGAAAATGGGTCGGTCGACGCCACACGCTAGCCGGTGCTTTGTTCACGATGTCCCTCCGTGGAAATGTTGCCACCCCGGCAGCGAAGAGGCATTCACCCCTTGTATCCCCGGCGACGCGGTGACCTGGCCGATGGCAACGAAGGCGAGCCCCAGTTCCGCCAGTGCCAGGCGGGCCCGATCGAACGCCGCCGACGGCAGCGCCACGACCAGCTCGTAGTCGTCGCCGCCGGTCAGGGCGGCCTCTCGGGCCGCCTCGGTGCCGAGGGCCTCTACGAGCCCTTCGGCCAGAGGCAGCGCTTCGGCGTCAAGACGCGCCCCGACACCGCTGGCTTTCAGCAGGTGACCAAGGTCGGCAAGCAAGCCGTCGGAGACGTCGATGGCCGCGCTGGCCAGTCCCCGCAGCGCCAGACCTGCCTGCCAGCGCGCCTGGGGCAACAGGTAGCGGGCAAGCAGCGGTGACTCGAGATCTCGCTGACCCTCGTACCAGGCCGCCAGTCCCCCGGCGCCGCCACCCAGCGCACCGGTGACCGCCAGCACGTCGCCGGCGCGGGCACCGTCGCGACGCAGCGCCTCGCCCGTGGGTACCTCACCCATCACGGTGACGCTGACGGCGCGTTGGCCCCGGGTGACGTCGCCCCCGACCAGGGTCATGTCCGCCTCGTCGCACACAGCATGGAAGCCCTGGGCGAACTTTGCCACCCACTGCTCTTCCACCTCGGGCAACGTCAGCGCCATCAGACACCAGCGCGGCTGCGCGCCCATGGCGGCCAGATCACTCAGGCTCACCGCCAGGGCGCGATGCCCCAGCGCCTGCGGCGGTGCGTCTTCGGGAAAATGCTGCCCTTCCACCGACGTGTCGACGCTGACCACCAGTTCGTGCGCTGGCGCAGGGCGCATCAGGCAGGCATCGTCACCCACCCCGAGCGAGACGCCGGAGGCCTTGCCGGGCTCGCCCGTCGTGGGTGCCAGCCAGCGCTCGATGAGTTCGAATTCTCCGTACATCAGGCGCGACCTTCAGCGGCGACGGGCACTGACCTCGGCGCTTCTGAGCTTGATGGCCAGCTTGTCGAGAATGCTGTTGATGTACTTGTGGCCATCGGTGGCGCCAAAGGACTTGGCCAGCTCGACCCCTTCGTTGATCACCGCCCGATAAGGGACCTCCAGACGCTTGGACAGCTCGTAGGCTCCAAGGCGCAGGATCGCCAGCTCGATCGGGTCGATGTCCTCGAGGCGGCGGTCCAGCAGCGGCGAGATGGAGGCGTCGAGCTCCTTGCGGTAGCGTGCGACGTTGTGCAGTAGCTCATGGAACAGCGCCAGATCGGCGATTTCCATGACCTTGAGCCAGTTCTCGTGCACCTCCAGGTCGTCATCGGGCACCTGGCTGCGAAATTCGGCCTCGACCGCAGTGATGGACTTGTCGGTCATCTGCCACTGATAAAGTCCCTGCACCGCCAGCTCGCGAGCCGCACGGCGAGACTGCTGGGCCTTGCTGGGCGCACGCTGTTCGCGGCTCATGCGGGGGTCTCCTCGGCATCGTCACCAAAATGACGCAGCAGCGACACCATCTCCATGGCGGCCATGGCGGCTTCGACGCCCTTGTTGCCGGCCTTGGTGCCGGCCCGCTCGATGGCCTGCTCGATGGAGTTGACCGTCAGCACACCGTTGGCCACCGGGGTATCGAACTCCAGCTGCAGCCGCGACAGCGCGGAATTGCACTCGCCGGCCACGTGCTCGAAGTGCGGGGTACCGCCGCGAATGACCGCGCCGAGCGCGACCACGGCGTCGGGACGCGCCACCGCGAGCACACGCTTGACCGCCAGCGGCAGTTCCCAGGCGCCCGGGACGTGGACGATGTCGATCATCTCCATGTCCACCCCGTGGCGCACCAGGCTGTCCACCGCGCCCTCGACCAGGCTATCTACCACATGGTGATTGAAGCGGCCCACGACGATCACGTAGCGGCCCTGGACGTCGACGAAGCTGCCTTCGACTTGGGAAATAGGTTGCATCTTGAATCTTCCTGAATGTACCGGCCTGGGGCCGGTAGTCGGGGTGACCCTGTCAAAGGGCCTGTCCCCTGGTAAAAACCGAAACACCGGACGCCAGCATTACTGCCTCGCCCGGCGTGAATCAACCGCTGATATCACCTGGCGAGACGATGTCCACCACCTCGAGATCAAAACCCGACAGCGCGGAGAACTTCCACGGTGAGCTCAGCAGACGCATCCTGCCGACACCGAGCTCGCGCAGGATCTGGGAGCCGGTTCCGATGGTCAGGTAGTTGCCGGCGCCGTCGGACTCGCTGCCGCGAGCGGTGCGGCGGCGCTCCAGGAACACCTGCAGCATATCGTTGAGGTCCTGATGCGGACGCATGTCATCGAGCAGCACGAAGACACCCTGCTCGGCCCGCGCCACCTCTTCCAGCGCCTGGTGGGCGCGCCAGGAGGCGTCCTCGCCCTTGACCAGGCACATCAGGTCACGCATCTCGTTGGCCAGATGCACCCGCACCGTGGTCACGCTGTCCGGACTCGGCGAGCCCTTCACCAGCGCCAGGTGGTGCACCTTGTGGGTGCGGTCGAGAAAGACGTGGGCGGTCAGCTCACCGTAGGCGGTGGTCACCGGCAGTCGCTCGACCTCTTCTACCGTCTGCTCGTTGTGGATCCGGTAGTGGATCAGGTCGGCGATGGTGCCCATCTTGATCCCGTGGGTCTCGGCGAAGCGCTCGAGCTCAGGACGTCGGGCCATGCTGCCATCGTCGTTCATGATCTCGCAGATCACACCGCTGGGATCACAACCGGCCAGGGCGGCCAGATCGCAGGCCGCCTCGGTGTGGCCGGCGCGCCTGAGCACGCCGCCGGGCTCGGCCATCAGCGGAAAGATGTGGCCGGGCTGGACGATGTCTTCTGCCTTGGCATTGCGCGCGCTGGCGGCCTGCACCGTGCGTGCGCGGTCAGCAGCGGAGATGCCGGTGCTGACGCCTTCGGCGGCCTCGATGGACAGGGTGAACTTGGTACCGAAACCGGAGCCATTGTCCTGCACCATCAGCGGCAGCTTGAGCTGTTCGCAGCGCTCCCGGGTCATCGGCATGCAGATCAGACCACGGGCGTGAACCGCCATGAAGTTGATGTGCCAGGCCTCGACCTTCTCGGCGGCCATGATGATGTCACCTTCGTTTTCCCGATCCTCGTCGTCCATCAGGATCACCATGCGGCCCTGGCGGATATCCTCGACGAGTTCGGCAATAGGGGCCAGGCCCCCGCTGGAAGACTGCGACATGTATGCTCCCTGGATCTAAAATGGCCACTCGCGACGGCGGCCAGAAACCGCGTCAGGGTACCGTGGCGCGGCGTCGGGCGCCAGTCAAAGACAAAGACCAGACAGGGCGTCGGGCGCCGCTTATATCAAGATCGGCCACTGCGACTCCGCGTCGGGCGCCGCTTATATGAAGCCCCGCTACTACGATCCCGGGCCCCGGTGACTTTCGTCGGGTCAGTGCTCGGCGCAGGCGGCCAGCGCCGGGCGCGCCAGAATACGCCAGTCCTTGCCGAGGGCACGGATATCGAGAATTTCCAGAGGCCGCTGCTCGGCCATGCGTTCGATGCCCGACAACGCCATCAGCCCGCGCGCGTCGGAGCCGAGCAGGGTCGGCGCCATGTAAAGACGCAACTCGTCCACCAGACAGGCATCCATCAAGGCACCTGCCAGGGTCGCGCCGGTCTCCACCAACAGCTCGTTGCAGCCGCCCTCGTCACCGAGCCACTTGAGCAGCGCGCCAAGATCGACGCGGCCGTCGTCGCCTGCAGGCATCTCCAGCACCCGCGCGCCGGAGCGCATCAGCGCGTCTCTGCGAGGGGATTCGCTGCCCTCGACGCAGACCACCAGCGTCTCCCCTGGCTCGCTCAGGCAGGCCGCGGCCAGCGGCATGCGCAGGCGCGAGTCCACCACGACCCTAAGCGGCTGGCGTCGGGCGATGACTTCGGCGTCATCGAGCCCGAGCTGATCGGCACGCACCGTCAGCCGCGAGTTGTCGAAGATGATCGAATCCACCCCGGTGAGGATGGCGCAGCTCTGAGCCCGCAGCCGCTGGACGTCACGCCGAGCCTCGGCACCGGTGATCCACTGGGACTCGCCGGAGGCC
The DNA here is from genome assembly GCF_040070525.1 of Halomonas sp. RT37. NCBI lineage: Bacteria > Pseudomonadati > Pseudomonadota > Gammaproteobacteria > Oceanospirillales > Halomonadaceae > Halomonas > Halomonas sp. RT37. Next base: position 966,084 of record NZ_CP098827.1, on the reverse strand, counting down.
ATGGCGGTACGGCCGTCGAGGCTCATGGCGAGCTTGAGGCTGACCCGTGGACGCCCCCGGGTCATGCGCGACACGAAGCCGGCGTTCAATACCTGGGCGTCCGCCTCGAGGCAACCGAGCCTTACCTCGACCCCGGCGTCACGCAGGCGTGCGATACCGCGTCCCGCCACCTGAGGATTGGGATCCTGCATGGCTACCACCACCCTGGCGACACCGGCCTTGATCAAGGCATCGCAGCAAGGCCCTGTGCGCCCCTGGTGAGAGCAGGGTTCCAGCGTCACGTAAGCGGTGGCGCCTCGGGCGTGCTCACCGGCAGCCTCGAGTGCATGGACCTCGGCGTGGGGCTCCCCGGCGCGCTGATGGTAGCCGTCGGCCAGATGCTTGCCGTGCTTGACCAGTACGCAACCGACCCTCGGATTGGGCATGGTGGTGTAGCGACCGCGTTCGGCCAGCTTCAATGCCCTGGCCATCCAGGCTTCATCCTGGCCTGCCGTGATGTCCGTCGGATTCATGTGCTCTCCCCGGTGTCGGGCGAGAAACTCGGCTCCTGGGCCAGGCGGTCGATCTCGGCGCGAAATTCGTCGATATCCTGAAACCGTCGATAGACTGAAGCAAAGCGGATATAGGCCACCTGATCGAGGCGCTTCAGGGCATTCATCACCTCTTCACCGACCACCCGCGCCTGGACCTCGCGCTCGCCCCGTGCGCGCAGGTTCTGGCGGATACGTTCCACCGCCGCCTCGATCGACTCGGCGCTGACGGGGCGTTTTTCCAGCGCCCGCAGCATGCCGGCCCGCAGCTTGATCTCGTCGAACACCTCCCGCGAGCCATCGGCCTTGATGATCCGTGGCATGATAAGTTCAGCGGTCTCGTAGGTGGTGAAGCGCTCACCGCAGCCAGCACACTGCCGCCGTCGGCGCACCTGATCACCTTCGGCGACCAGCCGGGAGTCAGTCACTCGGGTCTCTTGGGCGCCACAGAAGGGGCAATGCATAGCGGACAGTCCGGCAGGAAAAATATGTCGCCATAGTGTAACGGCTGAGGCCTGCCCCGCCCAGCGCAATGGCCCAGGTCATCCGCGATTTCAGCTGAGTTGGCACGCCCTGTGCTTGATACTTTCTTTCTAGCCGTCAATGAAATGGCGAGCGCTCACGGGGCAAGGCGCCCCCACGCCTGCGGAGGACACCATGGCAAGCCACCTCTCCCCCCTGGAACCCGACGACTTTCGCCAGCGTGCCGCAGAGCTGCTCGCGCCTCTCTATGGTGCACGCAGCGAAGAGGTCCTGCGCCGTCTGCTGCGCCTGATCGAAGCGCAGGGGGCCGGGTTGAGGCACCGTCATGGTGCACGCCAGACGCTGTGGAGCGAGCAGGACCAGTGGCTGATCGTCTATGGCGACTCGCTGCTGGATGCCGACAAGCCCCCCCTGGCGGTACTCGATGAGTTCCTGAGCAAGCGCCTGAAGACCGTCTTCAGCGGTGTCCATGTGCTGCCCTTCTTCCCCTGGAGCAGCGACGACGGCTTCTCGGTGATCCACTATCGCGAGGTCGACCCGAAACTGGGCGACTGGCGCGATATCCGGCGCCTGGCCAGCCACCATGATCTGATGGTGGACCTGGTGCTCAACCATGTCTCGCGGGAATCGCTGTGGTTCGCCGACTATCTCGGCGGCAACCTGCCCGGGCGCGACTACTTCATCGAGATGGACCCCGATACCGATCTCAGCGAGGTGGTGCGTCCGCGCAGCTCACCGCTGCTGGTCCCCGTCAGCACCCGCCGTGGCGTTCGCCACCTGTGGGCGACCTTCTCCGAGGACCAGATCGACCTCAACTTCGCCAACCCCGACGTCTTGATCGAATTCGTCGGCATCCTGCTGTTCTACCTGCAGCAGGGCGCCCGCATCGTCCGGCTGGACGCCGTCGCCTTCCTGTGGAAACGCCCCGGCACCCGCTGTATCCACCTTCCCGAGACCCACGCGGTGGTGCGGCTGTTGCGGGCGGTGGTCGACCACGTCGCCCCCGGCACCCTGATCATCACCGAGACCAATGTGCCCCACGCCGAGAACATCAGCTACTTCGGCCTTGAGCGACAGGACACGCCGCCCGACGAGGCCCATCTGGTCTACCAGTTTCCGCTGCCACCTCTGTTGCTGCACACCTTGACCAGTGGCGAGGCCGGCACCCTGGCGCGCTGGCTCGACAGCCTGCCCGAGCTCCCCGCCGGCTGCAGCTATCTGAACTTCACCGCCAGCCACGATGGCATTGGCGTGCGCCCGCTGGAAGGCTGGCTGGAAGGCCACGAGATCGACGCCCTGGTCTCCTTGATGCAGCGCTTCGGTGGCTTCGTCAGCATGCGCCGGCAGGCCGACGGCAGCGACAGCCCCTACGAGCTCAATATCACCTGGTTCGACGCCATGAGCGGCACCCGGCGCGGCCCCGACCCGTGGCAGGTCGAGCGCTTCCTGTTGAGCCAGCACCTGATGCTGGTGCTGAAGGGTATCCCCGGCGTCTACCTGCACTGCCTGACCGCCACCCAGAACGACCACGACGGGGTCGAACGCAGCGGGCGCCTGCGTTCGATCAATCGCAAGCGCTGGGACCGCCAGGAGCTGGAACCTCTGCTGGACAGCCGTCACACGCCGACCCGCGAGGTGTTCTTCGCCCTCACCCGACGCCTCGAGATCCGTCGCAGGGAACCCTGCTTCCACCCCGATGCGGCCCAGACGGTCATCCCCACACCACCGGAGCTGCTGGCGATCCAGCGCGGCCCCCTGGACGATGGCCGTCGACTGTTGGCCATTCACAACGTCACCGATCGGCCTCAGCCACTGGTACTGGACGGCCTCGACCAGTCCGGCTGGCAGGACCTGCTGGAAGGAGGCGCCTGGCGGCCCGTCGACACCCTGGCCCCCTATCGTTCACTGTGGCTGGTGCGCACCGACAGATAAGCCACCGCGCGCTCGGTGTATCACACAACAGCGCGGCCCTGGCGCTTTCACTGCCCGGCGACGTCAGCGGTCGAACCGATGGCGTTTGCTGCTGTCCTAGTGCGAGTGATTCTCGCTTGTCGCGGGATTCGTCCTACAAGATGCCGGAGAGTAACGACATGCCCCGCCGCCCCCGACTGCCCCGCCTCCCCGACCTGCCCCGCCATCAGCGTTCCTTCATGACCCTGGCGGCGGTGGCCTTCGGCCTGATGCCACTGTCCAGCGTCGAGGCAGAGGACCACCCCGCCCCCATCGAAGCGCTGGAAGAGGAAGGTCTTGAGGTGCACGGTGAATTCGACGCGCCGGGTGGACTCAGCGGCTTCGCCGCCAGCCATCGCGGACAGCCGATGACCATCTTCGTCACCGAGGATGGCGAGCACGCCATCGTCGGCAATCTGATCGATGCCGACGCCAACAATCTGTCGGAGGCGCCGCTGGAGCGCCTGGTACGCGGCCCCCAGGACGAGACCACCTGGCAGAGCCTTGAGGACAGCGCCTGGATCGCCGACGGCGATCCCGACGCCGAGCGCATCGTCTATGTGTTCACCGATCCCAACTGCCCCTACTGCACCCGCCTGTGGCAGCAGAGCCGGCCCTTCGTCGAAAGCGGCCAGGTCCAGCTACGCCACGTGATGGTCGGTATCCTCGACCCCGAAAGTCCGCGCCAGGCGGTCACGATGCTGGCCGCCGATGACCCTCAGGCCGCCCTCCGCGCCCATGAGAGCGGCGATCCGATTGAGCCCATGCGCCAACTGCCCAGAGACCTGGAGCAGCGCCTGCAGAGCAACCACGAACTGTTTCGCAGCTTCGGCATGGTGGCGACCCCGGGCATCGTCTATCGCAACGATGGCAAGCTCGAGATGAGCCAAGGCCTGCCGAGCGAAGAACTGTTCCATACCATCATGGGGCCGGAGCCCAACTGACAGGGTTTATCAAGGCGCTGGCACCAGGGCCTGGTGCCAGCACGCTTTAGGCTTTAAACGAAAAGTCGACGAGCGATGGTTAGACAAGGCAAAAATCGGTGAGAAAGCGCAGTTTACGTGGTGTAAATGAGCATTTTGACCTGATTTTTAACGCCGTATTACCGAGCGCAGACACTTTTCGTCAAAGCCTTAGACATCCCCCGCGTTATCGGCCTCTACCGCGCTATATAGTTGTTCGGGCAGGTCCGGCAAGGCCGCCCGCACACGGTTCCAGCTGGGGATAAAGGGCTTCTCCCTGGGGTTGTCGAGAAAGGCGTTACCGGCCTCGATCAGATTGGCGGCAAACAACTCCACCGCCTGCTCCTCGGCGTGACGGTCCAGGCTCAACCCGTTCATGGTGGCGTCGTGGTCGTAGGCCTCGATCAGATCGAGGGCCAGGCGATAGTAGGTGGCCTTGAGGGTACGAAAGCCTTCCGACGAGAACCCCACACCCTGGGTGGCCAGCTTGCGATAGAGCGCCTTGGCGATATCCAGGCTCATGCGGTTGAGCCCGGTGGCCGCGTCATCGGCGGACACCGGTTGATGCTTGTGGTCGTAGACGTCGGCGATATCCACCTGACACAGCCGATTGGTGGAGTGGTCGCGGTGGACCTCGGACAGCACCCCGATCTCCAGCCCCCAGTCGGCGGGGATACGGATGTTGTCCAGCACCTCGGTACGCATCGAGAACTCCCCCGACAGCGGGTAGCGATAGCTGTCCAGGTAGTCCAGGTAAGGCAAGGGCCCGTGCATGATCTTTAGCGCCCGCAGCAGCGGGGTCACCATCAGCCGGGAGACCCGGCCGTTGAGCTTGCCCTCGGCGATACGCGGGTAGTAGCCCTTGCAGAAGGCGTAGTTGAAGCGTGGGTGGGCCACCGGATACATCAGCCGTGCCAGCAGGCCGCGGTCGTAGGTCAGGATATCGCAGTCATGCAGCCCCACCGCGGCGGTGCGCCCGGATGCCTGCACATAGCCCGCACAGAACCACACATTGCGGCCCTTGCCCGGCTGCTGTGGCGCCAGGCCTTCCTCGGCCAGCTGCGCGTCCAGCGCGCTCAGGCGCGGGCCGTCATTCCACAGGATGCGATGGTGCTGGGGCAGGCGCGAAAAGAACTCGCGTGCCCGCAGAAACTGGTCCCGGTCGGCACGATCGAGGCCGATCACGATCTCCGACAGATAGCTCGCCTGGGCCAGGGACTCGACGATGGCGTCCAGCGCCGGTCCTTCCAGCTCCGAGTACAATGACGGCAGGATCAGCCCGAGCGGGCGCTGGCGGCCGAAGCGCTCCAGATCCGCCTCCAGGTCTTCGACCTTGCGCCGGGTCAGGTTGTGAAAGTCGGTGATGATGCCGTTCTGGTGGAAATCGCTCATGCCTCACCCTCCTCGCCCAGCTTGTGATGATCCTTGTCGTCGGCGCCGCCGGCATCGGTGCTGCCGGCCTCAGCGCTGCTGGCAGGCTCCGCCGCGTCCTGCTCTCCCCAGAAGTGCGCAACCCCCTCGGCCCAGCCCCTGGGGCCCAGCGCCTCGCTGCGATACAAGCGCGGCTGGCACGGGGACACGTCGAGGCCATGGCGGGCACGAATCACCACCGCCGCATCGGTGGCCTCGAGCATGGCGACATCGTTGGGGCCATCGCCCAGCGACAGGGTCTCGGGGCGTCGGCCCTTGAGCGCCTCGAAGCGGGCGCACAGCCATTGCACCGCCTGGCCCTTGTCGGTGTCGCCGAGCACGTGCCAGAAGCGCCCGCCCCTCGTCATGCGCAGGCCGTCACTGGCCAGGCCCTCGCGAAAGCGCTGCAGCAGCGCTTCGTCGTCTTCCCACAACAGCGGCTCGCTGCCCTCGCGCAGGCGTGCCAGGCGAGCCTCCTGTTCATCCAGACCGGTGAAGGCCACCACGTCCTCCAGCGCCATCTCGCTCATGGTCAGAAAGCGCGCGGACAGCCGCTCACGCCAGATCGCCACCCGCCGGCGAATCAGCCCGATATCCACCCCGAGGGTGCGGATCACCAGGCCATCCGGGCCCGGCTGTCCCTCACGTCGGGCGTGACACCAGCTGGGGGGCAGCGCAATCACCGCGCCGTTCTCGGCGATAAAGGGGCGATCGGCGAGGCCGAGCTGCTGGCGCAGCCCGAGCAGTTCACTGCGGGTCTTGCTGGTCACCGGGATCGCCGCAACGCCGGCCTCACGCAGGGCATCGAGCCAGGGCTCGGCGGGCTTCCAGCCGTAGTCATGGTGGTCGAGCAGCGAGCCATCCAGGTCGGTGAACAGCAGCCTGGGCCCGTCGAAGGCACCGATTCGGGGAGTCGTGCTGGCGTGCATGGTGGGACCTTCGCATCAAAAGGGTTCACCGAGATACAAAGCAAGGGCTGCGCCATCGCTGAGAAGAGCAACGGGAAAACAAGCAGATGAAGGGAATGTAGACGTCAGCGCAACGAGGCCCCGTCAGGTCCGGGGCGGACGCGGCCGTGCCCGGTGCAGGATAAGGCACCACAATGGTGCATCGACAGCCGACGCCCCGCTGCAAGCACACAGCCCCAGAACGACGACACCCCCGAGAGCGGAGCTCTCGGGGGTGTCTTTGGTGGCCTGAGCGGCGGGTCACCCCGCCGGGCACTCAGCCGTAGACCGGCAGACGGGTGCAGACTTCTTCCACCTTGGCCTTGACCTCGGCCTCGATGGCCTCGGTGGACTCGCCCTTGGCCATGACGTCGAGGATGTCGCAGATCCAGCCAGCCAGATCACCGCACTCGCTCTCGCCGAAACCACGGGTGGTGACCGCCGGGGTGCCGATACGCAGGCCAGAGGTCACGAAGGGGCTCTGCGGATCACCGGGCACGGCGTTCTTGTTGACGGTGATGTGGGCACGACCCAGGGCCGCGTCCGCGTCCTTGCCGGTCAGGCCCTGCTTGATCAGCGACAGCAGGAAGAGGTGATCCTCGGTGCCGCCGGAGACCACGTCGTAGCCACGCTCGATAAATACCTTGGCCATGGTCTGGGCGTTCTTGACCACCTGCTGCTGGTAGGTCTTGAACTCGGGCGCCATGGCCTCCTTGAAGCAGATCGCCTTGGCCGCGATGACGTGCTCGAGCGGGCCGCCCTGGCCACCGGGGAAGACCGCAGACTGCAGCTTCTTCTCGATGTCGGCGTCGTTCTCGGCGGACAGGATCAGGCCACCACGGGGACCGCGCAGGGTCTTATGGGTGGTGGTGGTGACCACATGGGCGTGGGGCAGCGGATTCGGGTAGACACCGGCGGCAACCAGGCCGGCCACGTGGGCCATGTCCACCAGCAAGAAGGCACCCACCTCGTCGGCGATCTCGCGGAAGCGTGCCCAGTCGATGATCTGCGAGTAGGCGGAGAAACCGGCGATGATCATCTTCGGCTGGTGCTCGCGGGCCAGGCGGGCCACCTCGTCGTAGTCGATGCGGCCGGACTCGTCGATGCCGTACTGCACGGCATTGTAGTGCTTGCCGGAGAAGTTCGGGCGGGCGCCGTGGGTCAGGTGACCGCCGGCGTCGAGGCTCATGCCCAGCACGGTGTCACCGGGCTTGACCAGGGCCTGGAAGACCGCGCCGTTGGCCTGGGAGCCTGAGTGCGGCTGGACGTTGGCGTAGCTCGCGCCAAACAGCTCCTTGGCATAGTCGATGGCCAACTGCTCGACCACGTCGACGTACTCGCAGCCACCGTAGTAACGCTTGCCGGGATAGCCTTCCGCGTACTTGTTGGTCAGCTGGCTACCCTGGGCTTCCATCACCCGGGGGCTGGCGTAGTTTTCGGAGGCAATCAGCTCGATGTGAGCCTCCTGACGGGCGACTTCCTTCTGCATCGCATCGAACAGGGCATCATCGAAACCGGCAATCTGCATATCACGGCTGAACATCGGCGGCATAACCTCGCAGCGGGGGATTCAAGGGGCAATCGCGAAAAGCGGGCCGCCATCATAGCGCAGCCCATGACCGCTTTCACATGAAAGACCGTCATGGGCTGCTGCATGATTTCTCATCTTGGCTTCAGTCAGACTGAAGCGTGGCCCACCGGGCGCTCTTTTCCAGGCTCAGCCCGAAACGCCGGCGGGCGCCACGACCCTTCGGCCAAGCCCTAGTCCATCGTGACTTCCATGGACAACGCCTGGGGCAGCCCCAGCGGGTCCTGGGCCAGCTTCTGGAGCTGTCGGCTGGGTGGCAGGCTGAGGTCGATTGACATCTCGCTGGCCTCGCCGGCCATCATCTGCACCAGCCCCGTGAGCACCGCGCCGATCTGCGGTCCCATCATGATGCCGAAGCCTTCGGACTGGGTCCTGAGCTGTTCGAGCAGGGCGTCTTCGGACACCCCCTGGGTCGCTGCCACCACCGGTGCGATACGCCCGAACACGCCCAGATCGCTGAGACTGAGCGAGACGTCGCCGCCCTGGGTGTCCAGCTCGGTCCAGTCCTCGAGGCCGGCAAAGTAGGCCGCAGGGTCCTGGCCCTTGGGCAGGTTTACCGGCAGGTCACTGTCGAAGCCGAGGCGGAAGGCATCGGCTGCGGTCATCTCGAAACGGCTGGCCACCTGGCCATTGGCACCGCTGGCCTCCCAGGTACCGTCCATGTCGGCGTCCAGGGTGAGCTGTCCGGAGCCATCGGTCAGCACGTTGCTGACCAGACGTAGCTGGGTGCGCTCGTCCACCGGCGCCAGCTCGATCATCCTGGCCAGATCCACCGTCAGGTTGTCCATGCGCCCGCTGTACTCGCCGTCGTTCATGTCGCCGTCGGCCACCAGATGCTCAAGGCTTGCCACCAGGCGATCGGTGGCGATCTCCAGGTCCTCGAGCTCGAGGGCGTCCACCGTGGGCGCGTCGCTCGCAAGCCCCTTGAGGCCGGTCAGACTGAGTGACGGCAGCGAGAAGGTTCCGGCCCCGAGCTCCTCGAAGTTGTCGCTGGAGCCGCTCATCCCGGTCAGCGTCAGGCTGCCGATGGCATCGGCGCTGACGTCGCTGGCGCCCAGGCTCTGGATCTCGATGCGTCCGGGATAGTCGCCCCAGGGAAGGTCAGCCCCCACCTTGCCCTGGCGCTGATCCATCACCAGTCCTTCCAGGCTAATCCCGGCCAGCGGGTTGTCTTCATCCCAGGGCAGATCACGCAGATCGAGCACCGGCTGGCCGGGCTCCTCGAACACCAGCCGCTCAAGCAGCATGCTGGCGCCCCGGTCGACCAGCTCGATGTCCTCGAGCACCACTTCTTCCGGCGCGTCGTAGTCGCCCTCGACCAGGTAGCGCGCGATGGTCAGGCGTTCGCCGCTGTCGCCGGTCAGGGTCAGGTTCTCGGCACTGGTGGTGCTGCCGAGCAGCTCATCGGATACCTCGCCGATCTCGAGGGTACCTTCACGCTCCAGGGCCGCACGCAGGTCAGCCTCGAGACGTTCGGCGTCGGCCTGGGCGACGCTCGCCCCCAGAGAAAGCAGCGCCACGAAAGGGACGGCGTGGCGGGAAGACAGACGGCACTTCATGAACTTTCACCTCCGGTGTGAAAATAGAACCTGGCAAACGCCAACGATCTTTGCCGATACGGCAGTTGTGTCAGCCTTCACTGTAGCGCCTGAACGAACCCGTCGACAGGCCTTCAGCAGTGTTGACAGGACATCGGTCACTCAATCCAGCGGCAGGCGCGCCGACAACCGCCGACTCACCTCCTCGATCACCGCCAGGCGCGCCCGACGCTTGTCGTTGGCGTCGATCAGCACCCACTCGCCGCCAGGGGCATGAGTTTCCGCGAACATCTCGTCGATGGCCTGCTGGTAGTCGTCCCAGCGCTCGCGGTTGCGCCAATCCTCGTCGGTGAGCTTGTGCCGCTTGTGAGGAGTCTCGGCCCGGGCTTCGAAACGCTCGAGCTGCTCGTCCTTGTCGATGGCCAGGAACAGCTTGACCAGCACGGTGCCGTGCTCGAGCAGGCGCGCCTCGAACTGGCGAATCTCTTCAAAGCCGCGTCGCCAGTCCCGCTCATCGGCGAGGCCTTCGACCCGTTCCACCAGCACCCGGCCATACCAGGAGCGGTCGAAGATCGCCACCCGGCCATCGCGGGGCAGACGATGCCAGAAGCGCCACTGCCACGGGTGCAGGCGCTCCTCCTCGGTGGGCGCAGCGATCTGATGCACACGGTACTGACGTGCATCCATCGCCGAGGTCAGGCGATGGATGCCGCCGCCCTTGCCGGCAGCGTCATGGCCCTCGAACACCACCACCAGTGGCACTCCCTGGCGCGCGGCACTGCGCGCCAGCTGGGCCAGCCTGGCCTGGGCGTCGGCCAGGCGCTCGCTGTAGTCGCGCTTCTTGAGTCGGGGGGGCGGGTCGTCATGCTCGAGGGCGTCGAGCCGAGGGGGAGCGATGGCATTCAGTGGGGGAGTCTCGGGGCGCTCGAGGGCCGGGACAGGGCTTGCCATGACCTTCTCGAGGACTTCGGCCACCTGGGGCAGCAGGTCGTTGCCGGGGCTCGCGTCGAGCTCGATCCAGGGACTGTGGCGACAGTGGGTGCGCGCACGCAGGTCGCGGGCAAGCTCATCGAGCAGGCCATGCTGGGCGTGGCGGCGCCACTTTTCGTCGGTGACCTGCCAGCGACTGGCCGGGTCGGCGGCCCAGGCCTCGAGTCGTTGTCGCTGGGTGTCTGCATCGATCTGCAGCCACAGCTTGACCAGGCGAACTCCGTCAGCGGCAAGCTCCGCCTCGAACTGACGCATCTGTTCGATGCGGTCATTGTAGGCGCCCTCACCCAAGGCGCGGGAGGCCCGCGCCAGCACCGCATCGCCGACCCAGCCATGGACGAACACCCCGAGCCGGCCACGCCCTGGAAGACGCCGCCAGAATCGCCACCAGTAAGGTCGTCGGCGCTCCTCGTCGCCGGGCACCAGGGCGTGCACCTCGGTCAACCGGTTCTCCAGCCAGTGGTTGAGCAGGTTGATCAGCTCGCCCTTGCCGGTGGCGGCGTGGCCGGCCACCAGCACTACCACTGCCCGATCCGCTCGCTGGGCCAATTCCAGCTGGGCCGACAGCAGGCGAAACCGCTGACACTCCTCGGCGGACATGGTCTTGCCGGAGGCGCTCTTGCGAGAGGCGTTGCTGGTTGAGCCCCGCTTCTTTCCCTTTGCCACCTTGGTCCTGGTCATCGTCGCTCCTTCATGACGCACTTCCCTGTTCATAAGGCGCTTCGCTTTGCATAAGGCGCATCGCTTTGCATGAGGCGCATCGCTTTGCATGAGGCGCTTCGCGTTTCGTGAGGCGATTCACCCTTTCATGCCATGATTCGCCTTTCAGGCCTCGCCCAGCAGCCCCAGGCTCGCCGCCGGCGCCTGGCGCCGAATGCCCCGGGACAACAGATGCCCTACCAAGCCCAGTACCACAGCGCCGAGCGTCGGGACCAGCAGCCAGACCCAGGGATGCACCCGCGGCGGCAGATCCAGCCACAGCAGATATAACGCGGCCGTGGCGACCTCCGCCAGCAGCGCCGCCATCAGGCCGCTGGCCAGTCCCAGAACGGCAAATTCAGCCCACTGCACCCGCGCGAGCAGACGGGAACCTGCGCCAAAGACGCGCAACAAGCCGCTTTCGTGGGCACGTACCGGCTGACTGGCGATCAACGCGGCGTAGAGCACACTGACCCCGGCCAGCAGCACGAAGGCCAGCACCACTTCCACCGCCCGGGTCACGTGCCCCAGCACCTCACGGACCTGCCCCAGCAGGGCATCCACGTCGAGCAGCGTCACCCCCGGGAAGGCCTGGACCAGGCTCCCCAGTTCGCGCTTCTGCTGCTGCTCCAGATAGAAGGCGGTGATGTAGCTATGGCCGTAGCGTTCCAGCACACCAGGCGGGAAGATCACGTAAAAGTTGGGCTTGAAGCTGTCCCAATCGAGGTCGCGGAGACTGGTGATCTCACCGACCAGGGTGTCGGCGCCGATGGTGAAACTTAAACGATCCCCCAGCGCCAGCCCCAGACGTTCTGCCAGTTCTCGTTCCATGGAGATCGGCGCCGTCTCGGCGACGTCATCGCCTGCGGGCGCCGAGGACGGCTGGGCGTCCACCTCGTCGAGCCAGCCGCCGGCCTCGGCGCGCGAGGCAAACCATTCGCCGGCCACCAGACGATTACCGCTCGGCAGGTCCTCCCGCCAGGTCAGGTTGAGCTCCCGGCGCAGGGCGTTTTCTCCCCTCGCCTCGGGGGGCACGGCCTGCCTCGGCGGCTGGCCGTTGATCGCGGTGATACGCCCGCGGACCATGGGGTAGAGATCACTGCTGGCCTCGGCGATGGCCTCGAGCCGCTGCTCGAAGTCGTCGCGCTCGCCGGGCTGGATATTGATCGCGAAGTGATTGGGTGTGTCCTCGGGTAACTGCGCCTGCCAGGTGGTCAACAGATCGCCCCGCACCAGGGCGATCATGGTCATGGCGAAGAAGGTCACCGCGAACGCCAGCATCTGCCCCAGGCTGGCGTTGCGACGGCGCGCCAACTGCCGAGCGCCCAGACGCAACGACCCGCGCAGACCAGCGGGATCACCACCGTCGAGCCGCGCGGCCAGACGCAACAGTCCATCGAGGATCAAGCCCGCCAGGCCCCACAGTACGCCCAACGCCACCATGCCGCCGGCCAAGAGTCCCGCCGCCAGCCCCAGGCTGCCGGAGTACAGCCAAAGCAGAGCACCGAAGGCCAGCGCCGCCGCCAGCAGCAGCGACCAACCGGAGGCAGGCAAGGGGTCCAGCTCCCGGCGCAGTACCTTGAGTGCGCTAACCCGCTTCAAGCGCAGCAGGGTCGGCCCGGCAAAGCCGGCCAGCACGGCCAGTGCCGTCAGCACGCCCAGCCACAACGGCAAGGCTCCGGGGGGCGGCAGCTCCAGCGGCAGAAAACGCTGCATCAAGGCCAGCAGCAACGCCTGCCCCGCCAGCCCCAGAAGCGCGCCGATCAGCGAGGCCACCAGCGCCAGACCGGCCAGCTGGAACGTAAAGATACGCGCCAGGTCCCGCTGGGACGCGCCGAAGCAGCGCAGTAGCGCGGCGGTATCCAGATGGCGATCGACGTAGCGCCGCGTCGCCATGGCCACCGCCACCCCGGCCAGCAGCACGGCAGCTAGACCGGCCAGGCTCAGGTAGGTCTCGGCTCGCTCCAGCGCCGAGCCCAGCCGAGGCCGGTCCTCGCGCACGTCACGTACCTCGACGCCGTCGGCGCGCAGGCGGGCGAGCCAGGGCGACAGCGTCTCCACCGCCTGGGGCGAGCCGGCGGCGAGGATCTCGAACTCGATGCGCGAACCGGGCTGGATCAGCCCGGTCGCCTCGACGTCGTCGACGTGCATCATCACCCGCGGGTTGAAGCTGCCGAAGCCGGCAGACTGGTCGGCCTCCCGCTCGATCCAGCCGGTCACCTGGAACTCGCCCCTGCCCAGCGTCAGACTATCGCCGAGTTCGATGTCCAGCAGCGTCTCGAGCCTCGGCGCCAGCCACACCTCGCCTGGCGCAGGGCCACTGGCGAGCTCCTCGACGCCGGCGCCCTGGTCGACCCGGGACACGCCGTAGAGTGGATAGTCTTCGTCCACCGCCTTGATGCTGACCGGCTGAAAGGCGCCATCGCGACTGGCCATGGAGACCAGATCGACCTGGTCGCTCAGGCGCATGCCGGCGCCTTCCAGACGCTCCCGGATCTCCAGAGCGAAGGGATTGGACTGCTCCAGCACCACATCGCCGCCCATCATCTGACTAGCCTGACGGGTCAGACCACGTTCCAGCCGGTCGAGAAAGAACCCCATCATGGTCGAGGCGGCCACCGCCAGGGTCAGCGCCACCAGCAAGGCGCGTACATCACCCGCACGAAGATCGCGCCGCAGAGAGCGCGCCGCCATCACCAGCTGACGTCCCAATTGGCCCTTCGCCGTGGAGCTTCGCTCACTCATGCCGAGGCCTCCCGCTGGGCGTCTGGCGCCTCGGCTGGAAGCTTGGATGTCACCTCGGTGAGCTGGCCGTCGGCCAGGCGCAGACACCGATCGCAGCGCCTCGCCAGAGCGTGGTCGTGGGTAACCAGCACCAGGGTGGTGCCCTCGGAACGGTTGAGCTCGAACAGGGTCTGAATGATGCGCTCCCCGGTGTCCGGGTCGAGATTGCCGGTCGGTTCATCGGCAAACACCAGCTCGGGGCCGGTGACAAAGGCCCGCGCCAGCGCCACCCGTTGCTGTTCGCCGCCGGACAGCTGCTTGGGCAGGTGATCCAGGCGTTCGCCCAACCCCACTCGACCGAGCCAGTCGGTGGCACGGGCCTCACGGTTGGCAAGGGTCGACAGCTCGGTCGGCAGCAGCACGTTTTCCAGCGCCGTCAGGGTCGGCAGCAACTGGAAGTTCTGAAACACGAAGCCCACTCGGGTGTTTCTCAGCGCCGCGCGACCGTCCTCGTCGAGCTCGGCAAGCGATGTACCGAACATCGCAAGCTCGCCGGCACTCGGCGTATCGAGACCGGCCAGCAGCGCCAGCAGGGTCGACTTGCCGGCACCGCTCTGGCCGAGGATGGCGACGCTCTCGCCGGACTGTACGTCGAGCTCAAGCTCGCGCAGGATGGTCAGTTCCCGCGTTCCGCTGGCGACCCGCTTGGACAGGCCTCGCGCGCGCAGCACGGTGGTCGGGACGGTATTCTCGGAAGGAGACAGCGACATGGTGATGGCATTCCCTGGGACTTGGACGTTTGGGGCGGCACGGCGGTTTTTTTCTGGAGCCTCGCGCTTCGGCGCTGCTGATGCCACGACGTCAGGAAGACGAGCGCAGGATCGCCGGGCAACGCCCGCCAGGCGGATGCTGAAGACGCTGATGATGGCCTGCGTCTTGACCGCCCTTGTGCCGGGGTCGGTCTGGGCCCAGTCTGACACAGCCCCGCCGACCTTGCTGGTGGTGGGCGACAGCTTGAGCGCCGCTTACGGCATCGAACGGGACGCCGGCTGGGTGGCGTTGCTGGCCGAGCGAGTGGCGCACCGCGCCGAGGTGGTCAATGCCAGCATCAGCGGCGAAACCACCGGCGGGGGCGCCACCCGTCTCCCTGAACTCCTCCGACAGCACGACCCGGACATCGTTCTGCTGGAGCTGGGCGGCAATGATGGACTCAGGGGCCTTCCGCCGAGCCAGATGTCGGCAAACCTCGAAGGCATGATCGAAAAGAGCCAGGCCGCCGGCGCCCAGGTGCTGCTGCTGGGTATCGATATTCCCCCGAATTACGGCGACGCCTACCGTCAGGCCTTCACCGGGGTCTTTCGAGAACTGGCCGACACCCATGAGGTGCCGCTGGTGCCCTTCCTGCTCGAAGGGGTGGCGCTGGACCCTGAGCTGATGCAGGACGACGGCATCCACCCCACCGCCGAGGCCCAGCCAAGGCTGCTCGACAACGTCTGGCCGAGCCTTGCGCCCCTGCTGGACGAGACCGAGACGCCGGGGACCGAGGCGGTGTCGACCCAGCCCTCCAGCCAGAAGGACAGCGAAGAACGCAGCGAGCAAGCGAGCGCCTCCTGATATCCCACCGCTTTGCTCCGCGCTGGAGTGCGCAGAAGCGCCTACCGCCAGGTCTTCATGAGGAGGATGGCTCGACGTGAGCCGGCGCCTTCTGCCACTGCTGTAGCCCAAGCCCCAGCAGGATCAGCACCAGTCCGATCAGGGTCGAGGGGAGTATCGGCTCGCCGACCACCAGGTAGAGCAGCATCAGCGACACCGGTGGCGACAGAAAGATCAGGTTGGAGACCTTGGCGGTGCGCGACACCCGCTGCATCGCCGCCTGCCATAGCACAAAAGCGACGCCCATCTCGAACAGTCCGACATAGATGCCCGCGCCCAGGGCGGCACTGCCGTGCCACTGAAAGCCTGGACCCAGCACCATCAGCAGCGTCAGCACCGGCACCCCGACGCTGAAGTTCTGCCACTGGGCGACCAGCGGCGGACGCCGGTCGCGGGCATTGAACAGCCAGTACAGCGCCCAGATCAGCGTCGACACCAGCGCCAGTGCGACGCCCAGAGGATCGGCGAAGGCCACGTCAAAAACCTGGCCACGGGTGGCGATGACCCAGACCCCGGCGTAGGCCACCAGGCCGGCCACCACGTCCATCGGCGTCAACCGCTGCTTGAGGATCGGCACCGCCAGCAGGGCCATGGCCAGCGCCCAGGTGTAGTTGAGCGCCATGGCCTCCTGTCCGGGCAACCGGTCATAGGCCGCAAACAGCACAAGGTAGTAGGCCACCGGGTTCATCAGCCCGGCCCACACAGCGGTGCGCCAGCCGCGACGAAGTGCCTGATGCAGCTGTCCGCGCCGCAGCATCAGCACGCTCATCAGCGCCCAGGACACCAGCGCCGCCAGCCACATCAGCTCCAGCGGGCTCATATGGGCAAGCGCCAGCTTGAAGGCGGTGGCCACCGTGGACCACAACGCCACGGCGCCAAGGCCGAAGGCCATGGCCTGTCGATCAGTTGTCATGACATTCCCTGGGGTAAAGATGAGGGTAAGGAGCCGCGAGCCATAGCCACGCGAAGGGGGAACGCGGTCAATCAGGATGACGCCATCGAGCCCGCGTTCAGACCGTCAACACAGGATGACCATCGGCAACATTCAACGGTCCAGATGGCCCAGATCGCGCTCGGGAGCGATGCCGTCGCGGACCCGTTGCTTGAGCGTCTTGACGTCGGGAAAGCCGCCATCTCGCTTGCGCTCCCATAGCGTCTCGTCATCCAGCCGGATCTCGAAATGGCCGCCGTGGGAAGGCACCAGCGTCACCTCCTCGAGATCCTCGCCGAAGGTCGAGAGCAGCTCCTGGGCATACCAGCCACTACGCAAGAGCCACTGACATTGCGTACAGTAGATAATCCGAATGCGTGCCACGTTCAGCCTCCCTGTTCCAGCACGTAGGTGGAAACACCGGAAACGCGCTGCAAGGCAGCACGTACACCGTATTCCCTCAAACCACGATCATAACAGTCAGGACAGCCTCCATGGCCAGTGGCGAAACCCAGACGCGACTTTACGAGTGGCTCACCGGCGACGAGGACAGTCGCCTGTGCAAGGACATCCCGGACAGCGCCTGCGATGAGCAGCCGCGCAACTTCTTCCTGCATCTGCTGGCGTCGCTAGGCAACAAGCTCGCCGACGAACTCTCCAGCGCCCGTCTGGTCCTGCCCTGGCTACTGGGCGCCATCGGCGCGCCGACCTGGATGGTCGGCCTGCTGGTGCCGATTCGCGAGGCCGGCGCCCTGCTGCCCCAACTGTTCGTGGCCGGTTTTATCCGCCTGAAACCCAGGCGCAAGGGCGTCTGGATGGTCGGTGGATTGCTCCAGGCGCTGGCCGCCGCGGCGCTGTCGGTTCTTGCCCTGATCGGTTCCGGCGGTGTTGGCGGCGGCCTGGTACTGCTGGCCCTGGTCGCCCTGTCGCTGGCCCGGGGGCTGTCGTCCATCGCCACCAAGGACGTGCTCGGCAAGACCATCTCCAAGCAACGTCGCGGGACCCTGATGGGCTGGAGCGGCAGTGTGGCGGGCGCCGTGACCCTGGCCGCCGGTGCGGTGCTGGTGCTGTTCGACGACCGTCCCGGCGAGCTCGCCCTGGCGGTGCTGCTTGGCGTGGCGGCGCTGGGATGGACCCTCAATGCGCTGTGCGCCGCCGCCATCGAAGAAGCGGAAGGCGCCACCGACGGCGGCGCCAACGCCTGGGATTCGGTCAAGACCGGCCTCGCCCTGATGCGCGACGACGCCGCCTTTCGTAACTTCAATCTGACCCGCGCCCTGTTGCTGTCCAGCGCCCTGGCGTTGCCCTATGTAGCGCTGATGGCCCAGGACAACGGCGGTACTGAACTTGGCGGACTGGGACTTCTGATCGTGGTATCCGGGGTCGCCGGCATGGTCGCCAGCCCCATCTGGGGCAAGCGTTCGGATGCCTCCAGCAAAACGGTGATGCGCGACGGTGCCATCGGTACCACCCTGTGCTGCCTGCTGGGGGCATCGCTGGCCTGGTTGCCCGAGTCGATGAGCGCAAGTGTCTGGCCCTACGCCTTGGTCTACGCGCTGCTGGTCATCGTCCACTCGGGCATTCGCCTCGGTCGCAAGACCTACATCGTCGACATGGCCGGCGCCGACAATCGTGCCCTCTATGTGGCCCTGTCCAACACCATCACTGGCGTGCTGATGCTGATCGTCGGCGCCGTGATCGGTGCTCTGGCGCAATGGCTCGGCGCCGGCCCGCTGTTGCTGGTGCTGGCCGCCACCGCCGCCCTGGCCGCCCTCAGCGCGTTGCGCCTGCCGGAGGTAGAGTGACGCAAGGGCAGCCTCAGCGTCCGCTCCACACTACCGCCACAGCAAAGACGACAGGAAGCGCTGAAGAAATCTCGCGAGCGATGACAGGTCGGTTGCCGCCGGAACGCAAGGTTTCGAGTTTACATGGGTTAAATGAGGAGCCTGAGTACCGCCGGCGGTCGAGATGTCGAGCGCAGCAATTTATGCAGCGTTTCCTTAGCGGACCATTGATTTAATCTCGCCCTCTGGCCATGCTTAGCATCAAATTTTGCCGATTAGAGCCATCATTACATCCCGAGGTTGCGCACAAACCGTCTTTGAGAGACTACCGGTTTGGTGCACATCCTGGCCCCTGAATCCCCGGCCCCTGATTACCAGGCAACAAGGGTGTAACGCCAAGCCCGCAACAGGACGTCCCATGACACGACCGAACATGATCGCCCCGGAACTGCTCGAACGCATCGTCAACGCCTCGGAAGACGGGATCGTGGTGGCCGAGAAGGAAGGCGACGAGCATATCCTGATCTACGTGAATCAGGGCTTCGAGCGCCTGACCGGCTACAGCGCGGACGAGATCCTCTACCGCGACTGCCGCTTCCTGCAGAACGACGATACCGACCAGCCGGCCCTCGACGTCGTGCGCAAGGCCTTGAAGGAGTTGCGCCCCTGCCGCGAAGTTCTGCGCAACTACAAGAAGGACGGCACCCTGTTCTACAACGAGCTGTCACTGACCCCGGTGTTGGACGAAAGTGACGAGCTGGTCTACTTTATCGGCGTCCAGAAGGACGTCAGCGAACGTGTGGCCAACCTGGCCGAGATCGATCGCCTGCGTGACGGCGCCGACAGCGCCTGAGCCAGTCCACGCCTCCCTCTTGCACTTTTCTCGATTCCCGCTTATATAGCCAACAGAGTCCTCGGATTCTGTTGGCGCTTCCCGCCGTCGGAAGCATGGTGTGACAAGACGCGCTTCGGCGCTCTGGCCATGGGAGATTTCACATGAGCCGTGATTCCCTTCTCGATGATGCCTACCTCGACCTCTCTGATCAGGAGGCGGTCAACGACGAGGACTATTCCCGCAGTCGTCCTTCCAACCGTGCTGACACCCTGCGCGCCCGCCGACGAGTGGAAGCCCTGCTCGAGGAACGTCGCCTGCGCCAGGCCATCGATGACGACTGGGGCTATGACGAGGAAGAGGAAGAAGAAGAAGAGGAATAGCACCCAGCGCCACCTGTCTTTCCCGGGGCGGTCGGTGCATCGCCCCCGCCCTTCGCTCTCGCCTGGCGAATCCCCTCACCTTGTGTGAGGCGACCCTCGATCTCGCCACATGGCTGGCGTTTGTGCGCCTCCGGCTCTATCATCTGTGACCAGCTTTTTTTCCGCGAACCCCAGTGGAAACGCGGCATCGTCCACGTCTGGCTATGCTGTCGACGCCCAGGGCGTCCGTCAGCGCCGGTGGTGATCGTTTCCCCAACACTAGCGAGTTCCCATGGCGCAATACGTCTACACCATGAACCGGGTGGGCAAGGTCGTGCCCCCCAAGAAGCAGATCCTCAAGGACATCTCCCTGTCCTTCTTCCCCGGGGCCAAGATCGGCGTGCTCGGTCTCAACGGCGCCGGCAAGTCCACCCTTCTGCGGATCATGGCCGGCGTGGACACCGAGATCGAAGGCGAGGCACGGCCGATGCCGGGCCTCAACGTGGGCTACCTGCCCCAGGAGCCCGAGCTCGACGACACCAAGAACGTGCGCGAGACCGTCGAGGAGGCACTGGGCGAGATCAAGGAAGCCCAGGCCAAGCTGGACGCCGTCTATGCGGCCTACGCCGAACCGGACGCCGACTTCGACGCGCTGGCCGCCGAACAGGCCAAGCTCGAGAACCTGATCGAGGCCGCCGACGCCCATAACCTGGAGCGCAAGCTGGAAGTCGCCGCCGAGGCGCTGCGGCTACCGCCCTGGGAGGCCAATGTCGGCCACCTGTCCGGTGGCGAACGTCGCCGCGTGGCGCTGTGCCGCCTGCTGCTGTCCAACCCGGACATGCTGCTGCTGGACGAGCCGACCAACCACCTGGACGCCGAGTCCGTGGCCTGGCTCGAGCGCTTCCTCCACGACTATTCCGGTACCGTGGTGGCCATCACCCACGACCGCTACTTCCTCGACAACGTGGCCGGCTGGATCCTCGAGCTCGACCGCGGCCAGGGCATCCCCTTCGAAGGCAACTACTCCCAGTGGCTGGAAGCCAAGGAGAAGCGCCTGGAGCAGGAAGCCAAGGCCGAGGCCTCGCGTCAGAAGGCGATCAAGCACGAGCTCGAGTGGGTTCGCTCCAACGCCAAGGGCCGTCAGGCCAAGAGCAAGGCGCGCCTCAACCGCTTCGAGGAGATGCAGTCCGGCGACTTCCAGAAGCGCAACGAGACCAACGAGATCTACATTCCGCCGGGTCCGCGTCTGGGCGACAAGGTCATCGAATTCCACGGGGTGTCCAAGCGCTTCGACGACAAGCTGCTCTACGAGGACCTGAGCTTCACCATCCCCCAGGGTGCCATCGTCGGTATCGTCGGCGGCAACGGTGCCGGCAAGTCCACCCTGTTCAAGCTGATCCAGGGCAGCGAGAAGCCGGACGCCGGCGAAGTGGTGCTCGGCGAGACAGTGGACATCGCCTACGTCGAGCAGATGCGCGACGCCCTCGACGACAAGCAGACGGTGTGGGAAGCGGTGTCCGATGGACAGGACATCCTCAACATCAACGGCTACGAGGTCTCCTCACGGGCCTACGTCGGGCGTTTCAACTTCAAGGGCAATGACCAGCAGAAGTTCCTCAGGGACCTCTCCGGTGGTGAGCGCGGCCGCCTGCAGCTGGCCCAGACCCTGAAGCAGGGCGCCAACGTGCTGCTGCTCGACGAGCCGTCCAACGACCTGGATATCGAGACCCTGCGTGCGCTGGAAGAGGCTCTGCTGGCCTTCCCCGGCTGCGCCATGGTGATCTCCCACGATCGCTGGTTCCTGGACCGCATCGCGACCCATATCCTGGCCTTCGAAGGCGAGTCCCACGTCGAGTTCTTCGCCGGCAACTACACCGAGTACGAAGCCGACCACAAGAAGCGCGTCGGTGACGACACGCCGCATCGGATGAAGTACAAGCGTATCGACGCCTGATACGACAAGCACTGCGCACTGCAACGACGCCACCGGCCCACGCCGGTGGCGTCGTCGTTTGTGCAGTTCCAGTCTTTCCGCTGCCGCCAGCGTTTACCGGCGTACTTGCATGACAGCACGCTTGAAGCGATAAGAGCCACATGCGACGCATCTTGTCGTCGACATCGACCTATCCCATCCACCGCTACCTGACAGGGTCCCTGCCATGTCATCGCTGACCTTCCATCCGGTGCGGTTGATTCGCGCCTTTTATACCAGCATCGCCTACCTGCCGACCCTGGCAGCCCTGGTCTACGGTCTGCTCGGCCTGCTGGCGCTGGCCCCACCGATCAGCGACACCTCGCTGCCGGAGGTGATCCAGAAGCTCAGTCTCACCGCCCCGGGCAGCGCCCAGTCACTGCTGGCGGCGATGCTCGGCGGCATGATCTCGCTGATGGTGTTCAGCTTTTCCATGGTGATGTCGGTGCTGTCCCAGGCCGGCGGCAACTTTTCCCACAAGCTGGTATTCGGGCTGGTATCGGAGCGCGCCAATCAGTGGGTGCTCGGCCACTACCTGGGCACCATCCTGTTCATCCTGATTCTATTGATCGTGCCGGAGGTCGACGACGGCGAAGCCGCCTGGCGTTCGCTCGCCATCTATCTGGCCTGTGCCATGGTGCTGCACTGCCTGGCGCTGTTCGTCTATTTCATCCACAACGCCTCCCAGTCGATCCAGATCGACGCCGTGATCTCCGGGCTCCATGACACCACCCTGGCCAGCATGCAGCGTCTGCACGACAAGGAAACCGATGACCATTGGCGCTACCTGCCCTCGGCTGCACCGCCGAGCGCCCAGTGTCACGAGATCCATGCGCGCATGGCGGGCTATGTGCAGAACGCCAACCTCGAGCGACTGGCGGAGCTTGCCGAGCGCATCGGTGGCGTGCTGCATCTGCAGTTTCGCTTCGGCGACTACGTGGTGGAAGGTCTGCCCATCGCTATCCTGGAATGCGAGGACACGCCCAACGAGGAGTGGTGCGACGAGGTGCTCTCCACCCTCACCTATCTCGACGGTGAATCCATCGACGAGCACTTCGTCCACGGACTGACCCAGATGATGGAAGTGGCGATCAAGGCGCTGTCCCCGGGGATCAACGACCCCGGCACCGCCAGGCTGTGCCTGCACCGGATGACCGATCTGCTGTGCCGCTACCTCAAGTGGCAGCCGGCCAACACCATGGTCGACGGTGACGGCAAGCGCCGTGTGACCTGGCCGGTGGAACGCTACGACAGCCTGCTGCACCGCCTGTTCGTGCCGATCCTGTCCTACGGCGCCGAGGACCAGAGCACCCTGCTGGGTTTGCTCAAGTCGCTCAAGACCCAGTCACTGTTCGCCGGGGAACACCAGCTCCCCAGCATTCAGCGGATGGCTCAGCGGGTCGGCCAGGCGCTGGCGGACGGCGCCAGCGACCCGATGGATCAGGCCTTTATCGTGGAACGACTGGAAAGAGGCGCACACCGCCTCGACCTGACCCCCATGCGAGAACGCCTGGCGGCGCGCCTCGAGCAGATCGGTTGACGCCTGGACCGACGGGGCGCCCACGGCCAAGCCGGCAAGCCCCGCCAGGCGGGTCCATCAGTAGATCTTGGCCTCGCCCCTGGGGCGGGTCTTGAAGCGCCGGTGCATCCACAGATACTGCTCGGGATGGCGGCGAATCGCGGCCTCGATCACCGCGTTGATACGGGCAGCGTCGGCGACCTCGTCACCGCTGGGGAAGTTGTCCAGGGCGGGCAGGTATTCGAGGCTGTAGGTGCGATTGTCGGGATTGCGATGAAAGATCAGCGGCATCACCGGCGCGCCGGTCATCTTGGCGATCTTGGCCGTCAGCTTGATCGACGCCGCCTCGACCCCGAAGAAGGGCGCAAACACGCTGGCGTCACGACCGAAGTCCTGGTCCGGACTGTACCAGACGTGGTGACCGGCCTTGATCCGTCGCACCACGCCACGCAGGTCATGACGATCGATGGCGGTACCGAAGATGCCGTTGCGGGCACGGGTCATGAAACGCTCGAACACCGGATTGTCGTGGGGGCGATAGACCACGTCGGCGGGAAAGAACAGCGAGTGCAGGGCGCCGCCGAGATCCAGGGTGGAGAAGTGGATGCCGATGATCAGCGCGCCCTTGCCTTCGGCCTGGACCTTGGCCATATGCTCCTGGCCCTTGAAGGTGACCCGGTGGCGCAGATGTTCGGGATCCCGGCACCAGCCGGTGGCGGTCTCGAAGATGCCGATGCCGTTGGCCAGAAAGCTCTGCTTGACCAGGCGGGCCTGGGCCGCCGGGTCGAGCTCGGGAAAGCAAAGGCGAATATTGGTCTCGGTGATATGACGGCGACGCCCGGCGAAACGCCAGGCAGCCAGTCCGATCAATCGGCCCAGCGCCAGCTTGCAGCGCCACGGCAACCAGGCACTGGCGCGCATGGCGGTGATGGCAAGGTAGGTCGGCCAGTAGCGTGGCTGGGTCCAGTAACGTGGCGCGGTCGTTGTGTCCTTGGACATGCGATCCCTCGTCGGTCGATCAGGACGACCGACGAGCCAGGCCGTCAGTCGCTAACGGCGCCATTGTACCGCCTGGGCACCCGTGGCAGCACCCCGGTCAACAGGGTATAGCTGATGGTGTCGCAGAATCGGGCCACTTCATCCACCGACAGAACGCCACCGTGACGGCTGCGGCCCCACAGCACCACCTCGCTGCCGATGCCTGCCTCGGGTAGTTCGCTCAGGTCCACCGTCATCATGTCCATCGACACCTTGCCGGCCACATGGGTGCGCTTGCCGTCGACCAGCACCGGAGTGCCGTCCACCGCGTGGCGGTCATAGCCGTCGCCGTAGCCACAGGCCACCACCCCGATACGCGAGGGCCGAGAGGTGACGAAGCGCCCCCCGTAGCCCACCGGCTCCCCCGCGGAAAGCTCGCGCACGGCGATGATCTCGCTGCGCAGGCTCATCACCGGTGCAAGCTGCTGGCTTGCGCTGTTGGCGACCTCCAGTGGGTCGGCCCCGTAGAGCATCACTCCCGGACGGTTGATGGCACCGTGGGCCGAGGGCTGGGCAAGAATACTTGGCGAGTTGGCCAGGCAGGTGGGCGCGTCGAGACGCTCGGCCAGCGCCACAATGCACTCGCGCTGACGTTGAAAGTAGCCAGCATCGGTACTGTCGGCGGTGGCGAAGTGGCTCATCAGGTGAAGATCACAGACACACTCGGGGGCCGCCTCGAGTGCCCGCCAGGCCGCTTCGGCCCGCTCGGGCGGGAAGCCCAGCCGATGCATGCCGGAGTCCACCTTCAGCCACACCGGGATGGGCCGGGCCGGACGCCGTGCCAGGGCGGCCTCGAGCTGCCAGTCGCTGTGAATCGCCATGCCCAGGCCAAGCGCCTCCACCTGGGCCAGCTCATCGGCGCTGAAGATCCCCTCGAGCAGCACGATGGGCTCCTCGATGCCGGCCTCGCGCAGGGCGACCGCCTCCTCGATCGCTGCCACCGCAAACATCGGCGCCTCGCCGGACAAGGCCCTCGCGCAGGCGACGGCGCCATGGCCGTAGGCGTCCGCCTTGAGCACCGCGACGCTGAGGCTGCCAGGGGCCAGGCCCGCGGCAAGCCGGTAATTGTGGCGCAGGGCATCCAGGTCGATATCGGCGATCAGGGGGCGAGACATGGGGACTCCGAGGTCAGTGTGCAGAGGCTAGTGTTGTCACCATATTATGCTCAATAGAAAAGGGTATTTCATGGCATATAAGTCCATAAAACTCTTCCGAGACAGCTAGTTAAACCAATACTTAGATAGCAACCAGACAAAACCACTAAAAAAAGCGCCAGGCTTGGCCCGGCGCTTATGGATACGTCTCACGGGGTCAGTCTTGAAGGTCGAGCACATGCCTCTATCCAAGCGCTCCAGCATGCACTGACATCATCTACTAGCGGGTACCTCCACCGACAGTACCCTGGTCACGCCAGGCTGACGGGACTACTCGAAGATGGCGTCCAGCGACAGGCCCTGCTTGTCGAGCATCCGGCGCAGCTTCTTGAGCGCCTCGACCTGAATCTGGCGCACCCGCTCGCGGGTCAGGCCGATCTCCTCGCCGACCTGCTCCAGGGTGGCGGCCTCGTGGCCACGAAGGCCAAAGCGTCGCACCACCACCTCGCACTGTTTCTCGGTAAGCTCCGCCAGCCAGTGATTGACGTGGGCCTTGACGTCACCGTCGACCAACGTCGACTCGGGCCCCTGCTCGTTGTCGTCGGTGAGGGTCTCGATCAACGGCTTGTCGCTCTCGCCGCCCATGGGGTAGTCGACCGAGGACACCCGCTCGTTGAGCCCCATCATCTTCTTGACGGTCTCGACGGGCTTGTCCAGATGTTCGGCGATCTCTTCGGCGGTGGCCTCGTGATCGAGCTTCTGGGTCAGCTCGCGGGCGGCGCGCAGGTAGATGTTGAGTTCCTTGACCACGTGGATCGGCAGGCGAATCGTGCGGGTCTGATTCATCAGCGCCCGTTCGATGGTCTGGCGAATCCACCAGGTGGCGTAGGTCGAGAAGCGAAAGCCGCGCTCCGGATCGAACTTCTCCACCGCACGAATCAGGCCGAGGTTGCCCTCTTCGATCAGGTCCAGCAGGGTCAGGCCACGATTGAGGTAGCGGCGCGCGATCTTCACCACCAGGCGCAGGTTGGACTCGATCATCCGTGCCCGCCCCTGGGGGTCGCCCTTGCGCGCCAGACGGCCGAAATAGACCTCTTCCTCCGGCGTCAGCAATGGCGAGAAGCCGATCTCGTTCAAGTAGATCTGGGTGGCGTCGAGGCTCTGGCGCGCATAGCGATCCTCGCGACCCAGCGCCTTCTCGAACGCCTGAGTCTCGTCGTCGGCTTCCTCGACCTCTTCGGCCTCGTCCGTCACGTCCTCGACGGCGTCCTCGTCAGCCTCGTCTACCGTTTCGAGATTCACATCCTGAAGATCCCGTTCAAGCATGCTCATCGTATAGCTACCCCGTGGTTGCGACCCGGCGTTGTCGTCACCCACTACGATCAACGCCAAAGATTATTATTGTGTGACGCTCATCCTGGAGAAACTGCCGTTTCTCAACGGGAAGGAAGATATTTCGTCGGATCCTGCGGCTGACCGTCCTTGCGCACCTCGAAATGCAGGCGTACGTCCTCGGCGTCGGAATCGCCCATGGTGGCGATGACCTGGCCTGCCTCGACGACATCGTTCTCGCTGACCTTGAGACTGTCGTTGTGGGCGTAGGCACTCAGGTATTCATCGTTATGCTTGAGCAGGATGAGCTTGCCGTAGCCCCGCACACCGCTGCCCGCGTAGACCACCTTGCCCGGCCCCGCCGCTCTGACAGGTTGCCCCTTTTGACCGCCGATATCAATGCCGGCGGTGATGCTCGAACTCTCGCCGAACTGGCTGACAATCTGGCCGTCGGCCGGCCACTGCCAGGGGACCTCATCGACCGGCGTATAGGTCCGGGACCCGCCGATTGAAGCGCTTTCGCCGCCACTGGAAGACGTCGCCTGGCTGCTGCTGCCGCTGTCCTGCGAAGCGTTGGCGGCCACGGTTTCTGACTGTGCAGAATCGCTAGCCTCGGCCTGCTGCTGTTGCTGTGCCCTGGCCTCTTCCTCGGCGGCCGCCACCACCGATTCCTCGGCTTCGCGCTGGGCGCGTTCGGCCTCATCCTGACTGCTCAGGCTGCCATCGGCGCCGGGGGTGTCGTAGTCGTACACCGGTCCCGGAGCGGTCGCGCTGACACCGGCCACGGCGGCTGCGCCCTGGGCCGCGGTACCGCTGATCTGCTCGGTACTCGCGCTCACGGTCTCGGTGCTGCCGTCCGGCAACAGCCACTCGAGATCCTCGGAGGAGGGCTGAGCGTTCTGACTTTCCTGGCCGAGGGGCGTTGCCACCGCCCCGCCCTGGCCTGCCTGCGCGCCCGCTACCTGCTGGCTACCGGCGCCCGACGACGGGGCTTGACCGTTGGCCGACAGGCTCAGCGTCTGGCCGACGTCGATGCGGTAGGGAGGCTGGATATTGTTGATCCGGGCCAGTTCGCGGAAGTCCATATCGTGGCGCCAGGCGATGCCGTACAGCGTATCGCCGGACTCGACGGTGTACTGCGCAGGCACCTGGGCGGCACGGGCCGACGACAGGTCCTGAACCTGGACCGGCTGGCTCGGGCCCTGCTGATTGACACAGCCGGCCAGGACCAGCGCCAGGCTGGAGATGACGAGAGTCTTATGCATCGTGTGGTGTCTCCTTGTCGGCTGACCGCGTCGAGCGGCTAGCGTTGGCGTCTTCGCGGGCGGCGGACGAAGCGCCAACCCTGGCAACGATGAGGACCACCAGCATGCCGAGGATGGCGAGCAGCGTCACCCCCACCAGCTGCGCGGCCTCTCCGGTCACCGCAGAATAATCCCAGGGGGCCAGATAACGATAGTCCAGCGGGATGACTTGATTGTCACTGCCTAGCTGATAGCGCGTCAGCTCCCGCCAGGGCCAGAGGATCGGCAGCGAGCCCACGATGAAGCCGACCAGCAGCTGCAGGGTGGCGGTGTGATGACGTCGCAGCAGCCACGACAGCAGACGCGAAAAGGTGAAAAGGCCAACCAGGCACCCCAGGGCAAACAGCCCCAGCAGCGGTACATCAAAACCGCGGATCCCCTGCATCACCACGTCGTAGAGGCCCATGCTCAACAAAAGAAAGCTGCCCGAGACGCCGGGCAACAGCATCGCGCTGATGGCGATGGCGCCACCGACGACCAGTACCAGCGAGGGGCTGCCGAGGGCGTTGACCAGCGGCATCAGCGACGGCAGCGCCTGGGCCAGCACCAGTCCCAGCGCCAGCGGCAGCATGTGCCACCAGCGCCAGTCGGCCGGGTGCTTGCCGACCACCAGCGCCGACGCCGCCACCAGGCCAAAGAAGAAGCCGTTGAGCAGCAGCGGATGGCTATCCAGCAGCCACACCACCAGGTGAGCCACGGTGATCAGGCTGGTCAGGATGCCGGCCATCAGCGGAAGCAGGAAGCGCAGGTTCAGGTGAGCGACGAGCCCCCTGACGCCGCCCTGTTTCAGCGCCCCGAAGGCACTGGGACCGAAGCGCTTGATGGTGTGGATCAGCTCCTCGTAGATGCCGGTGACGAAGGCAATGGTGCCCCCGGAGACTCCCGGGACGGCATCCGCCGCCCCCATGCCCGCACCCCGGAGGTAGAGGCCTAGCGAATGTTTCAACGAATTACTCCTTCAAGTAACGGCACGAAGCGTACCGGCTCCAGCCGTTCGAATTCAAAGCGCTCTCCCTCGCGCCTTACACGGGTCAGCCACTGGCGTCCATCGTGCCCTTCCAGCGGCGCGATCAGCACGCCGCCGTCCACCAGCTGGGACAGCAGAGGTTCGGGCAGTTCGCTGGCACAGGCGGTCAGCAGGATGGCGTCGAAGGGGGCGGCCTCGGGCCACCCGTGCCCGCCGTCGGCCAGCCTCAAGCGCGCGTTGTAGGTCTTCAACAGGCGCAGGCGTGAGGCGGCGATACGATGCAGAGCATTGATCCTCTCCACCGACCAGAGTTCCGTCACCAGACGTGCCAGGATCAGCGTCTGGTAGCCTGACCCGGTCCCCACCTCCAGCACTCGCTCGGGCGCCTGCTCGAGGATCAGCTCGCTCATGCGTCCGACGATCCAGGGCTGCGACAGGGTCTGGCCGTGGCCGATCGGCAGCGCGGTATCTTCGTAGGCACGATGCGCCAGGGCCTCGTCAAGGAACAGATGGCGAGGTTCCCGCGCCATCACCTCGAGCACGCGAGACGAGCGAATGCCCTGCTCGCGCATGCGGCTGACCATGCGGTCCCGGGTTCGCTGGGACGTCATGCCGACGCCTCTGAGATCAGGTGAGCGCATCAAGCCAGTCCTGCACATCATCGCGTGCGGCGTGTCGGGTCAGATCGGTCTGCAGCGGGGTGATGGAGACGTAACCCTCCGCCACCGCGGCGAAGTCCGTGTCCGGCGCATCGTCGGCATTTTCCCCCACCGGGGCGATCCAGTAGCGCAACCGTCCACGGGGATCGCGCGTCTCGATGGGGCGTTCGGCGGGGCCACGATAGCCCATGCGAGTGACGCGAAAGCCGCGCAGCTCCTCCCACGGCACATCCGGCACATTGACATTGAGCAGGCTGCGCGGCGGCAGCGAAAGCTGCTCCAGTGCCCCTACCAGGCTCGCCGCCACCCGGCCAGCGGTCTCGAAGTAGCGGTGCCCGACCAGTGACACGGCGATGGCCGTCATGCCCAGATTGCGCCCTTCCATGGCCGCCGCCACGGTGCCCGAGTAGAGCACGTCGTCGCCCAGGTTGCCGCCATGGTTGATACCCGAGATCACCAGATCCGGCGTCTCGTCCCAGACGCCGTTGACGCCAAGATAGACACAGTCGGCGGGGGTACCGTCGACGCTGTAGAAGCCGCTGTCCATGGGGCTGAGCGACAGCGGACGCGACAGGGTAAGGGAGTTGCTGGCACCGCTGCGATCACGATCGGGGGCGACCACCCTGAGCTTGGCATAGGGGCTGAGGGCGTCATGCAAGGCCTTCAAGCCAGGCGCGTTGACGCCGTCGTCGTTGGATAGCAGCAGTCTCCTCATGGTGTATCTCCCTGGTGTTGCTCGGCCACTGGTTGCGCGTCCCCGGTCAGCTCTTCCCCAGGCTGCCTGGCCACAGGCTCCTTCACTAAAGGCTCGTCGACGGACGGCGCGTTGCGAAAGCTCAAGGTGGGGTGATCCATCAGCTCACGCAGCACGGCGGTGGCAAAGGCCCCGGCGGGCAAGCGGAACTCGAGCCACACCGCGTCGCCCTGACGCCATAGACGGGCCTCGGTGGGCATGACTCTCAACGCCCGTCGGGACGCCTTGACCCTGGCCTTCTCGAGTCCGGCGCAAAGCGCCGGCGCCTCGGCCAGGACGTCTTGCTCCAGCGCCTCGGCTCGCTCCCGGGCGCGACTGCCACCGGTCCCCCAGAGTACCCCGGCGGGATGGATGTCGCCTTGCTCGAGGCGCGCCTTCAAGGCGTCATCGGGGCTTTCCACGTCGAACAGGCTGTGGGTACCTTCCAGCATCATCACATCGCCGGCCAGCACCTCTCGCCAGCAGCCCCTGCGCAGACGCTCGGCCAACTGGGCGTTGAACAGGTAGCTGCGAGCGGCGGACAACAGCATGCCCTCGCGGTCATCACGCTTGCGCCAGCCGCGCTCGAGCACCGCACAGGCCTTGCTCAGGTTGCGCCCCTCGTGACCGAACCGCTGGGGCCCGAAATAGTTGGGCACCCCGTCGCTCACCAAGGCCTCGAAGCGCTGTTCGAGCCCAGGGTCCCGAGCCACCTCGCCGGTCAGCTTCAGACGAAAGCGGTTGCCGCGATGGACCCCACGCTTGAGCTTGCGCGGATGACGGCTGGCGGCCTCGACCACATAGCCCTCCGCCGCCAGTCGTGCGTCGAGATCTTTCGGCGCCTCACGCCCCGCAAGATGCACCGAGAACCACTGACGCGTTACCGCCGTGCG
The DNA here is from genome assembly GCF_040070525.1 of Halomonas sp. RT37. NCBI lineage: Bacteria > Pseudomonadati > Pseudomonadota > Gammaproteobacteria > Oceanospirillales > Halomonadaceae > Halomonas > Halomonas sp. RT37. Next base: position 935,190 of record NZ_CP098827.1, on the reverse strand, counting down.
GTCCTTCATGCCGGCATAACCGACGTCGCGGCGACTCACCTGACACTGGTGGGCCAGGGTCGAGGCGACCCTGGCGGTGGTGGTGTCACGCTTGGCGATCCACAGCCACAGGTGCTCGCCCTGGCCCTCAGGAGCGAACCCAAGGTCCTCCTCGACCTGGAAATCCTCGGGGGTTTCCCGGTAACGCCCAGCCATCGGGGCGCCGAAACGCTCGTCCAGATAGCGCGGCCAGTCCGGGGGCCAGACGATGGCATCGCTCATGTCGATTCGGCCCTCGTGACACTGGCGCCAGGGTCCCCGGCGGCGCTGGTGGCATCATTGTCAATGGCCGCCATCAGCACCACCGCCTCGGCGGCGATGCCCTCGCCACGCCCGGTGAAGCCGAGACGCTCTGTCGTGGTGGCCTTGACGTTGATGGCGCCCCTGTCGATGCCCAGGTCCTCGGCCAGGGCGTCGCGCATGGCACCGAGATGCGGTGCCATCTTCGGCGCCTGGGCCATCAGGGTGGCGTCCAGGTTGGCCACCCGGTAGCCGGCCTGCGCCACCCGTGCCACCACCCGCCGCAGCAGGTCGCGACTGTCGGCGCCCTTCCACTCAGGGTCGGTATCCGGAAACAGGTGACCGATATCACCGAGGGCGCAGGCGCCCAGCAGCGCATCACTGATGGCATGCAACAGAACGTCGCCATCGGAGTGCGCCACGAACCCCCGATCGAAGGGCAGTCGCACGCCCCCGATCATCAGGTGGTCACCCTCGCCGAAGCGATGGACGTCGAAGCCGTGGCCTATGCGCAGGGGCAGCAGCATGTTCATGAACTCTCGTGCAGATCCCGGAGCACCGCGTCGCCGGCCAGGATCAACTCGGCCAGGCGCAGGTCCTCGGGGTGGGTGATCTTGATATTGTCGCGGCGACCGGCGACCAGTCGGGGCGCGCGGCCCAGGGCCTCCACCGCCGACGCCTCGTCGGTGATCCGGCCGACACCGATGCCGTCCGGCGCCAGCGCCCGGGCCAGAGCTTCCTGAAGCAGAGCAAAGCGAAATGCCTGGGGCGTCTGGGCCTGCCACAGACCCCGTCGGTCCTCGGTGTTCGCCACCGCCCCCTGGCCATCGTCACGCTTGATGGTATCCGCCACCGGCGAGGCCAGCAGCGCCCCGTCAGGGCTCGCGAGGGCAGCGTTGTAGAGCCGTGACAGGTCATCGGCGCTGACACAGGGGCGCGCCACGTCGTGCACCAGCACCAGGTCATCGGGGGCGCCTTGGGCGGCGACCGCCGCCAGGGCATTGACCACGCTGTGCACGCGCTCGGCGCCGCCGGCCACCCGCTGCCAGTCGGTAAAGGGGACCAGCGCCGGGTCGAACCAGTCGTCATCGGGCGCCAGGCACAGGCACAGCCGCGCCTCGGGAAAGCTCTGATGCAGCCGCGCCAGGGTATGCGCCAGCACCGGTCGCCCCGCCACTTCGAGATACTGCTTGGGGCAGGTCCCGCCGACCCGCTTGCCGACGCCCGCCGCCGGCACGATCAGCCACAGTCGGCTCATTCACTGGCCCCCTGGGCAGATCCCGGTGTCGGTTGGGCCACCGGGGCGACGTCGGTCTCGACCCCGGGCACCCAGAAGAACTGCTCGTCGGTGCGCACCATGCCCACATCGCTGCGAGCGCGTTCCTCGATGGCATCGAGACCGGTCTTGAGGTCCACCACCTCGGCGCTAAGGCGAGCATTGCGATCGCGCAGGGGCTGGTTTTCCGCCTCCAGCGCCGCCACCCGCCCGCTGACTTCATTCATTTCCATGACACCGCCCTGGCCCAGCCACAGTCGATACTGAAGCAGGGCGAGCAGTGCCAGCAGCACTATCGCCAAGGTCTTGAGCATGCAGGTACCGTCGACATTCGATTCGGCGCCTAGTATGCCATCGCCGCCCGGTCGGGGGCGAGTCGCGGGTCGGCCCATGTCACGATGGCCAGGAGAGCGCATCAAGACCAGAGGCACCAACGCAATCGGCCGACCCCGAGGGTCAGCCGACTCACTGGCGAGCGTTCTTGCGCTGGTTAAATGCCAACCGCTCTATAGCTGGAACGGCATACGGAAGGTCAGGCTGATATCCGAGGCGTCATCGGTCATGCCGATGCCCAGGTTGGTGACCACCGAGGTGGAATCGGTCATGGCGTAGGTGCCACCGATATTGAACACCCCGATAGTGGCGTCACTGCCGATAACCTCGGTCTCATTGCCACCTTCCGGAGTAATCTCGGTCTTGCGGATATATTCGTGGGAGTAGGACAACGCCAGACTCAGCCGCTCATTCAAGGCAAAGGCGGTACCGAAGCCTGCGCTGATGCTGTCACCCAGATCCACATCGGCGCGCTGATCACCCTCACCCGCCGAAATATCGTCGAAATCTTCCTCGATATTGTAGGTGTAGCCCAGGTTGGCGAAGACGATGGCCGGGTCCAGAGTCTTGAGTACCGACACCCCGGCAGTCACGCCCCAGACGCCGTTGCCGGTGGGCAATTCCTTGGGAACCGACAGGTTACCGGCGGTATCGGATTGCTCGATTTCGATGCCGTAGGGGTCCTTGCCGGTGGGCGCACGCACCCCCAGACTGACCACCACGTCGGGCCTCTCCACGGTCTCCGGCAGCAGCCGGTAGGACAGGCTCGCCGAGATATCACCTAGCCCGGCTTCATCGACGTCATCCTCCACATTGCGTTCTGTGGAGAACTCACCACCGATGGACTGGATGGTGGTGGTGCGATAGACGAAGGGCACATTGATGCTGGCTTCCAGCCGATCGGTCAGGCCATAACGGGTATTGATATCCAGGGTGGTAATGTGGGTCTCGACATTGTCGAGATTCAGCTCGCCGAGAAAGATGGCGTCCAGTGCCAGAAAGCCGCGTAGTGCCAGGCTATCCCGATCCGAGTAGGTGTAGGTGATCCCGGGTTCGATGGTCAGGCGATCGGAAAACAGCGCGTGCTCCTCGCGGAAAATATCCTGCACGCTGCGCGAGGCCTCCTGGGATTCCAGCGCTTCTTGCTGTTCGGCTCCGACGGTCTGTTGTGCAAGAGCAGGCGCCGCAGCACCGGCCAGTAAAAGGCCCGCCAACGGCGGGCAGAGCGTCCTGTTGATGACGATATTCACGTCGATCTCCTTGTCCCCGAATGAAATCGTTTGTACTTCTTGTCGAGCGTCTACTGCGCCCTTCTGCTCCCCTTCCAGCAGGGTCCCCCGACACTCCTGGTAAAGTGTAGTCAAATTGTGCGTTTACGACGGCCAAATCCTTCATAGCTGTCAACGCAGTGCCGCCGCGGACTTGATGCCGCTGAGCATGCCGGGTACCGCCCTGTCTCCCACCCCGGCCTGGTTACCCATATACAGCTGCAGCCGGGTCAGGTTGCGCACCTGCTGCATGTTGCTGGAGAGCTGGATCGCCTGATTCAGCCCGCCGCCGGGTACAATGGCCTGACTGATGCTGCCCATACCCGGAATGTCCACGGATACGCTCATGTTGTTGCCAACGGCGGATACCGCGATGGTACTGCCGGCGATGGAGCGGGTCAGATTGCCGCTGGTGTCCGGGCTCACTCCACCGAAGCTCGAGGCGTCCATGACATCGATGACCAGGTCATTGGCGGCGACGTTGAAGTCCCCCCCCGCCTGGATCGACTGCACCACGCCGGAGGCGTTGGCGGTGCCCCGATCGACTATCGTTGCACCGTTGCCAAGACTTGCCAGACCCGCGGCGCTCTCCACCACGGTAATGGTGGGCTGGAAGCTCACCGTGGGTTGGCCTCGACTCAGATCACCCAGCATCTGCGCCCCGGCAGATAGATGATCCCCCGCCGCGGTGCGCCATTCGCTGACCATCTGCACCCCGAAAAACATCAGGCGCCCCTTATCGGCGAAGCGCCCGCGCTGTTGTCCCAGTTCACTGTCGGATAGCTGACGCGCCTCGCTGAAACCCTCGAAGCGGTCAAAGTCGGTGGTGGCAGCCAACGCTGCCGGTGCGCCCAGAGCCAACGACAATGCCAACAGCATTGCCCAGTATTTCAGCCCTGGTCCCCTGTCATGTCCCATCATGGTGTTGCCCCCTGATCGACGGCGCCTTCCTGCTCGCCGCTGAGCCTTGCCGAAAGAGCGTTATCGTTATCAGAACAGTTCAGCGTGACGGAAACCGAAGTCGATCATCTGCTCGCGTGAGACGGGCGAAAACACGTCCTTCATTCGATGCGCCGTCAAAGGCTGGCGCGGATCGAGCAAGGCGGTATAGCGATCGAAGCCGTCGCCCACCACCGCGAAGATGATATTGTTCCAGGCGGCCATGAATTCGTCCCGGGACATCACCCGGTTGCCCAACGCCGGATCACCGATATAGACGCGATCTGCGCTGGCCTTCTTCATGACCACGAAGTGTTTGTAGCCGTTGAGGTCCAGTAGGACGATCACCGGAATTGAGACGTCATCCAGGGTCTCGGCGTCGACTTCATAGCCGCGCCCGCGCAGGCCCAGGGTCTCGACATAGTTCTTCAGATCCAGCAGGGAGAAGCCCTGCTGCTGTACCAGCTCCAGGTCGGCTACCTCCAGCATCCCCGCCAGCACGTCGTGCTCGGTGGTGTCGGGACGTTGGTAGGCGTACTTGAGCAGGGTGGCCAGCGAAGCGGCACCACAGGAAAAGTCGGTGCGCTGCTCGACCAGATTTTCGTAGCGACGCTCACGGATGGACTGCACGTCCTTGTTGATCACCGTCCCCGGCACGATCCCTCCCAGGCGAATGGTGGCAGCCTGGGTGTTGCCGAGTGGTAGTGCGAGGCCGATGGCCAGTGCCGCGGCCAGCGGCCAGCGTGGCAGTGTCATGACCTGTCCCCCGTATCCAGATGGTGAGTGTCGTATTGGCCAGCTTCTTGGTGAGCTTTGGCGGTCGTGTCTTGTTGGAAAGATCCCCGACCCAGATGGGCCGGGGAAGTACCGATTGGATCGAACGGATTACTGCGCTTCGCCCGCGCCACCGCCGGTGGCTGCGCCGCCCATGCTGGAGGCAATCGACAGCGAGTTGCGCTGCATGTTGCCGGTGCCGGAGGCGATGTTGACGCCGATGTTGCCGGTGGCGCCGCGCAGGGCATTGCCGCCCAGGGTGGCAGTATTTTCCTGGTAGACCAGCACTTCATTGAAGGAGTTGCTGGAACCGGAAGCGGTGCCGGCCAGGCCAATCAGACCGGCCTCGACGAAGCCGAGAGAACCGCCTTCTTCACCCTCGAAACGACCGTCGTTGCCATCCGGGCCCTGGTCGTCGAAGTCAGCATGGCCCCACAGGGACTCGCCGCCGGGGTGGCTATCGCCGCCCTGCCAGATTTCCGGATAGACGTCGTTGGTCTGCTCCCAGTTGCCCTCGTAGCTACCGACACCGCCACCGATGTAGCCACCGCCCAGTACCACGCCGGCGCTGAACTCGGAGCCGCTTTCCAGGGTCACGACCTGTCCTGCGGTGGTGGTGCTGTTGTTGTAGCTGGCCTGGACGCCGCCGGTGGTGGCGTCGGCGCTGCCGCTGGCGGTGTTGACGGCTGCCGCCAGGCTGTTGTGCTGGGCGTTGCCGATACCAGCCGCGACGTTGACGCCGATGTTGCCGCTGGCGTTACGCAGGGCGTTGCCACCCATCAGGGCAGTGTTCGGGCTGCCGGTGATGCCAGTCATGTTGTTGGAGGTGGACTGGAAGGAGAAGGAAGCCGCCTGGCCGAATACGGTGGCCGCGTCGGAAGACGACAGCGCGGCGTCGTTGGCCTGCTGGTTGTTGTCACCGGCGGCCACGTTGGCACCGATATTACCGGCAGCACCCTGCAGGGCATTGCCGCCCAGGGTCGCGTCATTGGTGGTCAGGTCTTGCGTGGCATAGTTGTTGTCGCTGAACTGCTTGCTGTCCACGGTGGCGCCGGAGTAGTTGTCATCTGTAACCAGGGCTCCACCGAGCGCACCCAGCCGCTTGTAGGTGTGGGAATCGTTCTTGATATGAACGTCGTAGCGGTTGTTGACGTCGGAATCCATGTAGGAATCGGTGTCAAAGCTGTTGTCCGCCAGTGCCGCCGGTGCGACCAGAAGTGCAGAGATGGCCAGAGCGAGCGGTGCTTTTTCGAAAGTTTTCATGATCGTTCTCCTGAATGAACCGTACTGTCTTTTCACTGCTTTTATTGACGTCACTCGTTGTCTTCCACGCTTGCTCTATTGGTTGAAGCGATAGCTGAAGCTGTTGCGAGTGGCGTTCCCCGTGCCGGCTGACTGGTTGACCTGAATCACTCCTCTGGCGCCCCCGAAGGTACTCTCATCGATCTCGAGATTCCGGATGGCGCTGTCGGAGCCATTGCTGCTCGACCCATTCAGCCCCTGCCTTGGTGCCAGCACCTGTTGCAGACTGTCGTCGCTCAGGCCGCTGACCGTGCTCCCCAGAGCCATGCCGAAGCTGTTGCTCTGAAGGTTGCCTATCCCCGCCGCCTGGTTGACGGACATCCACCCGGAGGCTCCACTAAAGGCGCCCTCCCTGATGGCGGTGCCCACCTCCATGCCGGCGAGTCGTTCGTCGATGCGCACCTGCTGCACCAGACGATTGTTGATGGTGGCGCCATCACCGATGGCCAGGGCGCCGCTGTTGGACTGCAGATTCTGGTTGCCCGCGGCCTGGTTGGCCGCCGCGACACCACTGACACCGCTGAGCGCCTGTCCGCTGATCACGCTGCTGCTGCGCAGGCCGCTCAGGTCCTGGCCCTGGGCCGGGTCCGGGCTCACCATCACCAGCCCGAAGGCGGCGGTAAGCACCAGGCTGCGAGTCAGCCGTACCGGCACGAATGAAGGCTTGAAGATCCGCATGATCAGCGCCTCCCGCCGGTCAGGGGCGCCAGCGCGCCAGTCACGGTATTGGCGATACCCGAGGTCGCCCCGATCACGCTGCCACCGGCTGCCGATCCGCCACCGACCGAGGTCGCTACCCGATTGCTGCTGCCCAGGGGGCCGGTGCCGAGATTGGCGCCGGTACCCAGGGCGCGGTGCATCTGACTCATGCCGCGGCCTACGCCGGCGGAGATACTGGCCGCCCGGGTGTCATCGAGCATGATCGCGGAGACCCCACCCATGCGGGTGTGAACGCTGCCGGTGGCGCTGCGCGCCATGTTGCTGCTGTGCATCAGGTCGGCACGGCCACGAATCGGCCCGCTTTCGCGATTGACGTAGCCGAATGGCGCAGTCTCGACCTCTCGCAGCATGATGATCTCGCCGGGCTGGACGCCGGGGCGAAGATCGGCGCCGAGGCTCTGGTCGGTCCCCACACCGACCAGGCCCACCGCTACTACCGCTGCGGCCAGGGCCAGACGCCACTGGCACGTCACGGCGTTCCCGCTCCCCCCTTGCCCTTCTTTGTGCTTCAGGTGTCCCATGGTGATCACCAGTCCCGTTGCGTAGTGACGTTGGCGCTCTGACGGTTGTTCAGCCCGTTGGCTGCGCGATGGCTGCTGTCGTCGCCCCCGCCTCCGGCACCTCGTCCCGGCCGTTCGTCCCAGAGGATGACGCCGTCGGCGTCGATTCCCTGCTCCGGCACGAAGCGGCCTCGAATTGTGTCCAGCGCCCCGTCATTGACGAGGTGCTGCTCCCCGGGAGCGCCGAACACCTGCTGCTCGTCGAGCATCGCGGTGTCCGATCGGGCCGACATGGATCCGGTGGCGGCCAGCGCCACACCGATCGCGATGGACGCGCCAAGGACTAGGGTCCGGCTGTTTGCGATCGTCTGGTTCATGTCGGCGTCTCCTCGGGTCCTGTTCCCGTTGCAGTGTTTCTCCTGCACAAAGAACAGAGCAATCGCCGTGCCAACTTATAATCTGTTGATTTATAGGCATTTTTATTTTTGTGCGAAATGAAGAGTGTTAAGCGGATGAAACAACGCACCTTCAGCCGATGAGAAAAAACAGCACAAAACATCGTCAACTATCTGTTTTGTCGGTGGTTTTCCAAAAAGTACCGTTACTGGTACAGCACAGAACTGAGCGATAGCGACAAACAGGCAAAGCGACGCTGCCAGCCTGGCACTATCGTGCTGAAGGGCCCGCGAGGCGGGGGTTTCAGAAGAAACAGCAAAAAAATGTGGCAGGGTGTGTTCAAGGACGACATTCGCGTTACGAGGGAAGCCGGCACCTTGTACGGATGGGGGAGAAATGTCAGAAATCGCATGATTGAGCACAGTTAAAACTGACCCATCAACAAGCAATATACTGATATAAAAGGTATTTTTTAGACATTCACCACTTCAACACTGTCCTTCTGGCCAATGTTTCAACAAAGCAACACTTTTGCGCCAGGCCCATTTTTCGGGAGTACGAAGCATCAGCTTCGTCCGCATAGCGTCGACATCTTGCCGCGATCTCTCAACGTCGATAATCGGATCCGGATGTCAGAGCGCAGATACAAGGGTGATAGAAGGACGCAGATACCAGGGTGATAGAAGGACCCAGATGCCAGGGCGATAGAAAGCCCCCAGATAGCAGAGCACTGGAACCTGGATGCAAAAAGCCCCGCTTGCAGCGGGGCTATTAAAGAGTGGTTTGCCGAGAGGTCATATAGCCGAGATGTCATATAGAGAGAAGAGAGCGCTGCGAGGAGAGACCTGCCGATAACGCCTCTTCACTATCGCTCGAACAGAATCAATGACACCAGGCCGTCAGGAAAAGGCGGCCTCCTGGGGAGGCGTACGTGAAATACCGTGCTTGTCGAGCAACCGATAGATGGTCACCCGGGAGACGCCAAGTTCCTTGGCGGCGGCGTTGACCCGGTACTTGTTGCGCCCCAGCGCCGAGAGCAGCGCATCACGCTCGGCTTCCTCGCGAACCTCTTCAAGCGTTATCTGGTGGCGGTTCAAGCCACGCCGTTCGATGCCGAGGTCCTCGGGCTGGATCAGGCGGTTTTCGCACATCACCATGGCCCGGCGAACCCGATTGATCAGCTCGCGGACGTTGCCGGGCCAATGGTAGCGCTGCATCACCGAGAGCGCCTCTCGGGAAAAGCCTTTCAGACAGGAGGCCTTCTCGCAGGAGAAGCGCTCGAAGAAGAAACGCGCCAGGATCTCGATATCTTCCGAGTGCTCGCGCAAGGCAGGTACCTGCACCTGGAGCACATTGAGCCGGTGATAGAGATCCTCCCGAAAGCGTCCCTCCTTCACCGCCAGCTCGAGATTGACGTGGGTCGCGGCGACGATGCGCACGTCCACCGGAATATCCTCGAGCCCACCGACGCGCTGGATACAGCGCATTTCCAGAAAGCGCAGCAGGTTGACCTGAAGCTCCAGCGGCAGGTCGCCGATCTCGTCGAGGAACAGGGTGCCACCGTCGGCCGCCTCGATACGACCGATCTTGCGTTGCGAGGCACCTGTGAAGGCGCCCTTCTCGTGGCCGAACAGCTCTGACTGAATCAAATGCTCGGGCAGGGCGCCGCAGTTGATGGCGTGAAAGGGCTGGCGCGAACGCGTGGAGCGCTCGTGGATGGCCTGGGCCGTCAGCTCCTTGCCGGTACCGGACTCCCCGCTGATGAACACCGGGGCATCGACCACCGCCACCTTGCGGATGGTCTTGAACAGGTTCCACATCACCGGCGTCGTACCGACGAACTCGTACTCGCTGTCTTCGGCGGCGGCCGACATGCGCTGTTCTTCACGGTCGCGCTGCTGCAGCATCGACAGTTCCGCAGCGTGCTCCATCAGGATCGACAGGCGTAGCAGATCCACCTGGGGCGACACCAGGGAGTGGCTCAGGTGGGCCATGATGCGACGCATCTCGGGGTCGTCACACTGATCCGAGGTGCCGACCGCGATCCAGGGCCTTTCGCTTTTCAGGATCAGCGGTTCCAGATGGCGCAGGTCCTGACAGGACAGGTCCTCCAGTACCATGATGCCGACCCGGCAAGGGTCATCAGGCTGCAAGCGGCAATCCGACAGCGGCGACACCAGCGGATGCATCTGCCAGCCACTCGACTGCAATCCCTCCAGCAGGTGGCCGGCACGACCACCGGGGTCGCCGATCCACCAACTGCAACGTTGCTTGACGTCCATCGCCTGTCCCCTGAACCCAACCGCCCGCAGACACCAGCAACGATCGGACTGTCGCGCCAGCGCGACTACGAACCCGACCGCCCTCGATCCATCTGCGCCTGCGTAATGTAATCGTTATCTCACATGAGTATCGGTTGAATCATAGCACCGTATTACGCTCTACCTCGAAACGGTAGTCCACGGTGGGCCGCCGCCACATACAGTTCGAGCTGTCGGGCTTCCTCTTGACAAAATCGCGCTACCGCATCGTTGAGGCGGGGATCATTGACATGATGCAAGGACGTCAGCCGGCGGGGGACGAAGCCCCGGGACACCTTGTGCTCACCCTGGGTTCCGGGGTCAAAGCAGTCGAGGCCTCGCGCAAGGCAGTGCTCGATACCCTGGTAGTAACAGGCCTCGAAGTGCAAACAGTCGGCCAGCACCTCGCTGCCCCAGTAGCGACCGTAGAGGGTTCGAGTTCCCTGAAGGCAGAGCGCGGCGGCCACCGGGCGGCCTTCAACAAAAGCTTGAACAAGCACAAGGTTTTCCGGCATATGACGGCGAAGCCGCTGAAAAAATACCTCGCTTAGATATCCTGTCGTACCTCTTTCGAGATAGGTGATGCGATAGCAGCGAAAGAAGTGGCGGATCGCCGCTTCGTCGATCTCGCTGCCCTCGAGGCGCCGCAGTTCGATGCCCTGGTCGGCGACACGGCGACGCTCGCGTCTTACTTCCTTGCGCCGTTTCGATGTCATCGCCGCCAGGAATCCCTCGAAGTCGCCGAAGCCCTCGTCTCGCCATTGAAACTGCACGCCGCTTCGGGCGATCAGGCCCGGACAGGCCTGTCGCCAGGCGGCCACCTCCGAGTCCTCGGCAAACAGCAGATGCCAGCCCGATAGCCCGGGGTCGTCTTGCCACTGGCTCGCCAGCATGGCCATGACGGTCTGCTCGTCTTCACCTTCTGCCAGTGCCAGGCGCGGGCCTGGCGCCGGGGTGAAGGGGATCGCGCTCACCGCCTTGGGGTAGTAGCGCCCCCCGGCACGCTCCCAGGCATCCGCCCAGCTCCAGTCGAACACGTACTCGCCCCAGGAGTGCTCCTTGAGGTAGTACGGCAGCAGGCCTACCAGTCGCGCCCCTCGCCACAGCGTCAGATGTCGAGGCTGCCAACCGGTGCCCTCCCCCACCGCACCGGTGGCCTCCAGCGCATCGAGAAATTCGTGACGGGCAAAGGGGTGGTCCGGGTCCACCAGGGCGTTCCAGTGCTCGGCCGGCACCTCGGCGACGGTCTCCAGGCACTTGACCGAAAGACCTTCCTCGGCGTGGCCGCCCTGTTCTTGCTGCGGGGATGATGGCGTCACAACCCACTCCTTGCACTTTGCGATTCAGCCACAGAGTGCCAGACTTTGGAGGTGCTCGTCGCCGAGATCGTCGAAGGCGGCGACCACCGGCCACTCCCTGTAAAAAAACTACATATTCGACCAAAGCACTCGGTCAAGGGGGAGGAAATTGGCTTTTTATTTGGTAAAGTTACGTACCTGACCCGCATCAACACGTCTGAGGTTGACCATGGCTAGCCAGCAAGCTTCTTCGCTCGATCCCACCGTCGCCCGCGTCACCGAGCGCATCCGTGAGCGCTCTCGGCAAAGGCGCGCCCTCTACGAAGAGCGCATGGAGGCCCAGCATCGTCGCGGCGTCCATCGCTCCGAACTGTCCTGCGGCAACCTGGCCCACGGTTTTGCCGCGTGCGGCAGCGAGGACAAGAATCAGCTCAAGCTGATGAATAGCGCCAACCTCGGCATCATCTCGTCGTACAACGATATGCTGTCGGCGCACCAGCCGTTCGAGACCTTTCCCGAGGTGATTCGCGAAAGCGCCCGCCAGATGGGCTCTACCGCCCAGTTCGCCGGCGGAGTGCCGGCCATGTGCGACGGCGTCACCCAGGGCCAGCCGGGCATGGAGCTGTCGCTGTTCTCCCGCGACGTCATCGCCATGGCCACCGCCGTGGGCCTGTCGCACAACATGTTCGACGCCGCCCTCTATCTTGGCGTGTGCGACAAGATCGTGCCGGGCTTGTTCATCGGCGCGGCGCGCTTCGGCCACCTGCCGACTACCTTCATCCCGGCCGGGCCCATGCCCAGCGGCCTGCCCAACAAGGAAAAGGCCCGCGTCCGTCAGCTGTTCGCCGAGGGCAAGGTCGGCCGTGACGAGCTGCTGGAAGCCGAGTCCGAGAGCTACCACAGCCCCGGTACCTGCACCTTCTACGGCACCGCCAACTCCAACCAGCTGATGATGGAGTTCATGGGGCTGCACCTGCCGGGCGCTTCCTTCGTCAACCCCGGTACCGACATGCGCGAAGCGCTGACTCGTTTCGCCACCGAACAGACGATCCGCAATACCGAGCCCGGCGGCGACTACCGCCCGTTCTATCGCCAGATCGACGAGCGTGCCATCGTCAACGCCATGGTCGGCCTCTTGGCCTCCGGCGGCTCCACCAACCACACCATGCACCTGGTGGCCATGGCCGCGGCGGCGGGTATCACCATCAACTGGGATGACTTCTCGGAGCTGTCCTCCGCGGTGCCCAGCCTGACCCGGGTCTATCCCAACGGCCAGGCCGATATCAACCACTTCCAGGCCGCCGGCGGCATGAGCCTGCTTATCCGGGAGCTGCTCGGTGCGGGCCTGATCCACGGCGACATCCCGACGATATTCGGCACCGACCTGACCGCCTACACCCAGGAGCCCTTCCTCGAGGATGGCAAGCTGGTATGGCGCGAAGGCCCCCTGGAGAGCCTCGACCCGGACGTGCTGCGCCCGGTATCCAACGCCTTTGCCGCCACCGGTGGCCTCAACGTGCTCGAGGGTAATCTCGGCCGTGGCGTCATCAAGGTGTCGGCGGTAGAGGCTCAGCACCGGGTCGTCGAGGCGCCGATCAAGATCTTCGAGGAACAGAACGACCTCAAGGCCGCCTTCGACGCCGGCGATCTCGACCGTGACGTCATCGTGGTGGTGCGCTTCCAGGGCCCCAAGGCCAATGGCATGCCCGAACTGCACAAGCTGACCCCCTACCTGGGCGTCCTGCAGGATCGCGGCTACAAGGTTGCCCTGGTCACCGACGGGCGCATGTCCGGTGCCTCGGGCAAGGTACCTGCGGCCATCCACATGACCCCGGAGGCGCTGGACGGTGGCCCGCTGGCCAGGCTGCGTGATGGCGATGTGGTGCGCCTGGACGCCGACAAGGGCGAGCTGTCTGTCGTGCTCAGCGACGCCGAATGGCGGGATCGTCCCAAGCGCGTGGCCGAACTGGACCACTACCATGTGGGTCTGGGTCGCGAGCTGTTCGGCGGCTACCGTCACCTGGCCATGGGCGCCGAGGAAGGCGCCGGCGTCTTCGGTGGCTTCGAGGCCGACGACCTCGAGCGCCAGCAGGGACAGATCCACGACGAGGACGCCTGAGTTCGCCCATGACACGCCAAGCGCTGATCGGGGACATCGGCGGCACCAACGCACGCTTCGCGCTGGTGTCGCCGGGCAAGACTGCCCCCCACGACATCCTGACCCTGCCCTGTGCCGACTATCCCGGCGTGGTGGAAGCTGCCCGTGACTACCTCGAGCGGGTGGGCGCCAGCGGCGAGAAGGCCCCGCGGGAGGCGTGCCTGGCGTTCGCCTGTCCGGTGCACGCCGAACGGGTCAGCATGTCCAACAATCACTGGAGCTTCCTGAAGGGCGAGGTCAAGCGTGACCTTGCCCTGGATGACTTCAAGGTCATCAACGACTTCATGGCTCAGGCGCTCGGCGTCCCCCACGTCGATTCGCATGATCTGGTCAGCATCCAGACCGGCGAGGCCGAAGGGCACGCCGCTCGACTGGTCATCGGACCGGGCACTGGCCTCGGCATGGCTGGCCTCTTCCCGGCACGGCGCGCCTGGGTGCCACTGCCCAACGAGGGTGGCCATGCCAGCTTCGCGCCCACCGACGAACAGGAGCTCGAGATCTATCGACGCCTCCACCGTCGCTATGGCCGGGTCAGTGTGGAACGCATCCTGTGCGGCCAGGGCCTGCTCGACCTTTACCGAGTACTGGCCGAGATCGATGGTCTGGAGGCCAGCGCCAGCACGCCGGCTCAAGTCACCGAGGCCGCCAACCGCGGCGACCCGCTGGGGCGTGATACCATTCTGCGCTTTCTCAAGATCCTCGGCGACGTGGCGGGCGACGCTGCGCTGACCCTGGGTGCGAGAGGCGGCGTCTACCTGTGTGGTGGCATCGTGCCACGGCTGATCGACTGGCTGCCTCACAGTGGGTTTCTCAGCGCCTTCTGCAACAAGGGAAGGATGCGCCCTTACAACGAAGCCATCTCCATCCAGGTGGTCACGGCCCCGTGGACGGGGCTGCTGGGCGCCGCCGAGGCGCTCCACAACGAGGAGGTCGAATGATTCCGGCAACGCTCAAGACACGTATCGACGAGGTAGAGGGCCAGGGGCACATCCACTGGGCCGGCCGCGACATCTGGGTGGCCAACGAGAGCTGGGGCCAGCTGGCGATCTCGTTGCAGGGCGCCCAGGTGCTTCACTTTCAACCTGCGCCCGACGCCACGCGAGCCGCAGGCGCATCTCCCGCGCCCGACCCCACGCGAGCCGCAGGCGCTTCTCCCGCCAAAGCCACCGTCGACAGCGGTGCGGATGATCCTCTGGTGCCCGCTGGCTGGCTGTGGGTGACCCCCACGCCCCAGGACGTGCCGGGTGCGATTCGTGGCGGCATCCCCCTGTGCTGGCCGTGGTTCGCCGACGAGAACACCGCCGACGAGTCCCCCGACCGCTCCGGCCCGATGCACGGCCCGGCGCGCAAGGCCGACTGGCAACTGGACGCGGTGGACGAGCACGAAGACGGCGTCGAGGTGCACCTGTCACTGCCACAGCGCCTGCACAGCCAGTTGCATCCCCGTGCGGTGGTCCAGGCCAACGCCCAGCGTCTGCACGTGGAGCTGATCACCGAGCACCTGGGCGAGACGCCGGTGAAGATGACCGCCGCCCTGCACAGCTATCTGGCGGTGGATCAGGTCTTCGCCTGTCGCGTCGAAGGCCTCGTCGGGGCCCGCTACCTGGACAAGCTCAAGGGCTTCGCCGAGAGCGAGCAGGTGGGTGAGCTCGGGGTCCGTGAAGGCGTCGATCGTATCTATCATTCCAACGCCGAGGTGGTGCTCGATGACGGCCAGCGCCGCCTGCGAGTGGCTCGCCAGAACAGCGACTCGGTGGTGGTGTGGAATCCCGGCGAGACACCCAACCCGGACACCCCGCTGGACGCCGCCCGCCGTTTTCTGTGCGTCGAGTCCGCCAACACCCGCCTCGATCCGGTGTGGCTGGTACCCGGCGCCCAGCATATGCTCGGCACCACCCTGTCGCTGGCCGACAACCACTGATCGACGAGGAATCCCGCCATGACCCCCGTGATCGCCTTTGGTGAAGCCCTGGTCGACATGCTCTCCAGTCGTCTCGGTGATGCCGCCGAGGGACCAGAGACCTTCACCCCCTACGCCGGTGGCGCGCCGGCCAACGTGGCCGTGGCCTGTGCGCGACTGGGACTGACCAGTCGCTTTCTCGGCATGCTGGGCGACGACCACTTCGGCGACTTCCTGGCCCGTGAGCTCGAGCACCACGGCGTCGACGTCTCCGGCGTATCACGCACCCGCGAGGCCCGCACCGCCCTGGCCTTCGTCTCCCGCGACGCAGACGGCGAGCGCACCTTCGACTTCTATCGTCCTCCCGCCGCCGACCTGTTGTATCGCACCGAGCATCTGCCCCATGGAGTGTTCAGCGAGCCCGCCATCGTCCACCTGTGTAGCAACAGCCTTACGGACGATGCCATCGCCGCCACCTCCCTGGCGATCACCGAGATGGCCTCCCGGGCAGGCTGTCTGGTCAGCGTCGATGCCAACCTGCGTCACAACCTCTGGCCCGAGCACAGCATCGACGTCGGCCTGGTCACCCGCCTGCTCGACCAGGCTGACCTGATCAAGCTGTCCACCGATGAACTCGACGCCCTGCGGGGTGATCACCCGCGTGACGACTGGCTGGCCGAACGCCTGGCCGCCGGTGCTCGCCTGATCGTGATCACCGATGGTCCCGGTGCGGTCGCCGCCCACACCACCCAGGGCGTCAAGCGCATGACACCGCCGCCGGTCAAGGCGGTCGATACCACCGCCGGTGGCGATGCCTTTATCGGCGGTCTGCTGGCGGCTCTGGCCGACCACGACTGGCAGCGCCCCAACTGGCAGCACGACGAGGCCTTCCTCGAACGCGCCCTGACCCTGGCCTGTCGCTGCGGCGCCCACGCGGTGACGCGCCCCGGCGCCTACGCGGCCCTGCCGCGCCGCGAAGACGTGATCGACAGCTGACATCATGACAACCTCGGGTGACCCGAAAGTCCCCCGCCGCCATGCCAGGGCTTATCGCCTCCCCGCCCTGGCATGGCGCCAGCGATTGACCCGCCTGTGGACGATCAGCGGCAGAAAGATGGCAGCCACCGCGCAGCCCTGGAACCAGGCCAGACGATAAGGGTGCGCCCATGAGCCCGAGTGTCCAGTCAGGATCCCCGTGAAGGTCAGCACGATGGCCGCGGTGATCGTTGCCGCCAACCACTCGAGCCTGACCCAGCGCCGCGACCAGCGGTACACCACGACTCCTTCGACCAGCGACAGCAACACAACCCCCCACGAGTAGTAGCCCAGGGTCATCCCCCAGGACACACCACCCCGGTACTCCCTGCCCAGGTGATCGGCGATCTCATGACCGACGCTGTACCCCACCACCAGAAGCAGAAAGCGCAATCCTGGTAGTCCAAGCACGCGGTAAAGCAATCCTAGGTTCATTGACGGCCTATTCCATCACTGCGTTGACGGCTTGAGTCAGGCCAGGTCCCTGGCCTTTACCAGATGCCTTCCGGCTGGCGCGCTGATGGCGCCCTGCACCAGCGCCTCGGCGATGCGGGCCACCGGACTGGGTCGCCACTGGCGTGGCAGCAACGGACGCAGACCGCGAGAAAGCGCGAGCCCCAGGCGCTCGGCGTGGCGCACCTCGGCGCGCTCGCCGTCGATCAGGCCCGGCCTGACCAGGGTCAGGCTCGGGTAGTCGAGTTTGGTCATTTCGGCTTCCAGTTCGCCCTTGACCCGGGAATAGAAGAAGCGCGAGCCGCGATCGGCGCCCAGTGCCGAGTTCAAGGCAAAACGCTCGGCACCGGCGGCTCTGGCGTGGCGGGCAAACCACAGCGGCAGCTCGAGATCCACACGTCGAAAGGCCTCTCGCGAGCCGGCGGCCTTGAGGGTGGTGCCCAGTGCGCAGATCACGCCATCCGCCTTCCACAACTCGTCATTCCCCTCCAGCGCCGGTGCATCACCTCGTCCAGTCTTGTCCGGTCGCAGTGACTCCAGATCGGCGAAATCGACGACCGGGGCGGCTAGCCTTGGGTGCTCCAGCGTCAGCGGTCGGCGTACCGGTGCCCGCACCTCGGTGACGTCGGGATGGGCCAATGCCTGGCGCAGCACCTCGCTACCCACCAACCCCGTCGCGCCCAGTATCAACAGTTTCATAGGTTTTTCTCCGCTCGCTCAGGCAACCATCATCCCATGGCGGCGGACAAAAAAAATCCGGCCAGAGGCCGGATCAAGGACAGCACCAGCTGTCGAGAGAGCACATGGATAGGCATGACGCCCTTCCGGTGCAGAGAGCTCAGGAATCATGACGAAGCGGCCAGCGCCGCTTCGTCATCGAGCATTCGGTGATGGCTTCAGTGATGGAAACGATCCGCGGCTTCCTTGGCCAGGGCGCGGATGGCGTCCCAGTCACCGGCGTCGACCAGCGACTTCGGGGTCAGCCAGGAGCCGCCCACGCACATGACGTTAGGCAGCGCCAGGTACTCGGAGGCGTTGCCCAGGTTGATGCCGCCGGTGGGGCAGAAGCGAGCCTCGCCAATGGGGCCGGCGAAGGCCTTGAGCGCCTTGACGCCACCGCTGGCTTCGGCCGGGAAGAACTTGAAGCGACGATAGCCGTACTGCCAGCCGGTCATCAGCTCGGAGATGGTGGCCACCCCCGGCAACATCGGCACCGGGCTCTCGACGCCGTAACGGTAAAGCGCCTCGGTGGCGCCCGGGGTCACCACGAAGTCGGCACCGGCCTGCTCGACCTGACGATACTGGGCAGGTGTCAGCACGGTACCGGCGGCGATGCTGGCCTGGGGCAGCTCCTTCTTCAGCCGGGCGATGGCCTCGATCGCGCAGTCGGTGCGCAGGGTCACCTCGAGCACGCTGAGACCACCTTCGACCAGGGCGCGGCCCATGGGCACGGCGTCCTCGATGCGATCGATGACGATCACCGGGATCACCTCGGCCTTCAGGCAGATGCTGTCGAGCTCGGTGGTGCGGGTAGACGGAAGCTGTTTTTCAATGGTCATGAGCGTGGCTCCAGGAAATCAGGGCGCCCAGTAGACGGCCAGCGGGCAGCTAAGAAAGGCACGAATGGGCAGTTCACGTACGTTGTCACCGGCCATGGCGCTTCCCAGCACGGCGCGCTTGTCGTCACCGGTCAGGTGCAGGTAATGGCGGCGGGCATGGTGCAGGCGCTCGGCGCTCAGGGTAATGCGCGCCTGGGGCTGGCTCGGTGTGCGCACCGCCACCACATGGGCATCGGTGCTCAGTGCCAGGTCCAGTTCGCGACTGTCAGGAAAAAGTGAGGCGGTATGGCCATCGCCGCCCATCCCCAGGATCACTACCGATGCCGGCCAGGACAGGCCCTTCAGTCGCTGGGCGACCTCGTCGGTGCCTTCCTCGGGGGTATCGTGTTCGGTGGTGAGCGGGACAAAGGTGGCCGCCTCGGCCCGGTTGATCAGCAGGTGCTTCCTGACCAGCCGGGCGTTGGAATCGTCGGCCTCGGCAGCGACCCAGCGCTCGTCGGCCAGGGTCACGTCGACCCGATCCCAGGGCAGTGTTTCCCGGGACAGTGCCTCGAAGAACGGCACCGGGGTGGAGCCGCCGGACACGATCAGCAGGGCGCGATCCTGGGACGACAGATCCTCGCGCAGCGCCGTGGCCACGGTCTGGGCCAACTGGTGCGCCAGTTGCTCTCGGGGAGACGGAGAAAGTTGCTCGCTGCTCATGTCAGTAGTCCTCGTACCAGCTGCGTCCGTCCTGGGTGATCATGGCGATGGAGGCCACCGGTCCCCAGGAGCCTGCCGGATAGCGGCGCGGCGGCTCGTCACGATCCTGCCAGGTAGCGATCAGCTCGTCGCACCAGTGCCAGGCATGCTCGACCTCGTCACGCCGAACGAACAGGTACTGCTGGCCCTTCATGACTTCGAGCAGCAGACGCTCGTAGGCGTCGGGGATACGTGCCTTGGGGAAGGCGCTGTTGAAGTCCAGGTGCAGCGGGCCACGGCGCAGGCGCATGCCCTTGTCGAGACCACTGTCCTTGGTCAGCACCTCGAGGCGGATACCTTCCTCCGGCTGCAGCCGGATGATCAACTTGTTGGCGGCCAGCGCCCGCTGATCCGGGTCGAAGATATAGTGCGGCTGCTGACGGAAGTGGATCACGATCTGTGACAGCTTCTCGGGCATGCGCTTGCCGGTACGCAGGTAGAAGGGCACGCCGGCCCAGCGCCAGTTGGACACCTCGGTCTTCATCGCCACGAAGGTCTCGGTATGGCTGCGGGTATTGGCGCCTTCTTCCTCGAGATAGCCGGGTACACTGGTGCCGTCGCTGGTGCCGGCGGTGTACTGTCCGCGCACCACGTCACGTCCGATCATGTCGTCGGTGAATGGCTTGAGCGCCTTGAGCACCTTGACCTTCTCGTCGCGGATGGCGTCGGCGTCGAGGTTGGCCGGCGGGTCCATGGCGATCAGGCAGACCAGCTGCAGCAGGTGGTTCTGGACCATGTCCCTGAGCTGGCCAGCCTCGTCGAAGTAGCCCCAGCGGCCCTCGATGCCGACCTTCTCGGCCACCGTGATCTCCACGTGGGAAATATGGTTCTGGTTCCACTGGGTTCCGAACAGCGGATTGGCAAAGCGCAGCGCGATCAGGTTCTGCACCGTCTCCTTGCCCAGGTAGTGGTCGATACGATAGACCCGTGACTCGGGGAACACCGCCCCCACCGCATCGTTGACCTCCCGCGACGACTCCAGGTCGTAGCCGATCGGCTTCTCCACCACCACGCGGCTTTGCTCGTCCAGGCTGCCACTGGCCTCGAGGTGGCGGCAGATATCGCCATACAGGCTCGCCCCCACCGCCAGATAGACCACCAACGGGCGCTGCTGACCGCCCTGCTCACGCCACTCGGCGATGGCGCCATAGCCTTCCACCGTGGTGAAGTCCACCGACAGGAAGGACAGGCGATCGAGGAAACGGGCGACCACCTTGTCATCGAGCTCGCTCGACTTGACGTATTCCTTCAAGGAGCCATGGATGCGCTCGCGGAAGGCCTCCTGGTCGATGTCCTGACGCGCCAGGCCCAGCAGCCGGGTGTCGTCATGCAAGAGCCCCTCGCGGTCCAGCTGGTAGAGCGCCGGGAACAGCTTGCGGCGAGACAGGTCGCCCAGGGCGCCGAACAACGCCAGATCGATGTCGGTACGCTCGGCGTCACCGGATCGGGTGTGTCGTGTCATAACCGTCCTCGTTTGGTGGTAGACCCCTGGATATCGCAGAAGGCTATCGAGCGAGATGTGTCCTGCTTACCGTCAGGGTATCTAAGTTTACAAAAAAATGGTCAACTTTCGACGGCCAGATTGAAAAATATTTTGTAAACTTACACAAAATATCCCGCTGGCGCGCTTATACGTTGGATGTAGATCGGTGGAGCGCTAGGATAGCCGCCAATACGTAGTTAAATCACCACATCCCCAGAGAGAATTGTCTCGGGTACCCCAATAAATGCGCCGCTGCCCGCGCACCACCGCGCAGTTGCCCGCGCCTTTCGTCACGGAGCCGACCTCGACCATGGTTCGCCACGACCTTATCGAACGCATTCGCACCCGCCTCGACGAGCTCAACCGCTCCGAGCGCAAGGTCGCCGACGTCATTCTGGCCGACCCCGCCGCCGCAACCGGCATGAGTATCGCCAGTTTGGCTCAAGCTGCCTCGGTCAGCGAACCCACCGTCAATCGCTTCTGCCGAAATTTCGAGGCCAAGGGCTATCCCGACTTCAAGATCCAGCTGGCCCAGAGCCTGGCCGGCGGCACCCCCTATGTCAGCCAGGCGGTGGAACCCGATGACGGTGCCGAGGCCTACAGCGGCAAAATCTTCGGCGCCACCATCGCGGCGCTGGACCTCGCCAGTCGGGAGGTCGCTCCCGAGCGCATCGAGCGCATGGTCGACTACCTGATCCAGGCCAAGCAGATCCACTTCTTCGGACTCGGTGCCTCCGGCGCGGTGGCCCAGGACGCCCAGCACAAGTTCTTTCGCTTCAACCTGCCGGTCAGCGCCTACATCGACGTACTGATGCAACGCATGGTCGCCTCGGCCTGCCACACCGGCGACGTGGTGGTGGTACTGTCCTACACCGGGCGCACCCGGGAACTGGTCGACATCGCCGCCCTGGCCCGTGAAAACGGTGCCGTGGTGCTCGGTATCACCGCGCCGGACTCACCTTTGTCGCGCCAGTGCACCGAAACCCTTGCGGTCAGCGCGCCCGAAGACACCGACCACTACATGCCGATGACCTCACGCATGGTACAGCTTGCGCTGATCGACGTGCTGGCCACCGGCGTCACCCTGCGTCGCGGCGAGGACTTCCTGCACCACCTCAAGAAGATCAAGGACAGCCTGCGCAGCACAAGGTACAGCGTCGACGAGTGACAACAACGTCAGGCCCGCTCCTCGGCTTGCCTCCTTAGCGTATTGGCACAACAATAGCGGCCTGTCTTGCGTCCCTGTCCGCACGCCGCCATCCACACCATTGCCAGGAAGCCTCATGCGATCACTGCCATCCCTGACCTCCGTTCTGACCGTCTTGAGCCTGGGGCTGTTCAGCCTGCCGACGCTGGCCGACCAGACCGAGACCTTCCGCTTCACCGCCATCCCCGACGAGGACGAATCGCGTCTGGTGGAGCGCTTCTCGCGGGTGGCCGACTATCTGTCCGAGACGCTCGAGGTCGAGGTCGAGTACGTGCCGGTGAAGTCCTACGGTGCGGCGGTCACCGCCTTCCGCAACGACCAGGTTCAGCTGGCCTGGTTTGGCGGTCTGTCCGGTGTCCAGGCCCGTCGTCTGGTGCCCGGTTCCCAGGCGCTGGCCCAGGGCGTCGAGGATGCGGCCTTCGAGAGCTATTTCATCGCCCACTCCAGCACCGGACTCGAGGCCGCCGACCAGCTGCCCGAAGAGATCGAGGGCAAGACCTTCACCTTTGGCGCCAAGACATCCACTTCCGGTCGCCTGATGCCGGAGCACTACCTGCGCGAGCGCTTCGACGCCGCGCCGGAAGAGCTGTTCTCACGGGTCGGCTTCTCCGGTGATCACTCACGCACCATCGCCCTGGTCGAGGCCGGCACCTACGAGCTGGGCGCGGTCAATTTCAAGGTGTGGGACGCGGCGCTGGAAAATGGCGATGTCGACACCGACAAGGTCAGCGTGATCTGGTCTACCCCGAGCTACCCGGACTACCAGTGGACCCTGCGCGGCGACGCCGATGAGGCCTTCGGCGAAGGCTTTACCGACAGGGTTCGCCAGGCACTGCTCGAGATGGAAGATCCCGAACTGCTGGAGAGCTTCCCGCGTTCCGGCTTCATTCCCGCCGACAACAGCATGTACGCCCCCATCGAGACGGTCGCCGAGAGCCTCGGCCTGCTGCGCTGATGGACGATGGCCAACGTCAGGTCACCGGCGGCCGGGACAACGGCCACGGTGACTTCCCGACACTGATCCTCGACGGGGTCGACCTGGGCCACGCCGACCACAGGGTGCTGCATGACGTCCACCTTCGCCTTGCGCCCGGCGAGCGCGTCGCCCTGCTCGGGGAAAGCGGCGTCGGCAAGTCCACCCTGCTGGCGGAGTTGCGCCGCCGTCTTGGCCGCCACGCCGCCTGGTGTCCCCAGTACCACGGCCTGGTGCCTCAGCTATCGGTCTACCATAACGTCTACATGGGCAGGCTGGAGCGCCACTCGGCGCTGGTCAACCTGTGGAACCTGGTCAGGCCGCTGCGCCAGGCCTGGGAAGATGTCGCAAGTCTGTGCGCTGAACTAGGGCTCGAAGGCGCCATCAGGCGCCCGGTAGGTCGGCTGTCGGGTGGCCAGCGCCAGCGGGTCGCCATCGCCCGTGCGCTCTATCAGCGCCGCCAGGTCTTTCTCGGTGACGAGCCGGTCGCCAGCGTCGACCCCCACCAGGCCATGGCGCTGCTCGATCGAATCGATGCCCAGCACGCTACCACGGTGATGGCCCTGCACCAGCGCGAGCTGGCGCTGAGCCACTTCGATCGCGTCTGGGGGCTGGCCGACGGTCGCGTGGTGCTCGACGCGCCCAGCCAAGATCTAAGCCTCGATGATCTCGACGCGCTCTACCCCAGTGCGTCACGCACGGCCTCCTCTCCCGCTGCTCCCAGCCCTGCTCGCGACGACAACAGCGATTCGCCGGCCGAGGCCAGCGCTCGCCACGCCTCGCACCAGGCCGGCGAGGAGCAGGCACGACCGTGAGCGCCGCGCAAGCGACACGCCCAGGCCTGTTGGCCGGCGACGGTATCGGTGCCCGCCTGGCACGCCACAGCCTGTGGCTGGTGGTGCTGGCTGCCCTGGCGATTCCGCTGGCCGACCTCGAAGTATTGAGCCGCGATCCCTGGGGCGAACTCGGACGCATGGCAATGGGCCTGGCGCTGCCTGACTTCGGCGCCATCGAGACGCCCCTGCAGGCCATCGGCCTTACCATCGCGGTGGCCTTCTGGGGCACCCTGGCCGGCGTGGTGCTGGGGCTGCCCCTGGCGCTGGTCTACGCCCGCTCACGCCTGGTGCGCGCGGCCAGTGCCGCGGTGCGGGCAGTGCATGAGCTGTTCTGGGCGCTGCTGTTCCTGCAGGTGTTCGGGTTGTCCGCGCTGACCGCCCTGGCGGCCCTGGCGATCCCCTACGCCGGCATCTTCGCCAAGGTCTACGCCGAGATCCTCGAGCAGACGCCCCAGGCGCCCCAGGCGGCGCTGCCCGAGGGTACCGGGCGCCTTGCCCGGCTGGCCTATACCGAGCTGCCCCAGGCCTTCGCCCAACTGGCCGCCTACACCCGCTACCGCTTCGAGTGCGCGCTCAGAAGCAGCGTGCTGCTGGGTTTTGTCGGTCTGCCGACGCTGGGCTACCAACTCGAGAGCGCCTTTCGCGAGGGTCGCTACTTCGAGGCCGGCGCCCTGCTGTGGGCCTTTTACCTGCTGGTCGCCACCCTGCCCTGGTGGGCCCATCGGCGCCTGCTGCTGCCGCTGGGGCTGGCCAGCGTGTGGCTGCTGGGTCCCTGGCCCGAGATCGACCCAGGCCTGTTATGGCGCTTCGTCAGCGTAGACATCTGGCCCCGCGCTTTGCTTGAGGGCGACATCGGCGGTGTGCTCCGCTGGCTGGCCGAACTGCCCGACCTCGTCGGCGCGGTGGCCAATACCCTGCTGCTGGGGCTGCTCGGCACCGTCGGCGCCCTGCTGCTCGCCCTGGTGCTGTGGCCCCTGGCATCGCGCCACTTCGGCAATCGCGTCAGCCAGGGCATCGGCCAGGGTCTGCTGATCTTTCTGCGTTCGACCCCGGAGCTGATGCTGGCCTTCGTCTTCCTGTTGCTGTTGGGGCCATCGCTGCTGCCGGCCTGGCTGGCCCTGGCGCTGCATAACGGCGCCCTGATCGCCTTTCTGGTATGTCGCCACGCCCAGGCCATCGAGCCCGGCATGCCGGGACTCCCGGCCTCGGGGCGGCTGGCCTACGAGCTGTTGCCGCGGCTGTACCCGGGCATGCTGGCGCTGGTCTATTACCGCGCCGAGGTGATCCTGCGCGAAAGCGCCCTGCTCGGCATGCTTGGGGTCGCCACCCTCGGCGATAATATCGACGACGCTTTCCAGACCTTGATGTTCGACGTGGCCTTCGCCCTGCTGGTGATCACCGCCCTGCTCAATATCGCCGTCGACGCCCTGGCTCGCCGTCTGAGGCCTTGTGAGCCACCCATGGAAGACCCCTGTCTGCGCTGAAGGGAAGACCCCTGCCTGCACCGAAGACAAGACGTCTTGAAGGGCGGCACACGCGCTTTATCCGGCACATCCTGACGCCAGGACCAGTGCCTCAAAAACAACACAAACGACAACGCCGGCCACGGGGCCGGCGTTGTCGTTCGAGCGGACGGCTACGTCAACGGCTATGTCACTGCGGCTCTGTTACAGGCCCTTGACGGCGGCGGTGACGGTGATCTCGACCTTCAGCTCCTTGGCCGGCATCGGCGCGCACACGCAGGTACGGGCGGGGGCGTGGCCTTCCGGCACCCAGGCGTCCCATACCGCGTTCATGGCGGCAAAGTCCTCGCCGTTCTGCAGGTAGATGGTGGCGCTCAGCAGATGCTCGCGGTCGCTGCCCACTTCGGCCAGCAGCTCATCGACACGCTCCAGCATGCTGGTGGTCTGGGCGGTGATATCCCCCTGACGGGCGTCCGGTCCGGCGACCTGACCACACAGGTAGGCAACACCGTGGTGGATGACGGCGCGGCTCATGCGGGTCTTGGTGTCGTGACGCTGAATGCTCATCGCTCTCTCCAAAAAAGTCGGTATTTCTAAAAAATCTCGAAAAGACAGCCGATTCGACCACCTCTTCACCAGTGTCTTCTCTGCAACGTTAGACAGCCGCCCAATATAGCCAACTTCTCCCTGCGCCAGATAGTCTGTTGTCGCGCTTTTGCCTCTTTTGCGATGTCAGGTATCCCTCACCCCGGCGACATAGTCACGACAGTCCTGCTGTCGCCCAACCGTTTATATGAGGGTTTGCAAATGAAACGTTCCGTCATGATGGCCGCCGTGCTGTCCACCGCCCTGGCGCAAGCCGGCGCCATCGCCACCGTCCAGGCCGCCGATGGCGACATGGAAAAGTGTTACGGCGTCGCCCTGGCCGGAGAGAACGACTGCAAGGCAGGGCCAGGCACCACCTGCGCCGGCACCTCTACCGTCGACTACCAGGGCAACGCCTGGACCCTGGTCCCGGAAGGCACCTGTACCGATATCGAAACGCCCCACGGCAATGGCAGCCTGAGCGAGGTCGAGCGCCCCTGAGCCAGAGCACTGGCGCCACGGGGAGGCTACGGCCTTCCCGTGACGTTTACACGCCAAGCCTCAAGCCATAGCGAATCGCCCATGCCCTCTTCCCTGTCATCCAGCCTTCCACGCGAGTCGCTCGAGACGCCCGTCTCGGCGTCCTTGCCAGCGCCACAGCCAATGGCGGCCAATGCGGTCGGTATCGGCCTCAAGTTTCAGCATATGCAGGCGCTGGTCCATCTGGCTCACTCGGTTCACTCAGCCCAGTCGGCCCAGGCCCCGGACTTTCTCGAACTGCACGCCGAGAACTACATGAACGCCGGCGGGCCCCTTCAGGATCGACTCGATGAACTGGCACGCTGCTACCCGCTCTCGGTCCACGGCGTCGGCCTGTCGCTGGGCAGTGCCGAGGGCATCGACCCGGCCCATCTGGAACGTCTTGCACGCCTGGTCGATCACCTGAACCCCGCACTGGTCTCCGAGCACCTGGCCTGGAGCCGTCTTGATGGCCACAGCTACAACGACCTGCTGCCGGTGCCGCTGACCGAGGAATCGCTGCGCGTCCTCGGCGACAATATCGCACGCACCCAGGACCGTCTCGGCCGCCGCCTGCTGGTGGAGAACCCGAGCCTCTACGTCAGCCTCGACAATCGCTTCAGCGAGACCGAGTTCCTCCAGCGGCTGGTGGAAATGACCGGCTGTGGGCTCTTGTTCGACGTCAACAACGCCTATATCAGCGCCGCCAATCTGGGACGCGACCTGGATGCCTATCTGGACGAGGTGCCCTGGGCCGCCGTCGGCGAATGGCACCTGGCCGGCCACAGTCTCGATGCCGCCGGCGAGCTGTACATCGACGACCATGGCAGCGCCGTCAGTGAGCCGGTGTGGCAGCGCTACCGCCAGGTGCTCGCCCGGCGTCCCGGCCTGCCCACACTGATCGAGTGGGACAACCGGGTGCCGACGCTAGAGCGCTGGATGCAGGAGGTCGACCTGGCACGCCGGCATCAGCATGCAGCCCATGGCCCCGGCGCCGATGCGAGCACCGCCCTGGCAGCCAGCGCCTCGGCGCAAGCCACAGGGAGAGCGCCATGAGCGGCCTGCTCGATTGGCAGCGCAGCTTCATCGATGCCATGCATCGCCCCCAGGCGACGCCACCACAGCTCGGCCACAAGGCCGGGCTCGACGTCTACCGCAACAATATTCGCTCAAGCCTGATCGAGGCCCTGAAGGAAGCCTTTCCCCATACCCTGACCCTGCTGGGCGAGGGCTGCTTCAGTGCCGAGGCCGCAAGCTACGCGGCCACAAGCCCCCCGCAGGACCCTCGACTCAGCCGCTACGGCCGGGGCTTTGCCGACGCTCTGGCGCGCGCACCGGCGCTTGCGCCCTATCGCTTCGTCGCCGATATCGCGCGACTCGAGCACGCCCGGCTTCAGGTCAGTCACGCAGCCGAGGCAGTGCCGCTGGAGGCGTCCGATATCGGCGCCGTCCTTGACGACCAGCGGCTCGTCCAGGCCCGTCCGGCCAGCCGGACCATCCGTTGCCAACATGACGTCGAAGCCCTGTGGCAGGCGCTGGAGAGCGGAGAGGGTGGCGCCCCCCTGGGCGAGCGAGGCGCCGGCCACTGGCTGGTGATCCGCTCGGGTCGCCAGGTCAGGCTTAGGCCACTCGATGCGGCAAGCGCAGCGTTATACGGCTTGCTGGACACACCGACCTCGCTGTCCCAGGCGCTGGGCGAACTGGCCGACAGCGGCGTGGCAGAGGATGCGCTCGGCCACGCCCTGGGCACCCTGGTCGGCCATGGCGCGCTCGCGGTACTGGACCCCGCCCCCACTTTGCTACGAGGCACCCCATGACACCGATGACAAACCTGCTGGACACCTACTACGGGCGACTCTGCCCCTGGCTCGAGCGTCGTTCGCTGGACCTGGTGCTGGCGTTGATGCGCCTGGTACTCGGCGCCGTGTTCTTTCTGTCGGCGCTGACCAAGGTGGAAGGGTTCGGTATCGCCGACAGCACCTTCTTCCTGTTCGAGCACGAATACGCCCTGCCGTTGATTTCGCCGGTGCTGGCCGCCTACCTGGCAACACTCGCCGAGTTCTCGCTGTCGCTGCTGCTGTGGGCGGGGCTTGCCACGCGACTTGCAGCCCTGGGTCTACTGATCATGACCCTGGTGATCCAGACCTTCGTCTATCCCGAGGCCTGGGTCACCCACGGACTCTGGGCGGCGAGCCTCGCCACCCTGATCCTGCGCGGCGGCGGCTGTCTCTCGCTGGAGTGGCTGCTGTGCAGGATGAAAGGCAAAGGTCGCGAACCGATGACGCCACAGCAGGACCGCGCCGACGACGCATAGACGCAAAAAAGAAACGACCCGCCGCCGAACAGGATTCGGCGGGGGGTCGATGTCGTGTCGATGTCGATGTCGGCTCAGCCTCGTCAGCGCAGCAGCAGCACCGGCAGCGAGGTGCGCCTGAGCACACTGGTGGTGGTGCTGCCCACCAGCAGATGGCGAATCCGCGAGTGGCCATAGGCTCCCATCACCACCATCTCGATGGCGTGGTCCTTCTGGTAGGCGCGCAGGGTCTCCTCGACCTCTCCGGCGCGAATCTCGCCCTGGGCCTCGTGACCGGCGCCCTTGAGGCTGTCCAGCGCCCACTCCAGCTGGGTGCGGTTATCACCGGTATCGGCGCCGACCATCACCACGTGACAGGCGATCCCCTTGAACAGCGGGCTCCTGGCCAGCAGCTCGACGCCCTTGCGGGTGGTCTTGCTGCCATCGAAGGCGATCATCACCCGAGTCGGCGGCGTAAAGCTCTCCGGTACCATCAGAATCGGCCGATGCAGACCGCGGACCACCCGCTCGAGATTCGAGCCCAGGTGCTCGCTGGCCTGCTGGGCGCTCTCGCCCCGCTTGCCGATCACCAGCAGGCGGATCTCGTCTTCCAGCTCCAGCAGTGTCTCCACCAGGGTGCCGTTGCGCTGTCGGCAATGCAGGTCATCAACACCACTGGCGCTGGCGCGATCCTTGGCCGCCTTGAGCATCAGGCGGCCGTGCTCCTGGGCGACCTTGGCCCGCCGCTCATCGAGACTGGCCAGCTCCTCGAGCAGGTGCTCCCTGGCGCCGAGTCCCAGGTTACCGGACAGATCGGCCTCGGCGGTCTGGGGGTGGTTATCCACCACGTGAAGAAACGTCAGCGGCGCATCGAGGGCCTGACTGGCCCAGGCGGCAGAGTCGCAGACCCCTTCGGAAAACGGGGACCCGTCGATGGCGGCCATCACCTGTTCTGTCATGAAATCGTCCTGCCTGGCGTTGGGGGCGAACGCGCGTCCTCAGACGTCGCGTTCCATCGATTGTGGCCTTGTCGTCGCGCCCGAGCGGGGCGCGACCCTCAGACCTGTTGTCTAGCCCGATCCGGGT
Source organism: Halomonas sp. RT37 (assembly GCF_040070525.1). Classification (NCBI taxonomy): domain Bacteria; kingdom Pseudomonadati; phylum Pseudomonadota; class Gammaproteobacteria; order Oceanospirillales; family Halomonadaceae; genus Halomonas; species Halomonas sp. RT37. The sequence goes on along the minus strand of NZ_CP098827.1, from coordinate 905,514 downwards.
GTTACCTCCAGTTCTACACCAACTGGCACACACCCGTCACATCTTCGGCGCCTGCCTCAGTGACCACCCATCAGCTTTTCCACCGCCGCCGGGTTATCGTGGATGGCGTAGCGATCGACGATGGTGGCGCTGGCCTCGTTGAGCCCGATCAGCTCGACGTCGGTGCCCTCACGGCGGAACTTGATCACCACCATGTCCAGCGCCTGGACCGCGGTGATGTCCCAGAAGTGGGCACGTGACAGGTCGATGACCACCTTCTCGACGCTTTCCTTGAAGTCGAAGGCGGCGGAGAAACGCTGAGACGAGGCGAAGAACACCTGGCCGACCACGCGGTAGCGCCGTCCCTTGCCAAGCTCCTCTTGCTGTTCCAGCTCGTCACTGGCGATGTACAGGAAGTTGCCGACCTTGTTGGCGAAGTTGAGCGCGGCGATCAGCACACCGACGAACACACCGATCGCCAGGTTGTGGGTCCACACCACTACCGCCACGGTGGCGATCATCACCACATTGGTGGACATCGGGTGCTTCTTGAGGTCGCGCAGCGAACTCCAGCTGAAGGTACCGATGGACACCATGATCATCACCGCCACCAGCGCCGCCATGGGGATGCGCGAGACCCAGTCCGACAGGAACACCACCATCAGCAGCAGGAAGACCCCCGCCAGCAGGGTAGACAGGCGTCCACGCCCGCCGGACTTGATGTTGATCACCGACTGGCCAATCATCGCGCAGCCCGCCATGCCGCCAAGCAGACCGGTACCGATGTTGGCCAGACCCTGGCCCTTGCACTCGCGGTTCTTGTCGCTGGAGGTATCGGTCAGATCGTCGACGATAGTGGCGGTCATCATCGATTCGAGCAGACCGACCACGGTCAGCATGACCGCATAGGGGAAGATGATGCCGAGGGTCTCGAGATTCAGCGGCACGTCAGGCCACAGGAACATCGGCAGGGTATCGGGCAGCTCGCCCATGTCACCGACGGTGCGGATGTCCATGCCGGTCGCCAGGTAGACGCCGGTCAGCACCAGGATGCACACCAGCGGGGACGGCAGCAGCTTGCCGATCCTGGGCACGTAGGGGAACAGATAGATGATGCCGAGACCCGCCGCGGTCATCGCGTAGACGTGCCAGGTGACGTTGGTCAGCTCGGGCAGCTGGGCCATGAAGATCAGGATCGCCAGGGCGTTGACGAAGCCGGTCACCACCGAGCGCGAGACGAAACGCATCAGGTCGGCCAGGCGCAGATAGCCGGCGATGATCTGCAGTACCCCGGTCAGCAGGGTCGCGGCCAGCAGATATTGAAGTCCGTGCTCCTTGACCAGGGTCACCATCAACAGTGCCATGGCGCCGGTGGCGGCAGAGATCATCCCCGGCCGGCCCCCGGCGAAGGCAATGATCACCGCCATGGAGAAGGAGGCGTAGAGGCCAATCTTGGGATCGACACCTGCGATGATGGAGAAGGCGATGGCCTCCGGAATCAACGCCAGGGCCACGACGATGCCGGACAGCACGTCGCCCCTAATATTGGAAAACCAGTCTTGCTTGATCGATCGCATCATGAGGCGGTCCAGGGGGAGTGGTTGTGAGATATCGCGACAAGCGGCCCAGGGCCGACCGTTTCTCCACGACAGCAGCGCACCGGGAGGCGTTAGCCTGGCGCTGTCATGATGTAGTGGAGACACGGGAAGGGGCGCAGTTTACCAGAACCACCCGAGCAAGGCGACGCTGCTACCCAGCCTGACTCCGACCAGTCTCGATCCGGCCAAGCCCGCCCGGTGGCATCTTCTTAAAAAAATGTGTAAGGATCGTTGCCCCCTGCCGACTCAGCTGACTACGTCCAAGGAACGCGACATGGAGCGATGCGCCTCGACGCCACCGTCATCGCGAACGGAGAGCCCATCGCCGGGCCCGCCGCTGATAGCGCTCGAGCATAGTCTCGCGCGCCATGGGAGGCCTCTGTCCGGGCATCGACTGGAGCCACTGGCCGATACCGGCCTGGCCCACTGGCATGTGCGCCTGGCCGGCGGCAGTGACAAGGGCGGCTGGCTGGCGCGGTTGCCCAAGCAGAGCCAGATGGGGCTGGACGCGGCGTCCAACCTGGCCTATCAGGTCGCCTGCTTTGACCGCGCCCAGGCCAGTGGCCATACACCCAGACTCGATGACTGGCTGCCCTGCGACGACCTGCTGCCCAGAGGCGCGCTGGTGGTGGAGGCCATCGATGGCCGTCCCGCCAGCCTGCCCTCGGACCTGCCGGCCCTGACCTCGGCCCTGGCCAGCCTGCACCGGTTGCCGCTGCCCGATCAACGCGCCCCCCTGGCCTCACCGGTGGATCCCTGGCGAGAGATGCTCGACGAGATCGCCACCCAGGCCCGCTTTCTCCCCGGGGCCGGGCTATCTCGCACCAGCACTGCCCTGATCGAACAGGCGCTGGCACAGCTCCCGCAGAGGCTTCGCATCGCCGACGACGAGATTCGCCTAATCAGCTTCGATGCTCACCCCGGCAACTTTCTGATCACGCCTCACGGACGCGCCGTACTGGTGGATCTGGAAAAGTGCCGCTATTCGCTACCCGGCTTCGACCTGGCCCACCTGAGCCTTTACACCTCCACCACCTGGGACCTCAACAGCCGCGCGGTGCTGTTCGTCGAGGATCTGGTGGCGCTGTATCGGCGCTGGCAGGAACTGATGGCCGAAGACAGTCATCACAGCGACTGGTCGACGCTGATCACCTGTCGTCGCGCCATGTGGCTATGGTCGCTGACCTGGTGTGCCAAATGGCGTGCCCAGCAGCGCCGCCAGGTCGACAGGCAGCACAGTGGTGAAGACTGGTCGGCACAGCTAAGCGACCATGCCTTGATCGCCCATGTGGCCGACCGCGTCGATCACTACCTCTCGGCCCCCATCATCAGGCGTGTCGCCGACGAACTCGAGGAACTCGCCCGTGCCGGCTGACTTTCCCGGCGCTGTCTGGCGCTGTCCAAGTCTGTCCGGCTCTGTCCGGCTCTGTCCGGCTCTGTCCGGCCCTGCCCGGTTCTATCCAACCCTGTCCGGCTCTATCCACCCCTGCCTATCCATCGTCACAAGGACGCGACCATGACCACGCCTTTTTCCTGTAGACGCCCGTTGGCCGACCTCCGCTTGACCTGGCCTCCCGGTGGCGCCTTCGTCCTCACCGCCCTGGCTGCCCTGGGGCTAGGCTCGCCCGCCTGGGCCCAGGATACGTCCACGCCGCTGAACCAGCCGTGGCAGGAGATCGAGCAGCAGGCCAGGGGGCAGACGGTCTACTTCAACGCCTGGGGCGGTGACCCCAACGTCAATGGTTATCTCGACTGGGTCGCCGGCGAGCTCGAACAGCGCCACGACATCGATCTGGTCCACGTCAAGCTCGACGACACCGCCGCTGCGGTCTCCCGGGTACTGGCCGAGAAGTCCGCTGGCAACGTCGACGAGGGCGCCATCGACCTGATCTGGATCAACGGCGAGAACTTCGCCGCGATGAAGGCCAATGATCTGCTGCTCGGGCCCTTTGCCCAGCGCCTGCCGAACTTCGCGCTGACCTCGCCGGACGCCAATCCCGAGATGACCACCGACTTCACCGTCCCCACCGAGGGATTCGAGTCACCCTGGGGCAAGGCCCAGCTGACCTTCTACTACGACAGCGAGCGTGTCGAGGCGCCGCCGACCAGCATGGCCGCCCTGCTCGACTGGACCGAGCAGCATCCTGGGCGCTTCACCTATCCACTGGTCCCGGACTTCCACGGTTCCACCTTTCTCAAGCAGGCGCTCATCGCACTGATCGACGACCCGGCGGTGCTTGCCCGCCCCGTCGGCGAAGCCGACGCCGAAGCGGCCATGGCACCGCTGTGGGACTATCTCGACGCCCTGCATCCCCATCTGTGGCGCCAGGGGCGGGACTTCCCCGCTTCAGGGCCTGCGCTCAGAAGCCTGATGGGTGACGGCGAACTGTCGCTGGCCTTTACCTTCAACCCCGCCGAGCCTGCCGCTGCGGTCAACAACTACCAACTGCCTCCCTCGATTCGCAGCTATGTGCTCGACGGCGGGACCATCGGCAACGTTCACTTTGTCACCATCCCGTTCAACGCCAGCCACCAGGCCGGCGCCATGGTCACCGCCAACTTCCTGCTCTCGCCCGAGGCCCAGGCGCGCAAGCAGCGCCTGGACGTCTGGGGCGACCCCAGCGTGCTCGATCTCGCGCGCCTGAATGAGGCCGAGCGTCAGGCATTGACGCCCATGGATGACCAGCCAGCGCGACTGGCGCCACAGGCCCTGCAACAGACCCTGCCCGAGCCGCACCCGAGCTGGATGGAAGCGGTAGAGGCGGCCTGGCTCGAGCGCTATGGCAGCCGCTGATACCTCGACCTTCTCCCGCCTGGTGGGGCTGGCGCCGGCGCTGACGGTACTGCTGCTGGTGGCCCCGGTGGTGGCCGGCCTGGCAGGCGCTGCGGCGCCGGCCTTCGGCTGGCTGCCGGTGCTCGGTGGAGAGCAGCTGAGCCTGGCGCCCTGGGTGAGCCTGGCGAACACCCCCGGGCTTTTCGAGATGCTGGTGCTCAGCTTCACCACTGGCCTGATCAGCACCGCCCTGGCCCTGACCATCGTGGTGCTGTTTCTCGGTGCCTTCGCCGACAGCACCGCCTTTGTCTGGCTCAAGCGCCTGCTGTCGCCGCTCCTGGCGGTGCCCCACGCCGCCGCCGCCATCGGTCTGGCCTTTCTGCTGGCGCCCTCGGGCCTGGCCATGCGCCTGGTCTCCCCGGCCTTGAGCGGTCACGCCACGCCTCCTGACTACCTGTTTCCCGGTGATCCCTTTGGCCTTGCGCTGATCGCCGGACTGGTGGTCAAGGAAGTCCCCTTTCTGCTGCTGATGAGTCTATCGGCGCTGCCTCAGTGCCAGGCCGACGATCGTCGGCACCTGGCACTGTCGCTGGGTTATTCGCCGGTGACCGCCTTTCTCAAGGCGGTACTGCCGAGCCTGTACCCGCTGATTCGGCTACCGGTCTATGCGGTCATCGCCTTTGCCTCGTCCAATGTCGATGTGGCCATGATCCTGGGCCCGTCCACCCCACCGACCCTGGCGGTCAGCGTGGTCCGCTGGCTTGGCGATCCCGACCTGTCGATGCGCTTCATGGCCTCCGCCGCAGCGCTGAGCCAGCTCGGCATCACGCTGCTGGCACTGGCCTGCTGGTGGTGCCTGGAACAGGCCGTACGCTGGTGCGCCACGCCACGCCTGACCGACGGCCGACGCAACAGCGGTCAACGCCTCGGTAGCCTGCTGGGCGGCGGTCTGACCTGGCTCAGCGTCACCCTGCTCGGTGCCAGTCTGCTGGGACTGACGCTGTGGTCGCTGGCGGCCTTCTGGCCCTTTCCCTCGGCCTGGCCCACGCCCCTGACCCTGGCCAACTGGGGTCGTGCGCTGCCAGGCCTGCTGCCGGCCGCCCTCGACACCCTGTGGCTGGCACTGGCCGCCACCGCTCTCGCAACCATCCTGGTGATCGGCTGTCTCGAGAGCGAAGCGCTCAATCACCGCAGCATGGGAGCGAGCGCCACCCTGGTGCTCTACCTGCCGCTGCTGGTGCCACCGGTCGCCTTTCTCTACGGTCTGGTGCAGCTTCAGGCGCAGCTGTCGGTGGCACCGGGCTTCATGGTGGTGGTACTGGGACACTGCCTGTTCGTGCTGCCCTACGTCTTTCTGTCACTGGCCGAGAGCTACCGGCGGCTTGACCCCCGCTGGGCCCAGGTCGCCGCAGGTCTCGGCCATGGCCCGGCCGCCGCCTTTGTACGCGTTCGCCTGCCGCTGCTGCTGGCCCCCATCGCCACCGCCGCCGCCGTGGGGGTCGCCGTCAGCGCCGGCCAGTATCTGCCGACGTTGCTGCTGGGGGCCGGACGCCTGACCACCCTGACCACCGAGGCGGTATCGCTTGCCTCCGGCGGGGATCGTCGCCTGACGGCGGTCTATGCCCTGGCCCAGCTACTCTTGCCGGCACTCGGCTTCGCCCTCGCCATCGGCTTGCCGCGCGTACTGCATAGCCACCGACGCGCCCTGCTGACCTGAACCGCCTCAACGCCATCCGAGCCCACCATGTCACAGACACCAGACACACGATGCCACCTTCCCCCCACGTCTCCAGCGAACCCGACGGGCGCACTGGTCTTCGATCGGGTCGTGATCTCGCTGGACGGTGCCCCCCTGGTATCACTGAATGCTCAGGTCGCCCCCGGCGAGGTGGTCAGCGTCATGGGGCCTTCCGGTGTCGGCAAGTCCACCCTGCTGGCCTACGCTGCGGGCTTTCTCGCACCTGCCTTTGACGCCCAGGGCGAGGTCCGCCTCGGCGACAGGCGAGTCACCGACCTGCCTGCCTCGGCCCGCCGACTCGGTCTGCTGTTCCAGGATGCGCTGCTGTTTCCCCACCTCAGCGTCGCCGGCAACCTGGCCTTCGGCATGCCGTCGTCTGCCAGCCGACGCGAGCGCCGCGAGGCCATCGAAGAGGCCCTGGCGGATATCGGTCTTGCCGGATTCGGTGAGCGCGATCCGGCAACGCTGTCCGGCGGCCAGCGCGCTCGTGTCGCGCTGATGCGCACCCTGCTGTCGCGTCCCCAGGCGATGCTGCTGGACGAGCCCTTCTCCAAGCTCGACGCCGCGCTCCGCCAGGAGATGCGTGACCTGGTCTTCCAGCGCATCCGAGACCATCGTCTTCCGGCGCTGCTGGTCACCCACGACAGGGCAGACGCCGAGGCAGCGGCGGGTCCGATCGTCGAACTGGCGGCCGCCACCGAAGCCCCCGCCGGGGCCGCCTGGCAGGGTGCCCGCCGTGCCTCTCGCTGAACCAGGGTCCGAGGTCGTCGCCCCACGCCTGTGTGTGATCATTCCCGTCCTCGATGAGGCAGCGACCATCGTCGCGGGTCTTGAGCGGCTATCCGAGTGGCGCCAGCAGGGCGTCGAGGTGATCGTCGTCGATGGTGGCAGCGAGGACGATACCCGGGCGCTTGCCCGCCCCCTGGCCGATCGTGTCATCGATGCCCCCCGCGGAAGGGCGCGCCAGATGAACCAGGGAGCCGCTGCGGCGAGTGCGCCGTCCTTGCTGTTTCTGCACGCCGACACTCGACTGCCCGCGGCGGCCATGCCGGCGATACTGAAGGCGCTGGAGAAGCGCCATTGGGGGCGCTTCGACGTGCGCATCCAGGGCCGCTCGCGCTGGTTATCATTGATCGCCGCCTGCATGAACCTGCGCTCACGCCTGACCGGCATCGCCACCGGCGATCAGGCGATGTTCATGCGTCGCAGCGCCTTCGACGCCGTCGGTGGCTTCCCCGACCAGCCGTTGATGGAAGACATCGAAATGTCCAAGCGCCTCAAGCGACTGTCGCCTCCTGCCTGCCTTGGCTTCAAGGTGCTCACCGACGGTCGCCGCTGGGAGCAGGGCGGCGTGCTGACGACGATATTGCTGATGTGGCGACTGCGCTTTCGCTATTGGCGAGGGGCCGATCCCGTTCGCCTGGCCGAGGAGTATCGCCATGTGCGCTGACCACGATAGCGACGGGCTGGCTGGCAGCCTTGGCCAGGTTGGCCTGAAGCTGGCCATCCTGGCCAAGGCGCCGATCCCCGGCCAGGCCAAGACGCGGATGATCCCCGCCCTCGGCGCCGAAGGCGCCGCTCGTCTCCAGCACAGACTGATCGAGTACACCCTGAAGACGGCGCTGGAGACGACGTCCGCGCGCAACATCACGCTGTGGACGGCGCTTGAGCACGACCATCCGTGCTTTGTCGATATCCGCCAGCGGTTCGGCGTGACGCTGAGACCACAGCCTGAAGGCGACCTGGGGGTGCGCATGCACGCGGCGCTGTGCTCGGCAGGTGGCCCGAGCCTTCTAATCGGCACAGATTGCCCGATATTGGATAAGACATTACTAAAAACTTGTCATAAACGGCTTAAAGACGCAGATAGCGTCTTTCTTCCGGCCGAGGACGGCGGCTATGCTCTGGTTGGAGTTCGTCGCCCCGATCCCCGTCTCTTCCGAGGAATCGACTGGGGCACGTCCAGCGTCATGTCCCAGACGCGCACACGTCTTGCGGAGCTTTTGTGGACGCTGGAGTGTCCAACGACCGTATGGGACCTGGATACGCCCCAGGACCTGGCTCGCCTCGCCGACATGGAAGCCCTCGCCCTGGAGATTCTGCCGTGACCCAAGAAACGCTCACCGACCGCCACAAGAAACTCGCCGCCGTGCGCCCCCGCCTGGTGTCCTTCGCCCGCATGCACCTGCGCGATCATGCCGCCGCCGAGGACGCCGTGCAGGAAGCCATGATCGCCGCCATCGAGAAGAACGACAGCTTTTCGGGGCGCTCCGGCTACGAAACCTGGGTATTCGGCATCCTCAAGTACAAGCTGCTCGACCAGATGCGCCAGCAGAAGCGTCATGGTCGCTGGGAGCCCTTCGATGAAGAGCACAGCGACGACGCCATCGACCGCATGTTTCAACAGGATGGGCACTGGGCCGCCGACGCCAAGCCCCAGGCATGGAGCACCCCGGAGCAAGCGTTCGAGAACGAAAATTTCTGGAAAGTATTCGACGCTTGTATGCTGAGTCTTCCAGAAAACGTGGCTCGCGTTTTCTCCCTGCGCGAATTGATGGGCCTTTCCACCGACGATATTTGTAAGGAAGTAGGCATCAAGGAAAACAACGCTTGGGTGATCCTGCATCGGGCTCGCCTCAAGCTTCGCGCTTGCATTGAAAAGGGATGGAAGGAGGACGCGGCATGATGATGTGCAAGGCCGCTACGCGGCTGATGTCAAAGCAGTTGGATGCCCCCCTGACGGCCAGGGAGCGTATTTCGCTGCGGTTTCACTTGATGTTGTGCTCGGCCTGTCGCAACTGCGAAAAGCAGTTCAGCATGCTGCACCGGGTCGGCAATGCCTATAACGGCACAATTGATAAACCCCAGGACGGTACGTCCCCTGGCGCGACTACCGACAACGTCGCCAGTGATCAGGACCTGCTGAAGGTAAAGGAAGCGATGGCCGAGGCGGAGACCCGTCGCCAGAACTGAAGGACTCGGCTGACGGACTTGGCGCAAGGACCTCGACTGCCCTACCTCGACTGCCCTACCTCGAGGGAAGCATCTCGCTGGTCGACCCACCATTCTGCCTCCCCCTGGCGGGCCACCAAGGCAGCCCGCCGACGGGGCGCCAGTTACCCCCCACCTGAGTCAGCCTCAAGCGATTGCGTGCCAGATCCCCGGTAAAGAGGTCCCGAGCCGGACCCGGTGAGCAAGGCTCGGGAGGTGCCTGGGCAAGACCAGGCCATCATTGCTGGCCCGCTGCCTCCCGCGCCAGCCCGGTCAGGGCCTCGGCGATCTTGTCCACGGGCAGCTCGCAGTCCTGCAGGCCGTGGCGCTCCACCAGGTAATGAGGGTCGTTCCACTCGATCACCAGGTGATCTTCCTGCTGGCGAACCAGCATCTTCTGGGGAAGATCCAGCGCGACACTACCCTCGCACTGCATCAGTCGAGTGCCCACCTCGGGCTTGCCGAAGATGTAGGTGCGTGTCGCTGGCAATTCCAGCTCCACCCCGGCGGCGTTGGCCTGGTGGTCCACGCTTGCCATCAGTCCCATTCCCCGTTTTTCCAGCCCCTCCTTGAAGCGAGATTCCACCGCCTCCAGGCTATCGGTCGACGTCAGACTGGCGATACCGCTGTCGCTCACCTCGACCTCGCCCTGCGCCCAGGCCATGGTCGCCATCGATCCTGCCAGCACGCTGCCCAGGCACAGGGTGAACATCTTGCGATAGCACTGCTTCATGATGGAGCTTCCTTTCCAGGTCAATGTGCCTACAGCATGGTCGCCGGTCCCCGACCACCACAAGGGGAAATCTCTCACAATCCGGGTTGACGCTGTGTAAGGTTCAACGCCGGGGCGACGACCCAGTACCCATAGCCGACGCGACTGGGCATAGTGCGCGCAATGCAGCTACACGATGTGCGCACAGGCGATGACCGCCCACACGATTTGGACCTGATGGTTCATATCGTTCATATCGTTCACGTCGTTTCAGCCGCTTCCCCGATTGCCGACGACAGGAGCCTGCATGGCCCGGATTCTTCCCCTTCGCCACCTCGCTGCCCCACCGCCGCGTACCCTGACCTGCGCCCTTGTCTCGGCTGCGGTCCTGATGGCCTCCTGCGCCCAGGCCCAGACCTTCAGCCCGCGCGCCATGCTCGACTGGCCAACCAAATCCTTCGCCGGCGAAACGGCCTACCGACTGGTCGAGCACGATGGCGTCAGCGTGCTCGAAGCGCGCTCCCGGGGGCAGGCCTCGGCCCGCTATCTGGAGCGCGACATCGACCTCGGCGAGACGCCCTACCTGCGCTGGTGCTGGCAGGTATCCGGGGTCTATTCCGGGGTCGACGAACGCACAGAGAGTGGCGACGACTATCCCGCCCGGGTCTACGTGGCCAGACGCACCGGCCTTCTGCCCTGGCAGGTGGAGTCGGTCAACTATGTGTGGTCATCGAATCAGCCGGCAGGCACCAGCTGGCCCAACGCCTTTACCGATCGTGCCGTCCTGCTGGCGCTGCAAAGCGGAGGTGCCAAGGCTGGTCAGTGGGTCGGCGAGGTGCGCGACGTGGCCGCCGACTACCGTCGACTGTTCGGCGCGAGCCCCGACGGCGTCGATGGCCTGGCGCTGATGAGCGATGGCGACAACGCCGGAGGCGACGCCACCGCCTGGTTCAGCAAGATGGAGTTCAGCGCCTCGTCGTCGCCGCCTGTCTGTCCCTGACATCAGCGCTGGAAGACCACCGTGCGCGAGCCGTTGAGAAACACCCGACGCTGCAGGTGCAGGGTGACGGCCCGGGCCAGGGTGATGCACTCGATATCACGCCCTCGGGCCACCAGGTCCTCGGCGGTATCGGCGTGGGTGACCGGCTCCACCCCCTGGGTAATGATCGGGCCTTCGTCCAGGTCATCGTTGATGTAGTGGGCGGTCGCCCCAACCAGCTTGACGCCCTTCTCGAAGGCCTGGTGGTAGGGCTTGGCGCCCTTGAAGCCAGGCAGCAGCGAGTGATGGATATTGATCGCTCGACCGGCCAGGCGTTCGCTCATCTCGCTCGACAGCACCTGCATGTAGCGCGCCAGGATCACCAGCTCTGCGCCACTGTCCTCGACGATCCGCCACACCTCGGCCTCCTGCTCGGCCTTGGTCTCGGCGCTGATCGGCAGATGGTGATAAGGCAGCCCGTGCCACTCGGCCAGCGGCGCCAGATCGGGGTGGTTGGACACCACCGCCTTGATGGCCACCGGAAGCTGGCCGGTACGATAGCGATAGAGCAGGTCATTGAGGCAGTGATCGGCCTTGGAAACCATGATCACCACCGGAGTGAGGCGCTCTGGTGAGGTCAGCTCGAACGCCATGGAGAACGGCGCCGCGCGCTCGGCAAAGGCCGCCTCGAAGGCGCCTGCATCGAACTCGCCCTCCTCGGGAGGGCGGAATTCGGTGCGGATGAAGAAACGACAGGAACTGCTGTCGTCAAAGGACTGCTGCTCGGTGATGTAGCAGCCCTGCTCGCGCAGAAAGCGGGTAACCACGTCCACGGTGCCAAGACGACTAGGACACTGGGCGGTCAGGATCCAGTGGGTCGTGCGCACGGCGCTCACGCTGATCGTCATGTCGTCTCCCCGGCGGTGACGTCACGCTCGACGCCGATGGCGAACTCCTCACCGGCATCGAGCAACCAACGATAAACGTAGTCGGCGAAACTGCGCCGCACCACCAGCTCCCAGCGTCGCTCGTCGGGGCGACGCAGGATGACGCTGGTCTTGGCCAGCACCGTGGTCACCCCCTTGCCCACCGCAAAGTGGCGCGGGTGGACGTCGTAGACCACCGACTTCATCAACAGCTCGCGCAGGGCCTGGTCATCACCGGTCAGCTCGATCACCGTCTGACCGGCGCTGACGTCGGAGAAGGCCACGCTGGCGTCGCCCAGGGCGCTGCGCAGCGCCGTCTCCACGCGAAAGGCGTCACCCTGGGGCAGCACGGCAAGCCACTCGTCGGGACTTAGCCACTGCAGCGAAGCCCTCTCTCCCTGACTGAGTTCCAGCGGACGCGCCGGCAACGACAGCCCCAGCACCGCGCGCACCGCCTCGTCGAGCACGATGGCGCCACCGCGCAGGATCAGATGGTCGTGCTGGCGTTCGCGCATCATTACCCGCGAGTGGGTGCCGGGCGCCGGGCAGCCGACGTGCTCAAACGACCAGGCCAGCGGCGACTCCAGGGGGATGCCTTCGTCCGGGAAGGCATCAAAGGTACGGGCACGTTCTATAGCTTCAGACATTCTGGCGCTCTCCCTTGGGGTCGAGGAAGATGGTGGAAACGATTTCGGCTTCGTGGACCTTGCCGTCGACACAGGGTAGATAGACGGTCTCGCCCATCCGCTGGTGGCCACCCTTGACCACCGCCAGGGCGAAGCCGGTTTCGAGCGTCGGGCTGTAGTAGCTCGAGGTCACGTGGCCGACCATCGGCATGGGAATCGGATGGTCAGGGTCGAGCACGATCTGGGCGCCCTCCTCCAGCACCACCGACGGATCCCTGGGTTTCAGCCCCACCAGCTGCTTGCGGTCCTGGCGCGCGGTGTCGCTGCGGGTCAGCGCCCGCTGGCCGACCCAGGAGAATGGCTTGTCGTAACCCACCGCCCACTGCATGCCCAGATCCTCCGGGGTCACCGAACCGTCGGTGTCCTGACCTGCGATGATGAAGCCCTTCTCGGCACGCAGCACGTGCATGGTCTCGGTCCCGTAGGGTGTCAGGTCGTACTTCTCGCCGTGGGCGAACAGCGCCTTCCACACGTGCATGGCAGCGTGGGCCTGGACGTTGATCTCGTAGGCCAGCTCGCCGGTGAAGGAGATCCGGAACACCCGTGCCGGCACCCCGGCCACCTTGCCCTCACGCCAGTCCATGAAGCGAAACGCCTCGCGATCCAGATCGATGCCCTCGGTAAGCTCGCGCATCAGCTCTCGCGCCATGGGGCCGGTGACGGTCATGGTGGCCCAGTGGTCGGTGACCGAGGTAAAGCTCACGTCGAGCTCCGGCCACTCGGTCTGGTGCCACAGCTCCAGCCACTCGAGCACTCCCGCGGCGCCACCGGTGGTGGTGGTCATCAGGAAGTGATCCTCGGCCAGACAACTGGTGGTGCCGTCATCCATGACCATGCCGTCGTCCTTGCACATCAAGCCGTAGCGCACCTTGCCCACGCCAAGCTTGGCCCACTTGTTGGTATAGATGCGGCCGAGAAACTCGCGGGCGTCCGGCCCCTGGATATCGATCTTGCCCAGGGTCGATGCGTCGAGGATGCCGACACCTTCGCGCACCGCGCGGCACTCACGCATCACCGCCTCGTGCAGGGTCTCGCGCTTGCCGTTGACGGTCCTGGGGAAGTACCAGGGCCGCTTCCACTGGCCCACGTCCTCGAACTCGGCACCCTGCTCGACGTGCCACTGGTGCAGCGCGCTGTAGCGCTCGGGATCGAACAGCGCTCCGCAGTAGCGACCGACGATGGCTCCGAAGGTGACCGGGGTATAGTTGGGCCGGAACACGGTGGTGCCGACCTCGGGAATCGAGCGCCCCAGGCAGCGCGCGGCGATGGCCATGCCATTGATGTTGCCAAGCTTGCCCTGATCGGTACCGAAGCCCATGGCGGTGTAGCGCTTGACGTGCTCGATGGACTCGAAGCCTTCCCGGGTGGCAAGCTCGATCCCGGCGGCGGTGACGTCGTTCTGCAGGTCGACGAACTGCTTGGGCGCCCGCAGGGTCGGCTTTTCGTGGGGCACCTGGAACAGCGCCACCGCCGCACCGTCTCGCCGCGACGCTACCGCCGGCAGTATAAGCTCGGCACTCTCGAAGCCGGCCTGGCTCGCCGCCTCGAGGCCGGCGTCGCGACCTTCCGCCAGCACCTCGGCCAGGCCAAAGGTGCCGCCGGCTGCACCGGCCGCCAACATGCCCCTGGGCAGGTTGGGCACGAAGGCGATCAGGTCGTCGCGCCAGCTCGGCCGCGTTCCGGTATGGGAGGCCAGGTGAATCACCGGACTGAATCCACCGGAACTGGCCAGCGTGTCGCAGTCGAGCGTCTCGCTGGCGCCGGTAACGCGAAAGGCGTCGATATCGATGGTCGCGACCCGCGCCGAGGCGACCCGCTGCTCGCCCCTGGCCTCGACCACTGCAGAGCCCGGCAGGATGCGAATACCGCGCGCCCGGGCAATCTCGACCAGTTCACCGTCGGGGGCGGGACGGGCATCGGCCACCGCCACCACCTCGCGCCCGGCGTCCAGCCAGTCGAGCGCGGCGCGGTAGCCGTCGTCGTTGCTGGTGGAAACCACCAGCCGCTTGCCCGGCACCACACCGTAACGGCGGATGTAGGTGGACACCGCCGAGCACAGCAGATTGCCCGGCACGTCATTGCCGGCGTAGACCAGCGGACGCTCATGGGCACCGGTGGCCAGCACCACCCGAGCGGCCCGCACCCGATGCAGGCGCGAGCGCGACTGACGGCGTCCCTCCACTCGGGGGGCACAGTGGGCCAGGTGCTCGCTGCGCCGCTCGTGCAGGGTGACAAAGTTGTGGTCGTGATAGCCGTTGGCGGTGGTGCGCGGCAACAGCGTCACCTCGGGGTTGGCGGCAAGCTCCTCGAGCACCTGCTCGACCCACTGCAACGCCGGACGATCATCCAGCAACGCCTGCCCGTCCAGCAGCGAGCCGCCAAAGCGCTCCTGCTCATCGCACAGGATCACCCGGGCGCCGCTGCGCGAGGCGGCCAGGGCCGCCGCCAGTCCCGCTGGCCCGGCACCGATCACCAGCACCTCGCAGTGGCGATTGATGTGGTCGTAGATATCCGGGTCGCGCTCCAGTGGACTGCGCCCCAGCCCCGCGCTCTTGCGGATATAGCGCTCGTAGGTCATCCACAGCGAGGCCGGCGCCATGAAGGTCTTGTAGTAGAAGCCGGGGGGCATCAGCTTGCCGCCAAGCTTGCCGATGGTCCCCATCAGGTCGCGCTGGACGTTGGGCCAGCCGTTGGTGGAACGTGCCGTCAGCCCCTCGAACAGGGCCTGCTGGGTGGCACGCACATTGGGCACCTGCTCGGCTTCGGTGTGGCCGAGCTGGACCACCGCATTGGGCTCCTCGGCGCCGGCGGCGACGATGCCGCGGGGACGCGAATACTTGAAGCTGCGATTGACCACGTCCACCCCGTTGGCCAGCAGCGCCGAGGCCAGGGTGTCCCCATGAAAGCCTGAGTACTCCTTGCCATTGAAGGTAAAGCGCAGGGGCCTGCTGCGGTCGATCAGGCCCCCGGTGTCGAGGCGATTGGGCTGGCTCATGCGCGAACCTCCTGGGCGGCGGTGGCGATGTCGCTGTCGTCAAGGGACTCAGGCGCTGACGCAACCACCCCGTCGGGGTTGTCCCGGGTAAAGCGCGGTCGCTCGCCGATGCGATAGGTCTCGAGGATCTCGTAGCTCTGGGTGTGGCGCGTCACGTTGAAGAACTTGCGACAGCCCACCGCGTGGACCCACAGCTCGTGGTGGATGCCGCGGGGGTTATCGCGGAAGAACAGGTAGTCGCCCCACTGCTCGTCGGAGCATCCGGCCGGATCCTCGGGGCGTGCGATGTGCGCCTGTCCCCGGGGATGAAACTCTTCTTCCTCGCGCCACTCGTCGCAGTAGGGACAATGGATATGGAACATGCAAACCTCCTGAAATCAGTGGGCGACACCGGCGGCGCCGTGTTCATCGATCAGCGCGCCGCTGTGGAAGCGGTCGATCGAGAAGGGGGCGGCCAGCGGGTGCATCTCGCCCTTGGCCAGGCTCGCGGCAAACACATGCCCGGAACCCGGGGTCGCCTTGAAGCCACCGGTGCCCCAGCCGCAGTTGAAGTAGAGCCCCTCGATTCGGGTCTTCGACAGGATCGGGCAGGCGTCCGGGCAGGTATCGACGATGCCGCCCCACTGCCGGTTCATGCGCACCCGCGAGAAGATCGGGAACATCTCGACGATGGCCTGCAGGGTGTGCTCGACGGTGGCGTAGCTGCCACGCTGGCCGTAGCCGTTGTAGCCGTCGATGCCCGCGCCGATGACAAGGTCACCCTTGTCGGACTGGCTGATATAGCCATGCACGTGGTTGGACATCACCACGGTATCGAGCACCGGCTTGAGCGGCTCTGACACCAGCGCCTGCAGCGGGTGGCTCTCCAGCGGCAGGCGCAGCCCCGCAAGCGATGCCATCACCCCGGAGTTGCCGGCGGTCACGCAGCCCACGGTGCGAGCCTCGATATCGCCGCGATTGGTGTGCACCCCAAGGATGCGGCCGTCGCGGATCTTGAATCCGGTCACCTCGGTCTGCTGCAGGATGTCGACGCCGAGGGCATCGGCACCACGGGCGTAGCCCCAGGCCACGGCGTCGTGGCGGGCGACCCCGGCACGGGGCTGCCAGGAGGCCCCCATCACCGGGTAGCGCGCGTTCTTCGAGCAGTCGAGGATCGGCACGATCTCCTGCACGCCCCTGGCGTTGAGCACCTCGCCGTCGATGCCGTTGAGCCGGTTGGCGTTGACCCTGCGCTGGATGTCGCGCATGTCCTGCAGGGTATGGCCAAGATTGAGCACGCCGCGCTGGGAGAACATCACGTTGTAGTTGAGATCCCGGGACAGCCCTTCCCACAGCTTCATCGAGTGCTCATAGAGCGCGGCGGCCTCATCCCACAGATAGTTGGAGCGCACGATGGTGGTGTTGCGGGCGGTGTTGCCGCCGCCCAGCCAGCCCTTCTCGATCACCGCGACATTGCGCACGCCAAATTCCTTGGCCAGGTAGTAGGCGGTGGCCAGGCCGTGGCCGCCACCACCGACGATGATCACGTCGTAGGCGGCCTTGGGGGTCGGGTTGCGCCACTGGCGCTGCCAGTTCTCGTGGTGACTCAGGGCGTGGCGGGCCAGCGCGAATCCGGAGTAGCGTTGCATAGGGTGTCCCTCAAAACTCTGGGCTAGAGCGTGTCTGAAAAGTGCCTGGGCGGTCGCTGCGTGCGTCACGACCGCCGGGGGGTCATCAGGCCGGCACGGCAGCGGCTTGCCGAGGGGTCGGATAGACCGGGTGGCGCGTGCATAGCTCGCCGACCCGCTGGCGTACGTCGGCTTCGATGGCGGCGGTGTCCTCGCCACGGGCCAGCACGTCCAGCACATCGCAGATCCAGCCGGCAAGCCGCTCGCACTCTTCGGCATCGAAGCCGCGGGTGGTCACCGCCGGGGTCCCGATGCGCAGGCCCGAGGTGACGAAGGGGCTCTGCGGGTCTCCCGGTACCGCGTTCTTGTTGACGGTGATGTGCGAGCGACCCAGGGCCGCGTCGGCGTCCTTGCCGGTGATCCCCTGGCGAATCAGCGAGACCAGAAACAGATGGTCTTCGGTGCCGCCGGAGACCACGTCGTAGCCGCGCTCGAGAAAGGTCCCGGCCATGGCCTTGGCATTGACGATGACCTGCTCCTGGTAGCGTACGAAGTCCTGGTTCATGGCCTCGCGGAAGGCCACCGCCTTGGCCGCGATGACATGCATCAAGGGGCCGCCCTGCTGGCCGGGGAAAACCGCGCCGTTGAGCTTCTTGTACAGCGCCTCGTCACCGCTGGCCGACAGGATCAGGCCACCGCGCGGCCCGCGCAGGGTCTTGTGGGTGGTGGTGGTGACCACGTGGGCGTGGGGCAGCGGGCTTGGATAGAGCCCGGCCGCCACCAGACCGGCGACGTGGGCCATGTCCACCAGCAGCCAGGCGCCGACGCTGTCGGCGATGGCGCGAAAGCGGCGCCAGTCGACCACCTGGGAGTAGGCCGAGAAGCCAGCGACGATCAACTTGGGGCGATGCTCGTTGGCCAGACGCTCGACCTCGGCGTAGTCGATCTGGCCGGTGGCCTCGTCCAGACCATACTGCACCGCGTGGTAGTGCTTGCCGGAGAAGTTCGGTGCCGCGCCATGGGTCAGGTGGCCGCCGTGAGCCAGACTCATGCCGAGCACGGTATCACCGGGGGACACCAGCGCCATGAAGGCGGCGGCATTGGCCTGGGCGCCGCTGTGGGGCTGCACGTTGGCGTAGTCGGCGCTGAACAGCGCGCAGGCCCGCTCGATGGCCAGACGCTCTACCACGTCGACGTGCTCGCAGCCGCCATAGTAGCGCTTGCCGGGATAGCCCTCGGCGTACTTGTTGGTCAGCTGGGTGCCCTGGGCCTCCATCACCGCGGGACTTGCGTAGTTCTCGGAGGCGATCAGCTCCACATGATCCTGCTGGCGAACGACCTCGTCGGCGATGGCCTCGGCGATCTGCGGATCGAACCGGGACAGTGACGAGCTGGACAGATGAGCGCTTGGCATGGGGTATCTCCGATAATGGCGAAGCGCCTCTTCGCGGCCGCTTTCGCCTGGTCGATATTGTCGTTGTGATGGCTGACGAAGACGGGCAGTCCCCCGCCTCCAAGGTAAGCCGCTATCCCGGCGCCGATATTCTGGAAACGACATCGGCGTCGCCGTCAGGGACATCGACGCTGCCCGGACCGGCCCAGACGGGCCCAGACTGGCAGAGCCCGGCCCAGACTGGCCCATACAGGCAGAGGCCGGCCCAGACGAGCGCAGGTGCCCGGCGGGATAAGGTCATTGAAGCCGAGCGGCTCCTTCAAAACTTGAACAAATGCGACAGCTTTGTTGGACGCAGGCATGAGCCGAGCGCCGTGGACGAGCGCTTGGATGACGTTGCCAGCGGCACGATCAGGGGAGCTATCAGCGGCACTATCAGGAGCAATATCAGGGGCAATTGCGCCAGCGGGGGGCGCTCAGCGATGCCCCAGGCGTGCACCGACATGCAGAAAGAAGGGGTCGACGCCGGCCTCCTCGCGACCGACGGGATCGCGACGCAGACGTGAGGGCGACTGTCCGAAGGCGCTGCGGAAGTGGCGGGAAAAGTGGGCGGTGTCGGCGAAACCACAGCGCTCGCCGATCTCGGTGACGCTATGGTCGGTGAAGTACAGAAGCCACAGACCGTAGCGCAGGCGCAGGTCACGGGCGAACTTCTGCGGGCCGACACCGAAGGCCTGGCGAAACTTGCGCTCGAGCCCCCGACGCGAGGCGCCGGCGCGCGTCGCCAGCTCATCCACCGACAGCGGCTCGCCCAGATGCTGCTCGAGAATTGCCACGGCACGACGCACGATGCGGTCCTCGATGCGATCGAAGACCACCGGCTGGGGCTGGGAGTGGTCGCCGCTTCGGTGGCCGTCCAGCAGCATGATATGCAGGCTCTTGCGTGCCCAGGCGCGTCCCAGGTGGCGCTCCACCAGATAGGCGGCCAGGTCCGCCGCCGCAGCACCACCGGCACAGGTCAAGCGGTCGCCATCGTCGACATAGAGGCGGTCGGCCACCGCGCTGACGGCGGGAAAACGCCGGGTCAGATCCAGGTGGTGGTACCAGCTGACGCAGCAACGCCGCCCCTCCATCACACCGGCCTGGATCAGCGAGTAGACCCCGGTGCACACCCCCACCAGCGGCACGCCCAGCGCTGCCGCATGGCGCAGATAGTCGAGGGTGCCGCCATCTCGCTCGGGGCGGTTTCGCTCGAGAGCCCGTCGTTCAGGGCTCGTTCGCTCAGGGCTATCAGCTTCCTCGCCTTCCCCCAGCACCCCGCCGATAACCACCAGGTAGTCGAACTGGCGGGGATCACAGAAAGGCTGCCCATGACGCCCCCCTATCGGCTCGCAGGGCGAGATCACCGCACCACAGCTTGACGCAACCTCGGCGCCATCCTCTGACAGAAAGCGCCAGCGGCAACGTAGCTGACGACTGCGATCGCCCTCGTCGGACGCCAGCCGCAGGCAGTCGACGAAGGCAGCAAAGGGCAGCAAGGTAAAGCGCGACAGCAACACAAAGCCCACCGACAGCGCCGGCGTGAGCGGCTCGCCGCCAGAGACATCGGCGTGCCCTTGCTGTGCTGACGATGGTGCCGGCGATGGCCGTGATGGATGGAGCGGGTGCAGGGGCGAGGATGGCATGGCGTCCAAATACCAGCAAAAATCAGACTCCAGCCTAACCGAATTTCTCACGGCCCTCCTATTTATCAACGCCATACGGAGTCACCTGCACCGGACGGTTACACCACTGCCGCGCTGGGTAGCCCACGACCCGCCTCCGCCGGGAGCCACCGCCGCTACCAGTCCACCGTGACGTTACCCCTGGGCCGACTGCAGCAGGACAGGATGAAGCCCTCGGCCACGTCCTCGTCGGTGATGCCACCGTTGTGTTCCATGTCCACCTCGCCGGCGACCAGTGGCACCCGGCAGGTGCCGCAGATGCCCATGCCGCAGGCCTTGG
Organism: Halomonas sp. RT37; assembly: GCF_040070525.1. NCBI lineage: Bacteria > Pseudomonadati > Pseudomonadota > Gammaproteobacteria > Oceanospirillales > Halomonadaceae > Halomonas > Halomonas sp. RT37. The sequence continues at coordinate 885,133 of NZ_CP098827.1, read as the reverse complement.
GAATATGCAGTCCGAGCTTTGAGGCCGCAGCGTGCACGGTCTCGCCCGGCTGGATGCGCACGCTCTTGCCCGCCGAGGCGAATTCGACACAGTGCATGTCGGCCGCCACGAGCTCCTCGGCCTCTGCCTCGGCCTGCTCCGCCAGCTCGTGGACGTCTTCCTGGACGTCGACCGGCGTGGCACCGAAGGATTCCTCGTGGTAGCGACTCATGTCGAAGCCACGCTGGGTCAACAGACGCCTGACCGCCGACATGAAGGGCGTGGGCCCGCAGCAGAAGACCTCTCGATCCAGAAAATCAGGCGCCATCAGCTCCAGCATGGGCTCCGACAGGAAGCCGCGGAAACCCGCCCAGGCCTGGTTCAGCTCGTTGTCCCGTTCACACACGATATTCAGCCGGAACTCGGGAATCCGCGAGAAGATATGCTCAAGCTCACGGTGAAAGATGATGTCCCTGGGGGTTCTGGCGCAGTGGATAAAGGCCAGGTCCACCGCCGCATTGGTATCGAAGAACCAGCGGGTCATCGACATCAGCGGCGTGATGCCGACACCGCCGGAGAGCATCAGCACCTTGTCGGCGGTATGGTCGATGCAGTTGAAGTCCCCCACCGGACCGTGCACCGCCAGCTCGTGGCCCACGTCCATCTGATCATGCAGCCAGTTGGAGACGCGCCCCCCCGGCACCCGCTTGACGGTGATCGAGAAGCTGTAGGGGATGGAGGGTGAACTGGCGATGGTATAGGAGCGGAAGACGCACTCGCCGTCGATCTCGAGCTCCAGAGTGACGAACTGCCCCGGCTTGAAGAAGAACATCACCGGCTGCTCGGCCATGAAGCAGAAGGTTCGGACGTCCCAGGTCTCCTGGATGACCTTGACGCAGCGCACGACGTGGCGGCCATTGGCCCAGGTCTGGGTGGTCACCGGATTGAGAAAATTCGTCACCATGGCGGTTTCGCTCGCAGACAGTCGGCGGTTCACCCAGGCCCCGAACCTCGTTCGAGGCCTGGTCATTGAGCGCATTCTGCCCCTCGCGCCTCGCACGCCACTTGTCTGATCGCGACATCAGCATACTCGAATCCTCCGGCCACGCTCGCTGCAGCGACAAAGAGGTCGCAACGGCATCATCTGGTGTCGCCACCAGATACCCAGGGTCCCCACCCTTGCCCCAGACTGCGCAGCATGACAACCGCGACGCACGCCAGCTGCCAGCTGATAGCGCCGCTAATGCTTTCCCCTGATCCATAGCGGCGCCCCTTACCATGGGCCACCGCGCCCATCGACACCGCATCTATCGCATCACGAGGAGTGCACCATGGAGCCCATCGCCCATCTCAATCTGGAGGATCCCCTGGGGGACGCCCGTCGTTTCGCCCTGGAGACGATGTCACATCACCCCTTCGGCTTCTCGTTGCCGCAGCCGTTCTACAACGATGAACGACTGTTCCAGCTCGACATGCAGACCATCTTCGAGCGCGAGTGGATCTTCGCCGGCATGAGCTGCGAGATTCCCGCCAAGGGCAACTTCATCACCCTCGACATCGGCCATAATCCGGTGGTCATCGTGCGCGGCGATGGCGACGCCATTCACGCCTTTCACAACACCTGCCGCCATCGCGGATCTCGCCTGTGCTCCACCGAAAAGGGCAAGCTGGCCAAGCTGGTGTGCCCCTACCATCAGTGGACCTACGAGCTGGACGGACGCCTGCTGTTCGCCGGCACCGAGATGGGCGAGGACTTTCGACTCGAGGACTACGGACTCGCCCCGGTCGCGCTGACCGAAGCCGGCGGCTACCTGTTCGTCAGCCTCGCCGAGAATCCGCCGGACGTGAGCGACCTCAAGGCCATCTTCGACAGCTACCTGAGCTTCTACGACATGGCCAACCTCAAGGTGGCCGTGACCACCACCATCGAGGAGCAGGCCAACTGGAAACTGGTGCTCGAGAACAACCGCGAGTGCTACCACTGCAACGGCTCTCACCCGGAGCTGATCAAGTCGCTCTACGAGTTTGACGACACCGAGGACCCCCGTGCCACGCCGGAATACCGCAGTCTGGTAGCACGCAAGCAGCAGGAGTGGGACGGCCTCGGCATCCCCTGGAAGATGAGCTGGGCGGGAGGCAAGCGCAATCGCCTGACCCGCACCCCGCTGGTCGAAGGCACCGTGTCCATGACCATGGACGGCAGGGCCGCCTGTCGCCGTCCGCTGACCCACCAGGGCATCGAGGACATGGGCTCCCTGCGCATCCTGCATCTGCCCAATAGCTGGAATCACTTTGTCGGCGACCACGCCGCGGTGTTCCGGGTGCTGCCGCTGGGTCCCCAGCGCACTCAGGTCACCACCAAATGGCTGGTCCACAAGGATGCGGTGGAGGGTGTCGACTACGACGTCGAGAACCTGAGCCGAGTATGGGACGCCACCAACGCCCAGGACCGAAGGCTTGCCGAAGAGAACCAGCGAGGCATCAACTCCCTGGCCTATCGCCCCGGCCCCTACTCCCCCACCTACGAATACGGGGTGATCGACTTTATCGACTGGTACCGCACCACCTTGGCAGCCAACCTGGGCAGCAGCCCAGCGCTGAGCCTGGCCAGCGGCTAGGGCCTGTACGAAAAGTCGACGAGCGAAGGTTAGACAAGGCAAAAATCGGTGAGAAAGCGCAGTTTACGGGGTGTAAATGAGCATTTTGATCCGATTTTTAACGCCGTATTACCGAGCGCAGGCACTTTTCAGACAAGCCCTAGGGCCTGGCGGAAAAGCCCCTGCGCTTGTCGACATTGCGGCCCCCTGGGTGTCTCTCTGTCACGGCCTGGTGTCCGACCTGCTGACATAGCCCGCTGACATAGCCCGCTGACATAGCCTGCTGAAACGGCCTGCCGTCATCGCTTGCCCTGAAGCCAGCCCAGGTGTCGTCTTCAAGACGACACCTGGGCGGATTTCAGGACTCGGCGGTCGCTCAGCGTCGGCGCGCTTCCGCCCCAATCAAGTCCTGCCGATCCATCGGGACCTCCTGCTGCGGCGCCAGATGGGGGCGACGCAGCAGGCCGGCAAGCTCCCGGAAAGGCACCGGTCGAGAGAACAGATAGCCCTGGAAGGTGGTGCAGCCCAGGTCCTTCAGGGCGGCACATTGATGCGGTGTCTCGACCCCTTCTGCCAGCGCCTCGAGGCCCAACTCCTGGGCCAGGGTGATCACGCTGCGACAGACCGCGATATCTCGTTCACTGTCCAGGCACTGGGCGACAAAACCACGATCGATCTTGATCTTGTCGATGGGCAGGGACTTGAGGTAATCGAAGCTCGAGTATCCCTTTCCGAAGTCATCGATCGCCGTGGTGACCCCGCGGGCCGCCAGGGCCCCCAGTGTACGAGCCACGCGTTCCTGGTCATCCAGCAACATGCCTTCGGTGATTTCCAGCTCCAGACACTCGGCATGCAGGTGGGTCTGATCCAGCGTCTGGCACACGCTCGATAGAAAATCCATGCGATGAAATTCCAGCGGTGACAGGTTCACCGCCACCCGCCCCGGCTTGAGTCCACTTCGCCACAGGCGCTTGGCGTCGTAGCAGGCCCTGCGCATCACCCAGCGCCCCAGATCGATGATCTGGCCGGTTTCTTCGGCCAGTGGAATGAACTCCGACGGTGAGACCCAGCCGAATTCGGGATGGGACCAGCGTATCAATGCCTCCAGACCGGTGATCCTGCCCTCGCCATCCACCTGGGGCTGATAGAACAACTGCAGACGCTGCTGTTCCATGGCAATACGCAGCGCGTTGCGCAGGGTCACATGACGCCCGGGGACACCGTCGAGGGTGCGTGTGAACAACTGATACTGGTTTCGCCCGCGTTGCTTGGCCTGGTACATGGCCAGATCGGCCTGCTGGATCAGCCGTTGTGGCGACAGGGTGGTCCCGGTGTCCAGCAAGGCGATCCCGATACTCGCGGATATCTGCAGCTGGAAGCCGTCGACGCGGCAGGGTTCACGCAACTGGTTCAGCAGACGCTCGGCCACCGCGATGGCCTTGTCCTTGCCACCGATATCCACCAGCACCAGCACGAATTCGTCCCCGCCCAGACGCGCCAGGGTATCCGAGCGTCGCTGCCCTCGGCTCAGGCGTTTGGCGACCTGTATCAGCACGCGATCACCGACCTCATGCCCCAGGCTATCGTTGATCGGCTTGAACGCATCCAGATCGATGAACAGCACCGCCAGCCCCTGCCGATGACGTGTCGCCAGGGCTACGTCGTGCTCCAGTCGGTCGGCCAGCAGGGTGCGATTGGGCAGACCAGTCAGGGCGTCGTGGGTGGCCTGGTGGGCCAGCATCTCTTCCTGAACCTTGCGCTGACTGACGTCATCGACGATGCCGATGTAGTGACTTACGCCTTCGCGGAGCGCATGCACCGGCGAGAGCGTCAGGTCGTACCAGCGACCGCCTCCTCCTCCCTGGCTGGCCAGCGCAGTGACCGAGCCCGGCTGCTGGGTCTTCATCCAGTGACAGATCTCGGCTTCGGTCACCGGGTCCAGACACATGGTCCTGGCAAGCTCACTCGCCAGCAGTCCGGTCACCGAGGATGCCGAAGCATCCAGCATGCGGCACAGAGCAGCGTTGGCATACATCACGGGGCAGCCCCTGGACTGGGCGTCGAAGATTACGACCCCATTGCTGCTCTCCCTGAGACAGTGCTCCATGATCGACAGCCTGGCTTGCTCCTTCTGACGCAGACTGATGTCGGCGAAACTGGCGAAAAGGCCCACACAGGCCGCCCCCACCCGGACCTGCTGCAGGCGTATCCTGAAGGTAGAATCCGCGATCGAGCACTCGAACACCACGGACCGCTGTCGCCCGGTCATGACATTGTCGAAGTGCTTCATCAATTCATCGGGCGCATCACCGCATCCCAGCAGTCGACTGGCTACCTCGGTGAAGGGTCGAGCGATAGCCTCCCCTGCGCTGTCACCCAGAGCTTCCGTGGCAGAGTCGTTGAGCGCACCGATCAGGCCCGAACGTCGAACCTGCAGCATCGGCACGGGGTGTAGTCCGAACAGGGAATGAAACTCCTGTTCACGCGTCGCCAGCGAAATCGCCTGCTCTCTACGCAATCGCGCCAGCGCAATCCAGGTCATCAGTTGATAGGTGACAAAAAGGCCCAACGCCAGCAACAGCGCCGGCAATAGCACCCACTTGAGCGACAGCGGCTTCGATGCCTGAACCCGCAGCAGCGTGCCGCCAGCCAGGGCAATATCGTCTCGCATTACGCCGGCCAGCCTGCCGCGCTCGACCCAGACCTCGCGGGCACCATGATCCAACGCCTCTGCCGGGCGGAGCCCCAACAGCGACAGGTTCGCCGTCAGTCCTTCACTCATATGCTCAAGCCACAGCGTCGTGTCGACCAGTACGACCAGCCGGGGGCCCGCAGCACCGAAGCTGTTGACCTCTAGCAGCGCCGCGCCTTTGCCCGGAATCCACCAGCGCATGGCCTCGTTCTGACGCTGTTCGAGCCAACTTCGAACCTCGTGCAACGCCAGCATTTCTTCGAGTCGAGACGTCGCCCCACCACCGTCAGCGGGGTTCCAGCGCAATGCGCCCCTGTCCTGCCACCAGACGTAGGCAAGCACCTCTCCCCGGGCTGCGGGACCGGTGGGTTCCGGCGACCCTCCTGCCTGGGTCAGTGGAAGGCTCCATTCGCTCCAGCCCAGGCGGTAGCGTTCTTCCCAATTGGCGATGCGCTCACTCAAGGTATCCAGCTGCGTGCTCAGATCCTGTTTCAGATCGAGCGAATAGAGGTGGTAGCCCCCAAAGCCCACCAGCATGCTGAGACTGGTGCCGATAAGCCCGACCTTGATCACCCTGGGCGCCAGCCGTCGCAAGTTCAAGCTGCGCTGGCGGGCGAACAGCCAGAAGATGACGCCATAGGTAAACACCATGACGGTGCCAAGCGGCCGGGACTCGAACAGTATAAGGCGCCAACGAGGGGCATCCTCCGTCGTCCAAAGGATCGAAAATCCCAGCGCACCAGCCACCATGCACACGATTCCCAGGGCCGCGTAGCGCCTGCGCCCGACGCCTCGACCGTGCCACAGACAGAAGGCGAACAGCAGCATCAGCAGCATCAGCAGCAACGACATTGCCGGCAGCGCCTCGAGGCTCACCTGACGATTGACTTGATCAAGCAGCCATAGCCCTTGTCCCAGGCTGTACCCCAGCAGCGCCAACGAGGCCAGCCGCCTGACACGATCACAGCCGATAACCAGCGCCAGAATACCGAGCGTCGCCAGCAACGACGCCACCGCGCCCCAACGGCTGAAAGTCAGAAGATCGAACAGGAACAATGAGGACGAGGAGGAGGCGAACAGGGTATGCAGGGCCATCAGGGCCCCGAAGGTCAGCACCACCAGCAGCAGTGGCGGAAAGCCCAGACTCCGCTCTTCCTCGGACTTCCAGTCACTCATCGGCCGGCCTCAGTGGTGAAGGAGCGTCCAGATGGGCGGCGCAAGCCTCCTGGGCGAACGCCTTAGATCAGCCCGCCTCAGGGGAAAGCTGCACAGATTTGTCTCCCTGCTAATTATCCTGCACAAAATGTCGCTACGACTCTCAGTAACTAATTCGTAATTTAATGTAAGAAAAAAGCCACAAGCTAAGCGCCGTGGCTTCACATTCTTATCGCGGGCAAGTCCTGACGGCAGACTTTGTGGCAACCACCACCCTACCTGCAGACACACCAGCAGGCCCGATGCCCCCTGCGACATGATGACGGACAGCATCTAGGCACTACCTCGCAAGCGACAGCTCGCAAGCCGCCGCTCGCCACCCGCGAGAAAGATCAGCCTGTGGGTTTCAATGAGCGCCGTCGCCGGACGACAGCTCCAGACCCAGGAAAAGCTCCACCAGGCCGGTGAAGCAATGGGGAGAAATACCGGTAATCTCGTGGATGCGATCCAGCCGATAGCGCAGAGTGTTGCGATGGACATGCAGGGCATCGGCGCAGCGACTCAGGTTGCCCTCGTGCTCGATCAGCATTGCCAGGGTCTTGAGCAGACGCCCATGGCTGTCGGCGCCACGGATGCGCTCGACCGCCTCGCGCAACTGCTCGCCTTGCCAGCCATCGTTCAGTGGCGACAGCAGCACCGGAAGGCGCAGCTCGTCGTAGTGATAGGTCATTCGCTCGGGAAACTGGCGCTTGCCGATCGCCAGTACCTGCCGGGCGCTCTCGTAGGACAGGTGGAGGTGGCCGGGTGCATCGAAGGCACGCCCGACGGCGACCTTGACCCCGTGAATATCGTGGCGTGCCAGTCGCGCCAGCAGGGCTTCGATAGCCCCGTCGGGGCCTGGGTGTGCGCCCTGCCTGCGCTGTCCAGCCTGATCCATCACCGGCTGGAGCACCAGAGCGCGATGGGGTGACACCTGGGTGACCAGGCTGTCGTGGGCCAGAAGGTCCATCAATCGCTGCATGGCGTCCAGATCTGCACTGGGCGATCCTCTGTCCAGTTCGATCAGCACCGCCAGTCGCTGACAGGCGACGTCGATCCCCAGTCGCTCGGCCCAGTCATGAAGTTGCTCGGAAGAAAGCTCAGCGTTGACCCATGACAGGATAAAACCTTCCCGGTGGCGCTTGGCCCACTCAAGCTGACTCAGCATGTCGGCCTGTTCGACCAGCATCTCGGCGGTCACCTTGACCAGCCGCGCCGCCTGACGTACCTGCGATGGCGGACCGGTGATACCGAGCACTCCCACGGTCTCGCCGGCGCACTGAAGCAGCAGATTGATGCCCGGTCGCGCCCCCTTGAAGGCATCGACGTCATGCTCGGATATCTCGAGTCCATTGCCACGCTGAAGCGCCAGCATTGCGCCATCGTGCAGGGTACCCAGACGCGAGTGATCACCGCTGGCGATGATCACCCCGCGCGCGTCCATCACGTTGATGTTGGCGTCGAGAATATCCTGGGTCTTGTCGATGATCTGCTGTGCGAGCTCAGCGCTCAGAATCATGGGGCCACCTGCCGCCGCTGGCGAAGAACGCCATCTTCGCCTTGCGACTGAGCGGCTGCAAGCCGGCGGTCTAGCCTGCGCCCCAGGCTGAGCCATAGACGGCACCACAGTCGGCGCCCTAGGCTAGGCGCCCTAGGCTGAGCCCTTCCCTGCAGCCCTGGATTCGCCGTTATCATCGAGCCCCAGCAGGTGGGCCTGGATCGCCTGATGGACCGACGGCAACAGCACCTCCTGCTTGTCCATCAATTCGCGCACCAGCGCCGCAAGGCCGGGCAGGCCGACCTCACGAGCCTTGAGCCTGGCCATCCTGGCGCAGGTCTCCGGGCAGGCATCCTCGGGCAGGCGCACTCCCAGCGCCAACAGCCGATCACGAAAGTCACGACCGTCGATCAGCTCGGCAATCATCATGGTGGGTGACTCCTTGTTGCTGTGTCTTACGTTCAGATTAGGGCTTGTCTGAAAAGTGCCTGCGCTCGGTAATACGGCGTTAAAAATCGGATCAAAATGCTCATTTACACCCCGTAAACTGCGCTTTCTCACCGATTTTTGCCTTGTCTAACCTTCGCTCGTCGACTTTTCGGACAGCGCCTAGGTGACCTGGGCCGGCTCGGCGCGACTCAAGCGACAGGCGGCATACTTGAACTCCGGAATCTTGCCGTAGGGGTCCAGCGCCGGATTGGTCAGCAGATTCACCGCCGCCTCCACATAGCAGAAGGGTACGAACACCATGCCGTCGGGCATGCCGTCGTCGAGCCGCGCCACCAGGGTGATGGCGCCACGCCGGGTGGTGATGGTCACCCGCTCTCCCGGGTGCACGCCCAGCCGGGTGAGCTCCCCCGCCGACAGGCTGGCCACCGCCTCGGGCTCCAGGTCGTCGAGCACCTGGGCCCGGCGGGTCATCGACCCGGTGTGCCAATGCTCAAGCTGGCGTCCGGTGGACAGCACCGTCGGGTAGTCACGGTCGATGGGTTCATCGGGCGGCAGCGGCAGCGCCGGCGAGAAGCGCGCCTTGCCGCTCGCCGTGGGGAAGGCCTCGGAGAACACCACGTCTTCGCCCGGCGCCCCTTCCGCCAGGCAGGGATAGGTGACCGCGCCTTCGCGCTCGAGTCGCTCCCAGTCGATATGGTTCAGCGAGGCCATCCCCTTCTGCATCTCGGCGTAGACCTCGCGCGGGTGGCCATAGTCCCAGTCGAGGCCGAAGCGCCGCGCCATCTCCTGGATGATCCACCAGTCCGGCCTCGCATCACCGGGCAGCGGCAGCGCCTGGCGCCCCAGCTGCACCTGACGGTTGGTGTTGGTCACGGTACCGTCCTTTTCCGGCCAGCTCGAGGCCGGCAGGATGACGTCGGCGAACTGCGCCGTCTCGGTGACGAACAGGTCCTGCACCACCAGATGTTCGAGGCTTGCCAGCGCACCACGAGCGTGGGTCAGGTCCGGGTCCGACATGGCCGGGTTCTCGCCCAGAATGTACATGCCGCGGATGGTGCCGGCGTGGATGGCGTCCATGATCTCGACCACGGTGAGGCCCGGCTCGGGATCCAGGGCGTCGCCGCTGCCGTCGCTGCTTGTGCCGGCGTTGCCCCAGAGTTCCTCGAAGGAGGCCCGCACCTGGGCGTCGGACACCGGCTGATAGTCCGGCAGCACCATCGGGATCAGGCCGGCGTCGGAGGCCCCCTGAACATTATTCTGGCCACGCAGCGGATGCAGGCCGGTGCCGGGGCGCCCGGTGTGACCACAGGCCAGTGCCAGCGAGATCAGGCAGCGGGCATTGTCGGTGCCGTGGGTATGCTGGGAGATCCCCATGCCCCAGAAGATCATCGCCCGTTCGGCGTTGGCGTATTCCCGCGCCGCCGCGCGGATCTCGTCGGCGGGCACGCCACAGGCCATGGCCACCGACTCCGGCGTCTGATCGCGCACCGATGCCTTGAGCCGCTCGAAGCCCTCGGTGTGCTCACGGATATAGGCCTCATCGAAGAGCTGCTCGTCGATGATGACGTTCAGCATGGCGTTGAACAGCGAGACGTCGGCCCCCGGGGTGAAGCGCAGTACCCGATGGGCATAGGCGCCCATGGCCTGGCCCCGTGGGTCGATGATGATGAACCGGGTGCCACCCTTGGCCGCCTGCTTGAAGAAGGTCGCCGCCACCGGATGATTGACCGCCGGATTGCAGCCGGTGAGGATCACCACGTCGGCGTTCAGCGCCTGCATGAAGGAGGCGGTCACCGCACCGGAGCCGATGCATTCCATCAGCGCCGCCACCGAGCTTGCGTGACACAGACGGGTGCAGTGGTCGACGTTGTTGGAGCCGAAGCCGGTGCGTACCAGCTTCTGGAACAGCCAGGCCTCCTCGTTGGAGCACTTGGCACTGCCGAAGCCTGCCAGCGCCCTGGGGCCGTGGTCGGCATTGAGCCGGGTCAGGCCCCCGGCGGCCAGCGTCAGCGCCTCGTCCCAGTCGGCCTCGCGAAAATGGGTCAGTGGCCGGGCGGGATCGAAGCCCTCGTCCATGCCCTTGGGCACGCCCTCGCGCCGCACCAGCGGCCGGGTCAGCCGTGACGGGTGGCGGCCGTAGTCGAAGCCGAAGCGTCCCTTGACGCACAGCCGCCCCTGGTTGGCCGGGCCGTCGCGGCCTTCCACGTAGAGGATGGCGTCATCCTTGACGTGGTAGGTCAACTGGCAGCCGACACCGCAGTAGGGACACACCGAGTCCACCTTGCGCTCGGCGCTGTCGCTGTTACCACGGCCCTGGGCATCGATCAGGCTGGTCGGCGACAGGGCGCCGGTGGGACAGGCCTGGACGCACTCGCCACAACCCACGCAGCTGCTCTGGCCCATGGCGTCATCGAGGTCGAACACCACCTTGCTGGCGGCGCCGCGATGGGCCATGCCGATGACGTCATTGACCTGCACCTCACGACAGGCGCGCACGCACAGGTTGCAGTGGATACAGGCGTCCAGATTGACCGTCATCGCCGGATGGCTGGTGTCGTGGCCTGCTGTCGCGGAAGCACGGCGCCCCCCGCTCGCATCATCTGCGATCGGCGGGCACTGGCCGGGAAGGCGAGCGCCGGGCGCATGACGCACGACGTCGGGCCTGCGCCTGGGGTAGCGTGCGCGGGCGCGGGTGGCGTCCACCGCCAGGTGATCGGCCATCTGCCACAGCTGGCTTGCACGGTCCGGGCTATCGTCGCGCGGCGGCTGATCGCTGAGCAGCAGCTCCAGCACGCCCTCGCGGGCGACCCGGGCTCGCTCGGACGACTGGCTTCTGACCACCATCTCGGGGCGCGCCTCCCTCAGGCAGCTGGCGGCGAGCACCCGCTCGCCCTCGATCTCCACCATGCAGGCGCGGCAGTTGCCGTCGGCGCGGTAGCCGCTGGCGTCCTTGAAGCACAGGTGCGGGATGGTCTCCCCGGCACGCTTGGCCACCTGCCACAGGGTCTCGCCGGGCCAGGCGCTCACCTCGACACCATCCAGCGTCAGCGTGAAGGACTCGAGCGTCGAATCTTCAGCGACGTGGGAGACAAAAGCGTTCCGGGATCCGGTCATCAGCATGCTCCCTCGGCGGTATCGGTGACGATGATGTCGTGGCGCCCCAGGTCATCGCGGAAGTGGCGCAGCAGACTCAGCACCGGATTCGGCGCCGCCTGCCCCAGGCCACAGATCGAGGCGTCCTGCATCACCCGGGAAAGTCGTTCCAGGTCCTCCACCACCCATCGATCGCGCTCGAGCAGGCTCAGCATCTTCTCGCTGCCGACCCGACAGGGGGTGCACTGACCGCAGGATTCATCGGCGAAAAAGGCCAGCAGGTTGGTGGCCACCGCGCGCAGGTCGTCCTGGTCGGACAGCACGATCACCGCCGCCGAGCCGATAAAGCAGCCCTCGGCCTGGAGGGTGTCGAAGTCCAGTGCGATATCCGCCTTGGCAGCGGGCAGGATACCGCCGGAGGCTCCCCCCGGTAGATAGCCGGCCAACTGATGGCCAGGCGCCATGCCACCGCCGTACTCGTCGACCAGCTCGCGCAGGCTGATGCCGGCGGGCGCCAGATAGACACCAGGCCGCCGCACCCGCCCGGACAGTGAAAAACTGCGCAGGCCGCTGCGCTCGCGTCGGCCCTGACCGGCGTACATGGCCACCCCCTCACGCCACAGCACCGGTATCCAGTACAGGGTCTCGACGTTGTTGACCAGCGTAGGCCGGCCGAACAGGCCCTTGTGGGCGACCAGCGGCGGACGATGCCTGGGCTTGCCGGGCTTGCCCTCCAGCGACTCGATCATCGCCGACTCTTCGCCGCAGATGTAGGCCCCGGCGCCACGCCTGAGGATAAGCTGGCCCGGCTGCGCGATACCGGCGTCTTCGAGCTCCTCGATGGCCTCGATCAGTACCCGGTGGACGCCGGGATACTCGTCGCGCAGGTAGATATAGACGCCTTCTGCCTCGACCGCCCAGCAGGCCACCAGGGCGCCTTCCAGCATCTGATGGGGGGCGCGCTCCAGGTAGTAGCGATCCTTGAAGGTCCCCGGTTCACCTTCGTCGGCGTTGACCGCGCACCAGCGAGGACCGGGCTCGGCGCGAACGCTCTGCCACTTGCGATGGGTCGGGAAACCCGCGCCGCCAAGCCCCCGCAGGCCCGCGCGCTCGAGCATCGAGGTCAACTCATCGGCCGTCACCTGGCCTTCCCGGCAGCCGCGCAGCAGCTCGTAGCCGCCCTCTCGGCGATATTCGTCGAGGCGCTGCCACAGCACCGCCTCTGGATGGGTCTTGCCGGTTTCCACCAGCACCTCCACCGCCTGCGGGGTGGCGTGGCCCAGGTGGTGGTGCCCCACCTCGACCACCGGCGCCAGGTCGCAGCGGCCCATGCAGGGGGCACGGGTGACGCGCACCTGCTCGGGGTCGAGGCCGTCGCTCAGCGCCTTGGCCAGACGCTCGGCCCCGGCAAGCTCACAGGACAGCGAGTCGCACACGCGCACCGTCAGTGCGGGTGGCGGCGCCTCGCCGTCATGCACCACATCGAAGTGAGCGTAAAAGGTCGCCGTCTCGTAGACCGCCGCCATGGGCAGCGTCATGTAGCTCGCAAGCGCCCTCAGCCAGTCAAGCGCCAGATGACCATTGGCGCCCTGGATAGCGTGCAGGTGCTCGATCAAGAGATCGCGCCGCCGCAGCTCGGGGTGCTTGCGTTCATCGCCCAGCAACCGACGCAATGCCTCGAGGAGGTCGGGATCGGTCTGGCGCCCCTTGAGGGTCGCCCGGGTACGCCGGGGTCGACTGGCGTCGGAAGTCACGGTGGTATCGGGTTCGACGGTCATTGCTTGACTCTAGTTATGTCCATGTAAGGCAGCGGTGCGGACTTTGCCGGGTCGACGCGCCCTGCCACTGGCGGTCCCTGCCTTGATGCTGGCACCGCTTGGCGTCAGCGTCCATCGCCTTGTGGGCTACCTTGTTGACCGTGCCGGGCCCCGCCGGCAGGCAAGACGCCCTCTGCCTCGAGCATCGACAGGATGGCGGCGGCCCCTTCTGTGACCGAGACATCCTCGAGCACCCGACCACCGCCCCCTTCGGCCTTGGCGGCGGCGGCCTTGAAGCGATCCCGGGCGCTGGTGGCGGTGACGATCTTGAGCCGCCTGGGGCGGGCGCGGGCCGGGATCAGCGGCCACTGCTCCACCGCCGGGTCCAGCACCAGCTCTTCGCCTGACTCGACCAGACGCAGCTGACCACGCCGGGCCGGACCGAAGGCGCTCTGGCGCGCGGCCGGTGCCGCGCTGTCCACCCCCAGGATCGCCGGCAGGGTCACCGCCAGACGGCGTCGCTGTCCCTGCGGCAGCGCCTGCAGCACGATGGCCTGGAACAGCACGGTCTCCCCGTCGTGCTTCGCCTCGCCTGGCTCACCGTCCTCAGCGTGCCGCTGGCGACCCTCGATCGCTTCAATACGCTCGAGGGCCACCACCCCAGGGACCCAGGCCCAGCCGAGTTGCTCGGCCAGCACCATGGGCAGCATGCCGGTGCCCTCGCCCTGCTCGGCACGCATCCCGCACAGCACCAGGCGCGCCTGGCGGTGCTGAACACCCTGCACCGAGGACGATGCCAGCGACGCCCGAAGTGGCGCCATGGCGTCCGTCGCCGCCGGTGCCTTGATCCAGCGAATGGCGTCCAGGCCCATGCCCAGATAACCACGCAGCGCTGCTTCGGTGTCGTCGCCCTCCGGCCCCAGGTGCCAGGGAATCAACTCCACCTCGGGAGGGGTCGTCTTCTCGGTCTGCAACGCCTGTCTCAGCGACAGCGCCATTTCCAGCGCCCGGGCGTCGCCATCGGCACGCTGGGCGCGACCGGTCAGGCGATGGCGCCCCACCGACAAAAGCACATCCAGGCGAAGCGAGGTGATGGCGCTGGCTTGTAGGTAGGCAGCGTCTGCGCTGGAGGCCTTGGCGTTGGCGTTGGCTTTGTTTTTGACACCGCCATTGGCATCGGCACTGGCGCCGATCTGGGCCTCGCCATGGGGGGACGAAAATTCAGGCAACATTCAGGGCCTCCTTCGAGGATGTTTCCGCGGGCCGGGACTCGAGGGTATCGCCAGGCTCGCTATCACCTTTGCCTCCACGTTCCCCCCCGGCCTCGACCAGACGTACCAGTTCGGCGAGGATCTCGTCGCCATTCCCAATCACCGACAGATCGGCCCGCTTGACCATATCGCAGCCGGGGTCGCGGTTGACGGCGATGACCTTGTCGCAGCGCTGGATGCCCTGCAGATGCTGGATCGCCCCGCTGATCCCCACCGCCAGGTAGACCCGGGCGCTGACGAAGGTGCCGGTGGCCCCCACCTGGCGATGTCGCGGCATATGGCCGTCGTCCACCGCCACCCGGGAGGCACCTTCGCTGGCGCCCAGCGCCTGGGCGGCCCGGTGAAAGCCCGCCCAGTCGGCAACGCCATTGCCGCCGGACAGGATAAAGGGCGCCTCGTGCAGGGCGATCTCGGCGGGGTCCACCGCCACCGCGCCAAGATCCTCGAGCCTTGCTTGGAATGCTTGGGGCGCGCGCGGTGGCTCCAGGTCCATCGCTCTCGCCTCGTGGCGGGTCTCGACCACCGGCTCGGCGCATTCGGCCAGCGCCATCAGGATGCGCGGCAGCGGACGGGGCTGGTCCTCGCGACCGGAGCCGGTACGACAGACACAGGACCCGCCGGTATCGAGCCCGCCATCCGCCTCGACCCGCCACACCCCGCAGGCGGGCCGCTCGCCCAGCCGCACCGCCAGCCGACGCCCCAGATCGCCGCCGTCCAGGACGGTATCCGGGAACAGCCAATGGCGCGGGGCCAGCGCTTCGTCCACCCTGGTGCAGGCCGCCAGACGTGTCTCGGGGGCATAACCCTCCGCCACCGCCAGGCAGACCACCCGGTCGGCCCCGGCCTCGCCCAGCGCCTGTTGCAGCGTGGATGGCGGCGAATCTCCGAACAGGATGGCCACCACGGCCAGTTCAGCTCCCTCTGGCTGCGAACCGTTATCGGCCAGTTGGCGGGCCAGGCCGAACAGATCACGATCGTGATCGGTCAGCCTGCCCGTGGCGGTATCCGGGACCACCGCGATCCAGCCCGCCGGGGCCTCCAGCGTTACCGCTCGGCGCCGGTCGCGGGCGGCCTGAACGTCTGTGGTCTGGGCGCGACCGGCAGGCGACGCGGTGGCTCCCGCCTGAACGCCGCTGCGGTCGATACGCCGGCGACCGTTGGGGCCAATAAAGCCCACCGCGTGCGGGTTCCGGCGCAACCGTCCCTGGGGGCCCATCCACGCCTGTGGCGTGGTAGCGCCCTCCAACGTGGCCAGCACCGCCTGATGCTGCGGATGCAGGCGGTTGCGGGCGATCCACTCTTGCCGGGGATCGCGACGCCACCGAGCCGTCTCTACAGGGGCGCTGCCTTGCGTCGCTTCGTCGGACGTGTTCATTGGCTCAGCTCCTCTACGTCATGGCCCACGCCTCGGTCCACGGCCGGGTCGGCGCCTCTTGCCACACCTCCTTTTGCCACACCCTCGGCGACCGTCCTGTCGTGTGCTTGCGCCTTGCGCGCTTGGCGCTTGCCAGCCGGCGGCTCGATCAACGCCTCCGCCACCAGCTCGGCGATATCGCGCACCTGGGCGGTGGCATCGACTACCCCTTCGAGCATGGCGGTGCACTGGGGGCAGCCCACCGCCACCAGCTCGGCGCCGGTCTCGGCCACATCGGCCATGCGCATGTCGGGAATCCGCCGCTCGCCGGGCACGTCGGTGATCGGGGCGCCGCCCCCCCCACCGCAGCAGCGCGAACGAAAGCCGGAGCGCTGCATCTCGGCAAGCTCTATGCCGAGCGCCGCCAGCACCTGGCGTGGGGCCTCGTATTCGCCGTTGTAGCGCCCCAGATAGCAAGGGTCGTGATAGGTGACGCGGCCACGCTGACGGGACTCGAGCGCAAGCCGTCCACCGGCGATCAATTCCTGAATAAAGGTACTGTGGTGGCGTACCCGATAGTCGCCGCCGAAGGCGCCGTACTCGTTGCCGAGCACGTGGAAGCTGTGGGGGTCGCAGGTGACGATGGTCTGGAAGCGATAGTGTGAAAGCGTCGCCACGTTGGCCCTGGCCAGACGCTGAAAGGTCGCCTCGTCCCCCAGCCGGCGCGCCACGTCGCCGCTGTCGCGCTCCTCGTTGCCAAGCACGGCAAAGTCCACCGCTGCCGCCCGCAGGATCTTGACCAGGGCACGCAGAGTGCGCTGGTTACGCATATCGAAGGCGCCATCGCCCAACCACAGCAACACATCCACCTGGCCGTAGTCGCGCATCAGCGGAAGTTCCAGGTCGGCCGCCCAGTGCATGCGTGACCCAGGGGCAAAGCCGCCGGGATTGTCGGTGGCGATCAGATTGTCGAGCACCGCCGCGCCCTTGCCAGGGGTCTTGCCGCGCTCCAGGGTCAGGTGACGGCGCAGGTCGACGATGGCGTCCACGTGCTCGATCATCATCGGGCACTCTTCCACGCAGGCCCGGCAGGTGGTGCAGGACCACAGGGTATCGGCATCGAGCAGGGCGCCGCCCGCCTCGACGACGATGGGTCCACTCGGCTGGCCATTTTGGCGACCCTTGTCCTGCCCCTTGTCTTGAGTCAGCGGCCTGCCGGGATAGGGCGAACCGTGGTAGCTGTCGGCACTGGCGCCGGTCATGCCCCGCACCATGTCCTGGATCAGCTTCTTGGGATTGAGCGGCTGGCCGGCGGCGAAGGCCGGGCACACCGCCTCGCAGCGCCCGCACTGCACGCAGGCATCGAAGCCCAGGCGCTGGTTCCAGGTGAAGTCCTCGGGACACGCCACCCCCAGTGGCGCCTCGGGGTCGTCCAGATCGAGCGCCTTGAGCCCGGTGGAGCGCGGCGTGCGCCCCTCACGCTCGCTTGAGCGCGTGGAAAAGCGCTCTGCCCGGCGATGCCAGGCCAGGTGCAGCGCACCGGCGAAGGCGTGCTTCATCGGCCCGCCCCAGGTCATGCCCAGCAACATCTCGGCGAGCCCCAGCGCGAGTCCCACCAGCAGCACGCCGGCAAGCGCCCAGCCGAGGATGCCGCCGAGCCAGCCTGGCGGCAGCAGCGAGGAAAGCAGACTGACCAGTGCAACGCCGGCAAGGCTTGCCGAGAATACCGTGAGGCTCCTGGGCAGGCGCATCCAGGGGCCACGTGACAGCCGCGCCGGCGGCGAGCGTCGACGCCTGGCGACCAGCCTGGCGCCAACCAGCATCAGCACGCTGGCGGCCAGCATCAGGCCGGTCAGGGCAAGTCTGAGCCCCGCCGGCAGCGGCACCAGCACGACCACCAGCATCATCAGCGCAGCGGCGACGAAGCCTCCGGCGGTGGCCACGTGGGTGTGGGCGAAGGCCTTGTCCCGGGCCACCACATGATGCAGATCCACCAGATAGCGTCGTGGCATCGCCGCCAGGCCCGCCAACCAGGGCACCGGTGAGGGCCGCCCGCGTCGCCACAGGGTGAAGCGTCTGGCCCCACCCACCAGGGTCAGCACCAGCACGGCCAGCACCAGCACGGCCAGCAGGTCAGGAAGAACGGTTGCGGGCATCTTCTATCTCCTCTCGACGAGGGTCAGGCGGGCGGCGACTGGGCCGCCCTCGTGGCTCGCTCAAACGTCCTTGCACAGACGCAGGGCGTCATAGATGGCGGCGTGCACATTGCGCGGCGCCACCCCGTCGCCCAGTCGGAACAGCACGAAACCTGCGCTGCGATCTCCAGCGCTGCGACCTTCTGCGTCCAGGTCCGCCAGACAGGGCTGCGGCCTGGCCGCGTAGAGCGCTTCCAGATCGACCTGACCGCGATTGAGCGAGGCCTCCTTCATCTCGAGGTAGAGCCGCTCGTCCGGGCGCACGCCGTTCTCCACCACGATCTGGTCGACCACACGCTCTTCCTGCACCCCGCTGTACTCGTTCTCGAGCACCGCCACCAGCGACGCCCCCTCGCGGTAGACCTCGTGCAGCATCAGGTCCGAGGTCATGATGACCTCCTTCTCGTACAGGCTGCGGTAGTAGGTGGGGAAGGTGGTGCCCCCCACCGCGGCCCCGGGCTTGATGTCGTCGGTGACGATCTCGACCCGGGCGCCCTTGTCGGCCAGAAAGTCGGCGGCGGATACCCCGGAGAACTCGCAGATGGAATCGAACACCAGCACGTTCTTGCCCGGTGTCACCTTGCCCGAGAGGATGTCCCAGGTGCTGACGACCAGGCTCTTTTCCGGATCAGGGTCGAAGCCCCAGTCGGCGTACTGGTCGAGAAACGGCCGCCCGCCGGTGGCCAGCACCACCAGGTCGGGCCTCAGGTCGTCGATGGTGGGTACATCGGCCCGGGTGCCCAGGCGCAGGTCCACCTTGAGCCGAGCAAGCTCGAGCTGATACCAGCGGGTAATCCCGGCGATCTGATCGCGGCTCGGGGCCCTGGCCGCCAGGGTGATCTGGCCGCCCAGGCCGTCCTCGGCCTCGAACAGGGTCACCTCATGGCCGCGTTCGGCCAGCACCCGGGCGGCCTCCATGCCACCGGGACCGCCACCCACCACCACCGCGCGACGCTTCGGGCCTTCGCTCTGGCTGATGACATGGGGCAGGCCCATGTACTCCCGCGATGTCGCTGCGCTCTGGATGCACAGCACGTCCAGACCCTGGTACTGGCGATCGATGCAGTAGTTGGCGCCGACGCACTGACGGATCTGGTCGACCTGACCCATCTTGATCTTGGCGATCAGGTGGGGGTCGGCGATATGCGCCCGGGTCATCCCCACCAGGTCGACGTAGCCGCCTTCGAGGATGCGGTTGGCCTGGGTCGGGTCCTTGATGTTCTGGGCATGGATCACCGGCACGCTGACCACTTCCTTGATGCCGGCGGCCAGGTGCAGGAAGGGCTCCGGCGGATAGGACATGTTGGGAATGACGTTGGCCAGGGAATTGTGGGTGTCACAGCCGGAGCCGACCACGCCGAAGAAGTCCACCTTGCCGGTGGCGTCGTAGTAGGCGGCGATGGCCTTCATGTCCTCGTGGGTCAGGCCGTCGGGGTGGAACTCGTCGCCGCAGATGCGCATGCCCACCACGAAGTCGTCGCCGACCTCGGCACGCACCGCCTTGAGCACCTCCAGGCCAAAGCGCATGCGGCCCTCGAAGGTGCCGCCCCAGGCGTCCTCGCGCTTGTTGACGCGGGGGCTCCAGAACTGGTCGATCAGGTGCTGGTGCACGGCGGACAGCTCGACCCCATCGAGTCCGCCCTCCTTGGCCCGGCGCGCGGCCTGGGCGAAGTCGCCGACGATGCGCCAGATTTCCTCCTCCTCGATGGTCTTGCAGGTGGAGCGGTGGACCGGTTCGCGGATGCCCGAGGGCGACACCAGAGTGGGCCAGTCGTGGCCGTCCCAGCGCGAACGACGCCCCATATGGGTAATCTGGATCATGATCTTGCCGCCATGGCGGTGCACCGCCTCGGCCAGATTCTGGAAGTGCGGAATGATGCGGTCGGTGGACAGATTCACCGAACTCCACCAGGCCTGGGGGCTGTCGATGGAGACCACCGAGGAGCCGCCGCAGATGCATAGCCCGCAGCCGCCCTTGGCCTTCTCCTCGTAGTAGCGCACGTAGCGCTCCGTGGTCATGCCACCGTCGGTGGCGTGGACCTCGGCGTGGGCGGTGCTGACCACGCGATTGCGAATGGTCTGACTGCCGATGGTGATCGGCTCGAAGATCGCGTCAAAGGCCATGGGGGAAACTCCTCTGCCCGGACGAAGGTGGAACCACGACAGACGCTTGGCCAGTGGTGGTCGCTGACGGTGGTCGCTGACGGGAATCGCTGGCTGGGCTCGCCGACCGGGGTTGCTGGCTGAGCTCGCCGACGGGGTTGGCCAATCGGGCTCGCCGAACAGCGTCACCCAACAAGGACACCAGGGCGGTGCGCCGAATCGACGAGATAGCGCAGCTCAGCGAGACACGGTGGCGAGCGGCTGGACCTCGAAGCGGCCTACCTCGCAGCCTGGCTCAGCGGCGCTCTGGGTCTGCTCGGCACGGGTACGCAGCGCCGACCCCGAAGCCGCCAGAATCTGGTCCATGGCACCGGCGAACCAGCCGGTGAACATGTACTCGACCCGGTAGCCGACCTTGCCCAGTTGATAGACGAAGGCGCTGTGTTCCAGGCGCACCCGGGCGGTCCCCGCTTCCAGGTCGATGGCCTCGGTAATGAAGCGGCCCCAGCCCCGCTGGGACAGACGCGTCATGTAGTGCTCGAACACCGCCTCGCCGGCCAGACCGTGCAACTCGGCTTCCTTCTCGCACCAGTGCCAGGCGCTCTTGTAGCCGGCGTGGTAGAGAATCTCGGCGTAGGCTTCGACGCCCAGCGCCTGCTCCACGGCGATATGGTTGTTGATAAAGAAGTGTCTTGGCACATACAGCATCGGCAGGGCGTCGGTGGTCCAGACACCGGTCTCGACGTCCACCTCTATGGGCAGTTCAGGCGCCATCTTGGTCACGGTCGACTCCTTGGCAGGCGGTATTGTTGTGGTGGTTGTGCGCTACTCGCCCCAGACATCGGCCAGTACCCGTACCCAGTTCTCGCCCATGATCTTGCGCACCTGGGCCTCGCTGAGGCCGTGGCGCAGCAGAGCTTCGGTGAGGTTGCCGAACTCGCCGATGGTGCGAATGCCCTTGGGATTGATGATCTCGCCAAAGGAGGTCAGGCGACGGGCGTAGCCCTTGTCGTGGGTCAGCCACTCGAAGAAGGCCTGATCGTGGCCCTGGGTGAAGTCGGTGCCGATACCGATGGCGTCTTCGCCGACGATATTCATCACGTAGACGATGGCCTCGACGTAGTCGTCGATGGTGGCGTTGACCCCGGCCCGCAGGAAGGGGGTGAACATGGTCACGCCGACGAAGCCGCCGTGGTCGGCGATGAACTTGAGCTCCTCATCGGACTTGTTGCGCGGATGCTCCTTGAGCCCGGAGGGCAGGCAGTGGGAATAACAGACCGGCCTGGAGGATTCGAGGATCACCTCGCGGGAGGTGTTGGCGCCAACGTGAGACAGGTCACACATCACCCCGACCCGGTTCATCTCGGCGACGATCTCGCGACCGAAGCCGGACAGGCCACCGTCGCGCTCGTAGCAGCCGGTGCCCACCAGGTTCTGGGTGTTGTAGCAGAGCTGGACGATACCGACGCCGAGCTTCTTGAAGATCTCGACGTAGCCGATCTGGTCTTCAAAAGCATGGGCATTCTGAAAGCCGAAGATGATGCCGGTCTTGTCTTGCTGCTTGGCACGCCGGATGTCTGCGGTGGTGCGCACCGGCAGCACCAGGTCGCTGCACTCTTCCATCAGCGCGTTGGTGGCCACGATATTGTCCACCGTGGCCTGGAACCCCTCCCACACCGACACGGTGCAGTTGGCCGCCGACAGCCCACCTCGGCGCATGTCCTCGAGGAGTTCACGGCTCCACTTGGCGATGATCAGACCGTCGATCACCGTGGCCTCGCGGTGAAGCGCCCGGGCGTCGATGGCACCAGTTTCGGTTTGCGTCAGAGGGGAGTTCATCGCTGTTGTCCTTACCCGCTTCAGGGAGAGCGCCAGCGGCAAACGCTGGCGTTGTGCGGGCAGGATAGCGCCGCCCCGGGGGGCCACGACGCCTGATTGCGACGACGAGAATTCCAAAAGCGTCACCGCCGTTCCGGCAGCGACAAAAGGCACCCGTGGGCAAAGGAAAGAAGCGAAACGACGCGCCTCAAAACACCGCGAAGACGTGCCGGAAGCAAAGGGGCGAAGAGGGAAAGAAGTGAATGGGCAGAACCCAAAGGATCAAGGACTGCGACGCCTGCCGGCTACAGCTTCTCCAGGTAGCCAAGCCCCAGGTTATTCATCTGTCGCTGAATCCAGGCGGCGTGACGGGCGGTGCGCGGCCCCGGGTGCGAGGCGCTGCGCTCTCGCGGGTTGGGCAGCACCGCCGCCAGGCGGGCCGCCTGCGCGGCGCTCAACTGATCGGCACCGACGCCGAAGTAGTGGCGACTGGCGGCCTCCAGGCCAAAGACCCCCCGGTCGAATTCGACGATATTGAGATAGACCTCGAGGATGCGCTCCTTGGGCCACAGCAGTTCCATCAGGGTGGCGAACCAGGCCTCGAACACCTTGCGCACATAGTCCCGCCCGGTCCACAGAAACAGGTTCTTGGCGGTCTGCTGGGTAATGGTGCTGGCCCCGCGCAGCGAGCCTCCGTTCATCGCGGACTCGATGGCACGCTTCAACTCCACCAGGTCGAAGCCGTGATGATCGGGGAAGCGCTGGTCTTCCGCCGCGATTACCGCCAGCTTGGCGTTGTCGGATAGTTCGTCCCAGGGACGCCAGCGCTGCTGGATGTCCAGCGGCTCGCCGGAGAACCAGGACGAGACCTCGCGCTCCAGCATCACCATGGAGCCGAACACCGGCACCACGCGAAACACCAGCACCAGCACCACTGACCCCAGCGCAAAGGCAAGGGTGGCGCGTAGCAGAAGTCGGCTGAGAGGGCGCCACCAGTTGCGCATGCATCGGGCTCGGTTGGAATCGATCCGGGGAGTATATCAAGGCCTTGGGTGGGGCGGGCAATCGCCGCTGTCAGCATTTTACCGGTGTGGCCAAAGGCTCTTCTGCCGATATCTGGCGTCCAGGCATGCCGAAGCCTGGTCCCTGGCTTCGTCCAGCAAATTCAGCCAGCGAAGGCGCATTGTTCAACACGCTCTTCGCTACTTGGGCAACACCTTGAAGCTGCCGTAGGTCGGCTCCCCGCGCGCTTCTTCCAACGCCGACAGCGCCCGGGACACCGGTTCGTCAGGGGCGGCCGCCAGCAGCGGGGATACGGTGCTACCGGCCACCACCGGTGAGAAGGCGCTCCAGCCCAGGCGTTCCTCCCGCGGCGGCAGGCCGAAGCACTCGCGGTAGCACTTGGAGAAGTGCGGGGTGGAGACGAAGCCACAGGCGGCGGCGATATCGATGATCGACATCGAGGTCTGCTTCAACAGCTGACGCGCGCGATTGAGCCGCAGGCGCATGTAATAGCGCGACGGCGAGCAGTGCAGGTTGCGCTGGAACAGCCGTTCCAGCTGGCGCCGCGACAAGCTGACATAGCGGGCCAGTTCGTCCAGGTCGATGGGCTCTTCAAGGTTGTTCTCCATCAGCGCGACGATCTCCTGCAGTCGCGGCTGGGTGGTGCCGAGCATATGCTTGAGCGGCACTCGCTGCTGGTCCTGCTCGCCACGCACCCGATCGCACACGAACATGTCGGAAATGCCCGCCGCCAGCTCGCGCCCATGGTCACGCCCGATCAGCGTCAGCATCATGTCCAGCGGCGCCGTGCCGCCGGAGCAGGTGAAACGGTCCCGGTCCATGGCAAACAGCTTCGAGGTCAGGCCGATACCCGGGTAGGCCTCCTGCAGCGCTGCCTGGCACTCCCAATGGGTGCTGACCTCATAACCCTCGAGCAGCCCGGCCCGGGCCAGCGCCCAGGCGCCGGTACACACCGAGCCAAATCGCTTGAGGTGGCGTGCCTGGGCCTTCAGCCAGCTGACGTGGCCCTGGTGCACATGGCGGGTCGGCGCCACGCCGCCGCAGACCACGACCATATCCAGCGACAGCGGCACCGTGATCGACGAGTCCGGCGTCACGGTCAGGCCGTCGCTGGCCTGAAGCGGCGCACCATCCAGGCTCAGGGTGAACCAGCGATAGAGTTCCTGGCCCGATAACTGGTTGGCCATGCGCAGCGGCTCGATGGCCGAGGCCAGCGAGATCAGGGTGAAATGCTCGAGCAGCAGAAAACCTACGGTCTGTGGCCCCTCGGGCCGGCTGGGCAGGGTCATGGTCATCTTCTCCACAGCGTCGGCCTCCTCGTCGCAAGCCACGAGGTACCGTCACGTCCATTTGTTGTTATCGCGACGTCGTAAACGGAACAGGACTCGCGCATGGTGTCGACACCCTCGACGTTGCCAGCGTCGCTACGGGTATCGCAGGCAGGAGCGTCCGTGCTTTTCTCCGACGACTTTACGCCTGGCGACTGAGTCTCGGCATCACAATAATCGCTATCGGCTGCCGCTTGACCAGTCGTCTCCGACAATGATGTCGCTGGTGACTATGACGAGGTCGCATCTGTCATCTGACAAGGCAAAGGATCGGCCATATTTCCCCATTCACGACAGGGCTATCTCTCCAGGCGACCCGGCGATGCCTTGCCGGGACGCCGCCTTTGGCTCGCCAGCCAGCGCACGCCCCCCCTGCCCGGACACGCCAAACCCAGCACTCTCTTCTCCCACTCCATGGCCCGGAAGTTCAGGCCGCAGAAATTCTGGACCCAAGAATCAAGAGCCCAGAAACGCCACGGCCCCCGATGATCGGGGGCCGTGGTGGATACCTTGGAGGGTACTGCAGGTTGGCGAGAAGTCTCGCTCAGCGCTTGGCGTAGAGCTTCTCGGCGTGGTAGCGCAGGTGATCCTCGATAAAGGTCGCGATGAAGAAGTAGCTGTGGTCGTAGCCGGGCTGGCGACGCAGGATCAGCGGGTGATCGCGCTCGGCACAGACCGCCTCGAGCCGCTCTGGACACAACTGCTCATCGAGGAAGTCATCGGCGTCGCCCTGGTCGATGAACAACGGCTGACG
This sequence comes from Halomonas sp. RT37, assembly GCF_040070525.1. Taxonomy (NCBI): domain Bacteria; kingdom Pseudomonadati; phylum Pseudomonadota; class Gammaproteobacteria; order Oceanospirillales; family Halomonadaceae; genus Halomonas; species Halomonas sp. RT37. The sequence goes on along the minus strand of NZ_CP098827.1, from coordinate 860,027 downwards.
TGAGGCGCCACGGGCCACCAGTTCACAGGCGTCGTACTGGGTCCACTTGCTGGAATCCTCGCCCAGATAGGCCGAGAAAGCCTTGCGCCCCCAGGGGCACTGGGTCGGGTTGACGATCGGCGAGAACGCCGACACCGAGCGGTAGTGCCCCGGCTTGCGCAGCGCCAGAATCAGGGCACCGTGGCCTCCCATGGAGTGACCACTGATGGACTCGCGACCGTTGAGCGGGAAGTGCTGACGAACCACCGAAGGCAGCTCTTCGGTGACGTAGTCGTACATCCGGTAGTGGGCCTTCCAAGGCTCCTGGGTGGCGTTGACGTAGAAGCCCGCCCCGGAGCCCAGATCATAGCTGTCGTGCTCACCCGGCAGGTCGGTCCCCCTGGGACTGGTGTCGGGGCAGAGGATGGCGATGCCCAGTTCCGCCGCCAGCCGATGGGCACCGGCCTTCTGCATGAAGTTTTCGTCGGTGCAGGTCAGCCCCGACAGCCACCACAGCAGCGGCACCTTTTCCGTCTCGGCCTGGGGCGGCAGATAGATGGCGAAGGTCATCTCGCAGTCCAGCGCCCGCGAATGATGACGATAGCGCTTGTGCCAGCCGCCGAAGCTGCGATTGGCGCTGACCAGTTCCAGATGTTCGCTCATGGACATGGCGACTTCCCCTCAACGATGAAGCCCCGAGGTCCGGGGCGGATAAAACGACGCGGTGCGTTCTGGCGGACGACGCGGCCGTCTGGCGGTGGGGCGAGCTGGCATCAATACTGCGCCAGCATTCGACTCACCGCCAATCGGCGCCCGCCTGGCCCATCGCTTGGGTCAGGCGGGCGTGGCCTCATCAGCGCCGTCTCGATGCTACCGGCTCAGTAATGCAGTACGGTGCGGATGCTCTCGCCGGCGTGAAGCAGGTCGAAGGCTTCGTTGATCTTCTCGAACTCCATGTTGTGGGTGATGAAGTCGTCGATGTTCAGCTCGCCCTTCATGTACTGCTCGACGTAGCCCGGCAGCTGGCTACGGCCCTTGACGCCACCGAAGGCGGAGCCCTTCCATACCCGACCGGTCACCAGCTGGAAAGGCCGGGTGGAGATCTCTTCGCCGGCGCCGGCGACACCGATGACGATCGACTCGCCCCAGCCCTTGTGACAGCACTCCAGCGCCGAGCGCATGACGTTGACGTTGCCGATGCACTCGAAGGAGTAGTCGACGCCGCCGTCGGTCAGGTCGACGATCACCTGCTGGATGGAATCGCTGTAGTCCTTCGGATTGACGAAGTCGGTGGCGCCAAACTGCTTGGCCAGCTCGAACTTGTCCGGATTCACGTCGATGGCGATGATACGACCGGCCTTGGCCATCACCGCACCCTGGATTACCGCAAGGCCGATGGCACCGAGACCGAACACCGCCACGGTGGCGCCCGGCTCGACCTTGGCGGTGTTCATCACCGCGCCGATCCCGGTGGTCACCCCGCAGCCGAGCAGGCAGATCTTGTCCAGCGGCGCTTCCTTGGACACCTTGGCCAGCGAGACCTCCGGCACCACGGTGTACTCGCTGAAGGTGGAAGTGCCCATATAGTGATAGAGCGGCTTGCCATCCAGCGAGAAGCGCGTGGTGCCGTCAGGCATCTGGCCCTTGCCTTGGGTGGCACGGACCGAGCTGCACAGGTTGGTCTTGCCCGAACGGCAGAACTTGCACTCGCCGCACTCGGCCGTATACAGCGGGATGACGTGGTCACCGGGCTTCAGGCTGGTGACGCCCTCCCCCACCTCTTCGACCACACCGGCTCCCTCGTGACCCAGTACCGAAGGAAACAGCCCCTCCGGGTCGGCTCCGGACAGGGTATAGGCGTCGGTGTGACAGACACTGGTGGCGACCACCCTGACCAGCACCTCGCCGGCCTTGGGGCCTTCGACATCGATTTCGGTCAGGGTAAGCGGCTTGCCGGCTTCAAGGGCAATGGCGGCGCGAGACTTCATGGCAATCTCCTCGGATCGGGGGTTGCACGCCAGGCATGAACGACCAAGCCTGGCGCACTGATGTAAGGGGCACGGGTCATCCTGACCCGGTTGATGATGACCACAGTCTAGACCTCGCTACGGACTGGGATAAAGCACGCATTCGGCATAACATTGTTGCTGTCTCGCAACAATGGAGAGCGCCATGCACCCCTGGGCCGGCATTGAAGCCTTTATCGAAGTGGTACGCCTGAAGTCCTTTGCCGCCGCCGCCCGACGCCTGGGTGTATCCAGCTCCCACGTCAGCCGACAGGTGGCCGCCCTGGAAAGCCGGCTCGATACGCCGCTTCTGTATCGCACCACCCGCCAGATAAGCCTGACCGAGGCCGGTCGGCTCTACTATCAGCAGTGCGAGGCGCTGGTCGACGGCTTTCGCGAGGCCGACGCCGTGGTCAAGGACTTCGAGGCTCACCCCAGGGGCGAGCTGGCGCTGACCTGCGCCACCACCTTTGGCGAGCGCTACGTGGCGCCTCTGATCAATGACCTGTTGATCCAGTACCCCCAGCTCGGCGTGCGCCTGCACTTCACCAACCGCCAGGTGGACCTGATCGAGGAAGGCTTCGATATCGGCATCCGCATGGGCACGCTGGAGGACAGCACCATGATCGCCCGTCGTCTGGCCGATCGCCGCGAGTACGTGGTGGGCTCCCCCGACTACTTCCAGCGCTATTCGCAGCCCCACGCCCTGTCCGAGCTGAAGCATCACCGCTGTCTGCATGGCTCACGCGATCGCTGGCGCTTCGCCGTCGACGGCATTCCCCGGGAAGTGGCGATCAAGGGGCCCTGGCAGGGCAACTCCGGCCCGGCCCTGCTCGACGCCGTGCTGAAGGGCGTGGGCCTGGGTCAGCTTCCCGACTACTACGTCGAGCACCATCTGGCCCAGGGTGAGCTGGTCTCGGTACTCGACACCTACCGTCACAGCGATACCGGCGTCTGGGCCGTCACCCCCCACCACCGCCACCGCTCCCCCAAGGTCCGCGTGGTCATCGACTACCTCGCCGAGCACCTCGCAGAGCGCCTGCCACCGCGATATCGCGACAGGCGAGGCATCGACGAGCCAGCGCCATCCGATTAACCCCCAGCGACAAAAAGGCCCTCGATACGCTTTCGTATCGAGGGCCTTCGACATCTGGTCACCAAAAGCCTTGTCTCCTATTGCCTGCCATCTGCGGCTATTGAAAGGTCCCATCCTCCTGATACTCCAGGCCGTAGTAGCTGGGAACAAAGATATTGTGTTCTTCCTGCCACTGGCGAGAAAGTCGGATCGCCTCACGGATCTGCTCAGGGGTCATTTGTTCTTCAAGGCGGGCTTTGTCGGGGGCGCTGCCGGGGGAGAGAAGGTCGTAATATTTATAGGCTTGGACGAGATCTATGTCGGTACCGATACCTTTTTCATAAAATGCTGCCAGCCCTCTAAACCCTGATGTATCGCGGCCATAAGGCATATCCTCCGTCCTAGAAAACCAACGAAATGCCTCATCGTCATCTTTATCTACACCTCTTCCTTCGTGAAGAAACACTGCCACATTCGTTGCAGAAGTCCTATCTCCTTGCTCTGCAGCCAATAAAAACCATTCGAATGCTGCAGCTTCATCTTTATCCACCAAGTCACGTAAAGTTAGCCCCCTATATGCCACGCCCAATTGTCTTTGCGATCTAATAAAACCTAGCCTAGCTGAATCCAATAGATATCTTAATGCAACTCCTTTGTTTTTCTCGACGCCACCCCCGGTATAGTACATTCCAAACAGAACGTGTCCCGCATCAACTGCACCCAACCTCCAGGCGTTCTCATTATATTTCACCATATCTTCAATATTTTTCTCCACATCAAAACCACGCACTCCACCCTGAGATAAAAATCCTGACAAAAAAAGCCCGGCCTTGAGGCCGGGCAGCGGGAGAACAGCGGCAATCGCCGTGTCTATTTGAAGTTCTTGCGCACCATGTTCTGGATCTCGCCGACGATACCGCTGCGAAAGCTCAGCACGCAGAGCACGAAGATGGACCCCAGGATGACGCTGACCCAGTTGCCCAGCGGCGACTGCGCCAGCTGAGTCTGCAGGCTGACCACCAGGCCAGCGCCGACCAGCGGGCCGAACAGGGTGCCGACACCACCGACCAGGGTCATCAGGATGACCTCGCCGGACATGTGCCAGTGGGCATCGGTGAGCGAGGCAAGCTGGAACACCACCGTCTTGGTCGCGCCGGCAAGGCCAGCAAGCCCCGCCGAGATGACGAAGGCCACCAGCTTGTAGGCGTCGACGTTGTAGCCCAGTGACACCGCCCGTGGCTCGTTCTCGCGGATGGCCTTGAGCACCTGACCGAAGGGCGAGTGCACGGTGCGCTGGATGATGGCGAAGCCGATCACGAAGATCGCCAGCACCACGTAGTACATCGCCAGGTTGTCGGACAGATCGATCAGCCCCAGCAGCTTGCCCCGCGGCACACCGTGCAGGCCATCCTCGCCCCCGGTGAAGGGCGCCTGGATGTAGAAGAAGAACATCATCTGGGCCAGCGCCAGGGTCACCATGGCGAAGTAGATGCCCTGACGACGGATCGCCAGCGCCCCAAACAGGGTGCCGAGGATCACCGCCGCCAGGGTGCCGACGACGATCCCGAGTTCCGGCGTCAGGCCCGGATAGCTCGACAGCAGAAAGCCGGTGACGTAGCCCCCGGTGGCGAGAAAGGCGGCGTGGCCGAAGGACAACAGTCCGGCGAAGCCCAGCAGCAGGTTGAAGGCACAGGCGAACAGCGCGAAGCACAGCACCTTCATCAGGAACACCGGGTAGGCAAACAGCGGCGCGACCAGGGCGATGGCCAGCAACACGATCATCAGCATGCCCTGGCGTCGGCGCGCGGCGCGGGCCCGGGTCTGAGTCGGCGTCGGCGAAGTAGTGGTTGTGGACATCTCAGGCCTCCTTTCCAAACAGCCCGGCGGGCCTCAGCATCAGCACCATGATCATCACTAGGAAGATCACGGTGTTGGCTGCCTCCGGGTAGTACACCTTAGTCAGCCCCTCGATCAGCCCCATGGCAAGACCGGTCAGGATGGCACCGAGGATCGAGCCCATGCCGCCGATCACCACCACCGCGAAGACCACGATCAACAGACTCGAGCCCATGGTCGGTGACACCGGGTACAAGGGCGCGGCGAGTACCCCGGCGAAGGCCGCCAGGGCCACCCCGAAGCCGTAGGTCAGGGTGACCAGCAGCGGCACGTTGACGCCGAAGGCCTGCATCAAGGCGGGGTTCTCGGTGCCCGCCCGCAGGTAGGCGCCAAGCCGGGTTCGCTCGATGATGAACCAGGTGCCCAGGCATACCACCAGGGCCGCCACCAGCACCCAGCCGCGATAGGTCGGCAGGAACATGAAGGGCAGCTTGATGCCGCCGCTCAACGCCTCGGGAATCGGGTAGCTGGCCCCGGACACGCCGAACAGGTTGATCAGGCTACCCTCGAAGATCAGCGCCAGGCCGAAGGTCAGCAGCAGCCCATAGAGGTGATCCAGGTGGGCGATGCGCCGCAGCACCAGACGCTCGAGCAGAGCACCGAAGGCGCCGACCACCAGCGGCACCAGCAACAGCGCCAGCCAGTAGTTGATGCCCAGGTACTGAGCCCCGAGCAGTGCAGCAAAGGCACCCAGCATGTACTGGGCGCCGTGGGCGAAATTGACGATCTTCAGCAGACCGAAGATGACCGCCAGCCCCAGGCTGAGCAGCGCATAGAAGGCGCCGTTGATCAGCCCCAGCATCAGCTGGCCCATGAACACCGCCAGCGGTACGCCGAATATCATGGTCATGATGATTTCCCTTGAGCATCAGGCCGGGGCACCACCCTGGTGACCCCGGCGTAGATCGAGCGCGGGCGGCTCAGTTGACGAGCTTGCAGGAACTCTCGGACAGCGGACGGTAGGCCTCTTCGGCCGGGATCGTGGCCTGGATCTCGTAAAGGTCCCACTCGCCCTCGGAGTCGGCGGGAGCCTTCACCTCGGCCAGGTACATGTCATGCACCATGCGACCATCCTCGCGAATCTGGCCATTGCGAGCGAAGAAGTCGTTGATCGGCGCCTCGCCCAGCTTGGCCCTGACGGTGGCAGGATCGTCGGTGCCGGCGTCTTCCAGCGCCTTCAGGTACTGGGTGGTGCTGGAGTAGATGCCGGCCTGAACCATGGTCGGCATCTTGCCCACCCGCTCGAAGTAGCGCTCGGCCCACTCGCGGGACTCGTCATCCATGTCCCAGTACCAGCCGGTGGTCAACAACAGGCCCTGAGTCGTCTCCAGGCCCATGGCATGGACGTCGTTGAGGAAGATCAGCAGGCCGGCCAGCTGCTGGCCACTCTGGGTCAGGCCAAACTGGCTGGCCGTCTTGATCGCGTTGACGGTGTCGGAGCCGGCGTTGGCCAGACCGACGATCTTGGCGCCGGAGCCCTGGGCCTGAAGGATGTAGGAGGAGAAGTCGCTGGTCGGGAACGGATGGCGAACGCGATCGATGATCGTGCCACCGTTGTCGGTGACCACCTTTTCCACGTCGCTCTCGAGGGCATGACCGAAGGCGTAGTCGGCGGTGAGCATGAACCAGCTGTCGCCGCCCTGCTCGACCACCGCCTTGGCGGTACCGTTGGCCAGCGGATAGGTGTCATAGACGTAGTGAATATGGTTCGGGGTGCAGTGTTCGTTGGTGATGCTCGAGGCCGCCGAGCCGGAAATGATGGCCAGACCACCGGCCTCCTCCAGCACCTTGGTCACGGCGATGGACACCGAGGAGGCGACCATGCCGGCCACCAGGTCGACGTTCTGCTGGTCGACCCAGCCGCGCACGGTGTTGGCGCCCACGTCGGCGCTGTTGCGATCGTCGGCGCTGAACACCTCGATGGGGGCACCGGCGACTTCGCCGCCGAAGTCCTCTACCGCCATCTTCAGCGCTTCGAGGCCGCCGGGGCCGGCCAGGTCACGGTAGGTGCCGGACATGTCGGCCAGATAGCCGATACGCACCTCGCCATCGCTGATGGCATCCTGCGCCATGGCCGACGATGCCAGGCCCAGGCCGGTGGCGGCGGCGACCGCCAGGGCCAGGTGGCGGCGGGCAAGACGGGGGGAGGAAGCGTGTACCTTGGTCATGGGAGGCTCCTGGGGCCAGCGGCCCTTGTTGTTGTTGAATAGGTTGTTGTTTAGAAAGTGGTTGTTGAACGGCTACTGCCGGACATCTTGTGGTTGATGCAAAGGTCCTCTAAGGCCTGGAAGACAGCGGCCATGGACACTAGACCCCGAGCAGGCTGTTGAGGTGCTCACGACGAGCGTCCAGATCACGCGCCTCGATGGTCTCGATGATGCGACCGTGTTCCATCACGAAGTGGCGATCGGCCAGGGGCGCGGCGAAGCGGAAGTTCTGCTCCACCAGCACGATGGTCATGCCCCGAGACTTGAGGGTAATCAGCACCTCGGCGAGCTTCTGGTTGATGACCGGTGCCAGCCCCTCGGTGATCTCGTCGAGCAGCAGGATCTCGGCCCCGGTACGCAGGATGCGGGCCATCGCCAGCATTTGCTGCTCGCCGCCGGACAGCCGCGTCCCCTGACTGCGGCGCCGCTCGTAGAGGTTGGGGAACATGGCGTAGATGTCATCCAGGCTCATTCCGCCCGAGCGCACGGTGGGCGGCAGCAGCAGGTTCTCCTCGACGTCGAGACTGGCGAAGATGCCACGCTCCTCGGGGCAGTAGCCGACCCCCAGACGCGGGATGTGATGAGGCTTCATGGCCAGGGTCTCCTGGCCGTTGATCTTGATCGAGCCACTGCGCGAACCGACCATGTTCATGATGGTCTTCAGGGTGGTGCTGCGTCCGGCACCGTTGCGCCCCAGCAGGGTCACCAGCTCTCCCCGCTTCACGCGCAGCTCCACGCCATGCAGGATATGCGACTCGCCGTAGAAGGCGTTGACGTCCGCTAGACTGAGCGCTTCGTCGCCATGGGCGCCGACCGCCGGTGAAGGAGTTGGCCTGTCGAGAGTCTGGTTCATGCGCTGGCCTCCTCACCGACGCTGGCTTCACTGCCCATGTAGGCTTCACGCACCGCCGGATCGGCCGAGACGCTGGCATAGTCGCCTTCGGCCAGTACCGAGCCCCGGGCCAGCACGGTGATGCGATCACAAAGACGACTGACGACGCTCAGATTGTGCTCGACCATCAACACGGTACGCCCGGCAGAAACCCGCCGAATCAACTCGACGATACGGTCGACGTCCTCGGCTCCCATGCCCTGGGTGGGCTCGTCGAGCAGCATCACGGTGGGCTCCAGCGCCAGGGTGGTGGCCACCTCCAGCGCACGCTTGCGTCCGTAGGGCAGCTCCACGGTGAGGACATCGGCGACGTCGGCCAGTCCCACTTGCTCGAGCAGTTCCATGGCACGCTGGTTGAGTGGCTCCAGCGAGCGCTCTGACTTCCAGAAGTGGAAGGAGGTGCCGAGCTTGCGCTGCAGGGCCACACGCACGTTCTCGAGCGCGGTCATGTGGGCGAACACGGCGGATATCTGGAACGAACGCACCAGCCCCAGCCGCGCGATCTCGTTGGCCCGCATGCGGGTGATCGGCTTGCCGCGATAGAGGATCTCGCCGCGGGTCGGCGGAAGAAACTTGGTGAGCAGATTGAAGACCGTGGTCTTGCCGGCGCCGTTGGGGCCGATCAGGGCGTGGATATGCCCTTCCGTGATCTTGAGATCCACGCCGTCCACGGCGGTGAAGCCACGAAACGACTTGGTCAGGCCACGGGTCTCTAGCACGTACTGCTGGGTCATGTGGCGTCCTCTGCGGGACCGGGGTCCCTGGCTTGAGGTTGTTATGGTTGTTCGATGCCGCGATGGCGACGCTCTACTTTACGTTTACGTAAGCTAGAAGAGTCAAAGGCCCGACGCAATTGGCCAAGCGTTGAACAAGACCAAAGATGTATTCTCCGCATTTCAATAGGTTGCTTACGACAAACCGGCAACACCTTGGCCCCGCGAGGTTTTCCCCCTGAAAAGCACAAGGCCCCCGCGCCCGGGGACGCATCAAGGCCGCCGCCCCCAAGGCCGAAGGGGGGGGGGGTGGGGGGCCTGAAGGAAGAGGCTCCAATGGTTCGGTCCTCGTCGAGCGACTGGTCAGCCACCACGACCAGGGCCCGCGTCCTGCTCAGCACTCGATGGCGTTGACGGCGAGTCCCCCCTTGGAGGTTTCCTTGTACTTCTCCTGCATGTCGGCGCCGGTGTCGCGCATGGTGCGGATGGCCTTGTCCAGCGAGATGAAGTGCTCACCATCACCGCGACAGGCCATCAGGGCGGCGTTGATGGCCTTGACCGAGGCAATCGCATTGCGCTCGATGCAGGGCACCTGGACCAGGCCTCCGACCGGATCGCAGGTCAGCCCCAGGTTGTGTTCGAGGCCAATCTCGGCGGCGTTCTCGACCTGGGGAACGCTGGCCCCCATGACTTCGGCGAGTCCGGCCGCGGCCATGGCGCAGGCCGATCCCACCTCACCCTGACAGCCCACCTCGGCGCCGGAGATGGAGGCATTCTTCTTGCACAGGATGCCGACGGCACCGGCGGTCAGCAGGAAGTTGACCACGTCCTTCTCACAGGCACCGGGCTGAAACTTCATGTAGTAGTGCAGCACGGCGGGAATGATCCCCGCGGCGCCATTGGTGGGCGCGGTGACCATGCGCCCACCGGCGGCATTTTCCTCGTTGACCGCCAGGGCGTAGACGTTGACCCAGTCCATCGCCGAAAACGTCGTGGCGATCAGCCCCGCGTCATCGCCCATCGCCTCGAGACGGCGATACAGTGACGCGGCGCGACGCTTGACGTTGAGCCCGCCAGGCAACACCCCTTCCCCCTCGACACCACGGTTGACGCAGGCCTGCATGGCTTGCCAGATATCCCACAGACCGGAGCGCACCTCGGCTTCGCTGCGCCAGGCCTTCTCGTTTTCCAGCATCAGCTCGCTGATGCTCATGCCATGCAGACGACACAGCGCCATCAGTTCCGCGCCGCTGTTGAAGTCGTAAGGCAAGGGGGTGGTGTCGGAATCCAGCGCTCCGTCCCGGGCCTGGGCCTCGTCGATGACGAAGCCACCTCCGACCGAGTAGTAGGTCTCGCGCTTGACCTCCTCGCTGTGCCCCTTGGCCACCAGCGTCATGGCGTTGGGGTGATAGGGCAGGCTCTCCTCGTGCCATTGCAGGTCTCTGGCCCACAGGAAAGGCACCGCCACCTGACCACCGAGCAACAGGGTCTGGCTCTCGAGCAGCTCTTCGATGCAGGGGCCAACAACGGCCGGATCGATGCGGTCTGGACGCTCACCCATCAGTCCCATCACGCAGGCGCGATCGGTGGCGTGGCCCTTGCCGGTGGCCGACAGCGAACCGTAGAGGTGAATCTCGATCCCCGCGACGCGCTCCAGCAGGTCCTGCGACCGCAGCGCCTCGACGAAGTCGTAGGCGGCCTTCATCGGCCCCACGGTGTGGGAGCTGGACGGCCCGATCCCGATCTTGAACAGGTCGAATACGCTGATAGCCATGGCGCTGCCTCTTGTACGAATGACGCGAAGTGTGGGGCATGAGGGGCGGAGGTCCGAGACCTGCGAGGTCAATTTCGCTAAAGCGAGGGCTGTCGTTCCTCCGGGATATCGTTATGCTGGCTGCCATCGCTTCGATGGACAAGGCAGAATATCTTGCCTTCACTATAGCTCAGCTAAACCATACCTAAACCACCGCCATACCACGGCCAGACCATGACCTCTTGTCGGAACACATCGCAATGAGTCGACTGCTCAACGCCCAGACCCACGCCTGGCTGAAGGGGTTCGCCGTCAGCGCCCGCCACCTGTCCTTCACCCGAGCGGCGGAGGAACTGCACGTCACCACCGGCGCCGTCAGCCAGCAGATCAAGCAACTGGAGGACCGGCTGGGCTTCAAGCTGTTCCGACGCCTGCCCCGTCGCCTGGAACTGACCGAAGAAGGCAAGCGCCTGGCCGCCGTGGTGGACGACGCCTACCAGGCGGTGGGACTCGAGGTGAGTCGCCTGCGCAGCGGGGTAATGAGCGGGGTCATCCGCCTGCGCTCGGTGCCCTCCTTCCTCAACAAGTGGCTGATGCCCCGCCTGCCGCGTCTGCAGGCCAGGTTTCCCGATATCGAACTGCATATCACCGCCGAGGACAGCAACATCTCGTTGCGTGACGGCGACTTTGACCTCGCGCTCGACCTCAACGACGGCCACTATCCGGGACTTGCCATCACCCCGCTGATGCAGGAACGCATCTTCCCGGTCTGTTCACCCGGCCTGCTGAAGGGCCGCCCACCACTCAGACGTCCCGAAGACCTGGCCTGGTACCCGCTGCTGCATGACATCACCGCCTGGCGCGGCAGCCAGGAGTATGGCGAGTGGCGCCACTACCTGTCCGCCATCGGCGCCCCTTCGATCAATCTGGAGCGTGGCTACACCTTCAACCGCAATCACCTCACCATGGAGGCCGCCATCGCCGGCATGGGCGTGGCGATCGCCCGGGAAACACTGATCACCAGCGAGTTGAAGAGCGGCGCCCTGATCGCCCCCTTCCGTGCCCGCGTCGACAGTGGCAAGCAGTACGGCATCGTCCACGCGGCAGGCGCCACCGACGATCGCCGGGTCAAGGCCGTGCACGACTGGCTGGTGGAGGAGGCCAGCCGCAGCACAAACCACTAACCCCCGTGCCTGGACGAGCGGCCCTGACCAGGTCATCGGGCACCTGTCTTGCGCCTTACCTATGCTGTATAAGCATATGGCGAAGACTGGCGAAGAATCCTTCGGGATTCCCAGACACTCCCCCGGCTCGACGGGTATAATCACGCCCAGATACACCCCTTTTCTGGAGATTGAGAGGGATGCTCAATACCCCCCCTTCCATCACGCCTACCATCAGCTTTCGCGCGACCTGCGCCAGAGCCTTGCTCTATATCCTGATCATCGGCGCGATGATGCAGGGCGTGCTGTGGGAGACCGGCCTGCCCGAAAAGATTCGCTTCAGCGAAGTCGGCTTTACCGAGAGCATGCAGACACTGTGGCTGCTGATCAGCTGCCTCTTGCTGATCTACGCCCGCCAGGTGCTGGGCGGCCTGCCACGGGTGACGCTATTGATGTTCGGTCTGCTCGGCGCCGCCCTGATTCGCGAGCAGGACGCCTTTCTCGACGCCTACGTTTTCGACGGCGCCTGGCAGACCCTGGTGACCCTGCTGCTGCTGCCCATTCTCTATTGCGTGCTTCGCCAGCGTCACGCCTTCGTACGCGAGTTCGAGGAGTTCGTCGAAAGCTTCGCCTTCGGCCTGTTTGCAGCAGGCTTCCTTTGCACCTTTGCCTTCTCGCGGCTCTACGGCCGCAGCGAGATGTGGGAGGCCCTGCTCGCCGAACGCTACGTCAGGGTATTCAAGGACGCCGCCGAAGAGGTCACGGAACTGTTCGGGTACACCCTGCTGATGTTCGCCATGGTCGAACTGGTGCTGTGGATCCGCCGGCGCCAGGCCAAAAGCGAATAGCTCGCGACCACCACAGCGTCGTGACACGACAACGCCCGCGGCCATCACCGCGGGCGTTGTCGCTTTCAGCCTTCGCTCGCCGGAAACGCTCGCGTGCGGCAGCGCTTCACCCTGATTCGATGACATGAAAAAACGCCCGTGGCTTCCGCCACGGGCGTCCTGTGCTCACCCTACTGCTTCGCTGTCGACGCAAGCCCTGCTCGGTCGAGACAGGCGTTACTCGTCGAGGAAGGAGCGCAGCGGTTCGGAGCGGGTCGGATGGCGCAACTTGCGCAGCGCCTTGGCCTCGATCTGACGGATACGCTCGCGGGTCACGTCAAACTGCTTGCCGACCTCCTCGAGGGTGTGGTCGGTGTTCATGTCGATACCGAAGCGCATCCGCAGCACCTTGGCTTCGCGGGCGGTCAGGCCACCGAGCACGTTGCGCGTGGCTTCGACGAGGCCCTCGCCGGTGGCCGAGTCGATCGGCAGCACCATGGTGGAGTCTTCGATGAAGTCACCCAGGTGCGAATCGTCGTCGTCACCGATCGGCGTCTCCATGGAGATCGGCTCCTTGGCGATCTTGAGCACCTTGCGCACCTTGTCTTCCGGCATCTCGAGACGCTCGCCCAGTTCTTCAGGCGTCGGCTCGCGCCCCATCTCCTGCAGCATCTGCCGCGAAACGCGGTTGAGCTTGTTGATGGTCTCGATCATGTGCACCGGAATACGGATAGTGCGCGCCTGGTCGGCGATGGAACGCGTGATCGCCTGACGAATCCACCAGGTGGCGTAGGTCGAGAACTTGTAGCCGCGACGATATTCGAACTTGTCCACCGCCTTCATCAGGCCGATGTTGCCTTCCTGGATCAGGTCGAGGAACTGCAGGCCGCGATTGGTGTACTTCTTGGCGATGGAGATGACCAGACGCAGGTTGGCCTCGACCATCTCCTTCTTGGCACGGCGAGCCTTGGCCTCACCGATGGACAGGCGACGATTGACCTCCTTCACCTCGCTCACCGGCAGCTGGATCATCTCCTCCTCGAAGGCGATCTTGCGCTGGGCACGCTGAACGTCGGCCTTGAGCGGCGCGAGACGATCGGCGTAGCGGGCGTTGTCGGCCATGAAGTCGTCGAGCCAGTCGAGCCGGGACTCGTTGCTCGGGAAGGCCTTGATAAAGGCCTTGCGCGGCACCTTGGCCTGCTTCACCAGGAGCTGCATCACCGTCTTTTCCTGGGCACGCACCTGCTCGACGCTGATGCGGACCTGTCCGACCAGACGTTCGAAGTGCTTGGGCACCAGCTTGATCGGAGAGAACAGCTCGGCCAGACGTGCCAGCTCTTCCTGAGCCTCACGGGACTGACGACCGTGGGTCTCGATGGCGGCGTTGGCGGCCTGGCTCTGCTCGCGAATCTGCCCGAAACGCGCACGGGCCTCTTCCGGATCCGGGCCACCACCGGAGTCGTCCTCTTCTTCCTCGCCGTCTTCGTCGTCGTCGCTGGCAGCCTGCTCGTCCACCTCGGGCACTTCGGCCTCGGCCACGCCGGGGATGCCTTCGTCGGGGTCGATGAAGCCGGAAAACAGGTCAGAGAGACGTCCCGGCGCTTCCTCGTCCTGGGTGGCATCGTAGGCATCGAGGATCGACTCGACGGCACCCGGCACATAGGCCAGCGCCGACATGACTTCACGGGTGCCTTCTTCGATGCGCTTGGCGATCTCGATCTCGCCTTCACGAGTCAACAGCTCGACGGTGCCCATCTCGCGCATGTACATGCGCACCGGGTCCGTGGTGCGACCGACATCGCTTTCCACCGCGGCCAGGGCCGCCACTGCCTCTTCAGCCGCGGATTCATCGGTTGAGTGATCCGACATCATCAGGGTATCTTCGTCGGGAGCTTCCTCGACGACGTTAATACCCATGTCATTGATCATGCCGATGATATCTTCCACCTGGTCGGGGTCGGCGATATCTTCGGGAAGGTGGTCGTTGACCTCGGCATAGGTCAGGAAGCCCTGTTCCTTGCCGCGCGCGATCAACTCCTTCAGACGTGACTGCTGCTGCGCATTTCCAGCCATAGAAACCCTATCTCGACGAAGAAGAATGAAGCACCTGAAGCGCTAAGGTGGAGAAACTCGGTAAGCCGGACAGTATAGCGGTTTTGGGGCCACTTCTGCCAGTCTGGAGTGTTTGCGCGATGTCTCAGGTGTGTTAGTTTATCTGGTTGCGCCACTTGTCAGCGCCGTATCCCTTAGATGGTGATGGTAGGACAAAATTCAACCCTACCCACATCCATACCTCATATTTGTCGTCGAACGCTCACAGGTTCTTACCATTGGTGGTAGCCGAACCTGCCGTCGTGACAGCGCTCGCGCCCTGCCGCAAGCGACCTAGCGCCCCGCCGCCAGCAACTCCATCAAGCGCCCGCGTTCTTCACTCGACAACCGCTCGCCGGACTGTTGCCGCCTCAGCAAGGCATCGATCTCTTCCTGCCGGGACGGGGTCTGACTGGCTCTCTGAAAATAGCTCACCAGACCATCGAGCTCCGCCGCCCTGGCTGCCACCGGGATCAACAACTCCCGTCGCGCCAGCGCCGCCAGCCGCTCACCGTCCTCGCTACCGTGGAAGTGCATCAGCAGCACCTGAGCGCTTGAGTAGCCGCCAGCGCGCAGCAAGGTAATGACCTCCCGGCACAACCGGGCGTCCTCATCCTGCCCCCCGCACCAGTCCAGCGATTCGGGCAAGCGCTCCACCAGCCTGGGCTCGTGAACCAGCAATTGCAGGGTTCGCGCCATCAGGCCAAGGGCGCCGCCGGAACGGCGCGGCCGTGGAGCCGGCTCGCCGTCCTCGACGACGGGTTCGAAAAACTCATCGACCGGCGCGACGTCGTTGTCCTCGGGCGCCGGCGCCAGCAGCGCCTCGAAGCGCGACTGCTCGACCCCGGTGCGACGCGAGAGTTCGGTCAGCATCAGCGACTTGAGCACCCCCTGCGGCAGCTTCTCGATCGCTGCCAGCACCTGACTGGCGTAGCGCTCTCGCGACTCAAGCTGGGCCAGATCGCGCCCCTGGGCGGCGTGCTCGAACAGAAACTCCGACAGAGGGCTTGCGCACGTCACCCGATCCTCGAAGGCCTCGGTTCCCTCCTTGCGCACCAGGGAGTCGGGATCCTCCCCCTCCGGCAGGAACAGGAAGCGTGCCTGGCGACCATCGATCATCTCCGGCAGCACCGTTTCCAGCGCCCGCGCCGCCGCCTGACGTCCCGCCTTGTCGCCGTCGAAGCAGAACACTACTTCGCTGACCAGACGGAAAAGCCGACGCAGGTGATCGGCGGTGGTGGCGGTGCCAAGCGTCGCCACCGCGTTGCGGATGCCGAACTGGGCCAGCGCCACCACGTCCATGTAGCCCTCGACGATCAGCAGGCGTTCCAGGCGATGATTGGCCTGACGTGCCTCATAGAGGCCGTAGAGCTCGCGCCCCTTGTGGAACACCGGCGTCTCGGGCGAGTTCAAATACTTGGGCTTGGCGTCGCCCATCACTCGGCCGCCGAAGCCAAGCGTCCTGCCGCGAATATCGCGGATCGGAAAGACCACCCGGTCGCGGAAGCGGTCGTAGCTGCGGCCACTGTCCTCGTGATGCACCAGCAGGCCGTACTCGATCTGCACCGATTCATCGACGCCCTGGCTGCCCAGGTGTCGCTTCAGCGCCTCCCACTGGGCCGGCGCGTAACCGATGCCGAAGGTCTCGCGCACCTCATCGGACAGCCCTCGACCCTCGAGGTATTCGCGCGCCGCCTTGCCTTCCGGCATCTTGAGCCGCTCGCGAAAATAGCTGGCCGACATTTCCAGCAGGTTGACGCCTTCCTTGCGCTTCTTCTCGCGGGCCTGGGCGCGAGGGTCGTCCGCCCCTTCCCTCGGCACTTCCATTCCCATCCGCGAGGCCAGCTGCTCCACCGCTTCGGGAAACCGCAGCTTGTCGTACTCCATCAGAAAGCGCAGGGCGTTGCCGTGGGCGCCGCAGCCGAAGCAGTGATAGAACTGCTTGTCCGCACTGACCGTGAAAGACGGGCTCTTTTCCTGGTGGAAGGGGCACAGACCGGAATGGTTGCGCCCGGCCTTTTTCAGCTTGACGCGCTCTCCTACCACTTCGACCACGTCGACGCGGGCAAGGAGATCATCGATGAAACGCTGGGGAATCTGACCGGCCATATTCTGCTCGACAGGAGCCCTCTCGACTGAAGCGCGCTAGTCTGGACTGAAACGCGCTAGACAATGCACTAGCAGGAGCAAGAGAAGCGAAGCGGGAGTCGGCGACAAACGTCAGAAAAACAAGCGGCCACCTCAATGGCGGCCGCTTGGCGTCCTCCTGAACCGAGGGCGGCGGACCGCGCTCGACTCAAGTACGGATCAATAGAGCCGTTCGAAACGCTTGCGCTCGCGCTGGAGCTTCTTGGCGTGACGCTTGACAGCGGCAGCAGCCTTGCGCTTGCGCTCGGCAGTCGGCTTCTCGTACTGCTCACGACGACGAACCTCGGACAGAACGCCGGCTTTTTCACAGGAACGCTTGAAGCGACGCAGAGCGACGTCAAACGGCTCGTTATCACGTACTTTGACAGAAGGCATTAAGCACTCACCTACCTTGGGTAACTTGAGTTCGGTTTGTACGCACACCTTCAAGGCCAATACCCCGCACCACTCCTTGTCCGGCCAACCCTTGAGCTGACAACAGCTCAGCGCAGGAACCCTGCGGGCATGACCTGAAACGGAACAGAGACGGGGGAAGCGAGCCCTGGATGCACGACCCAGTCTTGCAGCGGACAGTATTTTAGTGACCATCCCGCTTTCTTGCAAATGCTTTCGTCTCGCTCACCCTTCAATCTGTACCCGCCGCCAGCGCTGCTTGCCTGCCACAAGGCGCGCCGCGGCCGCCGAAAGGGAGCCCGTCGCTTATGCAGCGGAAGCCAAATCGGCGTAGAATACTCCCCCCTTTCACCGTTTCCCGAGCCCGATCCATGCGCGTACTAGGCATCGAAACCTCCTGCGACGAGACCGGCGTCGCCCTTTACGACACCGACCGCGGCTTGCTGGCCGATGCGTTGCATAGCCAGGTGGCGATGCACGCGGACTACGGCGGTGTGGTGCCGGAACTCGCCTCTCGCGACCATACCCGGCGCCTGCTGCCGTTGATCGACCAGGTGCTCTCTGGAGCACAGCTCGAACGCACCCAGCTGGACGCCATCGCCTACACGGCAGGCCCCGGACTGGTCGGCGCGCTGATGGTCGGCGCCAGCACCGCCCACGGCATGGCCCGCGCACTCGGCATTCCGGTGCTCGGCGTTCATCATATGGAAGGACACCTGCTCGCTCCCATGCTCGAGGACGAGCCTCCGGCCTTTCCCTTCGTGGCATTGCTGGTCTCGGGCGGCCACACCCAGCTGGTCCAGGTTGACGGCATCGGGTGCTATCAGCTGCTGGGCGAATCGGTGGACGATGCCGCCGGCGAAGCCTTCGACAAGGCTGCCAAGATGCTGGACCTCGATTATCCCGGCGGCCCGCGGGTAGCCGCCCTGGCCGAGGGCGGCGACCCGGGCCGCTTCCGCTTCCCCCGGCCGATGACCGATCGCCCGGGTCTCGACTTCAGCTTTTCGGGGCTCAAGACCCACACCCTGACCGCCATTCGTCAGTTAGAACAGGCTGGCCAGCTCGACGACCAGGCCCGCGCCGACGTCGCCAGGGCCTTCGAGGAAGCCGTCGCCGACACCCTGGCGATCAAGTGCCGTCGGGCCCTCAAGCAGACCGGGCTCACCCGCCTGGTGGTGGCCGGCGGTGTCAGTGCCAATGTGCGCCTGCGCGCCAAGCTGGAAGAAGCGACGCGAAAACAGGGGGCTCGCGCCTACTACCCTCGCGGCCGCTTCTGCACCGACAACGGGGCCATGATCGCTTATGCCGGTGCTCAGCGTTTGATCGCAGGAGAAAAGGATATCGTGGGTCAGATGCAGGCGGTGCCGCGCTGGCCGATGGATCAACTCAGTGCGCCGTAGTCGACTAGCAAGAAGAAAGGGCCATGATTGCGCTCTCTATACGCCCAGGTGCCCTGCCTGCCCCATCGAGCCGGTCGCGTTACAGGTGGGGCTCCTTGCCCTGGCGCAACCGGCCGATATTGATGGCGTGGCGGGCCACCACAAGACCGGCGAATACCAGCACCACCCAGACAAAGTCCGGCGCCAGCCACAGGCTCAGCAGCGGGGCCAGGGTGGCGCTGGTCAGTGAGGCCACCGCCGCGGTGTGCGCCCACCAGGCAAGCAGCACCCAGATCACGGCGCTGACCAGGGCTACCCCAGGGGTCAACAACAGCATCACGCCGAAGGCGCTGGCCACCGCCTTGCCACCACGGAAGCGAAACCACGCCGGGTAGCAGTGGCCCAGCAGCACACCGAGCCCCACCAGGCCTAGCCCCCAGGGCGGCAGTTCGAGCCACAGGCCGAGCAGCAGCACAGGCCAGCTTTTCAGGGCGTCGATCGCCAGCGTCGCCAGCGCCAGCGGCACGCCGTGCTGGCGAAGCACATTGGAGAAGCCGGGATTGCAGGAGCCGCTGAGCCGCGGATCCGGGCGCCCGGCCCAGCGGCAGACGCTGATGGCGCCCAGCCAGGTGCCGCTCAGGTAGGCAAGAGCGGTCAAGGGCAGTATCACTTCCAACGATGAACCCATGGCGACTCCTGACCCGACGCAACCGGTGCTGGCGAAAGATGCCACACTCAAGGGCATTCCGTCGTAGTTTGCCAGTACGAGCACTCGCGAGTCACCCGCGGCCTGTTTCCCGGGGGGCGGCTCAAGTACAATCGGGCGCCTTGTCACACCTGCTTTTCCCGGTTCTTGCTTAGCGGCCGGGAGGACAATCACCGGGGATCACCGATGGATCAGGTACTGATCGAAGGCCTTGAACTGGATACCGTCATCGGCGTCTATGACTGGGAGCGCAGCATCACCCAGCGCCTGACGCTGGACCTGGTGCTGGCCACCGACATCCGCGCTGCAGCGCAAGACGATGACCTGAGCCAGACCCTCGACTATGACGCCATCAGCCGTCGCATCGGGGTCTTCGCCGAAGAACACAGCTTCGAGTTGGTGGAAACCTTCGCCGAGCGGCTGGCGGAACTATTGCAGGAGGAGTTCGGCGTGCCCTGGCTGAAGATGACCCTGCGCAAGCCCGGGGCGGTGGCCAACGCCCGCGCCGTAGGCGTCAGCATCGAGCGCGGTCAGCGCCCCGGGGGCCACTGATGGCGCTGGTAACCCTGAGTCTTGGCAGCAATATCGAGCGCGACCAGCATATTCGCGTCTGCCTGGACGCCCTGTCGGAGACCTTTGGCGAACTTGCCATCTCGCGGGTCTACGAAAGCAAGCCGGTCGGCTTCGAAGACGGTCGCAACTTCTACAACCTGGTGGTCGCCCTCTACAGCGACTGGTCCGTTGGCGAACTGCAGGCCTGGTGCAAACGTCTCGAGGCCGCCAATGGTCGACGCAAGGACAGCCCCAAGTTCAGCCCTCGCACCCTCGACGTGGACATCCTCACCGTCGGCGAGCAGGTAGGCGACATCGACGGCGTCAGCCTGCCGCGAGGCGAAATCCTGCACCACGCCTTCGTGCTCTGGCCCATGGCCGAGCTGCTGCCGGAGCACCGCCACCCCCTCGACGGGCGCTGCTATCAAGAGATCTGGCAGGCCTTCGACGCGGACGACCAGCCGTTGTGGCCCATCGAGTTCCACTGGGGGGATCGGGCGCTGCCTTCACGCGCAGCACTCGAGGGGACTCTCGAGCAGTAGCCCCGCAAGCCCGCTAGCGCCAGGCGTCTTCCAGGACGGCAAGCCGCCTGTGTCGTAGCTCCTGACCCAGCGCCGCACCCTTGAAGCCCTCATCGAGCAGGTCTCTGGGCGAGAGCGCCCGCGCCGTACGATAGCCCAGCGCCAAGCGTTCGGCGTCCCCGGGACGCCTAAGTGCCAGCACCGCCAGCAGCGGCGCCACCCGCTCACCGCGGCGCCAGGCGTCGATGCCATCGAGCCAGTCCATGGCGATCAACGGCGCCGAGCGATCACCGTCCTGAGCAAGCGACGCCGCCAGCTGTCGGGTCGACGCCAACTGATGCCCGGCGTCACGATAGTCGTTGGGTAGCTTGAGGCGTTCCTCCAGGGCCTTGCGTGCGGGCGCACTCAGCGCCTCCACCAGGCGCCCCCAGCGCCAACAGGGCGAACCGGACAACGCCTCGGGCAATCTCGTCATCCGCACAAGCGCGCGCTCCAGGGCATCACCGCCCGCCTCGTTCAGCGCCGGCATCAGCCGCTCAAGTGCACCGCAGGCGGCCAGGGCATCGAAGTAATGCCGCGGCTCGGGCTCGCCGAGCGCTTTCTCGGTCTCCACCCAGACCCGCTCGGCCACCAGATGGTCGAGCTCACCGCTGTCGGCCAGTTGGCGCATCAGCGCCTGGGTCGGTTCGGCGATGCGAAAGCCAAGACCTGCATAACGGGCCAGAAAGCGGGCGGTACGCAGCACCCTCAAGGGATCCTCGACGAAAGCCGGGCTGACGTGGCGCAGCAGTCGATCATCGAGGTCTCGACGGCCATCGAAGGGATCCACCAGCGCGCCGTCGAGTGACTCGGCCATGGCGTTGATGGTCAGATCGCGGCGGGCCAGGTCTTCCTCCAGGGTCACCTCGGGGCTGGCGTGCACCACAAAGCCGGTATAGCCGTGACCGGACTTTCGCTCGGTCCGCGCCAGGGCGTACTCTTCGTGGGTCTCGGGGTGCAGAAATACCGGAAAGTCGCGCCCCACCGGGCGAAAACCACGCTGGCGCATGGCCTCGGGGGTGGCACCGACCACCACCCAGTCGGTGTCCTTCACCGGCCAGCCAAGCAGCGCGTCGCGTACCGCGCCACCCACCCGATAGACCTCCAGCCCCGCACAAGGCTCGTCGCCCTGACGCTGCTCGCGTTCCTGGGTCATGACGCCGTCCGGCTCACCCGTTCGGGCAGGCGATGCTGCCACTCGGTAAAGCCACCATCGAGGCTGTAGACGCGCTCGAAGCCCTGGGCGCTGAGCCAGCTTGCCGCCTGCTGGCTGGAATGGCCGTGATAGCACACCACTACCAGGGGTCTATCCTTCGGCGTCTGTTCGACCAACGGCCCTACGCTGTGGTTGTCCAGATGGCGGCTGCCGGGAATGTGGCCCTGGGCGTAGCTGCCGGGATCGCGAATATCGACGAGACACAGCTCGCCTTGCTCATCGAGCCACTGGCTCAGGCGCTCGATATCCAGATGTTCGAAGGCGGCGGACGTCATATGGACTCCTTGATAAAGGGAAGGGTCGGGCACGGGGAAGCGGGTATCGGCGAGTGGCCTGCGGCGTTACGCAAACTGCCGACTGGGCACGCTGATGCGCTCGCCGCTGTCCAGGTCCAGCGCGGTCAGACTGCCGCCCCAGACGCAGCCGGTATCCAGCGCCTCGGCGCGAACCCGACTGCCGATGGCCTCGCCGTTGAGCGCGGCCCAGTGGCCGAACAGCAGCCAGGGATCATCCTGGCGAGGGTACTGAAACCAGGGAGCGAAGCCATCCGGCGCACTGTCCAGGCCTTCCTTGGCGTCGAAATCCAGGCGCCCCTCGGCGTCGATGAAGCGCATACGGGTCAGGGTGTTGACGATGGCCCGCAGGCGGTCGACCCCTTCCTGGTGCGGCTTGAAGCGGCGCGGACGATTGCCGTACATGCGCGTGAGAAAATCGCCGGCACGCTCGCCGGTCAGCATCCACTCGACCTCACCGGCCAGCGACTCGGCCTGATCCAGCCCCCACTGGGGCGGCAGGCCGGCGTGGGTCATCAGGGTATTGCCATCGCGCACCAGCAGCGGCCTGGCCTGGAGCCAGTCGAGCAGGGTCTCGCGATCCTCGGCCTCTAGAATATCGTCGATGGTGTCCTTGCGCTTGGTCGCGGCGCCACCTCGCGCCACCGCCAGCAAATGCAGGTCGTGGTTGCCTAGCACCACCCTGGCCGCCTCCCCCAGCGCCATCACTTCGCGCAGGCAGGCCAGCGACCCCGGCCCGCGGTTGACCAGATCTCCGGCCAGCCACAACTGATCCCGACGTGGATCGAAGTCGAGCGCCTCGAGCAGGGCGATGAATTCCTCGTGACAGCCTTGAAGGTCACCGATAGCGTAGCGTTTCATAGGATCTCGGGGCTCTTGAAGGGCGTTCGATTCGCCAGATCAGTGAATCTGGTTGGGTGTGGCCAGGCGAAACACCGTGATCGGCACCTCGAAGGGACGCTGGCTGGCGGTGTCCACGCAGGTGTAGGCCCCTTCCATGAACCCTACCGGCCCGTCGAGAATGGCACGACTGGTGTACTGAAAGGTCTGACCGGGGCCTATCATCGGCTGCTTGCCGACCACCCCCTTGCCGCGAACCTCCTGGACCTGCCCGCTGGTCTGGGTGATCTTCCAGAAACGCGCCATCAACTGAATATTCCCCGGCGAATGATTGTGTACCGTCACCGTGTAGCTGAACACAAAGCGGTTCTCCATCGGCGAAGATTCATCTTCACGATAGGCGGGCTCCACATCGACCCTTACGTCGGGCATCTCGCTCATGACGGATTCTCCTCTGCACTCAGGGCGTTGGCGATGGACACGAACTCTTCCACCTCCAGCGTCTGGGGCCGCCGGCTCGGATCGATACCGAGGGCCTCGAGGGCGTCACCGTCGATGCGTCCCTTGAGATTGTTGCGCAGCGTCTTGCGCCGCTGACCGAAGGCCTCGCGCACCACGTCGAACAGCAACGTCTCGTCCTTGGCCCGCCCCTGGGGTCGCTCACGCGGGGTCAGCCTGACGATGGCCGAGTCCACCTTGGGACGCGGCACGAAGGCCTCCGGCGGTACCACGAACAGCGAATCGACGTCGCAGAAGTACTGCGCCAGCACCGACAGCCGCCCACGATCACCTCCGCCCGGTGGCGCCGCAAGACGATCCACCACCTCCTTCTGCAGCATGAAGTGCATGTCCTGGATGGCGTCGCCGGCCTTGAGCAGGTGCGAGATCAGCGGGGTCGAGATGTTGTAGGGAAGGTTGCCGACGACCCTGAGTGGCTGGCCCTCGCCGCGTAGCGCAACGAAGTCCATCTTGAGGGCGTCGCCTTCGTGGATGACGAAGTTCGGGTGATTGAAGAATTGCACCCGCAGCCCCGGAATCAGGTCCCGGTCCAGCTCGATGACCTCGAGATCACCGTCGGTGGCATCGAGCAGTGGTTCGGTCAGCGCCCCCTGGCCTGGGCCGATCTCGACCATACGGTCGCCGGGGCGCGCCCCGATGGAACGCACGATGCGCGAGATGACGCCGGGATCACGCAAGAAGTTCTGACCGAAGCGCTTGCGGGCCCGGTGCGCCGTGGGGCGGGATGACATGCTTGAATCCTTTGCAAAACGAGGGTTGGGGTGACGGACCTTCAGCGCTCGGCCACCCGGGTGCCCATATCCTCGGCGAGGGCAATCGCCACCGCCAGGCTATCGGGACTGGCGGTGCCATGCCCGGCCAGGTCCAGGGCGGTGCCGTGGTCCACCGAGGTCCGTGCCAGCGGCAGCCCTAATGTGATGTTGGCGGCCTGGCCGAATCCCGAGTACTTGAGCACCGGCAGACCCTGGTCATGATACATCGCCAGCACCGCGTCGACGCCGTCGAGATGGCGCGGGGTGAACAGGGTATCCGCCGGCAGCGGCCCGTCAAGGGCCAGTCCTTCTTCACGTAGCCGTTCGAGCACCGGGGTGATGATCTCGATCTCTTCGCGCCCGAGATGCCCATCCTC
The DNA here is from genome assembly GCF_040070525.1 of Halomonas sp. RT37. Classification (NCBI taxonomy): domain Bacteria; kingdom Pseudomonadati; phylum Pseudomonadota; class Gammaproteobacteria; order Oceanospirillales; family Halomonadaceae; genus Halomonas; species Halomonas sp. RT37. The sequence continues at coordinate 835,690 of NZ_CP098827.1, read as the reverse complement.
GCCGGCGTGGGGATTCAGACCGCACACGGCGATCCGCGGAGAGACAACGCCAAAGAAGTCTGTCAGGTCCCGGGCCAGAATACGCAGCACTCGCTCGAGCCCCTTTTGAGACAGCGCATCGGCCACCTCGCGCAGCGGCAGGTGGGTGGTCGCCAGGGCCACCCGCAGCGGTATCGAACGCAATGAATCAGTGGTGGCGTCGGCCGAGACGACGCGCCCGTGCAGGGCGCTGTCGGTGGCCAGCATCATGACCACCTCCTCGACCCCGCAGGCATCGCGCAGGTACTCGGTGTGGCCGGTGAAGTGGTGATGGCCCGCGTCGCGGATCACCCCCTTGTGCAGCGGCGCCGTGACCATCGCCGAGGCCTTGCCGGCCAGGCACTGGGCCACCGCCATATCCAGGGTCTCGAGCACATAGTCGGCGTTGGCCGTCGACAGCACGCCAGGCTCGCTGGCCTCCTTGAGCGCGACCGGCCACACCGCCAGACGCTGCCGGCGCGGCCCCGGATGCGCCTCGCCCGGTGCCACTATTACCACCTCGACATCCAGTCCGAGCGCCAAGGCGCGAGCCCTCAACAGCTCTGGGTCGCCAATGGCGACCCAGTCGGTGGCGTGGCGCGCAGCCAGCATCAGGGCAAGCTCGGGACCGATGCCGGCGGGTTCGCCGGTGGTCACCACGATCGGTGCCTTCATCCGCTGCGACATCAGCCCTGGTTCAGGCGCTTCTCGACGAAGGCCTCGCCGCGAATTTCCTGAACCCACTTCTCGAGTTCATCGCCGGCCTTGCGCTGGAAGATCGCCTGGCGCGCCTCCTCGCGGCTGGTACCGACGCCTTGCTGCTGCAGATAGCGCTCGACCTCGGACTCGGAGATGTTGATCCGGCTGGACACCAGGGCCTGCTGGACCTTCATGATCAGCATCTCGCGACGGATCTGATCACGCACCTGGGACAGGCTCATGCCCTGGGACTCGAGCCGATCGGCGAACTGCTCCAGGCTGACACCGTTCTGGTTGGCCACGGCGCGCACCTGACGATTGAGCTCGGTATCGTCGACGCTCAGGTTCATGCGCTCGGCCATCTGCACCTCGATCTCCTCGACGATCATGCGGTCCAGAATCTGCTCACGCAGGGCCTGCTCCGGAGGAGTGTCCATGTCGCTGGCGCGCAGTCTGGCCATGGCCTGCTCGACACGGTCATCGAGCTGGGAGGCCATGATGGCGTCCTCGTTGACCACGGCGACGATCCGATCCAGCGGCTGGCGGTAACCGTCCTGGGCGTGGGCCGCCACGGTGGTCAGTGCCAGGCAGGCGGCCATCGCCAGGGCGGCAAGGGGTCGGCTACGCATAGTCATGCTTCCTCGTTCACTCAGATTCGATGCGGCGAGCACGTCTCGTGCTCGCCGTTGGGGATACGCCAGGGTATTTAGTTCAGGCCGGGACGGTAACCGGGCACCGCAGACTGGAAGTAGGTGTCCGCGTCGCCACCGATGCCACCGAAGCCCTTGAGCACAAAGCGCAGGAAGAGCCCGCGATCCGTGGTGTCGTCCTCGATGTTGTTGGCGGTGTCCTCGTCTTCGATCCACTCGCGCCACACGACCTGCACACCATAACAGCAGTCGTTCCACTGCACACCCGCCATCTGGTCGAGGGCACGGTCGTTGGTGTTGTCGTAGAGCACCCGGCCGATGACGTCGAAACGATCCGTCGCCTTGTAGGCGAAGGACATGTCGTACTCTTCGCGGTTGTAGTTGCGAACGTCATCGTCATCGTCGGCGTTGTCGAAGCCTTCGATCTCCCAGCGGTAGCCCAGGTTGAGCACGTGACCGGCGTCGGCACGGTACTGCACGCCGAGGCCGGTGCTCTCGGTGCGACTCTCCTCGTCGTCGTAGAGCCACTGCCAGCGGGTGCTCCAGTTGTCGGTGATCTGCCAGTTGATTCGGGTCACCCAGGGCGAACGATCGCGGGTGGCTTCGTAGTAGTCGAACGACTCCTCATCACCGGGCAAGGTGTCGGGATCACCGGCCATATCGATATTGCGGTCCTCGAAGTAGGCCGACTGCCCGACCCCCACAGACAACCGCTCGCGGCCGCTCTGGTCTTCGAGGAAGCGGCTTTCCACGCCGTAGGACAAACGGTTCAGGTCACCCAGACGATCGCCGCCGGAGAAGCGGTACGGCGACCACAGCTGGCCCCAGGAGAACGCAAGTTCCTCGGTGTCGAAGTCGGGGAAGTCGCTCTGGTCGCGCTCCGGTACGTAGGCGTAGTTGAGGCGTGGCTCGAGGGTCTGGCGCCAGTCGTCACCGCCAAAGGCGAAGTCGCGCTCGAAGATCAGCCCGGCGTCGATGGTGGTCACCGGTGCGGTCAGCGTCGGGCTCTCGCTGTTGTCGGTGATGCGCTCGTCATAGTCGAGGTCATAGCTCGTGTGCTGCAGCGCCACGCGGGGTTCGAAGAACCCCCAGCTCGGCTCGAAGCGGTAGCCCACCGCCGGCGCCAGATCCAGGCGGGCGCCCTTGACGTCTTCCCTGAGCGGGATGCGGCGCTGGGTATCCTCGTAGTCGTAGAAGCCGTTCTCGTCGCCCTCGATATCGCGCCAGAAGTAGGTGGCGTTGGAGTTCCACTCCTGATAGAAGCCGAGGTCCTGGGACCAGCGGCCGTTGGCGGTCAGGCTCGGCAGCCGGTAGAAGGGCTTGTCGCCTTCGTCGACCGGATCGTCCAGCAGCTGATAGCCCTGGGCCTTGGCCTGGAGGTTCCAGGTGTCGCCGAGGTAGTCGATCTGGGCCAGACGCGCCATGTTGCTGGTATCGGTCTCACCAAAGGTACGCCCGAAGTCATCGAAATAGCGGCCGTCACTGGCGGCGCCATAGCGCAGCCGGTAGGGAACGCGCGAGCTGAAGCGCCCGTAATGGCTGTAGTCGAAGTACCAGCGTTCGTCGCCGTTCTCGAGCTCGGTGGTGGAGTCGTCATCTCCGGCGGACTCGTCGTCACCGATGTAGGCACCTTCCAGAGTGCCCTGATCGGTGGGAAACAGGTAACGGAACTCCGCCCCCATCAATAACCCGCTGTCGTCGATCCAGCGCGGGGTGATGGTGGCGTCATAGTTGGGCGCCAGATTCAGATAGAAGGGCTGTGCGTAGTCGACACCACCGTCGGAGACGCCGATGGTCGGCCACAGGAAGCCTGTCTGGCGCCGCTCGTCGATGGGAAAGCGCACCCAGGGCCAGTAGAACACCGGCACATCGCCTACCTCCAGGCGGGCATGCTTGGCGGTACCGTAGCCTTTGTTGCGATCCAGCAGAATATCGTTGCCGATCAGGCGCCAGGTGCTGTCGCCAGGCTCACAGGTGGTGAAGCTGGCCTCGCGCAGACGAAAGACGTTGTCACTGACTCGCTCGAGCTGGATGGCATCGCCGCGCAGGCGCGACTCGTGGGCCACGTAGTGGGCCGAATCGATGGTGGCCTGGTCGCTGTTCAGCGACACCTCGGCGCTGTCACCGCGCACCAGCAGGCCCTTGTCGCGCAGGGTCAGGGGACCACTGGCGTTGGCCAGGTCACGCTCCGGTGGTACCTGCACCCGGGTTGCCTCGAGCTGGGTATCGCCCTTGCGCAGCACCACTTCACCGTCGAGCACGGTGTCACCATCGGTGCCGTAGTTGGCGGTGTTGGATTCGCTGTTGACCTGGCCATCGATGGCCGGCGCAGGAAGGCGGTATTCGGGCTGAACGTAGTAGCCTCGGCACACCGTCCCGGCGGGACGGTCATCGCCCCAGGGCTGCCAATCCATCTGGCTTGCCGGCAGGGGTTCAGGTGGGGCCGCCCACAGGGGGGACGACACCAGACTGGTGGTGGCGAGGCCCGCCAGGGCCGTCCATGCGTATCGCTTGGCCATGTTGCACGCTGTCCTCGACGGGGTGAATCGGTATTATACAGGCCGCGGCCGACCTGTAACGCCGATCTGTTCCAACGAGATTCGCGCCACGGCCGCCCTTGATCCATGCACAGCATGCGGTGAGGCCAACGGAGCGTCAACCGACATTGGCATCCTTCGCCCTGCCGCCACCAGGAGTTTTCCCCCCGATGTCCCAGGCTGAAAGCCCCCGCCGACTCGAGCAACTGCGCCTTTGGGCACAGGCACAGCACCCGTCCATCGAGGGCTCGAGCGATCTCGTGCTGGCCGCCGGCGACGCCAGCTTCAGGCGTTACTACCGCCTCACCCTGGAAAGTGGGGAGACCCGCATGCTGATGGACGCCCCACCCCCCCAGGAGGACGTCGGCCCCTTCGTCGCCATCGCCCGTGACTGGCACGCAGCGGGCCTGCCGGTACCCCGGGTCTATGCCGTGGACGCCGACCAGGGCTTCGTGGAGCTTGAGGACCTCGGCGACGAGCCGCTACACCTGGCCCTCGACGGTGCCGACGAGGCCACCACCCACGCCCATTTCGACGCCGCCATCGCGCTGCTCGAGGAGCTTCAGCGGAAGGCTCCGAGCGATAGCCTGCCGCCCTACGACGCCGTAACGCTGGCCCGGGAGCTGGACCTGTTCCCCGACTGGTGCCTCGCCCAGTGGCTGGAGTTGGATGGCCAGCCTCCCGGCTGGCCTGCGCTGCGCCAGGCGCTGATCGAACAGGCGCTGGCCCAGCCGGCGGTCACCGTGCACCGCGACTTCGATGCCATGAACCTGATGCGTCACGCCGCCGAACTGTGGTTGATCGACTTCCAGGACGCCCTGGCAGGCCCCATCACCTATGACCTGATCTCGCTGTTGCACGGGCGCTATCGGCGCTTCGATGCGGCCACCCGGGCGGCCTGGAGCGAGGCTTTCCGCCAGCGCGCGATAGCCGACGGGCGCCTGTCTGACTCGGTAGATAGCGACAGTTTCCTGCGCTGGGTCAATGCCATGGCTGCCCAGCGTGCGCTCAAGGTGCTCGGCATCTTCTGTCGCCTGACCCTGCGCGACCAGCGCGACGGCTACCTGGCGCGTCTACCTCACTTTCTTGCCCATCTTCAGGACAGCCTCGAGGGGCTGGAGGGCCTCGCGGGACACGCCGACTTCAGCGCCTGGGTCGAAGACAGCCTGCGCCCGCTGATCGAAGCCCGCGTCGCAGAGGTGCGCCCATGAAAGCCATGATCCTGGCCGCCGGTCTCGGCAAACGCATGCGGCCGCTGACCGACCACTGCCCCAAACCCCTGTTGCCGGTGGCCGGCGAACCGCTGATTGGCCACCACCTCAGGCGCCTGGCCGGCTGCGGTATCGAACAGGTGGTGATCAACGTCAGCTACCGTGCCGACCAGATTATCGAGACCCTGGGCGACGGTGAACGCTACGGGGTATCGATTGCCTACAGTCGCGAGGACGAGCCGCTGGAGACCGCCGGCGGTATCGCCAAGGCTCGCCCACTGCTCGGCGAGGAGCCCTTCGTGTTGGTCAGCGCCGATGCCTTCTGCGACATCGACCCCAGCGCCCTGCCCTCTCTGGAGGGCGATCTGGCCCATCTGGTGCTGGTCGACAACCCCGTCCACAACCCGGACGGCGACTTCCACCTGGCGGCCGGCGGCAGAGTTTCGAGCGACGGCTCGCCAAAGTTGACCTACTCGGGGATAGCGCTGATCGACCCGCGTCTGGTGAATGACCTGCCCGCTCCCTGCTATCCTGTCGCTCCACTGCTTCGCGAGGCCATGGCCCGCGACCTCGTCGCCGGCACCCACCATCGGGGAGACTGGGTCGACGTGGGTACGCCCGAGCGCCTCGAGGCGTTGAATCACAGACTCGGCGGCGCTCCTGGCGAACGCTGATTGAGTCCGGCTGCATCCTGCAGACCGCATCCTGCAGACCGCATCAAAAAACATCGACATCACTATCGCAGAAAAAGAAGGAATCCCCATGAAAGCCAGCGTCAAATGGACCGACGGCCGTCAGTTCGTGGCCGAATCCGGTAGTGGCCACGCCGTGGTCATCGACGGCCCCCCCGATCACGGTGGCCGCAACACCGGGCCGCGCCCGATGGAGATGCTGCTGATGGGCATGGGCGCCTGCACCTCCTTCGACGTGCTGGAGATCCTCGAGAAGTCCCGCGCCCCGGTGGAAGACTGCGTCGCCGACATCGAGGCCGAACGCGCCGACAGCGTGCCGTCGGTGTTTACCAAGATCCACGTGCACTTCACCGTCACCGGCAAGGGGCTCAAGGAAAAGCAGGTCCAGCGCGCGGTGGAACTCTCCGCCGACAAGTACTGCAGCGCCTCCATCATGCTGGCCAAGGGCGGCGTCGAGGTCACCCATTCCTACACCATCGTCGAATCCTGAGGCCGCTTCGAGCGCCGCGCAGCAGCGAGCGCCTCGGATCGACAGCCACCCTCACGCAAAAGCCCCTGCCGATCGGCAGGGGCTTTTGCTGTCAGGGAGAGGCCATCGCAGCATCAGGCGCTGGCCACCGACACAGGATCAGATGCGGTAGACGCTCTTGGTCATCACCCTGGACATCAGCGTCATGCCGGCCTTGACCGGGCCAGGGAACCTGGCGCCACCAGCCTCCAGCGCCTGCTGGGCGTGGTGGGCCTCGTCGATGGCCATCTGCCTGAGCACCGCCCGGGAGCGCTTGTCCCCTCCGGGCAAGGTCTCGAGGTGCTCGTCCAGGTGCTTGCCTACCTGCTCCTCGGTGGCGGCGACAAAGCCCAGGCTGACACGATCGCCGACCGCCCCCGCCAGCGCCCCCATGCCGAAGGACGCCGCATAGAACAGCGGATTGAGTCGACTGGTGGGCGCATTCAACTCCCTGAGCCGGTCCTCGCACCAGGCAAGGTGATCGATCTCTTCCTGGGCGGCTTCCTCCATCTGGCCACGCACCTCCGGCAATTTGGCGGTCAGGCCCTGGCCCTGGTACAGCGCCTGGGCGCATACCTCGCCGGTGTGGTTGATGCGCATCAGGCCGGCGGCGTGATGGCGCTCATCCGGGCTCATTTCGCCGTCATGGATCGTATCGACCGCGGGCGTCGGCCGAGATGCCCGCGCCGCCCCCGGCACCAGGGTGCGCAATACATTGTCGAACTGATGGATGGCCCGATCGGCGGGGCTGAGAGAGCGGGACATGGCGCGATCCTTGTACGACTAAGTGAGCCAGCGAACATGGGCGAAACGATGAACGTTCGCATCAAGGGATTATTCTACGCAAGCGTCGGCGGCACTCAAGCGCCGGCTTTTCAAATGGGGCACCGGCCCCTCGGCAGCGCCTAGAAACAAAAAGCGATCGGCGCCGGTTCTTCATGTTGAGGGCGGCGACGCCTCGACGCTCAACACACACCAAAAGCGATCGGCGCCGGCTTTTCAAATGGGGCACCAGCCCCTCGGCTGCGCCTAGAAACAAAAAGCGATCGGCGCCGCCTGGGGGACACCAGGCGACGCCGGAGAATGCACGGATGCGTCGAGCGCTTGAACTGCCGGAAGAGACTCCGTTGCGCGCCGGCTAGCCAGCCGGCCATGTGAAGCGACGACCGCCCATCACGTGCATGTGAATATGATAGACCGTCTGGCCGCCGTCTTCATTGCAATTCATCACCACCCTGAAGCCGTCTTCGGCAAACCCGAGGTCCTTGGCCAGACGCGAGGCGGTCAGCGGCAGGCGCCCCACCAGTGCCTGGTCTTCCTCGGTGATGTCGTTGAGGGTGGCAATATGCTTCTTGGGGATGACCAGCATATGGGTCGGGGCCTTGGGATCGATATCGTTGAAGGCCAGCACCTGATCGTCCTCGTAGACGATATCGGCGGGAATCTCGCGGTTGATGATCTTGCAGAACAGGCAATCCATGGCAGGCTCCGGGGCACACTGAAAAAACGGTGTCTTCGAGATTACCCGCCAACAGGGCTGCTGTCAGTCCCCTGACTCGCCCGATCACTGACCCAGGCCCCATGAGCAACGTTCCCAAACCGCCAGTTATGCATCTCTGGTCATCGCGCTCGCCTGCCCCCCCAAGCCATTGCGGCTATGGTACAACCGTAGCTCCCATGCATTTTCGGAGTGTCGCCTGCCATGCATCACACCGCCCTGCTGCTGATCCTTCTGATCATCATCGCCTTTGCCCTGCTGTCGCGGCGCATCTCGGCCTCGCTGATCAGTCTGCCCATGGTGTTCATGGCCGCGGGGATGGGGCTGGGCGCGCTGACGCCGGACCTGGTGCCCATGGACATGCAGCAGGAGCTGACCCAGGTAATCGCCGAGATCACCCTGATCATCGTGCTGTTCGCCGATGCCTCGGTGGTCAAGCTGAAGTCTCTGCGCCAGAACCTGGCGATTCCGCTGCGCATGCTGTTGATCGGCATGCCCCTGACGGTCTTGCTGGGCACGCTGATGGCCAAGTGGGTCTCGCCGGAAGCAGCCTGGGGCACCGCCATGCTGGTGGCGGCGATTCTTACCCCGACCGACGCGGCCTTGGGCCAGGCGGTGGTATCGAGCCCCAGCGTGCCGGAACGTATCCGCCAGTCGATCAACGTCGAAAGTGGGCTCAATGATGGTCTGGCTGTACCCGTGATTCTTGCCTCGGCACTGCTGGCGGTGGCGGCCACCGGCACCGAGGTCGCCGACGCCCCGAACAACCTCTGGACCTTCGCCCTGCTGCAACTGACCCTCGGGCCGCTGGTCGGGGTGCTGTTCGGCTGGGGCTTTGCCCGCCTGCTCGACGCCGCCATCGACCGCGGCTACGTCACCGTCATCTATCAGGGCATCCTGTTTCTGGCGCTGGCCTTCCTGATCTATCTGGTCGCCGAAACCGTCGGCGGCAACGGCTTTATCGCGGTGTTCCTCGGCGGCCTGACCTTCGGCAACCAGCTACGCCATGACACCACCTTCATCGAGGAGTTCATGGAGAGCGAGGGCCAGCTCTTGACCATCGCCACCTTCCTGATCTTCGGTGCGGTAATGGTGCCGCTGGCCCTCTCGCATGCGTCCTGGAAGACCGTTGCTCTGGCGCTGATGTACCTGTCGGTGATTCGCATGATTCCGATCTGGATATCGCTCACCGGACTCGGCTTGTCCGCCTATGAAAAGACCTTCCTCGGCTGGTTCGGACCTCGGGGGTTGGCCAGCATCCTGTTCGCACTGCTGATCTACGATCAGTACCCGATCCCCGGCAGCGACGAGATCCTCGCCTGCGTGGTGTTGACGGTCATGATCTCGGTGGTGCTGCACGGCGTCAGCGCCCAGCCCATGGCCCAGCGCTTTGTCGGCTCTGGCGCCGCCAAGGACGCCCCCGTCAAGCAGGCGCCTCCCGGCCACTGACCCCCCCTCCAGGATGAGCGGGACTGGCATGGCACCACGAAGGTCAGTCCCCGCCCCGGGCCGCCCGCTCCATGGCCCGGTCCAGCGCCCTGAAGACGTCATCATCCAGCGACTGCGCCACATTGAAGCGCAGGTAGTGACTGTTCGCCGTTTCCGGGCTGAACACCTCCCCAGGCGCCAGTACCAGATCCTCGTCCAACGCCGCTCTGGCCACGTCCTTGGCGCAGAGCCCCGCGGGCAGTCGCGTCCACAGAAAGAGCCCCGCACTGGGCTCCACCCAGGGCTCCAGGCCCGCCGAGCGCAGTCGCGGCATGACCTGTCCCATGGCGTCTGCCAGGCGCGTCCTGAGCACGTTGAGGTGACGTCGATAGGCGCCTTCCCTGACCAGCTGGAACACCAGCTCTGCCGACAGCGCGCTGGCGCCAAAGGAGGTCGCCAGCTTCAGGTCGACCAGCTCCTCGAACCACTCGGGGCGGATGGCGATATAGCCACAGCGCACCGAGGCCGACAGGGTCTTGGAGAAGCTGCCCACCTGGATTACCCGCTCGAGCCCGTCCAGCGCCGCCAGGCGTGGTGACGCCTGGTGCTCGAAGTCGGCGAAGATGTCGTCCTCGATGATCAGCAGGTCGTGACGCTCGGCCAGGCGCAGCACGCGGTGGGCCACCGCCAGTGACAGGCTGGCACCGGTTGGATTATGCAGCCCCGAGTTGGTGATATAGAGCCGCGGACGATGCTGCTCGAGGGCCTCGGCAAGGCGCGATAGGTCCGGCCCCGCAGGGCTGAAGGGCACCCCCACCACCTTGACCCGGTGGGCACGCAGCAGGGCATGAAAGTTGAAATAGCAGGGGTCATCGACCAGCACGCGGTCGCCCGGCTCGAGCAGAAACCGACACAACAGATCGATGGCCTGGGTGCCGGACTCGGTCAGCAGGATCTGGGACGGCGCCGCCTCGACCCCCCGCTCGGTAAGGCGATGCGCCAGCACCTGACGCAGTGCTTGCAGGCCCTGGGGCGACGCATAGTCGGTCAGGCTGGCGACAGCGCCGGAACGCCTCGCCAACTGCCTCAGCCCACGGCGAATCTCCTCGTGGGGCATCCACTCTGCCGGCAGCCAGCCACAGCCTGGCCTCAGCCGGTAATGGTCGCTCTCGAGCGCCTGGCGGGTCAGCCACAGCGGGTCCACTTCGCGCTCGCGACGGGGCGCCAGCTCCGCCAGGGACAGCGGCGGCAAGCGATCACCGACGAAAAAGCCGGCGCCGCGACGGGAATGGATGGCGCCCTCGGCGACCAGCCGATCGTAGGCCTCGACCACGGTGGAGCGTGACACCCCGAGCGATTCAGCCAAGCCGCGAATCGACGGCAGGCGCGCACCTGGCGCCAGCTGACGCTGGGCCATGCGGCGCTGGATCAGCGCTACCACCTGCTCGACCAGGCTGATGCCCGCCCGACGATCGATGTCCTGTGCCTTCATCTGTACTGGAGGCTCCACCATGACAGTTTGTCAAAACTGTACTGCACCGTCTCTGGCTGCACCAGCGCACGCCCTTCACCCTAGGCGCTACTGACCCGCCACGGAGTTCGCGCAGATGCCCTCACGACACCGACCATTGAACCCGACACACCGCCCGGACCTTGGCAAGGGCTGGGCCTGCGGCGCCCTCGGCATGGCCATCTTCAGCGGTTCATTGCCCGCCACCCGGGTGGCGGTGAGGGCCTTCGATCCGCTGTTTCTGACCTTTTCCAGGGCCAGCCTGGCGGGACTGGTGGCGGTGGTATTGCTGGCGTGCCTGAAGGGACGCCGGCCGCGGACCGATGAGCTTGCATCACTGGGGCTGGTTGCCGCCTGCGTGGTGGTGGGGTTTCCACTGCTGACCGCCATGGCGCTGGAGCACGTCAGCGCAGCGCACTCGCTGGTCTATATCGGCCTGCTGCCGATGGCTACCGCGCTGTTCGGGGTGCTGCGTACCGGCGACAGGCCCCGCCCGGCGTTCTGGGCCTGCTCGTTGAGCGGTGCTGCGCTGGTCGCAGGCTTCGCGCTCGGCCAGCCTGGCAGCGCCTCCTTGACCGGCGATCTGTTGATGCTGGCCGCCGTGACCGTCTGCGGGCTCGGTTACGCCGAGGGCGCGCGACTATCAAGACGGCTGCAAGGCTGGCGGGTGATCTGCTGGGCGCTGACCCTGACCCTGCCGTTGATGCTGCCTCTGGCGGTCGCATCGCAACCGCTGACCCTGCAGGGTATCGGCAGCGCCGCCTGGTGGTCGCTGGGCTATGTATCGCTGTTCAGCATGCTGATTGGCTTCATCTTCTGGTATCGCGGCCTGGCGCTCGGTGGGGTGGCCGCGGTGGGTCAGCTACAGTTGCTGCAGCCGTTTCTCGGGCTTGGCCTGGCGGCCTGGTTGTTGAACGAGTCGATCAGCGTGGCGATGCTCGCCACCTGTGCCGCGGTCGTGGTGTGCGTCGCCGGCGCAAAACGCTTCGCCACACCAGCTCCGGTGCCGTCGATCCCGACCTGTCAGTCAGACGAAGCCGGCATCAACGGTGCGGCAGCTCAACGAAAACGTCGTTGGGCCAGCAGATGACGCACCAGCGGACCGAGGATCAGCTCCATCGCCAAGGATAGACGAGAGCCGGGCACCACCAGGGTGTGGGGGCGACTCATGAAGGCGTCCTGAATCATCGCCAGCAGGTAGGGAAAATCCACGGTGGACGGATCGCGGAACCGGATCACCACGAAGGACTCGGCATCGGTGGGGATATCCTGGACCTCGAAGGGGTTCGAGGTATCTACCGTGGGCACCCGCTGAAAGTTGATATGGGTACGCGAGAACTGCGGCAGGATGTAGCGCACGTAGTCATCCATGCGCCCCAGGATGGTGTCGATGACCGCTTCCTGGGTGTAGCCGCGGGCGTGCATGTCGCGGTCGATCTTCTGGATCCACTCGAGGTTCATGGTCGGGGCGACGCCCACCAGCAGATCGACGTGGCGGGCGATGTCCACCTCACTGGTGACCAGCCCACCGTGCAGGCCCTCGTAGAACAGCAGGTCGGTACCGGTGGGCAGCGGCTGCCATTCGGTGAAGGTGCCGACCTGGTAGCCGGCCTCGATCATCTTCTTGTCTTCGGCGTGGATATAGTGCCGGAAGGTCCCGGCGCCGCTGTCACCGTACTCCTGGAACAAGGTCTCCAGGCGATCGAGCAGGTTGGCCTCCACCGCAAAGTGGGACAACTCATCCTTGCGCTCGGGCTCCTCGCGAAAGATCCGCGCCATCTCCTGGCGGGTGTAGCGATGGAAGGCGTCACCATCGACGAAGGCGGCATGGACGTCTTCCCGGGCGAACATGCGCTCGAAGGTACGCTTGACCGTAGTGGTGCCGGCACCGGACGAACCGGTGACCGCGATGACTGGATACTCCCTCGACATCAGCCAGCCCTCGCCAGGGCGTTACGTACCGCTTCGGGCACCGCCACCGCACGCCCTGCCTGGGGGTCGACCACCATCAGGTTGAGCCTGGCGGTCGCCACTATCCGCTGGTCGCTGTCGCGACGCATGCGATGGTAGACCGTGATGGCCTTGCGCGCCGGTTCGGGGATGGCGGTCTCGACCGTCAAGGCATCCGGCCAACGAGACTCGGCCTGGTACTGCACCGCCAGGTCAGCGGCGACACTGGGATAGCCTCCCATGTCACCTTCGTGAAGCCCGAGATGGGCCAGGGCGGCCGCCCTGGCCTCGTGCAACAGCGAAATCACGGCGTCATGGCCCAGATGGTGCCCGTAGTTCATGTCGGTCACGCGCACCGTCAAACCATGACGGTGGACGATCGCCTGCTCGGGAAACTCCAGTTTGACGCGTTCCATGCTCGCTCCTTGCTGATTATTGTTGGTCAGTACCATGGGGCAAGCCAGACCGGTACCCGACGATCAGGACTGCCGGGCCATGGCGCGGTGGGCGATGTCCGAACGCCAGAAGGCGCCTTCGAAACTCACCGTCTTGACCCCGCGGTAGGCCAGCTCCCGAGCCTCGCCAAGATCCTGACCGAGGGCGGTTACGCACAACACTCGTCCGCCGGAGGTGACCACCTGGCCATCCTTTTCCGCGGTGCCGGCGTGGAAAACCTTGACGCCCAAGGCCTCGGCACTGTCGCCTCCGCTGATCACGTCGCCCTTGCGGTAGCTGCCGGGGTAGCCTTCGGCGGCCATCACCACACCGATGGCCGGACGCGGGTCCCAGCGGCAATCGTGACCGGACAGGCGACCCTCGGCGCCGGCCAGACACAGCTCGGCCAGATCGCTCTGCAGACGCATCATGATCGGCTGGGTTTCGGGGTCGCCGAAGCGGCAGTTGTACTCGATCACCTTGGGTTCACCCGCGTCGGTGATCATCAGCCCGGCGTAGAGGAAGCCGGTATAGGGATGCCCTTCGTCGGCCATGCCACGCACCGTGGGGCGAATCACCTCGTCCATGATGCGCTGGTAGACGCTGTCGGTGACCACCGGTGCCGGCGAATAGGCGCCCATGCCGCCGGTGTTGGGGCCGGTGTCGCCCTCGCCCACCCGCTTGTGGTCCTGGCTGGTGGCCATGGGCACGATGGACTCGCCATCCACCATGACGATAAAGCTGGCTTCCTCACCTTCGAGGAATTCCTCGATCACGACACGAGCACCGGCATCACCGAAGGCGTTGTCTTCGAGCATGTCGCGAACCGCCGCCTCGGCCTCGGCCTCGGTCATGGCCACGATGACGCCCTTGCCCGCCGCCAGGCCGTCGGCCTTGATGACGATGGGTGCGCCCTTGTCCCGCAGATAGGCCAGCGCCGGTTCCACGGCGGTGAAGGTGCTGTAGTCAGCGGTGGGAATGGCGTGGCGAGCCAGAAAGTCCTTGGTAAAGGACTTGGACCCCTCGAGCTGGGCAGCGCCCTGGGTCGGGCCGAAGATCGCGAGCCCGGCGTCACGAAAACGATCCACCACTCCCTCGACCAGCGGCGCCTCGGGGCCCACGATGGTCAGGCCGACGCTCTCGCGCCGGGCAAAGTCCACCAGCCCGTCGAGGTCGGATACCGCGATATCGACGTTGGTCAGTCCCGCCTCCCGTGCGGTGCCGGCATTGCCTGGCGCCACGAAGACCGAGGAGACGCTGGACGACTGGGCGACCTTCCAGGCCAGGGCATGTTCGCGGCCACCGCCGCCGATGATCAGGACCTTCATCCGCTCAACTACCTTTCGAGTACCAAATGAGGCGGCATTATGGCAGAAAAAGCCCGCTCTCGCCCTCCTGGCCTCTCTCCATCAGAGCCGGGCGTGGGAGGGTCAGGAGGAACGCTCGTCGTCGTCCTTGGTGGTCCCGCCCTGGCTGGTTCCGCCCTGGCTGATGGTGTTCTGCCAGAAACGCATGTTTTCCTCGGCCAGCTCGCGCATCAGCTCCATCGGCGAATGCCGCATGGCCTGCTGCCACTGATCCTGCATCTTCTTCTGCTGCTCCATCATCAACCGGGTGCCCTGCTCCAGGTAGCGCGCCAGGGGCAGCGGCTGAGACATGGCGTACACCCGAATCAGCTGTTGCAGCAGGTCATTGGAGAACACCTCGGCGTCGCTGTCGGCCTGCTCCTGCTCGATGATGATCGACAGCAGAATGGTACGCGTCAGGTCCTCGCCACTCTTGGCATCTTCCACACGGAAAGGCACTTCCTCGAGAATCAGGCTTCGTAGATCCTCGAGCGTTACATAGCGGCTCTGTTCGGTATCATAGAGCCGGCGATTGGCATACTTGCGAATCACGCGCACGGCGCTGCTCCTTTGTTCGTGGGAAGCCCAGGGACTGCAGCTGCAGATCCTCGGCTTCGTTCGCATCCATTTTGCACCGCGACACGGCCCTTGCAAGACAAACCGGTACTCGAGGCTCCATGAATCTGATACTTCTCACCCGGAACGACGTCGATGACGCCGGGTTGGCACGGGTCCGCGACCCCCGGCGCCTGGCCCACCTGCGCCAGGTCCACCGCGCCCGCCAGGGCGACGTGATGACCCTGGGACTGGAGAACGGCCCGCTGGGCCGCGGTCAGCTCGTGTCGCTGACGGACGATGAGGCCTGCTTCGACGTTTCCGGGCTCGATCAGGCTCCGCCCGCGGCGCTGCCGGTGCACCTGGTGCTGGCGCTGCCTCGCCCACGCATGCTGGCAAGAAGCATAGAGCATGCCACCGCGCTGGGGGTGAAGCGCATCACGTTGCTGCATAGCCGCAGGGTGGAGAAGAGCTACTGGCAGTCCCCCGAACTCGATCCCGCCAAGATCCACCAGCACCTGGTGCTTGGCCTGGAGCAGGCCCGCGATACTGCGCTGCCGGTGGTGGACACGGCGCGGGGCTTTCGGCCCTTCGTCGAGGACCGTCTGCCGTCCCTGCTGGAGGGACGGCGGGGCCTGTTGGCGCACCCCGGGATGGCGACTGCCTGCCCTCGAGGCCTGACCGAGCCTGTGACCCTGCTGGTCGGCCCCGAGGGCGGCTTCATCGAATGGGAGGTGGAACAGATGCTGGCGGCAGGCTGCGAGGGCATCCACCTGGGCGAGCGCATCCTGCGGGTGGAAACCGCGGTGACCGCGCTACTGTCCAGGCTCTTCTAGGCCAACCCTGTAGACCACACCAGCGGTGCCATCGACGTATCAGCTCTCGCTGTCCTCGTCATCGGCACCGTCATCCTTGTTGGTGCCGTACTCGCCCTCTCCCTCATGCTCGATGACCGGAGAGTTCTCGTCGCAACTCGGCTCGATCATGAAGGTCTCGCGCACGTCCAGCAGCCCGAGCTCACCGATGGTACGGCGCCCCAGCAGCATCGGGTAGTTCATCTCTTCCCGGTTGCGCAGGCTGAACTGCTCCTCGTGGATGGTGTCCCCCATGCACACCTCCATCAACACCACCAGGCGCTCGTCGCGACCGCCGGCCCCGCGCACCGTCATGTCGCGATAGAGCGGGCGTTCGAGCTGCTTCTTGAAGGTCTCGCCGGTCTCCTCGTCCTCGAGCTCGAGGGCGAAACGCACCCAGGGCTCGCCTTCCTTGTCGAAGCGCTCGATATCCCGGGCATCCAGCGAAGACGTCAGCGCCCCGCTGTCCAGCTTTGCCTTCACTTCGACGTCCCAGGGCTCCAGGGTCGCCATCTCGACCCAGCCAAAGACGTCAGGGCCGTCATCGGCCAGGGCGCCGCCGGCCGGCGCCATGCACAGGGGAAGCGCCGCCAGCGCCATCCGTCGGGCGGGGCCCGACAGCCATCGATTCCAGAGAGTCATCGTGCCATTTCCATGTGGAGGGCGTCCCGCCGGACGCCGATACGTCAGGCCCCTGAGTCAGGGGCCGCCTTGATGTTTTCAGGGCTGATTGATCGCTCAGTGGCTCAGGCGTTCGAGCAGGTTGAGCGTGGCGAAGCCGTCGGGCACCAGACCCTGGTCGCGCTGCCAGGCGCGCAACCCTGCCCGGGTATTGGGACCCATGATGCCGTCCGGGGTTCCCACCTCGTAGCCAAGCGCCTGAAGCCGCGACTGCAGCGTCTTCACCTGAGTACGAGAGAGCGGTTGCTCGTCACGAGGCCAGCCACCCTCGATGCCGGCGCGCCCGGCGATACGGTCGCTCAGCGAGGCCACCGCCAGGGCGTAGCTGGTGGCGTTGTTGTAGCGCAGAATGGCGCGGAAGTTCGGTCCCACCAGGAAAGCAGGACCACGCGCGCCGGCAGGAGTGATCACCGACGCCTCATCGAAGGCCGGCAGATCGCCACCGCCCAGCGGGCTCACACCCAGGCCGGCCCAGGCCGAGGCGCTCTTGCGGGTATCGAGCTCGGTCTGGGCGTAGTCGAACCCGGACGGCAGTTGCACCTCGACACCCCAGGGCTCGCCCTGACGCCAACCGGCACGATCCAGATAGTTGGCAGTCGACGCCATGACGTCGGGGATACTCGCCCAGATATCACGGCGACCGTCGCCGTCTCCGTCCTTGGCGTAGGCCACGAAACTGGAAGGAATGAACTGGGTGTGGCCCATCGCCCCCGCCCAGGAGCCCTTCATGCGCTGCGGTGTGATATCGCCGGCGTCGATGATCTCGAGCGCTGCCATCAGTTCACCGCGTGCAAAGTCTCGGCGCCGACCGTCATAGGCCAGGGTCGCCAGTGCCTCCAGGGTCGAGAAGTCACCGAAGTTCTGGCCGTAGTTGCTCTCGATACCCCAGATGGCGGTAAGGACCTCGGCGGGCACACCGTAGTCGGCCTCGGCGCGGTCGGCCGCAGCGCGATTGGCGGCGAGCTTGTCACGCCCCTGGGTCACCCTGGCGTTGGAGACCGCGGTATCCAGGTATTGCCAGATCGGGCGCACGAACTCCGGCTGGGAGCCGTCGAGTTCGATCACCCGGGGACGGTAGCGCAGGCCATCCAGCGCGCGCGCCAGGGTCGCTTCGCTGATGCCTTCTGCACGCGCCTGATCACGAAAGCCGGCCAGCCACTGATCGAAGCTCTGGGGCTCGGCTGTAGCGGCGGCAGGGGCGGCCTGCCCAGACGCTTCGCCACTGGCGCTGGCGGTGACGCTTGCACCAGCACTGGCATTGGTACCGGCCGCGGCATCGCCGGAGGGGGCGGCGGAGGTACTCTGGCAACCGGCCAGGGTCACCACGAGAAGGGCGGGGAACAATCGGGTCAGCATGATGAAGCAATCCTTGGCGATCAATATGCGGGCATGATGACCCAGGACCCGCTGTCATACCAGCCAGTCAGGCCGCCAGAGCATCGCAAGATGTGGCACCACTACCACCAAGGTGAGAGCCACCCGCAGGGGCAAGAGACCTCATACGGTAGGTCGAACAACGTAGTGAACAGGGCATCGCTCGTTCTTCCCTACACCGGTGCCTCAATGCCCCAGTGCCTCAATGCCCCAGTGCCTCGTAGGAAGACGGCTGCAAGCTCACCTCCTTCCAGTGGCGGACATAGCGTTCATCGGGGTCGTAGCGCCGGCTCTGTTCGTCGATATCGAAGATCCTGGGTTTGGCGTTGCGGCCCACTCCTGCGATGTACTTCCAGTTGCCCCAGTTGCTGGCGACGTCATGGTCGATCAGACAGCGTTCGAACCAGGCGGCGCCGTGGCGCCAGTCCTCCCCGAGATCGTGTACCAGGTAGCTGGCGACGAGCTGACGCGCTCGATTGGAGAGCCAGCCGCTGACCGACAACTCACGCATGGCTGCATCGATCAGCGGCTGCCCGGTAGCGCCCAGGCGCCAGCACTCGAATGCCTGCCCCGGCGATGATGGGGGATCGCCGAACAGCGCTTTGCCTTCCTGGCGTGCCGCCCAGTGGAAGTACTCGCGCCATAACAACTCGTGATAGAAGTGGCGAGATGATGCGTTGGCACCCCGCCGGTCTTCCCATTCTCTCAGTGCTTCGAGGACCTGGGTCGCCGACACACAGCCAAGCGCCAGCCAGGGCGATAGACGGGACGAAAAGCCAGCGCCGATCAAACCATTGCGCGTCTGCTGATAGGTCGCCAGCAAATCGGACTCCCACACGACGTCGTCGAGACGCTGCCAGGCGGGCGCTTCACCGCCGACAAAGGCAAGCCCGGCGCTGTCGGGTGCGTCGTTCAAGGCGTCCGCTTCGCGTGACAATCGCTGCAACGAGGGCAGTCCGCGCGGCGCTCGCTCCGGCCACGCCGGCTGCGTCGCCGGGGCCGGACGACTGTGGCTTCGAGGAGACGCCTCGCCGAGACGACGCCGGAAAGCCGACCAGCTTGCCGGTACCTCATCCAACGTCATCGGCAACGTCTGCGACGTCCACAGCGTGCCCGCACCACGACGCTCCAGTCGACACTGCCTTGGCAGGCAGCGTGCCAGACGCTCAAGCTGGTCGTCCCCGCCTGCTGCCTCGCTGGCCACCACCCGTGTCACCTGATACTGCTCGGCCAGCCGGGCGACCAGCGACACCGGCTCGTCCACCGCCACCAGCAGGTCGCTACCCTTCTTCAACAGCGTCCCACGCAACTCCTTGAGACACTGCCACAGAAAGAGCAGCCGACGAGCGCCGATACCGGCCACGCCGTCTGCCGATGTGCCATCAAGCAGCGCCTCGTCGATCACGAACACCACCAGGCGCTCGCTGACCGAGGGCGCGATGTCCAGCAAGGGGTTGTCGGCCAGCCGCAGTTCCCCACGCAACCACACCAGCTCTGTTTCCATGTCACGCTCCCGACAGGCCTGAGGATTCGCGGCACGCGCCCCGTGGGCACAGATCGTGCGCTACCGACGGAGGCATTGCCCTACTGCATAGCGATAATATATAGGCCTTGTACACTACATGTACAATTTTTAGAGCGCCTACGGCTATCACGTTGAATCCGCACGGGGCAGCGGTCCGTCCATCTTTCGGGTAAAGTGGGTCGGCGCTTCAGGGTGAGCTGATCAACACCCCTGGCGGTAGGCCAAGGCATTGTGAGGGCTCGTGTTTTCAGACCATCGCGGCGCTCACCACGTTCAAGGACAGGCAGGATGACCGACAGATGACTTTGCTATGGATTCCCTTGCTCCCCCTTCTCGGTGTGCTGGTCCCCGCATTGACCGGATCTAGAGGCCGCCCTCTTTGCACCCTCGCCACGGCGGTCCTTCCCGCCATTGCCCTGGCCATGACCCTGGCCCAGCTACCCGCCCTGGGTGCCGGCGATATCCCTCGGGTCTCCCTGAGCTGGGTGCCCCAACTGGGGCTGGACCTGGCCTTTCGCCTCGATGGCCTGTCACTGCTGTTCAATGTGCTGATCCTGGGCATCGGCCTGCTGATCATCCTGTACGCCCATTATTATCTGGACGCCAGCGAGAACTACGCCCGCTTTTACGCCTACCTGATCCTGTTCATGGCCTCCATGGTGGGCATCGCCATGGCCGACAACCTGCTGGTGCTGTGGTTCTTCTGGGAGTTGACCAGCCTGTCATCCTTCCTGCTGATCGGTTTCTGGTCACACCGCTCGGAGGCGCGCAAGGGCGCGCGCATGGCGATGACGGTCACCGGCGCCGGTGGCCTCGCCCTGCTGGCGGGCTTTCTGCTGCTGGGCGATATCGTCGGCAGTCTCGACATGCAGGTGGTGCTGGAAAGCGGCGAGACGATCCTGGCCGACCCGCGCTACCCGCTGATGCTGGTCCTGGTGCTGCTCGGCGCCTTCGCCAAGTCCGCCCAGTTCCCGTTCCACTTCTGGCTTCCCCATGCCATGGCGGCACCGACTCCGGTGTCTGCGTACCTGCACTCCGCCACCATGGTCAAGGCGGGGATCTTCCTGATGGCGCGCCTGCATCCCGCCATCGCCGGCAGCGAGCTGTGGTCGGCCATCGTGACCGTGATCGGTATCGTCACCATGGTGTATGCCGCCTGGTTTGCTCTGATCAAGGCGGATCTCAAGGGTATCCTGGCGTTCTCCACCGTCAGCCATCTGGGCCTGATCACCGTACTGCTGGGCATCGGCAGTCCCATGGCGGTGCTGGCGGCGCTGTTTCATATCCTCAACCACGCCACCTTCAAGGCCGCACTGTTCATGTGTTCGGGGATCATCGACCATGAGGCCGGCACCCGCGACCTGGCCCGGCTGGGCAAACTGGCCAAGGCGATGCCGGTCACCTGCGTGGTGATGAGCATCACCGGCGCCGCCATGGCGGGCGTGCCGCTGTTCAATGGCTTCATCTCCAAGGAAATGTTCTTCACCGAGGCCCTCGAGACCCACGCCTTCGGCGGCCTCAGCCTGGTGCTGCCGGTACTGGCCACCATTGGCGGCGTGCTGTCCGTGGCCTATTCCGCGCGGCTGGTTCACGCGGTGTTCTTCTCCCCTCCGCGCCACGCGCCGCCCAAGACGCCGCACGAGCCGCCCCATCTGATGCGAGCTCCGGCGGAGCTGTTGGCGGTGCTGTGTATCCTGGTCGGCCTGTTCCCGGCGCTGATGGCCACCTGGCTGATGGCGCCTGCGGTCGAGGCGGTGCTGCTCGAGCCGCTGGAGTTCCACCTGGCCCTGTGGCACGGCTTCAACCTGCCGCTGGCGATGAGCGCCGTGGCCCTGGTCGCCGGCGTCATCACCTATATCCTGCATCGCAAGATTCGCCAGTTCGTGCGGGACTTCCCGCCGCGTGATGCCAGCCGTATCTTCGAGGGTGTCATCCAGTGCATCGGCGATCGCGCCGAGCGCATCACCGAATGCGTCGACAACGCCTCGCTGCAGCGCTTCATGACCCTGCTGCTGACCGCCTCCCTGGTGGTCGGCGCCATCGGTCTGGCCCAGATGGATACCCTGACCGGGGCCAAGGGCAACCAACCGGTGGACAGCGTGCTGCTAGTCGGCGCCCTGCTGCTGGTGTTCACCGGCATTGGCACCGCCATTACCCATCGCCATCGTCTGATCTCGCTGCTGATGCTGTCGGTGGTGGGCCTGCTGGTATCACTGACCTTTGCCCGCTTCTCGGCACCGGACCTGGCGTTGACCCAGCTATCGGTCGAGGTGGTCACCATGATCCTGCTGATGCTGGCGCTGTTCTTCCTGCCCCAGAAGACCCCTCGGGAATCCACCCCGGCGCGGGCGCTGCGCGACCTGGTGCTGTGTACCGGACTGGGCGGAGTGATCGCCGGACTCAACTACACCGTGTTGACCCGCGACACCGAAAGCATCTCGGACTTCTTCCTCGACAACAGCGTGCCCGGCGGCGGCGGCCACAATGTGGTCAATGTCATCCTGGTCGACTTCCGTGGCTTCGACACCCTGGGCGAGATCACGGTGCTGGCGATCGCCGGTCTCGCCATCTTCAAGCTGCTCAACCGTCTGCGCCTGTTCATGCCTCACAGCGACAGCGAGGGACGCATCTGGGCACCGGACCGCTACCCGATGATTCTGACCACCATCTCCCAGACGGTACTGCCGCTGGCACTGCTGGTGTCGGTGTTCATCTTCCTGCGCGGCCACAACCAGCCCGGTGGCGGCTTTATCGCCGGCCTGATCACCGCGGTGGGATTGATCCTGGTGTACATGGCCCGGGGCGTTGCCTGGACCCAGAAGCGTCTCGACTTCCCCTACCAGCCGGTGGCGATCCTCGGCGTCGGTGTCGCCGCCCTGACTGGCTTCGGCAGCTGGCTGTTCGGCGCACCCTTCCTGACCTCGTCCTTCGGCCATTTCCATATCCCGCTGATCGGCGATATCGAACTGGCCACCGCGATGCTGTTCGATCTCGGTGTCTATCTGGCGGTGGTCGGTGCGACCCTGATGATCCTGGCCAACCTGGGCAAGGTGACCACCCCCCACCGTCCGGCCAAGGAAGACCATGACGCGACGGAACGCGGCCTGCACCGCACCGACGACCCCACCCCCGACGGCAAGGAGACCGTGTGACATGGAAATGCTCTATGCCATAACGACCGGCGTGCTCGCCGCCAGTGGCCTGTATCTGATGCTGCGCGGCCGAACCTTCCCAGTGGTGGTCGGTCTGACGCTTCTCTCCTACGCCACCAACCTCTTTCTGTTCTCCATGGGCGGACTGACCACCGGTGGTTCCGCCATCATCGACGGCAAGAGCGACTACAGCGATCCGCTGCCCCAGGCGCTGGTGCTGACCGCCATCGTCATTGGCTTCGCCATGACCGCCTTCGCGGTGATCCTGGCGATGCGTGCACGGGGCGACATGGGCAATGACCACGTGGACGGGCGCAAGGCCGAGGACAAGGAGGAGCGACGCTGATGTCCCACCTGATCGTGATGCCCATCGTGCTGCCGCTGGCAGCAGCGGTGGCGCTGCTGCTGACCCGATTCGGCAATGCCACGCTCAAGCGTGGTCTCGGCCTTGCCACCACCCTGGCGCTGCTGGTGATCAGCGTGATGCTGCTGCGCCAGGCGGCCAGCGGCGAGATCCAGTACTACGCCCTGGGCAACTGGCAGCCGCCCTTCGGCATCATCATGGTGCTGGACCGGCTATCGGCGCTGATGCTGTTCGTGACCTCGATGCTGGCGGTTGGTGCGGTGCTGTTCGCCTGCGGCGGCGACGACGAGAAGGGCAGCAACTTCCACGGCCTGTTCCAGCTGCAGCTGATGGGAATCAACGGCGCCTTCCTGACCGGCGACCTGTTCAACCTGTTCGTGTTCTTCGAGGTGCTGCTGCTGGCCTCCTACGCCCTGCTGGTCCACGGTGGTGGCAAGGCGCGCATCCAGTCGGCGGTGCACTACGCCGTGCTCAACCTGGCCGGATCGGCGCTGTTCCTGTTCGCCGTGGGGCTGCTGTACGGGGCTACCGGCACCCTCAACATGGCGGACATGGCCCAGGCGGTGAGTCAGCTGCCGGGAGAGCGTCAGGGCATGGTCGTCGCCGGCGCTCTGCTGCTGCTGGTGGTATTTGGCCTCAAGGCGGCGGTACTGCCACTGTATTTCTGGCTCCCGCGGGCCTACGCCAGCGCGCCGCCGCCGGTGGCCGCCCTGTTTGCGGTGATGACCAAGATCGGCGTCTACGCCATCCTGCGGGTCTACTGGCTGGTCTTCGGCGACCAGGCAGGCCCCCTGGAGGCGCTTGAGCAGAGCTGGGTGTGGTGGCTGTCGCTCGGCACCCTGGCGATTGCCGGTGTCGGCGTGCTGGCCGCCCGCGACCTGCGTCTGCTGGTGGCCTATCTGGTGCTGGTATCGGTGGGCACCCTGCTCGCCGGCGTCGGCATGCGCTCCCCCGAGGCGGTATCGGGCCTCCTGTTCTATCTGGTGCACACCACCCTGGTCACCGGCGGGCTGTTCCTGCTGGCGGACATGATCGGCGTCCAACGTGGCAAGGCCGGTACCCGCCTGGTGCGCGGCCGGATACCGCGCAACGCCACGGCGCTGGGCCTGATGTTCCTGATCGGGTCCATGGCGGTGGCGGGCCTGCCTCCGCTGTCCGGGGCGCTGGGCAAGGTCATGCTGATGAACGCCGGCGACAGCGCCCAACGTCTATGGTTCTGGCCTCTGCTGCTGGCCACCGGCCTGTGCGCCATTGTGGCGCTGTCGCGGGCAGGGTCCACCCTGTTCTGGCGCAGCCAGGCCAGCGATGACGGCGATTCGCTGTCCCCCTGGCAGTGGGCGGGCACCGGCTGGCTGCTGGCATCGTCGCCGTTGCTGGTGATCCTGGCCGGCCCCCTGGCCGGCTACACCGAGGCCACCGCAGAACAGTTGAGCGACCCGCAACCGATGATTCAGGCCGTTCTGATCGATCAGGGAGACGCCCAATGAACCGACGCACTCGCTCACTACTGCCGACACCGCTGCTCAGCCTGCTGCTGCTGGTCGTGTGGCTGTTGCTGGTCAACACGGTCTCGGTCGGTCACCTGCTGCTTGGCGGCTTTCTGGCCGTGCTCATCCCCTGGCTGACCTACCCCTTCTGGGACATGCAGCCCGGTGTAAAGAAGCCCTGGAAACTGCTGCGCTTCTTCTTCCGGGTGATCGGTGACATCGTGGTGGCCAACATGCAGGTGGCCTGGATCATCATCAATCCCTGGCGCCGCACTCGGCCCCACTTCGTCGAGTATCCGCTGATGCTCGAGGAGCGATTCACCATCACCCTGCTGGCCAGCACCATCACCCTGACCCCAGGGACGGTGTCGGCCAACCTGCGCATGGACGGCAAGACGCTGCTGATCCACGCTCTGGACGTGCGTGACGAACAGACCCTGATCCGCACCATCCGCGAACGCTACGAGCAGCCGCTGAAGGAGATCTTCGAATGCTAGACACCGCCTTGACCATCAGTTTGGCGCTGGTCTGCCTGGCGCTGCTGCTGAACCTGTTTCGCCTGACCGTGGGCCCGGACATGCCCGACAGGATCCTGGCGCTGGATACCATGTACGTGAACTCCATCGCCCTGATCATCCTGATGGGAGTGTGGCTCAACTCCAAGACCTACTTCGAAGCCGCGCTGCTGATCGCGCTGCTCGGCTTCATCAGCACCATTGCCGTCTGCAAGTATCTGCTGCGCGGCGATATCATCGAGTAACTTCGGGAGAATTCCATGTTCTACGTCATTCTCGAGGGGCTGATCTCGGTGCTGCTGATCGCCGGCGGGCTGTTTGCCTTCATCGGCTCGCTGGGCATGGCCCACCTGCGGGACTTCTACATGCGCCTGCACGGCCCGACCAAGGCCACCACCCTGGGCATGGGCTGCATCCTGTCCGGCTCCATGGTGTACTTCAGCGCCACCCAGGAAGGCACCCACCTACAGGAGATGCTGATCACCCTGTTCCTGTTCATCACCGCCCCGGTAAGCGCCCACATGCTGGCCAAGACTGGCCTGCACCAGCGCCTCAAGTATCTGGACAAGACCCGCGGCAAGCCGCTCGAATTCCGTGAGGAAGAGGTTGGGGATAAGCCGGTGCCCCACCCCGACCGAGACTAAAAGCCTAGCTTCATGCAAGCTGGATACGAAACGGGCAGCCCATGGGCTGCCCGTTCTGTGTCTGGCTATCGTGGCGCGAAAGGCCGAGCGATCAGATCCAGCCGCCCAGTTCGCGCTTGACGATATCGGCCAGCACCGCGATATGGTCGTCGCGATCGTTGAGACACGGAATGTAGATGAAGTGCTCGCCGCCGGCCTCCATGAAGGCGTCGCGGATCTCTTCCTCGATCTCTTCCAGGGTCTCCACGCAGTCGGCGCTGAAGGCGGGGGACAGTACGGCGATACTCTTGTGTCCCTGACGCGCCAGCTCCGCCACCTTGTCGACGGTGGCGGGGCCCACCCATTCTTCAGGCCCGAACTTGGACTGGAAGGCGGTGACCACTTCGTCCTCGGCGTGCCCCAGCCGTTCGCGCAGCAGCCGAGTGGTCTTCCTGCACTGACAGTAGTAGGGGTCGCCTTCCTCCAGAAAGCGCTTGGGTACGCCGTGATAGGACGCCACCACCACCGAAGGCTGGTGCGTCTCGTTCTCCAGGCGTTCGCTGACCGAGGCGGCCAGGGCCTCGATGTAGCCCGGCTCGTCGAAGTAGGCCGGCACCGTTCGCACCGATGGCTGCCACTTGCGCTTCATCAGCTGACGGAAGAACTGATCGCAGGCGGTGGCGGTGGTGGGCGAGCCGTACTGGGGATACAGCGGGAAGAACAGGATACGCCGACATCCCTTCTCCTCCAGCTCCTTGAGCGCCTTGTCGGTGGAAGGATTGCCGTAGCGCATGCCGAAGCTGACCTCGATCGAGTCCCCCAGCTCAGCGCGCAGCCGCGTCGACAGCTTCTCGCTCTGGCTTCTGGTGATGGTCAGCAATGGACTCTCGTCCTTGTCGGTGTTCCAGATGCTGCGATAGGCCGCCCCGGAAGCAAATGGCCGGCGACTCAGGATGATCAACTGCAGCAGTGGCTGCCAGAGCCATCGCGGATAGTCGACCACTCGCTGGTCCGACAGAAATTCGCTGAGATAGCGGCGCATGGACCAGTAGTCGGTATCGTCCGGCGTACCCAGGTTGGCGACCAGCACGCCGATCTTTTCACGTGCGACGGCGGGGTGGTCGACCGGCGCCTGCTCCGGGCGATGGGCCTCCACCACTGAGGGGGGAACGGACTGATCCATGAAGGTGACTTCCTCTTGGTAGCGAATGCACAAAGCCTATCACCGGTGGGTATCAGGCTCGAATGAAGTGTTACTATGAAGAGGATTTGTACAATTTTTGGTGAATCCATGTCCAGATCCTTGATCCTGATCACCGGCGACCAGTTGAGCCTGGACCTAGGACTCTTGCAGACCGCTGGCGACAACGACGTCGTCGCGCTGTGCGAGGTCGCCGAGGAAGGCCGCTACGTGCCGCATCACCCTCAGAAGATCGCCATGATGCTGTCGGCCATGCGCCACTTCGCTGCCACTCTTCGCGACAAGGGCTATCGTGTCCACTACAGCGCCCTCGATGATCCGGACAACGCCCATGGCCTGCTGGCGGAGGCGGAACGCCTCGCGCAAGCCTACGACTGTTCGCGGATTGTCACCACAAGGCCCGGCGAATGGCGGCTGCTGGATGCCATGGAGCGCCGCCAGGGCGGGATACCCTGGCAATGGGTCGAGGACGACCGCTTCTACTGCACGCCTGGTGAATTCGGCGACTGGTTGTCCCATCGCCGGCAGCCTCGCATGGAGGGCTTCTATCGACTGATGCGTCGCCGCACCGGCCTGCTGATGGAGGGCGATGAACCCATGGGCGGCCAGTGGAACTTCGACAAGGACAACCGACGACCCCTGCCCCAGCACTACACGCTGCCCAAGCCTCCCCGCCACACCGTCGACGACATGACCCGTGAGGTGCTGACACTGGTGGAGGAACACTTCGATGAACACTTCGGTCGTCTGGATGGCTTCCACTGGCCGGTCACCCGACGCCAGGCGCTGGTCGATCTCAGACACTTCATCGATCACCTGCTGCCGAGCTTCGGTGACGTCCAGGACGCCATCAGCGACAGCGATCCCTTTCTCTTCCACTCGCGCCTGTCCGCTCCCATGAACCTTGGCCTGCTCAGCCCGAGAGAAGTCTGCGAGGCCGCCGAAACCGCTTATCTCGAGGGGCATGCACCGATCAATGCGGTGGAAGGTTTTATCCGCCAGATCCTCGGCTGGCGAGAGTACGTCAGGGGCATCTACTGGACCCGTATGCCGGACTACAAGAGCTATAACGCCTTGCAGGCCCGCAGGGGTCTACCCCACTTCTACTGGAGCGGTGACACCGACATGCGCTGTCTATCCCGCGCGATTGGCATGACCCGGGACAACGCCTACGCGCACCATATCCAGCGTCTGATGGTGACCGGCAACTTTGCTCTGCTGTGCGACGTCAGCCCCGAGGCCCTGTGCGACTGGTACCTGGCGGTCTACGCCGACGCCTGCGAATGGGTCGAATTGCCCAATACGCTTGGCATGGTGTTGCACGCCGACGGTGGACTGATGGGCTCGAAGCCCTACTGTGCGTCAGGCAAGTACATCGATCGGATGTCTGACCATTGCCGCCACTGTCGCTATGACGTGAAAAAGACCCTGGGCGAAGACGCCTGTCCCTTCAACAGCCTCTACTGGGACTTTCTCGAACGTCACGCCGACACCCTGGCGAGCAATCCTCGCATGAAGCTGATCTATGGCTCGCTGCGCCGCATGAGCGATGACAAGCGCAGCGCCATGCGCCGCCAGGCCACGTCCTTTCTCGACAACCTGGCATGCGAACCGAGCTACGGTCAGGGTCCCCACCGCGACGGCTATCGACCTCAGGGAGCGAATCCATGAATCGGTTCGAGACACTCGCCACACCGCTTGCGCTGTTTCATGATGGTCAGTGCCCACTATGCCGCAAGGAGATCGCCTGGCTGAGGCGGCATCCGCGCAGCCGGCTGATCCACTTTATCGATATCCGCGACGACGATTTTTGCGCCGAGGCCTGGGGCCAGCGCTTCGATGACATGCTGGGCAAGCTGCACCTGCGCGACGCCACAGGTCGCTGGTTCATCGGCATGGATGCCACTCGCGCATTGTACGCGACGCTGGGTCATCGCCGTTGGGTGCAGCTAAGCAGCGTACCCGGTTTGCGTGGACTGCTGGACATCGGCTATCTGGGCTTCGCCCGACTGCGCCCCTGGCTAACAGGGACTCAAAGGAAGCGATAAGGCAGGTCGACACCGCCAAGGGCCCTGGCAGCTTGCGCCAGGGACTTGTTCGGTGAACGTGGGTACATCAGTGGCAAGGCAGAGACGGCGAGACTGCCGTCGAGAGGGTTCCAGCACCAGGGTGGTGTGGAACGATGTCACTCAAAACACCAGGGGCATACGTGAGGCCAGCGGTTCGGCATAGTGGGCCTCGCGACCGATCACCTCGTCGTGGGCCACGTGCTGGACCAGGTAGGCGCGGTGGATACCGGCACGCTTGAGCTCCAGGTAGACGTCGTCCAGCGAGCGGAACAACACCGGCTTGCCGCGGCGGCAGAGCATCTTGCGGGCACCTTCCACGTCTTCCAGTTCGACCTGGTAAAAACGGCTGCCGGCATGGCCGATCACGCGAATCTCGAAGTTGTCGTGGCGGCCGACAAAGGCCTTGAGATCATTAATTTCCATCGTATCTTTCGCCTCTTTTCATCCTGTCGCGACGGGGGTCCTGTGGCCCCCGCCCTCCTTATGTGACGACACTACGGCGACGAGCGTGCCGATGATATTTCGGCAGACCATGACGCTCGTTTCATTTCCCTGTGCCGCGCATGTGACTCTCTGATCATGGCACAGCCTGGGCCCTTCGGGTGACATTCCCGTGACGGTGTGAAGAATTTCTCTGATCTGGATACATATTGGCCGTTTCGCGCGCACAGCGGGTTAAACGACCTCCATGATCGCGGCGGAGAAAAGGGGGTCTTCAGCGGCAGGCAGCGCCTTTGCGGGAGGAAGTGGAGAGCTTGAAGGAGGGAAAACGAAGGCCCGCGACACGAATGCTCGCGGGCGACGGATCCGGCGGTGAGACTACTGGTAGTCGGAGGGATCGATGGCCTTGCCGAGGGAGTTGCGGTCGACCCAATTGCCGGCCTTGGTCTCCTTGTAGCGAAACACCACCTTGTCGCCGATCTGCACCGGCAGCTCGGAGTCTTCTGTCTGGTAGCTGTAGTCCACGCCGTCCACTACCAGGTGATAGCGATACAGATCGGGCATGCCGAGCCATTCCTTGAACGGGCCTTCCCGTTCCACCGAGGTCAATTCGCCACGGGCTTCCAGCTTGGGCGCGCGACGGCGATTGCCGCGTCGAAATCCGCCTGCCATGTCAGGTCTCCTTCACTGTGTCTGTCGAAATCGCAAGGGGCGGCATTATACGAGCCCGTCGGTCAGGCTCAAGCACGTTTATTCGCCGAAGGTATCACCGTAGCTGTCCGGCGCCAGATCCTCGAAGCGGGTGTACTTGCCGATAAAGGCCATGTGCACCGTCCCGATGGGACCATTACGTTGCTTGCCGATGATGAATTCGGCGAGCCCCTTGTTGTCGGGATTATCCGGGTTGTAGACCTCATCACGATAGACGAAACCGATCAGGTCGGCGTCCTGCTCGATGGCCCCGGATTCACGCAGGTCCGACATCACCGGACGCTTGTTGGGGCGCTGCTCCAGCGAGCGGTTGAGCTGCGACAGCGCAATCACCGGGCAGCCGAACTCCTTGGCAAGCCCCTTGAGCGAGCGCGAGATCTCCGAAATCTCGCCGGTACGGTTGTCACCGAACCCCGGCACCTGCATCAACTGCAGGTAGTCGATCATGATCATCGCCAGGTTGCCATGCTCGCGCACCACGCGACGCACCCGTGAGCGCATCTCGTTGGGCGACAGCGCAGCGGTGTCATCGATGAACAGTTGCTTGTCCTTGAGCAGGTTGACCGCCGAGGTCAACCTCGGCCAGTCCTCGTCCTCGAGCTGACCGGAGCGCACTCGGGTCTGGTCGATACGCCCGAGTGACGACAGCATGCGCAGCATGATCGAGTCCGCCGGCATCTCCATGGAGAACACCATCACCGGCTTGTCGCTGGACACCACCGCGTGCTCCACCAGGTTCATGGCGAAGGTGGTCTTGCCCATGGACGGGCGGCCGGCGACGATCACCAGGTCGGAGGGCTGCAGCCCGGAGGTCATGTCATCGAGATCGCGAAAGCCGGTCGACAGGCCGGTCATCTCGCCTTTCATGTTGAACAGCTCGTCGATGCGATCGACGGCCTTGGTCAGCAGTTCGCTCATGCCGATGGGGCCGCCGGCCTTGGGGCGATCCTCGCTGATCTGGAACACCAGCCGCTCGGCCTCGTTGACCAGCTCATCGGCAGGACGCCCATTGGGGCTGAAGGCGCCGTCGGCGATCTGGTTGGCCGCCTGGATCAGCTTTCTCAGGGTGGCGCGTTCGCGCACGATGTCGCCGTAGGCGCGGATATTGCTGGCCGAGGGAGTGTTGCGGGCCAGCTCCGCCAGGTAGGCGAGCCCGCCCACGGTGTCGAGCTGGTCGCGCCCCTCCAGGGCCTCGGACAGGGTCACCACGTCCAGCGGACGGCTCGACTCGGCCAGCGCCACCATGGCGTTGAACACCAGGCGATGCTCGTAGCGATAGAAGTCGTCGGCCACCAGCCGGTCGGCGATATTGTCCCAGGCCTGATTGTCGAGCATCAGGCCACCCAGCACCGACTGCTCGGCCTCCACCGAGTGCGGCGGAACCTTCAGCGCCGCGGCTTCACGATCGATGGTCTGGACGTCACTCATGCGCTTGTCTCTTCGCTGTTGTTCACGGCGCCATGCCACTGGATCCAGGCTGTGTCCGAAAAGTCGACGAGCGCAGCCACTCTCCAGACAAGCCTTAGTCTACCCGAAGCCGGGTCCGTCGCACGATCACCCGTGCGGGCGATCGCGAGCCACAAAAAAGGGCGCGGGATGTGACTCCCGCGCCCTTGCCACTGCCGTGGGAGACGACCTTACTCGGCCACCACCACCACGCGCACGGTGGCGTCGACGTCGGCATGCAGGTGCAGCACGATGTCGTATTCGCCGGTCTGGCGGATCGGGCCTTCCGGCATGCGGACTTCGCTCTTGGCGACGTCGATACCGGCGCTGGAGATCGCCTCGGCCAGGTCACGCGGACCGATGGAACCGAACAGCTTGCCTTCGTCGCCAGACTTGGCGACCAGAGACAGCTCGATGTCGTTGAGCTGCTCGGCGCGAGCTTCGGCTTCGGCCTTGCGCTCGGCGGCCTGAGCTTCGAGCTCGGCACGCTGGGCTTCAAAGGCAGCGATGTTGTCCTTGGTGGCCGGCACGGCGAGACCGTAGGGCACCAGGTAGTTGCGGCCGTAACCAGGCTTGACGGTGACCTTGTCACCGAGACCGCCCAGCTTGCCAATGTTGTCGAGCAGAATGACTTCCATCTCGTAAACCTCTATGTCAGTTGTTGTGACCCAGACGCCCGCGGAAGTCCGCGAAGGTATCGATCAGGGCCACAACCAGCACGATGAGAATCATGGGCCAGGTGGTGATCAGCAGCAGATAGAACGCGACCAGCCACAACCCGTTCATTCCCTTACGTCCAACTACACCATGTGTCAGGCCGATGCCGGCCATCAGCAGCGGAATCCAGGCCAGCATGCCGATCCCGGGGAGACCCAGCAGGGTGCCGGCGATCACCAGCACCACCAACAGGATCAGCTCCCTCGGGGTGAGCCGCAGGGCGTGGAACTCTTCCCGGAAACCTCCCGGGTTGTAGAGCCCCGCCTGCCAGCTGCGTGCCAGGGCCAGACAGGCCACCGCAGCGAGCATCACCACCAGACCGGTGACACCGCTGATGACCAGCTCGGCCAGCCGACTGGCGTCGAGCCCCTGGGCAGCCAGCTCGTCGAGCATGGCCGCCACCTCGGAGGAACTCTGGCGCAGCTGCTCCAGCATCAGGGCGGTGTCTGCCTTGGGCAGGAACACCCCCAACTGGATCATCGCAGCGCCGGCCAGCGACCCCAGGATCAGCGCCTCGCCCCAGCGCATGCGGGAGCGCAGCACGATGGCCATCAACAGCGCCAGCAGGGTGGTCGCCAGAGGGATCGGATCTCCCTGGGTCCACCACCAGCCTGCCGGCACCGCCGCAGCGGCGATCACCGGCATCGCCGGTGCCATGCCCTTGCGCAAGGTCACCAGAGCGGCAATCGCCGCCCCGAACCAGAACAGCCAGGGCACCGCAGACGCCACCAGCGCGACCAGAGTCGCCTGGGGCATGCCTTTCATCGACCATCGGGCGACGGGCAGCATCGGCGACGACTTACTGGTGGCTGTCGGTGTAAGGCAGCAGGGCCAGGTAGCGTGCGCGCTTGATCGCGGTGGACAGCTGGCGCTGGTAACGGGCCTTGGTACCGGTGATGCGGCTGGGAACGATCTTGCCGGTCTCGGTGATGTAGGCCTTGAGCGTGTCCAGATCCTTGTAGTCGATCTGCTTCACGCCTTCAGCGGTGAAACGGCAAAACTTGCGGCGACGGAAAAAGCGTGCCATGGAAAGACTCCTTATACGTGCGTTGCAGAGCTAGTGATGCGCGGCTCAGGCGGATTCAGCGGTGCGCGGCTTTTCTTCGCGACGGGCACGCTTCTCTTCCACCGGCTTCATCATCGGAGACGCTTCGGTGATGGCTTCCTTGCAGCGCACCACCAGGCTGCGAATGATGGCGTCGTTGAAACGGAAGATGTTCTCGATTTCCTCGAGGGTCTCGCCGCTGCACTCGACGTTCATCAGCACGTAGTGAGCCTTGTGGATCTTGTTGATCGGGTAGGCCAGGTGACGGCGGCCCCAATCCTCGAGACGGTGAACAGTACCGGCGTTCTCGGTGACGATGCTGGTGTAGCGCTCGACCATGGCCGGAACCTGCTCACTCTGGTCCGGGTGGACCATGAAGACGATCTCGTAGTGACGCATGGATTCTCCTTTCGGTTTGGCAGCTTCCGCAGGGGCCTGAGTAGTCTCGGCGCCGGGGGAAGCAAGGAGTGAATAACAATTAGCCTGTCCCGCGCAGAACGCACGGGCGCCCAGATTCTACGGAGTTGTGATCAGGGTTGCAAGCCGATGCTGGAGCGACACCGTCACCCGCGGGCCTTGAGTTCGCGCTGGCGTACCACCTCGAACAGACAGACGCCGGTGGCCACCGACACATTGAGACTCGAGACGGTGCCCGCCATGGGCAGCTTGACCAGGTTGTCGCAGGCCTCCCGGGTCAACCGACGCATGCCCTTGCCCTCGGCCCCCATCACCAGCGCCATGGGCCCGGTGAAGTCGGCAGCGAAGACGCTGGCGTCGGCCTCGCCGGCGGTACCGGTGATCCACACCCCTTCTTCCTTCAGTCGCGCCATGGCGCGGGCCAGGTTGGTCACCTGATACACCGGCACGCTCTCGGCGGCACCGCAGGCCACCTTGCGCACGGTGGCGTTGAGCGGTGCCGACTTGTCCTTGGGCACGATCACGCCGTGCACCCCGGCGGCATCGGCACTGCGTAGACAGGCGCCGAAGTTGTGAACGTCGGTGACACCATCGAGGATCAGCAGCAGCGGCGGCGTCTCCAGCGGCCAGGCCTTGAGCTTGTGCCACAGGGACTCCTCGCCCTCCGGCGCCAGTGGCGGACAGAACGCCACGATACCCTGATGGGAGGCACCCTGGGAAAGGCCGTCGAGCTCTTCACGGAGCACGCTCCTGAGCCTGGCGCCGCGACTGCGCGCGGTATCGACCAGCTCACTGAGACGACGCCCGGCGTCGCCCTCCTGCACCCACAGTTCCTTGGGTGATTCGCCACGCTCCAGCAGCGCCCGGACGGCGTGGACGCCGAACACACTGTCGAGGCCGTTCGGCACTGCAGGACCATGCTGACCACGTCCCTTGCCACGCGCCTGAGTACGCGCCTGGTCATGCGTCTGGGACTGGCTCTGGCCGTGGCGACGGCGTCTGGAATCATGCTTGGCCACGGGCGGCCTCCTGGTCAATCTTCACGCGGGTGTTCATCCCTTGTTGCCACGCCGCGGACCGCGGCGCCGACGTCCGCCCTTCTTCTTCGGGGCATCCTGTTCGCCGACCCCGGAAGGGCCGTCGGCACGGCGCTTGGTGTCGCCCTGGGCCGTCCTGCCGCCGCGCCCCTTGCCCTGGCCTTTGCCCTGACTCTGGGCGCCTGCGTCGCGACGCTTGCGCGGTGCCCGACGAGGGCGCGGCTTGTCGTCGGCCATCTCGAAGTCGATCTTGCGCTCGTCGAGGTCGACCCGAGCCACCTGAACGGTGACCCCATCGCCCAGACGATAGCTGGTGCCGGTACGCTCGCCCTTGAGACGATGCTTCTCGGGCTCGTAGTGGTAGTAGTCCGACGGCAAGGAGGTGACGTGGACCAGTCCCTCGACATAGAACGCGTCGAGGCGCACGAAGATACCGAACTGGGTGACCGAGGCGATGGTACCGTCGTAGACCTCGCCGAGCTTGTCGGACATGAACTCGCACTTGAGCCAGCCCTCGACGTCACGGGTGGCGTCGTCGGCACGACGCTCGGTCATCGAGCAGTGCTCGCCAAGTTCGAGCATCTGCTCGAAGGTATAGGGACACCACTTGGTCGGCGGCTCCACCGGCGCTCCCTCGGCGCGCAGCACGGTGTTGGTCTGGCGCGGTCCGCGGATCACCGAACGAATGGCACGGTGCACCAGCAGATCGGGATAGCGACGAATCGGCGAGGTAAAGTGGGCGTAGGCCGGGTAGGCCAGGCCAAAGTGGCCCTCGTTGTGGGGCGAATACACCGCCTGACTCATCGAGCGCAGCATCACCGTCTGAATGATGTCGGCATCGTCGCGCCCCTTGATCGCCTCGGCCAGGTCACGGTAGTCCTGGGGCGTCGGTTCATCACCACCGCCGAGTGACATGCCGATCTCGTTGAGGAACAGCCGCAGCTTGTCCAGGCGTTCCGGCGACGGACGCTCGTGGATACGGTACAGCGCCGGCAGGTCGTGCTTGTCGAGGAAGCGCGCGGTGGCAACGTTAGCCGCCAGCATGCACTCCTCGATGATCTTGTGGGCGTCGTTGCGCGAGCGCGGCACGATCTTCTCGATCTTGCGCTCGTCGTTGAAGACGATGGCGGTCTCGGTGGTCTCGAAGTCGATGGCACCCCGTTCGGTACGCGCTTCTCGCAGCAACTGATACAGGCTGTGCAGGTTCTTCAGCGACGGCACCAGCGACTTGTACTCCTGGCGCAGGGCCTCGCCTTCCTCCCCCTCGTCCTGAAGGATCGCCGCCACCTTGTTGTAGGTCAGCCGGGCATGGGAACGGAAAACCGCCTCGTAGAAGCGATAACGGCTGATGGCCCCGGTCTTGGAGATGTTGAGCTCGCACACCAGCGCCAGACGATCGACGTCCGGGTTCAGCGAGCACAATCCATTGGACAGCAGCTCCGGCAGCATCGGCACCACCTGCCCCGGGAAGTACACCGAGTTGCCGCGGGCGATGGCCTCCTGATCGAGCGGGCTGCCGGGACGCACGTAGTGCGACACGTCGGCGATGGCCACCAGAAGCTTCCAGCTGCCCGAACGCGTCTTGTAGGCACACACCGCGTCGTCGAAGTCCTTGGCGGTCTCGTCATCGATGGTGACCAGCGGCTTGTCACGCAGGTCAATGCGGTGGTGCTTGTCCTCCTCGGCGACCTCGGCGGACATGCTGGCGATCTGGTCGGTGACATCCGGCGGAAACTCGGACGGGATCTCGTAGCTTCTCAGCGCGATGTCGATCTCCATACCGGGATCCATACGCTCTCCCAGCACCTCGATGACCTCGCCCACCGGCTGCACCCGGGTCTCGGGCTGCTTGACGATGCGTGCCGAGATGACCTGGCCGTCCTGGGCGCCACCACAGGCGCTGTGCGGGATGATCACCTCCTGGGTGATCCGATTGTTTTCGGGGATCAGTACCCCGAACTCGGGAGTATTCTCGCGATACACACCGACGATGGTCTGGGTGTTGCGCGCGATGACGTCCACCACCGTGGCCTCGTCACGGCCCCTGCGATCGCGTCCGCTGATGCGCACCAGCACGTGGTCACCGTGAAACACCCGGCGCATCTGTCGCGGGGGGATCACCAGATCAGGCTTCTTGCCGTCGTCGCGCAATAGAAAGCCGAAACCGTCCCGATGCCCCAGCACCTTGCCCTTGATCAGATCGAGCTTGTCGATCAGCGCATAGGCGTTGCGACGGTTGCGCAGCACCTGGCCGTCCCGCTCCATGGCGGACAGGCGGCGACGCACCGCCTCGCGCAGGTCCTCGTCATCGAGACCCAGCTGATCACTCATGGCCTCATGGGTCACCGGCGCCCCGATTTCCTCGAGCCGCTTGAGCAGGTATTCGCGGGACGGGGCGGGGTTGTCGTACTTGTGGGCTTCGCGGAGAGCGTGTTCGTCGGCGTCGAGCGTCCAATGGGTCATGCGAAAGGCATCCTTGGCAGGGTCGAGGACGGCAGGTGAGCGCCGACTCCCGGGCGCGAGCGTGCGGTCTTGTCGAAAATTTGTCGTAACATGCGCGCAGTATAGCGCTGGCGCGGCCTTGACCCAACCATAAGCGCCCGTGGATAGACCGGCCGCCCGCCGAGGACCCATTCAGGCAATGGTCACAACGGCAAAAAAAATCGCGCGAATCCTCATCGAGACGCTTGCATTATCCAGATGATTCGGTAACATACGCGCCACTTGCCCAGATGGCGGAATTGGTAGACGCGCTAGCTTCAGGTGCTAGTGTCCTTATGGACGTGGAGGTTCAAGTCCTCTTCTGGGCACCAACGATCCTTCGGGATCACGACGATGCAAGTCGTCACGCTCTTTGTCAGTCAAGCAGCACGTGTTCGCCCAGGTGGCGGAATTGGTAGACGCGCTAGCTTCAGGTGCTAGTGTCCTTATGGACGTGGAGGTTCAAGTCCTCTCCTGGGCACCATCGACTCGTCAGGGTCGACGAACACGACAGACTGATGCAAGATTGACAAGAGAATCGCATGACATGCCCAGGTGGCGGAATTGGTAGACGCGCTAGCTTCAGGTGCTAGTGTCCTTATGGACGTGGAGGTTCAAGTCCTCTCCTGGGCACCATCGTCATGCAGACAACGGATCCGCATTGGATCGACAAGAACCCGCGCCTCGTCGCGGTTTTTTTGTGTCTGAAATCTGCACCGATCCCAGATATCCCTCTACCTCACCTTCCTCTTGCCCTATCCCTCTGCGCCCCCTCCTGACGCAGCAGAACAGCAACAGGCGACCCGACGGTATTGCGCTACCCGCGACTTCGCCCCCTAATCAAATCGCGAGGGCAACTCCGCCACCTGGGACAACGCCCAGTCGCCGACACCCGCGACCGACTCCCAGTCAGATTCCTGACTCGCCGGCAGCCGCGGCAGGAAATTCAGCCCGGTGCTTGCTTCTACCTCGTCGATGCTGACCAGAAACTGCTTGAGCGACTCGTCGCCACGCACGTCCTGGGGCATGATAAATGCCACCGCCAGCGGCGTATCGCCCGGCACCACCACGATCTTGTAGAACGCCACCGGCACCTCGACGAAGCCGACGCGATCGAGTAGACGATCGATCTCGAGATCGGTGATTCGTGTCTCGGCGTAGATCGGGCCGGTGATCACCTGCAGCCGGCCGAAGCGCGGCAGAAAGTGGTCCATCACCACCTCCTCCAGGCGCTGCCACAGCTGCCGATTGAGCGCGGGCTTCTGCGGCATCATGTTGCTCATCAGAAAGCTGTCGTCCTGGGCGTCCTCTCCCCACACCTTGGCCATGGCGTAGTTCGGGGCCAGGTGGCCACGGTCGTAACCACTGCCCGAGTAGCTAGAGGTGCTGACAGGCCACAGCGTGCGCCAGTCCTGGCGGAAACCGGGTCGCGGCCCGATCTGCCGATCCCCGCTCTGGCGTAGCTCATAGCTGACCCACAGCGCACCGACGCGGACATCCGACCATCCCAGCAGATAGCCATCGTTACGCATGACGCGGGTGAAGGACAAGACGCCGGGCTCGGCCCACTCGGTTACCCCCATCCAGCTCATGCGATCACGGTAGCCCTGCTCTGTGCTGTGCCACAGAAAGGCACCCGCGGCGACCAGCACCAGCGAGACAAGGAGGTTTCGGGGGCGGGGTATCAGGCGATCGAGTGAAAGGTCCACACGCTTCCTTGATGCAAAGAGTCACGAGATGGCGAAGAGGTGCTGGTCGCCGGCGCGTCGAACGAGCGGCGTTGCGCCGGCCCGGCGCAGTCACCGGGCCGCCGACGCGATCTTGCTACCACCCCAGCGAGAACATGGTCTCCAGGTCGTGACGGGAGTGCACCTGCATGGCGTTGAGGGTCTCGGTGTCGGCGATCCCTTCCACCGCGTTCAGGCGCCCGGTGACGAGTTCGGCCAGGCTCTCGAAATCACGGGTGCGCGCGATCGCCACCAGGTCGTAGCGACCGCAGGTGGAGTACACCTCGCTGATGCCGTCGACCTCGGCGAGGCGCTCCGCCACCGCCTTGACCTGGCCCTTTTCGGCATTGATCAGGATCACTGCATTCTGCATGGTCGCCCTCCTTCGATGTCCGTCTTCGCCAGGCCAACCAAGCCCACGGCACAGACGGCAAGATGTGGTGTGCTCGCGGCGCAGTATATCAGCGCCGGCGCGGCACGGGCAGCACCACCCGACAGGCACCACCTGCGTGGCGGATTGCCGCAGCGGAGTAGCGAGGATTCGCCAAGACTCAAAGGCTTAGCTAATCTGAATGTTCAGCGCCGCCTAGAGCGCACGAGGTCGCCCAGGCTCACCGGGCACACTCGATAACATCGGTCCAGCAGAAACGGGCCCAACCAAGACCGTTCGACTATCGACTTCGATCACCATCGATCGAGCCACAACGAGGAGCCCCACCATGGCCAAGCACAGCCGCCGTGACTTCCTGCGCCACAGTCTGCTGGGCATCGCCGCCCTGCCTCTGGGCGCTGGCGTACTGTCCCGCACCGCCCTGGCCCAGAGCCTGCCGCGCCTGGATACCGACAACGCCCAGGCCAAGGCGCTCGGCTACGTCGAGAACGCCAGCGACGCCAGTGGCAACGCCGCCTACGAAGAGGGAGAGACCTGCGCCAACTGCATGTTCTTCAACGCCGAGACCGAAGGCTGCCAGCTGTTCCCGCAGAACAGCGTGGAGCCGGGCGGGTGGTGCCAGTCCTGGACCGCCAAGCCCTGACGTCTGGCTGACCAGCGTCGGATTCACCAGGGGTAGGCTGAAAAGAGCGCGCCCCTGAGCCACACCAGAACGACAACACCCCGGGCCGATGGCCCGGGGTGTTGTCGTTTGCCGCTCTTGCCGAGTCTCAAGCGCCTTCTTCGCTGTCCGGCAGCGGCCACTGATAGCGACGCACCACCTCATCGCCGTCCCAGGACTCCAGCTTGACCGGAAAGCCCCACAGTTGATGCAGATGACGGATCACCGGATAGACACTGCGTGCCAGCGGTCGCCGCTGATCCTGCACGTGGCGCAGCGTCAGCGAACGATCACCACGGATATCCGCCTCATAGACCTGAATATTGGGCTCACGCAGCGACAGCGCATACTGCGTGGACAGCGCCTCGCGCACCCGCCGGTAGCCTCGCTCATCATGGATGGCGCCGACCTCCAGGGTCTCCTCCTGGTCATCGTCGACGATCTGGAACAGCTTCAGATCGCGGATCACCTTGGGCGAGAGAAACTGCTGAATGAAGGACTCGTCCTTGAAGTTGCGCATGGCAAAGTTCAACGTCTCGCGCCAGTCACTGCCGGCGATGTCGGGGAACCACTCGCGGTCCTCGTCATTGGGCGCCTCGCAGATACGCTTCAGGTCGGTGAAGATGGCGAACCCCAGGGCGTAGGGGTTGATGCCGTTGTAGTAGGGGCTATCGAAGGCCGGCTGACTGACCACGGCGGTATGCGACTGCAGGAACTCGAGGATCAGCCCTTCGTCCACCGCGCCCTCGTCGAACAAACGATTCATCAGGGTGTAGTGCCAGAAGGTCGCCCAGCCCTCGTTCATCACCTGGGTCTGGCGCTGGGGGTAGAAGTACTGGGCCAGCTTGCGCACGATACGCACCACCTCACGTTGCCAGGGCGCCAGCAGCGGAGCGTTCTTCTCGATGAAGTACAGCAGGTTTTCCTGGGGCTCCGGCGGATAACGCCCGCCACCTCGCAGCCCCAGCGGATCGTCCTCGGACGCCATGGGCTCGGCGATGCTGCCCACATCACCGGTTGGAATGGTGCGCCACAGGGTGTTGACCTGGGTCTGCAGGTAGTCTTCGCGTTCCTGCTGACGGCGAGCCTCCTCCTCGGGAGATACCGGGGACGGACGCTTGTAGCGGTCGACGCCATAATTCTGCAGGGCGTGACAGGCGTCGAGCAGCTGCTCCACCGCCTGGACACCGTGGCGCTCTTCGCACTGGCTGATGTACTTGCGGGCGAACACCAGGTAGTCGACGATCGAGGAGGCGTCGGTCCAGGTCCGAAACAGATAGTTGCCCTTGAAGAAGGAGTTGTGGCCATAGCAGGCGTGCGCCATGACCAGCACCTGCATCATCAGGGTGTTCTCTTCCATCAGGTAGGCGATGCAGGGATCTGAATTGATCACCAGTTCGTAGGCCAGCCCCATCTGACCACGCCGATAGGCCTGCTCCACCGCCAGAAACTGCTTGCCGAAGGACCAGTGGTGATAGCCCACCGGCATGCCGACGCTGGCGTAGGCGTCCATCATCTGCTCGGTGGTGATGATCTCGATCTGGTTGGGGTAGGTATCGAGCCGGTACTCGTCTGCCAGTCGCGCGATCTCGGCCTCGAACTCGGTGAGATCGTCAAAGCTCCAGTCGGAGCCGGTGGCGATGGGCTTGGCGTGGCGCTTGGTCAAGGTGGTCATGGAGCTCCCCTCCTCTCCGGGGCTCTATCATCGCCCGGAGTTGCGTAGCGCTTGTTCAGGGGCCGCAAGGCCCCGGCCTGCTGTCGAATCGACCGAGGGGTCAACTCTCGGCGCGACGCTTGAACAAGGCACGGAACACCGGATAGATATCCCCCGGCTCGACGATCTGACGCATGGCGAAACGGTCAGGATAGGCCGCCTCCACCCGCTCGTACTCTTCCCACAGGGCCTGGTGGGCGTGGGGCGTGATCTCCACGTAGGTGAAGTACTGCAGGCGCCCCATCAGTGACTTGGTCAGGAGCTCGCGACAGTTCACCGAATCATCGTCCCAGTTGTCGCCATCCGAGGCCTGGGCCACGTACAGATTCCACTGACCCGGCGGGTAGCGCTTGTCGATGATCTCGTCGACCAGGGTCAAGGCGCTGGAGACGATGGTGCCGCCGGTCTCCCTGGAGTAGAAGAACTCCTCCTCGTCGACCTCCTTGGCGGCGGTATGATGCCTGACAAAGACCAGCTCGACCCGCTCGTAGCTGCGCTCGAGAAACAGGTACAGCAGCAGGAAGAAGCGCTTGGCGATGTCCTTGTGGGCCTGGGTCATCGACCCGGAGACGTCCATCACGCAGAACATCACCGCCTTGCTCGATGGCTGGGGCTGGTTGATCAGGTGGTTGTAGCGAAGATCGTAGGTGTCGATGAAGGGCACCGCCTCCAGGCGCCGCTCCAGGCGCTCGATCTCGTCCTTGAGCTCCTGTATGCGAGCGGGGTTTCGGAGCACCGGATCCTTGCGTTCCTCGACCTCCAGTGCCTCCTGAGCCTCGCGCAGGGCCCGACGAATGGGCGCCCGCATGGCGATACGTCGGGCCTGGGCCTCGCGCATGGAGCGCACGATGTTGATCCTCGCCGGCACCCCGTCCCGGGACACCCCGGCGCGCACCGGCCGCACCTCCTCGACGTCGACCAGCGGCTTGCGCTCCAGGTGGGGCAACTCCAGGCCGTCGAAGACAAACTCGAGAAATTCCTCCCGCGTCAGGGTGAAGGCGAACTCGTCCATGCCCTCACCCTGATTGGAAGCGCCGCCTTCGCCGCTGCCATCGCCACCACCGCCGCCACCGTCCGGACGGCGCAGGCGATCCCCTTCCTGAAATTCGCGATTGCCCGGCGCGACGATGGA
The DNA here is from genome assembly GCF_040070525.1 of Halomonas sp. RT37. NCBI lineage: Bacteria > Pseudomonadati > Pseudomonadota > Gammaproteobacteria > Oceanospirillales > Halomonadaceae > Halomonas > Halomonas sp. RT37. The sequence continues at coordinate 792,888 of NZ_CP098827.1, read as the reverse complement.
GCGACGCCCCCCGCTGCCGTGCTGGAATACCGGCTCGGAGATATCACGGCTCGGGATCGAGACCTTCTCGCCGCGCTCCATGTCGGTGATGGAACGGCGATTCACCGCCTCCTCCACGGAGCGCTTGATATGGGTCCGATAACGGTCAAGAAAGCGCTGGCGGTTGACCGCGCTCTTGTTCTTGGCGTTGGCTCGGCGATCGATGAAGTAGGTCATGAGACCTCCTGGGCGCAGTCGACAAGGGTGGCAGGCACCGGGACGCTCCCGGTGCCTTCACGGCTACTGCGACTTGCGCACCCTCAGGTACCACTCCGACAGCAGGCGCACCTGCTTCTCGGTGTAGCCTCGATCCTTCATCCGCGCCACGAAGTCCTCGTGTTTCTTGATGTCGGCAGAGGATGCCTTGGCGTTGAAGGAAATCACCGGCAGCAGCTCCTCGGTGTTGGCGAACATCTTGTGCTCGATCACACCACGCAGCTTCTCGTAGGACTGCCAGCCCGGATTCATGCCGTTGTTCTGGGCACGCGCCCTGAGCACGAAGTTGACCACCTCGTGGCGGAAGTCCTTGGGATTGGAGATGCCCGCCGGCTTCTCGATCTTTTCCAGCTCGTCATTGAGCGACTGGCGATCGAACAGCTCGCCGGTCTCGGGATCCCGGTACTCCTGATCCTGGATCCAGAAGTCGGCGTAGGTGACGTAGCGGTCGAAGATGTTCTGACCGTACTCGGAGTAGGACTCCAGGTAGGCGGTCTGGATCTCCTTGCCGATGAAGTCGACGTAGCGCGGCGCCAGGTACTCCTTGATGTAGCGCAGGTAACGCTCGAAGGTCTCCTTGGGCAATTGCTCCTGCTCCAGACGCTGCTCCAGCACGTACAGCAGGTGCACCGGGTTGGCCGCCACCTCATGGTTGTCGAAGTTGAATACCTTCGACAGGATCTTGAAGGCGAAGCGTGTGGACAGCCCGTCCATGCCCTCGTCCACCCCGGCGCTGTCGCGATACTCCTGGATCGACTTGGCCTTGGGATCGGTGTCCTTCAGGTTCTCGCCGTCATAGACCCGCATCTTGGAGTAGACGCTTGAGTTCTCCGGCTCCTTGAGCCGCGACAGCACCGAGAACTGGGCCAGCATGCGCAGGGTATCCGGCGCGCAGGGAGCCTGGTTGAGCGAGGAGTGCTCGAGCAGCTTCTTGTAGATGTTGATCTCTTCGGAGACCCGCAGGCAGTAAGGCACCTTGACGATGTAGACCCGGTCGAGGAAGGCCTCGTTGTTGCGATTGTTGCGGAACGCCTGCCACTCGCTCTCGTTGGAGTGGGCCAGCACAACGCCATCGAAGGGTATCGCGCCCATGCCCTCGGTGGGGTTGTAGTTGCCTTCCTGGGTGGCGGTCAGCAGCGGATGCAGCACCTTGATCGGCGCCTTGAACATCTCGACGAACTCCATCAGACCCTGGTTGGCCCGACACAGGCCACCGGAGAAGCTGTAGGCGTCCGGGTCATCCTGGGAATAAAGCTCGAGCTGGCGGATGTCCACCTTGCCCACCAGCGAGGAGATGTCCTGGTTGTTCTCGTCGCCAGGCTCGGTCTTGGAGATGGCGATCTGATTGAGACGTGAGGGATACAGCCGCACCACCCGGAACTGGGAGATGTCACCACCGGACTCCTTGAGTCGCTTGGCTGCCCAGGGCGACATCACGCTGCGCAGGTGGCGACCGGGAATGCCGTACTCCTTCTCGAGCAGCTCGCCGTCTTCTTCGGGCGAGAACAGGCCAAGCGGGGACTCGTGCACCGGAGAACCCTTGATGGCGTAGAACGGCACTTTTTCCATCAACAGCTTGAGCCGCTCGGCCAACGACGACTTGCCGCCCCCCACCGGCCCCAGCAGGTAGAGAATCTGCTTTTTCTCTTCCAGGCCCTGAGCGGCGTGGCGGAAGTAGGCCACGATCTGCTCGATGGCCTCCTCCATGCCATGGAATTCACTGAACGCCGGGTAGCGGCGTATCACCTTGTTGGAAAAGATCCGCGCCAGCCTCGGGTCCTTGGCGGTGTCGATCACCTCCGGTTCACCGATGGCTTCCAGCATGCGCTCTGGCGCACTGGCGTAGACGGAAGGGTCTTGACGGCAGAGTTCCAGATATTCCTGCAGGGACATTTCTTCCTGCTGGACGCGAGCGAAGCGGTTCTGCACATGGTCGAAGATGCTCATCGATGCCTCCTGTGATGCCCGGGACTCGATCTGGACGACGTCACCCACCCTTGCCTGCCATCGCCCTTGTCGAGGGGGTACTCTCAGCGTAGAACAGCATTAGCCAATGACGATGCTCGGATCTTCAACGCTGAACGTCCTTACCTATAAGAACTCATGCCAGCAGAAGCGTTTCATTGTCCAGACGTAATTCGACCTAAGAGGGTCAAGAGGCACCAAAGCCGAGGTAGCCGACGGCCGGGAAGCCAGCGCCGGACGCCACCTGCCCGGTCCTCATGAGGCACGACAGCGCACCTCCTGAGGATTACCGAATCTGCATATTTTATTGTCGACAATCCTACAGTGACGCCGCCAGACGCACGCCCTGATCGATGGCGCGCTTGGCGTCCAGCTCCGCTGCCTTGTCCGCCCCACCGATGATCGACACCCGAACGCCGGCGGCCTCAAGTGGCGCTACCAGCTCACGCACCGACTCCTGCCCGGCACACACCACCACACTGTCCACGGCCAGGGTGCGCTCCTCGCCGTCAACGCTCAGATGCAGGCCCTGGTCGTCGATACGCTGATACTCGCAGCCGGGTATCGCCTGGACTCCCCGATGGCGCAGCGAGGCCCGATGCACCCAGCCAGAGGTAGTGCCGAGCCCCTTGCCGGGCTTGGAGCTCTTGCGCTGCAGCAGAAAGACCTCCCGCGGTGACTCGGGACGCTGTGCGGGCTTGAGCCCTCCCGGCGCGCTCACGGAGAGATCCACGCCCCACTCGTCACACCACTCGGCCAGGGGGTCGTCACCCGGGGCGACGTGGGTCAGTAACTCCGCCACGTCAAAGCCGATACCGCCGGCGCCGATGATGGCGACCCGCCGCCCGACCCGCCCGGGTGACTCGATTGCCTCTGCGTAGCTCAGCACACTGGCATGATCGGCACCGGGCAACTGAAGCTGGCGGGGACGGACGCCGGTGGCCAGCACCACATGATCAAAGCCCTCAAGATCAGCCACCGTTGCTTCACAGGACAGCCTGACGTCGACACCGGTCTTGTCGAGCATGACCCGGAAGTAGCGCAGCGTCTCGTCGAACTCCTCCTTGCCAGGTATCCGACGGGCAAAGTTGAACTGCCCCCCCAGACTGGCCTGGCGCTCGAACAGGGTGACCCTGTGGCCCCGCTCGGCGGCACTGACGGCGGTAGCGAGTCCAGCAGGACCGCCCCCTACCACCGCCACCGTCTGCGGCGTGGCGGCCGGCTCCAGCGACAGCTCGGTCTCGTGACAGGCGCGAGGGTTGACCAGGCACGAGGTCAGCTTGCCCTGGAAGGTGTGGTCGAGGCAGGCCTGGTTGCAGGCGATGCAGGTGTTGATCTCGTCTGCCCTGTCGCCGCGAGCCTTGGCCACCCAGGCGGGGTCGGCCAGCAGAGGCCGAGCCATGGAGACCATGTCGGCGTGGCCCTCGGCGAGCACCCGCTCGGCCACCTCGGGCATGTTGATGCGGTTGGTGGTGATCAGCGGAATTGTCACCGCCTGGCGCATGCGCCGGGACACCTCGGTAAAGGCCGCCCGCGGCACACTGGTGACGATGGTCGGCACCCTGGCCTCGTGCCAGCCGATGCCGGTGTTGATGACGTCGGCACCGGCGGCTTCCACCGCCCGCCCCAGGGCGATGACCTCGTCATGGGTGCTGCCGTCCTCCACCAGGTCGATCATCGACAGCCGGTAGATCAGCAGAAAGCGATCCCCCACCGCCGCGCGTACCCGGCGCAAAATCTCCAGCGCAAAGCGACAGCGATTGTCGAAGTCGCCGCCCCAGCGATCCTGGCGCTGATTGGTGCGCCGACAGATGAACTGGTTGATCAGGTAGCCCTCGGACCCCATGATCTCGACGCCATCGTAGCCGGCCTGCTGGGCCAGGCGCGCGCAGCGCACGTAGTCGTCGATCTGCCGCTCCACATCCTCGTCAGTAAGCTCACGCGGCACGAAGGGATTGATCGGCGCCTGGATCGCCGACGGCGCCACCAGCTCCGGCGAATAGGCGTAGCGCCCAGCGTGCAGGATCTGCATGCAGATGCGTCCGCCCTCGGCGTGCACCGCCTCGACGACCTGACGGTGTCCCTCGAGCTGGTCCTCGCTGGTCAACTGCGAGGCCCCCTGGAAGACGGCGCCTTCGGCGTTGGGGGCGATGCCGCCGGTCACAATCAGCGCCACTCCCTCGCGGGCGCGCTCGGCGTAGAAGGCGGCCAGACGCTCGAAGCCGCGCGGTGCTTCTTCCAGGTTGGTATGCATGGAGCCCATCAGCACACGATTGGGCAGGCTCAGATGGCCCAGGCGCAAGGGAGTGAAGAGCTGGGGATAGGCGGTCACGGGGCGGTCCTTCGCAGCACAGGCTGCGCGTTGTTGTTGGCGGTGTCGGATGGCGCGCTCACACAATTGGCGCCACTCATCGACCAATTTCAAACAACTGTATGATAGCAGTCCACCCTCTGCCACCCCCCTCGATGAAAATGCGCGCAAAACGCATCGTCGGGCAAAGGTTTCTTTCTGGCCAGCTCCGGGGATAGCTCTTGAAAGAGCTCTTGAAAGAGCTCTTGAAAGAGCTCCTGAAACAGCTCCTAAAATAGCCCCTGGAATCGCCCTCCTGGAACAGCTCTCTGGATAGCCCTCCAGTCAACCCTCGTCCACCACCGCTGACCTGACGCACACGAAAAAGGCCCCGCTGCGTAGCAGCGGGGCCTTCCGAAATAAGCGCCGGTAACAGGACCGGACTTTTCCAGCGAACTGGATCGAGTGAAACTGGCGGACCGGACGGGACTCGAACCCGCGACCTCCGGCGTGACAGGCCGGCATTCTAACCAACTGAACTACCGGTCCGCGTGGTGGGTGATACCGGATTCGAACCAGTGACCCCCAGCATGTGAGGCTGGTGCTCTAACCAACTGAGCTAATCACCCACGTTATTTCACACGGTGCGATGTCTCGAGTTTCCTGAAGACGTCGTCTTTGGCTTGTCATCGTGGCGGACCGGACGGGACTCGAACCCGCGACCTCCGGCGTGACAGGCCGGCATTCTAACCAACTGAACTACCGGTCCGCAATGATGACCAATTCGAGAAGAGACGCTGGCGGACCGGACGGGACTCGAACCCGCGACCTCCGGCGTGACAGGCCGGCATTCTAACCAACTGAACTACCGGTCCAGCGCTCTCTACTCTACGTGTCCATCCATCATTTTCATGATGGTGGGTGGTACAGGGTTCGAACCTGTGACCCCCAGCTTGTAAGGCTGGTGCTCTCCCAGCTGAGCTAACCACCCCTGGTCACGTGGCGCTGCATTCTACAGAACATCCGGGGGATGTCAACGCGCTCCACGCATCTTTCTCGTTTTTTTTGTCCCGACTTTTGCCCGTGCATTCATCGACTTGGGCCGAAAGCCAGACGGCGCAAGGGCTGGCGCCACAGCGCCGTGATATCCACCCTTGCAGAAAGAAGCGCTCACGACTTGCCCATGGCGTCCGCGGTAGCGCGCGCCGCCTTAGCCATCAGGTCCTGACGCGACAGTCCACTCAAGCGCCGCGGCGACCAGTCGTGGTCACCATCCTCGAGCCATTCAAGACGCGCATGCGCCGGCAACTCATAGCCCGCCACCTCGTCTCGAGTACCGAAAGGGTCCCGGGTACCCTGCAGCACCACCAGAGGGCAAGCCAGCGACGGCCAGTGATCCAGCCGCAGGCGCTCGGGCTTGCCCACGGGATGAAAGGGGTAGCCAGCCAGCACCAGCCCCGGTGCACCGTCCTCGGCGGCCAGCAGACTGGCCACCCGCCCGCCCATGGACTTGCCGCCGAGCCACAGCGCCCCTGGCACCATCTGCGACAAAACGTCACGCCAGAGGCGCATTTCCTCCACCAGCCGAGCCACCCTGGGCGGCGGCCGCCGACGCCCCGCCGCACGCATCTCGCGCAGATAGGCAAACTCGAATGACAGCGTCTGTACGCCGGCCCGGGCCAGCGCCGCGCGCCATTCAAGCAAAAAGGGTGAATCGTGTCCGGCACCGGCCCCATGCGCCAGCAACAACACGTCTCGGCAAGGTGGTCCCTCCAGGATCACCGGCGCCAGGTCGGGCACCTGCCACTCGCCACGGTGCCCGGCGGCGAGTGCCTGGCTGAATTCCTGAGTAAAAGCGTCGGGTAAAACGAGTTGTGACACGGCAAAGTTTCCAAAGTTCACTGCCACCAGAGGCTAAGTTCTTCTCACTGCCAGGCTGGGCTAGAATTCTGAGTGGTTGTTGATCTGCATCATTCTGAGGCAATTGCCGGGCAGGCACTATGGCCGGGGGATCGTCCCCTTTACGCGATCGATGGGAAACTGATCATGAGCACAGCATTTGAACATCCGACCTACAACTACAAGGTGGTCCGGCAGTTCGCGATCATGACGGTGGTGTGGGGCATCGTGGGCATGACCCTCGGTGTGATTCTCGCCGCCCAACTGGTCTGGCCGGAACTCAACCTTGGCTTGCCCTGGACAAGCTTCGGTCGGCTTCGCCCGCTGCATACCAATGCGGTCATCTTCGCCTTCGGCGGCTCCGCCCTGTTCGCGACGTCCTACTACGTCGTCCAGCGCACCTGCCAGGTGAGGCTGATCAGCGACAAGCTGGCCGCCTTTACCTTCTGGGGCTACCAGGCGGTCATCCTGTGCGCGGTCGTCACCCTGCCGCTGGGCCTCACCGAGGTCAAGGAATACGCCGAGCTGGAATGGCCCATCGACATTCTGCTCGCGGTGGTGTGGGTTACCTACGCAGCCGTCTTCCTCGGCACCATCAAGGTCCGCAAGACCTCCCACATCTACGTGGCCAACTGGTTCTTCGCCGCCTTCATCCTGACCGTTGCCGTACTGCACATCGTCAACAGCGCGGCCCTTCCGGTCACCGCCACCTACTCCATCTCCATCTACTCCGGCGCCATCGACGCCATGGTGCAGTGGTGGTACGGCCACAACGCGGTAGGCTTCTTCCTGACCGCCGGCTTCCTCGGCATGATGTATTACTTTGTGCCCAAGCAAGCCGAGCGCCCGGTCTACTCCTACCGCCTGTCCATCGTCCACTTCTGGGCGCTGATCATGGTCTACATGTGGGCCGGCCCCCACCACCTGCACTACACCGCCCTGCCGAACTGGGCGCAGTCGCTGGGCATGGTGATGTCGATCATTCTGCTGGCGCCCTCCTGGGGCGGCATGATCAACGGCATGATGACCCTCTCCGGGGCCTGGCATAAGCTGCGAACCGACCCGACCCTGCGCTTTCTCGTCGTCGCGTTGTCGTTCTACGGCATGTCGACCTTCGAAGGCCCGATGATGGCGGTGAAGACCGTCAACGCCCTGTCCCACTACACCGACTGGACCATCGGTCACGTCCACGCCGGCGCCCTCGGCTGGGTCGCGATGATCACCATCGGCTCGATGTACCACCTGATTCCACGCCTGTTCGGTCACACCGAGATGTACTCCGTCAAGCTGGTGGCGGTGCACTTCTGGCTGGCCACCATCGGCACCGTGCTGTACATCGCCGCGATGTGGGTCAACGGCATCCTGCAGGGCCTGATGTGGCGCGCCATCAACGAAGACGGCACCTTGATGTACACCTTCGTCGAGACCGTCGAGGCCAGCGGCCCCGGCTATATCGTGCGCCTGATCGGTGGCCTTTTCTGGGTGACCGGCATGCTGATCATGGCCGTCAACGTGGCCATGACCGTCAAGGGTTCCGCCAAGCGCGGCGCGCCCCTGCCCCAGACCGCCTGAGTCAACGAAGGACCGAGACTGACATGAAACACGAGATCATAGAAAAGAACATCGGTTTGATGGCGGTGCTGGTGCTGGTGGTAATCAGCTTCGGTGGCCTGGCCGAGATCGTACCGCTGTTCTTCCAGAAGCAGACCACGGAGCCGGTCGAGGGCCTCGAGCCGCTGTCCGCGCTGGAACTGGAAGGCCGGGACATCTATCGCCGCGAAGGCTGCGTCGGCTGTCATTCGCAGATGATTCGCCCCTTCCGTGCCGAGACCGAGCGCTATGGCCACTACAGTGTGGCCGGTGAATCCGTCTACGAGCACAACTTCCTGTGGGGGTCCAAGCGCACCGGCCCGGACCTGGCCCGCGTCGGCGGTCGCTACAGTGACGACTGGCATCGTGCCCACCTCTACAACCCGCGGGACGTGGTGCCGGAATCGGTGATGCCGGCCTACCCCTGGCTGTTCGAGAACACCCTGGACGGCGAGGACACCCCGGCCAAGATGCGCACCCTTCAGAAACTGGGCGTGCCTTACACCGACGAGCAGATCGCCAACGCCACCAGCGAGGTCCGCGGTGAGCGTGAAATCACCGCCCTGGTCGCCTACCTGCAGCAGCTTGGCACGGTGTTGCCCAGCTCGGCGAAGAGCCCGTAACCATGGATATCGGAACCTTTCGCGGCATCTTGACCGGCATCCTGCTGATCGCCTTCCTGGGCCTGGTGGCCTGGGCCTACTCGAGCCGCCGCAAGCGCGAGTTCGATCAGGCGGCGCAGCTGCCGTTCGCCGACGACGACGAACAACCGAATCGTGACCGCACGGCCGAGCGACAGGCCGATTCCCGAGAGGACAGGGGAGAGAAGAACACATGAATACGCTTTGGGGTGATGCCCTCTCAGGCTTCTGGAGTGCCTGGATCATCGTCATCACGCTCGGCACCATCGGCTTTGCGTTCTGGCTTCTGTGGGCCAACCGCAAGACCGACAAGCGCCCTGACGCCGACGGCACCGTCGAGACCACCGGCCACACCGCCGACGGTATCGACGAATACGACAACCCGCTGCCTCGCTGGTGGTTTCAGCTTTACGTTGCCACGGTGATCTTCTCCCTGGGCTATCTGGTGCTGTATCCGGGCCTCGGCAACTTCGCCGGTGTGCTGGGCTGGAGCCAGGAAGGTCAGTGGGAGGAAGAGGTCGCCCAGGCCGAAGAGCGCTTTGCACCGATCTTCGAGAAGTACCAGCAGGTACCCATCCCGGAACTCGCCCAGGACGGTGACGCCATGCAGGTGGCCGAGCGCATCTTCCTCAACAACTGCGCCATCTGCCACGGTTCCAACGCCAAGGGCGGCTACGGCTTCCCCAATCTGACCGACGACGACTGGCTCTACGGCGGCGAGCCCGAGCACATCGTCACCACCATCAACAACGGACGCAATGGCCTGATGCCGTCATGGCAGCAGCTCGGCGCGGACAATATCGAGAACCTGACCCAGCATGTGCTGTCGCTGTCCGGCCAGGCCGAGGACGCCGAACGTGCCGAAAAAGGCGGCGCCGTCTTCACCTCGGTATGTGCCGCCTGCCATATGCCTGACGGTACCGGCAACCAGGCGCTGGGCGCGCCCAATCTGACCGACGACAGCTGGCTGTACCAGGCACCGGGCCAGAGCCTGGCCGACTCCGTGCGTCAGACGCTGCGCAACGGCCGCAATGGCCATATGCCGGCGCAGGCCGCCTACATCGGCGAGGAGCGGGTCCACCTGGTCGCCGCCTATGTCTATGGTCTGAGCCAGAATCAAGACCAGAAGAGTCAGTAGTGACCCCAGCGGGATCGCTCCCGCGGCGAGTGCGGCGCTTGGCCGCACTCGCCACCCACCTACCCGTCAATCGCTAGACTGGGGCTTCGGCCCCATCGACGCGATGTGAGTCTGCCATGAGCGACAAGATCCCTGCCCACGACGTCACCGACCCTGCGGTGTCGCACCATTCCCCCGACAGCCAGAGCATGTACGAGAGCCGCCGGCACATCTACGTACGCGAGATCAAAGGCGTGTTCCAGCGTGTCCGTCGGGTCGCCAACTGGGCGCTGATGCTCGGTTTTCTGCTGCTGCCCTGGATTCCCTGGGGTGATCGACCGGCGGTCTGGTTTGATCTGCCGGGGCGCGAATTTCATATCTTCGCCGCCACCTTCTACCCCCAGGAATTCGTGCTGCTGTCCTGGCTTTTGATCATCTGCGCCTTCGGCCTGTTCTTCATCACCGTCTTTGCCGGTCGAGTATGGTGCGGCTACACCTGCCCCCAGAGCGTCTGGACCTTCCTGTTCATCTGGGTCGAGCACCGTATCGAGGGGCCGCGCAATCGTCGCATCAAGCTCGACAAACGCTCCTGGGACGCCGACAAGGCCTGGCGCAAGAGTGCCAAGCACGCCATCTGGCTGATCATCTCGGCGGCCACCGGCATCACCTTTGTCGGTTACTTCACCCCGATCGGTGGCCTAATGACGGACCTTGCCACCCTCTCGGCCAGCGGCTGGTCCTATTTCTGGGTCGGCTTCTTTATCGTCTTCACCTACCTGAACGCCGGTTGGCTGCGCGAGCAGGTCTGCCTGTACATGTGCCCCTACGCCCGCTTCCAGTCGGTGATGTTCGATCGCGACACCCTGATCGTGTCCTACGACTACCACCGCGGGGAGCCTCGCGGCCCGCGCAAGCGCAACGCCGACCCGGCAGAGCAGGGCCTTGGCCACTGCATCGACTGCGACCTCTGTGTTCAGGTCTGCCCGACCGGCATCGACATCCGCGACGGTCTGCAGTACCAGTGCATCACCTGCGCCGCCTGCATCGACGCCTGCGACAGCGTCATGGACAAGATGGGCTACCCCCGTGGCCTGGTGCGTTACACTACCGAGCACGCCCTCGACGGCAACAAGACCCACCTGTTGAGACCACGCCTGATCGGCTACCTGGTCGCCCTGGTGGTGATGATCGGCCTGTTCGTCTGGACCATCGCCGACCGCACACCGCTGGATGTGGATGTGGAGCGCGATCGCGCTCGGCTCTACCAGACACTGACCGATGGACGCATCGCCAACTCCTACGCCATGACCGTGCGTAACCTCGACAACCGCCCTCATCGCTACGTGATCGAGGTAGCCGGCATCGAGGGTCTCGAGAGCGACACCACCGCCATCGAGGTTCCCGCCAACCAGTCCCGCCAACTGGTGATGACCTTGAGCGTGAATCCTGATCAGATGGAACAACGCAGTGCCGATATCAGCGTTCGCGTCCTCGCCGAGGACGATCCGTCCGTGGCCATCGAACGTGAAAGCCGCTTTATAGGAGTTACCCCCTGATGTCCCTGTCCGATCCCCAGGTGCCGCCCTGGTACAAGCAGTTCTGGCCCTGGTTCCTGATCGCCCTGCTGCTGTCGTCGGTCACCTTCAGCATGGTCTACCTGGCCTTCTCGATCCGCTACTTCGACGGTTCGGTGCCGGACGATTACTACAAGGAAGGTCTGGCCATCAACGTCCAGCTCGAAAAGCAGCAACGTGCCGAGGCGCTGGGGCTGGCGGCCGAGCTGCGCATCGACGCCACCACCGGCGACGTGGTGGTAACGCTCGATGGCGACGAACGCCCAGAGCGGCTGGATCTGGCGCTGAAGTTCCCCACCGATGGCGCCCGCGACCGGGCACTGGTGCTGACCCACACCCGTGCAGGCCACTATGTCGGCACCCTCGAGCGCAATCTGCGCTATCGCTGGTACCTTCAGCTGCAGCCCCACGCAGAAGGCGCGTCAGGACAGCCTGAATGGCGCCTGACCGGCGAGGCAGAGTTCCCGCGGGAGACCTCCGTGCGCCTGACACCGGGACTCTGATGGCGGCCTCGTGCTACCACTGTGGCGCCCCGGTGGAGGCCACAGCACCCTGGTCGATCACCCTGGATGGCCAGCGCCATCCGCTGTGCTGCCCGGGCTGCGAGGCGGTGGCCCAGGCCATCGTCGGCGGCGGCCTGGACAGCTACTATCGCTTTCGCACCGCCCTGCCGGAGCGCCCATCGCCGACACCCGCCGACGAGGCCCGCTATCAGGTATTCGACGATCCGGGCCTGCAGGATCGTTTCGTGCGTCAGGATGGCGACACCAAGGTAGCGACCCTGGCGGTGGATGGCATCACCTGCGCCGCCTGCGCCTGGCTGATCGAACACCGCCTGAATGCCCTCGACGGCCTGGAGAGCTGCGCTGTCAATCTTTCCCAGCATCGCCTTCAGGTGCGCTGGGATCCCGAACGCCTGTCGCTGTCGCGCCTGCTGGCCGAGATGGCCGCCATCGGCTATCCCTCCCAGCCCTACGAGCCGGACCAGGCTCAGCAGCGGCTCAAGCAACAGTCGCGCCAGATGATAAGACGCCTGATCGTGGCGGCCGTCGGCATGATGCAGGTGCTGATGTTTTCCATCCCGCACTACGTCGACGGCGGTGATCTCAGTAGCGAGTTCGAGCGTCTGTTTGCCTGGCTATCGCTGGCGCTGACCACTCCGGTGGTACTGTACTCGGCCCAACCCTTCTTCGTCGGCGCCCTGCGCGATCTGCGAACCCGCGTGCTGGGCATGGATGTGCCGGTGGCCCTGGCCATCGGTGGGGCCTTCGTCGCCAGCACCTGGTCGGTCGTGAGCGACTCCGGTGATCGCTACTTCGACTCGGTCAGCATGTTCACCTTCTTCCTGCTGTTCGGACGCTACCTGGAGTCTCGCGCCCGTACCCACTACGGCCGTAGCGGCAATGCCATGGCCAGCGCGCTGCCGAGTGCCGCGGTGCGCCTCGACGAGCATGGCGATGAACGCGTCATCCCCGCCAGTCGGCTGGTCCCGGGTGACCGGGTTCGGGTCAGCCCCGGCGCCCAGATCCCCGCGGACGGCAACCTGACCTCGGGCCTGGCCCAGATCGACGAGTCGCTGCTGACCGGCGAATCGCTGCCCTGCCTGCGTCGCCAGGGAGATACCGTGCACGCAGGTACCCTGTGCATGGACAGCCCGATCGAAGTGATGGTCACCCGCGTCGGCGACGACACCCGCGCCGCCGGCATTCTCGATCTCACCGACCGTGCCTTCGCCCATCGTCCACGTATCGCCCGCCTGGCCGAGCAGGTGGCCCATCGCTTCGTGTTGAACCTGCTGGTCATCACCGCCCTGGTGGCGCTGGTCTGGAGCCTGATCGATCCTAGCCGCAGCCTGTGGATCACCCTGTCGGTACTGGTGGTGACCTGCCCCTGCGCCCTGGCGCTGGCGACCCCCACAGCCCTGACCGTGGCCCACGGCCGGCTGAGACGTGCCGGGGTACTGGTGACCCGAGCCGATGCGCTGGAGACCCTGGCCTGCCTCGATCGCGTCGTCTTCGACAAGACCGGCACCCTGACCCGGGGTCGCATGCAACTCGCCGAACACCGGCCGCTGAGCGACGCCGAAGGAAGCGCCAACAATGGCGAGATGGACCCTGCCACCAAGCGCCGGCATCTGGCCCTGGCGGCGGCACTGGAGACCGGCTCGGAGCACCCCATCGCCCGTGCCTTCGCTGCCTGGCGCGACGCCAGCTGCCAGGCCAGCGAACTGCGCAATCACCCGGGTCAGGGCGTGGAAGGCGTGATCGACGGCCGGCGCTGGCGACTGGGCCAGCCGCGTTTTGCCTGCCTGGGCCAACCCGCTACTGAGCTCCCTGGCGCAGGGCTTTGGCTGCTGCTGGCCTGCGAAGGCAAGCCCCAGGCCTGGTTCAAGCTCGACGATCAGCCCCGTGACGACGCCGCCGAGACCCTCGCCGCCCTCGCCCAGCGGGGGCTTGCCATCGAGATCCTGTCGGGCGACCGCGCCGTCAACGTTGGCCAGCTGGCCCGCACGCTGGGCGTCGATCAGTGGCGTGGCGAGGCCTCCCCCGAGGACAAGCTCGGGCACTTGAAGGCGCGGCAGGCGCAGGGCGAAAAGGTGGCCATGGTCGGTGATGGCATCAATGACGTGCCGGTACTGGCGGGCGCCGACCTTGCCCTCGCCATGGCCGGGGCCAGCGACCTCACCCGCACCCGCGCCGATCTGGTATTGCTGGGCGAACCGCTCACGGGTATCGTCGAAGCCATCGAGGTGGCCCGCCAGACCCGTCGCATCATTCGCCAGAATCTGTCCTGGTCGGTGCTCTACAATGTCGTGGCGCTGCCCGCAGCGGCTCTGGGCTTCGTGCCCCCATGGCTTGCCGCCATCGGCATGTCACTCAGCTCGTTGCTGGTCATCGGCAATGCCCTGCGTCTGCGGCGCGGACGCACCAGGCCGACCGCGACGCCTTCACCCGTCACCGCAAGCCCCGGCCCATGAGCATCCTTTACCTGTTGATACCCTTGTCGTTGATCCTGCTGGGCCTGGCGGTCTGGGCCTTCTTCTGGGCGGTGCGCAACGACCAGTTCGAGGACCTCGAAGGCCCCGCCTATCGCATCCTGTTCGAGGATGAGGACGACACTCGCGGTGCCGATGACGGCGCTTCCTCTTCCGAAACGCCTGCGCAGACATCCGAGCGTGATCCATCGTCCAGAGGGCCTGAGTGAACCCTACCGGCCTGGAACTGCCCCCCATGATGGCGGCCTTCGTGTTTGGCCTGCTCGGCGGTGCACACTGTATTGGCATGTGCGGCGGTATCATGAGCGCCCTGACCTTTGCCATCCCCCCCAGCATGCGTCAACCTTGGCGGGTGAGCACACTTGTGCTCGGCTACAATGTAGGTCGTATCACTAGCTACTGTGTGGCGGGCGCTCTGGTTGCCACCCTGGGTTCGGTGATCGGCCTTTCGCCGACCCTGCGTGGCCTGATGCAGATCGTCGCCAGCCTGATGTTGATCCTGATGGCGCTTTACATTGCCGATCTATGGAAAGGCCTGCGTCACGTCGAGGCACTGGGACGTCACCTCTGGAGGTACCTGGAACCCGCAGGCAGACGCCTGTTGCCGGTGGTGCGTCTGCCCCAGGCGGTGGCGCTGGGCGCCATCTGGGGCTGGCTGCCCTGTGGCCTGGTGTACTCGATGCTGGCCTGGAGCCTGGCACGGGCCGAGCCCCTCGAGGGCGCACTGCTAATGGCGAGCTTCGGTCTTGGCACGCTTCCGGCGCTGGTGGTGACGGGCCTCGCCGCCAGACAAATGCAGGCCCTGCTGGCGCATCGGGCAACACGCCTTGTCGCCGCTGGCATGATCATCGCCTTTGCCGTCTGGCAACTTTGGACTGGGCTGCATCAATGACGCATCCTACCTCTAAGTTATTAATCCTAAAGAGGTAGACGCCACTTTTAGCTGATCTGAGGGTGTAGAATAGTGCCATCAACGTGCTGTACGGGCGACGTCTGTTCTCCCCATGGCCCAGTCAATATCGATCCCAGATCCACAGGAGCTGCGAATGAGTCCTACGGCCCAAGATCGGCGGCGTCCCATGCTGCATGAGACTCGCTGTGAGTCCTGCAGCCTGAGTTCCTTGTGCCTTCCGCTGTCGCTGGAGACCGCCGACCTCGAGCGCTTCGATTCCATCATCCGTCGTCACCCGCCGATCAAGAAAGGCACACGATTGGTCGAGCAGGGAGATCGCTTCACCAGCGTCTTCGCGGTCCGATCGGGGAGTCTCAAGCAGATCACCACCGAAGGCAGCGGCGAAGCTCAGTTGACCAACTTCTTCCTGCCCAGTGAACTGGTTGGCCTGGATGGCATCGACGACGGCCGCTATCCCGGCAGCGTGGTGGCGCTGGAGACCACCACGGTGTGCGAGATTCCCTTCGACCGCCTCGATGCGCTGACCCAGACCCTACCGGAGCTGCGTGCCCAGCTGTTTCGCACCCTGAGCAAGGAGCTGCGAGAAGACCGCCGGATGATGCAGCTGCTGTCACGCAAGACCGCCGATCAGCGCCTGGCCTGCTTCTTCCTCGGCTTGTCGGACCGCTTCCGCCGCCGCGGCTATTCACCGTTCAGCTTCCGCCTGTCCATGTCCCGCGCCGACATCGGCAATCACCTGGGGCTGGCGGTGGAAACGGTCAGCCGTATCCTCGGGCGTTTCCAGCAGCAGGATCTGGTGGCGGTATCGGGACGTGAGGTCAATATCCTCGACCTGACCGCGCTGTCGACCCTGGCCGACACCGAAGTTACCTGAGCGGGCCTGGCGGCAGTGTGCCGGGCTTGGCCGGCAGGGCCCGGTATCCAGGATCTGGAAAGCAAAGCGTAATAGATGGCGTGTGACAAGAAAGAGGCCGCATCCGGAGATGCGGCCTCTTTCGCTGTCATGGCATCATGCACATTCGCTGCTGGCGAGATCAGCCGGCATCCACCACGTCGATGCGCCGGGCCTGGCGTTCGGCCTGTACGGCCTCCAGCCCCTCGAAGTCGAACAGTTGCCGATCCGCCAGCTGCGACGGCGCCACATTGGTCACCGCCTTGAACATGCTCTCGAGGCGCCCGGGATGCTTGACCTCCCACTCGGCCAGCATCTCCTTGACCACCTGGCGCTGCAGGTTGGGCTGGGAACCACACAGGTTGCACGGGATGATCGGGAACTCCATCGCCTCGCTGTAGGCCTGGATATCGGCCTCGCGGCAGTACGCCAGCGGACGGATGACGATGTTCTTGCCGTCGTCGGAGAGCAGCTTGGGCGGCATCGCCTTGAGGCTGCCACCGAAGAACATGTTCAGAAACAGCGTCTCGAGAATGTCCTCGCGGTGGTGGCCCAGAGCGATCTTGGTCGCCCCGATCTCCTCGGCGAAGCCATAGAGAGAGCCGCGCCGC
The DNA here is from genome assembly GCF_040070525.1 of Halomonas sp. RT37. Taxonomy (NCBI): domain Bacteria; kingdom Pseudomonadati; phylum Pseudomonadota; class Gammaproteobacteria; order Oceanospirillales; family Halomonadaceae; genus Halomonas; species Halomonas sp. RT37. Next base: position 776,146 of record NZ_CP098827.1, on the reverse strand, counting down.
AGGCGTGAGCAGAGCGCGCAGGTGGTCTTGCCCTCCGGCGTCTTCTCCTTCACCACCGAATAGGTGTCGCGCTCGAGGATGTGGTAGTCCACGCCGATGCTGTCCAGATAGTTCGGCAGCACATGCTCCGGAAAGCCCGGCTGCTTCTGATCCAGATTCACCGCCACCAGCGAGAAGTTGACCGGCGCGTTGCGCTGAAGGCTGCGCAGGATCTCGAGCATGGTGTAGCTGTCCTTGCCACCAGACAGACACACCATGATCTTGTCGCCTTCCTGGATCATGCCGTAGTCGATGATGGCGTTGCCGGCCTGGCGGCGCAGGCGCTTCTGCAGCTTGTTGAATTCACGCCGTGCCTTGGCCTGAACTTGGGCTTCCGTCTGATCGCCACCCGCAGCAGGGTCGGCCGGGCTGACGCCGGCATCGATCGAGAGATGGTCATCCTCGGGGGTACGGGGATCGAACAGGGTGGCGGAGGCGGACTGTGGCGACATGGGAGCGGGACATCACGGCTGAAAATGAAAGAGGCGCCAGTCTACCATCCGGACGCTTTAGTGGCGAAGAGGTCAGCGACCGCTTACCCCGACGAGGACAATACGGCAGGGGCTTTTCGTCGGCGGCACATCGGAAACCGCCAAGGACGACACCGCCGTAGTGGCGCTCTTGCGCGTCGTGGCCTGGTCTGGCCTGGCAAGTCGAAGAACGCAAGTGCCTGTCAGCCAGGCCCTAGGCGCTGTCCGAAAAGTCGACGAGCGAAGGTTAGACAAGGCAAAAATCGGTGAGAAAGCGCAGTTTACGGGGTGTAAATGAGCATTTTGACCGGGCTGGCGCACCAGCCGATTTTTAACGCCGTATTACCGAGCGCAGGCACTTTTCAGACAAGCCCTAGACGACGTTCAGCGCCAGCAGATAGCGCACCACCACGCCCAGCAACAGCAGCAGGATGCCGGCACGTTGCCAGCCAAACTCGCGCACGGTCAGGGTCAGGCGCTTCTCCCAGAACTTGACCATGCCCCACAGGTCCCGGGTACGGCGATAGTACTGGAGGTAGGCCACCAGCACCGAGACCAGGCCCAGCGCCAGCAGCGTGGGCTCGAGAAGGGTCAACATGGCGTGCAGACTCATGACAGGATCTCCTTGCAGGTGAATGGTTGCCGGTGCGGGCGGCACCGGGTCAGCGCGGATGACGGCACCGGGTCAGCGCGATGGCGCCGTGAGTGCCCCGCTCTCCAGGCGCAGATGCATCAGCGCCGTGGTGACGGCGTCGCCCAGGGCCGTATGGCGTCCCATGATCGGGACTCCAAGTCGCTCTGCCAATTGTTCAAAGGTCGGCTGCACCTCGATTTCCGGGTGACTTCGGCGCAGCCGCTTGCGGTACTGCTGGGCCACGTCGATGGTGGCGTTGGGCAGCGAGAAGCCAAACTCCGCCTTCAGGTAGCGATCCAGCATGGCCAGGTCGAAGTCGATACACCAGCCGACCAATGGGCGATTGCCGATAAATTCCAGCAGCGTCGTCAAGGCCTCGCGTACCTCGAGGCCGCCTTCCAGGTCGACCCCTCGCAGGCGATGGATGCAGATGGAGTCACCACTCAGACTGGCAGGACGCGCGAGCCGCAGGTCCAGCGACTCGCTGGTCAAGACGCGATCGTCACGGATGCGCACCGCAGCGATGGACACCAGCTCCGCATGACGGGTATCCAGACCGGTGGTTTCGCAGTCCAGGGACACCAGCTCATCGCCGGTATAGGGATTGAACAGCCAGGCGAAATCGCCATCGGCCTGCCGACGCCTGTCGGCCACACGCCTGATCGCTCTCAGCATCGGGTACTCTCCCAAGCGAAACCATTGACGCCAAGGCAGCTTGCCCTGGGGGGCTGCCTCGACACTCATGCATACTCCAGGTGATAGCGGTGGGACAGGCTGGCCTTGAACTCCTTGACCAGATGCAGCGCCTCGCGCAGCAGGTCCCGCTCCAGCGAATTGAGCGACTGAACCACCACTCTGTCCGGGGCGTCCGTGGCCCGGGCATCGTCGCGCCGGTAGGCCAGCTGCGCCCGAAGCCGCAGCTCACAGAACAGCGACAACGCCTCGCCGAGATCCTCCGCCACCACCCGCTCGATGCGCCCGAGTGACGCCAGCGCCGCCAGCCGGTCGTGGGTCGAGGTCTCGCGCAGCCCGCACTCCAGTGCCATGGTGCGAACACCATGGACGATAGGAAAGATGCCACCCTTCTTGATGTCGACGCCGTGCTCGGGCTTCTTCAGCGTTCCAAACAGGGTCAAGGGCGTCGAGAACCGCAACACCCCCCTCGCCAGATGGGTCAGCAACAGTTCATTGCCCCGTGTTTCTTCGATCAGCACGTCGTGGAGTCGGTCCACCAGGGCAAAGTCACCGGCCACCCCCGAGGCGTCGGCAAGCACTGCCAGACGCATCAGGCTTTCTCCGTCGGGTTCGCTGACCCAGCGACGAATGCGCGCGCGCCACTGCGCAAGGGTGCCGACCCACTGGGGGTTGGAGACCATGATGTTGCCCGGGCAGCGCGGATAGCCCAGATCGTCGAGCACGCTGGTGAACCGCGCGGTATCTGCGCTGAGCTCGTCCCACTGCTGGTCATCGGCCAGGATCAGCGCATTGTCCTGGTCGGTCTTCAGGATCTGCTCGCCGCGCCCTTCGCTGCCGAGCACCAGCAGACAGGCGCGCTCGCGCTGAGGGGCCGGCATCGAGAAGTGCCAGGCCTTGCTGATGATGCGCCCATTGAGCGCCGACAGCATGCCCATGGCGAAGCGCATGCGTACCCCCTGGGCCATCAGCGCCTCGACCAGCTCCGGCGCACGCTGACTTGCTTCGCTGAGCGAGGCCAGGGTCGTCGCCTGCTCGACCTGCAGGCTGACCACGTAGCTGCGGCTGGAAAAGAAGCTGAGCACATCGGTCAGCTCCACGACACCGATCAGCCGCTGGCCCTGAAGCACCACCACCCTGGCCACCTTGTGGCGGGTCATCTCGATCAGTGCCTCGAACAGGTACTGGCTTTCGTTCACCGTCACCAGCGACAGATGAGCGATGCCACCGACCTCGGCATTACCGTCGCACCCCTCCAGCACCAGGGCCTCGAGCAGGTCGGTCTTGGTCAGCATGCCAGGACCATCGGGCGTCTCGACCAGCAGGCTGTCGGCGCCCTTGTCCTTGAGGGTCAGCACGGCGTCGCGAATGCATGTCGTCGAGCCGACCTTGAGCGGTTCACGCATGCACTCGTTCACCCGGGCGAGCATGAATCCGGCCAGGGTGACCCCGCCCTCGGCGCGACGTTCGGCCAGCAAGCGCGTCTTGCTGATCAGGCGCTGGTGAAAGTAGTCCGAGAAGGCGGCGTTGTTCTCGCACAGCGACAGAAACAAGGTGTGCGGCATCAGGTAACACAGGCTTTCTTCTTCGGCGACGAAGCGGTAACGGCTCTGGCCGTTGATCACGCTGATGGCACCGAACAGATCGCCCCCTGTGTAGTGGCCGATGCGCCCCCCGGCGGGGCCCTCGGCCGGGTCCAGTTCGGCGACTTCGCCCTTGTGGATCACAAAGACGAACTCGCCGGACTGCCCTGCATCGAGGATCACGTCATCCCGCCCGTAGTAGGCGATATCCAGCCCGCCCAGGACCCGCTCGCGCTCGGCCTCGTCGAGCAATGAAAACGGTGGATGAGTGAAGTCGATGTCGATCATGTCTGCTCCATGACCGACCCCGGCGAGGCCGGGGTCGGGGAGTGTTGTCGTCTGGCAAGGGGCGACGGATGGTGGGCCGACGCCCCTGCCTGATGGCCCGCTCTAGTGAGCGTGGGCCTCACCCGCGCCTCTCGGCACACGCACGTTCTCCACCAGTTCCTGGATGTGCTCCGGCGGTGCCGCGGTTGCCCGCGAGACCACGAAGGCCACAACGAAGTGGAGGATCATGCCGAGGGTACCGATACCCTCCGGCGAGATGCCGAACCACCAGATCGAAGGATCGGTGTTGATGAACTTGGTGTAGACGATGTAGATGAAAGTGAAGCTCAGACCCAGCACCATGCCGACGATGGCCCCTTCGCGGTTCATGCGCTTGTCGAAGATGCCAAGCAGGATCGCCGGGAAGAAGGACGAGGCAGCAAGACCGAAGGCAAAGGCCACCACCTGGGCCACGAAGCCCGGCGGGTTGATGCCGAAGTAGCCGGCTACCACCACCGCCACCGCAGCAGCACTACGCGCCGCCAGCAGCTCCCCCTTCTCGCTGAGGTTGGGATTGATCTGCTTCTTGATCAGGTCATGGGACACCGCCGCCGAGATCACCAGCAACAGACCGGCTGCGGTGGACAGCGCCGCGGCCACGCCACCGGCGGCCATCAAGGCGATCACCCAGGCCGGCAGGCCGCCGATCTCGGGGTTGGCCAGCACGATGATGTCGCGGTCGATATAGACCTCGTTGGGGCTGTCGGTAGGCGTATTGGTCACCACCCGCTGCCCGTGCTCGCCGGGAGTTTCCTCTTCCAGCGGGCCGCTTTCGAAGGTCGGCTTGCCCTCGAACGGCGCGCCCGGCCCCATCTGCACACGACCGTCGTCGTTCTTGTCGAGCCAACCGATCAGGCCCACGCCTTCCCAGCTCTTGAACCAGGCCGGTGCCTCTTCGTAGCTGGTCTCGTGTACCGTCTCGATAATGTTGGTGCGGGCGAACACGCCGACCGCCGGAGCGGTGGTGTAGAGCAGTGCGATGAACACCAGCGCCCAGCCGGCGCTGACCCGGGCGTCACGCACCCGCGGCACGGTGAAGAAGCGCACGATGACGTGGGGCAGACCCGCGGTACCGCACATCAGGGCTGCGGTGATAAAGAACACGTTGATCATCGGCTGACTGCCGTCGGTGTAGGGCGTGATGCCCAGATCCGTCAGCAGACCGTCGAGACGATCGAGAATGTACTGGCCGCTGTCGTTGCCGGCGGCATCGACGAAGGTGGCACCGAGCCCGGTCTGCGGCAGCACGTGGCCGGTCATCATGATCGACAGGAACACCGCCGGCACGATGAAGGCGGTGATCAGCACGCAGTACTGGGCCACCTGGGTGTAGGTGATGCCCTTCATGCCACCGAGCACCGCGTAGAAGAACACGATGACCATGCCGATGACCACGCCCAGATTGACCTCGACTTCGAGGAAACGGGCGAAGACGATACCGACGCCGCGCATCTGACCGGCGACATAGGTAAAGGACACGAAAATAACGCAGATGACCGCCACGGTACGGGCGATATTCGAGTAGTAACGGTCACCGATAAAGTCCGGCACCGTGAACTTGCCGAACTTGCGCAGGTAAGGCGCCAGCAGCATGGCCAGCATGACGTAGCCACCGGTCCAGCCCATCAGGTAGACCGAGGCGTCGTAACCCAGATAGGCGATAAGACCCGCCATGGAGATGAAAGAGGCCGCCGACATCCAGTCTGCCGCGGTAGCCATGCCATTGGCGGCAGGGTGGACGCCGCCGCCGGCGACGTAGAAATCCTTGGTAGACCCGGCACGCGACCAGATCGCGATACCGATGTAGAGCGCGAAGGACGCCCCTACAAATATATAGGTAAGTAGTTGTACATCCATGGAATCAATTCCCGTTCATTGACGTTATTTTGCGGGTGTCACTGTTCGTGGACGTCGTACTCTTCATCGAGCTTGTTCATCTTCCAGGCATAGAAAATGATCAGCACGATAAAGGTGTAGATGGATCCCTGCTGTGCAAACCAGAAGCCGAGCTTGAAGCCAAAGAACTGGATATTGTTGAGTACATCCACCAGCAGAATGCCGAAGCCATAGGAGACGATGAACCATACGGCCAGACAGCCGAGGATGGTTCGTATGTTTCGTTTCCAGTAGGCCTGTGCGCTCTTGTCTAGCATAAGGCTACCCTCAAGAAGTGGTTTGATCGCCAAATGCCGCCGCAAAGACGACACAAAGGCTCGAGAAGCAGACTAGACAAAATGGCCTTTCCTGGAACGATAACTTTAGTCGAAAAGCATAAATGCACCGCACCAAGAAAACCATTACATTAAATATTTCAGCAACTTACAAACATTCCTGGAATATTAGCCGATGGTCTATCACTACAAAGGTGCAATCCACCTTAGTCGCGATTCAAGGCCTTGAGACCAGGCAATGCCTTTCCCTTGATGGCGCAAAATTCCGTCAATGCTTCGCGCTTCAGGCGCCCGAATCGAGTCAACCACCCTGCGCCCCTGCCGAGCAGGCCGCCAATGCCCTAGAATGGCCGCTGACGTCGAGGAGGTGCCCATGTTTGCCGGTTGGCTATTGATCGCTGTTTCACTGCTCTACATCGCCGTGCTGTTCGCCATCGCCTGGCGCGGCGATCGTCGTGCACGCCACCTGGGGGCCAGCCATCGTCGCCCGCTGGTCTACAGCCTGGCGCTGGCGATCTACTGCACCTCCTGGACCTTCCACGGCGCCGTGGGCCAGGCGGCGACCTCCGGCTGGTCGTTCGCCAGCATCTTCGTCGGTCCGGTGCTGACGCTTCTATTGTTCTGGCCGGTACTGGCCAAGATGGTGCGGGTCGCCAAGCATCAGAACGTCACCTCGATCGCCGACTTCATCGCCTCTCGCTACGGCAAGACCCAGTCTCTGGCGGCCTTCGCCAGCCTGGTCGCGCTGATCGGCACCCTGCCCTACATCGCCCTGCAGTTGAAGGCAGTGTCCACGTCCTTTGCCGTGCTCACCGACGCCTCCGACATCACCCAGGCGCCGCTGTTCGGTGACACCGCCTTCTATGTGGCCATCGTCATGGCGATCTTCGCCATCCTGTTCGGTACCCGCCATACCGACGCCACCGAGCACCACGAGGGCCTGATCCACGCGGTGGCCTTCGAGTCGCTGGTCAAGCTGGTGGCCTTCCTGATCCTCGGCGCCTACGTCACCTGGGGCATGTTCGATGGCCTGCAGGACCTGATGACCCGGGCCGACACCCACCTGCAGCTGCAGCGGCAACTGGCCCAGCAGGACTTCGGCCAGAGCTTCTGGGCCCAGACACTGCTGGCCATGCTGGCGATCCTGTGTCTGCCGCGTCAGTTTCACGTCACCGTGGTGGAGAACACCCACCGCGACGACGCCGCCCGCGCGCGCTGGATGTTCCCGCTGTACCTGGTGCTGTTCGCCTTCTTCGTGTTGCCGCTGGCCGCCGCCGGCCTGACCATCTTCGCCGGCACCGACGTATCACCCGATACCTATGTGCTGTCGCTGCCGATGGCCGCCAACCAGAGCTGGCTGGCCCTGCTGACCTTTATCGGCGGCTTCTCCGCCGCCACCGGCATGGTCATCGTCGCCGCCGTGGCGGTCTCGATCATGATCTCCAACGAGATCGTCATCCCGGCGCTGTTCCGCATGCGCTGGTTCGACACCAAGGCCCGCGACTACGGACGCCTGGTCCTGCGGGCACGGCGCATTACCATCGCCGTGATCCTGGCCATGGCCTATGGCTTCTATCAGCTGATCGGCGAATTCACCTCGCTGGCCTCCATCGGCATGCTGTCCTTCGCCGCCGCCGCCCAGTTCGCCCCGGCGCTGATCGGTGGGCTCTACTGGAAGCGCGGCAATCGCCTGGGGGTCATCGTCGGCATGAACGCGGGCTTCGCCATCTGGGCCTACACCCTGCTGTTGCCAGCGATGATCAACGCCGGTGTATTGCCCGCCGGCTGGCTCCAGGGTGGGCCGCTGGGGATCGCCTGGCTGTCACCGACCTCGCTGTTCGGCCTGCACGTGGGTGACAGCTTTACCCACGGTGTGATGCTGTCGCTGGGGGTCAACCTGGTGGCCTACATCTTTGTCTCCCAGGTAACCCCTCAGCGGGTGGTGGAACGGATTCAGGCGTCGCTGTTCGTCGACAGCGTCGAGACCCGCCAGACCTCGGTCAATCGCCCCTGGACCGGGGCTACCACGGTTGGCGACCTGAAGGTGCTGTGCCAGCGCTTTCTCAGCGCCGGCCAGGTCGACCGCGCCTTCTCGGACTACGCCCGGCGCAATGGCAAGGCGCTGGAAGACAGTGCCCGAGCGTCCATCGACGTGATCCAGTTCACCGAGCGCTTTCTGGCCTCGGTGCTGGGCGCCTCATCGGCGCGCATCGTCGTCAACTCCGCCCTGCAGGGGCGTGGCATCGGTATCTCCGACGTCATCTCCATCGTCGATGAGGCCTCCCAGGTGCTGGAGTTCAATCGCGCCCTGCTCCAGGCCACCATCGAGAACATCAACCAGGGCATCAGCGTGGTGGATCAGAACCTGCGCCTGGTGGTGTGGAACCAGCGCTATCTGGAGCTGTTCCGCTTCCCTGACCACCTGATCCGTGTCGGCGCCCCGATCGACCGCATCTTCCGCTACAACGCCCATAACGGCGAGTACGGCCCCGGCGACCCGGAAGAGCACGTGGAATTGCTGCTCGACAATATTCGTGAGGGCCAGCCCCACCGCTACGTGCGATATCGCCAGGACGGCAGCGTGCTGGAGGTCCAGGGCAACCCCATGCCCGGTGGCGGCTTCGTCTACACCTATCAGGACATCACCCAGCAGAAACGCACCGAAGAAGCGCTGATCCGCTCGGAAAACAATATCCGCATCTATACCGACAACGTGCCGGCGTTGATCGCCTACTTCGACCGAGAGTGTCGCTACCTCTTTACCAACCGTGCCTACGAGCAGGCCTTCAACATCAACCGCAACGAGGTCATCGGCAAGAAGGTGACCCAGGTGATTCCGGAGACCATGGCCGAGGAGCGCATTCCCTGGATTCAGCGCACCCTGAGTGGCGAAAGGGTCAGCTTCGAGGTCTCGCTCGAGATCACCAACGAAGGCCTGCGCTACATGCTGGTGACCTATACTCCGCACTTCGGCGACAGCGGCGCGATCCTCGGCTTCTTCGCGCTCTACCAGGACATCACCGAACGCCGGCGGGCCGAGATCGCCCTCAAGGAAACCAACGAGACCCTGGAGGAGCGGGTACGCTCGCGCACCCTGGCCCTGTCCGAAGCCAACGCCGCGCTGCGCCAGGAGAACCGAGTGCGCGCCGAAGCCGAGCAGGCCCTGCGCCAGGCCAAGCAGGTGGCCGAGGACGCCAACGCCTCCAAGACGCGCTTCCTGGCCGCAGCCAGCCATGACCTGCTGCAGCCGCTCAACGCGGCGCGGCTGTTTACCTCGGCGCTGTCCCAGGACATGGGCGCCGAGGACATGAAGCGCACCATCGGCCATATCGACAGCTCACTGCAGTCCGCCGAAGAGCTCCTCGGCACCCTGCTGGACATCTCCAAGCTGGACGCCGGCGCGCTGACTCCCAGACGCAGCCATTTTGCGCTGACCGACATCCTGCGCCCGCTGCAGGCCCAGTTTGCGGTGATGGCCGAAGACCGCGGCCTGGATCTCAAGGTGGTGGGGTCGGCCCTGTGGGTGGACAGCGACAGCCAGATGCTGCGCCGGATCATCCAGAACTTCCTGTCCAACGCCATCCGTTACACCCAGGAGGGCCGGGTGCTGCTGGGCATTCGCCGGCGCGGTGAGCGCCTGCTGATCGAGGTATGGGACAGCGGCCCCGGCATCCCCGAGGCCAAGCAGGCCGAGATCTTTCAGGAGTTTCGTCGCCTGGATCAGGCCTCGCGCCACAAGGAAAGCGAGAAGGGACTGGGCCTCGGCCTGTCCATCGCCGACCGCATGAGCCGGGTGCTCGACCACCCCATCCGGGTGCGCTCCTGGGTCGGCGTGGGCACGGTATTCTCGGTCAGCGTACCCAGGGTCGAGGCAAAGGCCCCGGCCGAGGACACGGACTCCCGGCCTGCGCGCAAGGTCGCCAGCAAGCTCGACGGCAAGCGCATCCTGTGTATCGACAACGAGTCGCTGATCCTCGAGGGCATGAAGGCGATGCTGTCGGGCTGGGGCTGCGAGGTGTTCACCGCCACCTCCATCGGTGGCGCCAAGTCGGTGCTGCGCCATCTGGACGACGACCCCGACGCCATCCTCGCCGACTATCACCTGGACAACGAGGTCACCGGCCTGATGGCGCTGGACGCCCTGGGCGAGCGCCTGACCGGCGCGGTGCCCGGTATCGTGATCACCGCCGACCGCACCGAGGAGGTGGCCGAAGAGGTCCGCCGCGGCGGCTACCAGCTGCTGCTCAAGCCGGTGCGCCCGGCCGCCCTGCGGGCACTGCTGACGCGCACCCTGCAGGCCAGCCAGGCACCGCAGTAGCCGGCGCGAGCCGTGCTGGCGAAAGTTCTGTCGGCGTAAGCCCTGCTGGCAAGCAGCCCACCGGCGGCGGCGACGTGCCGGTGGGGTCCCTCAGGTACCGCAGAAGGTTCTGAGCACTCGCTCGTCGCGCCCGGGTGGGGCCAGCAGGCTGGTATCGTCCGGGGTCTGGTAGGGCCGGGTCACGGCGGCGAGCAGCGTCTCGAATACGCTCAGGTCGTCGTCATCGATGGCGGCGCGAATGGCCTTCTCGACCAGATGATTGCGCGGTATCACCTGGGGGTTGGCCGCCGCCAGGCGCGCGCCGACGACCTCGTCGGCGACGCCTTCACGGGCCAGACGCTCGCGCCAGCGCGGCAGCCAGGCCTCGAGCCTGCCACTGCGCTCGAAGCCCTCGGCAAGCGCTGCCTCATCGCCGGCCAGCGCCAGGGGCAGATGGGCAAAGCTCAGGGTGAAGTCGGCGTTGCCCTCTTCCATGGCCTTGAGGAAGTCCTCGCCCAGGGCCAGGTCCTCGTCTGCCAACGGCCCCCCCTGCCCATCGGTCGAGCGGCTTTCCGGCTGGCCTTGCGAGTCATCAGCCCCGAGTCCCAGCTTGGCACGCAGCACCGCCGTCCAGGCGGCGTCATGGCACTCGGCGAAGGCCTCGATGGCCTCGGTGGCCAGCGCCACCGCTCGCTCCTGATCGTCACTGATCAGCGGCAGCAGCGTCTCGGCCAGGCGCGCCAGGTTCCACTGGGCGATGGCCGGCTGGTTGTCCCAGGCGTAGCGCCCGCGCTCATCGATGGAGCTGAACACCCTGTGCGGGTGGAAGGCGTCCATGAAGGCGCAGGGACCATAGTCGATGGTCTCCCCCGAGATCGCGCAGTTGTCGGTGTTCATTACCCCATGAATAAAGCCGAGCCCCTTCCACTGGGCGACCAGGCTGGCCTGGCGCTCGACCACCGCCTCGACCAGCGCCAGCGCGCGCTCGGCCTCGGGCAAGTCGGCCAGCTCGGGGTAGTGTCGCTCGATGCAGAAGTCCACCAGCAGCGACAGCGCCTCGCTGTCACGGCGGGCGGCAAAATACTGAAAGGTGCCGACCCGCACATGGCTCGAGGCTACCCGGGTCAGTACCGCCCCGGGCTCCACCATCTGGCGCACCACCTGCTCGCCGCTGGCCACCGCCGCCAGCGCCCGGGTGGTGGGCACCCCCAGTGCGGCCATGGCTTCTGACACCAGATACTCGCGCAGCACCGGTCCGATCGGCGCGCGACCATCACCGCCGCGGGAAAAGGGCGTGCGTCCGGCGCCCTTTAGCTGGACCTCACGCAGGCCGCCGTCTCGATGGGCTAGCTCGCCCAGCAGGATCGCCCGACCATCGCCGAGCTGTGGCACGAAGTTGCCGAACTGATGCCCTGCGTAGGCCGCGGCGATCGGCGTCGCTCCATCGGGCACGGCGTTGCCACCGAGCACCTCGGCGGCACGGGTCGCGTCGAAGGCGTCAAGGTCGAAACCCAGCGCCTCGGCCAGCGGACGATTGAAGGCCAGCAGACGCGGCGCCGCCACAGGGGTGGGCGCCATCTCGGCGCGCATACGATCGGGCAGGGACGCATAGCGCCCGGAAAAGGCAGGAAACATGGGCTGCTACCTCAAGCTGGCAAGTGGGATGCCGACTACCCTCGGCCCTGCCTGTGGTGGTCGTCAAGCGACATTGCTTGCGACACCACCATCTCGGTACGGCAGGGCCCGGCTAGTTCGAGGCAGTGGCGCGCCGCAACTCGCCCCCTCCCTCCTCCAGCTTGCGCACGCTGGAGACAAAGTCGCTGAAGCGCTCGCCCTGGATCAGCACGTGGTCACGCAGGATGCGCTCGGCGCTCTCGGCGTCACCGGCTTCGATCGCCTGGAGCACCTCACGGTGTTCATCGAGCGAGCTCTGCATGCGTGAACGCACCTGCAATTGAAGGCGTCGATAGGGCTTGAGCCGCTGCTTGAGGGTCTGAGCCTCTTCGGCCAGGAAGGCGTTGTGGCTGGCCTGATAGATGACGCTGTGGAAGGCTTCGTTCTCGTAGTAGTAGTCGTCGCTGTCGCCGGTCTCGCCGGCGCGGCGGCATCCTTCGAAGGCGTCGCGCAGGGCCTTGAGTTCATCGGCTGAGATTCTCCGCGCCGCCAGTCGACCGCACATGCCCTCGAGTTCGGCCATCACCTCGAACATCTCGATCAGTCGCTCGAGCCCTAGCCTGGCGACAAAGGTGCCCTTCTTGGGGTAGACGGTCACCAGGCCACTGGCCACCAGCTGCTGGATGGCCTCGCGCACCGGGGTACGCGATACCTGGTAGGTCCTGCACAGCTCTTCGGGGTCCAGTCGCTCACCCGGTGTGCGCCGACCATTGATGATGTCGTCCTCGAGAGAGTCCCGCAGACGCTGGGCGTTGGAGGGCTTCTTGCTCATATGGCTGTCCCCTGGCTGTCCCTTGGCTGAACTCGAATCGTTCCAGCATATCCTGTCCTGATGCGACTGACCCCTCGGCGCCCTCACTCCACCATGGTCTAAGCCCTACGAATTGACAGGAATATACATGCTAGCTATTGATGTATACATCATAGCAGATAAAAAATGTTTGACCTCTATCCCCCGCGCCGACCTCGGCGCGTTTATCCCACCACCACAACACTGATCATCACGCTCGCTACAACACCCACTACAACAATCATCACAACAACAACGCCTCGAGGAGTCACCATGAAACGCCAAGCTCTCACTCTCGCCGTCGCCGCCATCGCCACCGCCAGCGCGTCTATTGCCAGCGCCGAGACCACCCTGCGCGTGTCCCACCAGTTTCCCGGTGGCCAGGGCGACGTGCGCGACGAAATGGTCCAGTTGATGGCCAAGGAGGTCGAAGCCGCCGGCGTCGACCTGGCCCTGCAGGTCTATCCCGGCCAGTCCCTGTTCAAGGCCAAGGAGCAGTGGGGCGCGCTGGTACGCGGCCGCTTGGACATGACCTCGCTGCCGCTGGACTACGCCAGCGGTCGCCATCCCGAATTCTCGGCCACCCTGATGCCGGGTCTGGTGCGTAATCACGAGCGTGCCCAGCGCCTCAACGACTCCGAGTTCATGGACATGATCAAGCAGGTGATCGAGGACGCCGGCGCTCGCGTGCTGGCCGACGCCTGGCTGGCCGGCGGTTTTGCCTCCAACCAGCAGTGCATCACCTCGCCCGACACCGTGCAGGGCCAGACCATGCGTGCGGCTGGCCCGGCCTTCGACGAGATGCTGGCCACCGCCGGCGCCTCCATCGCCTCGATGCCCTCGTCGGAGATCTACACCGCCATGCAGACCGGCGTGCTCGACGGCGCCAACACCTCGTCGGGTTCCTTCGTCTCCTATCGCATCTACGAGCAGGTCAGCTGCCTGACGGCGCCGGGCGAGAACGCCCTGTGGTTCATGTACGAGCCGATCCTGATCTCCGAGCAGAGCTGGAACGGGCTCAACGAGGAGCAACAGCAGGCACTGATCGACGCTGGCGAGAAGGCCGAGGCGTACTTCGCCGAGCAGGCCGCCCAGCTCGACCAGACCATGGTGGAAGTGTTCGAGGAAAACGGCGTCGAAGTGGTCCAGATGTCCCAGGAAGACTACGACGCCTGGCTCGAGGTAGCGAAAGAGAGCGCCTACAAGAGCTTTGCCGAGAACGTCGACAACGGCCAGGCACTGATCGACGCCGCCCTGGCGGTGGAATAGACCGAGGTGGGCGCGGCCGCTGGCCGCGCCTCGTCGTTCGTCGCTGTCGTGTCACCTCGGAGGCTCCATGTCACACACACCGTCCCACTCTCCCCCCCACGTCTCTGCACCCGCAGCCCCCGGCTCCCGGCGACATGCCTCCGGCCCGGTGGGCGCTTTCTGTCGGCTGATGGACCGGCTATCCATCGCTATGGCAGTGGTGGCCGGCGCCGCCCTCTTTGCGGGGGTGCTGGCCGTCTGCCACATGACCTTCGTGCGCTACCTGCTCGGTGAAAGCACCACCTGGCAGACCGAATTCGCGATCTTCTCGATCACCGGCGCCATGCTGCTGGGCGCCCCCTATGTGCTGCTGACCGGCGGCCAGGTGGCGGTCACGGTGCTGCCCGATGCGCTCAAGGGCGGCATCAAGTGCGCCATGAACCTGATCGCCTCACTGTGCGGCCTGGCCTTCAGCATCGCCCTGGCCTACGGCTCCTGGCTCTACCTGCTGGAGGCCTACCACGGCGGCTGGACCACCGGCACGGTGTGGAATCCGCCACTGTGGCCAGCGCTGGTGCCGCTGGCGCTGGGCTCGACCCTGCTGGCGCTGCAGTACCTGGCGGAAATTCTGGGAGGAGCACGCTGATGGATCCGGTTACCAGTGGCATCCTTATCGTTACCGCCCTGTTCGTGCTGATGGCCATCGGCACGCCCATCGCCTTCGCCCTCGGCGGCGTGTCCCTCGCCGCCCTGGTGATGGACCGGGGCGTCAGCGAGCTGACCTACTTCGGCGAGACCTTCTTCGGCAACCTGGCGTCGTTCGGCTTCGTCGCGATTCCGATGTTCATCCTGATGGGCGCTGCCGTGGCTTCCTCCCCCACCGGCCGTGACCTCTACCGTTCGCTGGACCTGTGGCTCGGCAAGGTGCCGGGGGGACTGGCCATTTCCAATATCGGCGCCTGCTCGATCTTCGCCGCCCTGTCCGGCTCGTCGCCTGCCACCAGCGCCGCCATCGGCAAGCTGGGTATCCCCGAGATGCGCAAGCGCGGCTATCCCGACGGCGTGGCGGCTGGCTGCATCGCCGCCGGTGGCACCCTGGGCATCCTGATTCCGCCCTCGGTCACCATGATCGTCTATGGCATCTCCACCGAGACCTCGATCGGACGGCTGTTCATCGCCGGCGCCCTGCCCGGCATCATGCTGGCGCTGTTGTTCATGGCCTGGACGCTGATCGCGTGCAAGCTGGCCGGGGGCTATGACACCCCCAGCCCCGTCGCCGACGCCGCCCGCGAACTCAAGGACACCGTCGCCAAGAACGTCGAGACCAACATGAAGGCGCTGGTGCGGGTGCTGCCCTTCCTGGTGGTGGTCAGCGGCATCCTGTTCGCCCTCTACGGCGGTGTCGCCACGCCCTCGGAGGCGGCCGGCGCCGGGGCCTTCCTGTGTCTGGCCCTGGCCATCGTGGTCTATCGCATGTGGCAGGTGAAACCGCTCACCACCATCATGCGCGACGCCCTGCGCGAGAGCGTGATGATCATGCTGATCATCGCCTGCGCCGAGATCTTCGCCTACGCCCTGTCGTCGCTGTTCATCACCCAGACAGTGGCCGAGGCGATCGCGGCACTGGAGGTCAATCGCTGGGTACTGATGGGGATCATCAACGTCTTCTTGCTGGTGGCCGGTTTCTTCCTGCCGCCGGTGGCGGTGATCGTGATGACCGCGCCGATCCTGCTGCCGATCATTCTGGCGGCCAACTTCGATCCCTACTGGTTCGCGGTGATCCTGACCATCAACCTGGAGATCGGACTGATCACCCCACCGGTGGGCCTTAACCTGTTCATCATCAAGGGGATCGCGCCGGATATCGCGCTCAAGGACATCCTGCTCGGCAGCCTGCCCTACGCCCTGTGCATGGTGCTCGGCATCGTGCTGCTGTGCTTCTTCCCGGGCATCGCCACCTGGCTGCCGGACCTGATCATGGAGAGCGCCGGATGATCCCGACGCCGACGCGTGTGACCAGCGGGCCACCAGGCCCGCTCCCACCTGGCCCAGCCCCGAGGAGATGTCCCCGATGAACTTCAGCTTTCTGCAGGAACTGTTCTCCAGTATCACCCAGCGTGACGCCTTGCTCAGACGCCGGGGCGATGGCCCGCCGCTGGAACATACCCAGGTGATCGACGCCTGTCGCAAGCTTCTGGAAAGCGATGGCGAGGCCTCCAGCATCGCCCTGGCCGGCCAGGCCCTGGACGGCTACAGCTGCCTCGATGAAGACGAGAAGACTCGCTTCTTCCAGTGCCTGACCGAGCAGTTCAGTGCCGATCCCGAGGCCGTCGACGGCGCCTACGAGTGCTACCGGGACAGTCGCGGCAATGTCGACCTGCAGCGACTGTTCGAGGCCTGCGAACCGCAGCGCCAGGAGCTGTTGCGCCGGCTCAACCTGACCGCCGGCGGCACCTATGAGCTGGTGCGCATGCGCGAGGACCTACTGCCCCGGCTCAAGGCCTTCCCGGCGCTGGAGGCGCTCGATGCCGACTTCTCCCACCTGTTCGCGTCCTGGTTCAATCGTGGCTTTCTGGTGCTCAAGCGGATCGACTGGAACACCCCGGCGGCGGTACTGGAGAAGATCATCCGCTACGAGGCGGTGCACGAGATCTGCGACTGGAACGACCTGCGCAGGCGCCTCGACGCCCGCGACAGGCGCTGCTTCGCCTTCTTTCACCCGGCTATCGGCGACGAACCGCTGATCTTCGTCGAGGTGGCCCTGACCAGGGGCATGCCCGAGCGCATCCAGCCGATCCTGGACGCCAACCACGAGGCCATCGAGGCCGAAGACGCCGACAGTGCCGCCTTCTTCGGCATCAGCAACTGCCAGGTCGGCCTGCGCGGCATCTCCTTCGGCAACTTCCTGATCAAACAGGTGGTCAAGGAGCTGAAGTCGGAACTGCCGCGGCTGAAGAACTTCGTCACCCTGTCACCGGTACCCGGCTTTCGCGCCTGGCTGGACGCCGAACGTCAGGACCAACGCGGTCGCCTCGACGACGACACCCGCGCCCTGCTGGCCGAGCTCGATCAGGACGACTGGCTCGAGGACTCCGAGCGCAGCAAGGCCCTGGGTGAGGTGATCAAGCCGCTGGCCGCTCACTACCTCACCAAGGAGCGCAACGCGCGCAATCTGCCGCTGAATACCGTCGCTCGCTTCCATCTCGGCAATGGCGCCGAACTGCACCGCATCAACTGGCTCGGTGATACCTCTCGCCGGGGGCTGTCACAGTTCGGCTCACTGATGGTCAACTATCTCTACGTGCTCGACGACATCGAAGGCAACCATGAGCGCTACACCACCGAAGGCAAGGTGGCCTGCTCGTCTCAGGTCAGGGACCAGCGTCGTCGCGCCCGCAAGCACTTGAAGGGAGATCCCGTCACATGAATCACAACCTCTTTGCCACCTTTGAAAAGCGCATGACCGAGCGTGGCGACGCGCCCTTCATCACCACCCGCGAAGGCCGTGACTACCGCTACAGCGATGCGCTGGAAGCGGTGGCCAGGCTCGCCGGGGCGCTGGTCGCGCTCGGCGTGGGGCCCGGTGACCGGGTCGCCGTCCAGGTCGACAAGAGCCCCGAGGCGATCCTTCTGTACCTGGCGAGCCTCAAGGTCGGCGGGGTCTACCTGCCGCTCAATACCGGCTACACCAGCGAGGAGATTCGCTACTTCCTCGGTGACGCCGAACCCGCCCTGTTCGTCTGCCGCCCGGATTCACTCGCGGCCGCCCGCGAGGTCGCTGCCTCCTGCGGTGGCGCCCGAGTCGAATCCCTGGGCACCGCCGCCGACGGTAGCCTGATGGAGGCCGCCGAGGCGGCCACACCGGTCAACGAGATGCTCGAGCGCGGGCCGGATGACCTGGCCGCGATCCTCTACACCTCCGGCACCACCGGCCGCTCCAAGGGCGCCATGCTGAGCCATCGCAACCTTGGCTCCAACGCCGAGTCGCTGGTCGAGGCCTGGCGCTTCGACGAGCACGACCGGCTGATCCATGCCCTGCCGATCTTCCATACCCATGGACTGTTCGTGGCCTGCAACGTGATCCTGATGGCCGGCGCCAGCATGCGCTTCCTGGCGAAGTTCGACCCGGACGTGATCTTCGAGGAAATGGCCGAAGGCACCACCATGATGGGGGTGCCGACCTTCTACACCCGGCTGCTCAAGGATCCCCGCCTGACCCGCGAGGCCACCGCCCGCATGCGCCTGTTCACCTCGGGGTCGGCGCCGCTGACGGCGGAGACCCACGAGGCCTTCGAGGCCGCCACCGGCCACGCCATCCTCGAGCGCTACGGCATGACCGAAACCAACATGAACACTTCCAACCCCTACGACGGTGATCGCATCGCCGGCACCGTGGGCATGCCGCTGCCCGGCGTCGAGGTACGCATCACCGACCGTGAGGGTGGTGACCATACGCCGCTGCCCCAGGGCGAGATCGGCATGCTCGAGGTGCGTGGCCCCAATGTGTTCCAGGGCTACTGGCGGATGCCCGAGAAGACCGCCGAGGAGTTGCTGGAAGATGGCTTCTTCATCACCGGCGACCTGGCCCAGATCGATGAGCGAGGCTATGTGCAGATCGTCGGACGCGACAAGGATCTGGTGATCTCCGGCGGCTACAACGTCTACCCCAAGGAGGTCGAGGGGCATATCGACGAGATGGACGGCGTCGCCGAATCCGCGGTCATCGGCCTGCCCCACCCTGACCTGGGCGAAGGGGTGACCGCGGTGGTGGTGCCCGCCGAAGGCGCCTCGCCCCAGGAGGCCGACGTCATCGCCGCGCTGAGCGACAAGCTGGCCCGCTACAAGCAGCCCAAGCGGGTATTCTTCGTCGACAGCCTGCCGCGCAATACCATGGGCAAGGTGCAGAAGAATCAGCTGCGCGATCGCTTCAAGGACACCTATCGCTGAGTCCGGGACGCCTTTTCGGCGCAGCTCGACACTCGCTCCATCATCGGCGGCGCCCTGCGGGGCGCCGCCGGCGTATTCCAGCACCTCCCGCTTCGGCATATTAGACGCCTGGCATCTATATCTTTTGACCAAGCGCGGCCCCGCGCACAGAGCGATATACTGATCACACCCTGTCCCGGAGATACCCCCATGCAGCCCATGGTGCGTGCCGCGGCCCTGACCGGCTACCGTACCCTGCTCGACGAGCAGGGTGTCGATGCCGACCAGGCGCTGGCACGACTGTCGTTGCCGCCGGACTACCTCGACCGGCCGGACCGCCTGATTCCGGTGGCCACCAAGATCGACCTGCTCGAACTGGGTGCCCAGATGAGCGGCTGTCGCCACTTCGGCCTGCTGCTGGGGCGCTACCAGAATATCTCGATGCTGGGCATGGTGGGCCTGCTGATCCAGCAGTGCGCCACCCTGCGCGAGGCGATGGTCACCGTGGCCGAGGAAATCGGCCGCCACGTGCAAGGACTCGATGTGCGTCTCGAGGAGCGCGATGACCAGGCCTACTACCACTTCACCTATCGTGTGCCCGGGCGCAGTGCCCCATCGCGCCAGCACAACGACAATACCTTGATGGGCGCCTACAACATCCTCACCTTTCTCTACGGCGAGCCGATCAAGCTACGCGCCGTCTACCTGTGCGGCGAGGAGCCACGAGACCTCGAACCCTACACCCAGCAGCTGCACTCGGCGCTGCGCTTCAATCATCCCGAGAACACCCTGGTGTTCGACCGCAGCTGTCTCGACCACGCCATCGCCGGAGGCAGTCCGGCCCTGCGGCACCTGATCAACTCCTTGATGCACCGTCATCGCTGGGACGACATCGAAAGCAAGGTGGAGTGGATCATCACCAACCTGCTGCCGCTCGATCAGGTCAGCCTGGAGGCCGTGGCCCAGGCCCTGGACGTACCACCACGTACCCTCCAGGACCGCCTGCTCAAGCGCGGCCTGAGCTTCCAGCAGTTGCTCGATCGCGTGCGCATGCGCAGCGCTCGGGTCTACATGCTCGACACCCAACTGAGCCTGACCGAGATCGCCGACCTGCTTGGCTACAGCCAATTGAGCGCCCTGACCCGCAGCTTCAAGCGAATCATGGGCGAGAGTCCCGCCCAATGGCGACGAAAGCATAAGACCGAAACGCTCGATATTGCGCGATCTGTCAAATAGCGCGCGCCTTCGGTCAATCCGCCCGGCCCTGCCTTCACTATGCTCGGTGTAGACAACAACGACAGCGTGAGGGGCCAGTCCATGACGTCCAGCCAAGACGACCGTTTCGACTATGACCAGATCATCATCGGCACCGGCTTCGGCGGCTCGGTGAGCGCGCTGAGGCTCTCGGAAAAGGGCCATCGCGTGCTGTTGCTGGAGAAGGGCCGGCGCTGGAAGGACGAGGAATTTTCGGACAACTCCTGGAACCTGAAAAAATTCCTGTGGGCCCCCAGGCTCGGTCTGACCGGCAATCTGCAGATCAGCCTGACCCGCAAGATCACCGCCCTGCACGGCGTCGGCGTCGGCGGCGGCTCGCTGGTCTACGCCAATGTGCACCTGATTCCAAAGGACGAGGTCTTTGCCGCCGAGTCCTGGACCCGGGTTCATGGCGACTGGAAGCAACGCCTGGCGCCCTTCTACGGCCTGGCCCAGCGCATGCTCGGCGTCACCAAGAGCCACTACGAGAACGCCGCCGACGAAGCGCTGAAGGAAACCGCAAGGCGCATGGGCCGCGAACACACCTACCAGACGGTCAATACCGGGGTGCTTTTTCCCGAGGACCCCGACGACGCCAGCGGCGCCGAGCGCGGCGACCCCTACTTCGACGGCGACGGCCCCGAGCGCAACAGCTGTCAATACTGTGGCGGCTGCACCATGGGCTGTCGCCACAACGCCAAGAATACTCTGGTCAAGAACTACCTATGGTTTGCCGAACGCAACGGCGTGGAAATACGCGCCGAGAGTGAGGTCACGCGCATCGAGGCGCTGCCCGATGCCAAGGGTCAGCGCGACGGCAGCGCCGGCTACGAGATCACGGTGCAGTCCTCCACCGCCTGGTTCGCCAAGAAGCCCTACCGGCTGCGCTGCCGGGGCCTGGTGCTGTCCGCCGGCGTATTCGGCACCATCCCGCTGCTGCTCAAGGCCAGGGACCAGGACCAGACCCTGCCCCGGCTGTCATCGCGCCTGGGGCGAGAGGTCCGCACCAACTCCGAGACGCTGATCGTCAACACCGCCAGGTTCGCCGACGCCAGCGGCCAGCCCCAGGAAATCTGCCACGGCCCGACCATCACCTCGATGTTCGATCCCGACGACGAGACCCGCATCGAGATCAACCGCTTCCCCCGCTACGGCGACGCCACCTTCGCGCTGCAGAGCGCCGTGCCGCTGACCGATACCCATGGTCAGGTGCCGCGCTCTGTCAGCATGCTGATCAATATCCTGCGCCAGCCGCTGACCACGTTGCGAATGCTCAACCCGGTGGGCAAGTCGAAACACTCGATCATCTTTCTGGTGATGCAGACCAGGGACACCTACGTCCACCTGAAGAGCCAGCGCCCCTGGTACACCATGTTCAAGCCCGGCTGGTCGGTATACCAGGACAAGGATGACCGGGCGCTGTCGAACTACTTCCCCATCGCCCACGAGGCGGCGCGTCACTTCGTCGAGGCCGCCGGTGGCGGCGAGGCCGGCAACGTGGCCACCGAAGTGCTCTCCGGCGCCCCCAGCACCGCCCACCTGATGGGCGGCGTCGCCATCGGCACCAGCGCCGAGGATGGCGTCGTCGATGATCGCGGTCGCGCCTTCGGCTACCACAATCTGAGGGTCATCGATGGCTCGCTGATTCCCGGCAACCTGGGGGTGAACCCTTCGCTGACCATCCTCGCCCTGGCGGAGTACGCCTGGGCAGAGGAGCCTGTGTTCGATGAAGGACGGGCCGCCGAGGTGTCGCGCGTCCACTTTTCCAAGCCCCTGCCGGGCTCCTGCTCGGCGCTGGACGGCCACGGCGACCTGCATGGCCTGATTGCCAGCGACGCCGCCACAACGACCACCGCGACCTCTGGAGTCGACGCATGAATGCCCCCCTGATGTCACCCGATCCCCGCACCCTCGATCAGCTTGAGCAGTCCTTCCACCAGCAGCGAAGCGCCTATCTGGCGGCGCCGGTGCCAAGCTACCGGGAGCGCATCGGCCACCTCAAGGCCCTGGCCAACATGCTCAAGGACCACCAGGAGGCGTTCGTCCAGGCGATCAGCGACGACTTCGGCAATCGCTCCCGCGAGGAGACCCTGTTCTGCGAGTTCGTGGTGGTGCTCGGCGATATCAAGGACGCCATCAAGCACCTGAAGTCGTGGATGAAGCCCCAGCGCCGGCGGGTCGACCACAGCCTCTACTTCGGTGCACGCAACAGCGTTATCCCGCAACCGCTGGGCGTCGTCGGTGTACTGGTGCCCTGGAACTTTCCGCTGAACCTGAGCCTCGCCCCCTTGATCGGCATCTTCGCCGCCGGCAACCGGGCGCTGGTCAAGATGTCGGATCGTTCTCCCCGACTGGCCCAACTGCTGATCGACCTCAGCCCCGACTACTTCCCCGAGGAAAAGCTCAAGTTCTTCGCCGACGACGGCGAGCTGGGGCCTCACTTCACCCGCCTGCCCTTCGACCATCTGGTGTTCACCGGGTCCACCGCCACCGGGCGCAAGGTCATGGCCAACGCCGCCGACAACCTGACCCCGGTCACCCTGGAACTGGGCGGCAAGGCGCCGGCAATCATCGCCCCGGACTTCTCCCTGGCCGAGGCCGCTCGGCGAATCCTGTTCGTCAAGCTGCTCAACGCCGGCCAGATCTGTACCACGGTGGACTACCTGTTTCTCCCGGAAGGTAGCGTGGATGCCCTGGTCGACGCCGCCAAGGGCATCGTCGGACACCGCTATCCGGATCTCGCCAGTCCCGACTACACCTCGATCATCGACGACGCCTCCTTCGCCCGGCTCGAGGCGACCCTGGAGGACGCCAGGGCCAAGGGCGCGCGGGTGATTCCCCTGTCGCAACAGCAAAGCAACCCTGAGACACGCAAGTTCGCCCCGCACCTGGTGCTGGACGTGACCGATGACATGGAGATCATGCAGCGCGAAATCTTCGGTCCGCTGCTACCAGTCAAGACCTACCGCCAGCCGGAAGAAGTCATCGACTACATCAACGCACGTCCTCGTCCGCTGGCGCTGTATCCGTTCTCCCAGGACAGGGCGCTGGTGGACCTTTACATCGAGCGTATCCAGTCGGGCGGCGTCTCGGTCAACCATGCCCTTCTGCACGTGGGCCAGCATGACCTGCCGTTCGGTGGCGTGGGTGATAGCGGCATGGGTCACTACCACGGCCGCGACGGCTTCATCACCTTCTCCAAGATGCGCCCGGTCTACCGTCAGGGCCCTGTCGACAGCATGAAACTGTTGATACCGCCCTACACCAGCACCACCCACAAGGTCCTCAAGCTGATGCAGTGGCTGGTCCGCTAGCACGTTCAACAACAACACTTACGATTGCTGCTGTCGCGCCTGGTCCTGACGCCGCGACGCCTCGAGAAACCAAGATGACCATCGACACCGCTTCCGCCGCAGCCTCGTCCCTGCCCTCCTATCTCGAGCGAATTAGTCGTTTTCCGGCGATTCGCGATCGCGCCGACATCGAGGTCATCGAGGCGACCCCGTGGGCCTCGCTGGAGCTGCCCGACAGCACCCTCGAGCTGATTCAGATCAGCGCCAGGCGCCGACCCGACGCCACCGCGCTGCGCTTCGTGATGGACGCCACGGCCCAGCAGCAGGGGCAGCGCTACACCTACGCCGAGTTTCTTGCCCGTGTGGTGCAGGCTGCGAACGCCTTTCACCGCCTCGGCGTGGACGCTGACGACGTGGTGTCCTTTCTGCTGCCGAGCCTGCCCCAGACCCACTTCACCCTGTGGGGCGGCGAGGCGGCCGGCGTGGTCAACCCGATCAACCCGATGCTGGAGCCCGAGCATATCGCCGGCATCATGAACGCCGCCGGCACCCGAGTGCTGGTGGCGCTGGCGCCCTTTCCGGGCAGCGACATCTGGGACAAGGTGGAAGCCATCAAGGACCGGGTACCGAGCCTCGAAAAGGTGCTGTACGTCGATGCCGCGCGCTTTCTCGGCGATGACGAAGCCCGCGCTCTGCGCGAACGTCTGCCGCTGCCCGACGCCGCCGACTGGTGCGAGGACTTCGACCGTTGCCTCGATCGGGCCCCCGCCGATCGGCTCATCAATGAACGTAGGATTCGCCCCGAGGAGCGCGCCTCGCTGTTCCACACCGGCGGTACCACTGGGTTGCCCAAGCTGGCACCCCATAGCCACGCCAACGAGGTGGCCAACGCGGCGATGATGCAGATGCTGTTTCGCCACCGAGAGGACGCGGTGATCCTCTGTGGCCTGCCGCTGTTTCACGTCAACGCCGTACTGATTACCGGCCTGGTGCCGCTGATGATCGGCGCGGAGATCCTGCTGGCCACCCCGGGCGGCTTTCGCAGCCCCGGCCTGGTCGACAACTTCTGGTCGCTGATGGAGCGCCACCGGGTCAGCTTCTTCAGTGCGGTGCCGGCGATCTTCTCTCGCCTGCTCGAGGTGCCCTTCGGCGACGCCGAGGTATCGAGCCTCGAAAGTGCATTGAGTGGCGGCGCGCCCTTGCCCCGGGCGGTCCACGGCCACTTCGAGGAGCTGACCGGCATCTCGCTGATCGAGGGCTTCGGCATGACCGAGGGCACCTGCGGCAGCATGGCCAACCCGCTCGCAGGCGAGCGTCGCACCGGATCGGTGGGCCTGGCGCTGCCCTATACCGGTGCCCGGGTGGTCGCCCTCGACGACCAGGACCGCTACCTGCGCGACTGTGAGGTCAACGAGATCGGGACGCTGTTGATCCGCGGCCCCAACGTCTTCGACGGTTACTCCAGGCCCGAACAGAACCGCGACATCTGGGTCGAGGATGGCTGGTTCAACACCGGCGACCTGGCCCGCCAGGATGCCGACGGCTATTTGTGGATCACCGGGCGCGCCAAGGATCTGATCATCCGCGGGGGGCACAACATCGATCCGCAGATGATCGAAGACGCGCTCTACCGCCACCCTGCGGTGCAGATGGCCGCTGCCGTGGGCAAGCCCTGCGACCGAGTCGGCGAACTGCCGGTGGCCTACGTCAGCCTGCAGCCCAATCGCCAGGTCAACGAGGACGACCTGCTCAGCCACTGTCAGGCCCACCTGGCCGAGAAGGCCGCCATCCCCAAGAACATCTGGATCCTCGACAGCATTCCACTGACGGCGGTGGGCAAGGTGTTCAAGCCGGCCCTGCGACAGGACGCGGTCACCCGGGTCTATGGCGAGATCGCCGAAGCCGAACTGGGGCCCGGGGTGGCACGCATCACGGCATGCCAGGATGCGACCCTCGGCCTGGTGGCGGAGATCAGGGTGCCGGGTGATGTCGATCTCTCCTCTCTCAAGGCCCGCCTCGAGGCCTTTCCGATCCCCTGTCGCTGGCGACAGGCATCCTGATCACCGAGAGCGTTTGGCACACCGTCGACCACCACCATCCACAAGAGGCCACGCTTGTCAGACTGCCATGACAGGCTGGCGGCTGGAGAGCCACCATGTTCGAACATCGTCACTTCGTCATCACCGGAGGTTCCTCGGGTCTGGGCCTGGCGCTGGCACAGCGGCTGATACGCGAGGGCGCGCGGGTCACCCTGGTGGCCCGCAACGAACAGCGCCTGCTTGCCGCGCTCGAGACGCTGCGAGGCGAGTCGCCGGCGGCGGTGGTCGACTGTCGGGTGGCGGACGTCACCGATGAAACCGCGATGCAGGAGGCCATGGCCGCCATCGCCGCCGAAAGCGGCGCCATCGACGGTCTGATCAACTGCGCCGGGGTAATGCGCGAGGGTTACTTCGAGACACTGACCCAGCGGGACTTTCGCGAGGTCATGGAGGTCAACTACTTCGGCCCGCTCAACGCCACTCGGGCGGCGCTGCCGTTTCTGGCGGCCCAGGGCGGGCGCCAGCACGGACACAAGGGCAATGCCCCCGCGGCCTGGCTGATCAATATTGCCTCGGTGGCGGGCTTGACCGGGGTCTTCGGCTACACCCCCTACTGCGCCAGCAAGCACGCCCTGGTGGGGCTGACCGAGTCGCTCTACTACGAGCTCGCGCCCCAGGGCATCCGTGTACAGCTGGTGTGCCCCGGCGAGTTCGACTCGCCCATGGTCGACACCCTGGAACAGGGCCGGACGCCGGAAAATCGCGCCCAGACCCTGTCCATCCCCAAGGCCAGCCTGGACGCCATCGCCGACGATACCCTCACGGGACTGCACAAGGGTGACTACCTGATCGTGCCGACCCGCCAGGCACGCCTGGCCACCCTTGGCATGCGCCTGGTGCCGGGTCTGTCACGCAAGCTGATGACGCGGACCCTGGCGCGGGTCTATCGAGGCCCCACCCGCGAGCCGCTGGAGCCGGGCGAGCAGACCTGAGCCAGGCCAGGCATCACTGCCGATCCTTGCGTGACTGCACAAAGGTCTGATGGTCCTGGGCCACACAACGCGCGTAGCTGTGCGCCAGGGTGGTCACCATCTCGACCACCTGATCGAGGTGACCGTCGACCCGCCGGCCCACCGCCCGGGCAAAACGGCCCGGATCGTCCGGCGTCAGCGCAGCGGCGCCGCGCAGGTGCTCGCGAGCGAGGATGCCACCCCACTGCTTTACCAGCTGGCGATAGTCCTTGCCGCCCTTCAGCTTGTGGGTAGGAAAGTCTTCCTTGTAGGGCGAGCGCTCGCGCACCGAGAACACCTTGTCGCCCAGGTGCAGCCAGCCCAGGTAGATATCCGGGTGTTCGGCGATGGCGTGGAAAGCGGCGGCATGACGAATGCCCTCATGCGGGAAGGTCGCCTTCCAGGCGCGCTTGCCGGCCTCGCTCATCAGCACCAGTCCGGCCGGCCCAGGCTGCTCCTTGACGTCGAGAATGACATCGTCGTGCTCGTGGTCCTTGCCACCCTCGATCAGCACGTAGAAACGGTCCAGTCCCAGTGAACCGGTGCCCGCATCCAGACGCCGCGCGGTGTCCTTGATGCGAAAGTGCTCGTCCTCGGACTCGCTGCGCTCGCCTTTCAGGGTATCGCGATACTCCTCGTTGATGGCCTTGCGCAACTGGCTGTCCAGGTGGGCAGGCAGGTTGGACAGCTTGCCCTCACGCTCGAGCCGGCGGCCGTCATCGTCGAGCCGGGTCCACTTGTCGAGCATCTTGGCCCGACTCTTCTTGCGCTCGACCTTTTGCATGAACGGCTTGAGCGGCCCCTTGGCGCTCTCCACATTGACGTACCCTGGGGTCTCGCCTCGGCGATGGTCGGCAAGCTCCCGATGGTAGGCCAGCACCAGGTGCTTGAGACCACGGCGCAGCGCCTTGGGCGAAAGACCCTGATTGTCGTGGGCGTCCAGCACCAGACTGATGGCCAGGCGCCAGAGATCATACTGATAGTCACCGATCAGCGAGTCGTCGAAATCGTCCATGCCGTAGCGCACGTGGTCATCGTGGTGGCCATAGGCGCCGAAGTTGAAGGCGTGGGCGTCACCCTGCAACCAGGTCTGGGTGTCGACCTGACCGCCGTAGAGCGAAAAGCGCCAGTCATGCCAGACATCGGCCCAGTACAGATGATTGGTGCCTCGAAAGAAGGCGTAGGGCGAGGCCGCGATCTTGTCGAACTTGGCCTGCCGGTCGTCTTCCCTGAGACCGGTATTGGCTGCCTCGATGGCGTCAAGCACCTGACGCGGACGATTGTGGCGAGTCAAGGGTAGCGACATGCGGTTCTCCTGTGCGGGGGGGACAACGATCTTCCAGTGAGTGCCGATTTCCGCCATTGTGGGGACAAGGACGCGATAGACTTGTCCTCAAGCATACCGTCTGGGAGAGGGACATGCCTGCGCCGTCCGCCAACCTGAACGCCACCCGCCAGCCAGGCGCCCCGGGCCACGCATCAGGCGCCCGCGCATCCCACCCCATGACGCTTGACCTCGCGACGCTGCGACGTGCCCGGCTCAGCCGGGACCCACGCTTCGACGGTCGCTTCTTCGTGGCGGTGCTGACCACCGGTATCTTCTGTCGGCCCATCTGTCCGGCGCGACTGCCGCGGGAAGACAACGTGCGCTACTACGAAAGTGCGCTGGGCGCGCTCCAGGCGGGTTACCGACCGTGTCTGCGCTGTCGTCCCGACAGCGCCCCGGGCTCGCCTGCCTGGCAAGGTAGTGACACCACCCTCAAGCGAGCGCTTGCGCTGATCGACCAGGGCGCGCTGGATGGTGACTCGGTCGAGGCCCTGGCCGCACGGCTCGGTATCGGAGCTCGCCATCTACGAGGGCTGTTTCAGCGCCACCTGGGCATTTCGCCATCGGGCTATGCGCAGCATCGTCGCTGTCTGTTCGCCAAACAGTTGCTGCATGAATCGAGCCTGACCATCGGCGAGGTCGCGCTGGCCAGCGGCTTCGGCAGCGTACGACGCTTCAACGAGGTGTTCCGCGAGCGCATCGGACTCAGCCCCCGTGATATCCGCCGGCGCGTGTCGAGCACCAGCACGCGCAAGGACACAGGGCAGGGGCTCGGCCAGTGCCTGAGCCTGACCCTCGGCTATCGTCCCCCTTACGCCTTCGCCACGCTGCGCGACTTCTTCGCTCGCCGAGCGATCCGCGGTCTCGAGTGGGTCGGCGACGATCACTACGGCCGACGTTTCCGCTGGCGTAGCGCCCGTGGGCACTTCACCGCCTTCCATCAGCCCGAACGCCATGGCTTTCGTGTCGAACTGGTCATCGACGATCTGAATCAGGTGACCGGCGTCATCGCCAATATTCGGCGCATGCTCGACCTGGACGCTACCCCCTCATTGATCGACGCGACCCTGCGCGACGCGGCTCCCGTTCTGCCGCTGGTGGAAGGCCTGCGCCTGCCTGGGCTATGGTCACCCTTCGAGGCTGCCGTTCGCGCCGTACTCGGCCAGCAGGTCAGCCTCGTCCAGGCGCGCGCCCTGACCCAGACGCTGGTCGATGCCCTCGGCGAGAGGACCCCGGACGGTGGCTGCCACTTTCCGAGCGCGGCGTCGCTGGCAGGCTCGCCGCTTGCCTTTCTCGGCATGCCCGACAGCCGACGCCAGACGCTTCGACGCCTGGCCGAGGCGGTGGCAGGTGACGAGCGCAAGCCTCCGCACTGGGAGGACATTCTCGGCATCGGCCCCTGGACCGCCGGCTACGCCCGTCTAAGGGGCGAAAGCGATCCCGATGTCTGGCTCGCCGGTGACGCCGTGATTCGACGCGTCCTGTCCCCCCCTTCATTGGCTGGGGGCGACAGCGACATCGGCATCGACATTGACAAGGCCCGCCCCTGGCGCAGCTATCTGCTGCTGCAACTCTGGAGTCATGACCATGACAACGACCCTTGATCCCATCGCCTGTCTCGACGCCTTCGCTGGACTCGAGGTCTACCATCCGCCCGAGGTCGACGCTCTGGGAGCCATCGTCATCGCCGCTACCGCTGGCGGCGTCGCCCGACTCGACTTTATCGACATCGGTCGTGCCGAGACCATCACGGCTCGCCCCTCGGAGCACACTCGCGCCTGCCGCGAACAGCTTGATGACTACTTTGCGGGGCGACGCCAGAGCTTCTCGCTGCCGCTGGATCCCCTGGGCACCGACTTCCAGCGTCAGGTGTGGAAGGCGCTGTCGGAGATCCCCTTCGGCGAGACCCGAAGCTATGCCCAGATCGCCGAAGGACTCGGCCGCAAGGGAGCCCACCGGGCGGTGGGCGCGGCCAACGGACGCAATCCCATCGCCATCGTGGTGCCCTGCCACCGGGTCATCGGCAGTGATGGCAGCCTTACGGGTTATGCAGGTGGCATGGGGCGCAAGCAATGGCTGCTGGCCTTCGAGGCCCAGGAAGTGCCGCTGGAGCTGTGCTGACCAGTTCCTGGCAGCCTGACAGGGCTCTCTATCGTCAGGTGGCATGGGCCGCAAGCAATGGCTGCTGGCCTTCGAGGCCCAAGAAGTGCCGCTGGAGCTGTGCTGACCAGTTTCTGGCAGCCTGACCGCCTGACAGGGCTCTCTATCGCCAAGCGGCCCCTCTTCAGGATTCGACGCTGGCGGTCGCGACCCTGGGATCGAATACCAGGTGGGCGCGGATCGCCTGGACGCCATCGAGGGGTTGTTCGTAGCTCCACACCGAATCTTCGTAACGGCGGCCGTTGACCTCCACATGGAAGTAGCGAGCGTCACCCTTGAACGGGCAGTGGGTCCGGGTGTCGCTTTCTACCAGACGACTCATGTCGACGTCGCTGCGAGGCAGGTAGAGACGTGGCGGGTAGCCCGGTTCGGTGAGTTCCAGCGCGTGCAGGGTGTCGGCCAGGACCTGGCCTTCGACGTCCACTCTTACGCGGGTGGTCAAGGGGTAGATCGAGATTCGCTCCGTACGGGGGGTATCCATCGGCAGCATCCTCTGCGTGTCGGGAAGATGACGGTCTCGTCGAGTGCTGGCGAAGACCGAACCGGATTCCCGGGTGCCCTGCGCGGGCCCATTCCGAAGACCCCCGACGCCATCGCCTGCTCTCAAATTTCCATGAATCACAGTACCACGCCTGTAGAACACACTTTCAGCGTACTTTTTGCTGATTCAGCCTGATGCGCCGATTCAGCACAGCACTATCGCCCAGAGCCAGTGAGTGCTTATTAAGTGGTATCCGATATCCAGGTTTTTTATGCTAAGGACCGGGCGTGCGCTGAAATTCGGGCGTCGCTCTTGTCATGTCGTCCGTCCATTCGACTGCCCCCTCGTTCAACTGACCTGGTGTCTCATTCGCCCCGTCGCCATCCAAGGACATCCGATGCCCCCCTTCGCACGTACCTCCCTCATTCTGGCGCTTCCTCTGCTGACCACCGCCTGCGCCGGCATGTCCACCAGCAAGCCTGCCGTGGCCCAGCAGCTCGACTGGTCCGCCGCTCCGGTCTATTCCACCCTGACCCTGAGCGCCGGCTTCCAGCCGGATCCCCAGACCCTCGACGTGATGGCCGGCGGCAATACCCGGGCCAGTGTGGTCAGCGCCGACTGCGCCGGCTTCGTCAACGCCGAGGCTCCGGATGTGGACATCAACTACACCGCCGGCAGCTATCCGCTGAAGATCGCCGCCACCTCGGCCAGCGATACCACCCTGGTGGTCTACGACGCCAGCGGCATCTGGCACTGCAGCGATGACGCCGACGGCACCGATCCGGCGGTGGTACTGACCTCGCCCCCCAGCGGCAACTACAACGTCTGGGTCGGCAGCTACGATGGCAGCGGCCAGCTGGCACCCGCGACCCTGGTGGTATCCGAGTCGCTGTCCACCAGCAGCGCAGCGTCGGCCGGCGCCTCTGCCAGCGCATCGAGCAGCTACGTCGGTGGCGAGATCGAGTGGGGCGACGACGGCAGCCAGTGGAGCCACGACGGTGAGTGCGATGATCCTCGCTTCGCCGGCCCCGGGGTTGCCAGCGGCAATATCGAAGCCGATCGCTTCCACGACGCCAGCGACTGCCGCAGTCTGTACGAACAGGGCCGCCTCTACCTGCGCTAAGGCTTGGCTGAAAAGTGCCTGCGCTCGGTAATACGGCGTTAAAAATCGGCTTAAAATGCTCATTTACACCCCGTAAACTGCGCTTTCTCACCGATTTTTGCCTTGTCTAACCTTCGCTCGTCGACTTTTCGGACAGCGCCTAAGGCTTTCCTGAAAAGTACCGGCGCTGGCTGACTGGTGGGATGAGGCCCTGGCCGAAGGGCTAGTCGGCCAGACTGGAGATAGAGCGGAGATTGAGTTGAGATAGACTGGAGACAGAGCGCAGACAGAGAGGGGGCATGACGCCCCCTATCCATGCCACCTGCCTTCCGTTATCTCTTTTCATTTCACTGTCACCTCGAGGTGCCAGACTGGACTGCCACTTCTCGCGGTGACGTCATGGAACACAGCCCTCAACAATCGCAACAACCCCTCCGACAACAGCCGCGACGCCACTTGGATATCTTTCTGACCTTCCTTGGCCTCGGGCTGACGTCCTTCGGCGGTCCGGTCGCTCATCTGGGGTACTTCCATCAGGTCTTCGTCAAGCGCCGGGCCTGGCTGAGCGAATCCGCCTACGCCGAACTGGTGGCGCTGTGCCAATTTCTTCCCGGCCCGGCCAGCAGCCAGGTGGGGCTCGCCATCGGACTGATCCGCGGCGGCCTGGTCGGCGCCCTGCTGGCCTGGCTCGCCTTCACCCTGCCCTCGGCACTGGCGATGATGGCTTTCGCCTATGGTGCCGGTGCCATGGACGGCGCCCTTGGCGAAGCGCTGATCCACTCGCTCAAGCTGGTCGCCGTGGTGGTCGTCGCCCAGGCCCTGACCGGCATGGCCCGCAGCCTCTGCCCGGATCTTCCGCGTGCCGGGATGGCGCTGGTGGCGCTTGCCATCATGCTGGTCGTCGGCGGCATCGGCGCCCAGGTGGCGGTCATCGTGCTGGGAGCCCTGGCAGGTCTCCTGCTGCTGGAAGGCGCGACGCCAACGTCGACCGACGACGCTGGCGTGCCGGCACCATCGCTGGCGTCCTGGGTGAGTCCCGTTGCCCTGGTGCTGTTCGCGCTGCTGCTGGGAGGGCTGCCCCTGCTGCACTGGCTCTCGCCCAACGCCTGGACGACGCTGGCCGACGGTTTCTATCGCGCCGGCGCACTCGTGTTTGGCGGGGGCCATGTGGTGTTGCCGCTGCTGGACGCCGAGGTGGTCGGCCGCGGGCTGGTCTCGACTCAGGAGTTTACGGCTGGCTACGGCGCCGCTCAGGCTGTTCCGGGGCCGCTGTTCACCTTCGCCGCCTATCTGGGCAGCATTGCCGGCGGCGTGTGGGCGGGCGCCCTGGCGCTGGTCGCCATCTTCCTTCCCGGGGCCCTGCTGGTGATCGGGCTGTTGCCGGCCTGGCAACGGCTCGGCCGTCGCCCTCGCCTGAGGGCCGCCATGAGCGGTGCCAACGCCGCTGTGGTCGGGCTGCTGGGGGCCGCCTTCATCGATCCGGTGTGGCAAAGCGCCATCGTCTCGACCCTCGACGTGGCGATCGTGGTGGCAGGATTCGTGCTGCTGAAGCGGCTGCCGGTGTGGGCACTGGTGCTGGCGTTTCTGGCGTTGGGGCTGGTCAGGGGGCTGCTGGGCTAGGGCTTGTCTGAAAAGTGCCTGCGCTCGGTAATACGGCGTTAAAAATCGGCTGGTGCGCCAGCCCGGTCAAAATGCTCATTTACACCCCGTAAACTGCGCTTTCTCACCGATTTTTGCCTTGTCTAACCTTCGCTCGTCGACTTTTCGGACAGCGCCTAGGGCTTGGCGGGTACGAAAGGTGCCTGCCCATGAAGAAGGTGTCGCTCCCGACGCCGGCGATACCAGCAGCCGGCCGTCAGGTCCGGCCCGGACTCAGCAGGGAGTGCCGGCGTGATCCCGCTTCAACTGGTAGAACTGGTCGACGATGTCGTCCATGGCCTCGGCGTCATAGGGACACAGGCCACTGACCACCAGCTTCTTGCCACCATGACCGATACTTTCTCCAGCGGCGTCGATGGCGAACTCGAGGTGCACGTCACCGCGCTTGCCGATGACCTCCAGGCGGGAATCCAGCAGCCGTAACGCCGGCTCCAGCGCATCCAGTCGCGTCAGCGAAAAGCCCATGCTGTCGTAGATCACCAGCGGCCGCTTGGGATTGAACATGACACCGCAGTCTTCCATCAGCGGCTTCATGTAGTGAGGAAAGTTCTTTCCAGAAAACGCCACGTAGCAGCGCGTGAAGGCTTCGACGACGCTCTCGTCGAAGGTCGCCTCTCCGCGCCGTTCGACCTCCAGATAGCACTTGCCGTCATCGTCCAGCACCCGTATCACCCGGTCGCCTTCCTCGCGAAAACTGAGCGCCCGATCCGCCCCCACCATGGCGAGAAAGCGAAAGTTCATGTGCGGCGACAGTCCGAAACGCTTCAGCACCAGAGCGAACAACAGGTCGCCCGGTACGCAGAACCGCCGTGCGCCCGGTGTGTGAATGGGGTTGAAGTCGCCGGCTATGCACTTGGCGAAGCGGCTCGCCTGGTCAGCGGAAATCACGATGCGATCATCGACGCAGGAGTGGTAGTCATCAAGAAACATGGAACAGGCGCCTGGCTGAAACTGAAGATGGAGCTCCCGGAGGCTCTCCAGGCGAGCATGATGCCACAGAACCTGCCGAGATGAGCACCGCCGGCATCAACTAGCACAGATTCTTGCCCCGACAACCGGACAGGGCCTCACTACTCCTACCAAAGGTGCATTCCAGCGCGCCTTTGGCAGCATATTGCAGTGCAAAACGCTGTGGTAGTCTCGACGTCGATTTCTCCCTTTCTCATTCACTTTCAGGATGACATCGTCATGCATAATTATGACAACAAGAGGATACGACGACCGGGTCGCTGGCTCGTCCTCGCCGCTCTGCTGCTGATGGGGCTCACCCTGGCGGGAGCCAGCCAGGCGGTGACCGGAGAACTCGACCTCACCGGCTCCTTCGCCGGCTTTCTGGCGGTGGCCATCTTCGTACTGGCCTACGCCCTGGTGATGGCGGAAGAAAAGCTGCACATGCGCAAGTCCAAGCCCGTGCTGGTGGCGGCAGGCCTTATCTGGGCGCTGATCGGCTGGACCTACGTGCAATCCGGTATGCCGGATGAGGCCGAGCATGCCTTCCATATGACGCTGCTGGAATTCTCCGAGCTGATGCTGTTCCTGCTGGTAGCGATGACCTACATCAACGCCATGGACGAGCGCCGGATCTTCGATGGCCTGCGTTCCTGGATGGTCCAGAAAGGCTTCAGCTACCGCACCCTGTTCTGGCTCACCGGCGGCCTTGCCTTCGTCATCTCGCCGATCGCCGACAACCTGACCACGGCGTTGCTGATGTGTGCGGTGGTGACCAAGGTGGCCGAAGGTGACAAGCGCTTCATCAATCTCTGCTGTATCAACATCGTGGTCGCAGCCAACGCAGGTGGCGCCTTCAGCCCCTTCGGCGACATCACCACCCTGATGGTCTGGCAGGCCGGCCTGATCGAATTTCAGGAGTTCTTCGAACTGCTGATTCCCTCGCTGATCAACTTTGTGGTCCCGGCGGTGGTGATGAGCTTCTTCATCCACAATCGCACCCCGGACAGCCTCGAGGAGACGGTGGAGCTCAAGCGTGGGGCACGCCGCATCATCGTCCTGTTCCTGCTCACGGTGGCCACCGCCGTTGCCTGCCACACCCTGCTGCACCTGCCGCCGGTGCTTGGCATGATGACCGGACTGGGCTATCTGCAGTTCTTTGGCTTCTATCTGCGCAAGAGCCTGCCCAAGTCGCTGGATCGCAAGCGCACCGTCTATACCCAGAAGGGCGACTGGAAGAAGCTCGAGCAACTCGGCAGCGTGGTCCCCTTCGATGTGTTCAACCGGGTCGCCCGGGCTGAGTGGGACACCCTGCTGTTCTTCTATGGTGTCGTCATGTGCGTTGGCGGTCTTGGCTTCATGGGCTATCTCGGACTGCTGTCTGACGTGATGTACAACCAGTGGGACGCGACCTGGGCCAATATCGCGCTCGGTGTCATTTCGGCGGTGGTCGACAACATTCCGGTGATGTTCGCGGTACTGACCATGGAGCCAGAGATGTCCCACGGCCACTGGCTGTTGATCACCCTGACCGCTGGCGTCGGTGGTAGCCTGCTGTCGATCGGTTCCGCTGCTGGCGTCGCGCTGATGGGCCAGGCACGCGGCTATTACACCTTCATGGGCCACCTGCGCTGGGCCCCGGTGATCGCGCTGGGCTACGCCGCCAGCGTCGCGGCGCACCTGTGGTTGAACCAGGCCAGCTTCGCCATTCAGGGCTGAATCCCGGCCGTCCCTCTCTCTGCCATGCCACCTTCGCAAGCACCACATCGCCTTGCGTTGGTGGCATAAACTCTTTACTACCTCTCTTTTCCCCCACAGTGACTCACCTTAGGATAAGCTTGTTAATGCACAAGCTGGGCGCATTTGATGCGTAACGACATCTGGCTATCTACCTATAAAGAGCGTTTTTCTGCGGCCAAGCCCAAGAAATGCGACGTCGCAAGGAAGCCATGCAGGGAATCCGGAGCACTATGACACAGTGGATGCCACTCTCCAGGTGGCGATTGTCCTCCATCGAGGCTGCAGAGAGGCTGCGTTGATGCGTCGGTTATCTCTTCGCCTCCTGTTCTGCATCTGGACGGTCCTGATCTCCGGAGGGCTGGCCAGCACGGCTGCGTGGGGAAAGACCGCAGACGAGGTGGTGGTCATTTCTCATCCTGGCCTTGCCCTGAACGAGCTCGACCGCGATACCTTGCGGGCGATCTTTGCCATGCGCCTGCGCACCTGGCCCAGCGGGCAAGGCGCGGAGGTGTACGTCCTGGCCAGTGACGACCCCGTCCACGCCACCTTCGTCAAGGAATGGCTGTCTGTCTATCCTCACCAGTTGCAGCTGGCCTGGGACCGCATCGTCTTTTCGGGTACCGGGCAGGCGCCACATCGTGTGCGCAGTCAGCAAGACATGATCGACACGGTGGCCACCACCCCCGGAGCCATCGGCTACATCGAAAGGGAGTATCTGGATGAGCGCGTCCAAGCCATTGCCAGGGATTAGGTCGGTGGGTTGCCGCCTGGGGCTGCTGGCGCCTTCGCTGCTGGTGCCGCTGCTGCTGGTGTCCACCGCACAGGCGTCCCCCCTGGACACCTTCCAGGTGCACGGTTTTCTGAGCCAGGCGCTGGTGATCACCGACGACAACAACATGTTCGGCGACAGCAGCGATAGTGGCGGCAGCTGGGACTACACGGAGCTCGGCATCAACGCCTCCATCCGACCCACCGAGAACCTGCTGCTGGCCGCCCAGGCCCTGAGCCGGCGCGCCGGCGAGGTCGACAACGGTTCGGTGGAACTCGACTACGGTATCGTCGACTGGCAGATGCTGTCCGACCGGGATCGCACCTTCGGCATTCAGGTCGGGCGCTTCAAGAATCCCTTCGGCTTCTACAACCAGACCCGGGACGTGGCCTTTACCCGCCCCAGCATTCTGCTGCCACAGTCGATCTATTTCGACCGCACCCGTTCCCTGGGGCTGTCTGCCGACGGCGTCAGCCTCTACCACGAAGAGCGCATCGACAACGGCGTGATCCATGCCCAGCTGGGTGTCGGCCAGGCGCAGGTGGATGACGATGTGGAAGAGGTGCTGGGTCTCGATGTGTTACCCGGCTCCTTCGACGCCGACACCTCGGCGGTAGGCCAGGTGCGCTACGAACACGACGGCGGTCGCATGGTATTTGCCGTCAGCGCGGCTTCGGTCAAGGCCGACTACGATTCCCCCGGTGCCTTTCCCGGAGACGGCAAGCTCGATTTCCAGCCGTGGATCTTCTCTGCTCAATACAACGCCGAGCTGTGGAGCCTGACCGCGGAGTACGCGCTGCGCGACGTCAGCCTCACCGGCTTCGACGCCTTCGAGGACAACGAGAACCAGGGTGAAAGCTGGTACGTGCAATATCGCCGGCGCTTCTTCGACGACTGGCGCTGGCTGGTCCGCTACGACAGCCTGGTCAACGACCGCGACGACCGCAACGGCACCGACTACGAACGCGAAGGCCGTGGTCCGGCCCACTCCCAGTACGCCAATGACTGGACCTTCGGTCTACAGTGGCAGCCCCATTCACGGGTCATGCTGGCGGGCGAATATCACTATGTGGACGGGACCGCCTGGCTGCCGGTTCAGGATAATCCAGATCCTGAAGACACCGAGCGACGTTGGAACATGTGGCTCTTCCAGCTCTCGTTGAGGTTCTGATGCCGGTTACCAGCCCGTCACGCCCCGAGCGCCTTCGCCTGGGCCTCACATGGCGAGTGGTCACCCTCACCAGCCTTTTGCTGGTGGCGTTGGCAGTGCTGTTCACCTACCTGTCTCACACCAACCTGACACGTCAGTTCACCGCCACGCGCCAGGAGCAGATCGAGCGCCAGCAGCGTGAGCTCGAGTTCGCCATCCGCCGTTCGGAAAAAGGGTTGCAGCAGCTGGCGGGACTGATCGCGGCCTCGCCCGACCTGGGCCCTGCGCTGGAGCAGGGGGCCCCGCCGTCACCGCCCGAGGCGCTGTCCCCTGCGTTGGCCTCACTGTGGCCCTCGCTCCAGCTGGAGGCGGGCATCGAACAGATGCTGGTCTACGATGATCGCACCCGTGCGGTCATGTCGCTGGGGCTCGAACCAGGCCAGTCGCCGCCGCCTCATTATCGGCGCTGGGTGGAAAGCGTCATGTCCCGGGAGCTCCCCCTGTCGCCGCTCGAGTGCTCTCCCGAGTGCCGCCAGTATGCCGTGGTCCCGATACTGGCCAGCGGCGGCAGCGCAGGCACCCTGCTGCTGTCTCGCTCATTGGCGGACGTCGCCCGCCAGACTCGCGAGATATCCACCAGCGAAGTCGCCCTGATCAGCGTCGATACCAGCGCCACCGAAGCCGCCTTTGAACCACGTCGACTGGACGGCTGGAAGGGACGGGTACAGGCGGTGACCAACGCCTCACAGAGCCTGCCGCTGCTGCACCAGGCAAGCCGAAAAGGTTCCCTCGAGGCATTGGCGCAGGAACCCCTGCGCCTCGAACAGCAGGGACGTCATCTGGAGCTTTCCGCCGTCCCGCTGACCTCGTCCTCCGGGGCTCGTGCACCCGCCTATTTCGTGCTGATCTCGGACATCACCACCCAGATCCATGCCATCCAGCTCGATACCCGGACCCAGATGATGGCCAGTCTGTTTGGCTGGCTGTCTGCCGAACTCCTGCTGCTGGCGATCCTGCTGCGTCCCATGGCTCGACTGCGCCGGGTGGCCTCGGTGCTGCCGCCGCTGGCCAGTGGTGGCTTTTCCCAGGCGCGCGAAGCCTTGCCGCTGGCGCCACGTCGCCTGCCGGACGAGATCGACGTGCTGGAATCCAGCACCCTGACCCTGGCCGACAAGCTCGAGCGCCTGCAGCGCCAGGTGGCTCAG
The DNA here is from genome assembly GCF_040070525.1 of Halomonas sp. RT37. Taxonomy (NCBI): domain Bacteria; kingdom Pseudomonadati; phylum Pseudomonadota; class Gammaproteobacteria; order Oceanospirillales; family Halomonadaceae; genus Halomonas; species Halomonas sp. RT37. The sequence goes on along the minus strand of NZ_CP098827.1, from coordinate 737,157 downwards.
CGGGGGGATGAGCTGGCACGTCGTATCGATGAATTGGCCAGGGAGCGGGACTTTGTCAGCAATCTGATCGATACCGCCCAGGTGCATATCCTCACGCTGGACGAAGAGGGGCGCATCGACATGGTCAACGACTACCTCAAGGACCAGCTCGGCTGCCCCTCCCAGGAACTGCTGGGGCGTCGTTTCGACGACATCTTCGGCGCAGGCCCGGGGGACAGCGAGCCCAGCCAGCCCTTGCATCAGGAAGAACGCACCCTGACCCTTCCCGATGGGGAGCCACGCACCATCATCTGGTACCACAGCCCGCTGAACAGCGGTGCCAAAGCCTCCCTGGCACGCATATCGGTGGGACTTGATATCACCGAGCGCAAGGCCGCCGAGGCCAGACTGACCTGGCTCGCCGAGCGCGATCCGCTGACCGAGCTCTACAATCGTCGCTTCTTCCTGGAGTCGCTGCGCAAGGCCCTGGCCCGTGACGAGCAGGGCGTGGTCATGCTGCTGGACCTTGACCAGTTCAAGGAGGTCAACGAGCTCAGCGGCCATCATGCCGGGGATCGCATGCTGCATACCGTGGCCCGCCTGCTGCAGCAGGAGTACGCCCACCGAGGGGTCATCTCGCGCCTCGGCGGCGACGAGTTCGCCCTGCTGCTGCCTGGGGTCGACGACGACCACGCGATCCGCGTCGCCCAGCACCTCAACCAGTTGTTCGAGAGCCTCGGGTTCGTCGCCGAAGGACGTCGCCACCGGGTCACCGCGAGCATCGGTATCGTCCCCTTCCCCACCGAGGGCGCCACCCCCGCTGACCTGATGGCCAGCGCCGACGTGGCCATGTACAAGGCCAAGGCCAGCAACCTGCAGCGCTGGCACCTGCTGGCCACCCTGGAAAACGCCCGGGATGAGCTCAACGAGCGAGTCTACTGGGTCGACCGCATTCGCCGAGCCCTGGTGGAGGGTGACTTCGTGCTGATGGTACAGCCCATCGTGCGGCTGGAGGATCGCTCGATCCGCCACTACGAGGTGCTGCTGCGCATGCGCGACGACGATGGCAGCCTGATATCACCGGCACGCTTCATCCCGGTGGCCGAACATTCAGGCCAGATCGTGGCCATCGATCGCTGGGTGCTGCATCACTGCGTGCATGCCCTGGCGAGGCTCGAGGGCATCAGCCTGGCGGTCAACCTGTCGGGACAGTCGCTCCACGACGAAGGGCTGAAGCAGTACCTGGCCAACCTGCTGACGGTCAGTCAGGCCGATCCCCATCATCTGGTGCTGGAAGTCACCGAGACCGCCGCCGTCACCGACTTCTCCACCGCCCGCGGGGTGCTGCAGAGCGTGCGTGATCTAGGCTGTCGGACCGCGCTGGACGACTTCGGCGTCGGTTTCTCGAGTTTCCACTATCTGGGCCAGTTGCCGGTGGACTATATCAAGATCGACGGCTCCTTCATCCGCAGCCTGGCGACCAATCCCGACAGCCGCGTCATCGTCAAGGCGGTGTCCGACATCGCCACCGGCTTCGGCAAACAGGCCGTGGCGGAGTTCGTCGACCAGGAGGCGCTGATTCCGCTGCTGTCGTCCTACAACATCACCTATGGCCAGGGGTATCACCTGGGCCGTCCTGTGCCCTTCAAAGAGGTCTTCGCCTTCGATCCAGTGATCGACATCGATTCGGTAAACTAGTGCATATTGAATGGGTATTATCATAGACAGGGTGTACCGGAGCAGGGAGCCGGACGCCCGCCGGGCCTTTACGGCCCGGCTATAACAACACGGAGGTGATCCCCCATGCCAGCAGCAGACACCGAGAGGCCATCCCGGCAACAGCGCTTGCTGGAGCAGTTCGCCGACCAGTTCCGGGTGATCCTGGTAAAGACGGTCGCGGACAGGGAGCGGGTCTATTCGCTGCGCCATGACGTCTTTCTACGTGAGCTTCAATACGCCCTGCCAGGCGACAGTGACAAGCGACAGGAGCATGATGACTTCGATGAACAGGCCATCCACTGCCTGGTCGAACATCGCTCAAGCGGTCTGGCGGCGGGCTGCGTGCGACTGGTATTTCCCCCCGTCGATCGTCCGGATGACCTGCCGGTGATGAACGCCACCCGCAGCGTCTTCACGGCGCCTTCGCTACATCCGCGACAGCACGACGGGCGCCAGATCGCCGAAATTTCTCGCCTGGCGATCTCGCGGCTTTTCCGGGCCCCAAGCAAGGGCGAAGAAACGCTGCCGGTACAGTTTCCTCCGGAGGAACGCCAGGCATTTCCTTTGATCGTCACCGGCCTGTTCTTGAGCGCCCACGCCCTTGCCGGCCTGACCGCACGGCGACATCTCTACGCCCTGATGGAGCCTCCCCTGGCGCGGCTGTTGACCCTGTCCGGCTTTCGTTTCCAGCCGGTGAGCGACACCATCCACTACTGCGGTACCCGGCGTGCCTACTACATCGACAACGAATGCGCCGAGCGCGAACGCAATCCGCTGCTGACGCCGCTTTACCTTCGTCTGCACGAGTCACTGGGGGCCCAGTTGCCCGCCACCCGGGACCACCTCGACGGACTGGGGAGCCTGTGGCGCTCGACGTCGAGCTGCCGGGTATAGCAAGGCGTCGATCGAGCGTCCGACCTCTCGACCCGACCCTCGACCTGCCCCTTGAGCGGACCTCCGACCCGGCCTCCAACTCAGTCCTCTGGCGACGTTGCCAGGGACCGCCCAGGTAGTCGGCAGTCACGCTCCTCGGAGATGTCCTTGAGGACCAGCCGGGGCCTTGAATACAACCGCCCGTCCCACCCCAGTGTCATGATCGCCAGCACATTGCGATGCTCACCTTCGCCCAGATCGAACCCGCCGTCGGTGGCGGGCAGGATGCCCGACTGCGGATCCCGTCGTGCCAGCAGCGCTTCATGCAGCACCGCCACCAGCGGATGATCGGCCTGCCCTGCCAACTGCAGCGACAGCGCCACCTCGGCGATGATATCGGCCTTGACCTGCACCAACGCCTCTCCCTGGCCGAGCAACGCCGCCACCGCCCAATCGAGCTCGCCGTCGGACAGCATTCGCTGGTAGTAGTGGCTCGCGGCGATGATGAAGTGGGTCAGGCCGTAGACCCAGTTGCGATATTCCGCCGGTGACAGCTCCTCGATCCGTCCGGGTGGATAACGGTCACGAAAGGCCCGGGCGAGTTCGCCACGCAGATCCACGATCCCCAGCTGGGCCAGGAAGGCGGCCTGGTTGGCCACCTGGGCGGCATACACCGACACCACCTCGGGGTCGGTCAGAAAGGCCCGCCAATCCACTGCGCCCACGGCCTGCTCAAGCAAGCGCCGATCAGCCTCGGAAAGTTGTCCAAGCAAGCCGTGGTAGCGGGCCTGGGCCAGCCGAAACAGGATGCCCCGAGGCAGCATCATGTCGACATGTTCCGACAGCATGGCCTTGCGCCGACGCTGCTTGGGGCTGGTCTCGGGGTAGGCCGCCAGCAACTCGCGATTGCGCTGGCGAAGCCGGTCACTGTCCGCGACGGTGAAGGCGTCACGCGCGAGCTGATCGAGCAGACGTCGGCCGTAGGCATGATTGGCGCATAGGTAGGCAGGGTCACCGGTCACCCGCCACAGCCGCTGGGCGTAGTGGCGCTGCTTGTCGGCGGGAAGAAGGTCGAAGGAGGTTTCGTAGACGGCACGGATCTCGGCGGCGGCGCGCCTCTCGGCGATAGTACGACTCTCGCCAGCAGCACCGCTTTCGCCAACAGCAACACTTGCGCCAACCGCACCTGGAGATTGGCCGACAGGAGAAGATCGAGAGGCCTGCTCAGAAACCTGAGTCGAGGCAAAGACGGCAGTGTCACTCGGTAATGACAACAGGGCCGGCGATGCGACGCTCAGCAGCAGCGTCATCGCGCCGAATAGCGTGAACAAGCACGCTCGACGCACCGAAGCGCCCTTCATGGTGGTTTTCAAGCCAGACGGCCGGTCAAGCGACGCTTTCGCGGCGGCGCGTCTGATCACCGCGACCGGCCAACAGACCTGCCACAGAGACATCTTCGTCCAAGGCCTCCCAGTGCAGCCCTTCTCCGCCGCCGATCAGCTCCCACTGCTCACGTTGCTCACGTGAGCCGTGCAATAGCCTGGGAAACCAGGCCAGCGGAATCGAAAGCTCTCGCCCATCATTCAGGGTGACGCAAAATGCATCGGAGGAGAATGCCACATCAACAGCCAGGGGTTCGGATTCAAGACGTAAAGTACGCATGCCATGCCTCCAGAAACTCTGCCTGGTGCCGTTCAACCAGCCGACAGAGCTGGGTGATTTCATGGGCACGCAGACGTTTGCTCGATTGCAACTCGACCGGATCCAGCCAGAATTTCGCGACCTGATCGCCCGCCGCCACGTGAACATGGGGCGGCTCTCGTGGATCGCCTTCGTCGCTGTAGAAGAAAAACCGGTACGGGCCTTTTCTCAAGAGTGTCGGCATCACTCGCTCATGGGGGAGCGGCGTCCCCCTTGTCACCATGCAGGGGACAAATACATCGGCTCACTGAACAAGAGCATGGCACCTGCCACCTCGGTTGAACAGCGCGAACAAGTGAACGCGTCAGATCTCGCTCAGTCGATGTCCTCATCCTCGGGCCACAGGCGGGCGGCCTTGCTTCGGGAGACCATCCTCACCCGCATCTTGGGACGCGCGACGTCGGCGGACGATGCCGTCTCGCGGGCCGATGTCAGCGGTGTGTCATAGCCATCGGCCGGCATCGACGCCGGGTCAGGAGGCACCGCTGCGGCGTCGGCATCCGCCGCCCGACTCGACGCCGACTGGCCTGGAGATGGCTCGATCACCACCCAGGCCAGCACCGGCAGCGCCAGCTGCCAGCGGATCGCCGCGAGCCGCAGCCCCAGGGTGGTGGCAAGCGACAGCAGGATGCCAAGCCTGGGGGCGCCGAGGCTCGCCAATGCCACGAAGACCACACCGCCGGCGATGGCGGCGGTGGCGTAGACCTCACGACACAGCACCATCGGCACCCGCCTTGCCAGCACGTCACGGATCATGCCGCCGGCTACCCCGGTAAACAGCCCCATCAACACCGCCACGACCCCCGAGGTCCCCAGCAGCATCGCCTTATTGGCACCAATGATCACGAACAGCGCCAGACCGAAGGCGTCGGCCACCGGCAGCACCACCCGATTGAGGCGGTGGATATAGTGAAATCCGACCAGTGCGCACAGCACCGTGGCCAGGATCACCCAAAGATAGGTCGGATCGCGGATCCAGAACACCGGGGCGACACCCAGCACCAGATCACGCAGGGTCCCTCCTCCGACGGCGGTCACCGCCGCCAGCACCAGCATGCCGATGGGATCCATGCGTGAGCGGCACGCCAGCAAGATGCCCGACAGGGCGAAGACCACCGTCCCCGCCATGTCCAGGGCGTAGACCAGATCACTATCCAAGGTCCCGTTCCTTCTCGATAAGTGTCGCCCGTCCGGGGCGAGCGTCAAAAGCGGGGATCAATGCGCCCTCAACTGGGAGCGTACACCGAACGCGCCCTTTCCAGATGACGCGTCATCTCGCGAATGGCAGCGCCTTCGTCGCCGTTCTTCAACGCCGCCAGGATGCGCTCGTGCTCCTCCAGCGTCACATGCTCGCTGCCTTTCCAGTGGATCAGCGAGGTATGGAACCTGGCCAGCCACTCGAACATCGCCCGACTGACCGCGATGAAGATAGGGTTACCGGTGGTCTCGGCGATGGCAACATGAAACCCCATGTCCGCCGCGATAAAGGCATCGATGTCCTTGTTCAACGCCACCCGCTGGCGCTCCACCAGCGCCTCGAGGCGCGCCAGATCCTTGGCGCCCACCTGCCGCGCCGCCCGCGCCACCATGCCCACCTCGAAGAATAGCCGCGCCTCCTTGAGGTGTTCGAGCGAGGCGGGTTCGGTCGACAGCAGGTGCATCGCGGTCAGTTCTATCTGGGCCAGCATGCCGTCGGCACTGGGCGTCAGCACCTTGGGCCGCTGCCCGTGGTGGATCGACACCAGCCCCAGTCGCTCCAGCGCCTGCATCGCTTCGCGGATGGCCGGCCGGCCGACCCCGAAGGTATCCATCAATTCCCGCTCAGAGGGCAGGCTGTCCCCCGGCGCATAGTCGCCGTTCAGCAGTTGCTGATAAAGCCGATCGAACACCTCGTCGGACAGTTTGCGGCGAGAAATCTTCAACGAGTCGCTCATGGCCTCTACCTCGCGGCGCCAGGCCCCGCAGCATACCCATGCCAGCGGGCCTGGAACATGACACTCGACCAAGGTCGTGTTTGACAGCCTCGGCCACTTATATTGTCATCATACCAGTTGCAGCAAAGCTTGCCTCTTCCACTTTTTCACACAGGTTACCTGGCCATGACGACCATTGCCTTGATCGGTGCCGGCGGCAAGATGGGCGCCCGCCTCTCCCGCAATCTCAAGACTTCGGACTTCGACGTGCGTCACGTCGAGGTCAGCGAACAGGGCCGCCAACGGCTTCGCGACGAACTCGACATCGAGTGCGTCGACAGCGCCGAGCAGGCGGTGGCCGGCGCGGATGTGGTCATCCTGGCCGTTCCCGACACCCTGATCCAGAAGATTGCCGCCGAGCTGTCACCGTCGATCGAAGCCGGCACCATGGTGGTCTGCCTGGACGCCGCCGCCCCCTTCGCCGGCCATCTGCCCGAACGTGACGACCTGGTCTACTTCGTCACCCACCCGTGTCACCCGCCGATCTTCAACGACGAGACCACCCTCGAGGCCAAGCGCGACTATTTCGGCGGCAGCCACGCCACCCAGCATATCGTCAGCGCCTTGATGCAGGGCGATGACCGCCACTTTGCCCTCGGCGAGGCCGTGGCCAGGACCATCTATGCCCCCGTCGGGCGCAGCCATCGCGTCAGCGTTGAACAGATGGCGCTGCTGGAACCCGGTCTGTCGGAAACAGTATGTGCCACACTGTTATCGGTGATGCGTGAAGCGATGGACGAGGTCGTGGATCGAGGCGTCAGCCATGAGTGCGCCAGGGACTTTCTGCTTGGCCATCTCAACATCCTCGGTGCGGTGATCTTCGATGAGCAGCCCGGCGCTTTCTCGGACGCCTGCAACAAGGCGATCGAGAACGGCAAGCCGATGCTGATGCGCGATGACTGGAAGCGGGTGTTCGAACCAGACGCCATCGCCGACAGCATTCAGCGCATCACCTGAGGGGCCACGCTCTCCACAGAGTCTGACGACAGCGCCATCGCGAGTATCAAGAGGCCAGGCATGAACCGAATCGAAGCCAGCTACCTGATCGAGACCCCCTTCGAGGTGGAGCAGGCCTGCCAGGTGATGGCCGGGGAGCAATCCTGCGGCACCTTCACCCGCCTGGCCGCGGAAACCGATGACTTTCGAAAGCGTCATGCCGCCAGGGTCGAGTCCATCGAATTGCTCGACAGCGTCGATGCGCCCTCGCTGCCCATGCCGACCCGGCCCCAGCCGCCCGGCACCCGCTACCAGCGTGCCCGGGTGCGTTTGTCCTGGCCCCTTGAGAACCTCGGTCCGTCGTTGACCACGCTGATGGCCACCCTCGCCGGCAATCTGTATGAACTCAAGGAATTCTCCGGACTCAGGCTGCTCGACGTCAGCCTGCCCCACGCCTTTGCCGAGGCCTGCCCCGGGCCCCAGTTCGGCATCGACGGTACCCGCCGCCTCAGCGGCGTCGACCAGGGTCCCCTGATCGGCACCATCATCAAGCCCAGCGTCGGGCTCTCACCCGATGCCACCGCCGAGGTGGTGAAGGAACTGCTGGATGGCGGCATCGACTTCATCAAGGACGATGAACTCCAGGCCAACGGCCCGCACTGCCCGTTCACCGAGCGGGTCGACGCGATCATGCCGCTGGTGCTCGAACATGAGCAGCGCACCGGACGCAAGGTCATGGTGGCCTTCAACATCACCGGCGAGATCGACGAGATGCGCCGGCACCACGACCACGTGCTGGCCGCCGGCGGCAGCTGTGTGATGGTCGCCCTGAACGCGGTGGGTCTGGCCGGCGTCAGTCATCTGCGGCGCCACTGTGAGCTGCCCATCCACGGCCACCGCGCCGGCTGGGGCATGTTCAGCCGGGAGCCGCTGCTGGGCATGGACTTCGCCGCCTGGCAGACCTTCTGGCGCCTGGCCGGCGTCGATCACCTTCACGTCAATGGTCTGGCCAACAAGTTCTCGGAGTCCGACGACAGTGTCGCCGCCAGCGCCCGGGCCTGCCTGACGCCGCTGTTCGACCCCCCGGGACCCGCCCACACCGTGATGCCGGTATTCTCGTCCAATCAGACCGCCTGCCAGGCCATCGACACCTGCCGCGCCATGGGGGGCCGCAGCGACATGATCGTTACCGCAGGCGGCGGCATCATGGCCCACCCTGGCGGTATCGCCGCCGGCGTCAGGAGCCTGCGCCAGGCCTACGACGCCGCTGCACGCGGCATCTCGCTGGCCGACCACGCCCGTGATCATGGCGAATTGGCCCAGGCTCTGGAGACCTTCTGCCCATGAACGACCTGCTGCTGAGCTACTACGGCGACGACCTGACCGGCTCCACCGACGCGCTCGAGGCCCTGGCCTGCCAGGGCGTCCCCAGTGTGCTGTTCACCGCTCGCCCCAGCGCCGAACAGCGAGCGCGCTTCGATCATTGTCGTGCCCTGGGTCTGGCCGGCACCAGCCGCAGCGAGTCCAATGACTGGATGCGCCGCGAGCTCAAGCGTTCCTTCCAGTGGCTGGCCGAACAGAGCGCAGCGCTGACCCACTACAAGACCTGCTCGACCTTCGACAGCAGCCCCGAGGTCGGCAGCATCGGTTGTGCCATGGAGGTCGCTCGCGGCGTCTTCGGCGAGACACCGATCCCACTGGTGGTGGGGGTGCCGCAGATGCGCCGCTACACCGTCTTCGGCGAGCTCTACGCCGCCTATCAGGATCAGATCTACCGCATCGATCGACACCCGGTGATGTCGCGCCACCCGGTCACCCCCATGCACGAGGCGGACCTGCGCCGCCACCTGGCCGCCCAGACCACTCTGCCGGTCGGCCTGATCGATGTGCCCAGCCTGGCCCTGCCGGATATCGACGAACGCGTGGATCACGCCCTCGCCGAGCATCCGGCGGTGCTGTTCGACGTGCTCGAGCCCCCCCATCAACAGGCGGTGGGTCATCAACTCTGGCGCACTCGCCCGCAGCAACAAGGCGGCAAGGGCGGCTTCGTGGTCGGCTCGTCCGGCGTCGAGTACGCCTTGCTCGCCGAGTGGCGACGCCTGGGGCTGGTGGAAGGGGGCGAGGACTTCACTCCGCCCCGTTCGGTCGAGCGCATCGCGGTGGTCTCCGGCAGCGTCTCCAGCACCACCGCACGCCAGATTCACTGGGCGGTCGAGCATGCCGGTTTTCAGCGCATCGAGCTCGACGCCCGCAGTCTGGCCATCCCCGCCCATCGCAACGAGGCCATGGCCACCGCCATCCTCAAGGCACTGGATGCCCTGAGCAGTGGCCGCAGCGTCATCCTGCACACCGCCATGGGACCCGACAGCCACGACGACAGCCTGGCCACCGAATCCAGCCGCCACAGTCTGGGCAAGGCCCTCGGCGAGATGCTCAAGGCGCTGGTGGACGATCAGGGGCTGACCCGGGTGAGTGTCGCCGGCGGCGACACCTCGAGCCATGCCATCGCCGCCCTGAACATCCATGCCCTGACGGTCAAGATGCCGCTGCCGGACACCCCGGGTTCGCCGCTGTGCCAGGCCCACAGCGACGACCCGCGCTACCAGGATCTAGAGATCGCCTTCAAGGGCGGTCAGATCGGTGGCGACGACTACTTCGAGCGGCTAAGGCGAGGACGAGCCCTGACCGACCACGAGCACTGATCCGGCCGTGCCACCGGGCACGGCCACACCCAAGCGTCATCCCGCAAAGAGGAAACAACAATGACGACGACTGTACGCCACGCAACACGCCGCCCCGCCTTTCACCTCAAGCCCTGCCTGCTGGCCGTGGCACTGGCCGGGTTTGCCCTGCCAGCGGCCGCCGCCCAGACCATCACCGTCGGCCACACCACCTCGGACAGCTCTCACTACTCCGAGGGTATCGATGCCTTCAAGGCGACCCTGGAGGAGCTGTCCGACGGCGAATTCACGGTCAACGAGCAGCCCTCCGGTGCGCTGGGCGGCGAGCGCGCCATGATCGAAGGCCTGCAGATCGGCACCATCGACGCCGTTGTCACCTCCACCGGGCCGCTAGGCAACTTCGTCCCTGAGACCTACGTGCTCGACCTGCCGTTTCTGTTCAAGGACTACGACCACGCCCGCTGCGTGCTGGATGGCGAGGTCGGCCAGGACCTGCTCGACAAGATCGGCGAGCACGATCTGGTGGGTCTTGCCTGGACCGAGAACGGCTTCCGCCACATGACCAACAGCCAGCGTGACATCGAGACCCCCGAAGACGCCCAGGGTCTCAAGATCCGCACCATGGAAAACGAGATGCACATGGCGGCGTTCAACGAGATGGGCGTACATCCGACACCGATGGCCTTCCCGGAGCTGTTTACCGCGCTGCAGCAGGGCACCGTGGACGGCCAGGAAAACCCCATCTCGGTGATCCTCACCGGCAACCTGTGGGAGGTCCAGGATCGCCTGTCGCTGACCGGCCACGTCTATTCTCCGGCCATCATGCTGGCCTCGCCGATCCTCTGGGACGGCCTGTCCGATGAGCAGAAGGGTTGGTTCATGGAGGCCGCCCAGGCCGGCGCCGAGGCCACGCGTGCGATGGTGTCGAGACTCGAGACCGAAGGCGTCGAGGAACTCAAGGCCAAGGGCATGACCGTGGTCGATGACATCGACAAGTCCCAGTTCCAGGCCGCCGTCGAGCCCTCCTACTCGGTCTACACCGACGAGTACGGCTCGGAGATGCTCGATCGCATTCGCTCCAGCGACTGCGGCAGCTGATCGTCCACTGATCCTCGACTGACCTTCCCGCCCGAGCGCTCGCTACCTGCCGTTGGCGAGCACTTGGGCGGTCAAGCCTGACCCGTCCTCGGGCCTTACCCGCGATGAGGAAAGCCCCATGCTGGATCTGTTCTTCCGTCTCGAGCGGGCCATCTCCCAGGTCGCCCTCTACGCAGCGGTGCTGATGTTGATCGCCTCGGTAAGCCTTGGCTTCTACCAGGTGCTGACCCGGTTCGTGTTCGACGCCCCCTCCACCTGGTCGGAGGTGATGGCCCGCTCCACCATGATCTGGTGCGTCTTTCTGGGCGCCGCAGCGACCTTTCGCGGCGGCTACATGATGGCCGTCGAAGTGATCTACAAGCTGGTGCCGACCTCCGCCCTCAAGGCGCTGGAGATACTGATCGCCACCTGCTGCATGATCGTCCTGGCGATCCTGGTGATCTACGGCTATCAGATGACGCTGCGCGTGCAGAACCAGATGCTCTCCGGCGTCGGCATCTCGATCGCCTGGATCTACGCCGCCATTCCGATCGGCGCCGCCTTTTCGCTGCTGTCGGTGATCACTCGACTGATCGCCCAGTTGACCGGACGCGAGACCATCGGCGTGGTCGATGCCGAGGCCCCCGCACACGTGCCTGAACCCGAATCCAGACCTGGCCCTGACACTGGGACCTCGTCCGGTACCGAAGGGAGGAAGCAGCCATGAACGCCGCTATCGGACTGTCGCTGATCATCCTGTTCGCCCTGGGCGTGCCGATCGCCGTGTCGATCCTGCTGGCGTCGGTGATCGGTATCGAGTTCTTCACCCGTTTTCCGCTGCTGATGGTGCCCCAGCAGATGTTCGTCGGCATCGACAACTTCCCGCTGATGGCGATCCCCTTCTTTATCCTGGCCGGCAACCTGATGGCCGCCGGCGGCATCTCCCAGCGCCTGGTGGACCTGGCCAAGTCCATCGTCGGCGGGCTCCAGGGCGGGCTCGCCATGACCTGCGTGCTGACCTGCATGATGTTCGCCGCGGTTTCCGGCTCGAGCGTGGCCACTACCTTCGCCATCGGCTCCATCCTGATTCCGGCGATGGTGGCCCACGACTACCCGCGTCCGCTGGCGGCCTCGATCCAGGCCTCCTCGGCGGAGCTCGGCGTACTGATCCCGCCCTCCATCCCCTTGATCCTCTACGGCGTCAGCACCGACACCTCGATCGGGCGCCTGTTCATTGCCGGTATCGGTCCGGGGTTGTTGATCGGCTCGGCGCTGCTGCTGTTTCTGTACATCTTCTGCAAGCTGCGCGGCTACGGCCTGCGCGACCGCGAGGATCGCGCCGCCTTCACCACCTCAATGCGTCGCGCCTGGGCCGCTCTGCTGATGCCGGTGGTGGTCATCGGCGGCATCTATGGCGGGGTCTTCACCCCCACCGAGGCCTCGGCGGTGGCGGTGTTCTACGCCCTGATCGTCGGCGGTCTGGTCTACCGTGAGCTGCCGTTGTCGGAGCTGGTGCCGATCCTGCGCCAGAGCGTGATTTCCACCGCCACGGTGATGCTGATCATCTCGGCGGCGGCGCTGTTCAGCTTCCTGATCAGCCGCTCGGGGCTGCCCGGCGAGGTTGCCGCCTGGGTCACCCAGGTGTTCGAGAGCCCGGTCAGCTTCCTGCTGGCGGTGAACGTGATGCTGCTGGTGATCGGCATGTTCGTCGAGACCTCGGCGGCGATCCTGGTGCTGGCCCCGATCTTCACCCCCATCGCCGTGCAGTACGGCATCGACCCGGTGCACTTCGGCCTGATCGTGGTGGTCAACCTGGCGCTCGGCATGTTCACCCCTCCGCTAGGGGTCAATCTGTTCGCCGCCTGCGCGGTGGCCAAGCTGTCCATCGACGAGCTGATCCCCTGGCTTGCGCGCTTCGTGCTGGTGGTGCTGGTCTGCCTGATGGCCATCACCTACATGCCCTGGATCTCGCTGGGCCTGGTCGATCTTTTGTACTGATACCGATCACTGCCCCGGCCGCGCCGGGGCCCACCCCATCTTCCGCCCCTTCTCAGGAGTCGACAGAATGCACGCCCTCCCCCCCACTCCACCCACCGGCGCCCTGATCGGCGGTCACTGGGTCGATACCGCCGACACCCTCGAGGTGCTGCGCCCGGCCAGCGGCGAAGTCATCGCCCGTATCGCCGCGTCCAGCGCAGCCGACGTCGATGCTGCGGTGGCCGCCGCCCGGGCAGCCTTCACAGGCGAGCTTGGCCAGTGGTCGACGTTCTCGGCGCGGGCGCGCAGTGAATGGCTGTATGCCTTCAGTCAGGCCATCGACGCCGACAGGGAGACCCTGGCCGCCCTCGAGTGCGCCGACACCGGCAAGCCGATCAGCCAGGCCCGGGGCGACATCGCCGCCTGCGCGCGCTACTTCCGCTTCTACGCCGGCGCCGCCGACAAGCTCCACGGCGAGACCATCCCCTTCGATCCCGACTATGCGGTGATGACCCTGCGCGAGCCTTGGGGCGTGTGCGCCCAGATCATCCCCTGGAACTACCCGGCCCAGATCTTCGGACGCTGCGTGGCGGCGGCGCTGGCCGCTGGCAACACCTGCGTGCTCAAGCCCGCCGAGGACGCCTGTCTGAGCGTGCTGCGCCTGGCCCAGCTGGCCGTCGACTGCGGGCTGCCGGAAGGCGCGCTCAACCTGGTGCCTGGCCTCGGCCGTGAAGCCGGCGCCGCCCTGGCCGCCCACCCCGGCATCGATCATCTGTCGTTCACCGGCTCGCCGGAGACCGGCACCCTGGTGACTCAGGCGGCGGCGGTGCACCACGTGCCGGTGACCATGGAACTCGGCGGCAAGTCGCCCCAGCTGCTGTTCGCCGACGCCGACCGTGAACGCGCCCTGGACGCCGTGGTACGCGGGATCATCCAGAACGCCGGCCAGACCTGTTCCGCCGGCAGCCGTCTGTTGGTGGAGCAGAGCATCCACGATGAGGTGGTGGCGGCACTGAGCGAGCGTTTCGCGCGGTTGACCTGTGACGTCGGCGAGAACGACCCGGACTGCGGACCGCTGATCAATGAACGCCAGCGCGACAAGGTGATGACGCTGATCCAGGCGGCACAGGATGATGGCATCCACATCGCCGCCCATGGACGCCTGGCCGACGACGCCCCCCGGGACGGCCACTTCGTGGTCCCCCACCTGTTGACCCAGGTGCCGCAAGGCCACGGCGTCAGCCGCGAGGAGCTGTTCGGGCCGGTACTGGTGGTCCAGGCCTTCGCCGACGAGGCCGAGGCCGCACGCCTGGCCAACGCCACCGACTTCGGCCTGTGTGCGGGCGTATGGACCACCGACGGCGGCCGCCAACTGCGTCTGGCCAAGGCGATCCGTTCGGGCCAGGTGTTCGTCAACAACTACGGCGCCGCCGGTGGTATCGAGCTGCCCTTCGGCGGCGTCGGCCGCTCCGGCCACGGCCGCGAAAAGGGCTTTGAAGGGCTCAGGAGCTATACCCGCATCAAGACCATTGCGATTCATCACGGCTAGACGTCGCTGGAAACGTCTGGGCCTGGCACGAAAGGTGCCGGCCCTCCTCTAGGCCGTCACCCAGGACTATCAAGCACCAACCACCATCATCACCACTACCACCACCACAAGGAAAGGGACATGACCACCTCGCTTCACGTCGGCCTGATCGGCGTCGGCCTGATGGGCCACGGGATCGCCACCAGCCTGCTGCGCGCGGACCATCGCCTGAGCTTTCTCGATCACCCCGGCAATCAGCCCAGCGACGACCTGATCGACAAAGGGGCAAGCGCTCTGACCAGCGCCCGCGAGGTCGCCGAGACCGCCGATCTGGTGATCCTGTGCGTCACCGGCACTCCCCAGGTGGAAAGCGTGCTGTTCGACGAAGGCGGCGTGCTGGAGGGGCTCAAGCCAGGCCAGATCGTGGTTGACTGCTCCACCGCCATCCCCAGCTCCACCCAGGCCATCGACGCCAGGGTGCGCGAGGCCGGTGGCCGTTTCGTCGACGCCGCCATGACCCGCACCCCGAAGGAGGCCGCCGAGGGCCGCCTCAACCTGATCGTCGGTGCCGATCAGGCGCTGTTTGACGAGCTCAAGCCGCTGTTTGGCGCCTTCGCCGAGCACATCACCCACGGCGGCCCGGTGGGCGCCGGCCACACCCTGAAGCTATTGCACAATTTCGTCTCGCTGGGCTTCACCGCCGTACTGGCCGAGGCCAGCGCCGCCTCTCGACGCGCCGGCATCGACGACGCCGTGCTGCTCGAGGTGCTGGGCAACGGTGGCGGCGGCGGCGTGGTGCTCGAACGCCTGCGTCCCTTCCTGACCGACGCCGACCCTGCAGGCTTCAGCTTCAGCCTGTCCAACTCGCTCAAGGACGTGGGCTACTATCAAAGCATGTCCGAGGACCTCGGCGCCTCGCGCCAGCTCAGTCAGGCGATCACCCGGCTCTACCAGGACATCGTCGATGCCGGCCACGGTGAAAGACTGGTCCCGGAATTGGTCAGTCTGCTCGGCGAATCACAGTCAAAGCAGCCATGATGCTTGCGTCACACGTCATTTGACGGCGGCCACTCGCAAGCTGCCTGAGCGGATCAAGCGACGTCAGCAAGGGTGGCCATTGAAGATGCACAACAGCGATGAACGGTGGCGGTACGCGGCAATGACGAACGGGGCCGATCAACGGTAGCGAAACACTGAACCTTGCGGAGACCAGCATGAAGATCCAGCGTATCGAAACCCTGCGTCCTGCGGCTCGTCCGTCGCTGATCTGGGTGCGCGTCCACACTGAGGACGGCCTGGTGGGCCTGGGCGAGAGCTGGTTCGGCACCGACGCCATCGACGCCGATGTTCATGGCCGCCTCGCTCCCCTGCTGCTGGGCGAGGATGCCTCCCGCATCGAGGCGCTGCACCGCAAGATGCAACCCTACGTGGGCTTTGGCGGCACCAGTGCCGAGACCCGCGCGCTGTCCGCCATCGACGTGGCCCTGTGGGACCTGGCTGGTCAGCGTGCCGGCCTGCCTCTGCATGACCTGCTCGGTGGCGCCACCCGAGCGCGGGTGCCGCTCTACAACACCTGCGCCGGCCCCGACTATGTGTCCAAGTCCGCCGAGGTACGCCCGGACAACTTCGGCATCAAGGGTGGCTCGGGGGATGACGGGGCGTCTCCCCGCTACGAGGACCTGGACGCCTTTCTCGAGCGTCCGGCAGAGCTCGCCGCAGAGCTTCTCGAGATGGGCATATCCGCCATGAAGATCTGGCCCTTCGACTTCGCCGAAGGCGCCCGCCACGGCATGTCCATCTCGCCCGCCGATCTCAATCGTGCGCTGTGGCCGTTCGAGGAGATCCGTCGTGTCCACGGCGATCGCATGCGCCTGAAGGCGGAACTGCACGGACTCTGGAGTCTGCCGGCGGCGCGCACCATCTGTCAGGCGCTGGCCCCCATTGACCCGGACTGGATCGAGGACCCGCTGTGGATGGATCGCTTCGACCAGCTTGGCGAGCTGGCCGACACCTGCGTCCCCCTGGCCGGCGGCGAGACCCTCGGCGGCCTGGGGCAGATTCGCGACCTGCTGCATCGCGGACGTATCCACACCCCGATCATCGACGTGACCTGGGGCGGCGGCGTCAGCTTCGCCCGCAAGGCCGCCACCCTGGCCGAAGCCGAGGGTCGCCCGATCGCCTTCCATGATTGTTCCGGCCCGGTGACGCTGGCGGTATCCACCCACCTGGCCATGGCGCTTGCCAACGTCGCCGAGCAGGAGTTCACCCGGGCCTTCTACTACGGCTGGTACGCCGACTGCGTCGAGGGCCTGCCGCCGGTCGAGGACGGCATGATCCGCGTCAGCGGCGAACCCGGGCTGGGCGTTCGCCTGAACCCCGAAATGCTCAAGGGCGACGCACTCCATCGACGTCTCAGCGAGAGCTAGATTCACTGACGCCCTGAACTCCATGTCGAGAAGCAGCCCTCACCACGAGAGGCGCCAGACGCCCCCGGCGCCTTTGCGGTAACCGCCATCCACGCATTTCGCCCGTTCCCGCATTCAACGTTGCCCACTAGTCGACTGGTCTATAGTATCGCGACATCGCTTATTAAGAGGCAGATGGTGTGCCAGTTACGGCATCCCGACCGTCCTCGCGTCCCCTGTTGCCTCAAGAACGGGTAAAAGGGACGCATACAAAAAAATCAGAAGCACCAACGGACCCTGAAGCTACGCAATGAAACCAGCGAGGAACCAGCCCCCATGACCAGCTTCACCCTGAACGGCGAAGCGGTGAGCGTCGAGGTGGATCCCCAGACCCCACTGCTGTGGGTACTGCGCGATACCCTGGGCCTGACCGGCACCAAGTTCGGCTGCGGCATCGCCCAGTGCGGCGCCTGCACCATCCACTTCAACGGCTCGGCCACGCGTAGCTGCGTGCTGCCGCTGGCCGCCGCCGAAGGTGCCGAGATCACCACCATCGAAGGCCTCGACGCCGACGGCAACCACCCGCTGCAACAGGCCTGGCGAGAAGAGCAGGTGCCCCAGTGCGGTTACTGCCAATCCGGCCAGATCATGCAGGCGGCCGATCTGCTCAAGCGCAAGCCTTCCCCCAGCGATGACGAGATCACCCAGGGCATGAGCGGCAACCTGTGCCGCTGCATGGCCTACGTGCGCATCCATCGCGCGGTGAAACGCGCCTCCTCGCTTCAGCAGGGCGGCGTCGAGACCTTCGACCCCGCCTCCGCTACTGCTGCCCGCAGCGAAACCCGTACCAGCGCCGAGGAGCCCCGCCATGAGCCGGTTTGATGACACCCTGGCGGCCCATCGGGGCGCTTCCGCAGTCCGCAGCGATACGTCCCTAGCCGACCGAAACGCAGGCCCCGGCCTTAGCCGCCGCGGCTTTCTGATCGGCACCCTGGGCGCCAGCGCGGTTCTCGCCTTTGGCCTGCCCGGCATGGCCTTCGGCGCCGCCGACGCGGCCAGCGAGGCCCTGGCCAAGGGTCGCTTCGAGCCGACCCTGTGGTACGCCATCGACGCCCAGGGTCACGTCACCCTGCACTGCACCAAGGCCGAGATGGGCCAGCACGTGGGCACCAGCCTGGCCCGCCTGGTCGCCGAGGAACTCGAGGTCGACCCGGCGACGATCGCCATCGAATACGTCGACAGCGACCCCAAGTGGGGTTACATGATCACCGGGGGTAGCTGGTCGGTGAACCACAGCTTCCTGCCGCTCTCCCGTGCCGGCGCCGCCGGACGCCAGGCGCTGATCGAAGCAGGTGCGCGCCTGCTCGAGGTCGACGCCGCCGACTGCCAGGCCCGTGACGGTCAGGTCATCAGCGGCGACAAGCGCATCGGCTACGGCGAGATCGTTGCCAGCGGCACCCTGTCGCGCAGCTACAGCGCCGAAGAGCTTGAAGCCATCGAGCTCAAGCCGGCCTCCGAGCGCCGCGTGCTGGGCACCTCCGGCCGAGCCCAGGACATCCCAGCCAAGACCACCGGTGAGGCCGTCTTCGGCATCGACGCCAAGGTCGATGGGATGCTCTACGCCCGCCCGGTGCTGCCGCCTACCCGTTTCGGCTCCCGCGCCACCTCCATCGATGACAGCGCAGCCCAGTCCATCGCCGGCTATCGCCAGACCATCCGGCTGGAGGACCCCTCGGGCCTGTGCCAGGGCTGGCTGGCGGTGATCGCCGACAACTTTTCCGCCGCCATGCGTGCCACCGATGCGCTGAAGATTGAATGGGAAAACGGCTCCGGCATCTCGATCACCGAGGCCGACATTCTCGATGAAGGCCGCCGTCTGACCCAGTCACCGAGCCGTGACAACGGCGCCCTGTTCGTCGATATCGGCGAGGTGACGTCCACCCTCGAGCAGGCCGCGTCCGCCGAGGACGTGTCGCTGATCGATGCCACCTACACCACGTCCAGCGTGCTGCACTTCCAGCTCGAGCCGGTCAACGCCACCGTGGTCGAGCGCGACGGCCACTGGCACGTCCACTGCGGCAACCAGCAGCAGTCCGTGGCGGTGCCCCTGGTAGCCAAGGCGCTGGAAGTCGACGAGAGCCAGGTGACCTTCCACCAGTACTATCTGGGCGGCGGCTTCGGACGCCGTCTCTATGGCGACTATGCCGTGCCTGCGGCGCTGGCAGCCAAGGCCGTGGGTGCCCCGGTCAAGATGGTCTTTACCCGCCCCGATGACAGTCGCATGGATTGCGTGCGCTCACCCTCGGTGCAGCGGCTGCGCTCGGCCCTGGCAGCCGACGGCGCCATCCAGGCCAGCGAACACGCCGCCGCCGCCGGCTGGCCCACCGCCGATATCGCACCCGGCTTTCTCGGCGAATTCGTCGAAGGTGGCGGCAAGATCGATTCCTTTGCCATCAGTGGTGCCGACCACTGGTACGCACTGGGCGCCCAGCGGGTGTGGGCCCAGCAGAACCACAAGGCCCACGAGGCCTTCGTTCCCGGCTATCTGCGTGCGGTGGGGCCAGGCTGGACCACCTGGGCGGTGGAGAGCCATATCGACGAACTGGCACTGGCCGCCGACCAGGACCCTGCCGAGTTCCGCCGGAACCTGCTCAAGGCCGAAGGACGCAACGCCGGCGAGGCGCCCAACAGCGTCGGCGGCGCCGAGCGCCTCAAGACAGTGCTCGAACGCACCCTCGACAAGGCCGGCTGGAACGAGCGCGACGCCCTGCCCGAGGACACCGGTCTCGGTGTGGCGCTGAGCTTCGGCCAGGAACGCCATATGCCGACCTGGGTGGCCTGTGTCGCCCGCGTCAAGGTGGATCGTGCCAGCGGCGAGGTGACGGTCGAGAAGCTGACCTCGGTGGTGGATGCCGGCACCCTGGCCCATCCCGACGGTGCCATGGCCCAGTTGGAGGGCTCGCTGCTATGGGGCCTGTCGATGGCCCTGCACGAAGGCACCGAGTACGCCGAAGGCCAGCCTGCGGACCTCAACCTGAACAGCTATACGCCGCTGCGCATGCATCAGGTGCCGGAGCTGGACCTTGAATTCGTCGACAACGACCACACCCCGGTCGGCTTAGGCGAACCTGGCACCTGCGTTGTAGCGCCGGCCATCGCCAACGCCATCGCTCACGCCACCGGCGTGCGCCTGCGCGACCTGCCGATGCGGCCGGAGGCGCTCAAGGCCGCACTGGGGGCCTGACCCGCCACCCGAGCGCCACGCTGATCGCGTGGCGCTCGTCACACACAGGACACGCTGACCATGCAACATCTGGATCTTACGGTGGTGCGACGTGCCCTCGCCTGGCTGCGCGACGGGCGCACCCTGTGGCTGGCCACGGTGCTGTCCACCTATGGCTCCTCACCACGCGAACCCGGCGCCTGGCTGGCTGCTACCCGTGACGGTGATCACGTTGGCTCGCTGTCCGGCGGCTGCGTCGAGGAGGACTTTCTTGAGCGCCTTGGGCAGGGTGATTTCGATACGCCGGTCAGGCGGGTGCGCTACGGCGCCGGCGACGACGTCGACTACCCGGCGCCCAGCCTTCCCTGCGGCGGCGTGCTCGACGTCCTGGTCGAACGCTTCGCCCCCGGCCAGGCGGCACTGGCGCACTTCTCCGCCCTGGAGGCGGCGCTGGAAGGACGCAAGCCGCTGATTCGCCGCGTCGATCTGGACAGCGGCGCGCGTTCACTCGTTCAAGACGATGGCCTGGGTGATCGCGTCGTTCTGGTCGATGGGAATGGTGAGGCCAGTGCGCAACTGCGCGTCGGCCCAGCCGCCCGACTGCTGCTTGCCGGGGTCTCGCCGGTGGCCGTCGCCTGCGCCCAGTTCGCCGTGGGGCTCGGCTTCGAGGTGATCGTCTGCGACCCTCGGGAAGGCATGCTGGAGTCCTTTATCGATGAACTCGGGGGCGCCTCCGGCAACATCGAGAAGGTGGCGACCCTACCGTCCCGCTTTATCGCCGAAGGCGGCTGCCATGCTGCCACGGCGGTGGTGGCGCTGACCCACGACCCGCGCATCGATGATCTGGCGATGATCGAGGCGGTACGCTCCGAGGCGTTCTATATCGGAGTGATGGGATCGCTGCAGACGTCCCGGGCACGGGCAGAGCGGCTATCCCGCAGCGGTGGTCTGAGCGATGACGAGATCGCGCGTATCCATATGCCGATCGGCTTGAACCTGGGCAGCAAGACCCCGGCGGAGATCGCCCTGGCGGTGATGGCCGATATCGTTCGGGTACGCCGGGGCAAGGACCGCCATGCGCTCTAGCGGCCAGTCGGGCACTCCCGCTTCAACCCCCTCTTGTGAGGAAAGCCGCCATCCGTCCCACGTCACCCCACTGATTTGTGTAGTAGCGGCGGCGGGTCGTTCACGGCGCTTCGGCGCCGCGGACAAGCGCCATGCACGCCTCAAGGATGGTCGTCGGCTGCTGGCGGCAAGCCTTGCGGCGGCGGCCGAGCTGACCCCTCGGCGGCTGGTGGTGCTGGGGCCGGGCGAGAGCCTCGCCGACTGGGACCTTGCACCGTCTGCCAACCTCGAGCTGCTGTCGCTTGAACGTCCCAGCGACGCCCTCGGCGACAGCCTGTCGGCGGCCTTTCGCTGGCTGCTTCAGCAACGCCAGCAGCAACGTACTGAGCTCACCGCAGCGGCGGTATGGCTCGGCGACATGGCCTGGATCTCGGCACCGACTTGCCGCCGGCTTGCCGCCAGCGCCAGGGCCGACCGACTGGTCAGGCCGCGCTTTCACGGCCAACCCGGCCACCCGGTGATCGTTGGCTGCGACTTCTGGCCCGAGATGACGCAGCTTCACGGCCAGGACGGCGCCCGAGCGTTACTGCACCGCCACCGCCAGGCACTGCTCGAGATCGACGTCGATGATCCCGGCGTGGTGCGCGACCTGGATACCCCCGAAGACCCACGCTAAGCACCCACGCTAGGCACCCACGCCAAGGACTCTCGCCAAGGCCCCGCGCCAAGGACTCGCGCCAAGCACCCGCGCCAGCCCTTGGGCAACCGCCTTCAGCCTCGATTCCCCACCGCTAGCGCTAGCCCGTCGCCTGATCCTCGACAAAGGCCGCGACGATGGCATCGAAGTCGCTGTCACCGACAAAGCCAAGGGCCTCAGCCTTGTCGGTACGAAAGCGCCCAGGCCAGCTCTCGACGATGGCGCGGATACGCTCATCCGGCTCGAAACTCACCAGCTCCCGCGCCTGAGCGCCACCCTGACGCTCCAGCGCGTCGAGCATGGCCGCCACGTTCACGCTGATACCCGGCAGCATGAAGGCGCGGAAGTCACCCAGGGCATCGGCGGCGACTTCGGCGCCGTGGACCAGCGCCTGAACCACCTTGCCAGGCGACATCACGAACAGTTCGAGCTCGGTGGGCACCGGGCACACCGCGGCCTCGCCGTTCAGGGGCTCACGCAGGATGCTGGAGGCAAAGCTCGAGGCCGCGGCGTTGGGCCGGCCTGGCCGAATGACGATGGTCGGCAGGCGCAGCACCAGACCGTCGATCAGGCCCCGTCGACTGTAGTCGTTGATCAACAACTCGCACATGGCCTTCTGGCTGCCGTAGGAGCTCTGGGGCCGCAGCGCGGTCATGTCGTCGAGCACCTCGGGCAACTCGCCGCCGTACACCGCCACCGAGCTGGCCATGATCACCCGGGTCGTGGCCAGGCCGCGCTGGCGGCAGCCGTCGAGCAGCGCCCGGGTGGCGTCGAAGTTGACCGCAAGCCCCAGCTCCAGATCGGCCTCGGCGGCAGAACTGACCACCGCCGCCAGGTGGTAGATCACGTCCGGGGCGCCATCCAGCAGGGCGTCCCAGGCTCCCTCTTCGGTAAGATCCCGAGCGGTGGACGTCACCGCCACCTGGCCTGAGTCCTGCGGGTGAGGCGGCGTGCTCTGGTCGACCAGGGTCAGGCGTGAAAGCGGCTGGCCGTTGACCTCGCCCTTGGCCAGCAGCGCCTGAACCAGACGTTGGCCAAGGAAGCCGGCTGCACCAGTAATCAAGATATGCATGGGTGTTCTCCTCCTTTGGGGACGATGGCCCACGCCGGGCGCTGCCCCAGCGATACACCAGAGGCACCAGTAATCAAGATATGCATGGAAGCCCTCCTCCGTTGGTGACGATGGCCCGCTTTATCCAGTGACGAGTTAGCTGGCAACAACGCCATGGGCGCGCGCCCAGCCCAGGCCATCGACGGTGTCACCTGCGGGACGATATTCACAGCCGACCCAGCCGTCATAGCCAAGGGCGTCGAGACGCTCGAGCACCGGGCCAAAGTTCACCTCGCCCTGGTCCGGTTCATGGCGCTCCGGGACCCCGGCGAGCTGCACGTGTCCCACCACGTCGAACTGGGCTTCCAGGGTACGGATCAGGTCGCCCTGGACGATCTGGCAGTGGTACAGGTCGAACTGCAGCCGGAGGTGGGGCGAGCCGACGCGCTGGATTACTTCCCTGGCAAGCTCCTGGCGCTGCAACAGGAAGCCCGGCATGTCGCGGCCGTTGATCGGCTCGATCAACAGGGTGCGCCCGGCCCGGCCACAGGCCTCGGCGGCATGGGAAAGGTTGTCGACGTAGGTGGCCAGATGGGCCTCTCGGGTGGCCTCGCTGGCGCCTTGCGGCAGCAGCCCCGCCATGGCATGCAGGCGCGGACAGTCGAGCGCCGCGGCGTAGTCGAGCGCACGCTCGAGCCCCTCGCGGAACTCCCCCTCGCGCCCCGGCAGGCTGGCAAGGCCTCGCTCGCCAGCCTCCCAGTCACCGGGGGGCAGGTTGAACAGCACCTGCGTCAGCCCATGTTGGTCGAGCCGCTCACGCAGTTCGTGCGCCTCGAAGTCGTAGGGGAAGAGGTACTCGACGCCGGTAAAGCCCGCCTTGGCGGCGGCACCAAAGCGGTCGAGAAAGGCGTGTTCGGTGAACATCATGCTGAGGTTGGCGGCCAGGCGGGGCATCTCGCTCTCCTGATTGTCATTGTCGTGCGGGCCTCGCGTCGGGGGCCCAGTATCGAGGCCTTGCCGACGCCAATAGCCCAAGATCAGTCGCGGGGGAAGCGTGCTTCGAGTTCCTCTACCTGTTCTGGGGTCAACCCACGAGGATTCTGGCCGCGCAGCAGCAGGAACAGCTTGGCGGTCTCCTCGAGCTCTTCGGTGGCGTAGACCGCTGCCTCCAGCGACTTGCCCGCCACCACCGGGCCGTGGTTGGCCAGCAGCACCGCGCTGTGCTTGCCGGCGAGCCCACGTACCGCGTCGCCAAGGCTGGGGTCCCCCGGCACGTGGTAGGGCACCAGCGGCAGGCGGCCGACGCGCATCACGTAGTAGGCGGTCAGCGGCGGGATGCAGTCGTGGTGGTCCACATCCGGCAGGCAGGATACCGCCACCGAGTGGGTCGAGTGCAGATGGACGATAGCCTCGGACTGGGGCCGCTCGGCGTACATCGCCATATGCAGGAAACTTTCCTTGGTCGGCTTGTCGCCATCGAGCCATTCCCCCGTCGCCGACAACGTCGAGATGCTGGCCGGATCGAGTCGTCCCAGGCAGGCGTTGGTCGGGGTCATCAACCAGCCGCCATCGTCCAGACGCACACTGATATTTCCGCTGGAGCCCATGGTCAGGCCGCGGTCGAACAATGACTTGCCATAGGTGGCGATCTGCTCGCGCAGACGATTGACGTCACGTGCACTCATTGGCTCATCTCCTTGAGCACCTGAAAGCCGCGGCTGAAGATATCGACGCCGCCGAAGTTGCCGGACTTGAGCGCCAGCGACAGGGTCGACCCGCCGACGCGGGCCTGGGTCCAGGGCACCCCGGCATCGATCTGCCCGCCGATATGCAACTGGTCCAGCGACAGCGCCGAGACCACTGCACCGGAGGTCTCGCCGCCGGCCACCAGCAACCTGCCGACACCTTCGTCCACCAGGGTGGCGGCCAGGGTCGCCAGGGCCCGCTCGACCAGCTCGCCCGCCTTGGCCACGCCCAGGCGCTGCTGGGCGGCCTTGACCCGCTCGGGTGCAGCCGAGGCGTAGACCAGCACCGGTTCATCCGGCGAGTCCCGATAGTGGCGACGCACGAAGTCCAGCGCTTCGGCGATGGGCGCGTCACCCTCGGCCAGCGCCAGCGGGTCCAGGGCGATCCCCGGATGGCGCTCGAGGAAGTGCTCGACCTGGGCCAGGGTCGCCCGCGAGCAGCTACCGGAAAGCACCAGGGCCTGCCCCTGGGCCGAGGCCAGCCGAGCCGCGTCGTCGACCGCCTCAAGCCAGCCCTTGCGCCGATACTCGGCGGGCAGCGCCTGGCCAAGGCCCGAGCCGCCGGTGACCAGGGGCAGCTCGACGCAGGCCGCAGCCAGCACCTCAAGGTCGGCGTCATCCAGGGTGTCACAGATGACGTGGCGGACCTTGTCACCTCCCAGGCGTTCGAGGTGGCTGGCACAGGCCTCGGCGCCCTGGCGGATCACCGAGTGGGACAGAAGCCCCACCGCATGCGACGTCTGCGCGCCCAGCACCCGCACCAGATCGGCGTCGGTCATCGGATTGAGCGGGTGATCCTGCATGCCGCTGTCGTTGAGCAGACGATCGCCGACGAACAGGTGGCCCTGATAGACCGTGCGTCCGGTGGTCGGAAAGGCCGGCACCATCACCGTCTGATCGCCGCCCAGACGCTCGAGCAGGGCATCGGCTACCGGGCCGATATTGCCATCGGCGGTGGAATCAAACGTCGAGCAGTACTTGAAGAAGACCTGCCGTGCGCCCTGTTCGGTCAGCCAGTCCAGCGCCGCCAGGCTGTCGGCGAGCGCCTCCTCCACCGGGCAGGTACGCGACTTGAGCGCGACGACCACGGCGTCGACACCTTCCGGAAGCGGCTTGCCGGTGGGCACACCGAGCATCTGCACGGTGCGCATGCCGGAGCGCACCAGATTGTTGGCCAGGTCGGTGGCGCCGGTGAAATCATCGGCGATGGCGCCGAGTACCAGAGTCATGGTCAGTCCTCGTCAAATACGGTGAAAAAAGGGGAGGAACACGGCTGCGTCGCGGCCTTATCCTGCGTCGTCGTCATTGGCCGCGGGCAGTGCGATCCCTGCGGTGGCGGCGTAGACCTTGACCACCGCGGCGTCGTCTTCGCGTCCCAGCCCCATGCCGCTGGCGGCGGTAAACTGCTGCAGGGCGCTGGCCGCCACTGGCATCGACAGGCGCAGTTCGCGGCCGGTGTCGTGGACGATGTTGAGGTCCTTGACGAAGATGTCCACGGCCGACAGCGGGTGATAGTCGCCGTCCAGAATGTGCGGCACCCGGTTCTCGAACATCCACGAATTGCCCGCCGACTGGGTAATCACCCGGTACAGCGCGCGACCGTCGATGCCCATCTTCAGACCCAGCGCCATGGCCTCGGCGGCGGCGGCGATATGCACCCCGGCCAGGTGCTGATTGACCAGCTTGACGCTGGAGCCAGGCCCCGGTACGTCGCCCAGCCGGTGGACCGTGGCCGCCATGGCACCAAGCGGTGCCTCGGCCAGGGCGAAGGCCTCGGCACTCCCGGAGGCCATCACCGACAGCTCTCCGCTGGCCGCCTTGGCCGCCCCGCCGCTGATCGGGGCGTCGAGCATCATCAGCCCAGCCTCTGCCAGTCGGCGTCCCAGGGATTCGGCGAAACTCGG
The DNA here is from genome assembly GCF_040070525.1 of Halomonas sp. RT37. NCBI lineage: Bacteria > Pseudomonadati > Pseudomonadota > Gammaproteobacteria > Oceanospirillales > Halomonadaceae > Halomonas > Halomonas sp. RT37. Next base: position 710,623 of record NZ_CP098827.1, on the reverse strand, counting down.
CGCCACGGTGGCGCACTGGATCACCAGGCTGCCCGACGCAAGCGTCGCTGCCAGGCCATCTTCTCCAAACAGCACCGCCTCGACCTGATCGGCGTTGACGACCACCAGCAGCACCACGTCACAGCGCGGCGCCAGCTCGCGGGCCGACGCCACCGCCTCGCCACCGGCTTCCTCGAAGGCCTGACGGGAGGCGCTGGAAACGTCGCAACCGATCACCTCAAGGCCGCCACGCAGAAGGCTTCGGGCGATGCCCATGCCCATGGCGCCAAGTCCCACCACGCCACAGACAGGGGATCCGGCGGATGTCGTGGATGATTCGCTCATGCTGCTCTCCGGTAACGAGGCCGTCAGGGCCGACAAACAAGAGTATGGCCTGCTTCGACTTCATCTACGGAAGGAGCAGGGAGGCGGTATCTGTCCCCGGCACACCGAAGGCCAGCGACCAATACCGATAACAGGACGATAGGGAATCCGGTCGGCGATGATGGGTGAAGATCAGCGCTGCTGCCCTGTAAAATGTTAGCGCTAACATTTTTAGTCCAGAGTCCCTTGTTGCACAAGCACGAAAGCGATAGGCATCGACCAATGTCTAACTACCGCCGTGATCCCGGTGTCGGGACCATGGGTGCCCCGAGGCGTGCAGCGCTTGATCCAAGCTGCCCTGCATGAAGCGCTCGGCATCAGCCGCTCGAGGCCGAGGCGCTGGGCCATGTCCCCACTGACCTGCGACGCAGGGACAGCCTCGGAACGAGCGAGCCAGCGCGCCCCATTCGGCATACCATGGAAGGCAGGCGTCCCTCTGATGCCATCGATCAAGGAGAGTCCGATGAACGAGACCCAGGGCGGTGATCGCCGCCGCCGCAAGGGCCTGGACAACCCGACGCTTGACGACGTCGCCCGTGAGGCTGGAGTTTCCTCGATCACCGTGTCCCGGGCGATTCACCGCCCGGACAGCGTACGCGAGACCACCCGCAACAAGGTGGAAGCGGCGATCGCCAAGGTTGGCTACGTGCCTAACATGGTGGCTGGTAGCCTGGCCTCGGCCAGTTCGCGCTTCATCCCGGTGATCGTGCCGTCGCTGTCCAATGTGGTGTTCGTCGAGGTCATCCAGGGGCTGCAGGCACAGTTCGACCAGCACGGCTACCAGATGCTGCTGGGCAACACCGACTACAGCATGCAGCGCGAAGAAGAGCTGATCCGCACCTTTCTCGGCTGGTCCCCCACCGCCCTGGTGACCACCGGCCTGCGCCACCAGCCGGGGCTAAGCGCGCTGCTGGAACGTTTTCCTCGACCGCTGGTGGAAATCATGGAACTGGGCCCGGCGCTGGACATGAACGTCGGCATGGACCACGAAAAGGCAGGCGCCGCCATGGCCGATCATCTGATCGCCCGGGGCTACCGTCATATCGTCTTCGCCGGCACCCGGCTCGAGTCCAACTATCGCGCCGCCCAGCGCTACGCCGGCCACCGCACCAGGCTCGAGAAGGCCGGACTTGCGGCCCCGCTGATGGAGTGGCACCAGGACAGCCACTTCGACCTCGGCGCCACGGCGCTGGACGAGGTCCGTCGCCACCACCCGGGCGTCGAGGCGATCCACTTCGTCGACGATGTGATGGCCAGCGGCGCCCTGCTGGGCGCACAGCGCCAGGGCCTGCGAGTGCCCGACGACATCGCCATCGCCGGGTTTACCGGGCTGCCCTTCGGCCGCTCGCTGATGCCGCGTCTGACCACCATCTCCTCCCCCCGCGAGGCCATCGGCCGGCTCGCCGCCTCGCAGATCATCGAACGTCTGGAGGGCCGTGACCCCGAACGCCAGATCGACGTCGGCTTCGCCCTGCTGGAAGGTGAGAGCACCTGAGGACACCAGACCTGGCCCACAACGAACAACGGGGAGTCACGATGACTCCCCGCTGGTACAAGACGCTGCCTACCCGCACGGGCGACAGAGCCCGAGGCACTCGCCGTTACTGATCGAGCCGACCCTTGAGCTTGTCGAACTCCTTCTCCACCTCTTCTCTGGCCAGGCCAAACTTCTGCTGGATGATGCCGATCAGCTTTTCCTTATTGCCTTCGGCCTGCTGAATCTCGTCGTCGGTGAGTTCTCCCCACTTTTCCTTGGCGGCACCGCTCAGTTCCTTCCACTTGCCTTCGATGGTGTGCTTGTCCATGGCATGATCTCCGGGTCAGTCGATCTCATAAAGGTAGATGGCATACTCCTGACGAAGGCTAGCCTGCGGCAAACCCAGCGGCTAGCCCACCCTACCGCACACCTTCGTTTTTATATAAAATTCAATCAGATAACTTCCGAAAAAGACTGTTTGAGCACAGTCCATCCTCCGACCAACCTTTTCACTTCACCCATCAATCAGCCGCCGCCGCATGATGGTGACCCGCTCACCCAGATAGTCGAGCTCTTCGAGCTCCTCCCACCCCAGCCGGCGATACAGTGACTGCTGATCCGGCGTGTAGAGGTGAAGCCATTCGATGCCGTGGTCGCGAGCCTCCTGCTCGACCCGCCTTACCAGCGCGGAGGCGAGTCCCTGACCGCGTTGTTCGGGCGGCACGTAGACCGAGGCGAGCCACGGTGACAGTTCCCGGCGAATACTCATGTCATCCGGCGACAGGCTCGCCGTGCCCAGGGCCTGTCCCTCCTTCATCGCCACGAACACCGAGGGCACCCCGGCCGGACCGCACATCTGAGCCACCGCCTGGCGCCAGCCGTCGATGTCGGCCTCCGGATGCAGGTGCCCCCAGGCGTCAAAGGTCCAGTCGGCGACCTGGTCAAGCTGTTGCGAAGCGGCGCTCAAGCGCTCGATGGTGATCCCGTTCATCTGTCGATTTTCGTCCATTGCTGTCCACTTCCGTCTATTGCCGTTCACTTGTGAGCGTTATTGTCCCTGCCGACACTTTTCGACGGCGCCTGCCGATCGCGGCCTCGCCCAGGCTGACGCCGCAAGGATCAAGGCAACCGGCGCTGCCCGAAGCGCGCCAGCTGCATTTCGCCAAGCCGGCTCAGGGTGCGCCGGAAGGCAAACGCCAGATAGCCATCGGGATAAAGCTCCTCCATCGCCACCGACGCCTCGATCACCAGCGGTACCCGACGGTCGTAGCATTCGTCGACCAGGGCAATAAAGCGACGCACGCTGTCGTCCCTGGCCCCCAGCGGCGGCAGTACGCGATCACCGGCGGCCACCCGCTCACTGGCGTCTTCTGTGCCACGAGCGATGGGACGCGGGGCGCCCGGTTGCCGATCCGGCGCGGCTCTGCCGTCGCTGTCATCCTCATCAGGCCTGGAAGCCAGGCACGGCACCTCCCCCAGCAACAGCGTATCGAAGCGATCACATAGCGCGATAAAGTCGAGCGCCGCCAGCGGCGCCTCGCAAAGGGCAGCGAAGTCGCACCACAGTACCTGGCCTTCGAGGCCTCTGGCCTCCAGCTTGCGGCCGCCAAGCGCCAATGTTCGGGGCGTCGCCGCCCTGCCGCTCAGCCGAACAAACTGCTCGGACAGGATGCCGGGGTCGCCGGCCCTACGCACAAAATAGCGCTGGTGAACGTCGCCGGGATGGCGGCGATAATCCTGACCGCCATCCAGTTCGAGCACCTGAAGATGGGCCTGCATCGCGGCGATGGCCGGCAGGAAACGCTCGCGATTGAAGCCATCGCGATAGAGCTCGGCCGGCGGCTGGTTCGAGGTGGCCACCAGCGTCAGGCGTCTGGCGAACAGCTGCTGCATCAGCCCGCCCAGCAGCATGGCGTCGGCGATGTCCTCGACGAAGACTTCATCCAGACACAGCACCCCGACCTCGGCGGAAAGCTCCTCGGCGAGCCTTGCCAGCGGGTCGGGCTGTCCCCGCCAGTAAAACTGACGCTGGTGCACCCAGCGCATGAAGTGATGAAAGTGCCAACGACGCACCGTCACGGGACTGCATTCGACGAACAGATCCATCAGCCAGGTCTTGCCACGACCCACCGGCCCCCAGAGGTACAGGCCCCGGCTCGTCACGCCGCCAGCGAGCTCCTGCTGCAAGGCGTCCAGCGCCTCGACCGCCCGGGCCTGGGCGGCATCGGCAACCAGATGTCCCTCCTCCAGCAGCGCCTGATAGCCCAGCGACAACGGCTGACATCGAGACTGGTTCAACGGCCCATGGAGCGGCCGATCCAGCCGTTGGCTGCCAAGCGATGGCGCCTCTCGGTCCGGCCCAGGATGCGGTTGCAGGCCTTCACCGCTTGCTTCATCGATCCCGCCGCCGATCCTGTCACCGGTCCCTTTGCCCTCTTTGTAGCCGTCACTCATCGATAGATCCCTGGCTGGTGGTATCGACCCGTGTGCCCCCATTGCCGCCGGCACAGGTCCCTCGGAAGAGCATGCCTCCACCGTGGGCAAACGCCAGGCGCTGCACTATAGTGGCCCGTCTGCATATTCCCGATCGCTAAGGTTGCCTCTTTCATGCCCTCAGCCGCTCGTCTCTTGAGCTCCCGACCCCGCCGTCAGCGCCGGGTCTGCCTGCTGGCGGTGCTGGCCATGCTGATGCTGTTCGTAGGCCCACTGATCAGCCAGATCCAGCGCCTGGCGATGGAGGACGAGGCCGGTCGACAACACCACCAAGGGCATGGTCACCACCAAGGCCTGGCTCGAGGCACCGGACAAGGCCATGCCCAGCATGATCCCACGCCGAGCGCCGCGGAAGTAGAGGGGCGCAGCACGTCCGAGCCTGCCGCCGAGGGGGCGGTCGGTGACGCCGGGCATCATCACCTGGCCGCCTGTGGCTACTGCGTACTGTTTGCCCAGGTGCCGTGGCTGGCCCTGCTGTTGCTGGTATTGGTTAGCCTGGCGCCGCGGGCCCCGCCGGCACGTTGTGCTGCAGGCATTCCCCCCGTTGTCAGCGGGCGCTTCCAGCGTCCGACTCCCCGCGCCCCTCCCGCGTCATTGTCGTGATCCATCGAGGCCACCGCCTCCAGAGCCACCGAACGGCATCGCCGTCGGCAACTCCGCCTTCAAGAGAATGACCATGACGACGCACGCGAAACCCGTTGCGCCGGCGCTGAAGACGCTGGTGATACGACTGCACTTCTATATCGGCCTGCTGGTCGGCCCCTTCATCTTCTTCGCCGCCCTCACCGGCACGCTCTATGCGCTGACCCCGGCACTGGAGCAGGCACTGTACCGGGACGCGCTGACCACCGGTTCGGACAGCGCTTCCGCGACCTTGGCCCGGCCATTGTCACGCCAGATTGCAGCGGCCCAGGACTATCTCGATGATTCCGCCCTGCCCAGCGCCGTGCGCCCGGCCCCCGAACCCGGCGCCACCACCCGGGTGATGTTCGCAGACCCAAGCCTTGATGCCGGCGAACACCGGGCGATCTTTGTCGACCCGCAAAGCCTCGAAATCCGTGGCGACATGACTGTCTACGGTACCAGTGGGGTACTGCCGCTACGCCGGATCATCGACCAGATCCACCGCAGCCTGATGCAGGGCGATCCCGGCCGTCTCTACAGCGAGTTGGCCGCTTCCTGGATGTGGCTCGCCGCCCTCGGCGGACTGGCCATCTGGGCGGTCACCCCCTCGCCCCGAGTGCAGCCCGGCAAGCAGACCCGCACCGCCCGTCGCTTGCGCACCCGCCGACGCCACAGTCTGCTGGGGCTGTTCCTGCTGGTCGGCCTGCTGGTCCTGTCGGCCACCGGCATGACCTGGTCGAAGTACGCCGGCGACAACTTCTTCACCATGCTCAAGGCCGCAGGCTGGGGGACGCCTCGGGTGTCCCAGTCGCTTCAGGCCCACGACGTCGCCTACGACGCACACGCCGACCACGCCATGCCCGGCGCTCACCCGACCGTATCGGGGTCGCTTGAGGCCTTCGACGCGGTCGAACGCCAGGCCCGTGAGGCAGGCCTCGACGCCGGCAAGATCGAGTTGCTGGTGCCCGGCGACAATCAGGCCTGGAAGGTGCGCGAGATCGACCGTAGCTGGCCGTCCCAGGTGGACGAGGTGGCGATCCATCCGCAAAGCTTCCAGGTGCTGGATCAGGTGAGCTTCAACGACTACCCGCCTGCGGCCAAGCTCACCCGCTGGGGCATCGACGGCCATATGGGCATCCTCTTCGGCCTGCCCAACCAACTGCTGCTGGCCACGCTGGGCATCGGCATCATGACCATGGTCGGCTGGGGCTACGCCATGTGGTGGCGCCGCCGTGCCCTGACCCGCGACAGCCAGACGCTGTGGCAGGCCCTGCTGGAATTGCCGCTGTCGGTGCTGGCGCTCATTTCGCTGGTGGCGCTGCTGCTGGGACTGGCGATGCCGGTAATGGGGGTAAGCCTGGTGATATTCCTGACGGTGGACGCCCTGCGTACCCTGGTCGCGGCACGCCGACGCGCTACCGGCTAGGCCCCACATCAGTAAAGACAGGAAAGGGCCATCGGCAAAGCCAGGAAAGGGCCATCCACCACACAAGAAGGGCGACCCACGGGTCGCCCTTCTTGCTTGAAGCCAGGAGCACGCTCCGCCCCTGTCTACCTATCCGCGATCAGTGTCCCTTGCCCCGAAGCCGCTGGATGCCGGTCCAGACGGCCACCAGGGCAGCACCCACGGCCAGGCCGAACAGACCATTGCCCAGCATTGGCACCAGCCCGTGCATGATGGCGTCGAGGCCGGGAAGGGCTACCTCGGTCTCGGCCAGCCCCTCGATCCAGTGCCCGACCGCCGGGATGCCGTGGGCAAGAATGCCACCGCCGACCAGGAACATCGCCAGGGTGCCGAAGATCGACAATCCCTTCATCAACAGCGGTGCGCCCTTGAGCAGTCCTCGGCCCAGGGCCTGTGCCAGGCCGCCGTCCTTCTGCGTCAGGTAGAGCCCCAGGTCGTCGAGCTTGACCAGTCCCGCCACCAGGCCGTAGACACCCACGGTGATCAGCAGGCCGATCGCCACCAGCACCGCGATCTGCTGGCTCAGGGGGGCGGCGCTGACGGTGCCCAGCGCGATGACAATGATCTCCGCCGAGAGAATGAAGTCGGTACGGATGGCGCCCTTGATCTTGCCGCGTTCAAAGGCCTTCATGTCGGTTTCGCCGTCGGCCAGCGCCGCCAGTCGCGCCTGGCGCTCCTGCTCGGCGTCTTCCTTGTGCAGGAACTTGTGGGCCAGCTTTTCGGCGCCCTCGAAGCACAGAAAGGCCCCGCCAAGCATCAGCAGTACCGTCACCAGCCAGGGCACGAAGGCGCTGATCAACAGCGCGCCGGGAATCAGGAAACACTTGTTGAACAGCGACCCCTTGGCCACCGCCCACACCACCGGCAGCTCGCGATCCGCCGCCACGCCGGTGACCTGCTGGGCGTTGAGCGCCAGATCGTCGCCGAGAACACCGGCGGTCTTCTTGGCCGCCACCTTGGTCATCACCGAGACATCGTCGAGCAGGGTGGCGATGTCGTCGATCAGGGTTAACAGACTACTTCCAGCCACAGGGCATCCCTCCTTGGCCTGGGAAAACTTGGGTAGACTCAGCATAACCGCTCGGCCCCTTCGCCGCCGCAGCAATTGCCCCGGAGGTCTATGCCATGTCGCAAGCATCCACTGGAAATCCGGCAGCATCAAAGGCCCATCCAGACTTGCCCGATGCCAGGCCGCAGCCGGCTTCAGATCCCGCTGCTGACGATCTGACAGCCGACAAGCTGACGCCCGACGACCTGGCGCTCTTGCTCGAAGGTGTGCCCGAGGGCTACAGCGAGGTGCACTACCGGGGACGCCGCTACGCCATGACCCGACGCACCTTCAACCGAGGGCGCTCGCTCAAGGTGTTCGCGCGGGAGTTGGGCGGCAACGATATGGTCAGTCTCAATGGCTACCTGACCGCTCGTGGGTGGCAACTGAAGCCCTGCGAGATGAGCGAGCACAAGGTGCTCGACTTCCTTGTGCATTGCAAAACCGGCTGACTTGCTGGCTGGGTCGTCCCGGGATTCGATTCCCGGCGCCGCTCTCTTTCCAGGCTCGCCGCTACCCTCTCTCCCCAGGCTCGCCGCCGCCCTCTCTCCAGGCTCGCCGCTACCCTCTCTCCACGCTCGCCGCCACCCTCTCTCCAGGCTCGCCGCTACCCTCTCTCCCAAGAGTCGCTCCGCCTCTCCCTTACGAGGTGTCGCCCTCTCGCCGCTTTCGGCAAAAAATATCCTTTTGTTGACCTAGATCACTGCGATAACGCCCAGTTCGCACCGAAGTATGCTGAGATAATCAAAGAATACTTTACTCCGCTCCCATGGGACGTCTCATGCCTGTCGTCATGCTCGTTGTTGGAACCCGTCCCGAGGCGATCAAGATGGCCCCGGTCGCCCAGGCCATACAGGCATGCCCGGCACTGTCACTGCATCTGTGTGCCAGCGGCCAGCACGACGAGATGCTGTTCCAGGCACTGTCGCTGTTCGACCTCACGCCGGACAGCAATCTGGCGGTGATGAGACCAGCGCAGACCCTCAACGGTCTAATGCAGGCCATGATCCAGGCACTCGACCAAGACATGTCCCGGGTGGCCCCCGACCTGGTGATGGTCCATGGTGATACCGCTACCTGCTTTGCCGCGAGCCTCGCGGCCTTCCACCGGCGGGTCCCGGTGGCTCACGTGGAAGCCGGGCTGCGCACCGGCAATATCGCGTCGCCCTGGCCGGAGGAGGCGTACCGCAGCATGGTGGCGCGTATCGCCCAGCGCCACTACGCCCCCACCGCGTCGGCGCGTCACAATCTGCTGCGTGAGCAGGTGGCGCCGGATTCCATCCTGGTGACCGGCAATACCGTCATCGACGCCCTGGCCTGGATGAAAGACCGCCTCGGCCGCCAAGGCTATCGCCCGGCAGCCCCCTCACCGCTTGCCGCGCTGCGCGACGACGCCAGGCTGGTGCTGATCACCGGCCACCGCAGGGAAAACCACGGCGATGGCATCCGTACCATCTGCACCGCCATCGCCGCACTCGCCGCTCGCTACCAGGACGTCGACCTGGTCTACCCGGTCCATCTCAACCCGGCGATCAAGGACGTCGTCGAACACGCCCTGGCGGGCATCCCAAACGTGCTGCTGGTGCCCCCCCAGGACTACCGCGACTTCGTCTGGCTGATGGGCCGCGCCTGTCTGATCCTTACCGACTCCGGCGGCATCCAGGAGGAGGCTCCCGCTCTCGGTGTGCCGGTGCTGGTAATGCGCGAGCACACCGAGCGATGCGATGCCCTGAGCGCCGGTACCGTCATCCTCACCGGCAGTGACAGCGACGCCATCGTGGCCGCCTCGGCGCGCCTGCTCGACGATGAAAAGGCGCGCCGGCGCATGGCCGCGATCCCCAATCCCTACGGTAGCGGCGACGCCGCCAGGCAGATCATCGAAGACCTCAACGATTGGCTTGTCCGCGCCGTCGAGACACTCGAGGCCGGCGATGCCTGAGTTATCCCCCGAGCTGTCACTGTGGCTGGTCGACGCCACCATCCATGTGCTGTTCGCCCTGAAGTACGTCGCCATAACGCTGTGCCTGCTGATGCTGGCCATGGGCATCGATGATCTGTTTCTCGATCTGATCTACTGGAGCCGGCGTAGCTGGCGCTACTGGTCGATCTATCGCGATAACCCCAGGGCCAACGAGGAGCGTCTCTATCAGGCCCGGGAGAAACCGCTGGCGGTCATGGTGCCGGCCTGGCAGGAAGTCGGCGTGGTCGGCCAGATGGCCCAGCTGATGGCCAGTACCATGGACTACGAGAACTATCAGATCTTCGTCGGCACCTACCCTAACGACCCCGAGACCCAGGCCGAGGTAGATGCGGTCTGCCAGAGCTTCAGCAACGTGCACAAGGTGGTCACGGTACGCCCCGGCCCGACCAGCAAGGCCGACTGCCTGAACAACATCATCGAGGCCATCGCGCGCTTCGAGAAGGCCGCCGGGATCGAGTTTGCCGGCTGCATCCTGCATGACGCCGAAGACGTCATTTCGCCGATGGAGCTTAGGCTCTACAACTATCTGCTGCCGGACAAGGACCTGATCCAGGTCCCGGTCTACCCCTTCCGACCACGCTGGTATCAGCTCTCCGGCGGCCACTACATCGACGAGTTCTCCGAGTACCACGGCAAGGACGTGCTGATTCGCGAGGCCATGTGCGGCCAGGTGCCCAGCGCCGGGGTCGGCACCTGCTTCAGTCGTCGTGCGCTGGCCCACTTGAGAGAGCTCAATGACGGCATCACCTTCGACATCTGGAGTTTGACCGAAGACTACGATATCGGCTTTCGCCTGCACGAGAGCGGGCTTTCCTGTGTCTTCGTGCGCTACAGCGTCGAGCGCGACGAGCTGTCGCCTCGGCGCGAACACGCCCACGGCCTGTCGATGCGTGACAGCAAGGTGATCTGTGTGCGCGAGCACTTCCCCACGGCGCTGGGCGCGGTGGTTCGGCAGAAGTCCCGCTGGATCACCGGTATCGTCTTCCAGGGTTATCAGCATCTGGGCTGGAGCCGCACCAACTGGCGTCTCAACTACTTTCTGTGGCGCGACCGTCGTGGCCTGGTGGCCTACCCCCTGGCGCTGGTCGCCACCCTGCTGATGCTGATCTTGGCAGGGCTTTGGCTGTACGCCGTGCTGTCGCCACAGGCCTGGCACTTCCAGTCGATCCTCGGTGGCTGGCTGCTGGAGACCCTGCTCACCATCAATGGTCTGCTGCTGGTCAACAGGGCCTTCCAGCGCTTCTACTTCGTCAAGATCTACTACGGCTGGCGTCAGGGCCTGCTGTCCTTTCCACGCATGCTGTGGAGCAATCTGGTCAACTTTCTGGCCAACGTGCGGGCCTGGAAGCTGTTCTTCACCCGGGCGCGTCACCGCACCTTCGCCTGGGACAAGACCACCCACGACTTCCCCCAGCTCGACGACGCCGTGCAAGTCTCTCTCGAAGCCCTGTTGATCGAGGATGGCGTTGTCACCGCGAGCGATATCGAGCGCATAGGTGTTGAAGTCGGAGCACGTCGGCTACCCAGGGAGCTGATTGCACGAGACCTGGTGTCCGGTGCGACGCTGGCCAGGCTTGAAGCCAGACGGCGGGGCATCGCCAGCGTCGAGATCCATCCGCTGGTGCTGTCGCCCGCGCTGATCGACGCCCTGCCCCGGCATGTCGCCCTGCGCTACGCCACGCTGCCCATCGGCGAGAGCGGCGACAGCCTGATCATCGCCACCGAGACCGCCTTGAGTCCGGTCGCCATCGGCGCCATTGGCCGGCGCATCAAGCGTCCTGTCGAGCAGCGTCTGGTCCCGCTCGGACGCGTCACCCTTGGCCTGCGCCACTGGTACCTGGGAGAGCTTGGCGACGTCGACCGGGACCGGCTGCTTGAGCTGGATGCAGACGCCGACGCCGCACGCCTCGATGGTTACTGCGCTCACCAGTACCTGCTCGGAGAACTGTTGCTGGAGCAAGGGCTTATCACACCCGCCCTGTTCGGCCAGGCGATGATCGACTTCGATCCTGAACAGGGTTGTCTGGGCGACTTCCTTGTCGCGCGCGGGATGATCGAATCGAACGACCTTGAGCGAGCACTCGCGCTCCAGGCGGACCACCGCCGACAGGCGGCCCGCAGTCTCGAGGATGTGGCGGTATGAAGGCCAGGGCGATATCGCTGCTGATCGCCGTGTCGCTGGCTCAGCTGCTGGCTCAGCCACCGGCCTGGGGGCTGAGCCAGTTCGAGGAGTTTCACAGCTACCCTTATCTCGACAAGGCCTACCGGGCAGCAGAACAACGCGACTGGGCGCAAGTCCAGCAGCTGATGGAGCACCTGATCAGTCAGGTGCCCGAGAACGTCGAGGCCTATCGCCTGCTGGCCCAGGCACTGGCGAAGCAGGGCAATCTGGATGGCGCCATGGCGGCGCTGGGGGCGCTGGACGCCAACGTGGCGGCGGTCCAGATCAATGCCCTGCGCCAGGCCTGGATCGCCGACGGCCACGCCAGCGAGGGCGAGTTGACGCTATGGCTCAGCGAAACGTCGGGCAGCGCCCGGGAGGCCCTGTGGAGCGCCCAGGCCAACTATTTGCGCGCAACCCGCGGCGCCCGGGCAGCACTGGAATGGCTTGCTACGGTGCCCGCCCGGCAGGACGCCCTGGCACGGGACCGCTACCGTGCCGCCCTGGCCGAGCAGATCCAGGACTGGAACGGCGTGATCGATGCGCTGGTGCCCCACGCCATGGAAGATACGCTGAACGACGACGACTGGCGACGCCTGTCGATCGCCATGATTCAGACCGATGATGCACGCGGCATCAATGCCTTGATCGCCAGGCTTCCCGAGGGCGACGTCCGCCATTTCGTGCTGCGCGCAGGCGCCGATCGCGCCATCGCCCTGGGCTACTCCGGGATCGCCCAGCGCTGGCTGGCCACCCTGGAGCAGTCGGATCAGCTGGACGCCAGCGACACCCGCAAGCTGCTGCAGACCTCGCTGGCAGTGGGCGACACCGACAGGGTCCGCCAGATGGCCAGCCGCCAGGACACGGATTGCCTGACGCTGGTGAGCTGGCTCAGCGATCATGGCGACCCCGAGGCCTTGAGCACCTTCACCGAGTGCGACGCGAAGGAAGATCCGCAAAGCTGGCTGATACTCGCCGATCGTCTCGATGCCCTCGAACTGCTGGAAACCACGGAACTGCCGGAGGCCTGGCACCAGCGACGCGATCGGGTGCTGCTGGATCGCTATCGCGCCGACGGGCTGGATGACAAGGCGCTGCGCCTGCTGACACGTCAGCCACAGACGCCGGCGATCCTGCGCGAGCGCGCCGAGTTGACCCAGCGGCTGGGACGCCCCGAGGCCGCCGAGCTATGGCAGCAGCACTATCATCTGACCGGCGATTCCGGCTCGCTTGAGCAGGCAAGCTATCTGTATCTGGCATCACAGCGGCCCCAGGCGGCCCGGCGACTGCTGGAGCAAGCCTTCAAGCTTGCCCCCGAGCGGCTATCGGCGACCTCACTGGCGCGACTGGCCCAGCTTTACGCCGACGACAATGCCGGCGTCACCGACGCGACGCTGGAGGCGCTGGTACGCCAGCCCCGACTGGCCGATACCGAGCGCACCAACCTGCTCGAACAGCTTGCCCGCCACGATCGTTGCACTGTCGTTCGCAGCGTGGCCGACGCCAGCATGCCCCCCTGGGCCGCCCTCGGGATCTGCTCGCGAGACAGACCCGCCCAGGCCGCTGGCTATTTCCAGAGGGCGCTGACACAGCTCACCCAGCGCCAGCCGGAAGATGACGCGGTGACGGCGGCAATGACGCAACCAGAGATCCAGGCTCGCAAGCGACTGGCCTTCGCGCTGTTTGCCGCCGGCGACCCCGACGCCGCCTGGCGTCAGTGGCGAGCGTTCGAACGCGACGGCCCCTGCGACGGAGAACTCGACCTGACAGATCGCCTGGCCGGCGCGCGCAGTGCCCTGGCAAGTGGCGACACCGAGGGCGCCTGGCGCTGGTGGCCCAAGGATAGCGACAGCCCTGAGGCGAGGCTGCTCGGCGCGCGCATCGCCCTGGCCCGCCACGACGCCGCCGGCGCCATGGCACTGGCCAGAGTCGCAGTGGCATCCACCGGCGGAAAGCCCAAGACCGACACCGCCGTCTTGGAAGGCGCGAGCCAAGTGGCCCGTCAGGCAGGCAACCCAACCCTCTCTCGACGCTGGCTGACCCAGGCCCAGGCGACCTCGCCGGACTCGCCAAGACTTGCCCGGGAGCTGGGACTGACGCTCGCTGCAACGGAGGAAGCAGGTGCTCGGTCAGAGGCCATTGCGCTGCTGGAGCGCGCCCGCCAGGCCTATCCAGAGGACTACGTCAGCGCCGCCACCCTGGGGAACCTCTACAGCACCATTGGCGACAACGCCCGCTCCATGACGCGCATCGAGGACGCCATCGACCTGCAGCCCTTCGACCTGGCGGTAGGCGAGGACAGCCTCGAGGCCATGGCCGAGCGCCGCTACCGGCTGCGAAGGACCCACGAGACACTGACGCGGCGCGACCGGATCACGCTGACCAGCAGCTGGTCGCCAACCAGCCCGACGCCGGGGATACGCAGTGACTCATCGAACCACGATAACGACGAAGATAGCGGCCACGATATCAACACCCAGGTGGTTCAATGGGACCACGCGCTTGGCCACGACCCGATCCACCAGGGGCGGGAGCTGGCCGGCTACATGAGGGCCATCATCGGCGGCGATGATCGTGACGACTACGGGCGAGGACGCTCCCTGGGCCTGGGACTGCGGGCCAAGCCGTTGGCCCGTCACAACCTGAACCTGTACGCCGAGATGTTCGCCGAGTCCCAGAAAAACGATGGCGAGCACACCGACTACAATCTGCTGCTGAGGGCCACCGGCTCCTTTCTGGATCAGGGCGATCACAGCAGCGAATGGCGCGTAAGCCAGGAGCAGTGGAATGAGCGCTCGCTCTATCTCGACGCCGCCTGGTGGACCCAACGTGGCGATGTACAGCTGTTCGGCCGCTACCGCCAGGGCCGCACCTTCAAGCTGCCGACCCCTTCGGCCCAGACGCTGATGCCCTACGCCAGTTTCCAGGCCACCAGCCACGACACCACCGGCTGGGACGAGGATGTACGCCTCGCCGCAGGACTGCGCTGGGAGTTGTGGTACGACGAGGATCACTACAACGCCTTTCGCCGCAAGCTGAGCGTCTCCACCGAGTACCAGCAATCCCTGGGGGGCAACCTCTACCAGGAACGCGACGGCTGGATGATCCATCTGGAGCTGAGCCTGTGATGAACTCAAGCATTCTTGTGGCCGGACACCTCAAAGGCACCGCGGTGCCAGTCCCATTCGCTGGCATTATCGCGCCACTGACCCTGACGGTGGTCCTTGCCATGCCCGTGGGGACGGTCGCTGCCGCCGACGACAGCCTCCTGACAAGAGCCGCCGAGGCCTACCGTAGCGAAACCCTGTTCTACCAGCCTCAGAATCGCGACGCCTCGCTCAGCCGACAGCAGTGGCAGACGCTGTGGCGGCGTACCCGTGAGAACGGCGTCCACACCTTGATCGTGCAGTGGACCCAGTACGGCGAAGAGACCTTCGGTGGCGCCGATGGCTGGCTGGCCAACGCCCTGGTCGACGCCGAACGCCAGGGACTCGAGCTGATTATCGGTCTCTATCAGGACCCCGAGTACTACGAAACCCTCCCCGACAACGCCCGCTTCCGTCACTACTGGTACCAGCAGTTGGCCAAGGCCCACGCGCGACAGCAGCAGATCCAGCGCCAATGGCCACTGACACCGGTGGGCTGGTACCTGCCGGAAGAACTCGATGACTGGCTGTTTCGTGAACCCGGCGTACGCCAGGAACTGACGCGCCAGTTGGCCTGCGCCAGCCAACAACTAACGGGCCCGCTGCACCTGAGCATGTTCAGCGGAGGCTTCGTGACGCCAGGGGTCTACGCGGCCTGGGCCGAGGACATCGCCGAAAGCGGCTGGCAGGTGTGGTGGCAGGACGACGAAGGCGCCCGCAACCTGGATCCGCCCATGCGCCAGGCCTACCGCGACGCCCTGAGCTGTCGCATCGGCGTCGTCCGCGAAGCCTTCGCCCGCACCAGCGCGACCGAATCCGACTTCCAGGCAATGCCCGCACGCCCCCGTCAGCGCGGCAACGACTGCCATCCGGACGCGGTCTTTTCGCTGCGTTATATGCCCTGGGCAGAAGCGCTGCACCAAGGCCCACCTGGCGATCTCGCTCAATAAAAAACCCCACCAAGAGGTGGGGTCGAATCGACAAACAGCAACCAGGATACGCATGGCTATTTCAGCCCATCGGTGCTCAGTTGCCAGCCCCCTGGAAGGGGTACACAGGGCCCAGCGCGAGGAGGGACGTCAGCTCGTCCAGCGCCGCCAATGTCTCCTCGGCGAGCCTGGGATCGGCCAGGTCTTCCGGTGCCAGACGCTCGCGGTAGTGACGCTCGACCCAGGCGACCAGGTCGGCGTAGAGGGCGTCGTCGAGCAGCACCCGGCCGGACAGCGCCTCGCGCTCGGCCTGGCTCAGCACCACCCTGAGCCTCAGGCAGGCCGGACCACCGCCATTGCGCATGCTCTGCTTGACGTCCTTGACCACCACTTCGCCGATCGGGTTGTTGCCGGCCAGCAGGTGATCCTGGATGCACCGCCACACCGCCTCACGCTCCTGACACTCCCCCGGCACAACCAGGGTCATGCTGCCGTCGTCATTGGACAGAAGCTGGGAGTTGAACAGGTAGGAGGCCACCGCGTCCTCGAGGCTGACCGCCTCAAGCGGTACCCGCACCGGAATCAGCGGCGTCGACATCTTCTCGCGCAGCGCATCGAGGGTGGCCTCTTCGTCACGGAAGGCCAGCTCGTGGTAGAGCAGCACCGGGCCATTGCCCACGGCGATGACATCGTTGTGGAAGACCCCGGCGTCGATGGCATCCGGGTGCTGCTGGGCGTAGACCACTTGATGCTCAGCGAGCCCATGCTGGCGGGCGATGGCCTGGCTGGCCTCCAGGGTCTGGCGCGCCGGAAAGCGACGCGGCTCGACGCCGTCACCGCCGAAGGCCTGACGCCCGTAGACGAACAGGTGCACCCCCGGCTCACCGTGCTCGCCGCACAGCCGGGTGTGGTTGGCCGCGCCTTCATCGGAGAACGCCGGGGTCGCCGGCAGCACCGGGTGATGGGCGAAGTGGGCGGGATCGGCGAAGATCGCCGCCAGCACCCGACCGGTGGTCTCCGGCTCCAGAAAGCGGTGGAAGCTCGACTGCAGGTTGGCCGGGGTGAAGTGCACTCGACCATCAGCGGCATCCAGGCTCGGTGTCACGGTGCCGGCGTTGGCCGTCCACATGCTGGAGGCGGAGCACACCGCGCGCAGCAGTTGCGGCGCCTGGCTGGCGGCCTGGGCCAGCACCTGACCGTTGTCGCCGGCAAAGCCCAGCGAGCGCAGCGCCCCCAGGTCAGGGCGCTGCTGCGGCGGCAGCACGCCCTGCACGTAGCCTGCGTCCTTCAGCGCCTTCATCTTGGCCAGGCCCTGCAGCGCCGCCTCGCGAGGATTGGACACCAGGCCGCCGTGGGACATCGACGCCACGTTGCCGTGGGCCAGCCCCGAGTAGTTGTGGGTCGGCCCCACCAGGCCGTCGAAGTTGACCTCGACCACGTCCCGCTGGCTCATATCGCTCACAGACTCACCCCCGGCGGCAGTTTCTCGGGCAGGTTGAGGGCTTCGCTCTCGACGGAGGCGACCGGGTAGGCGCAGTAGTCGGCAGCGTAATACGCACTGGGGCGATGGTTGCCGCTGTCGCCGACGCCGCCGAAGGGCGCGTCGCCGGAGGCGCCGGTAGTCTGGCGGTTCCAGTTGACGATACCGGCGCGGATGCGCAGCAGGAAGTCGTCCCAATCGGCCCGCTCACCACCGATCAGCCCGGCGGACAGGCCATAGCGGGTGTCATTGGCGAGTGCGATGGCGTCGTCCCAGCTCTGGTAGCGGTAGACCTTGAGCAGCGGCCCGAAGTGTTCCTCGTCCGGCACCTCGACCCCGGTCACATCGACGAGTCCCGGTGTCAGCAGGCTAGTGCCCGGCTCGACCTGGCGCATGCGCGACAGCACCTTGCCACCGCGAGCCTCCAGGTCTGCCTGGGCGGCGAGCAGCCCCTCGGCCGCCTCGACGCTGACCAGACCACCGTAGAACGGCGCCTCCTCGGCAAAGGGCTCGGCCACGCGCAGGCGCTCGATGGCACCGCTCAGGGCGTCGATCAGGCGATCACCGGCCTCGCCCTCGGGCACGATCAGGCGGCGGGCGCAGGTGCAACGCTGGCCCCCGGACAGAAAGGCCGACTGCAGGATGGTCAGCACCGCGGCGTCCTCATCCGGCACGTCCTTGACCACCAGCGGGTTGTTGCCGCCGAGCTCCAGCGCCAGCACCTTGCCCATCTGGCCGGCGAACTGCTTGTGCAGAAGGCCACCGACCTTGGCGCTGCCGGTGAACAGGAGGCCATCGATACCGGCATCGGCGGACAGCGCCTGGCCGACCTGTGCCGCGCCCTGGACCAGGTTGATGACGCCCGCCGGCAAGCCGGCCTCGAGCCAGCACTGCAGGGTCAGGTCGGCGGTCAGCGGGGTCTGCTCGCTGGGCTTGAACACCACGGTATTGCCGGCCAGCAGCGCCGGCACGATATGCCCGTTGGGCAGATGGCCGGGGAAGTTGTAGGGGCCGAATACCGCCATCACGCCATGGGGGCGATGGCGCAGTACCGCTCGGGCGTCGCCCAGGTCACGCTCGCGCTCTCCGGTGCGTTCCTCGCGGGCACGGATGGACAGCGCCACCTTGCCGATCATGGCGCCGACCTCGGTGCGTGCTTCCCACAGCGGCTTGCCGGTCTCGTGGGCGATGCTGGCCGCCAGGTCCTCGCGGTGGCTTTCAAGCACGCCACGGAAGCGCTCGACCAGGGCTTCACGCTGCTCAAGCGAGGTCAATGCCCAGTCGGGAAAAGCCTTGCGTGCGCTGGCAACGGCCTGGGCGACCTGCTCGGCGCTGGCGGCCTTGCCCTGCCACAGCTCGGCGCCGGTGATCGGGTCGAGCTTGGTGAAGGCCTCGGCGTCGCCGGACATCCACTGTCCATCGATAAGCAATTGTTGTGTGGGCTGCATCACGCCTCCTCGTCGGAATTCAGCACGCGCAGGGTGTCGCCGGAGGCGACCTCCAGCCTGCGCGCCTCGTTGTCATTGAGCACCAGCACGCCGTCGGCGTCGGGACCACGCCCGACCCAGGCGGCACGGAAGTCGGCCATGCGGGTGGTCGCCGCCAGCCACTGGGGCCGCTCGGCGCTGTCGGCGTTGGGGTCGACCTCGACACGCACGTGTCGCGACAAGCGCACGCCCTTGACGTCGTCGATGTAGGCCTCGACCGTGGGACCGCCGTCGAAGATGTCGATATAGCCCTCCCAGCGCAGCCCCTGCTTCTTGAGCATGGCCAGCGCCGGGCGGGTGTGCTCGTGGACCTGACCGATGCAGGCACGCGCCTGCTCCGAAAGAAACGGCGTATAGATCGGGAACTTGGGCATCAGCTCGCCGATAAAGCTCTTCTGGCCAAGGCCGGTCAGCCGATCCGCCTCGTTGAAGTCCATGGGGAAGAAGTTGGCTCCCAGGCAGTCCCAGAAGGCGCTGCGTCCGTTCTCGTCGAAGCGTCCGCGCATCTCGGCCAGCACCTTCTCGGGAAAACGATCGCGAAACTCGGCCATGAACAGCCAACGCATCATCGACAACAGCGCGCCGTTGCGCTGATGACGGCGATCGGTACCCCGGAACTCCGGGCGCAGGAACAGCGAGGCGACCTCGGCGTCGCCGGTGTGATCCGAGCTCAGAAACAGCGTATCGACGGTGCGATGCAGGTCGAGCTGCTTGGACGAGTGCGCCAGGGTGCCCACGCGGTAGTGATAGAACGGCACTTCACGCCCGACCTGCCCTTCGATGGCGCAGCAGCCGGCCAGATGCCCGCTCTCCTCGTCCTCCAGCACGCAGAAGTAGAGACGCTGGTCCACCGGGGTCTGCTCGTTGAACGCGCTCGTGGCGGAGGCGATCTTGTCCGCCAGAAACTCGCGGTTATCGGGAAGGGAGGTGAAGCCGACCCCGGTCTCCCGAGCCAGCGCCTGGAGTTCGTCCAGGTCCCCTTCCATGATCGGTCGCATGCGCATTACAGCTCTCCCTCGTCGTAGCCCGGGTCGAGCCCGTCATCGCTCAGCCCCAGCGGCGCCGCTAGCACCGCACGTCCTTCTTCCACGCCCAGCAGTTCGGCGTGGGCCGGCGACAGCATCAGCTGGCCGGTGGGCGACAGCGCGTAGCGCGCCACCGTGCAGCAGAAGCCGTCCAGGCGCTGGTTGGCGACCATCGCAGGCTCGGCATCGGGTAGAGCGTGCTCTGGGCGGATGCGTACCGGGTGCCAGGCGGCGCGACGGAAGGACTCGAGGCGCATGCGATCGCCCTTGATCACCGGGCCTGCGTCGAACAGGTCGACGTGGCGCGAGCGCAGGAAGCCCTCGGCCAGCATCTCTTCCAGCGCCGCCTCGTGGGCCGGGTGCTCGCGTCCGATGGCCGCGCGCGCCTGGGGCGTCAGCAGCGCCAGGTATAGCGGGAACTGCGGCATCACCTCGGCAATGAAGCTCTTCGAGCGCACGCCTGCGGTGTAGTTGATCTCGTGGTAGTCGCGCACGAAGAAGTGGCGACCGACACTGTTCCAGAACGGCGACTCGCCGTCGTCGTCCAGATACCCCGGGAAGGCCATCGCCAGCACCTCGGCGAAGCGCTCGGGGTACTGGGCGATGAACATCAGCCGGGCACGGCGCAGCAGGCTCTCGGCGCTGGTGCCCTTGTACCGCGGATCCAGCGACAGCGCGCACAGCAGGCTGGCGTCCGAGACCTCATGGGACAGCGCCAGTGTCGGCACCTCACGGCGAACATTGAGCTGCTGCGAGGCGTGGATCAGGGTTTCCTGGCGATAGGTGTAATACGCCTCGGTGGCCCCGGCCAGGGCGCGGATGGTCGCCGTACCGACCACCTCGCCGCGCTCGCGATCCTCGAGCACGAAGGTGTAGTGTTCGTCGCCGGGTACCTCGGCCTCACTGGCAAACGCCCGCTGGGAGCGCGCGATGCGCTCTTCCAGGCGATCACGGTGGGCCGGCAGGTTGGTCAAACGTGGCTGGGCGGAACCCGCCAGGCGCTCCAGCGCCGGCAGGTCACCTAGCCGCACAGGGCGAACGGCCAGCATCGGATGCCCTCCCGTCAGCTCATGTTGATCGGCACCTTTCACGACGCGCTGACCATCCGTGCGATGGCGCGTTCGAGACGCTCGAGTCCCTCGACGATGTCGGCCTCGGGAATCACCAGCGACGGCGCCATGCGCAGCACGTTGGGGCCGGCGATCAGCGCCATCAGACCTTCCTCGATGGCCAGCGGCAGGATGTCCTTGGCGCGACCTTCATACTCGGGAGCCATCTCGGCACCGATCAGCAGTCCCATGCCACGAATTTCCTTGAACACGCCGTGCTTGCGGTTGATCGCTTCCAGGTGCTCGCGGAACAGGTCGTGACGCTTGGCGACGCCACCGAGCACTTCCGGCGTGTCGATATGACGGATCGCCGCCAATGCCACCGCCGAGGCCAGGGCGTTGCCGCCGTAGGTAGAGCCGTGGGTGCCCAGCACCAGCACCGGGGCGACGCGATCGGTGGTCAACATGGCGCCCACCGGGAAACCACCGCCCAGGCTCTTGGCGCTGGTCAGGATGTCCGGGGTGATGCCGTAGTCCATGTAGGCGTACAGCGAGCCGGAGCGGCCCACGCCGGTCTGCACCTCGTCGAACACCAGCAGGGCGTCGTGCTCGTCACACAGGTCACGCAGGCCCTGGAGGAACTCGGGCGTGGCCGGCACGATGCCGCCCTCGCCCTGCATCGGCTCGACCATGATGGCGCAGGTGTCGTCGCCGACCAGTTCGCGCACGCTGTCCAGATTGTTGAACTCGGCGTGGAGCACGCCTCCGGGCACCGGCCCGAAGCCCTGAGAGTACTTGGGCTGGCCACCCACGCTGACGGTGAACAGGGTGCGACCATGGAAGGACTGACGGAAGGAGATGATCTTGTCCTTGTGGGCCCCGTGCTTGTCATGGGCCCAGCGACGCGCCAGCTTCAGCGCGGCCTCGTTGGCCTCGCCACCGGAAGAACACAGATAGACCTTGTCGGCGAAGGTGCGCTCGGTCAGCTCCCGGGCCAGCTCCAGTGCCGGCTCGTTGGTGTAGACGTTGGACAGGTGCCACAGCTTGTCGGCCTGGGCCTTGAGGGCCTCGACCAGGACCGGGTGGCAGTGACCCAGCGAGTTCACCGCGATGCCGCCGGCGAAGTCGATGTACTCGCGGCCTTCCTGATCCCACAGACGGCTGCCTTCGCCGCGCACCGGGATGACCTTCTGAGGAGCGTAGTTGGGCACCATGTACTGGTCGAAGTCGGCACGGCTCGGGGTATGGCTCATCGGGGATCTCCGCTGTGGTTGGCGTTGCCCGTCGTCGGACGGGAGCGCGCAGCTTGCGCGCTACTGCAAAGCATGAAATGGATCGATGCTTCGAGTATAGGGACGCCCTCGCTCCACGGCTTTCAGCAATGGGACCCGCTTTTTCACAAAGCTCTGTCCTTGCGCCCTGCCCTTGCACCATCGTCATGACGCCTACCCAGGCTTCGTCTAGGCTGAAGACTCCCGCAGGACCTGACCCGATCACTATCACCTCCAGGGGCTCCGCCATGCTCAACACCACCGTCTGGAACCGCTGGCGCTATTCGCTTTATGCCCCCGTCTACGACGCGGTGGCCCAGCGCACCTTTGCCAGGGCTCGGCGGCGCGCCCTGAATCAGGTGTGCTGGCAGTCGGGGATGAAGGTACTGCTGGTGGGGGCCGGCACCGGCCTTGACCTGCCGTGGCTACCGCGCGACCTGGAGATCCACGCCAGCGACCTGTGCCCGGCGATGGTCAAGCGTCTCAAGGATCGCGCCTGTCGGCTTGGCATCGACGTCGAGGCCAGAACCATGGACGCCGAGCGGCTGGACTACGCCGACAACAGCTTCGATGTGGTGGTGATGCACCTGATCCTGGCGGTGATGCCGGATCCGGCAAAGGGGCTCGCCGAGGCCCATCGCGTCCTCAAAGGCGACGGCCAGCTATGCGTGATGGACAAGTTCCAGAGCGACGAGCGGCCCTCGGGACTGGCGCGCAGGGGGCTCAATCTGCTGACATCCGCCATCGCCACCGATATCACTCGCCAGGCCCGGCCATTGCTGGACCAGGCAGGCTTCGTCATCGAACAGGACACTCCGGTGATGATGGGCTCGTTGTTTCGTGCGTTGATCGCCGCCAAGGCCGACCACGCCGAGCCTCGACCAGCGAAACCGCGACCAGAAGAACCTCGACCAGCCGAACCTGGGCCTACTGAACATCAGTCCGGCTGAGCCTGCGTCCACTGGCGATGCTGGCGGCGCCACCGGGCAGGCGTGTCGGCTTCAAAGCGCTTCCACAGCCGGCGCAACTGACGTTCGTCGCTCACCCCCACCCGCTCGGCGATGTCTCGCGGATGTCGCTGGCGCTGAAGGTTCGCGCTCCCCGCTGCATGGCAAAGGTCAGGGTCGCTTCACTGACGAAGTCCACGGCGTATCCCAGATCGGAGGCCACCCTGGTGGTGGTCTCGCAGCACTGCTCGGTGCGAATACCGCTGATCCATAGCCGAGACACCCCTCGACCGCGTAGCCAGCGGTCCAGCCCTGTATCGGTGAAGGCGTTGTGGGCGGTCTTGTAAAAGGTCACATCAGCGGGGTCTTCGAAGCCCTCCATGGCTCGGGTCAATCCATTGTCGGGATCAAAGGCGCCCTGGCTTCCCGGCTCCGTATGGATGATTCGCACCATCAACATGCCTGCCTCGCGTGCCAGATCGATCAAGGCGCGCTGAGCTTCCGGCCAATCACCGAGTCGAGTGGCATCCCAGTAGGGGCGCGCGAGAAACGAGGCCTGAACATCGATGACGAGAAGTGCTTTGGTCATGTCCAATCTCCAGCAAAGGGGGGGGGGGAGATTGCAGACTAGTGCCCCGCAGCAGCGATGCGCAGTACAGGGCCGGCCCTGAAGGGGGCAGATTCGGACATGACGTGACTGTCGAGGATGCTGTCCATCGGCATCAGCATAGGAATCGGTATCGGCTGCCCTGCCCTGACCTTCCTCCCATCGATGGACGAGCGCTGGTTACCAGCAGACCGCAGCAGCGTAGCCACGGTTGAGCATGTCATGAACGCAGGAGCATTCGAACGCAGCATCCTTCAAGCGCTAAAAAGGCCCACCTGAGTGAGCCTTTCACGTAGCGGTCGCGAAACGCGACAACACTGCTGCCGTCTTTGCTGACGACTTACATATTCGCTTCCTGGAACGCCGCGATGGTCTCGCGCAGCAGTTCCTTCAGCTCTGCAACCTCCTGCTCGAGGGCTGCAATCTTGGCCTGGCGCTCTGCGCTTTCGGCATTCTCCTGGATCCGCTGCATGTTTTTCTGCAAGGTATCGGAATCCATGGCGAAGGCTGAGCCGACGGCCATCATCGAGACCAGCGCTGCAGTTGCCAACATCTTGGTTTTCATGTCTCTCTCCTCGTTTTCGTCGAACATCCTTCGACCACTTGTCCTGACCGCCGCCCCTGGATGGCGCTGCCGGGTGGTGGCAGGAAGCGGTAATCAACCAACGTTAGTGAAAGCCAAGGTGCGTCACGGCCACCGACAGGTAGGCGCTTCGACGACCACTCCCGAGCTCTTCCGCCGGACATCCAATGTCACGCTTCAATCGCTCTGCAAGACCGCGTCCCTGCGGCCAGTGAGCCAATCCTTCGACTCAAGTCCTTGAGGCGCTCGGTCCATGAACGTCCACCTGTCGGCGAACAGGCATCGATATCCGTTCGAAAAACACTGTTCACAAATCAACAAGATCAATCTAAAGGGCACCATTTCAGCACGCAACCGACGCTTGCTCTGCATGATCAGACTTGCACAGTCCGAACATTGGTTTGACCACTAGCGCTTCTGGCTGGCGGCATCTACCCAGCGGAAACCGCCAGCGTATTGATGCCCAACGTCTTGTCACAACCAACCCAAAGAGCGCTTCAAACCCGCAAGGCAAGACGGCGTCCCTGCCGCTGTAGATAAGGGAGTCATCAAGATGAGCACACCTTTTCTATCACCTTACCGACATTTCCCTTCACGCTTGCATGTCCTTTTGGCTAGTTCATGCGCTGCCAGGGCGATCCTCTCGGGTTGCAGAGCGAGCGCCCTTTACGTCAGCGTTCCAGCGTGTCTTTCTCCAGCTTGTGTTACTGGGACTCTTCCAGGCTCTCTACGGTCATTTGCAGCAGGTCCTTGAGCTCAGCCACTTCCTGCTCCAGGGCCTCGACCTTCTGCTCTTCAGAGGCTTCGGTGCTGCGCTCTTCGATTTCCTGCATGCGCTTTTGCAGGGTGTCGGAGTCCATGGCATAGACACTGCCAGCGGCAAACATGGAGGCCATCACTGCGGCAAAGATCATTTTGGTTTTCATGTCACTCTCCTTGGAGTCGTCGATAGTGTTTCGACGTTGAATCGTTCTGATATTTTGTGCGTTATCGAGCATCCTTTGGGATCATCTTCCTGGACGCGCCGACACTCTGCCCTCTACTTCTATCTTCGGTCTAACCACTTTCCGTCTTTCCGACTCTCGTCGTAACGTTTTGTTACCCGGCAACATCAAATCTAATCGGCATCCCTCATATTGGCAATTGCAAATATGTCCATCTAATCATTCAGGCACAATATTCGTTTAAGCTGCTGATTTAATTCACCCAAACTTCTTGATTAGAAAAGTGCGCCGACACGGACTCTTGCGCCCACACACCTTGGTAGCCATGTCCTCCACCAGCGCCCCTTCACAAAGGGACCAGGCGCGGAGCGGGCTTTCCAGCCCGGGAAAGCCACACTCCCGAGACCGAAAAGCCCTTTCATTTCTATGCAGCATCAGCAACCAGAGCGTCGTCCTTGGCATGCTGTGCACTACGCTCTGCACTCACTGCCTGCCAGGCTGAGCCGGTGATCACCAGCGATGCGCCAAGCAGTACCAGATCCTTGGCCAGGAAGCCTCCGAACAGGGACGGGAACGCCAGGGTGTCACCGGACAGGCTGCTGACGTGCAGTACACCCGGCGTGGTCAACAGGAAGCTGGTCGTTGTCAGAAAGATCACGCTTGCCAAGGCACCACCCACCAGGCCGGCTTTTTTCGAGATGGGATAGGCGGCTACCAGCAGGCCGACGATAATCTCGGCGGTTCCGATCGCGGCCGATACCTGATTGACACTGGCGACATCATAGAGCCAGGCCATCAGTGGCGAACTGGCCACAATGCCCTGGATCGCTGCAGCTTCATCGGGGTGATACTTGAAAAAGCCGATCCAGAAAAGAATGGCGACGACGCCGTACAGGGCCACATAGAAACCCAGTCGAGAAATGGTGGTGTGGTTCATGTCTAACTCTCCGTCTTCACTTTTTTAGTTTGCGTGGATGGCATCCTGACACCTCCACTTTTCTGCTACCGTTTCATTCACGCTTCGTTCGAATATGCACAGAATTCCGACCTCAATAGCGGCAGACTTCCGAGCAACTCGTCTGTTGTTCATGGTGGTTGGTAGTTGTTACCCGCGACTTTCTTACACGCCTTCTTCATTTTTTTTCGTCCCGGGCCGCTATCGACACGCCCATCGACATTCCTGGGACGAAAGCAGAGCCATTTGCTTGGCCGTTGCCTGACCTCGGCCAGCGGACAAGCCGTAACGGCTCCAGGAGTTACGGTATCTATGTAGCATTTATTGGAGATTCCTTACGCGCCCATGCTGTGCCGGCCTATGCACTCGGCGACGCAAAAGAAGGAAATACGCCAATTGTTAGCGGGTAGGCACATCGGGCAGTGCACAGTAGAGATAGCAAGAGGCGAAACGATAGGACGACAGAAGCCGGGGAGAAAGGAGCGAGAAAGGAGCGAGAGATGAGCGAGAGGAGTCGTGCTGGAGATGATGTAGAGCGCAGAGGCGAGTGGAGCACGTACAGACGGGGCGACGAGTGCAGACGGGGCGAGTGCAGACGGGGCTAGAAATGCGGGAGCGAGCAGGGGCGAAGCGAGAGGGTCGGAGCGAGAAGCTGAAACGCGACGGAGGGGAGAAGCACGGTGAAGACAGCAGCCGTTACCCTCAGGACCAGACCATTCCGACAAGCGTCGCTCATCAAGGCCTGAAGACGTACCGGATACAGAAGGCGTCGAGCGTCAGCCCAGTCGCTCTTCTCTCGGGGTCATGCCGAAGTGGTTGCGATAGGCCGTGGAAAAGTGGGCGGCAGAAGAAAAGCCGGTCTGCAGTGCGATCTCGCCCGCGGGCTGGTCGGTATCGCGCAACATTCGACGGGCCTTCTGCAGGCGCAGGTCCAGATAGTAGCGGCTCGGCACCGACTTCAGGTACTTCTTGAACAGCCGCTCCAACTGACGGCGAGAGATCCCCAGGTGCTCGGCAAGTTCATGGGTAGACAGCGGCTCCTCGATGTTGGCTTCCATCAGCTGGACCGCCTCGACCAGGCTGTCCGGCGCATGGGCCAGGCGTGAACGCAGGGGGATCTGCTGGGGCTCGTCCCCCATGCGGATGCGCTCCATCACGAAGTACTCGGAGATACGAGTGGCA
This sequence comes from Halomonas sp. RT37, assembly GCF_040070525.1. NCBI lineage: Bacteria > Pseudomonadati > Pseudomonadota > Gammaproteobacteria > Oceanospirillales > Halomonadaceae > Halomonas > Halomonas sp. RT37. The sequence continues at coordinate 683,406 of NZ_CP098827.1, read as the reverse complement.
AGGCCTGAGCCGTGGTGGCTTTCCACCAGGGTGATCATCATGTCCATGGCGGCGGTCCCCCCACCGCAGGTGATCCGGTCACGGTCGATCTCGAACAGCTGCTGTGACAGGCGCACCCTGGGATGGGCCGCCGCGAAGGCCTCGAAACGCTGCCAGGGTAGCGTTGCCTGGTAGCCATCCAGCAGGCCCAGCCGGGCCAGGGCTTCGGTGCCACCGCCGATACCGCCAAGCACCACCCCGGACGCCGCCAGACGCCTGAGCCAGGCGGCCAGGTCATCAGGAATGCCCCCCGGCAGCTTGGCCGGACCACACACCAGCACCATGTCGGGTTGCGACTCCGCCTCCCCCAGCGCGGCGCGTGGCAACACCGTCTGCTGGGAGGCGCTGGTCACCGCGTCGCCGCCGCTGGCGTAGCTGGTCAATCGATACAGGGTTCGCCCGTGCAGCAAGTTGGCCACGTGCAGCGGTTCGGTGGCACAGGCGTGCGCCAGCAGCGAAAACCCCGGCATGACCACGACCCCGACCTGTCGAAGCAAATCCGGCGAACGTGTTGTGCTGACGGTGTGTGGCATGGGGGGTCTCGAGGAGTGTGCGCGAGGCATATATTACGCCACTGATCTGCGAGATTCAGCGCCCATGTCCGTTGCGCATGGGCTACACCAGGTCGACACCCAAGGTCTGCGGGCTTCACATCGAAGGAGGCCGCGACCTCTCGGTCGCGGCCTCCTTCATCGCCGAACGGCAGTCCTCTGGTTTACAGCTGCACCACGTCGAACTCGGCGACAGGATCAACGTCGGCGTCGTAGTCGACGTCATCGCGCTCAAAGCCAAACAGCTTCAGGAATTCGTGCTTGTAGCCGGCGTAGTCGGTGATGTCGAACAGGTTGTCGCTGGTCACCTGGGGCCACAGGTCCTTGCACGCCTGCTGGACATCGTCACGCAACTCCCAGTCATCCAGGCGCAGGCGCCCGACGTCATCGGTGGTCGCCTCGCCGCCGTAGAGGCGCTCGCCGAACAGACGATTGAGCTGATCGATGGTGCCTTCGTGCAGACCCTGCTCCTTCATCACGCGGTACACCATGGCGATGTACAGCGGCATGACCGGAATCGCCGCACTGGCCTGGGTCACCACGGACTTCAGCACCGCCACGTTGGCGCCGCCACCGCTCTGCTTGAGCGAGTCATCGATGGCGGAGGCTGCCCGGTCCAGGTCTTCCTTGGCCTTGCCAAGGGCGCCGTGCCAGTAGATCGGCCAGGTGATCTCGGTACCGATGTAGCTGAACGCCACACTGCGAGCGCCGGGTGCCAGCACGCCGGCCTCGGACAGCGCCTCCATCCACAGTTCCCAATCCTGGCCACCCATGACGTCGATGGTGTCGGCGATCTCCTGCTCGGTCGCCGGCTCCACCTGGGCTTCGATGATGGTGTCCTTGTTGGTATCGATGGCGGTAGCACGATAGGTCTCGCCGATGGGCTTCAGGCAAGAACGCTTGAGCTCGCCGGAATCGGGCAGCTTGCGCACCGGGGAAGCCAGCGAGTAGACCACCAGATCGATCTGGCCCATGTCGGCCTTGATCAGCTCGATCGCCTTGTCACGAGCCTCGTGGGAGAAGGCGTCGCCATTGATGGACTTGCTGTAGAGCCCTTCTTGCTTGGCGAACTTGTCGAAGGCGGCAGAGTTGTACCAGCCCGCCGTACCCGGCTTCTTCTCGCTGCCCGGCTTCTCGAAGAACACCCCCAGGGTATCGGCGCCGTAGCCGAAGGCCGCAGTGACGCGCGCGGCCAGACCGTAGCCACTGGAGGCGCCGATGACCAGCACCTTCTTGGGCCCTTTGGATGCATCGAGGCCGCGCGCACGGGTCGCCTCGATCTGCTCGAGGACGTTCTTCTCGCAACCGACGGGATGGGTGGTGGTGCAGATGAATCCGCGTACCTTGGGCTTGATGATCACGACAGACCTCTTCGTTACTCGCGGCTCCCGAGGGAGAGCCATCCAATGTGTAGAGCGTGGTCGCGATATTCTAGCGGCACAGCGCCGCCCTGTCCGCCTTTGTGCACATGCCCCTGACTTCCCGCGCTTTTCCTTGCCGCGCATTGCGCCTGAACACACCAGGGCCCTGTCCGGGTGTGCTGGCGATCGCGTCACTCTCTTGCCCACCGGCACGGGGTCGGGCAGGATGCTGCCCACCGCTTGAGGAGACCGCCCGATGGATGCACAGACCCTGGTCGATGAACGCGGCGAGCTGTGGCTTGCCCTGGCGCCCATGTGGCTCGAACGCGAGCCCAGAGAGTCCGACTATGCGCGGATGGTCGAAGTGATCGAGCGCGACGGCATCGCCCTCAAGGACCTGGAATGGGTCTTTCGGATCGAGCTGGCGCCGGTATTGTCGCGTCAGCAGATGTCGGTCGCCGGTGAGTGGCGCAAGTTCGATGACCACCAATTGATGCGCCGTCTGGTCGCCCACAACCTTCGCCTCAAGGGCTGGCGACGCAAGTTCTGGGCGCTGTTCTCGGGCCTGACCACCATGATGGTGCGCCATCGCTACAACGAACTGGTGGAACGGCTGGTAGTGGCGCGCGGAGGAGACATACGCTGAGCGGGAGAGAGGTCAGGATTCGTCCAGTGCCCGCTCGAGGTCCAGCATCATGGCGTCGCCCCCATCGCGAGGCCCATAGCGCTTGAGCACACGGCCGTCTCGGGCGACCAGAAACTTGGTGAAGTTCCACTTGATGGCGCGCGTCCCCATCCATCCTGGGGCTTCGGCCTTCAGGCGTTTGAACAGCGGATGGGCCTTGGCGCCATTGACCTCGACCTTTTCCATCAAGGGAAAGGTGACACCGAACTCACGCTCACCGAAAGCGCAGAACTGCTCGGCGGACTCCGGCGACTGCCGTGCGAACTGGTTGCAGGGGAACCCGAGCACGGTGAAGCCGCGCTCGCGGTGTTCACGATAGAGCGCCTCTAGCTCCGCTAGCTGAGGGGTGAAGCCGCACTTGCTCGCCACGTTTACCACGAGCAGCACCTGGCCACGCAGGGCGCGGAGGTTGAAGGGCTCGCCGCTATGGGTGCGGCACTCGACATCATGCAGGGTCATGGGATGAACTCGCGCTTACTGTCTTCACGATGACATGCCAGACGTCATTGCGCCAGTCGCAACGCCCTGGCGGCAAAGCGGCATTCAATTGTCCCCCTCGCGCTCGAGCAGCAACTCGAGGGCCAGCCGCGTATCCGGCGTCACGCCGGCGAGCTCGAGGGCTCGACGCGGTGACATCCAGGCCACGCTGGCGACCTCCTCGGCCTGCAGCGACAAGGGGCCGTCCCACTCTACGCAGTAGACGCTGCCGAAGATGCGATACCCGTCTTCATCGTAGCGAAACTCCAGGCAATGGCGCAGCGCTACTGCGCGGATACCGAGCTCTTCGGCCAGCTCACGACGTGCCGAGACGTGGACCGCCTCCCCGGCGCCGACTACGCCTCCCGCCGCCAGGTCCAGTCCGCCTGGAAAGGCTTCCTTGGTCAGCGTTCGATGCTGCACACATAGTTCACCACGGCGATTGCGTACCACGATGTAGGTGGCGCGGTGCCAGAACCGATAGCGGCGCATTTCTGCGCGCCAGGCGCTGCCACAGGGACGATTGCGGGCATCCACCACCTGCACACGCTCCCGGGCGATCACCGCTGCGGGCGCCTCACGCTGGTTGTCAGGGGACGCCTCGCCAGCATTCGTCACGCCAGAGGCCGTGGGAGCCGAGTCGAAAGAGGAAACAGGGCACATCGAAGGGCTCCACCGAGAAAGCCCCAAGACTACCCATCCCGTCCCGTTGCGTCATCCCTCTCGTTTGACCCGAGGGGCACAGCACACCATGCTGAATATCAGGTCTTTCGTCATCAGGACAGGGCCATGCATGACCAAGCTCCGCGAGAGTGCCTGGCGAGCCACCGGGTCGACAATCAGCCGTACTCTCTTCCCTTCGACGCCTTCGCCGACGACGCCGTGCTTCAGTTCTGGCTGGCCCATCTGGCGCCGGCCTGGGTGAGTTGCCGACTGTCCCTGCTGGGCCAGGATGTCGGTCGTGCGGAGACCCAGCGACTGGGTGACGAGGCCAACCGTCACCCACCCTCATTGCGACTTTTCGATCGTCACGGTCGCCGGCTCGACGCCGTCGATTACCACCCGGCCTACCACGCCCTGATGCGCCTGGCTACCACCCGTGGCGTCCATACCATGGCCTGGACGGAGGAGGGGCGCGGCGGTCATCAGGCGCACGTGGCGGGACTCTATCTGCTGACCCAGGCGGAAACTGGCATCTGCTGCCCGGTGACCATGACCCATGCCGCCTACCCGGTGCTGCGTCGAGAACGCTCGCTGCCGGATTGGTGGACCTCTCGACTGCTCGTCGAGGACTACGATTCCAGGGCACTACCGGCGAGCGACAAGCACGCCCTGACCTTCGGCATGGCGATGACCGAGAAGCAGGGTGGCAGCGATGTGCGCACCAACACCACCCGAGCCGAGCATGGCGAGGACGGCTGGCGCCTGTACGGACACAAGTGGTTCATGAGCGCCCCCATGTCCGACGCCTTCCTGACCCTGGCTCAGCGAGACGAAGGCCTCAGCTGCTTCCTGGTGCCTCGCTTCGCCCCTGATGACGAGCGCAACGCCATCGAGATTCAGCGACTGAAGGACAAGTGCGGCAATCGCGCCAATGGCTCCGCCGAGATCGAATATCGGGGGGCCTGGGCCCACCCGCTCGGCGCCCCTGGACGCGGCATCGCCACCATCCTGGAAATGGTTCAGCAGACCCGTCTCGACGCCGCCAGCGCCCCGGTGGGCATGATGCGCCAGGCCTGGCGCGAGGCCTGGCAGCATACCTGTCAGCGTCATGCCTTCGGGGCGCCCTTGGCCGAGCAGCCGGTGATGCGAGCGGTACTGGCGGATCTGGCGCTGGAGGTGGAGGCCGGCGTGGCGCTGATGCTGCGCACCGCTCAGGCCTTCGACGGCGCCAGCCGCGGGGATGAGCAGGAGCGCGCCCTGGCCCGACTGCTGCCGAGCCTGGCCAAGTACTGGCACAACAAGCGCGCCCCCGGCTTCATGGCAGAGGCCATGGAGTGCCTCGGTGGCATCGGCTACGTCGAGGAAGCACCGCTGGCGCGGCTCTACCGCGAAGCGCCGGTCAATTCCATCTGGGAAGGGTCCGGCAACGTGATCTGCCTCGACGTGCTGCGGGTCATGGCGCGACACCCCGAGGCCATGGCGGCCCTGTATCAGCTGTTCGAGCATGCCCGAGGTGGACATCCGGATCTGGATCGCGCCTTGGCCCTGCTGCCTCAGCCGAAGACCCGCGAAGACCTGGTGCCCAGGGCCCGCTGGCTGACCCAGTGGCTGGCCCAGTGCACCCAGGCAGCGCTGCTGGTCCAGCACGCGCCCCACGAGGTGGCGGATACCTTCTGCCGCACCCGCCTGGGCCAGCACCCGAGCCCGGCCTATGGCGTGTTGCCGACGGCAAGTCCGCTGGACGCCATCCTCCATCGCTCAGCGCCAGCATGAACCGACATCGCCAGCAGCCTCGGCCACGAAATGCTCGCAGCCGGCGGCGGCCTTATCCCGCCAGCACCCTCAGCGCCAGCCCCAGCAGCAGCACCCCGCTGATGCGATTGATCCAGTGGGCGCGAGCCTGGAGCCAGGGCAGCACGCGGGAGTGCGACAGCCCCAACGCCACGATGACGTACCAGCCACCGTCGATCAGCATCGCCGTCAGCACAATGATGGCACGCTCGATCGAGGACATTTCGGGGCTGACAAACTGACTGAGCAGCGCGACGAAGAACAGGATCAGCTTGGGATTACCCAGGGCAACCAACAGCCCTTCTCTCGCAGCGACGCGGTGACTGGCGGCGGTGGGTCGGGCGCCCAGCGCTCCGCCACGCCCGGCCCTCAGCGCCTTTATGCCAAGCCAGGCCAGATACAGTGCCCCACCGATCGTGATCACGCGAAAGGCGGAGGGATGGCGTTCGATCACCTCCCCCAGTCCCCACACGGTCAGCAAGGCGTAGAGGCCGACGCCCAGCGCATGGGCGATCGCCGCCACCACCCCAGAGCTGCGCCCCCCTCCCAGGGTATGACGAAGCACCAGGGCCAGACTTGGACCAGGAGACATGGCCCCCATGGCACAGATGGCGGCCAGAGACATCCACAATGACAGCGGCATCACACTCCCTCGTGAGAATTCCGATGGACTAGACGACGAATGGCGCACAGTTCAGCGTGCTGACACCTACGACCCACGGCGCTCAGCGGCCATCCTTTGCGGCCTGAATCAAAAAAACCATTCTTCGGAAATGACAAAGTTCACGCCCAATGGTCATTTACAAGCATATTAGTATCGATAACGATACTAAATCGGCATCACCAAAAAACGATAACGATCAATCATCGCATGGGAACAGGGAGGGGACGATGTCTGCCCTTCAGGAAGGTCCGATCGTCCGGCTGATCACGCACCCCAACGTGCAGTCGCAGTTGTTCACCCATCACCTGAGCCAGGTACTCGACTGCCAGGTCAGTCCTCTTGCCCCGGAGGCGGTGTCCGGCCTGGAAGCGGAACTGTCGAACTCACCTCCTGGTGTGCAACTGTGGCTACTGGACGCCGATCAGCTATCGCACAGCGACATGCATCGCTGCCACGAGCTCAAGGCACAGTTTCCCGACATTCTGCTGGCGGCGTTCAACCTGGCCAACCAGGAACAAGCCGCTGAATTGTTGGCGTCATTGCACCTTCAGGGCATCTTCTATCGCCGCGACGAACTGGACAATATCTGCAAGGGAATCATCCAACTCCTCGATGGCGCCCTGTGGATGTCGCGTCCGCTGCTACAGCAGATGTTCGAATATTTCCGACGACAGCAGTTCAACACCTACCGTCCCGTCGCCGGTCTGACCCAGCGGGAGCTGGAAATTCTCGGCTTCATCGGCAACGGCGCGTCCAACCAGGATATCGCCACCCAACTGTTCCTGAGTGAGCATACGGTCAAGTCTCACCTGTACAACATCTTCAAGAAGATCAAGGTGCATCACCGCGCCGAGGCCGCACACTGGGCGCGCAAGCACCTGGGCATCCCGCCCCCCATGACCAAGAATTCACATCGCAGCCGTCTGCCCCGGGAGCTCGAGCCTCGCTGAACCGATCACGACATGGCCTTGCGGCCAGGCTCACTGCAACGAGAACAACATCATCGCCCCGGCACCACTGCTGGACGAGGAAGAACGATTGCCGCGCCCGGTGACCAGCACCTCCAGCCGGCCCCCGGACGCCTGCTGGATGACGGTCATGCTGAACCTTCCGTCGGGCAGGCGCTCTACCCGAGGCGCCCGTCCCGCCCAGGTCCCGCTCCTGTGCTCCTGCCCCGGGCCCGCCCACTCCCACTGAGCGGTGAAGGGAATGCCCTGAGTCCCGGAGAACCGCACGACAATATCGGCCACGGCAACGCCTGTACCCGCGAGGAAAAGCCCCAGCCCGAGGACACACCCTGAGAACCGGTGAGTGAATCGGCCCATCTCCCTCCTCCTTTGCTCATCCAGGCGATGCCAAAGGCTTCGGCTGCGCTGCTCACTGGGCCTTGAGCGAGAAGTCGATGAGCGAAAAGTCGACGAGCGAAGGTTAGACAAGGCAAAAATCGGTGAGAAAGCGCAGTTTACGGGGTGTAAATGAGCATTTTGACCGGGCTGGCGCACCAGCCGATTTTTAACGCCGTATTACCGAGCGCAGGCACTTTTCAGACAAGCCCTAGCGATGAAACTGACGCTCTCGCTCGGGCTGCCACAGTATCTCTTCCACCCGCCAGCGCCCTGGCTTGCCCAATGCCACCTGGGTCGTCCACTCTTCCCCGACCCGACGGGTCAACAGCTCGGCGCCCAGCGGCGCCATCACCGATAGACCATCTTCGGTCGTCGCCAGCGCATGAGGATAGACCAGCGTGCGCGTCAGAAGTCGATCCGTGTCGACGTCCCTGAGCACAACCTTACTGTTCATGCTGACCACGTCATCGGGCATCTCGTCCGGGTCGCGAATCTCGGCACGCTCCAGTCGCTCTTCCAGCAGGTCGGCGGCAGCCCGTTCGGTTCCGCAGGCTTCATCGATCAGGCGCTGTAAACGCTCCGCATCAAGACGGTTGGCAAGTCTCAACGACATCCTTGGCACCTCACTGCTAAACGTCGGCCTGCGTCGAAGACAACGATCGAGAATCAGGCCTGGCAACAAAAAAAGCCCTCCCCGATATAGGGAAGGACTCGTATCAGTTTCAGCATACGACAACTTCTAAAAATAAGAAACTACTTATATTAAACTCGCGCCAGGTTCACGGCATGGACAGGCTGCTTTTCCAGCCCCCATACTACGTCGCTTTACCCACGCCCGAGGCCCCATGCCGACGAGTTCCACCGCTTCAGAGTCCTCTCCAGAATCCTTGACCGAACTGCTCGACCAGCTACAGGCCGCCAGCCAGGACAAGCGCTGCCTGAGTCTGGCTGAGGTCATCAACGCCGTCGGCAGGCGCAGCTTTGCCCCCATTCTGCTGGTCGCAGGCCTGGTCACGCTCACTCCGCTGATCGGTGATATCCCCGGTGTGCCCACCATGATGGCGCTGCTAATCGTGCTTGCTGCAGCACAATTGCTGGCCGGAAAAAAGAGCGTCTGGCTGCCGGCCTGGCTGGCGCGGCGTGAGGTGGAGACCGACAAGGTCGAGCGAACCATCGGCTGGCTGCGCAAGCCGGCCGCCTGGATCGATCGGTTGTTGAAACCGAGGCTGACTGTATTCACCGGTCAGATCGCCCGTTACCCCATCGGCCTGGCCTGTCTGGCCATTGCGCTCGCCACGCCACCGATGGAACTGATTCCATTCAGTGCCACGCTCGCCGGCGCGGCTCAGACCATGTTCGGCCTGGCCCTGCTGGCGCGAGACGGCCTGATGGCGCTACTGGGCTATCTCTTCACCCTATCGACCGCCTGGGTGGTACTGGTGGCGCTCTAGGGCTTGTCTGAAAAGTGCCTGCGCTCGGTAATACGGCGTTAAAAATCGGATCAACATGCTCATTTACACCCCGTAAACTGCGCTCTCTCACCGATTTTTGCCTTGTCTAACCTTCGCTCGTCGACTTTTCGGACAGCGCCTAGCACGAAGCCCCCCCTTCTTTAGAGCAAAGCCGGCGCGGCCCCCTCTCTCTGATCACTGTTCGGCCTGGCCCTGCTGGCACGAGACGGCCTGATGGCGCTGCTGGGCTATCTCTTCACCCTATCCACCGCCTGGGTGGTACTGGTGGCGCTCTAGCGCTGGCCGCAGGACCGGTCGATGGCCTCGAGCCATTTTGCCACCGCCTCGGCGCCACCGTCGGGCACGCCCATCACCCGATCGCCGAGGTAGGCCGCGCGACCAAAGCGTGGATGCATGCGGGCCGAAGCCTCGACGCCGCGCCAGGCCGCCTCGACCGCCCGAGCAAAGGCCTGAGATCCGTCCAATCCCTCTGCCAGCGCGGCCTCGAAGGCCTGGCTGGCCGGCACCAGAGCATCCAGCATGGTGCGATCCCCAGGAGCAGCACCTCCGATCTCGGCGATAGCGTCGCCGGCGGCCTTGAGCGCTCTTGCCCAATCCTGCGCCGCGACCTCCCCTTCGCTCGGCAATACCTGCGACGCACGCAGCAGGGCAAAGGCGTAGAAGGGACCTGAGCTTCCTCCGATCGCTCGCCTCAGGGCCTCCCCGGCTCTGGCCAGGCAGTCGGCAGGCGAACCAAAGGCGCTGTCCGGCAGCTTGCGCAGCGCCTGGGCCGCGCGCACCATGCTGGCCCCCAGGTCGCCGTCGCCGGCGGCACTGTCGAGCTCGGTCAAGCGTTCCTCGCTGGCCACCATGGCGCTCGCCACCGCCGCCACCGCTCGCTGAAGTCGCTCGCAGGGTGGTCCAGCCTCGTCGGCGCCCGGCTGCGGCTCATCAAGCACGCTGGCAGTCACACTCTTCACCTCTGCTGCCACTTCGGCACTGCCTGGCCAGATGCGTACCTCGGTCGGCGACGTGAGCAAGTCCTCGCGGGCTTCGTCGAGCACCATCAACGACAGCGAGCACCCCGGCATTTCCAACGCCGTCATGAAGTTGCCGCACCACCCCAGCACCGGCTCGGCCCCCAGCTCACGCAGCCTGGTCAAGGCCCGTCGCGCCACGATGGCAAGCTCCATCGGCGGTGTGCCGCCGAGACCATTGACCAGCACACCCAGGCGACACCCCTTCACCGACAACGCCTGGCTCAAAGATTCCAGCATGCTATCGACGATGGTATCCGCCGGCAGCATGGCCGACTTGCGAACCCCTTTCTCGCCATGGATGCCCAAGCCGAACTCGATCTCGTCATCACCGAGTTCGAACCCCGGCCGGCCGACCGCCGGCACCGTGCAGGCCCCCAAGGAAATACCCATGGTCGCCACCGATTCGGCCGCCCCCCGAGCCAGCGCGGCGACCTCCTCGAGGGGCAGACCACGGGCCACAGCGGCACCGGCGATCTTGTGCACCAGTACCGTCCCGGCCACACCACGACTCTGCTCCCGGGGTAGTGAATCGCGCAGCGCCACGTCATCGGCGACCATCACCACCTCCACTGGAATCCCCCGAACCCTTGCCAGTTCAGCGGCAAGGCGGAAGTTGAGACGATCCCCGGTATAGTTCTTTACCACCAGCAGGGCCCCACGTGGACCGGCGCAGGCAAGGATCGCCGCCAGCACGGCATCGACGCTCGGTGAGGTAAAAACGTCTCCCGCCACGGCGGCCGTCACCATGCCGCGCCCGACGTAGCCAGCGTGGGCAGGCTCGTGTCCGCTGCCGCCGCCGGATATCACCGCCACCGGCCGACGCTCAGGGTCTTCAGGCAAGCTAGCGTCGATGACCACGTTTTCTTCATCCATCAGCGCAAGCCCAGGATGAAGGGCCACCATGCCTTCCAGCATCTCGCGAACGCTGCCTCTGGGATCGTTGATCAGCTTCTTCATGATGAGCCTCCTGCCCGACGGTGGATTCAGAATGGCAACATGGATGAGCCTCGAACCCTTGTAAAGCCGGCGCACGAGCATCGCCCCGCGCTTCACGCACGACCAGGGTGCGCCGAAGCGAAGAGCAGGCCACAGTTTTTTCCGCAACACTGGACCAGTTGTGCCCAAAAAACAGCAAAGTAGCGCTATCGCACAACCATGCTCATGGCCACCTGATCCTGATCAAAGGCACAGCCGTCCAAGGGGGCTATTCTGATCCTGCCGACCAAGGATTGGTCGAGTGACAAGTCACCGACGGCATGGACGCCGTCGCATCGCCTTTCGGGGGCAAGAGGCGGCATTCCGTCCCTCTTCCCAGCAGGGACCGATATGAAAACCTCTCGCCATGACCTGAAACTGTCCGACCCGCTTCACGACTACCTGCAGCACCCTTCCACACGACACGCCGTGGACGCCCTGCTCGCCCATGAGCTTGAGCACCTGGCGGTCGGCATGCAGTGGGACGAACTCATCAACCACTGCAATACGCTGATTCTGGCGCATCAGATCCGCAACGATTATCTAGAAGTCCTGCTGAAGGCGTCGAAGCGCATCTGGAAGCCATTGATCAAGGGCACCATCTGGCGCGAGCTCTCCATCGGAGAACTCGCCCCAGAACAGCAACCGAGCCCCCAGAACGTCTGGACCCAAGGGTTGTTTCGGTGCTTCATCAACCGCGACAACGGCCAGCCACTGACCACCTTGCTGAGCTGGCATCAGGGCGAAGGGCTGGTGGCCGCGTTCAGCATCGAACCGCGGGATATTCACGACATTCCGCCAGGGTGGGAGATCGATGGACAGGACTCCCGCTACTGGCGGACCCAGCCTGGCCTAGCCGAGTATCACCACTCTTCGCTGCTGGACATTTCATCGCTGGCAGGCCTGGCCGAGGCCGCCATCACCGCCCTGAGTCAGGCTGAAATCGAGCCATCGTGAACGAGTAAACCGGCGCCCCCCCTTCGCCGCAAACAAAGCATATCGGCCTTGCTCCATGCCTTGCGGGGCGCCTTTCGGCCTATTGGTCCCGCACAAATACTCGCTCTCCGGCAATCCAGGTTTCACTCACCCGGGTTTGCCAGAGCTCAGCCGGATCGGCACGCAGAATATCGGTATCCACCAGTACGAAATCCGCCCACTGCCCCGGCATCAAGCCACCCAGGCTACCCTCCTGGTGCGCCGCGTAGGCCGCATCGACGGTAAAGCCGCGCAGGGCTTCGGCCACGGTGAGCTTCTGCCCGGGTAGCCAGCCTCCTTCGGGCTGGTCGTCGCGGTCTTCCCGAGTCACGGCGGCGTGCAGGCCGTAAAAGGGGTTGGCTGGCTCGACCGGAAAGTCGGAACCCGCGGCGATACGGCTACCACTGTCCATGAAAAAGCGCCAGGCGTAGGCACCGGCAAGACGCTCCTGGCCTAGCCGGTCACCGGCCATGTTCTTGTCACTGGTCGCATGGGTGGGCTGCATCGAGGGAATGACGCCAAGTTCCGTAAATCGCGGTATATCATCAACGCTCACCACCTGCGCATGCTCGATGCGATGGCGAAGCTCACGCCGCTGGGGATCCTGCTCCAAGCTACGCGCATAAACGTCCAGAGCGACACGATTGGCGCGGTCGCCTATCGCGTGCATATTGGCCTGGAATCCCTGGCTACTGACCTGATCGACCAGCGCCTGCAGGGCGTCCTGATTCTGGATCATCAGTCCGCTGGAATCGGGTCGATCACTGTAGGGCGCCAGCAGCGCCGCGCCTCTGCTGCCGAGGGCGCCATCTGCATAGATCTTGACGCTGCGAATATCCAGCCAGTCTTCGGGGTCGTCGTGGATGCCCTGCGCGAGAATCTCGTCAAGCTGTGGGTCGCTTGAAGACACCATCGGGTAGATGCGCACCCCCAACTCACCTGCATCGGCCCTGGACCGGTACATCTCAAGCTCAGCGGCGCTGGCGCCGGCATCGTGCATTCCGGTGATGCCAAGCTCCTGCAGATGTGCCACAGCGGTATCGAAGGCCTTGGCCATTTCCTGTGCACTGCGCGGGGGAATCTTGTCGGTGATGAGCAGCTCGGCATTGTCGATGAAAACGCCGGTCGGTGTGCCGGCATCATCACGAATGATCTCGCCCCCTTCCGGTGCCTGGGTCTCGCCATCCACGCCTGCCATTTCCATGGCCTTGCTGTTGACCCAGATCGCATGCCCATCCACTCGACTCAGCACCACGGGGCGATCGGCAATCACTTCATCGACCACTTGCGCGGTAGAAAATGCCTTGCCGTCCCACAGCACCTGATTCCATCCCCTGCCACGTATCCATTCCAGATCGGGATTTGCCTCGGCGAAGTCGGCGACTTCATCAGCGCTCTGCTCGGCCGACGCCAGGCCACGCAACTCGACCTCGAGCAGGCCATAGCCGAGCCCCATCAGATGTCCGTGGGCGTCGATCAGGCCAGGCAACAGCGTGCGGCCACCCGCATCGATCGTTGCCTGTGGTTCAGGATACTCCGATAGCAGTTGCTCATCGCCTCGTGCCACCACCTTGCCATCCTCGACGACAAGGGTGGTAAAGCTCACCAGCTGACGATGGACATCGAAACCGTAGCCGTTGGCATCATGAATCACGGTGGTATCGGCACAAACACCAAGACTGACGCCGGCAACCGACAACGCAAGCAACGTTTTATTGAGCATGGGCCCACCCTTTCATCTTGTTGTCATAAGGCCTGAATCAACTTTCAGCCTAGCCGTATTGTTCGGCGGCACCCTACGACCATGGGAGATACAAGGAAGGACTATTACTTACAAACGCCGAGGAAAAAGCAGGCAAATAGGCGAAGAAAAGACCACCAACCTGGCATACAACATCGGCACGTATTGTAACCTCTGCCTACCGAGATGCGTGCGGTGCATATCTTCGAATCAGGCTTGAGCGCCTTGAACATCTTGAGCGGATAAGGCGGTCGATTTGTCGAACGGGCTGACAAAACATGGTCAAGCGAGAAAAGCGCCAGAATGGGTACTGGGCTTGTTTCCAGGCTCGCTACCTTTCGCGTGGACGATGGTCGGGTCGTGACAACACCGACCCTCATGATCTGCTGACCCGAGCTTGAACGGTCTCTCAGGTTACTCATCGAGGGTACTGCTCTGGCCTATCTCGAGTCGCTAGCGCCTAGGGAACTGCAGATAGGGGAAAACGAGCGTAAGGAGGGAATACACGAACTGCATTGGGAATGGTGCCGGTGGTCGGACTCGAACCGACACACTGTTTCCAGCGGCGGATTTTGAATCCGCTGCGTCTACCAATTCCGCCACACCGGCAACGGGCGAGGATTATACGTGGGTGGCGCCAGAGGTCAATTCCCCTGAGCCGCTCGGTGGCGCCTGTCGGGGCCCGATGGCGCCGTTGTCGAGGCGACTCCCGTCCCTGCCGGGCGGGGCACCCGCCGCATCCGGCCGAGCATCGACCTGGGATCGGCCTCGGCCGTTGTCAGCCAAAGCCCCCCCCGGCCGTTGGTTTCGGCACCCTGGCGGCTAGTGGGTCATTCCTCCATGTCTTGACGCTCGCCCGCTCGGGTTAGACCTTGGTAGACTGCGCTCCGCCTGCCCCAGGTCAACCAAGCCCCTGGTCAACAAGACCCGCGTCCAGCCCAGAATGGAGTCGCCCATGGCTGACACTCGCAATGAAGCCGTTCCCCATCCGTCCATCGCCAGCCGCATCGGGCTGGTGCTGGGTCCGCTGTTGTTGATCGCGACCCTGGTGCTGCCCCCGCCCGGCGACATGTCCCAGGCTGCCTGGGGCTGCGTCGGCATGGCACTGCTGATGGCCAGCTGGTGGTCCACCGAGGCGATCCCGATCCCGGTGACCTCGCTGATCCCCCTGGTACTGGCCCCGGCGGTGGGCATCGGCAGCATCAAGGAGGTCGCGGCCAGCTACGCCAATCCGATCATCTATCTGTTCCTCGGCGGTTTCCTGCTCGGTATCGCGATGCAGACCTGGAACCTGCACAAGCGTATCGCCCTGCACGTGCTGAAGGTCGTCGGCAGCGAGCCCAAGCGCCAGATCGCCGGGTTCATGATCGCCACCGGCTTTCTCAGCATGTGGGTGTCCAACACCGCCACCTCGATCATGATGCTGCCCATCGGCATCTCGGTGCTGAGCCTGCTCGAGGATTCCGACCCTGATGAGCTGCGCCGCTTTGCCACCGCGCTGCTGCTGGGCATCGCCTATTCGGCCAGCATCGGTGGTGTGGCCACATTGATCGGCACGCCACCCAACGCCCTGCTGGCCGGTTATCTGGCCGATGATCGCGGCATCGACCTGGGCTTCGCCCAGTGGATGCTGGTCGGGGTACCGATCAGTGTAGTGATGATGGCGCTGACCTGGTGGTGGCTGTCCCGCGGCGGCTTCTCGCTGAAGGTCGGCAAGGGTGACAGCGACAACCTGATCAAGGACCAGCTCACCGAGATGGGCCCGATGAGTGCCGCCGAACGCCGTGTCGGCCTGCTGTTTCTGGCCGCGGCGACGCTGTGGATACTGCGCCCGCTGCTCAATGACATGGGCGCCTCCTGGCTGTCCGACACCACCATCGCCATCGTCGCCGGCATGGCGCTGTTCCTGATTCCTTCTGGCCGTCGTTCCGGCGAGGCGCTGATGGTGTGGGAAGACGCGGTGAAGCTGCCCTGGGGCATCCTTCTGCTGTTCGGCGGCGGCCTGGCGCTGGCCGGCGCGATCAGCAAGTCGGGGCTGGCCGAGTGGATCGCCAACCAGCTGTCGATCCTCGGCGCCCTGCCGGTGCTGGCGATCATCGGTGGTGTGGTGCTGGTCATCATCTTTCTCACCGAGGTGACCTCCAACACCGCCACCGCGGCGGCCTTCCTGCCGCTGCTCGGCGCGCTGGCGCTGTCGCTGGATCTGCCGGTGATGCTGATCACCGTGCCAGCCGCCATCGCCGCCAGTTGCGCCTTCATGATGCCGGTGGCCACACCGCCCAACGCCATCGTCTTCGGCACCGGTCACATGAAGATCCAGTCGATGATTCGTGCCGGCTTTGCCCTCAACCTGATCAGTACAGTGGTGGTGACGCTGATGGCCTACGGTCTGATCCTGCTGCTGTGGTAGCCACCCCGATGTCCCCTGGTCGTCGACCCGACTGCGCTGCCCGCCTCGCGGATGGCCGAAACGGGCTGACGCCCATGGCGTGGTCGTGACAGAAGATCGACGCCGTTTCCTGACGTGGCGGTCAGGAAACGGTATCCTTGTGCGCCTTTGGCATCCTTCATCCCGCCTGACGACTTGCGAATTCCCATGCAGCGCGCCGACTTTCATTTCGAGCTCCCTGAAGAGCTGATCGCCCGTTACCCGTCCGACGTTCGCAGCGACTGCCGCCTGCTGTGCGTCGACGGCGCCAGCGGACACCTCGACCACCGCCGCTTTCCGGACCTTGAGCAGTTGCTCGAGCCCGGCGACCTGCTGGTGTTCAACGACACCCGCGTGATCCCCGCCCGTCTGCACGGCCACAAGACCAGCGGCGGCAAGGTGGAAATGCTGCTCGAACGGCCGCTGGACGCCCATCGGGGGCTGGTCCATCTGCGTTCGAGCAAGTCACCGAAGCCCGGCACCGAGCTTCACTTCGAGGGCGGCATCCAGGCGGTGGTCGAAGGCCGCCGCGACGCCCTGTTCGAGCTGCGCTTTCTCGGCGATACTCCGATGATCGCGCTGCTGGAGCGCCACGGCCATATGCCGCTGCCGCCGTATATCACCCGGGACGACGAGCTGTCCGACCGCGAGCGCTACCAGACCGTCTACGCCCGCCGCGACGGGGCGGTGGCCGCGCCGACCGCCGGTCTGCACTTCGACGAGCCGCTGCTCGAGCGGCTGGCCGAGCGAGGCGTCGAGTCCGCCTACGTGACCCTGCACGTGGGCGCCGGTACCTTCCAGCCGGTGCGCGTCGACAATATCCAGGAGCACCACATGCACAGCGAATGGATCGAGGTGGGTGACCAGGCCTGCGCCCAGGTGCGCGCGGCCAAGGCTCGCGGCAACAAGGTCATCGCCGTCGGCACCACCAGCGTGCGCTGCCTGGAGACCGCCAGCCAGTCGGGCGAGATCGCGCCCTTCTCCGGCGACACCGACATCTTTATCTACCCGGGCTACGAGTGGCGCTGCGTGGACGCCCTGATCACCAACTTCCATCTGCCGGAATCGACCCTGCTGATGCTGGTGTCTTCCTTCTCCGGCTACGACACCGTGATGAAGGCTTACCGCGAGGCGGTAAAGGAACGCTACGCCTTCTTCAGCTACGGCGACGCCATGCTGCTGACGCCGGCACGCTGACCCTATTTGCCAGGCGGTGGCTGCTCGGCCGAGCGGTCCACCGTCGTCAGGCTCGAATCAACGCCCCCAAGGGGCACGGAGAGACCCATGCGCGAGCAATGCTTCATGCGCTTCGACAAGCTGGCCGAGGACGGCCGGGCTCGCCGAGGTCGCATCACCTTTCCCCGCGGCACCATCGAGACCCCGACCTTCATGCCGGTGGGCACCTACGGCACAGTCAAGGGCATGACCCCGGCCTCGGTGGAAGAGATCGGCGCCGAGATCATCCTCGGCAACACCTTCCACCTGTGGCTGCGCCCCGGTACCGAGGTCATCGAGGCCCACGGCGACCTGCACGACTTCGCCCAGTGGCACAAGCCGATCCTCACCGACTCCGGCGGCTTCCAGGTGTTCTCGCTGGGCGAGACGCGCAAGATCACCGAGCAGGGCGTGCACTTCCGCTCGCCGGTGGACGGCTCCAAGGTGTTCATGGGACCGGAAGAGTCGATGGCGGTGCAGCGCTCGCTGGGCTCCGACATCGTCATGATCTTCGACGAGTGCACCCCTTACCCGGCGACCCACGACGAGGCGCGTCGTTCGATGGAGATGTCGCTGCGCTGGGCCCAGCGCTCCCGCGATGCCCACGGCGACTCACCGTCGGCGCTGTTCGGCATTATCCAGGGCGGCATGTACCCGGATCTGCGTGAGGCTTCGCTCAAGGGCCTCGGCGACATCGGCTTCGACGGCTACGCCATCGGCGGGCTGTCGGTGGGCGAGCCCAAGGAAGAGATGATCAAGGTGCTCGACTATCTGCCCGAGTGGATGCCGGCGGACAAGCCGCGCTATCTGATGGGCGTCGGCAAGCCCGAGGATCTGGTCGAGGGGGTACGCCGCGGGGTCGACATGTTCGACTGTGTGATGCCCACCCGCAACGCCCGCAACGGCCACCTGTTCACCGCCGAGGGCACGGTCAAGATCCGCAACGCCAAGCATCGTCACGACACCCGCCCGCTGGAAGATGACTGCGACTGCTACACCTGTCAGAACTTCTCGCGGGGCTATCTGCACCACCTGGACCGCTGCGGCGAGATGCTCGGATCGATGCTCAACACGATCCATAATCTGCGTCACTATCAGCGTGTCATGGCCGGTTTGCGCGGTGCTATCGAAGCGGGTACATTGGCTGACTTCGTGGAAGGGTTCTATGCCAGGCGTGGCCTGCCGGTTCCCCCCGCCCCGAATTGATGACCCGGTCGGCAGCCGCCGGCCGTCTGACTCCCTTTTCCCCACGACTTCAGGAGACCGTCGTACATGTTGGACTTCTTCATCTCCCCGGCCCTGGCCCAGGATGCTGGCGCTGCCGCCGGTGGTGGTATCGCCCAGATCGTGATGCTGGTCGGCTTCGTGCTGATCTTCTACTTCCTGCTGTGGCGTCCCCAGGCCAAGCGCGCCAAGCAGCACAAGCAGCTGATCGCTGGCCTGTCCAAGGGTGACGAGATCGTCATCGGCGGTGGTCTGATGGGCCGCATCACCCGGGTCAGCGACGACAGCGAGTTCCTCGCCATGGAAATCAGCGAAGGCACCGAAGTCAGCGTGCAGAAGAACGCCGTGGCCGCCGTGCTGCCCAAGGGCACTATCAAGTCCATCTGATTGGTGTCATTCCCCTTCGGCCCTGTGCGCCGAAGGGGGCCCCATGCTGACGCGGGGGGAGCCGATCGGTCGGCTGTCGCGCGTTGGCGAGGCAGCCGCACCCTTCGCTTTGGAAAGTCCCCGGAGCACCTCTCGAGCGCCCCCGGCTTTCCCTTATTTGTCAGCAACCTGAGGGCAGAGCCCCGATGCTCAATCGTTACCCTTTATGGAAGTACCTGCTGATCCTGGTGGTACTTCTTGTCGGCCTGGTCTACTCCCTTCCCAATCTGTTTCCCGAAGACCCAGCGGTCCAGATCAGCAGTGATCGTGGCGAGCTGAGTTTCAGCCAGTCCCAGCAGCAGAGCCTCGAACAGGCCCTGGCCGAGGCGGACATCGACGTCAAGACGGTGGAACAGGAGCCCAACAGCCTGCTGATCCGGCTGAACGACGCCGAGGACCAGATTCCCGCCCGTGACCTGATCGCCCAGCAGCTCGGCGATGACTATGTGGTCGCGCTGAACCTGGCAGAGTCCACCCCCGAGTGGCTGTCTTCGCTGGCGGCCTCGCCCATGACCCTTGGTCTGGACCTGCGTGGCGGTGTGCACTTCCTTTTGGAAGTGGACATGGAAGCGGCGGTCAATCAGCGTCTCGAGGTCAACGCCAGCGCCATGCGCGAGACCCTGCGTGAAGAGCGCATCCGCTACCGCAACACCGAGATCGACGGCCGCACCATCTCGCTGGACTTCATGAACGCCGAGGACCGCGACGCTGCCGAGACGCTGATTCGCCGCGAGTTCCCCGACTTCCAGTATCAGGACGTCGAGCGTGAACGCGGCGCCAGCCTGGCGATGACGCTGACCGACGCGTCCGTGGACGAGATCCAGGACTACGCGATCAACCAGAACCTGACCACCCTGCGCAACCGCGTCAACGAGCTCGGCGTGGCCGAACCGCTGGTACAGCGTCAGGGCCCGGATCGCATCGTGGTCGAGCTGCCCGGCGTGCAGGACACCGCCGCCGCCAAGCGTATCGTCGGCGCCACCGCCAACCTGGAGTTCCGCCTGGAGGCGCGCACCGACACCCCGTCCAACGAGACCGAGGCGCTGTCCTTCCGCAATGAACCCGGACGCACCGCCGACCTGATGCGCGACGTCATCATCACCGGCGACAGTGTGTCCAGCGCCAGCCGCGGCTTCGACGAGAACGGTCGCCCCCAGGTCAACATCAACCTGGACGGCACCGGCGGCACCCTGATGAACCGCGCCACCCGCACCAACATCGGTCGCAACATGGCGGTGGTGTTCATCGAGCACAAGACCCGTGACCGTACGGTGATGGAGGACGGTGAGCAGGTAACCGTGCGTGATCCCTACACCGAGCGCGGCATCATCAGCCTGGCCACCATCCAGAGCGCGCTGGGCAACAGCTTCCGCATCACCGGGCTGGAATCGCCCACCGAAGCCGGCGAGCTGGCACTGCTGCTGCGCTCCGGTTCTCTGGCGGCACCGATCTACTTCGCCCAGGAACGCACCATCGGCCCGAGCCTCGGCGCCGACAATATCGAGCGCGGCATGCTCTCGGTACAGATCGGCCTGCTGCTGGTCGTGCTGTTCATGTTGATCCGCTACAAGGTGTTCGGCGTCATCGCCAACATCGCCCTGGCGTTGAACCTGACCCTGCTGGTCGCCGCCATGTCGATGCTCGGCGCCACCCTGACGCTGCCCGGTATCGCCGGTATCGTGTTGACGCTGGGCATGGCGGTTGACGCCAACGTGCTGATCTTCGAGCGTATTCGTGAGGAGCTGCGCACAGGACTGTCGGTGCAGCAGGCGATCCACGCCGGCTACGAGCGCGCCTTCAGCTCCATCGTCGACGCCAACATCACCACCCTGCTGGTGGCATTGATCCTGTTCTCCATCGGTACCGGCCCGGTCAAGGGCTTCGCCGTCACCCTGTCGCTGGGCATCCTGACCTCGATGTTCACCGCCCTGCTGGTGACCCGTGCCATGGTCAATCTGATCTACGGCGGCAAGCCGGTGAAGAAGCTATGGATCTAAGCCCATGTCCACTTGCACACAACGGGGAGAGGGTATGAAACGCCTCACCAACCTGAATCTCGACTTCATGGGCCAGCGCAAGATCGCCTTTGCCATATCGGCGATCCTGATCCTGGTCTCACTGGTGTCGCTGGTGGTGCAGGGCCTGGCCCTGGGCCTCGACTTCACCGGCGGCACCCTGGTCGAAGTCCGCTACGCCACCGCCCCGGCGCTGGACAGCGTGCGCGGCGCCCTCGAGGGAGCCGGCTTCAATGACATCTCGGTACAGACCTTCGGCGCCGCCAATGAGGTGCTGATTCGTCTGCAGCAGACCTTCGAGGCCAACGTCGGCGACCAGGTCGTGGGCCTGCTGGCCCAGGGCGGCGCCCAGGTGGACCTGGTGCGTGCCGAATTCGTCGGTGCCCAGGTCGGCGGTCAACTGCGT
The DNA here is from genome assembly GCF_040070525.1 of Halomonas sp. RT37. Taxonomy (NCBI): domain Bacteria; kingdom Pseudomonadati; phylum Pseudomonadota; class Gammaproteobacteria; order Oceanospirillales; family Halomonadaceae; genus Halomonas; species Halomonas sp. RT37. The sequence continues at coordinate 661,933 of NZ_CP098827.1, read as the reverse complement.
GACCAGAGCGGTCTCGGCATGCTCGTCGCCCTCGGCGTGGTCATGCTCTACGTGGCCTTCCGCTTCCAGTACAAGTTCGCCATCGGCGCACTGCTGGCACTGGTCCATGACGTGATCATCGTGGTCGGCGCCTTCTCGCTGTTCCAGATGGAGTTCGACCTGACGGTGCTGGCCGCCGTGCTGGCGGTGATCGGCTACTCGCTCAACGACACCATCGTGGTCTATGACCGTATCCGCGAGAATATCCGCAAGTCGCGTATCGACGACATGCCGGCGATCTTCAACGAGGCGATCAACCAGACCCTGTCCCGCACCCTGGCGACCTCCGGCACCACCCTGCTGGTACTGCTGGCGCTGGCCTGGCTCGGTGGCGACATGATCCACAACTTCTCGGTGGCCCTGCTGATCGGTATCGGCGTGGGTACCTTCTCGTCGATCTACGTGGCGGCGGCCCTGCTGATCAAGCTCAAGCTTCAGCGCCGCGACCTGATCCCGGAGAAGAAGGAAGACGCCGAGGAAGAGCAGCTGCCCTGATATCACCGCAACTGCCCCTCGAGGCCCCGTCGTGGATCATCCACGGCGGGGCCTCTTGCTATCCGAGGTCGGTGCCCGATCACGGCGAGCCGGCACCGCTGTCGGCGGCCTCTCAGTTCACTTCGAAAACCATGCAGCAACGCGAGATAGGTCGTTTCCTTCCAGAAAATGCCCGCCGTCACTTGCCCTGGCCAGCGCCCCCTTTCATGCTTGTCATCCACCCCATTAAAACGTGACGAGGCCGCATGTTCCTGCTGATCGCCTTTGCCGTACTGTCCATCGGCGCCTCCTTCCTGTGTTCGGTACTGGAAGCGGCCATCCTGTCGCTGACACCGAGCTATATCGCCCAGGTCCAGGAGACCAACGAGCCGCTGCACAAGAAGCTGAACGCCCTCAAGCGGGATATCGATCGCCCGCTGGCGGCTATCCTGACGCTCAACACCATCGCCCACACCGTTGGCGCCACCGGCGTCGGCGCCCAGGTCGCGGTGGTCTTCGGCGAGGCCTGGCTGGGCGTCGCCTCGGCGGTGATGACGCTGGCCATCCTGATCCTCTCGGAGATCATTCCCAAGACCATCGGCGCCACCTTCTGGCGCCAGCTGTCGCCTTGGCTACCGCCTATCCTCAATACCCTGATCCTGATTCTCAAGCCGTTCATCTGGATGTCCGAGCAGATCACCCAGCGCATCGGCGGCAATGCCGCCGACACCGATATGCGTGGCGAGATCAAGGCGCTGGCACGCATCGGCCTGGACGAGAAGGCACTGGACCAGGACGAAGCCAGAACCATCACCAACATCCTCAACCTTCACGAGATCAAGATCAGCAAGGTGATGACGCCAAGAACCGTGTGCGTCACGGTGCGCCCATCGATGACCGTGGCCCAGTTCGAACAGGAACTGGTGCGCTCGCCGTTCACCCGCTTTCCGGTGATGGACGGCGGCGAGCAGGCCATCGGCTATGTGCACAAGGCCGACGCCTACCAGGCGGATGAATCCGTGGACATGAAGGAGATCATGCAGGACGCCCCCTCGGTACAGGCCGACGACAGCGTCGAGCACGTCTTCACCATGATGCTCAGGGATCGCCAGCATCTGGCGGTGGTGTATGACGACCATGGCACCTGGGTGGGGCTGATCACCATGGAGGACGTGATCGAGACGGTGCTCGGCCAGGATATCGTCGACGAGACCGACAACGTCACCAATATGCGCAAGTACGCCAAGCAGCGCTGGACCCAGCGTCGACAAGGCAGGTCAGCCAAGACAGACTCCGGCGACCCGGCCAGCCAGGGTTCCTGAACCCCGGCGCCAGGGAGCGTTCGCCAGTACGCAACGCAACGTAGCACGGCGACGCTCCCCCTTTGCCCGAGCATTTGCGATAACATCTCCATTGAAAATGATTATCAATGGAGAAAGCATGTACAAGCCTCTCGCCATCGCCGCCCTGCTCAGCGTCACTGCCCAGGCCTGGGCGCAACCGGTGCCGGAAAGGGTCGCCGCCCTCGACTACGCGGCCCTGGACATCCTCGACAACCTGGCGCAGCGCGAGCGTATCGCCGGTGTCGCCCAGGCAACGCTTCCCGACTATCTGTCCGACTATGCCGATGACGCTTTCACCGACGTGGGCACCCTCAAGGTCGCCGACATGCCAGCCCTTGAGTCGCTGTCACCCGACGCCATCCTGATCAGCGGGCGTCTGGAAGCCGAACGCGAAAATCTGGAAGCTCTTGCCCCGGTCTACGCCGTGGCGACCGAGGGCGAGGACGCCTGGGACCAGCTCGAACATCGGGTCGACGATCTGGCTGCGCTGTTCGATGCACAGCAAGCGGGTGAGCAGGCGCTTGCGGACCTGCGCCAGGCGCTCGATCAGCAGTTGGCCGAGATCAACGGGACGCCGAAGGTACTGGTGGTCGTCCATAATGACGGAAAGCTTATCGTCCAGCACAACGCCGTCGTGCATGACCTGATGGGACTGGCCTCGCCCGAACTTCCCGAGAACGTCGAGAGCGTGACGCGTGGTGAGCGTACCTTCACACCGCTAACGCCGGCGCAGATCGCCGCCACCCAGCCCGACCTGGTGTGGGTGGTGGACCGCAGCGCCGCCATCGGCCAGACGCCTCTCGATGTCGAGGCGCTGACGCAGGCCGTCGGTGACGATCTGGCGATCGCCGTCGGCTCGCCGCGACTCTGGTATCTGGCCGGCCAGGGCCTGGACAGCACCCGCCTCCAGGTCGAAGAGGTGGTGGCCGCGCTGGCGCCCTGACCACGGTCACACCGAACTCACTGCACCAACAACGAATGACGCCCCCGCGGCCAGGCCGCGGGGGCGTTGCTGTGACGGCGTCACGATCACCGCTCGCTCGCGCGAGCGGTGCCGAATCAGTCCTCTTCGGGCTGACTGGGCGCGGTATGCACGTGGGGCGCAAGCTGCTTGATCAACGCCTTGAACAGGCGCGGGTTGGCGGCCATCAGGGCGCCTTCGATACGCACCGAGGGCTGGCCATCCGGGGTGCCAATCAGGGCACCGGACTCCTTGAGCAGCAGCGAACCGATGTCCAGGTCCTGCTCCTCGACTCCCAGCACGAAGGCGGCGTCGGCACGACCGGCGGCCAGACGGGCCATGTCGAGCAGGCCACAGGCGCTGGCTTGAAGCTGTTCGGCCTGGGGGCCGAGCTGCTGCACCAGGGTCAGGTAGGTCGGCAGAAAACGCGAGCGCAGGTAGGTATCGGGAAGCCCCAGCGACAGGCGGGCGCCAGCGGCGCTCTTGATCTTGGACACACGCAGACGCTTGCCATTGAGCTGGGCGCCACGGCCACGGCTGGCAAGGTATTCGTCATCGCTGAAGGGGCAGATCACCACCGCGTGCTCCGGACGGCCCTTGATCAGACATACCACGGACAGGGCGAACTCAGGGGACGCCACACTCAGGTTCGAGTAACCGTGGAAGGGTTCGATGCGCCACAGGATATCCGCGCCTTCGCCTTCACCGGCACGGTGGGGCGTGTAGCGACCGACGACCCCGTGCTGGGGATAACCGCGGGTCAGCTGGCGGGTAATCAGGGATTCGGCGTTGCGAGCGGTGTCCTCGAGCAGACGGTCGAGGTTGTGCTCGTCGTGGGCATTCTCGATTCGTTCGCGAATGCGCAGAAACTGTTCGCCGGCGCTGCGGGCAGCGCGCAGGGCGTACTGGACCATCGGATGCATGATCGGGCCTTGGGAGTCGGTGGTGTTAAAGAACGGAGTCGACGTGGGTAACTGACTCGGCGCGAATCCTAGCAGACCACGGGCATGAATGCCACGCACTTCGCCCCAGCGCGCATCTACCCATGCTAGACTGGCGCCCCTGGCGCTGCCGACCGGTCCGCCATCAGCGCCCTTGCATCGGTCATTGAATAGACCACTGCACCAACCACCGCATCAACCCGCCGCGTCGTTACAGGATCTTCCATGCTCGAGCGCATTCGCATCGTTCTCATCGGCACCAGCCACCCCGGCAATATCGGCGCCACCGCCCGCGCCATGCACAATATGGGACTCGCCGATCTGGCCCTGGTCGCACCACGCTGCGAGGTCATCACCGCCGACAGTGTGTCCCGCGCCTCCGGAGCGGACGCCCTGGTCCACGACGCTCGGGTGGTCGACAGCCTCGAGCAGGCGGTCACCGACTGCACCCTGGTGGTGGGAGCCAGCGCGCGCTCGCGCACCTTACCCTGGCCGATGATCACCCCGCGTGAGCTGGGCGAGCGTCTGCCCGCCGAGCTGGCCACGCCCGAGGCCCGCATCGCGCTGGTCTTCGGCCGCGAGGACAGCGGCCTGTCCAACGCCGAACTGCAACGCTGCCATGCCCACGTCCACATCCCTACCAATCCCGACTTCAGCTCGCTGAACCTCGCCGCGGCGGTGCAGGTGCTGGCCTACGAATGCCGCCTTGCCTGGCTGGCCCAGGCCCAGACCCAGAATAAGCCAGGCCCGGCACAGGACGATGAGGAAGAAGCGCAGCCACTGGCCAGCCACGAGGAGCTGGAGCACTATTTCGCTCATCTGGAACGCGCGCTGATCACCATCGGCTTCCACGACCCGGCGAAGCCTCGCCAATTGATGGCCAGGCTGCGCCGAGTGACCCTGCGCTCGCGCCCCGAACGCATGGAGCTCAACATCCTGCGTGGCATCCTCAGCGCCACCGAGAAGGCCGCAGGCGGCCAGGCGCTGGGCGCCCGCGCCAGCGAGCCGGAATTACAGCGAGAACATGACACGCATCAGGGCCAGAAGCCGGCCCAGGACTAGCCCAAACCAACAGCAGAACCAACAGCAGAACCAACAGCAGAACCAACAGCAGGATCAGCGCCAGGCCGGCGGCTCTGGAGCGACACGGCGTCCACCTTCGAGCCGCTGAGCTGCACCAGATCACTGACTCGACAGGTGGCAGGCTTGAATGGCCCACCACCAGCCCCCACTATGATTCTCTTGACCGACTCAGGGACCGCCGCATGTTTCAACGCCTACGCGAAGACATCAACAGCGTATTTGCCAGGGATCCGGCGGCGCGCAACTTTCTTGAAGTCCTGACCAACTATCCTGGCCTTCACGCATTGCTGCTGCACCGGATCTCCCACCAGCTGTGGAAGCGCAATCTCAAATGGATCGCGCGTACCCTGTCGACGCTAGGCCGCTGGTTCACCGGCATCGAGATCCACCCCGGCGCCACCATCGGCCGGCGCTTCTTCATCGACCACGGCATGGGCGTGGTGATCGGCGAGACCACCATCGTCGGCGACGATGTCACCCTCTACCAGGGCGTGACCCTGGGCGGCACCAGCTGGAACAAGGGCAAGCGTCACCCGACCCTGGAGGACGGCGTGATCGTCGGTGCCGGCGCCAAGATTCTCGGCCCCTTCACCGTCGGCGCTGGCGCCAAGGTCGGCTCCAACGCGGTGGTCACCAAGGAAGTCCCGGCCGGCGCCACCGTGGTCGGCATCCCCGGCAAGATCGTCCAGCGCCGCGACCCGGACAGCGACCCGGGCCTCGAGGTCGACCCGGCCCGTCGCGAGGCGATGTGTCAGAAATTCGGCTTCGACGCCTACGGCATGAGCCAGGACATGCCCGACCCGGTGGCCAAGTCGATGCAGGCCATGCTCGACCATATGCACGCGGTGGATGAACGCATCAGCGGCATGTGCAAGACCCTGAGGCAACTGGACCACAGCTACCGCGATGGTCAGATGCCGGAAATTCGCGACGAGGACTTCGCCGAGATACTGGAAGACGTCGACCGCGCCTGTGCGCCGGTGATCGGGCGTGACGCCAACGCCGATATCCTGGGCTCCGACACCGCCACCAGCGGCAACGAAAGCGCCAGCGGCAATGAAGACGTCGGGCCAGGCACCTCCGCCCCAGACACCTCCGACCCAGGCACCACCGACAAGGACAGTGCCGGCGGCAGCGAGACGGCCAATGACGCCGAGCACGGGGCCGAGCGGGAAGACGAGGCGACGACGGCACGGCGCCAATAGTTGACCACGACACTCGGTCTTTCCCATAATATCGCTTTGATCCAAGCGTCGTCGGCTACCGACCACGCCCACACTTTCCGGACCGCCGACCCATGTCGGCGTCGAGGGTTCGCCCCATGCGCCTGACCACCAAGGGACGCTACGCTGTCACCGCCATGCTCGACATGGCGGTCAACGCCGACCAGGGCCCGATCTGCCTGGCCGACATCGCCCGGCGTCAGCAGATCTCGCTGTCCTACCTCGAGCAGCTGTTCGCCCGCCTGCGGCGCGCTGGCCTGGTCGACAGCGTGCGCGGGCCAGGCGGTGGCTACCTGCTGGCGGAGCCGGCAGCGTCCATCTCGGTGGCCCGGGTCATCGATGCGGTCAAGGAGTCGGTGGACACCACCCGCTGTGGCGGTCTGTCCGACTGCCAGAAGGGCGACACCTGCCTGACCCATCACCTGTGGTTCGAGCTGTCCGAGCGCATCCAGGACTTCCTCGACGGCGTCACCCTGGGCGAGCTGGCCGAGCGCCAGGAGATCGCCGAGATCGCCGGGCGTCAGCGCCGTCGCCAGCACAACGACGACATTGTGACCTCGGCGCCCTGAGCTAGACTTTCGCCCCTCTGCCCGCCAACGATGACATCGCCATGACTTCACCCGTCTATCTCGACTACGCCGCCACCACCCCGGTCGACCCCCGTGTCGCCGAGGTCATGAGTCGGCACCTGACCCTCGAGGGCACCTTCGCCAACCCGGCGTCGCGCAGCCATATGCCCGGCTGGCTGGCCGAGCAGGCGGTGGAAAACGGCCGGCGCCAGGTCGCCGACCTGATCAAGGCCGACCCGCGAGAGATCGTCTGGACCAGCGGCGCCACCGAGGCGGACAATCTGGCCATTACCGGCTTCCTCAGGGCCAATCGCGACAAGGGCCGCCACCTGGTCACCTCCATCATCGAGCACAAGGCGGTCATCGATACCGCCAAGGCGGCAGAGCGAGAGGGCTTTGACGTCACCTGGCTGACGCCCCAGGCCGACGGAAGCGTCAGCCCCGGCCAGCTGGCCGAGGCCATGCGCCCCGACACCGTGCTGGTATCGCTGATGGCGGTGAACAACGAACTCGGCACCATCAATGACATCGCCGCCCTGGCCGAGGTGGCCCATGACCACGGCGCCATGATCCACGTCGACGCGGCCCAGGCGGTGGGCCGCATCGACCTCGACGTGGGGCGAAGCAAGGTCGACATGATGTCGCTGTCCGGCCACAAGGCCTATGGCCCCAAGGGCATCGGCGCGCTCTATGTGCGGCGTAGCCCCGATCTTCGCCTCGAGGCGCTGATCCATGGCGGCGGCCACGAACGCAGCATGCGGTCCGGCACCCTGGCGACCCACCAGATCGCCGGCATGGGCGAGGCCTTCGCGCTGGCGGCGAACGAAGGCGAGGCCGATCAGGCACGTATCCAGAGCCTGCGGGATCGTCTGCTCGAGGCCATCGCCGATCTCGACGGCGTGCACTGCAACACCCGCCTCGAGACCTCGGTGCCCAACATCATCAACCTCGGCTTCGAGGGCGTCGACGGCGAGTCGCTGCTGATGGCGCTGCGCGACATCGCCCTGTCGACCGGGTCGGCGTGCAACTCGGCCAGCGTCGAACCGTCCTACGTGCTCCAGGGCATCGGGGTGCCGCGCCGCCTGGCGCTGGCCTCGCTGCGCCTGAGCATCGGACGCTTCACCAGCGAAGACGACATCGACCGCGCAGGCCAGGCCCTGCGCACCGCGCTGATTGGCCTGCGCCAGCGCGCCATGCCGTGAGGCCTGAGCCCCGCGCCATGCCTTGAGACATGCCTTGAGAACATCACCCTTCGACAGGCAGCGCACGACAGAGACAGTTTCGGTGACTGCCGCCCAGGCGGCAGCGCCCGACCCAGGAGAATGATATGGCACACCTGAAGATCACCCCCGCCGCGGCCGACCAGATCCGCCGCGTGCTCGACGAGCGAGGCCAGGGGCTTGGACTGCGGGTCTCGGTCAAGCCCAGCGGCTGCTCCGGCTACAGCTACGTCCTCGACTTCGCCGACGACGTCCAGGCCGACGATGCCCTGTTCGAGGAACACGACGCTCGGGTCTATGTCGCCCCGGAAGCGCTCGAGATGCTCGACGGCAGCGAGGTCGACTACGTCAACGAGGGGCTGAACCGGTTCTTCCGTTTCAACAATCCCAACGTCAAGGACGAGTGCGGCTGCGGCGAGAGCTTTACCGTCTGAATTCGCCGTGATCGCGGCAGAACTCGCTGGCGCCGCGACGAACAATTGTGTTCAAGGCGCCACGAGGACGCTATAATCTGCGCTCTTCGGCGCAACACGCCGCATCGCTTCGTTTTCCCGCGTCGCGCCGCCCCGGTCCCCGGGGCGGCGCGACGCCATCTACCTGGCATCCATGCCCACTTCCTGGGCCCAACTACTGGAGAGTTTCATGGCTACAGAGCGCACTCTGTCCATCATCAAGCCCGACGCCGTCGCCAAGAATGTCATCGGCGAGATCATCACGCGCTTCGAGAAGGCCGAACTGAAGGTCGTCGCCGCCAAGATGGTTCACCTGTCCCAGGAGCAGGCCGAAGGCTTCTACGCCGAGCACAAGGAACGCCCCTTCTTCGGCGACCTGGTGTCCTTCATGACCTCTGGTCCGGTCGTGGTGCAGGTGCTGGAAGGTGACAACGCCATCGCCAAGAACCGCGAGCTGATGGGCGCCACCAACCCGAAGGAAGCCGACGCCGGCACCATCCGCGCCGACTTCGCCTCCTCCATCGACGCCAATGCCGTCCACGGTTCCGACTCCCCCGAGTCCGCCGAGCGCGAAGTGAGCTACTTCTTCGGCGCAGACGAGATCTGCCCGCGCTAAGGGCGTCGGGGTCCGACCCTCGTGATTGCGGCCCCATCGGTGAACGGATGCCCCTGGCATCCGTTCGCTCCTTTCTGCCCACCGACCCGCTGAACCTGCCATGACCACCACCGCTGCTCCCCAACGCGTCAACCTGCTCGGCATGACCCGAGAAGAGATGGAAGCCTTCTTCCTCTCCATCGGTGAGAAGAAGTTCCGTGCCGCCCAGGTGATGAAATGGATTCACCACGAAGGCGTCGACGATTTCGCCGCCATGACCAACCTGTCCAAGGCGCTGCGCGCACGCCTCGAGGAAACCGCCGAGGTACGCGGTCCCAAGGTCGTCTATGAAGGCGCCTCCAAGGACGGGACGCGCAAGTGGGTAGTGGAGGTCGAGGACGGCAGCTACGTCGAAACCGTGCTTATCCCCGCCGACAACGGCAAGCGCCGCACCCTGTGTGTGTCATCCCAGGTCGGCTGCTCGCTGGACTGCAGTTTCTGCTCCACCGGCAAGCAAGGCTTTCAGCGTAACCTCACCAGCGCCGAGATCATCGGCCAGGTATGGGTCGCCTCCAACAGTGGCGGCTCACGCAAGGACAGCGCCAATCGTCCGGTCACCAACGTGGTGATGATGGGCATGGGCGAACCCTTGATGAACTACGACAACGTCGTGCCGGCGATGAAGCTGATGCTCGACGATCAGGGTTACGGCCTGTCGAAACGCCGTGTCACCCTGTCCACCTCCGGGGTGGTACCGATGCTCGACCGCCTGGGCGACGAACTCGACGTCAGCCTGGCGATCTCGCTGCACGCCGCCAATGATGCGCTGCGCACCGAACTGGTACCGCTCAACCGCAAGTACAACATCCGCTCACTGCTGGACGCCTGCCACCGTTATCTGGCCAAGTGCGACGACACCCGCCAGGTCACCATCGAATACACGGTGATCAAGGACGTCAACGACCAGCAGGAGCATGCCCGTGAACTGGCGGAACTGTTGAAGGAACTGCCCTGCAAGATCAACCTGATCCCCTTCAACCCCTTCCCCCATTCCGGCTACGAGAAGCCCTCCCGCAACCAGGTGATGCGCTTCCAGCGCTGGCTCTACGAACTGGGTCATACCGCGCCGATCCGTTCGACCCGGGGCGATGACATCGACGCCGCCTGCGGCCAGCTGGTAGGACGGGTCAAGGATCGTACGCGTCGTCACGAACGCTACATTCAGTCGATCCAGATCGACGCCGACTGACCCTGCCGTCTTGACTTCATTCCGGCACGGCGCTTTGATATTCGGGCCTTTTCCTGCCCACGGGCGGGTGTCGCCAGACGCCTTCCCGCCACGGCCAAGCAGCGGGAGTACGACAACGCCATGACGTGCCAGGCAGACAGCTCAAGCGCCGGCCTGCGCGGCCTGGTCATCGGACTGGCCATCGCGCTTCCCCTGACGCTTGCAGGCTGCGCCGTCGCCGTGCCCCAGTCCGACGAGTCCCCCGCCGTCGCCTATCGCAACCTCGGCGAAGCCTACCTGCGCCAAGGCAACCTTCCCCGCGCCACGGCGGCACTCGATCGCGCCGTCTCGCTCGATCCCGATGACGCCGCCGCGCTGCAGGCGCTGGCACTGATTCACCAACGCCAAGGGGAAGCGGCGCTGGCGGACGAGTTCTTTCGACGCGCCCTCGATGAAGACCCGAACTTCACCCGGGCACGCAACAATTACGCCGCCTTCCTGTATGATCGGGGGCAAACCGGTGAGGCCTGCGAGCAGCTTGAACAGGCCAGTCACGATATACACTATGCCCACCGGGCCCAGCTGTTTGCCAACCTGGGACGCTGCCGGTGGGAACTCGGCGAGGTCGAGACGGCCAGGGCGGCGCTGGAGCGATCCCAACGCATCGACTCGAGCCTGCCCGCGAGCCACTTGACCCTCGCCGAACTGGAATACGCACAGGGCAACCTTATGCGCGCCCGATCACAGCTGGATCGCTTCGTGAGCCAGGCGGGATGGACCACCGCCGCCAGGCAGCTTGCCGCTAGCCTGGGAGACGCCGACACCGGCGCCCGGTCATCGGCCGAACCCGACCAGCCTTCACGCGCGCTTTGATCACTGTTTACACGATGAAGGAAGCTCAGCCATGAGCGACAGTCAGTACACCGACTCCGAGGTCTCCTTGTCCAAAACGCCCTCCGGGGACGCCTCTCCCGGCGCCTTGCTGTGCCATGAACGAGAGAGCCAGGGGCTGACCCGCGAGGAAGTCGGGGCAGCCCTCAACCTCCGCCCCGCCGTGATCGAGGGGCTGGAGATCGACAACTACGATGAAGTGCCGGTGGTGACCTACCGACGCGGCTACTTGCGCAGCTACGCCCAGTTGCTCGGCGTCGATGTCGGCCGGGTGATGGCGCTGTACGAAGCGCGCATGGGCAACGAGGAAGTCGAGCGCAAGGTCACCCCGGTGTACATCAACAAGCCCCCCTCGCGCCTGGGCGCCTGGCTGTTTCGGCTGATGACCCTGGTGGTCATCGCCGGCCTGATCGGGCTGACCCTGATGTGGTGGCAGAGCCGTGGTGGCAGCGAGCCGCCCGAGGTCAGCGACAACGGCCCGGTCTCGGTGGACACCATCGACGGCAACGCCGCGGTCAGCGACGAGGCCACCGAGGGCGACGACAACCTGCCCCCGCTGCCCGCCGAGGACAGCGAGATGGGACTGGTCGATGGCGAGCAGGCCACCGCCGACGGCGCTGCAGACAGCGCCAGCGCCGAGCCTGGCGCCTCGACGCCGAGCACCGTGGCGGCCACCGAAGCGGCTGCCGCCGAAGCCAGCGAGCCCGCTGACGACAGCGTCAACGACAGCGCCGACCAGGCTGCAAGCGCTGGTGCCGACGACGCCAGCGCCGAGCAGACAGCTAACGCCGACGATGCACAGGGCGCCGAGGACGAGGGCGCCGCCGAGGCCGCGCCGGCTGCCGACAGCCGTCGTATCCTCAAGCTGACCTTCAACGAGCAGTCCTGGACCGAGATCTTCGACAGCACCAATACCCGAGTCTTCGTCGGCCTGCAGTCACCGGGCACCGAAGCCACCGTGGAGGGCGAGCCGCCCTTCCGCATGACTGTCGGCAACGCCACCGGCGTGGAGTTGTTGTGGGGCGGAGAAACCGTCGACCTGCAACAGCGCGCCGGCAGAAACAATGTCGCCCGCTTTACCCTGGGAGAGTGATTGATCGCCATGCATTCGCACTCACCGATCAAAAGACGCCAGTCACGCCAGATTCATGTCGGTTCGGTACCGGTCGGGGGCGACGCTCCCATCTCGGTGCAGAGCATGACCAACACCGACACCCTGGACGTCGAGGCCACCCTTGGCCAGATTCGTGCCCTCGAACAGGCCGGCGCCGATATCGTACGCGTCTCGGTGCCGACCATGGACGCCGCCGAGGCCTTCGGTCGCATCAAGCAGGGCACCCAGGTGCCGCTGGTGGCCGACATCCACTTCGACTACCGCATCGCCCTGCGCGTGGCTGAGCTCGGCGTCGACTGCCTGCGCATCAATCCCGGCAATATCGGCCGTGAAGACCGCGTCCAGGCGGTGGTCTCCGCCGCCCGTGACAACGGTATCCCGATCCGTATCGGCGTCAACGCAGGCTCGCTGGAGAAGGACCTGCAGAAGAAGTACGGGGAACCGACGCCGGCGGCCCTGGTCGAATCGGCGATGCGCCATATCGATCACCTGGATCGCCTCGACTTTCCCGACTTCAAGGTCAGCGTCAAGGCCTCCGACGTGTTCATGGCGGTGGCCGCCTACCGTGACCTGGCCTCACGCATCGAGCAGCCGCTGCACCTGGGTATCACCGAGGCAGGCGGTCTGCGTTCGGGCACCGTCAAGTCCTCCATCGGCCTTGGCATGCTGCTGATGGACGGTATCGGCGACACCATCCGGGTATCGCTGGCAGCGGATCCGGTCGAAGAGGTCAAGGTCGGCTTTGACATGCTCAAGAGCCTGCGCCTGCGGGCCAAGGGTATCAACTTCATCGCCTGCCCGAGCTGTTCGCGTCAGAACTTCGACGTCATCAGCACCATGAACGCCCTCGAAGAGCGCCTCGAGGATGTGATGACGCCGCTGGACGTGGCCGTCATCGGCTGCGTGGTCAACGGCCCCGGCGAGGCCAAGGAAGCCGATCTGGGTCTGACCGGCGGCACCCCGGCCAACCTCGTCTACATCGACGGCAAGCCCGCCAGCAAACTGCGCAATGACCACCTGGTCGACGATCTCGAGGCGCTGATTCGCCAGAAGGTCGCCGAGAAGGAAGCGACAGAACGCGACGTCATCGCTCGCCTGTAACGCTCTCGCCCGGCGAGGCCGGGCGAGGGCCGTGACTACGGCGAGACCAAGGAGCAAGTTTTGAGCAAGAAGATCCAGGCCATCCGTGGCATGAATGACCTGTTGCCCGACGCCTCGCCGGTGTGGCAGTACTTCGAGTCCCAGGTTCAGGCGCTGATGAAGCGCTACGGCTACAACGAGATCCGTACCCCTATCGTCGAGCAGACGGCCCTGTTCGCCCGCTCGATCGGCGAGGTCACCGACATCGTCGAGAAGGAGATGTACACCTTCGAGGACCGCAACGGCGACAGCCTGACCCTGCGCCCCGAGGGCACCGCCAGCGCGGTTCGCGCGGCGATGGAACATGGCCTTCTGTACAACCAGACCCAGCGGCTGTGGTACACCGGCCCGATGTTCCGCCACGAGCGCCCGCAGAAGGGCCGCTACCGTCAGTTCCATCAGGTCGGGGTCGAGACCTACGGCCAGGAAGGCCCGGACATCGACGCCGAAGTCATCCTGCTGTCGGCGCGTCTGTGGAAGCAGCTCGGCCTGTTTGATCACGTCACCCTGGAGCTCAATTCGCTGGGCTCCAACGAGGCGCGCGCGGCCTACCGCGACACTCTGGTGGCCTACTTCGAGCAGCACCGCGAGGTCCTCGACGAGGACTCGCTGCGCCGCCTGACCAGCAACCCGCTGCGTATCCTCGACTCGAAGAATCCGGCCATGGCCGAGATGCTGAGCCAGGCACCCCAGCTGATGGATCACCTGGATCAGGAGTCCCGCGAGCACTTCGAGGCGCTGACCGCGCGACTCGACGCCGCCGGCATCGACTACGTGATCAACCCGCGCCTGGTGCGCGGTCTCGACTACTACTGCCGCACCGTGTTCGAGTGGACCACCGACGCCCTCGGCAGCCAGGGCACCGTGTGCGCCGGCGGACGCTACGACGGCCTGGTCGAGCAACTCGGCGGCAAGCCGACCCCGGCGGTGGGCTTCGCCATGGGCATCGAGCGTCTGATCCTGCTGCTCGAGACCCTGGACATCGTTCCGCAGGAGGCCCGTGCCCCGCTCGACGCCTACGTGCTGGGCATGGACGCCAGCACCGACGGCGACGCCATGGCCCTGGCCGAGCGCCTGCGCGATGAACTGCCGGCCCTTGGCGTGCAATTGCACTGTGGCGGCGGCAGCTTCAAGAGCCGCATCAAGAAGGCCGATCGCAGCGGTGCCCGCCTCGCCCTGCTGATCGGCGAAAACGAACGTGAAAACGGCCAGGTGGCGATCAAGTTCCTGCGTGACGACCGCGAACAACGCGTGGTCGAGCAAGCGTCCTTGGCCACCACCCTGACGAGCCTGCTGTCCGAGTGACGGCACGACCATTAGAAGGAGACCGCCCGTGGCGGAGCTGAGAACCGAAGAAGAACAGCTTGAGGCGATCAAGCGCTGGTGGAAGGAAAACGGCACCTCGCTGCTCGCCGGTGCGGTACTGGCCGCCGCTGGCGTGTTCGGCTGGAACGCCTGGCAGGACTACCAGCAGGGGCAGGCCGTGGCCGCCTCCAGCAGCTACCAGCAGCTTCTTGACCTGGCCAGCCGCGACAGCCTCGACGACGGGGCCCTGGCCCAGGCCCAGGGGCTGGTCGACACCCTGCAGGAAGACCACGACGGCACCCTGTACAGCGAGCTTGCGCTGCTGCTCGAGGCCCGCCTGGAGGTCGACGCAGGCGATGTCGAGGGCGCCCGCGAGTCGCTGGAGACCCTCATCGAGGGCAGCGACGATGGTTACCTGACCGGCCTCGCCCGCCTGCGCCTGGCGCGCCTGCAGAGCGCCGAGGGCAACCACGAGACCGCTCTTGCCACCCTCGACGGTGACATCCCCGAGGCCCTGGCCGCCCAGCGCGACAACGTGCGCGGCGACATCTACCACGCCACCGGCCAGCACGACCAGGCCGCCGAGGCCTGGCAGAGCGCCCAGTCACTGGCCGAAGAAAGCGGTCAGCCGCTCTACGGTATCTCGCTCAAGCTCGACGACCTCGGTGATCAGGAGGCCACCCTATGAAGACCCCGTTTAACCGAACCCGGATCGCCCTGGCGACCGCCGTCACCCTGACCGCCCTGCTGACCGGCTGCGCCAGCAAGTCCGAGCCCCAGTATCCGCCCAAGGAGCTCAAGGACTTCGCCGAGTCCACCCGGGTCGAAACCCGCTGGAGCGAAGGCGTGGGCGCAGGCCTGGGTGAGGCCACCTACCCCATCGAACCCGCCCTGGCCGGTTCCACCCTGTTCGCCGCCGACGAGGAAGGCCTGGTCGAGGCGTTCAACACCGCCAACGGCGACACCCAATGGGAAGCCGAACTGGATTCACCGATCTCCAGCGGTATCACCGCAGTGGACGGCGATCTGTTCCTCGCCACCCGCAATGGCGAGGTGGTCGCCCTCGACCAGCGCAATGGCCGGGTCAAGTGGCGTACCCGTGTGCCCAGCGAAGTGCTGGCCGCGCCCCAGCCGACCACCCAGCTGTTGATCGTGCAGGCGGTGGACGGCACCGTGACCGCCCTGGATCGCCTGTCCGGTGACCGCCAGTGGGTGTTCAGTGCCAATATGCCGTCGCTGACCCTGCGCAGCACCGGCACCCCCACCGCCATCGATCAGGTGACCTTCGCCGGCTTTGCCAACGGCCGTCTGTCGATCATCGACAACCGCTCGGGCCAGCAGATCTCCGAGCGCACCATCGCCGTGGCCACCGGCATGAATGACATCGACCGTCTGGTCGACCTGGCCGGCCAGCCGGTGCTGACTCCGGACGGCCGCCTGTTCGTGACCAGCTTCAATGGTCGCCTGGTGGCGCTCAACGCCCAGAGCGGCGAGACCCTGTGGTCGACGCCGTTGTCCAGCTACCACACCCCGGTGCTGGTGGGCGAGACGCTTTACGTGGTCGACGAGGCCAGCCGCCTGATCGCCTTCGACGCCAACAGCGGCAACGAGCTGTGGCGCCTGGAGGACCTCTACGGTCGCTCGGTGACCGCCCCGGCCTTCGCCGACGGCCGCATCGTGCTCGGCGACGCCGAAGGCTATGTGCACTTTATCGACGCCAGCAGCGGACGCCTGGTCGGCCGCACCCATATTGACGGCTCAGGCATCAGCGTGCGCCCTCTCACCGACGGCAAGCGCGTGTACGCCCTGGCCAATGACGGAAGCCTGGAGGCTCTGGACATCCGCCCATGACCCCCGTGATCGCACTGGTCGGCAGGCCCAATGTGGGCAAGTCGACCCTGTTCAACCGCCTGACCCGCTCTCGCGACGCCCTGGTGGCCGATTTCCCCGGCCTCACCCGGGATCGCAAGTACGGCAACGGTATGCTCGGCAACAAGGCCTACACCGTCATCGACACCGGCGGCATCAGCGGTGACGAGGAAGGCATCGACGCGGCCATGGCCGAACAGTCGCTGCAGGCCATCGACGAAGCCGACATCGTGCTGTTCCTGGTGGACGCGCGTGCCGGCCTCAATGTCGCCGACGAGGCCATCGCCAACCACCTGCGGGTCAACCAGAAGAAGACCTGGCTGGTGGTCAACAAGACCGACGGCCTCGAGGAACACTCGGCCATGGCCGACTTCTGGCAGCTCGGTCTCGGCGATCCCCGGCCCATCGCGGCGGCCCACGGCCGCAACGTCACCGCGCTGATCGACGAGGTGCTCTCGCCGTTCCCCGAGCGCGACATGGACATCCCCGCGGACACCGGCAGCAAGGGTATCCGCATCGGTGTCATCGGTCGTCCCAACGTGGGCAAGTCGACCCTGGTCAACCGCCTGCTGGGCGAGGACCGGGTGGTGGTATTCGATGAAGCCGGCACCACCCGCGACGCCATCGAGATCCCCTTCGAGCGTCGCGGCAAGCCCTACGTACTGGTCGATACCGCCGGCGTCCGGCGGCGCAAGAACGTCACCGAGGTGGCCGAGAAGTTCTCGATCATCAAGACCCTGGACGCGATCAAGGAGTGCCACGTCGCGATCATGGTGCTCGATGCCCGCACCGGCCTGGTGGAGCAGGATCTGCACCTGCTCGACTATGTGCTGACCTCTGGCCGCGCGCTGGTACTGGCGGTCAACAAGTGGGACGGCCTGGAAAGCGAGGCCAAGGACAAGATGCGTGCCGAGATCAAGCGCCGTCTGGGCTTCGCCGACTACGCCGAGCTGCACTTCATCTCGGCCTTGCACGGCACCGCCGTGGGCGACCTGTACCCGTCGCTGGAGCGCGCCTTCGCCTCCGCCAACAGCCACTGGTCGACCAACCGTCTGACCACACTGCTGCAGGACGCCGTCGAGCAGCACCAGCCGCCGATGGTCCACGGCCGCCGGATCAAGCTGCGCATGGCCCACCAGGGCGGCAGCAACCCGCCGATCATCGTGGTCCACGGCAACCAGACCGACAAGCTGCCCGAAGCCTACAAGCGCTACCTGACCAACACCTTCCGCAAGGTGCTCAAGGTCCGAGGCACGCCGATGCGCTTCGAGTTCCGCTCCGGCAAGAACCCCTACGACCGACTGGCCGAAGCCTCCGACAAGGAAAAGGCCAAGAAGCGCGAACTGGGGCGCACCAAGGAGGCGCGCAAGAGCCGCCGCTAAGCGTCACCGGCGTCACTCGCCGCTCTTTCGCCCCTGGTGTTGAACGACAACGAAACGCCCGGTCCCTCGCCAGAGGAACCGGGCGTTTTCGTGCACGCATGCTGCCGGATGTCGAGACCATGCCTCGCTCGCTGCTGAGCCTGGCCTGCAAGCCTGCGGCAGCGCCTCAGGCTTGCTCTGCCAGGCGACGAGCCCCTACCCAGTCCAGCGCAAACTGGTAGGCACAGCGGCCGCTGCGTCCGCCTCTCATGGTGGCGAAGCGGGTGGCCGCCACCGGCGCTTCGTCATCCCAGTCCTGCGGCTGGCCCAGGCGCTCGACCCAGTGGCGACAGGTATCGAGATAGGTCTCCCGGTTGAACGGATGAAACGCCAGCCACAACCCGAAGCGGTCGGACAGCGAGATCTTCTCCTCCACCGCATCGCCGTGGTGCAACTCCTCGCCGTCCGGCGTCAGGTGGCTCTGCTGGTTGTCGCTCATATGCTCCGGCATCAGGTGGCGCCGGTTGGAGGTGGCGTAGATCAGCACGTTTTCCGGGGGGCCGGTCAGGGTGCCGTCGAGGACACTCTTGAGCGCCTTGTAGGCGTCGTCGGAGCCTTCGAAGGACAGATCATCGCAGTACACCACGAAGCGCGCCGGTTCGTGACGCAACTGCTCCACCAGCAGCGGCAGTCCGGCCAGGTCGTGGCGGTCCACCTGGATCAGCCGCAGACCTTCGTCAGCCAAGGTGTTGAGCAGCGCGCGCACCATCGACGACTTGCCACTGCCACGAGAGCCCCACAGCAGCGCGTGATTGGCCGGCAGGCCACGCAGAAAGGCCCGCGTATTGGCCAGCAGCTCGCGCTTCTGGCGCTCCACCCCGACCAGGTCGTCCAGGCTCAGGGCATCCCGAGGCGGCACCGGCACCAGTTGCCCGCCGAGGGCGTGGCGCTGCCACAGCGCAGCGACGTCACGACGCCAGTCCACCGCAGGGCGGGGCTCGGGCAGCCAGGGTTCGACGCGATCGAGAAGGGCCAGCAGGCGCTGGGCGAGTTGAGTGTCCATCGGGGCAGGTGTCCTTGTAACAAATGATGGCCGCCGGTCAGGGTCTGTCGCTGGATAGCGACCGGCCGTGCACTACCTTTGCTGTTGACCCTTCCAGCAGTCCGGGTATCTTGAGGCCAGTTGCCACCGATTCTACACGCTCGGGCTCGACCCCGGCGGATCATGACAAGGAGACCCCCCATGCGCTGGATGAAGGCCGTGGGCGCCTGCGCCCTGATGGTTACCGTTGCTGCCTGTTCCACCTCACCCACTGGTCGCTCCCAGATGCTGTTGCTGGACGAACAGCAGCTCAGCCAGATGGGGGCCCAGGCCTTCGACCAGTACCAGCAGGAGCTGCCCACCGTGAGCGGGCGCCAGCTCGAGTACGTGCAGTGCGTGACCCGCAACGTGGTCCAGGCGCTGCCGGAAGACCAGCGCAACCAGAACTGGCAGGTCAAGGTGTTCGAGTCCGAGGACGCCAACGCCTTTGCCCTGCCGGGCGGCTACGTGGGGGTCAACACCGGCCTGCTCGACGTCGCCACCAACCAGGACCAGCTGGCCACCGTCATCGGCCACGAGATCGGCCACGTGCTGGCCCACCACGCCAACGAACGCGCCTCCACCGAAAGCGCGACCCAGCTTGGCATGTCGGTGGTCGGTACCGCCCTCGGCTCCCAGGGTGTCACCGGCAGCGACCAGCTGATGGCGGCCATGGGCATGGGCGCCCAGTACGGCATCCTGTTGCCGTTCTCGCGCAGTCACGAGAGCGAGGCCGACACCATCGGCCTGCAGCTGATGGCCGACGCCGGCTTCGATCCCCGCGCCAGCGTCCAGCTGTGGCAGAACATGAGCGCCGCCGGCGGCGGCCAGCCGCCGGAGTGGATGTCCACCCACCCGGCACACGGCAACCGTATCGCCGGGCTCGAGGCGGGCATGAACGACGCCATGGCGCGCTACGAGCAAGCCCAGGCGCGTGGCCTGACGCCCAGCTGCAAGGCGCCCTGAACCAGAACAGCCCAGGCCCTGCAGCCCGTCCCCAGGCTGCTGACAAGGGGGCATCTATCGCCGAGGCCTCTATTCCTGGAGGCCTCGGCTCCCGTCACTTCCACGCTTCGTTGGTGCCATGAAACTCACCTCCACCAGGCTCGGCCTGATCCTGCTCGTCGTGCCCATTGTGGTGCTGTTGACCCTGTTCTTTGTGGAACTCGGCGATATCCGCCAGTGCGAACTGGTCGACCAGGGCCACTGGAACTACCTGGCCGGCCACTGTGGCGACACGCCGTCGCCCTTCGTTCCCTGGATCGTTCGCAGCCCCTGGCTGGTCAACGGCGGCCTGCTGGTGTCGGTGGTTGGGCTGGGGCTGTGCATGCTGGGGCTCTACCGTCGACGCGGCTGAAACGCGGCGCGTGGCTGCTGGCTGACGACCAGGGGCTGACGGCTCCTGACCGACGACATCGACGCCCAACGACAACGGCGCCCCATGGCAGTGAGCCAGGGGCGCCGTTGTCGTTGCTGCCGATGTGTCCGCGAAAGCGGCTTCAGCCGGCGTCGAGCTCTGCTCGCAGCTTTCGATGCAGCGGGCCTGTGTCCGGCGTGACGCCACGCCAGCGTTCAAAGGCCGCCGCCGCCTGTTCCACCAGCATGCCGAGACCATCGCTGGTGCTCGCCCCTCGCTCGGCCGACCAGGCCAGAAACACCGTCGGCTCGGCGCCGTACATCATGTCGTAGGCGACAGCCCCCTCGTTGAAGAGATCCTCCGGCAGCGGCGGCAGGTCCCCGGCAAGGCTTGCGCTGGTGCCGTTGATGACCAGGTCATAGCGCTCGTCGACGGCGTCGTAGCCGCCGCCCAGCACGGGGCCCAGGTCGGCGAAATCCCGCGCCAGCGCCTCGGCCTTGGCGGCGGTGCGGTTGGCCAGCCGCAGCGAGGCGGGACGTCGCGACAGCAACGTTTCCAGCGCGCCGCGCACCGCGCCTCCGGCACCCAGCACCAGGATACGTGCACCCTCAAGCCTTACCTGCTGGCGCTCCAGGTCCGCCACCAGGCCAATACCATCGGTATTGTGACCCTCGACGCTGCCATCGGCCTTGAGCGTCAGGGTGTTGACCGCCCCGGCCCGCTGCGCCTGTTCGCTCAGGCTGTCGCACAGCCGGTAGGCGTCTTCCTTGAACGGCACCGTCACATTGGCGCCGCGCCCGCCTTCGGCAACAAAGGCGCGCCAGGCTCCGCCGAAGTCCTCCAGTGGCGCCTCGATGGCGGTGTATTCCAGCGATTCACCGGTCTGCTCGGCAAAGGTGCTGTGGATCACCGGCGATTTCGAATGCCCCACCGGATTGCCGAACACACAGTAACGATCGTTCATCGGACGGTTAACCTCGCTCTTGACGTTGTCGTATGCCGCATTGTGACCGCTGACGGTCATCGCGCTTGGCTCGAGGCCTCTTCACCAAGCCAGTCCCGGGGCACCAGATAGGCATCCAGCGCCGCCTCGGGAGAGCCGGGCTGCGGCTGGTAGTCGTACTGCCAGCGCGCCAGCGGCGGCATCGACATCAGGATGGACTCGGTGCGACCGCCGCTCTGCAGGCCAAACAGGGTGCCACGGTCCCAGACCAGGTTGAATTCCACGTAGCGACCTCGCCGATACAGCTGGAATTCACGTTCGCGCTCGCCCCAGGGGGTATCGCGACGACGTTCCACGATGGGCAGATAGGCGTTCAGGAAGCCATCCCCTACCGCGCGCTGAAACGCGAAGCAGCGGTCGAAGCCCCCCTCGTTGAGGTCATCGAAGAACAGACCGCCGACACCACGGGTCTCGCTTCGGTGCTTGAGGAAAAAGTAGTCGTCGCACCAGCGCTTGTAGCGGTCGTAGACGTCGTCACCGAACGGCTGGCACAGGTCGTGGGCCACCCGGTGCCAGTGACAGGCGTCTTCAAGCTGGGGATAGAAGGGCGTCAGGTCAAAGCCACCGCCGAACCACCATACCGGCGCCTCGCCCTCGGCACTGGCGATGAAGAAGCGCACATTGCCGTGGCTGGTGGGTACGTGGGGATTACGCGGATGCAGCACCCAGGACACCCCCACCGCCTGAAAGCCGCGCCCGGCGAGTTCCGGGCGTGCTGCGGTGGCCGCCGGGGGCAGGGTCGCGCCGTGGACGTGGGAGAAATTGACCCCGCCCTTTTCGAACAGCGCGCCTTCCTCGATGACCCGAGAACGGCCGCCGCCGCCTTCCTCACGCACCCAGTCGTCTTCATGGAAGCGCCCTTCGCCGTCGGCCTCGGCCAGGGCCTCGCACAGGCGATCCTGCAATTCCAGCAGGTAGCGTTTGACCTCTTCGAGATTGGGCTCGGACACGTCTGCTCCTGTTGTTGACTAAAAAGCGATGAGTAAAAGCGATGCGTAAAAAGGTGCCCCCAGGGCCGGGCCGAGAGCCATGTCAGTGGCGCAGGGTCTCGCGGCTTAGCAGGTCACGGATGGTGCTGGGGCGAGGATTGCCGCCCAACGCTCCCGGCACGACCGCGTCCAGCTCGTTGCCGAAGATGCGCCGAATGTCCGCTTCGCTCATGGCCGGCGCTTCTCCTGCCCGGTTGGCCGAGGTGGACACCAGCGGACCGCCGAAGGCACGACACAGCGCCTGTACACCGGGATGATCACTGACCCTCAGCGCCACCTTGTCGTGGCAGCCTCGCACCAGCGACGGGGTACGGCCATTGTCCGGCACCAGCCAGGTGTTGGGGCCCGGCCAGCTGGCGACAAGAGGCGCATGAAGGTCGGCGGGCAATCCTTCGAGCCAGGGAGCAAACTGCTCGATGGTGGCGGCGATCAGGATCACCCCCTTAGCCGGGTCACGGCGCTTCAGGCGCAACAGCCGGGTCAGCGCCTCTTCGTTGTCGGGATCGCAGCCCAGGCCCCAGACGGCCTCGGTGGGATAGGCAATGACACCGCCACGACGCAGGGCGTCGACGACGGGCACGAGGGAGGAATCGGAATCACTCATGGGGTCGTTATCTGAATCGGTACCGAATCGAAAGATCAGGGTAGGGAGTATCGTTGCGCCATGCTAGCACGGCGTCGGGACTTGCGTCGCACGCCGCTGTCGCCGCCGACGTAGGCGATCCGCCCATTCCCCCACGGCCATGGGCACCCTGTTCGGCCGGGCCTCGTCATCGGGCGGCTAGCCCTTGCCACCATCCAGACGCACCCACCCGCCGGCCACCAGCCCGGCCTGTCCTGCGATCTCGAGCAGCGTCAGTTCACGCTGGCAGGCGGCCACATCGCATCCCGCCAGCCCCATCAGATCGTCCACCGCCAACGGGGTGGCGCTCAGCAGATCGAGCAGCTTGCGACCGGGGGAAGGCGCGGCCCTGGCCCCGGTGCGTTCGGAGGCGCTGTCTAGAGGACTATCGACAGGATTATCGACAGAGCTATCTACAGGACCATCTACATGGCGATCTACACGACTATCTACAGGATCATCGGCGGCACCAGCCGCAATGTTCTGCGGGATCGCGCGTCGCGGCCCCCAGCACGCCAGTTCCTCGAACAGGTCGTCGGGGTGTCTGACCAGGGCGGCGCCCTCGCGGATCAGCCGCAGGCAGCCCCTGGCCTGGGGCGAGTGGATGGAGCCGGGTAGCGCCAATACCTCGCGGCCCTGCTCACCGGCCAGGCGGGCACTGACCAGCGAGCCGCTGTGTTCGGCGGCCTCCACCACCAGCACACCGCAGGACAGCCCGGTGACGATGCGGTTGCGTCGGGGAAAATCCCCCGAGCGAGGCCGCACTCCAGGGGGAGACTCCGCCAGCAGCAGGCCACCGTCGTCGCGCAGGCGCCGATACAGGGCGCCGTGCTGGCCGGGATAGACCACATCGACGCCGCCGGCCAGCACCGCGATGCTGCGCCCCCCAAGATCCAGCGCCGCCGCCTGGGCGGCACCGCCGATGCCGAGCGCCATGCCGCTGACCAGACACCAGCCGGCCTCCGCCAGCGCCACCGCAAAACTGCGCGCATTGACCAAGCCTTCGCGGGTGGGCCGCCGCGACCCCACCAGGGCAAGCCTCGGCGGTACCAGGGCATCGAGATCGCCAAGCGCCCACAGCAGCACCGGCGGGTCCGGGATCTGGTCGAGCAGGGCCGGCCAGCGCGGATGATCGGGATGCAGCAGGTGGCGCGCCTCGGCCCGCTCATGGAGGCGACATCCATTGGCAGCGCTGCGCTCTTTCCCGCCGTCGCCGGCAAGCCACGCCTCGGCCTGCTCGATCAACGCCGTCAGCGGGCTGCGTCTAGGATGATCCAGCCACAAGCGCAGTTCCGCCGCGGCCCCAGGCGGCAGCCGGGCCAGCCAGCCACCGGGCCAGTCAGGGTTTAACTGGCGTAGGCGAGCCAGCCGTCGTGGGCCCACCTGAGGCAGTGCGTTCAACGCCATCCAGCGTGCGAAGCCAAGTTCCATGACAGAGCCCTCCCTGGCCGAGTGCCGGCAGTATAGGCAGGCAGGCGCGACACGCCTTGGCGGTCTTCGCCGTCTCGGCCCCAGGCGGTGCGCGACGGCGATTCTGGCATGTTATAGTAGCGACCTATCACGCTCATTGGCGCCAACGACTAGGGTCACCCCCGGCGTCGTCCTAGAATGGGCAACACGAACCGAACGAATAACGGTGGTACCACAGCATGGCCAGACTCCCCATTCTCGAGTTTCCCGACGAGCGGCTGCGCAACAAGGCAGTGCCCGTCGAAAACGTCGATGACGAGGTCCGCCAGCTGGTCGATGACATGCTGGAGACCATGTACGCCGCACCGGGTATCGGCCTCGCCGCCACTCAGGTGGACGTGCATCGCCGAGTCATCGTGATCGACGTCAGCGAAGATCAGTCCACCCCGTTGGTGCTGATCAACCCCGAGGTCACCCCGCTGGGGGACGAACGGGAACCGATGCAGGAAGGCTGCCTGTCGATCCCCGAGTACTACGCCGAGGTGCCGCGCGCGCTTCGGGTAAAGCTGAAGGCTCAGGGACGCGACGGCGAGCCCTACGAGCTCGAAGCCGACGGACTGCTGGCCCACTGCATCCAGCATGAGCTCGACCACCTCGAGGGCGTGCTGTTCGTCGACTACCTGTCACCGCTCAAGCGTGACCGGGTGATGAAGAAGATGCAGAAGCGTCATCGCCAGATGCAGGGCGCCTGAGCCGCTGCGCAGCCCTCAAGCCGCCGCCATCTCGGCCCCGCAACCGCCTACGACGAAGACCGGCAACGTGAATCACGTTGTCGGTCTTCGTCGTTTCGCCCGTCTCCGTTACTATTGTCCCCGCATTCTTCGGCCAAGGCCCTGAACATGACCCGATCGCTGCGCGTGATCTTCGCTGGCACGCCCGACTTCGCCGCCGAGAGTCTCTCGGCGCTGCTGGCCAGTCACCACCAGGTGATTGCCGTCTATACCCAACCCGATCGCCCCGCCGGACGCGGCCGCAAGCTGACGCCAAGCCCGGTCAAGTCGCTGGCGCTGGAGCACGGCCTGCCGGTGTACCAGCCCGAGCGGCTCAGGGACGAAGCCGAACAGCGCGCCCTGGCCGCGCTGGACGCCGACGTCATGGTGGTGGTGGCCTACGGCCTGATCCTGCCGTTGCCGGTACTCGAGGCACCGCGCCTGGGCTGCCTCAACGTCCACGCCTCGCTGCTGCCGCGCTGGCGCGGTGCAGCGCCGATTCAGCGGGCGATCGAGGCCGGCGATGACGAGAGCGGCGTCACCATCATGCAGATGGACGAGGGACTCGATACCGGCGACATGCTGATCATCCGGCGCACCGAGATCCTGCCCACCACCACCGGCGGCGAATTGCACGATCGCCTGGCCGAGATCGGTGGCAAGGCCATGGTCGAGGCCCTCGACCGACTTGCCGACGGTGAGCTTGCCGCCACGCCGCAGCCCGAACAGGGCGTCACCTACGCCTCCAAGCTCAGCAAGGCCGAGGCCGAGCTGGACTTCGCCCAGCCCGCCGCGACCCTGGCCGCCCGGGTGCGCGCCTTCAATCCCTGGCCGGTGACCTGGTGCGCGCTGGGCGATGAGCGCCTGCGTATCCACCTGGCCGAGCCGACCGACGACGGCGCACCAGAGTCGCCCGGCACCATCACCCGCGCCGACACCGAGTTGCTGGTGGCCTGTGGCGACGAGGGCCGCGAGCGCCTTCGCATCACCCGGGCCCAGCTGCCCGGCGGCAAGGCACTGGCGGTATCCGAGCTGTTGCGCGCCAGGGCCGAACGCTTTCCCCAGGGCACGCTGCTGGGACGTCCTTTCCCGGAGACCTCCGCATGAGCGATTCTCAACCCCCACGCGATCGCAAGCCGCCCCACCATGGCCGCCGTCACGCCAACGCACGGCGCGACATGGGGGACTGTGTCCGCGCCGCCGCAGCCAAGGCGCTGGTGCCGGTGATCACCGGCAAGGGTTCACTGGCCACCCTGGACGACCATCAGGTGGTGGCCCGCGACCGTGCCCTGTTCAAGGCCATGTGCTTCGGCGTCTGCCGCACCCTGCCACGGCTCGAGGCACTGGCCGCCCAGCTGCTCGAGAAACCGTTCAAGAGTCGCGATGCCGACATCCAGGCGCTGCTGCTGCTGGGCGCCTATCAACTCCTGTACCTGCGCATCCCGGCCCACGCGGCGGTAGGCGAGACCGCCGGTGCCGCGCGACTGCTCGGCAAGGCCTGGGCCACCCGGGTGCTCAACGGCTGTCTGCGCCGGCTGCAGCGCGAGTCGTCGACGCTGGAAGCCGAAGTCGACCGTGACCCGGCGGTGGCGCTGTTGCACCCACGCTGGTGGCTCAAGTCGCTGCGCCAGGCCTGGCCCGATGACTGGCAGGCGATCTGCGAGGCCAACAACCAGCCGGGACCGATGACCCTGAGGGTCAATCGTCGCCACAACGACCGCGAGCAGTACCTGGATATCCTCGACGGTGCCGGCATCTCCGCCAGGCTATGCGCCCACGCCCCGGACGGGCTGGTGCTGGAGACCGCCCGCGACGTGGAGGCGCTGCCCGGCTTCGCCCAGGGTCACGTCAGCGTCCAGGACGAGGCCGCCCAACTGGCCGCGGTGCTGCTTGGCCCGGTGGTGGCACCGCGGCCGGGTGCACGGGTGCTCGACGCCTGCTGCGCCCCTGGTGGCAAGACCGCTCACCTGCTCGAGCTGTTCGACGTCGACCTGCACGCCATCGACTCCGATGCCGCGCGCCTGGCACGGGTGGAAGACACCCTGACTCGTCTGGGCCTGTCGGCGACCCTGGCCCAGGGCGACGCCACCGAGCGTGACTGGTGGGATGGCACCCCGTTCGACGCCATCCTGCTCGACGCTCCCTGCTCCGGCAGTGGCGTCATCCGTCGTCATCCCGACATCAAGCGCCTGCGTCGGCCCAGCGACATTGCCCAGCTGGCCCAGCTTCAGCGCGCGTTGCTCGACAATCTGTGGCCGCTGCTCAAGCCCGGCGGCACCTTGCTCTACGCCACCTGCTCGGTGCTGCCGGAAGAGAATCGCGACCAGATCCGCGACTTTCTCGCGCGCACCCCGGACGCCAGCGAGCAGATGCCCGACGGCATCGCCTGGGGCCAGGTTTCCGGGGCCGGACGCCAACTGTTACCGAAGGTCGACAGCCATGACGGCTTCTTCTATGCCAGACTGGTGAAGGCGGGCCGCTAGTCCGACCAGGACGTCGGCCTGGCCGCCCGTGACCTATGCTTCTCCAACAGGGAGTCTGTATGAGCCAACACGTCTACAAGCAGATCGAGTTGACCGGTTCCTCGGAAACCAGCATCGAAGATGCGGTGCAGCGGGCCATCACCAAGGCCTCGGAAACCGTGCATGACCTGCGCTGGTTCGAAGTGACCGATACCCGCGGCCATATCGAGAATGGCCGGGTGGCCCACTGGC
Organism: Halomonas sp. RT37; assembly: GCF_040070525.1. NCBI lineage: Bacteria > Pseudomonadati > Pseudomonadota > Gammaproteobacteria > Oceanospirillales > Halomonadaceae > Halomonas > Halomonas sp. RT37. Next base: position 634,179 of record NZ_CP098827.1, on the reverse strand, counting down.
AGGTCACGGTCAAGGTCGGCTTCACCCTCGACTGACCTGCGAGGCTGATTCGACCCGGAGACCCACGGGACTTGCATTGCGCAAGTCCTGCGGTGTTTCCTTTCAGCACAGGGCGGGACTCTCCCGCCCTGTTGTACTGTTCAGAGCTCGGGTATGCTGGCTCAATGCTGCGACGCACCATAGGCTCTGAACCCCTCTTCGGACACGACGACGATGAAGATCATCATTCTCGGCGCCGGCCAGGTTGGCGGCACCCTGGCGGAGCACCTGGCCCGCGAGGAGAACGACATCACGGTGGTGGACACCGACGGTGAGCGCCTGCGCGAGCTGCATACCCGGCTCGACATCCGCACCGTCTCCGGGGCGGCCTCCTACCCCATGGTGCTACGCCAGGCCGGCTGCGAAGACGCCGACATGCTGATCGCGGTGACCAACTCCGACGAGGTCAACATGATCGCCTGTCAGGTCGCCCATACCCTGTTTCGTACCCCGACCAAGATTGCCCGAGTGCGCGCCACCGCCTACCTGGCGCGCAAGGGACTGTTCGCCCACGAGGCGGTGCCCATCGACGTACTGATCAGCCCCGAGCAGGTGGTCACCGACCATATTCGTCGGTTGATCGAGCACCCCGGCGCCCTGCAGGTGCTGGAATTCGCCGGTGGACTGGTCCAGCTGGTGGCGGTCAAGGCCTTCTACGGCGGTCCGCTGGTCGGCCAGGAGCTCGGCTTCCTGCGCCGTCACATGCCCAGCGTCGACACCCGGGTGGCCGCCATCTACCGGCGCAACCGTCCGATCATTCCGCGTGGCGACACCGTGATCGAGGCCGACGACGAGGTCTTCTTCATCGCCGCCCGGCGCGATATCCGCGCGGTGATGAGCGAGCTGAGGCGACTGGATCGCGACTTCCGCCGGGTGGTGATCGCCGGCGGCGGCAACATCGGCGAGCGCCTGGCCGAGCACCTCGAGCACAGCCACCAGGTCAAGATGATCGAGCACAGCCTCGAGCGCTGCACCCAGCTCTCCGAACGCCTCGACCGCACCGTGGTACTGCACGGCAGCGCGACCAGCAAGCGCCTGCTGGAAGAGGAGAACATCGAGGACTGCGACATTTTCTGCGCGCTGACCAACGACGACGAGGTCAACATCATGTCGTCGATGCTGGCCAAGCGCATGGGTGCCAAGAAGGTGCTCACCCTGATCAACAACGCCGCCTACGTGGATCTGGTCCAGGGCGGCGAGATCGACATCGCCATCTCGCCCCAGCAGGCCACCATCGGCAGCCTGCTGACCCATGTGCGCCGCGGTGACATCGTCAACGTCCACTCGCTGCGCCGCGGCGCCGCCGAGGCCATCGAGGCCATCGCCCACGGCGACAGCCAGTCCTCCCGGGTGGTCGGTCGTGCCATCGGCGACATCGACCTGCCCGGTGGCTCCACCATTGGCGCGGTGGTGCGCGGCAAGGAAGTGCTGATCGCCCACGACGACGTAGTAGTGGAGAGCGGTGACCACGTCATCCTGTTCGTGGTCGACAAGCGCAAGATCCGTGACGTCGAACGCCTGTTCCAGGTCGGATTGACCTTTTTCTGATGGGCGCGCCCCTCGCCCCTGCCGCCATACCAAGGAGAGCCGCCGCATGAGTCCGATGCCGACCGGGCTTGAGACGACGACCCGTCCCGACATGTCCCCCGCCTGTTGCCGTCAGCAAAGGGGCAAGACGCCATGAGCCTGAGGATGATCCTGCGCATTCTCGGGCTGCTGCTGATGATGTTCAGCCTGACCATGGTGCCGCCCATCGCCATCTCGCTGTTGTTCGGCGACGGCACCTGGGACGCCTTTTTGATCGCCATCGCCATCACCGTGCTGACCGGCGCGCTGATGTTCCTGCCCAATCGTCGTGCCCGGCGGGAATTGCGCACCCGCGACGGCTTTTTGATCGCCGCCATGTTCTGGACGGTGCTGGGGCTGTTCGGTTCGCTGCCGCTGATGCTCACCGGCAGCACCGCACTGTCGTTCACCGACGCGGTGTTCGAATCGTTCTCGGGGCTGACCACCACCGGTGCCACGGTGATCACCGGCATCGACTTCCTGCCCGAGGCGATCCTCTACTACCGTCAGCAGCTGCAGTGGCTCGGTGGCATGGGCATCGTGGTGCTGGCGGTGGCGATCCTGCCGACCCTGGGGGTCGGCGGCATGGCGCTGTACCGTACCGAGATACCAGGGCCGCTCAAGGATTCCAAGCTGACCCCGCGGATCACCGAGACCGCCAAGGCACTGTGGTACATCTACGCCACCCTGACGGTGGTGTGCATGCTGGCCTACATGGCCGCCGGGATGGACTGGTTCGACGCCCTGGGCCACAGCTTCTCCACCGTGGCCATCGGCGGTTTCTCGACCCACGACGCCAGCATCGGCTACTTCGACAGCGCGGTGATCGAGGCCATCTGTATCGTCTTCATGCTGATCTCCGCGCTCAGTTTCAGCCTGCACTTCCTGGCCTGGCGCGAACGCCGTATCGGCCACTACTGGGAAGACTCCGAGGCGCGCTTTCTATTGCTGTACCTGACGGGGCTTGCCAGCATCACCGTGGTGGTGCTGTGGCTGACCGGTACCGAAGAGACCACCGTGGGTCTTCGCCACGGCATCTTCGAGGTGGTCTCGGTGGCCACCACCGCCGGCTTTTCGGTGGCCGACTTCTCCGCCTGGCCCGGCGCCCTGCCGCTTTTGCTGTTCATCGCCGCCTTCGTCGGCGCCAGCTCCGGCTCCACCGGCGGCGGCATGAAGGTCATCCGCATCATCCTGATCATCAAGCAGGGCATGCGCGAGATCATGCGCCTGATCCACCCCAATGCGGTGATCGCGGTCAAGATCGGCAAGGTCAGCGTACCCGACGGCATCGCCCAGGCGGTGTGGGGATTCTTCTCGGCCTATGTGCTGCTGTTCTTCCTGATGCTGGTGGGGGTGATGGCCACCGGGGTCGACCAGGTCACCGCCTGGTCCACGGTGGGCTCGGCGCTCAACAACCTGGGGCCGGCGCTGGGCGAGGCCAGTCTGCACTACGGTGACATGCCGACCATGGCCAAGTGGATCCTGGTGATGGCGATGCTGATGGGCCGCCTGGAGATCTTTACCGTTCTGGTGTTGTTTACCCCGGCCTTCTGGCGCAAATAGGACCGATCCTGGCGCCCTTTCCTTTGCCGTAGCCCTTCGCTAGAGGGCGGTGTCGGTACCCGCCACCGCCTCTCGCATCACCGAAAGCGCCCGCTGTGCCCGGGCCGACAGTGGCCACTCGGCGCGCTGGATCAGGTAGAGGGTATCGCTGACCTCGGGGGCACCCTCGACCACACGGATGGCGTGCTGGTCCTCGAAGGCCTCCCGGGCAAAGCGTGGCAACACGCTGAAGCCCAGCCCCTGGGCCACCGGCGCCAGGATCAGACCAATCTGATTGGTGAAGCCGCTGCGCGGCCAGCGAGCGTAGCCCGGCGAGCCCGGAAAGCGCCGACTGAGCAAACGGGTGGCCAGGGCCTTGCCGTCCGGATGGTCGATAAAGCCCAGCGCCATCAGCTCATCGAATGTCTCGACACGGGTGTTGGCCGGTACCACCAGCTCCAGCGCCTCGGTGGCAAACTCGCTGACCGTCAGACTGGCGTCGTCGGGACGCTCGCCCACCAGCCCCATCTCCACCTTGCCGTCGATGACGGCCTCGACGATCTCCCGCGTCGGACCGAAGCGATGGCGAATCGCCAGCCCCGGCGCGCGCTTCTGCAACGCCAGCAGACGCGGGTAGATCGCAAGCCCGATGCTCCCTGGCGTCATCAGGCTGATCTCGCCATGATCGTCCAGGTCACCGGCCAGGCGCTGGGTGAGGCGCTGATCGACCCGTTCGCGCTCGCTCAGATAGTCCAGCAGGGCGTGGCCTGCCGGGGTCAGCTCGAGCCGCCGAGGCCGGCGAATGAACAACTGTCCCAGCTCGGCCTCCAGGCGCTGGATATGCTGGCTGACCGCCGCCTGGGTCAAATCAAGGCGCTCGGCGGCGCGGGTAAAGTTGCCCTGCTCCACCAACGCCTGAAACGAACGTAGCCAGAGCGGATTTACCATAAGCATCTATTATCATCACCATAACGTCGCGTCGATTTTCATTATAGCGATCCCGGCCCAGACTGTGCTCATCATTCCTGCATCAAGAGGTGACACTCCATGAGCCAGCAAGACGCCTTGGCAAACGCCAACCACGACGCTCCCGCCAACTCTTCAAGCAACTCTCCAAACAGTTATCCCCGCAGCTTCTCCCATATCGGCATCTCGGTGCCGGACGTGGAGGCCGCGGTGGCGTTCTACACCCAGGTGCTGGGCTGGTACCAGATCATGGCGCCGACCACCATCGAGGAAGACGACTCCGCCATCGGCGAGATGTGCACCGACGTCTTCGGCCCTGGCTGGGGCAGTTTCCGTATCGCCCACCTGTCCACCGGTGACCGGGTCGGCGTGGAGCTGTTCGAATTCGCCAACCACGAGGACCCGGAGAACAACTTCGAGTACTGGAAGACCGGCGTATTCCACTTCTGCGTCCAGGATCCCGACGTCGAGGGCCTGGCCGAGCGCATCGTCGCCGCCGGCGGCAAGAAGCGCATGCCCAAGGTGCGCGAGTACTATCCCGGCGAGAAGCCCTACCGGATGATCTACATGGAAGATCCGTTCGGCAACATCCTCGAGATCTACTCGCACAGCTACGAACTGACCTATTCCGCTGGCGCCTATCAGGACTGAACGCCGGACAATGTCAGCTCGAGGGCAGGCCAGGGTTTGGCCTGCCCTCCTCGTTCATGGATAATCGATCCTTCACATTCTCAAGGCCCCGAGCCCCATGAGCGAGATCGACGACATTGCGCTGGCCGAGCGGCCCGAGACCCGAGGCGGCCCCCGACGTGACCTCCGCGTCGGCGACACCACCTTTACCCTGCTGGGCACCGCCCACGTCAGCGCCGAGAGCGCCGACGAGGTGCGCGACCTGATCGATTCCGGCGACTTCGACGCCGTCGCCATCGAGCTGTGCGACGCCCGCCACAGCAACCTGGCCAATCCCGACGCCCTGGGTGACCAGGACCTGTTCCAGATTTTTCGTCAGGGCAAGGCCGGCATGGTCGCCGCCAACCTGGCCCTCGGCGCCTTCCAGCAGCGCATCGCCGAGCAGTCCGGCATCGAGCCCGGTGCCGAGATGCGCGCTGCCCTGGAGGCCAGTCAGCGCCACGAGCTTCCGCTGCTGCTGATCGACCGGGACGTGGGTCTGACGCTCAAGCGGATCTACCAGAACGTGCCCTGGTGGCAGCGCTTTAGCCTGCTGTCGGGCCTGCTCGGCAGCGTGCTGTCGCGCCAGGAAGTCTCCGCCGAGGAGGTCGAGCGGCTCAAGCAAGGCGACGTGCTGGAATCCACCTTCAGCGAATTCGCCGCCGAGTCGCAGTCGCTGTTCACCCCTTTGATCAGCGAGCGCGATCGCTACATGGTGATGCGCCTGGCCCAGCAGTGCCCACCTGGCAAGTTCAAGCGGGTGCTGGTGGTGATCGGCGCCGGCCACCTCAAGGGCATGGCCGAGCACCTGGAAGGCCCGCCTGCCGAGGACCCGGCCGAGGAAATCGCCGCGCTGGAGGCCACCCGGCCGCCGTCGAAGGTTTGGAAGATGCTGCCCTGGCTGATCACTGCCCTGGTACTGACCGGCTTCGCCATCGGCTTTTCGCGCAACACCGAGCTCGGCTGGCAGCTGGTGGCGGAATGGTTCGTGATCAACGGCGTGCTGTCAGGGGGCGCCACCCTGTTGGCCCTCGCCCACCCGGTCACGGTGATCGCCACGGTGTTCGCCGCCCCGTTGACCTCGCTCAATCCGACCATCGGGGCGGGCTTCGTCGCCGCCGGGGTGGAACTGGCCATGCGCAAGCCCAAGGTGCGCGACTTCTCCACCCTGCGTCACGACGTTACCCAGGTGAAGGGCTGGTGGAAGAACCGTGTCTCGCGCACCCTGCTGGTGTTTCTGACGGCGACCCTGGGCTCCGCCGCCGGCACCTGGATCGCCGGTTTTCGTATCGCCGACAGTCTGTTCGGCTAGCCCGGCCGCCTCGTTCGGCACCCTCGCGCCGCCGCCCCCTCGGGCGGCGGTGTCGTTTCGACGCCCCCTACCATCAACGTGAACCCGCTCCGGGTCCACGCCAGCCCGCCATCGAAACCGGCTCCGAAGCCCGCTTAGACTATGCTCAAAGGAACAGCCTGCTGAACGGAGTCGGCCCCATGACCCGCAGCACCATCGAGGCGCTTCGCCAAGGCGCGAGACGGCGACTCCCACGGCTGGTCTTCGACTATATCGAAGGAGGCTCCGGCGCCGAGCAGGCGCTGGCCGCCAACCTCCAGGCCATGTCACGAGTGGCGCTGGCACCGCGCCTGGCCGACGTCAGCCGGCGCACCCTCGGTACTCGCATTCTGGGCGAAGATATCGCGCTGCCGCTGGTGCTCTCGCCGGTGGCCCTGGGCGGCCTGGCCTGGGCCGACGGGGAACGTCTGGCCGCACGCGCCGCTGCGCGAGCCGGGGTCCCCTACACCGCCGCCACCCTGTCCAACGCCCCCCTTGCGCATATCGCCCGGGACTGCCCGCGCCCACCCTGGTTTCAGCTGTTCGTGTTCAAGGATCGCGGTCTCAGCGAGCGGCTGATGGACGACGCCCTGAGTCTCGGATGCCGTGTGCTGGTGCTGACCATCGATATGCCGCTGCTGGCCGATCACCACCGGGGACTCGGCCACGACGTCAGGCCCGATCCGGCCACCGCCCTCAAGCTCGCCTGGGGGCTGGGCCGTCACCCCGGCTGGTGGTGGCGCCACCTGCGCAGCCGTCGTTTCGCCCTGGGCAATCTGGACGGACCGCTCTCGGCCCCGGACGGCATCGCCTCACTCGCCAGTTGGCTCGACGACCAGCTCGATCCGTCACTGGGGTGGAGTGATCTGGGCTGGGTCCGCGCCCGTTGGCCGGGCGCCTTGGTCGTCAAGGGGGTACTGGACGCGGACTCGGCGCGCCAGGCCGCCGAGCAGGGAGCCGACGCCGTGGTGGTGTCGAATCACGGGGGGCGCCAACTGGACGCCGCCAGGGCCACCATCGCGGCGCTTCCCGAGGTGGTGGCGGCGGTGGGCGAGCGTCTCGAGGTGCATCTGGATGGAGGGATTCGCAGCGGCCTGGACATCCTTCGGGCGCTGGCCCTGGGCGCCGACGCCGTGCATATCGGTCGCCCCTATCTGTATGGACTGGCCGACGCGGGCGAAGCCGGCGTCGAGCGCTGCCTGGCGATCCTGCAAAGGGAGCTGGATCAGGGCCTCGCCATGTGCGGCTGTTCGAGTATCAGGGAAGTGGATGCACGCGCGCTGGCAGCGAACGGTGATCTCATCGATCGTTAGCCGGGCGGCGGCGCTGCGCCACAGTCGCTGCCTTCCGCCAGGCGCCAACGGTAATTGTCGCGTTGTATCGCGCGGGAAATCGCCTCTTTGGCGACGTGATTGCCGACCTGATCCCCGGCGTGATCCCCGGGGCTCTTATCCTTGACCATCGTCTCGGCAGAGCGTCCAGCGGGCGCCTCGGCATCGAACGCCAACATGGGCAGGTTCACCGTGATCGGCTGGCGCAGCGTATCCGGGACCATCTCCATCACCTCGATCCACAGCGTCCGGTAGCCGTCGCGCTCGATCTTCCAGCACTGAGGACGGAGCCCGCTTGCAGCCATCAACAACTGCCCACCGATATACGAATTCCCCGGAATGGCGAACCGCCCGTTGCTGTCGGTCACGTCGGCGGCCTCGGCAAAGGCCTCGGCCGAGACCCTGGCCCCCGCCAGTGGGGCCCCGGTACGGGCGTCGATGACCTGCCCCTGCAATGGCTGGCGCGCCCAGCGCTCACTGATCACCGGCACGCAGCCAGAAACCAGCGACATCAGTACCAGCAACAGTGCCAGCACCGCCATCAACGAGATGCTTCGCCGACCACCCGTCGCCAGCCTCATGGGACTTCGCCTGTGCAGAATCGTCGACAGAAACTCTACGCCATCCCTGGCCCATCGTTTCAACGCTGGGCGGGCCGGTGGTGACGCCACAGTTTCAGACCGTCAGGCCAGCGAACGACCGGCTACACGCAGGCGACTGTACTCTTCCAGCGCCGATGATTCGGTCATGCTGCAGATCCAGTCATGCACGAGGCGTCCACGATGGTAGGCCTCCCAGACCTCGCGGCTCGCCCCTTCCCAGGGCTGCGCCATGGCCTGGCGATACACCCTGAGCACGCCGGGCGGCAACCGCTTCACCCACAGCGTCAGCCGCGGCGAGGCGCCATGGCCCTCGTCCAGCAGTCGCACGAAGGCCGCTTCCGGCAGGCGCAACGCCGGCAGGGCGGCATCGAGCAGTCCACATAAGGTGCGGTAGCCCTCGAGCTCCAGCTGTTCCAGCTCCGGATCCCGATATTCAACCCGGGTGGCCAGGCTGTCGAAGGCCTCGAGCAGAGCGCGACAGCCGACCTCCGCGCTCAGCAGCCTCAACTGAGGCTGTCCCTCCCGGATGTTCTCCAGGTGGGCCACGAAGGCATCGGCGGCGTGATTGACCAGGGTTCGCCCCAGCGCCAGTCGCAGGTAGTGAAAGAAGCGCCCCAGTTCCTCGACGTTGTCCCGCTCATAGCGGCGCAGCGCCCAGTCCAGCATGCCACCGAGGCTCCAGCGGCGTACTACTCCGTGGCGCGAGAAGCGCCGCTCCTCCAGACTCGCCCAGGGCTCTCCCTGGCGGGCCAGCCCCTCCACGTAGGCCTGTTTGAGCGATGCCACCAGGGACGTCGGGTCGATCAACCCCCGCTCCACCACCGCCTCCAGACGAGACAGGGTCCGTGCAATGACCTCGGCGGCATCCACCACGTAGCTGGCCGGATGGCGATGATCCTGGCCCAGCCCCAGGACACCACGCATGGCCGTCTCCTGGTCGCTCTCGGCACGATAGCAGTAGCCCTGGCGGCCACGGCCATCGTCGCCCTCTTCGCGCCACACCGCCTGCTCACCCAGCAGCACCGCGCCCTGGACATGGGTCAGCGAGATCCCCTCCTGCTTGCCGATGGTGCGGAGCGCCTGGGCCTGGGCGTCGAAACGACACAGCTCGTTGAGCAGGGCCGCGCCCTGGATATCGTCCTTGGCCAGCGGCAGCTGGCGGCCTCCCAGGGCCGACATATGGCTGTCGAACCAGCCGCAGAGCGCAAGTTCTCCGGCCTGGCCGAAGGGAGGTCGACCGATATCACGCAGCAGGCTGCCCACCTCGACCAGACAGATGAAGGCGTCTTCCAGACCATCGAGGCCACAGTCACCCGCCCGCTTGCCCAGCTTGCGATAGACCATCTGCACGATCCGGCGCCCCATCTGCTGTCGCTCCAGCGAGGCCGACAGCAGGCGCCTCTGGCTTGCGTGGGCCAGCACCGCGCCCTGCTGGGGCAGCAGCTGCAATCGACGCAGGCTGGCACTGTGGACGACCCGGGTACGGTCCTTTTCCAAGCGACGCTCCAGCGTCGCCACGGAAAAAGCGGCATCACCATCCACCGCCAGCGATGGACAGCGATCTCCCGGGAGAGGTCGGCAGGGGTGAAAACGCCTACGAAAATCCATAACGCTCCTCGTGCGCCAAGCCGCACAGATTGACGAAACTGTGTCAAAAGAAGAGCGTCTCCCAGAAAAAGCCCGGGCGAACTAGGATATTCGCGACACCACAAGCCAGCGGTCGTGGATAGGGAATGTAGTTTTATACCGACAGGTCCGAAAAAACCCGCTCAATACGGCATAGTTATGCGTATACCGACACCGATCCTGGCGTTGTCGTCGCCTCGATGCCTGACCACGCCCTCTCACCCTCGCCGTGCGGCCAGCCTGCGCATGGCCGGGCTTGGCGTCTCGATCTTGTGGTAGCGCCGACTGGCGGCGTAGCTGTCGTTGAAGACGTCGAAGTAATCGTCGAGCACGGAAGCGGCGTATTCCTCGCCGCTCTGACGCAATAGCTCGGCGGCCACCTCGGCGGTGCACAGATGCGCCTGGGAAGCGGGCTTGCGCAATCGATAACGCGTCAGTCGATCGGTTCTCAACGGCAGTACCGGCAGGCGTTCCAGGTAGGGGCTCTTGCGAAAGATCCGCCGCGCCTGACGCCAGGTGCCGTCGAGCAGGATCAGCACCGGGATGCGCTCCCGGGGGACTCGCCGGACCGCCTCCACCTCGACCACGCGGTCGGCGTAGTCGGGCTGGTCGTCGGGGAATACCACGAAGGGGGCGTAACGCTCGTCGGCCAGGAGCGCCAGCAGCTTTTCATCGGGCGTGGTGCGATACCAGGTGAAGACTCGGGTGGGCGCCAGCACGTCGGCGATCAGACGGCCGGTGTTGGTCGGCTTGTGGTGCTCCAGCGGATGGGTGATCAGCCACACCTGGACCCGAGAGTCGGCCTTGGCCTGATAGGGGCACAGGCAGTTGAGTTCGGGCAGATTGCAGCCGGCGCAACGGGTGACGAAACTGCCGCGCGCCTTGAACTCTCTTCGCGGGGGACGCGGATGACCGGTGGCAGGGTCCCTGTCGAGGCTCCGGCTCTCGCCGAGGTGCGGATCCCCGACAGCGCTCGGCTCACCCGGATGGCGATCGGCGGACGCCTCCTCGGTAGTTGAAGCTTCCTGAGTTGAGCCGGAATCTTCGGAGCGGGCGTCTTGCTGGGAGGGGGCGGAATCGGCGAAACGAGAGTCACACATGGGCGGGATGCAGGCTGCGGCAAAGGGCGCCCAATCTACCACGCCCCATTGCCTGCGTCAGGCAAGCCACGCGAAAGACCGCTCTATCTACCACCCGCTCGATGGCGCTCTAGACAACCCAATCAACGGCTCTATAGACAACCCGTTCGACGGCTCTCTAGAAAACCCGCTCGACGGCGCCACCTTCGCCCGGGCCTAGCCCAATTGCGGCATGAACAGTCGACCTTCACGCTGCCAGTGACGGGTCAGGGCGGGCACGCCCTCGCCTGCCGGCATCACCAGCCGGGCAACGCCAGCAGGCACCCTGAGCGATTCGTCGGGGTCCACCAGCACGCAGTCGGCATCGAAGGGCAGTTCGTTGATCAGGGCCGCCGCCGGCATCACCGCCAGCGAAGTGCCGACCACCAGCAACAGGTCCGCCTCGGCGACGATCTCGCAGGCGTCCTGATAGGCCGGCACCGCCTCGCCAAACCAGACCACGTCCGGGCGCAGCTGGCTGCCACGGTCACAGACGTCGCCCATGGCGATATTGCGACGCCCCAGCGGATAGCGCATGCGTTCGTCCACCGAGGAGCGCGCCATCATGATCTCGCCATGCAGGTGCAGCACCCGACGGGAGCCCGCTCGCTCGTGCAGATCGTCGATGTTCTGGGTGACGATGCTGACCTCGAAGCCACGCGCCTCGAGGTTAGCCAACGCCCGGTGGGCGGCGTTGGGACGCGCGCCACGTACCTGGTCCCGACGGGCGTCATAGAAGCTCAGCACGCGCTGCGGGTCTCGTGCCCAGCCCTCGGGGGTGGCGACGTCCTCGATGGGATGATCCGCCCACAGGCCATCGGCGGCACGGAAGGTCTGGATTCCGCTCTCGGCGCTGATGCCGGCGCCGGTCAGCACCACCAGGTGGGGGGCCTTGGACATGAACTCGCTCCACAGCTTTGAGAGTCTGAATCAGCGCCGCCACGGACTCAGTAGGTCAGGCCCCCGGGGTCCGAGGCGAAGCGCTGCTTGTTGCGATAAGGGTAGACGTCGATCACCTGACCGTCGGTGATCGCCGCCTGCAGGCTCTTCCAGTAGTCGGCATCGAAAAGCTCCGGATGCAGTTCGAAGAACAGCTTGCGCAACTGCACATTGGCGAACAGGAAGGGCCCGAATTCCTCGGGGAAAATATCATTGGGCCCCACCGAGTACCAGGGTTCGTCGGCCAGCTCCTGCTCGGGATAGAGGGGCTCCGGGATATGCCGGAAGTTGCACTCGGTGAGATAACTCACCTCGTCGTAGTCGTAGAAGATCACCCGCCCGTGGCGGGTCACCCCGAAGTTCTTCAGCAGCATGTCGCCGGGGAAGATGTTGGCCGCCGCCATCTGCTTGATGGCATTGCCGTAGTCCTTGAGCACCGCACGGGTCTCGGTCTCGTCGCACTGCTCCAGATACAGGTTCAACGGGGTCATCATGCGCTCGGTGTAGCAGTGCTTGATGATGACCTTGTCGTCCTTCAGGTAGACGTTGCTCGGCGCCACTTCCAGCAGATGCTCAAGGCATTCGGGATCGAAGTGGTCCTTGCGCGATACCAGGTAGGAAAACTCCTGGGTATCGGCCATCCGGCCGACCCGGTCATGGCGCTTGACCAGGCCGTACTTCTCGCGCACGTTGTCGCGACTCATCGCCTTGGACGGGTCGAAGCGGTCCTTGATGATCTTGAACACGGTGCGGTGTGACGGCAGCACGAACACCGCCATCACCATGCCGCGCACCCCGGGGGCGATGATGAACTTGTCCTCGCGCCGCGCGATCTGCTGGTTCAGGGCGCGGAAGAACTCGGTCTTGCCGTGCTTGAAGAAGCCGATGGCAGCGTAGAGTTCGCTGATCGGCTTGTCCGGCATCAGCATGTGCAGGTAGGCCACGAACTCACGGGGCACAGTGGCATCGACCTGGAAGTAGACCCGGGTGAAGGAGAAGATGATCGACACCTCGTCGGGCTCGATCAGCACCGTATCCAGGTGCAGCCCCTTGCCCTCCTCGTGGAGCACCGGCAGCACCAGCGGCACCTGCTCGCCATCGCGGTGGATGCGGCCGACCAGGTAGGCGCCCTTGTTGCGGTAGAAGACGCTCTTCAGCAGTTCGATTTCGGTGTCCGTGCCGTCCGCCAGCCCTTGCGGCAGGTGCTCGACCAGAAAGTCACGCGCCAGATGTCCGCAGTGGCCCAGGTCGATGAACTCCATGCCCAGTTCGGCCCCCTCCAGCGCCTCGGCGATGGCCCTTGACCAGTCCCCCTCCACCGCGATGTGTCGGCACAGCTCGATGCCCGAGTGGTGTGACGCGGCGTCCCTGGAGGAGTTGACGAACATCCAGTCATCGCGGATGTGGCGGTGATGAAAGATCGAGCAGAACAGCGAATTGAAGTAGGTCTCGGCCAGCTCGTAGTCGAGTCGCTGACCGATCAGCTCGACATAGTGCCCCTTGGCCTCACGCCAGCACTCGCAGTGGGTCAGGATGTCCTCGTCAAAGGTGCGCTGCAGGCGCCCCAGGGTCTCGTCGACCTTTTCCTGATAGAGGTTGATCCGCTCCGCCGAGGCCTGCTGGGCCTCGCGCCAGGCGGCGTCGCGAAAGCGTCGATTGGCGTCCAGGGTGATCTGCTTGAAGCGCGAGCGGTACTCGTCGAATCCATGCAGGATAGTGGCGGCGATGCGATAGGCAGGGGACAGTTTCATCACGGGGCTCCCGACGGGCGTCAGCTCAGAATGACCGCCGCCGCCACCTTCGGCGAGACGACCAATGTCGACTGTCATGTTGCCGTGCAACATGGCAGCCGCCAAGCCGTCTGTCCAACCCGGCACACTACGCCCTCGATCACCTCCCCCACCGCCGCCAAAGACCTATTTGCGCCAGAACATCGGGGTCAACAGTACCAGCACGGTCAGGATTTCCAGGCGGCCCATCAGCATGCCCACACACAACAGCCACTTGGCGGCGTCGGGCAGGGTGGAAAAGTTACCGGCTGGGCCGATGATATCGCCAAGTCCTGGCCCGACGTTGGCCACCGCCGTGGCCGCCCCGGTCAGTGCCGTGACCAGATCGAGGCCCAGCATGGCGAGGGCCAGGGCGAGGCCGGCGATGGTCAGAAAGAAGAAGAAGGAGAAGGCCACCACGCCCCGGCTGATCTCATCGGACAGCGGCGCACCGTTGTAGCGAGAGACGAAGACTCCATGGGTGTGGATCAAGAAGCGCAGCTGGCTCAGCAGCATCTTGATCGCCACCTGGAAGCGAAAGATCTTCATGCCTCCGCTGGTCGAACCACTGCAGCCACCGACAAAGGTCAGATAGAAGAACGCCATGGCGGCGAACGGGCCCCACTGGCTGTAGTCGTCGCTGGCGTAGCCGGTGGTGGTCACCACCGAGACCACGTTGAAGGCGGTGTGAGTCAGGGCATCGAACATCGCCTCGCCTCGCCATACCCGATAGAGGCTGAGGATCAGCGTCACCACCACCAGTAGCCACACCAGCCCACGGACCTGCTCGTCGCGCCACAAGGCCAGCGGCGAGCCGCGCAGAAAGCGGATGTAGAGCACGAAGGGCAAGGCGCCAAGCAACATGAACAAGGTGCCCATCCACAACAGATGCGGCTGGTCGGCGTAGGCCCCGAAGGAGGCGTCAGAGTTGGCGAAGCCGCCGGTAGATACCGAGCTCATGGCGTGCACCACCGCGTCTACCGGTGCCATGCCGCCGATACCGTAGGCCAGAATCGCCACCAGGGTGCCCAGGGCGTAGATGCCGAGCGTGGCCTTGGCGATGCCGCCGGTGCGCGGCATCACCTTGTCCGACCAATCCGAGGATTCGGTCTGAAAAAGGCGCATGCCGCCGACCTTGAGAAACGGCAGGATGGCGATGCCCATGACGATGATGCCGATGCCGCCGAGCCACTGCATCAAACCCCGCCACAGCTTGAGACCATCGGACAGCTGGTCGATATCGGTGAGGATGGTGGAGCCGGTGGTGGTGATCGCCGAGACCGACTCGAACACCGCATTGGTCAGCGACAGATGGGGCGCGCCAAGCACCAGCGGCAGGCTGGCGAAACCGCTGATACTGACCCAGCTCAGGGTGGTCAGCACGAACATCTGCTGGGTCTTGAGCGCCACCGGTATCCGCCAGGTCAGCCACCAGCACATCAGCACCGTGGCCAGCACCACCAGCAGAGAACGAGCGAAGGCCGGCGCGTCGGCGTCGCCTTCCCATACCAGCACCCCCCAGGGCAGCAGCATGAACAGCGCCAGCACCAGCCAAAGTACCGACAGTACCTTGAGGACCGGTGCCCAGTCCCTGCACCAGCGCAGCATCCCTATCCCTCGGGTCATAGCCTGCTCTCTCACCGATTGTCGGCGCTCATCATAGACCAAAGCCGTAGCCAGAGATGCCCCTCGACTCACGGAGTCGTCGCAATCCGGATGACAGATCGCCGCAACATGGCGACAATAGCGCGCCTCGAGCCCGCATTCACGCCATAGGTATCGCCGCGATGTCCCTGCCCTTGCCCATTCTCTACCAGGACGACGATCTGGTGGCGGTGCACAAGCCGTCAGGGCTGCTGGTGCATCGCAGCGCGCTGGCCCGTGGCGAGCGCGAATTCCTGCTGCAGCGCCTGCGCGACCAGTTGGGCCAGCGGGTCTACCCGGTGCATCGGCTCGACCGGCCTACCTCGGGGGTCATGGTGTTCGCGCTGTCCTCGGACATGGCCCGGCGACTGGCCGAGGCCTTCACCGAGCGCCAGGTGACCAAGCGTTACCTGGCGGTGGTGCGCGGCATCGGCCCCGAGACCGAGCGCATCGACCGGGCACTGCGCGAGGAAGACGGTAGCCGGCCCAAGGCCGAGATGCCGGCGATGCCCGCGATCACTGAGGTGCGCCGACTCGACAGCGTGGAGCTGCCGGTACGTATCGACCGCTACCCCCAGGTTCGCTACTCGCTGATGGAAGCCCGCCCGCTGACCGGGCGACGCCACCAGATACGCCGTCATCTGTCCGGCATCGGCTACCCGATCATCGGCGACGCCAAGCACGGCAAGGGCAATCACAACCGCTTCTTTCGCGACAGCCTGGACTGCGATCGGCTGCTGCTGGCGGCGACCTCGCTCGAGTTCGAGCACCCTCGCCATCGCACCCCGATGGCGCTGTGCTGCCCGCTGGACGCCTGCATGACGCGGCTGTTCGACCGTTTCGGCTGGCGCGCCCACCTGCCCCGGCCAGTCAGCACCACCAACGCCAACGTGACCGCAACGACCCAGCGAGATTCCTGATGAGCACTGACCCCAGCGACAACGACTATGACCTGCGCTTTGGTGGTATTCGCCGTCTCTACGGCACCACCGCCAGCGCCCGCCTGGCGCAAGCCCACGTGGTGGTGGTCGGGGTCGGCGGTGTCGGCAGCTGGGCGGTGGAGGCGCTGGCCAGAAGCGGCGTCGGCAAGCTGACCCTGATCGACCTCGACGACGTCTGCGTATCCAACGTCAATCGTCAGCTTCACGCCCTCGACGGCACCATCGGGCGGCCCAAGGTGGAAGTGCTGGCCGAGCGCTGTCGGGCCATCCACCCCGGCATCGAGGTCGTCGCCGATGTCGCCTTCGCCACCCCGACCAATCTCGCCGAACGCATTCCCGAGGACGCCGATCATCTGATCGACGCCATCGACAGCGTGGTGGCCAAGGCCGCACTGATCGCCTGGTGCAAGCGCCGCAAGCTGCCGCTGACGGTCACCGGCGCCGCCGGCGGACAGACCGACCCCACCCGGATCAAGGTGGCCGACCTGACCCGCACGGAGCATGACCCCCTGCTTGCCAAGGTGCGCTCGCGCCTGCGCCGCGACCATGGCTTTTCGCGCAACCCGAAGCGCCGCTTCAGCGTCGAGTGCGTCTACTCCGACGAGCAGCTGGTCTACCCCGGCCAGGACGGTGAGGTCTGCCACACCAAGCCTGGTGCCGGCGAGTCCACGCGCCTGGACTGCGAGAGCGGCTTCGGCGCCGCCACCTTTGTCACCGGTAGCTTCGGCTTTGTCGCCGCCTCGCGGGCGCTGGCCAGACTGACCCGGGTAAAATGAGCCAGACAAGGAACCGACCATGACAACCCCGCAATCCCCCCTCCCGGTGCCCGGCATCTATCGCCACTACAAGGGCCCGCTCTACGAGGTGACCGGCGTCGCCCATCACAGCGAAAGCGAAGAGGCCCTGGTGGTGTACCGCGCGCTCTACGGGGACTACGGCCTGTGGGTGCGCCCGCTTGAGATGTTCTGCGAGAGCGTCGAAGTCGAAGGTGTTACCACTCCACGCTTTGCCCTCGAGAAGGCGTTCTAGGGCTTGTCTGAAAACTGCCTGCGCTCGGTAATACGGCGTTAAAAATCGGCTGGTGCGCCAGCCCGGTCAAAATGCTCATTTACACCCCGTAAACTGCGCTTTCTCACCGATTTTTGCCTTGTCTAACCATCGCTCGTCGACTTTTCCGACAGCGCCTAGCAGGCCCTGACGGCGCCCGGATCCATGTCGTCGGTCCGACGCTGCCAGTTCGATAACGCTGGTCCAACAGCGCCAGCCCGGCGAGGCGAGTCCATACGCCCTGGCCAGCGCGCAGGCAACGGAACACGCAGACGCAAAAAGGGGAAGCCGCTGGCCTCCCCTTTTTGCTTGCCTGGGCGCTGTCGATGCAATGCGCCAGCGCTAAATCACTCTTCGCCGCCGGCCTTTTGCATTTGCGTCTGCAGATACGCCTGCAAGCCGACCTTGTCCATCAGACCCAGCTCGGTCTCGATGATGTCGATGTGCTCTTCCTCGTCATCGAGGATCTTCTGGAACAGGTCACGGCTGACGTAGTCCCGCACCTGCTCGCAGTAGGTGATGGCTTCGATCAGGTCGTCACGCCCGGTATGCTCCGCGGCCAGGTCGGCCTCGAGCATCTCGCGGGTGTCCTCGCCGATATGCAGCTTGCCGAGGTCCTGCAGGTTGGGGATGCCTTCGAGAAAGAGGATGCGCTCGATCAGAATGTCGGCGTGCTTCATCTCTTCGATGGACTCGTCGTACTCCCACTTGGCCAGCCGGGCCAGGCCCCAGTCCTTGTACATCTTGGCGTGCAGGAAGTACTGATTGATGGCCACCAACTCGTTGCCCAGCACCTTGTTGAGATGCTCGATGACCTTGGGATCGCCTTTCATGGAAAACTCCTCAATGCTTGCCGGACTTGTGCTTGCCGGTGATTGCCGACCGGCCGTGGCCAGTCGTCGTTGATCGAACCGTCTTGCATCGGACGCCGCAGAGGCGACGTCTCTCCTTGGCCTCGCCCGCCTTCACAGGGCAACAGACGCGGGGCTACAGACACACTGGCACGACAAGCAATGCCCTACCAGCTCCCGTCAAGAAGCAGTATAGGGCATCCATGAAAAAACTCAATAAAATCAGAATCTTGAAAACCGCAACTACAACGATATCGATTGCTAATTCAAAAGACTACCGCAAAGGAAGTAGCGCAAGAGCGTACCGACGACCGAGGCTATACCGCATAGGCCAGCGCTTCGACTTCCAGACTCGACGCTTCCTGGATGGCGTCACGGGTGATCTGCTTGCCCACACAGGCGCATTTGCCGCACTGGGTGCCACAACCGGTCTCACGCTGAACCTGACGCCAGCTACGCGCGCCGTCATCGACGCTCTGACGAATCTGTCGGTCACTGACCCCTTTGCACAGGCATACGTACATCGCCATCTCTCCTGAATCACTATAGCCAATGTAAATGATTCCCATAGCGACACGCAACCTTTTCAAGAGTAATTCGTATTTACTTTAGCTAAAGATTTGAATTTACATGACTCAGCTCAAGCGCTGCCCCTGCCGACAGCCAATCGACAGCAACCAGAAAACCAGGATGGAAACAGAAGGAAGCGACTCGTGCAGGCTGAATGGGGAGGGGCCGAGCAGCATCTCAGGGAGAACGTCGGCCGGGCGCTGCAGAGGATGAAGGGTCGATGGCAGACGCCCGAGCCGGGCTGACGGGTAAGCTGCCCTGTTCAGGAATCTCGCGCAAGCGCTCGTTGCAGGGTTATCGCTTCGCCGCCTTCGGCAGCACTACCACCTGAGTACCAGACGCCAGATCCGCCCAGCTGCGCCGTTCCGCGTCGAACAGCACCCACCAGTGGCCCAGCCCCAGCGGCACGAAGGAAAACGCTCCCACGGCGAAGCGCAGCATGGTCTGACGCAGGCTGATGGGTCCGCCGTCGAGGGTCTGGACGCGAAGACGCCAGGCCTGCATCCCCAGGGTCATGCCCCCGCGGCGCCAGAAGAAGGCAAAAAAGGCAAAGGCCGCGACCACCAGCAGCAGTCGCAGGCTGAGCACCTGCCAAACGCCTGCCCCCACCTCTTCCGGGGCCAGGCCCAGCAGCTTGCGCACCACCAGCACGTGCAAGGTGGTGATCGCGATCCAGATGGCCAGCAACAGAAAGCTGTCGTAGAACATGGCGCCCAGACGTCGGCCCAACCCCGCGGGCCAGACATCATCGAGATGGGGAAAGCGTCGTGTCATTGGGTCTGCTCAGCAGGTGGAGTCTCGGCAAGGCGCATACTAACGTTGGCGCCGGGGCGATCGAGAGTGCCCAAGCCGGCGCCAGGCATGCCGCCCTTCACCCCGACCGCCTCAATAGGTGAAGTCCCAGCAAGGCGCACACGAGTGTGGGGGCCAGCACCGCCCAAGCCGGCGAAAAGCCGAATACCGTGGAGGCCGGTGCCAGCAGATCCTGCAGGTACTTGAACACCAGCCCGGTGATGACCCCGTAGAATACCCTCGTCCCGGCGGCCACGGTGCGCAGCGGGCCGAACACGAAGGACGCCGCTACCAATACCAGCGAGGCCATGGTCAGGGGCATCAGCATCTTCTGCCAGAAGTACAGAAGCGGCTGGGTGGCCTCCAGGCCCTGCTCGTCCAGATAGCTGGCGTAGGCCCACAGCTCGCTCGGTGCCTGGGTCTCCACGTCGCGCAGCAGACGCGACAGCTGAGTCGGCGACAGGCTGGTGTCCCAGCGCAGGCTAGCCACCTTGTCGACCTCGGTGCGGTCATCGGCAAAGCGGGTCGTCTCGACCTGCTGCAACTCCCAGAAGTCGCCCTGCCACACCGCACGCCTGGCGGTGGTGACCGACTCCAGCCGGTGGCCGTCGAATTCGTAGCGAGTCAGATCCAGCACGGTGTCGTCGGCGCGAATCGCACCAAAGCGATAGAAGTCGTCGTCCTCGCGCTGCCAGCCACCGCGTTCGGTGACCACCGCACCCTCGCCCTGCATCTGCTGCACCTTCCAGGCGTGGGCGAACTGCTCGGTTCTGGGGCTGACGAACTCTGCCACCGTCAGCACGATCACCACCACCAGGATGATCGGCTTCATCACCCCCCAGACGATGCGCGCCAGCGACCGTCCCGCCGCCCGCATCACCGTCAGCTCGTTGTTGGAAGCCATGCTGCCGAGTCCGATCAGGGCGCCGATCAACACGCCTACCGGGGCATATTGATAAAAGCGCCAGGGCAGGCGCATGCACAGAAACAGGAAGACCTCGAAGGCACCATAGCCGCCTTCGATGTCTCCGAGGTCATCGATATAGGTGATGATCAGGTCCAGGCCCAGCAGCACCACCTGCACTACCAGAATGGCAGCGAGGACGTTGCGGGCGATGTAGCCGTCCAGGCGATCGAGAATCATCCGCTCATTCCCTTGCGTTGGGCATTGAAGGCCAGTCCCAGGCCGAGGATCAGGAAGCCTGCGTGGATCGGCCACATGCCGATGACGGCTGGCAGGCTGCCGCTGCCGATGGCGTCCATGGCCGCCAGCAGCAGACTCAGGTAGGCCACGTACAGAAAGATCGCCGGCAACAGCTTGGCAAAGCGGCCCTGGCGTGGATTGACCCGGGACAGCGGCTGGGCCAGCAGGGTCAGCACGAACACCATCAGGGGAGCGCCGAGCCGCCACTGCAACTGGGCCCTGGCCTCGGGCGAAGCGTCATTCAGCAGGGTCGTGGTGGTGGCAAACTCCGCCGAGTCGGTCTCGACCGCCTCCACCGCCCGCGCCAGACGCACGGCGTAGGTACCGAACTCGAGCCGCTCGGCGTCGGCGCGACCGGCCTCTGCGCTATAGCGTTCACCGTCTTCCAGCACCAGATAGCGACTGCCAGTGTCCGGATCCACCGACTGGTAGCCCTGGGTCGCCCGGGTCACCACGCTCTCGGGGGAGCCGTCATTGCGCTTCTGGCGTTCGCTGATGAACACCTCCTGCATGCGCTCGC
The DNA here is from genome assembly GCF_040070525.1 of Halomonas sp. RT37. Lineage (NCBI taxonomy): Bacteria > Pseudomonadati > Pseudomonadota > Gammaproteobacteria > Oceanospirillales > Halomonadaceae > Halomonas > Halomonas sp. RT37. Next base: position 613,113 of record NZ_CP098827.1, on the reverse strand, counting down.
CGTCCTCGGACACGTCGCTGGCGTAGGCGATACGCCCACTGCCGAACTCCTGAAAACGCCCTGGCGCCAGCGCCGAGAAGTCGAGCTTGCTGCGCTGTTCTTCCAGCACCAGTTCGTTGTGCAAGGCACCAGCGGGGGTCAGCCACAGGCTGAATATCCCGACCAGCAGTGCCACCAGGGCGGCGGGCACCAGGCTGACCGTCAGCAAGCGGTTGGGGCTGGTGCCGCAGGCCACCAGCACGGTGATCTCGCTGTTGAGGTAGAGCTGGCCATAGGCCAGCAGAATTCCGAGAAAGAACGCCAGCGGCAGGATCAGCTCGAGAAAGCCCGGCATGTGATAGAGCATCAGCGAGCCGAGGATGTTCGCAGGGATCTCGCCTTCGGCGGCGTTGGCAAAATAGCGGATAAACCGACTGCCCATGATCACCAGCAGCAGCACCCCGGCCACCGCCGACATGGTCAGCAGAATCTCGCGGGTGAGGTAACGGAATATGATCAATGCGCGCTCCTGCTCTCGGTCGTCCTCACCGGTCGTCCCTGATCCAGTATAGGTCCCTGATCGATGTCTCTACCCGATCGATCGCTGCGGCCACGGTGATCATGCAAACCCCGGGGGCCTTGGGTACACTGGATGGACTCGGCATCGTGCCGGCATTATCCAGAATCCCCCCACACTTGTCTTGTGGAGTCAGCATGGAATTCCCTGTAAAGACGGCCAACCCGGTCAAGATCGAGACCGCTTGCCTGGTCATCCCGGTGTTCAAGGACGGTGAACTTACTCCTGCCGCCGCCAAGCTCGACGACGCCAGCGAGCGTCTGATCGGACAGTTGATCGAGCGTGGCGATTTCAACGCCAAGCTCGGCAACGTCCAGCTGGTGCCCTTTGCGCCTGGGCTGTGCGCCGACCGCCTGCTGCTGGTCGGCTTCGGCGAGCGCGACAAGTGCCACGAAGGTGCCTTCTGCAAGGCCGTGGACGCCGCCTTCGCGAGCCTCGGTCAGCTGACCGTGGACGAAGTCTCGGTAGCCCTCACCGACGTGCCCGTCGAGGATCGCGACGCCGGCTGGAAGGCCCACAAGATCGCCGAGAGCGCGCTGCGCGCCAGCTACCGCTTCACCGACTTCAAGAAGGAGAGTGGCCCGGCTCCCAGCCTCAAGACGGTGTCGATCCTGCTCAGTGAGGGCGAAGACCAGAACGCGGCCAGCGAAGGCGCCCGCCAGGGTGCCGCCGTGGGCCAGGGCATCAACCTGGCCCGCCAGCTCGGCAACCTGCCGGGCAACGTCTGCACGCCGCGCTACCTCGCCAGCGAGGCCGAGCGCCTGGCCAGCGAATCCGATGGCGCCCTGACCACCGAGATCCTCGACGAGGCAGCCCTCGAGGAGCTCGGCGCGCACTCGCTGTTGTCGGTCGGTCATGGCAGCGACGAGCCGTCGCGACTGATCGTGATGCGCTATCAAGGCGCGGACGACGAAAACGAGTCGCCCCACGTGCTCGTCGGCAAGGGCATCACCTTCGACACCGGCGGCATCTCGCTCAAGCCCGGTGCCGGCATGGACGAGATGAAGTTCGACATGTGCGGCGCCGCCAGCGTGTTCGGCGCGGTTGCCTCGATCCTGGCAATCAAGCCGAAGATCAACCTGGTCGCCATCGTCGCCGCCGCCGAGAACATGCCCAGCGGTCGCGCGACCAAGCCTGGCGACATCATCAAGACGCTGAAGGGGCTGTCGGTGGAGGTGCTCAACACCGACGCCGAGGGCCGCCTGGTGCTGTGTGATGCCCTGACCTACGCCGAGCGCTTCGAGCCGGCCAGCGTCGTCGACATCGCCACCCTCACCGGTGCCGCCATCATTGCGCTTGGCCACCACGCCACCGGCCTGATGTCCAACGACGACGACCTGGCGCTGGACCTTCTCGACGCCGGCGAAACCGCCTGGGATCGCGCCTGGCATCTGCCGCTGTGGGACGAGTACCAGGAACAGCTGGACTCCAACTTCGCCGACCTTGCCAACATCGGCGGGCGCCCGGCGGGCACCATCACCGCCGGCTGTTTCCTGTCGCGCTTCGCCACCGACTTCCCCTGGGCGCACCTGGACGTGGCCGGCACCGCCTGGAACAGCGGCAGCGCCAAGGGTGCCACAGGCCGCCCGGTGGGCCTGCTGACCCGCTACCTGCTCGACCGCGAGGCAGAGGTGGTCAACACCGACCAGGACTGACCCGGCAAGTCCGCCGTCCACGCGGGCGCCGACAGACGTCGGCACCCGCCCCGGCGGGCTTCCCCGTCCTACAGGCTTTCCCGACCCACAGGCTTTCCCGAAAGGGCGAGCCTGTGTCATTCTGATTCCATCGGCAGGCGCGATGCCTGCCCACCCCATCCCGGTCGAGCCCCCTGACTCGACCTCGATCCGCTGTCGCCGCAGAGCCCTTGCGGCGCGATACGATTCTGGAGAACGACCCGTGTCCATCCAAGGCTTCTCGCTCGAGCCCAACGCCAACGCCACCGACGCGAGCATCCGTAACACCATTCTCGAGAACCCGGGCTTCGGTCGTCACTTCACCGACCACATGGCCCACATCCGCTGGACCGAGGACGCCGGCTTCCACGGCCATCAGGTACGTCCCTACGGCCCGCTGTCACTGGACCCGGCCGCCTCGGTGCTGCACTACGCCCAGGAAATCTTCGAGGGCATGAAGGCCTACCGCCACGCCGACGGCAGCGTCTGGACCTTCCGTCCGGAAAAGAACGCCGCGCGCTTTCGCGCCAGCGCCCGTCGCCTGGCCCTGCCGGAACTGTCCGACGAGGACTTCATCGGCGCGGTCAAGGCGCTGGTCGCCCAGGACATCGACTGGGTGCCGACGCCGGCAAGCGCAGCCGAGGAATCCAGCCTCTACCTGCGACCCTTCATGATCGCCTCCGAGGCCTTCCTTGGCGTGCGCCCGTCCAAGGAGGTGGACTTCTACGTCATCGCTTCGCCGGTGGCGGCCTACTTCAAGGGTGGGGTCAAGCCGGTATCGATCTGGCTGTCGTCGAACTACAACCGCGCCGCCCCCGGCGGCACCGGCTACGCCAAGTGCGGCGGCAACTACGCCGCCTCGCTGCTGGCCCAGAAGGAAGCCGCCGACCACGGCTGCGACCAGGTGGCCTTCCTCGACGCCGTGGAAAACACCTGGATCGAGGAACTCGGCGGCATGAACCTGTTCTTCGTCACCCGCGACGGCCGCCTGGTCACCCCGCGCCTGACCGGCACCATCCTCGAGGGGGTGACCCGGGATTCCATGCTCGAATTGGCCAAGGATGAAGGCCTGACCCCGGAAGAGCGCCCCATCAGCATCGACGAGTGGCGCGATGGCGTGGCCTCCGGCGAAATCACCGAGGTCTTTGCCTGCGGTACCGCCGCGGTCATCACCCCCATCGGGCGACTGGTCAGCGAGGACGGCGTGATCGAGCACCCCGAGGGCAACGAGGTGGCCAGCCGACTGCGCAAGCGTCTGCTCGACATCCAGTACGGCCGTGTCGAAGACACCCATGGCTGGCTGACCCGTCTTGCCTGATCCGGCGCTTTCCCTACCAAAAGGCCGCCCCCGGGCGGCCTTCGTTCAGCCATCAAGTCAGAGCGCATGACCAAGATCGACTTCTACATCCTGCCGGACACCACCCTCGAGGCCCGCCTCGCCTTCGCCTGTCGGCTGACCGAGACCATCGCCCGCAAGGGCTACCGGCTCTACCTGTACGCCGAAGACGAAGCCATGGCCCGGGAGCTCGACCAGCGTCTGTGGGACTTTCGTCCCGACGCCTTCGTCCCCCATGCGCTCGAGGCCGGGGGCGGGGCCGATGCAAGAGCGGCTGGGGGCGGGGCCGATGCAAGAGCGGCCGGGGGCGGGGCCGGTATGCAAGAGCCCGGCGGCGGGTCGCACGAGGCCGGTATCGAGAACGCAAGGCCGGTACCCGTCACCATCGGCTGGCAGGGGCCGCCGCAAAGCCTCGACCCGCCGCCCCAGGCGATGCTCAACCTGTCGCCGGAAATCCCCGAGTGGTTTTCTCGCTTCGAGCGGGTGGCCGAGATCATCAACCAGCACCAGGACGTACTGACGGTCAAGCGCGAGTGCTGGAAGACCTACAAGCAGCGCGGCTACCCGGTCACACCGCACCACCTCAAGGGTCAGGGGTAGGCTCCTGTCACCAAATCCTCTGGACACTGCCGGTCATCCCGTCAGCCCCTGACGCCCCGCGTCGGATCAGGGTATAATCGAGCCCATTTTTCGCAGGCCTCACTCGCGCAACCGCTCTTCGGCGGGAAGCTTGCGAGCCCGAGCGCCGGCTGTCGAACTCCAAGCCCAGCGCCATGCGCGAGCCTCTGTCTCGTGCCTGGCATGCCCCGGGCTCCGCTAGCAAGAGTACCCCATGGACAAGACCTACCAACCCGAAAGCATCGAAGCCCGCTGGTACGAGCGCTGGGAAAAAGACGGACGGTTCGCGCCCTCGGGCAAGGGCGACCCCTTCGCCATCATGATTCCGCCACCCAACGTCACCGGCAGCCTGCACATGGGTCACGCCTTCCAGGACACCATCATGGACACCCTGATCCGCTGGCGGCGGATGCAGGGTCGCAACACTCTGTGGCAGGTGGGCACCGACCACGCCGGCATCGCCACCCAGATGCTGGTGGAGCGCAAGGTCGCCGCCGAGGAAGGCAAGACGCGCCACGACCTGGGGCGCGAGGCCTTCATCGACAAGGTGTGGGAATGGAAGCATGAGTCCGGCGGCCATATCACCCGCCAGCTCCGTCGAATGGGCGCAAGCCTCGACTGGAGCCGCGAGCGCTTCACCATGGATGAGGGCTTCTACAAGGCGGTGCAGGAGGTCTTCGTCCGCCTGTATGAAGAGGATCTGGTGTATCGCGGCAAGCGCCTGGTCAACTGGGACCCGACGCTGAACACCGCCATCTCCGATCTCGAGGTCGAGAATCGCGACCAGCAGGGTCAGTTCTGGCACTTCCGCTATCCGCTGGCCGACGGTGTCACCACCGACGCCGGCCTCGACCATCTGGTGGTCGCCACCACCCGCCCCGAGACCCTGCTCGGCGACAGCGCCGTGGCGGTCAATCCCGACGACGAGCGCTACGCCTCGCTGGTCGGCAAGTTCGTCGAGCTGCCGCTGGTCGGCCGTCGCATCCCCATCGTCGCCGATGAGCACGCCGACATGGACAAGGGCTCGGGCTGCGTGAAGATCACCCCGGCCCACGACTTCAACGACTATGAAGTCGGCAAGCGCGCTGGTCTTCCGCTGATCAATGTCTTCTCGAAGACCGCCCATATCCTCGAAGCCGCCGAGGCCTTCGACATCCAGGGCCGTCCGCTGACCGACATCGACACTAGCCTGCCTGCGGCATACGCCGGCCTCGACCGCTTTGCCGCTCGCAAGGCCATCGTCGCCGACATGGAGGCCAAGGGCCTGCTCGAGAAGACCGAAACGGTCAACAACACCCTGCCCTACGGCGATCGTTCCGGTGACGTGATCGAGCCGCTGCTGACCGATCAATGGTTCGTGGCGGTGGAAACACTGGCCAAGCCGGCCATCGAGGCGGTGGAAAACGGCGACATCCAGTTCGTGCCCAAAAACTACGAGAACATGTACTTCTCGTGGATGCGTGATCTGCAGGACTGGTGCATCTCGCGCCAGCTGTGGTGGGGCCACCGTATCCCTGCCTGGTATGACCAGGAGGGCAACGTCTATGTGGCGCGCACCGAAGCCGAGGCCCGCGAAAAGCACGGCATCGCAGGCGACGTCGCCCTGACCCAGGACGAGGACGTACTCGACACCTGGTTCAGCTCCGGGCTGTGGACCTTCGGCACCCTCGGCTGGCCCGAGCAGACCGAAGAGCTCAAGACCTTCCATCCCAGCAGCGTGCTGGTGACCGGCTTTGACATCATCTTCTTCTGGGTCGCGCGGATGATCATGCTGACCCTCAAGTTCACCGACGAGGTGCCGTTCAAGACGGTCTACGTCCACGGCCTGGTGCGTGACGGCCAGGGCCAGAAGATGTCCAAGTCCAAGGGCAACGTACTCGACCCCATCGACCTGATCGACGGCATCGATCTGGAGGCGCTGGTCGACAAGCGCACCGGCAACATGATGCAGCCGCAGAAGGCCAAGGCCATCGCCAAGGCGACCCGTTCGGAGTTCCCCGACGGCATCGAGGCCCACGGCACCGACGCCCTGCGCTACACCTTCCTGTCCCAGGCCACCACCGGTCGCGACATCAAGTTCGACATGGGCCGGCTGGACGGCTACCGCAACTTCTGCAACAAGCTGTGGAACGCCTCTCGCTACGTCTTGATGAACGCCGAGAACGAGGACTGCGGCCGCGAAGGCGGCGAGGTCGAGCTGTCGCTGGCCGACCGCTGGATCGAGGCCCGCCTGCAGCAGACGGTGGATCAGGTCACTCGTGCGATAGAGGAGTTCCGCTTCGACCACGCCTCCCAGGCGCTTTACGACTTCGTCTGGAACGAGTACTGCGACTGGTATCTGGAGCTGTCCAAGCCGGTACTGTGGGACGAAGGCGCCAGCGAGGCCGCCAAGCGCGGCACCCGGCGCACCCTGGTGCGGGTGCTGGAAGCCATCCTGCGCCTGGCCCATCCGATGATGCCGTACATCTCCGAGGAGATCTGGCAGCGCGTGGCGCCGCTCGCCGGCACCCTGGAAGGCGACAACGACTCGCTGATGGCCAAGGCCTGGCCGCTGGCGGATGAGGCGTTGATCGACCAGGACGCGATCCGCGACATCGAATGGCTCAAGGGGGTGATCGTGGCGGTGCGCAATATCCGCGCCGAGATGAACATCGCCCCGGGCAAGCCGCTCGACGCCCTGCTGACCAAGGGCAGCGAGGCCGACCAGGCGCGCCTGAGCGCCAACCGCCTGTTCCTGTCCAAGCTGGCCAAGCTGTCGTCCATCGAGTGGCTCGATGACGCCAGCACGGCGCCGCTGTCTGCCACCCAGCTGGTCGGCGACATGGAAGTACTGGTGCCGATGGCGGACCTGATCGACAAGGACGCCGAGCTCGCCCGCCTGGGCAAGGAGATCGACAAGCAGGACAAGTTGATCGGCGGCGTCGAGAAGAAGCTCGCCAACGAAGGCTTCGTGGCCAAGGCCCCGGCCGCCGTCATCGACAAGGAGCGCGGCAAGCTCGAGGAGTACCAGGCCGCCCGCCGGGTGCTGGTCGAACAGCGCGACAAGATCGCGGCCCTGTAGTCTGGGCCTAAACCGGCTCAACCGGCCTGAGCACCAGCCGAGTCGACCCCCCCACTGGCGGGGTCGACTTTATTCAGACGTGATAGCAGCAGAGAATCCGTCGGCTCCCAGCACGCTTGGCTACCCGAAGAAACAGGCCATCTCATCGCGACCCACCAGTTCGAGAAAGGCTTCCACCGTCCCCACCTGGGGACAGGGCGTATAACCGTGCCACTTCAGGTCCGCTCGCTGCCAGTAGACCTTCCAGACATCCTGACTACGCACGTACTTCGCCTTGGCGACGGGTATCTCCAGTTTCTCGTCAGGTTTGTCATAGCGAGGACTGACTTCGAAGATCTCCAGACTCTGCCCATCGATACGAAAGGCGAGATCAAGCTTTGATCTCAATTGAGGCGGTGGACGATGCTTCTCGACAAAAGCCCCTGCCGCCTTCTCCACTCGCTTTCTCTCCAGATCATTGAATGCCATAAGGCGGCCCCCTATTCCTGTAGTCCTTGCCTGGCACGCACGATGGCCGCCTCCACCGCCGCCAGGGCGCGTGGCGAATTCTTCCAGCAGCTGGTGTTGAGCATCGATGCCACCTGCTCGGCAATCTCCCGGGCCTCGAACGTCGCCAGACGCTCGAAAGAGTCGATACCAAGCTGTTCAAAGCGGCTGATGACGGTCGGCCCTACCCCGTGAAGCGCCAGCAATGCCGCTCTCTCTTCGTTGCTAAAGGCCATCCCCCCCCCTGGCGGAACGTCGCTATTGGTTCGTGCCTGCCCCTCGCCTCAGGCAACCGTCTGCGTCGCCTCAGCCTGATCGGGTACGACACAAAGATGACGGTATTACTACAAAATTCAGTTTCTTCTATTAAAGCCTTTTGCGGCACAGTGAAGCTGTCAGCACAGCCGCTCCTTCAGGCCAATCGCCGATTCGGCCGCAGATACGACAGCAGACCGAACAACGGCCATACCAACGCATACAACAACAATAGACATGTACAACATGACGCACTCGGGCCTTTCCCCCCTGGCGTTCCCTGGCACTGCCGGGCTCGCCGCCCTGCCACGCCTTCGTCGCCGAACACGGCGTGCCCTGCTGTACCTGGCCGAGCTGTGTGGCCGTGTCGACCTTCAACGTCGCTGGCTGAATGCCAATGACCTGCCGCTGGTCGACATCGACCCAAGGCGCATCGCGCGCTGCGTCACGCGCTCTGGCTTGAGCCGTGAGTTGATCAGTGAAGGCGACTGGGACCTCAGCCATGTTGCACCACTTTGCCAGGCACGCCTGAACGAGACCGCTGCAGTCGAGGACATCTTCGCCCACGACAGGCACTTCCGCGAGACCGCCCAGTACGCCCAGATGCATCAAGCGGTGGTTCGCTATCGTTCCGGCGAGTGCACCGACCCGGCACAGCAAGGCGCCTACTGGTGTCGCAGCGAGGAGGATATCGCTCGCTACTTCGAGACGCTGTCTCGTGCCTACCACGGCATTCGCCGACACGGCTACAAGACCCAGCAAGAACTGGCTCGCCAACACCCCGACGACAGTCACGACCCCGATGACGAAATGCAGGTATTGATTACCCGGGATGGCGAGGTCGTGCTCGGCTACGGCGGCTCACACCGTCTGGCCATCGTGCAATTGCTGGGATTGGCCAGCGTTCCGGTCCGCGTGGTGGCCTTCCACCCCCGGTGGCTTGATCACTTCAGGCAGCGAAAGCACAGCCTGCGATCCTGCCTGCATCATGCAAGCCGCGCTGCAGCCGACATCTCGAGTACCGCACACACGAGAGACAACCGGAGTCGCTGATCGCCCCGATGAACACTGGCCCGGTCAGCTGGCGTCGCGAAAACCGCCCAGCACCAGCGAGTTGGGGCCGAAGAACACCAGTCGGTCATGGTCGATCAGGTAGCGATAGGCGTTGTCGAGCATCTCGCGGACCTGCTGGGCCCCCTGGGGATTGGCACAGGCCATGCGAGTCGCGGTCAGTTCGCTGAAGTCGATACGCTGGCTGTCACCGAAGCTCACCGTGCCGGTGAAGCGATTGCAGCCGTCGCTACCGCTGACACTGCCATCGGAAGCCACCTCGAAGTACGGCTTCTGCGGCATCGACAGGCGATCGCTGGTGCCCACCAGCAACAGGTTCCAGCGCTTGCCGACCAGCGGGCTCGAGACGCTGCCCGGGGCCGCCGTGTCGCCCCCACCCGCCGTGGGCCCGGGCTGGCTGGAGCAGGCACTGAGCGCCAGGGTGAAAAGAGCGAAAGCGGCGGTGCGGCGAAGTCGTGACGGAACCATGCTATCTTCCTTGCAGCTGAGTCATCTGGATAATGCCTAATATGCCAGAATTGCCTGCGTGGTCCGACCGTTTCGGTCATTCTGGTATTGCGACCGAAGGCTCCTCCCCGAAGTCGTCGCGGTCGTGCAGCGAAGCCTCGGACAACTCGGCGCGCCTGTATTATGCCCAACGCCAGTAGTGAAAGGCTCTCGAGTCAAAAGCCCCTAGTGAAAAGGAAGTCACCATGCTCAACGCCCTCGACAACGACGACCTGGGAAAGCTGATCCTGCGCCTGGCCCTTGGCGTGATGATCCTGCTGCACGGCGTCAGCAAGCTGATCAACCCCGGCAGCCTGTCCTGGATCGGTGAAACCCTGGCCTCCCATGGCCTGCCCACGGTGCTGGCCTATGGCGTTCTGCTGGGCGAAGTCGTCGCACCTGTCATGGCAATCCTCGGCTGGAACACGCGCATCGCCGGTCTGCTGATCGCCGGCAACATGGTGGTGGCCATCTATCTGGCGCATATGGGTGAGCTGTTCAGCCTGACCAGTAGCGGCGGCTGGGCGCTGGAGCTGCAGGGCATGTTCCTGTTCGGCGCCCTGGCGATGATGTTCCTGGGCAGCGGCCGCTCCGCGATCAAGCCCGACTAGGGACCGTTCACCTCCTCTCGCGCCATGCCGGGCAGTTCCCGGCATGGCGTCGGCTGCAGCCCTCACCCAACTCCTGCACCGTTATCTCCTGCCTTGGCGCTGCGACCTCCTCAACGCAAGTTGCACTCGACATGACCATTTCGACGAAAGTCGTACTTCTGCTTGATGTCCGTCATTCGGACGTCGCTTCGTCTATGCGTAAATGAGCACAACACCTTCGGATTCTCTCTGCGGAGAGGTGATCACTCGATCTTCCCCAAAGGAGCTCGCTTATGCTCGCATTCAAACCGCTTCCCGCCCTGGTCTCGGTGACCCTGGGGCTGGCGCTCTGGTTCGTAATCCCCGTACCTGACGGCGTCAATCCCGAGGCCTGGCACCTGCTGGCGATCTTCGTCGCCACCATCGCCGCCATCATCGGCAAGACCATGCGCATCGGCGCCCTGGCGATCATTGCCATCACCGTGGTCGCGCTGACCGGCGTCACCAACCCTGAAAGCTCCAAGGGCGCGGTCTCCGACGCCCTCTCGGGCTTTTCCAACCCGCTGATCTGGCTGATCGGCCTGGCCATCATGATCTCCCGCGGGCTGTCGAAGACGGGGCTGGGCAACCGCATCGGCTACGCCTTTATCGCCGCCTTCGGCAAACGCACCCTCGGCATCGGCTACGCCCTGTCCCTGGCGGAGCTGACCATCGCCCCGATCACCCCCAGCAACACCGCCCGGGGTGGCGGCATCATGCACCCGATCATGCGCTCCATCGCCGACAGTTTCGGCTCCTCCCCCGAGTCCGGCACCAGCAAGAAGATCGGCGAGTACCTGGCGCTGGTGAACTATCACGCCAACCCCATCACCTCGGCCATGTTCATCACCGCAACGGCCCCCAACCCCTTGATCGTCGACCTGATCGCCAAGGCCACCGACTCCGCCATCTCGATCACCTGGACCCAGTGGGCGCTGGCCGCGCTGTTGCCCGGCCTGGTCGCCATCGCCTTGATGCCGGCGGTGCTGTACGTGCTGTATCCGCCGGAGCTCAAGCGCACCCCGGACGCCACCTCCTTCGCCCGCGAGCAGCTCACCGCCATGGGCCCGCTCGACCGCGCCGAGAAGATCATGATCGGCGTGTTCGGCCTGCTGTTGATCCTGTGGGCCGGTATCCCGGCGATGCTGTTCGGCCCCGAGTTCAAGGTAAACTCCACCGCGGTGGCGCTGCTGGGACTGTCCATCCTGCTGGTCACCAATGTGCTGACCTGGGATGACATTCTCGGCGAGAAGTCCGCCTGGGACACCATCGTGTGGTTCGCCGCTCTGGTAATGATGGCAAGCTTCCTGGGCAAGCTCGGACTGATCGGCTGGTTCTCCGGGGTCATCGAGGAGGGCATCAGCAGCTTCAATATGGGCTGGTTCGGCATGGCCCTGGCGCTGACCGGTGTCTACTTCTACGCGCACTACTTCTTCGCCAGCACCACCGCCCATATCACCGCCATGTACGCCGCCTTCCTGGCCGCCGGTATCGCCCTCGGCATCCCTACCCTGTACATCGCCCTGCTGCTGGCCGGCGCCTCCTCGCTGATGATGTCGCTGACCCACTACGCCACCGGCACCGCCCCGATCATCTTCGGCTCCGGCTATGTGGAACTCGGCACCTGGTGGAAGGCCGGACTGGTGATGAGCCTGGTCAACCTGACCGTCTGGGTCGGTGTCGGCAGCCTATGGTGGAAGGTGCTGGGGTACTGGTAAGACGCCCGGAAGGCGGGTCCGCTCTTGATCAGAGCAGGAGCCTGGTCAATCTGACCGTCTGGGTCGGTGTCGCAGACTCTCTACGGTGGAAGGTGCTGGGGTACTGGTAAGACGCCCGGAAGGCGGGTCCGCTCTTGATCAGGGCAGGAGCCTGGTCAACCTGACCGTCTGGGTCGGTGTCGCAGACTCTCTACGGTGGAAGGTGCTGGGGTACTGGTAAGCCCCGTAACACGACAGCCTTTCGGGCCTCCTCACATTCAGCCAAGCGCCACCGCAATCGCGGTGGCGCTGTCGTCTGCGGGCCTCACCGGCTTGCCGGGCCACGGCAGGCGGCGCAGAATCGGACAGGACAGGACGTCATTTCGCTGCTTCCAAGAGGCCCCTCATGGATTTTCTATCTCCCGCGCTGTGGTGGCTACTGGCCGGACTCGCGGCCCTGCTGGTCGAGCTGCTGACCGGCTCCTACGTGCTGCTGGCCCTGGCGGCGGCGCTCGCCCTCACCGCCCTGGCCGCCTGGCTGGGCGCCACTTTCACCCTGCAACTGATCGTCCTGGCGCTCGCCTGTGCCGTACTGGTGCCGCTGGCGATTCGACAGCTCAGACGACGCGGCCGAGGCGCGAAAAAAGGCTTCGGCGTGGCTGGCAGCGGTGGAGGCCGCGGTCAACGCTTCGTGCTGGTCAGCCGCGACTTCGATGACGCACCCTGCATCAAGCTCGACGGTGATCTCTACCGTGCCAGCCTGGCGGACGAAGCAGCGAGTGGTCCTGCCCTTCGTCCGGGTGACGAGGTAACGCTGGTCCGCTTCGAGGGCACCCAGGCGGTGGTCCGTCCCGCCGGCGAAGGTTCTTGATCCCGGTCATGCGCTCGTTCGGGCAGCGGCCGCCAGACACTATCGCCACTCGCCCGCCCATTGCCTAAGCTGGCTTTCGGCGGCGGGATGCCGTCGGTCGCCCTGGGCGACACTCTCGATACCAAGGAGGTACCTGCATGTTGCCGTATGCCATAAATCCGGGGCTATTGATTGCCCTGGTGGTGGTCGTCATCGCCGTGATCATGGTGATCAAGGGACTGGTGATCGTTCAGGAGTCCGAGGTGATGGTGATCGAGCGCCTCGGCGCCTACCACCGCACGCTGCAGAAGGGCATCAACTTCATCGTTCCGTTCTTCGACAAGCCAAGACCGATCAAGATGGTGCGCTACCTGCGCAAGGGCCAGGAATTCACCCCGGTGCTGAGTCAGGAGACCCGCATCGACCTGCGCGAGTCGGTCATGGACTTCCCGTCCCAGCCGGTGGTCACCACCGACAACGTGACGGTGCGCATCGACGGCGCCATCTACTTTCAGATCATCGATCCGGCCAACGCCGTCTACAAGATCGAGAACATGAGTCAGGCGGTGGAGGTACTGGCCAAGACGACGCTGCGCTCGGTGGTCGGCCAGATGGAGCTGGACAAGATCTTCGAGTCCCGCGCCGAGGTCAACGCCAAGATCAAGGAACAGATGGAGGAACCTGCTTCCAAGTGGGGGGTGGCGATCAATCGCATCGAGGTGCAGGACATCGAGATGCCGACGGAGGTCAAGGAGGCCATGCACCTGCAGATGTCCGCCGAACGTCGCCGTCGAGCCACCGTCACCGAGGCCGAGGGCGAAAAGGCCGCGGCCATCGCCAAGGCCCAGGGCCAAAAGGAGTCGGCGATCCTCAACGCCCAGGGCGACAAGGAATCCGCCATTCTGCGCGCCCAGGGCGAAAGTCGCTCCATCGAGCTGGTACTGGGTGCCATGGGCGAAGGCGAGAAGAGCACCAGGGCGGTCATCGGCTACCTGCTCGGCCAGTCCTATATCTCGATGCTGCCGGAGATGGCCAAGCAGGGAGAGCGTGTGTTCGTGCCCTACGAGAGTTCGGCCCTGCTCGGCGCCATGGGCGCCTTTCGCGATCTCAGCGCCGGTGACGAGGCGCTGGGCGACATTGCCCGCCGCGCAGCCGCCGCTGGCGGCCTGACGGGTGCTGCCAGCGCCCAGGGCTAGGCGCTAGTACCAGGGCGTGTAGCGGCTGGTATAGCGGCTGGTACAGCGGCTCAGGCAACCCTCCTACAGCCCTTGTGGCAGTCGCCCTGGTACAAGCTCAGCCACAACTGAAAACGCCCGAACCGTGAGGTTCGGGCGTTTTCGTCCTGCCAGCGGCTGGCGCAATCGATGGCGGTCAGGCCGCCATGCTGTCGCCCAGACGTTCGCGGATCTTCTTCATGGCGTTCTTCTCGAGCTGACGAATGCGCTCGGCGGACACGCCATAGACGTCGGCCAGTTCATGCAGGGTCGCCTTGTTTTCGGCGAGCCAGCGCTGGCTCAGGATATCCCGCGAGCGCTCGTCGAGCTCGGCCAGCGCGCCCTGGAGGCGGCGGGTGGCGTCCTGCTCCCAGTCGCTGTCCTCGAGCTGGGTCGCCGGGTCCTGGCTGGCGTCGTCCAGATAGTGAACCGGTGCCTGATAGGCCGAATCCTCGTCCTCGGACGGTGAGGCATCGAAGCCGGCATCATGAGAGGCCAGACGACCTTCCATCTCGCGCACCACCTCGGGCTTGACGTCCAGGTCCTTGGCGATGGCGTCGACCTCGTCGCTGTTCAACCAGGCCAGGCGCTTCTTGGCGCCGCGCAGGTTGAAGAACAGCTTGCGCTGGGCCTTGGTGGTGGCGATCTTGACGATACGCCAGTTACGCAGCACGAACTCGTGGATCTCGGCCTTGATCCAGTGCACCGCGAAAGACACCAGGCGTACGCCCTGGGTCGGGTCGAAACGCTTGACGGCCTTCATCAGGCCGACGTTGCCTTCCTGAATCAGGTCAGCCTGGGGAAGTCCATAGCCGGAATAGCTGCGTGCGATGTGCACGACAAAACGCAGATGGGACATGACCAGACGGCGGGCGGCTTCCAGATCGCCTTCCTGCTGAAGGCGATGGGCCAGGTCCTGCTCTTCATCCACCGTCAGCAGCGGAATGCGATTGACGGCCTGAATATAGCCGTTGAGGTCGTGCCCCGGTGAAAGATGACCCACCGGCAGAAGACTGTTGCTCATGTGCAGGTTGTCTCCTCGAAGACCAACAAGATTTCGGATGCACCTTGGAGGATAAAAATAGGAAGAAGTTCCCCTTTGGTCGTAGACATCCGACGAAACCGTACAAGAAACGGGTGATTACCTGTTGCCGCTAGCGTGGCTTGATGCCCGCCAGATGGCGGCTGACGGCGATCCAGGCTCCCAACCAGCCCAATAGTGTACTACAAGTCAGCAATGTTGTAGAGCCGACGAGGCCCAAGGTCGGTAGCTGATAGTGCGCGCCGTAGCTGGCCGCCAGCGATGCCACCGGCGCCGCCAGCCAGTCGCTGCCCAGGGTCAGAAGCCCCCACGCCAGCAGTCCGCCGCCCAGGCCATACCAGGCGCCGCTGTACAGAAAGGGTCGGCGTACAAAGGCATGGGTGGCGCCGATCAGGGTCACCACCTCGATCTCCTTGCGCCGGTTCTCCACCGCCAGGCGGATGGTGTTGCCCACCACCAGCAGCACGCCCAGACCAAACAGCACCCCCAGCGCCAGGGTCAGGCGACGACCCAGCTCAGCCAGTTGCCGCAAACGCTCGATCCAGGCCAGGTCGAGGCGCACCTCGGCCACCCCGGACATCGCCGACAGCCGCTCGGACAGCGCCGCCATGGCCTCCGGTGACGGCGTCGTCGGCGAGATCACCACCGCGGCGGGCAGCGGATTCTCGTCGAGCCGCGCCAGGGCATCGTCGAGCCCCAGGGATTGCTGGAATTCCGCCATGCCCTGCTCGGCGGTGATCAATTCGGTGGCGGCGACCTCCGACTGAGCCTCCAGCGCTTCCAGGATGCGCCCGGTCTCGGACTCGCTCACCCCCTTGTCGAGGTAGGCCGTCAGGGTGGCGCTGGCGTCCAGCTCGGCGTCCACCAGCTTGGCGCTGTCCAGTGACAGCCACAGGGCGCTGGGCAGCACCAGGGCGATGGCGATGGCGAGCATGGTCAAGAGGCTACCCACCGGCTGGCGCACCAGCCGGCGCAGGCTGTCCACACACATGGCACGATGGTGGCGCAGCCAGGCTTGCCACTGCCCCTGTGCGCGCACCGTCTGCTGACGCGCACCGCGAGGTGACGTCGAGGCCTCCTGGCGGCCGCCCGTACGTGCGGCGGCCGAGGCGCCCCTGGGCGTCGCCGCGCCCTTGCGCGAATGGCGAGCGCTCATGCGGCCTCCTCGTCGGCCACCAAACGCCCCTCGCTCAGGCGCAGGGTGCGGTGACGCAGCCTGGCGATCAACGCCAGATCATGACTGGCGATCATCACCGTGGTGCCGATTCGATGAAAGTCCTCGAACAGCCCCATGATATCGGCGGACAACTGAGGGTCGAGGTTACCGGTAGGCTCATCGGCCAGCAGCAGGGCGGGCTTGTTGACCACCGCCCGGGCGATGCCCACGCGCTGCTGCTCGCCGCCGGAAAGCTCGATGGGAAGCGCCTTTTCGCGGTGCAGCAGGCCGACCTTGTCGAGTGCCGCGCGGACCCGCCGCGCGATATCCCGCGGCGCCAGGCCGCGGATCTCCAGCGGCAACGCCACATTGTGATAGATCGAGCGGTCGAACAGCAGCTGGTGGTCCTGGAAGACCACCCCGATCTGACGCCGGTAGAACGGCAACTGGCTGGGATGCAGCTTGTCGATATCGTGACCGGCGACCATCACCCGTCCGCGACTGGGTCGCTCCAGGCGCATGATCAGCCGCAGCAGCGAACTCTTGCCGGCACCGGAATGGCCGGTGAGAAACACCATCTCGCCCCGCGAGACGCGAAAATCGATATTGGAGAGCGCCTCGAAGCGCCCTCCATAGCGCTTGCCGACGTGCTCGAAGGCGATCATTCGTCGGCGTCACTCGGGCGACGATCGAACAGGGCGTCGACGAAGTCCTCGGCCTTGAACGGCCGCAGGTCATCCAGACTCTCACCCACCCCGATAAAGCGGATCGGCGTCTTCAGCTGCTTGGCCAGGGCGAAGATCACGCCCCCCTTGGCGGTACCGTCGAGCTTGGTCAGGGTGATCCCGCTGACCGGAACCGCCTCGTTGAAGGTGGCCGCCTGGGACAAGGCGTTCTGGCCGGTACCGGCGTCGAGCACCAGCATCACCTCGTGAGGCGCCTGCGCATCGAGCTTGCCCATCACCCGATGGACCTTCTTGAGCTCTTCCATCAGGTGACTCTTGTTGTGCAGGCGACCGGCGGTATCGGCGATCAAGACGTCGACGCCACGGGCACGGGCCGCCGCCACGGCGTCATAGATCACCGAGGCGCTGTCGGCGCCGGTGTGCTGAGCCACCACCGGCACGCTGTTGCGCTCGCCCCACACCTTGAGCTGCTCCACCGCGGCCGCGCGGAAGGTGTCCCCCGCCGCCAGCATCACGCTCTTGCCCTCGCGCTGGAAGCGCTGGGTCAGCTTGCCGATGGTGGTAGTCTTGCCGACGCCGTTGACGCCCACCACCAGGATGACGAAAGGCCCACCGTCGGCGGTCTCGAGGCTCAAGGGCTGGCTGACCTCGCCGAGCATGGCGGCCAGCTCCTGTTGCAGCGCACGATACAGCGCCTCCGGGTCCTTCAGCTCCTTGCGCGAGACGCGATCGGTCAGCGCCTCGATGATTTCGCTGGTGGCCTCGATACCGACGTCGGCCATCAGCAGCTGGGTCTCGATGTCCTCGATCAGCTCGTCATCGATCTGCTTGGCACCCATGAACAGGTCGGCCAGGCCGTCGCTCAGGTTGGCCCGAGTCTTGCCAAGGCCCTCGCGCATGCGCGCAAACCAGCCCTTCTTCTCGCCACCCTTGCCACCCTGCACCGGCGCTCTGGGCTTTTCCTGCAGGGCCGGGCCGGTGGGACGGCTGGGCTCGATCACCTCGGCGTGCTCGCGCTGGCCGGTGCCAGCGTCGGGAGCTGGCGGACTTGCAGGCTCGGGCACCTCCGCCTCGGCCAACTTGTGCGCCGAGGCCGGCGATTCATCTTCGGCGGGCTCGCCAGCCGGCTGGGGGCTGGCAGACGGCGCCTGGTCGGCTTGCGACTCGCCGGACTTCTGCTCGACAGACTTCTGCTCGACAGGCTTTTGCTCGTGCTCGTCGGGCTCTTGCTTGTCGGGCTCAGGTTCAACGGGCGCCTGCTCGGCAGGGGTGGACGGCTCGGCAGGCGCTGGCGCTGCCGGCTCGACAGGCTCCGGCACCACCGCCTCGGCGGTCTCGGTCGGCTCGGGGCCAGATTCCCGGCCCTGCTGGGGCGGCTCGGCATCCGACGGTGAGCCTTGCGACAGCTCGTCGCCGAGGGGCTGTTCAGCCTCCCTGTCAGCCGCACCTTCCGCCTCATCTGCAGACGACTGATCGACGACTTCCTGGTCCTTGGCGGGTTCTTCGCCCGTGTGCTTCTTCTTGCGCTTGAAAATACCGAACATGGATGACCTGACGCCTCAGCCGGTGAACGAACCGCCACATCCTACCACCCTGCCCGCTCGCTGTGGACACAGGACAGCCCCGAGGCGGCGACGCGACGCTGCCCACAGCCTGCCACAGAAGCGATGGCGAAGGCATGACGGCACCCTGCCATGGGGGTAGAATCGCCGCCCATGAGTCGACAACGTCCTTCAAGAAACCGTCCGCGCGGCGGCGCCGGAAAACCCCGCTCGGGCAAGAGTCCCGCGAGCGGTCGGCCGCCTGGCAAGCTGCGTATCATCGGTGGCGAACACCGCCGCCGTCAGCTGCCGGTGCTCGACAAGCCCGGCCTGCGCCCGACCCCGGACCGGGTGCGCGAGACCCTGTTCAACTGGCTCGGGGTCGAGCTTTACCGCGTCCGCGTGCTCGATCTGTTTGCCGGCACCGGTGCCCTGGGCCTGGAGGCGCTGTCGCGTGGCGCCAGCGAGGCCCTATTCGTCGAGCGCGATGCCCAGGTGGCCCAGGCGATCAGCGACAACCTGGCGACGCTGGCGATCGATCGCGCCCAGGTGCGCCGCACCGACGCCGCCGCGCTGCTGAAAGACGATACCGCCAGCCCCTTCGACCTGGTGTTTCTCGACCCGCCCTTTCGCCAGGGCCTCGCCGAGCCATGCTGCCAGGCCCTGGAAGCCGGCTGGCTGGCGGATGAGGCCTGGATCTACGTGGAGGTCGAAAGTGGCCTGGTTCCCGCCGTGCCCCCCACCTGGCAGCTACACCGAGAGGTCCGCGCGGGAGACAGCATGGGGCGTCTGTATCGACGCAGCGAAAGCGACGCCGACTCGCTCAAGGACGCTGCGCCTGAGAGCTGAGCCGGCAGTACCCCAAGCACGCGACCGTCGTAATTCCTGAGCCGAATCAGCAAAGCAGCCCCGTCGCCGCCCGGCGACGCTTGTTCGCCGGCGGCGGCGGCGTTACGCTCGTTCCATCGGGGCGCGCGTCGCGCCTTCACCCCACGTCATGTCAGGAGACGAGGATGAGCACGGAACTCTTCAACCAACTCGAAAAGAAGGTCTCCAGCGCCCTTGAGGCCCTGGAATTGCTGAAACTGGAAGCCGAGGAGTTGCGCGAGGAAAACGCTCGCCTGAAGCAGGATCGCGAAGAGTGGGAACGTCGCCTGACCGCCATCCTGGGCCAGCTCGATGAGGTGGAAGGCGAAACGGGCAATACCGAACAGGCGCCCGCCCATAGCCTCTGACCTGCCTTGTGTGCCGGCAGTGTCGACTCGAACGGCTGATGCGAACGATCGACACGAATGAAAAGGGCTCCCCATGGGGAGCCCTTTTGCATTGCGCGTACGATGGAAGCCCAGCCGCAGGCGGCCCAGACTAAAGAAAGCCGAGCGCTTCAGGCTGTTTCAGTCAAGCGCCAGCGACATCAGCAAGGCATCGACACGCTCGCCGCCATCGGCCAGCGGCGGATAGTAGCCGCGACGCACACCATCCTCGGCGAAGCCGGCGGCTCGGTAGCAGGCGATCGCCGCGCCGTTGTCGGCACGCACCTCCAGCAGCAGTCGCTCCGAGCCCCACTGGCGCGCTACCGCAATCAGGCTTGTCAGCAGCCGTGCGGCAAGCCCGTGGCGGCGAGCTTCCGGGGCCACCAGGATCGCTTCCAGCTCGGCCTCGAAGGGCTGGCGTGCCAGCAACGCATAGGCGTGAATAGCCCTCTGCCCCGTCATGTCCGCATCAAGGCCGCCTTCAACGCCGACATCACCTGCCGGTCCCAGCCGATCGATCCCCAGCAGCAGGCGCTGGTCATCTTCCAGTGCCTGAGCCAGTGCCTGAGGGCTGGACAACGGCGCTGACGGCATCGCTTCCAGTCGCAGGAGGGCGTCAAGATCGGCGGCGCCAAGGACACGGACAGGACCGTAGCCGCCGCTATGGGGACAGCTCTGCTGGCCCGCTGTCGCCTCAAGCGCCATCGCTGTCGTCTCTGGCACCATCGCCTCCAGCACCATCACCTCGAGTGCCGTCGCTCCACTGTGCCTGCCACTCGCCGATCTGCGACCACAGCCGGCGCTTGGCCTCGGCACCGACGCCGTCACCGGCGAGCAGTTCGTCGAGCCCCGGGCCCTGCCACAACGGCAGCGCCAGGGTCTGGCTGCGCGGAGGTTGCGCGCTGTTGTCGTTGGCGTCAGACGGGGCCAGCGCTTGCGTCAGCGCCTCCTGGCGGCCGAATACCAGCACCCGCTCCGGAGCCCAGCCACGACGAGCGCGACCGGCCACAAAGGCCTTCAGCCCCTGACGCGCCTCGTCCAACGGCCGCCTGACCGGCAAGCCTTCTTCCAGCGGCCAGGCAAGGGAGTCGAACACCGGTCGCTGCGACGGCCTGACCCCGGCGCCGGTCAGGATATTGAGCAGAAGCCGCTGGTGCAGGGGCCCCAGCGGTTCTTCACGGGCGACCAGCAAAAGCCAGCGACCGTCGAGACAGGCCACCTGACAGCCGAAGCGCAGCGGCTCGGCGCCTTCCTCCGCCTCATCCTCTGCCGGCATGGCCGTGGGGGCCGTCGCTGCACCGTCGTCTGCATCGGGCACGATATCACCGAGCAGCGCTCTGGCCTTGCGCGGACCAGCCGGCGCCTGGGGGGCAGGAGCCTGGACGGCAGAGGACGAATCAGCGACAGCGGCCTGCTCGGTCGCCCCGGCGGAAGTGTCGCCACCGCCGGCCGAGGCGGGCATGTCATCGAGCAGCGCATGCAAGCCCTTGGCACCGGGCTGGGGCCGCTCCTCGGGTACTGGCTCGGGCCAGTCGCAGGCTTCGGTCTCGCGGGCGTTGGGCAGCTGATAGCGGGCCACCCAGGCGGTCAGCCCCATGGCATCCAGATAGGCGAGCCGTGTCGGCTCCGGCGTCACGAGCGTGAGCCGCCCATGCAGTTGGGCGAGTCCGGACGCGGTGCGCTGCGGCTATCCCATTCACCGGGGGTGTAAAGGTGCAGCGCCAGGGCGTGGACCGGGCCGGACAGCTCATCGGCCAGCAGCGAGTAGATCTGCTGGTGGCGCTTGACCGGCATCAGCCCGGAAAAGCGCTCGGAGACCAGGGTCACCTTGAAGTGGGTTTCCGAGTTCGGCGGCACGCTGTGCATGTGGCTCTCGTTCTCGACCACCAGTTCGGTGGGCTCCAGGGCCTTTAGCTTGTGTTCGATGGTCGCCTGAATACTCATGATGGGTACTCGCGTCTGTGACGGTTAATTTTGTACATACTGTGCCATTGTACGCCCTCGCCCAGCCGCTGACTAAGCCCGATCCGCGACCCGGTTCGGGGCGTCCTCGCCCACTCGTTCGGAGTAGCCGGCGCGCGCGGCCTTCTTCTGCTCCCGCGCCGCACGATACGCACGATGGGCCCGGGGGATACGCACCAGGCTGATCACCAGCGCCAGCAAGGTGGTGGCAGCGCCGACCCACAACGCCTGCTGAACGCCGGCGCCGGCGGCCAGGCACAGCCCGACCAAGGCCACCCCCAGCGACTGCCCCACCGTGCGGGTGGTACTCATCACCCCCGAGGCATTGGCGCTGCGGGCCTTGGGTACGCTGGTCATCAGTTCACGGTTGTTGGGCGGCTGGAACAGGCCAAAGCCTGCGCCACACAGGGCGGTGCGCCACAGGCTGTCGATCGCGCTGGCGTCCTGCGGCAGCGCCGCCAGGCTGACCAGCCCCAGCAACAGCATGACCAGGCCGACGCTCGCCACCACGCTCGGGTTGAAACGATCGGCCAGACGACCGGACAGCGGCCCGACCACCATGATGGTCAGCGGCCAGGGGGTAAACAACCAGGCGGTATGCAGCGCCGAGTAGCCCATCTGCTGCTGGTAGAGAAACGACAGCGCAACGAAGGTCAGCCCTTGCCCGATGAAGGCGGTGCCCTGGGCGGACACTGCCAGGCTGAAACGCGGTTCACGAAACAGCCCCAGCGGCAGCAGCGGATGGGGAGCCCGCCCCTGGCGACGGATAAAGGCCACCGCCGACACCACCGTCACCGCCAGCCAGGCCAGGATCTCGGCCAGCGGCGCGCGATGACCGACGGCGTCCATGCACATGAACAGTCCCGCCAGCATGGCCATGGAGGCCAGGGCGCCAACGCCGTCGAAGTTGCCCTCGCGGCGCTCCTCCCTGGGCAGGGCGCGCCAGGCCATGACCGCGGCGGCGGCGCCCAGCGGTACGTTAAGGGCGAACAGCCACGGCCAGTTGGCCACCGACAGCACCAGACCACCGATCGACGGGCCGGCGGCGTAGCCCCCCGCCACCACCAGCGACGACAGGCCCAGGGCGCTGCCGAGCAGGCGCGAGGGAAAGATCGAGCGATACAGGCTCGGCCCGATCGACAGGGTGGCGGCGGCGCCGACGCCCTGCAGGGCACGAAACACCAGCAGGGTCTCGAAGTTGGGCGACAGCGCGCTGCCCAGCGCCGCCACTACGAACAGGGTGAGCCCTGCCACGTAGACCTTGCGCCGACTGAGCAACTCGCTGGCGGCGGCGAACACCAGCAGCATGGCCGCGCAGACCACCTGGAACAGGTTGGTGATCCACACCGCGCGGGCATCGGACACGCCCAGATCCCGCGCCATGGAGGGCAGCGCGATATTGATCATGGTGGTGTCCACCACCGCCATCAGGGTCCCCAGCACCAGGGCGATGACCGCCAGCCGTCGCTCCGGCCCGGGCAGGCCGTCGTCGCCGTCACGGGTGGAGAACAGTCGACGCATCGGGGCAATTCCTGGTGTTGTCTAGGCGGGTGTTGTCTTGCATCGGGGTGGTCAGGCACAGGAGGTCATGCCGGCACGCAACGAGACCGGCCGTGGCCGGTCTCGTCGACACCTGCGGGGTACATCCGGCAGACACTGATCAGCGGCGCCAGGCCGCGCTGTTTCAGTCCTGCTCGAGGTCGGCCAGCAGTTCGTCGTCCACCTCGGAGATCTCAAGCGCAGCCTCGCCATCCAGATCGATCGCCAGATAGCTGTGCTCGACCTGCAAGAAGCGCTGGAACAGCTCCCAGTTCAGGGCCTCGGGCCACTGCCGTTCGTCCTCTTCCCAGGCGCGCAGTTCGTTCTCGAGCACCTCGAGATAGCGCTCGCGAACGAAGGCTTCCAGCGCCTCGGGGGTATCCATCTCCGGGATCAGGTAGACCGTGCTTTCCCGGTCGACGTCGGCGAGCGTGAGGTCGTCATCGCCCATGGTCGGTTCCAGGGCATTGATCCAGTCAACAAAGTGCTGGGTGGGTCTGACGCTCAGGGCGGAGCGGTTGAGCAGTTTCATCGCGGTCTCCTCGACGTCGAATCGCAGCCATTATGGGTGCTAAGGGCCTCGCTTGCCAGCAAAAGCCCGGCCCCGCCGACAATCCACCGGCCCGGCCCCGCCAACCATCCATCGGCCCGACCCCGCCGACAATCCATCGGCCCGACCACTGGGGACATTGTCCCCGGTGGCCAGGCCCAACGGCTCAGGCCTCGCCGGCTTCCGGGCGCATCGCCGGGAACAGCAGCACGTCGCGGATCGAGGGGCTGTCGGTGAACAGCATCACCAGGCGGTCGATACCGATGCCCTCGCCGGCGGTGGGCGGCAGGCCTACCTCGAGCGCGCGCACGTAGTCGGCGTCGTAGTACATCGCCTCCAGGTCACCGGCGTCCTTCTCGGCCGCCTGGGCGCGGAAGCGCTCTGCCTGGTCCTCGGCGTCGTTGAGCTCGGAGAAGCCGTTGGCGATCTCGCGGCCGCCGACGAAGAACTCGAAGCGGTCGGTGACGAAGGGATTGGCGTCGTTGCGCCGCGCCAGCGGGCTGACCTCGGCCGGATACTCGGTGATGAAGGTCGGCTGGTCCAGGCGCGCCTCGGCCACCTCCTCGAAGATCTCGGTCTGCAGCTTGCCGAGTCCCCACCCATCCTTGACCTTGATGCCGAGACGCTCGGCCAGGGCACGGGCGGCGTCGAGCTCGTCGATTTCCGCAGCCTCGATGCCTTCGCCGTGAGCCAGGATCGCCTCGCGCAGGGTCATCCGTACGAACGGCTGGCCCAGGTCGTAGGTCGCTCCCTGGTAGTTCAGGGTGGTGGTGCCGAGCACCTTCTGGGCGATCTCGCGCAGCATCGCCTCGGTCAGATCCATCAGCGCCTGGTAGTCCACGTAGGCCCAGTAGAACTCGACCATGGTGAACTCGGGGTTGTGGCGGGTGGACAGCCCTTCGTTACGGAAGTTGCGGTTGATCTCGAAGACCCGCTCGAAGCCCCCCACCACCAGGCGCTTCAGGTAAAGCTCTGGCGCGATACGCAGGTACATGTCGATGTCCAGCGCATTGTGGTGGGTGATGAAGGGACGCGCCGTGGCGCCACCGGGGATCGGCTGCAGCATCGGCGTTTCCACCTCCATGAAGCCGCGATCCTCGAAGAAGCGGCGCATGGCGCTGATGATGCCGGCACGGGTCTCGAACACCCGGCGCGAGTCCGGGTTCATGATCAGGTCGACATAGCGCTGGCGGTAACGCGCTTCCATGTCGGTGAGGCCGTGGAACTTGTCGGGCAGCGGGCGCAGGCTCTTGGTCAGGAGCTTGGCCTCGCGCATCATCACGTACAGGTCGCCCTTGCCGGACTTGTGCACCGGGCCCTGGCCGGCCACGATGTCGCCGATGTCCCAGCCCTTGATGTCCTCGAGCAGGGCGGGATCCAGCCCCTTCTTGTCGACGTAGAGCTGGATCTGGCCGCTGACGTCCTGGATCACGATAAAGGGACCGCGCTTGCGCATGATGCGCCCGGCGACCGCGGCCTCGCGGCCCAGCGACTCCAGCGCTTCCTTGTCATGCTCGCCAAGTTCCGCCTCGAGCTCGGCGGCCAGGCTGTCACGGCGAAAGTCGTTGGGGAAGGCGCTGCCGCCCTCGGCCTCGGCGCGCTCGCGACGAGCCGCCAGCTTGGCGCGGCGCTCCGCGATCAGGCGGTTCTCTTCGGCAACGGCGTCATTGGTGGAAGGCGTATCCTGGTTGGCCATGGCTACTCGTCTCTGTCACGGCAGGGAAGCCGCCACGGCGGTTCCCCGAACGGCCCCGGCACGGGACCCATGAATGGTGGTGGCGAAACGCCCCGGGGCCACTTGGCTCCCGGGGCGAGGTCGCGACGCGGTGGGCTTGGCGACGGTCGCTTAAAGCCCCTGCTTGAGGCTCGCGACGATGTACTGGTCAAGATCGCCGTCGAGCACCTTGTCGCAGTTGCTCGACTGCACGCCGGTGCGCAGGTCCTTGATGCGCTGGTCGTCCAGCACATAGGAACGGATCTGGCTGCCCCAGCCGATGTCGGCCTTGGAGTCCTCGGCCTCCTGCTTGGCGGCGTTGCGCTTCTGCATTTCCAGCTCCCACAGCTTCGCCTTCAACTGCTTCATGGCGAAGTCGCGGTTGGCGTGCTGGCTGCGCTGGCTCTGGCACGACACCACCACGCCGGACGGCTCGTGAGTAATCCGCACCGCCGAGTCGGTGGTGTTGACGTGCTGACCACCGGCGCCGCTGGAGCGGTAGGTGTCGACGCGCAGATCCGCCGGATTGATCTCGACCTCGAAGCTGTCGTCGATCTCCGGCGACAGGAACACCGAGGCGAAGGAGGTGTGGCGGCGACCGCCGGAGTCGAACGGACTCTTGCGCACCAGACGATGCACCCCGGTCTCGGTGCGCAGCCAGCCGAAGGCATACTCGCCCTGAACGTGCACCGTGGCCGACTTGATCCCGGCCACTTCACCGGCCGACAGCTCGATGATCTCGGCCTTGAAACCGTGGGACTCGGCCCAGCGCAGATACATGCGCAGCAGCATGTTGGCCCAGTCCTGGGCCTCGGTACCGCCGGAGCCCGCCTGGATGTCGAGATAGGCGCTGTTCTCGTCCATCTCGCCGGAGAACATACGCCGGAACTCGAGCTTCTCGAGGTTGGCCTGCATCGAGGCCAGTTCCTTCTCGACCTCGGCCACGGTGGCCTCGTCGTCTTCCATCTCGGCCAGCTCCAGCAGGTCGCGGCTGTCGCCGAGGCCCTGGTCCAGCTCGTCGATGGTGGCGACCACCAGTTCCAGCGAGGCACGTTCCTTGCCGAGCTTCTGGGCGTAGTCCGGGTCGTTCCAGACCGCCGGGTCCTCGAGCTCGCGGGTGACTTCCTCTAGCCGATCTTTCTTTTCGGCATAGTCAAAGATACCCCCTCAGGACGTCTGTCCGCTCAGACAGGTCCTTGATGAGGTTGTGAATCGGGTTGGTTTCCAACATGAAGTTCGCCTTTTGTCGTCCCTCGCCGGGTGCCGGCGTGCGCTCGCGATGCGCCGGTGGCGATGGGCCAGTTGCGATGATCGTCGGCCAGGCCGCGATAAAGGGGATGCATTGTAGCCAAAACGTCTAACCCCGTCATCCTGCTCCTGCCATCGAGCCCCCTTGCCACAAGGGCTCCCACGGGGCTATCGACGAAACGCAAGACGTCATGAAAATTTTCGTCTGGACAGCACCGGAGCCACGGCGCGATGGTCATTGACGACTAAGCGGGCTTAGCCGGTGTCGCACGCCTTGTGCGGCCTTCCCACGATGGCCGTGGTCGCAGCGAACCGCGCTGCCAACGGCCCGGCCCGCGACAACAATGCCAACACGAACAAGGAACTGACATGATCGCGAACCGTGCTCGCTGGGCCCGCCGCCTGGCGCTGGCCTCCGGCCTGACCCTGTCCTCGCTGGCGGCCGCCATCAGCGCACCGGCCATGGCCGAGACCCTCGATCTTGGCGTCACCGGCGAACTCGCCTCCTTCGACACCTCCCAGATCTCCGGCGGCGTGTGGGAGTCCCAGATCCTGATGGACGTCTACGAGGGCCTGGTCAAGAACGCCCCGGACGGCGAGATCCTGCCCGGCATGGCCACCGACTGGGAGGTCTCCGCGGACGGCAAGACCTACACCTTCAGCCTGCGCGAGGATGCCCGCTGGTCCGACGGCGAGCCTGTCACCGCCGAGGACTTCGTGTTCGGCTGGCGCCACCTGCTGGACCCGGCCAACGCTTCCAAGTACGCCTACATGCTCTATCCGGTGGTCAACGCCAGGGAGGTCAACACCGGCGAGCTGCCCCTGGAGGAGCTTGGCGTGGAAAGCCGCGACGATGGCCGCACCTTCGTGGTCCAGCTGACTCAACCGACGCCCTACTTCCTGCAGCTGCTGACCCACTACACCGGCTACCCCCAGCCACAGCACACCTTCGAGGAGTACGGCCGGGACTACGTGGATCTCGACAACATCGTCACCAACGGTGCCTTCACCCCCACCGAGTGGATCTCCCAGTCGCGCATCACCGTGGTCAAGAATCCCGAGTACTACGAGGCCGACCAGGTGGCGCTGGACGGCGTGCGCTACCACACCATCGAGGATCGCAATGCCGGAGTCTCGCGCTTTCGCGCGGGCGAGCTGGACATCATGACCGAGTACTCCTCGAGCATGTATCCGCTGTTGAAGGAAGAGATCCCCGAGGCCACCCACATGGCCACCTACCTCGGCAGCTACTACTACGTGTTCAACCACCGCGACGGTCATCCCACCGCCGATCCCAGGGTGCGCGAGGCGCTCAACATGGCGGTGCGCCGCGACGTCATCGCTCAGCAGATCATGGGCGGCACCTTCCAGAAATCGCTGTCCTTCGTGCCTGACGGCATCGATCACTACCAGGTGCAGAACACCAGCTTCGAAGACGCCGACGGCAATGACATCACCGATGACATGAACGCCCGCATGGCCCGCGCCAAGCAATTGCTGGAAGAGGCCGGCTACAGCCAGGAGTCACCGCTCGAACTGCGCCTGCGCTACAACACCACCGACGAGCACAAGAAGATCGCGGTGGCGGTGTCGTCCATGTGGCGCCCGCTGGGTGTCGAGGTGGAGCTGGTCAATGCCGAGGCCACGGTGCACTACCAGACCATCGCCGAGGGAGACTTCGACGTGGCCCGGGCCGGCTGGATCGCCGACTACAACGACGCCGAGAACTTTCTGGCGCTGCTGCGTTCCGGCGTCGGCAACAACTACGGAGCCTACGCCAACGAGGAGTTCGACGCCCTCTACGACCAGGCCGCCGCCACCCTGGACCTGGATGAACGCAAGGCCGTCATGGAAAGCGCCGAGGCCCTGGCCATGGACGACGACGCCCTGATCCCGATGCTCTACTACGTCTCACGCAACCTGGTGAACCCGAAGATCAGCGGCTGGGAAGACAACATCGAGGACGATCACCCGTCTCGCTGGATCTCCTTCGACGAGTAGCAGCGCTGGGTTGGTAAATAGCAGCGTTGGGCTATCTTCAAGGACTCGCTTCAAGGACTCACTTCAACGACTCGCTGCGAGAAATCGCCTCCACCAGGAGGCGAGTCCCCTACCGACGCTCTGCCTACCCCACAAGGACTTCGCTATGGTCTCCATGGACGCCTTTCGTCCGCTGGCACTTGCCGGCCTGATGGCAACGACAAGCCTCGGACTCTGTCTGCCCGCTGCCGACGCCCAGGCCGCCACCCTGCAGGTCGGCAACGGCGCCGAGCCCAGCACCCTGGATCCGCAGAAGGTCAGCGGCAACTGGGAGAGCCGGATCACCCGCCAACTGTTCGATCGTCTGGTCAACTATGGCCCCGACGGCGCCCTGGTGCCGGGCCTGGCCGAATCCTGGGAGCTGTCCGACGACGGCCGGGTGATCACCTTCCGGCTGCGCGAGGCGCAGTGGTCCGACGGCGAGCCGATCACCGCCGATGACGCCGTCTTCGCCCTGCAACGTCTGGTGACGCCGGCCACCGCCAACCACAACGCCAACCTCTACTACCCCATCATCAACGCCCGGGCGATCAACACCGGGGAGGCCGAACCCGAGAGCCTCGGCGTCACCGCGCTGGATTCCCACACCCTGGAAATCCGGCTGTCCGAGCCCACCGCCTATTTTCTTCAGGCCATGGCGATGACCGAGGCCGCACCTCTGCCCCGCCACCTGCTCACCAGCGGCGTCGAGGACTGGACCCGGCCAGGCACCCTGGTGGCCAGCGGCCCCTTCGTGCTCGCCGACTGGAAGCCCCAGGACAAGGTCGAGGTGGAGCGCAACCCTCGCTACTACGCCGCTGACGAGGTGGCGCTGGAGGGTGTCGACTTCCACGCCATCGAGGATACCTCGGCGCTGATGAACCGTTTTCGCTCAGGCGAGCTCGACATCGCCTACGGCGCGGTGCCTTCCGCGCGCTTCGAGTGGGCCCAGGAAAACCTGAGCGAGTCGCTGCGCGTCGGGCCGCTGATCGGCAGCTACTTCTATATGCTCAACCTGCGCGAAGGCACGCCGCTCAGCGATGAGCGGGTGCGTGAGGCGCTGAATCTGGCGCTCGACCGCGAGGTGATCACCGAGCGCCTGCTGGGCATGGGCCAGACGCCGTCCTACTGGTTCGTGCCGCGCACCATCGCCTCGCCCACCTCGGCAAGCCTCGACTTCCATGACCAGGGCATGGACAGCCGCCGGGCCAGGGCCCGTGAGCTGCTGGATCAGGCCGGCTACGGGCCGGATCGACCGCTTGAACTTGAGCTGTCCTACAACACCCTGGAAGACCACAAGAAGATCGCCGTGGCCATCGCCGCCATGTGGCGCCCGCTGGGGGTGGAAATAGATCTGGTCAATCGCGAGGCGGCGGTGCACTTCGCCGGCCTGCGCCAGGGCGACTTCGAGATCGCCCGCTACGGCTTCGTGGCCACGGTCAACGACCCCTACGACTTCCTCAACGCCTACGCGGCGGGAGGCTCGGCGGCGGCCAGCACCGGCTACGCGGACCCCGAGTACGACGCCCTGGTCGAGGCCAGCACCCATGAGCTCGACGTGGACCGACGCGCCGCGCTGATGACCGAGGCCGAGCAGCGCCTGCTGGAAGCCGACGTGATGCTGCCGATCTACGACTACGTGGTCGTCAATCTGGTCTCTCCGGACGTCAAGGGCTGGCAGCCCACGACGCTCGACGTGCATCCGCTGCGCTACGTGTCCGTGGACGGCGACGCGCCCTGACGACCACTCGCCCCAACCCAATCGTGGGCGCGGCCAGGGACGGCCCGCCCTTCATGTCAACCGAGGAACGGCGCCATGCTGAGCTACACCTTGAAACGCCTGGCCCAGGCCATACCGACGATGCTGATCGTCATCACCATCGCCTTCTTTCTGATGCGCATCGCCCCCGGCGGGCCCTTCGACGGCGAGCGCGCCCTGCCGCCGGAGATCGAGGCCAACCTGATGGCCGCCTATCACCTGGACGAACCGCTGTGGCAGCAGTACTTCCGCTACCTGGGCAACCTGGTCCAGGGCGACTTCGGGCCTTCGTTCAAGTACAAGGACTTCACCGTCACCGAGCTGATCATGCAGGGCTTCCCGGTAAGCCTGCAGATCGGCGGCCTGGCGATCCTGCTGGCGCTGGCGATCGGCCTGCCGCTGGGCATCATCGCCGCACTCAAGCGCAATACCGCCGTGGACTACACGGTGATGGGCACGGCGCTGGCCGGCATCGCGGTGCCCAACTTCGTGGTGGCGCCGGTGCTGGCGCTGGTGTTCGGGGTGCTGCTCGGCTGGCTGCCGGCGGGGGGCTGGAACGACGGCGCCCTGCCCAACCTGATCCTGCCGGTGATCGCGCTATCGATTCAGCAGATCGCCTACATCGCGCGGATGATGCGCGCCAGCATGATCGAGGTGATGGGCAGCCACTATATTCGCACCGCCCGAGCCAAGGGACTGACCGAGGCCGAGGTGGTCTGGCGCCACGCCCTGCGCCCCGCCCTGCTGCCGGTGACCTCCTACCTGGGCCCGGCCATCGCCGGCATCATCACCGGCTCCGTGGTGATCGAGCAGATCTTCGGCATCCCCGGCATCGGCCGCTACTTCGTCCAGGGCGCGCTCAACCGCGACTACACCCTGGTGATGGGCACGGTGGTGTTCTACGGCGCCCTGATCGTGTTGATGAACCTGATCGTGGACCTGATCTACTCGGCCCTCGATCCCCAAATTCGCTATGACGACTGAGGCGACGCCATGAGTACCGATTCCCTCGCCCCGACCGCCGCCCCCGTCGGCGACAGCCTCGGCCGCGACGCCTGGCGCCGGCTGAGCCAGAACCGCGCGGCCATGGCCAGCCTGTGGCTGCTCGGCCTGATGACCCTGGCCTGCTTCATCGGTCCCTGGCTGACCCCCTGGGGGCTGGCCGACGTCGACTGGAACGCCTTCGACGTGGGCCCGACCCTGGAAGGCGGCCACTGGCTCGGCACCGACGCCAACGGCCGCGACCTGCTGACCCGCACCCTCTACGGCGGCCAGGTGTCGCTGTCGGTGGCACTGGTGGCGACCTTCGTCAGCCTGATCATCGGAGTGCTCTACGGCGCCGTGTCCGGCTATGTCGGCGGGCGCGTCGACAACCTGATGATGCGCTTCGTCGACATCATGTACTCGCTGCCGTTCATGTTCCTGGTGATCCTGCTGATGGTGGTGTTCGGCCGCAACATCTTCCTGATCTACGCCGCCATCGGCGCGGTGGAGTGGCTCGACATGGCGCGTATCGTGCGCGGCCAGACCCTGGCGCTCAAGCAGCGGGAGTTCGTCGAGGCGGCCCACGCCCTCGGCGTCAAGGACGGCAAGATCGTCACCCGCCACCTGATCCCCAACGCCATCGGCCCGGTGATCGTCTACGTCACCCTGACGGTGCCCAAGGTCATCCTGCTCGAGAGCTTCCTGTCGTTCCTCGGCCTCGGCGTGCAGGAGCCGCTGACCAGCTGGGGCGTGCTGATCTCCGAAGGTGCCGACATGATGCAGACCTCGCCCTGGATGCTGCTGGTGCCCTCGGTGTTCCTGGCGCTGACGCTGTTCTGCCTGAACTTCCTCGGCGACGGCCTCAGAGACGCCCTGGACCCCAAGACCCGCTGATCGACGCCGGAGACGCGACCATGACCGACACACAACCCAAGAACCCCCGTCGCCCCGCCCGCGAGGCGCTGCTCGAGATCGAGGGGCTCAGCGTCAGCTTCGAGCTGCCCCACGGCACCGTCCAGGCGGTCAAGGACGTCAGCTTTGCCATCAATCCCGGCGAGACCCTGGCGCTGGTGGGCGAATCCGGCTCCGGCAAATCGGTGACCTCCACCGCCGCCATGCGCCTGCTGCCGGAGCTCGCCCGGGCCGAGGGCGTCATCCGCTTCAAGGGCGAGGAACTGCTGGGTGCCACCGCCAAGCGCATGCGCCGGATTCGCGGTGGCAATATCGCCATGATCTTCCAGGAGCCGATGACCTCGCTCAATCCGCTGCACCGCATCGGCGACCAGATCAAGGAAGTGCTCGACCGCCACCAGAGCCTCAAGGGGCGCGCCGCCACCGCCAAGGCCATCGACCTGCTCGAGCAGGTCGGCATCCCCGAACCGGCAAGGCGAGTATCGAGCTACCCCCACGAGCTGTCCGGCGGCCAGCGCCAGCGGGTGATGATCGCGATGGCCCTGGCCGGCGAGCCGGAGATGCTGATCGCCGACGAGCCCACCACCGCGCTGGACGTCACCGTCCAGGCCCAGATCCTCGAGCTGCTCAAGGACCTGCAACGCCGCTACGGCATGGCGATCCTGTTCATCACCCACGACCTGACCATCGTCAAGCACTTCGCCGACCGGGTCTGCGTGATGCGCCACGGCGAGCTGGTCGAGCAGGGTGAGACCCAGGAGGTCTTCGCCAACCCGCGCCACGAGTACACCCGCATGCTGATCGACGCCGAGCCACGCGGGCGCAAGGCGCCGGTGGCCGACAGCGAGCCCATGGTGCTCGAGGCCAAGGACATGCGCGTACGCTTCGCCCTCAAGAAGCGCCTGTTCGGTCCCAGCGAGTACTTCGAGGCGGTGCGAGGCATCGACGTCAGCATCCGTCGCGGCCAGACGGTGGGCATCGTCGGCGAATCGGGCTCCGGCAAGTCGACCCTGGGCCGCGCCCTGCTGAGGCTGCTCAAGAGCCAGGGCGAGATCCGCTTCCACGACACCCGCCTCGACGTGCTGGACAAGACCGCCATGCGGCCGATCCGCTCGAAGCTGCAGGTGGTGTTCCAGGACCCCTACGGCTCGCTGTCGCCGCGGCTGACCGTTGGCGACATCATCGGCGAGGGGCTCAAGGTCCACGCCCCGCACCTGTCCCGCGCCGAGCGCGAGGCCCAGGTGATGGCGGCGCTCAAGGAGGTGTCGCTGGATCCTTCGATGCGCAATCGCTACCCCCACGAGTTCTCCGGCGGCCAGCGCCAGCGGATCGCCATCGCCCGGGCGCTGGTGCTCAAGCCGGAGTTCCTGCTGCTCGACGAACCCACCTCGGCGTTGGACCGCTCGGTGCAGGTCACCGTCATCGACCTGCTGCGTGACCTGCAACAGAAACACGGCCTGACCTACCTGTTCATCAGCCACGACCTGGCGGTGGTGCGGGCACTGGCCGACACCGTGCTGGTGATGAAGGACGGAGAGGTAGTGGAACAGGGCAGCGCCGAAGCGCTGTTCGCCGCGCCGAAGACCGAATACACCCGCAAGCTGCTGGCCGCCGCCATGCTCGATCAGGTGGCCTAGGCCAAGCGATCTACGGGCTCTACCTACGTAACGTAACAGGCGCTGCTTGAGCAGCGCCTGGTGTGCGAAGGCAGCGGCCGCTGCTTTGGCTCGTATGAACGTCTCTACTCTGTCGGATGTTCGCCTGCGTAGACACGCTCGGCCTGGGCCAGCGAACAGCTCATCAAGAGGTCCAGGGCACCCAGCGCCTGGTCGCTGACGAAGGGATGGGGATCGCCGGCTTGCCGCTGCTCCAACGCCTCGATCCGCGCCAGGGTGTTGTCGCGGGTGGGATGGTTGGACAGGAAGACGTCCACGCCCTGCTGTTCAGAGATCGTCTTCATTCGTGAGGCGGAGGCCGAGTACTCCCGCAATCGGGCCTCGTCCGGCCCGAAGTTGAAACCGGTACCGCCCCACAGCACCGCCCGATGGGTACTGTCGCCATCCTTCAGCGGAATCACCAGCGACAGCGTGCCGAGGGTATGGCCGGGGGTCACGTAGGCCTCGAGGGCGGTATCGCCAAGAGTCAGGGTGTCGCCGTCGGCGATGGTGATATCGCGCACTGGAGGCTCGCCCCAGCGGGGATTGTCGATGGCCAGCTCCGGCTGTTCGAGGGCGGTCCAGTCCGCATCGCTCATGACCACCTGGGCACCGTAGTTATCGACCAGGTACTGCTGACCACCGTAGTGATCACCGTGGGCGTGGGTCACCACCAGATAGGTGATGTCCTCGGGATCCAGGCCCAGATCCACCAGCCCCTGCTCGATAAACTTCTGCGCTTCCTCGTTGTTGTTGAGGGCATCGATCAGAATGATCCCCTCGTTGGTGGTCAGCGCCCAGCTGGCGACGCCGGGCGTGCCGACGTAGTAGAGATTGTCGAATACCTGGGTCGGCATCGGCTCGGCCGGGCCGCGCTGGCGCCGGTCATCGCGACTGGACTCACGACGCTCCCGCTCTGCCGCCTCGCCTTTCGGACGCTGGCCCGCCACCTTGAGCCTGGCCGACAGGTCACACAGGCTGGACAGCCCGGGGAAGGCCTGTCCGGCCGCCAGGCCCCGCTCAGCCAGCTGCTCGGCCAGCTGCTGGGGAGGTTCATCCACCGCCAGGGCGGTCTGACTCAGGGTGAGGCTTACCACGGCCCCTGCGATCATCGCTTTCATTGTCCTTCCTGTTCGCTGCTGTTCGTTTAGGTGGGTGGCTTGGCGCTTTAGAACTCCAGGTCGAGCCCGACCCAGTAGCGCCGTCCATCGTCCACATGACCGAAGTTATCGAACTCGATGTCCTTGTCGGTCAGATTGTAGATGCCGGAAAGCACACGGATCTGTCGTGTCGCCTGCCAGCTGAGCCCCGCGTCCCAGGTGGCGTAGGATGGGGCCCGGATGGAGGTGCTGCTGTTGCTTGAGAGGTTCACCGGCTGGCTTTCTTCGCCGCGGAAGGTAAAGCGCAGCCAGGGAGCGAGGGCCTCGGTGGCCTGCCAGTTGACGGTGGTGTTGAACAGGTGCCGAGGCACCTGGGTCAGCGGCTGACCCTCGTTGTCACCGCTCTTCTGTTCGGAATCGGTGTAGGTGTAGGAGGCCTGGGCCTGCCAACGTTCGCCGATCGGCATCTGGACACCAGCCTCGATGCCCTTGGTGATGGCGTCATCGATATTGACGTTGGTGCGGGCGTCCGGGTCGCCAGCGGCCGCATCACCGCAGTCGCGATCGCCACAGGCGATGGTGGAGATCTTGTCATCGAAGTCGTTGTAGAACATCGTCAGGCTGGCCTGAAGGCCGTTGGCGCCATCATGCACCAGCCCCATCTCGTAGCTACGGGACTCTTCCGCGTCCAGATCCGGGTTGCCGTAGATATCGCCGCCCCGGCTCTCCTGGACCCAGTCGCCGGACAGCTCGCGCAGGTTGGGCGCGCGGAACCCGGTGGACATACCGCCCTTCAGGGTCCAGTCGGGCAGCAGGCTCCAGACACCGTAGAGTCGCGGGCTGTAGTGCTCGCCGAAGAACTCGTGATCGTCCATGCGCAGCCCGGCGGTCAACGAGAAGCTGTCGGTCAGATACCACTCGTCTTCGAGAAACAGCGCGTACTGGTAGACGGTGATCTCGTCGGTGCCTGCCAGAGCGTTGGTGGCGGTGTCCTCGAGTTTCTCGTCCTCCCAGGTGCCCCCGAAGGTCACGAAGTGGTCGCCCAGCGGCAGTACCCAGCGTGAATCCGCCACCGTATTGCGAATTTCGATATCGCGACCGACGTTGTCGGTTTCCTCCAGCTGCACGTAGGAATCCGAGGTCAGCAACCCCCAGTTGCCCTGGTGGGACAGCGCAACGGTCTTGTGTCGATTTTCGGTCTCGGCGTCGCTCGAACGCTCGGGCAGCGAGAATCCGGCACGACTGGTGCGATCCTGCTCTCGTCGACTGACATCAAGCGAAAGTGAGTGATCGGGCGTAGCCTCCAGCGACAGCCGCGCGGCCAGGTTGGAAAACTCGCGCTTGGCATAGCCGCGCTCGATCTTGTCCTCCTGGCGATGCTGGTACTGACCGGTCAGCTGCAGCCCGAGGACGTCGTCGGCCAGCGGACCGGACACATACAGCTGATTGTTGAATTCGTTGCCGGAGTCACTGTCTTCCTGAATCGTCGCCTCGGTACGCAGTTGGGTGACCCAATCCTCCGCGACCTTGCGGGTGATGATGTTGATGACTCCACCGATGGCATCGGACCCGTACAGGGTCGACATGGGGCCGCGGATGACCTCGATACGCTCGATGGCGCTCAACGGTGGCAGCCAGTCCTTCTGGAAGCCGCCCCCGCCGCTCGGCTGGGATTCCCGCGAAGTCTGCCGGCGACCGTCTACCAGCCACAGGGTGTACTGCGCCGGCATGCCACGCAGGCTGACGTCTTCGCCATCGCCACCGCCGGTCACCACGACGCCGGGCACATCCTGTAGCGCATCGGTGATGTCCCGGTAGGCACGTTTTTCAAGCGATTCCCGGGTCACCACGCTGATCGAAGCCGGTGCCTCGGTCTGCGTCTGCTCATAGCCCGCAGCGGTAACGACGATATTGTCCAGGGCGAGATCCTGTTGCGCCTGAACAGACAGGGAAGCCGCCCCCAGGGGCAGAACAGACCAGCGAATCATCAAGCGAAGGGACATCCGGAGCACCAGGTTGTTGTATTGACCAAATACGATTGATTCGCAATGCTAACCAACCGGGATACGTCCAGACAGCGTTTAGCGATCAGAAAACCGGCAAACCGATGCAACGGGATGTTCGACAATAGTGGACTTCGCCGATTCGCGTGCTATCACCCTTACGGTGAAGCATCGCTGTTGTTACCCCCTGCCCTTCCAGAAAGGCCTCCACTTGCAACGCTGATATCTTCTCTTGGCATGGCTGGCTTCCACGAACGACAGCGCCCCCTCCTGGGAGGGGGCGCTGCGCAGGGTCTGACTATGTTCTAGCGGAAGCCAATATCGGTCGCCTGGACCGAGGTGGTGGCCGGTCAGAAGCGATAGGTCAGAAGCGATAGGTCAGCTGGGCACCGAAGGCCTGGGCGGTGTTTTCGAAGTCCGCCTCGTAGGTGCCGCGATTTTCCTCTTCCTGGGACAGCTCGGCGTCGGATTCGTGGATATAGGAGTAGGCCACGTCCACGGTCAGATCCGGGGTCGGGGTCCAGCCGGCACCCAGCGAGAAGATGATGCGATCATCAGACGGCACACGCACGCTGCGGTACTCGTCCTTGATCGGGGTCTCGTCGTAGGCGAGGCCAGTACGCAGCACCCACTGGGGGTTGAGCTGATAGGCGGTACCGATGGAGTACTGCCAGCTGTCCTCATAGTTCTGGGCCTCGACGATCTCGCGAACATCGTTCTCGACACGCAGCTCATCGAACTCGCTCCAGTTGGTCATGGCGGCGCCGGCCATCACCGTCCAGCGATCATTGAGCTCGTGGGTTACCGAGAAGTCCCACACCTCGGGCAGGGTGATCGACAGATCGGCGTCGACTTGCTGGCTCGCAGTGCCTACAGGGACTACGGGGCCGATACCAGCAACGACCGTCGGGTCACCCTGTCCACGTACATTGGTAAAGCGCGCCTTGCCTTCGAGGTCATACTCCACCTCAGAGTGGTAGGCGAAACCGAAGGTGGTGTGCTCCCAGGGCTTGTACATGGCGCCGAAGGTAAAGCCCCAGGCGTTATCGTCACCCTCGATGTCCACATCCCCTTCGCCTGCGACTCCGGTAGGAGTGAAGGCACCGGTTTGGTCAAAGAAGCCCACCGGGCCTCCCTGAGTATTGGCAGTCAGCTCACCATCGATCTGGTTGTAGGTCAGGCCAAAGCCGGCCGAGAACTGCTCGCTGAACTTCACCGAGATGGTCGGCTGAACGGTGACCACCTCGACCTTGCTGCGATCGCCGAAGAAACGGCCCTGGAACTGGCCTTCGTAGTCGGTGATCAGACCGAAGGGCGCGTAGACACCGAGGCCAAAGTGCAGGTTGTCGTTGATCGGCTGGACGTAGAAGCCGAAGGGAATAAAGGTGTCCGGCACCATATCGCCTTCGTTGGAGCCCGTGGCGCTGCCGTCGGCATTCTTGATGTCGGTGTCCACGGTCAGGAAGGCGGTACCGGCGGTGACCTGGGCACGATCGAGAAACGACATGCCGGCCGGGTTGCCGAACACGATGGTGGCGTCGGTCACGGTGGAGGCACGGCCCGCGTTGGAGGTGCCCTGGCCACTTACGCCCTGCTCGTTGAGCTGAAAGGCGCCGGCCATCGCCTGGCCGGAAAGAGCAGCGGTGGCCACGGCAACCGCCAGGGTCAAAGGCTTGAAGTTGTTGTGCATCATGTCGGCGTCCTTATTATCAGCAAGCGTGTCGGCGTACTTGTTATGGCGTAGTGGTTATTGTGCAGTTGCGTCCGCACACTTGTCCGGGCGCAGTTCCTTTCGAGCACTCTTTGTAATCTGTTTGACCTGAATTGCTTGGCCCTGTCGACGGGCCTGCTCGCAGTGTTTGCGAAGGCGCCAAAGAGTTCAAGGCCAAACGTTCGTTTTAATGGCCAAATTACTCATACTTTGGTCAAAGAACATTTGCCAATTCATTCATTTCAAAGACTTAGACAAGCTAAACAAAACGCTTCCTGCATACTTCAGGCGCCCTTGACCTTTGTGCAACACACAGGTTTTACACTATCCCCATCGTTCTCCCATGCGCAGCGCCGATGGGCGCCCAGGAGTGCACATGAAGGTCAGTGAACTGGCAAGAATCACCGGCGTGACCGCCGAGACGGTGCGCCACTACACCCGCGAGGGCCTGCTGGCGCCCGATCGAGACCCTGACAACGGCTATCACCTCTATGGCGACCGCGATCGCGAGCGTCTGGACTTTATCCAGCGCGCCCGAACCCTGGGATTCAGCCTGGCCGAGATTCGCGACATCCTGTCCCACGCCGATCAGGGGGATTCACCCTGCCCCATGGTGCGCGACCTGCTGGCCGAACGGCTGCCGAAGATCCGCAGGCGCATCGCCGAGCTCGAGGCCCTGGCAGCGCGCATGGAAGACGCCATGCAGAGCTGGCAACACCTGCCCGACGGCGTCCCGGACGGACACAGCCTGTGCCGCCTGATCGAAAGCGTGCCGACGGCGTCCGTACCGGAAACCGCCACGGCCAGACAGCGGGAGTCGTCATGAATCGCCTCGAGGAGCACCAGTTTCAGGTAACCGGAATGTCCTGCCAGGGCTGCGTCGGGCGCATGCGCCGGGCCATCCAGGAGCACGACGCCGAAGCCCAGGTCGAAGGCGACCCCGGGAGCGGCACGCTGTCGGTTGCCTCATGCCTCGGCGCCGACGAATTAGCCGCCCTGCTGTCGCAAGCCGGCTACCCCGCCGAGGCAAGCGGCAGCGACGAGCAGATAACCGCCGACAGCGCGCCCACACCGCTAGCGCCCGCCGAGGCAAGCGGCACCGACGAGCAGATAGCCAGCGACAGCACGACCACGCCACAAGCACCCGCCGAGGCGCCGTCGCTTCAGGAAGAGCCCTCAGCGTCACTGCAAGAAGAGCCCTCAGCGCCTTCCCAGCGTCTGGCGATCCAGGGCATGACCTGCGCCGGCTGCGTGGCCAGTGTGCAGAAGGCGCTGGCCGCCACCTCAGGGGTCGAGCGCGCCGAGGTCAACTTCGCCTCCCATACCGCGCGGATCCACGGCGACGTTGACGCCGAGGCGCTGGTTCAAGCGGTGGAATCCGTGGGCTACGGCGCCGAACCCATCGTCGACCTGCGCCAGGCCGAACGCCAGCGTGCCGAACGCAACCAGCGCGAATACCGGCGCAAGCTCAAGGGCAGCCTGGCCTCGCTGGCGCTGGCGGTTCCGCTGATGGTGATGATGCTGATCCATCACCCTGAGCCGACGGGTCTTGCCCGCCTTGGCTGGGGGCTGGTGGGCCTGGCGACGCTGGCCGTGCTGGCGTTCCCGGGACGCGCCTTCTTCGTCGGCGCCTGGAAAGCGCTGCGTCACCACCGGGCCAACATGGATACCCTGATCGCACTGGGCACCGGCACCGCCTGGCTCTACTCCATGGCGGTGGTGGTGGCTGCCCCTTGGTTGCCACAGGCCGCCCGAGGGCTCTACTTCGAGGCCTCGAGCATGATCATCGGCCTGGTGTTGCTGGGCAAGGCGCTGGAACTGCGTGCCCAGGGCAGGACCTCGGACGCCCTGCATCGCCTGCTCGACCTGCAGAGCCAGAGCGCTCGAGTGGTGCGTGAAGAGGGCGAGCTGGACCTGCCCATCGACGAGGTTCGCCAGGGCGATCTGATCCGGGTGCGGCCCGGCGAGCGCCTGCCCGTGGACGGTGAGGTGGTCGAAGGCGACAGCCATATCGACGAATCGATGCTCTCGGGTGAGCCCGCGCCGGTGGCCCGAGGCCCGGGCGACGAGGTCAGCGCCGGCACGGTCAACGGCCGGGGGTCGTTGGTGTTCCGCGCGACCCGCGTCGGTGCCGATACCCGACTGGGGCGTATCACCGAACAGGTGGCCAACGCCCAGGGCTCCAAGCCACCCATCGGCAACCTGGCCGATCGCGTCTCGGCGGTGTTCGTGCCCAGCGTGATGATCATCGCCGTGCTCACCGCCCTAGCCTGGTACCACTTCGGCCCCGAGCCGCGGGTCATCCATATGCTGGTCACCGCCACCACGGTACTGATCATCGCCTGCCCCTGCGCACTGGGCCTGGCCACCCCGTTGTCGACCATGATCGGGGTGGGCAAGGCCGCCGAGCACGGCGTGCTGATACGCTCCGGCGAAGCGCTGCAGACCGCCAGTCGACTGACCACCCTGGTGGTGGACAAGACCGGCACCCTGACCGAAGGTCGCCCCAGGGTCACCGACTGCCGCTGGTTCGCTGGCGAAGCCAGCGACGACCGCACCCGGCTGCTGGGTCTGGTCGCGGCCATCGAGGCCCGTTCCGAACACCCCCTGGCCGAGGCCCTGGGCCGCTATGCACACGACCATGGCCATGACCATGCCGCCGCCGACACCAACCCCAGCGACGAATCTGGCGGCAGCACCGCTAGTGCCTCTTCTTTCGCCAACAGCACCATCGAGGCCTTCGAAAGCCTGACCGGACGCGGCGTGCGTGCCCGGGACGCCGAGGGACGACGCCTGGCCATCGGCAATGCGGCGATGATGCAGGAGGAAGGCGTCACACTCGCTGACCATGAGCTCGACGACTGGCAGGCCCAGGCCCGCACCCTGGTCTATCTGTCGCTGGACGGCGTCCTGACGGCGGGCTTCGCCATCGAGGATCCGTTGCGCGAGGACAGCCTCGACGCGGTGGCGCGACTGCGGGCCGATGGCCTCAAGGTGGTGATGCTGACCGGTGACAATAGCGCCACCGCCCGCGCGATTGGGGAAGAGGTCGGCATCGATGAGGTCCACGCCGAACTGTCGCCGGAGGACAAGCACGCCGAGATCGAGCGTCTTCAGGCCGAGGGCGAAGTCGTCGGCATGGTGGGCGACGGCATCAACGACGCCCCCGCCCTGGCCCGGGCCGACGTCGGCTTCGCCATCGGCCAGGGCACCGACGTGGCCATCGAAAGCGCCGGGGTGACGCTGATGCGCTCATCGCTTCACGGCGTCGCCGCCGCCATCGAGATCAGCCAGGCGACCCTGGCCAATATCCGCCAGAATCTGTGGGGCGCACTGGGCTACAACGCATTGTGCATCCCCATCGCGGCCGGCCTTTTCTACCCGCTCACCGGCACCCTGCTGTCACCGATGATCGCTGGCGCCGCCATGTCGGCCTCGTCGATCACCGTAGTGGCCAACGCCAACCGGCTGCGACTCAAGCGCCTGCGCCCCCAGAACGCGCGAGCGTCACACCCCGACACCCCGCCATCGCAGGAGGTGCTGTCATGAGCATCGTGGTGACCCTGACGGGACTGGGATTGATCGGCCTGATTGTGTGGTGGTTCTGGCTATCCTGAAGAGACCGCCACGCCAAGGAGCGCCCCATGAGCAAGCCTTCCGTGAGTGACCTGGATTCGAGCCCCAGCCCCCGCCTCAGGTCGGTGCTGGAAACCGCCCTGTACGTGGCCGACATGGCGCGGGCGCGAGCCTTCTTCGAGGAGGTGATGGGGCTTGCCCCCTTCAACGCCGACCATCGCTTCACCGCCTACCAGGTCGGCCCTTCGGTGCTGCTGCTGTTTCTCGAGGGCGAGACCCTGGAGACGGTGGTGCTGCCGGATGACATGGGCACCATCCCGCCCCACGACGGCCGCGGCTGGGTGCATATGGCGCTGGCCATCGACCGCGAGGAGCTCGGTGCCTGGGAGACGCGCCTCGACGCCCACGGGGTCCAGATCGAGGGTCGTACCCACTGGCCCAAGGGCGGCGAGAGCCTGTACTTCCGCGACCCCGACGGGCATCTGCTGGAACTCGCCACCCCGGGCATCTGGCCGAACTATTGATAACAGCATCGACACTGTCGCGGGGCGACTCGATCGGGCACGTCAGTCGACCGGCTTATTCGACGGGCCTAGTCGACCGGCTTATTCAACGGGCTCTGCGTGCTCCACCATCAGCTGCAGTGACTCGCGTCCGCGGAAGCGGTTGCGATTGAGCTTGTAGGCGCAGTGGAGGGTGGCGCCCACGTCGAAGTCCGGCAACTGGCCCGGGGTCAGGCAGCGAAACCAGATGGCCTTCAGGGTCAGTCCGCGACAGGACAGCTCCAGGGTCAGGTGACTGCCGTCACCCACCGGCTTGAGCCGCTCCACCAGAAAGCGCCCCTCGAACAGCGGCGCCTCGAACTCGCGGCCGAAGGGGCCAAGGCCCTCGATCTCGGCCAGGGTCTCGAGGCTTAGCTGATGCTCGCCGAGTTCACCGTCGGTGTAGAGCCTGGGCACCAGTTCCAGATCGCCGAGCTGTTCGCTGACCGCGGTGATCAGCGCCTGGCGGAAGTCGTCGAGACGTTCCTGTACCACGCCGACGCCGGCGGCGCCCCGGTGGCCGCCGAAACGCGTAAGCGCCTCGGGGGCCAGGTCGTGGGCGCGCTGCAGAGCATCGCGCAGGTGCAGCGCCTCCACCGAGCGTCCGGAGCCGGTCAGCATGCCGGCCTCGGCGGCGGGGGTCAGCACCAGGGTCGGCCGCCCGTAGGCCTGCACCAGGCGTGAGGCGACGATGCCCTGAACCCCCGGATGGCCGCTCTCCAGATAGACGATGACCACCGGCTCGTCGGCGTCCAGCGCCCGGCGGGCCAGCAGCCTGGCCTCGGCGACCATGTCGGCTTCGATGGCCTTGCGTGACTGGTTGTCGGCGTCCAGGGTCTCCAGGTGACGCCGCGCCACCCCGTCATCCCCGGCGAGCATGAAGTGAAGCGCCGCGTAGGGATCGTCGAGGCGCGAACGGGCGTTGATTCTCGGCCCCATCTGGAAGCCCAGGGTCTCGGCGTCGAAGGGCACGCTGTCGGCGCCCAGGCGCTCCGCCATTACCCGCCAGCAGGGCTCGCCCATGCGATTGATCAGCGCAAGACCGTGGCGCACCACCGCCCGGTTGATGGCGCTGCCACCCAGCGACACACAGTCGGCCACGGTGCCCAGCGCCACGTAGGACAGCCAGGGCGAGAGCTTGGGCGTGGACGGCGACAGTACCGCCTGTTCGATCAGTACCTGGCGGGTCAGCGACATCAACAGCCAGGCCACCATGCAGCCGGCGATGGTGGCGTCCGGGTAGTCGCAGTCGGCTCGGGTCGGATTGACCGTGGCATAGGCCGAGGGCGGCGGCCCTTCCTGGGGCAGAGCGTGGTGATCGCTGACCACCACGTCGATTCCCGCCGCCTTGAGCCTGGCGATACGCGCCTCGTCGCTGCTGCCGCAGTCGGCGGTAATCACCAGGCTGGGCCGCGGCGTCAGCTTCAGGGTGCGTTCCACCAGCGGCAGACTGATGCCATAGCCGTCATGAATACGGTGACCGATCAGACTGTGCAGACGTGACTCTGGCACCCCGAACAGTTCGTTCAGGGTGCGCCGGATCACCACGTGGGAGGTGATGCCGTCCACGTCGTAATCGGTGAGGATGCCGATGTGCTCGCCCTCGGCCACCGCCTGGGCGATGCGCTCGGCCGCTCTCGGCGCATCGGCCAGACGCTCGGGATGGACCAGATGACGTAGACTCGGGTCGACCAGCGGGCCGAGTTCGCCCTGGTAGTCGGGCAGGCGTCCGGCCAGCAGCCGGGCCTGAAGCTCCGACAGCCCGGCCTCGAGTCCCTGCCGATAC
The DNA here is from genome assembly GCF_040070525.1 of Halomonas sp. RT37. Lineage (NCBI taxonomy): Bacteria > Pseudomonadati > Pseudomonadota > Gammaproteobacteria > Oceanospirillales > Halomonadaceae > Halomonas > Halomonas sp. RT37. The sequence goes on along the minus strand of NZ_CP098827.1, from coordinate 568,443 downwards.
AGCCTTTCGTTGCGAGGACGCGGTTCGATACGCGGACGCGGCTCGGCATGCTCGCTCGAGCCGGTATTTGCCGGAGAAGAGTGGGACATCGGATTCTCTGGAAGGTTGAAGCGAGGCTGGCGCAGGAGGGTGTCGGGAACCGAGAAGGTCGGCGCAGATGGCGTGCTGACCGCCACCTGCGCCGACGCGATACCGGCGCGTCCAACGCAGCTGGATCGACTTAACTGATCGGCAGCATCACGTGTTCGCGATAGGCGCTGCGCTGGGTCAGCTTCTCGTACCAGGCCTCGAGGTTCGGCAGGCTCGGGCGCTCGATATCCAGGGCGAACCACAGGTAGACGTAGGCCCCCAGCGGAATATCACCGATGCCGAATTCCTCGCCGGACAGCCAGGGCTGGCGGGCCAGCGCACCGTCGGCGATACGCAGGCTCTTCTCGAACCCGGCCAGGCCACGCTCGATGGCCGCATCGTCGCGGGTCTCGGGGGTGCCGCGCACCAGGTTCATGATCAGATCCCGATAGGGGCCCGCCAGACTGCCAAGCGCCCAGTCCATCCACATGCTGCAGCGCGCCCTGGCGCCGGCAGAGTCGGTCGCGAGCCGACCGTCACCGTGCACATCGGCCAGATAGCGGACGATGGTGTGGGATTCCCACAGCACCAGGTCGCCGTCCTCGAGACAGGGAATCAGGCCGTTGGGATTCTTGGCCAGGAATTCCGGCGTATCGAGCCCACCGAAGGGCCCTCCCAGATCGACCCGTTCGAGGTCGATCCCCAGCTCGATGGCACACCAGACGGGCTTCTTGACGTTGACCGAATTGTTGCGTCCCCACAGCTTCATGGAAGTCTCCCTGTCGGGATGCCCGGCAGCGGGCACCCTTGGCAAAAACCGATGGATAAGAACCGATTGGCACAAAACCGAGCCGAACGCCGCAAGGCGCTCGGCCCCATGCCGAAGGCCTCAGCGACGACGATGTTCGGCGACGAAGGCCTGTACCGCTTCGAGTCTAGCCGGCAGCACCTCGTAGCGTTCCTCGCGCTCGAGCAGATCGTCCATATGTGGCGGTAGCGGCACACCCGGGAAGCCGGCCTTGACCACTGCCTCGGCAAACTTGGCCGGGTGGGCGGTGGCCAGGGTGATCATCGGCGTAGAGGCGTCCCTGCGCTCGCGCTCGGCGGCACGATAGCCGGTCGCGGTGTGGGGATCGAGGATCTCCTGGGTGCGGTGGTGGGCCTCGCGGATCACCTCGAGGATGGTGTCGTCATCCACGCTGTGGCTCGAGAAGACCTCGCGCAGCCGGCCCAGCGGGGCTTCGGCCAGCACCGTCGGCTCGTTCTGGAAGCGCCCGAGCAGCTCGTCCACGGCGCCGCCGTCGCGGTCGTAGGCCTCGAACAGCAGACGCTCGAAGTTGGACGACACCACGATGTCCATGGACGGCGCCAGGGTGGCCAGCAGCTCCTGCTTGGAGAAGTCGTTGTCGGCCAGGGTGCGATGGAGGATGTCGTTGGCGTTGGTGGCGACGATGAACTGCTTCACCGGCAGCCCCATGCGGTAGGCCACGTAGCCGGCGAAGACGTTGCCGAAGTTGGCCGAGGGCACGCAGAAGCTGACCTGACGCTGGGGCGCGCCCACCGCCACGGCAGAGGCTACGTAGTAGACCACCTGGGCCATGATCCGCGCCCAGTTGATCGAATTCACCGCCACCAGCCGAGCCCCGTCGAGGAAGCTCTGGTCGGCGAAGCTGGCCTTGACCATGGCCTGGGCGTCGTCGAAGTTGCCTTCGATGGCGACGTTGAAGACGTTGTCGGCCAGCACCGTGGTCATCTGCCGGCGCTGTACCTCGGACACCCGGTTGTGGGGGTGCAGGATAAAGATGTCGAGGTTGTCACAGTGACGACAGCCCTCGATCGCCGCCGAGCCGGTGTCGCCGGACGTGGCACCCATGATCACCGCGCGCTCGCCACGCTTCTTGAGGAAGTGATCGAGGATACGTCCGAGCAGCTGCAGGGCCACGTCCTTGAACGCCAGGGTCGGACCGTGGAACAGCTCGAGCAGGAAGTGGTTGGCGTCGAGCTGATTGAGCGGCACCACGGCGTCGTGGCTGAAGGTCGCGTAGGCGTCCTTGACCAGGCCACGGAAGGTGTCGTCGTCGATCTCGCCGCCGACGAAGGGCTTCATCACCCGAAAGGCGATCTCGGCGTAGGACAGCCCGGCCATGTCGGCCAGGTCGTCGGCGCTCAGGTGAGGGAAGTCCTCGGGAACGTAGAGGCCACCGTCGGCGGCCATGCCGGTAAGGACGACTTCTTCGAAGGACAGCGCGGGCGCCTGCCCGCGGGTGCTGATATAGCGCATCTTGTGATTCCTTGCCGCCGCCCGGGGCGCGGCCTGAGATTCCAGCGAAGCGCCCGCGAAAGCGAGCCTGGGCCCGCTCCCGCAGGCATCATCAGTCCTGCTCGTCGAGGCTCTCGACGCGAATGCGGGTCACCGAGCCGGCGATGTCGGCCAGAGACTCGATGCGGCGAATGGCCTCGTTCATGTGCTTCTCGAGGGTACGGTGGGTCAGCAGGATGATCGGCACCAGTTCGCCCTCGGTGGCCTCCTTCTGGATCAGCGCCTCGATGGAGATACCCTCCTCGGAGAGGATCGTCGCCACCCGCGCCAGCACGCCGGGGCGGTCCACCGCCAGCAGGCGCAGGTAGTAGGCCGTGGTGATGTCTTCCATGGGCATGATCGGCAGCTCGTCACAGTCATCGGTGACGCCGCAGAAGGCCAGATAAGGCGTGCGATAGCGGTGCTCGGTGGAGATGTCGCGGGCCACGTCGAGCAGGTCGGCGACCACCGCCGAGGCGGTGGGCTCGTCACCGGCGCCGGCACCGTAGTAGAGGGTCGGACCGACGGCGTCACCCATCACGGCGATGGCGTTCTTGACCCCGTGGACGCTGGCCAGGAGCCGCTCCTTGGGAATCAGCGTCGGATGGACGCGCAGTTCGAGGCCGTCACCGGTGCGCTTGGAGATGCCCAGGTGCTTGATGATGTAGCCCAGGTTGTCGGCCTGCTCGACGTCCTCGGCGGTGACCCGAGAGATACCCTCGGTGTAGGCCTTCTCGAACTGCAGCGGCACACCGTAGGCGATGGACGCCAGGATGGTCAGCTTGTGGGCGGCGTCGATGCCTTCCACGTCGAAGGTCGGATCGGCCTCGGCGTAGCCCAGCGCCTGGGCCTCGGCGAGCACGTCCTCGAACGCCCGGCCCTCGTCGCGCATATGGGTCAGGATGTAGTTGCCGGTACCGTTGATGATACCCGCCACCCAGCTGATGCGGTTGGCACCCAGGCCCTCGCGCAGCGACTTGATTACCGGGATACCGCCGGCCACGGCGGCCTCGAAGGCCACGATCACGCCCTTTTCATGGGCCGCCTTGAAGATCTCGTTGCCGTGCACCGCGATCAGCGCCTTGTTGGCGGTGACCACGTGCTTGCCATTCTCGATGGCCATCATCACCAGCTCGCGGGCCACGTCGTAGCCGCCGATCAGCTCCACCACCACGTCGATATCGGGGTTGGTCGCCACCTCGAAGACGTCCTTGGTGGTACGAATACCGGTAAGGTCACAGGCGGGATTGATGCTGCGATGGGCGACCTGCTCGATCACCAGCGGGCGACCGGCACGCCGAGCGATCTCGTCGGCGTTGCGCGTCAGTACATTGAAGGTGCCGCCACCGACGGTACCCAGCCCACAGATTCCCACTCTCACCGGTTTCAATGTCATTCTCCCTTCTCGACCGTCGCCGCAAGCGACGGCTGTGTCAGCGATTTGGCGAGGCCCGAGTCTGGCTCGGGCCTTCTCGATTGTGTTGTCGGACGGGCTTAGCCGTCGATACCGAGGCGTTCGGCCAGCCGTTCGGCGGGCACATAGCCCGGGACCATGGTGCCGTCGGGCAGGATGATCGCCGGCGTGCCCTGCACGCCCAGCTCCAGCCCCAGATGATACTGCCGCTCCACCGGATTGTCGCAGCTTGTGGCGCCGCTCGGAACCTCTCCACTCTTGGCGGCGGTCATCGCCTCGCTGGTATTGTCGGCGCACCACACCTGTTCGAGCTGGCGGGCGCCTTCGCTCTGCATGCCGCCACGCGGGAAGGCCAGGTAGTTGACCTGGATGCCCAGCTCGTTGAGGCGCGGCACTTCCTCGTGCAACTTGCGGCAATAAGGACAGGTGGTATCGGTGAAGACGTGGATGGTGGCCTTGGGCTCATCGACCCCGCGATAGACGATCTGCTCGGACTCGTCGATGGCCGCCACGCGGCTGGCGCGGCTGGCGTTGCGGCTCTGCTCGGACAGGTTGACCAGGCCGTCCTCGGCGTTCTGGTACAGATCCCCCACCAGGAAGTGGCTGCCGCTCTCGTTGGTGTAAAAGGACTCCCCGGTCTCCAGACGCACCTCGTAGATGCCGTCCATGGGGGTATCCAGCACCTGACTCACCGGCATCTTCTGGCCGTTCACCTCAAGCTCATTGAGCGCGGCGGGAGGGGCCGCCAGCGCACCGCTGGTCCACAGGGCAGCGGTGAGCAGAGCGGGCAGGGAAAGCACGAACAGAGGGCGTTTCATGGGTCAGCCTCGAGGATGATGGTCGGCGTGCAGGGCTTCCAGTCGCGCCTGCGCCACATGGGTGTAGATCTGGGTCGTCGACAGGTCCGAGTGCCCCAGCAGCATCTGTACGACACGCAGATTGGCCCCATGATTCAACAGATGGGTGGCAAAGGCGTGCCTCAGGGTGTGTGGCGACAGTGGACGATCGATGCGTGCCACACTGGCGTAGTGCTTGATTCGGTGCCAGAAGGTCTGGCGGGTCATGGCGCCGTCGCCCCGTCCGGGGAACAGCGCCGGACGCTGGATATCGCTCATCAGCTCGCTACGCCCCTGGCGCAGGTAGCGCTCGAGCCAGTGGCCGGCTTCCTCGCCCAGCGGCACCAGACGGTCCTTCTGCCCCTTGCCGCGCACCCGCACCACGCCCTGGCGCAGATTGACCGCATCGGTGGTCAGACCGACCAGTTCGCTGACGCGAAGCCCTGCGCCGTACAGCACCTCGAGCATGGCGCGATCGCGCAGTCCCAGGGCGGTGGACAGGTCCGGCGCATTCAGCAGGCGCTCGACCTCGTCCTCGTCCAGGGTGTCCGGCAACGATGGCCGCACCCGCGGCAGGCGCACCCGGGCCAGCGGATCCGCTTCGATCATCCCTTCGGCCAGGGCCCAGCGGTAGAAGCGCCTGAGACTCGACAGCAGCCGGGCATTGCTGGTGAGCTTGTAGCCCTGCTCGCGACGCGAGTCCAGCCAGTCCGGCAAGGTCCGCTCACCCGGCGTGAGCAACACGCACGACTGATCAGCAAGCCACTTGGCCCAGGCCTCCAGATCGTGGCGATAGGCGCTCAGGGTATGGTCGCTGACGCCCTGCTCGAGCCATAGCTGGTCGAGGAAGCGGTCGATTGTCTGACGATCGCCGGCGCTCAAGCAACACCTCCTGGGCTGTGGGGCTGGCCATCGAGGGCACTGGTGAAGCACGAGAAGGCCCCCAATGCACCGACACCCCGCCCCACGAAGGTGGTGACGGGGTGTCGGGCGAGGGAGGCGGGGCCTCCCTCGGACTGGCAGACGCTTACGCGTCTTAGGCCAGCTTTTCCTTGATGCGCGCAGACTTGCCGCTACGCTCACGGAGGTAGTACAGCTTGGCCTGGCGCACGTCACCGCGACGCTTGACGCTGATGGAGTCGACCAGCGGGCTGTAGGTCTGGAAGGTACGCTCGACGCCGACGCCGTGGGAGATCTTGCGCACGGTGAAAGCGGAGTTCAGACCGCGGTTACGCTTGCCGATGACCACGCCTTCGAAGGCCTGGAGACGCTCGCGGTTGCCTTCCTTGACCTTGACCTGAACGACGATGGTGTCGCCCGGTGCAAAGTCCGGCACCTGCTTGCTCATCTGCTCGGCTTCGAGCGCCTGGATCACCTTGTTCTTGCTGCTCATTTGACTCACTCCTGAAATCGTTGTGATCCATCGATCGGTCGTGGGTGCCGATGGATCGTGATCCCGGCCCTCGAAGCTCGAGCGCGCGGGTCATTGATGACGCAGGTCCGTCAGCGGCGACTGGCCGCCTCGTCGGAATCCCGACGTTCGTCCTGCACCTCCGCCTTGTCGGCGTGTTCGTCGATGAACTCGTTCAACAGCCGCTTCTGCTCCTTCGACAGCTGCCTGCCCTCGAGCAGGTCGGGCCGCCGTTGCCAGGTACGCCCCAGGGACTGTTTCATCCGCCACTGACGGATCTGTCCGTGGTGACCGCTGAGCAGTACGTCCGGCACCTTGCGACCGTCGATTTCCTCCGGGCGCGTATAGTGCGGACAGTCCAGCAGACCGTCGTTGAAGGAGTCCTCGACCGCGGAATCCTGATGCCCCAGTACACCGGGCACCAGCCTTGCCGCCGTATCGATCAGCACCATGGCGGGCAGCTCTCCCCCGCTCAGGACATAGTCGCCGATCGACCACTCCTCATCGATGTCCGCTTCGACCACGCGTTCATCGATGCCTTCGTAACGCCCCGCCACCACCACCAGGGGCGGTCCGGACGCCAGTTCCCGCGCGCCCTGCTGATCCAGTCTGCGCCCCTGGGGCGACAGGTAGATCACCTTGGGACGCTCGCCGGTGGCCGCCTGGGCTCGGCTGCGGGCGTCGTGGATGGCACTTCTCAGGGTGTCGACCTTCATCAGCATGCCGGGACCACCGCCATAGGGGCGATCATCCACGGTGCGATGGCGGTCGGTGGCGTAGTCCCGGGGGTTCCAGAACTCCAGCGTCACCTGGCCCTTGTCGACGGCCCTGCCGGTCACGCCGTGGCGAGTAATCGCCTCGAACATTTCCGGAAACAGTGACACCACCCCTATCCACACGTTATCGATCTCCTGTCGACGCGGTTTTCGAACGCACTGCGCTCAAAACTCCGGGTCCCAGTCGACCAGCATCTCTCCTGCCTCGAGATCGACGCGCTTGACCACGTCATCGGGCAGGTAGGGAAGCAGACGTTCGCGATCGTCCGGGGCGTCGCCGCCCTTCACGACCATGACGTCGTTGGCACCGGTCTCGAACAGGTAGGCCAGGCGTCCCAGAGACACCCCTTCCAGCGTGACGACCCTGAGGCCTTCCAGCTGGTGCCAGTAGTACTCTTCACTGTCGAGTTCGGGCAGGTCTTGCTTGGCCAGCAGGATGTCCGCTCCGGCCAGACTCTCGGCGCGGTCACGGTCATCGACACCGTCCAGTTGGGCGACCAGGCCCTGTCCCTGCTTGCGCCCCTGCTTGAGGCGGTGGCGCGAAATCTGTCCGTCGTGACGGACCACCCATTCGGCATAGTCGAGAATGCCTTCCATGGGTGAGGTGTAGGAATACACCTTCAGCCAGCCCTTGATGCCGTAAGGACTGGTCAGCTTGCCCAGCACGACGTAATCGTCGCTGTGGCGATCGTCTTGCGCTTGGCGCTGCGCGCTAGGGCGTTGTGGCGATGCCATCTGGGTCAAACCTCTTTCACACCGGGACATTCACAGGCAAGGCTTGCGCCTCAGGCCTGCTTGCGAGCTTCCTTGACCAGCTCGGCGACGCGGTCAGACAGCTGCGCGCCGTGGGACTGCCAGTGGGCGATGCGGTCGAGGTCGATGCGCAGACGCTCTTCCTGGCCACGGGCCACCGGGTTGAAGAAGCCCAGACGCTCGATGAAGCGGCCGTCGCGGGCGTTGCGGGAATCGGTCACGGCGAGGTGGTAGAAGGGACGCTTCTTGGCGCCACCACGTGCCAGACGAATGGTAACCATACGTTGACTGTCCTTCGGTTGGGATTTCAGATAACGGCGACGGCCAGGCCAGCCACCGGTGTTTCGCTCACGACGAGGGCCGCGCCAGGCGCGGTCCTCGAGTGAAGAGGCAGTATTCTACGGAAAACCACCCCCCAAGGGAACCTTTTTTGCCGCTCATCCCTTGACGAGCGGCGCACCAGCGGTGCCAGGGCCGGGAGTGGCGGGCCCAGCGTATTGCATCTTCATCACGCTTCGGCGCTTGGCATTAAAAACAGCATCAGCGAAAAAAACTGACTCAGCGCCAGGGCATGCCGCCGGGGCCACCCATGCCGCCCATGCCACCGGGGCCGCCAGGGCCACCTCCGCCCATCATGCCGGACATGCCCCTCATCATCTTCTGCATGCCGCCTTTCTTACCGGCCTTCTTCATCATCTTCTGCATCTGCTTGTGCTGCTTGAGCAGACGATTGAGGTCCGGCACCTGCAGGCCGGCACCGGCGGCGATACGGCGCTTGCGCGAGCCGTTGATGATGTCCGGATTACGGCGCTCCTTCGGCGTCATCGAGTTGATCAGCGCCTCGAGCTTGCCAAGCTCCTTTTCGGGCCCAGGCCCCTGGGCCATCTCGGCCATCTGCCCCATGCCCGGCAGCTTGCCCATCAGGCCGCTCATGCCGCCCATCTTCTTGAGCTGCTGGAGCTGTTCGCGGAAGTCCTCGAGATCGAAGCCCTGGCCTTTCTTGACCTTCTTGGCGAGCTGTTCGGCCTTGCCCTTGTCGACGGTACGCTCGGCTTCCTCGATCAGCGACAGCACGTCGCCCATGCCGAGGATGCGCGAGGCCACACGATCCGGATGGAAGGGCTCGAGGGCATCGACCTTCTCGCCGACACCCATGAACTTGATCGGACGACCGGTGACGTGACGCACCGACAGGGCGGCACCGCCACGGGCATCACCGTCGGCCTTGGTCAGCACCACCCCGGTCAGCGGCAGGGCATCGGCGAAGGCGCGGGCGGTGTTGGCCGCATCCTGGCCGGTCATGGAGTCGACCACAAACAGCGTTTCGGAGGGCTCGATGGCCTGATGCAGCCCCTGGATCTCCTGCATCATCGCTTCGTCGATGGCCAGGCGACCCGCGGTATCGACCAGCACCACGTCATGGAACTGGATCTTGGCGTGTTTCAGCGCCGCCGTGGCGATGTCCACCGGGGCCTGATCCGAGCGCGACGGGAAGAAGTCGACCTCGACCTCCTTGGCCAGGGTCTCGAGCTGGTCGATGGCGGCGGGGCGGTAGACGTCGGTGGAAACCACCAGCACCTTCTTCTTTTCGCGCTCGCGCAGATACTTGCCCAGCTTGGCCACCGAGGTGGTCTTGCCCGCACCCTGCAGGCCGGCCATCAGCACCACGGAGGGCGTGCCCTTGAGCGACAGCCCTTCGTTGGCCTCGCCCATGGTGACTTCCAGCTCCTGCTGGACAATCTTGATGAACTGCTGGCCCGGCGACAGGCTGCGGGAGACCTCCTGGCCCACGGCACGTTCGCGCACTCGCTCGATGAACGCCTTGACCACCGGCAGGGCAACGTCCGCCTCGAGCAGCGCCTTGCGCACCTCGCGCAGGGTGTCCTTGATGTTGTCGTCGGTCAGGCGTGCCTGACCCTTGATCGACTTCAGCGTCTGGGACAGACGCTCGCTCAGGTTCTGAAACATGGGCCTCTCCAAATGCGATGGCCTCAAGGCGCCCTTGTCGAGACGCCCCTTGAGACGGCCGCCGGTGCGCGGCCTTGACGATGGCGCAAATTATACGCCTTGTGGCGCGGACTCTCCATGCAGTTGCCGGCAAGACAGCCGAAGAAGGCCGCCCGCTGGCTGTCAGCCGAGGCGCTATCCGGTATAGTCGGTGTCGAGGGGAAGGCATTCCCCGGACCCAGGATCCCTATCTTCAAAGGCGCCGGCAAGGCGCACGGACAGCACAGCATGCAGGCGTTACCTCTGGCTCTACTGGCCTTTGTCTTCTATCTGGCGGCTGCCTCCTGGCAAGGGCTGACCCTGATTCGCCGGGTACCTCCGCGCGATCTACTGGTACGTGGCTTCGGCACCCTGGCAGCGGCTCTCCACCTGGTCGTCGCCGGCGGCCTGCTTGCCCTCGAGGGCTCGATGCTGCCAGGACTGTCCACCAGCGCGGTGCTGGTCACCGCCCTGGCGGTGGTGGTGCTGCTGGGCGCCAGCCTGTTCAAACCGGTGCTCAATATCGCCGCCGTGCTGTTCCCCTTTGCCGGCGTGGTGCTGCTGCTCGGTACCGAACTACCGACCCCCACCAGCGCAAACGGCATGACCCCCGGCATCGCCTTCCACGCCGTCAGCTCCGCCCTGGCCTTCGCGGTGCTGGCCATCGCCTCGCTGCAGGCGATACTGGTAGGTGTCCAGAACAAGGCCCTCAAGCATCACCGGATACGCGGCGTGGTACAGGCACTGCCGCCGCTGACCACCATGGAGCGGGTGCTGTTCGAGATGATCTGGGTGGGCATGGCCCTGCTTACGCTGGCCATCGCCAGCGGGTTCGTGTTCCTCGACAACATGTTCGCCCAGCACCTGGTCCACAAGACGGTGCTGTCGCTGCTGGCCTGGCTGGTGTTCGCGGTACTGCTGCTGTGCCACTACCGCCTTGGGTGGCGAGGCATGCGGGCGGTGCGCTGGACCCTGGGAGGCTATATCGCACTGCTTTTGGCCTACTTTGGTAGCAAGTTTGTCCTTGAGGTGCTGTTAGCGCACAGCTAGACAGGAGGTCTCCTTGACACTCCCGGCCCGACCCCCTACAACTCGACCCCTACCCGCGACCAAGGATTTCACGTCTTGAACGACGACTTTCCGGTGGGCCTGCTGTTCGGCCTGCTCTTTCTGCTGATTGCCCTATCGGGCTTCTTCTCCAGTTCCGAGACCGGCATGATGTCGATCAACCGCTATCGGTTGAGCCACCAGGCCAACAGCGGACAGCGCAACGCCAAGCGCGTGATGCGCCTGCTCGCGCGTCCCGACCGGCTGATCGGCGTCATCCTGATCGGCAACAACTTCGTCAACAACCTGGCGGCCTCCATCGCCACCATCATCGCCATCCACTTCTTTGGCGATGTCAGCGGCCCCGCCATCTCCACGGCGATCCTGACCATCGTTGTGCTGATCTTCGCCGAGGTCACCCCCAAGACCTTTGCTGCGGTGAAGCCGGAGCGCATCGCCTACCCCGCCTCGATGATCCTGGAGCCGCTGCTCAAGCTGCTGTATCCGCTGGTGTGGGTGGTCAACGTGATCTCCAACGGCCTGCTCAGACTGCTTGGCGTCAAGAATATCGACGGCAATGGTGACAACCTCACCCGCGACGAGTTGCGCACCGTGGTCCACGAGGCCGGCACCCTGATTCCCCATCGCCACCAGGCCATGCTGCTGTCGATTCTGGATCTCGAGAATGTCACCGTGAACGACATCATGGTGCCGCGCCATGAGGTGGTCGGCATCGACCTCGACGACAGTCTCGAGGATATCCTGACCCAGATCCGCACCAGCCAGCACACTCGGCTGCCGGTGTTCAAGGGCGACATCAATAGCATCATCGGCATGCTGCACCTGCGCAATGCCGCCCGCTTCCTGTCCAGAGGAGAGGTGACCAAGGCGGCCATCGTGCAGGAAGCGCGGGAGCCCTACTTCATCCCCGAATCGACGCCGCTGCACACCCAGCTCTTGAACTTTCAGAAGCAGAAGCGCCGCATTGGCATCGTGGTGGACGAGTACGGCGACGTGGAGGGCCTGGTGACCCTGGAGGACATCCTCGAGGAGATCGTCGGTGAATTCACCACCGACGTGGCCGGCCAGGAACAGGACATGCTGCCCCAGAGCGACGGCAGCCACGTGATCGACGGCACCGCCAATATCCGTGATATCAACAAGTCGCTGGGCTGGCACTTGCCCACCGACGGCCCCAAGACGCTGAACGGGGTGATACTGGAACACCTCGAGTCCTTCCCCGACGGCCCGGCCTGCCTGCAGATCGGCAACATCCGCATGGAAATCCTCGAGATGCGCGACAACCTGATCACCTCGGTCAGCTGCTGGCCCGGCACTCGCCGCGTCCTGGCAGAATCCGACGCGGGCGACTGACCACCGCAAGGACCAGAGGGACGTCAGTCGCGACGCGACATGCAGGGAAGGAACCAGCGGGCAAGGCACCAGCAGGCAGAGTACTTGCCAGCAAAGTACTGACAAGCAAAGCACTAACGAGAAAGGGACGGCCGAGGCCGTCCCTTTCTGCGTTATCACTTCCCTAACCCGACCTTCCCTCTGCCGGAGCCTGCGTACCCCGGCGGCGGTTGCCTCAGGGCTTACCGGTCTCGACCCAGCGATCGGCTTCGGCCTTGAGCTCGCGCACCCGGGCCTCCAGCGACTGACGGGTGGCTTGCCCCGGCGGCACCGGCTCGTCGAAGTAGAGCGCCACCCGGGCGCGGCAGCGCCTGGGGAAATGGGCCAGAGCCTTGCCGTGACAATTGGAGGTCCACGAGCCCCACAGGCCCGACAGCGCGGCAGGAATCACCGGCACCGGGTCCCTCGACAGGATCAGATCGAGGCCCCGGCGGAAGGTCTTGACCTCACCATCCGACGTCAGCCGCCCTTCCGGGAACAGCATCACCACGTCGCCGTTTCTCAAGGCGCGACTGACTTCTTCCAGGGCGCGACGCACATTGCCCGGGTCACGACGATCCGATTCCACGGGTATCGCCCCGACCATGCGAAACAGCCAGTTGAGGCGCTTCGACTCGTAGATCGGACGATCCATCAAGAAGCGCAGCGGCCTGGGGCTGCCGCCGCCCATCACCAGCGCATCCATGAAGCTGACATGATTGCACACCACCAGCGCCGGCCCGCGCGGGGGCACGAAGCGACGCCCCTGGAAGCGAAGTCGGTACAACACATGGATAAAGGCAAACACGAAACGTCGGATATACACCGCCGGGGCGCGATAGAAGCGCCAGGCAGCGATGCAGGCAAGCAGGCCGACGAGGCCCCAGACGAGTACGTCGATCACGGCGTGTCGTTCACCTGTCTATCGCCCCTCTGGTCACGGCCTATCTGCTTGAGTCCGGCGAGGGTGGTCGACAGCAGTTGATCGAGCAGCTCCTCGACCTCGAAGGCGCCGCCCTGGGAATAGCCAAGACGGTCATTGAGCCCCAGCTGCACCAGGCCATGAACGCTACCCCACAGGGTTCGCGCCAGGCGCTGCGCCTCGAGCGATTCGAGATCCGGCTGATACTCGGTCAGGGTCCCCTCGACCCGGGCAAACAGTGCGCCGATCATGTCGGTCTGGCGCTGATCGAGCTCGCCTTCCTGGGCCAACGGATAGTCGAACATCAGCTGCCAGCGATGGGCGTCTTCGCGGGCGAACTTCCAGTACCCCTGGGCCAGGGCACGCAGCCGGGCCTCGGGCTCGGTGGTGTCCACCAGCAGGGGCTCCATCACCGTGCGCAGCCGACCGAGGCTTTCCAGGTTGACGTGCTGAAGCAGGTTGTTGAAGCTGCCGTAGAGTTTCAGCAGGGTGCTCGGCGCACAGCCCACCTCCCGGGCCAACGAGCGCAGCGACAGGGCATGCACCGGCTGCTCAGCCAGCCAGGCATCGCAGGCGGCCATCACCTGGGCGTGAAGCTCCTCGGGGGCATGCTGTCTTGGACGCGCCATCGCTCTTCTCTCTCGCGGCCGGACATCGGCGGCTTCAGGTTCAGCGGTATCGTTCAGCATACATTAATCGAACACTGTTTTCGACCGCTCATTATGCCCCCTTCGCCGCGACAACGGGCTCAAGGCTTTCCTGACACCGGGAGCTTGGGTACGCTGGCCCTCCAGATCGCAGGAGCCCCCATGACCGGCCGTCTCTATATTCCCGCCCGCGCCATCGAGACCGCCCTCGACGACCTCGATGCTCCGGCCCAGGCCATCAGCGGCGTCAACATGGCCCCGCGCCGTCCACTGTCGATCATCCGCCTGGAAGCTGGACGCCCGACCCTGGGGATCGGTTTCTGGGGCCTGACACCGCCCTGGTTGCAGGTACTCGATCACGCCCCCCACTGCGCCCGCGCCGAAAGCCTCGACTCGCGCCCGATGTTCCGTGACGCCTTCCGCGCGCGGCGCTGCCTGGTGCCGGTAGCCGGCGCCTACGCCTGGCAGCCGCGTCCAAACTACAAGCAGCCCTTCTTGATCACCAGGGCAGACCGCGGGCCGATGCTGCTGGCCGGACTATGGTGTAGGTTTCACACCACCCTTACCGACTATAACGACTCCTTCGCCTTGATCACGGTACCTAGCCCTGGCTTTCTGGCCCCCCTGACCGACCGTCTGCCGGCGGTCGTGCCCCCCGGCCAAGCGAGGGCCTGGCTGGACCCGCAGAGTGATCCCGAGGACCTCAAGTCACTGTTGAGCCCCCCTCCCGGGGAACTGTTGGGCGCTTTTCCGGTATCAAGACGAGTGAACAATCCTCAAGAGCAAGACCCATCCTGTGCCCATCCCATCGGCAAGATGTGGCGCCAGACTTCCAAGGAGACGTGATGGCTTCGACCCTCACACGACGCGGCGCCAGCGCCCTCGTCGCCACCCTGATCGGCCTGTGGCTGCCGTTGGCTCAGGCTTCCGCGGCCCCGACCGCTACCAGCGAGCAACCGCCCACGGCTCAGGCCGACGCCGACGTGGCCACCGCCACGACGCCGATCGTCAGCCCCCACGATGATCGCGACTATCGCGTACTGACCCTGGACAACGGCCTCGACGTCCTGCTGGTCAGCGATCCCGAGGCCGACAAGGCGGCGGCTTCACTCAATGTGTCGGTGGGCAGCGCCCAGGATCCCGATGACCTGCAGGGGCTCGCCCACCTGCTCGAACATGTGCTGTTTCTGGGCACCGAGGCCTACCCCGAGCCCGACGCCTACCAGGGCTACATCAGCCGCCACGGCGGGCGCCACAACGCCTTCACCGCCTCGCTGGACACCAACTACTTCTTCGATGTGGAACCCGAGGCCTTCGAAGGCGCTCTGGATCGCTTCAGTCGGTTCTTCATCGACCCGCTGTTCAACGCCGACCGCCTGGGCAGCGAGCGCAACGTGGTGCACTCCGAATATCAGGCGCGCCTGCGCGATGACGCACGCCGCGAGAACGAGGTCCTCGACGCCCTGCTCAATCCTGCCAACCCCACCGTGGGTTTCTCGGTGGGCAGCAAGGAGACCCTGGCCGAGCGGCCCGAAGGGGAGCCCAGCCTGCGCGAGCGGGTCATGAACTTCTACGACAACCACTACGGTGCCAACGTCATGCATCTGGCGGTAGTGGCGCCGATGCCGCTGGATCAACTGCAGACACTGGTGGTCGAACGTTTCGCCGAGGTGCCCGATCGCGGCCTCGAGGCACCCGTCATCGACACCCCACTGGTGGATCGCTCACGCCTGCCGCTGGCCGCCGAGGCCCAGTCGCTGCGCGACGCTCGCCGCGTCAGCTTTCTGTTCCCGGTGCCCGACCCCGTGCTCAGCTATCGCCACAAGCCGGCCAGCTACATCGCCAACCTGATCGGTCATGAGGGACCCGGCAGCCTGTTGAGCCGCCTGCGCGAGGCCGGCTGGGCCGACGGCCTGTCCGCCGGCGTCACCCGAGGTGACGGCCGCCATGCACTGCTGGCCGTGGATGTCAGCCTGACCCCCGAGGGGCGCGAGCATCTCGATCGCATCCAGGCCAGTCTGTTTGCCACCATCGAGCAGATTCGCCAACAGGGCATCAGCGAGGAGCGCTACGACGAGCAGGCCAGCCTGTCCGAGCAGGCGTTCCAGTTCCAGCAGCACGGTAACGCCCTGGACGAGGCCATGCGCCTGTCCATGAGCCTGACCCACTACCCGCTCGAGGACGTCAACCGCGCCGACTACCGCATGGACGGGCTCGACGCAGAGGAAGTGCGTCGCTGGCTCGATGCGCTGCGCCCCGACAACATGATCCGCCTGTACACCGGCCCCGAGGTCGAAGGCGACCAGCGCAGCCGCTACTACGACACCGCCTGGCAGGAGACGCCATTGGCCGACACCGCAGCCGACCCCCTGGCGGGGCTGGCACTGCCCGAGCCCAATCCCTTTATCGCCGAGGACCTGGCGCTGCTTGAGGCCCACGACGAGCGCCCCTCACTGCTGATCGACACCCCCGAGGCCGACGCCTGGTACAAGGCCGATGCCGAGTACGATACGCCCAAGGCCTCCTGGCGCTTCAGCCTGCAGCACCCTGGCGCCAGCCAGTCCCCGCACCAGGCCGTGCTGACACAACTGCTGGCCGGCTGGCTCAACGACAGCCTCAACGAGAAGCTCTACGCCGCACGTCTGGCGGGACAGAAGTATGAAGCCTATGCCCACTCACGTGGCATGACGCTGTCCTTCACCGGCTGGCGTGACCGCCAGGACAGGGTGATACGGGAGGTGATCGACCAGCTCAAGCAGGGTGAGATCCGCGACGCAAGCGTTGCCCGAGTACGCTACGGCCTGGAAAAGCAATGGGGCAATGCACCACGCAATCCGCTCTATCACCAGGGTCAACGCACCCTGTCCGAGGCGCTGATTCGGCCCCAGTGGTCCCCCCAGGTGCTGCTCGAGGCACTGTCCGACCTCGAGCCCCAGGACCTGCGCGACTTCCGCGAGCGCTTCCTCGACGAGCTGCACCTGCAGGCGCTGGTGGTCGGCAACCTGGAAGAGTCGCTGGCACGCGACGAGGCCGAGCAGGCCATCGCGGCGCTTGAGCCCAGCCTTGGCGCGGACGCCATCACCGACCTGCAGGTACTCAAGGCAGTGGATCTGCCGAGCCTGACGCCGGACTCCAGCCGAGACGAGTCGCTGCTGATTCGCTACCTGCAGGGGCCGGACCAGGGTATCGCCACCCAGGCCCGCATCGCGGTGCTCGGCAAGCTGCTCGAGACCCCCTTCTACCAGCAGTTGCGTACCGAACAGCAGCTCGGGTACATCGTCAGCGCAGGCTACTCACCGCTGCTGCACGCTCCGGGCATCAGCCTGCTGGTGCAGTCTCCCTCCACCCAGAGCGACGAGCTCAAGGCCAGGGTCAGCGACTTCCTCGACCGTGTGCCCGAGCGTCTGGACAGCCTGGATGACGACACCCTGGCCACCTATCGCCAGGCGGTCCACGACGAGATTACCCAGCGTGATTCAGGCCTCGAGGAGCGCACCACCCGCCTGTGGCAGGCGCTGTCCTACGGCGACACCGACTTCGATAGGCGTGAGCGGCTGGCCGCCGCGGTGCTCGAGGTCGACGCCGCCAGCCTGAAGGACAGCTGGCAGCGTCTGGGTGGCGCCGCAGTGGTGGACGTGACCTTCGATCCGGGCGCCGCACCCAGCGACGTCATGGCGTTGAAAGGCGACCTGGAAGCCCTGCCCGGTGACGAGGAAGAAGCGCTGTCACCGACGCCGGCGGACACCAGCGCCCAGGCGGCCAAACCCTGACAGGGCTCTGCCAAAAGGCCCTGGCCCACCCCATCGCCCCCTGCTTGGGGGCGATCCCGCCCGGCTGGCGACGCCGCCGCCGACAGCAGTGACGACAAGGCCCGACCCGCCTCGCCCGGCGGGCCTTGTGGTTTCACCCGCGTCGTTTCACCCGCTTCATCACACCTGATACATGGCACCTGATTCATGGCGCCATATTGATGATGCCCGACACGGCCAGCGCGACGCCGTGCGTCTGCGCCAGGCTGGTCCCCTAGCCGAACGCCTGGGCGGGCATGATCGACTCCACAAACATCACCATCTCCTCGAGGATCTGGCGTTCGCGATCGCTCAGCGAGGTCTGGTTCAGACGCTCGATTTCACGCGCGAAGTCCTTTAGCGTCAGGCTCGCCAGCGCCGAGTCGTTCATCCGCTCCCACCGGAAGGTCTCCCAGCGCGCCTGCTCCTCGCCGGTCAGGGTGTCCGGATAGCTGCGGGCGCGGTAGCGAAACAGCATCTCCTCGAGGCGCGGGTCCTGGAAGGCAAAGCTGGCGTCGACCAGATCCCAGGGATCCATGGCACGCACGCGCTCCATCTGCTGGCGGTCGGCAGGAGAGAAGAACCCGCCGGAGTAGAGCATCAGGTCCGGATCCCTCCGCGGCTCCGGCGGTGGCTCGGCGAACACCTCCTGCACCTTGGCGACGATATCGGGGTCCTTGGCCAGCCGCTGGTAGTGACCGCGACAGGCGTCCATCTCGAGCCCCATGCGCGCCACGATCTCGCCGTACTCGCCCTGATGGGGCCCCGACACATCCTTGAGCGCACTGGGCGGAAAGATCACCGGGCACTTGTTGATGTGCACCACCTTCAGCGGAATCCGGCTTTCCCCCTCGGCCAGGTCGTCATTGCTGACAAATACCCGAGCACGAATCTCCTGGGGCGAGAGACTGAGCATGTCGGCAGGGTCCAGCGACAGGTCGTAGACGATGACGCCGTTGGGATTGGTCGGGTGTTCGGCCAGGGGCATCACCAGAGACCCGCAGGCGCGACTGGCCGGATAGCGCCGGGAGATATGCACCACCGGCTTGCGCTGGGTCGTATCCAGGCGTTTACGCACCTCGCGCTTGGCCCTGAGCGACAGCAGGTAGTCGAACAGGTTGGCATTGGCGCCACGCAACAGTCGCGCCAGGGCGATGGTAGCGCGTACATCGGCCAGGGCGTCGTGGGCGCCGGCATGCTCGATGCCGTTGGCCGCGGTCAGGTCTTCCAGGCGAAAGCTGGGACTGCCGTCCTCGCGCCTTGGCCACTCGATGCCCTCGGGCCTCAAGGCGTGGAAGGCGCGCACCACGTCGATCAGATCCCAGCGCGAATTGCCGTTCTGCCACTCCCGTGCATAGGGGTCGATCAGGTTGCGGTAAAACAGGTGACGACTGACCTCATCGTCGAAGCGCAGGCTGTTGTAGCCCACCGCACAGGTCCCGGCGACGCTCATCTCGTCGACGATGGCGCCGGCGAACTCGGCTTCGGGCACACCGTTGCGCCTCGCCTGCTGGGGCGTAATACCGGTGATCAGGCAGGCCATCGGGTGCGGCAAGGCATCATCGGCGGGCTTGCAGAACAGCTCCACCGGCTCGCCAATCTCGTTGAACTCGGCGTCGGTACGGATGGCCGCGAACTGCGAGGGACGATCGCGCCGAGGATCGGCACCAAAGGTCTCGTAGTCGTGCCACAGAAAGGTCAGCGGAGCGGCTTTCGGCTGCGCCATGGGATTGCGGTCTCCACGCGTACGTCAAAGGCCCGTCAGCCTAGCACAGGCCAACGCCGGGCTCAGCCTGCACGATCACAGGTCGAGTCCGGCGCGGGAAGGAAATACACGAAAGACGCCCAAGGGGCGTCATCTTGATGGCTGGCATTGTCGATATCGCATCGGCGATGTGGCATCGACGATATCACGACGTTCAAGCAACACCAGACGCTGCATCAACTGCTGCGCGGCAGGGTCACGTTGAGCTCGAGCACCGAGCAGTTGTCCTCGCTGTCCAGCGACATATTGATGGCATCGTCGTCCACCTCGACATAGCGGCGGATAACCTCAAGCAACTCCTTCTCCAGCATCGGCAGGAAGTCAGGCTGTCCCCGCTGGCTACGCTGGTGCGCCACGATGATCTGCAGCCGCTCCTTGGCGACAGACGCGGACTTCTTGCGTTCGCGCTTCAGGAAATCGAGTAGTTTCACCGGCGACCTCCTCCTCCGAACATGCGGCTCAGCAGGCTTTTCTTCTGATACTCGTGGAAGCGCAAGGGCACCTCCTCTCCGATCAGGCGGCTGACCGTATCCATATAGGCCTGGCCAGCGTCACTGCTGTCGTCGTGGGTGACCGGGACCCCCTGGTTGGAGGCTCTCAGCACGGCCTCGGACTCGGGAATCAAACCTACCAGGTTGATGGCCAGGATCTCGCGAATGTCCTCGAGATTCAGCATGTCTCCCTGGTCGACCCGTCCGGGGTTGTAGCGGGTGATCAGCAGATGCTCCTTGATCGGGTCCTTGCCCTGCTCGGCCCGCCGGGTCTTCGATGACAACAGCCCAAGGATACGGTCGGAGTCACGCACCGAAGACACCTCGGGGTTGGTCACCACGATGGCTTCGTCGGCGAAGTACATGGCCAGCTGGGCACCACGTTCGATACCGGCGGGTGAATCGCACAGTATGTAGTCGAAGTCCTTGGTCAGGGTGTCCAGCACCTTCTCGACGCCCTCCTGGGTCAAGGCATCCTTGTCCCGAGTCTGGGAGGCAGGAAGGATATGCAGGTTGTCCACGCGCTTGTCACGGATCAGCGCCTGGTTCAGCCCGGCCTCGCCCTGGATGACGTTGACCAGGTCGTAGACCACACGGCGCTCGCAGCCCATGATCAAGTCGAGGTTCCGTAGACCGACATCGAAGTCGATCACTACCGTCTTGTTGCCTCTGAGTGCCAGCCCGGTGGCAATGGCTGCCGCACTGGTTGTCTTGCCGACCCCGCCTTTACCGGAGGTCACAACGATGATCTTGGCCAAGTGTCGCATCCTGTCGTCGTAAAGTTGTTGGTCCTGTGTGGTCACCGCAGTGACCAGGCACGGCCTTATAAAAATCGCTGTCCCGCGCTAAAGCGCCCGCTGATGCGGCAATGCCCCGCTGAAGGCGCTTCACAAGCCCGGCTAAAGGCTCTCCATCAGCCCAGCTGAGGGCTCCTTACAAACCCGGCTGAAGGCTCTCTATCAGCCCAGCTGAAGGCTCTCTATCAGCCCGGCTGAAGGCTCCTTACAAGCCCAGCTGAAGGCTCACTTCAGCGCGGTGATCCCCAACTGATCGTCCGTCAGCACGACCTGGACGGAGGAGCCGAGCAGCTGGGGGTCGATATCTTCGAGACGCTTGTAGTTGCCCGCCACTGACAACAGCTCCGCATGCAGCTCACGGCAGAAGATGCCTGCCTGGTGGTCGCCGTGAATGCCAGCGAGGGCACGCCCCCTGAGGGCACCGTAGACGTGGACATTGCCCGCCGCCAGCACCTCGGCCCCGGCATTGACCGCACCGATCACGGTCAGGTCGCCGTCGGGAGCGGTGATCTGCTGGCCGGAACGCACGGTGCCACGAAAGATACGTCCGCCATGAGGCGCGTCAGCCTCCACTTCCTCGACCACGGTGACGTCTTCGTCTTCCTGCACCGGAACGCTTTCCAGGGTACGCGCACGAGCGGCATCCTGGGGGGGGAACCAGCCAAGTCCGAGCGCCCAGGCGGACTGCTTGACCGGATCGGCACCACCACGCACCGCTACCGGCAGCAGCTTGTGCGCCCGGCACACCGCACAGATACGTTCCAGGGCCAGGTGAGGTTCGTCGAGCTTCTCGACGCTGAGCACCACCGGGGTGTGCTGAAAGAAGGCTGGCGACTGCGAGAGCTTGCCCGCGAGCTGATCGCGAATTTCCTCGGGATCCGCACTGGAAAGCTCCATCACCGTCATGGGCAGCATCCCACCCTTGAACGTAAACGCCATGCTGTCCCTGTCCACTTTGAGGCTCATTGCCGAACTCCACGTCGGGTGTTGGTCGGGGGATGATCTCAAGCTAAGTCAGAGCCCCCGGTCCTGCAACCGATCATAAGCCTCAATTGTCCTCCTGTCAGTGTCTCCAATCAGCCACAGCCCTGCGCTGAGGCCTTTTCTGATGGTGGCGCGCATGCTTAGATAAACTTTCTATCTCGACGCCCGGCTTTGCCTGGCGCAATAACAAGATGGTGAAGCCGTTTCGCCACCTTTCTTTATTTCTTTGCAGGAAGCCCCATGCCCGGACTCCTCCGCCGCCTTTTCTCGCCACGCTGGCGACATCCCGATCCACAGGTCCGACGCGATGCCGCCGAACGGCTCGACCCCCAGAGCCAACGCGAGGCCCTCGAGACCCTGGTCCAGGACACCGAGCCCGACGTCCGTCTCGCCGCGGCGAGGCGCCTGGACGACCCACAGCGACTGCTGGAGCTGCGCGTCGGGGGTAAAGGATCACGCGAGCTGGATCGTCAGCTCATCGCGCTGCTGATCGGTCGCCAGGGCGGCATCGAACTTGGCCGCCGCCAGCAGATCGTCGAGTCCCTGGACGACGCGGCGATGCTCGAGGAGATCGCCCTCCAGGGCGATAACCAGCAGCTGCGACTCGCCGCCCTGGCCAGGCTCGATGACGAGGCCGCCCTGATTCGCCAGGCCTGCGACAACGGCATCGCCGCCGTACGTCACGCCGCCGCCGAGCGGGTCACCTCCGAGGAAGGTCTCAAGCAGCTGGCCCAGGCGGCCCGCCGGGATCGCCACGTGGTGCGCGACGCCAAGGAACGCCTGGGACGACTGCGCGCCGACGCCGACGCCGTGGAACAGGCTCGGGAACGACGCGAGCAACTGCTGGCCAGTCTCGAGCAGCACGCCCGTGCCACCTGGGAGCCTCTCTACGCTGGGCGCTTCCGCCATCTGGAGCGCGAGTGGTCTCGACTGGCAGATCTGCCCGACGCCGGGCAGGAGCAGCGCTACCAGGAGGCCAGCCTGCGCTGTCGCAAGGTGATTCACGATCACGAGGCCCAGGAACACGCCCTGCGTGCCGACCGGCAGCGCCGCGAGCAGGCCGACCAGGACCGAGAGGCACTGGTCATGGCGCTGGAAGAAAGCCTGGCCGCGCTCTATCAGGGCGAATATGTCGGTGAACAGGACCTGGCCAGCCTGCGCGCTCAGAAGCAGTTGATGGCCAACCGCTGGCAGGCACTGTCCGAGATCCACCTGGCCGACGACGGCCTGCGCCAGCGCTACGACAAGGCCTTGAAGAACTACGACGCCATCAACCAGGCCCACCAGCGCCTGGTCGAGCGCGCCCTGCCGCTGGAGGAAGCCATCAAGGCCGGCGACGAGGCTGCGCTCAAGCAGCTGGTGAGCGACTGCAAGTGGCCCGAAGGTCTGCCGCCAGACCCGCGGCTCGAACGTGCGCGACACCATCTTCGCCTGGAGAAGGATCTTTCCGGGGACGAACCGTCGGAGTCCCAGCTCACACGCTTCGATGAGGAACTGGATCGTCTCGAGGCGTTGCTCGACGAGGGTACCTTCAAGGGAGCGAGTCGCCTGCACCAGCGGCTTCGCCACCTCGCCGATCAACTGCCGTCCTCGGCCGGCGCCCAGCAGTCACGACTCAAGCGCCTCGGCGCACGACTCGCCGAACTGCGCGACTGGCGCGGCTTCGTCGCCGGCCCCAAGCGCGAGCAACTGTGCCAGGCCATCGAGGCCCTGGAGCAGGACGCCACCCTCACCGACCGTGACCGTGACCGCCGCCATCGCCAGCTGGTCAAGGAGTGGAAGGCACTGGGTGACGCCGCGGCCAACCGCGAGCAGTCCGAGCGCTTTCGGGCAACCTCCGAACGTATTCGCGAGTCGCTCAAGGCCTGGCGTGAACAACAACAGCGCCTGCGCGAGGCCAACCTGGCAGAGCGCGAAGCGCTGTGCGAGCAGATCGAGGCCCTTCTGGAGCAGCCCGCCGCCCAGGCCGACCCCGACGCGCTGCGCGAGATCCGCGACCAGGCCAGGGAACAGTGGCGCCGCACCGCCCCTGTCCCGCGCGATCACGCAGAGGCCATCGGACGACGCTTCGGCCGCATCCGGCACCAGTTGCAGGCGCTGATCGATCGCCGCGCCAACGAGATCGCCGACGCCAAGCGTGAGGTGATCGACCAGGCCCGAGCGCTGGTCGATGCACGACTGCCGGCACGCCAGCGAGCCGACCAGGCCAAGGCACTGCAACAGCGCTGGCGCGAACTGGGGCGCGCGCCCAAGGGCGAGGAGCAGACCCTGTGGCGAGAATTCCGCCAACTATGCGACCAGATCTTCGCCCAGCGTGACGCCGAGCGCGATGATCGTGCCCAGCGTGCTCGCGAGCGCCTGGAACAGATGCAGGCCCTGATCGACCGCATCGATGCCTGGCAACCCGCGGCAAGCAGCGAAGCCGACTGGCTGGACAAGGCGGTGGATGAGGCCAGCGCGCTGGAACCGCTGCCATCGGGCCGGCGCACCGAAGGCATGCGCAAGCGCTGGACCGGCATCGTACGGGCTCGGCGCGAGCGCCTGGAACGGCTCTCCGTGGCAGAGGTCGTCGGTCGTTGGCGCGAGGTCAAACCCCTGATTCTGCAGCACCTTGAGGCAGACGATGACTGCCTCGCCGGCCGCCTCTGCAGTGATGTGGAGATTCCCGCCGCGTTATCGTTGCCGCCGGCGCTGAAACAGGCCCACGCACAGCGCAACGCCGCACGACGCGATCCTGCTCCAGCGGAGGAAGTCGCCGAGCGTCTGGCACGACTGCGGGTGCACCTGGCGCTCCTGGCGGGCCATCCGATCGGCCACCAGGACGAGCCACTGCGCCTGGCGATCCAGGTCGACCGTCTCAACGACAGCCTTGGCCAGGCGCCGAGCCGGGAAGACGAGCTGATCTCGGTACTGTGTGGGCTGCTGGCCACCGGTCCAGTGTCGCGCCAGCAGTGGGAGCGCGAGGTACAGGAGCTCGACGCCCTGCTGGATGGGCTGAGTCAACTGCCACCACCCTGAGCGATGCACGGCTTGCCGTGCCTCCCCCCTCTTTCAACCCCTGAAAACCACGATGCGAGGCCTTTTGGCCTCGCATCGTGGTTTCTGGCGAAATGTACATCGCCGAGCCTCGTGAGCCCGGCGCGACGTCTGTCAGCCCATGAACTGACCGCCATTGATGTCGATATTGGCACCGGTGATAAAACCGTTGTCCTTGCTGGCCAGGAAATTGACCAGGCGGCCGATCTCTTCCGGCGTGCCGTACCGCTTCATCGGGATGGTCTCGCGAATGGCCTCGCGCACCTTCTCCGGAATCTTCATGATCATGTCGGTGGCGATATAGCCAGGCGAGATGGTGTTGACGGTGATGCCCTTGGTCGCAGTTTCCTGCGCCAGCGCCATGGTCAGACCGTGCATGCCGGCCTTGGCGGCGGAATAGTTCACCTGGCCGAACTGACCCTTGCGGCCGTTGATGGACGAAATGTTGATGATCCGTCCGTAGCCCTGCTCCAGCATGCTCTCGATCACGCTGCGGCAGGTATTGAAGACGCTGTTGAGGTTGGTGTCGATGACCACATTCCACTGGTCCGCCGACATCTTCTTCAAGGTGCCATCCTTGGTGATACCGGCACAGTTGACCAGCACTGCGATCGGCCCATGCTGGTCCTCGATCGCCTTGACGCCATTCTGGCAGGCCTCGAAATCGGTCAGATCGATGCCAGCGATGTCGATATTGTCATAGCCATCCGACTTCTGGGTCTCCAGCCAGGTCTTGGCCTTGTCAGGATTGTTGTAACCGGCCACTACCTGATAGCCGGCATCCGCCAGTTCGCGACAGATTGAGCTTCCGATACCACCAGTACCACCGGTGACCCACGCGACGGGCTTTTGCTGAGTCATAGACGACCTCCCTGATTGTCCTTCACGCCGCCGCTTGGCGACGGCACTTGTTGTTGCAAGCATGTATAGCAGTGGATGCTCTGGTGCTGCGCATTCGCGCAACCAGGAACCTCGGGCCCAGAGCGATCGCGGGTGGCCTCCTGCCACTGCGACGTCCAGCCCCACCTGCCTACCTCGGCAGGCCTTCGTCGTGGTACTGCGTCGAATCAACGTCCACAACGACTATCCACCAGGCTAGCGTCTAGCACTGACATTTGCATGACAGCCCCTCCAGTATGGACCACAGCGCCCGAACGGCACGACCCATCACACCCGAAATCGCACAGGGTTGACGCAGCCAGAATTATCCGTATACTACGTCCTCGTTGATGCGGGGTGGAGCAGTCTGGTAGCTCGTCGGGCTCATAACCCGAAGGTCATCGGTTCAAATCCGGTCCCCGCTACCAAATACGAAAACGAGGCAGTCCTTCGGGACTGCCTCGTTTTTTTGTTGGCTGTCCGGTGCTGGCCGAGGCCAGCGCTTCGCCACTAGACGCCATTGCGGCATCCCTGTATTGCGAAGCCCGCCCCCTGATTAAATCTTAATTTTTCTGTGCCAATTCGATATTTTTTGGCGCTTCCGTGTCCCCGGATTAGCCATCCACCCCTCCTTCTTTCGTCGAAGAGCTGACCTCGATCAACCCGAGTCGGTCAAGAATCGACCGTCGACAGCGACCTGATCTTCGACGTCGACCGCAGCAATATTCAGCAGGTACTGGAGCCGTCCATGCGCATCCCGGTTCTGCTGGCCTGCAGCCCCCCTGATACGAGCCCTGCAAGCATCTGATGCCGGTGCTGGAACTCTCCATCACCGCGCGGACCGTATGAAACGTCCAGCGACTGAGGGCCAGCTCATTTCGCGTGGGCCATCCGCGGGCCAGCACAACCGCCGTCACGCCTACTACAGAACGCGCATCTCTCCTGGCCAGGCCGCTCGGAGCGGGAGCCATCATGGGCAGGAGCGTTGCTTTACGCCATTTTACGGCTAGTCTGATAAATTATAGGAATTCAGATAAAAACTGGTAAAGCCATGATCTACTTTCCCAGGCATCAGCTGGCCGCTGACATGGCGGACGCCGTGAGGGGGCACACCCTCTTCAGCGACGCGCCTAATGGCCTGTTCCTTGCCGCCCCTCGCAGGACCGGCAAGACTACCTTCCTGCGCAACGACCTGCTGCCCACGCTGGAGACACAAGGCGTCGAGGTGGTCTATGTCGACCTCTGGTCGGATCAGCAGCGCGACCCCGCCCAGCTGATTCAGGCTGCCATTCAGGAAGCCATGGCCCCGCACCGTCCCGCCATCGAGAAGCTGGCAGCACGGTGGGGCATCAGCAAGGTAGGGCTCGGACAATGGATCCAGCTCGATGCCACCCCCACAGACAACGGGGGCGCCTCCCTCCCTGAGGCACTACGCCTGCTCATCGAGGCCGGGGGCAGGCCAGTTGCCCTGGTGATTGATGAGGCCCAGCAAGCGGTAACCACCGACGCTGGCAACACCCTCATGGCCGCCCTGAAGTCGGCGCGGGACCAGCTCAATTCGCCCGACCACATCCAGCTGATGCTGGTCATGTCGGGGTCCGATCGCGACAAGCTGCTCCGGCTTGTCAACAGCCATTCTGCCCCCTTCTACGGATCACAGATCCAGCAGATGCCGCTGCTCGGCAAGGCTTTTATCAAGCACATCGCCGATCTCATCGAGCGCCAGCAGCCAGCGCAGGCCCCGGTGGACACGGACATGCTGCTGCAGGCATTCACGGCTTATGGGTTTCGTCCCCAGTTGTTCATGGAGGCGCTCGGCCAAGCGATGAGCCCCCTGGCTGCGGATGAAAACCGATTCGAGCAGCGGCTCGTATCACTCGCACAGGCTCGACAGCGAGATGTCGAGCAGGACATGGCGAGTGATTACCTCGGCCTGGACCCCGTCCAGCAGGCGGTGCTGTGGCGAATGCTCGAGATGAGAGAGGGGTTCCGTCCGTACAATGCCGAATCGCTGGCCTTTTATCGGCGGATCACCGGCAAGCCGGTTTCTGCACAAAAAGCTCAGCGAGCCCTGGAGAGTCTACGGGAACGCACCCCACCCCTTGCGTGGAAATCGAGCCGGGGTGAATACGCCGTGGAAGATGCAGCCATGACCAAGTGGTTCCGATCCCTGATCGACGCAGGCCGCTGGCCGCCCGGAGCCGATGAATAATCTGCAGCTGCGGGTGCCCAGCCTCGAACATCGCGAGCGCCTCGACAATACAACCTGCGTATCGGCAGGCGCCTTGAAGTCGGTGGCCGTCGCCCGCATCTTTAGGGCAATTCACTTTTGACAAGGTTGTGTCCCATGCCCATCGTCGACCCTCGTACAGGCGAACCTCTGAGCAGCGATCCGAGCAGCGAACCCGCCCTGGGTGCCGCCGCGGCGTCCCAGGGGCCGGCCGACAGCGACCTGATCTTCGACGTCGACCGCAGCAACATTCAGCAGGTGCTGGAGCTGTCCATGCGCATCCCGGTGCTGCTGGACTGCTGGGCCCCCTGGTGCGAGCCCTGCAAGAACCTGATGCCGGTGCTGGAAAAGCTGACCCGCAAATACGCCGGCACCTTCCTGCTGGCCAAGCTCAACATCGACGACAACCAGGACATCGCCGGCCAGCTCGGCGTACGCTCGGTACCCGACGTCAAGTTGATCAGTCAGGGCGGTCTGGTGGACCACTTCCAGGGCGCCTTGCCGGAAAAGGAAATTCGCGAGTGGCTGGGCCGCTACTTCCCGGCCCCGGAAGATGCTCCGGCAAGCCCCGAAGAACAGGCCGAGCAGGCCCTGGCGGCGGGCGACACCGCCACCGCGCTGGAGATCCTGCAGCAGCTGACGCAGCAGTACCCCGACCACCTGGCCTACCAGATCCAGATGGCCCGAGTGCTGGTGGCGGAAGGTCGCAATGACGAAGCGCGCACCCTGCTTGACGCGCTACCTCCGGAAGACCGCGACGGTCCCGAGGCCCGCGGCGTTCGTGCCAGCATCGAGTTCGGCGAAGAAGCGCCCGACGCCGAGACCCTGGCCGCCCTGGAGGGGCGTGACGACAGCGAGGCCAACTATCTGAGGGCGCTGCGCCAGGTGGCCGACGGTGACTATGAACCCGGCCTGGAAGGCTTGCTGGCAGTGATGAAGCGCGACCGTGCCTACGGTGACGACCTGGCGCGCAAGACCCTGCTGCGGGTGTTCGACGCACTCGGCGCCGATCATCCGCTGACGGTGAGCTACCGCCGCAAGCTGTTCGCCCTGCTCTACTGAGGGGATCGAGACGTCGAGCGCCTTGCCGCTCATCGCCTAAAAAAGATGAAAACGGGGCCCCTTCGAGGGCCCCGTTTTCGTTGTTGAGGTTATTACGCCAGCGCCACTCAGCCGCCCAGCACCTGGTCCAGGCGCGCCAGCGCCTCGTCAAGCTGGGTGGCCGTGGTGCCGAAATTGAGCCGCGCAAAGCCCGGCCAGCCGAAGTCGGCGCCATCCGACAGCGCGACCCCGGCTCGCTCGAGCAATGCCTTGGCCGGCGACTCCTCGCCACCCAGGGTCGACTGGCGCAGATCGAGCCAGGCCAGATAGGTCGATTCGGGGGCGCTGAAGCCCACGCCGGGCCAGCCAGCGACGCGCTCGACCAGCGTCTGGCGGTGGCCACGCAGTACCGTCAACAACTCCTGGCGCCAGGGCTCGCCGTGGCGATAGGCGGCCTCAGCCGCCACCAGCCCGAGCACATTGGCGTCCGGCATCAATCCCTTGGCGGTATCACGAAAGCGCTTTCTCAGGCCGGCGTCGGGGCAAATCGCGCAGGCGGCAGTCAGCCCAGCCAGATTGAAGGTCTTGGAGGGCGCCCACAGGGTGATGATGCGATCGGCCAGCGCCGGGAAGGCGGCGGCCAGGGGCTGGTGGCGCGCTCCTTCGTCGAGCAGCAGGTCGCAGTGCAGCTCGTCTGAAACCACGATCAACTGATGACGCTCGACCAGTTCGGCGAGTCCTTCGAGCTCGTCGCGGCGCCAGGCTCGTCCGGTGGGGTTGTGGGGCTGGCACCACAACAGCAGCCGGGTCCGCTCGGTGATCGCCGCCTCCAGCGCCTCGAGGTCCAGCGTCCAGGGCTCGCCCGGCGCCTGGGGCGGGCGCATGGCTGCCTGCTGGGGCAGGCGCCCGGTGCGCCTGGCCACCTGCAAGAACGGCGGATAGATAGGCGTCACCGTCAGCACCCCATCGCCAGGCTCGGTAAAGGCCAGGCTCGCCAGGTGCAACGCCGGTACCACCCCCGGCAGCCAGTGCTGCCAGCGGGCCTCGATGTCCCAGCCATAGTGGGTGGCACTCCAGTCGATCAGCGTCTGTTCCAGACTTTCCGCCACCAGACCGTAGCCAAAGACGCCGTGATCGATGCGCGCCGACAGCGCCTCGACCACCGCCTCGGGCGAGCGGAAGTCCATGTCCGCGACCCACAGCGGAAGGACGTCATCACCGTGGCGGTGCCACTTCTGTGACGGCCAATGTGGCGAACGATCATCACCGCGGGGCTGTCGTCGATCGATCGGCGTGGCAAAATCGGGTTTCATGGTCATCTCCCTGACGATGGCTGGTCGGTTGCCAGGATACCCTGGCCAAGCACTTGAAGGACGCTTCCCCCATGACAAGCACCATGCCGCATCACGGATTCTTCGCCAAGGTATGCCGAGGAATGCCTGCCCTGATCGGCCAGTGGCTGGCGCTTGGACGCGGCGACCCCGATCGCCTGGCGCTGATCCTGGCAGAAACCGCCCGGGTCGCCGGCCTCGGCGACCCGGGAGAGACCCCGGACGGCGCCACACTGGAGCGCTGGGCCGCCGCCGACAACGACGAGATCCCACCCCACTGGGCGGTGCGTACCGCGCTGTTCCTGCTGGTCCAGATGCCTGCGCGGCCGACACCCGGCGATGAGCCCGAGGCCTGCGCCTGGGCCTACTGCTGGCTGCGCAATCGCGCCTTCGACAGCCGCGACGCCGCCGTCGACGCCCTGCCGGAACACCTTCGCCAACCGCTGGCTGCCGCGGTGACCGCCGCCTGGGTTGATCGCCAGGGGCTCAGGCTGGTCTAGGCACCGCACTAACGACGCCGCCGGGTCGGCCGCTTCGGCCGAAAGCCGTCGGGCTTGGTCGACAGCCATTCGACGAAGGAACGAATCTCCGGATGTGCCAGCAGCGCCTCGCGGCTGCGATAATGGTCGGCCAGCTCACGCTCGCTCAGCAGCGCGTGAAGATGGCGGTGGCAGCCGTGGCACACCCACAGGATCGTCGTCAGGCGCTCGACGCGATCGTGGCGCTTGCGATAGCGCGCCTTGCCGTGCAGCGAACGCGGTATCAGATGATGCTTGGTCAGGGGCGCCCCTCGCGCGCACAGCTCGCAGCGCTCTGGCCTCGGGGGCGGCGACAGCTCGGTCATGGTCATCTCGCTTGAACCTGGTCACCAGATACCTACGATAACCCAAGGAACCCCCTCCCCTCATGGACGTCCCCCTTCACTGGCAACTGGCCAAACTGCTTATCTCCGTCGGCGTCGTGCTCGGCCTGTCGGTCATCGCCGAGCGGGTCAGCACCCGGGTCGCCGGCCTGCTCTCCGGCTACCCGCTGGGCACCGCCATCGCACTGTTCTTCATTGGCCTGGAGCTGTCGCCCCAGTTCGCCAGCGACAGCGCCGTACACACCCTGGCCGGCTTCACCGCGACCCTGGCACTGGGCGGCGGCTACCTGCTGGCCGCACGCGGTGACGGGCTCAAGGGCGTGGCCCAGGGAACCGCGGGAGGCCTTGCCGCCTGGCTCGCCGCCAGCAGCCTGCTGACCCAGGTCGATTTCAGCCGCCTCGGTGGCACCCTCACCACCCTGGCCGCCATCATCGTCTTCACCTGGCTCTATCGCCGGGTCCCCGACGTCAAGGCCACCCCCAAGGGCGGTTTCTCCTGGCCGGCGCTGGCGCTTCGGGCAGGGCTCGCCGCGGGCATCATCTTCCTGATCACCGGCCTCGCCCATGTGGTGCCGAGCGCCTGGGCCGGGGTCATGGCGGCGTTCCCGGTGACCATGTACCCGTTCCTGGTGATCCTCCACCTGACCCAGGGGGCAGCGCCAGTGGCCACGGTCATCAAGCACTATCCTGCGGGCCTGGGCTCGCTTCTGTGCTACGCCCTGGTGGTGTCACTGACCTACGCAAGCCTCGGCCTGTGGCCAGGCACCCTGCTGGGCTTCGCCGCCGCCACCCTGTGGCTGTTGTCGTGGATGCGTGTGCAGCAGTGGTGGGCAGGCCGCCGAAGTTGAGAGACAAGGGCTGAGCTAAAGGCTGAGCCAAGCGTTGAGCCAAGACGGGCGCGCCGACGCCCGCATCTTGACCTAGCGCTTGCTTGGGATAATCCTGAAACCCTGACATCACCACATCGCCACCACAACAAACGAGAACGCCCTATGCTGACCCGCACCATCGAGCCCGCCTTCTACGACACCGACGCCCTCGGTCACGTCAACAATACCCGCCTGCCGGCCTGGTTCGAGCTGGCACGCAATGACCTCTTCCGCCTGTTCACCCCGGACCTGGACCCGGCCAAGTGGCGGTTGATCATGGCACGCATGGAGATCGACTATCGCGCCGAACTCCACTATGGCCATGACATCGAGGTTCGCACTTACCTGTCACGCCTGGGCAACAGCTCCTTCACCGTGACCCAGGAAGCCCACCAGAAGGGCGAGCTGACCAATCTCGGCCACACCGTGCTGGTGCACTTCGACCACCAGACCAAGAAGGCAGTGCCGATTGAAGGCGAGCTGCGCGAAGCCCTGATGGAGCACCTTCACGAACCGGAGATCGCCTGACCATGACCCCTGCCGTCAAGACGCTGGAAAAGGCCGGCAGACCGTTTTCCACCCTCAGCTACGAGCATGACCCGCGCTCGCCGGCCTACGGCGAGGAGGCGGCCGAGGCGCTGGGGCTGGACCCCGCGGCGGTGTTCAAGACCCTGCTGGCCAGCATCGATGGCCAGCGCCTGGTGGTGGCCATCGTGCCGGTATCGCGCAAGCTCGACCTCAAGACCCTGGCCAAGGCGGCCGAGGGTCGCAAGGCCGCCATGGCCGAGGCCGAAGCGGCCGAACGAGCCACCGGCTATGTGGTCGGCGGCATCAGCCCGCTGGGTCAGAAGAAGCGTCTGGCCACCTTTATCGATGACAGCTGTCACGGCCACAGCCAGATCCACGTCAGCGGCGGACGCCGCGGCCTGGAAATCACCCTGGCCCCGGACGACCTGATCGCGCTGACCGATGCCCAGGTGGTGGCGCTGGCGAGATAGTCCTTCGAAATAGCCCTTCGAGATAGCGTTTCAAGATAGCTCTTCGAGACAGCCTTTCGAGCTAGCCCTTCGAGACAGCCCCGTTCCCGGTTAAAAACCGGCCGAACAAGCGTCAAAATGGCA
The DNA here is from genome assembly GCF_040070525.1 of Halomonas sp. RT37. NCBI lineage: Bacteria > Pseudomonadati > Pseudomonadota > Gammaproteobacteria > Oceanospirillales > Halomonadaceae > Halomonas > Halomonas sp. RT37. The sequence goes on along the minus strand of NZ_CP098827.1, from coordinate 535,697 downwards.
AAAATGCTAGGGTGGAGCCATATCGACACCAGAGGTGCCCATGGCGATCCGCTACACCCTGTGGCTGGACCCGGACGACAAGGTCCGCCATCGCGCCGCCGAGGCCAGCCTGGAAGCCTTCTTCCTCGAGCGCTTCGCCGACTATCCGCACATTCGCTTGTTCGGCGCCGATCCCTACGATTATGATGCCCCGTTCAATCGCCTCTACGACGTGCTGATCGCACGCGGCGCCGAGTTCATCGAGCGCGAGCAGGCCTACGTCCCCACCCCGGAACAGCTCAATCGTGCCTTCTTTCGCGCGGTGGGGCGCTCCACCAAATTCGTAAGAGACAACCCCGATGGTGATCCGTCCTGACACGCCCCCCGATGCCGCCCAGACGGCGATCATCGCCGAGCAGCTCGGTCGCGAGCCCCGCGGCATCGAGGCCCTTGCCGCCACCGACGGCGAAGGCACTCCGCTGGTGCTGCGCATGGCCCCGATCGTCGACGGCAAGCCGTTTCCCACGCTGTTCTGGCTGAGTTCCGAGCTGCTCAAGGTGGAGCTGTCACGGATCGAGGCAGCCGGCGTGATCAAGTCGCTGGAAGCCCGGCTGAAGGAGGATGACGACTTCCGTGCGGCCTACCATGCAAGCCACCAGGACTACATCGCCACCCGCTGGGCGCACATGAGCGCCGAGCAGCGTGCCGAGGTCGAGCGTCTGGGCTATGACAAGGTGCTGCGTGAACGCGGCATCGGCGGCATCGCCAACCACGATCAGGTGCGCTGCCTGCACACCCAGTACGCCCATCACCTGTGCGGCAACAATGTGATCGGCCAGTGGGTCGACGAGCACTACGGCATCATCGATCTATTGCCCTGAGCTGCTCGCAGACAAGCGCTCTCCCCCTTCACGCCGCGACAGGAAGAACGTTCCATGGCCCAGATCTGTGTCTATCTTGGTTCACGCCAGGGCGAAGATCCCCGTTTTCTCGAAGATACCCGCGCCTTCGGCCGGCGCCTGGCCGAACGCGGCCATGGCCTGGTCTACGGTGGCGCCAGTGTCGGCCTGATGGGCGCGCTGGCCGATGCCACCCTGGAGGCCGGAGGCCAGGTCATCGGGGTCATGCCCCACCACCTGGTGGACCGGGAGCTGGCCCACGATGGCCTGACCGAACTGGTTCGTGTCGGCGACATGCACGGGCGCAAGGCCCAGATGGCGGCCAACGCCGACGCCTTCGTGATGCTGCCGGGCGGGATCGGCACCCTGGAGGAATTCTTCGAGACCTGGACCTGGCGCTACTTGGGGCTGCACGCCAAGCCCATCGGCATTCTCGACACCTGCGCCTTCTATCGCCCCTTGCTTACGTTCCTCCACGCTGGGGTGGAGCAGGGCTTTCTCGACACCGCCACGCTCGATACCCTGATCAGTGCAGCCAACCCCGACGCTCTGCTGGAGGCGCTCGAGGCCCGCCTGGACAAGCGCTAGGCTCCTGCGTCCAGGCGGCTTCTCAGCCGCCTCGTCGACCTCTCATTTCATCATGGAGGATGTCCGATGTACGCCATGCAGCAAGACGGCGACCGCCTGATCTGGCGGTCCACCGACGATCTCCCCGCCCCCCAGGCCAGAGAAGTGCATATCGAGGTGGCCTGGGCCGGCGTCAATCGCGCCGACCTGATGCAGCGCGCCGGTCAGTACCCGCCGCCCCCAGGCGCCTCCGAGGTGCTGGGACTGGAAGTCAGCGGTAGCGTGGTGGCGCTCGGCCCCGAGGTCGAAAAGCTCCAGGTTGGGCAGCAAGTGTGCGCGCTGCTCGCCGGTGGCGGCTACGCCGAGAAGGTCTGCGTGGACGAACGCCAGGTGCTGCCGGTGCCCGATGGCCTTGGCCTGCGCGAGGCCGCCGCCCTGCCGGAGGTCTACGCCACCGCCTGGCTGAACCTGTTCATCGAAGGCCAACTCGCCGAAGGCGAACAGGTGCTGCTGCACGCCGCCGCCAGCGGCGTCGGTACCGCCGCGATCCAGCTGTGCCGCGAGTTCGGTCACCCCTGCTTTGTCACCGTGGGCAGCGATGAAAAGCTCAAGCGCTGCCTGTCGCTGGGTGCCAGGGCGGGCTGGAACCGCCACCAGGGCAGTTTCGTCGAGGCGGTCAAGGCATTCGGCGAGGTCAACCTGATCCTCGACCCGGTGGGGGCCAGCTATCTGGCCGACAATCAACGGGTGCTGGCCGCCGATGGACGAATGGTGGTGATCGGGCTGATGGGCGGACGCCACGCCGAGCTCGATATCGGCCGCCTGCTGATGAAGCGCCAGCGCCTGATCGGCTCGACCCTGCGGGCCAGGTCACCGGAAGACAAGGGCAGGATTCTGGGTGAACTCGCTCGCCACGTATGGCCAAGGCTCGAGCGCGGCGAACTCGCTCCGCTGATCGACGCCGACTGGCCCATCGAGGAGGTCGAGGCCGCCCACCAGCACCTCGCCGACAATGCCAACACCGGCAAGCTGCTGCTGCGTGTCGCCGCCGATTGATCTCGCTCCCTGAAGGTTCACACCAGCGCACGTTATCCACAGACGGTCAGTCGGACCGGCTGTGGGTAACTGTTCAGGTAGGCAGGCTCCCAACAGCTCCATAGAGAGCGGCGCCACATAGAGCGGCGCCATGGCGAAGCAAAGAGCGCGGCAAAGAACGCGGCAAAGAGTGCGAGAAAGAACGCGAGAAAGAGTGAGCGTCAGCGAGAGCGATAAACAGTGAGCGTCAGCGGCGCGCGCTGAGCTCCTGGGTGCGGGCGAAGGTCAACTGCAGCAGCCGGGCGTCCTCGCCGGCGCGATGGCGCTGGATGCCCCGCTCCTCGATCACCGACTCCTTGATGTCGCTCCACATCGCCATCTGGGTCTCGTCGAGCAACCGCCGCAGCGCTTCCAGGCGGAAGGCGGGGATCATGCCGGCGTGGTGAAACAGCAGCGACATCCAGGTGTTGTCGTACCCCCAGCTATCGCTGTAGGCGATGCCGATATCGTGCAGCTCATCGTTAAGCCAACGGGCGACGTGACGTACCGGATAGCCCTCGCGCTCGAGCCGGGCCCGGGATATCCCGTGCAGCAGCTCGGCCTTGGGATCCCAGTGGGTCCATTCCTCGAGGGGCTGAATCAGAAAGGCGCAGCAGCTGCCGTCCGGCCGCGCCAGGCCGATCTCGATCGGGTAGCTGCCGCGCCCGAATCCAGAGGCTTCGATATCCAGCAGAGTCGGTAACACCACAGGCAGCAAACCTCGTCGTGACAGTCGGCCAAAACGCCTCCCCGACGTCACCCGACAACGAAAACCGTACCCGAGGCCCAAACTACCAGCGGCGGCCAGGGAATCCTGAACCGCCGCTCGTCTCGGCCTCACCGGGACCCGTGCGCGACCCAACCGCCGCGCCTGATACCTCTAGTGTCGCTGTTGGGCTTCCGCTTTGTCCAGCGTGACACCGTCTTGCCTGGCGGACTGCCCCGGAACAGGCTGTCCATTGGCCAGGGCGCTATTGGCCGAACCTGGCGAGGCCTGCCGTGCCAAGGTTTGCTCTGACGAGGCCTGCCCTGACGAGGGCTGTCCTGCAGAAGCCAGCACCGCCCAGTAGGCGGCACGCTCTGGATCCACCGGTAGCGACAGCTCACCATCCCGGTAGGCGCGCTCCAGGCGCGCCGCCGCCAACGCATGACCCGCTTCCCCGGCCCGGGCGTACCAGGTCACGGCGTGGTCGTGGCGCGCCGGGTACAGCGCGCAGCCATGTTCGTGTATCTGGCCTGCCTGGTACTGCGCCCTGACGTCCCCGCCATGGGCGGCCTGCAGCACGTAGCGAGCGCCGCGTGCCTTGTCCTGGGGTGCCCGTGACCGGTGAAACAGCATGTGCCCGTACAACGACAGTGCTGCCGGGTGTCCGGCGTCCGCACAGCGTTGAAACAGACGCATGGTCAGCCTCTGGGTTCGCGGCGAGCGGGGCAACCAGCGAGTGTGAAACAACTGCTGGGCCAGACGGTACTCGAGCCGCGTCTTCAGTGACGATGCCTGCTGCATGGCAACAACCTTGAGTCCAAAGGATGGAAGTCGGACCGGACACCTCCTGTGTCGCGGGCGATCTCCTGTTGAATCGACGGTGCCACGGACTCCTCCGCGGCAACGGGGTGGCAAGCATACGCCTGGCCCGATACGGACTCAACCCCCGGGATTTGGCGACCCCTATCGGCCAAAGGTACCATCTCGATGCTTTGCAGCAAAAACGGTCCGGCGGCGGCGCTGCGCCCCCCTGACAAAGGCCTACCAGAAGGAGTCCCCATGCAGATCCGTCCCCTTGGCAACACCGGCATCGACGTCAGTCGCCTGTGCCTTGGAACCATGACCTTCGGCGAGCAGAACACTGAGGCCGAGGCCCATGCCCAGCTCGACCGCGCGGTGGCCTTCGGCGTCAACTTCATCGACGCCGCCGAGATGTACCCGGTGCCGCCCAAGGCCGACACCCAGGGACTGACCGAGAGCTATGTAGGCTCCTGGCTCAAGGGCCGCCAAAGCCGCGACGACGTGGTCATCGCCACCAAGGCTGCCGGCCCCGGTATCAAGCACATCCGCGGCGGACCTCGCCTGACTCGCGCCCATCTTCATGAGGCCATCGACGCAAGCCTTGCACGCCTGAACACCGACTACGTCGATCTCTACCAGCTGCACTGGCCGGACCGTTCGACCAACTTCTTCGGTCGCCTGGGCTATAACCACGACGAGGACGAGCAGGCCACCGATCTGGAAGAGACACTGTCGGCCCTCAAGGAACTGGTCGATGCCGGCAAGGTACGTGCCGTGGGTCTGTCCAACGAGACACCCTGGGGCGTGATGCGCTGCCTGCAACTGGCCGAGTCCCTGGGCCTGCCGCGGGTCGCCTCGATACAGAACCCCTACAACCTGCTCAACCGGACCTTCGAGGTGGGGCTGGCCGAGATCGCTCACCGCGAACAGGTAGGACTGCTGGCCTACTCGCCGCTGGCCTTCGGCGTGCTGTCGGGCAAGTATCTGGATGGCGCCCGTCCGCCCGGCGCCCGCCTGACCCTGTGGGACCGCTTCAGCCGCTACAGTTCCGATCAGGCGATCGATGCCACCCGGGCCTACGTCGAACTGGCCCGCGAGCACGCCCTGGACCCGGCCCAGATGGCGCTGGCCTACGTCAACTCGCGCTCCTTCCTGACCAGCAACATCATCGGCGCGACCACCATGGAGCAGCTCGAGAGCAACCTCGCCTCGGAGTCCCTGGTGCTGGCCGACGACGTCATCGAAGGCATCGAGGCCATCCATCACAGGCTGCCCAACCCAAGCCCCTGAAGCGGCCTCGCCCCTCCCGGCCTCAAGCAGAGAACAACGCCTGCCCTTGCCGGCAGGCATGCCCTCTTTACTATGGCGTCCATAGCCTCGCCCTCGTCCCGAGCGGCGGCGGGGCTTGGTACAATGACGGCCACTTGCCAATTTTCCCTACCTGACATCAGGAGCACGCCCATGCTCAGCGTGATCTCTCCGGCCAAGACGCTGGACTTCGAGACCCCGGCCACCACCGATATCCACAGCGAGCCCGACTACCTCGACCGCTCCCGCGAGCTGATCGACATCCTGCGCGACTACAGCCCGGCCCGCATCTCGGAGCTGATGGGCGTCAGCGACAAGATCGCCGGACTCAACGCGGCGCGCTTCGGACAGTGGCAGACCCCGTTCACTCCGGACAACGCCAAGGTCGCCGCCCAGGCCTTCCAGGGCGACGTCTACGTCGGCCTGCAGGCCGACGCCTTCGATGAAGCCGACAACCGCTTCGCCCAGGATCATCTGCGCATCCTGTCGGGCCTCTATGGCCTGCTGCGCCCGCTGGATCTGATCCAGCCCTATCGCCTGGAAATGGGCACCCGTCTGGAAAACGCCAAGGGCAAGGACCTCTACGCCTTCTGGAAGCCGCTGCTGACCGAGGAGCTCGACCGGGCGGTGGCACAGAGCGGAACACCTGTGCTGGTCAACCTGGCCTCCAACGAGTACTTCAAGGCCATCGATGCCAGAAAGCTCAAGGCCGAAGTGGTCACCCCGGTGTTCAAGGACTGGAAGAACGATCGCTACAAGATCATCAGCTTCTACGCCAAAAAGGCCCGGGGACTGATGGCCGCCTGGATGATCCAGCAACGCCTGGACGACAAGGAAGGGCTCAAGGACTTCGACGTGGCCGGGTACCGCTTCAACGCCGCCGAGTCCGAGGGTGGCACCCTGGTGTTCACCCGCGACAACCCCGCCTGAGTCGCGCCGCCGCTACGCCGGTAGCGCTCGTCCGTGCGCCGCAGATCGGTGCACGGTGCCACCTTTCAGCGATCATGAAGGCGTGGCTTTATTGTCTGGCTTGGCTGGCGCGCCAGCTGTGATCCTCAGGGCGCCAGCCGCAGCGGCCGGGACGCCCTGGGGCGCAGCAGTTCACGATGCACCTCGCGAAAGGTCGCATCGTCACAGCGTTCCAGCCATTCGTAGGCCACCATGTCGGCGCTGACTTGCCAGGCGCCGGCCTGTCTTGCGCGCTCGCCGGCAAGTCTGGCCTCATCGCTGCGGCGACTGACGCAGCCTTCGACCAGCCAGAACAGCTCGACACCCCGTTCCAGCAGGCCAAGTGCCGTCTGCAGCACACAGATATGGGCTTCGGCCCCGGCAATCACGACCTGACGCGGCGCAGCCACCTCGAAGGCCTGTGCAATATCGCGCTCCCGGCAGGCGTTGAAGTGACTCTTGGTGAACCAGCGGGTGCTCTGTGGCAGGGCACATTTCAGTCGCGGCTCGGTCGCCCCGAGCCCCTGAGGATACTGCTCGGTCACCCACACGGGCACCTCCAGGCGCTCTGCCACGGCCGCCAGCCAGCCGATCTCGGTGATCGCCTGATCCCCTCTTTCCACCACCGGCATCAATGCCGTCTGCACGTCGACCACCAGCAGCAGACTGTCACTACGTTCGATCAGCATGGGGTCTCCTCGACTTTTCGTTGTACACGGCTTCCCGCGGCGCCCGTTATCGCTAGAATGGACGAGCGACGTGCCTCTGACCACCAGGGTCAAAGGCCCAGACTGGCCAATGCAGGCCGAACTACGGAGATGTCTTCGATGCGTCACCTTCTCGTGATGATCCTTGTCGGCGTGATGGGCTTCGGCCTTGCCGTCGACAGCGCCGACGCCCGCCGCCTGGGTGGCGGCAAGAGTGTTGGTTCCTACTCGCGCCAGGCCAGCCCCAGTGCGACCCAGTCACAGAACACCGCTCGTCCCAACGCCGCCCCGACCGCCGGCAAGAAGAGCGGCCTGATGGGCGGTATGCTCGGCGGTCTGCTGGCCGGCAGCCTGCTCGGCGCGCTGTTCTTCGGCGGCGCCTTCGATGGCCTCGGCATGGTCGACCTGCTGCTGATGGCAGGCGCGGCCTTCCTGCTGTTCAAGCTGCTGGCACGGCGGCGCACGGCCACCGCATCGGCGGGAGGCGGTTCATCCGGCATGCACCGTGAACAGCACCAGAGCTCACCGTTCAACATGCCGGGCTCCGCGGGAGGTCTTGGTGCCCACAGCGCAGGCACTCAGACCGGAGGGCCTCAGGGAGACCCCGCCTGGTTCGACCGTGAACGCTTCCTCGGCGGTGCCAAGGAGCACTTCATGACCCTTCAGCGGGCCTGGGACAACAACGACCTGCCGCGCATCCAGGAGTACGTGACGCCGGAACTCTACAACCTGCTGCGCGAACAGCGGGCCCAGGAGCCGGCCAACAACCAGACCGAAATCGTGCGCCTGTTTGCGGAGCTCGGCGGCGTTCAGGAGTTCGCCAACCAGGCCGAGGCGCGGGTGCTGTTCCACGGCGTGCTCAAGGAAAACGGCAGCGAAACCGAGTTCAACGAGACCTGGCACCTGATCCGCGAAATGCGTGACGATGCCCCCTGGTACATCCAGGGCATCGAGCAGAACGGCTGATCATCGTCGCTGCCTGCCGCCCTCAGCGGCGGGCAGTGATGGCCACCCAGCCCACAGATAGGCAACACAAAAAGGCCGAGATCCTGGATCTCGGCCTTTTTGTGTTTCTGACGGGCTCAAGGGCCGGTGGGTGCGTCTGAAGGCGCCATGAAGGCGCCAAGCCTGACCAAACCGGGCCTGTAGAACCGACGCCCGGAGCAAAAGCCCCGACCAGAAGGTTCGACTTACTGGGCCGCCTCGTCGGTCGCCTGCTCGACCTCGTCACCGGCTTCCTCGACCGCCTGACCCGCGCTCTCGGCAGCCGCATCGGCCCCCTGTTCGGCGTCACCGGCCATATCGCTCAGGGCATTCTGGGCGTCCTCTGCCAGATTGCTCATGCCCTCCATGGCCTCGTTGGCCTGCTCTTGCACGGCATCGGCAGCATCACCCAGCGCTTCCTGAGCGTCGTCGACCAGGTTGGAGGCTCCTGCGGCAGCCTCGTCGGCCTGCTGTTCGGCATCGGCAGCGGTTTCGTCCATCGCCTGCTCGGCGTCCTCGGCCTGCTGCTCGGCATCGGCGGCGGCTTCATCCATCGCCTGTTCAGCGTCGGCAGCAGTTTCATCCATCGCCTGCTCCGCCTCTTCGGCCTGCTGTTCGGCATCGGCAGCGGCTTCATCCATCGCCTGCTCAGCGTCGTCGGCGGTCTCGCTCATCGCCTCTCCGGCGTCCTCGGCCTGCTGCTCCGCTTCGGCGGCGGCTTCATCCATCGCCTGCTCGGCATCGTCGGCGGTCTCGCTCATCGCCTCTCCGGCGTCCTCGGCCAACTGCTCCGCTTCGGCGGCGGTCTCCTGCGCCTGCTCTTCCACCGCTTCGCGTGCATCGTCCACCTGAGCGCCAGCGTCTTCGGCCGCGTCGTCCTCGCAACCCGCCAGTACCAGCATCATGGACGCCACAGCGCTGGCCAGGGCCAGACGACGAAACATTCCTTGCTTCATGAAGCACCTCCAGGAGAAAAATTTGTAACTTCCCCGTTTACATTAGAGTGACAATCGCGACTTGGCTAGTACCGACGGCATCAATGATGCCATGCAAGTGCCGGCCCGGACCCAGCGCAGCAGCGCCGACGACGTCCGGGAGCGATGCTTATCACCATGTGACAAGGTGTTGTCGAGCGACGGAACTACTTGAGTGGCACTCTGGCATTCAGAGGCTGCAGCGGCCGGTTATTGGCGTCCCCGATCGCAGCAGAGAACGACTCGACCTGATCAGATGAAATATCCTGCGTGCTCTGCATGATCACCCAGCGGACGCCTTCGGAGCAGGGTGGAGTGGTCAAGGAACCGTTCAGGCGATAGTAGTCATGCTGGGCCGGCAACATCTGCGTGAAGTTCACGGTATCGGTTACGTCGGCACGTTCACTGGCGGTATCTGGCAGGCTATCGGCAAGCGAGCGCAATGCTGCATTTTCCTCGCCTTGCTCGAACAGCACCGTGACTACCGCCAGGTTGCCGTCCTTGTCGCTGTGCACCAGATGCGCTTCCAGCGGGAACCGGCGTCCGTCTACCGTGTGCTCGGAAGGCGCGTGAAAGTGCATCTGCTGCAGGATGAAGAGATCCCCATCAAGCGTCAGCGTGTTGCCCTCGGGGGAGGCTACCTGCACCGTGTGGCCATTGTTGAAGACCCTGGTCCCGGTGGTCGCGTAGTCAAGTTGTAGCGGTGGAAGTTCGGCATCGATAGCGCCATCGATATCGACGGGCGACTGGTTGCGACCCAGGCCACACATACTGAAGTCGTCGTCGATGTCAGCCCAGTAGGCAGGTCCCGTGTCTCCCGTGTAGGACCAGTGTGACGTTTCGGGCGCGGCGGCCATCACTGCCTGGGACATCATCAGGCCGCTCAGTGCCGCCGCGATCTTGATCCGCTTGATCATGAAACAACTCCGTTGCACACAGAAAAGGCCTGCCCCTGGGGACAGACCTCTTATCCTGATACTCCTCAGCGGCGAAGACAGGCGCCATCACCGACCCACAAGGTCAGTGTGAGCAGACCCGTCCTTCACGCTGCCTCTCTCGGCATAGCGCCGCTGACGGTGACGCCTGTCACATCAGTTGGTGGCTTCCTCGGCCGACTCTTCCATCTCTTCGCCCATGTCTTCCATGGACTCACCGGCATCCTCGACCGCCTGATCCATTTCCTCGCCGGCCTGCTCGGCAGGGCCTTCCTCTTCGCAGGCGGCCAGACCACCCGCCATCATCGCGATCACGAAAGCCATTCCGAAACGACGCATCATGCTGTTTTTCATAACATCTCCTTGTCTAAGACGTTGGTCGTGATTCCCTTTCACCCTAGCGCTGTCGGTTGACCCTGGCCAGGGTCCAGGGACGCTCACAGAGGGTTCAATCCACAACCCTAAGTCTACTTGACTCTAGCAGGCGGCACGCGCTTCGCACCGTATCCGAGGGAAACCATCAGAAGGGATAGTCGCGAGGCTCGTGCTGGACGCTGACCCATTGCACGGTTGTCATCTCGTTCAGCACCCAGTCGCCATTGAAGCGGCCGATCCCGGAATTCTTCTCACCACCGAACGGCATGTGTGGTTCGTCGTTCACCGGCATGTCATTGACGTGCACCATTCCCGACTCTATCTGGCGTGCCACCCGTTCGCCGCGCGCCGGACAACCGCTGAAGACCGCTGCGGAGAGGCCATACTCGGTGGCATTGGCGATGCGTATCGCCTCGGCCTCACCGTCGGCCTTGATGATGCCGGCGATCGGACCAAATATCTCGTTGCAGGCCAGGTCCATCTCCTCGCTGACATGGCTGAACACCCAGGGATGCAGGCAAGGGCCTTCAAGAGAGCCCTCGAGCGCCACCCGGGCACCAGACTCCCGGGCCCTGTCGATGGTGTCCTTCAGCCCGTCTAGCTGTTGATCGTTGATGATCGGTCCGATGACGGTATCTGCGTCGGAGGGGTCCCCGACCTTGAGCCCCTTGACCCGCTCGACGAAGCGCTCGACAAAGGCGTCGTGGATCGACGCATCGACGATGATACGGTTGATGGCGATGCAGATCTGGCCCTGATGCATGAACTTGCCGACCACCGCCGCCCGTACGGCCCGATCGATGTCAGCGTCATCGAGCACCACAAAGGGACTGTTGCCGCCGAGTTCCAGTGCCACTGGCTTGATATGTTCTCCGCCGACCGCCCCCTTGGCGATCTGTCGGCCCACCTCGGTGGAACCGGTGAAGGAGATAAGCTTGGCGAGCCGATGTCCGACCAGCGGGTCGCCGAGCTCGCTGCCGGCACCAACCAGAACACTGAGGAGCCCCTTCGGCAGCCCCGCTTCCTCGTAAAGCCGTGCCAGCAGCAATCCACCGGTCAAGGGGGTATCGCTGGCAGGCTTGAGCACCACGGCGTTACCCAGCGCAAGGGCGGGGCCGATGGTGCGCTGGGTCAGGTGGAAGGGAAAGTTCCAGGGACTGATCACGCCAATCACGCCCAGCGGCTTGCGATAGACCCTATGGTCCTTGCCCGGGACGCTCGAAGCGGCAGTGGTACCTTGCACGCGAGTGGCCATGGCGGCGGCTTCGAGCGACATCTCCCAGGCATTGTTCCACTCGAGTTCGGCCTTGATGCGAGTGCTGCCCGACTCGCGGATGAGCCACTCGACCAGTTCATCCTTGCGCTCTTCCATCAGTTCGGCGACACGGCGCAGTACAGCCGCTCTATGGGTAGCGCTGGTATCCGCCCACTGCCGTTGCGCTCGGTCGGCCGCATCAAAGGCACGCTCGACGTCGGAGCAATCTGCCTGGGTGATCTCCACCAGTTGTTTCTGGTGGTAGGGGTCCATCACCTTGAGCGACTCGCCGGAACTTCCAGCCCTCCATTCACCGGCGATCGGCTGCAGATGAAGATCCTTGAGGCTCCACATAACGACTCCTTTCGTTCTGTATAGCTTTCGTCCAACTATCGTCACACAAGGCTAGTCAACCATCACTCGGGTCGCAAGACCCGTCGGAGTGACGATTTGTGTCCTGACATTATTGCCAATGGCCTCTCCTGACCGAGGTGGAGTCTACCTCTCCTCCACAGGGGGCTCGGCTGAAGCGCCCTCCCTACCCCAGCCCACGGATAGGCTGAGCTGATGCTTGCGATCATCATGATGTTCGAATCAGCGGAATACCGGCGACAAAACTGACCCCTGTCAGCAGAGCTGAATCGAGACAGCCATAGACTGAATCTCGACGGGAAGACATCAAGCCACTTTTCAAGCCGCTTTGCTTCTTATGCTCGCCGACGCCCGAGCCTTATGCCCGCCGACGCCCGAGCCCGACGCTCGCCGACGCCCAAGCCCTAGGCTCGCCGACGCCCGAGCCAGGCACATGCCCAGCTCCGAGCAACAGGCGCTGCACACGCCAAGGAGGTTTCGCAGGTCGCTTTTTCTTTCCTTTGTCATGTTACTGGAGGCCAATGATGGCTGTTACCAACCTCGCTGAACTCGACGCCCTCGTCGCCAGGGTCAAGGCCGCGCAACGGGTCTTTGCCAGCTTCTCTCAAGAGAAGGTCGATGCGATCTTTCGCGCCGCCTCGCTTGCCGCCAACCAGGCCCGCATACCGCTGGCCCGCCAGGCGGTGGAAGAGACCGCCATGGGCGTGCTCGAGGACAAGGTGATCAAGAACCACTTTGCCTCGGAGTTCATCTACAACAAGTACAAGGACGACAGGACCTGCGGCGTCATCGCTACCCACGATGAAGCCGGCACCATGACCATCGCCGAGCCGGTGGGCCTGATCTGCGGCATCATCCCCACCACCAACCCCACCTCCACCGCCATCTTCAAGGCGCTGATCTCGCTGAAGACCCGTAACGGCATCATCTTCTCGCCCCACCCACGCGCACGTCACTGCACCAACGCTGCCGCGAAGCTGGTGCTGGAGGCGGCGGTGGCCGCCGGCGCACCACAGGACATCATCGGCTGGATCGACCAGCCCTCGGTGGCGCTGTCCGAGGCCCTGATGAAGCACGAGGGCATCAACCTGATCCTGGCCACCGGCGGGCCCGGCATGGTCAAGGCGGCCTACTCCTCGGGCAAGCCGGCCATCGGTGTGGGCGCCGGCAACGTGCCGGTGGTGATCGACGAAAGCGCTGACATCAAGCGGGCGGTGGCCTCGATCCTGATGTCGAAGACCTTCGACAACGGCGTGGTATGCGCCTCGGAGCAGGCGGTGATCGTACTCGATGAGGTCTACGACGAGGTACGTGAGCGCTTCGCCTCCCACGCGGCCTACCTGCTGTCCGCCGACGAGGCCGACCAGGTCCGTCAGGTGCTTCTGAAAAATGGCGCGCTGAATGCCGCCATCGTCGGCCAGTCGGCGGCGACCATCGCCGGACTCGCCGGCATCGAGGTGCCGGCCGACACCAAGATCCTGATCGGCGAGGGCGAACGGGTCAGCATCGACGACGCCTTTGCCCACGAAAAGCTGTCACCGACACTGGGCATGTTCCGCGCCAGTTCCTTCGGGGACGCGGTGGACCAGGCCTGCACCATGGTCGAGTTTGGCGGCATCGGCCATACCTCAGGGCTCTACACCGACCAGGACACTCAGCAGTCGCGTATCCGCTACTTCGGCGACCGCCTCAAGACCGCGCGCATCCTGGTCAATATCCCTACCTCCCACGGCGGCATCGGCGACATGTACAACTTCGACATGGCGCCCTCGCTGACCCTCGGCTGCGGTTCCTGGGGCGGCAACTCGATCTCCGAAAATGTAGGTCCCAAGCACCTGATCAACACCAAGACCGTGGCCAACCGGGCGGAAAACATGCTGTGGCACAAGCTCCCCGAATCGATCTACTTCCGTCGCGGCAGCCTGTCGGTGGCGCTGACCGACCTCAAGGACAAGAAGCGCGCCTTTATCGTCACCGACCGCTTCCTGTTCAACAACGGCTACGCCGATGAGCTGATGGCACTGCTCAAGGGACTCGGCATGGAGGTCCACACCTTCTACGACGTCGAGGCCGACCCCACCATGTCGATCATCGACAAGGGCGCCGAGGCCATGGCCAGCTTCCAGCCCGACGTGATCCTGGCGCTCGGCGGCGGCTCACCGATGGACGCCGCCAAGATCATGTGGGTCAAGTACGAGCACCCGGACGTGCACTTCCAGGATCTGGCGATGCGCTTCATGGACATCCGCAAGCGGATCTACCAGTTCCCCACCATGGGCGAAAAAGCCAGCCTGGTGTGCATCCCCACCACCTCCGGAACCGGCTCCGAGGTCACGCCTTTCGCGGTGGTCACCGATGACGCCACCGGCATCAAGTACCCGTTGGCGGACTATCAGCTGACCCCGGACATGGCCATCGTCGATGCCAACCTGGTGATGAAGATGCCCCGCTCGCTGACCGCCTTCGGGGGTTATGACGCCGTGACCCACGCGCTGGAGGCCTACGTCTCGGTGCTGGCCAACGAGTTCTCCGACGGTCACGCGCTGCAGGCGCTGAAGCTGCTGAAACAGTACCTGCCTGCCAGCTACCGTGAGGGCGAGCGCAACGCCGTGGCCCGCGAAAAGGTCCACAGCGGCGCCAGCATCGCCGGCATGGCCTTCGCCAATGCCTTCCTCGGCGTGTGTCACTCCATGGCCCACAAGCTCGGCGCCGAGTTCCACCTGCCCCATGGCCTGGCCAATGCGCTGCTGATCACCAACGTGGTGCGCTTCAACGCCAACGACAACCCGACCAAGCAGACCGCCTTCTCCCAGTACGACCGGCCCAAGGCGCGCAGCCGCTACGCCGAGGTCGCCGATCACCTGGGGCTGCCCCAGGCCGGCGACCGCACCGCCCAGAAGGTCGAGCGACTGATCAACTGGCTCGATGAGCTCAAGCGCGAGCTGGACATCCCCGCCTCGATCAGGGAAGCCGGCGTCCCCGAGGCCGACTTCCTGGCCAAGCTCGATGAAGTGGCCGCAGAGGCCTTCGATGACCAGTGCACCGGCGCCAACCCGCGCTACCCCTTGATCAGCGAGCTCAAGGAAGTGCTACGAGCGTCCTACTACGGGGAGGTCTATGTAGAGGGCGAGACCTTCGCCGGCACCACCGTGATCAAGAAGAGCGAAGCGCGAGCACCTGCCCGGACGCCTGCCAATGCCCCTGACAAGGCCCCGGAAAAGGTCCGACAGAACGCCAGGGACGAAGCGAGCATACCCGCCGGCAAGGCGGCTGGCCGCAAGGTGAAAAAGGAGAAGGCCGACGCCTGAGCCCAAGCTAGCGCCAGAGCCCTTGGCAGGGCTTGATCGAAAGGGGTCCGCCTGACGGTCTTGATCGACCGTCAAGCGCAAGCGACCCATTACCAAAGCCCCCGCGAGAGCGATCTCGCGGGGGTTTCACTTGTTGTTTGAATTCAGGGCGTCATCCGCGTGCTGGACCAGCGGATCTCACTGCCGGTCCAGCTGCACGGTGCGGCCCCGTCGTCTAGCCGGTGTGCGGCGAGGCGGTCGTTGCCGTGGACGGGCGTCCGATCAGCGACACCGCCACCAGTGCGATCAGTCCCGGCACCGCAAAGGCGGCGAAATTGACCGCGTGGGGCAACGACAGCGACAGCAGCATGCCGGTGACCAACGGCCCCGCCAGGGCTCCGACGCGGCCCACCGCCAGCGCCGATCCCACCGCGGTGGAGCGAATGGCCGGTGGGTAGTACTGAGCGACGTAGGCGTTGATCAGGATCTGGGCGCCGATGGTCGCCGCGCCGGCAACGGCAACCAGGGCATAGAGCACCAGCGTCGAGCTCTTCAGCCCAAGCAGCGCCAGGGCGCAGGAGCCGGCAACGAAGAACACGATCAGCACCAGCCGTGGCGACAGCCGGTCGGACGCCAGTCCTCCACCGATGGCGCCGGCAATGGCGCCAAGGTTCATCACCAGCAGAAAGCCGAGGCTCTTGCCGATGGGATAGCCGGCCATGGTCATCAGTGTCGGCAGCCAGGAACCGAGGGCGTAGATCATCAGCAGGCACATGAAGGAGGCCAACCAGAACATCAGCGTGCTGACGCGGCGCTGGGGCTGCATCAGCGCGGCGACCGGCGCCTTGGCGTCGGCCTCCTCGCTGGCCGCGAGGCGCGGGATGGAATCGAGGCCCTCCTGCCGTGTCAGCTGCTGAGCGATACGCTCGGCCTCCTCATGGCGTCCCTTGCGCACCAGATAGTCGAGGGACTCCGGCAGGTGGCGCCACATGAACGGCAGGCACAGCAGCGGCACCCCCGCCAGGAAGAACATCACCTCCCAGCCCAGGCGAGGCACGATCAGGATGCCGAGGCCCGCTGACAGCATGCCGCCGATGGAGTAGCCGCTGAACATGATCGCCACCAGCGTGGTACGCAGCCGCCTCGGTGAATACTCGGTGACCAGCGCGACCACGTTGGGCATCACCCCGCCAAGCCCCAATCCGGCGATAAAGCGACACACCGCGAACTGGGTCGGGGTGGTGGCCAGGCCATTGATCACCGTGACCACGCTGAACAGCGCCAGGCACGACAGGATGATCACCCTGCGGCCCAGGCGATCGGCCAGGGTGCCGAAGGTGATCGCGCCGACCATCATGCCAAGCAGTGCAGAGCTTCCCAGAAGGCCCGCCTGGATGCTGGTCAGCTGCCATTGCTCCATCACCAATGGCAGCACCACACCATAGATGATCAGGTCGTAGCCATCGAACACGATGATCAGGGAGCACCAGATCAGCAGGTGGCGTTGAAAGCGACCGAAGCGTCGCTCGGCCAGAAACTCGTCAGCGGTGGTGGTCATGGAGACCTCCTGTATTGTTGTCGTTGTGAAGGCGTTGCGATCCGAAGGTTGGGCCCACGGCCGCAAGGACGCTCAGCGCTCAGCGTTCGGCTTTCGCCTCTGCCCAGCCCAACTGCCGGTGTGAGGCGATCACGTCGTCCTCGGGGTCGTGCTGCCACAGCCAGTCGAAGCGCTGCTCCAGCTCTCTGGCAATACGCGCCTCGTCATCACCGATTCCCGGCGCAGCGTACTCGTAGAGCTCTCCAGCCTCGAAGGAAGTGGTCTGCACTCGGCTGGCACGAGGCCGTCGCACCGTCTCGAAGGCCGCCAAGACGTCCTCGACACTGGAACGATCACAGCGCGGGTCGGCAAGCAGCTCAGACAGCACATAGGCGTCTTCCAGCGCCTGTCCGGCACCCGCCCCCTGGTGGGGCAGCATGGCGTGGGCGCTGTCTCCCACCAGCAGGACCCGATCGCGCCGGTAGTGCGGCAGCGGCGCGATATCGTGCAGCGCCCAGCGGGTAGGCGCCTCGATCAGCCCGAGAATCGTCCGGGTCGCCGGTCCCCAGCCGGGGAAGTCATCGAGCATCTGTTGCTGGCTGGTCTCGACCACCCAAGGCGCGTCCCCCGCCGGCGTGAAGCGCGTGGCGCGGCGATCGGTGACGAAGGCCACCACATTGACGAGTTCGGCCCCCTTGACCGGAAAGGTCAGCAGGTGGCGATCCGGGCCCAGGTACATCTGCGGCACCCGCGCCAGGCGCGGCTCGACGCCGGCCGCCTCGAAGGCCTGGGCCAGGGCGCTGGTCTCGATCATCCCGCGATAGGCCTCGGTGCCGCTGTAGCGAGGCCCCAGATAGCCGTACTCCTGCGGAGGCAACACGTGCTCGCGCACCACCGACTTGATGCCATCGAAGCCGATCACGATATCGGCCTCGGCGTGGCTGCCGTCGGTGAACTCAAGTCGGCACCCGTGATCGTCCTGATCGACGGACGCCAGGCGCTTGCCAAACTGGGCGATACCTTCCGGCAGATGGGCCACGATGGCATCGAGAAAGTCGGCACGGTGCACCGATGACTGCCCGCAACCGGGGGCCAGGGAGGCCGTCAGGTAGTTGTCGTCATGCCAGCGCCGCCACTCGAACCAGACATCCTCGAAGGGCGCAGGGGAGCCATCGGCAATATCGGAATACGGCGCCTTGAGCTCGAGGCGCTCGATGGCACGCACCGCGTTGGGTCCGAAGGAGACGCCGGCGCCGATCTCGGAGAAGGCGTTGGCCGCTTCATACAGGCGAACGTCCAGGTCCGCGGCGCGACCAAGGCCAATGGCCAGGGCCACGCCACCGATGCCACCGCCGACGACCGCCACCCTCAGACGAGCGTGCGAGAAGGCGTTTGTTTGCTGGGAGGCTTGATCAGGCTGGGTCATGGTGAAGCTCCTCTGAAGGTCGTCTCGACATGGGGCGAGCCATCTAGAGACCCCACCTTAGAAAGACGCCCCCCTTGGCTCCACAAAGCCACGATCATGTCTCCCATCAACCGTATGAATATGGCGCCACGTCAGCTGGTTGCGCCGGATTTCAGCCTGCGGGGGTGGACTTAGGTCTAACCGTGGATCGCCACGTTCTCACGGCATACTGAGGCAAACTCGCCGAGCTATTCTGGCCAATGTCGCCCCCTGGGAGTCCCATCCATGCTCCGTCTGAGCGATATCGATACCAACCTGCTGGTGGTCTTCGACCTGATCCACCGCAAGCGCAACCTCAACCGGGTGGCCGAGAGACTGGGCATCACCCAACCTGCCGTCAGCCACGCGCTGAAACGCCTGCGTACCTTGCTGGACGACGAACTGTTCGAGCGAACCTCGAGCGGGCTGGCACCGACCCCCTACGCCAATCGCCTGCACCCCCTGGTCGAGGACGCCCTGTCACAGCTGGAGCGCGGGCTCAATCTGGCGCGCGACTTTCATCCCGCCGCCAGCGACCGGCGCTTCACCGTGTCGATGACCGACATCGGCGAGATCGTTTTTCTGCCACGCCTGCTCGAAGCACTGGAGAAGGCGGCGCCCGGCGTCAGCCTCGAGACAGTGCGAGGCCACAACTTGAAGCGACGCATGGAGGACGGCGAAATCGATCTTGCCGTCGGATTGATTCCCCAGCTGGGTGCTGGCTTCTACCAGCGTCGATTGTTCACCCAGCGCTACGTCTGCCTGATGCGCCAGGGCCATCCCTTGACCGAAGGTGAGCTGACCCGCGAGGCCTTCGTGCGCGCCCGCCACGTCCTGATCGATGCCCAGGGGACAGGCCACGAGTCGATCGCCAACGTGCTGGCCGAGGCCGGTGTACCGAGCCCGGTGTGCCTGCGTATGCCCCACTTCGTCACGGTACCCTTCGTGATCGCCAGCACCGATCTGGTGGTGACGGTGACTGACAAGCTGGCCGAGGCCACCGCCGAGCGCTTTGGCCTGGTGACCCGCGCCCACCCGCTGGACTTTCCGCCCTTGCCGATCAACCTGTTCTGGCACCGCCGATTTCATCAGGATCCCGCCAACCAGTGGCTGAGAAGCCTCGTTCATGAACTCTTTGCCGAGTTCAGCGATGAAGAGTGAAATGCGAGCAGGTTCCACAGACATCGAGCCTGCCTGATGGACGCCCTCGCCTCGACAGAGGTTCGCCGCACCCGCTATCGCAGAGCGTTCACCGGCCCTGCCTGCGCTATAGTGTCGGGACGATGGCGGCATCAATGTCCATTTTGAGACCCTGTGGCCGCCCCGCCCGGAAGGACACCCGCATGACGGCCGCCTTTACCACCCGACAGATCGACTCCCGAGAGCGCTTCGCCTTCTGGCACGACGTCGTCTGCAGCCACTGCATTCCAGCCGACAGCCAATGCCTCGACGAACGGCCCTTCCATGGCAGTCTCAACGTCAGGCAATACGGCGACGTCGCCATCAGTACCATGGCCGCCTCTTCCCACCGCTGGCGCCGGCAGTCACACCACCTGTCCCGCGACAGCGACGATGACCTGTGGCTCGGCTTTCTCGAGAACGCCACGGCCAGACTCGACCAGGATCAGCGGCGTATCGCCATCGGGCCCGGCGACCTGGTGCTGTACGATGCCTGCCGCCCGTTCGAATGGTGCCTGAGCGCCAGCGCGCTTCATCTGGTGCGCCTTCCTCGGGCGCCCTTGATGCGTCGCCTGACCTCCACCGAGCCGCTGACCGCGCGACCTATCCCGGCGACCTTGCCCGGCGCCACCTCTTTGAAGGCGTTGATCCGAGACGGCGCCCGGCTAGACGCCGAAGCGTCGTCGATCGGGCTCGGCGAGGCGATGGTCGATCTGGCGGCTCTGGTGCTCGAGGGGCTGGGCGGCGCTGGCGACAGTCGCAATGACGCGCTCTACCGACGCCTTTGCCACTACCTTCGACAACAGCACCAGGACCCGTCCCTGAGCCTCGATCGCATCGCCCGGGACAACCATGTCTCTCGGCGCACCCTCACCCGGCTGTTCGCTCAGCACGGTCACACCCCCATGGCAGCACTGTGGGCGATTCGCCTGGAGCAGAGTCGCGCCACCCTGCGGGCAGGTGGTATCCGCAGCGTCACCGAGGTCGCCCTGGAGCATGGCTTCACCAGTGTCTCCCATTTCAGCCGTAGCTTCCGTCAGGCCTACGGTCATCCGCCCTCTACCTTGCTGCAAGCAGGTCGCCACGCACCCGAGACGATGTGACCCCACCAGCTCGCTCTGGCCCTCTCGGGCCACCGCTTGGCCCGTTCAGGCAAACCTGAGTCCCACGCCCTGCCTACCCTGAAGGTGAGCGTCTTCTCTCACCATCAGGATGACAACAATGACAGACCATCCGCTGCACTTTGACGGCCTTATCGAGGTCGGCCGTCGAATCCAGTCCAGGGAACTGAGCGCCGTCGAGGTCACTCGAACCATGCTCGAGCGAATCGACAGCGTCGATACCACCCTGAACAGCTTTGTCACCGTCATGGCCGACAGTGCACTTGAACAGGCCGCCCAGGCGGACCGCGATCTGGCCGCTGGCATCCACAAGGGGCCGCTTCAGGGTGTTCCAGTGGCCGTCAAGGATCTGCTGTGGACAGCGGGGACCCGGACGACCCACGGCATGCCCCTGCACCGTGACCACGTGCCCCGGGAAACGGCCAGCGTGGTCACACGCCTCGACCAGGCCGGGGCCGTGCTGCTAGGCAAGCTGCAGCAGACCGAAGGCGCCTTCGCCGATCACCATCCCGACATCACGCCGCCCACCAACCCCTGGGGCGAGGCCCTGTGGTCAGGCGCTTCGTCCAGCGGTTCCGGCGTGGCCACCGCCGCCGGGCTGTGCTTTGGCTCGCTGGGCACCGACACCGGTGGCTCGATTCGCTTCCCCTCGGCCGCCAACGGCGTCACCGGCCTCAAGCCGAGCTGGGGCCGAGTCAGTCGACACGGCGCCTTCGAGCTGGCGGCCTCGATGGACCACATCGGGCCGATCGCCCGCAGCGCCGCCGATGCAGGGGCGCTGCTTGGCGTTATTGCCGGTGCCGACGAACGTGACCCCACCGCCGTTCCCCTCGCCGTGCCGGATTACCTGGCCGGCATGACGCGAGGCCTGAAGGGTGTGCGTATCGGGCTCGACCCTCGCTGGGCCATCGAAGCGGTGGATACCGAAACCCGCGGCGTCCTCGAACAAGTCGTGTCCACGCTGGGACAGCTCGGTGCCGTGATCGAGGAAATCGACTTCCCCGACACCCAGCAGGCGGTATTCGACTGGGCGCCACTGTGCGGCGTGGAGACCGCCGTCGCCCATGCCGAGACCTTCCCCAGCCAGCGCGAAGCGTACGGCCCTGGTCTTGCTGGTCTGATCGACCTGGGCCGCGCCCAGAGCGCCATGGACCACCAGCAACGACTGCTGCGCCGGGCCGAGTTCAAGGGCCGGGTCGATCGCCTCTTGGCCAGTGTCGACCTGCTAATCGCCCCGGTCACCGCCTACGCCGCCCCGTCGATGGCCTTCATGGAGAAGTTCGGCGAGGATGAAGCGCTGTTTTCCGGCATGCTGCGCTATACCTGTCCTTTCGACCTGAGCGGGCACCCGACCATTACCCTGCCGGCGGGCTTCAGCCAGCAGGGCGGGCCCATCGCCTTCCAGTTCATCGCACCGATGTTCGACGAAGCGATGCTGGTGCGCGCTGGCTGGGCCTTCCAGCAGGTCACCGACTGGCATCGTCGACATCCAGAGCTGTAGCCCTCGAGCCTTGCTTCTCTTGATGGTTCCCGCTGGCGGGTGATGGGAGCGCTCCGATGGCCTAAAGTCGGGTCAACAGGACCGCTTTACGCCACGAGGTGCTCCCATGTCCCTGCTCGATCAACTGGCCGAGGCACGTATCCAGAAGGCGCAGCAGGAAGGCGCCTTCGACGACCTGCCGGATCACGGCAAGCCCATCGAACTCGACGACGACAGCATGATTCCCGAGGCGCTGCGGGCAGGCTACCGACTGCTGAAGAATTCAGGCTATCTGCCCCCGGAGCTTCAGCTTCAGCGCGAGATTCGTGAGGTGGAAGACCTGCTGGCGCAGACACAGGAAGCCGCCGAGCGAAGCGCTTGCGAGAAACGCCTGCGTCTTCTGCGCGCACGGCTTGGCGAAAGCGGGCGGGGTGCCAGTCGGCTTCTTGAGCTGGGGCGCTATCATGACCGGCTGCTGGAGAAGTGGGAGGGAGACTGACCCTGCGGTTACCGTCAGTACGGTGCGCTAGCGTGAGTCCGACCGGGTGTGCAACGGGACGTCGCGTTGGCGCCAGCGCCGTGACCGCCACAGCCCCAGCGCCAGCAAGACACCGGCGGCGATGACCGGCAGCATGGGAGGCGACGCCGGCGTCCTGAGGGCGACCCCGATCTGAGCGTAGAGCGAGGTCACACACAGCACAAAGCCGGCCAGCGGCACCGTCCAGGTCGCCCAGTCGGCCCCCCTCCGAAACGGCCCCCACAGCAAAACGCCGACCAGCATCGCCACGCTGAGACAGGCGCCCCCCAGGGCGTGCATCAGCGCCAGCAGGACCTGCCGGGTGCCTGGAGCGACCGACTCCCAGTCGAGCCCCATGGCGGCGGCATGGTAGGGCATGAATTCGCTGCGGCCGAGATAGACCAGACCAAAGGCGATCAGAATCAGGGTCGCCAGCGCATGGCAGGCGAGAGCACTTCTTGAATACTGGGTCACGGCGGTTTCCTGGCGATCCGAGCGAGTACAGCGGACATCTTTGCCCAAATGGGGCTCCGCCGATGATAGCCGGCAACTTTGTCACCCCGCGCTCCCACCCTGACGCCGCGATCGTTTCAGCACACTAATCCAGCGATACCAGACGGCCGCAGGTCAGGCTCACCGAGGATGCTGACATCGATGAATTCGCGACGCACGAGCGCCATTCGGCCTGGGGCCATGCGACACCGCCAGCGTCAGGCCGCGGCGCGTCCAGCGTGCAGCAATCTGACCGCCAGCATGCCGATCCCCACCCCCCAGAAGGCCGCGCCCAGACCGAACAGGCTCATGCCCGAGGCCGTCACCATAAAGGCGATCACCGAGGCCTCGCGGTGGTCCTCGGCGGCGATCATGGCGGCCAGGTTGCTGGTGATCGCACCGATCAAGGCAAGCCCCGCCAGTACCGCCACAAAGGCGCCGGGCAAGGAAGTGAAGAGCGCCACGATAGTACCGGCGAACAGCCCGCCGACCAGGTAGAAGACGCCGTTGGCGACCCCGGCGACGTAGCGACGGCCCGGGTCCTGGTGGGCATCCTTGCCGGTGCACAGCGCAGCGGTGATGGCCGCGATCACCGTGGTGATGCCGCCAAAGCAGGCGGTGGCGAAGGAGGTCAGGCTGGCCACCGTCAGGATCGGCCGAGCCCTGGTGCGATAGCCCGCTGCGTGCAGGATCGCCATTCCCGGCAGGAACTGGCCGGTCAGGCTCACCACCACCAGCGGCAACGCCAGGCTCAGGGTGCTGGTGATGGTCCACTCGGGAGCGATGAAGCGGGGAATCGCCAGGTGCACACCGACGCCCGCGAGACTCGCGCCTTCCAGCACCACGGCGAGCACCACACCGGTGATCAGCAACAGGATCAGGCAATAGCGCGGCGCCAGCCGCTTGAGCACCAGATAGGCCAGCAGCATGCCGACGGCGAGCCAGGGCGAGGTCTCGATGGCCGCAAAGGCACCGAGGCCGAACTGGAACAGGATGCCCGCCATCATGCCGGCGGCCACGCCCGACGGAATCAGCGCCATCAACCGGTCGAAGCTGCCGGTGACACCGATGATCAGCATCAGCACCGCCGCCGTCAGGTAGGCGCCTACCGCCTCGCCCAGCGACAGCTCCGGGAACAGGGTGATCAGCAGCGCCGTACCCGGCGCCGACCAGGCCGTCACCACCGGCACTCTGAGCCACAGGCTCAGGACGATGCCCGACACCGCCGCCCCCAACGAAATGGCCCACACCCAGGAGGTCATCATCTCGGGCGAGATATCCGCCGCCGCCCCGGCCTGGAAGAAGATCGCCAGCGGCCCCGAGTAGGAAATCAGCACCGCGACAAAGCCTGCCGTCACCGCCGACAGCGACAGGTCACGAAAAAGGGACGACCCCGCAGCCGCTCCTTGAGGTGCGGTTACGGTATCGGAGTCGGTTCGGCGCATGGGCTGGCTCCTTGATGATGGCGTCGATGTCCGGCCAGGAATGTCACCTGGAGGGACCCCCGGCGACATCGACGGAAGACAAAAAAGGCCCGGCACGCGGCCAGGCCAAGGAGGATACAAGATTCACCACGCCGTCCCGGTGCCCCCGCATGTACAGCGGGATGCAAGGTGGGTCCACGTCACGCGGCATCAACCGGCTAGCCCAGGTCGCCGCCGGCCACCGGCACCACCGTGCCGGTGATATAGCTGGCGTCGCGGGAGGCCAGAAACAGGATCGGCCCGACCTGCTCGTCCAGGGTGCCGTAGCGGTGCATCAGGCTCGACGCCAGGGTCTGGTCGATCAACTGCTGGTACCACAGCTTGTCCTGTTCACTCTGGGGCTCGGCGTTGCGCGGCGTCAGCCGGGGCGGCGCCTCGGTGCCGCCAGGAGCGGTGGCGTTGACCCGCACGCCGTGCTCGGCCATCTCGATGGCCAGCGCCACGGTCATGGCGTTCACCCCGCCCTTGGCCGAAGCGTAGGGCACCCGATTGACCCCGCGGGTGGCCACCGAGGAGACGTTGACGATATTGCCGCCGCTATCGATCAGGTGAGGCAGCGCCGCGCGACAGCACCACAGCGTCGGAAACAGCGAGCGACGCACCTCGGCCTCGACCTGCTCCGGTGAGTAGTGGGTGTAGGGCTTGGCCCAGATGGTCCCGCCGACGTTGTTGACCAGTACGTCCAGTCGCCCGAAGCGCTCGATGGCGCTCTTGATGGCGCTCTCGGCGCCCTCCCAGGTTTCCAGATCGGCGTTCAGGGCCAGGACCTCGACTCCCTGCTCGTCAAGCTCGCGGGCCACCTGGTGGACATGTTCGGCACGATCGACCAGCACCAGGGCAGCGCCCTCGTCACCGGCCCGCTCGGCCAGACGCCGACCGATCCCCTGGGCGGCGCCGGTGATCAGCATCACCTGTCCTTCGAATCGCTTCATGTTGCTGTCCTTCTGCTGTCGGATGCGGTGGGTGAAGTGGCCACGGCGTGGCCTCAGCCCACACCGAGGTGGGTATCGAGGATCGAGGGATCGGCCCTCAGCGCCTGGCTGTCACCGTCGAACACCACCTTGCCCTTGACGATCAACAGGTGGCGGTCGCCCACCTCGAGCAGGTTGTCGATGTTCTTGTCGACGATGATGCTGGCGATGCCCGAAGCCTTGATGGTGCGCAGGATCGACCAGATCTCGTCGCGGATCAGCGGCGCCAGCCCTTCGGTAGCCTCGTCAAGAATCAACAGCCGCGGGTTGAGCATCAGCGCGCGACCGATCGACAGCATCTGCTGCTCGCCGCCGGACAGCAGCGAACCATCGTGGCCGATGCGCTCCTTGAGCCGGGGAAAGGTGTCCAGCACCCGCTCGATGTCCCAATCGGTGCGACCGTCAGTCCCCGGGCGTGCGGCCATCACCAGATGCTCGCGCACGCTGATACCGGGAAAGATGCCCCGCCCTTCCGGCACATAACCGATACCCTGACGAATGATCTGCCAGGGACGGCGCTTGCGGGTGTCCACCCCCATGACCCGCACCTCGCCGTGGCGCGGCGGCACGAAGCCGAGGATCGACTTCAAGGTGGTGGTCTTGCCCATCCCGTTGCGCCCAAGCAGGCTCAGCGTCTCGCCGGCCTGGAGGGTCAGGTCCACCCCGTGCAGCACATGGCTTTCGCCGTAGAAGGTGTGCAGGCCGTTGGCCTCGATCAACGGCGACTCGACATCCTCGGCAGCGTCCACCCGTTGCGTTCCTGCCTCCTTGATCGCCACATTCATGACGTCACCTCGCTATTGCTGGAGCCGTTGCCGATATCGACGCTATCGCTGTTCGGGCGACTGTCCTCGCTGCTGTCGTGACGTCCCAGATAGACGTCACGCACCGTTTCACTTGCACGAATGCTCTCGGTATCGCCGCTTTCCAGCACGCAACCGTCGACCATCACGGTGATGCGATCGGCCAGGCGGAATACCGAGTCCATGTCGTGTTCGATCAGCACGATGGTGTAGTCGCGAGACAACCGCTTGAGCAGGTCGGCGACCTGGTCGGTCTCCTCCCGGCCCATGCCGGCCATCGGCTCGTCCAGCAGCATCAACTGAGGCTGGGTCGCCAGCACCATGGCGATCTGCAGCTGGCGCTGCTCGCCGTAGCTCATGCCGGAGGACACCGTATGGGCCCGGGTCACCAGACCACAGGTGTCCAGCGCGGCCAGCGCCCGCTCATCGACTTCGCGGGCCCGCCGGCGCGAGCGCCAGCTGCCGATAACGCCACCGTGGTGGATACGCGCGGCCAGCTGGCAGTTCTGCAGACAGCTCAGGCGCGGAAAGATGTTGGTCTTCTGGTGGCTGCGACCGATACCGAGTCGGGCGACCTGGTGGGCCTTCTTGCCCTGGATCGCGCTACCTCGATACTCGATCTCGCCGCGGGTCGGCGGGATCTCGCCGGACAGCAGATTGATCAGGGTGCTCTTGCCGGCACCGTTGGGGCCGAGGATGGCGTGGATCTCGCCCTGCTCGACCTCGAAGTCGACGTCATTGACCGCCAGCAGGCCACCGAAGCTGCGGGTCAGCCCGCGGGTCTTGAGCATGCTGCTCATGAGGACACCTCCCCGGCGCTTTTGCCGACGCTTTTACCGTCGCTGTCGGAGGCGGAAGTCTGTCTGCCCTTCGCCAAGTTGTCCTTGCCACCGCCAAGCCGCCCCAGCAGCGAGGCCTGGCGCCCCGGCGGGTCGAGCAGTAGCCCAGCGATGCCCTTGGGCAGCACCAGCACCGCGACAATGATGGTCAGGCCCATCAGGATCGGCCAGTGGTTGGTCAGGTGCTCGTAGAAGTACAGCAGCAGTTCGTAGGCGAAGGCGCCGAGGATCGGCCCGAAGATGGTGCCCATGCCGCCGAGGATGACCATCATCAGCACCTCGCCGGAGTGGTGCC
Organism: Halomonas sp. RT37; assembly: GCF_040070525.1. Taxonomy (NCBI): domain Bacteria; kingdom Pseudomonadati; phylum Pseudomonadota; class Gammaproteobacteria; order Oceanospirillales; family Halomonadaceae; genus Halomonas; species Halomonas sp. RT37. The sequence continues at coordinate 508,364 of NZ_CP098827.1, read as the reverse complement.
AGCCAAGCTGGGCCGGGTTGGCGAAGCCGTACTGCATGGCCGCCAGCATGCCGGCGACGCCGGCGATCATCGCCGACACCACGAAGGCGATCAGCTTGTAGCCGGTGGTGGCGTAGCCCAGCGCCTGCATGCGGTGCTCGTTGTCGTGGATGCCGTCGAGCACCTGGCCGAAGTGGGAACGGGTCAGGGCGCGCAGGATAAGGTAGACCGCTACCAGGAGCGCCAGGCAGAAGTAGAAGAACGTCAGCGGGTTGTCGAGGTCGATCAGCGGTGTCTCGCCCATGGCAAGGCTCGGGCGGAACATGATGAAGACGCCGTCGGTACCGCCGGTCATGCTGGAGGTGCTGACGGTGTAGAACAGCATCTGGCCGAAGGCCAGGGTGGTCATGATGAAGAAGATGCCCTTGGTGCGCAGCACCAGCAGGCCGACGATGGCGGCGACCAGGCCGGAGACCAGCATCACCAGCGGCAGCATCCACCACAGCGAGGCGGCGCTGAAGTCGGGGCTGGCCATCGCCAGGGTGTAGGCCCCCAGGCCGAAGAACAGCGCATGGCCCAGGCTGACCAGGCCAAGGATACCGACCAGCAGGTCGAGACTGACGGCGAACAGGGCGAAGATCAGCATCAGGGTCAGCTTCTCCATGAAGAAGGCGCTGGACTCCCCGAATACCGCCGGCCCCCAGGCCGGATAGGCGATCAGCAGCGCCAGGCCCGCCAGCAGCAGTACCGTCACGCGCTTGGGATATCGATGCAACATGGTGTTTCTCCTCCAGACGAGTATCCCGTCTGCAAAGGGGTCCGATCAGGCGGCAAGGGATGCCCGAGCGGAGGGTGATTGTCGTCGGGTCTCAGGCGAACAGGCCGCGCGGCTTGATCAACAGCACCAGCGCCATGATCAGGTAGATCAGCATGCTGGCGAGACTCGGGATCAGCACCGGACCGAAGGTCTCGGCCATGCCGATCAACAGCGCGCCGAAGAAGGCTCCCTTGATCGAGCCGATGCCGCCGATGACCACCACCACAAAGCAGGTGATCAAGATCGAGTCCCCCATGCCCGGCGTGATCGACGACAGCGGCGCCGCCATCATCCCGGCGAAGGCCGCCAGTGCCACGCCGACGCTGAAGATCAGGGTGAACAGGGTGCGGATATTGATGCCGAGCCCTTCGACCATCTCGCGATTGACGGCGCCGGCGCGGATCACAATACCGAGCCGGGTGTGGCGGATGATCCAGTAGATGGCCCCCGCCAGCACCAGGCATACCGCCGCCACGAACAGCCGATAGACCGGGTACTGCAGGTTGTCGGTCAGGGCGATGGCGCCGGTAAAGGGCTCCGGCAGCGCCACCGAGTGGACGTCGCCGCCCCAGATGATGCGCTGGGCCTCGTTGAGCACCAGGATCAGGCCGAAGGTCAAAAGTACCTGGTAGAGGTGGTCACGCTTGTACAGGGTGTCGAGAAACAGCCGCTCGATGACCAGCCCCAGCAGTACCGCGATGGGCACCGCGATCAGGATCGCCAGCCAGAAGTTGCCGAGGCGCTGGGTCAGGTCGAAGGCCAGGTAGGCGCCGATCATGTACATGGCGCCGTGGGCCAGGTTGATAATGCCCATGATGCCGAAGATCAGCGTCAGGCCGCTGGCGATAAGGAACAGCAGCAGGCCGTACTGAAAGCCGTTGAGCAGCTGCACCCCGAAGAAGGCAAGGTCCATGAAGAACTCCTTTGGCGTTGGCCCGCCCGAGAGCGCCCGGTATTCGCGGGCGCCTCGGCGAGGTCATTGACGCGGTGAACGAAGGTCGCCTCAGCTCTTCATCGGGCAGGCGCTGTCGGGAACTTCCAGCTGCTCGCTGGCGATCGAGGTGACGTGGTGCTCGCCGTCCCTGACCTCGCGCAGGTAGACGTTCTGGATCGGGTGGTGGGAGGCCGAGAAGCTCACCGGGCCGCGCGGGCTGTCGAGCTCGACCGCTTCCAGCGCCGCGATCAGCGCCTCGCGGTCGGGCTCGCCGTCAATCGAGGCGTAGGCCTGGGCCAGCAGCTTGCCGGCGTCGTAGCCCTGCACCGCGTAGGTGTCCGGGGCCTCGCCGTAGGCCTCCTGGTAGGCCGCGACGAAGGCCTGGTTCTGGGGGGTATCCAGGGTTTCGGCGTAGTGCATGGTGGTCTGCACGCCGTTGGCGGCCTCACCCAGTGCCCCCAGATTACCGTCGGTCAGGAAGCCCGAGCCGTAAAGCGGGATGCTGTCGTTGAGTCCGGCGGCGGCGTAGTCCCGCACGAAGCCGACCCCGCCGCCACCGGCGAAGAAAGTGTAGACGGCGTCAGGGGCGATGCTGGCGATCTGCGCCAGGTAGGTCTGGAACTCGGTGCTCGGAAACGGCACCAAGATCTGCTCGACGATCTCGCCACCGGCATCGGTGAAGGCCTGCTCGAAGCCGGCCAGGTCTTCCTTGCCGCCGGCGTAGTCCCAGGTGATGGTGACGATCTTGCGATGGCCCTGATCATAGGCCACCTGCCCCATGGGATAGCTGTTCTGCCACATGCTGAACGAGGTGCGAAAGACGTTGGGCATGCACAGCTGGTTGGTGGCCGCCTCGAGTCCGGCGTTGGGAATGATGGTGATGGCGCCGGTCTGCTTGGCCACCCGCAGCATGCCCATGGCGACGCCGGAGTGGACCGGACCGATGACCACGTCGACGCCATCACCCTTGACCAGGCGGCTCATGTTCTGGGGCGCCTTGGAGGGGTTGGCCTCGGAGTCCAGGGTCACGTACTCGACGCCATGACCACCGAGGCTGCCGCCCTCCTGCTCGATGGCGAGCTTCAGCCCATTGGTGATGGACTCGCCCAGTGCGGCGTAGGTGCCGGAGTACGGCAGCATCAGCCCGAGCTTGACGTCGTGCTCGGCCAGGGCCTGGGTGGACAGGGCGGCGCCGGCCAGCGCCAGGGTCGCGGCCTGCAGCGAACGTGCAAGCGGGCTGTGGCGCCGGGATGACAGGGAAGCCTGGCGGCGGCTGTACGTGTTATCGGTGGTGGGCGTGTTATCGGTGCTGGGCGTGTTATCGGTATTGAGGTTTTCATCGATAGTGAGCTTGGCCATGATCATGTCTCGTCAGGTTGTGATTATCGTTATGAGATTGCGGGGCTCTCGCTGGACAGGGAGCCCCGGCCTGCGGCTGTCTGTTGTCGGCTGACGGCTGTCTCTTGTCGGCAAGGGCGAAAGGTCTCCCTCGCCGAATCTGGTTCCGGGCAGGACGCGTCAGTTGGGCGTGAACTTTTCGTAGTGAAAGCTCGCCGGCTTGATGCCCTGCTGGTCGAAGTGCTTGAGCACCGCGTCCACCATCGGCGGGGGACCGCACAGGTAGACGTCGACGTCGCCGTCATGCAGCTTCTGCGGGTCCATGTGATGGGTGACGTAGCCCTTGCGTTCGTGGCTGCTGTCCTCGTCGGCGACCACCGTCACGTAATCGAAGTCGGGCAGCGCCTCGACCGCCGCGTCGAGTTCTTCGCACTTGACCAGATGATCGTCCTTGGTCACGCCATAGATCATGTGGATCGGCTGGCCTGCGCCCTCGCCCTGGGTCTCGAGCGCAGCAAGCTGCTTGAGCATCGACAGGAAGGGAGCAAGCCCGGTGCCACCGGCCAGCATCAGGATCGGGCGCTGGATGGCGCGCAGGTAGAAGCTGCCCATGGGACCGGTCACCGCCATGGCGTCACCGGCCTTGGCCTTGTCCGCCAGATAGCCGCTCATCAGTCCGTCCGGCACATTGCGGATCAGAAAACTGGCGCGGGACTCCCCCGGCAGCGAGCTGAACGAGTAGCTTCTGTGTTCACCACAGCCCGGTACCTCCAGGTGCACGTACTGCCCCGGCAGGAAGTTCAGCGGCTCGCCTTCGATATCGATGGCAAGCTCGATGGAGTCCTCGGACAAGGGCTCGACGTGGACCACCGTGGAGGCACGGCTGTCGACCTCGGTCTTGCATACGGTCGAGGCCACCGGCACCGACAGCACGCAGTCCGAGGACGGCACCATCTGGCAGGTCAGCACCTGCCCCTCGTGCAGCTCCTCGTCGGACAACGCCTCATCGATGTACTCGTCACCCAGCTCGAACTCGCCCTGGTCGCAGTGGCACTTGCAGGTGCCGCAGACGCCGTCGGAGCAGTCCATCGGCAGATTGACCTTGTTGCGGTAGGCCGCATCGAGGACGGTCTCGCCCTCGTTGCAGTCGATAAAGCGCGACACCCCGTCTTCGAAGTTGAGCGCGATGGTGAAGCTCATGGTCGTTCTCCTTCACCGACTTAAATGTGATAAACGTCGATGACCTGGTGGATATAATCGTTATTGAGCTGCACCTTCTTGCGCGTGATAAGCGGGCTGTCGCCGGACACGTCCAGGGTGTAGAAAGACACCCCGAAGTAGCTGTCGGTCTGCTTGTAGCGGTGGCTCAGGGTGTGCCAGTTGAAGCGCACCTCCAGGCTGTCGCCCTCCCCCTTCATCACCTCGATATTGGTGATCTGGTGGGTGGTGCGCGGCTCCGGCGTGCTGGCGCCACTGCGCTCGGTCTTGATCCGATAGACGCGATCCTCGAGCCCTTCCCGATTGGGGTAGTAGATCAGCGATATCTCGCTGTTCGGGTCGCTGGTCAGGGTGTCGTCGTCGTCCCAGCAGGGCATCCAGAACTCGGCCTTCTTGTGGTACAGGGTCAGCCACTCGTCCCACTCGCGTTCGTCCAGAAGGCGTGCTTCGCGATAAAGAAAGGCCTGGATGTCGTGATAGCTGATGCTCATGATTCGTCTCCTTTCCGCAGGATTCAGGCTGAGGCCGTGGCGATGAACTGGCTGCGTTCCTTGTCGATGGCGCGCAGCATTTCCTCGACCCAGTGCTGGTGGTGCAGCACGTAAAGGCCTTCGTCCTCCGGCGAGGCACCGCTCTTCAGCGGCTTCATGTCGATGGCGCTGGCGTCTTCGTCGGGACCATCGATCCATTGCTTGGCGCCACGCGACAGGTCATTCCACTCGGCCAGGGCGCCGTTGTAGCCGTTCTGGCAGCCGCGGAATTCCTCCAGGTCATCCGGCGTGCCCATACCGCTGACGTTGAAGAAGTCCTCGTACTGGCGGATGCGCACGCGACGGTTCTCCGCCGATTCACCCTTGGGCGCGAAGCAGTAGATGGTGACCTCGGTACGATCCACCGCCAGCGGACGCAGCACCCGAATCTGGGTCGAGAACTGGTCCATCAGATAGACGTTGGGGTACAGACACAGGTTGCGGGTCTGGTTGACGATGTTGTCGGCTCGAGCCTCGCCCAGTTCCTTCTCGATGCGCTCCTTGTGCTCGTAGACCGGACGCACCTCGGGATTGAGCAGCCGGGTCCACAGCATCATGTGGCCGTTCTCGTAGGAGTAGAAACCGCCCTTGGACTTGGACCAGCCATCGGCGTCCACCGCCTTGGTGCCGCCTTCGTCGTAGTTGCGACGGTCCATGGTGGAGGCGTAGTTCCAGTGCACGGTGCTGACGTGGTAGCCGTCGGCGCCGTTCTCGGCCTGCAGCTTCCAGTTGCCGGTGTAGGTGTAGGACGAGGTGCCGCGCAGAATCTCGAGGCCTTCCGGGGCCTGGTCGACGATGTTGTCGATGACCTTCATGGTCTCGCCCAGGTACTCCTCGATGGGCATGACGTCGTCGCTCAGGCTGCCGAACAGGAAGCCCTTGTAATTGCTGAATTTGGGCAGGCGCTTGAGGTCGTGGGAGCCGTCCTGCTTGAAGGCATCCGGGTAGGCGCCGGCCTTCTCGTTCTTGGCCTTGAGCAGACGCCCGTCGTTCTTGAAGGTCCAGCCGTGGAACGGGCAGGTGAAGGTGCCCTTGTTGCCCTGCTTGCGACGGCAGATGGTGGCACCACGGTGGGCGCAGGCGTTGATCAGGGCGTGAAGCTCGCCCTCCTTGTCGCGAGTGATGACCACCGGCTGGCGCCCCATGTTCAGGGTGAAGTAGTCACCGGGCTCGGCGATCTGGCTCTCGTGGGCCATGAACAGCCAGTTGCCCTCGAAGATGTGCTTCATCTCGAGCTCGAAGAACTCGGGGTCGGTGAACATGCTGCGGTGGCAGCGAAAGACGCCCTGTTCGGGGTCATCCTCGACGGCACCACGCACGCGGGCTTCGATCTGATCGAGTTTGTTGCTCATCGTTGTTCTCCTCTCTATCACGGTCCGCTCACACGGGCAGCTCACACAGACAGCTCATTCGAGTCGCTCGTCCCGCCGGCCCCTTGGGGCGGCCTGCCCGCATGGCAGGCCTGGTCTGGCTTGGCGCGGCGCTATTTGCCTCGGGACTGCCCACTACAGGGCTGTCCATCACAGCGAGTCCCGTGACACTCGGTGGTCGATTCAGGGTTGTCGCGAGTCCAGGCGGCTCAGCCGTCCTCGAGGGCGCGGGGGCGCTTGTGACGCTGCTGCAGCTCGGTCTCGCTGGTGGCGGCAAGCTCGATGTCGAACACCACCTCGGTGAAGGGCCCCTCGAGGCCACGATCGCTGGCCTCGCTAGCGTCCTCGATGCGCCTGGCGTCCACCACCAGCTCCTCGCGGGTGGCGAAGGCGAAGTCGTCGTAGGTGTAGGGGTCGCCGGCGAGGTTGATCTGTGTGGTCAGGTGCTTGTACCCGGGCGCCGAGATAAAGAAGTGGATATGCGCCGGTCGCTGGCCATGACGACCGAGCAGGTCCAGCACCTGCTGGGTCGGGCTGTCCGGGGGGCAACCGTAGCCGGAGGGGATGATGCTGCGCGCGCGATAGCGGCCATCGGCGTCGGTGTAGATGGTACGACGCAGGTGGAAGTCGGCCTGGGACGGGTCGAAGAAGCTGTAGTTGCCCTTGCTGTCGGCGTGCCAGATCTCGACCTTGGCCCCTGCGATCGGCTGGCCCTGGGTATCGCGTACCTGACCGGTCAGCCACATCACCTCGGCGTCGGTGTCCGAGCCGTCGTCCAGGCGCGCCTCACCCTCGGACTCCGGGGCACCGGCGACGTACAGAGGCCCCTCGATGGTGCGCGGGGTACCCCCGGCAAGGCCGCGGGCGGCGTCCTCGGCGTCCATGCGCATGTCGAGGTAGTGGTCGAAGCCAAGGCCCGGAGCCAGCAGGCCGTACTGGGTCTCGGCACCGAGCGCGTTGAGCACGCTGACGCCCTGCCAGAATTCCTCCGGGGTGACGTCGAAGTCGTCGATCAGCTTGTACAGGTCCGACAGCAGACGGTGCAGGATTTCCTTGGCCCGCTCGTTGCCTTCGGTCTTGTCGAAGCCGGCGACGGTATTGAGGAAGTCCTGGACTTCCGGGGTGTCGAAGATGCGAACTGGCTTGGTGGTGGGATTGAGACTGTTCATCTGGCGGTCCTCAGGTGTGGCGTACTTGTCGTTATCGTTGTTGGCGGTACTGGCCGGGGCCTGCAATGCGTTCTGCCCCGACGTCTGGCTGGCCAGGGGCCGCCCCTAGCTGTCGTCATCGCGAATCGAGGACGGGTGGCGGCACAGCGGCTTGACGCGGATCTCCATGTAGGGAAACAGCGGCAGGTTCGATACCAGCTCCTGCAGCTCGGCGTTGTCGGCCACGTCGAACACGCTGACGTTGGAATAGCTGCCGGCCACCCGCCACAGATGGCGCCACTTGCCGGAGCGCTGCAGCTCCTGGGCGTAGTCCTTCTCGCGGGCCTTGATCTCGGCGGCGCGCTCCGGCGCCATATCCGGCGGCAGCTTGACGGTCATTTCCACCTGAAACAGCATCTTCGTTCTCCTCTCGATCGGGGGCCGTCGATGCAGCCCTGGAGGCTCGCGCGGCCGGTCTGATGGCGATGTCGCTCAGCTGCGTGCGTACTCGCGCAGCTTGTCGTGATCCAGTTCGAGCCCGAGTCCCGGGCCTTGCGGCAGCGCCACGCCAAAGTCGTCGTAGCGCAGGGGGGTGGTGACGATGTCATCGGTCAACAGCAAGGGGCCGAACATCTCGGTGCCCCAGGCCATCTCGGGCAGGGTCGCCCAGGCGTGCAGCGAAGCGGCGGTACCGATGGTGCCCTCGAGCATGGTGCCGCCGTAGAGGCCAATGCCCCCGGCGTCGGCCAGGTGGGCCAGGCGCAGCGCGCCGCGCGGCCCGGCGCTCTTGGCGATCTTCAGGGCGAAGGCGCCGCTGAAGCCGGACTCGATCAGTGCCAGCCCGCAGCGCAGGTCCTGGACACCTTCGTCGGCCAGCATGGTGACCTCGAAGCGATTGGCCAGTCGTGCAAGCCCAGCCCGCTCGTGGGCCGGAATGGGTTGCTCGATCAGGTCGACCCCGGCCTCCTCGAGGGCGGCGATGGCGCGCACCGCGGTGGCCTCGTCCCAGGCCTGGTTGACGTCGACCCTGACGCTGGCGCGATCCCCCAGTGCGGCCTTGATGGCGGCAACGTGGCGCACGTCGTGATCCACCTCGTTGGCGCCGATCTTGAGCTTGAAGTCACGATGGCGACGCTGCTCCAGCCGCTTTCTGGCCTCCTCGATATCCTTGTCGGTATCGCCACTGGCCAGCGTCCACAGCACCGGCAGGTGATCGTGGCGGGCGCCGCCCAGCAGTGTCGCCAGGGGCACCCCGAGACGCTTGCCCTGGGCATCCAGCAGCGCGGTCTCGAGCGCCGACTTGGCGATGACGTTGCCCTTGGCCAGCTTGTCGAGCCGGGCCATGGCGAGGTTGACGTTGTCCGCCGCCAGGCCGACCAGCGCCGGCGCCAGGTAGGTATCGATGTTGACCTTCATGCTCTCCGGACTTTCCGGGCCATAGGCCAGGCCGCCGATGGTGGTGGCCTCGCCGATGCCTTCGATACCGTCTGCGCACTTGAGGCGTACGATCACCAGCGTCTGGGTGGCCATGGTGGCCATCGACAGCTTGTGCGGTCGGATGGTGGGCAGGTCGACCAGCAGGGTCTCGACGCTTTCGATCAGGGCGGTCATGGCGGCTCCGGCAATTACCATCAGCTCGTTGTCATCCACGGGCTGGCGATCTGGGTGATGAGGAAAGCCGCAAGCGCTGTAAGCCTCGGCGACTCGTAAGCGATCAAGCCATACCTTGGTAAGATTTCTCTTACGCTGCGAAGCACCACTGCCATCGACATCGGAAGAGACCTACGGCGGAAAGGCGCTTGATCCGGCGATTGAGTGCAGTGTGATTGTCTTTGAGGGGCACAACCAATATGGTCTGGGTAGATCGCAATACCCTGGAGGTATCATGGAGCTTCGACACCTGCGCTATTTCTGTGCCGCAGCGGAAGAGCTGAACATCACCCGGGCGGCCGCCAGGCTGCATATGGCGCAGCCCCCTTTGACCCGGCAGATCAATCAGTTGGAGGAAGAATTGGGGGCCCAGCTATTCATTCGTGGTCCCCGAGGGCTGACCCTGACGCCCACCGGCAAGTTCTTCCATGAGCATGCCCTGCAGATGCTCGAGAAGCTCGATACCACGGTGGCGGCGGTACGCCGTATGTCTCGAAGCCACAAGGAAATGTTCGGTATCGGCTTTGTGCCCTCGCTGTTTTACGGCCAGCTGCCGCTGCTGGTGCGCGAGTTGCGACAAAAGGACGAGGTGGAGCTGACCCTGGCCGAATTGACCACGGTGGAGCAGGTGCAGGCGCTCAAGGCAGGACGTATCGATATCGGCTTCGGACGCCTGAGGATCGACGATCCCGACGTGGAACAGGAGGTGCTGTTCGAGGAACCGATGATGGCGGCGGTGCCGGAGGGCCACCCGCTGGTGGGCACCACCCCGACCATGGAGGAGCTCGCCCGCTACCCGCTGGTGCTGTATCCGGCGAGCCCGCGCCCGAGCCTTGCCGACCTGGTGCTGGGGCTGTTTCGCCGCCGGGGGCTCAAGGTCACGGTGGTGCAGGAGGCCAACGAGATGCAGACGGCGCTGGGCCTGGTGGTGTCGGACTTCGGCATCACCTTGGTGCCGGAGCAGGTCAAGCGACAGAACCGCGATGGCATTCGCTACCTGTACCTGGCGGAGAAGCACATAACTTCACCGATCGTCTGCAGCCGGCGCCGGGGAGAGACGCCCAGCGCGACCATGCAGGCGGCCAACGCCATCCTTGAGGTGCTGGTGGAGAATCGTCGGACGGGCAAGTACCCGTGAAACATATCGAGGGGCGGCAGGGCCAGGGCCCTGCCTGCGGCGCGTTGATAGCGCTGCGGTGTTAGCGAAACTCTTCCCCCGCCGCGGCCACGAAGGCCATCTCGACCAGCAGTTCGGGGTTGGCAAGCTCGGCCTTGACGCAGGCGCGGCTGGGAGCGGTGCCGGGCTCGAACCAGGCCTCCCAGGCGACGTTCAGGGCATCGAAGTGGGCAAAGTCGGTCAGGTAGATGGTCACCGAGATGATCCGTGTCTTGTCGCTGGCCACCTTGGCCAGCGACTCCTCGGCCTGTTCGAAGATCTGCTCCACCTGGCCGGTGATATCGGCGCGGGTGTCCGCCTCGGCGACTTCGACGAAGTGGGCCATGCCGTTGAACACGGTGATGTCGGACCAGCGGGGGGTGGGGTTGATGCGGTGGATATCCATGGGGGGCCTCGAAGCCAGGGCGGGAAAGACCGCTAGCATAGGCCATGGAAGCGTCGGTGCAAACGCGGGCAAATAGCGACACGGACGTCGCGGTTCACGCCGCGACGTCCGTGTGGTCAGGCGAACGCGATCAGAAGTCGAAGAACACCGTCTCTCCCTCACCCTGCAGCACGATATCCAGACGATAGCGTGGCAGGCCGCCTTCCCCGCCCTCTTCACGCCGGGCGATCAGCGTCTGGCGCCGGGCCGGCGACTCGATCGCACCCAACACCGGGCAGCCGGCATTGGCTTTGTGCTCGTCATCGAAGTAGAGCCGGGTCTGCAGATGCAGGTTCACGCCCCGGGCGAAGATCGTGAGGTTGATGTGCGGGGCCATGGTGCGACCGTCGGGCCGAGCGATGGCGCCGGGCTTGACGGTGACAAAGCGCCACTCGCTGTTGCCCTCGGCGGTGGTCGCGGTACGCCCGAAGCTGTTGAACGGCGCCTTGAGGTCGAACGCCGTCTGATAGTCACCGTTGGCGTCGGCCTGCCAGGCCTCCAGCAGGGCGTCGCGGACCAGGTCGCCGTTACCGTCGATGACCCGTCCCGCCACCTCGATACGCTCGCCTTCGGCGTTATCCTTGGCCAGTTCGTTCCAGATCTCCTCGTCGCGCTCGGGCAGGCCGGCGACGGCCAGCGCCAGGCCGATGTGCACGTAGGGGCCGGCGGTCTGGGACGCGGTCTCGCGCAGCATCAGGTTCGCGGTGGGGGTAAGGTTTGGCTGTTGCATGAGGTCTCCTCGCTGCCGTGGGCCGACTCGGGCACCACGGCACCTGTTGTTCCTGTTCTTGTTCACTGATTCTCGAAATAGGTCTGCAGTTCGCCACGCACCACCAGGTCGAAGCGGTAGGCCAGGGCGTCCATGGGACGCGAGCGGGCCATGTCGAGTCGACCGATCATGGTGCCCACGGCCTCCTCGTCCTTCAGGGTCTGGACGATGGGGCAGATCGGAATCAGCGGGTCCCCCTCGAAGTACATCTGGGTGATCAGCCGGGTGGAGATGGCCGGGCCCATGACGCTCACATGAATGTGCGCCGGGCGCCAGGTGTTGATGCCATTGGGCCAGGGATAGGGACCGGGTTTGATGGTGCGGAAGTGGTACCAGCCATCGTCGTCGGTGAGACAGCGCCCGACGCCGCCGAAGTTGGGGTCCAGCGGGGCCAGATAGCTGTCCTTCTTGTGGCGATAGCGGCCACCGGCATTGGCCTGCCACATCTCCACCAGAGTCTGCGGCACCGGCTTGCCGAACTGGTCGACGACCCGGCCGAACATGATCACCCGCTCCCCCACCGGCAGACCGGGGCTATCGGCATCGCGGAAGTTCAACAGCAGGTCGTTGTCATGGGGTCCCATGCGCAGGCGGCTAAACTCGGGGCCGGTGAGTTCCGACACGCTGGGGGTCTGCAGGCTGACCAGCGCCTGGGAGGGCGAGCGCGGCACCGAGGTCTTGTAGCCGGGGGTGTAGGCGGCGGGGTGCCACTGGCGATCCCGCTCGACGAAGCGACGATTGAGGTTCCGATTGAGGGTCATGGGGGAAGAGGTCCTGGCGTGATTGTTGGTTGTTCACACGCGCCTCGAGACAAGAGGCGATGATTGCAGTGTGACCAGCCACACCCGGGCTGCCAATTGAGACCTTGGCCGGTCGTCATAACCCAGGGGTTATGATGACCGGATGGCGGGGCGTCGGACCGCAGGAACGAGTACGTCCTGGCCTGCTGCTTCGCCTCCGGATATTTCGGCGCCGCTACTGGGGTCTTGCCGCGGCGGCCTGGCGCAGCGACTCGGCGAAGCCTTCCAGCGCCAGGCTGGGGCTCAAAGAGGTGTTGGTACACAGCCCTACCGAGCCACCCTGGTGCTCGAAGGACAGTGCCAGCTCGACCAGCTGGCCGCTTTCCAGATCCTCGGCCACCGCCTCGAAGGGCGCCACCCAGATGGCATCGGTGTCCAGTGTGAAGCGCCGGCTGACCGGCAGCGACAGGGTCTCCAGACAGGGCGCGGGCAAACTGATGGCGTGACGCACACAGAAGCTGTCGACCCGCTGACGCAAGGTGGTCTGAGGGGGAGGCACGGCCCAGGGGTAGTCGCTCAGGACCTCGGGAGGACAGGGCGAGACGGTGGCCAGCGGATGCCCCCGGCGCACCACCAGCCGCAGCGACTCGTAGTAGAGATGTTCGAAGGCCAGGTCACGAATCTCGCGGGCTTCGGTCATACGCCCCACCACCACGTCGAGCTCACCCAGCGCCAGCCGCGACAGCAGAAAGGCGCTGGCGCCGGTGGTCACGGTCACGCTGGTCTCCTGGCCCAGCGGCGAGGCCTGGAAGTGCTGAATCGCCGCCGGCAGCAGCCGCGATTCCACCGTCGACAGCGCCCCGACCCTGAGCCAACGCTGCCCACCATGGCCGTCCGCCAGCGCCACCACGCCCTCTTCCAGGGCGCGCAGCGCAGGCCCCGCGTGTCGCAACAGGGTGAGTCCCGCCTGGGTCAGACTGACGCCCTGGGCGCTACGCTCGAACAGGCTGGCGCCAACGATCTCCTCGAGTTCACGGATGGCCTTGGAGATGCCCGGCTGGGTGATCGCCAGGGCGTCGGCGGCACGGGCGAAGCTGCGGCTGCGCGACACCTCGATGAAGGCGTTGAGATGGCGCAGCTTGATACGATGATTGAGCATGGTGGCCTGCGATCTGGCGACGTGACGGGGGTCCAGCGTGGCGCCGTGGCGTGGCACCTCGTCAGCCTCCACCACGCCGACAGCGCTAGCGACAGGCTGCCAGCACGCGCTCGATGGGCTCGTCGGCGCCACTCAGCGGGAAGCGTGAGGGACGGGTATCCTGGGGTGTGACCACCGCCACGTTGCCGCCTTGCAGGGTCTTGGTCAAACCGAGGGGAGACGGGGCGAACCACACGCCGTCGTGGGGGGAGTGGCGTGACTCCAGGCGATACCCGATGCCGTCCACCAGCACCTCCAGCGGCTTGCGCCGATCGGCGCCCATCTGGGAGGCATAACCGGCCACCGATACCATGGGCACACCGTTCCAGCACACCAGTGCCAGAGAATGACCGCTGCCATCATCGACTCGCGCCGCCGGGGCGTCGCCGAACATCTGGTGGGCCTGGGTGTAGCGCCACTCTGCCGACGCCGTATTCGCCATCAGGGTGCCGAGCAGTATCGCCACAAACGTCTTGAACCACATCAATAGTTGACCTCTTGCTGCCGAAACGGGCATGCATCGGGCACTCCCTGCCTGACGGAATCCTCTCCTTCTCCTTTTGCCAAGTCTAGCAACTGACCGAGGATCCACGAATGGAGCAGCAGGGTTGCCCTGCCACCTATGGCATGGCAAGTCACCAACGGCCAGGAAGCCTTGCTGCCTGCCTGGAGGATTCTGTGCTCCGTGAGTCAGCTATTTACCACTCTTTTACCCCAAGCGGCAAACCATGTCCCTCATGCCGATGATTCGCCGCTTCCCCAGCCCAGCTCCTTGGCAAGGGCCGGCGCATGCCCTTCAGGGAGCCTGAGCCCCCGATACAGGCGCTTCTCGATCAGCAGCAGACGAACCGATGGGGAAGCAGCCCAGACGGCCATCGCCAGCTATGGCGGATGTTCCAGCCCGAGAGCCAGCCTTCCATAGGCTGAAGATGCCTCCCGATCATTCAGTCAGGTCGAGCATCCGGCGGGCCTGCTGCCAGGTGGCCACCGGCCGCTCGTACTTCTCGCACAGGGTCACGACGCGCTCGACCAGGGCCGCATTGGAGGGAGCCAGGGTATGACGATCGAGGCGCACGTTATCCTCGAGCCCGGCGCGGGTATGCCCGCCCGCAGCGATCGACCACTCGTTGAGCAGGGCCTGGTTGGGCCCGATCCCGGCGCCGCACCACTGGGCGTCCGGTGCGAGCCGATTCAGCGTTTCGACGTAGAAGTCGAGGGTGGGCTTGTCCACCGGCATGGCGTTCTTGACGCCCATGACGAACTGGACGTAAAGCGGCCCCTTGAGCTTGCCTTGTTTCGACAGAGCCACCGCCTGATGGATATGCGACAGGTCGAACGCTTCGATCTCGGGCTTGACGTCGTACTTGAGCATTTCGTCGGCGAGCCACTCCACCAGCTGGGGCGGATTCTCGTAGACGCGGTTGGGGAAGTTATTGGAGCCCACCGAGAGGCTTGCCATGTCGGGCTTGAGGCGTAGCATGCCGCCGCGCGCCTCTCCGGCCCCGGAGCGACCGCCGGTGGAAAGCTGGATGATCATGCCCGGGCAATGGGTCTTCAGGCCTTCCATCAGCCTGGCAAACTTCTCCGGATCCGACGTGGGCGACTGATCGTCGTTACGCACATGACAATGGGCGATGGCGGCTCCCGCCTCGAAGGCCGCCTGGGTGCTTTCGACTTGCTCTTCGATGGTCACGGGAATGGCCGGATTATGTTCCTTGCGGCCCACGCTGCCAGTGATGGCGACACAGATGATGCAGGGAGTAGACATGAGTCCTCTCTTGTTATCGAAACGCTAAGATAGGGAAAACCAAGACGAGCAGCCCCACGACGGGCAGGCGACATTGGTCCCGAGCTCATCCTTGAAGTAACGGTGGGCCTGCAAGTGGAGCGAGATGCCGCAGGCGAACAGAGGCAGGCTCGAAGGCGATGCCAGGTACCGGGGTCCTACTGACGATAGGTCTGCCGATGCGGGCCGGCGAACTGACGTCCGCACCGTTTCACGACGGCATCAGGCACGCTCGCGCCGGGGATGCTGACGCAGGAACAAGGAGCCGCCAGACACAGGCCGACATCACCAGACATGGGGCTCCCCGTCACCTTCATTCAGTGGCTACCATCAAACGTATGACGACGAACCTTCAGGGCTCCACCGTCCCCCAACCCAGTTCCTTGGCCAGGGCAAAGGCATGATTGGCCGCCGGCACGCCGGCATAGATGGCCACGTGCATCAGCACCTGACGCAGCTCCGCCTCGCTGAGGCCGATACGCTGGGCGGTCTTCAGGTGCAGGGTCAGCTCCTCGCGCCCCAGGGCGGCGAGAATGCCGGTGGTGATCATGCTGCGCTCGCGTCTCGTCAGGTCGTCGTTGGACCACAGCTCGCCCCAGGCCAGCCGTGTGATCATCTGCTGAAACGGAGTGTCCAGGCTGTTGGCATTGTGGGTGGAGCGGGCCACGTGTTCCTCGCCCAGCACCTGCTTGCGGGTCGCAAGGCCAGTGGAATAATCGACGCCCTCCGCGCCCACATCGCCCAGGTCCACCGCCATCACCGCCAGCAGCTTCTCGGCGAATCGGCTTGGCGCCTCTACCGAAGGCACGTGACCGACGCCCTCGAGCACCTCGAGCGGGGCGCCGTCGCACTCGGCCGCCAGGGCCTCCAGGGTGGCCGGTGGCGTCGCCAGGTCCTCGCTGCCACCGAACAGCTGCACCTTGACGCCCTTGCCGGAGAGCTTGCCGGTGAAGGTATCTCGCCCCAGCATTTCGCAGAGCAGCGCGTAGGACTCGTCGTCACCGCGCCCCATCTGGGTGCACCAGCCCGCCTTTAGGGCCGGCTCGGCGTCGAAGCAGGCGGCAGCGAACCAGCGCGGCACGATCTCGCCGGACATCGCCGCCAGGCCCTCGCGCCGCACACGCTCGGCCCTGGTGGTCCATAGCTCGCTGGTGCCGATCACCGCCCCGGTGTTGGTCAGGGCGGCGGAGAGCAGGCGCTCGCCGTGCTCGCTGATCAGCTGCTGCCCCACCACGCCACCGATGGAGGTACCGACAAAGTGGAAGCGGCCGGCGCCGGCGTGGTCGGCCAGGGCGATGGCTTCCTTCGCCAGTTCGGCCGGAGTGATCGGCCCGTCGCCCCAGGCCTGGCTGGCGCCGTGACCGGGCAGGTCCCAGGTCAACACCCGGTAGCGTGGCAGCAGCGCCGGCAGGACGTCGTCCCACACCGCCTGGCTCATGCCCAGCGGATGCGCCAGCACTACCAGAGGATTGGCCTCGGCGCCGAGCAGGCGATACGCGACACTGCGTCCTTCGATATTCAGAAATGCCATGACCTCTCTCCTGTTCCTCTATACCCGTTCGATCAGGGTGGCGATGCCCTGCCCCACGCCTACACACATGGTGCTCAAGGCGTAGCGTTTGCCGCTCCTGTTGAGCTCGTGGGCGGCGGTCATCAACAGGCGCGCCCCGGACATGCCGAGCGGATGGCCCAGGGCGATGGCCCCGCCGTTGGGGTTGACCCGGGGGTCATCGTCGGCGACGCCGAGGTCGCGCAGACAGGCCAGGGCCTGGGCGGCGAAGGCTTCGTTGAGCTCGATCACGTCGATCTCGTCGATCGTAACGCCGCTGCGCTCGAGCAGCCGGCGCACCGCCGGGACCGGGCCATAGCCCATGATGCGCGGTTCCACCCCGCCGGTGGCCATGCCGACGATACGCGCCATCGGCACCAGGCCATGGCGCTCCACCGCCGCCTGGCTCGCGACCAGCATGGCACAGGCGCCGTCGTTGACCCCGGAGGCGTTGCCGGCGGTGACACTGCCATTGTCCTTGAAGGGGGTCGGCAGGGCGGCCAGCTTCTCCAGGGTGGTGCCGGCGCGAGGATGCTCGTCGATGTCGAACACCAGCGGCTGCTGCTTGCGCCGGGGGATCTCGATGGGGGTGATTTCCTCGGCGAAGCGACCTTCCTGCTGGGCCTGGGCAGCCTTTTGCTGGGAGCGCACGGCAAAGGCGTCCTGATCGGCGCGGGAGATACCGAACTGTTCGGCCACGTTCTCGGCGGTCTCGGGCATCGAGTGGGTATCGTGAAGCTTCTTCATCAGCGGGTTGACGAAGCGCCAGCCGATGGTGGTGTCCTCGATCTGCTGCCCCCGTGAAAAGGCGCCTTCCGCCTTGCCCATGACGTAAGGCGCCCGGGACATCGACTCCACACCGCCGGCCAGGGCCAGATCCATCTCGCCGGCCTTGATCGCGCGCATGGCGGTGCCTACCGCATCCATGCCGGAACCGCACAGACGATTCATGGTAGTACCGGGCACCGAGGTCGGCAGGCCCGCCAGCAGCGCCGACATGCGCGCCACGTTGCGGTTGTCCTCGCCGGCCTGGTTGGCACAGCCCATGAAGACCTCTTCGATGGCGCCGGGATCAAGCTCTGGCGCCTGGGCCAGCACCGCCTTGAAGATGTCGGCGGCCAGGTCGTCGGGACGCACGCTTGCCAGGGTGCCACCGAAGCGCCCGATGGCGCTGCGACGGGGATGACAGAGAAAGACGTCGGTCATGTCGGACTCCTTGAGCACCCCGCGCACTGGCGCAGGGTGTGTCGGGGAAGGGGGAAGATGCGGGAGGGCGGGTTACTGGCCGCTGTGGGCACGATCGGTGCGTGCCTTCAGCTCACGCAGCACCTCGAGTTCATGGTCGCTGGGGACCGGCGTGGTCTCGAGTTCGGCGGCGAAACGAATATCCCAGCCGGTGGCCTCCTGGACCTGCTCGCGCGTCACGCCGGGATGCAGCGAGACCACCGTCAGTTCACGATCCTCCGGGTCCGGCTTCATCACGCACAGGTCACTGATCACGCGAGTCGGCCCCTTGCCGATATTGGGTACACCGTCGCGTCCCTTGCCGTCGCGACCAAAGCCCAGGGTGGTGATGAAATCGACGTCACGCACGAAGGCCCGCGGCGAGTGCTTCAGGGTGATGAACACTTCACCTGCGTTGGTGGCGATCTCCGGGGCGCCGCCGCCACCGGGCAAGCGAACCTTGGGTGCGGTGTAGTCGCCGATCAGGGTGGTGTTGAGGTTGGCGTAGCGATCGATCTGGGCGGTTCCCAGAAAGCCCACACTGACCTTGCCGCCCTGCAGCCAGTAGCGAAACATCTCCGGCACCGACACCGTGGTCAGCGCCGACTCGCACAGCTCGCCATCGCCGATCGACAGCGGCAACACGTCCGGCCTGGTCTGCAGGGTGCCGGATTCGTAGATCAGCACCACCTCAGGGGCATGGGTCAGTCGCGCCAGGTTGGCGGCCTCGGACGGCAGGCCGATACCGACGAAACAGGTCATGCCGTTTTCCAGCGCCCGGGCGGCGGTGACCGTCATCATCTCGCTGGCGCTGTAGTCGATTGCGGTGCTCATCGGGCGTCCTCCGCGGTGTTCATGATGTTGTCGTCGATCCAGCGGGTGAAGGCGTCACGGTCGCGGGCAATGGCGTCCCACTCCTTGTAGAAGCGGTTGTCACGCGGGTAGTAGCCGTGGGCGTAGGACGGCAGCGAGCCCTTTTCGGCCATGGCGATGGCGTCGATGGCCCAGCCTGGGATCACGCAGGCGTTGGGGTGGGTGTCCAGGTCATCGACGATCTCCTCGACGGTGACGATGGCGCGGCTGGCTGCCAGCACCGCTTCCTTCTGCACCCCGATGATCCCCTCGACCAGCACATTGCCGGCACGATCGGCCTTCTGGGCGTGAACAATGGAGACGTCCGGGCGCACCGAGGGTACCGCCGCCAGGCGCTCGCCGGTGAAGGGGCACTCGATGAACTTGATCTGGTCATTGACGTTGGGCAGCTCGCTGCCGACGTAGCCGCGCAGCACCGCCAGCGGCAATCCGGCGGCGCCGGCCTCGAAGGCGCAGGCCATGGCGGCGTGGCTGTGCTCGAGAATCTCGACCTTGTGGGGCCAGCCTTTTTCCACCGCATCACGCAGGCGATGGAGCGAGCCGACGCCAGGGTTGCCCCCCCAGGAAAAGATCACCTTCTTCACGCAGCCGGCACCGATCAACTGGTCGTAGACCAGGTCCGGGGTCATCCGGATCAGGGTGAGGTCGCGCCTACGCTGGCGAATGACCTCATGCCCGGCGGCGAAAGGAATCAGGTGGGTAAAGCCTTCCATGGCGACGGTGGCGCCGTCATGGACGTAGCGCCTTACCGCTTCGTCAAGACTCAGGATCTCGGCCATGTGGGTTGCCTCTGTTAACGATGAACCAATGCGGTGGACAGAACAGCCTTGTTCGCTATGTGAACGTAGGTTTGTTATACGAACAAGTTACTGCCGATCGTCAGAGCCGTCAAACGCAAAAAGGGCGGGAACGGCATACGCCGCTCCCGCCCCTTCTCGTTCTTCTACCGATCAATCAACGTGTTAGCGTTGCTCCAGCCACTCCCTGGCCTTGCTGACCTGTTGTCGGCTGCTACCAATGTATAACGCCGGATCGGTGGCGGCCTTGAGCTGCTCGACACTGATATCGGGGGGCAGCCGGGGAGCCTCACTGCTCTGCTCTGCGGTGGATGGCTCGCCCGCCTCCGCCTTCAGCACTCCGTGCAAGACCTCGTGATAAGGACGCCCCTGACGGCGCGCGGTTTCGGCAGCCTCGGCCGCCAGCGCCTTGGCCCTGTCGCTGCCGAGGTGGGGTGTCAGCAGGCGCGCCACCGGCTCGGCCATGATCGCGCCGCCGGTCAACGCCAGGTTGGCGGCCATGCGCTCAGGATGTACTTCGAGTCCTTCCAGCAGGGTTGCCGCCTGCTCCAGCGCCCCTTCCACCAGCAGCACCGATTCGCTGAGCGGTGCCCACTCGGCGTGCCACTCGCCGAGGCCCCGTTCCAGCGGCTGAGCCACGGCACCGATGATCACCGTGGTGTGGCCGTGCACCCGACGCGACGCGCCGCGAATCAGGGCGCAGCGTACCGGATTGCGCTTGTGCGGCATCGACGACGATTCGCCCATGCCAGGGGCGCTCGGCTCGCTGACTTCGCCAACCTCGGTCTGGGTCAGCAGGGCGACGTCCAGCGCCAGGCTCTCCAGCGCCCCGGCGACGGCGTCCAGGGCGGTCTGCAAGGCATGGATCGGCTGGCGGTCGGTATGCCAGGGCAGTACCGGGCAGGACAGGCCAAGCTCCTCGGCCAAGGCCTGCATCAGCTCGAGCCCCTGTTCCCCCCAGCCCGAGTGCACCCCCACTGCACCGCCGAACTGCACCGGCAATCCTTCGGCGGCGATATCCCCAAGCCGGCGTCGCGCGCGCTCGAGCCCGATGCCCCACTGGGCCGCCTTGACCCCAAAGGTCATCGGCAGCGCTTGCTGCATCAGGGTACGGCCGACCATGGGCGTCTGCTCGTGGTCACGCATCAGCGCGAGAACCGCGTTGCGACAGCGCTCGAGCAGGCCATCCAGGCTCGCCAGGCGCGGCGTCAGCAGGTGCATCAGCGCCGAATCCACCACATCCTGGCTGGTCGCCCCCTGGTGCCAGCACGCCTTGAGCTCGTCCGGCAACGCCGCTCGCCCGGCCTTGACGAAGGGGATCGCCGCGTTGCCGCCGCTGGCGATACCCCGGGCGATGGCCGCGGTGTCAAAGTTATGATGCTCAAGCGCCGCCGCCATGCGCCCGGCGCTGCCCGCTGGCAGTGCGCCGACACCTTCCTGGACGCGCGCCAGGGCGAGTTCGAAGGCCAGCATCGAGGCCACCAGGTCATCGTCGCGACAGGCTTCCAGGGCACTCTGGCTCATGAATGGATGGCTCAGCAGGGCGTCGGACATGGCAAGGTTCCTCTTCTTCTGGGGGAGCGAATGGGGCGTATCGACCGGGGCGAGTTCAAGGGGATAGCAGCGAGGAGGCAACGACAAGGACACGCGATGGCGACAGCATGGCCGCTCCACCAATAGTCGCACAGGTGTTCGCACCTCGAACAAGCATGCTAGATTATCGACAACACGGGAGCAAACCGTCGCTCACAGAAGACGAATGTCTTCTCGCCGCCATGACATCGGGGGCCGTATCCGGACGCTGCCCTGCTATCATCGTCGCTCGGGCTGTACAACGCTCTCACGTCGTGGCGCTCGATCACTGCAACACTAGATCTTAGTGACACTCGAATCTGAAAAAAGGACACCTCGATGGATACGGCACCGGCCGACGCCGCCCTGAGCCCGGATGACCGCGACTTCGTCACTGCCCTCGCCAGCGGCCTCGACGTCATTCTGGCCTTCGATGAGGCCCACCCTCGGATGACCTTGAGTGAGGTGGCGACGCGCACCGGCATGAACCGTGCTCGCGCCAGACGCTTTCTGCTGACGCTGCATGCCCTGGGCTATGTGCGCAAGGACCACCGCCACTTCGAGCTGGCGCCGCGAGTGCTCAAGCTCGGCTACGCCTTCCTGTCCGCCAACAATTATCAGCACCTGATCCAGCAGGTGCTCGAGGACATCACCACAGAAAGCGGCGAATCCTCTTCTCTTGGCGTACTCGACGGCGATGAGGTCACCTATGTGGCGCGCTCGGCGTCGCGCCAGCGGCTGATGGCCATCACCCTGTCGGTGGGCACGCGGCTGCCCGCCGCCTACACCTCGATGGGGCGCATGCTGCTGGCACAGAAGACCGACGACGAACTGGATGCCTTTATCGAACGCACCACCCTCGAGCGCTTCACCGACAAGACGATCACCGACAAGGCTGAGCTCAAGCGCGCCATCCTCCAGGCTCGTCAGCAGGGCTATGCCATCGTCGATCAGGAGCTGGATTCTGGGCTGCGTTCGTTGGCAGTACCCGCCTTCGACGCCAACGGCGAGCTGATCGGCGCGATCAATATCAGCACCAACGCCGCCAGAATCGACCACGACACCCTGCTTGAGCGCTACCTGCCGCTGCTCCAGGGCAAGGCTCGCCAGATTCGTGCCAACGTGAGCTGATCGTCCTTGTCTGAGCGCACCGGGGACAGGCGCATATGGGGAAGTATGACAATGGCAGGGAGGCCTGAATGCTAGCAATACTCTCCATCACCACACCGATCTTTCTGCTGATCGGCGTCGGCTTTCTGGCCCGGCGCTGGAACCTGGTGTCGCCGGTGCAGCTCTCCGGTGTCGCCAACTTCGTGCTGTATGCCGCGCTGCCGGCACTGATCCTCGGCGCCCTGACCCGCAACTCCCTTGGCGAGGTGATCAGTCTACCGCTGCTGGCAGCCTACGCCCTGGGTTCCGTGGCCACCTTCGTCGCCTGCCTGTGGCTGCCGCGCAATCGCCAAAAGAAGTCCCCCACCGAGCGGGCCATCCAGGCCCTTGGCATGTCCGCCTCCAACAGCGGCTTTGTCGCCTACCCGATCGCTGCCCTGGCGCTGGGTCAGGCGGCTGCGGGTATCATCATGGTCCACACCATGATGGTCGAAATCCTGCTGGTGATTCCCGGCGCCCTTGTGCTGGCCGAGGTCGGTCAGCAGCGCGACACCCGCGCCGGTGATGCCCTGCGCCAGACCCTGACCAGGCTTGTCCGCAACCCGATCCTGATCTCGCTGAGCCTGGGGCTGGCACTGGCGGCACTGGGAATACGCCTGCCGGCGACGCTGGATCGCACCATCGAGCTGCTGGCCGGCGCCGCCGGGCCCGCTGCGCTGTTCGTCATCGGCGGCACCCTGTACGGCCTCAAGATCCGCGGCATGGTCAAGGACATGGGCCAGATCATGCTCGGCAAGCTGGTCCTCCACCCGCTGCTGGTGCTGGGCATGCTGCTGGCGTTCCAGGCCGTCCTGGCGCCCTTGCCCCCCCTGATCTTCGCCGGCGCCATGATCTTTGCCGCCTGCCCGATGATCAGCATCTACCCGCTGATCGCCCAGCGCTTCGGCATGGAGGGCGTGGGTGCCGCCGCCCTGATGGCAAGCACGCTATCGAGCTTCGTGACCCTTAGCATCGTCCTGTGGGCGCTGTCACACACCGGCCTGATGCCGCTGCTTGGCTGAACCTCCCGCGGTGCCGACAACTGACTGAGGCCTGATGCCCAACCCTGGCTGACTCGCTGGCGACCGACTGCTGGCTCACGTACCATGAAAGGCATCATTTAGCTTGCTACTTTTTTGTCGGCGCAGAATGTCGCCGTCCCGCTTCGACCGCCAACGGCCCGCCATGTCCACACCTTCATCGACACCAGACACTACGCCCCTGACGCCGCCACAGGCCCTCAACCGCGACCGGCCGATGAAGGGCATCGCCTTCATGCTGGCGGCGGGGCTCTTGTTCTGCATGCTCGACACCGGGGTCAAGACCCTGGCCCAGGACTATTCGCCGGTGCAGGTGGTATGGGCGCGCTACGTTGGCCATATGCTGGTGCTGACCGGCTACCTGGTCTACCTGGGACGCGGCCCGGGCATGGCCATGCTGAAGACGTCATCCCTGGGCGGCCAGTTCGTTCGTGGCCTGCTGCTGCTGGGGGCCAGCACCTTCGCCTACCTGGCCTTTCGCACCCTGCCGATCCTGCAGGTCTACGTCATCAACTTCAGCTCGCCGCTGCTGGTGACCCTGCTGGCGATTCCGCTGCTCAAGGAGCGGGTCGGCTGGCGCCAGTGGCTGGCGATCCTGGTGGGCTTCGGTGGGGTGGTGATCTGCGTGGGCCCGGTGGACTGGCGCGCCAACCCGGCGATTCTGCTGCCCTTCGGCCTGACCGCCTGTTTCGCGCTCTACCAGCTGTCTACCCGACGTTTCGGGCGCGAGGACCATCCCCTCACTTCGCTGTTCTACGCGGGCCTTGCCGGCGCCCTGGTCAGCTCGGCGGTGGTCCCGGCCTTCTGGACCCCGGTGGCATTGGGGGATCTGCCGCTGTTTGTCTTTGTCGGCCTGATGGGCGCCGCCAGTCAGCTCACGCTGATCCTGGCCATGCGCTACGCGCCGGCCTCGCTGGTCTCGCCCTTTCTGTACCTGCAGATCGTCTGGGCGGCGCTGTTCGGCTTCATCTTTTTCGGCGACGTGCCACGCCCGGAGACCTGGATCGGCGCGGCGCTGATCAGCGCCGCCGGCATCACCCTGGCGCTGACTCGGGGGCGCGATCGCTGATCCGGCGTCAGCCCTTTCTGATCACTGCATCCAGGGCGGCGTGATAGCCCTGACTGCCGAGCCCGGCGATGACGCCATCGGCACGCAGCGAGACGTAGGAGTGGTGGCGGAAGCTCTCGCGCTTGTGCACGTTGGACAGGTGCACCTCGATCACCGTGCCGTCGAAGGCGTTCAGGGCATCGAGGATCGCCACCGAGGTGTGGGTATAGGCTGCAGGGTTGATGATGATGGCGACGGTGCCATCGAGACGCGCGGCATGGATGGCGTCGATCAGCTCACCTTCGTGATTGCTCTGGCGACTGGCGAGCTCCCACCCCTCGAGCACGGCGTGCTCGCGCAGCGCGTTGTCGATATCGGCCAGGGTCTCGTGGCCGTAGATCTCGGGCTCGCGTGTGCCCAGCAGATTGAGGTTGGGGCCATGCAGGACCAGTACCTTGCCACTCATCAAGGATTCTCCTTCAACAGTTCATGCCGGTGGTGGGCAAAAGAGAGACGGCCTGCTCGTCGGCGGCACGCTTTCGCTCATCCTCACAGAAGTGCCTGAAGGCGTCCACGCCCAGGACCACGAACCGGCTGGCGCGAACCGGCAGCGAGTTGCGACGCTTGAACCCTCAGGCATGTCGCTTCATCAGGTGTTTGCCCTGTTGCCCTGACGTGCCTCGCCCTCTTGCGATGTACCACTCGAGCGGGGCTGGGCCCCGCCGTCAATCACCCCTGTTCAGGCTCGAGCCAGGCTTTCCAGGCGTCGATGATGGCTCGGCGGTGGTCCTTGAACGCCTCGACGTCGCCGCGGGCGCTTTCCCGCGTCAGGGCGGCGCGGTGGTTGGCGCTGCGCGCGGCCAGGTAGGCGTCGCGCAGCGCCTGGGCCTCGCCGGCCTCGAGATGGTCGGTCTCCTCCAGGGTCTCGAGGATGCGCATGTTGTCGCTGAAGCGCATCAGCTCCGGTGTCTGGTGAGACAGCGCCAGCACCGCGTACTGACACAGGAACTCGATGTCGACCATGCCGCCGGGGTCGTGCTTGAGGTCGAAGGTATCGTCGGAGCCCTTCGAGCCCAGGTGATCGCGCATCTTGTGGCGCATCTTGACCACCTCCTCGCGCAGCGCCTCGCGATCGCGCTCGCGGCCGAGGATCTCCCGGCGCACCTCTTCGAAGCCTTCGGCCAGGGTCGCGTCGCCGGCCACCACCCGGGAGCGCACCAGCGCCTGGTGCTCCCAGGTCCAGGCCTGCTCGCGCTGGTACTCGGCGAAGGCCTTGAGCGGGCTGACCAGCAGGCCGGAGTTGCCCGAGGGGCGTAGCCGCATGTCGACCTCGTAGAGCGAACCGGCCGGCGTCACCGCCGACAACAGGTGGATGATGCGCTGGCCCAGCCGGGTGAAGAAGACGGTGTTGTCGATGACCCGCTTGCCGTCGGTCTCGCCCTGGGAGGCGCAGTCGTGCAGGAACACCAGGTCGAGATCCGAGCCGTAGCCAAGCTCGATGCCGCCAAGCTTGCCGTAACCGACGATCAGAAACTCCGGTGCTTTACCGGCACGCTCGCCGTCCTTGCCCAGCGGATAGCCGTGCTTGCGGGTCAGGGTCTTCCAGGCCATGGCCAGCACAGCATCGAGGATCACTTCGGCGATGTAGGTGAGGTAGTCGCTGACCTTCATCAGATGGCGGGTGCCGGCGATGTCCGAGGCCGCCACGTGCAGCACCTGGGCGTGCTTGAACACCCGCAGCGCCTCGAGCTGGGCTTCCTCGTCGTCCTCGGGAATCCGCGCCAGGGTCTGGCGCAGCTCGTCGGCCAGGCGTTCCTTGTCCGCCGGGGTGTAGAGGGTATCCGGAGTCAGCAGCTCGTCGAGCAGGATCGGGTAGCGGGCGATCTGTTCGGCGATCCAGGGACTTGCGCCGCACAGCTTCATCAGGTGGCCCAGGGCGTCGGGGTTCTCGCGCAACAGCGCCAGGTAGGCGGTACGCCTGAGCACCGCCTCGATCAGCGGCAGCACCCGTTCGAGCGCCGCATCCGGGGCCTCGCTCTCGGCCACCGCGTCCAGCAGCAGCGGCATCAGTGCATCGAGGCGCTCGTAGCCCACCCGCTGCATGGCCTGAACCTGGCGTGACCCGGCCAGTCCCTTGATTCGCTTGAGTGCGGTGGCGGCATCGTCGAAGCCGGCGTCCTGCAGTGTCGCCTGGGCCTCGTCGTCGTCCGGCTCACCGCGCCATAGCTGGCGCCAGGTATCGAGACTGGCGCCCTCGTCGACGCCGTCTTCCTCGACCTCGTCCTCGGGGTCGCTGATGACCGCGTCGAAGTGCTTGCGCACCCGCCCACGCACCTCATCCAGACGCGCCATCAGCGCCGGCCAGCCCTGGGCGTTCATGGCCAGCGCCACCCGCTCGCGGTCGAGGTCGTCGTCGGGCAGCGCCTGGGTCTGGCGGTCCTCGAGGGCCTGGATGGCGTGCTCCAGGTCGCGCAGAAAGGCGTAGTCCGGCAGCAGTTCGTCGATCACTTCCTGGGGCAGCAGGCCCAACTCCGGCAGCCGCTGCATGGCGGTCTTCAGCGAGGTCACCTGCAATTCCGTATCGCGCCCGCCGCGGATCAGCTGAAACGCCTGAACGATGAACTCCACCTCGCGGATGCCGCCGGGCCCCAGCTTGATATTGCCCTGCATGCCCTTGCGACGGACCTCGCGATTGATCATCGCCTTGAGCTCGCGCAGCGACTCGATGGCGCCGAAGTCCAGGTACTTGCGGTAGACGAAGGGACGGATGCTAGACAGCAGCTCGTAACCGGCGTCGATGTCGCCGGCCACCGGGCGCGCCTTGAGCATGGCGTAGCGCTCCCACTCGCGGCCCTGATCCTGGTAGTAGCCCGCCAGCGAAGAAAAGCTGCCAACCAGGGGCCCACCGTCACCCAGCGGGCGCAGGCGCATGTCGACGCGAAAGACGAAGCCGTCGGCGGTCACCGGGTCCAGCGCCGAGATCAGCTTCTGCCCGAGTTTGGTGAAGTACTCGACGTGGTCCAGCGACTTGCGCCCACCCTGGGTCTCGCCCTTCTCGGGGTAGGCGAAGATCAGATCGATGTCGGACGACAGGTTCAGCTCGCCGGCGCCCAGCTTGCCCATGCCGAGCACCACCAGGCGCTGTTCGCTGCCGTCCTCGCGCGGGGCCGGACGCCCCCAGCGGGCCTCGACAAAGCGCTCGAGCCAGCCAAGCGCCCCTTCCAGGCAGACCTCGGCCAGGCGCGACACCGCGGCACCGGTGGCCCAGGCGTCGACGCCCTCGGGACGGTTGATGTCGCGCCATACGATGGCCAGCATGCGCGCGGCACGAAAGCGCCGAATCGCCGCCTGCATGGCGGCTTCATCCTCGGCGGCCTCGAGGCCCTCGTCGAGCAGCTGCCTGAGCGCCTCGGGCGTCAAGGCACGATCCAGCTCACCGCTGGAGTCCAGGCAACCCAGCCACTGGGGATGGCGACACAGGGTCTCGCAGGCGAACTCGGAGATCGCCAGCACCCGGGCGAGCTCGACCTGACGATGGGGCTCCAGCGCCTGATAAAGTTCGCCGGGGGGCTCATTGCCGCTCATTTCGGCGACGTTGTCTGCCTGTTCGAGCCGCGAGGCAAGGCGCTCCCAGGCGGCATCCAGGGCGCCGACAAGGGCGGTGGGGATGTCGTCTCGGGGCAAGAAATCCTGGCTCAGCTGCATGGCGGCTCTCCTTGTTCACTCGTCGCCCCCGTGCGCAGATCACGGCGGGCCTGGGCCTGTGCTCCTCCCCTGAGCATACTCAAGCCCGGGCGTGTGAGCACGGTCCCTTGGGCCATCGGGCAAGCCCGGGCATGTGAGCACGGTCCCTTGGGCCATCAGGCAAGCCCCGTCGTGTGAGCACGGCCGCTTATGCCATCAGGAACTTCTCCACGGCCAGCAGTCCCCAGGTCAGCCCCGCCATCGCCAGCGACAGCATCACCGCCGCCGAGCCGATGTCCTTGGCCCGACCGGACAGCACATGGCGCTCGGGGCCGATGCGATCGACCACGCTCTCGATGGCACTGTTGAGCAGTTCCACGATCAGCACCATGAAGCAGCTACCGACCAGCAGGATCCACTCCACCGGGGTGTCACCGATCCACCAGGCCAGCGGTACCAGCACCAGGCACAGCGCGAGCTCCTGACGGAAGGCAGATTCGTGACGAAAGGCGGCCCGCAGGCCCTTGAGCGAGTAACGCGTCGAGTGAATCAGGTGGCGCCAGCCGGTGTGTCCGGGCTTCATGAGGGTTCCTCGTGGCGAAAGGGGCGCTCCCGGCCCCTCAGTGGTTGGCAATCATGCGGTCGAGATCCAGGGATACCAAGTCAAGGACCCTGGCCCAGCTGATGTAAGGGGTGTTGGCGGTGCCGTTGACCAGCACGGTGAAAACGCCGAAGCGGTGGCTGGCGGTGCGGAAGTAGCCGGTCACCGCGCGTACCGCCACCGGCTGATTGAGGGTGCCGGTCTTGAGCGTCACGTGGCTCTGGAAGGTCGGCGAGCCGCGCCGGATAAAGCGCATGGGGCCGTTGGTCGGGGCCTGCAGGCCGGCGTTGAACACCGGGAACAGGTCCGCCTGCCCGAACATGTACTCGAGCAGGGCGTTGCCGCCCCGGGCCGAAATCTTGTTACCGGTGGTCAGGCCGCTGCCGCTTTCCAGGATCACCTCGCCGTGGCCGGGCACCCGGGCGACGAAGGCCTCCAGCGCCGCACCGGCCTGATCGAGTTCGACCCGCGGCCCCTCCACCAGATCCAGCGCCAGCACATCGGCCATGTAGTTGTTGGAGTAGTTGAGCATGCGCAGCAGGATCTCCTGCAGCGGCTTGCCGTCCACCGCTGCCAGGCGACGGGCGCCGCTGGGGGGCGCCTCGCTGCTGGTGGCCACGCCGCCTTCGACGAGGATGCCGGAGCGCGCCAGCATGGCGTTGAGGGTCGCCGCCGTCTGGGCCGCCGGATCGGCGCTGGCGCGGTAGACCTCGCGCGGCAGGGCGTTGGACGAAATCTGGCCGCTGACCGTCAGGGTCTCGCCTTCGGCGCCATTGACCCGGGTCGCCTGCAGGCTGGTGCCGGCGTTGGCGCCCTGGGTGGTGACCCTGTTGTTGACCGCGAACAGCGGCGCCTGGCTGTTGCAGCCGGTGATACGCGCCGGGCCGCCGACGGCGCCAGGCGCCACCTGCACGCACCAGCTACCGTAGTTGACCCCGGCCGACGTCAGCAGCGCGCTGTAGGCGTTGTCGGAGCGCTCGCGGGCGGTGCAGCGATCGATGGTCCGGCAGGTCACCGGACCGAAGCGCCATTGACTGACCACCAGCCGTCCGGTCACCCGGCGCACCCCGGCCTGGTGCAGACGCTGGGCAAGGCGCCACAGGTCCTCGCTGGTCAGGCTGGGATCGCCTCCCCCCACCATCACCAGATCGCCGGCCAGGGTACCGTCGCTTCCCGGGCGCGCGGTGCTGACGAACTCGGTGGTGAAGCGATGCTGCGGGCCCCAGGCATCCAGCGCCGCTGCCGCGGTGTAGACCTTGGTCACCGAGGCCGGGGTGAGCTGGCGCTCCGGGGTCAGGCTGCCGAGGGTCTCGCCGGGCGCATCACCGGTGCCGAGCAGACGTGCCTCGGCACTGATCAGAAAGCCCTGCTTGGATAATTCGGCCAGATTGCCGAAGCCGGCGGCCTGCGCCGAGGCGGCGGACAACAGCGTGAGGCACAACGCCACCAGGGCGGAAACGAGGAGAACGGGCCAGGCGAATGGCGAGCGAGGCGACATGAAGACTTCCCTGCGATGAACGGGCGTTGCGCCCATGCGGCGCAACGAGGGCCGAGTCTACCGCCTGGCGTCCAAGGATTCGACTATAGCTTGATGACATGACCACGCCGCGCTCTACGCCACCGGGGCGGCGGCGGATTGGTGACGATTCTCACAATCCTCGGAGAACCACCCGCCTAATTCGACCGACGTCACCCGACGCACGACCGCGCGTATCGACGAGCAGAAACAGCGCCAGCCAAGCACAGCCTGCAGTGGCTAAGCCAGGAAAATACCAGCATGCTGAGAAGCGACTTGCATTCGTGGAGAAAGGCCATGCGCGGGATCCTGTACGTACTGATCCTTGGCACCATGCTTGGCAACGTCGTACTCGACAGCAGCGCACGTGCCCAGGAGGCGCCGAGCGTCGAGGGCACCCAGACGATCGCGGTCTCCGAGCGCACCGAGGATGCCGATATCGAACGTCGATTGACCGGCATTCTGGCCTCGGCCGGCTGGTATCGTGGTCTCGACGTCGAGGTCAAGGAAGGCATCGTCTACCTGGACGGTGCGACGGCCTCGGGGAACCACCGCGACTGGGCCGGTTCCCTGGCCGCCAAGACCGAGGGCGTTGTTGCCGTCGTCAATCGCATCGAGGTGCAGCCCGAATTCACGCTGTCACTGACGCCGGTCATCGACGAACTTGGGCGCTTTGGCCGCGAGGCGTTGACCTATGTACCGCTGGCCTTGCTGGCGTTGCTGGTGCTGCCGCTGGCCTGGCTGCTTGCACGCCTGGTCTCGGCGCTGGCCAGGCGTCTGTTGCGCAAGCGTGTCGCCTCGCCCTTTCTACGCCAGGTGCTGGCCCGTGCCATCGCCCTTCCTGTGTTGCTGCTCGGCATCTATCTCATCCTGCAGGTCGCCGGGTTGACCGGCCTGGCGTTCTCCGTGGTCGGCGGCGCCGGCATGATCGGCATTGTCGTATCCTTTGCCTTTCGCGACATCGCCGAGAACTTCCTGGCCACGCTGATCATGTCGATACGCCAGCCCTTTCGTCGCGGCGACTGGATCACCGTCGCAGAGCACAGCGGAATCGTGCAAAGCATGAACGCCCGCTCGACGGTGCTGCTGTCTGCCGAGGGCAATCATATTCAGATTCCCAATGCCACGATCTTCAAGACGATCGTCATCAACTACTCCACCTCACCAGGCCTCAGGACCAGCGTCGATATCGGCATCGGCTACGATGACTCTGTCACCCATGCCCAGACGCTGATCCATCAGGTTCTGACCGCGCACGAAGCGATCATCGCGCACCCCGAACCCATGGTACTGGTCGATGCCCTTGGCGCATCCACGGTCAATCTCAAGGCCTACTTCTGGTTTGACGGCCAGACCATCGCCGGCGTCAAGCTGCGCTCGGCAGTACTGCGCCAGATCAAGAACACCTTGACCGAAGCCGGTATCTCGATGCCGGACGAGGCCCGGGAAATCATCTTTCCCCAGGGTGTACCCGTCGTTTCCCCATCAGAAGTCTCCGCCGTCGAGCCGCCTCAGGGAGTCGCGACACCAGCCACGACAGCACCGAGCAACGTCGTCCCGGCCAGCGACAATGCCGACGTCACCAGTGCCGAAGGCGGCCTCGAGACCGAACGCCGGGCCATCGAGCAGTCCATCGGCACTACGACGCCGCCGGAAGGCCGCACCGACCTGCTGGGCGGCAACGACTCAACCCGGTCACACGACGAACCACCCCATCAGTGAGAGGACACCGAGGAAAACAGCTGAATGACAGCGACACCTCCCACGATCATGGCCAATCCGATCACCGCGGGAAGGTCTGGCTTCTCGCCGTAGACCACGATACCCACCAGGGTCACCAGCACGATGCCAAGCCCCGCCCAGAAGGCGTAGGCGATGCCTACCGGCACGCTGCGCAGCACCAGTGACAACAGATAGAAGGCCGCCAGGTAGCCGACCACCACCACCACGCTTGGCCACAGCCGGGTGAACTCATTGGAGGCCTTGAGCGCCGAGGTGGCGATGACCTCGGCCACGATGGCGAGCGCCAGGTACAAGTAGCTCATCCGTTTGCTCCGTGGAGTCGACGTTCGACGATGCGGTCGAACAGGGAATTGAAGACCATGGCATAGACCAGAAAGAACAGCATGAAGCCGGCGTCGAGCCAGAATGCCTCGACCAGGCCGATCTCCATCCACCAGGCCACCGCCGGCAGGGTCATGATCAGAAGCCCGGTCTCGAAGCCCATGGCCTGGGCGAAACGCTGGGACAGGGTGCGCCGACGGGTCGGCAGCCAGCGATCGAACAGCCAGTTCCAGACCAGGTT
Organism: Halomonas sp. RT37; assembly: GCF_040070525.1. Taxonomy (NCBI): domain Bacteria; kingdom Pseudomonadati; phylum Pseudomonadota; class Gammaproteobacteria; order Oceanospirillales; family Halomonadaceae; genus Halomonas; species Halomonas sp. RT37. The sequence goes on along the minus strand of NZ_CP098827.1, from coordinate 475,928 downwards.
CCAGAGCATGGCGGCGGTGGCCAGCCCCGCCGCCAGCGCGCCCATCTCACCCAGACCGTGGCCTGTCAGCACGCTGGCCAACGGGGTGACGATCACCAGCCCGCCGAGTTCAAACGACACCATATGGACCAGGCGTTCCTTGAGCGACCGCATTTGACTACCCCCGCCGACGGCATGATGACTATCGATGGATCGCTATTCTAGTGACTTGGACGATGGTTGCCAGGTAGCTACTATCAGGTTTTACGATAGGTGAGACCCGCCCCATGCACTGGACCCTGGATCAGCTGCGCCTGTTCATTGCCTGCGCCGAGCGCGGCTCCTTCTCCGCCGCGGCGCGCCACCTTGGCCGCGCCCAGTCGGCAGTGAGCACCGCCATCGCCCATCTCGAGCTCGATCTGGCCTGTGAGTTGTTCGACCGCAGTTCGCGCTCGCCAACCCTGACCCCGGCGGGTCAGGCGCTGCTGCCGGAAGCCAGGGCGGTACTGGCCCAGTGCGAGCGCCTGAACGCGCGAGCCGCGACCCTGTCCCAGGGCGAAGAGGCCCAGCTGGTGGTGGCGATCCACGAGGCGCTGGTCGAGATGCCGCCGGTGGATGCCACTCTGGAGGCACTGGCGCAACACTACCCGGCGCTGTCGCTGACCCTGCTCTACGGCGCCCAGGGCGACGTCGCCGACTGGGTCGAACAGGGCACCGCCCATCTCGGCATCCTGTTGAGCCAGGCCCACGCCGCCGGCCCGCTGGAGGGTCGGCGTATCGCCCACCTGCGCCAGCGCTGGGTGGCGGGTAGCGACCACCCCCTGGCCAGCGTCCACTCGGTAACCCGTAGCGAACTGGCCCATCATCGCCAGCTGATGATCGCCTCGCGCCAGCCAGACCGTCAGGCCGAACAACCGTTGAGCCCCCAGCACTGGCGACTCAACAGCTTCTACTCCATGGCCGAGTTGACCGCCCGCGGGCTTGGCTGGTCGCTGGTGCCGGAGCACATCGCGCACTATCCGCCTTTCCGTCGCCAGCTGGTCGAGCTGACCGGACCGGGACTCGGCGAGCCCCCCACCATCGAGGTGGAAACGGTGGCCCGCCGCGACGCCGCCCGTGGCCCCATCGCCAGCTGGCTCGCCCGGAACCTGGGCGAAAGCTTCCGCGCGCTGGAGCACAGTTCGTCCCGGTGAGCCATTTGCCGTGCCCCCCCCCTGATAGAGTGCCGGCCTGGGAGTCGGCGAGTGGCCGCTTACATGCCGGGCATCAGCCCCGGGCGATGGTCAAGGTTGACGACCAGGTGCCACAGCGGCTGGTGGTGCTCGTGGTACTTGCGCTCGAAGTGGGTGAGCGGGTCATCGCCGGGATCGAAGGGGCCCAGCGGTGTGGTGACGCCGGTGGCCCGGGACACGGCGATGGCGAACTCCTCGATGTACAGACGCCAGTTGGAGCGCACCTCGAGACGTCCGCCCAGGCCGACGATGGCGGGAAATACCGGATGCCCGTGCCAGCGCAGCTTGAGCTGCACCGACTTGGGATAGGGGTTGGGGTACAGCAGGTAGTGGCGCTCCGGTCGCCAGCCTTCGGCCAGCGCCAGCCGCCAGAAGTCGACCAGGTCGGCGCGCACCAGCAGGGCGTTGTCCGGCAGCCGGCCGTGGTCCCGCGACAGTCGATCGGCGCTGCGATCGACGCCGATCACGCAGTGCTCGGGAAACCGCTCGGCCAGCTTGCGGGTCGACAGCCCGACCCCACAGCAGGCGTCGAGAATAAGCCCTCGCTCACCCTGAGCCCTGCGCCAGGTCTCGGCCTCGGCGAAGGCTTCACGGGTGTGCTCGGCCAGCGGCTTGCGCCAGACATGGGACAGACCGCGACTGACCCGACGCGGCAGGTCCTCGTGGGGGCCGGTCTGGTTCGAGGTGACGATGCGGGGGGCGTCGGACATGGGCGATCTCGGGCAGTGGAAACGGCGAGGCGAAGACCTGGTCTTGCCCTGGCGTGCAGTGTATCAAGTGCCTCACGCGTAAGCAGGGGCTTACACCGCAGGACTCGTCCCGCCTTCACCATTCACGTTGTCGAGCGAGACCAGGCGCGAGCCCCGGCGCCAAGCCTTTCTCCCCCTTGGCTTCACCGAAACGCGCATGACTGAGGCAAGACCAAGTGCTAACATCGCTGGCCTGAATCCCTCTCCCATGGCAATATCGAACGGCGTTTTGCTTGGGGCGCACGCGGCATCGCGCGAGGCACGACTCCTCGCCGCCAGAATGGTGAGGTTCAGGCTCCTCTCGACCGACGCTTGCAGGCGATCGTCACGCCATCGCTGCAAGGCAACACGAGAGTCGAGCCGTCTTTACCTCGTTCACGGACAGCCAGGCTGTCCGGGTCTGTCGCAGCGCCCTTCAATGTCGTTTCTCCGCTCCGAGAGCGAGCCTTTCACCCGCTTCAATACGAGGACTCCGGCTTGTCACACTTACCGGTGATCGTGGGCATGGGCGGCGTCAACCCGGCCGGCCGTACCTCGGGCCACCAGGCCTTCCGTCGCACCGTGCTCGACGCCCTTCCCGAGGCCGAGCAGACCTCCACCCTGCTCGGCCTGGCGGCGATGATGCGCCTGGCGCACTGCGACGCCGACCAGCGCTGGCACAACGCCCAGGGGCAGGTGCTCGATGCCGCCCAGCTGGCGCTGGAGACCCGCGACCAGGTGCTCAGTCACACCCTGATTCGTCGCATCGAGGACCCCCGTTTCAATGACGAGGGGCTGCCCGCCAATCGCCGCGCCAACCTGGCGCTGGAATCGCCGTTGACCTTTCGCCTGCGCCGCAGGCAGCTACCGGACAACCTGCCGCCCACCTGGCAGGTGCGTGAGGTCGATCGCCACCATCTGGAAGTCACGGTACCCGCCGGCCAGATGGACGTGATGCTGCCAGAGACCCGCCAGGCCCAGGTCCGCGCCGCCGGCCAGTTGCCCAGCGGCTTCGACCCGAGTCAGCTCTACCGTAGCGTGCACCACCCGCGCGGGCTTTCCATGGCGGTATTCGCCGCCAGCGACTGCCTCGGTGACAGTGGACTCGACTGGGACTCGCTGCGCGACCGCCTGGACCCGGACGCCATCGCCGTCTATGCCGGCAACTCCATCGGTCAGCTCGACGACGAGGGCTGGGGAGGCCTGCTCAAGAGCTTCGTCTCGGGCAAGCGCGCCACCTCCAAGCAGATGCCGCTGGGCTACGGCCAGATGCCCGCTGACTTCCTCAATGCCTATGTGCTGGGTAGCGTCGGTGCCACCGGCGCCGCTCTGGGCGCCTGCGCCAGCTTCCTCTACAACCTGCGCCTGGGCATCGACGACATCAGAAGCGGCCGCCGCCGCATCGTCATGGTCGGCACCTCGGACGCCCCGATCACCCCCGAGATCATCGAGGGCTTTCGCACCATGGGGGCGCTGGCCGACGACGACAGCCTCAAGGCGCTGGACGCCCTGGAGCTTCTGACCGACGCCGACTACCAGCGCGCCAGCCGTCCCTTCGCCCGTAACTGCGGCTTTACCATGGGGGAGTCCAGCCAGTTCGTGATGCTGATGGACGACAGCCTGGCGCTGGAAGTGGGTGCCGATATCCTGGCCGCCGCACCGGAGGTGTTCGTCAACGCCGACGGCTGGAAGCGTTCGATCTCGGCCCCCGGCATCGGCAACTACGTGACCCTGGGCAAGGCCTGCTCGCTGATTCGCGACATGCTCGGCGAGACCAGCCTGCGAGAACGCAGCTATATCCACGCCCACGGCACCTCGACGCCGAAGAACCGCACCACCGAGTCCCATGTGTTCGACGCCGTGGCCAAGGCCCACGGCATCACCGACTGGCCGGTGGTGGCGATCAAGGCCTACCTTGGCCACTCCCAGGGCAGCGCCGCCGGCGACCAGCTCACCAACGCCCTGGGCAGCTTCGCCTACGGCCTGCTGCCGGGCATCTGTACCCTCGACCGGGTCGCCGACGACGTCCACGCCGAGCGCCTGCGACTGTTCAAGGACACCCAGGCGTTCAAGGCCGACGCCAGCCTGATCAACGCCAAGGGCTTTGGCGGCAACAACGCCACCGGGGTGCTGATCTCCCCCGAGGCCACCGAACGGCTGCTGGCCAAGCGCCACGGCGCCGATGCCATGGCCGCCTGGCGCGAGCGTCGCGAGGCGACCCGGGCCCAGGCCGCCGTCTACCACCAACAGGCCGATGCGGGACACTTCGCCGTGCGCTATCGTTTCGGTGAAGGCGTGCTGGAAGGCCCTGAGCTTGAGGTCGGTGCCGACAGCATCCACATCCCCGGCTACCAGCAGCCCGTGTCGCTGAGCGTGGACAATCCCTTCGGCCGGCTCGACGAAGCCGGCGACGAGCTGGACACGCCGCTCGCTGACGAGAGACAGGAGAAGAGGTGATGACCACCGCCATCTATCCTGGCACCTTCGATCCCATCACCAATGGCCACTATGACCTGATCGAGCGCGCCTCGCGGCTGTTCGGCAAGGTGGTGGTGGCCATCGCCTCGAGCCCTGGCAAGGGCCCGACGCTGGACCTGGACACCCGCCTGGCGCTGACCCGCGAGGTGGTTGCCTCCCTTGGCAACGTCGAGGTGGTGGGCTTTTCCGGCCTGATGACGGAGTTCATGAAAGGGCAGAACGCCCGGGTGCTGCTGAGAGGCCTGCGCGCCGTCTCCGACTTCGAGTACGAGCTGCAATTGGCCAACATGAACCGCGCCCAGATGCCGGACCTGGAGACCGTGTTCCTGACCCCGGAGGTGGAGAACTCCTACATTTCCTCCACCCTGGTGCGGGAGATCTCTCGGCTGGGCGGCGACATATCGAAGCATGTGCACCCCAAGGTCGCACAAACCCTGCGTAGCCATTACAATACTTGACCATCACACTGGGAATTGACCTCGGCGCGCTGCGACCAGGCCGTGGTCTTCCCATTGATCCCGAACTCCAGGGTGGCTATCGGCCATGCCGAGCCCCCGTGCAGCCTGCCCGGCCCCCTCGCGACGGCGAGATTCCGGCGGCACGCTGCCTTGGCCCTGTGGCCACGACTCTGCGCGAGGACCCCCAATGTCACTGATGATCACCGACGAGTGCATCAACTGCGACGTCTGCGAACCGGAATGCCCCAATGGCGCCATTTCTCCCGGCGAGGAGATCTACGTCATCGACCCCAACCTGTGCACCGAATGCGTGGGCCACTATGACGAGCCCCAGTGCCAGCAGGTATGTCCGGTGGACTGCATTCCGCTGGACCCGGAGCGGGTCGAGAGCCATGATCAGCTGATGGAGAAGTACCACATCATCACCGCTGCCTGAGTCCGGCAACGAGCCAAGCCTGCTCGACGACGCAAGCCACGACCCGCACACCACCTCTCGCAAGCCACGACCCGCAAATCTCAACGAGCCGCACAGGGGCGGCTCGTGTCGTTTCAAGGCCAGGGGCGGCACGCCGGCTAGAGCTTGATCACCGCCCGCCCACTCAAGGCGTCGGGCAGATCGGGGACGCTGATGCCCGCCACGCTCAAGGTCTTTATCGAAAGCGAGCGCTCAAGACACACCGTGAGGGTGTCGTCCTCGATCGCCACCCTGGCACCTTCGATGCAGCCAGGGGTATCGTCGGCGAGCCAGCCCATGGCCTCGATGCTGTCCAGCACTCGCTGGGTGGCCTCGGCCAGCATATCCTCGTCGGCGAGCCAGGGGGCGCTCGCCACCACCGCGGCAGACCTGGCCGCCTCGCTGGTCACCTGGGTCAACTGGTGCTGCTGCACCATGGCCACCGAATAGCTGACCAGGGCGTACAGCAACAGCAGGAAGATCGGCAGCACGATGGCAAACTCGATGGCCACTGCTCCGCCCTGGCGGCACGCCCGCGTGCCCTTGCCTCTATGCATGGTCTAGGTTCCTCCTCGACAGCCGGCCTGGGTTGCCTCGCAGGCAGTCAACGACTCGACGCCTCCGGCGTCCACCGCCAGCACCCGCACCTCCAGGGTGTTGATACCGATGCCCAACCCCTCGAGCAGCGGCTCGAGCAGTATCGTATTGACGTCCGTGAGGGTCCCGGACAACAGCGCCGAGAGCCCCAGGTCTGATAGCAGGCCGCTGAGCACACCGGTCAGTTGAGCCCCCCCCTGGTCATCGAACTCCGCTCCCTTCTGCGCTGGCCAGCGGATGAGCTGCGTGGCATCACCAGTCCCGCCGGAGCGCACGGTCTGCGAAACCGAGCCGATGCCGAGCAATCCAGTACCCTCCACCGACTGGGTGACCTCGAGCAGTTCGCGCCTGGCGGCGAGCGTCAGCGCGAGGCTATCGTCCGCTGGGGCCAGTGAACCGATCGCCGCCTTGCCACTGGCCCCGGTCACTCGCGTGCTCGCCTTCACACCGATCAGCCCAAGAACATTCAGCTCGACATCCAGCGCCACCCCGAGCTGGGCATTGCGTGCCACGCTGCGATAGCAACTGGAAGGTGCACAATCGCTCGCGAGGCTTGCCGCTGAGGGCCCCGGAGGGCCCACGGCGATGCTCGGCGGCGAGATGACGTCGAGTTCAAGCGAGATATCGGCAAGGCCTAGCCCCAGGCCGACAACAAGCGGAGAGAGATCGGCCAAGCCGAGGCTGACGCCATCCTGCTGCTTGCTGGTCGTCAGCAGCAACGCCCCTTCGAGCAGATCCCGTACCGGAACGCGTGCCTCGAGCAAGGATGTCATCGACACTTCGCCGCTGGTATCGATCGCCAGCAGCTCGCCCAGGGTGAAGCTCTCGCCCGGCGCGTCGCCAAGCACCGGGTTGCCACCCGCCAGATCCAACACCGATGCCAGTCGACTGCCCAGCGTGTGCAGATCCAGGGGCTCGTTCAAGGTCTGGGCCAAGTTCTGAGCAAGGCCCTCATCGAGGTCGACGTCCAGCGCGTCCACGTCCAGCACCTCGCCCAGGCTGACGTCCAGGCCCACGCCGTCATCTGCACCCAGCACGGTGAGATCGAGACTCCCCCCGATCAGCTTTCCGAGCAGCGCATCGAGCAGCGTCGACTCGCTGGTATCGAGCGCAAGCAGGCGGGTGCCGGCGCTCAGGGTCACCACCGCGGTTCGCCGCGCCACACCGCTGGCCTGGAGCATGACCAGATCTTCCACCTCGTTCCCGAGCAGCTCTCCCAGGTTGGCCAGCAGGCTGCTGGGCACCTGGCGGTTCAGGACCACCCTGACGGCGTTGGCCAGTCCCGCCTCGTCATCAAAAGCACCTTCATCGTCCAGCGCCCCCAGGGTCACCGCCAGAGTGGCCTCGCCCTGTTCGCTATCGGCGCCCACGACGACTCCGTTGGCCGCGGCGGCGGCGATGGCGGCCTGGCGCAGCTCTCCCGAGCGGCACGCCTCGCCCTGAAACAGCGCGTCGCAGCCTGCTGCTGTCGAGACCGCCGCCAGGTCGGCAGCCTGCTGAAGTCGGCGCTGCTCGAGGTACAGGCGACCGGCGTCCAGTGCCAGCGTCACCACCACCACCAGTCCCACCAGCAAGAAGGCGGTCATCACGCCGATGGCACCACGCTGGGAGGCTGGGCCACACCTGCGCTCCTTCGCTCGCCCAATCGCCTGAGCACGATCGCCCACCGGCCAGCCGGTTCTGGCCTTTCCGGTTACGTGATTCGGCCAGGGCTCAACCCGCGGCGATGGCGCCATGACACGTCTAGTCCTCGCCAAAGCCCGTCTCGATATAGCGCTCAGGAATCGGGTGGCCGAAGCTGTCCACATAGCGCTGGTAGATCTGACCTTGCACCTTGCCCGAAAGCGCCTGGGGCGAGGGTGACGCCAGGCGCCCGTCGCGCTGGACGGCCAGTAGCGTGCGGGTACGCTCGCCGAAGGGATCCCGGGTGGCCGGCAGGCGCACGACCTGCGACGAGGCAACGGCCTGGGAGCTGGTCTGCGCGGTTCCTGTCTGCGTCTGCTGCGCGCTGGCACTGTCGGGCCAGAACACCAGCGCCAGACTGACCAGCAGGCAGATAAGGGCGACGGTGACCAGCGTTCGCGGCTCGAGCAAGGTCTTTTTCGACAACAGGTTCGACAGCATGGACAGGCGCTCCTTGCACGGATGGATGGATCGACGAGGCTTCATGACTCTTCACTCTCGGCCTGCGCCCCCGGACGTGATACCGACCGCGATGCCGAGCCCGATGCAGAGAGCTCTGTGGCTGCAGCGCTATCGCGCACGCCCACCAGCCGTGCATCCACGCCGAAGTGCCGGGCGGCGTCGGCGGCACGCTGCCGCTGTCCGCTGCGGCTCAGCGCCAGCACCAGATTGGCGGCGGCCTGCTCGTGCCCCGGGTCCAGCTCGAGCGCGGTGCGGAACTCCTCGGCAGCGGCCCGATTGTCCCCCGCCAGCATCAGCAGATAGCCCAGGTCGTTGCGAATGCGTGGATCAATCGGCCGTGTCTGGCGGGCTTCGCGCATCAGCGCCAGCGCCTGCTCACGCCGTCCCTCACTGAAGGCATTGCGGGCCAACCCGCGATAGCCGTCCGCGGCCAGGCAGGTGCCCAGCAGGGCCTCGTAGGCCCGGTCGCTGGCGACAGTGTCGCCGACGGCGCGTAGCGCCTCGCCCTCAAGCCGCCAGGCCAGCGGTAGACCATAGTCGCCGGCCTCTAGATGGGCCGCGGCCGAGCGCGGCTTGTCGTCGTCCAGCATGCGCTGGATCAGCGACAGCTCGACGCCGATCTCGGCGTCGTAGCGTCGGCCACAGGGGCCGACGCTCTGCTCCGGGGCGGCCCGCGAGATGTCCGGTGACAGCGCGCCCAGCGCCGCCATCGACGTCGGGCCATCCGGTGTACTCGAGCATCCGGTCATCAGCACCACACCGGTGACCAGCCACAGGGCACGCATCTTCGGTGATGGCGAGCGCTTGTTCAGCGTTGTTGTCATGCGCATGGGCGCCTCCAGCGATCCGTTGTCATGGTCCACCGAGCGACCCCATCAGGCCGCTCAGGTTGACCAGCGCAGGCCCTGCCATGACGATCAGCAGGGCGGGAAACAGGCACAGCATCATGACCAGCGACATGGTGCCGGAGAGCTGGCTGACCTTCTGTTGCAGCCGGGTACGCCGCTGCGCCCCGAGGCGATCGACCAGGGTCGCCAGACTGTCCCTGGCTCGCCCGCCGGTACGGGCGATCTGGGCGAACAGCAGAAAGAACTGCTCGACCCCTTCGCTGGCCTGCACCGCGGCCGCCTCTTCCAGCACCCGTTCCCGGTCCTGGCCGCTGTCGATACGATTGGCCACGACACGTAGCTCCAGCACCATGTCCGGGGTGGTCGCACCAAGCTGCTGGATCAGCCGGTTGAGCAGGCTCTCCAGGGTCATGCCGGTGTCCCACAGCATCCGCGTCACCTGCAGCACCAGCTCGATATCCTCGTCGAGTCGCCGAATGCGCCGCCGCCGCTTGCGCTCCATGGCGAGCCAGCCGAGCCCGAGCGCGAAGCCTCCCCAGGCGGCTCCCATGGCGACCACCGCCAACGGTGGCCTACCACCGGCCAGCGCCAGAAGCCCCCCCAGCATCACCGCACCGACAGCGAGCACGCCCCAGGCCAGCAACACCGCAAGCTGCGCCTTGGCACCGACATGCCCACACTGGCGCAGACGCAGCGACAGTCGCGCCGCCATGCCCTGCTGACGGGACCGACTACGCCACAGGCCGCGCCCCTCGCGCAGCAGCCGGGATTCGTCGTGGCGTCGCTCGCCCTCGGCGCCCAGCGGCCGGCGGGCGCTGATCAACAGCAGTGACGCCGCCAGCGCCAACGCCATCACCGCCCCGCTCCACCATAGGTTCCACATCCGCGCCTCCTGTTCGTTATCGTCATGTCGCGACGCGCCCGGGTTTACACCGACTTGAGCATTCGCCACAGCAGCCAGCCGCCGCCGAGCTGCAGCGCCACCGCCAGCATCAACGCCTGGCGTCCGCCGGCGCTTTCGAGCATCGGTGCCAGAAATTCCGGCTGGGTGAAGTGGATAAACAGCGTCAACGCCAGCGGCGACAGTCCCAGCACCCAGGCGCTGACGCGGGTCTCGCCGGTCATGGCGGCGAGTTCTCGGCCGCTTTGCTCGCGTTGATGCAGGGCCGAGGCGAAGGCGTCGAGCATCTCGGAAAGGCTGCCGCCGTGACGCTGATTGATGCGTATCGCGGTGGCCAGCAGCCGCAGTTCGTCGAGCCTGAGTATCTGGCCCTCCCGGGCCAGGCCCTCGTCCAGCTCCTGGCCCAGCTGGCGACGCAGCTTTACCCGGGAAAGGGCATCCGACAACGGCGGTCGAGAGCGCTTGATGGCCTGTTCGAAGGCGGTTTCCAGGCCCTGACCGGCGCTGAGCCCTCGCGTGATATGCCCAAGAAAGGGCCCAAGCTGGCGCCTCGCCCGGCGTCGCAGCCTCGCCGCTCTGAAGCGAATCAGGGCGTTGGCTGCCAGCACCATGACCAGCACCATGGCGGGGCCCCACACCGCCCCCAGCCGCGACAGCAGTAGCATCGCCAGCACCAGCAGGCAGCCTCCCGACAGCGCCACGACGGCCGGCGAGGCCGGCAGCCCCGCTGCGGTGAGTCGCTCCACCAGCCACTCCATCAACGAATCCTGGGACATCAGCCGCCGCCGGGCGGTGCGTGTACCACCTGCGGCGCGTTCTGTAAGCGCACTGGCGCTCTTCAGCAGCAGCCAGGCGGCGCCCCCCAGGCACAGGGCTACCAGCGAGAACATCCCCCAGACCGTCATGGCGAAGGCTCCTGCAGGGAGCTCAGCAGCCGGCGCCAGCCGATCGGTGAGTCATCGTCGCCCGGTGGCTGCAGCGAGGGCTCCGCGCCACCGACGGCTCGGTACAAGGGCTCCAGCTGGACTTCGCCGCGCTGGAGACCACCGACTCGCAGTACCTCGGCCACCCGACGCTTGCCGTCGCTGCCCCGCTCCACATGGACGATCAGATCGAGGGCGGTGGTGATGATCTGGCGTACCAGGGCGTCGGTGCCCTGAAAGCGTGACATCCGTACCATCATTTCCAGGCGCACCACGGCGTCGCCGGCGGAGTTGGCGTGCACCGTGCTCATGGAGCCCTGGTGGCCGGTATTCATGGCCTGCAGCATGTCGAGCACCTCGTCGCCCCGGCTCTCCCCCAGCAGCACCCGGTCAGGACGCATGCGCAGGGCGTTCTTGACCAGGGCGCTGGCGCCGACTTCGCCCTCGCCTTCGATGTTTGGCGCCCGGGTCTCGAGGCGTACCACGTGATGGCTGGCGAGCTGCAGCTCGGCGCTGTCCTCGATGGTCACCACCCGCTGGCTGGCCGGTATCGCCCCACTCAAGACGTTGAGCAGGGTGGTCTTGCCGGCACCGGTGCCGCCGCTGATCAGCACATTGCAGCGCTCTTCCACCGCCCGGCTCAGAAAGGTCATGAGGTTGGGCGGCACACTGCCCATGGCCACCAGGTCATCGGCACCCAGCGCCTCGCGGCGAAACTTGCGAATCGACACGCTGGGGCCATTGAGCGACAGCGGCGCGATGATGGCGTTGACCCGGGAGCCGTCGGCCAGTCGCGCGTCGACCATGGGGCTCGACTCGTCCAGCCGTTTACCCAGGGGGGCCAGCATGCGTCGCACCACCCTCAGCACATGGTCGTCGTCGAGGAAGTTGACCGCGCAGGGTTCGAGCCGACCACCGCGCTCGATAAACACCTGGGAATGGCCGTTGATCAGGATGTCCGAGATACCGTCATCGGCGAGCAGCGGTTCCAGCGGCCCAAAGCCGTTGAGCTCGCGGCAGACACCTTCGACCAGCCGCTCGAGACACTCGTCGGAACGGGCGTAGCCCCTGAGTCTGAGGGTCTCCTCGATCAGCTCCCGCACCCGCTGGCGTAGCTGCAGCGGATCATCCAGCAGTCCCCGTGAATCATCCTCGAGGCGCTCGATGACCAGCTGGTGCAACTCGCTGACCAGCCCAGGCCCCACCACCGGGGCGGACTGGGGCTCAGTTTCCTGGACTCGCTTTTGACGAAAGTGCATGCATCCTCCTGATCGCCGAACACCAGCCGTCGAACGCCAACTTTCAGGGACTGAAGCCGACCTCGGAGACACGCTGGATCTCCTGGGCATCACGGGGATCGAACATCAGCTCGAGAAAATTGGGGTCATAGTCCTCGAAAGCCTCCCCAGGCATCGGCCCCAGATCGACGCCGGCAGCCAGTGGCCGCACCAGGTGGGGGGTCACGATCATCACCAGCTCCTTCTCGTCGCGATCCAGTCGGGTGGAGCGAAAGAAGCTGCCGATCACCGGGATATCGCCAAGCCCCGGAATCTTGTCCACGCTCTGGATGATGTTGCGACTGACCAGGCCACTGATGATGAAGCTCTCGCCGTTGCCGAGCTGCACGGTGGTGTCGGTCCTGCGCACGTTGAGTGCCGGCACCGCCACTCCTGCGGTCTGCACGCCCCGGGAGAAGTCGAGTTCGGACACCTCGGGCGCCACCTTGAGCATGATCCGACGCTCATCGAGCACCGTCGGCGTAAGCTGCAGGCGAATACCGAACTCCTTGAAGTCGACGCTGATCTCGTCATCGCCGCTTTGCACCGGGAAGGGAAACTCGCCACCGGCCAGGAAGCTGGCGGTCTGGCCCGACAGGCTGACCAGGCTGGGTTCGGCCAGGGTGTAGGCGAAGCCGTTGGCGCTCAGCGCACTGATCGCCGACAGCACCCCGCTGGTGTTGACCTGGATGATCGAGAAGCCACCGTCTCCGGCGTTGGGTGCCACCGCACCGCCAGAAAGGAAGTCGAGGGTCTCGTCGCTGCGCCCCAGCGCGAAGCGGGTGGAGCCGGCCTGGTTGCGACCGATGAAGAAGCCAGCCGAGGCCATGCGACTGCGGTTGACCTCGACGACGCGGATATCCGTCTGCACCTGAACAGGGCCTAGCTGCTGGCTGGCATCGATGGGAGGGGTAGCGAAGCGTGACACCGCCTGATCGTGGCGTTCCAGCGACCTCGTAACGCCACGGATCTCGGCGCTGGAAGAATGGGGGGCCAGCGAATACTCGCCTTCGAGCCCCTCGCCGCCGGCGGGACGTACCTGAATGAGCGTCTCGCGGGGCTGACTGGCCCCCGCCGTCCACACCTTGAGGGTGGTGCTGCCCGGCCCCACCGCGGTGACCAGCAGCGAACGCGGGTCCAGAACCTGGGCCTCGACCACGTCGCCCCGCCCCACCGCCGTGCGGGTGATACGGCCGGGCTGGCCCAGCCACTCCTGATCGCCGACCGCCAGGGTCAGCGGCGGCTGTTGCGCCAGCGCCTGGCCATTGCTTGTCGTGACACCGGCCAGCATAAGTGCCAGACCGACTACAAGGCCAAGCACCAGGCTACGCCCAAGGCCGAACATCAGGCACGGTGCCGAGGGGGCCGCGTTCCCCAGACGGCTAACCGGCGTTCCGGCGCACGTCCCCCCGCGCCCCGATCTGCGTGGGACGATCTCATTGTCTCGCGTCATGGTCCTTCCTGTTCCCTGCGCGGGCGCGGTATCTCGCCTTTCCCTCGGCGACTACCGGCCTCTCGTTATGGTTGTCTGCCTGCTTCCTCCACCGCCGTCACGGCAGGGTGACCACGCTGCGACTGGCGCCGACGTGCTGCACCACCCGATAGCCGGTCTGTGGCGGCGCGGGAGCCCTTTTCGCTGCCGGTCGCTCGACACCGGTCAACTCCTCGAAGCTGACGGTCTGGCCCGGCTCACTGAGGCTCTGGCCCAGGGATACCGGCAGGAAGCTGGCGCCGCCTGCCATCATGCGCAGATCATCGATCCCCTCGCCAAAGCCGGCGGCCTCCTCGCTGCCCACCACCGCCAGGCGCAGCCGCCCGGTGGTCTCGGCCAGCAGCAACCGGGCGGTCTCGGTCTCGGGCATCGCCAGCACCGCGGTGCGCTCTCCACCCTTCTCGTCGTCACCGTCGACGCCCACCAGTCGCTCGCCGACCCCCAGCACCGACACGTCGGCAAACAGTCGTCGCGCCAGGCGGTGTCGCTCGCCACCTTCCCCCTGAGCCTCGGCAAAATAGAGCACGTCGACGCGATCCCCCGGGGCGAGGAAACCACCGCCACCGATCACCGCATCGATGCCGACCCCCACCGCGCGAAAGCCCGGAGGCACCACCTCGGCCAGAGCGCTGCCACCGACAAAGCCGCTTTCACGCAGCACGTCGCCTTCCGCCAGAGGACGTGCCAGGCGCGTGTCGGGCAACTGATCGAGAGCAGAGAAGGTGCTTGCAGGCGGCTCGGGGAAGTAGGCCAGGCGCAACGCGTCTTCGAGATCGGCAGGACGCTCCCCCGCTGCCAGGTCTCTGGCCGCTACCAGAACCGGATGGCCCAGAGGTTCGGGGGAAATGGTCTCTGGCGCGACGTTAGCGCCTTTAGACGGTTCCCCTTTGGAACCTAGGTTCCAGCCAACAATTGCCAGCCCTAGGGCAACAATCACCAGGATTGCTGCCATTGCTCTCAAGACACGTGGACTAAGGCTTTCTTTTTCGCCGGAACTTGCCATCAGCTAGTCTCCACCACTTACGCACTTACCCGAAGCCAATCGAAAAGAAGGTCATTATTTAAAAAACCATCTCAACCCTCAGTAGTAAGTGCGCTTTTGACGTCATCCAGAAGGCCGTCCAGAAGTGTTGTCAGTGTCCCGGCTTCACCGCCACCGAAAACCAGAAAAAGCGCGGCGGCTATAAGAGCCACGATAACGCCATACTCGATAGCGGTAGCACCGCGCTGTCCACGGTAGCGGGGGTGATTCAGGGTGGAAATATTGCGCACAGGGGCCGCCTCGCCCCGGGAAAAGCGCTGGAATACTTTCATTTTGACACTCCTGCGTAAAATCGTTTTTTTCTTTGTATATCGTCAGCTTTTCGCGAGTGATTCCTGTTTTCTTCTTATACCTCCTGCCTTTTATTAATCCTTTTTTATTAATATCGACCTCTCTTTATTAGTAGTCATCCTGACTATTTTTGTCATCCTCTAGAATGAAACCAAACGTATCTATTGATTAACAGGAGATACAGATTGTTTCATCACACGAGATGACACTTGAATGATATATCGGACATTTCAACTCCAGACATGGCCCTGCCCTGAGCAACCACTTCCCGCAACGCGACCGCCATGCCTGGCGACGGCATTACCTTGAGGCCGTCGCCTTGGGGTCATGGCCTTGACCCACTTCCCCCATCACCGGACACTTGCCCACCTCGCCGCCGTCCCGTTGCGCCCTTGCCTTCAGCCGAACAGGCCTTTCATCGTGTCGACCTCCACCAGCACCTTCTCGTCCACCCTCGAACGCCTGCCGCGCATCGCCGGCCTGGCCTGGCCGATCATCCTGTCCAATATCACGGTGCCGCTGCTGGGCCTCGTCGACACCGCCGTGGTCGGCCACCTGCCCGACTCACGCTACCTGGCCGGAGTGACCCTGGGCGCGACCCTGTTCGGCTTCCTCTACTGGGGGTTTGGCTTTCTGCGCATGGGGACCACCGGCCTGACCTCCCAGGCGCTGGGACGCGAGCGCGACGATCAGGTGCGCCATCTGCTGGGGCAGTCGTTGCTGTTGGCAGGAGGGATCGGACTTGCGCTGATCCTGCTGGGTGACCCGCTGATCGCGCTGGGGCTGTGGCTACTGGATGGAAGCCCCGAGGCTACCGGGCTCGCCGAGAGCTACGCCGCCATTCGTCTGCTGTCGGCGCCAGCGGTGCTGGCCAATTACGCCATCCTCGGCTGGTTCCTCGGCCAGCAGAACAGTCGGGTGACGCTGTTGCTGCTGCTGACCAACAACGGCGTCAATATCGTGCTCGATGTGCTGTTCGTGGTGGGCCTCGACATGACCAGCGACGGCGTGGCCTGGGCCACGGTAATCGCCGACTACACCACCGCCGCCCTGGGGCTGTGGCTGTGCCGTCGACGCCTGGGCCGACTGGGCGGACATTTCGAGCGGGCGCGACTGTTGACCATTGGCGCCTACCGGGAGCTGTTCTCGGTCAACGCCAACCTGTTCGTGCGCACCCTTGGCCTGCTGTTCGCCCAGGCCTTCTTTACCGCCCAGGGGGCGTCCCAGGGCGACACCGTGCTGGCCGCCAACGCGGTGCTGCTGCAGTTCATCATGCTGACCTCCTACGGCCTGGACGGCTTCGCCAACGCCGCCGAGGCCCTTACCGGTCACGCCATCGGTCGCCGTCGTTTCGATGACTTCGCTCTCTCGGTGCGCGCGGCGGCGCTGTGCTCGCTGGCCACCGCGGCCCTGGCAAGCCTCGCCTTCGCGCTGGGCGGCAATGCCCTGATCGCGCTGCTTACCGGCCTGCCGGAGGTACGCGCCACGGCGGCCCAGTTTCTGCCCTGGATGGTCGCCATGCCGCTGATCGCGGTGTGGAGCTACCTGCTCGATGGGGTCTTCATCGGCGCCACCGCGATTGCCGAAATGCGCAACTCCATCTTCATCGGTCTGGCGGTCTATCTACCGCTGTGGTGGCTGACCCAGGGTCTCGGCAACCACGGCCTGTGGCTGGCCTTTACGACCTTTACCGCAGTGCGCTCGGCGGTACTTGTGACCTACTATCTTCGCTATCGCAGCACGCGCTGGCGTGACACCGCCTGAGGAGCGCCGGCCGAAGATCACCGATGGTGAATGTGCCGAGACGTTATCTGCCTTACAGGTGGTTTTGACTCACGGGCGCCTGCTGCGGCACCGTTGACTCCCAGTGGCCCGGGAAGGCCCTCTTTCACAACCAGAAGAAGCGATACACGCCATGCTGAGAGCATTGTCACGACCCGCCGTGAAACTGGTGGAACGCTATCTGCCAGATCCCTACATCTTCGTCCTGTTGCTGACGATCATCGCCGCCGCAGCAGCCATCGCCATCGAACGCCAGTCGCCCATGGCCGTGCTCACCTATTGGGGTGACGGCTTCTGGAACCTGCTGAGCTTCTCCATGCAGATGCTGCTGGTGCTGGTCACCGGCTTCATGCTGGCAAGCTCACCGCCGGTCAAGCGACTGCTGCAGAGCCTGGCAGGCCTTGCCAACAATGCCGGCGCTGCCATCCTGCTGGTGACCCTGGTGTCGCTGGCGGCCAGCTGGATCAACTGGGGCTTCGGCCTGGTGGTCGGCGCCCTGTTCGCCAAGGAGCTGGCCCGGGTCATTCGGGTGGACTATCGCCTGCTGGTGGCCAGCGCCTACTCCGGCTTCGTGGTCTGGCACGGTGGTCTTGCCGGCTCGGTGCCGCTGACCATCGCCACCGATGGCCACTTCTCGGTGGAGCAGATCGGCGTGATCGGCACCAGCGAGACGATCTTCTCCTACTTCAACCTGTTGATCGTGCTAGCTCTTTTCATCGCGGTGCCGCTGGTCAACCGGCTGATGCTGCCCGGCGAAAAGGAAAGCGTCTACGTCGATCCGGCGCTGCTGGGAGATGACGAGGACCGTCGGGTACGCATCACCCGCCCGGCCGAGCGCCTCGAGAACAGCATGACTCTGGCGCTGCTGGTAGGCGTACCGGGTCTGATCTATCTGATCAGCTACTTCGTCGGCGGCGGCGGTCTGAACCTGAACGTGGTCAACTTCATGTTCCTGTTCTTGGCCATCATCCTCCACCGCACCCCCCAGAGCCTGCTCAACAGCCTGCACGAGGGCATCAAGGGTGGCGCTGGCATCGTCATCCAGTTCCCCTTCTACGCCGGCATCATGGCCATCATGATCCAGTCGGGACTGGCCGAGACCATGTCCGAGGCGATGATCTCCTTTGCCACCGAGACCAGCCTGCCGTTCTGGACCTTCCTCAGCGCCGGCATCGTCAACATGTTCGTGCCCTCCGGCGGCGGCCAGTGGGCGGTTCAGGCCCCGGTGGTCATTCCTGCCGCCCAGGCGCTTGGCGTAGATATTCCCCGTGCGGCCATGGCCGTGGCCTGGGGTGACGCCTGGACCAACCTGCTGCAGCCCTTCTGGGCGCTGCCGGTACTCGGCATCGCCGGGCTAAAGGCCAAGGACATCATGGGCTTCTGCCTGATCCAGTTGTTCGTCACCGGTATCATCATCTCGGTCTGCCTGACCTGGCTGTAGAGGCCTCCCGGAGCGTCAGCCGGGCGCCTGGCGGCCTGTACAGCCGAGGCGACAACTGACTTTCAACGAGCGCCTTGTCCCCTTGCCGGGGGGCAAGGCGTTATGCTGTGGTGGAGCGCCAGACAGACGCCAACAGCCCCCCCCCGCGCACCGTATTCCGAGGAAACTTCGATGGCAGAGCAGAGCCTACCGGGTCAGCACGAATTGAGCATGACCGTACTGATGACCCCCGACATGGCCAATTTCAGTGGCAAGGTACACGGTGGCGCCATCCTCAAGAAGCTCGACGAGGTCGCCTACGCCTGCGCCAGTCGCTACTCGGGCCATTATGTGGTGACCCTGTCGGTGGACCAGGTGCGCTTCAAGCAACCGATCCACGTGGGCGAGCTGGTGACCTTTCTGGCCAGCGTCAACCATGTGGGCCGCTCTTCCATGGAGATCGGCATCAAGGTGGTGGCGGAGGACATCCGCCAGAAGGTCATTCGCCACACCAACAGCTGCTACCTGACCATGGTGGCGGTGGACCCCGACGGCCGCCCGGCCTCGGTGCCTCCGCTGACCCTGGACACGCCGATCCGCAAGCTGCGCTACGAAAAAGCCGCGCTGCGCAAGAAGTTGCGCAAGCAGGCCGAAGAGGAAGAGATGCGAACGAACCAGGAACTGGGCGAGCGCTGAAGGTGTACCATCCCCCGACAGCTCGATAGGTCTTCACACAACAAGTCCACACAACAAGGCCGCCCCGAAGGGCGGCCTTGTCGATTGCCGGGCGGGCAGCGTGACGCTCAGCCGCAGGCCAGCTCACGGATGACATCGGCATCATCCAGGCGCACGTTGAGGCGATCCAGCCGCAGGTCCATGGTGGCAACCCCGCCGGGACGCAGCACCCGCACCGTCTTGGCCCCGCTCTCGGCCTTGAGCCGTTCATCGAAGCTGGCGTCGTAGCTCTGGCCGACCAGGCCCTGCACCGCCTCGGCGTCGCAGGCCTCGGCCATGGGAGCGCGCTCCGGCGGCAGCGGTGCCGGTTCGCCGGATCCGCCGGACGACGACGAGCAGCCGGCCAGAGCCGCGACCAGCAGCAGGGGAAGAAGTGGTTTCATC
This sequence comes from Halomonas sp. RT37, assembly GCF_040070525.1. Lineage (NCBI taxonomy): Bacteria > Pseudomonadati > Pseudomonadota > Gammaproteobacteria > Oceanospirillales > Halomonadaceae > Halomonas > Halomonas sp. RT37. The sequence continues at coordinate 456,762 of NZ_CP098827.1, read as the reverse complement.
GATGGCCTCCAGTGCCAGAAATCCTTGTGCAAGCGCCCGCCAGCCTCGTATCGCTGCAGCGCGCCTCAAAACCTATCACGGCGCTGCGCCTGACGGACAGGCCGTGGTCAACTCGTTGCCAACTGACAGACCTGGCGGTCGGGACGACGAACATGGAACCTGTTGGAGACAGCAATGGCGGGAAAGTTCCGACGGAGAAACAGATAGCGCGAGTCAGCAGAGGCACGGCGACAAAGAGCACCCATGGGGAGAACAGCGACGACGAGGCGGCTCACCGCCGTGGTTCTTCTCGCTGCCCCTGTGTTTCCTGGCTCGGTCTAGCGGGAAGGTTTCCGGCTAGACCGAGCTTTTCTGGCTAGCTGGAGCTTTTCTGGATCGCCTCTCCACCCTTCTCGATATCCTCGCCCACCCCACGAACGGTGTTGCAGCCGTTCAACAGCGCCAGGGTGAATACTGATACCAGAATCAACGACAGCATCCTTTTCATGGTTCCTATCTCCTTGCAGCCAGGCAGGTAAGCGAAATACATCATCCTCTGACAATCTAGCACGATCACCGCCCATCGCTAGCCTCCCAGCCAACGCTCGGACGAGGTAATCCGCCACACGGCACAACGCCAGACGCCGTCCGGCAACTGCGAAGCCCCTTCACGTCAGTGCCAAGCCACTCACGACAGCGCCACCTGGGACATGACCATCGCGTGGCCGCTTATGATAGCGCCAGCTTGAGGATGATCACGCCAATCACCGCCACCGTCAGCCACTTGACCACCATGGCGCCACGGGAGCTCATGTTGACCTTCACCGCCAGCCAGGCCCCGGTCATGCTGCCGGCAGCCAGCACCAGGCCGTAGCTCCAGCGCACCTGGTCGTGCCACAGGAAGATGGCCAGCGCCGGCAGGGTGTAGACCAGGATGATCAGTACCTTGAAGGCGTTGACCTGGCCAAGATCGATCTTGAGCATGCGATAGAGCACGATCATGAACAGGATGCCGACACCCACCTGCAGAAAGCCGCCATAGAGCCCGATGACAAACATCGCCAGATAGACCCCAGGGGTCAGTCGCTCGACGGTCAGCGGGCGGGTGTCGAGCTTCGGCTGGGGCAACAGCATGATGATCGCCGCGGCCACCATCACCACCATCAAGATGGTTTCGAACAGGGCGTCGCTGACCCTGAGCGCCAGCCACACCCCCAGCATCGAGCCCAGTACCGCGGGCACCGACAGGCGCAGGCTGAGACGGATATGACGGGCACCGGCGCGGAAGAAGTTGGCCACCGCCGACACGCTCTGCAGGGTGATCGACACCCGGTTGGTACCGTTGGCCACCTGCGGCGGCAGGCCCAGAAACATCAACAGCGGCAGGGTCAGCATCGAGCCCCCGGCCGCCAGCACATTGATAAAACCTGCCACGATACCCGCAAGCAGCAGGGCCACTCCCTCGACTGGCGTCATCTGTCGTCCTCTGTTCGAATCATCTGCGTTGTCACCCTGCCCACCCGCTCTGATGTACCCTAGGCGCTGGACACCATCCTGGAGGCCTTGCATGAGCGACTTCGTCGTCGATCCGCGCCTCGTCGCGGACAGCTACCCCATCACCGAACTGCCACTGTGTCAGCTGCGGCTGATGGACGACGCCCGCTATCCCTGGCTGGTGCTGATCCCGCGCCGCGCCGAGGTGAGCGAGGTGTACGATCTGTCCGAACAGGACCAGCAGCAGCTATGGCGAGAGGCCACCCGCATCGGCAAGGCGTTGAAGGCCTATGCCAGCGGCGACAAGCTCAATATCGCCAGCCTCGGCAATATGGTCGCGCAACTGCACATCCACGTCATCGTTCGCCACCAGGGCGACCCCGCCTGGCCTGGCCCGGTGTGGGGTCAGGGCCAGGCGACGCCCTACGACAAGGACAGCCTTGCCGCCACCAAGGACCGTATCCTGGCGCTGGCAGGCGGGCTGTCCTTCAAGGGTTGAACGAGACGGTGTGATGCTCGGGGCAGTGCCCCGGGCATGGCCCCGGGCCGCCAGATAGCGGACTACAGCCCAGGTCCTATCGCGAAAGCCAGGTCGAAGCGGCCTGGCTCAGGCTCCCAGTCCCCCTGGTCGCCCTCCGGGGGACATCAGTGGCAGGCTGGGGTCGCTGGCGCCGACCTGAGACATCAGCAGGATCCCGAGCCCGGCGATCAACAGCCCCCCGGTCAGCGCTACCAGCGCACCCAGCCGCGCCATCACTCGACCACGAGCGGCGGAGGTCCGTGCGGCACGGGCGGCGACCCAGTCCCGCGCCAACACGCTGGCAAGCCCCAGCGTCGATACCGTCAAGGCGGTACCCAGCGACATCGCCAGTACAGCGGCCACCCCCATCCAGGGCTGGCCGAGCAGGCTGGTCACCCCCATCAGCAGCACCGCCCCTGAGCAGGGTCTTGCGCCGATCGCCAGCACCGCAAGCCAGGCCTCCCGACGCGGCCCGTGGGGCGAGACATGATGATGGCCGGAGCAGCAATCGTGGTGTTCGTGGTGACCGTGGTATTGGTGGTGGCGGTGCGGTTCATGAGGGCCATGGTGGCCATCATGAGAAGGCGCCGGGTCCGCCGAGGAGGATCGCGCGATCTTGAGCAGTCGTCCAAGCGCCCGTGCACTCAGCCACAGGCCCAGCAGCGCGACCAGCGCAAAGCTCAGTCGCTCAACCCAGACCACGCTGCCCAGGGCCTCCCGGGTCAGCCAGCCAAGCCCCTGCACCAGCGCCAGGATCAGCACGATGGCCACCGCACCCTGCAGCAGGGCGGCCGCCACCGACAGCGCCAGGGCCCGCCGCCAGGCTCCGCCCTGGGAGACCAGGTAGGCACTGATCACGGCCTTGCCGTGGCCTGGCCCGGCGGCATGGAAGACACCGTAGAACAGGCTCAGGCCGATCAAGGTCAGCCAGGCGTCGGAGGAAGGCGTCCGGTCGAGCAGCGTTACCGCCTGGGTCAAGCGGCGGTGCAGGTCGGCCTGCATGGCGATGACCCAGTGTCCGAGGGCGTCCAGCGCTCCGCTGGCCTCGAGCGCCAGGATGAGCACCGCCACCACGCCCAGCGCCAGAGCCAGCTGCAGCCAGGGTCGTTGCCAGCTCAGCATGACACCCGCCCCGTCTCGGCAAAGAAGCGACCGAGCCCCTGGGGGGCGCTATCGTCGACATCGAGCTGGGCCGCCGCCATGACCTTCTCGGGATCGGGGTCGGCGACGATGATCGACGCCTGACAGGCATCCGGCACGCTCAACGCCTGGGCCAGAGGCCCCTCGTCGTCGGCTTCGTGCACCACCTCGACGTAGTAGGAGGGATCGAAAACGCGATATTCCAGGGTACTGCCGGCAAGGTCCTGAGGCTCGGCCAGCGGCAGCCGAAAGTGCAGCACCACGCGCTCGTCACGGGCCATCACTGTGGCTTCGCTGACCGCTGCGAAGGCCAGCGCCTGGCCGTCGACCTCGGCCTCGGTAAAGAAGTCCCGGGGCGCAAGATTGACCAGCATGTCGCCCCCCAGCCGATCCAGCGCGGCGTCCTGGCCGTCCTCGGCGGCGCGAGCCTCCTCGAGCAGCACCAGGCTGTAGAAGGGATCCAGGCGCCACACCTGGCGCAGGGCGGTGACCCTGCCCTGGTCGTCGGTCTCGAGCGTCACCGACAGATCCACCCAGCTATGGGGATGCGCCATCGCCAGTGTGGCGGGCGCCAGCCACAGGCCGGCGCCCAGCGCGAGAGACAGAAGAAATGCCGCCACGGCGCGGCGATGCAAGTCCAAAGCGGCCTGAAATCCGGCCACAGCACGCGAGAGATAGATCAACGGGCTAGTCTTCCTTGTAGTTCGACAAACAGGGGTTCCACCACCGCAGGCGGCAGGCGCCGCCCGCCACGGTAGCCTTGCAGCGAGACGCTGGCACCGGAGGCGCCGGCAGGCTCGACCCGCGCCTCGAGGCGATAGCCCGGCGGACGTGCCAGGGAGGCGTCGATACGCCCCAGTTCGCCGTCGGCCTGGGTGATGACATAGCCCTGCTCAAGCAGCATCGCCAGGGTTTCGTTCAGGGCCGGCCCGGGCGCCACCGCGACCAGCATCTGGCGCGGCGGCTCGGCCATCGATGATGAGCCGGCGCAGCCCGACAGCCCGACGGCCATCAGCATCACCGACAGGCTCAGCAGTCTCTTTCCGGGGGCCTTTCCCTCCACTGATGTCCACCTTCGCGTCATTGCACACCCCCGCTGCTGGATGCCACCGACGCCAGTTGCTGACGCACCGATGCGCAGAAGTCGGCGTCACTGGCGGTGCGCGACTCACGTAGCTGGCCGGTCCAGTCAAACAGGCGAATATCCCGCGTCAGACGGACGTCCTGGCCATCCAGCGCCACCGAGACCCGCTCGACCCGGGTCGCATCGTCGTTGGTACCCCAGCCCCAGGAGCCAAAGCCGACCCCTACGCCGGCGCCGACGTGGCCACCGCTGCCACCCAGCACGAAGCCGCCCAGGCGTGGGCGCACGGCGTCGGCGTTATGGTAGGTGGTGCGCTCGGTCTTCTCGGCGCTGACCACCCCGAGTGCGGTATCGGTATCACGCACCAGGAAGTCGCGGCCTTCCAGCACCGTGACCACATCGGCCAGGGATACCGAGCCGGCTACCACCGGCCATTGACACCCGGACGAGGGAGCGGGTTCCGCCACCGGCATCTGCTGAGGCGTGCTCTGACAGGCGCTTAGCCAGGGCAACAGGCCCAGCACCGCCACTGATGAGCATTTCGCCCAAATGTTGCGGCCTCTATCGGGCAAATTTTTGTACATTTGCATCAGGACCTCCCAGCCAGGGGCGTGAAATACTGTCAAGAGTCTACGCTGTCCCGAGCCACGGGCAAACGCTCGCCCAGCCGAACCTCGGGCCCAGCGGCGATCGGCCTGTCGCCCCTCAGGCGTGCGCCCACCTTTTCACCAGAGGACCGACCATGAACCTGTTGATCTGCCCCGACAGCTACAAGGATGCCCTGGCCGCCAGCGACGCCGCCCGCGCCATTGCCGAGGGGGCCCGCCGCGCCGACCCGGACATCACCATCGACGAGTGCCCCATGGCCGATGGTGGCGAGGGCAGCCTCGACGCCCTGCTCGGCGCCACCGGGGCCGAAAAACGCAGCGTCAGGGTACAGGACGCCCTGGGGCGCCCCGCCGAGGCCGCCTGGGGTTGGCACCCAGAGTCCCGCACCGGCTATATCGAGCTGGCCGAGGCCAGCGGCCTGCAGGCGCTGAGCTCGTCAGAGCGCACCGCGCTGGACAGCACCACCCACGGCGTCGGCGAGCTGATCCTGGCCGCCCTGGACGCTGGCGCCGAACGCCTGTTGATTACCCTGGGCGGCAGCGCCACCAACGACGGGGGCGCCGGCATGCTGGTGGCCCTGGGTGCCCGCCTGCTCGACGCCGACGACCAGCCGATTCCCCCCACCGGGGCTGGGCTCGAGGAACTGGCACGGGTGGATCTGTCGGGGCTCGATTCGCGCCTGGCCGATGTCAGGGTGGAGGCGGCGGTGGACGTGGACAATCCGCTGCTGGGCGAGCGCGGCGCCAGCGCGGTCTTCGGTCCCCAGAAGGGTGCCAGCGAAGCCGATGTAGCGCGCCTGGACGCCGCCCTGGCGCACTGGGCCGACAAGGCTGCCGAGTGCCTCGGCGAGGACCTGCGCGACGCCCCCGGCACGGGCGCGGCCGGGGGCATGGGCTTTGCCGTCGCTGCCTTCCTTGGCGGCGAGCTTCGCCCAGGTATCGAGATGATCATGGAGCAGGCCGGCATGGACGAACGCCTGGCACGAGCGGATCTGGTGATCACCGGCGAGGGCCAGCTCGATGGCCAGAGCCTGTCGGGCAAGACCCCGATCGGCATTTCGCGGGCGGCCCGCGCCAAGGGGGTGCCGGTGATCGTGCTGGCCGGTCGTATGGCACCAGGCTGGCAGGCGGCGCTGGACGAGGGCGTCAGCGCCGCCTTCGCCCTGGCCGACGGCCCGATGGCACTGGACGAGGCGCTGGAACGCTGCGCCGAGCTGCTCGCCGATCGAAGCGAGAACCTGATTCGCACGCTCCAGGCCATCGGCCGTTGAAGGGAGGCCCGGCCTACCGAGGTGACAGGGCTGCCCTTGAAAGCGGCCTTCGTCATCCCTATGTCATCCCTACGTCATAGGCAGGCGTCATCAATGGACGCTATCGTGGCGATGGAAGAGATTCACTCTCCAACGCCCTCCCTTAGGGATAGACTGGAACACAGCGATCAAGGAGGTATTGCATGAGCGACACTAACGCCATCGGCCTGCATTCAGGCAGCGCCAGCGATCTGGCCGAAAAGCTCAACGAGCTCCTGGCCAACTACCAGATCTTCTACATGAACGTTCGTGGCTATCACTGGAACGTGAAGGGCTCGAACTTCTTCGAACTCCACGAAAAATTCGAGGAATTCTACACCGACCTGCTGGCCAAGGTGGACGAGGTCGCCGAGCGCATCCTGACCCTCGGTCACAAGCCGGTTCACGCCTACAGCGACTATATCTCGCTGTCGCGCATCACCGAGGCCAAGGACGTGCATGACGGCGAAGCCTGCGTGCGCGGCGTGCTGGAAGGCTACCAGCGGCTGATCGAACTGCAACGCGAGATCCTGTCCGTTGCCTCCGACGCCGACGATGAAGGCACCGCCTCCCAGGTCGGAGACTACATCCGAGAGCAGGAAAAGACCGTGTGGATGCTGGGCGCCTACCTGGGCTGACCCCCTGGCGACCCACGCAGTGCAAAGGAAGACGCCCCGCTCGGCTTGAGCGGGGCGTCGTCGTTTACGGCGGTCACTTCAGGCGTCGTCGACGGCCTGACCATCGTTGCCCAGCGTCGCCGGCGACTGAGCCGCCCTTTTGAGCTCCTCCGGCAGCGGCTTTTTCATCCGCGCGCCGAGGCGTTCGAGCTCGAGCGCCTGAGCGACCAGGCTGCCCTGGCCCTGGGACAGCCGGTTCATCGCCTGGTGATGACTGGCGCTGGCGCGCTCCAGGTGCTTGCCGACGTCGTCGAGGCTGTCGACGAACCCCGAGAACTTGGCCAGCAGGCGCTCTGCCCGTGACACGATGACCCGGGCGTTCTCGTTCTGGCGCTCCATGCTCCAGAGCCCCGCCACGGTCCGCAGACTGGCCAGCAGGGTGGTCGGGGTGACCACCACCACCTGGCGGTCGAAGGCTTCCTGGAACAGCGAAGGATCACGCTCGAAGGCCGCGGCGAAGGCCGGTTCCACCGGTACGAACAGGAACACGAAGTCCGGCGAATGCAGCCCCGGCAGGGCCGGGTAGTCCTTGGCGGCGAGTCCGCGGATATGGCTGCGCAGCGAGGTCAGGTGGGCGCTCATGGCGCTTTCGCGCTCGGTTTCGTCGTCGGCGTTGACCACCCGGGTCCAGGCGGTCAGGGAGACCTTGGCGTCGACGATCAGGTGGCGATCCTCGGGCAGGTAGATGATGGCGTCGGGACGCTGGCGTCCCTGCTCGCCGTTCATCGACACCTCGCGGCGGTACTCGATGTCGCGCCGCAGGCCGCTGCGTTCCAGCACGGTCTCCAGCATCAACTCGCCCCAGCCGCCCTGGGCCTTCTGGTCGCCCTTGAGCGCCCGGGCAAGCCCCGCCGCCTCCTCGCCGAGGCGGGCGTTGAGACCCGCCAGCTGCTCGATCTGGGCCTTGAGCGATACCGCCTCGCGGCTGTGCTGTCCGGTCAGGTCCTCGACCCGCTGGCGGAACTGGTCCACCTGCTCGCGAAACGGCTTGAGCAGCGACTCGAGTCCCTCGCGGCTCTGGGTCTGGTAGGCCTGCTGGCGCTCGTCGAAGACCTGGCCTGCGAGCCGATGAAATTCCTGCTTGAGCTGCTCCCGGGAGGATTCCACCAGCGCCATCTGCTCGCGATGACGCGCCGCCATCTGCTCGCGCTCGGTCTCCAGACGGGCATTGTGCTCACGCACATCGGCGAGCTGCTGACGGGCGGCGCCGAGCTCGCCCCGCTGGGTCTCGAGCTGCTCTCGGCTGGCGTCGAGCTGGGCATCGCTGATGGCCAGCTCCTGCTCGAGCTGGCGTGCGGCCTCGCGCCGCTGCTCGAGCTGAGCCTTGGTCGTCTCGAGCTCTGCTGCCAGGGCCTGTTCACGCCGCTGCCCCTGTCGATGCCCTCGCCAGGCCAGCGCCAGCAACGTCATCGCCAGCAGCGAGACGCCGGCAAGAGCCGGCGCCAGGGGCTGGGCGAACAGTGACTCGAGGGCCGGACTCATCTCAGCCTCATATCAGCGGGTGCCCTCGGCCAGGTCGCCGATCAGCGCCTTGAGCAGGCCGTAGAATTCCTCCACCGAGGCGATCTCGACGCGCTCGTCCGGCGAGTGGGCGCCGCGAATCAGGGGGCCGAAGGAAATCATCTGAAGCTCGGGGTACTTGCCGCCGAGAATCCCGCACTCGAGCCCGGCGTGGATGACCTTGATCTCCGGGTCCACCGCCAGGCGCTGACGATGCAGCTCACAGAAGTGCTTGAGCAGGTCGCTGTCGGGCTGAGGCGTCCAGCCGGGGTAGCCGTTCTCGACCCGGGTACGGGCACCGATCAGCTCGAACAGCGCGGTGAAGCGCTCGGCCAGATCCATGGTGGCGCTGTCGCGCAGTGAACGCACCAGGGCGCACAGGTGAAAGCGGCCGTTCTCGAGGCTGACCACGCCCAGGTTGTTGGAGGTCTCGACTACGCCTGGCACCTCGACGCTCATGCGCTCGACACCGCAGGGCGCGGCGTGCAGCGCCGCCACCAGCAGGCGGCTGGCGTGGCGGGTCAGCGCTTCCTCGCGCGGCGTGGCGCAGGGCTCCAGGGTCAGCCGCAGGCCCTCGTCGACGCCGGACAGCTCGCGGCGCATATCGGCCTCGAGGCGCTCGATGCGCGAGCGCAGCGCGTCGATCTCGTCCCGAGGCACCATCACCACCGCCTCGGCCTCGCGGGGGATGGCGTTTCTCAGGGTGCCGCCACGGTAGTCGACCAGGCGCACCTCGCAGCTGTCGAGGGCGCGCAGCACCCGCACCAGCAGGCGATTGGCGTTGCCCAGCCCCTTGTCGATATCGATCCCGGAGTGGCCACCACGCAGTCCCTTGAGGCTCAGCGTCAGGGCTTCTTCGTCCTCGCCCACCGACTCCACCGGCAACTGGGCCTCGACCACCACGTCGGCGCCACCGGCACAACCGATGTAGACCTGGCCACGGTCCTCGGAGTCCAGGTTGAGCAACAGACTGCCCTCCAGCCAGCCTTCGGCCAGATTCAGCGCACCGCCCATGGAGGTCTCTTCCTCGAGAGTGAAGATCGCCTCCAGCGGGCCATGGACGAGTTCATCATCGCCGAGGATCGCCAGCGCCGCCGCCACCCCCAGGCCATTGTCGGCGCCCAGGGTGGTCTGGTCGGCCTTGAGCCAGCCGTCCTCGACCCGCGTGACGATGGGATCCTGGGTGAAGTCGTGTGGCTTGTCGGCGTTGGCCTGGGCCACCATGTCCAGATGGCCCTGGAGGATCACCCCCGGTGCCCCTTCGCGCCCGGGGCTCGCCGGCTTGGACAGACGCAGGTTGCCGTAGGCGTCACGGTCGTGGGCGATGCCGCGCTCGTCTGCCCAGGCTTCAAGGATCTCGACCAGAGCCGCCTCGTGGCCCGAGGGGCGCGGCGTGTTGCACAGGGTACGGAAGTGACGCCAGACGGCGGTCGGAGCGAGGCTATCGAGATGTTCGTTCATGATGTCTATGTCTGCCTTTGCGAATGTTGGCACTCTACCCTCGCCCCGGGGCCTTGGAAAGGGTCTCCAGCAGTGCCAGGGCTCGGCCCACGGCGTCCCGCAACCATTGCTTGACCTGTGCCTTGCCGCGCAGCGATAGCCCCTGCGCTAGGGAACTTTCCGAACGTCCCTGAAACGCCCACGCTGCGAGCCAGGCCAGACTGTCATCGTGGCCATCGTCAGCCTTGGACCTCGCCTTGGACCTGGGCGACGACATCGACGACGACAGTGACAGCGACGCCAGCCGGCGAACCAGGGCCTGGATGGCCGGACGCGCCAGCGCCGGCTCGCGCTGGCCCCTGGCCAGGTCCTGGAGCTCACGACGGTCATCGGCGTCGAGAGAAAAGCGATCTTCGGCGTCGAGCGAAAAGCAGTCCTCGGCCTCGAGCGAAAAGCGGTCTTCAGCGCTGAATGTACGACGGTCCCCCGCGCTTCCCAGCAGTGCCAGCACCACAGGTGGCGACAGGCGTGTCAGTTCGAACGCCAGCAGCCCCGGCAACTGCCGCTCAAAGCGCCGCGACAACCGCTCGATCAGGTCCCGGTTGTGCTCCCCCAGGGCCAGCGCCACCATCGCCGCATGCTCGCCGGTGGCGGCCTCCCGGGTCAGTCCCAGGCGCACCGGACGAAAGCCCTGCGCCTGCCAGAACGCCAGCAGCTCCGGATCGGCGCCGAAGCTCGCCCCCAGCAGTGCCTTGCCGGCCTGTTCGGCCTGGCGTGCCGCCTCCTGGATCAGCCTCGCCCCGCACCCCAGGCGGCGCCAGTCGGGGTGTACGGCAATCCGGGTGATCCGGGCGCTGGGTGCCTTCAGTGCAGCTGCTTCACCGGCGTGGGCCGCCAGCGACTGGGCCATCAGGTGACCACGCGGGCGTCGCTGTCCCAGCAGCACTCGCTCGGCCAGATCGGCATCGAAGCCGCCCTCATCGACGCACACGCACACCGCCAGCGGCGCACGTGGTGTCCCGAGGATCGAGATGCGGGTCGCCGGCGCGTCAAGCAGCGCCCGCAGGTCCGCCGGGGTGGTGCGGTAGTGAGCCTGGACCAGCAGGCCGAAGATGGCTCTCAGGGAGGCTTCGTCCCGGGCCAGGACATCACGATCGAGCGTGGTACAGGGCAGCTCGGCCAACTTTTGACCAGGACAAGGCGCACTCACCCTCGCCCCCTTCGGCACTGTGGGGAGTTCTGCATCCAGGCACAGCAGCGCGTCGATGGCCCGCTCAAGGGGGTCTCCATCGGCCCAGCGTATCGGCGTCCTGAGCTCGATGGCCTGCCACTGGGGCGTCTGCGCCTCCAGATGACGACGAAAGCGCAACGCAAAACCTCGCCCCGAGCCCTCGTAGCCATGCACCGTGGTGGCGAAGGCAAGCCGCGGAAATGCCGCCAGCCACTCGCCCAGCAGCGCCGCCGGAATCGCCGCCGCCTCGTCCACCAGCAGCAGCGAGCCGGGGCCGCCGGCTTCCCCCCGGGCGACGGCGTCAGTCAGTGCGTCAGGGGCGATAAAACGCACCCGCCCCCCGGGCGCCTCGAAGTCCCTTTCATCGCCCTGTCCCTCGGGCAGCAGCGTCGCCAGGCGCTCGAATACCGGCGCCACCGAGGACGCCCTCGGTGCCGTCACCAGGATATCCAGCGGCGCCTGGCACTGCTGCTCGGCCTTGACCAGCAGGCGGGCGCAGGCGATGCCCAGCGCCGCCGACTTGCCGCGACCACGATCAGCGGTGATCACCAACGGGCGGCGACGCCTGAGCCGCGTCAGCCGACGTACCACCTCGGCCTGGTCGGGGCTCAGGCAATCCGGGTCGGGGCTGTCTAGACAAGGGCTGTCTGGACAAGGGTTGTCTGAACATGAGCCATCGGCAAAAGGGCTTTCCTGGCCATCATCGGGCGTTGCCGTCAGGCCCTCCCCCTGCCGCCAGCGCAGCATCCCGGGAAAACCCGCCAGCAGCCGATGGCAGCGCTCTAGATAACGGCTCGTGAGCTGTTCCGGCCGCCAAGGGTGGGCCGCCAGGCGGCAGTAGTCGTCGTCGGGTCGGCGGCCACCGTCGTCGGGGGTCAACAGCACCAGCAGGCCTCCCGCCACCAGGGTGCCGGCCACCGCCCCCAGGGCGTCAGGATCGAGGCCAGTGCCTGGCGAGGCGGCGTCGAACACCACCAGGTCGTGCTCGCCGCCGAGCCGGGTACGCGCCTTGGCGGCGGGAAGGCGCTCAAGCGACGGCGGGGGGTTGGCGGCCCTGTCATGGGCCCCGGTGCCGGCCCTGGCATGGGCCCCGGTGCCGGCCCTGTCAGCAGCCTCGTCAATCGCCGTTCCCCCGACCCACAGCGGCGCCGACCATCCGCCTTGGGCCAGGCACTCGCGGGCAACGCCCCGCGCCCGGTCAGGAGCCTCGCTCACCCACAGCAAGCCGCGAAAGCGCCGCCCTCGCAGTTGCTGTCGAAAGGCAGCGAGCCGCGCGAGGTCCTGTCGGGTCAAAAAGTGGGACATTAAGGCTCCCTGATAAATCAACTTTGGTCTAAAGGCTGCGCCGATTAAACGATCGAGCCGACTACGGCAGCGCAGCATAGATGTCGCTCTAACTTATTCATTTTGCTGAATTGTCGAAACTTTTTCTCACGCTATCGACTGTGCAGCCGCCAAAAAAGTGTGCCGTTTCATCGACATGGGTCGCATCGATCATCTCTTGAAGACCGTGCTAGCTTGATGAAGCCGAGGCGCCATCGTGGGCCAACCCCACGCTGGAACGCCACTACCCCCAGGCACCGAACCCAAGACAATGGCCCAGGGTGCCGGACGCAATTTCGGTGAGGCAGCGATCGCCTCATTTGCACAGAACACAACAACCCACGGGGAGCACCTGCATGAAGCACATGACCAAGTTTACCCTGACCAGCATGGCTGCCGGCATCGCCCTGGCCGCCCTGTCGAGTGGCGCCATGGCCCAGGAAAAGTGGACCATGACCACCACCTGGCCGGAAAACCTCGACCTGATCCAGATCGACAAGCACTGGGCCGAGCTGGTCAACCAGCTGGCCGGGGACGAGATCCAGATCGAGTTCTACGCCGGCGGCACCCTGATGCCCGGCACCGAGGTCTTCGACGCCACAGAGACCGGCAGCATCCAGGCCGCCGGCGACTGGCCGGGTTACTGGGCCGGCCGCAGCCCGGCGTTCTCGCCGCTGGCAGCCACCCCCAGCCTTTTCAACGGCATGGACTACCTGAACTGGATCACCCAGTGGGGCGGCTTCGAGCTCTACCAGGAGATCTACGGCCAGTACAACCTGGTCTACCTGCCCTACGGTATCACCAACAACGAGTCCGGCTTCCGCGGCGGCACCCCGATCGCGTCTCTCGCCGACATCGAAGGCAAGCGTCTGCGTCTGTCCGGGCGTGACCAGGGGCGGGTGCTCGAGCAGCTTGGTGGTTCCCAGGTCACCCTGGCCGGCGGCGAGATCTACCAGGCCATCGAGCGTGGTGTGGTCGACGGCGCCGAGTTCTCGACCCCCGGTGTCGACTACAAGGCTGGCTTCTCCGAGGTTGCCGACTACTGGATGACGCCGGGCTGGCACCAGTCTGCCAGCGTGTTCGGTGTAATGATCAACAAGGACGCCTGGGACGCTCTGTCCGAGGAGACCCAGGAGAAGCTGAAGATCGCCTCCGAGGCCACCATGGCCTGGTCGCTGGCCTGGTCCGAGAAGCAGTCCACCGAGGGTACCGCCAAGTTCCTCGAGGACGGCACCACCATCAACCAGCTGTCCGAGGAAGACCTGGCCCAGATCCAGGAGGTCACCAACCAGGTGATCGTGCAGGGTTCCTGCGAGGACCCGATGCTCGGCAAGGTCTACCAGTCGATGATCAGCTACATGCAGGACTACGCCCAGTGGCGTGACGTCTCGGTGCCCTACAACATGAGCCGCGTCACCGACAACCTGCCGTCGCTTGACGAGATCGAAGCCTGCCTCGAGTAACAACCAGGCACGTTTCTGTCACTACCGGCCGGCGGCTCTCTGCGCGAGGCCGCCGGTCATCGTTGGACTTCGACGAGAACCCCACCATGAACGCCATTGCCAAGGCCATCGACTGCTTGAACGAGTGGTTCGGCCGTTTGATCGCTCCGCTGATCGCGATCATCACCCTCGTGGTGGTCTACGACATCGCGATGCGCTTCTTTATCGGACGCCCCAGCGACTGGGCCTTCGACGTCACCACCATGCTGTTCGGTACCCATTTCATGCTGATGGCCGCCTACGGGCTGCGCCATCACGCCCATGTGGAGGTGGACATCGTCAAGCAGCTGCTTTCCCGGCGCGGTCGCGCACTGATCGACCTGCTCGGCTACCTGCTGTTCTTCACCCCCTTCATCATCATGTTCATCACCTATAGCTGGCGCTTCTTCGAGCGCTCCTGGAGCCGCGCCGAGTCCACCTACGGCATCGTCTCGATCCCGGTCTACCCAGTAAAAGCCGTGCTGGTCATCGCCAGCGTGCTGATCCTTCTGCAGGCCATCGCCATCGTCATTCGCGCCATCAATGAGCTGACAGGCCAGGGCGTGGAGGAAGCCAAATGAGCGCTGAACTTCTGACCATCTTCATGTTTGCAGGCCTGATGCTGGGGCTGTTCATGGGCCACCCGTTGGCCTTCGTGCTGGGCGGTGTCGCGGTACTCGGCGCCTGGTTCGGCCCCGGTCCCCAGGTGCTCGGCATCATCATCAACAACATCTATGGGCGCGCCATGGACAATTATGTCCTGGTGGCGATCCCGCTGTTTATTCTGATGGCGCGCTTTCTCAATGACTCGGGCGTCACCGAGAAAATGTTCGAGAGCATGCGCCTGTTGCTCGGACGCGTGCGCGGCGGCCTGGCGCTGACCGTGGTCATCGTCTCGGTGCTGCTGGCGGCCACCACCGGCATCGTCGGCGCCTCCATCGCGGTGATGGGCCTGATCGCCCTGGCACCGATGCTCAAGTACGGCTACAACAAGGGCCTGTCCGCCGGCGTCATCATGGCCAGCGGCTGTCTCGGCATCCTGATTCCGCCAAGCATCATGCTGATCCTGATGGCCAGCTACTCGCCGGTGTCGGTGGGTGCGCTGTTCGCCGGTGCCCTGGTGCCGGGTCTGCTGCTGGGCTCGATGTACGCGCTCTACGTGCTGGTGATCTGCCTGATCAAGCCCGACTTCGGCCCTCCTGTAGGCGCCGAGGAGCGTGCCGAGACCAGCACCGGGGAGCTGGTGATCCGCTTGTGCAAGTACGTACTGCCGCCGATGAGCCTGATCCTCGGGGTGCTGGGCGCCCTGTTCACCGGTATCGCCACCGCCACCGAGGCCTCGGCCATCGGCGTGACCCTGGCCTTCCTGCTGTTCCTGATCTTCGGTGATCGCAAGCTGTCGACCTGCTACAACACCTTCATCGAGGCCGGCAAGACCACCACCATGGTGATGTTCGTGCTGGTGGGGGCGACCGCCTTCACCGGGGTGTTCTCCATCGGCGGCGGCATGGACGTGATCAGCGAACTGGTGCTGGCGATGCCCGGTGGCACCACCGGCGCACTGATCCTGATGTTCCTGCTGGTATTCGTGCTGGGCATGTTCCTCGACTGGACCGGCATCGTGCTGCTGAGCTTCCCGATCATGCTGCCGATCATCGAGACCATGGGCGTCGACATGCTGTGGTTCGTGGTGATGGTGGCGGTGGTATTGCAGACCTCCTTCCTGACCCCGCCCTTCGGCTATGCGCTGTTCTACCTGAAGGGCGTGGCGCCACCGGAGGTCGAGACCCTCGACCTGTACAAGGCGGTGATCCCGTTCTGCGCGCTGATATTGATTGCCTGCGTGCTGATGTCCTACTTCCCCGCCCTGGTCACAGGCCTGCCCTCGATGCTGCTGGGCTACTGACCCTCAGGGTAGCCTCCAGCACAACCACACAGCCCCCGCTTCGCGGGGGCTACTCGTTTAGAACGACGATTTTGCCAGTGCGTTTCCGGCATATTCTTCGACTTTTCACCCCCTCGCGCTCCTGATTGGGTAAAGCCTCGACGCCGTTCCTGCATCGTATTAAGAGTTCTTAGACACTCTGTGCAAGGGCAGCATCATGGCCAACGTGACCCGCTTCACCCTCTCCGCCTCCGATGCCTATCCGCTCGGCGCCAGCCACTTCGAGGCCACACAGCCGCTGCGTGGGGTGGTGATCATTCACTCCGCTTCGGCGGTGTCACAACGCCTTTATCAGGCCTTCGCACTATTCCTGGCCGAGCAAGGCTTCCACGTGCTGAGCTACGACTATCGCGGCATCGGGCGGTCGCGACCGGAGCATCTCGAGAAACTGGGGGTGCGCATGCAGGACTGGGCCGAGCTAGACGCCGACAGCGTGACCCAGTGGGCTCGCCAGCACTGGCCGGACTTGCCGCTGCTTGCCATCGGTCACAGCTTCGGTGGCCATGCCATCGGCCTGGGCGACGCCAGTCGACACTTGAGCGGCGCGGTGCTGATCGCCTGTAATGCCAGCTGTCTGCGCTTCATCTCATCACCCTGGCTGAGGCTGCGCGCCTGGATGCTGTTCAAGCTGGTGTTTCCTTTGCTGTCCCGCATCAAAGGCTATGTGCCCTGCCGACGGCTCGGTATCGGTGAAGACGTGCCCGATGGTGTGGCTCGCCAGTGCAGTCGCTGGACCAGCCTGCCGCGCTACTTCTTCGACGACCCGGAACTCAACGCCGAAGTGCGATTCGCCCGCGTGGCGTTACCTCTGCTGGTGGTGGGGCTCGACGACGACCCCTACGCCAGCAGCGACAGCATCGACCTGCTGGCAGGCTACTTCACCGGGGCTTCGATCAAGCGCCTGCAGCTGTCTCCCAGGGTAATGGGCAGTGGTGTGCTGGGGCACCTGGAAGGATTTCGCCGCCGCCACCGTGACACCCTGTGGCCGCTGGTTTCTTCCTGGCTGGTGGAGCGGGCCCCGTCGACGCAGCCAGATGGCGTGTCAGACGCCCCCTGGTCCCCCATCGCCGACGAGGCTGGCCCCCATGGGGCCAGCGTTCAGGGGGCCGGCGGCTAGGCAGCGGCGGCAGGATCAGCCAGCGCGAATTCGCATCAAGGTGCAATACGCCACCGGCAGGATCACCAGGGTCAACAGGGTGGCGACGCCCAGACCGAACACGATGACCACCGCCATGGAGGCGAAGAAGGCATCGGTGAACAGCGGCAGCATCCCCAGCATGGTGGTCACGGCGGCCATGGTCACCGGCCGCACACGACTGACCGCGGCCTGGATCACGGCGTCGTGGGCATTGTCCTGCTGGCCACGCTGCACGTTGATCTCTTCCATCAGCACGATGGCGTTCTTCAGCACCATGCCGATCAGGCTCAAGGTGCCGAGCAGCGCCATGAAGGTGAAGGGCGCCCCGAGCAACGCCAGGCCACCGATGATACCGATCAGCATCAGCGGCACGATCGACCAGATCGCCAGCGCCTGGCGCAGCCGGCCAAACAGCAGCACGGTGATAATGAACATGCCGAGCAGGCCCATGGGCAGCGATGACAGCAGCGCCTTCTGAGCGTCGCTGGCAGTTTCGTACTCACCGCCCCATTCGATGGCATAGCCCGGCGGCAGCTCGATGGCCTCGACCAGGGGACGCAGCCGCGCCAGCACGCTGGCAGCGGTCTCACCGGACAGCGGCATCGGCTCGGCGTACACCGCCAGCATGCGACGCCGGTCACGACGCTTGATCAGCGGATCACGCAGCTCGGTGTGCAGCTCGCCGAGCACGTTGCCGGCGCTGAGATAACGTCCCTGCTCTTCACTCCAGACGTTGACCGCGCTGAGGTTGTCGATGTCGTGGCGCTGGTCCTCCCGGGAGCGCATCACGATCGGAATCAGCTCGCTGCCTTCCCGGTAGACGCCGACCTGCTCGCCGTCATTGTTGAGCCTGAGCGCCTGGTGCAAGGCGTCCCGGGTGACTCCGACGCGACGTGCCTGTTGCTCGAGGAACTCGGGCACGATGACGCTCTCGCGATTGCTCCAGGACAGCCGGATGCTGTCGGTCATCGGCTCGTCCTGGAAGATGCCACGCACCTCGGCGCCCAGGCGGTGCAGGGTCTCGGGATCGTCACCGTAGATGCGCGCCTCGATGCTGGCCTTAGCCGAGGGGCCGACCTGCAACGCCTGGACCTTGTACTGGACCCGGGGGAAGCCCTCGCGCAGGGTCTCGATCACCTCTTTCATGCGGGCTTCCCGGGACGCGCGGTCCTCGGTCTCGACGATCAGCTGACCAAAACTCGCATAGCGGTCCTCGGGGGCATAGGTCAGGGTGAAGCGCTGTGCGCCGCCACCGATCACGCTGGTCACCCGGGTCACGTCCTGCATCTCCAGCACCTGCGTCTCGAGGCGCGCGATGGTGCGCTCGGTCTCCAGCACGTCGGTGCCCTCCGGCAACCACACATCGGCAAAGAACAGCGGTGTGGTGGCGTCGGGAAAGAAGGCGTTCTTGACCTGCCCCGACAGCGACAAGGCACCGGCCAGCAGCGCCACCGCCAGCACCAATGTCAGGTAGCGGAATCGAACCCCCAGCACCAGCAGGCGGCGAAACACCCGGAACAGCAGGCCACGATAGGGATCGCTATCCCCCTCCTCGCCCGCTTCGATGCGTTCCTTGAAGAACAGATCGAAGAAGAAGGGGGTCAGGGTCAGGGCGGTGATCCAGCTCAGGAACAGCGAATAGCACAATACCCAGAACAGTGACCCGACGAACTCGCCGGTAGCGTCCGGCGACAGCCCGATGGGAGCAAAGGCGGTGATCGCGATGACCGTGGCACCCAGCAGCGGCAGGCGATTCTGACCGACCACCTCCAGCGCCGCCTGGCGCTTGGTCTTGCCCCGGGCAAGGCCGATCATCATGCCCTCGGTGACCACGATGGCGTTGTCCACCAGCATGCCGAGGGCAATGATCAAGGCGCCCAGCGAGATCTTCTGCAGCTGGATGCCGTGAATCGACATCATGATGAAGGTGCCGAGGATGGTCAGCAGCAGGATCAGGCCCATCAGCAGCCCGCTACGCACCCCCATGAACAGCAACAGCACCAGTATGACGATGCCGACCGCCTCGGCCAGGTTGATCAGAAAGCCGTTGACCGCGTCCTCCACCACCTCGGGCTGGTGGTAGACGGTGGCCAGTTCCATGCCCAGCGGCATGCGCTGTTCGAGCTCGGAAAGCCGCTTCTCGACCCGTTCGCCGACCTCCACCACGTTGACGCCGGAACCAAACGAGATGCCGATGGACAGCGCGGACTGCCCCCCTGCGTGGTAGAGCAACTGGGGCGTATCGGTGGTCTGGCGAGTGACCTCGGCGATATCGCCAAGGCGGATCAGGCCGTCACCGGGGCGGCCCACCACCAGCCGCTCGAGCGACTCGACGCTGTCGAACTCGCCGGTGGGCTGCACCGACAGCGACAGGCCATCGAGCTTGATATGGCCCGCGTCGCCCACCACGTTCTGGGCGTTGAGCAGGTCACTCAACTGCTGTGGCGAGATCCCCAGCGCGCGCATCCGGTCACGGTCCAGCGACACCACCACCTGGTCCTGCACGGTGCCGGCGATGGCGACCTTCTTGACCCCGTCGACCAGGCGCAGCTCCCGCTGCAGCAGGTCGGCGTGGTCTTCCAGGTCCTGCTGGCTGTAGTCCTCGCCGGTCAGGGTCAACAGCAGGCCGAAGACGTCACCGAAGTCATCGTTGACGATGGAGGTCCCGGCGCCGGGAGGCAGCTCGGCCTGGACGTCGCTGATCTTGCGCCGCAGCAGGTCCCAGTACTGGGCAAGTTCGTGCTCGCGCACCGTGTTCTCGAGCTCCACGGTGATCTGCGACAGGCCGTCGGCGTTGACCGAGCTGACCCGCTTCAGGTCGGGCATCTGCTGAATCGCCTTCTCCAGGCGCAGGGTGACCTCCTCTTCTACCTGTTCTGGCGTGGCGCCGGGGTACTGGGTCGAAATGATGGCGTTGCGGATGGTGAACTCGGGAAACTCCAGCTGCCCGAGCCCGAAGAAAGACACCACCCCGCCAACGGCCAGCAGCAGGGTGATCATCCAGCTGATGACCTTCTGGCGCAGAAAGTAGTCGACCATCGATCAGAGCCCCTCTTCCTTGATCCAGGGTCGTACCCTGCGTCCTTCCTGCATGCGTTCGGCACCGGCGGCGACCAGCCGGTCGCCGGCCTCGAGCTCGCCCTCGATCAGCATCCCCTGGGTGGTGATGCGCCCCGGCACGACCGGCACCGCCTCGACACGTCCAGGGCCGTCGGCGCGGGACTCGTCGTCGGGCACGAAGCGCCACACCACCGCCTGGTCAGGCTGCGATTCCCGCGTGGCCACCGCCGCCACCGGCACCCGCCAGGGATCCTGGCTATCACCGGTCAGGGCGCTCATGTCCAGCAGCACCGTGGCGCTCATGCCCGACAGCACCGTGATGTCGTCGGGTTCAGGCAAGGTCAGGGTGACCTCATAGCTCAGCGACCCCTGGCTGACGCTGCTGTCGTGCTCCTTGTAGCGGGCCGGGTAGCGCTGCTGCTGGTTCTCGGCGAAGGTCACCCAGACCACCGCGTCCTCGCCGTCCTGCACCGCCTGGGCGCGCTCGTCATTGATCCGACGGACCTGCTGCTCCGGCAGCTGGAAGGTCACGTCGATGGACCCCGGCTGCTGCAGCTCGGCGATGGTCTGCTGGGCACCGACCACCTGATAGTTGTCCACCGGAACCGACGCGATCACGCCGCTGAAGGGCGCGCTGAGCTCGGTGTAGCTGAGCTGGTCCTGGGCCTGCTTGAGCTGGGCCTGGGCCGACAGAAACTCGGCACGTGCCTCGTCGAAGCGGGACCGACTGATGGCACCACGCTCCAGCGAGATACGCATACGCTCGTAGGTCGCCTCGGCCAGGTTGTAGCTCGAACGGGCGTTGGCCAGCTGGCTCTTGGCATCACGATCATCGAGGCGGGCGATAAGGTCCCCCGCTTCCACCTCATCCCCCGGCTGCACGGCCAGCTCGCGCAGTTCCCCACCGACCCGGAACGACAGCTCCGAACGCTCCGAGGCCTGCACCTGGCCGGGATAACGCATCAACATGCCCTGACGCCCGGCGTCCAGCGACACCAGCTTCACCGGGTGTACCTGCTGCTGGGACAAGGGCGGCTGGTCGGATTCACAGCCGGCGACAAGCGCCACGACGGCAAGCAGACTGAACCTGGCCAGCAGGCGCTCAAGGCGCGACGTCGGAGGAAACGTAGAGAAGGTCATGGGGGCTCCTGAGGCGTCAGGGACGCGGGTTGTCGTGGCGAACGGCAATGGCGTCCCAGGCCATCGCAAAGGCCTGGTCGATATTGGTGTGGGTGGGCTCGAACGGGTGGCTCCCCTGGCTCTGCACCAGGTGGTAGATCGGGCGGAACATGAAGCTTTCCAGCAGCGCAAGCCCAACCGGCTTGAGCACGCCATCCCGATGCCCCTGGGCGATGGCATCGAGCAAGGGCGCCAGGCGCAGATCGTTGCGCTCGCGGACCCGATCATTCATCCATACCGAATGGCTGAAGGCGTCGTGGAAGCGAAACAGGCGCGACTGGTCGAGGGCCAGATGAAACAGCGCATGCCACATCTCGCGCAGCGCCTGGCGCAGCTCGAGTGCCGCATCGAAGGCCTCCAGGGCGGTATCGATCAGCTGGTCACAGACGTGCACAAAGGTCGCCTCCAGCAGGGCGTCCTTGTCGGCAAAGTGGATATAGAGGGTGGCGGGCGACACCCTGGCGCGACGCGCGATACGGGCCACCGAGGCCACGCCGAAGCCGTGCTCGGTGACCTCGACCAGGGTCGCCTCGAGCAGTGCCACCCGCTTGGTGTCGTCGCGTGGGCGCATGACATCTACCCTCTTTTGAGATGCCTCTTAAAATAAATGAATAGTTATTCACTTTCAAAGCCCGCCGAGCCAAGGTCTCACTTCCGTTTGGTGCGCGCCTTCATGCCTCCCCTTGATGGCCAACTGCAGCCGCCGGCACGGACTGGTATGATCTGGCCTCCCGTCCGTCAGCGGTGCCCGCAGCAGGAGTCCGTCCGTGTCCAGCAGTACTCATTCCGTGGCCAAGGTTCGTTCCCGGCGGCTTTCGCGCTGGGGCTGGTTGACGCTGGCTGTCGCCGCGGTGGTGGCACTGCCGGTGCTGGTGATCCTGGCCCATATTCTGGTGCCCGCCGGCGATATCTGGCGTCACCTGGCCGACACTGTGCTGACGCGTTATCTGCTCAACACCCTGTTCCTGGTGCTCAGCGTCGGCCTTGGCACCCTGGCCATCGGTACCGGCTGCGCCTGGCTGGTAGTGATGTGCCGTTTTCCCGGCAAGCGCCTGTTCGAATGGGCCATGCTGCTGCCGTTGGCGGTACCCACCTACGTCATCGCCTACGCCTACACCGACTTTCTGCAGTACGCAGGGCCGGTGCAGGAGGCCCTGCGCGAAGCCTTCGGCTGGTCCCGCGGGGACTACTGGTTTCCCGACATCCGCTCGTTACCGGGTGCCGCCACCCTGATCACCCTGGTGCTCTACCCCTACGTGTACATGCTGGCCAGGGCGGCCTTCCTCGAGCAGTCGGTGTGCATGCTCGACGTGGGACGCACCCTGGGCCGTGGCCCCTGGCAGATGTTTACCCAGGTGGCGGTACCGCTGGCGCGACCGGCGCTGGTGGGGGGCGTGTCGCTGGCCTTGATGGAAACCCTCAACGAGTTCGGCGCGGTGCAGTACTTCGGCGTGGATACCTTCACCACCGGCATCTATCGCACCTGGTTCGGACTTGGCGAACAGGTCGCCGCCGCCCAGCTGGCGGCGTGTCTGCTGGCCTTCGTGATCCTGTTCGTGCTGCTGGAGCGCTGGTCCCGGGGCAAGCGCCGCTTCCACCACACCTCTCACCGCTACCAGCAACTACCGGAGTACCGTCTAAGCGGTGCACGCGCCTGGGCGGCCACCCTGGCCTGCGCGCTGCCGGTGACGGTGGGCTTCCTGTTGCCCTGCCTGCTGCTGGGGTACATGGCGCTGAAGGCCGGAGACAGCGTGCTGGGCAGCGCCTTTTTCGAATACGCCGGCAACAGCCTGCTGCTGGCAGCCGTCGCCGCCCTGATCGCGGTGGGGCTGGCGGTGGTGCTGAGCTATGGCGCCCGACTCGAACAGGGCCCGCTGACCCGCACGGCCACTCGGGTGGCCTCGCTGGGCTACGCGATTCCGGGGTCGGTGGTGGCGGTAGGCATCCTGATCCCCTTCGCCTGGGTCGACGTCCAGCTCAACCAGCTGTACAAGGCCGCCACCGGGGAGGTGATCGGCCTGGTCCTCAGCGGTACCGCCTTTATCCTGATCTATGCCTATGTGGTGCGTTTTCTCGCGGTGTCGTTCAACGCCGTGGAAGCGAGCCTGGGCAAGGTCACCCCGTCGATGGACGCGGCCGCCCGCACCCTCGGCGAGACCGCCACCGGCACCCTGCGCAAGGTGCATACGCCGATCATGCGCGGCAGCCTGCTGGCCGCCGGGATCCTGGTCTTCGTCGACGTGATGAAGGAGCTGCCGGCCACCATCATCCTGCGCCCGTTCAACTTCGACACCCTGGCGGTACGAGCCCACAACCTGGCCGCTGACGAACGCCTGGCCGAGGCCTCGACAGCGTCCCTGGCCATCGTTGCCGTGGGGATCATTCCGGTGGTGCTGCTGAGCCTGGCGATGCGCCGCTCGCGCCCGGGCCAGGCCAGCGACTGACGCAGGCCCCTTCTGGATACGACTGGATACGACCGGATACGAATAGTGACCCCCTGGTGCGCCGGGGCCAGGGGGTCTAGACGGCTTCGGCGCCGGACGCCTCGGCGGGGAACACGAATACCTGGGCCGGGTCGAGACTGACCTGCACGGCCTGGCCTTCCCTCGGCAGAAAGACCCCGGGTACCCGGGCGTGCATGTGGGCCTCCTGGCCATCGATACCGTGCACGCAGAGGTGCAGCAGACTGCAACGCCCCAGCAGTCGTGCCATCAGCACGTGGCTGTGGTGGGCGTGCTGGCCGTCGCTCTCGATTTCCACCACCCTGAGCGCCTCCGGGCGCATCAGCACCTGGGCGCGGGCGCCGTCAGGCAGGTCGGTGGCGACGGGTCCCACCGCGGTATGCACATAGCCACGCTGGGCGACGCCTTCCAGGCGATTGACGTCCCCGAAGAAGGTCACCACGAAGGGGTCGGCCGGCGCGCAGTAGAGCTCTTCCGGCGTGCCTACCTGCACCACCCGACCATCGCGCATCAGCACGATGCGATCGGCCATGAACATCGCCTCTTCGGGGTCATGGGTCACCAGTAGGGTGCCTGCGCCCACCTGCTTGAGCACGTGCAGGGTGTCATCGCGGATACGGTCCCTGAGACGCGCGTCGAGGCTCGAGAAAGGCTCGTCCAGCAGCATCAATTGCGGCGAGGGCGCCAGGGCCCTGGCCAGGGCCACCCGCTGCTGCTGGCCACCGGACAGGGTGTGCGGGAAGGCCTCGGAGTAGCCGTCCATACCCAGCTGAGCGAGCAGCTCCAGGGCTCGTTCACGGCGCGCCCGCGCCGGCATCCCCTTGAGCCCGAAGGTCACGTTGTCGAGCACGCTCAAGTGGGGAAACAGTGCCGATTCCTGGAAGGCCAGCCCCACGCTGCGCTTCTCCGGCGGCACGTGGGGGCGCCCCGGTGCGGCCAGGGTCTGGCCGTCGAACTTGAGCTCCCCCTGCTGCAACGCCTCGAGTCCGGCGACGATGCGCAGCAGCGTCGTCTTGCCACAGCCCGACGGCCCGAGCAGGCACACCACCTCGCCCGGCGCGATGTCGAAGGAGGCGTCGCTGACGGCAAGCTTGCTGTCGTATCGATGCTGGATATTGCGCACAGCCAGCAGAGGATCGGCGACAACGCCTTCCTCGAAGGTCTGCTCGGAAACGGTGGCGGAGCTGGCAAGGTGTGAGGTCATGGAGGGGATCGCGTGTCGAAGGTCGGATGGACGACGGCGAAAGCCGATGGATTGGCCATGGTAACGCGAATCCTTTCGACACGCCTTCTCCTTTGCCTGTGCGATATCTCACGCTCCAACAGGTCAGCCTCGCAGTTCTGCCGGCTCCCGAAGCAGCGGGTGCCAGGTAGCGCAGCGCCAGGCTGGAGCGCCCGATGGTCGGAGGTATCCGCCCCCGACGCAGCCCCCATCAGTACATCGATCGTGCCCCCTCCACTATGCCGAGAGAAGCACCCTGCATCAGCCCAAGGAGGCACAGTGATTGACGCCGTGCCCGGGAGGTCGTTCAATACGGACACCGAATGACACGTATTATCATTCCATCCGCCACTCGAGGTCTCCGATGTCCAACGTCTCTCGTCTTGCCATCGCCATCGCCCTGGCCGGCGCTTCCGGTCTCGCCTACGCCGACGGCAGCGTCAATGTGTACTCGGCACGTCACTACGACTCCGACCAGGCCATGTACGACGCCTTCACCGAACAGACCGGCATCGAGGTCAACGTGCTGCAGGGCGATTCCGACCAGCTCATCCAGCGCATCAAGCGCGAGGGCGAGGCCAGCCCCGCCGACATCATGATGACCGTGGACGCCGGCCGCCTGTGGCGCGCCGAGGAGGAAGGCATCTTCGCGCAGGTGGACTCCGAGGTGCTCAACGAGCGCCTGCCCGAGAGCATGCGCCACCCCGAAGGCGACTGGTTCGGCTTCAGCCAGCGCGTGCGGGCGATCTTCTACAACCCCGAGACCATCGAGCCCGAGCAGGTCGACAGCTACGAGAAGCTGGCGGACCCCAGCCTCAAGGGCAAGATCTGCATCCGTTCCTCCAACAACATCTACAACCAGTCACTGCTGGCCTCGATGGTCGAGCACCACGGTGAGGAAGGTGCCGAAGAGTGGGCCCAGGGCGTGGTCGACAACATGGCTCGCGACCCCGAGGGTGGCGACCGCGACCAGATCAAGGGCGTAGCCAGCGGCGAGTGCGACGTGGCGGTGGCCAACCACTACTACTACGTGCGTCTGCTGACCTCCGACGACGCCGACGAGCGCGAGGCCGCCGAAAGCGTGCAGATCCTGTTCCCCAACCAGGATGACCGTGGTGCCCACGTCAACGTCGGTGGTGCCGGCCTGGTCAAGGGTGCACCTAACCACGACAACGCCGTCGCCTTCCTCGAGTTCCTGGCCTCCGACGAAGCTCAGGAACTGTTCGCCGTGGGCAACCACGAATTCCCGGTGGTCGAGGGCGTCGCCGTGGACGAGGTACTCGGCTCCTGGGGCGAGTTCAAGAAGGACGAAGTCAACGTCAGCGTGCTGGGCGAGAACAACCCGGAAGCGGTCAAGATCTTCGATCGCGTCGGCTGGCGTTAAGCCCGTCCACGCCAGGCCCTCGCCGCTGATGAGGGCCTGCGCAAGCAGCACAAACGCCAAGGCCACAACGACAGGGCCCGTGCCGATCGGCACGGGCCCTGTCGTTGGTGCAGCCAATGGACCCGTCATGGGTCCAACAGCGGCAGTCAGCCGTCGGTGGACTCCAGACGCTGATCATCCGGGTGCTGCCACACATCCAGGCTGCCCATACGGCGGCCGCGGTCGTTGAGGAAGGTTTCCAGCGTCACGGTGGTGTCGCTGCCGGCCCTGGAGAAGACCAGACGATCGGACGTCTCGCGGGTGGAGGTCCAGTCACTGCCCAGGCACTGGCCAAGGGCCTCACCACCGGCCACCAGGGCACCACGAGGGTCGTCACTGTCCATCCGTCCGAAACAGGAGTAGTGATCCGGGCGCTGCGCCGAGGTGATCAGACAGGAGTCGTGGAAGGCCTGGACATCGGTTTCCCAGCTGCGGGTCAGCCGAGTGTCGTCGAAGCGTCCCTTGATGTCGGTGAAATCATTGTCGGCACTGGCCACGGCCTGATTGAGGGCGTCGCAGTCGAACATCTCGGCCGCCGTCTGCGGTTGTGAGGTCGACGCACAGCCAGCCAGTGTCAGCATGGCCACAGCGGCCCATCCCATCTTTCCCCGTGTCATATCCTTGTCTCCGGCAGTGAGGCCGTGGCAACCACGACCAGATAAGCAATCCATGACCGACACCATAGCACCCGCAGTGCCATCTCGGCAGTCTGAAGACCTACTTCGCGTGACGCGAGTGACTAGACGGTGGTGGCGACATCCAGTTCCTTCAGCGCCTCATCCAGCATTTCGGCGAATACGGCGATGGCCAGAGGCAGCGGCCGATCCTTGGCCACACACATTTCCAACTGTGCCGCAGCGATACCACGATCCCGCAAAGGCACAAAGACAAGCTCCCCCTCGGCCAGTTCACGAGTCACATCCAGCGGATTGAGAAACGCCACGCCCACGCCCTCTCTGGCGAGCGACTTCATGCTCAGGATGCGGCCACACGCGGCAACGGCGGAGAGTCGCACGTCCTGAGTGGACAGCGCGCGTTCCAGAGTAGAGCCACGAAACATTGCCTGGTCCGGCAAGATGACCGGGACGTTCTCGAAATCCTTGAGGCGAAGCTCGCTCGCCTTGGCCAGAGAGTGCCACGGCGCCATGACCGCCCCGAAACGCAATTCGAGCCGTCGCAGGGTACGCAGGCGCGGATTGGACGGCGGATTGATGCAAAGTCCGATGTCAGCTTCTCCCGACAGGATAGCGTCGATGATGGGGTCGGTAAGATCGGTGGACAGGTCGAAACGCACACGAGGATAGCGCTCCATGAAGCGCCGAATGGTCACCGGCAGCAGGCGGTCGGTCACTGACTCCACCGACGCGACCCGCACCTCACTGGTACCGGTGCCACGGATATCGTCCAGCACCCCCAGCAGCTGACGTTCGTCCCGCTGCCACTGTCGCACCTGATAGACCAGCAGCTCGCCCGCCGAGGACAGGCGCAGGCCGCGGGGAAGCCGCTCAAACAGCGGTACGCCAAGCTCGTCCTCCAGCTTGAGGATCTGGCGATTGACCGCCGAGGCCGCCACATGGAGGTGGTCTGCGGCCCTGCGGATCGACCCTTGTCGGGCAACCTCATCGAAATAGCGTAGCGCGGTGGTCATCAAGGGCACGCGGAGTCTCCTGATTCGTCAGACCATGGCTGGCTCACTAATCGTTGCCATTTCGGCAACACATCTCACGAAAAACGATGATAGACGCGCACACTGACTCAGCGCTAGCTTTCCTCTGAAACCCGCAGAAGAAACGCGGTTCGGCAAACACCTGGACGCACAGTCTTGAACGACAACAACAATGAGGCCACCCATGTCTTCTCCTCTTCGCACCGATTCCGTCGATCCGGTGGACGAACGGCTGCCACTGAAGGCTGCCATCCTCTACGGCTTGCAGCACGTACTGGTGATGGCAGCCGCACCGATCACGGCGGTCTTCCTGGTCGGCCAGGCGCTGGGCTTCGGGCCTGACGTCACGGTACCGCTGATGAGCGCCACCTTCCTCGCCTGTGGCCTCGGCACCCTGCTGCAATCCATCGGGGTTCTGGGCTTCGGCGCGAGACTCCCGTTCGTGCAGGTCCCTGGCGGTGCCCCCATCGTCATCTTTCTGGCGATCGCCCAGGCCACCGATATCCAGACCGCCACCGGTGCGGTGATTCTGACCGCCTTGTTCTACTTCCTGGCACTACCCTTCTTCACCCGAGTTCTCCGCTTCTTTCCCCCCATCGTGATCGGCACCATGCTGCTGCTGGTGGCCATCAACCTGGTCAAGATCTTCGGTGGCCTGATCGCCGGGCGTCCTGACAGCCCCGACTTCGCCGCTCCTTCGACCATTCTGCTGGCGCTGGCCACCATCGCCTGCATCGTCATCAGTGCCAGAGTGTTTACCGGCGCCCTGCGTCGCATCTCGGTGATGATCGGGCTTGTCATGGGTGCGCTGATCGCGGCAGCCTTCGGTCACCTCAGCGTGGCGGGCATCCTCGATGGCCCCTTGATCGCCCTGCCCCAACTCTTTCCTTTCGGCATGCCCAAGTTCGACCTGCTGGCGTCCCTGCCGCTGATCATCTTCAGCGTGGTGTCGATGACCGAGGCCACCGGCCAGACCATGGCCACCGCCGAAATCGTCGGCAAGCGAGGCGATGCCAAGGCCCTGGTTCCCAGAAACATTCGCGCCGACGCCCTGGGCTCGCTGTTCGGCGGCTGCCTCGGCACCTCGCTGATCATCACCAGCGGCGAGAATATCGGCATCATCCGGGCCACTGGCGTGCGCTCGCGCTATGTCACCATCGCCGCCGGCTGTCTGCTGATCCTGCTGGCCATGCTGGCACCTCTGGGCCGACTGGCCGCCACCCTGCCGACACCGGTGGTGGCCGGCACCGCCGTCATCGTCTTCGCCATTATCGGGGTCATGGGCATCAATATCCTGCGCCGCGTCGACTTCAATGAGCACGGCAACCTCTTCACGCTGGCCTCGGCGCTGGCCATGGGTCTGCTGCCGATCGTTGTACCGGGCTTCTACTCTGCCTTCCCGACCCACCTGCAGATCATCCTGGGTAATGGACTGGCCATGGGCACTCTCACCGCGGTGATCGTCAACCTGGCCTTCTACCACCTGGGCAGCGGCAACAGCGCCCGCGAGACCCAGCCCTCCCACACCGAAGCTCCGGAGACAGATTCATGACGCTCGATCAGCAACTGCGCCAGCGACTCTCGGCCAGCGAGCTGCTGCTGTGCCCTGGCGAACTGCTTGCGAATGGAAGCATTCAGCGTGACATGGGAGTCGTGACGAGCGCCGGGCGCTTCATCGATATCGGACCCAAGGAAGCCCTGGTCGCCCGTCATCCGACGTTGTCCCCGATCGACCTGCCGGGACACCTGATGATGCCGGGGTTCGTCGACAGCCACCATCATCTGACCCAGTCACTGGGCAAGTCGCTGGTGTTCGGGGAACCCTCCGAAATCTTTCGACGCATCTGGGTGCCTCTGGAATCCAGCCTGGACGAGCGACTGCTTCACTTGTCGTCCAAACTGGCGGCGCTCGAGGCCTTGCGCGGAGGCTTTACCACTGCGGTGGACGCGGGTACCCGCAGTGCGGGGGAAATCGGCGCACTCGCCAAGGCGGCCGAAGAAAGCGGGCTTCGCTGCGTGCTCGGCATGATCTGCAATGATCGGGGCGGTAGCGGTTCGCCCCAGCAACGCAGCGCCATTCTCGACCGTGCCGTGGCCCACCTGGCGGACTACCGCGACCACGCGTTGATCCATCCATCCCTGGCAATTTCCATTCCCGAAGCGGCCAGCGACGATATGCTCAATGACGTCGCCACGCTATGCCGCGACAAGGGAGCGATCTTCCAGAGCCACGTCAACGAGCACCTCCAGGCGGTCGAACGTTCTCTGGTAACGCGCTCACAGCGGCCTCTGGAGCATCTGCACGCGGTGGGCGCACTCGGCCCACAGACCCTGATCGCCCACGCCACCCTGGTCACGCCAGACGAGCTCAATCTGCTGCGAGATACCGATACCGCGGTGGCCTTCAATCCGGTCGCCAGCAGCTGGAAAGGCAACGCGGTGGCGCCCGCCCTGCAGATGGCGGCGCTTGGTATCCGTTTCGGGCTCGGTACAGACGGTACCCGCAGTGATGGCTTTCGCCTGATGGATGCGGCCGAGACCAGCCAGCGAATGGCCTTCGGTCTGGCTACCGGCGACAGCTCCTGCGGCGGTGGCTGGCGCTGGCTGGAACACGCTACCCAGGGCAGCGCCGAGTGCTGCGGGCTTGGCAGTATCACCGGCGACATCACTGTGGATAAAGCCGCCGACTTCCTGCTGGTGGATCTCGAGGTGCCTGAGATGACGCCTTCCTGGGACCGGCCCTGGGAACTTGTGCGCTACGGCAATCGAGATCAGATCGAAGCCGTGTTCACCGCTGGCCGACTGAGACTCTGGCAAGGCTGGCCAGTGGACTGGGACGCACGGGCACTGCTTGCTGAAGTCCGCGAGGTGGCTCCCGCCGCCATCAACAAGGCACCGATCCAGCGGGTCCACCCGACCTCCGAGGTGCATCGCGAGCGCCATGGAAAAGCTGGTGAAGCGACGCCCTCAAGGCAGCGAGGCAATGGGGAGCCCCGATGCTGACGACCACTACCTATGCGATCGCCGCCGTAGCCACCCTGCTGGCGTCCTTCGTCCAGGGAGCCATCGGTATCGGTTTCGCGCTGATTGTGGCCCCGGTGCTGGGAATTCTGGCACCGACTCTGCTGCCGGTGGCATTGCTGGTCCTGATGCTTCCGCTGAATCTGCTGGTGGCGCTGCGCGAGCGCGAGGCCATCGATTGGCGCGGCAGCGCCTGGATCAGCGCTGGACGATTGCCAGGCACCCTGGCCGGGCTCGCGGTGTTGATGGTGCTGAGCACTCAGGGGCTCAACCAGTTGATCGGAGCGTCCACCGTGCTCGCGGTGCTGGTCGCCCTCTTTGCTCCGGTGTTTCGACCGGGCACCGGCGCCTGCCTCACGGTGGGTGCCATCACCGGTGTCACCGAAACCGCCACCGGGGTCGGTGGCCCTCCCCTGGCCCTGCTCTACCAGCATCGACCGGGTCCCGAGCTACGCTCCACCATTGCCTGTTGCTTCGTGGTCGGCGAAGTGCTGTCACTGTTGATTCTCGCCATGGCAGGTGCCGTGCAACAGACACAGCTGTGGTGGGCGCTCGCTCTTCTTCCTCCTCTGCTGATCGGTACCGTCTTGAGCCGAATCATGCACCAGCGTCTGGATGCCAAGCGCCTGCGTCAGGGGGTCCTGTTGTTTGCGCTACTCTCCGGGCTGTTCCTGATGGTGCCGCGATAGCCAGCGTCTGTCTTTTGCGCGAGCGATCAAGACGGCTAAGCTGACAGGGCCACCTCTCGCTCAAGGATAGGGAATGTCCGCCATCTTGCTCTGGACGCTGGTCGCCATCATCGCCACCGCCATCATCTGGAAGGGCAGCGGTCTGCTCGAACGCTCGAGCCAGCGCCTGTCGGCCTACTACCGGCTGCCGGAAATCGTTCAGGGCGCCATCGTGGTGGCGGTAGGCTCGAGCTTCCCGGAGCTGTCCACCACCGTCATCTCGACCCTGGTCCACGGCGAGTTCGAGCTCGGTGTGGCGGCCATCGTCGGCTCGGCGCTGTTCAATATTCTGGTGATTCCCGGGCTCAGCGGGCTGGCCTCGAAGTCACCGCTTCAGGCCAATCGCGACCTGGTCTACAAGGAAGCCCAGTTCTACATGATCGCGGTGGCGGTGCTGACCCTGACCTTCGCCTTCGCCGCCATCTACCACCCGGTGGAGACCTCGCCCCAGGGCGGCAGCATCCAGGGCGAGATGACCCGCTGGCTGGCCTTGATGCCGGTCGCCCTGTACGGGCTCTACCTATTTGTGCAGTACCAGGACACTCTGGATCATGAATCCGACGAGGACGTCAGCGACATCCGCCCGGGACGAGAGTGGGGGCGACTGGCGCTGTCGCTGGTGGTCATCGTGATCGGCGTCGAGGGGCTGGTGCGCGCGGCGATCAACTTCGGCGAGATCTTCGGCACCCCGAGCTTCCTGTGGGGCATCACCGTGGTTGCGGCCGGCACCTCGATTCCCGATGCCTTCGTCTCCATCCGCGCCGCACGCCAGGGACGCGGCGTCACCAGCATCGCCAATGTGCTAGGCAGCAACACCTTCGACCTGCTGGTGTGCATCCCGGCAGGCGTGCTGATCGCCGGTACCGCGGTGATCGACTTCTCGCTGGCGGCGCCGATGATGGCCGCGCTGACCTTCGCCACGGTGCTGCTGTTTCTGATGATGCGCACCCAAATGGTCCTGTCGCGGCGCGAGTCGATCTGTCTGCTGGTGGTCTACGCGGCCTTCGTGGTGTGGGTCTCGCTCGAGTCCTTCGGCACCATCGACCTGGTGCCGCACTTGCCGCCATCGGGCGCTGTCAGCGCCCACGCCACGACTGGATAGCGATGACACTAGGCGCCCAGACGATCGGCCAGATCGATCAACGAGGTGCAGTGGAGATCGTTGTCGGGCGAACCTTCCACCGCCTTGGGGGCGTCTTCGCCGAACTCATGGGGACGCTCGATGTAGGCGGTCTTGAGGCCGCAGCGGCGGGCGGCGTCGAGGTCGTCCTGGTGGGCGGCCACCAGCATCACCTCCTCGGGGGCCACCTCGAAGACCTCGGCCACTCCCAGGTAGGTGTCGGGATGGGGCTTGTAGGCGCGAAAGACCTCGGCGGACAGGATCAGGTCCCAGGGCAGGCCGGCGTGCTTGGCCATATTGGCGAGCAGCCCCAGGTTGCCATTGGACAGGGTGCACAGGGTATAGCCGCGCTTGAGCCGTGACAGCCCCTCGACGCTGTCGGGCCAGGGCGCCAGACGATGCCAGGCGCGGTTGAGATGGGCCCTGCCCGCCTCGTCCAGTGCCAGCCCGTGGCGATCGAGCAGCTCATCGAGAATCATCCGATGCAAGTCGTCGATACGCGTCCAGCCAAGCTCGCCGGACATCACCCTGTCCATGGCCGGCCGATAGCCCGCGCGCCAGGCTCGGGCAAAGTCCGCGGGCGTCATCGATGCCGCTGCGCCTGGCGACGTGAGCAAACCGAGCGCCTCGACCTCCCGGGCGATACTGCCATGCCAGTCGACCACGGTGCCGAAGATATCGAAGGCGAGTATCTGCGGGCGTACCGGTGTTGTCGTCATGGTCGCTCTCCTTGTTTCGCGGCCGGTGGGGCTTGTCCAAAGTCGTAGCGGTACCCTACGGCGGGTACCAAGGCTTGGCCTAGCGCTTTGGGTCTGCCGCCCCGGGCGCCAACCTCGCCCTGAGCGACTCAGCAAGAAAGTCGATAAACAAGCGTATACGCACGACCTGACGCATGTCCTGGTGGGCCAACAGCCACAGGTCGACCGCCAACGCCTCCAACTCATCTCCCACCTGTTTCAAGCCGACATCAGCATCGCCCAGATAACGAGGAAGCACCACCGCCCCCAAGCCACGCCTGGCGGCCTGCTGCCGCCCCAGCAGGCTATCGCAACGGAAGCGGACCATGGCTCGTTCGACCTTGTCTTCCATCCAAGCCGCCAGCGCCGCATCGTCGGGGCGCTGTCCCTGATCAATCCAGGCGGTGATGTCGCCCGGCTCGGAGATGTCGCCATCGCGAGCCACGTAGATCGCCTGGCGGATCGAACCGACTCGCCGACCGACCAACGTCTCGGGTGGCTGGTTGGAGGGCCGAATCGCCACCTCGGCGTCGCGAGCGGCCAGATCATAGAGGGCATTGGAGACCGAGACATCAAGCACGATGGCGGGATGGCGTTGCTGGAACGCCTCAAACACCGGCATCAACAGCCCCTGCAGCAAGGAGTCTGTCAGGGTGACGCGAATGACGCCCTCCAGCCGTTGATCCCGCCCCTGGATGCGGCGCGCCACCCCTTCTACCTCCTGGTGCACGCGCGCTGCCGCCTGCGCCATCTCTTCCCCTGCCAAGGTGGGCTGGTAACCACCGGGTGAGCGCTCGAACAACAGCACGCCCAGGCGCCGCTCGATGTTTCGCAGGCGCCGAAACACGGTGGCGTGGCTGACGCCAAGCTGGCGTGCCGCCCCTGAGAGAGAGCCCGAGCGCGAAATCTCGAGCACCGTCCTCAAGTCGTCCCAACTGTTCATTTTTGCAATGCCTACTGACAAGAATAGGGAATTTCGTTGCACAAGTGTAAGGCATAGCCTGAACCACACCCACCGCAACGGAGTCGACCATGAATGTCCTGATCGTTCACTGTCACCCTGAACCCCAATCCTTGAACGGCGCCTTGACCGTCATCACCGCCGACACTCTGATCTCCCAGGGCCATCGGGTGGTCATCAGCGACCTGTACGCTGAAGGCTTCGATGCCATTGAACACCCTCGCCACTATCGCAATCGCCAGGATTCGCAGGTATTTAACGCACTGACGGAGCAACGCCACGCCTTCGAAGGCGGACAACTTCCCGACGACGTGGCAAGAGAAATCCAACGGCTGGAACAGGCAGAGCTGGTGATTTTTCAGTTTCCACTGTGGTGGCATGGACCACCGGCCATGCTCAAGGGCTGGTTCGATCGCGTGATGGTGTACGGAGGGATGTACTCTGGAAGTCGCCGCTATGATCACGGGCGACTCAAGGGCAAACGCGCCATCTGCGCGGTGACGACAGGATCGCCGGCGGAGGCCTTCGAGCCCGCCGGCAGAGCGGGAGACATTGTTCGGCTGATGTACCCCTTCCACTGTTCCCTGTATTACCTGGGCCTCGAAGTGCTGCCACCACAGCTCGCCTTCGGCATCCAGGGCGGCGGCCTCGCCTATCAGGAGGAGACCGCATTCCGCCGGCACCTCGAAAGCACCAAGGCCGACTGGCGGGCCAGGCTCAAGGGCCTGGAAGGGGAGTCGACGATCCCCTTCTCAGGGTGGGATGACTGGGACGAGCAAGGTCGGCTGGGCCTGCGTCATCCTCTGCGATGGCGATAGAAGCTCCGACTCGGCGCTCCAGCATCCGCGGCAACGCCTCAGTGCGCTTCATCCCAGTTGTCACCGCACTCGGCCTCGACGATCAGCGGTACGTCGAGGCTGGCGGCGTTCTGCATGCGCGTCTTGACCTCTTCCATGAAGGCCTCGGCCTGGTCCTCTCTGACCTCGAATACCAGTTCGTCGTGGACCTGCATCACCATCCAGGCGTCGAAGCCGTCGCTGCCGGCCTGGTCTGCGAGCCAGGCGTCCATATCGATCATCGCGCGCTTGATGATGTCCGCCGCGGTGCCCTGCATCGGTGCGTTGATGGCGGTACGCTCGGCGCCCTGGCGACGGGCACGGTTCTGGGAGTGGATCTCCGGCAGGTAGAGCCGGCGTCCGAACACCGTCTCGACGTAGCCGTCTTCGGCGGCCTGGGCGCGGATGCGCTCCATGTAGCGAGCGACTCCGGGATAACGATCGAAGTAGCGGTCGATGTAGGTCTTGGCCTGGCTCTGCTCGATATGCAGCTGGCGGCCCAGGCCCCAGGCACTCATGCCGTAGATCAGGCCGAAGTTGATCGCCTTGGCGCTGCGCCGCTGCTCGCCGTTGACCTTGTCCAGGGCCACCCCGAACACCTCGGCGGCGGTGGCGGCGTGGATGTCCTTGTCCTCGGCGAAGGCCGACAGCAGGCCCTTGTCGCCGGACAGGTGGGCCATGATGCGCAGCTCGATCTGGGAGTAGTCCGCCGCCACGATGCGATAGCCCGGGCGTGCCACGAAGGCCTGGCGGATGCGCCGTCCCTCGTCGGTACGAATCGGAATATTCTGCAGATTGGGGTCGGAAGACGACAGCCGCCCGGTGGCGGTCACCGCCTGGTGGTAGCTGGTGTGGACCCGGCCGGTGGCCTTGTTGACCAGCTTCGGCAGCTTGTCGGTGTAGGTCGAGCGCAGCTTGGACAGGCCGCGATGCTCGATGATCACCTTGGGCAGCGGGTAGTCCAGCGCCAGCTCCTCGAGCACCGCCTCGGCGGTGGAGGGCGCGCCCTTGGGGGTCTTCTTGATCACCGGGATGCCCTGCTCCTCGAACAGGATCTGGCCGAGCTGCTTGGGCGAGCCCAGGTTGAACTCGCGCCCGGCAAGCTCATAGGCGCGGGCCTCGAGCTCGCGAATGCGCTCCCCCAGCTCCCGGCTCTGGGTGTGCAGTAGCTCCGCGTCCAGCGCCACGCCGTTGCGCTCCATGCGCGACAGCACCCGCACCAGCGGGCGTTCGAGCTCGTCGAGGACCTCGGCCAGGCGGCCAGTCTCGTCCACTCGCGGGCGCAGCGTCTGGTGCAGCCGCAGGGTGATGTCGACGTCCTCGCAGGCGTAGGGCGCGGCCTGTTCCAGTGCGATCTGGTTGAAGGTCAGCTGCTTGGCGCCCTTGCCGGCGATGTCCTCGAACTTGACGGTGCCCTCGCCCAGGTACTTGAGCGCCAGCGAGTCCATGTCGTGGCGGGTGGCGGTGGAGTCGAGCACATAGGACTCGAGCATGGTATCCACCAAGGGCCCCTTGACCGGGATGTCGTAGCGCGCCAGCACCGAGATATCGTACTTGAGATTCTGGCCGATCTTGGCGATCGCCTCGTCGGCCAGGATCGGCGCCAGCGCCTCGAGCACCGCCTTGCGATCGAGCTGGGCCGGGGCGTCGAGATAGTCGTGGCCCAGCGGAATGTAGGCTGCCTCGCCGGGCGTCAGGCACAGGCCGACACCGACGATGTCGGCCTCCATGTAGTTGAGGCTGGTGGTTTCCAGATCGAAGCAGAAGGCCTCGGCAGCGGCCAGTCGCTCAAGCCAGGCGTCCAGCTCGGCCTGCTCGAGGATCACCGTATCCTGACGCTCGCTGGAGGGCGTCGCCTGGGCCTTGTTCTTGTTATCGCCTTCGCCTCCGCTACCCCCCTCGGGGGTGGCGGAACCACCGGCGACGTCATCGACGCCTTCATCCTGGCCGGCCAGCAGCTCCGACAGCCAGTTCTTGAACTCCAGGCGTTGATACAGCGTCTTCAGCGCCTCGCGATCCGGCGCGGCGATGGCCAGATCATCGAGGCCGAGCTCCAGCTCGCAGTCGGTCTTGATGGTCGCCAGTTCGTAGGACAGGTAGGCCTTGTCGCGGTGCTCCTCGAGCTTCTTCGGCAGCGTCTTGGCGCCACGAAACGACAGCGTCTTGACCTTGTCGAGATCGCCGTAGATGACGTCGAGCCCGCCTTCCATACCCTGCAACAGGCCGATGGCGGTCTTCTCGCCCACTCCGGGGACTCCAGGGATGTTGTCGACCTTGTCACCCATCAGCGCCAGGTAGTCGATGATCAGCTCCGGCGGCAGGCCGAACTTGTCCTTGACCCCGTCCACGTCGAGGGTCTCGCCCTTCATGGTGTTGACCAGGGTGATATGACCATTGACCAGCTGGGCCATGTCCTTGTCACCGGTGGAAATCACCGCGTCGCGACCGGCGTCGGTGGCCATCTTCGCCAGGGTGCCGATGACGTCGTCGGCCTCGACCCCCTCGATGCACAACAGTGGCAGGCCGAGCGCACGCACGCACTCGTGCAGCGGCTTCACCTGAGCGCGCAGGTCGTCGGGCATCGGTGGCCGCTGGGCCTTGTACTGGTCGTAGAGCTCGTCGCGGAAGGTCTTGCCCGGGGCGTCGAAGATCACCGCCATGGGACTGTCCGGGTAGTCCTTGATCAGCCGCTTGAGCATGTTGATCACGCCCTTGATGGCGCCGGTGGGCTGACCCTCGGAGGTGGTCAGCGGCGGCAGAGCGTGGAAGGCACGGTACAGATAGGAGGAACCGTCGACGAGAACGATGGGGCTTGAGGCCATGGATCGGCGTCCCTGTAAGGATAAATGACTACGATGCCACCCATGATACGCATCCCTTTCGTCTTTTGCCGGACGCTTTTGCGACCCTCGACGCGGTCACGGCCATCGCCCTGTCCTTGCGTCAGCCCCTGGCCCGCCCTGCGCCCGCCCCCTGCGCCCGCCCCCTGTGCCGGCCATCAGGCGTCGACCTGGGGCATCGGCCCTGTTCCTTTACTTTGCGAGGGGAACCTGTGCCGACGTATCATGGTCTGATCGAACAGTGTTCCCTTTGCTTTACCAACCGTTCATTCTCCCATCCTGGAGACCACCATGACGATCACCCGCATTGCGAGCGCCCTCCTGCTGTCGCTGGCCCTGCTGGCCGCCGCCGCGCCGGTGCTCGCCCAGGCGCAACCCGACATCAGCGTCCGCCAGGAAGCCAACCAGACGCTGCGCGAGTACCGCGTCAACGGCAAGCTGTACGCCATCAAGGTCGAGCCCAAGGATGGCAGCGCCTACTTCCTGGTCGACCGCAACGGCGACGGCAACTTCGAGCGCCAGGGCGGCGGCAACGTCGAGATTCCCGGCTGGGTTCGCTGACCCAAGGCCGCTGCCTGGGCGGCGCGCCCGCCGCTGCGTCCCCTAGCTGTTGATGCCCGTCTGGCAAGCGGCGCGAAAGCCCGCTGAGACCACTCCCGTAGATCACGTGCAACTCGGTGCCAAGTCGCTACAATAGGCGCCTTGGCAACCCCGGGCGAGACGATTCATGGCCGTATTCACTCCGCTTGACGACGCACAGGTCGCAGGCTTTCTCAGCCGTTTTGACGTCGGCGAACTGACGAAGCTGCAGGGCGTGCCCGCGGGCACCGAGAACAGCACCTTCTTTGTCACCACCGACCGTCGCGAACTGGTGCTGACGCTGTTCGAGCAGGGAGAGCACGAAGAGCTGCCGTTCTTCGTCGAGCTGCTCGACTTCCTCGACGAGCACCGAATCCCGGTGGCCGGGCCGATTCACGACCGTGACGGTATCGCCCTGCACGAGCTGGCGGGTCGGCCGGCGCTGCTGTTTCCGCGCCTGCCGGGCGCCCATCCCAGCGCGCCCGACGTGACCCAGTGCCGGGCGCTGGGGCAGGCGCTCGGCGAGATGCATCGTGTCTCCCGCCACTTCGGCGGACACCGTCCCAATCCTCGCGATATTCACTGGCTGTCGGCCATGCACCACAAGGTGCTGGTCTACCTCTCGCCCGAGGACCAGGCGCTGATGCAGGACGAGGTCGACGCCTATCAGGCCGCGCTGGAAAGCGCGGAG
Organism: Halomonas sp. RT37; assembly: GCF_040070525.1. Lineage (NCBI taxonomy): Bacteria > Pseudomonadati > Pseudomonadota > Gammaproteobacteria > Oceanospirillales > Halomonadaceae > Halomonas > Halomonas sp. RT37. Next base: position 417,388 of record NZ_CP098827.1, on the reverse strand, counting down.
CCGCTGCCCCAGGGCGCCCTGCACGGCGACCTGTTTCGCGACAACACCCTGTTCGACGGCGAGCGCCTGGGTGGCATCATCGACTTCTACAACGGCTGCACCGGCGACCTGCTGTTCGACCTGGCCATCGTCATCAATGACTGGGCCACCGACGCCGACGGTCGCCTGGTAGCCGAGCGCCACGACGCTCTGCTCGAGGCCTACCTGGCCGAACGCCCGCTGACCGCCACCGAGCGCGAACTGTGGCCGCTGATGCTGCGCCTGACCGCCCTGCGCTACTGGCTGTCTCGCCTGCTGGTGGTCTACGTTGACCCGCCGGCCCACGACCTGACTCCCCACGATCCCGAACAGTTCCGGCGCATCCTGCTTGCGCGCCTGGAACATGGAGCCCTGCCCTTGCCAGATATCGAGGCCCGCCCGTGAGCCACAAGCCCGACGCCGACTCCGCCGTGCAACGCGCCCGCCGCACCTGGAACATCGACCAGTGGGGCAGCGGCTACTTTGACGTGGACGAGGACGGACAGGCACTGGTCCGCCCGCTAGGCGAGGTCGAACCCGGCCCCAGCCTGCCGCTGCGTGGCCTGGTCGACCAGATCCGCCAGGCCGGCCTGCGCCTGCCGGTGCTGATCCGCTTCACCGATATCCTGCACGACCGGGTCGAGCAGCTGTGCGCGGCCTTCGACCAGGCCATGGGCGAGGAAAACTTCGAGAGCGGCTACACCGCGGTGTACCCGATCAAGGTCAACCAGCAGCGCCGAGTGGTGGAAGAGATCCTCGCCACCAACGAGCGCGGGCGCGACCGGGTTGGCCTGGAGGCCGGCAGCAAGCCGGAACTGCTGGCGGTGCTGGCGCTGTCCGGCGATGGCCCCTCGCTGATCGTGTGCAACGGCTACAAGGATCGCGAGTACATTCGCCTGGCGCTGATGGGCGAGAAGCTCGGCCATCGGGTCTATCTGGTGGTGGAGAAGCTCTCCGAGCTGCCGATGATCCTCGAGGAGGCCGAACGCCTGGGGGTGACCCCGCGCATCGGTCTGCGTGCCCGACTGTCCTCGGTGGGCCGCGGCAAGTGGCAGGACACCGGCGGAGAGAAGTCCAAGTTCGGCCTGACCGCCGGCCAGATCCTGACCGTGGTCGAGCGCCTGACCGAAGCCGGGCGACTCGACAGCCTGCAGCTGGTGCACTTCCACCTGGGCTCCCAGATCGCCAACATCGGTGATATCCAGCGTGGCCTGCGCGAGTGCGCGCGCTTCTACCAGTACCTGCGCCAACTGGGTGCGCCGGTGGACACCGTGGACGTGGGCGGTGGACTTGGCGTCGACTACGAGGGCACCCACTCGCGCAACTTCTGCTCGATCAACTACTCGATGCTCGAGTACGCCCGCAACGTGGTCTACGCCTTCAATCAGGTGTGTGCCGCCGAAGGTCTGCCGCAGCCGCATCTGATCAGTGAATCCGGCCGTGCCCTGACCGCCCATCACGCGGTGCTGATCACCAACGTAATCGGCGAGGAAAGCGTGGACACCGCGCCGCCGAGCGAACGCAAGAGCGACGACCCCGAGGTCGAGGCGCTGTGGCGCACCCTGGACTTCCTCAAGCGCGAGCCGGAACCGCGTGGGCTGGTGGAGGCCTGGCACGACCTGATCCAGGACATGGGCGACCTGCACGACCGCTTCGTGCTGGGGGCCGCCGATCTGGCCGCCCGCGCCGAGGGCGAGAGCGTCTACTTCGCCGCCTGCGCCGCCCTGAGGTCACAGCTCGACCCGCGCAATCGCGCCCACCGCGAGATCCTCGACGAGCTGGCCGAGAAACTCGCCGACAAGCTGTTCGTCAACTTCTCGCTGTTTCAGTCGATGCCCGACGTCTGGGGCATCAAGCAGATCTTCCCGGTGCTGCCGCTGTCCGGGCTCGACCGTCGCCCAAGCCGCCGTGGAGTGATTCAGGACATCACCTGCGACAGCGATGGGCGCATCGACAGCTACGTCGACGGCCAGGGGGTCGAAACCACCCTGCCGCTGCCGGAGTGGCGCGAAGACGACGAGCGCCTGCTCGGGTTCTTCATGGTCGGCGCCTACCAGGAGATCCTCGGTGACCTGCACAACCTGTTCGGCGACACCGACGCCGTCGATGCCTCGCTGGATCGCGACGGTGGCTGGCGCCTGACCAACCTGCAGTGGGGCGACCGGGTCTCCGACGTGCTCGGCTACGTCAACTTCAACGCCGACGTGCTGCGCGAACGGCTCCGGGTCCAGCTCACCCGCAGCAACCTCGACCCACGCGAACAGCGTCACTTCCTCGATGATCTGTCAGAAGGGCTCGACGGCTACACCTACCTGGAGTGAGCCGACCCGCACGCCCCACTCCGTGTGAGCCTTCGCCCGGCGATGCCTAAAGGTATCGCCGGGCGCCTGCTATTGGGGACTTCAGCTCTTGCGCCTGGCCCACGCTCGTGGCGAGATATGCATCAAGCCAGACACATCTTGACCACAGGAGGACAGCGCCATCGCATCCCCGGCCCCCTACCCCCAAGACTCACAGCTCCGAGACTCACAGCGCAGCATTCCCCCCACCATGATGGCGGTGGTCACCACCGGCAACGGCGGCTACGACAAGCTCAGCTATCAACAAGTCCCGACCCCGACGCCGGGCCCCGGAGAGGTGCTGCTGCGGGTGCTCGCCGCCGGCGTCAACAACACCGAGATCAATACCCGGCTCGGCTGGTACTCCGCCAGCGTCAAGAGCGACACCCGGGCATCGGCGGACGCCTTCGATGACAGCGCCGAGAACGCCGCCGACTCCGAGGATGGCGGCTGGAATGGCGCCACTCCCTTTCCATTGATTCAGGGCACCGACTGCTGTGGCGAGATAGTGGCCCTGGGCGCGCCGAAAGAGGAAGGTGCCAACGCCTCGGTCACGGCGGACCTGCTGGGCAAGCGGGTACTGGTACGCGCCTGCATGCGCACCAGAGGCTTCGATCACTGGGACTCGGTGTGGATGGCCTCTGACTTCGACGGAGCCTTCGCCCAGTTCGTCAAGGTGCCCGCCAGCGAAGTGTTCCCGGTGGACTGCGACTGGAGCGACGAGGAACTCGCCACCATCCCCTGCGCCTACGGCACCGCAGAGAACATGCTGCACCGCGCTGGTGTCAGCGCCGGCGACCGGGTGCTGGTCACCGGTGCCTCGGGAGGTGTCGGCTCGGCGGTGGTGCAGTTGGCCAAGCGCCGGGGCGCCCACGTCACGGCGGTGGCGGGCAGCGCCAAGCACGAGGCGATCCGCGCCCTTGGCGCCGACCACCTGCTCGACCGCGACGATGATCTGCTGGCCAGCCTCGGCGAGTCGAGCATCGACGTCGCGGTAGATAACGTCGCCGGCAAGGGCTTTGGCGGGGTGCTGGAGGTGCTCGACCGCGGCGGCCGCTACGTCTCCTCCGGTGCCATCGCAGGGCCGGTGGTGGAGCTCGACATGCGCAAGCTGTACCTCAAGGACGTGCGCCTGATCGGCTCCACCGCCTGGGACGAGCCGATATTTCCGGACCTGATCGGCTACATCGAGCGCGGCGAGATTCGTCCCCTGCTGGCCAGGACCTTCCCGCTTGCGCAGATCGTCGAGGCCCAGCAGGCCTTTCTCGAGAAGCAGCACGTGGGCAACTTCGTGCTGCTGCCGCCGCCGCTGGACTGACGCCGAAGGCGTCGGGACTGCGGGTTAGCCAAGCGTTAACCGAGCACGCGGGTCTCGAGGGCGTGGCGCTGGCCGCTGGGCAGTGTCAGTTCGAAAGCCAGGCTCGCGCCCTTCTCCAGCTTGCCGACACCGGCCGGGGTGCCGGTCAGCACCACGTCACCCGGGGCCAGGGTGAAGTGCTGGCTCATCTCGGACAGCAGCGCCGGGATCGCGAACAGCATGTCTCGGGCCACGCCGTGCTGGCGACGTTCACCGTTCATGTCGAGGCTGAACTCGATGGCCGACCAGTCGAGCGGCGCCTCGATGGGCACGAAACGCGACAGCGGGCAGGCGCCATCGAAGGCCTTGGCGATCTCCCACGGATGCCCCTTCTTCTTCAGCGCCGACTGGACATCACGCAACGTCAGGTCCAGCGCAAGCCCGACCCCGACCACTGCCGCCTCGGCCTGCTCGGGCGTGGCCTCACGCAGGGTCTCGCCGATCAACAGCGCAAGCTCGGTCTCGAAGTGTACGTCGGAGCGCTCGAAGGGACCGCCGATCGGCTCTTCCAGGGGCACCACACTGGTCGCCGGCTTGATGAACAGCAAGGGTGCGTCGGGTACCGGGTTGTCGAGCTCCTTGGCGTGCTCGGCGTAGTTGCGTCCAACACAGACCACCTTGCCAAGTGGCTGGGAGAAGGCGTCACCGTCGACAAAGCTCGGGACGAGAGACATGGCAGGCTCCTGAAGGCATGAAGAAGGATAGGAAACGACACGGCCCAGCGAACGGGGTCGCGTGGCATGCAAAAAAGGCGCGCCCAAGGCGCGCCTTTCGAGTCTATCCCAGCCATCGCGCTCATCGCGAGCGGTGGCGACCGTCGCTTCAGGGATTGAAATCGCTGCCAGGCTCGTGGGCCAGGAAATCCGGGCGACGGCGGTTGGCCGCAAACGGCTCGACGCAGCGGTTGTCGACGCGGTTGTAGACAAAGAAGGCATTGCTGCGCGGATCCGGCGACATGTTGGCGTTGGAGCCATGCAGGGTGTTGCAGTCGAACAGCAACAGCCCACCAGCGCTGCCCTTGGGCGCCTCGATACCGTTGCGATCGATCAGCTGGCGCAGGGCTTCCTGACTAGGCACCCCGATCTCCTGCTTCTGCAGCGACTTCTCGTGGTTGTTGTCCGGCGTCTCGCCAATGCACGGCACGAACACACGATGGGAACCGGGAATCAGCATCAGCGGACCGTTGAACTCGTGGTTGTCGGTCAGCACGATGGAGGCACTCACCGCGTGCATGTCGGGCATGCCGTCCTCGGCGTGCCAGGTCTCGAAGTCCGAGTGCCAGTTGAAGCCCTTGCCCTCGAAGCCCGGCTTGTAGTTGATGCGCGACTGGTGGACGTAGCTCTCGCCGCCGAGAATCTGGCGAGCGCGGCCGACCAGACGTTCATCATTGGCCAGGTGGGCGAACACCCGGGACAGATAGTGCACGGCGAACAGCGAGCGGATCTCCTTGCCGCTCGGCTCGACGATGCTGTAGTCCTTGCCCCGATAGGTGTCGTTGTCGAGCAATGCATTGAGCTCTTCGCGAAGGCGTGCGAGCTCTTCGCCACCGAGGAAGCCGGGCTCAAACAGAAAGCCCTTCTGCTCGAACTCGTCGAGCTGCTGCTGGCTCAGCGGCCCCTGGTCGGCGCTGCCCTTGACCGCCGGGCCCTGGCGGTCGACCCACAGGCTGTCCATCGGTTCGGGCAATCGCGTCGGGTAGCGGGTGGCGCGAGCCTGGCCGCTGTCGAGCCCGGCGAAACGTTGCCAGTCGAAACGCTGCTGGTCTTGTGGGTCCAGGTTGCTGCGATGCTTGGTTTGCGGATTGGACGATGTCTGCACTTCCATCCGATCACCCTCCCTTGGTATTGATCAGCTTTCAGATTCGAACTCGTACCCGCGGCGCTACTTACCTGTACACCAGCGACTTACCTGTACACCAGCGACGGCCCAGAAATGCTGCGCCACACAGGCGTCACCGACCGTCAAAGGCCATATCACCGACTGCATCAAGGGCAGCATTCAAGGCCACATCACAGGGTGCATCTAAGGCTGCATCCCAAGGTGCATCTAAGGCTGAACTCAAGGCTGCATTCAAGGCTGAATTTGAGGTATAGCGCCGCCCTGAAGGAGAAGGCTATCTCCCCGAGCCCAAGCTACAAAAGCCGCCTCTTGAATTCAACCCTTGCACAACTTGCGTCTAACTTTCAGCGATGCGTCACTCCTGCTACCTCGCCGGGGACAGGCAGTGTCTCGGTGAAGTAGCGCCAGGCGCCGGAGCCGGGCAGCGACGTTGGCGCCAGGTAGAGCGGTGCTGCGCCGCGATCCTGGGGGCAGCCAGCGAAGGCGCTACCCGGCAGCAGCAGCCAGTCGTGGCGATTCTGATGGCCGAGGTCGAACCCTTGGCCAAGCTCGCCGCAGTCGATGTCTTCCAGATCCTTGTCCACCACCAGCATCCAGCGCCGGGAGGGTGCCTCTGCGAGCCAGGCCATGGCGGCGGGAAGCTCTTGCTCGATGGGCGTCATGTCGCCGAAGTGAACGCTTGGCGTGCGCGAATGCAGCAGGATCTCCTCATCGAAGTTCAACAGCGCCACCTCGCCGGTCGGCCCTACCTGTTGCGCCACCCTGGCCATCATGTCCCGGGGCGAGCGCTCCGGGTCCATCCAGGAATATCCCAGGGTGCTCCACCAGCCCCACAGGCACCACAGGAACAGGGTCACGGCAACCAGGCCCCGGCGCGGCTTCACCACAAGCGCCAGGCCCAGGGCCAGGCCCCCCAGCGCCAGCCACTCCCACCAGGGAGTGATCCCGTAACGATGGGCCAGACGCTCCAACGGCGCGACATCGCAGAGCCCTAGAAGGCCCGCCAATCCCAGCAGCCCGCCAAGCAGGATGACGGCTGCGAAGCCCGCGCGATTGGGGCCGATCCGCCTGACAAGCGCCGGCAGCAGTGGCGCCAGCGCCAGCACCATCAGCGGCAGGGTCGGCAGCATATAGACGCCGCGTTTACCCGGTGACAGCGAGAAGAAGACCACGATCAACACCACGGCGCTTACAGGCAGCAGCGTACGCGCATCACCGCGCCGAATGCGTCGCCACCAGTTGGGAAAGGCCCAGGGAAAGGTCAGCACCAGCGGCATCCAGGCCCAGGGCAGCACCTGGGCGATGTAGTAGTACCAGGGACGCAAGTGAGCCCAGGCGTCGGCGTAGCGCTCACCGGTCTGCTTGAACAGAATATTGTCACGATAGGCCGCCAGGCTTGGGTCGTCGCTCAGGCTGGTGATCAGGATCATCGGCAACCCCCAGGCCAGCACCACCGCCAGCAGGCACCCCAGTCCCTCGAGAAGATCACGAAGGCGGAGCGGCGTCAGCCGGCCAGGCCCCCTGTTACCGCTGGCGCCACCGCGCCCCAACCACCACCAGGCGGGCAGCAGCGCCAGCGGCAGAAAGCCCACCCCCTTGGTCAGGATGCCGGCCCCCATGGCCGCAAAGCCTAGCCGCCACCACCGGCGGGCTGGACCCAGCAGGGCATGGCGCAGCAGTCCGTAGGCGCCCAGGGTGGTAAAGAAGGTCAACAGCATGTCGATCTGGGCGGTCTTGGCCTGCAACACAAACTGCAGGGTCGCCAGGATGGCAATGCCCGCCAGCAGACCAATGCGCTGGCCATACAGGCGCCGGCTAAGATCCACGATCAGCGCCAGAGTGCCGAGCCCGGCCAGCAGCGACGGCAGCAGAAAGCCGATTCGCATCGAGCCGGTCAGCCAGATGCCCAGGGCGCTTGCCCACATGAAGATCGGCGGCTTGTCAGCGTAGAGTTCACCGCCGCGATGGGGGATCCAGAAATCTCCGGTCACCAGCATCTCTATGGCATTCAAGGCGAAACGGGGCTCATCGGCGGGCCAAGGATCGCGCCAGCCGAGACCGAGTGCCAGCAGCAGGACGGCGAAGGCGCCGAAGGCCAGCCACACCGTCCAAGGCAGGCGGCGTGGCCATATCAAGGGATTCATGGTGCTGTCCTCAGGTGCGTGACGGCGCAGCTTCGATGGTAGGCGGTGTCTCTTCACCCTGTTGGTGCGCAGCACTGCAGCACCCGTTGTTACGCAACAACGTCAGGTTACGCAGATAGATAAAGAGGCCGGTCCCCTGCCCGAGAACAAACACCGGGTCACGGCGATGGATGGCGTAGACCAGCAGGGTCATGCCGCCGACGAGGCTGAGAAACCAGAAGGCCACCGGCACCACGCTGCGTTTCGCCCTCTCACTGGCGATCCACTGCACGACAAAGCGCGCCGAGAACAGTGCCTGGCCGAGAAAACCCACCGCCAACCACCAGGACAGCGTCATTGCGACGGCCCTGCGGCGGCCTGGTTCAGGGTAACGCTGCTGCTTGAGGCCGTACTGCCAAAGACGACCCGGGGCAGGACAACATCGAGACCGTCAGGCATCGGCTGCTGCCGACCAGTTTTGCTGACGGTGGTGTCCGTCGCAAAGGCCAGCTCCCCATGCCCCAGCGTCGTCCCGACCCGAGGCGGGTCGAGCGCATCATCGATACCACGACAGTCCACCGGCAGTCGCGAGCGAAGTTGCAGCCAGCGCACTCCGATCAGGTCGGTGATGCCGACCCACAGGCGGTTGCTCAGGCCGTAGTGAGAGCGCCCGGCCCTGCGAGGCCGGTGTTTGACGGGGTGGGACAGACAACGCCCGCCCTGAGCGGCGACAAGGGCGGGCAGAAAGCGATGCATATGATCGAAGTACGGTAGCGAAAGAAACGCCTGCCGGCGGATCACCTTGAGACCACAGCCGCTATCCGGCGCGCCATCGCCGAGGAGTCGTGCTCGAACCGCGTTGGCCACCCTCGAAGACAGCCGCTTGAGCGCGGAGTCCTGGCGCGTGACGCGATGACCGCCCACCAGGTCCACCCGAGCCGCCTTTGCGGCTTCCAGCAACGCAGGAATATCGGCGGGGTCGTTCTGGCCATCGCCGTCCAGGGTCGCCAGCCACTCGCCTCGGGCATGCCTCGCTGCCTGCCACAGGGCGGTGCTCTGACCCGCGCTATCGCGATGGCGAAGTGGCCTCAGCGTGTCCTGACGGGGGGCCCGCGTCACCAGCAGGGGCCAGGTATCATCTTCAGAGCCATCGTCTACCACGATGACCTCGTAGGCCTGTTGCGACAACGCTTGCTCGATCTCATCGAGCAGCGCGGGCAGGTTGGCAGCCTCGTTGTGGGCGGGGATCACTACCGATACGGTGACAGCGTGCATGGGATTCGCCTCGGACTGGAGAATACCGTCACCTTGCCCGGCGATACTTAAGCCACCCTTAATTCATCGATACCGCCCTTGGTCGAGACGTCACCGAGACGTCACCACGCTCACAGCGTCGCAGGAGCCTCCAGGCGAGACACCTTCATCGACCTCATGTGCGAGACGACGTGCCACCGCATACTCGATGTCCGAAAACCGTGCCACCTGAGGTACCCTGAAGGCACCACTGCATCGAGGTAGCCATGTTGCGTTTCCAGCAAGAGGACCCTGCCGCCCCCGCCATGGCGGCGATGATCCGCGCCCACCGCCGCGGGCTGAAGAAACTGGCGCCCACCTCGCCGCCGGAAAGCCGCCATGCCCTGACCCTGGATGAACTGAAGGCGCCGGAGGTGACCCTGTGGGGGCTGTGGGATGATGACGATCTGGTCGGCTGCGTCGCCCTGAAGGCAGTCAGCCACGACCACGGCGAGATCAAGTCCATGCGCACGGCACCAAGCCACCTTCGCCGGGGTCTGGCCTCCTTGATGCTCGACAAGGTCATCGAGGAGGCCAGACTGCGTGGCTATCGCCGGCTGAGCCTGGAGACCGGCTCACAGCCGGGCTTCGCTCCGGCTCGCCAGTTCTACACGCGTCACGGCTTTACCCCCTGTGCGCCCTTCGCCGGCTATGTCGAGGATCCCAACAGCGTCTACATGACCTTGGCCGTCTTCGATGACGACCGGGATGACGGCCTGGATGGCGACCTGAAGGAGGCCAGCCGATGAGCGCAAGTGATGACGCCAGCCCCGACAACAGCGCCACACCGTTGCCCCTCGACAGTGCCGACACCCGCGAGCTGTCCTGCGCCGAAGCGGTAACCTTCGACAGTGGCGATACTCGCTGTCGCGGCTGGTGGTTCGAAGGTGCCGACGATGGTGCGGTGGTGGTCATGGCCCACGGTCTTGGTGGCACGGTGGCAGGCGGCCTTGTCGGCTACGCCCAGGCCCTGCATCACACCGGCCACAGCGTGCTGGTCTTCGACTATCGTCACTTCGGCCGCTCCGACGGCGAGCCTCGCCAGCTGCTCGGTATCAAGCGCCAGCAACAGGACTACACGGCCGCCATCGACTACGCCCGGGGCCGGGCACCGGCCCTCCCGCTGGTGCTGTGGGGTACGTCGTTCTCGTCGGCCCATGTCATCACTCTGGCGGCTCGTCGCGACGATGTCGCTGCGGTCATCGCCATGAATCCGATGCTCGACGGTCGGGCCTCGTCGCTGCTCAAGCTCAAGGACGCAGGACCTGGCACCTTCCTGCGCATGACCGGAGTGGGACTCGCCGACCTTGCCAGGGGCTGCCTCGGCCGGGCTCCTCGGTACCTGCCACTGGCCGGCGAGCCGGGGACCCTGGCCGCGCTCTCCGCCCCGGACGCCCTGACGGGGATCCTGTCGTTTGTCGATGACGACTTCGACAATCGTATTGCGCCACGCGCCCTGCTGGCGCTCGGGCTCTACCGTCCGGTCACCCGGGCCCGCCAGGTTCACTGTCCGGTGCTGCTGCAACTTTGCCTGCGTGACAGCGTCGCGCCGATCGCCCCCGGCTACCGGCTGGCGGAAGCACTGGGATCACGGGCCACACTCAAGACCTACGACACCGGCCACTTCGAGATCTACGAGGGTGACTGGCGGGCGGCCTTCGCCGACGACCAGCGGGAATTTCTCGCCCAGGCGTTGGCGCAGTCGCCGGCGCCAGCGCCCACGGCCCACGCCACCGAGTCGCCTCAGCACACTCCAGACGAGACCGACCCGCCGCCCGCCCGGTAGCCTGGCTATACTGGCGACGACACCTGACTGGCCACGCCCGAGGGCATGCGAATGCGCCACTACCCCTGCCAACGCTGTGACAACCGCCTGTTCTTCGACAATACCCTCTGCCTGGTATGCCACTCCGAACTTGGCTGGTGCCCGGGTTGCCATGCCCTGGTGACGGTCGATCTCCAGCCCGATGGTCGCTACCGCTGCGTCGACGACACCTGCGCTACGCTGCTGGTCAAGTGCCACAACTATTCCGTGGAAGGGGTCTGCAACCGCATGATCACCAGCGAGGAGGCCAACCGTGGCATGACGCTGTGTGACTGCTGTCGCCACAACCAGGCCATCCCCGACCTGTCGGTGCCCGGCCATCGTGAACGCTGGGCCAAGCTCGAGAGTGCCAAGCGCCGGCTTTTCTACACCCTCGACCTGCTGGGGCTACCCCACGAGGTAGATGGCCGCCGCGCCAACCCGCCGCTGGCCTTCGCCTTCCTCGCCGACGAAGTGGCGGCAGAAGGCGACTGGCACTCCAGCGACGAGGGCATGCCGGTGTTCACCGGTCACGCCGGCGGACTGATCACCATCAACGTCAAGGAAGCCGACGACGTCGAGCGCGAGCGCCTGCGTAACGACTTCAACGAGGCCCACCGCACCCTGATCGGCCACTTCCGCCACGAGATCGGACACTATTACTGGGAGTTGTTGATCAAGAACCGTGACGAGCCAGCCTGCATCGAGGTATTCGGTGACCACAACAACCCCAGCTACAGCGAAGCCCTCGATCGCCACTATCAGCAGGGACCACCGAATGACTGGCGCGGCCGCTTCGTGTCGGCCTACGCCACCATGCACCCCTGGGAGGACTTCGCCGAAACCTTCGGCTTCTACCTGGACATGGTCGCCATCCTCGATACCGCCGGACACTTCGGCATCACCCCCACCGGCTTCGACGAGGACCCCGAAGCGATGTTGACCACCTTTCGCCGCCTGAGTCTCGGCTTCAACGAGATGAATCGCGAGATGGGGCTGCTCGACCTGGTGCCGGAGGTGATCACCCCGACCATCGCCTGCAAGCTTTGCTATATCCACGACATGGTGCTGGCAGCGCGACGACAGCAGTGAACCGCCCGGTGCCCGCCTAGCACCACCATGCGCCCCCCTTTCCAGGAGGGGCCGCAATGCTTGGCAAGGTCCGGCGTGGCTAGATTCGGCTTGGCTAGATTCAGCAGTGGCTCAGGGCAGGCGGGCCATGGGATACCTGGCCCGCCTGGCTTCACGCCTGGTCGCTGGCCGCCAGTAGTTCGCCATCGCCCAGGTCGTCGAGGGTCGGGAAGTAGGTGCGGGCGATCGCCGTATGCAGCTCGGCAAAGCCCTGTTGCAGCACGTCGATAAAGTCGTGCAGGGCCTCGGGGGAGCGCACCAGGGCACGGACGTCGGCCTCGGCCACATCGGCCAGCACCAGCGTCGCCGTGGCCAGGGCGCGCTCATGTCGCGGCAGCGAGCGCAGCGCGCGAATGCTGTCCTTGAGACTGCGCGACACCGAACGCGGGAACAGGGAGTCCTGCACCAGGAAACGCAGCACGTCGGTGGCCCTGACCCGACAGCGCACGTGCTGTCGATACATCTGGTAGGCCGTCAACGACTTGAGCACGCTCATCCACTGCAGGTGCTCGAACGGACGAATCTCGTCGCTGTCACGCTGCAGCAGGTTGGCCGAGCGCACATCGATGATGCGGGTGATCATGTCGGCCCGTTCGAGCTGGCGCCCGAGCATCATGAAGGTCCGTGACCCACCGTAGCTGAGGGTGCCCTCGATCAACCCGATCAACGTCTGACAGCCGCGAATCACCAGCTTCAGAAAGCGCTCTCGGCGTCCCGGGCCGAGGCCCGCATCGGCGTGGGCACTGGCGGTCATGTAGAGCTGGTTGATTTCTTCCCATACCTCCCGCGGTACCACGTCCCGCGTGGTGCGCAGATTCTCGCGGGCCTGGGCCAGGGCGGACAGGATCGAGCCGGAGTAGCGTCGGTCGGCACACAGGAACTGCACCACGTTGCGATCGTTGGGCTCGTCGTAGAGGGTCTCGAACACCTCGGCGCCCCCGGTGATATCGACCATCGCCGCCCATCCCAGCGGTTGGCGGTAGGGCATGTCGAGCATCAGGTGACTGGAGACGTTGATCAGGCGGGCGGTATCTTCGGCACGCTCGATGTAGCGGGCCATCCAGTACAGGTTTTCGGCGACTCTGGAAAGCATCAGCATGGTCTCAGTCCTCCCCCGTCTCGACGATCCAGGTGTCCTTGCTGCCGCCCCCTTGGGACGAGTTGACCACCAGCGAGCCCTTGACCAGGGCCACACGGGTCAATCCACCGGTGGTGACGTAGGCGCCGTCCTGGCCCGACAGGATGAAGGGGCGCAAATCGACGTGGCGCGGCTCGGGCCGGCCATCGAACAGCGTGGGGGTGGTGGACAGGTTCAGCATGGGCTGAGCCATGTAGTTGCGTGGGTTCTCCTGGATCAGCCTGGCGAAGGCATCACGCTCGGCCTGGGAGGCCTGGGGGCCCATCAGCATGCCGTAGCCGCCGGACTCGTTGGCGGGCTTTACCACCAGTTCATGCAGGTGCTCCAGCACATAGCGGCGGTCTTCCTCGAGCATGCACAGGTAGCTCGGCACATTGGGCAGCAGTGCCTCCTGATCCAGGTAGTACTTGATCAGTTTCGGCACGAAGGCGTAGACCACCTTGTCATCGGCGACACCGGCCCCCGGGGCGTTGGCCAGCGCCACCTTGCCGCTGCGCCAGGCCCGCATCAATCCGGGCACGCCCAGCACCGAGTCCTTGCGAAACGCCTCCGGGTCGAGGAAGGCGTCGTCGACGCGGCGGTAGATCACGTCCACACGGGTCAGCCCCTGGACGGTGCGCATGTAGACCACGTCGTCGTCATCGACCAGCAGATCCGGGCCCTGGACCAGTTGCACACCCATTTGCTGGGCCAGGTAGGCGTGCTCGTAGTAGGCCGAGTTGTAGATACCCGGGGTCAGCACCACCACCTGGGGATCGTCCCAATGGCGTGGCGACATGCCCGCCAGCATGTCGTAAAGCTGGGGCACATAGTCGTCCACCGGATGAATCTTGCCCGAGGCAAACAGCTCCGGCAGCACGCGCTTGGTCACGTTGCGATTCTCGAGCATGTAGGACACCCCGGACGGTATCCGCAGGTTGTCCTCCAGTACGTAGACGGTGCCGTCGCCACCACGCACCAGATCGGAGCCGCAGATATGCGCCCAGACCCCGTGGGGCGGATCGATCCCTACACACTGGGGGCGAAAGTTGACGGATTGCTCGAGCACCGCCGCCGGCAGCACGCCATCCTTGACGACCTTCTGGTCGTGGTACAGGTCGTCGATGAACAGGTTGAGCGCCTCGACCCGCTGCTTGAGGCCTGCCTCGGTGCGTCGCCACTCGTCGGCGGGGATGATGCGAGGCACGATGTCGAAAGGCCAGGCGCGGTCGATCATGCTGCCCTCGGAATACACCGTGAAGGTGATCCCCATGGTGCGAATGGCGATCTCTGCTGCGTTCTTGCGCTCTTCCAACTCGTCAGGGGCAAAGCCCGCGAGCACGTCACACAGCATCTTGGCCGCCTCCCGCGGCATCCCGGGCGTCGCCACCAGTTCGTCATAGAACCCTGCGCAGTCGTACTGCTGCCAATCCACATGGCTCATCGGCACACCCTCGATTGTTTTCGGCATCCGGCGACCCGACCACGACGATGGCACCCCCGCCTTCGACCGTACCGGGTCCCTCCTTGCTGTATAGCAAGCCCTGTACCAGACCGCCGAGAATAGGCCGCAGCGCCGAGCCTTCTCGCCGAATGGGCTGGCGCAATTGAGCAATTTGGACAAAAAGCGACCACTTGCTCCTGCCGAAAGTGCCCCACGAACCAGCAAGAAGAGGCAGCGAGCACCGATCTGGTGCAATCATGGCGCCCCCCGGCAAGCGCGGGCGGTAGCCCTCGGCAGCCCTTGCAGAAGCCGGTCGATGGCACCTGCTGCTGACGACGCCCACCTTTCGGGCTTGAGAGAAAGGCAGGAGTCGGGTACATCTTGTCGCCACGGTTCGGGGGGGATATCGTCACCTTCTGCAACATTCGCCGACACCCAGGAGCCTCCTCGCTTCCCATGCCTGCCTCTTCTCGTTCCGCACTCCCTGGCTCGTGCGCACCGCTGTCCTGCCCTGCTCAAGACAGCGGCGCCAGGCGGTGCCGTCTGGCCAGCCTTGTCAGGGGTGGCACGGCGGGATCCGGCAGATGATCTATCGACTTCGCCACACCACGCGCTACCACTACAGCGAGATCGTGACACTCAGCGAGAACGAGGCCTGCCTGATGCCCCGTGAGATGGCCTACCAGCAGGTTGCCTGGGCGCAATTGTCGATCTCGCCGGGCGAGTCGCTACGCCAGAGCCGACAGGACGCCTTCGGCAACCATATCGCGCTGTTCGCGGTCGACACCCCCCATACCCAGCTCGAGGTCACGCTGGAGGCGCAGGTCATGACCTCGCCTCGCGCCACACCGCCGCAGGCCATCATTAGCTGGGAGCGGTGTCGAGAGCTGTTGGCAGACCGCCACCAGCCAGGTTTCCGCGAAGCACAGCCGTTTCTTGAAAACTCCGCCTATATCGAGCGCCGCCCGCTGCTCGCCGCCTGGGCCGAAGACTGTTTTCCCGCTGGTGGCGATCTGGTGGACTGCGTGGAGCGATTGAACCGTCGCATCCATGAGGAATTCCGCTACGACAGCGAGTTCAGCGACATGGAGACGACACCGTCCCAGGTGCTCCAGCATCGCCGTGGGGTGTGTCAGGACTTCGCTCACCTGGCCATCGCCACCCTGCGCTCGGTGGGTCTGGCCGCGCGCTACGTCAGCGGCTATCTCGAGACTCGACCGCCTCCAGGACAGCCTCGACTGATGGGCGCCGACGCCTCCCACGCCTGGTTCTCCGTACTGATACCCGGCTGGGGCTGGCTCGACTTCGACCCCACCAACGGTGTGCGCGCCGGCGAACGACACCTGTTGCTTGGCTGGGGCCGCGACTACGAGGACGTGGCGCCGCTCAAGGGCGTGGTGACCGGTGGTGGGCGCCAGCGCCTCGAGGTGGAAGTGGACGTTGTTCCCGCCGGGGAAGTCGCGGCCACCTGCCCGACCTCCGCCAGCCCTGGCGATCACCCGGCAGCGCCGATAGCCGGCTGATTCGCTGTCCTTTATATTGCGCAGGCTCTGCCCGGCCTTGCCCTGCCCACCGTCTTCCAGGAGAGATTCCATGCAGGACCTGTTGATCTGGATTGCCACCGGCTTCGGCCTGGGCTATTCCCCCTGGGCGCCGGGGACGGTCGGCTCCCTGATCGGACTGCCGGTCGCCTGGTGGCTGTTCCGGCTGCCGCTCGGCACGCGCCTGGCCGTTACCCTGACTCTCCTCGTGCTGGCCGTTCCCGTCTGCCACTTCGCTTCGCTGTGGCTGGGCGGCGGCGACCTGCCCCAGATTGTGCTCGACGAATGGGTGGCCCTGCCCATCGCGGTGCTGGCCTTCTCGCGCTACCGACGGCGCATCATCCTGCCGCTGGGCTATCTACTGTTTCGCCTGTTCGATATCTCCAAGCTGTCCCCGGTACGCGAGATCGAAGGTATTGGCGGGGGACTCGGCATCGTCGCCGACGACGCGATGGCTGCTCTGTACGCCGCCCTCACCCTGATACTGCTGGTGCGCCTGACCCGCCGCTACTGGCAACGAGACCCCGAGCAGTCCTCATAAGCCAATAGCGGCCTGCCAATGCCGGGTGCTGCTTCCTATATCCACAGCCCTGACACAAAAAAACCGCCCTCGACGGGCGGCCAAACGGGACAGGGATCTATCGAAACAGTGACCGGGGGACCTCGTGCCCGGCCTCTGGCGACCAGTGCAGCAGATGTTGCACTGGCGTCACTCACTCAGCCTCGGTTATTCAGGAATCAGCACGCTGTCCACCACGTGGATCACCCCATTGCTGGCCTTGATGTCGGACTCCACCACGGCGGCATTGCCTACGCTTGCCGAGCCTTCCTGGGCGTCGATGGCCATGTCGGTTCCCTGCAGGGTGGTCACCTCGGATGACTCCTCCAGTGACACTTCTCCTTCCACCATGTGGTAGGAAACGACCTCGACCAGACGTCGGTGGGAGGCCTTGTCGTCGCTCATCCACTCATCGAGCTGTCCTGGCTGCAGGGTACCGAAGGCTTCGTTCGTTGGAGCAAAGAGCGTATAGGATTGATCTCCCTGTAGCGGCTCGTCGAGGCCAGCCTTCTCGACAGCATCAAGCAATGTCGAGAAACGTCCGTCGGCCTGGGCGACTTCGAGCAGATTGCGTGAGGGATCCTGCTGTTGCTGCTGATCCGCTTCGGCCACCCCGCCAGCGAGCAGCGCTACGCCGAGCACGCAGCTCGGCAGGAACGACGTTGCGGCAGACATTGCTTTTTTCATGCTCTCGCCTCCTTGCGGTGATTGCTCCGAGATGTCGCGTCGCCACTGCGCGCCTCCCGGGAACCTCTCTGTCGGGGCTGTTCAACCAGGACGACGCAGTTCATGTACAAAAATTAGATCAAGAACAAGTAATGTACAAGAAAAAGTTTTACGACAGCTTTCGCCACTCTGATCATCAAAGCGTCATCTTTTGACGTCATGATATGGGCGCTGCTCGGAAAGACGGTAATGACGGCGAGATGCCGATACGCTTCCGGCGACAGAAAACCTATACAATACTTGCATACCAAGCCTGGCGATGAGAACCTTTCGTACCGTTGAGGCTCGGCCAGGAGGGCCATGCGCAGCCTCGCTTCCACAACGGAACGAACGACGGCACGTCATGCGCCAAGGAGGGCGACCCGTGTACTACCCGATTTCCTGTACCCGCTGTGGCCACGACCTGGCCAGCACACCGGGACCTGTAACGGCTCAGCCCAATGACTGGGAAGAGCTGAACTGCACCGAGTGCGGTGAGTTTCATGCCACCCTGGGCGCCTGGGAAGAACAGCAGACGCCCGACCGCCTGCGCTTTCTCAACAAGTCTCGCAGCCTGATGATGGCCATGCGACGTGAGCACGATGCCTTGATCGAGCAGCAGCACACCAAGGGAGAGCGAGTCGCATGATCACCGTCGCCCTGGACCTGAGCTGCACCATCTGTGGCCACTCCCGCTTCACGCTGCCTGTTGGTCAAGACGACGGCGACAGCGTTCACTGCGCCAACTGCACCGCCTACAAGTGCAAGGCCATGGACCTGGAGCGCGCGCTGATGGCGACCCTGCCACCGTCCATGCCTGCAGTACCGGCTTCCTCTGGCGCCGCCCAGGCGGTACCCGCCTGAGCGATGGCTTGAGAGACAGCGTTTCTGCGCCCCGCTTTTCGCCGACGCGTCCTGGCGATTCACGCCGCCCCTTTCGGGGCGGCGTTTTTGATGGAAGGCAGCGCAGCCGCTTCTTTGCTTTCTTCCTTTCTTCCTTTCCTCCTTTCCCCCCTTGCCACCATGGCGGCGACCATCGAGACCGCTATCGAGGCCAGTGCGGGCCACGGCCCAGGTTTGGGGTATCATTCGCCCGCTAGCGAACGGCCGTCAGGCTTCAACCTCCCCTAGAAGAGGACCAGCCCTCCGCGGTTACGCCACGCTCGCCGGCACTCTCACGCCCCCTGGACACGTGGCTCATGACGAGCCGGAGACCCCATGCAAGAGACCGCCCTTACCGACCCTTCTCCCAAGGCAAACCGTTTTGCCCGCACCCGCGCACTGCCGACCATTGCTCTGTGCGCCCTGATCTACGCCTCGACCCTGGCCGTCGGCTACCACATCAACGCGGCGGTGTTGACGATCCTCAGCATGATCGTGCTGTGCCTGCTGCGGATCCCCGTGGCCATCGCTCTGATCAGCGCCGCCATGCTAGGCGCGCTGCACGCCGGGCTGTCGATGAACGACGCCATCGGCGCCTTCAATGACAACCTGCTGGTCGGCGCCCAGGTCGGCCTGACCTACGTGATGATCGGCGCCTTCGCCGTGGCGCTGTCACGCTCGGGCCTGCTCGAACTGCTGGCCGATGCTATCTCGGCGCGCCTTGGCAGCGACGAGCAAAGTACCCGCAAGGGCGTCAAGTGGACGCTGTTCGGCCTGTTCATCGTCGCCTCACTGATGTCGCAGAATCTGGTGCCGGTGCACATCGCCTTCATTCCGATCCTGCTGCCTCCGCTGCTTGTGGTGCTCGATCGCCTGCGAGTCGACCGCCGCGCCGTGGCCTGCATCCTGGCCTGCTCGATCAGCGCCAGCTACCTGCTGCTGCCCACCGGCTTCGGTGCCATCTTTCTCAACGAGATCCTGCTGGCCAACGTCAACAGCGTCGGCGCGGACTACGGGCTGACCGCCACCGCCGACATGGCCCCCAAGGCCATGGCACTACCGGTGCTGGGCCTGGTCGCGGGGCTGCTGGTGGCCGTTTTTATCAGCTATCGCCGCCCGCGCGACTACGTCACACCAAGCACCACCGCCGCCGCCAGGCCCGCCTCGCCGGCTCGCCTGAAGCCGCTACAGCTGGTCATCACCTTGGGAGCCCTGGCGGTGGCCCTGGTCTTTCAGCTCAAGTTCGACTCGCTGTTGCTCGGAGCCATGGTCGGTTTTCTGATCCTGGGGGTCTCCGGTATCTTCCGCTGGCAGGAGCAGGATGACGTCTTCACCGACGGGCTGCGGATGATGGCGCAGATCGCGGTCATCATCACCGTCGCCTCCGGCTTTGCCGGCGTGCTGACCGCCACCGGCGAAATCGAGCCTCTGGTGGCGGCGTCGGCCGAACTGATCGGCGGCAACATGGCGCTGGGCGCAGCGGTGATGCTGGTGGTGGGACTGTTCATCACCATCGGCTTCGGCGACTCCTTCGCCAGTGTGCCGATCCTGGCACCCATCTACCTGCCACTGGCGCTGACCCTGGGCTTCGACCCGCTGGCGGCGATGGCCTTGCTGGGCGCCTCGGCGGCCTTGGGCGACGCTGGCTCGCCGGCCTCGACCATCACCCTGGGCGCCACCGCCGGGCTTAACGCCGATGGCCAGCACGACCATATTCGCGACAGCGTCATCCCCACCTTCCTGCACTGCAACATCGGCATGCTGGTGTTCGCCTGGATCGCCGCCATGGTGCTGTAATGCGCAGCACCTGACACCAAGCCTCGCAGCAATGGCAAAGGCCACCCCTCGGGTGGCCTTTTGCACGGCACCAGGCCAAGCGCAGATAACAGGGCGCGGCCGTTCAGGCCAGCGATTGCGACTCTGCCACCTCGATCAAGCGTCGGACCGCCGGCAGGCTGGCATCCCTGCGCCAGACCAGCATCAGTGGCAGCACTATATCCAGATCCTCCAGAGGAAAGCTGACCACGCCTTCCGGGGCCCCGGCCATGGTCATTTCCGGCAATATCGTGCAGCCCATGCCCGCCGCCACCAGGCACAGCATGGTGGCGTTGTCGGTGCCTTCCTGCACCACGTGGGGGGTGAAGCCACGTCGCTGAAAGGCATGGATCAGCTTGTCGTGATAGACCGGTGTCGCGCTGCGCTCGAACCAGATGAAGTCTTCACCGGCCAGGTCCGCCAGTCGAGAGGGGGGATGCTGCGCCAGGCGCGACCCTTCGCTGGCTACCAGCACAAGACGGTCTTCATAGAGGCAGTGGCTGTCGAGCTGATCATCATCGTCAGGGGGAAAGAACAGCATCCCCGCATCCAGCTGATGATGGCGCAGCGCCTCCACCTGGGGCGCGGACAGCAGCGACTGTACCTTGAGGCTGACGTCCGGGTAACGCTGGCGATACCCGTTGAGCAGCTTGACGATCTGGGGCACCCACAGGTGCATGACGGTGACGCCCAGACGCAGCTGTCCGAGCTGGCCATCGGCAATCCGACGAGCATCGAGCTTGGCTGTCTCGAACTCTCGCAACAGTCGTCGCGCTTCGCCGTGAAAGGCAACCCCCGCAGCGGTCAAGCTTACGCCCTGACGTGATCGCTCCAGCAGGGTAGCTCCCACCGACTCCTCCAGCAGCCTGAGCTGACGGGTCAAGGCCGGCTGGGCCAACGGGATCTTTCTTGCCGCGCTGGAAATCGCGCCCTCCTCGACCACCGTCAGAAAGTAGCGCAGCTGCTTGAAGTCCATGTTCGATCCTTGTTGAGCGGGGCCACCACGCCAGTGCCAGGATTCACCCCAGTCGACGGCTCATACGGCAAATCCATACAATAAAAGCATGGAAACATAAAAATAATAATATTTTATCTATGACATACCGCCAACCATGATGAAGGACACAATCAACAAGCGTCCGGAATATCATGACCCAGCCTATCGACCCCACCTTCTTCGACGACCAGCACAGCAGTCTGACCGAACTGCGCCAGCACTTTCATCGGCATCCGGAACTCGGCTTCAAGGAACACGCCACCTCCGCGCGTGTCTGCGATGAACTCGAGCGGCTCGACATTCCCTTCGACCACGGCCTGGGCGGCACCGGTGTCGTGGCCACCATCAAAGGGCTTGGCCCCGACAACGGTCGCCGTATTGGCCTGCGCGCCGACATGGACGCGCTGCCGATTCAGGAGGCAAGCGACCACGGCCATGTCTCCGAAGTGCCTGGTGTCATGCATGCCTGCGGCCACGATGGCCACACCACCATGCTGATCGGCGCCGCTCGCTACCTCGCCCGCCACCGCGATTTTTCCGGCACCATCCACCTGGTGTTCCAACCGGCGGAAGAAGGCCTGGGCGGTGGACGAGCGATGGTCGAGGAGGGGCTGTTCGAGCGCTTCCCCATGGATGCGATCTACGGCCTGCACAACTGGCCGGCTCTGCCCCGGGGGCAGGTGGCGATTCGCCCGGGCCCGATCATGGCCGCCACCGATCGCCTGGATATCTGCATCCGCGGCAAGGGCGGCCACGGCGGGGTGAACCCTCACCTTTCTACCGACCCGGTCAGGATGGCCGGCGCTCTGATCCAGGCCCTGCACAGCGTGGTCTCGCGCGATGCCGACCCACTGTCTCCAGCGGCACTGAGCCTGTGCGGCATCAAGGGAGGTGAACTCGAAGGCTTCGCCATCATTCCCGACGAGGTCCGACTGAGCGGCACGGTGCGAACCCTCGACAGCGCTACCCAGGATCGCATCGCCGAGGCCATCCAGCGCACCTGCGATGGTGTGGCGGCGACCTACGGCGGCGAGATCGAGGTCGATCACCAGCGCATCTTTCCGGCCACGGTCAATCACCCGGCGGCGACCAACCACGTCATCACCACCGCGAAGGAACTGCTGGGCGAGACCGCACTGGAGCGCGACGTGAATCCCAGCCTTGGCGGTGAAGACTTCGCCTTTATGCTCGAAAAGTGCCCGGGAGCCTACTTCTTCCTCGGCAGCGCCGAAGCGGACACCACCCCGCCGCTTCATAACGCTCGCTACGACTTCAACGACGCCATCATTCCCGTAGGCAGCCGACTGCTGGTTGCCATCGCTCTTGGCGCCTTGAACGACCATCGCTGAGGCGATGCCGACAACGACCACACTCAACAACAAGAGGTCTTCCCATGAACCACCAAAAAGGCATGCCTTCCAAGGGCCTGCTGATCTACTTCGTGCTGTGCACCCTGGCCATGGTGTGGCCGGGTGCGCTGATCGCCAATCGCATCGATCCGATGGTGCTCGGCATGCCGTTCTTCATGTTCTGGTACGTGGCCTGGGTCTTCGCCCTGTTCGTGGGCCTGTTGATCGCCTATCGCAAGGATACCGGCGAGGAGGCAGACCATGAGTGATTCTCTGCTGATCACCGCCATGACGGTGGGCTATCTGGTCATCGTGCTGCTGGTGGGCCTGCGCGCAAGGCGTGGCCAGGGCTCCTCGCTGGAAGGCTACGTGGCGGGCGGTCGCCATATGGGCCTGCTGGTGCTGTTCTTCATCCTCGGTGCCGAGATCTTCTCCGCCTTTGCCTTCCTCGGCGCACCGGGTTGGGCCTACAGCAAGGGCGCCCCGGCGTTCTATATCATCGCCTACCTGACGCTGGCGGTGATCGTGTGGTGGCTGATCGCGCCGCATATCTCGCGACTGGGTCGCCGCCACGGCTTTCTAACCCAGGCCGAGTTTCTGTCGGCCTGCTACCCCACTCCAAAGAATGTGCTGGGCCTGGTCATCGGTGTCGTCAGCGTGCTGGCGATGATTCCCTACCTGACGATCCAGATCGCTGGCGCCGGCATGCTGTTCGAAGCGGCGACCTCCGGCACCATCCCGTTCTGGCTGGGCAGTCTGCTGGCCTGCGGCGTGGTGGCCGCCTACGTCTACGCCAGCGGCCTTCAGGGCATCGGCTGGACCAACCTGATGCAGGGCCTGATGATGGTCGTCATCGCCTGGGCACTGGGGCTGACCACGGCCGAGCAGTTCTTTGGCGGCGTCGGTGAAATGTTCCAGCAGATCAAGGACCAGGCGCCGGAATATCTGACCATGCCCGGCGCCACCGGGATGGGCTGGGGCGCCTTCTCCACTGCGGTACTGGTCAGCGCGCTGGGCTGCGTGATGTGGCCTCACATCTTCATGAAGTTCTACAGCGCCAAGGACGTCAGGACGCTCAAGCGTGTCTTTGTGCTCTACCCGCTCTACAGCTACCTGCTGGTACCGCTGCTGATCATCGGCTTCGCCGGCATCGTGCTGCTCGCCGACACGCCACTGGATTCGCCTGACCGGGTGCTGCTGACCATCGTGGTGGAACTCGCCGACCTGCCCGCCTGGGTGATCGGACTGGCACTGTCCGGCGCCTTGGCGGCGGCCATGTCGACCGCCGCCAACCTGGCCCACACCTCGGCCACCATCCTGGTACGTGACGTGGTCCAGTTCACGCCCAGGATGCGCGCCCTGCCCGAGCACAAGGCGCTGTCACTGACGCGCTACGGGGTCATCGCGATATCGCTGATGGCGTACCTGCTGGCACTGGCCAACCCCGGCTCGCTGGTCAGCCTGCTGCTCGGAGCCTACGGCATTATTGTGCAACTGCTGCCGATGCTGCTGGGTGCCCTGTTCTGGCGTCGCGCGTCCCAGACCGCGGCCTTTATCGGGCTGAGTGTCGGCGCCGTCATCACCCTGCTGCTGCAATTCGGCATCGATGCGCCTTTCGGCTGGCACCCGGGCTTCTGCGGGTTGGTGGTCAACTCGGCGATCTTTGTCGTCATCAGCCTGATGCGCAAGTCGCGCGAGTCTCGCTCGCCGGTCGAGTGCCTGTCACCCCAGGTCTGATAGACCCTCGTCGATGACCTGCTCCAATCGCCAGCGGCCCGATACCGGGCCGCTGGTGTCGTGTCAGGTGACGCTGTCGCCCCCCGTGGCCACCCTCGCGTGTCTTCTCGTTTGCCCTCGTGGTCAGCCCCATCATTGATTTTATAGACACCTGGTCTAAAATCATTGCATGACCAATCCGACGATAGCCAGGCGCCGGGGGCGACCGCCGAAGACCGACTACAGCGTCGGCGCCACCCAGGGCGACGCCAGAGCGGCGCTGATCGCCAGCGGCCTCGAGACCCTGACCGAACACGGCTTTCTGAGCGCGGGGCTCGACGGCATGCTCAAGCGTGCCGGGGTGCCCAAGGGTTCCTTCTATCACTACTTTGCCAGCAAGGAAGCCTTCGGCCAGGCGGTGCTCGAGCGCTACGCCCGCTATTTTGCCGACAAGCTCGACCGCCATCTGCAAGACGATTCCCGGCCACCACTCGAGCGCGTGCAGGCCTTTGTCGACGATGCCAAGGCTGGCATGGCACGCCACGACTATCGCCGTGGCTGTCTGGTGGGCAATCTCGGTCAGGAGGCGGCTGGACTGCCGGCAGACTACCGCGAGCGGCTGATCGCCACGCTCGCCGACTGGCAACGACGTCTCGCCGCTTGCCTGGAAGAAGCCCGCCACCACGGCGATATCGCCTCCGACAGGGACACTGATCGGCTGGCCGAGGCCTTCTGGATCGGCTGGGAGGGTGCCATCATGCGCGCCAGGCTGGAACGCAGCCCGCGCCCGATCGATGTGTTCACCGACAGCTTCTTTTCGGGCCTGGACACCCAACGCCAGGGTCGTCCGTCGCCATGAACTGAACTGAGCCGACCTGACTGGACAATAGTCCGACACTGAACCGAGAGCCCGCTCCTGCGGGGTCGTATACTGCGCCCTGATACTGCTTGCGCCAATTTATAGACAAACCGTCTAAAAAGGAGACCGCCATGTTCGACGCCATCGTGATCCGCAAGGAAGGCGACACTCAGAAGGCCGCCATCGAGTCACTGGATGACCAGGCCCTGCCCGAGGGCGACGTGACCGTGAACGTCGACTACAGCACCCTGAACTACAAGGACGGGCTGGCCATCACCGGCAAGGGCCCGGTGGTCAAGTCCTTCCCCATGGTCCCGGGCATCGACCTTGCCGGCGTGGTGGAAGCCTCGCAGCACCAGGACTTCCAGCCGGGTGACCGGGTGGTCCTGAACGGCTGGGGCGTCGGCGAGAAGCACTGGGGCGGGCTGGCCCAGAAGGCACGCCTGAACGGCGACTGGCTGATCCCGCTGCCAGAAGCCTTCAGCACCAGAAACGCCATGGCCATCGGCACCGCCGGCTACACCGCCATGCTCTCGGTGCTGGCGCTGGAGCGCCACGGGGTGACCCCGGACCAGGGCGAGGTGCTGGTCACCGGCGCCAGCGGTGGCGTCGGCAGCTTTGCCATCACCCTGCTGGCCAAGCTGGGCTACGAAGTCGTTGCCTCCACCGGCAAGGTCGAGGAGGCGGACTATCTGAAGGCACTGGGCGCCACCTCGATCATCGACCGCGGCGAGCTCGAACAGCCCGGAAAGCCCCTGGCCAGGGAACGCTGGGCGGGTGCCGTCGACAGCGTCGGCAGCCACACCCTGGTCAATGTGCTGGCCTCGACCCGCTACGGCGGCACGGTGACCTCCTGCGGCCTGGCCCAGGGCATGGACCTTCCCGCCACGGTGATGCCCTTCATCCTGCGCGGCGTGACCCTGGCCGGCATCGACAGCGTGATGCAGCCCAGAGAAGTTCGCCTGGAAGCCTGGCAGCGCCTGGCCGAGCTGATGCCTGAAGAGCGTCTCGACGACATCGCCAGCGAGATCCCGCTGAGCGAGGCCATCACCACCGCAGAGCGCCTGATGGAAGGCAAGGTCAGAGGCCGCGTGGTGGTCGCCAGCCGCTAGGCCCGATGACACGTGCCCTGCTGGCCGTCGCCGGCAGGGCGCCTGATGTTGCTTTCCTCGGCGCTTTCTTGGGCCTTACCTGGCGCTGTCTTGGCTTCCTGCCGGCTCGCATACAGGCACCAGCACACCGCCACATATTCCATATGCGGAATTTTATTTCTACATAGGGAATTTTCTTGACGCCCTCAGGGTCGCTTCCTAGGCTGGTTTGAACTTGACGAGGAATCAGCCATGAGCACCGATGGGAACTTCATCAACAACGACTTTGTCAGCGCCCCCCAGGCCAGCATGATCCCGGTCTACTGCCCCGCCACGGGAGCGATGGTGGGCCAGGTCCAGGCCGCCACCAACGCCCAGGCGATGGAAGCTGTCGAGGTCGCGGCCAGGGCCCAGAAGCACTGGCGCAGGCTGACCAGTGCCGAACGGGCGGTACATATGCAGCGCCTGGCCGACGCCCTGATGGAGCGTCGCGAGGCCATTGGGCGGGCGCTGGCCGAAGAGTCGGGCAAGAGCCTCGAGGACGCCACCAACGAGGCGGTATACGCGGCCGATATCACCCGCTACCACGCCGAATGGGCGCGACGGATCGAGGGCGATATCGTGCCCAGCGACACCCCTGACGAGAGCCTGCTGCTCACTCGGGAGCCGATCGGCGTGGTGGCCTGCCTGATTCCCTTCAACTACCCCGTCTTCACCCTGCTGCGCAAGATTGCACCGGCGATGATCACCGGCAACAGCGTGATCGTGCGCCCGAGCAACAACACCCCGCGTTCGGCCTTCGAAATTGCCCGGGCCGTCCAGGCGGCCGAGATCCCGCCGGGGGTGGTCAACATCCTGAGCATGGACCACGCCACCGCCGAGGCCGTGTGTACTCACCCAAGGGTCGGCATGATCACCCTCACCGGCAGCGTCGGCGCCGGCCGCAAGGTGCTGGAGTACTCCCAGGTCAATATCGCCAAGTCGTCGCTGGAACTGGGTGGCAAGTCACCGGCCATCGTCGAGCCCGACGCCGACCTCGAGCAGGCCGCCCGTCAGATCGTGGCCTCCAAGACCACCAACTGCGGCCAGCTGTGTACCGCCATCGAGCGAGTCTACGTGCATCAGTCCATCGCCGAGCCCTTCATCGCCCTGCTCAAGGCCAACATGGAGGCCTGCACCTTCGGCAATCGTGCCGAGGACCCCAGCCACATGGGCCCCCTGATCAACGAGAACACCCGCCTCAATGTCCACCAGATGGTCGAGCGTGCCATCGACGACGGCGCCACCCTGGCCACCGGCGGCGCGATTCCCCCTGGCCCCGGACACTTCTACCCGCCGACCCTGCTGACCGACTGCCGCCAGGACATGGAGATCGTCCAGGAAGAGATCTTCGGCCCGGTACTGCCGGTGCTGACCTACGCCGATGTGGATGAAGCCCTGGCGCTGGCCAACGACCACCAGTTCGGCCTTGCCTCGGTGGTGTTCACCGAGAACTACCGCACCGCCATGAAGGTGGCCCACAACATCGAGGCAGGCGAGGTCTACATCAATCGCACCCCATCGGACCCCTACCAGGGCTACCACGCCGGCTGGAAGCGTTCGGGTCTCGGCGGCGACGACGGCAAGCACGGCATGCTGGACTACTCCCAGACCCGGCTGGTGGTATTGAACTACTGACGCCATCCCGCGCCACCCCACACCCAAGCCCATCACCGCCGCGTCTTCGCCGGGCGGTCGGCCGCTTGCTGCCCTTTTCAGAGGACTCGCCGTTCATGAAAGTCGTCAGTTGTGAAAGCCATGTGGTCGCCACACCTCCGCCCCACATCGGCGGCATGTATTGGATCTTCGTCAAACTGGGAACCGCCTGTGGCATCGAGGGCGTCGGCGAGGTCTATGCGGCGACCTTCCACCCGCAAGTGGTGGTCGCCGCCATCGAGGACGTGTTCGAGCGCTACCTGAAGGGACGGGATCCCCACCATCTGGAACGGCTGTATCGCGAGACCTACTCGAGCGGCTTCACCCAGCGCCCGGACCTGACCATGATGGGGGTGCTCAGCGGCCTCGAGATGGCCTGCTGGGACATCGTCGGCAAGGCGGCCGGCCAGCCGGTACATGCACTGATCGGCGGCAAGCTCCACGATCGGCTGCGCTCCTACACCTATCTCTACCCCCGTGCCCCCGGCGGCGACTATGACTACGACAATGTCGAGCTGGCGGTGGAGTGCGCCCTGGAGCAGAAGGCCCTCGGCTTTACCGCGCTCAAGTTCGATCCGGCGGGCCCCTACACCGCCTACTGCGGGCATATGCTGTCACTGGAGGCGCTGGAAAAGAGCGCAACCTTCTGCCAGCGCATCCGTGAGGCGGTCGGCAACGGCTGCGACCTGCTGTTCGGTACCCACGGCCAGATGACGCCGGCCTCGGCGATCCGCCTGGCCAAGCGCCTCGAACCCTTTGACCCGCTGTGGTTCGAGGAGCCGGTGCCACCCGGCCAGAGCGAGGCCATGGCCAGGGTCGCCGACCATACCTCCATCCCGGTGGCCACCGGTGAGCGGCTGACCACCAAGTACGAGTTCCATGACCTGCTGCGCCACCAGGCCGCCTCGATCCTGCAGATGAACCTTGGCCGGGTCGGCGGCATCCTCGAAGGCAAGAAGATCGCCGCCCTGGCCGAGGTCCACTACGCCCAGATAGCGCCCCACCTGTACAACGGCCCGGTGGGTGCGGCGGCCAGCATTCAGCTCGCCGCCACCACACCCAACTTCCTGATCCAGGAGAGCATCGGCACCTGGGACGGCTTCCACGCCGAGGTGCTCGAAGCCAAGATCGAGTGGAGTGACGGCTTTATCATTCCCTCCGATCGACCGGGGCTCGGGGTGGAACTGGACATGGCGGTGGTCAGGGCCCACTCGCCCTACACCGGCAAGCGCCTGCACCTGAGCATGGACGCCACGCCCTACGACGTCGTCCAGCAGTCCTGCACCCGCTGGAAGACCCGACCGGAGGCCTGAGGCGATGGACTACGACTTCATCATCGTCGGTGCAGGCTCCGCAGGCTGCGTGCTGGCCCACCGGCTGAGTGCCAGCGGACACCACAAGGTACTGATCGTCGAGGCCGGCGGCCGTGACAGTTCCCCCTGGCTTCGGGTGCCGGTGGGCTTTGCCAAGACCTACTATCACCCCGGCTACAACTACATGTACTACAGCGCCGAGGAGCCGGCGTTGGCCAACCGGCGGATCTACACACCCCGGGGCAAGGTCCAGGGAGGATCGGGCTCCATCAACGCCATGATCTATGTGCGAGGCCAGCCATCGGACTTCGATGACTGGGCGCGCGCGGGTAACCCGGGGTGGGGCTACCAGGCGCTGTTGCCCTATTTCAGGAAACTCGAGCAGCACCCGGCAGGCGATACCGAATTCCACTCGAGCCAGGGACTGATCGGCATCACCCCGCTCAAGGAAATCGCCCATCCAATCTGCCAGTCCTACCTCAGGGCTGCCGATGAACTCGGCTACCCGCTCAATGACGACTTCAATGGCGCCTCCATCGAAGGTGCCGGCCTCTATGAGACGAACATCCGCCGAGGCCGTCGCGATTCCAGCAACACTGCCTACCTGAAGCCGGCGCTCGAGCGCTCCAATCTCACCCTCAAGCACGTCAGCCAGGTTCAACGGGTGCTGTTCGACGATCAGCGTCGCGCCAGCGGCATTGAATACCGAGAGCAAGGCCAGTTGAAGACCCTGCGCGCACGCCGCGAGGTGATCGTCTGCGCCGGTGCGGTGGACTCGCCAAAGCTGCTGATGCTCTCGGGACTCGGGGACAGCGAGAAGCTGCGACAACACGGGATCGCAGCGCTCCAGCAGCTGCCCGGCGTGGGCCGAAACCTGCAGGATCACCTGGCCGTCAGCTACTTCTATCGCGCCAACTGCCGGACCCTGAACGACGACTTCAACTCTCTGCCCGGCCTGACCAGGGCAACGATGAAGTACCTGATCAATCGCAGCGGCCCGCTGGCGATGAGCGTCAACCAGGCCGGAGGCTTCTTTCGCGGCCATGCCGACGAACCCGCGCCCAATATCCAGCTCTACTTCAACCCGCTGTCCTATCGCATCCCGGCACCGCCGGACACGACACTGACCGCGGATGCCTACTCCGGCTTCCTGCTGGCCTTCAATTCCTGCCGTCCCGACAGTCGTGGCACCATCGATCTGGCCAGCGCCGATGCCAATGAGCCGGCGGTGATCCGGCCGAACTATCTGGGAACCCGGCGAGATCAGGACGAGGCCATTCAGGGCAGCCGGCTCATTCGCGCGCTGGCCGAAACGGCGGCCCTGGGTGCCGTCATCGACGCCGAGGTCACTCCGGCGGATGCCGTCCACGATGACCAAAGCATGTTAGAGTACTTTCGCGCCAACGCAGGCTCCATCTATCATCTGTGCGGT
This sequence comes from Halomonas sp. RT37, assembly GCF_040070525.1. Lineage (NCBI taxonomy): Bacteria > Pseudomonadati > Pseudomonadota > Gammaproteobacteria > Oceanospirillales > Halomonadaceae > Halomonas > Halomonas sp. RT37. Next base: position 386,969 of record NZ_CP098827.1, on the reverse strand, counting down.
ACCTGCGCCATGGGGCCCGACCCTCGCGAGGCGGTGGTCGATGGCAGTCTCAGGGTGCATGGCGTGTCCGGGCTCAGGGTCATCGACGCCTCGATCTTTCCCAACATCACCTCGGGTAACCTCAATGCACCGGTGATGATGGTGGCGGAAAAGGGGGCCGACCTGATCCTTCAGGACCACCCGATCTGAACGACGCCCAGGAGCCACATCGCCCCTGAGTCTGACCGGACGAGTCATCTGCATTCGTCCTCGCATTCGCGTTTTGGAGACCGCGGCTGATCATGAATTCGGAAAGGACCTCGGAAAAGACCAAGGCTCCGGCGGTCGATCATAGCGTCATGATCCTGGACCTGCTGGCGGCCACCAGCTATCCCATGACGCTTTCGGAAATCTGTGACGCTACCGGTATTTCGCCGGCCACCGGTCACCGTGTCATCAACGCCCTGCTTCACCACCAGCTGGTGGCCCAGGATCCAAGCCGCAAGAAGTCCTACTGCATCGGCTCACGCATCTTCCAGATATCCTCCACCATCTATAACAAGCAGAGCCTGATACCCTACTTCTATCCGATCGCGGAAATCCTGAAAAACGAAATCCACAAGACCATCTTTCTGTGCGTGCCCATCGGCAACAAGGTCGTGGTGGTGTCCAAGATCGACGGTGCCAGTGGCGCAAGCTTCAACCTTTACGTGGGCAAGACCATGGCGCTGCACGAAGCGGCCAGTGGCAAGATCATCCTGGCGATGCGCGACGAGGACTCCTGGCAGGGCTATCTCGCCGACGAGCTTGGTCTTGCTCCCGAGAACAAGGGAGTGAAAGGCGTCATGGCGGAACTGGGGCGGGCCCATCGGCTCGGTTACGCCACCTCCGACGGCGCGCCTGAGCAGGGCGTCAGCTGCATCGCCGCACCGGTGCTCAACCTGCGTAACGAGCCCATCGCAGCGATCAGCGCCGCCATCAGCAGCGACACCCTGAGCCCCCAGGAGGCGCGCCGCTACTCCAAGAACCTGGTGCAGGCCGCGCGCCAGCTGTCGTCCCGCGTTGTCTGACGTCCCGCGTCATCAGACATCCACGGCACCGCTGCCGCTGGATCGCCTGCCGCCCTTGAGTGCGCTGAAGGGATTCGAGGCCGCGGCGCGACTATCAAGCCTGCGCGCCGCAGCCGAGGAGCTGCACCTCTCCCACCCCGCCATCGCCAACCAGATACAGCGTCTGGAGCAGAGCCTGGGGACGAAACTGTTCGCCCGCCGGGGCCGGCATATCGAGCTCACCGCATCCGGGCGACGTTTCTACCCTGTCGTGCGCGACGCCCTGGAAGCGCTGATCCTGGGCGCCGAAACACTGCGTCGCCAGCCCTGCCTTGAACCCCTGCGCGTGCAGGTCTATGTGACCACCTCGATCCGCTGGCTGGCCCCACGACTGGCACAATTTCACCAGCGCTATCCCGAGACCGAACTGAGGATCAAGACCTACAGCCTGGACTGGACCTTCGACAGCGCCCACGCCGATATCGCCATCCTCTTCCGTGATGGCCCGCTGCCCTTTCGACTTGACTGGACACCGCTGTTTCCCTCGACGCTGACCCCTGTGTGCAGCCCGTCGCTGGTGATGGGGCATTCGTTGCCGCTATCCCCTGAGGCGCTGCAGGCCTTCCCGCTGATCAGCGTCTATACCGAGAGCTGGAGCTGGCAGGGCTGGTTCGACACCCAGTCGCCTCCTGCCACACGGCCCGCGCCACCACGCGCCCTGCAGGTCGACACCCTGGCTGCGGCGCTCGAGATGGCCGCCCGAGGTGAAGGCGTCGCCCTAGTCAATGGCCCCTTCGCCGAGGATGACCTGGCCACGGGCCGGCTGATCAACCCGATGGGCAAGGTACAGCCCGCCAGCGGCGAATGGGGCATCGCCTCCCCCTCCCATCTGGCCGACGATCCGCGAGTGGTGGCCTTCCGCACCTGGCTGCTGAGTCAGCGGGACTGAGTCGCCTTCACTCAACAAAAGTGACCAATCACCAAGAAAAGATGAATTGTCGTCTGCCCCCGCCGTGCCTAGCGTGAAGCCTACCTGCAGCATTTCATCCGCCCCCGCGCAAGGATGTCACTGCAAGATGATCGGCTCACCGGCATGAGATGACCTCCCATGAACATCGGCTTTATCGGACTTGGCAACGTCGGCGGCAAGCTCGCCGGCAGCCTGCTGCGCAACGGCTATCACGTCACGATCCGCGACCTCGACCCCGAGATCACTCGACGCTTCATCGACCAGGGCGCTGCCGCCGCCAGCAGCCCCAGAGCAGTGGCCGAGGCCAGCGACATGATCATCACTTGCCTGCCATCTCCTCGCGCCTGCAGCGCGGTAATGGAAGCCGAGGATGGGGTCATCGCCGGGCTATCTGCCGGCAAGGTGTGGCTGGAGATGAGCACCACCGATGCCCAGGAACTAGTACGCATCGCCGCCAGGGTCGCCGCCACCGGCGCCCTCGCCATGGAGACACCGGTCTCCGGCGGCTGCCACCGCGCCGCCACCGGCAACATTTCGATCTTCGCCGGCGGTGATCGCGACACCTTTGAACGGGTGTTGCCGGTGCTGACCACCCTGGGGCGTCGGGTCCTGCACACCGGACCTCTAGGCACGGCCTCGATGCTCAAGGTACTGACCAACTACCTCGCCACCGCCAACCTGTGTTCGGTGGCCGAGGCCTTGACCGTGGCTCGCAAGGCCGGCCTGGACATGAACACCGCCTTCGAGGCCATCCGTATCTCCTCGGGCAATTCCTTTGTCCACGAGACCGAATCCCAGGTCATTCTCAACGGTAGCCGCGATATCAGCTTCACCATGGATCTGGTGCTCAAGGACGTGGGCCTGTTCGACGCCCTGGCCAGAAGCCTCGAGGTGCCCCTCGAGATATCGCCGCTGCTGCTCGACATCTTTCAGGATGGCCAAGAGCGCTATGGCTCCCGTGAGTGGTCATCCAACATCATCCGGCGCCTTGAGGACGCCTGCGGCGTCGAGGTGCTCGGCGACGGCTTCCCCGCCGAACTGACCGACACCGAGCCGGAAGAGGTCGGCCATGAAGTGGTCGTGCGCGGCAGGTCCGGATAAAGGGCTGCCAGGCTGACCGCGACGGCATACGCCGGTCTTGATCATCATCCGAGCCAACGAGGACCTCGCCATGCACTACAGAGAACACTTCTTTATCGATGGCCGCTGGCACAAGCCCAGCGACAGCGAGCGCTTTGGCATCCTCGACCCTGCCACCGAGAATCTGTGCGCCTCGGTGCCAAGAGCGCACCGAGCGGACATCGACGCCGCCGTCGAGGCGGCCCGGCGCGCTCTGCCCGACTGGTCGGCGACCCCCGCCGGGCAACGGCGCGAGATACTTCTCGCCGTCGCCGACGAGATGCAAAGGCGCCACGCAGACCTGGTCGAGGCGCACGTCATCACCCTGGGCTGTCCGGTCCAGATCACACCCGCCATGCACGTGGATGGCCCCATCGAAGGCATGCGCTACTACGCCGAGCGGGCCTTGCGTTCCGAAGAGATCGAACGCCGCAATGGCGTCGCCATCGTCCGCGAGCCGGTCGGCGTGTGCGCGCTGATCAACCCCTGGAACTACCCACTGCATCAGCTGGTCGGCAAGCTGGCCCCGGCCCTGGCGGCGGGCTGTACCGTGGTCACCAAGCCGGCCGAACAGACGCCGCTGCAGGACTTCATCATGGCCGAGATCTTTCACAGCGTCGGCCTCCCAGCCGGGGTCTTCAACCTGGTGACGGGCTCCGGCAGCGAGATCGGCCCTCTGCTGGCGAGCCATCCCGAGGTCGACATGGTGTCCTTCACCGGCTCCACCCGCGCCGGTATCGAGGTGGCCATCAACGCCGCCGCCGGGGTCAAGCGAGTGTGTCAGGAGCTGGGGGGCAAGTCGCCGCTGATCATCACCGAGGACGCGGACCTGCCCCGGGCGGTGCGCTTCGGGGTGGAAAACGTGATGGCCAACAGTGGCCAGACCTGCGACGCCTTCACCCGCATGCTGATACCACGCTCACGTCTGGCCGACGCCGAACGCATCGCCCTGACGGTCGCCCGGGAGCAGGTGGCAGGTGACCCGACAGACACCGCCACCACCATGGGGCCGCTGGTGTCCCGACGCCAGCGCGACAGCGTACGCCAGCACATTCAGCAGGGTATCGCCGAGGGAGCGCGCTTGATGCTGGGTGGTACCGAGGCCCCTGAGGGCCTGGAGCAGGGCTACTATGTTCGCCCCACCCTCTTCAGCGACGTCAGCAACCACATGGCAATCGCACGCTCAGAAATCTTCGGCCCGGTGCTGTGCCTGATTCCCTACGACGACCTGGAACAGGCCATCGAGATCGCCAACGACACGCCCTATGGGCTGTCTTCCGCCGTCTACGCCGCCAGCGCCGAAGCCGCCCTGCCCATCGCCCGCCGCCTCAAGGCCGGCCAGTGCTACCTGCAAGGGGCGGACTTTTCCTTCGATGCCCCCTTCGGCGGCTTCGGCCAATCCGGCAACGGTCGCGAATGGGGCGAAGAGGGCCTGGAGGAATATCTGGAAACCAAGGCCATCCTGGGGGGTTGGGGGGTTGAGGGCTTGTCACTACGCCTCTCTCTGAACAAGGTCTGAACAAGACTTTGCTCAAACTTCTGACATTTGGTCAGGTTTCCACCCAATCGACTCCGTAGCCGTACATGCCAGCCATTAGCCGCCAGGATGATTGCCATCTCCTTCCATTACTGGCTCTCGCCAGTCGGCGGCTGATATCCCATGAACCACCAGCACGACCACAGCTACAAACTGCTGTTCAGCGAACCTAGAGTCATTCGAGACCTCCTGACAGGCTTCATCAAGGAGGACTGGATAGCGCATCTCGACCTCGACTCACTGGAGAAGGTCAGCAGCAGCTTTGTCAGCGACGACCTGCGCGATCGGGAGTCCGACGTCATCTGGCGCGCACGCTTCGGCGATGACTGGATCTACGTCTATCTGTTGATCGAATTCCAGAGCACCATCGATCCCTTCATGGCGCTGCGCATCATGACCTACGTGGGCCTCCTGTATCAGGACCTGATCAAGCAGCAGAAGCTCTCGCCCCACGCCAGGTTGCCCCCGGTGCTGCCCGTCGTGCTCTACAATGGAGAGAAGCGTTGGAACGCCGCCGTCGACGTATCGGACCTCGTTCAAAGCGTGCCCAGGGAGCTGGAGCGATACCGCCCACGAATGCCCTATCTTCTGCTGGACGAAGGCGCCATCGTGGACTCGGAGCATTGGTCGCCGGAGGCACGCAACGTGGTAGCCGCCATATTCCGACTGGAACACCACCGTGGCACCAGGGAGGCGGTCGAACTGATCGGACTGCTGGCAAGATGGCTCGAAGCGCCGGACCAGACTCGTCTGCGCCGTCACTTCGCCATCTGGATCAAGCGCGTGCTGCTGCCCAACTGGATACCCGAGAGCGAAGGAACCGAGTGGCAGAATCTCAACAAACTCAATGAGGTACACAACATGCTGGCCGAGCGTGCAAAACGATGGCCCGAGCAGTGGAAGCAACAGGGTCTTGAAGAAGGCCGCAAGGAAGGACGTCAGGAAGGCCTGCTGGAAAGCGAACAGAAGGGCGAACAGAAGGCTCGTCTGGAGGTCGCCCACAACATGATCGAGCGGACTCAGCTAGATGACCAGATGGTGTCGGAGCTGTAGGGGCTGGATATCGAGCAGGTCAGGACGCTGAGAGACGAGCTCAAGCGCTAGGGCTTGTACGAAAAGTGCCTGCGCAGGTGCCGAACGCCTGACGTACCCCCGCCCCGTCGGGCACAACACCATGATTCCCCCACGCACAAAAAAACCGCCTCTAGGGGCGGTTTTGATGTTGCAGCAAGTCGTTGATCCATAACCATCTTTTAGATGGTGCCGGCACCAGAAGTCGAACCCGGGACCTACTGATCACAAGTCACAGCACCAAAACATCTCAAAAAATCAACACGTTACTGCGTGGAAAAATCTTCGTGGAATGCTTACAGAGGCGGTCTGAGGGCAGGCTCCATCATCAACATCACACGGCATCATCAAAGCCAGTCCCTGGCACCGCAGGTGGGTCATGATCAGATTTGCGCTCGTGCGCCACTGAGCCTAAACACGCCCCTCGATGGTGCTGCGCAGGCTGCCGATGTCGACCTCGACGTACTCAAGCGTCGTGCTGATGTTGCTGTGGCCAAGCAGCGCCTTGACGATGTGCAGGTTGCGGTCCGGCTCCTTCATCAGCTCAGTGCCCAGCGTATGGCGGAATCGGTGCAGACTCATTTGGATAGGCGCAAATCTGCGAAAGCTTCTGATAGAAGCTCTCAACCCGCCAAGAGTCCATCATCTCCGTTCGGTGCCGGATACTGAATCGGTTCACGTTGAATACCTGCTCACCGGCCCAGAGAGTGGATGTCCATTCTTCTGAACAGCCAAGTATATTAGGGAATGCGGACCGTTCTTTCCCATTAGCCCATCATTCATTCCAGCACTTCGAACAGTATCGTGCCCGTATCCAACTCAGCTGCTTGCCTGAGCGTCTGATAGTCCAACTGTCCAGACGCCGGCAACCCCTCTCGCTCTTGATAATGGCGCAACGCCTCGACAAAATCGTCGCTGGCAACCCGCGCGCCTTGCCGCTCGTCGAAAGACACTGCTGAGGCCGCTTCTGTAAGCTCCAAGTATCTTGCAAAACTTTCAATGGCCTTGATGCGCTCTTCATGGGAACTTTCTGCATCAGTCGTTCGCGCCGCTATTTCATTTGAAGCCAAAGCGGCCGCTGCATAGTCGCCACTTTCTAAAAAGTTATCACGATTAATCAGTAGATTGCTGTAGAAGGGCTTTGCCGTCACCCTGATGGTCAATACTTCCATCTCTTGGAGACAACGGGCTTTCCCGGTTTCATAGAAGGGGCTGGAAGGGCGAGCGATGAAAACCACCTGAGGCTCACAAATCTTTTCCAGTTGGAGCATCCCTCGATGGTCCGTCTCACCCTTGGGATTTTCTTCTGAGCCAGAATAAACAACAGATACAACTCCCTGAAGATGATCATCCTGAACCAATACCGTCTGTTCGGCCATGACGCTCAAGCACAAGAGCATAGTCGACAACAATATGCACCACTTCATTATTCACCCCCACCACCTCTTTCTGCCTTCTTAGTCGAAGGCCAGTGCACCCATATAAAAAGGAACGCTAGCAAGAGGCTGGCCACAAGCCCGACAAACAAAAGCGTCACCTCATTTCTGACTATCCGAGTCTTGATGCTACTTTCTTCCAGCACCACCGCCGAACTCGAACTATCGAGAAAGACTATGGGCAACTCCTTCTCGGTAAAAGCCACGGAAAAAACATACTCCCAGCGAGGATGAAAAGTAACGGAGCTAACCGCAGCATAGTGGCTCTCACACACCTCGGCACCATCCTTCTTCAATGCAGGGGCTCGGGAGATCAACTGAGTACCGAGCACTCTACTGCCGGAACCAACTGGCGTCCTGAATGCAATGGTAATATCGTCCAGAAGCTGATCGGCAGATAAATTTCGCAGAACAATATTGAGAATATGTGGCGGCGGCTCGTCGATCGGATCTCTCATGCAATCATGGATTTGCGTCACATACTGTTGTTTCCAGTTACCGTAATCATCATTTTCTTGCCAGGAAAAGGAATACTCGATGAATGGTGTCGACGTCACCCGTTCGACGATTTGCCCACCTACCCAGATGGAGAATGTTAGAAGCGCTCCAAATAGCACAGGCATCTCGGTTATGCTCAGGTATTGCTTCAGCCCCATCCCTGCCCCCTGACAAAGTTGGCATTCATTGAGCATAAGCGAATATCCCACTCTTCGCCACGCTCTAAAAACATGTCAAACAATTTCTACTGCTAGAATGATCCCGGCACAGCGTCATGCCGGAGATGACCATGACGTACTCGCCAAGCGCCACGTCATCAATCAGGCGGCGCGTGAAGCCAACCCCGCCCGCTGGAGTGGCAAGCCCCACAACTGGACGCCCACCGGCACCGTCTCGCTCAACCCGGAGCGGGAGCTTCAAATCAGCACGGCTGAGCCGGAAAAGCAGGCGGCCTGAATGAACTCAGACGCGAGAGGTTTCTTGACGTCTACCGGAGTGGTGGCCAACCATTATCGGCTTCTGCCCTTGGGCCAGCGGCAGATGACAAGTAAAAGCGCGCGACCTTTAAACACGCCCCTCGATGGCCCTGCGCAGGCTGCCGATGTCGACCTCGACGTACTCAAGCGTCGTGCTGATGTTACTGTGGCCGAGCAGCGCCTTGACGATGTGCACGTTGCGGTCTGGCTCCTTCATCAGCTCAGTGCCCAACGTATGACGGAATCGGTGCGGGCTCATCTGATAGCCGCAAATCTGGGAAAGCTTCTGATAGCAGCTCTCAACCTGCCAGGAGTCCATCATCTCCATTCGGTGCCGCATTCTGAATCGGTTGACGTTGAAAATCTGCTCACCACGCTTGATCCCCACCATCCTGGCAGAGTTCATCAGGTTCTCTAGGTGCGGGTAAAGAGCATTGGATATCGGGACAAAGTGCTCGCGGTTATTCTTTGCACCCTGCCAGGTAGCTGTGAGCCCTGAATACCGCAGGTGCTGCGCTTGTTGCTTGAATTCAGGAAAGTAAACCACTAGCAGAAAAAAATCTACGCACGCACAAAAAAACCGCCTCGATGGGCGGTTTTGATGTTGCAGCAAGTCATTGATCCATAACCATCTTTTAGATGGTGCCGGCACCAGGAGTCGAACCCGGGACCTACTGATTACAAGTCAGTTGCTCTACCAACTGAGCTATGCCGGCTCGGGCCGACCGGAAGGTCGCTTGCTGCTCTGGTGTTACGCCTTGGGCGTCTCACCCGAAACGGGGTTGGCGTGGCTGGGGTAGCAGGATTCGAACCTGCGCATGCCGATACCAAAAACCGGTGCCTTACCACTTGGCGATACCCCAGCAGAGTTGGTGGCCAGAGACGGAATCGAACCGCCGACACGGGGATTTTCAATCCCCTGCTCTACCAACTGAGCTATCTGGCCCCTTGCCAACGCGACGTATTAAACCAATTCCTCCGTTTTCCGTCAACCCCTTTTCTTTCAAAATGATGGCGAGCGCTTTCTAAGGCGTCGCAAGGCTAGGCGTCACGCGGAACATAGCCCTCGGCGCGGTCGGTCTCTTCATTGTCGAAGAAGCGCTCCATCTGCTCCATCAGGTACTCGCGGTTAGCCGGGTCCATCATGTTCAGATGCTTCTCGTTGATCAGACGGGTCTGCAGCGCCTGCCATTCTTCCCAGGCCTGGCGTGACACGCTCGCCTGGATCTCCTGCCCCTTCTTGCCCGGCAGCGGCGGGAAGGGCAAGGCGTCGAGCTCCTTCTGGTACTTGCGGCAAAACACGGTCTGACTCATGGCGGTCTCCTTTCTATGGTACGGCCTGCTGGCGATGGTGTGGCCTGCTGGCACGAGGATAGCAGTGTGCCCCGCCCAGACTTAAGCGTTCTGTTGCTGCAGAGCCCTGGCGCTCGTCCCGGGCTCCCTGTGCGCTAAGGTCAGCGCGGGGGGCAGCACGGACGTCAACGCGAAGGCGGCTGGCTCAAGGCAAAGGGGCTAGTGACGCAAGCAGCTTCTTTACCGGTGCGGCAAGTCCCACCGACTCCGGCGCCTGGGGGTCGTACCACAGCCGCCCCTCGGCGACGCCATCGACTCGCCCGCCGCGTGCAGGCACCGGCGTGATTTCCAGGCGAAAGTGACTGAACACATGGACGAAGCTCGACCAAGGCTCGTCTCGCTCGGCTCCGGGCGCGTGGGTATCGAGCCAGGCATCGATCTCGGCGTCGCTGTCGAACTGGGGAAGCCCCCACAGCCCGCCCCACAGCCCCTGGGAAGGCCGCTGCTCCAGCAGGATGCGCCCGGCCTCGTCGCTCAGCACCAGCATGCGGGTATGGCGCAAGGGGATCGCTTTCTTCGGCTTGGACTCCGGGAAGCGCTTTTGCTCCCCTCGGGCGCGGGCCACACAGACATCGGCGAACGGGCAGCGCTCGCAGTCCGGCTGGCCACGGCGGCACAGTGTCGCCCCAAGGTCCATCATGCCCTGGGTGAAATCCACCACTCGCTGTTCCGGCGTGTAGTGCTCGGCCAGGTGCCAGAGCTCGCGTTCCACCGCTGGCCGGCCGGGCCAGCCTTCCAGCGCGTGCAGGCGCGTCAGTACGCGCTTGACGTTGCCATCCAGAATGACGGCTCGCCTACCGGTGCTCTGGGCGATGATCGCCCCGGCGGTCGAGCGGCCAATGCCAGGCAGCGCGGCCATGGCATCGAGGCTGTCCGTGGGAAACTCGCCTGCATGCTGTTCCACCACGACTCGGGCCGCCTTGTGCAGATTCCGGCCTCTGGCGTAGTAGCCCAACCCGGTCCACAGATGAAGGACCTCATCCTGGCTGGCCTCGGCGAGGGCCTTTACATCAGGAAAGCGCTGCATGAACCGCTCAAAATAGGGAATGACGGTAGCAACCTGGGTCTGCTGCAGCATGATTTCCGAGACCCACACCCGATAGGCAGTACGATCATGCTGCCAGGGAAGATCGTGGCGACCGTGCACATCGAACCAGTCGAGCAGGCGCCGGGAAAACACCTCTGTACTGAGCAGCGGCGACACTCGACCGCTATCCTTGTCGCCTTTCACCCGACTGTCAGGGCCAGAGACTTCTGATAAATATTTCATAAAACCAATTAGTTATCATCACTCAAAAGTCAGACACGAAAAAAAGCGCCGACACGGAGGTCGGCGCAGTGACTGGCTTGCTTGATGCTCAATTAAATAGACCACGGACGGCGTCACGAAGTTCCTTGCCAGCCTCTTCTCCGATGCGTTCGTCGAGACGCTCGAGCTCCTTGCCCAGCCGCTCCTCGACTTCCTCGTTGACGCGGGAGCGGGCCTCTTCGGCGACCAGCTCGCCCAGATTGGCCTTGAAGGCGTCGGCGTCAAAGCCGCACCACTGGCTGCTGTCACCCTCCAGGCTGCCTTCGCAGCGCACCGGGAAGGGCACCTTTTCGAGACGCCGATTGACGCTGCAGGCGGCATCGGCGGTGTCGACAAAACGGGCCGCCCCGTCGGCATCGAAACGCTGGCTGCCCAGATCGAGCTGACCACCACCACTGACCTCGATACCCGGCAGGGTGATCAGCAGGTCGTCGTTATGGGCGACGCCGTCACGGATGGTGAAGCGCGCGCTGATGTTCTCGAAGCGGGTGTTCTCGCTCCACTCGCGCGTGGTCTGCTCGCCTTCGAGGCGCGCCACGGCGGTACACAGCTGACGCGAAATATTGGCGCGGGGAATGCTGCCCTCGTTGATCCGCGTGTCCAGGGTGCCGTTGAGGTTACGGGTCAGCTCATGGCGAGCGTTGCCGCGGGTGGTCAGTTCACCACTGGCATGCAGCGAGCCGCTGAGCGGGGCGGGCTCCTGCCCAAGCGATGTCAGCAACGACTCCAGACGCACGCCCTCGACCTCCGGCGCCAGCTGCCAGGCGAGGTCATCGCCGCTGGCGTCGAGCACCCCGGTGGCCTTAAGCCGACCTTCATGGAAGCCCGCTTCGAAGCCGGTCAGACGGTGCCTGCCACCCTCGCCCTGCATGCTCAAGGACACATCCTGGTAGCGCTGGCCGCCCAGGATCAGCTGACCCAGCGCCAGCGATACGCTCTCGTCCAGCCCGGCCAGAAAGCTTTTCGGCAGGATCGCCGGTGCGCCGTCCTGGTCCTGGGCCAGCGCCGACGCGATGCCGGGAATGCCGTTGGCGGCGGTGTCCTGCTCGGGCGGCGGCAGATAGCTGTCGGCGTCGAGGCGGTCGCCTTCCAGATCGAGATCGACCCGGGTGCCATCGAAGCGTGCGCCGAGGGAACCGGAGAAGGTGTTGTCATCGAGCACCAGCGTCAGGCCATTGAGCGAGAGCTGCTCGAGGGTGCCTTCCACCGGACTGGTCAGCGCCACTTCCGACAGCGCCTCGTCGCTGGACATGCTGGGCATGGCGTCCATGCGCGCAAGCCAGGCACGCAGCGACAACGGTGCCAGACGCACCTGGCCGTCATAGCGTGGCGCCGAATTCAGCTCCTTCAGGTTGAGATTGCCCTTGATCGACAGACCATCGGGGCCGCTCAAGGCGATATCGCGCAGCTGGGCGGTACCGGCGTCGAAGTCCGACTCCAGCTGGAACGAAAGCGTCATGGCCACACGCTTCTCGCCTAACTGGGGTGCCAGCAGGCTGGCGTCCAGTTGACTCGGCGCCATGTGCAGACGCTGCTCGCCAAGGTTCAGCACCACCTCGTCGCTGGTCAGGGTCGCCTCCTGGGGTTCCGAGGCACCGGCCAGCAGAGTACTGGTCTCCAGCGTCACGTCGCTGAGCACGTGGCGGCTGTCGGCGAGACCCAGATTGACGTCGCTCTCCAGGGTGACATCGCTTTGCAGCCCAGGGGTGCGCTCTTCCGTTGTTTCGCCCTCACCGCCGCCATCGAGCTGGTCGAACACCTTCAGCTGGAAGGTGGAGCTGAGCGGAAAGGCGGTATCCGGATTGACGTTGCTACCGTTGATGGTGAGCTTCTCGGCCTGCCACTCACGGCCGGCCTGATGATCGACCAGGCTCAGATGGCCCTTGGTCACCTCGACGCTGGCGATGTTCAGGGCCACCGACAGACCGCCTTCATCATCCGGGTTGGGGCCTGCGCTGGCCGGCGCCAGCGCCTTTTCGGCGTCATCGGCCCTGTTTTCGAGGCGTTCGAGCAGCGCCTCCCAATTGCCGGTGCCATCACTGTCGCGCTCGAGATTCAGCGACAGCCCATCCAGGGTCAGGCCGTCGATGGCGATTTCGCCGCGCAACAGCGGTGTGAACGCCAGGCTGACCGAGGCCTCGGAGAAGGCAGCAAAGGCCTGGGCGTCATCCGCCTGATCCGGCAGGCGCGCTTCGGCCTCGGCCACGCTGACACCAATGCGCGGATAGAAGGACCACTCCAATGGGCCTTCCAGCGACAGTTCGAGCCCGGTGTGCTCCTTCACCACGGACACCAGCCTCGGCTTCATGTCCTCGGGGTTGAAGAAGGTGGTGACGTAGACCACCGCGCCCACCGTGACCAGGGCGAGGACGCCGACGACCGCCAGCAGGGTTCTTACGAGTCGTTTCATTTGCCGCTTTCTCCGGTGGGCAGATCAAGTTGGAAATCATCGCCGCTTCGCGTCAGCTGATAGCCCAGACGCTTTAGCAGCATCTGGTCGGCCAGGGTCAGCTGCGAACCGGCCACGCTCAGCGCCACGCCGTCACGGTTGGCGGCAGCGCTGATCAGCGCCAGCAGGCGCGAGCCCACGCCGCGCCGGCGAGTGGTCTTGCGAACACAGAGGTCGAACATGCGCCAGCGCCCGTCACCAGGACTGACGGCGACAGCACCGAGCAGGCGATCATTGAAGCGCGCCGCCCAGAAGAAGCCATGTTCGAGCTGGCGGGTCACGTAGGCTCCCGGCGGGAGCTTGATGCGCTCCTCCGGCGCATCGGCATAAATGCGGGTCAGATCGATCCGCACCTGTTCATCGGCGTCCCAGACATCCTGGTCGACGCGAAAGAGGGTCACCGGCATACGCTGTCTCCCTTGGCCGGAGGGCGGCGACGGCCGCCACTGGAATGGCTGCATTGTAGCGGATGGGGGTGCCGATTCACTATAATGGCTGTCTTGTGCGCCTCGCACCGCGACCGGCCCACCTTAGAAACAAGGCCCCCAATTCCGACATGCGCGTGAGCGCAGGAGACGACATGTCCGAGCGTATTGCCACGGTCAGCCGTGACACCAAGGAAACCCAGATCAGCGTCACCCTCAACCTCGACGGCGAGGGCAACCTCAAGGGTGAAAGCGGGGTTCCCTTCCTCGACCATATGCTCGACCAGGTGGCCCGCCACGGCATGGTCGACCTGGACATCAGCGTCAACGGCGATTTGCACATCGACGACCACCACACCGTCGAGGACCTCGGCATCACCCTGGGACAGGCGTTTAACCAGGCCATCGGCGACAAGCGCGGCATCTATCGCTACGGCCACGCCTATGTGCCGCTGGACGAGGCACTGTCCCGGGTGGTCATCGACTTCTCCGGCCGTGCCGGCCTGTCCATGAACGTCGAGTTCACCCGCGCCACCATCGGGCGTTTCGACACCCAGCTTTTCTGGGAGTTCTTTCAGGGCTTCGTCAATCACGCCCAGGTCACGCTGCATATCGACAACCTGAAGGGCTTCAATGCCCACCATCAGGCGGAAACCATCTTCAAGGCCTTCGGCCGCGCCCTGCGCATGGCCGCCGCCGAGGACCCCCGCATGGCCGGCAAGCTGCCCTCCACCAAGGGTAGCCTCTAACGCCGCCGGCTGCGGTCCAACAGCAACAAGACGACAAGACACCAAGCGAGGCGGTCGCCGGCAGCGGCGCCCCTCCGGGCCAACCACCAAGGAGCGCTTCATGACCATTGCCGTCATCGACTACGGAATGGGCAACCTCCATTCCGTCGCCAAGGCACTGGAACACGTCACCCACGAGAACGTGCTGGTGACCCGCGACGCTCGTTCGATCCAGGGCGCGACCCGTGTCGTGCTACCGGGACAGGGCGCCATCCGCGACTGCATGGGCGAACTGGAGCGTACCGAGCTCAGCGGCCTGGTTCGCGAGCTGCTGGCCAGCCAGTCCAAGCCGCTGCTGGGCATCTGTGTGGGTCAGCAGATGCTGATGGACCACAGCGACGAGAACGGCGGCATCGACTGCCTGGGCCACCTCGCCGGTCAGGTGAAGCGGTTTCCGCTGGACATGAAGGACAGTGACGGCGCTCGCCTGAAGGTCCCGCACATGGGCTGGAACCTGGTGGCGCAGCCCAACGCCCACCCGCTGTGGGAGGGTATCGAGCCCGGCTCGCACTTCTACTTTGTGCATAGCTACTATGTGGCCGCCGAGCATGACGCCGAGGTCTTCGGCACCACCGACTACGGCAGCGTCAGCGCCCATGTGGCGGTGGGTCGTGACGCCACCTTTGCGGTGCAGTTCCACCCGGAAAAGAGCGCTCGTGCCGGCCTCAGGCTGCTCGAGAACTTTGTCCAGTGGAACCCCTGACCCAGACCTGAGCGCCGGACGGGCAGGCGCTCGCTTGCCCTGGCCGCCGCCCGACATCTGCACCGGCACGGCCCACGCCCTGCCTGCATCGATCACACTGGCACGCCCCTGAAAAGGCACCCCGAGGACACAACATGCTGGTAATTCCCGCCATCGATCTCAAGGACGGACAGTGCGTTCGTCTCAAGCAAGGCCGCATGGACGAGGCCACCACCTATGGCGACGACCCCGTCGCCATGGCCGCTCGCTGGGTCGAGGCCGGCGCACGGCGCCTGCATCTGGTCGACCTCAACGGCGCCTTCGAGGGGCGTCCGGTCAACGGCGAGGCGGTGACCGCCATTGCCCGCCAGTACCCCGACCTGCCGATCCAGATCGGTGGCGGCATTCGCAGCGCCGAGACCATCGAGCACTACCTCAAGGCCGGCGTCTCCCAGGTGATCATCGGCACCAAGGCGGTCAAGGAGCCTGACTTCGTGACCGAAATGTGTCGCGCCTTCCCCGGCCATATCATCGTCGGCCTCGACGCCCATGATGGCCGCGTGGCCACCGACGGCTGGGCCGAGGTGTCCGAGGTGATGGCGGTGGATCTGGCCAAGCGCTTTGCCGACGACGGCGTCTCCAGCATCGTCTACACCGATATCGCTCGCGACGGCATGATGAACGGCGTCAACGTCGAGGCCACGGCAGCCCTGGCCCGGGACGGTGGCATTCCGGTCATCGCCTCCGGCGGCGTGACCAACCTCGATGACCTGCGCGCCCTGGTGGCGGCTGGCGAGCCGGGCATTCTCGGCGCCATCACCGGACGCGCCATCTACGAAGGCAGCCTGGACGTCGCCGAAGGGCAGCGCCTGTGCGACGAACTGACCCAAGGCTGAGGAGGCTCCATGGCTCTTTCCAAACGCATCATCCCGTGTCTCGACGTCGACGCCGGCCGAGTGGTCAAGGGTGTCAACTTCGTCGGCATCCGTGACGCCGGCGACCCGGTGGAGGTGGCGCAGCGCTACAACCAGCAGGGCGCCGACGAGATCACCTTTCTCGACATCACCGCCAGCCACGAGGACCGCGACACCACGGTGGAGATGGTTGAGCGCATCGCCGGCGAAGTGTTCATCCCGCTGACGGTAGGCGGCGGCATCCGCACCTGCGACGATATCCGCACCATGCTCAACGCCGGCGCCGACAAGGTCTCGATCAATACCGCAGCGGTGACCAACCCTGAGTTCGTACGTGAAGCCGCCGAGCGCTTCGGTAGCCAGTGCATCGTGGTGGCGATCGACGCCAAGCGCGTCAGCGAGGAAGGCGAAGCCCCTCGCTGGGAGATCTTCACTCACGGCGGCCGTCGCCCCACCGGGCTCGACGCGGTGGAATGGGCCAAGAAGATGGTCGAGTACGGCGCCGGCGAACTGCTGTTGACCAGCATGGACCGCGACGGCACCAAGGCCGGCTTCGACCTGGGCGTCACCCGCGCCATCAGCGATGCGGTGGCGGTGCCGGTCATCGCCTCCGGCGGTGTCGGCAACCTCGACCATCTGGTCGAGGGCGTGACCGAAGGCCACGCCGATGCGGTGCTGGCGGCCAGCATCTTCCACTTCGCCGAGTACACCATCCCCGAGGCCAAGCGCTATATGGCCGACAAGGGCATCACCATGCGCCTCTGACCGACGCCTTTGGCTGGCTCTTCAGCCAGGGCTTGCAGAGCCAGCAACCAACCACCCCCGCCCGGGCAACCCGGCGGGGGTGGTCGTTTGTACGGACTGAAACCGACCTCAGTCCAGGGTCAGCCCCAGATTGCTGACACCACCGTTGCGTCCAAGCTTTCTCAACGCCTTGACGTGCTTCTTGCTCGGCTCTTCCTCCGCCGCCTCCAGCGCCGCATCCTGAAAGTCGTTCTCGTCTTCCATCAGCGGGTGCTGCTTGACCAGTTGGGCGAGCTTTTCGGCATCGTCTTCTCCCTCGGTCAGCTCGATAAAGGAGCGCACCGCTGCCTTCGAGACCTTGCTGACCTCAAGCACCGCGTCCGGCGCATCGCCCCTCAAGGTGTCGAGGATCGCCGATAGCGCGACCACCGCATCGAGGGCACGACGAGCGCCGAAGCTGTCGTCCTGCTGGGGTGGCTCCAGTTCGCCGAGCTTTTCGGCCTGGAGATCGAAGTCGATCTTGGCATCCTTGACCGTCAACTGCTCCCACACCAGGTCGAGGATCGCCCTCATGCCGGCCAGGTCCCCGTGACCGCTGGTATCGGCGTAGAGCGCATAGTTGGGCAGCATGCGCTCGGTCAACGCGGCCATGAAGGCCTGTTGCTGACGTAGAGACAGCGCCTGCAGGCGCTGGTGAAATCCTGGCTTTGCCATGATGGCTCCTGTGCTGGCAATAAACGGGCTGCCGGTCCCTTTATTCAAGGTTCAAGGGGCGAGAGTCGAGGGTCGCGTGTCGAATGTCGGGAAAACGGCGATGGCCGAAAGCGGACTGGGCGACTCAAGGCCAGAAGCGCTCCTGGGCGATCCGTCCACGCTCATCGAAGGCCACACCTTCATCGATCAGACGCTTGCGCTGCTCGTCGGCTCCACCATGGTCGGCGAGCTTGCGCGAGGCCGTCACCACCCTGAACCAGGGAAGCTCATGCCCCGACGGCAGATCGCGCAGCGCCCGCGCGACCATGCGTGCGCTGGCCCCATCGGTCATGGCAGCGATGCGTCCGTAGCTGGTCACCCGCCCCGAAGGAATCTCGCTGATGATGGTAAGAATCTGTTCTCGGACGTCCGGATTCATGTAACCTTTCGTTCTGGTTGCATTTTCATCGAGGGATGGCGCCGCCCACCCTCAATCTGAGCGAGGCCCCCATGCACCTTCATCTGCTCAAGCACCATCCTGACCTGGGCCCCGCACGCATCGGCGACTGGCTTGCCAGCATGGGCCACAGCTTCACCGTCTTCCACCTCTACGACGGTGAGCTGGTGCCGCGCCCCGGGGACTGCGACGCCCTGATCATCCTCGACGATCTCGAGGACCGCGACCAGGCACCCTGGCTCAAGGCCGAACGCAAGCTGATCGACCAGATGCTCGACGGCCACAAGCCGCTGCTCGGGCTCGGCGCCGGCGCCCGGCGCATCGCCGAAGCGCTGGACGCTCCAGTGGGCCGTGGCACCCAGGCCGAAGCCGGCTGGCAGACCGTCAGCCTGGCCGACGACAGCCCCTTCGACCTGCCCGACGACTTCCCCGCCCTGCTGTGGCATCGCCAGGTGTTCGGACTACCCGATGACGCCCTGCCGCTGGGCGGCACGCCGACAAGCCCGGTGCTCGGCTTCGCCTGGGACGCCGGCCGGGTGGTTGGCCTGGCCTGCCACCTGCATCATCACCAGGAGAGCCTGACGGCCTTTCTCGAGACGATGCCGTTGCCGCAAGGCGCCGACGCAAGCCCCAGGACCCAGTCGCCAGAAACGATTCTTGCCGAGGCACGGCGACTGGATACCCTGGCGCCGCTGCTGGATCGCCTGCTGAGCCAGTGGCTGCGCACGGCACCGGACGTCTAATTCGCCACCGCGTCCCGCTGCTGCTGGCTCCAGGTCTTGGCGAACTCGAGGCAGCTGTCCCAGTCACCGACATGCAGGAAGCGACGCTCGGAGTGCTTCTCCAGCTGGTAGCGGTACATAGGGTCATAGTACTCGGTAAGCAAAGGCGCCAGCCAGGCCTCATGGGCCTGGCGGTTGCCGGCCTCGTGCTCGCGGAAGGCCAGCGCCTGCAGCCGCTGCAGGCGGGCCAGTCGCGCGCTGCCCAGGCGCTTCTTCAGTCGCCCCAGCGCCGTCGACAACTGCTTGCGCATCAGTGACCAGCCGAGGCGCTCGCCGAACTGATTGCGATAGATCGTCCACAGGTCGTCGATGTAGTCCTTGTGGATCTGGTTGAGGCGCCAGTCCAGCGGCATCTCGACGCGGATCCTCGGCGCCGGCTCCATCCCCCGCCAGAACTCGAGCGGTATATTGGCCGCGCCGATGTGGCGCGACTCGTCTTCCAGCACCAGCGGCCCGTGCAATGACAGCAGTCGCAGGCCCATTGCGTGCTCGAAGTCGATCTGGCTGGGGGCGATCAGTGGATGGCGGCCGAAGGCCGAGCCCTTGTGACGGGCGCAGCCCTCCAGATCCAGACCGTTGTCCAGGGCCTGCACGATGGACGTCTTGGCGCAGCCGGTCAGGCCACCCACCACCAGCATGGGCTGGGCGGCGGCGTCATCGATGCGTGCGCACAACGCCTGGCGCATGGCCTTCCAGCCACCCTCGATGCGCGGTCGTTCGACGCCGGCCTCAAGCAGCCAGCGCTGGGCGATCTGCGAGCGCAGCCCACCCCGAAAACAGTAGATGATGGCGTCCGGGGCCGCCTCGAGCTGACGCTTCCAGGCTTCGATGCGCGCGGCCTTGATCTCGCCGGACACCAGCCGCTCGCCCAGGGCGATGGCGGCCTGCTGGCCGGACTCCTTGTAGGCGATCCCGACCTGATGGCGTTCCTCGTTGTTCATCAGCGGCAGGTTGACCGCCCCGGGCAGGCTGCCCTGGGCGAACTCCACCGGCGCCCGCACGTCGATCAAGGTGCGCCCCTCGACCAGCAGGGCGGGATCCGCCGGGACCAGCGGCAACTTCATCCGCGCACCTCGATCAGCGCCTCACCGCTGGCCTCGACGACCTCGCCGAAGGGTGCAAGCTCGATACCGAACTCGCGGCCGACCCGCTCGACATCGTCCTCCCAGGACGGGTGTACCGAGATCAACAGACCGCCCGAGGTCTGCGGATCACACAGCCACTGCCAGTGGGCCTCATCCATCTGCGGCAGGCTGGCCCCCAGGGCGTCACGGTTACGACGGGTGCCGCCGGGTACCGCGCCCTGGCGCCGGTAAGCCTCGGCCTCGGCCAGGCGCGGCAGGCGGCGAAAGTCGATGCGAGCCGCCACGCCACTGGCCGCGCACACCTCGGACAGGTGGCCAGCCAGGCCAAAGCCGGTGACGTCGGTCATCGCACGCACCCCTTCGATGCGCGCAAGGGCGGCACCGATACGGTTGCTGATCAGCATGGTTTCCCGCGCCAGGCCATGGTGACCGCTTTCCAGAAGCCCCTGCTTCTCCGCCGTGGTCAGCATGCCCACCCCCAGCGGCTTGGTCAGAAACAGCAGATCGCCGGGCTTGGCGCCCTTGTTGAGCTTCAGGTGCTTGAGTTCCACCAGACCGTTGACCGCAAGACCGAAGATCGGCTCCGGGGCATCGATGGAGTGGCCGCCCGCCAGCGCCAGACCCAGCTCACGACATACCGCCTGAGCCCCGGCCACCACGTCACCGGCGATGTCCGCGCCCAGCTTATCCAGCGGCCAGCCCAGAATGCCCAACGCCATCACCGGGTCACCGCCCATGGCGTAGACGTCGCTGATGGCGTTGGTGGCGGCGATGCGGCCGAAGTCGAAGGGGTCATCGACGATCGGCATGAAGAAGTCGGTGGTGCTGATCATGCCGCGCCCGTCGCCCAGGTCGAAGACGGCGGCGTCCTCTCGTCCCTGGTTGCCGACGATCATCTTCGAGTGGCTCGCTCCCGGACCGGCCTTGGCCAGGATGCTGTCGAGCACATCGGGGGCGATCTTGCAGCCACAGCCGGCACCGTGACTGTATTGGGTCAAGCGGATGGCGCTCATGGAAGTCTCCTTGGCAATGATGGGCCCATTCTACACCAGCAGGACCGGCGGAATCGGCACGGCGCAGTCACCATCGTCCTGATCACATCCCGGGTAACCGGCTGTGATCAGGGTATGGTCTGGCGCCCTGGTGATCAGTTCATGGATGGGGTTACAGCACTTCGAGGGCGTCGGCGAGCTTGTCCACCGCCACCACCTCCATCCCCGCCGGGGAGTTCTTGGGAGCGTTACCCCGGGGCACGATGGCGCGGGTAAAACCGTGCTTGGCGGCCTCGACGATACGCTCCTGGCCGCTCGGCACGGGGCGAATCTCCCCGGACAGGCCAACCTCGCCGAATACCACCAGCTCGCGCGGCAGTGCCCTGCCCTGCAGGCTCGACACCACCGCCAGCAATACCGCCAGGTCGGCACTGGTCTCCAGCACCTTGACCCCGCCGACGACGTTGAGAAAGACGTCCTGGTCGCCGGTAAACAGGCCACCGTGACGGTGCAGCACCGCCAGCAGCATCGACAGGCGATTGGCGTCCAAGCCCACGGCGACGCGGCGCGGATTGCCCAGCGCCGACTCGTCGAGCAGCGCCTGCACCTCCACCAGGATCGGCCGGGTGCCTTCCCACACCACCATCACCAGGCTGCCGGAGGCCTGCTCCTGCTGACGCGAAAGGAAGATCGCGCTGGGGTTCTTCACCTCCTTCATGCCGTGTTCCAGCATGGCGAAGACGCCCAGCTCGTTGACCGCACCGAAGCGGTTCTTCTGGCCGCGCAGGGTACGGAAGCGGGAATCGGCGCCGCCTTCCAGCAACAGGGAGGCGTCGATCATGTGCTCGAGCACCTTGGGCCCGGCCAGGCTGCCGTCCTTGGTGACGTGGCCGACCAGCAGCAGCACCGTGCTGGACTGCTTGGCGAAACGGGTTAGTGCCGCCGCGGATTCGCGTACCTGGGCCACACCACCCGGCGCCGACGAGATGTCCTCCAGATGCATGGTCTGGATCGAGTCGATCACCAGCACCTCGGGGCGCTCGCGCTCGGCCACCGCCAGGATGGTCTCGACGCTGGTCTCCGCCAGCATCTTGAGTCCCTGGGTCGGCAACTGCAGGCGGTGGGCGCGCATCGCCACCTGGGACAGCGACTCCTCGCCGGTGACGTAGAGTACGCTGCGCTCCTGAGCCAGCTTGCAGGCGGTCTGCAGCAGCAAGGTGGACTTGCCGGCCCCGGGGTGGCCGCCCAGCAGCACCGCGGAGCCCGGCACCAGACCGCCACCGAGTACGCGGTCGAACTCGGCAAAGGTCGACGACAACCGCGGCACCTCCGACAGATCCACGTTGGCCAGATCCACCACCTCACGCGACAGGCTGCCGGCGTAGCCACCGCGCGCCGTCGCGCCAGCGCTCGACCCGCTTCTGGCAGGCGAGGACAGACGCACCTCGGTCAGGGTGTTCCACTCCTGGCAGCTGGAACACTGCCCCTGCCATTTGCGGTACTCGGCACCGCACTCGGTGCACACGAAGGCGCTCTTGGCCTTGGCCATGAATCCTCTCTCTATCGGTTCAATCGGGTTCGTTCGTCAGCGATGGTCAACACTGCGGCTTACCGCCGTGTCCCGGGTAGCACTTGTCGTCCTCGACACGGCGGTAGCGGCGAAACACCTCCATCTCCCAGGGACGCATGGCGATCATCAGGCTGACACCAAAGCGCTGCTCGAGCGGCAGCGACAGATCTTCCTGATGACAGTGGCGAAGGTCCAGCGCCAGCCGCCGAAGCTTCTGCTGCATCACCTCATTGGAGCGCACCGACAGCATGCCATTGACGAACAGTCTTATCTCGCCCGGGCGATCGAAGCGACACGCCAGGAAATCCTCCTGGACCCGGGACTCGAAGAAGCGCTGGATAGGCCCTTGCGGCTGCCACTGGAAGTCATAGCTGATCAGCAGCTTGATGCGATTGCCCGGCAGCAGCTCGATCAATCCCATACGATCGAGCCGCACCAGGTGCGTTATCACCTGAGGCTCGCCGAGCGAATAGGTCGCACAGATATCTTCAAAGCGCCAGCGATTAAGCGCACAGAAGGCCACCAGCAGCAGCGACATGTCAGAGACCAGCTCCTGCTCAAGCTCAGGGGCGATCGCGTCGACCAGCGCCTGGGGCTCCAGCTGGCGTACAAGGTCTGTGATCTCGAGACCGACCAGGGCACACACCTGATCCAGGCGCTGCAGCGAAAACTGGCGCTCGGCGAACAGCCGCTTGACGCTGGCCTCGGACAGGCCAAGCGCCGCCGCCACCTGCTGATAGGTGACGCCATTGGCCCGCAGCGCCGCCTTGAGCGCATCCACAATCGCCACCGTCTGCGCCATGACTCACACCCCTCATCGCCGAAAGCCTCGGCCAAGGTAGCAGAATACGCGACCCAGGGGCCATCGACTCGCTACCTTCCGGATCCTGCTGGCGTACCGCGCCCCGACCTCGCCATAGTGCCATCGACGCCGCGCTCGCCACACCCTGTAGGCGATGTCGGCTCCACCACCCAGTAAGCAGGAGATCTCCATGGAAAATGAAGCGAGCAACAATTCGTCAGGCTGGCTGTTCTTCGTCAAGGTCACCTTTGCCATCGCGCTGGCCGCCATGGCGGTCGGTATCGTGATGGCGCCCATCGACCTGCTGGTCAAAGGCTATCTCGGCGTGTGTTCACTGTTTCTGGTCTCCACCACCATCACCCTGTCAAAGACCCTGCGCGATGACCACGAGAGCCGGCGCTTCCACAACCGCATCTCCGAGGCCCGCACCCAGCAACTTCTCAAGGAATACACGGAGTAGCCACCATGTCACTTTGGACGAAACTGCACACCCTGGTTCGGGCGACAGCTCACGAACCGGTAGAGAAGCTGGTGGATGCCAACGCATTGCGGATCATGGCCCAGGAGATCCGTGAGGCCGAGCAGGCCTTGCACCAGGCACGCCTCGATCTCGCTGGCCTGATCGCCGAACGCAGACAGCTCGAGCGCCACAACCAGCAACTGGCCGAGCAGCTCGAAGCCAGAGAGCACCAGGCTCGCGCGGCCCTCGAACAGGACGATGAAGCACTGGCCTTGGCCGTGGCCAGCCGCATCGCCGAGGTCGAAAGCCAATTGACCTCACAGCGACAGCACGCCGAGGCCTTGTCGCGACAGGAACAGACCCTGCGCGAGGAGCTCGGGCAAGCGGCTCAGTCACTGCGCCACTACCAGCGCGAAATGAAACTGGCCAAGGCGCGAAGCGGCAATGCTGGCCTTGGGCGGAAGCTGGGCGCTTGCAGTACCGGGCTCCAGCGACACATGGACGAAATTGCAACCAGCTACGAACGCATCCGCACGTCCCAGCAACACCAGGCAGAGGTCACGACGGCCCTCAAGGAGCTGGATGAAGAGGCCAGCGGCCAGGATCTGGATCGACGCCTCAGGACGTCGGGTATCCTCGAGGGATCGATGGACGCCAGGAGTGTGCTTGCCCGGCTGAAGGCCCAAGGGAGCGCGGCTGCCGTTCCAGGCGAATCGCCCAGTGGGGCATGAGCCCTGCGATCAGCGCGAGCACCGCCAGCGCTTCGAAACAGCTCCAGGCGGTGCCGAGCGGGCCTGTCGGCACAATACCATCACGTCAAGACGCCAAAGGGCGGCCCACCTGGGGCCGCCCTTTGTGTTCGACACTTGCATGTCGTGCGACTTACTGCTGGCGGGTCAGCTGCAGCATGTCGTTGTTCTGGAAGCGACGACGCTGGGGGTCGATCAGCTCCAGAGTCTGCGGATTGACGCGCATGAAGTAGTAGGTCTGGCCTTCACCGTTGGGGACCAGTTCGTAGACGGTGGCCTCCGGATTGTCGGCGGTACCGGTCAGCACATCCCACTTGCCGGAGTAGTTCTCGTTCGGCGGATTCTGGGGATGGTTCTGGTAGGCCGCGGTCAGATCGAAGGTGCGCTGCGCCGGGGCGCTCTGGTCTTCACCTTCCATGGTAACCGTCAGGGCGATGCCGTCGCAGTTACGGCACGGCAGGGTCCCCTGGTAGGTCGCCGAGGTCGCCTGGATGGCTTCACCACCGGATCCCTCGTCGCTGGGGCCACTCGCACAGCCGGCCAAAAGGGCGAGCATGGCGGATCCCGCCAGCAAAGTCCTGAGTTGCATATTAGTCCTCCTAACCATTGAGCATGGAACCGACGAATCGGCAGCCTGCCGACAGCATAACCTCCCAGCTTCGTTGCGCACAGCCCTGTATCGCTGCCGGCTCACGACACCGGAGGCATCACGTGGGCGAACACCAGGCCAAGCACGATCGGCATCACGATCAGACTACCGAGGTTGCCGATCAGCACCAGCGACGCCACCGAATGCGGCTGCTGGCGATACTGCTCGGCCACCAGGTAGTTGAGCACCGCCGGCGGCAGGGCAGCGAACACCCACAGCGACGCGGCCTTGAGCCCCTCTAGTTCAAGCAGCATGATCAACGGCCAGGCCAGCAATAACCCGGACAGCGGGCACAGCACCGCCCCGAGCAGCCCGGTCTTCCAGTCGCCGAAGTCGATGTCGAGCATCCGCACGCCCAGGGCGAACAGCAACAGCGGGATGCATACACCACCCAGCATATGCATCGCCTCCAGCAGCCAGCCCGGTAGCGAAAGCCCGGACAGATTGACCGCCAGGCCAGCGAGGCTCGCCAGCACGATGGGCATGCGCAAAAGGCGCCACAACGGCGTATGGGGACTGAGCATCTTCAGTCCCAGCGAGAAGTGCAGCAGCATTTCGACGATGAACAGCACCACTGCCGCCGGCAGCGCCTGCTCGCCGAAGGCCAGGATCAGAAGCGGGATGCCCATGTTGCCGGAATTGTTGAACATCATCGGCGGCACAAAGGTCTTCGGCTCGAGCCTGAGCCACTTCACCACCGGCCATACCAGCAGCCCCGACCCCACTACCACCACGGCGCCGGCCAACGCCAGCCAGGCGTAGTCCTCAAGCGGCGCCTGGCGGTCGGCCAGCACCACAAATACCAGCATGGGCACGAACAGCTCCATGTTGAGGGTGTTGAGGCTACGGATGTCGGGAGAGCGCAACTTGCCATAGAGGGTACCGGCCCCCGAAATCAGAAATACCGGTAGCAGAGTGGCGAGGATCTGAGCGGTCATGGAGTCTCTTAGGCGGCAAACGGTCAGCGCTCGCAGCCTAGCACGTCAGCGACTTGCGCAGGGCCCTGGCAGCGGTCACCATGACCAAAGTGGTAATCAAGCCTTCGATTCTGCCAAGCCTGCCAAGCGAGAGACCATGAGCCAGTTGTGGAGTCCCAACGTTCGGGAATTGACCCCCTACGTGCCGGGCGAACAGCCCCGCGAGAAGCTGATCAAGCTCAACACCAACGAGAACCCCTACCCGCCCGCGCCTGGCGTGGAACGGGTCCTGCGCGAGTTCTCGGCGGATCATCTGCGGCGCTACCCGGACCCCACCTCGAGCGCCCTGCGTGAGGCGCTGGCACAGGCCCTCGGCACGACCTCCGCCAACGTCTTCGCCGGCAATGGCTCCGACGAGGTGCTGGCGCTGGCCTTCCAGGCATTCTTCCGCCAGGACAAGCCGCTGGCGATGCCGGATATCTCCTACAGCTTCTATCCGGTCTACTGCCGCATGTACGACATCGACAGCCAGCGTTTCGCGCTGGACGATCAGTGGCGTGTCGACCTGGACGCCCTGGCCAGCGACAGCGGCGGCGTGATCTTTGCCAACCCCAATGCCCCCACCGGTCACGGCCATGGCCGCGAGGCCATCGCGGCCTTGCTCGACAAGGTCACCGACCGCGTGGTGCTGGTGGACGAAGCCTACGTGGACTTTGGTGGCGAGAGCGCTGTCCCCCTGGTCGAGCGCTACCCCAACCTGCTGGTGACCGGCACCTTCTCCAAGTCGCGCAGCCTGGCAGGGCTTCGCCTTGGGTATGCGGTGGGCTCACCGGAGTTGATCGAGGGTCTGACCCGGGTGAAGGACTCCTTCAACTCCTACCCGGTGGACGCCCTGGCCAGCGCCATCGGCATCGCCGCACTGGAAGACAGCGACTACTTCGAGGCCACGCGTCAGGCGGTGATCACCACACGCGAACGTACTCGCCAGCGTCTCGATGACCTGGGCTTCGAGGTGCTGCCGTCACAGACCAACTTCGTGCTGGCGTCACACCCCAAGCACGACGCAGCCCAGCTTTTCGTCGGTCTGCGCGAGCGCGGCATCCTGGTACGCCACTTCAATACCGAGACGCTGCGCGATCATCTGCGTATCTCCATCGGCACCGATGACGAGATGGACTCGCTGATCGAGGTGCTCAGCGACCTCTGTCGCTAGGACACAACATCGGGCGCCGCGCGGCGCCCCTTCTTTGCAAGAGGCCCCCATGAGTGAGCGTCTGCCGTTGACCGGAGTGCACCACGTCGCCCTGATCACCGCCGACTACGAACGCGCCCGGCGCTTCTATATTGAGGTGCTCGACGCCCGCATCCTCAACGAGGCCTACCGCCACGAGCGTGACAGCTACAAGCTGGACCTGGCCCTGCCTGGAGGCATCCAGCTCGAGCTGTTCTCCTTTCCCTCTCCGCCGCCTCGGCCAAGCTATCCCGAGGCCTGCGGTCTTCGTCACCTTGCCCTGGCAA
This sequence comes from Halomonas sp. RT37, assembly GCF_040070525.1. NCBI lineage: Bacteria > Pseudomonadati > Pseudomonadota > Gammaproteobacteria > Oceanospirillales > Halomonadaceae > Halomonas > Halomonas sp. RT37. The sequence goes on along the minus strand of NZ_CP098827.1, from coordinate 359,496 downwards.
CATCAGACCTGGACGCCAGCGTCGCGTTGCTGAAGCGGCGTGGCGCGCGACCCGAACCTATCCGAGTCGACGAGTTCACCGGTGCCCGCTTCACCTTCTTCGCCGATCCTGACGGAACGCCTATCGAACTCTACGAGACGCAAGCCTGACGTCACCACAACCACACAGCGCTTCAGCCGATTCCGCCACTGTCCCTGACCCGCGAGGCAAGCACCATGCTCAAGGTAGGCTTCTTCAGCTCTCAGCCCTACGAACGCCCCTTCTTTTCCGATGAGCATCATCCTCAACTGAGTATCGTGCACTTCGAGCAACGCCTCAGCGCCCGCACCGTGACCCTCTGTCAGGGACTCGATGCAGTGTGCGTATTCGTCAACGATGAGCTCGATCGCACCGTGCTCGAGCGTCTGGCAGTGGTAGGGGTACGCCTGGTCGCGCTCAGGTGTGCAGGTTTCAATAACGTTGACCTCGACGCCGCTCGCCGGCTCAACATCCAGGTGTGTCGCGTACCGTCCTACAGCCCCGACGCCGTTGCCGAGCACTGTGTCGCCCTGATGCTCACGCTCAGCCGCAAGATCCACAAGGCCTACAACCGGGTGCGTGAGGATAACTTCGACCTCAATGGCCTGCTCGGCTTCAACCTCGCCGGCAAGACCGTCGGTATCGTCGGCTTCGGCCAGATCGGCCGCTCCCTGGCGGGTATCCTGAGCGGCTTTGGCTGCCGCGTGCTGGTCACCGACCCAGCCCCCATCCGCATCCCCAACCAAGCCGACATCGCGCAGGTCGAGTTCGATGAATTGCTGGCACACAGCGACATCATCTCGCTGCACTGTCCGCTCACCCCAGACACCCACCACCTGATCGACGAGTCGGCCTTTTCCCGAATGAAGGACGGGGTGATGCTGATCAACACAAGCCGCGGCGCCCTGGTCGACACCCGCGCCTGCATCGAGGCCCTCAAACGTCGCAAGCTCGGCTACCTGGGTCTCGACGTCTACGAGCAGGAAGCCGGCATGTTCTTCGAGGACCGCAGCGACGACATCCCGCTGGACGACGTCTTTGCCCGCCTTATCAGCTTCCCCAATGTCGTCGTCACCGGCCACCAGGGCTTCTTCACCCGGGAAGCCCTGAGTGAGATCGCATCGACCACGCTGGAAAGCCTCACCACCTTCGAGGAGGGGCGTTCTCTCGATCAGCACTGTCAGCTCTAGAGAGTCGACGCTGCCCTGAACAAAAGAAGCCCGACTCCTCTTGGAGTTGGGCCTTCTTTTGAATAAATACCTGACGATGACACGTAGACAGCAAGGTCGCTCGCATGGGGGTGAGTCACCCCAGGGTTTGCAGCGAAGCTGCAAGGGGGGACGAACGACGCGAGCTTGCGAGCGGCCGGACCGCGCCGAGGGGGTTATCGGCGCGGCCCCACATATAAAGAGAGGGGTCTTCCCCATGCATGCGAAAAAGCCCAACTCCTCTCGGAATTGGGCTTCTTCTGAATAAATGCCTGACGATGACCTACTCTCGCATGGGGAGACCCCACACTACCATCGGCGCTGAGCGGTTTCACTTCTGAGTTCGGCAAGGGATCAGGTGGTTCCCACTCGCTATGGTCGTCAGGCGGAAAAAGGCAATGTATATCATGCTGACGATACGTTTCATCGTATCCGTCAATTAATTCGAGACATCATCGACCAAAACCCTTTGGGTGTTATATGGTCAAGCCTCACGGACCATTAGTACCGGTTAGCTCAACGCCTTGCAGCGCTTCCACACCCGGCCTATCAACCAGCTGGTCTTGCTGGGTCCTTTAGGAGGCTCAAGGCCTCAGGGAGATCTCATCTTGAAGGGGGCTTCCCGCTTAGATGCTTTCAGCGGTTATCCCGTCCGTACATAGCTACCCGGCAATGCCACTGGCGTGACAACCGGAACACCAGAGGTACGTCCACTCCGGTCCTCTCGTACTAGGAGCAGCGCTTCTCAAATCTCCAACGCCCACGGCAGATAGGGACCGAACTGTCTCACGACGTTCTAAACCCAGCTCGCGTACCACTTTAAATGGCGAACAGCCATACCCTTGGGACCGACTTCAGCCCCAGGATGTGATGAGCCGACATCGAGGTGCCAAACACCGCCGTCGATGTGAACTCTTGGGCGGTATCAGCCTGTTATCCCCGGAGTACCTTTTATCCGTTGAGCGATGGCCCTTCCATACAGAACCACCGGATCACTAGAACCTACTTTCGTATCTGCTCGACGTGTCTGTCTCGCAGTTAAGCACCCTTATGCTCTTGCACTCACTGCACGATTTCCAACCGTGCTGAGGGTACCTTCGTGCTCCTCCGTTACTCTTTGGGAGGAGACCGCCCCAGTCAAACTACCCACCACACACGGTCCTCGAACCGGATTACGGTCCTGAGTTAGAACGCCAATGATGCCAGGCTGGTATTTCAAGGTTGGCTCCACCCCATCTGGCGACAGGGTTTCAAAGCCTCCCAGCTATCCTACACAAGCAACATCAGCGTCCAGTGTGAAGCTGTAGTAAAGGTTCACGGGGTCTTTCCGTCTAGCCGCGGGTACACAGCATCTTCACTGCGATTTCAATTTCACTGAGTCTCGGGTGGAGACAGCGTGGCCATCATTACGCCATTCGTGCAGGTCGGAACTTACCCGACAAGGAATTTCGCTACCTTAGGACCGTTATAGTTACGGCCGCCGTTTACCGGGGCTTCGATCAGGAGCTTCGCGTGAGCTAACACCATCACTTAACCTTCCGGCACCGGGCAGGCGTCACACCCTATACGTCCGCTTGCGCGTTTGCAGAGTGCTGTGTTTTTAATAAACAGTTGCAGCCACCTGGTATCTTCGACCGCGTCAGGCTCCGGTCGCGAGGACCTTCACCCTAATGCGGCGTGCCTTCTCCCGAAGTTACGGCACCATTTTGCCTAGTTCCTTCACCCGAGTTCTCTCAAGCGCCTTGGTATTCTCTACCTGACCACCTGTGTCGGTTTGGGGTACGGTCTCACAGTATCTGAAGCTTAGAGGCTTTTCCTGGAAGCGTGGCATCGATGACTTCCTGACCGTAGTCAGTTCGTCTCGCCTCTCGGCCTTAAGGATCCGGATTTACCTGAATCCTCAGCCTACCGGCTTTCACCAGGACAACCAACGCCTGGCTCACCTAGCCTTCTTCGTCCCCCCATCGCAATACTGTGAGGTACGGGAATATTGACCCGTTTCCCATCGACTACGCCTTTCGGCCTCGCCTTAGGGGCCGACTCACTCTGCTCCGATTAGCGTCGAACAGAAACCCTTGGTCTTCCGGCGGGGGAGTTTTTCACTCCCCTTGTCGTTACTCATGTCAGCATTCGCACTCGTGATACCTCCAGCATGCTTCTCAACACACCTTCATCGGCTTACACGACGCTCCTCTACCGCTCGCCATTCGGCGAACCCGTAGCTTCGGTACCTGGTTTGAGCCCCGTTACATCTTCCGCGCAGGCCGACTCGACTAGTGAGCTATTACGCTTTCTTTAAAGGATGGCTGCTTCTAAGCCAACCTCCTAGCTGTCTAAGCCTTCCCACATCGTTTCCCACTTAACCAGGATTTCGGGACCTTAGCTGACGGTCTGGGTTGTTTCCCTTTTCACAACGGACGTTAGCACCCGCTGTGTGTCTCCCACGCTTGCACTCACCGGTATTCGGAGTTTGCCTCGGGTTGGTAAGTCGGGATGACCCCCTAGCCGAAACAGTGCTCTACCCCCGGCGGTGATACGTGAGGCGCTACCTAAATAGCTTTCGAGGAGAACCAGCTATCTCCGGGCTTGATTAGCCTTTCACTCCGATCCACAAGTCATCCAAATCTTTTTCAACAGATCCTGGTTCGGTCCTCCAGTTGATGTTACTCAACCTTCAACCTGCTCATGGATAGATCGCCCGGTTTCGGGTCTATTTCCAGCGACTGGTCGCCCAGTTAAGACTCGATTTCTCTACGCCTCCCCTATACGGTTAAGCTCGCCACTGAAAATAAGTCGCTGACCCATTATACAAAAGGTACGCGGTCACCAAACAAGTTGGCTCCCACTGCTTGTACGCATACGGTTTCAGGATCTATTTCACTCCCCTCTCCGGGGTTCTTTTCGCCTTTCCCTCACGGTACTGGTTCACTATCGGTCAGTCAGGAGTATTTAGCCTTGGAGGATGGTCCCCCCGTCTTCAGTCAAGGTTTCACGTGCCTCGACCTACTCGATTTCACAACACTCAGGTTTCGGTTACGGGGCTATCACCCACTATGGCCAGATTTCCCAATCTGTTCACCTACCAGTTGTGTTGCTTAAGGGCTGGTCCCCGTTCGCTCGCCGCTACTAGGGGAATCTCGGTTGATTTCTTTTCCTCGGGGTACTTAGATGTTTCAGTTCCCCCGGTTCGCCTCTCATGTCTATATATTCAACATGAGATACCCAAGTTACCTTGGGTGGGTTTCCCCATTCAGAGATGTCCGGGTCGCAGGTCGTTTGCCACCTCGCCGAACCTTATCGCAGGCTTCCACGTCTTTCATCGCCTCTGACTGCCTAGGCATCCACCGTATGCGCTTCATCGCTTGACCATATAACCCCAAAGGGTCTGTCAATCGATGATGTCACGACAATTGCCGGATACGCTTGAAACGTATCTTACTTTGTCAGCATGATATACATTGTTAAAGAGCGTTAGAGCAAAAGCTCTAAGCGAGAGACTTGATACCGCCTGATGGCGAACAAGTATCTTGCTTAGAACTTGACGACTGTTTACTTGAGACCGAAGAAATGGTGGAGCCTAGCGGGATCGAACCGCTGACCTCAACACTGCCAGTGTTGCGCTCTCCCAGCTGAGCTAAGGCCCCATATCGCTTTGGGTTGTTGACCAGAACCAGCTGAGAAATGGTGGGTCTGGGCAGATTTGAACTGCCGACCTCACCCTTATCAGGGGTGCGCTCTAACCAACTGAGCTACAGACCCATTTGTCACGCTGGGTCTTAGCATTTAACCCAAACAGTCACTGCTCTTGCTTGATCAGGTAATTCATTGTGAGCACTTACCGACAGTCAGATGACGTGTCGTTTAAGGAGGTGATCCAGCCGCAGGTTCCCCTACGGCTACCTTGTTACGACTTCACCCCAGTCATGAACCACACCGTGGTGATCGCCCTCCGAAGTTAGGCTAACCACTTCTGGTGCAGTCCACTCCCATGGTGTGACGGGCGGTGTGTACAAGGCCCGGGAACGTATTCACCGTGACATTCTGATTCACGATTACTAGCGATTCCGACTTCACGGAGTCGAGTTGCAGACTCCGATCCGGACTGAGACCGGCTTTATGGGATTAGCTCCACCTCGCGGATTCGCAACCCATTGTACCGGCCATTGTAGCACGTGTGTAGCCCTACCCGTAAGGGCCATGATGACTTGACGTCGTCCCCACCTTCCTCCGGTTTGTCACCGGCAGTCTCCCTAGAGTTCCCGACCGAATCGCTGGCAAATAGGGACAAGGGTTGCGCTCGTTACGGGACTTAACCCAACATTTCACAACACGAGCTGACGACAGCCATGCAGCACCTGTCTGAGAGCTCCCGAAGGCACCAATCCATCTCTGGAAAGTTCTCTCGATGTCAAGGGTAGGTAAGGTTCTTCGCGTTGCATCGAATTAAACCACATGCTCCACCGCTTGTGCGGGCCCCCGTCAATTCATTTGAGTTTTAACCTTGCGGCCGTACTCCCCAGGCGGTCGACTTATCGCGTTAACTGCGCCACAAAGCTCTCAAGGAGCCCAACGGCTAGTCGACATCGTTTACGGCGTGGACTACCAGGGTATCTAATCCTGTTTGCTACCCACGCTTTCGCACCTCAGCGTCAGTGTCAGTCCAGAAGGCCGCCTTCGCCACTGGTATTCCTCCCGATCTCTACGCATTTCACCGCTACACCGGGAATTCTACCTTCCTCTCCTGCACTCTAGCCTGACAGTTCCGGATGCCGTTCCCAGGTTGAGCCCGGGGCTTTCACAACCGGCTTATCAAGCCGCCTACGCGCGCTTTACGCCCAGTAATTCCGATTAACGCTCGCACCCTCCGTATTACCGCGGCTGCTGGCACGGAGTTAGCCGGTGCTTCTTCTGTGAGTGATGTCCTCCCTCGAGGGTATTAACCTCAAGGCTTTCTTCCTCACTGAAAGTGCTTTACAACCCGAAGGCCTTCTTCACACACGCGGCATGGCTGGATCAGGCTTTCGCCCATTGTCCAATATTCCCCACTGCTGCCTCCCGTAGGAGTTCGGGCCGTGTCTCAGTCCCGATGTGGCTGATCATCCTCTCAGACCAGCTACGGATCGCAGCCTTGGTGAGCCGTTACCTCACCAACTAGCTAATCCGACATAGGCTCATCCGATAGCGCAAGGTCCGAAGATCCCCTGCTTTCCCCCGTAGGGCGTATGCGGTATTAGCCTGGGTTTCCCCAGGTTATCCCCCACTACCGGGCAGATTCCTATGCATTACTCACCCGTCCGCCGCTCGACGCCTCCTAGCAAGCTAGGATCGTTTCCGCTCGACTTGCATGTGTTAGGCCTGCCGCCAGCGTTCAATCTGAGCCATGATCAAACTCTTCAGTTTAAAGTCTGATAGTCCGTTAAGCGGACCAAACTTGGCTCAAGGTTCAAACGTCTCGTTTGACGAGTCGCTTGCCTTGATATTTCAGTGACAGTGTCACTGACTCATCGGCAAGCGCCCACATGAATTACCTGATCAAATTATTAAAGAGCGTGCTCTGGGCTCTATAGAGAGCTTAAAGAGCTGCTCTTGCGGCACCCGGCCGGAAGAGCGCCTCGCTTTGCTGCGCCACAGCCCTAAGGCTTGTCACAGCGCCCTGCGAGGAAGGCGTATTCTACAGAATCGAAGCGCTTCGTCAAGGCTTTCTTTTTTCGCCGTGCAAGCGACGCCTGCAGAACCCAAGAGAAAGCGAAGCGAGCCTGACGCGCATCCTGCGATGCCGTCCTGGCGACTCCGATCGAGTGGCGAGCATTCTACCGATTTCCCGCTGCCCGTCAAGTGGAGAATTTTTCGAAGACTTGAAAAAGCCTTTTCAAAACAATCACTTTTACCACCCTTAACCGCCTGTGACGTTTGCTCGTCGCCGGCAGCGGATGCGTACTTTACGCATCCCCTCCGCCCTTGGCAATACCCTTATGCAAAAAAGTTCATCGAGCTGTCTTCGGGGCGTCATCGACAGCGGTTCAGGCTTCAGTCGCGACCTGGAGCAGGGCCTTACAGCGAGACGGTGCGCTCTTCCGATACGCCCCCTTGAGCAGTCGGCTGACTCGCGCGGTCCAGCAACTCCAGTATGGAGTGATAGGTAAGACCGGAGTGCTGGGTCATGCCCATCTCGCAGGTTCTCGAATTGGAGACACCAAAGTCACAGCCCGCCACCTGCCCCGACAGATCGCGCAGCGATGAAGCCGTCAGTTCCGGTACGCGCAAGCCCTTGTCGCCGGCAAATCCGCAGCAACTGATACCATCCGGCACCACCACCTCCCTGGCACACGCACGCGCTAGCTCCACGAAGGAGTCGGTCAGCCCCTTGCGATGGCTGGAGCAGGTCACGTGCACCGCCACCTTGCAGTCCAGCGGCGTCACCTCCAGGCGCGGCAACAGGTGGTCATGGGCGAAGGCCACCGGCTCCTGCACCTTCAAGCGCTCATCCAGATGCCCCTCGACCTGCAAGCTGCAAGGACTGGTATCGAACAGCACCGGGAAACGACCGTTCTGGCTCGCGACCAGCAACTCCCGGTTGAGTTCGCGCGCCTTGTGCGTCGCCTCGTTATCCATCCCTTTAGAGGAAAACGCCATCCCGCAACACAGGTGGCCTGGCATTTCGGGAATGATGACGTCATACCCGGCTCTGTCGAGCAGACTCAGTACGATCTCCATCACCGGACGCGCCGAGTCGTCCCGCTTGTCGGCGCCAAACACCCGAGTGGCGCAGGAAGGGAAGTACACCACCGAATCGCGCGGCCCCTCGGGGGACGATGCGCCCGCCGATGGCCGCGACGACTTTAGCACCCGAATCGGGGCGGCGGCAGGTATCGCCGGTATCCACTGTGGGACACGCTTGCCGCTGGCCTTGTGAACACCCTGACTGGCTCGGGCCATCAAAGCGTCGCCGATGATCCCACGCCCCAGGCTGGCCGCGCGCAGGCCGCCCCGGGCAATCTTGGTAGCCCCGGAGAAGTGACGCCCGATTCGCCTTGCCAATTCCTGCTTGCCGACATGACGTTCCTGGCGCATGGCGAGCACCATCTCGCCGGTATTGATACCGACCGGGCAGCGCGTCCCGCACATGCCATCGGCGGCGCAGGTGACATCGATATCGTAAAGCGCACTCTGCTCGAAGGCATCGCGACGCTCTCGCTCTTCATCGCTCAACTCATCCAGGGCTGCCAGGCGAGCTCGCTCGCGGGTCAGCACGATGCGCTGGCGAGGCGTCAGCGTCAGCTCGCGTGAAGGACACACGGCTTCGCAGAAGCCACACTCGATGCAGCGATCGACGATGGGGTCGGCCTCAGGCAATGGCTTCAGATTTTCGAGGTGCAGCGTCGGGTTGCGCGTCAGCATCACATCGGGGTTGAGCAGATGGCCCGGATCGAACAACGCCTTGATCTGCCACATCAGAGCATAGGCCTCTTCGCCCCACTCCAGCTCCACAAAGGGTGCCATATTGCGGCCGGTGCCGTGCTCGGCCTTGAGCGAGCCACCGAAGTCCACGGCTACCAACTGGGCGACATCTGCCATCAGCGCCTGGTAGCGCTCCTTCTCCCCCGGACGCTCAAAGCCCTGAGGGAAGACGAAGTGCAGATTGCCTTCCAGGGCGTGACCAAACAGCAGGGCGTCGTCGTAGCCATGGCGCTTGAACGCCTCGGTCAGGGCGGCGACACCCTCCTCCAGCCGTTCGATGGGAAAGGCCACGTCCTCGATCACCACGGTAGTTCCGAGATCACGCACAGCACCGACGGCGGGGAACAGTCCCTTGCGTACTTTCCAGTAGAGCGCGTAGCTGACCGGGTCTTCGGTGAAGGCGATGGGCTCGAGGGTGGTGATGCCTTCCAGCGCCTGGCCGACCTCCTCGATACGCGCCTCCAGCCGAGGCCCATCCTCCTCGCGGACATCCACCAGCAATGCCGTGGCGCCGTCCGGTAGCTCACGCAGCTGCTCCGGCATGCCCGGCTGCCGCTCCACCGAACGCAGCCCCGCACGATCCATCAGTTCCACCGCCGCCACGCCGGTGCCACGCAAGGCGATGGTGGCACGGCAGGCGCTGCCGAGATCCGGGAAGAAGATCAGGGCGGCGGCCTTGCGTGGCGGCTCCGGCACCGACTGATAGGTAATCCGCGTGATACAGCCCAGGGTACCCTCGGAGCCGATCATCAGGTGGGCCAGGATGTCCACACCGTCACGGAAATCCACCAGGCTGTTGAGAGCGTAGCCGGTGGTGTTTTTCAGGCGATACTTGTGGCGAATGCGCTTGGCCAGCTCGAGATCGGTGCGCACATTGGTCGACAGTCGCTCCAGCCCATCGAGCAGGGCCGCATGGCTTTGACGAAAGGCTGCCACGCTATCGGCATCGGCGGTATCCAGTACCGTGCCATCGAGCAGCACCATGCGCAGGCTGTCCAGGGTCCGATAAGTATTCTGGGCGGTGCCACAGCACATGCCCGATGCATTGTTGGCGGCGATGCCGCCGATCATGCAACTGGCGATGGACGCCGGGTCCGGCCCGATCTTGCGCCCAAAGGGCGCCAGCAGCTCGTTGGCCCTGGCGCCGATAACGCCTGGCTGCAGGTCAATTCTGGCACCGTCATCGAGCACACGAGCATCGCGCCAGCCACGTCCCAGCTGAATCAGCACCCCATCGGTGATGGCCTGACCGGACAGCGAGGTACCTGCGGCGCGGAAGGTCATCGGCCAGTTGCCCTCGCGGCAGGCGCCAATGACTTCGACAAGCTCCTGTTCGGTCTCCGGCCTCACCACCAGGCTCGGCACCAGCCGATAGAAGCTGGCATCGGTACCGTAGGCCAGCCGGCGCAGCGGATCCTGGACCAATCGCTCGGTGGGCAGGCGTTCGGTCAGCATCGCCGTCAACTCGTCGATGGAAATGCTGGGCTTGGTGGTGGTGATGGCCGTCATGGTGCGCTCCCTGTCTGATTATTCGCTATTGCAGCCGTTCAGATACTAAAACGCCACTCCGAAGAGTGGCGTTTGGCGCTAGGGGTTAGCCCCTGACGTCGATCTGGACGATGCCGCCGCCCCCGCCATAGCCGCTGACGGTAACGTCATAGACACCTGGCTCCAGACGGGTTTCGATCAGCGACCCGAGTTGGGTACTGCCACCGTCGTCGTCCTGGAAGAACACGCCCTCACCCTCGAGCTCCAACAGCGTATCCACGGCGTCGGACTGAGTCTCGATGCTGATGACGCCAGCCTCTTCGACCACCAGCTGGTAGTTGAGCCTGCCGCTGGCATCGAGTTGACCGTAAAGGGTCTCGCCGGTGCGAATCTCACCCTCGGAGCGCAGTTCGCCGCTGAAGGGCGTCTGCGACAGGCTCAGCGAGTAGGTGCCGGAGCCACTGAAGCTTCGCGCATCGACACTGTAGGTACCAGCCTCGAGGATCGCGCTGATACGCGAATTGGTACCCGAGCCACCATCGTCATCGCTGGTGTCGATTCCTTCGCCGCGCAGGCCAAGCATGGCGTCGAAGGCGCTGGAGTTCATCTCCAGGGTCACCTCTGCGGCGTCTTCCAGGGTGAAGCTGTATTGATTGACACCGCTGGCCCCCACCATGCCGCGCACCGTGTCTCCCTGCTGCAGCTCACCGCTGTTGCGCATTTCGCCATCGAAGGCAGTGACGTCGGTCTCCAACCGGAACATGCCGGAAGCGACACCCGAGTAGCTCGCCACCTCGATGCGATAGCTACCGGGCTCGAGCACCTCGCTCAGCCGCGAATTGGTACCACCGCCGCCGTCATCGTCGCTGAGCGACACACCGTTGCCCTCAAGATAGAGCTGGGTGTCGAAGGCAGAGGACGACAGTGCAATCGTCACCTCGGAGGGCTGCTCGATGTCCAGTGTGTAGGCATTGGGTTGAAACCCGCCGGCCATGCCCTGCACAGACTCACCTGGCTCGATGGCCCCTTCGTTCTTCAACTCGCCGTCGAAGGGCGAGGTCGAAAGCTCCAGCGAATAGCCGCCGGACTCGCCCCCGTAGCCGCTGACCACCACCCGGTAGTCGCCCGGCATCAGTACGCTGTCGAGATGAGAGTCGGTACCGCTGCCCGAATCATCGACCTCGATATTGGTCTGGCCGCCGCGTACCCGCAGCACGGTGTCGAAATCGCTGGAGGCGAGCGCCAGATTGACGCTGGTGGGCTCGTCGATCTTGAGGCTGTAGGTGTTGCTGGAGGAGGCGTCGGCCAGGGTACCGGTGATGCTGTCACCGGCGCGCAGCGGTCCGGCATTACGCTCGCCGCTGGAAAGATCGGCTTGCTGCATCGACAGACGATAGCCGTCACCGACGCTGACGAAGTCATCCTGGCATTCCACGTCCACGCGTTCCTTGACCGGCTGACCAGGCGTCACACGCACCTCATAGTCACCAGGATCGAGGAACGCCTTCAGGGTCTGCTGGTCATCACCGCAGCGCGCGGCCTTATGCTCGACACCATTGCCACTGAGCACCAGCGATGCGTCAGACGCCCCGGCAAGCACCAGAGAGACCTGGCGAGCCTGCTCCAGCGAGAAGCTGTAGCTCGCCGCCTCGCCTCCCAGCGCCCCGACGACGTCCTGATCGTCGCCCAGCGTCTCGGACGCCTGGGCCTCAGTCGGCTTCAGCGAGTAGGGGCCGAAGCCTGCCATGTCGTCGCTGCTGACGACCACCAGCGAGCACCCCTCGGCGGAAGACAGCAACAGCGATGCCGGCGCCTCCTGGGTGCTGCTCGCACCTCCCTGCCACTTGCCGTCTTCGGAATACACCGAGAGGCTGGCGGCAAAGGGTGAATCGAGCTGGTACAGCACACCAGATTCGGCCTCGCCGCAGACCCAGCGACGGTCGTGGCGCGAGCCATCCTTGAGGTTGATCCCGCTTTGCGAGGTCAGTTCGCCCTCAATCGCTTCGCCCAGCGCAACATCCGGCGCCTCGACAAACCGCCCGCCCTGGCTACCGCCGTCGTCCTGGCATCCGCTCAGCAAGACCGCCATGGACACCCCGCTGATCACCAGCAAAGGGGAAATGGCCTTGCAAAGTGGGCGTTTCGACCCCGGACACTGCTGCTTGGACATGCCTGCCTCCATCAGTTGAATTTCGCTTCCTGCGCCGACAACAGAACATCGTCGGGAACGCACACTATAGCCAACTTGGATGACGCGCGTCAGGACGCAAACCACTCCGATGTCGCAGGTGTCGCACGCGAGCACGGTGAATCAGGCGTCGCGCAGGATGACCACCAGTTCTCTTGGACCGTGTACGCCGTAAGCCAGCGTCTGCTCGATATCCGAGGTCTTGCTCGGCCCCGAGATCAGCAGCGCATTGGTCGGCATGGCGCTCGCCCAGCCTTGCCCGGTGACGACATCGAAGAAGGTGTCTTCGACGCTGTCGGCATCGAGCACGGCGATATGCAAAGGCGGCACCAGGCTCAGCAGACGCGGTTCATCCGGGGTCGGCCACAGCCACAGACTGCCGGTCTCGGCGATGGCGCCACGGGTGGACGTAAGGCCAGCCTCGACGCCGTCGAACAGCTCACGCTTCCAGCCCTCGATGTCACGGTCGGCGTCGACCAGCTCGACCTCATGATCCGCCAGGGCCTCACGGGCCTGCTGCGCTACCGGATGCTCCCGGCCCAGCGCCAGGCGCTTGACGCCTTTGTCCGCCAGCACCCTGGCGAGGGTCTCGGTCCAGCCGGCAGAGTCACAGTGAATCACCTCGCCATGCACCGAGGAGATCCAGTGCTCGAAGCGCTCGAGTCGTTCGTGGCGCGACCACTGGCGCCCGGTGACCACGCCGAAGTCGCTGTCGGGGGCCGACAGCGGTCCGCCCTGGCGATCGCGCAGGCGACCCAGAATGTTGTCTCTGGCACTCATTCGCCCTTCTCCTTGCGATGACGCTTGATCAGCGTGTGAAGTGACGTCTTGGCCGGCTTCGGGGCGCTGCGGTACTGCGTCCAGGGCCCCAGGTGGGACGGCGCCAGCGCACGGAAGCTGCCGGCGACCAGGGTAGCGCCTCGCCAGGCTCCGGGATGGGTAGCCAGCCACTGCCAGCTCTTCCATGCGGCGACCTCCTTGCGCGAGCGCTTGACCCCGGCACCGGGCACATTGCCGACGCCGTCGCCCACGGCCTCACGCCGCAGACGCACCAGCAGGTCCGGAATCGGGATCTTGACCGGGCACACCTCACCGCAGGCGCCGCACAGGCTCGACGCCGACGGTAGATCCTTGGTCGCTTCAAGCCCCATGAGGTGCGGCATCAGGATGGCGCCGATCGGCCCCGGGTAGGTGGTGCCGTAGGTGTGACCGCCGACCCGGGTGTACACCGGGCAGTGGTTCATGCAAGCGCCGCAACGGATGCAGCGCAGGGTGTCGAGCAGTTCATCGTCCTGGTAGACCCGCGAGCGACCGCTGTCGACCAGCACCAGATGCACCTCTTCGGGACCGTCGTGTTCGTCGGCCTTGCGTGGCGAGCTGATCATGTTGAAGTAGGTGGTCACGTGCTGGCCGGTGGCAGAGCGCGTCAGCAGGGCGTAGAGCGGCGGCACGTCGGCCAGGTGCTCGACCACCTTCTCGATGCCGGTCACGGCGATGTGCACCGGCGGCGCGGTGGTGGTCAGGCGCCCGTTGCCCTCGTTCTCCACCAGGCACAGGGTACCGGTCTCGGCCACCGCGAAATTGACCCCGGACACCCCGACATCCGCCGTCATGAAACGCTCGCGCAGCTGGGCCCTGGCCGCTGCGGTCATCGCGTCCACGTCGGTGGTGCGCTCGGTCCCGGTGCGCTCGTGCATGATGTCGGAGATTTCGCCAGTATTGAGGTGAATCGCCGGCATGATGATATGAGACGGCGTCTGCTCGTTGAGCTGCACCAGGTACTCGCCCAGATCCGACTCCAGGGCATCGATGCCAGCCTTCTCCAGGTGGGCGTTCAGGTGCATTTCCTCGGACACCATGGACTTGCCCTTGATCACCGAGGACGCGCCATGACGCTGACAGATCTCGGTGATCAGCTCGCAGGCCTGCTCGCCATTCTCGGCCCAGTGCACGCGGATGCCATTGGCCTCGCAGTTGGCCTCGAGCTGCTCCAGCAGGTCGGGCAGCTTCGACAGCGCACGTAGCCGTATATTGGCCCCCAGCTCACGCAGGGTCTCCAGGTCCCAGTCGTCGAAGGCCTTGCGCCGCTTGCCCATCAGGCCGTCCATCGCCTTGCGGAAGTTGGCACGGATCTGCGGATTCTCCAGCGCCTCGTGGGCCTGACGATGGAACGCCTGGGGGGTAAAGGTCTGAACAGGCTGGCTCATGAGGTCCTCCGCCACAGATAGGAAGCGATGTGCTCGCCTTCGAGCGTGCTGTCGCGGTGGGCCAGACGCCCGGCGATGTTCATCAGACAGCCACAGTCGGAGGTCACGAAACGCTCGGCGCCGGCGGCTTCGATGGCACGACTCTTGTCTTCGACCATGGCACCGGACACCTCCGGATGGCGCACCGCAAAGGTCCCGCCGAATCCACAGCATTCGCTGGCCCGCTCCTGCTCCACCAGCTCGACCTGGCCGAGCTTGGCCAGCAGCGCGGGGCCGGTCTCGGCGAGGCCCATTTCGCGACGGGCGCTGCACGAGGTATGCATGGCGACCTTCTCCGGCGCGCCTCGATCCTCAAGCGTCAGGTGGCAGACGTGCACCAGGAATTCGGTCAGTTCGAACACCCGATCGGCGACCTCCCTGGCCCTTGCCTCCTCGGGGGTGCCGGCAAACAGCGAGGGATAGTGGGTGCGCATCATGCCGCCGCAGGAGCCGGACGGCACGATGATCGGCCAGGGCTCGGGGAACAGATCGAGCTGGGCCCTGGCCACCGCCCTGGCCTCGGTGTGATAGCCCGAGGTGTAGGCAGGCTGGCCGCAGCAGGTCTGGTCGTCGGGGAAGATCACCTCGATCCCTTCCCGCTCGAGCAGCCGAACGGCATCGAGGCCAGCCTCGGGATAGAGCATGTCGATCAGACAGGTTCCGAACAGGTAGACCTTGTCGGGGCGAGGGGGATAAAGCTTGACGGCGGTCATCGCGGGGTCCTCAGGGTCAGGCACGGCAGGACGTTGTCGTTGTTCCCGGTATCAATAGCGGCACAACAGAGGCGAGCAGGCTACCGCTGCACGCCTCGTCTGTACCGCCGGAACCGAGGCCCCCGGAGCATCATCGGTCTTGCCAACGACCGCCAGGGATAGAGTTGGAGTAAATTGGTAAAACCAATTGACAACGCCGAATCTAGGCACAGTAGGTTCGCTCTTCCAGAGTGTCAAACCAGACGCCGTTTTTTGCCCGGACTTTGCGCTATACTTTGGTCTATGCTTCGCTGATATTGAACGTAACAGATTGATAATCAGGGGAGAACGAGGATCGGCACAGGCCACAGACCAATCCCTCCTATTGGTAATACCAATTGGTTGTCGTTACACTGGCGGCCTCGTTCCCACGTCGATGATAAACCGCCATGGCCTACCAGCCCGTGCGCCAGCCTCGCCTGGCCGATGTGATCACCGAGCGCCTCGAGGCGCTGATTCTGGAAGGCAGCCTGACCCCCGGCCAGCGCCTGCCCCCCGAACGCGAACTGGCCGAGCGCTTCGGTGTCTCGCGCCCGTCGTTGCGCGAAGCGATCCAGAAACTGGCCGCCCGCGGCCTGCTGGTCAGCCGCCAGGGCGGTGGCACCTATATCACCGAGGCCCTCAACAGCGGCTACAGCGACCCGCTGCTGGAGATGCTGTCTCGCCACGGCGAGTTCCACCTGGACCTGCTCGAATTCCGTGACGCCATGGAAGGCCTGTCAGCCTACTATGCGGCGCTGCGCTCGACACCCACCGACAGGGCGCTGTTGATTCAGCGCTTCGAAGAGCTCGAGACGTCCTTTCTCGGCGAGGACCCCCAGGGTGAGGCCAAGGCCGACGCCGCCTTCCACCTGGCGATCGCCGAGTCCGCCCACAACGTCCTTCTGCTGCACACCATTCGCGGCATCTTCCACCTGCTGGAACGCAGCATCGTCGACAATCTCGCCCATCTGTTCGAGAAGCCGGAGGCACGCCCCCGCCTGATGCAGCAGCACCGGGCACTGCTCGACGCCATCCTCGAGGGGCGCGCCGAAGACGCCCAGGCGCTGGCCCACGAACACCTGGTCTACGTCGAAGAGGGTCTGCTCGAGATGGAGCGCGCCGAGACCCGCTCGCAACGGGCACTGCGGCGTGCCCAGGTCATGCCGCCGCGCCGGTCGCGCTAGTCGATGCGACGCTGGTCACGCTGGCTGAATCGCCGCACCCTGGCGCTGGCGCTGGCGCTGGGTCTCGCCCTGGTGCTGTGGCAGAGCGCCACCCTGGCCCGTGAACAGGCGCTGGCCTCGCTCAAGCGTGATGCCGATACCGAACTCAGGCTTTCCGCCACTGGCCTGACCGGTTACCTGTCACGCCACGAATACCTGCCGGAACTGCTCGCCACCCGGGAAACCGTCAAGCGATACCTGAGCGCCCCGGACGGCCAGGACGTGATGCCGCTCAACCGACTGCTCAACCGTTTCCGCAGTACCACCGGCGTCTCCGACATCTACCTGCTCGACGCCGAGGGCACCACCCTGGCGGCCAGCAACTGGCACCGCCCCGACAACTTCATCGGCCAGAACTATCGTTTTCGCCCCTACTACCAGGACGCCATCGCCGGGCACTACGGCCGCTTCCACGGCCTCGGCGTGGTATCGATGGATCGCGGCTACTACTTCTCGGCACCGGTCTGGCTCGACGAGGTCAATCCCGACGCCACCCCGGCCGGGGTGATGGTGGTCAAGGTCCGCGTCGATACGCTGGAGGCGAGCTGGCAGAGTCCGGGGACCAGCCTGCTGGTGGTGGATCAGAACGGTATCGTGTTCATGGCCAGCCAACCCGAGCTGCGCCTGACCTCTCTCACCCCGCTGGCGCCACCGCGCCTGGCCGAGCTGCGCGACTCCCGGCGTTACGCCGATGAAGCGCTGAAACCGAGCGACCTCGAGGTCGTCGATCACCTCGCCAACGACGCCAGACTGGTGGGCTTCGACAGCGGCCCGTTGGCGTCCGGGCACTACCTTGGCGTCACTCGGGACTTTCCCACCCTGGGCTGGCAGATGCATATCCTCAAGCCCATGGCCCCGGTGATCGAGGCCCAGTGGCAGGCGATGCTGATGGGTGGTGGTCTATACGGCCTGCTGGCACTGGCCGGAGGCATCGGCTGGCAGCGCCACCGGCTGCGCCGGGAGCGCGAAGCCTTTGCCGAGCGTGAGCGCACCACCCTGGCGCAAGCCCGCGACGAGCTCGAGCGCAACGTGGCCAGCCGGACCCGCGACCTGCTCGCCACCAATCGCCGGCTATCCGACGAGATCGAGGAGCGCCGGCGCACCGAGGCGACCCTGCGCCAGACCCGTGACGAGCTGACCCAGGCCGCCAAGCTGGCGGTGCTCGGCCAGCTAGCCGCCGGCATCAACCACGAGCTCAATCAGCCACTGGCGGCCATCCGCGCCTACGCCGAGAACGCCCGGGGCTTTCTCGCCCGACAGCGCCACGACACCGTCGACGCCAACCTCGGCGAGATCATCGAACTCACCGGCCGTATGGCCGAGATCAGCGCCCAGCTACGCCAGTTCTCGCGCAAGAGCGGTGAGCCGCCAAGCCCGGTGTCGACCCGTGCCTGCCTCGACTACGCCCTGCGCCTGTTCAAGGCACGCCTCGGCGAGCAGCAGGTCGAGGTGGTGTTCGACACCCCGGAGGAAGCGCCCTGGGTACTGGCCGACCTGGTCAGACTCGAGCAGGTGCTGGTCAACCTGATCGGCAATGCGCTCCAGGCCATGGCACAGACGCCGTCACCACAGCTGATACTGGGCGTGGCCGCCGCCGATGGCCGCGTCAGGCTATGGGTCGACGACAACGGCCCCGGCGTCCCCGAGGACCAGCGCCGCCAGGTCTTCGAGCCCTTCTACACCACCAAGGCCCCCGGCGCCGGACTGGGGCTCGGGCTGTCCATCTCCGCACGGATCATCGATGATCTCGGCGGCCGCCTGCAGGCCGGTGTCTCGCCTCTGGGCGGAGCACGCTTTACCATCGAGCTGCCCCAGGCCGAGCACGTCCTCCCGCCCCACGATGAGAGCCACGCCACATGACCGACGAAGCCCCCGTGATGATCATCGACGATGAAGAGCACCTGAGGGTCACCCTGGGCCAGACGCTGGAACTGGCAGGCTATCGACCGCTGCCCTTTCCCAGCGCCGAACAGGCCTTGGCCACCCTGGACCGGGACTTCAGCGGGGTGGTGATCAGCGATATCCGCATGCCCGGCATGGACGGCATGAGCCTGCTCAGAGAGATTCGTCAGCGCGACCCGGACCTGCCGGTGGTACTGATTACCGGTCATGGCGATGTATCCACAGCGGTGGAGGCCATGCGGGAAGGCGCCTGGGACTTTCTCGAGAAGCCGTTTCCCGGTGAACGCCTGGGCGAGGTCGTGCGGCGAGGCGTCGAGAAGCGTCGACTGAGCCTGGAAAACCGCTTCCTCAAGGCCGAGCTCGAGGCCCAGCAGACCGCGCCAGGCCCACGTCTGGTAGGGCGCACCCCGGCGATCAAGCGGCTGTCGTCGATGGTCCAGCGCATCAGCCAGGTCGAGGCCGACGTGCTGCTGTTCGGCGAGACCGGCGCCGGCAAGGACCTGGTGGCCCGCGCGATCCACGAGCGCAGCGCCCGAGGCGGCAAGCCCTTCGTCGCCATCAACTGCGGCGCGGTGCCCGAGAGCACCATCGAATCCGAGCTGTTCGGCCACGAGAAAGGCGCCTTTACCGGCGCGGTGGAGCGGCGCATCGGCAAGTTCGAGCATGCCGCCGGCGGCACCGTCTTCCTCGACGAGATCGAGTCCATGCCGCTGGCGCTGCAGGTCAAGCTGCTGCGGGT
Organism: Halomonas sp. RT37; assembly: GCF_040070525.1. Classification (NCBI taxonomy): domain Bacteria; kingdom Pseudomonadati; phylum Pseudomonadota; class Gammaproteobacteria; order Oceanospirillales; family Halomonadaceae; genus Halomonas; species Halomonas sp. RT37. The sequence continues at coordinate 340,292 of NZ_CP098827.1, read as the reverse complement.
ACTGCAGGAGCGCCAGGTCGAGCGCCTGGGCAGCAATACCCCGGTGACACTCGACATTCGGGTGATCGCCGCCACCAAGATCGACCTCAAGGCGGCCGCCGAGGCCGGCGAGTTCCGCGAGGACCTGTACTACCGCCTCAACGTGGTGACCCTGATGATTCCACCGCTGCGCGAGCGCCGCGAGGACATCCCGCTGCTGTTTCACCACTTCGCCGCGGTGGCCGCCAGCCGCAGCGGCATGGAAGCGCCGCCGCTGGACGCGGCCGGCGTCACCGCGCTGCTGGCCCACGACTGGCCCGGCAACGCCCGTGAACTACGCAACCTGGCAGAGCGCTACGTGCTGCTCGGCAGCACCTGCGACTACCGCCTCGACGCCTTGATGGAAGGCGTCGGCAGCGACGGTGGCGAGCTGCCGCTGCCCCAGCAGGTGGAGCTGTTCGAGAAACAGCTGGTCAGCCAGTCGCTGGCCCGCCACCACGGCCGTATCAACGAGGTCTGCGAGCACCTGGGACTCCCGCGCAAGACCCTCTACGACAAGCTCAAGAAGCACGCCCTCAAGCCCGACGACTATCGCCAGCGCCCCGACACCAGCGCCACGCCCTGATCGACCAGCCCCTGCAGCGCGTCCCAGGACGGCAGCCAGGGCGCCAGACTCAGGGTCACGCACAGCATCGCCAGAGAGTTGCCGGGATCACCCCAGTCAAACGGTTTGAAGGCGGTGCCGAAGGAACGTTTCAGTCGCGCCCCGTTCAGATCCACGCTGTAGAGCTCATCGAGCAACAGATGGATGGCAAAGCCAAAGGTCAGGGCGCCGCCGTGGGCCCAGGCCATGGCGTCCGGTGGTGCGAACAGATGGTGGCTGAGCGCCGCGGTCGCCAGGCCGCACATGGCCGCGGCCAGAAGCGAGTGCCAAAGCCCCCGGTGGACGGTGAAGCGGGCAAAGATCGCGCCGGCCACATAGCGCACCGCCAGATAGATGGCGCCGCACACCAGCAGCAAGGTGCCGTCGGAGAACCGCTCCTGCAGCATCACCGCGCCGGCCACCACCGCCGGCACCGCCATCAGATTGAAGATCAGCCGGATCGCCTTGGAGCTGTCGGAGTCGATATCGGGGAGGATGCCGCCCAGGGTCGTCAGCGCCAGCATCGGCAGGCTGTCGAGCGCCGACCACAGCCCCGCCTGCCAGCCGCCATGGGCCAGCACCGCGCCGCCGGCGGCGGCCACGCTGAGGTGGGTGCGGAAGTTGGCCATGCCGGGCGGGCTCCTCGAAAAGGCATATACTGGATAAATGACCAGATTATCGCCCGGCAGTTCAATAGAAACAATCGGTTGAGTAAAACGCGGGGAATTCGCATCTTGCACCTTGCCGCACTCACAGCCTCAGCCTCACGAGCAGCGGCAGCGGCAGCGGCAGCGGCAGCGGCAGCGGCAGCGGCAGCGGTGCCCATGATCCAGTCTTCGCGACGCCGCGTAGGCAAAACGCCATTCCACTCTGGTGAATTCGCCTCGCTTCTCCTCCGCATCGACTTACTGGCGCACGAGCCCTCTGCCTCGTGGTCCAAAGTGCTGCAATTATTCTATGAATCCAGGATTCAGAACTTTATGGAATTCGATCGGTGACAAACTTTGGAGTCGATGGCTATTTGGCCGTTCTTGCTGACAGCGACTTATTTGGCACAATCGCCATTCTCTGCTTTATCGTTGCACTGCTGGGATTATTTCGTCGCTGTCGAGAAAGCCTCCTTTACAGGATGGTTAGCTTTTTTCTAATGATGACAATTTTTGTCATGCACTCGGTCGGCAGCTATTTCTTGAGCGTAGGAACGGCATGACACGCAACATTTTAGATCGGAACGCTGCATCCAAAATGTTGCGGCCATTTGAACACTGTCACTCACACGGTACTGTGTCCGGGGGCTATCCGGCCGAGGCCAGGTACTGATCCTTGAGCTTGACGTAGTTGCCCGCGGTGTAGGGGAAGAAGGCGCGCTCTGCATCCTTCAGCGGGCGCAGCGCCTTGGCCGGGTTGCCGGCGTAGACGTGGCCGCTTTCCAGGCGCTTGCCGGGGGGCACCACCGCACCGGCGGCGATGATCACCTCGTCCTCGACCACCGCCCCGTCCATGACGATGGCGCCCATGCCCACCAGAATCCGATTGCCCAGGGTGCAGCCATGCAGCACCGCCTTGTGGCCGATGGTGACTTCATCGCCGATGGTCAGCGGCCAGCCGCCTTGATTGAAGTCGCTGGCGTGGGTGATGTGCAGCACGCTGCCGTCCTGCACGCTGGTGCGCGAGCCGATGCGAATCCGGTGCATGTCTCCGCGAATCACCGCCATCGGCCACACCGAACAGTCGTCGCCCAGCTCCACGTCACCCAATACCATGCACTGGGGGTCGATATAGACCCGCGCGCCCAGCCTGGGGCTTACGCCCTGCCAGGAACGGATCACCGGATACCCCGGCGTACCATCGTGCGCTTCCGTTGCCACCCTGTCTGCCATCGCTGTCTCTCCTGAAGGTTGTGCGCCGGTCGGTCGCGGCACTACAGCAGACCGCTGAACAGCACCACCAGTACCAGCGGAATCGACACCCAGCGTACCACGGCGCGCCACACGCGAAAGCCATTGGGCCCCGCATCCAGAGCCCGCAGCGCTTCCTGTTCAGGCATCACCCAGGCGGCAAAGATGGCGATCAGCAGACCGCCCAGCGGCAGGAAGATCTCCGGCGGAATGGTGCTGACCACGCCGAAGAAGTTCATCTCGCCGATCAGGTGGACGTCGCTCAGACTCGAGAACGACAGCACGCACAGCAGTCCCACCAACCATACGCACAGGCCCACCGCCAGGGCGGCCATGCGCCGCGACAGCCCCCAGCCCACCAGGGTCGAGACCATCGGCTCGGCAAGATTGATCGACGAGGTCCAGGTCGCCAGCAGCAGCAGCAGGAAGAAAAGCCCCAGCCAGAAAGGCCCGCCAGGCAGCTCGGCGAAGGCCACCGGCAGGGTCACGAACACCAGCCCCGGGCCCTCCCCCGGGTCCATGCCCTGGGTGAACACCACCGAGAAGATCGCAATACCGGCCAGCAGCGCCACCAGCACATCAAGCACCGCCACCGCGCCGGCGGCGCCAGGCAGGCTCTGGTGGTCGGGCATATAGGCGCCGTAGGCCATCAGCGCGCAGGCCCCCACCGCCAGGGTGAAGAAGGCATGTCCCATGGCGTGCACCAGCACCATCGGCGTCAGCGCCGAGAAATCCGGGGTGAACAGCCAGGCCATGGCCGGACCGAAGCCGTCCATGGTCACGGCGTGGCCGGCCAGCACGATCAGCAGCAGGTAGAGCGCCGGCATCAGCAGGTTATTGAGGCGCTCCAAGCCCTTGGCCACGCCGGCGGCGACCACCACCATGGTCATCACCAGAAACAGCGTATGGTTGAGCGTCATCCGCAGCGGGTCAGCCAGGAAGGCGTCGAAGCCTGCGCCGATTTGCGGCGCGCTCTGGCCAGCGAAGCCTCCACTGAAGGCCTTGACCATAAAGTCGATGGACCAGCCGGACACCACCGAGTAAAACGACAGGATACAGAACACCGTGAAGGCGCCGAACAGCCCCAGCCACTTCCAGTGGCTCGAGGTGCCGCGCTGACGCGCAAGCTCAGCGAGCGACTGCATCGGGCTGCGCCGACCGGCCCGGCCGATCATGATCTCTGCCATCATCACCGGCAGGCCCAGCACCACCACGAAGCCTACATAGAGCAGCAGGAAGGCGGCGCCCCCGTTCTCCCCGGTGATGTAGGGGAAGCGCCAGATATTGCCAAGACCGACGGCGGCCCCGGTCACGGCCAGGATAAAGGCGCGGCGCGAACTCCAGCGTTCCAGCGTTTGGTTCATGGTCTTTCGGTGTCCAGATCGAGAAAAACGAAGGCCGCAAGACTAGCACATTGAAACCGCCGGCAGTCGCCCGCATTTACTGAACCATTGTCGAATTCCCGAGAGGTGCCCATGTCCCGCAATCCGCTGCTAGAACGCCACACCCTGCCGCCCTTCGGCGAAATTCGCCCGGAGCACGTCGCCCCTGCGGTGGAAGCACTGCTCGAGGAGCTGCGCGAAGGCGTCGAGAAGCTGGTGGCCGAAGCCGAGCGCGACACCCCCTGCTGGGACAGCCTGGCGGCGCCGCTGGAAGAGATGAGCGATCGCCTGGCCCAGGCCTGGTCGCCGGTATCGCACCTCAACTCGACCATGAGCACACCGGAGCTGCGCGAGGCCCACGACGGCTGTCTCGAGAAGCTCTCCGCCTACAGCACCTGGATCGGCCAGCACGAAGGCCTGTTCCGCGCCTGGCAGGCGCTCAAGGACAGCCCGGCCTTTGCCGAGCTCGACGAGGCTCGCCAGCGTTCGGTGGACAACGCCCTGCGCGACTTCCGCCTGGCCGGCGTCGACCTGCCGGCAGACAAGAAACAGCGCTCGGCGGAAATCCGCACGCGCCTGTCGAGTCTGTCGAGCACCTTCTCCAACCAGCTGCTGGACGCGACCCAGGCCTGGGCGCTGGAACTCGACGACGACCACCGTCTGGCCGGCCTGCCCCAGAGCGCCCTGGACACCCTGGCGGCCAACGCCGAGGCCAAGGGCAACAAGGGCTATCGCATCACCCTGGACTTCCCCAGCTTCTTCCCGGTGCTGAGCTACGCCGAAGACCGCGAGCTGCGCCGTGAGGTCTACACCGCCTTCGTCACCCGGGCCTCCGAGAAAGGCCCCAACGCAGGCGAGTACGACAACGCCCCGATCATGGAAGAGACCCTGGCGCTGCGCCGCGAGATGGCCGAGCTGCTGGGCTTCTCCAGCTACGCCGACTACTCGCTGGCGACCAAGATGGCCGACAGCCCCAGCGAGGTCATCGGCTTCCTCGACGACCTGGCCAGACGGGCCCTGCCCCAGGGCCAACAGGAATTCAGCGAGCTCGAGGCCTTTGCCCGTGACGAGCTGGGGCTCGAGGAACTCGCCCCCTGGGATGTGGGCTACGCCAGCGAGAAACTGCGCGAGGCCCGCTACGCCATCTCCCAGGAGCAGCTACGCCCCTACTTCCCCGCGCCCAAGGCGGTCGCCGGGCTGTTCAGCGTGGTCGAGCGCCTCTACGGCGTGCAGGTCGAGCAGGATCCCGACGCCCCCAGCTACCACGAGGACGTCAGCTTCTACCGGGTGCTCGAGAACGGGCAGCCCATCGCCGGCTTCTATCTCGACCTGTACGCCCGGGAAGGCAAGCGCGGCGGCGCCTGGATGGACGAGTGCCGGGTGCGTCGTCGTCATGGCGTCGAGCTGCAGCTGCCGGTGGCCTACCTGACCTGCAACTTCACCCGCCCGGTGGGCGACAAGCCGGCGCTGTTGACCCACGACGAGGTCACCACCCTGTTCCACGAGTTCGGCCACGGCCTGCACCATATGCTCACCCGCCAGGAGGTGGCCGACGTCTCGGGCATCAACGGGGTGGCCTGGGACGCGGTGGAGCTGCCGAGCCAGTTCATGGAGAACTTCTGCTGGGAGCGTGAAGGGCTGGATCTGATCTCCGGCCACGTCGACACCGGCGAGCCGCTGCCCGACGAGCTGTTCGACAAGCTCACCGCGGCCAAGAACTTCCAGTCCGCCATGGGCATGCTGCGCCAGGTCGAGCTGTCGCTGTTCGACTTCCGCCTGCATCTGGAGCCAGCAGCGCCGTCTGCCGCCGACATCCAGGCGCTGCTGGACGATGTCCGCGCCAAGGTCTCGGTGGTACCGCGGGTCGAATTCAACCGCTTCCAGAACAGCTTCGGCCACATCTTCGCCGGTGGCTATGCGGCGGGCTACTACAGCTACAAGTGGGCCGAGGTGCTGTCCGCCGACGCCTGGAGCGCCTTCGAGGAGGCCGGCACCTTCGACGCCGAGACCGGCGCTCGCTTCCGCCGCGAGATCCTCGAGCAGGGCGGTGCCAGGGATGCCGCCGAACTGTTCAAGGCCTTCCGCGGCCGCGAGCCGAGCATCGAACCGCTGCTGCGCCACAGCGGCATCCGCGCCGCCTGACCATCCGTCTCGTCGACGCCCCCGCCGACAGCGGGGGCGTTGCCATTTGTGGAGACCGACATGACCGTCAAGAAACGCTTTATCGCCGGCGTCGTCTGCCCCCGCTGCGCCGCCATGGACCGTATCCGCGCCTGGGAGCAGAATGGCGTGCGCTACCGTGAGTGCGTCAGCTGCGACTTCTTCGAACAGCTGCCGATCGAGGACGACGTGGTCGAAGAGCTCGCCACACGGGTCAACCGGGAGTCCGAAGCCCCCGCCACTGAAGAGATCCAGCCGGTTCGCATTCTCGACCCCGGCAAACGCCACTGATTCAGCACGCGACGCTTTTACGCTCAAGGGTGTGCGGATATCCGCACACTCTAATTCGGCAAACGTGCGAAACTTCGGACAAAGGCCTTGTCGACATTTTCGACCAATGTCTAAAGCCTCTTTAATAACCAACTGATTTACAGATAAATCCTTGGGTCGGGCACATCCCTTGCGATACCTCTTGCGTTGACCGACGTCCGGTCAGGCTCGGTCTTGGCGTCTAGGCTTGAGACCGCAGCACGATAACCACAACGTCCATCGCATTGGGAGACATTGCATGAGCACCTCTACCCGGCTCCTCACCGGCGTCCTCGCCACCACCTTCGCCGGCACCCTGCTGGTGTCCGCTGCCGCCCAGGCAGACCGTGAAGACTGGCCTGAAAGCTTCACCGTGGGCACCGCGAGCCAGGGCGGCACCTACTTCGTCTACGGCTCCGGCTGGGCCAACCTGGTCGCCGACCAGCTCGGTCTGTCCGGCGGCGGCGAAGTCACCGGTGGCCCGACCCAGAACCTGGCGCTGGTGCACGGCGGTGACGTGGCCTTCGGCCTGACCACCATGGGTCCCGCCTCCGACGCGGTGAACGGCAAGAGCCCGCTGGCCCCCGGCGTGAAGATGGACAACGTCTGCGCCATGTTCCCGATGTACGAGACGCCGTTCTCCATCACCGCCCTGTCCGACAGCGGCATCACCTCGATCTCCGAGATTCCCGACGGCGCTCGTATCGGCTTCGGCCCGGCAGCCTCCACCTCCGACACCTACTTCCCGGCCATCCTCGAAGAGCTGGGCGTCAACTTCGATCGCCGCAACGGTGGCTGGTCCGACCTGGGCGGGCAGCTGCAGGACGGCCTGCTCGACGTGATCGCCTTCGCCGCCGGCATTCCGATCCCCGCGGTCAGCCAGCTCGAGGTGCAGACCGACGTCAACATCGTTGAATTCACCGAGGAAGAGCAGCAGCAGGTCCTCGACAAGTTCCCGGTCTCGGCCTTCCAGATCCCGGCCAGCACCTACACCACCCTCGAGGAAGACGCCCGTGCGGTGTCCATGTGGAACTTCGCCATCGCCGGCTGCGATCTGCCCGAGGACTTCGTCTACGAGGTCACCAAGCTGACCATGGAAAACAACGACAAGATGCTCGACGTGCACCGCAGTGCCGCGACCACCATTCCCGAGAACATTCAGTACAACACCGTGCTGCCGTTCCACCCCGGCGCCGCGCGCTGGTACGAGGAAAACGGCTACGAGATCGATCCGTCCATGATCAAGCAGTAATCAGGATCACCCGCCCGTGGCCAGTCCGCGGGCGGGCACCCGGCCGGTCGTCCGTTTCTCAAGGTATCGCTCCATGACCCACACCCCAGATTCTCCCCGCGACGAGGATGCGACCGACGCTTCGGTCGAACCCATCGTCGCCTCAGGCGTCGACGACGAAGCCGTCGAACCCAATCGCCGTGTCTTCCAGGGCGGCAAGTGGTGGCTGTTCGGCGTACTCGCCGTGGCCTACACCGTCTTTCACCTGGTCTCGCTCAATATCTACCCCATCGAGACCTGGTCGTTTCGCATCATCCATATCGCCGGCGCGCTGATCCTCGGCTTCGGCCTCTACACCGGCTCGCGCTTCGTCGAGGACGGCCAGGACGGTGCGCCGCGCTGGGCCAGCGTGATCGCCCTGGCGTTGCTGCTGCCCGCAGGCTACGCCCTGATCCAGGTGGTGCTGATGCAGCAGACCATGGCCGGCGGCGCCATGCGCATCGAGCCGGCCATCGAAAACTGGCACTACGGCGCGCCGCTGATCCTGGCCACCGTCGGTGCCATTGCGCTTTCCTGGTTTCCCCGTCAGGCCCGCCACCAGTTGCTGTTGGCCGACGTCGTGTTGATGGTCTGCGCCGCCGCCGTGGCCGGCTACCTGCTGGTGGTCTTCAACAGTCCGCTGCGCGCCTCCACCGGCACCTCCTTCGCGCCCATGGGCATCAGCTGGGCCGCCATCTCCGGCTCGCTGCTGATCCTCGAGCTGACCCGCCGCGTCGCCGGTCTGGCGCTGGTGGTGATCTCCGCCATCTTCCTGGCCTACGTCTTCATGGGCCCCTGGCTGCCGGGCTTCCTCGGCTATCCGGGACTGTCGCTGGGGCGCTTCTTCAGCCAGGTCTACACCGACGCCGGCATCCTCGGCCCGACCACGGCGGTGTCCTCCACCTATATCATCCTGTTCATCATCTTCGCGGCCTTCCTGCAGGCCTCCAAGGTCGGTGACTACTTCGTCAACTTCGCCTTCGCCGGCGCCGGTCGCGCCCGTGGCGGCCCCGCCAAGGTCTCGATCTTCGCCTCCGGCCTGATGGGCATGATCAACGGCACCAGCGCCGGTAACGTGGTGTCCACCGGCTCGCTCACCATCCCGCTGATGAAGAAGGTCGGCTATCCGGCCAGAAGCGCAGGCGCCATCGAGGCGGCCGCCTCCACCGGTGGCCAGATCATGCCGCCGATCATGGGTGCCGGCGCCTTCATCATGGCCGAGATCACCGGTATTCCTTATACCGAGATCGCGGTGGCCGCGCTGATCCCGGCGATCCTGTACTTCGCCTCGGTCTACTTCATGGTCGACTTCGAGGCGGCCCGCAAGGGCATGCGCGGCATGCGCAAGGAAGAGATTCCGCAGTTCTCCAAGCTGATCAAGCAGGTCTACCTGTTCGCCCCGATCATCATCCTGATTACAGCGCTGTTCATGGGCTACTCGGTGATCCGCGCCGGCACGCTGGCGACCGCCTCCGCCGCGGTGGTGAGCTGGCTGTCACCCCACAAGATGGGCATTCGTTCCATCCTGCGGGCCCTCAGCCTGGCCGGCACCATGTCGATCCAGATCATCGCGGTATGTGCCTGCGCCGGCCTGATCGTCGGCGTCATCGCCCTGACTGGCGTCGGCGCGCGCTTCTCGTCGCTGCTGCTGGGCCTGGCCGGTGTCAGCCAGCTGCTGGCGCTGTTCTTCGCCATGTGCATCTCGATCCTCTTGGGCATGGGCATGCCCACCACCGCCGCCTACGCGGTGGCCGCCTCGGTGGTCGCCCCAGGCCTGATCGACATCGGCATCCAGCCGCTGGTGGCGCACTTCTTCGTGTTCTACTTCGCGGTGGTCTCGGCGATCACCCCGCCGGTGGCGCTGGCCTCCTACGCGGCGGCGGGTATCTCCGGCGACAACGCCATGGGCACCTCGGTGGCCTCGTTCAAGATCGGTCTGGCAGCCTTCATCGTGCCGTTCATGTTCTTCTACAGCCCGGCCATGCTGATGGAAGGCGACTGGCCCCAGATCCTGCGGGTCGGCACCACCGCCACCATCGGCATCGTGCTGCTGGCGGCCACCGTCCAGGCCTGGTTCTTCGGACCGGTGAAGGCCTGGCAGCGGCTGGTGATGCTGATCGGCGCCCTGTGCCTGATCTACGGTGGCATCGTCACCGACCTGGCAGGGCTGGCCATCGCCATCGGCCTGTTCGTGATGCAGCGCGCCAGCGGCGGCGGCACCCGCAGCGCCACCGCAGGCTGAACCCCGCCCCCCTTTAACCCCGCACCTTGAGCCCCGCCCTCTGGCCCCGCCCTCTGGCCCCGCCCCATGGCGGGGCTTTTTCGTGCCTGGGACTCCCCTCATGACGACGGCCGCCCGCCGTTAGCCTGCGCCCAACGGCCAGGGGTGGGGGGGGGGAGAGGGGGGAACGGCCAGGCTTCTTCGTTCCTCTCCCCCCCCCAAGAACGGCGCCGGCCCCGCAGGGGGGGGGCCCGACGTTCTTGTTGTTGTGGTCGCGACTGGCTAGCGCGACCCGTCCAGCGTTGTTGTTGGTGTCATGAGCGGCCGGTGATGTTGTCGACGATCTTCAGCGTCGGCTCGGCCTGGTTGAGGGTGTAGAAGTGCAGCCCCGGGGCGCCGCCGTCGAGCAGGCGCTGGGCCAGACGCGAGATCACCTCTTCGCCGAAGTCGGCGATAGCGGCGCTGTCATCACCGTACGCCTCGAGCTGCTTGCGAATCCAGCGCGGGATCTCGGCACCGCAGGCGTCGGAGAAGCGCGCCAGCTTGGAGTAGTTGGTGATTGGCATGATGCCGGGGATGATCGGTGCTTCCACGCCAAGCTGTCGGGCCCGCTCGACGAAGTGGAAGTAGGCGTCGGCGGTGAAGAAGTACTGGGTGATCGCCAGATTGGCACCGGCATTCATCTTGCGGGCAAAGTTCTGCAGATCCGACTCGAAGCTCGCCGCCTGGGGGTGAGACTCCGGGTAGGCCGCCACCGCGATCTCGAAGTGATCACCGGTCTCCTCGCGGATGAACTCCACCAGCTCGTTGGCGTAGCGCAGCTCGCCGATGCCGCCCATGCCGGAAGGCAGGTCACCGCGCAGGGCCACCAGGCTATTGATGCCCTGGGCCTTGTAGTCGGTCAGCAGCTCGCGCAGCTGGGCCTTCTCGCTGCCGACGCAGGACAGGTGCGGCGCGGTGGTGATGCCGCACTCGCGCACCGCATTGACGGTGGTAATGGTGCGATTCTGGGTGGAACCGCCGGCACCGTAGGTGACGGAAAAGAACCGCGGGTTGCGCTCGGCCAAGAGGTCCCGGTTGCGCATCAGCTTCTCCCGCCCGGCGTCGGTATTCGGGGGGAAGAATTCGAAGCTGATGCCCAGCGGGTGCTCTTGTGCGCTCATCTCGGGGTCCTCGTGAAGCGTGTCAGGCTACCGCAAATCGGCGGCCGTAAAGGTGATGGGTGCCATTGTGACGACTCGGCCTCACCCCGACCAATGAAAGTTTCGCGGGTAAACTTCAATTCTCTTCATATAAGAAAAGTGAGACTCATAACCATGTGTTCTAAAAAATGACCTCGGCAGCCGGCCCGGGCTGACACCGGCGCGCCCAGACGGCATGATACGGGGCCTGGCACCCAAGGATGATGAACATGGCCGTCGACCCGACCTCGCTGATGGGCCCCCTGTGGACCCTGCTCGCCTTTGTCGCCCTCGGCGTCCTGTCCGCCAGGCGGCTCAAGGTCGACCCTCGTCCCATCGCCACCATGCTGATCTACCTGATCGCTCCGCTGACCTTCTTCCGCGCGCTGGTACTGGGCGGTCCGACGCCGGTCTACCTCGCCCTGACCGCCGCCCTGTTCGTGATCGCAAGCCTGGTGGCCGTGCTCATCAATCGGCTGGGCAAGCGCTGGCTGGGGGATGAGGAAGGCTCGGTGCTGGCGTTTTCTGCCGGCACCGGCAACACCGGCTACTTTGGTCTGCCGGTGGCGCTGGTGTTGCTGCCCCCCTCCGGCGTCACCCTGTACCTGTTCTGCGCACTCGGCGTCACCCTTTACGAGTTCACCGTCGGCTTCTATCTGAGCGCCCGCGGCCGCTTTACGGTGCGCGACAGCCTGCTCAAGATCGCCAGGCTGCCGCTGATCTACGCCTTCCTGGCGGCGCTTTTGGTGGAAGGGGTCGGCATGACGGTGCCAGCGGCGGTGACCGATGCCATGTCGGTGTTTCCGGCAACCTACACCCTGCTCGGCATGATGATCATCGGCATGACCCTGGGCCGAGTTTCTGTGCGCTCGCTGGATGGGCGCTTTATCGGCGCCTGCGTGGCGGTGCGTTATGCGCTGTGGCCACTGCTGATGCTGGGCGCCGTCCTGTTGCTCAAGGCCACCACCGGGCTGTCACAGGACATGGCGCTGGCGCTGCTGTTGATCGGGGTGGTGCCCATGGCCGCCAACGTAGTGGTGGTGGCCATGGAGCTCGGCATCGCGCCCGAAAAGGGCGCCCTGGCGGTGTTGATCACTACACTGGCCGCGCCGCTGGTGATCCCGCTGTACCTGAGCGGGATGCTTGGACTGGTGCAGTAAAGCTGAAAGGCGAAAGTCGCTAACGCCGAGAGTAACTAGCGGGGAAACACGGGCGCTACCAATACCGCCTTGCCGGAAGGCCGCGATCTCAGACGCTCCACGTAGGCTCGAACATTTGGCGCCGCCTCCATCAGCGAGGCGGCGGGCGGCGTGGCCTCCAGATAGTCGAGCATCGGCGCCGCCAGGGCATCGGCCAGGGTGAAGCCATCACCGACGAGAAAGTCTCTCCCCGCCAACTGGTGCTCCAGGATGGCCAGTATCCGTGCCACCTCCGGGGCCGCCTCGCGAACCCGGTCTTCCCTCACCTCGCCATTGGGCCCCTTGGGAAAGACCAGTTCCAGCAGGTAGCGCCGCACGATGGCCTGGTCGACCTGGGTGGCCAGCGCAGCACACCACTGGTCCACCTGGGCCCGCGTCCAGTCATCCCTGGTTAGCAGGTCTGGCCCATCGAAGGCGCCCTCCAGGTAGCGGCAGATGGCAACGCTCTCGTACAGGCGTCGTTCGCCGTGAATCAGCACGGGAATCTTGTCGAAGGGATTGAGCGCCTTGAACTCCGGTGAATGCAGCTCGACACGACGTCCTTCGACCTCCATCCCGACACTGTGCTCGATGCCCTTCTCGTGACACACCAGCATCACGCTGCGCACGAAGTTCGAGAACGCGGGACCCACGATATGTACGCTTGCCATGCCAACCTCCTGGTTACCAGACGAAAAACCGCCGGCGCTTACCGATACATACGCCGACGTGTGCGCGCGTCGCGCTCGTCTTGCAGCATGGCCGCTGGCAGCATGAGTTCAACAACTTATTTTTACGCCGCAGACGACGCCACATGGCAGGCACGGTCAATGACCCGCGGCTGAAGAAGAAATTGCGGGTGGCCAGCAGAACGCTGGCGAAGGCCAGCGCCCCGCCCGTTAGACAAATCGAAGTGGTGAAGGAAGGCTCAAAAGCGCTCCTCAGGCCCCCGCCAGGACGCCCTCGGGGCAGGCGCGGGGCATCGAAGGCTCGGCCTCGATCACCTGCCCTTCCCAGTCGATCAGCGCCAGGCTGCCGTCGGGGCGCTCGATCAGCGCCGTGCAATGCTCCACCCAGTCACCGTCGTTGCAGTAGAGCACGCCATCTTGGGCACGAAATCCGGCCTTGTGGATATGCCCGCCGACGTAGCCATCGAGTCCTTCCCGGGCCGCCTGGTGGATGGCCGCCTGCTCGAACTGTTCGACATAGCGCTGGGCCGCGCCGATGCGCCCCTTGACCGCCGCCGCCAGCGACCAGTAAGGCAGGCCCAGCAGGCTGCGCGCCTTGTTGCACCAGCGATTGAGCGACAGCACAAACTGATGCATGCCATCACCCAGCGCCATCAGCCAGGGGGCCAGGCGCACATGGGTATCGAACTCGTCGCCGTGACTGACCAGCAGACGGCGACCATCGGCGGTCTCGTGGATCGCCCGGCGCTCGATGCGCACCCGGTGCATACGGATGCCACACAGCTGACGCAAGGCCGCGTCGTGGTTGCCGGGGATGTAGATGATCTCGCATCCGCCCTTGGCCAGGCGCAACAGTCGCCCCACCAGACGCTGCTGCTCCGCCGGCAGTGACGCCCGACGGTGCATGGCGATAAGGTCGATCACATCCCCTACCAGATACAGGCGCTCCGGGCGCACGCGGCGCAGCAGCCGCGACAGCAAGGCGGCCTGGCAATCCCGGGTGCCGAGGTGAAGATCGGAAATGAACAGGGTACGAGCGGTCAGTGATGTGGCCATGGGCAGTCTCCTGTGACGCCCACCCAGCCTGTCCTGTCCCGGTGACACTGCCATGGCGCGGCCATGACGAAACGATGACCGGTGCCGCCCCCTGCCCCGCTATTCCCCAGGCTCGCCCCAGGCTGACTACCCAGCCCTGATTCCCTGCCCCGATCAAGGCTGGCGGGGCGCACAGCCCCCTATCCGGCAAGCCTCAGTAACGATAGTGATCGGGCTTGTATGGCCCCTCCACCGGCACTCCGACGTACTCCGACTGGGCCTCGGTCAGCTGAGTGATCACGCCGCCAAAGCCCTCCACCATGTAGCGCGCCACCTCTTCGTCGAGATGGCGTGGCAGCACCGTGACATCAATCATGCCGTCGCGTTCGTCGGCGCCCAGCTCGGCAAAACGCCGGGCGTACAGGTGCATCTGCGCCAGCACCTGATTGGCGAAGGAGCCATCCATCACCCGCGAGGGGTGGCCGGTGGCGTTGCCCAGGTTGACCAGACGCCCCTCGGCCAGCAGGTAGATCACATTGCGGCTGTCGGGATCGTACGTCTGCCCCGGCCCGGCGTCACGGTAGATCTTGTGCACCTGGGGCTTGACCTCCTCCCAGAGCCATTGCTTGCGCATGTAGGCGGTATCGATCTCGCTGTCGAAGTGGCCGATATTGCAGACCACCGCGCCATTCTTGAGAGCGCCCAGCATGGCGGCGTCACAGGCGCCGATATTGCCGGTGCAGGTCACCACCAGGTCGGTCTTGCCGAGCAGTTCGAGATCGAGACTGTCGACGCCACGATTGACACCGCCGCGATAGGGAGAAACCACCTCGAAGCCATCCATGCAGGCCTGCATGGCACAGATCGGGTCGATCTCGGCGACCCGCACGATCATGCCTTCCTGGCGCAGCGAGGCCGCCGACCCCTTGCCCACGTCCCCATAGCCCATCACCAATGCCTGCTTGCCCGCCAGCAGGTGATCGAGCCCACGCTTGATGGCGTCATTCAAACTGTGACGGCAGCCATACTTGTTGTCATTCTTCGACTTGGTGACGGCGTCGTTGACGTTGATGGCCGGCACTTTCAAGGTGCCTGCCCTGAGCATCTCGAGCAGTCGATGGACACCGGTGGTGGTCTCTTCACTGATGCCGTGGATGGCGTCAAGCTTGTCCGGATGTCGCTCGTGCAACAGCAGCGTCAGGTCTCCGCCATCATCCAGCACCAGATTGGGGGTCCAGCCGTCGGCGCCATCCACCGTCTGCTCGATACACCACCAGAACTCGTCCTCGCTCTCGCCCTTCCAGGCAAATACCGGGATGCCTGCTGCGGCGATGGCCGCGGCGGCGTGGTCCTGGGTGGAAAAGATATTGCAGGACGACCAGCGTACGCTCGCACCAAGGTCGACCAGGGTCTCGATCAGCACCGCGGTCTGAATCGTCATATGGATACAGCCAGCGATACGTGCGCCCTTCAGCGGCTGGACCTCACGGTACCGGGCCCTGAGGGACATCAAGGCCGGCATCTCGCTTTCGGCGATGCGAATCTCGCGGCGCCCCCAGTCGGCCAGGCCGATATCGGCGACCCGGTAGTCACCCTGACGCTGAGCCCACTGCGCCCTTTGCGAAGCCTCGGTCGGAGTCATGCTCGCCTCCTGCTGGTTATCCAGCCTTCACTATAGGAGTCACCATGGCGGACTCGCCAACCAGGGCGCTGCGCCGATCTCTAGCCGGGCGCCAGCATCACTTTTCAGTCGAGTCGCTGAGGGGGAAGCTGGTGCGCGGTGTGAGAGACTAGCTGGAGAGCGGTTCGAAGGGCTATGCGAAGGGCTATGCGAATGGCCATGCGAAGGGCTAGCTGAGCCCGGCGTGGCAATCGAACGTGTCGCGTCATCGTCGAAGGCCCCGACGAAGCCAGCAATACCGGCGTCGGCCAGTTGCCGCGCCAGGGCGTCGACCTCGGGATGCGATAGAAACGCGCGCCAGCGCCTGGCGCCGACATCACCGACGCCGGGGCGGTGGCGCCAGCCGGCTGCGTCCAACGCAGACAGCGTGCGCCAGGAGTCGTGCTCGGAGATACCCCCGGCCGAGGGCGCTCCCAGGGCGCTTAGCCACCGCGGGAAGCCGCGATGGCTGGTCTCGGAGAAGGCAACACCAAGACGCTCTGCGGTGACCTTGCCGATGCCGCTTGCCTGGGCCAGTCGCTCTGGCGACAGTTCCCGCCAGTCCAGCAACCCCGCCACCAGGCCAGCGTCCACCAGCGCCTTCCAGGTGCCTTCCCCGACGCCGTCGAGATCCAGCGCCGATGAATCACTGAGCCAGGCCAGGCGAGCCAGAAACTGCTGCCGGCAGCCCGGGGTCGGGTGCCAGCAACTCAGCAGGTGAAAGTCCGATTCCGCGGGAACCTCGAGGTCAAGCCTCTCGGCTGCGCGCCAGGCCACCCCCTTAAGCTGAGGGATGATCAGCCCGGCCAACTCGATGATCACCTGATCGCCGGGCCGCAGATCCCACTCACGCCAGCGTGACAGGCTCCCCAGGCTGACCTGGCTCAGCCTGCGTCCATCCACCTCCACCGGCACAAGCCGGGCCACCGGGGTGATGCGACCGCTACGACCAATGCGGAACGCTATGTCGGCTACCTCCGCCAGGGCCTCTCGCGGTGGATACTTCCAGGCCAGTGCCCAGTGCGGCGGCTCGGCCTGCCAGGTCACACCGTCGGGCCTGCGCCCACGCCGTAGTACCACGCCATCGGTGGCGAAGGGCAGCGGCGAGCGATACCAGCGCTCGCGCCAGGCGGCGGCGTCCTCCTGGGATTCAACAGGGTGGGTGTATCGCGATATTTGACCCAGGCCCAGGCGCTCGAGCCCTGACAGTCGCTCCTCGAGCGCCCGCGGCCCCATCGGCCAGGACCAGACGAACAGACCGATACGCTGGCCCAGCGCAGGGGACAACTCATCGCGGGCAAGCCAGCCGGCCACATGGGAGCGTGCCCCTGCCCCGCCATCCCGCTGCTGGACATGATCTTCAAGGCGCTCATACAGCTCACCCTGAAACACCAGACCATCGCCGTCGGCAAGCGACTGCCAATCACCTGCCAGGCGCTGGGGAATCGACGGGATGACCGCGGCATGGCGTGTCCAGTCCTGGCCGGTCCGCCCGTCCCCACGACTGTACACGCCCGCCAGGCGGCCTTCGTGATAGACAAGGCTGACCGCCACGCCATCTACCTTGGGCTGAATCCAGACATCGGTAGCGCGGTCGGCCGGTGCCGCAGGCGGCGAGCCTGGACCTTCAGTCACCAGCCAACGCTGCACCTCGGCAGCGTCCTGCGCCTTGCGCAGCCCAGTATGCGCCACAGGATGGCGCTGCCAGGGGATGGCACTATCCGCTGTCGGCGCGGAAGCCCTATCCTTGAAGTCCGCCACCTCGAGCTCGGGAAAACAGCGCTGGAGTTCGCGCCACCGACGTTCGGTCTGGTCGAACACATCATCGCTGACCGGCGAGCTGCCGTCCTTTCGGTAGGCCTGCTCCCACTGCCGCAGGTGGCTGGTCAACTCGGTGATGCGACTGGACGCCGTGCTCGCCGTCCAGTCAGGACAGCTGGCGTTGGCCCACGACGGCAGGACCAGCGACACCACGAACAGCAGGCATCGCCAGCTGGCTGAGGAATGGAGAGACGAGAGGGTGGTGCTTTTCTGACGAGATACGAAACTCTGACAAGAGACGAGACGCCCGGCCATCTGGCCCTCCTTGGTCACGACCGAAGGTCACCATCGCAGACCACGACCTGACATGACGGCCGAACGCCTCGACCGATCGGCACGTTCGAACGGCGTGATCAGACGGCATACCTGAACGGCGCGGCTGTACGGAGAGCCCGTATGCTGAGGTGCTACTGGCGACGCTTTCTCAGATGGCGATCGGTACGTCGTACCGACCACCATGTCAGCACCAGCAACGGCGAGGTGATGGCGACGCCGAGCAGCACCTGTTGACCGATGCTCATAATCGAATATCTCCCAAGGGTTCGCTCTCGAACATCGTTGCATCATGCCCCAGGCTCGAAAGGCGCTGCGTCGACAGCACAAAGGCGGGCACGCTCAGTGCAATGACGATGACGGCGGTCAAGAGTCCCTGGTGCTGAAGCAGAATCATCATGATGGCGGCGGCAGTCACCAGAAACGTTGCCAGTGCGGCGGTAGCCTCCAGCGCCAGCTTGGTCATGAATAGCTCACGATACTGGAGATAATCATCGTCACCTTCCGGCGATACCACGTCATGGGAGTATCGCCCTCCAGCCTCAGTGGTCCCGTCATCGCCAGCCCCCTTGCGCGACGGCGACTCCTTGCGCCAGAGTTCCTGCTGTGACGCCAGCCTGGTTCGCGAGCAGGTCGGGTCCGCGTGAAGACGCTGAAAGTGCCCCTGATGATGGCGCTGATAGAAGTGATAGTGGTGCCTTGCTTCGCCCATCTTCTGATCCCCCTGTCGTTGCTACCGTCTTGGCGCAGCGCTCATGTCCCTGATCCTGTCTCACCCGCACATCGGCTCTTCTTCGTGCCGCCCGGGGCACCAGCCAGTATTCCTGTCACGGGCGCTATGGCCTCTTTCCATCGTGCCGACCACACCATCGTGCCGGCCACACTTCAATCGTGGCCAAGACATGTGCTTCCACGAACCGCCTTCTGTCCAGCGCCCCTAATGCCAAGGACATGGATATATACCGACGTCCAACTCACACAGGCCATATATGCCTGTCGCCGAAAGCGCCTCTTTCCTGACATCTTTCAGGCGGCTCGCCGGCGTTTTTTATCGCTAATCATTCTCACGTTCTGGCCGCCTTCCAACCGCTTTCTAACCGTTTTTCCGGCGACGTGGGCGTCACTTTCCCGTGCAGGCCACTTGGCCGCCGATGGTTTCTCGAACAGCGGTTTCTCGACAGTGGTTTCTCGACAACGATCTGGCGATGGACAACGACACATCGAACCTTTGACTACCGAGAACCAACGACCATCACTGGCTGCCTGACAGATGATGACGCGCTGATGCGATACCGCGCTGCCGACTAAGCGGCATCTGCATCCTGTCTCCATCTAATATTAGCCGTGAGCCAAAGGCTTCTCCGCCCGCATGCGCGGATATGAAAAGGAATGAGATGATGTCGCCGTTTGACGCATAACCCGGCGACAAAGAGGTAGGCAAAGACGCACAATTACCACCAGGTCACCAGAAGACTTGCGACCGCTCTGCCAACGTCTCTTCGCACATTCGCGGCCCCCCCGCCGCCACAATGCGACAAGGCCCGCCTGGCGAACCAGGCGGGCCTTGTCATGTCGGCAGGCGCGGACACCGTGCCGATACTGTCGGATGAGGGCTCAGATACCGGCGGCGGCGCGCAGAGCGTCGGCCCGGTCGACCTTCTCCCACGGGAAGGCGGTAAAAGTCTCGGTGTGGATCTCGCCTTCGGTATCGGTCCAGCTATAGCTGGTCTCGAAGGGCTCACGGCCAAAGTGACCGTAGGCTGCGGTCAGCTGATACATGGGATGCAGCAGATCCAGCATGCGAGTAATGGCATTGGGGCGCAGGTCGAAGTGATCGCGCACCAGCTCGACGATACGTTCGTCATCGATACGACCGGTGCCGAAGGTGTTGATCGACACCGAGGTCGGCTCGGCGACACCGATGGCGTAGGACACCTGGATCTCGCAACGCTCGGCCAGTCCCGCCGCTACCACGTTCTTGGCCACGTAGCGGCCGGCGTAGGCGGCGCTGCGGTCGACCTTGGACGGGTCCTTGCCGGAGAAGGCGCCACCACCATGTCGCGCCATGCCGCCGTAGGTGTCGACGATGATCTTGCGCCCGGTCAGGCCACAGTCACCCACCGGGCCGCCGATGACGAACTTGCCGGTCGGGTTGATGTGATAACGCGTGCTGTCGGACAGCCACTCCGCCGGCAGTACCTGCTCGATGATCTCGCGCTGGACCATCTGGCGCAGCTGCTCCTGGTCGATGTCCGGATCATGCTGGGTGGACAGCACCACGGCATCGACCGCGCAGGGCTTGCCGGCATCGTCGTAACGGAAGGTCAGCTGGCTCTTGGCATCGGGACGCAGCCAGGGCAGCAGGCCACGCTTACGCAGCTCGGCCTGGCGCTCCACCAGCCGATGGCTGTAGTGGATCGGCGCCGGCATGTAAGAGTCGGTTTCGTTGGTGGCATAGCCGAACATCAGGCCCTGATCACCGGCGCCCTGATCCTCGGGCTTTTCGCGATCGACGCCCTGGGCGATTTCGACGCTTTGCTTGCCGATCAGGTTGAGCACCCCGCAGGTCTCGCCGTCGAAACCGACGTCGGAGGAGGTATAGCCGATATCCATGATCACCTTGCGCACCAGCTCCTCGAGATCCACCCAGGCGGAGGTGGTGATCTCGCCGGCCACGATGGCGACACCGGTCTTGACCAGGGTCTCGCAGGCCACACGGGCATTCTTGTCCCGCGCGATCAGGGCATCGAGCACGGCATCGGAAATCTGATCGGCAATCTTGTCCGGGTGTCCTTCGGACACGGACTCGGAGGTAAACAGGGAGTATTCGCTCATGGCGTCCTCGACCCTCTGTAGGATAATCGGCAGGCGGGCCTGGCAAGATGGAAACGGGAGCGACCGTGATCGACGATCGCACTATGCAGATTCCGCGTGGACCTGGCGGGACGAAATTCTACACGCTCGACCGTCCGGTTCCTAGCGACAGGCCGGGCCATGGCAGACCCTGCCAGGCATGGATCAAGTCCCCGGCATTTGATGGATCTGTCATTTCCGGCGACAATATGTCCCCGATCGATCCGCGCCGCCCCTCCCGCCCTCGTTGTCCACAGGCACGACAGGCGGCGCCTATCCTTGACGCCGCTGCGCCGCCCCCACCGGGCAGGCCAACGTCAGATTGCCACTTTGCCCCAGGCGAGGAGCCCTCAATGCCGTCCCGTTTCGAACTGGCCAACGCCATTCGCGCCCTTTCCATGGATGCCGTCCAGAAGGCCAACTCCGGCCACCCCGGAGCCCCGATGGGTATGGCCGATATCGCCGAGGTGCTGTGGAACGACTACCTCGTTCACAACCCTGACGATCCCAAGTGGGCCGATCGCGACCGTTTCGTGCTGTCCAACGGCCACGGCTCCATGCTGCTGTACTCCCTGCTGCACCTGTCAGGCTACGACCTGGGTCTGGAAGAACTGCAGAACTTCCGCCAGCTCCACGCAAAGACCGCTGGTCACCCCGAGTACGGCTACGCTCCCGGCGTCGAGACCACCACCGGCCCCCTCGGCCAGGGCCTGGCCAACGCCGTCGGCATGGCCATGGCAGAGCGCACCCTGGCGGGTCAGTTCAACCGCCCGGGCCACGAGATCGTCGACCACTACACCTACTGCTTCCTCGGCGACGGCTGCCTGATGGAAGGCATCTCCCATGAGGTCGCCTCGCTTGCCGGCACCCACCAGCTCGGCAAGCTGATCGCCTTCTACGATGACAACGGCATCTCCATCGACGGCGAGGTCGAAGGCTGGTTCACCGACGATACCGCCAAGCGCTTCGAAGCCTACGGCTGGCACGTGGTACCGGCGGTGGACGGGCACAAGCCCGAGGAGATCAAGGCCGCCATCGAGATGGCCCGCACCCAGCAGGATCGCCCGACCCTGATCATCTGCAAGACCGTCATCGGCTTCGGCGCCCCCAACAAGCAGGGCAAGGAAGAATGCCACGGCGCGGCACTCGGCGAAGAGGAAGTCGCAGCGGCGCGCAAGCAACTCGACTGGCCCCACGCGCCCTTCCATATCCCCGAGGATATCTACCAGGGCTGGGACGCCTGCGAGCGTGGCCAGAAGCACCAGGCCGACTGGCAGGCTCGCTTCGAGCGCTACCAGCAGGAGCACCCGGAGCTGGCCCGCGAATTCCTGCGTCGCCAGAAGGGTGAATTGCCGAGCGAGCTCAACAGCGAAGCGCTGGTCGAGGCCGCCCAGGAGAAGGGCGAGTCCGTGGCCTCACGCAAGGCCTCGCTGAACTGCCTCAACGAGCTCGGCCCGCAACTGCCGGAGCTGCTGGGTGGCAGCGCCGACCTGGCGCCTTCCAACCTGACCTTCTGGAAGGGTGCCGAGGCCATCAGCGCCGAAGCAGCAGGCGGCAACTACCTGCACTACGGGGTCCGCGAGTTCGGCATGGGCGCCATCATGAACGGCATCGCCCTGCACGGCGGCTTCGTGCCCTACGGCGCCACCTTCCTGATCTTCATGGAGTACATGCGCAACGCCGTGCGCATGGCGGCGCTGATGAACCAGCGTGCGATCTTCGTCTACACCCATGACTCCATCGGTCTGGGCGAGGACGGTCCGACCCACCAGCCGATCGAGCAGCTGACCAGCCTGCGCACCACCCCGAACCTGTGCACCTGGCGCCCCTGCGACGCGGTCGAGACTGCTGCTGCCTGGGCCCACGCGGTCAAGCGCAGCGCCGGCCCCACCGCGCTGGTGCTGTCCCGTCAGGGCCTGCCCCACCAGCAGCGCAGCAAGAGCCAGCTGGCCAACATCCAGCGCGGTGGCTACGTACTCAAGGACAGCGAAGGTACCCCTGAGCTGATCCTAATCGCCACCGGCTCCGAGGTGACCCTGGCCATGCAGGCCGCCGAAGCCCTGGAAGCAGAAGGCAAACAGGTGCGCGTGGTATCGATGCCGGCCACCGACGTCTTCGACAGCCAGGACGCCGACTACCGTGAGTCCGTACTGCCGCGCAGTGTTCGCGCTCGCCTGGCCATCGAGGCCGGCCATCGCGACTACTGGAGCAAGTACGTGGGCCTCGACGGTGACACCATCGGCATGTCCAGCTTCGGCGAGTCGGCTCCGGCGGGCGACCTGTTCAAGCACTTCGGCTTCACCGTGGACAACCTGGTGGAACGCGCCAAGACGCTGCTGGGTTAAGTCCAGCGCAGGCCGGCACGCCCGGCCTGTTGCGACCAAAAGCGTGACCAGCAGAAACGAGCAGGGGCACGGCTTACGCCGTGCCCCTGCTGTATCTAGCGACCTTGATGGTCGGCCTAGGCGGCCTGATCCTCTATCCTGCGCGGTTGTTGAGGCAGGCTTGGATCAGGCGATGGTGACATCCGGCGCCAGATAGACGTCCTGAATGGCGTTGAGCAGGCTTACCCCGTCGCGCATCGGCTTCTGGAAGGCCTTGCGACCGGAGATCAGGCCCATGCCACCGGCCCGCTTGTTGATCACCGCGGTACGCACTGCCTGGGTCAGGTCGCCCTCTCCGGTGGAGGCACCGCCAGAGTTGATCAGCCCGGCACGCCCCATGTAGGCATTGGCCACCTGATAGCGGGCCAGATCGATCGGGTGATCGCTGGTCAACTCGCTGTAGACCTTCTCGTGGGTGTTGCCGAAGCCGATGGTACGATAGCCATCGTTGTTCTCGGGCAGCTTCTGCTTGACGATGTCCGCCTTGAGCGTCGCCGCCAGGTGGACCGCCTGACTGGTGAGGTCGGAGGCCACATGATAGTCGGTGCCCTCATGCTTGAAGGCCGGGTTACGCAGATAGGCCCACAGCACCGTCACCATGCCCAGCTCGTGGGCGCGCTCGAAGGCCGCGCTGATCTCTTCGATCTGGCGACGGCTCTCGGGAGAACCGAAGTAGATGGTCGCACCCACGGCGACGCACCCCATGTCGAAGGCCTGGTCGACCTCGGCGAACAGGGTCTGATCGTAGATCGCCGGATAGGTCAGCGTCTCGTTGTGGTTCAACTTGAGCATCATCGGGATGCGGTGGGCATAGCGGCGCGCCACCGACGACAGGCCACCCAGGGTAGAAGCCACGGCGTTGCAGCCGCCCTCGATCGCCAGCTCCACAATGTTGGCCGGATCGAAGTAGATCGGGTTGGGCGCGAAAGAGGCGCCAGCGGAGTGTTCGATCCCCTGATCCACCGGCAGGATGCTGAGGTAACCGGTGCCGCCCAGGCGGCCATGGTTGAACATCGACTGCATGCTGCGCAGCACCGCTGGCGATCGGTCGGAGTCCATCATCACCCGGTCGACGAAGTCCGATCCCGGCAGGTGGAGTTGCTCCTTGGCGATACCGCGACATTCATGAGTCAAAAGGTCCTCTGCCTCGGCACCCAGCCAGCTGGCAATATCACTCATCATCAATCTCCCTGTCATGCCCGACCCAGTCGGGCGGTAGGCGAATAGTCAGTCTACACAGGGTAGCGGATGACGCGCTGCAACGAGAGCCCCTGCTGACCAAGGCACCATGAGTCGGCACAATGGCTCAATTCCCCTGGCCCCGGCCAGTGACAATGACCCAAGAGGATTGCAATGTCCGTGTTACGAGGCTTTTTATGGCTTTCGCTGCTGTGGCTGGTCGGCGACCTGGTGGTCAGCCTGGGTGAACTGCCGCTGTCCCCCGGCGTCGTCGGACTGATGCTATTGACTGGTGTCTTCGTACTACGAGGCCGCATGCACGAAGACGTGGCAGCGGCGGCACAGCCGCTGATCATGCTGCTGGCGATGCTGATCATGCCCGGCGTGGTCGGGGTGTTCTGGGTGCTCGACCAGATCTCGGGGCACTGGCTCGCCGTGGGGCTGGCGCTGACCCTGGGCACCCTGTTGAGCGTTGCCAGCACCCTGTGGCTGATGCGCCGCCTGCTGCCGGCGACGCCCTCCGAGGCGACCACCACCGCCCAGGATAAGACCTCATGAACCTCGCCGTGGTCGATCACCTCGATACCCCGATGCTGGCCATCGCCCTGTCCATCGGCGCCTACTTGGCCGGCATGGCGCTGTTTCGGCGGCTCGGCTCTCCCGGCTGGTGCCCGCCGGTACTGCTGGCCTCGTTGCTGCTCGCCGCGACGCTCAAGGCGGCCGGCATCGCCTACGTCGACTATCGCCAGGGCGCCCAGTGGCTGATGCTGTTGCTGGGCCCGGCCACGGTGGCCCTGGCGGTACCGCTCTACCAGCAGATGCACCACATACGCGCGCTGTGGAGGCCGCTGCTGGTCTGCCTGCCGGTGTCGACGGTGCTGGCCGCCTGCTATGCGTTGCTGATCGCCTGGGCACTGGGGGCGCCGCCGGAACTGCTGGCCTCGCTGGCACCCAAATCGGTGACCGCTCCCATCGCCATGGGCATCACCGAGCGCCTGGGCGGCTCCGTGCCGATCCTGATGGGGGGATTGTTGATCACCGGCGTCGCGGCCACCGCCTGCGTCAGCCTGTTCGGCCGGCTCTTGAAGATCACCGATCAGCGCCTGCTGGGGCTGGCGCTGGGCATCAACGGCCACGCCATCGGTACTGTGCGCGCCTTCGAGCTGGGCCCCACCGCCGGCGCCTTCGCTTCTCTCGGCATGACGCTGACCGGGGTGCTGACGGCACTGATGATGCCGCTGGCCTGGCGCCTGGCCGGCATGCTCGGCTGAACCGATTCAGCTTTATTTTTATGCTACCTGCGCGGTTTTATGCCCAGTGTGACGCCGCTGGAGCCGCGACGCGCGGGGCGATTTGAGATAGACTTTCGCGCCTGTGTCCATCCCTCCGTGGAGAGTATCGAGCCCCATGGCCCAGCGTATTGCCATCAATGGCTACGGCCGCATCGGCCAGTGCGTCCTGCGAGCCCTCATCGAACGCAACGACCCCAGCTTCGAGGTGGTGGCGATCAATGAGCTCTCGGGACTCGATACCATTACCTACCTGACGCGCTACGACACCACCCACGGACGCTTCCCCGGCCGGGTGGAAAGCCGCGACGGCCATCTGATCATCAACGGGCATGCGATCCGGGTGCTGTCCGAAGAGGACCCTGACCGCCTGCCCTGGCGGGCGCTAGGCATCGACCTGGTGCTGGAGTGCTCCGGCAGCTTCAAGGATCGCGCCACCGCCGAGCGCCATCTCGCGGCAGGAGCCGGCCGGCTGTTGTTCTCCCAGCCGGCGGAAAGCGACGTCGACGCCACCATCGTCAGCGGCATCAATGACGACGACCTGACGCCCGACGTCCGGGTGGTCTCGGCAGCGTCCTGCACCACCAACTGCCTGGTGCCGATCCTGACCGTGCTCGACGAGGCGCTGGGCATCGAGCACGGTGTGACCACGACCATTCACTCGGCCATGAACGACCAGCCGGTGATCGATGCCTACCACCAGACCGATCTGCGCCTGACCCGCTCGGCGATGCAATCCATCGTGCCGGTGGACACCGGCCTGGCCCGAGGCATCAATCGCCTGATGCCGCACCTGGCGGAGCGCTTCGAGTGCCTCCATGTACGGGTGCCGACGATCAACGTCTCGGCCATGGACATGTCCATCTGCGTCAAGCGCGATACCTCGGCCAGCGAGGTCAATCGACTGCTGCGCGAGGCCAGCGAGTCACGGCTTCCTGACCTGCTGGGGTATACCGAGGAGCCCATGGCGTCCATCGACTTCAACCACGATCCCCGCTCCGGTATCGTAGACGCCACTCAGACGCGGGTGGCCGGTGGCCGCCTGCTCAAGCTGCTTTGCTGGTTCGACAACGAATGGGGCTTCGCCAACCGCATGCTGGACGTGGCCGGGCGCCTCGCCAGCCTTCCCCGGGTTCCCGAGCGATGACACTTCCACTGACCAGCCGTTGCCATTCGCTGTCTCCCTCAGACTTTCCAGACGAGGATCTGCCGACATGAACGTGCGCAAGATGACCGATCTCGACCTCAAGGGTCAGCGGGTACTGATTCGCGAAGACCTCAACGTACCTGTCAAACACGGCCAGGTGACCAGCGATGCCCGTCTGCGCGCCAGCTTGCCGACCATCAAGGCAGCTCGCGACGCAGGTGCCAAGGTGCTGCTGATGAGCCACCTGGGCCGCCCCACCGAAGGAGAGCCGGCCGACGAGTTCACCCTGGCACCGGTGGCGGCCTACCTCGGTGACCTGCTGGACTGCCAAGTGCGCCTGGTGACCGACTATCTCGAGCAGGAGCCGAGCCTGGAAGACGGCGACGTGGTACTGCTCGAGAACGTGCGCTTCAACCAGGGCGAGAAGAAGGACGACGAAGCCCTGGCCAAGCGCTACGCCGAGCTGTGTGACGTCTTTGTGATGGACGCCTTCGGTACCGCCCACCGTGCCCAGGCCTCCACCCACGGGGTGGCCCGCTTCGCACCGACCGCCTGCGCGGGCCCCTTGCTGGCCGCCGAACTCGATGCCCTGGAAAAGGCGTTGGCGACTCCCAGGCGCCCGATGACCGCCATCGTCGGCGGCTCCAAGGTCTCGACCAAGCTCGAGGTGCTCAACGCCCTGTCCGAGAAGTGCGACCAGCTGATCGTCGGCGGCGGTATCGCCAACACCTTCATCGCCGCGGCGGGTCACAACGTCGGCAAGTCTCTTTACGAGGCCGACCTGGTGGACAAGGCCAAGGCGCTGATGGCCAGGGTCGAGATTCCGCTGCCCACCGATGTGGTCGTGGCCACCGAGTTCTCCGACTCCGCCGAAGCCGTCACCAAGCCGGTGGACCAGGTCGCCGACAACGAAATGATCCTCGACATCGGCCCGGATACCGCCGCCCGCCTGGGCGACATGCTCAAGAGCGCCGGCACCATCCTGTGGAACGGCCCCGTCGGGGTGTTCGAGATCGACCAGTTCGGTGGCGGCACCGAGGCCCTGTCCAAGGCCATCGCCGAAAGCGACGGCTTCTCCATCGCCGGCGGCGGTGACACCCTGGCAGCCATCGACAAGTACGGCATCGCCGAGCAGGTGTCCTATATCTCCACCGGAGGCGGTGCCTTCCTCGAGTACGTCGAGGGCAAGGAACTGCCGGCGGTCAGCGCCCTCGAGGCGGCCGCTCGCTGAGGTTTGCCGAAAAAGCAGCGGCGCTCGCCGGTGCTTTCTACCAAGCCTAAGCCCCGGGGCCGGCCATCGCCGGCCCTTTGACAACCCAAGCGACATGGGCGCGACAGCATCGCGCTCTCGACCTCTTCAAGAATCAGGTACCTCCATGGCACTCGTCAGTATGCGCCAATTGCTGGACCACGCCGCCGAACATGGCTACGGCGTGCCGGCCTTCAACGTCAATAACCTCGAGCAGGTTCGCGCCATCATGGAAGCCGCGGACGCCACCGATTCCCCGGTGATCCTGCAGGCCTCCGCCGGCGCCCGTAAATACGCCGGCGCCCCCTTCCTGCGCCACCTGATCCTGGCCGCCGTGGAAGAGTTTCCGCATATTCCGGTGGTCATGCACCAGGACCACGGCACCAGCCCCGCTGTGTGCCAGCGCTCGATCCAGCTCGGCTTCTCCTCGGTGATGATGGACGGCTCCCTGGGCGAGGACGGCAAGACCCCGGCAGACTACGACTACAACGTCGATGTCACCCGCCGCACCGTCGAGATGGCCCACGCCTGTGGCGTCTCGGTAGAAGGTGAGCTCGGCTGCCTGGGCAGCCTGGAAACCGGCATGGCCGGTGAGGAAGACGGCATCGGCGCCGAGGGCAAGCTGAGCCACGACCAGCTGCTGACCGACCCGGAAGAGGCCGCCGACTTCGTCAAGGCCACCGGCGTCGACGCCCTGGCCATCGCCATCGGCACCAGCCACGGCGCCTACAAGTTCACCCGTCCGCCCACCGGCGACACCCTGTCGATCCAGCGTATCAAGGAAATCCACGAGCGCATCCCGGACACCCACCTGGTCATGCACGGCTCCTCCAGCGTGCCCCAGGAGTGGCTCGAGGTGATCAACGCCAACGGTGGTGCCATCCCCGAGACCTACGGCGTCCCGGTGGAAGAAATCGTCGAGGGCATCAAGCACGGCGTGCGCAAGGTCAACATCGACACCGATCTGCGTCTGGCCTCGACCGGTGCGGTACGTCGCTTCCTGGCCGAGAACCCGGCAGAGTTCGACCCGCGCAAGTTCCTCAAGCTTACCGTCAGCGCCATGAAGGACATCTGCATCGCCCGCTACGAAGCCTTCGGCACCGCCGGCAACGCCAGCAGGATCAAGCCGATCAGCCTGGAGGGCATGTTCGAGCGCTACGCCCGAGGTGAACTTGATCCAAAGGTGAAGTAAGCGTCGATCAGGTTCCCGCAGCGGTAACGCAAAACGCCCCATGCCGGCAAGGCTTGGGGCGTTTCGTTGTGCGCCGCTGGCACAACACCAAACCGCTCGTCAGGTGTCAGCAGGTGGACTCTTCCAGCCGTCGCCGCAACGGAATATTGGCCTCCGTGCGGGCCGAGGACACCGGTAGCTCGGCGCGAATGTCCTCGATGGCATTGAGCAGCGGCTCCAGCGCGGTGAGATGGCGCGGAGCACGCAGTCGTCGCTCCAGCGCCCGATAGACCTCATCGGGGTCTTCCCCCGGCGCCTGGCTCGAGGTAAAGGGTGCCCGCCGCGCAGCAGGCGCCACCGAGACAGGCTCGAATAACCGCGCGTAGGGGTCTTCGCCGGACCAGGTCAGACACAGCAGATGATCCCGGGTGACCTGAACGTTCAGTTCCGGATAACTGCGGGCAAGACGCACGAGACAGTCAACGACATCATCGGTAAGAAACGCCGCCAGGGCGTCATGTTCCGCCGTGCAGGCGACGAAATAGCGAGAAAAGGCACCCTCTCCCCAGCGTTCGCCAGTGGAACCGTGGTGCAACAGTCGCCACTTGCCCTCTCGCGGGTTGCAAAGATCCACCGCCGCCACCTCGAAGAGATCGCAGATCAGGCCGTTGCGATGATAGGTCCGACGGTCCTTGTCCATGCCCTCGTCATAGGCGAAGCGATAGACCCAGTATTCGCCACCGACGCGCTCATCAGCAGCCCTGCGGCAGTACTCAAGCTCGCCATTGTCCGCATAGGTACGCTGAAAGTCGGTGATCTTTCGCCGGAGCGTCGTCAGCATCGCATCAAGATCGACATCGGGCTCGGCCAGTCGAAAGTCGAGCTCCGCCGCACGCCGCACCAACAGTCGCAGGAAGGCGGCCACCCGCTCGGTGGCGTGCCAGTCGAAACCCAGCAAGGCTGCCCCGACCAGCGCCAGCGGAATCAGCCACGGCCAGGAGAGCCCTCCCGCCAGGGTGATGATAAAGCCGAGCGTGCCCAGCAACAGGCAGAGAAGCCCCAGCGCCAGAATCGTGGAGGAAGGACGCGGGTTGAGCGACACGTCCTCGTCCCGGGCGCGATCCAGGATCTGGATCAGCGACTCCCGTGATCTGGCCGCTTCCGCGGCATGCTGCTCGCGGCGCGTAAACCGATATGCCTTCCATAGCGGCGTCATCGTCGCGCCTCTCCTTCGCTCATGGTGATAGCTCTCTTGATGGCAACCTTGATGACAGTGATGTCAGCAGCAACAAGTCTAGTGTCCACCAAGACCTGGGCGCCCCTTGGCATGGCCACATCAGGGGTACACGGGCCGTCCCCATGGAGAGTGAAACACATCCTTCGGACCACACCCGGCTGCAGCTGTGCTGAAGCGATAACCTAAGCGCACTTCAGCGCAATCGCCTCGCGCCCACCACCCGGGCTGCCGACTCGAAGACCAGCGCCTAACCTGCGCCGTTCGATCTCCGCCGCTGGTGCTGGCGCCAGCGACTCGGCGCAACCCCAAACCAGCGGCGACAACCTCGCGTCAGCGCGCTCAACTCGGAGTAGCCCAGCAGATTCGCGATATCGGTCAACGGCAGCGACGTTTCCCGAAGATAATGAATCGCCAACTGCCTGCGGACCTCATCGACCAGATCCTGGAAACATCGCCCCCTGGTGGCCAGACGTCGCTGCAGCGTTCTCGGGTTCAGCGCCAGTCGCCTGGCGATGTCATCGAGTCCAGCGCCCCCCTGCCCCAGCTGCTGACGGATTTGCCACGACACTTCATCGACCAGATCTTGAGGGAGTTGTTCCAGCCGATAGGTCAGATACTGCTCCATCAAGCGATGCAGACGTCCGTCGGCGGTCACCAGAGGACGCTCGAGGTCGGAACATTCCAGCAGCCAGCCATCGGAAGGGCTGTTGAAGGTCGGCACCACCCCCAGCAAACGCTGATACAGGAGCGCAGGCACGCTGGGGGACGTCGCCAGATAGATGGCCCTGGGACGCCACTGCGGCCCCAGCAGCAACGACAGCAGGCGCTGGCCGACGCCTACCGGCAACTCGCTGATCTGGCGACCGGGAGCCGCCCCGCCCCCCACCATGGTGTAGCTGAGAAAGGCCTGGCGGGGGCCACGTTCGATGTCGATGACCGCACTGCTCGAGTGGGCGGAAAAGTGATGTGCCAGCTCCTCCAGCGCCAGGCCGACCGTAGCGGCATTCTGAATCAGGTAGAGCAAGGGTCCGAAGATATCGACTCCCTGGTACTGGCCGAACTTCAGGCCGAACAGCGAATCTCCGGATGCTTCGGCACAGTTTTCGAGCAGCATCGCCAGACTCGAGAACTCGATGATGCTTTCCGGCGACTCCAGCAACGAGAGCGATAGCCCCACCCTGGCAAGCTGGGCCTCGGGGTCGATGCCCTGCTGGCGCGCGAAGTTGGCAAAACCGTGCAGTGACGACGCTCGCGAATAGTCGGCCATGCTCTCTCCCTCAGCCTGACTTCCTTACCACCTACGTTGCTCGGATGCTGATTCTCTCTTCAATTTTCGAAGCGGTTCATCGTTTTCGAGGCGGTTGATCCTTGGGCTCTTGCCTCCAGCGCGCTTGGACTAGGCGCTGTCCGAAAAGTCGACGAGCGAAGGTTAGACAAGGCAAAAATCGGTGAGAAAGCGCAGTTTACGGGGTGTAAATGAGCATTTTGATCCGATTTTTAACGCCGTATTTCCGAGCGCAGGCACTTTTCAGACAAGCCCTAGCCCTCTCCATCTAAGGTCTAGCCCTAAGTGTCGCGCTAGGTCAAATCCTTGTCATCAAATGTCAAATCGGAGGATGTCAGGCAGACGAGGATGATGCTTCGAAGACGTTTCTTTGATCCATCCACGACAAGAGCGACAACAAGATGCCATTTCCTTTCCAGTTTTCGACCCATGATGCCCTGTTGACCCTGGATACCCAGGAACTCCCCATCTATGAAGACGCGCTGCCAGGCATCCCCGGCGTCGACGTCCAGCCGCTGTTTCTCGACCCGCACAACGGCGTCTGGGTGCTGCGGGTGAAGTTCAAACCCGGTGTGGTGCTGCCCAAGCACTACCACACCGGTACGGTGCACTTCTTCACCCTGTCGGGACGCTGGCACTATCTCGAGTATCCCGATCAACCCCAGACCGCCGGCTGCTACCTGTACGAGCCCGGCGGCTCCATCCATACCTTCGCCACTCCCGCCGACAATGACGGGATCACCGACACCTTCATGGTCGTCGAGGGCGCCAACGTCAACTTCGATCAGCAAGGCAACTATCTGGGGCTGATGGACGCCAGCAGCATCATGGGGCTCATCGATGCACTGATCACCGAGCGCGGCCTCGACCCGGCGCGCTATGTCACGCCTCCCCAACCGCACTACACCGACGCGCCGCGCTAGCCCGCCAAGATCACGCCTCCACGCGGCGTCAATCGACAAGACTCCCTACAACAATTGCGCTCGGTATGTGTCCCGCCAGGCAGGTGCCGCGGGGCCCGTCATCGACGCCAAGGAGATTCCCCATGCGCGCGATCGTCCTGCGCAACGAGCGACTCGGCCTCGAGTCACTGCCCGACCCGACGCCGGAAGCGGGAGAAGTGCTGGTCAAGACCCTGGCCTGCGGTATCTGCGGCAGCGATCTGCACATGGCAGATCACTGTCACGATGCGCTGGCGGGGCTTCGCAAGGGCCGCGTTCCGGTGGCCTTCGAACCGGACCAGGGCGTGGTCTTCGGCCACGAATTCTGTGCCGAGATCCTCGACCACGGCCCCGGCTGCGACAAGCGATACAAGGCCGGAACCCGCGTCTGCTCGGTGCCCTACGCGGTCAACGCCCAAGGCTTTCATCACATCGGCTATGCCAACGCCTACCCCGGCGGCTTCGGTGAGCTGATGCGCCTTCAGGAACACAGTCTGCTGGAGGTGCCCGGCGATTTGCCCAGCGAACTGGCGGCACTGACCGAGCCACTGGCCATCGGCCGCCACGCCGTCGCCAGAGCCCGGCTCGCCGGAGGCGAAGTGCCGATCGTGATCGGCTGCGGTCCGGTCGGCCTGTCGGTGGTGATGGCACTGAAGGCGGCCGGCTTTGGCCCGGTGGTGGCCACCGACTTCTCCCCCCATCGGCGCCAACTGGCCGAGTGCCTGGGTGCCGATATCGTTGTCGATCCGGCCGAACGTGCCCCCTTTGATTGCTGGCTCGAGGCCGCAGAAGCGCCACAGGGCTTCGACATGTACGGCCCCATGGCAATGCTGTCGATCGGCGCTCAGCCCAGGCCTTGCGTGGCCTTCGAGTGTGTCGGCGTGCCCGGTCTGATCGCCCGGACCATGCTCGACCTGCCACCAAGAAGCCGGCTGGTGGTGGTCGGCGTCTGCATGCAGACCGATCAGATCGAGCCGATCGTCGGTATTGGCAAGGAGCTGGACCTCAGCTTCTCGTTCGGCTACCGCCCCGAGGAGTTCGCTGCCACCCTCACCGACCTCGCCGACGGCCGCCTCGACGCCGCCCCCTTGATCACCGACCGCGTCACCCTCGACGGGGTCCCTGCGGTCTTCGAGACGCTTCGCCATCCCGGTGATCACGCCAAGATTCTGATCCAGCACGGAGACAGAACATGACCCCGAGCCTTTCCTCTTCTCTCGAAAATGGACCACACAGGCTGTGCGTGCTGGGTGGCGGCGTCCTGGGTGGCCAGATCGCCTGGCACAGCGCCTTCAAGGGCAAGAGTGTCATCGTCTATGACATCGACGACACGGCGCTGGAGCGCTGCCGCGCAAGCCATGACCACTACGCCGGCATCTATCAGGCCGACGTGTGCGCCAAGCCCGAAGCCATCGCCGCCACCCGCGCGCGGCTCGCCTACACCAGCGACCTGGCCGAAGCGGTGGCCGACGCCGAACTGGTGATCGAAGCCGTACCCGAAGATCCCGAGATCAAGCGCCAGCTGTACCGGACCTTGTCACCGCTGCTCAGCCCCGAGACCCTGGTGGCAACCAATTCCTCGACCCTGCTACCCGCCGACTTCGCCGATGACAGCGGACGCCCGGAGCGCTACTGCGCGCTGCACTTCGCCAACCTGGTGTGGATCATGAATGTGGCCGAGGTGATGGCTCACCCACGCACATCACGCACTACCCTGGAGTCGGTTACGCGCTTCGCCATCGACATCGGCATGATCCCCATCCCGGTCGAAAAGCCGCGCAACGGCTATCTGATCAACAGCTGGCTGGTGCCACTGCTGACAGCTTCCCTGACCCTGCTGCGTGAGGGCGTCGGCAGCGCCGAGATGATCGACCGCACCTTCATGAAAATGTGGAGCTCTGCAGCGGGGCCCTGCGGCATGATGGACATCATCGGCATGAAGACGTGCTTCGACGTCAGCCACCACTGGGGCGAGGTCGACGACAACGACGAGATGCGGGCCAACGCCGACTTCCTCCATCAGCGTTTTCTTGCCAACGGAAAGCTAGGTCTGCCCAGTGGCGAAGGCTTCTATCGTTATCCCGACCCCGCCTACTCCCAGAGCACCTTCATGGCGATCCCCGACCACAGCGAAGCAGGTCACATCGCGGCCCAGGTGCTCAAGGGCATGACGGGTTGACCCAGGAAGGGGCGGTGGGCGACGCCCCTTGCTGTACTGTGATCAACGCTTGCCGGGCAGCAGCCTGGCAGAACGCCCGCCCTTGCGGGTCTTGTCCAGCGCCTTGCGCCCGGCGCTACGGCCCACTACGCGGGCCACGCCGACCATCACGCCGGTAGCGGCTCCCCACAGGATCGCCTCGCGCCACTCGACGTCGTCGCGATCCGGATTTTCCGGCGGTTCCTTGTCCGATACCTTTTGATAGGCACGCTTGGCGGCCTTGCGTGACATCACGCTGGCCCCCACCGCGGCCGCGGATCCCACGATGGACCACAGTGTCTCTTCTTTCATGAGTACCTCCTTGAACCATGGCCGGGGCCATCCCGCCCCGAGAATGTGGTGTTTCGAACACCGCAGTGTTTCAGCATAGCGAAGAGGTCCTCGCCGCCTCAAATTCCCCTTTTCCGCACCGCAATAGTGCGGACTGCGCAGCGTGAAAAAACAGTGTTCAAAAATTGTGGTTTTCGACTTCGAACACAGGCAGACTCCGCAGAAATCTGCAACACTGTTCGATAACGCAACGAATCGCGAGGTCGCCTCCATGGCTCGCCCCCTCTGCCTGCTGTTCGACTGTGACGGTACCCTGGTGGACAGTGAACCCCTGCTGGCCGCCGAGATGGCCGTCAGCCTCTCCGCCGCCGGACTGCCGTTCCGGGCCGAGGACTATATGGGCGACTTTCGCGGCGCGCGCTTTCGCAACATCGTCGCCACCCTCGAGGCACAACATGGTCAGGTCGATCCGGACCACCTCGAGGTGCTGGAAGCGAGCATGCGCGCCAACCTCAACCGCCGCCTGGCCACCGACCTGACCCCCATCGCCGGTGCCACCGAGGCCCTCGCCGCGCTGTCGCACTACCCCATGGGCGTGGTTTCCAACGGCCCCGAAAACAAGGTGCGCACCTCGCTTGCCACCGTGGGCCTGACCGAGGTGTTCGGCAATCGCCTGTTCAGCGGCTACACGGCCAACTGCTGGAAGCCGGACCCCTGCCTGTACCTGCATGCCGCCAGCATCATGGGCTTCGCCGCCGAGGACTGCATCGCCATCGATGACGCCATCGTCGGCGTCAACGCGGCCCTGGCCGCAGGCATGACCGTGGTCCACCTCAATCGCTTCGCCGATGCCGAAGAAACGCCCGAAGGCGCCCACATGATCACCAGCATGTTC
Organism: Halomonas sp. RT37; assembly: GCF_040070525.1. Taxonomy (NCBI): domain Bacteria; kingdom Pseudomonadati; phylum Pseudomonadota; class Gammaproteobacteria; order Oceanospirillales; family Halomonadaceae; genus Halomonas; species Halomonas sp. RT37. Next base: position 304,475 of record NZ_CP098827.1, on the reverse strand, counting down.
CAGCTGCCGACGGTCATCTCACGGCTGCAGAAGGATCGCGACAGACACGCCATGCTCTCCAGCGGCTAAATTCCGCTGCATATACCCTGAGGCCCGGCAATTGTCGGGCCTTTTCATTGCTCTACATCACCTCAAGACCATTGTCTAAGGCACGCCTTGTTGCTGGCTTCGGCCTTTAGCGCCTAAGCTTGTCAGCCAATGGGAACGTTCCCATACGGACTTCTCGACGTCCTGCCGTTGTCGCATCACCTGGCCTGCCCACCTCGACAGGGCTCGCCAGCGTCGCCCTTGTAAACGGACGATGCCATCTTATCCAAGAGCCGCCCCATGAATGACCGCCGTCGACCCGCCACCATCCTCGAAGTCGCCCGCCAGGCTGGCGTCTCCAAGACCAGCGTCTCGCGCTACTACAGCGGTGAACGAGAACGGCTGTCCGGGGCCATGCGCGAGCGTATCGTCGCTGCCGCCACTGCGCTGGGCTACCAGCCCAATCCCATGGCCCGGGGCCTCAAGGGAGGCCCCTCCGGCCTGGTCGGCATGCTGGTGGCCGATATCCGCAATCCTTTTTCGGTGGCGATCATGCATGGCGTCGAACAGGCCTGTCGTCAGGCGGGACTGTCGTTGATGGTGTGCAACAGCGATAACGACCTCGAGCAGGAGCGCCAGCAGCTGGCGCTGCTGTCGTCCTACCGTATCGAGGGCCTGGTGGTAAACGCGACCGGCCGCCACAGCGACGCCCTCGCCCAGCTGGCCGACAGCGGCACGCCGTTGGTACTGCTCGATCGCAGCCTCGCCGACGTCCATGCCGACGAGGTAGGGCTCGACAACGACGCCGCCATCGACATGGCCATCGCGCACTTGCGCGAACAGGGCTACGGGCGCCTGTTGTTCATTACCGAACCGCCGGCCCAGGCCAGCTCTCGTCAAGCTCGTCTGGAGCGCTTCAACCAGCGCTGCCGTGACGGCTCGCTATCCGGCGACACCCTGGTCATCGAGCTTGGCGATCGCCAACGCCTGGACCAGGCATTGGCTCGATTTGTCGATAGCGCAGGCGATTCCCGCCCGGCGATCCTCTGCGCCAATGGCCAGGTAACCCTGGCACTGACCCGACGCATGAAGGCCCTCGGCTACCTCCTGGGAGAGATCGGGCTGATGGGCATCGACGAGCTAGAGTGGTGTGACCTGACCGAACCGGGCATCACCACCCTTGCCCAGCCCACCGGTGCCATCGGTCAGGCCGCCGTCGACTGCCTGCGCGCCCGTGCCGTCGGGCCTCGGCAGGCGCCGCAGCGTGCGACCTTCGCCCCGACGCTGACGGCAAGGGGCTCCACCCAGCCCGCTGCCACCCCTTCCGCCACTGCGGAGCCTTCCTCAGTGTCCTCTTCGTCTTCCACCTCAGAGACCTCCTCATGAACCAGAACACTCCTGACATCCTTACCTTCGGCGAGGCCATGACGCTGTTCGCCGCCGACGCCCCTGGCGACCTGGCCGAGGTCGAGCGCTTTTCGCGCAGCTGTGCCGGCGCCGACACCAACGTGGCCATCGGCCTGTCACGGCTGGGCTTCAAGGTGGGCTGGCTCAGTCGGGTCGGCGAAGACTGTTTTGGCCGCTACCTGCGTGCGAGCCTGGAGCGCGAAGGCCTCGACTGTCGCTACCTGATCACCGACGCCGAGCACGCCACCGGTCTGGTGTTCAAGGAGCGCGCGGTGGGCGGCGCGGATCCCCGAGTCGAATACCGTCGCCACAACAGCGCCGCCAGCAAGCTGTCGCCGGCCGACGCCCAGGACGTCGACTTCAGCACCCTGCGCCATCTGCACGCAACCGGCATCCCGCCTGCGTTGTCCGCCAGCTGCCGTGAACTCTCGCAGTTTCTGCTCGAAAAGGCCCGCCAGCATGGCACCAGCGTGTCCTTCGATCCCAACCTGCGTCCGACCCTGTGGGCCAGCGAAAGCGAGATGCGCGACACCCTCAACGGCCTGGCCGCCCAGGCCAACTGGGTGCTGCCCGGCCTGTCCGAGGGCCAGTTGCTGACCGGCCAGACCAGCGCCCACGATATCGCCGGCTTCTACCTGGATCAGGGTGCAGATGCCGTGGTGATCAAGCTAGGCCCGGAGGGCAGCTACTACCGCGGCTCCCTGACAGGGCAAGACGAAGCCTTCACCGTGGCCGGCGTCCCGGTGGAGACGGTGGTTGATACCGTCGGCGCCGGGGATGGCTTCGCCGTGGGCTTCGTCAGCGCCATGCTCGATGGTCTCGATCCACGCCAGGCGCTCAAGCGCGCCAACCTTATCGGCGCCGAGCAGGTCCAGGTACCGGGCGACATGGAAGGACTCCCCGACCGCGAGCGCCTGGACCAACTGGAAGCCGCAACCGCGGCCTGACGCGCCGACTGCCGAAGGCCCCCTTGCCTTCGGCAGACGTCACCCGACGCGGCCCCCGGCTGCCCCATGCCGAAAAGGACGGCCGGCAACCCACCGCACCACAACGACAAGAGCACCCCATGACCAAACGCATCCTGGTATTTCGCGAGATCAACCAAGAGCAGCTCGACGCCCTGCGCGAGGAGTTCCACGTGGACTACCTGCCGGGCGTCTCGCATACGGAGGACCCGGCCTTTGTCGACGCCCTGTCACGGGCTCATGGCCTGGTTGGTTCAAGCCTCAAGATCACCTCCTCGCTGCTCGACAGGGCGCCGAACCTCGAGGCTATCGCCAGTATTTCGGTGGGCTACGACAACTATCCCCTCGACGAGCTGACCCGCCGCGGCATCCTGTTGTGCAACACCCCTGACGTCTTGACCGAGACCACCGCCGATACGGGCTTTCTGCTGATCATGAGCACCGCACGGCGAGCCGTCGAACTGGCCGAGCTGGTCAAGCAAGGCAACTGGAAGGAAAGCATCGGCAAGCCGCTCTATGGCAGCGACGTCCACGGCAAGACCCTGGGCATGGTCGGCATGGGCCGCATCGGCGCCGCCATCGCCCGCCGCGGCGCCCTGGGCTTCGGCATGAAGATCCTCTATACCAAGGCCTCACCCAAGCCTGAGCTCGAGCGAGAACTCGGCGCCCAGCGACGCGAGCTGGAAGAGCTGCTCGAGCAGGCCGATTTCGTCTGCGTCACGGTGCCGCTCTCCCGCGAGACCGAAAAGCTCTTTGGAGCCGCCGAGTTCCAGCGCATGAAGCCCGGCGCCATCTTCGTCAACCTGGCCCGTGGCAAGGTGGTAGACGAAGCCGCCATGATCGCGGCGCTGCAAGACGGCACCCTGCACGCCGCCGGCCTCGACGTCTACGAGCAGGAGCCGCTGCCCGCAGATTCACCGCTGCCGCACATGGCCAATGTGGTCGCCCTGCCCCATATCGGCTCGGCCACCCACGAGACGCGTACCGCCATGGCCCAGCGCGCGGTGGACAATATCCGCCTGGCGCTCAAGGGCGAACGCCCGTTGAGTCCAGTCAACGACGAAGTGCTGAACGACTGAAGATCCATGGGGTGGCCGGCCCCATCCCCTGAATCGGCCAACGCCTGACAACACAATAAATCGAGGTTTACATGACTCATACCCCCAAGCCCCTTTCCCGCACCTCCATTGCGCGCCTCGGCCACGGTCTGCTGGTCGGCGCTACCCTGTTCGCCGGGCTCGGCCTCGGTGCCAGCGCCCAAGCCTTCGATCTGCGCTTCGGTCACGGCGGCACCGAGGACACTGCCTACCATCTCGGTGCCACCCGCTTTAAGGAACTGCTCGAACAGTCCGACACCGACCTCGGAGTGCAGATCATGGGCAACTCCGTGCTCGGGCACGAGACAGAAATGTTCGAGCAGCAGATGGCGGGTGCCCTCGACATGTCGATCATCAACCCGGGATTGATCACCGACTTCTCGGATACCGCCAACGTCTTTTCCATTCCCTTCCTGTACCGCGACCAGGAGCACTGGCAAACCGTGCTCGACGGTGAGGTTGGCCGTGAGATTGCCGACCAGATCACCGCCGAGACCGGAGTCAAAGTGCTGGCATTCTTCGGCGGTGGCAAGCGCCAGATCGTCTCCAGTCGGGCACTCGACAGCCTCGAAGATCTCGAGGGCATGAAGCTTCGCACCAACCCCACCAAGCCGCTGATCACCGCCTGGTCTGCCCTCGGCACCGAGCCCACCGTGATGGCCTGGAAGGAAATCTATACCGGCCTGCAACTGGGCGCCATCGATGGCCTGCTCAACGAGGCGGAGTGGATCCACCGTATGCGCTTCCATGAGGTGGCGCCGCACATCGGCCTTTCCGAACACGACATCACCGTGCGCCTGCTGACCATGTCCGAGATGACCTGGGACCGGCTGGACGAAGCGCAACAGGAGGCGGTCATGGATGCGGCTTACCAGGCCGCAAGCTATGCCCGCGGGGTACAGCTCGATCAGGACTCCGAGGCGCTCGACCTGCTGGTCGAAGAAGGTGCGACCCTGCATGAACTCGACCGCGAGAAGATGCAGGAAATCGTCAGTGAGCCGCTGGCCGAGGTGATCGAGGAGATGGGCCTGACCGAGCTGCATCAAATGATCGTCAACGCCGAGTAACCTCCCCCCCGCACCGGGGCAAGCCCCGGTGCCTACCTTCAAGAGGATGAGACCATGAGGCTCTTCCTGAACGTGCTCTCGCGCGCGAATCGCGCGCTCGAGAAACTACTGCACTGGATATTGCTGGCGTTGCTGTTCGGTTTTATCGCCATGATCATCTACCAGATCGTCAGCCGGAACCTGCCGCTGCTGCCACGCCTTTACTGGACCGAAGAATTCAGCCGGTTTGCCTTCCAGTGGATGATCATGCTGGGAACCGCCATCGGCGTGCTTCACGCCGACCACTTCGTACTCGAGGCCTTTCCCCGTGGCACTCGTGCCGATCGCCTAACCCGCTGGATCCGTGACCTGGCATGCCTTGCAGTCGGTGTCATCTTCGTCGTGTATGGCCAGGAATTCGCCGCCTCAGGCCTGCGCCGCAGCGCTACCGCCTCGGGGCTTTCAATGATCTTCGTCTATTCGGCCTTTATGGTCTGTGGCCTATTCATTGTGCTATTCGCACTTGAGCGTCTGGCCCGGGCCGTGCTCGACGGCCTTGATGCCATGGAAGCCGCCATGAACACGCCAGATCCCGTGCAGGAGGCCATCGCGGCCCAGCAAGAACACCATCTCGACCTGGATGCGCCTCAACAGAGTACCGGCGCCGGGAGGCCATCATGATCTCCATGGATGCCATCCTTATCCTGCCATGGCTGCTGTTTGGCCTGCTCGGCGTGCTTATCGTTGTTGGTGTACCCATCGCCATGGCCCTGGTGCTGACCGCAGTAGGCATGGTCATCCTCGATCCTCGCCTGACCTACTGGGTCATGTTCCAGCGCATGTACAACGGCATGGACTCCTTTGTGCTGCTGGCTGTGCCGTTGTTCCTGCTGGCCGGCAATCTGATGAACGCCGCACGCATCACCGACCGCCTGATCACTCTTTGCATGCGTCTCGTCGGTCACGTCAAGGGGGCGCTTGCCCACGTCAACGTCATGGTCAGCATGCTGTTCGCCGGCGTGTCGGGTTCGTCCACCGCCGACAGTGCCGGTGTCGGTACCGTGCTGATCCCGGCCATGCAGCGTGAAGGCTACCCCACGCACTTCGCTGTGGCCGTGACCGCCGCATCCTCAGTCATGGGCATCATCATTCCTCCATCGATCAACATGATCGTATGGGGCGCCCTGACCAATACTTCCATCGCCGGGCTCTTCTTGGGCGGGATTCTTCCGGGGGTAATGATTGGCGTCGCCCAGTTGCTGATGAACATGGGCTACGTGCGGCGCTACCAGGTGCCGGTACGCCCCCGAGCCAGCTGGCGCCAACTGGCCAGCTCCAGCAAGGACGGACTACTCGCCGCAGGCATCCCGGTGGTGATCATCGGCGGTATTACCCTGGGTATCGTAACCCCCACCGAAGCGGCGGTAATCGCCGTGCTTTACGCTCTGATACTGGGTTTCATCGTTTACCGGGAGCTGAGCTTTCGCCAGGTTCTCGATGCCTCGACCGATACCGTGCGGTTGTGCTCGCTCTCGCTCTTCAGTCTGGTGGGCGCGGCCATCTTCGGCTATCTAATCAGCTTCTATCAGATCCCGCCCAAGTTGATGGAAGGCGTCAACATCACCAACCCGGTGACCCTGTTGATCATCATGACGCTGGTGATGCTGCTCATCGGCACCTTCATGGATTCGCTGCCCGCCATGGCCATCATGGCACCGATCTTCCAGCCGCTGGCGATGCAGGCCGGGGTGCATCCGGTGCAATTCGGTGTCATCGGCGTCATGGCGCTGGGGCTCGGCCTCATTACGCCGCCCTATGGACTCTGCCTGATGATTTCCGCCAAGATCGGAGGCATTCCGCTGCTGAAAGCGCTCGCCACCACCCTGCTGTATCTAGCGGTAATGCTGGCAGTGATTCTGCTGCTGATCGTCTTTCCCGACATCGTTCTGGCAATCCCGCGCCTGATCGCGCCGGATTTCGTCTGATCATCATCCGCCGCGACCGTCCCCACTGTCGCGGCCTTCCTCCTGTTCTGAGGTATCCATGTCCGACACCACCGCCCCCCTCTGCCTGCTGTTCGACTCCGACGGCACCCTGGTCGACAGCGAGCCGCTGCTCGCCCGGGCCATGGCCGAGACCTTCCCCGACTTCGGCCTGCCGTTCACGCCCGAGCAGTACATGGAGGAGTTTCGCGGCGTGCGCTTTCTCGACATCGTGCTCGAACTCGAGCAACGCTTCGGCGCCCTCGATGACGCCCGGCGCGACGTCATGGAGGATCGCCTGCGGGACAATATGGCCGCGCGCATGAAGGCCGAGCTGACCCCGGTTCCGGGCATCCCGGAAGCCCTTGCAGCGCTTTCCGGCCACCCCAAGGCGGTGGCCTCCAACGGCCCGCTGGCCAAGATCCGACTGGCCATGGCAACCAGTGGACTGGCGCCGCACTTCGGCGACAATCTCTACAGCGCCTACGAGTTGCAGGTGTGGAAGCCGGACCCCGGGTTGTATCTCGCCGCCGCCGAAGGCATGGGCGCCGAACCGGAGAACTGCGTGGTGATCGACGACGCTGCGGTAGGGGTGGAAGCCGGACTCAAGGCCGGCATGCAGGTCATCCACATCAACCACTTTCCCGACGAGGAGCACACCCCGGAGGGCGCCATCGCCATCACCCACGCCAGCGAACTGGTGACAGCCATCGAGCGCTTGAACCTGGAGCGGCGAGGTCACCAGCGGGGCGTCGCCGCCACCGAGTAACCGGGCCAGGGCGCTGCGAGACACTCGTCCAGGCCCCCCCAGGCCAACCGGAGGTCTTTTCGCCACTCTTTGCTACTTTAGCGATCGTCGGCGCTCTATGCGCGATTGACCACAACGGCTCGCGAATTGATCTTGATCGCTATACTAAAGTCCCCCGTCGAAACCGGGCATACAGGGATTGCCGCGTTGCACAAGGCTCCCTATGCTGACGGGACAGCCCCTTAAAGTCAGGAGACACTCCATGCAAGAAGTGGTGATCGTTGCTGCACGCCGTACCGCCGTTGGCGCCTTCGGTGGCTCCCTCGCCGGCATTCCCGCCAGCGACCTTGGCGCCGCCGTGATCAAGGACGTGCTGGCACAGACCGGCGTCAAGCCGGAACAGGTCGACGAGGTCCTGCTGGGGCAGGTGCTGACCGCAGGTGTCGGCCAGAACCCCGCCCGTCAGGCGTCCATCAAGGCAGGCCTGCCCGACGCCGTGCCCGCCATGACCATCAACAAGGTCTGCGGCTCCGGCCTCAAGGCCCTGCATCTGGGCGCCCAGGCGATCATGCTCGGCGACGCCGAGGTGATCATCGCCGGCGGTCAGGAAAACATGTCGGCTTCCCCGCACGTGCTGCCCAATTCACGCAACGGCCAGCGCATGGGTGACTGGAAGGCCATCGATACCATGGTCCATGACGGCCTGTGGGACGCCTTCAACAACTACCATATGGGCATCACCGCCGAGAACCTCGGCGAGAAGTACGGTGTCACCCGCGAGGAGATGGACGCCTTCGCCGCCGCCTCCCAGCAGAAGGCCGCCGCCGCGATCAAGGAAGGCCGCTTCAAGGGCCAGATCGTGCCGATCGAGATTCCCCAGCGCAAGGGCGACCCGGTGGTCTTCGACACCGACGAGAACCCCCGCGAAGTGTCCGCAGAAAAACTCGGCACCATGCGTCCGGCGTTCAAGAAGGACGGCACCGTGACCGCCGGCAACGCCTCCTCGCTCAACGATGGCGCCGCCGTGGTCATGCTGTGCTCCGCCGAAAAGGCCAAGGAGCTCGGCCTGGAGCCGCTGGCACGCATCAAGGCCTACTCCAACGCCGGCGTCGACCCGGCGATCATGGGCATCGGCCCGGCGCCGGCCACCCGCCGCTGCCTCGAGAAGGCCGGCTGGAGCATCGATGAGCTGGATCTGGTCGAGGCCAACGAGGCCTTCGCCGCCCAGGCCATCTCGGTCAACAAGGAGCTCGGCTGGGATACCGACAAGATCAACGTCAACGGCGGTGCCATCGCCCTCGGCCACCCGATCGGCGCCTCCGGCTGCCGCGTGCTGGTGACCCTGGTCCACGAGATGATCGCCCGCGACGCCAAGAAGGGCCTTGCTACCCTGTGTATCGGTGGCGGTCAGGGCGTGGCGCTCGCCATCGAGCGCTGATCGGCGCCTCGACGCAAGAGGGCGCTGACCGACAGGCCCTCGCCAATCGAGCACTTGCGAAGTAAGCACTGCCCAGATAGGCCCCTGCCCAGCAGGGGCCTTTTTCATGCCACTTTGAGCGCCTCCCAGGACGCGCTCGCTGTCGCCTCGGGCGCCAGGGATCACACCCCATTGTCTACCGCCCTACCTCTTGTCCCCCGACCCTGACGCTCTTCCCGGTGGGCTCCCCACCGCTTTTCCGCCCAGGCCGGCGCCGCCAGTCGGAAGAAGCGCTCGACCACGGCACGATCGGTAGGGGCGCTTGCAAGGCTCGTCACGGCGAACACCGGCAGGTTGACCAACAGCCCCCAGAAGCCGGCATGGATGCCCAACGGATGCGGCCACAGGGTGATGCAGGCCACGGTCACCACGAAGCCCGCGAGGATGCCGGCGGTCACGCCGCGAGCGTTGGCCCGGGGCCAGAAGAACATGCCGATGAAGGCTGGCAGCACCTGGGAGGCGAAGCCGAGACCGATCAGCAGGATCATCACCAGACTCCCCGGCTCGGCGATCGCCAGCGGCGCAATCACCAACGCCATCAAGGGCACGATCCAGCGCTTGGCCCAGCGCCCGGCACGCTCATCGCTGAAGCCTGCCCAGGGCCCGATCACGTCGCGGCTGAGGCTCAGCGCCACCGAGTGGATAAAGGGCTCGGACGAGGACATCGAGGCGGCAAGGGTGCCGGCGCCGAGCAGCCCTACCAGCAGCACTGGCAAGTTGGCCATGGCGTACTCGAGCACCACGGTATCGGCACGCTCGAGCCCCGGCAGGGCGAAGACGCCGATAAAGCCCACCGTGACCAGCGGCAGGATCACCAGATAGTAGCTGGGCAGCCAGGTGGCAGAGAGCCGCAGGGTGCGCGCCGAGGTAGCACTCATCCACTGGGTCCACACCGGCGGCATGAACGACAGCATCGAGACGATGATCGAGGTGGTCCAGAAGGCGAAGCTCATGTCGCCGCCGGCGCCGGGAAGGGTCAGAAATTCCGGGCGCTGGGCGAGGGCCTGGCGATACACCTCGTCAAACCCCCACTGGCCGGTGGCGCTGTGGGTGGCCCACAGACCGACGGACCAGGCCACCGCGAACATCAATATGCCCTGGAAGACGTTGGTACGACCGATGGCCCGCTGTCCGCGCAGGGTGAGATAGACCGCAATGGCGCCCAGCACGATCACCACACCCAGCCAGATCGGGATGCGCCCACCACTCATTACATTGAGGATGTAGGCCGAGCCGATGGTCTGCAGCACCGCGTAGGCCAAGGAGCCGATCGCCATCACCAGCGCCGCCAGCGCACCGAGCCCCGGGCTCTGGTAACGATCGGCGATGGCACTGGCCTGGGTAACATGGCCGAAGTGGGCACCGAAAGCCCACACCCGGGGGCCGAAGTACCAGGCCACCAGTGCCAGATAGCCCAGGTAGACCACCACGTAGAACACCGGCACGCCCTTGGCGTAGGCCCAGCCCGGCGCCCCCATGAAGGTGTAGGCACTGACGCTGCCGGCGGCGATCAACAGATACAGCGTCACCGGGCCCATGCTGCGCCCGGCCACGCCCCACTCCTCCAGCGCGTTCGACGAGCGCCCGGCGCGACCGCCCAGGCCGATGATCAGGGCCAGCAGGATGTAGCCAAGGGTCAGACTCAGCGGCAACCACTCACTCATCGTCGACCTCGCCCTCTCCCATCTTTCCGACCCTTGCGCCCTTCTCGCCATTGCCAGCTTGCTCGCCGGCTTCGTCCTGACCTCGATGGAGCAGTCGATTGCCCAGCAGCATCGTCAGCGTACAGCCGACCAGGATCAGGTAGCTCCAGGCCACCAGCGCCGGCAGGCCCAGCACCAGCCGCGCCTGATTGACCAGCGCGATCACGGGCCAGATACCCGCAGCAAAGACGGCGACAGCCGCCACCAGCACCAGCCAGCCACGCAGGCTCGCTGGCACAACAAGGGAAGAAGACATCGAGGCTCCTCGACTCACGGTAAGTCCATCATCAAACAACCAAAACGAAAGCGAGCCGAGGTTACCCTCTGCCACGACTCGCCATAAGGGCTGACGCCCTGCGCCATGCCCGGGATCAAGTCCGCGACGTCGTCCCGGGCGGCCTGGTTTCCTGCCGGCTGACCACCCGCGCAGGGGTCACCGCGATCAGCAGCGCCGCCGCCACGAACAGCCCTCCCGCCGCCAGCAGCACCGCCGATAGCCCGAGCGCATCCACCACCTGGCCGCCGGACAGGGCGCCGAGGCCGATCGACAGGTTGAACACGAAGGCCATCATGGCGGTGGCCGCCTCGGGATTGGTGGCCGAGCGCAGGATCCAGGTCTGCAGGCTGACCGAGATACCACCGAACACCAGCCCCCACAGCATCAGCAGTGCGGTTGCACTGGTTGGGCCAGTACCCAGCCAGGGAAAGGCCAGCGTGGTGCCGGCAAGCACCAGCGGTATCAGCAGCACCGTGAGGTAGGGCCGGCGACCGGCGAGGCTACCGGCAATGAAGTTGCCGGCGAGTCCCGCCGCACCGAACAGCAGCAACAGGCGAGAGACGTCGCCCAGCGCTACCCCGCCAAGACGCTGCAGGATCGGGCTGACAAAGGTATAGGCGCCAAAGTGGCCCACCACGATAAGCGCGGTCGCCAGGGCACCGATGCACACGCCGGGCACCCTGAGCTGGCCACCAAGACTCGCCAGTCGTACCGGCTTGCGGGCGGGCAGGCTCGGCAACAGGTGCCACAGCCCGATGCACACCACCACACTCAGCCCGCCAAGAGCGGCGAAGGCGGTGCGCCAGTCACTGACGTCGCCCAGCCAGGTCCCCGCCGGCACCCCCAGCACCGTGGCAGCAGCGACACCGCTGAAGATCAGCGACATCGCCTGCGGCACCTGCTCGAGCGCCACCAGTCTGCCGGCGAGTCCGCCGGCGATGGCCCAGAAGCCACCGATGCAGCAGCCGATCAGCACCCGGGTGGCCAGCAGCCAGCCAAAGCTGTCCATCAACGCACCGAGGACACTGGCCAGGGCCATCAAGGCCATCAGCCCGGTCAGCAGGTAGCGACGATCGAGGCGCCCCACCGCCACCGGCAACAGCGGCGCGGCGAACGCCGCCACTACGCCGGGCACGGTGATCATCAAACCCGCCTTGCCCTCGCTGACGTCCAGCGAGGAAGCGAGCTGGGACAACAGCCCGATGGGGAGCTGCTCGGCGGTCACCAGCAGAAAGATGCCGGCCATCACACTGACCACGGCCCACCAATCGCGGCGACGGGTGGTGGCCTTGGCGGGCGCGGCCGAAGAGGAATCGAGTTGCGTCATGTCCATCTCATTACCGCCCGGTGATCGCGCCGACAGGCCGAGATCAGCGGGACACACACAAAAACGCCCCCGTGGCGTCAGCGACGGGGGCGTCAGACACCGAGTGCGATCAGATCTCGGTTTCGGCTTCCTCGGCTTCGAAGGCAGCCTTCTCTTCTTCGGTCATTTCCTTGATCGTCAGCTTGACGCGATTGCGGTTGTCGATGTCGAGCACCTTGACCACGATCTCGTCACCCTCATTGAGGTAGTCACGCACGTCATTGACGCGCTCGGGCACGATCTGGGAGATGTGCACCAGGCCGTCGGTACCCGGCATGATGTTGACGAAGGCGCCGAAGTCGGCGATACGCACCACCTTGCCACGGTACAGCTTGCCGATTTCCGCCTCGGCGGTGATCGCCAGCACGGTATCGATGGCCTTCTTGGCGGCCTTCTTGTCCTCGGCGTAGATGCGCACGGTGCCGTCGTCGTCCAGATCGATGGAGGCGCCGGTGTCGTCGCAGATCTTGCGGATGGTGGCGCCACCCTTGCCGATGACGTCGCGGATCTTGTCCGGGTCGATCTTGATGGTGGCCATGGAGGGCGCGTTGTCGGAGACCTCGGCACGGCTTTCGGCGATCACGGTGTTCATCTGCTCGAGGATGCTGATCCGCGCCTCATGGGCCTGGTTCAGGGCCGTTTCCATGATCTGCTCATCGATACCCTCGATCTTGATGTCCATCTGCAGGGCGGTGACACCCTCGGCGCTGCCGGCCACCTTGAAGTCCATGTCGCCGAGGTGATCCTCGTCGCCGAGGATGTCGGTCAGCACGGCGTAGCCGTCAGCGTCCTTGACCAGGCCCATGGCGATACCCGCTACCGGTGCCTTGATCGGCACGCCGGCGTCCATCAGTGCCAGCGAGGTGCCGCAGACAGAGGCCATGGAGCTGGAGCCGTTGGACTCGGTGATCTCGGAGACCACGCGAATGGTGTAGGGGAAGTCCTCTTCCGCCGGCAGCATGGCCTGGACACCACGACGGGCCAGACGACCGTGGCCGATCTCGCGACGCTTGGGACCGCCCATGAAGCCAGCCTCGCCCACCGAGTACGGAGGGAAGTTGTAGTGCAGCAGGAAGCGGTCCTTGCGCTCGCCTTCCAGCGACTCGATCAGCTGGGAGTCACGCAGGGTGCCCAGGGTCGCGACCACCACCGCCTGGGTCTCGCCACGGGTGAAGATGGCGCTGCCGTGGGTCTTGGGCAGGGTGCCGGCCTCGATGGCCAGCGGACGCACGGTCTTGTGGTCACGGCCGTCGATACGCGGCTCGCCCTTGATCACGCGGGCACGTACCACGCGCTTCTCGAGACCGGCGAAGGCGCCTTCGACCTCGGAGGCCTCGAACTTGCCGTCTTCTTCACCGGCCAGCTTCTCGACGGCCTCGGCCTTGAGTGCGGACAGGGCATCCTGGCGCTGCATCTTGTCGGTGATGCGGTAGGCTTCGCCGACCTTGGCTTCGAAGCCCTGGGCCAGGGCTTCCTTGAGCGCGGTATTCTCGGCGGCGGGCTGCCACTCCCACTTGGCCTTGCCGGCCTCGGCGGTCAGCTCGTTGATCGCCTGGATGACGGTCTGCATTTCCTGGTGGCCGAACAGCACGGCGCCCAGCATCTCGTCCTCGAGCAGCTCTTCGGCCTCGGACTCGACCATCAGCACGGCCTTCTCGGTACCGGCCACGACCATGTTCAGCTCGGAGCCGCCGAGCTCCTCGACGGTCGGGTTGAGGAAGTAGCCACGCTCTTCATTGAAGCCCACACGAGCGGCGCCGATGGGACCATTGAAGGGCACGCCGGAAATCGCCAGCGCCGCCGAGGTGCCGATCATCGCGGCGATGTCCGGATCGTGGTTGCGATCGGTGGACAGCACGGTACAGATGACCTGGACTTCGTTCATGAAGCCCTTGGGGAACAGCGGACGGATCGGACGGTCGATCAGTCGCGAGGTGAGGGTTTCCTTCTCGGTGGGACGCCCTTCACGCTTGAAGAAGCCGCCGGGAATCTTGCCGACCGCGTAGGTCTTTTCCTGGTAGTGGACAGACAACGGGAAGAAAGGCTGGCTCGGGTTGGCCTCCTTTCTGGCCACCACGGTGCACAGCACCACGGTGTCGTCCATGGTGACCATCACGGCACCGGTGGCCTGGCGGGCGATGCGCCCGGTTTCCAGGGTGACGGTGCTGCGACCGTACTGAAACGTCTTCTTGACCGGATTCACGGCGACTTCCTTTACTTTTCGATGTTTGGGTCGTTTTTGACTCGGCGACTATTTTAGGGGGTCAAGCCCGTGAGGGCCACCACAAAGGTCAAGGGAGTTTCAAGTGGCCGCCGCTGCCTGCCGCGACCGCGCACAACGCTGTACCACCAACGACAACGGGCAGCCCCGTGGGGCTGCCCGTTGTCTGACGCCGCTTCCCGAAGGAAGCCTTGTCGCGCTTGCTGCAAATACGTCTTAGCGACGCAGACCCAGACGCTGGATCAGGGACTGATAGCGCTCGAAGTCCTTGCGCTTGAGGTAGTCAAGCAGCTTGCGGCGCTGGTTGACCATGCGGATCAGGCCACGACGGGAGTGGTGATCCTGCTTGTTGGTCTTGAAGTGATCCTGCAGGCCGTTGATGTTGGCGCTGAGCAGGGCCACCTGAACCTCGGGGGAACCGGTGTCGCTGTCACCACGGCCGTATTCGTTGACGATTTCGGCCTTCTGTTCGGCGGTAAGTGCCATCTGTCTCTCCAGTAAGCAATATGCCTGAATGATGAATGTCGGAGACCACGCATATTTGCAGTCTCCAGCTGCCGCAACCCCTTGAGGGGGTCAGTCTTGCCCTGAGCCCGCGACGAACGTGCTCAGAAGGCGCCGGGGCACGATATCCCCGGTAGGCTCGACCAGACCGAGACCGATAAAGGACTCACCCTGATAGAGGCGATACAACGACTCCTCGGCCATGGCCGAATCGCCGCCCTCGAGCTCACCGCGTGCCGGGCGTCCAAAGCGCAGGGCCTGGACACCTGCCTCACTGAGGCGATGAGCCGGGAGGTGTTGAAGCAGACTGTCGATCGGTGCCAGGCGCGCTTGGCGCTGGCCGTCGTCCTGGGCCTCGAGCGTGTCGAAATCGACCATGCCGTCGGCATCGAAGGGGCCGGTCTTCAGCCGTCTGAGCTGCGAGATATGCCCTTCGCAACCCAGCGCCTTGGCCATGTCCTCGGCCAGCGTACGCACATAGGTGCCTTTGCTGACCCGGACCTCCAGGTCGAATCCTGGGGACTCGCCCTCGAGGCTGGCGGAAAGTAGCCGAGCATCATACACCCTTATCCGCCGGGTTGCACGATCTACGCTTTTGCCCTCTCGCGCCAGTTCGTAGAGCTTGCGCCCCTGGTGCTTGAGCGCGGAATACATCGGCGGCAGTTGATCCTGCTCGCCGATGAAATTCGCCACTACCGACGCGACGTCGCTGTGCTCCAGCGCCGGCACCGGCGCCTCGGCGATGACCTCGCCTTCGGCGTCACCGGTATCGGTGCTCTGCCCGAGCTCGACCCGGGTGCGGTACACCTTGTCGGCTTCGAGCAGCTGGTTGGAAAACTTGGTGGCCTCGCCGAACAGCACCGGCAGAAGACCTGTCGCCATGGGATCCAGGGTACCGGTATGACCGGCCTTCTGGGCCTGGTACAGGCGCCTCGCCCGCTGCAGTGCAAAGTTGCTGGACATGCCCTTGGGCTTGTCCAGCAGCAGTACACCATCGATCGGCAGTCCTCGACGACGACGGGCCATCAGTCCTTGGCCCCGTCCTCGCCGCTGTCGTTCTCGTCATCCCCCTCGGGTTGGCGAGAGCGATCGCTGGCCACCGCCTCTTCGATCAGCGATGACAGGTGCTGACCACGCACCACGCTTTCGTCATAGTGAAAGCGCAGTTCCGGCACGTGACGTAGCTTGATGCGACGCGCCACCTGGCTACGCAGGAAACCACCGGCGCGCTTGAGCACCTTGAGGTTTTCCTTGATCCGTTCCGGGTCCTGCTCACCCAGCAGGGTGATATGGACGTCGGCGTAGCCGAGGTCACGACTGACCTCGACCCCGCTCACGGTGACCATCCCCAGGCGCGGGTCCTTGACCTCGCGCTGGATCAGGACCGCCAGCTCCTTCTGGAGCTGGTCGGCCACTCGGTCGGTACGCTTGAATTCGCGCATGGATGACGACTCCTCGAACGCTTACAGCGTGCGCTCGACCTTGACCTGGTCAAAGACCTCGATCTTGTCGTTGACCTGGACATCGTTGTAGTTCTTCACCCCGATGCCACACTCCATGCCGTTGCGCACTTCCTGGACGTCGTCCTTGAAGCGGCGCAGCGACTCGAGCTCGCCTTCGTAGATGACCACGTTGTCGCGCAGCACGCGGATCTTCTTGTTACGGAAGACCGTACCCTCGACCACCATGCAGCCAGCCACGGCACCGATCTTGGGCGCGCGGAAGACGTCACGGACCTCGGCGATACCGACGATCTCTTCCTTCCACTCGGGCTCGAGCATGCCGCTCATGGCCTGCTTGACCTCGTCGATCAGGTGGTAGATGACGCTGTAGTAGCGCAGCTCCAGACCTTCACGCTCGATGATCTCGCGGGCGGCCGCATCGGCACGCACGTTGAAGCCGACCACGATGGCCTCACTGGCCAGTGCCAGGTTGGCATCGGTACCGGTGATACCGCCAACGCCGGAGGACACCACGGACACCTGCACCTCGTCGGTGGACAGCTCCTCGAGGGCGCCCTTGATCGCTTCCAGGGAACCCTGGACGTCGGCCTTGAGCACGATGTTGACCTTGGCGGCCTCGCTCTGGCCCATCTGGGAGAACATGTTCTCCAGCTTGGCCTTCTGCTGGCGTGCCAGGCGAATCTCGCGGTACTTGCCCTGGCGGAAGTTGGCGACTTCACGCGCCTTCTTCTCGTCGGCCACGACCATGAAGTCGTCACCGGCTTCCGGGGTGCCATCGAGACCCTGGATCTCCACCGGCATGGCGGGACCCACGGCGTCGACCTGCTTGCCGAGTTCGTTGGTCAGGGCACGCACACGGCCGTAGTGCAGACCGGCCAGTACGATGTCGCCCTTCTTCAGGGTACCGTTCTGGACCAGCACGGTGGCCACCGGGCCTCGGCCCTTGTCGAGGCGAGACTCGACCACCACACCCTTGCCGGGTGCGCTCGGCACCGCCTTGAGCTCGAGCACCTCGGAGACCAGGTGAACGGCTTCCAGCAGCTCCTCGATGCCTTCACCAGACTTGGCGGAGACGTGGACGAACTGGGTGTCGCCACCCCACTCCTCGGAGATCACGCCGTGCTGGGACAGCTCGTTCTTGACCCGGTCGGGATCGGCTTCCGGCTTGTCGATCTTGTTGACCGCGACCACCATCGGCACTTCGGCAGCCTTGGAGTGCTCCACCGCCTCGATGGTCTGGGGCATGACGCCGTCGTCGGCCGCCACCACCAGGATGACCACGTCGGTGGCCTTGGCACCACGGGCACGCATGGCGGTAAACGCCGCGTGACCAGGGGTGTCGAGGAAGGTCACACCGTCGCTGTCGTCCTCGACGTGATAGGCACCGATGTGCTGGGTGATACCGCCGGCTTCACCGGTGGCCACCTTGGCACGACGAATGTAGTCGAGCAGCGAGGTCTTGCCGTGGTCGACGTGACCCATGACCGTGACCACCGGAGAGCGGGTGATTTCCTCGCCCTCGTAGGAGATGGCTTCGAGCACTTCGGTCTCGAGGGCATCGTCCTTGACCAGCTTGGGCGTGTGGCCCATTTCTTCCACCACGATAGCCGCGGTGTCCTGGTCGATGGTCTGGTTGATGGTCACCGCGGCGCCCATGGTGAACATGGCCTTGATGACCTCGTTGGCCTTGATCGACATCTTGTCGGCCAGTTCGGCCACCGAGATGGACTCGGGAATCGAGACCTCACGCACGATCGGCTGGGTCGGCTTCTGGAAGCCATGCTTGCCGTTGCCCTGGCTGCCGCCACGACGGCTGCCACGACGCTCGGCGCGCTTGGCCTTCTTGCCACCGCCACGACGACGCTCTTCGCGGTCGCTGCGATCATCGTCGTCACGCTCGCCACGGCCTTTCTTGCCGGTCTTGGCGGCGGCCTTCTTGACGGCGGCACGACGCACGTCGCCACGACCTTCCTTGGGCGGCGCCGGCGGCTCGTCGCCAGCCGGAGCAGAGGTGTCGAGCTCGGGCACCGGAATGTCGGGCACGACGGCGGCCTCTTCGGCCTCGCGCTTGGCCTTGGCGGCCTGCTCGGCGTCCTGGCTCGCCTTCTGCTCGGCGCGCTGCTTGGCTTCTTCGGCCTCCTGAGCCTCGCGACGTGCACGGGAATCGGCCATGTCGCCGACCAGCTGACGCGGACCGTGGTCCTCGACCGGCGCCGGGGCTTCTTCCTGGGCCTCGTCACGCTTGACGTAGGTGCGCTTCTTGCGGACCTGAACCTCGATGGTCTTGCCGCGCTCGCTGGTCTTGATCTTGCTGCGCGTCTTGCGGGTCAGGGTGATGCGATTGCGCGCAGCCGCGCCCACACCGCTGCCACCGCCATGGCTCTTGGTCAGAAAGTCCAACAGCTTGCGCTTGTCTTCCTCAGACACGGCGTCGGCTTCCGACTTGTGCTCGAGTCCGGCTTCTTTCATCTGTTCCAGCAGACGGGGCACTTCACGCCCCACCTTCGCTGCAAAATCCTTAACGGTCATCTCTGACATTACGACCCTCCTCAGCCCGTGACCCTGTTACTGTTCGCTCTCGAACCAAGGCGCACGGGCGGTCATGATCAATGCCGCGGCGCGCTCTTCGTCCACCTCTTCGATGTCCACCAGATCATCGACAGACTGTTCAGCCAGATCTTCCATGGTCTTGATGCCACGGCTGGCCAGGATGAAGGCCAGATGGCGCTCCATTCCGTCCATCTCCAGCAGATCATCCGCCGGCTGGGCTCCGTCCAGTTCCTCCTCGGAGGCAATGGCCAGGTTCAAGAGCTCGTCCTTGGCGCGAGCTCGAAGCTCCTCGATGAGGTCTTCGTCGAACTCTTCGATTTCCAGCATTTCCTCGACCGGTACGTAGGCCACCTCTTCAAGCGAGGTGAAACCTTCCTCGACCAGCAGCCGAGCGACATCATCATCGATGTCCAGGTGCTGAACGAAGTGCTCGACCAGACTGTCGATTTCCTGGTCGCGCTTGGCCTCGGCGTCGGCTTCGGTCATGACGTTGATACGCCAGCCGGTCAGCTCGGACGCGAGACGCACGTTCTGGCCACTACGGCCGATGGCCTGGGCCAGGTTGTCCTCGGCGACGGCCACGTCCATGGCGTGGGCATCCTCATCCACCAGGATGGAGGCGACGTCGGCCGGGGCCATGGCGTTGATCACCAGCTGTGCGGGATTGTCGTCCCACAGCACGATGTCGACGCGTTCGTTCTGCAGCTCCGAGGACACCGCCTGCACGCGCGAACCGCGCATGCCGACGCAGGCGCCCACCGGGTCGATGCGACGGTCGTTGGTCTTGACCGCGATCTTGGCCCGGGAGCCCGGATCACGCGCCGCACCCTTGATCTCGATAAGCTGCTCGGCGATCTCGGGAACCTCGATCTTGAACAGCTCAATGATCATCTGCGGGTTGGTGCGCGACAGGATCAACTGGGCGCCACGCGCCTCGGCGTCGACCTTGACCAGCAGTGCGCGCACCCGCTCGTTCATGCGGTAGCGCTCACCGGGGATCATCTCGCTGCGTGGCAGGAAGGCCTCGGCGTTGTCGCCCAGGTCAATGATCAGGCCGTCACGTGTCGTCTTCTTGACGATACCCGCGACCAGTTCACCTTCACGCTCGGCATAGATGCGCACGACCTCGGCACGCTCGGCCTCGCGCACCTTCTGCACGATGACCTGCTTGGCGGTCTGGGCGGCGATACGACCGAAGGCCGCATTCTCGATGCGCTCCTCGACCACGTCACCCAGGCCCAGCGGCGGATCCCGCTTTTCGGCGAAGGTCAGCTTGATCTCGGCGCCGGGTCCGTCGAAGTCATCGTCCTCGACCACCACCCAGCGGCGGAAGGTCTCGTACTCGCCGGTCATCCGGTCGATGTGTACGCGGACGCTGGCTTCCTCATCCTCGAAGCGCTTGCGCGAGGCACTGGCCAGCGCCGCCTCGACGGCTTCGAAGATGACCTCGCGGGGGACACCCTTCTCGTTGGAGATCGCGTCAACGACCGCCAGAATTTCTTTACTCATGCCTTAAAGCCTCGCCAAAAAACCGATCCTTGTTCTCTCTTGTCGCGCATCAGTCGTCGCGCATCAGTGAGCGTCACTCGTCAAACTGAGGAACCACCCGCGCCTGATCGATGCCGTCGATCGGAAAGCAGTATTCCTCACCGTCGATCTGCACCAGCACCTCGTCACCCTCGGTTCCGGCGAGCACGCCCTGGAACTTGCGCCGACCCTCGAAGGGAGCGCGCAGCTTCAGAGCCACGTGATGGCCAGCGTAACGGGAGAACTGATCGAGACGGAACAGCGGACGATCCATCCCGGGCGAAGACACCTCGAGACGGTACTCCCCGGCGATGGGATCCTCGACATCCATGATGGCGCTGACCTGTCGACTGATATCGGCACAGTTGTCGACACTGACGCCATCGGCGTGATCGATGTAAATCACCAGACGGGAATGTTTTCCCTGGGACAGATAGTCGATACCCCAGAGCTCGAACCCCATGGCCGTTACCACCGGTTCGATCAACGCATTGAGCGCAGCATCTTTGGTCGCCACGAATGAAAGCTCCTACAGCCGTTGCATCAGCACCTGGCCGGGAGTGAACAGGAAAGTCAGGTGGCTGATTGGCGTTCGCGCCGCCGGGCGAGCCCCGGCAAGCTGCTAACAAAAAGCCCCTTCACAGGAAGGGGCTTTTTCCAAGAAACCTGTCACCATCTGGCAGAAGTTCGCATGCCCCTTGAGGATACCTGCATGCCTGCCAAGAAGATGGTAGCGGGGACCGGATTTGAACCGATGACCTTCGGGTTATGAGCCCGACGAGCTACCAGACTGCTCCACCCCGCATCAATCTAGGCCGGTGAGTATACTGCGCCTTGACCAGGGCGTCAAGGCATTTCACCGAACCGCCAACCCTGAGAGAAGATCACCGGTCATCACCGGGAGAGCTTGTCATCCACGCCGTCATTGCAGAAGACGAGGATGGTGCCGAAGGCGGGACTTGAACCCGCACGACCGTAAGGTCACTACCCCCTCAAGATAGCGTGTCTACCAATTCCACCACTTCGGCTAGGGGAGTTCCGGAGATCAGCCTTGGCTGTCCTCCAGCACTGGCGCTGCATTATCCACGTCGCTTGAACCTTCGTCAAGCGTAGGCGCAGAATTTTCCTGACTTTCTTCCTCAAGCGCAGGCGCACTGTTCTGGGTGCTTTCGTCATCCAGGGTCGGCGCGCTGTTCTGCTGCTCGATCACCTCGGCGTCGGGAATACCCGCTTCTGGCGCGGAATTGCCCGCCTCGGAGGCGAAGTAGGCCAGGGTCAGGGAAGTGGCGAAGAAGCACGCCGCCAGCGCCCCGGTCGCCTTGGACAGGAAACTGCCGCTGCCACGGGAACCGAAGACGGTCTGGGAGGCACCGCCACCGAAGGAGGCGCCGGCATCGGCGCCCTTGCCCTGCTGCAGCAGGATAAGAACGACCAGGGCGATGGCGATCGCCACATGGATCATGAGAATGGCAACTTGCATGGATTCAACCTGCTGACTGACAAATGGCTAGAAAATCGTCGACCTTCAGCGATGCTCCGCCGATCAGGCCGCCGTCGATGTCCGGTTGGGCCAGCAATTCCGCCGCGTTGTCGGGCTTCATGCTGCCGCCGTAGAGAACCTGCATGGACGCCGCCAGGGCGCCATCGTAACGTTCGAGTCGTGCACGAATCGCCGCATGCACCTGCTGCGCCTGCTCAGGCGTTGCGGTACGACCGGTGCCGATCGCCCAGACCGGCTCGTAGGCCAATACCAGGCGCGCGCGCTCGTCACCGTCGAGGGCTTCCATCACCGCCTCGAGCTGACCGAGCACCACCGCCTCGGTACGCTCGGCGTCGCGCTCTTCCAGGGTTTCCCCCAGGCACAGCACCGGCGTCAGCCCCTGACCCAGCGCGGCCTGCACCCGTGCCAGCACCGCCGCGTCGTCTTCACCGAACAGGGTGCGCCGCTCGGAGTGTCCGACCAGCACCATGTCGGCGCCGACGTCTGCAAGCATGGCGCCGCTCACCTCGCCGGTGAAGGCTCCGCTCGGCTGGTCGCTCAGGGTCTGGCCGGCCAGCCTGACGCTCTGCGGCAACCGCTCCCTGGCCACCCCGACATAGGGAAAGGGAACCGCCAGGGCCAGCGTCACCGCCTGCGGCAATTCGGCGCCGGACAGCGCCTCGGCGAAGGTATCGATCAGGCTCAGCGAGCCATTCATCTTCCAGTTGCCGGCGATCAGCGGTGCACGCATGGAACATCCTCTTTCAAGGTGGGCCGAAATGGTATAGGAGCGGCCCTGTCAAGACAAGATTTGCCGCGGGATCGAAGCCTTCGGTCCCGCGCTGGAGCAAGCCGACAAGGCGCTCTCGCCGGCATCAGGGTCCACCAGGCCTCGCGTCATGGCACCGCGAAACCGGGCGGTGAGATCAGGGTTCAGCCGACCAGCTCACGCACGTCATCGGCCAGACGCCTGGCCAGCCCTTCGACATCCAGATGAGGGCGCCCCTCGACCATGACGCGAATCAGCGGCTCGGTACCCGAGGGGCGCAGCAGCACGCGGCCCTCATCGCCAAGCTCGGCCTCGACCGCACGGGTGGCCTGTTCGAGATTCGGGTCGGCCATCACCGCCTTGGCGTCGACGCCCGCCGACAAGCGCACGTTGACCAGCGACTGGGGCGCCTTCTCGAAGCCGTGCAGCAGACGTGACAGCGGCTTTTCCTCACGCACCATGTAGGACAGCACCTGCAGCGCCGAGACGATACCGTCGCCGGTGGTCTGCACGTGGCGACAGACGATATGCCCCGAGGACTCGCCACCCAGCTGCCAGTCGTTGGCGGCCAGGCGCTCCATCACGTAGCGATCGCCGACCTTGGCACGCTCGAAGGGCACGCCCATGGACTCCAGCGCTGCAGCCAGCCCGAAGTTGCTCATCAGGGTACCGACCACACCACCACCCAACTCGCCACGCTCGTGACGGTCCTTGGCGATCAGGTAGAGCATGTCGTCACCGTCGATCTCGTGACCGTCGGCGTCCACCATCAGTACTCGATCGCCGTCGCCATCGAAGGCGATACCCAGATCGGCGCCTTGCTGGATCACCGCCGCGCGCAGCGCCGCGGGATGGGTCGAGCCCACCTCCTGGTTGATATTGAGGCCGTCGGGCTCGGCCCCGACCAGGCTGACCTTGGCCCCGAGCTCCTTGAACACCGCCGGCGCGATGTGATACGTCGCGCCATGGGCGCAGTCCAGCACGATACGCAGGCCGTGCAGGTTGACCCGGTCGGGGATCGTCGACTTGCAGAACTCGATATAGCGCCCGGCGGCGTCGTCGACCCGGCTGGCCTTGCCCAACTCCCCCGGTGACACCGTGGTCAGGGTCTCATCCAGTGCGCGCTCGATGCGCTCCTCGATCTCATCGCCCAGCTTGGCGCCCTCGGCCGAGAAGAACTTGATGCCGTTGTCCTGGTAGGCGTTGTGGGAAGCGGAGATGACGATCCCCGCATCCGCGCGAAAGGTCCGCGTCAGGTAGGCGATACCCGGTGTCGGCATCGGACCGAGCAGCATCACGTCAACGCCCGCCGCCGAAAGTCCCGCCTCGAGGGCCGACTCGAACATGTAGCCGGAGATCCGGGTGTCCTTGCCGATCAGTACCCGCGCCCGCTGACGGCGTGGCTCGAGCACGCGGCCGGTAGCCCAGCCCAGCTTGAGCATGAAGTCCGGCGTGATCGGCGCCTGACCGACAGTACCGCGAATGCCATCCGTGCCAAAATAGCGTCTAGCCATGGTGTTCTCCTTCCTCGAGAACGGCCCAGGTCATGTTCACCGCGTCCACATGGGGCCCCACATCGTGAACGCGTAGTATCCGTGCGCCTCGCTCCACCGCCAGTGCCGACAAGGCCAGACCGCCCGACAGGCGCTCCTCGACCGCACGGTCGAGCACCTTGCCGATCATGCTCTTGCGCGACATCCCCACCAGCAGCGGAAGCCCCAGGGCTTCCAGGCGCTCCAGGCGATGCAACAGGCGAAGATTATGCTCCACGGTCTTGGCGAAGCCAAAACCTGGGTCAAGCAACAGTCGCTCTCGCTTGAGACCGGCGGCCTCGCACTCGGCGATGCGCCTTTCGAGGAAGTCTGCGACCTCTTCCTCCACCGGCCTGTCATAACGGGGCGCGTCCTGCATGTCGCCCGGCTCGCCGAGCATATGCATCAGCACCACCGGCAGCCCGGTGCCGGTCGCCGCCGCGACGGCGCCCTCACGACGCAGGTTGCGCACATCATTGATCATGCCAGCCCCGGCCTGGGCGCTTTCGCGCATGACCTCCGGCGTCGAGGTATCCACCGACACCAGGGCATCCAGCTCCCGTACCAGCGCCTCGACCACCGGGATCACCCGGTCGAGCTCCTGCTGCGCGGTGACCGGCGTCGCACCGGGCCGCGTGGACTCGCCGCCCACGTCGATGATGGCGGCACCCTCGGCAAGCATCTGTTCGGCATGGCGCAGGGCGTCGTCGATGACCACGTGATGGCCACCGTCAGAAAAGGAATCGGGAGTGACGTTGAGGATCCCCATGATGCGGGGAAAGGTCAGATCGAGGCGGTGTCGACCACAGGGCAGTACAGCGGGGTAACGAGCGTCCATCGAAGAGGATGTCCTGGGAAAATCTGGTATTCACCAAAGAATACTAATGCGAGAGGCGGGTCATGCAACGCCAGAGGCGCCCCGCGGGGCGCCTCTGTGAGCGGGCGGGCCGTCAGCTACCGGCGGGGCCGCCAAGGGGGTCGGAGGGGCGACGGCCGGAGCCTTTGTCATCCTCTTCCTCGTCCCCGTCGCTGGTGTCGGCGCCGGACTCCGGCTCCTTCGACGGCTCGGGATCACCGGTGACCGGAGAGCCGCCGCCGGAACCGGGCTCATCCCAGTCCTTGGGCGGACGCGGGTCACGCCCTTCCATGATGTCCTTGAGCTGATCCGCATCGATGGTCTCGTACTGCATCAGCGCTTCGGCCATGGCGTCGAGCTTGTCGCGATTGTCCTCGAGGATCTGACGCGCCTGCTCGTAGCAGCCGTCGATGATCTTGCGCACTTCCTTGTCCAGACGCGAGGTGGTTTCGCCCGACTTCAGCTTGCCACCACTCTGACCAGGGCCGCCGAGGAACTGGTGAGACTCGTCCTCGTCGTACATGATCGGCCCCATCTCCTCGGACAGGCCCCACTTCGCCACCATGTTGTGGGCAAGTTCGGTGGCACGCTTGATGTCGTTGGAGGCGCCGGTGGTGACACCGTTCGGCCCCAGCGTCATCTCCTCGGCGATGCGACCGCCGAACAGCGAACAGATCTGACTGATGATCTGCTGGCGCGACAGGCTGTAACGATCCTGCTCCGGCAGGAACATGGTCACACCCAGGGCGCGGCCACGCGGAATGATGGTCACCTTGTAGACCGGGTCATGCTCCGGCATCACCAGACCGATGATGGCGTGGCCCGACTCGTGGTAGGCGGTGTTGAGCTTTTCCTTCTCGGTCATGACCATGGAGCGGCGCTCGGCCCCCATCATGATCTTGTCCTTGGCCAGCTCAAGCTCTTCCATGCCCACCAGACGCTTGTTACGACGAGCGGCGAACAGCGCAGCCTCGTTGACCAGGTTGGCCAGGTCGGCACCAGAGAAGCCAGGGGTACCACGGGCGATAAAGGTCGGCTTGACGTCATCGGCCAGCGGCACCTTGCGCAGGTGCACGTTGAGGATATGCTCGCGACCACGGATATCGGGAAGCGGCACCACCACCTGACGGTCGAAGCGGCCCGGGCGCAGCAGCGCAGGGTCGAGCACGTCGGGACGGTTAGTGGCAGCGATGACGATGATGCCTTCATTGGCCTCGAAGCCGTCCATCTCGACCAGCAGCTGGTTCAACGTCTGCTCGCGCTCGTCGTTGCCGCCGCCCATGCCGGCGCCGCGCGAACGACCCACGGCGTCGATCTCGTCGATGAAGATGATGCAGGGTGCCTGCTTCTTGGCCTGCTCGAACATGTCGCGCACACGGGAAGCACCCACACCGACGAACATCTCGACGAAGTCAGAGCCTGAGATCGAGAAGAACGGCACCTTGGCCTCGCCGGCGATGGACTTCGCCAGCAGGGTCTTGCCGGTACCGGGAGGCCCGACCATCAAGACACCGCGGGGGATGGTGCCACCCAGCCGCTGGAACTTGGTCGGATCACGCAGGAAGTCGACCAGTTCCTCGACTTCCTCCTTGGCCTCGTCACACCCCGCCACGTCGGCAAAGGTGGTCTTGATCTGATCCTGGGACAGCAGTTTGGCCTTGGACTTGCCGAAGCTCATGGGGCCGCCCTTGCCGGCACCACCGCCCTGCATCTGGCGCATGAAGAACATGAAGATGGCCAGGATCAGCAGAATCGGGAAGCTCGCGATCAATAGTCGCGTCCACAGACTCTGCTGTTCCGGCTTCTTGCCCACCACGGTGACATTGTTGGACAACAGATCGTCCATCAGCTTCGGGTCCTCCGCCGAGGGGCGGATGGTCTGGAAGCTGGAGCCATCGTTGCGCTCACCGCTGATCGTGTAACCGTCGATGGTTACACTGCGTACCTGCTCGTTTTGCACCTGTTCGACGAACTGGGAGTAGTTCATCTGGTTGGGTGCGTTCTCGACGCTGAAGTTGTTGAACACCGTCAGCAGCACCGCCGCGATGACCAACCACAGAATCAGGTTCTTCGCCATGTCGTTCAAGGGACCACCCTCAATTGCAAGAATCTGTCGGCCTAGGTGCCTAAGGGTTCGACACTACATGACCCGGCCTGGTTCAGCCAGCCTGATCGGATCCAACGAAGCGGCGCAAGCGCCCCTTCCGCCGGGACTCACCCTCGGAAAATGCCGAAAAAATGTCGATGCGATGACTGCCTGGCAGGCCATCGCACGCCATCATGTGTCCTTTCCTGCCTGTACCATGCCTCAAGACTGGCACAGCCAGGCCACTTTTGCCGGTATCGCTCCGGTAGGCGCGGTCTATCAGACGTCGACCGGCGCCGATGCTCAGCCCTTGAATCCCTGGGCCAGCAGGTAGACCTCGCGGGAGCGTGCCCGCGATGCCCCCGGCTTGCGCGTCACCACCTTTTGAAAGGCGCCGCGCAGCTCCTTGAGATATTCGTCGAAGCCTTCGCCCTGGAACACCTTGGCCAGGAAGGTACCCCCGGGACGCAGCGTCTGGCGAGCCAGGTCGAGCGCCAGCTCCACCAGGTACATTGCCTGGGGCTGATCGATGGCCGCCATACCACTCATATTGGGGGCCATGTCCGACATCACAAGGTCCACCGGGCGATCACCGAGCCTTGCCAGCACCTCTTCCAGCACGCTTTCCTCGGTAAAGTCACCCTGTACGAAGTCGACCCCGGCCAGGGCGTCCATCTCGAGGATGTCCGAGGCGATGACCACGCCGGCGTCACCGACACGCTCTGCGGCGATCTGGCTCCAGCCGCCCGGCGCCGCACCCAGATCGATGACGGTCATGCCCGGCTTGAACAGCTTGTCCTTGTCGTCCAGCTCCACCAGCTTATAGCTGGCCCGGGAACGGTAGCCGTCCTGCCAGCTCTGCTGAACGTAGCGATCATCGAAGTGTTCCTTCAACCAGCTGGCGCTGGTCTTGCTCGCGCTGCTCTTGCCGGATGAGGATTTTTTACCGGAGGGGGGACGGGATGCTGCCACTGAGCCACCTGAAAGAAGATTTCCTGAACAATTGCCGGAAGGGCGTTGCTCGAAGTGCATTTACTGCGGACACCCGGCATGGCCGCCGGAGCCGAACCGCGTGGCGGGGAGGCTCGCCGCAGGAACCGAGGGGTGGGCTGCACGACGCATCGAGCGGCTTTGCCACCGCCAGCGAACGGCTGCCTGGAGATTGTCATGCACAAGCGCTTTCACCGCACGGGGAATCCCCGTACCATGTGCTGTCACGCGCCCTACGGCCAAAACGGAATGAAGCAAGATACCATGAGCTTGTCACAGGCACAAAAGAAAGCAATGCGCAGCATCGGCCACCACCTCGACCCGGTGGTGACGGCCTCGGAGAACGGTATTTCCGAAGGCATGCTGGCCGAGCTCGAACGAGCCCTGAACGACCACGAACTGGTCAAGGTGAAGCTCGCGATCCCCGACCGCGACGACCGCACCGCAGTGCTCGACGAACTCGTCGCCCAGAGCCGCTCCGAGCTGATCCAGAAGATCGGCAAGGTGGCCCTGCTGTACCGCAAGAACCCCAAGGCCAATCCGAAGCTGTCCAACATCACCCGCTTCGAGAACCACCACGGCCGCCACTGACGCACCGGCGTCGCTGCGCCACCACCGGGCGCCGACGATCCTGTCGCCAGAAAAGACACCGCCCCGCCAGGATTCCTGGCGGGGCGGTGTCGTCTGGATCGAAGGATCCGGGTCTAGATGTGCTCGACGCCGGTGATCTCGTACTCGACCTCACCACCGGGGGTGCGGACCAGCACGACCTCACCCTCTTCCTTGCCGATCAAGGCACGGGCGATGGGCGAGGTGACCGAGATGCGACGCTGCTTGATGTCGGCCTCGTCCTCACCGACGATGCGGTAGGTCACCTCTTCGTCGGTATCCAGATTCAGAAGCTCGACGGTCACGCCGAAGATCACCTTGCCGGTCTTGGGCAGTTTGGTGACGTCGATGACCTGGGCGTTGGACAGCTTGCCCTCGATCTCCTGGATACGCCCCTCGATGAAGCCCTGCTGCTCGCGCGCGGCGTGGTACTCGGCGTTCTCCTTGAGGTCGCCGTGCTCACGCGCTTCGGCGATGGCAGCGATCACTGTCGGGCGAGCCTCGCTCTTGAGCTGTTCGAGCTCTTCACGCAGGCGTTGCTCACCGGCGACGGTCATCGGGACCTTGTTCATGTATTCGCTCCTGCATGCAGTTCCTGTAGCCGCCGCACGGTCACGGCATTGCCGTACTCGAGCGCCAAACAAACGGCACTGGCCCCTGCCAGCGTCGTGGCATAGGGAACCTTGCGGGCGAGTGCGGTGCGGCGGATCACCGAGGAGTCATTGATGGCCTGGCGGCCCTCGGTGGTATTGACGATATAGGCGATCTCGTCGTTCTTGATGGAATCGACGATGTGTGGCCGGCCTTCGTAAACCTTGTTGACGACCTCGACGGGCAGACCAGCCTGTTCAAGGGCTGCCGCCGTTCCTCGGGTCGCACAGAGTGTGAAGCCCAATGTTACCAGAGAACGCGCCACTTCGATAACACCCGCCTTGTCCGGCTCGCGAACCGACAGGAACGCCTTGCGATCGCCGGTCAGAGCCGGAATCGCCTCACCTGCACCGAGCTGGGCCTTGTAGAAGGCCTCGGCGAAGGTGTCGCCGGACCCCATTACCTCGCCGGTGGACTTCATCTCCGGCGACAGGATCGGGTCGACGCCAGGGAACTTGTTGAACGGGAACACCGCCTCCTTGACGCTGTAGAAGTGCGGCACGATCTCGCGCTCGAAGCCCTGCTCCTTGAGGCTGACGCCGGCCATGCAACGGGCCGCCACCTGGGCCAGCGAGGTACCGATGCACTTGGACACGAAGGGCACGGTGCGCGAGGCGCGCGGGTTGACCTCGATGACGTAGATCTCGCCGTCCTGCCAGGCCAGCTGGACGTTCATCAGGCCCTTCACGCCAAGCTCCACGGCCATGCGCTTGACCTGCTCGCGCATCTCGTCCTGCACTTCCGCCGGCAGCGAGTACGGCGGCAGCGCACAGGCGGAGTCGCCTGAGTGCACACCAGCCTGTTCGACGTGCTGCATGATACCGCCGATCACCACCTGCTCACCGTCGGACACCGCGTCGATGTCGATCTCGATGGCGGCGCTCAGGAAGTGATCGAGCAGCACCGGCGAGTCGTTGGAGACCTTGACCGCGTGGGTCATGTAGTTCTCCAGCTCGCTGGCGTCATAGACGATTTCCATGGCGCGCCCACCGAGCACGTAGCTCGGGCGCACCACCAGCGGGTAGCCGATCGCCTCGGCCTTGCTGAAGGCCTCGTCAAAGCTTCTGGCGGTGGCGTTGGGCGGCTGTTTGAGGCCCAGCTTGTCGATCATCTGCTGGAAGCGCTCGCGATCCTCGGCGCGGTCGATGGCGTCCGGGGTGGTACCGATGATCGGCACACCGGCGGCCTCGAGCGCACGTGCAAGCTTCAGCGGCGTCTGACCGCCGAACTGCACGATCACCCCGACCGGCTTCTCCTTGTCGGCGATCTCGAGCACGTCCTCCAGGGTCACCGGCTCGAAGTACAGACGATCGGAGGTGTCGTAGTCGGTGGACACGGTCTCCGGGTTGCAGTTGACCATGATGGTCTCGTAGCCGTCGTCGCGCATGGCGAAGGCGGCGTGGACGCAGCAGTAGTCGAACTCGATGCCCTGACCGATACGGTTGGGGCCACCGCCCAGCACCATGATCTTCTTACGATCGCTGACCTCGGCCTCGCACTCCTCCTCGTAGGTGGAGTACATGTAGGCGGTGTCGGAGGCGAACTCGGCGGCGCAGGTATCGACGCGCTTGTAGACCGGACGGATACCGGCGTCATGGCGCGCCCTGCGCACATCGTCCTCGGACACGCCCAGCACCTTGGCCAGGCGAGCATCGCCAAAGCCCTTGCGCTTGAGACGATAGAGTTCGCGCGCGTCCAGCGACGACAGCGGACGGCTGGACAGATCCTGCTCGATCTTGACCAGATCCTCGAGCTGCACCAGGAACCAGGGGTCGATGTTGGTCAGCTCGAACACTTCTGCCACCGACATGCCGGAGCGCATGGCATCGGCGATGAAGAAGATACGCTCGGCGCCGGCGGCCTGCAGCTCGCCCTTGATCAGCGCCATGTTCTCGTCGCTGAACTCGGTGACGATGGGATCGAGACCGTCGTTGCCGGTCTCCATGCCACGCAGCGCCTTCTGCAGCGACTCCTGGAAGGTGCGGCCGATGGCCATGACCTCGCCCACCGACTTCATCTGGGTGGTCAGACGGTCGTTGGCCTGGGGGAACTTCTCGAAGGTGAAGCGCGGAATCTTGGTGACGACGTAGTCGATGGACGGCTCGAAGGACGCCGGGGTGCGACCGCCGGTGATGTCGTTCTGCAGCTCGTCCAGGGTGTAGCCCACCGCCAGCTTGGCGGCGATCTTGGCGATCGGGAAGCCGGTGGCCTTGGAGGCCAGGGCGGAGGAACGCGACACCCGCGGGTTCATCTCGATGACCACCATGCGGCCGGTCTCGGGGTCCACGCCGAACTGGACGTTGGAGCCACCGGTCTCGACACCGATCTCACGCAGCACCGCAAGGGATGCGTCGCGCATGATCTGGTATTCCTTGTCGGTCAGCGTCTGGGCCGGCGCCACGGTGATGGAGTCACCGGTGTGCACGCCCATGGGGTCGAAGTTCTCGATGGCACAGACGATGATGCAGTTGTCGTTCTTGTCACGAACGACCTCCATCTCGTATTCCTTCCAGCCCAGCAACGATTCGTCGATCAGCAGCTCGTGGGTCGGCGAAAGCTCGAAGCCGCGCCCACAGATCTCCTTGAACTCTTCCTTGTTGTAGGCCACGCCGCCACCGGAGCCACCCATGGTGAAGGACGGCCGGATGATCACCGGGAAGCCCAGCTCGCCCTGGATCTCCCAGGCCTCATCCATGCTGTGGGCGACCTTGGCCTTGGGGCACTCGAGACCGATATTCTTCATCGCCTTGTCGAAGCGATCGCGGTCCTCGGCCTTGTCGATGGTGTCGGCGTTGGCACCGATCATCTCCACGCCGTACTTTTCCAGTACGCCGTGGCGATCGAGATCCAGCGCGCAGTTCAGCGCGGTCTGGCCGCCCATGGTCGGCAGCACGGCGTCGGGACGCTCGGCCTCGATGATCTTCTCCACCGCCTGCCAGGTGATCGGCTCGATGTAGGTGGCATCCGCCATGGCCGGATCGGTCATGATGGTGGCCGGGTTGGAGTTGACCAGGATGACGCGAAAACCCTCTTCGCGCAGCGCCTTGCAGGCCTGGGCGCCGGAATAGTCGAACTCGCAGGCCTGGCCGATGACGATGGGGCCAGCGCCGATGATAAGGATGCTTTTCAGGTCTGTACGCTTGGGCATGGTGCTTCCCGCAAGAAAATTGGACGATGAACCGGAGTCTGTGTCGGCGCCTTAGCGACGGCTGCGCATCATGTCGATGAAGCGGTCGAACAGCGGCGCCACATCGCGGGGGCCGGGGCTCGCTTCGGGGTGGCCCTGGAAGCTGAACGCCGGACGGTCGGTACGCTCGATCCCCTGCAGGGTGCCGTCGAACAGCGAGCGGTGGGTGGCGCGCAGGTTATCCGGCAGCGTGGTCTCGTCGGCGGCAAAGCCGTGGTTCTGGCTGGTGATCATCACGTGGCCGCTGTCCATATCCTGCACCGGATGGTTGGCGCCGTGGTGGCCGTGATTCATCTTGACCGTAGTGGCACCGCTGGCCAGCGCCAGCAACTGGTGGCCCAGGCAGATGCCGAACACCGGCACTTCGGTCTCGAGGATCTCGCGGATGGCGTCGATGGCGTAGTCACACGGCTCGGGGTCGCCGGGTCCGTTGGACAGAAAGACGCCGTCGGGGTCGAGCGCCAGCACCTCGGACGCCGGGGTCTGGGCCGGCACCACGGTCAGCTTGCAGCCGCGACTCGCCAGCATGCGCAGGATGTTGAACTTGACGCCGTAGTCGTAGGCCACCACATGGAAGGGCCGCTCGGCCCCTTCGGTATCGGCGTAGCCCTTGCCCAGCGTCCACTCGCCCTCGTTCCAGACGTAGCGCTCGCTGCAGGACACCACCTTGGCCAGGTCCATGCCCTTGAGCCCGGGGAAGGCGCGGGCGGCTTCCAGGGCGCGCGCTTCGGCGTCGTCACCCAGGGCCTCGTCGCCGGCCACGATGGCACCGTTCTGGGCACCCTTGTCGCGCAGGATTCGAGTCAGCCGGCGGGTATCGATGTCGGCGATGCCCACCACGTTCTGGCTGGCGAGATAGTCCGAGAGGCTCTGGGTAGATCGGAAGTTGCTGGCGACGAGCGGCAGATCGCGGATGACGAGGCCCGCGGCGGCGATGCTGGCGGACTCGACGTCCTCGGGATTGATGCCGGTATTGCCGATATGGGGATAGGTGAGGGTGACGATCTGTCGGGAATAGGAGGGGTCGGTCAAAATTTCCTGATAGCCGGTCATGGCCGTATTGAACACCACCTCACCACTGGTCTGCCCATCAGCGCCAATGGCCGTGCCGTGGAATACGCTGCCATCTTCCAGGGCCAAGATTGCGGGTTTGTTCAACGCTACGTCCTCCCAAAGCTCGTCAAGGTATCTACGACCGCCGCCATACGCTCGCCGGCGTCGGCGACCTGTCGCCAGGCCATTCGGCACCGACCCGGCCCATCGTGCGTCAAGCACACAAGGAGCCGGGCCGTAAAAAAGCGGGACGAAACCCGGTGTTTGACCGGTTTCATCCCGCTTGTTGTCATTCGCTCGGAATGCAGAGCCGGCACCTATGCTGCGAGAGACGTACTAAACGCTCTCGACGCGACACTTTCATGCCCGGCCCGGCCAAAATTTTTGGAATGTTACAGCATCTGGGCCGGGCTGACTACCCCGGAACAAGCACTTTGCCATGGGCAACACCACCCGCGACGTCGCCAGAGGCTCACAAAACTCAGTCCAGGCCCAGCACGTCGGACATGCCGTAGCGTCCCGCCTCACGCTCGGCGACCCAGCGTGCTGCGCGCACCGCGCCCCGGGCGAAGGTCATGCGGCTGGACGCCTTGTGGGTGATCTCGATGCGCTCGCCTTCGGTAGCGAACATCACGGTGTGCTCCCCGACGATATCGCCGGCACGCACCGTGGCGAAGCCGATTTCCTTGGGATCGCGAGTACCGCACTGGCCTACCCGCTCGAACACCCCGTGCTCCTTGAGGTTGCGATCCAGCGCCCCGGCGACCACCTCGCCCATGCGCAGGGCGGTACCGGACGGCGCATCGACCTTGTGACGATGGTGGGACTCGATGACCTCGATATCATAGCCCTCGTCGCCCAGCGCCTTCGCTGCAGTCTCCAGAAGCTTCAGGGTCAGATTGACGCCGACGCTCATGTTGGGCGCAAACACCGTGGGCACTCGCTCGGCATAATCGTCGAGCTCGGCCTGCTCGTCATCGGACAGGCCGGTGGTGCCGATGACGATGGCCTTGCCATGCTCGGCACAGAAGGCCAGGTTGGCCAGGGTCACCTTGGGTGCGGTGAAATCGATCAGCACGTCGAAGTCATCGACGATGGCCTCGAGGGAGTCCACCGCCGCCACGCCCTGGCGGCCGACGCCGGCCAGCTCGCCCAGATCGGCACCAGCCAGCGAACTACCCGGCTCGACGATGCCGCCGGCGAGGACGGCGTCGTCGTCCTGCATCACGGCGTTGACCAGGGTGCGGCCCATGCGGCCGGCGACGCCGACGATGGCGATACGGGGGGCGGTACGGCTCATGCAATCTCCTGGAGAAACGAGAGTTCGAACAGACAGGCGGATCAACGTAGATACGCCAAAATGTAAAGGGATTCGGCGCAGTATACCAACGTCGCTCCCTCTTGCCTCGCCCTGGCCATCACGCTGACATTCCCGCCCGACAGGACCGCCCCATGCCGTTCAGAAAAATGCTCCGATTGCCCCTTATCAGCACGCTGGCAGCGACCCTGTGGCTTGGCGGCTGCACCGCCCAGGTCAAGCCGACCAGCTTGCAGGGCGAGGCCCCCGCCCAGCCGGGGCTGAGCATGTGCGGCACCCTGGCACTACCGAGCCAGTGGCGCCCTACCGAAAACGAATCCGGCGTTCCCCTTGGGGGACTCTCGGCCATGGCCTGGGACACAGACGACAACCTGCTGCACCTGGTATCCGATCGTGGGCGGGTGCACCAGGCACGACCAGTACTTGAACACGGCCGCCTGGTAGACCTGCGCCCGATCACCAGCCATCGATTGAAGGCGCAGGACGGTACGCCGCTTGAGGGCAAGGCAGCAGACGCCGAGTCGCTGGTGCTGGAGAGGGCCGATGATGGCGTCACCGGCAACACCGAACTGCTGATCGGCTTCGAGCAGGATCATCGCGTGCAGCGTTTCGCTCTCGACGGGATGCCGAAAGGCGAACCACTGCGCTCCACGGCCAGCCACAACGCCGGTGATAACGAAAGCCTGGAAGCACTCACCCGGGTGCCGGGCATCGGACTGGTGGCGGGTCTGGAGTCACCGCCCGATGGCATGAGCGCGCAAAACGGCGTCAGGCACACCCTTCTGTTCAGCCTGGCGGAGAACGCTACCGACACGCGCCGGTGGCATTACCCACTGGCCTCACCGGTCGCCAGCGCCCTGACCGACCTGCTGGCACTGGGCGACACCGTCACCAATTCGCCACCGCGGCTGCTGGCGCTGGAACGCGCCTTTTCCCCGCCACGTCCGCTGACCATCAGCTTAAGCCTGGTGGAGCTGCTGCCACCGCCGCAGGTACGGGTGACACGCCTGGCCAGCCTGTCCGCCGGAGAAGGCTGGCGCGTCGACAATATGGAGGGGCTAGCGCAATTGCCCGGTGGCGAATTTCTGATGGTCAGCGACGACAACTTCAGCGCCCTGCAGCGCAACCTGCTCGGCTGCTTTCGACTGCCCGATAAGGCGCGCGCTCTCTCGACACTGGATCTACCCGTGCCAACAGCCGGTGATGTCACTGCCCGCTGATCAGCGGCGGGCCACCAACAGGTGGTGATTGAAGCCGTCGGGGCCCCACAGCCAGGCCGACTCAGCATCGGTGAAGCGCAGCGGCTCGCGCCTGACCTGAGAGAAGCCGACCGACTGCAGCGTTGTGACCACGGTGCGACCAGGGATCGCCACGTGGTCCACCGGCAAGACGTCGTCACCGGCGCGCACCTGACCAGGCACCAGGCTCCAGGGCCGGGGCCGCTCACCCGGCGCCACACCCGGGTCGTAGCGATAGCTGGTCAACGCCTCGAGGCGATCCATGCGCGCCGGGTCAAGCACATAGTCGTGAGTGATATCGAGCCACACCAGCAGACCGCCGGGCTTGAGCGCCTCGAACAGGTTTCGGCAGGCACGGGTGAGCATGGCCTGGTGCTGGATGAAGTGAAAGGCGAAGACACTGACCAGGGTATCGAAGGGCGCCTCCGGCAGAACAAGCTTGCGATAGGCGTCCTCGACCCGAAAGCCGAGGCCCGGTGCCTGGTGGCGCCGGCTGGCCAGCGCGACCTGGGAGGGGCTGATGTCGATACCCAGCACCTCTTGCGCACCCTTGCTTTTGAGCTCGGCCGCCAGCGCTCCGTTGCCACAGCCCACATCAAGAAGACGCTTGCCGACCAGATCTTCCTCCAGATTGAGATAGTGAAGAACGGAACCGGTGAAGGTGCCGTATCGCTCGTCGCGGGCCAGCTGGTCGTAGCGCTCGCTCAGCGCCTCGGAGAAGACGTCGTTGGCAAGGCCGCGGTCGCCAGGCTGCTGACAAGGGGAAACGGCTTGTGCGCCGAGAAGGGGGCTGGCTGACGGCATGGGGGGGCTCCTTGGCATTGATGCGCCTTTGCCCCACCTTTACAGCTTCATATAACCACCACCACACCGCACTAGGCTAAATCCGTACACCGCCCACCTCTTTGCCCAATGATGCAAAGATGTCTGAGTAAAACTCGCCTGCTCACGCCTGGCTGCGCAGCTTGACGTCCCGCCGCAGCAGGAGCGCGATGGCCAGCACGACCAGCAGACTGCCCGGCAGCCATTCGAGTGCAAGGCGTTCAGGCGCCTGGGCAAACAGCAACAGCATCGACACAAAGGGCACCAGATAGCCGTAGGCGGTAACCGCCGCCGGGGTCAGGATGGCGGTCGCCCGCTGCTGCAGCCAGAAGGTCATTCCGCTGGAGAAGAGCCCGAGATAGGCCACCACCGCCAGATCGAACAGCGTCATACGGCCCAGCGCGGCCGGATCCCCGAAGACCAGACCCGAAAACCCGATCAGCAGTGCCCCCATCACCAGGCTCCACAGGGTACGCACCCCCGCGTGCTCGGATAGCCAGCCCTTCGCCAACCCCAACTTGGACAACACCGGATACATCGCCGAGGCGATGCAGCCAGCGAAGAAGGCGGTTTCGCCCACGCCGAATTGCATGCGGGCAAAGGAGCCACCGGCCTCGGCCCAGGCCAGCCCCACCGCGCCGACGGCGCCAAGTACCAGCAGGGCCAGCAGCGCCAGGGCTCGATGCTCGACCCCCACCAGCCGGCCCAGGCCGTAGGCCAGCAGCGGCACGCTGACGAACAGCGTGGCCATGGACAGCGCCGTGGTCAGGTGCGCCGCCCAGAACATGGTGCCGAAGAAGCTCGCCAGACAGAGACCCATCAACCCATAGAGCCCGAGCCCGGCCAGACTCGGCCGGAGACCAGGCGCACCCCACACCAGCGGCAACACCGCCAGAGCGGCAATCACGAAGCGCAGTGCGGTCAGCGACAGTGGCGGAAGCCCTTCACTCAACATCCCCACCGCCGGAAAGGACAGCCCCACCAGCGTCGCCCACACCAGCATCCCGGCGTGGGCCCACCACACACTGCTATCGCTGGACACCCGGCATTCAGTCGTCATCACGGCTGACCTCCCCTTCCAGCGCCAACAGCAACTGGCGAAGACCAGCTGCCAGGCCTGCCGCTTCATCATCTGCCAGGGTGGCGCGCATCGAAGCGAGTTCAGCCAGGTAGGCGTCCAGCAGCGCCGGCATCATGGCTTTTCCCGACTCACTGAGACGAATCAGGACACTGCGACGATCTTCAGGGTTGGCAACACGCTCCACCAGGCCACGACTGGCGAGCCGATCGAGGCGGTGGGTCATGGCCCCTGAACTCAGCACCACCGCCTCGCACAGGGCGTTCGGTGTCAGCCCCTCGTGCACGTCGCGCCGGTAGAGGGTCGCCAGCAGGTCAAACTCGCCTTCCTTCAAGCCGTGCTGCCGGAATACCGCCTGAACCCGACGGTCGACATGCTTCAGCACGCGATACAGCCGGGTAAAGATGCCCATGTCGCCAGGGTCGCGATCCGGGAGAACCCTGCACCACTCCGCCATCAGTCGATCGATGGCATCGTTAGGCCCGGTGGACGGAACCTGCATATCACTTATCTCCAAGAAAAGTATCTTCACTTGAAGATAGTTATTCCGACGCAAAATGCCAAGCCCCTCATGCCCACAACGCCGAACAGCGATGGTCGCCTGGGCGCAACATGCAGTCGGCAACCGCGACGTAGCGTCTACCTTTTCCTCAGAACCACGATAACAACCGCAAGGGGACAACGATGATCGTCAACTGCGTGGCGTATGAAGAAGGACGGCGTCTTTGCAACATCGACAGAGGCGAGATCGATGACTACCGCTCGCGCTCGAACTGCTTTGTCTGGGTGGCGCTGCACGACCCGGACGCCGAGGAGCTCTCCACCTTTCAGGACATCTTCGCGCTGCATGAACTGGCCGTGGAGGATGCCCTGGTCGGCGAACAGCGCCCCAAGGTGGAGGAATACGGCGACGCTCTGTTCGTCGTCACCCAAGTGATCAGCGTCAATCAGGGCGAGGTGCAGCATGGCCAGCTGGCCATCTTTGCCGGTCCCGGCTATGTACTGTCGGTACGTCAGCACTCCGGGCGTGGATTCACCGACGTGCGCGCCCGCTGCGAGCGCGAGCCCGAACTGCTCAAGCAGGGGCCGGCCTTCGTGCTCTATGCGCTGATGGATGTCGTAGTGGACCGCTACTTCCCGGTGCTCGAAGAACTCGAGGCCGAACTGGAAAGTATCGAGGACCAGATCTTCGTCCGTGGCAGCGCCCGCGCCAGCCTTGAGCGGCTGTATCAGCTCAAGCGCCGCACCATGTGCGTCAAGCACGCGGTGACCCCACTGGCCGAAGCCAGCTCCCACCTGTTCGGTGGACGCGTCCCGACGCTGTGCTACGAGACCCAGGACTACTTCCGCGATGTCTACGACCACCTGCATCGAATCGAGGCGGCCATCGATACCATTCGCGAAACCATCATTACCGCCATCCAGGTCAACCTGTCGATGGTGGCGATCGACGAGAGCGAGGTGCACAAGCGCCTAGCCTCCTGGGCGGCGATCTTCGCGGTAGCGACCATCCTCGCCGGCATCTGGGGGATGAACTTCACCCATATGCCGGAGCTGGACTGGCGACTGGGCTATCCGCTGGCGCTGGGGATGATGGTGCTGTGCTGCGGCGCGCTCTACCGACGCTTCCGTCGCACCGGCTGGCTATAGCGCCAATCGCGTCCAGCCAAACTCACTGCCAGACGACGCTGAGCGGCTCCTTGCCCGCCATCCGCTCCAGGTGGCTGGCCACCACGTCCTTGAGGCGCTCCAGCCGCTCGGCGTCCTCGGCCTGGAGATCGACGCTGAGCTGCGAGTCGGACGCCTTCATCCAGCACTCGCCGCCGGGGAACACCACGTGACCGCTCTCGGCATCCACCTCGAGCTTGTGGGCCCAGTGCTTGCACAGGCGATTGATCAAGCGTTGCCCTGATGCGGTCTCGACGAAGGCTCGGGATTCCACCATGCTTTCCACCGTTTCTGAGAATACGAATATATCGCAGAATCATATCCCCCATGTCATCTCGGCGTCAGGCAACGGCGTGTTGCTGTTCATCGTACCCACGCATGTCTAGCCGTTCTCGGGCGGCGAGCGCCGGCGCGGCCACCCCAGGCGACGGCCTTCCATGGCGGCCAGGGCGGCACCGCCGAGCAACAGCGGCAGCGCCAGCAGAAAGCCGCTCGACAACGGCTGGCCAAACAGCCAGAGATCGGCCAGCACCGGCCACACCAGGGCGATGTACTCGAAGGGGGCAAGCCTCGACACCTCGGCGAAGCGCAGCGCCAAGGTCATGCAGATGTGCGCCGCGCCCCCCAGCAACCCGGCCAGGATCAGCAGCGTCAGCGTCTGGGTCGGCAGTGCTACCCAGCCCAGCGGCAGGGTCGCCAGCCCCGCCAGGGTGCAGGCCAGCACGAAGTAGAAGGCGATGGCACCGGCCCCCTCTGTGCGCGAGATGCGCCGCACCGTGACCAGCGCTGCGGCGGTCAACGACGCCCCCAGCACACCGAGCGCGTAGCCCGACAATTGGCCGGCCTTGTCGGCGTTACCGATATCCGGCACCACCAGCACCGCCACCCCGCCCACGGCGAGCAACAGTGCCAGCGCTCGCGGTGGGGTAAAGCGCTCGCCCAGCAGCACCACGCCGCCGATCGCCATCAGTACCGGCGCCAATTGGGCCAGCAAGGTGGCCTCGGCTACGGGCAGGCGCGCCAGGGCCGCAAAGGTGGCAAACATCGAGGCGGCGCCGAGGCTCGAGCGCAGCAGATGGCCCAAGGGGCGCCGGGTCGCCAGCCCTGCCGGAAACTCCCGACGCCAGGCCAGAAACAGCACGATCGGCAACAGCGCAAAGGCCGAGCGATAGAACACCACCTGGCCCAGCGGCACCTCGTCGCTCACCCACTTCACGCACACCAGCATGGCGGCGAACAGCACCCCGGAGGCGATGCGCAGCACGATGCCCGCCAGGGGCCTATCCCTATCACTCATGATCATCGTCCCTGTTCAGAAGAGCCGCGCCGTCCACAAGCTCTGCCCCACCCAATCAAGCTGCCCATCAGAAGCGCCCGAGCGTGACGCCCCGCTGACGGCCCATGTGCAGCCGACACAAAAAACCGACCCCCGGCGCCAGGCGTCGGGGGTCGATCATCGTCACTAAGCCCTGGTCGGCGCAGGATCACGCCTGGCCCGAGGCTACGCGACTTACAGCTTCATATCTTCGAAGAACTTCTTCACCCCGTCGAAGAAGCTCGACTTCTTCGGCGAGTGCTGGGCGTTGCTGCCACCCAGGCTGTCCTGGAACTTGCGCAGCAGATCCTTCTGTTCCTCGCTGAGCTTGACCGGGGTTTCCACCACCACCCGGCACAACAGATCGCCGGCGGGGCCGCCGCGTACCGGCTTGACACCCTTGCCGCGCAGTCGGAACAGCTTGCCGGTCTGGGTTTCCGCCGGAATCTTCAGCTTCACCCGACCATCCAGCGTCGGCACTTCGAGCTCACCGCCGAGGGCTGCGTCGACGAAGTTGATCGGTA
Source organism: Halomonas sp. RT37 (assembly GCF_040070525.1). Lineage (NCBI taxonomy): Bacteria > Pseudomonadati > Pseudomonadota > Gammaproteobacteria > Oceanospirillales > Halomonadaceae > Halomonas > Halomonas sp. RT37. The sequence goes on along the minus strand of NZ_CP098827.1, from coordinate 262,939 downwards.
CCTCACACTGCAGGTGACGCCCTTCGCGCTCGAAGATATGGTGCGGCTTGATCGCGACCTGCACGTACAGGTCCCCGGGCGGACCGCCGTTGATACCGGCTTCGCCCTCGCCATTGAGACGAATTCGATCGCCAGAATCGACGCCGGCCGGAATCTTCACCGACAGGGTGCGGGTCTCGCGCACGCGACCTTCGCCATGACAGGCGTGGCACGGCACCTTGATGTGCTGGCCGCTACCGTGACAGGTCGGGCAGGTCTGCTGCACGGCAAAGAAGCCCTGCTGCATGCGAACCTGACCGTGTCCGTGACAGGTCGGGCAGGTTTCCTTGGTGGAACCCGGCTCGGCACCTTCGCCGTCGCAGCGCTCACATTCGATGTGACGCGGCACACGGATGTCGACACTGGTGCCGGCCACCGCGCTCTCGAGGTCAAGCTCGAGGTTGTAGCGCAGGTCGCTGCCCCGCTGGGGCGCATTGGGGTTACGACGTCCGCCGCCACCGCCGAAGATGTCACCGAAGACATCACCGAAGATGTCACTGAAGCCGCCAGCCCCGGCGCCGCCAAAGCCACCACCGCCCTGGCCGTCGACGCCGGCATGGCCAAACTGGTCGTAGGCCGCACGCTTCTCGCTGTCGGTCAGGACCTCGTAGGCCTCGGACACTTCACGGAATTTTTCCGCCGAGGTGTCATCGTCCGGGTTACGGTCCGGGTGGTACTTCTGTGCCAGGCGCCGATAGGCCTTCTTGATGTCCTTCTGATCGGCACCGCGCTCGACACCTAGTACCTCGTAGTAGTCTCTCTTGGACATGGGTCTGTCCGCCTCCGTCGCGACGCTCAGCAACACCAACGCGGGAGTCCGGCTCCCGCGTTGGCGTCATCCGAGGTTCAGATGTCGTGGTTACTGCTTTTTCTGGTCGTCGTTGACTTCTTCATACTCGGCGTCGACCACGTCATCTTCCTTCTTGGCGCCAGCGTCGGCGTCACCCGCCTGCTGGCCAGCGTCCGCCTGCTCGGCGTACATCTTCTGCGCCAGGTTGCCGGAGGCCTCGGTCAGGGCGTCGAGCTTGGCCTGGATGGCATCCTTGTCGTCGCCCTGCAGCGCTTCCTCGAGCTCCTTGATGGCGCTCTCGATGGCCTGCTTCTCGTCTTCGGAGGCCTTGTCGCCGGCTTCCTCAAGGGTCTTGCGAGAAGCGTGGATCATGCCGTCAGCCTGGTTGCGCAGCGCCACCAGTTCCTCGAACTTCTTGTCCTCGTCGGCGTGGGCCTCGGCGTCGCGGACCATCTGCTCGATCTCGTCGTCGGACAGGCCGCTGGAGGCCTTGATGACGATGGACTGTTCCTTGCCGGTGGCCTTGTCCTTGGCGGACACGTTGAGGATACCGTTGGCGTCCAGGTCGAAGGCGACCTCGATCTGCGGCACACCGCGCGGCGCCGGCGGAATGTCCGACAGGTCGAAGCGACCGAGCGACTTGTTGCCGCTGGACTGCTTGCGCTCACCCTGCAGCACGTGAATGGTCACGGCGGTCTGGTTGTCGTCCGCGGTGGAGAACACCTGGGTCTTCTTGGTCGGGATGGTGGTGTTCTTCTCGATCAGCGGCGTCATCACGCCACCCAGGGTCTCGATACCCAGTGTCAGCGGAGTCACGTCCAGCAGCAGCACGTCCTTGACGTCACCGCCGAGCACGCCGCCCTGGATCGCAGCACCCACGGCCACGGCTTCGTCCGGGTTGACGTCCTTGCGGGCGTCCTTGCCGAAGAACTCGGCGACCTTGGCCTGAACCATCGGCATACGGGTCTGGCCACCGACCAGGATGACGTCGTCGATCTCGGAGGCGGACAGGCCGGCGTCGGACAGTGCGGTCTTGCACGGCGCCAGCGAACGGCTCACCAGCTCTTCCACCAGCGACTCCAGCTTGGCCCGGGTCACCTTGACGTTGAGGTGCTTGGGACCGGTGTTGTCGGCGGTGATGTAAGGCAGGTTGACGTCGGTCTGCTGGGCGCTGGACAGCTCGATCTTGGCCTTCTCGGCGGCTTCCTTCAGGCGCTGCATGGCCAGGTTGTCGCCGGACAGGTCGATACCGCTGTCGGCCTTGAACTGGTCGACCAGGTAGTTGATCAGCTTGAGGTCGAAGTCCTCACCACCCAGGAAGGTGTCGCCGTTGGTGGCCAGCACCTCGAACTGCGTCTCGCCGTCGACGTCGGCCACTTCGATGATGGAGATATCGAAGGTACCGCCACCCAGGTCATAGACCGCGATAGTCTTGTCACCGCGTGACTTGTCCATGCCATAGGCAAGGGCAGCCGCGGTCGGCTCGTTGATGATGCGCTTGACCTCGAGACCGGCGATGCGACCCGCGTCCTTGGTGGCCTGACGCTGGCTGTCGTTGAAGTAGGCCGGCACGGTGATGACCGCCTCGGTCACTTCTTCGCCCAGGTAGTCCTCGGCGGTCTTCTTCATCTTCTTCAGCACTTCCGCGCTGACCTGGGGCGGTGCCAGCTTCTTGCCCTTGACCTCGACCCAGGCGTCGCCGTTGTCGGCTTCGGTGATGGTGTAGGGCACCATCTTGATGTCCTTCTGGACGACGTCGTCCTTGAAGCGACGGCCGATCAGGCGCTTGATCGCGTACAGGGTGTTTTCCGGGTTGGTCACCGCCTGACGCTTGGCCGCCTGACCCACCAGGGTCTCGCCATCATCGGTGTAGGCGATGATGGACGGGGTGGTACGTGCGCCTTCTGCGTTCTCGATTACCTTGGCGCTGTCGCCGTCGAGCACGGCCAGACAGGAGTTGGTGGTACCAAGGTCAATGCCGATGATGCGTCCCATAGGAAATCCTCGAATTCGTGTCTTGCGTAACTGAAGTTTGGCTTGCGGCGTTCGCCGCGGGGTTGCCGACTATCTGGGGGGCGTCTCCGCCGATTTCAAGGCCCCATGTTCAACTCCTGTCGACAACCCGTATCGGTCAGGCCCCGTGGGCCGGATGTTTCAGCCGGCCGCCTGGCTCACTACCACCATCGCCGGGCGCACCAGGCGTCCGTTGAGCACGTAGCCCTTCTGCATCACGTCGATGACGGTGTTGGGGTCGACCTCGGGGTTCGGCACCATGGCCATGGCCTCGTGGTACTGCGGGTCGAACGGCTCGCCCTGGGGCTCGACGATCTCGACGCCGAACTTGGCCAGTACGTCGAGCTGCATCTTCAGGGTCATGGAGACACCCTCGCGATGCACCTCGGAGGCGTCCTCACCCATGGCCTCAAGCGCCTTTTCCAGGCTGTCGACCACCGGAAGCAGGTCCTTGATGAACTTCTCCAGCGCAAACTTGCGCGCCTTCTCGGCCTCGGCTTCCGCCCGCCTGCGCACGTTCTGCGCCTCGGCGGCGGCACGCAGGGCCTGGTCCTTGGCCTCGGTCACGCTCTGCTCGAGCTCCTCGACGCGGGCCGCCAGCACCTCGGCCTCGGGGTTGTCACCGCCTTCCACGGCCTCGGCCTGTGCCTCATCCTCAGCCTGATCGACGATGTCCTCGAGTTCGCCCTCGACGGCCTCGGCAGCATCGACCGCCTGCTCCGGCTCGCCTTCCTGCTCCTGGCGAGCGAGTTCGTCATCCAACGGGGTCTGGGGATCTTTGGCCATGTGCAGCCTCCTGAAGAAGTCCAACAATTGCGGTAGCACCGCCTGTACAGTGGCTGGTCCGGGGACCAGAGGTTGCAGAGGTATATGGGGTTGGCCACAACAATCTCAAGGGGAAAGACGCAGATCCTGATCAGACTTTCCCCGGCAGGCCCAGGATTTGCCGCAGCGCTGACCCGCAACCACTGAAGCTGCTGCGCAAGGATGCATTGAGGGCGCGCCTGGACTACTGTATAAACAGACACTACATGGATGGATAAACAGTAATGACAAGCCCATCCGTTGCGCCATATCGATGCTCTAGCTATTGCGCGAGCGATTGCCGCACCCATCGCCCTGTACGACCGCCACCCTTGCACTGACCGTCGCACCGCTCGGTGACGCCACCAGGAGGCACGCATGCTGACCGAACTCTCGATCCAGGACTTCGCCATCGTCGACCACCTCGAACTCGAGCTCGAGGGCGGCATGACTGCCATCACCGGCGAGACCGGCGCCGGCAAGTCGATCCTGCTTGGCGCCCTGGGCCTGTGCCTGGGCGAACGCGCTGACGCCGGCAGCGTGCGCCACGGCCAGTCCAGAGCCGACCTGAGCGCGCGCTTCGACATTGCCAATCTGCCCAACGCCCGGGCCTGGCTTGCCAACCGAGAACTGCCCGATGACGACTGCCTGCTGCGTCGCGTGGTCACTAAAAGCGGTCGCTCCAAGGCCTGGATCAACGGCCAGCCGGCCACCATCGCCGACCTCAAGTCGCTGGGCGAGACCCTGATCGAGATCCACGGCCAGCACGCCCACCAGGCCCTGCTGGCCGAGGACACCCACCTGCGCCTGCTCGACGACCTGGCCGGCCACCGTGAATCGGTGAGCCGACTGGCCGAGCTCTATCGGGAGTGGCAGTCCACCCGGCGACAACTGAAACGGCTGGCCGACGACGGCGATGAAATCCGCGCCCGTCGCCAGCTGTTGCGCTATCAGGTGGAAGAACTCGACCAACTCGGCCTGGGCGAAGACGAGCTCGAGCAGCTCGAACGTGAACAGGAGCTGCTGGCCCACGCCGAATCGCGCCTGGCGGAGACCCAGTTCGCCCTCGACTGCTGCGATGGCGAGGAAGGCGGCGCCCTGCCCCTGCTCCACCAGGCCAGCCAGCGCCTGGCCGCCCTGCCCGGCAGCGACAAGGGAGCCCTGGCCAACGCCATCGCCTTGCTCGGTGACGCCAGCATTCAGCTCGAGGAAGCCGGTCGCGAACTGCATCAGGTGGTCGCCGACGTGGAGCTGGACCCGGAGCGCCTGGCCTGGGTAGAGCAGCGCCTGGGCGAGGCTCACCGCATCGCTCGCAAGCACCATGTACTGCCCGACGAGATCGTCGCCCTGCACCAGCGCCTGACGGCAGAACTTCAGGGGCTGGAGGGCGGTGACGAGGACCTCGAGGCGCTGACCGAGAAGGCCGACGCCCTCAAGGCAGAATGGCGTGCCCTGGCAGAGACCGTCAGCGCCGCTCGCCAAAAGGCCGCCAAGCGCTTCGGCAAGGAAGTCCAGCAGCAACTGGCGTTTCTGGCCATGGGCAAGGCCCGCTTCGAGGTCGACGTCAGTCGGCGCGATGCCGCCGCCCCAGAGGGCATGGACCGGGTGCGCTTTCTGATCGCCGCCAACCCCGGCCAGCCGCCACGCCCGCTGGCCAAGGTAGCCTCCGGTGGCGAGCTGTCGCGTATCAGCCTGGCCATTCAGGTGATCGCCGCCCAGCACTCCACCATCCCCAGCCTGGTGTTTGACGAGGTCGATGTCGGGGTATCCGGTGCCACCGCCGAGATCGTCGGCCAGCTGCTCAAGCGACTGGGCCAGGGCGGCCAGGTACTGACGGTGACCCACTTGCCCCAGGTCGCCGCCCAGGCCCACCACCATCTGCACATCGAGAAGAAGGCGCGCAAGGATTCCACCCGCACCCGCATGGCACACCTCGACGAAGCCGGGCGGGTCGGCGAGCTGGCGCGCATGCTCGGCGGCGTCAAACTCTCGGACCAGACCCTGGCGCATGCCCGCGAGATGCTCGACGCAAGCCAGCGGGCGCACCACTAGGTCTGGCGAACCCAGACAGTAGCGAAAAGCGATACTGAAGAGCAGTACCCAAGAAAAAGCAGCATTTTACAGCGAGCCGACAACGCAAGCGCCACGCCCCCAATTGACGGGGACGTGGCGCTTTTGTGTACCCACTGACCGCACAGCGCTGATCACATCTTCCAGACACGAGAAAGCCTCCGCCCGGGGGCAGAGGCTCTTGCTCAGCGCTACGCGCAGAGGGATCCGTTACTTCTTGGCGATGCCTTCCTGACGCGTCGCCTTGGAACCCTTGGGTCTGACGTAGAGGACCAGCGCGTGATCGACGAGTTCGAAGCCGTGCTCCTCGGCGATCTCCTGCTGCCGACGCTCGATGGTCTCGTCGAAGAACTCGATGATCTCACCGCTTTCCAGGCACACCATATGGTCGTGATGCTCTTCCTGGGAGAGCTCGAAGACCGCATGGCCACCGTCGAAATTGTGTCGGATCACCAGGCCCGCCGACTCGAACTGAGTCAGCACGCGATACACCGTCGCCAGGCCCACATCTTCACCGGCTTCGAGAAGCGTCTTGTACACGTCCTCGGCGCTGAGGTGGTGCTGATCGGTGGCAGATTCGAGGATCTGCAGGATCTTTACGCGCGGCAGAGTGACTTTCAGTCCAGCCTTGCGCAATTCATGGTTCTTGTCGGCCATGGTTGCTCTTCGCAGTATCAGGTAGGGTCGGGTATGATCGACCGACCCCACGATAGTGAAGAACAGGCGCAAATGCAAAAGTTGACCGGAATTGTCACCCTTTCACTGGCCCTGGCGCTGACCAGCGGCTGCACCTACTTCAGCGTGTACAAGCGCGACCTGGCACAGGGCAACCTGGTGACCAACAGCATGGTCGAACAGCTGCGCCCCGGCATGTCCCGACAGGAGGTCATCAACCTCATGGGCTCGCCGCTGCTGGAGGCCCCGTTCAGCGCCGACCAGTGGGACTACGTCTACCGTCTCGACGAAGCTTACGGCGACGTGATGCAAAGACGCGTCACCCTGACCTTCGCCGGCAATAACCTGGTCAATATCGACCGGGAAGGCGACTTCAGCATGAACCCGGACGTTGCAGGCAAGCATAGCTACGGCGTAGGCCCCACCAGCGGCGGCGGCGACGATAACCCCGAGGGCGAAGCCAATATCGAGCCGATCTACAACCGCACGGTGGATCCCGAGCGCGAGTAAGCCGTTGGCGCCAGCGAGAACACGCATCAGGGTGGCCACAACGGCCACCCTGGTTGGTTCTACGCCTGGTTGGTTCTACGCCTGGTTGGTTCTACACCTAGGTGCTTCCATGCGCAGCGCCTTCGCTCAGACGGCGACGCACCTGCCCCGGCCGCCCAGGGTCGCTAGGAGGAAGAGCGGCTACGAGCCGCCCTCTCTGCCCTCGCCGCCTTGGGATCGATCTTCAACGGTCGATAGACCTCTACGCGATCACCGTCACGCAGTATCTGCCGTGAGGGTTCTTTCAACGCCTTGCCGAAGATACCGAGACTGGCCTCGCTGAAGGTTTCCACAGGCAGTTCGGGAAACAGCGACGGCAGGTCGGCCAACGCCAGCGCTTCGCTGGCGGTCGTGCCCTTGGCGACGCGCAGCGCGACAAGACGTTGCTTATGCGGCAAGGCAAAGGCCACTTCCACGCGAAGCACCTCGTCGCTTGCGTCTTCCTTTATATCTGGCCCCGCCGAGTGATCGGCAGGTGCCGGCTCGACTCGAGGAGCCGAGGGTCTTGCGCTGTCAGCGGCCATAGAGCTCATCGGCACGCCGCGTGAAGGCATCCACCTGCTGGCCCGCGATCTGCTGGAAGACCTTGCCAAAGGCCATGCCGAGCAGCCGGCTGGAGAACTCGAAGTCCATCTCCAGGCTGACCTTGCACACGTTCTCGCCCATGGTGATGAATTTCCAGCGCCCGTCCAGTCGCTTGAACGGCCCCTTTACCAGCGACAGCTCGATACGGTCAGGCTCGTGCAGGTCATTTCGGGTGACGATGGTCTGCTCGATGCCGGCCCGCCCCAGGGTCATTTCGCCGATCAGGTGCGATTCGTCCTTCTCCAGCAGCCGCGCGCGACGACAGCCCGGCAGAAACTCCGGATAGCGCTCGAAATCGTTGACCAGATCGAACATCTGCTTGGGGGTGTGCCGCACCATGGCGGACCGATTGACGGTTGGCATTGACCTCTCCGCTGACTTCCAGAAGCCCAGGGCGTATCATGAGCGGTTATTTCGGCCTCAAATGGTAGCACGCTTCCCCGGCAGAACTGGAGACAGCCGAAAGGGGGACCGACGGGCAGCGCCGCCGTGGCAACCGCCTGGCGTCGACCCGGAAGGCTACATATCGGGCCGCATCGGTTACGAAACCGCTTCCACGACCGATTCAGACATCAAGAGGTTCCATGGCCAGCAAGAAGGGAAAGGACAAGGGTCCCGGCAACAACACCATCGCCCAGAACAAGAAGGCGCGCTTCGAATACCATATCGACGAGTCCTTCGAGGCCGGGCTGGTGCTGGCGGGATGGGAGGTCAAGAGCCTGCGTGCCGGCAAGGCCCAGCTCACCGACACCTACATTCTGGTGAAGAACGGCGAGGCCTGGTTGCTCGGCAGCCATATCATGCCGCTCAACACCACCAGCACCCACGAGGTGGCGGACCCCACGCGCACGCGCAAGCTGCTGCTTCACCGCAAGGAGATCGCCAAGATCTTCTCGCGCACCCAGGACAAGGGGCACACCTGTGTGCCGCTGAAGCTGTACTGGAAAGGCAGCCGGGTGAAGTGTGAGCTGGCGCTGGTGACGGGCAAGAAGCTCCACGACAAGCGCGCCACCGAGAAGGATCGCGACTGGCAGCGTCAGAAGGGCCGCGTCATGCGGGAACAAAACCGCGCCTGAGCCGTCAGATGTAGTACAGACCGCCGGATCTTTGGTACACTGGCGGGGCGTTACGGGGGCGACATGGTTTCGACGCCGATGACAACCCCTGAGGTGCATGCCGAGAGCGTGATGTATCTCGTAAATCCAACATCACGATTAAATAGTCGCAAACGACGAAAACTACGCTCAGGGCGCGCTGGCAGCGTAAAAACTGCTAGCTTCTAGTCCTACCCGGCGGCGACGTGCTCATCCGTTGCCAATGGGCTACGAGCCAAGATAGGTGAGATCGCGGTTGGCGCTGTCCTCTCGTCAATCGCTAAACTTTGGAGGAATCGCGTTTCGGGATCCTGCCCGTCGGAGCCCGAGGCGTTAAATCAAATGACGGAACTAAGCATGTAGAGCCAATGGGCGAGTGTCGGCGGACGCGGGTTCGATTCCCGCCGCCTCCACCAATCAAGCAAGCGAATCAAGCACCTACGGGTGCTTTTTTCGTTTATTGGCCAACCTATTAGCCATCCCCTGAAGTGGTAGCTGGCGCCTGTTCTGCCCTGTAAGCAGGTGGCAGCCCTTCACGCCCCCACGAAACGGCTACGCCCTGGCCGGTGCTTTTCGATTCCCAGCTAGGAACGCGGGTTCGGTTCCGGGCTTGCAGCAGGTCCCTGCCCCTCAAAGACCCTTCACCCGAGGGATCACCGTCGCCGGCTACGCCAAGGCCATGACTGGCGACCTGGGCGAGGTGGTCAAGCCCTACCTGAAAGCGGGGTATTCGGCGGTCTACTATGATCCGAGGGCGGCCGGCTTCGAGGGCCTGGACGACCTGGCCACCGTCGATGCGGCCGATGTTGACACCATCACCAGCGAGGAACCCGACATGAGCGACAATCTGACGCCCGAGGACGCGGCGAGGATCAAGGCGGAAGCCGAGCGAATTCTGGCCAGCGAGGAAATCGCGGACATGCACAACTGGATACTGCACGAGCGGATCGTGACGGCCTGGCAGATGTATCACGAGGAGATGTGGCGGGAGCTTCAACGTTTGGGGATCGGCAAGGAGTTCGCCGTGGTGCAGCAGAACCGGATGTGGAGGGAGAACGACCTACTAGAGGCGGGCGGGATGCCGCCCAACGAGGCGCAGAAGATTGCGGAGCGGGAGCATCTGATGTTGGCGCCGGACGGCTAGACCGCGCAACCGAGCAGCGCGAGCCCGAGAGTATCACCACGGCCAATGCCTGCCCGAGCAGCAGTTGCTCCGCCAACCTCATTGTAGCTGGGGGCGGCCAAGGCCGACTTCAGGAAGAATCAGGCAGCCATCAGTATTCCGTCGTATGTTAAGTGGCAAACCGCAGACAGGAGAGCCCCATGCCTCCCACACGCAAACCACACCGTGAAGCCAGGTTTCAAAAGCGCAAGACCACCGACCTGGCCCCCTGGATGCTCGCCACCGGCATGAATGAAACTCAGGAGCGGCGCGGGGCCTGGTTCGGGCTGTGCCTGAGCCTGGCCCCGCTGGTCATCATCGGCTTAATCCTTTTGCTCCAGTATCTTGTCTAGGACTCAGAACGCGCTGTTCATCTGCATCAATGGTGTCAACTCTTCGCCAAGTACTAGCTATTGCTAAATGGAGGAGCTTGAGCCTGACTACTCGTTATTACTCGCCAACTACTTACTATCTCTGACCCGGCGTTGATGAGTGCAGCTCGGCGCATGGCATTGTCGTCGACATTGGCATCAGCCTCGTGACATTGGGGGGTAGAGGTTTGCGGTGCCTGCTTACGCGCTCCCAGGCCTCAGCTGTGCTTAACATCCGATGGGTGTGTTGCCGGGCGGAGGCTAGGTTCGGTGCCGCCTCGAAGGCGTCGTCTATCATCGCGACCAGCTCCGCCCGTACCTGCCGGCTCAAGGGCGACAGCCGCTCCCGTAGCCGGTGCGCCAGCTCGGGGCCAAGGTCACAGCCCGCATCCGATAGAGCGGTCAGCAGCGTCTCGACCTCATTCGGTAGCTCGGCCTTGTCCTGCTGTCCCTCCGTTTTTTGGTGTCCCATGTGTCCCACCTGTCCCAACGGCTCAACCATGCGGGTTGGCGCTGGGACAGGTGCGGGACATGTCGCCTGCCCACGTGTCCCACCAGCGAAGGCGCGGTAAACATCGTCCAGGCTCATGCCGGTATCTCCTCGCTCTCGGCGGGGCGGATCGCATACAGCCGGCGGCGGCTGCCGTTGATCCTAATGCGCACGGATCGGGCATTATCCTCCCGCTCGACAATCCAGCCGGCGGCCTCCAAGGCTTCAGTGCCACGCTTCAGGTCGAAGCCACCCAGCGCTTCGGTCAGACCCTCGCCATTGAACAGATAGGTCCGGCCCTGGGCATCATCGCGCCACCATCCGGCGCGATTGTGGACCGTTGGGGAATGGGTCGGGTCGGCCTCCACACCGCTGAATCGGGCATCGCCGTGCCGCTCGATGAAGCCGTCCACGTTGGTCAGGATTTGCTCATGCTCGCTGCGGATGCCCCCTTGGCCGGCGGCCCATGCCTGGAATGCCTCAATAGCGGCGCTCATCGCCTCTCCCTGCTGCCAGTCCATGAGTCCATACTCGACCGCTAGCTCGCCCGCCAGCCCTATCAGCGCCAGCGCCTTGGCGGCCCGGCCTTGCAACGGGTGGGACGTGGCGAAGCCGGGTAGCCGGGCGAAGCGGTCCACCTCGCCGCCCAGGTCGCGTTCCTCCCGTACCAGCCGCTCGATGAACGCGGGACCAAGGTGGCCATGGTGGCGTGCCACCTCACTTTTCAGGTGGTCCGCGAAGGCCCGGCCATCGGTCAGGTGGTGCAGATGGTCGAAGGCGCCATGCCGGCGCTTGGCCGGTATGTCCAGCAGCCGGACCGCCTGCCCGGCCTTGGGGCGCTTGCCGGCCTCGCTCATGTGGGCGGCGAGAGTGCGCTCGCCGCTGCTCAGGACCGCGATACGCCAGCGGTGCGGGCGTCGGGCGGCGCCGTTGCGGCTGGCGCGAGCCTTGCCGGTGCCATTCCCCAAGGCGTAGACCGTGCCGCCTATCTGTTGAGCATCGGCCTCGCCTATCTCGTCCAGAATCAGCACTGTGTCGCTCAGGGCCGCCGCGACGCCCTCCAGCCCGTTGCCGGTGGCCCTCCAGGTGCGCTTGAAGTCGGGACCGCCCCACACGCTCGCCGCGACCTCCAGCGCCGTAGTCTTGCCGTTGCTGCTATCGCCCACCAGATGGATGCCAGCGGTTTGCCGGTGGGTCAGGTACAGCAGCGGCCCGGCCAGGGCAGTGGACACGGCCAGCACCAGTAGCGGGTTGCCGCTGCATAGGCTGCCGACATGCTGGCGCCAGCTCGCCAGGGTACCGGCGGTGGCGTAGTCGTTCTGACCTGCGTGCTCACTCTGGAAGGTGATGCGGTTAGCCTGCGTACCTTGAGCGAGGGTCCGGCGCGGCATGACGAATGCTCGCCCCTCCTCCAGTTGGTGCCAACCGACACGGGTGGCCGCTATCACGCGCTCATCCGGCAGGCATTGGGACGCCCAGCGGTGCAGCAGCTTGAAACCGTCAGGGCTAATCCGAACGCCCATCCTCATCAGCTCTCGTCGCATTTCCTCGCCACTGCCGCTCAGCAGCTCCAAGGGCATCGCCCATTCACGCCACGGCCCATAGGGTGGTTTGAAGCGCAGCAGCAGCCCGTGATTGTCGCCGCGCTCGTCATGCGTCGCGGCCAGGCACTCGATGGGGCTGCATACCCACACGTCGAACGGCTCGGGATCACTGTCGCCCTTAGGCTGGCGCTGCCCGTGGTGGTACAGGCCTGGCGGCCCGAACTGGGTTGCCGTCAGGTAGACGGAAAAGCTCGGACGCCGCGGCTCCTTGGCTTTCTCCGGCTTACCGTCGCCCTCCTCCTCGGGGTCCACTTCATGGCCCATGGGACACGTGGACACGTCAGGTGTCCCGGAGGTGTCCCGGCTGGAAGCCGCGTCACTACTGGGCCGGGACACATGGGACAGGTGGGACACGTCCATAGGGGTAGGGGTGGGGTCAGACGCGGTGGCCACCAATTCGCTGAACATCCCCGGGGTGTCGGAAGCGGTGCAATCAGTTGTCATGATGACCACCTCCCTGCTGCCGGCACTGGCGCACGTCGGCAAAGTCGGTACACGTCTCGCAGTCGTCGCAGAACCTTGGCATCAGCAGCTTGGCGTCGATGGCCAAAGCGGCATGGCGGGCGGCTACCCGGCCCTTGTTGGGCTCGCCGCGACGCTCAAGGTGGCAGTCATCGTCGCCGCAGATGGTGATGGCCACCTCTGCCGGCAGCCGCTGACGCAACCGCCGGGCAACGGGGGTGAGGTTATCGGCATTGCGGGCGACCACGACCGGGGCACCCATGGCCTCATGCAAGGCGGTAGCCGTTGACCAGCCCTCGGCCACCAGTACGCGCCCAGCGCCAGCTAGGCGGCCTATCAGGCTGGCCACGCCCTTGACGCGACCGCCGGACAAGGGTCGCTTGCCGCCATCGGGATAGATGCGCTCCAAGTTGACCAGCTCGCCATCGAAGAACAGCGCCATCAGCAGCATGTTGCCGCGCTGCCGTAGCCCGTGGGGCGGTAGCTGCTTGCGAGCTAGGTAAGGGTGGCCAGGATCGGCGGGGCCGGCTTGCGCCCACCATCGTTTGGCTTGAGCTGCTGTCGTGGCCTCTTGCGCTCGGCGTTCACGGTCGCAGCGGTCACGCTCCCGCATGGCATCTAGCCGGGCAGTTGCCGCCGCCTCGGGATCGCTGGGACCGTCTAGGGTCACGGTCTCGGCCAGGTCCAGGTGGAAAATGCCGTAGCTAGCCGCCTGGGGTGAGTGGATGCGATACCAGCCGTTTCGCCTGTCCGGTTTGTCCGGTGTGGCGAACCGCTCGAACCGGCCTGACGCTCTGGGCACCAGCGTCACCCCATGTCGGACCAGGGCATCGGCCAGGGCGGCCTCGATGGTGCGATGCTTGCGGGGAGAACCATCGAAGGCCTGGATGTTGAAGCTGGCGCCTGATTCAAGAGCAGCCAGGAAGCGGCGGGTATCGTTGAAGTCGGCGTTTAGTGCGTCCATCGTAGGTGCCTGCATGTCGAATCCTTACCAACAGGGCAGGCTGGCCGATGGCGCTTAGGCGCTCTACAATGGCCATGCACTGCCCATCCATCAGAATGCTTCAGCCCCGGCCTTTCGGGGCTTTTTCTTGCGCATCGTTCGCGGCTTTCACGTTGGCCAGATACTCGCGCATCTTGGCCTTGTCAGCCGGTGTGGCGTGGTAGCGGCCATACCAGCTTTTGGTGCCATCTCTGGTTATGAATGGCACGCGTTCGCAGGGTAGCTCCAGATTCAGTCGTTTTTTGAGGATGCCGATGTAGTGTGGTGAGTTGCTGGCTGGTGCCAGGCGGTCGCATTCTTCACGCGAGCGCGGGGCATTCAACAACGCCAGCATCAAGCGAAAGGCGCGGGGACAAAGCGGGTTTTTGAATCGTGAAGTATGCTTAGTCACGGGCAGCACCTCCCTTAGCAGACAGGGTGAACAGCCAGCAGGCCAGATGCTGACAGAGGGTGTCGAAGTGAATGGCGTGACGACGCGTGCGTGCCACAATGATCCAGCGGGCCACGGCAGCGAACGCAATAGTGAGGGCGGAAAGGTTCATGAGGCAGCCCCCCGCTTTTCCCAAGCTTCCAGGTCGGCAAGGCGCCAGCGGGTGGCGGCGGGGCCAAGGCGCTGAGGCTTCGGGAAGTCGGCACGCTCACGTGCCCAACGCCAGACGGTCGGAACGGACACGGCGTGGCGTTCGGCTACCTGGCGAACTGTCAGGAAGGTTGGTGCGGTCATAGCGATTCACCTTGTGGCTTTTGGGTACAAGGCGAATCGTGACGGAGCAGCTTCAGGAAGGGACGGGAAAAATCGGAAAGTAGTTTTTCCCCCTAGCGCCGCTCACCCTTCAGGTCATCGGCAGCCTCTGGGATCAGCTCCATCACTTGCTGCCAGACCGGGGAGTTCTTGAAACCAGCTTTGTCCCACTCCCGAAAAAACTGCTTCTCTATACCCGGCCTTCGAACATCCTTTAAATAACCTTGTTGCAAGCTCGAGGCTTTGCAGGCAGGCAGTTCAGGATAGAGGTACTGATAGGCTTCGGCTGCCTGATAGGCAGCCCTTTCTAGCGTCTGTCCTGCGTATATCAAATTCCCCATCAGGCTGAAGATGCCGCGCTTTGCTATCTCCTTCTTAATCTGAACACGCCGGCTTGACATTGATTCTCCTCTCTCCCGGCGTACTGATGCCTCGCACTGCAAGCGCCAAAGGGTAGGGATCGGTGGAATATGATTCGAGTAACAGTAGGATGCGGCCAGGTTCAGGTAATAGGGCTCACGTTTTCGGCTCTCAAGGAACAAGCGGACGAGCGCACTGAGCAGGCGCGCGGCGGGTTCCCCTGCGATACTCTTGGCTTCCTGAAAAACCTGCGAATCCTCTTGCTCACCAAGCAGCGGTGGACTGAACACCTCCAAGTCCGTCTCTAATAGCCGGCGCCTCAACTTCTCCCACCCTTGAGCGTGGCTCATGCGTCAGCCTCCTGGCGAATTGGAGTGACGCTGCCAGCCTTGGCCGGTTCTGCGCAGTAGTCCACCCACACCGTCATCAGCCTGGTTCGCTGGGGCATCAGTTCATCGCGTGCATAGGCGGCGCGGGTGGCATCACTGTTCACGTGGGCCAGCGCCAGTTCGCTGACTTCATCGGGAAAAGTCGAGCGGCTACGCGCCCAGTCCTTGAAGGCAGAACGGAAACCATGTGGCACCACCACGCGGCCATCAGTGGGATCGGTATAGCCCGCCCCCTCTTTACCTTCCGCCTTCAGCTTGCTGGCATGCATCCGCTTCACAGTGGCCAATATGGTCACGTCGCTGATTTTCCCGCCACGCGGGGCCGGAAACACCAGCGGCTGGCCTTCCATGCGGGGCAGGGATTCCAGCAGGGCCACAGCATCAGCGGGCAGCGGGATACGGTGTGGCTTCCCTGCCTTCATGCGGCTGGCAGAAATCGTCCACACCTTGGCGGTCAGGTCGATTTCATCCCAGGTGGCGCCCCTGACTTCCCCGGAACGCGCGGCGGTCAGAATGGCGAACTCCAGCGCCCTGGCGCCCATGCCTTCACGGGTGCGAAGGTCTGCCATGAATTCCGGGACACGCTGCCAGGGTAGGGCCGGGAAGTGGCGCTTGCCCTTCACCTTGGCAGGCTTGGCCAGCACGGCATCAAGGTTCCCCCGCCAGCGGGCCGGGTTGTCGCCCTGGCGGTATCCGCGCACGGTCGCCCACGCCAGCACGCTTTCAAGGCGCTGGCGCACACGGGTCGCGGTTTCGGTGCGGGTTTCCCATATCGGTTCCAACGCCTTCAGCACGTGGGCCAGTTCCACGTCAGCAACGGCCACGTCACCAAGGAGGGGGAATGCGTAACGCTCCAAGGACGAAAGCCAATCGTTCTTGTGCTTCACGCTTCGGAATTCCGCTGCCTTGTCTTGGTGGAATTGCTCGGCAGCTTCACGGAAGGTCAGGCGCTTGGCCTGTGCAGCTATATGGGCAGCCCTAGAGGCCTTTCGCTCGGCTACGGGATCGATACCTTCCGCCAGCTTGTCGCGCAGCGCACGTGCCTTGTTGCGGGCATCTGCCAAGGAGACATATGGGAAGCTGCCCAAACCAAAGCCACGGCGGCGGTTCCCCACCAGCACACGCAGCACCCACGAACGCCCTCCGCCAGCGGTAACTTGCAGTAGCAGGCCAGGCACGCCCCCCACAGCATGGAATCCTGGACGGTCAATGCGCCTGACTTCAGCGGCGGTCAGTTCCTTGGCAACCCTCGGCATCGTGCCCCCCTTGCAGAACATCTCATTAGCCAACCTATTAGCCATAAAAAATAGCATCGAATGACATAGGGTGATACAGAAAAAGACGGGGCAAGGCGCACAGACTCGGGGAATCAGCAAGTTATAGCGTCAGCACGGTATAGCTTGATACGGGAGGAAGGTGGACGCCGCCTCCACCAACACCAGAAGAAGACCACCTGTTAAAGGGTGGTCTTTTTCGTTTCAGGGCGCACCCCCTGAAAAGCAGAGCCAAGGGCGAGGTCGGCGCTCTCCACAGACCCCGGGGTTCGATTCCACCGCCTCGACCAACACCAGAAAGATGCCACCTTCCCAAAGGTGGCATTTTTCGTTTCAGGGAGCCCCCCCCTGAAAAGCAGAGCCAAGGGCGAGGTCGGCGCTCTCTACAGACCCCGGGGTTCGATCCCAGCCGCCTCCACCAACACCGACGAAAACGCCACCTTGTGTATCAAGGTGGCGTTTGCTGCTGGAAGTTCTCGAGTCCCAGCGACGATGGCCAGGTAAGCGAGTGACAGTGCCGGTCATGGCGGAGAGGTAGGTGGCGTCGGCTCTCACTCTTCCTGACGCTTTCCTTCGACAGGTTTGAGCGGGCTGTAGTCCTTGCGCGTGGCCAGGAACTCGGGGCGAGGCTTGTTGCCGCAGTAGGGATCGTGGAGGGTATTCTCGACACTGTTATAGACGAAGAACAGATTGCTCCTCGGCCAGCAGGACATATTGATATTGGAGCCGTGCAGCGTATTGCACTCGAACATCACCAATGAGCCAGAATCGCCTTTCGGCGCCTCTATATCGTTCTCCAGCATCAGTTTCTTCAGGCTGGCGGCATCAGGAACACCGATGTCCTGGCTCTTCAATGACTCCTTGTAGTTGTCCTCCGGGGTGCGCCCGACACAAGGAACGAACTGCTTGTGGGACCCTGGTATCAGCATCAAGGGGCCATTGAATTCACCGTTATCCGTCAGGATGATCGAGCAGCTCAGTGACCGCATCCGAGGCATGCCGTCTTCGCTATGCCAGGTCTCGAAGTCCGAGTGCCAGTCAAACCCCTTTCCCTTGAAGCCGGGCTTGTAGTTGATACGAGACTGATGAATGTAGACGTCGCTACCGAGTATCTGCTGCACCATGGCTAATAGCCTCGGGTCCCGTGTCAGACGGCTGAAACGATCCGAGACCTGATGTATGCCGAAGATTGACCGGATCTCCTGTTTTCCGGGCTCCAGCACCGTCCCTTCGGACAATTTGAGGTCTTCGTCCTCTTCGTACTCCCGCAATTCCTGGATAAAGGCATCCATCTCTTCCTTGTCGAAGAAGTTCTCGAAAGAGAGAAAGCCTTTTCTATCAAACTCATCAAGCTCTTCTTCGCTGAGGGGGCCATTCGCTCGCTGCTGTTCATCGCAATGAACGACCGGGTCGATGCGCTCGAACATGCCCAGCTTGCGCTCCAGGCGTGTCGGAAAAAGATCCTGTGTATCTCGCATGGTGGCTTGCTCCCTTGTCATGGCAGAATCGCTGAACGAAAGACGAAGACTCTATGCCTGGCCGAGTCACCAATGAACCGTCGCGGACAAGACTCGATGGGCGCTATATGTCAAAGCTGTTGCAATAGCGTCTGAACAACGTCAATTCGAAAGTCATCAAGGTAATCCTTTACGTCGCCATCAGACGCTGCCAGAGCAGGACGCTGTTTCGTACTTATTATTGAAAAGAGTTGTAACGCCGTGTGACTTCACTTCTTCACATTACTTCGAATCTCGACGGTCAGATTCGGCGGCGGCCAAGGTAGCACCGCTATGCCCAGGCAAAAGCGCAAAAACCTCCAGCGAAAGGATACCTCCACGAAAGAACACAGGCCGACACACTCCCTGGCGAACGTCGCTCTTCCTTCCATGTGATTTCGCCCACTCGCCTCTGGATACGTTTCGGTATTCAGGCAACTGGCGTTGAAGACGTTCATGGCAAGTGATTATGCTGGGACTGATCCGGGTCGAACCTGGCGGAGTCTGGCTTTTCGTCGTTGGATCTGTAGAGCCTGCCAGGCAGCAAACTATTTACGCCGGTACGACAATCTTCTTTCCCTTCAAGGAGGTAACCATGCCAGCGAAATCGAAAGCCCAGCAGATGGCGGCAGGAGCGGCCCTCGCTGCCAAGCGCGGAGAACAGAAGGTGAGCGAACTCGACGGTGCCGCCCGGTCGATGTACGACTCGATGAGCGAAGACGAACTGGAAAAGATGGCGTCGACCGAGCGTACCGGCAAGCCCAGGCACGATTCGCAGTCCTAGGGCTTGTCTGAAAAGTGCCTGCGCTCGGTAATACGGCGTTAAAAATCGGATCACAATGCTCATTTACACCCCGTAAACTGCGCTTTCTCACCGATTTTTGCCTTGTCTAACCTTCGCTCGTCGACTTTTCGGACAGCGCCTAGCCAGAGAACAGCGTCGGATCAAGGCTCCCGTCGATGCTTAAGCGTAGATTAAGGTTTTGCGCCCCATACTGCCTGAGAGACAGTTGGGTAGATCGACGGAGAAGACGCCATGCGGGCACTACTGGTGGAGGATGACCCTCTGTTGGGGGACGGTATCAAGGTCGCACTTGAACGAGAGGGCTATGCAGTCGACTGGTTCACCTGCGGCAAGCCGGCTCTCGAGGCTCTGGCCCTGGAGGCGTTCTCGGTGGTGATCCTCGACCTTGGACTGCCCGACTGCGATGGACTGGAGATCCTGAGACGCCTGCGCCAGCAAACTGCCCTGCCGGTCCTGATCCTGACCGCCCGTGACGCCGTGGAAGAACGTATCCAGGGCTTGGACGCCGGGGCAGACGACTATGTACTGAAGCCCTTCGACCTCCAGGAACTGCTGGCGCGCCTGCGCGTGGTGATTCGACGAGCGGCCGGTCGCGCCAGTTCCACCATCGACGTCGGCACGCTGTGCATCGATGAGGCTCGCCATTGTGTCGACTGGGAGGGACGCGGTATCGCCCTGAGTCGTCGCGAGTTCGCCCTGCTGATCGAGCTCGCCCGTCATCCCGGCCAGGTACTGTCGCGTCCCCGCCTGGAGAGCCTGCTCTACGGCTGGGGCGAAGAACTCGAGTCCAACGCGCTGGAAGTTCACGTTCATCATCTTCGCAAGAAGCTGCACAAGGAGATGATCACCACGGTGCGCGGCATCGGCTATCGCCTCAATACCGACTTCCTGGCCATCACCCCGTGATGTCGATCCATCGCTATCTTTTCCGCACCCTGGCCCTATCCTTGGCCATGGTGGCGCTATTGTCGGTGGTGGCCGCCTGGCTGATCTCGCAAAACGAGCTGGAGGAGATCCTCGATGCCCAGCTCGCCTTCACCGGCAGGGGGCTGATGAGCATGCTCCCCGAGGCACCCGAGGCAGACGACTATCAACGCCTGGCCCGATGGATGGACCAGCGCAAGGCCAGCGCCCACCTGTACACCGACAGCGGCACGTCCGATGACCTGCCAGTCGCACCCGGCCAGACCTATCACCACGAAGAGCGCAAGATGGGCTTCGGACTGTGGACCGAGACCGGCCAGCCGGTGGTGATTGGCCCTGGATGGCAAGACGTCGATCGCCAGCCCCAGATGCCGCCACCTGGTGAGCAGGGTTTCGAGTGGCGATCGCTGGGAGAGTCTCGCTGGCGGGTCTTTGCCCTGCATGACCCGAGTCGTGGTCTGTGGCTACAGATCGGTATCGAGCGGGACTTCTTTCTCGACATCATCGAGCGCATTACGCTCAATCACCTCTGGCCCATGCTACTACTTATGCCGCTGTGCCTGTTGCTGGTGCTGCGCCGTATCCGTCGCGGCCTGCGCCCCATCGAGCGACTATCGCAGCAGGTGGAGCATCGCGACTCCGCCGACCTCAGCCGCATAGAACTGGACGTACCGACGGAACTGGCTGGCCTCAGAGGGTCGCTCAATGACTTTATCGGGCGACTCAAGGCGACCCTGGAAAAGGAAAGACGTTTTACCGCCGATGCCGCCCACGAGCTGCGCACTCCGCTGGCGGCCCTCAAGATCCACCTGGACAACGCCCTGGCGGGCGAAGGCGACGCCCTGCCCAAGGCTCGTCAGGGTGTCGAACGACTCCAGCGCGTGGTAGAGCAGCTTCTGGTACTCGCACGGGTCGATCGCCACACCGCCGCTGCACCGGAAAGCGTAGACCTGCGCTCCCTGCTGCTGGACCTCGCGGCCGAGCTCTGGCCGCTGGCCGACGCCCGTGGCCAGCAACTCCGCCTGGAAGACGTCGACCCGACCACGGTCATGGGCAATGCCACGGAGCTCGGCATCATGATCCGCAATCTGCTGGACAACGCGCTGCGCTACACACCCGACGGTGGCACCATCGAAGCCATCCTCCAGGCAGAGCCCCAGGGTGTTCGCCTAAGCATCCTCGATAGCGGCCCAGGCATTCCCGATACGCACATGGAGCGTGTCGCCGAGCGCTTCCATCGCGCCAGCGACGCCACCATCACCGGTAGCGGTCTGGGCCTTTCCATCGTGCTTGCACTGGCTCATCAGCAAGAGGTCGAAGTCAGCCTGAACAACCGTGAGTCTGGAGGGTTGAACGCCACGCTCCGCTGGCGTCAGCACGCCAGCGCCGCGAGGTGAAGCGCTTTCACTGGCCGTCACCGGCCCACCCGGAGGAAAACGTCACAGCTGTCCGCCCATTTGCTCCAAAGCTCATCGTGAAGAGGCACGGAAATACCAGAATGCTTGCCTGATGTAACAGGGGGCCACGTAAAGCTTTGCCCGAATCGGCAACCAAGGTCGACTCGACTAAAGACAACGGCACTTTATCAGCGCTGTCTCAGCGCCTGACAACGCCTGCCTACTATGATTTTCTTCTCTGAGCCAGACGCCGGCATTTACACTTTTTTCACCGCCAGGACAACAATATAGCGCCCTGTATCACGCAAGCATTGACCGACAATTCTATACTCAAACGCGGATCCATCATGCTGGCGTGGCGACCACTCAGCCCGGCAGGAGCCTTTGCTCTACGCGCCAGGTCATGCTAATCAATGAAGAGGTTGTCTTAAGGCCTTACTACAAGGGACCCACCCCGACCCATGCCGCCCATCTTTATTACCTACCCGCAGGTCGCCCAGGCCATACAGGGAGCACACACGCCCTGGCTCGTCGTCCTGTCGTGTCTGGTAGCACTGGTATCGGTGTATTCGGCCATGGCCGTCGGCGAACGCGTTCACTCTGCGCGATGGCAACATCGACGCAGGGCCTGGTGGCTGGCCGGTGGCACCATGATGGGGCTCGGCATCTGGAGCATGCACTTCACCGGCATGCTCGCCTATCGTCAGCCCTTTCCCGCCCATCATGGTCTGTGGCTGACCCTGGCTTCATTGCTGCCGGCGGTGGTCGCCGGCCTGATCGCCGTGGCGGCGATGGCTCGCAGGGGACTGTCCACCACGCGCAAGATCATCGCGGGATGCCTGCTGGGGCTAGGTATCGCCACCATGCACTACACCGGCATGGCAGCCATGGAGGCGCCTGCCAGCATGCGCTTCGCTCCCATTCCCTTGCTGCTGTCACTGGTGATCTCGCTGCCCTTTGGTATCGCCAGCATCTACAGCTTCCATGCGTCCAGACATTTGCCCCGCGTGCAGGGCATTCGCCTGGGCAGCCTTCTGGCCGCGGTGTTTGCCGCCCTGGCCATCTGCAGCATGCACTATTCGGCCATGATGGCGGTGTACTTTCTGCCGGACCCAGGCTGGCAGGCGACAACACCAATGGCCCATCACGGCTCGCTACTGGCCACCGCCGTCGCCGTGCTGGCATTTCTTTTTGCGCTGACCACCCTGGTCACGGTGCTTGTCGACAGGCGGCTACAGGACAGCGCCATGCGCATGCAGGTCTCACGCCGCCAGTTGGTGGATGTCATCGAATCGATGCACGATGGCGTCGTACTGCTGGATCAGCGTGCCCGCATGATCATGTGCAACCACGCCTTCGAGACCCTGACCGGTGTGCCCCATACCGACCTCCAGGGCCACTCGATGCTCAAGCTCAACACCCTGCTGCGGCTCGATCAGCATCGCAGCCAAGTACTGCGCTCGCTGCGAGAAAATGGCGCCTGGATCGGCGATGTCGAGGTCCGACACCGCCAAGATCGCCGCTTCCCTGCGCGCCTGAGCATCAATCGTGTACGCGCCGATGAAGACGGTAGCGGGCATTTTGTCGCCACCCTCAGCGATACCTCCGCCCACCATGACGCCCAGCAGCATATCCGTTACCAGGCCTATCACGACGGTCTGACCACCTTGCCCAATCGCAGTTCGCTGCAGGAACGCATCCACGCCCTGCAACTGGCCAGCGACATCAGTGGCCGGCACATCATGTTGCTGCTGGTGGATATCGACAACTTCAAGGGCATCAATGATGCCCTCGGTCAGGCCACCGGAGATCGCCTGCTCAAGGCGCTGGCGGCCCGTCTAAGGCCCTGGGCCAGGCAAGCCAACGATCTGGCGCGGCTGAGCAGCAATGAATTTGCGCTGCTCTACGACGGTCTCTCGGTCTCCCCGGAGAATGCCATGGGGCAGGCCAGGGAAAAGGCGCGCAGCGTACTGGAATCCTTGAACGGCGACTATTCGCTGGCCGGCGAGCGCCACAGCTGCCGCGTCAGCGGCGGCTACCTCTTGTTTCGTGGCGGTGACCTCGGCGTCAGCGAACTGCTGAAGCGCGCTGGCCTGGCCCTGCTCGAGAGCAAGAGCGAGGCCGCCCAGCGTCCTTGCGCCTTTGAAGCCAGCATGGTCGAGCGCCTGAATGCTCGACTCAGGCTCGAGCGACAGCTCAAGGACGCGGTGGTCGGCGAGCAATTGCGCCAGTACCTGCAGCCTCAGGTCGATCACCAGGGCACGATTACCGGCGCAGAGGTACTGCTGCGCTGGGAGCATCCGGAGCTGGGGCTGGTCTCGCCGAATGCCTTCATCAGCCTGGCCGAGGACACCGGCCAGATCATCGAACTGGGCAACTGGGTGCTGCGCAAGACCTGTGAGCTGCTGGCCGACTGGCAACACGACCCCCACAGAAGCGCCTGGACCCTGTCGGTCAACGTCAGCGCCCGGGAATTCCAGCGCGCCGACTTCGTCACCGGCGTGGAGAGGGCCCTGACGGATACCGGGGCGCCTGCAAGCCAGCTGACCCTGGAGCTCACCGAGTCCTTGATGTTGGGTGAGGCCTATCCGGTCATCGATACCCTGACCCACCTGCGCACCCTCGGGGTGCGCTTCGCCATCGATGACTTCGGTACCGGATATTCTTCTCTGGCCTACCTCAAGCGCCTCCCGCTGGACAGCCTGAAGATCGATGTGGCCTTCGTCCGCGATCTGACCGATGACCCCACTGCGGCTCCCATCGCCCAGACCATCATCGCCCTCGCCCAGACCCTGCAACTCGGCGTCATCGCCGAGGGCGTCGAAACCGTGGAGCAGCAAAAGCGGCTGCTGGAGCTGGGCTGTCGTTCATTCCAGGGTTATCTGTACTCGAAGCCCCTTCCCCTCCATCAATTCCTGGCCCTGTCGTCGCGCCGCCGACTGCCGGTGGATGGATCGGCGATACCACTGCTTCAGGGCTGAGGTTTTGCCCTGACATGGGCGTATGCAGGAAGGTCGCAACTCCGCTACCCCCCTTCCCGCGGAACGCCTCTGCGTGAGGTATCACCTTTGCTGAACTTGCATTACTGCCACCAATTGGCAAGATGGACACCCTGACCCGAGGCGACTCCATCCCCCATGAACGACCCCCTCAACCACGACGAACGCGCATCGCTGATTTCCCCGGAAAGCCACGTCGAGGGGTTTCGCAAGGCACGGGACGCCCGCCGCACCGAACTGATCGAAGACTACGTCGAGCTGATCTCGGATCTGATCACCGACGGCGGTGAAGCGCGCCAGACCGATATCGCCCGCCGCCTGGGCGTCGCCCAGCCCACCGTCGCCAAGATGCTCAAGCGTCTCGATGACGAGGGCCTGATCATCAAGCGCCCCTATCGCGGCATCTTCCTGACCGACAAGGGCAAGGCCCTGGCCGATGCCAGCCGCGAACGACACCAGATCGTCGAAGCCTTCCTGATCAAGCTGGGCATCAATCCCGAAACCGCGCGGGTCGACGCCGAAGGCATCGAGCACCATGTCAGCGCCGAGACCCTAGCCGCCTTCGAACGCTTTCTGAAAGGCTGACGCCATCGCCGGAGCCCATCAGGCTTCGTGCGCCGCTCTGCCAACACTATGCCAGCCCTCTGCCAGCCCTCAGCCAGCCCCGGCCACCTCCAGGCAACAGGGCCTGTTGGTGCGCTCCAACGCGCGAATAGCCTGACTCGATCACCTCGATTAGCGCTTCACGCTTGACGCGAGGGGCCTTAGGCGCCAAAACTTAGCCACGTCTATAAATGATAGCCAAATGGCACTTCGGTGCTGCTTGCGCGTCGTCCTTGCCCCGAGGAGCCCTGTTCATGCGTCGTTCAGCCCCGGCTTCGGCCCTGCTGACCCTGGCCTCGCTGGCCGCTCTGACCACCACCCAGGTTCACGCCCAATCCGACGCCGTGAAGACGCAGGCACCGCTGGATGTGGTCGTCACCGTCGGCATGCTCGGTGACCTGGTCGAGCAGGTGGGCGGCGACTGTGTCGCGGTCAACACCATGATGGGGCCGGGGATCGATCCCCACCTGTACCAGGCCAGCGCCCGCGACGTGCACGATCTCGATCAGGCCGAGCTGATCCTCTACAGCGGCTTTTCACTGGAGGGCCAGCTCGGCAAGGTGTTCGATCGATTCTCCCGGATCAAGCCCACCGCTGCGGTAAGTGAGCAGGCCGTCGGCGACGACCAACTTATCCACACCCAGGACGCCTATGGCGTCGACCCCCACCTGTGGATGGATGCAGGACTCTGGGCCCGGAACGTTCCGGTCATCGCGGAACTGCTGGGAGAGCAACGTCCGCACTGTGCCGAGGCCATGCAGCAGCGCGCCGAGGCCTACCAGGCGTCACTGGCCGAACTCGATGACTGGATTCAGGCCAGCATCGACAGCGTCCCGGCCGAGCAGCGCATCCTGGTGACCGCCCACGACGCCTTCGGCTACTACGGACGCGCCTACGGCATCGAGGTGGCCGGCATCCAGGGGCTATCCACCGCCACCGAGACCGGCGTGGCCGATATTCGCCGCATGGCCGAGCTGGTGGTCGAGCGTGGCGTTCCCGCCATGTTCGTCGAGAGCACCATCAATCCGCGCACCGTCCAGGCGGTGATCGACGCCGCCGCCGATCAGGACCACCGGGTCGAGATCGGCGGGCAGCTCTATTCCGACGCCATGGGCGCCAAGGGCACCCTGGAGGGCACCTACATCGGCATGCTCAAGAGCAACACCGAGCATATCGTCAGCGCCCTGGGCGGTCAGCCCGCTCCCTTGCCTGAGGCCCTCGCGGCGCAGATCGCCTCCGCCAGCCAGGACGCCGACCAGTGAACACCACCACCCCGCAGCGCTTGAACGCCACCGCGAGGTCGACAGGAGCCACACCATGAGCGAGCAGCTCCACGAACCCGACCTGGCCCTCCACGTGGAGGACCTGACGGTCAGCTACCATGGCAAGCCGGTGCTGTGGGACATCGATTTCGACGTACCGCCCGGTGTCATGGCCGCCATCGTCGGCCCCAACGGCGCCGGCAAGAGCACCTTGATCAAGAGCATCCTCGGCCTGGTGCCCAGCGTCGCCGGCCACGTCACCCTGCATGGGCGCCCCTACCGCCAGGCGCGGCGGCGGGTCGGCTACGTGCCCCAGCGCTCCACGGTGGACTGGGACTTTCCCACCACCGCACAGGACGTGGTCGGCATGGGCCTCTACGGCCGGCTGGGCTGGCTCAGGCGGCCCGGCCGCCGCGAGCGACACGAGGCCATGCAGGCGCTGGAGATGGTCGGCATGGACGGCTTTGCCGATCGCCAGATCAGCCAGTTGTCCGGCGGCCAGCAGCAGCGGGTGTTCCTGGCCCGGGCGCTGGTCCAGAAGGCCGACGTCTACTTCCTCGATGAGCCCATGGCAGGCGTCGACGCCACCACCGAACGCGCCATCGTCGACATCCTGCGC
Source organism: Halomonas sp. RT37 (assembly GCF_040070525.1). NCBI lineage: Bacteria > Pseudomonadati > Pseudomonadota > Gammaproteobacteria > Oceanospirillales > Halomonadaceae > Halomonas > Halomonas sp. RT37. The sequence goes on along the minus strand of NZ_CP098827.1, from coordinate 236,358 downwards.
AGGCTGCGGGACCAGGGCAAGACGGTGATCGTGGTCCACCACGACCTGCAGACGGTGCGCAGCTACTTCGACTGGATGCTGATGCTCAACGTGCGAGTGATCGCCCAGGGGCCGGTCAACGACGTCTATACCGCCGACAACCTGCGCCGCGCCTACGGCGGCCAGATCGCCCTGCTCGACGATGTCACCGGCGTCATTCCCGCCGAGCGCGAGCTCGCCGGCCAGCGACCCGAGACGCGCACGCAGGAAAGTCGTGAAGAGGTGCCGAGATGAGCCTGAACGCCCTGCTCGGCGACTACACCCTGCAGAACGTGGTGATGGGCGCGGCGATGCTGGGTCTGGTCAGCGGCGTGCTCGGCTGTTTCGCGGTGCTGCGCAAGCAGAGCCTGCTCGGCGATACCCTGTCCCACGCGGCGCTACCCGGTGTCTGCCTGGGCTTCATCATCGCCGGGGGCCGCGAGATGGGCAGCATCCTTGCCGGCGCGCTGTTCACAGGCTCCTTGGCGGCGCTGGTGATGCTGCTGCTGACCCGCATGAGCCGGCTCAAGACCGACGCCGCCCTTGGCATCTCGCTCAGCGTGTTCTTCGCCATAGGGGTGGTGCTGTTGACCTATATCCAGGGCACCGGCAACGCATCCCAGGGGGGGCTCGACGCCTTCCTGTTCGGCCAGGCCGCCGCCACCCTGCGCAGCGACCTGTGGATCATGGCCGGCGTCAGCGGCGTGGCGCTGGTGCTGGTCGGCGGGCTGTGGAAGGAATTCAAGCTGGTGTCCTTCGACGCCGAATTCGCTGCCACCCAGGGCCTGCCGGTCACACTGCTCGAGGCCTTGATGACGGTGATGATCGCCCTGGCCGTGGTGGTCGGCCTGCAGATGGTCGGCGTGGTGCTGATGGCTGCCATGGTCATCGCCCCGGCGGTGGCGGCGCGTCAGTGGGCCAACAAGCTGGAGACCATGGTCATGCTGTCGGCGCTGTTCGGTATCGTCGGTGGCGTCACCGGCGCCTTGATCAGTGCCCTCGGCCCGGGGCTCGCCACCGGGCCGCTGATCATCCTGAGCCTGTCCAGCGTGGTGCTGGTATCGCTGCTGTTTGCGCCTCGCCGGGGCTTTGTGTGGGAAATCCTCAAGCTTCAGCGTGATCGGCGCCAGCTACGTCACCAGCGGGTGCTCACCACCCTCTACCAGCTCGCCAGCCACCACGCCGATCGCCAGTATCGCTCCGAGAAACGCATGGTGGACGCCTACCTGGGCACCGACAGCCGGCGCGCGCTGGAGCGCTTGACCGCCCGTGGCCTGATCACCCAGCAGACGCCGCCGTCCCACGAACCCGGTGACCACAAGCGCTGGGTACTGACGCCGGAAGGCTGTCGCGAGGCCGAGCGCATTCTCGATGACCTTGGCCGGGGAGGCCGCGCATGATGGCATCGCTGTTCAACAATATTCCGCTGATGATCATGCTGGTCGGCGCCCTCGTCGGCATCGCCTCCAGCCTGGTCGGGACCTTTCTGGTACTGCGCGGCACCAGCATGCTGTCCGACGCCATCGGACATTCCATCGTCTTCGGCATCGTGGTGGTGTGGTTGCTGACCCACCAGGCCAGCGGCCCGCTGCAGATCATCGGTGCGGCGCTCACCGGCATCTTCACGGTGTTTCTTACCGAGCTGCTGGTGTCGACGCAGAAGGTCAAGAAGGACGCCGCCATCGGTCTGGTGTTCCCGGTGCTGTTTTCCCTCGGGGTCCTGCTGATCAACCTCTACGCCAGCGACGTGCACATCGATGCCCACACCGTGCTGCTCGGCGAGATCGGCTTCGTGTGGCTCGACACCCTGCCTATCGGCGGTGTCGAGGTGCCCCGGGCGCTGGTCTCCATGGGGGCCATGACGGCGCTGAACCTGGCCTTCGTGGCGGCCTTCTACAAGGAGCTGAAGCTCGCCACCTTCGACAGCGCCCTGGCCAAGGCGCTGGGCTTCGCTCCTACCGCGCTGTTCTATGTGCTGCTGCTGTTGACCAGCGGCACCGCGGTGGCCGCCTTCGACGCTGTGGGGGCGGTGCTGTTCGTGGCCTTTGTCATCGTGCCGCCCTCGGCGGCCTACCTGCTCACCGACCGGCTGTGGAAGATCTTCGTCTACGCCTCGCTGATCGCCGCCGCCTCCAGCGTCTCGGGCTACTACCTGGCGGTGGCCTGGGACGTCTCCATCGGCGGAATGATGGCGGTGATGACCGGCGTCTTCCTCGCCCTGGCCTTCCTCCTCGGCCCGCGCTACGGCGTCTTCGCTCAATGGCTCGAACGTCGCCGCCAGCGCGAGCTGAACGAGAGCCGTACCCTGATGGTGCACCTCTATCACCACGAGGACGGCCCGGAGAAGGCGGTAGAAAACGTCACCATGGCGCTGCGTGATCACCTGATGTGGGACCCCGCCCGTGCCGAGCGGGTGGTGGAGCGCTCGCGCCAGCGCCATCTGGTCGTCCAGGAGGGCGAGCGTCTGCACCTGACCCAGGCCGGACGCAACCTGGCCCGGGAGATACTCGAGCCCGGCGCCAAGGCCGAAACCGGGGCCTGAGCACCGCGCGGACCCGGATACGCCTCTGGCAGCGACATAAGCCCAGCTAGCGCAACAAAAAGGGCGGCCAATGGCCGCCCTTTTCGTGTTCCAACTACCGGTAGCAAAATCGCTTACTGGGCCTGGCGAGGGTCCGGCCAGGCCAGACCATCCTCAGATCTTGATGTCGTAGTCCACGTACTTGTGCATCAGCTCGTCGTAGGTGCCGTCTTCCTTGATCTCGGCCAGGGCCTGGTTGAACTGCTCGGCGAGCTCCTTGTCGCGGGGACGGAAGGCCACCGCCACACCATGGCCGAAGTACGACTTGGGCTCACGGATCAACTCGGAGCTGACCACCACCTCGCTGTCGGCCTCGTCCACCTGCAGATTGGCCAGCGCCAGCGGGTAGTACATGAAGGCGCTGTCCAGGCGTCCGGTCTTGACGTCCAGCGCCAGGTCCTCGGCGGTGGCGTAGCGACGAACCTCCATGATGTCGCCATAGGTGTCGGTGATGAAGCGGTCGCGGATGGTGCCGCGCTGCACGCCCACCGTCAGGCCTTCGAGGCTGTCGCGATCGTCGGGGTCGATCTGCTGGTCACGCAGGGTCACCCACACGCTGGGGTTGGAATAGTAGGGTTCGGAGAACAGCACCTGCTGTCTGCGCTCCTCGGTGATCGCCATCGATGACATGATGGCGTCGTACTTGCGCGCCATCAGCCCCGGGATGATGCCATCCCAGCTCTGCTCGACCCACTCGCACTGACGCTGGATGCGCCGGCACACCTCTTCCCCGAGTTCCACCTCGAAACCGGCAAGGGTGCCATCGGGAAGACGATACTCGAAGGGCTCGAACGGGATATCCACCCCCAGCTTGAGTGGCTCATCCGCCTGAACGGTGGTGGAAGCAAGGGCGGAAAGCCCGATCAGGGCGCCAAGCAGCAGGGGGCGGGAAAACGATCGCATCCGTGAGATTCCTTTTTTGCGTTATGGTTATTGATCTATGCCTTTTGGGCCTGATGAGTCTGCCACTCTCCGCCTGCGCCGCCAAGCCACTTGCAGGACAATGACAGACACCGCCCCACCACGACCAAGGAATTCCGATGCTCAACGGCCGTGCCCTGGCCTATCTGTGTGAAGTGCAGCGCCGTGGGTCGCTGCGTGGCGCCGCCGTCCACCTCAATGTGGACGTCTCGGCCATCAGCCGACTGATCCGCCGCCAGGAAGAAGAACTGGCGACGCCCCTGCTGACCCGCCACCCCGACGGCGTCTCGCTGACCGAAGCCGGACGCCTGCTGGTCGACCACCATCGTGCCCAGTGCGACGCCGAGAGCGCCACCCTGTCACGCCTCAACGCCCTGCAGAGCCTGAACAGCGGGGAAGTCCGTCTGGCGGTGGGCGAAGGCTTCATCGCCGATCTGATCAACGCCCCGCTGCAGACCTTCATGACCGCCCACCCGGGCATCGACATCGTGGTGGTGATGGCCGGCGTCAACGAGGCCATGGCCCTGATCCGCGATCGCGAGGTGGACCTGGCGCTGCTGTATGCCCCACCGGTGGACCCGACGCTGCATTGCCATGTCGAGCGCCGCCACCCGCTGGACCTGATCGTACCCGCCGACCACCCGCTGACGCGGCGCCAGACGCCGCTGACCCTCTACGAAATCAGCGACTGGCCGCTGGCGCTGATGGACAACCCCTTCGGCATGCGCCAGATGGTCGACCAGGTGGCCCACCAGGAACGCCTGCATCTGACCTCACGGCTGCACACCAATTCGGTGGCGGTGCTGAAGAACTTCGTGCGCTCCGGGATCGGTGTCACCTTCATGCCGGAACTGACCGTTGCCGACGATATCGAGCAGGGGCTGATCCGGGTGTTGCCGCTGGCCCATCCGGTGCTCAATGGTGCCCGCGCCCAGATCGTCAGCCGCCAGGATCGCCCGCTCTCGGTGGCCGCCGAGGCGTGCCTGTCCCATCTCAGACGAGGCATGCGCTTCTTTCAGGATGACGCCCCCCGCGTCACGGCAGCTTGCCGCTACTGAGGCGTTGCCTGAAGATCAACGCCATAGGGTTTGATTAGTCAACGCGACAACGCCTAGTCTCGATATCGACTTGCAACGATGCCGTTTTACAACAACACGACAACACCGGAGAGTCCCATGAGCCTGTTTCGTCCCCTTCCCCTGGTCGCCGCCCTGTCCACCGCCGCGGCGCTGAGCCTGTCGGCCGCTTCGGCGCTGGCCGCCACCACCGTCAACCTGAGCTACAACGGCGCCCCCGATCCGGACAAGAACGCCGTCCACGTCTTCGCCACCAACCTCAAGGAACTGGTGGAAGAAAAGACCGGCGGTGAGCTCGAGCTCAAGCTCTACCCCAACAGCATGCTGGGTGAAGAGCAGGAGCGCATGGAGCAGACCATGGCCTCGCCGAGCCTGAACATCGCCTCCTTCGCCGGCATGTCGCCCATCGTCCCCGAGGTGTTCGTCAGCGCCATCCCCTTCCTGTTCAAGGATTTCGATGACGCCCGCACCTTCTTCGACGAAGGCGCCTACTGGCAGGCGGTGAAGGACGATCTCGAGGGCCGCGCCGGGCTTGAGCTGCTGGCGGTGGTCGAGGAAGGCGGCTTCCTTGCCTTCACCAACGACAAGACACCGATCGCCGAGCCGGCCGACTTCGAGGGCCTGCGCTTCCGCGCCATGGACCCGAGTCAGGTGGCCCTGTACGAAGCCTTTGGCGCCTCCGGCACCCCGATCCCCTGGACCGAGGTCTACATGGCGCTGAAAACCGGCGTCGCCGACGGCCAGATGAACCCGCCGATGTACATCATCCTGGGCAGCCTGTACGAGGTGCAGGACTACCTGACGCTGGCCAACATCCAGTACTCCGACCAGTTCCTGGTGGGCAACGCCAGCATGATCAACGGCTGGGATGAAGAGACCCAGGCGGCCTTCCGCGAGGCGGTGGCCGAGGCCAACCAGCTGGCCCGTGAGCACAATCAGGCCAAGGTCGACGAGCGCATCGCCTACCTCGAGGAGCAGGGCATGGAGGTCATCCGTCCCAGCGCCGAGCAGCTCGAGGCCTTCCGCCAGCAGGGCCAGCCGGCCTATCTGGAGTGGCTCAAGGACCAGAACATCGAGCAGCGCTACATCGACATGGCCCTGGATGACGCTGGCGTCGAGCTCAGCAGCGAATAACCGCTAGGCCGTGCTCAGGCCCTGACGGGCCTGAGCCAGACAGCCCAAGCAAGCGCCTGGTGGCCATACCCGTCAACCAGGCGCTGCCCAGAGCGCGGCTGCCTTGAGCCCCTCTACACTGGGACTTTTAACTAAAGCCCGGTCGCTGGAAAGCCTCGATCTCCGGATAATCCTCGATTGGATGCTGCCCGAGGGCGCTCCGCCGATCTTCACCCCTGCCGTGGAAGCCTTTGCCCATGTCCTGGTCACTTGCCCACTCTCCGCCGCTGATGGCCCTGCGGCGACTATCGCTATGGGTCGCCAGCGCTCTGCTGGTGATCGACTTGCTCGCCATGCTCTACGGCGTGCTCGCGCGCTACCTGGCCGGCGGCGCGCCGATCTGGACCGATGAGCTGGCCCGCTACCTGATCATCGGCGCGGTGATGCTGGCGCTTGGCAGCGTCTGGATCGAGGGCGGCCATATGCGTGTCGCCCTGATCGAGCGGCTGATTCCGCGCCTGGCCAGCAGGCTGCTGTCCTGGTACCAGTGGCTGTTGACCCTGGTGCTGGCCATCGGCGGTGCCTGGTTCAGCTTCCAGTACGCCCAGTCGGTGGCCATCTTCCAGAGCCAGGGGCTTGGCATCAGCCGCGCGGTACCGGTGATGTCCGTGCCTATCGGCTTCGCCCTGCTGGCGCTGATGGCGCTGTGCCACGGGCCCCACCCGCTGCCCACCCTGGACACCGAGGAGCCGCACTCATGACCCTCGCCATGCTGGCGGTGTTTATCGTCCACGTGCTGCTCGGCCTGCCACTGTTCATCTCGCTGCTGGCCACCGCGGTGGTCGGTTTTGCCTTCGTCGACCTGTCGATGATCCCGCGCATGATGCCCCAGCAGTTCTTCGGCGGCATCGACGCCTTCTCGCTGATGGCCATCCCGCTGTTCATCCTCGCCGGCAACCTGATGAACGCCTCGAAACTGACCGACCGACTGATGGCCCTGGCGCGTCTGCTGGTGGGCCACCTGCGTGGCGGCATGGGCCACGTCAATGTGGTCTCCAGCGTGTTCTTCGCCGGCGTCAACGGCTCGGCGGTCGCCGACACCTCGGCGCTGGGCTCGCTGCTGGTACCGGCCATGCGCAAGGAAGGCTACTCCACCGCCTTTGCCGCCGGCCTCACCGCCGGCAGCTCGCTGATCGGGCCGATCATCCCGCCCAGCATCTTCATGATTCTGTACGCCTCGCTGACCAATACCTCGGTGGGTGACCTGTTTCTGGCAGGCGTCATCCCCGGGCTGCTGCTGGGCGCCGCCTTCATGGGCATGAACGCCGTCTACGCCAGGCGCAAGGGCCTGCCCAGGGGCGACGGTTGGCCCGGGGCACGCCAGCTGGGCATCGCCGCCCTGGGGGCGCTGCCCGCGCTGATGGCGCCCTTCCTGATTGTCGCCGGCATCGTCATGGGCCTGGTCACGCCGACCGAGTCGGGCGCGCTGACCGTCGCCTATGTGGCGCTCTACGGCGTGCTTGCCGGCAACCTGAGCCTGGCCGGGCTATGGCGGGCCTGCGTGGACACCACCCGCCTGACAGCGGCGATCTTCGTGATCATGGCCGCTTCCAGCACGGTGAGCTGGCTGTTGTCCTACGCCCAGGTGCCGAATCAGTTCGTCGAACTGCTGACCCCCTACGTCGACAACCCGGTAGTCATCCTGTTGCTGCTGAGCCTGATCACCTTCATCACCGGGATGTTCATGGAGGAGGTCTCGGCACTGATGCTGCTGACGCCGATCTTTGCCCCGGTGGCGATGATGGCGGGTATCGATCCGGTCCATCTCGGCATCATCATCACCCTCAATATCACCATCGCGCTGATCACGCCGCCCATGGGCGCCTGCGTCTTTGTCGCCGCCGCCGTCAGCCGGCTGGAGATCACCGCGCTGTTTCGCACCATCTGGCCCTTCGTGGTCATCGCCCTGCTGGTCCTGGTGGCACTGATCCTGGTGCCGTCACTGACCCTGTGGCTCCCGACCACCCTGGGATGAGGCAACCATGACCCAAGATCGCTCTTCTCGTGATGCCTGCCGCGATCCGCGCCACACACCGATCCCCCTCGCGTCGGAACCAGCCTGGTCGCAGCTACGCCAGATTGCCATCCAGGGGCTCGACGAGCCGCTGGTGCCGATGAGCCTGGCACCGGCGCCGGTGAAGGTATTTCCGGCCTACGCCCGCCTCGGCATCCCCGGGGCGATCAACGAGTGCTACGTGCGCGAAGGCGTCTACCGCCGGGTGCTTGCCGCGGCCCGCTCGCTGCCCCAGGGCGTCGGTTTGATCGTGCTCGACGGCTGGCGTCCCTGGCGGGTCCAGCAGTACCTGTTCGAGACCTTGATGGAGGCGATTCGCGGCAATCACCCCGACATCGGCGAGGATGAACTGCTCGAGCGCACCCGGGAGTTCGTCGCAGAGCCGAGCACCAGCCCGACCGGCCCCAGCCCGCACTTGAGCGGTGGCGCGGTCGACGTGACCCTGTGCGACGAAGACGGCCTGCCGCTGCCCATGGGTACGCTGTTCGACGAGGCGATACCGGCCTCCCACACGGCCTTCTACGAAGCCAAGGAGGCCCCCGACGCGACCGAACGCGAGGTCCGCGACAATCGTCGCCTGCTCTACCACACCATGGCCGCCCAGGGCTTCACCAACCTGCCCAGCGAATGGTGGCACTTCGACTTCGGCGACCAGCTATGGGCGCACTACGGCGGCCACCCCAAGGCGCTGTACGGCCCGGCGGAACTCGACACCATCGAGAATCGCTGGCGGCGCCAGCTTTAGGGAAATGACTCAGCGCAGCGCCACGGCCTCAAGTGGGCCAGCGAACCACTGCTGGCGCAGGCCGCGCTGCTGATCGAGGATCAGCGCGAGGTAGTCGCGCAGGGGATGCGCGGCGGCCAGTCGCTCGCGATGGCGCCTGAGCGCCACCTGGTGAGGCATCTGCTCGGCGGGCTGGTGCAGCCCGCTGGCCTTGTGATTGAGGGTCGCGAGCGACGGCAGCAGCAGGTGGCTGGCGCCGCTCGCCAGGGCGATGGCGATGCCGGCGGCGTCGAAGTCCCCGAGATACAGATGCGGGCGCTGGTCGTGGAAACACTCGCCCCAGGCCGCCGCCAGGGCATCAAACCCCTGGCGATAGAGGGTGTCGCCACGATAGACCACCAGCGGGGCGACGACCTCGCCCAGCGCCCCCAGGGTGCCATCCAGCTCATAGAAGCTGTCCAGGTTTTCTACCTGCACCAGGGCGTCGAAGGCGGCCAGGGTGAGGTCGCGCCAGTCTAGGTCGCGAATCTCTCGCGGGGTGGTGGCCAGCCATGCCGGCGTTGTCGAGGCCGGGGCGCTGACCAGCACCCTGGCCTGGCGGGGTGCTGCGCGGTTGGCCTTGTCCTCGTCGAAGCCGTGCACGGCCTGCTCTCGGGTGGAGCGCCCACGAGTGGTGGCGTCGATGGGCCTATGCCCCAGCTCCTGAAGCGTCGTGTCGATGGCCCCCAGCAGGCGCCGGTCAAAGCGCAGCGTAGCCCCCCGGCGATAGTCATCGAGCCTGATGTCCTGCGCGTCGCAGAACGCCTCGATCGCCACGATCGCCTTCAGCGAGCGCTTGCGTTCCACCATCCGGGCAGCCTTTAGCTCCCGGGCGATACGCGAAAGCACCGCGTAGTCGGTCGGCTTCAATGCCCCTTCCGCCACGCCTAGACCACCAACGCCAGGCTGACGTCATGGATCAACTGGACGTCGTTGAAGGGCCCGGCCGGGCTCTCGTCGGGAATCAACCGAAAGGCACGCTGCTCCTCACGGGGCAGACCCTGGTACTCGGCGATGACCTGAAACAGCCAGATCTCCGGGTCCCACTCGAGCTCGCTCTCGCTCAGGTACGCCAGAGCGCTGGTGCCCGACGAGGCGCCAGCGGCGGGCGCCTGCTGATCGACCACGTCCAGGTAGAAGCGCTCGACGTCCTGCTTGAGCGCCTGCTGGCGGGCCTCCACCATGCTCTGCGCCTCGACCATGGCAGGGCCTGCCACCTCGGCCTGCTCCGGCCGGTGGACCGCCACCGGCAACTGGTGCAGCAGCCCCGTGAGCACCTCGGCGTCGCGATGGTGATCCAGCGCCGGGGCGGCGGCGGCGTGCAGTGGGCTTGCGTGGTTGAACAGCTCCGGCACCTCGCTGCGCCGGGTGTAGTTGCCCGGCACAAAGCCCGGATGCTCACGCAGGAAGGCCGCCATGCCGGCCACCAGCCGGCTCTGCTTCTGCTGCTGACGAAAGCGCGCCATCAGCTCGATCAGTCGTCCCTGGACCTCGCGCAGGTTGGTGTAGTGCTGGCTCAACTGCTGCTGAAGCTGGCTGATCAGCAGCTTGCGCAGGGCGCCGTCGCTGCCGACCAGATCGATCAGCTCGTCGAAGTCGATCAGCGCCATGCCGTCGAGCAGGCGCACGATCTGCTTCTGGGCGCGGTCGTTCTCGCGGATCTTGTCGTTGAGTCGGCTGACGAAGCCGAAGTCACTGTTGAGCCGCTGCCACAGGCTGTCGATGGCGTCGGCAAAGCGGCCGTTGAGGTCGTCCACCTCCTGGCGCAGGCGCAACATCAGCGGCCCCTGCTGCCAGTGCTCGCCCAGGCTGACCGCCTCGCGGTAGCTCTGCACCAGGTTGCGGATCTGCTCCAGGGTCTCGCCGACGTCGGCGTTGACGTGGCGGCGGGTCTCGTCGGCCAGCATCTCGGCGATCAGCTCGCGCACCTTGGGGGTCAGCTTGACCGCGCCGTGCTCGTCGGGCCGCCACACAATCCGCGCCGCCAACAGCTTGCGCAGAGCGCCTTCGGTCAAGGTCTCCAGCGGCACCTCGTCGCGGGTATAGCCCTGCATCAGCACGTCGGCGTAGCGCCCCAGCAGCGACAGCCGCTCGGTGCCGGTGGCGACCAGCCGGCTCTCGAGCGAGTGTTCCTCGCTCATAGCAGCGTCTCCTGGCGGGCCGGTGCCTCGTCATCCACCGGCAGGTTCTCCTCGTCGCGGATAAAGCGCACCAGCTCCACCAGGTAGTCGATCTTGGCGGTCACCAGAAAGACCTGGCGGTCGGCGTGGGGCTGCAACAGGTAGCCGTGCTCCTTCAGACGCTTGAACACCTGCTTCATCTGGGCGTCGAGCTGCTCGCTCTGGGAGCCGAAGAAGGGATCGGTGGCCAGCCGCTCCAGGCGCTCGCGCAGGCTCTGGTTGTCCTCGCACTTGGCGCTGAACTCGGCGGGCTTGAGCACGTCGCCGGGGGCCGCCAGGGAGTCCTGGCCCAGCGCCTCCTGCACCAGCTGCAGCCATTCGAGCAGCGGCAGCAGGCTGTTGACGGTCTCGCCGAGCTGGCGCGACAGCTGCTCGCGAGCGTCTTCGTTGAGCTGACGCCAGGCCAGAAAGTGGACGCTGCGATCCTCGTTGGTGGCCAGGCGGCGGTTGAGCGGGCGCAGGTAGATGTCGATCTGCTCGCGCACCTCCTCGTCCTGGAGCTTGCGAAAGGCGCTCTCGTCGCTGACGGCGCAGATGAACTCGCCGGCCAGCAGCCGTTCGAGCAGGGGACCATGTTCGATCATTGGGCGACCTCCTCGGCGCTGCGCTGCTTGAGACGCTGAGCCAGCTTGCTCAGGCGGGGTTCGATGCGCTTGAGCCGGCGCCGGCCCGGCTGGGCGGCGTCACGGTCGATCAGGTAGCGGTTGTGGAACAGCAGCAGCACGTCGGACTCCGGGTTGGGGAAGGCGCCGACGATGTGGATATGGTTGCTGTCGCAGGCCTCGAACAGCTTCTCGACGTTGTGGTAGGCCAAGGTGCCGATCTCGTCGATGGGCCAGTGCACGCTAATCTCGGCCTGGCCGCGCAGCAGTCGGGTAAAGGCCAGCAGGAACTTGCACAGGATCAGGTAGGCCATGCCGTGGCTCGAGGATTCGAGCAACTGGCGATCGTTCTTGATCACCAGGTCAGTGCCGCCCTCGTTGAGGTGCAACTCCAGGCGCAGCAGGCTCTCGAAGCTGTACTGCTGGTCGCTGCGCAGCAGGTCGACCACGTCGGCCAGGGCGTTGAGGTAGTCGTCCCCCGGCAGTCCGCCGGCCTCCTGCCAGTCGCGATAGTCCTGGGCGAAGCGCTTGAGCGGCTCCCAGAAGCCCAGCTCGTCGATGGTCGACTGAATGCGCACTTCGGCCTTGGTGATGCCCTCCAGGCGCAGGTCGTCGGCGACCTCTTCGGACAGCCGTCGGCTCTGGGCACTGATGCGCCGGTTGAGGTCACGAAAGACGGTAAAGAACTTGTCCAGATCGGCGCCGAGATTGCGCCCCTGCTGGACCAGCTGCTGCTGCTGGTCCTCGAGCAGCTTGAGCATCCCGCGCAGCAGCGGCAGCAGCCGGCGCGGGCTGGGCTCGGCGCCGTCGGCGGCGTCATCCTCGCGCAGCTTGGCGCGCTCGGCGCTCATGGTATCGACAAAGCCGGTGCTGGCGCCCTTGATCAGCTCGCTTTCGACCTGCTCGCAGCCCTTGCGCAGGGCGTCCATCTCGCGCGCGCGCTCCGACAGCGCCTGGCGGGTGCGCTCGATGCGCTCGTGGACGTCGCCGGGGGCATCGTGCCGGGGCGCCGGCGAGGAGTCCAGCGGCAGTTGCTCGACCTGCACCAGCAGTGGCTTCAAGGCATCGATCACCTCGGCCTCGGCGCTGCGTCGGGCCTTCAGTTCACCCAGCGCCTGCTGGTGGGCGGCGCGGTCGGACTGGAATTCGGCCTTGCGCTGCTCGCGTTCGCGCTCGGCACCCTCCTTGTCGCGTACCAGCCGGGTTTCCTTGTCGACCAGCTCGGGCTTGCGCTGGCCCCAGTCCAGGCGCATGAAGCGGCGATAGTCTTCCAGCTGCTCCTGGCGCGAAGCGGTCAGCCGGATACACTCGTCCAGCGAGGCCAGTCGCGCCTTGGTGTCCTTCAGCGAGGCCAGGTCCACGCCCTGCTCCTGCAGTTCACGGTCGAAGGCGGCCTCGAGCTCCTGGCGCTGGCGCTGATGCTCGCTCTTCTGGTCGCTCTGGTACTGCTTCAACTGGCGGATCTGGTCGTCGACGCCGTCGAGGCGGCTCTGGCCGTCGGCCTTCACCTCCAGCATCTGCGCCTGGTGGGTCTTGGCCAGGGTATCCAGGGCGGCGCGCTTCTCCTCCTTCAGCCCATCGTGGCTGGCGCGCTGGGCGGCCAGCGCCTCCTCCAGGCCCTGACGCCGCGCCTTCTGCTGGCGGGCGCGACGCTCCTGCAGCTGGCTACGCGCGTCGCGGGCGTAGTCGACCTCGGACTCGGCGCGCTTGAGCTCCATGCGCGCACGGCGCACCGCTTCCTCGGCGGACTGCACCCGCTCGTTGGCCGCCTTCATCTGGCGCTCGGCCGCCTGAACCGCGCTCTCGGCACGCACCTGGGCGGCCTCGGCCTGCTCGATGGCGGCCAGCAGGCTGGCCTCCTCCTGGGCGTACTCGGGCACCTCGACCGCGGCCAGATCCAGGCCCACCCCGAACAGCTCATCGTGGTCCTGCTCGCCGACACGGGGCGACAGGTCGCGGCGCTCCAGCAGCTCAGGCGCGATCACCTTGCCCAGACGCTGCTCCCAGCCGGGACGATGGAAGCGCAGGAAGTGGCGCAGGGTGCCCTGGGCCGGGTCACGTTGCTGGTGCAGGCCATAGGTGTGAGCTTCGGCCCTGGCAAGCTGATGGCGGGCCTCGTCGAGTTCCTTTTCGGCCTGATCACGGGCGCGCTTGAGGGTATCGAGCTCCTCGCGCAGCGCCCCCAGTGTCTCGCTCGCCGCCTCGCGGTCGGTCTGGGCCTGGTCGAGGCGAGCCTGGGCCAGCTCCGCCTCCTGGATTTCCTCGGCGCTGGCAGCGCTGGCGGCCAACTGGGCCTTGAGCTCGGCCAGCCGCTCGACGCCGCTTTCCAGGCGCTCACGGTAGCTCTCGTCGAGCTCCTGGCGCTGCTGCTGGTAGCGCTGTTCGAGCTCGCTTTCCTGACGCCACTGCTGGTCACGCAGCTCTTCGCGTGTCTCGCCCAGCTCGTCGATGCGCGCCTGGGTCTCCTCGGTCTGGCGGGCCAGCTCATCGCCCAACTCACGCAGGCGTCCTTCAAGGCGTGACTGGCTTTCCTGGAAGGCGTTCTGCATCACCGCCAGGTGCTCGCGCAGCTGCTGGCTCTGGTCGCGCCACTGGGGCAGCGCCTGGACGTCACGCTCCAGCGCCGGCATGTCGGCCTCCTCGTAGGCCTCGAAGGTCGCCTGCAGGTCAGAAAGCTCGCGCTGGGTCTGTTCCAACTCGCTGGTCATCTCGCTCAAGCGGTCGTTGAGGGCATCGCGGGCCTGTTCGTAGGCGGCTTCACGCTCCTGGAACTCACGCTGGCGGTTGCCGATCTCGGCCTCGGCGTCGGCCAGGGTGCGCTCGGCGCGGTGGCGGTCGGCCTCGAGCTGGGGCTTCAACTGCCACAGGGTCGTTTCGCGCTCGGCGATCTCCTGATCGAGCTCATCGAGCTTGCCAAGCGATCGCTCCAGCGGTTCCAGTCGCTTGGACTGGCGCATCTGGGCGATCCACTCCCGCGCCTTGGTATTGCGGATGCGGGTCACCGGCAGTTCGACGCCGTCCTCCTCGAAGATCGCCGCCAGCATGGTCTTGAGGGTATCCATCTTGCCCTCCTTGGCGTGCACCGCGCTGATCAGCTTCTCCATATGGCGGATGCGATGCTCCGGCTTGACCAGGCTGAACTGGGCAGCCATCTGGCGAAGACGCAGGCTTTCCTTGCGGTTGCCCTGCTGGTGGGTGAAGTCGTTCTGGATCACCGAACGAAACTCCGAGGTAGCGCCGAGCTTGGGCGACACCGGAATTCCCTCACGCCGCAGCTGGCTGGCCCAGTCGCTGTAGTCCAGCGCCGCCACCCCGGCCTCGCTCTCCACCAGATAGTGCCCGGGCTGGTAGGGCGCACCGACAAAGCGATACTCGACGCCACCGTCGCTCTTGCGGGTCAGCACCGCCTGGCAGACGTTGCCCGCCTCGCGGCGGTACTCGTAGATCAGGTAGCTGTTGCGGTTGGGCAGGTAGAAGGCGTCGAACTTCTTGCGAGTCTTGGGCACCACCTTGTTGGGCAGCTCACCGTAGAACACCGGGACCAGACGCTGCAGCGTGGTCTTGCCCGAGGCGTTGGTGCCGCAGATGTTGGTATGGCCGTCGACGTCCAGCTCGACCACCCCCTCGAGGTGGCCGTGGATCATCACGATGCGCAACAGGTGAGCCATTGGGATTCCTTGATCGCTTGCCCGGTAGGAGGGCTATTCTGCCAGAGACGAAGCGCCCTGACAGTGCGACCAGAGTTGCCCGACAGCAAGCTTTCGCCTACAAGGTTCCTGCGACAGGGAGAGCCCGACGCGCCCCGTCACCCCGAACGACTCCTTGCTCCGCATCCATCAATCGCTATCCACGCACCACACCACAGGGGAAGACCGCCATGCACTTCGCCACCCTCGGCCCCGAGGACAGCAACCACGCCCTGGTGCTCGCCCGCTACCTCGACGATCGCAGGCTCAAGGAGCCTGACCTCACCGACATCGAGCCCCGGATCAGCCTGGTGGATGACTTCATCGGCGCCTTCGAGGAACTGGTCGCCGGGGGCTACGACTATGTGCTGCAGGTCAGCGCCCACCCCAGCCACGCCGACTGCGTCGGGCGCTTCATGCATCGCGCCTTTCCGGTGGACGCCTTCATCGCCCCCAGCCGCCCGCTGGCGCTGGTAGCCCGCGCTGACGTGGCCCAGCCGAAAAGCGTGCTGCGACAGCCCGCCACCCGCCACTACACCGACCTTTCGACCTTCGCGGAACACGACGCCCCCACCATCGTCGCCGCCCTCGAGCAACTGCTG
Source organism: Halomonas sp. RT37 (assembly GCF_040070525.1). Lineage (NCBI taxonomy): Bacteria > Pseudomonadati > Pseudomonadota > Gammaproteobacteria > Oceanospirillales > Halomonadaceae > Halomonas > Halomonas sp. RT37. Next base: position 220,742 of record NZ_CP098827.1, on the reverse strand, counting down.
GACGGCCAGGCCGACGCCGCCATCGTCGCCGAGGACGCCATCGAGCGTCATCCCGACCGGCTGCGGCTGATTCAGCCCCTGGGGCCCGCCCTGGATACCTGGATCCTTTACGCCAATCGGCCCCTGTTCCCGGACAGGGAGCAGGGGCCGATGCTGGGCGCCAACGACGCCATGGCAGAGCACTTCAGGGAGACGAGTCGTCGCGCGGATCGAGGCTAAACCTGACGGAGCGACGCGATACTTGCCACCACGCTTTTACACCGGCCAGGGTACGAAGATGACACCGAGCCCGAGTGCCACCAGGGCAGCCCTGAGCCACCAGGCGAAACGCCCGATCAGCCCGTAGGAGACAAGGCCAAGGCCGATCAGCACGCCCAGGGTGGTGGCCAGGGCAGCGAAGACGCCGGAGCCAAGGTCGAGCAGCGCCGGGTGCGCGACCATCGCCAGCGGAATGACGTAGAGCCCGACCCCCAGCGCCATGGCCTTGCCCGCCACCTTCAGCCAGTTCTCGTCGGCCATGCCGGCGGCGATGAACACCGCACCACATACCGGTGGGGTGATGGTGGACAGCAGCGCGAACCAGAACACGAACAGGTGGGCGGTCAGCAGCGGCAGGCCCAGTTCGGTCAGCGCCGGCCCCGCCACCGAGACGCAGATGACGTAGGCGGCGGTAGTCGGCACCTCCATGCCCAGCACCAGGCAGGCCAGGGCGGTAAGCAGCAGCGCCGGCCACAGCTGCCCACCGGACAGCGACAGTATCGCCGAGGTGACCTTGACCCCGAGCCCGGTCAGCGACAGCACCCCGATGACCAGGGAGGCGCACAGGATGATCGCGCCGATGACCGCGATCTGGCGCCCGGCGGTCAGCGCTGCCTGGGCCAGGCGGGCGCGGAACTCCGTCCCCGACACCTTCAGCTCGGTGTTCATGGCCAACAGCGCAAGGCCTGCGAAGATCGCCACGCTGGCGGCGTACTGGGGGGTATTGCCGGCGTGGAAGATGCGCTCGAGCAGGATCGCAAAGGGCACCGCGAAGAAAAGTGCGGTGGTGATCACCTCACGCGCTGCCGGGCGGTCCTCGGCTGCCACCGGCTTGAGATCGAAACGGGTGGCGAAGGCGTTGATGCCGAGCCACACCGTGGCGAAGTAGAGGAAAGCCGGCAGCAGCGCCGCGGCCATGATCTCGGTGTAGGGGGTGCCGGTCAGCTCGACCATGACGAAGGCCCCGGCGCCCATCAGCGGCGGCATGATCTGGCCCCCGGACGAGGCCACCGCTTCCACCGCCGCCGCCAGCGAGCGTGGATAGCCGAGTCGCGCCATGGACGGGATGGTGATGGCTCCGGTGGAGGCCACGTTGGCCGACGCCGAGCCCGAGATCGAGCCCATCAGTGCGCTGGAAATCACCGACACCTTGGCGCCGCCGCCGGTCAGGCGGCCCGCCGCGGCGCCGGCCAGGTTCATGAAACCACGCCCCGCCTCGCCCGCGTTGAGCACCGCACCGAAGATCACGAAGATCGCCACCACCGAGACACTGACCCCGGTCAGCTTGCCCCACAGCCCGCCCTCGGCGATGGTCAGCGAACCGACCAGGCTGGCCATGGGCAGGCCAGGATGACCAAACTCGCCGGGCACGTACTGGCCCAGGGCCGCATAGCCCAGCGCGATCGCGGTCACCAGCGGCAGCGGCCAGCCGATGGCACGCCGGGCGGCCTCCAGCGCCACCACAATCAGCAGCAAGCCCACCGCCATCTGCAGGGGGGTGTCGATAAAGCCGTACTGGCCGCTCAGGGCGTCCTCGTTCAAGGCGATATAACCGCAGGCGGCGATACCGAGGGCGGTCAGCCCCAGGCCACTGATGCGCTGCCACGGCGTGCGGGCGGAAAACACCAGCACCCAGGGCAACACCAGCGCCATGTGCAGTGGCCGACTGATCAGTGCCGGCGTCAGGCCGTGGAAGATCAACCCCAGGTGAAACACCACCGACAGGGCACCGAGCGCGATCCATAACGGGGCACCCGGCCACGGCGAACGAACAGGGTCACGCGCGTCGGCCGGTGCGGCCGACGAAGAAGCGTCGCTTGAGTTCATGAATTCAGCACATCATCAATGAAACGGAGCGGGCCCACAGGGGCCCGCCGGGTCGAGATCTGGGCAGGATCGTCTCAGCGCAGGGCCTCGGGCACCTTCACGTCGACCTCGTCGTAGTAGCGCAGGGCGCCGGGGTGCAGCGGCCCCTCGAGGTTGGTCAGCATCTGCGGCGAGATCGCCTGCCACCAGGGTGAGGTCTCGGCCATGGCCTCGCGGCGCTCCCAGAAGGTCCTGGTCAGGGTGTAGGCGGTGTCCTCGTCCATCGCGCTGGTGGTGTAGGCCACCACCGGCAGCGAGGTGGTCAGCACGTCCTCGTCGATGCCCGCGTAGGTGCCGGCGGGGATGGTCTGGGGCGCGGCGCCGGTGGCCTCGACCTGTGCTTCGGTGAACGACACCAGGCCGACATCATGGCTCGCGGCGGTCTCGATCACGTTGGGTGCCGGGAAGGAGCTGGCGGTGGCAAAAGCGTCGATCTGGCCGTTCTTGAGCGCGTCGGGGGCGCTGCCCACGTCGGCATCGTCGACCTCGACCTGGTCGGCGAGCTCGAATAGCTCGAGATAGCGTGCGGCCTCGCGGGCACCGAAGGAGCCCTGGCCGATCAGCAGGTGCTTGCCGGCCAGTTCATCGATGCCGAGGGTGTCCTGCTCGCCCGCCACCACGAAGTGCATGGTCAGCGAGGGAATCGGGAAGAGTGCACGAATGTCCTGCAAGCGCGGATGGTTGCGACTCTCGAAGGGGCCGGTACCCTCGCGGGCGCGGGTCACCAGGCCGGGCGGTGAAGTGAAGACGTAGTTGCCGGGACGCGCCATCACCTCCATGACGTTCTGCACCGAGCCCTGGCTCTCTTCCAGGGTCAGGGTCATGTCACCCTCGGTGCCGGCCTTGATCGCCTCGGACAGCTCCACTCCCATCTGGTAGTAGGCGGTGCCGGCGGAGGCGGACTTGTAGGTCAGGCGGGTCTGGGCGTGGGCGCTTGCGGCGGTCAGCACGACGCTACCGGCGAGCACAGCCGTCAGGGCCTTGAGGCCACGGCTTCGAAGATGACGCATTGAGGGGGTCTCCAGTCGACAGCGGGCGTGGCCAGTGCCTCGTTTTGCTTATGCTCCCGCCAGGCTTCAGGATCTGGCGGGAATGGCCGGCCAACAGCATATTCGACTGGCGTGATTCGTGCCACGGCGCCAAGACACTCGTGGCCCCAAGAAAAAGTCGCGGGCGCCGAGCATAGCGACGCCCGTGGCCAATGATGTCAGACGCCCGCGCCATCAGGGCAGGCAGCGTGACACCAGTTTCAGCGGTAGAAGGCGGGACGCTCGGCCAACGCGATCGGCTCGACCTGCTGCGAATGCCGCGCCTTGACGCAGGCGTCACTGGTCACCGCCGCCACATAGCCATCCCAGGCGGTAGGGCCATGCCGCTCGCCCTTGGCGGTGGCATCGACCCACTCCTGAAACTCCACATCGAAGGCGTCGATAAAGCGGTCCTTCCAGTGGGTGATCACGCCCAGAGAATCCCGTGCGCTGTGACGCAGCGGTACGCTCGCCGGCTGCGGCAGATCGGCAACGCCGCTCTCCCCCACCAGTTCGCAGCGAATGTCATAGCCGTACTGGCAGTTGAGGAAGCTCTCGATGGTGATGACCATGCCCTTGCGGGTTCGCAGGATGATCAGCGAGGGGTCCTGCAGGTCACCCTCCACCAGGCTGGAAACCCGCGGCTGGATGACCTGGGCGCTGACGTAGTCGTCCTCCAGCAGCCAGCGCATCACGTCGAACTCGTGGACGCAGGAATCGATCAGGCCCGCATCGCCGGAGAAGTTGGCCTGGGCATTGCGATGCGCGCACTTGGCGATCAGCGGCTGGCCGATGCCACCCTCGTCGAGCAGCGCCTTCAGCTGGCGGTATGCCCAGTCGAAACGGCGCATGAAGCCTACCTGGACCAGCGCACGACCCGAGGCAATCTCGGCCTCGACGATACGCAGGCAGCCCTCGGCGGTGGTGGCCAGTGGCTTTTCGCAGAATACCGGCTTGCCCGCCTCGATGGCGGCCAGTACGAATTCCTCGTGGGTCGGTCCCCAGGAGGTCACCACCACGGCGTCGACCTCGGCGGCGTTGATGACGTCGTGGCCGCTGGCATAGGCCCTGGCCTCGATGCCGACCTCGTCGATGGCGGCCTGCGCCTGCTCGAGGCCGACATCACTGGCGGCCACCACCCTCGCACCCTTGAGGGTATGGTTCAGCCGGCGCATATGTTCCTTGCCGATGGCTCCGGTACCGATGATGCCGATAGATAGCGTCATGTCTGGCTCCTTTCTGTTATTGACCACTTGTTGAAATCGCACCTGCTGCCCTCCCATGGGTCGAAAACGTCGTGTGGGCAGCGTCAAGGCTCTACCAGCGTCGCGGCGCTGGTGCCAGAGCCAGGTGGCGTGGCCGCCCGATCGCTCGGGCGGCCATGTCACTTAGCCTTGTTGAGGGTTGGGGTCATCACACATGGGGATCGTCTGCGGCAAGCGCCGCCGCCGGGCGACGACGATGAATCCAGATCGAAGCGCACACGAAGTACACCAGCGACAGCGGAATCACCAGCCACTTGAAGGTTTCCACGTAGTCGACGACAGCGGCGTTGTCACCGGTCCATGACCACAGTGCCGCCAGGATGATGATCACCAGGCAGGCAAACGAGATCAGGTACAGCGGATCACGACGATTGACCGCGGGCTGCGCCTGGGGCGACTCGCCGGGCAGTTCCGGCGGATCCACCGGGCCATAGGCCTCTTCGTAGTAGTCGATACCGGACTCGGTGTTCGCGCCCATCCGGCGGCACAGCAGCGGGTAGAGCAGAAAGCTCAGGGTCCACACCGGGAGAAACACGACAAACAGATGCACCTGGGGCAGGGCAATGAGCACGACGCCGAGGATCACCCCGATGGCCCAGGTCAGCATGGCCGGACGATTGTCCTCGAGCCCCTGATGTTCGCGCCACAGCGGGCGGATCGACAGGCGCGGCAGCAGGAAATGCTCGGCGGCGATGATCGCGCCGATGGGGGCCATCATCATCACGAAGTAGGACAGGACGTTGAGCAGCGAACCGAAGACGAACGGGAAGCAGGCGACGACCGTGGTGGCAGCCCCCACCACCAGGGCAACGTTGAACGGCTTGTGACGATGGAACACCGCCTGAAACGCCAGCCCGGAGCGATAGAGGCTGGGGATCGAAGTGGTCCAGCCGGCGATCACTACCGCCACCAGCCCCATGGCGCCGAGCAGACGGAAGGCGATGGCGCCCGGATCAAGATCGACCATGGCTTCCTTGAGCAGCATCGCCGAGGTGGCGCCAAGGATGCCCGCACAGACCCAGGCCATGAAGTGGCCGATGTACATGCCAGAGGCTGAAAAGTAGCCGTAGGAGGACTTGCGCGCGAAGCGCAGGATGCTCATGTCGCTCATGCCGAGGTGCATCGGCAGGTTGATGCCCCAGGCCCAGGCGGCGATGACCCACATGTTGATGCCAGGCTCGCCTTCGGGAGTAACGCCGGTCCACACCAGTGCACCGAGCACGTTGCCCAGGCCATCGATGCCTTGCTCGGCGCCCAGGTGGGTGACGATGGGGATCGACAGGATACCGCTGACCAGGAACATGATCGCCATCCAGGGCGCGCATACGGTGGAAAAGTTGGCGATGCGCTTGAAGCCCTTGAGGGTCAGCCAGACGGTAAAGGCGCCGACCAGCAGCGCCAGGATCACGAAGCTGGCACTGGTGGGATAGAGTCCCACCTGGGGCGGAATATCGGTCAGCACCCGGAAGGCCGAGGCCGAGACGGTGATCATGGCGCCGGCGATGACGGCGTAGAAGACACCATTGAGGATGTTGTAGACGGTGGAGATCTTCTTGCCGGCAAGCCGGGCCAGGAACCAGTACACCGTCATGCGGGTGCGGGTAGCCACCGGACTGCAGATCCAGGCCCAGGACAGCACCGCCATGAAATTACCGAGAATCAGGCCCCAGATCAGATCACCGGTGGAAACACCTAAGGTGACCAGCGCTGCGCCGATGACGAATTCGGTGCCGGCCACGTGCTCACCGGAGTAGGCCCCGAGAAAGTACTTGCCGCTCAACTGCCGGCTGGGGGGAATGCGTTGATATTCGAGCTCTTCGCTCTGGGCGTTGTCGTCCGCTGTCGCGGTCGCCTGCGCCCCTGCCGCTTCTGTGCTCATAACGTTGTCCACTTGTTATTGGAGGATCGATGGCCCTTGTGACCGGTTGCAAACGGTCAGGACTCCAACCTCGGCGGTCCATGCTTTTCCACGGCCCGCACCAAATGAAACATACATTCCGAAAGAAAAAACAACAAACCAAACGTTCTATACTTTAGTCGACTCGAACGCCTGATCCGACAAAATTGTAAATAACGTAATCCATGACGACACCTTTAACTGAATTGGCGCACACAAACATCATCTATCCGCCTTAACCACTCGCTCCAGTCCCACGCTTCAACACCTGCCGCGATAGCCAAAAAGAAGGCGCCGGATTCGGCGCCTTGGCAAGCGTGAAACGGCGCAACCGGATAGCATCCGCCCCCGGTACGCCGCAGCATCGCCGACGGGACAGGGCACCAACGCCGAAGCGGGACGCTTGATGCATCGCCAAGGCGACACACGCACCGCTACGGCGTCATACGCAGTCACAGGACCACAGCTACAGCTACAGCTACAGCTACAGCTACAGCTACAGCTACAGCGTCGGCATGGTGAAGTGACCGCCGCTATCACGTACCTCGCTGGGCCAGCGCTGGGTGATGGTCTTCATGCGGGTGTAGAAGCGCACGCCGTCGGGGCCATGCATATGCAGCGGGCCGAACAGCGAGCGCTTCCAGCCGCCAAAGCTGTGAAAGGCCATGGGCACCGGGATCGGCACGTTGACGCCGACCATGCCGACCTGAATGCGCTCGCAGTACTGGCGAGCGGCGGCGCCGTCACGGGTAAAGATGGCGGTACCATTGCCGTATTCGTGGTCGTTGACCATGGCCAGGGCGTCTTCGAAGCTGTCGACGCGGGCGATCGCCAGCACCGGGCCAAAGATTTCCTCGCGGTGGATGCGCATGCCCGGCGTGACGTGGTCGAACAGCGAACCCCCGACGAAGAAGCCATTGCCGGCGTTGTCGATAGTCGCCTCGCGTCCGTCCACCACCAGCTCGGCGCCCTCGTCGACGCCGGCCTGGATATAGCCGACCACCTTGTCCAGGTGAGCGCGGGTGACCAGCGGCCCCATGTCGTGGTCGGGCCCCTCCTTGATGCCGGGGCCGACGCTCAGCGTCTGCAGCCGTTCGACCAGCTTGGCGCGCAACCGCTCGGCGGTCTCCTCGCCCACCGGCACCGCCACCGAGATCGCCATGCAGCGCTCGCCGGCGCTGCCGTAGGCCGCGCCCATCAACGCATCCACCGCCTGGTCGAGGTCGGCATCGGGCATCACCACCATGTGGTTCTTGGCGCCGCCCAGCGCCTGAACCCGCTTGCCGTGGGCAGACGCCGTGGCGTAGATGTATTCGGCGATGGGCGTCGAGCCGACGAAGCTGACCGCCTGCACCCGCTCATCGGTGAGCAGCACGTCCACGCTCTCCTTGTCGCCATTGACCACGTTAAACACGCCGTCCGGCAGGCCGGCTTGCTTGAGCAGCTCGGCCAGACGCATCGGCGTGGACGGATCCTTCTCCGATGGCTTCATCACGAAGGTGTTGCCACAGGCCAGCGCCACCGGGAACATCCACATCGGTACCATGGCCGGGAAGTTGAACGGTGAGATGCCGGCGCACACGCCCAGCGGCTGCATCAGCGAGAAGCTGTCGACACCGGTGCCGACGTTGAGGGAATGTTCGCCCTTCTGCAGGTGCGGTATGCCGCAGGCGAATTCCACCACCTCGAGCCCGCGTGTCAGCTCGCCCTTGGCGTCGGAGAACACCTTGCCGTGCTCGGAGGAAATCAGCCGCGCGATCTCGTCGGCGTGCTCTTCCACCAGCGCCTTGAACTTGAACAGAATGCGTGAACGCTTGAGCGGTGACATTTTGGCCCAGCCGGGGAAGGCTTCGTCGGCGACGCGGATGGCGTCACGGGTCTCGTCGGCGCTGGACAGTGCTACCTGACGTGTCACCTCGCCGCTGGCCGGGTCGAAGACCTCGGCAGTGCGGCCACTGTGGCTGGCCTGGGGCTGGCCGGCGATAAAGTTGCCCAGAATGGTCATGCGGTGCTCCTGATACAAAGAGTTATCGAACAGATGACTGAAGACATCGGCACGGGGGTCGCTGTCACGAGGCCAGGGCCAGCCCGGCCTCGTCGCAGCAGCGTGCAAGATGGTCATAGCCCTTGCGGGCATAGGTCAGTGGATGGGCCACGGCGGGATCCTGCTCGGCCTCCACCACCACCCAGCCCTGGTAGTCGTGCGCGACCAGCCCCTGGAACAACCGGCCATAGTCGATGAAGCCATCACCGGGCACGGTGAACATGCCGTCCAGTACCCCTTCCAGGAAGCTCCGGTTGCGGTTGCGCACATCGGCCAGCACCTCGGCACGGATATCCTTGCAGTGCACATGGTTGACGCGTGCAGCGTGACGCTCGAGCACGCCGAACGGATCGCCACCGGCAGCCACCAGGTGGCCGGTGTCCAGAAGCAGGCCCAGCGCCGGTCCGGTGGCCGCCATCAGCCGGTCGATGTCGGCCTCGGATTCCACCAGCGTTCCCAGATGGTGGTGATAGGCGATCTGCACGCCCTCGCGCTGGCAGTGTTCGGCCACCTGGTCAAGGCGCTCGGTAAACAGCGTCCATTCCTCGTCGCTCATGGTGGGGCGATGGCTCAGCGGTACCCCCATCTGTCCATGCACGCAGCGCGAGACCTCGCAGAACACCATGACCCTGGCGCCGAGCGCCTTGAGCAGTTCCAGATGGGGCGTCAGCGCTGCGATCTCCTCCTCGGCGCTGCGGGTCAAAAGCTCGGCGCTGTACCAGCCTGACACCAGCGACAGTTGGTGACGCTCGAGGATCGGCCCCAGGGTGGCGGCGTCGCGGGGAAACTTGTGGCCCAGCTCGAAGCCGTCGAAACCGGCCTCTCGTCCCTCGGCGAGGCAGGTCTCCAGCGGGGTGTCTCCGCCCAGCGAGGGCAGGTCATCATTGGTCCAGGTCAGGGGGTTGATGCCCAGTCTTATGCTCATGGCGTCCTCCGGCGTTCGGTGCTCCAGGCGCCGGCGCGCCTGGAATATTTGGTTGTTGTGGCAGAGCGGACTCGGGCCTAGAGATTTCTGGCCTGACGCGCCTTGTGGGACTGATAGCGCTCGCGGGCGTCCACCACTTCCTGACGCGGCGAGACTTCAGGCACCGCCACGTCCCACCAGGCACCACCTTCCTTGGTGTCGTTGAGGCCATCGGTGTCGATGGCGATCACATAGCTGATGTCGGACGCCTTGGCGCGCTCGAGGGCCTGCTCAAGCTCAGCGATATTGGCGACCTTCTCGCTATTGGCGCCCAGGGCGGCGGCGTGGGCGGCGAAGTCGGTCTTGGGCGCGCCGGCCTCGACGCTCAGGCAGTCCTCCAGCCGGTTGTTGAAGCCGGGGCCGCCGCAGAATTGCTGAAGTCGATGGATGCAGCCATAGCCGCGATTGTCGAGCACCACCGCGATGATCTTGTGCCCCAGCATTACCGAGGTGGCGATCTCCGAGTTCATCATCAGGTAGGAGCCGTCACCGACCATCACGAACACCTCTGAATCGGGCAGCGCCATCTTGGTGCCGAGGCCTCCGGCAAGTTCGTAGCCCATGCAGGAGTAGCCGTATTCCATGTGGTAGCCGCGATCGAAGCGAGTACGCCACAGTTTCTGCAGCTCGCCCGGCAGGCCCCCCGCGGCACACACCACGATGTCGCGTTCGCCGGCGGCGCGGTTGACCGCCCCCACCACCTCGGCGTCACAGGGCAGCCCGGTGCCGCGATCCTGGGTCACCCGTTCCACGGTGGCATTCCAGTCAACGCGCAGCGCGGCCGCCCGCTCGCTCCAGGACGAGGCCGGCCGCCACGGGGCGGTGCCCTGCTCGAGCCCGTCCTTCAGGCTGACAAGGCTCAGGCGGGCATCGCCCACCAGCGGCTGGGCGTAGTGCTTGACCGCATCGAAGGAGGCCACGTTGAGACACAGTATCTTCGCCTCGGGGTTGATCAGCGCCCGGGAGCCAGAGGCGAAATCGCCAAGCCGGGTGCCCACGGCGATGATCAGATCCGCTTCCTGGGCCAGGCTGTTGGCGGCGGCTGAACCGGTCACACCCAGGGTGCCGACGTTGCTGGCATGGTCCCAGGGCAACGCGCCCTTGCCCGCCTGGGTCTCGGTCACCGGCACCTGGTAGCGGCTGACGAAGGCGTCGAGCTCTGACAGCGCCTCGGCGTAGTGGACGCCGCCACCGGCCACCAGCAGCGGTCGCTCGGCCGAGCGGATCAAGGCGATGGCATCGTCGAGCTCGCGCGGATCGGCGGCCTGACGGCGCAGGTGGTGCACCTTCTCGACAAAGAAATGCTCGGGATAGTCGTAGGCCTCGGTCTGGATGTCCTGGGGCAGCGCCAGGGTCACCGGACCACACTCCACCGGGTCAGTCAGCACCCGCATCGCCTGGGGCAGCGACGTCAGCAGTTGCTCCGGCCGGGTGATGCGATCGAAGAAGCGACTCACCGGCTTGAAGCAGTCGTTGGAGGTCAGGGTGTGGTCGTGGAAGTTCTCGACCTGCTGCAGCACCGGATCGGGCTTGCGCGTGGCGAAGGTGTCGCCCGGCAGCAGCAGTAGCGGCAGTCGATTGACGTGGGCCACCGCCGCCGCGGTTACCATGTTCACCGAACCAGGACCGGCGGAGGCGGTACAGGCCATCACCTGGCGCCGATTGAGCGTCTTGGTGAAGGCAATGGCGGCGTGGCACATGGCCTGCTCGTTGTGGGCGCGGTAGGTCGGCAGCGTCTCACGGGCCTGATACAGCGCCTCGCCGAGGCCGGCCACGTTGCCGTGGCCGAAGATCGCCCAGACGCCGGGAAACAGCGGCTTGATCTGGCCGGCGACGTTCACCTTCTGGGCCTGCATGTAGCGGATCACCGCCTGGGACATGGTCAGTCGAATCGTGGACATGGCAATGCTCTCGGAGATGGCTGCCGGGTCCTGAGGGGACCCGGATTATCGTTATCTTGGTCATGGTCTGGGAGCGCTACCACGCGCACCCCATTTCGCTCATTCTCGTTCAGACGCTCTGGCGTTCTTTCCAGCAGTCCACCAGTTCGCGGTAATTGGCGACGACATCGTCGATCAGCGCCTGGTCGTCGGCCTCGCCGGCGAGCCAGCGACGGCTGGGCTCGGCAAAGATCGAGCGCCCCACCGCGAAGCCCTTGCACACGTCGAACCCGGCGCTGTCCATGAAGCCCTTCTTGAGCGTATCGAGGGGCGCATCGAGCCCCAGCATCACCACGCCGCGACAGTGGGGGGCGCGTCGCGCCAGCAGCACGCTGATGCGCTCCCAGGCCGCGGGGGTCTGCGGCGGCAGCTTCCACCAGTCGGGATAGACGCCGAGGTTGTAAAAGCGCTGCATGGCGTTGAGAAAGGTATCGTCATCGCTTTGCTGATCCTTGGGCGGAATGATCTCGAGCAGCAGCTCATGCCCGGTCCTGAGGCAGGCGTCATACAGCTCCACCACCTGGCGCTCCTGGGTGCGGCGCAGGTCGAGCTGGTCCTCCGGGTGGTAGAACACCAGGCACTTGACGATGTGCTCGCGAGGCCAGGCGGCCAGTCGGGCACCGATATTGCGCCCGCCTTCCAGCTCGATGGGACGCGAGCTCGGCAACTCCACCGGGCGGCCAATCCACCAGCCGCGCCCGGTCACGTCATTGAGTGCATCCTGACCGTAGGTGTCGTCGATCAGCACGCCCATCTGGCTGTCACCGATATGTCCGGCGCCCTGCTCCGCCGCCTGCACCAGCAGCCGTTTCAACGTCTTGATCCTTCCGGGGTCGGCGCCGACCTCCCGGGCCATGTCGTAGAATTGCTTGCGATGGTCGAAGGCCAGCACGCACAGATCCGACCACTGCGTCGGGCTACGCTGGGTGGTGACCCGGTGCAGGTGATTGAGCCGCGTGTCCAGGTCGGGACGCGGGATATCCTCGGCGCGACTCAGGTAGTCGTCGAGTTCCTCGCTGCTGGGAATCGCCGGGGCACAGCCGTGGCGGGAGACCACCAGGGCCCCGCAGGCGTTGGCGTAGGCACAGCTTTGCTGATGACTTTCGCCGTTGAGCCAGCCGCGCAGGAAACCGCTGAGGAAGGCGTCACCGGCACCCAGCACATTGAGCACCTCGACACGCACCCCGGTGAATACCTCGAACTCGGACTCGCTGTCGGGAATCTCACCGTCGAGCACGGTGCAGCCCTGCGCGCCCAGCTTGAGCACGATGGAGGCATCGCTCAGCTCGCGAATGCGCTTGAGCGCGGTGATGGTGTCGGTGCTGCCACCGGCGATGTGGACCTCTTCCTCGGTGCCGACCACCAGGTCCAGGTCCGGCAGAATGGTCTGCAGGTGGGCGCTGACACCATCATCGGAGATAAAGCGGGTCTCGCCGTCACCCAGCGAGGTCAGGCCCCACAGCACCGGACGATAGTCGATATCGAGAATCACCTTGGTGCCGGCCGCCTTGGCGTATTCGATGGCGGTCTTGCTGGCCTGATAGGTGCCGTCGGTGGAGAAATGGGTACCGGTGATCAACAGCGCCCGACTGGAGGCGATGAACTCGGGATCCATGTCATCGGCACTGATCGCCATGTCGGCGCAATTGTCGCGATAGAAGATCAGCGGAAAGGTGTCCTGATCCTTGATGCCCAGGATCACCAGACCGGTGAGTCGTTCCTGGTCGGTGATGACCTGACTGACGTCCACGCCCACCCGGGCCAGTTCCTCGCGTACGAAGCGCCCCATGTGCTCGTCGCCGACCCGCGTCAGCATGGCAGACTTCAGCCCCATGCGAGCGGTACCGTAGGCGATATTGGCCGACGAGCCGCCGAGGTACTTGTTGAAGGACGACATGTCCTCGAGCCGGCTGCCGATCTGTTCGCCGTAGAAATCCACGGCCGCTCGGCCCAGGCAGATTAGGTCCAGCGTCTTGTTGGTGGTCATGGCGTCACCCTGGTGTGGTCACGATAAGCCGTGCTCTGCCCGTGACGGGCGTCCCGACGACTTTGGATTGTTCGTTCTATTTGAATCCATGATAGAACTGATATTCCACTCGTTCAATCTCTGGAACAGCCGATTCAGTTCATCTTTGGTCGTAGCAGTGTCCGGGAAGCACGAGAGCCTGCCGTCACGCTCCCGGGCGGCAAGTCGCCCCGCCCGGTGGCGCCGGACAGGGCGTGGAGGTAGCGCGGCCAGGACGAGCCTCAGCGTAGGTTGAAGTAGGTATCGACGTAGCGCTGGATTTCCTGGCGCATAAAGCGCGAGGAGTCTTCTGCGCGCTCTTCCCAGGCGAACACACAGGCGGTCATGATGCCGTCGAAGCCGACCTCGGCCAGCGTCTTGAAGAACAGATCCCAGTCGATCTCGCCCTGGCCGATATCCAGATGCTGGTGGATGCGGGCGGTGGAGCCCGGCGGATTGATGATGTAGCGCAGCCCCGACGATCCCTTGTGATTGAAGGTATCCGCCACGTGGACGTGGGCCAGCACCGGGGCGCTGTCACGGATCATCTGCGCCATGTCATCGCCAAAGTGGAAGGTATGGGGTGCGCAGTAGAGAAACTTCACGTTGTCCGAGTCGATGGTACGAATCATGTCCACCGCCGGGTGCAGCGTCTCGACAAAGTCATCCGGGTGTGGCTCGACGTTGAGTTGGATGCCCTCGCGCTCGAAGATCGGTACCAGCTCCTCCATCGAGCGCCACCAGGCGGCCTCGCTGGATTCGGTGGTGGCGCCGCCATGGCAGCAGGCTGAACAACTGCCACGCTCGGGATGCGGGCCACGACCGAACTCGGAGTTCATGGTGTCCACACCCATTTCCACCGCCACCTCGATGGCCTTCTTCCAGTACTTCACCGCCGCCTGGCGCTCGTCCTCGTGGGGACTGGCCCAGCGGAACATCGGCAGCAGCGAGGCGATCTCGACCTCGCTGTCCTTGAGCGCCTGCTTGAAGGAGCGCAGGCGGGACGGGAACACCCGGGGGTGGACGAACCAGTCGAAGAAGTCATCCCGGGGCGACAGCTCGAGATAGTCGTATCCCAGGTCCTTGGCCAGGCGCGGCAGCTTTTCCAGGGGCACGTGGCGATGCATGAAGGGGTCGAGGGCGATTTTCATGGAAGTCTCCTTATCATTGTTCACGCTCAGGTTCAGGACGTTGTCACTGAACCAGGTGGGTGGCGTTCAGCCCGACACGGGTGGATCGCCGCGTGGTCAACCGCGATGGATGTGGCGGTCACAGCGGCGATTCAGGCCACTCCATCGCGGATGACGTCAATGCTGCGCGCGAGGGCATCCGCCGGATCCTCAAGCGCGTGTACCGACTCGGCGAAGGGCTCGAAGGACAGGTAGCCGCGATAACCATCGGCGAGCAGGCGACGCACCTGTTCGACGTTGTCGAGGCGATCGCCCTCACCCACCAGCACCCGGTCGCCGTCGAGCATGGCGTCGAAGGTCAGCGTCGGATCCTCGACGCCGGACAGGTGAACCAGGCCGGTGCGCGCGGCAAACAGTGCCGCTTCACCGGCCCCTCGATGGTGAAAGGTGTCGTGCACCAGCGATAAGCGCACCAGCTCCGATGGCCCCAGGATGGCGACGGCCTCGTCGATGGCGGCCAAAGCGTCAGCCTTGAGTCGCAACGACGAGCGAGGAAAGCCCAGTGGCTCGACGAACCCCACGAGCCCGTGACGAGCCAGGATTGGTCCCAGCTCCACCAGCGCCTTGGTCACATCGGTGGCTGTTGGTGCATCTTCGGGCGCGGCGACCAGCGGACACAGCACCAGACCCCGGGCGCCCGCCGCCGCTGACCGTTCGGCCAGGTGCTCGGCCTGAACGGCGCGCTCCTTGTCCCACACATTGAACGGATACAGCGCATTGACGCTGAGCACGCTCAGACCCAGCTCCCGGGCCAGCTCTCCGGCGGCAACGGCCTGCTCGAGCGTCGCCAGGCTGTTGTCGCCGACATCGTTGCGCAGCTCCACCGCGTCGATGCCGAGCTCGGCGGCCAGGCGCATCAGCTGCTCGATGGAGTAGCGAGGACAGACCATATGGTTAAGGGCAAAGTGCAGTGATCGAGATGGCATGGGGCGCTCCCTGAGCCGAGAAGAAGGTGCCGGAAACGTCACATCAGAACTGTTTTGCAACCGGTTAGGCCGCACTTTAGAACAAAAATTCCCAAGGTCAAATAGAGGGAATGTTTCCTCCTCTGGTGCCTTGGCATTCAGCTGATTGTGGCTTTTTCCCGCTAATCAATCATCTGGGCTCGGCTTCTAGCCCACTAAGACCGACGGCGTGGCCGCAACTTGTCGACCAAAGTACAAGGCGACCCTCCCCCTCCAGGGGAACAATGATAGCCTTGGCACTGAATGAAACGTTCCATTCGAACGTTCTATACTAAAGCATAAATGGAATTTTTATTCCCAATTGACTAGGGTGATCCCAGACGACGGCCAACGCTGGGCAACACCCTGCAACCGAGTGAACCGCCATGGCAGAGCTACCTCAGGATTTCAGCGCGCTGGAAGCGCAGATCACCGAGCAGTACCCCGACCTCAGCCGTCGCCTGCAGCAGACGGCGCGTTTTCTGCTCGATCACCCGCAGGAAGTAGCCTTTTCCACCGTGGCGAGGCTGGCCGAGCAGGCGGGCGTCACGCCGTCCACGCTGATTCGCTTTGCCAACAGCCTTGGGTTCAAGGGCTTCTCGGACATGCAGAAGCTGTTTCGCTCACGCCTGGTGGATGAGTTGCCCAACTACTCAGAGCGCATCCACGCGGTGCGCTCCGCCACCGGTGAAACCCCCAGCGGCTCTCAACTGCTGTGGGAATTTGCCGACGCCAACCGGGAAATGCTCGAGCAACTCCCGGGGCGTACCGACCCGCGTCAGCTGGAGAGCGCGCTGGACCTTCTGGAAGGCGCCGAGGCGGTGCACCTGATGGGCATGCGCCGCACCTTCCCGGTGGCAAGCTACCTGCAGTACGCACTCAACCACGTCGACAAACGCTGCTTCTTGATCAATGCCCTGGGCGGTATGCATCAGGAACAGGCACGGGCCATCGGTCCCCGCGACGCCCTGCTGGCGGTGAGCTTCTCGCCCTACGCATCGGAAACCCGCGAAGTAGCCGAACAGACCCGTGATAAAGGCGTGCCGGTGGTTGCCATCACCGATTCCACCCTGAGCCCGCTGGCCCGCGTCGCCGACGTGACCCTGGTGGTACAGGAAGCGGAAGTGAAGAGCTTCCGCGGCCTCACCGCCACCCTGTGCCTGGCCCAGAGCATGGCCATCGCCCTGGGCGTGCGCCAGGACAGCGCCGCCGACAAGGGCTCGTCTCCCGAGGCCCCTGCCTCGGGCTAGCCGCCAGCTCGCCCATCGACACTCTGGCCCGCCCACGCCCCGCGCCCTGCGCGACCGGGCAGGCCACCAACAGGAGATCCTGTCCATGACATCGCTTCTTGTACGCCCCCAGAGCCCCGACGCCGACGGCAAGGTGCTGGAAGTCACCCCGCAATCCGCTGGCTGGGACCACGTCGGCTTTCGTGTCCACCGGCTGCAAAAGGGCCAGCGTCTGAGCGGCGAGACCGGCTCTCGCGAACACTGCCTGGTGCTGTTGAGCGGACGTGCCACCGTCGCCGGCGCCGGCGAACGCTGGGAGGACATCGGCGAGCGCATGGACATCTTCGACAAGGTGCCACCCTACTCGGTCTACCTGCCCGATGGAGCGGACTTCGAGGTCGAGGCACTGACCGATCTCGAGATCGCGGTGTGCAGCGCACCGGGCCACGGCAACCACAAGGCCAGGCTGATCGCGCCACAGCAGGTCAAGTGCTCCACCCGCGGCGGCGGCACCAACACTCGGCATATCCACGACATCCTGCCGGAGACCGAACCCGCCGACGGCCTGCTGGTGGTCGAGGTCTACACACCGCCAGGCAACTGGTCGAGCTATCCGCCCCACAAGCACGACGTCGACAATCTGCCCGAGGAGTCGATCCTCGAGGAAACCTACTACCACCGGCTGAATCCGAGCCAGGGCTTCGCCTTTCAGCGGGTCTACACCGATGACCGCTCGCTGGACGAGACCATGGCGGTAGACAATGGCTGCTGCGTGATGGTGCCTCGGGGCTACCACCCGGTGGGTGCACCTCACGGCTACGAGCTTTACTACCTCAACGTGATGGCCGGTCCCAAGCGCGAATGGAAGTTCAAGAACGACCCTGAACACGAGTGGATCGTGCAGCAACAGTAACCGTACAAACTCCGCCGATTCAGGCAGCCCAGGTAAGGGCTGGCGTCATCGGCGGACCAAGGAACGTCTCTCTCTTTGCCCCGCCACCGGCGGGGCTTTTTTATGGTGCATCGCTTCCCTTTTCCGCCAGCCGCAGGCATGTCAGCCGCGGACAGGCCATCTTGGCAGCACCCTTGACCAGCATATTCATATCGCTAACGACTGATGGTCTGCTTCAGCGCATCGATCGACGACTGGATACCGGCCTCGGTGGACATGGTGAAGTCCTCCATCTCGAGGCTGACCCAGTCGTTGTAGCCCTGCATCCGCACCACCGAGAAGAACTCCTTCCACCACTGAAGATCATGTCCCGCCCCCACCGCCACATAGTTCCAGGCGCGATTGGCGACGTCGGTGACCTCGGCGAGCTCGAGCAGACCGTTGACATCGGCCAGTCCCCGCTCGATGCGGGTATCCTTGCCGTGGCAGTGGTGGATGGCATCGCCCAGTGCCCTGGCCGCGGCGATCGGGCAGGCGCCCTTCCAGAACAGATGCGAAGGGTCCAGGTTCATGCCGACCTTGGGCCCGACTTCGTCACGCAGGCGAAACAGGGTCTGGGGGTTCCACACCAGCATCGCCGAAAAATTTTCCAGCGCGAATCGCTCGACACCGACCTCATCGGCCAGCCTCACCAGGCCGTGCCAGTAGGGAAAAGCGCAGTCTTCCCACTGGTACCGATCGCGCTCGGGCATCTCATCGGGCCAGCTCTTGGTGTAGACGAGCCAATTGGGCACGCTGTCCCCCGGAGCCGCCGCCGGCAGGCCCGACATGGTGACGATGCGCTTGACCCCGATCTCACCGGCGAGCCGGATGGTCTGTTCGATCTCACCTCGGTGGCGCTCGCCGAGTTCCCCCGGGTCGAGCGGATTGCCGGAACAGTTCAAGGCGGCGATCTTCAGTCCCCGGGCGTCGATCTCCTTCAGGCGTGAGGCCAGCAGGCTTCTATCGGCGAGCAGTTCGTCGGCACGAAAATGCGGCGCCGGCGACCAGCCACCACCGGTCATCTCGATACCTTCCACCCCGAGCGCCACGCACTTGTCGAGCATCTCGGTAAAGCTGAGGTCCGCCATCACATCGGTACAGATGGAGAGCTTCATGGCATTGTCCTTGTCATATGGCTGTGTGGTTTCGCCGTTGCTCGGGTGGACGCATAGGCGGCGGCGCGGGCACAAAGGGCTCTTCCGACGGCGACCTATGCCAACACCTCAAGAGGGTCAACACCGTCATCCGACCAGATGCAACCGGTTGCAAATAGGCCAGCACGAGCCTAGTATGGAATGAAAAATTCCGTCAAGGAGCATCGATGAATATTCGTTCCGATCGCGACCAAGGTCGCAAGGTGACCTCCGCCCAGGTGGCCGAACGGGCCGGTGTCTCCAAGTGGACGGTGTCGCGGGCCTTCACTCCCGGCGCCTCGATCTCAGAGAATGCCCGACAGCGCGTGATGGAGGCCGCCGAAGCCCTGGGCTATCGCCCCAACCTGCTGGCACGAAGCCTGACCACAAGACGCACTCAACTGATCGGCGTCGTCGTCGATCAATTCGCCAACCCGCATACCCAGGCGATGCTGAATGCCGCCACCCTGGCGCTGCAACAGCGGGGCCAGCTGTCGATACTCTTGAATATTTCACCACCGGTGCGCTCCGGTGAGCTGCTCGATATCGCCGAGCGCTTCCAGGTCGACGGGCTGTTGTTTCTCGGCACGGTGCTGAGCGAGGACATCGTGCGTTTTGCTACCGAGCGCCAGCACGTGCCACTGGTGCAGCTGTTTCGTACCACCGAGGTGGACGGGGTGCAGATCGTGGCAATTCAGGAGCATGCGGCTGGCGCCGAAATCGCCCGGCTGCTGCTCGGCGAAGGTCATCGACGGCTGGGCTATCTGGCCGGCCCCGACAGCGGCAGATCACGACTGCCCCGTCTCGACGGCTATCGCCAGACGCTTGAGGATCACGGCCTGACCCTGGCAGCCACGCTGGCTGCCACGGATTATCGCCACGCTCTGGGGTATCAGGCGATGCACGACTACCTGCAAAGGACACCGGCAGAACAGCGCCTGGATGCGCTGTTCTGCGAAAACGACATCCTTGCCATCGGCGCCCTCGATGCCCTGCACCAGGCCGGCCTCGACGGACAGCTGGCGATCGTCGGCTTCGACGATATCGAGCTGGCCGCCTCACCGCGCTACCGTCTGACCAGCTACCAGCCGAACCTCGATGCGGTGGTGGACAGCGCCATCACACACCTGCTCGATCGACGTATCCCAGGTGACCCAACGCTGCTCCCAGGCCGGCTGGTGGTGCGTGACTCTCATCGCTTTGCTGGAAAAGATTGAGTCACAAGCCCAGAGCCCCGGGGCTCACACCTCCTCGACGTAGACCGTGCGCCCCTCGCGACGTGAGATATCCGCCGCCTCGGCCAACCGCAACGCTTCGACACCGTCCGTGATGCCGGCGCGGGGCGCGCGGCCTTCCCGCCAGCTCTGGTAGAAGTCGTCGAGCTCTCGGCGATAGGCCTCGGCGTAGCGCTCGAGAAAGAACCAGCGCGGCGCGTCCTCCAGTTGGCCCTGCTTGCCGACGAAATTGAGTCGGGTGTCGCACTCGTTCTGGGCCTGCAACATGCCGTCACTGCCGAAGGCCTCGATGCGCTGGTCGTAGCCGTATACCGCACGCCGAGAATTGCTGATGGTGCACAAGCGCCCCGAGGCGGTCTTCATCACCACCACCGCGCTGTCCACATCCCCGGCCTCGCCGATGGCCGGGTCCACCAGACAACTGCCGCTGGCGTAGACGCTGACGATGGGCTCATCGAGCAGCCAGCGGGCCATGTCGAAGTCGTGGATCATCATGTCGCGGAACAGCCCACCGGAACCCTTGACGTACTCGAGGGGCGGCGGCTCGGGGTCGCGACTGGTGATCGCCAGCGTCTCCAGCTTGCCGATGCGGCCCTGCCCCAATTGATCCTTGAGCGCCGAGAACTGCGGGTCATGGCGACGATTGAAGGCCAAGGCGCAGAGGCTTTGCGCCACGCGCTCGGCGGTCGCCCGTGAAGCCGCCAGGTCCAGGGCGATGGGCTTCTCGCACAGCATTGCCTTGCCTGCCGATGCGGCGCGCTCCAGGTAGTCGATATGGGTCGCGGTGCTGGAAGCGATCAGCACGGCGTCGATCTCAGGGTCCTCGAACACGTCATCGATGTCCCGAGCCCGGGAGCCGAAGTCCCGCGCCAGGGTCTCGGCGGCCTCGGGGTAGGCATCCACTACCGCCGCCAACGTGACCTCGGGATGGGCGGCGATGGACAGTGCGTGCACCCTGCCGATCCTTCCTGCTCCGATCAATGCCAGTTTCATCCTCTGCTCCTTGTATCCATGTGCATTGCCGCGAAGGGGTATGCCTTGGTGGCTTTCAGGCGAACGGGATTACCACGATCAATCGTCGATCGACAGTGAGACCCCGGCAGCCCCCAAGCCTGTTGCCCAGCCTACGCAAAAAGGAACAAACATTCCGCATAGACCAAAGTATAGAATTTTTGAATTGTTAATTTCTCCCTTGGAATCTACATTTCATAACACGACGAATCGAAACATCCGTCCGCGAGTTCGAAACACGTCCATCAACACTGCGGACGTCTCCGCCCCTACAACAAGACGACCCTCACAAGGAGTCACCATGAGCACCACCGCCTCTCCCACCAGCCAAGATAAGGACGAGCGTCTTGCCCACGTCAGTCCGCTGAAGAAAGCCCTGCACCGACCGGAGTTCGGCTCCGTCGCCGGCGCCCTGCTGGTCATCGTGTTCTTCGCCCTGGTTGCCTCGGGCACCGGCATGTTCTCCGGCGCCGGGGTGATCAACTTCCTCGAAGTCTCTGCCCAGCTCGGCATCCTGGCCGTAGCGGCGGCGCTGTTGATGATCGGTGGCGAGTTCGACCTGTCGATCGGTTCGATGATCGGCTTCGCCGGCATGTTGATCGCTATCCCTGCGGTGCAGTACGGCTGGCCCATCTGGGCGGCGCTGTCCTTCGCCTTCGGCTGCGCCCTGGCGATCGGCGCCTTGAACGGCTGGCTGGTGGTCAAGACCGGACTGCCTTCCTTTATTGTCACCCTGGGCTTTCTGTTCATCCTGCGCGGGGTGGCTATCGGCATTCCCCGCCTGATGGCGGATCGCACTCAGATCGGCGGGGTCCATGACGTCATCGGCAACGACTGGTTCGCGGCGCTATTCAGCGGCGAGGTCGGCGAGGGCTTCTTCCTCTGGCTGTCCGAGATCGGCGTGATCGGTACCAACTTCGCCGGCAATCCCACCGTCAGCGGCATCCCGGTCTCCATCGTGTGGTGGCTCGGCCTGACCGCGCTGGCCACCTGGGTGTTGCTGTTCACCCGCTTCGGCAACTGGATCTTCGCCTGCGGCGGCGACAAGGAAGCGGCACGCAACGTCGGTGTCCCGGTCAATCTGGTCAAGATCGTGCTGTTCATGTTCACCGCCTTCGCCGCCTGCGTGTTCGCCGCCCTGCAGGTGATGGACACCGGCTCGGCCGACTCCATCCGCGGCATCCTCAAGGAGCTCGAGGCGATCATCGCGGTGGTCATCGGCGGCGCCCTGCTCACCGGTGGCTATGGCTCCGCCATCGGCGCCAGCTTCGGTGCGCTGATCTTCGGCATGGTGCAGATGGGCATCTTCTATACCGGCGTCAACACCGACTGGTTCCAGGTATTCCTCGGCGCGATGCTGCTGATCGCGGTGCTGTTCAACAACTACGTGCGTCGCAAGGCGCTGGAGGCCAAGTAATGAACGCTCCCGTCCCGATGATCGAAATGCGCGACGTAGCCAAGCACTTCGGCAGCGTGATCGCCCTGAGCGGCATCTCCATGAAGGTTCACTCCGGCGAGGTCATGTGCCTGCTCGGTGACAACGGCGCCGGCAAGTCGACCCTGATCAAGACCCTCTCGGGGGTCCACGTACCGACCCACGGCGAGTTCCTGGTCGACGGCAAGGAGGCCCACTTCAGCTCGCCCTCGGATGCCCTCGACGCCGGCATCGCCACGGTCTTCCAGGATCTGGCGATGATCCCGCTGATGTCGATCACCCGGAACTTCTTCATGGGCCGCGAGCCCACCAGGGGCTGGGGACCGACCCGTCGCGTCGACTGGACGTTCGCCGATCGCGTCGCCAAGGAAGAGATGGCCAAGATCGGTATCGATGTGCGCGATCCGGCTCAGCCGGTCGGAACCCTTTCCGGTGGCGAGCGCCAGTGCGTGGCCATCGCCCGGGCGGTGTACTTCGGTGCCAAGGTGCTGATCCTCGACGAGCCCACCTCGGCGCTCGGGGTCAAGCAGGCCTCGGTGGTGCTGCGCTACATCGCCAAGGCCCGCGCCGATGGTCTGGCGGTCATCTTCATCACCCACAACGTGCACCACGCCTATCCGGTGGGTGACGCCTTCACCATCCTCAAGCGCGGCTCCAGCTTCGGTACCTTCCGCAAGGACGAGGTCAGCCGTGAGGAAGTGCTCAACATGATGGCCGGTGGCGCCGAGCTCGAGAGCCTGGACGCTGAGCTTGCCGAATTTCAGCGCGCCGATGGCAACGGCCAGGCGGCCTGAACAGGGAGAGTTACTATGCAAGATCGTTCATTCAAAGGTCAGGTGGCCATCGTCACCGGTTCCACCCAGGGACTGGGCGAGGCGGTGGCTCGCCACCTGCTGGGTCGTGGCCTGTCCGGCCTGGTCATCTGCGGGCGCCAGCGGGACAAGGGCGAGGCCCTGGCTCGCGAGCTCGAGGGTCTAGGTGAGGACGCCAAGGTGCTGTTCGTGCCCACCGACATGACCCGGGTCGACGACTGCCGCCGGCTGGTGGCCCAGGCCGATGAGGCCTTCGGGCGCATCGACATGCTGATCAACTGCGCCGGCAACACCGAGCGCGGCACCCTGCTCGACACCGACGAGGCCGCCTACGACCGACTGTTCGCGGTCAACACCAAGGCGCCCTTCTTCCTGATGCAGGAAGCTGCGCGGCGAATGATCCGCGACGGTATCGAAGGCCGCGTGGTCAATATCCTCAGCATGTCCGGCCACGGCGGCCAGCCCTTCATCTGCGCCTACAGCGGCAGCAAGGGGGCGCTGGCCACCCTGACCCGCAACGCCGCCTACTCGCTGCTGCGCAATCGCATCCGCGTCAATGGCCTCAACATCGGCTGGATGAACACCCCGGGCGAACACCGCATCCAGACGGATACCCACGGTGCCGAGGATAACTGGCTGGAAGCGGCCGCCCGCGCGCAGCCCATGGGGCGCCTGCTGGAACCGGAAGAGGTCGCCAGCGCGGTGGCCTTCCTGGCCAGCGACGCCTCGGGAATGATGACCGGGACCATCGTCGACATGGACCAGAGCGTGCTGGGCTGTCACGACAGCGCGCCGCAGCCGCCCGCCGCCATGCGCTGGCCTGACTGAGGAGGACAGACGATGGAGCATTTCATCGATCGAACCCAGCTTGATGTGGCCGCCTTCGAGGCCCTGGTCCAATCGACGACCAATGCCGAAGAACTGCCCCAGGCCGAGCGCATCGTCTCCGGCATCCCGCTCTACCGCGCAAGCCATGCCCTTGACTGTCTCGCCGACCCGCAGCGGCGGCGCACGCTGCTTGACGAGTGGCATCACTGCCTGCTGGACGGTCCCGGGGTGCTGGCGATCACCGGAATGATGGAGCGGACCACGGTGGACCGCGCCAGCGAGAGCTTTCTTGCGCTGATCGAAGCTGAACGGGGACACGGCCAGCAGGGCGACCATTTTGCTGCGCCGGGTGCCAATGATCGCCTGTGGAATGCCTTCCAGAAGCACGGCGAGGCCGACCCGGACGGTTTCGTCGACTACTACGCCAACCCGGTGCTGGCGCTGGTGGCCGAAGCCTGGCTTGGCCCGGGCTACCAGATCACCTCCCAGGTCAATGTGGTTAAACCGGGCGGGCGCGCTCAGTTGCCTCATCGCGACTATCACCTGGGTTTTCTGAGCGAGGCACAGGCGCTGGGCTACCCGCTGTCATTGCAGGTCGCCTCACAACACCTGACGCTGCAGGGCGCCGTGGCCCACGACGACATGCCGCTGGAAAGCGGGCCAACCCAGTTGTTGCCTCACTCCCAGCGCTACCCCGAAGGCTATCTGGCCTACCGCGACCCGGCCTTCCAGCAAGTGTTCGCCCGCCATCGCGTTCAGCTTCCGCTGACCAGGGGCGACGGCCTGTTCTTCAACCCGGCGCTGTTTCACGCCGCTGGCGACAACGACAGCCAGGACCTGCGGCGCATGGCCAACCTGCTGCAGATCTCCTCGGCCTTTGGCCGTGCCATGGAGAGCGTCGACAACACACGCCTGGTGCGCGCCGGCTTTCCCGCGCTAAAGGCCCGCTTCCAGCGCGATGGCTGGACAGCGGCGATCCGCGCAGGTGTGACCGCCCTGGCCGAGGCCTACCCGTTCCCGGCCAATCTTGATCGCACCCCACCCCAGGGCGGGTTGGCCCCCCAGAGCCAATGCGAGTTGCTGACACAGGCCCTGGACGAAGACTGGGACGCCGACCGCCTGGACCGGGCACTCGACCGGATGGCGCAGGACCGACGCGCCTGAATCGCTGCATCAACGTGACACCCCTGAGCACGATCACCCGCAACACCAACAACAATCGGAGTACAGCCATGAGCAAGACCACCGACAAGACCAGCGCAACACACACCGGGATCAAGCGCCCCAATCCGTTCTCCAGAGCCATCACCGGCGCCCTGGTCGCTGGCGCCATGGCGCTGTCGGCGAGCCAGGCGGCCGTTGCCCAGGACGCCGACCCGCTGAAGTTCGTGGCGATCACCCATATCGTCGCGGCGGACCCCTTCGGCAACGTTCTCAAGCGCGGTTTCGAGGATGCCGCCGAGGAGATGGGAGTGGAGCTTCTCTATAACTCTCCGGCCCAGTACGACACCTCCCAGATGCTGAGGATGATCGAGCAGGCGATTGCCACCCAACCCGATGGCCTGGCGCTGACCATGCCCGATGCCAGCGCCTTCGCCGAGCCGGTGCGCGAGGCCATCGCCGCCGGCATTCCGGTGGTGGTGCTCAACACCGGCGAAGAGATCGCCGGTGAGATCGGCGCACTCAACTATGTCGGTCAGAGCGAGTACCGCGCGGGCAAGATGGCCGGTGAGCGCATGAAGGAAGCCGGCGTCGAGAGCCCCATCTGTATCAACTTCGCCCCCGGCCAGTCGCAGCTTGACGCCCGCTGCAAGGGCTTTACCGACGCCTTCGACGGCAGTGCCGAACAGATCTCCACCACCCAGGATCCCACCGCCATCACCAATGCCGTGCTTGCCCACCTCAACTCGAGCCCGGACACCGACGGCGTGCTGAGCCTGGGATCGCTGGCCACCGACCCGCTGATCAACGAATTCCGCAGCCAGGGCGCCATGGGCCAGATCGCCTTCGCCACCTTCGACCTGTCCGCCGAGACGCTGGAAGCGGTTCGCGATGGCGAGATGCTGTTCGCCATGGATCAGCAGCAGTACCTTCAGGGCTACCTGCCGATCATCTCGCTGGCGCTGTACAACCGCTACGGCCTCAAGCCCACCAACAATATCCAGACCGGGCCAAACTTCATCACCCAGGAAAACGCCGAACAGGTCATCGAGCTGACTCAGCAGGGCTATCGCTAAGCGGCCACCTCACCCAATGGCCATCCGCCACCATGGCAAGGCCGGCGACTCACCGAGCAGGCCTTGTCGGTACTGATCATCCACACCTCGCCCGCCCTTCATGGGCGGGTTCGCTTGACAGGAGCATCACATGAAAATCGGCCTCGTCACCGACAGCCTGGCCAATATGTCACTGGACGACCTGCTCGCCTTCTGCGCCGAACAGGGCATCGAGTGCGTGGAATTTTCCATCGGCAACTGGTCGGACTCGCCCCACCTCGACGCCGCAGCACTGCTCGACAGCGAAGCCGCACGCCAGGACCTCAAGGCCAGGCTCGCCCACCATGGCGTCACGATTTCCGCCTTCAACGCCAACGGCAACTCGCTGCATCCCACCGATGGTGAGCGCCAGCACAGGGTGGTCGAGCAGGCCATCGCGCTGTCCCGTCACTTCGAGGTGCCCCGGGTCAATCTGATGTCAGGCCTGCCTGGCGGTGGCCCGGATGACCGTTTCCCCAACTGGGTGACCGCCGCCTGGCCACCGGAAACCGCCCAGATGCTCGACTACCAGTGGAACGAGGTCGCGCTGCCCTACTGGCGCAAGCTGGCCGACCACGCCCGCGGCGAAGGCATTCGTGAACTATGCCTGGAGATGCATGGCAACCAGCTGGTCTACAACCTGCCGGGCTTCCTGCGCCTGCATGGCGAGATCGGCGACATCGTCGGCCTCAACTTCGATCCCAGCCACCTTCTGTGGATGGGCGCCGATCCCATCGAGGTGGTCCAGCGCTACGCCCGCCACATCTACCATGTTCACGCCAAGGACACCGCGCTCAACCCGGCGGCGGTGGGCCTGACCTCCCGTCTGGACAATCAGCCAATGGGCGATTTCCGTGATCGCGGCTGGTCCTACGTGACCCTAGGGTACGGCCAGAAACTCGAGTGGTGGAAGGACTTCTGCTACTGGCTGCAGGCCGGGGGCTACCAGGACGGCGTGCTGAGCATCGAGCACGAGGATATCAACCTGTCGCGCCGGGAGGGCGTGGTGCGCTCGGTGGAACTGCTGCGCGCCTGCATGCCCAGCGAAAAGCCCGACTACGAGCTGCCCAACGCCAACTAGGCCACGCCGGTGATCGCCCGGCTCGACCAGCCTCACCATCCCCGGGCGACGTGACCCACCAGCGGAGACAAGCGAATGCCCAAGGCGCTCAACATTGGCCTGATCGGTAGCGGCTTCATGGGTCAGGCCCACGCCGATGCCTACCGCCGTGCCCGCACGCTCTACCATGATCTACCGCTGCGTCCTCGCCTGGTCGCCATCGCCGACCAGGGCGATCAGGCCGCCAGGGCCGCCGCCGAACGGCTGGACGTCGAGCGCGCCTACGGCGACTGGCGGGAGCTGGTCGCCGACCCGCAGGTGGAAGTGGTGGACATCACCTCGCCCAACGCCCTGCACTTCGACATGGCGATGGCCGCCATCGACCATGGCAAGCACGTCTACTGCGAAAAGCCCCTGGCCATGAACGATGACCAGGCGGCGAAGATGGCCGAGGCGGCCCGCGCCCGCGGGGTCAAGACCATGGTCGCCTTCAACAACATCAAGACGCCGGCGGCCCTGCTCGCCAGGCGACTGATCGACGAGGGTGCCATCGGCACACCGATACGCTTTCGCGGCACCTTCGACCAGGGCTTCTTCAACGATCCCGAGCTGCCCTGGTCCTGGCGCTGTTCGCGCCAGCAGGCCGGCACCGGGTCACTGGGCGACCTGGGCGCCCACACCATCAGCGTCGCCCAGTTCCTGATGGGCGATATCGAGGAGGTCTGCGCCCAGAGCCAGATCCTGTTTGCGACCCGGCCCGTGGTGGATGGAGCCGGCGAGGGCGCTGGCTACGCCAGCAAGGCGACAGCAGGCGCCGAGCGTCGCGAGGTCGAGAACGACGACCAGACCCAGGCGCTGGTGCGTTTCGCCAGTGGTGCCGGCGGCGTGATCGAAAGCTCTCGGGTGGCCGCCGGCAAGGTCTTCGGCATCGGCTGGGAGGTCAGCGGCAGCGAGGGCACCCTGGTGATGGACGGCGAGCGCTTCAACGAGCTCAAGCTCTTCCGCTACGCCGACCGGCGTGAGGATCGCGGCTTCAAGACCCTGCTGGCGGGCTCCCAGGTGCCGCAGTTCCGCGCCTTCTTTCCGTTCGACTACGGTGGTGGCGGCATCGGCTACTTCGACGTCAAGGTGATCGAGGTCCACGACCTGGTCCAGGGCATCGCCTCATCTGCCGGCTGCTTCCCCGACTTCGCCTTCGGCCGCCACAACCAGAATATCCTCACCGCCATCGACGTCTCCTGCCAGGAGCGTCGCTGGGTATCGGTGCCCGCCCCCCAGCAGCGCTCATCCGCACAACTCACACCCTGACCGCAAGGAACCCGACCATGATCGACGCACCGGTACGCTGGGGCATCCTCTCCACCGCCAATATTGCGCGCATCAAGCTGATACCGGCGATGCGGGCGAGCGCCCACGCCGAGGTTCTGGCGGTGGGGTCACGCAACCAGGAATCGGCCCAGGCGTTTGCCGACGAGATGGATATTCCGCGCGCCTACGCAAGCTACGAAGCGGTGATCGACGACCCGGAGGTGGAGGCAGTCTACATCCCGCTGCCCAACCATCTGCATATCGAGCTGGCCCAGAAGGCGCTGGACAAGGGCAAGCACGTTCTGTGCGAAAAGCCCCTGGCGCTTACCGCCGAACAGGCGGCGAGCCTCAGGGTGCCGCCGGGACTGTTGTTCTGCGAGGCCTTCATGGTGCGCCACCAGCCGCGCTGGCTGGCGGTCAAGGAGCGCATCAAGGCCGGCGCCTATGGCGACATCCGCATGGTTCAGGCCATGCTCACCTTCGGTCTCGACGACCCCGGCAACTACCGCATGCGCCCGGAGTTCGGCGGTGGCGCGCTCTATGATGTCGGCTGCTACGCGGCCATGGCGACTCGCTTCGCCTTTGGCTGCGAACCCCGGCGGGTGATGGCCCACGCAAGCCGCGACCCGGAACATGGCGTGGACGTCGTCGCCAGCGTGCTGCTCGACTACGGCGAGGGGCGCCACGCCAGCCTGATGGTCTCCACCGCCACCAGTGCCGCCCAGCACCTGCACATCGTCGGCAGCCAAGGTGCCATCGATCTGCCAGAGCCCTTTATCGCTCCGGTCGAGCGCCCGACCCGGGTGGTTCACGACAACGTCTTCGACCTCTATCAGAGCGACCCCAAGACGGAAACCTTCCCGCCCATGGACCAGTACGAACAGGAGGTCAGTCGTTTCTGCCGCGCCCTGCGCGGTGAGGAGGTCGGGCTCTATGGGCTGGAGGATTCCATTGCCAATCTCAGGGTGATCGACGCCATCTTCGCCTCGGTCGACAGCGGCGGCTGGGCCGCAGTAGCGCAGTAGCGATATTCGTGAGGCATTTCCCCGCTACGGCGGGGCTTTTTTTGGTTCATCGCACCTTGCCTGGAGCAAGGCCCGACAAGAGCCCGGGCGGGGCGCGCGCCCCCCTTCCGGTCTCACGCGTGACGCGGGCTGTGCAGACGCCTCTGCCACGCCCACAGGGCGCTACTGGTGCCCAGCGAGGCAGCCAGGGCGAGGCCAAAGGACAGCACGGGGGAAAGATGGGCGGCGGTTGCCGCAAGGACGGCGCTGAAGGCCACCAGGCTGAGCATGCCAAGCTGGGTGTCGGCCAGGGTGGCCCGAGCGACCTCGGCGCCGTAGCGCTGGTGCAGGGTCAGGGCGATGGTCAGCATGCCGATGGGAAAGCTCAGGGCGACGCCGGACAGCGCCGGGGCGATATCCGCCAGCACCACGGTCGCCAGACACACGATGCCCCCGGCCAGGGTGCCGCGTATCAGCAGGTCGGCCCAGACTAGCGGCGCCGACACCGCCGTCCGCGACAAGCCCAGCGCGCGCATCAGCCGCATCGCCAGGGCCAGGCAAGCGATGAACAGCACCAGCGCGAGACCCGTGCCGCCTGGCAAGACGGCAGCCAGCGCCGCCACCGGCAGCCATAGCACGGCGGCCAGGGCGACAGCCGCCAGCGCGCCCTGTCGCCCCGCCAGCAGCACATACGCCAGACAGAACGCCAGGGTCGCGAACATCGCGTGCAGCGAGCCCAGCGCCGCCTCGGCAACGAAGGCGCCGGGCTGCTCGCCCAGCATGAAGAAGTAGCCGGGCCCCAGCACGATCGGGGTGCCGGCCAGCACCCCGCCCAGGCGTGGCCCCAGGCGCACCACCGCCACCGACACGCCGATCACTACCAGGGCGGTGGACAGCCACTTGACCAGCAGCAGGGTGAGCATTCACGGACTCCTGTCTGGCCGCTACATCACGTCGCCGCTATTGGGACCAAGGGTCTGGCCCAGGTACAGATCACCATCCGGAGACGCCGCCAGCATCAGCGCCGAAGGCGC
The DNA here is from genome assembly GCF_040070525.1 of Halomonas sp. RT37. Classification (NCBI taxonomy): domain Bacteria; kingdom Pseudomonadati; phylum Pseudomonadota; class Gammaproteobacteria; order Oceanospirillales; family Halomonadaceae; genus Halomonas; species Halomonas sp. RT37. The sequence goes on along the minus strand of NZ_CP098827.1, from coordinate 190,063 downwards.
CACTTCCTCGGCCCTGCCGAAGCGTCCGAGCGGCAATTCCGCCTCCTTGTCGGCGATCCATTCCGGGCTCAGTCCCTCGAGCATCGGGGTCAGGATGGGGCCAGGCGCGATGGCATTGGTCAGCACGTTGAAGGGTGCCAGCTCCCGCGCCATGGACTTGGTCAGCCCCAGCACGCCGGCCTTGGCGGCGCAGTAGTGGGACAGCCCCATGCCGCCCTTGAGCGCCAGCTGCGAGGCAACATTGATGATCCGCCCGGCCTTGCGCTCGACCATATGCGGGGCCACCGCGCGGCTGACCAGAAAGACCCCGCGCAGGTTGATGCCGATCATGCGGTCGAAGGTCTCGCTGGTCATCTCGAGAAACGGCGTCTCGTCGAGGATGCCGGCGCTGTTGACCAGCACGTCGATCACCTGGTGGGTGCTGATCACCTCATCGACCATGGCCTTCACCGAGGCTTCGTCGGAAACATCGACGCGATGGGTGCTGACCCGGGCGCGCAGCGCGCGGGCCACCTGATCACAGGCATCGGCGTTGAGGTCGGCCACCGCAACGGTGGCACCTTCGGCGTGGAACAGGTTGGCGATGGCACGGCCGATACCGCTGGCGCCGCCCACCACCAGGGCAACCTTGCCCTGAAGTTTCTGTGACATGGGATTCTCTCCACTCGCTGGGGGCACGAGGCGAGGGCCGCCGCCCTCGCCTCGCGTCGCTGGCTTGGATGCGCCTTGGCCGGCGCCTTGACGGCTGGCCTCAGCTCGGCCAGCGCACGGTCAAGCCGCCGTCCACGATCAGTTGCTGGCCGGTCACGTAGGAGGCGTCGTCACTGGTCAGAAAACGTATCGTGCGAGCGACCTCATCGGCGTGGCCGACCCGGCCGGCGGGGATCACCTTGCCTGCGGCGGCAAGGCCATCCGGGCCCAGGGAGTTGACCGGGTCCAGTGACTGCGGGGTCTCGATCAGCCCGGGGATCAAGGTATTGACGCGGATGCCCCGAGGGGCAAGCTCCACCGCCAGCGACCTGACCAGGCCCATCAGCCCGCTCTTGGCGGTGGCGTAGTGGGCGTGCTCGTCCCAGCCATAGACGCCGCCGGCGATGGACGACACCGCGACCATGGCGCCAGGCCCCGTCATCACCCTCGCCGCGCTGCGAAATATCCGCATCACGCCGGTCAGGTCCACCGACAGCATGTCGTTCCAGGCGTCGTCGGTCAGATCTTCGAGCGCTGCCTGACGCAGGATGCCGGCGCCAGCCACCGCGATATCGAGCCTGCCGAAGCGGTCGATGGCGGCCTGGGCCAGGGCGTCACACTGGGCGCCATCGCGCACGTCCAGCGCCACCGCCACACACTCGCCGCCGGCATCGGCAACCGCCGAGACGGTCGCCTCGACGTCATGGGGGTCACCGGGGTAGTAGCCGGCAACCACCTTGGCGCCTGCCCTGGCGTAGCTGACCGCCAGCGCCTGGCCGATGCCACTGGCGGCACCGGAGATGATGGCGACCTTGCCGGCCAGGCCATCGTCGCGTGTCAGAGCACTCATGCCACCGCCTCCTCGAGGGTGTCGTGTTCACGATGGTCCACATGACGGGTGCCGAACATCAAAAGTCCACTGAGCACCAGCGGCAGCGAGCCCGCCAGGATCGCCGACCAGGTCATGCTGACACCCGCGGTCAGCAGCACCGACACCAGACCGGAGCCGACGATGGCCCCCACCGGCGCCATGACGTGGGCCACGTTGGCCCCGGTGCCGCGCACATGGGGCGGGAAGGATTCACCCATGTAGAACAGGATGGCGGCGAACGGACCGAGCAGGAAGAACAGGGTGACGGCGTACATCAGGTAGACGAAACCGTCGCTGGCCGGGCCAAGCAGCATCAGGATGCTGGCGACGCCGCCGAGCAGAAAGCCCATCAGCACGGTGTTGCGCCGACCGATGCGATCGCCCAGCCAGCCGTGGCTGAGGTAACCCACAAAGCCCACCGCGTTGGCCAGGATCAGCACGTACAGCGAGCTTTCGAAGCTGACGCCCTTGGCCTCCACCAGCACCGTGGTGCCCAGCACCGCGAACACCTGGATCGCCATCCAGCTGAACAGCCAGACCAGCGACAGCGAGATGGTGTGACGACGCAGTTCCGGCGTGAACACGCCCTTGAGGCCCAGGTTGCTGCCGGTGTTGACCTCGACGTCGTGCTCGGCGGCAAGCTGGGCGGCACCCTCGGCGTCACCCGCCTTGCGCCGCCGCTCGACCTCCTTGATCGCGGCGAAGACCGGCGACTCGGGCAGCCGGACCGCCATCACGATGACGATGATCGAGGCGCAGGCGGCGACGAAGAAGCTGCCGCGCCAGCCGACGATCGGCAGCAGCAGCGAGGTCATGCCGGCGGCCAGCAGGGCACCGACCGGCCAGCCACTCTGCACCAGGCTGTACATGAAGCCGCGGCCCTTGGCCTTCTTGTAGATCTCATTGAGATAGACGGCGTTGACCACCTCTTCGGAGACCGCAAAGCCGGAGAAGGCGCGAATGATCACCATGGAAGCGGCACCGATGGCGATACCGGACAGGCCGGAACTGACGGCGCCGCCGATCACCAGCAGGATCAGCGTCTTCTTGCGGCCGAAGCGATCGAGCATGGTGCCGACCACCAGCGACACCAGGAACACCCCGATGGTGGCCCAAGTGTTGACCGCGGTGGCCTTGGCGGTGGTCCAGCCGAAGTCTTCGGCGATGACCGGCAACAGGGTGCCGAACAGGGTGTAGTCGTAGACCGACGCCACCCAGGCGATAAAGCAGACCAGCGAGGCGTAGCCGATCTGTTTCTTGGTGATGACAGCGTTCCAGGGCTCGTCCGCGTCGGGACGGGCCCCGGAGGGCGCGGTTTGGGTTGGCTCGGTCATTGACGTCACCCTCTTTCGTTATCGTTGTGGTGTGGTTGTCAGGGGAGGCGCGATGGCGTCGCGTTCAGCCGCGTGGATGGCGGCTGGCGAAATCGTCGGCGATCTCGTCGAAGGTGCAGAAACGCACGCCTTCGTGGCTCTGCATATGCTCGATCAGTCGCTCAAGCATCATCAGCACCTGAGGACGGCCGGAGACGTCGGGGTGGATGGTCATGGTGAACACCGCGTAGTCGTTCTCGCGGTAGACCCAGTCGAACTGGTCCTGCCACATCTCGCCCAACTGACGCGGGCTGACGAAGCCATGACTGTTGGGGGACTTCTTGATGAACATCATCGGCGGCAGGTCGTCGAGGTACCAGTTGGCCGGGATCTCGATCAGGTCGGTCTCTTCACCACGCACCAGCGGCTTCATCCACTCCTTGGCCGGCTTGGAGTAGTCGATCTTGGTCCAGGAGTCACCGACGCGCACGTAGTAGGGGTGGAAGTCGTTGTGCATCAGGCTGTGGTCGTACTTGATGCCACGCTCGAGCAGCAGCTCGTTGGTCACCGGGCTGAATTCCCACCAGGGCGCCACATAGCCGGTCGGCCGCTTGCCCGACAGCTGGGTCACCAGCTCGATGTTGTAGTCGAGCACGTCGCGTTCCTGCTCGCGGGTCATGGCGATGGGGTTCTCGTGGCTGTAGCCGTGGACCCCGACCTCGTGACCGGCGTCGACCACCGCCTTCATCTGCTCGGGAAAGGTCTCGATGCTGTGCCCGGGAATGAACCAGGTGGTCTTCAGGTTGTAGCGCTCGAACAGCTTGAGCAGGCGCGGTGCACCGACCTCGCCGGCGAACAGGCCGCGGGAGATATCGTCGGGGGAGTCCTCGCCACCGTAGGAACCGAGCCAGCCGGCCACGGCGTCCACGTCGACACCAAATGCACAGAGAATCTCTTTCTTCGCCATCTTGAACACCTCGTCTTGTTGCTTGGTCTTGTTGGGGCTTGCGGTGGCGCCGCTGGCCCTGGTGTCGGTCGTGCGCTTGCTGGACTACCGACGTGCCATCGGTCCTGCGGCGTCAGCGGTTGTGTCGACCGCCATCAATTGAAGACTGGATACAAAGGTCATTTTTGTCAAGACGGAGATTTCAGGCGTAGAGCAGCGCGTCGCGACGCTCGCCAATGACCAAAACCTGCGGCCCAAGCCAGGTTATAGGCAAGACTGGCGATACAAGGCCGACCATTCAGGCTTTCAGCAACAGCCAAAAGTGCAAACCTTCTTCGACCAATGGGTGAGAACAGACGAGCCCCAAAAATGCCGATCGAATAAAACGTCATTTTTTATGGGCGCGGTATCCAACTGACATTTTTTACTTCTAGACCAGGAGGGGGCAGGACAGCACACCGGCCTGCGGCAGGCCGACCGCTAGACTTGAGGAAAGGCCGCAAAAGGCAAGAGACCGGAAACAAAGGAACATGCCGAGGACGGAGCGCAAGGCGGCGCCGACGCTCGCCCTGCGCCCTGCGCTTGCGTCAGACGATACGCTGAAGGTAGGGGGGAAGGTCGGGTTCGGGGAATACCGACAGCACCTTGAGCCGACGGCGGGTGCGCTCGGCAGCCGCCTGGAGGTGGGACTGCAGACTCGAGGCGGCGGCGTCGAAGGCGCCAAACAGCAGGTGATCGATCACCAGCTTGTGCTCCATCAACAGGGGCTCGTCCCGAGGAACCCCCAGCGTCTGGAAGAACATGCGATTGACGATGACCGGCAACTGGCTCTGGGCAATCATCTCGCCGGCCTTGCGATTGCGGTAGTGACGCAGGCAACCCTGGTGCAGGTCACGTTCGAGTCGAGCGATGGTCGCGGCAGACTGCTGCTCGGGGTGGTCGATCAGTCGCTGCACCCGGTCGCGCATCAGCTCGAGCTCCTCACGTTCGATCAGCGGGCCAGAGGCCTTGAGCGCCGCCGGCTCCAGCAGCACTCGAATCTCGTAGTCCTCGGCCACCGCCTGGGCGGTCAGCGGCCCCGCCAGCCAATGGGAGTGGCGATCCTTTTCGATCAGCCGTTGGCTGCGCAGCCGTCCCAGCACCTCTCGCGCCACGGTGCGGCTGACGCCGTAGTAGTCGCTGAGGCTGGTCTCGACGATGCGGAAGTGACCAAACGCCAGACAGGTGGCCACCGCCTCCTCGACCTCGGCGTGGATGCGCTCGGCCGCCGGACGGGTATCCACCACCGGTGACTCATCGATGCCGAGACCAAGACGCTCAGGGGTCAGCGCCTCCCGCGCCGGCTCCACCGCTCCGGGATCGGGTGTCGCCAGAAAGCCGCGCCCTTCAAAGCGGCTGATCAGGCCCTGCTGGTGCAAAAGCTCCAGCGCCTTGCGCACCGGCCCACGACTGGTGCCGAACAGCCGTGCGATAGGCCCTTCCAGCAACACCTGATTGGGCGGCACCCGCCCCGACTCGATGGCTTCTCGCAGTGAATCCTGGATCAGCGCGTAGCGGGGGGCGCGACTGCCCTCCTGCCTCGACCTAGCTGGCGTACTCAGCACCCGTTCCTCCCTGACGTCCAATCACCTGACCTCTCGCTTACACGCCACCGATGTCCGGCAGCCACGATCCAAGGCCCGGCAGCCGGGCAACAAGCGCCCATCTTGACACCTCTTCAGGACCCTTTCGAGCCACTCGGAAATGACGTTTGTTGCCAACTTCACAAGATCCATTCCCGTCTGCACGAACACAAAAAAGCCTTTTTACCGGAAAACAGCCTATTACAGATTGTCCTCGCCCCCTATGCGGCTTAAGGCGCAGGACGGCCCTTGCCAAAAAATGATTTTTGTATCCATACTGCATTTATGCGAAACGGAGATATCTCTTCGTCCGACGTCGCTATCGCCTCCAACAACAACCAACGACATTCAAGGAGCGCTCCCGTGGCCACACCACAAGACGCCCCCACCCCCGCCACTTCGGCGGCAGCCCGCGACAGCGGCGACCACCTGCTGGAAGCGGCGATCCTGCCGGTCTGGCTGAATCAACGCACCATCGGCTTTTTTGGCTTCATCTGGCTATGGATCGGCATGGCGGTGATCATCGCCACCTTCCAACTGGGGGCCGGCGGGGTCGCTGGCCTTCCGCTGATACAGGTCGTCGCCATCATCTTTCTGGCCAATCTGGTACTCGGCGTGGTGATGAGCCTGACCGCCGACATCGGTACCGAACATGGACTGTCGTTCGCGGTCTACCTGCGCGCGCCCTTCGGCCTCAAGGGCACCCACCTGCCGGCGGTATCCCGCGGGGTGGTGGCGGCCATCTGGTTCGGCGTGCAGACCTACCTGGGTGCGCTGGCCCTGAACGGCATCGTCGAGTACCTGTGGGGCCTGGACAACTGGATCCTGTGGTATGTGCTGTTTGCCGTGGTCCAGATCGTCAACACCGCCCTGGGCATCCGCGCGGTGGAGCTGCTGGCGTCGATCGCCGCCCCCTGCATCGTGGCCATCTCGGTGTGGATGTACTTCACCCTCGACGTGCTCGCCGAGACCCAGGGCATCAATATCTGGACCTTCGTCGGCGACCAGAATGTGGCCGCGCTCGGCCTGTTCTTCGCCAACATGGCGTTCTGGTCGGCGCTGGCGGTGGATATCCCCAACCTGACCCGCTTCCTCAAGACAAAGGGTGGCGAGCGCAGTTTCTTTCAGCGCAACAAGAACGTCTTCGTCGCCCAGTTTCTGGCGCTGCCGGCCACCCAGGCCTGGATCGCGCTGATCGGCGGCGTGTCCTTCATCGCCGCCGGTGACTGGAATCCGGTCACCGTCATCCAAGGACAGGGCGGCGGCCTCACCCTGATCGCACTGCTGGCGATGGTGATCCTGGCCCAGTGGTCGACCAACAACGCGGCCAACCTGATCCCGGCGGCGCTGACCTTCGTCAACGCCGGCGCGCCAAGGGTCAGCTACCCGGTCGCCCTGGTCATCGCCGGCATCATCGGCACCGCCTCGATGCCCTGGCTGATCCTCAACAACCTGTTCACCTTCCTCAGCTACTACGGCGCCGTGCTGTCGGCGGTGGGCGGCATCATGGTGGCCGACTACTACCTGCTGCGTCGGCGTCGCCTCAACGTTCCGGCGCTGTACGATCCCAACGGCCAGTTCCGCTTCAGCGGCGGCTTCAACCCCGCCGGCCTCATCGCCTGGATCATCGGCGGTGGCCTGGCGCTGATCTTCCTCGAGTACGCCTACGCGGTAGGCTTCGGCTCGGCCCTGGTGGTCTATATCGTACTGATGAAAGCCTGGGTGCTGCGGCGCTATCCTCAGGAGGAGATCACCTCCGGCTACGACGACCGATTCCTCGCCACCTCGGTGGGCCGCAACTGGGTCTACACCGAAAAGGGACGCTTCGAACGCCTGGAAACCGGTGACATCCCCGACTCCGCGCTCAAGCGCGAGGATCGCTGAGTCGTCGTCTGGCGCCGCCCGCGGCGGCGCCCACCACCCGCTACAGGAGACGTGCATGCCTGCACAACCCTTCACCGCCCTGGCCATCGGCGAGGCCATCCGACGCGGCGAACTCGATCCGGTCTCGTTGACCCGCCAATGCCTGACCCGGGCCGCCGACAGTGACGCCGTCTTTATCTCGCTGACCGAACAACGCGCCCTGGTAGAGGCCGAGGCCTGTGCCGAGCGTCAGCGCTCGGGCACCCTGCGCGGGCCGCTGGACGGCGTGCCGCTGGCCTGGAAGGATCTGTTCGACATCGCCGGCACCGCCACCACCGCCGGCGGCAAGGTGCTGGGCAAGACGCCGGCCGATCGCGACGCCGAGGCGGTACACCACGCCGCCGGCGCGGGCATGGTCTGCATCGGCAAGACCAACCTCACCGAGATCGCCTACTCGGGGCTTGGCCTCAACCCCCACTACGGTACGCCGCACCATACCCCTCCCCCCACCTCGAGCGAGCACGAGCACGAAAGCAGAAACGAGAACGAGCCCAGGGCCCCCGGCGGGTCCAGCTCCGGCTCCGCGGTGGCGGTCGCCCAAGGCATCGTGCCGGCCGCCATCGGCACCGACACCGCCGGCTCGCTGCGCGTCCCCGCGGCCTTCAATGGGCTGGTGTCCTATCGCCCCTCCCAGGCCCGCCACTCGCGCCAGGGAGTGACACCGCTGGCCGACAGCCTGGACACCATCGGCGTCATCGCCAGCACCCTCGAGGACTGCCTGGCCATCGACGACACGATGCGCGGCAGCGCGCCGCTGGTTCGTGCCGCCGCCGTGCCCGAACAGTCGGTGATCGTACTCGATGCAGGCTGCCTCGACGACCCGAGGGTATCCCGTGCCGTGGGCGACAATCTGGAGGCCTGCGCCAGCCGTCTCGAGGATGCCGGCTTCCACATCGTCCGTCGCCGTGTGGCAAGCGTCGCCGACACCCTGGAGGCCATCACCCGCCACGGCTGGCTGGGCGCGGCGGAGGCCTACACCGAGTACCGCGCTCTGCTGGAAGGCCCCGATGCCGAGGCCATGGACCCCAGGGTACGCAAGCGCCTGGAGGCCGCCCGCCAGATGCCCCCGGACAGCGTGGTCAGCCTGTATCGCCTGCGTCAGGCGCTCAAGACGCGGCTGCGCGATGAGCTCGCTGGCGCGACCCTGCTGACGCCCACGGTGGCGCATGTGGCGCCCTTGCTCGCGCCGCTGGAAGCCGACCCCGAGCACTTTGCCGAGGTCAATCTGGCGACGCTGCGCCTGAGCATGGTGGCGAGCCTGCTCGACTCGCCGGCGGTGGCGCTGCCCAGCGGGCGCGACGACGACCGCCAGCACACCAGCCTGCAGCTGAGCGGCCCCTGCGGCGAGGACGAAGCGCTGCTGCGGGTGGCCCTTGGCGCCAGCTCGGCGCTGACGGCGTAACTCACATTCATTCGGCGCCGACGGCGCCATCGGAGGTTGGCATGTGCGGACTGTGCGGCGCACTCGGCGGCGAAAGCCACTGGAGCACCAACATCGAGGACCCCGAGCAGGCCCACTACGCGCGCAGGCGCGCCCGCGCCTACCGGGTCACCCTGATCAATCGCGTGCTGAGCCCCCGCCGGATCACCATCGAGGACTTCCAGGCAGCGAGCTTCGTGCTCGCCACCGCCACCGGCAAGCGCGAGATCGTGCAGGATCTGGGCGGCGTATGGCTGCAGGCAGAACGCATGGGCGGTCATGAACTCGACCCGCTCGATCCCGCCTTCCTGGCCTCGCTGCAATGACCCCAGACCACCACGACGAGGACACCACCATGAACGAGACGACACCGCTGGTGCCGGTGCACGTGATCTCGGGCTTTCTGGGCGCCGGCAAGACCACCCTGCTCAAGTCGGTGCTGGCCAGCGAAGCCTTCGGCGACAGTGCGGTACTGATCAATGAGTTCGGCGACGTCGGTCTCGACGACCGCCTGCTCGGCGAGATCGCCGAGGATGCCGTGCTGCTGTCCAGCGGCTGCGTCTGCTGCACCATCCGCGGCGAACTGTCAGAGGCGCTCAGACGCCTGCTGTCCCGACGCCAGGACGGCGAGATCCCGGCGTTCAAGCGCATCGTGCTGGAGACCACCGGACTCGCCGATCCGGGCCCGATCGCCTCGACCATCACCGCCGACCCGGTACTGCGCCACCACCTGCGCCCCGGCACCAACCTGACCCTGGTCGACGCGCTCAACGCCGTCGACAGTCGCGCCCAGCACCCCGTCTGGGAGGCCCAGGTGGCGGTGGCCGACAAGCTGGTGATCAGCAAGGCCGACCTGGTCGAGGAAGACACCCTGGCAGGGCTCGAGGCCATGCTGGATACGATCAACCCGGCGGCCCAACGGCTGGGCGCCGAGGCGCTACGCCAGCCCAGTGATGAGCTGTTCGCCAGCGGACCGCACCTGCAGCGTTTCACCCCCGGCCAGGTGAAGTCCTGGCTCGGCCCCTGGCGCAAGCCGCCTCAGCATGATCCGGACCATCTCGGCGACATTCGCTCCTTCCGCCTCGGCCTCGAGGGCGAGGTCGACTGGACCTGCCTCGGCATCTGGCTGTCGATGCTGCTCAACCGCCATGGCAGCGATATCCTCAGGGTCAAGGGCGTGCTCCACGTCCAGGGCGACGATCGACCGGTGGTACTCCACGGTGTCCAGCACACCATCCACCCGCCGGAGCACGTGGAGGCCTGGCCTTCGGACGACCGCCGCTCGGAGCTGATCTTCATCACTCGGGACATCGACGCCGAGCGCGTGACACAATCGCTTGCGACCTTCATGGACAAGGTCAGCGACCATCCCAGCCCAAGGATCCTGCATGCCTGACACCGCCAAGCCCAGCGCCCCCTTTGTCCAGCGCAGTCCGGTCACCCTGCGGGTACTGGGCACCTCGGTGACACTGCTGGAGAGCATTCGCCAGCGCGCTCGCGAGGACCTGGGCCTGCGCCTGGAATTCACCGTCATGGACGGGGTGGCGGCACAGCGTGCGGGAGTGCTGGCACCGGACAGCTTCGACATCTACGACCAGTGGTTTCACAACGTCGATTTCGTGTGGCCGGCCGGGGCCATCCAGCCCATCGAGCTTTCACGCATCCACCATTGGGATGCGATCAACGACTTGCCGAAGACCGGCCAACTGACGCCCCACGCGCCGCTCGGTGCCGGCGGTAATCCGGTCGACCGGCTCTATATCCAGGCCGACGGCAGCTGTGGCGCCCGTCCCAGCGAGCGCATCACCATGCTGCCGGTCAGCCACAACGTGGACAGCTTCGGATACCGCCTGGACATGCTGCCCCACGGCCTCGACAGCGAGCAGGAAAGCTGGGGCTGGCTTTTGGACCCGCGCTGGCGCGGCATGGTCAGCCTGCAGAACGACAGCGCCATCGGCGCCATCGACGCGGCCCTGGCCGCCAAGGCCGCTGGCCTGGTGCAGTTCGAGGACCTGGGCAACCTGAGCGTCGCCGAGATCGACTGCCTGATCGATTGCCTGATCGAGCTCAAGCGGGCTCAGCACTTCCGCACCTTCTGGAGCAACCAGGACCAGGCCTCTTCGGACATGCTGCGCGGTCGCGTCGGCATCGAGAGCCTGTGGTCACCGGCGATGACCGACCTCAAGCAGCGCCAGCTCAAGGTGCGCATGGCGGCACCGAGGGAAGGCTATCGCGCCTGGTATGGCGGCATGTCGCTGTCACGCAGCATCGAAGGCCGCAGCCTGGACGCCGCCTACGAGTATCTCAACTGGTGGATCTCGGGCTGGCCCGGCGCCGTCATGGCACGACAGGGCTACTACATCTCGACCCCGGAATTGACCCGCCCTCACCTGTCTGCGGCGGAATGGGACTACTGGTACGCCGGCAAGCCCGCGGCGGAAGAACTCGCCGGACCGTCAGGCCCCTGCGGCATGATCCACAAGGGTGAGGTACGCGACGGCGGCGACTACATGACGCGCATGAGCCGCATCGCGGTGTGGAACACGGTGATGGACGAGCACAACTACCTGGTGCGGCGCTGGAACGACTTCATGTCGGCGTGAGCCCGCTACAGCCCGTCGCTCGGCTCTGTCCGAAAAGTCGACGAGCGAAGGTTAGACAAGGCAAAAATCGGTGAGAAAGCGCAGTTTACAGGGTGTAAATGAGCATTTTGATCCGATTTTTAACGCCGTATTACCGAGCGCAGGCACTTTTCAGGCGAGCCCTAGGCGAGCGCCTTGATGATCAACTGCACCCCGACCACCGCCATGGCCAGTATCACCAGCCGGTAGAACAGCCGCTCGTTGACCCGGTGCTGCAGCCACAGGCCAGACCTGATGCCGAACCAGGCCACCGGCACCAGCGCCAGCGACGCCCAGATACTGGTCAGGTTGATCTCGCCAAGCCACAGGTAAGGCGGCAGCTTCATGGTATTGACCGCGGCGAACACCAGGGTGGTGGTGGCGATGAAGGTGGTCTTGGGCAGGCGCCTGGGCACCAGGTATAGGTTCATCGGCGGGGCGCCGGCGTGGGCAATAAAGCTGGTGATACCGGTGGCGATGCCCGCGGGCCAGGCCCAGAAAGAGGCGATCGGCCTGGAGGCCGCCGGCTTCACGATCATGTAGGCGACAAACAACAGCGAGATCACCCCCAGCAGCAGCCTGACGTGGTCCTCGTCGAGGCTGCCCGCCACCAGGGTAGCCACCACCACGCCGATCGCCATACCGGGGATCAATCGCTTCACCTCGGCCATGTCCTGATGCCCCCACCAGGCCTTGACCGCCAGAACGTCCATCACCAGCAGCAAGGGCAATAACAGGCCAGCGGCGGCGATGGGATCGATCGCAAGCGCCATCAGCGGCACCGACAGGGTACCGAAGCCCCCGGCGAAGCCGCCCTTGGAGATGCCGGTCAGGTAGGTGGAGAGGATGATCAGGCCCCAGGCGAGCCAGGAGTATTCGGGCAGCATGGCATTCCTTGCGCGCAAAGACGCCGAAGCAGTGACTGCTTCGGCGTCTGTACCAATGATGAGGGCGGCGAATCGCCCCGACCATCAGAGTGCCACACCTAGCCCGCCGATGGCAGCGGGCGGGGGCTATTGGCTTACTTGGCGGCCTGCATGGCCAGGGCGGTATCCAGCATACGGTTGGAGAAGCCCCACTCGTTGTCGTACCAGGCCATGACCTTGACCAGGCGACCGTTGACGCGGGTGTGGTTGGCGTCGAAGGTCGAGGAGGCCGGATCGTGGTTGAAGTCGATGGACACCAGCGGCTGGGCGTTGACGTTGAGCACCGGAGAATTCTCCGCCGCCTTGGCCACGATCTCGTTGATCTCTTCCTTGGTGGTGTCGCGCGAGGCGTTGAACACCAGATCCACCAGCGAGACGTTGATCACCGGCACGCGCACGGCCAGGCCATCCAGCTTGCCGTTGAGCTCCGGCAGCACCTTGCCCACGGCAGCGGCAGCGCCGGTCTTGGTCGGGATCATGGAGTGGGTGGCGCTACGCGCGCGGTACGGGTCCTTGTGGTACACGTCAGACAGGTTCTGGTCGTTGGTGTAGGCATGGACCGTGGTCATCAGGCCATTCTCGATACCGACGGCATCGTTGAGCGCCTTGGCCACCGGCGCCAGGCAGTTGGTGGTGCAGGAACCGTTGGAGACGATGGTATCGCTGGCCTTGAGCACGCCGTCGTTGACGCCGAACACGATGGTGGCGTCGCCGTCAGGGCTAGGCGCGGAGACCAGCACCTTGGCGGCACCGGCCTCGACGTGCTTGCCGGCGTCGGCGCGCGTGGTGAACAGGCCCGTGCACTCCATCACGATGTCTACGCCGAGCTTCGCCCAGGGCAGGCTGGCCGGGTCACGCTCGGACAGAATAGCGATACGGTCGCCATCGACGCTCAGACTCTCCTCGTCATGTTCTACCTTGAAGGGAAAGTGACCGTGAGCGGTGTCATGGCGCAGCAGGTGGGCGTTGAGCGAAGGATCACCGAGATCGTTGATGGCAACGACCTCAATCCGGTCCCGGTAGCCGTTCTCGTACAGTGCGCGCAGCACGTTGCGACCGATACGTCCGAAACCGTTGATGGCAACCTTGAGCGTCATAGCGAATATCCCCCTGAGCGGCGAAAGCGTTCTTGCGTGAAAGCTGGTGAGTCGACGGTAGGCGGATTCACTAAAGATGCAAATCCCCCGCAAGGACGTCGTCAGTGGGCACCAATGTGGTACAGACAGCGCCGGGACTCAAGCACTATTTTGTTAAACTTACAACATTTCTCCAAAAACATTGATGAAGGACACTCTAATAAGCACGAAATTTCGACAACTTACTGCCCGCGCCTTCTCTATGAAGGCCCGCGCTAGACCTTAGTCGCATCGCCAAGCCGTAGTAATATTACCTTCAACGCTCTAAGGTATCCCTCATCCCGGTGACACCATTCACCACGCCTTTATCCCGGAGGCCCCATGCCCCAACCCGTCAAGGAAGTCAGCCGCATTCTGCCGGCTCGCAAGCGCATCGCCCTGGTCGCCCACGACGGCAAGAAGCAGGAACTGATGGAGTGGGCCTCCCGCTGGAAGGACACCCTGATCGCTCACCAGCTGCTCGGCACCGGCACCACTGCCGCGCGGCTCAGCCGCACCCTGGGGCTGGAGGTGGAAGGCCTGATGAGCGGTCCGCTGGGAGGCGACCAGCAGATCGGTGCTCGCATCACCGAGCAACGACTCGACCTGCTGATCTTCTTCTGGGACCCCTTCGCCCCCCAGCCCCACGACCCGGACGTCAAGGCGCTGCTGCGCCTGGCCGCCCTGTGGAACGTGCCGGTGGCCTGCAACCCCTCCAGCGCCGACTTCATGATGAGCTCGCCCTGGCTCGGCCAGGACTACGAGATGCAGATCCCGGATGCCAACGCCTGGATTTCCTCTCGCAGCGATAACAACTGACCAATATCGAGGATTCTCCCGTGTTCCAGCTGACCCGAAGCGTGACCTGGCAGTCGCTGTTGAAGCTTCGCGACGAGACCGCCGACGACCGGATTCGCGACTACTTTGCCAAGGATCCGAAGCGGTTCGACAAGATGAGCCTGCGCGTGGGCGGGCTTTTTCTGGACTACTCCAAACACCAGATCTCCGACGCGGTGCTGGAGAAGCTGGTCGAGCTGGCCGAACACTCGGCGCTGGTCCAGCGTCGCGCCCAGATGTTCTCCGGCGACATCATCAACGTCACCGAGGACCGGCCGGTGCTGCACACGGCGCTGCGCAACCTGGGTGACAGCCCGGTCATCGCCGATGGCAAGGACGTGATGCCGGAGATCCACGCCACTCGCGAGCAGATCAAGCGCTTCTCCGAAGAGGTCCGCAGTGGCAACTGGAAGGGCTACAGCGGCGAGCGTATTCGCGACGTGGTCAACATCGGCATCGGTGGCTCCGACCTCGGCCCCAACATGGCCAGCCGCGCCCTGCTCAAGTACCGCCAGGCGGACCTGAACTTCCACTTCGTCTCCAACGTGGACGGCGCGCATATCCAGAAGGTGCTGAGCCGCCTCGACCCGGCCACCACCCTGTTCATCGTCTCGACCAAGACCTTTTCCACCCAGGAGACGCTGCTCAACGCCCGCACCGCACGGCGCTGGTTCGTCGAGAACGCCGGCGATGACGCCGACATCGGCGCTCACTTCATCGCCGCCTCGACCAACCGCAAGGCCGCCATGGAGTTCGGCATCCGCGAGGAGAACGTGTTCGAATTCTGGGCCTGGGTCGGCGGTCGCTATTCGATGTGGTCCTCGATCGGCCTGCCCATCGCCCTGGCGATCGGCTATGAAGGCTTCATCGAGATGCTCGAAGGCGCCTACGAGATGGACCAGCACTTCCAGAACGCCCCGCTCGGCGAGAACATGCCGGTGCTGATGGCGCTGATCGGTATCTGGTACATCAACTTCGTCGGTGCCGAGACCCAGGCCATCGTGCCCTACGACCAGGCCCTGCATCAGCTGCCGGCCTTCCTGCAGCAGCTCGACATGGAGTCCAATGGCAAGTCGGTCGACATCTTCGGTCGCCCGGTAGACTACAAGACCGGCCCCATCGTGTGGGGGCAGACCGGCTCCAACGGCCAGCACGCCTTCTTCCAGCTGTTGCACCAGGGCACCCGCTACGTGCCCATCGACTTCATCGCCTCGCTGAAGCCCGAGCCCGGCGTCGAGGACCACCACTTCGCCCTGCTCACCAACATGCTGGCCCAGGCCAACGCCTTTATGGAAGGCAGCAGCAAGGGCGGTGACCTCGACCCCTACAGCTGCCCCGGCAACCGCCCCTCCAGCGTGCTGTTGCTCGACGAACTGACACCGCGCAACCTGGGCGCGCTGATCGCGCTCTACGAGCACAAGGTGTTCGTCCAGGGGGTGATCTGGAACATCAACTCCTTCGATCAGTGGGGTGTCCAGCTGGGCAAGCGCATCGCCGGCGAGATCAGCGAGAAGATCGACGAGCGCAGCCAGGACTTCGACGCCTCGACCCAGGGACTGCTGGGCCTGGTGCGGGAGCACTTCCAGGCGCCCGGCAAGAGCGTGGAAAAGGCCGCCGAAAAGGCAGCGAAGAAGACCGCCAAGCCCGCCGGCAAGGACGCCAAGGCCAAGTAAGCAGGGCGGAGGCGGAAGGTGCCGAGCATCGAGTGCTCGGCACGGGCCCGCCATGGCGGGCACCCAGCGACGGGCAAGAAAAGATCGAGAATGACCAACGGGCCACCCCGGAGTCTGCGCTCCAGGGTGGCCCGCCTAGGTCTGGCTCGCGCTGTTTTGGCTCGCGCTGGTCTGGCCCTCTCGCGGGGGGCCGGAATCGCGGGATTGCGCCTGGTGTGAGCGCCTGGCTTGCCGAGACGAGGCCTGGGCTACTTAAACGACCGCCGGGGCTACTCTGACGAGCGTCTGGGCTACTCGGACGAGCCTCTGACCAGGGCCCGCCGTGCGCTGACGTCACCGGCCCAGGCCGCCGCCAGCCATAGCGGCACGCTCAGCACCACATAGGCCAGCGCCAGCCAGGGGCTGCCGCCGGTGGCCAGGCGGGCCGCTTCGAGGCTGAACAGCGAAAAGGTGGTGAAACCTCCACAGAAGCCCGCCACGACAAGCGGATGAAGGCTCGCCAGCCGAGGGCTATCGCTCAGGGCCGCATGGGTAGCAAAGCGGGCAATCAACCAGGATCCCAGCACGTTGACCAGCAGGGTCGCCCAGGGAAAGGACGACGCCACCAGGCCCGAGACCGCGACGCCGGTCAAGAGGCGACACACCGATCCCAGGGCGCTGCCAAGGCCCACCGCCAGATAGAGCCGCCAGACGCTTGTTGCCTGACTCATGCTTCTCCCCTCTGCCGACACCTCACAGGCCACCCCCGAGGGCAAGTCCCGCCACCACGGCGGCCAGGCCGGCCAGCAGGGTCAACGAGACGTTGAGCGCGGCCGCTGCATGACGACCTTCGCGCATCAGGTCCAGAGTCTGCAGACTGAAGGAGGACACCGTGGTGAAGCCGCCCATCACCCCGCTCAGCAGCATGAGTGCTGCAGTCGAACCTGCCACCAGGCGACTGGCCAGCAGGCCGATCACTAAGGCCCCCAGCAGATTGACGATCAGGGTCCCCCAGGGGAAGCGCACTCCCCAGGCGGCCGCTGCCCGACGACTGACGAACAGTCGCCCCATGCCTCCTGCGGCGCCCCCCAGCGCTACCGCTGCCAGCGTCCACCACTCCATCACCAATCGCCTCGGCCAAAACCGCCATGGTATGCAAATACCTGGGCGATGTCGTGACCGGTGGCAATACCGCTGGACCTCGCCCTCGGCGTGGCGAAACGGGCTGATCGCAGATGGCCCATAAAGCGACAAGGCACAGACAATGCCGAGCCTCGGAAGGCGGGAAATCAAAGACGCTGAAGGTGCTGAAAATCTAAAAAAAACGCCGCCCGAGGGGGCGGCGAAGTTGTGCTTGCCTAGCAGGGATGAAGCGCATGGGATGCGTTCACGATCAATATGGCACAGAATTGGCAATCCGTACAACTTTTGTACATCCTTGATTGCGTACAAGCGGCAAACGGGCATGTTAGCCTGCGACAGATTCGTCCAAGGACGCCCCTCTGCCCCGACGGGCCCACCCACCAAAGGAGAAGGTTTGCGTGATGCGATCACGACTCTGCTCTCGACTCTTCAGCGTGCTGATGCTCGCGCTCGTGCTGCTCGCGGGACCTGCCATCGCCCAGCAGGGCGGTGACGCCAGCGGCTCTGGCGGTTCCTCCAGTGACGGTCCGGCCTACTCGACCCTGGCCGACCTGCTGGAAAACGAACAGGCCCGCAGCCAGCTGATCGAGCAACTGCGACAGATGGCGGAAAACGCCCCCGAACAGGCCCAGGCCGCCGGTGAACAGGCCGTCGACAGCGCCGCCGAGGCCACCCTGCCCAAGCAACTGGCGGACATGACCAGCCGAGTGGTCAGCGAGTTCGGCAATCAGTTCGAGAATCTCGCCGCCATCTTCGGTGGCATGATCGACGGCGCCCTGACCGAAGGCGAACTCAACTTCGATCTGTTCACCCAGGCGGCGATCAACCTCGGCCTGGTGATTCTGGCGACCTTTGTGCTGTTCGTGATCATCAGGCGCCTGGTCAGGCCACTGTTCACGCGGTTGAGCCAATATTCGCAGAACGGTCAGAACCTCAACCCCACCATCCGCCTGGTGCTGTGCGTGGTGCTGGCGGTGATCGTGGACGCCGCCGTGGTGGGACTTGCCTACGTCGGCGGCAACCTGGCCGCTACCTTCGCCATCGGTGAGACGGGCAGCCTGTCGACCCGGGCGTCGCTGTTCCTCAATGCCTTCCTGGTCATCGAGCTGTTGAAGGCGGCGGTGCGCATGCTGTTCGCCTCACGCTACGAGGGCCTGCGTCTCTTGCCCATCACCGCGCCCAGCGCGTCCTACTGGAACCGTTGGATCGCCCGGCTGATTGGCCTTACCGGCTACGGCCTGATGGTGGTGGTCCCGTTGATCAACACCTACCTGTCTTACCGTGTCGGTGAGGGCATCGGCGCCCTGATCATGATCGGCGCCTACCTGTACGCCATCACCGTGGTGCTGATCAATCGCAGCCGCCTGCGCGATGGGCTGTTCGATGCCGCTGTCAGGTCCAGCCTGTCGGCCTCCCGTGTCGCGCTGCGCCTGCTCGGCCGCATCTGGCATCTGCTGGCGATCACCTACTTCACCGTGGTGCTGGTGCTGACCCTGACACGCCCCGAGGACGCCCTGCCGTTCGTGCTGATCGCGACCCTCAAGACCCTCGGTATCGTGCTGGCTGCCATGCTGGTGTCGCGCCTGCTGGCCCAGGCCATCGGTCGTCGCATCACCCTGTCCGGTGAGCTGCGCAAGAAGCTGCCGTTGCTCGAGGCACGCCTCAACTCCTATGTCCCGACGATGCTGCGCGCCTTCAACGTGCTGATCCTGATCGTCGCCGCCATGGCCCTGCTCAACGCCTGGGGCGTGTTCGACATGGCCACCTGGTACGCCTCCGAAGCGGGTCGCGTGCTGGTCAGCCAGGTGATCAACGTGGCCATCATCCTGATCGTCGCCGCGGCGGTCTGGATCGGCCTTGCCAGCCTGATCGAACACAAGCTGAATCCGACCACCGGCCGCGGCATGCCCTCGGCTCGGGCCCAGACGCTGCTGTCGCTGTTCCGCAATGCGCTGGCCATCGCCATCGTCACCATGACGGCGATGATCGTGCTGTCGGAAATCGGCATCAACATCGGACCGCTGATCGCCGGTGCCGGTGTGCTCGGTCTGGCCATCGGTTTCGGCGCCCAGAAGCTGGTGCAGGACATCATCACCGGTATCTTCATCCAGGTGGAAAACGCCATGAATACCGGCGACGTGGTGACCCTGGGCGGCATCACCGGCACCGCCGAGAAGCTCAGCATCCGCTCGGTGGGTATCCGTGACCTGCACGGCACCTACCATCTGGTGCCGTTCTCCAGCGTCGATGTGGTCTCCAACTACATGCGTGGCTTCGGCTACCATGTGGGCGAATACGGCGTCGCCTACCGCGAGAACGTGGACGAGGCGATCGTCGCCCTGCGCAACGCCTTCGACGAACTGTCCTCCGACGAGGACCTCAAGTCCGAGATCCTCGAACCCCTCGAGGTGGCCGGTGTCATCGCCCTGGCCGACAGCTCGGTCAACATCCGGGTGCGCATCAAGACCACCCCCGGCAACCAGTGGGCGGTGGGCCGTGCCTACAATCGTCTGGTCAAGCTGCATCTGGACGAGGCGGGCATCGAGATCCCCTTCCCGCACACCACGATCTTCTTTGGCGAAGACAAGCAGGGCCAGGCGCCCGCCGCCAACCTGCGCCTGGTCGAGAAGGATGTGGTGGCGACCGGCGAAGCCAGGGATACCGCACCGCTGCCCGGCGAGGATGGCAGTATCGACTCCCCCCGCGAGCACGAGACCCGCGAGGATGCCGAGACCAACGCCAAGTTCAGGGGCGACTACGACCCCGACGGCAACTGACAGACCTTACCTGCAACGCTTCTGGGGCGGCCTACGGGCCGCCCCTTTTTATTGATCGAATCGCCAGGGTGCCGAGCCCTGACGCCACGCTCTGGCGCCACAGCTCTGACGACACAGGCGTGGCGGCAGCTGCACGCCGCGAGCCGGGCCTGTACTCGCCTTCAGCATGGTGACGCCACGCCGCCACCCCCTTGGCTGGCGCGGCGCACGAGACCCATCCTCCAGGACCACAAACGCCACGGGCGGGGCCGAAGCCCCGCCCGTGGCGTTTGTGGGTACTGCTTTGTAGGTCGAACGCCTGGCTCAGGCCTGCTGAGCGTCGCTCGGCTGCGGCAACGAGGGCAGCGACTTGTCGAGCAGCTCGACGCTCTGGCGATAGTAGAGCTGGCTCTTGTTGTGCTCGCCCAGGTTGGCGTAGAGCCGCGCCAGCTCGGCACAGACCACTCCGCTGGGACGTTGACGCTGGCTCGCCTCGAAGTACTCCTGGGCCTTGCCCCAGTAGGCGTTGCGCAGCGCCAGGCGACCCAGGGTCAACAGCAGGTCGGGATCATTGGGCCGCTCCTGCAGCCACTTCTCGGCGGTCACAAGCTGACGTGAAGCGTCCACCCCAAGCAGGCCATAGCGCAGCACCAGACGGCTGTCCCAGTTGGTCTTGAGCGAGTGGCGCAGCAGTTTCTCGGCGATCACCTGTTCGTCGCAGCGCACCAGCGTCTCGACGTAGAGCACCAGCAGGTCGATGTTGGTGCGCAGGTACTCGGGCATGTCGGACCACAGGTTGCGCACCCGCTCGATATCCTCGGGATTGCGCGTCTCCTGCAGGATCAGCTCGCGGTAGGCTTGCAGCTCGAGCTGTTCACGCTCTTCCCGGGCGATCAGCTGCTGGTCGGCCAGACGCGGCAGCAGGCGACGCAGGCCGTCCCAGTCGCTGACGCTGATATAGGCGGCCTTGAGCTGCTTGAGCACCTGGGGATGGCGAGGCAGATGACGGTCCAGGCGGGTCAGGATCGCCAGCGCTTCCTCGTACTGCTGGCGGTCCAGCATCAGCTGGGCCTGCATCATGCCTACCGCGGGATCGGCGCCGTCGGTGGAGATGTGGGCCCGCTTGAGCAGGGTGTCGGCCTGATCATAGCGGCCCTGGTAGTGGGCCGCCAGGGCGGCAGACAGGTAGTTGACCAGCGGGGTGCTGGAGTCATCGGCAGCCTTGACCAGGGCCTTCTCGGCGCGCTTCCAGCGACCTTCGGCCAATGCCACCAGGCCGCGCACGGTGCGCTTCATCGCGGTGCGATTGCGTGCCCGCGAGTTCCACACCTTGAAGCGGCTGACCGGACGGCTCAGGCGGAACAGCACGCGCAGGGCAAAGTGCAGCACCATGAACAGGGCCAGCAGGATCACCAGGCCAAACCAGAACGAAGTCTGGAAGGAGGTGTCGCCCACCCGCACCAGCCAGTAGCCGGGCACCGACATCATCAGCTGACCGAACAGCGCCCCGAGCGCGAGGCCAACGACAATGAGCAGGATCAGCTTTCTCATGCGTTATCTCCCTGGCCGGAAGCGCCCGCTTCGAAGCGCTGCTCGATGAACCGGGCCAGCGCCTGCTGGGAAGCGCTGATATCGGGAAGCTCCGGGCGGATGGACTTGCCCTTGAGCTCGCCCAGACGAGCGATCACCGACTGCACCGACTCGTCGTCGACGTCGTAGTAGCCTTCGAGCAGGGTGATGGCCTTGTCGAGGCTGGCCTCGTACAGGCCGGTCTCTTCCTTGAGCAGGGCCAGCTGGGACTGCTCCAGCACCAGACGCAGGCTCTGGCGCAGGTACGACTCCTGCTCCGGGGTGATCAGGGCTTCCAGCGCCTGGTCGTGGTGGCGTACCGTCACCAGCTCCTTGAGCTCTTCACCGACCCGTGCCAGCTGCTCCTGCCAGGCACCGGAAGGAGCCTCCTCGATGGTGGTATCGGCGGTGAACTGCTCGATGTCCTGGGCCAGCGGCAGGCCGGCGATCTGCTCCTGCTGGGCGTTCAGGGCCAGGTAGAGGCCAGTCCGGTCAACCTTGGACACCGTCTGCAGGGCGGCAAGCTCCTCGGCGATGGCGCGGCGTACCGGGACCAGTGCCGGATTGTTGGCCTCTTCCAGGCGAGCGTCGGCGGTGCGCAGCAGCGCCGCAGCACCTTCGACATCACGCTCGAGCTGCAGGCGCTGATTGGCCAGACGCAGCAGGTAGGCGGCCTCGGCGTGCAGCCAGTCACGCTCGTCGGCGTTCTGTTCCTTGGACAGCTCGGCCAGTACCCGATCCAGGGTCTGGTTGACGTCGGACTTGTAGGCGTCGAAGTCGCTCTTGATGCCGTCCACCGCCTGGCCCATGGTCTCGCGACGCTCGGCAAGGCCGCTTTCCAGCTGGGACGACAGCTCCTGGACCTCGGCCACGCTGGGGCTGTTCTGCTTGAGCTGGTCGATGCGCGCGGACATGGCCTGCTGCAGCTGCCAGCCCTTCCAGCCGACAAAGGCCACACCGGCGATCAGGATCAGCACCAGCACCAGGGCCACGACGCCGGCCTTGCCGCCACCAGAGCTGCTACCAGAGCCACCGGAAGACGAAGTCGCGGCACCGCCGGCAGAAGCCCCACCGTTACCACCCTTGCCTGCCGCTGGGCTGGGCTTGTTGTCACTAGCTTTGGCGCCACTGGCCTTGGTGTCACTGGACTTGCCATCGCCGGGTTTTCCGGCACTGGCCTTGCCGCTGTTGTCGGGCTTGCTAGCGCTGGGCTTGCTGTCGCTGGGCTTGCTGGCACTTGGCTTGCTGGCACTGTCCCCGGCGGCGCCCTTCGCTGCAACCGGAGCGGCGTCACTCGGCGTGGCCTTGGCGGTGCCTGCGCTCGACGCCGTGGCGCCGGCAGGCGATGAGCCGCCCGTCGCCGCAGCGGGTGTGGAGGATGCCGCGCTGGCACTGGACGAGGTGGATCCGGTCGAGCTGCTGCCACTCTTGTCGCGACGCCGCGACCGCCGCTGGGAGCCCCCCTTGCCCGCGCCGCCCTTCGAGGCGTCCGTGCCTGAGGTCGCGCTTCCTGTGCCCTGCTGGCCGGAAGCGGACGGGGTCTGCTGCTCGTCCTGATCGTGCTGTTGGTTGCTCATCTGTCGCTAGCCCTTTTAGAGATCTTCATTCGCCATCCTCTGGGTCGCAGGTCCTTGCCACCGCGGCCGCCAGCGCCGCAGGAGACGCGCCAGACGCCACGACCGGGATGCGAAATCCCAGCGTTTTCGCCAGTGTAGCCAACCGCTGGCTGGATACGACAAGCGGTTGTTGAAAGGCGGCCTCTGAACACCATCTTGCCAGATGTTCAAGGATTTCTCCGCTACTGACCACCAACGCCTGATAGCCCCCTTGTTCGAGCCATGTTCTGGCCCCGGCATCGGGAGTGATCAGGCGGCGCCGATACACCTCGAGACGCGTGACACGCGCGCCCCTCTGCCCCAGGGTGTCGCCCAGCAGCGGGCGGCCACCTTCGCCCGCCACCAGCAGCACTCGCTGGTGCTCCAGGCGCTGCAGCGAGGCCAGCGCCAGCAAGGCCTCGCTGGTCTCTTCTCCGGCGGCGGGGGCAGGCACCCTCACCTTTAGCCCCAGCGCCTGGTGCAAGACCATCGCCGTGGCCTGCCCGACGGCGTACAGTTCAAGCCCCTGGGGCAGCTGTGGCCAGTAGCGATCCAGCGCCTCGACCAACCGCTCGGCGGCGGCGGGACTGATGACTACCACCTTATGAAAGTGGTCGATGTCGAGCCAGGCCGAGCGCACATCTGCCGTCTCTGGCACTGTTTCCTGCCGCATCACCTCGAGCCGCTCGGTGCTGAGCCCCTTGCTTTCGATGGCCTCGGCCAGCGCCTGGGCGCGTTCGCCGGGCCGGGTGATCAGTACCGGAGTGCCCATCAACGCGGCCCGTAGACCTCGGCCAGGATATCCCCGGCGCCCTGCTCGAGCAGCTGCTCGGCGACGCGGATCCCCAGCGCCTCGGGTTCGTCCACCGAACCACGCCCCTCGGCACGCAGCACGCGGGAACCGTCGGGCGTGCCGACAAGGGCTCTCAACCACAGGGTTCTGCCATCGTCCTGATAGATGGCGTGCCCACCGATGGGCACCTGGCAGCCGCCTTCCAGACGTGTATTCATGGCCCGTTCGGCACGCACTCTGGTCGCCGTCTCGATATCGTCGAGCGGTGCCAGCAGCGACACCAGCTCGGTGTCGTGCATGCGGCATTCGATGCCAAGCGCGCCCTGACCACAGGCCGGCAGGCAGATCTCCGGCGGCAGCTCCTGGGCGATACGTTCACCCAGCCCCAGCCGCTTGAGCCCGGAGGTAGCCAGCAGGATGGCGTCGAATTCGCCAGCGTCGAGCTTGGCCAGGCGAGTCTGGACATTGCCACGCAGGCTGATGACCTCGAGGTCAGGGCGGGCCTCGCGCATCTGCAATCCGCGGCGCAGGCTGGAGGTGCCCAGACGGGCGCCCTCGGGCAGGTCCTCGAAGCGAGCATAGTCATTGGAGACGAAGGCATCGGTGGGCTCGGCGCCTTCCAGGATCACCGAAAGCCCCAGGCTCTCGGGAAACTGCATCGGCACATCCTTCATGGAGTGCACCGCGATATCGGCGCGGCCGTCGAGCATCGCCTCCTCGAGTTCCTTGACGAACAGCCCCTTGCCGCCAACCTTGGCCAAGGGCGTGTCGAGAATCTTGTCGCCGCGGGTCGACATCGGTACCAGCTCGACCTCGAGCCCGGGGTGAATCGCCATCAGGCGATCGCGAACATGTTCGGCCTGCCATAGGGCCAACTGGCTCTTGCGCGTCGCGATACGCAGCCTGGACATCTGTTGCACGTTGCTCTCCCTGGTCGGGCTTGCGACCAAATCGCCGCGTCCGCCATGTTAAATGAATGACGTCATCATAAAGCACGGTCTCCGTCAGTAAAATCGACGGCGACGGGACCCGTTGCCGCGCCTGCCAGAAGCGCCTGCTGCCACCCTCGTTTCAGGGGCTGATGCCGCACCGTCCTTGCCGGCCCGCTGCACCCTCGCCTCAAGGGCCGACTCTGGTACACTTTGGGCATACCAACGACAACGGCTGCCGGCTCCGTCAGCGCCCTCGGCGCCGGCCACCGATCACGTCGCCATCGCATCGTCATTCAGGAAGTCCATTCAATGAGCCAGACCACCAACCAGTCCTGGGGCGGCCGCTTCAGCGAACCCACCGACGCCTTCGTCGCTCGTTTCACCGCCTCGGTCGATTTCGACCAGCGCCTGGCCCGCCATGACATCCAGGGCTCCATCGCGCATGCCACCATGCTCGCCCAGGTTGGCGTGCTGAGCGAAGAGGAACGTGACGCCATCCTGACCGGGCTCAAGGAGATCGAGACGGAGATCGCCGAAGGGCGTTTCGAGTGGTCGGTGGCGCTGGAAGACGTGCACATGAACATCGAGGCACGGCTGACCCAGAAGATCGGCATCACCGGCAAGAAGCTGCACACCGGGCGCTCGCGCAACGACCAGGTGGCCACCGATATTCGCCTCTACCTGCGCGAGGAGATCGACCTGGTCGCCAGCGAGCTGGCGCGGCTGCGTGCCGGGCTGATCGAGCTGGCCGAGGGCGAGGCCGACACCATCATGCCGGGCTTCACCCACCTGCAGACCGCTCAACCGGTGACCTTCGGCCACCACCTGCTGGCCTGGCAGGAGATGCTGGCCCGCGACCATGAACGCCTGCTGGACTGCCGCAAGCGGGTCAACGTGCTGCCGCTGGGCGCCGCCGCCCTGGCCGGCACCACCTACCCCATCGATCGTCACCTGACCGCCGAGCTGCTCGGCTTCGAGCGCCCCGCCGAGAACAGCCTCGACGCGGTCAGCGATCGGGACTTCGCGATCGAGTTCACCGCCTTCGCGAGCCTGCTGCTTATGCACCTGTCGCGGATGAGCGAGGAGCTGGTGCTGTGGACCAGCGCCCAGTTCGACTTCATCGACCTGCCCGACCGCTTCTGCACCGGCTCCTCGATCATGCCGCAGAAGAAGAACCCGGACGTGCCCGAGCTGGTACGCGGCAAGACCGGCCGCGTCTACGGTCACCTGATGGGCCTGCTGACGCTGATGAAGTCGCAGCCGCTGGCCTACAACAAGGACAACCAGGAAGACAAGGAACCGCTGCTCGACACCCTGGATACCGTCAAGGGGTGCCTGCGCGCCTTCGCCGACATGGTCCCGGCCATCGTCTCCAAGGGCGATTCCATGCGCGAGGCCGCTCGCAAGGGCTTCTCCACCGCCACCGACCTTGCCGACTATCTGGTACGCACGGGCGTGGCCTTCCGTGACGCCCATGAAATCGTCGGTCAGTCCGTGGCCTACGGCATCGAGAGCGGCAAGGATCTGTCGGACATGAGCCTCGACGAACTGCGCCAGTTCTCCGACGTCATCGGCGAGGACGTGTTCGAGGTGCTGACCCTGGAAGGCTCGGTGGCCGCCCGCAACCATATCGGTGGCACCGCCCCCGACCAGGTGCGCGCCGCTGCCCAGCGCGCCCGTGAGGCCCTCAAGACCCTTGCGACCGGCCAGGGAGGCGCCCAATGAACCGCCTCGTCAAGGTGCTGCGACCCGCCCTGTTGCCGGCCCTGCTGCTGGCCCTGATGGCCCTGGCGGGCTGCGGCCAGAAAGGCCCCCTGTACCTGCCCGGTGACGAAGAAGCGGCGGAGCGCTACGGCCCCCGCGAAACCGTCGAGGACGAACAGGGCGAAGAGGACAGCCAGGAAAGCGACCAGAGCGCGACCGAGGACGAGAGCTGAGCATGGATCACTTCAACTACCGAGACGGCGAGCTGTACGCCGAAGAAGTGCCTCTGGCCCGCATCGCCGAGGCGGTGGGCACCCCCTGCTACGTCTATTCACGTGCCACCCTGGAGCGTCACTTCCAGGCCTACCGCGAGGCGCTGGGTAGCCACCCGCATCTGATCTGCTACGCGGTCAAGGCCAACAGCAACCTGGCGGTGCTCAACGTACTGGCGCGCCAGGGTGCCGGTTTCGACATCGTTTCCCGGGGCGAGCTCGAGCGGGTACTGGCCGCCGGTGGTGACCCGGCCAAGGTGGTGTTCTCCGGCGTCGCCAAGCGCCCCGACGAGATGGCGCGCGCGCTCGAGGTCGGCATCAAGTGCTTCAACGTGGAGTCGCGCCCAGAGCTTGAAGTGCTCAATGAAGTGGCAGGCCGCCTGGGCAAGGTGGCGCCGGTGTCATTGCGGGTCAATCCCGACGTCGACGCGGGCACCCATCCGTATATCTCCACCGGGCTCAAGGACAACAAGTTCGGTATCCCGGTGGATGAGGCGCTGGAGGTCTACCGCCTGGCCGCCGAACTGCCGCACCTCAAGGTCACCGGACTCGACTGCCATATCGGCTCGCAGCTCACCGAGATCGCTCCCTTCCTCGACGCCCTGGAGCGTCTGCTGGTGCTGCTCGACCGCCTGCGCGAGGAGAACATCGAGGTCTCGCACCTCGACCTGGGCGGCGGCCTCGGCGTGCCCTACAGGGACGAGACGCCGCCGGCCCCGTTCGACTACGCCTCGAAGCTGCTCGAGCGCCTGTCGCGCTGGGACGGCGGAGAGCGCCTGACGCTGCTGTTCGAGCCGGGCCGCTCGATCGCCGCCAACGCCGGCGTCATGCTGACCCGGCTGACCTACGTGAAGCCCGGCGAAACCAAGAACTTCGCCATCGTCGACGCGGCCATGAACGACCTGATTCGGCCCTCGCTGTACCAGGCCTGGCAGGCGATCATCGAAGTCGACACTCGCCTGGACCGCGCAAGCGACGTCTATGACGTGGTCGGCCCGGTGTGCGAGACCGGCGACTTCCTCGGCAAGGAGCGCCAACTGGCGGTGGCGCCGGGCGACCTGCTGGCGGTGCGCTCGGCCGGCGCCTACGGCTTCGTGATGGCCTCCAACTACAACAGCCGCCCGCGTCCGGCGGAGGTACTGGTGGACGGCGACAGCTATCAGGTGGTTCGCCGACGCGAGACCCTCGAGGACCTCTGGGCCGGTGAGTCGCTGCCCGGCGAATCGCAACCGGGATCGGCATCGGGATCGACGTCAGGAGCACCGCGCTGATGCTTCTGCACTTCACCAAGATGCATGGCCTGGGCAACGACTTCATGGTGGTCGATCTGGTCACCCAGCGGGCCCGCATCGAGGCCGAGGAAATCCGCCGTCTGGCCGACCGGCGCTTCGGCATCGGTTTCGATCAGCTACTGGTGGTGGAACCGCCGCGGGACCCGGACATGGACTTTCGCTACCGGATCTACAACGCCGACGGCAGCGAGGTCGAGAATTGCGGCAATGGTGCGCGCTGCTTTGCCCGCTTCGTACGCGACAAGCGGCTGACCCACAAGCGCCAGATCCGGGTCGAGACCGCCGGCGGCCCGCTGGTGCTGGACGTGCATGACGACGAGCAGGTCAGCGTCGACATGGGTGCCCCGCGCTTCGCCCCGCCGAGCCTGCCCTTCGAGGCCGACGAGGACCGCCTGCGTCACACCCTCGAGGTCGACGGCGAGACCCTCGAGATCGCCGTCGCCTCCATGGGCAACCCCCACGCGGTGATCAAGGTGGACAGCGTCGACCAGGCGCCGGTGGAGCGCCTGGGACCGCTGGTCGAACACCACCCGCGCTTTCCCAAGCGGGTCAACGTGGGCTTCATGCAGGTGGTCTCCAGCCACGAGATTCGCCTGCGGGTGTTCGAGCGCGGCAGCGGCGAGACCCTGGCCTGTGGTACCGGCGCCTGCGCTGCGGTGGCCTGCGGCATTCGCCAGGGCCTGCTCGAAAGCCCGGTGACCGTCCACCTGCCCGGCGGCAGCCTGACGATCCGCTGGGAAGGTGGCGAGCGCCCCTTGATCATGACCGGCCCCGCCGAGCGGGTGTTCGATGGACGAATTCCGCTGCGTTGACCCCAGGCGCACAGGACTCGACGGGACTGGGCTAAGCTGCCAGCAAGGTATCGGTCCCTCGCTTTCCCGGAAAATCGATCCAGCCTAGACATTGAACTCCAACAGGAAGACGCGCATGCCTCAAGCCGCCCCAGAGCCCCGCAAGACGCTCGACCCGGACCGCGTCGCCGAATGGCTGGCACGCCACCCGGACTTCTTCGTCGGTCGCGAAGGCCTGCTGCAGAGCCTCACGATTCCCCACCCGGAGACCCAGGGCGCCACCTCGCTGCTGGAACGGCTGGTCCATGACCTGCGCAAGCGCGCCGAAGGCGCGGAACTGCGGCTCGAGCAACTGCTCGACTCGGCCCGCCACAACGAGGCGCAGTATCGGCGCACCCGCGAGCTGGTGCTGGCACTGCTGGAAGCCCAGGACAACGACGCCCTGGGCCAGGCCCTGGCCACCCAGCTAAGCGAGCGCTTCCAGACGCCAGCGGTGTCGCTGTGGTGCCCCGCCAGCCTGACCGATCGCGACCCCAGACCGCCCCAGGCCCCGCGTCACGTGCTCGACGACCACACCGGCCAGCGCCTGACCGCGCTACTCGATGGGCGCGCCAGCCGCTGTACCCGTCTTACTCCCACCGACTGGAAGCGCCTGCTGCCCCACGCAAAGGCGCCGACCAAGTCGGGCTCCTGCGCCATCGCCCGCATGACCCTGGGCGAGCCCCAGGGCTTTGTGGTGCTGGCAAGTCCTGATCCCGACCACTTCCGTGCCAGCATGGACACCCTGTTTACCGAGTACCTGGCCGAGGTGCTGGTGCGCCTGAGCGTGCGGCTGTGCGAGCGTGATGATGGCTGAAAAGGCGGCTGAGACGACGGCTGAGACGACGGCCAAGTGGCAGCTTGCCGGCGCGGTAGCGGACTTTCTCGATGAGCTGGGTCGCACCGCCAGTGCTGCCACCGTCGACGCCTACCGGCGTGACCTGGCCACCTTCGAGAACTGGTGGCACGCCCAGGCCAATGACACCGACGCCAGGCCGCCGGATGATCAGGCCCTGACGTCCCACACGCTCCGGCGTTTTCTGGCCGCCGAACGCAGCCGAGGCATGGCACCGCGCAGCCTGAAGCGCCGCCGCGCCGCCCTGTCGCGACTGTGTGAACACTTGGTGGCGGCTGGCCGACTCGACTACAACCCGGTCGGCTTGAGCCGCGGCCCCCGGGCGCCGAAGGATCTACCGCGGCCGGTGGACGTGGACCTGCTGGCGCGCTTTCTCGACACCCCCCACGATGGCTCGCCGCTGTCGGTACGCGACCAGGCGATGCTGGAGCTGCTCTATTCCAGCGGGCTACGGCTGGCGGAGCTGGCGGCGCTGGATCTCCCCGACCTCCACGGCGGCCGGGTGCGGGTCCTCGGCAAGGGCAACAAGCCGCGCCAGGTGCCGGTGGGCTCGCGTGCGCGCCAGGCCATCGACCAGTGGCTCGGCGTGCGCTCGGTGCTGGCCGCCGACGGCGAAACAGCGCTGTTCGTCGGCCAGCAGGGCCACCGGCTCGGCCATCGTGCCATCCAGGCACGCCTGGTCACCCAGGCCCGCCGGCGCGGCCTGCCGGAGCACCTGCATCCCCACCGCCTGCGCCACTCCTTCGCCAGCCACCTGCTGGAATCGAGCCAGGACCTGCGCGCCGTCCAGGAGCTGCTGGGCCACGCCAACCTGTCCACCACCCAGGTCTATACCCGGCTGGACTGGCAGCACCTGGCCGAGAGCTACGACAAGGCCCACCCCCGCGCGCGGCGCAGCCGGAGCGA
Source organism: Halomonas sp. RT37 (assembly GCF_040070525.1). Classification (NCBI taxonomy): domain Bacteria; kingdom Pseudomonadati; phylum Pseudomonadota; class Gammaproteobacteria; order Oceanospirillales; family Halomonadaceae; genus Halomonas; species Halomonas sp. RT37. The sequence goes on along the minus strand of NZ_CP098827.1, from coordinate 159,479 downwards.
CGACAGCCATCCCGGAGACACCCCTTGATCGACCACGCGGCAGCGGACGACTTCAGCCGACTCAAGGCCATCACCTTCGATCTGGACGACACCCTGTGGGACAACAGCGGCGTCATGCAGCGCACCGAGCAGGGCCACGTCGACTGGCTGACCGAACAGCTCGGCGCCTGGCAGCGCGGCCGCGAGGAGCCGTTGACGCCCCCCATCGAGCTTTCGGACTACCTGCGTGAACGCCAGGCTCTGGCCAGGCGCAGCTGGTCGCGGCGCGGCGACTTCAGCTGGCTGCGTGAGCGCACCCTGATCCAACTGCTGGAGGAAAGCGGCGTCAACCGGGCGGCGGCTCACTGGTGGGCGGCGCTGGCGATGCAACGTTTTCACTCGCTGCGCATCCTGGTCACGCCCTTCCCCGACACCGACGCCATGCTGGAAAGACTGAAGGGCCGCTATCGTCTCGGCAGCATCACCAACGGCAACGTGGCCTTCCACCGTCTGCCGCTGGCCCGACACTTCCAGGCGCGTATCGCCGCCGGCGAGATGTTCGCACCCAAGCCCGATCCACGGCCCTTTCTGGCGATGCTGGCACGGCTTGAGGTCAAGGCCTGCGAGACCCTGCACGTGGGCGATTCCTGGGAGGAAGACGTGCTGCCGGCGATTCGCCTGGGCTTGCGGGCGATCTGGATCGCGCCGCCAGAGGCCGAGACGGCTCCCTTGCCACGCGGCGTGACCCGACTGTCTCGGGTCACCGAACTGCCAGCCCTGCTCGGTGAGCATCAGGATCAATAAAGCGAGAAAAACCCCGGCGACCGCCGGCGCCACGTGGTAAACCGGCAGGCACCTGTTCCCTGAGTGCCTGCCGCCATGCCCCGCCCGCTCTATCGCCCCCTCGCTTCATCACCGCCGACCCGGCGTCACCTGCGACGAGTGCTCAAGCTCGGGCTGGCGTTTGCCCTGGTTTCGGGACTGGGGCTTGTTTCGGGGCTGTCTTCGGGACTGTCTTCGGGACTACTTTCGGGGCGTGTTTCAGGAATGGGGCCCGCTCTCTCCCTGCCCCTGGGCATCGCGCCAGCCCTGGCGGCACGCCCTACCTGCGATACCGTGCGTCCGCCCGGTACCTGCGGCCTCTACAGCACCGGCATGTCCTACCCCTCGACCTTGTCCGGCACCACGCCGGAAGGCAACACCGCGGGGATAGCCTCCTTCCACACCACCTACGCCTGCCAGACCGGCAGCGACGGCCGCGTCTATATCCTGCTCGATACCCAGGGTTCCTACGACAGCGCCACCGGTGACGCCGAAAGCTCAGTGCAAGGCTTCTACTTCGACAAGGCCGACACCAGCATGGGCGGCCATCACCACCAGACCCTGGTCGCCTCCCTGCGCACCGCCAACCACGCATCTGGCTGTGTCTCCGGAAGCGTCGTGACCGAGATACCGATCGTACGCCATGGCGACACCGAACCGGGCAACTACAACCAGTTTACCTACTGGCCTCATACCCACGTGGCGACCAGCACCGGCGCCAGCGACAACTATACCGGCACGGTAGTCGGAGTTGGCGGCGCTTACGTCACCGTGATCGAGAGCACCTGCAAGATGTGGACCCCCTACATCACCCTGCCCGATATCGACCTCAGCGAGCTGCCGGGAGCAGGATCTCGGGGCGGCACCACCACCGCCTACCTGAGCTTCAACAACTGCGATGAGGTCAACATGGCGGATTTGTCCATACGCTCGGGCGGCGCCAGCGTCATCAACGCCCGCCAAGGCATCCTCGGCAACGCCGACACCTCAGGCGGCGGCGCCAAGGGCATCGGGCTGGCGCTGGAAATCGACGCTTTTTCAGCCCACGACTTCGATCCCGTGGACCTGTCTGGCTCGCGAGCGATTGGCCTGATGGGGGAGGCGCCCAAGGTTCCGTTACGCGTCAGCTACTACCGCTATGCCGAACAGGCATCCGGGGGGCGCGTCAAGGGGCTGCTGGAGGTCACCGCCACGTACAAGTAGCCGGCGGGCTCGTCAGGCTGGCTAGGGCTCGTCAGGCTGGCTAGCCTTCGTGCGCAAGCCAGCCGTCCAGGCGCCGATGGGCCTCGTCGACGCCCTGGCGCTTGAGCGCCGAGAAAAGCTGCACGCTGACCAGGTCCTCCCACTCACGCAGCCGCGAGCGCACCTGCTGCAAGGCATTCTTGGCCGCGCCCTGCTTCAGCTTGTCGGCCTTGGTCAGCAGGATATGCACCGGCAGGTCGCGCTCATCGGCCACATCCAGCAGCGCCAGGTCGAACTCGGTCAATGGGTGACGCACGTCCATCACCAGCACCAGCCCCTTGAGCGAAGCTCGCTTCTGGAGGTATTCGGCCAGGTGGCGCTGCCACTCCAATTTGACCTTTTCGGGCACCTTGGCGTAGCCGTAGCCGGGCAGGTCCACCAGCCGGCGCTCGCTGTCCTCGCCCAGCGAAAAGACGTTGATGAGCTGGGTGCGACCCGGCGTCTTGGAGGTGCGCGCGAGCGCCTTCTGTTGGGTGATGGTGTTGATCGCGCTGGACTTTCCGGCATTGGAACGTCCGGCAAAGGCGACCTCGACACCACTGTCTTCGGGGCATCGGGCCAGCGTCGGCGCACTGGTGAGGAATCGGGCCAAGGAGTAGTTGAAAGCCATGAGATGGAAGAAATCCTGACGGTGATCAAAGGTAGGGTCGAGGGCCCTGGCATTCCCGCCCCCGGGGTGTTTGGTTATAGTAAGCTTTGAGGCGGCTGCGACCCGGGGAATCATCATAACATTGTGCCGCTGTCGCCAGCGACCGGCCTCAGCGCGGGCGCTTCCCCCTGCAGTGAAGGCCACGCCTTCCGCGGGACCGTGAAAACATTAAAACGGCATAAGTGAACTAGCGATGAGACAGTTACTGGCAAGCCTGGCAATCTCCATCGGCGTCGTCGGCGCCGCCCATGCCGACCTCCAGAGTGACGCAGACGCCGCCGCAGGACGCGACAAGGCTACCGCCTGCGCCGCCTGCCACGGCCAGACCGGCGCCAGTATCGCGCCGACCTTCCCCAACCTGGCCGGCCAGCAGGCCTCCTACCTGGCCAAGCAGATCATCGACATCCGTGACGGCACCCGTCCGGTGCCGCAGATGGCGGGGCAGGTGGACAACTTCAGCGACCAGGACGCCTGGGACGTGGCCGCCTTCTTCGCCGGCCAGGACCCGGTGGTGGGGCAGGCCAAGGATGACGAGGCGTTGCTCGAGCGCGGCGAGGCGCTCTACCGCGCTGGCGACCTGGCCAAGGGCATCCCGGCCTGCAGCGCCTGCCATGGCCCGACCGGCAGCGGCATCGGCTCGGCGGTCTATCCGGGGCTTTCCGGCCAGCACGCCGGCTATGTGGTCAGCACTCTCCAGGCATTCGCCTCCGGCGCCCGCGCCAACAGCCCCGGTGGCGTGATGGCCGACATCGCCGCCAAGATGAGCGATGCCGACATGGAAGCCGTGGCCAACTACGTCCAGGGCCTGCACTGATCGATTCACCTTTCGATGCGTCCCGCGGGGCGGCCCTTGTGGCCGCCCCGTTGCGTTTACCAGCAAAGATAGACATGCGACGCCTGCCCAATCGGGATATTCGGGAACCCTTCGAACGTTGTAGACTCAAAACAGCGTTCGCTTTGCGGCTCCAGGTTCGTCGCGCCCTCGCGCCGCCATGGCATGCCCGCCTCAATCAAGGAGAAAACATTCTATGCTGAAGTCACTGATGATGGGCCTCGCTGGCCTTAGCCTGTCGACCATGGCGGTCGCCGCCTCGATCACCGAGGGCGAGGACTACACCGTCGCCCCCAATCAGGTCGAGCTGGGCAGCGACGATGGCAAGATCAACGTGACCGAAGTGTTCTGGTATGGCTGCCCGCACTGCTACTCGCTGGAAGATCCGCTCAATGCCTGGGTCGCCGAGCTGCCCGATGACGTCGAGTTCGAACGCATGCCGGCCACCCTGGGCGAGACCTGGGTCAAGCACGCCAAGGCCTTCTATGCCGCCCAGCAGCTCGAGATCCTCGACGAGGTGCACGAGGACTTCTTCGACGCCATCCACCAGGAAGGCGAGCAGCTTACCGAGCCAGCAGACATCGCCGCCTTCTTCAGCGACTACGGTGTCAGCGAAGAGCAGGCGCTCAAGGCGCTGGACGGCTTCGGCGTGAAGTCCCAGATCAATCGCGCCAGCGCCACCATGCGCAACCTCGAACTGATGGGCGTCCCCGCGCTGATCGTCGATGGTCGCTACATCGTCTCGCCGAGCACCGCCGGCAGCCTCGACAACATGCCGCGCATCGCCGAGGCGCTGGTGGAGCAGATCCGCAGCGAACAGGAGTCTGGAGCCCAATGACGTCACTGGCCGAGGAACGCCACCCCACGCTGGACAGAGGTCACCTGAGGCTGGTGACCTTCAACCTGCAGGTGGGTATCCAGACCTCGGCCTACCACCACTACCTCACCCGTAGCTGGCAGCACCTGTTGCCTCACCCGCGTCGGCAACGACGTCTGGACATGATCGCCGAGGTGCTGTCGCACTTCGACATGGTGGGGCTACAGGAGGTGGACGGCGGCAGCTTTCGCTCGAACCAGGTCAATCAGCTCGAGTACCTGGCGGGGCAAGGCGGCTTCCCCCACCACTATCAGCAGCTCAACCGCAACCTCGGTCGACTTGCCCAGCACAGCAATGGCCTGCTCTCCCGGCTGGCACCCAGCCGCATCGAGGAGCACCGCCTGCCGGGGACCCTGCCCGGCCGGGGCGCCATCCATGCACGCTTCGGCCAGGGCCCCGAGGCCCTGCACCTGTTCGTCGCCCACCTGGCCCTGGGCCAGCGCACCCAGAACCTGCAGCTCGACTACCTCAGCGAGCTGATCCAGCCACTCAAGCACGTGGTGGTGATGGGAGACCTGAACTGCACCCCGGATCGCCTGCACGCCCACGACCGCTTCTGCGCCTCGTTGCCGCTGCATCCGGTGCGACCGGCACTGAGCTACCCTTCCTGGCGCCCCAGCCGAGCGCTGGACCATATCCTGCTGTCGTCGTCGCTGGAGGCCGATGAGGCCGAAGTCCTCGACCGACTGTTTTCGGACCACCTGCCGGTGGCCGTCGATATTCGCCTGCCCCAGCCCTGCCTCGCCGCTATCCAGGCCGATCAGCCCGAGCAACCTGCCTGAACCGCTCGCCTGAATTTCCCACCTGAGCTTCCCACCTGAGCTACCCGTCTGAGCCGCACGCCCGACCCACCCGCCAGAGCCATCCTGTCGGCGGCGGACGACACGCCAGCGGACCTCGACTTTTGGTGTCATGACAGTGCTACCTCGACTGCCGTATAGTCAGCGTTGACGTGCACCGAGATTCGCTAATGTCTCCGCGTGCCACACTATCCATGACGCCAGGTCCCCCCGGCAAGCCGACGTCCTGCCCTGGCGACGGCGTGCCCGGGCGCCAGCCTGGACAATGATCGCCCTGACACCACCAGCGAGTTCCTAATGTCTACATCTTCCGGCTTGCCGGGGCCACTGGCGGCCCTGGACGCCTTCTCCGAACGCCTTGGCAGGGGCCTTTCCTGGCTGATCCTGGCGATGATGATCATCCAGTTCCTGATCGTGGTGCTGCGCTATGCCTTCAGCGTCAACAGCATCCCCATGCAGGAATCGGTGATGTACATGCACGCCGCCGTGTTCATGCTGGCGGCGGCCTACACCCTGAAGCACGGCGGACACGTGCGCGTCGACATCTTCTATCGGGCGATGTCGCCCAGGCGCAAGGCGCTGGTCGACCTGCTCGGTACCCTGCTGCTGCTGCTGCCGGTGATGGGCTTCGTGATCGCCACCAGCCTCGGCTACGTCGGCAAGTCCTGGGCCATCTTCGAGGGCTCGCCCGACGCCGGCGGCATCCCCGGGGTGTTCCTGCTGAAGACGCTGATACCGGCCTTCGCCGTGCTGATGATTGTCCAGGGCATCGTCGAGATCTATCGCAACATCCTGATTTTAAAGGGACGTCTCGACCCCAACGCCCTTCCCCATGACGCCGACGAGGAGCACCTGTAAATGCTGGAGTTCATGCCCCTGGTGCTGTTCGGTGTCATCTGTACGGTCTTGATGTTCGGTTTTCCGGTCGCGCTGTCGCTGGCCGGTACCGCCCTGGCCTTTGCCGGGCTCGGCTACGGCCTGGAGTCCCTCGGCATCGATGCCAACTTCGACGGCAGCTACCTCAACGCCTTCCCCAATCGCCTCTACGGCATCATGACCAACACCACCCTGCTGGCGGTACCCTTGTTCGTGTTGATGGGGGTGCTGCTCGAGAAGTCCAAGGTCGCCGAAACCCTGCTCGACGCCATGGCCCTGCTGTTCGGCTCGCTGCGCGGCGGACTCGGCATCTCGGTGACCCTGGTCGGCATGATGCTGGCCGCTTCCACCGGCATCGTCGGCGCCACCGTGGTCACCATGGGCCTGATGTCGCTGCCGACCATGCTCAAGCGCGGCTACAGCCAGTCGCTGGCCACCGGCACCATCTGCGCCACCGGCACCCTGGGTCAGATCATTCCGCCGTCCATCGCTCTGGTGCTGCTTGGTGACGTGCTGTCCAGCGCCTACCAGCAGGCCCAGCTGTCCATGGGCATCTTCAGTCCCAAGACGGTGTCGGTGGGCGATCTGTTCATGGGGGCGCTGGTCCCGGGCCTGATCCTGGTGCTGGTGTATATCGTCTACGTCAGCCTGGTGGCGCTGTTCAAGCCCAGCGCCGCCCCTGCCGCCGATCGCCAGGAACTGATGGCCGAGCTGGGCCACACCTCGGGCATCGGCCTGTTGCTGCTAAAGGGCCTGGTGCCGCCCATCGTGCTGATCGTCGCGGTGCTCGGCTCGATCCTGGCCGGACTGGCCACCCCCACCGAGGCTTCCGCGGTGGGTGCCTTCGGCGCCCTGGTGCTGGCCCTGGCCTATCGTCGCCTCGATCTGGCCACGCTCAAGGACGTGCTGCGCTCCACCACCCACGTCACCACCATGGTGTTCCTGATCCTGATCGGCGCGGCACTGTTTTCACTGGTATTCCGCGCCTACGGCGGTGAAGAGCTGGTCACCCATCTGTTCGAGAACATGCCTGGCGGGGTAGTCGGCGCCACCATCATCGTGATGCTGGTGATCTTCCTGCTCGGCTTTATCCTCGACTTCATCGAGATCACCTTCGTGGTGGTGCCGATCGTCGGTCCGATCCTGCTGGCCATGGGCCTGGATCCAATCTGGCTGGGCATCATGATCGCGATCAACCTGCAGACGTCCTTCCTGACACCTCCCTTCGGCTTCGCCCTGTTCTACCTGCGCGGGGTGGCCCCGGAGTCGGTACCGACGTCCGCGATCTACCGAGGCGTCATTCCATTCATCGTGCTGCAGCTCGGCATGCTGCTGGCCCTTTCGTTCTTCCCGGAACTGGCCACCTGGCTGCCGGAGCAGTTCTGATGCCGAAAACCTCAGCGCCGGGCCCTTTCACTCTCGATGCTGGCCCGCAGCTCGCCACCTGGCTGCCGGAGCCGTTCTGATCCGGCGCGTTGGCGATGCGTGGACGGCAGCCCACGCCGGGGGGGGGCCCCGGCGTCTATAGTTGCCCGACGAGCCATCGCCCGCTTCACGGCGTCTCGGGCCATCCCGCGAGACGCCAACTACCCGCCGGCCCTACCCTGGCCGGCAGGTCCCGACAACGCCAATACCATACAAAGGGGACTTACATGCAACGCAGCTCAATCGCCAAGGCCATTACCCTCGCCGGTGCCTCCGGTCTACTGCTGGTCGGAGCCCAGGCCCAGGCCCAGGACACCTTCGAGTGGAAGCTGGTCACCTCCTGGCCGAAGAACTTCCCCGGTGTCGGCCAGGGTCCCGAGCGTCTGGCCAAGCTGGTCGAGGAAATGTCCGACGGCCGCCTGACGATCGAGGTGTTCGGTGCCGGCCAGCTGGTACCGGGCTTCGAGGTCTTCGACGCCGTCGCCGAAGGCACCGCCCAGATGGGCCACTCTGCCTCCTACTACTGGAAGGGCAAGGCGCCCGCCGCCCAGTTCTTCGCCGCCGTGCCCTTCGGCATGAACGCCCAGGAAATGAACGCCTGGCTGCACTATGGTGGCGGCCTGGAGCTGTGGAACGAGCTCTACGATGACTTCGGCGTCGAGGTCATGACCGCCGGCGCCTCCGGCGTACAGATGGGCGGCTGGTACAACCAGGAAATCAATTCGGTCGACGACCTGGACGGCCTCAAGATGCGCATGCCGGGCCTCGGTGGTGAGGTCATGAATCGCATGGGCGTGGCCATCGTCAACATGCCCGGCGGCGAGATCTTCACCTCGCTGCAGTCCGGCGCCATCGATGCCACCGAGTGGATCGGCCCGTACAACGACCTGGCCTTCGGCCTGCATCAGGCCGCCGAGTACTACTACTACCCGGGCTGGCATGAGCCGACGGTGATGTTCGAGGCCATCGTCAACGATGAGGCCCTGGCCGAGCTGCCCGCCGACCTTCAGGCGATCCTGCGCACCGCGGTGCGCGACGTGAACCAGGACGTGCTGGACGAGTACACCGCGCGCAACAACGATGCCCTGGCCACCCTGATCAACGAACACGACGTCCAGCTGCGCAAGCTGCCCGACGACGTGCTCGCCCAGGCTCAGGAGATCTCCGCCGAGGTGGTGCAGGAACTGGCTGACTCCAGCGATATCGCCGGTCGCATCTACGAGTCGTACCGCGACTTCCAGGACAAGGTGGTGAACTACCACGCCATCTCCGAGCAGGCCTACTACAACGCCCGCAACCCGGACGGCGGCACCGACTTCGGCCAGGAGTAACCCATCCAGAAGGTGTCGAGCATTGCCGACACAAGCACCCAGGGGCCGCCTCGCGCGGCCCCTGTCCGTTTTCGGGGCACGGGCGGACATCGTGTCGACTCTCGAGCCTTGCTCAAAGCGCTCGCTCTCGAGCAGTGATCAGCCGCAGCTGAAATAGCGTTCGGCAAACCACAGCAGCACCGCGTAGCGCCCGCCCTTGCTGACGACGATCCACAGCGTGGCACGCCACCACGGCAGCCGGGCGATTCCCGCGAGCACCGTCAGCGGATCCCCCACCACCGGCAGCCAGGCCAGCAGCAGACTCGCTTCTCCGCCCTTGCGATACCAGCGCTGGGCTCGTGCCAGTCCCGCCCGGGAGGCGGGAAACCAGCGACGATCGACATACTGGGTGGCGTAGCGGCCCAGGGCGACATTGACCAGACTGCCCAGGGTATTGCCCAGGGTGGCCACCAGCCACAGCGCCAGCGGCGCTTCGCCCCGGCACCACAGCCCGGCCAGCCATAGCTCGGACCCTCCGGGCAGCAGGGTGGCGCTGGCGAACGCCATGACAAACAGACTCAGCATGATGCGCTCGACATTGGCTCTCTCAGCGCCGCCTCTTGTATTCTGTGTCTTCTGCTGACTTTCGGGTGTCTTTCATGTCCCACGCCGTATCCATCCCTCACACGCTGACCATCGCCGGCTCCGACCCTTCTGGCGGCGCCGGCCTCCAGGGCGACCTCAAGACGCTGTCGGCCCTGGGCACCTACGCCACCAACGTCATCACCGCGGTGATCGCGCAGAATACCTGTGGGGTACGCGAGGTGCACCCGGTGGCTGCAGAGAGCATCCGGGTGCAGCTCGATCACCTGCTCGACGACGTGCGCATCGACGCGGTGAAGATCGGCATGGTCGCCAGCCGCGAGGTCGCCGAGACCCTGCGAGAAGCGCTCGAGGCCAGGCGTCCCCGCTGGATCGTGCTCGATCCGGTGATGGTAGCCAAGAGCGGCGACATCCTGGTGGATGAGGCCGGGATCAGTGCGGTACGCGATGTGCTGGTGCCGCTGGCCGACGTGATCACCCCCAACCTGCCCGAGGCGGCGGTACTGCTGGGGGTCGAGCCGCCCACCAGCGCCGATGCCATGGAGGCGATGCTGCCCGCGCTCAAGCAACTGTCCGCCCCCTATGTGCTACTCAAGGGTGGCCATCTCGATGGTGACAGCTGTCCCGACCTGCTGGCCTCGCCCGGTGGCGATCGCTGGCTGCCGGCGCCGCGCATCGATACCCAGAACCTGCATGGTACCGGTTGTGCCCTGTCCTCGGCGATCGCCGCCAAGCTGGCCCATCTGCCACAGGACGCCGACGAGGCGCAGGTCATCGACGCCATCGGCGACGCCAAGCGCTGGCTGCACCAGGCGCTCGACGCCAGCCGGCGGCTGTCGGTGGGCCAGGGGCGCGGCCCGGTGCATCACTTCCACGCCTGGTGGTAGCGGCAGGAGCAGTGGCGGGCGATGGCTGGCCGTGAAAGCCACGCCACGCCCAGTCTGATCTGATCCGAGCGCAGGACAGCGCTATCGTGCACTGACAGGGAGTGACGACACCGTCGCTTGCGCGAATCGGCACGTCCGCCCATGCTGAAGGTTCACCCACTGGCGTCGTGAGGGCAGAGCCATGACTCGCACCCTGCTGTTTGCCTGTGACCTGTCGGCAGAAAACCGTTCCGCCTTCGGCCGCGCCATCCGCCTGGCCAACGAGATGGGCGCCCGTCTCGACGTACTGCACGTGCTGGATCCCTATCTGCCCCACCGGGTGCTGCGCGACCTGGAAGGTGCGGTAGTAGATGACATCCACGCCATCGCCACCGACCTGCGCGAGGACTACGCACTGGCCGAACCGCCGCTGCTGGTGCAGACGGTGACCGGCGCCCCCTACGCCGAGATCATCCGTGAGGCCCACGATCGCAACGCCGAGATGATCATCCTCGGCACCCATCGCAAGCGCGGACACCCTGACCTGATCGGCGGTACCACCCTGGCCCGGGTGCTGTTGAGCGCCCCCTGTCCGGTGCTGACCGTCAGCCAGCCCCCCGCAGAGCCGTGGAACGACATCCTGGTCCCGGTGGATTTCTCCCTGACCTGCCGTCGCACCCTGCGCGAGACCCTGCGACACTTTCCGGAATCCCGCCTCGAGTTGCTCCACGCCTGGGACGTGCCGGGCGAGCGCGAACTCGGCTCCGATACTGACTTCGCGCAGTGGCGCGATCGTGAGGTCATCCGACTTAGACAGCAGCTCGAACAGGAGATCGACCACCTGATGGCGGAATTCGATCGGGTGCCGGAGCTGGAACTGGTGCTGGAACAGGGCGACCCCCTGGACGTGTTGATCGCCCATCTGCGCCGTCAGCCTCCCGATCTGCTGGCACTGGGCAACCGCAGTCAGGCGGGCCGACGCAGTCAGATTACCAAGCGTCTTCTGGCGGAGCCCCGTTGCGACATCATGCTGTGCCGCGCCTGGTAGTCACGGGAAGAACGCTCTACAAAAACTGTACATAAGTCATATCTCGCGCCATGATGTGTACAACATCATGTCACGGGAGTTTCATCATGCCTTCGCGACAACCCCGACAGCACCCGCTGGTTCGGCTGCTTGCCGCGGTCAGCCTGATCACCTGTCTGACCCTGACCATGGCCGCGCCCCCCGAGGCCAACGCCCAGACGTCGACGCAGCAGGTCAGCGTCAAGAGCGCTAGCTTTGCCACCCAGATCGACGATGGCCGGCGCTACGAGATGATCGGCCACGGGCTCTTCACCTATCTGGTGTGGGACGCCTACGCCGGCGCCTACTACCAGGCCGCGGGGTACCCGCGCCCCGCTCCCGAGTCCGACGTCCCGCGCCGGCTGGTGCTGCACTACTTCCATGCCATCGAGGCCGACGACTTCGCCAGCACCACCCTCGAGGCCGTGCGCGAGCAGGTCGGTGCCGTGGACTTTCCGTCGATTCGCCGCCCGCTGACCGCGCTGGTCGACAGCTATCGCTCGGTCGCGCCGGGCGACCGCTATTCGCTGACCTGGGATGGCGAGAGCCTGATCCTGGCGCTCAATGGTGCCCCGCTGTACCGCTCCAACGACAAGGCGCTTGCCAACGCCATGTTCGCCATCTGGCTCGGTGAAGATCCCCTGGACCGCGACTTCCGCGACGCTCTGCTGGGGCGCTGACGCCTGGCCAGGCAGGCCCGTGCTAGGCTAGCGGGCCCTGCTGTGTGCAATCCCCCACCTGTTGCCAGAGGAAGCCCTGCATGAAAGCCCTGATCCAACGTGTCCGCCGTGCCAGTGTCGAGGTCGAAGATCGCACCGTCGGCGCCATCGACCACGGCCTGCTGGCCCTGGTCGGGGTGGAAAAAGGCGATGACGAGGCCTCGGCCGACCGCCTGCTGCACAAGCTGCTGCACTATCGCGTGTTCGCCGACGACCAGGACAAGATGAATCTCAATGTGCAGCAGGCCGGCGGTGGCCTCTTGCTGGTGTCCCAGTTCACCCTGGCCGCGGATACCCGCAAGGGGCTGCGTCCCAGCTTCTCCAGCGCGGCGCCACCGGCCGAAGGCGATCGTCTGTTTCACTACCTGCTCGACCAGGCCCGCCAGCGCCATGCGCCGTTGGCCAGCGGCGAGTTCGGCGCCAATATGCAGGTGGCATTGATCAACGACGGGCCGGTGACCTTTCTCCTGGAGAGCTGAGAGCCCCCTCCTGGCGCCGAGCGCCAATAGGCAGCGAACGCGGCGTCGTGCCACCTTTGTGATCTTCAAAAGCCCGATCGCAACGCGATGTCGGCGGGGCGGTAAACCAGGCTGTCTCGTCTCATCCCGTCTCGCCTTGATGTTTATGGAAACATTTACCACAATCACCTGTATACAAAAACAACCGGTGATCGTATCCATGAGCAACGCCCGCTACCCCGTCAGCGTCTCGGTCTTCGACTTCCACGGCCGGCCACCACTGAGCCGTGCCCTGCCACTGTCGCTGCAACACATCCTCGCCATGATCATGGGTACCATCACGGTGCCGATCATCGTCTCCGGTGCCATCGGCGCCTCCACCGCCGAAACCCTGCTGCTGATCCAGATTTCGCTGGTGGCCTCGGCGCTGTCGACGCTGATCCAGCTGTTCGGTGTCTGGCGCTTCGGTGCCCGCCTGCCGACCATCTTCGGTGTCGGCTTTGCCTACGTGCCCACCCTGACCGCCGTGGGCGCCCAGTATGGCCTCGGCGGCATCCTCGGCGCCCAGTTGATCGGCGGCATGGCGATGCTGCTGGTCGGGTTCGGTATCCGCCCGCTGCGTCATCTGTTTCCGCCGGTGGTGGCGGGGGTGGTAGTGTTGGTGATCGGCCTGTCGCTCTACGACATCGCCATCCACTACATGGCCGGGGGCAAGGGGAGCGCCGACTACGGTGGCGGCAGGCAGTGGCTGGTGGCGCTGGTCACTCTGGCCGTGGTGCTGGCGATTTCCCAGTTCGGGCGGGGCTTCATCAAGCTCGCCGCGATCATCTGCGGCATCGTGGTGGGCTACGCGCTGGCACTCGCGCTGGGCATGGTGGACTTCACTGCGGTGCATCAGGCTGCCTGGTTCAGTGCGCCGCGCCCGCTCCCCGTGACGCTCGAATTCGCGCCGGTGGCGATCCTGTCCATGGTGATCATCTGCGTGGTCAATTCGGTGCAGACCATCGGTGATCTATCCGCTACCACCATCGGTGGCATGAATCGCGAGCTGGGCCATCGGGAGCTGTCCGGGGGCTTGCTGGGCAACGGCCTGTGCACTCTGGTCGGTGCCCTGTTCGCGGCACTGCCGACGGCGTCGTTCAGCCAGAACGTCGGTATCGTCGCCATGACCAAGGTCATCAGTCGTTCGGTGCTGGCACTGGCGGCGCTGTTTCTGCTGGCGGCGGGACTGATGCCGAAGTTCGGCGCGCTGATGACCACCATTCCCTATCCGGTGCTCGGTGGCGCCACCATCACGGTGTTCGGCATGATCACCATGACCGGTATCCAGCTGCTGACCCGCGACGAGCTGTCCGGGCGCAACATGACCATCGCCAGCCTGGCGCTGGCGCTGGGCCTCGGGCTCGCCGCGGCGCCGCAGGCCATCGCCGCGCTGCCGGACACGATCGAGATGGCGATCGGTGGATCACCCGTGGTGGTGGCGGCGCTCACCGCCGTGCTGCTCAATCTGCTGCTGCCTCACAAGAGCCTGGCCGATGAGCAGGCCGAGCGCGAGCGGCTGGCCGCGCGCATGGAAGCCAGCGACACGGCTCCCGCAAGCGTGCCCGCCTCATCCCGGTGCGACTCGCAATAGCCGTTCGCCACGCCCACTCGCCCCGGCTATCGGGCGACCCGGCGACCCGAGGCGCTATCGAACCGAGCGTGGCTCAGCCCGAGAGCGCCTCGTTCATTTCCTCGAGCGCCTCTTCGGCGGCGAGCCAGTCGGCCTCCAGCTCCTCGAGGCGCGCCTTGAGCTCGCCCTGGCGCGCCAGACAGTCGGTCAGTTCCTGCTTGCGCGCCGCGTCGGTGTAGAGCTCGGCGTCGCCGAGCTGCGCTTCCACCTCGCCGAGTTCAGCCTGGACCTTCTCCATGGCCTTTTCGGCCTTGTCCCGCTCGCGCTTCAAGGGCCTGAGCTTCTCGCGCAGCTCGGCGGCGGCGCGGCGCGAGGCCTTGCGATCCTCCCGCGGGGCGGCCTGGCCAGCCTCGGCCCTGTCGGCCTTGTCTTCCCTGGCCGCGCGACGGTCGCTTTCCAGGCGTGACTTGAGCCAGGCCCGGTAATCCTCCAGATCGCCATCGAAGGGTTCGACCCGATGGTCGGCGACCTTCCAGAACTCGTCCACGGTGGCCTTGAGCAGGTGGCGGTCGTGGGATACCACGATCACCGTTCCTTCGAACGACGCCAACGCCTCGGTCAGCGCCTCGCGCATCTCCAGGTCCAGGTGGTTGGTCGGCTCGTCGAGCAGCAGCAGGTTGGGCTTCTGCCAGGCAATCAGGGCCAGCGCCAGGCGTGCCTTCTCGCCGCCGGAGAACAGCTCGACCCGGGCAAACACGTCGTCTCCCGGAAAGCCGAAGCCACCCAGGAAGTTGCGGATATCGCTGTCGGCGGCCTGGGGCGACAGGCGTTGAACATGGGTGAAGGGGGTCGCCTTGAGATCGAGCCCTTCGAGCTGGTGCTGGGCGAAGTAGCCCACCGCCAGGTGCTCGCCGGGCACCCGACGGCCAGAGAGCAACGGCAGATCGCCGGTGAGCGACTTGATCAGGGTCGACTTGCCCGCGCCATTGGGACCGAGCAGTCCGATGCGCTGTCCCGGCAGCAGGGTCAGCTTCACGTCGGACAGCTGGGTGCGCTCGCTGCCGTCCTCACGACGATAGCCCAGGCTGGCATCATCGATCACCAGCAGCGGATGAGACGTCTTGTCCGCCGCCGGCAAGGTAAAGTGAAAGGGGGAATCGACGTGGGCCAGGGCGATGTCGCCCATGCGCTCGAGCATCTTCAGTCGGCTCTGGGCCTGGCGCGCCTTGGTCGCCTTGTAGCGAAAGCGGGCGACAAACTTCTCGATTTCCTCGCGACGCGCCTGCTGCTTCTCGGCCTGGGCCTGCTGCAGCGCCAGCTTCTCGGCGCGGGTCCGCTCGAAGGTGGTGTAGTTGCCCCGATAGAGCACCAGGCTGCGACGATCGAAGTGCACGATGTGGTCACACACCGCATCGAGAAAGTCGCGGTCGTGGGAGATCAGCAACAGGGTGCCGGGATAGCGCGTCAGCCACTGCTCTAGCCACAGCAGCGCGTCCAGATCCAGGTGGTTGGTCGGCTCGTCGAGCAGCAGCACGTCGGAGGGCATGAACAGGGTACGCGCCAGGTTGGCTCGCATGCGCCAACCACCGGAGAACGCCGACAGCGGCTTGTCCAGATCGTGCTGGGCGAAGCCCAGCCCGACCAGCAACTGGGCCGCGCGGGCTGGCGCGCTGTAGCCGTCCAGCGCCTCGATGGCGCCGTGAAGTTCGGCCTCGCGGTGGTGGTCGCCGTCGGCCTGGGCAGAGGCGAGGGCTGCCTCGGTGCGCCTTAGTTCCGCGTCCCCGTCGAGCACGTACTCGATGATGGGGCGAGACAGCGCCTCGACTTCCTGCGCCATATGGGCAATGCGCTGGCCGCCACTCATCTCGACCGCGCCCTTGTCGGCGCCGATCTCGCCGAGGATCAGGCCGAACAGACTGGACTTGCCGGCGCCATTGGGGCCCACGATACCGGCCTTGTGGCCGGCGTGCAGGGTCAGGTCGGCACCCTCGAACAACGGCTCGGCGCCGCGTTGCAGGGTTACTTGGCGCAGTGCAATCATCACGGCTCCATCGGGATGAGCCCGCCGGGCCGGGCACCCGCGAGCTTCTCTAATAAAAGAAGGATATCGTCTTGGACCCCGATTCTACCGAATTCACCGCCCGCCTGCGCCCTCGCCTGGCAGCGTCACCGCTATGGGACTTCGCCCTGGCAATCTATGCCCGGCCAGGCGTCGAGCAAGCCTGCCTGACGCTGCAGGATGAGCACGGCTGGGACGTGTGTGAACTGCTGTGGCGTTGCTGGCTGTATCAACAGGGCGCCCAGGCTGGTGCACTGCCGTCGCAGGTCACCGCCTGGCAGCGCGAGGTCACCCAACCGCTGCGCCGACTGCGCAGGGATCTGAAGCCCCAGGCGCAAGCCGACTCGCAGGTGGCGAGCGTTCGCTCGCGGATCAAGCAGGCGGAGCTCGAAGCCGAGCAACAATGCCTGCAGATGCTCATGAAAATTAGCCTGAACGAACTGGCTTTCTCGCCGATACCCGCCAGACTCCAAGGTCTAGAAAATGTGCTGCTTTCTAGCCAACAACGGCAGAAAAAAACGCAACTTATGGCCATAAGAAGCGTGGAAAGCCAGCTTGACCCTCTTCCGGCAGCGCGCTAGCCTGACGTTAACTGCATGAGAATTCCTGCATTTTTTGCATGATCGATCTTGTTCACGCCAATAGCACAAGGTCCGAGATTCCGAAGCGAGACACGAAGCAATACAACAGGCGAGCGCGATCCGCCCATAGCTCCAACACCTGCAGAGGAACCACAAGAATGAAGGCAACACAGCTGCTGACCACC
Organism: Halomonas sp. RT37; assembly: GCF_040070525.1. Taxonomy (NCBI): domain Bacteria; kingdom Pseudomonadati; phylum Pseudomonadota; class Gammaproteobacteria; order Oceanospirillales; family Halomonadaceae; genus Halomonas; species Halomonas sp. RT37. Next base: position 142,518 of record NZ_CP098827.1, on the reverse strand, counting down.
GCCAGCATCGGCGCCCTGATGCTGGGTCTTTCCTCCACCGCCATGGCCGACAACTGGCGCTACGCCCACGAAGAGTACGAGGGCGATGTCCAGGACGTCTTTGCCCAGGCGTTCAAGCAGTACGTCGAGGAGAATTCCGACCATTCCGTCCAGGTCTACCGCTTCGGCGAACTGGGCGAATCCGACGACATCATGGAGCAGACCCAGAACGGCATCCTGCAGTTCGTCAACCAGTCTCCCGGCTTCACCGGCGCGCTGATTCCCGAAGCCCAGATCTTCTTCATTCCCTACCTGCTGCCCACCGACGAAGAAACCGTGCTGAAGTTCTTCGACGAGAGCAAGGCGATCAACGAGATGTTCCCCGAGCTCTACGCCGAGCACGGGCTGAAGCTGATGCAGATGTACCCGGAAGGGGAAATGGTGGTCACCGCCGACGAGCCGATCACCTCGCCGGAGGACTTCGACAACAAGAAGATCCGCACCATGACCAACCCGCTGCTGGCGGAGACCTACGACGCCTTCGGCGCGACCCCCACGCCGCTGCCCTGGGGCGAGGTCTACGGCGGTCTGCAGACCGGCATCATCGACGGTCAGGAAAACCCGATCTTCTGGATCGAGTCCGGCGGTCTGTACGAGGTCTCCCCGAACCTGACCTTCACCGGCCACGGCTGGTTCACCACCGCCATGATGGCCAACCAGGACTTCTATGACGGCCTGTCCGACGAGGACAAGCAACTCGTCCAGGACGCCACCGACTCCGCCTACGACACCACCATCGAGCACATCCAGGGCCTCGCCGAAGAAGCCCTCGGCAAGATCCAGGAAGCGTCTGACGAGGTCACCGTGACTCGCCTGGACGACGAACAGATCCAGGCCTTCAAGGATCGCGCTCCGCAGGTCGAGGAGAAGTTCATCGAGATGACCGGTGAAGGCGGTCAGGAACTGCTCGACCAGTTCAAGGCTGACCTGGAAGCGGTTCAGTCCGGCGAGGAGTAATCCTCGTCTGAGCCATCGCTCCCGAAAGGGGCAGCCCTACCCGGCTGCCCCTTTTGTGTTTCCAGAGCCCTGAATAGCGACCCGACAGTCGCCGCCACGCCAGGCGCGCTGCGTGCATCCAGCGTTGACCAGATGGCTGCGAACCGCGACCCAGAGGGCGTACGCTGCGATACAGGTACGTGCGTTTCTCCCGGAATTCCCGACCAAGGATCCCATCATGACCGAAGAAGAATCCGAACAGCACTACCACTCGGGGTTGCCTGGTTTTCTGGGCACCATCGATACGTGGATCAGCAAGCTGGAAGCCATCATTCTTGCCGTGGGCGTGCTGCTGATGGCGGCCAATACCATCGCCAACGTCATTGGCCGCTTCGTGCTCGGCGAGAGCATCTTCTTCAGCGGCGAGATCAACCGCATTCTGATCATCATGATCACCTTTGCCGGTATCGGCTATGCGGCGCGCCACGGGCGCCATATTCGCATGTCGGCGATCTACGATGCCCTGCCGGTGGGTGGCCGCAAGGCATTGATGATCTTCATTTCCCTGTTTACCTCTCTGGTGATGTTCTTCCTGCTGTACTACTCGGTGATCTACATCGTCGACCTGTATGACAAGGGGCGCATTCTGCCCGCCCTTGGCATCCCGATCTTCTGGATCTACCTGTGGGTACCGCTGGGCTTTCTGATCACCGGTATCCAGTACCTGCTCACCGCCATCAAGAACCTGACCTCCCGCGACGTCTACCTGTCGACCGGCGTGCTGGATGGCTACAAGGATACGGAGACTGAAGTATGAGTGACGCGACGGCGGCAGCAGGAGGACAGCCCCAATGACAACCATAATGGTCACCACCATGATCGCCCTGCTGTTGCTGGGCTTCCCCATGATGATCCCGTTGATCACCGCGGCGGTCATCGGTTTCTTCATGATGTTCAACGGCCTGGACCAGATGGACACGCTGATCCAGCAGATGATGGCGGGCATCCGGCCGGCCTCGCTGATCGCCGTGCCGATGTTCATCCTCGCCGCCGACATCATGACCCGCGGCCAGTCGGCAGAGCGCCTGATCAACATGGTCATGGCCTTCATCGGCCACGTGAAGGGCGGCCTGGCGGTATCCACCGCGGCCTCCTGCACCCTGTTCGGCGCCGTGTCCGGCTCGACCCAGGCCACCGTGGTAGCGGTGGGCTCGCCGCTGCGCCCGCGCATGCTCAAGGCCGGCTACTCCGACTCCTTCACCCTGGCGTTGATCATCAACTCGAGTGACATCGCCTTTCTGATCCCGCCCAGCATCGGCATGATCATCTATGGCGTGATCTCGGGCACCTCCATCGGCGAGCTGTTCATCGCCGGCATCGGGCCAGGCCTGCTGATCCTGCTGATGTTCTCCATCTACTGCGTGCTCTACGCGGTGATCCGCGACGTCCCCACCGAGCCCAAGGCGTCCTGGAGCGAGCGTCTCTCCGCGGTGCGTCAGGCGCTGTGGCCGCTGGGCTTCCCGGTGATCATCGTCGGCGGCATCTACGGCGGCATCTTCAGCCCCACCGAGGCCGCCGCGGCCTGCGTGCTGTACGCGGTGCTGCTGGAGTTCGTGGTGTTCCGATCGCTGAAGATGAACGACATCTACGCCATCGCCAAGTCCACCGGCCTGATCACCGCGGTGGTGTTCATCCTGGTCGCCGTGGGCAACGGCTTCTCGTGGATCATCTCCTTCGCCCAGATTCCGCAGGCCATGCTCGAGGCGGCCGGGATCAACGAAGCGGGTCCCACGGGTGTGCTGATCGCCATCTGCATCGCCTTCTTCGTCGCCTGCATGTTCGTCGACCCGATCGTGGTCATCCTGGTGCTGACGCCGATCTTCGCGCCGGCCATCGAGGCCACCGGACTCGACCCGGTGCTGGTGGGTATCCTGATCACTCTGCAAGTGGCCATCGGCTCGGCGACGCCACCCTTCGGCTGCGACATCTTCACCGCCATCGCGATCTTCAAGCGGCCCTATCTGGACGTGATCAAGGGCACACCTCCGTTCGTGTTCCTGCTGATCCTGGCCGCGGCCCTGCTGATCATGTTCCCGCAGATTGCGTTGTTCCTGCGCGACGTCGCCTTCCGCTAGGCGGCGTCTATCGGATGCGCGGAGACCAAGCTTGAGGAGAGACCGATGTTCAATCGAATCCTGGTGGCGGTGGACGGCTCCAAGGGCGCCCTCAAGGCGCTGGAGAAGGCCGTTGGGCTGCAGTACCTGACCGGCGCCGAGCTCTACATCCTGTGCGTGTTCAAACACCACAGTCTGCTCGAGGCCTCCCTGTCGATGGTTCGCCCGGACAAGCTGGACCTGCCCGACGATGCCCTCAAGGAGTACGCCTCGGAGATCGCCGTGCATGCCAAGAACCACGCGGTGGAACTGGGGGTACCGCTGGAAAAGGTGCGCGCCTTCGTCAAGGGAGGCCGCCCCTCGCGCACTATCGTACGCTTCGCCCGCAAGCGCGAGTGCGACCTGATCGTGATCGGCGCCCAGGGCACCAACGGCGACGCCAGCCTGATCCTGGGCAGTGTCGCCCAGCGGGTGTCGGGGTCGGCGCAGTGTCCGACCCTGGTGGTCTAGCGCCACATTCATCACGGCTAGCACAGACGCAGCCGCAACCACAGGCCCGGGTCATGCCCGGGCCTGCCTCGTAGGGGGTAACGCGCGGCGGGTGCGGAACCCTTTTGCCCCTGTTACAGTCACAACAACGACACTCACACTACGGCCAACGCGCCAGCCAAGGATTTCCATGAAGACACTGCTGACTTCCGCCTCCCTGATCGCCCTGCTGGGCGCCGCTCCCATGGCCTTCTCCGCCCCCGAGAGCGACCAGGAAAAGCTTAGCTACAGCCTGGGTGTGACCCTGGGCCAGAGCATCAAGCAAGACGTGGAAGACCTCGACACGGATGCCTTCAGCGAGGCGATCAAGGACGTGTTCGCCGACGACGGCCTCGACATGACCGACGAGGAGATCGCCGCCGCCCTGACCAAGTTCCAGGAAGAGGCCATGGCCAAGCGCGCTGAAGAACAGCAGCAACGTGCCGAAGAGATGGCCCAGCAGGCGGACGCCAACAAGCAGGAAGGCGAGGCCTACATGGCCGAAAACGCCGACAAGGACGGCGTTACCACTACCGACTCCGGACTGCAGTACAAGGAGCTCGAGGAAGGTGACGGCGCCTCCCCCGAGGCCGGCGACACCGTGCAGGTCAACTACGAAGGCAAGCTGATCGACGGCACCGTGTTCGACAGCTCCTACGAGCGCGGCGAGCCGGTATCCTTCCAGGTGGGCCAGGTCATCGAGGGCTGGCAGGAAGCCCTGAAGATGATGAACGTGGGCGACACCTGGGAAGTCGTGATTCCGCCGGAGCTGGGCTACGGCGCGCGTGGCCAGGGCCCCATCGGCCCCAACGAGACCCTGATCTTCAAGGTCGAGCTGCTTGACGTGAACCCCAGCGACGAAGGCTGAGTCGATGACTCACCTTAGTCGTGCCAACGCCAGCCTCCTCGCGGGGCTGGCGTTTTTCGTGCTGGCACCTCAGGCCACGGCCGACTCCCCCGACGCCCTGCCCGCGCTGGGTCTCTCGAAGGACCGTCTGGCCACCATCGGCGTCTCGTCCGGCGGCTACATGGCCGCGCAGCTGGCGGTGGCCTGGCCCGAGCGCTTCGATGCACTCGGGCTGGTCGCCGCCGGCCCCTGGGGCTGTGCCCGGGGCGAGCTGGGAGTGGCGCTGGGTCAGTGCATGTTCACTCGCCTTGGCGACCCCGACCTGGCGGCGATCGACAGCCGCCTTGCGGACTACCGCGAGCTCGATCGCGCGGGTAGCGCTGAATCGCTCGACGACCTCAAGGTGTATCTCTGGCACGGTGAGGACGATGGCACCATCGATCCCGACGTCGGACACGCCGCCGCTCGACAATGGCGTGACTGGCTCGCCGACGATGATCAACTGAAGACGGTGTTTCAGGACGGCGCGGGGCACGGCTGGCCGGCGCTGGACGCCGCTGGCGAGGCGGGCCTGGCCGACTGCGAAGAGGGCGGTGCGCCTTTCCTGCTCGACTGCGGCCTGGACCTTGCCGGCGAGGCGCTGCGCTGGTGGTGGGACGATCTGGCGCCTGCCGGCGAGGCCGACGACCAGTGCCTGCTGGCCTTCGACCAGAGCGAGTTCGACGCCAAGGGACTCGCCGACACCGGCTTTGTCTATCTGCCGAAGCAGTGCGAAAGCGGCGACTGCGCACTGGTGGTGGCGCTGCATGGCTGCCAGATGGGCGTGGACGACGATGAAGGCGCAGCGACGCCATTCACCCGGGCAAGCGGCCTGAACCGTTACGCCAAGAGCAACGACCTGGTGGTGCTCTACCCCCAGGCCGAGGCAAGCCTGGCCAATCCCAAGGGATGCTGGGACTGGTGGGGGTTCAGCGAGAGCACGTGGCAGCGCGACCCTTTGCACGACAGCCGGGACGGCCGTCAGGTCAGCGCCCTGATGCAAATGGTCGATAGACTGCAGGAAGCGCCCTGAGGCAAATGGTCGACAGACTGCAGGAAGCGCCCTGAGGCAAATGGTCGACAGACTGCAGGAAGTTAGTTCAACGCCCGATCCAGCGCCGCCGAAAGCGGCCCCGGGGTCGGCGCGTGCAATACCCGTTCGATGATTTCGCCGCTGGCGTCCACCAGATAGAGCGAGGCCGAGTGATCCACCAGATACTCCACGGCGGATTCCGGCGTCTCGACCTTGCGCCAGACGACGCCGTAGCGCTCGCCGATATCGGCAAGCTCGGCCTGGCTACCGGTGGCGCCGATGAAGTCGTCGCCGAAGGCCTCAAGGTACTCCGACAACCGCTCCAGGGTGTCACGCTCGGGGTCCACCGAAATCATCAACGGCACCACCCGCCGACGCTGCTCTTCGGGCAGTGCCTGGCGCGCCTGGCGCACCACCGCCAGGCTCATGGGGCAGACGTCGGGACACCAGGTGTAGCCGAAGAAGATCACCGCCAGCTGGTCATCATCGAGATCACTCAGCGCAAAGTCGCCCACGGTCGACGCCAGGCGTATCTCACCAGCGACCAGCCCGTCCTGCTCGGCGGGCTGCCAGGGCTTGAAGGTCCACAACAGGGCCGCCGCCAGCATCACCACCGCCGCCAGGACCAGCCCCAGGGTCCGTCGATCGAAGCCGTGTCGTCGTTGCTGCTGTCGTTGCCGTCGAGTCATGGCAGGCTTCGCTCCACGTCCAGATCGAAGGTACTTCCGAGACGCCCACGCGGCGCATCGAAGCTGACCCGGGCACGCCAGGTCATGCGCTCACGGGTGCAGATGCCGAGCTGTCCCACCCCCTGAAAGCGGCCCGGTTCGCCGCCTTGCACGGCGTCGAGGTGGAAGCGATGCTCGCCCATGTCCATGCCGACCCCTTCGAACACCACCCGTACGTTCTGCGCTTCCACGCCGTCGACGCGCACTTCGAGGGGCAACGACTCCAGCGGGCGAATGTCACCCTCCACCGGGATCGCCAGGGTCAGCCGCTCATCCTCCTCGAGGCCGACGCCGCAGGGCCCCTGGTGCAGATCGCAGCCGGGCGCGGCCGGATACCAGGTCGTCTCCTGGTGATCGCCAAGCTCGTAGCGCAGCAGGTACCATAGGGCGATCAGCAAGGTGACCACGGTCACCGTGATCAGCAGGCGAAGCCGAGGACGACGGGCGCCGCGCGAGGCTGGGGACTGGCGCGAATGCATGTCGGAGGGCTGCCTCCAAAGGGAATGGGCGTAGGGTAAGCTTATCAGCAAAACTCCGACGCCCCCTGCGCGACAATGTCGCAGCCGTCAACGCGCGCTTACTCACGCTCGACGGCGCACTATTCTGCCACCGGCCTCGCCCGGACAAGGAACGTACATGGCCTCCATCACTGCGGCCCTGGGCCCGCTTTTTCTGCTTATCCTGCTTGGCGCCGTGCTGGGTGTCGGACGCATCCCAGGCGGGGACTTCTGGGCGCGCATGGAGCGCCTGATCTACTTTCTGCTGTTTCCCGCCATGCTGGTGGCGACCCTGGCCAGGGCGGACATCAGCCAGGTACCGGTGGCCAGGCTCGCCCTGGTGCTGCTGGGCACCATGCTGGTGCTCTCCGCTCTGCTGTGGTGGCTCAAGCCCCGCCTGAATCTCGACGCCGCCGCCTTTACCTCTGTCTTCCAGGGCGCGGTGCGCTTCAACACCTATGTCGGCGTCGCCGGCGCCGCTGCGCTGCACGGTCCCCAGGGCGCCACGGTGGCAGCGGTGGCCCTGGCGCTGATGATTCCCACGGTCAATGTGCTGTGCGTGCTGACCTTTATCGCCGCGGGCACCCTAGGTCGCTCGGGTCTATGGCGCTCACTGCTCGCCCTGGCCCAGAACCCGCTGATCCTCGCCTGCCTGATCGGCATCGGGCTCAATCTCTCGGGTATCGGCCTGCCGGGCTGGTCGGCGGGAACCCTGGAGCTGCTGGGACGCGCGGCGCTGCCGCTGGGGCTGGTGGCCGTAGGGGTGGCACTGCGACCCCAGGCCCTGCTGAGGCGCGATCTTGGCCTGTGGGTCTCGAGCCTGGTCAAGCTGGTGCTGATGCCGGCGCTGGTGCTGGTGCTGGCGTGGTTGCTGGGCCTCGACCCTGTCAGCCAGGATGTGGCGCTGCTGTACGCCGCCCTGCCCACCGCCACCTCCGCCTATATTCTGGCACGCCAGCTGGGCGGTGACGCTGAGCTGATGGCCGGACTGATCACCGCCCAGACCCTGGCGGCGATGATCAGCCTGCCGCTGTGGATGCAGCTGACCTGAGGGGCCAGGCGAGGCTTTATTAAAAAAGATTCTCGTTTGTGTTGACGAAACAAATGAGAATGATTTACGCTGAGGTTGTCGGCGTTGATGAGTCGCCGGCGCCAGATACCAGACATTGCCAGTCGCTATCTGGTTTCTCCTCCTCATTGCTAGTCACGGTCCTTGCGCCGCTTCCCTCTGGAAGCGGCTTTTTCATGGCCGCTTGGTTCAGTCCCGCGGCCAGCGCTCCTTCGCCTCGTTGCTCAAGACGTCCTACCACCGCTTGATTCCGCCATCCCGAGCCTCTGCCCGGTTTCGCCTGCTGTCTTGGCGCCGCCCCTCGCATGCGTCTCCCTTGGCAGAAAGCCAGCGAGTGTGAGCGGACACACTGCCTTAATAAAAAATATTCTCGTTACGCTTGACGAAGAAAATGAGAATGATTTACGCTGAGGTTGTCGGCGTTGATGAGTCGCCGGCGCCAGATACCAGACATTGCCAGTCGCTATCTGGTTTCTCCTCCTCATTGCTAGTCACGGTCCTTTCACCGCTCCCCCGGGAGCGGTTTTCTTTTTTCTGGCCATCGAGGCTTCTGGTCAACCTTGCCCCAAGGCGTTGGCTCCTGTTCGTCGCACCGCTCCCTGCGTCTCACCGCTCTCGTTCATCTCACCCCAGTGCCAGCGGCCTGGCCTCGCGGCTATTCGCAGCCCAGGGGCCTGCACCGCTCAGACGCTGGCGCAAGAGCCCAGCCAGGGCTTCCACCGCCGGCCATGAGGCGGCGGCGATGCGCCGGCTGAAGTACAGGCAGGCGTCACTGGTACCCAGGTGGGGCAGGCCCTCGGCCTCATCCAGCACGCGCATGCGCGGCGTCAGCCGTTGTCGATCGAGGATGCTCACGGCCAGGCCGACTTCCACGGCCTTTTCCACCGCATGGATGCTGGTACTGGTGAAGACCGCGTACCAGTCGCGCCCCTGACTCTCCAGGGCCTCGACCCCGAGAGAGCGGAATGGGCAGTCCAGCGGATGGAGCGCCAGCGGTAACGGCGCCTCGTCGGCGACGCGAAACTCACGGGACGCCGCCCACACCGGCGAGGTCTGCCACAGCGTTTCGCCATTGGTCAGCTGATGCGGACGGTCCAGCGCCACCGCCAGCGACAGCTCACCGCGCTCCAGGCGCCGGGCCAGCTCTCCGCTGGGCGCCGTGACCGCCTCGAGCAGCACATTGGGGTGGCTGGCCAGAAAGTCAGGCAGCACCTGCTCGACCAGATGCGGGGCGTAGCCCTCCGGCATGCCGAAGCGCACCCGCCCGCTGAGTCCCTGTCCGGTCAGTCGCGCCACCAGGCCGTCGTGCTGGCGCAGCAGCTCACGCGCCTCCTGCAGCAAGGCCTCGCCGGCCGGCGACGGCGACACTCCGCGCGGCCCACGGATCAGCAGGCGCGCATCGAGACGCTGCTCGAGGCGCTTGATCTGCATGCTCAAGGCACTGACGGTTCGGTGTCGCAACTCCGCCGCCGCCGCCAGACTGCCCTGCTGGGCCACCGTCACAAAGCTGCGCAGCGCCTCCAGATCCAGCGCCGCTCCCGTGTTCTCGGTCATCGTTGCTCCCCCTATGGCGCCAGACCACCCTACCCGAAGACTTCAACATTATTGAAGTCAGCGTGAAAAACGTTTCGCTACTCGAAAGGCTAGCACCACGGCAGACTGCTCATCCAGCGCTTCATCTATCCAGCGCTGCCGTCATCCACCCGTGCTCAAGGAGGCCCCATGCAGACGCTGCTACCCCGCCTGATCCCCCTGCTCCACCAGCTTCCCCGGCAGCTGGGCAAGCACTCGGGTGCCCTGATGGTCGCCACGGGCTTCGTGGTCTGCTGGAGCAGCGGTTTCGTCGGCAGTCGCATGGCGGTGGACCTGGACGTGCCGGTGATGGGGCTCTATGCCTGGCGCTTTGCCCTGGCAACCCTGCTGGCCTGGATGCTGGTGGTCTGTCGTCTGGGCCATCCGGGGCATCGCCCGAGCTGGCGCCAGGCAGGCCACGAGTTGCTCACCGGTGGTTTGACCGTGGGCGTCTACCTGCTGACGATGCTGGTGGCGGTGGCCGAAGGTGTGAGCGCCTCGGTGGCGGCGCTGATCGGCGCGCTGCAGCCGCTGGCGGCGGCGCTACTGGCACGGCACCTGCTCAAGGAGCGCAGCGACAGCGCACAATGGTGGGGCATGGGGGTAGCGACGCTCGGCGCCATGGCGATGATCGCTGGCGACATGCGCAGCGTCGGCGGCGCCCCCTGGTGGGCCTACCTGCTGCCGCTGGTCGCGGTCGCCGCGGTATCGATCGGCAGCATCCTGACGCCGCCGGCGACCGCCAGGCCCGGCGAGGAGAATGGCGGTGTGGTGTCGCTGTCACTGATCACCCGCCTGGCGCTGCAGCTGAGCGCGGCAACGCTGGTGTTCATGCTGGCGGCGGTGATGCTCGAACCAGGCCTGCCGGCGCTACCTCCGGCGACGCTGGACGCCTGGCTGACCATTGGCTGGCTGGTGGTGCTGGCCACCTTCGGTGGCTACGGCTTCTTCGTGGCGTGTCTGGGGCGCTTCGGGGTGACCCCGACCTCGGCGCTGATCGCGCTGACCCCGGCGGTGACGCTGTTGATGACGCTTTCGCTGTTCGGCGAGCGCCCGGATGGGCTGGGCCTGGCGGGACTGGTGCTGTCGCTGGGTGGCGCCCTGTGGGCGCTGGCGGCCGGGCGACGCGGCCAGGGCCGCGCCGCCGATGCCGGCGTCAGTCGACGCGGCGGAAGATCAGGTCCCAGACACCGTGACCGAGCCGTTCGCCCCGCGCCTCGAACTTGGTCAGCGGACGAAAGTCGGGACGCGGCACATAGGGCGCCGTCTCCGGGGTCGCGGTATTGAGGTAGCCCGGGGCTGCCTCCATCACCTCGGCCATCCATTCGGCGTAGGCTTCCCAGTCGGTGGCCATGTGCAGGGTTCCACCGCTGGCCAGGCGAGTCCGCACCAGCTCGACGAACGCCGGCTGGACGATGCGCCGCTTGTGATGCTTCTTCTTCGGCCAGGGGTCGGGGAAGAACAGCTGCAGGGTGGTCAGGCTGCCCTCGGGCAGGCACTGCTCCAGCACCGCCAGGGCATCCTCGCGGTAGACCCGCAGGTTGGTCAGCCCACGCTTGTCGGCTTCGTCGAGCAACTTGCCGACGCCCGGGGCGTGTACCTCGATCCCGATGAAGTCGGTGTCCGGGTGGGTCTCGGCCTGCTCGATCAGCGAGGCTCCCATGCCGAAGCCGATCTCGACCACCCTGGGCGCCTGGCGGCCGAACAGCGCATCGAGGTCCTGGCGCCCCTGGGCGAGGGTCAGTCCCAGCCGCGGCCAGACTTCCTCGAGCCCACGGGTCTGCGCCTGGGTCATGCGCCCGGCCCGCAGCACATAGCTCTTGATACCACGGCGATGCAGCGGTGCGTCCGGTCCTTCCGGGCCGGTGGTCTTGCCCTCGTCGGGGCGATCTTGGTCGGTCATGATGATGTCTGGGGGCGTGGTGAAAGTGTCAGGGCGAGGAAGCTGAGCAGGAGCGGCAGGCTGGGCCTTGCCGCTCCTGCGGGCTTCAGGCGTTGATGCGGCCGGCGAACGGCGATGACGCCTCGGCGCCGCGACGCGGCATGCGACCGGCGAGAAACGCCTGGCGTCCCGCCTGCACGGCATGCTTCATGGCCTCGGCCATCAGCACCGGCTGGCGCGCGTGGGCGATGGCGGAGTTCATCAGCACGCCGTCACAACCGAGCTCCATGGCCAGGGCTGCCTCGGAGGCGGTGCCGATCCCGGCATCGATCAGCACCGGGACCTTGGCCTGCTCGATGATCAGGCGCACATTGTGCGGATTCTGGATGCCGTGGCCGGAGCCGATCAGCGAGCCCAGCGGCATCACCGCGCAGCAGCCGATGGCCTCGAGTTCCCTGGCGACGATGGGGTCATCACTGGTGTAGACCATCACGTCGAAGCCATCGGCGACCAGCGTCTCGGCGGCCTTGAGGGTCTCCACCACATTGGGATAGAGGGTGTTGTCGTCCCCCAGCACCTCGAGCTTGACCAGCTTGTGGCCGTCGAGCAGTTCCCGCGCCAGCCGACAGGTGCGCACGGCATCCTTGGCGTTGTAGCAACCGGCGGTATTGGGCAGCAGGGTATAGCGCTCCGGCGGCACCACGTCGAGCAGGTTGGGCTCACCGGCCTCCTGACCCAGGTTGGTGCGACGCACCGCGAAGGTCACGACATCGGCGCCACTGGCGGCGATCGCCTCGCCGGTCTCGTCGAAGTCCTTGTACTTGCCGGTGCCCACCAAGAGACGCGAGGAAAAGGCGTGGTCGGCGACCCGCAGCGGGCTGTCCTGAAAGATGTCGGTCATGCTCAAGTCCTTCTCACGAAACGGAACCAGGCCGCCATCGAGCGGCACCTCTAAAGTCGTCGGTATCTACTGGCGGGTGGTTCGCCTCAGCCGCCGCCGATGGCATGGACGATCTCGATGCGATCGCCATCCGCCAGGCGGGTCTCGCCGTGCTGGCTGCGCGGCAGGATGTCCTCGTTGAGCTCGACGGCGATGCGGCGCCCGCCCAGACCCAGGGCGTCGATCAACTCCGCCACGGTCTGCTCACGGTCGAGGGCGTGGGGCTCACCATTTAGCTGAATCTGCATGGCCACCTCATTATCAAGATGTCGCGGGGGCAACATTGTAGCGGCTCGGGCCGCCGCGGGGTACGGTTGAGGGCAGATTCCTCTCTCTCGTCGTCAAGGAGCCTCGATGCCGGATCGTCACTGGTGGATCACCCTCGCCCTGTCCGGCGCCATGGTGGTGGCGCTCGGCGCCTTCGCCGCCCATGGCCTCGACGGACGCCTGCCTGAGCGTCTGACCGCCGCCTTTACCACCGGGGTACGCTACCAGGCCTGGCACACCCTGGCAGGCCTGGCGCTGCTGGCCTGGCGGGCCCAGCAGCCGCTGGCCGCCCAGCTGACGGCACTGAGGCTGTGGTCGGCAGGTATCCTGCTGTTCTCGGGTTCGCTGTACGCCATGGCCCTGGCCGGGCTCTACGGCGTCGGGCTCGGCCCACTGGGGCTGATCACACCGCTCGGCGGCGTGCTGTTGCTGCTTGGCTGGCTGGCGCTAGCCTGGGGACTATGGCGAGCCCGCGTGTGAGATAGCCTCTCAGTCGTTATCGGGCAGTACGTAGGTCGCCGTCACGTGCGCCACCGGCGCTTCGTCTCCGTCGGAGAACAGCTCCACCTCACCCACCGCCAGGCGGCGTCCCAGCTTGATCAAGCGGGCGTTGGCGATCAGATCGCGATCACCCCGGGCGCGCCGTAGAAAGTGGCAGTTGAGGTTGCTGGTGACCGCCATGGGCTCCGGCCCGATCTGGGCCAGGATGGCCACGTACAGGCAGACGTCCGCCAGTCCCATCATGGTCGGGCCGGAGACGCTGGCGCCGGGCCGCAAGTGTTCATCCTCGATGGCCAGGCTCATGGTGGCCCGCATCTCCGAGACGGCTTCGATGGTGCCCATGCGCTGGGGAAAGACGTCGTCCAGAAAATCCTCGATGGCGGCGGCGGTCATCACGGTCATGGTTCTCTCCCTGAAGGCAATCCGGCTCGTGATAGCTTCACCATAACTCAAGCCCGGATACGACGCCTCAACGCCCTCGCTGCTGTGGGCTTTCCCCTCGACACAACGACACACCCCCGGGGAGTCCCGGGGGTGTGTCCAGGGAAACGCCGCCTGGATCGCGGCGTTTGCTTGGCGTACTCGGTGGCGTCCCGAGTGTGTTACTTCGCCTTGTGGACCTGACGCCAGTGGTGCAGCAGCGGCTCAGTGTAGCCGGCCGGCTGCTCACGCCCCTTGAAGATCAGGTCGCTGGCCGCCTGGAAGGCGGTGGACTTGTCGAAGTCAGGGCTCATCGGGGTGTAGGCCGGGTCGCCTTCGTTCTGACCGTCCACCACCTTGGCCATGCGCTTGAGCGTCTCTTCCACACGCGCCGCGTCGACTACGCCGTGGTACAGCCAGTTGGCAATGTGCTGGCTGGAGATCCGCAGGGTAGCGCGGTCTTCCATCAGGCCCACGTCGTGGATGTCAGGCACCTTGGAGGCGCCGACGCCCTGCTCGACCCAGCGCACCACGTAGCCGAGGATGCCCTGACAGTTGTTGTCGAGCTCCTGCTGGATCTCGTCGTCGCTCCAGTCGGCGGAGGCGACCACCGGCACGGTCAGCAGCGCCTTGAGCAGATCATCGCGCTGCTCGCTTTCGTCCAGCTCCTCGAGTTCGCGCTGGACCTGGGCCACGTCGATCTGGTGGTAGTGCAGGGCATGCAGCGCTGCAGCGGTGGGAGACGGCACCCAGGCGGTGTTGGCGCCCGACTTGGGGTGGCCGATCTTCTGCTCGATCATCGCCGCCATCAGGTCCGGCATGGCCCACATGCCCTTGCCGATCTGGGCGCGTCCGCGCAGGCCACAGGCCAGTCCGACCAGCACGTTGCTGCGCTCGTAGGCCTGAATCCAGTCGGCACCCTTCATGTCGCCCTTGCGCAGCATGGGGCCCGCCTCCATGGCGGTGTGCATCTCGTCACCGGTGCGATCGAGGAAGCCGGTGTTGATGAACACCACCCGGCTGGTGGCCTCGTTGATGCAGGCCTTGAGGTTGACCGAGGTGCGGCGCTCCTCGTCCATGATGCCCATCTTGAGGGTATTGCGGGCCATGCCCAGCAGGTCTTCGACACGCCCGAACAGGGTGTTGGCGAAGGCCACTTCCTTGGGACCGTGCATCTTCGGCTTGACGATATAGACGGAGCCGGTGCGAGAGTTACGCGGCTGATCGTCACCCTTGTTGAGGTCATGCAGGGCGATCAGCGACGTCATGATGGCGTCGAGAATGCCCTCGGGCATTTCGTTGCCGTCGGCGTCGAGCACCGCCGGGTTGGTCATCAGGTGACCCACGTTGCGCACGAACAGCAACGAGCGTCCCGGCAGGGTCAACTCGGAACCATCCGGCGTGACGTAGTCACGATCCGGATTCAGGCGACGGGTGAAGGAACTGCCGCCCTTGGCCACCTCGGCGGTGAGGTCACCCTTCATCAGGCCCAGCCAGCTGGCGTAGACGCCCACCTTGTCCTCGGCATCCACCGCCGCCACGGAGTCTTCGCAGTCCATGATGGAGGTCAGCGCGGCTTCCACCACCACGTCCTTGACGTGGGCCGGGTCGGTCTTGCCGATGGGGTGGCTGTCATCGACCTGGATTTCCAGATGCAGGCCATGGTGGGACAGCAGCACGGCACTCGGCGCGGAGGCGTCGCCCTGGTAGCCCACCAGCTTGCCCGGATCCTTCAGGCCGGTCTCGCGGCCGCCGTCCAGAGACACCACCAGGTGGCCATCGCGCAGGAAGTACTTGACCGCGTCACGGTGGGAGCCGGTCGCCAGCGGTGCCGCCTGGTCCAGCACATTGCGGGCGTAGGCCACGACCTTCTCGCCGCGCTTGGGGTTGAAGCTCGAGCCCTTCTCGCAGCCATCCTCTTCGCTGATCACGTCGGTACCGTACAGAGCGTCGTAGAGGCTACCCCAACGCGCGTTGGCGGCGTTCAGCGAGTAGCGTGCGTTGTTCACCGGCACCACCAGCTGGGGGCCCGCCTGGGAAGCGATCTCGCGATCCACGTTTTCGGTGGTCACCTCGACCTTGGCCGGCGGATCGACCAGATAGCCGATTTCCTTGAGGAAGGCCTGGTAAGCGGCCATGTCGTTGACCGGCCCCGGGTGCTCACTGTGCCAGGCCGAGAGTTTCTGCTGCAGCGCGTCGCGCTCGGCCAGCAGGGCCTGGTTGGTCGGCGTCAGGTCGTGGAAGATGGCATCGACGCCCTTCCAGAAGGCATCGGCATCGATCCCCGTGCCAGGCAGCGCCTGTTCGGTGATGAACTGGTCCAGCTCGGCGGCCACCTGCAGGCGATGGCGAGAAATGCGTTGCGTCATTGGGTCTAGCTCCTCGTTGGGCCTTGGGTGCCCCCCTGGCACCTTCCAGCCGGACAGGGGAAAAGGTGACTGCTCCAGAATTATTTTGTGGAAAATCATTCCATTTGTAAACCGAAAACCCCGCTCTACCGCTCAAGGCTAGACCAAATGATGAGCTGTCGAGGGCCTTGTCGATTGGGAAACAGTGGTGCCGAACTCGCTGGGTCGCTAGCATGGAACAGGCAAGGAAGCCCAGACAGGAAGGTGTTGACGTGTGCTGGCGACTCCCTCATCTGACGCCGAAGGCCATACCTCCATGGCACAGGTGAGCAACGACGGCCTCCGGACGGTGTCAGAAGAAGCAGGTGGCCAACGATCGGTCAGGGTGCAACCAGGCGCAGGGTGATGACGCTACCCTCCACGCCATCTGGCCGTCCCAGCACAACCGAGTGCCGAGCAACGCACGCCACCGCCCCTTCCCAGCGGAGGACGCTATGACCGACTACACGCCCCTTGAGACCATCGAACGGCTGACCCCGGTGGCAAGACAAGGCGAAGGCTTGGTGGCGACAGCCGCCCCGGCCATGGCAACGACCCTTGAACGCTATCTGGCGCACTATCGGCTCGATGTCCTGCTCACCGAAGGGGTAACGCTGCACGCGGGTAATATCGAGACGCCACGCTTCCGCCTGTGGACTCAGGTATGGCGCCCGCCCCGCCCTCGGGGCACCGCGGTGGTGGTTCACGGCTACTACGACCACCTGGGCCTGTACCGCCACCTGCTCGAGCTGCTGCTGGAACTCGAGCTCACGGTGGTGCTGTGGGATCTGCCGGGACACGGGCTGTCCAGTGGGGATCGTGCCGACATCGACGACTTTGCCGACTACGGCGACTGCCTGCGTACGCTGCAGCAGCACCTGAGCGAAGCCGGCCTGGCCCAGGGACCTTGGGTCGGCGTCGGTCAGAGCACCGGCGGCGCCATCCTGGCCACCGATGCCCTGAGCCGGGGCGATGACGGCCACTGGTCGGCGCTGGTGTTGCTGGCGCCCCTGGTCAGACCCTGGGGCTGGACCCGAGCAGCCTGGGTCCATCGCCTGGTCAGCCCCTTTGTCTCCAGCGTGCCGCGCAAGTTTCGGGCGAACACCAATGATGACGACTTCGCCACCTTTCTGCGCGAACAGGACCCGCTCCAGCCCGTGCGCCTGCCCACCGGCTGGGTCAGCGCCATGCGCCGCTGGATGCCCCGCCTGATGCAGCTGCCCCCGTGCCAGCTACCGACCCTGATCCTGCAAGGCGAGAAGGACCTGACGGTGGACGGGCCCTGGAATCTGGCGGTACTCGGCAAGAAGTTTCCCGGCGCGCACATCTGCTGTCACCCGCAAGCCCGCCACCATCTGGTCAACGAGGCCGAGGCCATCCGCCTGGACCTTTTCGCCGAAGTGCGCCAATTTCTGGAACAACAGCTCAGTGAAGGGCCTCTACCGAAAAGGATGTCATCTCAATGCCCAGACGCTTGACCCGACAGACGGTACACCGCGCCGGCAGCCACTCCTCCTTGCTGCCCTGGCTGGCGCTGGTGCTGCTGGTCTGGCTGGCCGGCTGTGCCAGCGCCCCCGAGCGCCCCGAGACGCTGCGCCAGGCGCTGCTGGGCCTTGGCCAACAGGCGGCCGAGCGGGTCGCCGAGGCGCCGGCCCTGGCAGGGGAAACCCTGGCCGATCAGGTGCTGCTGCTGTCCCCGCCCAAGGTCGACGAAAGGCTGGAGCTTGGCGTCGGCCGCGTCCAGGAGAGCCTGACCCGTGGCCTGCTGGCGATCGACGACGGCCCCCAGGTGCTGGACTGGCAGCCCGGTGATACCCCCGCCGCCGATACCAATCAATGGCTGGTCGACAGCCGACTGATCGCCGATGGCCCACGCCTGACGCTGTCTGACCGGGAGCTTCTGCCCTACCGCTTCGAACTCCGCCTGCGCCGCCCCGGCGACGGTGCCGCGCTGTGGTCCACGGTCATCAGCGGCGCCTTCGACGCCGACGCGCTCTAGGGCTTGCTGAAAAGTGCCTGCGCTCGTCAACTTCTCGGGCGAAGCCTGGACCCGGGCAGGCGCTATGCCTGGCGATAACGGGTGCATGGAGCGACCGTGCGGCGCCCGTCAGCCCTTGCGCAACAGCCGATCCAGCTGTCGATAGCCGATGGCCTCGATCAGGTCGTCACGGCACGGACGCTCGCGCCCGGCCAGGTCGGCCAGGGTCAGCGCCACCCGCAGTACCCGGTGGTAGGCCCGGGCGGACAGCCGCAGGCGCTCAAGCGACTGCGCCAGCCAGGTGCGCTCGGCCACCTCCAGGGCGCAGGCTCGCTCCAGCGCGGCCCCGGCGAGCTGGGCGTTGAGCACTCCCCTCTGCTGCTGACGCTGACGCGCCGCCATCACGCGTCGGCGCACCATCTCGGTGCTTTCCCCCGGCTGATGCGACGTCAACTGTTCCACCGGCAGCGCCGGCACCTCCACCTGCAGGTCGATGCGATCGAGCAGGGGGCCGGACAGGCGCGCCTGATAGCGCTGGATCTGGGACGCGGTGCATACACAGTCCTGACGCGGATCCCCCAGATGGCCGCAGGGGCAAGGATTCATTGCGGCAACGAGTTGAAAACGAGCAGGAAATCGTCGCTCGTGGCTGGCCCTGGCGATATGGATCTCGCCGCTTTCCAGCGGCTCGCGCAACACCTCCAGCACCTGGCGACTGAACTCCGGCAGCTCGTCGAGAAACAGCACGCCGCGATGGGCCAGCGAGATCTCGCCGGGCCGCGGACGCGAGCCGCCACCGACCAGCGAGACCGCGCTGGCGGTGTGGTGAGGCGAGCGAAACGGACGACGGCCAAAGCCATCGGACAGGGGAAGCGCGCACACCGAGCGAATCGCCGCTACCTCCAGCGCCTCGTCATCGCCAAGCGGCGGCAAGAGCCCGGGCAGTCGGCTGGCCAGCAACGTCTTGCCGGTGCCGGGCGGCCCGGCAAACAGCAGGTTGTGCCCACCCGCCGCCGCCACCTCCAGCGCTCGCCGGGCCTGATACTGGCCACGCACATCGCACAGATCCAGCGCCGCAGGCCCGTCTTGCGGCGGTGCGACGGGTAGGTGAGCAACGAGGGGAATGCGCCCGACCAGGTGGGCGACGACGTCGAGCAGGTGCGCCGCCGGCAGCACCTCCAGTCCATTGACCAGGGCCGCCTCATCGGCGTTGGCCTCGGGCAGGATCAGGCGCCGCCCAGCCTGACGGGTGGCCATGGCGAAGGGCAGCATGCCGGCTACCGGCCGCAACCGGCCATCGAGGGCCAGTTCGCCGGCACACTCGACACCCTCCAGTGCGGCGGCGGGCAACTGGCCGGAAGCCACCAGCAGACCCAACGCGATGGGCAAATCGAAGCGTCCACCCTCCTTGGGCAGATCGGCGGGAGCAAGATTCAGGGTAATGCGGCGTAGCGGGTAGTCGAGGCCGCAGGTGGCGAGGGCGCTGCGCACCCGTTCGCGGCTTTCGCGCACTGCGGTCTCGGGCAGGCCGACCAGGGTCATGCCCGGCAGGCCGTTGGCCAGGTGTACCTCGACCTGCACCTCGGGGGCGTCCAGCCCCAGTCCCGCACGGGTGGCAATGATGGCAAGCGTCATGGGCTCCCTGCCTGACGGAAGGCTCATGACCAGTAGAGCACGCCCACCTCACCGGCGCCCCATGCCAGCCCCCCGCCAGGGCGGGCCGGCATATCTTGTGACGCTCTGCGTCCGAAGCCTCAGGCGGAGGGCTTGTCGGCTGAACCGCTCGACGCCTCGTCCTGCTTGCCCTGTTCCGGCACCGGCGGCACCGGTACCTCGGCGGCTTCCTCGGCCACGGCAGGCGCCGCGGTCGCTTCGCCAGCGGGCGCTGCACGTTCCTCGACCAGGCTCTCCAGCGCCGCTACCTGCTTTTCCAGCGCCTCGACCCGGGAGCGGGTGCGCTGCAATACGTCCATGAGGATGTCGAAATCCTCGCGTGACACCAGTTCGAGACGATCGAAGGCGCCACGCACCACCTGCTGGACCCCCTTCTGGATGTCTTCCGGGGCCTGGGAGGCGCCCTGCAAGCGCTCGCCGATCTGCTGTGCCAAACGGCTGATGCGATCCTGACTGACCATGATGGCTCTCCTTGAAACGTCGATGGGAACTCCGTTGCCGACAGGATACGCAAGCCGGGCGCCCAACGCATGCTTCGTGGCCCTTGCCCATTGGCGCCCGGCGCATTGGCGACTCCCTGATACCTACACGCGCCCCGGCACGCGACCCGACACAGCATGCTCGCCAATGACGCACCACCAATGCGCGCCAGCACCAAAACAGTGCATTAACTTTGATGCAGTGCCGCAAACTCGCGGGTGTTTTTCGTCTCTTGCTTTCCAAAACAACCACAAGCCATTGTAAACAAAGCTTTTGCCAAATTTATGGCACGTATATCGCTATGCATAGATATCCATGCACCGAGCGGAAACAAGCCGCCACCTTATGCACGTAGGGAGCCATGCCATGAAACTGATCACCGCCATCATCAAGCCCTTCAAGCTGGACGACGTCCGCGAGGCGCTGGCCGACAACGGCGTCCAGGGCATCACCGTGACCGAGGTCAAGGGCTTCGGCCGCCAGAAGGGCCACACCGAGCTATACCGCGGCGCCGAGTATGTCGTCGACTTTCTGCCCAAGGTGAAAGTCGAGGTTGCGATCGACGAGGCCCGACTGGACAGCGTGCTGGAAGCCATCTGCAACGCGGCCAACAGCGGCAAGATCGGTGACGGCAAGGTGTTCGTCACGCCGCTGGAAGACGTCATCCGCATTCGCACCGGCGAGCGCGGCTCCGACGCGGTCTGATCCCCGTCCCCTGACCCGACTTCCGATAAAAATATAGCGAGACACTTCCATGGTCGATATCAGTGAACTCAGCTACGCGCTGGACACCTTCTACTTCCTTATCTGCGGCGCCCTGGTCATGTGGATGGCCGCCGGTTTTGCCATGCTCGAGGCCGGCCTGGTCCGGGCCAAGAACACCGCCGAGATTCTGACCAAGAACATCGTGCTGTTCGCGGTCGCCTGCACCATGTATCTGCTGGTGGGCTACGCCCTGATGTACTCCTCCGACGCCGGCGGCTTCATCCCCAACCTCGGCTTCTTGATCGGCGCCGAAAACAGCGTCGATGCGGTGCTGGCAGGTGGTGAAGACGCACCCTACTACTCGGCCCGCGCCGACTTCTTCTTCCAGGTCGTGTTCGTGGCCACCGCCATGTCGATCGTCTCCGGCGCTGTCGCCGAGCGCATGAAGCTGTGGGCCTTCCTGGCCTTCGCCGTGGTCATGACCGCCGTGATCTATCCGGTCTCCGGCTACTGGACCTGGGGCGGCGGCTGGTTGTCCGAAGCAGGCTTCTCCGACTACGCAGGTTCCGGCATTGTCCACATGGCGGGTGCCGCTGCAGCCCTGGCCGGTGTGCTGGTGCTCGGTCCGCGCAAGGGCAAGTACGGCAAGAACGGCGCCATCTACGCCATTCCCGGTGCCAACATGCCGCTGGCGACCCTGGGTACCTTCGTCCTGTGGCTGGGATGGTTCGGCTTCAACGGCGGCTCCGAGCTCAAGCTCTCCGACGTGTCTTCCGCCAACAACATGGCCCAGGTGCTGGTGAACACCAACGCTGCCGCCGCCGGGGGTGTCATCGCCGCGCTGATCCTGGCCAAGATCTGGTTCCGCAAGGCTGACCTGACCATGGCCCTGAACGGCGCCATCGCTGGCCTGGTCTCCATCACCGCCGACCCGCTGTCCTCCACGGCCCTCGGCGCCACCCTGATCGGTGCAGTCGGCGGTGTCCTGGTGGTGGTCGCCATCGTGGTCCTCGACAAGCTGCGCCTGGACGATCCGGTCGGTGCCATCTCCGCCCACGGTGTGGCCGGTATCTGGGGTGTCCTGGCGGTCCCGCTGAACAACGCCGACGCCACCTTCGGCGCCCAGATGCTCGGCATCATCGGCATCTTCGCCTGGGTCTTCATCGCTAGCCTGGTCGTGTGGCTGATCATCAAGGCAATCATGGGTGTGCGTGTCAGCGAAGAAGAAGAATACGAAGGCGTCGACCTGGCCGAATGTGGTCTCGAAGCCTACCCCGAGTTTAACGTCGCCAAGAAGTAAGCCTGAGCTTACCCGCGACACCAGTGAGCTGGCGTGCTCCTCCTGGCCCCTTCGGGGGCCTTTTTTATTGCTGTTCGCCAGGGGTATGCTTTGTCACACTAGTCAGGACAGGCGCAACGGCGCGCCGCCAACGGGTTGGCGCCAGGCACGACCGACGCCGCCCCCACACGGACAGGATGAGGAACCCGCCATGAAACTGGTGACCGCGATTATCAAGCCATTCAAGCTCGACGACGTCCGCGAGTCGCTCTCCGAGATCGGTGTTCAGGGCATCACCGTCACTGAAGTGAAGGGCTTTGGCCGTCAGAAGGGCCACACCGAGCTGTACCGGGGAGCCGAGTACGTGGTCGACTTTCTGCCCAAGGTGAAGCTTGAGGTGGCGGTCGACGACGGCATGACCGAGCAGGTCATCGAAGCCATCGTCCAGGTCGCCAACACTGGCAAGATCGGTGATGGCAAGATCTTCGTCACTCCCCTTGAACAAGTCATTCGTATCCGTACCGGCGAGACCGACAAGGATGCTGTCTGACCTCGACCGACAAGGATGCTGTCTGACCTCGACCGACAAGGACGCTGTCTGACGACGGCGACCGGTTCTCCCCGCCAGGTGGCGCCGCTCAGCCGCGGCGTCGCAACGGCTCCAGCAGGTCGCTCAGGCCGTTGTGGTCGATCTCGTGCATCAGCGCCAGCAGGCGTCCGATCTCTCCGGGGGGAAACCCGACCCGGGCAAACCACGCCAGGTAAGGCCCGGGCAGATCGGCGATCAAGGTGCCTTGATGCTTGCCGAAAGGCATCGGCAAGGTAACCAGGCGTTCCAGGTCCTGAGGATTCATCGCTGCTCCTGAGCGGGTGGGTGAGGGAAAGACGCACAGGGTACTGGCCTGCGGGCGGCGTCGCCATCGATTCGCCTCCCCATTGAAAGTCTCCCCCGTTGAAAGTCTTCCCCATCGACGCCATGGTTATTTCCAGGTATCGACAAGGAGGCCGACATGACCACACTCGTGATAGGTGCCAACGGCCAGATCGGCCGCCAGGTCTGCGCCATCGCCCACCGCCAGGGACATCCGATTCGCGCCATGATCCGTAGCGCCGAGCAACGCGACTGGTTCGAGCAACAAGGTATCGAGACGGTCGTCGCCGACCTGGAGGGCGACTTCGCCTCCGCCTTCGAAGGTTGCGAACAGGTGCTGTTCACCGCCGGCTCCGGCCCGAACACCGGGCCCGACAAGACGCTGTTGATCGACCTCTACGCCGCTACGCGGGTGGCGGACGAGGCCAGCCGCCAGGGGCTGGATCGCATGCTGATGGTCAGCGCCATGCGCGCCGAGCAGCCGCTGCAGGCGCCGGAGAAGCTCAGGCCCTACATGGCCGCCAAGTTCGCTGCCGATGCCTACCTGCGCAGCAGCAAGGTGGACCATGTCATCGTCAAGCCAGGCCGGCTCACCGACGACGACGCCACCGGCCGTGTGGCCACGTCGCTGGACGAGACCGGGGGCAACAACCAGATCTCCAGAGCCAACGTGGCCCAGGCCCTGGTCTATCTATTGGGGCAACGAAAGATCCGTAATCACGAGACGGTGCTCCTGGACGGCGAACGCGAGATCGCCGAGGCTCTCGGCGACTGACCACCGCCACACCGGCCAGGCGACTCAATCCGCCAGCACCAACGACGACGCCGATGGCAAGTGGCCATCGGCGTCGTCGTTTGCGGCGTCCTGTCGTGGGGTCTTACTTCTCCACGAAGGCACGCTCGATGACGTAGTCGCCGGGCTCGCCCATGCGCGGGGAAATATTGAAGCCGAGCTCGTCGAGCAGTGCGCTGGTGTCGTCGAGCATGGCCGGGCTGCCGCAGATCATGGCCCGGTCCTGCTTGGGATCAATGGGCGGCAGGCCCTTGTCGTCGGTCAGCTTGCCGGTGCGGATGTGATCGGTCAGGCGGCCCATGGTGTGGAAGTCTTCACGGGTCACGGTGGGGTAGTAGACCAGCTTCTCGCTGATCTCCTCGCCCAGGTACTCGTGCGCCGGCAACTCCTTGGTGATGAAGTCGGCGTAGGCCAGCTCGTTGACGTGGCGCACGCCGTGCACCAGCACTACCTTTTCGAAGCGCTCGTAGACCTCGGGGTCCTGGATCAGGCTGAGGAAGGGCGCCAGACCGGTGCCGGTGGACAGCATGTAGAGATTGCGCCCAGGCAGCAGGTCGTCACATACCAGGGTACCGGTAGGCTTGCGGCTGACCATGATCTGATCACCCACCTGCAGGTGCTGCAGGCGAGAGGTCAGGGGACCATCGGGCACCTTGATGCTGAAGAACTCGAGGTGGTCCTCGTAGTTGGGGCTGGCCACGGAGTAGGCACGCATCAGCGGCTTGCCGTTGACCTCGAGACCGATCATCACGAACTGGCCGTTCTTGAAACGCAGGCTACGCTCACGGGTCGTGCGGAAGGCGAACAGGGAGTCGTTCCAGTGATGAACGCTCAGCACTTCTTCCAGGGCAAACTTGCTCATGCCAACTCCTTAAAATGCGTGGGCTTATTCCTGAAGTGAATAAAGCCCGATATCAAGTCTTGCGGATAATTCTAAGACCGGCCATATTATCTGTTAAATGGATTGTATGGATAACGCTTATCCAATTCATTGATATAGATGTCCATCGCCGACGTCTTTACCCCTATCGCGCCGGAGAGCCCGTGCCATGCGCTACACCCTTCGACAGCTGGAAGTCTTTGTTGCGGTCGCCCAGCACGAGAGCGTGTCCAAGGCGGCGCGCGCCCTGGCCCTGTCGCAGTCGGCGGCCAGTACCGCGCTGTCCGAACTCGAGCGCCAGTTCGACTGCCAGCTGCTCGATCGCATCGGCAAGCGCCTCAAGCTCAATGCACTGGGCTTCCAGCTGCTGCCCAAGGCGGTCGCCCTGCTCGATCGGGCCGAAGAAGTGGAAGAACTGCTCAGAGGCCAGCAAGGCATCGGCAATCTGGATGTCGGCGCCACCCTGACCATCGGCAACTATCTGGCGACGCTGTTGATCAGCGACTTCATGCAGCGCCACCCCGGCAGCCGGGTAAGGCTGCAGGTCCGCAACACTCGCTCGATCATCGATGCGGTTCGCCATCACCAGCTCGACCTGGGGCTGATCGAGGGGCAGTGCGAGGAGGACGAGGTCATCACCCAGCCCTGGGTCGAAGACGACCTGGTGGTGTTCTGTTCGCCCCGTCACCCGCTGGCCAACCGCGGGCCGGTGGAGCTCGACCGCCTGCTGCGTGAAGACTGGATCATGCGAGAGGAGGGCTCAGGCACGCGCCTGACCCTCGAACAGGCAGCCCGCCATCGGCGTGGTCGCTTCAATATCCTGCTCGAACTGGAGCATACCGAGGGCATCAAGCGTGCGGTGGAGTCGGGGCTGGGAATCGGCTGTGTCTCACGCCTGGCGCTGCGCGACGCCTTTCGGCGTGGCAGCCTGACCCCACTGCCCACGCCGGAACTGGACCTGAGTCGACAGTTCACCTTTATCTGGCACCGTCACAAGTACCTCACCGCAGGCATGCGCGAATTTCTACGCCAGTGCCGGCAGATGACGGAGGGGATCCAGCGCAGCGACGAGATCGATCTGCCGCAGGTGCCCTGAACGGAAACGACTAGCGCTATGCAGGAGAGAGCCCGCCGCGGACGGCGGGCGGCACAGATCAGCGCAGATCGTCGACGGCGTCGGTGATCTTGTCGCAGTCGGCCTTGGTCAGATCCTTGGAGAGGGAGTGGATGACCAGTTTGGCGGTGGGAGCATCGAGCTTGTCGCGCAGGTGGCCAAGAAAGCGCGGCGGCGCCACCATGATCAGCTTTTCCATGCTGTTGTCGACACGGGCACGATACAGTCGATCGGCTACCTCTCGGGCAAAGATGACTTCATGGTGCTGGGTCGCCACCTCCTCGCCGCCAGCCTGACGCGAGGCGGTAGCACTGGATTCATGTACGTCACCGCCCTTGTCGGTCACCAGATCGCCTTCGTGGAGCCGCCCTTCGGCGTGCACCAGGCTCTCGACTTCATTCAGCTTGCGTCCTGTCCGAGTGAAGATTCGCGCACGCGACGCATCGGCTACCACGATATAAGTCGTCGTCATGGTCGGTCCTCGCCTCCCTGTGTTCAGACTTCCCGGCACAATGACCGGTACAAAGTCACCATGGCAACGGACCCCGGCAGCGTCAACTGGTGGTTATTGGCGACACCGGCGTCGCCCTCCACGGACACTGACGAGCCCTGCCTCCTTTGGGGTAGCATGCAGGCATCTGTTACACGCCCCGGCGGCCTGCGGCCCTGTCCGGTTATCGCCTTTGCCTGCGCCGCACCGCTGATACTCGCGGGCCGCCCATCCTGGCGCCCTGCGAGTTCCCCTGCTGGAGGACCTCGACCATGCGCCAGTTCTTCTTTCCCCGCGCCCCACTGGCCCGGCGCACCCTGCTGAGCTGTCATTTCATTGCACAGCTCGGCGTTCTCACCGCCGGTCTGTGGTGGCTGATCCCCCGCACCCCCTGGGTCGCCATGACCACCTGGAGTGAGAGCTGGCCTCCACTGGCGCTGGGCGCCGGCCTCACCCTGCTGACCATGGTCGCACTACGCCTGCTGGCCGAGCTGTGGTTGCTGCCCCATCACCTGGGCAGTCAACGGCCCGGCTTCGCCCCCGGCGCGGTGGTCACCCGCTCCTACGATCGTCGTCCGGCGGTGCATGATGACGACAAGGCCTGGACCTCCCAGGCCCGGCCGCTGGAGGACGACGACGCGGTGGTCGGCGATGCTCGGGTGACGCGCAAGGCCGAACCGCTGAGCAAACGCGGACATCGCGAGCCCGGCCTCGACCTGAACCGTTCGTCTACCGGCGAGCCCGAGCCACAAAGGGTCCAGAAGCCGAGTCGCCAGGAGCCAAGTCTCTGACGCGGTGGTCGCCTTGACCGAGATAACGCCGCGGCTCGGTGTCCCGGCATGGCCGACATTGTGCGACTGGACGCTTTCAGGGCGTTTTCCAGGCGTCATTGAGGCTCAAGGGAGCTAGCCGAAAGTCAGCCGACCTCCAGCACAGAGCTTTTTCAGGACAGAGCTTCAGCGGCGAGCGCGCTGCCGCCATCGGCACCACAGCCAGACCGCCCCGACACCGAGTACGGCCCCCAGGATATTGGCGACGATGTCCCAGACATCGCCGCCAAGACGCCCGGGTACCGGGATCTGGGCGAACTCGATGGCGACGCCGTAGGCCACCGCCAGTCCCATGGACAGCCCACTGCGCCCGCTCGCCAACGCCAGCAGTGTTGCCAGGCCGGCGTAGGCGATCAGATGGTTGGCCTTGTCCCAGGGCAGGTCTTCCGGCAATTCGCTGGCAGGCATCAGACTGCCCCAGGCGATGACCAGGGCGGCGGTGGCGGCCAGTCCCCACCACCACCGCCCGAATGCAGACCGCCTGCCCGAGACTTCAGCCTGAGGCGATCTGGGCATGATAGGCCGGGCTCAACTCGTGCAGCGCCTCCATGAAGGCGGTGACGTTGTCGGGGTCGGTGAACTGGCTGATGCCGTGGCCGAGATTGAAGATGTGGCCGGGGCCGTGGCCGTAGCTGTCGAGGATACGGCCGACCTCGGCGCGAATCGCCGAAGGGCTGGCGAACAGCACATTGGGGTCCATGTTGCCCTGCAGTGCCACCTTGCGGCCCACCCGGCTGCGCGCGCTGGACAGTTCAGTGGTCCAGTCCAGCCCCAGGGCGTCGGCGCCGGTGTCGGCCAGATCCTCGAGCCACTGGCCGCCGTTCTTGGTGAACAGGATCACCGGTACCCGGCGCCCGTCATGTTCGCGAATCAGCCCCGCCACGATCTGCTCCATGTAGCGCAGCGAGAACTCGCGATAGGCCGGCGTGGACAGCGTCCCTCCCCAGGTATCGAAGATCTGTACCGCCTGTGCGCCAGCTCGGATCTGCGCATTGAGGTAGTCGGTCACCGCCGTGGCCAGGGTATCGAGCAGCTGATGCATCACGTCGGGGCTTGAGTAGAGCATGCCCTTGACGTGGCGAAAATCCTTGCTGGAGGCGCCTTCGACCATATAGGTCGCCAGGGTCCAGGGACTGCCGGAGAAACCGATCAGCGGCACCCGACCGTTGAGCTCGCGACGGATGGTCGAGACCGCGCGCATCACGTAGTCGAGGTCGCGTTCGGCGTCGGGCGCCGTCAGAGCTGCCACGTCTTCTGCGCTGCGCACCGGCTTGCGGAACTTGGGACCCTCGCCGGTCTCGAAGTACAAGCCCAGCCCCATGGCATCGGGGATGGTCAGAATATCGGAGAACAGGATGGCGGCGTCCAGCGGATAGCGTTCCAGCGGCTGCAGGGTGACCTCGCAGGCGCGGGCGGTATCACGACACAGGTCCATGAAGCTTCCCGCCTGGGCGCGCACTTCCTTGTACTC
The DNA here is from genome assembly GCF_040070525.1 of Halomonas sp. RT37. NCBI lineage: Bacteria > Pseudomonadati > Pseudomonadota > Gammaproteobacteria > Oceanospirillales > Halomonadaceae > Halomonas > Halomonas sp. RT37. The sequence continues at coordinate 114,154 of NZ_CP098827.1, read as the reverse complement.
CGGCAGGTAGCGACCGGCCTGGCGCATCATCCAGACCGGAGTGCGATCCACCGGTTGACGCGCGAGAGCGCGCAGAAATCGATCGTTCTTCAGTTCCATGCAGGCGTCATCCAGGGAAAATGTGCGACTCATTGTACCGCAATGACTCCCGAACGCGTGGCCTCCTGCGACCCTGTGTCGTCGGCAAGGTGTCGTGAGCCTTGCACGACTTCCTGATAAACTGGGCGCCCCCTTGACGGCGCTGCCGTTGTTTCGACTCCGAGGTACCCCGTGACGATTCGCTTTATCGCCGCCTCTCGCCTGCCCACCCCCTGGGCGACCTTCACCATGCACGGCTTCGAAGACGAGGCCACGGGCAAGGATCATATCGCCCTGACCCTGGGGGAGATCGACGATGGCGCTCCTGTGCTGGGACGGGTGCACTCTGAATGCCTGACCGGCGACGCCCTGTTCTCGATGCGCTGCGACTGCGGCTATCAGCTTCAGGAAGCGCTCAAGCGTATCGCCAGCGAAGGCCGCGGTGTCATCCTCTACCTGCGTCAGGAAGGCCGCGGCATCGGCCTGCTCAACAAGATTCGCGCCTACCACCTGCAGGACCAGGGGGCCGACACCGTCGAGGCCAACGAGCGCCTGGGTTTCGCCGCCGACCTGCGCCGCTATGACCTGTGCGTGCCGATGCTCGAACACCTGGGTGTCGAGGGGCTCAAGCTGATGACCAACAACCCGCGCAAGGTCGACGCCCTGACCCAGGCCGGCGTTCAGGTGGTGGAACGCGTCGCCCTGACCACCGGGCTCAATCCCCACAACGAGCACTACCTGTCCACCAAGGCAGGCAAGCTCGGTCACATGATGGCGCTGGGTGACTTTACCCAGGCTGACGACGTGGATATCGAAAAAAAGTCATAGGCCGCGTAAGGAATCCGGCCCACCCCCGACTCAAGATCAAACGCAACATTACGCTCCATTGATCTTGACCTTCGAGGTGCCGACATGAAACTCAAGCTGCTTTCGATTGCCGCCATTGCCGCCGTGACCACACTTCCGCTGACGGCCCAGGCCGACGCCCGTGCCACCGACCTGGCCCGCGCGCTGAACAGCCAACCCCTGTCCATGCGCGACGCCATGCCACAGCAGGGCCATGAAGTGATCAATGCCCACATCGCCAGCGACAGCACCGAAGCCCTGCGCAAGGCTCGCCTGCGGCTGCAGTCTCGCCATGTGGAAATGACCGACTTCATGCTCAATCTCGACCTCGGTCGCGCCGCCACCAAGTAACAGCAAGAAAAAAATGCCTTTGTTTTTGCACCGCTACAGACATACGACCGTTTTAATAGAGCCGCCTTATCGAAGCCATAAAAGCGATTACCTGGCGCTTTCGATAGAACGCTAACAAAATACACACATCGACAGCGGGTGACGCCACCCGCTGATACCGGAAGGAGCTTCGACATGAAACCCACCTTGATCCTCGCTGCCCTGATCGTCGCCTCTCTGCCCGCTCTGGCCCAGGCTGCACCACCCAAGTACGCCCTGGCCCTGAACGAATCGCCCTTGACCGACCAGGCCCCGTTGGCCGATGACGTGCTGGGGCAGCAAGTCGCCGATGTCGAGCCTCTGGCTATCGGTGGCCAACGTATCGGCAACACCGCCGTCTCGACCCATGATGGCAAGACGCTGGCAAACGCCAGGCTGCAACTGCATCGCGACCAGGCCCAGGCCACTCGCGTTTTGCAGCAGGACGGACGACGTGTCGCGGTGACCATCTAGGCTGCGCTGTGTAAAGGCGACTTAGACCAAGGTCGAATCGGTATTTGACATTCCGTTAGCCTGTTAATATTATTGCCGCAAGTTTTCATGCAGTACCCGTTGGATACATCCTTCGAACGCCGGACAGAGTCACCAAGGTCCAGGATGACAAGGATGACAAGCTGCAGAAAAGGCAGGCCCTGAGGGGCCAAAAAATGCCACCAAAATTAAAACGACCGTTTTATTTTGAATCGGTCGAAAGCAAGAGAGACAAGGGCCACGAGGCCCAATAGGAGAGACACCATGAAAGCCACTACCAAGATCGCCGCTACTGCCCTGCTCGCCGCTGCCCTGCCGCTGACCGCCCAGGCCGACCGCGCCAGTGACCGTGCCCAGGCGCTCAACGCCGAGCCGCTGTCCAGCCTCAGCGTCGCCGCCCTCGACGCCGCCCATCAGGTCGGCAACGCCCATATCGCCGACAACGGCAGCAATGCGATGGCCAACGCCCGCTTGGAGCTGCTGCGCGAACAGGCCAAGCGTACCGACTTCGCCATGAGCGAGCATGACCTGGACCTGGCCCGTCAGGCCACCACCGGCTAATTTTTGCCGACCAGATTAAAACGACCGTTTGACTTGATGATGACCGGCAACGTCCAAATGACGCCCGGCGTCATCTCCAACAGACGATCGCGAAGGCCAGCAACACAGGCCCTTCGACAAAGACTGCAAGACGACCGCTGAAACCGACATACGCGATGGCCAAGGGCTCACCCAGAAGCCCATCAGGCCTACAGGAGAGACACCATGAAAGCCACTACCAAGATCGCCGCTACTGCCCTGCTCGCCGCTGCCCTGCCGCTGACCGCCCAGGCCGACCGCGCCACTGACCGCGCCCAGGAGCTCAACGCCGAGCCGTTGGCTCAGGTCAGCGCCAGCGCGCTGGAGGCCGCCCATCAGGTCGGCAACGCCCATATCGCCGACAACGGCAGCAACGCCATGGCCAATGCCCGGCTGGAGCTGCTACGGGTTCAGGCCAAGCGCACCGACTTCGCCATGAGCGAGCACGACCTTGACCTGGCCCGTCAGGCCACCACCGGCTAAGCGCACCGATCCGATGGGTGCCCGCGGGTAAAGACCCCGAGTACCAACGCAGAGGCCCCGCCGACGTGATGTCGGCGGGGCCTTTTTATGTGCCGGGTCTTTTTGTGCCGGGTCTTTTTATCCTCGGCCTGGGGGAGGGTCTACCGGACACGGGGCCAGGTGCGGGACCAGGCACTCAGCGACCCGGTGATCCGGCGACCCGGCCGTCGAGGCTGCGTCAGCGTGTCTGAGGCGCGGAATCGACCTGCCGTGGCTGCCACAGCGCCTTCATCACCAGCGCGATGGTCAACATCACGGCGACACCGCTGATCGCTCCGATCCAGGTGGTACCGGTGACGCCGGCCACGAAGAAGGCCACCAGTCCTGCGACACCGGCTGTCACCGCGTAGGGCAGCTGGGTGCGCACATGGTCGATATGGTCACAGCTCGACCCCGCCGACGACAGAATGGTGGTATCGGAAATCGGCGAGCAATGATCGCCGAAGATGCCGCCGCTCAGCACCGAGGCGATGGCCAGCGCCATGGGCAGGTCCATGGCCGCCGCCACCGGCATGGCGATCGGAATCATGATGGCGAAAGTGCCGTAGGAGGTGCCGGTGGTGAAGGCCACCACGGCGCCGATCAGGAACAGCAGCACCGGTACCAGGCTGGGCGGAATGCTGGCCTCGGTCAGGCTGACCAGGTAGTCGGCGGTGCCAAGCTCGGAGGTGACGCTGCCGATGGACCAGGCCAGCGCCAGGATGATGTAGACCAGGGTCATGCTCTTGATGCCCTCGACCACGATATCCATGGCCTCGCGGAAGTCGAACAGCCGCTGACTCATGCCCATGGCCAGCCCCGTCATCACCGCCACCAGGGTGGCGATCAGGATCGACTGACCGCCGTCGGCATTGCCCACCGCAGTCACCAGGTCATTTTCCGGGAAGTTGCCGGTCCACAGAAACAGCGGCGGAATCATCGCCAGCAACACCCCGATCGGCACCAGCATGTTGCGCTTGCGAGCGGTGTCTTCCGGCGCCTTGAGCTCCATGGCGTCGGTCTCGGAAGGCGGCTTGGCGGTGTCTTCCATCAGCTTGCCTGTCTCCCGGGCGCGACGTTCCGCCCGCGCCATGGGACCAAAGTCCCACTGGGTGACGACGATGTAGAAGATCATCCCCAGCGCCAGCCAGGCGTAGAAGTTCAGCGGAATCGAGGACAGGTAGATCAGGTACTCCGATCCGCTCACCTCCATCTCGCCCAGCTGAGTGCCGATCAGCCCCATGACGAAGACCACCCAGGTGGACACCGGGCCCAGCAGACACATGGGGGCCGAGGTGGAATCGACGATGTAGGCGAGCTTCTCGCGGGAGACCTTCATGCGATCGGTGATCGGACGCATCACGCTGCCCACGGTGAGGGCGTTGAAATAGTCCTCGAAGAAGATCAGCATGCCAAGGCCAAGCGTGCTGCCCTGGGCGCCACGGGCGCTGGCGACCTTGCGCGAGATGGCGCGGGCGATGGCGTGGGCGCCACCGGTACGCTGCAGCACGCTGATCAAGACCCCGAACAGGCCACAGTAGATCAGCACGGTGGCGTTCCACTCGTCGCCGATGCTCGGCACGATAAAGTCAGAAAAACTGTTGTAGAGGCCGGCGGCAGGATTGTAGCCGGCGAGCATGGTCGCCCCGAGCCAGACGCCGCAGAACAGCGCGGGAATGACGTTGCGCGTCGCCAATGCCAGCAGGATGGCCAGCAGCGGCGGCAACAGGGATAAGAGTCCGAAGGACATCGGGAGTCTCCTGGGTTCTTGTCGGTCTTGGCCCGAGGGGATGACGCCGGACGGCGTCGTGCGGGCAGCGGGGCATCCTAGGCGCTTGCGGCACAAACGGCAACCGCGCTGTCACATCCCCGCAACCGCCGTTCCAGAAGTACAAGCCAGCGCCGGCCTGCAGCTAGCTGACCACCCTGAAAATTCCCCTCGGACATCGGGTGACGGCGCCGACAGATACCTCCATCACCCCGCGACCCGCCTCCCCAACACCGACAGCCGACACCCTCTCTGGAGATACACCAGGCAACGTCCCGACGGCCCTCGCCTCAGTCAGAACGCCGCGTCTCCACCTCCACCCCCTTCATGCCCTCTGCCGTGTAGCGCTCGCCGGCAACGACGTCAGGCGCCAGGCCAGTGCCACTTGGCCCTGGGGTCGTCAGGCCTGACCGCGGGCCTGGCGAATGCGCTGGTAGGCGTTGCCGATCTCGACGGTGCGGGCCTCGGCGACCTCGCGCATGCTGTCGGGCAGGCCACGACTGGCCAGCTTGTCCGGGTGGTTCTCGCTCATCAGCTTGCGGTAGGCGCGCTTGACCTCGGCGTCACTGGCCTCGTCGCTGACACCGAGTACCTTGTAGGCATCTTCCAGCGGGCTCTGGCTCTCCTGGGTCGCGCCGGCACCATGGGAGGCGCCGCCCCGCAGCATGGCCTCGATCTGGGCGATCTCGGCCTCGCTGCAGCCGAGCCCGCGGGCCACCCGCATCAGCATGCTGTGCTCGGCCGGGTGCAGCACCCCATCGGCGGCGATGGCAGAAAGCTGCACCTGCAGGAAGATCTGGCGCAGCGCGCTGCGCCCGCGCGTCAGCCGGGCCACCCGTGCGATCTCGCCGTCGAGGTCGAAGTCACTGGCGCGCCCGCGCTCGAAGGCGGCGCGGGCGCTGGCACGGGTGCTTTCCGGCAGACGCAGGCGCACCAGCAATTGCTCCAGGACCTGGCGTTCCTCGCCGCTGACCTGACCATCGGCCTGGCACACCGCCCCCATCACCGCAAAGGTGGAGTCCATGAACTGACGTTGCATCTCGGCCAGGCCCTTGCTGAGCATCAGACCGCCGCGCAGGCGCCCGCCCAGCCACCAGCCGATACCGCCGCCGATCAGCATGCCCAGCGGCCCACCGGCCAGGAAGCCCACTACCGCGCCAATCACGATGATGGTCAGCATAAAATCCTCTCTTGTGCGCTACGTCACCAAGCGGCGACGCCACGTCTTTTTCTGTTTCGGCCCTGGCCAACCGTCGCGGCGATGCCAGGTCCCGCCAAAGGGGTATGAGCAGGCAGCATACCATCGCCGTCGAGCCGGCGGCGAAGGTCCAGCCTTCGCTGTTTCATCGAATGGTCATCTGCAAGCGCGACACTGCACGCCATTTCAAGCCGCTCGGTTCACACTCCCATGCGACTATCGATCACGCGCCTTGCCATCGTCGGCGCCATCGCTTCCGCCAGCATCAGCGTCAGCCTGGCCTCCAATGCTTCGGTATTCCCCTGGCAGGGTTTGCTGGGGGTGGACACGCCGCCATCTGACACTGCCAGGTCCGTCATCGAACGCCTGGTCGAAAGCGCCAGCCATCGCTGAGCCTGGTCCCAGACGCCATCGGCCCCCTGGAGCGGGGGCCGATGGCATGACAGACATACTCGTGCCGCGCGCGACGCAGGCGCCCTCGCTCAGCGCTTTCGGTGCTTGTCCAGACGGCGTCGAATCGCCGCCTCGATACCGTCGGCATCGAGGCCACAGTCACGCAGCAGCTCAGCCGGCTTGCCGTGTTCGGCAAAGACATCGGGCAGGCCCAGGTTGAGCACCGGCACCGCGACACCCTCGGCCAGCAGCAGTTCGTTGACGCCACTGCCGGCGCCTCCGGCCACCACGTTTTCTTCCAGGGTGACCAGCAGGTCGTGGCCGCGGGCGGCCTCTAGCACGGCTTCACGATCCAGCGGTTTGACGCTGCGCATATTGATGTGGGAGGCGTCTAGCCGCTCGGCCACCACCCCGGCGGGGTCATTGAGGCTACCGAAGGCCAGCAGCGCCACGCCCTTGCCCTGACGCCGCGGCTCGGCCACACCGATGGGCAGCGGCTCGAGGTCGGCGGGAATGGGCACGCCGGGACCGGTACCGCGGGGATAGCGTACCGCCGCTGGCCCCGGATGATGGTAGGCGGCGCTGAGCATGGCGCGACACTCGGCCTCGTCCGCCGGCGCCAGCACCACCATGCCCGGTACGCAGCGCAGGTAGGTCAAATCCAGGGCGCCGTGGTGGGTGGGCCCATCCTCACCGACCAGGCCGGCACGATCGATGGCGAAGGTCACGTCCAGCTCCTGCACCGCCACGTCGTGGATCAACTGGTCATAGCCACGCTGCAGGAAGGTCGAGTAGATCGCCACCACCGGCTTCATTGCCTCGCAGGCCATGCCGGCGGCCAGGGTCACCGAGTGCTGCTCGGCGATGGCCACGTCGTAGTAGCGTTCGGGGTACTCCCTGGAGAAACGGATTAAATCCGACCCCTCACGCATGGCCGGGGTGATACCGATCAGACGTTCGTCGGCGGCGGCCATGTCACAGATCCAGTCGCCGAACACGCTGCAGTACTTCTTCTTTGGCGGCGCATTCGACGCGGTCACCGGGGGCTTGGCTTTGGCGGCCTCCGGCGTCTCCAGCTTGGTGATGGCGTGGTAGCCGATGGGATCGGACTCCGCCGGCAGGAAGCCCCGGCCCTTGCACGTCTTCACGTGCAGAAACTGTGGTCCGTCCAGCTCACGCATGCTGGTGAGGGCATCGGTCAGGGCGTCGATATCGTGGCCGTCGATGGGCCCGACATAATTGAAGCCCATCTCCTCGAACAGGGTGGCCGGGCTGACCATGCCCTTGACGTGCTCCTCGGTGCGCCGCGCCAGCTCCAGCGCTCCCGGCAGGTGGGACAGCACCCGCTTGCCGTTCTCGCGCATGCTCAGATAGGGCTTGCTGACCAGAATCCGTGCCAGGTAGCTGGCCACGCCACCGACGTTCTCGGAGATCGACATCTCGTTGTCGTTGAGCACGACCAGCAGGTTGGCGTTGACGTGGCCGGCGTGGGCCAGGGCCTCGAAGGCCATGCCCGCGGTCAGGGCGCCGTCGCCGATGACGGCACAGACGCGCCGCTCCTGCTTCTGCGTGCGCGCCGCCAGAGCCATGCCCAGGGCCGCCGAGATGGAGGTGCTGGAATGGCCGACGCCAAAGGTGTCGTACTCCGACTCGGCACGCCGGGGAAAGGCGGCCAGACCACCGTAGCGACGAATGCTGGTCATGGCCTCGCGGCGGCCGGTCAGGATCTTGTGGGGATAGGCCTGGTGGCCCACGTCCCACACCAGGCGATCGTGGGGCGTGCGGAAGGCGTGGTGCAGCGCCACGGTCAGCTCGACCACACCAAGGCCGGCGCCGAAGTGGCCGCCGGAAACGCCGACGCTATACAGCAGGTAGGCGCGCAGCTCGTCGGCCACGCGCTTGAGCTGCTCTGCGCTCATGGCACGCAGCGCAGCCGGGGTATCCAGAGTATCGAGCAGCGGTGTCGCCGGCCGCTCGGTGGGAATCGTGTCGAACAGCTTCATGTTAGCCCTGTGGTCGTCAGTGATCGCGCTCGATCATGTAGCGGGCAAGCCCGGCCAGAGGCGCCGCCGCCTCGCCCAGCGGGGCGATGGCGTCGAGTGCCTCGTCGATCAGCGCACCGGCCTTGGCTCGGGCGCCGTCAAGCCCGAGCAGGGCGGGATAGGTCGGCTTGTCGCGGGCCGCGTCGGCCCCCGAGGTCTTGCCGAGGGTATCGGTGTCGCCGGTGACGTCCAGCACGTCGTCATGCACCTGAAACGCCAGGCCCATGGCCGCAGCATAGGTGTCCAACGCCCCCAGACGCGAATCGTCCTCGGCCACCGCCACCAGTCCACCGAGGCGAACCGCAGCGCGAATCAGCGCACCGGTCTTGTGGCGGTGCATGGTTTCCAGCATCGCCAGGTCGGGACGTTCGCCCACCACCGCCAGATCCAGCGCCTGGCCGGCGGCCATGCCGTCGCGACCAGACGCCTTGGCCAGGGTCGCCACCAGGGCGCCCAGGCGGGGCGAGCGAGAGCTCGCCAGCAGTTCGAATGCCAGCGTCTGCAGGGCGTCACCGGCGAGAATCGCCGAGGCCTCGTCGAAGGCCTTGTGCACCGTGGGCTGGCCACGTCGCAGGTCGTCGTCGTCCATCGCCGGCAGGTCATCGTGGACCAGCGAGTAGGCGTGGATCAGCTCGATCGCGGCGGCGGGGATATCGAGCTCGTCGTCGTCGGCTCCCAGCGCACGCCCTGCGGCGTAGACCAGGATGGGACGCAGGCGCTTTCCTCCGACCAGCAGGCCGTGGCGCATCGCCGCCTCGAGCCGGGGTTCGACGACGTGGCGCTGTTCGAACAGCCCCTCGAGGCAGCGGTCTACCCGCGCCCGGTCTGCGGCCAAGCGGGCCAGCATGGTGTCAGCGTTCACCCGGTTCCTCCCCGATATCAAAAGGCGACAGCTGCATGCCACCGTCGGCGTTCTCCGTCAGGCTGCGCACCTTGAGTTCGGCCTCGTCGAGCCGCTTCTGGGCATCTCGCGTCAAGGCCACGCCCTGCTCGAAGGCCTTGAGCGACTCCTCCAGCGTCAGCTCGCCGGACTCCAGGCGCTCGACCAGTGTCTCCAGCTGGGTCATGGCCGAGGCGAAGTCGAGCGACTCGTCATCTTTCTGTGTTGGCTGGCGGTCCTGCGTTGCCATGCGCCCCTCCAGGCGGCGGGTCAAAGGCTGACCCGAGATTGCGAGTTCACGGCCGACGATGGGCCACCCGGGAAACGCAGGCTCGCTGACGACGTCCGGCCTTTCCCCAAAGGGCGACAGTATACACGCTCTCCCCCCGGGGTCGTCTGCCCTGGCCCTTATCCGCGGCCCGCGAAGCGCCCCTCGAAAGGACGGCGGTACATGCAGATGGCTCATGCTGCGGTGCAAGGATTTTCAACGTGAAAATGCCGCCCTGTGGTACTCTATGGACCCTGATTTTTCGCCTGCCCCACCACACAGCCGCTGGCTGCCGCCAACTCCAAGAGGTTGATTCGACCATGGCCAAAACGTCCCTGGACAAGAGCAAGATCAAGATCCTGCTGCTCGAGGGCGTCCACCAGAGTGCAGTGGACAATTTTCTCAACGCCGGATACACCAATATCGAGCATATGCCGACCTCGCTCGACGAAGAGTCGCTGATCGAGAAGATCCGTGATGTTCACTTCATCGGCATTCGCTCCCGCACCCAGCTCACCGAGCGGGTGTTCGCGGCGGCCGAGAAGCTGGTGGCGGTCGGTTGCTTCTGCATCGGTACCAATCAGGTCGATCTCACGGCGGCGCTGGTGCGCGGCATTCCGGTGTTCAACGCCCCCTACTCCAACACCCGTTCGGTGGCGGAGCTGGTGCTGGCCGAGGCCATCATGCTGCTGCGCGGGATTCCCGAGAAGAACGCCCGTGCTCACCAGGGCGGCTGGCTGAAGAGCGCCAAGAACAGCCACGAGGCCCGCGGCAAGACCCTCGGCATCGTCGGCTACGGCAGCATCGGCTCGCAATTGTCGGTGCTGGCCGAGGCGCTCGGCTTCGACGTCATCTACTACGACGTCATCACCAAGCTGGCCATGGGCAACTCGCGCCAGGTCGCCAGCCTCGAGGAGCTGCTCGCCCGCTCCGACGTGGTCAGCCTGCACGTGCCCGACCTGCCGTCCACCCGCTGGATGATCGGCGAGGAGCAGATCAGCCTGATGAAGCCCGGCGCCATCCTGATCAACGCCGCCCGCGGCAGCGTGGTAGTGATCGAGGCCCTGGCCGAGGCGATCAAGGAAGGCCGACTCAACGGCGCCGCCATCGACGTCTTCCCGGTGGAGCCCAAGGGCAACGCCGACGAGTTCGAAAGCCCGCTGCGTGGCCTCGAGAATGTCATCCTCACCCCGCACATCGGTGGTTCCACCCTGGAGGCCCAGGAGAACATCGGCGTCGAGGTGTCCGAGAAGCTGGTGACCTTCTCCGACAACGGCACCAGCATCACCTCGGTCAACTTCCCCGAGGTTGCACTGCCGGCCCACCCGGACAAGCACCGCCTGCTGCACATCCACGAGAACGTGCCCGGCGTGATGTCCGAGATCAACCGGGTGCTGTCGGAAAACGACATCAACATCTCCGGCCAGTACCTGCAGACCAATGAAAAGGTCGGCTACGTGGTCATCGACGTCGACAAGGCCTACGGTCCCCAGGCGCTCGAAGCCCTGCGCGAGGTGAACCACACCCTGCGCACCCGGGTGCTGTACTCCGAGACCAACTACGCCGACTGAGCGGCGGACGTAGCGCCTGCACGCGGCGAGCTATCCCGCGCGGCAGCTATCGCACTCGGGATGACGATGAGGCGCCGCTCTCCTTCGGGAGGGCGGCGCCTTTTTACTCGCAGGCCTTTTTACTCGCTGCACGCTCACGGTCCCCGTTCCCGACCATCACAAGCCGACGCCCAAAAGCCTGTGGCGCAGCGAGAAAACGCCTATCCTGAGCGTCTTCCCGATGACCTCTTCAAAGGATGCACGATGCCAACCGGACTGGCCTATCTGATCGTGGTGCTGGTGTGGGCCTCCACCCCGCTGGCCATCAAGTGGAGCGCCGAGGCCGGCGCCCCCATCGGCAGCGTGATGCTGCGCATGGGCCTGGCGCTGATCGCCGGCAGTCTGATCCTGCTGGTACTGAGACGCGGCGTCCGCCTCGATCGCCGCGCCCTTGCCAGCTACGCCGCCGCGGTGCCGGGGGTGTTCGGCGCCATGGCGCTAAGCTACCACGCCTCCCAGTTTCTGCCCTCGGGCCTGCTGTCGGTGATGTTCGGCATGGCGCCGTTGATCTCCGGCTTCATCCTCCAGGCCCTGCCCGGCAGCACCCGGCTCAGGCGTTGGCACTGGATCGGCTGCGGTCTGGGGGTGGCGGGGCTGGCGGTAGTATTCGCCGACAGCCTGACCCTGGGCGGCGGCGCCCAGGTGCTGGCACTGGCCATGATGCTGTCGGCGGTGACCCTGTTCAGCGCCAGCGGCATCGCCGTGCAGCGGGTGGCCGCCGGGCTGGATCCGTTGCAACAGACCGTGGGGGCGCTGGCCGGCTCCATGCCCTGCTTTCTGGTGTTATGGCTCGCCAGCGGCGAACCGCTGATGATTCCACTCAGCCCCCGCGGGCTATGGGCGGTGCCATACCTGGCGCTGTTCGGCTCGCTGATCGGCTTCCTCTGCTACTACCTGATCCTGTCTCGGCTGCACGCCGCCAGCGTCGCCCTGGTGACCCTGATCACCCCGGTGCTGGCGCTGACCCTCGGCATGCTGCTCAATCAGGAAACCCCTTCACCTTCGATGCTGCTAGGCGCACTACTGATTCTGGTGGCGCTGGGTGCCTACCTGTTCGGGGACCGACTGAGCCGGCGTCGAGCCGCCCGCGAGGCCGCCAGGCCCTGAAGCAGAGGGGCACTTGACAAGCCCTGACGTCACGGCCATTTTGTACACAATAACGGTCATATATTGCGCACCACAATGGTACACAGGCCGCTCGATATCGGTGCAGCGTGAACCGTGAAATTGATGACGCTCACCGCCCTCGGCGGCTGTTTCTGAAGGCACCTGAACCAGGTATCCGCTACGCGACGAGCCCTCGCCCTCCTTGACCAAGGGACGGCGTCGGGAGCAGGGCACGATGCTTGGGTAACCCTTCGCTCGGCGAAGCCAACCCAGGAGAACTGCATGAGCTCACATCCCCCCGTCACTTGGATCAAGCATCCACTGGCCGCCAGCGACCCTGACGCGGCCGGTGGTGTCGTCGTTCAGGACGGCCGAATCATCGAAGCCGTGGCCGCCGGCCAGACGCCCCGAACCCGCGTCGAGCAGACCTTCGATGCCTCCCGCCACGTGCTGCTGCCTGGCCTGGTCAACACCCACCACCACTTCTACCAGACCCTGACCCGGGCCTACTCGCCGGCGCTCAACAAGGAGCTGTTTCCCTGGCTCACCACCCTTTACGACGTCTGGGCCAACCTCGACGAGGCCCAGCTGGCGCTGGCCAGTGAGCTGGCCATGGTGGAGCTGCTGATGAGCGGCTGTACCACCGTGGCCGACCATCACTACGTGTTCTCCGGCGCGCTCGAGCACGCCATCGACGTCCAGGTGGAGACCGCGCGTCGGCTCGGTGTGCGCGCCGCCCTGACCCGCGGCTCGATGAGCGTGGGGCGCGAGCAGGGCGGGCTACCGCCCCAGTCGGTGGTGCAGGATGAGGCGACCATCCTCGACGAGAGCACCCGTCTGATCGACGCCTACCATCAGCGCGGCGAGGGCGCCATGGTGACCCTGGCGCTGGCGCCCTGCTCGCCCTTCTCGGTCAGCCGTGAGCTGATGGTCGACAGCGCTCGCCTGGCCGAGCAGAAGGACGTGCGCCTGCACACCCACCTGGCAGAAACCGAGGACGAGACGCAGTACTGTCAGAAGCTGTTCGGGATGCGACCGCTGGACTACCTCGAGGCCACCGGTTGGCTCAGCGATCGCACCTGGCTGGCCCACGGCATCCACTTCAACGACGACGAGGTCGCCCGCCTCGGCCAAGCCGGCACCGGCATCGCCCACTGCCCCTCATCCAACATGGTGCTGGGCTCTGGCATGTGCCGCACCCTGGAACTCGAGGCCGCAGGTTGCCCGGTAGGCCTGGCGGTGGACGGCTCGGCCTCGGCGGATCACTCCAACCTGGCCGAGGAGATGCGCCAGGCGATGCTGATCGGCCGCCTGCGCTACTCACCCAGCCAGGTACGTCACCAGGACGTCATCCGCTGGGCCACCGAAGGCTCCGCGCGTTGTCTGGGGCGCAGCGACATCGGCGGACTGAAGGTTGGCCAGCAGGCCGATCTGGCGCTGTTCCGGCTGGACGAGCCGCGCTTCTCGGGCGCCGAGAACCCGCTGGCCGCGCTGCTGCTGTGCGGTGCCCACCGTGCCGACCGAGTGATGGTGGCCGGCCAGTGGCGGGTGGCCGACGGCCAGCCGCTCGACGTCGATCTGGGCGAGCTGATGGCCCGCCACAACGCGGCGGCGGTGCGGCTAAGGCGCGCGGTCTAGGAGGCTCGGGGCTAGCCTGGACGCACACATTCGAACAGGACAACGGGAAGACAAAAGGCAACAACAGCGAACGACGAACGGATCTCGAGCGCAGCGCGGCACCACGGGCCAGGGCCGACGCTGCCGCCGCCTGACAACGGTCGCCGTGCCACGGCAGTCAGCACAGACGGTCTGACACCTGTCACGGTCTCCGGGGTTTCGCCGCCGACGCTCCGACAAGGACGCCGGTGCTACAACGACAACAGGAGAAAACCCTGCCATGCCCACCCACGACTCCTCCGGGGACACCCTGGAAAGCGCATCTGTGCGCTCGACCCATGACGTCAACGCCATGCCGCCCCTGGGGCGCGCCATTCCGCTGGGCCTGCAACACGTGCTGGCGATGTTTGTCGGCAACGTCACGGTGCCGATCATCATCGCCGGCGCCGCCGACCTGCCGGCGGACCAGACCGCCTTCATGATCCAGGCGGCGATGTTCGTGGCCGGTGTCGCCACCCTGGTGCAGTCGCTGGGGATAGGCCCCATCGGCGCCCGCCTGCCCATCGTCATGGGCACCAGCTTCGGCTTCGTCCCGGTGCTGATTCCCATTGCCGTGGGCATGGGACTTCCGGCGGCCCTTGGCGCAGCCCTGTGTGGCGGGGTCGCCATGGCCCTGGTGGGCATGTTTCTGCCGGTGTTCCGGTTTCTGTTCCCGCCGGTGGTCACCGGCACCTTCGTGGTCATGCTCGGCACCCTGCTGATGCCGGTAGGCTTCGCCTACTGGGGCGGAGGCTTCGGCGCCGCCGACTTCGGCGCCACCCACCACCTGCTGCTGGGGGCGCTGGTACTGGTGGTGACCCTGGGTCTGCACCAGTACGGCCGCGGTATCTGGTCCGAAGCGGCGCCGCTGATCGGCCTGATCACCGGTTACGTGGTGGCCACCATGTTCGGCTATATCGACTTCTCCACCATCGGTGACGCCGACTGGCTGTCACTGCCGGTGCCGCTGACCATCGGGCTTGAATTCCATCTGGCGGCGATCCTGCCGGTGGTGCTGCTGGCCGTGGTCACCTGCGCCGAGTCCATCGGCGACATCGTCGGCACCACCGCCGGCGGCATGGACCGCGAGCCGACCCACAAGGAGCTCTCCGGTGGGGTCATGGCCGACGGCCTGTCCAGCGTGTTCGCCGCGATCTTCAACGCCTTCCCCCAGATCAGCTTCAGCCAGAACGTGGGCATGGTGGCGCTGACCGGTGTGGTCAGCCGCTATGTGGTGGCCATCGGCGGCGCCTTCCTGCTGCTGGCGGGCCTGATCCCCAAGCTGGGTGCCATCGTTTCCAGCATCCCCAATTCGGTGCTGGGCGGGGCGGTACTGATCATGTTCGGCATGATCGCCAGCGCCGGCATCAAGATGCTTTCCCATATCGACTTCAACAAGCGCAACATGGTGATCATCGGGGTCTCGCTGTCCGCCGCGGTGGGCCTGCCGGCCCAGGAAGGGCTCTACGCCAATCTGAGCGACAACCTCCAGGCCATCATCGAGTCAGGGCTGATCCCCGGCGCGCTGTTTGCCATCGTGCTCAATCTGGTACTGCCCAAGGCCGATCGGGTCTTCCGCGACAGCGTCTGACACGCCACACCGTCCCCTCGAGGACACCATGACGCCACTTTCGGGCCCGCCACGCGGGCCCGCTTCGTTTCCCCAGGACAGGGACGCAGCCCAGGCTCAGCAGCTTCTGACTTCACGGTAGCGATGACGCCTGTAGACCTTCACTCGCTGGCCCTCGAGCGTCGTCATCCCTTCCCACACAAAGCCCGCGTTCTGTGCCACTCGGCTCGACGGCACATTGGTGGGATCGACCACCGCCACCAGCGACTCGCAGTCGGTGATGGCAAAGGCGTGGGCCACCACCGCCAGGGCCACCTCGGTGGCAAGCCCTCTACCCCAATGATGCACGGCGTAACGATAGCCGATGGCCAACTCCCGCTCGCCGTCGAGGATCTCGTGATCGAAGCCGCAGAAGCCCATCAACGCTCGCGATACCGGGTGCACCACCGCCCAGTAGCCAAAGCCCTTGTCGGCGTAGCTCGCGCGACAGGCATCGAGAAAGCGACGGCTCCCCGCCATGTCCTGCACACCGTGGAGCGAGTGACGCATCACCCGGGGATCGGCCAGCAGTCGGCTCAAGCCAGGCAGATCATAGCGCTCTAGCGGGCGCAGCCGGCTACGCGGCGTGGCCAGCACGTCGCCCTGCATCGGCCTGGGCCTCAGCCTGTCGTCCTGCATCATGCGCCTCTCGCGTCGTGGATCGCTTGTGCGAATGTACGCCATCCTCCACGGCCATGACCACGGACGCTGGCCGCCAGCAAGCCGCCCCTGTCGTCGTCCTGGCGCTACTCTGACGCCGCTCTGGCGCCGCCCTGGCGTCAACCAGGGAGGCCAGGCCACTCTTCCCCTTTGGTCGAAGCAGGCCCCGAAAAGGCGTCATCACGCGCTAGGCTTGCGAAGTTTTCCCTCGTTGGAGCCATGACGATGCCCGCCTCACCTTCCGCCCAGCCTGACACCGGTGACCTCGCCGTGGTGCGTCACGATGATCGTGGGGTCGTCCATCTGACCCTCAACCGCCCGGCAAGCTTCAACGCCCTGTCCCGGGACATGCTCACCGCACTGGATGATGCCTTTGCCGCAATCGACCCCGATCCTTCGTTGCGGGCGGTAGTGATCGCTGCCGAGGGCCGCGCCTTCTGCGCCGGCCATGACCTCAAGGAGATGCGCGAGCTCGGCGACGAGGACGCCTATCGACAGCTCTTCGCCCAGTGCTCCCGGGTCATGCAGCGCCTGCAGGACTGTCCGGTGCCGGTGATCGCTCGAATTCAGGGGCTTGCCACCGCCGCCGGCTGCCAGCTGGCAGCCAGCTGTGACATGGCGGTGGCCGCCCGCTCGGCGCGCTTCGCCGTCTCCGGTATCAAGGTCGGGCTTTTCTGTTCCACCCCGGCGGTGGCGCTGACCCGCAATATCGGTCCCAAGCAGGCCGCCGAGATGCTGTTTACCGGCGAGTTCATCGACGCCGATCAGGCGCTGGAATGGGGCCTGGTCAACCGGGTCGCCGAGGACGACGCCCTCGACGACAGTCTCGAGGTGCTGCTCGACAGCCTGCGCGCCAAGAGTCAGGTGGCGCTGTTCACCGGCAAGGCCATGCTGGCCCGCCAGCGTGCCCTGCCGCTGGGCCAGGCCTACGCCTACGCAGGCGAGGTGATGGCCGCCAACATGATGGCCGAAGACGTGGCCGAAGGCATCGACGCCTTCGTCGCCAAGCGCGCCCCCCACTGGCGCCATCGCTGAGCACCGGACTAGGCTCAGCCCAGGCAGGGCCGCTTGTGGAAGCCTTTTCCGCAAACGCGACAAGCGGCCGCGCCAACAGGTATGCTAAGGACTGTGCCAAACGGTTGACCCAGGAGATGCAAGGTGACGGAAAGCAAGCGCAGAACGGCCGGCCGACCGGCCAGCGGCAAGGCCAGCGGAGGCCACAGCCAGTCGCTGGTGCGGGGACTCAACCTGCTGGAATTGCTGGCGATGCACCCGGGCGGCCTGGCGCTGTCCGACATCGCCGAGCAGGCCGATCTGGCACCGTCCACGACCCATCGCCTGCTGCAGGCCCTGCTGAGCCAGGGCTTCATCACCCAGGATGAGGAACTCGGCGTCTGGCGCATCGACGTCAAGACCTTTCGCATCGGCAACAGCTTTCTCGAGGCACGCGACTTCGTTGCCACCAGCCGTCCTTACCTGCGCCGACTGACCCGTGAGACCGGCGAGACCGCCAATCTGGGCGTGCGTGAAGGCACCACGGCGGTGTTCCTGGCGCAGAGCGAATCGCCTCAGATGATGCGCATGATCACCCGTCTGGGCTCACGTGCCCCGCTGCACGCCTCGGGCGTGGGCAAGGCGCTGATGGCCTGGCTGCCCGACGATGATCTGGAGCGGGTACTGGCCGAACGCGGACTGGACCGCGTCACCGTCAACACCCTGTCGAGTCCATCCGAGCTGCGTCGCGCCATGGCCGAGATCCGTGAACGCGGCTACGCCTGCGACCGCGAAGAGCATGCCATCGGCCTGCACTGCGTGGCTGCCTGCATCCACGATGAACTGGGCACGCCGCTGGCGGCCATCTCGGTCTCCGGGCCGGTGGCGCGCATCCCCGACGAACGCCTGTCCCAGCTCGGTGAGCTGGTACGCGACACCGCCGCCGAGATCACCGCCCAGCTGGGCGGACGCATTCCCGCCGCCGAGGACTTCAAGCCCTGACGCCCGGGTTCACCGGCTCCCTCAAGAGATCCCCCGATGACCGACGCCTGGCGCAAGTACAAGAGCGCACCACCGCCCGGGACCGCCGTGCTGGAATCGACCAACCTGGCCCCGGGCGAGAGCCGCTGCCTCAATCTCGAAAGCGACAACGGCCGCTTCCCGCTGATCCTCGCCCGCCACGCCGATGGCCGGGTGCACGCCTACGTCAACGCCTGCCCCCATCAGTACCTGCCGCTGGACGGCCGCGGCAGCAACATCCTCAGCCGCGACGGCGAGCTGTTGATCTGTACCCACCACCAGGCCTGCTTCCGCCTCGACAGCGGCGAAGGCATCTCCGGCCCCGCCCAGGGCGAAGCGCTGGACCCGGTGCCGGTGCAGGAAGTCGATGGCTGGTGGGTGATCGGGGAGTGAGGAGGGCGTCTCAATTTAAACAACTAGTGCAACACCTGACAGGCGATAGACAGAAGGGGGAACCAGCCCCCCTTCTGTCTTTTGCTACCACGACAAAGGGTCCAAACCGGACGTTCAGCCATTCAAGCGCTGCGCCAGCACGCTGACATCGTCGAGTTCCAGCACCTTCCACACGTCGGCGATCAGGTCGCTCTGAGCCTGCTCATCGAGAACGCCGTCACAACAGGAACGCACCTTCTGTTCGACTTCTTCATCACTCAGCGGGTTTTCCGGGCCGCCACGATAACGCTCGTCAGCCCAGCCGCTGACGTCTTCGCGCCCCTTCAGGCGCAGGGTGATGCGCGAGCGCATCTTGTCGAAGCCCTGGGCTTCGATCTGTTCATCGAACTCGGTGCGGATGCGCCGCTGCATGTCCTGCATGGCACTGGAAGCCACGAACTCGTCCGAGAACTCGACCTTGCCCGCCTGACGGTTGAGCGCAATCATCGCCAGTGCGGCGGGCAACGAGAACTTGGCCTGGAGGTGATTGGCGGCGATCGGGTAGCGGATAGGATTGAGAATGTTGGAGCCGGCGTGGACGATCACCTCCTCGATATCGTCAGCACTGGCGTCGGCCTCGAGCACCAGGCGTAGCATCAAGTCGATGGTCGGGTGGGTCAGCACGCCGCAGGGGTAAGGCTTGATCGACACCCCAGGCTCGACGATGGACCAGGTCTTGCCGAAGCCCTGGGTCAGCTTGTCCTCGCTGGCGCCGCCGCCCTGCACCGCCATGAAGCCCCAGGGGCCGTCCAGCGCCTCGGGGTCGGCGGTAAAGCCACGACTTGCCAGCAGTGCCGCAGTCACGCCATTTTCCGCCGCGCGGCCTACGTGCAGCGGCTTGGTCATGGTGCCGAAGTTACAGCGGATACCAGCGGCCAGGCTCGCCGCGATACCCAGGCCATGGCGCAAGGTTTCGCCACGAAGCCCCATCAGCTTGGCCGCACTGGCGAAGGCGCCAAAGGTGCCCACGGTGCCACTTGAGTGCATGCCCTGCATGTAGTGCTGGGGCAACATCCATTCAGATATCTTGCTTTCCACCTCGAAGCCGGTGAGGAAGGCTTCCATGAAGCGCTTGCCATCGACCCCGCCGAGCCGCTGGCTGACCACCAGGCTGGCGCTCAGCGGCGGAATGGTAGGGTGGGTCAACAGTCCATAGATGTGGGCCGGGTCCTTGCTGACCTGGCTATCGTCCCAGTCATGGGCGTGACCGGCGGTGCCAAGGACGCGGGCGGCCTGGGCGACCGGCGCTCGGGCATCTCCTTGTCCCAGAACCA
Source organism: Halomonas sp. RT37 (assembly GCF_040070525.1). NCBI lineage: Bacteria > Pseudomonadati > Pseudomonadota > Gammaproteobacteria > Oceanospirillales > Halomonadaceae > Halomonas > Halomonas sp. RT37. The sequence continues at coordinate 94,379 of NZ_CP098827.1, read as the reverse complement.
GTGCATCGGCGCGACCGCCGGACTCCACAGCCTCCTCGGCCAGGATCTGGACCGAATGCTCCTCCGAGCCGGCGACAAACAGGCCCACTCCATCCAGTACGCAGCGGGTCCCGATGCGCAGCGCTTCCTCGGGAATCTCCTCGAAGCGAACCGATTCGATGAATTCGGCAGCCTCGGCGGTAATGCGGGTGTTGGTGGGCATCTTGGCAAAGACGTTGGTTGCGACAGACATGACGCAGTCTCCTTATCAGGATCGTCGTGAGCATGAGCTCGAGGATTCGTGAAACAAGGGCAGGCGTGACAAGCGAGCCCACAAGGGCCCTGCGAAAAGGTTTACCGACAGGGCGCGGATGGCATGAAAGCCCGCCACCAGGGCGGCGTTCTGGCCCAGGGCCTGGGCGGTCAGGGTCATCTCGGCCATACCCCCCACGGAAAAGCCGAGCACCAGGGTCTGCCGACTCTCCTCCGAGCCCGACATCCCGGCCACCAGCAGCGCCGCCACCGCCGCCATCAGACCGATCAGCAGGAGGATCGGAATGCCGCTGGCGATAGCCCTCGGCAGGGCCAGCAAGCTGGCCCGCTGGAACTTGGCTCCCAGGCCAAATCCCACCACCACCTGGGCGGCGATCAGCACCCACTGGGGCAGATGCAGCACCTGCGGCGGAGACACAGGCAGCAGCTCGGCGCCGGACAACACGCCGGCGACCACCAGCGGCGTCAGGAACCAGGCCGAGGGCATGCCCAGACGCGCGGTCCCCCAACTGGCCAGGGCACACAGCGCCAGCATTCCGATCAGCCACCACGGCCCAAGCTGGACGCCCGAGCCGAACGCCTGTGTCATCGGCTGACCGTTACCGCTTGTCAGCAGCAGTACCGACGGCAGCAGGGTGACGATCAGCCCGACGCGAATGGCGTGCAAGGCGGCGATCGCCGCCCGGTTGGCGCGGTAGCCCTCGCCGATCTCGGCCATCTCGATCACCCCGCCGGGCAGCAGACAGAAATAGGCGGTGGCCTTGTCGAGCCCTGCAAGGCGTGCGAAAAGCGGCGTGCACAGGATCGCCAGGGTCACCCCCAGGGCCGCGGAGGCCAGCATCATTGGCAACCAGCCAACCAACTGACGGGCCACCTCCGGTGTCACCCACAAGCCGACGCTTGCCCCCACCACCATCAGGCCGGCGCGCTGGATCGGTCTGGGAGCCCGGGCCGGCAGGCCCAGCCCCGCCCAGATGCCGATGGCGATGGCCGCCCCCAGCAACCAGCCCAGCGGCAGACCGAGAGCGCTCCAGCTACCGCCACCGATGACGGCAACCATCGCCGGCAGCAGGAAACTGCGCCACCAGTGCGCCATTCGGCCCTGGTCGGGTTCGGGTTTCAGGTAGATGGTCATGGCTTAACCGAGGTAGCTGCCGCCGTTGAGATGGAAGGTCTGGCCGGTGCTGTAGCGCCCCGCCGGCCCGACCAGATGACACACCAGCGCGGCCACCTCCTCGGGCTTGCCCAGTCGGCCAACCAGCGGCCCCTTGCCGCCACTCAACCTGGGCGGCGACGAGCCTGCCGCCCGTTCGGTATCGATCTGTCCCGGTACGATGCAGTTGGCGGTGACGCCGCGCTCGCCGTATTCCACCGCCAGCGCCCGGGTCAGCCCCACCACACCCATCTTCGAGGCGATCACGTTGGCCCGTTCGGCGGCACCCAGATGAGCGCTGACGCCACCGAAGGTGACAATGGCGGCCTGGTCGGAGGCCAGCAGCAGCGGCAGGCAGGCCCTGGCGGCAAGAAAAGGCCCGTCAAGGTTGACCGCCATGACCCGACGCCAGTCATCGAAGGTCAGCTCGGCGAAGGGTTGATGGGGACGAATGGCGGCGCAGCACACCAGGCTATCGAGCCGGCCGAAGCGCTCACCGACGCTTGCCACGGCGGCATCGACGGCTTCGGGGTCGGCAATATCGGCGGCCAAACCCAGTCCCTGACGTCCCAGTGCCTCGATCTCGGCAAGGGTGTCATCCATCGCCTGGCCGTGATGACTGGCAATGATCACCACATCGGCACCCTGCTCGGCGAGTCCCAGTGCCACCGCACGACCGATATTCCGGCTGCCGCCGGTAACCAGCGCTACACGTCCCGACAAGGGTTCTGTCCTGGGCCCGGTCATGTCATTCACCTCCCGGGGTCGTACTCGGGCCACTGCGTACACGACGCACTGCACCGGACAATGGCTTGTAGAAGATGCTCAGTGCGGCCAGCACGAAGAACAGCAGGGCCACCGGACGCTCGAGGAAGCGGCTTGCGTCCTGATCGAAGATGATCAGCGACTGGGCCAGAGAGTTCTCCACCAGCGAGCCCAGCACCACACCCATGATGATCGGCGCCGCGCCGAAGCCGTAGCGCTTGAGCCAGAAGCCGATGAAGCCGGCAATCAGCATGATGGTGACGTCGACCAGGCTCTGGTTGACGCCGTAGGCGCCCACCACGCACAGCGCAAACACCGCCGGCCACAGGAAGGTGCGCGGGATCAGCGAAATGCGGGAGAACAGCTTGGCGCCGGCCAGCCCGAAGACCAGAAAGACCAGGTTGGCCACCAGCATGGCGGCAAAGATCGAGTACAGCAGGTGGGGCTGGTTCTCGAACAGATAGCTGCCCGGGCGAATGCCGTGAATCTGCAGGCCACCGAGAATCACCGCCGCCGTGGCTGAGCCAGGGATGCCAAGCGCCAGGGTAGGCACCATGGAGCCACCGGTGGCGGCGTTGTTGGCCGCCTCCGGGCCTGCGATGCCTTCGATCTCGCCGGTACCGAACTTGTCGCCGTTCTTCGACCAGCGGCGCGCCTCGTTGTAGCCGATCATGGCCGCCATGGTGCTGCCCTCCGCCGGCAGGATACCGATGAAGGTGCCGATACCGGACGAGCGCAGAATGGTCTTCCACACCCGCTTGAAGTCTTCCCGGGACGGCAGTTTGATGGCGGTGAGCGAGATGCGCTCCTTGGCCCGGTCGATGATGTCGGACTGGGACAACAGCTCCGACACCGCGAACAGGCCAATCAGGATAGGAATGAAGCTGATGCCTTCGTAGAGCTCCGGCACGCCGAAGGTAAAGCGCTCGACGCCGGTGGTCAGGTCTACCCCGACGGTGGCGATCAACAGCCCCAGAGCCCCGCCGATCAGGTTCTTGACCGGCGACTTGCCGCTGATCGAGGCCAGCATCGACAGCCCGAAGATTGCCAGCGCGAAGTACTCAGGTGGGCCGAAGGAGTGGGCGATTCGGGCCAGCGCCGGGGCCGCCAGCACCATCACGATCAAGGAGATGATGCCGCCGATGACGCTGGATACCGCCGCCATGCCAAGTGCGCGACCGGCCTCGCCCCGCTGCGCCATGGGAAAACCGTCAAAGGCGGTGGCGGCGGCAGGCGGAGCGCCGGGGGCGTTGATCAGAATAGCGGTGATGGAACCACCGAAGGTACCGGCGCAGTAGAGCGCCGCCAGCATCGATATCGCCGGTACTGGCTCCAGATAGATGGTGAAGGGCAGCAGCAGGGCCACCGCCATCGATGAGCTCAATCCCGGCAGCGCTCCTACCAGCACACCGATGATGGTGCCAAGCAGGATGACACCGAGTGAGACCGGGTCGGTGAGGATGCCAAGCCCCGTTAGAATAGGATCCATGGTCGTCTCCTTGTTCAGGACAGCCAGGGGCTCAGCACGCCCTGGGGCAATCTGAGCTGCAAGGCGTGGGTAAACAGCAGGTAGATGCACGCCGGCACGCCGATGGCGTAGATCGCCACGGCCAACCGACGCCGCTCACCCCACAGCAACGGGATGGCCAGGCAGGTCAGCACGGTGGTCAGGGTCAGGCCGAGCACACCGAACAGGAATACCGATACCAGCAGCACCAGCGCAGTGGTCCACATGCGCCAGGAGATGACCGGCTTGGTTTCTTCCTCGTGGCCCCGCCCCTGGATGATCATCACCAACGCAAGCACGGCGATCACTCCCAGGATCAGCTGTGGCATGTCTGCCGCCTGCATGCCTTGGGCGAAGGACGGAGGTACGCTGTCGAAGTCGGTAGTGATCAGGTACAGCCCGCCGGCCAGTACCAGCAGGGCGCACCCGGGAAGCAGATCTCGCCAGTGACGAATCATGTGCGACTCCTTCTTGATGTTGATGCCCCGTGGGCCTGGACCGAAGCCGGGCCTGGGGAAACGACCCCATCGATGGCAGCCGAGACGCTCCCTGTCTCATGCCCTGTTTTCAGCCCTGGTTTCAGCCCTGCCCCGCGTCCAGCCTGACGATTCACTGGAGCAGCCCCAGGTCAGTCATGGTGACCTTGCCCGCCTCGTACATGCGGCGGATCTGCTGGTCCCAGGCCTCGCTACCGGCGACGCTGGCGCTATCCAGGCCAATGCCGTCGAGATACTCCTGATAGCGCTCGCTCTGCATGCCATCGAGCATGGCCTGTTCCAGCGCGTCGACGCGCTCCTGGGGGGTGTCCTTGAGCACCACGTAGCCGCGAACGGTGGAGAAGGACACGTCCATGCCGTTTTCGGCCAAGGTCGGCACCTCCGGCAGGGCCCCCATGCGCTCGTCGGCCATCACCGCCAGAGGACGGAATTCTCCATCGGCAATCTGGTCCTGGGTTTCCGAGATATTGAGACCGGCGGCGTCGATATCACCGCGAGACAGGGCGGCGGCAAACTCCGCACCACTATCGAACGGTACGTAGGAAACCCTGATGTCGGCCTCGTTGGCGAAGCTCATGGCGGCGATATGGTCGACACCGCCAATCTGGGTTCCGCCCCACTTGATCGTGCCGGACCGCCCAGCCTCGATCAGATCATCGATGGAGGCGTAATCGCTGTCGCCGCGAACCATGACGATGATCGGGTCGTCGGTCGCCCGAACTACGCCACGAATGTCATCGATACCGATCGGGGCATTGCCGCGCAGCATGGTGAACAGATGGGTCGGAGTGATGGCCATGAGGGTATAGCCGTCTGCTGGCTTGCCACTGACATAGCTCATCGCCACGGAGCCTCCGCCGCCCTTCTTGTTCTGGACGAAGACATTGCTGTCGAGTTGCTCCTGGGTCGACAGGGCCACCATTCTGGCAGTGGTATCGGTGCCGCCACCGGGCGAGGTGTGTACGGCAATCTCTATCGGATCGACAGGGAAGTCGTCCGCCGCCAAGGCGGAGGCGGAGAGCATGGCGAGGGGGCTCGTGGCGATGCCTACCGCCAGCATGCGGATCGTGAACCAATGGCGCATGGTGGTTCTCCTTTGGAGTCGTTGTTGAGAAGTCACTGCATGACCTGCTGCGTCTGGAGGTGCATTGTAAACTGTTAACAGTTTACAGCCTGTAAACTAGCAGAGCGGATCACGTCCCATTAAGTAGACGTTGGTCTACTGCTTATGCGGATTGGTGGGTAAAGGAGCATCGACTCAGCGAGCCCCGCTGGTCGAAGCGATGCCACCTGCGCCTTTGACGCACGCATCACTCGGACCGAGGCGTGAAGCTAGACACCACGAAGCGCTGTCTGCGTGTCGTACTGGCAGATGGCGTTGGTCAGACGTTCCAATCGCGACGCCACTGACTCGCTGGCGATACGCCAATCAGAAGGAACAAGAACGAAAAGGGGCCGGTCGACGTCTCAGGCGTCAAGCCTGTCGATCGTCGTCCGGGGCCGCAGCGAGTGCCTGCTCCATCCGACGCCATCCGGCCATCACGTGATCACGCAGTGCCCTGGACGCCCCATCAGCGTCACGTGCCGAGATCGCCCTGACGATCGTCACGTGCTCGGCGTTCGAAGCCTTCAGGTTGCCGCGTTGCACCAATCCGCGACGACGGAACAAGTGCAGCTGCTTGATCGTGTCGTCATAGTAACGAGCCAGAGCACTATTGCCAGTGTGGGTCATCATGGCGTCGTGGAAACGCAAGTTGAGCTGGTAGTAGTCATCGAGATCCTCGCGCTCGGCGGCCTCGCCCATTCTGTCAACCAGAGCCTCCAGTTCTTCGATCACCTCCTGGGTGGCCCGCTCGACCAGCAGCTCCCCTACCAGAGCGGTCAAGGCACGCCGCACCTCGTACAGTTCGCGGGCTTCGTCCAGACTCATTTCGCGTACGTAGGCGCCGTGATTGGCGACATTGCGGATCAGACCAGCGTACTCGAGACTGCGGCACGCCTCGCGAATCGGTCCGCGACTGATATCAAACCTGGCGGCCAACGCACTCTCGTTGATACGGTCGCCGGCGGACAGCTCGCCAGAAATGATCAACTGCTCGATGGCATCGCGGGCAATGGACGTCAGCGTACTGGAGCGTCGCTGGCCAATCCGATCCTTGGTCGAGTCCATATCGGTCTCCGTGCACTCAGTATCGTCAACTGTTAACAGTATCATGTCATCTCACACCCGCAAGCTCTGGCAGCCCCTCCTTCGAGGGGTCCACATCATGAGGTCAGGTGTGAGGCCTCTCAGCATCGCGCTGACCGCCGAAAAGTACTTGAGAGCAGGCAGCATCGCCGCCAGCCAGTTGGCGGTGGCGACATGTCGAGGCGCAAACAGGTATCGAACCGATTGCTGACGTGATGCCCACCGACAGATCCAGAGGGTATCCATCCACCCGGATGTCATTGAGGTGGGTACCGGGCAAATCTGAAGGGCGTCGACTGGGTCGGACGTCGGAGAGCATCTTGTCGACGAGCGCCGTTGTATATCGTCGAATGACGGCTGCCAGGGAAAACGGAGCGCCGAGGGGCTCGCGAGAAGACAGTGGAGCGGGGAGCTGCGCCGCTCGTCACGTCAGTGTTTAAGCAGACCTTACACCGACTTACCAAGCTAAAAAGATATTACGCATCTTACAGAGTTCGATGATGGCAAAGACGTCTCGGAAGCCCTCGGCCTGTCCAGGGCTCGGCACCCCAATCAGTCACAAGGACGGGTCAACGTCGACTTTCCTGTGTGGATGATCGAATCGCTCGACAAGGAAGCCAGCCGCCTGGGAGTGACTCGCCAATCGATCATCGAGGTGTGGCTGGCCTAGCGCCTGGAGCAGTGCGCGAACAGGCCCTAGCGATCCTGATCGAGCTCGGGAGAACCCGGCGTCTCCATGGGATCGCCGGAGCGGTCCTAGGACCAGGGGCCACTGCCCTGCTCCAGCCGATCGAGCTGGCGCTCGAGCTTGCCCATCACGCTCATCAGGTCGCGATACTCGCCGACGGAGAGGGTCGCGACCACATCGGCCTCCCATTGCAAGGCATCGGGGATCAAGTCGGCCAGTAAGGCCTGCCCCGCCTCGGTCAGTCGCAAGTGCTGTACACGCTGGTCACTGGGCGAAGGCGTTCTTCGGATCAGACCGCGCTCCTCCAGGGCCTGTACGGCCCGAGAAATACGCACCTTATCCATGCGAGTAGCTTGGGCGATCTGCTTGGCCGATAGCTCATCCAGGTGCGACAACCACGCCAGCACTCGCCACTGGGCAATGGTCAACTGGTAACGTTCGGCGTACATCTGCGAAAGCGCCTGACTCAAACGGTCCGCCAGACTGTTCAGCCGGTACGGCAGGAACTGCAAAAGATCCAGATGCGGTAACCCGCTGCTGGTCGGTGTTTCTCGCTTACGCGAGCCCATGGCCTCGTCCCCGTGGTCAGCGTCCATCGCGACAGCGCCACGCCAGCGTGGCACGCCACCATCCGTCACTGACGATAACCGGGAACGCCAGAACCGGCAACGTAGCTCGCGACCTTACCATCAGCATCGCTTTCGCACTCACGCCTGGCTCTCGCGACAGGCTACTACCTGGTCTCTGCCGTCACGCTTGCCGACGTAAAGCGCCTTGTCGGCGCGATGAATCAGCACTTCCAGATTGTCCTCATCGGGCCGGGCTTCGACAATGCCGATGGTAACGGTGACCGCCGCCCCCCTCTCACCCCCCTCAAACGGCAGCGCCAGGTCGGCGACCGCTCGATGCAGACGTTGAGCGACGGGCAAAGCGTCACTCAAGGAGGTATCAGGCAATGCGACCACGAACTCTTCGCCGCCGAAACGCGCGATCAGATCATGGGAACGCAGTGACTCGGCACACACTCGGGCGATCTCCATCAGCACTCGGTCTCCATGACTGTGGCCCCAGGTGTCATTGATAGTCTTGAAGTGATCGACATCCAGCATAAACAGGCTGAAGGGCGCCTGTGCTTCCCGGGCAGACTCAAACATGCTCTGGGCCCGCTTCATGAAGTGCCGACGATTGGCGAGACCGGTCAAGGCATCGCGCTCGGCCAGCTGTCTCAACTGACCTTCAAGGGACTGACGATGCGCCATCTCACGAAGCAATTGTCGGTTTTGGTCGCGCTCTTCGCTCAATATCGCGAACTGCTTGCGCTGCAGGCGCTCTACCCGCAGCAAGGTGCAGAACCCGACCGCATTGGCCATGATCAACAACAGCGCCATGCGCAACACATCGACGGGCGAACTGTCGGCAAAGATGGCAGAGGCGCACAGAAAACCGATACCCAGATACAGGCTCGCCATCGCCACCACGGTGAGCAGGTTGGGAATCAGCAGATAAAAGGCCATGGTAGCAACGATGACAGCCATCATCTGCGTCGAAAGGGAGTCCGGACGTAGCGGAACAATCAGGATGATGCCCGTCGCCATAACCCACAACGGCAAAGCATGCAGCCAGAGGCGCTGCGAATAGCTTCCCCATCGACCAATCGCCCAAGCCAGAAAAAGACAGCTACCGACGACGACCACGCGCATGGCCAGCAACAGGTAGAGCTCGCGGCTCTGGCCGACATAAAAGTAATCGGAAATCGAGAACATGCCGAATATCAATGCGGCAAGCATCCAGGCCAGTCGTGACTCGCAGCGCACCCTCGGCTTGATCGCGCGGCGATACCAGGCTTCTCGCTCAGTTTCACGAAACTGTCCGGTTAACCAATGCACCAGATGGGGCATCTTTGCCATCGACACTTGCTGTTCTCCCTGTGCATAGGCTCGACGTCTGAGGACCGATGCCCACTACCTTCGTCATGTCGAGATCGAAGGGACTTTTGTCCACTTCACGTTGACGGCGTCTTATTATTTTTTAAACAAACGCTTATATGACTTTAAAATAACTCAATAACACGATGATAACGTTACTTTTCGTGGCAGCACTGCCCAATTCTATGCTTTTCGCGGCAATGGCACAGCGTCTGTCGTGCTCTCTCGAAGTCCACTTCACTTGCCGGGAAGTAGCCCCCATCTCGTATTGCGAGCTTCACACCCCGCTGGCTATCACGACGCCGATCCACACTTGCCCAAAGTGGGTGGGCGCGGTCTAGGCGACCTTTCCCCTGCGCTCATACCGTCGCCTGGCCCCTTGGGGATAGTGTCTACACCGCACCCAACCGCCCAGTGAAGCTTCGCACCACGGCATTGCTATAGACGTATGTCTTAGCCCATCAATCTCATGTTTTTAAAGGATAAATCAGATGCCGGTGGGGTTGGCACCGTCTCCCCAGCGATAAGGCCTGGAATATAGTTTCAAATGAAACTATATTCCAGGCATGCCATAGCGATGATGTGACCGCCTCGACCCGAGCTTTATCACAGGACTCAGTATGCAGTGGGGCGGCGAGCATCCCGACACGCCACCTCATCATCCTGAGCGGAGGATTTCCCGATGTCCCGACGTCTCGACCAGACGCCGCTTGCGTATCAAAGCGGTTTTCGTAATCACTTCGCCAGCGAAGCGCTGCCCGGCGCCCTGCCCCAGGGGCAGAACTCGCCCCAGCGCTGCGCCTACGGGCTCTACGCCGAGCAGCTCACCGGCTCGGCCTTCACCGCGCCGCGCAGCCATAACCTGAGAAGCTGGCTCTACCGCATCCGCCCCTCGGTGGCCCAGAGCGCCTACCGCCCGCTGGAGCACGGCGGTCTCGCCACCGCGCCGCTGTCACGTCCCGCCGCGGACCCCAACCAGATGCGCTGGGACCCGGCTCCCCTGCCCGAGGCGGCCACCGACTTCATCGATGGTCTTGCCACCATCGCGGTCAATGGCGACGCCGGCACCCAGGCCGGCTGCGGTGTCCATGTCTATGCCTGCAACCAGGACATGACCGAACGCTTCTTCTACAACGCCGACGGCGAACTGTTGATCGTGCCTCAGCTGGGCACCCTGCGCCTGGGCACAGAGTTCGGCGCGCTCGAGGTGGGCAACGGCGAGATCGCGGTGATCCCGCGCGGGGTCAAGTTCCAGGTCCGCATCAGTGAGGGCGACCAGGCCCGGGGCTATGTCTGCGAAAACTACGGCAGTCCCCTGGAGCTGCCGGGGCTCGGCCCCATCGGCGCCAACGGCCTGGCCAACCCGCGCGACTTCCAGTCGCCGGTGGCCGCCTACGAGGACCTCGAGGGCGACTTCGAACTGGTGGCCAAGTTCTCCGGGGCTCTGTGGGCGACCCGGCTGGACCACTCGCCGCTGGACGTGGTCGCCTGGCACGGCAACGTGGCGCCCTACAAGTACGACCTGGCCAACTTCAACACCATCAATACGGTCAGCTTCGACCATCCGGATCCTTCGATCTTCACCGTGCTGACGTCAGCGTCGGACACCGAGGGCATGGCCAACATCGACTTCGTGATCTTTCCGCCGCGCTGGATGGTGGCCGACAACACCTTCCGCCCGCCCTACTTCCATCGCAACCTGATGAGCGAGTTCATGGGCCTGATCCACGGCGAGTACGACGCCAAGGCCGAAGGTTTCCTGCCCGGCGGCGCCAGCCTGCACAACTGCATGTCGCCCCACGGCCCCGACGCCGAGACCTTCGAGAAGGCCTCCGACGCCAGCCTCGAGCCTCAGTATCAGGGGGCGACCCTGGCCTTCATGTTCGAGAGCCGCTACGTCTTCCAGCCTACCGAAAAGGCGCTGGCCGCCGATTTCCGCCAGCGCGACTACGTGGATGTGTGGAAGGGACTCAAGTCCCACTTCGATCCGACGCGGCCCTGACCGACCTCTGCTTTGACCACAAGGAACCCTCTGATGAAACTGGCCACCCTCAAGAGCGGACGCGACGGCGAGCTGATCGTCGTCTCCCGCGACCTGACCCACGCCGTACGCGTGCCGCAGATTGCCACCACCCTGCAACAGCTCGTCGAAGACTGGGACGAGCTGGCCCCGCGCCTTGAAGAGATCTACCAGCGCCTCAACGACGGCGCCGCCGAGGAGGCCTTCGAGCTCGATCTTCAAGCGCTGCACTCGCCGCTGCCGCGTACCTATCACTGGGCCGACGGCTCGGCCTATCTCAACCATGTGCAACTGGTGCGCCAGGCGCGCAACGCCGAGATGCCGGAGACCTTCTGGACCGACCCGCTGATGTACCAGGGCGGCGGCGACAGCTTCATCGGTCCCTATGACGATATCGAGGCGGTCAGCGAAGACCACGGCATCGACTTCGAGGGCGAGATCGCGGTGATCACCGACGACGTGCCGATGGCGGTGAGCCCCGAACAGGCAACCGGCCACATCAAGCTGCTGATGCTGGTCAACGACGTCAGTCTGCGCGGCCTGATCCCCGGGGAGCTGGCCAAGAGCTTCGGCTTCTTCCAGGCCAAGCCGGCCTCGAGCTTCTCGCCCATCTGCGTCACCCCGGACGAGCTGGGCGAGGCGTGGAAGGATGGCCGCGTGCACCTGCCGCTGACGGTCCATCTGAACGGCGACAAGTTCGGCGAGCCCGAGTCCGGCCCGGACATGATCTTCAACTTCCCGCAACTGGTGGCCCACGCCGCCCGCACCCGCTACCTGGGCGCCGGCGCGGTGGTCGGCTCCGGCACCGTGTCCAATCCGGATCCGAATGGCGGTCCCGGAAAGCCGGTGGCCGACGGCGGCGTCGGCTACAGCTGCCTGGCCGAGGTACGAATGGTCGAGAAGATCCTGCACGGCGACAGCAAGACGCCCTTCCTGCGCTTTGGTGACCGGGTGCGCATCGAGATGTTCGACAAGGCCGGCCAGAGCATCTTCGGCGCCATCGACCAGCGAGTGGTGAAGTACCAACCCAAGGACTGAGCCAGCCCCCTTGAGTCCTGGGGCGGACGTCCACCACCGTCGACGCCTCGACGCCCGCCGTCCCCGGCGGGCGTCCCGCCACCGCTCGGGCCGCCACACGAGCATCTGGCCCGCCCCCGCCAATTTCTGGAACCTGCCATGCAACTCTACGGTTACTTTCGCTCTTCGGCGGCCTATCGCGTGCGCATCGTCGCCAACCTCAAGGGCATCACCCTCGACCATCACCCGGTCAATCTGGTCAAGGGCGAGCAGCGTGATGCCGACAATCTGGCGCGCAATCCCCAGGGCCTGGTGCCGACCCTGGTCACCGACCAGGGACAGGCGCTGACCCAATCCCTGGCGCTTTGCGAATACCTCGACGAGCGCTACCCCGAACCGCCGCTGCTGCCCGGCTCCGCCGAGCATCGGGCGCAGATCCGGGCACTGGCCCAGGCCGTCGCCTGCGAGATCCACCCGCTGAACAATCTGCGGGTGCTCAAGCACCTGACCGGCGAACTCGGGCTATCGGATGACGCCAGGCTCGACTGGTACCGCCACTGGGTAGCAACGGGACTGACCGCCGTCGAGGCGATGCTTGAGCACACCATGGGCGACTTCTGCGTCGGCAACGAGCCGACCCTGGCCGACGTCTGCCTGGTGCCCCAGGTGTTCAACGCCGAGCGCTTCGAGTGCGACCTCGCGCCTTTTGCGCGAGTGCGCGCGGTCTCGGAGCGAGCGCGAGCGCTGCCGGCCTTCGACAAGGCGGCACCGGGTGTTCAGCCTGACGCTGTGTGAGATCGGCTACAATAAGCCGACTAAGGAAATACTGACGGAACGATGTCTGCCTCCAAGCAGCAGCATCGACACCGCGAAGGGAGCGCTTTTCGCGCTCCCTTCGCTTTCCCTGACCCAACCGTCACTGACACAAGGAGTTGCGTGTGCTGAACCCGACCTCCCGCGCCACCGTGGCCCTGCTGGCGGCGCTGACCGCCCTGGGCCCCCTGGCCACCGACATGTACCTGCCGGCCATGCCCGCCATGCGCGAGGCGCTGGGCACCGGAGCCGATCAGATCCAGCTGACCCTGTCGCTGTATCTGATCGGCTTCGCCATGGCGCAGCTGCTGTGCGGTCCGCTGTCCGATCGCTTCGGACGCAAGCCGGTGCTGGCACTCGGGATGGGGGTCTTTCTGCTGGCGAGCCTGGTCTGCGCCTTCGCGCCGAATATCGAGACGCTGCTGGTGGCACGCTTCTTCCAGGCCCTGGGAGGCTCGGCGGGGCCGGTGCTCGGCCGCGCCGCGGTGCGCGACATCCACGGTCCCTTCGAGGCCAGTCGCATCCTCTCCTACATGGCCAGTGTCATGGCGCTGGCCCCGGCGCTGGCCCCGGTGGTCGGTGCGGGACTACTGGTGTGGTTCGGCTGGGACGCCATCTTCCTGCTGCTGGCGCTCTACGCCGCCGCCATGCTGGGGCTGATCGCAATGATGCCCGAGCCGCTGCCGCGGGACCGACGCCAGTCGATCAAGCCCTCGGCGCTGGCCATCACCTTCCGCTCGCTGCTCGGCCAGCGCGACTTCGTCGGTTATACCCTGGCCAACGCGGCCGCCTTCTCCGGTCTGTTCGCCTTTCTGTCGGGTTCGTCGTTCGTGCTGATCGACTACATGGGGGTCAGCCCCGACGTCTACGGCTACCTGTTCGCCGCCATCGTGCTCGGTTTCTTCATCGGCTCGCTGACCAGCGCCAAGCTCAGTCGTCGCCGCAGCCGTCACCAGCTGCTGGTCGCCGCCAGCCTGATCGCCGCCCTCGGCGGCTCTGCCATGGCGCTGCTCGCGCTGGCCGGGGTGCATACCCCCTGGGCGGTCATCGGCCCCCACATGGCCTACATGATCGGCTTCGGCATCATCATGCCGCAGACCATGGGCGGCGCCCTGGCACCCACCCCCCACTGCGCAGGCTCGGCCTCGGCGCTGTTCGGCTTTATCCAGATGAGCATCGCCGCCGGCGTCGGCGCCCTGGTCGGCCAGTTTCATGATGGCACCTCCCACAGCATGGCCATCGCCATCGGCCTGTCCGGTGTGCTGGCGCTGGTCTGCTACCACTTTATCGTCACCGACAAGGGCGACCTGGAAGCGCAGACGGCGTCGGCCTGACGACCAAGCGCTGCGGGACCCTCGAACCTTAACGACAGCGGCCCCGCCTGTTTTCAGACGGGGCCGCTGTCGCTTCAGCAGGGCGTATCTACTGACGCCAGGCGCGCACGAACATCCAAGTGCCGAGGCCCCAGGCGCCGTTGACCAGAAAGCCGATGGGGAAGATCGCCGGGTCGATGCCGCGCCCCTTGAGCGGGAACACCACCAGCATGGCCACCAGGGTCAGGGCGATGCCGCCGAACAACCCTGCCTTCCACCAGCCCCCCTGATCGATCCGCCTGAGCGCGAACACCAGCATCATCACAAGCCCCCAGACGCCGCCCCAGAAGCTTGCCGAGCACCAGGCCGGCACGCCCAGGGGGGCAGCGGGTGAGGTGGAATAGGGGGCAAAGGGGATCACCCCGTAGGCGTGCAACAGCCCCACTACCGGCTGGTGGAAGCACAGCACGGCGAGAAAGCCGGCAACGAAGGCCAGGACCAGATGACGGGTCATGCAAGACTCCAGAAAGTACAGTGACTGGGTGGTAAAGGCGCGAGCTTCGGTGACGCCTCGATCACCAAGGGCGATGCCTCAGTCACGAGGATAGAGACCGCCCTCGCCCATCAGTACCGCCTGCCCCGCGATCTCGACGGTGACCTTGTCCTTGTCGTCGCGGGTGGCGCGGGCATGGATCTGGCTTGGGCGGTGCATTGCCTCGCCCTGGTGGATGCGCCAGTTGTTGCCCTGGCTCTTCGACTGCTGTCCCAGAAAGCCCGCCAGCGCCGCCGCCGCGCTGCCGGTGGCGGGGTCCTCGACAAAGCTGCCGGCGTGGCGCGAGAACATGCGTGCGTGAATCTCGCCGGATTCCTTGGCCTCGCGCACATAGAAGTAGACCTGCTCCACGGCGCTGGGTGACACATGCCGCTGCCAGGCTTCACCATCGAGCGCCAGCCGCGCCAGCGCCTGGACGTTGACCAGTTCGACCAGGTGAAACGGCAATCCGCAGGAGGCCTGGACCGGGTCCGCGGCGACGTCATCGAGCTCGAGCCCGGCCAGCTCCGCTGCGCTGGACTGGCCCAGCGTGCTGGTGCCGACCTCCGGCGCGCGCGCCATCTTGAAGCGTGCCAGGTCGCCCTCGTAGGTCACCTTGAGCGGCCCGCCAGCCAGATCCAGGATGACCGGGCTATCGGCGCTGACCTCGCCAGCATGCACCAGCCCCTGGGCGGCGATCAGATGGGCCACGCCAATGCTCGGATGGCCGGCAAACGGTAGCTCGCGGTGAGGAGTGAAGATACGTACCGGAAAATGCCGGCTCGCCTGGGCCCGCCCGACGAAGGCCGTCTCGGCCAGGTTCAGCTCGTTGGCGATAGCCTGCATGCGCTCCCCCGCGATACCGTCGGCGTCGAGAAACACCGCCAGTGGATTCCCGGCGAACGGTTGGTCGGTGAACACATCGAGCAGGTAGTAGCGGGTCAGGGACGGCAGCATAGGCGGCTCCACTTGAACTTGGTAGACCAGGGCCAGGCTACATGCGCCCGACACCGGTGGCGCCTTCCAGCATAGAGGCCCCGGCGTCCACCTTGCCAGCGCGCGAACGAGCAAACCCCTCTACGGCAAAGTCAACGCTAGAGCGTTGGCAAGCATCCGTCACCGCCTTTACGGCCTCCCTAATCTGATGAGGGGCACGGCAAGCGCTCTTCGAGGCTGAACTCAGTGTGCACCAGCGGTACACTAGCGCCCGTTCCCACTGCCGAGGCCGCCGTGATGTCCCACCTGCTCTCCATCGACTCCCTGTCCCGCGACGATATCGATCACCTGATGCGAGTGGCGGCCGCCATGGAACCCGTCGCCCAACGACGCAAGGTCACCCGGGTGCTGGAAGGCGCGGTGCTCGGCAACCTGTTCTTCGAGGCCAGCACCCGTACCCGCGTCAGCTTCCACACCGCCTTCTCGCGGCTCGGCGGCAGCGTCTGCGACACCACCGGCTTCACCTTCTCGTCGATGGCCAAGGGCGAATCGCTCTACGACACCAGCCGCGTGATGGCCGGCTACTGCGACGCCATCGTCATGCGCCACCCGGACCAGGGCTCGGTGGCCGAGTTCGCCAGCGCCACCCATGTGCCGGTGATCAACGCCGGTGACGGCCCCGGCGAGCACCCGAGCCAGGCGCTGCTGGACTTCTACACCATCGACAAGGAATTCAGCCGCCAGGGCAAGACCCTCAAGGGTGCCCACGTGCTGATGACCGGCGATCTGAAGTACGGCCGTACGGTGCACTCGTTGATCAAGCTGCTGGCGCTCTACGCGCCCATGCGCGTGACCCTGGTGGCCCCGCCGGGACTCGAGATGCCCAACCACCTGATCGAGCGGGTCAGCCGCCAGGGCCTGGACGTGGAGGTACGCGAGAGCCTGGCCGGTGACTTCTCCGATGTCGACGTGGTCTACACCACCCGCATCCAGAAGGAGCGCTTCACCGCCGAGATGAGCGAAGGCTTCAACCTGTCGCGGGACTTCACCGTCCACCGCGCCTTCATGGACAGCCGCTGCAACCCGTCCACCATCATCATGCACCCGCTGCCCCGGGACAGCCGTCCGGAGGCCAATGATCTGGACGTCGACCTCAACGGCGACCCGCGCCTGGCGATCTTCCGCCAGACCGACAACGGCATTCCGGTGCGCATGGCGATCTTCGCCACCCTGCTCAAGGTCGAGCACCTGATCGAACGCGACCTGCGCGACGTGCCCTGGTTTGTGCCGGGCAGCGTCGGTGTCGACGACGCCAAGTTCTAGCTGCAGCGGTGCCGGGCGGGAGCCTGGCACCGGCGCCACAGGTTCAGGGGCGCTCCTGCCAGAAGCGCGAGAACAGCTCGGCCTGGGTGTTGATCCCGAGCTTGGCGTACAGGTGCTTCTTGTGGACCCTGACGGTCTCCACCGAGATGGACAGGCGTCGGGCGATCTCCTTGGTCGACCCGCCGCCCAGCATCAACTGGCTCACCTCGCGCTCGCGATCGGTCAGCCCGAAGCGGGTCGCCGTCTCTTCGACGCCACCTCGGTGCGGATGCCAGGGATGGGGGCCGGGCGTCTCGCCGCAGCGCTCGAAGTGCATGCGCAGTCGCATCAGCTCACCGAGCCAGGGCTCGACCAGATGCAGCAGGCCGATTTCGCTGTGCAGGAAGGTTCGGGTGGAACCCAGCGACAGGCACAGGGTACGACCAGCGCCCAGTGACCGATTGATCTGCACCTCGTCACTGACGATATTGCGCCGGAAGTAGCGCTGGTAGTACTCGGTCGCGGTGAACCGTGCCGGGGCCACGTCATCCAGCGTTACCAGGCCATCGAGACCATTGTCGCGGGCGGCGACGTAGAAGGGATCCAGCAGATACAGGCCGCGCTGGTAGTCCTCGAACAGGCTTTCATCGGCGCCGTCGTCCTCGTCGCTTTCGGCCAGGATCGTCGGCGGCTGGTCGGCGTGGAAGACCAGCGCCACCCAGGTGTTGTAGACGATGTGGCGCGCCAGGGTGCGGCTGACGGCCTCCCAGAAGTCTTCACTTTCCAGGCGTGCCAGCAGGCGCGCGAAGTCGCGATGCCAGCCCATCGCCTCGAGCATTCCCGTGGTTCCTTCCTCACTGTTCTGCGACATCTGACGGCGCCTCACCCTATGGGGGTAACCCTGCCATGGAATAGGCAGCCTCGGTGAATAGAGGATACTGACATTCTATAAAACGCCAACCGACAACAACGGCTGTGGAGTCTTCCATGCAGATAGCCCTGGCACAACTTCCCGGCATCGAGGGAAACATCGAGGCCAACCTGGACGCCGCCCTGAGCACCCTGGAACGACACGGCGACCAGGTGTCGCTGGTGGTCTTTCCCGAAACGCATCTCAGCGGCTTTGCCGAACAAGACCACGTCGACGATCGTGCCCTGGCGCTCGATGGCCCGGAGGTGGCTCGTCTGATCCAGGCCAGCCGTGACCACGACTGCGCCCTGGCCATCGGCCTGCTCGAGCGGGCCGCCGATGGTGTCTACAACACCACGCTACTGATCACCCCGGAAGATGGCATCGCCCTCACCTATCGCAAGACCCACCTGTGGCCCGATGAGCGGGAGCTGGTCGGCCTGGGCCAGCGCATCGGTGTCACCCGCTGGCGCGGGCTGACCCTGGGGCTGATGATCTGCTACGACATCGAATTCCCCGAGACCGCACGGGCCCTGGGCGCGCTGGGCACCGACCTGATGCTGGTGACCAACGGCAACATGGACCCCTATGGGCCGGTACACGCCCGCGCCGCCCAGGCCCGCGCCCAGGACAACCAGTGCTTTGTCGCCATGGCCAACCGCTGCGGTGAGGGCGCCGGCCTGACCTTCGCCGGCCACAGCGCGGCGTATTCGCCGCTTGGCGAGACCCTGTTCGAGGCCGATCGCGACGCGGGGGTACACCTGGTATCGCTCGACCTCGAGCTATTGAATCGTGCCCGGCGGGACTATGACTACCTGGCCGATCGACGCGTCTCGCTGGACCTTCAGCGCGACGACGACTCACGAGGCCCCGGTTTCCGCCTCATCTGACCCGGCTTTCCTGACCATGATTGCCTGACCAAGTTTGCCTGGCCATGGTTGCCTGACCCGACTGTCCATCACCAACAACCATAACGCGAGCCCCAAGATGTCTCACTCCAAGCCCCAACTCGGCCTGTGGCAGGTCGTTCTATTCGGCCTTGCCTACATGACACCGATCATCGTCCTCGGCACCTTCGGCGTGCTGGCGGTGGTCTCCGAAGGCGCGGTATCCGGCGCCTACGCGGCGGCACTGATCGCCATGCTGTTCACCGCCCACAGCTATGGCCGCATGGCCAGCGCCTACCCGGTGGCCGGCTCCGCCTACGCCTATGTGCGCCACGCCATCAACGATCGACTGGGTTTCATGGCCGGCTGGGCCATCCTGCTGGACTACCTGTTTTTGCCCATGGTGATCTGGCTGATCGGTGCCGCCTATCTGCACTCGGCCTTTCCGTCCGTGCCAGTGCCGGTGTGGCTGATCGCCTTTATCGCGGTCACCACCTTCATCAACATCATCGGCCTCAAACTAGCAAGCCTGGTCAACAGCGTGCTGATGCTGGTTCAGGTGCTGGTGATCGCCGCCTTCGTCGCCCTGGCGGTGCACTACGTGCTAGGCGACCCCAGCCAGCCGCTGTGGAGCCTGACGCCCTTCCTCGGCAGCGCCGACAGCCCCCAGATGCCACTGCTGATGGCGGGCGCCGCCGTCGCCTGTTACTCCTTTCTCGGCTTTGACGCGGTGACCACCCTGACCGAGGAGACCCGCGACGCCAAGCGGACCCTGCCCCGCGCCATCCTGCTGATCACCCTGCTGGGCGGCCTGATCTTCATCCTGGTGTCCTACTTCGTGCAACTCGCCGCGCCGGGCTACGAGTTCGCCAATGCCGACGCCGCCGCCTACGAGATCGCCCGCAATATCGGCGGAGACGTCTTCGTCTCGATCTTTCTGATCGGCCTGGTCGTCGGCCAGTTTGCCTCCGGCATCGCGGCCCAGGCCAGCGGCTCGCGACTGCTTTACGCCATGGGCCGCGACGGCGTCCTGTCGACCCGCCTGCTTGGGCGCCTGGGACGCTTCGGCACGCCTACCGGTGGCCTGATACTCAGCGGCGTGGTGGCGCTGCTGGCGTTGACCATGGACGTGCTCTCGGCGGCCTCCTTCATCAACTTCGGGGCCTTCCTGGCCTTCGCCCTGGTCAACCTGTCGGTGATCGCCCACTACTACATCAAGCAGGGCCGACGCGGCCTGGCCGACAGCCTGTACTTCCTCGTCGCGCCGACCATCGGTCTGCTGGCGATCCTGTGGCTGATGGCCAGCCTGGACCGCTCCGCGCTGATGCTGGGCGGGATCTGGCTGGCCTGCGGCCTGGCGTGGCTGGCCTGGCTGACCCGCGGCTTCCGCCAGGCGACACCGGAGCTAAGCCTGGAGGGTTGAACCTGCCTGGGTCGATTGCCCCGAAAAAAGCCCGAGGCCAAGGCCTCGGGCTTTTTGGATGCTTCACAAGTTCGGTGCAACAGTGGCGACCTCAGCGGCTCGGCAACCCTTCCTCCCGGGCAAAGAAGCCCTCCAGGATCAGCACCGCGGCGATGCCGTCGACACTTTCCTTGCGGTAATTTCCCCCGTGTCCCTGCTCCCGGGCAATGGCCTTGGCCTCCCGGGTGGTGCCGCGCTCGTCGAACATCTCGCACTCGACCCCGTAGCGGCCAAACAGCCGCTTGCCGAACTTGCGCGCGCGGGTGCTCATCTCGCTCTCGCTGCCGTCCATGTTGAGCGGCAGGCCGACCACAAAACGGTCGGGCTGCCACTCCTCGACCAGCGCGCTCACCCGTTGCCAATCGGGAATGCCATCCCGGGCCGGCAGCGGCTCGAGCTCCCTGGCGCTGCGCAACAGCTCGTTGCCCACCGATACGCCGATGCGCCGGGTGCCGAAGTCGAAGGCCAGGATCAGGCGCTCGCCCGGCTCACGCTTGCGACTGGCCATCAGCCGTGCCCGGCCTCGCGGGTCATCAGGTTCAAGTCGATGCCGAGGATCCCGGCGCTGGCCGACAGGCGCTGCTCCGGCGGCGTCTCGAACAGCACGTTGGCGCGGCCTTCCACGGTCAGCCAGGCGTTGTCCATCAGCTCGTTCTCGAGCTGACCGGACTCCCAGCCGGCGCAGCCCAGACACACCAGAAAGCGCTCGGGGCCCTCGCCCTTGGCCAGCGCCTGGAGCATGTCCATGGAGGTGGTCAGGGCGATATCGTCGGTCACCTGGATGCTCGAATCCCAGGGTTCGGCGGAGCCCGAGTGCAGGATAAAGCCACGATCCTTGTGCACCGGGCCACCGTAGTACACCGGGGCCTGGGCGTTGGCCGCTTCTTCCACGCTGATCTCGAGCTGCTCGAACAGGGCGTCGAGGGTCAGGTCGGTGGGCTTGTTGACGATCACGCCCATGGTGCCGTTCTCGTCGTGGTCGCACAGGTAGCTGAGCGTCCCGGCGAAGTTCGGGTCTTCCAGATGGGGCATGGCCATCAGGAAATGGTTCTTCAAGCTTTGCATGTGACTCCCAGGCGGTCTTGCGCGCCGTCCAGATGCGTGGCCAGGCCTCAGGGCGAGTCGTCGCCCCGACGGCCCGGCAGGATGCCCCCAGTGTACCATCCGGGGGCATGGCGCTCAGTGACTGTGGGGAAAACTCGACGTGATCGACGGTCTAGCCGCGCGCCGCCAGGCGACGCTCGATGGCGTCCATCAGCAGGCCGGCGATGTCTGTGCCGCGCTGGTCATCGATCTCGCGCACGCAGGTCGGGCTGGTGACATTGATCTCGGTGATGTAGTCACCGATCACGTCAAGCCCGACGAACATCAGGCCCTTCTCCTTGATCACCGGCTTGACCTGCTCGACCAGCCAGTAGTCGCGATCGGTCAGCTCGCGGCTGACGCCGCGACCGCCGGCGGCCAGGTTGCCGCGGGTCTCGCCGGCGGACGGGATCCGCGCCAGACCAAAGGGCACCGGCTCGCCATCCACCAGCAGGATACGGGTGTCGCCGTCCTT
This sequence comes from Halomonas sp. RT37, assembly GCF_040070525.1. Classification (NCBI taxonomy): domain Bacteria; kingdom Pseudomonadati; phylum Pseudomonadota; class Gammaproteobacteria; order Oceanospirillales; family Halomonadaceae; genus Halomonas; species Halomonas sp. RT37. The sequence continues at coordinate 72,654 of NZ_CP098827.1, read as the reverse complement.
GATCTCCGGCAGAAAGCGCTGTGCCATGATCTGGCGCCGGCCGCGTTCGGTCAGGGTCTCGATCACCGCCCCCAGGTTCCGCCCCTCGGGGCCGATGTGGAAGATGCCGCTGCCGCCCATGCCGTCCAGCGGCTTCAAGATGACGTCGCCGTGCTCGGCCTGGAAGGCGCGAATCTCGCTGTCGCGACAGGACACCAGGGTCGGTGTGCAGCACTGCGGGAACTGCTGGGCGAACAGCTTTTCGTTGCACTCGAACAGCGGCCGGGTCGGGTTGACCACCAGCACGCCCTCACGCTCGGCGAAGGCCAGCAGATGCACGGCGTTGAGGAAGTGGCCATCCACCGGCGGGTCCTTGCGCATCAGGATGACGTCGAGCTCCGCCAGCGGCCGCGACTCGACCTCGCCCAGGTCGAACCAGTGCTGCGGGTCTCGGTGGACCTTCAGCGGGCGCTGGTGGGCATAGGCGCGGCCTTCCTTGAGGAACAGGTCTTCCTGTTCCATGTAGGAAAGCGACCAGCCGCGATCCTGAGCGGACCACAGCATGGCGAGACTGGTGTCTTTCTTGTAGGTCAGCTGGTCGATGGGGTCCATCACCACGCCGACACGAAGGGGGCGATTGGTCATTCGGGGGTCGTCCGCTAGCGGTAGATGCCGTCAAGTATGCCCGACACCCCAGGCACCACCAAGGTCAGTCGCTGTCGACACTCCTCTTAAACCTGCAAGGCGCCTTTCCGCCGTCCAGCGCACTACCTCAAGCGCTGTCATCGGTCGTGGTGGTGCCAGCGTCCCTGGGCGCCAGGCGCACCCCGCTGTCCTCGATGACGATCAGGCGTCGCTTGTAGAGCCGACCGATGGCCTGCTTGTAGGCATTCTTGCTGACCCCCAGGCGCGCCTTGATCTCGGCGGCCTGACTCTTGTCCGACAGCGGCAGGTAGCCGCCAGCGTCGCGCAGAGCCTTGAGCACCTGCTCGCCGACCACGTCCAGGCGGGCCGAACCCGGCGGCAGCAGCGACAGGTCCAGCCGGCCATCCTCGCGCACCCGCTTGACGTAGCCTGTCAGGCGCTGGCCGCGGCGCAGCGGGCGGCTGATCTCATCGTGATAGATCAGCCCCCAGCAGCGGTGATCGACCACCGCCTTGACCCCCAGGTCGGTGGTGTCGGCGATGACCAGGGCGACCTCATCGCCGGCGCGATGGTCATCGCTGTGATCGGTGATGTAGCGCTCGAGACGCTGGGAGGCCACCGGCCGCCCGCTGCGGTCCTCGCTGACCTTGACCAGCACACGCCGGCCCACGGCCGGCGTCAGGCGCTGTTCGCTGAGTGGCAGCAGCAGGTCACGCTCGTGGCCCCAGTCGAGAAAGGCACCGAAGTCGGTGACCTGCACCACCCGCAGATCCGCCACCTCGCCCATGGCGACCTTGGGTGAGCCGTGGCCCTGACGAGATCGTCCCGACGAGGTCGACCGCGAGGACTTGCCGGCAGCACTTCGAGAACGGCTGTTCGCAGGGTCGTTCGAGGCGCTGTTCGAAGAGCGATGCGAAGACGGCTTGTCATTACTGGAGCGCGGCGGTGTACCACGACGGCGGGAATCTGACATGGGGAGGGGTTCCACAAGAATGTGCAGCCCCATTATGGCGACTGCCGCGGGCATATGATACCGCCCGCGGCACTTGCCTTGCTGACGCCTGCAAGCTCATACCCGCAAGCTCGCACCTACAAGGTCAGGTCCACAGACGGCCTGTACCCTGCCTTTGAGACGAACGCCTGTGCAACGACGCTCAGGTCGGCCAGCTCGGCCCTCGCTTGCTCAACCGCCGGGTGTTGGAGGATGTCTTGCGCCCCAAGGGTTTGATCGCCGCCGTCAGCACCTGGTCGGGGCTGCGGCCACTGATCGCCGCCCGCTGGGCGGCCATCGCGGCCTGGGTAAAGGCCGTCATCTTCTCGGTGACCATGCGCAGGTCCTCGCCAGGAGCCACCGACCAGAACCCTTTCATCCCCATCAGTCGCATGCCGATCACCATCTGGGCCTCGACCAGCATCTGGGTCATCTTCATCCCCATCATCCAGTAGCCAAGGGGCGTACCCCATTGAGCCATCGGGGAGGCTGCACGACGTCTCGCCATCATCCTTCTCCTTCATCAGCGGGCAGGAATACCCATTTCAGAGTAGTTGGGTAGACGCTATCCCTTACAAGCTACTCGATCCGGGCGCCCAGCGCTCACCTCAATGACGGTGATTTTCTTCATCGACAGCGACTGATGGGAAAGGCTCAGCTCTCGCGCTTGCCATCCACCAGGCGGCTGACGTTCAGCGGGTTGCCGTCCTTGAGCGCTTGCGGCAGCAGGGCGTCCGGCAGGTTCTGATAGCACACCGGGCGCAGGAAGCGGTAGATGGCGGCGCTGCCGACCGAGGTGGTGCGCGAGTCAGAGGTGGCCGGATAGGGGCCACCGTGGACCATGGCGTGGCACACCTCGACCCCGGTGGGCCAGCCGTTGGCCATTACCCGACCGGCACGCCGCTCGAGGATCGGCAAAAGGCCACGGGCCGCGTCGATGTCGCCGTCGTCCATCTGCAGGGTCGCGGTCAGCTGGCCCTCGAGGCCCTCGGCCAGTGCCTTGACCTCGTCCAGGTCGGCACACTCGACCACCAGCGAGGTCGAACCGAATACCTCGGCCTGCAGCGCCTCATCATTGAGGAAGTCGCTGGCCTTGGCCACGAACAGGCCGGCCTGGCACTGGTTGGGGCCGTCGCCCTGGGGGCCGCGCGCCACTTCACGGGCCTTGTCGCTGCCGCCCAGGGTGCTGACGCCCTGGGTGTAGGCGTCGTGGATGCCCGGCGTCAGCATGGTCTGGGCGCCGGCGCCTTTGACCGCTTCGGCGGCGGCTTCGACGAAGCCGTCGAGCGCCTCGCCCTTGACCGCGATCACCAGCCCCGGGTTGGTGCAGAACTGACCGGCACCCATGGTCAGCGAGCCGACAAAGGCCTCGCCCAGCGCCTTGCCACGGGCCTTGAGCGCCTCGGGCAGCAGGAACACCGGATTGATCGAGCTCATCTCGGCGTACACCGGGATCGGCTCGGGACGCGCCTGGGCGGTCTTCATCAGGGCGGTGCCACCGCTGCGCGAGCCGGTGAAGCCCACCGCCTTGATCCGCGCGTCGCTGACCAGCCCCTGGCCGACCTCGCGACCGGAACCGAACAGCAGCGAGAACACGCCTTCCGGCAGTTCACAGCGGGCCACCGCCTTCTGCAGCGCGCGGCCGACCAGCTCCGAGGTGCCGGGGTGGGCCGAGTGGGCCTTGACCACCACCGGGCAGCCGGCAGCCAGGGCCGAGGCGGTGTCGCCGCCGGCCACCGAGAACGCCAGTGGGAAGTTGGAGGCGCCGAATACCGCCACCGGACCCAGCGCGATGTGGCGCTGGCGCAGGTCGACCCGCGGCATCGGTTCACGGTCCGGCAGGGCTGGATCGTGCCGCACGTCGAGCCATTCGCCGGCGCGCACCACCGAGGCGAACAGACGTAGCTGGCCGCAGGTACGGCCGCGCTCGCCCTCAAGACGTGCCTGGGGCAGGCCGGACTCCTGCATGGCCCGCTCGATCAGGGCATCACCGAGCGCCTCGATCTCGTCGGCGATGGTCTCGAGAAAGGTCGCTCGGGCCTCGAGGCCGGTCTCGCGGTAGCTATCGAAGGCCGCCCAGGCCAGTTCGCAGGCGCGCTCGACCTCGGCCTTGGAACCCGCCTTGTAGCCAGGCTCGAGGGTCTCGCCTGTAGCCGGATTGACGGCATGGATGGGCTCGCCCTTGGCCTCGATGGCCTGGCTGCCGATCAGCTGCTTTCCTTCCAGTGAATACATAAAAAACTCCTTGAAAACTTGCCTTAAAGCGACTCGATTACCGGCTTTGAAGCTGACACGCGCTTCAGCACATTGCTCAACGGGCGCGTGGTGATATCACACTCGATACGCATTTCATCACCATCTTCAAGGGCAATATCATCACCGAAGCTCAGTACCGCGGCGCCAAAGAAGTGAACATGCAACTGGTTCGGCTGACAAAAGGTTGCATACTTGAAATGGTGGTATTCAAGGTTGCTCACCGAGTGACACATGTGCTTTTCACCGCTCATGAAGGGGCGATGCCAAAGCTGTTCGCCACCCCGATGCAATGACACATTTCCCTTGATCTCCTCGGGGAGTTCGCCAACGAAGATCTCGGGACCGATGCTGCAATCGCGCAGTTTTGAATGCGCCAGATACAGGTAGTTCTGTTTTTCCGTCACATGATCGGAAAACTCGTTTGCCAGGGAGAAACCGACTCTGAAGATTCGGCCTTGGTCATTGACGATGTAAATCCCGGCAAGCTCGGCTTCTTCCCCACCATCCAGGGCGAAGTCCGGCATCGTGATCTCGGCAAAAGGGGCGCGTAGCGTATGACCCGTGCCCTTGTAGAACCATTCAGGCTGCGCACCGACCTCGCCTGCTGCGGGCTTCCCTCCGGCGACACCCAGGTCAAACATGCGCTGAGTATCGGTGGGCTGTGCCGTCTTCGCCTCGACGTTTTCGCCTTCATGCATCTGGCTACGCGGAGCCGCGCTGCCAAGATGGGTCAGACCGGTCCCGGTCAACAGCAGGTTGGCAGGCTCGGGGTGGGTGATCGGTGCGCGAAGGCGGCCCTCGCTGATGGCCTTGTCGTAGGACAGGGTGGCATCCGTGCGAAATTCGGACAGCACAGCGTCCAGCTTACGCTCCAGGTTCGCCGCATGAAGCGCAATGGTGTAGAGAGGTTGTGCCAGCAGTTCAAGCTCATCGCCGTTGACGATAGCCGCAACGACCTCGTTACTATCGTTTACCACTTGTACAATATGCATGAATATCTACCTTGTTAATTAATAAACGCAAGGGACAAGCCAGGAATATAAGTAATAACCAGCAGCGCAAGCAGCAGCACCAGGAAGAAGGGAAGCGAGGACCTCAGGAATTGCAAGGTATTCAGCCTGGCGATATTACAGCTCACGAACATCAGCACCCCGAGAGGCGGAGTGATCTGCCCGATCAAGAGATTGAAGAGCATGATGACGCCGAAATGGACGAGACTGATATCCAGAGCATTCAGCAGCGGAATCAAGATCGGAACGAGGACGATGATCACGGCGATGGTTTCCATGAACATGCCGATAACCAGCAACGCAAGGTTAAGCAGCAACAGCACCATCAACGGATCGTCCGTCAGCCCTGTAATCCATGTAACCACCTCCTGCGGCGCTTGCAGAATGCTCAGCGACCAGGCCAAGGGGGCCGAGGCAGCGATAATAATCAGGATGGAAGCAGCTTCACGAGATGTTGAAACAAGCAGCCCGCCCATATCCTTCCAGCTTAATGTCTTGTAGACAAACTTTCCGACGAAGAAGGAATACGCGACAGCGACAGCGGCAACTTCGGTAACCGTAAAGATCCCCATCCGAAAGCCAACGATGATCAGCACGGGCATCAGTAGCGCCCATACCGACTTCTTGAAGTAGCTGGCCACGCGAGAACGTTGGAAGCCTTCATCCTTCGGGTATTGCTTGACGACGCTGATACCGGTGATAAGAAGGGTCAGCAGCAGGGCGATCAGAAGGCCTGGCAAGATGCCTGCAATGAAAAGATCGCCGATGGAGATATTGGCCTGCCAGCCGTACACCACCATCAGGATCGAAGGCGGAATGATCGGCGACAGCGTGGCAGAAGAGGCGGTCAGCGCAACCGAGAACCCCCGATCGTAGCCGTTTCGCTCCATCTGCGGGACCATGACCCGCGTGGTGGCTGCACAGTCGGCAAGAGAAGACCCGGAAATGCCCGCCATCAAGACGCTGGAGAGAACGTTGACGTGGGCGAGCCCGCCTCTCAAGTGGCCTACCAGCGACCGTGTAAAGTCAAAAAGCCGTTCGCTGATGCCACTCTTGTTCATGATGCCGCCGGCGAGCATGAACAGCGGTATTGCCAACAGTGGAAAGGATTCGACCCCGGAAGAAACCCGCTGAGCCAGAACATTCAGCGGAATATCCAGAGAAATAATGGATACGACAGAGGCGCCGAGCATCGCCAGGGCGATCGGCATACCAAGGAGGATCAGGGAGAAAAGTATAGCGAGTATAATAATCAGCATTTCACACCTATACATTTTCCATGTCGGTTTCGAATGCATTGAAAGAGCATTCGACCACAGCGTTCACCATTAAATGAAAAACACTGAACACAAAGAATATCGGCATCGCATAGGCGAACCAGGCAAGCGAGATCCCCAGGATAGGAGAGGTACTGCTGGCAACCGTCTGACAGTACTCGTATCCGAGGAACGCCATGGCGCCAAGAATCACGATAGAAAGGACGAGTACCAGGGTATGTACCACACTTCTTATGCTTCTCGGCATCGCAGCTATCACTGAATCTACAGTGATATGCTGCTTTTCAGCAAAAGCCACACTGGTTCCGACAAATGTCAGCCAAACAATCAATAGTTTCGACACACTTTCGCTCCAGACAAAGGGAGCACCAAGAATGTATCGAAATGCCACCCCCAGTGTGAGAAGCAGTGCCATCACACCGAGGATCACGCCGATGGACACCTTCTCGGTCGCAAGCAGACCGCTGTTCACTTTTACGAGAAAACTAGTCATGTATCACCATTGACCAATCTCCGCCTTGCCCAGCGCGTCAACTCGGCGAGGCAAGGCGGGAGGTAGCAGTAGTTAGTTGCGATAGTTTTCAATCGCGGTCATGACGCGACGATAGTCTTCTTCACCCCAGCGATCGACCAGGTTTTCCCTGGCTTGCACTGCGGCTTCCTCGAAGGAGGCACGGTCGATATCTTCGATGACGTTGATGTTGCCACCCGCACGAAGCTCTTCGAGCATGGAACCTTCACGCTCGGTCTGCAGCTCGTAGTTCTCCTGGGCAAGCTCTTGAACGACCTCTTGGAGAATTTCCTGATGGCTTTCCGACAGTGACTCGAACTTCTGCGAGTTCATCAGGACAACCTGGCTCTGCAGCATATGCCTGCTCATGACCAGTTGATCCTGAACTTCATAGAACTTGCGGGAATAGATGGTGGGAATCGGATTCTCCTGTCCATCGACAGTCCCCTGCTGGAGCGCCAGGTAGACCTCGCTGAACGGAATCGGGGTGGGTGAGGCGTCGAAGGCTTTTACCATTTCTACCCACGCCGGCGACTCGGGCACGCGCACCTTGAGGCCCTTCATATCTTCGACGCTATGCACCTCATCACCGTTGAAGGTGAGGTTGCGCCAGCCCCAGTACCAGGTCTTTGCCAGAGGTACCAGGTTATGCTGCTCCTTCAGCTCGTCAAAGATCGGCTGATAGGCCTCCCCCTCGAGGATATGTCTTGCTTCATCCCAGCTCTGGAAGATGAAAGGCGCGTTTGAAATCTCCATCGCGGGGAGAAGCGTACTGGCACCGGAGTACCCTGGCACGACAATGTCGATGGAGCCGTTCTTGGACTGCTGGAGCAGCTGTACCTCGGAACCTAGCTGCTCACTCGGGAAGACCTGAACCTTGAGCTCACCATCGGTCCTTTCTTCTACCCGTTCGCCCAGCTCACCCAGCAGTTCATAGCTAGCTTCACCAGGATTGAAAGTATGGCCAAGTCGCAGCGTGGTCGCTGCGTGAGCGGTACCAGCGGCAAACACCATGGCGCCTGTTGAAAGCGTGAAGGTTGCAGCGGTCAATAATGCTTTTGCTTGTTTCATCGAGTCACCTGTTGTCGCTGTTTTTTATCGGCCCTGGTGAGGGCGACCGGGCAGCATGCGGGGCCAAAGCTAAAGCAAATGGTCATTGCGCGCAATGACCATTTTGTGAGACTATAGTCTAATCGCCACGATTGCCAAAGCTGATAGGCTTTCCGCCAGTTTGTGATTTCTCTTCCAGAGGCCGTCCATGCAGCTAATTAACAACACGCCTGCTGTCATTCGTTTGCATCCCCAGGACAATGTCGGGGTCGCCACTCGTGCCCTGCCGAAAGGTATGCCGATTGACGACGATTCGAACCTGTCCTTGCAGAATATTGACGCGGGCCACAAGGTTGCCTTGAAGGCAATCGCTGCTGGCGACAGCATCACCAAATATGGCCAGGTCATCGGCAACGCCAGCAGTGATATTGCTCAGGGCGAGCATGTGCATACGCACAACGTTTCGATGCTCGAGCGGACCACTTCTCTGGAAGGATTTTCGCCGGCAGCGATGACCAACGCCGACGAGAGCGAGCGGCATTTCAATGGTTATCTACGCTCGGACGGCCAGACGGGAACAAGAAACTATATTGGCATCCTCTCCACGGTGAACTGCTCGGCAACGGTCGCAAAAATGGCCGCAGAACAGCTCAATGCATCCGGAGAGGTCGAAGCCCTGGGCTATGACGGAGTCGTTCCGGTAACCCATGGCTCCGGCTGTGCCATGAATACCGAAACAGAAGGCTTCGCCTTTCTGGAGCGCGTCATCGCAGGCTATGCAAGACACCCGAACTTCGCCTTCGTGTTGATCATTGGTCTCGGCTGCGAGACCAATCAGGTCAAGCAATTGGTGGAAAAATCGGGATTGACCGATACATCTCGTCTCTACTACTTCAACATCCAGGATGTTGGCGGCACCAGGGCAAGTATCGAACTGGCGCGCGAGAAGATCCTCGATATGGCCCGTAGCCATCCAAGAGCCGAGCGCCAACCCAGCCCTCTCAGCAACCTTACCGTGGCGCTTCAGTGCGGCGGTTCAGACGGCTACTCGGGCATCACCGCGAACCCAGCACTCGGGCACGCTGCGGACCTCATCGTCAAGCATGGTGGGAGCGTGATCCTCAGCGAAACTCCCGAAATCTATGGCGCCGAGCATCTTCTCCTGGATCGAGCCATCAGCAAGGACGTGGCAAGCAAGCTCCTGGATCGCATCGCCTGGTGGAAGCACTACACAGAGATCAATGGCGCCGAGCTGAATAACAACCCGTCTCCGGGAAACAAGGCCGGAGGTCTGTCGACGATCCTGGAAAAATCGCTGGGTGCCGTCGCCAAGGGCGGATCGACCAGTCTCAACGACGTACTTGAGTATGCCCAGCCACGCACGCAGCCGGGGTTCAATTTCATGGACAGCCCGGGCTATGACCCGGTATCGGTGACTGGGCAGATCGCATCCGGTTCCAATATGGTGTGCTTCACGACGGGACGGGGTTCGGTATCAGGCTACAAGCCGGCACCGTCCATCAAACTCGCGACAAATACCGCCATGTATGAACGCATGTCCGAAGACATGGATATCAACTGTGGCGTTATCGCTGACGGCATGGCAAGTGTCGAAGAGGTCGGCGAGATGATCTTCGAGCGGATCATCGCGGTCGCATCGGGCGAATCCAGCGCTAGCGAAACCCTGGGGTATGGCAACAATGAGTTCGTCCCGTGGATGGTCGGCGCCGTGACCTAGGCCGACGCCTTGACTGCAGCGGCCATGGGTCACGGACACCAGCGCAACGAAAGCTTGCCGCGAGTGCCCCCTGCGCCTGACAGCGATACGCAGGCAGGGGATGTACGTCCAGCCGATGCAGTCCTTTACGCTAGCCGGCCAGGGTATTGCGGGCCCCGGGGGACCAAGGCCAAATGGGTCGAGGACAGTCTGTCCGACCAGGAAAAGACCGCCCCTGCGAGGCCCGATGCCAGGCCATCAGTCTTACAGCGCTCGGCTTCAGGCCCTTTGGCGCTAGCGGTAGGCAAGCCGACGAACAATGATCTGAGCCAAGCGAATACGGTTTCTTGAAGGGTAGACCCCTCCATTGACACTATCGCCATCTCATCATGGCAAGCTTCAAGCGCAAGGCCGGAAAACCACCACAACAAAAGCTAAAAAGAATTGTTGCGACACGGTATTGGAGAGTCGAGATGGGTACGCTAAAGGATCAGCTCTACCACATATTAACCGAGAGCATGGAAAGCGGTAGCCTCGAAACGGGGCTTGTTCTGCTGGAAAGCAATATTTCCGAGCTTTTCAAGATTAGTCGTTCCCCTGTGCGTCAGACACTGGAACGGCTTCACAATGAAGGAAAGATCAGCCGCTTTGATGGCAGGGGCTACCTGGTGGGGAGTCAGCCTTCTGACGTTATCAGACGCCAACTCACCGAGAAGGACTTCGCACAATCCAGCGGAAAGATGGCGGTCCGCCGGACCGACTCCTGGCGAAAGTTTGCCGAAGAAATCGAACGCGATATCGTTCTCTGCTCCATGCTAGGTCGTATGGAGCTAAACGAACTAAAACTGGCAAAGTTTCTCGATGTTAGCCGAACCACGACTCAAAAGATTCTACTTCACCTTCAGTCCCTGGGTGTTGTTGAAAACAACAAGTACAGTAGCTGGACAGTGGTACCACTGGATGATGACAGACTGCATCAGCTATACGAGGCTCGACAACAGCTTGAGCCCTTCATGATCGCCCAAGCCACCGAAAAACTGCCCAGTGCCGATATCAAACGCTACATTGACCGGCTCGATAGCGCAGAAAACCAATACCCGAACATCCGGGGAGAGCTTCTCGACGAACTGGAAAACGACCTGCATCAACATGCCATGATAGCGGGGGGCAACGATGAAATCGTTACCATGCTTCAACGTACCCGCCCCATCCTCTTGATAAGCAAGCACCTTCTCGGGAGCAAGATCGACTTTCCTCAGAGCGATCCCTTCTTTGACGAGCATCGCGAAGTTTTCAGTTTGATGCTTTCGCGGAAGCCGACTCAGGCTCGCCATTCCCTGTTCAAGCATCTCACGGCGTCAGAGTCCAAGGTACAGCATCGTTTGGAGCAGTTTCGCGATAGCCCGGAAGTCGATATCCCGGAATATCTTCGCAGCCCCGGCGGATAGAGAAGTCATTGTTGTCGGGGCTTGGCCGACGACGAATTGTCTTCGACAAGCAGGGTCTACCAATGCCAGGTGCCCTGCCCCCACTCGGCACCTGACTCTCGCGCACCTGTAGGGGACCTCCTTGTAGGCTTGCTACCGCCATGCTCCTCCAACCAGGTTCTCCATGCATCGGGTCGTCTTTCTATTCCGGATTTGCATTAACAAAGCCAATTTCTAGACGGCGATGACTCTTGTCTACCCTCCCTTATAGCCGTCATCTTTCTGGCGATCTGAGCCGCTGGTGGCCAACAAGAGTCCACCATTGTGTCTGTCGGCCAGGGTAGAGCAATAGTCTCCACCGCCAACCGGCACCTCTCACAACCATCTGTTATTGAATGATTTTATAGTCTTTTCTGCCTCTCTGCGGCCTCGCCACGGGTATCTTTTGCTTGGCCGACCCGAGCACTTATCGCCTTTTCTTCCGCGTGAATCCGTGGCTCACAAAAGAGCCCTTTTTCGGCCGGGAACTAAACTAAAGTCTAAAAAACGTTCATTGTACGCAATGAACACAGCGTGCTAGATTCGTTACTCCCTACAATCCATAATTAGACGATCCAGGCATGCCAATGAAAGCCATAATCAACACAAAAACCGTCAAGACCGTCACCGCAACGCTGTTGCTCGCAGCCTCCAGTTCTGCCTTTGCTGCCTATCCGGAAAAGCCCATCACCATCATCGTCCCCTGGGCGGCCGGTGGAGGCACAGACGCCACCGCGCGGACCATTGCCACCGCACTCGAAGAGGAGCTTGGCCAGACGGTCAACGTCGTCAACCGCACAGGCGGCAGCGGCGTCGTCGGTCATAGCGCCATGGCCACGGCTCGCCCCGATGGCTACACGCTGGGCCTGGTGACTGGCGAGCTCAACATGATGCACTGGCAGGGGCTGACCAACCTGACCTACGAAGACTACACCCCGATCGGGCAGATCAACTTCGACTACCCGGGGATTCAGGTCCGCGCAGATGCTCCCTATGAGTCTCTGGAAGACCTGGTAGCAGCCATCCGGGAAGAACCCAAGGGAACCTTCCAGGCATCCGGTACCGGTCTGGGGGGCGTCTGGCACCTGGCCTTCGCCGGTTTCCTGATGGATCAGGGTATGGAAGCTGACCGCGTCACCTGGATTCCCAGTCAGGGCGCCGCACCGGCCATGACCGAACTTGCCGCTGGCGGCCTGGAGATCGTTCCGAGCTCTGTTCCTGAAGCACGTTCGATGATCGAAGCGGGACGTGCCAAGAGCCTGGGCGTGATGGGACCGGAGCGCATCGAGAGCTTCCCTGACGTTCCGACTATCCAGGAGGCGATCGGCAGCGACTATCTTGTCGGCGAATGGCGCGGCATTGCTGGGCCAAAGGGAATGGATCCCGAGGTCGTCGCTACGCTGGAGACCGCACTGGAAGCAGCTTACAACAGCGATACCTATCAGGACTTCATGTCCCAGCAGGGGTTCGGCACCGAGTGGCGTAACGCGGAAGAGTTCGGCCAGCTGATGGTCGAGATGGACGCGGTCTACGGTGAGATCATCGAGAACGTCGGTCTGGGCAAGTAAGGATTGCTAGATGAGAGATTTCATCTTGGGGCTAGCCTTCATGCTGTCGGGCTGCATCGTCATCTATGTAGCCCAACAGTACCCGACGATGGCTAGCCTGCAATTTGGGCCATCTCTGTTTCCCTCCCTCATAGGGGGAGGGTTTCTTATAGGTGGTTTGTTCCTATCGGTAAAGCAGGTCCCCATTTTAAAGACCCAGTATGCCAGTAACACTCCGGGCAATAACCGGCCGCTTCCTATCCGGTCGCTCCTGGCGTCACTTCTTCCCTGCGTGATGATTATCTTCTATATCCTCACCAGTGAATTCCTGGGCGCAGCGGTTAGCCTCGCCATTGGTATTTTCGTTCTTATGCTTTCCCGTAAGGCTTCACTTCTTCTATCCCTGGCCGTATCCATACTCGCATCACTGATCATATATTTTATTTTCTCCACCTACCTAATGATTCCCCTTCCCGAAGGGTTGATGAGATTCTGGGGATAAGTCATGGATACCATTCTTCTAGGGTTACAGCTAGTCTTCAATGTCGAGACCTTGCTCGTCATTCTAGCCGCCTCCGTCTTTGGTGTTTTCGTTGGTGCCGTACCAGGTCTTACGGCTACCATGGCGGTGGCCTTGCTGGTACCGATCACCTTTTACATGGATCCGGTTCCGGCTATCGCGGCGATCGTGACCACATCTGCCATGGCGATATTCTCCGGCGACATTCCTGCGACCTATCTGAATATTCCTGGAACACCATCCTCCGCTGCCTATGTAGGTGACTCCCACCTTCTGGCGCGGTCCGGACGGGCCCGGGAAACCCTTGGCGTCAACCTGGTTTGCTCGGTATTTGGTGGAATCTTCGGCACCATTATTCTTGTCTTCGTTTCTCCGTCACTGGCGGAGGTCGCTCTTCAGTTCAGTTCATTCGAGTATTTCTGGCTGGCCTTGCTGGGTTTGAGCTGCTCGATCTTTATCGCTATCGGCTCCAGGGTAAAGGCCTTCCTGTCATTGATGATCGGCCTTCTCTTGTCCACTGTCGGGCTGGACATGATGAGTGGTGCTCCTCGTTTTACCTTCGGCATCCCGGACCTCATGGCCGGGATCAACTTCATACCGGTCATGATCGGCATGTTCGCGCTCAACGAGTTGATGCTCTTCTATGGTTCACGTGGCGATGGTAGAGCAATGCCGTCGCTTTCCAAGGATAGCGTCTTCAGCCAAGTTCCAGGACACCTGAAGGCCTACTGGCCCAACATGTTTCGCGGAGGATCGATCGGTACCCTGATCGGGGCGCTCCCTGGTGCCGGTGCCGACATAGCCGCCTGGATTTCCTACGCCGTGGGCAAAGGTCGCTCAAAGCAAAAGGAGGCATACGGGACGGGCCATATTGAAGGCATTGTCGATGCCAGCTCCGCCAATAACTCTGGCATCAGCGGCGCCTGGGTGCCGGCTTTGGTGTTCGGCATCCCGGGAGACTCCATCACGGCCATCGTCATCGGGGTGCTGTACATGAAGGGCATGAACCCCGGCCCCACCATCTTCATGGATGGCAGTGGGTTGATCTATGCGCTTTTTGTCGTCTTTTTCCTGGCTAACCTGGTGATGCTGCCCATTGGATATGCCGCAATACGGTCGGCAAAAGTATTTATCCTGACGCCAAGGAAGGTACTTATGCCGATTATCCTTTGCTTCTGCATCGTTGGCGCATTTTCGATCAACAATTCGATTACCGATGTCTGGATCATGCTTATTATCGGCGCGGTGGCATCGATCCTGGCGAGGTGCGATTTCCCGATGGCGCCCGCCATCCTGGGGCTGGTGTTGGGCACTACCCTGGAAAATAACTTCATGAGCTCCATGCTCAAGAGCAATGGCGACCTGCTGGCCTTCTTTTCACGCCCGATCAGCGCAGGGCTAGGCGCCCTCGTCATTCTGCTGTGGCTCTCGCCGTTGCTGACCATGGCCTACAAGAAGTTCAAGCACGCCAACTCCAACAAGGCACAGGAATTATCATGAGACGCTATACGACACCGTGGTTGGAAGATGTCCTGGTGACACTTTTCAGAGAGGCCGGCGCATCCGAAGAAGTCAGTCGGACGACCAGCAGCATCCTCATCGAGGGGGACCTGCTGGGACACCATACCCATGGGGTAAAACTGGCCAACGGCTACCTCAAGGACTTGAAGTCCGGCCATGCACGTGGTGATGCGTCGCTGCTCGAATCCCGCCAGATCAGCCCTGTGGCGGCGGCCTACGACGGACACTATATCCTCGGCCCTTACCTGGTCCAGAAGGCGCTTGAGCAAAGTGCTGATGCGGCCAGGACGTCGGGGATCGGTATCGTCAGCATCAAGCGATCCCACCACATTGCCTGCCTGGCCTCCTATCTGAAGCCCTTCGTCGATCAGGGGCTGATGCCGATCATCATGACGTCTGACCCGGCGGTAAAGTCGGTGGCCCCATACGGTGGGCTCGACCCAGTCTACACACCGAACCCGATCGCCATGGGAATCCCGAGCCGAATCCAGCCGATCATGCTGGACGTCAGCATGTCCACCGTCACCAACGGCAGCGTGGCCAAGGCCAGGGCCGAGGGCTCAAGGCTCGATCATCCGGTCATTCTCAGCAACCAGGGGGTCGTCAGCGATAACCCCGCTGACTACTTTACGGACCCTCAGGGCAGCATTCTCCCGCTTGGTGGGCGCGAGTTTGGCCACAAGGGCTTTGCCATGGGATTGATGGTCGAGGCACTGACCTCGGCCCTTGGTGGCTTCGGACGGAAGGACGATCCAAGTGGGTGGGGGGCCTCGGTGACCGTCATGGTGATCGATCCGGCACTATTTGCAGGGAGCAGCGACTTCCTCGACGAAACCGACCACCTGGTCGAAGCCTGTCTGCAAGCCAAGCCCGTTGACCCCGAACGTCCTGTGCGGCTGCCAGGCCAATCGGGGCTCAGGCGCCGCACCGAGTTTCTCGATCAGGGCATCCCGCTTCCCGGCGAAGTGGTCGCAGAGCTTCGCAGCGCCATCGAGGATTCGTCATTGAAAGGAACCCTGGACGTTTGAGCCATCAAGGCTGACCGCAATGCTGCGCCAGGGACGAATGAACCAGGGCGTTGTCCCTCGTCCCGGCTTCCTGGATAGCCCGGCTCACATAAGCCCGGCTCACATAAGCCCGGCTCACATGAGCCGGGCTATGCACGAGAGGCTATTGGCGTCCTGCGGGGGAAAGGCTGGACAACCACGCCCAGCCAGTATGTAAGCGCTCACTGGCACGAATTTACACGCCGGTATTGCAGAGCTCAGGCGCTCGTCGTACGCGCCCTAGGCGCTGTCCGAAAAGTCGACGAGCGAAGGTTAGACAAGGCAAAAATCGGTGAGAAAGCGCAGTTTACGGGGTGTAAATGAGCATTTTGACCGGGCTGGCGCACCAGCCGATTTTTAACGCCGTATTACCGAGCGCAGGCACTTTTCAGACAAGCCCTAGAAGGCGAGCATGCCCCCAAGCCCGGCTACCCAAAGGCCAATACCAAAGCTTGCGTGCGCCGTCAGGCTGCGAAGCCTGGCGATGTTAGGCCGAGGGGTCCTGCGGGCGGCGATGCCTGCGCCCAACCCCGGTTGCAGCACCAGAAACGGGGCGAGCACCGTCACCACACCGAACACCAGCGCGGGCACGAACACCGGTCGTTGCTGCCAATCCGATCCGACAAGCACCAGAAACACCAGGGCGAACACCACGCCCGTAAGATAGTGAAACGTCCACCCCAGCGCCGCCTCTGCGCGTATCGGCGCGCTTCCCGAGATGGGGCGATGGACGACAGTGCCTCCCGCCAGGTGACCCAGCCAGCGCCCCACCAGGGCGTAATCCAGGGAGGGAATGCCGAGTACCCGGCGCTGCGCCAGCGCGACGACATCCATGAAGGCGGTCGCCCCCACGCCAAGCCAAAGGGCATCAACCAGAAGTTCTGCCACTGCACTACTCCTCCAACAGAGAGAGCCCGCTGCCGAGCCGATCGAAGAGAAACGCATCCAGAGGGTCAAGAGACGGCAAGGTCGCGCGCTCTCTTGCAGATTCAGGCAAAGCCGAAGTAGCTTACGACCTCAAGTAAACTTGAGGTCAAGCGCCATGCTCGACATCTCCGAGGTCTCCCGGCAAAGCGGCGTCGCCGCGTCGAAACTGCGCTATTACGAAGAGATCGGGCTGATCCGCTCGATCGGACGTAGTGGGCTGCGGCGGGTCTTTGCGCCGGACGTGCTGTCACGCCTGTCGCTGATCGCCCTGGGACAGGCAGCCGGGTTCTCGCTGGCCGAGATAGGCGACATGCTTGGCCAGGAAGGCAAACCCGACATCGACCGCGAAAGACTGGGTGCCAAGGCGGACGCCTTGGACCGGCGCATCAAGCAATTGAGCGCGATCCGCGATGGCCTACGCCATGCCACGACCTGCACCGCACCCCGCCACCTGGAATGCCCCACCTTTCAGCGCCTGATGCGCATCGCGCTTGCCAGGCAGTCAGCGCGAGGGCCTGGACGACAAGTGGCGAATGGAGCGAAAGCAGCGAGAGGGGCGAAAGGGGCGAATGGAGCAAAAGAGGCGAGAACCCAGCATGGACAAACAAGACTGAAACGAGATGGCTGAACGGATCTCTGCCACTAGCGCAAAAAAGGCCCGGCTCCTCGAAACAGGAGCCGGGTCTTTTTCAACACGCGGATCAGGACGCCGGATCGGGTCAGCCGGGACGACGCTGGCCGCCTAAAGTAAGCACTTACATATCCCCGAAGCGTGATTGCAGAAGCGTCAGCGCCACCACCGGGGCGGTTTCGGTACGCAGGACCCGTGGTCCCAGGGTCAGCGCCGCAAACCCTTGTGCCGTCGCCGCCTCGACCTCGCGCGGGGACAGACCACCCTCGGGGCCAATCAGCACGCAGGCGCTGGCGACGCGCTCGGCGCGCTCGAGCACGCCTGGCGTACCCGGGTGGAGCACCAGCCTGAGCGCCTCGTCACGCTGGCCCAGCCACTCGCTCAGCGCCTGCGGGGCCCTGACCTCGGGCACAGTGGCGCGGCCGCACTGCTCGCAGGCGCTCACCGCCACCGCCTGCCAGTGGGCCAGCTTCTTTGCCTCACGCTCGCCCTTGAGGCGCACATCGCCGTGCTCGGTGTACAGCGGAGTGATCGCGGCGACGCCGAGCTCCACCGCCTTCTGGATGGCGTAGTCCATGCGATCGCCCTTGGAGATCGCCTGCCCGAGATGGACGGACAAGGGCGATTCGCCCTTTCCATCGCGCACTTCGAGTATGTGAACGCTTACTTTCTTGCGATCGGACTCGGCGATGTCGGCACGGGCTTCGCGACCCTGACCGTCGAACAGCACCAGGGGATCACCGGGCTTGAGCCGCAGCACGCGCCCCACATGTCGCGCGGCTCCTTCAGGCAGAACGACGTCGCCGCCGGCGACAAGCGCGGCGGCGACGTGGATGCGGGGGCCCTGGAAGGCGGCGTCGCTCATCAGTGGGCGGTCGGCGCCTGCTCGCCCTGGGCAGTGCCCTGAGCATCGCCCTGCTCGGCCTCGCGGCGCTTCTTCTGGGCGTAGAGCGCCTCGAAGTTGACCGGTGCCAGCATCAGCGGCGGGAAGCCACCACGATTGACCAGGCTGTCGACACACTCGCGGGCGTACGGGAACAGCACGTTGGGGCAGAAGGCACCCAGGGTGTGGTCGAGCTGGTCACCTTCGATGCCGGTGATGCGGAACAGGCCGGCCTGTTCGATCTCGGCCAGGAAGCAGGTGGTGCCGCTCTCACTGTGGGTGACCTGGGCGGTGACCTTGATCACCACCTCGAAAAGGCCGTCGGCAACCTTGGTGCTGCGGGTGTCCAGGTCGAGGCCGACCTTGGGCTTGAACGGCTGACCGAAGACGCCAGGTGAGTTCGGCGCCTCGAAGGAGATGTCCTTGACGTAGATGCGTTGCAGCGAGAACTGCACCTGCGGCTTTTCCTGATCCTGCTGACCGGCGGCCTGGGCGCCAGCGTTCTGGTTGTTGTCGTCTGCCATGAGAAAGATCCTTGAATCGGGTAATCAGAAATCGTGCGGACGGTCACTTCTTGACGATGGGCAGGTTATCGGTCTGCCACTGGGTCATGCCACCCTTGAGCTTGAACACGCGCTCGAAGCCAGCCTTCTTGAGCTTGGCCGCCACGGCACCTGAGCTCTGGCCGTGCTTGCACACCACCACGATGGGCGAGGCCTTGACCTTGTCGAGCTCGTTGATACGGGAATCGAGGCTGCTCTGGGGAATGTTGCGAGCGCCGGCGATGTGTCCCGCCTTGAAGTCGTTCTTGTCGCGAACGTCCAGAATTACCGCGTCTTCGCGGTTGACCATCTGGGTCGCTTCGCTGGTGGTGACGCCACCGGCGTTGGCGTTGCGCAGCTCATACAGCAGCCAGGCCGTCAGCACGGCCAGGAAGGCAGCCACCAGCAACGGGTGATTCTGCACAAATTCGAACAGCTGATCGATCATGGGGTCGGCTAACTCTCGTCGGATGCAAAAATGGTGGTGGCCTGGGTGGCGAAATCGGCGTCCATGGCCTTTGTTACAAGATCTATGTCACAAGACCGGTGCCTCAAGGCCGGTGTTGCGAGTCCAGTCTACAGACCGGACGACGCGAGACGCAGGTACGATGCCCGCGCTCGATCACCGCTACCCGCCGCAGGGCGGCCAGTATACACGACTCGGGGGCGATGCCGCCTGCCTCCGGACACTGCCTCGTCGGGTCAATGACGACCGCTGCCAGCGTGCGATATGATGCCGCAAGGAGGATCGTGTCGCGAGCCTGAAACCGCAAGCCACGAGACTCACGAAGACGCGCCGATCTTATTGTCGGGCGCGCTTTCCGAATCGCCAGGCACCAGCGTTTACCCACGACACCCCAGGACATCCGGCGACGACGCCAGGCGTCGAGCGCCAACAAAAGGATGCCGGGCGAGGTCATCTTGAGCTAGAGGCAATTCCTCATGACGGATACTGCGACCGCACCGCGCCCGGTGGCGCTGATCATCCTCGACGGCTATGGACACAATGAAGACGCCGCGTCCAACGCCGTCGCCGCCGCCGACACCCCCAACATGGACCGCCTGTGGCAGCAACGCCCGCACACCCTGATCCACACCGATGGCCGCCACGTGGGCCTGCCGGACGGTCAGATGGGCAACTCCGAGGTCGGTCACATGAACCTCGGCGCCGGGCGCATCGTCTACCAGGACTTCACCCGCATCACCAAGGCCATCGAAGACGGCGAGATCGACGACAATGCCGTGCTGACCGCGCCCATCGACGCGGCGGTGAAGGCGGACAAGGCGGTCCACCTGCTCGGCCTGCTGTCCCCCGGTGGCGTTCACAGCCACGAGGATCACCTGCTGGCGGTGGCCGAGATGGCCGCGCGGCGTGGCGCCAAGCGCATCTACCTGCACGGTTTCCTCGACGGCCGCGACACCGCCCCCAAGAGCGCCAGGGCCTCCATCGAGCGCGCCAACGCCAAGCTCGCCGAGCTGGTGGGTCAGGACAACGGCTTCGTCGCCTCGATCATCGGCCGCTACTTCGCCATGGACCGCGACAACCGCTGGGACCGCGTCGAGAAGGCCTATCGCCTGATCACCGAGGGCCATGGCGAGCACCAGGCCGAGAGCGCCGAAGCCGGCCTCGACGCCGCTTATGAGCGTGGCGAGACCGACGAATTCGTCGCCGCCACCAGCGTGCGCCCGAACGGCAAGCCGGTCGCTGCCGAAGACGGCGATGCCGTGCTGTTCCTGAATTTCCGCGCCGACCGCGCCCGCGAGCTGACCCGCGCCTTCGTGCTCGAGGACTTCGACGGCTTCAACCGTCAAGTACAGCCGACGCTGGCCGCCGACGGCCTGGTCATGCTGACCCAGTATGCCGCGGATATTCCCGCGCCCTCGGCCTTCCCGCCAGCCGACCTGAACAACACCCTGGGCGAGGTCATGGAGAAGCGCGGCAAGACCCAGCTGCGCATCGCCGAGACCGAGAAGTACGCCCACGTCACCTTCTTCTTCTCCGGCGGCCGCGAGAAGGAATTCGAGGGCGAGAAGCGCGAGCTGATTCCTTCACCCCAGGACGTCAAGACCTACGACGAGAAGCCCGAGATGAGCGCCTTCGAGCTCACCGACACCCTGGTCGACGCCATCGACGGCGGCAGCTTTGACCTGATCATCTGCAACTACGCCAACGGCGACATGGTCGGCCATACCGGTGACTTCAACGCCGCCAAGGCCGCCATCGAGGCGGTAGACAAGTGCGTGGGTCGGGTGGTTGAAGCGATCGAGCGCGCCGGTGGTGCCTGCCTGATCACCGCAGATCATGGCAACGCCGAGCAGATGGTGCACCCCGAGACCGGCAACCCCCAGACTGCGCATACCACCTTCCCGGTGCCGCTGGTGTACGTGGGCAGCCGCGAGGCCCGGCTAAAGGACGGCGGTCGCCTGTGCGACCTGGCGCCGACCCTGCTGACCATGATGGGCGAGTCGGTGCCGGAGGAGATGACCGGCGAGGTACTGATCGAGCTGTCGTGAGACCTCTGCGCACCGCAGCCCCAGTCGCGCCATCGAGGCGCCAGCCCGGCAGCTGCCCACCCCCACGTACGACGCCGCCCCGCCCGGGGCGGCGTTGTGGGTTTGTCCGCGCGGCTGTCGCCGTGGGGGCAGCGGTCCTGTGGCTGGGTGGCCTGCCGCTCACTCCTGTGACACAGGCCGGCCTGCCGCTCGCTCAGGCCAGTCCCAGCGAGCAGCAGGCCAGGCAAAGGCTCGACGCCATCGGCGAGCGTATTCAAGAGGCCAGTCAGCGCCTGGCCAGCACCGATAGCGCCCGCGACCAGGCCAGCGAGGCCCTGCGCGAGGTGGAAACCGCACTGGCCGAGACCCACCAGCGCCTGGATACGCTGCAGGCCGAACGCCGCCGGCTCGATCAGGAGATGGCCGAGCTTGCGCATCGCCGAGAACTGATGGAAGCCGAACGCCGGGAGCAGCGGGCAGCCCTGGGTCGTCAACTCGATGCGCTCTATCGCATGGGCCTGACACCACAGTTGAAGCTGCTGCTGAATCAGGACGACCCAGCACGACTGGACCGCCTGCAGGCCTATCTCAACCATCTTGCCGATGCCCGCAACGAGCGCCTCGATCTGCTCGCTGAACTGGACCAGCGTCTGGATGACAACCGCCGCGAGCTCGAACACCGCAGCGAGGAGCTGGCTTCCCTGGAGGCCGATGTGGCGGCCCGTAGCCAGGCCCTGGCCAGGCAGAGCCGCGAGCGTCAGGCGCTGGTGGCACAGCTCGACCAACGCTACGACACCGAGGCCTCGAAGCTGGCCTCGCTGGACCAGGACCGGGCCCACGCCGAGCGGGTCCTGCGCGAGGTGCAGGAAACCATGGCACGGCTCGAGCGCCCGCCGCCGTCCACCGCCATCGAGCGCACCCGAGGCGACCTGCCGTGGCCGGTGCAGGGCATGATGCTGTCGCGCTTTCGCGAATCCCGCGGCGTCCACCGCAACGGCATCCTGATTCAGGCGCCATCCGGGACTTCGGTCGAAGCGGTTCACCCCGGCCGGGTGGTGTTCGCCGACTGGATGCGCGGCTTCGGCAATCTGCTGATCGTCGACCACGGCGACCAGGTGATGACCCTCTACGCCCACCTGCAACGCTTCGAGACGGAGGTCGGCAGCCGTGTGGAGCGTGGCCAGACACTGGGCCGCGTCGGCGTCAGCGGAGGCCGCGACGCTCCGGGGCTGTATTTCGAGGTACGCCGAGGCGGAGACCCCATCGATCCTGGTGGCTGGATCGCGCGGCGCTGAGCACACGCCATTTTCAACCATCCGGCCTAAGGCTATGCTTGAACCTTGCCCCTACGTCGAGCGGAGACCGCATGACCGAACCCCGAGCCGCCCACCGTCCCTCGCGCCTCAAGACACTGACCGGGACTTGCCTTGCGTGGTGCCTCGCCGCGACCCTGGCCTGGCCTTCGCTGGCCAGCGCCCAGGCGACCGACGATGATCTGCCGATCAGCGAGATCCAGGCCTTCTCCGAGGTGTTCGAGCGGATCAAGCGCGGCTACGTGGAAGAGGTCGATGATGCGACCCTGCTCAAGAACGCCATGCGCGGCATGCTCTCGGAGCTGGACCCCCACTCCAGTTACCTCGACGCCGAAGCCTATCGCAACCTGCGGGAGACCACCGAAGGCGAGTTTGGCGGGATCGGCATCGAGGTCGGGCTCGACGACGGCCAGCTGACGGTGATCTCGCCGATCGACGACACCCCGGCCGAGCGCGCGGGACTACAGGCTCAGGACGCCATCCTGCGCATCGACGAGACCCCCACCGATCGGCTATCCCTGCAGGAAGCGGTGGACATGATGCGTGGCGAGCCAGGCACCGAGATTCGCCTGACCGTGGTCGGCGCCGGCGATGGTGCTCCACGTGAGGTCACCCTGGCCCGGGAAATCATCCGTACCGACAGCGTGAAGAGCGACATCCTCGAGCCCGGCTACGGCTATCTGCGCGTCAGTCAGTTTCAGGCCCGCACCGGCGAGCAGGTAGAGGATGCCCTGACCGAATTGCGCGACCAGGGGGCCCTGTCAGGCATCGTGCTGGACCTGCGCAACAACCCCGGCGGCGTACTGCAGTCGGCGGTGGACGTGGCCGACGCCTTCCTCGACCGTGGCCTGATCGTCTACACCGAGGGGCGCCTGTCCGATAGCGACATGCGCTTTTCGGCAACCCAACGCACCGCGGCGCCGGACGTGCCGCTGGTGGTGTTGATCAACGGCGGCAGCGCCTCCGCTGCAGAGATCGTCGCCGGCGCCCTGCAGGACCAGCGCCGAGGCGTGGTGATGGGCACCGAAAGCTTCGGCAAGGGCTCGGTGCAGCAGATCATGCCGCTGGGCAATGGTGAAGGGCTCAAGCTGACCACCGCGCTCTACTACACCCCTAACGGTCGCTCGATCCAGGCCCAGGGCATCGAGCCCGACGTCGAGGTCGTGCGCGGCCGGCTCGAGGTCGCCGATACCAGCAACCTGCGCATTCGCGAGTCTGACCTGGAAGGACATCTTGGCGATGGTGGAGATCGCGCCGGCAGCAGCCGCAGCGATCGGCTGGACGGCGACTACCAGCTGGGCGAGGCACTGAATCTGCTGAAGGCGCTGAACGTGATCAGTCAGCGCGACACGCGCTAGGCCGGGCGACAAGGCCCTGGCCCGCACTCTGCCTGCCCCCTAGCGACAGCTAAGCGGCAGGCGCCCACGTGAGCCGGTGGCCTGCTGCATGATCAGGCGCTTGATCGGAGATAACCGGTCGACGCCGGAAAGCCCCAGGTTGCGCGCCAGCGTCAGGCCCGGGTGGCGGCTGCCGAACAGACGCCGAAAGCCTTCCATCAGCACCAGCATCATGGCGTTATCGCCACGCCGACGTCGCTCATAGCGTGCCAGCAGGCTCGGGCCGCCAGGTGCTAAACCACGACGGCGTCCGTTCAGCAACTCTTCGCCCAGTACCGCCGCATCGAGAAAGCCCAGATTCACCCCCTGGCCGGCCAGGGGGTGAATGCTGTGAGCGGCGTCGCCGATCAGCGCAAGCCCCGGCAGGTGGTAGCGCTCGGCGTGGCGCTGGCTGAGCGGAAAACTCCTGGCCTCATCCAGCACCTCCACCGCCCCCAGGCGATGATCCAGCGCCTCGGCCATGGCCTGGCCCAGCGCCGCCGGCGAGAGTGCCGCCAGGCGCTCGGCTTCCTGCGGGGTGGTGGACCAGACGATCGAGCAGTAGTGGCTGTCTCCCGCCACCGTCAGCGGCAGGAAGGCCAGGGGGCCGGTGGCCAGAAAGGCCTGACGGGCCACACCGCCATGACGCCGCTCGGTCTTCACCGTGGTCACCAGCGCGCACTGCCCGGTGTCCTGTTCACGTACCGCTATCCCGGCCAGCTCGCGCAGCGGTGAACGTGCACCGTCGGCGCCGACCACCAGCGGGGCGGCCAGCACGCTGCCATCATCCAGGGTCACCCGCCGACGAACGGCGCCGTCGTCCAGCGCCACCACCTTGCGACCATGCAGGCGTTGCACCTGAGGCAGCCTCGACAGTTCGGCTTCCAGCGCCGCCAGAATCACATCGTTCTCGACGATATGGCCAAGCACCGGCACCCCGGCCTGATCGGCGCGGAAGCCGACCTCGCCGGAGCCGTCGGCGTCCCACACCTCCATGGCGGTGTAGGGCGTGGCGCGCCAGGCGTCGATGCGCGGCCAGGCACCGAGGCCTTCCAGCAACCGTCGAGACACCGGGGTCAGGGCGCTGACGCGGGGGGCCGGCACACTGCCCGGCAGGTCATCCGAGTCCAGCGGGCCCGGACGCGGGTCCACCATGGCGACCGTCCAGCCTTCCCGTGCCAGCAGCACGGCCAGTACGGCACCTACCATGCCGATACCGGCGATCACCACATCGACTCCCGTCGGCGCTGCCTTGGCGGCTGAACCCTCTGCCTGCTCCTTCATCGGCGTCTCGCTCTCCCAGTCTTCCTGACGATCACTGACTCGCTTGCACCACGTGCCTTTGCGGATTCGCCCTCAGGGTCCCGGCAACGCAGCGCACCCAGTGTACCGCCAAGGGCAATCCTATGCTCGACCGCCAGGCTTTCAGGGGCAGTGCCTGAAGGCTGCCTGACGCCACGGGAAGGCCCTGTGGGCCAGATGACACCAGCGGGCCAGGGTTGCCCCTACCCAATTATCGTTCGCTGCCCATGGCCCGCCTGGCGAGGCCCCGCCTCAGCGGCCCTGCGAGGTTCAGGCCAATCAGTCCCGCGGCACGGGCGTGGGACAGCAGTGGCTGGTCGATGCCGAACAGCCGAATCAGGCCGTCGCTGAAGCGCACCACATTGCGCTGGTCCGCTTCGCGGCGTCGCTCGAAGGCGGCCAGGGTCGCCGCGCTGCCAGGCGCCTGGCCGGCCTCGAGCCCTTGCTCGATGGCCTCGACCAGGTCGATCACCCCTCGCAGCGCGAGGTTGAAGCCCTGGCCCGCCACCGGGTGCAGGGCATGTGCGGCGTTGCCCAGCACCGCCAGCCCCGGCCGTGTCGTCTCCCGCGCGGTGACCAGCGACAGCGGGTAAACTTGGCGCTGGCCGACCTTGACGAAGGCGCCGGCTCGATCGCCAAAGGCGACCTGCAGCTCTTCGAGAAAGGCGCGGTCCGACAATGCCAGACGGCTCTGTTCGCTGCCCTTTTCATGGGTCCACACCAGCTCCATGGCCTGTCCCGGCAGCGGCAGCAGCGCCATCGGGCCTTGCCGTGTGAAGCGCTCGTAGGCAACGCCCTGGTGGGGGCGCCCGACGGCGACATTGGCGATCATTGCCACCTGATCGTAGGGGGCCGCGTCGCTCTCGATCCCCAGCGCCTCCTTGAGGCCAGAGCGACCGCCGTCGGCCAGCACGGTCAGGCCGGCCTCCAGCACGCTGCCGCTGGACAACCACAGACGATGGCCTGCGGCCACGGGTTCGATACGCTCCACCCGAGCCGGACAGTGCCAGTCGAGCGGCAGTTCGGCCAGGCGGCGATGCAGCACCCGCCCCATCCAGGCGTTGGGTACCACGTAGCCGAGCGCCTCGACGCCCATTTCGTCAGCACGCAGGCGCGTCGCACCAAGGCGCCCCTTCTCACTGACATGGATCAGCGAGATCGCGCTGGCCTTCGCGGCCATGGCCGACCACACCCCGAGGCGCGAAAAGTGCGCGGCAGATCCCGCCGCAATCGCGCTGGCACGGGCGTCGAAGCTTGGCTGCCAGGCGTCGTCTTCTCCCGCCGAAGGCGCCGCTTCCTGCGCCGACGGTGCAAGCGGTGCCACCGGAGCGGCCTCGACCACCGCGACCTTGAGGCCGGAATGTTCGATCAATTCTGCCAGGGCCGTCCCCAGGCTCGCCCCCACCAGCCCCCCGCCGATGATCGCCACGTCGACCCGCTCGACCGTATGGCCACCTTCCTGGCAAGACGCCTGAGGGGCGTTCGCTGAAAGGCGGCTTGCCGTTGGTTCCACAGTGCTCTCGGGGGTGTCTTGCGGCATTACTGTATTCCTGTAATAACTTTACGTAATCAAATATTTATTAGCGTGCTAGCTGGTCATAAGACCACCAATCGCCCTGGCGAAACAGCACCCTGATTTAGCCCTCAGCCGCTTGCATCCCTCCCTGAACGAAGGCTTCGACAAGACGCAATTGCAGGGAAACGCTGGCATGCCAATATTCAAGGCAATCCGACGATCGTCCTGCCCACGACGACCCGGTCACCGACGAGCGTCGGCGCCCCAGAAAGGGGCGAGACGAGCCCGCGGCACCAGGGTCACGCACCGATGAGACAGATGTGATCGCCGAGAGAGGCATGATCGCCAAGGACAGGAAGGCGGTCGATTCGCCGGCGACCCGAGCCCAGAAGCGCGACGCCAGATCAATCACACCATCCAGCATAGCAGGCTCTGGCGACGGGAAAAGGAGGGAAAAATCCCGAACTTTGCAGGCATCGTTCGGGACTTTGGCAAGCGTCAGTGGGTGGAGGGAGGCGTCTCGTCGACCTGCTCGACCTGCGGGGTGCCAGGGTGCTGTTCGGTATAGAGCAGCATCGCCGCCATGCGGGCGTGTTCGGTCAGGGCAAAGAGGTCGTTTTCGTTCTCCGCACTGTCGTCGATATCGGTCTCAATGGCGGCCAAACCCGCGAGATCCTCGATGGCCTCCCTGAGCGGCTCGGACCATTTCTTTCTGGGCGCGTCGCCTGCATCCTCCACCACTTCGAGAAAGCCGAGAGTCCACTCCTTGAGGCCCTGGGCCCGCTCGGCCAGCGAGAACATCTCATCAGGCAGCAGCGGTTCGAAGTTCAGCTCAGTGCTGGCCAGGGCGTCCAGGGTCTGGCGGCGCCAGCCGAGCAGGCGTTCGGCGCTGGGCTCGTCTCTGGGCTGGTCGACCCCGAGGGTCAGGCAGACCTCCTCGAGCCAGGCCTCGGCGGTGAGGTCGTGCAGGCCGAGTGCCGCGCACAGGCGCCCGTCGAGAAAGGCCGGCGACTGCATGCTGCCATGCAACAAAAAGGTGTCGGCGATGGTGGAGAAGTCCTGGCGTTCGTTGATCAAAGACATGATGATATCCGCTGAAGAAGAGGTTCAGGGTGGCAATACCGCGGCGCCCCCGGGGTGACCAGAAGCCGCTTGCCCATGGCATCGGTAAGCGCCGTCGGTGCTCCCGTCTTGAGGTGTCGCGTTGACCCCCCGCTGAAGGCTCTCTTATAGTGACTCGCAATCGATCCCCGATGGTAACGCATCCTGCCCGTTCGGCGCTGCGTTAGCCAAGGCCCGCCCCGGAGCCAGGCCCATGAATGACACCAAGCGGCATACCACCGACATTACGCTGCTAGAACGCCCCTACACCATCGCCTGTGCCCCCGAGGAGCAGGAGGGACTGGAGCGTGCTGCCCGCTATCTGGACCAGGCCATGCAGGGGATCCACGCCCAGGGCAAGGTGGTGGATCGGGAGAAGATCGCCATCATGGCTGCACTCAACCTGGCCCACGAACTGCTGGGCCTGCGTGACGAGAAGCGTGCAGGCGAAGCCAGCTTGAGCGAGCTGAACACCCGCCTGGAACAGGCGCTCGCCAAGGCGCCGAGTCGCGATTCCGACGTCTGATCAAGGCTGATCAGGGCTTTCGGTGCCCGAGCCCGCACCGCCCCGGTGGTCCGCGCCCCGCCTCATCTGCGAGAGCCGTGCCAGCACCTCATCCCCTTGCTGGTGTCTCGCGACCAGCGCGCCTGGTCGACACTGCCTCCCCAAGCACTCGAAGGCATCTTCACTTTGGCGCCAGGCCCCGGTCTGGTAGCATGGAGGAGTTCCCTGGGGTGTGCGCCAGTCGTTACAGTCCCTCGAGCCTATGCGCAGTACCCAGGGGGCCAAATGCTAGCCGGGCCCGTGTGCAAGTCCGTGCGACGGAAAGCCTGACGGCTCGGCTGCGGCCACCCACCTTGAACCTATGGGTTCAAGGGCCAGAACGACAGCGGCACTCTGGGGAACCTCGAATGAACGATCTGCGCTCTTCCATTGACGCACAGATGACGCTCGGACACTTGTCACGTACCGAGCTGCGACGCGAACTACGACGACGACGCCGGGCCCTGAGCCCGCGCCAGCAGCAGGCCGCCAGCCAGTCACTATTGGCTCGCCTGCGTCGCCTTCCTGAACTGCTGAGTGCCCGTCGCGTGGCGCTCTACCTGCCCAATGACGGGGAGATCGATCCTCGCCCCCTGCTCGACTGGCTACGCCAGCGGCGCGCCCAGGCCTATCTTCCGGTACTGCGCCCCCTGAGCGACAATCGCCTGTGGTTCGTCCGCTACGACGAGCACACCCCCATGGTCGCCAATCGCTTCGGCATCAGCGAACCCTGCAGCCGTCACGGCGCCCATCCGTCGCGTCGTCTGCCACCCTGGGCGCTGGACGCCATCCTTCTACCGCTGGTGGGCTTCGACGACGCCGGCCAGCGCCTGGGCATGGGTGGAGGCTTCTACGATCGCACCCTGGCCTTCGCCCATCCCGACAGCGGGCAGGGCGGCCCCAGGCCACGCCTGATCGGCCTGGCCCATGACGTCCAGCGCGTCGAACGCCTGCCGGTAGCCTCATGGGACGTGCCGCTGAACGCCATCGTCAGTGATCGCAGAGTGATCCGCCCTGCCTGAAACGCCTCCGGCCGCCCCTGAGGGCGGCCGGAGTTGGATCTATGCCGATGTCGTGACCATGGTGCCTGGTGCCTCAACCTCCCACCAGCGCCTGGGCGTAGCCGGTCGCCACGACTCCCAGGCCGAACACCAGCACCAGTGACATGATCAGATCGGGCTTGCGTTTCATTCCTGACTCCCTTCATACGGCCGCTTGCCGTATTGTCTTGATGTTGTGGTCAAAGCGACTGACTCAGACTATAGGGTGATCACCCATGTATGGCAATCATCACGCTTCCACGATGAAGCCTGTCAGCCAGGCGTCATCATGCCCAGCAAGTAAGTCAGCGCTTGCGCGCGCAGGATACGCCGCTTTGCCTCGACTTCCAAGACGTCATCCCGCCATGGCTATGCCATGAAGAGTTGGTAGGCGGGATTGTCACTTTCCTTCCAATAGCGATAGCCAATGGCGTCAAAATGTTCCTCGACGTGGGAACGATCCCCGTTGGGAATCTGCATGCCGACCAGCACCCGACCATAGGCAGCGCCGTGGTTGCGGTAGTGAAACAGCGAGATATTCCAGTCCTGGGGCAGGTGGGTCAGGAAGTTCATCAGCGCGCCTGGGCGCTCGGGAAATTCGAAGCGATAGACTTCCTCGGTGAACTCGGTACGGGGCCGGCCGCCGCCCAGATGACGGATATGCAGCTTGGCCAGTTCGTTGTCGGTCAGATCCTCGACCGGGTAGCCTGCCTCGATCAGCTTGCCGATCAGCGCCTGGCGATCCTCGCCGCCCGGCTTGACCTGTATGCCGACGAAGATGTGGGCCTGGTCGGCATCGGCGTAGCGATAGTTGAATTCGGTGACCATGCGCTTGCCGATGGTGCGGCAGAACTTCTTGAAACTGCCAGGTCGCTCGGGAATGGTCACCGCCAGGATCGCCTCGCGCTGTTCGCCGAGTTCGGTGCGCTCGGCGATATGCTGGAGCCGATCGAAGTTGGTGTTGGCGCCAGAGTTGATGCATATCAGGGTCTGGCCCTCGGCCCCGGTCTCCTGGATGTACTTCTTGAGACCGGCCAGCGACAGCGCGCCGGAGGTCTCGGACACCGCCCGGGTATCCTCGAAGATATCCTTCACCGCCGCACACATCTCGTCGGTGTTGACGGTAATCACCTGGTCCACCAGGTCACGCATCAGGGAAAAGGGAATCTCGCCGATCTGCGCCACCGCCACGCCCTCGGCGAACACCCCGACCTGTTCAAGGATGACCCTTTCACCGGCCTCCAGCGCGGCCTTCAGGCAGGCGCTGTCCTCGGCTTCCACCCCGATCACCTTGATCTCCGGGCGCAGGTACTTGATGTAGGCCGCCATGCCGGCGATCAGGCCACCACCGCCCACCGGAATAAACACCGCATCGATGGGGCCGCTGTGCTGACGCAGGATCTCCATGGCCACGGTGCCCTGTCCGGCGACCACATCGATATCGTCAAACGGCGGGATATAGGTGTAGCCGTGGGCCTCGACCAGCTCCTGAGCGTGCTCTGCGGCGGCGGCGAAGGCGTCGCCCTTGAGGATGACCTTGGCGCCCCAGCCGCGTACCGCAGCCACCTTGATCTCCGGGGTGATGCGAGGCATCACGATCACCGCCTTGACGCCCATCTGCTTGGCCGCCAGCGCCAGGCCCTGGGCATGGTTCCCGGCGGAGGCGGCGATCACGCCCTTGGCTTTCTGCTCATCGGTCAGGTGAGCCATGCGATTGTAGGCACCGCGCACCTTGAAGGAGTGCACCGGCTGAAGGTCTTCACGCTTGATCAGAATCTGATTGTTGAACCGTCGCGACAGCATGGGCGCAGGTGAGATCGGCGTTTCTCGGGCGGCTTCGTAGACCCGGGCCTGGAGAATCTTCTTGACGGTAGCTTCGAGCATTCTGGTATCCAGCGTGAGGGAGGCGGGCAAAACCCCTATTGTTAGCATCGCCTCACGCCCAACGTCCAGCGCCAGCCACCCCAGGCAGACATTGCTTGCCTCGGTGCCGAGCTGCCGCGACCGCGATGAAGGCGGAAACGGGCGGAGCCCAGGCACCACAGTGACACGCCACACAGCGTTTCTTCCGTCTTTCGCGATGCCCTATAATGGCCGCAGCTTTCCTCTTCTCACGCTCCCCATCGCAGGTATTCCATGACCCAGGACGAACTCAAGGACGCCGTCGCTGCCGCCGCCATCGACGAGGTCCGCCCGATGCTCGGCCGTGACATCGTGATCGGTGTCGGTACCGGCTCCACCGCCAACTGCTTCATCGACCGCCTGGCAGAGCTGCGCGGGGACTTCCGCGGAGCGGTGGCCAGCAGCGAGGCCAGCGCCCAACGATTGAAGGGGCACGGCATCGACGTCTACGAGCTCAATGAAGTCGGCACTATGCCGGTCTATGTCGACGGCGCAGACGAAGTGAACGCTCACCTACAGATGATCAAGGGTGGGGGTGCCGCGCTGACCCGCGAGAAGATCGTGGCGGCCTGCTGCAAGACCTTCATCTGCATCGCCGACGCCTCCAAGCGGGTCGAGCGCCTGGGCGACTTCCCGCTGCCCATCGAGGTGATTCCCATGGCCCGTTCCTACGTCGCCCGAGAACTGGTCAAGCTTGGCGCCGATCCGGTCTACCGCGAGGGCGTGGTCACCGACAACGGCAATCAGATCATCGACTGCTACGGCCTCGACATCGATGACCCCGTCGCCCTGGAGACCCGCATCAACGCGATCGTCGGAGTGGTGACCAACGGCCTGTTTGCCGCTCGTCCAGCGGACATCCTGCTGATCGGCGGCGCCGACGGCATCAGCCGGCATCTTCCTGCCTGAGCCTTGCTGGCTGAGCCTTCCCGTCCACGTCATCTTACTTGTGCACGTGGGCGGTATCGCAGTCCTGGGTCGCGCCTCGCTTCTTGCTGCGTACTTCTTGCTTCTTGCTTCTTATTGCCCGCGCCCCTTGTTGTATCCCACCGCTGAAGCCGGTCTGAGCGTCCCCGTTGCCAGAGACACGGGGGCGCGTTCTTTGAAATGACCACCTGATAGCCAACATTCTTTGCACGCCCGCCAAACAACGCCCTTCGTGTCTCGCCTTCACCGCTTGCTGGCCTGTCCTGACGATATACCTTGACGTTCTTTTGATTAAAGAAGGCAAAAATGTCATTTCGGCTACGTGAAAGACGCTTGAAACACCGTTCAGGGGAAAGTATCTCAAATAGTAATCTGCAAACAAGCACAGAACAAAGCCATAAACCCCAAATAGAAAACCTCATATTAAATCAATAAAAAAGACAATAAAAACAACATAAAAATTATACAACAATTATTTTAAACTCTTGTTATAACTAAGCATTTTAAATTCTTTTTTGCTTATTTAGTCATCATGTACCTTCGGGCATTGTGTCGCTTTCACAGCGACAAATATGGTGCTTCACATGGGTCCGGGAATTTTCGACGAAGTGTATCAAGCCTTCCAGTGGCCGCCTTATTAACGGCGATCGACAAGCACCTTCTGCTTCGTCAAGACCACCCCCGGACACCACCTTCGAACACCATCTGGGGGAACCAGGCAATGTCAGCGACCATCCTTGTCACCGGTGGAGCAGGTTTTATTGGCTCCCATAGCGTCGACCAGTTGCTATCGGAAGGACACCATGTGCGTGTCCTGGACAACTTTTCCAGTGGCAAGAAGCGCAATCTGCCTGAGCATCCCCGACTCGAGATAGTGACCGGTGATGTACGTAATCGGGCCGATGTGGACCGTGCCATGGATGGCGTCGAGCGCTGTCTGCACCTCGCCGCTCAGGTGTCGGTGGCGCGCTCCGTCAGCCACCCCGACGAATCGGCTCAGCACAATGTTATGGGGACGCTACAGGTGCTCCACGCTGCCTGCCGGCATGGACTGTCACGAGTGGTCTACGCCTCGTCTGCGGCGGTCTATGGCACCCCCGAAAACCTGCCGCTGAGCGAGGGAGCAAGACTCCGTCCGCTGTCGCCCTACGGCCTCGAAAAGTGGATCAACGAGCGCTACGCCAGCCTCCAACACCAGCTCCACGGTCTATCAACGTTGGGTTTTCGCTACTTCAACGTCTATGGCCCGCGTCAGGACCCTCAGTCTCCCTACGCCGGTGTCATCGCGCTGTTCGTCGATGCCCTGCGTCACAACCGCAGCCCCACGGTCTTTGGTGATGGCGGTCAGACCCGCGATTTCGTCTTCGTGGCAGACGTCGCGCGAATGAATGCCCGCGCGCTGTTCAGCGAACACCAGGGAGTCTGCAACCTTGCCACAGGCAAGGCCTCGTCACTTCTGGATCTGATTGCAGCTCTGAACACACTACTGGAAAGCCAGCAGGTTCCCCGCTTTGACGCCCCTCGCAGCGAGGATATTCGCCATTCCCTGGGTGCCACCGCTCGCCTGCATAAATGGTTCGGCCTCAAGGAGCCGCGCTCGCTGGAAGACGGTCTGAAGGCCTTGATCGAGCACGACGCACGCTGGACAGCACAGGGGCCTCAGGAGGGCCAGATGGCATGAGCGGTACCCGAACTTCGGCTGGATTCCGCCATGCCTGCACCTGGCTGGCGGCTCTGGCGACGTCACTGCTGGGGCTGACCGCCCAGGCAGCTACCCAGCCCAGCGTCGCCTTCTACTACGAAGCAAGCCCCCCTGTGGAGCTGCTCGACCAGTTCGATTGGGTGGTGGTGGACGCCGACGCTGTCACCGAACGCGAACACCGAGGTCTGGCGGCACATGGCGCCGAGGTCTTTGCCTACCTTAGTGTGGGCGAGTGGGACGCCGACAGGCCCACCGACGCGCAAGCACCCCAGGCAGCGCTGGTCGGGAGCAATCCCGACTGGGACACCCGTATCGCCGACCTGAGCGACGATGGCTGGCGCAACCATCTCCTCGACCAGCGTGTCGAGGTGCTGATCGATGCCGGCTACGATGGCCTTTTTCTGGATACCCTGGATAGCTACCGGCGCTTTGCGCCGGATGGCCCGGCCGCCCACGCTCAGCAACTGGCGCTGGTATCACTGATCGACGAGATCCATAGACGTCATCCGAACCTCAAGCTGCTGCTCAACCGGGGCTTCGAGGTGCTCGACCAGGTCCATGACAAGATCGCCGGTGTCGCCGCCGAGTCCCTGTTCCGTGAGTGGACGCCGGCCACCGGCGTCTACGGCGGCGTCACTCCCTCCCGCCAGCAATGGCTGCAGCAGCAGTTCGAGCGTGTTCGTGGCTATGGTCTTCCGGCGATTGCCATCGACTATGTCCCCGCCGCGAATCGGGAGCTCGCGCGTCAGACCGCTCGGCGTATCCTCGATACCGGCGTGATTCCCTGGGTCACGACACCCGGCCTCGACCAGATCGGCATCGGACTGATCGAGCCAATCCCGAGAAGGATCCTGATCTTCTATGACGCCGATACCGCGGAAAAAGGCGACATCAGCAACCTGGACGCCTTTCGCTATCTCGCCCCCATCCTCGACTACCTCGGCTACTCGGCGGAATATCGAGACATCGGAACCCCTCCTCCACCCGGCACCATGCAGGGGCGCTATGCCGCCATCCTGAGCTGGTTTCCCTCCCCGCCAGCGCGCGACACCACGGCACTGTCCGCCTGGCTGTCCGCCCAGGTCTCGTCGGGCGTTCGGCTGATCCTGATGGGCGATCAGGGTATCGACCTCTCACAGGGGCTGGGGCAGCAGCTCGGCATCATCAACGCCGAAAGCGTCGACACTTCCAGCCTGAAGATTCGACAGCACGATGCGCTGGTCGGCTTCGAGGGCATGCCGGAGGGGCCTGGTATCTATCCCGCCGGTTACCGCCTGCTGGCCGATACCAATACCGCCCACCTGACCCTGGCCGACCGCAACGGTGTCGAGCTATCGCCGGTGGTGACCGGCCCCTGGGGCGGGGTGGCGCTGAGCCCATGGTTGTTCCAGGAGGCAAGCGACAGCCAGCAGCGCTGGATCCTCGATCCCTTCTCCTTCATTGCCAAGAGCCTCGGCATGGAGGATTTTCCGGTCCCAGATGCCACCACAGAGAACGGTTCCCGCCTGTGGCTTACCCATATCGACGGTGATGCCTTCATCAGCCGCGGCGAATGGCCTGGCGCTCCCTTCACCGGTGAAGTGATGCGCGACAGGATCCTGAAGCGCTATCGAGTGCCCACCACGGTCTCCATCGTCGAGGGCGAGTTCGGCGAAGGCGGCACCCATCCTGAATTGAGAACGCAACTGGAGCCCCTGGCGCGGGAGATCTTTGCCCTTCCCTGGGTCGAGATCGCTACCCATACCTACAGCCATCCCTTCGACTGGCTCGATCTCAAGGAAGGAGATCTTGCCGGCCAGGGCCGAACGCCGGCGGGCTTTCCCTTCAACATGCCGTTGGCTGGCTATCACTTCTCGCTGGAGCGAGAAGTGGCAGGCTCCACCGCCTATATCAATCACGACCTCGCGCCCCCGGGAAAGAAGGTCACGACGATTTTGTGGAGTGGCGACGCCGTGCCGCCCGAGAAAGCCCTGGCCATCAGTGAACGACTGGGACTGACCAACCTCAATGGTGGCAATACCCACATCACCCGGGACAACCCCTCTCTGACCCAGGTATCGCCGATGCTCAGACCCATCGGCCACTACCTTCAGGTACTCGCGCCCGAAATCAACGAAAACGTCTACACCGATCACATGACCACGCCCAAGTGGGGTTATCGGCGGGTACTCGAAACCTTCGAACTGACCGACCTGCCTCGGCGGCTCAAACCCATCAACATCTACTACCACTTCTACAGCGCAGCGTATCCCGCTTCACTGCGCGCCCTCGAAGAGGTCTACGACGCCGTACAGCAGCAGGACACCCTGCCGCTCTACGCCAGCACCTACAGTGACATCGCCACCCACTGGTACGACCTGGGCGTCGCTCGCCGCCTGGACGGTGCCTGGCAGATCACCGGTGGCTCGAGCCTGCGCACTCTGCGCTTGCCCGCGTCCCTCGGCTGGCCAGACTTGCGGCGTTCCACCGGTGTGGTCAGCGTCACCGACATCGAGCAGGGGCGCTACCTGTCGCTGGACGGGCAACAGCGCCAGATACTGTGGCTTGGTCAGGCATTACCCCGCCAGCCTCACCTGCGTCGCGCCAATGGGCGAACGACGGCCTGGCACAGGGCCACGGATGGCGGCTTCTCGCTGACCCTGGAAGCCGAACAGGTCGCCCTTGAAGCCGAGCTGACCAGGCTCGGTCAGTGTCACGTGAAGGCACCCGGTGCCCGCCAGCACCGCCAAGGCGACAGCCTCGTGCTCGACTACTCGGGTCCCGGCCCCGCCACGATCGAGGTGTCCTGTGGATAGGCCACGCGAGTCGTTGCTGCCTCCCTGGGTGTTCAGGCTACTGGTGCTTGGGCTGGTACTGGTGCTGATCGGTTTCCAACCGGCGCGTCACCTGCTGTCCCAGGCCAGCATGAATGCCGAGAACGATCGCCACGCCGCCTTGTTGCTGGCCAAGGCACGCCTGGACGCCGACCCTCAGCGTCGCGATCTTCGCCTGGCACTGGCCAGGCTTCAACTCGAGGCACAGCAGCCTGGTGCTGCCGGTGAGACCCTGGCTCCCCTCGAGGATGATACAGACCCCGAGGTACAGTGGTGGTTGCTGGAACAGCGTTGGCAGGCCATCAATGCCCTCGAACCAGGCGATCCCCATGACGCGACCCTGCGCCGCCATCTGGTCGAGCGCTTCTACGACATCCATGCCTGGGCCGGCATCGATGGCCCGGGCGAAACCGATCCGCGTCTCTCCAATGATCGACTGACACTGATGGCGCATCGCTGGCTGTCCCTCGAACATCCTTGGGAGGCCGCAGAATGCTTCGAGGCACTGGCCCGACGCGATCAGGATCGACGCTTCCACTGGCTTAGAGAAGCTGGCCGCAGCTGGATGCAGGCCGGATCACCGATACGCGCCTCATCCGCCTGGCACAGGGCTTGGCTGGCGCGGGATGTGGGCGCCTCTCCACTTGGCTGGCTCGATCTTGTCATCCCGCCGGCTCAGGCCGCGGACCAGATCGAAAGTCCTGACCGGCAAGTCGCCAGGCAGTCGCTGGAGGCGGCATTCCAGAGCGACAGTCAGCAGGGCATCAACTACGCTCGACAGTATCTGGAGGCCTATCCGAACGACGCGGAACTGCTGGACCTGGCCATTCGCCTGGCGCTGGCCGTCAATGACGTGGACCAGGCGCTCACCTGGGCCACCAGACTGCAGGCGCTGGACGCGGACGACCCCGAGCGCCTCGAGCGACTGGCGGCGGTCGCCCTGGCGGCAGGCAAGCCAGAGCTGTCGGTAGCGCCGCTACAACGACTGAACGCCACCGATCCAGCCACCTACGCCCATCAGTTGGCCAATGCCCAACGCTGGTCAGGCGATACACCCGGCGCCATGGCAACACTGGAAGCCCTGGCGACGTCATATCCGGATGCGGCAGCAGATCGCCAACTGGTCGAACTGGCACTGGCCGGCTACGACCGTGTTCGGGCCCGCGCCGCCCTCGAGCGCCTGAACGCACGGGACGAACTGACCGCCGTAGAGCAAGGTCAACTCGTCGACGTGCTCAACGATCTGGGTGAGCCCGACGCGGCCATCGCCTATCTGCGCCACTGGAACAGCCAGAGACAGCTCTCTCTTCTGCTCAAGGTGCGTCTGGCCACTTTGCTGGAGCAGACCGGCGCACTGGCGGACGCCGAAGCCCAGTGGGCAGCGTTACGTCAGGCGTCTTCCTTCGATCACGATGAAGCGGCTCGCCAGCAGGGCCGACTGCTGCGGCGCCAGTGGCAACTGTCCGACGCCCTCGCGGTGCTGCCTGCCGATAGCCCCAGCACCTGGCAACAGCGCGCCGAGCTGGGTTGGTCAGCAGGTCACGCCCAAGAAGTGATCGATTCCTACCGCCGACTGTCCACCCGGCGAGAGCTGAACGAGCAGGAAAGCCTGCGCCTGCTTCACGCCGCCGTCACCGATGGAGATGCCGCGCTGGTGGAAACCCTGGCCACACAGCGCTGGCAGCGATTCAAGGATACCGACGCCATCCTGGCGGGATTTTACACGGCCCAGGCGCAACACCGACCCGACATTGCGCGTCGCTTGCTGACGCTCGCCAGACAGGAACCCGAGCGGTTTGCCGATTCTCCCGCCTACTGGGGCTTGATCGCCGACAGCGAACTGCAAAACCTCAACCCCCGGGACGCACTGAACGCACTCCGCCAAGGGCTTCGTCTGGCCCCCGCTGATCCGAGCCTGCGGGCAGGCGAGATCTATGCGCTGACCATGCTTCAGCACCGAGAACTGCCACAGCGTCTGGCCGAGGCAGAATCCCTGGCGTCGACCAGCCAGCAGTTGAACCTTGCGGTGGCCGGCGGCTACCGGTCCATCGGTGACACCCAGCGAGCACGACTGTGGTATCGCCGCAGCGCCCAGGGCCCGGCCCCCGGGCCTGAGGTGTTGATGGAAATCGCCGACGTCCTTGCCCAATCCGGCCATCCCGGGGTCGCCCTGGGGCTGCGCAGGCGAGCGGTGGTCCTGCTGGCACCTCAGCTTGCCAGGCAGCTGGATCCGGCTAGCAACCTGGACGAATCGATCCTGGGGCGACAGCTGGAAGGGCTCACCTGGTCGGCACCACAGATCGGCGCCGAGCCCGCCGCGAACTGGTACCAATCGCTGGCCGCCCACCTGCCCTTGCTGGACACAGAGGCCCTCTCCAGTGGTGTGCGCAGCCTTGATCTGCTGGCACTGCTCGGGTGGCAGGCGCGCTACCGCTATCTGTGGCTGCAGCGGCACCACCTGGGCCTGCCCACCCCCAGCTATCACCGCCTGAACGTCGCCATCGCCCAGCTGGATCATGCCACCGTCGGCCAGATGCTGGACGATCCTGGCCAGCCCCTTGCACCCAGTGATCGACTGGCCGGCGCCATGGCTCTGGAGCGACGTGGCGATGCCATGCAGCACGCCCTGCTCCTGCATCGTCGTGGCGCCGATCAGCGCGGGGAAATCGTCAGCCTGGCAAACAAGATGCCGCAACGCGCCAGTATCGGCCATCGCTACCAGGAAATCGGCGAACTAAGCCTGGAGCGCACCCAGGCCATCTTCGAGCGCACCAGTGAACGCTGGGGCGCAGAGCTCGCCATCGGCAGCATTTCCCTGGACGAGGATGATCTCTCGCCCAACCTGACCAGCCACGACCTGGACGAGGAGCGGCTGGTGGCGTTGAGCGCCACCCATCGTGGAATTCGCAGTATCACCCGGCTCTCCGTGGGTAGCCGTGACAGTGACGCCGAAAACCATCTAGAGGCTCGGCTCGGCCATCGCTACAACCTCACCAGCCGGCTCAGCGCTCGCTTCAAGGCAGACTGGCAACAGCCGTCCACG
This sequence comes from Halomonas sp. RT37, assembly GCF_040070525.1. Taxonomy (NCBI): domain Bacteria; kingdom Pseudomonadati; phylum Pseudomonadota; class Gammaproteobacteria; order Oceanospirillales; family Halomonadaceae; genus Halomonas; species Halomonas sp. RT37. The sequence continues at coordinate 33,063 of NZ_CP098827.1, read as the reverse complement.
GCCAACGACACCTTACGCCTGCTGGCCACCGAAGACCGCCTGGGCATCGGCCTGGACTGGATGCCGACGCTGCGCGACAGGCTCAGCCTTGATGCTCGCCATACTCGCTATCACGAGCGTTTCGACGAAAACAGGCTGGGTAGTGGCCGCTACTTCGAGTCCAGCTGGGAGCACGCTTTGCTCCAGGGAGAGACTCGGCGCCTTGGCCTGCGTCTCTTCGCCACCCACGAGAGCCAGGACCCCGATGGTCGCCTGCCAGATGTACTTGCCGACCGCCTCGGCCCGGACATCGATCCCGACGCCCTGTTCAACGACGACGCCAGTGTGCTCGGACTCGGTCTAAGCCTGTCTCGTGGCGCCCCTGGCGCTCCCTACCCCCAGGTGGCCTCCCCACGCTGGCAGCTGGACGTGTCGGGCGGCCATCGCTGGCCCAGCCGCGAGCTGGCGGGCAGTGCCTCGCTGATGGTCGGTACACGAGTGTTCGGAAGTGACGAACTGTCCCTGGAAGCAGGGATCGATCGCGGGACCGGTACCGATGAAAGCACCCGGCTGAATGCCGCGCTGAACTACCAGTACTTTTTCGGGCCCTGAGCGCCCAGTTTACCAAGGAGTTTTCCATGACGATGCGTTCCTGGCTGTTCCCTCTCGTGCTCTCGCTGACCTTGTCGGCCTGCGCCTCCACCACCCAGGTACAGACGACGACACCTCTGGACGCCAGCGCCGGCTGGGCGCTGGCGCCACTGGCCAACCACTCGGAGACGCCCCTGGCCGGCGAGCGCGCCCAGGGCACCCTGCTGACCCTGCTGCACCGCCACGGCGTCATGCCTCTACGAGAAGTGCCTCGCAGCGGCCCGGTCAATCCCCTGGCGCTGGACAATGGCGCCGACCGCCAGGCAGCACTCGGCTGGGCCCAGCAACAGGAGCTGACCTATGTGGTCACCGGCGCCATCGACGAATGGCACTACAAGACCGGACTGGACGGCGAACCCGCCGTCGGCATCAGCCTCCAGGTGCGCGACGCCAACACGGGGGAACTTCTATGGAGCGCCAGCGGCAGTCGCGGTGGCTGGGGGTTCACCACCTTGAGCGGCGTTTCCAGCGACCTGATGGCCGAGCTGGTCGATGCCCTGCCACTTGCCAGGTGAGCGACTCATGAGCACGCCATTGATCGACCACGAGCCACTGACGCCCATCGACGGTACTCCGGTGAGCGGCCTCGATGACCTCCATGTCAGACCGCCGGGCCACCCCAGGCGCATGACCGAGACACTGGTGATGGCGGGAATCTTCGCCGCCCTGGGGCAGCTGCTGATGGCCAACGCCGCACCGATGCTGTCACCAGGGGTTCCCTGGTGGTTGCTGGTAGCGCCTCTGTTGTGCGGACTGCGCTACGGCAGTGGCTACGGCATCCTGGCCGCCGGCGTCGGCAGCGCCGTGGCCTACTGGGGGCCGACACTGCTGTCCACCCAGTCGCCCGGCGCCCTGGCATTCGCGGGGGCATCGCCGCTGATCACCGCCTTTGGGCTGGCGCTGGTCGGGCTGGTCAGTGGCGAGATGTGCTCGCACCTGCGCCGCCGCCTCGATCAGATGCACACCCTGTGTCAGCTGCAGCTCCATCGTAACAAGGCCTTTCTACGCCACTACCACGTGCTGCGCGTCTCCCATGACCAGCTGACCGAGCGACTGGCTGCGGCTCCCTTCACGCTACGTGACACCCTGATTCAACTGGAACGCGACTTCGGCGAACGCCCTGGCACGCCACCTGCTGCTGCCGATGAACGCGGCCTGCAGCAGATCGCCAGCGAGCTTGTAGCCTTTATTGCCTTGCACAGCCGGGTGCAGCGCGCGGCCCTGGTGGAGGTGACCGACGGCAAGCCGTTGTCGACACCTCTGGCCTGGTTAGGCAGTCCCGGGGAGCTGGACCTGGAGCATCCGATGATCCAGGCATGCCTCGAGCATGGTCAACTCGTTTCCCTGCGCGATGTCCTCACCGCTTCCTCGGATGCGCCGGTGGCGGTGATCCCGCTGAGCGACCTGGATGATCGTATTCATGCCTTGCTGCTGGTCATGGACCTGCCCTTCATCGATATGGATGAAGGCCAGATGCAGCGACTGGCGATCATCGGTGCAAGCCTCGGCGAGATGATCGCTCGCCGCTGCCTGCCAGCCCCCAGCCTGGCACGCAGCCTGGAACAGTGGGTCAGGCACGCCCGTCATCAACGTCTACCCTCTTTGCTCGTCGCACTCGATCTGCCCCCCACACTGGCACCACGTCTGCCCGACATCGTCCAGCACTTCGACGGTCGACGCCGCAGCGTCGACGAAGCCTGGCCGCTTGCCCTGCCCGACGGCCACCATCGTCTGCTGATTCTGATGCCGCTGGCAGGTCCCGAAGCGGGGCGCGCCCTGCAACAGCGGCTGTCAGTCGTGCTGGAGACGTATCTCGACGACGCCTCGACACTGCTGAACTGGAAGACCTGGGCTATCGACGGCTCCCGCTCCAGCAGCGACCTGATCGATGCCCTGTGGCCACAAGGAGCACCCCATGTCCTGGCCTAGAGCCTTGCCGGCCACGGCGGCCATGACAGGACTGGCCGCTCAGGCACTCGCCCTGACCCTCTGGCTGGCCCCGGGAACCTTCCTTGCCGGACTGCCCGGGGTATTGAGCGGCACGCCCATCGCGCAGGGATTCCTGTTGCACGGTGCCGGCACCCTGGCGCTGTTTCTTGGCCTTCGCTACCAGGGACAACCAGGCGATTGGCGCTTCAACACAATCACCGCAGCCGCACTGCCGGTGGTGGGCGGTCTCGGCCTGCTGCTGACGGAGGCTATCGTACTGCTGCCTCGGCAGGATGACCGTCAGCCAGCGTGGCGCCGCCACCCTTTGCCATCGCTGCCCGACAGCCCGGTAACACCACCGGACGAAAGCGGCCAGGCGCTGCGAGAAGGGCTCGCCAGCGTACTGGCGCAGAGCCAGGACAGCCACCTGCGCCAGGAAGCCCTGCTACAGAGCCAACACCTGCCTACGCGTACCGCCATCTCGCTGATGCGGCGAGGACTGGCCGACGATGCCGACGATATCCGACTGCTCGGCTACTCGATGCTCAACCGCCTCGAGAGCCAGCTTGAGCAGCGGATTCAACACCTGCGTCAGGTCATCGACAAGGAAGGGGACGTCTCGGGCCGAGCCCATGAGGCACTGGCCTGCCTGTACGCCGAATACGCCTATCTGGAGCTCGCCCAGGGGAGTGCCTGCGAACTGATGCTCAAGCAGGCTCTGGACAGCCTCGACCACGCCATCGACCGCGCCCCCAGCGCCGAAAGGTGGCGCCAACGCGCCAGGCTGGGACTGCTCCAGAGGCGCCCGCAGCAGACACGCATCGACCTCGACAAGGCCACCGTCCAAGGCGCGCCAGACCTGGCCGTGGCCACACTATCGGCGGAGCTTGCCTACCTGGAACGTGACACTGTCGGCTTGCGTGAAACGCTGGCTACCCTCGCCGACCACCATCATGTTCCGCCGCGCCTGCAATCACTTCGGGAGTTCTGGCAATGACCTTTCCCCGACTTTCCGCTACCGACGATCCCGCCGACGTGGTGTTGCTGCTCGAGGGAACCTATCCCATGGTGCGAGGCGGGGTGGCGGGCTGGCTCGACCAGTTGATCCGCGGCCTGCCACAGTATCGCTTTGCCGTGGTGTTTCTCGGCAGCCGACCCCAGGACTACGAAGGCCTGAAGTATGAGCTGGCCGACAACGTGGTGCATCTCGAGTGCCACTACCTGATGGGATCGACGCTCACACGATCGGGCCGTCGCCCAGGCAGCTGCCCGAGAGCCTTCGAACGCTCCCGTGCGCTGCACGACCGACTCGGCCAGCCGGGAGGGGATATCGATGACGCTCTGGCAGAAGTCGCCGCCCTGGTGGGACAAGGGTCGGGGCTGAGCCGCAACGACTTCGAGGGAAGTCAGCTGGCCTGGGACGAGATCGTCGAACGCTATACCACCTGCTACGACGAGACGTCCTTCCTCGACTACTTCTGGTCGGTACGAAACATGCACTCGCCCTTGTTCATGTTGGCCGACCTGGCCCGCCGCCTCCCTCGCGGACGCTGCCTGCACGCCATCTCTACCGGCTATGCGGGTTTTCTCGGCGCCCTGGCACGCCACCAGACGGGCACACCACTGATGGTTACCGAGCACGGCATCTACACCAAGGAGCGCCACATCGACTTGCTGGAGGCGGACTGGATTCATGCCCCGATGGATCCCTTGAGCCATGGTCTCAAGGCCGAGAGTGGTTACCTTAGACGCCTGTGGATCCGCTTCTTCCACAGCCTGGGGCGCATGACCTATCAGGCCGCCAGCGATATCACCACCCTGTACGACGGCAATCGTCGCCGACAGCTCAACGACGGTGCACCGGCAACCCGCTCCCGAGTGATCCCCAACGGCATTCGCATCGAGCGCTTTCGCCCCCTGCGCGAGGCCACCCAGGCCAATACCCGACCGGTGATGGTGCTGCTCGGGCGGGTGACACCGATCAAGGACATCAAGACCTTCCTGCGGGCCACCCGCCAGCTCCAGCTGCAATTGCCGGAGCTGGAGGCCTGGGTCGTGGGCCCTGATGACGAAGATCCCCTGTACGCCCAGGAATGCCGCGACCTCGCCGAACAGCTCAAGCTCGGCGAAAACCTGCGGTTTCTCGGTTTCCAGAAGACCGAAGACATCCTCGCCCAGGCACGCCTGGTGGTGTTGACCTCAATCAGCGAAGCGCAGCCGCTGGTGGTACTGGAGGCACTCGCCGCCGGAGTCCCCGTGGTGACTACCGACGTAGGCGCCTGTCGCGAAATGGTGCTGGGAGATGGATCCCCCGAACAGGCCGCGGGCCAGGTGGTACCGATCGCCAACCCACAGGCCACCGCGGCAGCGGCGGCTACGCTGCTCAAGGATACGGCTGCCTGGCAGGCGGCGCGAGAGGTGGGGATCGAAAGGGTCGAACAGCACTACACGGAAAAACTGATGCTCGAACGCTACGCCGAGCGCTACCAGGTGGCCATGGAAGATGCCATGGCCGACAGCGAGGAGCCGGCCTGCGCAACAGCACGACATGGGCAAAACATTGACGCTTGAGCGCTACCGGGTGGCCAGGACAGCGGCACGACTTTCAATTGAGGGGTAATCATGGCGGGTATCGGTTTCGAATTGCGGCGGCTGCTCAGGCAGGACAGCTATCTTGGTCTGTTGCGCGCCTACGGCTACGCCGCTCTGATCGGCTCAGGCCCCTGGGTGATATCGATTCTGGCGGTGATGACGCTGGGCATCCTGGCGGCCGCGGGCCAGGGCGACTCCCCGGTGTATATCACCGATTTTCTGGTCTCAGTGACCTGGCTGGTGGCCGGCTCGCTGATCTTTACCGGGCCACTGCAACTGACCTTCACTCGCTTTACCGCAGACCGGCTATACGAAGGCCGAAACGACGAGGTGCTGCCCAGCCTCAAGGCGGTGCTGACCCTGACCACCGTCGCCGCGCTGCTGGCCGCGATTACCATCGCCTCGACCCTGGCCGATACCAGCCCGCTGGCCTATCGCGTACTGATGGTCATGGGCTTCGTACTGCTGTGCAATCTCTGGTGCGTGGCCGTCTTTGTGGCCGGGGTCAAGCGCTACCGGCAGGTACTGGCGGCCTTCGCCCTCGGCTATGCGACCACGCTCGGCCTCGGCCTATGCTGGCAAGGCCTTGGCATCACCGGCCTGCTCGGTGCCTTCGTCATCGGTCAGACACTGTTGTTGTTCGTGCTGCTGGCCATGGTGACTCGCCACTACCCTAGCAAGCGGCCCTGGTCGCTGACCTTGCTGATGCACGGCCGATGGCAGCCAAAGCTGGTGGCGATCGGACTGTTCTACAATCTGGGGGTGTGGATCGACAAGCTGGCCTTCTGGTTCCACCCCGCCACCTCGGTGCCGATGATCCCCCCCCTGCGTGCGGCACCGCTTTACGACCTGCCGCTGTTCCTGGCCTATCTGTCCATCGTGCCCGGCATGGCGATCTTCCTGATGCGTATCGAGACCGACTTCGCTCTCAACTGTCAGCGCTACGACCTTGCCATCCGCAGCGGCCGCTCGCTGGAGGAAATAGAGTCCTGGCGCAGGGCCATGGTGATCAGCGTGCGGCGCGGCATCTATGACATCATCAAGGTCCAGGGTGTCACCGTGGCGGCTCTGCTGCTGGCGGGTCCGCACCTGCTCGAGGCGCTCGGTTTCTCCGACTGGAACTTGCCCATCTTCAACCTGCTGCTGGTCGCGGTCGCCATTCAGGTGCTGTTCCTGGCGATTCTCAACGTGCTGTTCTATCTCGACCGGCTGACACCGGCCCTGTGGCTATGCGTCGCCTTCTGCGCCAGCAATCTGGGCTTTACCCTGATCACCCAGCACCTGGGGCCCGACTACTACGGCTACGGCTACGCCCTGTCGCTGCTGCTGGTCGCCGTCATCGGCCTGTTGCGCCTGGACCGGGAATTCCAGCGTCTGACCTTCCATACCTTTATGCGTCGGCGCTGAAGCCGGGTATCCGGTCGGTCGACAAACACTGAAAAAGTGAGCGCTCGCAAACACGAGAGCCCGCAGAAACTGTCAGAAAGGGAGGAAGGCGGGGGCTACGTCAACCGCGAGAGGATGCCAGCAGCCGATCCAGGCCAGCGAGGGTGGCCTCCAGCGCACCCCGGTGGGTGTCGATGACACCTTGCCCGGCCTCGCTCAGCCGCTTGCGCTGTTCTGCATCCTCGAGCAGCGCGGCGACACGCTCGACCAGCTCGTCGGCGTCGGCGATCTCGACCAGCGCGCCGGCGTCTCTCAGCAACTGGGCCACGTCCTCGAAATTGTCGATATGCGGGCCGGTCACCACCGGCACACCCATCAGTGCGGGTTCGAGCAGATTGTGGCCACCGATGGGCACCAGACTGCCGCCGACGAAAGCCAGGTCCGCGGTGCCGTAGAGCGCCTGCAGCTCACCCATGCTGTCGCCAAGATAGATCTCTGCCCTGGCGCTGGGGACGCGTCCCCGGGAGCGTCTGACGGTCTCGAATCCGGCCTCCTGGCACAGCCTGGCGACCTCCTCGAAGCGCTGCGGATGTCGCGGCACCAGCACCAGCAGGATATCGGGAAAGCGCGCCTGTAGGCGTCGCTGGACCCCGAGCAGCAGCTCATCCTCACCGGGATGGGTGGACCCGGCGACCCAGATCGGGCGATGCCCGATAGCAGCGTGCAAGCGCTCACTCACCTTGAGAGATGCATCATCAAGGGCCATATCGAACTTCATCGATCCGACGACCTGGATGTGGTCGGACGCCATGCCCAGTTCGACGAAACGCTCGGCATCCTCGCCGGACTTGGCCGCCAACCAGTCGACACAAGCCAGCGCCTCGGCCATCAGCGGTCGCAGGCGCCGATAGCCCCGAAAGGCACGGGGCGACAGGCGGCCATTGACCACCGCGACCGGGATACCTCGCCTGGCGCAGGCCCTCAGCAGGTTCGGCCACAGTTCGGTCTCGAAGAAGATCGCCTGACGAGGGGCCAGACGCTGGACAAAGCGGCGCGCGGCGCCGGGAAAGTCGAGCGCCACGAAGACATGGCTCAGGGGAGCGGCCGCCTCCGCCTCGGGAACGTCGTCCACCAGCGAGAGCACTCGTTCGGCGCCGGTGGCGGTCATGGTGCTGACCACCAGTCGGTGATCGGGGTGGCGCAGGCGCAGGGCACGGATCAGCGGCCGTGCCGCCACCACCTCGCCCACCGAGGCGCAGTGCAGCCATAGCCGCGGACGCTCGTCGGCGAAGGGCCGCAGACAGCCCATCCGCTCGCCACGAGCGCGATCCGGCAGCTGTTCGCGCCAGACCCGTCGCCAGATCAGCGGCGACAGCAGCCCGATGGCGCCTGAGTAGGCGAGCCGCGGCCAGCTCACCCTCAGCTCTCGCGATCGAGGATGGTCGAGATCATGGCAGTGGTGGAGACGCCATCCTCGAAGCCGAGCACCTTGACCTCGCCCCCGGCGTCACGCACCGCTTCGCCGCCGGCGATATCCTCGGGCCGGTAGTCCCCGCCCTTGACCAGCACGTCCGGCAGCACCGATTCGATCAAGCGAGCCGGCGTATCCTCGGCGAAGGGCACTACCCAGTCCACCGCGCCGAGCCCGGCCAGCACCTGCATGCGGCGATTGAGCGGATTGATCGGCCGCTTGGGGCCCTTGAGCCGACGGATCGAGGCGTCGTCGTTGACCGCCACGATCAACCGGTCACCGAGCTGGCGGGCGTGCTCCAGGTAGGCCACGTGGCCGGCATGAAGAATGTCGAAGCAGCCGTTGGTCATCACCACCCGCTCGCCACGGGCCTGGGCGGCGCGCACCGCCAGCACCAGCGATGATTCCTCGATGACGCCGAATTCGGCCAGCTTGTCGCCGTGCAGTGCGGTGTAGAGCTCGGCGATGGACAGCGTCGCGGTGCCGGGCTTGGCCACCACCAGACCCGCCGCCAGATTGGACAAGGTCATGGCCTCGGCGAAGCCGTGGCCGGCGGCCAGTGCCAGGCCGAGTACCGCGATCACGGTGTCGCCGGCGCCGGTGACGTCGTAGACCTCACGGGCCCGGGTCGGCAGGTGCAAGGGGTCATGGCCTTCGCGAATCAGCGTCATGCCCTTCTCGCTGCGGGTGATCAACAGCGCCTCGAGCTCGAGCTCCTCGCGCAGCGCCTCGCCCTTGGTGGCCAGGATGTCGTCGCTGGGGCAGGGCCCGACCACCGCCTCGAACTCGGCCAGGTTGGGGGTGATCACGCTGGCACCACGATAGCGCCGGAAATCGCTGCCCTTGGGGTCCACCAGCACCCGCTTGCCGGCCCGGCGCATTTCCGGGATCACCATCTCGACGTTGGCCAGGGTGCCCTTGCCGTAGTCGGACAGGATGATCAGGTCGAAGTTGTCGGTGGCCTCGATCAGCCTGGGCGCCAGCTCCGAGGTGTCGATCTTGTCGAGTCCATCCTCGAAGTCCAGCCGGATCAACTGCTGGTTACGGCTCATCACCCTGAGCTTGGTAATCGTGGGCATGCCGGGAGTACGGTGAAAGTGAGTACTCACCCCCACTTCCTCCAGACGCGCGGTCAGACGGTCGGCATTGTCGTCGTCACCGACCAGCCCGGCCAAGGCTGCGTGGGCGCCCAGAGAGGCGATGTTCAACGCCACGTTGGCGGCACCGCCCGGACGATCCTCGCACTCTTCCACGCGCACCACCGGCACCGGGGCCTCCGGCGATATCCGGGAGGTGCCGCCGTGCCAGTAGCGGTCCAGCATGACGTCGCCCACCACCAGCACGCGGGAGCGCTCAAGCGCGGTCAGATCAAGCTTCATCGGGTGACTCCCTATCGAGGTCGGAGCGGTGTTGCGAGGCGGTGTCGGCGAGCAGGGTATCGAGTCGTTCGATCACGTCGTCGGCGCGAATCAGCGACATCGCATCGGGATGGCGGACCCGCTGGCCCCAGGTGATGGTGTCGGGATCCGCCTGGAGGAACTCCCGGACGGCGTCAGGGTAGCGATTGACCACGTAGTCGCGCCACAGGTAGGGCGCGGCGCGATCGGGGTTGGTGGTGGCAAACAGGCCCACCACCGGGGTAGCCAGGGCGTTGGCCATGTGCACCGGGCCGGAATCCGGGGCGATCACCCCCCGGGCGCGATCGATCAGCGCCAGCAGACCCTTGAGCGAGGTGGCGCCGATGGCGTCGATCACCGCCTCGGGGTGACACAGCGACTGAATGCGCGAGCCCATCTCGCGCTCCTGGGTACTGCCGCCCCCGGTCATCACCGTCTTCAGGCCAAACTGGGTCCAGGCGTGCTCCACCACGGCGGCGTAGCCTTCCGCCGACCAGTTGCGAAAGTTGCGCAGGCGCGGATTGGCACAGGGACTGATCAACAGGTAGGCGCTGTCGCCGGTGAGCTCCCTGGCCTCGGCGTAGGCGCTGTCCGGCACCGGCAATCGCCACTCCAGCGAGGTATCCTCGACTCCCAGCAGGCGCGCGAAGTCCATGAACGACTCCAGCACATGGGCCCGCTCACGCGGGGCCAGCTGACGGTGCGTGAACCAGTACTGACGGTCCTTGGCCCGCGCCGGGTCGAAGCCCACCCGCACCTTGGCCTTGAGTCCCAGCGACAGCACGCTGGCTCTAAGTGCCTGCTGCATGTGCAGCAGCACGTCGAAGCGGGTATCGGCCAGCTCGCGCCACAGCGCCCGCATGCCCTTGAAGCCGGTCGACTTGTCGTAGACGACGAACTCGACCCCTGACAGGCCGGTCAGTAGACTGTATTCGCCCTTGCCGACGATCCAGGTGATCCGCGCCTCGGGCCATTGGCGCTGCAGGGCTCGAACCGTGGGCACCAGATTGCACACGTCTCCCAGGGCAGAGAGACGCAGCACGCCGATGTGGGCAGGACGAGCGGGCAGAGGATGCTTCATGCGGTTGGCAACGTATCAGTCAGGAAAGGTGGGCATTTTATACGATGCCACCAGTTTATGTGACGCTGTACCGCGGCCACAAATCGGACCCGCTCTGCTGGCGCCAGAATACTGGCGCGAGGCAGGCCTGGTAACCGGACAGGCGCCGGGTCGCGGCCAGAGTCTGTTTCTCGAGGTGGGCGATCGTCAGTGGGTGCTGAGACCCTACCGCCGCGGCGGTCTCGTCGCCCGGCTATCGACCTCCCGTTACCTGTGGACCGGACTCGAACGCAGTCGCGCCTTTCGCGAAGTGCGTCTGACGGCGCGGCTTTACCAGGCCGGCCTGCCGGTGCCGCGGCCGGTGCTGGGAGGCATCGTTCGTCATGGCCCAAGCTACGAGGCCGCGCTGATTACCGAGCGCCTGCCGGCCACCCGAGCGTTGGCAGAGCATCTCGGCAGCGGTGATCTGGCCCCGGGCCTGCTCCATGAAGTGGGCCAGGTCATCCGACGCTTCCACGACCATGGCCTCGACCATGTCGACCTCAACGCCCGCAACCTGCTGGTCGACGACAGCGACCGGGTCTGGCTGATCGACCTAGACCGCTGTCGTCTGCGCGCCCCTGGCAAATGGCGCGAGGGCAATCTGGCGCGACTGGGACGTTCGCTGGTCCGCTTCTGCGTCGACGAGACGTCGGCCCAGCAGGCGCTCGAAGAGATCCGCCGCGGCTATAGCGACGCCTAGCCTGTAATCGATAGCGGCCTGTAATCGATAGGGGCCTTGATCGATAGCGGCCTGTGATCGCTTCTCGGCTCCAAAATACTCTTACAGCAACGTCCACAGCGATAGCGACCGCTTACCCATCTCTCTGAACAAGCGGTGTCGCTCGTCAGACGGCCGGCCGGCCAGCGAGCACGTCGTCATAGACCTGAGTCAGCCCCTGCACATGCTGCGACAGCAGGAAGTGCTGCTTGACCCGACGTCGCGCCTCTTCGCCCAGACGTCGCCTGAGCTCGCCATCTTGCGCCAATTCCAGCATGGCGGCGGCCCACTCGGAGGCGGATTCGGGGTCTGCCAGGCGGCCACTGTGAGCGTCGATCAACTCGGGGATGGCGCCACTACGCGAACCGATCACCGCCTTGCCGGCGGCCATGGCCTCGATCACGGTCAGGCCGAAGGCCTCGTTGCGCGACGGCACACAGACCACGTCAAGCACCTCGAACAACCGCGCCAGGTCACGCCGAAAGCCGGTAAAGGTGATGCGCTGCGACAGTCCCTGCTCGGCGACCAGCGCCTCGAGCTCGGCCACGTACTCCTCACGACTGCCCTCCTCGGCGCTGAGTCCACCGATGATGACCCCATGGACATCGAGCGTCGGATGCTCGGCGATCAGTCTCGCCAGGGCCTCGACGAACACCCGCTGGCCCTTGCCAGGCGTCAGTCGCCCCGCCACCCCGATGGTGGTGGCCGACGCCGGCAGCCCGAGGCTTGCGCGCAGGGCGCGCCGCTCGCCGGCGTCCAGACGCGGCGCCAGCGGCGCCGGATCGATCCCCAGGTACAGTCGCTGGATACGCTCGGCCGGCAGGGCGAAGGCCTTGACGTTACGTCTCCGGGTCGCCTCGCTGATGGACAACAGCCGCGACACCCGTCCGTAGGCCCAGCGGTGATACAGGTCCTTCTTCGGCCGGGTGACCCCCATATGGTCGGTGAACACCACCTTTAGCCGCGGCCGCAAGGTCGCCAGCAGAGCTGCCAGGCGCAGGTCGCTGGACTTGTGGCAGTGCAACAGGCGGATGTCGTGACGGGCCAGGTACTCAAGCCACCGGCGCACACCGAAAAGCGCCGAGCCTCTGGAGCGGGCAGTCAGCGTCGGCACCCCGGCATCATCGAGGCTCCTGGCCACCCGCGACCCGCCCAGTGCCAGGGCATGCACCTGCCACCCCTGAGCGGCAAGCTCCGGTATAATCCTCGAAGGATACATTTCCAGTCCGCCCCAGCCGTCCGACAGGCAGATGTGCATGACCTTGTGACTCAAGGTGGTCTCCTTTCCGATAGCGGGGCTCGGGAGCCCAAATGACAGCAACGACGGCCTCGGCCGACGCTCGTGCCCCTCGACTGCTGGTGGTACGCAACGACAAGCTTGGCGATTTCATGCTCGCCTGGCCAGCACTCGCCGCCCTCAAGAAGGCCAGGCCCTCCCCTCATGTCAGCGTGCTGGTACCCGCCTATACGGCGCCGATGGCAAGGCTCTGCCCGTGGATCGACGACGTCGTCATCGACCCGGGTGAACAGGCGCCGAAGGATGCCCAGCGCGCCCTGCTGGCGACGCTGCGCCAGGGCGGTTTCACGGCGATGCTGACGCTCTACTCCACCACCCGCATCGGCTGGCTCGGCCTTCGCTCGGGGATCCCCCTGCGCATGGCGCCAGCCACCAAGTGGGCCCAGCTATTCTACAACCGTCGCGTCACCCAGCGCAGATCCCGTTCGGCCAAGCCTGAATACATCTACAATCTGGAACTGGCCGAGGCCATGATTCAGGCGCTGGGACTCTCGTCAGGACAGCCGTCGCAACAGCACCCCGCGCCCCCCTACTGGCCGCTGGCCCCGCAACAACGTGACGCTCAGCGTAGCGCGCTGGGCCAGGCGCTGGGGCTCGACGACACGCGCCCTTGGGTGTTCCTGCACCCGGGCAGCGGCGGCTCGGCGGTCAACCTGACTCCCGAGGCCTACGCCGGGCTTGCACAGGGTATCGATCGGCGCCTGGCCGAGTCGGGTGAGCGTCCGCCCCACTGGATACTTACCGCCGGCCCCGGCGAAGACGCCGTGGCCGAGGCCCTGGTCAAGACGCTGGACGAGGCTGGGCTCAGTGCTTACCGACAGCCGGCCTGCGCAGGGCTCGCCGACTTCGCTCGCAGTCTGGCGGCGGCCGACGCCTTTATCGCGGGTTCCACCGGCCCGCTGCACGTGGCAGGCTGTCTCAACCTGATCACCGTCGGCTTCTACCCGTCCCATCGCTCGGCCACCCCGCTGCGCTGGCAGACCTGCAACGACGCCGATCGGCGACTGGCGTTTCATCCACCGACGGATGCAGCTCACCAGGACATGTCGGCCATCGACCTGGAGGCCGCCGCCGCCGCCACTGCAGCTCGCCTGAGGAAGGTCAACCACCATCGGTCGACGGCATAGCAACAGCGTATCGGCGCATCCCACTCGCCACAGCGTATCGGTTGTTGGCACCAGCACCCCATCAAGCCCTTCGTATAGGCAGGCCCCATGACCCCGATTACCGGCATCATCATTACCCTCAACGAGCAGGACAACGTCGAGGAGGCCATCACCTCGCTGGCTCCGGTGTGCGACGAGGTGATCGTGGTCGATTCCGGCAGCAGCGATGACACCGTTGCCCGGGCCGAGGCCGCCGGCGCTAGAGTGATCCATCAGCCCTATCTGGGCGATGGCCCGCAGAAGGCCTTCGCCGTCCCCCAGGCGTCCCATGACTGGATCCTGGCGCTGGATGCCGACGAGCGCCTGGACGACGACGCCGTGGCGGCGATTCGCGAGCTGTCGCTGGACGACCCGCGCAAGGCCTATCGCTTCAAGCGTCGCAACTTCGCCGGCCGCCACTGGATTCGCGCGGCGGGTTTCTACCCGGACCCGGTGACCCGGCTGTACAACCGCACCACCTCGGGCTACCTGCCCAAGAAGGCGCACTCCTCGGTCCAGGCACCGGAGGTGGTCGACGTGGACGCCCATCTGCGTCACTTCACCTACCGTGACCTGTCCCACTGGATGCAGCGCATCGATCAACTGTCGACCCGCGACGCCTGGGCGATGAAGGAACGTGGTGTCACCCCCTCGTCGACTCGTCCCACGCTGCACGCGATGACCGCCATGCTGCGCAAGCTGGTGCTCAAGGGCGGGCTGCTGCAGGGCCAGGATGGCATGACCGTCGCCATCACGACGGCATTCCATGCGTACATGAAGTATGCAAAGCTGAACGAACTGTACGAGAACGAGCGAGCCGATCGCTGATTCGTATCGGTTTCACGGAACGACACCTGGCGCCTCGATCATGCCCCTGCACCGCCCCGCCACCTCGACCTGGCTTCGCTGGGCCGTCCATCTGATTCTCGGCCTGTCCGTGGGCCATGCCCTGGTCATGGTCACCCGACTGCCCGGCTGGTGCCTGCCGCTGCCGGCACTGGTGTGGTGTGCCCTGGCCGGATGGAAACGCTGGGGCGCACCACCTCCACCACGGCTGCGGGTGCAGGTGATCCCCTGGGCGCTGGCGCCACTGGCCTTCTGGGGCATCTACGTCTACCTGGCCAACAGCTTCGGCCAGGTGGACATGGGCGCGGTCTATTTCCACCTGCAGGCGGGCATTGCCAAGCACGGCGGCAGCGAGCGCAGCGTGGCGGCGATACTGTACACCGCAGCCATGTTGCTGATTCTGGCGGCCTACACCTGGCTGGTGCGAGCCGACTACCGCTGGCAACGCTGGGACCACTGGCTGGCCTTCGTACTGCTGGTCGCCAATCCGATGTTCTACTCCATGGGCCAGCGCGGCGCGGCGGTGGTCACCGATCCCGGCACCTGGCTGGAGCGTCGCTACGTCGAACCGGTGATCCTCAAGGCGCCACCGCAGCCTCCCAACCTGCTGTTGATCTACCTGGAGAGCCTCGAGCGTACCTACGCCGACGAGGCCCGTTTCGGCGACGCCTACGCCGACCTGGCCGCGTTGGAAGCGGATGCGGTGGTGTTCGACAACGTTCGTCAGCTCGACAACACCGGCTGGACCATGGCCGGCATGATCGCCAGCCAGTGCGGCACACCGCTGATGCCCGCCGGCCTGCTCCACGACAGCCAGTTCGAGCCGCTGCACCACGTGGTACCCGGAGTCGCCTGCCTGGGAGATCTGCTCGCGGGGCTTGGCTACCGCCAGACCTTCATGGGCGGCGCCAGCACTGAATTCGCCGGCAAGGGGCTGTTCTACGAAGACCACGCCTACGACCGCGTGCTGGGGCGCGAGCAGCTTGCAGGCCGCCTCGACGACCCGGACTACCTCAATAGCTGGGGCCTCTACGACGACAGTCTGTACGCCATGGCGGAAGAGGAAGCAAAGCGCCTGGATCGTCAGGACGGTCCCTGGAACCTGACCGTGCTCAATCTGACCGCCCACGCCCCGGCGGGCTATCCGGCCAGGGCCTGCCAGGCCAATCAGGGCGAGCACGACGGTGTGGATATCCTGTACGCGGTGAAATGCTCGGCCTGGCTGACCCGCCGGCTGATCCAGCGCCTTGGCGACCAGGGTCTGCTGGAGGACACCCTGGTGGTGATTGCCAGCGACCATCTGACCATGCGTGTCTCGGCCTGGGATCAGCTGATTCAGACGCCTCGCACCAACACCCTGATGATGATGGGCAATGCGCTGACGCCCCAACGCATCTCGACCACCGCCACCACCATGGACACCCTGCCGACGCTGCTGGAGGCGATGGGCTTCACCATCGACTGGCACCGCGCCGGACTGGGCGTCTCGCTGTTCTCGAACGATCCGACCCTGGCCGAACGCTACGGCCTGGAAGCGCTCAACGGGTACATGCGTGAAGAAACCGCGCTGCAGCAGCGCTTGTGGCAAGGCCTGGCCCCGGCGTATCGCAACGACGGACAGCCCGATGCCCCACCCGAGGCACCCCAGCAGCCTTGACCTTGGTGTCTACCTGCCTGGGCGCCCATATGAAGAGTAGCGGCGACAGAGCGCCTGTATGACGGCCAGGACGACTGGACAAGGCTTCACCGACGACACCTTGCCCCGGATCACTCGTTGCTGGCGTCGATCCGGTTCGGGGCCTCGTCTGTCAGGATCGCCTCCAGCACGCTGTCCACAGTGATCTGCTTGAGGCAGTTGGTATGCCCGAGCGGGCAATGTCGCTCGAAGCAGGGCGAGCAGGACAAAGCCAGATAGTGAATCCGGGCGTTGTCGGTCAGCGGCGGCGTATAGGCCGGCGACGAGGAGCCATAGATCGCCTGGATACGCGTCCCTACCGCGGCGGCCACATGCATCAACCCGGAGTCATTGGTCACCACCTGACGACAGTCGCCAAGCAGGTCGACGGCATCCTCCAGGCGGGTCTCGCCACACAGGTTGTGGGCATGCTCGAGACCGGTCACGATCTCCTCGCCCGCCGCGTGATCCTTGGGCCCACCCAGCACCCTTACCTCGAACCCTTGAGCGATCAGCTCCCCGGCCAGGCGATGGAAGTAGGCCAGCGGCCACTGCTTGGCGGGGCCATATTCCGCCCCTGGCATCAGGCCAATGGCAGGACGCACGCCGAGTCGATGTTCATCATGCAACCGCGCCAGGTTGATCGCATCCTGACGCAGCCGTGGCTGGGGAATCTCGAAGTCGCCGACAGCGGCAGCGTCCGCCGGCAGCCCCAGCGAGACGAAGCGCTTGACGGTCTGGTCGAGCACGTCGCGCTGCAGCTCACGGCGCTCGCTCAACAGGCCAAACCGGTGCTCCCCGGTGAAGCCGGTTCGCCTGGGTATCCGCGCCAGAAAAGGCACCAGTGCCGACTTCCAGGAACGCGGCAGCACGATGGCATGATCGAAGCGTCCCTTGAGCGACCTGGCCAGCCGTCGTCGGGCGGAAAAGCCGAAGACGCCGTGTCCGACGGCCAGCTCGACGACCTCGTCGACCTCATCCATGCGCTCGAGGATCGGCCTCGACCAGGCAGGTGCCACCACCGCCAGGGCGGCGGCGCCCTGCTGCTTCAGCGCCTTGAACAACCCCTGGGCCATGACCATGTCACCGACCCAGCTGGGACCGACCACCAGCAGCCGCTGGCCCGCCAGCCGCGGCTGCGCCATGACCGGCGCAGCTTCAGCCATTCAACCACTCCAGGTAGCGGGTCACGCCCTCGGCCACGGTGTGGAATTCCTTGTCGTAGCCAGCCTCGCGCAGCCGCGAGATATCGGCACGGGTGTAGCTCTGGTATCGCCCCTTGAGCTCTTCCGGGAAGTCGATGTAGTCGATACGCCCCTTGCCGTAGAAGTCGATGACCGTCTCGCCGATGGTCTTGAACGGCTCGGCGCGGCCGGTACCGAGGTTGTAGATTCCCGACACCTCGGGGTTGTCCAGAAACCACAGATTGACGTCGACCACGTCGCCGACATAGACAAAGTCACGGCTCTGCATGCCCGCGTCGTAGCCGTCCCAGGCGCCGAACAGGCGCAGGTTCTCGCCGGCGCTGATCTGGGTGTGGTGATGGAAGGCCACGCTGGACATCTTGCCCTTGTGCTGCTCGCGGGGGCCGTAGACGTTGAAGTAGCGAAAGCCCACCACCTGGGTCTTGAGTTCGGCCTGGCGCGAGCGCACGTACTGGTCGAACAGCAGCTTGGAGTAGCCGTAGACGTTGAGCGGTTTCTCGTGCTCGGGGGACTCCACGAACACCTCGCTGCCGCCGTAGGTGGCCGCCGACGAGGCGTAGAGGAAGGGAATGCCCTCCTGCTCACAGAAGTGCAAAAGCTCCTTGGAGTAGGTGAAGTTGTTCTCCAGCATGAAGCGTCCATCCCACTCGGTGGTGTCCGAGCAGGCGCCTTCGTGGAAGATCGCCTCGATGGGCGGAAGCTGGTTCAGCTCGCCGCGCATGTGGGCCTTCACCCGGGACAGGAACTCGTCCTTGTCCATGTAGTCCCCGAGGGTCAGGTCCGCCAGGTTGACGAACTTGGTGCCGTCCCGCAGGTCATCCACCACCAGGATGTCGGTGCGCCCCCGGTCATTGAGGGCCTTGACCAGATTTGAACCGATGAAGCCGGCTCCGCCTGTCACTACGATCATGGGAAAACCTCTGTTGGCGCTGTGCCTATAACCGAATTGCCTGTGATTGTATACTTGACGGCTCGTGAATTCATGGCCAACGGTGCTTCCCAATGACACAGTCGACGCCAGACGTGGCAACCTTCCAGGGCCTGATCCTCGCCCTGCAACAGTACTGGGCCGAACAGGGCTGCGTGATCATGCAGCCGCTGGACATGGAAGTCGGTGCGGGCACCTTTCACCCGGCCACCTTCCTGCGCTCCATCGGACCCGAAACCTGGAACTCGGCGTACGTTCAGCCGTCTCGCCGTCCCACCGATGGCCGCTACGGCGAAAACCCCAATCGCCTGCAGCACTACTACCAGTTCCAGGTGGTCATGAAGCCCTCCCCGGCCAACCTCCAGGAACTGTATCTGGGGTCGCTTGAGCGTCTCGGCATCGACCCGCTGGTCCACGACATCCGCTTCGTCGAGGACAACTGGGAGTCACCGACCCTGGGTGCCTGGGGACTCGGCTGGGAGGTCTGGCTCAACGGCATGGAGGTGACCCAGTTCACCTACTTCCAGCAGGCCGGCGGCATCGAGTGCTTCCCGGTCACCGGTGAGCTGACCTACGGCCTCGAGCGCATCGCCATGTACCTTCAGGACGTGGACAGCGTCTACGACCTGGTATGGACCATCGCGCCCGACGGCTCCCGCGTTACCTACGGTGACGTCTACCTGCAGAACGAGCGCGAGCAGTCCACCTACAACTTCGAGCATGCCGACGTGGACGCCCTGTTCGGCAACTTCGACCACCAGGAAAGCGAGTGCCAGAAGCTGCTCGCCGCCAACCTGCCGCTGCCGGCCTACGAGCAGGTACTCAAGGCCTCCCACACCTTCAATATGCTCGACGCCCGTCACGCCATCTCGGTCACCGAACGCCAGCGCTATATCCTGCGCGTGCGCACCATGGCCCGCGACGTGGCCCACGCCTACTACGCCTCACGCAAGGCGGCCGGTTTCCCGCTGGCCCCGGAAGCGCTGCGACGTGAACTTCTCGACGACGAACCCCTTGCCGCACAGGGAGACGCATAAGCATGGCCGCCCACACCCTCTTGCTTGAACTCGGCGTGGAAGAACTTCCGCCGGGAGCCATCGACACTCTCTCCGACGCCTTCGCCGAGGGCGTGCGTCGCGGCCTCGCCGATGCCGGCGTCGACTTCCAGGGCGTCACCGCCTACGCCTCCCCCCGCCGGCTGGCGGTGCGGGTCGAGGCACTGGCCGACAAGCAGCCCGACCGCGACGTCGAAAAACGCGGCCCTGCCCTGGCGGCAGCCTTCAAGGATGGCGAGCCAACCAAGGCAGCCCAGGGTTTTGCTCGCTCCTGCGGCGTCAGCGTCGACGACCTGATCCATCTGGAGACCGACAAGGGCACCTGGCTCGGCTACCGCGAGCAGCAACAGGGCGAGGCCACCGTCGCCCTGCTGCCCGCCATCATCGACAAGGCTGTGGCGGCCCTGCCGGTGCCCAAGAACATGCGCTGGGGCGCTTCCCGCATCGAGTTCTCCCGCCCGGTTCACTGGCTGGTAGCGCTCTACGGTGACCAGATCGTACCCGCCACGGTGCTGGGCCTTGAGGCCGGCCGCGAGACCCGCGGACACCGCTTCCACGCCCCCGAGGCCATCGCCCTGAAACATGCCGACGACTACCTCGGCGCCCTGGAGGATGCCTGGGTGCTGGCCGATCGCAGCAAGCGTCGCGAGCGCATTCGCGAACAGGTACTGGCCGAGGCAGAACTGCTCGAAGCCACCGCCGTCATCGACGAGGACCTGCTGGAAGAAGTCAGCGGTCTGGTCGAGTGGCCGGTGGCGTTGACCGGCAGCTTCGACGAGCGTTTCCTCGAGGTGCCGGCGGAATGCCTGATCTCGTCGATGAAGGCCAACCAGAAGTACTTCCACCTGCTGGATGCGGACGGCAAGCTCAAGCCCGCCTTCATTACCGTGTCCAATATCGACAGCCGCGAGCCGGACAAGGTCATCGCCGGCAACGAGAAGGTGATTCGCCCTCGTCTGGCCGATGCCGCCTTCTTCTACGAGACCGACCGCAAACGCCCGCTCGCCGAGCGCATCGAGGGCCTCTCCAGCGTGGTGTTCCAGAAGCAGCTCGGGACCCTCGCCGACAAGGCCAGACGCAGTGCCAACGTGGCCGCGCACATCGCCAGCCGGACCGGCGGTGACGAGTCCCGCGCTCGCCGTGCTGCGGCCCTGGCCAAGTGTGATCTGGTCACCGAAATGGTGCTCGAGTTCCCGGAGCTTCAGGGCATCATGGGGCGCTACTACGCCGAGCACGATGGCGAAGACGCCGAGGTCGCACGCGCGCTGGAAGAACAGTACCTGCCGCGGTTTGCCAGCGACGCCATCCCCCAGACCCTGACCGGTCAGGCCCTGGCCATCGCCGATCGCCTGGATACCATCACCGGGATCTTCGGCATCGGCCAGCGCCCCAGCGGTACCAAGGACCCCTTCGCCCTGCGCCGCGCTTCCATCGGCGTGCTCAATATCCTGGTCAAGGGTGAGCTGGATCTGGACCTGCGCGAGCTGCTCGAGCTCGCCGTGGCCCAGCATGAGGCGCTGCCCAAGGCAGACGGCCTGGTCGATGACGTCCTTGGCTACATGCTCGATCGCTTCCGTGCCTGGGCCCAGGACGAAGGGATCGGTGCCGAGGTTTACCTGGCGGTGCGTGCACGCCCGGTGACCCGCCCGCTGGACTTCGCCCGTCGCCTGCGCGCCGTGGCGCAGTTCGCCACGCGTGATGAAGCCGCCGCCCTGGCCGCCGCCAACAAGCGTGTCGGCAACATCCTGTCCAAGCAAGATCACGATGGACGCACCGAGGTCGACGAGAGCCTGCTCTCCGAGAACGCCGAGAAGGCCCTCAAGAACGCCGTGGCAGCCTGCCAGGAGCAGGTCGCTCCGCTGTTCCAGCAAGCCCGCTACAGCGACGCTCTGGACGTGCTGGCAAGCCTTCGGGCACCGGTCGATGCCTTCTTTGACCAGGTGATGGTCATGGCCGAGGACGAAGCCGTTCGTGCCAATCGTCTGGCCCTGCTGGCAAGCCTCCAGGCGCTGTTCCTCGAAGTAGCGGATATCGCCGAACTGCAGCAGTAATCCAGCCCCTGGTGGCAACGAGGCCGGTCCCGCAAGGGGCCGGCCTTTTTTTGTATCGACAGGCTGAGCCCGCCCGGCACGCCACCCCACGGCCCCAAACCTTCCGGAACCCTTCAGCGGGGATGCCACAGCCGCTACGAACGCAGGAGTGAGCCAATGGGATGTCGCCTGGAGAGTCAAACCTGGCGATGCAGAGTGTGGCACTCGCCACCGACGTTTCACGTGGAACATTGCCCAGATAGAAAGCGCCGGCGGCGACAATGTTTCACGTGGAACATACAGGAGTACAAGCAAGGGCAGGCTCTCGTGTTTCACGTGAAACCCACCCCGCTTGATGTACCCCCAGTACGCCGCCTGGAGCTTGTACCCCCGACGCCAGCCCTGAGCCTCACGCTCGCTGCTTTTCTTGGCGCCCGCCTCCGTCGCTTTACTCAGCGCCCCGCCCCCGCCGCCTTACTCAGCGCCCCGCCTCCGCCGCCTTACTCAGCGCCCCGACTCTGCCGCCTTACTCAGCGCCCCGATTCCGCCGCTCTACTCAGCGCCCCGCCTCTGCCGCCTTACTCAGCGCCCCGATTCCGCCGCTCTACTCAGTGCCCCGCCTCTGCCGCCTTACTCAGCGCCCCGATTCCGCCGCTCTACTCAGCGCCCCGCCTCCGCCGCGCTACTCTGAGCCCCGCCTCCGCCGCTTTACTCTGAGCCCCGCCTCCGCCGCCTTACTCAGCGCCCCGATTCCGCCGCTCTACTCAGCGATACTTTCCGCCAGCCGCTGATCCATGATCACCAGCGTCTTGCCCAGTTCGAGATCATTGTCTTGCGAGTCCGTTGCCGGCAGGCCCACGCTCGGGTGACGGTCGGCTATGGTGCCCGAACGCAAGCCACTGCCCACGGCGCCGTTGGCGAGCCACTCAGGCAAGTCGTCGGCGCTCAGACGACGTCCGATAGCGGGCCTGAGTCCGTGGCGATCCATATAGCGGAGCATGGCCTCCAGGTCATCACGGCTGCCGACGCTGATCCCTTCCAGATGCAGCAACTTGCGAATCGCCGGTCCCACCAGATCACCCTCGACACGGCCACTTTCGAGAAAGCCCACCAGGGCGATACGCCCATTGGTAGCCATTGACGGCAGAATGGCATCGACCAGAAACTGCCCGCCCACCACATCGATGGCACGCCCTACGCCCACGGACTCGGTGATGGCCATCACCTGGGACGCCACGTCGGCCGCCCCGCCCTCCCGACCGATCACCGCGACCGCGCCTAAATCCCTGAGCCGTGATGCCAGAGCGGGTCGCGACGTCACCACGATAGGCCGAGCACCGGCCGCCGCCGCCAGCTGCAAGGCCTGCAGCGACACGTTGCCGGTTCCCGCCAACAGCAGGTAACGGCCCTGCAGTTCATCCAGGTCGCCAAGCGCCTTCCAGGCCGTGACGCCGGAGATCGCCAATGCAGCGGCTTGATCGAGCCGCCAGCCAGATGGCACGGCAACCAGCGCACGACGCGGAACGATGACCTCCTCCGACAACCAGCCATCACCAGGACCGCCCAGCTTTGAGGCGTGATAGGACTCCCTGAAAGCTCCAGATATCCAATCGACGGTGTAGTGACCGAGCACCGGTTGTCCCACCTCGAGATCAACGACATCCCCTCCCGTTTCCAGCACCACCCCGGAGCCTTCAGACAGCGGCACGAAGGGGCGTGGCATCTGCGGCAGATAGCTTCCGTCCTGCAGCGCCCTGTCGCGGTAGTTCAGCCCCACCGCAGCGACCCTGACACGCACTTCTTCACTGGCCAGGTCACGGCGTGCTACCTGGTATTCATGGATTCCTTCAGGCCCCACCCTGTCAGAGCGGAATTGACGAAAGTGACGTAGCGATACCAATGGGCGTAGACGAGCTTCCAGTAACATGGGAACAACCTCCTCGTTGGTCTTCCCCTATCCTGGCCCGTCCGAGACCAGCGCAGTAGCGAAGCTCACGGAGTACTGTCTTGCGCTAGACTCAACAATTAGGCCCCGAGTCAGAGCCGTCTCGCGCCGCACCGGCGCCCATCGACCCTGGCCCCATGGCGACTCGTGCAATGACCAACCCCCTGCCTCTGGACGAGAGTGCACCATGCCATCCCATCACGACACACTGGTCGCTGGACTGCTTGCCCTGGTTGAAGTGGCAAGATATGGCTCACTGCGCGCGGCCGGCGAGCAACTCAACCTCACCAGCGGCGCGGTCAGCCGTCGCCTCGATGCCCTGGAGTCTCGGCTCGGGACGAAGCTGTTGCACCGGACCACCCGTGAGGTTTCCCTGACCCTGGCGGGCCGCACCTACCTGGAACGCGCCGTCCCTGCTCTACGGTTACTCGACAAGGCGGCGGATACCTTGCAGGACATCAGTGACCGACCGCGAGGACTGATCCGCCTATCACTACCGGTCAATTTCGGCCGAATCCATATTGCGCCCTTCCTCCCCGAATTTCTCGATCGTCATCCAGACATTGAAGTGGACGCTGACTTCGACGATCGCTTTGTCGATATCGCCTCGTCCGGGCACGATCTGGCAGTGCGAGTCGGGGTGCTCGAGAACTCTCGCTTGGTCGCCCATCCCTTGGCCGCAGATCAGCGCATGCTGGTGGCGTCGAGGGCCTATCTTCAACGCCAGGGTGTACCGCGTCACCCACTGGACCTGCTGCACCACAACTGCCTTCACTACACACGGTTCCAGGGTATTCAGCGCTGGCCACTTCGCCGTGGCGACGAGGTTCACAACGTGCCGGTCAGCGGAAGCTACAGAGCGAACTATGGGCACGCACTGGTGATCGCGGCAGAGGCAGGTATAGGCATCCTTCATACCTCCCGTTCCATCGTCGGGGCCTCGCTGGAAGCCGGCAGGTTGCTCCCCGTGCTCGAGGACTGGTCGCTGCCGGACATCAGCATCCACGCGCTGCTTCCAGGACGGGATCCGCCAATGCGGGTACGAGCATTGCTCGATCACCTGAAGGACTCGATACCCACAGCACTGGCGACAGCCGGCGCGACAGGTTTGCACACCGACAAGACGTCGCCCCCCCTTTCGGACTAGGTTGTTGCCAGCGACAACTAAGGGGCTGGGGTCGCAGCGATCCGTGGCTTACTGAATACGGAGGAGCCTGGGATAGTTGTCGCTGGAATGGGCTTGCGACACCCTTGTATGAGCCCCTTGCATGAGACCCTTGCAACGCCCTCGACATGGCGGGAACAGCACGAGCTTCCGCTAGGGCTTGTCTGAAAAGTGCCTGCGCTCGGTAATACGGCGTTAAAAATCGGATCAACATGCTCATTTACACCCCGTAAACTGCGCTTTCTCACCGATTTTTGCCTTGTCTAACCTTCGCTCGTCGACTTTTCGGACAGCGCCTAGCAAGGGGTGAGACAGACAGCAACAGCAACAGCAACAGCGCAGGGTTGGTAAAAACTGCGACCTGGGCCACAGACACGGCCTCGTCAGCACCTGATTGTTTCACGTGAAACATGCCCCTACACTGGGCCGATTGCGTGACAGCAACCACCCTTACCCATCGCATAGACCAGGTAGACCCATGGCCCCACGACTCGTCATTCTCGACCGTGACGGAGTGATCAATCAGGACTCCGACAACTATATCAAGTCGCTCGCCGAGTGGGTCCCCTACCCCAGCGCCATCACCGCCATCGCCCGTTTGTCCCAACAGGGCTGGACCGTCGCTGTTGCCACCAACCAGTCAGGCATCGCGCGAGGCTACTACGATGAGGCGACGCTGGAGTCCATGCACACCAGGATGCTGAGCCTGGTGGAGGCCGAAGGCGGTCGAATCGAGCATATCGCCTACTGCCCTCACATTAGCGAGGACCGCTGTGATTGCCGCAAGCCCTTGCCCGGTCTGCTCCGCCAGATTCAGGATGCGCTTGCACTCGACAGCCTGGAAGGCGCCTGGATGGTGGGCGACAGCTACCGGGATCTCGAGGCAGGCGCTGCCGTGGGCTGCCGCCTTGCATTGGTACGTACCGGCAAGGGCGAGCGCACACTAGCCAAGCATCCAGAACTTGGCCGGACAGACAGCGAGGCAGAGGTCCATGACGATCTCGCTGGTTTTGTCGATCAACTGCTGCAAGGAAACCTGGATACCTGAAACGACCCTGCATCAGGCTCGCCCCCTCGTCAGCCCTCGGCGAGCCTCCGGGCCTGGCCGCCGACGTGACTCTCCCTTCATCTATCTGCAACTGCCGAGCCCCATGTTTCACGTGAAACATGGCGGCTCGCATTCTTCGTATATCAACGTCCAAACAACAAGTTAGAACACGGGAAAGCTCTTGCGACTTACCCGCCCGGGAGGTCATGGTGCTCAAATGTCGGTCTTTCCGTGATGACTGCGAGTGCAATGTATCGAGCCCCCTCCGGTATCACAGAGCCCCATCCGGACACGCTCCCGCACGTTCCATATAGTGCGACAACCAAGGCACCCGTCTTAAGCGAGAGACTCATCAGGCCCCAAATAACATGACGTGGATAACAAGACGCGAGTAACAAGATCCAGTCAGCAAGACACAGATGGCAAGATGCGGATAGCCAGACACGGTCCCAGCCTTGGAATCTCAGGTCTGATGCCGTGATGTTTCACGGGAAACGTTGCGGAGGAGCGAGGTCATAGACGCAGCCCGACGATGGATTGTCGTACGCTCTCGTCTGTCCCCCCCCCTTCCCACCATCCCTTCCCCCCCTTCCAACAGCTCCTTCCAACAACACCTCCATTCCTCCCTTTCTGATTCCCTCCTTCCATCCCCTTCTTTGAGATGACGCCAGCAGTATCGATACGCCGCCTTTCCGACCACTTCACATGTCAGCGCGCACGCCAGATACCTTTCTCCGAGTATCTGCCTGAAGCTCGGGTACTCCCCCGTACTCGGCACGAATGCTGATATCGACCAGACATTTGATATCAAAGAGGCGAGGAGTTCTGGCTTGAGCGGTTGGACCTTATATCGCCAGATGTTTCACGTGAAACGTGCAAGCCGCGCCGCTGTCCTCAAGCACCTGCCCACCGTGCAACCGCCATGGAGACACCGCGCCTTCGTCTTTCCTCTACTGACGTCCACTGACTTCCATCGGACACACCGCGCCCACTCACCACCCACTCACCGCGTTCGCCAACAGAATCGGGCGACCACAGCCCATGGCGTGCGGTCAGATGTGTAGCTGCTCATTCGCGATACACCCTCGCCGGATGGCAATAGAAGCCTGGTGCACCCCGCCCTCTCATATCGGGCCTTTCAAGAAACCAGCCACCCAACCATCCGGCCGCTGGCAAACTACTGATACTAGAAAAGAAAAAACCCCGATCCTGAAGATCGGGGTTTTGTCGCGTGATGTTTCACGTGAAACATCGAGGCCATGGGCCTGGGACTTCCTGCTGCACTAGATGTCCAGATTGGCCACCAGAGCGTTGCGCTCGATAAAGTCACGACGCGGTTCGACTTCATCACCCATCAGGGTGTTGAACATCATGTCGGCGGCGACGGCATCTTCGATGGAAACCCGCAGCATACGACGCGTATTGGGATCCATGGTGGTTTCCCACAACTGCTCCGGGTTCATCTCGCCCAGCCCCTTGTAGCGCTGGATCGACAGACCACGCTGTGCCTCGTTCATAAGCCAGTCCAGCGCCTCATAGAAGGTCTTGACCGGCTTCTTGCGCTCACCACGGGCGATATAGGCGCTCTCTTCCAGCAGCCCGTCCAGTGTCTCGCCGAGGCCAGCGATCGCGCGATAGTCAGCGCTGGTGAAGAAGTCCAGGCCCCAGACGTAGTCGGTGGTCACGCCATGGGCAATCAAGGTGACCGCCGGCAGGAAGAACCCGCGTTCATTGTCTTCCTGCAACGAGAAGGTGTAACGCGGCCCCCCCTCGTAGGCCACCAGATCGTCCATTTCCTTCTGCAGGAACTCGATCCAGTTCTGCATGGTGCCGCGATCACGAAGGCTGTTTTCGCCGTCAAGATGTGCCGCATGGACGATCTTGCGCAGCACCTCGCTGGGATAGACCCGCGACAGACGATCGATGCGCTTCATCACATCACGGTACTGGTTCACCAGAGTCTCAAGCTGAGCCCCGCTGATTCCTGGCGCATCTTCACTGACGCACAACCGCGCACCGTCCAGGGCGGTGGTGGTCAGGTAGTCGATCATCGCCTGCTCATCCTTGAGGTAGAGCTCCTGCTTGCCACGCTTGATCTTGTACAGCGGCGGCTGGGCGATAAACACATGCCCGCGTTCGATCAACTCCGCCATCTGACGGAAGAAGAACGTCAACAGCAGGGTACGAATATGCGAACCGTCCACGTCCGCATCGGTCATGATGATGATCGAGTGATAGCGCAGCTTGTCCGGATTGAACTCCTCACGGCCGATACCGCAGCCCAGGGCAGTGATGAGCGTCCCGACTTCCGCCGACGACAGCATCTTGTCGAAGCGTGCCTTCTCGACGTTGAGTATCTTGCCCTTGAGCGGCAGGATAGCCTGGGTACGCCGATCACGCCCCTGCTTGGCACTACCCCCGGCCGAGTCACCCTCGACCAGGTAGAGTTCTGACAGTCCGGGGTCCTTTTCCTGACAGTCGGCCAGTTTGCCGGGCAGCCCTGCGATGTCCAGGGCGCCCTTGCGGCGGGTCATATCGCGCGCCTTGCGCGCCGCCTCGCGGGCCCTGGCAGCGTCCAGCATCTTGTTGACGATGGCCTTTGCTTCGTTGGGCTTCTCTACCAGATACTCCGAGAAAGACCGCCCAAGTTCCTGTTCTACCGCAGTTTTTACCTCAGAAGAGACCAGCTTGTCCTTGGTCTGGGAGGAAAACTTCGGGTCCGGCACCTTGACCGAGATGATCGCGGTCAGGCCCTCACGGGCGTCGTCACCGGAGGTGTTCACCTTGGTCTTCTTCAGCAACCCTTCCGCTTCAATATAATGATTGAGCGTACGAGTCAGTGAAGCGCGGAAACCGGCCAGGTGGGTACCGCCATCCCGCTGAGGGATGTTGTTGGTGTAGCAGAAGATGTTCTCGGCGAAGGTATCGTTCCACTGCATCGCCACCTCGACCGCCACGCCATCTTCCCGCTCCACATTGAAGTGGAAGACGGGGTTGAGAACGGTCTTGTTGGTGTTGAGGTGGTCGACGAAGGCCTTCAGGCCACCTTCATAGTGAAACAGCTCTTCCTTGCCGCTACGCTCGTCCAGCAGGCGGATAGCCACACCAGAATTCAGAAACGACAGCTCACGCAGACGCTTGGCCAGAATATCGTAGTGAAACTCGATATTGGCGAAGGTCTCGGGAGACGGACGGAAGTGCACCCGCGAACCGGTCTGCTCGGTCTGCCCCACCACAGCCAGCGGCGACTCGGGAACACCGTGACGATAGATCTGCTCGTGGACCTTGCCGGCACGCCAGATGGTCAGCTTGAGCTCTTCAGACAGCGCATTGACCACCGAGACACCGACGCCGTGCAGGCCGCCAGATACCTTGTAGGAGTTGTCATCGAACTTACCGCCCGCGTGCAACACCGTCATGATCACTTCGGCCGCCGATACGCCTTCCTCTTCATGAATATCGGTAGGAATGCCACGGCCATTGTCACTGACGGTGATCGACTCATCCGGATGGATGATCACCCTGATCTCGCTACAGTGGCCGGCCAGCGCTTCGTCGATGGAGTTGTCCACCAGCTCGAACACCATGTGATGCAGGCCGGTACCATCATCGGTATCGCCGATGTACATCCCGGGCCGCTTGCGTACGGCATCCAGGCCTTTCAGTACCTTGATGCTCGATGAGTCGTAAGCATGTTCGCTCATTGACCACTCCGTCGTGAAGTCTGTCTGTCTATGGCCTGCAGCTGGCCGAAGCCGTCAGCGTCTTGTTTCACGTGAAACATTGCCATCGGCGTATCGGGTTGCCACAGGTCGGCCAGTACCTCGTGATCCACGCTGGTGATGAAGGCCTGGCAGCGCATCCGCTCCAGCCACTGGCAAAAGATCCTTCGGTGGTTCTGGTCCAGTTCGGCGGGCAGATCGTCGATCAAGTAGAGACAGGTCCTGCCTGTCATCTTCTCGAGTAACCGTCCCTGGGCAAGCTTCAGTGCGCTCACGACGAGTTTCTGTTGTCCTCGTGAAAGCACTTCGACCGCTGGTCGTCTGCCGAGTCGAATCGCCAGATCCGCTCGCTGGGGCCCCTGCTGGGTAAAGCCCATCTGACGATCGGTGTCGCGTCCCTGCTCGAGCACCTCGGCCAGATCTCGCTGTCGATCCCAGCCACGGCTATAGCGCAGCGTCAGCGATGGCAGTGAAATCAGCCCTTCCAGCGTTTCCTCGAATACCGGGATAAAGGTATCGATCCATTCCCTGCGCAGGATGTCCATGCGCTCGCCCGAAAGCGCCAGCTCATGCTCCCACACTGACAGGGATTGAGGCTCCATTCTACCATGCCTGAGCAGGGCATTCCGATGTTTCAGGGCGCGACGGAAACGCTGCCAGGCCTGCAGGAAGTCATGTTTCACGTGAAACACTCCCCAATCCAGGAACTCCCTCCTGCCGGCGGGAGATCCCTCCAGCAGGCGGAATGCGTCGGGGTTGATCAACTGCAGGGGCAGGGTCTCCACCAGACGAGACACCCTGTCGAGTCGCTCACCGCCAATGCGCAGCGTCAATTCGCGCTCCTGACGCAGGCGGCGCAAGCCGATCGATACAGGGGGATCACCGGCAAGGCGGCCATGCAGGACAAGGGCGTCAGCATCGTGGTGGAGTACCTGGGACAGCCGACGCGCCCGAAAGGACCGCCCCATGCCCAGCAGGTGGATACCTTCGAGCAGGCTGGTCTTGCCGCTGCCGTTGCTTCCAGTGATCAGGTTGATCCCGGAAGATGGTGAAATATCAAAGGCCTGCAAGTTTCGCAGGCCTTGAAACATCAAGCGGTCTAGCGCCATGGAAAGGCCTTGCTGGCAATGAATACCGTCACAGGCGCATCGGCATCACGACATAGAGGGCATCGCCGCCACCGGGTTCTTCCATCAGCGCACTGCTGTTGGGATCGCCCAGCGTCATCTGCACGCGATCCTCACCCACGGCGTTGAGCACGTCGATCAGATAGCCGACGTTGAAGCCGATCTCCATGGCCGGCCCGCTGTATTCGATCGCGATGTTTTCCTCGGCCTCTTCCTGCTCCGGGTTGTTGGCCATCACCCTCAGGTTGCCCTCTTCCAGATTCAGCCGTACCCCACGGTACTTCTCGTTGGAGAGGATGGCGGTACGCGACAGCACCTGACGCAACTCCGAACGTTCGGCGATGAAGACCTTGTCGCCGCCCTTGGGCACGACCCGCTCGTAGTCCGGGAACTTGCCGTCCACCAGCTTGGAGGTGAAGGTGAAGTCCCCGGTGTGAGCACGGATATGGGTAGAGCCCAGGGTCAGGCTGACAGGCTCTTCAGAATCGTCGAGCAGCCGTACCAGTTCGAGTACACCCTTGCGCGGAACGATCAGCTTCTGGGCCGACTCAATGTTGATCTCCACGGGTCGAGAGCTGACCGCCAGGCGGTGGCCGTCGGTAGCCACGGTGCGGACCAGGTTCGGGGCGAACTCCAGCAGCAGGCCATTCAGATAGTAGCGAACGTCCTGCTGCGCCATGGCGAAGGAGGTGGCGTCGATCAGCTGCTTGAGGGTCCCCCGCGGCAACGCCAGTTCGACACTGCTCTGACCATCTTCAATATTCGGAAACTCGGCGACCGGAAGCGTGGACAGGGTAAAGCGTGAACGGCCACTGCGCAGCACGGCCCGCCCGTCCTCGATGGACAGCTCCAGCTCGGACTGGTCTGGCAAGGACTTGCAGATGTCCATCAGCTTGCGCGCGGGCACCGTGATGGCGCCAGGCTCATCCACCTGGCTGGCCACGGTGCGGCCGACCAGTTCGACTTCCAGGTCGGTGCCGGTCAAGGCGACCTCGTCCTGTTCGACCTGGATCAGCACGTTGGAGAGCACCGGTAACGTCTGACGGCGCTCGACCACACCGGCCACCAGCGTCAGCGGGCGCAGCAGCGCTTCGCGGGAGATGGAAAATTTCATGTCGGCTCCACTTCTTGTCCGGGAGAGTGAGACGGTCACGCGGTTGATGACGTAGAGACGTTAACTGGTCAAAAGCCGCAACAGATTCTTGTAGTCTTCACGAATATCGGCGCTTTCTTCCTGCAGCGCCTGCACCTTGCGACAGGCATGTAGCACGGTGGTGTGGTCTCGGCCGCCGAAGGCGTCGCCGATTTCCGGAAGACTGTGATTGGTCAGTTCCTTGGCCAGGGCCATGGCGACCTGTCGCGGGCGCGCCACGGAGCGTGAACGCCGCTTGGACAGCAGGTCCGCCAGCTTGATCTTGTAGTACTCCGCCACGGTACGCTGGATGTTGTCCACGCCTACCTGCTTGTCCTGCAGAGCGAGCAGATCCTTGAGCGATTCGCGGATGAAGTCCTGGGTGATCGACTTGCCCATGAAGTGGGAATCGGCGATGACCTTCTTCAGCGCCCCTTCCAGTTCACGCACGTTGGAGCGAATCTTCTGGGCGATGAAGAAAGCCGCATCATGGGGTAGATCCACCTTGGCCTGGTCGGCCTTCTTCATCAGGATCGCCACCCGAGTCTCGAGCTCAGGCGGCTCTATCGCCACCGTCAGCCCCCAGCCAAAACGGGACTTGAGGCGCTCCTCGACGCCGCTGATTTCCTTCGGATAGCGATCCGAGGTCAGGATCATCTGCTGGCCACCCTCAAGCAAGGCATTGAAGGTGTGGAAGAACTCCTCCTGGGAGCGCTCCTTGCCGGCGAAGAACTGGATGTCATCGATCAACAGGGCGTCGACGCTGCGATAGAAGCGCTTGAAGTCATTGATGGCGTTGAGCTGAAGGGCCTTGACCATATCGGCGACGAAGCGCTCCGAGTGAAGATACACCACCCGAGCGTTCTCGCGACGCCCCGCCAGGGCATTGCCCACCGCATGCATCAGGTGGGTCTTACCGAGGCCGACGCCACCATACAGAAACAGCGGGTTGTAGGCTCCCCCAGGGTTCTCCGACACCTGGCGGGATGCCGCCCTGGCAAGCTGGTTGGACTTGCCCTCGACAAACGTCTCGAAGGTGAAGTTGGGATTCAGGCCACTGGAGTGCTTGAGACTGCCCTCGACCTGAACCTGACGTTCACCACCGGGTGGACGCGTGACCGGCGCCTCACCGCCTTCGTCGCGCAGGCGGTCGACCTCGCGCTCATCCCCCACATCGCCGCGGGAGCTGGTGTGCACGGCCGCCGAGCGGGCCGGAGCGGCGGAGACAGGATCGCCGAGTTCGCGAGTCTGGGGTGGGGCCGGCGCAGCACGACGACTGCCCACCGTCAGCATCACCTTGGGCGGCTTGGCCGGCGCCAACTCCCGCATCAGTTCACTGATACGCTTGGCGTACTTGTCACTGACCCAATCGCGCACGAAGCGGTTGGGTGCCAGCAGCCTGAGCTGATTGGACTCCCCTTCTTCCGCCTGCAGAGGGCGAATCCAGGTGTTGAACTGCTGCGAGCTCAGTTCATCCTGAAGGGTTTGTAGACACTGTTGCCAGAGAGCGAGCGACAC